>CAVWTJ010000001.1:0-657699 GCA_963757695.1 uncultured Actinomycetota bacterium
GGGTATCTGACTTCGGTAGCCGGGAACCAAACGCGCCGTCACTGCGACAGTGAGGTCATGGGCACCATCCCGACCGTGACCGACGCGGCGCTGGTCGCCGCGGTCGCGGACGGGGAGACAGGCGCGCTGCGGGAGCTGTACGGCGGCACGGCGGCTGGTTGCACGCCCGGCTGCTCCGCCGCTGCAACGACCCCGAGGTCGTTGTCGAGGTCGTGCAGGACACCTTCGTTGCGCTCTGGAAGGACGCGCGGCGGTTCCGTCACGAGGGCGAGGTCGGTGCGTGGCTGTGGGGCATCGCGTTCCGGCGGATGGTGTCGCGGCTGCGCGCCCGCAAGGACGTGGTGCTCCTCCCGGACTGGGACGTGTCGGCGGCGCCGCAGCAGGTGTTGCCGTCCGCCGAGGACGAGGTGCTCCTCGGCGTCGAGTTCGGCGACCTGGCCGCGGCGCTGCGGCGCCTGTCGCCGGAGTTCCGTTCGGTCGTGCAGGCGGTCGTGCTCGACGGCCTGACCACGAAGGAGGCGGGACGTCTGCTCGGCGTCCGCGAGAACACCGTGAAGACCCGGCTCCACCGCGCGAAGGCGCAGCTAGGACCGCGCTCACCGAGCCACAGGAGGGATGGCGATGACCACCGGGACCCAGGGTTGGCACGCGGACCCGGCGCTGCTGTCGGCGTACCTCGCCGGAGAGCTCGATGCCGTCACCGGCGCTTCGGTCGAGCAGCACGTCGGCCGGTGCGAGACCTGCCGGACGGCGGTGGGGCGGCTGATCGAGCCGCAGCTGGTGGAGCGCACCTGGGCCGGCATCCGCGACGCCGTGGAGCGTCCGCCCCTGCCCCACTCCCTGCGGCTCGCCCGGCGGTGCGGGCTCCCGGAGCCGACGGCGGTGCTGCTCGCCGCCGCGGCCTCGCTGCGCAGCGCCTGGCTGGTCGGCGCGTTCCTGTCGCTGTCCTTCGCCACCCTGGCCGCTTACGCGTCCGGCGGGACGGCGCTCGCGCCGTTCCTCCTCATCGCACCGCTGGCGCCGGTGCTCGGGGTCGCCGCCGCCTACGGCCCGCGCCAGGACCCGCTCGAGGCGCTGGTCGCGACCGCGCCGTACGGCCGCACCCGGCTGATCCTGCTGCGCACGCTCGCCGTCCTGGTCTCGGTGCTGCCGGTCACCGCGCTGCTCGGTCTCGCCGTTCCCGGGCCGCCGTGGCTCGCCGCCGCGTGGCTCGGCCCGGCCCTGGCGCTGGTGCCGGTGCTGCTGGCGCTGGCCGGCTTCGTCGGGCCCCGGGTCGCGGCAGCGGTCGTGTTGCTCGGCTGGTCCGGCGTCGTGCTCGCCTCGACGCGCGGCGGCCTGGCCCCGACCTGGCCCGTCGAGGCCGCTCAGCAGGGCGTCTACCTCGCACTGGCCGTGGCCGCCTGCGCCGTCATCGCGGTCCGGGCCGGCATCGACCGGCAGCCGGGGGTGGCGTTGTGAGTCGCCCGGCACGGTCGGTTGACCGGCGTCGGCAAGCGGTACGGCCGCAAGCCGTGCTCGCCGACGTCGACCTCACCTTCGACCAAGGCGTGACGGGGCTGCTCGGTCCCAACGGCGCCGGCAAGACCACGCTGCTGCGCATCGTCGCCACCTCGATCGCCGCCGACGCGGCGAGGTCCGGCTGCTCGGGCGCGACCCGCACCGCTCCTACGCGGACGTGACCGCGGTACGCCGCGAGCTGGGCTACCTGCCGCAGGAGCTCGGCTACCCCTCGGACATGACCGCCTTCGGGTTCGTCGAGTACGTCGCCGTCCTCAAGGAGTGGAACGACCGCGAGCGCCGCGTCCAGGAGGTGCGGCGGGTGCTCGACGTCGTCGGATCTCGCCGACCAGGCATCCGTCCGGGTCAGCCGGCTCTCCGGCGGGCAGCGTCGGCGGGTCGGGCTGGCGCAGGCGCTGCTGGGGGACCCGCAGCTGGTCGTGCTCGACGAGCCGACCACCGGCCTCGACCCGGCGCAGCGCGCCGACCTGCGGCGCACGCTTTCCAGCCTCGGCCACCGCTCGACGGTGCTGCTGTCCACCCACCAGACCGAGGACGTCGCGGCCCTCTGCGAGCGCGTGGTCGTGCTCGCGGGAGGGACCGTGCGGTTCGACGGCGCCGTCACCGACCTGGTCGCCACCGCCGTCGGCCGGGTCTGGCTGGCCGACGAGCCCGGCGACGACGCGCTGGTCAGCTGGCGGACCGGCACCGGTCGCCACCACGTGGTCGGTGGTACGCCGCCGGCCGGCGCGGACCCCGCCGAGCCGACACTCGAGGACGCCTACCTGCTGATGCTCGGGCCTGATGCGCAGCGGCTCCGCGCACCTGCCTGACCTGGGGTCCCACCCCTGCAACCACACCTGGAGCGACCATGAGCAGTCTTTCCGTGCCCGCGTCCGGCTTCGCCGGTCACCGGGCGATGGCCGTCATCGAGGCACGCCGGATGGCGCGTCATCCCGTCTTCCTGCTAGGCGTCATCCTCGGCTTCGTCGTACTGGGGCTCTTCCTCGCCACCAACAAGGAGCAGGGAGTCCCGGTCGTGCTCACGCTCCCGCTGATGGGCGCGTTCTACATCGGCCTGACCAGCGTGATCGCCGCCGCGCGACTCACGCGAGTCCACCGAGGTCGCTGTCGAGGCCGTCGCGACCGCCCCGGGCACCGAGGCCCGCCGGACGCTCGCGCTCGCCGCGACCGGCATCCCGGCGTTCCTGGCCGGTCTGGCGTACTCGGTCGTCCTGGTCGTGGTCGCGCAGGTTCGATCGGCGTGGCCCCGCAGGAGTGGTGGTTCGGCACGCTGCCCGACTGGCAGGTGTGGAGCATCCTGCTGATGTGCCCGGCCGCGTGTCTCGGCGGTGCGGTGCTGGGCGTCCTGACCGGCCGCTGGCTCCGGTTCCGGGGCGCCTCGGCCATGGCCGTGGTGGCCCTCATCGTGGTGAGCCTGCTCGGCCAGGCCCCGCTCCTGGAGACCAGCAGCTCGGAGTGGCGGCTCTGGGTGCCGTGGGCGATCTTCCACACCGGGGACAACCCGGACGGCACCCAGACGCTGATCGCCGGCAACCCCGGCGCCTACCTGGGCTACATGCTGGCCCTCTGCGTCCTCGCCGTCCTGGGCGCGATGTGGCACGACCGCACCGCCCGGACACCGCGGTTCCGCGCTCTCGTCGCAGTCGTCGCGGCCACCGCGCTCGTGCTCTTCGCGGTGGCAGCCACGACGGGCAACCACGACAACCGGGACTCCGACCCGATCCCGTCGCGGGTGACAGGGTGAGCGCTCGGCTGTGGTACCTCCGTCACGGCGTCGCGTGGCTCCCCGTCCTCGGGTGTTGCGCGGCCGCCGCTGCCACCGCACTGCTCGTGGTGCGCTGGCCGGGCGTGGCCGGGGTGCTCGCGCCCACCGTTCTCGCCTGCTGTGCCGGGGCGGCCGCGTTCGTGTACGACGAGGACGCCCTTCCGGTGGTGGCAGTGACGCCGCGTGGCGCGGGCTGGCGCCGCACCGCCCGGCTCGGTGTGACCCTGTTGCCGATGTCGGTCTGGGCCGTGGTGGTGGCACTGCGCCCCGGCGACCTCCCGTTCGTGCGGCCGGGCTGGTGGCTGCTGGGGGGCGCCACCCTCCTGCTCGTCGCCGGCTCCGCGGCCCTGGCCTCCCGACGACTCGTGCCGACACCCGGCGCGCTGCTCGCGCCGGTGGTCGCCCTGGCCGCAGTGGCGCCGGTGACACTCGCGGGGATGTTCAGCTGGGGCAGCCTCTACCCGATCGGTGACTTCCCGGACGCCGTGCGGGCCGTGTGGTTGGGCGTCGCGCTCATCGGCGCCGCGGTCTGCACCGTCGCCTTCCGGCCGGGCCTGCGGGCCTGAGGACACGGAAAGGGTCCACCGCCCTGGCCGACGGCGTCGGCCGCCTGGGCACATGAGGCCGACGCTCTCCACAACACGATCAATCAGGGACATCGCAGCACGCAGCGACCGTCCGGACGTGGCTCCCCTCTGCGTCAAGAGGCGGCCGCGATCAGTACCTGTGCAGCAATGGTTGCGCACATGCAAGAGGCCCTCACAGCCAGACTGTGAGGGCCTCTCGCACTTTGTAGCGGGGGCAGGATTTGAACCTGCGACCTCTGGGCGTGATCAGAGGGTCTGCGGCTACTACGGTTTCGGGCCGGAAACTACCGGTTCGCTCGGTGTGCTGAGGGATTCGCCCTCGCTTCCGATCTCAGGATACCCGTCCAGTGCCGAGTAGGACGGACCCAATGTGGACAGTAGATGGACCACAATCGAATCCGATCCGGGAGTGCGCCAACCGAGACGAGTTCCGACTTGCAGCGGCAATCGCGGCGCAACGACACACGCTGACCAGAGCAGAGCCCTGGTCGCGACTGATCCGGCCGCGTCAGGTTTCAAAGGGACTCCGCCAGGACGACCTGCGAGTGGCGCCCGTCGGGGACCGAGCTTGATTCGTCGTTCGCGAAGGTCAACTCCCAGACGGCCTGTGTCCTCCTGCCCATGCCTACGCTGCGGGGAAGTTGGGTGTGTCGGGCCAGACCGCGGCCACCACGCGGCGGGCGCAGCGCTGATCAGACGCCGTACTCCTTGTCGGTGACGTGCTCGAGCCAGGTGACTACGTCACCGTTCTCGTCGGTTTCCTGCATGGCGACGTGCGCCATGAACCGGTCCGGGGTCGCACCGTGCCAGTGCTCCTCGCCGGGCTCGATGTAGACGACGTCGCCGGGCCGGATCTCCTGGGCCTCGCCGCTGCGGGTGGCCACCAGACCGATGCCGTCAGTCACGTAGAGCGTCTGACCTTTGGGGTGGTGGTGCCAGGCGGTGCGGGCGCCCGGGGCGAACCGGACGTGTGCGCAACCGATGGCAGATTGTTCGTCGGGGTTCCGGATGCCGTCGATCTGGACGGTGCCGGTGAACCATTCCTGGGGTCCGGCTGCGGTCTGTCCGCCACTTTTGGTGTACTTCATGTTCTTGTCCTCCTGATGCGGTCCTGATTGCCGCGGTTAGCTGATGGTGGTCGACGCTGACGGTGACGTCCCCGTCCATCTGGGCGATGCGCTCGGCGGCATCGCCGTCGAGGTGGCCGAGGATGACGATCCCTTCGTAGTAGGACTGGTCCCCGTAGTAGAGGACGAAGTCGCTGCCTGGGGCGTAGTAGCCGACGTCACCGACGCTGGGGTCTGCACCTGAAGGTTGTCCCTCGAGCGAGAGCGCCGACCGGAGGGGTCCGGTCTTCTCTACTCCCCCGTGGTCTCGCATCTTCACGGTCTGGGGAAGTTGCGGCGAGCAGGTCGCGGCTGGCCGGGCTGTCGTCCAGGGTGGCCTCGAAGCGCTGGTCTTCGATGGTGATCTCGATCCTCATGCTTTCCTCCTGCACGGACGAGGTGGCGTGGTCTCGCGGTTGGGTCGACGACGGATTGTCCGTCCCACGAGGCGACGTAGTCGCGCTGCCGGCGCCACTGCCATCGCCGCAACCGGCCAGCATCATGACGCACGCTGCGACCAGCACGGCTGCTCCGAAGTCACGGCGCTTCATGGACGCAGGAGCACCTTGATGGCGCGCCGCTCGTCCATGGCCCGGTAGCCCTCGGCGGCGTCGTCGAGCGGGAGTTCCAGGTCGAAGACCTTGCCGGGGTCGATCTCACGCTTCCAGATGCGGTCGATGAGGTCGGGCAGGAACCGGCGCACGGGGGCCGGGCCGCCGTGGAGGTGGACCTGGGAGAAGAAGAGCTCGTCGCCGGGCAGCTGGACGTCGTGGGAGACGCCCACGTATCCAACGTGGCCGCCGGGTCGCGTGGACGCGGATGGCCTGCATCATCGACTCCTGGGTGCCGACGGCCTCGATGACCGAGTGGGCGCCGAGTCCATCGGTGAGCTCCTTGATCCTGGCGACGCCCTCGTCGCCGCGTTCCTCGACGATGTCGGTGGCGCCGAACTCGCCGGCCAGGGCCTGACGATCGGCGTGGCGGCTCATCGCGATGATCCGCTCGGCGCCGAGCTGCTTGGCAGCCAGGACGCCGAGGAGTCCGACAGCGCCGTCACCGACGACGGCGACGGTCTTGCCGGGGCCGGCCTCGGCAGCAACGGCGGCGAACCAGCCGGTGCCGAGAACGTCGGAGGCGGCCAGCAGGCTGGGGATCAGGTCGTCATCGGGCATGCCCGGGGTGGCGACCAGGGTGCCGTCGGCGTACGGGATGCGGGCCCGCTCGGACTGGGTGCCGATGGTGCCGTGGACGAACTCGGCGTGCACGCACCGGGACTGGTAGCCGGCCTGGCAGATCTCGCAGGTGTTGTCGGAGATGACGAAGGAGCCGACGACGAAGTCCCCAGGGTTCAGGGTCTTCACGTCGTCGCCGATCTCCTCGACGATGCCGACGTACTCATGCCCCATCAGCAGGTGTTCGGCGGGCTCGGCGCCGCGGTAGGGCCACAGGTCCGATCCGCAGATGCAGGTCGCGGTCAACCGGATCACTGCGTCGGTCGGCTCGATGATGCGGGGCTCTTCACGGTCGACGACGCGTACGTCGCCCGGTCCGTACATGGTGACTGCACGCATGGCAGGTTCCTTTCGATTGGATGGATCAGCTGGTTGCGGGTCGGTACCGCGGGCTCGCGAGAGCAAGCGCGGCGAAGGAGATGGACCACGAGGGTCAGGACGATGAGCGCCATCGGTACCGCAGTCCGTGTCACCACCGAGGCCGGCGATCGGGGCGATCACTCCGGCGGTGCACCACTGCAGGAACCCGAGCACCGCGGACCCGGTGCCGGGGTGGTCCGGCACTTCCCCGGAGGCGAGCGCGCCGGCGTTGGGGCCGATCAGTCCCTGGGCGGTCATGAGGACGAAGAAGCCGACCACCGCGACCCCCAGCGGCATGTCGAACCACAGCGCGCCGACCAGGAGCAGCATGCCCGCCGCTGCGGTCGCGGCCAGACCGACGGCGATGACCACGCGGGTGGGGATCCGTCCGGCCAGGCGGGCCGCGATCAGCGTGGCGGTGGTCAGCCCGACGGCGTTGGCGGCGAAGTCGATCGAGTAGACCACCGGCGAGAGTCCGTTCATGGACTGAAGCACGAACGCCGAGGTAGCGACATAGGCGAACGTGACACCCATCGAGAACGCCATCACGACCAGGTACCCGACGAAGCCACGCGATCGCAGCACCCGGCTGGCGGCGGCGCGCAGGTGTCGCAGGCCGCCACCGTGTCGGCGTTCGACGGGGAGGGTTTCGGGGACCGCGAGCGCGACCGTGAGGAGCATGACCGCGCTCCAGACCGCGAGCAGCCAGAAGGAGACCCGCCAGTGCGACAGCTGCAGGATGGCCGCACCGAGCAGCGGGCCGATGATCGGTGCCACGCCGGCGATGCCCTGGACCAGGTTGAGGGACTTCACCAACCGCGCGCCCGAGGCGAGATCGACCACGAGTGAGCGGGCGATCACCATCGCCCATCCGCCGCTGAACCCCTGGACGAGGCGGGCGATCATCATCACGCCGATCGACGGGCTGAGCGCGCACACCACCGAGGCCAGCGACATCACCACGAGCGCGCCGAGCAGAGGACGGCGGCGTCCCCGTTGGTCGGAGACCGGACCACCCACGAGCTGACCGAGCGCCATCCCGACGAAGAAGGTGGTCAACGTGAGCTGCACCTCGGTCGCGCTGCTCTGCAGGTCGTCACCGACGATGGGGAACGCCGGCACGTACATGTCCGTGGCTAGCGGCGCGATCATCGTCAGCAGCACCACGTTCGCCAGCAGGGCCTTGCTCAACCGGGCACCGCGCGCCGCGACGGCCGCGCTTCGCTCTTCGGTACTGATCGTCATCGAGTCCTGTCACTTCCCAGCCATGGTCGATTCGTTGGTTCCTTGCTTCGTTCATCCATGGAACCTCGGTCGGCGGCCGTGGGGGAGTCTCGCTTGTGAGGTGTACCGGCAGGGCACCCCACGGTGGCTGCACGGGCCCTTGAGCCGCCGTACCGTGGTCGGCATGGACAACCGGTCAGAGGTGCGTGAGTTCCTCGCCACGAGACGCGCCAAGCTGACGCCGGCCGACGTGGGCCTGCCCGAGGTCGGCCAACGCCGCGTGCCGGGTCTGCGGCGCGGCGAGGTCGCGGCCTTGGCCGGCGTGAGCATCGAGTACTACTCCAAGCTCGAGCGCGGGTCACTCGCCGGGGTCAGCGCATCAGTGCTGGACGCGATCGCCCGCGCCCTGCGCCTCGACGACGCAGAACGCAGTCACCTGTTCAACCTCGCGCGGGCTGCCGACGGCACCAGCCAGCTGCTCCGGCCAAGGCGTCGCAGCCGTAAGCAGTGGACACCACGACCGAGCCTGACCTGGGTCCTGGACTCCATCACCGGCGGGCCCGCGATCGTGCGCAACGGACGCATGGACCTGCTGGCGACCAACCAGCTCGGCCGTGCCATGCACGCCTCGCTCTACGAGCGCTCCCCCGGCCCGGTGCCGAACTTCGCCCGCTACACCTTCCTCGACGAGGACTCGCACCGCTTCTACCCCGACTGGGACACCGCCGCCGACACCGCAGTCGCCATCTTGCGCACCGAAGCGGGCCGCGACCCGCACGATCCCCTGATGCACGAGCTGGTCGGCGAGCTCGCCACCCGCAGCGAGGAATTCCAACGCCGCTGGGCCAACCACGACGTCCGGCTCCACGGCGCGGGGAACAAGACCTTCCACCACGACGCCGTGGGCGACCTCGACCTCGCCTACGAAAGCGTGGACATGGTCTCCGACCCCGGTCTCACCCTCACGATCTACGCCGCCGAACCGGCGTCCAGGACCGCGGAAGCCCTCGCACTTCTTGGGTCGCTCACAGCACCTGACCTGCATCGACTGCACGACGTCCGAGAGTCCTGAACATCGCTTCGGCGCTTGCCCAGCAGGACGAAGGCAGTCGGAACAAGCGCCTCAGCGGTGACCATGCAGATGGCCGGAGGAGCACTCTCAGCGCACTGGAGGCAGGCCGCTCGGTCGTCTCATAGTCCGAGGTCGCGGCTGGAGGTGTACTGCATGGCTTCGGCCGGGCGGATGTATCGCTCGATGAGGGTGGAGAGCCGTTTGTGGCGGGTCTGGGCGGCGATCCGGTCCAGGGCGACGCCCGCGACCGCGGCACTCGTGGCGTGCCCAGCACGCAGCGAGTGGGCGGTGATCCGCTCGGCGGCCAGCCCGGCAGCCCTTGCGCGCTTGCGTAGCACGATCGAGATAGCCTCCCCGGAGATCGGCTCGGTCGTGACCGACCCGCTGCGCAGGCTGGTGAACAATCGGCCGGGCTCGGTGCCTCGGTGGCGAAGCCAGGCGTCGAGAGCGGCGATCGGGTCGGTGGCGGCCCACTGGCCGTGGGCGACCGCGACGACCTGGCCGTCGGCGTACTGATCGGTCTTGGACCGACGGATGGTGAGCAGGACCCCGCCGGGCTGGAGCTCCACATCGTTCAGCGTCAGGGCGGCCAGCTCGGAGCGGCGCATCGCCGAGGCGAATCCCAGCAGGATGATGGCGGCATCGCGCACGCCCCGGATTGTGCTGCGGTCGATGTGTTCGACGATCTGGCGGATGTCGTCGGTGCCGAGGGGGCGGGCCTGGCGGCGGGGGGCGGTGCCGATGATGCGACGCAGGCCGCGCCGGACCTGGCGGACCCCTTCGGTGAGGATCGGGTCGGTCAGGCCGCGGCGGCGATGCTGGTAGGCGATCGCGCTGCAGGCGAGGTCGATGCTGCCAACCGAAAGTCCGTCGGCGGCGCGTTCGGTGAGGTAGGCGCAGATCAAGGCGGGTTCGGCAGGAAGCGCAGTGGCTCCGCGGGCGTGGCACCAGCGCTCCCACTGGCTCCATGCCCAGTCGTACATGGTGCGGGTGGACTCGGCGTGGGCGGCGGTGATGGCCTCGGCGATCCGGACGGCCTCCTCGAGGCTGAGGCCGGCGGGCAGCTGGGGGTGGTCAGGCACGGACGTCACGAGTGAGTTCATCCAAGCGTTGTACGGGGCGTCGACCTCGCTTCCCCGAGCAGACCGGGGCCGACGCCAACGCCCGATCCTGCCGGCGCGGTGTCGTCCCGGCCACTCGCCGACAGGTCCGGCGATGCCGAGGCCGGTCATGCGGCGGCCAGGGATTCACCGTTGGCGCGGGCAGGCCTGTCGGTCAAAGGAGCAACAACAAGACCGCCACATGCGGGCGTCCGATCACCCCGCTGCGGCACGAAGCGAGGGCGTGAGGAGCGCCCAGAACAGTCACCACTCGATGTCGCCCCGACCTGCCGCATAGGAAAGGGCATGAATCACAACCAAACGAACGAGACCGACTTCGAGTCGGCAGACAGCATCTTCAACGCCTACGCGGCAGCGGCCATGGCCCCCATCGGGCACGTCACCTTCCTCTGGCTCAACCCATACGCCGCAGAAGCAGGCTGGATGTGCTTCGAGTGCGAAGACCACGAACCTGACGAGTACGAGTCCAACGGCTACTACTGGCCGGGCCCCGACGATGCGATAAAACCCGCGCTCGCCGCAGGCATCCTCAACCGCCTGTTCTCGGACACCGCCCCTACGACGTCGGACTAGACGGACTGGTGGGGCGGCTGTCCGCCCCACCGGCCCAGTCGACCAGATTCCACGGCTTCCCACTTCTTCCCAGCGCGTCTGATGGCGCCACCGTCGAACTACGGTCCGAAGACCCCGCCGCCTGCGGGCGCGTTTGGTGCTGGTTCACGGCTTCAGTCCTCGAAATGCTGATCCCGAAGCGATTCGTCCAGACAGGAGAGAAGATGTGGTCAGCGATCAGTTCGAATATCAGTTGGAGTATGGCGTCAGGCTGAACTACGCAATGGTTGGAACCTCAGAAGACGGCGCGGAGCCGGCCCTGGTGGTAGACGTGCGTGGTCCCGGCGACACCTTTCAAAAAGACAATCATGGTCGATGTGGACGAGTCGATGTCGAAGACGCGATCGAGCGCTTCATCGGCGTCATCAAGCAAGTCGCGGATGCCTACTCCGCGGGAGGCGTACACGAGGATCCGGTCGGTCCATGGAACTACCCCAAATTTGGTGGCCGTGAACTTCGTCGAAATCACGGAAGCCGGCGTCCTGCTAGAAGTCCGCGGAGCAACCCACGACAAGGACTACCCATGCGGCACGATCCGATTGGACGTCGGTGACTACTACCGATTCGTCCTCGAAGCCGAGGCTGGCGTCAACACCACGATCCGCGACCTGGATTTCGACCCACCCTCTGAATAGCCGGGTTCCTGACCCGCCGGGGCGCGAGCCTGCAGCTACTGGTGTTGACGCGACATCACTCGCGCAGGAGGACCCTACGGCTCAATCACCGACTTGTGCTCACCGCCCCACTCAGCCGGTGACGCTGTCCCACGAGCCGCTCAACGATGCGTGCTGGGAGCCGAGTCAGCCTTGCAGCGCGCATCGGGCGATTTGCCGATCGTCCTCGATAAGTTGCCTTATCGCAGGAACTCCCCGCGCCTCGTCAGCTTGATGCGAAGCGCTATGCCTCGCCCATTCGACGGTCCGCTGCGAGCCACGCCAGCGCCATCACCGGAGCTGCAGAGTTACCCGAAAGTTGTCGAGGAAGGACAGACGCGTCGACTACCGAGAGTCCCTCCACGCCGCGCACGCGCAGGTCGGAGTCGACGACGTCGGTGTCGTCAGGGCCCATGGCGCAGGACCCGACCGCGTGGTAGATTCCGCCGCCGGCGCGACGTGAGTACTCGACCACCTCGTCGCGGGTCGAGACGGTCGGGCCAGGAAAGACCTCGCCGTCGATCAAGTCAGCCAGCGGCGCCCTCGAGGCGACGTCGCGCGCATGGTCAAGGATCGTGCCAGTAATCGACCGCTCGACCTGATCGTCGAGGTAGCGGGCCACCACCAATGGCGCCGCCTGCGGGTCCGGGCTCAGCGAGTGGACCGAGCTGGTCGTCGTCGGCCTCAGTGGGTAGCCGGTGAACAGCAGGCCCGAGTACCGAGCCAGCCTCATCTGCTCCGACGTCTCGTCCAGAGCCATCGGGACCCAGACGCCCTGTACGTCGGGCCGGTCGACCCCGGGTGCCGACCGGAAGGCGCTCACGACGTCGTACCCGCTGCTGGCGATCGGGCCTTGCCTGGTGGCTAGGTAGCGCGCGGCCTCCCACGCCTGCTTGGGCGCCGTGTTCAGGCGCTCGGTGGTTCCGAGTGGACCGCGAAACCGCACCTGCATGCTGACGCCCCGCTGCTCGATGATGCGATCCCCGACGTGCGGGCTCTCGACCACGGTCTCGATGCCCGCGTCCGCGAGCACGTCCGGGCGGCCGATGCCGGATCGCTCGAGCAGCAACGGACTCTCGATCGTGCCGGCGCACACGACGACCTCACGGCGAGCGCGCACGTCCTCCAGGCGTCCGTGTCGCCGGACGACGACCCCCTTGGCTCGGCGACCGTCGAGCAGAACCCGCTCGACCCGAGCGTGGGTCATGACGATGAGGTTTGACGGCCGACGGGTCAGAAACGCCGATGCCGCGCTGACACGGCGGCCGCGGTGGATCGTCGCCGGGGTAAACCCAATGCGCTCGTCGTCCGCGCCATTGAAGTCAGCCGTGCGTCGCAGTCCGGCCCCGACCGCAGCCGTGAAGAGTGCGTCGGTCACCTCGTCGCTGGTGCCGGGAACCGTGATGCCGAGGCGGGCCTCGATCGCCTGGTACGCCTTGTTGAACTCGCGCTGGCCCCATCCGGGGTTGCCAGCAGCCTCCAGCGCGTGGAAGTCTGCGTCCGCCCCGCGGACGTACATCATGCCGTTGACCAAGGACGAACCACCGACTCCGCGGCCACGGGTCCAGACCTCGGACGCTACGCCTGCCGCGGGGCTCGTCAGGTACCGGTGGGTCAGCCGCTTCGAGCGCAGCGTGAAGGCGAACGCCCTGGGCGCCGCGATCAGCGGGGATCGCCCCGATCCCCCGTCCTCGATGAGCAGCACCGAGGCCGACGACTCCTCGGCCAACCGGGCCGCGACGACGCAACCAGCCGACCCTGCACCGACCACGATGTAGTCGTAGCTCACGAGTCGCACTCCCGCCGGCCGTCCACGACCCAGTGGGGCAGCAGGCATGCGGCGGACCGGGCCTCGACTGCGCTGCACCAGACACCCAGTCCGTACGCGAGGTGCTCAGCACGACGGGCGAGCGCGTACCGCACCAGGTCTAGGTCGGGTCGCCTGCGCCCGTGGTCGACGATGCCGTCCGCGACGGCGAGGACGATGACGGCATGCCGCGTGCGTCGTGAGAAGAGACTGAGAACGACGACAGCCGGCGACCAGTGCCGCAGCGCGAGGTTGGAGGTCTGCCTGTACAGGTCCGCGACCGCCGTCGCCACGACCACGCGGCGGCGCGTGGAACTCAGGTCCGGCGTCACCTTCCAGATCTTGCGAATCGTGGCCGCGGCGCAGACACCCGCCAACGTGATTGACCATCGTCGCTGGACGAGTAGGCCGGCGGCGACTCCAGCGGTCATTGGGCTCAGCACGGCCGGGGCCACCCGTGCACCGTGTCGTGCCTCGAGGGGCGCGGCGCTGAAGCCGTAGAACGCCTTCCGCGCCAACCACCTGCTCGCTGTGGTCCGGATGTCGTGCACGACCGCCACCTCAGCGGCGTAGCGGACCCGGTGACCGGCGTCGGTCAGGCGCCACACAAGGTCGACATCTTCGCCGCTGCGCATGGAGGGATCGAAGCCGACGCCCACGTCGTTGACGCGGGCCACCAGACAGGCGCTCGGGACGTACGCCACTGGAGACCAGCGGCGCACCGTTGCGGCACTTGGCCCAAGATCGAGCGAACCGCTGGCGGCCTCGTAACGACCCAGCCATCCACGCCGATCGGCGGAGAGGACGCGGGGTGCGACGGCAGCGAGAAGCGGATCCGCCAGGTGCCGAAGAAGCTGAGCGAGGGCGTCGGGCGAGACCTCCACATCGGAGTCGATGAATGCGACGTACGGCGTGCGCACCTGTGCCAGTCCGACGTTGCGAGCAGCGGCTGGACCAACGTTGCGGTCGAGCTGGACGAGCCGTGCCGCATATGCACGGACCACGGCGTCCAGCGAGCCACCCTCCGTCGACGCGTCGTCCACGACCAAGCACGTGACGTGCGAGGCGAGACCGGCGAGCAGACGCTCGACACCAGCGGTATTGTCGCGCACCGGCACCACGACGGTCAGCTCGTCGACGCTTGGTCCGATGACCTCGTCGAGGATCGGATCGGCCAGGTCGAGATCAAGCAGGCGCCCGGCCAGAGCCGCGGAGGTCGGGTCGACGACGACCACGGATCGATCGCGCATCATGGCGCGAGCCTTTGCGGACATACGGACGATTCGACGCCGGGTCATCAGAAACGCACCGACCTCGACGTCGTCGTGCAACCTGACCACGAAGCCAACCGGAAGGTCCGCTTGCACGTCGCGCACGCTAGGCCGAGATCGCCGGTCGGTCCAACATCCCGTGGGAGTCGATCGACCAGCGGCGTAGGCGCCGGACGACGTCGAGCACCATGATGTCGAACACTTCGGCACCATGCTGGGCGGTCGCGCCACGTGGGTCGCCCAGGACCCCGTTGACCGAGACTGCCGCGACGCCACCGGCGATCATCGTCGGAAGAATCTCGTCGAGGGCTTGGGTGCAGCCTCCCTCGGCCCGGTCCAGACGCACCGACTCCGGTCGCAGGTGCAGCATCAGGGAGGTCTCGGTGATCCCGGCGTGCAGGTCGACGTCCTCGGTGGCGCACGGAACCCAGGCGACGCAATGCTCCTCGGCAATCATCTCGAAGACAGCCTTGGACACGGCGCTCCCATTGCCGCCGTGGGCATTGACCAGCACGACTCGACCGGCCCAGGTGCTCATCGAGCGGACCAGCTCCACCACGAGCGAGCGGAGGACCTCTGATCCGATCGAGCTGGTGCCGGCGAACGACTGGTGCTCCCCGCTGGAGCCGTACGACACCGTCGGGGCAACCACCGTGCGTCCACCGATCACCGCGGCCGTGGCCGTGGCGACTGCCGTCGCGATCGTGGAGTCGGTGTCGAGGGGAAGGTGGGGACCGTGCTGCTCGATCGAACCGACGGGCACCAGCACGGTCGGTCGATCGTCGAGCTCTGTCCAGACGGCGTCTGCGAGATTCATGGCTTTGACGCCGCTGCACCCAGGGCACGGGGGAATCCAGGCGACATCACGACATGCTCAGGGGTGAGGTCGTGGATCGACGAGACGCCCATGCCCAGCAAGGCCGAGTCGGTGCCGCTACGCAGGATGTCGAGCACGTTCTCGACGCCGGCCTGCCCGTTGGCCGCGAGCCCCCAGAGGTAGGCCCGACCGATCATCACCGCCCGAGCACCGAGGGCGACTGCCTTGACGACGTCGCTGCCGCGACGGATGCCACCGTCGAGGAGCACCTCGATCTGGTCGCCGACCGCGTCCGCGACGGCGGGCAACGCGCGGATCGGGGCGGGAGTCCCGTCGAGGTTGTTGCCGCCGTGGTTGGACACCGAGATCGCCGTGACACCGGCGTCGACCGCACGCAGTGCGTCGTCGACCCGGCAGACACCCTTAAGCATGAACGGCTCGCCAGACAACTGGTGCCACTGTTCGCGCATCCACAGCACGTCGTCCCACGTGGGCGGCGGCGTCGTCATCCACTCGTAGTACGCACCGAAGAACGTCGGTCCCTTGGCCGCCCCCGGCTCGGCGAGGTTGGGCGCGGTCAGGTCAGGCAGGTCACGCGCGAACGAGGCCAGCCATCGAGGACGTCGCACCACTTGCGGGGCGAACTTCATCGCTGTCTTGAAGTCGACCTTCTCGGGGATCTCCGGGCTGCCCCAGTCGCGGCCCATCGAGAAAGACCAGTCGAGGGTCGCGATCAGTCCGACCGACCCGGCGGCGTGGGCGCGCTGCATGCGCTGGACCATGACGTCACGATCTCCGGTCCAGTACATCTGGAAGAACGTGGCCGGGTTGGCCGCGACGACGTCCTCGACCGATCGGCTCGCGAAATTGCTCAGGCCGATGACCGTGCCGCGGGCTGCCGCCGCGCGTGCCACCGCCACCTCTCCGTCGGGGTGCACCGCCTGCACACCGGTCGGCGACATGATGACCGGCAGCGAGACCTGCTGACCCATGACCGTCGTCGCCATGTCGCGCGTGGCCTGGTGCCCCGCCACGTGGGGTGCGAAGCCGAGCTCGGTGAAGGCGGCCTCGTTGTCGGACATAGACTGCCCTCGTTCCGAGCCGGCGACGAGAGCCCCGTACACCGAAGATGGCAGGCGCTTCTTGGCGCGCTGCTGCGCGACGGCGACGGACTCGAACCACGGGTTCTGCTTCCAGGGATTCTTCGACATCTGGTTGATCTCGCTGTTCTAGAGGGTGAAGCCGGCGAGCGGGTTCTCGGCGCAAGCGGAGACCGGCGGAGCGACTGGACCGGCGTCCGGCGGTCGCAGACCGAGCTGCAGCATGACCGGCTGGTTGCGGGTGGGATTTCCTTGGAGTGGTCCTTGCCCTGATCGGGCAGGACCCGGTCTCCTGAGGCCAATGCGGTCTCGCCGTAACCCTGGACGCACTCGGGGTCGGGCCCGTCCAGCGGCAGTCCGGTGAAGAACTTCGCGGCCATGCAGCCACCGCGGCAGGCGTCGAAGAAGGCGCACTTGGTGCACGCGCCGGAGGTCTGGGGCGAGCGCAGGTCGTTGAACAGGTCCGACATCTGCCAGACGTTCTCGAAGCCACCGTCGGCCAGGATGTTGCCGGCCAGGAAGTTGTCATGGATCGCGAACGGGCAGGCGTAGACGTCGCCGATCGGGTCGATCAGGCAGACGACGCGACCGGCGCCGCACAGGTTGAGACCTGGCAGGGCTCCGCCGCCGTCGGCGACGCCGAACGCTGAGAGGTGGAAGAACGAGTCGCCCGTGAGGACCTTCTCGCCGTTGGCGACCAACCAGTCGTAGAGCTCGCGCTGCTGCTCCGGGAGCGGGTGCAGCTCGTCCCACACGTCGGCGCCGCGGCCGGACGGACGCAGGCGAGTCAGGCGCAGGGTCGCGCCGTACTGATCGGCGATGGCCTTGAACTCGTCGAGCTGGCCGATGTTCTGGCGGGTGCAGACCACCGAGATCTTGGCGTCCTCGAAGCCGGCGTCCTGCAGGTTCTTCAGCGCCGTGATCGCGGTGTCGTAGGAGCCGGGCCCGCGGACGTAGTCGTTGACCTCGGCGGTCGCTCCGTCGAGCGAGATCTGCACATCGACATAGTCGGTCGAGCGCCAGGAAGCGAGCCCGCTCGGGGTTGAGGCGCACACCGTTGGTCGAGAACTTGACGCCCACGTCGTGCGAGACGGCGTAGTCGAGCAGCTCCCAGAAGTCGGGCCGGATCGTCGGCTCACCGCCGCCGATGTTGACGTAGAAGACCTGCATGCGCTGCAGCTCGTCGATGACGGCCTTGCACTGCTCGGTGCTCAGTTCGCGAGGGTCGCGGCGCCCCGACGACGACAGGCAATGGGCGCACTCGAGATTGCACGCGTAGGTGAGCTCCCAGGTCAGGCAGATCGGGGCGTCGAGACCCAGCTCAAACTGCTCGATCAGCGATCCACCCTCAGGACGGGCCACCACGGGGCGGGTTTCCAGGATCGTCATGCGACTGCCTCTTTCGAAGGACGGGGGCGGATCATGTCGGTGTTCGCGAGACCCTGCAACGCGGCGACGTAACCGGACCACTGCGCCTCGGGCACGCCGGCCGCCTGGAGGCTGGATCGCACGTCGGGATGATCGGCGAGCCCGCGAACGACGTCGACCAGCGACATGCGCTTGAGGAACGTCAGCTTGCGGTTGCCGAAGTGGTAAGCCATCGCGCCGAAGGGCTCGGGCCGCAGTGCGACGGCGGGCGACAGCGCCCAGGCCTCGTCGAGCATCTCGATCGCCTCGGTCATGGTCGTCAGCTACTCAGTAGACGCCGCACATGCCGTCAATCGAGACCTCTTCGATCAGGTCCGAAGCGTCGAGCTCGGCTGAGTCGGTGGCGGCCGTGTCGCTGACGGTGGTGTCGGCGGTCGGGTTCTGATCCATGACAGCTCCTGCGTGGTCGGGGTCGCAGCTACCTGTGACCTGCGACATACCTTAATGGCACTCCACGCCAAAAAGAACGTGTTCCCGGTCGACTGTACGATTTTGTCCGATATGACAACTCGATTACCTCGCGCGCAGGGACGCCCGTCCGTGACCAACCATGGGGCGATCGAGCGCGCCGCGTTTGTCTTGTTCGAGACGTATGGATTTGACGAGACCACGATGGAGCAGATCGCCGATGCCATCGGGGTCGGTCGTCGCACGCTGTTTAGGTACTTCCCGTCCAAGAACGACATCCCATGGGGGCAGTTCGACGACAGCCTCCAGTCCTTCCGGGACCAATTCGATGCGGTGCCGGCCGGCACACCCGTGGCGGAGGCGGTGCACAACGGCATCATGGCCTTCAACACCTTCGACGACGACGTTCTCGACCTTCACCGGTTGCGGATGCGTCTCATCCTGAGCACGCCGACCCTGCAGGCCCACTCCGCGATCAAGTACGAGGCCTGGCGTCAGGTCATCGCGGAGTACGTCGCCCGACGCCTCTCCCTCACGCCTCATGACCGACTCCCCCGCCTGATCGGTCACGTGAGCCTTGCTGTCTCGGTGGCCGCGTACGAGCAGTGGCTCAAGCACCCCGGCACCTCGCTCACCGAGGCGCTGGACCAGGGGTTGTCCGATCTGCAGACGTACCTGGAGCGTCCCGCTCGTCACGAGCAGCGCTGAACCACGGGCGACGGCGGTCTGCATCAGTACGACTTGGGCAGCCCGAGGACGTTCTGCGCCAGGTAGGCCAGCACCAGCTCCTGGCTGATCGGGGCGATCTTCATGATCCGCGACTCCCGGAAGTAGCGCGAGACGGGGTACTCGTCGGCGTAGCCCATCCCTCCGAAGGTCTGCAGCGCGCGATCCGCGGCGAAGAAGCCCGCGTCCGCTGCCAGGAACTTGGCCGAGTTGGCCTCGGATGCGCACTTCTCGCCGCGGTCGTACAGCCAGGCCGCCTTGCGGCACATCAGCTCGGCGGCATCCAGTCGGGCGTGCGCCTCGGCCAGGGGGAAGGCGATGCCCTGGTTCATGCCGATGGGTCGGCCGAACACCTCGCGCTCGTTCGCGTAGTCGACCGCGGCCCGCACCGCGGCGCGACCGATGCCGAGCGCCTCGTGGGCGATCAGGATGCGCTCGGGATTGAGGCCGTCGAGCAGCACGCGGAAACCGTCCCCCTCCTCACCGATCAGACGTGACGCCGGGACGCGGACATCGTCCAACGCGACCTCGTACGACGCGACGGCGTTGCGGCCCATCTTCGGGATCGGGCTCAGCGCGATGCCCGGGGTGGACATGTCGACCAAGAAGATCGACAGGCCGCGCATCGGGTCGTCCGGGTCACGGTCCGACGTCCGTGCGGCGAGCACCATCACCTCGCTCTCGCCGGCCTTGGAGATCCACACCTTCCGGCCGTTGATCACGTAGTCGTCGCCGTCTCGGCGGGCCGAGGTGCGGATGCGCGAGGTGTCGGTGCCGGCGTCGGGCTCGGTCACCGCGAAGCAGGCGTGCAGGGAGCCGTCGGCCACGCGCGGGAGGATCTCGGCGCGCAGCTCGTCCGAGCCGTGCTTGGTGACGACGTTGATCCCGAAGACGCTCAGGTGCAGCGGCGTGCACCCGTTCATGGCAGCCCCCGACGCGGCGACCGTCTCGAGCAGGAGACCGGCCGCCGCGACGCCGAGGCCGCCTCCACCGTGCTCCTCCGGGACGCAGATCCCGAGCCATCCCGCATCGGCGAACGCCTGGTAGAAGTCCCACGGAAACTCATGGTCCCGGTCGTGGCGCGCCCAGTAGTCCCCGTCGAACTTGGCGGTCAGGTCCGCGACCGCCCGCCGGATGTCCCGGTGCTCGTCGGAAAGGGTGAAGTCCATGCGTCCTCCGCAGGTCAAGATATGTCAGTAGTCTTATACTACTTTAAGAGACGTCGCTCCGCAGCGCCTGGCGGTGATCGGGATGGGCGATGGCGATCAGCCGCTCGCGCCGTTCACGCAGCGTCGCGCCCCGCAGGTCCGCGACGCCGAGCTCGGTGATGATCAGGTCGGCGTCCACGCGCGCCGTCGACGCGATGCCGTCCGCCATCCGAGCGGTGATGCGCGAGACCGTGCCGCCGGCCGCCGTCGACGGCAGGCCGACGATCGACCGGCCGTGGCGTGAGGCCATCGCCGCGTTGGCGAAGTCGAGCTGGCCGCCCACCGCGCCGACATGCCGTCCGCCGACCATCTCGGAGTTGATCTGCCCCGACAGATCGACCTCGATCGCGCCGTTGACGGCGAAGAACGACGACAGCTGGGCCAGGACCGACGGGTCGTGGGTGTAGGAGATCGGTCGCATCCGAAGCGTCTGCTGGCGGTCCGCCCACTCGTACAGTCGCTGCGTGCCGAACAGGGCACCGGTGACCGTCAGCCCGCGGTCGATCTCCTTGCGCGCGTTCGTCACGGCCCCGGCCTCGATCAGGGACAACATGGTGTCGCCGATGACGCCGCTGTGGATGCCGAGATCGGACCTGTCGTGCAGGTGGCGCGGCAGCGCATCGCCGATCGAGCCGATCCCGGTCTGCAGCGTTGCGCCGTCGGGTATCTGGGCGGCGATCATCGCCGCCACCGTGTCGGTGTCCGACCCGGGCTCGGCGGGGGCGGCCGGGACCTGGATGGGCGGGTAGCTCACCGGGAAGACGGCGTCGATCTCGTGCGCCTGGACGATCGTGTCGCCCAGCGAGAACGGCGCCTGGTCGTTGACCTCGGCCAGCACGGTGCGAGCCGCGCCGATCAGCTCGCGCACGTAGTCGGCGCCGCAGGCCATCGAGTAGCGCCCCTGCTCGTCGGGACCGGCCAGGTGCAGCATCGCCACGTCGACCCGCAGGCCGCCTGTCGCAAGCAGGCGGGGCACGGCGGACATGCGAATGGGCAGGATCTCCATCAGGCCTGCCCGGCTCAGCCGCGAGCTCCGGCCCAGCCCGCCCACGCCCAGCACCCCGATGCCCTCGCACGTCTCAGGGGTGAGGACGTCGCTGAGCAGCGTGCCGACGAAGACCTCGAGCCCCGGGAGCCTGTCCTTGTGCTGCACCAGAGCACTCGTGAGCTGCAGCGGCTCGGCCGAGCCCTGGGGCCACGCCACCCGGTCGCCGGGCCGGACGTGCGGGGACAGATCGATCATGACGGCCCCGCCTCCGCCGTCGCCGCGGCCGCCAGGTCGATGACGGCCTGTGCCTGCCGGACCAGGGGGGTGTCGATCATCTGCCCCTCGAAGTCCGCCGTTCCGCGGCCGCGGGCCACGGCCTCGTCGTAGCAGGCCAGCAGCCGTCGAGCGCGCTCGACCGCTGCGCCGCTCGGCGTGAAGACCTCGTGGCACAGCGCCACCTGGGCCGGGTGGATGCAGTTCTTGCCCCGGTAGCCGAGATCGCGACCGGCCGCCGCGTCGCTGCGGAAGTGGTCGTCGTCGGCGAAGTCGAGCACGACCTGGTCCAGCGCCACGAGACCGTGCAACCGTGCGGCGACCGCAACCGCCGTCCGGGCCGCCAGGGTCTCCGCGCTGCCCCGGGTGCGGCGCCCCCCGAGGTCGGTGATGTAGTCCTCGGCGCCGAAGTAGGCGGCGACGCCGTGGTCGCTCGCCCCCAGGACCTCGTGGCAGCGATGCACCCCCAGCACCGTCTCGAAGCCCCACATCACCGGCAGCAGCTCGCCGCCGGTCGCCATCGCGGCCTCGATCTGCCCGACGTGCTCGGCCGACTCCACCTTGGGGACGACGAGCCCGTCGAACACCCCTGCGGGCACCGTGGCCAGGTCCTCGGCCACCCACGGGCTCGCGGGTGCGTTGACCCGCAGCCAGATCGTCCCCCCGTAGGTGCCGCGCAGCTCGCGGGCGGCCTGCGCCGCCTGAGGGCGGGCCGAGGCCTTGTGCGGCGTCGGGGTCCCGTCCTCCAGGTCGATGACCACTGCGTCCGGCGAGGACCGGCCCGTCTTGGCCACCAGATCGGGCCGGTTGGCCGGGACGTACAGCGACGATCGCAGCAGCGACGCAGACATCGAGGATTCCTTGCGTGGAGGGATGGGGCAGGTCCGGCGCAGCGAGCGCTACTTGATGACGAAACCGGCGTCGACCGGCAGCGTGACACCCGTGACGTAGCGCGCGTCGTCGGACACCAGGTACAGGACGGCGTGGGTGATGTCGCTGGACTCGACCAGGCCGACCGGCATGAGGTTGGCCGCCATCTGACCGACCTGCGGATCGGACGCGAGAAGAGCGCCCACCACGTCGTTCTCGACCATCGGCGTCGCGACACCGGTCGGGTGCACCGTGTTGACACGGATGCCGTGCGGCGACAGCCAGTTGGCCAGTCCGCGCATCAGGCCGACCATCCCGTGCTTGGACGATCCGTAGGCGAGCATGCCGGCCGAGCCATCAGCTCCTCGGCCCGTCAGACCCTGCGTCGAGCTCGTCAGGACGATCGCGCCACCCTCGCCCCGGTCGATCATGTCCTGGGCCGCGACGAACACGGTGTTCCAGGCACCGATCAGGTTGACCCCGAGCACGTCGTGGAACGTCTGGACAGGGTCGGGCTCTGCGCTGCCGAGCGGGCACACCCCCGCATTGGCCAGCACGATGTCGACCGGCCCGAGGGCGGCCACGCCGTCCCGGTAGGCCTGCTGGACGGCGGCGAAGTCACGAACGTCGGCCGTCGCCACGTGGATGCGCCGGCCGGTCGCCTCGACGGCGGCCGCGGTCTCCGCCATGTCCTGCTCGGTGGCCATCGCGTAGTCGATGGTGCCGAGATCTGTGAGGGAGTCGACGGCGATGATGTCCGCGCCTTCCTGCGCAAGACGCACGGCGTGGCTACGTCCCTGTCCGCGAGCGGCTCCGGTGATGAGTGCCACCTTGTTGTCGAGCTTGGCCATGATCGTGCTCCTTGTGTGGGTGATGGGTCTGATGTCGGCTCAATACATCGGCATGGGCTTGCCACGCAGGTTCACGACGATGCTCTTGACGTACTGGTAGTCCTGCATCGTCTCCACCGCGTTGTCCCGGCCGAACCCGCTGGCCCCGACGCCTCCGAAGGCCGCACCGACGGGCAGCGCGCCGTAGGTGTTGACCCAGGCGATGCCGGTGCGCAGGGAGCGCGCGAGCGTCATGACGCGGGACAGGTCGCTGCCCCAGATCCCGGCTCCGAGGGCGTACTCCGTGCTGTTGGCCTGGGTCACCAGCTCGTCCTCGGACGACCAGCGCGACACGGCCAGCAGGGGTCCGAAGACCTCCTCGCGAGCCAGCTCCATGTCGGCGGAGACCTCGACGGCGGCCAGGGCCCCGAAGAAGCCTCCGCTGCCGGCGAGCGACTCCGGCACCTCGACGCTGAGCAGCTCCTTGCCGCCCGCGGCCACCGCACGCCGGCGGTATCCGGCGACGCGCTCGGCGTGAGCCGCGGAGATCAGTGGACCCATGTCGGTGCCGCGGTCGAGGGCATCGCCGAAGCTGAGCTCGGCCATGCGCGCCGACAGCCGGCCCACGAAGTCGTCGAAGACGCTGTCGTGGATCATCAGCCGCGACCCGGCGACGCACATCTGCCCCTGGTTGGGCACGATCGCCAGGCACGCTCCGGCCACGGCGGAATCGAGATCGGCATCGGGCATGATGATGTTCGGGCTCTTGCCGCCCAGCTCGAGGGTGACCGGTGTGATGTTCGGTGCAGCCGCACGCAGCACGTGCTGGGCCACGGCGCCGCTACCGGTGAAGCTGATGCGCTTGATGCCGGGCGACGAGGTCAGCGCCTCGCCGGCCGTCGCGTCGCCGGTGATGATGTTCACGACGCCGGGAGGCAGCAGGTCGGCGATCGCCGCGACCAGTTCGAGAGCAGCCACCGACGCCTGCTCCGACGGCTTCACGACGACGGTGCAACCGGCGGCGAGGGCCGGCGCGAGCTTCCAGCCCAGCATGAGGACGCTGCCGTTCCACGGCACGATCTGGGCAACCGGGCCCAGCGGCTCGCGGATCTGCAGGTTGAGGGCGCTGGTGGCGGGGGTCGTGACCTCACCGGTCTGGAGGCGCGCCGCCGATGCGAAGTAGCGGAAGCTCTCGACCGCGACGGGCAGGTCCCACGACCTGGACTGACGGATCGGCTTGCCGGCGTCGAGGGACTCGACCGCCGCCAGGTGATCGGCGCGCTCGGCGACGCGGTCGGCGATGGCGTCCAGCACAGCGGCACGCTTGCCCCAGGCCGACCGCCCCCAGCCGCCGAACGCCTGCGTCGCGGCGGCGACGGCGCGCTCGACGTCGGCCGGCGATGCGTTGACGATCTGCGCGAACACGCGGCCCGTCGAGGGGTCCACCGCATCGATCATCGACCCCGACCCCGACACCCACTCGCCTCCGATGAACAGGCCGTACCGCTCGCGCGTGGACGGTCGGACCGGCAGGTCGAGGTCGGATGAACTCATGTGATCAGGTGCTCCCTCTGGGTCGTGAGTGACGTGCGACACGCCATCGACAATTAACTATGATAAGTCTTGTGCTTGTTTGTCAAGCCGCCTACTGTGACGACGACCACACGCATAGAAGGAGACCCTATGAAGACTCAGGCCGCAGTGATCATCGAGCCCGGCAAGCCGCTCGAGATCCAGGAGCTCACCTTGGACAAGCCCCGCGAGGGCGAGGTACTGATCCAGTACACCAACTCCGGCATCTGCCACTCCGACGTCCACATCGCCGTCGGCGACCTGGAGGCCCGGATGCCGATGGTGCTGGGTCACGAGGGTGCCGGCATCATCCAGGAGGTCGGTCCCGGTGTCACCCGCGTCAAGCCCGGCGATCACGTGGTCTGCTCGTTCATCCCGAGCTGCGGATCGTGCCGCTACTGCGCCAACGGCCAGCAGGCGATCTGCGACATGGGAGCCACGATCCTCGAGGGCCACCTGCCCGGCGAGCGCTTCCCGATCAGCGGCCCCCTCGGCCAGTACGGTGCCGTCTGCATGCTCGGCACCTTCAGCCAGTACGGCGTGATCCACCAGAACTCGTGCGTCAAGATCGACGACGACCTGCCGCTGGACAAGGCTGCGCTGATGGGCTGCGGCGTCCCGACCGGCTGGGGTTCGGCGGTCAACACCGCGAACGTCAAGCCGGGTGAGACCGTCGTCGTGATCGGCATCGGCGGTATCGGCAGCAGCGCGGTCCAGGGCGCGCGCCTGGCCGGTGCGAAGAACATCATCGCGATCGACCCGCTGGAGAACAAGCGCGAGATGGCGATGGACCTCGGAGCCACCCACAGCTTCGCCAGCACGGCCGACGCCATGGAGGTCATCACCGAGCTGACCCGCGGCCAGCTGGCCGACTCGGCGATCCTCACCCCCGACCTGCTGACGTCCGAGATCGTGACCGACGGCGTCAACGCGGTCGGCAAGGGCGGCGTGGTCGTGCTGACCGCGATGAACCAGCTCGACAAGCAGACCGTCGAGCTGCCGGGAGCGCTGCTCACCCTGTTCCGCAAGTCGCTCGTGGGCAACCTGTTCGGCGACTGCAACCCCACGACCGACATCCCCCGCCTCCTCGGTCTCTACCAGAGCGGCGACCTGAAGCTCGACGAGATCGTGACGCAGACGTACCGGCTCGAGGACGTCAACCAGGGGATCGAGGACATGCTCTCGGGCAAGAACGTCCGCGGCATCGTGGTCCACGAGCACAGCTGACGGACTCGCAGATCGACCACGATGCGGGGGACGGGCCACGCCGGCCCGTCCCCCGCATCGTCCCCGAGCAGTTCACCTCCCGATGGTGAGCACGACCTTGCCGAGCGTCTTGCGGCCGGCCACCCGGCGTACCGCCTCCGCCGCGTCCTGCAGCGGATACACCTCCGAGACGTGCGGGTCGATCTGCTGGGCCGCCGCCATCTGCAGCAGCTCGGCCATGTCGATCGCCGTCGCCTCGGGATTGCGGTCCAGCCACGGCCCCCAGTGCACGCCGACGATGGTGATGAGCTTGAGCAGCGGGAGGTTCAACGGGATCCGCGGGATGCTCCCCGCGGCGAACCCGACGACCAGGTACCGGCCCTCCGGTGCGACGGAGCGCAGCATCGGCTCGGCCAGGTCGCCCCCGATCGGGTCGCAGACGACGTCGGGACCGCGACCGTCGGTCAGCTCGCGCAACCTGGCCCTGACCTGCTCGACGTCCGACCCGGAGTAGTTGAGCACCTCGTGCGCCCCGTGCTCACGGCACAGGGCCAGCTTCTCGTCGGTCGATGCCGCGGCGATCACGCGAGCACCCATCGCCACCCCGAGCTCGACGGCCGCGAGGCCGACACCCCCGGAGGCGCCGAGGACGAGCAACGTCTCCCCCGGCTGGAGCTTGGCGCCGCGCTTGAGCGCGTTGTACGAGGTGCCGTAGGTGATCAAGAATCCGGCCGCCGTGATCTCGTCCACGGCGTCCGGAAGGACGAACACCCGGTTGCGCGCGACGAGGACCTCTTCGGCGAAGCCACCCCAGAGCGGGTGAGCGGCCACCCGCTCGCCGAGCCGCAGGTCGTCCACCCCGGGCCCGATCGCCGCGACCGTGCCGGCGACCTCGATCCCGGGCGAGAACGGCAGAGGCATCTGCACCTGGTACTTGCCGGTGACGAACAGGCTGTCCGGGAAGTTGACCCCGGCTGCCGAGACCTGGACCACGACCTCGCCGGGGCCCGGCTCGAGCGAGGCCGTCTCCTCCAGACGCATCGCATCGAGCCCACCGAAGTCGTGGCACAGCTGAGCTCTCATCCGGTGGAGCCCTGCTGAGCGGGGACCACCGGACCGTGCGAGTGAGCTGCCGGCTTCGACGGGTCCAGGACACCGGCCTCGACGGCCCGCTCCTGGCGCTCCACCTCACGCTTCTCGGCAGCCTGGTCGCCTCGCGCCATCGCCACCCACCGCCGCGCCTCTGTCCCGCTCATGTGGCAGATTCCTGGGACGTCGCGGTTGTCCAGGTAGAAGTTGCCCGACGACGGACGCCCCTCCCCTCGGCCGCCCTTGGAGCTCGAGCCGATGTTGGCCGAGAACAGCCGGGTGGCGGGCGCGCCGCAGATGCGGCACGGCAGCTCGGACGGAACCGGCCGGGTCACCCACTGCTCCTGGCGGGACATGCAGGGCTTGCAGCGGTAGTCGACCAGGAGCGTCGAGGTCACCGGTAGCTCTCCGGCGCGTGCTTGAACTTCTTCCAGTCGTCGGGGTCGTGGCAGACCCACAGCTCGGCGCCGAGGCTGTCGCGCAGCAGACCCATGCGTCGTGCCGACCGCTTGGCCAGCTGGCTGTCGAAGTCGGTCGCCATCGGTGTGCCGGTCTCGGCGGCCTCCTGCAGATGGACCGTGTCGCCGGACAGGATGAAGGTCTGCTCGGCCATCCGCACGAGCAGCGCGAGGTTGCCCGGCGTGTGGCCGGGGCAGTGCAGGATGACGATGCTGCCGTCGCCGAACAGGTCGAAGTCGGCGTGGACCTCGTTCCAGTTCCAGTCGCGGGTCGGCTCGAGGTCGCCCGCACGGAAGAACGCACCGCCCAGGGTGTCGGGCCACATGCCGTAGCGCAGGTCGCCGGCGCCCGCGAAGTGCTGGGCGTGCGGGAACAGGTACAGACCCCCGGCGTGATCCAGGTGGGTGTGCGACAGCACGACGTGGGTGACGTCCTCGACGCTGAAGCCGAGCGCCTCGATCTGGCGGTCGACGCGGCGCTCCTCGGGGTAGACCAGCCCCAGGTGCTCGGCCACCGGACCGAAGAACTCCACGGGCTTGTCCGCGGCCATGGGGTTCACGCCGGTGTCCCACAGGATGAGTCCGCGCTCGTGCTGGATGAGGTAGGTCGGAGCCGGGATCGTGATCATGCCGGACGCGCCGATCATCACCAGCCCTCGGTCGAGCGTGAACTCGGCTCCCTCGAGTGCCCACAGCTGGGTGGCGACACCGTCGAGTCGGTTGTTGAGCATGGTGGTTCCTTTCGTTGGGTGACGCGGATTCAGGCGGAGTAGTGCGCGGCGTGCTCGGCGCGGAGCTTGTACTTGAGAACCTTGCCGCCGACCGTCTCGGGCAGGGCCTCGACGACGATGACGGCCTTCGGCGCCTCGTAGCCGCCCAGGCGCGCCTTGGCGTGGGCGATCAGCTCGTCCGGGTCGAGGACCGCTCCGGGCTGGGGGACGACGACGGCGGTGACCGCCTCGCCCCACCGCTCGTGCGGGATCCCGACGACGGCGGCTCTCAGGACGCCCGCGTGGCTCTCCAGAGCCGTCTCGACGCGGACGCTCGAGACGTTCTCACCACCGGTCTTGACCATGTCCTTGTAGCGGTCGACCATGACTCGCACGCCCCCGTCACCCAGGACGCAGCTGTCCCCGCTGTGGAACCAGCCGCCACGGAACGCCTCGGCGGTCGCCTGCTCGTCCAGGTAGTAGCCGGCCATGATCCCCGGCGTGCGGAAGACGACCTCGCCCGGCACTCCGGGCTCGGTGATCGTGGCGTCGTCGGCGGCGGCGACCCGCGAGGCGAGCAGCGGTGTCGGCCATCCGACGAAGTTCTTCAGCGGCGCTCCCTCCAGGAACATCTCCTCGTGCTCCTCGAGGTAGAACCGCAGGCACGGGACCGACTCGGTCTGGCCGAGGTGGGTCATGAACTGGAACTCAGGGCCGGCCAGCGCCTTGTACCGGCGATACAGCTCGGGCGTGATGGTGGCCCAGCCGAATCCGGCGTAGGTGAGGCTGGAGAGGTCGAGGCCCTCGCGCTCGGCCGCCGTGATCGTGTCGGTCAGCATCATGGGGTTGCCTCCCCACAGCGCGGTCACCCGTTCGCGGTCGATCGCCCTCGCGCTCTGCACACCGTCCGGACGGCGGCCCAGCACCAGGGTCCCCCCGGCGGTCCACGCCGGCGTGGCGTAGATGTGGTGCGCCACGTGGTAGATGCACGGCGTGAAGATCTCGAGCACCAGGTCGTGCTCGCGTCGCAGTCCGCGACTGAGCGATGTCGCGAAGCTCATCGCGGTGTGCTGCGTGCTGTGGTGCGACTGCATGGCGCCCTTGGGCGCCGACGTGGTTCCCGAGGTGAAGAGGATCTCGAAGATGTCGTCACCATGGGTGCGCACGAATGGTTCGCTGGTGTCGACCGCCGCGGTCCAGTCACGGAAGTCGTCGGCGTCCAGATCGGCTGCCGAGCCCCCGATGGGGATGACCACGTCGATCGACATCCCACGACGTTCGAGGGCGGGCAGCAGACGGGGCGCCAGCTCGGCGTCGGCGATCACGAACGACGGGTCGAGACGCTCGAGCAGGATGTCCATCACGTCGTCGGCGAAGTTCGGGTTCAGCGGGGCTCCCACCAGCCCGACCTTGCCGATCGCGAACTTGGTGATGAAGGCCTCGACGCTGTTCTCGCAGAACATCAGCACGCGGTCGCCGCGCTGCAGGCCGCGGGCGAGCAGTGCGTTCGAGATGCGGTTCTGCAGGTCGTTGGCCTGACGGTAGGTCAGTCGCTCGTTCTCGGGATAGGCGAACGCTCCGGCCCATCCGACGATCGCTGTCTTGTCGGCACGCCCCCACGTGTTGCGCTCCAGGATGTCGCCGAGATTGGTCCGCTCCCAGCGGTTCGTCGCATGGCGATCGAACAAGGTGGAGACGTCGAGATCCATATCACTCCTCTGTGGGGTTGGTCACTCTCGCCTAAGTCTCATAAGTCTTACACTGGTTGTCAACCCTGCATCAGAACCAATCTTCACCACCGCCGGTGGGTCCGACCGCGTTATCGGCGACGTCGTCGCAAGAACTGCGAGATGTGTGCGTCCGACGTCCGCCGGGCCTGGGCCATCTCGACCCGCTCGCGGTCCAGCTGGGTGGCGAGATCGGTCGCCCACCCCGACCTCAACAGCCGCCTCGTCCGACCGAGGGCCGGTCGCGGTCGCTGCGCCAGCGTTCCGGCCAGCTCGAGTGCGCGAGCCTGCAGGGCCTCCGTAGGCACGAGCTCGGCCGCCAGACCCCACTCCAAGGCCTCGGCGCCGTCGAGACGGTGGTCGGCGAGGATCATCCGAGCCGCCCGGGCGCTGCCGACGATGCGCGGCAGCATCCACGTGGCGCCGCCGTCGGGGGTGAGACCGATGATCGACCAGGCGGCAGCGAACGTGGTCTGCGGGGTGGCGATGACCAGATCGGCCACCAGCACGAGTCCGAGGGCACCACCGGCCACGGCGCCCTGCACGGCTGCCACGATCACGAGGTCCAGCTCGTGCAGGGTCAGGATCGCATGATGGAACTGCTCGGCGACCTCGTCGACGAACTGCTCGCCGCGATCTGCTGCGGCCATCGCCGCGATGTCACCCCCCACCGAGAAGTAGTCGCCCGCACCGCACACCAGGACGGCCCCGACGTCGGCCGGATCCAGCCGCGCCAGACGCTCGACGGCGCGGCGCAGGGCCACCGCCACGGGCAGATCGATCGCGTTGCGGTGCTCGGCTCGATTGAGGCGAAGAACCGCTACGCCGTCGTCGATGGTCAAGGTCACGAGGTCGTCGGTCACGGGACAGTGGTAGCACGCGCACCGCGCGACCCACAATAATTCTGTGGATGCTTATACTAATTGTTTGGCATGGCGGCCTGGTGCCGGGCGAAGTGGTCGGCGCGGCGCACCACGAACAGTCCCGTCGCCGAGGCCAGCACGTCCGCGCTCCCCGCCACCCGCATCTGGGCGGAGGTGCGCAGGCGCCGTCCCTGCTGGCCCTCGATCGTGGCGGCGACCTCGAGGGGCACCTCGATCGGGACGGGCCTGCGGTACTGCACCTCCAGCGTGGCGGTGACGACCTTGCCCACCCGCTGGTGCACCGCCTGGGACATCGCCTCGTCGAAGACGCTGGCGATCCACCCGCCGTGGGCGACGCCGGGCGAGCCGCGCAGCTGTGCCGCGCACGTCACGTGCACGAGCACGTCGTCGCCGCTGCGATCCGCGCCGCGAACTCCCAGTCGACAGCGTCCCTCGTCCAGGCATCCATGACACAGCGCATGCCCCTCGGGCTGCGGCACGGTGTCGAAGTCCTCGACGTCACCTGCAGAGTCGTCCTTGCTCGACGCGTCCGTCACGTTCACACCCCGGCCGGGAGCACCATCTGGGCGACCACGCCGTCGGTCGCGAGGGGTGCGCCCGTCGCCGCGACGACATCGTCCACGCTCACACCAGGAGCGGTCTCGCGCAGGACCAATCCGTGCTCCGTCACGTCGATCACCGCGAGGTCGGTGATGATGCGGTCGACACATGCTTCGCCGGTCAGCGGCAGCGTGCACGACTCGACCAGCTTCGGCGTGCCGTCCCTGGCCACGTGCTCCATCATCACGATGACCCGCCGCGCACCGTGGACCAGGTCCATCGCCCCGCCCATGCCGTTGATCATCTTCCCTGGGATGACCCAGTTCGCCAGATCGCCGCGGGGGCTGACCTGCATGGCACCCAGGACCGCGACGTCGATGTGCTGGCCGCGGATCATGCCGAACGACAACGCCGAGTCGAAGAACGAGGCGCCGGGCAGCACCGTCACGGTCTCCTTGCCGGCATTGATCAGGTCGGCATCCTCCTCGCCGTCCCACGGATAGGGACCGACGCCGAGGACGCCGTTCTCGGACTGCAGGACCACCCGGACGTCATCGGGCACGAAGTTGGGGATCAGCGTCGGCATGCCGATCCCGAGGTTGACGTACTGCCCGTCGGTCAGGTCGAGGGCGACGCGCGCCGCCAGCTGGTCACGGGTGAGAGTCATGGCCGCTCCGTCACGTCGAGGGCGGCGCGCGAGGACGGGCGGGCCCTCGTCGTTCGCCGTTCGATCATCCTGCCGTCGCTGCCGACGTCGACCACGCGCTGCACGAAGACCCCGGGCAGGTGCACCGCGTCCGGCGGGATCGCGCCGGGTTCGACGAGCAGCTCGACCTCCGCGATCGTCGTCCGCGCCGCCATCGCGCACAGCGGGTTGAAGTTGCGAGCAGACTGGTCGAACACCAGATTTCCGTGCCGGTCGCCCATCGCGGCCCGGACGAGACCGACGTCGGCGGTCAGCGCCTGCTCCAGGACGTAGGTCTGCCCGCCGAAAGCCCGCGTCTCCTTGGGTTCGCTCGCGCGCGCCACGCTGCCGTCGGCGCGGTAGCGGATCGGTATGCCGCCCTCAGCGACCATCGTGCCGACACCGGCGGGCGTGTAGAACGCGGGGATCCCGCAGCCGCCGGCGCGCAGTCGCTCGGCGAGCGTGCCCTGCGGCGTCAGCTCGACATCGAGCTCGCCTGACAGGTACCGCCGCGACAGCTCCCTGTTGCCACCGACGAACGACATGACCGTCCGGTCGACGCGGCCGGCCTCGAGCAGGAGGCCCAGACCAGCACCGTCGACGCCGCAGTTGTTGCTGATCGTCGTCAGGTGATCGGCCCCCTGCTCGAGCAGCGCCTGGATCAGCACAAACGGAATGCCGCACACCCCGAAGCCGCCGACGGCCAGGACCGAGCCGGGCGCGATGTCGGCAACGGCCTCGCTGGGACTGGAGACGACTTTGTCCACGGGTGCTCCTCCGGTGTTCCATCGACGGACCGAGGTGGAGCTCACCGCTGGCGCACCGGACGATGCGGGGTGGCTCCCCCAGCACCATACAGTATAAGTCTTATATGAGTTAGTCGGGAAGTGGCGTTCCCGTGATCGCGCGGATCGAGGTGGTCATCATCCCGGGGTACGAGTCCGCCATCTCGTGGTGATAGGCATCGACGTGCACCGACATGGCCTGCTCGGCCCCCTCGGCGTCGCCGGCCTCGATGGCGGCGATGATCTTGGCGTGAGCGGCGTTGGCCGCGGCCCAGAGCCGTTCGTCGTACCGGGCGCCGAGCCCCTGGCCGTCGGCCACGGTGCTGATCGCCGACCACATGATCGCCAGCGGACGGTTGTGGCTGGCCAAGGCGACCGCGGTGTGGAACTCGCGGTTCACCCGCAGCATGTTCGGGTGGTCCCACGGCGTCTCCGTGAGCAGCAGGTGGCAGGCCTTCAGGTGATCGACGTCGTCGACCGACCGGTTGAGCGCTGCCTGGCGGGCCAACGCCGGCTCGATCGTGTCGCGGGTGAACAGGATCTCCTCGAAGGAGACCCGCAGCGCGCGGAAGTTCACCATCAGCGTCTCGGCCAGCGCCCGGGCATTGGGCTGGGCGACGACGGGGCCACCACCGCGCCCCGTGCGCATCGCGATCAGACCCTGCGTCTCCAGCACGCGCAGCGCCTCCCGCAGGGTGCCGCGCGACACGTTCATCCGATCGAGCATCTCGGACTCGTTGGGCAGCGCGTCGCCCGGCGCGAGCCCACGCGCGAAGATGTCGTCGGCGAGCTCATTGGCCAGGATCGCCGCGAGCTTGCGCTGACGGGGCTGCGAGATGGGGGCTTCGATGAAGTCCCTGAAGAGGTCGTCGTCGCTCATGACCCGCCCCCCTCTTCGTCGACCGTCCCGCTGAGACCGCTGCGCACTGATACTAGATCACCGAGACGCCGCGCGAGGGATGTGCGCGAGGGACGCCCACGCGTCACGCCGACCTCACACGGTCAGGTCGACCGACGGCCTCGCCAGCCCCTGCGAGCGAGCCGCCTCGAGAGCATCCTCGATGCGGTCGAGCGTGAACGCCTCGCCCGACAGCCGCTCGAACGGCAGTCGACCCACATTGCGCTCGAGGAAGCCGACGGCGCGGGCAAGCGCCGCGGGACGGTAGAACCCGACGCCATGGACCGAGAGATTGCCCATGATGAGGCGCGCGGGGGCGATGGGAACGCTCTCGGTGGAGCCCACCGCGCCCATCGTGAGATACGAGCCGCCCGCTCCCACCATGCCGAGGCCCTCCGGAACGGCTGCCGCGACGCCGGCCACCTCGACGACGATGTCGGCGCCCCAGCCGCCGGTCAGGTCGCGCACCGCGCGCACTCGATCGCGAGACTCCGGAGCCGCAGCCATGCTGATCGTGGCCGTCGCACCGAACGCCTCGGCCAGCTTCAACCGCTCCTCGTTGCCGTCGATCGCGATGACCGCTCCCGCGCCGCGCTCCTTGGCGATGGCGACGGCGTACAGCCCGAGGCCGCCAGCGCCCTGCACCACCACGGTGTCGCCGTGCTCGATGGGCACGGTGTCGAATCCGCTGACGACCTGCGCGAGCGCACAGTTGGCGCCGGCCAGGACCACGTCCGGCACGTTGTCCGGGGCCTTGAGGATCGTGCTGCGGGGACCCAGGCTGAAGTACTCGCCGAACACGCCCACGAAGTGCGGTGCCTCGCGGGCCGAACCGAACATCGCCATGGTCTGCCGGACGCAGGCGTTCGGCCGACCGCGCAGGCACGAGCGGCAGTGGCCGCAGGGCTGGTAGTAGCTGAAGGTGACTCGGTCACCTTCGCTCAACGGTGCGCCCGCGGCGTCCACCGTGACGTTCGAGCCCAGTGCCGCGATCGTGCCGGTCGCCTCGTGGCCGAGGATCGTGGGGAACGTGGCCCCCATCCGGCTCATGTCGAAGTGCCCCTGCCAGGCGTGGACGTCCGATCCGCACACGTTGGCGCGGGTCACCCGGATCAGCGCCCCGTCCGGGTGGGGCTCGGCCACGGGCAGGTCTGCGATCTCGATCGGTGTGCCGGCGCCGTAGAACAACGCTGCTCGTCCGGTGGAACCCATCATGAACTCCTCGCTGGTGCGGTGGGGGCGGTCGTGGTCATCGGCCCGTCCAGACTGGTGGACGCTTCTGCGCGAAGGCCCGTGGACCCTCCTGCGCATCCTCGCTCAGGTAGACCGGCTCCCAGAGCTCTTCGGCCGCGGCCAGCGCGTCCGTCCGACCCAGCTCGGCTGACATGTAGACCATGGCCTTGGCAGCACGCACCGTCAACGGCGGGTTCGCGACGATGCGCTCGACCAGCTGCTCGGTCGCAGCGATGAGCTCGTCGGGTTCGACGACTCGGTTCACCAGGCCCACCTCGTAGGCGCGCGCCGCCGAGATCGGGTCGCCGGTCATGAGCAGCTCCAGGGCGACGCGAGGGGGGATCATGCTGGACAACGGCGCCGCCCACGGCGCACCCCGCCCCACCCGCACCTCGGTGATGCCGAAGGTGGCGTGACTCGCTGCGACCACCAGGTCGGCGCATTGGATGAGCAGGAATCCGCCGGCGAGCGCAGCGCCGTTGACGGCCGCGACGATGGGCTTGGAGATGTCGACGGTGCGACCGGGCTGGGGCACGAAGTCGGGGGGAGGGACGGTCAGGCCGCTGCTGGCCATCTCCCGGAGGTCGCCGCCGGCGCAGAAGGCTCGGTCGCCGGTTCCGGTCAGGACGATGGCCCTGACGCTGTCGTCGGCCTCGGCTCGCAGGAGCGCCTGCAGGAGCCCTTCGCGCACGGCACGATTCAACGCGTTGCGAGCCTCAGGCCGATTGATCGTGATCCAGGCGGTGCCCGACCGCACGAGGTACAGGACCTCGTCGCGGACGTCTCCGGTGCCAGACATCGTCTCCCCTTCCACGGTGGGTCGGTACACCCTCCTCAAACTAGCATAAGTCTTACACTGTTTCATGATGGCGCGGCAGGAGCCAGCTCGTCACGGGCGATCGCGACGCGCGACGCTGTCGCGCGATACGGACGAGTCTCAGCCCGCCTGCATGGTGGCAACGCTCCTGGGGGTCAGTCGTGCGACTTCGCAGCACCAATCACGTGTCGGCACTGGACCTACCGGGGACGGGGTCGTACCGATCGGAGCCGCCTGTCGTGTCGTGGTTCAGGACATAGGAAACCCGTGTCTCAAGACATAGGAAGCCTTCCCGAGGGTCCTGCAATGACAGGCCGAATGCACCATTGGCCTACAATCGCAGTGCCCCTAAATTCCATCGATATCACCGCGGATCAGGTCGGTTGCCTGGCGATTGTGCTCACAATCTGGACACTTTTCGGTACCGGGTCGAATCCGCCGTCAGTCAGCCGTCGCTGGCAGAGCCTGCCTCGCGCCTCGCGTCGATCTGGCCGCGGTCGAGTTGAGTCCAGGGACGTGGTGTACGACGGGCCCGACGTGAGCGTGGCGTCCTGACACAGCGACGGCCACCGCGTGATCCTTCAGAAGACCTGCGAAAGCACGACTGAAGGAGACACCACGATGACCGTCGACCCCAACTCTATTGACCTGCCTGCGTTCATGGCCGAGCACCTGCAGCGTGCCGAGCCCGACCTGCTCCGATCGATGCTGCCACGTTCGTCCAGGCGCTGATGTCGGCCGAGGCCGACGCGATCTGCGGCGCGCCCTATGGCGAGCGGTCGCCCGGAGCGGACCAACTCCCGCAACGGCTACCGGACCCGGGACTTCGACACCCGCACCGGGACGCATGGAGGTCGCGATCCCCAAGCTGCGCGAGGGGTCCTACTTCCCCGACTGGCTCCTCGAGCGCCGCCGGCGGGCCGAGCGGGCACTGACCACCGTGGTCGCGACCTGCTACCTGCTCGGGGTCTCGACGCGGCGGATGGAGAAGCTCGTCGAGACCCTCGGCATCACCCGGCTGTCGCAAGTCGCAGGTCATCGGTGATGGCCAAGGAGCTCGACGCCCACGTCGAGGACTTCCGCACCCGGCCACTGGACGCCGGCCCCTACACGTTCCTGGCCGCGGACGCGCTGACGATGAAGGTCCGCGAGGGCGGCCGGGTGGTCAACACCCACGTCCTGGTCGCGACCGGCGTCAACGCCGACGGGCACCGCGAGATCCTCGGCCTCGACATCTGCTCCGCCGAGTCCGAGGCCGGCTGGCTGACCCTGTTCCGCGGCCTGAACGCCCGCGGCCTGACCGGGGTCAAGCTGGTCACCTCCGATGCCCACTCCGGGCTGGTCGCCGCGATGACGGCCACCCTGGACGGCGCCAGCTGGCAGCGGTGCCGCACCCACTACGCCGCGAACCTGATGTCGGCGACACCGAAGTCGTCCTGGGGGTGGGTCAAGGCGATGCTGCACTCGATCTATGACCAGCCCGACGCCAAGGCCGTGCACGCCCAGTTCGACCGCGTCATCGACACCCTGGCCGAGAAGCTCCCCGCGGTCGCCGAGCACCTCGAGGAAGCCCGGCGCCGACATCCTCGCCTTCACCGCGTTCCCCAAGGAGATCTGGCGCCAGATCTGGTCCAACAACCCCAACGAACGGCTCAACCGCGAGATCCGCCGCCGCACCGACGTCGTCGGGATCTTCCCCGACCGCAACTCCGCGATCCGCCTCATCGGCGCCGTCCTGGCCGAGCAGCACGACGACTGGGCCGAAGGCCGCCGCTACCTCGGACTCGACGTCCTCGCCCGCTCCCGCATGGCCCTGATCAACACCGACGAGACCACCACCGAGAAGGAGGACCTGACACCCGCCGCACTCACTGCCTAGAGTGCAGCCACCGGATCACGCGGTGGCCCCTTCATCCACCACGACCGTGGACTCGAATCGCCTCCACCTGCCCAGCCGAGAGTGCCATCGCGTGCGACGGCGGCTTCCGAAGCCGCGATGTTCCCGCACCGGGTTCTTCGGGATCGCGTCGTAACGCACCGCTAGCCCGAACGCGAGGCTCAGCACCGTCCTCGCCTGTTTCGCCATGCTGTAGCTCTTGTTGGCGGCGAGGCCCTTCAAGAAACGGTCCACCTTGCTCACCGTGATCTCGCGCAGCGCGTATCCCTCGAAGACTGGCTTCACCAACTGGCGCATGTTCCGCTCGTAGAGGGCGCGCGTGCTCTCGGCGACCTTCCCCTCGAGATCGAGGTCGGCGAGCCACGCATCGACCAGGGTGGTGAAGGAGCTGTTGGGCGTCAGCTCACCCGTCGACTGGAAGGACGACCGCTCGGCGGCGACCCTCTTCAAGTTACGCTCGGCCTCACGCTTGGTCGCTCCGGTCGCGGAGACGCGCCGTACCTTGCCGTCATCGTCCCGATAGCGCGTGCGGGCACGGAACTGGCCTCCCGACGCCTTGATGTAGGAGATGTCGCCGAACGTCCCGATCGGTGTCCTGGGCCTAGCCATGGCCGATCACGCCCGTTCGGGAGAGCGACCCGGTTCCTGCTCGCGCTGGCTCGCGAGCCACTCGTGCACGTCGCTCACGAAGTACCGGAGTTGGCGGCCGATGTGGATGGCGCACGGCCCGCGGCCGGCGAGGCGCCAGTCGTAGAGGGTCCTGACGGGTACGTGGAGGTACTCCGACAGTTCCTCGATGCTCATCAGCGGTTCCAGCCCGCTGAGCGTGGGTTGCGTGGTCTTCATGCTCACTAGGTGTGCGCCGACGACCGTGCTCGCCAGCAGCAATCGTGCTGACTTCGTAGCCCATGGGCCGATCGGCCACGCGGCGGGTTCTTGGACCGAGTTTTCGGTCCGTAAGTGGTACGAGGATCAAGTCTCTAAATGCTTTCAGGCTCGGAATCCGTAGATTCCGAGCCTGAACTTTGTAGCGGGGGCAGGATTTGAACCTGCGACCTCTGGGTTATGAGCCCAGCGAGCTACCGAACTGCTCCACCCCGCGTCGGTGAACAGAACGTTACCGGGTCGGGTTGGAGGGGACAAATCGGGGCCCGGGACCCCCGGCCGTCAGCCGCCGCTCGCGGCGACCGACGGCGGTGCCGCGCCAGCCTCCGAGTCTGCCGTCGCTGGTCGCGGAGGTCGACGACGGTCCTCGAGGGCTGCCTGCGCGCTGCGTCGACCTGGTTCTGGTACTCCGCCAGGTCGCCCGCTCGACAGCGCCGTCTGCGCGGCGTCGAAGGCGTCGACGGCGACCTGCGAGCTGCGCGGTCGAGCTGCTCCTGCAGGGTGCCGGTGCCCGGGCTGGGCGTCGCCGGGTCGGTCGGGGTCGCCGGGTCCGTCGGGCTCGCCGGGTCGGTCGGCGTGGCCGGGTCCGTCGGCGTGGTCGGGTCCGTCGGGGTCGTGGTGCCGGAGCCGAACAGCCGCTGGATGGCCTCGCTGAAGGTCTGGCCGTAGCCGACCGAGCTGCCGAACTTGGCCAGCACGTAGCGCAGCTCGGGATAGCTGGCGTCGGTGCCCTGCCGCGAGACGTAGACGGGCTGGACGTACATCAGGCCGTCGCCGATCGGGAAGGTCAGCATGTTGCCGTAGGCGATCTTGCGACCGCTCTGCGTGAAGGGCAGCAGCGCGCCGTTGATCTGCTCGTTGTTGGCGAACTCGTTGGCGGCCTGACCGGGACCGCTGATCTGCTGACCGGTGTCGTTGTCGGCACCGTTGAGCCGCAGCACCTTGATCTGGCCGTAGCCGTCACTGGTCGCGTCGGAGTCGACCGACACGAACGAGGCCAGGTTCTCGCGGCGGAACGGCACGTAGACCGAGGTCAGCGAGAACTGCTGCTGCGCCGGCCTCGTTGACGAAGAGCCGGTACGGCGCCTGGAAGGTCGCGGTGTTCTGCGGGTCGACCGGCACGCTCCAGCGGTCGTTGTTCTCGTACCAGTCGCCGGCGTCGGTGCACGTGGTAGCGCGCGTACTGGTAGCGCTGCACCTTGAAGTAGTCCTCGGGGTAGCGCACGTGCTGCGAGCAGGTCCTCCGACATGGCCGACTTCGGCTGCACGGTGTCGGGGAACGCGCTCATCCACGCCTTCAGCAGCGGGTCGGTCTCGTCCCACTGGTAGAGCGTGACCTCGCCGCTGTAGGCGTCGACCGTCGCCTTGACGGCGTTGCGCATGTAGTTGATCTCGTCGGTCGGCAACGTCTGCAGGCCGGTGTTGACCTGGAGCGCGTCGTCGATCATCGTCTCGAAGGACTCCTTCTGCGAGCCCGGGTAGCGGTCGGTCGTCGTGTAGCCGTCGAGGATCCACACGATCCGGTTGTCGACGACCGCCGGGTAGGCGTCGCTGTCGACGGTCAGCCACGGGGCGACCTTCTCGACGCGGTCCTGCGGGTTGCGGTTGAAGAGCACCTTGGAGTTGCCGTTGACGCGGCCCGAGAGCAGGAAGTTGGGCTCGCCGAACTTCATCGCGAACATCAGCTGGTTGAACGTCGAGCCGACCGAGGCGTCGCCGCTGCCCTCGAACGTCGTCGCCGACGCCGACGTCGGAGCCGGGCACCGGCAGGTTGAGCTCGACGTCCTCGGCGTCGGCGCTGGCCTTGCCGACCACGGAGTAGTCCGGGCTCTTCTCGCCGTAGTAGATGCGGGTCTCGAAGCCGTCGGTGGCGGTCGAGAGGTCGGTCTCGTCGGGGTTGATGCCCTGGGCCCACTCGATGCGCGCCGTCGTCGGACGCCTGGCCGTCGACCACGGGCGCCGGCACGTTGTTCTTGTCGCGCTGGTTGGCGTAGGCCGCGATCAGGCCGTTGCCGTGGGTGTAGGCGGTGTGCAGGTTGGACCAGTTCTGGGCGTCGGCGCTGAGCCGCGACTGGTCGAGCTCGCGCACGCCGAGCACCAGCGCGCGGTCCTCGTCGTCGATCGAGTAGCGGTCGACGTCGAGGACCGGGGCGACCGAGTAGTAGCCGCAGCTGCTGCTGGATGTTCTCGAAGGCCGGCGCTGACCTGCTTGGGGTCGACCAGCGGCACCGAGTTCAGCAGCGGCAGCCAGCGAGCCGTGTACGCCGCGTCGAGCGACGTCTTGGGCGTGTAGTTCTCGGTCTGCACCTGGTCGAGGTCGTAGGCCGCGCGCGTGGCCTCGATGTTCTTGCGCGATGTAGGGGCTCTCCTTGTCGGCCTCCGACGGCTTGACCTGGAACTGCTGCACGATCGCGGGCCAGATCATGCCGAGCAGGATCGCCGACAGCACCAGCAGCGCCAGCCCCACCGACGGCAGCTGCCAGGTGCGGCGCCAGACGTTGAGGAAGAACAGCACCGCGCAGATCAGCGCGACCCCGACCAGGATGTTCTTGGCCGGCAGCACCGCGTTGTCGGCGGTGTAGTTCATGCCGGTGAACAGGCCGTTCTTCTGGTTCACCAGGTCGAAGCGGTCGAGGTAGTAGTCGACGCCCTTGGCCAGGACGAAGAGGCCCAGCAGCACCGAGAGCTGCGCCTGCGCCGCGCCGCGAGAGCCGGTCCGTGGTCGCCTGGAGCCGGATGCCGCCGTACAGGTAGTGGGTGGCCAGCGCGGCGATGATCGCCAGCACGAAGGCGGCCATCGCGAAGTCGATCGACGAAGTGCTGCCACGGCAGGTGGAAGACGTAGTACCCGATGTCGCGGTTGAACTCAGGGTCCGTCGTGCCGAAGTCCTGGGCGTTGCGCCACAGCAGGTAGGTGCGCCAGTGGCTCATGCCCGAGGCACCGGCGAAGGCGCCGATCGATCACCGCGATGCCGACCACGAGCCAGGTCCGGATCGGGGTCACCACGTCGCGGTAGCGGTCGAGGTTGGTCTGCTCGCGCGACGTCGGCCGGAAGAGCGGCCGGAAGCGGTAGGCCAGGTAGACGTTGAGCGCGACGACGCCGCCCATCAGGAGCCCGAACACCACGAACAGCCCGATCTTGGTCCACAGCAGGGTCGTGAAGACCTGGCCGTAGTTGGCCGAGCTGGTACCAGAGCCGGTCGGTGTAGATCGAGGCGAAGCCGGTCAGCGCGAAGATCGACACGACCACCACCGCGGCGGTGATCAGCAGGGCCCGCGAGCGCCTCGGCGCCGTGTTCTTGGGCGGCGTCGCCCTCGGGTCGTCGTCGAACAGCTCACTCACGGGGTTCTCCTCATCCGGCTCGGCAGGAGCCGGTTCATCGTGCTCGTCATCATGCTCGTCGTCGTGCTCGTCATCGTGCGGGTCAGGGCGGTGGTCACGCGGGTGCCGGTCAGTCCTCGTCGTCGTCCAGGGTGGCCTGCAGCAGGGCCAGCAGGCCCGGGCACCAGGTCGACTCCCCCGACCACCGAGGTGTCCTCGTCGTGGGCGCGCAGCCGCAGGGCACAGTACGTCGACCCTGTGCGGGTGGCGCCGGCGACGATGCGCACCTCCTGACGGTCGGGGTGCTCGCGCGCGTAGGCGCGCGCAGCCACGGGGTCCTCGGGGAGGTCGCCGTCGCTGCCCGGGGGCAGCACCAGCCGCTCGACCATCGCCGCGCACCCGGTGACCCCGGGCGGCCACACGATCGACTCGAGCACCTGCTCGAGCGGTGTCGCGGGGTCGAGCTGGTCCTGCTCGACCGCCGTGAGCGAGCCCGTGCTCGGCGGCCGAGTCGAGCCCCATCGACGTCGGCGAGCTCCGGCTCCTGGGCCACGAGCGCGGCGGTGTCGACGAGCGCGTAGAGCCGCCCGGGCTGGTCCCAGCCACCCTCGGCGAGGTGGTTCTCGATCTCCAGCACCGCGGTGGCCAGGGCCGGGTCGGCGTCGAGGTCGCCCCAGCGCGGGTCGCCGTTGGTCAGGGTGTGGGTGTCGGGGGTGTCGCTCACGCGGACTCCTTCGCGTCCTCGCAGGAGGGCAGGTCGGCGTTCGGGTCCGCGGCGTACGCCGTCGAGCGCCTCGCGCACCTCGTGCATGGTGCGCGCCATCATCAGGCGCATGTCGCCGTTGTTGTCGGCGCTCAGGGCGTCGGCGCAGTTGTCCTCGGGCACGAGGAAGAGCTCGGCGCCGTCCTCGCGGGCGCCCGGCGATCTTCTGCTGGATCCCGCCGATCGGCCCGACCGAGCCGTCGGCGGTGATCTCGCCGGTGCCGGCGACCTCGTGGCCGCCGGTGAGGGAGCCCGGCGTGAGGGTGTCGTAGACGGCCAGGGAGAAGATCAGGCCGGCGCTGGGTCCGCCGATGCTGTCGGAGATGTTGATCGACACGTCGAAGGGGAACTCGTAGTCGTAGCCGGGCAGGATCCCGATCAGCAGGCGGCCCTCGGTCCTCGACCGGCGTCACCGTCACGGTCTTCTTGGCTTGCCCGTCGCGCTCGATGCCGATGCGCATCGGCTCGCCCGCGGTGCCGTTCTGGATCGCGCTTGCGCAGCGCGGCGTCGTCCGCCACGGCGACGCCGTCGACGCTCAACAGCCGGTCACCGACCTCGAGCACGCCCACGGAGGGCATGCCCTCGGTGACGTTGGCGACCTGGAGCAGCTGCGGGCACGTCGATGCCCAGCTCGGTCAGCGCGACGTAGACCGCGTCCTCCTGGGAGCTGGCCATCTGCACCAGCCCCTCCTGGCGGCTGCTCTCGGGGGTCTCGCTCGTCGGTGTGCACGGCCTCGTAGGGGTAGACCGCGTCGTCGCCGTCGACCCACACGCTCAGCAGCCGGCCGAGGGGGATGCCGACCTTCGTGTCCTCGGGCGCCGGCGGGGAGACCCGCACGGTCGTCATCCGGAGCTGGCCGTCGTCGCGGTAGACCTTGTGCCCGTCACCTGGATGATCTCGGCGGCGCTGTCGTCGTCACCGAGGACGTTGATCGTCCCGCCGGGCGCGTACGTCGCGAACGGCAGCTTCTCGAAGGAGGCGAAGATCAACAGCGCCAGCACCGCCGGGACGGCGATGCACGCGGCGATCAGGCGCTGGCTCATGCCGGCAAGCCTCTCATTCCGGGCAAGGAGAACCCCGATCCGGGCCGCCCGTGGGACGCGCGCGGTGCCGTGTCGTCGCTGCGCTCAGGAAGCGCGGCGACGGCTCTCGTCCTGCTCGGCGTCGGGGTCGGCCGGCGCCGGGCTCGGGCTGGGGGTCGGGGTGGGGCTCGGAGAGGGCGTCGGGGTCGGGCTGGGTTCCGGGCCCGGGGCAGGGGTCGGGCTCGGGGCAGGAGCCGGGCCCGGGCGCACGGTGGCCTGCGGCGCAGGGCTGCGGCGTACGGCGACGCCGGTGCTGCGCTCCGCGGGCGCGGCGGCGCGGCGTACCCGGGCAGCGGTCGACGCGACCGCCGCGGGCCGAGCAGCGCGATCCGGCGCCGGTCGCCGTCCAGGGCGCCGCCGAGCCGGCGCAGCGCCTCGTCGCGGTCGACCTCACCCCGGCCGGCGCGGCCCAGCCACGACACCCAGAGCATCGCGACGACCGTCACCACCACCGGTGGGAGCAGCCAGAGCAGGACCATGCGTCGACGGTAGGTCGAACACCGGCCCGATCCGGTCAGGCGCGCCTGCAGGGTGCCGCGCAGCCGCCGGCGGTCGTCGACCCGGCTACGGCGTGCCGACCCACTCGTCGCTGCCGTCGGCGAAGACCTGGTGCTTCCAGATCGGCACCTGGTCCTTCAGGGTGTCGATCAGGTCGCGCGAGGCGGCGAAGGCGACGCCGCGGTGGGCCGCGGCGGTGCCGATGATGACGGCGATGTCGCCGATGGCGAGGCTGCCGGTGCGGTGCACGGCAGCGACCCCGTGGACGTCGTGCTCGGCGGCGATCCGGTCGCAGACCGCCTGGAGCCGCTCGAGCGCGGTGGGGTGGGCGGAGTAGTCGAGGCCCGACGACGGCGCTGCCGCCGTCGTGGTCGCGCACCCGCCCGACGAAGAGCGTCACTCCGCCGTCGGTGGGCTCGTCGAGGCTGTCGAGCACCTCGGTCACGTCGAGCGGGGTCTCGCGGATCGCCACGAGGCGGACGGGGGTTGCCGGGCTGGTCACCGACCGACCATAACCGGCGACCCTGCCCACGCCCGGCGACCGGCTGCGCGGCGTTGGCCGCGCGGCGTACCGTGGAGGCATGAGCGACGACCCCCACGACGGCCCCGACGACGGTCCCGACAACCCGTTCAAGGGCACGCCGTTCGAGCAGTTCTTCTCGCAGTTCGGCGGCGCTTTCGGCGGTGCCGGCGGCGCCGGTGGCCCCGGCGGTATCGACTTCGGCGCCATGGGCCTGCCCGACCTGAGCGCGCTCGGCGCGACAGGTGGGGGCGCGATGCCCGACCTCGGTGCGCTCTTCGGTCAGCTCCAGTCGCTGATGCAGCCCTACGACGGCCCGCTCAACTGGGACGTCGCCGTCGACCTGGCCCGCAAGAGCGTCGCCCAGGAGGCCCGACCCGTCCCCGTCGGCCAAGCAGTCCGACGCGGTCGCGGACGCCGTCCGTCTCGCCGACCACTGGCTCGACGAGGCCACCGCCTTCCCCTCGGGCGTCACCTCCACCGCGGCCTGGAGCCGCGCCGAGTGGATCGTGCAACACCCTCGACGTGTGGAAGGTGCTCGTCGAGCCCGTCGCCGAGCAGTCGGTCAAGGGCATCGGCGGTGCGCTGCCCGAGGGGGCCCAGGCCCAGGCCGGCCCGCTCCTCGGGATCATCGGCAAGGCGGTCGGCGCGATGCTGGCCACCCAGGTCGGCTCCGGGCTCGGCGAGCTGGCCGGCGAGGTGCTCGGCGCCGTCCGACATCGGGCTGCCGCTGGGCGCTCCCGGCAAGGCCGCGCTGGTGACCACCAACGTCTCGGCCTTCGCCGAGGGGCTCGACGTCACCGAGGACGACGTCGATCCTCTACCTCGCCCTGCGCGAGGCCGCCCACCAGCGGCTCTTCTCCCACGTGCCCGTGGCTGCGCGAGCACCTCATCGGCGCGGTCACCGACTACGCCGCGCGGCGTCGAGATCAACGCCGAGAGCCTCCAGCAGCGGATGGAGGAGCAGCTGCGCGGCGTCGACCCGAGCAACCCCGAGTCGATGCAGCAGCTGATCGAGGGCGGCCTCTTCGACCTGCCCCGCTCCCCCGCCCAGGCCGCCGCCCTCGAGCGTCTCGAGATCGCCCTGGCGCTCGTGGAGGGCTGGGTCGACGAGGTCGTCGGCCAGGCCACGGCCGAGCGGATGCCCGCCGCCGACAAGCTGCACGAGCTCGTCCGCCGCCGCCGCGCCGCCGGTGGGCCCGCCGAGCAGACCTTCGCCGCCCTGGTCGGGCTCGAGCTGCGCCCGCGCCGGCTGCGCGACGCCTCCACCCTGTGGGGCTCGCTGCGCACCCGCCAGGGCACCGAGGCCCGCGACGGCGTGTGGATGCACCCCGACCTGCTGCCGACCTCGGCCGACCTCGACGACCCGCTGGGCTTCCGCGAGGACGCCTCCGCCCCCGACCTCGACGAGGTCGACTTCGACGCCGAGCTGCGCAAGCTGCTCGACGGCGACGAGCCCGAGGACGGCACGGAGCAGCGACACCGACGACGCCACCGGACACCGACGACCGTCCCGACGGGGAGTGAGCACGCTCCACGCGCGACGCCCCGCGACTCCTGGCCTCCTGGGCGGCGCCGTCCGGCGCGCAGGAGCCGCTGCGTGAGCGCTACGTCGCCCACCTCGACGCGCACCCGGACGGGCTGCGGCGCAGCTGCCGGCCCGACCACCTCACGGCGAGCACGCTGGTGCTCGACCGCGAGCTGAGCCACGTGCTGCTGACCCTGCACGCGAAGGCGCGGCGGTGGTTCCAGTTCGGCGGCCACTGCGAGCCGGGCGACGCCAGCCTGCGTCGCCGCCGCCACCCGCGAGGCGGGCGAGGAGTCCGGCCTGCCCGAGCTGCTGCCTCGACCCGGTGCCGGTCCAGCTGAGCGAGCACGCCGTGCCGTTCTGCCGCGTGCCGGGAGCGCGCCGACGACGGGCTGACCGTGCACCACCTCGACGTGCGGTTCGTCGCCGTGGCGCCGCCCGGCGTCGTACCGGAGGTGAGCGACGAGTCGCTCGACGTGCGGTGGTGGCCGGTCGACGACGCTGCCCGACCCCGAGCCCGAGCTGCTCGAGCTGGTCGCGCTCGCCCGCGCCCGGCTCGGCGGCTGAGCACCGACTGCCGGACGGACCACTCGGAGCCCGCTGCGACGCCTCGAACTCCACCGGCGGGGTGATCTGCGAGGCCTCCGACCAGCCGAGCAGGTAGCCCTTGGCCTTGTCGGCCTGCGGGTAGCGCTCGACCCACGCCCAGAAGCGGGCGTCGTGGCCGGGCTCGAGCAGGTGCGCGAGCTCGTGGACGATCACGTAGTCGACGACCCAGCCGGGCATCGCCTGCAGCCGCTCGGAGAGCCGGATCGAGCGGTCCCCGGGCGTGCAGGAGCCCCAGCGGGCGTTCTGGTTGGACACCCAGCGCACCGAGTCCGGCGTGGCCAGGCCGCCGAGCCAGCGGTCGCTCAGGGCGAGGGCCCGGGCCAGCAGGTCGTCGTCGGTCAGCCGCGGCGCGCGCCTCGGAGCGCTCGATCCGCGCGACCATCGTGCGCACCCACTCGGCCTCGTCGTCCTCGCTGAACGAGGCAGGGATCAGCACGACGATGCGCTCGCCGTCGCGGTAGGCCGAGACCGTGCGGCGTCGCCGCTTCGAGCGGCGTACCTCGACGGCGAGACTCGGGCATGGCGACCAAACTACTTCCGAGCCCACTCCAGGAGGCGCTCTTCGCGGCCACGTGTTGACGATCCGGTCGGCCTCGATGCCGGCCTCCTCGGCCCGCTCGCAGCCGAGCACCAGGAAGTCGAGCTGCCCGGGCGCGTGGGCGTCGCTGTCGATCGAGAAGACGCAGCCCGGCGTCGCGGGCCAGGGCCAGCAGCTCCGAGGGCGGGTCGCGACGCTCGGGACGGGAGTTGATCTCCACCGCCACGTCGTGCTCGGCGCAGGCCTCGAAGACCGCCCGCGCGTCGAAGCGACGACTGCGCGCGGGTCCCCCGGTTGCCGGTGACCAGCCGACCGGTGCAGTGGCCCAGGACGTTGGTACGACGGTTGCGGACCGCGCCGATCATCCGCCGGGTCATCGGCGGCGGCGTCCATGGCCAGCTTGGAGTGGACGCTGGCCACCCGCACGTCGAGCCGGGCGAGCATCTCGTCGGTCTGGTCGAGGGAGCCGTCGTCGAGGATGTCGACCTCGATGCCCTTGAGCAGGGTGAACGTCGGCGCCGGAGCCCTGCAGGTGCTCGTTGACCGCGTCGACGACGCCGAGCTGGCGGGTGAGCCGCTCCGCCGAGAGACCGTGGGCGACCTTCAGCCGCGGCGAGTGGTCGGTGAGCACCTGGTAGTCGTGGCCGAGCTCGAGGGCGGTCATCGCCATCTCCTCGATCGGCGAACCGCCGTCGGACCAGTCGGAGTGGGAGTGCAGGTCGCCGCGCAGGACCGCGCGCAGCTCGGCGCCGCCGTCGGTCAGCGGGCCGCCGTGCTCGTGCTCGAGCAGGGCGAGCCGCTCGGGCAGCTCGCCCCGCACGGCGGCGCTGATCACCTTCGCCGAGCTCGCTCCGATGCCGGGCAGGTCCGCGAGGGTGCCCTCCTCCACGGCGCGCGCCACCGTCGTCCTCGGGCAGCGGCAGGATCGTCGCGGCGGCCCCGCGGAAGGCCTTGACCTTGTAGGTGTCCTCGCGGGCCCGCTCGAGCAGGAAGGCGATGCGGCGCAGCGCCGCCACCGGCCCGGCGTCGTACGGCGCTCGCCGCGCCCGGTGCTGAGTCGCTCACCGTCCCATCATCGGCGTGGGTAAATTCTCTGTCCACAGCCGGGGGATCGGCAATCGTCGCTGGTCACGCGCGCTGTCGGGGCCCGTCCGAGCGCCGGTTGTCCACAGGCTGCGACGCCCTTCCTCCACGGGGATCCGGGGTTGTCCACAGCCTTGTCCACAGGCTCTCCACAGGCTGCGTCGAGACACCCGCGATTGACCCCGGCGCGGCGGTGCCCTAGGTTTGCCGCAGACGAGGCCCCCGGGCGCTCCTCGACATTCGCAAGGGGAAGGCAAGTGTCGGGTCGGCGGTCCGGGGGCCTCTTCTCGTGCGCTGTCGGCCACCCTCGGGACCGGTGGTGAACGCTGGTCAGCGGCCGTGGAAGACCGCCGGGCGCTTCTCCTGGCTGGCCGCGGATCCCCTCCTGCAGGTCCTCGGTGGCCAGCGTGACCGGCTGCGCCAGCGCCTCCCACTGCAGGGCGGAGTCGAAGTCGGCGTGCCCGCCGTCGGCCAGCGCGACCTTGGTGAGCCGGGTCGCGATCGGTGCGTTGGCGGCGATCCCGGCGGCGATCTCGAGCACCTCGTCGAGGAAACCCTCGGGCTCGATGATCCGCGAGACCAGGCCCAGCCGCAGCGCCTCCTCGCCCTGGACCAGTCGCCCGGTGAGGAACAGGTCGCGTGCGGCGGCGGCCCCGACGACGTTCGGGCAGCGAGTAGGTGCCGGCCATGCCCGGGTGCAGGCCGAGCTTGAGGAACGGCACGCCGAGCTTGGCCGTCGGCGTCGCGTAGCGCAGGTCGCAGGCCAGCGGCAGGCACAGGCCGGCGCCGACCGCGGCCCCGTTGAGCGCGGCGATCGTGGGCACCTCCAGGCGTCGGATCGACAGCCACGCCCGGTAGAAGGCGAGCATCTTGGTGCGCAGCTCGTCGACGGTGGTGCCGGGTTCCCCGGCCAGCCAGCTGGTGTTGCCGCCCGAGCAGAAGGCGCTGCCCTCCCCGGTCACCACCACCGCCCGCACGGAGGGGTCGGCGACGAGCTCGTCGATCGCGGCGACCCAGGAGGCGGTCATCTCCTCCGACATCGCGTTGCGCAGGTCCGGGTTGTCCAGGACGAGCAGGGCGACGCCCGGCGACGGGCCGCTCGAGGCGCAGGTGGGTGTACGGCGTGTGCGAAGGCATGCCCGCACCCTACTGAGCCGGCTCGCCCGGGCCCGGCCACACGGCAGGACGCGCCCGGGTCGCAGCGCCGGGGGCGCTCACGGCAACCCGACACGCCGCTGTGCCGCCGTGTGTCAGCGCACACCCCGGCTCCCCGTGTCGTAGGGTCGGAGCGGCCCCTACCCACGTGGGGCCTCCGACGGGCTTCCCCGACCCTCCCCGTCGCGGCGACCACGGACCACACGACACAACATCAAGGAGGCCGTCATGGCGGAGACCTGGAGCGGCGAGTTCTACTGCGTGAAGTGCAAGGAGAAGCGCGAGGCCGATGGCGAGGTGAGGGTCAACGACAAGGGCACCCGCATGGCGAAGGCCGTGTGCCCCGTCTGCAGCACCAACCTCAACCGCATCCTCGGCAAGGCCTGATCACCAGCACCTTCCTGACGGCGACCCCACCCGACGCGGGTCGGGTCGCCGTCCGCATGCTGGGCCCTCGGTCGCCGACCTGTGGAGGAGCGCCGGCGCCGACCGGCGCGATCCGTGTGAGGCTCGGCGGCGTGCGACTCCACGGCCCCCGACTGCGCCCCGGCGTGCATGTCGCTGCGCCGCGACGACGGGCACGTGCAGGTGGGGCTCGACCGCGCCGGGCCGGGTGATCCTGCCCGCCGACCCGGCCGTCCTCGCCGTCCTCGAGCAGCTCGGCGCCGGCACGCTCCCCCGCGACGCCGAGGACCCCAGCGGCACGCTGGCGGCCCTGGCCGCGAGCGGGCCTCCTCGAGTCCGACCCGACCTCCCTCGCCCCGGTGCCGGGCGTACGCCGACCCGGCGCGCCGTCCGGCTCGAGCTCGAGGGCGAGCCCCTCGACCTCACCCTGCTCGGCGACCTGCTGGCGGACGCCGGGGTGCGGTCGGCCCGCTCGACGTACCCGCCCGACGTGCACCTGGTGGCCTCCCGTGGTCCGCTCCCGCGGGGCCGCGTCGACGCGCTCCTGGGCGAGGGCGCTCCCCACCTGCTGCTCGCCGGCACCGGACGTCCCGGCTCGCTGCGGCTCGGACCCGTTCGTCCAGCCGGGGGTGACGGCGTGCCTGCGGTGCCTCGACGCCCACGAGGTCGCCCTGGACCCGCGGCGCCCGCTGCTGGTGGAGCAGCTCGCCCGGCTGCCCGCGGCCCCGATCGACCCCGCGGTCCTGGCGCTGGCCCAGACGTGGGCCGCGCGCGACCTCGCGACGTACCTCGGCGGCGGCCGCCCGCTCGACCTGGTCGGCGACCGTCGACCTCGACGCGGAGGTGCCGGAGGTCAGGCCGTGGCGTCGGCACCCGTGGTGCGGGTGCGCGTGGGACGTCGTGCCCTACTAGGGCTCGCCGGCCCGGCGCCGGCCGGCTACCAGTACTCGCGGTCGAGCTTGCCCTCCATGGCGCGCAGGTTGTCGCGCGAGCAGGTGTCGCAGTAGCGCCGGGTACGCCCGCGCTCGACGCTCAGGGACCAGGTGAGGGTGCTCGCCTCGTCGGGCGCCACCAGGCCGCAGCCGTCGCACGTCGTCATCGTCCCAGCCTAGGTCGAGTCGGCGCATCCTGCCGAGTCGGCGCGACGTCGCGCCGACTCGGCAGGCCTGAGGGGCCGGACAAAAAGCACAGGAGCCGGGTACGACGTCGACGTCGTACCCGGCTCCTGGTGTTCACCCGCGATCAGGGTGTTCCGGAGGTGACTTCTCCGGGGTCCTACAGAGCGCGAGCGAGGGCGAGACGGGCCTGCTGCGCTGCGCGCTCGGCCTTGCGGCTCAAGCGCCGTGCACGGGCCACTTGGCGGCCCGTGCGCAACTCCTGCGCCTCTCCCAGGCGCGCGGACATATGTGCCCGCGCGAGGTCTTCGTTCATGGTGTTCATGGTGGTGCTCCGATTCTCGTTCGTGGTCATGGACAGGTGGTGTGGCCGGGGTGGACCCGGCGTACGGCATCGCGGTGGTCAGGCTCATGCGGCGGCCGCGTCCTTGCGGGGCCGGCCACGCGGGCGCTTGCGGGGGATCACCACTCCCTGGAGGAACAGCTCACCGCCCCACACGCCCCACGGCTCGCGCCGCTCGAGTGCTCCCGCGAGGCAGACCTCGCGCACGGGGCAGGACTGGCAGAGCTCCTTGGCGTACTCGACGTCCGCGGGCAGCTCGGCGAACCACAGCTCCGGGTTGTTGACCCGGCACGGCAGGAGCGCCTCGTCGACCTTCCCGGCCTGGTCGTGGAGCGCGCCGAGGGTGGGCGCACGATCCGCCTCGTCGGCCACCGTGTGGCCGATGATGCGGTCAAGGGTGCTGGCGTTCATGTGTCACCTCCGAAATTTCTTGTCTGATCGCTGATGTGGGTGGTGCGGGTGATGCGGGTCATCCGTCTCCTGACAAACAGAAAGGCCGCGGATCCCTTTCGGGTTCCGCGGCCTGGAGGCTGCTCAGCTGTTGATGGTCAACAGATGGGCGGACTCCAGGCATGGATCCCCGGGACGTAGGCGATGAGAGCCACGTGTCCCTTGGCAGCAACATCCGTGCGGGTGCGGAGGACCGACGTGCCGGTGGTCAGACCGGTGGCGTCGACCCAGCGCTGCACGCCGGAGGTGCAGCCGACGATGGGCATGGCAAAAGCAGACGTGCTGCCCGGGATGCGGGAAACCGACGTCATCGCCATGGTGTTGATGTTCTCCATTGAGGCCACCTCCTTCACTGCTTCGTGCGCGGACCTTGTCAGGGCCCTGGTGCGCGGGTTGGTTGCTGCTGTGATGGGCACGTTACGCGCTCCCTGATGTAAGGAGCAAACCATTTTACGACTATTTCCTGGAATTTCTTCCGGCCGCCGGGTATAGCCGCCGCCCGGACGCCTCAGGCGAGCAGCTCGAGGAGCTCCTCGCCGTACTTCTCGAGCTTGTCCTTGCCGATCCCGTTGATCGCGAGGAGCGCCTGGGCGTGCGTCGGCTCGATGCTCGGCGACCGCTTCGAGCGTGGCGTTGCTGAAGACCATGAACGCCGCGATCTCGTCCTCCTTGGCCTCGCAGCCGGCGCCACTCCCGCAGGCGCTCGAAGAGCGCCTCGTCGTAGGGCGGCGGGCAGTCCGCGCAGCGTCCCGCGCGCGCGCTGTGCCTCGGCCAGCGGGCTCGCCGCAGTCGACGCAGGTGCGGGCGCCCTTGCGCGAGCGCTTCGTGGGCGCCGGGCGGGCAGCGGCCGGCAGCAGCGGCTCGAGGAACCGCGACGGCTTGCGCCGGGCGGCCTGGCCCGGGTTGCGTGCCTGGGCCCAGGAGATCGCCAGGTCCAGGCGGGCCCGGGTCATCCCGACGTAGAGCAGGCGGCGCTCCTCCTCGATCGCGGCAGGCGTCGTCGCGTAGGTGAACGGCAGCGTGCCGTCCTGGATCCCGACGAGGAACACCGAGTCCCACTCCAGCCCCTTGGCGGAGTGGAACGTCGCCAGCGTGACGCCCTCGGCCACCGGGGCGTGCTGCTCGGTGGCGCGGCGGTCGAGGTCGTCGACGAAGGCGTTGAGCGTCGTCGGTCCCGCAGGCGTCCGGCGCCGCGTCGCGCGCGAAGACCTCGGCCTGGCTGACCAGTGCCTGCCAGGACTCCCAGCGGTCGCGGGTCTGTCCGCGCTGCCTCGGGCGGGGTCGAGGTCCAGCCCATGCCGGCCAGGGTGTCGCGGACCAGGTCGACCCAGGTGTCGCCGTCGGCCGGCTGCGCACCGGAGCGGGCCGAGCCGCGCAGCCGGGTGACCGCCTCGCGGACCTCGGGGCGGTCGAAGAAGCGCGCCGCCCCGCGGATGACGTAGGGCACCCCGGCATCGGTCAGGGCCTCCTCGTAGGCCTCCGACTGGGCGTTGATCCGGAACAGCACGGCCATCTCGCTCAGCGGGCGGCCGGAGTCGCGCAGGGCCACCGCACGCGCGGGCGACGGCGGTCGCCTCGGCGACCTCGTCGGGGTGACCGTCGTAGGTGACCGCCGGTCCGTCGGGCGCGCTGGGCCAGCGCAGCCGGACGCCCGCTGCTCGGGGTGTCGGCCAGCAGGGTGTTGGCCGCGCGCCACCACCTGGGGCGTGGAGCGGTAGTTGCGGACCAGCTCGATCGAGGTGGTGCCGGGGTGCTTGGCCGGGAAGTCACGCAGGTAGTCGGCGTTGGCGCCGGCGAAGGAGTAGATCGTCTGGGCGGGGTCGCCCACGACGCAGATCTCGTCGCGCCCGCCGAGCCACAGGTCGAGCAGCGCGGACTGCAGCGGCGAGACGTCCTGGAACTCGTCGACGACGAAGAACTTGTACTGACGGCGCACCTGCGCCGCGACCCGCTCGTCCTCGAGGAGCATGCCGGCGGTCAGCAGCAGCACGTCCTCCATGTCCATCCGACCCTGCTCGCGCTTGACCTCCTCGTAGCCGGACAGCACCCGCGCCACCGTGTCGGGGTCGAGGCCGGCGACGGAGCGGTTGCGGGCCTCGGCGATCGCGGGGTAGTCGTCGGGGCGGACGTTGCTGACCTTCGCCCACTCGATCTCGGAGGACAGGTCGCGCCACACGGCGATGTCACCGCGGATCCGCAGCCCGCGCAGCGCGTCGCGGACCATCGGGATCTTGGACTCGGTCAGGGTCGGCAGCTCGGTGCCGTGCACGTGGGGCCAGAAGTAGCGCAGCTGGCGCAGCGCGGCCGCGTGGAACGTGCGTGCCTGCACCCCGCCGGCGCCCAGGCCGCGCAGCCGCCCGCGCATCTCCCCCGCCGCGCGGGTCGTGAACGTGACCGCGAGGACCTCGGTGGGCTGCGTAGACGCCGGTCAGGACGCCGTGGGCCATCCGGTGGGTGATCGCCCGGGTCTTGCCGGTGCCGGCACCCGCGAGCACGCGCACGGGACCGCGGAGGGTCTCGGCGACCTCACGCTGCTCGGGGTCGAGGGCCGCGAGCAGGCGCTCGACCGCGTCGGTGGTGGCCATGGGCGGAACAACTCCTGGTGGGTGATGGTTGGATCGAGTGACAGACCGACCCTAGACGCCGGAGGGGACACTCCCAGATGAGCAGCTTCACGATGTACAGCACCCCGTGGTGTGGCTACTGCCACCGCCTCAAGGGCCAGCTCGACCGCGAGGGCATCGCGTTCGACATGGTCGACATCGAGCAGCAGCCCGAGGCGGCGAAGATCGTCGAGGAGGCCAACAACGGCAACCAGACGGTCCCGACCCTGGTCTACAGCGACGGTACGTCGATGACGAACCCCTCGCTGGCCCAGGTCAAGGAGAAGATCGCCGCGCTCGCCGGCTGATCCTCGTCCGCTCGATCGGCCGCGATCGGCTGGTCACCAGCTGCCGGGGAGCGGGCCGCCGTACCAGTGCTCGACGAGGGAGCGGCTGATCGAGACGCCCGCCGGGGAGCACGAGCGTGCCGGCCTCGGCCTGCTCGCGCATCTCGGCGCGGGTGAACCAGCGGGCCTCGGCGATCTCGTCGAGGTCGACGGTGATCTCGGTCGAGCGGGCGCGGCCCACGAAGCCGAGCATCAGGCTCTGCGGCAGCGGCCAGGGCTGGTTGCCGAAGTAGGAGACCTCGCCGACCGTGACGCCGACCTCCTCGGCCACCTCGCGTCGTACGGCGTCCTCCAGCGTCTCCCCCGGCTCGCAGAACCCGGCCAGGGTCGAGAACCGACCCTCGGGCCACTGCGGCGAGCGACCGAGCAGGCAGCGCTCGTCGTCGGCACCGGGCTCGCCCGACGGTGACCACCATGATCACCGCCGGGTCGGTGCGCGGGAACTGGGTCTTGCCGCACGACGTGCAGCGCAGCTCGTGACCGGCCGCGGCGGGCGTCAGCGAGCCGCCGCAGCGGGGGCAGAACCGGGTCGACCCAGTGCCACTCCGCGAGGCCCATGGCATGCAGCACCAGCGGCGCCTGATCGCCGCCGTCGCGGCTCCCGGCGGCGAGCACCGGCAGGACGCCGCGCAGCGGCAGCCACTCCGGGCGCTCGCCCTCGGCCGGCCGCGCGATCGCGGCATCGACGACCACGGCCCACCACGTGCTGCCGTCGCGCTCGCCCAGCAGGATCCGCAGCCCGTCGGGCGCCTCGGCGGTGGGGACCCACGGCAGGGCGCCGCTCGTCGGGACGCACGCGGGTGCCGGCGACCACCAGCACCCGGGCACCCGGGTCGGTCCAGCGCGACTCCAGCCAGGTCGTCGTCGTTGCGCCGGGTGCCCGACCCGGTCGTGCGCTCCGGCGCTCAGCGCCACGTGGGGATAGCGTCACCGGATCAGCCTAGGGCAGATAGACGGCGGACCGCCGAGCGTTCCCCCGGTGTGGAGGTGCTCGGAAGCGTCGTGGTCGGGGCCGGGCAGGCCGGCCTGTCGGCGTCGCTACCACCTGCGGCGGCGCGGGGTCGCGCACGTCGTCCTCGACGCCGACGCAGGCGCCGGGCGGTGCCTGGCAGCACCGCTGGGACTCCCTGACCATGCACGACGTCCACGGGGTGGCCGCCCTGCCCGACGACGACGCGCCCGCCGGTCCGGGCTCGGCGCCGGCCAACCGTCGTCGTGCCGGCGTACTTCGCCGGCTACGAGCGCGCGCCACGACCTGCCCGGTCGTGCGACCGGTGCGGGTCGACCGGGTCACCGACGAGGACGGTCTGCTCGTGCGTGCACGCCGGCGCGCGGACCTGGACCACGCGGACCCTGGTCAACGCCACCGGCACCTGGTCGCAGCCGTTCGTGCCGCACTACCCCGGCGCCGAGACGTTCGCCGGCGCCCAGGTGCACACCCACGACTACCCCGGCGCCGACTTCTTCCGAGGACGGCGCACCCTCGTCGTCGGCGGCGGCGCGTCGGCCGTGCAGCTGCTCGGCGAGATCGCGCTGGTGACCGACACGCTGTGGGTGACCCGGCGCCCGCCGGTGTGGCGCACCGACGACTTCACGCCCGAGGTGGGGCGCGCCGCGGTCGCCCTCGTCGAGGACCGGGTACGGCGCGGCCTGCCGCCGGCCAGCGTCGTCAGCGTCACCGGGTCTGGCCCTGCGCGAGCAGGAGCGGGCCGCCGAGGCGCTCGGCGCCTACGAACGGCGGCCGATGTTCGCCGCGATCGAGCGCGACGGCGTGCGCTGGGCCGACGGCTCCTTCGAGGCGGTCGACGCGATCGTGTGGGCCACCGGCTTCCGTCCGGCCGTCACCCACCTGGCGCCGCTGCGGCTGCGCGGACCGGCCGGCGGCATCCGGCTCGACGGCACCACCGCGGTGGCCGACCCGCGGGTCCAGCTCGTCGGCTACGGCCCGTCGGCCAGCACCATCGGCGCCAACCGCGCCGGCCGCGTCGGCCGCGCGCGGCGTCGCCGAGCACCTCGCGGCAGCGCCCGGCGCCCGCGACCGGTCGTCTGCCTGATCGCACCCGGAGGGCCGGGCTTCAGCCGTCCCCCAGCTGCAGGAGTCGCTCCAGCTCGGCACGCTCCGGGAGCTCCTCGGGCTCGACCAGCTCGCCGGTGCGGACGTAGTAGAACCCGGCCCGGACCCGCTCGACCGGTACGCCGTGCAGCTCGGCCCAGGCCAGCCGGTAGATCGCCAGCTGGAGCGGGTCGGCGCTGCGCGCGTTGTTGGTCTTCCAGTCGACGAGCAGGAACGACGACGGCTCGCGATCGTCGATGCCGGCCTCGTCGGTGTAGACGGCGTCGATGCGGCCACGCACCACCTGGCCGGCGAGCACGAGCGCGAACGCCGGCTCGACGGCGTACGGCACCCGGTCGGCGAACTCGCCCTTCTCGAACAGCTCGATCGAGCTCGAGCAGCTCGGCCTCGTCGGCGACGTCGGAGTCGCCGCGGCCGGACAGCTCGTCGGTGTCGAGCAGCGACAGCTGGCCGAACCGGGCCTCGACCCAGGCGTGGAAGCGGGTGCCGAACCGGGCCGCGGCCGACGGCCGGCGCGGCATCGGCCGGGCCAGGTCGCGGGCGAAGCCGTCCGACGTCGTCGCGCAGCCGGGCCAGCGCGGTCGCGGACAGGCTCGAGGGCAGCGGTACGTCGATCTCGGTGGCCCGGTCGCGCCGTGCCTCGACGAGCAGCCGCTCGATCTCGGCGTCCCAGCTGGCGACCTCGGCCGCCTCCGGGATGTCGAGGCCCTCGTCGACGCCGTCGGGGTCGGCGCGGCGCACGTGCTCGGCGGCGACGAGCCGCAGCGCGGCCTCGGTGCCGGTCCCGGTCGACGGCCAGGGACGGGCCGGGTCGACCTCGTCGTAGGGGTTGGCGTCGCCCTTGGCCGGCTTGTCGAGCCAGGCCGGTGCCGGCTCGCCCCACTCGTCGATCAGGTCACGGACGACCAGCTGGTAGGCCGACGGCCCGTAGGGCGTGGTCCGCGGGCCCCAGCAGTACGACGAGACCGCGAGCTGGTGGGCCGGCCGGGTGACCGCGACGTAGCCCAGCCGCAGCTCCTCCTCCGCGTCGTGGGCCCGGGTCGCCGCGCGGTAGGCCTCGAGCGCCTCCTTGTCGAAGCCTGCCAGCTGGGGCAGGTCGGCCGCGTCGCCCCGCAGCGGTGCCGGCAGCACCGACGGCGAGGAGGTCCACAGCGTCCGGGAGCGGTTGGACGGGAAGCGCCCCTCGCAGACCCCCACCAGGAAGACGGCGGACCACTCGAGGCCCTTGGCCCGGTGGACGGTCAGCAGCTTGACCGAGTCGGCCTCGGTCGGGGTCGCGATGTCGAGTCCGTTGCCGGCGTCGTCCTCGGCGGTGAGGTAGGCCAGCAGCGCCGGGCAGGGTCACGTCGCCGTCGACGGCGTGGAAGTCGGCGACGGCCTTGACGAAGAGGTCGAGGTTGTCGCGCCGGGCCGCCGCGGCGGGGCTGACGGCGGAGGCGAGCTCGACGTCGACCCCGGAGGCCTCCATGATCCGGCGGACCAGGTCGAGGAGCGGCTCGCCGACGTGGCCGCGCAGGTAGCGCAGCTCGGCGGCGAGCAGCGCGAACCGCTCGCGCGCCTCGGGCGAGTAGTCCCGGTCCTCCCCCGGGTCGGCGACCGCGTCGTCGAGCGCCGGGATCTCGGCAGGGTCGACCCCGTCGGCGATCTCGACGAGCTGGTCGATGATCGAGCCGGCCTCGGCCTCGCGCGCGGACTGGCGCCCGGCGAGCTCCTGGGCGCGCTGGCTCAGCAGCCGCAGGTCACGCGGGCCGATCGCCCAGCGCGGCCCGGTCAGCAGGGTGAGCAGGGACGCGTTGGCGGTGACGTCGTGCAGCAGGTGCAGCGTCGCGACCACCTCGGCCACCTCGGGCAGGCGCAGCAGGCCCGGACAGTCCCGACGATCTCGACCGGGACCTGCGCCGCACCGAGGGCGTCGAACACGTCGGCGGCGTGGGCGTTGTCGCGGGTCAGCACCCCGATGTCGGACCACTTCTCGGCGGTGCCGGCCTCGTGGGCGGCCCGCACCTGCTCGACGAGCGCGGCCAGCTCGTCGGCGTGGGTGAGGTGGACCGCGTGGTGACGGTGCCCTCGCCGGCGATCTCGGCGGCCTCCAGCGGCGCCACCTGGTCGTAGCGCTCGTAGAGGTCCGCGGCCAGCCGGTTGGCGGTCTCCAGGATCCGCCGGTCGGAGCGACGGCTCACGGTGAGGTGGAACAGACCGGCCCCGTCCCGTCGGCGGCGGGGAAGGTGTCGTCGAAGTTGAGGATGTTGGAGACCGAGGCCCCCCGCCAGCCGTAGATCGCCTGGTTGGGGTCGCCCACGGCGGTGACCGCGTGCCCCCGCCCACCGCCGACGCCCGCCGGGTCCGTCCCCGACCGCCGGGCCGGAGAAGAGCCGCGACAGCATCCGGGCCTGGGCCACGGAGGTGTCCTGGTACTCGTCGAGCAGCACGACCTTGAACTTCGACCGCTCGACGGCCCCCACCTCGGGCTGCTCGACCGGCGAGTCGCGCGCCGAGCTCGATCTGGTCGGAGAAGTCCATCAGGCCGAGGTCGCGCTTGAGCCGCCGGTAGCCGGCGACCAGCTGGAGCACCTCGGCGCGGCGGTCGATCGCGAACATCGCCTTCTCGCACGCCTCGCGGTGGCCCTTGCGGTTCTTGCCCGCGACCTCGGCCTCGCGGGCCAGCTCGAAGCCGCGCCGCGCCTCGGCGTCCACCCGTCGCACGGCGGCCTCGTCGACCAGGTGCTCGCTCATCGCGCCGTCGAGGGCCAGCAGGTTCTGGATGACCGTGGCCGGGTGGTCGCTGAGGTGCTCGACGTCGCCGGTGAACCGGTCGACCACGCGCGCGCCGAGCTGGTAGCGCGCGGCGTCGGTGATCACCCGGGTGTCGGGCTCGTGGCCGATCCGCAGCCCGTGCTCGGTCAGCAGGTTGGCGGCGTAGGCGTTGTAGGTCGCGACGGTCGGCTCGAGCGGCTCCTCCGCCGTCCTCGTCGTCGCGGCGGACGGTGCGCCGAGCGCCCCGGCCTGGACCAGCGCGTCGAGGATCTTGCGGCGCAGCTCGCTGGCCGCCTTGGTGGTGAAGGTCAGTCCGAGGACCTCCTCGGGACGCACCTGGCCGGTGACCACGAGGTAGACGACCCGGGCGGCCATCAGCGTGGTCTTGCCGGACCCGGCCCCGGCGACGACCACCGCCGGGCTCAACGGCGCCGAGATCGCCTCCCACTGCTGCGGGCTCGGCGCGAAGGCGGTGCCCATGACCCGCTGGAGCTGCTCGGGGGTCTCGACGACCCGGGGTCGGTCGGCTGCGGTGCTCATGACCCGGTCACCGAGCCCGCGCCCTGGGCCGGGCAGATCGCGATGAACGCGCAGTCGCGGCAGTGCGGGCCCGGCCACGGCCGGGAACGACTCGGCTCGCGCACCAGCGCCGAGGCCCGGCGCAGCTGGCCGCGCAGGTCCTCGCGCAGCTGCCCGTCGTCGGGCATCGGGTCCTGGCGTCTGGACCACCGCCGAGGTCGAGTCGTCGAGGATGCCGAGCTGCACCAGCTCGGCACCACCGGCCCGGGCCGGCGCGCTCGGCGACGAGGTCGTCGACCGCGCCGTGGTCGATGGCGAGCTGGTAGAGCGCGAGCTGGACGTGCTTCTTCACCGAGACGTCGGTCGGCTTGCCGCGGCCGGTCTTGAGGTCGACCACGACCACGAGCCGTCGGGTCGAGCTCGAGCCGGTCGGCGTAGCCGGTGAGCCGGACGTCGACCGCCGACTCGCCCTCGCCGAGGGTCACCACGGTCGCGAAGCTGCTGCTCGACGGCCGAGCACCTCGCGGCCGTGGCCGTGGTGCCACTGCAGGAACCGGCGCCAGCGCCGCCTCGCACCCGGGCGTGCTCGCGGGCCGCCGACCAGGGGGTGCGGAACGACATCCGGCCCCAGACGTCCTCGACGTGGGCCATCAGCACGTCGACGTCGCTCGACGCCGGCCTCCACCTCGCCGCTGGCGACCCGCTCGGCGAGCGCGTGCAGCATCTGGCCGAGGTTGGCCGCCTGGTGGGCGCCGCCGACCCCGCCGGCCTCGCGCTCGAGGAACCACTGGGTCGGGCACGCGCATCAGGCCCTCGAGCATGCGTGGCCGAGATCGGCACCGGCGCGTCCGGGCTGCGCACGGGCTCGTCGGCGTACGACGCCGCGCGGGTGCCCCACCACGTCGACGGGTCGGCCTGCGGCGCGAGCGCGACGGTTGCCGACCTGCTCGCCGGCGAGCCGGGCCAGCCGCCGGGCGGCGGCGTCGCGCAGCGCCTCGGAGCGTCGCCGGGTCGGCCAGGGTGCGCCGCAGGTCGCCGACGATGCCGGTCATGCGACAGCGGCCGCGACCGGGCGCCCCACGACGTGGGCGACGTTCTTGGCGTCGAGCTCGTCGAGGAAGCGGCGAGGGCTGCTCGCCGTCGTCCTCGGGCGACTTCACCGCGGTGACGACGAGCCGCTCGCGGGCGCGGGTGCAGGCGACGTAGAAGAGCCGGCGCTCCTCGAGCAGCAGCTCGCGGGCGCTCGACCGGCGGCACCAGCCCGTGGGTGCCGATGCGGTCGGCCTGGAGCAGCGTGGCGCGGCGGCGCAGGTCGGGCCAGGCCTCCTGCTGCACGTGCGCGACGACGACCAGGCGCCACTCGAGCCCCTTGGAGCGGTGGGCGGTCAGCAGCCGGACGGCCGAGCCGCGCGCTCCCCGCTCGGCGAGGGTGTCGGCCGGGATCTGCTGGGCCGAGAGCGTGGCGAGCAGGTCGGCGACGCCGAGGTGGCACGCGCTGCTCCTCGGCGCGGGCGACGACCTCGAAGAGCGCGCAGACCGAGTCGAGGTCGCGGTGGGCGCGCCGGGCGGCCGGACCGCCGGACTCGACGGCACGTCGCAGCCGCTCGGGCCAGCCGGTGCTCGACCAGAGCAGCCACAGCACCTCCTCGGCGGAGGCGTCGGCGTCGAGGCGCGCCCGCGCCTCGGCGAGCAGGTCGGCCAGCGCCCGCGCCCGCACCGACCTCGGGGCCCTCGAGCCCGTCGAGGAACGTCGCGTCGACCACCGCCTCGCGGACCAGGTCGCGCGAGGGCGCGCGGCGACTCGCCCGGCCTCGTGGGCGCGGGCCTTGGCGCGCACGCGCAGCTGCCGGGCGAGCCGGCGCAGGTCGCCCGCGTCGAGCCCGCCCAGCGGGCTCAGGAGCAGGGCCTCGGCGCGCGCCGGGTGCGACGAAGTCGACGTGCGTCGACGTCGTCGTTGTCGAGGTTGACCACGGCGCTGAGGGCATCGAGCAGCGGCAGCACCGCGGGGTCGCGCACCAGCGGGACCTCGTCGTTGGTCACCTCGACGGGTACGCCGGCCGCGCCCAGCGAGCGCCGCAGCGCCGGGATCGAAGCGCGACCCGAGCGCACCAGGACCGCCATGTCGTGCCAGTCGATGCCGTCCTCGAGGTGCGCGCGGCGCAGCAGGTCGGCGAGGTGCTCGGCCTCGGCCCGCTCGGTGTCGAAGGTGCGCACCGACGACGCCGCCCGTCGCGGCAGCCCCGTCGGCCGTCGGCCGGGTCGAGGAACGCCTCCTTGGCGGCCTCGGGGATGGAGCCGGGCAGCGCGAGCCGGCGCGGCGATCCGACGCGAGGCCAGCAGCAGGTCGGCGCCGAAGCGGCGGGTGGTGCCGAGCGCGACCACGTCGGCCGGCCGGCCGTCGGTGCGCGGGAAGGCGGCCGGGAAGTCGAGGATGCCGCGCACCTCGGCGCCACGGAAGCCGTAGATCGACTGGTGCGGGTCGCCGACGACGGTGAGGTCGCGGCCGTCGCCGGCGAGCTGGCGCAGCAGGGCGACCTGGCCGGGGTCGGTGTCCTGGTACTCGTCGACGAAGACGTAGCGGTACTGCGCGCGCAGCTCGTCGCGGTGGTCGGCGGCCTCGATCGTGGCCGCGGCGGATCAGGTCGGCGTAGTCGGTCGCGCCGACCGAGTCGAGGTTGTCGAGGTACTGCTCGAGGAACAGCCCGGCGGCGACGAGCTCGGGCAGGTCGTGCTCCTCGCCGAGCGCCGCGCAGGTCGAGGCCGTCGAGGCCCTTCTCGCGGGCCCGGGACGAGCACGGCGTTGACCTCGCGGGCGAAGCCGCGGGTGCCGAGCGCGCGCGACAGCGAGTCCGGGCCACACGACGGACTCCGGGTGGTCGGTGAGCAGCTCGCGCAGCACCACGTCCTGCTCGGGGGCGGCGAGCAGCCGCAGCGGGGCGGCGTAGATCTCGGCGGGGGCGTAGCGGCGGACCAGGCCGTAGGCGAAGGAGTGGAACGTCGAGCTCAGCCCGGTCGAGAGCGTGCGCCCCAGGCGCGACGGTGACCCGGTCGCGCAGCTGCTCGGCCGCCTTGCGCGAGAACGTCAGCGCCAGCACCTCGTCGGGCCGCGCGCCGCGCTGCTCGATCCGGTCGACGATCGCCTCGACCAGGGTCGTGGTCTTGCCGGTGCCGGGGCCGGCGAGCACCAGCAGCGGCCCGCTCGGCGTGGTCGACGACCTGCTGCTGCGACGCGTCGAGCACCGGCACCGCGGCCGCGACGTGCGGCTGCACGAGCCGGTAGTGCAGGGAGGTGGTCGAGGTGCTCACGACGACCACCTAACCAGCCGGCACCGACAGGTCGGCCGGACCTGGCTCAGGCCTCGGGGACGCGCTCGTTGTAGATGCCGGCCGGGACCTGGCCGCGACAGGTCCTGCGATCGCGGTCATGATCTCGTCGGTGAGCACGCGGCGGGCCTTGGCCGGGCGCCATGGCGTCGTAGCGCCCGGCGACCAGGATCGGCTCACCGAAGGTGACCTCGACCGGCACGACCCGCGGACGGTTGGACCCGACGGGCTGGATCTTCTCGGTGCCCACCAGTCCCACCGGCACGACGGGCACGCCGGCGGTCAGCGCCAGGTGCGCCACGCCCGTGCGGCCGCGGTAGAGCCGGCCGTCGCGCGAGCGCGTCCCCTCGGGGTAGATCCCGAAGGCCTCACCGCGCCCGAGCACCTCCAGCGCGACGTCGAGGCTCGCGATCGCGGCGCGGGTGTCGTCGCGGTCGACCGGGAGCATCCCCAGGCCCTCGAACCAGGCCCTGGTGAGGGCGCCCTTGACGCCCGGGCCCTCGAAGTAGTCGGACTTGGCGAGGAAGACCACCTTGCGCGGCACGATCACCGGGATGACGACGCGAGTCGACGAAGCTGAGGTGGTTGCTCGCCAGGATCACGCCGCCCGTCGACGGCACGTGCTCGAGCCCGCGCACGCTCGGACGCCACACGAGCTTGGCGAGCGGGGGCACCACTCGGTGAAGGGCCTGGTAGAGCACGTGGTCAGTGTGGCGGTTACCGACGGGTCAGCCGATTCTGCTGCCCACCCACCGGTCGCCGTACCGCTCGGGCAGCCGGACCTGAGCGCGGGTACTCAGCGCGGTGAGCACCGAACGGCGCCCGGAGGGGTGCCGGGCGGTGCTTAATGAGCACATGATCACGTACGCCGACACCACCCTCTGCCCGGCCTGTCGCGAGACCCTCCCCGTCTCCGCGGTGCTGCCGACCGCCTGCCCCACGTGTCGGCTGCCGCTCCGCCTCCCGGAGACCTTCGCGCTGTTGCAGACCCTGCGCCACGCCGACCGGCTCGTCGCCGAGCTGCAGGTCGAGGCCCGGCGCTCGTGGGCACCGCCGCCGGCGGCCGGGGACCGCACCGGGGTGACCTCGGCTCTCGCGACACCTGCTCCCCTGCCGGCTCCCCCGCCGGCTCCCGGCGTCCCGGCGGACGGCGACCGGTGGGCGCCACCGGTGCGCTCCGGTCTCCGGGCCGCGTCGGTGCCGGCGGTGCTGCTCTCGCTCGGCGCGCTGTGCCTCCTCGTGGCCGGCGTCGCGTTCCTGGCCGTCGCCTGGTCGTGGTTGGGGATCGGCGGCCGCACCGCGGTCCTGGTCGCCCTGACCCTGGCCGCCGCGGTGGCCGGCTCGGTGCTCGCGCGGCGAGGGCTGCGCGTCGCCGCCGAGTCCCTGACGGTCGTGGGCGCCGGCCTGTGGCTGCTCGACGTGGTCGGCGCCGAGAGCGCCGGCTGGCTCGGCGACCTCTCGGCGGCCGGCTCTGGCCACCGTGCTCGGTGCCGCCCTCGCGGCGTACGGCCTGCTCACCCTGCTCAGCCCGCTGACCGTCGCGCGCCGTCTCGTCACCCCGCAGGTGGTCGTCCCGGTCGGCCTGCTGGTCTTCGCTGCCGCGCTCGCCGACGTGCTCCACCACCCGATGCCGGTCGCGGGCACCGCGGTCGCCGTGCTCGCCCTGCTCGCCTACGTCGCACGCCGCTCGGCGCTCCCGGTCCTGGCGTGGTCGGCCGGCGCGGTCGCGGCGTTCTCCTGGTGGTGGCTGGCGGCCCTGGGCCTGGACGCGCTCGACCGGCTCCCCGCGATCAGCTGGTCCCAGCTGTGGGCCGGCTCTCCCACGGCGCCGGGATGGGCGCTGCTGGTGGCGGCGCTGTTCCTGCTGCTCCCGCTGGTCGTCGCGCCGCGCAGCGCCGCGCTCGACGCGGCCTGCGGTGCCGGTGCCGCCGCGGCCCTGAGCGGCCTCGTGCTCGTGCCCGGCGTGGACGGCAGCGGCACGACCCTGACGTCGGCCGTCCTCGCGGTGACGCTCGGGTGGCTGGTCGCCGCCCACGTCGCGGTGCGCGCGCGGCAGACCACTCTCTCGCTCGTGGCCACGGTCCCGGCGGTCCTGTACGCCGTGCCGCTCGCCGGCGTCGCCGCCACCCTGCTGGTCATCGCGGCCGGCCGCGTGCTCACCGACGACCCCGCGGCCCGGCTGCCGGAGGCCTCGACGGGGGTGCACCAGCTCCTGCTGGTGCCGACCGCGCTGGCCGTCGTCGCGGTCGCTCACCTCGTGCTCGGCACCCGTCACGTCGGCAGCCCGCGCACCTGGGTCGGTGTCGCCGGCGGCACCGCGGTCGTGGCGCTGGTGGCGACGGTCGCGCTGTTCGCCGTACCCGTCTGGGCGGTGCTGGTGCTCGTCCTGGCCGCCGCCGCGGGCACGGCCGGCGCCGCGCTGCGGCTCCGCACGCCGGTCGGGCTGCTCACGATGGCGGCCGCCCTGGGCGCCCTGCTCTTCGCGCTGGGCATCGCGGCCCCCGACCCGGTGCAGCTCACCGTCGTGACGGCCACGGTGCTGCTGGTGGCCGTGGCCACGGTGCTCGTGGGCCGCTTCCCCGGGGCCGACGTGCTGGGCGGCGCCCTGCTCCCGGTCGCCGCGACGGGCCTGCTCTGGTCGGTCGCCGACTGCTACGACGCGCGCGTCTCGCTGCTCGGGGTGCCGACGCTGCTGGTCGTGGGGGCGCTCGCGATCGCCAGGCCCCGGGTCGAGGTCGAGGGGGCCGCCGCGGTGGCCGCGCTCCTGACCGTGCCGCTGGTCGTCGCGGGCTCCGACCACACCGCGACCTCCGCCGCGATCCATCTCACGGTCGCCGGCGCCCTGGTCACGATCTCGTCCCTGGTCCACCCCTCCCGGCGTCCGCTCGGCTGGCTCGGCGGCGCCCTGCTGCTGCTCGCGACCTGGGTGCGCCTGGCCGACCTCGGGGTCCGCGAGCCCGAGGCCTACACCGTGCCCGTCGCCCTGGTGCTCCTCGGTGCCGGGCTGTGGCGCCTGCGCCGCGACCCGGACGCGACCTCGGCCACCTCGCTCGTCCCGGGCCTCGCCCTGCTGACGGTGCCGTCGCTGCTGTGGGTGCTGGCGGGCGACCCCGTCTCGTTGCGGGCGCTGCTGCTCGGCCTGGGCTGCCTCGGGCTCGTGCTCGGCGGCGCCGCGCTGCGGTGGAGCGCGCCGCTGACGGTGGGCGCGGCGGTCGGGGCGCTCCTGGTGCTGGCCGAGCTCGCGCCGTACGTCGCCCGCACGCCGCAGTGGGTCGTGCTCGGCAGCGCCGGCGCGCTGCTGACCGTCGTCGGCGTCACCTGGGAGCACCGCCTGGCCGACGTACGGCGGGCCTCGCGGATGCTGGCCCGGCTGCGCTGAGGCGCCGCGGCCCCGGACAAGGACGAAGGGCCCTCGTGAGTATGAGTCACAAGGGCCCTTCTGGTGATCGGGTGGTGCGCCACCGATCGACGGCTCTTCCTCGTCGGCCCCCGCTGCCTCGACACCAGGCTGCGTCGGTCACGTCCCCGGCGAACCGGTTCTGCGTCCGGAGGGACCATCGTCTCCGAGCTGTCCCGCTCTCCCCGGAGGGAGTGCGTAGGAGAGTTCTATGCCCGCCGGGCCACGCGGCACAAGAGGTCCGTGAAACATTCTCGTAGTTCCACCGAAATGTCCCTGTTGCTCCACAGGTCCGGCCGCGAACTGCACAGGAAACGGCCACGTGTGCACAGGATCTCGCCCCGCCTGTGGACGACTCAGGTCGGCGACCAGAAGGCGACGGCCAGGTCGACGGCCGCGCCGGAACGACGCAGCGGCGTGCCCTCCTCCAGATAGCACTGGCGTGCCTCGTCCTGGTGGCTCGGCGGCAGCGACCCGTCGGACCGCACGACCCGCCACCACGGCACCGGACCCCCGTGCCGGGCCATCACGTTGCCCACCAGTCGCGGACCGGAGCCCACGACGTCGGCGATCGAGCCGTACGTCGTCACCCGACCGCGCGGGATCCGCTCCACGATCGCGAGCACGGACTCCACGAAGTCCTCGTCGGCGTGCACCATCGAGTCACCCCCGGCCGTCTCGGCCGTCCCGGCCGACGAGCGCCACCGAGCCGGCCAGCACCGCCAGCAGGGCCGCCACCATGCCGGCGCTCCACATCCCGGCCGGGGAGGGCTGGTCCCGGACCGCCTCCGCCACCAGCCACAGCACCGGTGCGGCCAGGAGGGCCACGGCACCGCGCACCGTCCAGAGTCGGAGGAGCACCGGCGCCACCAGCGCCTCGCCGGGCCCGTACGCCGCCAGCAGGGCGGCGACGTGGGCGCTCAGCAGCGCGACGGCGGCGAGCAGCACGGCAGGCCCGAGGCCGTCGCCCGGCACCGTCGTCCACCACCCGACGACCACGACCAGCGCGACCGCGCCCCCGGGACCGTCGGGGGCCAGCGCGAAGCCGATCGCCAGCGCGACCACCAGCAGGAGGAGCCACCAAGGTGCGGGCTTGTCGGCGGCCGCCGCGGCGAGCAGCGCCACGACCGGGCCCAGCAGGGCCACGACGCGCAGGCCGCGCTGGCCGGCCGACCAGGCGGCCACCACGCCGACGAGGGCCCTCATGTGCGCACCCGGGGCTGCCCGGCGCGGCGGACCAGGCCGCGCATCACCTCGTCGATCGTGCCGCGTCCGTGCCACGGGACCACCGGGCACCCGATGGCGTCCAGCGCCGTCGTGACCTGGTCGCGCTCCAGGCGGCGCATCCGCCACGCCAGGTCCGCGACCGCCGGGTCGCGGTCGCCGAGCTCCGGCTCGGCGTCGGGAGGGAGGGTGTCGATCACGACCGTCGGCACCCCGCGGCGCACCAGCGTCGCGGCGGTGGTCGCGATGGCGTCGGCGAGCAGCGGCGACAGCAGCACCACGGTCGTGCCCGCGCCGACCCGCAGCTCGATGCGGCTCGGGTCGTCGTACGGCGTGGCGCCGGCGACCACGTCGGCCAGGGTGCCGAGCACCCGGCGCAGGTGGCGCCGCCCGGATCCCGGCGGCACCTGCGGCGAGCGACCGCCGACCGGGCGCAGCCCGACCCGGTCGCCGCGCCCGACCGCCAGCTCGGCGAACGCCGCGGCCGCGCGCACGGTCACGTCCAGGCTGCTCTCGCGGCCGTCGACGCCGTCGGAGGCGCCGTGCTCGGCGAGGAGGTCGACGACCAGCAGCAGCCCGGCGTCCTGCTCCGCGCGGGTCGTGGTGACGTGGAGGGTGCCCGTGCGCGCCGAGACCGCCCAGTGGATGCGGCGCAACCGGTCGCCGGGCTGGAAGACCCGGATGCCGGCGAGCTCGGTGCCGGCCCCGGGGCGGCTCGAGCGGTGGGCGCCGACCAGCCCGGCCGGCTGCGGCTGCTCGCCGTGGGCCTGCAGCGGGGGCGGCGTCGGGAGCACACGCACCTCCCGGCCCGGCACCTCCACCGGGCCCCAGCGGTAGCCGGCCCAGGCCGAGGTGAGCGCGACCCGCTCCGCCCCCAGCAGGCGCCGGCCCCACCGCCGGGGGCTGACCTCGATCGGGCCGGCGTCCGCCCCTGCGTCGTACGACGTCGCGACGTTGCCGTCCGCGGGCCGCAGGCGCACGAAGGGCTGCGGCGGGTTGACCCGGGTGACCTGCTCGACGTCACCGTCGTCGGTGACCCGCAGGCGCGTCGCGACGCCCTGGCCCTCGCTGAGCGAGCCGTGGTCGACCTCGACGTCGATCGCCGGGTGGGAGGTGGGCCGGGCGACCAGGGCGGGCACGGCCAGGACCAGGAACGGGGCGGTGAGCACCACGACGGCCGGCTCGCCGAGGCCGACGCCGAGCGCCAGTCCCCCGGCTCCCAGGACCAGGGCCCGGACCAGGGCCGCCGTGGGGTACCAGCCGGTCACGGCCGTTCCAGCGCGCCCGGTGTCGCGACCCGGCTCAGGACGTCCTCGACGACCGACCCACCGCTCGCCTCGGTCATCCACAGCTCGGGCTTGACCGAGATCCGGTGGGCCAGCACCGGCCGGGCGACCCGCTTGACGTCCTCGGGGATCACGTAGTCGCGCCCCTCGACCACCGCGAGCGCGCGTGACGCCAGCCCCAGGCCGAGCGAGCCGCGCGGGGACGACCCGATGAGCACCTGGCCGTGGGAGCGGGTGGCACTGGCCAGGTCGACGCAGTAGCGGCCGACGCTCTCGTCGATGCGGACGGCCTCCACGGTCGCCTGCAGCGCTCGGACCGTGTCGACGTCGACGACCTGGTCCAGCACCGTCTCCTCGCGCCGGCGCTGCACCCGTCGGACGAGCACGTCGTACTCCTCGGCGAGCGTGGGGTAGCCGAAGGCGACCCGGAGCAGGAAGCGGTCGAGCTGGGCCTCCGGGAGCGGGTAGGTGCCCTCGTACTCGACCGGGTTCGCCGTGGCGATCACCAGGAACGGGTCGGGCAGCGCGAAGGTCTGGCCCTCCACGGTGACCTGGCGCTCCTGCATCGCCTCCAGCAGCGCCGACTGGGTCTTGGGTGGGGTGCGGTTGACCTCGTCGGCGAGCAGCAGGCCGGCGAAGACCGGACCGGGACGGAAGTCGAACTCGCCGCGCCGCTGGTCGTAGATGAAGGAGCCGGTGAGGTCGGCCGGGAGCAGGTCGGGGGTGAACTGAGCGCGGGCGAAGTCCAGCCCGAGCACCTGGGCGAAGGACCGCGCCGCGAGGGTCTTGCCGAGCCCCGGGAGGTCCTCGACGAGCACGTGGCCCTTGGCCAGGAACGCCGCCAGCACGAGCGTGAGCGCCTCCCGCTTGCCGACGACCGCCCGCTCCACCTCGTCGAGGACGGCGCCGCAGAGCCGGGCCGCGTCGACCGCGGACACCGGCTCGGCGACGGCGGTCGGCTCGGCGTCGGCATCGGGCGGGCCGGGGGTCCGGGGCGTGCCGGAGGTTCCCGGGGTCAGGGATGTCGTCATCACAGCTCCTCGATGGTGCGTAGACACAGGTCGATCGTGGGGAGGGACAGTCGTCGTACGGGTCCGGTGAGCAGGGCGGCCACGTCGGGCCCGAGCCGCGCGGCACCCTCGGGCGAGGCCAGGCGTACGCCGTGCCGGGTCTGCAGCGCCGCGTCGGCCAGCCCCGCGAGCCGGTCGCGCAGCTCGCCGTCGGGGCGTCTGCTGGCCACGTGGTTCTCGATCTGGCGCGCATGGGCGAGCGTCACGCCGTCGCGCCCCCGGGCCATCGGGCGGTGGTCCGAGCCGGGGAACCACAGCACGCTGCGGCCCGTGACCGCGTCCCCCAGCAGCCCGACGCCCGCGACGACGAGTGCGACGACGAGGAGCAGGGCGAGCGGGTCGGGGTCGAGCTGGAGCAGCGAGGTCGCCACGAACAGCACGACCGTGACCACGACGGCCACCCCCAGCCGGCGGCCCCAGGACACCCCCGGGCTCATCCGCGCTCCCGGCGTCCGGACAGCCCGGCGTGGATCAGGTCGAGGGCGGCGAGCGCCGCCGCCCGGTCGGCCTCGGTCACGTCGTGGTCGGAGAAGCGCGCCTGCCGGTACAGGCGCGCGAGCCGGTCCACCGCGACGGCGTCCGCCGCGACGAGCAGCAGCAGCCGGCCGGCGAACTCCGTCGAGGTCTCCCACGATCGGCGCGGCACCCCGGCCGTCTCGGCCTGGCGCTCGAAGCGTTCCCAGCACGCCACGATCGCGTTGCGCGGGCTGCCGTCGGCGAGCAGGGCCCGCTGCTCGACGGCGTCGTCGGCGATGGCCTTCTCGACCCGTCCCACGTCGTCGAGGACGTCGAAGTCCGGCTCGTCGAGACGGCGCTCGCGGACCCGCCAGCGTTCTCGGTCGCGCCACAGCGCCCACAGCAGCACGGCGGCACCCACGCCCAGCAGGACCAGCACCCCGGTGAGCAGGATGCGCGCCAGCACCGCCGCCCACCCGGACTCCGAGGTGTCCGGGTCGACCGAGTCGCCGCCCTCGACGTTGACCTCGGACACGGTGGACGTGGGCTCCTCGGGTGTCTCGGTCGAGATCCGGTCCGGCGAGGGACCGTCGCCCTCGAACACCCGGTCCGGCCCGCTCGTCGCCGCCCACACCCCGATCAGCAGGACGAGGCCCGTCACCAGGAGCACGATGGCCGTCGTCCGCACGGCCGTCGTCCGTGCGGGTGACCTCCCGACCGGTCCCGACATGCCCAGCAACGTACCCGACGGATCCCTTGCCCCTTCCCGGGCCTGCCGCGGCGCGAAAAAGCCCCTGACCCGCCTCCTCGGCAGGAGACGGGTCAGGGGCTGAGGCGGGTTCGATCAGCCCGCAGCGGTCAGTACGACGGCTGGCTGGGGTCGATCTGGTTGACCCAGGCGACCACGCCACCACCGACGTGGACGGCGTCGTCGTAGCCCGCACCCTTGACGATCGCGAGCGTCTCGGCCGAGCGGACGCCCGACTTGCAGTGCATGACGACCGGCACGCCGGAGTCCACCGAGGGCAGCTGCTCGAGGGCCGAGCCGTTGAGGAAGTCACCCTTGGGGATCAGCACCGAGCCGGGGATCTTGTTGATCTCGTACTCGTTGGGCTCGCGCACGTCGATCAGCACGAAGTCACGGGTGCCCTCCTCGCGCTCCTTGAGCATGTGCTCGAGCTGGACCACCGAGATGGTGGAGCCGGCCGCGGCGTCCGCGGCCTCGTCGGAGATCGCACCGCAGAAGGCGTCGTAGTCGATCAGCCCGGTCACCGTGGCGTTCTCGCCGCACAGCGCGCAGTTGGGGTCCTTGCGCACCCGCAGCTTGCGCCACTCCAGCTCCAGGGCGTCGTAGATCACGAGCTTGCCCACGGCCGGGTCGCCGATGCCGGTGAGGACCTTGATCGCCTCGTTGACCTGGATCGAGCCGATGCTCGCGCACAGGACGCCGAGCACGCCGCCCTCGGCGCAGCTGGGGACCATGCCCGGCGGCGGCGGCTCCGGGTAGAGGCAGCGGTAGCAGGGCGCCTCGACGGACTCGCCGTTCTCGTCGGTGGCGTGCGGCCAGAAGACCGACGCCTGGCCGTCGAAGCGGTAGATCGAGCCCCACACGTAGGGGATCTTCAAGAAGTACGCCGCGTCGTTGACCATGTAGCGCGTGGCGAAGTTGTCGGTGCCGTCGACGATCAGGTCGTAGCCCTCGAAGATCTCCATCACGTTGTCGTTGTCGAGGCGCTCGTTGTGCACGACGACGTTGACGTACGGGTTGGCCTCGGCGATCGAGTCCCGGGCGGACTCCGCCTTCGGACGACCGATGTCGGACTGCCCGTGGATGATCTGACGCTGCAGGTTGGACTCGTCCACCTCGTCGAACTCGGCGATGCCCAGCGTGCCCACGCCCGCGGCGGCGAGGTAGAGCAGCGCCGGGCTGCCCAGCCCGCCGGCACCGATCACCAGCACCTTGGCGTTCTTGAGCCGCTTCTGCCCGGTCATCCCGACGTCGGGGATGATCAGGTGGCGGCTGTACCGGCGTACCTCGTCGATGGTCAGCTCGTCGGCAGGCTCGACCAGCGCGGGAAAACTCACGGTTACTCACTCCTCGGTGTGGACAGTCGGGTGGCGACAGGTGGGGAACGTCGACCGGCCCGCTCGTGTTCCCGTCCATCGTCGCGCCCCGGAGCAACCGTGGACGGGCGCCGTCCCGTCATCCGGACCCGCGGGTAGGCTCTGCGCGTGCCATCCCAACCTACGGATCTCGACTCGTCCCGTCCCCGCGGCGGACGGCTGCCGCGCCGCGAGCGACGCGCCCAGCTCCTGGAGTCGGCGCTCGAGGTGTTCGTGCGCCAGGGCTACCACGCGGCGGCGATGGACGACATCGCCGAGCGGGCGGGCGTCTCCAAGCCCGTGCTCTACCAGCACTTCCCCGGCAAGCTCGACCTCTACCTCGCACTGCTCGACACCTCGTGCGACGCGATCATCGACGACTGCCGCCGGGCGCTGGTCTCCACCCAGGACAACAAGCAGCGGGTGGGTGCGGCGATCGCCGCCTTCTACGACTACGTCGACAACCGCAGCGGCGCCTTCCGTCTCGTCTTCGAGTCCGACCTCACCAACGAGCCGGCCGTGCGCCAGCACGTCGAGCGGGTCACCACCGAGTGCGCCGAGCTGATCGCGGAGGTGATCGGTGACGACACCGGCCTGCCGATCCAGGCCTCGCGACTGCTGGCGGTGTCCCTGGTGGGAATGGCTCAGGTCAGCGCGCGGTTCTGGCTGACCGAGCAGGGCGGCCTCGACCGCGACCAGGCGATCGCCCTGGTCTCGGGCCTGGCCTGGCGCGGGATCCGCGGCTACCCGCTCACCGACGACCAGCACTGACCGCTCGACCTGGACCAACCCGCACCACTCCGTACCAACCCGCTTCACCACTGACAGGAGATCCGACCGTGGAGGTCAAGATCGGCGTCCAGCACGCCCCCCGTGAGCTCATCGTCGAGACCGACGAGAGCGCCGAGTCCGTCGAGAAGCTCCTCGCCGACGCCGTCGCCTCCGACGGCGTGCTGGCCCTGAGCGACACCAAGGGCCGCCGCGTCGTCGTACCGGCCTCCAAGGTGGCCTACCTCGAGATCGGCACGTCCGCAGTCGGAACAGTCGGCTTCCGGAGCTGAGGAACCCTTCGTCGAGCCTGCGAGACGAACGGGTTCCTCGAAGGTGGTTGAGCAAGCGGCGCGACCGAGGCACGAGGTCGCGACCCGCGTGTCGAAACCCGGTGAGCCGAGCATCGGCGCCGTGCGACCCAGCACGTAGAACAGCGCGCCGGCCAGCGCGCCGAGACGCACGTGGACCAGCGCGCCACCTCAGGCGTCGAAACCCAGCTCGCCCATCCGCTCGAGGTGGCGGTCGGTCAGCCGGGTGAACATCCGACCCAGGGCCGCGAGGTCCAGGCCCGGGCGATCGACCGCGCCGGTGAGCAGCGCCGTGAGCGAGTCCCGATCGGCGGCGACCCGTTGCGCCTGGGTGAGAGCCTCCCCCATCAGCCGGCGTCCCCACAGCGCCAGGCGCCCGCCGAGGGTCGGGTCGGCGGCGACGAGCCCCCGCACCCGGTCGACGGCGAACGCGGCCTGCCCGCCGTCGTCGTCGAGCGAGGAGACGATGAGGTCGCGCGTGACCGGGTCGAGGAAGGCCGCGATCTCGCGGTAGAAGTCGTTCGCCAGCCCGTCGCCGACGAAGGCCTTGACCAGGCCCTCGGGCCAGTCCGAGGGCGCGGTGTGCTGGTGGAACAGCTCGATCGGCGGCCGGAACGGCGCCATCGCGTCGTACGGCTCGCCACCGAGCGCCCGGATCCGGTCGAGGAGCGCCGCGACCTTGCCGATCTCGGCGCTGGCCATCGTGCTGAGCGCCAGCTTGTCCGCGAGCGAGGGCGCCAGCTTGGCGTCCTCGGCGAGCCGCTCGAACGCCGAGATCTCGCCGTAGGCGATGACCGCGAGGAGGTCCACGACGGCGGCCCGGTAGTCGGGATCGGCGAGCGCCCCGCCGAGGGAGTCGTCGGGTGGGACCCCCGGAGAGGCTCCGTCCTCGGGAGCGGCGGATTCAGCCATGCGCGCACCCTACCGATAGACTGTGTGCACGAGCTGCCCGTATCCGACCAGGTCCCATGGCCCGATTCCGGCGTGGCGCTCGCGCATGTGCGCGGTTGACTCAACTGCTCGCGACTCCAGTGGGACTCTGCTGAGTCGGCCGCACAGATCCGACGACATTCACATCGGCTGTCCGGCAACGACGAAAGCAGAACATTGACCACCACCTTCCGTGATCTCGGCGTCCACGACGAGATCTGCATCGCGCTCGAGCGCGGCGGCATCACCACTCCCTTCGCCATCCAGGAGATGACCCTCTCGGTCGCCCTGATGGGCACCGACCTGATCGGCCAGGCGCGCACCGGCACCGGCAAGACGCTGGCGTTCGGCATCCCGGTGATCCAGCGCAGCGTCTCCCCCAAGGACCCCGACTACGCCGACCTGCCCCAGGGCAAGCCGCAGGCGCTCATCGTGGCGCCCACCCGCGAGCTCGCGCTGCAGGTCTCCAGCGACCTCGACCTGGCCAGCAAGGACCGCGGGATGCGCGTCCTCACCGTCTACGGCGGCGTCGGGTACGACGGCCAGCTCGACGCCCTCGCCACCGGCGTGGACATCGTGGTCGGCACCCCGGGTCGGCTCATCGACCTGGCCAACCGCAAGGCGCTCGACCTCTCCCACGTCCACGCGCTCGTGCTCGACGAGGCCGACGAGATGCTCGACCTCGGCTTCCTCCCCGACGTGGAGCGGCTGCTGCGACTCACCCCCGAGACCCGCCAGACGATGCTGTTCTCGGCGACGATGCCCTCGGCGATCGTCTCGCTGGCCCGCACCCACATGCGCCACCCGATGAACATCCGCGCCGAGTCGTCGTACGACACCTCGATGGTGCCGGCGACCGCGCAGTTCATCTACCAGGCCCACGACCTCGACAAGCCCGAGATCATCGGTCGCGTCCTGCAGGCCGAGGACGCGGAGAAGATCATCGTCTTCACGCGCACGAAGCGGCAGTCGCAGCGGGTCGCCGACGACCTCGCCGAGCGCGGCTTCGCCACCAGCCCGTTGCACGGTGACATGGCTCAGGTCGCGCGCGAGAAGGCGCTCGCCAAGTTCCGCGAGGACAAGATCCGGGTGCTCGTGGCGACCGACGTCGCGGCTCGCGGCATCGACGTCCGCGGTGTCTCGCACGTCATCAACTACACCTGCCCCGAGGACGACAAGGCCTACGTGCACCGCATCGGTCGCACGGGTCGCGCCGGTGCGACCGGCACCGCGATCACGTTCGTCGACTGGGCGGACCTGCACCGCTGGAAGATGATCAACAAGACGCTCGACCTGCCCTTCGACGAGCCGCAGGAGACGTACTCCACCTCCGAGCACCTCTTCCACGACCAGGGCATCGCCCCCGGCACCAAGGGCCGCGTCGTCGACCCGGCGCCGGTGGAGCGCAAGCCCCGCGAGTCCGGCCGTGACGGCGGTCGCGGTGGTCGGGACGGCGGCCGTGATGGTGGCCGCGAGGGCGACAGCAAGCCGCGTCAGTCCCGTGACCGCAACCGGACCCGCACCCGGTCCAGCGGCTCCGACGGCGCGGCACCCGCCGCGGCCACGACCGCCGGCGGCGAGACCCAGGAGGCCGGAGCAGGTACGTCGGCCAACCGCAACCGACGCCGTCGTCGCCGCAGCAGCGGCTCGGGCGGCGGCGCCGGGTCGAGCAGCGCCGCCTCGAGCAACGAGAGCTGACGCTCCCCCACCCCCGCTTCACCGAACGCCGGCCCTCACGGCCGGCGTTCGGCGTCTTTCCGGCACGCCGCACGCCGCTGTCGAGGTGCGGGGACCGCCGGCCGACCTCCGGTGGTTGAGGTGCGAGCCCCGGCGACGACCGGCCCGGTGGTTGAGGTGTGAGGAGCGCCAGCGACGAACCTCGAAACCCCCGGGGCCGAGAGTCGGTCCGGGGCCCAGCGCTGCTGCTCGGCATGCGGCGTCTCGATACGCCGGGCCCTCGCTGCGCTCGTGCCCGGCTACTCGACGAGCGGGTGGCCACCAGCGGTGGAGCATGTCGTCGAGGGTTGTCCACAACCCCCGTGGTTGAGCCGGATTCATGGCCCTGGAATGTCGGTGGTCGGTGGTTGAGTGGACCCATGAGCAGGCACCTCGACGGCACCGGGAGCGGTCATCCGATCACCCTCATGCTCGACGTGCTCGAGACCGCCCTGGACCAGACGCGACCGAGGCCCCCACCTGGTCGCTGCACCAGCCACGAGACCACCGCGGCGATCAGCCGGCTGACCTGCGACCTGGCCCGGTTGGCCGAGGTCGAGGCCCGCCTCCTGCCTCCACGCCAAGAGTATCGACGTGCACGGTGCGGCGGGGATGAACAGCCTCGCAGCCTGGCTGGCCCACACGACCCGGATGACCCGTGGTGCCGCGAACGCCAAGGTCCGCCTCGCCCAGGCCCTCGCCGCCCACGACCAGACCCGGGCAGCAGTCGCAGCCGGGGCGGTGTTGGTCGAGCAGGCCGAGGCCATCACCAAGGCCGTCGACGACCTGGGCGGCGACCACGCGTCCGCTGCGTGACCAGGCTGAGGCGCACCTGATCGGGGCAGCCGACCGGTTCGACGCCCACCAGCTCACCACGTTGGGTCAACGGATCCTCGAGACCATCGACCCCGCCCACGCCGACGACCACGAAGCCACGCTGCTGGCTGACCAGGAGGCCACGGGCGCGGAAGAAGACCGACGTTCCGGATGCGCACCGACCCCGACGGCCTCGCGCACGGGACCTTCACGATCCCCGCACTCCAAGCAGAGATGCTCAAGAAGGCCCTCCAAGGCCTCGCCGCACCCAAGCACGTCCGCGCCACCGAGGGTGCCGGCGCCTACCACCACGAGAGGCCGACCCCGCAGAAGCTCGGCCAGGCGTTCTGCGAGTACATCGAACGGTTCCCCACCGACCAGCTCCCCACCCACGGCGGCCTCGCTGCGACCATCGTGATCACCGCCGACGGTTCCATCTTCACCACCGAGGGGCGCCGCAGAGGCGGCGGCGCACACCGAGACCGGTCAGGGTGTCTCACCGGGCCAGGTGCTGCGCCTGGCCTGCGAGGCCAAGCTGTTGCCCGCCGTCCTCGGCACCGACGGTCAGGTGCTCGACCTCGGCCGCGGACAACGCTTCCACACCAAAGCCCAACGGCTCGCGCTGATCATCGCCCAGAAGACCTGCCAACACCCCACCTGCGACGTACCCGGGTCGTTCTGCCACGTCCACCACACCAGGGCCTGGGCCGACGGCGGCTCCACCGACACCCACCACGCCGTCCTCCTGTGCCCCTTCCACCACCACCAGACCCACACCACCGGCGCGACCTACCCACTCCGCACCTAGGTAGACGACCCGGCGCGAGTCGCGAAACCCATCACGGATCCGACCCGTCCGCGCCCGACCCGGCCGAACCTGGGTTCGTGGGTCGAGCAGCCGATGAGCGGTCGCGGCGGACGACCTCCGGTGGTTGAGGTGCGAGGAGCGCCAGCGACGAGCCTCGCAACCCCTCGCACCCACGAGCCGGCTCCGGGCACGGACGCTGCTTCTCGGCATGCGGCGCCTCGATACGCCGGGCCCTCGCTGACGCTCGTGCCCGGCTACTCGACGAGCGGGTGGCCATCCGGTGGTTGAGGTGCGTGGAGCGCCAGCGACGGTCAGCCCTACGTCGCTGCCGTCCTGCTGGACGAGGCGACGACTGGCCGGGCGGGCCCCGCTACGCGGTGACGACGACGGTGTCGCCGATGTCGGCGAAGCGCCACATCGCGCGAGCGTCGGTGGTCCGCTGGCGGATGCAGCCGTGCGACTGCGGGGTGCCCAGGTCGGTCTTGCGCTGCAGCGGCTCGCCGTCCTTCTCCGGGATGCTGTGGAAGCCGATCGCGGCACCGGTCGGTCCCTGGGTGAACCGGACGAACCACTTCATCGTGCCCGAGTCGTCGATGCCGTAGGCGTCCTCGGACCTCGAGTAGACCTCGTAGGTGCCGGGGTCGAGGTTGTCGGTGACGCTGCCGGAGACCAGGTAGCTGCGCTTGACGCGGCCGCCGTCGGTGACCAGCCAGACGCGCTGCAGGCTCTCGCTGAAGACCGCCCGGCGGCCCTGGCCGGAGTCGGCGGGCAGCGGGGGGACCTCCGACCGCACCCGGGTGTGCGAGTCGTCCGCGGAGGTGGTCGGCTCGGTCGGCGCCGTCGGCTCCGTGGACGCACCGGACGGGTCGGGGTCGTCGGTCGGGTCGGCCGGCTGCGCAGACTCGCCGGTCCGAACGGTGCCGGACGGGTCCGGCGTGGGCGACGACGTCTCCGGCGTGCCCTGCGGGTCGATCGCGGTGTCGGAGAGCGACGCCGCGGACCGGCCGGCGACGTCGTCGGCAGCCGACGGCAGGATCCCGAGGCCACCGAGCAGGCCGACGGCCGTGGTCGTGACCGAGATCGCCAACACCGAGATCCGTCCGTACCGGGGTCGATACCTCGGTGGCGGTTCTGCGCGATGCCGACTCACGTGACCCCCTCAGCCCGCCGCGCGGGTGACGAGGTTGGCGGCGACGGCACGGTAGGCGGCAGCGCCCTTGCTGGTCCGGCTGGTCGCGAGGATGGAGCGGCCGGCCGCCGGGGCCTCGGCGAACTTGATCGTCTTGGGGATGGGCGGCTCGATGACGTCGAGCTCGTAGGTCTCCGAGATGGTCTCGAGGACGGTCCGGGCGTGGTTGGTGCGTCCGTCGTACAGCGTCGGCAGCACGCCCCAGACCTCCAGGGCGCGGTTGGTGAAGCGGCGTACGTCGTGCACCGTGTCGAGGAGCTGGCCGACCCCACGGTGCGAGAGCGTCTCGCACTGCAGCGGGATGAGCACGCCGTCGGCCGCGGTCAGCGCGGCGACGGTGAGCACGCCGAGCGAGGGCGGGCAGTCGAGGAGGATCCAGTCGTAGTGGACGCCCTTGGCGGCCAGGTCCTCGACCATGCTGCGCAGGACGTGCTCGCGACCGGTGCGCGTCAGCAGGTCGGCCTCGGCCCGCGCCAGCTCGATCGTGGCCGGCATCAGGTCGACCCCGTCGTCGGTCTGCAGGACCACCTCGGTGGGGTCGAGGCCCTTGGTGAGGACGTGGTGGACCGAGAGCTCGAGGTCCTCGGGGTCGATGCCGAGGGAGAACGTCAGGCAGGCCTGGGGGTCCAGGTCGACCAGCAGCACGGAGTGACCGAGCTCCGCCAGCGCAGCGCCGATGGAGGCGACGCTGGTGGTCTTGGCGACGCCGCCCTTCTGGTTGGCGATCGCGAGCGTGGTGGTCATCGGTACCCATCATGCCGGACCGACCGGCGTCCGACGGTCACCAGACTCGCCCGTGTCGCCCGCACAGCGGAGTGATTGACTGCCGCGCATGTCACCAGATGCAGCGGGAACAGCCCTCGTCACCGGAGCCACGGCCGGGATCGGCCACTCGTTCGCCGTCCAGCTCGCGAGCCGCGGCCACGACCTCGTGCTGGTCGCCCGTGACGAGGCCCGCCTCGCCGAGATCGCCGCCACGATCCGTAGCGACCACGGGGTCGAACGTGGAGGTCCTGGTCGCCGACCTGGTCGATCCCGAGGCGCTCGCCCGCGTCGAGGCGCGGCTCTCGGACCCGGCCCGCCCCGTCGACCTGCTCGTCAACAACGCCGGGTTCGGCCTCAAGAAGCGGTTCCTGGACAACCCGGTCGCGGCCGAGCAGGCCATGCTCGACGTGCTGGTCACCGCCGTCCTGAGGCTCAGCCACGCGGCGCTGGGAGGCATGACGGAACGCGGCCACGGGGGGATCATCAACGTCTCCAGCGTGGCGGCGTTCCTCCCCCGCGGCACGTACGCCGCCGCCAAGGCCTGGGTCAACAGCTTCAGCGAGTGGGCAGCCAACGAGTACCGCGACCAGGGCGTCAGGGTCATGGCCCTGTGCCCGGGCTTCACCAAGACCGAGTTCCACGAGCGGATGGACGTCAAGCGCGGCGACAACCTGATGTGGCTCGACGTCGACTTCCTGGTGGAGAAGGCGCTCGCCGACTTCGACAAGGGCCGGATCTACTCCATCCCCGGCTTGCAGTACAAGGCCGTCGTCAGGCTCACCAAGCTCATCCCCAACCGCGCGCTCCAAGGCCTCCAGTCCATCGGGAGGAAGTGAGCAGCAAGCGAGCAGCCGGGCGCGAGGAACGAGCGCACGGCGTCGCGAGCGCAGGTTGAGCGAGCCCGCGGCTGAGGAACGAAGCCGCGCAAGGCGAGTCGAAACCCACCAACCCACCCAGCGCGCCGAGAACTCAGCGCCGGCTCGACGCGCCAGGGCTCAACGCGTCACCGCCCGCGCGTCAGGGCCGGACGACCTCCGGCGTACGCCGGCCGGACGCGGCCGACGCCGCAGCAGCCCGCTCCAGCAGCCGCTCGTACTGCTCGACCGCGGTGGTGTTGCAGCCCAGCTCGTGGTTGGTCTTGCCGAGCCCGTGGTGGTCGCTGGACCCGGTGGCGACGAGGTCCAGGTCGCGGGCGATCGTCCGCAGCTCCTCGCGGATCCCGGGTGCCGTGTGGTCCTGGTGGTCGACCTCGATCCCGCCGAGCCCGGCCTCGCGGAGCGCCTCGATCTCGGATGCGGGGAGGTTCTCCTTGCGGCCGCGTCCCCAGGGGTGCGCGATCACGCTGACCCCGCCGGCGTCGGCGACCAGGCCGATGACGGTCACCAGGTCGGCGGCGTAGCGGTCGACGTACCCGGGCCGACCGGGGTTGAGCCATCGGGCGAACGCCTCGTCACGCGAGGCCGCCTGACCGCTGCGCACCAGCGCGTCGGCCACGTGCGGCCGACCGGTCACGGTGGTCTCGGGATTGCTCGCCCTCACGTCCTCGGCCGTGATCTCCAGCCCGGCGCGGTTGAGGGCCGCGATGACGTCCGGCGCACGGGAGGCGCGCCCCTCGAGGATCCGGGCCAGCTCTGCGGCGAGGCCCGGGTGGGTCGGGTCGGGCAGGTAGGCGAGCAGGTGGACGCCTCGACCGCGGTGCTTCGTGCTGATCTCCATCCCGCGCACCAGCTCGATCCCGACGTCGTACGCCGCCGCCTCGGCCTCGTCCCAGCCGATGCTCGTGTCGTGGTCGGTGAGGCCGACGACGTCCAGCCCGGCGCGCTCGGCCGCGACGACCAGGTCGGTCGGCGACTGGGTGCCGTCGCTGACCAGGGAATGGGTGTGGAGGTCGATGCGCACGGCCCCAGCCTCTCACCAGGTCGGTGCCGGCCCACCGAACGGCAGCTCGACCAGGTGCGGGCCGGCCTGGGACGCGTCGCGCAGGATCCACTCGTCGCGCAGCAGCAGGAACGCCGAGGCCGGGCGCAGCACCATCCACAGCCAGCGACCCCCGGCCTCCCCGGCGACCACCGAGCGGTCCCACTCCCGGTCGGAGGAGCTGGTCGAGATCGGCCACAGCGGCACCACCTGGCGGTCGATGCGCACGCGCACCGACGGCGACCCGGCACCGATCTCGGCGCCCGGGTCCTCGTGCACCGTGCCGGCCAGCCGCTGACCCAGACCCGTGCCGGCCTCCTCGGTCACCACGACCAGGTCGACGGGACCGTCGAGGGCGCTCGGGCCGGAGCAGCATGCCATCGTCGCCCGCGCCCGCTCCGGGTCGGCGCCGACCACCGCGAAGTCGGTCACCTGCCAGCCGGGGCTCAGCGGCCAGGGGAGGTAGGTCGGCAACGACGCCGAGGCGAGCAGGTGCTCGGCGAAGGTGTCGTACGACGCCTCCTCGGGGCGCCAGAGCGGCTCGAGCAGGCCGTGCTCGGGGCAGGACCAGCCGGCGTCGGTCCCGGCCACCGAGGAGGCGCAGCGGGGACAACCCACCGACAGTGACATGGGCCTACGCTCGCTGCGCCGACCCCCGGCGTCAAGACCCGTCGCGGGGCCGGGCGCCTCCGGTCAGGAGTTCCACCGCTGCAGGACCGAGTTGCCCCGGTCGGTGGCGAGCACCGAGATCGTCGCGGTGTCCAGCTTGAGGATCCGCCCCTCCGAGACCGGCAGTCCCAGCCAGCGGATCGCCAGTGCCCGCAGCGAGTGGCCGTGGGCGAAGGCGAGCACCGGTCCGCCGGCCGCGCGGGCGCGCTCGACGACACGGTCGAGCCGGACGGTGATCTCCTCGGGCGACTCGCCGCCGGGGCACCCGTGGGTCCAGACGGTCCAGTCGGGCACGCGCTCGCGGATCTCGGGCGAGGTGAGGCCCTCGTACTCGCCGTAGGCCCACTCGGCGAGGTCCGGGTCGATCTCGGCGTCGGGGAACCCGGCCAGGTCAGCGGTGCTGCGGGCCCGCAACCGGGGGCTGCTCAGGACCAGCGCCGGCTCCAGGGCGGCCAGGCGCGGCGCCAGGTTGCGTGCGTCGTCCTCGCTCTCCGGGAGGAGGGGCAGGTCGGTCACCGACGTGTGGCGGCCGTTGCGGCTCCACTCGGTCGGGCCGTGGCGGACGATCCAGAGCTCAGCAGACACCCGGTCAACCTACCCGGCGCCCGGCGTCGACGGCGCGCCGCCCGGGTGCTTGCCAACCGCATACTCAGTATGCATACTCGGTATCCATGAGCATCCCTCACGGTCTCCTCGCCCTCCTCGACCAGGCGCCGATGTACGGCTACCAGCTGCGTGCCGAGTTCGAACGGGCCACCGGGGCCACGTGGCCCCTGAACATCGGGCAGGTCTACACCACCCTCACCCGGCTCGAGCGCGACGGTCAGGTCGTGGGTCAGGCCACCGACGAGGAGGGCCGCTCCCGCTACGAGATCACCGCCGCCGGGCGCGCGACCCTGGCCGAGTGGTTCCACAAGCCGGTGACCCTCAGCGACCGCCCGCGCGACGAGCTCGCCATCAAGCTGGCCCTGGCCGCCCTGTCCCCCGGGCTCGACGTGCAACGGGTCGTCCAGGCACAGCGCGTCGCCACGATGCAGCGACTGCAGGAGCTGACCCGGCTCAAGCGCGACCCGTCCCCCGCGTCGACCGAGGAGCTCGCCTGGGGACTGGTGCTCGACAACCTGCGCTACATGGCCGACGCCGAGCTGCGCTGGCTCGACCACTGCGAGGGAGCGTTGGCCCGCGCGCTGCCTCTCGCGCCCGCCACGCCCACCCCGGACACTCCCAGCACCGCCGACGAGCCCGCCCCGACGAAGGAGTCCCTGCGATGAAGGCCCTCTCACTGCTGTCGGTCGACCGCATCCACGGTGCCGGCAACTCCGCCGTCCACGCCCTGCGCGGCCTGACCATCGAGGTCGCCCCGGGCGAGCTGGTGGCCGTGATGGGCCCGAGCGGCTCGGGCAAGTCGACCCTGCTCAACCTCGCCGGCGGTCTCGACCGCGCCACTGCCGGGCAGGTGCTCGTCGACGGCATCGAGCTCGGCGAGCTCAGCGCCAAGGAGCTCGCCCGGCTGCGCCGCCACAAGGTCGGCTACGTCTTCCAGGACTTCAACCTGATCCCGTCGCTGACCGCCGCCGAGAACGTCGCCCTCCCCCTCGAGCTGGACGGCGTCCGCTCCCGGACGGCGCGCGAGCAGGCGGTCGCGGCGCTCGAGGAGGTCGGCCTGGCAGAGCTCGCCGACCGACTCCCCCAGGACATGTCGGGCGGGCAGCAGCAGCGGGTCGCCATCGCCCGCGCGGTGGTGGGCGAGCGCACCCTGATCCTCGCCGACGAGCCCACCGGCGCCCTCGACTCCGAGACGGGCGAGCAGGTCCTGCGGCTGCTCCGCGCACGCTGCGCCGAGGGGGTCGCAGCCCTGCTGGTGACCCACGATGCCGGCCACGCAGCGTGGGCCGACCGGGTGGTCTTCCTGCGCGACGGTGCCGTCATCGACGACACCGGCCGCACGTCCGGGCCGGAGTCACTCTTGCGCGGGGCGACGGCATGAGCCTGCGCGCGACCTCCGCGCGGTGGCGACCGGCCCTGCGGATGGCCTGGCGCGACCTGCGCTCCCACCGGGTACGCAGCCTGGTGGTCATCGTGCTGGTCGCCTTCCCGATCGCCGTCGCGATCACGGTCTCGACCATCGCCTCCACAGCACGCTACGGGTCCGACAACTCTCTCTACACCGAGTACGGCGCGGCCGATCTCAAGCTGGAGGTGACACCGTGGCCGAAGGTGCGTGCCTCCATCCAGGACCAGGGGGGCTGGGTGAGCTGGCATCGGACCCGCGGACTGGACCGCGGCGACCGCCGCACGCCCGGCGCGGTCGACGCCGGTGCGCTCCTGCCGCCCGGTGCCACCGTGATGCGCACCGGGGCGGTGAGCCTGCCGCTCGCCACCGGTGGCTCGCTCGACGCCACGGTCATGGACCTGGACTCGCCGATCGTCGACACCCTGGTCCCCGTCGAGCAGGGCCGAGCGCCCCGGACCGCCGACGAGGTGGCCGTCGCCGCTCCGGTGGCCGAGGAGCTCGGCCTGCTGCGGTCCGACGGCTCGCTGCGCCCCGACGCGCTGCTCCCGCTCGTCGACGCCGACCCCCTGAGGGTCGTCGCGATCAGCGACGCCGGCGACTCCTACTACGGCTCGTCGGCGGTGGTGCCCCCCACGTCGGAGCTCCTCGCCACGACTGCCGGCGACGACCTCCGCGGCGACGAGGACACCGTGGTCGTACCTGGTCGATCTCCCGCCGATGAGCGTCCCCGAGCAGCAGCGGCTGTTCGACGACCTCGCCGCCGCCGGCGTGGCCGGCTACTTCCGCGACGCGGTGCTGCATCCGGGCGACTGGGGCCTGGACGCACCGCCGCCGACCCCCGTGGATCCGACCGCCGTCGCGGTCGGCGCGCTGGTCATCGGTCTCGGACTCATCGAGGTGCTGGTGCTCGTCGGCGCGGTCTTCGCGGTAGGTGCGCGGCGCCAGGGTCGCACCCTCGGTCTGCTCATCGCCTCCGGCGGCACCGCCGCCGACGTGCGACGCACGTTGCTCGCCCAAGGAGCCTGGATCGGTCTGGCCGCCGCACTCCTGGGCGTCGCCGGCGGCGGCACCGCGCTGCTCGCCGGACGTGACCTGTGGGGTCGCGTCGCCGGCATCCGCCTCATCGACTACGACGTGTCCATCGGCAGCATCGTCGCACTCGGCGTCCTCGGCATCGGCTCGGCCGTCCTGGCCGCCGCGATCCCGGCCTGGGGCGTGGGACGGATGACCGCCTCGCAGGCCCTCGAGGGCCACGTCGCCACCCGGGCCTCGACGAAGCGCGATCGACTCCGGGGCCCGGCCGTCGGGCTCGTGGCCGTCGGGGTCGTCGGCCTGACCCTCTGCGGGTTCTGGATCGCCGCCGCCTACGCCGACCAGACAGCTACCGTCTCGGCCGTACCGGTCGTGGTGGCCTCGTTCTTCGCCCTGGCCATGCTGGTGGGCACCACCCTCGGCATCCCGTCGCTCGTCTCCTGGGGCGCTCGGAGCACCGGTCGCGGCTGGCTGCCCTGGCGGTTGGCGACCCGCGACGCCGCGCGCAACCGCGCTCGTACGACCGCCGCGGTCCTGGCCATCGGCATCGTCACGACCGGCGCGGTCTTCGCCGGGTTCGGGGTGTCGGCCGCGAACGCCTACGCAGGGGGACCCGATCAGCTCCTCCCCCCCGACACGGCCGAGATCTACCTGGACCCGTCCGAGGTGAAGGACACCGAGCAGCTGGCGCGGGTCGAGACCACCGCGACCGACGTCCTGGGCGCCGACAGCATCGCCGCCGAGTACGAAGCTCGCGTCGACGGCCACGCGGTCCGTGCTCGCCGAGGGGGCCGCGTGGTCGTCGTCGACGACGCCTGGCTCGACATCCACCAGGTCTCGACGGATGCGCGGGCTGTCTTCGCGAACGGCGGAGCGGTCGTCGCCGCGCCGGGAGCGGTCCGCGACGACACGGTGGAGCTCCGCACCCGAGGGAAGAAGGGCGCGCCCGTCGCCGAGCTGGAGGCCGTCGAGGTGGCCCTGCCGTGGGAGGAGGCGGGAGGCACCTGGATCTCGGCGGAGACGGCCGCTCGAATCGGTCTGAAGCCTCGCCCGACCGGCTACCTGCTGGCCCACGCCGACGGAGTGACCGAGCAGGCGACCGAGCGTCTGCGTCTCTACGGCATCTACGCCCAGACCGAGTACATGGGCAACGTCCCCTCCCAGCGACTGGTGTACGCGGGCGCCGCAGGAACCCTCGCCCTGACCGCGCTGATCGTCGGGATGATCGTGGCTCTGTCGGCGGCCGAGGGTCGCGTCGACGCCGCCACCCTCGCGGCGGTCGGGGCGCCGCCGTGGACACGACGGGCGATGAGCGCCGCGCAGGCGCTCTTCGTCGGCGGGCTCGGCTCCGCGGATAGGCCTCCTCCTCGGCGCCGCCGTCGGCGCGAGCACCCTGCAGGTCGTCGGCACTCGCGGCACGCCGGTGCCGTGGGGCGGTCTCGCGGTCATCGTGCTCGGCGTGCCGATGCTGTGTGCCGCGGTCGGGTGGGTCGTCACACCGGGGCGGCTGAGCCTGACTCGCCGCGCCGGGTGAGCATCACGACGAACGATCGAGCGCCAGTCGCAGCCCCCGGATCTCCTCGCGGAGTGCCTCCAGGTCCTCGGCCCCTCGTCCTCGTCTCCTCGTCGTCCTCGTCGGCGGCGTCCTGGAGCAGGTTCTGCCGTCGTCCGGACCTCCGGCGGCGCTCAACCAGCGACGAGCGCCGCCCGGTCGCGCCGGGTGACGAGCTCCCCGGCGAGATGAAGGGCGCCGAGCACCTCGGCCCGACCGCCGAGGGTGGCCGCCCGCACGAGGACCTGGGCTGCTGCCGACGGCTGTGCCTTGCTCCGCACCGCTTCCCCGATCCGATCGGCCAGGAGCACGTTGACCGGGTGCCAGGTGCCCCCGACCACCAGGACGCCGGGGTTGAGCACCGTGACCAGGGCCGCCAGGGTCTGCCCGATCGTGCGCCCCGCGTCGGTGACCACGCGCACGGCCCCGGCATGTCCCCCCGCGACCAGGTCAGCCAGGTCGGCCGAGGTCAGCGTGTCACTGGTCACCGGAGCCAGTGCCGCCACCAGTCGTGGCACGGACACGACCGTCTCCAGACACCCCCGCGAGCCGCAACGACACAGCACCCCGGCGGGGTCGACCTGGATGTGCCCGACCTCGCCGGCAGTGCCGCCGACGCCGCGGAAGAGCTCTCCGTGGAGGACCAGGCCGGCGCCGATGCCGGTGCCGAGCTTGACGTAGACCAACGAGTCGCTGCCGCAGCCCGCCCCGTGGTGCCGCTCGCCGAGGGCACCGAGGTTCGCGTCGTTCTCCAGCACCACCTCCACCCCCAGGCTCCGGGCCAGCTCCTCGCCCGGTCGCAGGTCGATCCAGCCGGTGAGGATGTTGTTCTCGGTCACCCGTCCGCTCGCGTGCTCCAGCGGGGCCGGGATACCCAGCGTCACGAGTCGGACCTCCGACATCGTCCGACCGGCATCGTCGACGACGGACCGGACGAGCTCCTCGACGACCGCCAGGGTCGCCCGCCACGATCCGGCGTCGACCACGGTGGCCAGCCGCTCCGCCGCGGGCGGGCTGCCCGACCTCCGCCGCGGCCACGCGGACGTGGGTGTTCCCGACGTCGACCCCGACGACGAGCCCGGCCGGCGGACGCAGGCTCAGCCGGGTCGCCGGGCGCCCGCGACCTCGCCGACGGACCGGCGGGTCGAGCACCGGCTCGTCCTGCGCCTCCTCCACGACGCCCTCGACGAGCAGCTCGCGAGTGAGGGTCGAGACCGCCGAGGAGGACAGCCCCGTCCGGCGCCCCAGGTCGACCCTGCTGGCGGGCCCGTGATCGCTGAGCGCGGCGAGCAGCTGTCGCCGGCCGGCCCCGTGGGGACGCCCCACCGCGCTCGGGGTCTCATCAGGGTCGTCATTTCGGCCGTTCACAGAGATAAATATGCACTGAAGCCTCCCCTGGAGGAAGATCTTGCGCGATTAAGTCCGTAGATGCTCCACTGTCGGTGATGCCAGTCACACTCGGTTGAATGGCCGCCCCACAGGAAGAGCCCGCATGAACCCGACCCGTCCGGGACGAAGGGTGGCCGCAGCACTGGCCACCGTGCTGGTCGCCAGCCTCGTCGCCACCGTGCCTGCGACCTCCGCGTTCGCGCAGGACCCCGACCTCGCCCAGCTGGGGTCGGTCACCGCCTCGGCCTCCCAGGACGACCGGGACGGCTCCTTCCCCGCCGCCAACGCGATCGACGGGGACCCCGCCACCCGCTGGGCCAGCGGCAACGGCCCCGACGACGTCGACGCGGTGTTCACCGCCGACCTCACCTCCGACCTCGGGGCGGTGGCCGCCATCGGCGAGGTGGACCTGGCCTGGGAGGCGTCCTACGCCGTCGCCTACGACGTCGAGGTCGCGACCGCAGCACCGGAGGAGGCGTCGAGCTGGACCACCGTCCACTCCGAGACCGCCGGCGACGGCGGCGACGACGTGATCACCCTCGAGCCCGGGGTCGAGGCACGCTACGTCCGCATCGCGATGACCCGCCGTGCCGCCGCCACCTGGGAGGCACCGACCCTCCACTACTACGGCTACTCGCTCTACACGCTCGCCGTGCGGGGCACCTTCGCCACTCCCCTCGTCGCCCTCGGCGCTCCGCTGAGCGTCGCCGCCGGCCAGACCGCCACGGTTCCCGTCCGGCTCTCGAACGCCTCCGACACCGAGCAGTCCGTGCACGTCACCACCGGCGGCGGCACCGCCGAGGCAGGGACCGACTACACCGCCGTCGACCAGGTCGTGACCTTCGCGCCCGGCGAGACCCAGGCCGACGTGGACGTCGCCACCGCCAGCCGCGGAGCGCTGGCTCCCCGCCGTACCGTCGACGTGACGCTGAGCGAGCCCTCCGACGGCATCGCCCTCGGCGCGCGGTCCACCACGACCGTCACGATCACCCCCACCGGCGAGCTCGCCGAGTCCGGGACCGTCGCCGTCATCCACGACTTCGAGGGCGGCGTCCCCGCCGGCTTCTTCGGCTGGGGGCGTCGCCCCGAGGTCACCCCCGACCTGTCGACCGCCGCGGACGACACGGTCCCCGGCTCCGCAGCCGACAACCAGGTGCTGGTGGCCGACGTCGCGGGCCCCTCGACCGCCGACGACTGGTTCGGCTTCAGCAACGACACGTCCGGCGACTGGAGCGACCACGACGGGTTCAGCTTCTGGTTCCTGGGCACGGGCTCGGGCAACCGCCTGGCCTTCGAGCTCAAGAGCGGTGGCCAGATGTTCGAGCGCCAGCTCACCGACGACTCCACCGGATGGCGCCGGGTGAAGGTCCTGTTCACCGACCTCCGGCTCAAGGGAGACACCGGGTCCGACGCCAGGTTCGTGCCGGCGACCTCCGGTGGCTTCGCCTTCACCCTCACCGGGCTCGGGCAGGGCACCTACCGGTTCGACGACATCGCGCTCTACGACCGCACCGTGCTCCTCGACGACTACGAGACCCCCGTCACCATCAGCACCGGCGACCCGGTCGGGTACTTCACCTGGAGCGACGGCGACCAGAGCACCGTGACGATCGGCCAGGAGCCCCAGGACCGCGCGGACCTCGTCGACAACGACGTCCTCGCCGGCACCTACCAGATCCGCTCCGGCGGCTACGGCGGCTTCAGCGACAACCTCGCCGACTCCCAGGACTGGAGCAGCTTCCGCGGGATCCGGTTCTGGTGGTACGCCTCGCAGACCAGCAACCCCGCCTCCCCCACCGCCGGCGACGACATCGCGGTCGAGGTCAAGGACGGCGGCCCCGACGGGGAGCACTCCGAGCTGTGGCGGGCGTCCTTCAAGGACAACTGGGGCTCCTCCACGAGCCGGTGGAAGCTCGTCGAGCTGCCGTTCTCCGCGTTCCAGCCCTCCGGGTACCAGCCGGGGTCGGCCGACACCCAGAACGGGACCTTCGACCTGACCTCGGCCTGGGGCTTCGCGATCACCCTCCCGGCCGGACGTGCGGCCCCGGTGCGGTGGGCCATCGACGACGCCGGTCTCTACGGCACTCCCGTCGCCGCCGGTTCGGTCACCCTCACCACCACCCCCACGGTCACCCTGGTCGACGCCGGTGACGTCGCCTCGGTCACGGTTGCGCTGACGACGACCAGCGGTGAGCCGACGACCTCCCCGGTCGACGTCACCTGGGCGACCGGCGCCGGCACCGCCGTCGCCGGCACGGACTACGAGGCGGCCGACGGGACCCTCACCTTCCCGGCCGGCACCGAGTCCGGCGCCGGCCAGAGCATCGAGGTGACGACCCTGGCCCGCGACGGCGCCCTGGAGGCCCTGGACATCCCGCTCGAGCTCTCCGCCACGGGGGTGACGCCCAGCGGCACCCGGCCCCGCGTCGTCATCAACGCCCACGGCCTGCCCTACCTCGACCCGAGCCTCTCGACCGCGGAGCGGGTCGCCGACCTCGTGGGGCGGATGAGCCTGCGCGAGAAGGCCGGCCAGATGGCCCAGGCCGAGCGCCTGGGGCTCCAGTCGTCCGACCAGGTCGCCGACCTCGGTCTCGGCTCGATCCTGTCCGGCGGCGGCTCCACCCCCGCCGGCAACACCCCCGCCGCCTGGGCCGCGATGATCGACGACTTCCAGCGCCAGGCCCTGTCGACGCGCTGGCAGGTCCCGCTCGTCTACGGCGCCGACGCCGTGCACGGTCACAGCAACCTCAAGGACGCGACGATCTTCCCGCACAACATCGGGCTCGGCGCCGCCCGTGATCCCGAGCTCAGCCGTCAGGTCGCCCAGGCCACCGCGTCCGAGACACGCACCACGGGCGTCACGTGGGCCTTCTCCCCCTGCCTGTGCGTCGGTCGCGACGAGCGCTGGGGACGCACCTACGAGACGATCAGCGAGGACCCGTCGCTGGTGCGGGCCTATGCCGGACCCACCGTGCGTGGCCTGCAGGGCGACGACCCGACCGACATCACCGCGGCCGACGAGGTGCTGGCCTCGGCCAAGCACTGGGTCGGCGACGGCGGCACGACCTACGACCCGGCGCAGGCCGGCAGCGGCTACCCGATCGACCAGGGCGTCACCGACGTCTCCTCGCTCGCCGAGCTCGAGAAGCTGTACGTCGAGCCCTACGAGCCCGCCGTCGAGGCCGGGGTCGGCACCATGATGCCGTCGTACTCGGGTGTCTCCATCGACGGCGGCCCCGTCGTGCGGATGACCGAGAACGGCGCCCTCAACAACGACCTGCTCAAGGACCAGATGGGCTTCTCCGGGTTCCTGATCAGCGACTGGGAGGCCATCGACAAGCTCCCCGGCGGCAGCTACCCCGACAAGGTCGAGCGGGCGGTCAACGCCGGCATCGACATGGGCATGGCGCCGTACAACTTCTCGGCGTTCATCGACGCGGTCGTCACCGGGGTCCAGGCCGAGCGGATCGATGCGGCCCGGGTCGACGACGCGGTGACGCGCATCCTGACCGAGAAGATGGACCTCGGCCTCTTCGAGCAGCCCTTCACCGACGACAGCCAGCGCGACGCGTTCGGAGGCACGGAGCACCGTGCGCTGGCCCGCCGCGCCGCAGGAGACTCCCAGGTGCTCCTGAGCAACGACGGGGCGCTTCCGCTGTCGGACACGGGCCGGCTCTACGTCGCCGGCTCCAACGCCGACGACCTCGGGCACCAGATGGGCGGCTGGACGATCTCGTGGCAGGGAGGTTCCGGCGACACCACCACCGGCACCACCGTGCTCGACGGCCTGCGCACCGGTGCCCCCGACCTCGACATCACCTACTCCGCCGACGCGAGCGAGCCCACCACGGGCTACGACGCCGGCCTGGTGGTCGTCGGGGAGTCGACCTATGCCGAGGGCCAGGGCGACGTCGGCAACAACGGCAAGTCGCTGTCGCTCTCGCCCGCCGACCAGCAGGCCATCTCCGACGTGTGCGCGGCGATGGAGTGCACGGTGCTCGTCATCTCCGGTCGCCCGCAGCTCCTCGACGGTCCGGCCGCGCAGGCCGACGCGGTGGTGGCCGGGTTCCTGCCGGGCAGCGAGGGTGACGGGGTCGCCGACGTGCTCCTCGGCAAGCGGCCCTTCACCGCTCAGCTGCCGCTGACCTGGCCGGCCTCCGCCGCGCAGGTCCCGATCAACGTCGGGGACGACGACTACGACCCCGCCTTCGCCTACGGCTGGGGGCTGCGCACCGACGCGCCCCGGGCGCGGCTCACCGACGCTCGCCGCCACGCTCGACGGCGACGCCGCCGAGGCGGCCCAGGCGCTCCTGGCCGCCGACGTGTGGGCCGAGGACGGGACGCTGACCGACCTCGACGCGGCCTGGCCGCTGCTGACCGACCTGGCCTCCGGGCTCACCGGGACCGACGAGGCGACGCTCGCGGCGGCCGCCGAGGCCGTGTCGCTGGCCCGCGACCCGGCCCAGGCGTCGGTCGTCGACGCGACCGCGCCGGCGCAGGCCGCTCGACTCGTCGCCGACGCCGAGCACGCGGTGTGGTCCGGCGATCCCACGACGGCCGTCGCCCTGCTCGGCGAGGTCGCCGGTATCGACGAGACCGGTACCGACCCGGCCCTGGAGTCCACCTCGGACCCCAGGATCACCGGCCGAGCGGTCGCCGGGCAGGTCCTCCACGCCCGCTCCGCGCGCTGGGCGGTGAAGGGCGTCACCTCGACGTGGCAGTGGCTGCGCGACGGCACGGAGGTGCCCGGAGCCACCCGCGCCCGCTACCGCCTCGGAGCCGACGACGTGGGAGCCCGGATCTCGGTGCGCCAGAGCGGTACGGCGGCGGGCTACACGACCACCTCGGTGGAGTCGGCTCGCACCGCGCGGGTCCGCAAGGACCACCCCTGGGTGCGGATCTCGGTCTCCGACCGCACCCCGCGGGCGGGCACCCGGCCACGACTGCGCGTGCTCGTGCACAGCCCGGCGATCGACCGGGTGACCGGGGTGCTCGTCGTGCACTACGGCGCTCGGACCTTCGAGCGACGGCTGCGCGCCTCCGACCACGGCAGCAAGGTCGTCAGGCTCCCGGCCCGCCGAGCGGGAGTGCTGAGGCTGCGGGTCGGCCTGGAGCCGCGTGGCGCGTCTGACGCAGTGCTCACGCACGGGTCGTCGCGCACGTTGAGGGTGATCGTCCACGGCAGGCGCCACCCGCATCGCTGACGCCCCGGACGACGACGGCGCCGTTCCCTCGCGGGGAGCGGCGCCGTCGTCGTACGAGGGACGGGTCAGGCCTGCGGGCCCGCCCAGTTCTTGTCCGGCTGCGGCACCGGCCGGCCGGGCTGCTCGCCGCCGCGGGCCTCGAGGTAGGAGTCCTTCGGGACCATCACCTTGCGGCGGAAGATGCAGACGATCGTGCCGTCCTGGTTGTAGCCGATGGTCTCGACATGGACGACGCCGCGGTCGTCCTTGCTCTTGCTCTCGGTCTTGTCCAGCACGGTGGTCTCGCCGTAGAGCGTGTCGCCGTGGAAGGTGGGCGCGACGTGGCGCAGCGACTCGACCTCGAGGTTCGCGATGGCCTTGCCCGAGACGTCGGCGACGCTCATGCCGAGCAGGAGCGAGTAGACGTAGTTGCCGACCACGACGTTCTTGCCGAACTGGGTCGTCTCCCCCGCGTAGTTCACGTCGAGGTGGAGCGGGTGGTGGTTCATGGTGAGCAGGCAGAACAGGTGGTCGTCGTACTCGGTGACCGTCTTGCCGGGCCAGTGCTTGTACGTCGCACCGACCTCGAACTCCTCATAGCTACGACCGAACTGCATGTGTGCTCCTGATCTCGACGGCGCTGCGCCCGGCGGGTACGCCGGGCAGGGACCTGCCACCCCAGGATGCCGGACGAGCGCGCGGAGCGGGACCCGGTCCACCCAGCTCGACGGTGGGATTCCTCACCCCTGCCCGGTCGGTCGGTCGGTCGGTCGGTCATCAGGACTAGCACCAAGGTCCGATACCGGAGCGCACCACGCAGCGAGCACGGTGGGGATCACCCGGGGCGACCATCGCCCCCACACCCCAGGAGCACCTGATGAAGAAGCTCGCCCTCAGCGCCGCCGCCATCCTCGCGATCACCGTCCCCGCCGGATGGGGCCTCGCCGCCGGCGACGCCGCGGCCACGACCCCGTCAGCCTCGCACTCGAGCCAGCAGCGCCACGGGTCGGACGACCCCGCCGGCCACGACGCCGGTGACGACCACGGTCGGCACGGGCACCACCACGGTGGCCGGCACGGCGCCGACGACCACGGGCGCCACGGCGGTCGCCACGCCTGAGTGGGTCCGACCGGCGGGCGCACGTCCCGCCGGTCACTCACCCTGCTCGGGTCAGGACCCTCCGCCTCCGGCCTTGCGTCGGTGCACCTTGGGTGCCCCGCCGACCACCTCGGACCCGTGCGCCTTCTCGTGGACCGGGCCTTCCTCGTGGACGCCCAGCTCCTTGGTGTTCTTCCGGTCGAGCGCCTCGCGCATCTTGGCCTTGAGCTCGTCGTTGGTGCCGGGGTCAGCCATCACGTCTCCTCGGATCGGGTGTCGTCACCTCACCCTGGCACCGAGCAGCCGCCGCGTCGACCCGTTTGGCCGCGCGTCCCCCTCACTCCCAGTCGGTCGGCATCCCGTGGCCCGGCGCGCTCGCCAGCACGCGGCGACCGCCGTCCGGCCAGCTCTCGAGCACCAGCAGGAACTCGTGCTCGGCTCCGGGCGTGCGCCGCGTCGGCTCCAGGAAGAGGTGCGCGAACGGCGCCTCGGTGGTGGCCGCCGCACCGAGGGCGTCGATCCGTGCCCGGACGCGCTCCTGCTCGGCGCGCTCGAGGTACTGCCACACGACCGAGTGCCACAGCACGGTGAGCACCCCGTCGACGAGATCGAGGTCGTCGACGAAGTCGCCGGCTCCCTGGCGTCGTACCTCGGGCGGCGTCCGCCGGGCCAGCGCGAGGGCGCCACGCAGCCGCTCGTGCCGCTCGGTCTGGTCCGGCCACACGTACGCCGTGAGCAGCAGCCGGCCCTCCGTCGTCCGCACGTCGACGGGCCGGACGTCGCTGCCGACGCGCCCGACGACGCGCGGCCACGGCGCGGCCAGCGGCACCCCGCCCGTCCAGGCGCCGTCGAGGATGACGGACGAGTCGGCCGGGCCTGCCGTCGTCCCGTCGCAGTGCCGGTAGCCGAACCGGTCGGCGAGCAGGTTCAGCCCTGCGGAGGAACCGAGCTCGAACAGCCGGACCGGCACGTCACCGAACCGTCCGGTGAGGGCGAGCAGGCCGGCGAGCAGAGCGGCCGACCGGCCGACCTCGTTGGTCTGCGGCGCCCGGTCCAACCACTCCCGCACGGCCTCGGGCTCGGTCTCGAGCAGCGCGCGGAAGGCCGACCAACCGGCCTCGGGCTCCCACGTCCCGCCCACGCTCGGGTAGTACGCCGCCAGTGCCCCGGCGCGGCGCTCGAGCACGAGGCGGTGGACCGAGCCGGCCAGCCGCAGCGCGACGCCGGAGGGTCCGGGCGCGTCGCGGTACCCGTCGAGGACGTCGGCCGCGGGTCCCCCCGCAGCCACGTCGTCGGCGACCCGCGACAGCAGGTCGGCGTACATCGGTGAGCCGAGACGACCGCACGCCCCGGCCTGACCCCGCAGGGCCTCCACGAGATCCACAGCGCCCTCAGCCCTTGAGCTTGTACTCCTTGAGCAGCGAGCGGCCGATGATCATCTTCTGGATGTCGGCGGTGCCCTCACCGATCAGCATGAACGCCGACTCGCGGTAGAGCCGCTCGATCTCGTACTCCTTGGAGTAGCCGTAGCCGCCGTGGATGCGGAAGGACGCCTCGACGACCTCGTTGCAGTACTCCGCAGCCAGGTACTTGGCCATCCCGGCCTCGACGTCGTTGCGCTCGCCCTTGTCCTTGATCCGCGCGGCCTTGACCATCATCGCGTGCGCGGCCTCGACCTTGGTCGCCATCTCGGCGAGGCGGAACAGGATCGCCTGGTGCTCGCTGATCGGCTTGCCGAAGGTCTCGCGCTGCTGGGAGTAGGCGATGCCGAGCTCGAAGGCCCGGTTGGCGATGCCGCAGGCGCGGGCGGCGACGTTGACGCGGCCGACCTCGACGCCGTCCATCATCTGGTAGAAGCCCTTGCCGGCCTCGCCACCCAGGATCTGCTCGGCACCGATGAGGTGGTTCTCGAAGATCGCCTCGGTGGTGTCGACGCCCTTGTAGCCCATCTTGTCGATCTTGCCCGGGATCGTCAGGCCGGGCGCGGTCTCGCCGAAGCCGGACTCCTTCTCCACCAGGAACGTCGACATGTTCTTGTAGACGCTGTCGGCGCCCTCGTCGGACTTGACCAGCACCGCGATCAGGTTCGACGAGCCGCCGTTGGTCAGCCACATCTTCTGACCGGTGATGGAGTAGCCACCGTCGTCGGTCTTCGTGGCCTTGGTCTTGATCGCCGCCACGTCCGAGCCCAGCCCCGGCTCGGACATCGAGAACGAGCCCGCGCACCTCGCCGGTCGCCATCCGCGGCAGGTACTTCTGCTTCTGCTCCTCGGTGCCGTGGCGCATCAGCATGTAGGCCACGATGAAGTGGGTGTTGATGACGCCCGACACGCTCATCCAGCCGCGCGCGATCTCCTCCACGCACAGCGCGTAGGTCAGCAGCGACTCGCCGAGGCCGTCGTACTCCTCGGGGATCATCAGCCCGAAGATGCCGAGCTCCTTGAGCCCGTCGACGATCTCCTGCGGGTACTCGTCGGCGTGCTCCAGCTCGGTCGCCACCGGGATGATCTTCTCCTCGGTGAACGTCCGCACCGCCTTCAGGATCTCGATCTGGTCCTCGGTGAGGCCGTCGGTCTGACACAGGCGCATCCGTGATCCCTTTCAACGAACAGGTCGACATTCGACTCGACCATATAGTTGCGACCCACATCGGTCGGCGGCGGGCGGTACACTCCCAGCCATGTACTCGAGCCGTCGGTGGCACGCCGCCCTGATCACCATGACGGTGGCCGCAGCGCTCGGCGCGTGCGGCAGCGACGGCGGCAGCGCGGCGGCCGACCCCGCCGCCGCACCGGCGCCGAGCACCGCGCCGAGCACCGCGCCGACGTCCACCCCCGCTGACAGCTCCGGCGACGGCACCGACACCCCCGACGCGACCGAGTCGTCGGCGCCGGGCTGGCCCACCTGCGAGACGGTGTGGAGCGAGGGTGCCGACCTGCCGAAGGGCTACGCCGGGTGCACGGACGGCGAGGAGTCCGTCGGCGCCGAGATCGTCGACTGCTCCTCCGGGCAGCGCATCGTCGTCTACGCCGACCACTACTGGGCCGTGCGTGGCCACGTGATCGGCTTCGCTCCCGAGGGTCTCCGCGATGACTCGGAGTACGCCCACGACCTTTACTCTTGTCGGGCTTGACCCGGCAAGGAGGTCGTCCGCGGTGCATCCAGCACGCGAGGTACGCCTGTTAGCCTGATTCTGCTCGAGCGTCGATCACGTCATCATGGGAGTAATGCATGTCACGCCTCAGGCACTCGGTGCCGCTTTTCCTTCTCGCGGCAACCCTGATCTTGACGACAGTGCCCGCTCAGAGCGTCGCCGCGTCCGGCGTCGGTGACGTCGTCGGGCCCGCGTCGACCGCTGCGGTCCGCGAGGTCGCGCTGACGTCCAAGCGCTCCGGCAACAACAGCTACACGGTCAGGGGCGGCGTCACCTTCAACAGCGCCCTCGGTCCGGTCGGCCAGCGCCGGGCGCTCGATCACGAAGGTGAACTCGGCCATCAGCCACACCTACCGTGGCGAGCAGATCCGCATCTACAGCTGGAAGATCTGGACCCGGGCCGGCGTGACCGCCCTGCTCCGGGCGCAGAAGCGCGGCGTGATCGTGCACGTGATCATGGACAAGAAGAACACCATCGTCGAGCGGAACCCCCACTTCTACCGGCTGCGCAACGGTCTCCGGGCGGGCAACAAGAACAAGCCGGTGGCCAAGCGCAGCGCCGCGAAGCTCTGCGACCACTCCTGTCGCGGTCGCGGCGGTGCCGCGCACTCGAAGTTCATGCTCTTCAGCAAGGCCGGCAAGTCGAAGAACGTCTACATGATGGGCTCCGCGAACTGGGGCGACGCCGCTGCCAACCTGCAGTGGAACGACATGTACACCTTCGTCGGCAACAAGGCCATCTACAACGCCGGCGTCGCCGCCTTCGAGCAGTCGTGGAAGGACAAGCCGCTCAAGAACCCGTGGACGGAGCTCACCACCGGTGGCGGCTCGACCGTCGTCGCCTGGGGGCCGACCACGAAGGCCTCGCGCCGCGACGACCGCCTGATGGGCACCCTCAAGCGGGTCCGCTGCCGCGGGGCCACCAACGGCGCCGGGAACGCGAGGGGACGCACGATCATCCGCACCGCTCCCGACGTCATCCGGGGCAAGCGCGGCATGAACGTCGCGCTGCAGCTGCGCCGGCTCTGGGACAACGGTTGCGACGTCAAGATCGGGTTCACCGTGATGGGCAAGGACGTGTCCAAGATGCTGCGCCAGCACCGGCGCCGCGGTCCCGTGCCGCTGCGACACCTCGTGCAGGACTTCGACGGCGACGGCGTCTTCGACCGCTACTTCCACCTCAAGGCGTACACCGTCAACGGAGTCATCGGCAAGAAGACCAACGCCACCTGGATGCTGGCCGGTTCCTCGAACACCTCCGGGCTCGCCCTGAACTCCGACGAGGAGTTCCTCTACTTCATCAACCGGCCCTCGATCACCAAGCGGTACCAGAACCACATCAACTACTGGTTCGACCACTTCCCGGAGTCGCAGCGCCGTCCGATGGCCGGTCGACTGGGTTCGGAGGCCCCCATCGACCCGTACGCCAAGATGGAGCTCGACTGACTCGATGGCGACCCCGCGCCTGTACCTCCACATCGGCTTGCAGAAGACCGGGACGTCCTACCTCCAACGGATCTTCTGGGACTCGGTCCCCGCCCTCGCCGCACAGGGCGTGGACCTCGTCCCGGACAGCAAGCGGGCGATGTTCCGGCTGATGCTCGACGCCCGGGAGCGCTTCGACCCGACGATCGATCGGCCGTCGGTCTCCCGGGCGGTCGACCGGCTGCCTGCGCAGCTGCGGCAGGCTCAGGAGACCGCCCTCATCTCGCAGGAGTCGCTCGCCACCGCGACGACCCCGCAGATCCGGCGGCTGCTGGCCGCGACCGCGGACCGCGAGGTCCACGTCGTGGTCACCATGCGCGACCTCGGGCGTCAGATCCCCTCGGCCTGGCAGCAGACCCTCCAGAACGGCAAGTCCCGGCGCTTCGAGGCCTACGTGCGCAACCTGGAGTCGCGAGCCGGCGAGGACGCGCAGGTGTGGGCGACCATGGACGGCCCCCGGATCTTGAAGCAGTGGGGGCGCGAGGTGCCCGCCGATCGGATCCACGTCGTCACCGTGCCTCCCAGCGGATCGGAGCCGCGGTTGCTGCTGGACCGGTTCTGCTCGGTCGTCGGCATGTCGTCGGAGAGCCTCACGATCGACGAGACGAGCCGGGGCAACCGGGGGCTCCGCGCCGAGCAGGCCGAGGTCCTGCGCCGGGTCAACGAGCTGCTGCCGCCCGAGTTCATGCGCCGCGACGTCTACGGCGACCTCGGCAAGCGCTACTTCGCCGTCCAGGTGCTCGGCGACGACCAGGGCACGCGGATCCAGCTGCCGGTCTCCCGGCTGGCCTGGTGCACAGCGATCTCCCAGCAGTACGTCGAGCACATCGAGAGCGCCGGCTACCAGGTGGCCGGGGACCTCGGCGACCTCCTGCCCAGCCCCACGTCGTTCGCCGACGAGGCGGTCCGGGTCTCCCAGGGCGACGTGGCCGCTCTCGCCTCGCGCGCCCTTGCCGACATGCTGGTCCACCGGATGGAGGAGCGTGAGGCGCGCCGCGCCGCGCGCGCGACGCCGCCCCCGGCCCCCGGGCCCGCGGGCCGCGCCGCGGAGCTCCTCAGGCGTGCCGCACACCGGGTCCGGCCCGGCCGGGACCGACCCGCTCAGTAGGTGCGAGAGATCACGCCGAGGTAGCCGCGGTACAGGCTGTCGTAGCTCGAGGCGCTCGTGCTGATGACGGCCTTGGCCGGACGAGGCGAGCGCTGCGAGACCGCCCCGGTCGCCAGGCTGGAGTCCGCCACCAGGGCGAAGGCGTCGGTCGCTCCCGCGCGACTGATCAGCAGCACCGTGGGGTCCAGCAGGCGCTTCTTGCGGCGCGGTGCCATGCCTGCCCCGTAGGACCACGCCTTGGGCACGAGCGTGAAGTAGTTCGAGGTGCTCCGGCGCAGGCCGAGGAGCGACCGCAGCTCACGCGCCCGCTCCGTCGAGGGTCCCTTCCCGGCGATGACGGTGACGTTGACCCCGCGTCGGCGGGCGTCGATCAGGTCCTGCAGGAGCCGGGTACCACCCATCGACCTGCTGGCCACGTGGATCGCGGCGCCGCTCGGCGTCGCCCTGATGGCCTTGCGCTGGAGCGCGACGATCGCCCGGCGCTCGGCGTCCGTCCCGGACGGCTTGGCGACGATCGTGCCGGGCGCGAAGACCTCGGCGGGCTCCTCGGTCGGCGGCGGTGTCGCCAGGAGGAGCTGCATCCGGGCGACCAGCATGCGGTGGTCCGAGTTCAGCAGGACCGGGTACTGCTCGGTGACGGCGAAGGTGCTCGTGGGGCCGAGGAAGACGTAGTCGATGGTCCCGCCGCGCTTGTGCGTGGGGAACGACGTCCCGGTGAGCTCGTAGGTCGGCTTCAGGCCGGCCCCGGCGAGGTACTGGGGCTGGTAGCGACTGCTGTGGTAGCCCATGTTGAAGTCACCGCCGAGCAGGACCGGTCCTCGCTCACCCAGCTGGTTGGACAGCGTCCGGAGCCGCTTCAAGGACGGCACCAGGAGCTGCGCGGTGTCCCTGTCGTTCGGCGCCACGTGGGCACTGATGACCGAGACGACGTCGCCGCCGGCGTTGGTCAGGGTGGCCCAGTTCGCGTAGCGCACGCCCACGAGCGGGCCCTTGCGCTTCTTCAGGCCGTCGGGGCGACTGCTGATCTGCCAGGTGCCTGCCTCGAGCGCGGTCCACTTCGCCGAGTCCCACACCACCGGCGCCCAGCCGGTGCGCGGGCCGGGCGTGCGGAACATGTCGTAGCCGGCGGGCGCGAGCTTCTCGGGGTCGCGCGCCTGCACCTCGTTGAAGGTGATGAAGTCGGGGTGCTCGGCGAAGACGGTCGCCAGGTCCTTGTCGAACTTCGCGGTGCCCTGGTCCTTGTCCAGGTTGGCCTGGACGAGCGAGATCGACGAGGTGTCGTCGCGCCTCGCGGCCGTCGCTGCCGCCGCGGTGCCCCGCTCCGAGGCGCTCACGCCGTGACGGGGGGCGTCGACGGCCTGCGCGGGGACGCCGGTGCCGGCCGCGACCGCGACCAGCGCTGTGACGGCGACGGTGGCGTAGATGGTCAGCTGCGTGGGACGCAACGGGCGCGCGGACGCGGCGAGACGTGAGACCAGTGTCATCGTCGAAGAGTTCCTCTCACTTCACGGGCGTGTCCCAGTGACAACACTGATCACACCAGTTACACGAGCCCCCGACAAGTCAATGGATGAACTACACCGCCGTAGTTCAGCGACCCTTGTTCGGCACCAGTCCGAGCGCCCTCGCCATGGGCTCGGCGAGCTGCTCGGCGTACTCCACCGTGACGTGGTCCCGGTCGCGCATCGGCACGAAGCGTCCGATCACCGAGGGGCACTTCTGCCGCACGCAGAACCACCGTCCCGCGTCGACGAACTCCGCCCCGACGTCGGACGCGACGTCGTGGAACTGTTGCTGCAACCGGTGCGTCGACGGCTCCGCCGTCAGCAGGCAGTCCCCCAGGTCGACGCCCTGGGAGGACAGGCAGACCCCCGGCATGCGCGACAGGGTCGGGAGGTCACCGACGACGGCCACCCGCCGCGCCGAGGCCTGGAGCTCTCGGAGCTCGTCGGCCAGCCCGTCCATCTGGCTCGTGAGGAGGTCGCCGCGGTAGGCGCTGTTGGCCACGACGACCAGCTCGGGCGAGAGCTCGGCAACCTGCTGGAGAGCGAACTCCTTGAAGTCGTCACACGCCGTCCACGGAGTGCCGTTCGCCGGATCTCGGCGCGTCACCGCGTTGGCGGGGCACCCGGAGTACACCAGGTGGTAGACCGCGTAGTCGTGCTCCTCGCCGATCCGCGTGAACGTCGGGGCCCACGCCCTGGCGTGCGAGTCGCCCATCACCACGATGACGCGATCGGAGTCCGGGGTGCCCGTCGGGCAGAGGCGTCGCGTCCCGGTGCGGTAGTCGCACTCCCCCAGGGGCGCGATCGACTCGCGCGCCTTGCCCAGGGACGGGGAGAGGTTGCCGGGGACGGGCCGGCCGTCCTCGGCGGCCAGCACCGAGGCCTCGACCAGCGCGACCGCGGGGTCGGCGCTGAGCCCGTCCTGGCGGTAGTCGGCGACCGCCACCCCGGGGTTGTCCGCCAGGTCACCGAGCCGGCCGTCGATGTAGAGGTGCCCACCGAAGGCGGCCGCGAAGACCAGGGCCAGGCTCGTCGGGTACAGCAGCAGGGCGCGGACCGGTGGCCGCCACCGCACGCCACGGCGGAAGGGCTCCTCGACGAGGTAGTAGGTCGCGGCGCTGAGCACGAAGGTGACGGCGAGCGCGATCACGACGTGGGACAGGCTCAGCCGCCGCTCCCAGTGCTGCCGGGCGAGCTGGAGGACCGGCCAGTGCCACAGGTACAGCGAGTAGGACCAGGCCCCCATGAGGGTCAGCGGTCGCCAGGACAGGAGACGGACGAGCGTGGACCGCTGCGCCGCCGCACCACTCCCGGCCACCAGGAGGAACGCGGCCCCGAGGACCGGGACGAGCGCCGCGACGCCCGGGAAGGCGGTGCTGCCGTCGTAGGTCAGCACGGCGAAGGCCACCAGCGCCGCACCGAGCCAGCCGAGCGCCTCGGCACCCCAGCGGGGCACCACGACCGACGGCGTCGCGACCAGGACGGCGGCGAGCCCGCCGATCCCGAGCTCCCAGGCGCGCGCCGGGGTCGAGAAGTAGGCGGCAGTGACGTCGACCGCCGTGCTGTGGATGGACCAGGCCAGGGACAACCCGCACACGGCCAGCAGGATCACCACGATCGCGGGACGGAGCCTCGCCCCGCCGGAGTCGTCCCCGGTGTCCGGGGATGTCCGACGACGCCGGTGGGCGATCAGGGTCGCGAGCAGGAGCAGCACCGGGATGACGACGTAGAACTGCTCCTCGACCGACAGCGACCAGAAGTGCTGGAGGGGCGACGGTCGGGTCGTCGGACGCGAAGTAGTCCGTCTCGACCGAGGCGAAGCGGATGTTGGCACCGAACAACGCCGACCAGACGGCGTCCTTGACGACTTCCTCACCGCGTACGTAGGGCAGCCGGACCACCGCGAGAGCGGTCGTGGCCACCAGGACGACGGTGGCCGCCGGCAGGATCCGCCGGGCGCGCCGGGCATAGAAGCCGGCGATCGAGATGCGGCGCTCCGTCGTCGCCTCCCGCACCAGCAGGCCGATGATCAAGAACCCGGAGACGACGAAGAACACGTCGACACCGACGAAACCGCCGGCCACGACGCCGAACCCGGCGTGCGCGAGCATCACCAGGCCGACGGCCAGCGCCCGAAGTCCTTGGATGTCCTCGCGAAAGGTGCGCTTTCGCAAACCCCGATCCTCTCTCCTGGCGGTCAGTGCGGGACCGTCAGTGACATCCTTGCCGGTACGCTACCTCACGTGATCTCGAAGCCGCCCCCTCCCGACCGCGGCGCGCGTCACCGCAGCCGCGGTTCAGCGGTCACCGATGCACTCGCCGCCGTCGCCCTCCTCACGATCCTGCCGATCGTCGTGGTGTTCGGGGTGCGAGCCGCTGGTCCGGAGGCCACTGCCGACGTCACCGTCGTCGAACCGCGCATCCGCGTCGACGCGTCGCGGCCGCCGACCCCCGTGGCCACCCGCCTCCAGGAGACCCTGACACCGAAGGCCGGGACCACCTCCGGCGGCACCGCGGCCGAGGCCCGCTCCCAGCAGCGGAAGGCCGAGAGGAAGGTCGAGCAGCGCAGCGCCGCCCTGAAGAAGATCCGCAAGCTCGCCAGGCAGGTCTCCGAGGAGAGCAGCCCCGTCGCCAGCGGGCCCGCGACGTTCCGCATCGGCACCTTCAACATCCTCGGGTCCCAGCACACCGCACCCGGAGGCGACAAGCCCGGGAGCTGGCCCTCCGGTGCCGCTCGGATGCCCGGCACCCTCGAGCGGATCCGGGCGCACGGCGTCTCGGTCCTCGGGGTCCAGGAGGCTCAGCCGGAGCAGCTCGCCGGGCTCGTCAACGGCACCGGCTTCAACATCTACCCGGGCGCGGACTACTCGGCACTGAACCGGGTGAACTCGATCCTCTACGACCCGGCGGTCTTCGAGTTCGTGTCGGGCTCGTCGTTCCAGATGTCGAACGGCACCGGCACCCGCGCCCAGCCGATCCTCCGGTTGCGCCACATCGCCTCGGGGCGCGAGATGTACTTCGTCAACGCCCACCCGCCGGCCGGGCACACCAGGAGCCTGACCGCGAAGCGGCTGGGCTCGATCAGCCAGCTGGTCGGGGTCGTGAACGGGCTGAAGTCGGAGGGGCTGCCGGTCTTCCTGACCGGCGACATGAACGACCGGCAGGTCTTCGCCCAGCGCCTCCTCCCGCCGACCGCGATGGTGGCCGCCATCTACACCGGGGGCGGCGCGGGAGGGCCCACGCCCGTCGACTGGATCGTCGCGACCTCCGGGGTCTCGTTCACCGGCTACACCCGGGACGCCACGACCATCAGCCGCAGGATCAGCGACCACTTCTTCATCGCAGCGACCGCAACCGTGAGCGGAGCCGGCTGACCGGTCCTTCCTCGCTGCGCCGGGCGAGGCCCTTCGCCCGGTTGTTCAGCTCCCGCACGTCACCGAGGAGCACCGCGACCAGCTGGGTCGACACGTCGGCGACCTCGGCGTCGGTGACCGAGTCGGGGGTACGACGCTCGGGCAGCGTCGCGGGGACACGCAGGTTGCCCGCGTCACCGACGATGTCGAACCGATGCCGGGCCAGGTGGTCGAGAGCCGCCTCGCCCCGGGCACGGCAGTCGTCGATCTGGTCCGGCAGGGGCCAGAACGGTTCCCCGCGCCGTGCCACGAGGCGCTCGTCGGCCAGGAAGCTGCGGATGTAGACGCCGCGGTCGTAGGCGCGGTTGAAGCCGTCGAGGTGGCCGTTGACGCGACGCAGCACCTCGGCCTCCACGACCCCCATCGACTCGTTGGGGAAGGACGACGACGTGTCGTACGCCGTGCTGGTCAGGCCGATGAGCCCGGCGAAGCGGTGCCAGACGTCGTCGCGCGGGTCGTCGCGGCCGAGCGGAAGGATGTGGATCCGCTCCGGCGGCACGGCCGTCGCCCACCGCTCCAGCACGAGCCGGAGGTCGAGGGTGCGCCAGTTCCAGATGTCGCTCGGTCGATCGGAGACACTGCGTCCGTAGTCGGCCATCGGCGTGGTGCCGCGGTTCTTCAGGCTCTCCTGCCAGCTGGCGGTGAACAGCCCGAGCGGCTCCCGCGCGGTGACCACGACGTGCACCTCGGCGGGTCCGAGCTCGTCCACCATCCGCCGGGCCTGGTCGGCGGATGCGGCGGCGAAGAACTCGTGGGAGACCAGTCCGGTGCCCGGCCAGGCCTCGAGCTCGGCGCGCAGCCGCTGCCAGGCGCTGCGCTCCTTCTGGCTGGTCCGAGCGACCCGCGCCTCCTCGCGGACGACCCGGCTCGCCCACAGGTGGTCCCTGCGTCGTCGACCGGGGAGCAGCACACCCTCGGCGCGCATCTGGTCGCGTGCGGCCCAGCAGATCGTCTGCAGGTAGGTGGTGCCGGTCTTGGGCAGTCCGATGTGGAGGTAGACGGACCTGGCCATCACAGGCCCTGGTTGAATCTCTCGATCGCTCGATCGACTCGTTCCTGGTCCCGGCTCGCGAGCGGCACCACCAGCTCGGTCACCACGTCGGCGAGCTCGGCCAGCGGGAGGTGCTGCCGCCTGAGCTCGGAGACCTGCTTCTCCAACCGCTCGACCTGCTGCTCGAGCTCTCGAACGCGCTTCGCTGTCGTCCAGCCCATCATGTCCACTCCGCGATCACTCGATCGACGCGCCCGGACGGTGACTCGCCCGCGGCTGCGCTCACTTCCTCGGTCGACACGATCGTGCCGCCGAACTTCTCCACCAGGCCGACGACCGCGTCCAGGCCCACGGGCCGGACGCCGACGTCGCCGTCACCTGCTCTCGTCGACACGTCAGCATAGAGCCGCCCGCCGCCGCGCAAGGCCATCGAGGCGAACCGCCCGAAGTTCTGCCGCCCCTGCCACGTCGTGGCATCGAGCAGGTGGCGCGCCAGGATCACTCGTGACCCCGGCTGCCGGCTGACCCACGCACCCTCGCCCCACACCGACCGCATCTCGGTGAGGTTCAGCGGACGCACCGTCAGGTCGAGGTCGCGCCTGGCCGCGATGCGCTTCGCGGCCCGGGCGGCCCGCTCCACGAAGTCGTAGGCGATCACCGAGCGCCCCTGTCCGGCCAGCCAGAGCGCGTCTGCTCCGAAGCCGGTGCCGACGTCGAGGACCGTGGCGCCGGGCGGCGCCTGCGCGTGCACCAGCCGGGCGAGGTCGGACTGGGCGCCCTTGACGACGGCCCGGCGGCCCAGCACCCGCTCCCAGTCGCCGCGGAACGGCGACGTGCCCCGGAACCAGTCGTTGAGCCGAGCCTTCACGTCGTCGGGCGTGGAGAACTTGAACGCCGGGTCCGGGACCTCCCAGCTCGGGCCGTACATGGCCTCGAGCAGCTTGTCCGGCCGGGCGGGCGCCTTGAGCTCGCGATCGGCGATCCGGCACGTGGTGAACGGGAACAGCCACTCCTCGCGGAAGTCGGTGCCGACCTCGCCCATGAAGTAGAGGCGGCCGCTGTCGTAGAAGGCCGCGAAGAGGTCGAGCCCGCGCTTCGCGCCGTCGGCCTCGAGGACCTGGATGCGGATGGCGGCACCGCTGTAGCGGTAGGTGTGGAAGCCGCGCGCGTTGAGGAGTCGCTGGAGCTCGAACGACTCGCGGATGACGTCGACGGGTGCGCTGGCTCGCGAGATGTAGCCGAGGTCGGCGTCGGAGTCGTGGCCGAGGAGGTTCTGCTCGCGCACCGCACCCAGCAGGGTGCCCCACGCGGGGAACGCCACGACGTCGACGTCGGCCAGCGCGGCCGTCACGCTCTCGACCGCGTCGAGCAGCGGCGCGAGGTGCTCCTCGGAGCGCACGGAGAAGGTCGGGCTGAACCGTCCCGACTTGTCGAGACTGATCTCGAGGCCCTGTCGGTTCACGAACTCGATCGGCCCGGTCCCCGCTCCGAAGCCGACCTCGGCGGAGAACAGGGACTCCTCGGCGACGTGGTCGCGCACGGTGATCAGGCTGCGTCCCTGCAGGTAGGACCGCATGTTGTCCGGCCAGGCGACGGTGCGCCGCAGGCCGCGGGTGCCGGTGGTGTCGCGGGAGACCCAGAACGACCAGATCCGCCGGCCGTCGAAGAGGACGTCGACCACGCGGTCGGCCCCGCGGACGACGAGCTCGATGCCGTCCTCGTCCACCCGGGCCACCGTGACGTGGGACGGGAGCAGCTGGGTCGCCCGGGCGCCGATCGTCTGGCGGACCCGGTTGCGGACCTGGCCGGCGCTCGTGACCACCCTCACCTCCACACCTCGTCCGGACCCGACCGAAGTGCGCAGTCCTGCGTCCAACGAATGCTCGGATGTCGAGAGACAACCCTACAGGTGTTGTCTGCTCCGCCGAGGGCGCCTCCGGCCCCGGCGCTGCTCCACCCGCTAGTTTTCTGACGTGATCACCCAACCCAGCCGCGTGTTCGCCGCCCGCTTGGTGAGCCTGCCCATCTTCGACCCGCAGGGTGACCAGGTCGGGAAGGTCCGGGACCTCGTGGTGGTGCTCCGCTCGGAGGCCAGCCAGCCGCGCGTGCTCGGGCTGGTGGCCGAGGTGCCGGGGCGGCGTCGGATCTTCGTGCCGATGACGCGCGTGACGAACATCGACAGCGGGCACGTCTACACGACCGGGCTGCTCAACATGCGGCGCTTCGAGCAGCGCTCCACCGAGACGCTGGTCATCGGACAGATCCTGGACCGCAAGGTCACCGTCCCCGGCCCCGACGGCACCCGCGTCCCGGGCACCGTCTACGACGTGGCCATGGAGCAGGGCCGCACCCGCGACTGGGTGCTGAGCCGGGTCGCGGTCCAGGAGCCGGCGAAGGCCCTGCGCCGGCGCGGCCAGAGCCAGGTCGTCGACTGGCGCGACGTCAGCGGCCTGACCCACCCGGGCGGGGAGACGCAGGGAGCGACCCACCTGCTGCACGCGCTCAACGAGATGCGCCCGGCCGACGCCGCCACGATGCTGCACGACCTGCCGCTGGAGCGTCGTACGGCGGTCGTGGCCGCGCTCGACGACGAGCGGTTGGCCGAGGTGCTCGAGGAGATGCCCGAGGAGGACCAGGTGGCGATCCTGGAGCACCTCGACAGCGAGCGCGCCGCCGACGTCCTGGAGGAGATGTCGGCCGACGACGCCGCCGACCTGATCCGGGACCTGCCGCCCGAGACCGCCGAGATCCTGCTCGACCTGATGGAGCCGCAGGAGGCCGAGGACGTCCGCCGGCTGATGTCCTACGTCGAGGACACCGCGGGCGCCATGATGACGCCCGAGCCGGTCATCCTGGGGCCCAACGCGACGATCGCCGACGCGCTGGCCCACGTGCGCAACCCCGAGCTGACGCCGTCACTGGCGGCCCTGGTCTACGTCTGCCGCCCGCCGCTGGAGACCCCGACCGGCAAGCTGATCGGCGTGGCCCACATCCAACGGCTGCTGCGCGAGCCGCCGTCGAGCCTGGTCGCCGGCGCGCTCGACGAGTCCCTGGAGAACCTCCGCCCCGAGGCGACGCTCAACCAGGTCGCCCTGCACCTGGCCACCTACAACCTGGTGGCCGCCCCCGTGGTCGACGAGGCCGGCCACCTCCTGGGCGCGGTCACGGTCGACGACCTCCTCGACCACATGCTCCCCACGGGCTGGCGCGACCGAGCCCTGTCCGACACCGAGCGGAGCACCCGTGGCTGAGCGCAACGAACGCGGCGAGAAGCGGGCCCGCCTCGACACCCCGCGCGACAACCGCCGCCAGCTGGTGCGGCGGCCGACGTACGACCCCGACACCTTCGGCGTCTTCGCCGAGCAGTTCGCCCGGTTCATGGGCACCGCGACGTTCCTGGCCTACATGACGCTCGTCGTCCTGGTCTGGGTGGTCTGGAACGTCGCGGCTCCGAGCGCGGCGAAGTTCGACGCCTACCCCTACATCTTCCTCACGCTCATCCTGAGCCTGCAGGCGTCGTACGCCGCCCCGCTGATCCTGCTGGCCCAGAACCGCCAGGAGCAGCGCGACAAGGTGATCGCCGAGCAGGACCGGCAGGCCAACGCTCGCGCCCACGCCGACATGGAGTTCCTCGCCCGCGAGGTCGCCTCGCTGCGCATGGCGCTCGGGGAGGTCGCCACCCGCGACTACCTGCGCTCCGAGCTGCGCTCGCTGCTCTCCGATCTCGACGAGCGGGAGTCAGGACGAGCGGCCGAACAGCCGCCGTCGAGCTGAGCGGGCGCCCCCCGCGACCGCTCCCCCGGACGCCTTCGCGCGGCGTGCGCTGGACCCGACGAAGAACCGCTGCTTCGGCTCCCCGCGCAGCGTCTCCAGCCCGGCCCGCAGCGTGTCGACCACGTCGGGGACCGGTCGCGGCTGGTGGTCGCCGGCGAGCGGGTCGGTGGCGAGCAGGACGCCCAGGTCCTGCAGCGCCTCGACGTCGTCCTCGGTCGTGGCCCGGTAGATCTCGACCAGCCGGTCGTGCAGGACGTCGGGCGCCAGCCCGGCCCCGATGACCTCCCGCAGCGCACGGGCGTGCGCCGCCCGACCTGCGCGGTAGCTCGCCGGCGGACCCGAGCCGACCATGGCGGTCCACTTCCGCACGAAGTCGGCTCCCGAGTACGACTCGTAGTGGAAGAGCTCCCAGCGCTCGTCGCGCACGGCCGGCACCGCCGTACCGTCGGCGTCGAGCACCCGGTGGAGGCCGAACCAGCCCGGCGCGGCGGGCCGGACACCGGCCTTGCCCTGCAGGTGGCCGTTGAAGTACGCCTGGTTCGTGGGCTCGGGGAGCACGCCGCGCTCGTGGAGCAGCCGCAGCTCGGCCTCGTCGAGCTCACGCTTGAACAGGTCCGGCTCGCGGTCCCAGTCCAACCGGCTCACCGCCTCGCGCGGGGCCAGCTGGACCGCGGGGGTCCCGGGCGGCACCGCCGCGAGGGACGCCCGGTCGAGGCGGACGACCTCGTCGCCGTCGATGTGGAACACCCACTGCGCGGCGGACCCGGCGAGCAGGTGCTTGACGACCCCGGCGTTCGTGCACTGGCGCTCGTTGAGGGCTCCGGGCCGCTGCGCACCCCACCACCCTCGCCCGGCGCGCACGCAGGTGACGTCGGGCTGCGACTCCAGCCAGCGTCGTACGTCGTCCTGACCATCGTCGCCGGGTGCGTCCAGGAAGACCACGAGGTGGTCGAGACCTCCGCCGAGGTTGCCGGTCACGAAGCGCTGGACGTGCGCGAGCGTGTCCTTGACCGTGCTGGCCGCGATGAGCATGCGCTCAGCCTACGCACGCCCGGACGGCCGTCCGGGGCCCACGCGCCGGATCCCACATGGCGCTCGATGGGGACGGCGCTGGGCGTGTCTCCTAGACTCGCCCCATCATGAGTTCACCCAGCACCGAGCAGCTCACCGCGGCCCTGGCGACCGTCAACGATCCCGAGATCAAGCGCCCGATCACCGAGCTCGGCATGGTCGAGTCCGTCGAGATCGACGACGCCGGGATCGTCCACGTCACCGTGCTCCTCACCGTGGCCGGCTGCCCCCTCAAGGACACCATCACCCGCGACGTCACCGGGGCCCTCGAGGGCCTCGAGGGCGTGAGCGGGGTCGACCTCACCCTGGGCGTCATGAGCGCCGACCAGCGCTCCGGCCTCGGCGAGCAGCTGCGCGGTGGTCAGGCCCAGCGTGAGATCCCCTTCGCCCAGCCCGGCTCGCTGACCAAGGTCTTCGCGATCGCCAGCGGCAAGGGCGGGGTCGGCAAGTCGTCGGTGACGGTCAACCTCGCGCTCGCGATGGCCAAGCAGGGCCTCAAGGTCGGGATCGTCGACGCCGACATCTACGGCCACTCGGTGCCGGCGATGCTCGGGGTGGCCGACGCCCGGCCGACGCAGGTCGACGACCTGATCATGCCGGTCCCGACGCCGAGCGGCGTCTCGGTGATCTCGATCGGGATGCTCAAGCCGCGGCGCGACCAGGTGGTCGCATGGCGCGGCCCGATGCTCGACCGAGCGCTGGTCCAGATGCTCTCCGACGTGTTCTGGGGCGACCTCGACGTCCTGCTGCTCGACCTGCCCCCGGGCACCGGCGACGTGGCGATCTCGCTCGGCCAGCACCTCCCCAACGCCGAGGTGATCGTGGTGACGACCCCGCAGGAGGCTGCGGCCGAGGTCGCCGAGCGCGCCGGCACGATGGCCTCGATGATGCACCAGCGCGTGGTCGGCGTCGTGGAGAACATGAGCTTCCTGCCCTGCCCGCACTGCACCCCCGAGGGCATCGACCACCGGATCGAGATCTTCGGCTCGGGCGGCGGCGACCGGGTCGCCGCGACGCTCGGCGAGCGCTTCGGCTACGACGTGCCGGTGCTCGGCCGGATCCCGATCGACCTCTCCCTGCGCGAGGGCGGCGACGCCGGCAAGCCGATCGTGGAGTCCGACCCGACCGCCCCGGCCGCCCAGGAGCTCACCGGGGTGGCCGCCACCCTGTCGGGTCGCGGTCGCGGCCTGGCCGGCATGCAGCTCGGCCTGACGCCGACGAGCAAGTTCTAGGAACCCGCCGTGTTCGGGGTCGGGATCTTGGAGATGGCGGTGATCGCCCTGGTCGCCATCGTGGTGTTCGGCCCCGACAAGGTGCCCGAGCTGGCCAAGCAGGCCGGCGCCATGCTCCGCAAGGCCCGGGAGTTCGCGAACTCCGCCCGCGACGACCTGCGCGAGGAGCTCGGCCCGGAGTACGCCGACCTCGAGCTGCGCGACCTCGACCCCCGCTCGATCGTGCGCAAGCACATCATGGAGGCCATGGAGGACTCCGGCGCGGAGGCCGCGCGCCCGGTGCGCCGCGGCCTGCGCCCGCTCGGCGACGGCGAGGTCCCGCCGTACGACGTCGACGCCACCTGAGCGGTCCTCCCGGCCGGCCGGCGGCGTCAGCGGCTCTGGACGGCCGCCACGGACGCGAACGCGACCAGGACCAGCCGGTCTCGCGGCGCCTCGCCCTCGCTGATCTCGACGAAGTCCCGGCCCACCCGGTGCAGCACCCCGACGTGTGCGCCAGCGTCCGTGCGCCGCAGCACGCACCGCTCCCCCGACTCGGCCAGCCGGCGTAGCGCCGAGGCCAGTCCGAGCCGCGTCAGCGGCGACCAGGCCACCTCCGGCACCGCGCGGTCCGACGCTCCCTCGAGGGCACCGATCGCGGCCCACGGGACCACCCACTCCTGGCCGGACGTCGCGACCAGGCACCAGCCGTCGGCGACCCGGTCGAGCCGCCCGCGGACGGGCCCCACCCCGACGACGTGCAGGACGACGTCCGCCCCGACCGACGCCATCAGGCGGGCGGCGAGGGTGACCGTGCGGTACTCGCTGCGACTGCGGTCACCCAGCTCCAGGTCCCGCTCGGCGGCGTACAGGCTCTCGGCCTGTTGCTCGAGGTCCTCGAGCACGCCGAACAGCTGCTCCTCCCACGTCATGGCGCCCGATCCTAGTGGCCGTGCCTGCCTGTGGATGACCGATTGACGCATGCCTTCAAAGCGTTGTTAAGTGATGCAAACGCACGCAAACATAAGGTTCTCGGTCATGAACGCATCCACTCTCCGCTGTGTCGCCGTCTGGTTCGCCACCACCGGCCTGGCCACGGCGGTGCTCTGGTGGAGCCTCGGGGCTCCACCGCGCACCGGGGATGAGCTCAGCGACCTCGTCGCGCGCGCTGCCGGAGCCGCGCTCGCGGCGTGCGCCGCCTGGGCCTGGACGGTCACGACCGTGGTGCTCGCCGGCGAGGTCCGCGCCGCCCGGCGCGGTGGTGAGGTCCGGGCTCCCGGGGTGCCCGGGTGGGCGCGGCGTGCGGTGCTCGCGGCCTGCGGTCTCGCCCTGGTCGGTGCGGCGCCGGCCGTCGCAGCTCCGGTCACCGCCACACCCGACCCCGGCGTGGTGGCCGGGCTGCCGCTCCCCGACCGGCCCACGGGGCCGGCCCACGGACGCGCCGAGCGCCCCGCCGCCGCGAACCGGACGCCGAGCGTCGGATGGACCGCGGACACGGCACGGACACCGCCGGTCGTCGTGCGTCGTGACGACACCCTGTGGGGACTGGCCGCCGCGCTGCTCGACGCCGGTGGTCGCGGCGAGGCGACCGCGGAGGAGGTCGCCGCGCTGAGCCGGTGCCTCTTCGAGCTGAACCGATCCGTCATCGGCGCGGACCCCGACCTCATCCGCCCCGGGCAGCGGCTGCGGACCCCGCCCGGCGTACGCCCGTCTGCGCAGTGAGCACGCCCCGCCGTCCCTGAACCGCCTACGAGAGGAGTCCTGATGACCCGCCCACCGACCCGCCCCCTGGCCGACCCACTGGCCGACCCACTGGCCGACCCACTGGCCGACCCACTGGCCGACCCCGAGGATGCACTCCCCCACGACAACGTGGTCCGGCTGCGCATCCCGATCCCGCTCGAGCAGACCCAGGGCGCGTTGGCACTGGCCCTGCAGCCGCGGGTCGATCCCCCGCGCACGACGCTCGGCGGAGCCGTCGCCCGTTCACGGCCCGAGCTGGACGCCTGGACCCAGCGCTTCACCCAGGCCGCCTTGGAGATCGTCGGTGGGGACCGGCCGGTGAGCCAGCTCGCGCGCTGGACCAGCTCCGCGGTCTACCTCGACCTCGAACGCCGAGCGCTCCTGGTCTCGCGCGCCGGCGGCCACACCCCGGGCACGGCCCGCGTCCAGCCCGTCCGGCCGCGCGTGGCCAGCGTGCGCTCCTGCCTGGTCGGCGACGACGTCGTCGAGGCCGGTGTCCACGTGCGCTACGGCAACCGCTCCCGCGCCGTCGCCTGCCGCTTCGAGCTGCGCCGCACCCGCCACGACACGCGCTGGGTCTGCACGGCCCTCGAGTTCGCCTAGCTCGCCTAGCTCGCGAAGGCGAGCTGATGGTGGTCGAGCGAGCCGTCGCGGACCGAGCTCGCGAGGGACGCCAAGGGCCCGTCAGCCGTTGGCTCGCGCGGTGAGGCCGGTGGGACCACCGGGCGCACCATGGCACTGCTTGAACTTCTTGCCGGACCCGCAGGGGCACTTGGCGTTGCGGCCGACGTTGGCGTACTCGTCGTCCTCGGCGGTGACGGTGCCGCCCCTGACCTCGGTCTCGCCGTCCTCGGACGGACCGGCGAAGGTGAGGTTCTGCGGCGCCTCGGGGCGCTCCAGGCCCTTGGCCCGGATGGTCGGCGCGGCCGCGCGCTGCGGGATCGTGCCCTCCTCCTGCAGCAGGGGCTCGTAGACCTCCTCCTCCTCGACCTCGGGGTCCTCGTCGTCGTCCTCGTCGACCTGGACCTCGAGGTTGAACAGGTAGCCGACGGACTCCTCCTTGATGCCGTCCATCATGGCGGCGAACATGTCGAAGCCCTCGCGCTGGTACTCCACGAGCGGGTCGCGCTGGGAGTAGGCGCGCAGGTAGATGCCCTCGCGCAGGTAGTCCATCTCGTAGAGGTGCTCGCGCCACTTGCGGTCGAGCACGGAGAGCAGCACCCGCCGCTCGAGCTCGCGCGCGACCTCCTCGCCGACCTCGGCCTCGCGGTTGTCGTAGGCGCTCTGGGCGTCGGCCTTGAGCAGGGTCGATCAGCTCGTCGCGGTCGAGGTTGCCCTTGCCACCGGCGTCGGCGACGAGCGTCTCGGGGCTCGACCGAGACCGGCCAGAACTGCTTGAGGTCGGTCCACAGCTGCTCGAGGTCCCACTCCTCGGCGAACTCCTCGAGGTTGCCGCGCACGGTGCCCTCGACGACGTCGTCGATGAAGGTGCGGATCTGGTCCTCGATGTCGGCGCCCTCGAGCACCTCGCGCCGCTCGCCGTAGATGACCTGGCGCTGGCGGTCCATGACGTCGTCGTACTTGAGGACGTTCTTGCGGGACTCGAAGTTCTGCGACTCGACCTGGCCCTGGGCGTTCGCGATCGCGCTGGTGACCCGCTTGTTCTCGATCGGGACGTCGTCGGGGATCTTGAGCATCGTCAGGACCCGGTCGACCCACTCGGACTTGAACAGGCGCATCAGCTCGTCCTCGAGCGACAGGTAGAACCGGGACTCGCCCGGGTCGCCCTGACGGCCGGAACGACCCCGCAGCTGGTTGTCGATGCGGCGCGACTCGTGCCGCTCGGTGCCGACGACGTAGAGGCCACCGAGGGCGCGGACCTCGTCGTGCTCGGCGGCGACCTGGGCCTTGATCTCCTCGATCATCGCCGGCCAGGCCTCGTCGTACTGCTCGGCGGTCTCGCCGGCCGGCTCGAGGCCCTTCTTGCGCAGCTCGGCGTCGGCGAGGAACTCCACCGACCCGCCGAGCATGATGTCGGTGCCTCGACCGGCCATGTTGGTGGCGACGGTGACCGCACCCTGGTGACCGGCGAGCGCCACGATCTTGGCCTCGTCGGCGTGCACCTTGGCGTTGAGCACGCTGTGCGGGACGCCCTTCTCGCGGAGCTTGTCCGAGAGGTGCTGGGACTTGTCGACCGAGACGGTGCCGATCAGGACCGGCTGACCGGCCTCGTGCCGCTCGACGATGTCCTCGACGACGGCGTCGTACTTGGCCTCCTCGGTGCGGTAGACGAGGTCGGCCTGGTCCTTGCGCACCATCGGCTTGTTGGTCGGGATCGGGACGACGCCGAGCTTGTAGATCTTGTCGAACTCGCTGGCCTCGGTCATGGCCGTGCCGGTCATGCCCGAGAGCGTGTCGTAGAGGCGGAAGTAGTTCTGCAGGGTGACGGTCGCGAGCGTCTGGTACTCCTCGCGGACCTCGACGCCCTCCTTGGCCTCGATGGCCTGGTGCAGACCGTCGTTGTAGCGGCGCCCCGACAGCATGCGGCCGGTGTGCTCGTCGACGATGAGCACCTCGCCCTGCATGACGACGTACTCCTTGTCGTTGCGGAACAGCTCCTTGGCCTTGATGGAGTTGTGCATGAAGGAGATGAGCGGGGTGTTGGCCGACTCGTAGAGGTTCTCGATGCCGAGGTAGTCCTCGACCTTGGTGATGCCGGGCTCGAGCACCGAGATGGTGCGCTTCTTCTCGTCGACCTCGTAGTCCTCGTCGATGACGAGGGTGCGGGCGATCTTGGCGAACTCGCCGTACCACTTCACCTCGTCCTGCGTCGGGCCGCTGATGATCAGCGGGGTGCGGGCCTCGTCGATGAGGATCGAGTCGACCTCGTCGACGACGGCGAAGTTGTGGCCGCGCTGGACGCAGTCCTCGATCGAGGAGGCCATGTTGTCGCGCAGGTAGTCGAACCCGAGCTCGTTGTTGGTGGCGTAGGTGACGTCGCAGGCGTAGGCCTCGCGCCGCTCGGCCGGCCGCATCGACGGCAGGATCACGCCGACGGTCATGCCGAGGAAGTGGTGGATGCGGCCCATCTGCTCGGACTGGAACTTCGCCAGGTAGTCGTTGACGGTGACCACGTGGACGCCCTTGCCGGAGAGCGCGTTGAGGTACGACGGCAGCACGGCGACCAGCGTCTTGCCCTCACCGGTCTTCATCTCGGCGATGTTGCCGAGGTGCAGCGCCGCGCCGCCCATGACCTGGACGTCGAAGGGGCGCATGCCGGTGACGCGGCGCGAGGCCTCGCGGACGGTCGCGAACGCCTCGGGCATGATCGAGTCGAGGCTGGCGCCCTCGGCCAGCCGCTCCTTGAACTCCCCGGTCATCGCCTGGAGCTCGGCGTCGGTCATCTTCGTGAAGTCGTCCTCGATGGCGTTGACGGCCTTCGCGATGGTCTCGAGCTGGCGGAGGATCTTGCCCTCTCCGATACGGAGAAGCTTGTCGATGATGACGGGCACGGGTGGTGACTCCTGGGTCGGGCGCGGTGGTGTTGCTAGGGCAGAACGGTGCGGCCCGCAGTGGGCCACGTTCCATCCTAACGAGCGGGCCACGTTCGGCGTTCCTCGCTGCTGCGCGCCGCGAGTCGCTCGGAGCAGGGGCCGGCGGCCTCGGTGCCGGCGAGGGCGCCGACAGGGCGTCGACGCGCGTGCCAGGTCGCCCCTCGGCTCGACGACGCACGTCGTCCAGACCCAGCCAGCCGGCCAGCCGGCGCAGCTCGGCAGCCAGCTCGGGCCCGACGTCGGCGGGTGCCCCGTCCTCGGCGTAGGAGCCCTTGACCAGCAGCCGACCGGTGGACCGGTCGCGCCTTGAGGTCGACCCGCCCGACGATCTCGTCGCGCAGCAGGAAGGGCAGCACGTAGTAGCCGTGGATCCGCTTCTCCCGCGGCGTGTAGATCTCGATGCGGTAGTGGAAGTCGAAGAGCTGCTCGGTGCGCTCGCGCTCCCACACCACCGGGTCGAAGGGGCTCAGCAGCGCGCGGGCCGGCACCGCGCGGGGTCGGCGCGCGTCGCGGTGGAGGTAGGCCGGCCGCTTCCAGCCCTCGATCGTGACCGGCTCCAGCTCACCGGACTCGACGAGCAGGTCGACCGCGGGGCGCACCTGGTCGACGCGCATCCGGAAGTAGTCCTTGAGGCAGCGCAGCGGTCGCGACCCCGTGGGAGATCGCGGCCCGCCGGACCAGCGCCAGGTGCTGCTCGGCGCGGTGTCAGGTCCGGCATCGCGAGCACGTGGTCGGGCAGCACCCGCTCGGGGAGGTCGTAGCGCGACCTCGAACTGGCCGTTGCGCCCGGCGATGGCGAGGTCACCGCAGCTGTAGAGCATGTCGAGCCCGCGGCGGGCCTCCGACCAGTTCCAGCCCCAGTGCTCCTTGGAGCGCGGCGCACCGTCGTCGAGGTCGCGTGCCGTCATCGGCCGTCCGGCGTCGGCGATCCGCGCGACCAGCTCGGCGGCGGCCTCGTCGGACACGTTGTTCCACCACTTCCCACGGACGTCGCGGAAGTGGTCGCGACGGAACCGCATCGCCGGCCACAGCTCGACCGGCATGAAGGCCTGCACGTGGGCCCAGTACTCCACGAGCCGGCGTTGCGGCGCGACCGCGCGACGCCCGGGCCAGCAGGTCCTCGTCGTAGGGACCCATCCGCGAGTAGAGCGGCATGTAGTGCGCGCGCTGCAGCACGTTGACCGAGTCGACCTGGAGCACCCCGGTGCGCTCGAGGGTGCGTGCCAGGGTGCGCATCGTGGGCGGCTCGTGGGGCTTGTCGAGGAAGCCCTGGGCACCCAGCGCGATGCGGCGGGCCTGGGCCCGCGAGAGGGGCAGCGGGCGGGCGGTCACAGCACCGTTCTACCGGAGGGTGCCGACACCTGCTGGTCCGAGTGGTCCTGCTTCGCTCCGACGCGCCTCGCCTCGCTTCGTCGCGCTTCGATACCTGGCGGGTTTCGACTCGCTGTCGCGACCTCGTTCCTCGGTCGCGACGCTCGCTCAACCTTCGCTGCTCTCCTAGCCCTCGCAGGCTCGGGCTAGGGCAGCTCGAGCAGGTTCTCGCGCACGGCGTACATGACGGCCTCCATCCGCGAGTGCAGCTGGAGCTTCTCGAGCATGTTGCGCACGTGGTTCTTCACGGTGTTCTCGCTGATGAAGAGCCGCGCCGCGATCTCCTTGTTGCTGTGGCCCTGGGCCACCAGGCGCAGCACGTCGAGCTCGCGCTCGGTCAGCCGCAGCGCGGGCCCGGTCTCGCGCTCGGGGCGCGACATCTGCTTGAACTCGTCGATGAGCTTGATCGCCATCGAGGGGCTGATCAGCGACTGGCCGTCGGCCACCACCCGGATCGCCTGGGCGACCTCCTCGATGGAGGAGTCCTTGAGCAGGTAGCCCGAGGCTCCGCTCTTGACGGCCTCGTAGAGGTCGGCCTCCTCGTCGGAGACCGTCAGCATGATGATCTTGGCCGACGGGACGGACTCCTTGATGGCCAGGCAGGCCTCGATGCCGGACTTCTTCGGCATGCGCACGTCGAGCAGCACCACGTCGGGGGCGGCGCTCTCGGCCAGGGTCGTGCCCTCGAGCGCCGTCGCCGGCCTCGCCGACGACCTCGAGGCCCGGCTCGACGGCGAGCAGCATGGTCAGCCCACGCCGGAACAGCTCCTGGTCGTCGACCACGAGCACCCGGATCGGCTCCCGGCCGCTCTGCCGACCCTGCCCTGCGTCTGCCACGTCGCGATCATGCCACGTCTCGACCCGGATGCGCGCGGAGGACTCGACGCCCGGAATCGGCCGGACCCGGCCCTCGAGGTCAGGACCGGGTCCGGTACGCCGGCGGCGCGCAGGCCGCTCGGTGCAGGGTGCTCGCTCAGTCGTCGAGGTCGAGGGAGATCACGCCGTAGTCGTAGCCGCGGCGGCGGTAGACCACCGAGGGCCGCTCGCTCTCCTTGTCGACGAACAGGTAGAAGTCGTGGCCGACCAGCTCCATCTCGTAGAGGGCCTGGTCGAGGGTCATCGCGACCGCGGGGTGGGTCTTCTCGCGCACGACCATCGGGCCGTCGCCGGTCATGTCGATGGGGCCGACCGAGCGCTCGACTCCCTCGTCGGCGTCCTCGGTCGTCGTCGCGCGACCGGCAGGTCGGCCAGCGCCTGTCCGACCGAGACCGGGGCGCGGCGGCCGTGGTGCACCCGACGGCGGTCGGCGGCGCGCCGCATCTGGGAGGCCATCTTGTCCAGGGCCAGGTCGAGCGCACCCATCTGGTGGTCGGCGGCGGCCTCGGCCCGGATCACGGGGCCCTTGGAGAAGGCGGTGAGCTCGACGTGGACCGACTGTGTCGTGCTGGCGGGGGTTCTGCTCGCAGTCCACCTCGACGTGGACCCGGATGATCCGGTGGTCGTGCTTCTCGAGCCTGGCCAGCTTCTCGGCCGCATGACCACGGAACGAATCGCTGATCTCGCAATGACGCCCGGTGACGACAACATCCATCGTGAACCTCCCGCTAGCAGTTGGTCTCTCTCATCGCACCTGCCCTCGGGGGGACCCATGAGGGCAGGGAGGAGTCCGTCCGGCCGACCTGGTCTTCGACCCCACAACCGCCTGCTGAGGCTCTCGCAGCTCATCTGCCATCTCTGGCGCCACTACTGGCCTTCTCCCGTCGGCCCCGAGGGGCCGGGTCGCATCTGACGACCCTGACGAGGCAGGACTTACCTCTAAGCCGCACCGTGATCGTCGACCACCCAGGAGGGAGCGCGCAGGGCGATGCCTCTCGGCATCGACTTACGTGGACCGCTTCGCCTGCGACTGGCATCGGCTAGCCGCCCACCGCGGGGCGGACGGCGCAACCACGGACCCGGACGGACTCCATGAACCGACGTTAGTGGTGCCCGCGGTCGCTGCGAAAGCGATACCCGCTGAACTTTCGCCGTGAACTCGCCGGCGAGTCGCGCGCCGGTGACGGCGTCTCCGGGTCGCGGCGCACGGTGGCGACCGCGAGCACCGGCACCCCGACCGCCTCGAGGGCGCGCTGCGCCTCGCGGGCGGTGCTCCCGGTCGTCAGCACGTCGTCGCACACCACCACGTGCGCCTCGCCGACCCGCCGCGGCGAGCCGGCGCAGCGCACGCGGCCGGACCGCCATCGAGCCGGCGAGGTTGGCGCGCGCTCCGACGGCACCGAGCCCGGCCTGGTCGACGACACCCGGGCGCGAGCGCAGCACCGGCCGCCACCACCGCCGCCCGGCGCGCCGGACACGCGACCCGACGACCGCGCGGCGTCGCCGGGTCAGGTCGCGGAGTCGGGTCGCGCCCGCGGCTGCGCACGCTCGCACGCCGCGACGGCACCGGCACCAGGAGCAGCACCGGTCGTCGACGCCGACCGCGCCCGAGGGCCGCGTCGGCCGCCGCCGACGACCGCCGAGCGCCAGCAGGTCGCCCAGGACCGGGCGCAGCCCGACGAGCCCGCGCTCCTTGTGCCCCAGCACCAGGTCGCGCAGCAGCCCGTCGTAGGGCCCGACGGCGTACGACGGCGCCGAGCCCGCGCGGCACCGGGTCGGGCGCGCAGGCCGCCCCGGCGCAGCGGCAGCGCCGCGCGGCAGGCCAGGCACAGCACCCCGCCCGGCGCGTGGCAGCCCGCGCAGCGACCGCCCGAGGAGCAGGTCGGCGGCGGCGTCGCGCGGGCGGGTAGCGACGGCTCGGGCACCCGACCACGCAGCAGGTCGGCGACCGGCGCACCAGCGGCGTGCGCGGCCTGTGGACGACCGGACCCGTCGCCGCACCCTGAAGGGACTCAGCCGACGTAGCCGAGCGCGGTCGGCGGGTCGCCGACGGAAGCCGTAGGCGCCTCGCTCGACCAGGTCGACCAGGCCGGTCGCGGTCACGCCGTAGGTCGGGAGGTCGGGCTCCGGCGAGCCGCCCAGGCCGATGAGACGGCCCGAGATGGTGGTGGAGACGCCGTCCGGCGCTGGTCGGCGCCCCGTCGACGCTGACGCGTGCGCACCTCGAAGAACTCGCGCGGGATCACCGGGATCAGCAGCGCCACGGCGGTCGGGGACGTCCAGGTCAGGTCGACGATGCGGACTGCTCGGCCGGGTCGGCGAGCAGCGAGGACGGTCGCCGAGACCGCGCTCGGGCCGTCCGCGCTCGTTGTACTCGATCCGGCCCGACGCGCACGTCGTCCCCTCGACCGTTGCGCACCACGGCCACGAACCGGGTGCCGTCGCGCGAGACGAGGAACGACCGGACCGTGCGACCGCTCACGCCCGGCACCGCCAGCCGGCGCACCGACGCCGTCGACGCACGTAGCGCACGACGGCACCCGCTGCCGTCCGGTCGACCAGCCACAGCCGGTCCGCGAAGTCCCAGGCCGGCGGGAGCAGGTCGGTGCCGTCGGCGAACGACCGGCACCGCAGCTCGGGGTCACGGGCTGGCACCGGTCGCTCATCGGCGCCACCAGGACGCCTCGTGCCGTCGGCCGTGACCGCCGCGGCCTGGCGTGGCGTCGAGGTCGACCGCAGCCGAGCGGACGTCGGCGCCGTCGGCCGCGCCGAGGGGTCCGGCGACGGGCATCAGCTCGTTGCCGTCGCGGCGCGAGAGCACGCCGACCTCGGAGCCCGTAGATGTCCGGCGACGCACCGTCGCCGCTGGGGTCGTAGGCGATCGCCTCCGCGACCGGGTACTCGGTCCCGCCGCCGGGCACCTGGACGACCTCGTCGCCGATCGTGACCCGCAGCGACGTGATGTCCGGCTCCTGCCGCAGGGTCCACGCGAGCTGGGCCAGCATCCGGTCGATGACGGCCGGCGTCTGGGCAGCCCGGCCTCGCCGACCAGCGTGATGTCGGCGAGCCCGGTCGGCGGAGATCGGCACCGACAGGTCGATGCTGAGCCCGTCCGGCAGGTAGGACCGCGCCACGCGGCGCAGGTCGGGACCCGGTCCGGCCAGCAGGCCGGCGATCGAGGGTGCTCGCGAGCTGCTCGCCCGCGCGGGACGAAGACGGGCTGCGGCACCAGGATGCTGCCGCTGATGTCGAAGAAGAACAGCGAGGTCTGGCGGAAGCGCTGGTTGAACCACGGCGACGGCACGACGAGCGCGTCCGGCGGGTTGGTGATCCGCCACTCGCCCTCCTCGATGCTCAGCTCGAGCCGCAGCTGCTGCTGGTCCTCCGACAGCCGGCCCTGCCACGCACCGGCGCCCGACAGGCGCTCGGCGTCGACGAGGTCGACGACCACCTGGGAGCCGGCGTCGCTCGGCGGGCTCGCGTCGGCGTAGGTGATCGTCGCCGCCTCGGGGTCCCACTCCCCCGCGGCCGCCACGGTCGAGGAACTGCTTGGCGACGTCGGCCCGGATCGGCGAGGCCGTCATGGCGTCGAGGAACCCCTTGACGACGTCGACCCGGCTGGCATCCGCGCGCGGCGCGGCCGGGTTGATGTCGGAGGGCCGGCTGGCGTCCACGCCGGAGGAGACGTCGGCGTCCTCGACCGGTCCCGACTCCGGGAGCGCGGTGCAGGCCGCGAGCACCAGGCGGCAGCAGGGCCGGCGCGCGAGCGGCCAGCCGCAGCCGTCGTCCGTCGCTCATCGGCGCGCCTCCGGGCTCCGCGGTGTCGACGGCGTCCTCCGGCTCGAGAGGCAGCGGGCTGCGGCGCAGCGGCGCGTCGGCGGTGCGCGGCAGCGTCAGCCGGAACTGCGCGCCCTGCCCGGGACGCCCCCAGGCCTGGAGCCAGCCACCGTGCAGGTGGGTGTCCTCGAGCGCGATCGCCAGGCCCAGGCCGGTGCCACCGCTGGTCCGGGCGCGCGCCGGGTCGGCCCGCCAGAACCGGTTGAACACCATCGCCGACTCGCCGGGCTGGAGCCCGACTCCGTAGTCGCGCACCACGATCGCGCTGGCCACGGCGTCGGAGGCGAGGCGTACGACGACGCCGGGGCGGCCGCCGGACCCGGGAGCGCCGTCGGGCTCGGCGTGGTCGATCGCGTTGGTGACGAGGTTGCGCAGGATCCGCTCGACGCGCCGGACGTCGGCCTCGGCCAGGCTGGGCCCGTCACCGTCCTCGATCACGACGCTGACACCGCGCTGCTCGGCGAGCACCCGGGTCGAGTCGACCACCCGACGCACGACGTCGCCGAGGTTGACGTCCTCGAGGTCGAGCTGGGCGGCGCCGGCATCGAAGCGGCTGATCTCGAGCAGGTCGCCGAGCAGCGTCTCGAAGCGGTCGAGCTCGTGCTGGAGCAGCTCGGCCGCCCGCGCGGTCACCGGGTCGAACGACGTCCGGGCGTCGTGGAGGACGTCGCCGGCCATCCGCACGGTCGTGAGCGGCGTACGCAGCTCGTGGGAGACGTCGGAGACGAAGCGGCGCTGCACGCGGCTGAGCTCCTCGAGCTGGCGGATCTGGCGCTGGAGGTTGCGTCGCCATCTGGTTGAACGACATCGCCAGCCGCGCCAGGTCGTCCTCGCCGGTGACCCGCAGCCGCTCCTGGAGCCGGCCGGCGGCGAGCCGCTCGGCGACCTGGCGCGCCATCCGGACCGGGGTGACCACCTGCCGGGTGACCAGCCAGGTGAGCCCGGCGACGAGCACCAGCAGCAGCACCGCGGCGGTCAGCAGCGCCCGGGTGACCAGAGCGAGGGTCTCGCGCTCCTCGTCGAGCGGGAAGAGGAAGTACATGGCGTAGGTGCGGCCGTCGGCCGGCAGCTTGATCTGCGACCCGACGACGATGCCGGGCTGCGAGGAGACCGGCCCGGCGTCGGTGTCGCGCACCGACGATCGAGGTGTACGTCCAGGCCGGGGTCACGCCGATCGTCTCGAAGCGCGTCTCGAGGTCGCCGGGGATGCTCGCGGCGAGGTCGAGGCCGGTCGTGGAGTCGGCGAGGTCCCGGCTCAGGGGCAGCCCGTCGTCGACCGGGCCGGCCACCACCACGCTGAACCCTCGGGTCTCGCCGCGCGCCACGATCGGGTCGGCCAGCGCCCGCAGCTGCTTCTGCACGTCGAGGTCGGTCCCGGGGGCGGCCGTCGAGGCGCACCTCGGCCTCGTCGACCTCCCCGGCGGCCTCGTCGACCACGGTCGAGACCCGGTGGTCCAGCAGTCCGTCGCGCGTCTGCTGGATCAGGAACCAGCCCACGGCACTGATCACGACCGCCGAGAGCACGACGGTGCTCGCGACGACCCGTGCCTGCGTGGACCGGCGCCAGAACGTCAGGGCCCGTCGCACGGCGTATGGCACACGGGGTCGCCGCACGGCGCCCCCTGCGTTGCTCACCACGACGTCACAGGATCACCGGATCAGCTGTTGCCGGCCTTGTAGCCGACCCCGCGCACGGTCAGCACGATCTCGGGGTGCTCCGGGTCGTGCTCGACCTTGGAGCGCAGTCGTTGCACGTGCACGTTGACCAGCCGGGTGTCGGCGGCGTGGCGGTAGCCCCAGACCTTCTCGAGGAGCATCTCGCGGGTGAAGACCTGCCAGGGCTTGCGGGCCAGGCACAGCAGCAGGTCGAACTCGAGCGGGGTCAGCCCGATCGGCTCCCCGCGGCGGCTCACGGCGTGCCCGGCGACGTCGATGTCCAGGTCGCCGATGACCAGGCTCTCCTGCGGGCTCGCGCTGGTGTCCTTGCGGCGGACGCGCGCGCGGATGCGCGCGACGAGCTCCTTGGGCTTGAACGGCTTGACGACGTAGTCGTCGGCGCCCGGACTCCAGGCCCACCACGATGTCGACGGTGTCGCCCTTCGCGGTGAGCATCACGATCGGGACGCCCGACTCGGCGCGGATCTCCTTGCACACGTCGATGCCGTCACGTCCGGGCAGCATGAGGTCGAGCAGCACGACGTCGGGGCGGTACTCGCGCATCGCCTCCAGTGCCTGGTCGCCGCGTGAGACGGTGAAGGAGTCGAAGCCCTCCTGGCGCAGCACGATCGACAGCATCTCGGCGAGCGCGACGTCGTCATCCACGACCAGCACGCGACCGTTGGTCGCGAGGTCGTTCGACGGCTCAGTCATGGGTTCCATTCTGCCAGGGTGCCCGAACACACCAGCCATCGTCGTGACGGACGACGGCGCCGACCCGGGAGAATCACCCCGGGACGGCGCCCTGGTTCGTCGTGGCCGCTCGGTGCGCAGGTGTGCTCCCGCGACCGGGCTGACCGGATCAGAGCCGGATCAGATCCGAATCAGTAGCGGTAGGCGTCGGTCTTGTACGGACCCTCGACCGGGCAGGCCGAGGTAGGAGGCCTGGCGTCGGTGAGCGTGGTCAGCTTGACGCCGAGCGCGTCGAGGTGCAGCCGGGCGACCTCCTCGTCGAGGTGCTTGGGCAGCACGTAGACGCCGGTCGGGTACTCCTCGGTCTTGGTGAAGATCTCGATCTGCGCCAGGACCTGGTTGGTGAAGGAGTTCGACATCACGAAGCGACGGGTGGCCGGTCGCGTTGCCGAGGTTCATCAGGCGACCCTCGGAGAGCACGATGATGGCCTTGCCCTCGGGGAAGGTCCACACGTCGACCTGCGGCTTGACGGTGGTGCGCTCGGCGACGCCCGGGGGCCTCGAGGCCGGCCATGTCGATCTCGTTGTCGAAGTGACCGATGTTGGCGACGATCGCGTTGTGGCGCATCGACTTCATGTGCTCGACCGTCACGACGTCGGTGTTGCCGGTGGCGGTGACGATGATGTCGGCGATCGGCAGGACCTCCTCCAGGGTGGTGACCTGGTAGCCGTCCATGGCCGCCTGGAGGGCGCAGATCGGGTCGATCTCGGTGACGATGACGCGCGCACCCTGGCCCTTGAGGGACTCGGCCGAGCCCTTGCCGACGTCGCCGTAGCCGCACACGACGGCGACCTTGCCGCCGATGAGGACGTCGGTGGCGCGGTTGATGCCGTCGATGAGCGAGTGGCGGCAGCCGTAGACGTTGTCGAACTTCGACTTGGTCACCGAGTCGTTGACGTTGATGGCGGGGAAGAGCAGCGAGCCCTCCTTCATCATCTCGTACAGCCGGTGGACACCGGTGGTGGTCTCCTCGGTGACGCCCTTGATCGAGTTGGCGATGGGGCCCCAGTGCGTGGGCTTGCTCGCGAGGACCTCGTTGAGGACCTCGAACACGATCCGCTGCTCGGTGCTCTTGGCGGTGGCGGGGTCGGGCGCGACACCGGTCTTCTCGGCCTGGACACCGAGGTGGACCAGCATGGTGGCGTCGCCACCGTCGTCGAGGATCATGTTGGGCAGCGTCGTCGCCCCAGTCGAGGATCTGCTGGGTGCACCACCAGTACTCCTCCAGCGACTCGCCCTTCCAGGCGAACACCGGCACACCGGACGGGGCGTCGACGGTGCCCTCGGGGCCGACGACGACCGCGGCGGCGGCGTGGTCCTGGGTCGAGAAGATGTTGCAGGAGGCCCAGCGGCACTCGGCACCGAGCGCGGTCAGCGTCTCGATGAGCACGGCGGTCTGGATCGTCATGTGGATCGAGCCGACGATGCGGGCTCCGGCGAGGGGCTGGGAGTCGCCGAAGCGCTCACGCATCGCCATCAGGCCGGGCATCTCGTGCTCGGCGAGCTTGATCTCGGTGCGGCCATAGTCGGCCAGGGAGAGGTCTGCGACCTTGTAGTCCACGGGTGCTCCTGCAGGTTGTCGGGGGTGTTTCGACTGCGTCCAAGGCTAGGACTGCCGCCAGCGGATCGAAGAATCCTCACGCCCCTCGCGCGCCCCCGTCGCGGCCCCGGTCGACCACCACCTCCCGAAGGGTGGTATGTCCCGCGCCGGGTCAGTGCGCCGGCGGCGGCCGAGCGACGGGGCAGCACGTGCAGCGACCGCGACGGCGACCGCGCCCACGACCAGCCCGACCACGGCCGACAGAGCGGTGTTGACGAGCCAGCCGAGGGCGCCCCCGACGCCGCCGACGGCGTCGTGGACACGCCTCCTCGAGGTGGTGCACCAGGTCGTACGGCGCGTGCCAGCCGAGGTCGTCGACCCCGACGAGCAGGATGTGCCCGCCGACCCAGGTCATCGCCGCGATGCCGACGACACCGAGATGACGGCGAGCAGCCGCGGCATCGCCGCGACCAGGCCGCGCCCGACACGCTGGGCGAGCGGTCGAGCTCCGCTGGGCGAGGTGGAGCCCGACGTCGTCCATCTTCACGATCAGGGCGACCACGCCGTAGACGAGCGCGGTGATCCCGATGGCGACGACGACCAGGATGATCGCGCGGGCCACGAAGGCCTGGTCGGTCACCTCGTCGAGCGCGATCACCATGATCTCGGCCGACAGGATGAAGTCGGTGCGGACGGCACCGGCGATCATGGACTTCTCCTGCTCGGGCCCGAGCTCGGTGGCCAGGTGCTGCCTGCGCCTCGCGGTGACCGCTGACCCGCTCCCAGATCTTCTCGGCGCCCTCGAAGGCGAGGTAGGTGCCGCCGCACATCAGGATCGGGGTGAGCAGCCACGGCAGGAACTGGCTCAGCAGCAGGGCGGCCGGCAGGATGAACAGGAGCTTGTTGCGCAGCGAGCCGACCGCGATCTTGCGGATGATCGGCAGCTCGCGCTCGGCCGCGACCCCCGCGACGTACTGCGGGGTGACGGCGGTGTCGTCGACGACGACACCGGCCGCCTTGGCGCTCGCGCGTCCGGCTGCGGCGCCGACGTCGTCGACCGAGGCGGCCGCGAGCTTGGCGAGGACCGCGATGTCGTCGAGCAGCCCGAAGAGTCCGGCGCTCATGGGGCGGGCGTCAACGTGGGGGTGCTCGTCATGGCCGAAGGCTATCGAACGAGGTCGGCCCTCGGGCGCGTCACCGCCGCATCCCCGTCCGGCACCTCGGCCGGCACCTCGTCCGACACCTCGTCCGGTGCCGGCCAGCACGACGATCAGCGCAGCGCTCGGCTCGTGGCCGCTCGCCCAGTCACCGAAGCCGCCGCGCCGAGCCGTCAGTCCTCGACGAGCCCGAGCCGGAGGTACTCGGCGGCGTAGGTGCCGGTCAGCAGCAGCGAGGCGTAGCGGGCCACCTCGGTCGTGGCCTCGGTGGTGACCAGCTCGACGCGGACCCCGCGTGCGTCGGCCGCGGCCAGGAGCCGGCTGCGCTGCTCGCGGACGACCGGGTCGTCGCACCGCGTCGTCCAGCACGACCAGCACCGGTCGCAGGTCACCGCCGTCCTCGGCGAACGGGTCGTCGAAGACGTTGCGCGGCCGGGTCGCCTCGATCACGGGCAGCAGGTGCTCGGCGTCGCCGGCCAGCGCCGTGCGCCCGCTCGTGCGCCGGATCGACTCCGCCACGCGGCGCGCGGCCCGAGCGGCCAGGACCGAGCCACCCCACACGAGCGGGTTGGCGTCGGCGAGCGAGATGGCCAGCATCTTGGCCGGGTTGATCGAGATGTCGCGGTAGCGGAGAGCACGTGGTCGCCACCGCGTCGAGCGCGTCGGCGACCTCGTCGGGCTCGGCCTCGGGACCCAGGCCGAGCTGGTGCAGGTAGGCCAGCATCACGACGGCCGTGGCCAGCTGGTCGTCGGTGCTGGTCGGCAGGATCGAGGCCCACCGGCCCGCGGCGTGCTCGGCGACCATCGACGCCGACGGGCAGGCCACGACGACCTGGCAGCCGCGACGGTTGGCCTCGGCCACGGCGGAGGCGGCGCCCGCGTCGGAGCCGACCGGGCGCGAGGACGACCACGAGGTCGAGGCTGCCGGCCCAGCCCGGCAGCGCCGGCCCGGGCCAGGCCACGAACGGGACCGGGCACGACGGCTCGAGGACCGCGCGCAGCAGCCGGGAGTCCGGGCCGGCGGCGATGACGGCGCGCGGGCGGGTGTCCTGGGCCGCAGCCACGCCGAGGGCGGTGGCCTCGGCCGCGCCGCCGGCCTCGCGGCGTACGCGGGCGCCCGACTCGGCCAGCGTGCGCAGCCGCAGGTCGGCCTGGCCGAGGGCGGACTCGTCGTCGAGACGGGACTCGTCGAACCAGACCATGCGGTTGCTCCCTTGCTCGGAGGTGGGGCTCAGGCCGGCCGACGGGCTTCGTCGACCAGGAGCACCGGGATGTCGTCGCGCACCGGGTAGGCGAGCCCGCACGACTGGCAGACCAGCTCGATGCCGGCGGCGGAACCGCTCTCGGCGGCGACCGGCTGCACGGTGAGGTCGCCACGGCAGTCGGGGCACACGATGATCTCCAGCAGCTTCGGGTCGAGGCCGGGGCCGGGTGCAGCACTCATGAGCTTGCTCCTTCGCGGATCAGCGCGAGCACGTCGTCGCGCATGGTCTCCATGGTGGTCTGGTCCTTGCCCTCGACGTTGAGCCGGAGCAGGGGCTCGGTGTTGGACGCCCGCACGTTGAACGACCAGTCGGCGCAGCTCACGGTGAGGCCGTCGAGGTGGTCGAGGTCGACCCCGTCGCGGCCGTCGTACGTCGCCTCGATCCGCTCGAGCACCGCGGCCGAGTCGGCGACGGTCGAGTTGATCTCCCCCGACAGCGGGTAGCGCTCGTACTCGGCGAGCAGCTCGGACAGGGGCAGGTCGGTGCCGGCCAGCGCGGCGAGGGCGTGCAGGGCGGCGAGCATGCCGGAGTCGGCGCGCCAGAAGTCGCGGAAGTAGAAGTGACCGCTGTGCTCGCCCCCGAAGATCGCGTCGGTCTCGGCCATCGTGGCCTTGATGAACGAGTGGCCGACCCGGGTGCGCACCGGAGTGCCGCCCAGCTCGGTCACGAGCTCCGGGACGGCGCGGCTGGTGATCAGGTTGTAGATGACCGAGGCGCCCGGGTGCTTCGCGAGCTCGCGCGCGGCGATCAGGGCGGTCAGGGTGGAGGGCGAGACGGCGCGGCCGGTCTCGTCGACGAGGAAGCAGCGGTCGGCGTCGCCGTCGAAGGCGAGCCCGATGTCGGCGCCGACCGCGACGACCTGCGCCTGCAGGTCGACCAGGTTGGCCGGGCTCGATCGGGTTGGCCTCGTGGTGGGGGAAGCTGCCGTCGAGCTCGAAGTACATCGGGACCAGCTCGACCTGGTCGCCGAGGCGGCCGAAGACCGCCGGCGCCGTGTAGCCGGCCATGCCGTTGCCGGCGTCGGCGACGACCTTGAGCCGGCGGCCCGTCACGGGGGCGAGGGAGAGCAGGTGCGCGGCGTACGCCTCCAGGACGTCGTGCTCGGTGATCGAGCCGGTCCGGGTCGCCGGCGCGAAGTCACCCGAGACGACCAGGTCGCGGATCTCGGCGAGCCCGGTCTCGAGCCCGATCGGCACGGCCTTGCGCGCGGCACATCTTGATGCCGTTGTACTGGGCCGGGTTGTGGCTCGCGGTGAACATCGCGCCCGCCATGTCGAGGTGGCCGGAGGCGAAGTAGAGCTGGTCGGTCGAGGCGAGGCCGATCATCGTGACGTCGGCGCCGGCCTGGGTCGCGCCGTCGGCGAAGGCGCCGGCCATGCCCGGGCGAGCTGGGCCGCATGTCGTAGCCGACCACCACCTGGTCGGCCCCGGTGACCTGGACGTAGGCACGACCGGTGGCACGGGCCAGGTCCTCGTCGATCTGGTCGGGCACGGTGCCACGCACGTCGTAGGCCTTGAAGACCGCCGTCACGTTGCCGGGATCCAGGGTGGTCGCTGCCATGGGACAGACCCTAGGCGGTGACCCTCCGCCGTGGATGCTCAGGGCTCGCTGGTGAGCACGCGCAGGTGACCTCGGCGTGTCGTCTCCCGACCGCCCTCGTCGGCCGGCGCCACCCGCTCGACGGGTGCCGGGCGGCCGGCCTCGCGCACGGCGTCCGCCAGTGCCAGGAGGTCGTCGGAGGACGGCCCGCGGTCGGACACGTCGGAGGCCAGGCGCAGCACCTCCCAGCCCCGGGGCGCCGAGAGCCGCTCGCTGTGCACCGCGCACAGGTCGTAGGCGTGCGGCTCGGCGTACGTCGCCAACGGTCCCAGCACCGCGATCTGGTCGGCGTAGACGTAGGTGAGCGTCGCGACGGCAGACCTGCCGCACGGGGTGCGGGAACAGCGCCGGGCGAGACTCACGCGGCAGACGGTACCCGTCCCGGACGCCGGTTGTTCACTAGGCTCGCGGACGTGGCAGACACAGACAGTCCCGGCGCCCCGACGGGGCGCACCCGGAGCCTGCGGGACCGGCACGGACGCGGCATGCGCGGTCCTGCCGTGCTCCCCCGCACGCCGGGGACCCCCGCCCTGCGCAGCGAGCGCGACCGGTTCGACTCGCTGGTGCTCGCGGTCGTGACCGACATCGAGAAGCGCTGGTCCGAGCACCTCGGCCTCGTCGAGTACGCGGTCGAGGACACCCCCCAGGTCCCCGACGACTGGGACGCCGGCACCGTGCCGCTGTCGTCGCTGGTGCGTGGCTCGGGCGCCCGAGCGACCCGGATCGTGCTGTTCCGGCGCCCGATCGAGCACCGCAGCAGCTCCCGGACCGACCTCGAGGCCCTGGTGCTGACCGTCGTGGTCGAGCAGGTCGCCGAGCTGCTCGGGGTCGATCCCGAGGTCGATCGACCCGCGCATCGGCGGCGACGACTGATCCCCGGCGCCGGCACCGTTCGCAGGTAGCCTGCCCCCTGTGATCGAGCCACAGACGCCGGAGCCCGGCAGCGCGCCCGGAGCCACCGGACCGGACGAGCCGACGGGCCGGCGCACCCGCTTCCTTCCCCGCCCCGCCGTGCTGAAGCGGATCGCGGCGCTGTACGACGAGCCGCGCTACCTCGAGATCGGGGTCAACCGCGGGACGACGTTCCACCGGGTGCCGGCAGCCTCGAAGGTGGCGGTCGACCCGGTCTTCGAGTTCGACGTCGACGAGCGCCGGGCCGCGCACCCCGAGGCCAGCTACCACCAGGTCCCCAGCGACGAGTACTTCGCGACCATCGTCGAGCCCGACCAGCAGTTCGACCTGATCTACCTCGACGGGCTGCACGTCGTGGAGCAGACGCTGCGCGACCTGATGAACGCGCTGCACCACCTGGCACCGCGCGGCGTCATCGTCATCGACGACACCCGTCCCCCGACGTACCTCGCCTCGCTGCCGGACCGGGAGAACTTCTTCCAGGTGCGGCGCTGGCTCGGCGAGGACAAGCGGGCCTGGATGGGGGACGTCTACCGCCTCGTGTACTTCATCGAGACCTTCTGCCCGCACCTGAGCTACCGCACGATCGCCAACAACCACGGCCAGACCGTGGTCTGGCGCACGCGCCGCACCGGCGTGCCCGAGCGGGCGCTGCGCGAGGTGGCCGAGCTCACCTTCGAGCAGCTGGTCCTCAGCGAGGAGCACCTGCGACTGGCACCGTTCGGCCAGATCCACCGCGAGCTGCGCGCCGACCTCGGTCTGTGACCCTCCGCTCGACCCGGCGGCGGTAGGACGACGTCACTCGAGCGCGGGCGCGACGTGCGGCTCGAGCCCGGTCAGGACCGGCTCGCGCAACCGCACCAGGGTGGCACCGTCTCCGGTGGCCAGGACCACCGCCGAGACCGTCGTACGACGCGGCTCCACCGTCATCAGCCGGGCCCGCCGTGGCAGGGGCACCTCGTAGCCGCTCCCCGGCGCCACGGGGACCCGCAGCCCCTCGAGCTCGGTGCCGTCCTCGTCCCACAGCGACACCACCATCAGGCCCTGGGTCGGCGCGCCCGAGAGCACGAGCGTGTTCTCGGCGTCGGGGAGCGGCGTGGTCGCCGTCCCGCCGAGCGGCGGCGTCGGGACGCTCTCCACCAGGTCGCCACCGACGAACATCGTCAGGGTGGCGGTGGCGGCGACCGTCGACTCCACCTGGAGCCCGTAGGGGCGCTCGTCCTCGTTGGCACCGGCCCCCCGGAGGATCGGGGCGAGCGGCACCCGCACCACGCTCTCGGGCGGCAGCACGACCTCGGGCACCCCCTTCGGCGTGAAGACGGAGTCCGCGCCGACGAGCCGGATCGTGGCGCGGCCCTCGTCCTGGCCGGGGTTGGCGAGCACGAGGGTGCGCTCCCCCGAGCCGCCCGGGAGCCCCAGCATCACGTTCGCCGTGGACGGGGCCTCCTGCGCGGCGAGGCTGTCGCGGCCGTCCGTGCCCTGACCGAGCTCACGGAACTGGTCCAGGACGCTCGCCGAGATCCGCCCACGGATGGTGCGCACGTGCAGGGCGAGGTCGTCGCGGCGCGGGATCGTCGTGGCCAGGTCGAAACGACGGGTCTCACCGCCCCGCACGGCCAGCCCGCGCAGCGCGGGCACGTCGACGGGTCCGTCGTGTCCGAGCACCACGACGTCGACCAGCGCCCGCCCACCGTCGGGGTTGACCAGCTGGAGCACCGACTGGTGCTTGCCGCCGGCGCCGGCGCCGGTGAACCACTGGTCGGGCTGGGGCACCCGGCAGTCGACGGAGGCCAGTGGCTTGTCGAAGCGGGTGGCGACCAGTCCGGGAGCGAGGTCGTCGCGCCCGGTGATCACCGCCGCCTTGCGGCCCACCCGCACCCGGGTGGAGGTCTCCGGCGCGACCTCGGCGGTGAGGTCCTCGCCGTCGCTCGACACCTCGACCTGGCCGGTGGCTCCGGACGCGGAGGCCACGTCGACCTCCCGCCCGCCGGGCGGGCAGACCACGGTCGAGCGGGTCAGCTCGGTCTCGCTCGGGGACACGGCCGCGACCGGTGCCGGGCTGCCGGTGTCCACCAGCAGGGCCAGCAGCAGCGCCGCGACCGGGATCAGCACCGCGGCGATCGTGGTCGCGTCCAGCTTCGCCCCCGTCATGCGGGCGGTACGACGGGGCTCGGGAGCCTGGTTCTCGCTCATGCTTCCCTCCTCGGGCGCACCGTCGGCAGGCACAGGACGAGCACGAGGAGCAGGAGGAGTCCCTGGCCGACGTAGAGCAGGGTCCGCGGCACGGAGCCGGGCCCGTCGATCGCGTCGCTGCTGAGCGGGCGGCTGACCTGCCAGGCGCGACTGCCCGGGTCGGTGCTGGCCTGGAGCAGGCCCGAGGTCGCGTCCAGCGACGAGGCGACGTCGCCGTCGGCCGGGGACGTCTGGATGACCCACTCGATCCCGAGGTCGGCGATCGCGGCGACGGCGTCTCCGGTCGGCCGGGACAGGAACTCGGTGATCGTCGCGGTCGCCTCGGTGTCCTCGTCGCTGAGCGCGGCGATCTCGTCCTCGCCGACGGTCAGCCCGTCGTCGCGGCGCACGGTGTAGGTCAGGCCGCGCTCGATGTCGCCGCGCACGACGAGGATGCCGTGCTCCGGGCCGGTCACCGAGCTCTGCACCATGTACGCCGGCACGACAGGGTCGACCTCGGAGGACAGGTGGTCGTCGCCGACGACCGTCCAGGCCAGGCCGATCACCGGCACGAGCAGCCCGACCCCGCCGACGGCGAGGGCCGCCAGGCGGCACGGCGGGCGCGGGGCGGGCCCGGGCCACGCCCTGGGCGCCGAGGACCACGGCCGCCACCAGCGCGGCCTGGACCGTGATCACGACGACGCCCAGCCCGGCCGGGGCGGTGCCCACCACCAGGTCGACGTCGATGGGAGCCAGCGCGGCACCGACCAGCGTCGCGAGCAGGACGACGACCCAGCACAGCATGACCGGGATCCGGGTGGGACGTGGGACGAGGGCGAGCACGGCGAGCACGAGCAGCACCAGGCCGACCCAGGTCGGGGCTCCCACGTCGCTGACCCGTCCGCTGAGCAGGTCGATCGGGCCGATGGCACCGGTGGCGGGGCGCCCGGTGTCGAGGAGCAGCGCGCCTCCCGCGCCGCGGGCCACCGACGGCAGCCACCACGGCAGGAGCAGCAGCACCGGCACCACCAGCGCGAGCAGCGGCGGACCGGCTACGTCGCGGGCGGCGACGAGCGCCCGGGCGAGCAGCAGGCCGGCCAGCAGCAGGCCCCCGATGACGACAAGGGCGAGCAGCCAGGCCACCGGGGCGAAGCAGGCGGTGAGCGACAGCAGCAGCCCGACGCGCCAACCGGCCCGCCAGCGGCGCTCCGGCTCTGGCTCGGCGAAGCCGAGCGCGGCGTGCGCGACCCACGGCAGGAGCCCGGTCGCCACGACGATGCCGAGCCGGCCGTCGCCCCACGCGCCGGACGTCACGGGCAGCACGGCGTACGTCGTGGCGCCGGCCACCAGCAGCCAGCGCGGGGCCCCACGAGGAGCCACCAGGCGACCGACGACACGCAGGAAGCGGAACGAGCCCCACAGCGCGAACGGCACGGCGAGCAGCATGATCAGGCTGATCGCGCCGGTGGTCCCGACGAGGGAGCCCAGCAGCGCGAGCGGCTGGACGTACGGCGGGGCCGGGACGTCGGTGCCGAAGCCGATCGGCTGCCACGACCGGTAGGCCAGCGACCACCAGGAACCGGCGTCGTCGGGCACCGGCGCGAGCCCGCCGCCGGTGACGCTGCCGAACGCCGTCCGGGCACCCACGAGGGCCACGACGACCACGCCGGTCAGGGCGAGGGCGACGGGGTTGGTCAGGTAGCGGGCGACCAGGCCGGTGTCGATGAACTCCTCGTCCTGGTCCTGGGCGCGCAACCGCGCGGCCAGCGAGGAGGGGTCGCGCTCGGCGGCGACGACCCGGCGCCGCTCGGCGACGTCGGCGGCCTGGTTGGTCAGCGCCGCGGCGAGGTCGCCGCCGACGTCGAGCCCGTGCCGGTAGGGCACCCAGGCCGGGGCGAGCAGGCGCGCGGCGCGCTCGGGATCGGTGCGCCGCGGCGCGCGTTCGCGCCGCGCTGCGACGAGCAGCGCCGGGACGGGAGAGGACCGAGACCAGCGCGGCGAGGTCGTCGAGCGCCTCGCCCACCGACCGGAGCAGCAGGAAGCCCAGCATCCGCAGGAACGTGCCGAAGCGTCAGCCGGACCACCCGCCACGGCAGGGCACGCCCGCTGGAGTTGACCAGCAGCGTGTAGAGCGCGGCCCGGCGCTCCTGGTAGTGCGTGTGGCGGCCGGTCAGCTGCGTGCGCCGGATCCCGCGGTGGGCGGCCTCGGCGTGGAAGACGACGGCGTCGGGGACGACGAGCGTCGTGTGGCCCGCCGCGGCGGCGCGCCAGCCGAAGTCGAGGTCGTTGCCGAAGAGGGGCAGCTGGTCGTCGAACCCGTCGAGCTCCTCCAGGACCCGGCGGCGCACCAGCATGCCGGCGGTGTTCACGGCCAGCACCTCGTGCTGGTCGTCGTGCTGACCCTGGTCGTACTCGCCCCGCTCGAGCCCGGTCTCGCGGCGGCCCGTGCCGGAGATGGTGACGCCGACCTCGAGCAGCCGGCGCAGGGACGGCCACTCGCGCAGCTTGGGACCGAGGACGTCGACGTCGGGGCGGGCCGCGGCAGCGGCGAGCAGCGCGGCCAGGGCGCCCGGGGCCGGACGGGAGTCGTCGTGCAGCAGCCAGACCCACTCCGGCGCCTCACGGCCCGCCTCGGCGGCCGTGGCGGCGAGCCGGTCGAGCCCGATCCGGACGGCCTGCGGGTACGTGACGGCCGAGGTGGTGGCGACGACGTCGGCGACCGGGGCCAGCAGGCTCGGCGCTGGTCGTCGAGGCTGCCGGTGTCGACGGCGACGACGGGCCCGAGCGGTCCCTGCTCGCCGAGTCCCTCGAGGACGCCGGGCAGCCAACGGAGGCCGTCGTGGCTGACGAGCAGCACGGCGACCCGCGGGGATCCGAGCTCGGGGGTGGACACGATCGGCAACAGTAGCTGGCGAGGCCCGAGGGTTCCTCAAAACGAGAGGAGCCCCGGTCGTCGTCGACCGGGGCGTCCCTCTGGTGCGGGGGGTTGGTGTGGCGCTTGGTGTGGGGGTGCGGTGTGGCGTTCGGTGTGGACCGTCAGACGGCCCGTTTCTTCAGCTTGCGGCGCTCTCGCTCGGAGAGACCACCCCAGATGCCGAATCGTTCGTCGTTCATCAGGGCCGACTCGAGGCACTCGTCGCGCACCTCGCACGTGAGACAGACCTTCTTGGCCTCACGCGTCGACCCACCCTTCTCCGGGAAGAACGCCTCGGGATCGGTCTGAGCGCACAGTGCACGCTCCTGCCAACCCGCTTCGTCCGTCTCCGGTTCCAGGAGAAAGAGCTCTCTCATGGTTTCCTGCCTCTCGACCCGGCTGTCCACCGTCGGGAAGATCGGTGGCTCAACCCCGGAACAACACTGTGAGAATTACATGCCTGTCGTACCGCTAAGTCAAGCCCGATCTCTGCTATACCCCGAACTCGTCCCTCATCCCCCGGTGGGCCCGGCTCCGGAGTCCGACACGTGGACGGCAGAGTAGGGCCCATGAAGAACATCACCGTGCTCTCCGGCGGCATGGGCGGCGCGCGGTTCCTCCAGGGACTGCTCCACGGCATCGCCACCGGCTCGCTGCCCGGGGTCGATCCCGACGCCGCCGTCACCGTCGTGGCCAACACCGCCGACGACCTGTGGATGCACGGCCTCAAGATCTGTCCCGACCTCGACACCGTGATGTACACCCTCGGCGACGGCATCGACACCGACCGCGGGTGGGGTCGGCGCGAGGAGACGTGGAGCCTCAAGGAGGAGCTCGCGACCTACGGCGTCGAGCCGACCTGGTTCGGGCTCGGCGACCGGGACCTCGCCACCCACCTCGTGCGCACCCAGATGCTCGACGCGGGCTACCCGCTCTCGCAGGTCACCACCGCGCTGTGCCGGCGCTGGCAGCCGGGCGTCACGCTCCTGCCGATGACCGACGACCGGGTCGAGACCCACGTCGCGATCGGCGACCCCGACTCCCCCAGCGGTCGCCGGGTCGTGCACTTCCAGGAGTACTGGGTCCGGCTCCGGGCCGAGGTGCCCGCCGAGGCGGTCGTGGTCGTCGGGCTGGAGTCCAGCTCTCCCGGCCCCGGCGTCATCGACGCGATCACCGACGCCGACCTCGTCGTGCTGCCGCCGAGCAACCCGGTCGTCTCGGTCGGCACCATCCTCGGCGTTCCCCGCGTCCGTGCGGCGATCCGCGCGACCCGGGCCCCGGTCGTCGGCCTGTCCCCCATCATCGGCGGGACCCACGTGCGTGGCATGGCCCACCAGATGCTCACCTCGATCGGCGTCGAGGTCAGCGCCGGCGCGGTCGGCGTCCACTACGGCTCGCGCCGCGACCCCGACCGCGAGGACGGCGTGCTGGACGGCTGGCTGGTCGACGAGCGCGACGCCGACCAGGTGGCCGCGGTGCACGCCGCGGGCCTGGCGTGCGCCGCCGTACCGCTGATGATGACCGACCACGACGCGACGGCCGCGATGGCCGCGGCCGCCATCGACCTGGTCTCCTCGTGGGCCTGAGCGTCGTCACGGCTGCGGCACCCGACGGGGTGCCCGAGATCACGCCCGGCGCCGACCTCGTCGCCCTGCTGCTCGCCGCCCTGCCCGAGGACCACCTCCGCGACGGTGACGTCGTGGTGGTCACCAGCAAGGCGGTGAGCAAGGCCGAGGGGCGCGTCGTGCCGGGTGCCCGCGAGGAGCACCTCGAGGCCGAGACCGCACGGGTCGTCGCCCGACGCGGTCCGACCCGGATCGTGCGCACCCATCACGGGCTGACGCTCGCCGCCGCCGGCATCGACTCCTCGAACGTCGCGCTCGGCTCCTCCGTGCTGCTGCCGCTCGATCCCGACGCCTCCGCGCGAGCGCTGCGCGCCGAGCTGCACCGTCGTACCGGGTGCGCCGTCGGCGTCGTGGTCACCGACACCGCGGGCCGCGCGTGGCGCGAGGGGCAGACCGACATCGCGATCGGCGCCGCCGGGATCCGGGTGGCCGAGGACTTCGCCGGCCGCGTCGACCACCACGGCAACGAGCTCGCGGTCACGGCACCCGCGGTCGCCGACGAGATCGCCGGGCTCGCCGAGCTCGCCCAGGGGAAGCTCGGCGGGCGACCCTTCGCGGTGGTCCGCGGCCGGGCGGACCTGGTCCTGACGCCGGACGACGACGGTCCGGGAGCCGTCGCCCTCGTCCGCCGCGAGGGCGGCGACCTGTTCGGCTTCGGCGCGCGCGAGGCCGTCGTCCGGGCCGTGCGGGGCCAGCAGCTGGACCAGCCCCCGTTCGGCGCCCGGTCCCCGCGGAGGAGCTGGTGGCCGCCCTGACCACCGCCCTGGACGACCTGCGCAGCGGACCGGTCGGGGACGCCACCACCGACCTGGTCGTGTGGCACGCCCCGGGAGCGGAGCAGGCGGCGCGGGTCGCGGTGGTCGCGTTCGCGCACGGCTGGCGGGTCGAGGCGACCGATGTGGGCCTCGACCTGCGGATCCGACCGGCCACTCCGTAGACTTCCGTCGATCCCGATCCCCGAACTGAGGTAAGCCGACCGTGGCCAAGCCGTCCAAGACCGCCAAGAGCGAGCGCCAGAAGCTCATCGACCAGGCGATGAAGCAGCAGCGCAGCGCCGAGAAGCGGCGCGCCAGCGTGATCGTCACCGTCGCGGTCGTCGCAGCGCTGGCCATCATCGCGGTGCCCGTCGTGCCGATCATCAAGGACAAGCTCGACCAGCGGCAGTACGCCGGTCTCCAGCTCTCCGAGGTCGGCGCACCGGCGTCGGTGTGCCAGGACGTGACCACCCAGGACGCGACCGGCGTCAACAACCACGTGCCGGACACCCAGACGGTCACCTACGAGCAGGCGCCCCCGGCGTTCGGTGCCCACTGGAACGTCGCCGGCAAGGCGCCGGCGCCCTTCACCGACAAGTTCTACGACGCCACCGACCGCCCGGAGCTCGAGGCGCTCGTGCACAACCTCGAGCACGGCTACACGATCCTCTGGTACGACGAGACCACCGCCGCCGACTCCGGCCAGATGAGCCAGATCAAGTCGATCGCCAAGAAGTTCAAGGCCGACGACGACAACTTCCGGCTGAAGTTCATCGCGGCCCCGTGGACCTCCGACGACGAGGGCGGTGCGGACTTCCCCGACGGCCAGCACGTCGCGTTCACGCACTGGCAGGGCAGCTCCGACTCGTCCACGGGCGTGTGGCAGTACTGCAGCGAGACGAGCGGTGCGGCCCTGGAGACCTTCATGGCCGACTACCCCTACACCGACGCCCCGGAGTCCGGCGCGATGTGACGCGCCGCCGGCCTGCGCCGGCGCTCAGGTGAGGTCGGCCCGCCCGCTGCCCGCCAGGTCGGCGACGACCTGCTTCACGTCCTGGGCCCGCGCCCGAGTGGTGACGAGCAGCGCGTCCGGGGTGTCGACCACCACCACGTCGTCGAGGCCCACGACCGCGACCAGCCTGCCCGCCGCGGGGACCACCAGCCCGCGTGCGTCGACCGCCCGCACGAGGTCGCGGTCCCCCAGCACGGTGACGTCGTGGTCCCCGGCGAGCAGCGTCGCGAGGGAGTCGAAGTCGCCGATGTCGTCCCAGCCGAACGACGCCGGCACCACCGCGACCCGACCGGCGGCCGCGGCCGGCTCGGCGACCGCGTGGTCGAGCGCGATCCGCGGCAACCCCGGCCAGGCGTCCTCGAGCGTGTCCGGGTCGGCCGCGATCGCGCGCAGCGCGGCGGCGAAGGCCGGGTCGCTCTCGGCGAGCAGGTCGAGCAGGACGCCCGGTCGGACGACGAACATCCCGGCGTTCCAGCGGTAGCTCCCGGTCGCGAGGTAGCCCGCGGCGACCTCGGCCGTCGGCTTCTCGACGAACGCACGCACCGCACGGACCCCCTCGCGCCCGGCGAGGTCGTCGCCGAGGTGGATGTAGCCGAACGCCGCGGACGGGAAGGTCGGCTCGATGCCGATCGTGACCAGCCACCCGTCGCGGGCGGCGGCGACGGCACGCTCCACGCCGGCCGCGAAGCCGGCCTGGTCGGTGATGACGTGGTCGGCGGCGAAGGACCCGATGACGGCGTCGGCGTCGCGGAGCTCCAGCATCGCGGCGGCGAGACCGATGGCAGCCATCGAGTCACGCGCCGACGGCTCGGCCACGACCGACGCCTCGTCCACCTCGGGCAGCTGCGCCGCCACCGCCGCACGGTGGGCGGCGCCGGTCACGACCAGGAACCGGTCCTCCACGAGAGGCTCCAGCCGGTCCCAGGTGCTCTGCAGCAGCGAGCGTCCGCTCCCGGTCAGGTCCCGGAGGAACTTGGGCGAGGACGACCGTGACAACGGCCACAGTCGGGTGCCGGCTCCCCCGGCGGGCACCACGGCCCAGAAGCCGTCGATCGAGCTCATGGCTGGAGCCTAGGCGACGTCGGACGATCCCCTCGGGCGGCCCGCTGGGGACCCTCGGGCAGACTGCCGACCATGGCTCCCGCTGCACCGTCCACGTTCGCCGACGTCCTCGCCACCCGGCTCCGCTCCGACCCCGGGCAACCGCTCGTCACGTTCTACGACGACGCCAGCGGTGAGCGCGTGGAGCTGTCGGTGACGACGTATGCCAACTGGGTAGCGAAGGCGAGCTCGCTGCTGGTCGACGAGCTCGGCCTCGAGCGCGGCGACCGGCTGCGGATCGACCTGCCGGCCCACTGGCTCGGCACCGTGTTCCTGGGTGCTGCGTGGACCGCCGGCCTCGTCGTCGTTCCCGGGGACGACGTGGCCGCGGTCGGTCTGCGGACCCGACACCCTCGCCGCCTGGGCGGAGCGCGCCGACGACGTCGTCGTGCTGGCCTGCGCCCTGCTCCCGATGGGGGTGCGCTTCGCCGAGCCCGTGCCTCCCGGCGTCCACGACGTGGGGATCGAGATCTGGTCGCAGCCCGATGCGTTCACCGCCTGGGACCCGCCCGTCGGGTCCGACCTCGCGCACGACCTGGCAGGAGAGCGCGTCACCCAGGAACAGCTGTGGCGCACGGCCGCCGCCGGGACTCTCGTCACCGGCGGCGGCCGCCTCCTGTCGCAGGCGAACCCGGCTTCCCCACCGGGTATCGCCTCCTTCACGGAGCCGCTGCTGAGCGGCGGCTCACTCGTCCTGGTCACCCGGGCCGAACGGGAGCGTCTCGACGCGACGTACGTCGCCGAGCGCGCGACCGCGCGCTTCCCTGCCTGAGTGACCGGTGGACGTCTGGGGGGCCGGCCCGTGCCGGCACCCGTGGTCGTCCACGGGGTGCCTCACTGGACCAGCGTGTAGCTCTTGGTGCCCCTCCCGAGCAGGACGGGGGTGCTCAGCCCCGTGGCGGTCGCCTCGATCAGCACCAGCTTCCCGGTGCCCTTCACCCGTGCCACGAGGTCGGGGTGCCCGACGAGGTCGACGTCACCGATGCCTCCCACCCAGTCGTAGCCGCGGATGTCGAGGTTGACCGACTTCCGGCCGGTCAGGCCACCCGGCCCGTTGCCGGGATAGATCGACAGCGAGCTGCTGGTCTGCACGAGGTTGTCGGGGGCGCCGTCGGCGTCCCAGAGCCCCAGGCCGACCTGCTTGAGGCCCGGCACGCGGGCGTGGGCGGCGTACGGTGCGCCGAGGCCCTTGAGGCCCAGGCCCGGGTAGATCATCATCGGGCCGCCCAGCGGCTGCCCCATCAGGTCGGGCCAGCCGTCGCCCGTCGTGTCCCCGACGGCGGCGAGGAGACCGACCTTCTTGAACCCCGGGGCGAGGGCCTGGACCTTCGCGAAGCGTCCGTCACCCAGACCGCGGCGCAGGAAGAGCTTGCCGTCGCTGCGCCGCCGGGTGAGCACGTCGGAGAAGCCGTCACGGTCCCAGTCGCCGGCGTTGAGGACCCGCCCGGCGCCGTCCAGGGACATGTTCATCGGGATCGCGGCGCCCAGCTTGAAGCGTCGTGAGGAGGTCGCCGTCGCACCGGGGAGCGGCACGATCGGCAGGATGAACCCCTTCCCGTCGCTGCGCCGTCGCACGATCAGGTCCGGCTGGGGGGTCGAGGCCAGGTTCGACTCCAGCTGGCGCCCGGCGAACCCGACCTGGGCCTGCGCGGCGAGCGCGCGGATCCGCGGGAGCTTGGCGTAGAGGTACTTGCCGGGGCAGGCGGTCTGGCCCGCGTCACGGTGGCCGTTGATGGCCTGGAAGTAGCGCGAGGTGACGTACTGCTTCGTCGACGAGGCGTCGACGCCGTGCAGGGACAGCTTCCACGCGAAGAGCGCGCCGTAGGCCTGGACCATGGCCCGGGACGGCTTGGTGATGTCGTAGTTGCCGATCGCCGACATCGCGAAGGAGTCGTCGTTGTAGCCGAGGGTGTGCGCCCCGACGACGGGACGGTCGACCCCGCCGAACCGGCCCTCCCAGATGCGACCGAACCGGTCGACGAGGTAGTTGTAGCCGATGTCGCTCCAGCCCCGCGACCTGGTGTGGTAGGCGTAGATGCCGCGCAGGATCGCCGGCACGTCCTCGGCGCGGTAGCCGTTGGCGTTCACCGTGTGGTGCACGAACCCGGCGTGGACCTCGTAGTAGTGCAACGACCCGGCGTCGCGCATCCGCTCGTCCGCACCCCACTGGGCCCGGCTGAAGATCTGGGGCTTCGGGTGTGAACGCCGCGCGGGAGAGCACGGCGTCGCCGGCCGTGTCGCCGGTCGTGTCGCCGGTCGTGTCGCCGGTCGTGTCGCCGGTCGTGTCGCTGGCGGCGCTGGCGCTCGGCGCGACGTCCGCGCCGTCGAGGGTCGCGGTGTCGATGGCGGCACGCTCGCGGGTGGTCTGGGTGGCGACACCCGGGTCGATCACGGCCAGCTTCAGGTCCGGCGGCGTCGCGGCGTCGGAGTCGACGCGCACCTGGACCTCGTCGACCTCGCCGACGAGCAGCTCGTCGGTGCCGGGGCGGGCCCGACGGCCCTCCTTGCTGTCCGGGTCCGGGCCGTGGTCGTCGTGGTAGGCCATCGGTCAGCCACTCCGACCAGCCGGCGTCGTCCTTGGTGCGGACCTCGACGTCGATGGCGTCCTCGGCGACGGTGTCGCCGTGCTCCCAGGTGACGCCGACGGCGCCGTACCCGGTCACCGGCTGCGGCGTGCTGACGACCTTGGCGCCGCCGCCGGCGACCCGGCGGCTGGTCGCCTCGAGCGCACCGGGAGCGATCCGAGCGCCCGCCGGAGCGCTCAGCGAGTACTCCTTGACGACCGGGTCGACGACCTGGTCGGGCACCTCGGCCGCCAGGCCGGACGCGCGCACGTAGGCCGCCATGGAAGCCGGCGCCCCGCCTGCGGAGGCGGCGGACGCGCCGTCACCGGGGGGGTGCGGCACCAGGTCGAGGGAGACGACGTTGGCGGCCGGGGTGAGTGCTGCGCAGATCACGCCGAGCACCAGCATCTGCTGGCAGAACGTGACGAAACGGGGGTGTCGGGAAGACATCAGACATTGCTCCAGTGCGAAGGGGAAGAGTCACACGAGACGCAACTTTCACACCAGTAACACGCCCTGGGAAGAGGAACTGAGTAACTACAAACCTGTAATTTCCACTCGACGCGCCGACACTCTCAAGATTTGTCAACTCTGCCCGTGGAGGCGCCGCCCCGGAGCGGGTCGCCGGGCCGGGCGTGGCGCACGACCCTAGATGTCGGCGCCGAGCTCCTCGTCGTCGTACTCCTCTTCCTCGTCCGGGCGCTCGTCGTCCTGGTACTGCAGGATCTTGATCCCCTCCTTGACGTCTCCGTCGAAGATCAACCTCCCCTCCTCCAGGATCAGCACCCGGGTGCACATCCGCTTGACCGAGCCCGCGGCGTGGCTGACGTAGAAGAGGGTCCGGCCACTGTCGCGCACCTCCTCCATCCTCTCCAGGCACTTCTTCTTGAAGGGCTTGTCACCGACGGCGAGGACCTCGTCGGCGAGGAAGATCTCGGAGTCGACGTGGATGGCGACCGAGAAGCCGAGGCGGGCCGACTGCCCCGACGAGTAGTGACCGACCTCGGTCTGGAGCAGCCGGGTGGGGATCTCGCTGAAACCGACGATCTCGTCGTACTTGCGGGCGATCTCCTTCTCGGACATGCCGAGGATGGCCGCGTTGAGCAGGATGTTCTCCTTGCCGCTGAGCTGCGGGTGGAAGCCCGCGCCCGTGGCGATGAGGCCGGCGATCCGGCCCCTGGTGCGCACCCGCCCCTCGTCGGGTCGCATGACCCCGTTGATCATCTTGAGCAGGGTGCTCTTGCCGGAGCCGTTGAGGCCCATCAGACCGATCGACTCACCCTGGCTGACGGTGAACGACACGTCGTCGACAGCGCGGAAGCTGTCCTTGATCTGGCGCCGCTTCATCATCGCGACGGTGACCTGCTTGAAGGTGCGGTGGTAGCGGAGCGTGAACTCCTTGGTGACGTTCTCCACCCGGATCGACTCGGCCATCAGAGGCGCTCCGGGATCTGCTTCTCGAGCTTGCTGAACACGAGCTGGGCGAACAGCAGGATCACGAGGGACACTCCGATCATCACGAAGCCGAGCGGGAGCAGGTGGTCGGGGAGGTTCGCGTGGTCCATCTGGTCCGCCGGGACCGTCGGGATCCAGAACGCCTGCTGGAACAGCATCACGGCGTCGGCGATCGGGTTCCACGTGTAGTACGGCGCGAACCGGCCGAAGCGCTGCCCGACCATCTCGTAGCTGTAGATCATCGGGACGCCGAAGCGCACGAAGTTGGTCAGGATGTTGACCACGCTGCCGAAGTCGCGGAACAGCACGTTGGCGGCGCTGAACAGCAGGGCCAGGGCGGTGCCGAGGATCATGATGATCGTCAGTGCGACGAGGACGGCCAGCAGCCCGGCGAACGACGGCGTCCACCCCATCAGCAGCACCGCGACGAGCAGGATCACCACCTGCGGGAACACGTGGTAGAGCGAGACCAGCATCGAGGCGACCGGGAACATCTCGGCCGGGACGGCCATCTTCCGCACGATCGCCTTGTTGCGCACGATCGACCGGGTCCCGGCGTTGAAGGTCTCGGTGAAGAAGTGGACGATGATGATCGCGGAGAAGATGTGGATCGAGAAGTTCGGCACCGACGCGTGCAGGTTGAAGACGGCGCCGATGATCACGAAGTAGATGAAGAACTGCGCGAGCGGGTTGATGTAGCTCCAGAGCAGCCCCAGGAACGAGCCGGAGTACCGGGCACTGATCTCGCGTCGTACGAGCAGGCGGAGCAGGTAGCGGCGACGGAACACCTCGAGCAGGCCCCGGTCGGGGGCCGGGTCCTCCCACTCCCGCTCCTCGGAGTCGTAGACCGGCATCGACTCCACGTCGATGCGGCTGAGACTGTCGGTCATGGCCTCGGCTCCTCCGCTTCCTGGGCGTTCACGTAGGGGGCGAACGTGGCGTCCCAGGCCTCCGGGGAGGTGATCTCGGGAAGCTTCGCACGGTACTCCGCTGCCAGTCTGGGCCACTCGCGCTTGAAGCGCTCGTGGATCTCGATGGTCTTGACCATCAGCTCACGGAACTTCGCCGGGTCGCGCTGGTAGAGCGCCGCCGACGTGCCGTCGGCCATCGAGACCACGGCCGAGTCGTAGCGCGACAGCTGGTACCACTTGGCGTCCATCGCAGGGAGCTCCACCTCGGGGTACTCCCGCGACATCGGCCGGACCGGCTTCAGCTGCCGCAGCGGCGCGAGGCCGGCCGCGACCAGGGTGGCCAGCCGCCCCGGGATCTCGTTGCCGTCCTTGCCCCGCTTGGGCGGCTTGGACCGCCGGGCCTCGGGGAAGGCGTCGCGGTCGGGCTCGAGGCGGGCGTCGGAGAACTGCTTGACGAACTCGCGGACCTCCGTCAGCTTGGTCGGCAGCGCCTCGTGCAGGTGGTCGGGTCCGGCGAGCACGTCGAGGAGCGCCTGGTGACGCAGCTCGACGGTCGAGTACTGCATGCCGACGAGGTGGGAGATCTGGTGGTTGCGGCTCTCCCGGATCATCCGACCGCCCGTCGGGTACGGCGAGTGCAGCAGCGCCGCGACGAAGCGGTTGCGCTGGTGGAAGTAGGACTGCCAGTCGAGGCCGTCGTTCTTGTCGGTCCACGGGACGTGCCAGACGGCCGCACCCGGGAAGGTGACGGTCGGATAGCCGGCGTCCTTGGCCCGCAGCCCGTACTCGGCGTCGTCCCACTTGAGGAACAGCGGCAGGGACAGGCCGATCTCCTCCATCACCACGCGCGGGATCAGGCACATGAACCAGCCGTTGAAGTCGACGTCGACGCGCTTGTGCAGCCAGCGCGACGAGCGGAGGTTGCGCGCCGACAGGTCCCAGTCGCTGTAGCCGTCGAGACGGGTCATCCACCAGAAGCGCCACGGCTGGACGATCTCGCCGAAGCTGTGCAGGCGGGACTTGGAGAACAGGCTGAACATGTGGCCGCCGACGATGGTGGGGCGGCGAGCCAGGTCACCGAACGTGATGGCCCGGATGATGCCCTCGGGCTCGCACACGACGTCGTCGTCCATCATCAGTGCGTAGGTCGCGGTCCCCTTGCGCACCGACTCCAGCTGGCCCCGGGCGTATCCGCCGGACCCGCCGAGGTTGCCCTGCTCGATGATCCGCAGCCGCGAGCCGAGCGCGGCCGAGGCCTTGGCGAACTGTGGCGAGTCCGCGACCTTGTCGGTGCCCTGCTCCATGACCATCACGCTGTCGAGGTAGGGCGCGAGCACCTCGTCCTCGCCGATCTGGCTGAGCAGCTCGGCACAGAAGTCCGGACGGTTCATCGTGGTGATCGCGATGTCGGCCGTGCCGTGCTCCGCACGGTCGGCCGGTACGTCGGCGGTCCACTCGGCGGACTCCACGATGGCGTCCTCGTCGCCGGCCACGACGTTGTACCAGTACCAGCCGCCGTCGACGAACGGCTTCAGCGAGAGGTCGAAGACGAACGTGCCGGACTCCTGGTCCCCCGTCGTCGCGTGGTCGACCCGCTGCGAGCGACCGTTGGCCATCGACTTGTAGACGATCACGGTCGCCCCGGCGCCGCGCAGCCGCACGGTGAGGGTGACCTCCTTGCTCACGATCGTCCAGCGCCGCCAGTAGCTGGCGGGGAACGCGTTGAAGTAGGTGCCGAACGACAGCAGCTCCCCCGACTTCACCGCGATCGCGGTCCGGGACCTGATCTGGTCGGGGTGCAGGCTGCGCCCGGTCGACGTCGACTGGCGGATCGCGGCGTTGTTGAGGTCCTTGGCCGCCTTGTTGCCGCCGACCTCGTAGCGGTCCGCGTCGAGCCGGGCCTCCTCCGGGTCGACGTACAGCGCGAGGACGTCGACGTCCTTGTCCAGCGGCATGACCTGTCGCTGCAGCAGTCTCATCGTCATCGGTTGCTCATCCCTCTACTCCTCCGCTCGTGAGCGCCACGCCGTCGGCGAAGTGGGGCCTGAGCTTGTTCTCGAACATCGACAGCGCCGACCCGATGGCCATGTGCATGTCGAGGTACTGGTAGGTGCCGAGCCGACCGCCGAACAGGACCAGGGGCTCGGCCTTGGCCAGCTCCCGGTACCGCTTCAGCTTGGCCCGGTCCTCGGCGGTGTTGATCGGGTAGTAGGGCTCGTCGTCGTCCTCGGCGAACCGGCTGTACTCGTGCACCACGATCGTCTTGCCCGGCAGGTAGGTGCGCTCGGGGTGCAGGTGCTTGAACTCCAGGATGCGCGTGTACGGCACCTCCTGGTCGTTGTAGTTGACCACACCGGTGCCCTGGAAGTCGTCGACGTCGAGGGTCTCGGCCTCGAGGTCGACCGTGCGCCACGACAGCCGACCCTCGGAGTTGCCGAAGTACTCGTCGACGGGCCCGGTGTAGACGATCGGGACCTTGCCCTTGTACCGGTCGACCATCCCCGTCGCAGGGTCGAGGAAGTCGGTGTCCACGACGACCTCGATGTTGGGGTGGTCGGCCATCCGCTCCAGCCACGCGGTGTAGCCGTCGACCGGCAGGCCCTCGTAGGTGTCGTTGAAGTAGCGGTTGTCGAACGTGTAGCGCACCGGGAGCCGGGTGATGATGTCGGCGCTGAGCTCGGTGGGGTCGGTCTGCCACTGCTTGGCGGTGTAGCCCTTGACGAACGCCTCGTAGAGCGGGCGGCCGATCAGGCTGACCGCCTTCTCCTCGAGGTTGGCGGCGTCGGCGGTCGCGATCTCGCTCGACTGCTCGGCGATCAGGGCACGCGCCTCGTCGGGAGTGTGGGACCGGCCGAAGAACTGGTTGATGAGCCCCAGGTTCATCGGGAACGAGTAGACCTGGTCCTTGACCTTGGCGAAGACCCGGTGCTGGTAGCCGGTGAAGGCGGTGAACCGGGTGACGTAGTCCCACACCTTCTTGTTCGAGGTGTGGAACAGGTGGGTGCCGTACTTGTGCACCTCGATCCCGGTCTCCGGGTCGATCTCGGAGTAGGCATTGCCGCCGAGGTGGTAGCGCCGCTCGACGACGAGCACCTTGAGACCCAGCTCCGCGGCGCAGCGCTCGGCGATCGTGAGGCCGAAGAAGCCGGCGCCGACGACGACCAGGTCCGGCGTGCCGGCGTCCTGCGGCTCGACGGACTCGTGGGACGGGGCGGTGGGGACGGAAGCGGCAGACACGATGGGTCAGTCTACGGATGCGAGGTGGGGCCGGACCATTCCACGCGGCGCGTCGTCCCATGACCAGCGACACGTCGTCGCCGACGAGACAAGGGGCCAGGGGGTGTCTTAGGGTGAAGGGATGTATGAGAGAGGCCCGGTGCGCACGCTCGTCGAGCGCAATTTCGGCGCCGCCTGGGTCACCGGCATCGCGATGGTCGGTCGCCATGGTCGTCTTCGCCGCGATCGGCGAGCTGCCCATCCGCGACCCCGACAGCCTCGTCCCCGGATACATCCGCTTCCCCGCGATCGTCCTGGGCGCGATCGGCCTCGACATCGTGCCGCGCGTCCTGTGGCGCGCGCGTCGCGCACCCCGCGCGGTGGTCGAGAAGTGGCGCGAGGTCGTGCGCGAGCGCTGGCCGGCCGCCCACTGGCGCTTCGCCGTCGGCGGCGTCACCGCCTGGTACGTCTGCTACGCCGCCTTCCGCAACCTGAAGTCGATGGCACCGTTCATCAACGGCAAGACGTGGGACTCCGAGTTCGCCAGGCTCGACCGGGCCCTGTGGTTCGGGCACGACCCCGCCCAGGTGTTGCACGACGTGCTCGGCACCGGCCTCGCGGCCCACGTGCTGTCGACCGTCTACTTCGTGTGGATCGTGCTGGTGCCGGTCAGCATCGCCATGGCCCTGGTCTGGACCCGCCACCCGCGCGCCGGCTCCTGGTACGTCACCGCCGTGGCCTTCGACTGGGCGCTGGGCTCCCTCTTCTACATCCTGTTCCCGACCGTGGGGCCGGTCTACAACTACGCCCAGCGCGGCCAGTTCGCCGGTCTCCCGGAGACCTACAACAGCCGCCTGGCCGAGAGCATGTGGGACGACCGGGTCGCCGTCATGGGCGACCGGTTCGCCTCCGGCACGCTCCAGACGATCGCCGCGTTCCCCTCGCTCCACGTCGGGATCATGGTCACGATCTGCCTGGTGGTCACCTACATCGGGCTCGACCGCTGGGTCCGGATCACCGCATGGGTGTTCCTCGGCCTGACCGTCCTGGCCACGCTCTACCTCGGCTGGCACTTCTTCGTCGACGTGCTCGCCGGTGCGGCCCTGGGCTCCTTCAGCGTCTGGCTGGCGGCGTTGGCCACCGGCAACCACGCGGGGCTGCGTCCCCAGCTGCTCCGCGCCGACGACACCGGGACCGACGACGAGCAGCGGGTCAGCCCGACGTCGGTGAGCTCGGGGACGTCGGGGACCCCGGGGGCCTCGACCCGCTGAGCCGGGCCTGCGGCGAGAGCACCCGCATCGAGCGTGCGTCCCGGACGGCGCGCAGCACGTTGCGGGCCTCCTTCGGACCGCCGCGCATCGGGCTGGACAGCACCACGACGAGCGCCACGAGCCACGGCTTGAGGCGCACGAGGGCGTTCTCGCCGTACCGGGCGTGCACCACGAACAGGTTGCGGTACATGTAGTAGCCCTTCCACCCGGCCAGGTCGTGCTGCTGGTCGAAGTCGAGCTGGCGCACCAGGACGGCGTCACGCACCGCCCAGATGTGGAACCCGGCCCGGCGGGCGCGCAGGGCGAAGTCGACGTCGTCGTAGAAGATGAAGTACGTCGGGTCGGGCAGCCCGATCGCGTCGACCACCTCGCGGCGCACCATGAAGCCCTCGAAGGCCACGTTCTGGACCTCCACCCGCTCCGGCATCGCCGCACGCGTGCCGAAGTCGGTCTCCACCATCGCCGTCTTGGGCTTGATCGCGAGCGGGTTGCGCAGGTCGAAGCGGGTCGCGGCCTTCTCGACCAGGTCCCCCCGGCGGTCCTCCCGCACGCTCAGCAGGCAGGCCTCGTCCTGGTCGAGGAGCACCGAGAGACAGTCCGGCGCCGGCACGACGTCGTCGTCCATCAGCCAGATCCGGTCGAACCCCTGCTCGTGGGCCGTGCGCACACCGAGGTTGAAGCCGCCGGCGCCACCGATGTTGGCGTCGGTCCGCAGCCGCTGCAGACCGTGGTTCCCGGCGGCGGCGAGGACCTCCGGGGTGTGGTCGTCGCTGTGGTTGTCGATCACGATGACCGCGTCGGGCCGATGCTCGAGCGCGGCCAGACCCTCGAGCATCCGGGCCAGCAGGTCGGCGCGGTTGTAGGTGACCACGACGACCGCGACGGTCTCGGTCCGGCTCACCGCAGGTACCTCCGGTGCCCGGTGAAGTCGCCGCGCAGTCCGGCGTACGCCGCCCGTGCGCTCAGCCCGATCCGTCGTGGCTGCGGGTGGGTGAACAGGTAGAACCACAGCGTCTTGACCCAGAACATCAGCACGTGGACCCACCCGCGGTAGGCGCGCAGGTTGACGGTGTTGTTGCGGGCCATGCAGTAGTGCTTGAGGTCGCTCCCCGTGTGGTTGTAGGTCGTGCGCCCGAACATCATCGGGGTGCCGAGGTCGTCGGTGGCCGGGTGCGCGAAGTGGGCACCGACCACGGTCGCGATGCGGGCCCCCGCGCGTTCGGCGCGCCAGAGGTACTCGACGTCGTCGCCCCAGATGAAGAACTCCGCGCGTGGGAGCCCGATCCGCTCGACCAGGTCGCGGGTGACCAGCACGCCGTTGAAGGGGATCACGACGTCCGGGACCAGCCCGTCCACGGCGGCCGCCTCGACCTCGCTCATCCGGTGGACGACGCGCGTGCCGCCGGGCAGCCGGATCGGGAAGCAGAGCCGCGCCGGGTCCTGCTCGGCCAGCACCGCCGGCCCCCAGAAGTCCAGCTCGCCGCCGGCGCCGCGCGCGAGCAGCGCCGCGAGGCAGCCCGGCTCGGGCACCCCGTCGTCGTCCATGAGCCAGGCGAGGTCCGCGCCGCGCTCCATGGCCCACGCCAGGCCGTCGTGGAACCCACCGGCGCCGCCGGTGTTGGAGGCCAGGGTGCGCGAGACCAGGTCGGGCTGGGCGGCGAGCCACTCCCCCGTGCCGTCGGTCGAGGCGTTGTCGACGACCAGGACCTCCGCGACGTCCGGCACCTCGCGCAGCCGCGCCACCAGCCGTCGCAAGAGGTCGATCCGGTTGAACGTCACCACCACTGCCACGACCCGCACGAGCGACACCCTACGGTGGAGCCGTGGACACCGACGCGATCACCACGCTGCTCCGGGACGTGGCTGCGGAGGTGATCAACCCCCGCTTCCAGGCGCTGACCGACGCCGACGTGCACGAGAAGCGCCCCGGCGACCTCGTGACCGTCGCCGACCAGGAGGCGGAGGTGCTCGTCACGGCCGCCCTCGCGGCGGCCTACCCGGACGCGGTCGTGCTCGGGCGAGGAGGCGACCGCCGCCGACCCCGGACTGCTGGAGCGCTTCGCCGCCGCGGACCACGCCTTCACCGTCGACCCGGTCGACGGCACCAAGAACTTCGTCAACGGCTCCCCCGACCACGCCGTGATGGTCGCCGAGCTGCTCGCCGGGCAGGTGGTCCGCTCGTGGATCTGGCAGCCGCAGCACGACCGCGCCTACGTGGCCGAGCTCGGTGCCGGCGCCTTCTGCAACGGGGACCGGCTCACGTTCGCCGCGCCGCAGGCCCCGGCCCGGGGCGTCACCTCGCGGCGCAGCTGGGTGGGTCGCACCCTGCCCGGCCTCGCCCCGCTGGACCTGTCCTGGGCCAGCTGCGGCATCGACTTCCCCCGTCTCGTCGAGGGCGCCACCGACTACGTGCTGTACGGCGGCACCCTGCCCTGGGACCACGCTCCGGGGTCGCTGCTGGTCACCGAGGCCGGCGGCGTGGCCCGCACGTTGCACGACGGGCGCTACGACCCCCGGCACGGGAGCCGTGACGGGCTGGTCGCCGCGGCCGACCAGCCGACGTACGACGTCGCCCGGTCCGGCTGGGACGAGCACGCTGCGCCACTGACGGCTCGGGCCCGCTGGACGTCCCTCCGGGCTCGGCTGCCTGACGGGCTCAGCAGGTGGCGTCGAGGTCGTCGGCCTGGTTGGCGGCGTACCCGTCCTTGAGGCTGCCCAGCGAGCCGCCGGTGACCGGGGCGTCGCCTCCGGACCTCGCCTTCTTCTTGCCGCCCGTGCTCGCGCTCGCCTTGGGCGCGGTGCCCTCGGCCTTGGCGATGGTCTCGGCGACCTTGCTCCGGATGAGTGCGATGTCCGGGTCCGCGGTGTTGATCATCGGCGGCACCAGCGAGAGCGTCGAGGTCTTCTGCCCCTTGGCCTTCAGCGCCAGCGAGACGAAGGTGTCGACCTCGGACGAGGGGATGTTGGTCGAGATCATCGCCGCCGAGGCCTTGGCGATGTCCTGGAAGTGCGTGACCGCGGAGGCCGGGCTGACCTGCTCGAGCATCGCGTTCATCACGCACTTCTGCCGAGCCATCCGCGAGTAGTCGTCCGAACCCTCCCGGGCCCGGGCGTACCAGAGCGTCTCGAAACCGGTGAGCTTGCGCTTGCCGGGATCGATGAACCCGGTGACGTCGGTGCCGAGGCCGCCGACCGGGATGGCCTGGCGGACGTTGAGGGTGACGCCGCCGACCGCGTCCACGAGGTCCTTGAAGCCCTGGAGGTTGACCATCGCCCAGTAGTTGATCGTCAGCCCGGTGATGCCCTCGATGGCCATGATCGTCGCGTCGGTGCCGGGGTTCTCGGAGCCCGGGAAGAGGTCGGTGTGGTCGCCGGCCCAGGTGCTCACGCCGTTGAGGTAGTCGACGTCGAAACCGTCGGGGAACTGCTCGTCCATCACCGACCCCTTCTTGAAGGGGAAGTTGGACATGTTGCGCGGCAGCCCGATCAGCACCGTCCGGCCGCTCTCGGCGTCGATCGAGGCGATCGTCATCGAGTCGGGGCGCAGGCCCCAGCGCCCGGCGCCGGAGTCGCCGCCCATCAGCAGGACGTTGTAGCGCCCGGCGTTGGTGTCGGTGACCGTCGTCACCGGCGAAGGTCGCCAGGGTGAAGTCACGCTGGACCCCCGCCAGGTGCGCACCGAAGAGCAGGGTGCCGGCGACGCTGAAGCAGAGGATCCCGTTGATGCCGACCGCGGCCCGGCGGTGCCCCAGTCCGTAGCTGAGCGGCTGTCCGATCCGCCACGCGTCGACGAAGAGCGCCGCCCACCCGATCGCGCCGGCCAGCAGGGCCAGCTTGAGGACCAGCAGGAACGACGTGTCGAAGGCCAGGCTCACCGCGAACTGGTGGTCCAGCAGGACCCGCAGCAGCGTCAGAGCGCCGAGGACGAGGACGCCCAGCCAGATCCGGAAGGCGACGATGCCGACCGTGCGGTTGCCGGCCGTCAGCTGCGCCGAGCCGGGAGCGACGAGGGTCATCGCCATCAGGGACAACGCGCGACGGAAGCGCACCTGGGCGGCGCGGTCGGAGACCGTGCTCGGCAACAGGCTGCGCTGGGGGGCGGTCTGGGGACCGTTCACCGGGGGCACCACGGACGACATCAGGTGGATCTCTCTCTGCTGGGGAAGGAAGCAGAATCGTGCACGCCAGTATCACCAGTCCCACGCGTCACATGCCGTCAGACGCGCCGAGGATCCCGGCCGGACTCCGCGGACGGGCGCCGACGCGCCCGGCCCGGGCGACGGGGTGCGTCCGTGCTCAGGGCCGGCACGGTAGCGTCTGGCGTCATGGCTACAGACGGTCGCGACAGCGGAGACCCGCAGGAGGGCGTCGAGTTCGGCTGGCTCTACGGCAAGCGCCCCGGCGGCCAGGAGCCCCCGCCCGACGCGACCCGGATGATGCCGGTCCAGCCCCGCCCGGACGGCGCACCGCCGGCGGGCGCGCGGCCTCCCGCGGACCCGACCGCCGTACGACGGACCGTGGCGCAGCCGGGCCGGCAGCCCTCCGGCCAGCCGACTCCCCCGCCGCGACCGGCACCGACCCCCGGCCGAGGCCCCGGGGGCCCGGGCGGACCCGGACGCACGGGCGGAGGCCGCTTCGCCGGCTTCTGGGCGCGCCGACTGCGCCGACCCTCCTGGTACGTCCGCACGGCGATGCTGCTGGTGCTGGTCTGGCTGGTCTACACGGTCGCCGTGCCGTTCGTGACGTGGAGCAGCAACGACCAGGTGGCCTACGAGCCGGCAGCCGCCGACCGCCCGGCCGAGCAGGACGGCACGACGTACCTGCTGGTGGGCAGCGACTCGCGCGCCGGCCTCACGGCTGCGGAGCGCAAGAAGTTCACGACCGGCAACCCGACCTCGGAGCTCACCGACACGATCATGCTGCTCCACACCGGGAGCGGGCCCAACGTGCTGCTCTCGGTGCCGCGCGACTCGATCGTGGACATGCCCGGCTTCGGCCAGGCCAAGATCAACTCCGCCTACTCCCGCGGCGGGCCCGAGCTCCTCGTGCAGACCCTGGAGGGCGAGACCGGCATCCGCATCGACAAGTACGTCGAGATCGGGCTCGGCGGTGTCGCCGACGTGGTCGACGCCGTCGGCGGCATCGAGGTCTGTCCCCGCGAGCGGATCAAGGACAAGTTCGCCGGGCTGAACATCACCAAGGGGTGCCAGGAGATCGACGGCACCGTCGCCCTGGCCTACTCCCGCTCGCGGAAGTTCTCCCAGTTCGGCGACCTCGAGCGGGTCCGTCGACAGCGCGAGGTCGTCGCGTCGATCGGCGACAAGGTCCTCTCGCCGTGGACGGTCGTCAACCCGATCCGGTGGTGGAAGCTCAACAAGGCCGTCCCGGAGTTCTTCACCTTCGGCGAGGGCACCAGCAAGCTGGACGCCTCCAAGTGGGCCCTGGCGATGAGCAAGGTCCAGCTGACGTGCACGATGCCCGTGACCGACCTCTCGGCCACCCAGTGGGACCGCACCCGCGCCGACCCGCTCTTCAAGGCGATCATCGAGGACCGCACCGGTGACATCAAGAAGACCCAGTGCACCGGCAACGGCATCGTGAAGTGAGGACTCCCATGACCGACACCGACCACCCGTCGTTCGAGACCCTGGACTGGAGCGTCGACCCCGCCGGGGTCGCGATCCTGACGCTCCGCCGGCCCGACGCCCTCAACGCCTTCGACCTGACGATGGCCCGCGAGCTGCTCGAGGTCTTCACGACCACGGCGTACGACGAGGCGGTGCGCGCCGTCGTCGTGACCGGCTCGGGGAAGGCGTTCTGCGCCGGGATGGACCTGTCCGCCGAGGGCAACGTGTTCGGCCTCGACGAGTCCCTCGACCCGACGCCCGAGTCGCTGCGCGAGCACTTCGACGACCCGGCCTACGCCGACGGCGTCCGCGACACCGGCGGCAAGGTGACCCTGGCGATCCATGCCCTGCCCAAGCCCGTCATCGCGGCCATCAACGGCGCAGCGGTCGGGATCGGCGCGACGATGACGCTGGCCATGGACCTCCGCCTGGCTTCGACCAGGGCCCGGATCGGCTTCGTCTTCGGTCGGCTGGGGATCGTGCCCGAGGCGGCGTCCTCGTGGTTCCTGCCCCGCATCGTCGGCATCCAGCAGGCCCTCGAGTGGGTCTACTCCGCCGAGATCCTCACCGCCGAGGCCGCCCTGGCCGGCCGACTGGTGCGCTCGGTCCACGAGCCCGACGACCTGCTGCCGGCCGCCCTCGAGCTCGCGCACTCCTTCGTCGTGGACCGCTCACCGATGGCACTCGCGCTGACCAAGCAGCTGATGTACGCCAACGGCGCCGCGGCGCACCCGCTCGAGGCCCACCTCTCCGACTCGCTGGCCATGTGGCACGCGTCCGTCGGCGACGGCAAGGAGGGCGTCGCGGCCTTCCTCGAGAAGCGGGCGCCGGTGTTCACGAGCACCACGTCGACGATGCCGCGGATCTTCCCCGACGACGCCCTAGGCCGCGAGGCCCTGGCGCATGCCGGCGCAGGATGCTGCTCAGCAGCCGCGACACCTGCTCCTGGGTGACGCCGACCTCGGAGCCGATCTGGGCCTGGGTGTGGTGGTGGAAGTAGCGCAGCTCGATGATCCGCCGGTCACGCGGGCTCAGGGTGGCCATCAGCGGCCGGAGGGCCAGGCGCGCCTCCGCACTGGCGAAGGCCGGGTCGAGGTCGCCCATCCGCTCGGCGGGCGAGTCCGGGACGCTGTCACCGTCGCCGCCCACCGCGTCGAGGGAGACCGGGCTGAAGCAGCCGTTGGCGGACATGGCGTCGATGACCAGCGGGAGCGGGGCGGCGAGGTCGGCCGCGATCTCGGCCGGGCGCGGCGCCCGGCCCAGGCGCTGGGTCAGCTCGGCCTCGGCGGCGACGACGCGGGCCTGGATCTCCTGCACCGAACGCGGCGGGCGGACCGTCCAGCCGGAGTCGCGGAAGTAGCGACGGATCTCTCCGCGCAGGGTCGGCACGGCGTAGCTCAGGAAGTCGTCACCCAGCGCCGGGTCGAACCCGCGCACGGCCTTGACGAGGCCCAGGAACGCGACCTGGTCGATGTCGTCGTCGACGATGCCGCGGCCGTGGTAGCGCCGGGCGACGTCGGTGGCGACGGTCATGTTGAGCCCGATCACGTCGTTCTCGTAGGCGGCCCGCTCCTCGCCGTGACTGGCGCGGGCACACGTCAGGAGACGGGCGGTCTCGGACCTGCGTCGGATGTCGGTCGAGGACGGTCTGGGAGCCATCGGGGAGCACCTTCTCGGGGGAGGAATCAGGCTCGGGGGACCTGGTTCGTTCCTCAGCGTCTCACGATGGCAACGGCACCGAACACGTTTTTGAGCATTCCCTGTTGACGAATTGTGGATTGCTTGTTGTCAATTCGTTCTTCTCCCTCGCCCACGGTGGGCCCGGAGACGGGTCGGGCGCCGCCGAGGTGGGGGGATCCCGGCGGCGCCCGGGGATGCCGTACCCGGGTCCGGTCGGTCCATGCGCGACCACGGCCACGGCTCAGGCGGGAGCGGTGCCCAGGGTCTCGGCGAACAGTCCCTGCAGCGCGCTGAAGTGCCGCTCGGCCGCGGCGGCGTCGTACACCGAGGTGTCAGCCATGGAGTAGCCGTGCGGGGCTCCCGCATAGACCTCGTTGGTGAACGGCCGGCCGGTCGCGGCCAGGGTCTCCCCCAGCACCTCGACCATCTCGGGAGGCATGGAGGCGTCCTGGTCGGCGTGGCCGAAGACGTACGCCGCCCCGGCCGACGCGATGCTGCCCGGCACCCCCCACGTCGCGCTCGGGCTACCGTGGTGTCGTGACCGACGCGCCCGCACACCTCCCGCACTGGCAGGACCCGGAGTCGGTCCGCCTCATGCTCGACGACTGCGACACCTGGGCGGTGGTGGGGCTGTCGACCAACACCTCGCGCACGGCGTACTCGATCGCCTCGCTGCTCCAGGAGCGTGGCAAGCGGATCGTGCCGATCCACCCCTCCGCACCGGTCGTGCTCGGCGAGCAGGGGTACACGACGCTGGCCGACGTACCGTTCCCGATCGACGTCGTCGACGTCTTCCGCAGGTCCGAGGCGGCCGGTCAGTTCGCCGACGAGGCGGTCGCGGTCGGTGCGCGGGCGGTCTGGTTCCAGCTGGGGGTCGTCGACGCGGCCGCGTTCGCCCGCACCACCGCGGCCGGCGTCGCGATGGTGATGGACACGTGTCCGGCCATCGAGTGGCGCTCGCGCCGGTGACCTGTCGATGAGCAGCCGGTGAGCGTCCCCGGCGGTGACCTGGCCGTGGCCTCCGGTCCGGGGGTCCCCTCGGGCCTGCTGATCCCCGCGGTCGAGCTCGTCGAGCGCTTCTCACGCTCGTCGGGTCCGGGCGGACAGTCGGTCAACACCAGCGACAGCCGGGTCGAGCTCGAGTACGACGTCGCCACCAGCGCCGCGCTGACCGACGCCCAACGCGCGCGGGCGATCGGCAGCATCGGCTCGCCGGTCGTGATCGTCGCCTCCGAGCACCGCTCCCAGCACCGCAACCGGGTCGCTGCCCGCGAGCGTCTCGCCGAACGTCTCCGCACCGCCCTCGCCCCACCTCCCCCGCCCCGCCGCCCGACCCGACCCACCCGCGGCTCCCAGCGGCGGCGGCTGGAGGCCAAGAAGCAGCGTGGCCAGACCAAGCGGCTGCGCGGCCGCCCGGACGGCGACTGACCTCCATCCGTCCCCCCCCCTACCTGTGGACAACCCGTCTGTGTTTGCTGTGGACGACGTGGGACCAGTGGGGCGGGTGGGGGTGAGGCGGCTGGTCCTCGAGGACAGCTGATCGGCACCTGAGGACGATGCCGACGACGCCGGTCGTTCCTAGCGTGAGCAGCATGACGATCACGCTCGCTCCGGCGGCCGCCCTGGCGGTGGACCTCGACGCCGTCGCCGCCAACACCCGGCTCTTCGCCGGCCGCACCCCCGGGGCCCTGATGGCGGTGGTGAAGGCCGACGGCTTCGGCCACGGGGCCACGGCCGTGGCGCAGACCGCGCTGGCGAACGGCGCCTCCTGGCTCGGGGTCACCAGCCTCGAGGAGGCCCTGGCGTTGCGGGCCGACGGGCTGCGCGCCCCCGTCCTGAGCTGGCTCAACCCGGTGGGTGCCGACGTCACCGCGGCGGTCTCGGCCGGGATCGACCTGGCCGTCCCGAGCCTGGCGCACCTGGCGGCGGTGGTGCGGGCCGGCGTACCCGCCCGGATCCACCTGCACCTCGACACCGGCATGTCGCGCGACGGGGCACCGCCCTCGGACTGGACGGCGCTGTGCGCGGCCGCGGCCGGCGCCGAGCGGGCCGGGAGCGTGCGGGTCGTCGGGGTGATGGGCCACCTCGGGTGTGCCGACGTCCCCGCGGACCCGGCCAACGCCGCCGGTCGGGACCGGTTCGCCTGGGGCCTGGGCGTGGCGCGCGCTGAAGGCCTGCGCCCTGCCCTGCGGCACCTCGCCGCGACCGCGGCGACGCTCACCGACCCCGCCGCGCGGCACAACCTCAGCCGCGTCGGCGCCGGTCTGGTCGGCATCGACCCGAGCGGCAGCACCCGGCTGCGCCCCGCGCTGACGCTCACCGCCCCCGTCATCGGCGTACGACGGGTCGCCGCCGGCGCCGAGGTCGGCTACGGCCACACCTGGTCGGCGAGCCGACCCACGACGCTCGCCCTGCTCCCCCTCGGGTACGCCGACGGGCTGCCCCGCGCCGCCTCGGGGCATGCCGAGGTCTCGGTACGGGGCCGCCGCCGACCGATCGTGGGGGCGATCTCGATGGACCAGGTCGTCGTCGACCTGGGCGACGACCTGGCCGCACCCGGGGAGACCGCCACCGTCTTCGGACCCGGCGCCTCCGGTGAGCCGACGGTCGCGGAATGGGCGGCGTGGGCCGGGACGATCGAGCACGAGATCGTGACCGGCATCGGCGCCCGGGTCGCGCGGGTCACCCGATGAGCGCCCGCACCAGGGTCGCCGTCATCGGCGGCGGTGCGAGCTGTGAGCACGAGGTCTCCCTCGCCTCCGCGGCCGCCGTCGCCGACGCCCTCGACCCGGCCCTGCACGACGTGGTCCGGCTGACGATCGACCGTCAGGGCACCTGGCTCGACGCCGGATCCCGGCCGATCGGCCTGACCGGCGCGCTGTGCGTCCTGCGCGGCTGCGACGTGGTGCTGCCGGTCGTCCACGGTCCGCACGGCGAGGACGGCACGCTCGCCGCCCTCGGCGACCTGGCCGGCCTCCGTTACGTCGGCTCCGGGGTCCGTGCCGGCGCGCTGGCGATGGACAAGTGGGTGACCAAGCTCGTCGCCGGCGCCGTCGGCGTACCCACCGCGCCCGGCGTCCTGCTCACCGCCGCCACCGCGGCGCGCTACGCCTGGACCCACCCGGTCGTGGTGAAGCCGGTCGCGGCCGGCTCCAGCCACGGCGTCTCCCTCGTACGTCGCCCCGCGGAGCTGGCCCCGGCCCTGGCCGCCGCGCTCGCCCTCGACGACCGGGTCCTGGTCGAGGACGTCGTGGTCGGCCGCGAGATCGACCTGGCGGTCCTCGGCCGCCCCGACGGCTCCCGGACTGTCGCGCCGGCGCTGGAGATCGTCGTGGACGGGCTCTTCGACCACGACGACAAGTACGGCGGCGACGCGCCGTTCCTCCTCCCCGCCTCCCTGGACGACGCCGAGCTCAAGGCGCTCGAGGACGCCGCCGTCGCCGTGTACGACGCCCTCGGCTGCGCCGGCGTCGCCCGGGTCGACTTCTTCCTGACCGAGGACGGCCCGGTGCTCAACGAGGTCAACACGATGCCGGGATTCACCGCGCACTCGCAGGTGCCGAAGATGTTCGCGGCCGCGGGCCTCCCCTACGCCGACCTGCTGACGCTGCTGGTCGCGGACGCGCTCGCGTGACGCGGCGGATCGAGGGCATCGACCTGCTGCGCGGCATCGCGGTCGGGCTGGTGATGCTGCGCCATGCCGTGCCGGACGTGTTCGCGCGGCGCCGGCGTGGTCGGCGTGGTGATGTTCTTCGCCCTCTCCGGCTACCTCATCACCGGGCTGCTGAGCACCGAGCTCGACCGCACCGGGCGCCTGGACCTGCGCCGCTTCTACGCCCGCCGGGCGCTGCGCCTGGTGCCGGCGCTGCTGGTGCTCGTGCTGGGCGTCGTCGCCGTGACCCTCACCCTCGACCCGCTCGGCGACCGGGGCGAGCTCGCCCGCACCGTGCTCTACGCGCTCACCTGGACCGGCAACCTGCCCTTCGGCCACGCCGGCGACGCGACGTTCCACCTGTGGACGCTGGCGACCGAGGAGCAGTTCTACCTGCTCTGGCCGGCACTGCTGGCCCTGGCCTTCGCCCGCGGCCGGGTCGGCACGGCGGTCCTCGGCGCCGCCGTCGCCTGCCTGCTCGCCTGCGGCACCACGCTGGTCTGGCTGCGCGCCGACCCCGACCTGGCCTACGCCCTGCCCACCTCGTGGGCCGTCTGCTTCGTCATCGGAGCCGGCGTCCGACTGTTCGGCGAGCGGTGGCGCACGCCCGGCTGGAGCGTCGCGGCCGCCCTGGCCGCCCTGGCCCTGCTCGCCGTGGTTCCATTGCGCGGACACGCGCTCACCTATCTGGCAGGAGGTCCGGCCATCGCCGCGCTCACCGGGCTCGTCCTGCTCTCGTGGCGGCGCTGGTCCGACGTCACGACCCCGGCCCTGCGCCCCCTGGTGTGGCTCGGCACGGTCTCCTACGCGGCGTACCTGTGGAACTACCCGCTCACCCTGTGGCTGCGTCCGTACGTCGACCACGCAGGGCTGCTCGCGGCGGCCCTCACCCTCGTCGTCGCTGCACTCAGCACGCGTCTCGTCGAGGAACCGGTGCTCCGTCTCCGCGACCGGTCGCGGGACCGACCGCTGGTGCGGACGTGAGCCCGGACGACACGCCCGCGGGGATCCGCGACTGGGTCCCCGAGGGGGCGCTGGCGCTGGTCGTGGTGCTGGTGGGGGTGCGGGAGCGGGGAGCGCTCCTGGGCGACCTGCCCGCCCTGCTGCTCGTCCTGACCCTCCTCGGGACCGCCGTGCTGCTGGTCCGCAAGGCACCCGGCGTGGGACTGGCCCTGGTGTGGCTGCTCGGGCTGCTCCACCTCGCGAGCGGTACGCCGGTCCTGCTGGCCGAGTTCGCGGTGGGCCTGGTGGCCTTCGGCTGCGCCCGGTGGGGCCGTCCCGCGACGGTGGTCCTGAGCGGCGTCTCGATCCCCGTGGCGGCCGCGATCGCCTTCGCCGCCGTCGCGTCCGGGTCCTTCGGGCTGTTCAGTGACTTCTCCCAGCTCAGCACGGTGATCGACACCGCCGCCACGTTCAGCGACACCCAGGTCGTCGGTGCCGTCGTCGTGGGCATGCTCGTCCTGTCCCTGCCCTGGGTCGCCGGGCTGGCCGTCCGCGCGACCGCGCGGGCCCGCACCTCCGAGGTCTCGCAGGTCGCGGCCGAGGCCGACGCCGCCCGGGCCCAGCGGGAGGCGGCCCAGGCCCAGGAGATCGCCCGGCTGCGCGACGACCAGGCGCGCCTGGCGCGCGACGTGCACGACGTCGTCGGGCACTCCCTGGCGGTGATCCTGGCCCAGGCCGAGTCGGCGCAGTACCTGCCCGACGACGACCCCGCCGCGCTCAAGCGGACGATGGCCACCATCGCCACGTCCGCCCGCTCGTCCCTCCAGGACGTCCGCCACGTGCTCACCGCCGCCCAGCGAGGACGACCTGGGCGGCGAGCGGGTCGCGCCCCGTGCCCTGGACACCCTCGTCGAGGGCGTGCGCGCCAGCGGCCACGAGGTCGTCTCCCGCGAGCTCGGCACCCCGCAGCCGATGCCGCCGGAGCTCGAGGTCGTCGCCTACCGCGTGCTGCAGGAGATGCTGACCAACGCGCTCAAGCACGGCAGCCGCGACGAGCCGGTGTTCGTGGAGCGGCACTGGCCCGACGGGTCCTGGGCCGGGGAGCTGCGGATCGAGGTCCGCAACAGCCTGCCGGAGGCGCCCGCCCACCCCCGCTCCGACGAGACCCGCCCGATCGCCGTCGCCGACCTCGCGCCGGAGCACCCGCCCGCGCCGGACGGCCGCGGCCTCGACGGGATGCGCAGCCGGCTCGAGGCGTGCGGGGGCCGGCTCGACGTACGACGCCGCGCGGAGCCGGAGGGCGTCACCTTCACCACGACGGCATGGGTGCCCGTGCGTACGGTGTCCCCGTGATGTGCCGATGAGCGTGCCCGTGAGCGGAAGCACCACCGCCGACGACGAGATCCGGGTCCTGCTCGTCGACGACCAGGACCTCTTCCGCGAGGGGGTCAAGGTCATCGTCGACGCCCAGGACGGCATGCGCGTGGTCGGTACGGCGGGCGACGGTCACGAGGCCGTGCGCCTGGTCGACGAGCTGGCCCCCGACGTGGTGCTGATGGACATCCGGATGCCCGAGATCGACGGGGTGGAGGCGACCCGGCGGATCTTCGCCGCCGGACGCGGTGTCCCGGCGCCGGCAGGCGGGGCACGGACCGGTGCGGGTGGTGGTGCTGACGACGTTCAACCTCGACGACCGGGCTGCCACCGCGATCCGGCACGGCGCCAGCGGGTTCCTGCTCAAGGACACGACCCCGGTCATGCTCCGCGACGCGATCCGCACCGTGCACGCCGGCAACGCGGTGCTCGCGCCCGACGACCTCTCCGCCCTGCTCGAGGGGCGGTTCACCGCGCCGGCGCCCACACCGGCGGCGTACCTCGCGCTGACCGACAAGGAGCGCGAGGTGTTCGCCGCCGTCGCCCGCGGCCTGTCCAACACCGAGATCGCCGGCCTGGTCTTCGCCTCGGAGTCGACGGTGAAGACCCACGTCGGTGCGATCCTGCGCAAGCTGGGGCTGCGCGACCGGGTGCAGATCGTGGTCTTCGCCCACGAGCACCACCTGGTCAGCGGCCCCTGAGCTTCTGGGGCAGGTACCCGACCGCCTGCTCCAGCGGTCCGCGCCGACCGAGCGCGACGAAGAGGCCGCCGATCCACAGGACCACCAGGACGTGCCACACGAGGGCCTCGGGCTCCTCGGGCGGCCACACCAGGTCGGTGCGCATCACGACGTGCACGGCGTAGAGGGTGAGCGTCATGGTCCCGGCGCCGGTGACGACCGCGGCCACCCGGTCCCCGGCGCGGAACGCCTGCCCCAGCGCGCCGACGACCAGCAGGCAGGTGCCGAGCGCGAATGCCGCGCTGCCACCGGTCTGGAGCAGGTCGAACGGCGTGGTGCTGTGCGGTGCGACGAGCAGCAGCCCGTCCCAGGTGCCGGTCGGGTTCTCGCCGTACGTCCCCCCGGCCCACCCGTCGAGCTCGGCGTCGGTGAAGCCGGCCCGTCGGGACAAGGTCCGCGAGACCAGGGTGGCCGCCAGGGCGAGCGCCAGGCCGAACCCGGCCAGCCGCGCCTGGACCAGCCGCCGGCGCAGGTCGAGCCGACCCAGCCCGAGCCCGAGCAGCAGGTAGGCCAGCCACGGCACCGCCGGGTAGTAGCCGGTGACGAGCAGCTCGGAGAGCAGCTGACCCGGATCGGCCAGCTGGGCGAACGTCGGGCTCTCGTACTGCCGGGCCGGCAGGTCGTCGCGGACCAGCTGCACGGCCAGCGGCACGACGACCGCCCAGCCGGCGGCGAGGAGCAGGAGCGGGCGCGCCCGCAGCCCCAGGAACGGCAGGCCCAGCACGAAGAGCACGCTGTAGTAGGTGAGGATGATCGCGATCCCGCTCTCCAGCCCGCCCAGGACCAGCCCGATCACGCCCACGGCCACCGCCCGGACCGCGATCGCGGCACTCGCGCGCAGGCGCGGGCGCCCGACGAGGGGGGTGCGCCGGCCGGTGACCAGGGCCAGGGACACCCCGGCGAGGACGGCGAAGAGCGCCGAGGCACGTCCCCCGGCCAGCCACTGCAGGGTCGACAGGGAGCCGTCCGGGTCGCGCTCGGCCACCACGTGGGTGGCGATCATGCCCAGCAGAGCCAGGCAGCGCGCGGCGTCGACCCCGACGAGCCGGCGTCGCTCAGAAGCCGAGACGCCGGGCTCCACTGTCGCCTCGCACCACGGCGCCCTTGTCCTGCGCGCTCTGCTTCAGCTCGGCCTGGAACTCGACCATGCGCTGCTGCAGCGCCGGGTCGGTCGCGGCCAGGATCCGGACGGCGAGGAGGCCGGCGTTGCGGGCGCCCCCGACGGCGACGGTCGCGACCGGCACCCCGGCGGGCATCTGCACGATCGAGAGCAGCGAGTCCATGCCGTCGAGGTACTTCAACGGCACCGGTACCCCGATCACGGGCAGCGGCGTGACGGCCGCGAGCATGCCGGGCAGGTGGGCTGCTCCCCCGGCACCGGCGATGATCACCGACAGACCTCGTCCGGCGGCCTCACGACCGTAGGCCAGCATCTCCTCGGGCATCCGGTGCGCCGAGACCACGTCGGCCTCGTGGTCGACGTCGAACTCCTTGAGCGCCTCCGCCGCTGCCTTCATCACCGGCCAGTCGGAGTCGGAGCCCATCACGATGCCCACGCGGGGTCCGGAGGGGCGGGGAGAGGTCGGGTCGCTCATCGCGTTCATTCGCTTTCGTTGCCGAGGTCGCCGCGGAACCACGCCGCGGCGTGCCGCGCGCGCTCCAGGCAGTCGTCGAGGTCGTCGCCGTAGGCGTTGACGTGGCCGACCTTGCGACCGGGTCGCAGGTCCTTGCCGTAGAGGTGCACCCGCAGGTGCGGGTCGCGGGCCATCGCGTGCGGGTAGCCGTCGTACAGGCGCCCGACGTGCGTGCCGTCCGGACGGTCCGGGGCACCGAGGATGTTGACCATCACCGTCCACCGGACCCGCGCCGCGGGCGAGCCGAGCGGCAGGTCGAGCACCGCGCGCAGGTGGTTCTCGAACTGCGACGTCACCGCGCCGTCCTGGGTCCAGTGCCCGGTGTTGTGCGGGCGCATGGCGAGCTCGTTGACCAGCACCCGGCCGTCCTCGGTCTCGAAGAGCTCGACCGCCAGCACACCGGTCACGTCGAGCGCACCGGCGATCGTGAGCGCGACCTGCTGGGCCTGGGCGGCCAGGTCGGGGTCCAGGTCGGGTGCCGGGGCGATCACCTCGTGGCAGATGCCGTCGCGCTGGGTCGAGGCCACGACCGGGTACGCCGCCGCCTGGCCGCTGGGCGAGCGGGCGACCAGCGCCGACAGCTCGCGGCGGAAGGCCACCCGCTCCTCGGCGAGCAGCGCTACGCCGGAGGCCTCGGCAGCCGCGAACGCGGGCGCGCAGTCGGCGACCGTGTCGACGAACCAGACCCCCTTGCCGTCGTACCCGCCGCGGGTCGTCTTGAGCACGCACGGGAACCCGAAGGCCTCGACCTCGTCGGTGGAGGCGACGACCGCGTGGCGGGGGCAGGGGACGCCCAGCTCGGTGAGCCGTGCGCGCATGACCGCCTTGTCCTGGGCATGGACGAGCGCGTCGGGTCCGGGGCGGACGGCGAGGCCGTCGGCGACCAGCGCCCGCAGGTGCGCGGTCGGCACGTGCTCGTGGTCGAAGGTCACGACCGCCGCGCCCGCGGTGACGGCACGCAGGTCCGCCAGGTCCGTGTGGTCGCCGACCAGCTGGTCGGGGATCACCTGGGCCGCCGAGACGCCCGGCGCCTCGGCGAGGAGCCGGAGCGGGATGCCCAGCGCGAGCGCCGGGCCGGCCATCATCCGTGCGAGCTGTCCGCCGCCGATGACGGCGACGACGGGGGCGAGTTCGGGCACGCCGAAACCCTAGGGCATGGCGCCCGACGGGCCGGACGCGAGGACGAGCGTCAGGACGGAGGTGCGGTCTCGAACCGGAGTCCCTGCCCGCGCAGGGTCGTGATCAGGAGGGGTCGCCGGCTGTCGTCCCCGAGCTTGCGCCGGATCCAGCCGAGGTGGACGTCGATCGTCTTCGAGGACGTCCAGAAGGTGGTGTGCCAGACGTCGCGCATCAGGTCGTCGCGCGAGACGACCTCGCCGGCCCGGGACATCAGGGCCACGAGCAGGTCGAACTCCTTGCGAGAGAGCGTGAGCTCGTGCCCTGCGCGCCACACGCGCCGCTCGACCGGGTCGACGCGCACGTCCTGGGCCTCGAGCATTGGTCCAACGTAGGAAGGATCACGCCCGCGGGCGTAGCGAAAGGGCGAAAGTCACCTCGATCCGGCCAGGTCCTCTAGACCGGTGACCCGAGCGCGACCACGGGCGGCGGGAGCTCAGTGACGTCGTACGGCGACGGGCTCGATCACGCCGAAGCCCCGCAGCGCGCGCCCGGGCAGCCGCCGGGTCTCGAACTGGTCGGCCGGGAGCAGCGCGGCGGTCGCGGCGTCGATGATCACCCGGTTGCGCCGGGCGACCGCGGTCAGCCGGGCCGCCATGTTGACCGGTGGCCCGAAGACGTCGCCCAGGCGCATCACCACGTCGCCGGTGGCCAGGCCGACCCGGACGTCGGGCATCCGCTTGTCGCGGCCGATCACCGAGATGATCCCCTCGGCGGTGTCGTAGGCCCGGATCGGGTCGTCGTTCACGAAGAGCACGGAGTCACCGATGCTCTTGATCACCCGGCCCCGGTTGACGGCGACCACGTCGGAGCAGCGGGACTCGAAGAGCTCGACGAGGTCGCCGATCCGCTCGCGCGAGAGCTCGTTGGACAGCGCCGTGAAGCTGACGATGTCGGCGAAGCCCACCGAGATCCGGGTGGTGTTGAGATCGGTCTCGCCGATCGCGAAGGTGCGCGACACGGCGGCCGCGAGGTGCCGGCGCCAGGCGTAGACCATCAGCTCCTCGAAGACCGGGTTGAGGTCCTCGATCATCCGCATCGCGGCGTCGGACCGGGAGTCCTCCCCCTCCCGCTGGATGATCTCCTCGATGCGGTGCCCGAGAGCGCCCACCTCCCAGTCGGCCAGGCGGGCCATGGTCTGCCCCAGCGCGCGGGCCAGCGTCACCCCCAGGTCGAAGTCCAGGAGCCCGCTGCCCACGGCGCCCACCAGCGTGGAGACGGCACGCGCGTCCGAGGACGTGTAGACGCGGGACCCGTCGGCCTCGGGGAACCCGAGCGCACGCCAGAGCCGGCGCGCCTGCTCCAGGGAGATGCCGGACTCGGCAGCGACCTCCTCGGCGTCGAAGACCGGGTCCTCGCCCAGGATGGCGCGAGCCAGGTCGACGGCCGGCTGGTGCGGCTCGCTCCGCTCGGCCGGATCGTCGTACCACGCCTCAGTGCCCCTCCGCGGAGCGAGTCTCGCCGCCGTGGAGGTTGTGGAGGAGCTCGTTGAGCATGCGGTGGGACTCCTCGACCCGCGGGATGTCGTAGATCAGCACCTGGCCGTTGGTGCTGGCGTCGCTGATCACCAGGGTGCCGCACCCCAGGACCCGGTCGATGAGGTCGCGCTCGTAGGCGACGTCGCTGATCCGGCCCAGCGGGATGTCGTGCCCGCGCCGGGTCACGATGCCGTGCCGGGTGATGAGGCGACGGTTGGTGAACGTGTAGGAGGCGGTCAGCCAGTCGAGGAACGGCCGCACGACCCACCACAGGATCGCGACCGACCACCACGACCCAGGCGACCAGGCGGGCGGTCCCGTTGTCGACGTAGACCATGAAGGCGACCCCGATCGCGAGCAGCACGACCAGCAGGAAGATCGGCAGCAGGAGGGCCTTGGGGTGGGTGCGGGTGCTGACGACGATCTTCTCGCCGGGGTTCAGCAGCTTCTGAGAGATGACCACGGGTCGATCATGACACTTCCGGGTGCCCGATGGGGGGCGTCAGACGGCGCGGACGTGGACGACGTCGCCGGCCGCGACGGGACGGCGTACGCCGTCGGCCTCGACCACCAGCTGCCCGGTCGGGTCGATCTCGACGGCCTCGCCCTCGAGCACGCTGCCGTCGGGCAGGTCGACGCGCACCCGCTGCCCGACGGTCACGCACGCGGCGGCGTACGACTCCGCGAGCCGCATGCCGTTGAGGTCGCCGCCGGCCTCCCAGGCGTCGAAGGTCTCACGGATCGCGTTGAGGACCTCGACCAGCACGTCGGTGCGGTCGACCGGGGCCCCGAGCTCGATCTCCAGCGACGTCGCGGTCGGCACCGGCAGCTCCTCGGCGCTCAGCCCGACGTTGAGGCCGACGCCGATGACGGCCGCCGGGCCGGTCGGGGTGTCGATGCGCTCGACGAGGATCCCGGCGACCTTCTTCTCACCGACGAGCACGTCGTTGGGCCACTTCACCCCCGCCGCCAGCCCGCGCGCCTTGAGGGCCTTGTCGACGGCGTACCCGGCGAGCAGCGGCAGCCACGGCCAGGCCCGGGTGGGCGTCTCGGGGACGCACCAGCAGGGAGAAGGTCAGCGCGGTGCCGCGCGGCGTGTCCCAGGTGCGGTCGAGCCGGCCGCGCCCGGCCGTCTGGTGGTCGGCGACGACGACGAGCCCGTCGGGAGCACCGGCCCGGGCGCGCTCCACGACGGTGGCGTTGGTCGAGGGCAGCTCGTCGACCAGCTCGAGGGTGAGGCCCGGCATCAGCTCGGGGGTGCCCGCCACCAGGCGGGACCTGTCGAGGGGTGGGCGCGCGGCCGAGTCCGTGATCACGAGCACTAGCCTGTCCTACCGGACCGAGAAGACCAAGCAGCACACCGGCAGGAGAACCATGAGCGCACAGCCCGGCGAGGGCACCGACGTCCCGCCGACGGATGCCGACATCGACCTCCACACCACGGCCGGCAAGCTCGCCGACCTGGACCGTCGACTCGACGAGGCCGTGCACGCGGGCTCCGCGAAGGCGGTCGAGAAGCAGCACGCCAAGGGCCGCCAGACCGCCCGCGAGCGCATCGAGATGCTCTTCGACGAGGGCTCGTTCGTGGAGCTCGACGAGCTCGCCCGACACCGCTCCACCGCCTTCGGCCTGGAGAAGACCCGCCCCTACGGCGACGGCGTCATCACCGGCTACGGCACGATCGACGGGCGCCAGACCTGCGTGTTCTCGCAGGACTTCACCGTCTTCGGCGGCTCCCTCGGCGAGGTCTACGGCGAGAAGATCGTCAAGGTCATGGACCTCGCGCTCAAGACCGGCTGCCCGATCATCGGCATCAACGAGGGCGCCGGCGCCCGCATCCAGGAGGGCGTCGTCTCGCTCGGCCTGTACGGCGAGATCTTCCGCCGCAACGTGCACGCCTCCGGCGTCATCCCGCAGATCTCGATGATCATGGGCAACTGCGCCGGCGGCCACGTCTACTCCCCCGCCGTCACCGACTTCACGATCATGGTCGACCAGACCTCGGCGATGTTCATCACCGGTCCCGACGTCATCAAGACCGTCACCGGCGAGGACGTCACGATGGAGGACCTCGGCGGCGCGCGCACCCACAACACCAAGTCGGGCAACGCCCACTACATGGCCTCCGACGAGGAGGACGCCATCGAGTACGTCAAGGCGCTGCTGTCGTTCCTGCCGCAGAACAACCTCGACGAGGGCGTCGTCTACGAGGACGGTGGCCGACACCGACATCTCCGACCTCGACCGCACCCTCGACACGCTCATCCCGGACTCGCCGAACCAGCCCTACGACATGCACGACGTGATCACCGCCGTCCTCGACGACGAGGAGTTCGTCGAGGTCATGGAGCTGTTCGCGCCCAACCTCATCATCGGCTACGGCCGGGTCGAGGGCCGGGCCGTCGGCGTGGTGGCCAACCAGCCGATGCAGTTCGCCGGCACGCTCGACATCGACGCCTCCGAGAAGGCGGCCCGGTTCGTGCGCACCTGCGACGCCTTCAACATCCCGGTGCTGACCTTCGTCGACGTGCCCGGCTTCCTGCCCGGCACCGACCAGGAGTGGAACGGCATCATCCGGCGCGGCGCCAAGCTCATCTACGCCTACTCCGAGGCCACGGTCCCGCTCGTCACCGTGATCACCCGCAAGGCCTACGGCGGCGCCTACGACGTGATGGGCTCCAAGCACCTCGGCGCCGACATCAACGTCGCCTGGCCCACCGCCCAGATCGCCGTCATGGGCGCCCAGGGCGCGGCCAACATCGTGCACCGCAAGACGCTCGCCCAGGTCGAGGCCGAGGGCGGGGACGTCGAGGCGCGTCGCGCCGAGCTCATCGACGAGTACGAGACGACGCTGGCCAACCCCTACATCGCCGCCGAGCGCGGCTACATCGACGCGGTCATCTCGCCGCACGAGACCCGCGTCGAGATCGTGCGGGCGCTGCGCCTGCTGCGCTCCAAGCGCGCGACGCTGCCGCCCAAGAAGCACGGGAACATCCCGCTGTGAGCGGCCACTCGCCGACGAAGGAGGCCTGAATGGCCCCGACGGACGAGACGGCGAGCGCCGCAGGCGCGGCGCCCTCGCCGTGCCGATGCTGCGCATCGTGAACGCCGACGCGACCCCGGAGGAGATCGCGGCCGTCGTCGCGGTCTTCGCGAGCCTCGGCGGCAGCGAGCCGCCGACCCGCAGGCGCCGACCCGAGTGGAACGCACCGCACCGGATGGTGCGGCCGGCCGGTCTCCAGCGGCCCCGGCGGGTGGCGGGCGAGCGCGCTGCCGCGCTGAGCCTCGAGGTCGAGGTCGAGCTGCCGAGTGCCTTGTTGCGGAGCCAGAACGTCCGCTATCGGGGTGATGATGGGCCGATGACGACCTACACCGGCACGGACCAGTTCGAGGGCGCGACGTTCGTCAGGGCGAGCCTCAAGGGCGCCACCCTGCGCTTCTCCGACGTCAGCGGGGTGACGATGCGCAGCGTCGACGTCGACGGGCTCGACATCGACAGCCACGACCTCTTCTTCGGCAGCCTGCTCGTCAACGGGGTCGACGTGGTGCCGCTCGTGGACGCCGAGCTGAACCGCCGGTTCCCGGGCCGCGAGCTGCAGACCGCGCAGACGCCCGAGGGCCTGCGCGAGGGATGGGCCGCCGTCCAGGCCGCCTGGCAGGAGACGGTGGCGGCCACGCCGTCCGACCTGGTGGACGCCCACGTCGAGGACGAGTGGTCGCTGGCGCAGACCCTCCGGCACCTGGTGCTGGCGACCGACGCCTGGCTCCGCGGCGGGGTGCAGCGCGTGCAGCAGCCGTTCCACGAGATCGGGCAGATCTTCACCGGTGCCGGCGAGATGGGCTTCGACATGTCCGTCTTCCGCGTCGACCCGCCGGCCTACGAGGAGGTCCTCGCGGTGCGCGCCGAGCGCCAGCAGATGGTGACGGACTTCCTGGCCGCGGCCACGCCGGAGCTGCTCGCCGAGGCGCGCGAGAACCCGTGGGGCGGCGGGGGCGACTGGCGGCCCACCGTCGGGGACTGCCTGCGCGTGATCCTGGAGGAGGAGTGGGCGCACCTGCGCTACGTCCGGCGGGACCTCGCTCGTCTGGGTTGAGCCGGAGGAGCTGCGAGGCTCTACGGAATGAGAACTTCAGGTAGCCGGGACGTCCAGCTCGAGGCATCGATGCTGAGACTTCCTTCGAGACCCATGATGGGCGCGCGCAGACCCACCCTGAGCGTTTCGGTGGGAACGACCGGAAGCCACCATGAAGCCGCAGCCAGGCGCGCCGACGAGCTGCCACCCACGGCGAACAGCGCGGAGCCCGCAGCTTCGGGCCAGTGCCGCTCCATCGGCACTGTCGGCAGGAGGCTGCCGTCGACGGTTGCGGAGACATGCACATCTGCCGGGTCGTCTTCCATCCACCCGACCATGTCGATCGGCGTTGGTCTCGGCTGGTCGGATCGTGGACCGATGATCGAGACCGCGAACAGCACCCCGACCGAGTAGAGCTGCACGTGACTGACCCATGCCGCGCAGCCATCTGAGCAGGCGATGAGCCCTCCCAGGTCGACGGCTACCGGAACCTCGTTCTGTTTCACAGACCATGCCGCATCTCGTGAATCAATTGAGCTCATGGTCAGGATCATCCGAGACGAGGTGGGGCGAGACAACTCGCATCACGCCCGTGGATTTCTGACCCGGAGCCCGACCAATCCGGTGGCGCTGAGGCGCACACAGTGCGGCATGGGTCGGGCGGGCCCGCGAGGTGGCATGGTCGGCCGCTTCTCGTCGAGGGACGCCAACAGTATTCGTCGGCTTCCGACGTCGAAGCGGTGCACCCAGCGGCTCAAGAACTCAGAGCCGAGGAGGCCGTCGTGCCGGATGTCTTGAAACATCGCACGTGGACGATCCTGCACGGAGTCTGGCTCACGGAGCAGCGTCACCTCACCCTGCACGTCCGCGAAGTGGCGGACGAACTGATGATCCGTCTCGTCGGTGCCGACGACCGTGTCCGTGCCGTCACCCTCGACAACCCCGCAGTCATGCATGAACCGCGCATCGAGGATCAGGCAACCCGACCCGGTGTCCACCTCCACCTCTGCAACCGTGCCGCTCGGCAACCGGAGCCGCGCGAACAGTGCCACCGACGGTCCGTCCTCCTCGACGCGTACCGGCACGACTGCAGCCTCTGCGGGCATTGGTCGATCTGGATTCACCTCGACGGTCATCGTTGCCGGGTTGACCTCAACTACGACGTGGCGCAGCACGTCCAACCCGAGGATCCCGTCGAAGCCGCCAGGACCGTCGGTTGAACCGAGGTCGAACACACCGACAACCGAATCCGCGACGTGGTGTCCCGCCACCTCCAGCAACGGCATCGTGGCAAGGGGTGCGCACACCTCCTGACCCGACATTCGATAGCCGGTATGTGAGTCTCCGGTGAGAGCCAGCCCGAGTCGCTCGGCCAGATCGGTACTGACGATCGTCAGCCCGATCCCGCTGTCGAGCAGGAAGCGGGCAGGTAGGCCATTCGCCGTTGCAGGGAGCCGGACGAAGTGTCCGACGCGATCGAACCCCACCCCGTCGGCCATGTCTTGGAGCGTAGTTGGCGCTGCGGCCGACTCTCGGAACGATGGGCGTCGCCACGCGTCCCACAGGCGGTGGTTTGACGCAGGATCCTCGCATCCGAACTCTCGGTATCTGCGAGCGGATCCGCCTTGGGCAAGGCTCACAACCCGCTCGTTCATGAGCCGACCCTGGTACTGGAGACCGCTGTGTCGGAGGAGTCAATCAGCGAGCGTTCGCTGTGGGGACTCGGGTTGCTCAACTTCCGGCGTCGTCGAGCATGCGCCGGATGTTGGGGGCGTTCTCGAAACCGATACTGCGCAAGAATCGGCCTACGAGGCGCTCGGTGACGGCGCCTGGGGTCTGGTGTAGCTCGGCCGTCGCAGCTTCTACGTATCGGCGATATTGTTCTTGGTCGGTCCCGAAGAATCCACCGTTAGACAGGTTGGCCCGGCCGGCACCGAAGGCGGGTTTGCCGGCGATGCCCGTGGCCGCCACACCGAGCACCCAAGGGCCTAGGTAACCGGTGAGATCGGCAATCTTCCCTGCGATCCCAATTGTTCGCCGGGTGAGATCGGGAAGGATGTCCTCGAAAACGACTTGGCCGCGACCGTCCCCGGCGTCGTCCCCGAGCCGAGTAGTCATGACCCGGACAGCCCCGTCCTCGGTAACCTCGAGCTCGACGGCGTCCTCTCTGTTCGATGCAGTGTGATCGCCCCACCTTCCGGGTCGGCGTGCCGCGTCGAGGTTGTCGGTGAGAGCGGCGCCATCGGGGCGTCGTGAGAACTCCCCGACGAATCTCAGACTTGGGCTGTAGCCAACCTCCTCGGCGAGAACTGTGCCTCGTGTGTATGCGCCTTGGTCCAGCAACTGGTGCAGAAGTGGTTGCCAGCTTCCGTTCGGCCGTAGGTCGAGAAGCATCTCGGGGCGTGGGCGCACCGGCGCCGCGACGACGAAGGCATGGGACTGGAGTGCAAGACCGTGCGGGATGGGATCACGGTCCACGTACTCGTCAACAAGCTGTTGGATCTGTTCCTGGTGCGAACGCGGGCTTGGTGGAGACGGATCACCTCGGCATCGGAGAGTCGGTACTTGGTCTTGTCTCCCCGACCCATGTAGGCGCCCTCGACCATGTGGGGAGCGGTGCCGGTGGCGGGGACTTCGATCAGGAGGTACCCGCGACCAGGCTCGGTGCTGGTGATCAGAGTGCAAGTGACGGGCAGGGGAGGGTCAGGGATCGACCGGGCAACCTGCTCGACCCGTTCAGCAAGGCCGGCGGAGCTCGACAGGTGCCAACTCAGGGGACCCGTCTGCGCGCTCAGCGAGGCCGACCAGCAGGGCACCCCCATCGATGGCGAACGAAGCCAGGTCGCGGGCAAGTTCTCTGTTCTTCGATGACCCGCTGGGGATCATCTCCTTGATGTCTAGGTAGTGGCTCTCCTGTAGGAGCCCAGCGCTCGCCGCCTCGGCGATCGCCCCCTCGTCCTGAGGGATCCAGCGAGGTAGGTCAGGGGTTAGAAAGGGCACTACGACATCATCGCCCCGGTAAGGAGGAGCCGATGCTAAACGCAGCTAGTGCCTCTGCCGGCTCCGCAGCTGGAGGTTCCGGTCGATGTAACAAAACGGACACGAGCCTCGCATCTGCGTCCCCAGAGGCGGCGAAGAGACGCGCCTAGATCTGGGCTGTCACGGATTCGGCATCCGTGCGGACTAGGGCCGTCGTCGAGTGGGAAACGGGTGTCGGTGGATCCAGCCAGAATGGTGCACCATCGACTGCGGAAAGGTGGGCACGACGTTGGATGACGAGACTGATGTGTTGCGGCGGGTGAAGTTCTTCAGCCCGGAGGACTTGTCGGCTAGCTGGTTCGTCGGGCGCGTCGTGCAGTTGGTGGAGCAGTTCGACGAGGAGCATCCTCCGGGGACCGTCGCCGACGTCATCGAGCTGCATAACGTGCTGCAGTTCCTCGTGCACGAGATGTTGCCCAACGACTACCCGGTCGCGCAGCGCGAGGCGGCGAAGGCGCGGATCCCGAAGATCCGCGGCGTGGTGGCCCGCTATTCTCGCAGGTCGACGAGTCGAACCTTGCCTCGCGGTCGATGGCGTCGAATTTGATGGTCACGATGATCTGTTGAAGTTGCTGGGCCAGGGGAAGGTGTTCGAGCGCTGCAGCGCGGCCGTTGTGCTGCGGGCCCTTGCGGACGCGCGGTTTCATCTGCGCCAGCTGCTCGGCTGCGAGAGGCTGGTCGCGGCATATGACGTCGAAATCCGCCGCATACTCTTGGAGTCTCCGCAGGGTGCAGAGTTCGTGGTCGAGAAGCACCTGATGTCGGACAGCTCGAAGGACGTGCATCTTCCGCAGAGTCTCTGCGAGTCGGACTACCGGAGCCTGTTAGAACGGTACGTCGACAACGATGACGCGAACCCGAACTACGTGAGCCTCATCGCGTCTGCCAAGGACAATCGCCCACATCGGCGTGGACGGGAAACTACGGTTTCGTGCTCGGCAACGCAGCGACGAGTCGACCGCGCGGTTCTTCGAACAAAACACCGGCTTCAAGACCGGGTTCGAGATCGGCCTGTCGGGGTCGCAGGTCGAGCCGGTCGAGTTCCAGATGGACGATTCGGACGATGCTGAAGGGTTAGTGTCGCGGTTCACCTATTCCAGCCAATGGTTGGAGGAGACGACCGACTTCCCCAGCGTACTGAACAACTTCCAGCACCTGTTCGAGTTCGTCGACGATCTCGCCATGTTGGCTCTCCCGTCGTATCCCGCCCACCATGGGCTCGTCGATCGAGTGTTCAAGACCCACGGCAAGGACGACTACATCGTCGGCGCGGCGTTCAACGCCATTGACACGACCAGCCTCCTCCAGACCCGTCTGTACCTCTACTTCCTCGAGTCGAAGGGCATCGACCTGGAAGAGGTCATCTCATGGTTCTTCGAGACTTACTTGGCCGAGGAGTTCGGCGTGACCGACTTCTCGTTCACGCCATCGGGCAACGGGACGACGTACTTGCAGAAGGTGCGGCACGTCTTCCCCGAGATGGAGAGCGTGCTCAAACAGTTCACTTTGTTCGTTGAGAACGGCGAACTCGACCGAGATCTTCTTTCCGTTCAGCTCCGATCCGGTCCACTACAAGACTGTGCCGAGCCTCCTTGACGGCAAGTACGTGTACCCGGTCGCGGGCAGTGAACTCGAAGGCGTCTTGTTCGCACTGTTCTCGGACCAGTCAGGGCTGACCTACATCCGCGAGGGCCTTCAAGCCGACAGTGCAGCGAAGTTGCTGCTCGACAACGACGTGGCGTACGACGACTTCGCCGACTACCAGAAGCGCACGGTGGACCGCCTCATCGAGGTCGGCATCCTCGAGGACACTGGGGAGCGCGTCCGCATCGTCGGCGCCACTCAGTTCCGTCTCCTCCACGCATTGTTCGCCACCCAGGCTGCGGCGTACTACCACCTCCCACTCAGCGGGCGGGAGCTGGTCGACGAATGGGTCGACAAGGGATGGGTGACCCGCAAGGGTTCCTTGCTGACCGAAGCTGAGGGAAAGTACTTCAACTACTACTTAAACAACATCGAGTTCAGTAACGGTCCGGCATTGCGGAACAAGTACGCGCACGGGCGGCAGAAGAACGACGCCGGCGACGACACGCACTTCCATGCCTACGTGATCGCGTTACGGATGGTGGTCGCCTCGGTCCTGAAGATGAACGACGAGTTTTGTTTGCGCTCTCAGGAGTCGGACGCCTCAGGGGTTTGAGACAGGTCCCCCGGCAGGGTGCGCCTAATCATGGCGGGGGACCCGGGGATGCGTGCGGTCGTTCGGTGCGCGCAGGGGACTTCGGCGTCCAGCTGGGAGGCCGACCACGAGGCACGAGTCGCCTACGGCGTCGTGAATCTCGCCATGTGTCTGCGGCAAAAGACACGTTTCGGCGTCCTGAGCTGGTCGACTGCTGACTGCTGACCGTCAACAGCAGCACGAGAGGAAGCGAGGGATCGGTAGAGAGCCCGCGCACCCGGCAGTCAGCCGTGACGGACATCCAGCACATCCGACCCGGCCCGCAGGACGGCCGGGCCGGTTCATTGATTCTGCGACGGTGGCTTACGACTGGATGCGCTACGGCCTCGGTGGCTTCTAATCGCGGGCGATATAGAACCCATGGCCTGAGCGTGCGCCGGGCACGTGCCATGGGTGTTCACCGGGAAATGGGGTGCGTCATTCTGGGTGGAAAGTCGCGCCCGATAACCATCCACACACCCGGCACATCTCTTGCTTGTCGAACACCCGTTCGATATACTCAGAGCGTGTTCGCAGACCTCCTCGACGCCCAGGACGTACGTCGCTTCCGCGACGCCGCCCTGGCGGCGGAGCGCCCCCGGGGCGACGAGGTGGTCACCGATGCCGCCCGCATCGACCTGATCAGCGAGCTCGAGCGCCTGAAGTCGGCGGCGTGCGCGTTGCAGGCCGAGCTGAGCGTCGACCTCGACGCATCGGTCCGCTCACGTGACGCCCGCCAAGGGGTGCACCCCGAGCGACGGGGGCGCGGCGTGGCAGCCCAGATCGGCCTTGCCCGGCAGGAGTCGCCGCACCGCTCGAGCGCCCTGCTCGGGCTGGCCAAGGACCTCGCCACCGACCTGCCCCGCACGCACCAGGCCCTGCGCGAGGGTCGGCTCAGCGAGTATCGCGCCATGATCGTCGCCAAGGAGACCGGCTGCCTCAGTCGCGAGGCCCGCGCACAGGTCGACGAGGAGGTCTGCGGCACCGACCTCGTCGACGGACTCGGCAGCGGGCAGCTCGGCGGCGAGGTGCGCAAGCGCGCCGAGGCGCTCGACCCCGCGGCCGTCGTCCGGCGCAACCGCAAGGCCGAGGAGGAGCGCCGGGTCGGCATCCGGCCGGCTCCCGACACGATGGTCTACCTCTCCGGACTGCTCCCGGTCGCCCAGGGCGTGCAGGCCTTCGCCGCCCTGACCAAGGCTGCCGAGGCGCTGATCGCCGCCGGCGACGAGCGCAGCAAGGGCCAGGTCATGGCCGACCTCCTCGTCGAGCGCCTCACCGGCCAGAGCGTCGCTGCCGACGTGGGCCTGACCGTGGACCTGGTCCTCTCCGACGCGAGCCTCCTCGGGGCGGGCCACGAGCCCGCCGTCCTGCCCGGAGCCCCCGGTGCTCCCACGATCCCGGCCCAGATCGCCCGCGAGCTGGTCGCCCACGCCCTGCGCGCCGAGACCATCACCTGGATCCGGGCCCTCTACGCCGACCCCGCCGGCCGCCTCGTCGCGATGACGTCGAAGCAACGCTTCGTCCCCGACGGACTGGCCGACTTCCTCATGGTCCGCGACCGAGGCATCTGCCGCACCCCCTGGTGCGACGCGCCCATCAGGCACCGGGACCACGTCGTCGAAGCGGCACACGGGGGGCACACCTCGGAGGAGAACACCCAGGGCCTCTGCGAGGCCTGCAACCACGCCAAGCAGGCGGTCGGCTGGCGGCAGAGCGCCGTCGAGGACCCGTCCGGACGCCACACCGTCGAGACCACCACCCCCACCGGGCACCGACACAGGTCCCGGGCACCCGCACCACCCGATCCCGCGCGCGTAAGACCGAGACGCCGACTGTCGGTCGCCCTGTACTACCCGGGCTTCGACGTCGACCTCGCCGCCGACTTCCGTGCCGCCTGAACCAGCGCGATAGCGTCCCGCCCATGACCACGCTCGTCCTGGCCTCCGCCTCCCCCGCCCGCCTCGCCACCCTCCGCAGCGCCGGCGTCGAGCCGGTCGTGATCGTCTCGGGCGTGGACGAGTCGCAGGTGACCGACGTGCCCCCCGCCGAGCTCGCGCTCCAGCTCGCGGAGCTCAAGTGCGCCGCCGTGGCCGCGCGCGACGACCTGCCCGAGGGGTGCCTGGTGCTGGGCTGCGACTCGGTGCTCGAGCTCGACGGCGAGGCGTTGGGCAAGCCGCACGACCCGGCCGAGGCGACCCGTCGCTGGCAGGCGATGCGCGGACGCACCGGGGTCCTGCAGAGCGGTCACAGTCTCCGCGACACCGCGACCGGTCAGGTAGCCGCAGCCACGGCCTCGACCACGGTCCACTTCGCCGACGTCTCCGACGAGGAGATCGCGGCGTACGTCGCCACCGGCGAGCCGCTCCACGTGGCCGGCGCCTTCACCGTCGACGGGCTCGGCGGGGCGTTCGTCACCGCGATCGAGGGCGACCACCACAACGTCGTCGGGGTCAGCCTGCCGCTCCTGCGCACCCTGCTGGGCGAGCTGGGCCACACCTGGACCGACCTCTGGAACGTTCCCCTGACCGAATGAGTCCGGCGGCCGACCCGACCTGCTTGAGTGGCCCCATGTCCTCCTTGGTGCTCGGACCCCTTCTCCGCCACGTCGACGAGGCCTCCGCCTGCATCTGGGTCGAGGTCGACGGCGCCGCCGAGGTGCGCGTCACCGCCGGCGAGCAGACGGCCACGGCACGGACCTTCCGCGTCCACGACCACCACTACGCGCTCGTGTGCCTCGACGGGCTCGGGACCGGCACCCGGACGCCGTACACGGTCGACGTCGACGGCGAGCGCGTCTGGCCGCCGGAGGACACCCGGCTGCCGCCCTCCTGCATCGTGACCCTCGACCCGGACAAGCCGCTGCGCCTGGCCTTCGGGTCGTGCCGCACCTCGGTGGGCCACGACGCCGAGGGCAACGAGACCCACGGCGTGGACGCCCTGCGCGCCTACGCGCTGCGCCTGGCCGGGGTCACCGCCAGCGGCCACGACAAGGACCCCGACCAGGGCATGCCCCGCTGGCCGGACCTGGTGCTCTTCCTCGGCGACCAGGTGTACGCCGACGAGACGACCGAGGCCATGCGGGAGTTCATCTCCGCGCGCCGCGACATCGAGGAACCACCCGGCACGGAGCTGCGCGACTACGAGGAGTACGCCCACCTCTACGCCCTCGCGTGGTCCGACCCGGCCAACCGCTGGCTCCTGTCCACCCTCCCCAGCGCGATGATCTTCGACGACCACGACATCCGCGACGACTGGAACACCTCCCTGGACTGGAAGCACGCCATGGAGGCCACCGACTGGTGGCACGGGCGGATCGTGGCCGGCCTGGCGTCGTACTGGGTCTACCAGCACCTGGGCAACATGACGCCCGGCGAACGCGCCGAGGACCCGATCTGGAAGCAGATCGCCGCCCACGAGGGCCCCGACGAGCACGACGCCTCCGCGGCCCTCGACGAGCTGGCCGACCGCGCCGACCAGGAGCCGACCAGCTACCGGTGGAGCTACGCCCGCCAGTTCGGCACCCAGGCCCGCCTGGTCGTCGTCGACTCCCGCGCCGCCCGGGTGCTCGACCCCGAGCACCGCAGCCTCCTCGACGAGGACGAGATGGAGTGGCTCGACGAGCAGCTGCGCGGCGACGTCGACCACCTGCTCGTCGGTACGTCGCTCCCGTTCCTCCTGGCCCCGGGCCTGCACCACGTCGAGGCGTTCAGCGAGGCGCTCGTCGGCGGCGGGTGGGGCCGCCGGCCGGCACGGTGGGGCGAGAAGCTGCGCCGCGCCGTCGACCTCGAGCACTGGGCGGCCTTCCAGGACGCGTTCCAGCGGGTGTCCCGGATGACCCTGGAGGTGGCCCGAGGACAGCGTGGGACGGCGCCACGCACGGTGACGTTCCTGTCCGGGGACGTGCACCACAGCTACGTGTCGGAGGCGGTGCCGAACCGCGCGGAGCTACGGGCCGGCGGACCGCTGCAGAGCCGGATCGTCCAGGCCGTCTGCTCCCCCATCCGCAACCCGCTGTCGCGCAGGTGGCGCTACGCCACCGCGGCGGCGTCGTACGGCGTCGCCGGGCCGCTCGGACACCTGGTCGGCCGCTCGGCGAAGGTGCCGGAGTCGCCCCTGCGCTGGGGCCTGGTGCGCGGCCCGTGGTTCGACAACAACATCGCGACCCTGGAGGTCACCGACGCCGGCCTGCTCCGGATGTGGTGGGCGACGGGCACCGTCCACCACGGCGACCACGACCGGCCGCGGCTCGAGCTGGTGGCCGACGTGACCGTGCCGGCCCTCGAGGCGGCCAGGCCGGGGCCGGACAGGACATGACGAGAGGGCGGCCGGCGCCTGCGCCGACCGCCCTCCGAGTGCCGCCTCAGCCGGTGAAGAGCGTCGAGGCCTTGCGGATGGTCTCGACCAGTCCGTAGATCAGCGGGATGCTCACCAGGGCCCAGGACCCGACGATGCGCGCGGTCATGCGTTGCTCCTCTGCGTGGGGGTGGACGTGGCCGCCGTGGCGGACCCGGACTCGTGGAACCGCTCGGCGACCGGGCGGATCAGCAGGTTGGCGACGAAGCCGACCGCGAGGATCCCGACCATGGTGAACAGGGCCGGCTGGTAGGCGCCGCCGTCAGCTGGCCCGGCTCGCCCTCGGCGTCGAGGAACGAGTTGACGATCAGCGGACCGGCGACACCGGCCGCCGCCCAGGCGGTCAGGAGGCGACCGTGGATCGCGCCGACCTGGAAGGTGCCGAAGAGGTCGCGCAGGTAGGCCGGGGCGGTGGCGAAACCGCCGCCGTAGAAGCTGATGATGACCGCGGCGAGCAGCACGAACAGCGCCGTCGAGGACTGACCGGCGGTCGCGAGCAGCACGTAGAGGATCAGCCCGACGCCCAGGTAGACCAGGTAGATGGTCTTGCGCCCGACCAGGTCGGAGGTCGAGGACCACGCGAAGCGGCCGGCCATGTTGAAGATGGACAGCAGACCCACGAAGCCGGCGCCCGCAGCGGCGGTCACGGTCGACGTGCTGCCGTCACGGAAGAAGTCCTGGATCATCGGAGCGGCCTGCTCGAGGATGCCGATGCCTGCCGTGACGTTGCAGAAGAGGACGACCCACAGCAGCCAGAACTGCGGGGTGCGGATGGCGTTGGCCGCCGACACGCTCGCGGTGGTGACCATCTTCTGCTGCTTCACCGTCGCGGGGTCGAACCCGTCGGGGACCCAGCCGTCGGCGGGGACGCGGACGGTGAACGCCCCGAACATCATGAAGACGAAGTAGACGATGCCCGAGCGTCACGAAGAGGCCGGCCACGGCGCCGCCCGAGGCGAGCGAGGTGCTGTCGGTGGAGTCGTAGCCGGAGTCGTAGAGCGACAGCAGCCGCCCGCTGAGCGGGCTCGCGATGAGCGCGCCACCGCCGAAGCCCATGATCGCCATGCCGGTGGCCAGGCCGGGACGGTCGGGGAACCACTTGATCAGGGTCGACACCGGCGAGATGTAGCCGATGCCGAGCCCGATGCCCGCCGATCACGCCGTAGCCGAGGTAGTAGAGCCAGAGCTGGTCGACGGCGATGCCGAGCCCACCGACGAGGAAGCCGGTCCCCCAGAAGAGGGCGGCGACGAACATCGCGGCTCGCGGGCCGTTGCGGTCGACCCAGGTGCCGAAGATCGCGGCCGAGAGGCCCAGCACGACGATGGCGATGGAGAACGCGATGCCGATCGCGGTCAGCCCGGTGTCGAAGTGTGCGACGAGCGCCTTCTTGTAGACCGAGGTCGCATAGACCTGGCCGATGCTGAGGTGGACGGCAAGGGCCGCCGGCGGGATGAGCCAGCGGTTGAAGCCTGGACCTGCGACCGTGTGTTCGCGGGCGAGGAAGGACGGTAGCTGCACGGAATTCGCCTCCGAGGGTTGAAGAAGCAACCATCTTCACGAATCGCGCCGTGATGACTGTTACACCCCGAGGGGGGCTACCGGGTGGCGGAAGACGAACCGCCGGAAGAGATAGAATCGCGCGCCGAACGCCAGCACCAGCCCCACCCCGTTGGCCGACAGGTTGTCGGACAGCGCGTCCTCGAGGCCGAGGACGTGGCGACTGACCACCAGGCACCCCACCGGGAGCGCCATCGCCGCGAGGTTGATGACGACGTACGCCGTCCAGCCGCCGTCGGCCTGCTGCGGGGGCCGGTGGGGGAACACCCAGCCGCGCGCGCCGTGGTAGCTGATGACCATGCCGACCGAGTTGGCCGCGACATAGGCGGTGATCGCGTGGTCGCCGAGCAGGGGCTCGCCCACGAACCAGCCGTGGACGAGCAGGTTGAACAGCACGAAGGAGACCAGGGTCGCGAGCTGGGCGACGGCGAAGAACCGCCAGACCTCGCCCAGGAAGCGGCGCCAGGGCTCGGTATCCACCCCTCCAGACTAGGCGGAGTCGGCCTCCGTACGGCGCAACAGGGTCCCCGCGCCGGACAGAGATCTCACTCGACGGGCAGGCCGAGGCCCCGGGCGATGAGCATCCGCTGGACCTCGGAGGTGCCCTCGCCGATCTCGAGCACCTTGGCGTCGCGGTAGAACCGCGCGATCGGGTACTCCTCCATGAAGCCGTAGCCGCCGAAGACCTGGGTGGCGATGCGGGTCGCGGTGACGGCCGACTCGGTCGAGTAGACCTTCGCCACCGCCGCCGCCTGCTTGAACTCGCGGTAGGGCGCGCCCGCGTCCTTCAGGGCGGCGGCCCGGTAGGTGAGCAGCCGGCTCGCCTGCAGCATGACCTCGAGGTCGGCGATCTGGAAGGCGACCCCCTGCTTGCGCCCGATCGGGCCGCCGAACGTCTGGCGCTCCCCGGCGTAGCGGAGGCTGAGGTCGAGGCAGGCCTGGATGCACCCGACGCTCAGGGCGGAGATGGCGACGCGCCCGTCGTCGAGGGTGGCCAGGAACTGCGCGTACCCGCGACCCTGCTCGCCGAGGAGGTGGTCGGCCGGGACGTGGCAGTCCACGAAGCTCAGCGGGTGGGTGTCGGAGGCGTGCCAGCCGAGCTTGTCGTAGGGCTTCTCGGCGGTGAAGCCGGGCGTGCCGCTCGGGCACCATGATGGCGCTGATCTCGGGACGGCCGTCCTCGCGGGTGCCGGTGCGTGCGGTGACCGTGACCACGCTGGTGATGTCGGAGCCGGAGTTGGTGATGAACTGCTTGGCGCCGTTGACCACCCACTCGCCGTTGACGAGCTCGGCCTTGGTCTTCGTCGCCCCGGCGTCGGACCCGGCGCCCGGCTCGGTCAGCCCGAAGCCGGCGAGCTTCTCGCCGGCGACCAGCGCCGGCAGCCAGGTGTCCTTCTGCTCCTGGGTGCCGTAGGTGAGGATCGGGTTGATGCCCAGCCCGACGCCGGCCTGGAGCGTGATCCCCATCGACTGGTCGACGCGGCCGAGCTCCTCGATGGCCACGCACAGGCTGGTGAAGTCGCCGTCCTCCCCCGCGCCGCCGTACTCCTCGGGGGCGGTCAGGCCGAACAGGCCGAGCTTGCCCATCTGCTGCACGACGTCGACCGGGAAGTGGTGGTCGCGGTCCCACTGCGCGGCGTACGGCGCGATCTCGGCTTCCGCGAACTCACGGACGCTGCGGCGGAACTCCTCGTGCTCACGGGTCAGCTCGTATGTCATGCCTCACACTGTAGCCCGCAGGTTAGCGATTGTTAACCACCGTTCCGGGCGTAGCCGCTGACCCGTCACCTTTCCGCTGACCCGTCTCCTCCAGAAGCGACGGGTCGGCGGTCAGTCGCAGTTGTCGCAGAGCCCGGTGGCCGGGATCGCCATGAAGCAGGTGGGGCAGACGTTGACGGGACGATCGGTCGGGGCGACCCGCTTCGGGGCGACCACCTTCGGCTCGCGCGGCGTGCGGGGCGCCTTCGGCGCGCCCGGCGTACGGGGCACCCTCGGCGTCGTCGAGCGCGCGGCGCGGGTCCGACCCGTGGGGACCTCGGCCGGCAGCCCGCCGTCCTCGGGAGCCGAGCCGGCCCACTGGTAGCACTCCAGGCGGGCCTTCGCGGCGTGCTTCTCGCGGGGCAACGCCTCGAGGATCGGGAGCTGCTCGGCCGCGCGGAGCACGTCGTCGTAGCGCTCACCCACCCACCCGCGCTCGTCGACGACCAGCGCCGTGAGCGGCGGGTAGCCGTCGCGGTGGTGGAGATGGGCCAGCGGCGTGAGGAGCTTGGTCATCCACCGCTCGTGGGGGCGCGCCGTGCGGATGCCGCTGGCGCTCTGCAGCCGCTCGGCGAGCTCGGCCTCGCGGATCACCCGGTGGTAGGCGGTCGCGGTCTCCTCGAGCACGTCGTGCGTCACCCGCGCCCAGGTCTCGAGGGCGATCGCCTCCGAGGTGCCGCGGCCTTCGGGCTCGTACCAGAACCCCTTGCGCTCCTGCTGGTACTCAGACACACCCCGAGCATAAGCGGCCGCCCGGGTCCACGGGGCGGGGCCCGTCCAGGTCGCGGAGCAGCCGGTGGCCCGTCCACGGTGGGAGCCTCCTCGCCCGCGGACGTTACGGAGCGATAACCTGCGCGGCGGAGTCAAGATCTCGCCCACAGCCCCCCGGGGCCGAGTACAGGAGCGTCACCGTGCCCGAGAGCAAGCCGCTGGAGAAGGTCCTCATCGCCAACCGTGGTGAGATCGCCGTCCGGGTGATCCGGGCGTGCAAGGACGCCGGGATCGGCAGCGTGGCCGTCTACGCCGAGCCCGACCGCGACGCCCTCTTCGTCCGGCTCGCCGACGAGGCGCACTCCCTGGGCGGCGCCACGCCGGCCGACTCCTACCTCGACATCGCCAAGATCATCGCGGTCGCCGAGAAGTCCGGTGCCGACTCGGTGCACCCCGGCTACGGCTTCCTCGCCGAGAACGCCGACTTCGCCCAGGCCGTCCTCGACGCCGGGCTGATCTGGATCGGTCCGCCGCCGGCCGCGATCGAGGCGCTCGGCGACAAGGCGAGGGCCAAGCACATCGCCGACAAGGCGAACGCCCCGCTCGCCCCGGGCACCAAGGACGCCGTCAAGGACGCCGACGAGGTCGTCGCGTTCGCCGAGGCCAACGGGCTGCCCGTCGCGATCAAGGCCGTCTTCGGCGGCGGCGGCCGCGGGCTGAAGGTCGCCCGCACGATCGAGGAGATCCCCGACGCCTACGAGTCCGCGGTCCGCGAGGCGATCTCGGCGTTCGGCCGCGGCGAGTGCCTGGTCGAGAAGTTCCTCGACAAGCCCCGCCACGTCGAGACCCAGTGCCTGGCCGACCAGCACGGCAACGTCGTGGTGGTCTCCACCCGCGACTGCTCGCTCCAGCGCCGCAACCAGAAGCTCGTCGAGGAGGCGCCCGCGCCGTTCCTGAGCGAGGAGCAGCTGACCGAGCTCTACGAGTCCTCCAAGCGCATCCTGAAGGAGGCCGGCTACTACGGCGCCGGCACCTGCGAGTTCCTGGTCGCCCAGGACGGCACCATCTCCTTCCTCGAGGTCAACACCCGCCTCCAGGTCGAGCACTGCGTCTCCGAGGAGGTCACCGGGATCGACCTGGTGCGCGAGATGTTCCGGATCGCCGCCGGCGAGGAGCTGGGCTACGACGACCCGGAGATCCGCGGCCACTCCATCGAGTTCCGCATCAACGCCGAGGACGGTGGCCGCAACTTCATGCCGGCGCCCGGCACCCTGTCGGCCTGGAGCCCGCCCAGCGGTCCCGGCGTCCGGCTCGACGGAGGGTACGAGAACGGCGAGACCATCCCGGGCTCGTTCGACTCGCTCATCGCCAAGCTGATCGTCACCGGCCGCGACCGCACGCAGGCGCTGGAGCGATCGCGCCGCGCCCTCGACGAGTTCGTCGTCGACGGCATGCCCACCGTCATCCCCTTCCACCGCACCGTGGTGCGCGACCCGGCGTACGTCGGTGCCTCCACGCCCAGCGGAGAGGGCGAGTTCACCGTCTACACGCAGTGGATCGAGACGGAGTTCGACAACCAGATCGAGCCCTACGGTGGCGAGTCCGCCGAGGCCGACGAGCCCGGCGAGCGCCAGACCGTGGTCGTCGAGGTCGGCGGCAAGCGGCTCGAGGTCGTCATCCCCTCCGGCCTTGGCGGCCTCGCTGCCGGCTCCTCCGCCGGGAGCAAGGCCAAGCCGAAGCGCGCCGGCGCCAAGAAGGCCGGCGCCCAGGCCAGCGGCGACGCGGTCACCAGCCCGATGCAGGGCACGATCGTGAAGGTCACCGTCGAGGAGGGCCAGGAGGTCGCCGAGGGTGACACCGTGGTCGTCATCGAGGCGATGAAGATGGAGCAGCCGCTCAAGGCGCACAAGGCCGGGACCGTGACCGGCCTGGCCGCCGAGGTGGGCGGCACCGTCACCAGCGGCGCCGTGATCTGCGAGCTCAAGGACTGACCATGCCCCCCGCCCCTGACGGGCGAGTCCACCTGGTGCTCGCCGGCATCGTCACCGGGGTGGTCGGCTTCACGTCGTCGTTCGCGGTCGTGCTCACCGGGCTGCGCGCGGTGGGCGCGTCGGCGGACGAGGCGGCGTCCGGGCTGCTCGTGCTGAGCCTGACGATGGGCGTCGGCTGCGTCCTCTTCTCGTGGCACACCCGGCTGCCGGTCACCCTCGCGTGGTCGACGCCCGGGGCGGCGCTGCTGGCGGGTGCGACCCTCCCCGACGGCGGGTACGCCGACGCCGTGGGCGCCTTCGTGGTCGCCGGCCTGCTCTACGCCCTCACCGGGCTGGTGCGCCCGGTCGGCGACTGGGTGGCGCGGATCCCGATGCCGCTGGCCAACGCGATGCTCGCCGGCGTGCTCCTGGTGCTGTGCGTGGAGCCGTTCCGCGCCCTGGCCGACTCGCCCGGGGCGATCGCCCCGGTCCTGGCGACCTGGCTCGTCCTGCTGCGCCTCGCCCGCCGGTGGGCGGTCCCGGGAGCGTTCGCGGCCGCCCTCGTCGTCATCGTCGTGACCGGGTCGCTGGGCGGCCTCGGCGCCGGGGACCTCGCACCCCGGCTGACCTGGACGACGCCCCACCTCGACCCGCTGACCGTGATCGCGATCGGCGTGCCGCTCTACCTGGTGACGATGACCAGCCAGAACATCCCGGGCACGGCGGTGCTCGCCTCCTTCGGCTACCGCGCGCCGCTGCGTCCCGCGCTGGTCTACGCCGGCGGCGCGACGGCCGCGACCGCCGCGCTCGGTGGCTACTCGATCAACCTCGCCGCGATCTCGGCTGCCCTGGCCGCCGGGCCGAGCGCCCATCCCGACCCCTCGCGCCGCTGGGTCGCCGGCGTCTCCGCCGGGGCGACGTACGTCGTGCTCGGGCCGCTGGCCGCCCTCGTGACGAGCGTGAGCGCGGCCGCCCCGGCGGGCGTCATCCCCGCGGTCGCCGGTCTCGCCCTGCTGGCGACGTTCGGTGGAGCCGCGACCGCGGCCCTGAGCGACGCCGGCTGGCGCGAGGCCGCAGCGGTGACCTTCGTGGTGGCGGCGTCGGGGCTGAGCATCGCCGGCATCGGTGCCGCGTTCTGGGCCCTGGTGGCCGGAGCGCTCTACGCGGTCGTGATGCACGATAGGCACCAGCACCCGGTAGCGCCGCCGGCCCCGTCACCGGCCCCGTCATCAGCCCCGCCATCAGGTAGCACCCCACCCGCCGCACCGCAGGAGCACCCATGAGCAGCACCACGCCCGGCACCACCAACGGCGGCAGCGTGAGCCGGACCTCCGGTCGCGTGCCCGACGCGATCGTCGTCGGCGCCGGCCTGGCGGGGCTGGTCGCGACCCACGAGCTGGTCAAGGCCGGCAAGCGGGTGCTGGTCATCGAGCAGGAGAACCGCGAGAACCTCGGCGGCCAGGCGTTCTGGTCGCTGGGCGGGCTGTTCTTCGTCGACTCCCCCGAGCAGCGACGGATGGGCATCAAGGACTCCCGGGAGCTGGCCCTGCAGGACTGGATGGGCTCGGCCGGCTTCGACCGGCTCGACGGGAGAGCGCCCCGAGGACTTCTGGCCGCGGCAGTGGGCCGAGGCCTACGTCGACTTCGCCACCCACGAGAAGCGCGACTACCTCCACGAGCTGGGGCTGAGGTCCGTGCCGATGGTCGGCTGGGCCGAGCGCGGAGCGGCCGACCCGCAGGGACACGGCAACTCGGTCCCCCGCTTCCACCTCACGTGGGGCACCGGCCCGGAGGTCGTCCGGATCTTCGCCGAGCCGGTCGAGGCCGGCGAGGCGGCCGGCCTGGTCGAGCTCGCGTTCCGGCACCAGGTCGACGAGGTCGTCGTCGAGGACGGTGTCGTCGTCGGCGTCCGCGGCTCGGTGCTGGAGTCGAGCAACGCCGAGCGCGGGGTGAGGTCGTCGCGCACCGTCATCGGCGACTTCGAGCTGCGCGCCCCCGCGGTGATCGTGACGTCCGGCGGCATCGGCGGCAACCACGACCTCGTCCGCCAGACCTGGCCGACCGAGCGGATGGGTCCGGCCCCCGAGCACCTCATCTCCGGTGTGCCCGCCCACGTCGACGGCCGGATGCTCGCGATCAGCGAGGACGCCGGCGCCCGGATCGTCAACCGCGACCGGATGTGGCACTACACCGAGGGCATCCACAACTGGGACCCGATCTGGCCCGAGCACGCCATCCGGATCATCCCCGGGCCGTCGTCGCTGTGGCTCGACGCGACCGGCAAGCGGTTCGCGGCACCGAACTTCCCCGGCTGCGACAACCTCGGCACGATGCGCGCGATCCTCGCCACCGGCTACGACTACTCGTGGTTCGTCACGACCCAGTCGATCATGGAGAAGGAGTTCGCGCTCTCCGGCTCCGAGCAGAACCCCGACATCACCGAGAAGGACCTCCGCGTCCTCCTGCGCGAGCGGCTCTCGAAGGGCGCACCCAGCCCGGTCGAGGCCTTCAAGGAGCACGGCGAGGACTTCGTCGTGGCCGAGGACCTGCACGCGCTCGTCGAGGGGATGAACAAGATCTCCCGCGGGCCGCACCTCGACGTCGACGAGATCGGCGAGATGATCACCGCGCGCGACCGCGAGCTCGACAACGACTTCTCCAAGGACGCCCAGCTGATGCTGGTGCACAACGCGCGCCGCTCGCGCACCGACAAGATCGTGCGGGTGGCCAAGCCGCACCGGATCCTCGACCCGGCGCACGGCCCGCTCATCGCCGTACGGCTCAACATCCTGACCCGCAAGACGCTCGGCGGCATCGAGACCGACCTCGACTCGCGCGCCATCGGCGCCGACGGCGCGCCCGTCCCGGGCCTGTACGCCGCCGGCGAGGTCGCCGGTTTCGGCGGCGGCGGCGTGCACGGCTACAACGCGCTCGAGGGCACCTTCCTCGGCGGCTGCATCTTCTCGGGGATGAAGGCAGGACGCGCGGTCGCGCGCGGGTAGGTCGTGGCGCGGCTCCTGCACCTCAACGGTCCTCCCGGCATCGGGAAGTCGACGATCGCGCGTCGCTATGCCGCCGAGCACCCCGGCGTCCTGTGCTGCGACATCGATGTCCTCCGGACGCTGGTCGGCGGCTGGGAGGACGACTTCGCCGGCGCCGGGTCGCTGGTCCGCCCCGCGGCGCTGGCGATGATCGGGGCCTACCTGGGCGGCGGGCACGACGTCGTCCTGCCCCAGCTGATCGCCCGGTCCTCGGAGCTCGGGCGGTTCGAGGCGGCGGCACTCGACGTCGGCGCCACCTACGTCGGCGTGCTGCTGACCGACGACCTCGAGACGTCGCTCGCCCGCTTCCACCGCCGCGGCGGTGACCAGGACCCCTGGCACGACCAGGTCCGGCGGATCGTGGCCGAGCAGGGCGGCGACGACGTGCTGGCGTGGTACCACGCAGCCCTGGCCGACCTGGCCCTGCACCGACCCGACACGGTGGTCGTCCCCAGCGTCGAGGGCGACGTCGAGGCGACGTACGCCGCGGTGCTGGCTGCGGTGGGGTGACGACGGCCGGCCCTCAGGTCGCCGGCACCCACGCCACGGCCCGCCGGATCCGCTCGGCCAGCGGCTCCGGCATCTCCGGCAGCCGGTCCAGTGCGAACCAGCCGACGTCCGACGACTCGTCGTCGGCGACGTGGGCGGCTCCCGAGACGTACCGGCAGCGGAAGGTGTGGTCGAGGTACTGGGCGTGGTCGCCGTTGACGTGCACGATCGGCTCGCTCACGTTCACCCACACGAGAGCCTCGACGACGCAGGTCACGCCCGTCTCCTCCTCCGCCTCCCGCACGGCGGTGAGGGCGGGCAGCTCACCCGGGTCGACGATGCCGGTGACGGGCGTCCAGCGACCGTTGTCGGAGCGCCGTACGAGAAGGACCTCCTCCTCGCGCAGGACGACGGCGGTCACGCCCGGCAGCCAGAGCGGGTCGTGACCGATCTTCTCGCGCAGGCGCAGGACGAAGTCAGGGGTCGGCACGCTACGACGATAGGCGCTGCCGCGGCCGGCCGCCGGGCCTCGTCGGGGTCGGCGGCCGACGCGCTGAGGTCACCGGGCCGCCCGGGAGCAGGTCCGGTGTCGCCCGCACGGTCCCCCGGCCGTCGCCGTGTGTCGATGCCCCGCGATCCTGCGGCGCTCGCGCACAATGGCCTGCGGATCGAGCCCCCGACGCGCCGCGGGCTAGACCATCCGTGGCGACGAGAGGAGGCGCAGCATGCGGGCCATCGTGCTGAGCGGCGCCCTGGCACTGGTCGGCACGTTGCTGGGGACGCGCCTGGCCATCGGTTGGTTCACCCGCCGCGGCTTCGGCCAGCCGATCCGCGACGACGGCCCCACGACGCACCACGTCAAGCGGGGCACTCCGACCATGGGCGGACTGGTCATCCTGGTCGGGGCGACGGCGTCGTACCTGGCGGCGACGATCCTGACCGGTCGGCTCCCGAGCGCCAGCGCCTGGCTGCTGCTCCTGCTGTTCGCAGGCTGCGGTGCGGTGGGCTTCCTCGACGACTTCATCAAGGTCTACCAACAGCACAACCGAGGTCTGCGCAGCGGCGCCAAGATGGCCGGCCAGACCGCGGTCGCGCTGGGCTTCGGCATCCTGGCGACCAGCTTCTTCGCCGACGACCGGGGCATCGGACCGGCCTCGCGCCACCTCTCCACGACCCACGACTGGGGGATCAGGCTGCCCCTGGTGGTCGTCCTGCTGGTGATCTGGTTCATCGTCACCGCGACCTCCAACGGCGCCAACCTCACCGACGGCGCCGACGGCCTGCTGGCCGGCATCTCGGCGATGGTGTTCGGGGCCTACACCCTCGTCAACATCTGGCAGGGCAACCAGCCGTGCGGATCCTCGCGGCCCACCGTGGTGGAGTCGCAGTGCTACCAGGTGCGCGACCCGCTGGACCTCGCCGTCTTCACGGCCGCCATCACCGGCGCGTGCGTCGGGTTCCTGTGGTGGAACGCCAAGCCGGCCCGGATCATCATGGGCGACGTCGGCTCGCTGGCCATCGGTGGAGCGCTCGCGGGCGTGGCGATCATGTCCCGCACCGAGCTGCTCATGGCCGTGATCGCCGGGGTCTTCGTCCTCGAGACGCTGTCGGTGCTGCTGCAGGTGGGGTACTTCAAGCTGACCCGGCGGGTCACGGGTGTCGGGCGCCGGATCTTCCGGATCGCCCCCATCCACCACCACTTCGAGCACCTGGGCTGGGACGAGGTCAACGTCGTGATCCGCTTCTGGGTGATCACCGGCGTCTTCGTGGTGACCGGGCTGGGCATCTTCTACACCGCGTGGCTGGTCTGAGTGTCCGGACCGCCTGCCGGCCCGTCGGCCGACCCGGGCGGCCGCCGGACGGCGACACCGGTGCCGATGCGGCGACCGGCGAGAGCACGGCTCGCCTAGGCTCGCAGCCATGACCGCTCCCACGCCCGGCCCGCCGAGCGCGACCATCGCCCTGCGCGAGCCCGCGCACCGCGTGAGCCCCCGCGCCCGCCTCATGTGGCAGCTCCAGACCGTCGTCGAGGGCCTGGTCACCCTGGGCGCCCTCACCGCGGCCGTCGTGCTCTGGGACGTCGCGTGGTGGACGGTCCCGCTGCTGGCGGTGGTGGTGGTGGGCTGGGCGATCGTCGTCCCCCAGTGGCGCTACCTGGTGCACCGCTGGGAGGCCACCGAGACGGCGGTCTACACCCAGACCGGCTGGTGGGCGCGCGAGCGCCGGATCGCCCCGATGAGCCGGATCCAGACCGTCGACTACGCCGAGGGCCCGGTGGCGCGCCTGTTCGGCCTGGCGAGCGTGACCGTGACGACCGCGTCGGCCGCGGGAGCGCTGAGCATCGACGGTCTCGACCGTGACGTCGCGCGGCGGCTCGTCGACGACCTCACCCGGCAGGCCGACGCCGTGGAGGGTGACGCCACGTGAGCGACCCGCTCCAGCCTGCGCCACCCGACCGACCGCCCGACCGCCCGGCCGAGACCCCGGCTCGAGTCCCCGGCCGAGGCCCACGGACACCCGTGCCGAGCTCACGCACGACCACGAGTGGCAGCGCCTCGACCCGCGGATGCTGCTGGTCCACCCGATCCGCGAGCTGCTGCGGTTCCTGCCCGTGCTGATCGGCCTCGTCGTCGCCGGCACGGCGTCACGCAACGACGGCCCGCCGTGGCTGTACCTCGGCGTGGCGGTCCCGATCGTGCTCGGCGTCCTGCGCTACCTCACCACCGGCTTCCGGATCGCCGAGGGTCGCGTCGAGCTCCGCTACGGCCTGCTCAGCCGGCACGTGCTGTCGACGCCGCTCGACCGGGTCCGCACCGTCGACCTGACCGCCTCGCCCATCCACCGGGTCCTCGGGGTGACCACCCTGCGGATCGGGACCGGTGGCAGCGGCGAGGGCAGCGACCAGCTCGACCTCGACGGCCTGCCCGTCGACCGCGCGCACGCGCTGCGACGCGGGCTGCTGCGGGTCGCCGAGCCCCAGCAGGCACCGCACACGCTCGGTCCGGGCGACGTGCCGACCCCGCGCGCAGGCGGCGCCCCGCATCGTCGCCTTCGACCTGTCCTGGCTGCGCTTCGCACCGTTCACCGGCGGGGGCCTGGTGGTCGCGGCGGCGGCGTTCGGTGTGCTGAGCCAGGTCCTGAACACCTTCGACGCCTGGGACCGGGTCGACAGCGCCGCCGTGTCGCTGGCCTCCGGGCTGGCCGCCGTCGTCGGGATCCTCTGTCCTCGTCGGGGCCATCGCGGTGATCGCGATGCTGGGCTACCTCGTGACCAACTGGGACTTCCGCCTCACCCGCTCCGACGGCTCGTGGCACGTCGGACGCGGCCTGCTCACCACCCGCGAGACGAGCCTCGACGAGGACCGCGTCGCCGGGGTGTCCCTGGCCGAGCCGCTCCTGCTCAGGGCCGCGCGCGGCCGGGCCCTGAGCGCGATCGTCACCGGCGTCGACCGCAGCACCGCCGGCAGCTCGGTGCTGGTGCCGCCCTCGCCGCGCGCCCTGTCGCCGTACGTCGCCGGCGTCGTCCTCGGCACCGACCTCCCGATGTCGGCCCCGCTGCTCGACCACGGTCCGGCCGCCCGGCGACGCCGGTGGAGCCGCGCCCTGGTCCCGGCCACGGTCGTCCTGGCGCTCGCGGTGCTGGGGGCCGTGCTGGGCGCCCCGTGGTGGATCGTGGTCCTGGCGCTCCCCCTCCTGCCGCTGGCCGCCGGCGTCGCCCACGACCGTGCGGCCGGCCTCGGCCACACCCTGGTGGACGGGTACGTCGTCGCCCGCTCCGGCAGCCTGAGCCGCCACCGCAGCGCCCTCGCGGTCGACGACGTCATCGGCTGGAACCTGCGAGCCACGTGGTTCCAGCGTCGGGCGGGGCTGACCACCCTGGTCGCCACGACCGCCGGCGGGGGTGGGTCGGTCGCCGTGCTCGACGTCCCGGAGGCGGACGCGGTGCGGCTCGCCGCGACCGCCCTGCCCGGGCTCGTCGAGCAGTTCCGCGCGACGTAGCCGCGGGTGTCCACATGACATCGGCACCGGCCCGCGGACGTCTGCCCGCACTAGGGTTGCCGCCATGTTCTCCAAGGTGCTGGTGGCCAACCGGGGCGAGATCGCCATCCGAGCGTTCCGAGCCGCGTACGAGGTGGGAGCCCGCACGGTCGCGGTCTTCCCGCACGAGGACCGGTGGTCCGAGCACCGGCTCAAGGCCGACGAGGCCTACGAGATCGGCGAGCGCGGCCACCCGGTGCGGGCCTACCTCGACCCCGAGGCGATCGTCGACGGTGGCGGTCAAGGCCGGTGCGGACGCCGTCTACCCCGGCTACGGGTTCCTGTCCGAGAACCCCGCCCTGGCCGAGGCCTGCGCCAACGCCGGCATCACCTTCGTCGGCCCGACCGCCGCAGATCCTCGAGCTGACCGGCAACAAGGCCCGCGCGATCGCGGCGGCCAAGGCGGCCGGCGTACCCACGCTGGCCAGCGTCGAGCCGTCGACCGACGTCGACGCGCTCGTCGCCGCCACCGAGGTGGGCGGCGCTGACGGTGGGCAGATGCCCTACCCGCTCTTCGTCAAGGCCGTCGCCGGCGGCGGCGGGCGGGGCATGCGTCGCGTCGAGCGACCCGAGGACCTGCGCGAGGCCGCTCGAGACCTGCATGCGCGAGGGCGAGGGCGCCTTCGGCGACCCCACGGTCTTCATCGAGCAGGCCGTCGTGGAGCCGCGCCACATCGAGGTGCAGATCCTCGCCGACGGCCACGGCAACGTCATCCACCTCTTCGAGCGCGACTGCTCGGTGCAGCGACGCCACCAGAAGGTCATCGAGATCGCGCCCGCGCCCAACCTCGACCCCGAGCTGCGGGACCGGATGTGCGCCGACGCGGTCCGCTTCGCCCGGGAGATCGGCTACCGCAACGCCGGCACCGTCGAGTTCCTCCTCGACCCGCACGGCAGCTACGTCTTCATCGAGATGAACCCCCGCATCCAGGTCGAGCACACGGTCACCGAGGAGGTCACCGACGTCGACCTGGTGCAGTCGCAGCTGCGGATCGCCTCCGGCGAGAGCCTGGCCGACCTCGGGCTGTCGCAGGAGACCGTGCGGCTGCACGGCGCGGCCCTGCAGTGCCGGATCACCACCGAGGACCCCTCCAACAACTTCCGCCCCGACACCGGGGTCATCACGACCTACCGCTCCCCCGGTGGCGGCGGCATCCGCCTCGACGGCGGCACGGTCTACACCGGGGCCGAGGTCTCGGCCCACTTCGACTCGATGCTGGCCAAGCTCACCTGTCGCGGCCGCACCTTCGAGATCGCGGTCGAGAAGGCCAAGCGCGCGGTCGCGGAGTTCCGCATCCGTGGCGTCTCCACCAACATCCCGTTCCTCCAGGCCGTGCTCGACGACCCCGACTTCGCCGCCGGTCGGGTCACCACGTCGTTCATCGAGACGCACCCGCAGCTGCTGCACGCCCGCGGCTCGGGCGACCGCGGCACCAAGCTGCTCGCCTACCTCGCCGACGTGACGGTCAACCAGCCGCACGGGTCGGCACCGGTCAGCATCGACCCGGCCGTCCAAGCTGCCCGGACTCGACCTCGACGGTCCCGGCCCCGCACGGCACCCGGCAGCTGCTGCTCGAGGTCGGGCCGGAGGAGTTCGCCCGCCGGCTGCGCGCGCAGACGAACGTCGCGGTCACCGAGACGACGTTCCGCGACGCCCACCAGTCGCTGCTCGCGACCCGCGTGCGCACCCGCGACCTGCTCGACGGTCGCGCCGTACGTCGCCCGCACCACGCCGCAGCTGTGGTCGGCCGAGGTCTGGGGCGGCGCGACGTACGACGTGGCGCTGCGCTTCCTCTCCGAGGACCCCTGGGAGCGCCTCGCCGCGCTGCGCCAGGCGATGCCCAACATCTGCCTGCAGATGCTGCTGCGCGGGCGCAACACGGTCGGCTACACGCCGTACCCGACCCAGGTGACCGAGGCGTTCGTCGAGGAGGCCGCCGCCACCGGGCTCGACGTCTTCCGGATCTTCGACGCCCTCAACGACGTCGAGCAGATGCGCCCGGCGATCGAGGCGGTGCGCGCGACCGGCACCACCGTCGCCGAGGTGGCGCTCTGCTACACCGGCGACCTGTCCAGCCCCGGCGAGACGCTCTACACCCTCGACTACTACCTGCGCCTGGCCGAGCGGATCGTCGAGGCCGGCGCCCACGTGCTGTGCATCAAGGACATGGCCGGGCTGCTGCGCGCACCGGCCGCCCGCACCCTGGTCACCGCGCTGCGGGAGCGCTTCGACCTGCCGGTGCACCTGCACACCCACGACACCCCCGGCGGGCAGCTGGCGACCCTCACCGCGGCCATCGAGGCCGGCGTGGACGCCGTGGACGCGGCCTCGCGCCGCCATGTCCGGCACGACGTCCCAGCCGCTCGCTCTCCTCGCTGGTCTCGGCCACCGACCACACCGAGCGCGAGACCGGGCTGTCGCTGTCGGGCGTCAACGACCTCGAGGCCTACTGGGAGGCGACCCGGCGCGTCTACGCGCCGTTCGAGTCCGGGCTGCCCTCGCCGACGGGCCGCGTCTACCGCCACGAGATCCCCGGCGGCCAGCTCTCCAACCTGCGCCAGCAGGCGATCGCGCTCGGCCTCGGCGAGCGCTTCGAGGAGGTCGAGGACATGTACGCCGCGGCCAACGACATCCTCGGCCGCGTCCCCAAGGTGACCCCGTCGTCGAAGGTCATCGGCGACCTCGCCCTCTCCCTGGTCGGCATCGGCGCCGACCCGGCCGCCTTCGCCGAGGACCCCGGCTCCTTCGACATCCCCGCCTCGGTCATCGGCTTCCTCAACGGCGAGCTCGGCGACCCGCCGGGAGGCTGGCCCGAGCCGTTCCGCACCAAGGCGCTCGCGGGCCGCACGCTGGACCGCGCCCAGCGAGGACGATCACCGCCGAGCAGGCCGACGGGCTGGCCTCCGGCTCCGCCGGGCCGGCGGCGCACCCTCAACGAGATGCTCTTCCCGGGCCCGACCAAGGACTTCCTCGAGGCCCGTGAGAAGTACGGCGACATCTCGGTGCTGCCGACGCTCGACTACCTCTACGGCCTCCGGCAGGGCGAGGAGCACGAGGTCGAGCTCGACGAGGGCAAGACCCTGATCCTCGGCGTGCAGTCGATCAGCCAGCCCGACGAGCGCGGCTTCCGCACCGTCCTGGCGCTGATCAACGGCCAGATGCGCCCGGTCAGCGTGCGCGACGCCTCGGTGGCCTCCGAGGTCGTCAGCGCCGAGAAGGCCGACCCCTCCGACCCGGGCCACGTCGCGGCGCCGTACCAGGGCGCGGTCACGGTGGTGGTCGCCGAGGGCGACACCGTCGAGGCCGGCCAGACGCTCGCCACGATCGAGGCGATGAAGATGGAGGCCTCGATCACCGCACCGGTCGCCGGCACCGTGCAGCGGCTCGCGGTCACGGGGCACCCAGCCCGTCGACGGCGGCGACCTGGTGGTCGTGCTCGGCTGACCCCGACCGACGCCCGGTCGGCCCGCGCCCGGGTGGCCGCTCGGCGAGCGATCCGGCGGGTGGTGGCCGGATCGCGCCATCTCGTTGACGTGACGGTCGTCACGCACGTACGTTCGGGCTTCTCCTGAAACGATTCACCATCCCGATCGGACCGCGATGACGCACCTCTCCCTCACGCCCGCGCGCCGGCTCGGCGCCGCCCTCGTGGCGACCGCCCTGCTGGTGCCGACGACGCCGCTCGCGGCGCCCGCTCGAGCAGCGGCTGTCGTCTCGGCAGCACCCGGTGCAGCCGCAGCCGCGCCGACGCTGTCCGACCTGCTCGTCGAGAAGAAGCCGTGCCCCCGTCGGCATCGACGTCGACCGGCCGCGCTTCTCCTGGGTGATCGGGTCCGACCAGCGGGGCGTGACCCAGGAGTCCTACCGGCTCCGAGTACGACCGAGGACGACGCCACGGTCTGGGACTCGGGCGTGGTCGCCTCCGACGCCTCCGCCAACGTGGAGTACGACGGCCCGCCGCTCGACCCGGCCACCGGCTACGCGTGGTCGGTCGCCGTCGTGACGTCGGTCGGCAGCGCCGAGGCCGGCTCACGGTTCCGCACCGGCCTGATGAGCCCGGCCGACTGGGGCGACAGCACCTGGATCGGCAACGCCCGACCCGTCGCCGGCGACGAGGTCGCCCTCGACGGGGCGAGCTGGATCTGGACACCCGAGGCGGGCGCCCCGGTGGCCCCCGGCGAGCCCCGCGCCTTCCGCACGACCCTGACCACCCCCTCCGGCAAGACCGCCAGCTCGGCCGACGTGCTGATGACCGCCGACGACTCCTTCCGCCTCCTCGTCAACGGCACCGTCGTCGGCGAGACCTCCGGCGCCGTGAACGAGTGGCAGCAGTCGCACCTCTACTCGGTCGACCTCGCCGCGTCGCGCAACGTCCTGGCCGTCCGCACCACCAACGGCGCCGGCTCCCCGGCCGGGCTGGTCGCCGCCGTCCGCATCCACTACACCGACGGCACCACCTCCGAGGTCCGCACCGACGCCACGTGGAAGGCCTCGAAGACCATTCCGGCCGACTTCGCCGACCCCGCCTTCGACGACAGCGCCTGGAGCACCGCGGTCGTCCAGGCCGCCTTCGGCTCGGGCCCGTGGGGCACCCAGGTCCGCGACCCCGCCGCGCCGGTCGAGCCCGCTCCGCTGCTCCGCAAGGAGTTCGAGGTCACCGGTCCGGTCGCCGCCGCGACCATCTACGTCGCGGCCGGCGGCTACGCCGACGTGTCCCTCAACGGCGCCAAGATCAGCGACGACGTCCTGTCGCCCGGCTTCACCGACTACGACGACACCGCGCAGTACGTCGCCGACGACATCACCGACCAGCTCCAGCCGGGTGCCAACGCCCTGGGCATGGAGCTCGGCCGCGGCTTCTACGGCATGACCGGCGGCAACGTCTGGAACTGGTCGACGCCCCCGTGGCACGACGAGCCGGTCGGGCGCGCCGTGCTGGAGATCGAGTACGCCGACGGCACCACCGACCGCGTCGTCACCGACGGCACCTGGACGATCCACGACGGTCCCACCCGCTTCGACGACCTCTACGGCGGCGAGCTGTACGACGCCTCGCTGGTGCAGACCGGCTTCGACACCGTCGGATTCGACGACGCCACCTGGGCCGCGGCCAGCGAGGTCGACGGCCCGAAGGGCGAGCTGGTCGACCAGCGCCAGCAGCCGATCCGCGTCACCGAGTCGCTCCCGGCGGTCGAGATCACCGAGCCGACTCCCGACACCTACGTCGTGAAGTTCCCGCGCGTGCTCGCCGGCTGGGTCGAGCTCACCGCCGAGGGCGCCGCCGGCACCACCATCCGCGCGTCGTACGGCGAGAAGCTGCGCGCCGACGGCACCGTCAACATGGACAACAACGGCGGCTTCCAGTCCGGCTTCCAGACCGACCGCTTCGTGCTGGCCGGCACCGGGGGCCCCGAGACGTGGGCACCGAAGTTCTCCTACAAGGGGTTCCAGTACCTCCAGGTCACCGGCTGGCCCGGCGACCAGGCGCCGCCGCTGAGCGCCTTCACCGCCAAGGCCGTGCACACCGACGCGCCCCTGACCGGCTCGTTCGAGAGCGCCAGCGCGACCATGAACGCCACCCACCAGGCGGTCGTCGACACCCTCGCCAACAACATCCACAGCATCCCGACCGACACCCCGATGTTCGAGAAGAACGGCTGGACCGGCGACGCCGCGGTCGGCGCCGAGATGTTCCTGCTCAACTACGACACCAGCGAGCTCTTCGCCAAGTGGATGCGCGACGTGCACGAGACCCGCGACGCCGAGGGCGCTCCCATGGTCATCGCCCCCAGCTCCGGCAGCTGGGGCGAGTGGGGCGTCGCCCCGCCGTGGCACTCGGCGTACGTGATGATCCCGTGGTGGCTCTACCAGTACGGCGGCGACGACCGGGTCCTGCGGGAGCAGTACGACGGCATGAAGGGCTACATCGACCTCGAGTTCGACCGCAGCGACGACGGCCTGGTGACCAACCCGCGCCTGGGTGACTGGGTCAGCCCGGAGGCCAGCCCCGCCGGCAGCAACGCCCCCGAGGACACCCGCGTATCCGGGACCGCCTACCTCTACACGATGCTGACCTCGATGGAGCGCACCGCGACCTACCTGGGCAAGAGTGCCGACGCCGACGCGTTCGCCGCCCACGCCGCCGTCGTGAAGGACACCTTCAACGACACCTTCCTCGACGTCGACCGGGGCTACTACCGCGGCGCCGGCGACCGGGGCTACCGCCAGACCCACAACGTGCTGGCCGTGCAGTTCGGGCTCACCCCCGACGCCGCCACCGAGCAGCGCGTCGTCGACAGCATCGCGGCCGACGTCCGGGCCAAGGGCGTCCACCTCAACACCGGGGTCCTCGGCACGAAGTACCTGCTGCCCGTGCTCACCTCGCACGGCCACGCCGACCTCGCCTACGACCTCGCGGTGCAGACGACGTACCCGAGCTGGGGCTACATGATCGAGCAGGGCGCCACCAGCATGTGGGAGCACTGGTCGACCGAGGCCCGCTCACGCGGCCACTACTTCCTGGGCACCGTCGACGACTGGTTCTACCACTCGGTCGCCGGCATCCAGGCCTCGGAGGAGTCCGGCTACCGCGACGTGACGATCGCCCCGGCCGTCACCGGCGACCTCGAGTGGGCGAGGGCGACGACCCGGACCCCCTTCGGTCCGGTGACCTCCGACTGGCGCCACGAGGACGGCGACCTCGTGCTCGACGTGACCGTGCCGGTGGGTGCCACCGCCCACGTGGCGGTGCCGGCCGAGAACGCCGCCTCCGTCATCGAGTCCGGTGGGCTCGCCACCGAGGCCGACGGGGTCACCGACGCGGCGTACGCCGACGGAGCCCTCACCCTGACGACGGGGTCGGGCCACTACGAGTTCCGGGTCGACGCGGAGCTCGCCGTCTTCGGCCGCATCCTCGACCGGGCCGCCGAGGCCCAGGTACGGGCCGACGCCCACCACGACGCCGGCGACCTGACCGGTGCCGACCACGCCACGGTCACCGCCGGCCTCGACGCCGTGCGGCAGCGGGTCAGCGATGCGATCACCGCCGTCGTGGCCGGGGACGACGCCACCGCCGCCACCGACCTCGGCCTGGCCCTGACGACCGCCCGGGCGCTGCGCGACGACATCGCCGGCTCCACGATCAGCCGTCCCGTGCGCGGTGACCTCGTCCGGCACCTGGATCGGCTCGTGTCCGCGATCGAGGCCACGGTGTCCGCCCGGCTCGGGGTCTCGGCCGTCGTCGCACCGCTCACCGACCCGGTCCTCCCGGGTGACACGGTGGCCGGCGAGGTCACCGTGACCAACGCCGGCGACAGCCCGGTCACCGCCCTGTCCGCGGTGGTGACCGTGGGCGACTGGACGGTCGGCGCGGGGGAGCTGACGCTGCCCGAGCTGGCCGCCGGGGAGACGACGACCCTGCCGTTCACGGTCGCGGTGCCCGCCACCGCCGCCCCCGGCCCCCGCGACGCCGACGTGGCGCTGACCTTCGGCCACGACGGCGACACCTACACGGTGAGCGACTCCGCGCGCTGGCTGACGGTGACCTCCGGGCTGGAGGTCTCCGACGTGACGGTCCCCGACGGGGTGACCCCCGAGCAGACCACCGTCTCGGTCACGCTCACCAACACCGGCGGCGCGGCCCTCGACGGCCGGGTCGAGCTCGCCGCACCCGAGGGGTGGCCGGCCACCGTGCCGTCCGACCCGATCACGGTGCCGGCGGGCGCGACCGTCACCGCCGAGGTCCCCCTGCTCGTCCCGCGTCGGGTCGTCGCCACGTCGTACGACGTCGGTGTGGCGTTCGTCCGCGGAGCGGACACCCTCGCCGAGGGTGCCGGCCGCCTGGGCGTCACCCTGGGCACTCCACCGGTCGCCCCGGAGACCGCGGTCGACCTGGTCGACTTCGGTGACAGCGCGTCGGAGACGGCCCACCAGCTGCTCGCCGCACCCAGCAGCGGCACCAGCTCCGAGGCCGGCCTGACCCGGCGCTACGCGAACTCGACGGTGCCCGGCGCGTGGTACTCCGCCGTCTTCGCGGTGAACCCCGGCGAGCCGTTCGTCCTGCGGATGCGCGAGACCTTCGACGGTCCCACGACCAAGGAGTTCAACCTCTACGTCGACGGCACGCTCGAGGGCCGCTACACGCTGAGTCGGAAGGCCTCCGGCTCCGGCTGGCTCGCCCACCAGCTGGTCGTCGACTCCGAGGCCGCCCTCGATGCGACGGCTGACGGATCGGTGCGGCTGAAGTTCGAGTTCCCGGTCGACGCCAGCGGCTACGACCCGTCGATCGCCGACGCCTGGGTGGTCCCGGCCACCGCCGACGACCTCGCCCCCCTGGCCGCCGCCACCCTGACCGGGGTCGGCGACCCGGCGCACCCGAGCCGCAACGGGTGGCACCGCGGCCCCGTCGACGTGGCGGTCGAGGCGGTCGACAACAGGGACCCCTCCCCCACGGTCCAGGTCGGCGGCCCCGGCGGTTGGGTCGCCTACGACGCGCCCGTGCGGGTGCGCTCCGAGGGCGTCACGGCGTTCTCCTACCGGGCCGGGGACTCCTCGGGCAACACCACCGGTGCTCGCACGGTGCCGGTCCGGATCGACACGGTGGCGCCGGTGACCGCGCTCTCGGTCGAGCCCCGGCCCGCCCGCGAGAGCGCCGACCTCGTGCTCGACGCGACCGACGCCACCAGCGGCGTGGACCGCACCTCGGTGCGCGTCGACGGCGGCGCCTGGCGCGTGGTCGGCGACGACGCGCCGACGCTCGACGGTCTCGGCGAGCACGTCGTGGAGTTCTTCTCCACCGACCTGGCCGGCAACCCCGAACCGGTCCACCGGCTCACGGTGACCCTCGACGACGTGCCGGCGCTGACCGCCCTCGCCGACCCGGAGGTCTCCGGACGCGTCGAGGTCGGACGCACGCTGCGGGCCTCGTCCGGCACGTGGAACACCGACGGCCTCACCTTCGGCTACCAGTGGCTGCGCAACGGTGCGGAGATCTCCGGCGCGACGCGCACGTCGTACCGCCCCGGTCGCGCCGACGTCGGCTCACGCCTGTCCGTGCGGGTCACGGCGACCAAGGCCGGCGTACCGGACGGCACGGCGACCTCGGACCGCACGGCCCGGGTGCGCAAGGCATCGGCCTCGGTCCGGCTGAAGGCGCCCTCCCGGGTGCGGGCCGCTCGCCCGGTGAAGGTCCGGGTCACCGTGACCTCACCCTCGACGTCGGCCAGGGGCCGGGTCGCGATCCGGGTCGACGGTCGCAAGGTCCGCTCGGTGCGGGCCTCCACCCGGCCGGTGGCGGTCACGGTGCGGCTCCGCGGACGCGGGCTGCACCGCCTCCAGGCCTCCTACTCCGGGTCCGCCACGGTGCGGTCGACCTCGTCGGCCGTGGTGAAGGTCCGGGCCCGGTAGCGCGGGGCCGGAGCCCTGCCGCGGTCGGTCGGGGTCAGTCGATCGCGAACAGGGTCGACCGGAGCCCGAACCAGCTCCGGAACGCGTCACCGCTGATCGTGGTCGAGGCGCTGGATCCGACGACGCGCACCGTGCCGACCCGGCCGCCGAAGGCTCCCTTGCCGTCCCGGGAGGCGACCGAGGCGGACCGGAAGGTCCCGATCGCGGGCAGGGCCGCCTCGATCTCTGCGGCGGTGACCTGGTCGGTCCAACCGCGGTAGGCCTTGTCGTAGGGGTCCTTGCGGGCACCGAGGTAGGAGACGGAGCCGGCCGACTGGTAGCCGCCGTTGCTCGCCGAGAACTGGGTGAAGGCCGGCTCTCCCCGGAACAGCAGACCCAGCTTCCTGGTCGCCTCGACCGCCTGGTTGGACTCGGGCTCCTCGGCCGAGTAGCCGCCGTAGACCTGGCACTCGGCGGTGTCGCAGATCTGGTAGTGGCGAGCGGCGGGCGAGCGGCGCTCGAAGGCGGCGTAGGTGCGGGCGGCGACGGCCTGGGCGCGCACCGCCGCAGGGTGCCACTGGGCCGGGACCTCGCGCGGCACGACGCCCTTGAGGTAGCTCTCCAGGGGGAGCACGTTGACCGTGTCGCGCTTGCCGGAGGTCGCGGACGGCGCCGCCGAGCGCAGCACCCCGCGGTACGCCGTGTCGCCGGACGGCGTGCGCAGGGTGAGCGGCCGGCCACCGGCCTTGAACTGCGCCTCGCCCCGCACCGTGCGCACCGTCTTCCAGCCGCCGTTCGCCTTGACCGCGACGACGCTGCGGCGACTGCCCTGCGCCGGCTTGATCCGCCACCAGCGAGCCGACTTCTTGCTCAGCCGGTAGGTCTTCTTGGTGTCGAGGCTCTTGACCGTCAGCCCGGGGCGGGCCTCGACCATGACGTCGGAGGTGGTGTCGGCGGTGATCAGCACCTGCACGTCGCCCCCGATCGAGCCGAACGTCAGCGCCGGGTAGTAGAACGACAGGATCGCGCGGTGGCCCAGGCCCTTGCCGGCCGCTCCCTGCGCGCCGTACTGGGACAGGCCGTGACCGTGGCCGTACCCGTTGCCGGTGATCGTCAGCGTCGGACCACGGCGGGCGCGCTCGCGCTGCTGGTCTCCCGCGGCGGCCGCCGACCCCGTCGACGTCAGGGCGGTGGAGGCGATCAGGGCGGCCGTCAGCGCGGTCCCGAGAAGGGCGCGCATCAGCAGTGGACGACGGGTCGGAGGGACACGACTGACGACACGGGACGCACGGCTGGACACACGGCTGGATACACGGGGGCCTCACTTCACGGACCTGCAGGAGCGCGGGCCGGTGCCGGGGCACGCGGTGTCCGCGGGGTGACGTCGTCCGACTATACGGAGCCCTGGCCAGGCCTCGGGCGAGATCGCGGCGAGGGGGGTGGGGCGGGGCGGAGGAAAACTTGTGTAACAGGTCCCCCGCGAGGCGCTCCGGGAGAAGGGTGCGGCGCCGGGTCGGGACCGGCGCAGGCACCGCCGCCACTCCCGGCGTCACACGCGTCACTCCAGCCCCATCAGGCACGTCGTGGCATCGATCGGGTGGACCGGTCTAGTCACTCCGAGCCGTTCGGGAGGTGAATCTCCGCGGATCCTGGCGCCGTCCCGCGCGGAGAGGCACACTTACCGAAACCCCCGGAAAGTGGCGAAGCGTTACCAACCCCTGGATCTCCCTTTCCTTTCGCGTTACCCGAACCCGGTCCCGCTGTTACCCAGCAAGCGGTGAACCCGTGGCCCCCGTTCCTCCGCCCTTCAGTTGATCGGCCCACCGGCCGATGCACCACCAAGAGACCCCCACCCAGGACCCTCTCGGCACCGCAGACCCGCACCAGCAACGCAACCCACCCCGCCTCCCCCAGGCACCCCCCATCCCCCCGGAGCACCTCGTGACACCACGGTCCCCTCACCGTCTCGCTCTCGCCGTCAGCGCCCTCGTCGTCCTGGGCGGGCTCGGCACCCTGCCCGCGACGGCGGCACCCGGCACCCCCGCGTCGTCGTCGGTCGCCTCCGGCGCCCCGTCCGCCGGGCACGCGTCGGACAACGCGCCGACCCGCACGGCGCCGCAGGCAGCACGATCCCGGTCGAAGCAGCGCCAGGGACGGCTGGTCCTGGTGGCGCAGAAGCTGGACCTCCGTCCGGTGTCGGCTCCGCCCCTGCCGGACCCTGTTCCGGCGCCCGACCCGACGCCGGACCCGACGCCCGACCCGACCCCGGACCCGACCCCGGACCCGGTGGGCACGCGCAACCCGCTGCTGTGGCCCTTCCCGTCGGACTCGGTGTGGAACTACCCCCGCGGCGACGCGGCACAGCTGGTCCCGGCCGGACTCAAGCCGCCCACGATGAAGACCCTGGCCGCCGAGGAGGACCTGCTCTTCATCACGCCCGACGCCCCGCTCCAGCCGGTCATGACCCACGACGCCGCCTGGAAGCCCAACACCACCCGGTGCGGCAGCCGCACCGGCGGCACGACGTTCACGGGGCTCCCGATCTCCGCCGACGGCTGGACCACCGAGGGCACCTACTGGGGCTCGCGTCCCAACCACTCCGCGGCGGTGGTCATGCCCGACTACACCCTCACCGAGACCCAGCCGCTCCACGTCTGCGAGGACGGCGTGATCGTCAGCCAGTACGCGTCCACGCACTGGCGCGGGTCGTCCATCCTCACCGGCGGGACCCCCGACAACGTCGGGGAGGGCTCGCACGGTGGCTCCTTCCTCAGCGCGTTCGCCGGCACCATCCGGCTCGGCGAGTGGACGCGCGGCGGCGTCATCCCGCACGCCGTCAAGATCGAGATCGACAGCAAGCAGTACATCTCCTTCACCCAGAACGGCTTCCGCTGGCCGGCCACGCGGTCCGACTCCGGCGCACCGACGACGTACCGCGGCACCAACCCGGAGCTCCGCATGGGTGCGCTGCTGACCCTCCCCCCGTCGTTCGACACCGAGTCCCTCACCAGCGAGCCGGCCCGGATCCTGGCTCGCACCCTCCAGCGCTACGGCGCCTACGTGGTCGACAGCACCGGCCGCGACGTGGTGGCCTACGCCACCGAGTGGGGCCCCCAGGGTCGGGTGCTCGACGAGTTCCAGGACGAGTGGGGCTTCCCGATGGCCGGGCTCGCATCGAGCAGCTCGGGCGCGCAGAAGACGTTCCTGCAGGAGGTCAACTCGCTGACCACGTCCCTGTCCGTGGTCGCGGACAACAGCGCGACCACCGTCGGGGGTGCCGGGCGCCGGATGGCGCCGCTCGCCCCGGCCCTGAAGCTCCCCTGAGATCCACCTCCGACCGGCTCCCTCCGGACAGCAGGACGCACCACCGACCCACCGGTCGCGACGCAGGTCGCGGCCGGTGGCCTCGTTCTGTCCCGGCCCGCTGGGTCAGAAGCGGTGGAGCCGGCGAGCGGCCTCGGCGATCGAGCCGCTCATCGACGGGTAGACGGTGAAGGCCTGGGCGAGCTGGTCGGCGGTCAGCGACTCGGCCACCGCGATCGACACGGGGTGGATCAGCTCGCTGGCCCGCGGACCGACCACCACTCCGCCGACCACGATGCCGGTGCCGGGTCGGCAGAACAGCTTCACGAAGCCGTCGCGCACTCCCTGCATCTTGGCGCGCGGGTTGCCCGAGAGCGGCAGCATGGCGACCTCGACCTGCAGCTCGCCCGAGTCGACGGCCTGCTGCGACACGCCGACCGTGGCGATCTCGGGAGCGGTGAAGACGTTCGACGAGACCTTCTTCAGGTCCAGGGGGTGCACCGTGTCACCCAGGAAGTGCCACATCGCGATCCGCCCCTGCATCGCGGCCACGCTGGCCAGCATGAGCACGCCGGTGCAGTCGCCGGCGGCGTAGACCCCTCGTGCCGTCGTACGGGAGACCCGGTCGACGTGGACGAAGCCACTCTCCTCGAGCCGGACACCGGACTCCTCGAGCCCGAGGTCCGAGGTGTTGGGCACCGAGCCGAGCGCCAGGATGCAGTGCGAGCCCTGGACCGTGCGACCGTCGGTCAGGGCCACCGTCACGACGTCGCCGTCGCGGGTGACCGACTCCATGCGCGACTGCGAGAGGACGGTCATCCCGCGACGCTTGGAGACGTCCTCCAGCACCAGCGAGGCGTCGGCGTCCTCACCGGGCAGCACCCGGTCGCGCGAGGAGACCAGGGTGACCGGGATGCCGAGCGCCAGGTAGGCGCTGGCGAACTCGGCGCCGGTGACTCCCGACCCCACCACGATCAGCTCGCTCGGCACCTCGGTGAGGTCGTAGACCTGCTCCCAGGTCAGGATCCGCTCGCCGTCGGGCTGGGCGGTCGGCAGGGTTCGCGGGGCTGCACCGGTGGCGATCAGCACCGCGTCGCCCTCGTACGCCGTGTCGCCGACGAGCACGCGGTTCGGGCCGTCGAGGCGCCCGCGGCCGGTGACGACGCTGACACCCTCCTTGTCGAGGCGCCGCGCGATGTCGCGGGACTGGTCGGCGGCGAGCTGCTTGACCCGGGCGTTCACCTTCGCCAGGTCCACCCGGATGCTGGTGGCGGCATCCCCCTCGGCGTCGTGGAAGTTGACCCCGAGCTCGGCGGCCTCGGCCAGCTCGGTCATCACCTCGGCGGTGGCGATCAGGGTCTTGCTCGGCACGCAGTCGGTGAGGACCGCGGAGCCGCCGAGGCCGTCGGAGTCGACGACGGTCACCTCGGCGCCGAGCTGAGCGGCCACCAGTGCGGCCTCGTAGCCGCCGGGGCCGCCACCGATGATGACTACCTTGTTGGACTCCGGTCCGCCGCTCATGTGCACGTTGCCTCTCGGTTGCTGGGTTCCGTCGCGCCCGACGCGACCTGGTTCCTCGGTCGCGGGACGTGCTCACTCCCGGCGGCCGACGGCGGGTCGCTCGTGCCTCGCGACCCGCCTGACCGTCAGAAGTTGATCATGTGCCCGGCGATGCCGTGGATCGCTTCCTTGACGGACTCACCGAGGGTGGGGTGGGCGAAGACGTTGCGGGAGACCTCGTCGGCCGTGAGGTCCCACTGCTGGGCCAGCGTCAGCACCGGCAGCAGCTCGGTCACGTCGGGACCGATGAGGTGCCCGCCGATGATCTCGTTGTGCTCGGCGTCGGCCACGATCTTGACGAAGCCGACGGTGTCGCCGAGCCCCTGCGCCTTGCCGTTGGCCGAGAAGGGGAAGGTCGAGGTCTTGACGTCGTAGCCCTTCTCCCTGGCCTGGGCCTCGGAGTAGCCGAAGGAGGCGATCTGGGGCTGGCAGTAGGTCGCGCGCGGGATCATGTCGAAGTCGATCTCCATGGTCTCGGCATCGGCGATCGTCTCGGCCGCGACGATGCCCATGGCCTCGGCGACGTGGGCCAGCATCATCTTCCCGGTGACGTCACCGATGGCGTAGACGTGCTCGACGTTGGTGCGACCGCGGCCGTCGATCGCGATCGCGCCGCGCTCGGTGGTCTCGACGCCGGTCGCGTCGAGGCCGTAGCCCTCCAGCCGCGGGGCGAAGCCGAAGGCGGCCAGGAACTTGTCGGCCTCGAGGACCTGCTCGTCGCCCCCACCGGCCGGAGCCACGGTCACCTTGACGCCCGAGCCGGTGTCCTCGACGTTCTTGACGGCCGTGGCCGTCATCACCTTCACGCCGAGCTTCTTGTACTGCTTGGCGAGCTCCTTGGAGACGTCGGCGTCCTCGGTGGGGACCATCCGGTCGAGGAACTCCACGATCGTGACGTCGACACCGAAGTTCTTCATGACGTAGGCGAACTCGACGCCGATCGCGCCCGAGCCGCCGATGATGATCGAGCCGGGCAGGTTCTCGTCGAGGATCTGCTCCTCGTAGGTCACGACGTTGTCGCTCAGCGTCACCCCGGGCACCAGCCGCACGGTCGCACCGGTGGCGAGGATCAGGTCGTCGCAGGTGTACGCCGTCGTCTCGCCGTCCTTGCCCTTGACGTCGACCGAGGTCGGGCCGGTGAGCGTGCCCCACCCGTCGATCTCGGTGATCTTGTTCTTCTTCATCAGGAAGTGGACGCCCTTGACGATGCCGGCGCTCACCTGGCGCGACCGCTTGAAGGTCGGGCCGAACGACATGCTGGCGTCGCCCTCGATGCCGTACTTGTCCTTCTCGTGGGTGAGCACGTGGGCGAGCTCGGCGTTCTTGAGGAGTGCCTTCGAGGGGATGCAGCCCACGTTGAGGCACACACCACCCCAGTACTTCTCCTCGATGACGGCGACGGACTTGCCGAGCTGGGCGGCGCGGATTGCGGCAACGTACCCACCGGGGCCGGCACCGAGGACGAGGACATCGAAGTGGCTCACGGTGTCCACCCTAGTGTCCTGCGCCGTCTCGATCACGCCGCCCACTACTCTCTGGCATGTGACGTTGTACGCCGCCTACGGGACCAACCTCGATCCGGCCCGGATGAGCGAGCGGTGTCCCCACTCCCCGCTGCAGACCACCGGGTGGCTCGAGGGGTGGCGCCTGACCTTCGGCGGTGCGGAGCACGGTTGGGACGGCGCCCTCTCGATGATCGTGCAGGACCCGTTCGAGCAGGTCTTCGTGGCCGTCTACGACGTGCCCACCCAGGACGAGGCCGCGCTCGACCAGTGGGAGCAGGCCGACTCCGGCCTGTACCGCAAGGCCAAGGTCCGGATCTCGACGATGACGGGCGAGGTCGTCGCCTGGACCTACGTGCTCGACGCCTACGAGGGCGGGCTCCCCTCGGCCGTCACGCTGGGCGTCCTGGCCGACTCCGCCGAGGCCGCCGACGCCCCGGACGACTACGTGGCGGCGCTGCGGCGCCGGCCCTGCCGCTCCACCGGGCTGTAGGCCTGCCCCGGTCGCTCGGGTGACGGAGTCCCCGGATGTCAGGGAACTCATCCTCATGGTGGGGGGTCTGGAGATGTCGGAATCCCCGGTGATCAGGGGACTCCTGACGTTCTCAGGGGATGCTTCACCTGAGAACATCAAGCCTTCCCTGAGAAGTCGAACCATCTGCAAGAGGAGCTGGCCATGGAGTCGCCGGCCACGCACACACTCGATCATGAGTCGAGCAAGAACTCTCGCACGCGCTCGGCGGTGTGACGCCCCCAGGACAGGTCGTCGTTGTCGATGCGCTTGCAGGACCACCCGGTGATGGACCTGACGAGCTCCTCCCGTCTCTTCTCCTTGAGAACGACGTCGCTGGCTCGATCGCCCGGACGAAAGGGCTTCTCGTACTTCACCAAGCCGTCGACCTCGACCCACCTCTTCAGCGCGGGCCAGGCGAAGTCGAGCCTCGCCACCTGACGTCCCCACCGGTCCCCCACGATGAATTGAGGTTCGGGCATCGGCAGCGAGTAGCAAAAGCAGAGGTGAAAGAAGCGCGACTCGACGACGGACTCGATCCGACCGTCTGCCAGACGACACACGAGGTCCGTACGCAGGCTGTTCGGCCAGGAGGCGAAGCGGGAGCACATCGCCGACAGCTCCTCGGGCGTCGTTTGCCCGGTGTGAAGGAGATGGTTGACCTGGACGAGCCCCGCCTCGACATCGGCCATCGTGGTGAACTCGAGCACCGAGCGCGTCGGACTCGTCAGCGACACCCCTCCCCGCTTCACGACATCGTCCGGATGGAGGATCCCGCAGTGCTGCCGCACACCGGCCTCCCGCCGCCCGGCTCGGGCGTCGTGCCGGGTCACGTTGACGACACTCAGGTCCAGGCCGTAGTCGGGCGCGCCGAACCAGGGAAGGGCCGAGCTGTGCGACAGCGACACGTCGGCACGGGCCTGGGCCACCACTGCGCGTGAGATGAGGGCATGCCGGCCACGGACATCCTGGGACCGATAGGTCTCGCCGTCGCAGTAGGCGCCCCACCGAAGTCTGGCCAGGGTGCCATCCCTCACCAGGCGTCCGATGGCGCGATCGTGGTACCCCTGCCTCACGAGGTCTCCGCGCAGCGCGATCGGGGTCAGCCAGTCCACTGGAACGTCGATCGTGGAATTTGTCATGCGAGAACCCTGTGCGCGGCGGGACGCGCCCGTTGCACCCGAGCGCACGACCTGTGGAGAACGTCGCGTCTCCTCCTCCTGTGGACGAAATGCGGGTATCCCTCGCGTGATCACCGACGTCTTCTCAGGGACTTCACGATGTTCTCGGGCGATGCGACACCTGAGAACGTCAGGAATCCCCGGTGAACCGGGGACTCAGTCCCCGCCACCCACCCCGACCACTAGGCTTCCGCGTTGTGACCGACCCCAGCACTCCCCAGGACCATGCCGACGAGGCAGCAGCCCGACTCGCCGAGCTCACCGGCGTCCCCTCCCACGACGTGGCCCTCGTGCTCGGCAGCGGCTGGCTGCCGGCCGTCGACGCCCTCGGCGAGGTGACCGCCGAGATCGCGACCACCGACCTGCCCGGGTTCTCCGCCGCCGCCGTCGCCGGCCACTCCGGCAAGATCCGCTCGGTCAGGGCGGGCGAGCGCAACCTCCTCGTCTTCCTGAGCCGGACCCACTACTACGAGGGCAAGGGCGTCGCCGCCGTGGTGCACGGCGTCCGCACCGCCGCCGCGGCCGGCTGCGGGACCATCGTCCTGACCAACGGGTGCGGCGGGTTGAAGGAGACCTGGACCCCCGGCACGCCGGTCCTGATCAGCGACCACATCAACCTGACCGGCAGGTCGCCGATCGAGGGCGCCAACTTCGTCGACCTCACCGACCTCTACTCCAGCCGGCTGCGCCGGATGTGCCGCGAGGTGGACCCGAGCCTCGACGAGGGCGTCTACGTCCAGTTCCCCGGACCCCACTACGAGACGCCTGCCGAGATCGGGATGGTGCGCGCCATCGGCGGCACCCTGGTCGGCATGAGCACCACGCTCGAGGCGATCGCCGCCCGCGAGGCCGGCATGGAGGTGCTCGGCATCAGCCTGGTCACCAACCTGGCCGCCGGCATCAGCGGCGAGCCGCTCAACCACGAGGAGGTGCTCGAGGCCGGCCGGGCCGCCGCGTCGCGGATGGGCGACCTGCTCGGCCGGATCGTCCCGAGGATCTGAGCCGTGGTGTCATGACCGCACCCGCGGCGCAGACCCGTCAGCGCCTCGTCGACGCCGCCACCCGCGGCTTCGCCGAGCACGGCGTGCACACGGCGTCGCTGCTGGAGATCACCCGCCAGGCGGGGCAGCGCAACCGTGGCGCGGTGCACTACCACTTCGGCTCCCGGACGGGCATGCTCGTCGCAGTGCTCGAGCAACACCTCGAGCGCCTGGCCGCGCGTGAGCGTGAGCTGCTCGATGCGGCGCTTGCCGGCGCCGACGACGACCTGCGCCCGGGCGTCGAGGCGCTGGTGCGCCCCGCCCTCGAGCTGGCCGAGCTCGGCAGCCAGGGACGCTGCTACCTGATGATCCTCGCCGAGCTCGTCGAGGAGGACCCCGAGGCGATGGACCCCGAGGTGGTGCGGGCCCTCGAGCGGCTGGGTGGGTACGACGTCTACCACCTGCTCGAGCAGCGGCTCGCGGCGCTGCCCGACGACGTCCGCTCCGAACGGCTCTCGCTGGTGACCGCCTTCATCCTGCGCACCATCGCCGACCGGAGCCGCTCCGGGGAGCGGACTCCCCCGGGCCGCCGACAGCTGGCGACCGAGCCCTTCGCACGCAACCTCCTCGACATGGTCGTCGGGATGCTCTCCGCCCCCGTGTCCTGACGGGGCCGACACGTGCCACGGGGCCACCCGGGAGCGCTGCTCCCGGGTGGCCCCGTGGTCGTGCTGTCGTTGCTGGCGGTGCGCTGGGGTGGTGGCCCGTTTCCGGGCCGCTACCCTCGACCGCTGCTGGAGCGAGCCCGGCGCGAGACCGAGTCGATCGCCACAGCGAGCAGCAGGACGCCGCCGGTGACCATGAACCGCACCGACGAGTCGACGCCGATCAGGTTCAGGCCGTTCTGGATGGCCAGCAGCACCAGGATGCCGAGCATCGCGGAGTACGCCGAGCCACGACCACCGAAGAGGCTGGTCCCACCGATCACCGCGGCCGCGATCGCGGTCAGGTTGGTGTCGGTGGTGCCACTGCTCTGCGAGACCGAGGTCAGCTGCGCCGCCCCGAGGATGCCGCCGATCGAGGCCAGCGTCGAGCAGAGCACGAAGACCGAGACGTAGATCCGGGTCACCTTGATGCCCGAGCGCCGCGCCGCCTCCTCGTTGCCACCGACCGCGAACAGGTGCCGACCCCACCGGGTCCGTCGCAGCGCGAAGTCCATGATGACGACCAGCGCGGCGAAGAACAGCCAGAGGTAGCTCCAGCCCCGACCGATGTTGAGGTAGTAGGTCAGGTACGCCAGCCCCGCCGTCAGGGCCGCGGCCTTGACGAGGATCGAGGTCACTGCCGGGGCACTGAGCTCGGCCTTCGTCCGGGCCCGCCGGTTCCAGAGCTGCGAGGCGAGGAACGCGGCCCCGATGATGGCGACCAGGACGTACGCCGCCACTCCGGTGAGGAACTTGAACCGGGCGAACTCCAGCAGCCAGCTCCCCGACGGCAGGTTGATCGTGCCGTCGGTGCCCAGCACGTAGAGCAGCACGCCCTGGAAGGCGAGCAGCCCGGCGAGGGAGAACACGAAGCTGGGCACACCGAGCTTGGTGTACAGGAACGCGTAGACCAGCCCGATGACGACGCCGACGAGGATGCCGGCGAGCACTCCGAGGAACAGGGAGCGACCGTGGTTGACGATCTGCACCGCCATCACGGCTGCCGAGGCGCCACTGACCGAGCCGACCGAGAGGTCGATCTCTCCCAGCAGCAGCACCAGCACGATCCCGAGCGAGATGATCCCGATCGGCGCCGCGAACTGAGTGATGTTCACCAGGTTGCGCGACGACAGGAAGACCGGCTCCTTGGCGTAGAAGACGATGCTGATGATCAGCAGGCCGAAGACGACCGGCAGGCTGCCGAGGTCTCCGCCCTTGAGTCGTGCCCAGAACGACAGCAGCATCGCTGCGGGTCCGCTCTGCTGGGCGATCAGTCGCTCGTCCTGCTGGTCGGACGCCTTGGTGATCGTCGGCTCAGCCATCTGGGTTCTCCTTGCCCCGCGCAGCCCTGCTGGCGACGACGTTGTCGGACGCCCCGGTGATCGCAGCCACCAGCTCGGCGGTGCTCACGTTCTTGGCGTCGAACTCCGCGGCGTTGCGACCGAGTCGCAGCACCATGATCCGGTCGGCCACCGCCTGGACGTCGGCCATGTTGTGGCTGACCAGGATCACGCCGAGCCCGTTCTCACGCAGCCGCTCGACGAGGTTGAGCACCTCCGCGGTCTGGGCGACGCCGAGAGCCGCGGTGGGCTCGTCGAGCATGACCACCTTCGGCTTGCCGACGAGCGAGCGAGCGATCGCGACCGTCTGTCGCTGGCCGCCCGAGAGGCCGGCGATCGGGATCCGCACGGACGGGATCTTGGCCGAGAGACTGCGCAGCAGCCTCCACGACTCGACCTCCATGTCGACCTCGTTGATCGCGATGCCGTTGAGCTTCTCCTGTCCGAGGAACAGGTTGGCCACGACGTCGAGGTTGTCGCAGAGGGCCAGGTCCTGGAAGACCGTGGCGATCCCGAGGTCCTGGGCCTGCCGGGGACCGGAGACCCGGACCTTCTTGCCGGCGAGCTCGACGTCGCCCTCGTCGGGCTGGTAGACGCCCGAGATGACCTTGACGAGCGTCGACTTGCCGGCGCCGTTGTCCCCCACCAGGGCGACGACCTCACCGGCGGCGACATCGAGATGGACGTCGGTCAGCGCCTGCACGGCGCCGAATCGTTTGTGGATGCCGGTCAGGGAGAGCACGCTCTCCCTGACCGGCGTCTCCGCCTGGAGGGCCTGAGTCATTACTGGATACCGGCGGCCTTGCAGGCGTCGGCGTACTCAGGGGTGCAGATCTGGTCGGCGGTGTAGAAGCCGTCGGCGATGACGGTGTCGGCGACGTTGTCCTGGGTGACGGCGGTCGGGTCGAAGATGTACGACGTGACGCCCTGGAAGTCGGACTGGTCGACGCCGGTCTCGGACGACGCCGGGATCTCGTCACCGTTGGCCAGGCCCACGGCGACCTCGGCGGCCGTGTCGGCCTCGATCGGGATCGGCTTGTAGATCGTCACCGTCTGCTCACCGGCGACGATGCGCTGGACCGCGGCGAGCTCGGCGTCCTGACCCGTGATGGGCGGCAGGTCGGCGGCCTTGACACCGGCACCGAGCAGGGCGGCGACGACGCCACCGGCCTGGCCGTCGTTGGCGGCGTAGACGCCGTCGATGCCGTCGATGCCGAACTTGCTGATCTGGTCGGTCACGTAGGTCTGGGCGTTCTCGGGGCTCCAGTCCGGGTTGTCGTACTCGGCCTCGACCTTGAGGCCGGAGGCGTCGATGACCTCGTGGGCGCCGGCCTTGAACTGCGCGGCGTTCGGGTCGGACGGGGCACCGTTGAGCATCAGGATGTTGCCGCTGTCACCCATGGCGTCGACGAGGGCCTGGCCCTGCATCATGCCGACGGTGTTGTTGTCGAAGGACATGTAGTAGTCGGCGCCGTCGATGAAGCGGTCGTAGGCGATGACCTTGGCACCGGACGCCTGCGCGTCGCTGACCATGCCGCCGGCGCCGTCGCCGTTCACCGGGTCGAGCACGATGACCTTGGCACCCTTGGTGATGGCCGAGGCGACCTGCTGCTGCTGCTTGGCCTCGTCCTGGTCGGCGTTGTAGTAGTCGACGGTGCAGTCGCTGCACAGCTCCTTGACCTTGGCCTCGAAGAGCGGCTTGTCGAACGCCTCGTAGCGCGTGGTCTTCGACTCCGGGAGGAGCAGGGCGATGCTGCCGCCGCCGCCGCCGCCGGACGCGCCGTCGGCACCGGTGCCGCCGTCGCTGCCGCTGTCGTTGGCACCACAGGCGGCCAGGCCGCCGGATCCGATGATGACGGCCGCACCGATGGTGGCCATTCGCTGAAGGGAAATGCGCACGATGTCTTCTCCTCGAGTGGGGACGCAAGCGTCCGAATTGATCTCGCATGAAGTGTTGACGGTCACAGCGTTGTCGTCAAGACGTGAAAACAAGAATGGCCGAACCGTTACCTACTTCTCGGTTTGTCTTCACGTCTTGACCCTTTACGGGTGAAGAGTGCAAGGTTCGTCACATGCGTCCCCCTCCATCGGCCTCGGCGCCCGGGTCCACCTCGACCCTGCGCACGGCCAACCAGCAACGGGTGCTGGACGTGCTGCGCAGCGGCGCCCGGGAGCGGGTCACCACCGACGAGCACGGGGGCGGCGCCTTCACGCAGGCCCAGATCGCGCGGGCGACCGGCCTGGCCCCCGCGACCGTGTCCAACATCGTGCGCGACCTCTGCGCCGCGGGCCTCGTCTCGGCCGACCCCGGCAGCGGTAGGCGCGGGTCCTCGGTCCGGCTGGCCCCCGAGGCCGGCATCGTCGCCGGGGTCGACTTCGGCCACAGCCACGTCGCCGTGGCGATCGGCGACCTCACCGGCCGGATCCTCGCCGAGGAACGACGCTCGGTCGAGACCGCGCACCACCACGCCGAGGCCCTCGCCCTGGCCTCGACGATGCTCGACCGGATGTCGGCTCCGCACAGCGCGGTGCGGCACGTCGGGCTGGGCCTGCCCGCACCGGTGACCAACGAGGCGGTCGGCTCGCCCGCGATCTTCCCGGGCTGGGAGGGCATCAACACCCGCGAGGCCGCCGAGCGGCAGTTCGGCGCCCCCGTCGACGTCGAGAACGACGCCAACCTGGGCGCCCTCGCCGAGCACCGCGAGGGCGTGGGACGCGGGCACGACAGCTCGGTCTTCGTCAAGATCTCCTCCGGCGTCGGAGCCGGGATCATCATCGACAACCAGCTCTTCCACGGCTCCGGTGGCACCGCCGGCGAGATCGGCCACCTCACCCTCGACGACCAGGGACCCCTGTGCCGCTGCGGCGGGCGCGGGTGCCTCGAGGCCTACACCTCGACCGGCCCCGTGCTGTCGATGATGGCCGCCCAGCTGCCGGGGGCCGACCTCGACGACATCGTGGCCGCCGCGCAGGCCGGCAACATCTCGGCCCAGCGGGCCCTCGAGGACGCCGGGCTCCACCTCGGCTGGGGGCTGGCGAGCATCGTCAACCTGCTCAACCCGTCCGTCGTCGTGGTCGGCGGTGACATGGCGCGTGCCGGCGACCTGCTGCTCGAGTCGGCCAGGATCGGGCTGCGCCGCCACGCCCTCGACTCGGTGGCGCTGACCCCGGTCCTGGCCTCCGAGCTCGGCGAGCGAGCCAGCCTCGTGGGCGCGGTGCTGTTCGCTGCCGAACGCATCGAGCTCGTGGTCCACGCCGACTGAGAGGTCCGTGAACCTGCTTGACCCTGAAGTGGACTCCAGGGTCAACTGGGGCGGTGACCGACTCCCGCCTGACCATCGCCGAAGCCGCTGCGCGACTCGGGCTGACCCCCGACACGCTGCGCTACTACGAGCGCGACGGGCTCCTGCTCACGCCGGTGGGGCGCGCCTCCAGCGGCCATCGCCGCTACTCCGCCGACGACCTGCGCTGGATCGAGCTGGTCACCCGCCTGCGCTCGACCGGCATGGCGATCCGCGACGTACGGCGCTACGCCGACCTGGTCCGCGAGGGCAGCGGCAACGAGGCCACCCGCCTCGACCTGCTGCAGGAGCACCGCCGCACGGTGCTGGCCCAGCTCGCCGAGGTGCAGCAGCACCTCGGCGCGATCGACCACAAGATCGGCATCTACGCCGACGCGGTCGAGGAGCGCTCCCTCGCCGGCTGACCGGCCGTCCCGCGTCCCGCACCCGGTCTCGTCTCGCCGCCGCGGGTTCGTCCCTCACCCGCGCCGCTCGCTCAACCTGCGCTCGCCCACGCCGACCACTCGTTCCTCGCGTACCGCTCCACCCCACCCGGTTTCGACTCGCCGCCGCGGGTTCGTCCCTCACCCGCGCCGCTCGCTCAACCTGCGCTCGCCCACGCCGACCACTCGTTCCTCGTGGTCGGCTGCTCGCTTGACCTGGAGTGCACTCGAGGCTGTTGAGTAGGGGCATGACCCTTCAGCAGCGCACCCTCGGCAGCACCTCCCACCCCAACGGCGCCCTCGCCGTCTCCGCCCTCGGCCTCGGCTGCATGGGCATGTCGGAGTTCTACGGCACCGGCGACGAGGCGACCGGCATCGCGACGATCCACCGCGCCCTCGAGCTCGGCGTCACGTTCCTCGACACCGCCGACATGTACGGCCCCTTCACCAACGAGAAGCTCGTGGGCAAGGCGCTCACGGGCCGCCGCGACGGTGTCGTGCTGGCCACGAAGTTCGGCAACGAACGACTCCCCGACGGCACCCGGGTCGGCATCAACGGCCGCCCGGAGTACGTTCGCGCCGCCTGCGACGCCTCGCTCCAGCGGCTCGGGGTCGACCACATCGACCTCTACTACCAGCACCGCGTCGACCAGACCGTGCCGATCGAGGAGACGGTCGGGGCGATGAAGGAGCTCGTCGACGCCGGCAAGGTGACCCACCTGGGCCTCTCGGAGGCCTCCCCCGCGACCATCCGCCGCGCCCACGCCGTGCACCCCATCACCGCCCTGCAGACGGAGTACTCGCTGTTCACCCGCGACCTCGAGGCCGAGATCCTGCCCACCATCCGCGAGCTCGGCATCGGCCTGGTGCCGTACTCCCCCCTCGGGCGGGGCCTGCTCACCGGCGCCATCACCTCCGAGGCCTCGCTGGCGGCGGGCGACTCGCGCACCACGGCGTACTTCCCGCGCTTCCAGGGCGAGGCGCTCGACGCCAACCTGGTGCTGGTCGCCCGCATCACCGAGATCGCCGAGCGGCTCGGCTGCACCCCCGGACAGCTGGCGCTGGCCTGGGTGCTGGCCCAGGGTGACGACGTCGCGCCGATCCCGGGCACCAAGCGGATCCCCTACCTCGAGGAGAACGTCGCCGCGGCCGACGTGCGCCTGTCCGAGGCCGACCTCCAGGAGCTCGCGGAGGCGGTGCCGGCCGGTGCCGTCGCCGGTGACCGGTACGGCGACCTGTCGACCATCGACGCCTGAGGCCCCCCACCCGACTACCGCGCCAAGCGGGTGCGGGTCCGCGCCTCAGAGGTCGAGGCGCCGCACCAGCGCCGCCCGCGCCCGCTCGGCGCGGCGTCGTACGTCGGCGTCCTCGTCCTCCAACGCCGCCTCCACGACCGCGACGTGCTCGGTGTCGCCGGTGACGGCCAGGCAGCGCAGCGCCTGGCTCCGCACCCGGGGCAGCGCGTGGGCGAGGAGCAGGGCAGCGCCGTCCCCGGTGCCGGCCACCTCGTGCCGGGTCGCGACCTTGAGGCACATCTCCGCCGGTCGGTAGTGCTCGTCGCCGAGCCCGGCCACGATCGCCGGCGTGGCGCTGTCGTGCCAGACGTGGAGAAGCCCTCGCGCCCCCCAGGACCGGACCCAGAAGTCGCCCCAGCTGCTCCGGTCGAGCACGCCGTCGCCGGGCTGCCAGTCGTGGCCGGTCAGCCCACGGAGCTCCTCGACGTACTCCTCCCGGGGAGCCCCGGCGAGCAGGTCGGTGCAGACGTCGACGAAGCGGGCGACCCCGATCCGCGCAGCCAGGTCGGCGATCAGCGCCGCGACGGGCGGGCGATCCTTCGCAGTGGCCATGGCGATACCTTTCCTGACATGAGTCCTGACGTCGATGTCCTGCTCGACCGTGCCCGCGCCTGGGCCGCCGAGGATCCCGACGAGCACACCCGCGCCGAGCTGCTCGATGTCGTGTCCGAGGTGGAGGCGGGTGCCGATCCCGCCGACCTCGCCGACCGCTTCCGCGGCACCCTCGAGTTCGGTACGGCGGGCCTGCGCGGCACCCTGGGCGCCGGACCCAACCGGATGAACCGGATCGTGGTGCTGCGCGCGGCGGCCGGCCTGGCCGCCTACCTCAAGGAGCAGGGTGCGACCCAGGACCACGGCGCCTCCGTCGTGATCGGGTACGACGCCCGCCACAACTCCGACGTCTTCGCCCGCGACACCGCCGAGGTGATGACGGCCGCCGGCTTCACCGCCTGGGTGATGCCACGGCCGCTGCCGACGCCGCTGCTGGCCTTCGCCATCCGCGAGCTCGGGTCGGTCGCGGGGATCATGGTCACCGCCAGCCACAACCCCCCGCAGGACAACGGCTACAAGGTCTACCTCGGCGACGGCAGCCAGATCGTGCCCCCGGCCGACGGCGACATCGCGCGCCACATCGCGGCCGTCGGTCCCCTCTCCACGATCCCGCGCGGGACGGGCGGCACCGTCCTCGGCGAGGACATCGTCGACCACTACCTCGACACCGTCGCCGGGCTCGCCGGCGACGGGCCGCGCGACCTCGCGATCGTCTACACCCCGCTGCACGGCGTCGGCGCGACCTCCGTCGCGCAGGTGCTCGAGACCGCCGGCTTCGACGCCCCCAGCATCGTCGCCGAGCAGGAGCAGCCCGACCCCGACTTCCCGACCGTCGGGTTCCCCAACCCCGAGGAGCCGGGGGCGATGGACCTGGCGATCGCGCTGGCCGAGCGGACCGGCGCGGACCTGGTCGTGGCCAACGACCCGGACGCCGACCGCTGCGCGGCCGCCGTCCCCGGCGGTGTGCACGGCTGGCGGATGCTGCGCGGTGACGAGGTGGGTGCCCTGCTCGCCCACCACCTGCTCAGCACCGGGCGCACCGGCACCTTCGCCGCCTCGATCGTCTCCTCCTCGCTGCTGGGCAAGCTCGCCGCGGCCGCCGGCCAGCCCTACGTCGAGACCCTGACCGGGTTCAAGTGGATCGGTCGCGTGGAGGACCTCGCCTTCGGCTACGAGGAGGCCCTCGGCTACTGCGTCGACCCCGAACACGTGCGGGACAAGGACGGCGTCTCCGCGCTGCTGCTGCTGTGCGAGCTCGCGGCGGAGCTGAAGGCCGCAGGCCGCGGCCTGACCGACCTCCTCGACGACATCGCGCTCGTCCACGGGCTGCACGCCACCGACCAGGTCTCGGTGCGGGTCGACGACGTCGGCCTCATCGCGGCTGCCATGGACCGGCTGCGCGCGCAGCCCCCGACGTCCCTCGGCGGGCTCGACGTGGTCTCCGCCGACGACCTCAGCCTCGGCTCCCCCGACCTGCCACCCACCGACGGCCTGCGCTACCACCTCGCCGAGGGCGCGCGGGTGATCGTGCGGCCCAGCGGCACCGAGCCCAAGATCAAGTGCTACCTCGAGGTGGTCGTGCCGGTCGGACCCGGAGGACGGCGTCGCCGCCGCGCGGATCTCCGCCGCCGGCCGCCTGGACGCCATCGGCGCCGACATCAGGGCCGCAGCCGGGCTCTGATCCGGTCGGCCTCGGCGGTGGCTCACACCGCGAGCAGGACCACGAACGCCAGCGCCGAGGCGGCCAGCAGGGCGATCTCGACGACCGCCGGGCGATGCTCGATGCCGGCGGCCAGGGCGGCCTGCTCGGGGGACCGGTCGGCAACCCCGGCGGCGTGGCGTGCGTTCACGACCCGCGCCCGCAGCTGCTCCTCGACCATCAGGCCGTGGGAGGAGCGCGCCGACTCGTTCGCGACCGTCCCACCGCCGAGGTCGCTGCCGATGTCGCCCACGGCGAACATCGAGCCGAAGACACCGCCGCTGCCACCGCCCGGGCGACCGTCGCGGTAGATCTGGCGGCGGCTGCGGCCGATCGCCGACGACGTGATCTTCGCCTCGCCGGCCCGGATGACCAGCACCTGACGCACCGTCACGCTCTCGATGGCGGCCAGCGGCACCGTCACGGTCTCGAGCATGTTCCGCAGCACCAGGTCGTGACCGACCACGCTCAGCGCCGGGCGCAGCATCGCCGCCCAGGCGAGGGTGGCGAGGAAGAGGGCCAGGCAGGCGACCTCGAACGACGGCCCGCCGCCGCCGAACAGGGCGACCCCGGCGACCACGACCGCCACGAGCAGCGCGATCGCGCCCATCACCCGCCCGGAGCTCGATCCGTAGCTCACCCGCTCGTCACTCATCGATCTCTCCCCACGTCGTCGGCCTGCGGGCACCGCGTGTCCCTGTCGGGACGCCCGGCCGGTGCTCCGGCCCCCCGCCGCACTTTCGGCTGGAGCTCCTGACAACCCTATGCTGACGTCCATGCCAACTCCCGCTACGGCTGACGCCACGGACTTCTCGGACGTGACCCGGTCCGAGGCCTCGCTCACCCGGTTCCTGCACGGCCTGCCCGGGCGTCGACCAGGTCGGGGCCGAGGCTCGCGCCGCCTCCCTCGGCACCCGCTCCATCAAGACCACGGCGAAGGCCCAGGCGCTCGACCTGGCGATCCGGATGGTCGACCTGACGACGCTCGAGGGCATGGACACCCCTGGCAAGGTCCGCGCCCTGGCCGCCAAGGCGATGCGCCCCGACCCCGCCGACCCGACCTGCCCCGCGACCGCGGCCGTCTGCGTCTACCCGGACATGGTGGCCGAGGCCAGGAGCGTCCTCGGAGACTCCGGTGTCCACGTCGCCGCCGTCGCCACCGCGTTCCCGAGCGGTCGCGCCGCCCTCGACATCAAGCTCGCCGACACCCGCGACGCCGTCGAGGCCGGTGCCGACGAGATCGACATGGTCATCGACCGCGGCGCGTTCCTGTCCGGTCGCTACCTCCACGTGTACGACGAGATCGTGGCCGTCCGACAGGCCTGCGCCCGCGAGAACGGTGAGGACGCGCACCTCAAGGTCATCTTCGAGACCGGTGAGCTCCAGACCTACGACAACGTCCGCCGCGTCAGCTGGCTGGCGATGATGGCCGGCGCCCACTTCATCAAGACCTCCACCGGCAAGGTGCAGCCGGCCGCGACCCTGCCGGTCACCCTGGTGATGCTCGAGGCGGTGCGCGACTTCCGCGACGCGACCGGCCGGATGGTCGGCGTGAAGCCGGCCGGCGGCATCCGGACCGCCAAGGACGCCATCAAGTACCTCGTGATGGTCAACGAGGTCGTCGGGTCCGACTGGCTCGACCCCGACTGGTTCCGCTTCGGCGCCTCCACGTTGCTCAACGAGCTGCTCATGCAGCGGACCAAGATGACCACCGGCCGCTACTCCGGCCCCGACTACTTCACCCTGGACTGATCCCGTGAGCCCGCAGAAGCCCGACTTCACCTACGCCCCCGCCCCCGAGTCGCGGAGCATCCTCGACCTCAAGGCGTCCTACGGCCTGTTCATCAACGGCGAGTTCGTCGACGGCAGGGGCACGCCGTTCAAGACGATCAGCCCGGCCACCGAGGAGGTGCTCACCGAGGTCGCCGAGGCCGACGCCTCCGACGTCGACGCCGCCGTCTCCGCCGCCCGTCGCGCCTACACGCGCGTGTGGTCCCGGATGCCCGGCAGCGAGCGCGCCAAGTACCTCTACCGGATCGCGCGCATCATCCAGGAGCGTGCCCGCGAGCTGGCCGTGGCCGAGTCGCTCGACAACGGCAAGCCGATCAAGGAGTCGCGCGACATCGACATCCCGGTCGTGGCCGCGCACTTCTTCTACTACGCCGGCTGGGCCGACAAGCTGGAGCACGCCGGCTACGGCGCCTCCCCCCAGCCCCTCGGGGTCGCGGGCCAGATCATCCCGTGGAACTTCCCCCTGCTCATGCTCGCGTGGAAGATCGCCCCGGCCCTGGCCTGCGGCAACACGGTCGTGCTCAAGCCGGCCGAGACCACGCCGCTGACGGCGCTGCTCTTCGCCGAGATCTGCCAGCAGGCCGACCTCCCGGCCGGGGTCGTCAACATCGTCACCGGGGCCGGCGCCACCGGCCAGGCCATCGTGGACCACGCCGACGTCGACAAGGTCGCCTTCACCGGCTCCACCGCCGTCGGCAAGGCCATCGCCCGCACCGTGGCCGGCACGTCGAAGCGGGTCACCCTCGAGCTCGGCGGCAAGGCGGCCAACATCGTCTTCGACGACGCTCCGCTCGACCAGGCCGTCGAGGGCATCGTCAACGGCATCTTCTTCAACCAGGGCCACGTCTGCTGCGCCGGCTCGCGGCTCCTCGTGCAGGAGTCGATCGCCGACGACCTGCTGGAGCGCCTCAAGCGCCGGATGAGCACCCTGCGGATGGGCGACCCGCTCGACAAGAACACCGACATCGGCGCGATCAACTCCGCCGCCCAGCTGGCCCGGATCCGCGAGCTCTCGGACATCGGCGAGCAGGAGGTGTCCGGGGGCGCCGGGGAGCGGTGGTCGCCGGAGTGCGAGATCCCGGCGCAGGGGTTCTGGTTCCCGCCGACGCTCTTCACCGGCGTCACCCAGGCGCACCGGATCGCTCGCGAGGAGATCTTCGGCCCGGTGCTGTCGGTGCTCACCTTCCGCACGCCGTCCGAGGCGGTCGAGAAGGCCAACAACACCCCGTACGGCCTCTCCGCGGGGGTCTGGACCGAGAAGGGCTCGCGCATCCTGCACATGGCGAGCGCCCTGCGCGCCGGCGTGGTGTGGGCCAACACGTTCAACAAGTTCGACCCGACCAGCCCGTTCGGCGGGTACAAGGAGTCCGGCTACGGGCGCGAGGGCGGCCGGCACGGCCTGGCCGCCTACCTCAAGGCCGACCAGAAGGGTGGCGAGTGACCATGGCCCGCATCGACGTGCGCAAGACCTACAAGCAGTTCATCGGTGGCGCGTTCCCCCGCGCGGAGTCGGGCCACTCCTACGTCGTCAACGACGCCAAGGGGACCTTCGTGGCCAACGCCTCCCTCGCCTCCCGCAAGGACGCGCGCGACTCCGTCGTGGCCGCTCGCAAGGCCTTCGGCGCCTGGTCGGGCCGCACCGCCTACAACCGGGCGCAGATCCTCTACCGCGTCGCCGAGGTCATGGAGGACCGGCGCCCGCAGTTCGTGGTGGCCGTGCAGCAGTCGGAGGGGCTGAGCGCCGCCAAGGCGAACGCCGCCGTCGACGCCGCCATCGACCGCCTCGTCTGGTACGCCGGCTGGGCCGACAAGCTCACCCAGGTGGTCGGCAACGCCAACCCGGTGGCCGGGCCGTTCTTCAACCTCAGCACGCCCGAGCCGACCGGAGTGGTCGCGGTGCTGGCGCCCCAGGGCTCCGCGCTGCTCGGCCTGGTGTCGGTCATCGCACCGGTCATCGTCACCGGCAACACCGCCGTCGTGGTGTCGTCGTTCGAGCGACCGCTCCCGGCGATCACGTTCTCGGAGGTGCTGGCCACCTCCGACCTCCCCGGCGGCGTCGTCAACATCCTCACCGGGTCCGCCCCGGTCATCGCGCCGTGGCTCGCCTCGCACATGGACGTCAACGCCATCGACCTGGTCGGGGTCGCCGGTGACACCGACCTGGCCACCGAGCTCGAGGTCGCTGCCGCCGACAACCTCAAGCGCGTCCGTCGCGCGCCGGCCGCCGAGCCCGACTGGTCGGCCGCCCCCGGCCTGGACACGATGACCGACTTCGTGGAGATCAAGACCGTGTGGCACCCGATGGGTGTCTGAGGAGACCTGACCACCCCCATGGCCGTGCTCGCCCGCGTCATCGTGATCGCCGGACCCTCCGGCTCGGGCAAGTCCCGGCTCGCCGAGGGCACCGGCCTGCCGGTGCTGCGCCTCGACGACTTCTACAAGGAGCGGCGGGGACCCCACGCTCCCGCGGATCACCGAGGGTGCCAACGCCGGGATCGTCGACTGGGACCACCCCGACTCCTGGCTCCTCGACGACGCCTTCGCCGCGCTCGAGGCGCTGTGTCGCGCAGGCGAGGCCGACGTGCCGGTCTACGACATCTCGCAGAACGGGCGCACCGGCGACCAGCACCTCGACCTCGACGGCTCGGCGCTGTTCGTGGCCGACGGGATCTTCGCCCAGGAGATCGTGCCGCGTGCGCGCGAGGCCGGGCTGCTCGCCGACGCGCTGTGCCTGCGCCAGCACCCGGTGGTCACCTTCTGGCGGCGGCTCACCCGCGACCTGCGCGAGCACCGCAAGCCGCCGCTCGTGCTCGTGCGCCGCGGGCTGGCCCTGATGCGCGCCCAGCGCCTCGTCGTCGACCACGCGGTCGCGCTCGGCTGCCGCCCGATGTCCAACGAGCAGGCCCGACGCACCGTCGCGGCCCTGGCCGACGAGCCGCACCCCGTGAACCCGCTGACGGCCGGCCTCCGCCAGCCGGACGCACGCTCCTGCGGCGCCGCGAGCCTGGTGATGGCGCGGGCCACCTGCGATCCGTCGTACGGCGCCGCGCTGGTCGTCGGCGACACCTTCCGCGACGAGGTGCTCACGCTGCACCGTCGGCTCACGTCGGTCCGGGACCGCACCGGACGTCTCCAGGTGCCGTGGCCGCGCGCGCTGGGCACGCCGCCGTGGGCAGCGGTGCGCGAGCTGGGGACGGTCACCGGCCACGACCACGTCCTGCACGTCGCGCGGTGGTCGCGCGCGGCGGCGTACCGGCGGCTCGCGGTCTCCGGCGGGGCCCTGTACGTCGGCAGCGGCTCGCTCCCCCGACACGTGGTGCTCGTCCTGCCACCCGGGGTCGCGGACCCGCCGCAGCACGACCCCGACGCGCTGGCCTGCTACCAGCCCTCGGTCGGGCGCGTGGTGCTGCTGCGCCGCGAGGAGCTTCACCGCCGGCCGGCTGACCACCGCCGGCTGGCCGATGCCCTGGTTCACGATCACCCCCCGCTGACCCGTCACCTTTCCGCTGACCCGTCAGCTCTAGAAGCGACGGGTCAGCGGACAAGCGACGGGTCAGCGCAGGACACGGCGGAGCAGCAGGGCCCCGAGGCCGGCCACGACGACCTCCTGCGGCAGCCGCCGCGGTGACTCGTGCCGCTGGATGTCGCGGTGCCACTGGTCGAGCGCCGCCGGGTACGGCGAGCGACCGAAGAACAGCTCGCTGGGCTTGTCCGCGTCCGGGGCGCAGGCGCCGAGCATCCCGGCCACGACGCGCGTGCGTCGGTGCCGCGGCGTCCGAGCGGCGATGAAGCCCATCGCGCCAGCCCGACCAGGCCGTCGACGACCGCGACCCGGAGGAACGTCGCCTCGTCACCCCAGTGCGGCAGGGTGTCGAGGGCGAAGTGCGAGGCGACACCTGCGACGAAGGCCGATACCGGGCCCGGGCGCGACGGTGCCGACCAGCGCGCCGGAGATCACGTGGTTGGTGATGAGCACGCCGCCAGCCTAGGCAGACGATCCCCGGGTGACCCGCCGGGGCCCGGCATCCACGGGCGGTCCAGGGCCCCGGTCGTCCCGGCTCAGCCCTGGGCGGCCAGGGCGGCGTACCCGGGCTTGATGACCTCGTCGATGATCGCGAGCCGCTCGTCGAACGGCAGGAACGCCGACTTCATCGCGTTGACGGTGAACCACTGCAGCTCGGCGAAGCCGTAGCCGAAGGCCTCGACCAGGGAGGCCATCTCGTCGGTCATCGAGGTGCCGCTCATCAGCCGGTTGTCGGTGTTGACCGTGACCCGGAAGCGCAGCTCGGTCAGCAGCCCGATGGGGTGCTCGGCGATCGAGGTCGCCGCGCCGGTCTGCACGTTGGAGGCCGGGCACATCTCCAGCGGGATCCGCTTGTCGCGCACGTAGGCGGCGAGCCGGCCGAGCTCGACGGTGCCGTCGTCGTGGACGGTGATGTCGTCGATGATCCGCACGCCGTGCCCGAGCCGGTCGGCGCCGCACCACTGGATCGCCTGCCAGATCGACGGCAGCCCGAACGCCTCGCCGGCGTGGATGGTGAAGTGGCAGTTCTCGCGCTGGAGGTACTCGAAGGCGTCGAGGTGCCGGGTGGGCGGGTAGCCGGCCTCGGCGCCGGCGATGTCGAAGCCCGGCCACGCCGCGCTCGCGCCAGGCGACGGCGAGCTCGGCGATCTCCATCGAGCGGGCCTGGTGTCGCATCGCGGTCAGCAGCTGCCGTACGACGATCCGCTGGCCCCGCTCGGCCGCGGCGGCGGCGCCGGCCTCGAAGCCCTCGCGCACGGCGGCGACGACCTCGTCGAGCGTGAGGCCCTCGGAGACGTGCTGCTCGGGGGCGTAGCGGATCTCGGCGTACACGACGCCGTCGGCGGCGAGGTCCTCGACGCACTCGCGGGCGACCCGGCTGATCGCCGGGCCGGTCTGCATCACCGCGACCGTGTGGTCGAAGGTCTCCAGGTAGCGCTCCAGCGAGCCCGAGTCCGCCGACTCCGTGAACCAACGACCCAGCGACTCGGCGTCCGGCGCAGGCAGCTCGTGGCGGATCTCGGCGGCGAGCTCGACGATCGTCGCCGGTCGCAGACCGCCGTCGAGGTGGTCGTGGAGCACGACCTTGGGGGCCTGCCGCACCTGGTCACGTGTAGGTTCCATGGCGTCATCCAACCACCTGCCGATCCAGTGCCGATCACGACCCGAGGAGCCCCATGCGCACGTTCTCCACCTTCGACGAGGTCGCTGCAGCAGTCGGCGAGGAGCTCGGCACCAGCGAGTGGCTCGAGATCGACCAGGACCGGGTCAACACCTTCGCCGACGCGACCGGTGACCACCAGTGGATCCACGTCGACGTCGAGCGCGCGGCGGCCGGCCCCTTCGGCGGCACCATCGCCCACGGCTACCTCACGCTGTCGCTGATCCCGGTGCTGGGCACCACGATCCTCGCCTTCGACACCCCCGGTGCGAAGCTCAACTACGGCACCAACAAGGTGCGGTTCCCGAACCCGGTGCTCGTCGGCAAGCGGGTGCGCTCGACGGTCACGTTGACCGGCTGCGACGACCTCCCGGCCGGCAAGCAGGTCACCCTCAAGCACGTCGTGGAGATCGAGGGCGAGTCCAAGCCGGGCTGCGTGGCCGAGACGGTCGTCCTGCTGCTGGGCTGAGCGTCGAGCGGCCGGCCCTAGGCGAGGCGGCCCACGACGAGGTCGGCGAAGGCCTCCGCGACCCCCGGCACCACGTCGAGGTAGAGCCCCGGCTCGATCAGCTCCAGCTCGCTCACGACCAGGCCGCCGTCGAGCTCCATCAGGTCGACGCGGGCGTAGTCGAGGCGTCGGCCGAGGATCTCCTCGGCGGCCGCGACGGCGGCGTGGGCGAGCGCGACGGCCTCGGGGTCCAGCGCCACGGCGCGGCTCGTGCCGCCGTACTCCTCGTGCACGCGCACCTCCCCCGCACCCGGGACCTTGTCGACCTGGGCCAGGCGCGACCACCCAGCACGACGACCGAGGACTCACCACGCGTCCGCACCGACTCCACCAGCGGCTGGGCGAGCCAGGGCCCCGGCGTCAGCCCGGCGAGCGCGGGGTCGTCGGTACGCCGGGCCACCACCACGCCGACGCCGCTGGCCCCGATGCGGGGCTTGACGACGACGGTGCCCCACCGGGCCAGGGCGGTCCGCAGCCCGCCCAGCAGGTCGTCGTCGTCGACCGCGACACCCGGGACCGTGGGCACGGAGGCGCCGAGCTCGGCCAGGTAGCGCTTGTCGACGTTCCACGCGAACGCGTCGGTGCCGTTCAGGAACGGTGTGGTGGCTGCCACCCGCTCCAGCCAGGAGCGGAACGACGGCAACCGGCGCTGGTAGTCCCAGGTCGAGCGAACGGCGACCAGGTCGGCTCCCGCCCAGTCCGCCGTCGGGTCGTCCCACGAGGCCCAGGCGGCGCCGACCCCGCGTCGCGCCAGCGCCTCGACCAGCAGGCTGCCGCCGGCCTCGCCCTCCGGGCACAGGCAGAACGTCGCGAGCAGGACCCGCGGCGAGGCGGCAGGACTCATCCGACCCGGTCGATGACCAGGGGGGCGGCGGTGAAGCCGTCGCCGGAACCGACGTCGTAGGCGCCCTCGAGCGAGGCGAGAGCCCGGTCGAAGCGGGCCGGCTCGTCGGTCAGCAGCGTGAACAGCGGGTCGCCGGCCGTCACGGTGTCGCCCGGCCGGGCGTGCCAGACCACCCCGGCCCCGGCCTGGACCGGGTCCTCCTTGCGCGCGCGACCGGCGCCGAGACGCCAGGCCGCCATCCCGACGGCCATCGCGTCGAGGCGGGTCAGCACGCCCGACGTGGGCGCCGGTACGACGTGCGACTCCCGCGCCACCGGCAGCTCCGCCTCCGGGTCGCCGCCCTGGGCACGGACCATCGCGTTCCAGGCATCCATCGCCGAGCCGTCGGCGAGCTTGTCCGCGGGGTCGACGTCCGTGCGGCCGGCCCCGGTGAGCATCTCCCGCGCCAGTGCCAGGGTCAGCTCGACGACGTCGGCCGGGCCGCCGCCGGCCAGCACCTCCACCGACTCGGCGACCTCGATGGCGTTGCCGGCGGTCAGCCCGAGGGGGGTGGACATGTCGGTCAGCAGCGCGACGGTGCGCACGCCGGCGTCGGTGCCCAGCGCCACCATGACCTCCGCCAGCTCGCGGGCGCGGTCGAGGTCCTTCATGAAGGCACCCGTGCCGACCTTGACGTCCAGGACGAGGGCACCGGTGCCCTCGGCGATCTTCTTGCTCATGATCGAGGAGGCGATCAGCGGGATCGCCTCGACCGTGCCGGTGACGTCGCGCAGCGCGTAGAGCTTCTTGTCGGCGGGCGCCAGGCCGTCGCCGGCGGCACAGATGACCGCGCCGACCGACTCGAGCTGGGCCATCATCTCCTCGTTCGACAGCGCCGCCCGCCAGCCGGGGATCGACTCCAGCTTGTCGAGCGTGCCGCCGGTGTGGCCGAGGCCGCGACCCGACAGCTGGGGAACGGCGACCCCGCAGGCCGCCACCAGCGGCGCCAGCGGGAGGGTGATCTTGTCGCCCACCCCACCGGTCGAGTGCTTGTCGGCGGTCGGCCGCGAGAGGGCCGAGAAGTCCATCCGCTCGCCCGAGGCGATCATCGCCGCCGTCCAGCGGGTGATCTCGCTGCGCTCCATGCCGTTGAGCAGGATCGCCATGGCCAGCGCCGCCATCTGCTCGTCGGCGACCTCGCCGCGGGTGTAGGCATCGACCACCCAGTCGATCTGGCTCTCGGAGAGGGCCTGGTGGTCGCGCTTGGTGGTGATGATCTCGACGGCGTCGTGCAGCATGGCGCGAGCCTAGGCCACGTCTCCCCGACCGCGTCCTCGGGCTGATCGGGCCGGTCAGCCCAGGTCGTCGGGGCCGAACGCGTCCGGCAGCACCTCGTCCATCCGCCGCACGCCCGAGACGGTCATCAGCAGCAGGTCGGCGCCGCCGTTCTCGAAGAGGAGCTGGCGACACCTCCCGCACGGCATGATGACGTCGCCGGCGCCGTTGACGCACACGAAGTGGGTCAGGCGACCACCGCCGCCGGCGTGCAGGGACGACACGAGCCCGCACTCGGCACACAGGGTGACGCCGTACGCCGCGTTCTCGACGTTGCAGCCGACGACGACCCGGCCGTCGTCCACCACGGCGGCCGCGCCGACCGGGTACCCGGAGTACGGCGCGTAGGCGCGACCCATGATCTCCGTGGCAGCTGCCTGCAGCCCGGACCAGTCGAACGATGTCGTCTCCACGTCGGACTCTTCTCCTCGGGCCCTCGCGGGCTGACCGTGCTGATGTCCTGGTGAACCGCAGTCGACGGGGGACGGGAGCGACCACCGGACTGTTTCCGGCGATGACGCCCGATGCCCGCAAGATTCCATCTGTGTAACCGTTGGATCATGCTTGGGGTTCTTGGCGACGTGAGGTGCCGGGATCGGTTAGGTTAGCCGATCGCTGCCCCACAATCCGAGCGGGGCACGGATCTGGAGGCACCACGTGAAGAAGATGAGGAACGCCGTCGTCGGCAGCATCGCTGCCTTGGCGGCAACGACGGCCCTGGCTGCGTGCGGCGACGCTCCCGCGGAGTCCGACGCCGGCACCGACAACACCGAGTCGGCCGGAGCGGTCACCACCGACTTCCTCCCCTGCATCGTCTCCGATGCGGGTGGGTTCGACGACAAGTCCTTCAACCAGCTCAGCTACGAGGGCGTCGTCCAGGCTGCCGACGAGCTCGGCGCCGACTTCAAGGCGGTCGAGTCGAACAGCGAGAACGACTACGCCCCCAACCTGGAGAGCCTGGTCGCCGAGGGCTGCGACATGATCGTGACGGTGGGCTTCGCGCTCTCCGCCGCGACCGTCGAGTCCGCGACCGCGAACCCCGACATCGAGTACGCGCTGATCGACGACGCGGCCGACAACGACTTCGACGGCAACAAGGACGCCGACAACGTCAAGCCGCTCCTCTTCGACACCGCCCAGGCGGCGTTCCTGGCCGGTTACGCGGCTGCGGACTTCACCGAGACCGGCACCGTCGGCACCTACGGCGGCCAGCCGTTCCCGACCGTGACGGTCTTCATGGACGGCTTCAAGCAGGGCGTGGACTACTACGCCTCCGAGAAGGGCAAGGACGTCAAGGTCGTCGGTTGGGACGGCAAGGACGGTTCCTTCACCGGTGGCTTCGAGGCCAACCAGACCGCGACCACGACGGCCAAGCAGCTCATCGACCAGGGTGCCGACGTGCTCCTGCCCGTCGGTGGCCCGATCTACCAGGGCGCGCTGTCGGCCATCGCCGACTCGGGCAAGGACGTCGCCCTCATCGGGGTGGACGCGGACTTCTACGAGACCGACCCGAACACCCGCGACGTCGTCATGACCTCGATCCTGAAGAACATGAAGGTCTCGACCTACGACGCCATCATGGCCGCCGGCGACGACAGCTTCGACCCCGAGGCCTACATCGGCACGCTGGAGAACGACGGGGTCGGCATCGCGCCGTTCCACGACTACGAGAGCAAGGTCTCCGACACGCTCCCGGGCGAGCTCGACGACATCAAGGCCGGGATCATCGACGGGTCCATCACCGTCGACTCCTACCTCAACCAGTGATGTCCTGATCCACCTGCACCACCGCGCGGAGGGAGGTCGGCCACTGGTCGGCCTCCCTCCGTGTCATCTCCGAAGTCCCGCGCGTCGCCCGAGCCGGCGCCGCGCGTCCTGCCACCTGCGCGTCGCGTCCCGATCACACCAGTCCTAGGATCCACTCCATGCAGCTCGAATTGCGCAACATCACCAAGCGCTTCGGCACGTTGGTCGCCAACGATCGCACCTCGCTCACCGTCGAGCCGGGCGAGATCCACTGCCTGCTCGGCGAGAACGGCGCCGGCAAGTCGACCCTGATGAACGTCCTCTGCGGCCTCTACCGGCCGGACGAGGGCGAGATCCTGCTCGACGGCGAGGTGCAGCACTTCGCCGGGCCCGGCGACGCCATCGCGGCCGGCATCGGCATGGTCCACCAGCACTTCATGCTGGTCCCGGTCTTCAGCGTCGCCGAGAACGTCATGCTCGGCAACGAGAGCACCGGTTTCGCCGGCTCCCTGGACCTCGACGCCGCCCGGGCGCGCGTGCTGGAGATCTCGGAGCGCTTCGGTTTCCACGTCCCCCCCGATGCGATCGTCGAGGACCTGCCGGTCGGGGTGCAGCAGCGCGTGGAGATCATCAAGGCCCTCTCCCGCGACGCCAAGGTGCTCATCTTCGACGAACCGACCGCGGTCCTGACACCCCAGGAGACCGACGAGCTGATGGACATCATGCGCCAGCTCAAGGACTCCGGCGTCGCGATCATCTTCATCACCCACAAGCTGCGCGAGGTGCGCGAGGTGGCCGACAAGATCACCGTCGTCCGCCTCGGCAAGGTGGTCGGCGACGCCAGTCCGACGGCCAGCAACGCCGAGCTCGCCTCGCTCATGGTCGGCCGGCCGGTCGAGCTGACGGTGCACAAGGACGAGCCCGTCCTGCGCGACAGCTCCCTGGTGGTCGAGGGCCTCACCGTCATCGACGACAAGGGGATCGCGCACGTCGACGACGTGCAGCTTCACGGTCACCGGTGGCGAGATCCTCGTGATCGCCGGCGTCCAGGGCAACGGGCAGACCGAGGTCACCGAGGCCCTGCTCGGCCTGCAGCACCACGTCACCGGCTCGATCCGCCTCGACGACCAGGAGCTGGCCGGCGAGAGCGTGCGCACGATCCTCGACGCGGGCGTGGGCTTCGTGCCCGAGGACCGGCAGAACGACGGGCTGGTCAGCACCTTCACGATCGCCGAGAACCTGATGCTCGACCGCAGCCACGGCAAGCACTTCACCTCCTACGGCTCGGTGCAGCGCGGCCAAGCTCAACACCTTCGCCCAGGAGAAGCTCGAGCAGTACGACATCCGCGCCCCCGGCATCTTCACCCACGCCGGCAACCTGTCGGGGGGCAACCAGCAGAAGGTCGTCGTCGCGCGTGAGCTCTCGCGCGACCTGCGACTCCTCGTCGCTGCCCAGCCGACCCGAGGCGTCGACGTCGGATCCATCGAGTTCATCCACAAGCAGATCGTCGCCACCCGCGACGCCGGGATCCCGGTCATCGTCGTCTCGACCGAGCTCGACGAGGTCTCTGCCCTCGCAGACAGGATCATGGTCATGTTCCGCGGCAAGATCGTCGGCATCGTGCCGGCCGGCACCCCACGCGACGTGCTGGGTCTGATGATGGCCGGCGAGCGTCCGGCGGAGGTGGTCTCGTGAGCACCGACCTCGAGACCCAGGCCACTCCCCCGCCGGAGGACGACCACGTCCCCGCCAAGGGCGAGCAGCAGCAGTGGCACCACGTCATGCGCTCGATCACGAGCGGCAACGCCGCGGTCGCCTTCTTCTCGGTGTTCCTCGCCGTGCTCGTCGGGTCGCTGATGATCCTGTTCACCGACGAGCAGGTGCGCGACTCCTCGTCGTACATCTTCTCCCGGCCCCAGGACTTCCTGCAGGCCTCGTGGGACGCGATCAGCGGTGCCTACACGGCGCTCTTCCGCGGCTCGATCTACAACGACCGGGCCGACGGCTTCTCCTCGAAGATCCGGCCGCTCACCGAGACGCTCAAGTTCTCCGGCCCCCTGATCGCGGCCGGCCTGGGCGTCGGGCTCGGCTTCCGTGCCGGCCTGTTCAACATCGGCGGCAAGGGTCAGATGCTCCTGGCCGGGGCCGCATCCGGGTACGTCGCCCTGAACGCCGACCTGCCCGGCCCGCTCCTGCTGATCGCCGCCGTCGTCGCGGGCATCCTCGCCGGCGGGCTGTGGGCCGGGATCGCAGGCCTCCTCAAGGCCCGTACCGGCGCCCACGAGGTCATCGTGACGATCATGCTCAACTACGTGGGCTTCTACCTGGTCTTCTTCATGCTGTCGCGCCAGGGCATCCTGCAGGCCCCGGGCTCCGTCAACCCCAAGTCGCTGCCCATCCCCGACGATGCACGGCTGCCCGATGTCCTCGGTGCGCGCTACAACCTCCACCTCGGCTTCGTCCTGGCCCTGGTCGCGGTCGCCGTGGTCTGGTGGATCCTCAACCGGTCCGCGATGGGCTACCGCTTCCGTGCCGTGGGTGAGAACCCCAACGCCGCTCGCAGCGCCGGCATCGACGTGGGACGCACCTACGTGGTGGTGATGCTGATCGCCGGCAGCCTGGTCGGGCTGGCCGGCGCCAACCAGGCCCTCGGCACCGTCCCCAACGGCATCACCGTCGACCTCGATGCCGGCATCGGGTTCGACGCCATCACGGTCGCCCTGCTCGGTCGCTCCCGTCCGCTCGGCATCCTCGGTGCCGGACTGCTCTTCGGCGCCTTCAAGGCCGGCGGTTTCGCCATGCAGGCCTCCGAAGGGATCCCGGTCGACATCATCCTGGTCATCCAGTCCCTCATCGTGCTCTTCATCGCGGCGCCGCCGTTGGTCCGGGCGCTCTTCCGTCTACCCGTGAAGGAGGCGGTGTGAGCCACCTCGCCGAGCCCGCTGCTGCCGAACCCGCCGAGACGCCGGCCCCCGACGCCCAGCGGTCCCGCCGGGCGCTGAGCGCGAAGACGCCGATCCTGCTCAGCGTGATCACGCTGGGCCTCGCCGCGCTGCTCGTGTTCGGCGACCAGCCCGGCGACACCACCTTCCGCCTGTCCGCGTCCGACGACTTCTTCACGATCCCCGAGATCACGGTGCCCGCCGAGGGCACCGGCTGGATCATGGTCATCCTCCTGGCGTTGATCTCTGCCGAGACGTGGCGCCGGCTGCGGGTCGCTCGCACCGACACGCCTCTCTGGGCGATCGCCGGCTTCGCCCTGCTGGCGATGATCGGCTTCCTCTCCTGGGCCGCCGCCGGTGGCACGATCCCGGTCGTGGGGCTGCTGGGCGGCTCGATCGCGCTCGCCGTTCCGCTGGTCTTCGGCGCCATGAGCGGGGTCATCGGCGAGCGCGCCGGAGTCGTCAACATCGCGATCGACGGCCAGCTGCTCGCCGGTGCCTTCGCGGCCGCGATCTTCGGCTCGATCACCGGCTCGGTCTGGGGCGGACTGGTGGGCGCCATGGCCGCCGGCGCCCTCGTGGCGCTGATCCTGGGACTGTTCGCCATCACCTACTTCGTCGACCAGATCATCGTCGGCGTGGTGCTCAACGTCCTCGTGATCGGCGTGACCAGCTTCTTGTTCACCCAGGTGCTCGTGCCCAACACTGCCAGCCTGAACTCGCCGCCCCGCTTCTCCCGCCTCGCCATCCCCGTCCTCTCGGAGATCCCGCTCGTCGGGCCGGTGCTGTTCCGCCAGACCGCGATCGTCTACCTGCTCTACGTGTTGGTCGCCGTCATCAGCTGGGCGCTCTACCGCACCCGGTGGGGACTGCGCCTGCGCGCGGTCGGCGAGCACCCCAAGGCCGCCGACACGGTCGGCATCAAGGTCAACCGGACCCGCTACCGCGCCATCCTCATCGGCGGCGCGATGGCCGGCATGGGCGGCGCCTTCTACACGCTGGTCTCCGTCCCGCAGTTCAACCGGGAGCTCACCGGCGGCGCGGGCTACATCGCCCTGGCCGCCGTGATCTTCGGCAAGTGGGACCCCATCAAGGCCACGCTCGCAGCGCTGCTCTTCGGCTTCGCCTCCAACCTGCAGGGCGTGCTGTCGGCGATCGGCTCCCCGGTGCCCAGCGAGTTCATGCTCATGCTGCCCTACCTCGTCACGATCTTCGCGGTGGCCGGCCTGGTCGGCCGCTCGCGTCCGCCCGCGGCGGACGGCCTGCCCTACCGGCCGGACTGACGTCCGGCTCCGCCGGGATCCGCGGGGCTCCTCCGCCGGGCGGACTGCCGACGTCGCCGTCGCGTGGGTGGCGGGCGACGCCCTAGGACAGGGCCAGCACGGCGGTCGAGGCCAGGAGTGAGGCGCCGTAGCCGACAGCCCGCTCGTCGACGCGCAGGTTGCCCTGGTGCAGGTCGTACGTCGGGCCGCCCGGCGTCCGCGTCCCGAGGCGGAACATGGCTCCGGGGACCTGCTCGCCGTACCACCCGAAGTCCTCGCCGCCGAGGCTCTGCGGGACCTCGGTCCGGGCGTGCGGCCCGAGCACGGCCGTGGCGGCGGCGCTGACGAGCTCGTTGCAGCGGGGGTGGTTGACCACCGGCGGTACGCCGCGCAGGTAGTCGACCCGCGCGGTGACGCCGTAGGGGCGCACGATGTCGGCGACGGCCTCGCGGACGATCGGCTCGCAGCGCGACCACGCCAACGGGTCCAGGATCCGCACGGTCCCTCCGACCAGGCCGTGGTCGGGGATCACGTTGACCGCCGACCCGGCTCGCAGCATCCCCCACACCACGCTCACGCCGGCCCGGGGATCCATCCGGCGGCTGAGCACCGCGGGCAGCTCGCTGGTGACCTTGGCCAGCGCGAACGTCAGGTCGCCGGTCAGGTGGGGCCGCGAGGTGTGGCCGCCGCTGCCGGCGAGGTGGACCTCGATCCGGTCGGCCGCGCTGGTGAGCGCGCCGGTGCGCAGCCCGACCCGGCCGACGTCGACCGACGGCTCGCAGTGCAGCGCATAGATCTGGGAGACGTCGTCGAGCGCGCCCTCCGCGATGAGCTGCTTGGCACCGCCCGGCATGACCTCCTCGGCCGGCTGGAACAGCAGCCGCACCGGTCCGGGCAGCCGGCCCCTCTCGTCCAGCTCGCCCAGCGCCAGCGCGGCGCCCAGCAGCGCCGTGGTGTGCACGTCGTGCCCGCAGGCGTGGGCCACACCCGGCACGGTGCTCGACCAGGGCAGGTCGGTCACGTCCTGGACGGGGAGCGCGTCGATGTCGGCCCGGAGCGCCACGACGCCGGTGCCCGCTGCGGGAGCGGGACCGAGATCGGCGATGACGCCGGTGGTCGACACGGGCGAGAGCCGCCAGCCGGCCTTCTCGAGGCGCTCGCCGACGAGCTGGCTGGTGCGCGTCTCGTGCCACGACAGCTCGGGGTGGGCGTGCAGGTCGCGACGCAGCTCGACCAGCTCGTCACCGTGCGCGGCGACGACCGAGGCGATCAGGGCGGACCACTCCGACACAGGCGTCATTGCTCCAGGCTAGTGCCCGGCTCGCGCCGACCCCGCGCGGGCGGGCAGGCTCCTACCGCTCGTCGTACGCGGCGAGGATACGGTCCGCGGCCACGGTGGCCGGCAGGTCGCCGGCCAGCACCTCGCTGCGGACCTGGTCGCGGATGGCCCGCACCGGGGCGGAGTGACGCAGCCGCTGGTCCAGCTCGTCGCGCACCAGTGCCCAGGTGAACTCCAGCTGCTGGTCGGCGCGCTTGCTCGCGAGGCCCTCGACGCCGAGGTGCTCGCGGTGGCCCAGGACGTGGTCCCAGAGCTCGGCCACGCCCACGTCGGTGAGGCCCGAGACGGTGACGACCGGTGGCGCCCACTCGCCGTGTCCCCGCACCAGGCGCAGCGCTCCGGCCAGCTCGCGAGCGGCTCCCCGGGCCTCCAGCTCCCGGTCGCCGTCGGCCTTGTTCACCGCGATGACGTCGGCGATCTCCACGATGCCCTTCTTGATGCCCTGGAGCTGGTCACCGGTGCGGGCCAGGGTGAGGAACAAGAACGTGTCCACCATCCCGGCGACCGTCACCTCCGACTGGCCCACGCCCACAGTCTCGACCAGGATCACGTCGTACGACGCAGCCTCGAGCACCGCCATCGCCTGCACGGTCGCGCGGGCCACTCCCCCGAGCGTGCCGACCGACGGGCTGGGCCGGATGAAGGCACGGGGGTCGACGCTCAGCTGCGGCATCCGGGTCTTGTCGCCCAGGACCGACCCTCCGGTGCGCACGCTGGACGGGTCGACCGCGAGCACGCCGACCCGGTGGCCGGCCGCGGTGAGGCGTCCGCCCAGGGCCTCGATGAAGGTCGACTTCCCGACCCCCGGGACGCCGCTGATGCCGACCCGGACCGCGGGCGAGTGCACGCCGCCCTCCGTGCCCTCGTGGGGAGCGGTGAGGGTGGTGAGCAGCTCGCGGGCCGCGGCGCGGCGTTCGGGCCGGGCGGACTCGACGAGCGTGATCGCCTGCGCGACTGCTGCGCGCCGGCCCGCCCGGATGCCCCCGACGAGGGTGGCGACGTCGATCACGAGCCGAGCAGACCGATCGAGGGGCCACGAACGGTCGCCGGCGCCACGACGTGGTCGTGACCACCGTCGGCGGGGTGCGGGCGGCGCTCGGCAGGCTGGGTTTCGAGGCTCGTCGCTGGCGCTCCTCGCACCTCAACCACCGGGGACCGGCTCGTCGCTGGCGCTCCTCGCACCTCAACCACCGGGACCGGCTCGTCGCCGGCGCTCCTCGCACCTCAACCACCGCGGTGGCCGAGCTGGTCCCGCAGCTTGGCCAAGAGGTCGAGGGCCGACTCGGCGATGACCGTGCCCGGCAGGAACACCGAGGCGGCACCCATCTCGAGCAGGGTGGGGACGTCGTCGGGCGGGATCACGCCGCCGATGACGACCATGATGTCGTCGCGGCCCTGCTCGGCCAGCGCCGCCTTGAGCGCCGGCAGGAGCGCGAGGTGCCCGGCCGCGAGCGAGCTGACCCCGACCAGGTGCACGTCGGCGTCGACGGCCTGCTGGGCGACCTCCTCGGGCGTGGAGAACAGCGGGCCCACGTCGACGTCGAAGCCCATGTCCGCGAAGGCGGACACGATGACCTTCTGGCCGCGGTCGTGGCCGTCCTGGCCCATCTTGGCGACCAGGATGCGCGGCCGCCGTCCCTCCGCCTCGTCGAACTCGGCGGTGGCGTCGAGCACCTGCTGCACGAGCGTGCTCTCACCGCCGGCGGACTCGTCTCGGTACACCCCGCTGATCGTACGGATCACTGCCTGGTGGCGGCCGTAGACCTTCTCCATGGCGTCCGAGATCTCGCCGACGGTGGCCTTGGCCCGCGCCGCGGCCACGGCGAGCGCGAGCAGGTTGCCGTCGAGGGAGCCCTGCTCCGAACCCCGCTCGGCGCTGGCGGTCAGCGCGTCCAGCGCCGAGGCCACGGCCCGGTCGTCACGCTCGGCACGCAGCCGCTCCAGCTTGGCGATCTGCTGGCGGTAGACGTCGTCGTTGTCGACCTTGAGCACGTCGAGCTTGTCCTCGGCCGCCAGCCGGTAGGTGTTGATGCCGATGACCTTCTGCTGGCCCGAGTCGATCCGCGCCTGCGTACGGGCCGCGGCCTCCTCGATGCGCATCTTGGGGATGCCCTGCTCGATCGCCTTCGCCATGCCACCGGCCTGCTCGGCCTCCTGGATGTGCGCCCATGCGCGCTCGGCGAGGTCGTGGGTCAGACGCTCGACGTAGTAGGAGCCGGCCCACGGGTCGATGGTCCCGGTGGTGCCGCTCTCCTGCTGCAGCAGGAGCTGGGTGTTGCGCGCGATCCGGGCGCTGAAGTCGGTCGGCAGCGCGATCGCCTCGTCGAGGGCGTTGGTGTGCAGGCTCTGGGTGTGGCCCTGGGTGGCGGCCATCGCCTCGATCGCGGTGCGACCCACGTTGTTGAAGACGTCCTGCGCGGTCAGGCTCCAGCCGCTGGTCTGGCTGTGGGTGCGCAGGCTCAGCGACTTGGGGTTCTCCGGCTCGAAGTCGCGCACCAGCCGCGACCACAGCGCCCGCGCCGCGCGCATCTTGGCGACCTCCATGAAGAAGTTCATCCCGGTGGCCCAGAAGAAGCTCAGCCGTGGCGCGAACGCGTCGATCGTCATGCCGGTCTCGAGGCCGGCGCGGATGTACTCGACCCCGTCGGCAAGCGTGTAGGCCAGCTCGAGGTCGGCCGTGGCCCCGGCCTCCTGCATGTGGTAGCCGGAGATCGAGATCGAGTTGAACCGCGGCATCTTCGCCGAGGTGTAGCTGAAGATGTCGGAGATGATCCGCATGCTCGGCGCCGGCGGGTAGATGTAGGTGTTGCGGACCATGAACTCCTTGAGGATGTCGTTCTGGATCGTCCCCGCGAGCTGCTCCGGCTTCACCCCCTGCTCCTCGGCCGCGGCGATGTAGAGCGCCAGCACGGGCAGCACGGCGCCGTTCATGGTCATCGAGACCGACATCTGGTCCAGCGGGATGCCCTCGAAGAGGGTCCGGGTGTCGTAGATCGAGTCGATGGCGACACCGGCCATGCCGACGTCGCCGCGCACCCGGGGGTGGTCGGAGTCGTAGCCGCGGTGGGTGGCCAGGTCGAAGGCGACCGACAGCCCCTTCTGGCCGGCCGCGAGGTTGCGGCGGTAGAACGCGTTGGACGCCTCGGCGGTGGAGAAGCCGGCGTACTGGCGCACCGTCCACGGCTGGGTCGTGTACATCGTCGGGTAGGGCCCGCGCAGGAACGGGCTCAGCCCCGGCCAGGTGTCGAGGGCGTCCAGACCCTCCAGGTGCTCGGGCCCGTAGCCGGGCAGGATGCCGATGCCCTCGGGGCTGAGCCACGGCTCACCCGTCGCAGCGGACCCGGTCGTGGCGGAGCCGCCACCCAGGTCGAGGCCGGCGAAGCTCTTCGGGACGCTCATGCGTGGTCACCTCGGACGTGGTCGGCAGCGGGTCGGAGCGGCGGGAGTCCAGGACGGCGTGGGGTGCTCGTGACGGGGCTCACGACGGTGCTCATGACAGTGCTCATGACGGTGCTCATGACAGGGCCTCTCTCGTCCGGGTGAGGAACGCCAGGGCGTCCACGCCCACCGCGCAGGAGTCGTCGGTGTAGTCGGTCGCCCTGCCGGCGACGACCACCCGGGCGGCCCCCGCCTCGCGCAGCGCGCTCGCGGCGGCCTCGCCCCACTCGGCGTACGCCGCGTCGGCGCCGGCGAGGCACACGACCGGCTGGCCGTCGTACGCCGTCAGCAGCGCCTCGACGCCGTCCGTGGCACCCGCGACGTCGACCGCCACGCCGCCGGCGGCGAACAGGTTGCTGGCGAAGGTGGCGCGGGCCGTGTGCGCGGCGATCGGGCCGAGGGTGGCCAGGAACACGTGGCCCGCGGCGGGCTCGTCCCGGAGGGCCTCGAAGGCGGCGCCGTAGGTCCGGACACCCTCGAAGGCACCGTCGGGCTGCCGTGCGGGCAGCTCCTCGGCGAGGTCGGGGAACTCGGTGAGGCCGGTGATCGGGCGGGTGCGGGTGGCCACCTGGCGGGCCCGGGCGGCGGCGACCTCCTCGATCAGCTCCGTCGAGGTCGGCACCCTCCTCCAGCTCGCCGAGGAGCGCCCAGGCGGCGATCGCGAGGTCGTCGGTGAGCTTCTCCACCGCGTACGACCCGCCCGCGGGGTCGGCCACCTTGCCCAGGTGCGACTCGGAGACCAGGAGCGCCGAGGTGTTGCGGGCGATCCGTCGGCCCAGCGTCTCGGGCTTGCCGAGCGGGGCGTCGAAGGGCAGCACCGTCACGGAGTCGGCACCACCGACGCCGGCCGCGAAGGCGGCGACCGTCGTGCGCAGCATGTTCACGTAGGGGTCGTAGCGGCTCATCATCGGCCTGCTCGTCACGACGTGCTGCCGCATCGGTGCGACGGTGCCGGCCCCGCTCAGCTCCAGCATCCGGGCCCACAACCGGCGCGCTGCGCGCAGCTTGGCGATCGTGGCGAACTGCTCGTCGGTGGCGGCGTAGCGGAACTCGACCAGCGCCGCGGCGTCGTCGACGGACACGCCCTGGTCGGTGAGGCGGCGGAGGTACTGCGCGGCCAGCGACATGGACGAGGCCAGCTCCTGCACGTCGGAGGCGCCCCGGTCGTGGACCGCGCCGGCGTCCACGACGAAGCCGAGCACACCGGCCGACGTCGCCAGGCCCGCCACGTCGGCCGTCGCCCGCTCGGCGGGGACGCCGAGGTTGGTGCCGGGGTGGAGCTCGAGGTCGCCCACGTGGGACAGGAACGCCCGTGCCGTCGCGACCGGGTCGTCGCTCGCCTCCAGCACCACCGGCGCCAGGTCGAGGAAGACGCCGTCCAGCAGCTGCGCGAAGTCGGTCTCGGGGCCTACCGAGAGCCACAGCGACGTGACGCCGCCGGTCAGGTCGAGCAGGGCGTCCTCGTTGGTCGCCTTCTCGTCGCCGGCGCCGAGGTGGGCGCGGATGTCCCAGTCGCCCCGCCGCGTCGGACGACCCGCCGTGGTGAGCCCGCCGAGCAGGTCGGGCGTGCCCAGCGGGGTGACGGCGATGCCGTCGAGGGTGGTACGGGCCAGCTCGTCCCAGACCCGCGCGTCGTCGTCCTCGTCGGTCATCCGGCGGGCCTTGCGCAGCACGGCGGCGGCGGCCTTCTCCCAGTCGGCGCGCGTGTGCACGTCCTCGGCCTGGGCCAGGTCGAGCGAGCCCTGGTCGGGCTCGAGCTCGGTCGGCTCGTCCAGGCCGCCCTCGACGGTCCCCTCAGATGTCATGGGGGCACTGTAGGAGCCCGGTGAGACGTGCGGCCACCGAGTGTGATGTTTCTGAAACACGGGACGACTCCCTGGGTGCGCGTCGTGCGGCATCCGCAGGCCCCGGGGTCAGGCGCGGGCGGGTTCGACGAGGGGAAGCCGCACGGAGAGGGTGGTGCCCTTCCCGAGGGTGCTCGCGACCTCGATCCGGCCACCGTGGGCGACGGCGATCGACTCGCAGATGCCGAGGCCCAGGCCCACGCCCGGGGCGTGCCGGGCGCGCGGCCTGCTGCGAGCGGAAGAAGGGGCTGAACAGGTGCGGCACGTCGTCGGCGTCGATGCCGATCCCGCTGTCGACTGACCTCGAGCCGGACCTCGCCGTCGACGGCGTCGAGCCGGACGTCGACCCGCCCGCCCGGGTCGGTGTACTTGACGGCGTTCGAGATCAGGTTGTCGATCACCTGGCGCAGCCGCTGCGGGTCCACCACGGCCACCAGCCCCTCGACCAGGGTGGAGCCCAGGACGATGCCGGACGCGCGGGCCGCCGGGGCTGCGGACTCCAGCGCCTCGCCGACGAGCTGGGTCAGGTCGACCGGCGAGCGGGTGAGCCGCACGGGGCCGCCGCGGTGCTCGGCCGAGTCGAGCAGGTCGGAGACCAGCCGGTGGAGCCGAGCGGCGTTGCGCTCGATGACCCGCAGCTGGCGGACCGGCCCGTCGTCGAGGTCGCCGTGGTCGAGCAGCACCTCGAGGTGGCCGACGACGGAGGTGAGCGGCGTGCGCAGCTCGTGCGAGACCGCTGCCAGGAAGTCGTCGCGTGCCTGGATCGCCCGCATCAGGTCGGTGATGTCGCTGAGGGCGAGCGCCGCCCCGGCGAACCCACCGGAGGCGTCGCGCACGGTCCTGGCCGAGATCGCGATCGCTCGTCGGGTCAGGGGGTCGGAGCCGATCCAGACACGGACGTCGTCGAACTCCTCGCCGCGGGCCGCCCGCGTGCTCGGCAGCAGCTCGGACTCGAGCCGGGTCACCCCGTCCTCCGCATAGACCTCCCCTGCTGGCCGGCCTCGCCATGGTGGCCGTCGGGGAAGGCGAGCGTCATGAAGTCGGCGTGCTGCCGGTTCCAGTCCTCGATGTGCCCGTCGGCGTCGACGAGCACCAGCCCGACGTCGACGGTGTCCACGATGGCCTGCGCCACGCGGCGCTGACTTCGTGATGACCTCGAGCGCACGGGCGAGCTGCGTCCTCGTGCTCGCGCTGGCGGGTGACGTCGCTCAGCTGTCCGATGACGTAGCGCGGCTCGCCCGTCTCCGAGCGGAGCAACGCCGCCGACAGGTCGCCCCACAGCACCGAGCCGTCGCGGCGCAGGCACCTGCTTGGTGAGCCGGTAGCTGTCGCAGCGACCGGCGATCAGGTCGGCGAAGAGCCGCTCGTGACGGGCCCGGTCCTCGGCGTGGGTCAGGCCCTCGTACCCGGTGCCGACCAGGTCGCCCTCCTCGCACCGGAGCATGACGCAGAGCGCCCGGTTGGCGGTGAGCACCTCGCCCTGGGGGCTGACCAGGGTCATCCCGACAGGTGAGTGCTCGGCTGTGACCTGCCACAGCCGTTCGACGTCCGGCGCCTCGTCCACCGCATCCCCGTACATCCGCTTGAGACACACCTTCACACCTGCGGCACGTCCAGGGAAGGAGGGCGAGCGTCCGGGTCGCGAAATCTTCGGGCACCGTCGCCGGCACCGTCGCCGGCACCGTCGCCCGGCACCGCCCCCAGGCACCGGGCTCAGGCACCGCCCTCCCGGGCGCGGCACAGCGTTCATCGGGTGGTCACGCGCCCGTGGCGCGCGGGTCGTCCGGTGCCCCGATGCTGGCGCCATGCGGATCGCCCTGGTGACCGAGACCTTCTACCCCGCCTACGACGGCACGACGACCACCCTCAAGGCGGTGGCCGACCGCTTGGTCGACCTCGGCCACACGGTCCGGATCATCACCCCCGGGCCCGGGCTGTCGACGTACCGAACCTCCCAGGTGGTGCGGATCCGTCCGCTCGAGCCCACCGGCGCCCAGGTGCGGGCCGCCATCGACGCGTTCGCCCCCGACCTCGTGCACGTCACCTCCCCCGGCACGCTCGGTCGCAAGGCGCTCAAGCACACCAGCCGCGCCGGCATCCCCTCCGTGGTCGTCGAGCAGTCGCCGGTGCTCGACCTCGCCGCCGACTACTGGCGGGCCAAGGTCGCCGCTCGGACCGACGCCGTCCTGGTCACCTCGACGTGGATGGTCGACCGCGTGGCGGAGTTCGGGGTCACCGCCACCCTGTGGCGGCCCGGCGTGGACACCGCGGCCTTCACCCCCGCGCTGCGTGACCAGTGGCTGCACGACTCCTGGTCGCGCGCCCGCTCCGCGGACGGCCCCCAGGTCGTCGTCGGGTATGTCGGGAGCCTCCACAAGCGTCACGTCGTACGGCGCCTCGCCGAGCTGGCCGACGTGCCGGGGATCCGCCTGGTCGTCATCGGCGGCGGGTCCCAGCGCGAGTGGCTCGAGGCCCGGCTCCCGGCAGCCAAGGTCACCGGCCCCCTGCCGACCGGCGACCTCACCATCGCGCTGCCCACGTTCGACCTGCTCGTGCACCCCGGCGAGCACGAGACCTGCTCCCACGCGCTGCGCGAGGCCGCGGCCAGCGCCGTGCCCGTCGTCGCGCCGCGCTCCGGGGGCGCGACCGACGTCGTACGGCACCTCGAGACCGGCCTCCTCTACGACCCCACCGACCCGCGCGGGCTGCGCCGTGCCGTCGAGGCGGTCGCCGGCGGACCGGCACCGCTCGCTGCTCGGCGCGCACGGCCGCGAGCTGGCCTCCCGGCGTACCTGGGTGACCGCGGTCGACGAGCTCGTCCCGCTCCTGGCCCAGGTCGCCGGGCACGCGGTCAGCGCTCCGTAGGAACCGGACGCGGCCGGTTGTAAGGGTGTCCTAACCGGACCTATCTCACATGGGTGGGGTCACATCGCACGCGGCTGCGGTCGTAGAGTGCCCTGTTGTGGCAGTGACAACAGGAACACCCCTGGCGAAGGGATCGCGCGGTACGCGGTCGACGATCGCCCTCAAGCTCCTCATGGCCCTCAGCGGGATCGCGTTCATCGCGTTCGTGCTCGGTCACATGTACGGCAACCTGAAGGCCTTCAGCGGCCAGGAGTCGTTCAACGGCTATGCGGAGCACCTCCGCGTCATCGGCGAGCCGATCCTCCCCGAGTCCGGCCTGCTGTGGATCGTCCGGGTCGGCCTGATCGCCGCCCTGGTCGTCCACGTGGCCTGCGCCGTGGCGCTGACGCGCCGCGCGCACGCGGCGCGCACGGTGAAGTACGCCGTCAAGAAGAACGTCGCCTCCTCGCTCTCCTCGCGCACCATGCGCTGGGGCGGCGTGACGATCCTGGTCTTCCTGGTCTGGCACCTGCTCAACTTCTCGATCGGGCGGATCAACCCGTCGAACGGCAACACCGGCGGCAGCGCCGGCGATCCCTACTCCCTGCTGGTCGACACGTTCGACCTGTGGTGGATGACGATCATCTACCTTGTGGCGATGGTGGCGCTCGGACTGCACCTGCACCATGGGACGTGGAGCTCGCTGCAGACGCTGGGCCTCACCGGCACCGCGGCGTCGCGGGCCCGGGCCAAGATGGCCGGCTGGGTCATCGCCGTGGTCATCGCGGGCGGCTTCTCGCTCGTTCCCCTGTCCGTCCTCCTCGGCATCATCGAGAAGTAGGGAGTCCCTCATGGCATCCACCCTCGACCCGTCCGGCACCGTCGCGACCAACACGGTCTCGTCGCAGCAGTCGGACGACGCGCACGGCTACTACGTGCCCGGCGAGCCCCTCGTCGACGCCAACGCCCCCACCGGGCCGATCGCGGACCGCTGGACCAACCGCAAGATGGACAACCGGCTGGTCAACCCGTCCAACCGCCGCAAGCTCGACATCATCATCGTCGGCACCGGCCTGGCCGGCGGCGCCGCCGCCGCCACGCTCGGCGAGGCCGGCTACAACGTGAAGTCGTTCTGCTACCAGGACTCCCCGCGGCGCGCGCACTCCATCGCGGCCCAGGGCGGCATCAACGCGGCCAAGAACTACAAGGAGGACGGCGACTCCACCTACCGCCTCTTCTACGACACCGTGAAGGGCGGCGACTACCGCTCGCGCGAGTCGAACGTCTACCGCCTGGCCGAGGTCAGCGCCAACATCATCGACCAGTGCGTCGCCCAGGGCGTCCCCTTCGCCCGTGAGTACGGCGGCCTGCTCGACAACCGCTCCTTCGGCGGCGTGCAGGTCTCCCGCACCTTCTACGCCCGCGGCCAGACCGGCCAGCAGCTGCTCATCGGCGCCTACCAGGCGCTCGAGCGCCAGGTCGCGGCCGGCACCGTCACGACGTACACCCGCCACGAGATGCTCGAGCTGATCATGGTCGAGGAGCGGCAAGCAGCGCCCGCGGCATCATCGCCCGCGACATGGTCACCGGCGAGATCGAGACCCACCTCGCCGACGTCGTCGTCCTCGCCTCCGGCGGCTACGGCAACGTCTTCTACCTCTCCACCAACGCGATGGGCTGCAACGTCACCGCCACGTGGCGCGCGCACCGCAAGGGCGCCTACATGGCCAACCCGTGCATGACGCAGATCCACCCGACCTGCATCCCGGTCTCCGGTGAGCACCAGTCGAAGCTGACCCTGATGTCCGAGGGGCTGCGCAACGACGGCCGCATCTGGGTGCCGAAGAAGAAGGAGGACTGCGACAAGGACCCGCGCGACATCCCCGAGGAGGACCGCGACTACTACCTGGAGCGGATCTACCCCTCCTTCGGCAACCTGGTCCCCCGCGACATCGCCTCGCGCCAGGCCAAGAACATGTGCGACGAGGGTCGCGGTGTCGGCCCGCTCGTCGGCGACTTCCGTCGCGGGGTCTACCTCGACTTCGCCGACGCGATCGCGCGTCTGGGCAAGGACGGCATCGAGGAGAAGTACGACAACCTCCTCGACATGTACGAGCGGATCACGGGCGAGAACCCCTACGAGGTGCCGATGCGCATCTACCCCGCCGTGCACTACGTCATGGGCGGGCTGTGGGTCGACTACAACCTGCAGTCCAACCTCGAGGGCCTGTTCGTCGCCGGCGAGGCCAACTTCTCCGACCACGGCGCCAACCGGCTCGGCGCCTCGGCGCTGATGCAGGGCCTGGCCGACGGCTACTTCGTGCTGCCGAACACCATCCGCGAGTACCTCGCCGACGGCCCGTTCGAGAAGGTCGCCGAGGACCACCCGGCCGTCGTCGAGGCGCGCACGTCGGTGGAGGAGCGGATCGAGAAGTTCCTCTCCATCAAGGGCAACCGCTCCGCGGACAGCTACCACAAGGAGCTCGGGCTCATCATGTGGGAGTACTGCGGGATGGAGCGCTCCGAGGACGGCCTGCGCAAGGCGATCGACATGATCCGCGAGCTCAAGGCCGACTTCTGGACCAACCTCAAGGTGCTCGGCACCGCCGACAGCCTCAACCAGTCCCTCGAGAAGGCCGGCCGCGTGGCCGACTTCATCGAGCTCGGCGAGCTGATGTGCATCGACGCCCTCAACCGCCGCGAGTCCTGCGGCGGCCACTTCCGTGCCGAGTCGCAGACCGACGAGGGCGAGGCGATGCGTCACGACGACGAGTTCGCCTACGTCGCGGCCTGGGAGTTCGGCGGCGAGGAGCGGCCAGCCGGTCCTGCACAAGGAAGACCTGATCTACACGGCCATCGAGATGAAGCAGCGGAGCTACAAGTGACGCATCGCGACAGCCACGACGACCTCATGACGAACGCGGGAGCCAACTGACGTGAACCTCACCCTCAACATCTGGCGACAGCCCAACGCGACCGCCCAGGGCGCGATGAAGACCTACTCGCTCAGCGAGATCTCCGAGGACATGAGCTTCCTGGAGATGCTCGACGTCCTCAACGAGCAGCTGCTCGCGGCCGACGAGGACCCGATCGCCTTCGACCACGACTGCCGCGAGGGCATCTGCGGCTCGTGCGACCTGATGATCAACGGTCAGGCGCACGGCCCGGAGGTCACCACCACCTGCCAGCTGCACATGCGCTCGTTCAAGGACGGCGACGACATCACCATCGAGCCGTGGCGCGCCAACGCCTTCCCGGTCATCAAGGACCTGATGGTCGACCGGTCGGCGTTCGACCGGATCATCGCCTCGGGCGGCTTCATCTCCGCCAACACCGGCTCGGCCCCCGAGGCCAACGCGGCGCCGATCCAGCGCGACAAGGCGCTGCGGGCCTTCAACATGGCCACCTGCATCGGCTGCGGCGCCTGCGTCGCGGCCTGCCCCAACGGCTCGGCCTCGCTCTTCATGGGTGCCAAGATCACCCAGCTCGGCCTGCTCCCCCAGGGCCAGCCCGAGCGCGACTCCCGCGTCATCGGCATGGTCGGCCAGCACGACGCCGAGGGCTTCGGCGGCTGCACCAACATCGGCGAGTGCGCCGGTGCCTGCCCCAAGGAGATCCCGCTCGACGTGATCTCCCAGCTCAACAAGGACCTGCGCACGGCCATCCGCAACGGTCACTGAGTCCGCCCCGCCGCACCGTCGGTCGCACGCGACGCCCCGCCCGGTCCCCGGGCGGGGCGTTCGCCGTCGGTGCCCGCCCGTGCCCGCGCGGAGCCGGCGGGTCGCAGGCAGCCGGCCGGTCGGGCAGTCAGTCCTTCTTGCGCAGCAGCGCGGCGAGCCCGGCGGCTGCGGCGGCCCCCGCGGCGAAGGTGACGGCCCGGGAGCGGGCGGAGGAGCCGGCCGGCGCGGAGCTCGCCGGCACCCCGCCGGCGCCGACTGCCGCGAGGTCGAGGGCGGGGGTGGCCGGGCCCTGGACGACGGCGTCGGCCAGGTCGTCGCGCAGCGCCCGGGCCTGCGCCGTGGTGTAGGCCCACGCCGCGCTGTAGAGGACCAGCCGGGAGAAGTAGTTGATCCAGACCACGAGGATCAGGGCGATGCCGAACGCCTGGAAGGCCGGCTGGTCCTTGGTGGCCGACAGCAGCAGCGTGGAGATCTGCTTGAGGACCTCGAAGCCGACCGCACCGAGCAGGGAGCCCGACCACAGCGAACGGCGGGGCAGGTCCGGCTCGGCCAGCAGCCGGAAGATCGCGAAGAACAGCACCGCGTTGGCGGCGAGACCGAGGACCGCCGCGACGACGCTGCACCAGCCAGCTGAGCTGCCCGCTCGAGGCCGAGGAGGTCCAGGAGGTCGGCGGAGAAGCCGCTGACGAAGCCGGCCACCGCCACCGCCACGATGAGCACCAGCGCCGATCACCGCCAGGGTGACGAGGTCGCGGAGCTTGCCCTTGATGAAGCTGGGCTCGCTCGCGGTCCGGCGTCTCGAAGACGACGAAGAGCGCAGGTCCGCAGCGCCGAGACCCAGGCCAGGCCGGCGTAGAGGACACCGAGCGAGACCGATGAGGCCGGCCAGTCCGGAGAAGGTGCGGATGTCGTCGAGCGAGATCTCGCCGTCGCCGTTGCCGATGATGTTGGGCAGGACCGAGTCGATCGCGGTCGACCAGGTTGCCGCGGGCCTCGGGATAGACGCCCGAGACGAGCCCGACCACGAAGAACGCCAGCGCCAGGATCGGGAAGAACGACAGGAAGGCGAAGTAGGTGACGGCGCCGGCCTGCTGGCCGGCCTTCACCTCGCCGTAGTGCTCCTGCATCCGCAGGACGTGGTCGAGCCACGGGCAGGCGCTCGCGCGCCTGCGTCAGACGTTCCTTCACCGAGGCCATGGCGACCTCACTCTCTCCGGGACGAGCGTGTCGCCAGCGCAAAGTCGCGCGTCGGACGCCAGCCCGTGCTCGTCGTCGTGGACGTAGAGGTGGAAGCCGTCCACCGCGAACTCGCACTCGAAGCCGGCCAGCTCGTCGAAGGCCTGGTCGAGTGCCTCGTCGTCGAGGTGGTGGGCGACGGTGACGTGGGGGTGGTAGGGGAAGTCGAGGTCGATGTCGAGCGGTCCGGTGCGGACCGCCGCGGCGAGCTGCTCGCACTGCGAGATCCCCTCGGCCAGCATCACGAAGACGACCGGTGAGACCGGGCGGAAGGTGCCGGTGCCGCGCAGGTGCACGTCGAACGGCGCCACCTCGGCCGCTGCGTCCGCCAGGTGCGACTCGAGGTCGGCGAGGTCGCCGGCGACCTCGGTCGGCGGCACCAGGGTGATGTGGGTCGGGATCATCGCGGCGGTGGCGTCGCCGACCGCCGGTCCGGTAGTCCTGGAGCTCGGTGGCCCAGGGCTCCGGGATCGCGACGGCGACCCCGATCGTTGGCATGCCGTCCAACCTAGCGGGACGGGCGCGACGAAGCCGACCCGCTGGTAGACGTCGCGCAGCGTCGCCTCGGCCACCGAGCGCGCCTGCGCCTCGCCCTGCGCGAGCACGCGCTGAGGTGGGCCTGGTCGTCGAGCAGCTCGAGCGTGCGCTCGCGGAACGGCGTCACGAAGCCGACCACGATCTCGGCGAGGTCCTTCTTGAGGTCGCCGTACCCCTTGCCGGCGTACTCCTCCACGAGGGCGGCGACCGCGGTGCCGGTGAGGGCGGAGTAGATCGTCAGCAGGTTGGAGACGCCGGGCTTGGCCTCGGGGTCGAAGCGGATCTCGCCGTCGGAGTCGGTGACGGCGGAGCGGATCTTCTTGGCGCTGACCGAGGGCTGGTCGAGCATCTCGATGATGCCCGCCGGGCGACGAGGCCGACTTCGACATCTTCGAGGTCGGGTCCTGGAGGTCGGCGATCTTCGCGGTGGCCTTGAGGATGTAGGGCTCCGGCAGCCGGAAGGTCTTCTTGTAGCGGTGGTTGAAGCGCTGCGCGAGGTCGCGGGTGAGCTCGAGGTGCTGGCGCTGGTCCTCGCCGACCGGCACGTAGTGCGGGCGGTAGAGCAGGATGTCGGCGGCCTGGAGGATCGGGTAGGTGAAGAGGCCGACCGAGGCCGCGCCCTCGCCGCCCTTGGCCGACTTGTCCTTGAACTGCGTCATCCGGCGGGCCTCGCCGAAGCCGGTCAGGCACTGCAGCACCCACGACAGCTGGGCGTGCTCGGGCACCTGGCTCTGCACGAAGATCGCCGAGCGGGCCGGGTCGATGCCCATGGCCAGCAGCTGGGCGGCCGCGCGCAGCGTGCGCTCGCGCAGGACCTTCGGGTCCTGCTCGACGGTGATCGCGTGCAGGTCGGCGATGAAGAAGAACGGCTGGTGGTCGCGCTGCAGGTCCACCCACTGGCGCAGGGCGCCGAGGTAGTTGCCGAAGTGGAAGGAGTCGGCGGTCGGCTGGATGCCCGAGAGCACCCGCGGGCGCGATCCCCCGCCGGTCACCGTCGGGACGCTGACCTCGGGCTGGGTCGTCGACTGGCTGCTCACGGCAGCATTGTTCCCGATGGCCTGCCAGGATCGGGACGTGCCCACCCACCTGACCTTCGAACAGCACCTCGACGGGCTCCGCGAGGCGACGCTCGATGCTCGTCGCGGTACGCCGGGCAGGCGGGGCTCGACGTCGACGTACCGACCGTGCCCGGAGTGGACCGTACGACGCCTGGTCGGCCACCAGGGCATGATCCACCGCTGGGCGCGGGCCACCCTGCGCGGCGAGCGGATCGACGCCGAGGCGACCGAGAAGGCCGGGCGTCGCCACGCCGACCCGGTCGACTGGCTGCGCGACGGTGCCATCGACCTGGTGACCACGCTGGTCGCGGCCCCCGAGGACGTCGAGGCCATGGTGTTCCTGCACGACGCTCCCCCGGCCCGGCTCTTCTGGGCCCGCCGCCAGCACCACGAGACGACGATGCACGCGATCGACGCGCTGGCGGCCGCGCTCGGCCGGCTGCCCCGCGCCGAGGAGACGTCGATCTCGCGCGAGGTGGCGCTCGACGGGATCGACGAGCTCGTGCTGGGCTTCGTCCCGCGCTCGAGGTCGCGGCTGCGGCTCGAGCCCGGGGCGGACCCGGTGACGATCGCGGTCCGTCCGACGGACGCGGACCACTCGTTCACGGTGCGCGTCACCGACGAGCCGCCCGTGGTCGCCCGCCACGAGGGGCGGGCGCGAGGGCGACCTGGCGATCGAGGCCGACGCCGTGCCGCTCTACCTGGCGCTGTGGCACCGCACCGACGAGGTCGCCTCCGACATCTGGCCGCTGTGGCGCGACGCGGCGGTCGGCTGAGGACGGCTCCCTCGCCGGAGTCCGCCCGTCGTCGAAACCGGTAGGCGCGGACCGGCCCGCCCTGGCAGGCTGCGCGCATGTACCCGGCCCCGGTCCTCACCGACGACACCGTGACCCTGCGAGCCCTCGGCGACGGCGACGTCCCGGGTTGCTACGAGCAGTGCGTCGACCCGCTCTCCGTGCGCTGGACGACGGTCCCGTCGCCGTTCACGCCGGCGATGGCGCGTGAGTTCTGCCTCGAGATCGCCCCCGGCGCGTGGGCCGACGGGTCGCAGTGGATCTTCGCGGTGGAGGGTCCCGTCGACGCACCCGGTGGGTACGCCGGCAACATCGCCCTGCGCAACGAGGGCCGCGGCCGCGCCGAGGTCGCGTACGGCGCCGCACCCGGCCGCACGCGGCACCGGGGTGATGGAGCGGGCGCTACGCCTGCTGCTCGAGTGGGGCTTCGCGACCCAGGGCCTGCAGACCGTGGTCTGGCGCGCGCGAGGTCGGCAACTGGGCCTCGCGCAAGCTCGCGTGGCGGCTCGGGTTCAGCCTCGACGGCGTGCTGCGCCGTTCGCAGGCCACCCGCGACGGGCTGGTCGACGCCTGGATGGGCACCCTGCTCGCCGACGAGGCTCGCGAGCCCCGCCACCGCTGGCTGGCTGCCGGTGCCGCTCGAGGGGGCAGGCATCCGGCTGCGGGCGCTGCGCGACGGACGACGTGCCCCGCATCGTCGAGGCCTGCTCGGACGCGCGCACGCAGCACTGGCTGGGCCAGCTGCCCTCGCCGTACACCGAGGCCGACGCGCACGGGTGGCTGGCGGCCAACCTCGAGGGCCAGGCCGCGGGCACCAAGGTCACCTGGGCGGTGGTCGATCCGGCGACGGACCGGCTGCTCGGCGGCGATCAACCTCTTCGACATCGACCGCCCACGACTGCGAGGTCGGCTACTGGGCACACCCCGACGCGCGCGGTCGCGGCGTGCTGAGCGCGGCGCTCCGCGTCGCGACGTCGTACGCCTTCGCAGAGCTCGGCGTACGACGGGTGCGGGTGGTCGCCGCGGTCGACAACACCGCGTCGCGGCACGTGGCCGAGGCCGACGGGTTCACGCTCACCGGCACCGAGCGGCTGGGCACGCTGCTGCGCACCGGCCTGGCCGACGTCGCGCTCTACGACGTGCTGGACGACGAGTGGTCGGCTGCCGCGACCCCGACGGCCGAGCGGTGACTCACGGCGGAGTAGATCAGGATGGCGATGCCCAGCACCGACAGCGCCGCGCCGACGAGGGCAGGTGAGCGGTAGCCGTAGCCGGCGGCGATGACCAGGCCGCCGAGCCAGGCGCCGAGGGCGTTGGCGGTGTTGAGGGCGGCGTGGTTCATCGCGGCGCCGAGGGTGACCGCGTCGCCGGCGACGTCCATCAGCCGGAGCTGGAGGTTGACGACCAGGACCGAGCCGATCGCGGTGATCAGGAAGACGACCGGCAGCAGCCACCAGCCGTACGGCGCGACCAGCCAGAAGACGAGCATCAGCACGAACGAACCGGCGCCGGCCGCGATGAGCGAGCGGAAGACCGACCAGGCGGCGAGCTCGCCGGCGAGCCAGGTGCCGACGACCATGCCCAGCCCGAAGGCCAGCAGGAAGACCGGGACCGTGCCCTCACCCAGACCGCCGACCTCGGTGACGATCGGGGCGATGTAGGAGTAGACCGCGAACAGGCCGCCGAAGCCCACCGCGCCCGCGGCCATGGTCAGCCAGACCTGGCGGTTGCGGAAGAACGAGCTGGCCTCCTTGCGACCGGTCGCCTCCCGGTCGCCGGGCACCGACGGCACGAACGCGAGGATCATGACGACGGTGACCAGCGCCAGCACCGAGGTCGACAGGTACGCCGCGCGCCAGCCGAGGTGCTGGCCGATCCAGGTGGCCGCAGGGACCCCGACGACGTTGGCGAAGGAGAGCCCGAGCATCACCGACGCGACGGCCCGTCCGCGGCGCTCGCGCGGCGCCAGCCCGGCCGCGACCAGCGACGCCACGCCGAAGTAGGCCCCGTGCGGGAGCCCGTCGAGGAAGCGTGCGGCCATCAGCACGCCGTACCCGGGGGCGACGGCGCTGACGCACGTTGAGGACGGCGTAGGTGCCCATCAGCGCCGACGAGCAGGCCCCGGCGGGGCAGCCGGGCGCCGAAGAAGGACAGGATCGGCACCCCGACCACGACACCGACCGCGTACGCCGAGATGACGTGCCCGGCCGTCGGCACCGAGACGTCGATCCCCTCGGCGATCTGCGGGAGCAGGCCCATGGTCACGAACTCGGTCGTGCCGATCGCGAAACCACCCATCGCCAGCGCCAGGACGGCCAGCCCGAAGTGGGCCGGCACCGGCGCCTCCGCGGCGGGGACAGAGGTGTGCGCGGTGGTGGTCATGAGCCTTCCGAGGGGGACGAGGGTGCCGAGCTCTCATCGTTCAACCTCGGTCGGCGCGGCGCCTATTCCAGGGGCGCCGCGGCGGGCGTGATCCTGCTCTCGTCCGCACGCCCGCCCAACCCCCGGCGGGCCCTGGATCAGGTGGAGACCGCCTCGGCGAGGTGGCCGAGGGAGGCCTCCAGCGCCGACTCCGGCACGAGCGGGAAGTGCACCTTGCTGAGCACGTCGGGGTCGGTGACGTTGCTCCAGTCGTAGGTGAGCGTCACGTCGGTGCTCGCGGCGTCGTTCGCCTTGAGCTCCCACATCCACTCCCAGCCGGGAGGCTCGTTGCCGGCCGGTGCGGTCTGCCAGGCGAGCAGCTTGTTCTCGTCGTACCCGGTGACGGTGTTGTCGGTCTGGTAGTCGCCGCCCATGTGGTCACCGCTCATGTTCATCCGGAAGGTCTGCCCGGTGGCGGTGATCCGGTCGGAGCGGTCGTCGGAGATGACGAAGCCCGAACCGTCGAGCTCGGCGTGGCGCTGGGGGTTGGAGAGCACGTCGAACACCTTCGTCGTCGACGCGTCGATCGTGCGGGTCACGGTGATCTGCTTGTCGTCGGTCATGTCCTCGACCCTCCTCCGCGGACGGCGGACGTTCAAGACCCCTGCGGGTGGACCCCTGTCCCCCGGTCCGTCGACCGCGTGAGCCGCGGGCGCTACCAGCCCTGCGGCTGGGAGAAGAACCCGTCGGGGTCGTAGCTGCGGCGCACCTCGGCCAGCCGCGCGGCGTTGTCGCCGAAGTAGGCGGTCTCGGCATCGGGCAGGGTGGGGTCGGCGTAGTTGACGTAGGCGTGCTCGCCCCAGTGCGGCACCATCGCGGAGCGGAAGCCGCGCACGTAGCCGTCGGCCGAGCTCGCCGGTGCGTCGGTGAAGGTCGCGGTGTACTGCACGGTCGCCCGGGCGGCACGATGGACGAAAGCAGTGTCGGACGCATCGAGGTCGCCGACGGCTCCGCCGAGGGCATCGATCGAGATCCCGGCCTCCTTCAGGCCGGAGTCCTGCGCCGCACGGACCTGGGCCATCAGGTCGCCGATCCCGGCCGACCCGAGCGCGTCGTAGGCGACGTGGGAGGTGGCGGCGAAGCTCTCCCGGTCCAGCGCGCCGCCCGGACCCGTCGTGCACGACGCGACGGGGATGTCGGAGCACCCGGCGTAGGACAGCATCGCGTCGCGGTAGGTACGGCGCCGCCGTACGTCGACCGCCGGCGCCGGCGCCCGGTCCACGAGCCCGGCCAACCGCCCGGCGAACCGGCGATCCGGCCCCGTCCAGGTCACCGAGGCCAGGACCACCGGCCCGTCGGGGCGCGTCGCACCGCCCAGCGCCTTCAGCGTCGACCACAGCTCGCGTGGCGCCTCGGCCATCCAGTCCTGCCAGGCCGCGACGACGTCGGTCGCCGCATCCAGGGGCCACTCCAGGTAGGCCGTGCTGAGCTCCGGCGCCGGGTGCGAGGCCACGGTGAACGAGGTGACGAGGCCACCGTGGCCGCCGCCCCCGCCGCGCAGGGCGAAGAAGAGGTCGGGCTCCTCCTCGGCGCTCGCGGTACGGACCGCGCCGTCCGCGGTGACGACCTGCATCGAGGTCACCTGGTCCGAGGTCAGGCCCATCGTCCGGGTCAGGACACCCACGCCGCCGCCGAGGGTGAGTCCCCCGAAGCCGACGGTCGGACACGAGCCCGCCCCGATCGCCCGTCCGCTGCTCCCCAGCAGGTCGTAGACCCGGACCAGTGACGCCCCGGGGCCGATGCTCGTCGATCCGTCGGCCCGCAGGTCGATCCCGTCGAGGGCGCGACAGTCGAGCACCAGGGCCCGCGGTGTCCCGCCTCCGGACCAGCCGGCGTACGAGTGTCCTCCGGACCTGAGCGCCACCGGGATCGCGTGGTCCTGGGCGAACGCGAAAGCTGCGGCGACGTCGTCCGGACCCGTCACCCCGAGCACGGCCAACGGGCGCTGGGCGTCGAAGCGGGGGTTCTGGAGGAGCCGCACGGTGTCGTAGTCGTCATCGTCCGGCCGCACCAGGCTCCCGGCGACCGATCGCTCGAGCCGGCTCCAGGGCGGGCGGCCCGAGGGCGCCGTCGACCCCGCGCCTGTGGGGAGGGCAGGAGTCGTCGTGCTCGACGGCACCTCCGCCGGGTCTCCCGGGTCGGTCGAGCACGCCGCCAGCGCGGCCGCGCTACCGACGAGGAGCGCCCGGCGGCTCCAGCGAGCGGGGCCTGCCGGGGTCTCGGCGGGCTCAGCAGCCATCGCTCACCTCGTCGACGGCCTGCGAGAACTTCTCCTTGCTGGTGTCGACGGCCGAGGTGTCGACCTCGAGGCCGGACGCGGCGTCGGAGGCCTCGGCCACCAGGTCGTCGAGGGCCCGGCGAGCCTCGCGGAGCCGCTGCTCGGCATCGCCGCTGATCGCACCCTCGGCGCTCGCGACGACGTCGCGCAGGCCGGACAGCGTGCGCTCGGCGGCGGCAGGGTCGGCGCCGATCTGGTCGATCGCGTCGTCCACCTGTCCCGTGATCCCGGAGACCGCCTTCGTGGCCACCGCGCACGCCGCGTTCCCGGCGGCGTCCTTCGCGGCGTCCTCGGCCTCGGAGCACCCGGTGAGCAGCACGGCGGCCACGACGGAGGCGGCCAGGGCGGAGATCAGCGAGGTGGGACGCATGGCCCGAGGGTAGCCAGCGCGGCCTGGCCGGTCGGTCGCCCGCCTAGGCTGGTGGCATGCAGCGATGGGCAGCCGGGCACTCAGATCACGTGGCGCTACGGCGACGGGTTCGTCGATCCGATGACGGTCGTCCGCGACGACGACTCCGGGCTGGTCGCCTGGTTGGCAGCCGGCACCCCCGTGCTTCGGATGGTCCGGGCCGACGGCAGCTCCCTGCGCGCCGACCCGGCGACGATGTTCACCGCCGAGCGACGGCCGGTCGAGGGGGTGTGGGAGGACCACGACGTGCTGCGCATCCACCCCACCAACGCCTGGTGGTCGGTGTGGGTGTTCTTCGATGCCGACCACCCACGAGCTCGAGGGCTGGTACGTCAACATCGAGGACCCGCACACCCGCGGCGACCACGAGGTCCGCACCCGCGACCACGTCCTCGACCTCTGGGTCGAGCCCGATCGCACCAGGTCCCGCAAGGACGAGGACGAGCTGGCCCTCGCCGTCCGACAGGGTCGCTACAACCGCGACGAGGCCGAGCTGATCACCTCCGTCGCCGAGCAGGCCGAGGCCGTCGATCGACGCGTGGGGGACGCCGTTCTGCGACGGCTGGGAGACCTTCGCCCCCGACCCGGCCTGGCCGGTCCCCCAGCTGCCGCCCGGCCTCAGGGTGCCGTGATCGCCCAGGCGGCGTTCGGCGGGAAGCCGCCCGCCGGGGTGGTGCTCCACAGGACGTAGCGTGGGCACGCGGGGCGGCTGACCCGGACCGGCCTCGGCCGTCAGCCGGCGAGGTGGCCCCAGCTCCGCTGCCAGGTCCACCCATGGACCCACGGCGGCGACCTCGCCGTCGACGAGCACGACGACCCGGTCGGCCTGCGCGAGCGCCGCACGCTTCGACGTGGCGCCGAGCACCGTCGCCCCGCGCTCGCGCAGCGCCGTCCAGAGCTCGACCTCGGTGGCGGCGTCGAGAGCGCTCGACACGTCGTCGGCCAGCAGCAGCTCGGCGTCGGCCGCGAGCGCACGGGCGAGCGCGAGCCGCTGCACCTGCCCGCCGGACAGCCGGACGCCGCGGTGCCCGACGACCGAGTCGCGGTCCGCCGGCGTCCGCGACGTCGCGCTCCAGCCGGGCGTCGTCGATCGGCGGCGGCCGATCCGGCCGGTCGTGGCCGAGGCGGATGTTGTCGGCGAACGTGCCCGGACAGCACCCGCGGCACCTGGGCGACGTGGGCGACCTGGCCGGGGCGCAGGAAGGTCTGCGGCGTCGGCGACCTCCACGCCGTTCCACCGGATGCTGCCGGTGTGGTCGACCAGGCCCGCGAGCGATGCGAGCAGGCTCGACTTGCCCGAGCCGACCTGGCCGAGCAGCAGCACCAGCTCGCCCGCCTCGACGGTGAGGTCGACGCCGGTGACGCCGACGGGTGCCGTCGTCGTGCACGGCCCCGAGCGCCGCGCAGCTCGAGGCGCTGCGAGCGGGACGCGGGCGGCCGGCACCGGGCCGGGCGCCGCACCGCTCACCAGGTCGACCCCGGCGGGCAGGTCCATCAGGTCGCCGCCACCGGCGAGCGCGGTCGTGGCGACCTGCCACGAGCGGGTGCCCGGGCGCCTCGGTGACGACCGAGCCGGCCACCCGGCCGAACCAGTCGAAGCCGTTGACCGCCGAGGCCACCAGCAGCGCGGTCGCCAGGCCCCAGCCGCCGAGGAAGTACGTCGCCCACGCAGCGACGACGCCGCACTGCACCATCACGATCGGTACGCCGTCGAGCACCGCCTGCACCCGGTGCTCGAGGACCGCGGCCTCGACCCGGCCGCCGTCGACCCGGCGCAGGTGCGCGTGCACGTCGGGCGTGGCGGCGGCGAGCTTGACGGTGCGCGCCGACTCGAGCGCCGAGACCAGCGAGCGGCCGAAGCCGGCGCGGGCCGCGGACGACGCCGTCGCCGAGCGTCCGGCGATCGGGCGGCCGAGCGGTCGAGGCCAGCGGCGGAGGCGACCATGACCGCCAGCAGGACGCCGCCGGCGAGCAGGCTCCACCCGGCGACGGCGGTGACGACCACGATGACCAGCCCGGTGACGAAGTCGACCCAGCGGTCGGCGTAGCGGGCGAAGCGGTCGGCGTCCATCGACCGGGCGACGACCTCGCCCGGCGGGGTGCCGCAGCAGGCGGTGCTGCTCGGTCTGCCCGACGAGCACCGACATCCGCACCCGCAGCATCACCGCGATCCACCACCGCGGGTAGCGGCGGATCGCCGCGGCCAGGACCAGCGGCGCGACCAGCAGGCACGACCACCAGGGCGACCGCGAGCGACCACGGGCGACCGCCGGGCTGGAGGTCCTCGACGAGGTGGCCCCACACGAAGCCGGTCATCGCCCCGAAGGCACCGAACAGCGCCGCCAGGCACGAAGAAGCCGACCGCCAGCAGGCCCCACGCGGGGTGGATGCGCAGGGCGTGCCAGATGCCGCGCGCCAGGCCCGGGCCCGGCGCGACCTCGGGCTGCGGCGGTGGCCTCGGCACGCCGCGTACGCCGCCGACCTGCTCGTCCCCGACCTGATCGTCGCCCGGCCGGCTCGTCCCCGACGCGGCAGGCGTCTCGAGCTCGACGCTGGCATCGAGCAGGGCGCGGAAGGGTCCGTCGGCGCTGGCGAGCGTCGGCGCGCGGGCCCTGCTGGACGATCTGGCCGGCGTCGAGCACCGCGACGCTGGTCGGCGCGCGCGGTGGTGGAGAGCCGGTGGGCGATGAGGATGCCGGTGCGCCCGGCAGCAGCCGGTCGGCGGCGCGGACGACCAGCGCCTCGGTGAGCGGGTCCATGCGGGCGGTGGCCTCGTCGAGGACGACCACCGCGACGTCGCGGACCAGCAGCCGGGCGAAGGCGACGAGCTGCTGCCTCGCCGGCGGACAGCGTGGTGCCGCCGGGGCCCGAGCAGGGTGTCGAGGCCGTCGGGGAGGCCGGCGACCCAGTCGGTCAGGCCGAGCTCGGCCACGGCCGCCTCGCACCCGCTCGCGCGGCAGGTCGGCGAACAGCGCGATGTTCTCGGCCAGGGTGCCGGCCAGGATCTCGGTGCGCTGGGTGACCACGCCGACGGCGGCGCGCAGCTGCTGCAGGTCGAGGTCGAGCACGTCGACCCCGCCGAGCAGCACGGTGCCCGGCTCGGGCTCGACGGCGCGCGAGACCAGGGACGCGAGGGTGGACTTGCCCGAGCCGGTGCGGCCGACGAGCGCGCAGGTGCTGCCCGGCCGGCACGCGCAGGTCGACCTCGCGAGCGCGAAGGCGCCCTCGCTCGTAGGAGAAGTGGAGGTCGCGCAGCTCGAGGTCGAGCGGGCCGTCGGGCAGCGGGCGCGCCGCCGTCGGGCTCCGGCTCGGTCTCCAGCAGCTGGCGCAGCCGGATGACCGCGCCCAGCCCGGCCTGCAGGTCGGGCAGGTGACCGGGCGAGCTGGTCGATCTGCCCGACGAAGGTCGAGGTGACGAGGAACAGGGTGACCAGGCGCGGCGACCGAGAGGTCGCCGGCGACGACGAGCGCGACGCCGGCGAGCGCGACGCCGGCGAGCAGCGCGTGCAGCAGCGATCCCGGCCCGGCGGGTGATCCGCACCTCGAGGGCGAGCACCCGGTCGAAGCGGCGCGTGCACGCGCGCGGACAGCTCGGCTGACGCGTCGTACGACGTGGGCCTGGCCGAGGCTGGTGCGCAGGTCGTCGCGCCCGGCGATGCCCTCCTCGAGGGCGGCGGCGTGGTCGGTCCAGGCGATCTCCTCCTGCGACCTTGCGCGTGGAGATCTCCGGCAGCAGCGGCCGGCACGACCAGCACGGCGACGGTGCCGAAGACCGGGAAGAGGAGCCAGGCCGGCCACCAGGTCAGGCCGGCGACGATCCACATCGGCAGGACCGCGAAGAGGGTGCGCAGGGCGTCCCAGACCTGACGGCGCACCAGCGTGCCGACCTCCTGGGTGTCGTCGTCGACCCGGTCGAGCACCTCGCCGACCGCCTGCTCGGACAGCGCTCGCAGCGGCTGGTGCAGCGCGGCGCTGAGCAGGTCGGCGCGCAGCCGGCCCTCGGCGCGGTCGACGATCGCGGCCCAGACGGTGCGCCCGGCGGTGTCGAGCAGGGCGGCGCCGACCACGACAGACGGCCAGCAGCGCGACCAGGCGCCCGGGTCGGGTCCTCGGCGAGGCGTCCGGCGACGACCGTGCCGAGGACGGTGCCGAGCGCGCCGAGCGCCGAGGCGGCGAGCGCCGACGCCGCGCGACGGGGCCGCGCAGCCGCCGCCAGGTGATCTGGCGCGTCGGGGTCGATCGGGACGCGCGACCGGGCTCTCGTCGGAGAGCGGGCGGGCGTCGCGTCGGGCCTCGCGAGGAGGCACGGGTCGCCACCGCGTCCGCTCGGTCCGCCCCCGGCCGTCGTGAACGGGGTCACAGCGACTCGGTGCACCCGAGCACGGGACGCTACGCGCACGGAGCGTGCGCCCACCACGCGCCTGTGGTCACAGGTGGTGGCGGACGCACCGCTCGGGCGGCACGGCGCGGTCGGTCAGAGCGCGGCGAGCGCCTCGTTGAACGTCGTCGAGGGCCGCATGACGGCCTCGGCCATGGCGTCGTCGGGGCGGTAGTAGCCGCCGATGTCGGCCGGGTGGCCCTGCACGCCGTTGAGCTCGGCGACGATGGTGTCCTCGTCGGCGGCGAGCGCGCTCGGCGAACGGCTGGAACGACCGCGGCCAGCTCGGGGTCCTCGGTCTGCGCGGCGAGCTCCTGGGCCCAGTACATCGCCAGGTAGAAGTGCGAGCCGCGGTTGTCGATGCCGCCGAGCTTGCGCGTCGGCGACTTGTCCTCGTCCAGGAACGTCGCCGGTGGCCGCGTCGAGGGTGTCGGCGAGCACCTGGGCGCCGCGGGTTGTCGGCGTAGCCGGCGAGGTGCTCGAGCGAGGCCGCCAGCGCGAAGAACTCGCCCAGGCTGTCCCAGCGCAGGTAGTTCTCCTTGACCAGCTGCTGCACGTGCTTGGGCGCCGAGCCGCCGGCACCGGTCTCGAAGAGGCCGCCACCGTTCATCAGCGGGACGATCGAGAGCATCTTGGCCGACGTGCCGAGCTCGAGGATCGGGAACAGGTCGGTGTTGTAGTCGCGCAGCACGTTGCCGGTGACCGAGATGGTGTCCTCGCCCCTGCGGATCCGCTCGAGCGAGTAGGCGCAGGCCTCGGCCGGCGGCATGATCTCGATCGTCAGCCCGTCGGTGTCGTGGTCGCGCGAGGTACTTCCTCGACCTTGGCGATCAGGTTGGCGTCGTGGGCGCGGTCCTCGTCGAGCCAGAAGATCGCCGGCGACGCCGGAGGCCCGGGCGCGGGTGACGGCGAGCTTGACCCAGTCGCGGATCGGCGCGTCCTTGGTCTGGCAGGCGCGCCAGATGTCGCCGGGCTCGACCGTCGTGCGACGATCAGCACGTCGCCGGCGGCGTTGACGGACCTCGACGGTGCCGGCGGCCGGCACCTCGAAGGTCTTGTCGTGGGAGCCGTACTCCTCGGCCGCCTTGGCCATCAGGCCGACGTTGGGCACCGAGCCCATGGTGGCCGGGTCGAAGGCGCCGTGGGCGCGGCAGTCGTCGATGACGGTCTGGTAGACGCCGGCGTAGGAGGAGTCCGGGATCACCGCGAGGGTGTCGGCCTCGTCGCCGTCGGGGCCCCACATGTGCCCCGACGTGCGGATCATCGCGGGCATCGAGGCGTCGATGATGACGTCGGAGGGCACGTGCAGGTTGGTGATGCCCTTGTCGGTCGTCGACCATCGCCATCGGCCGGGCCGTCGGCGAGGCCCTGCTGCGACGGCGGCCTTGATCGCCTCGCCGTCGGGCAGCGGCCCACGGCGTCGAGCAGGGCGCCGAGACCGTCGTTGGGCAGATGCCGGCGGCGGCCAGCTGCTCGCCGTACTGCTCGAAGAGGGTGGGGAAGAAGGCCTGCACGACGTGGCCGAAGATGATCGGGTCGGAGACCTTCATCATCGTGGCCTTGAGGTGCACCGAGAACAGGACGTCCTCGGCCTTGGCGCGGGCGATCTGCTCGGTCAGGAAGCGGCGCAGCGCGGCGACGTCCATGAAGGTGCCGTCGACGACCTCGCCGCTCGAGCACCGGCATGGCCTCCTTGAGCACGGTCACGGTGCCGTCGGCTGCCGACGTGCTCGATCGAGAGCGTGTCGTCGGCCGGCGATGACCACCGACTGCTCGTTGCTGAAGAAGTCGTCGGTCGCCCATCGTGGCGACGTTGGTCTTGGAGTCGGGCGCTCCAGGCACCCATCCGGTGCGGGTGCTGCTTGGCGTAGTTCTTGACCGACGGCGGGCGCGCGGCGGTCGGAGTTGCCCTCGCGCAGCACCGGGTTGACCGCGGAGCCCTTGGTCTTGTCGTAGCGGGCGCGGGTCGCCTTGTCCTCGTCGGTCTGCGGGTTCTCGGGGTAGTCGGGCAGGTCGTAGCCCTGGCCCTGCAGCTCCTTGATCGCGGCCTTGAGCTGCGGGATCGAGGCCGAGACGTTGGGCAGCTTGATGATGTTGGCCTCGGGCTTGGTGGCCAGCTCGCCCAGCTCGGCGAGGTGGTCGGCCACCCGCTGCTCGGGCGGTCAGCCGGTCGGGGAACTGGCTGAGGATCCGCCCGGCGAGCGAGATGTCGCGGGTCTCGACCTCGACACCGGCCTTGCGCGGCGTACGCCGCGATGATCGGCAGGAACGAGTACGTCGCCAGCAGCGGCGCCTCGTCGGTGTGGGTGTAGATGATCTTCGACTGGTCAGCCATGTGGTCGCTCACTCCTGGAGTGGATCTGCGCGTGGATTCGTCTTGACGTCAAGATACCTGACGGGCGGCACGAGTGCCTGACCGGCAGCCTTCCACCCTGCGCACGCGGGGCCGACCCGGGCGCCGCCGGTCTGGGTCTAGAGTGCTGCCGACCACAGGTTTGGACCCCGACCGCGAAGGGCAGGCACCGCTCATGGACGACGTCATGGCAGACATCGCACCGACCCAGACCCAGAAGCTCGCAGCCGAGGCGATCGGCACCTTCGTGCTGGTCGTCGCTCGGCGTCGGCGCAGCCGTGAACTCCGGCGAGGTCGCCGCCACCGGGCTCTCCTTCGGCATCGCGATCGTCGCGATGGTCTACGCCTTCGGCCGGGTCTCCGGCGGTCACTTCAACCCGGCGGTCTCGGTCGGCGCCGCGATCAGCGGGCGGATCTCCTGGAAGGACGCCGGTCTCTACTCGGCGGCCCAGGTCGTCGGCGGCCTCGTCGGCGGCCTGGTGCTCGTGATCATCGCCGTCGCCGCCGGCATCGGCTACGACCTCGGCGACCCGATCGGTGCCAACGGCTTCGGCGACCAGGGCGGCTCGACCTCTGCGGCGCCCTGCTCATCGAGCTCGTGCTGACCTTCATCTTCCTGCTCGTGATCCTCAGCCGTCACCGACGAGCGCAACGAGCACCCGGCGCTCGCCCCGCTCGCGCATCGGCCTGACGCTCGCCGCCGTCCACTTCGTCGCCATCGCGCCACCGGCACCTCGGTCAACCCGGCCCGCTCCATCGCCGTCGCCTTCTTCTCCGGCTCCGACGCCATCATCCAGCTGTGGCTCTTCATCCTCGCCCCGCTCGTCGGCGCCGCCATCGCCGGCTTCGCCTACCCGGCCGATCTTCGGGCGGGTCAGCGAGCCGGTGCCCGGCTCCGGGCTTCACCTTCACCAGCAGCACCGCCGTGCCCGGCTACGGCGCACCGGACCAGTTCCAGCAGCAGTGGAACCAGCCCGGCGGCTACGGCCAGGCCGACCCGGCGGCCCAGCGCGCCCAGGGCGGGTACGCCGCGACCGGCTACACCGACCAGCCGACCGAGCAGCCGATCATCCAGGACGGCTGGCAGTGGGACCCCCACGCCCAGCAGTGGATCCCGGCCCAGCAGCAGCCGCCCGCCCAGCAGGCCCAGCCGCAGGACCAGGGCTGGGCGAACCCCGGCGACGACGGACAGACCCAGGTCCGCCCGCCCGACGGGCACTGAGCGGGCACTGAGCGGGCACGGAGCCGGCACTGAGCACGGCACCACCCGACCGGGTGCCGCAGCAGGTGCCCCGCCGGTAGCCCAGCAGGTGCCCCCCTGGTTGCCCCAGCAGGTGCACGTCGTCCTCGGACGCCGTGCACCTGCTGTGCGCTCCAGCCCGCAACCCCGCTGCTGCGGGGCTCCCCGCCGCTGCTAGCGTCGGATCGACTGAACTGCCTGGTCGGACCAGGCACCCACCGACTACAAGAACTGACAAGGGAGTCGTCGTGAGCTCTGCTCCGCTCAAGGTCGCCGTCACCGGGGCCGCCGGCCAGATCGGCTACAGCCTGCTTTTCCGTCTCGCGAGCGGCGCCTGCTCGGCGACCGTCCGATCGAGCTGCGCCTGCTGGAGATCACCCCGGCGCTCAAGGCTCTCGAGGGTGTCGTCATGGAGCTCGACGACTGCGCCTTCCCGGGCCTCGCCGGCATCGAGATCGGCGACGACGCCGAGACGATCTTCGACGGCGTCAACCTCGCCCTGCTCGTCGGCGCCCGTCCGCGCGGGCCGGGCATGGAGCGCGGCGACCTGCTCGCGGCCAACGGTGCGATCTTCACCGCCCAGGGCAAGGCCCTCAACAGCGTCGCCGCCGACGACGTCCGGATCGGGGTGACCGGCAACCCGGCCAACACCAACGCGCTGATCGCGATGAAGAACGCCCCCGACATCCCGCCGCGAGCGCTTCTCCGCGCTGACCCGCCTCGACCACAACCGGGCGATCTCGCAGCTGGCCGCCAAGACCGGCGCCCCGGTCACCGACATCACCAAGATGACGATCTGGGGCAACCACTCCGCCACCCAGTACCCCGACCTCTTCCACGCCGAGGTCGGCGGGCAAGAACGCCGCCGAGACCGTCGGCGACCAGGACTGGCTCGAGAACACCTTCATCCCGACCGTCGCCAAGCGCGGCGCCGCGATCATCGAGGCTCGCGGCTCCTCCTCCGCCGCCTCCGCCGCGTCGGCCACCGTCGACGCGGCCCGCGACTGGCTGCACGGCTCCGCCGCCGGCGACTGGGTCTCGATGGCCGTCGTCTCCGACGGGTCCTACGGCGTGCCCGAGGGCCTCATCTCCTCCTTCCCGGTCATCACCAAGGACGGCGACTGGGAGATCGTCCAGGGCCTGGAGATCGACGACTTCTCGCGCGCCAGGATCGACGCCTCGACCGGCGAGCTGGCCGACGAGCGCGCCGCCGTCACCGAGCTCGGCCTCATCTGAGGCGCCCGCGACGCCGAACGGCCGCGACCCCGGGCACTCGCCCGGCGGTGGCGGCCGTTCGTCGTCTCGCAGGCGTGGCTCCGGAGGCGTCGCCTCCTGTCCCGTGCGGGACTAGACCGGCTGGTCGGGGATGCTGCCGGTGAGGAAGTACAGCGCCGCGGCCACCCCGACGAGCAGCGTCACGTCGACGAAGCGGTTGCGTACGGCGAGCATGCCCGCGTCCGCTGCGGCAGCACCAGCCGCGCCGCGCCGGCGGCAGCCAGGGCACCGGCGAGCACCCGCACGCCCAGCCGCCAGTCCTCGGTGACCATCAGCGCGATGCCGACGCCCGCGGCGAGCAGCACCAGGAGGTAGAAGGCCCCACCGATCGTCGAGGGGTAGCGGCGCTCGGTGAGCGGGCCCTCCGGCTCGAGGGGCTCCACGTCAGCCCCGGCAGCCGGGTCGGGGACCGGCTCGGCGTCGCGGGGCGGCGTGGGGTCGACGGGATCGGCGGTCATCGGAAGCAGCGGCTCAGACCCGGGCCGTCGCGGCGTCGGCGGCGTGCTCGGCCATCTCCACGATGTTGGTCAGCAGCATCGCGCGCGTCATCGGGCCCACTCCCCCGGGGTTGGGCGAGACCCAGCCGGCGGTGTCCCAGACGTCGGGAGCGAGGTCGCCGGCGATCTTGCCGTCGACACGGGAGACGCCGACGTCGAGCAGCGCAGCGCCGGGCTTGACCATGTCGCCGGTGATGATCCCCGGTACGCCGGCCGCGGCGACCACGACGTCGGCCCGGCGCACGTGCGCGGCCAGGTCCCGGGTACCGGTGTGGCACAGCGTCACCGTGGCGTTCTCCGAGCGCCGGGTGAGCAGCAGGCCCAGCGGGCGCCCGACGGTGAGTCCGCGACCGACGACGACCACCTCGGCCCCGTCGAGCCGTACGTCGTGGCGACGCAGCAGCTCGATGCAGCCGATCGGGGTGCACGGCAGGGAGCCGGGCTCGCCGAGCACCAGCTTGCCGAGGTTCGTCGGGTGCAGCCCGTCGACGTCCTTGTCGGCGGACGACGCGCGAGAGCAGCGCGAACTCGTCGAGGCCGGTCGGCTGCTGCACGAGGAAGCCGGTGCACGCCGGGTCGGCGTTCAGCTCGTCGATGACGGCCTCCACCTCGGCCTGGGTGGCGGTGGCCGGGAGGTCGACCCGGATCGACTCGATGCCGATCTCGGCACAGTCCTTGTGCTTGGCGCCGACGTACCAGTGCGAGCCGGGGTCGTCACCCACGAGCACCGTGCCCAGGCCGAGGTGGAGGCCGCGCTCGTTGAGCAGCCTCACACGTTCGGTGAGCTCGGCCTTGATGATCTTGAGGGTCGCGGACCCGTCCAGTCGTCGTGCGGTCATTGGCAACATCCTGTCACTGGTGTGCTGGGAAGGGGTGGGGCTGGTCCGGCGTGCCGGACGCCGGCGCGGGCTGCCACGGCCGGCTCCTGCCGGTCGCGGCGCGGACGCGACCGCGCACCGACGAGCGGCTCCGCCGACGCGTGGTCGATCAGTGCGCGAAGTGGCGGGTGCCGGTGAAGTACATGGTCACCCCGGCGGCCTCGGCCGCCTTGACGGTGAGCTCGTCGCGCACCGATCCGCCGGGCTGCACGATGGCGCTCACCCCGGCGTCGATGAGGATCTGAGGGCCGTCCTCGAAGGGGAAGAACGCGTCGGAGGCCGCGACCGAGCCGGCCGCGCGCTCGCCGGCGCGGGTGACCGCGAGCTTGCACGAGTCGACCCGGTTGACCTGACCCATGCCGACGCCGACGGAGGCCGCGTCCTTGGCGAGCAGGATCGCGTTGGACTTCACGTGCCGGCAGGCCTTCCACGCGAAGGCGAGGTCGGCGAGGACCTCCGGCGAGGCGGCCTCGCCCGGTCGCGAGCGTCCAGGTGCGTCGGGTCGTCGCCGCCACCCTCGACGACGGCATCGACGTGGTCGACGTGCTGCATGAGCACGCCGCCGCTGATCCGACGCAGCTCGACCGGGTCCGGCGCCTCGTCGACCGGGCAGACCAGGATCCGGATGTTCTTCTTGCCCCGGAGCACCTCGACGGCGCCCTCCTCGTAGGCCGGCGCGACGATCACCTCGGTGAAGATCTCCGCCACCTGGCGAGCCATGGCCAGCGAGACCGGGCGGTTGACCGCGATCACACCACCGAACGCCGAGACCGGGTCGCACTCGTGGGCGCGGCGGTGGGTGTCGGCGATGTCCGCACCCTCGACGCCGACCGCGATGCCGCAGGGGTTCGCGTGCTTGATGATCGCCACGGCCGGTACGTCGAAGTCGAGCGCGGCCCGGCGGGCGGCGTCGGTGTCGACGTAGTTGTTGTAGGACATCTCCTTGCCGTGGAGCTGCTCGGCGGCGGCCAGGCCGCCGCCCTGCGGGGTGCGGTAGAGCGCGGCCGGCTGGTGCGGGTTCTCGCCGTAGCGCAGCACCGCGGCCTTCTCCCACGTGGCGCCGGCCCAGGCCGGGAACCCGGTGCTGACGCCGTCGACCTCGGAGGTGTCGGTCAGCACGCTGCCCATCCAGGAGGCCACCGCGACGTCGTACGACGCGGTGTGGGTGAACGCCTCCGCGGCCAGGCGCTGCCGCTGGGCCAGCGTGAAGCCGCCGGCTGCGATGGCGGCGAGCACGTCGGCGTAGCGCTCGGGGGAGGTGACGATCGCGACCGACGGGTGGTTCTTGGCGGCGGCCCGGACCATCGAGGGCCCGCCGATGTCGATCTGCTCGACGCACTCGTCGGGCGTGGCCCCCGAGGCGACCGTCCGGGTGAACGGGTAGAGGTTGGAGACCACCAGGTCGAAGGGCTCGACGCCGAGCTCGGCGAGCTGCTCGACGTGCGAGTCGAGGCGGCGGTCGGCCAGGATCCCGGCGTGGACTCGGGGGTGCAGGGTCTTGACCCGCCCGTCGAGGCACTCGGGGAAGCCGGTCAGGTCCTCGACCCTGGTGACCGGCAGCCCGAGACCCTCGATCAGCGCGGGCGGACCCCCCGGTGGAGACGAGCTCCACCCCGGCGTCGTGCAGGCCACGGGCGAGGTCCTCGAGCCCGGACTTGTCGTAGACGGACACCAGGGCCCGCTTGATCGCAATCTGGTCACTCATCTGGTCACTCATGCAGGTCGCCGCCTTGCTCATCTGGTCAATGAGGGCCACCCAGGCGTTCGATGGCCTTGCCGATTCCCCTGCGGAGGGGACACTCCCCGGTGGTTTCCCACCTGCGCCAGTCGTGTGCCACCAGACTAGTGGCCGGCGGCGGTCGTGCCGAACCGGACCATGCGTCCCTCGACGCTGAAGCCCTCGCGCGCCATCCGCCCCACCGCCTCGACCAGCATCGACCGCTCGGCCGACTTGATCCGCGCGTGCAGGGACTCCTCGGTGTCGTCGTCCTCGACCGGCACCGCCGCCTGCGCCACGATCGCGCCGGTGTCCACGCCCGCGTCGACGACGAAGAGGGTGCAGCCGGTGACCTTGACGCCGTACGCGAGGGCGTCGGCCGGACCGTTCATCCCCGGGAACGACGGCGACAGCGCCGGGTGGGTGTTGACCGTCCGACCACCGAAGGCGGCCAGGAAGCTCTCCCCCACCAGCTTCATGAATCCAGCGAGCACCACCACGTCGGGCTCGTGGGCGGCGACGAGTGCCGTCAGCTCGGCGTCCCACCCGGCGCGGGTGTCGCAGTCGGCGACGCGTCGTACGAACGTCGCGATGCCGGCACGCTCGGCGCGGGCCAGCCCCTCGACCGCCGGGCGGTCGGACCCCACGGCCACGACGTCGGCCCCGTAGGCCGGGTCGGCGCACGCATCGATCAGGGCCTGGAGGTTGGTCCCGCTCCCCGAGACGAGGACGACGAGACGCGCGCGGTCACGAGGCACCCGCCGAGAGTAGTGCCCCCCGTGCGCGGGGCGGGGCGGTGCCTCAGTCGAGGGTGATCTCGACCGGCATCGAGCGGCGCTGCCACCAGGTCATCGCCAGCCCGCCCAGGAGACCACCGATCCCGAACGACGTGACCGCGTGGAGCATCGCCTCGAAGGCGAACGGGCCGACGTCGGCCATCCGGTCGGGGCCGACGGCACCACCGGAGAGGGCGGCGAGGAACCCGAAGCCCAGGCCCGCGACCACTCCGCCGGCACACCCGCGCGAGGCACCTTCGTCGTAGCGCGCGGTCGGGGTGCGCCGCTGGACCAGCAGCACGCCGACGAAGGCGACCAGCGGCGCCAGGGCGATCAGCCAGGGAGTCCAGCCGGCGGTCGGGCCGTCGTCGGGGAGCGCCGCCAGCATCGGGAAGCTCGGCAGCGGACCGAGGACGACGGCGCCGGGCGCCACCAGGGTGCCGGTGCCCACCGCGAAGCCGGGCCCGAGCAGGTAGGACCCGGAGAACGCGACGGCGTTCGGCACGAGCAGCAGGCTGACCAGCACGATCAGCACCGCGGCAGAGGTCTCGGTGTGCAGCTGCGAGAGCACGTTGGCCGCGGTGCTCAGGTCGAGGAGGAGGGCGGCGGCGAACGTGAGGAACGACACCACCAGCCAGAGGACCAGGATGCGCCGGGCCACCAGCGCCGAGGCGCGCACCGCCGGCGGCACGCGGGTCGCCCAGATCGGGGCCCGGCCGGCGCCGATCGCGACGGCGGGGGCACCGGCACCGAGGCAGAGCAGCAGCGACCACGCCAGCACCCGACCGGAGCTGGGCACGGTCGAGGGGGTCGCGGCGAGGGTGACGGTCGCCACGGCGACCAGGACGTAGCCGGCCGTCATCAGCACCACCGCGGTGGGCACGGTCAGGTCGCGCTGGCCGTCGGCGATCTGCTCGGCGTCCGGGCCGTGTCCCGAGATCGAGTCGCCCACGCGCAGCCCGACCCGCCACAGCGTCCAGGCGCAGAGCAGCGTGATCCCCAGGGGCACGGCAGTGACGGTGACCCCCTCGACGCCGACGCCCGAGCCGTGGCCCATGAGCCAGGCGAGCGCGCCGGCTGCGCAGGCCGTCGTGCGGGGCGCCGTACCCGCCGCCGTCGGTGAGGAACCAGCCGACGACCCCGACCGCCAGGCACACGAGCAGCGTCGCGGCCGCGGCACCTGCTCCCCCCAGCGTCGCCACGAGCACCAGCGGCCGGCGGGTGGCCAGGTCACGGCCCACGGCGGACGCGGGCCGGTCCGGGGTGCGCCGCGGATCCTGGCGACCGCGCGGTGTGGCGGGAGGGAGCAGAGAGGTCATGACCCCACCATCATCACGCGCCACCATGACCCCACGGGCGCGCCACGCCGAGGAAGGCGATTCAGGGTCGGTCGACTACCGTGGCACGGCCGACGCCCGACCACACCGATCCATGGAGCGGCTTGCATGCGTGACCCCGAGCAGTTCGACGCGTTCTACAAGGGCGCGCGCGAACGTCTGCTCGTGCAGACCTTCGCCCTCACCGGCGACCTCGCGGCCTCGCGTCGCGCCGTGCGCGACGCCTTCATCGTCGCCTGGCACCACTGGCGCAAGAACGTGCGCCTCGAGGACCCCGAGGCCGCCCTGCGACCGCGTGCCTGGCGCCTCGCCCAGCGGCACCACACCGCGCGGGTCTGGCACCGGGACAAGGACATCGGCCCGGAGGTGCGCGAGATCCTCGACGGGCTCGGCAAGCTCAGCGCCGCCCAGCGCCGGGCGCTGGTGCTGACCCAGCTGGCCTCGGTCTCGATGCCCCAGATGGCCCGCGAGATCGGGCTGCCGCTCGAGGCTGCCGAGCGCGAGCTGCAGACCGGGTCGGCGCAGCTGGCCATGAGCCTGGACATCGCGACACCGGCCCTGCGCCAGGCCTTCGAGACGATCAGCGCCTCGGTGATCGACACCGTGCGGTGGCCGCGCGCGACGATCGTGCGCCGCGCCGGCAGCACGCGGCGGCGGACCCACACGACGATCGGCGCCGTCGGTGCCGTGGCCGCCGTCCTGGTCAGCGGGGCCGTGGTGACCAGCACCACCGGCCTGCGCCCCACGCTCGACCGGACCCCGGCGGCCGTCGTCAAGGCCGCGCCGTCCGAGGCCGCCATCACCGATGCCCCCGTCGAGGTGCTGCCCGCGTCGGCCATGCTCCCCGCCGCCGACCTCAAGCAGAGCTACGGCGCCCGCTCGTGGACGGTCACGGCCACCGATGACAACGAGGCCGACAACGGGCTCGTCGTACCGTGCCGGCTCGAACGCTTCGCCGACCCGCAGGGACGGGCCGCCCTGGTCCGCCAGTTCTCGGCCTCCAAGGCCCCTAAGGAGACCAGGCTCGCCGCCACCCAGATCGTGGAGGCCTCCGGGAAGCCCCAGCAGGCGCGCCGCACCTTCAGCACCGTCAGCGACTGGTTCGCCGGCTGCGCCGAGGACCGGCTCCAGCTCCTGTCCACGGCGACGCCCGAGAAGGTGGGCGACGAGGGGCTGCTGCTCGTGCTGCGCTCGTGGGCGCGCCCGGTGGAGACCTATGTCGTCGGCATCGCCCGCACCGGCGTCTACACGACCACCACCTTCGTCCGCACTGCCGGCGACGCGGCGCCCGACCGCGCCGCGGCCGGACGCCTCCTCGCGGCTTCCGTCAACCACCTGTGCACGCTCGAGGACGGCGGCGCCTGCGCCGGCAAGAAGGCGGACCTGGTCCTCCGCGACCCGCTCCCGGTCGGCAGCGCGCCGGCCCTGCTCTCGGAGCTCGACCTGCCTCCGGTCGGTCGGGTGAACCGCCCGTGGGTGGGCACCGAGCCGCGCAAGGCGGTCACCAACGACGCCTCCTCGGCCTGCGACAACACGTCGTTCCTCGGGAAGTTCCGCGGCTCGAGGTTCAGCCGCAACGCCACCCGCACCTTCGTCATCCCCGAGGCCGACCTTCCTCAGGAGTTCGGCCTGACCGAGACCGTCGCCTCGTTGCCCGCCGCCCGCGCGCAGGCCCTGGTCGCGCAGGTGCGCAACCGGCTGGCCGGCTGCTCCGAGCGGGACCTGAACACGTCGGTCAAGCGCATCGAGCAGCGTGACAAGGGATCCACCTCGCTGTCCGCCTGGCGGCTCGACATCGACGTCACCGACAACCGGACGGTGACCTTCTGGATGGCGATCCTGCGCGACGGCACCTCGGTGGGGCAGCTCGGGTTCCTGCCGGCCACGAAGGCCGACATGGAGCCGGGGGCGTTCCTGGCGCTGGCCCAGCGCTCGCTGGACCGGCTCGGTCGGCTGCCGGGTCCTCGCGCGTCCTCCTAGGAGACCCCGGGTCACGACGTGCTCGCGGCTCCTGGCCGGAGCAGCACGTCGCGACCACACGTGGTCGGTCCCGTGCAACCGTTGCCCACGCCCGGGCGTATCCCCGTCGACACCAACCGACGACGAAAGGGGGCGGGTGATGGACGAGACCGAGTTCGACGAGTTCTACGCCGCGTCGTACCGGCGTCTGACGGGGCAGGTCTACGCGATGATCGGCAACCTGGACGAGGCACAGGAGTGCGTCCAGGAAGCCTTCGTCCGGGCCTGGGCCCATCGACGCAAGCTCGATCGCGCCGAGCATCCGGAGGCATGGGTGCGGGTCACCGCACACCGCCTGGCCGTGAGCCGCTGGCGCCGTACCGTGCGCGCCCGCCGCAGCCCCGACCGAGCGGTCGGCCCGCCCACCACCACCGCGGCCGTGGACGAGACCCACGTCGCGCTCGTCGAGGCGCTCCGCCGGCTGCCCGACGTCCAGCGCCAGGCCATCGTCCTGCACCACATCGCCGACCTGCCCGTCCACGTCGTGGCAGCCGAGGTCGGCGCGCCCGAGGGCACGATCAAGGCCCGGCTCAGCCGCGGTCGCGCCGCGCTCGCGGTCCTCCTGGCCGATGAGGCCTTCACCCTCCCCGGCGACCTGCCTGTCGATCTGCAAGGAGGCACCAGCCATGCCTGAGACCCACGACCCGTTCTCGCGCTTCGACCCGGAGGTCCCCGTGCCACTCAGCGCCTCCGACATCCGTCGCCGTGGTGACCGACTGCGCCGCCGCAACGCCGGCCTCGCGGCCGCAGCCGGCGTCGCGGTCCTCGCCCTGATCGCCGTTCCGATCGCGGTCACCTCCTCCGGCGGGGACGGCGCCATCGCCCCCGCCGTCCCGGTGAAGACCGCTACCGACACCCCGACCCCGGATCCGGCGCCGGCCGACCTGGTCACCCGGATCCCCGACGGGTTCCCTCTCGACGCCGACCTGCCCGGCACCAACGAGGACGGCTCGCCGGTCACGGTCGACACCGAGGCGCAGGCAGGCGACTTCCGGCTCTGCGAGAACGCCGGCTTCGCCCCGGGCTCCCCCGGTCCGACCGACCTCGCCGCCGTCACCTACAGCGGCGGCGAGGACTACCGCGACCGGATGCTGAGCGTCTGGGACGACGTCGCCGGGGCGCGGGCGGGTCTCGAGAGCGTGCGCGAGACCCTGAACGGTTGCGCGGACGACCGGATCGTCTACACCGAGGAGCAGTCGCAGTGGGAGGGCGACTCCGTGGTCTTCTCCGTCCAGGTGGCAGGACCGGACGGCGAGCCGCAGGGCGGGCCGTTGTTCAGCCTGGAGATCGTCCAGGCCGTCCGCGTCGAGAACGCCCTCTACCTCGCCCGCAACGGGGGCGAGACCGGCGGCGCGGGTGCCGTGACCTCAGGTGTCGAGCGGGCCACAGTCGACTCGTCGGCGGCCGTGGCCGAGACCTATAGCGTCTTCGGGGGCGACACCGACCCCGACGCGCTGCCGCCGCCGACCGCACCACCCACGTCCGCCGCTACGCCCGGGGGCCCGGCGGGTGCGGCGTCCGAGGACCTGTCGTCGTTCCCACTGACGATGGACTGGCCGACGGGCGCCGAGGGACCCGACGACGGCATCACGGGGCCAGGCACCGACCTGGACCCGTTCGGCTACGCGGCCTGTGGCGAGCAGCTCGAGCTGCCTGCGACGCGCGGCGACCTGCGGGCGAGGTACAGCAACCCGGAGGACTACCGCACCCGCGAGCTCCTCACCTTCGCCGACGCCGGCGGCGCGGTGGACTTCATGGCGCGAGCACGGGACTTCTACGGGTCCTGCCCCAGCGAGGCCGGCGGCGACGCCGGGTCGACCCGACGGCGCGAGGCCCGCGAGACCGGGCTCGCCGGGGAGTCCTTCGCCGTCGTGGTGTCGACCAGCATGGACGGCCAGCCTGCCATCGGGCTCGAGATCACCCAGCTCATCCGGCTCGGCCGTGCCGTCCTGATCGACACCACCTCCGGCGAGGGCATCCGGAGCGGCGCACCCGACAAGATCGACGCGATGAGCCTGGACACCGCCAACGTGGTCGCCGAGATGTGCGCCTTCACCGAGGCCGGCTGCTGATCGGCCCGTCCGATGCCGAGTCGGCGCGACCTCGCGCCGACTCGGCATCGATCACGGCCCGGGGGCGCGGCGAGGGACCGAGCCCGGGTGGCACGACCGGCAACAAATGGGGGGCGGGCTGCGTCTCCTCCTCGTACCAGGCCCCTACCCGAAGGACCACCACGTGCCCGACGACCAGCCCACCCCCGGCGCGCCCGGGCGGTCCCGCCGCCGACGCGCGACCGTGCTCGCCGTGCTCGGCGGAGTCGCCGCCGTTGCGGTGATCGCGACCGCGTCGACGGCCCTGACCCATGACGACACCGTCGACCCCGCGCCGACTGCTGCCGCGCCCCGTCGTACGCCGGCGGCGACCGCCGCGGGCGACGAGGCGACCACCGAACCGACCACCGAGCCGACCACCGAGCCCGGCGCGGCGAGCGCCGGTGCCGTGATCCCCGACGACTTCCCGCTCGCGGACGCGTTGCCGGTCACCAACGAGGACGGGTCCCCCGTCCGGGCCACCTCCGCCCCGGGCATCGCCTCGATCGTGCAGTGCGGTGACGAGGCGTGGGCCCCCGACGGCCCGCTCGCCGCGAGCGTCGACGTGGCCGGGGCCTCGTTCGTCGGCGCGGAGGACTACCGCTCCCGCACCCTCGCCCTGTACGGCGACCGGCGCGACGCGGCAAAGGCGCTGCGGGGCATCCGCCACGCCTTCCTCGACTGCCCCGTCGACGCCGTCGGGGGCACCGACCAGGTCTACGAGGAGTTCTCGCACGACAGCCACGGGTCGGTGTTCACGCACCGCTACCGGGGCGAGTCGGGCTTCGTCCCCGGTCTCGAGGTGCTGCAGCTGCACCGGGAGGGTGCCGCGCTCTACCTCGCCTCCTACTACGGCGAGGGCGGCGGGGACGACGCGGCGATCGACAGCACCGTGGCCTGGGCCGCCGAGCAGTCCTCGCGGGTCGTCGCCGCGATGAGCCGGTTCAGCGACCCGTCTCGACGAAGCGCCGGTCGGCAGCACTGATGGTGCGGGCGAGCGGTGTCCCGCGCGCCGCGGGGCTCCGACGGAGTGCTGCACGACCTCCGGACCGCGGTCGGCCGCGCCGCCGGGCCTGCCCGAGGAAGAGCACCGCCACATGACACCGACCCGCCGCTCCGGGGAGCGACGGGTCAGCGGTGGGGCTGGTGGGTCAGAGGTCCCTGAGGACCTCACGCATCAGCTCGGCGGTCTCGGACGGCGTCTTGCCGACCTTGACGCCGACGGCCTCGAGGGCCTCCTTCTTGGCCTGCGCCGTGCCCGAGGAGCCCGAGACGATGGCGCCGGCGTGGCCCATGGTCTTGCCCTCGGGGGCGGTGAAGCCGGCGACGTAGCCGACGACCGGCTTCGTCACGTTGTCCTTGATGTAGGCCGCGGCGCGCTCCTCGGCGTCGCCACCGATCTCGCCGATCATCACGATCGCCTTGGTGTCCGGGTCGGCCTCGAACGCCGCGAGGGCGTCGATGTGGGTGGTGCCGATGATCGGGTCACCACCGATGCCGATGGCGGTCGTGAAGCCGTAGTCCTTGAGCTCGTACATCATCTGGTAGGTCAGCGTGCCGGACTTCGAGACCAGGCCGACCGGGCCGCTGCCGGAGATGGTGTGCGGCGTGATGCCGGCCAGGGACTCGCCCGGGGTGATGATGCCGGGACAGTTCGGCCCGATCATCCGGGTCGACTTGCCGTCGAGGTAGGCCCACACCTCGGCGGTGTCCTGCACGGGCACGCCCTCGGTGATGACGACGAGCAGCTCGATGCCCGCGTCGATGGCCTCGATGCAGGCGTCCTTGGTGAACGCCGGCGGCACGAAGAGGACCGACACGTTGGCGCCGGTCTCCTTCATCGCCTCGGAGACGCTGCCGTAGACGGGCAGGTCCTTGCCGCCGAGCTCGACGTTGGTGCCGGCCTTGCGCGCGTTGACGCCGCCGACGATGTTCGATCCGGCCTCGACCATGAGGGTGGTGTGCTTGGAGCCCATCCCACCCGTCATGCCCTGGACGATGATCTTGGAGTCCTTGTTCAGGTAAATCGACATGTCTGTTGTCCCTCGATCTCAGGCGTTCGCCAGCTCGGCGGCCTTGTCGGCCCCGCCGTCCATGGTCTCCGCCAGCGTCACCAGCGGGTGGTTGGCCTCCGCGAGGATCGCGGCGGCCTTCTCGACGTTGTTGCCGTCGAGGCGCACGACGAGCGGCTTGGTCGCCTCGTCGCCGAGGATCTCCAGCGCGCCGACGATGCCGTTGGCGACCTCGTCGCACGCGGTGATCCCACCGAACACGTTGACGAACACGCTCTTGACCTGGGCGTCGTTGAGGATGACGTCGAGACCGTCGGCCATCACCTTCGCGTTGGCGCCGCCGCCGATGTCGAGGAAGTTGGCGGGGTTCACGCCGCCGTGCGCCTCACCGGCGTACGCGACGACATCGAGGGTCGACATGACCAGGCCGGCGCCGTTGCCGATGATGCCGACGGCCCCGTCGAGCTTGACGTAGTTGAGGCCCTTGGCCTTCGCCTTGGCCTCGAGCGGGTCGGCGGCGTCCTTGTCCTCGAACGCCGCGTGGTCCTCGTGACGGAACTCGGCGTTCTCGTCGAGGGAGACCTTGCCGTCGAGCGCCTCGAGCTTGTCACCGGCCAGGCGGGCCAGCGGGTTGACCTCGACGAGCGTGGCGTCCTCCTCGACGAAGGTCCTCCACAGGGCGAGCACGGTCGTGACGGCCTGCTCGGTGAGGGCCTCGGGGAAGCCGGTCTCCGCGACGATCTCGCGGGCCTTGGCCTCGTCGACGCCGGTGCCGGCGTTGATCGCGATCTTCTTGATCGCGTCGGGGTTGGTCTCGGCGACCTCCTCGATCTCGACACCGCCCTCGATGCTGGCGATGCAGAGGTACTGGCGGTTGGACCGGTCGAGCAGGAAGGAGAAGTAGTACTCCTCCTCGATGGTCGCCGCAGGAGCGATGAGGACCCGGTGGACGGTGAGGCCCTTGATCTCCATGCCGAGGATCGCGGTGGCGTGCTCCTCGGCCTCGTCCGGCGTCTTGGCGAGCTTGACGCCGCCGGCCTTGCCGCGGCCGCCGGCCTTCACCTGGGCCTTGACGACACAGACGCCGAGCTTCTCCGCGGCCGCGCGGGCCTCGGCCGGCGTGGTCGCGACGATGCCCGGCGCTCCCGGTACGTCGTGCTTGGCGAAGAGCTCCTTCGCCTGAAACTCCATCAGATCCACTGGTCCACCATGTCCTCGTTGTCGGGTGCGCGACCTGGTCCGGCCGCATGCGTGTATGTGGTCATCCCCGTGGCACGATAGCCCTGCCCGACGGAGCCGAGCGACGAGGTCCACGCTCCTCGGGCGAGGCATGTGTCACATGCCACGTCCGGGGTCCGGGTCGGTGGCACCCGCGGGTCGGGCCAGGGGATCCCGCGGCCCCGGTTTCACCGGCTGTGATGCATCCGTTACAGTCGTGGCTTCGCCCTGCCGATACACCTGTACGGGTTAGGTCCGATCCTCACGTCTGGAGCCAAGGATTTCATGGGGAACCACCGAGCAGACCGGCCAGTCGGTCGTCGCGCTTCCTCGGAGACCCCGGTCCTGACCGGCGACGAGACACCCAGCACGTACGTCGGGCGGCGCATCGCCCGCCCCGTCGAGCCGGCGACGTCCACGACGTTGCCTGCCTTCACGCTCTCCGAGGCGCCCGTGCTGCCGACGGCCCTCGAGGTGCCCGCCCGCGGCCCCCGTCACACCGGTGCGCCAGGAGCTGCCGTTCTCCGCCGTCGTACCGGCGGCGCCGGTCGTCGCCGACATGGCCGTCGCACCCCTCGTCAGCCCGGCGCCTGTCCACGCGAGCACCCTGGCCCGCGACCTCGAGGCCACCGCGGAGACGGCGCTCGGCACGCCCACGTGCACGCCCGGCAAGCGGCGCGCGGTCCGGCACGCCGGCCGCCGAGGCCCCCTCTTCCGCGGGCTTCCCTCCCCGCCGCTGCTGCTCGGGGTGGCCACGCTCGCCGTCGCCGTCGCCGGCACCCTGATCTCCACGACGGCTCCGGCCACCGAGCTGGCCGGCTCGACGCACCCGCAGGTCCGCGCCGCCTCCGCGCTCGGCGGCCAGAGCGGCGCCGCGAGCGTCAACACGCTGCGCGGCAAGGAGCTCGACCGCAGCACCGACCGCCAGGCGCTCCAGCAGGCGACCGACAGCGACCTGGTCGAGGCAGCAGAGGCCCAGGTCCAGGAGCGGAACGCCGCCCTCGGGCAGCTGGCCGCCAAGGTCGAGCAGCAGGCGAAGAAGCTCGCCGAGCGACCGCTGGGTCTTCCCGCTCAGCCCGGTGATCCTCACCGCCCGCTTCGGCGACTACGGCCTCTGGGCGAGCTTCCACACCGGCCTCGACTTCAACGGCGAGACCGGCGACCCGATCCACGCCATCAGCGGCGGCGTCGTGACCTTCGCCGGCTACGACGGCTCCTACGGCAACAAGACCGTGGTGACGCTCGAGGACGGCACCGAGCTCTGGTACTGCCACCAGACCACCCAGTACGTCTCGCTCGGCGACACGGTCACCCCCGACGAGATCATCGGCACGGTCGGTTCCACCGGCCACGTGACCGGTTCCCACCTGCACGTCGAGGTCCGCCCCGGTGGCGGCGACCCGGTCGACCCCTACGCGGCCATGCTGCAGCACGGCCTGGTCTTCTGAGCCACCGGCTCGCACCCCGGCTCGGCTGCGCGGTGGTGGCCGGACCGCTCGCCGCCGTCGGTGGTCCCGTGACCCGCGTCCGACCTGACCGGCCCGGACGCACCGCTCAGAGCTTCTCCACCGGCGCGTAGCGCAGCAGCAACCGCTTGACGCCCTCGGAGCCGAAGTCGATCGAGGCCACCGTCTTGTCGCCCTGGCCCTCGAGGGCGACGACCGTGCCCATGCCGAAGGAGTCGTGGAGCACCCGGTCGCCGGGTTCGAGGCTGGGGATCTCCCGGGCCGGCTTGGCCTTCGCGGCCGCGTCGGCGCGCGCCGCCGCCGAGGAGAAGTTGCGTCGTCCGGCACTCGTGGGCTGGCCGAACTGCGTGTAGGCCGGTGAACCCGACGCCAGGTCCGGCCGGCCCCACCGGGTCTGCGCGGCCTCGGTGCGCCGCCAGTCGACCAGGTCGACGGGCAGCTCGTCGAGGAAGCGGCTCGCGGGGTTGTGCGAGGGGGCGCCGAACGCCGAGCGCACCATCGCCCGCGAGATGTAGAGCCGTTCGCGTGCGCGGGTGATGCCGACGTAGGCCAGCCGGCGCTCCTCCTCGAGCTCGGTCTGGTCTCCGAGCGAGCGCGAGTGCGGGAAGACGCCGTCCTCGAGGCCGGTGAGGAAGACGGTCGGGAACTCCAGCCCCTTCGCGGTGTGCAGCGTCATCAGCGTGACGACGCCCTGGTCCTCGGGCGCGTCGGGGTCGGGCTCCGGCGGGATCTGGTCGGTGTCGGCGACCAGGGCCACCCGCTCCAGGAAGTCGCCGAGGCCGGGGGTGACCGTGCCCGGCGTCGACGTCGGCCGGATCGGCGCTCGGCCCGGCCACGGGGTCCTCGGAGAACTCGCGCGCCACCGCGACGAGCTCGCCGAGGTTCTCGACCCGGGTGGCGTCCTGCGGGTCGTCGGAGGCCTCGAGCTCCTCGAGGTAGCCGGACCGGGCCAGGACCGAGTCGAGGACGACGTCGGGGCGCTCCCCGGCCTCGACCATCGACTGGAGCTCCTCGACCATCGCGACGAAGCCGCGGATGTTGGTCAGGCTGCGCGTCGCCAGCCCCGGTGCCTCCTCGGCGCGGCGCAGCGCCTCCCAGAACGTGATCCGCTCCCGGACGCCGAGCTCGTTGACGCACGCCACGGCCCGGTCGCCGATGCCACGCTTGGGCACGTTGAGGATCCGGCGCAGGCGACACCTGGTCGTCGGGGTTGGCCAGCATCCGCAGGTAGGCCAGGGCGTCACGCACCTCGCGGCGCTCGTAGAAGCGCACCCCGCCGACGACCTTGTAGGGCATGCCGGTGCGGATGAACACCTCCTCGAAGACGCGGGACTGGGCGTTGGTCCGGTAGAAGATCGCCACGTCGCCGGCACGCTGGCCGGTGTCGCTCAGCTTGTCGATCTCGTCGCTGACGAAGCGTGCCTCGTCGCGCTCGTCGTCGGCGACGTAGCCGACGATCCGGTCGCCGTCGCCGGCGTCGGACCACAGCCACTTGTCCTTGCGCCCCTTGTTGTTGGTGATCACGGCGTTGGCCGCGGTGAGGATCGTCTGGGTCGAGCGGTAGTTCTGCTCGAGCAGGATGGAGGTGGCGTTGGGGAAGTCCTGCTCGAAGTCGAGGATGTTGCGGATGTTGGCGCCCCGGAAGGCGTAGATCGACTGGTCGGCGTCGCCCACGACCATCAGCTCGGCCGGCTCGATCCGCTCTCCCCCGTCGATCTCCTCCATCGAGTCGGCGCAGAGCTGGTGGATCAGCGCGTACTGCGCGTGGTTGGTGTCCTGGTACTCGTCGACCAGCACGTGACGGAACCGCCGCCGGTAGGTCTCGCGGACGTCCGGGAACATCTGCAGCAGGTGGACCGTCGTCATGATCAGGTCGTCGAAGTCGAGGGCGTTGGCCTCGCGCAGCCGCCGCTGGTAGAGCGAGTACGCCGCCGAGTAGGTCTGCTCGACCCCGTTCTTCGCGTCCTTCGCGACCTCCTCGTGGTCGCGCAGCTCGTTCTTGTGGTTGCTCACCCAGTGCAGCACCGGACCGGGCTGGAAGCGGCGCGGGTCGAGCTCGAGGTCCTTGATGACCAGCGCCATCAGCCGCTTCTGGTCCTGGGCGTCGTAGATCGAGAACGTGCTCTTGTAGCCGAGCTTGTCGATCTCCTTGCGCAGGATCCGCACGCACGCGGAGTGGAAGGTGCTCGACCCACATGATCCGGGCCCGCTTGCCGACCAGCTCCTCGACGCGCTCCTTCATCTCGGCCGCGGCCTTGTTGGTGAAGGTGATGGCCAGGATCGAGCCGGGGTGCGCCTTGCGCTCGGAGATGAGCCACGCGATCCGCCGGGTCAGGACGCGGGTCTTGCCACTGCCGGCGCCGGCCACGACGAGCAGCGGAGCCCCGGCATGTCGTACGGCGGCCTGCTGCGGCTCGTTGAGCCCGGCCAGCAGCTCGTCCGCGGTCGGGCCTCCCCGCGTGGTGCGAGGCTCGTCGGGAGCGGTGCCCGCCACGCCGAGACCGGCGAGGTCGAGCCCGAGCTGGGGGTGGGAGGACGGCGTACTCATGCTGCGCCCAGCCTACGGACCCCTACCGACGCGGGTCGACGTCGCACTCAGGCGTGGACCGGGGACCAGAAGACCGCGACGCAGACGTTGGCGACCGCCAGGACCAGGAGCCCGACCCAGAGGCCCTTGCGGGATCGACGGCTTGCGCAGGTTGGCCATCACCAGGACCAGGATCACCAGGGCGATCACCAGCTTCACACCGACCTTGGCGTGGTTGACCGCGTCGTCGCCGGACTCGAGGACGCCGACCAGCGCCAGGCCGGTGACGAACGCCGTGCCGATGCCGTCGCGCATGGGACCGGTGATCTTCTTCTCCCCGGCGCCGGCCTGGGCGAGCAGCCCGCCGATCAGGGCGGCGAAGCCCAGGATGTGCAGGACCAGCAGGACGAGGCGGAGGGTCTCCATGGCGCGCAATGTACCGCGGCGGGCACCGGGCGGCGCCGCCGCCGCCCGCGCCGCCGAGCCCGGTCCCGCCGGTCAGAGCAGGCGGCGGTCGGACGCCCAGCGGGTGAGCTCGTGGCGCGAGGAGAGCTGGAGCTTGCGCAGCACCGAGGACATGTGGGTCTCGACGGTCTTGATCGAGATGAACAGCTCCTTGGCGACCTCCTTGTACGCGTAGCCCCGGGCGATCAGCCGCATCACCTCGCGCTCGCGCTCGGTGAGCCGGTCGAGGTCCTCGTCGACCGCGGCGACCTCGATCGTGCCGGCGAAGGCGTCGAGCACGAACCCGGCCAGCCGCGGCGAGAACACCGCGTCACCGTCGGCGACGCGGCCGATCGCCGAGACCAGCTCGGGGCCCGTGATGGTCTTGGTGACGTAGCCGCGGGCGCCGCCGCGGATCGTGCCGATGACGTCCTCGGCTGCATCGCTCACCGACAGGGCCAGGTAGCGCGGCGAGCCGTCGACGGTGGTGCCGCGTCGCATCACCTCGACGCCGCCGCCACCCGGCAGGTGCACGTCGAGCAGCACGACGTCGGGGTGGTGGGTCGCCACGGCCGCGACGGCCTCGTCGACGTCCGCGGCCTCGGCCAGCACCGTGACGATCCCGGCGCCGGCCGCCTCGAGCTCGGCGCGCACCCCGCGCCGGAACATCGCGTGGTCGTCGACGAGCACCACCGTGATCGTCGGGGGGGTCGCGTCATCCACGAGGGGCTCCTTGGGGGTTGTCTGGTTCGCCGGCAGGTCGGTCGGGGCCGCCGACGCTCGGGACCGGCAGGTGCAGTCGCACCTCGGTGCCCTCCCCGGGCGCCGAGCGCACCTCGGCGGTGCCGCCGTGGCGCTGCATCCGGTCGATGATGCTGTGCCGTACGCCGTACCGGTCGGCCGGCGTGTCCTCGGGGTCGAAGCCGTGCCCTCGGTCGCGCACGAACACGTCGACCGCCTCGCGGGAGATCTCCGCGTAGACGTCGACCTGCGGCACCCCGGCGTGCTTGGCCGCGTTGGTCACCGACTCCCGGGTCGCCGCGACGATCGGGCGCAGCTCCTCGACGAGGTCGGTGTCGCCCACGCTCACCACGTCGACCGCGATGCCGTGCGCGTCCTCGATCTCGGCGGCCAGCCCGCGCAGGGCGCCGGCCACGGTCGCCTCGTCGGAGGAGTCGCCGGTGTAGAGCCACGCTCGCAGGTCCCGCTCCTGGGAGCGGGCGAGGCGCGAGACGGTGCCCGGGTCGGCGGCGTTCTTCTGGATCAGGGCGAGGGTCTGCAGCACCGAGTCGTGCAGGTGGGCGGCCACGTCGGCGCGCTCCTGGTTGCGGACGCGCTCGGTGCGCTCGTCGGTCAGCTCGGTGGCCAGCCGGAAGATCCACGGCACGGCGACGATCCCGAGGCCGACGATGCCGAGGAGGGCGGCGATCGACACGTCGCGAGCGACGCTCAGCGAGCCGCCGCGCAGCGCGAACAGCCCGAAGGAGGCGACGATCAGCCCGGCGCCCGCCGCCAGCCGCGCGTACGACGCCCACGAGCCGTCGCCGAGGACGACCCGCACCGGGTCGACCCGGCCGGACGCGTCGAGCCAGCGCTCCCGCTGCGCCTCGTCGGCCTGGCGCCACAGCAGGGCGACCCCGATCGCCCCGACCACGACCGGCCAGATCAGCGTGCCGCCGCCGAAGATCGCGTCGACGGTGAACACCGCACCGAGCCCGAGCGCGGCCAGGACCGCGACCGGGCCGAGGTCGCCGATGCGGCGGATCCGCCCGGGGCGCCGACCGCCGCGGGTCGCGCTCTCGATGCCGGGGGCAGCCGCCTCGAAGCGCGAGGCGGCCGGGACGGTCACCCACAGGCCGGCGTACAGGATGACGCCGAGGCCGCCGAGCACCGCGGCGACGAGGAACCCGGCGCGCGTCCACGCCACCGGCACCCCGAGGTGGTGGGCGAGACCGGAGGCGACGCCCCCGACCATCGAGTCGTCCAGGTCGCGCGAGGCGCGCCGGAACTCGAAGGCGGGGGCCTGGCGCTGGTCGCGACCGGCCGTGGCGGGGGAGCTCGTCATGACCTGTCCATCGTCACACAGCGGGGGCTCGCGGCCCATGCGTCTTCTCCCCGGCGCGACCCCGGGCGCAACCCCTGGTCGACCCTGAGTCGCGCCGGTCCCCGGCCGGGGGTCACGTGCGGCAGGATCAGGGCAGTCCCCGATGGTGCCGGGCGCCGGGGTCCACCACTCTGGTGCCATGAGCAACGCAACGCAGCCCCCCGTCGACGGCGACGCCGCCGGTCCCGCCCCCACCGGGCCGCCCGAGGGCCCGCGCGTGACCGGCGAGCAGGTCCGCGACCTGGGCCGGATGCGCCGTACCCGGGGCAACCGCAAGATCGCCGGCGTCGCGGGCGGGATCGCCCGGCACTTCGACATCGACCCGCTCGTGGTGCGCGTGAGCCTCGTGGTCCTCGCCTTCTTCGGCGGCGCCGGGCTGATCGTGTACGCCGCCTGCTGGCTGCTGGTGCCCTACGACGACGCCGACGAGGCCGCCGTCCGCCTCGACTCCCGCAGCCGCACGCTCGCCCTCACGATCGCGGGAGTGGTCGCGACGCTCGCCCTCCTCGGCGACAGCCTCGGCGGCTGGAGCTTCCCGTGGCCGCTGGCGATCGTCGGCACGATCGTCCTGCTCGTCCTGCTGGCGCGTGGTCGCGACCGTGAGGCTGCCTTCGCCCCGCCGACCTGGACCAGCCCGACCTGGACCGGCCCGACCGCGAGCGGCCCGACGGCCCGCGGCCGACCGGCCCGGCTGGGTGCCCGGCCGGCGCCCCCGGCGCGTCGGCGCCGCCCGCCGCCGCGTGGCCCTCCGCCCCACCAGCACCTCCCACGACCGCCGCGGCGCCCACGACCGCGATGCCGCCCGCTCCCCCGCCGCCGACCTCGCCCGGCTGGTCGACGTACCCGCTGCCCGTGCCACCGACGCGGCCGCGCCGCCGAGGACCGTTGCTCTTCTGGTACGCGCTGACCCTCATCGTGATCGGCCTCGGGGTGCTCGGGATGGTCGACCTCGCCGGCGCCGACGTGGCCGGGTCGGCCTACCCCGCGGTGGCCCTGGCGACGAGCGGGGTGATGCTCCTGCTCGGTGCGTTCTGGGGCCGCGCCGGTGGCCTGATCCTGCTCGGGCTGATCAGCGCCCTGGCCACGGCCGGCGCCACCGCGGCCGGGGAGGTCGACGGCGGCCACCTCGTCGCGACGCCGCCGAACGCGGCGTCGGTGCAGTCCGACTACCGCCTCGACGCCGGCGAGATCGAGCTCGACCTGACCCAGGTGAGCGACCTCGAGGCGCTCGACGGCACCACGATCGAGATGAACGTCGACCTCGGCCGGATCGCGGTGACCATCCCCCGCGGTCTCGACGTCACCATCGACTCCCAGGTCTCGATCGGCGAACGCCTCATCCTCGGCATCCAACCCGACGGCGACTCCGGCACCGACCAGGTCGAGGGTGGCACCGACGTGCCCCACCTCGACCTCGACGTCACCGTCGGCCTCGGCCAGATCGAGATCATCCGCGAAGGAGCGAACTGATGAGCAACGAGCACGTCTCCGCACCCGGGCCGACCCCGGGCGCACCCGACCACGAGGGAGCGCTCGCTGCCGGGCGGCACCCGGTCATCATCGGCCACCTCGTCATGGGCGTCGCGTTCCTCGGCCTGCTGCTGGTCTGGGCGCTCGTCCAGGGTGGAGCCGTGGAGGGCCGCGACATCCGGTTCCTGCTCCCCCTGCCGTGGGTGCTGGCGGGCGTCGCCGGCCTGGCCGCCCTCGTCGCGTCCGACCGCCGCCGTCACTCGCGCCGCAGGGTGGGCTGGGTCGACACCCCGCCGCCGACCCCCGAGCCGTCGCGGACCCCCGAGGACCCGTCGTCCACCATGGAGGGGTGACCCCTCGACTCGGCACCCTCACCACCGTCCCGGCCCTCGACCGCCCCGACCTGCTCGCGGCGCCCGTCGCCGCCGCGCTCGCGACCTGGCCCGGTGCAAGCGAGGTCGGGGTCGTCGAGATCGACCCGGAGATCGCCGACACGGCGGCGATGAGCGCCGCCTACGACCTCGGTCTCGACACCGGCGCCAACTGCGTCCTCGTCGCGGGGAAGCGCGACGGCCAGGAGCGGGTCGCCGCGTGCGTCGTCCGGGCCGACACCCGTGCCGACGTCAACACGGTCGTCAAGCGGCTCCTCGACGTCCGCAAGTGCTCCTTCCTCCCGATGGACCGGGCCGTGGAGGAGTCCTCGATGGAGCACGGCGGCATCACGCCGGTCGGGCTGCCGCCGACCTGGCGCCTGCTGGTCGACGAGCGGGTGCTGGCGATGCCGGTCGCGATCATCGGCTCCGGCGTACGACGCAGCAAGCTGCTGCTGCCCGGACACCTGGTCGGCGACCTTCCCGGCGCGGAGGTGGTGGCCGGCCTCGCCGGCTGACCGCCACGAAACCCGGTGGCCGCGGGGACTGAGTGTCCGTAACCTCGGCGGGTGCGCTCCCTCCCCCTCGTCCACCCCGGGACGCCGGCCCACGACTCCCCCGGCACCTATCTGTGGTGGCTGGCGCGCGGCCAGTGGCGGACCCTCCTCGGCGGGATGGGCTTCGGCATCGTGTGGATGAGCTCGCAGGCCGTGATGCCGGCCGTGATCGGTCGCGCCCTCGACCGCGGCGTCGCCGACCGCGACCGCGGCACGCTGCTCGCCTACGCCGGCCTGATGCTCCTCATCGGGACCGTCCAGGCGTTCAGCGGCATCCTGCGCCACCGCTTCGCGGTCACCAACTGGCTCACCGCGGCCTACCGCACGGTCCAGGTGACCGCACAGCACACCGTGCACCTCGGCGGCACCCTGCCCCGCAAGGTCTCGACCGGTGAGGTCGTCGCGATCGGCAGCAACGACGTCGACCACCTGGGCCAGGTCATGGACGTCACGGCCCGCTTCGCCGGCGCGATCGTGTCGTTCGTCCTCGTCGCGGTCATCCTGCTGCAGACGTCGGTGACCCTCGGCCTGGTCGTGCTGCTCGGCGTTCCCGGCCTGATGCTGCTGGTCGGCCCGCTGCTCGCGCCGCTCCAGCGCCGCAGCGCCGCCCAGCGCCAGCTCATGGGCGAGCTGTCCAACACCGCGACCGACATCGTCGGCGGGCTGCGCGTGCTGCGCGGCATCGGCGGGGAGCAGGTCTTCCTCGACCGCTACCGCCGTGAGTCGCAGGCCACCCGCCGGGCCGGGGTGCGGGTCGCACGGCTCCAGTCGGTGCTGGACGCCATGCAGGTCCTGCTGCCGGGCGTCTTCGTGGTCGTGGTGGTGTGGCTGGGTGCGCGGTACGCCGTCGCCGGCCGGATCACCCCCGGCGAGCTCGTCGCGTTCTACGGCTACTCGGCCTTCCTGATGATCCCGCTGCGCACGGCCACCGAGTTCGCCAACAAGCTCATCCGCGCGCGGGTGTCGGCCACCCGCATCGTGCGACTCCTCGACCTCGAGCCCGACGTCGACGACCCCGACGAGCCCGCTCCCGGTCCGGCGTACGGCGCCGAGCTGGCCGACGCCCGCTCGGGGCTGCGCGTCCGCGCCGGCGAGCTGACGGCCGTGGTCAGCGAGCCTGCCGCCGACGCCGCCGCGCTGGCCGACCGGCTCGGGCTCTGTGCGGCCGAGGCGGACGACGCCGTCACGCTCGGCGGGGTGCCACTGACGATGCTGAGTCGCGCCGAGGTGCGCAGCAGGATCGTGGTCTCCGACACCGCCGCCGTGCTCTTCTCCGGTCGCCTCGGCGACCGGCTGGACGTGAGGGCCGGGCCGGGAGACCCCGGGCGGGACGCCCGTGTGGCGCGGGCCCTCGACACGGCCTCCGCCGACGACATCCTCGAGGGGCTTCCCGAGGGCCTCGACACCGTGGTGGCCGAGCGCGGCCGGACGTTCTCGGGGGGTCAGCGCCAGCGGCTGGTGCTGGCCCGGGCCCTGACCGCGGACCCGGAGATCCTGGTGCTGGTCGAGCCCACCTCGGCCGTCGACGCCCACACCGAGGCCCGCATCGCGGGGCGCCTGCGGGCCCACCGTGCCGGGCGCACCACCGTGGTCACCACCAGCAGCCCGCTGCTCCTCGACGCCGTCGACACGGTGGCGTTCCTGCGCGACGGGGTCGTGGTCGCCAGCGGCACCCACGCCGCGCTGCTGCGCGACGACCCCGCCTACCGCGCGCTGGTCACCCGCGAGAACGCACCCGGTGCCGACGACGTGGCCCCCGCACGGCCGGGACGAGCACCCGATGAGCACCCGGTGAGCACCCGATGAGCCCCCGATGAGCCCGATGAGCCCCGATGAGCACCGACACCCGACTGCCGGTCGCCGACGGTGGTTCGATGCGCGACTACGCCCGCGACCTGGCCCGCCGCCACCCGCGGCTGCTGGGCACGGCCCTGGGGCTGCACGTCCTCGCCGCCGTCGCAGCGCTGGCCGCGCCGCGGCTGCTGGGCGACCTCGTGCAGGCGGTGGAGACCGGCACGACCACCGGGTACGTCGACAAGGTCATCCTGGTCCTGGCCGGCTTCGTGGTCCTGCAGACCGTCCTGACCCGCTACGCCCGCCTGGTCAGCCAGGTCCTCGGCGAGCAGGTGCTGGCCGAGCTGCGCGAGGACTTCGTCGAGAACACGCTCGCGCTGCCGGTCGGCGTCGTGGAGTCGGCCGGGTCCGGCGACCTGCTGACCCGCACCAACCGCGACGTCGAGCAGCTCGGGTGGTCGGTGCGCTGGGCGCTGCCGGAGTGGACGATCGCCGTGGTCACCGCGATCCTCACCTTCGCCGCCGCGCTGAGCGTGGGTTGGTGGGTCGCGCTGCCGTGCCTGCTCGCGGTGCCGCCGCTCGTGCTGGGGCTGCGCTGGTACCTGCACCGGGCCAAGGCCGGCTACCTGCGCGAGTCCGCGTCGTACTCGCAGATCAACGCCACCCTCACCGAGACCGTCGAGGGCGCCCGGACCGTGGAGGCCCTCGGCCTGGGCCGCGAGCGGATCACCAGCATCGACGCCGACATCCGCGACTCGTACGCCGCCGAGCGCTACACCCTCTACCTGCGCACCGTGTTCTTCCCGAGCATGGAGCTGAGCTACCTCGTGCCGACCGTGGCGACGCTGCTCTTCGGCGGCTACCTCTACGCGCAGGGGCAGGTCTCGCTGGGCGACGTCACCGCCGCGACGCTCTACGTGCAGATGCTCGTCGACCCGGTCGACCGGATCGTGTCGATCCTCGACGAGCTCCAGATGGGTGCCGCGTCCCTGGCGCGACTGCTCGGCGTGGCCCACGTGCCCGACGACCGCGAGGTCTCGGGACGCACGCCGTCCGGCGAGGAGATCGACGTGTCCGACGTCCGCTTCTCCTACGTCGAGGGCCGCGACGTCCTGCACGGCATCGACCTCGGGGTCGGAGCGGGCGAGCGGATCGCGATGGTGGGACCGTCCGGGGCCGGCAAGTCGACCCTGGGCAGGCTGCTCGCCGGCATCCACCCGCCGCGCACCGGTCACGTCACCGTCGGCGGGGTCGGCCTGGTCGAGCTGCCGCTGGGCGACCTGCGGGGCCACGTGGCCCTGGTGACCCAGGAGCACCACGTGTTCGTCGGGACCGTGCGTGAGAACCTCGCCCTCGCCGCCCCGCCGGGTGCCGGCGACGACGAGATCCGCGCCGCGCTGGCCGCGGTCGACGCCCTGGAGTGGGTCGACGGGCTGCCCGAGGGACTGGACACCGTCGTCGGCTCCGGGGGTCGCCGGGTGACCGACGCCCAGGCCCAGCAGGTCGCCCTGGCCCGCCTGGTGCTCGCCGACCCGCACACGCTCGTGCTCGACGAGGCGACGTCGCTCATCGACCCTCGGGCCGCCCGCCACCTCGAGCGGTCCCTGGCGGCGGTGCTGGAGGGCCGGACCGTGATCGCCATCGCGCACCGGCTGTTCTCGGCCCACGACGCCGACCGGGTGGCCGTCGTGGAGGACGGCCGGATCGCCGAGCTCGGCTCCCACGACGAGCTGGTGGCCGCCGACGGCTCGTACGCCGCGCTCTGGCGCAGCTGGCACGGCTGAGCGAGCCGGATCGGCGCCGGCGGTGTCGGGTCAGAGACCGGCGACCCGGATCCCGGAGTTGACCTTGTACTTGCGGTTGATCGAGATCAGCACGGCGGTCAGCGGCTCGAGCTGACGAGCCAGGCGCAGCTTGCCCGCGTCGATGCCGTCGCGACCGGTCACCGACCGGGCCAGCTCGATCGCGACCGCCTTGGCCTCGACGTCGTTGCCGACCACGAGGACGTCCTCGTGGTCGAGGTACTCCGCGTCGCTCCACAGCGGGACCGCGGAGACGTGGTGGAAGGCGCCGACGACCCGCGCCTCGGGAGCGATGCGCTGGGCGGACTCGGCGGCAGAGCCCTCACCGCCGTCGATCACGCGACCGTGCGCACCCGCCTTGTCGAAGGCGAGGGGGTTGACGCAGCTGACGACGATCTTCCCGGCGAGCGGGAGCGTGGCGACCAGCTCGTCGTGGCCGTCGTACGGGACCGCGAGGAGGACGACGTCGGCGTCAGCGCACGCATCGACGTTGGACGCCCCGCTGACCTCGCCGGCGTCTCGACGTCGGCGAGCCGCTCGGTGACCTCGGCGGCGACCGGCTCGGCCTTCTCGGCCGAGCGGGAGCCCAGGACGACGGTGTGGCCGTGGCGGGCGAAGCGGTAGCCCAGGCCCTTGCCCTGCGGCCCGGTCCCTCCGATGACGGCGATGCGGTACGACACGTGCTCTCCCTCGGTTGGTGCTCGGTTGGTCTGACGTGGCAGGTTGTGGCTCGGGTTGTGTCTCGTGACGGCCTCTGGTGGCCGGCGCCGGCGGTCCGGGCGCGCGGGGTGCCGTCGGCGGACGTGCGGGCGGAGGCCGCTGCCCGAGCGGCGACACAGCCTCGCCCCGATCCTGCCACCATCCATCCCGACCGCCCGGCACGCACCCATGCCTCGGGCGCAGCCGGGTCTCCGGGTCAGTCGCGGGAGAGGGAGCGGGTGATGACCGCGTTGGCGGCGCGCTGGAAGCCGGACACGACCGCCTCGAGGGTCAGCCGGCGCAGCTGCGCCACGGTCTGCTCGAGGCGCAGGGCGTCCTCCGGCGAGGACGGCTGCCGACGGTAGGGCTCGAGGATCTCGGTGTGCAGGAGCGTGGTCAGCTCGTCGGCCAGCGCCTCCATGTGGCGTCGGATCGCCTGCTCGGCCAGGCCCAGGGTCGCCTCCGGGACGTCGACGTCGAGCATCTGCACCCCCACCTGCAGGTGCGGCAGCGCGACGAACTCCTCACCGTCGCGCTCGATGCTGCCGATCGTCTCGAGCACCCGGAGGTCGGCCTCGGACAGCGAGCGCCCGGCCTTCTTCTCCAGCTGGCGCAGCCCGAGGGTGGCCGGCGCCTCCGCCGTCCACGACGTGAGCATGGCGCGCTGGAGGGCGAGCTCCTCGACCCCGGCCTCCTGCGGCACCCCGGCCAGGATCCGCTCGATCGCCTGCAGCGTGAACCCGTGCTCCTGCAGCGCCCGCAGCAGCTCGAGCCGGGCGCGGTGCAGCGGGCCGTAGTAGGCGATGCGGCCGCGTCGGACCGGCGGCGGGATCAGGCCGAGGCCGGCGTAGTAGCGGGTCGTGCGGACCGTCGTACCGACGGCGGCGGCGAGCTCGTCGATGGTCAGCAGCTCGTCACTGGTCTCGTCCACGGCCGCACTCATGTCCAGATCCTACTGTGACAGTAGTACTGTCACACCATCAGTGGCGCGAACCCGGCGCCGCCCCTGAGACCCGACCCGAACCGACCCGGAGGCGACCGATGCCCGAGACCCCGTCCATCTACGAGCAGGAGCACGAGGACTTCCGCTCCACCGTGCGTGCCTTCATGGAGCGCGAGGTCGTCCCCTTCCACGACCAGTGGGAGAAGGACGGTCAGGTCACCCGCGAGGTCTGGAAGAAGGCCGGCGACCAGGGCCTGCTGTGCTTCGACGTCGACGAGGAGTACGGCGGCGCCGGCATCAAGGACTTCCGCTACAGCATGGTCATCGCCGAGGAGATCTCGAAGGTCGGCGCGAGCGGGCTCGGCTTCCCGGTCCACACCGACATCATCGTCCCCTACATCAGCGCGCTGGGGACCGCCGAGCAGAAGCAGCGCTGGCTGCCCGGCCTGGTCAGCGGCGACCTGATCTCCTCGATCGCGATGACCGAGCCCGGCGCCGGCTCCGACCTGCAGGGCATCCGCACGAGCGCGGTCGACAAGGGCGACCACTACGTGCTCAACGGCTCCAAGACGTTCATCTCCAACGGGATCATGAGCGACCTCGTCATCGTGGTGTGCCGCACCGACCCCGACGCCGGCCACCAGGGGATCAGCCTGCTCGTGGTCGAGCGCGGCATGGCCGGGCTTCGAGCGCGGGCGCAACCTCGACAAGATGGGCCTCAAGGCCCAGGACACCGCCGAGCTCTTCTTCGACAACGTCGAGGTGCCCAAGACCAACCTCCTCGGCGAGGAGGGCCAGGGCTTCATCTACCTGATGCAGAACCTCCCCCAGGAGCGGGTCTCGATCGCCGCGATCGCGGTCGCGGCGATGGAGCACGTCATGGAGCTGTGCCTCGACCTACGCCAAGGAGCGCGAGGCCTTCGGCAAGCCGATCGGCAAGTTCCAGCACAACCGCTTCATGCTCGCCGAGATGGCCACCGAGGTCTACATCGCCCGGCTCTTCGTCAACGACTGCGTGCTCAAGCTCAACAAGGGCGAGGTCGACGCGAGCCTGGCCTCGATGGCGAAGTGGTGGACCACCGAGCTGCAGAAGAAGTTCGTCGACCAGGGCGTCCAGCTGCACGGCGGCTACGGCTACATGGCGGAGTACCCCATCTCCAAGGCCTACACCGACTCGCGCATCCAGACGATCTACGGCGGCACCACCGAGATCATGAAGGAGATCATCGGGCGGATGCTCGGGGTCTGATCCTGGGCACCCGGACCGGCACGTCCTGTGCACCCGGCCCCGGTCCGCACCGGGGCCGGGTGTGGAAGATGTCATGCGCACCACAGGACGAGCAACGACACGGGGAGCAGCACCATGACCGACGACGATCCTGACCAGACGGGCCGAGATCGAGGCGGAGGTCGCGGGTCGCACGCTCGTCGACCTGCTCGCCGGCACCGTGGTCGAGCACGCGCGACGAGCCGGCGTACTCCGACCGGCACCACGCGCCCGGCGGCGAGACCTGGCGCACGCTGACCTGGCACGAGACCGCCGAGCTCGGCCGCCGACGTCGCGGCCGGGCTGATCGGCCTCGGGGTCGCTCACGGCGACCACGTCGCGATCATGGCGACCAACCGGATCGAGCACGTCGCTGGCCGACATCGGCATCGTCCACGCCGCCGCCACCCCGATGTCGATCTACAACACGCTCTCGGTCGAGCAGGTGGCGTTCATCGCCGGCGCAGTCCGAGCCGACCGTCGCGATCCTCGAGAACGCCGACCACCTCGCCCGCTGGAACGCGGCGATCGACGCCTCGACGAGCCTGCTGAAGGTCGTCGTGCTCGACGCCGACGCCGTGCCGGACGGCGAGCTGTTCTGCTCCTGGGACGACGCTGGTCGCCGCCGGGCGCGAACGCCGGCGCGCCGCGCACCCCGACGAGGTCGCCGCACGCGCTGCCGAGGTCCGCCCGGAGCCGCCGGCGACGATCCTCTACACCTCCGGCACGACCGGCAACCCGAAGGGCGTCGTCCTGACCCACCACAACGTCGTCTTCGAGGCGATCAGCAGCCTCGAGGACGCCGAGCTCGACGGGCCGCAGCGCGCGGTCAGCTACCTGCCGTTCGCGCACATCGCCGAGCGCACGCTCGGGATCTACATCCCGCAGGTCATCGGCGGCCACACCCACACGATCGGCGACCCCGCCGAGCTGCTCGCGACGCTCGGCGAGGTGCACCCGACGTCGTTCTTCGGCGTCCCGCGGGTCTGGGAGAAGATCAAGCTCGGCATCTCGGCCAAGCTCGCCGCCGACCCCGACCCGGCCAACGTCGCGATGGTCGAGCGACTCGATGGCCGCCGGCCTGGCGTGGGTGGAGGCTCAGCAGGTCGGCGGCGACGATGACCCCCGAGATCGAGCAGGCCTACGCCGAGGCCGACGCCGCCATCCTCGGGTTCCTCAAGCTCCTGCTCGGCCTCGACCAGGTCCAGTGGGCGGCCTCCGCAGCCGCACCGATGCCGCTCGACGTCGCCAGGTTCATGGCCGGCCTGGGGCTGGTGGTCTACGACGTCTACGGCATGACCGAGACCTGCGGCGCCGTCACCGGCAACGGCCCGAAGGGCTTCAAGCTCGGCACCGTCGGGCAGCGCCACCCCCGGGCATGGAGGTCACAGGTCGCCGACGACGGCGAGGTGCTCGTGCGCGGTCCGGTGATCACCTCCGGCTACTACCGCGCCGAGGACAGGACCGCCGAGCTCATCGACGCCGAGGGCTGGCTCCACACCGGCGACATCGGAACCCTGGACGACGACGGCTTCGTGTCGATCGTCGACCGCAAGAAGGAGCTGATCATCACCTCCTCGGGCAAGAACATCGCCCCGTCCAACATCGAGAACCTCCTCAAGGAGTCCCCGATCGTCGGTCACGCGATGGCGGTCGGCGACGGCCGTCCGTACGTCGTCGCGGTGCTGACCCTCGACGGCGAGATCGCCCCGATCGTGGCCGAGCGGCTCGGTGTGACCTACACCGACCTCGCCGACCTCGCCCAGCAGCCCGCAGATCCTGGCGATGGCGCAGGCCGCCGTCGACGCCGCCAACGCCCGCCTCTCCCGACCCGAGCAGGTCAAGGCGTTCGAGCTGCTCGGCACCGAGTGGACCGCCGAGTCCGAGGAGCTGACCCCGACGCTCAAGCTCAAGCGCCGGGTGGTCACCACGAAGTACTCCGACGTCGCTGGAGCGCCTCTACGGGTGACGACGTGTGGCGGCACGTGCCGTTCACCTGCACGCTGCAGGCGGAGGGGCCGGTCGGAGGCTGAGCGGAACGAGCCCACCTGCGGCGACCCCCGCGGCGACGAGGCGGCGTTCGAGCACGGTTCCCACGACCGACTCGTCCACCTCGATTCCTTGTATCCGAACATACGTTCTGATATGATCTAGGCATGCCCAGCCTTGCTGATGTCGCCCCGACCCCGGGTGCGTTGTTGGGGCGCCTGCTCCTGGCGCGCCGGGTCGCGGATGCTGCAGAGGTCGAGATCCTCGAGCTCGCTGTCGAGTGGGCCCACTCCCACCCCGTCCTCGAGGGTCAGGAGGGTTGGGACGCGGCCCGGTCATGGCGGGTCGGTCGGTCGGAGGTGTGGCAGCCGGGCGAGGTCGACGCCACCGTCGCCGGTGCCACCGACGTCGAGATCGTGGAGTGGTGCGGGATCCCGCCGGTCGCCTGGGACGCCCCGGCCGCGTTCGCGACCGCCAACAACATGACCACCACCGCCGGCAAGGCCCTGATCCGCGACGCCCTCGTGCTGCGCCACCGCATGCCGCTGGTGTGGGAGCGGGTCCTCGGCGGTGAGGTCCCCGCGTGGCGGGCCCGCACGATCGCCCAGGCCGTGCTCGGCGCCCACGCCGACGTGGTCGAGGCCATGGATGCCGCGCTCGTGGGGATCGCGCACCAGGTGGGACCGGTGACCCTGGCCCGGATCCTGGACGAGCAGCTGCTCCGCCTGCACGCCGAGGAGCGTGAGATCAAGCAGCTCGAGGACCTCGACGCCCGGTTCGTGCGCCTCGAGGAGGCCTCGATCAACGAGACCGGGATCGCCGAGCTGTTCGCCCGTGGCGACTTCAAGGACCTCCACGACCTCGACCAGACCCTCACCGCCATCGCCGCGGCCCTCAAGGAGCAGGGCTGCGCGGAGTCTCTGGACGTACGCCGCTCCCTTGCCCTCGGAGTCCTGGCCGATCCCGCCCAGGCCCAGGCCCTGCTCACCGGAGCCGACGCGCCCCCAGCGGCGCGGAAGAAGATCGTGCTCCACCTCCACCTGTCCCAGGCGGCTCTCGAGACCCGCGAGACCGTCGGGCGCAACGCCACCACCGGGCGCCCGATGCTCGTCGAGCAGATCCGGGCGTGGTGCTCACGCACCGACACCGCCGTGGTCGTCAGGCCCGTCATCGACCTCGCCGAGCACGCCGGGACCCACGTCGAGGCCTACGAGATCCCCGACCGGCTCAAGGACCTCCTCGCCGTGATCCACCCCCAGTGCGTGTTCCCCTGGTGCACCCGACCCGCGGCCCGCTGCGACGCCGACCACACCACCCCCTACGCGCAAGGCGGCCCGACCTGCGTGTGCAACCTCGCGTCGCTGTGCCGACATCACCACCGGCTCAAGACCCACACCGCCTGGGACTACCGGCCCCTCGACCCCCTCGCCGAGCCCGGCACCTACCTCTGGACCGACCCCCACGGCCTGACCTACCTACGACAACCCACCGGCACCACCGCGATCGAGCCTGCGGCCAAAGCACCGCACGCTCGGGACATCACCGCCGCGTAGCGCGCAGGGTCGAACTCGATCGTGCCCGCGTGCTCGCGATCCAACCTGGACGCGTCCGGGCCGTCCTCGTCAGCTCGACGCCGTTGGCGCCATGGCGGGTGGCCGATGCCGGCGCGAGCCCGCACGCGCGAAGCGCACGACCATGCCGAGAGCGGGCGTACCGGCTAGACGAGTCATGCCACAGGGGTCGGTGACTAACCAGTCGTCCGGATGCCGAGGCGTCTCGTAGTTCCGCCGGAAGACCCCTGCCTTCCGTCAACCAGGAAGTGTCGCCCGGGCCTTCAAGAGGCACCTTGTCCTCGGCGTAGGCACCGTTCCATGCGGCGAGGCGCGCAGCGAGGTCTGCACTGATGCGCAAGCCCGTGGGTCGCCGACGTGACGCCGACAAGAGGTCCCGGGCCGTAGCAGGCAACTCGATGAGTGGCATGGAGGCCAGCCTGCCACACGCGCCCGAAAGTGCCGCCCGAGGGCTTCGCCCGACCAGACCGCGTCCAGCGCGCTCTCGTGCCGAGAAGTCGGGGGTATTGGGGCGGGTGCAAACCTCAGACGGTGCTCCGTCAAAGGCATCGCGTGCGGCGCAGGCAGTGCCACACTTCTCTTGTGAAGGACGCCGCCGAAACTGACAGACGGCCGCGGTCGCTCACTCGTGGTCGAACCCTCATGCGCGTCAGCATCGCCGGACTCGTGACGTTCGGCATGTTTCAGCTCTACCTAGGGTTCGAGCAAGGACAGTCGAACGTTTGCACCCTCACGCCCCCCGGATACTTCAGTCAGACACTCGTCAGCCGGGAACGTCACCTGCTTTGGTACGACTGCGTGCTTGACCCTGGCAACGGCGAACCGGAATACACCATCCATCGCCCTTGGCAAAGTGTCAGGAATGCGTCCGGGGATGACCCGGCTTTCCTGCCCTAACTCGACGCGTCGGGGTGGTGGGCGATGCGCTACCACTCGCGCGACCATGCCGCGCTGAGGGCATAGCGTCGGAGCCCGCTCATGCCGCGCTGAGGGCATAGCGTCGGAGCCCGCTCATGCCGCGTTCGGGGTCTGTCATTCCGGGCGTGCTTTGATGTCAACAACTACAACCTAGGAGTGACATGCCTCTGATTGACGTTCCCAAAATCATTGATGATCACGACCGGAAGGAACTACCAGGCAGTCCTGAGATTGGTTCCTGATGCCTTTCACGGTAGAGAGTCCGTCAGGTGACGACGACAGCCTGAGGGAGCTACTCAACACCATGGAGTTGAACAATTGGACGTTGGTGCAGGTCATTCAGGGATATGACGGTCACCCGCCAAAGTTGATTTTTCAGAAGCCCGACGCATCGAGGCCTGAGTAAAAGATTAAGGGTCCGCCTCTTTGGAAAGACCGGCCTTTGTCTGTCAGTTTGCTGGTGCCCAGTCCTGCCCGACGTACGGGCTCCGCCCGACCATGCCGCATAGTGCGCGGTCGTGCCGAGAGTCGGGCGCCGTGACGTGCGCTTGTAGTCGGACGTACATAGATGACTTCTTGCGGTCGACGACCGGCGCAACCACGCGAAACTACCTTGGGCGCTGGGCAACTACGTACGTCCGACTACGCGCCATCACCTCCACACATGCCGCGATCCGCGCGCAACCGCTGATGGTCGGACGCTTGCCGAGATCGGAATGGCGACGTGCAGACTAGGCCCATGCGGGAGCGAGCAGCCGGGATCATCGAGCGCGACGGGCTTGTGCTGATGGTGCGACAGCGCAGCAAGGGCGCCACCGGCCGCCATGACGGCTACGAGTACCTGACCCTTCCCGGTGGTGGTGTCGAACTGGGAGAACTGCCTGTCGACGCTGTTGTACGAGAGGTCGTCGAGGAGGTTGGCCTGAGAGCAGTGAATACCTCCTACTTGCGACGTGTCGTGCACTCCGAGGACCCGAGCATGAGCAACCAGGCTATTCTACGTTGACGTAGAGGAAGGACCTCCGACGCTGGGGGTCGACCCTGAAGTGACGTGCGACTGTCCTCGGCTGGTCGGGATCGAATGGATCCCTGCACCAAGTCGAGCCGCATGGAGCGGCAGCGAGGTGTGGTCGATGTTGAAGTTCAGGCTCTCGTAGCAGCATCGGCGCGCGCTCATCAGCGTGAGGAGTTCTGGTCGGTGGCAATGCGCCCGACTCTGCCGCCGCGAGGGCATGGGGGACTGTCGGACGTGCAGGTGACAGCGACCTTTGTGACGGAGGCCACCCCTCGGCACTCGCGCAGATAGCCTGTTGCGCTCCCCCGCCGGCGCATGGAACCTTGGAGCCTCAATTCCATGAAGGTTGTCTCGGTGAAGTTCTTGCAACTGTCTGCTCTCAAGGTCTCGACCTGCTCCTTGGTCGCTGCGGTCTCCTGCGGTGCATTGGTGGTACCCGTCAGCCCGGCTACAGCGGCGGATCCGCGCGCCAACGTGGTCGGGACTGAGTACGACCGCCAAGGCACGAAGGTGATCATGCGTGCGGGGGTGTACGACTCTGGTGTGCGGAAGGGCTTCGGCTGGGAGAAGGTGCAGCGTCTTCACAACATCCACAGCAAGCACACGGTCGGGTTCGTCATACGCGAGTACAACCCGGAGATCTCAGGCACCGTGACCCGGTACAACGCCTACGCTCAAAAGCTTCGAAGGATTGACGGCAAACTCTACTTGGAGGACCAGGTTGAGGTGAAAGTCAGCGTTCAGCGCAAGCGATTCGCGTCTTATTACGGTGTAGACCTCAATAACTCGCAGCCCGGAGTGCTGACCGCTTACTGCGTGAACGAGCCGAAGGCCGACAAGTGCCCTTCATGGGTCGACATTGCGATCGGGTCTGAGGCGCCCGCCCGGGCTGCAGTGGACTCACCTTTGCGTTTTCAGGCTCATACGAGCCGCTTACTGTCGGAAAGCCGATCCCCAAGTCCGCGAAGATGTTCTACCGGTGAGTGCCCCTGCCCACGAGATGGCGCAGCGTTTCGTAGATGCGATGCGCCGCCACTTCGTGGAGCAAGTAGGCCCAACGCGCTTAATGCGCGATCCGCTGGTGTGGGTCAACGCCGGTGTCAGCAACACCGGTCACGCGGTGTTGATCTACAAGCCGCAGGAGGGCGGGCCGCTCGTGGGTCGACGTTGGGACCTGGATCGTCTGGGCCCTCTCTTCGGCACCGACGACCCGGAAGTACTCGCCGAGCAGATGTGGCTCAACGAGGTAGAGGACCCGGACGTGCGTGGGCAGCGCCTCGATGTGGACTGGGCTGCGGGCCTGGTCGACAATCCGTCCGAGGTACTTTGGCTCGGGGAGCATTCCGACTACCAAGATGCCGAGCAATGAGAGCCACTGAGCATCGATCGCCCAGGCAGAAACCTGTGCCGCTCACAGAAGTACAACCTCGTCTCATCAACTGGAGCGACGTGGTCTGAGAGCGGAGTCTGTCCATGAACCCGGTGGACAGTTCGCCTACAGGCCCTGACAGTCGTCCCGGCAGTCGTTTCGCGGAACTTGCTGACCGTGACACGGAGGACTGAGGCGTCGGCTCATGCCGCGAGCCGTGCGGTCCTGCCGATGGGCGTGCCCTTGTCGTCAGAGGGGATCGGTGAAGGTGACCGGCTTGCCAGCCGCTTCGGCGTAGGCGATTTCCCCCCGCGTCGACTCTCCGACGTACCCGCCGGGATTGACGATCAGAACCCTGTCAGCCAGGTCGATCTTGCGCAGGTGTAGCGCATCTAGGACGGCCTTCTGCTCGGGAGTGGGCGACTCGTCCGCCTCGCTGGGGGCGACGACGATGACTCCGGCGAAGGTCAGGTCGCGGTTTACCGAGCGCATCTCAGCCATGAACTTCGCCGAGCCACAGATGCAGACAATCTCAGGACGTTTGGTCACGACTAAACCCTAGGCATCGCACGCTCTCTGCCGCCCTCGGGCTCCGCCCGCTCATGCCGCGCTGAGGGCATAGCGTCGGAGCCCGCTCATGCCGCCCTGAGGGCTCCGCCCGACCATGCCGCGTAGCGTGCGCTCGAAGACGCACGCTTCTGCCGCACTGCGGTCGGTGGGCCGATAACAGGCCGATGCACCCATCCGGAGCCAAGTGGCCCGTGCTAGGGCAACTATCTGGCGTGGCGACGCGTCCCAATCGCATGGCCGTATCCCGACACGACTATGACGCTGCACGTCTTCACCATGAGTAGCCGAGAGCCAGCCGCAGCCGCAGGGCATTGGGCAGTCGGCATGGCCCTCCTCGCCAGTCTTCTGACCGCCTGCGGCGAGGACCCAACTGCCAACGTCGTGGGCCAGGCAGTACGGCGTCGGCGTACTCGACAAACGCTGACGGCCTCACCTACGGCTCAGGCAGAGGTGTCTTGCCCGAGGATGAGCCCGAACTCATCGCAGTCATAGGCGATGAGGGCTTGCGCGGCTATGTACGGAAGTCGGAGTTGGACCGGAAGACCAACGCGAACCCGCCAGATCCCGAGACTGCACTGCGCCGCCAGAAAGTGTTGGTCCGACTTGCGCGTCATGGTGCGCTGCGAGTTCGAGTGGTGAGCGTTGATGGTGAGCCGATTGACTGGCTCACGCTCGACCCTGGAGACGGTCCTTCCGGCCGTTGAGCCCACCTCGCCGCCCGACCATGCCGCTTTCCGCGCGCAACTGCCGAGGAGCGGATGCCTGGCGGGGTGGTCGGTCTGAGAATTTCAGGGATGAAGGAGAGCGAGGTCTGCGTCGCTCCTCGAGGTACGAATCCTGCACCGGATCCGCGTGACCCGCATCAACGTGTGCCGTTCATGTCGCAGTGTCAGGGTGGATCAATGACACCGACGCAACCCCTGGTCGACGAGCGAAGCCGCGCCGAGATCTCGGCATCGCTGGTCGAGCTCCACAGACTCGCGCCCGACGTCGACGACGCGCTCCTCGACCGCCTGGTTCGGACCGCGCACGACGGCTTGATGCCCGCCTCGGTCCACGCCTTCGTGCCCATCTTGATCGTCCATCAGGTTCGCGACATCATCCGCAGCGGCCAGCCTGCTTCCTAGACCGAACTCGGCGATGACGAGCGCTTACGCACGCGGCGCCATCGTCAGACCGAGCCGGTCCCCGCGGCGACGTACTCGTCGCGGAGCCTGCCCTTGACCATCTTGCCGGTGGGCGTGCGGGGCAGCTCGTCGCGGAAGTGGATCTCGGTCGGCACCTTGAAGTGGGCGATCCGCTCGCGCGCGAAGGCGGTCAGCTCCTCGGCGAGCGCGGTCGTGTCGGCCATCGCCGGCTGCACGAAGGCCACGACGCGCTCCCCCATGTCGTCGTCGGGGACCCCGATGACGGCGATGTCGGACACGGCCGGGTGCAGCGAGAAGAGGTCCTCGATCTCCTGCGGGTAGATGTTCACGCCACCGCTGATGATCATGAACGCCTTGCGGTCGGTCAGGTAGAGGAAGCCCTCGGGATCGAGGTAGCCGAGGTCGCCGACCGTCGTCCAGTTCGGGTGCTCGGGATGCTGAGTGGCGGAGGTCCTCTCCGGGTCGTTGTGGTAGGCGAACGACGCACCCTCGAAGCCCTCCCGCTCGAAGTAGAGCGTGCCCACCTCACCGGTCGCGAGCTCGCGGCCGTCCTCACCGCAGACGTGCGGCACGCCGATCAGCGGCACCCCCACGGAGCCCGGGTGCTCCAGCCACTGCTCGCTGCTGATCATCGTGGCGCCGTTGGCCTCGGTCGAGGCGTAGTACTCCTGGACGATCGGCCCCAGCCAGTCGATCATCCGCCGCTTGACCTCCACCGGGCACGGCGCCGCCGCGTGCACGACGCAGCGCAGCGACGAGACGTCGTACGACGCGCGCACACCGTGGTCGAGCTTGAGGAGCCGCACGAACATGGTCGGCACCATCTGGGTGTGGGTGACGTGGTGCTCGGCGACCGCGCGCAGGAACGCCTCCGGCTCGAACTTCTCCATCATCACCAGCGTGCCGCCGGTCGCGTGGACCACGCCCCCGAAGCGCAGCGGTGCCGCGTGGTAGACCGGCGCCGGCGACAGGTAGACGGTCGAGTCGTCGAAGCCGTAGAGCCCTCCGAAGATCGAGATGTACTGGTAGCCGGGCTCGTCGACGGCGTGGTCGGGCAGCGGCAGCTTGATGCCCTTGGGCCGACCTGTCGTGCCGGAGGAGTAGAGCAGGTCGTCCCCGTGGGGCTGCTCCGGGAGCGCCCCGGCACCGGCGTCGGCCAGGGCGGCCTCGTAGTCGCCGTACCCGGCTACCGGGCCCCCGTAGGCGAGCCGCTCGGGCACGTCGACGTCGAGCGCCTCGACCAGGGCCGCCTTGGCCGCCGAGACGACGATCGCCCTCGCGCCGCAGTCGCGCACGATGTACGACGCCTCGGCGGCGCTGAGGTTGTGGTTGACCGCGGTGATGTACAACCCGGAGCGCAGCGCGGCCCAGTAGACCTCGTAGGTCTCGGGGGTGTTGTCGCTCAGCAGGGCCACGACGTCACCGCGTCGGAGCCCGGAGGAGCGCAGCCGGTTGGCCATCCGCAGGCTGCGCTCGTCGAGCTCGGCATAGGTGAGGGTGCGGCCGGTACCGGCCATCACGAGGGCGGGCTTGTCGGGCGTCGAGCGAGCCCAGGTGCCGGGATACATGGACAGACTGTGACAGCCACCACACCCGAACTCCAGTACGCCGGCCAACCCGCCGCGGCGACGTCGCGGCCGACCGTGGCCTCCGTTAGGGTCTGCTCGTCCGACCGACAACCCTGGCTGGAACGAGGCACGCCCGTGGCCGAGCGCCCCACGACGCGCTCCCTCCGTCCTCGCCGCTTCCTGCGCCACCCCGCGCAGATCCTCGTCCTCGGCTTCGCCGGCGCGATCGCGGTCGGCACCGTCCTGCTCCTCCTCCCGGTCGCGCGGACCGGGCCCGGTGGCGCCTCGTTCTCCGAGGCCCTGTTCACCGCCACCAGCTCGGTGTGCGTCACCGGGCTCGTGGTGGTCGACACGCCGACCTACTGGTCGGGCCTGGGCGAGGCCACCATCCTGGCGATGATCCAGGTCGGCGGCCTCGGCATCATGACCCTCGCCTCGCTGCTCGGGCTGCTCGTGTCGCGCCGGATGGGCCTGCGGACCCGGCTCACCGCGGCCGCCGAGACCCGCGCCGTGGGCCTCGGCGACGTGCGCAGCGTGGTCAAGGGCGTCGTCGCGTTCAGCCTGTTCTTCGAGGCGGTGACGGCCGCGTTCCTGACCGCGCGCTTCTGGCTCGGGTACGACGAGCCGCTCGGCCGCGCCGTCTACCTCGGCGTCTTCCACTCGGTCTCGGCCTTCAACAACGCCGGGTTCGCGCTGTGGTCCGACAGCCTGGTGCGGTTCGTCGACGACCCGTGGATCTGCCTGCCGATCGCGGCGGCGGTGATCTCCGGCGGCCTCGGCTTCCCGGTCATCCTCGAGCTGCGCCGCCAGCTGCGCCCGGCCGGCGGGCGCCGCCGTACCTGGTCGCTCCACCTCAAGCTGACCGTCCTGGCCACCTCGGCGCTGCTGGTGCTCGGCACGGTCTTCATCACCGCGAGCGAGTGGAACAACCCGGCGACCCTGGGCGCCCTCGACGTGCCGGGGCGCCTGCTGGCCGGCTTCTTCCAGGCCGTCATGCCCCGCACGGCCGGCTTCAACTCCCTCGACTACGGCCAGATGGAGGACGGCACGCTGCTGGGCACGGTGGTGCTGATGTTCATCGGCGGCGGCTCGGCCGGCACCGCCGGCGGCATCAAGGTGACGACGTTCGTGGTGCTCTTCTTCGCCGTGTACGCCGAGGTGCGCGGCGAGCCCAACGTCGACGCCTTCGACCGTCGCATCGACGACCGGGCGATCCGTCAGGCCCTGACCGTCGTGCTGCTCGCGATCGCGGCGGTGGTCGCCTCGACCCTCCTGGTCATCGAGCTGACCTCGCTGTCGACCCAGGAGGTCCTCTTCGAGGTGACGTCGGCGTTCGCCACGGTGGGGCTCTCGACGGGCATCACCGCCGACCTGCCGACCTCGGCCCAGCTGGTGCTGATCGCACTGATGTTCCTCGGGCGCCTCGGACCCATCACACTGGTCTCCGCGCTGGCCCTGCGCGAGCGCACCCGCCTGTACGAACTCCCGGAAGGACGGCCGATCATTGGCTAGATCATCCAAGGCGCCCCGACGTGGCGGAGCCGCACCCGAGGGCGGCGCCGTCGTCGTCATCGGGCTGGGCCGCTTCGGCAAGTCCCTGGCGCTGGAGCTCATGGAGCAGGGCACCGAGGTGCTCGGCATCGACTCCGACCGCCGCATCGTGCAGTCGCTGGCCGGCCGCCTGACCCACGTCGTGGAGGCCGACTCGACCAACGAGGACGCCATGCGCCAGCTCTCCGTCGGCGAGTTCGACCGTGCCGTGATCGGCGTCGGCAACGACCTGGAGGCCAGCATCCTGTCGTCGTCGGTGGTCCTCGCCCTGGGCATCGACCAGGTCTGGGCCAAGGCCATCAGCCACGCCCACGCCCGGATCCTCGAGCAGATCGGCGTCCACCACGTCGTGCGGCCCGAGCACGACATGGGCAAGCGGGTCGCGCACCTGGTGCGCGGCCGGATGCTCGACTACATCGAGATCGACGAGGGCTACGCGATCGTCAAGACCCGGCCGCCGCGTCGGCTGTACGGCGTCCCGCTCGGCCAGTCGACCATCCGCGCCGAGTTCGGGGTGACGGTCGTCGGGATCAAGCGCGGCACCGACGCCTTCACCTACGCCACCGCCGAGACCGTGATCGAGGACGGCGACGTCGTGATCGTGTCGGGTCCGCGGGAGAGCGTCGAGAGGTTCAGCGAGCTCCTCTGAGGGAGGCGCGGGCGGGCGGCAGGTCCGGTTCGGCCGGGGACCGATGAGTTCTCCGGGTCGCCCGGGTCAGATCGGGGGAAACCCCGATGCCGACTCCCCCCACTTCCTGAGAGAGTCCTGAACATGCACCGACAGATCGCGGGCCGGCTGACCGGCCGAGTGACGAAGTGGATCGTCGTGGTCGCCGCACTGGTGATCGCCGGCGGGATGAGCAGCCTGAACGCCAAGCTGGTCGACGTCCAGAACAACGAGGCCTCGTCGTGGCTCCCGGCCTCGGCGGAGTCGACCAAGGTGGTCGAGGAGCTGTCCGGCACCGTCGACCCCAACGACATCCCCACCCTCGTCGTCTACCAGCGCGACGCGGGACTCACCGAGGACGACCTCGCCGCCATGGACGCCCAGGCGACCGAGATGGCCTCGATCGACGGCGTCACCGACGCCGGCGTGCTCGCCCCGAACGCCGCGGCAGCCCTGGCCGAGCAGGGCCAGCCGGTCCCGTCGCTGGTGAGCGACGACGGCCAGGTGGCCTACCTCTACCTCACCTTCAACTTCGGCAGCGACGGCTGGAACGCCATCCCCGACGCCGCCGACGCGATCCGCGACATCGCGCGGATCGACGGCGTGACGGTGCACCTGGCCGGCTACGGCGGCCAGGCCGCCGATGCCGCCGCCGCCTTCGAGGGCATCGACAGCAACCTGCATCCTGATCACGTTCCTCGTCGTCATCGTGATCCTGCTCATCACCTACCGCAGCCCTGTGCTCTGGCTCCTGCCGATCATCAGCGCCGCGGTCGCCTACACGGTCGCCGGCGGCGTGGTCTACCTGCTCGCCCGGTACGCCGACCTGACGGTCAACGGCCAGAGCCAGGCCATCCTCGGCATCCTGGTCATCGGCGCCGGCACCGACTACGCCCTGCTCCTCACGGCCCGCTACCGCGAGGAGCTGCGCCGCCACGAGGACCGCCACGAGGCGATGGCCTTCGCGCTGCACCGGGCCGCTCCGGCGATCCTGGCCAGCGCCGCGACCGTGGTCGTCGGCATGCTCTGCCTCAGCTTCGCCGAGCTCAACTCCACCGCCGGCCTCGGGCCGGTCCTCGCGGTCGGCGTGGCCGTCACCTTCGTGGTGATGGTGACCCTGCTCCCGGCGCTGCTCGTGATCGGTGGCCGCTGGCTGTTCTGGCCGGCGCGCCCGACGTACGGCTCGGCCGAGCCGACCAGCCAGGGGCTGTGGGCCAAGGTCGGCCGCCGGATCAGCCCGCGCCCGCGGGCGGTCTGGACGGGCACGGCCGGGCTGCTGCTCCTCGCCTGCCTGGGCATCTTCTCGCTCGACGCCTCGGGGCTCTCGACGGAGGACACCTACACGAAGGAGTTCGACTCGATCAAGGGTCAGAAGGCACTGGTCGAGCACGGGCTGCAGGACACGTCCAACACCGTGCAGGCCGTGGCCGAGACCGACCGGATCGGTGCCGTCTCGACCGCCTTGGAGGGCGTCGAGGGGCTGGGCGCACCGGGTCTGCCCCGCGACGTCGGCAACGGCCGCTCCTACGTCGAGGCCACGGTCGGGGAGGACATCTCCTCGACGGCGGCGTTCGACATCGTCGAGGCCAGCCGCGCGGCCGCCCACGCCGTCGACGGCGCCGACGCGCTGGTCGGCGGTGGGTCGGCGTTCTACCTCGACACCAAGGTGGCCTCGGACCGCGACAACAAGGTGATCATCCCGATCGTCCTGGTCGTGGTGTTCCTCATCCTGATCGGCCTGCTGCGCGCGCTGCTCGCGCCGCTCCTGCTCATGGGCACCGTGGTGCTCTCGTTCGGCGCCGCGCTCGGCCTGTCGTCGCTGCTGTTCACCTACGTGTTCGGCTTCGCCGGTGCGGACCCGGGGTTCCCGCTGTTCGTCTTCGTGTTCCTCGTCGCGCTCGGCATCGACTACAACATCTTCTTGATGACCCGGGTCCGCGAGGAGACCATGGCCCAGGGCACCAGGCGCGGCTCGCTCATCGCCCTGTCGTCCACGGGTGGCGTCATCACCTCGGCCGGGCTGGTGCTGGCGGCGACGTTCCTGGTCCTGGCCACGATCCCGTTCGTCTTCCTCGCCGAGCTGGGCGTGGCGGTCGCGCTCGGCGTGCTGCTCGACACGATGATCGTGCGTTCGGTGCTCGTCACCGCGCTCAACCTGGACCTCGGCGGCAAGATCTGGTGGCCGAGCAGGCTCGACGAGGCCGACGCCCCGCTGACCGCGTCCGACGTCGACGCGGTGGCCCCCGCCCCGGCGCAGGTCTGAGCGCGTCCCCACCGGAGCCGCCGGCGCCACCGACCGTTCAGCGCGTGGGCCGGGGCGTCGTCCTGCTGCCCTCGCGGCTACCGTGGATCCAATGAGTGACCAGCCCGTCGGGCAGCCCGACGCACCGACACCGCAGCAGGTACGGCGTGCCCTCGCGCGCGCCGAGCGCGGCGCCGCCCTGGACCTCGCCGAGGCCACCGCGCTCCTGGGCGCCACCGGAGCCGAGCTCGACCGGCTCACCGCCGCTGCGGCGCGGGTGCGCGACGCGGGGCTGGTCGCGGCCGGGCGTCCCGGCGTCGTCACGTACTCCCCCAAGGTCTTCATCCCGGTCACCAAGCTGTGTCGCGACCGGTGCCACTACTGCACCTTCGTGGAGTCCCCGGGTGAGCTGCGGCGCGCCGGGAAGGCGATGTTCCTCTCGCCGGACGAGATCCTCGAGATCGCCTCGCAGGGCGCTGCGATGGGGTGCCTGGAGGCGTTGTTCACCCTCGGAGACCGGCCCGAGGACCGTTGGCCCGAGGCGCGGGAGTGGCTCGACGAGCAGGGCTACGACTCCACCCTCGCCTACGTCCGGGCCATGGCGGTCCGGGTGCTGGAGGAGACCGGGCTGCTGCCCCACCTCAACCCCGGCGTCATGTCGTGGGAGGAGATGAACCGGCTCAAGCCGGTCTCTCCCTCGATGGGCATGATGCTCGAGACCACCTCGCGGCGGCTCTTCGAGACCAAGGGCCTGGCCCACCACGGCTCCCCCGACAAGGACCCCGCCGTGCGGCTACGGGTCCTCGAGGACGCCGGGCGGCTCTCGATCCCGTTCACCACCGGGCTCCTCGTCGGGATCGGGGAGACCCTCACCGAGCGCGCCGAGACGATCTTCGCGCTGCGCAAGGTCGCCACCCAGTTCGGGTCGGTGCAGGAGGTCATCGTGCAGAACTTCCGGGCCAAGCCCGACACCGCGATGCGGCACACCGACGACCTGGACCTCGACGACTACCGGGCCGCGATCGCGGTGACCCGCCTCGTGCTGGGCCCCAAGGCCCGCATCCAGGCCCCGCCCAACCTCGTGGACAGCTCCGAGGGATCCTCCGAGTGCGCCCTGCTGCTCGGGGCCGGCGTGGACGACTGGGGCGGCGTGTCGCCGCTGACGCCCGACCACGTCAACCCGGAGCGGCCCTGGCCGTCCCTGGAGCGGCTCACCGACATCACCTCCCGGTGCGGCTTCGACCTGCAGCCCCGGTTGACCGTCCACCCGGAGTACGTGCGCGCCGGTGAGCCGTGGCTCGACCCGCGGGTCTCCGCCCACGTGGCCGCCCTCGCGACCGACGACGGCCTGGCGGTGCCCGACGTGCGCCCGGAGGGACTTCCCTGGCAGGAGCCGGACGGCGGCTTCGCCTCGGTGGGCCGCACCGACCTGCATGCCGCCGTCGACACCGAGGGTCGCACCGACGACCGGCGTACCGACTTCGAGAACGTGTACGGCGACTGGGACCAGGTCAAGGACGCCGCCGCCGGGACCGGGCTGATCGACGGACCCGACCGCCGGGCCCCGGCCGTGCTGCACGCCGAGGGCCGCGCGGCGATCGCTGCCGCGGAGGCCGACCCGGGCAACCTGTCCGACGACCATGCGCTGACCCTCATGACGGCCGACGGCGACCTCCTCGACGAGGTCTGCCGCCTCGCCGACGAGCTGCGCCGCCAAGCGGTGGGCGACGAGGTGACCTACGTCGTCAACCGCAACATCAACTTCACCAACGTCTGCTACGTCGGCTGCCGGTTCTGCGCATTCGCCCAGCGCCGTACCGACGCCGACGCCTACTCCCTCTCCCTCGACGAGGTCGCCGACCGTGCCGCCGAGGCATGGGACCTGGGCGCGACCGAGGTCTGCATGCAGGGCGGCATCGACCCCGAGCTGCCGGCGACGGCGTACGTCGACCTCGTCTCCGCGGTCAAGCAGCGGGTGCCCGACATGCACGTGCACGCCTTCTCCCCGATGGAGGTCGTCAACGGCACCGCCCGCACCGGTCTCTCCGTCGAGGACTTCCTGATCAAGGCCCGCGAGGCCGGTCTCGGGTCGTTGCCGGGCACCGCGGCGGAGATCCTCGACGACGAGGTCCGCTGGGTGCTGACCAAGGGCAAGCTCCCGGCCCGTACCTGGATCGAGATCGTCTCCACCGCGCACCGCGTCGGCATCCCGACGACCTCGACGATGATGTACGGCCACGTCGACAACCCCCGCCACTGGGTCGGGCACCTCCGTGTCCTCTCCCGTATCCAGGACGAGTCGCTGGCCAACGGCTCGGTCGGCTTCACCGAGTTCGTCCCCCTGCCCTTCATCCACACGAGCGCGCCGATCTACCTCGCCGGCGTGGCCCGGCCCGGTCCGACCCTGCGCGACAACCGCGCCGTGCACGCCCTGGCCCGGATCCTGCTCCACGGCCGCATCGACAACATCCAGACCAGCTGGGTCAAGCTCGGGGTCGAGGGCACCCGGACCATGCTCACCTCGGGCGCCAACGACCTCGGCGGCACGCTGATGGAGGAGACCATCTCCCGGATGGCCGGATCGGAGCACGGCTCGGCCAAGACGGTCGCCGAGCTCGTCGAGATCGGCGCGGGCATCGGCCGCCCCGTACGCGAGCGCACCACCACGTACGACGCGCCGACACCCCGCTGACCTGCACAAACGGGGCCTCCGCCGTGGTACGGCGTCTCCCCCGCGCGGGTGATGCTCGGCCCGAGTGCCTCGCGGGAGGGTAGTCGACGTGTTCGCCACCGCGAACCACCCCCATATGAAGAAGGAGCAACACCCATGGGCTTCCTGCTGTGGATCCTCGCCGTCATCCTGGTCGTCTTCGGAGTCGTCCAGCTCATCCAGGGACAGATCCTTCTCGGAGTGATCTGCATCATCGTCGGTCTGGCCGTCGGCCCCGGCGGTTACAGCATCTTCAGCCGGCGCAACGCCTGACTGGAGTACCGCCCCTCACCGGGCCATGTGACGTAGCACCGCGAGGTCGCGCTATTCCACGTGACCGACCGCGTCCGACAGGCACCCCGTCCCCGGGGTGCCTGTCGTGCTTCCGGGTGACAGCGGCACTATGAGCCCATGGCCGTCTCCTGGATGAACGCCCTGATCGCCGCCGGCTCCGCGGCCCTGGGCGCGCTGCTCCTCGTCGTCGCCCTCGCCGTGCTGCTGCGGCTGCTCGGACGGCGGTGGCCGCATGCCGCCCGGCTCGCCGACACCGCCCGTTTCCCCTTCCGGTCACTGGTCGTCGTCCTCGCCGTGACCGGCTGGGTCCTCGGCGTGCGCGAGGACGACCTGTGGTGGGACGCGGCGTCGCTGACCTGTCGGATCCTGGCGATCGTGGCGGGCGCCTGGCTGCTCGCGGCGGTGCTGGTGTTCCTCGAGGACCTGGCACTCGCACGCACCGAGACCGACGTGCCGGACAACCGCATCGCCCGCCGCCGCCGGACCCAGGTGCTGCTGATCAAGCGGTTGACGATCGCCGCGGTCGCCGTGGTCGCCGTCGGCGCGGTGCTGCTCAGCTTCCCCGGGGTGCGCACGATCGGCGCCAGCGTGCTGGCGTCGGCGGGCGTGATCTCCGTGGTCGCCGCCCTGGCCGCGCAGTCCACCCTGGCCAACCTGTTCGCCGGGATCCAGCTGGCGTTCAACAACGCGATCAAGGTCGACGACGCCGTCATCGTCGAGCAGGAGTGGGGCTGGATCGAGGAGATCACGCTCAGCTACGTCGTCGTCCGGCTCTGGGACGAACGACGGATGGTGCTGCCCTCGACGTACTTCACCACCACCCCGTTCCAGAACTGGACCCGCAACACCTCCGAGATCATGGGTGCCGTCGAGCTCGACGTCGACTGGCGCATCGACACCGGCCGGCTTCGCGACCAGCTCGTGCCGATCATGGCCGAGGCCGCCGACGCGGGGCTGTGGGACGAGCGGGTCTCCCACGTCCAGGTCACCGACGCGGTGGGCGGCTACGTCCGGATCCGGATCCTGGTCACCGCCCGGGACGCGCCGACCCTCTTCGACCTGCGCTGCCTGGTGCGCGAACGCGTCGTCCAGTGGCTGCGCGAGCACGACTCCGAGGCGCTGCCGCGCCAGCGGCTGGTCGTGGAGCCTCCGGCCGCCGAGGGTGCGCGTACGGTGGGGACATGAGCGAGAACGACAGCTACGGGGACTACAGCGTCGACGGCGACGACCAGCTGACCGTGGAGGACAGCCTGGCCGACGGCGACGTGGCCGACGCCCTCGACCGCGGCTACTCGCCCCCGGAGCACTACTCCGCCGCCCAGGGCTTCGGGAACACTCCCTTCGAGGAGGCGAGCGGCGAGTCGTTCGACCAGCGCCTCGCCCAGGAGGAGCCCGAGCCCGACGACTCCAGCTCCGAGCGCGACGAGCAGTGGGAGGAGGACGACGACTCGGAGGTCGGCGACCGCCGCGCCGGACGCCTGGTGGCTCCGGACCAGGGCCTCGGCGAGGACGTCGACAAGGACCTCATCGGCACCGACGTCGGCATCGACGGGGCGGCCGCCTCTGCCGAGGAAGCCGCCATGCACATCGTGGGCGACGACTGACCGGACCGCGGTCGGGACCGGTCGATCAGGCCTCCAGGACCACCTCGACCTCGAAGCCCTCGGAGTTCTCCAGGTAGAGCGCGACGTGGCCGTCGCCACCGGCGTGCGGGTAGCGGTCGGCGAAGAGCTCGTGCCAGCCGTGCGCGGTCGACTCGGCACGCATCCGGTCCAGCAGCACCCGCGATCCCACGGGAAACGCCAGGTGGTTGACCCCGGGCCGTAGCCGGTCGTGCGGCTCGTCCACCTGGTCGTCGGAGCGTTCCATGAAGGCGTACGTCCCGTCCGGGTGGCACCACGACCGTCGGTCCTCGCACGCCTCCCACTCGAGCTCCCCGAAGAGCCACCCCCACTCGTCGCTCGCGATGGCGGGGTCTCTCACCCACAGGTCGAGGTGATGGATCGCGCGCGCCGCCATGGCCGTCACCCTAGGGCATGTCTCCCCGTGCGCGGGGCCGCGCCGACGCCGCCCGCCCGGCCCGCCAGTCGTCGGCGACCTGGCCGACGGTGTGCCCGCCCGGTTGCCGCGGCGGCGCCGTACCGGGCGGACTCAGACCCGCGGCTGCGGCACGTACGTCGGCAGGGGGAGCGTCGGATACGCCGCGAGGAACTCCTCGGCGGTGAGGACCTCCTCGTCGCAGCGACCCCCACGGTTCTCGTCGAGCGGGTCACGGTTGCCGACGTAGGTGATCAGCCCGGCGTGCATGGGCGGGTTCGGCTCGGTGGTGCTGTCGCTGCACGACAGACGGTCGAAGTCACCGTCGTCGTAGACCACGAAGTGGTCGTAGCCCTGCTCGCCGAAGGCGTTGTCCACCCCGGAGCCGGGGTAGATGATGTCGTCGCCCTCGTCACCGGTGATGTTGAGGTTGCCACCGGAGGCCGGGAAGCCGGAGCAGGTGCTCTGGACGCTGGCGGCGTTGAAGCCGGGGCACGAGTCGTCGCCCGGTCCAGCGTCGATGAAGTCGTCGCCCATGTCGCCGTCGAGCTGGTCGCGGCCCGGGCCGCCGTAGACCCGGTCGTCGCCCGGGCCGCCGGAGACAGCGTCGTCACCGGCGCCGCCCATCACCGCGAGGTCGTCGCCGGCATCGCCGAGCACGCGGTCGTTGCCGTCGCCGCCGTCCACGCGGTCGTCGCCGTCGCCCCCACGGACGAGGTCCGCGCCGCTGCCGCCGCGCAGGACGTCGTCACCGACGTCGGCATTGAGCTGGTCGTTGCCGGACCCGCCGACCAGGATGTCGTTGCCGGGGCCTGCGGCGAGACGGTCGTTGCCGCTGCCGCCCTTGAGGACGTCGTCGTCGGGCGCCTGCGGCCCGTTCTTCGGCGCGCTCGCCACCAGGATGTCGTTGCCCGAGCCGCCGAGCAGCAGGTCGTTGCCGAGGTGGCCCTTGAGGTTGTCGTCGCCGGCGTTCCCGTAGAGCCGGTCGTTGCCGGTGCCGCCGGACTCCGTGTCGTTGCCGCCCTTGCCGATGAGCGTGTCGTGCCCGTTGAAGCCGGAGAGCGTGTCCTTGCCGGGAGTGCCGACGATCCGGTCGTCCCTCGGCGACCCGTTGACGTTCCTGGCCTCGGCTGCGGCGGGGGCGAGCAGCAGGGCTCCGGTCGCGAGGGCCGCGATCAGCAGGCTCCCCGGGGAGCAGGCCCTGCGCACCTCGAAGCGTCGGCGGATCGAGTCGCCGGGGTCTCCCCCAGCGACCTGGTGCGGCGCGCTCATGGCTGCGGGACGCTGCGCGGGAGGGGAAGACCGGGGTAGGCGGCGAGGAACTGCTGCTCGCTCATCACCTTCACGCGGCACCTGCGGATGTCGTCGCGGGAGTCCCGCTTGCCGACGTACACGACCGTGCCGCCCACCGCGGGCGGGTTCGGCTCGGACATCCCGTCGCTGCACGAGAGCCGGTCGTAGACCCCGTCGTCGAAGACGACGAAGAGGTCGTTGCCCTGCTCGCCGAAGGCGTTGTCGACCCCGGAGCCGGGGTAGATGACGTCGTCACCCTCGTCGCCGGTGATGTTGAGGTGACCGCCGCTGGCCGGGAACGCCTTGCAGGTGCTCTTGTCGGAGCTGCGCTTGAAGCCCGGGCACGAGTCGTTGCCGGGGCCGGCGTCGATGAAGTCGTCGCCCTTGTCGCCGTCGAGCTGGTCGCGCCCGGGGCCGCCGTAGACCCGGTCGTCGCCCGGGCCGCCGGAGACCGCGTCGTTGCCGTCGCCGCCACTGACCGCGCGGTCGTTGCCGGCGTCGCCGAGCACCGAGTCGTCGCCGCCGCCGCCGTAGAGCCGGTCCGAGCCGTCGCCGCCGCGGAGGCGGTCGTTGCCGGAACCACCCTTGAGCATGTCGTTGCCGACGTCGGCGTTCAGCTTGTCGCTCCCCGAGCCACCGAGGAGGTGGTCGTTGCCGACGCCGGTGGCGATGAAGTCGTTGCCCTGACCGCCACGCACGGTGTCGTTGTCGGGGCTCTGGGGTCCGCGCTTGGGGGCGGCGGCGGACAGGTGGTCGTCACCCGACCCGCCGACGAGGAGGTCGTTGCCGAGATGACCGTTGAGCGTGTCGTTGCCGCCCTGGCCGTACAGCTTGTCGTTGCCGGAGCCGCCGGACAGGGTGTCGGGAGCACCCTTGCCCCAGATCCGGTCGTCGCCGTTGAAACCGGAGAGGTTGTCACGGGAGGAGGAACCGACGATGCGGTCGTCCTTGTTGGAACCGCGCAGGTTCTTCGCGTCGGCGTGGGTGGGGGCGAGGAGGAGGGCGGCTGTGGCGAGGACAGCAACGAACAACGTGGCCCTAGGGGGGGTAGCCATCCCCGCACCCTAGCGTGAGCGCCTCACCCCTGTGGAGGGCCAGGGTGACTAAATGGCCGATCGGCCATTTGTCCGACCCTGCCTGCGGACCGGCCGGGCCCGGCCGGGGACGCGGCTCACTCCCACTCGATGGTGCCCGGCGGCTTGGACGTGATGTCGACCGTGACCCGGTTGATCTCGCCCACCTCGTTGGTGATCCGGGTCGAGATCCGCTCCATCAGCTCGTAGGGCAGACGGGCCCAGTCCGCGGTCATCGCGTCCTCGGAGGTGACCGGACGCAGCACCACCGGGTGGCCGTAGGTGCGGCCGTCACCCTGGACGCCGACGGAGCGTACGTCGGCCAGCAGGACCACCGGCATCTGCCAGATGTCGCGGTCGAGGCCGGCGCGGGTGAGCTCGGCACGCGCGATGGCGTCGGCCTGGCGCAGGATGTCGAGGCGGTCGCGGGTCACCTCGCCGATGATCCGGATGCCGAGGCCCGGTCCGGGGAAGGGCTGGCGGTGGACGATCTCGGCGGGCAGGCCGAGCTGCTCGCCGACCAGGCGCACCTCGTCCTTGAAGAGGGTGCGCAGCGGCTCCACGAGGTCGAACTCGAGGTCGTCGGGCAGGCCGCCGACGTTGTGGTGCGACTTGATGTTGGAGGCGCCCGCTCCCCCGCCGGACTCCACCACGTCGGGGTAGAGCGTGCCCTGGACCAGGAAGTCGACCGATCCCGGCGAGGAGGCGATGACCTCCTGCTGTGCGGCCTCGAAGACCCGGATGAACTCCCGGCCGATGATCTTGCGCTTGGTCTCGGGGTCGCTGACGCCGGCGAGGGCGTCGAGGAACTGCTTCTCGGCCTCCACGACCTTGAGGTCGACACCCGTCGCGGCCACGAAGTCGCGCTCGACCTGCTCGGTCTCGCCCGAGCGCATCAGCCCGTGGTCGACGTACACGCAGGTGAGTCGGTCACCGATCGCGCGCTGCACGATCGCCGCGGCCACCGCGGAGTCGACACCACCGGACAGACCGCAGATGGCGCGGCCGTCGGGGCCGATCTGCGCCTGGATCGAGGCGATCTGCTCCTCGACGATGTTGACCATCGTCCACGTCGGACGGCACCCGGCGATCTCGTGCAGGAAGTGCTCCAGCACCCGCTGGCCGTGCTCGGTGTGCATGACCTCCGGGTGCCACTGGACGCCGGCCATCCGCCGTTCGATCGACTCGAAGGCCGCCACGGGGGTGACGTCGGTGGAGGCCAGCACGTCGAACCCGGCCGGCGCCGCGGTCACCGAGTCGCCGTGCGACATCCACACCGAGTGCTCGGCGGGTACGTCGGCCAGCAGGGTGCCGGGCCGCGTGACCGTGACGGGCGTGCGGCCGTACTCACGTGCCCCGGTCGCCGACACGGTGCCGCCGAGGCCGCCCGCCATCAGCTGGAAGCCGTAGCACATGCCGAAGACCGGGACCCCGGCCTCGAAGATCGCGGGGTCGAGCGTGGGCGCACCCTCGGCATAGACCGAGGACGGACCGCCGGACAGCACGATCGCCTTCGGGCCGCGGGCCAGCATCTCGGCGACCGGCAGGTGGTGCGGGACGATCTCGGAGTAGACCCGCGCCTCGCGGACCCGCCGCGCGATGAGCTGCGCGTACTGGGCGCCGAAGTCGACCACCAGCACGAGGTCGTGGTCCGGACCACCGGTGGGCGTCTGCGTCATGCGATCGAGCCTTTCGACGTACGGCGGAGGCCTCATCGTATCGGCCCGACCGCTCCCGGCTCCCCTCGCCCGGCACCTCGGGCGGCAAGGCCCCGCCGGGAGGGAGGGTGGCGGGGCCTTGCGCGTCCACGCACCTGTCGGACAAGGCACGGACACGAGCTCGGCACCTTCGGGAGGGAGCATGTATCGCCGAGCTCCGTTGGTTCAACGAGGGGCCGGAGCACGGGTTACGGACCGATCAGGAGACTCCGACGATCGGCAGGTGCAGGGCGCCCGGAGCGTGTCCCGGCACGGCGGGCGAGTGCGGAGCCGTCGCCTCGACGCGCACGTAGTCGGCGCCCAGCGGCGGCCGCGCGTCCGCCTCGCCCTTGTTGGGCCACAGCGCCATCGCCCGCTCGGCCTGGGCGGTGATCGTCAGCGACGGGTTCACGCCCAGGTTGGCCGAGATGGCCGACCCGTCGGCGACGTGCAGGCCCGGGTGGCCGAAGACCCGCTGGTAGGGGTCGACGACCCCGTCGTCGGGGCTGGTGCCGATCGCGCAGCCGCCGATGAAGTGGGCGGTGAGCGGCATGTTGAAGGGCTCGCCGATGTTGCCGCCCGGCGTTCCTCCGAGGACGTCGGCGATCCGGCGCACCGCCTCGTTGGCGACCGGGATCCACGTCGGGTTCGGCGCGCCGTGACCCTGCTTGGACGTCATCCGCCAGCCGCCGGTCAACCGGTTCTTCTTGCTGTAGGTGGTGATGGAGTTGTCGAGGCTCTGCATGACCAGGGCGATGACCGTGCGCTCGGACCAGTGCCGGAGGTCGTAGAGCTCGAGCAGCTGCTTCTTCTCGGTCCACATCGTCTTCAACCACGACTGCCAGCGCGGTCCGGGCCGGTCACCGTCGGTGAGCACGGTCTGCATCATCGCCATCGCGTTGAACCCCTTGCCGTACCGACAGGGCTCGATGTGGGTGTTCTCGTCGGGGTGCCAGCTGGACGTGATCGCGACGCCGTAGGAGTAGTCGGTCGTGTCGTTCGACGGCGCGATCGCACCCAGGATCGACTCGGAGTTGGTGCGCGAGAGGAAGCCCAGCCGGTCCGAGAGCCGGGGCAGGTGGCCCTCGTTCTTCATCCTGTGCAGCAGCTTCTGGGTGCCCAGGGAGGCGGCGGCGAACACGACCTGGTCGGCGGTCAGCACCCGCGTCGAGGAGGCTGTGGCCAGCTTGGCCTTGGTGTACTTGACGTGCACCTCGTAGCCGCCCAGGCGGCGCGGCACCACCCGGGTCACCGTGGTCAGCGGGAGCACCTTCGCGCCGCGCTTCTCGGCGAGGTAGAGGTAGTTCTTCACCAGGGTGTTCTTGGCGTTGTGCCGACATCCCGACATGCACTCACCGCAGTTGAGGCACGCGTTGCGAGCGGGGCCCTCCCCACCGAAGAACGGGTCCTCGACCTGTTCCCCCGGGCGCGCCTCGGGTCCACCGAAGAAGACCCCCACCGGGGTCGGGTGGAACGTGTCGCCCGCGCCCATGTCGGTGGCGACCTTCTCCATCACGTCGTCGGCCGGCGTCCGCACCGGGTTGTCCACGACGCCGAGCATCCGCTTGGCCTGGTCGTAGTACGGCGCGAGCTCGTCCTTCCAGTCGGTGATCCCGGCCCACTGCGGGTCCCGGTAGAAGGCGTCGAGCGGCTCGTAGAGCGTGTTGGCGTAGACCAGCGACCCGCCGCCGACACCGGCACCGGCGACGATCAGGGTGTCGCGGAGGGCGTCGATGCGCTGGATCCCGTAGCAGCCGATCGCCGGCGCCCACAGGTAGCGCTTGAGGTCGAACGTGCCGGAGGCGAAGTCCTCGTCCTCGAAGCGGGGACCCGCCTCGATCACCCCGACCTGGTACCCCTTCTCGGTCAGGCGCAGGGCGGAGACGGAGCCCCCGAACCCGGACCCGATCACCAGGACGTCGAAGTCGGACGTCTGCGGCTGCACAGGTGACGCTGCCATCAGGCTCTCCCCAGCTTCTTCATGATCGCCAGGTTGGTGGTCATGACCCTGGCGTAGGTCTCGTCGGACATCCCGAGCATCGGGCCGAAGCGCACCAGGCGCTGGGTGGCGACCGTCTGGGACTCGGTGTAGCGATGGATGCCCTCACTGCCCTGGCGGCGGCCCAGGCCGGACTGGCGCATGCCGCCCATCGGCGAGTCGATGCTCGCGAACGTCGCGGCGAAGGCCTCGTTGATGTTGACGGTGCCGCAGGTGATCTCGCGGGCGATCGCCCGGGCCCGCTCGCCGTCCCGGCTGTAGATCGACGCGTTGAGGCCGTACTCGCCCTCGTTGGCCCGCGCGACGGCATCGGCCTCGTCGTGGAAGCGGTACAGCGCGACCACCGGGCCGAACGTCTCCTTGCCGAAGCACGTCATGTCCGGCGTGACGCCCTCGAGGATCGTGGGCTCGAAGACGTAGGGACCGAGGTCGGGGCGGGCCCGTCCGCCGGCCAGCACCCGGGCGCCCTTGGCGACGGCGTCGTCGACGTGGGCGACGACGGTGTCGAGCTGGGCCTGGGAGATCAGCGAGCCCATGTCGTTGCCCCACGCCAGCGTGGCCCCGAGCGTCATCGCGGTGGTGCGGGCGACGAATCGCTCCACGAACCGGTCGTAGACCTGGTCGGCGACGAACATCCGCTCCGTCGCGACGCACAGCTGCCCGGCGTTCGAGAACGCCGCGCGCACGGCGCCCTCGGCCGCCTTCTCGAGGTCGGCGTCGCGCAGGACGAGCAGCGGGTTCTTGCCGCCGAGCTCGAGCGAGCAGCCGATCAGCCGCTCGGCACACTGGGCCGCCACGAGCGTGCCGGTCGGGGTCGAGCCGGTGAAGCAGACGTAGTCGGCGCGGCCGATGATCGACGTACCCACGGTGCGGCCGGGGCCGGCGACGACCTGCCACAGGTCCTTCGGGAACCCGGCCTCGTCGAGCAGGCGGGCACCGAGGAGTGCCGAGAGCATCGTCTGGGCGTCCGGCTTGGCGACGACCGCGTTGCCGGCCAGGAGGGCGGGCAACCCGTCGCAGAGGGCCATCGTGAACGGGTAGTTCCACGGCGAGATGATGCCGACGACGCCCTTGGGCACCCGGTTGACCTCGACCCGGGTCAGCCCCGGTACGACGCCCCGCCTGCGCTGGGGGTCGAGGTGCTGGTGGGCCGTGCGCGCGTAGTAGCGGGCGGTCAGCGCGATGTGGAGCGGCTCGTCGAACGCGTGCTTGCGCGCCTTGCCCGACTCCCACACGATCAGGTCGATGATCTCGTCCTGGCGCTCGAGCACGAGGTCGTGCAGACGCAGCAGCATCGCCGCGCGCTCCGCCACCGGCGTCCGCGCCCAGCCGGCCTGGGCCCGCCGGGCCCGCGCGAACGCCTCGGCCACGTCGCCGTCGCTGGACTGCGGCACGTGGGCCAGCGGCGCGCCGGTGAGCGGGGTCTCGACGAGGACCGTCTCCCCCGTGCCTGCCACCACGCGCGCGGTCAGCCCCGCGACGTAGTCGGGCTCCAGCGCGTACGACGCGGTGGGGTCGTGCTCCGGATCGGCGGGACCGTCCACCAGCGGGACACCGTCGGGACCGGGGGTGGGAGAGACGCTCATATACCGAGAGTATGTGACGCGGGTCTCCGTTGCTACCCGCGCGTAGCCACATGTGGCTCTTTACACATTCACTTGCACTGTCAATCCGCGTCCAGGCGCGGACGCCGCCCGCCCGCGGAGCGGGCGGGGGCCGAGGCCGCCTCGCAGGCAGACCCCCATGTCCCTGCCCGCGACTCCTCCGCCACCCCCGAGACAGCGGTGAGGACCGGCGTCGACCGAGCGGGTGTGCCGCGCGGCGAAACGCCGACCTGGCGAGGTTAACGCGTCGGCGTGTCGCTCGGCTCGTTGTTCGGTCGCGCGCCCCGGTCCGAACGCCGATCCGCCGCGACCGGTCCCGCACGAATGTCGGCGGCACATGTCCTAGCCGCCCGGGGCCGTTCGTCTCTAGGTTGAGAGCGGCACCGGGCCGCCCGACAGATCGAGGAGTCACCATGCCCCAGTACGCAGCCATCATCTACAGCCGCGACGCCGACTGGACCTCGCCCGAGGAGGCCGACGTCACCGCCGAGTACGGAGCGTTCGGCCAAGCGGCCGCCGCGATCATGCGCGGCGGCGCCGCGCTCTACCCCACCGCGACCGCCACCACGGTGCGCACCACCGCGAAGGGCGGGGACGTGATGACCAGCGACGGTCCGTACGCCGACACCAAGGAGGTCCTCACCGGCTTCTACGTGCTCGAGTGTGCCGACCTCGACGAGGCGATCGCCTGGGCCGCGCGGATCCCGGGCGCCTGGGACGGGGCGATCGAGGTTCGTCCGGTCATCGAGTTCGGCGGCTGAGGTCGACGGCAGGCGCCCACGGAGGAGGTGCTGACGACGTGGACGACGCACGCCGCGCCCTGACCGAGCTGGTGCGCTCGTCGGGGCGCGACGTGCTCGCCACGATGACCCGCTGGACCGGCGACCTGGCGCTGGCCGAGGACGCCGTCCAGGACGCCACGGTGCGCGCCCTGGAGAGCTGGCCGCGCGACGGCGTACCGGACAACCCGGTGGCCTGGCTCCGGCTGACCGCGCGCCGCCGCGCCGTGGACCTGGTGCGCCGCGAGGTCGCCCGGGGCCCGAAGGAGCGGGCCGCCATGCACGACGCCCTCGGGCGGCTCGACCCGGCAGACGGGGACGAGGAGCCCGGCCCGTCAGCGGTCGACGACGACCTGCTGCGGCTGGTCTTCACGTGCTGCCACCCGAGCCTGGCCCTGGAGACCCAGGTGGCACTGGCCCTGCGCACGCTGTGCGGGCTGACCACCGCGGAGGTCGCCCGAGCGCTCCTCGTCGGCGAGGCGGCCCTGGCCAAGCGGCTGACCCGGGCGCGGCAGAAGATCGCGCAGGCCCGCATCCCCTACCGCGTCCCACCCGACCACGAGCTCCCCGACCGGTGGGCGGCGGTGCTCGCGACGACGTACCTGCTGTTCAACGAGGGGTACGCCGCCACGACCGGTGCGGACCTGCAGCGCGTCGAGCTCGTGGACCAGGCGATCCGGCTTACCCGGCTGCTGACGCGGCTGCGACCCGACGACGCGAGCACGCTGGGCCTGCTCGCGCTGATGCTGCTCCAGGACTCCCGCCGCGACACGCGCACCGACGCCGCCGGCGCGACCGTGCTGCTCGCCGACCAGGACCGGGACCGGTGGGACCGGGCGGCCATCACCGAGGCCGTCGAGCTGGTCGGGGAGGCACTGGGACGTACCCCGGACCACCCGGACCGCTACGTGGTGCAGGCCGCGGTCGCCGCCTGTCACGCCCTCGCGCCGAGCTGGGAGCAGACCGAGTGGGCGGCCGTCGTGTCCTGGTACGACGTGCTGATGACCCTCGACGACGGCCCGGTCGTGCGGCTCAACCGTGCCGCGGCCGTGGCCGAGCTCGACGGCCCCGCGGCCGGCCTGGCGCTGGTCGAGACGATCGCCGGGCTCGACTTCTACGCACTGTGGCACGCGACGCGCGGGGTACTGCTGCGCCGACTCGGCAGGGACGCCGAGGCCGCCGCCGCGGACGCCGCTGCCGCGGCCCTCCCCCTCAACGACCGACAGCGCGCCCTGCTGGGTGGGTGAGCTCGCCCCGGGCGTCCGCCTCGTCCGGAGCGACCCGCAGGACCGCCGGCACCGGCACGAGCGCCGTGGCGCTAACGGTCGCGGTGGTCCGCGGTGCGGTGGCCGAGGCACCCTTCGACCGACGCCAGCCCCAGGAGCCGGTCTCGGGGGCTGCCGCACCCTGGACCCGGATGGGCCCGATGGTGTAGATCTCGGCACCGCCCTCGGCCGAGCGACCGGCGACCAGCCGGCGCCCGTGCGACTCCGCGATCTCGCGCACCAGGGAGAGCCCCAGCCCGGTCTGCGAGCGGGCGTCGGTCAGCAGGGCCGGTCGCGCCTCCGTGTCGGTGCTGGGTGCGTTGATCGACTCCATCTGACAGTCGGTGAAGCCGGACCCCGAGTCGGCCACGCCGATGAGGCTGGTGTTGCCCCGTGCGTGGGCGAAGAGCCGGACCACGTCCCCGGGGCGGGTGTAGCGCACCGCGTTCTCGATCAGGGTGTCCAGGCAGGCCCGGATCCGGTCCTGGTTGCAGTCCTGCATCCCCACGTCGGCGTCCACCTGCCAGTCGCGATCAGCCACGACCGCCCAGCGCTGGGCCATCACCTCGAGCAGCTGGCCCAGGTCGACCTGCTCCGTCGGGAGGAACTCGTGGAACTGGATGAGGCGCACGACCCGGTCGGTGGCCATCGACACCCGGTCCAGCTCCTCGCGCACGACCTCGAGGTCTTCGGGCAGGTCGTGGGGGCTGTTGCCGTGACGCAGCAGGTCGACGTACCCCACGGCGATGGCGAGGGGGGTCCGCATCTCGTGCGAGGTGATCCGCACCAGTCGTTCACGACGCTGCTGCTGGGCCCGCGCCTGCTCGGCCAGCTCGGTCGCCCGGTCGACGGCCTTGTTGCGCCGCTCCATGTGCCAGATGACCAGGATCATCAGGAGGCACATCAGCGGGATCTCGGTCGTCTCCTCCCACGCCACGGAGCCGTCCGCGGCCCTGCTGATGAGGACGATGCCCGACAGCACGGCGTAGCTGCCCAGGGCGAGGACCGAGCGCAGGTGGCTCCAGGCGTCGAGGCCGGCTGCGAGCGCGAGGCCCGCGTAGCCGAGGTGATAGGGAATGGTCTCATCGCCCGGGGAGAGCTCCATCGCGGCCAGGCAGAGGCCCGCCCATGCCACCCAGGGCCAGAACAGCCAGTGCCGCCGGGAGCTCACGATGCTTCGGCGAGGAAGCAGTACCCCACCCCACGTACGGTCTCGATCGGCAGGTCGATCAGCTTGCTCCGCAGCCGTCCGACGGCCACCTGGACGACGTTGCTCCCGGGGTCGAAGTCGAGTCCCCAGACGTCGTGGAGCAGCTCGTCCTTGCGACAGACCTGCCCGGTCCTGCGCATCAGGTGCGCCAGGAGCGTGAACTCGCGCGCCGCCAGGACGGTCTCGGTCCCGTCGACGAACACCCGACGCCGGTCGAGATCGAGACGGACGGCGCCGCGCTCGAGGAACCGTCGCCCCTCGCCCGGCGTGGAGACCGGCGCCGTGCGCAGGTGCGCCCGGGTGCGGGCCAGGAGCTCGGAGAGGTGGAACGGCTTGCTGAGGAAGTCGACCGCCCCTCGCTCCAGGGCCGCCACCCGGGCCCCCACGTCACCGGCCCCACTCACGACCATGATGGTCGGCGGATCGGGCAGCTGCTGCAGCGAGCCGAGCACCTCCAGCCCGTTGATGCCCGGCATCGCCAGGTCGAGCAGCACCAGGTCGGGCCGCGACCGCGCCGCATGGCGAACCGCGGTGTGCCCGTCGGCCGCTTCGACCACCTGGTGCCCTTCGGCGACCAAGGCGCGGGTGATGAAGGCACTCAGACGTGCTTCGTCGTCGACAACAAGAATCGAGCTCATGGTAGTCCCCCAGTACCATCCGGCGCGTCCCCCGTCCCCCGACAGGCACCGTGTGGTAGACCGCCATGATGCATTCGGCTGTGACGCCCGCGCAACAAGTTCTGGAACTTGATCTCTCCCGAACACCTGTCCACGCCTGCTCAGGCGGGGAGCGGCCCGGAGCGGTCTAGTCAGGTGACTTCTTCCTGACCAGAACATGTCAGGAACCTGACGGCCGGAGCGCCCGGCCCTGCCGGCTCCCTAGACGCGGCCGGCCGCCACCAGGGTGGCGAGCCGCTCGGGGGGCAGCTCCTCCTCCACGACGTAGCGCCGCGGGCCGGAGTCGGGGGCGTGCAGCATCACCCCCGGGTGGCCACCGGGGTCGCCCGGTGCGACCACGAAGCCGACGTGGGTGATCCGCGTGCCGGGACCGTCCTTGGCGAAGAACCACAGGTCGCCGGGTCGCTCGCTGCCGAGCTCGACCGCTTCGCTCGCGGCAGCCTGGTCGGCGGCGTCGCGCGGCACGTCGACGCCGACCGCACGGAACGACACGTGCACCAGGCCCGAGCAGTCGATGCCGTCGGCGGTGAGCCCACCCCAGACGTACGGCGTCCCGAGGTAGCCCCGGGCGATCTCCACGACGGCCTCGTCGTCGTGGGCGAGATCGACCAGCAGCACCCAGCCGGGGTAGCCGCTGGGGTCCTTCGAGGAACGCTGGCCGTCGACGGTGACCCGCACCCACCCGTCGCGGGCCTCGTGGACGTCGACCCGGTCACCGGTCAACAGCTGGGTGACCTGCTCCGCGTCGGTGGCGGGAGCGACCCGCACCCCGGTCAGTCGTACGGCTCTCATCCGACTCCTCCGATCCCGAGTCCGGGTGCTCCCGGCAGGACGATCTCGTCCCTCTCGTAGGTGATCCCGCCGTCGTACGGCGAGGCGGTGGCCCACCAGGCCGCATCCAGGTCGGGCAGGCTGCTGACGCCGACCGCGGCCACGAGCGACGCGGCGGCTCCGACCCCGACGTGCGACTCCATCATCGAGCCGACGAAGGTCCCGAAGCCGTGCAGCGCGGCGACGTGCAGCAGCTCCAGCGCCGGCGTGAGACCGCCGCACTTGGCGAGCTTGACGTTGACCAGGTCGGCGGCGTCGTGACGGATGATCTCGACGAGGTCCTCCAGGGTGAACAGCGACTCGTCGGCCATCACCGGGGTGTCCACGTTGGCCGTGACGTGGGCGAGGCCGATCACGTCGTGGGCGGGCACCGGCTGCTCGACCACCTCCACACCGGCCCCCGCGTCCTCGAGGGCGTGGATGACGCCGAGGGCGGCGAACGCGTCCCAGCCCTGGTTGGCGTCCAGGCGCAGCGCGACGTCCGGGCCCACGGCGGCGCGGACGGCCAGCACCCGGGCGACGTCGGTGCGCGCGTCGGTGCCCACCTTGAGCTTGAGGGTCGTGAACCCGTCGGCGACCCGGGCGCGCGCCGCCTCGGCCAGGCCGTCGGCGCCGCCCGCCGCCAGCGTCACGTCGGTGCCGACCCGCGCAGCGGTGCGGGCGCCGGGGTTGCCGGCGTACACCGCGAGGTGCTCCGCCAGCGGTACACCGGCGCGACGGGCGGCGAGGTCGTGCAGGGCGATGTCAGCGGCCATCTTCGCCGAGCGGTTGCCGACGACGGCGCGCTGCACGAGCGCGGCACTCAGGTGCGGGTCGGCGGGAGCCCCGACCAGGACGTCGGTGAGCGGCCCCTCGAGGCAGGCCTGCGAGCCGGCCAGTGAGTCCCCGGTCACCTGCCAGACCTGGGGCGCCTCGCCCCAGCCGGTCACCCCGTCGCTGTCGGTGAGCTGCACCAGCACGGTCTCGATGGTCGTCGTACGGCGCAGGGCCGTGACGAACGGCGTGTGCAGCGGCACGCTGAGCCGGCGGGTGGTCACCCGCTCGACGACGCTCACCGCCGCCGCTCCCACGCCTGGGCAGCGATCGCGGCGATGCGGGTGTTGGCGTCGTCGTACGACACCCCGGCGAGGCGGGTGAGGACGACGAGCGCGAACGGCTCCCCGCCCTGGTCGGCGGTGGGGCGCACGACCGCGACGTCGTGGGTGTGTCCGGTGATCCAGCCGGTCTTGTTGGCGACGCCGGGACCGCCGCGACGATCGGCGCCGAGCCCCTGCGGGATCGCGTCGCGGTACTCCTGGGCGCTCATGACCTCCTCGACCGCGGCCGGTGTGTGGCCGAGGAGGAGCCCCAGGTCGCGAGCGGTGACGACGTTGTCGTAGCCGGCCGCCTTGGCGGGCGCGTCGTCGATGCCACGCACGACCCGGGTCCGCTCGCTCAGCCCGGCGTCGGCCAGGACGGCGGTGACCTCGGTCAGCCCGACGTGCTCGAGGAGGACGTTGGTGGCCAGGTTGCCGGACCTCACGATCGCCCGGCGGCGCAGCTCGCGCAGCGTCGTCCGGGTCCCGCGGCCGTCCCAGGTCTCGTCGTCCTGGTCGTCGTCGCGGTCGAGCACGTAGCGCGCGCCAGGGACCGCGGAGGCGAAGTCGTCGTGGATCGGGACCTCGGTGCCGAGGTCGAGCTCGCCGCGCTCGTGGCGCCGCTGCGCCGCGGTGGCGATCGGCAGCTTCATCAGGCTGGCGGAGTACACCGGCTCGTCGGCGTCCTGCTCCCACCACGTCGTGCCGTCGAGTCCGCCCTGCCAGATGCCGATCAGGTCCGTGCTCACGGGGTAACCCTAGGTGGTGACTAGGTGGTGGACAGAGTCCAGCAGCTCCTCGGTGTCGACGTCCCGGTCATCGCGGCCCCGATGACCTACATCGCACGCGCCGGGCTGGCCGCGGCGGTCTCGGAGGCCGGCGGGATGGGCATCATCGAGACGCTCACGCCGGAGGGCCGGGCCGACCTGCAGCGGGTCCGCGACCTCACCGCCAAGCCGGTCGGGGCCAACCTGATGATCCAGGGGTGGAAGCACGACCCGTCGATCGTCGACGTGCTCGTCGCCGGCGTCTGCGACGTCGCCAACACCGGCCTGGTCTCGGCCCGCATCGACGAGGTGCTGCCCGTGGCCGACGTCCTGCGCGAGATGTGGTCGGGCTGCCAGGACGCCCTCGACGCGGCGAGCGCACGCCTGGGCTGACCGGTCTGGGTTGATCGGGCAGGGGTCCGGGCAGATGGACCGGGCAGATGGACCGGGCCGGCGGGCAACCGGACGTCCGGCCCGAGCGTCTCCCCTGCATGACCCGCCCCTGCCTGCGCCTCCTGGCGTGTGCCGTCGTCGCCTGCGGCGTGTTCGCAGCGACCCAGGAAGCGGCCGGCACGCCGGCCGCCGCGCCGGTGGGTCCCTCGTCGGCCCCGTCGGCCTCGTCGGCCCCGGCGGCCCCGCTCGCCGGCGGGCGGCCCGGCACCCGTCGTACCGGACCGGGCGGCGCCGGTCCGGCCACCCCAGCCGCGACGCACCGCCACCCTGGTGATGGCCGGCGACCTGCTGTGGCACAACTCGGTCTGGCAGTCGGCGCGTGCCGACGCGGCAGCCACCGGGCGGGGTCGCGGCGGCTTCGACTTCGACCCGATGTTCGCGGCGGTCCGGCCGCTCGTGGAGGCGGCCGACGTGGCGCTGTGCCACGAGGAGGTGCCGTTCGCGCTGCCGGGGCGACCGCTCCAGAGCTACCCCGTCTTCGCCGCCCCGCCCGAGGTGGCGCCGTGGCTCGCGAGCATGGGCTTCGACGGCTGCACGACCGCCTCCAACCACTCGGTCGACCAGGGGTGGGAGGGCCTCGCCCACACCGCGGACCTGCTCGACTCGAACGGCGTCGCGCCGATCGGGACCTTCCGCAGCGCGGCCGAGCGGCGCCGTCCGGTCGTCCTCACCACCGACCAGGGAGTGCGTGTCGGGGTCGTGGCCGGCGCCTACGGGCTCAACGGCTTCCCGCTGCCGGAGGGGCGACCGTGGGCCGTCTCGCTCTGGGACGCCGACAACCTGCTCGCGCAGGCGCATCGCGCCCGGGCCACCGGTGCCGACATCGTCGTGGTCCACCTGCACGGTGGCACCGAGTACGACCACCTCCCGAACGCCGACCAGGTCGCCCTGGTCGAGCGGCTCACCCGATCCCCCGACGTCGACCTGGTGCTCGGCGAGCACGCCCACGTCGTCCAGCCGATCACGAAGGTCAACGGCACCTGGGTGGTCTACGGCATGGGCAACCTCGTCGCCCAGCAGGAGACGACCCGACCTGACACCTACGAGGGCATCGCCGTGCGCTTCGGCTTCCGCGAACGACCCGACGGCACCTTCGCGGTCGCCACGGCGGCGTACGTCCCCCTCACCTGGAACGTCTTCGGCGCCGCCGGCCCGATCCGCGTCCGGCGCGTCGTCGACGACCTCGCCGCCGGCGTCGGTGACCGCACCCACCTGCTCGCCGTGCGCGACGCGGTGCGCGACGCCGTCAACGCACTCGGCCGGACCCCCGGCCTCCGCGAGCGCTGAGCCGCACACCGCCCGGGTGGTCGAGGTGCGAAGGCGCCCCGCGCCGGACCGCCCCGGTGGTTGAGGTGCGAAGGCGCCCGGCGGATTCAACCTGCGCCTGAGCCTCGAAACCCCGCGGGCCGACCGGCACGGCCGATCGTCGGCACGACCCGCTTCGAGCTCGCCGCCGGAGCTCACGCCGTCAGCGTGGCGCGGTCCCGGATCGCCGCGGAGACCGACAGGGTGTCGGGAGCGACGCGCTTCCAGGCCGAGCCCCGATGGGTCATCTCGACCCGGACGACGCCACGGACGGCACCGGACGGGTGGACGTCGACGGTGTGGCCGCGCGCCGATGCGGGCCGGGCGGGAGCGGTCCGGGTGCAGCCGGTGTCGGAGCCCTCGAACGTCCCTGCGCCTGCGTCCTCCAGGCCCACGCAGGCGTCGGAGAGCTCGGCCCGGGCTGCGGCTCCGGCCGTCGCCAGGTCGGCGCCGCCGTACGACGACACGCGGACGCTGAGGGTGACGCGCCGACCGTCGACGCGCCCGGCCATCTCGCAGGTGGCGATCATGGCATCGTCGTCGCCCGCCGCCTGCTGCACCGTCACGACCAGGTCCCAGCGCTCGACGACCTCGTCCGGCACGAACCGGCACAGGTCGTCGGGCAGCTCGGCCGAGACGACCGCCGACGAGGCCTCCTCCTCGGCACCGCCGCACCCGGTCAGCGCGAGCGCCAGGGCGGCCAGCCCCGTGAGGGCGGGGCGTGCCGGTCGAACTCGCAACGCTGCGAGGTTCCTCATGCCATCAGGGTGCCACGGCTCAACGGTTCGAAACACCGGGCGGCTCCATCGATGCTCCCCGGCCGGACGTCAGCCGAGCACGGGCCGCGCCGCCGCGACCGCCTCCTCGAGGCCCTTCGCGGCGAGTCGGTCGGCACGCTCGTTGCCGGGGTCGCCGGCATGGCCCTTGACCCAGTGCCACTGCACGTCGTGCTTCTCCACGGCCGCCTGGAGCTGCTGCCACAGGTCGACGTTCTTGACCGGCTGCTTGGCCGACGTGCGCCAGCCGTTCTTCATCCAGCCCTGCACCCACTGCGTGATGCCACTGCGGACATAGGTGCTGTCGGTGTACAGCTCGACCCGCACCCGTCGCTTGAGCACCGCGAGGGCCTGGATCGGAGCGGTCAGCTCCATCCGGTTGTTGGTCGTCGAGCCGGCCTCGCCCCCGCACAGCTCGAGCTCGTGGTCGCCCTGGCGGAGCAGTGCGCCCCAGCCCCCGGGGCCCGGGTTGGGGATGCAGGCACCGTCGGTGTGGATGACGACGACCTCGTCCCCGACATCACCGTCGGTCACTCGACGACGACCTCGACCCGCTGGAACTCCTTGAGGTCGGTGTAGCCCGTGGTCGCCATCGAGCGACGGAGCGCACCGATGAGGTTCATCGTGCCGTCGGCCACGCGGGACGGGCCGAAGAGGATCTCCTCGAGCGTGCCCACCTGGTCGAAGGCGACGCGGCGGCCCCGGGGCAGGTCGCTGTGGTGTGCCTCCGCACCCCAGTGGAAGCCGCGCCCCGGTGCGTCGGTGGCGCGGGCGAACGGCGAGCCGACCATGACCGCGTCGGCGCCGCAGGCGATGGCCTTGGCCAGGTCGCCGGACTTGCCGATGGAGCCGTCGGCGATGACGTGGACGTAGCGGCCACCGGACTCGTCCAGGTAGTCGCGGCGGGCCGCGGCGACGTCGGCCACCGCGCTCGCCATCGGTACGGCGACCCCGAGGACCGTGCGGGTCGTGTGGGCCGCTCCCCCACCGAAGCCGACGAGCACGCCGGCCGCACCGGTGCGCATCAGGTGCAGCGCGGCCTGGTGGGTCGCACAGCCGCCCACGATGACGGGCACGTCGAGCTCGTAGATGAACTCCTTGAGGTTGAGCGGCTCGGCCTGCGACGACACGTGCTCGGCCGACACCGTCGTACCGCGGATCACGAACATGTCGACCCCGGCGTCGACGACCGCCTTGGCGAACTCCTTGGTCCGCTGCGGCGACAGCGATCCGGCCACGGTCACCCCGGCCGCGCGCATCTCGCGCAGCCGCTCGGTGATCAGGTCGGGCTTGATCGACTCGGTGTAGATCTCCTGCATCCGGGCCGTGGCGTCGATGCCCTCGAGGCCGGCCACCTCCTCGAGCAGGTGGGTCGGGTCCTCGTAGCGGGTCCACAGACCCTCGAGGTTGAGCACGCCGAGCCCGCCGAAGCGGCCCAGGGCGATGGCCGTCTCGGGCGACATCACCGAGTCCATCGGCGCTGCCAGCACGGGCAGCGAGAAGCGGTAGGCATCGATCTGCCAGTCGATGCTGACCTCCTCGGGGTCGCGGGTGCGACGGGAGGGCACGATCGCGATGTCGTCGAAGGAGTAGGCACGGCGGCCGCGCTTGGCCTGGCCGATCTGGATCTCGGTCACGCGGAGGAGTCTCCCAGATCCGGTGCCGCACGACACATCGCAGCGCCGTACCACCCACCGGGAGCACACCGGGTGGACGCCGGGCGGACACCGGGTGGACAGCCTGAGCCCGCGTGGGCGGCACCGGGCCCGAGGCCTGCGCAGGCTGATTTCCCCCGAGCCCGCACTCCCCCCGTCCCGCGCTCCGGAAGGACCACCATGAAGATCGCCGTTGCCGGCATGGGGTATGTCGGCCTCTCCAACGCCGTCCTGCTCGCCCAGCGTCACGAGGTCGTGGTGATGGAGGTGATGGCCGAGAAGGTCGCGATGCTCAACGAACGGGTCTCGCCGATCGAGGACGCCGACATCTCGGACTACCTCGCTCACCACGAGCTCGACCTCCGTGCGACCGTCGACCCGGTCGACGCCTACACCGGTGCCGACTTCGTGATCATCGCGACGCCCACCGACTACGACCCCGTCACGGGCCACTTCGACACCGGCACCGTGGAGTCCGTGATCGCCGCGGTGAGCGAGATCGAGCCGGCCGCGGTCATGGTCATCAAGTCGACCGTCCCGGTCGGGTACGTCGCGGAGGCCGGCGTGCGGCTGGGCTGCGACCAGCTGCTCTTCAGCCCCGAGTTCCTGCGCGAGGGGCGCGCGCTGCACGACAACCTCCACCCGTCCCGGATCGTCGTGGGCGAGCAGTCCGAGCGTGCCGAGCGGTTCGCGGCGCTGCTGGCCGAGGCCTCGCTCGACGAGGACACACCGGTGCTGTTCACCAGCCCGACCGAGGCCGAGGCGATCAAGCTCTTCGCCAACACCTACCTGGCGATGCGGGTCGCGTACTTCAACGAGCTCGACTCCTATGCCGAGGCCCACGGCCTCGACAGCCGTCAGATCATCGACGGCGTCTGCCTGGACCCGCGCATCGACAACCACTACAACAACCCGTCGTTCGGGTACGGCGGCTACTGCCTGCCCAAGGACACCCAGCAGCTCCTGGCCAACTACCAGGACGTGCCGCAGAACCTCATCAACGCGATCGTCAGCGCCAACACCACGCGCAAGGACTTCGTGGCCACCAGCATCCTGAGCCGCAAGCCGCGGGTCGTGGGGATCTACCGGCTGATCATGAAGGCCGGCTCGGACAACTTCCGGGCCTCCTCGGTGCAGGGGATCATGAAGCGCATCAAGGCCAAGGGCGTCGAGGTGATCGTCTACGAGCCGGTCCTGGAGGAGAAGGAGTTCTTCCACTCCCGGGTGGTCGAGGACCTCGCCGCGTTCAAGGCCGAGGCCGACGTGATCGTCGCCAACCGCGTCACCGACGACCTGGACGACGTGCTCGACAAGGTCTACAGCCGCGACCTGTTCGGCAGCGACTGATCCCGGACCCGGTCCGACGGCGGCGACGAGCCGGGCTCAGCGGCCCGAGTAGTTGGGTGCCTCGACCGTCATCTGCACGCCGTGCGGGTGGCTCTCAGCGAGCGAGGCGGAGGTGATCCGCACGAACCTGCCCTTCTCCTGGAGCTCGGGGACGGTGCGCGCGCCGGTGTAGAACATCGACTGGTTCAGCCCGCCGATGAGCTGGTGCGCGACCGCGGAGAGCGGCCCGCGGTAGGCGACCTGGCCCTCGATGCCCTCGGGCACCAGCTGGTCGTCGCTGGCCACCTCGGCCTGGAAGTAGCGGTCCTTGGAGTAGGACTTCTTGCCGCGGCTCGACATCGCCCCGAGCGAGCCCATGCCGCGGTAGGCCTTGAACTGCTTGCCGTTGACGAAGACGAGCTCACCGGGCGACTCGTCGCAGCCGGCCAGCAGCGAGCCGAGCATCACCGCGTCGGCGCCGGCGACGATGGCCTTGGCGATCTCGCCGGAGTGCTTCATCCCGCCGTCGGCGATCACCGGCACGCCGGCCGGCTTGCAGGCCAGCGACGCCTCGTAGACCGCCGTCACCTGCGGCACGCCGACGCCGGTGACGACCCGGGTGGTGCAGATCGAGCCGGGTCCGACCCCGACCTTGACGGCGTCGGCGCCGGCGTCGACGAACGCCTGGGCACCGTCGCGGGTGGCGACGTTGCCCCCGATCACCTGCACGTGGCGGGTCGCCGGGTCGGTCTTGAGGCGCCGCACCATCTCCAGGAGCATGCGGACGTTGCCATGGGCGGTGTCGGCGACCAGGACGTCGACCCCGGCGTCGATGAGCGTGGTGGCGCGCTGCCAGGCGTCGCCGAAGTAGCCGATGGCGGCACCGACCATGAGGCGGCCGTGCTCGTCGTTGGAGGCCAGCGGGAACTGCTCGGACTTCACGAAGTCCTTGACCGTGATCAGGCCGGCGAGGCGACCGGCGTCGTCGACGAGCGGCAGCCGCTCGCGCTTGTGCCGGCGCAGCAGGGTGGTGGCGTCCTCGCGCGAGATCCCCTCGGGCCCGGTGATCAGCGGCATCGGCGTCATGACCTCGTCGACCTTGGTCGTGGCCCACTCGGCGACCGGGGTGAAGCGCAGGTCGCGGTTGGTGATGATGCCGATCAGCAGGTTGTCGTCATCGACCACCGGCAGGCCGGAGACGCGGTACTCGCCGCAGATCCGGTCGAGGTCCTCCAGCGTGCGGTCCGGGGTGATCGTGACCGGGTTGGAGATGATCCCCGTCTGGGTCCGCTTGACGAGGTCGACCTGGTAGGCCTGGTCCTCGATCGACAGGTTGCGGTGCAGGACCCCGAGGCCGCCCTCACGGGCCATGGCGATCGCCATCCGCGACTCGGTGACGGTGTCCATCGCGGCACTCACGAGCGGCACCTTGATCGAGATCTCGCGGGTGAGCCGCGTCGTGGTGTCGATCTCGTCGGGTGCCAGGTCCGAATGGCCCGGCAGCAGCAGCACGTCGTCGTAGGTGAGACCAAGGGCGGCGAACTTCTCGGGAACCTCCACCCCAGGAGTCTACGGTGGCCGACCGTGGCGGCGACAGCCGACCGGGACGTGACCTGTGGCTCCCCGGTGCGAGCACCGGGGCACAGCAGAGCCTCACGGGTGAGGTCGTGGCTTGCGCGCTCCGACAGGGTGGAGGAGTGACCACCACCCTGCCTCCTCATGTCCTGGTCCTCTTCGGGGCCACCGGCGACCTCGCCGCTCGCAAGCTGTTCCCGGGCCTCTACCGGCTCGCGGTCGACGGTCGGCTCCCCGACGAGTACGTCGTCATCGGCTGCGGGCGCCACTCCCCCGGCACGCGACGAGGAGTTCCGCCAGCAGGTCCGCGAGGGCCTGGAGGACACGGTCGAGGACCTCGACGCCGAGGTCGCCGATGCCCTGCTCGAGCGGGTGTCCTTCCAGACCTCCGACGCCGACGACGGCTCCGACCTCGCGGCCGCCGTGCGAGACGCCGAGGAGACCTTCGGCTCCGACACCGACGACGTACGCCGGCTGCTCTACCTGTCCGTGCCGCCCGCCGCGATGGAGCCGATGATCGCGCATGCTCGACCGCGAGTCGCTCGCCGACCGGGCCCGGCTGGTCATCGAGAAGCCGTTCGGCCTCGACCTGGAGTCCTCGCGCAGCCTCGACGCCGCACTCAAGGACGTCGTCGAGGAGGAGCAGGTCTTCCGGATCGACCACTTCCTGGGCAAGGAGGCGGTGCAGAACATCCTCGCGCTGCGCTTCGCCAACGGTCTCTTCGAGCCGGCCTGGGACCGCAGGAGCATCGCGTCGGTGCAGATCGACGTGCCCGAGGACACTCGGCCATGGAGGGCCGCGGCAGCTTCTACGAGTCCACCGGCTGCCTGCGCGACATGGTCTCCACCCACCTGTCGCCAGATCCTCGGGTTCGTGGCCCTGGAGGACCCCGGCGAGCTTCGAGCGAGGCAGGCCGTCCGCGACGCCAAGTCGGCGGTCTTCCAGGCCCTGCGCCCGCTCGACCAGGACCGCGTCGTCTTCGGCCAGTACGACGGCTACCGCGACGAGGAGGACGTCGACGACGACTCCGACGTGGAGACCTTCGTCGCGCATCGAGACGTACGTCGACAACGACCGCTGGCGCGACGTGCCGTTCTACCTGCGCACCGGCAAGGCGCTGGCCGAGACCCGCCGCACGATCACGCTGCGCTTCCGCACCCCGGACACCGACGCTCTTCGGCGGCGCCGCACCGCTCGCCAACGAGCTGGTGCTCGAGCTGACCGACGACCCGCGGATCACCGTCGACATGCGCGCCAAGCGGCCCGGGCCCGACGATGGAGCTGGCCGAGGCGACGCATGCAGCTCGACCTCGCCGAGCAGGTCCCGACGAGCGAGCCGCTGGAGGCCTACGAGCGGCTGCTGCTCGACGTGCTGCGACGGCGACCAGACGTTGTTCACCCGCGCCGACGAGGTCGACCGGCTCTGGCAGGTCATGCCAGCCGCTGCTCGACGACCGCCCGCAGGTGCAGCCCTACGAGCCCGGCTCCTGGGGCCCCGACGCCGCGCTGGAGCTGCCGGCCGGCGGGTGGCGGCTGGGCGCCGAGGCATGACCGGTCGACGCTCCGACGTTCCCGAGGTACCGATCGCCGACCACGGGCTGATCGGCGACCTGCGCACCTGCGCGCTGGTCGGCGACCGACGGCACCATCGACTGGTTCTGCGCCGGCCGCTTCGACTCCCCCAGCGTCTTCGGCAGCCTGCTCGACCCCGACGCGGCGGCTCGTGGCGGCTGGAGGTCGTCGACGGCGCACACCCGCACCAGCCAGTTCTACTTCCCCGACTCCAGCGATCCTGGTCACCCGGTTCCTCACCGAGGAGGGCGTCGCCGAGGTGCACGACTTCATGCCGCTGGTGCGGCCGCACGAGCCCGACCACCGCCAGCGCATCGTCCGCCGGGTCACCGCCGTGCGCGGCACGGACCGGGTGCGGATCGACCTGGCCGCGCGACCCGACTACGGCCGCGTGCGTCCCGGAGGTCGACCGCAGGTCGACGACGGCGTGCTCATCACCGGCGGCGACCTGCGGCTCGGGCTCACCGCCACCCATCCGACCTCGACGTCGGCGACGGCGCCGTCACCGCCGAGATCGAGCTCGCAGGCCGGCGAGGAGGCGCTGCTTCGTGCTGCAGGTCCTCGAGGGCGACGAGCACGCTGCCCGACGACGACGGCGAGACCGACACGCTCTTCGAGCAGACGGCGCAGTTCTGGCGCAGCTGGCTCGTCCAGTCGACGTACAAGGGGCGGTGGCGCGAGACGGTCAACCGCTCGGCGCATCACCCTCAAGCTGCTCACCCACGAGCCGAGCGGCGCGATCATCGCCGCGCCCACCACGAGCCTGCCCGAGGAGATCGGCGGCGAGCGCAACTGGGACTACCGCTACGTGTGGATCCGCGACGCGGCGTTCAGCCTCTACGCGCTGCTGCGGCTGGGCTTCACCGAGGAGGCCGGCGTCGTTCATGGCTGGCTCTCCGAGCGGATGGGCGAGCAGGAGCACGCACGAGCGACGGGCCCGACCTCGGCCCGCTGCGCGTGCTCTACGACATCGACGGCAACGTGCCCGACGAGGAGCACGAGCTCGACCACCTGCGCGGCTACCGCGACTCCCAGCCGGTGCGGGTGGGCAACGCCGCCGTCGACCAGCTGCAGCTCGACATCTACGGCGAGCTGATCGACTCGGTCTACCTGTTCAACAAGTACGGCCCCGGCATCAGCCACGACGCCTGGGCCGACCTGACCCGCATCGCTCGACTGGCTGATGGACAACTGGGACCGGCCCGACGCCGGCATGTGGGAGATCCGCGACGAGCCGCGGCAGCACACCACCTCGCGGCTGATGTGCTGGGTGGCCATCGAGCGGATGATGCGGATGGCCCGCCAGCGCGGGCTGCCCGGCGACCTGAGCGCGCTGGGCCGAGGTCGCGCGACGCGATCTACGCCCGGATCATGGAGCGACTGCTGGGACGACGAGGCTCGGCGCGTTCATGCAGCACGAGGGCTCCGACCACCGCTCGACGCCGGCGTGCTGCTGATGCCGATGGTGAAGTTCCTGGCCCCCAACGACCCGCGCTTCCTCTCGACGCTCGACGGCGATCGAGGAGCGGCTGGTCTCCGACAGCCTGGTCTTCCGCTACGACCTCGGGCAGCTCCAGCGACGGGCTCGACGGCGCCGAGGGCACGTTCTCGCTGTGCTCGTTCTGGTACGTCGAGGCGCTCACCCGCGCCGGTCGGCTCGACGAGGCCCGGCTGGCGCTGGAGAAGATGTTCACCTACGCCAACCACCTCGGCCTGTACGCCGAGCAGATCGGCGCTCACCGGCGAGCAGCTCGGCAACTTCCCGCAGGCCTTCACCCACCTGAGCCTGATCAGCGCGGCGATCAACCTGGACCGGGCGCTGGGGTGAGGCGCGGGAGTTTCACCGCTTCAGTGGTGAAACTCTCTCTTCTTGTATGAACCTTCACGGCGAGGTCAACTGGTCGAAGCAACAGTTTCACCACCCCAGCGGTGAAACTCCCTCACTCCGGCAGCGGCTTGAGCTCCCGCACCGCGATCCGCACGGTGAGGGTCTCCCCCGCCATCCGGATCCGGCCACGCATGCCGGCGGCGAGCACCATCGGCATCACGGCGCGGTTGTCGTGGGCGGTGGTGAGCACGACCTCCTCGGCGCCGAGCCGCCGGGCGAGCCGGGCGGAGTCGCCGAGCAGCCGGGTGCCGATGCCGCGACGCTGCCAGGCGGCGTCGACCTCGATGCCGATGACGCGGACCCCCGGCTCCCCGGCACTCTCCGGGTGCACGGTCGCCAGGCCGACGGCGACCCCGTCGGCGAGGGCGGTGACGACCGAGCCGTCGACGACGTACGCCGGGGTCGCCCCGCTGCCCATGCGGCGGCTCGACGAGGGGGCGAACGGCGGGCGTTCGCGGCCGAGCACGTCACTGACCAGCAGCGCCATCGCGGCGCCGCGCGCGGTGCTCGATCGGCGGTGAAGGGCACCGTGCGCCGGATCTGCACGAGGACGTCGTTGACCGACATCTCCATCACGTCCTGCTGGTCCTGACCGGGGAGCACGTCGGCGTCGAAGAGGTTGGCCACGACGTCGGGGAACGACGCGGGCTGGGCCAGGACCGCGCGGGCAGCATCGACGTAGCGGGTCGGCTGGTCGACCAGGGCCTCCTCGGTGCACCGCTGGCCCACGATGCGTTCGCCGCCGGCGCGCCCTGGAGCAGCTCGCTGACCCGCCCCAGGTCCCAGTCGTCGGGGCAGCTCAGCACGACCTCGTCGGTCACCTCGTCGGCGCCGGGGAAGACCTGCAGGCCGACGATGTTGACGCCGGCCTCACCGCACTGGCGGGCCAGGGCGGCCAGGGAGCCGGGACGGTCCGGCAGGGTCGTCCGCAGTCTCCACAGCATGGCTCGAGGTTCCTCCCGACGCGTTGCTCGGATGGTTCCGAGCTGTTTCAGCGATGAAACAGTGTTATCGGCAGGGCTGCAAGGTCGTCACCTCCCATCCGCCCACCGGCCGAAGCACCGGTGGCTCACAGCGGTCGGATGCCGTCGATCTTCCAGGTGCCGGACCGGAGGACCATCGTGACCAGCACCCGGTTGTGGCTCACCAGGCTCGGCGCGGCCTCGGGATCGTGGCCTCGGCCCTCGACCAGGAGCTGGTCGACGAGGACCAGGCACACGACGCGCCGCTCCTGGGTGCGCACCAGCCCGGCCGCGTTGACCACGGCCTCGGTGACGGCCTTGCGCTCGCGGGCGGCGGGCCTGGCCCGCCGGTCGAAGATCGGACTCGAACTCCGTCGCGTACGGGCGGTCATCGCGTCGGTGGCCGCGGTGAGGCTCCCGGCGAGGTCGTGCACGTCGTAGCTCAGCGCCGGCGGCAGCCCGGCCACCGCAGCTGCCAGGGCTGCTCCGCCGGCGCCCTCGAACGCGGCCGGCGCGTACCGCGCTCCGCCGTCGCCGGGGCGTTCCTGGTCGGCACCGGGGCCCGGCTGGGATCGGGGCGGGTCAGGGCCAGCACCAGGCTCGCGCCGAGAGCAGCAGCACCAGCGTCGTGAGCACCGCGACGGTGCGCGTGCGCGTCACCTCAGCCCACCTCGTCCAACGCCGCGACCAGCCAGGTGCCGTCGACGCGCTCGAGCGTGATCCGGGTCGAGTACGGCGCCGTGCGCGAGGAGCCGGAGCGCGTCGTCGTCACGTCGACGGCGACGAGCAGCTGGGCGACCTCGGCGGTCAGGTACTCGGTGGCGACGCCGTCGCGCGGGAGCGCGGCCGAGAGCGTGACCTTGCGCGCCCGTGACCCGCTCGGCCAACGCGGGTGCCGCGGCGTCGTACCCGGTGACGAAGTCGTCGGTGCCGAGGGCTCGCATCGTGTCCATGTCCGCCTCGACGGTGCGGAACCCCAGGGTGAAGTACGTCGTGGCCGCCTGCCCGGGCGCGCACCACGGCCTCGCGTGCGGCCCCGTCGGGGGCGATCGAGCCGCGGGCGGCCACGTCGGCGGGAGCGAGGAGCCCGACCGGCTCCGGGGTGAGGTCGCGGCCCCGGTCGCGGGCCAGCCCGACCGTGGTGACGACCAGGGCGACGAGCAGGACCGCCAGCACCAGCGGCAGCACCAGCCCACGCCAGGCGCCGCTCAGCGCTCAGCGTCTTCGCCTCGTCGCTCATCGAACCCCTCCCGTCCTCGGTGCTGCCGGCACCGCCGGGCTGGAGCCACCTTTCCACGCGCGCGAGCCTCGGTCGCCGGAAATGCCGCCGACCCGCCGCCTCCGGAGAGGCGACGGGTCGGCGGTCGAGCGATCGGTCCGTGGATCAGTGACCGTGGCCGTGGCCGTGACCGGCGTCGCCGGCCTCGTCCTCGTCGACCGGCTTCTCGACGATCAGCGTCTCGGTCGTCAGCAGCATGGCCGCGATCGAGGTGGCGTTGACCAGCGCGGAGCGGGTGACCTTGACCGGGTCGATGACGCCCTGGGCGACCAGGTCGCCGTACTCCTCGGTGGCGGCGTTGTAGCCGTTGCCGACGACCGAGCTCGCGGACCTTGGTGGTCACGACGTAGCCGTTGACGCCACCGTTCTCGGCGATCCAGCGCAGCGGCTCGTCGGCCGACGCGCGCACGACGCGCACGCCCGTCGCCTCGTCGCCGGTCGAGGCCGAGGTCGTCGTCGAGCACCGACACGGCGTGGATCAGCGCGGAGCCGCCGCCGGGGACGATGCCCTCCTCGATGGCCGCACGCGTCGCGGACACGGCGTCCTCGATGCGGTGCTTCTTCTCCTTCAGCTCCACCTCGGTGGCGGCGCCGACCTTGATGACGCAGACGCCGCCGGCCAGCTTGGCCAGGCGCTCCTGCAGCTTCTCGCGGTCCCAGTCGGAGTCGGTGTTCTCGATCTCGGCCTTGATCTGGTTGACGCGGCCCTCGACCTCGGCAGCGTCGCCGTTGCCGTCGACGATGGTGGTGTTGTCCTTGGTGATGACCACGCGACGCGCGGTGCCGAGCACCTCGAGGCCGACCTGGTCGAGCTTGAGACCGACCTCGGGCGCGATGACCTGACCGCCGGTCAGGGTCGCGATGTCCTGCATCATCGACTTGCGGCGGTCACCGAACGCGGGGCTCTTGACCGCGACGGCGTTGAACGTGCCGCGGATCTTGTTGACGACCAGCGTCGACAGGGCCTCGCCCTCGACGTCCTCGGCGAGGATGAAGAGCGGCTTGCCGGCGGCGATGACCTTCTCCAGCAGCGGCAGCAGGTCGGCGATCGCCGAGATCTTGCCCTGGTGCAGCAGGATGTAGGGGTCGTCGAGGACGGCCTCCATGCGCTCGGGGTCGGTCACGAAGTACTGCGACAGGTAGCCCTTGTCGAACTGCATGCCCTCGGTGAACTCCAGCTCGGTGCCCATGGTGTTGGACTCCTCGACGGTGATCACGCCGTCCTTGCCGACCTTGTCGAAGGCCTCGGCCAGCAGGCCACCGATGGTGGCGTCGCGGCTGGAGATCGTCGCGACGGCGGTCATGTCCTCGACGGACTCGACGTCGCGGGCCGCGGCGGCGAGCGCCTCGCCGACGGCGGTCGCGGCGGCGTCCATGCCCCGCTTGAGACCCATCGGGTTGGCGCCGGCGGCCACGGCGCGCAGGCCCTCGTGGACCATCGCCTGGGCCAGCACGGTGGCGGTGGTGGTGCCGTCACCGGCGACGTCGTTCGTCTTGGTGGCGACCTCCTTGGTGAGCTGGGCGCCGAGGTTCTCGAACGGGTCGTCGAGCTCGATCTCGCGAGCGACGGTGACGCCGTCGTTGGTGATGGTCGGCGCGCCCCACTTCTTGTCCAGGACGACGTAGCGGCCCTTGGGGCCGAGCGTCACCTTGACGGCGTTGGCGAGCTTGTCAACGCCACGCTCGAGCGCGCGACGGGCGTGCTCGTCGAACTCCAGGATCTTGGGCATCTGGTGATGACTCCCTTGTCGTTGGTGGTGCGGGTGAAGGCGGTGCGGATGAAGGTGCCGCTACAACGGCTTCGGGTCGTGTGCCCGGAGGACGACCGGGTGGTCGCTCTCAGGCACACGACCCGGTGCGTGGTGCTGTGTCGGCAGGTGCTCAGCCGACGACGGCGAGCACGTCGCGCGCGGAGAGGATGAGGTACTCCTCGCCGGCGTACTTGACCTCGGTGCCGCCGTACTTGCTGTAGATGACCTTGTCGCCGACAGCGACGTCCAGCGGGACGCGGTTGCCGTTGTCGTCGATGCGGCCGGGGCCCAGGGCCACGACCTCGCCCTCCTGGGGCTTCTCCTTGGCGGTGTCCGGGATGACGAGGCCCGAGGCCGTCGTCTGCTCGGCCTCCAGGGGCTTGACGACGATCCGGTCCTCGAGAGGCTTGATGTTGACCGACACGATGTCGACCTCCACTTTCCGTGTATATCTCTGCGGGCTCTGCGGATGACGGGTGGACGGGCGTCCACCCCACGTTGAGGCAAGCACTGGGACACGCCGTCGCGGGGATCGCGTCTCATCACTTGCACTGGCACACTCACTACGAGAGTGCCAACACCGAAACTAGCACTCTCCCGATGCGAGTGCCAGCAGTGGGGTCACCACCGGCACCTGACAGGATCGACGCGTGGACCTCGATGCCTTCAGGTGGCTGCTCACCCCGCCCGGCCAGCAGCTGCTCGCCCGTGCGACCGAGGAGACCGCCGGCCCGCACGAGGCGCTCGCGGTGCAGACCGCGCTGCGTCGTACGGCGGCGCCCGAGCAGGTAGCGGCGGCTCTCACCCAGGTGGAGCTGCGCCGGCGGGCCGCGGTCAAGCTGGGCGATCGGGCCGCCCTCATGTACTTCACCCCGGACGGTCTCGAGCAGGCCACCCGCGCTGCCGGTCGCGCGGCACCGGGCCGGCCGGCTGACGGCGTTCGGCACCGAGACGCTGATCGACCTCGGCTGCGGCATCGGCGGCGACCTGGTCGCGGCGGCCGGGGCCGGGATCACCTGCGTCGGGTGTCGACCTCGACCCGGTGCGCGTCGCCGTCGCCGAGGCCAACCTGGCGGCGCTCGGACTGCCCGGCGCGGTCAGTGTCGCCGACGCGACCCGCCTCGACCTGTCGCCCTTCGACGTCGCGTTCGCCGACCCGGCGCGCCGGACCGGGGCCGGACGGACGTTCCGCGTGGAGGACTGGACCCCGGCATGGTCGTTCGTGGAGACGCTGCTGGCGCGCGACGCGTGCGTGAAGGTCGCGCCGGGCATCCCGCACGACCTGGTGCCCGCGGGCGTCGAGGCCGAGTGGGTCAGCGACCACGGCGAGGTCAAGGAGGCCGCGCTGTGGTCCGGGCGCCTGGCCACGACCGCGCGGCGCGCCACGGTGATCGGCGACGGCGGGCTGGCCACCCTCACCGAGGACGACGACCCCGGCGGCGAGGTCCGCTGGGTCGGCGCCTTCCTCTACGAGCCCGACGGGGCCGTGATCCGCGCCGGCCTGGTCACCGCGGTCGCTGCGACGGTCGGCGGCGGGCTCCTCGACTCCCACATCGCCTACGTCACCTCCGACGCCGAGGTGCGGACACCGTTCGCGCGCGGCTACCGGGTCGTCACCAGGCTCCCCTACCGCGAGAAGCCGCTCAAGGCTGCCCTGCGCGAGCGCGGGATCGGCCGGCTGACCATCAAGAAGCGGGGCGTGGACGTCGTCCCGGAGCAGCTGCGCAAGCGGCTCTCGCTCCAGGGCGACGACGAGGCCACCATCGTGCTGACCCGGGTCGCCGGGCAAGGAACGGCGCTCCTCGTCGACCCGCTCTGAGGGCGGGCGTGTCCCTTCTCGTCTCCGCGGCACGGGTCGTGGTCCGCGGCGATCCCGCAGGTCGGGCGTGAGGGACGGAACGTGTCCAGGATCGTCAGGCGCCGTCAGCAGCGTCGTGCTCGTAGTCGGACGTACGTAGACGGCTCTCGAGCGCGGCCACCGCGCTCCGGCACGCCCAACCGTCTCGCAGTAGCTCACCTACGTACGTCCGACTACGCGCCCCTCCTGGAGATCTTCGTCGGCGTCGGGCTGACAGTCGTGCGCCTGTGCTCGAAGTCGCTCCCGTGCTGGCAGTACGGTGACCGTCGTCCACCACGATCGCGTGGGGGGACCGCTCCGACGCCGGCCTCGGTCGAGTTTCGCCGGCGCCCGCGGGGGGTATCGTCGACCTGTCCGGATGCGGACCCTCACGGACTCACCAGGAGCCCTCATGATCGCCATCGTCGTCGTCCTCGCCCTCCCCGTCGCCGTGCTCACCTTCGACTGGATGCGCACCCAGCGCATCAAGAAGGCGCTTGCCGCCGGTGGTAGGACTCCGAGCGCCGGTGCCCCGCACCACGTCGACACGCGGCCGAACTACGACGCCATCGCGCACCAGGCCACCTCGATGCGCAACCGGACCTCCGGCCCCACCATCTGAGCCGATCCCCAGGGCTCTCGTTCGGCTCATCGGCCGCTCCGGCGGTGCTCCCGTGTGCCTGCCGGGCGCCCCGGGAGCGAGCTCGACCACGTGAGGTCCGGGTGGAGGCGACCGCGTGACGGACCGCCCTCCACGGCCACCGGCTCCTGGCGTCCTGGTGTGGGACGCAGATCGGCAGCTGGGTCGCCCCGGAGATCAGCCGGTGGCGGCCGTGGACCCGGACCGGTCCGGGGCGCCGCGGGCAAGCAGGACCGCGGCGAGCGCCAGCACCGCGAACGCACCGAGGGCGAAGCCCGCCACGGCCGACTCGAGGCTCACCCCGAGCGCCGTGGCAGCCCCGATGCCCAGGACGGGCACGGTGAGCCCGAGGTAGGCCGCCAGGAACATCCCGGCGGTCGCCTCGCCCCGTTGCTCGGGTGCGCTGAGCATCGCTGCGGTGCCCATCGCACCCTTGAAGAGCACGCCGGCGCCGCCGCCGGCGACCACGCCGCCGACCAGGAAGACGGTGGCGTTGCGGGTGAGGACCCCGGCCGTGAGCGCGGCCACGCCCAGGGCGGTCACCAGGAGGCCGAGCCCCAGCTGCCTGGTCGCCTCCAGGTGGCCGAGCAGCACCTGCGCGAGGGCGGCCGTCCCGAGCACCGCGAACGCCGCGGCGCCGGACACGAACGGCGAGTCGAGGTCGATCTCGGCCAGGAAGCTCGGCGCCAGCGACGTGAAGAGGCCGAACACCATGAACACCGCGAAGCTCGCGACCGCGGCTCCCCCGTAGCGCGCCAGCGCCGCACGGGGCACCGCCACCCGCTGGGGGCGGTAGCGCACCTGCTCCTCCGGAGGGGCGACCGTCTCGGGCACGAGCAGCAGTCCCACCGTGACGACGACCAGGAGCACGAGGAACACGACGTACGACGTCACCAGGGGCGCAGGAGCCAGCGCGGCCAGGGCCCCGGCCACCAGCGACCCGAGGCCCAGGCCGCCGAGGTTGGCCGCCGTGGCGACCACCCCCGCCCGACCCGGCCCGGCTCCGGGCCGGGCGACGGCGTGCAGCTCGGCCAAGTGGGCGGTGGCCGTGGCCGTGACCAGCCCGATGGCGAGACCGTTGAGGAAACGCGCGGTCATCAGCCCCGGGACGTCGACCCAGGTGAGGAACAGCACCGCGGAGACGATCTCGAGCAGCATCGCCGGCAGCAGCACGCGACGCCGACCCACCCAGTCCGAGACGTGTCCGGCCAGGAAGAGGCTGACCAGCACTCCGACGGCGTACGCCGCGAAGGCGACCGTCACCAACGCGGTCGAGAGTCCCTCGTCGGTGCGGTAGATGCCCCACAGCGGCGTGGGCACCGTCGAGAACGCCATCGCGACGGTGAAGAGGGCGGCGACCAGCCAGAAGCCGCTGCCGTGCCGGGTCGCCGACCCCCGGTGCGCCTGCTGCGACGGGTACGACGGCGGCGCGGCGGGGGTCGTCATGGCTCAACGGTGACGCTCCCGCACCGGCAACACAAACCAGGCCGACACGTGCCCTGCCGCTCCGAGCCGCAGCGGTGCCGTTCGGTGCGGAGGGGACTGCCCCTCGGGTCACCCGGGGCGGTGCAGGACACCGCCCCGGGGACCGCGTCGACGACGGCTCAGACGCCGATCGTCGCCTTCTCGGCGCCGATCGTGGTGTCGTCGCCGTGGCCGGTGTGCACCACCGTCTCGTCGGGCAGCGCGAACAGCTTCGCCCGGATCGAGTCGACGATGACGTCGGCGTCGCTGAAGCTGCGACCCGTGGCGCCGGGCCCACCGTTGAACAGCGTGTCGCCGGTGAACACGCAGCCCAGGTCGGGCGCGTAGAGGCAGACCGCACCCGGCGCGTGCCCGGGCGTGTGGAGCACCCGGAGCGTCGTACCGGCCACCTGGACGGTGAGGCCGTCCGCCAGGTCGAGGTCCCAGAGGTAGGCGTCGGGCGAGTCCTCGGGGCCGTGGGTGAGGTCCCACACCACCTTGTCGTCGGGGTGCAGCATGATCGGCGCACCGGTCCGCTCGCGCAGGGCCGGCGCCACGCGCACGTGGTCGTCGTGGGCGTGGGTGCAGATGATCGCCTTCACCCGGCGCTCCCCCACCACGGCCATGATGTCGTCGACCGAGTGCGGGGCGTCGACGACGACACACTCGGTGTCGTCACCGATCACCCAGATGTTGTTGTCGACGTCGAACGTCTCCCCGTCGAGGCTGAACGTGCCGCTCGAGACGGCATGGTCCACGCGAGCGGCCACTAGAGGATCACGACCGAGCGCAGCACGTCGCCGTGGTGCATCTTCTCGAAGGCGGCCTCGATGTCCTCGATGCCGATCTCCTCGCTGACGAACGCGTCGAGGTCGAGCCGACCCTGCTGGTAGAGGTCGACCAGCATCGGGAAGTCGCGGCTGGGCAGGCAGTCGCCGTACCAGCTGGACTTGAGTGAGCCGCCGCGACCGAAGACGTCGATGAGCGGGATCTCGGGGACCTTCATGTCCGGCGTCGGGACGCCGACCAGGACCACGGTGCCGGCCAGGTCGCGCGCGTAGAACGCCTGCTTCCAGGTCTCCGGGCGCCCCACGGCCTCGACCACGACGTCGGCACCCTCGGCGCCGGCGTACACCTCGCCGCAGATGCGCTTGATCTCCTCGATGGCGTCGACCTCGCGCGAGTTGATCGTGTGCGTCGCGCCGAGCTTGGTGGCCGCCTCGAGCTTCTTGGCGTCGATGTCGACGGCGATCACCGGGCTGGCGCCGGCGAGCGCCGCACCGGCGATCGCTGCCACGCCCACGCCACCGCAGCCGATCACGGCGACGGACTTGCCCCGGGTGGCACCACCGGTGTTGATGGACGCGCCGATGCCGGCCATGACGCCGCAGCCGAGCAGGCCGACGGCCGCGGGACGGGCGGCCGGGTCGACCTTCGTGCACTGACCGGCGGCGACGAGGGTCTTCTCGGCGAACGCACCGATCCCGAGCGCAGGGCTCAGCTCGGTCCCGTCCTCGAGGGTCATCTTCTGGGTCGCGTTGTGGGTGTTGAAGCAGTACTGCGGCTCGCCCCGGTTGCACGCGCGGCACTCACCGCACACCGCACGCCAGTTGAGGATGACGAAGTCACCGGGGGCGACGCTGGTGACGTCGTCACCGACCGCCTCCACGAGGCCCGACGCCTCGTGGCCGAGGAGGAACGGGAAGTCGTCGTTGATCCCGCCCTCGCGGTAGTGCAGGTCGGTGTGGCACACCCCGCAGGCCTGGATCTTCACCACCGCCTCGCCCGGCCCGGGATCGGGGACGTTGATGGTGACGAGCTCGACCGGCTCGCCCTTGGCCTTGGCGACGACCGCCTTCACTTGCTGCATTGCCGAACCTCCGTTGGGTACGCATGGAACTTGCTGCTCCCATGCAACCGTATGGGCGGCTACGGGATGCATGGGGTCTGCGTCGAGGTGCGAGGGGCGCCAGCGACGAGCCCCCACGGTGGTTGAGGTGCGAGGAGCGCCAGCGACGAGCCTCCCCGGTGGTTGAGGTGCGAGGAGCGCCAGCGACGAGCCCTGCCCGCGTGCCGACCACCAACCCGCACCCCCGACGCCGCCTCCCGGCCCACCAGGTTTCGAGGCTCAGGCGCCAGGGCGCCTTCGCACCTCAACCACCGGGACCCGGCCGGGCCTGGCGGCCTTCGCACCTCAACCAGCGGGACCTGGCGGCCGCGGCGCTCACGCCTCAACCACCGGGACGGCGGCCCGGGTCAGTCCTGGAGGCGGGCCAGCTCCTCGTCGATGACCGACACGTCGAGCTTGGTGAAGATCGGGGTCGGCTTGGCGACCGGCGTACCGACGACGATCGGGTGCCGCTCCCAGGTGGGCGCGGTGGTGTAGTCGCCGGTGATGACCGGGTAGCCCGGGCCGCCGTCGAGGTCGTCGACCTCGTCGATGCGCGGCATCGGGGCGATCTCGCCGGTGCCGCCGAAGACCGCGTCGACGGCGTTGGCCGAGAACGGCAGGAACGGCGCGAGGACCAGGTTGAGGTCGGCCACGCACTGCGCGATCACGTGCAGGACCGTCCCGAGGCGCTCCGGGTCGTCCTTGATCTTCCACGGCTCGGAGTCCGAGACGTACTTGTTGACCTCGCCGACCGCGCGCATGGCCTCGCCGATGGCCTGCTTCTGACGGTGCCGGCCGATCAGGTCGCCGACGATCGCGAACGACTGCTCGGCCAGGGCCAGCACCCGCTCGTCGTCCTCGGTGAGCACGCCCGCCGGCGGGATCTCGCCGAAGTTCTTGGCGATCAGGGTGGCGGTGCGGTTGACCAGGTTGCCCCAGCCGGCCACCAGCTCGTCGTTGGTACGCCGGACGAACTCCGACCAGGTGAAGTCGGAGTCCTGCGCCTCGGGGCCGGCGGAGGCGACGAAGAAGCGGAAGGCGTCGGGCTGGTAGCGGCTCAGCAGGTCGCGCACGTAGATGACGACCTGCTTGGAGGAGGAGAACTTCTTGCCCTCCATCGTCAGGAACTCGCTCGAGACCACCTCGGTCGGCAGGTTGAGCTCGCCGAGCGCGTGCGTCGTGCCGCCGCGGGTGCCCTTGCCGGAGTAGGCCAGCAGCTCGGCCGGCCAGATCTGGCTGTGGAAGGTGATGTTGTCCTTGCCCATGAAGTAGTAGGACAGCGCCTCGGGGTCGTTCCACCACTGGCGCCAGGCCTCGGGGTCGCCCGAGCGGCGGGCCCACTCGATCGAGGCCGACAGGTAGCCGATGACGGCGTCGAACCACACGTAGAGCTTCTTGGTCGGGTTGTCGCGCCACCCGTCGAGGGGCACGGCGATGCCCCAGTCGATGTCGCGCGTCATCGCCCGCGGGCGGATCTCCTTGAGGATGTTCTGGCTGAACCGGATCACGTTGGGCCGCCACAGCCCGGTCGCGGCGCGCTCGTCGAGCCACTCCCCCAGCGCGTCGGCCAGCGCCGGCAGGTCGAGGAAGAAGTGCTGGGTCTCGATGAACTCCGGCGTCTCGCCGTTGATCTTCGAGACCGGGTTCTTCAGGTCTGCGGGGTCGAGCTGGTTGCCGCAGTTGTCGCACTGGTCGCCGCGCGCGCCGTCGTACCCGCAGATCGGGCAGGTGCCCTCGATGTAGCGGTCCGGCAGGGTGCGGCCGGTCGACGGCGAGATGGCGCCGTACGTCGTCTGCTCGACGAAGTAGCCGTTGTCGTAGACCCCGGTGAAGAGCTCCTGGACGACCGCGTGGTGGTTGCGCGTCGTCGTGCGCGTGTAGAGGTCGTAGGTGCAGCCGAGCGAGACGAGGTCCTCGGCGATGATGCGGTGGTTGCTGGTCGGCGAGCGCCTGCGGCGTCACCCCGGCCTCGTCGGCGGCGATCAGGATCGGCGTGCCGTGCTCGTCGGAGCCGGAGACCATCAGGACGTCGTGACCGGCCATCCGCATGTACCTGCTGAAGACGTCGGAGGGCACGCCGAAACCGGCGACGTGGCCGATGTGGCGCGGGCCGTTGGCGTACGGCCAGGCGACGGCGGACAGGACATGAGTCATGTCCGGCAGTGTATTGACGCGCCGGGTGCCTCCCACCACCGGTTATGCCCGCAGCGGGCCCGCCGCCCGGAGCCACGGCCTCCAGCACCTCCACCTCGTCGCCGACGGTCAGGGTCGGCGCCGGGCCCGCCGGCGCCTGTCCGGCACCAGGTTGACGCCGAACCAGGTGGCGTTGTCCCAGCGCCGGATCCGGGCCAGGGTCCTGATCGGCTCCTTGCCACGCTCGGCGGTGTCGGGGTCGACGGTGGTCATGACGCAGCGCGCGCAGCCCTTCACCGCGCGGAACGTCGCCTCCACCGATCCGGACCCGCCGCCAGTCGTCCTCGGCCCAGGCAGGGTGCCCGCTCACGACCACGTTGGGCCGGAAGCGGGTCATCGGCAGCGGCTCGTCGCCCCCGGCCGTGGGGGCCGGGCGAGGACCGCGTCGTTGAGCGCGGCCAGCGACTCCTCGGTGGTGAGCAGCAACGGGTAGCCGTCGGCGAAGGACACCGCGTCGTCCGGCGCCGGCGAACTCGGGGTCGGGTCGGCGTCGCGTGGGGTCGTCGCACCAGACCAGGCGCGACCTCGCGGCCGAGCACCTCGCTGAGCCATGCTCCGGCCTCCGGCGCGGCCCGTACGGCGCGCAGCGGGCGACCCGAACAGCTCGACGTCGTCGAGGCGGCCCGGCGTCCGGTGTCCACGACGTCGAGCGGCTCGGCGCCGGCGGCGCTGAGCCGCAGCCCGGTCGGCGGTGATCTCGGGGTGGACCAGCAGCAGCCGGTTGACCTCGCGGGCCGTGACCGCCGTACCGGAGGGGTCGACGACCATCCAGCGCCGGTCCCCGGCCAGCCCCCAGGGCTCGACGCAGCGGCGGACGCGAGCGCCTCGCCACGACCCGACTTCAGCGGGTAGCGGTGCAGTCCGGTCAGCGTCGCCGTCATGGGGTCGACGCTAGTGGTCCTGTCGTCGATGCACCCACCCCTGCCGAGCTGTGGACAAGAAACGCGCGTTGTGGACAAGGGTGTGCGCCGGCGGGCAGGTGGGTGCGTGGGCGCGGTGGACTACTTCTTGCCGAAGCGCTTGACGCGCTCGGCGGCGCGGTCGCGGATCTCGGGAGGTAGCGGTAGAGGTTGGTGCCGGGGCACGCGGTCTCGTTGGTGTCGCGGTGGCCGTCGATGGCGGGCAGCCGCACCGTTCTGGCCGGCACGGAAGCGGTCGGAGCCGTGGGAGTAGACGACGACCTTGCCGCGCGGGTTGCGGTGGTTGCGGTGCAGCTTCCAGGCGGCCAGGTGCACCAGCGCGGTGATGACCGCGCGGCTCGGGGCGGCCGGTCTCGAAGTTGCCGATCACGGCGACACCGGTCGAGGTCGAGTTGAAGCCCAGCGTGTGCGCCCCACGGACCCGGTTCTTGGGTCCGCCGGCGCGACCGACCCAGGTGCGGCCGAAGCGGTCGACGAGGAAGTTGTAGCCGATGTCGGACCAGCCGAGGCTCTGCGTGTGGTAGCGGTAGATGCCGCGCAGGAGGCCGGGCACGTCGGACGCGCGAGTAGTCGTTGCTGTTGACCGTGTGGTGCACGTGGACCTGCTGGACGGTCCGGTTGATCGTCGGGCGTCCCGGACCGGAGGCTCTCGTCGGCGCCCCAGGTCCTGCGGCTCAGCAGGTCGGGCAGCGGGCGGTTGGGGTGTCGCCTGGCGCTCGCACGCACCCACGGCCCGACCCGCCTGCCGGGCCTCCTCGGCGGGCTCCATCAGGGTCAGTCGCAGCCCGGGCGGACGTCCGCCGGCGACGTCGATCCGGACGGCGTCCGCCCCGTCGACCCAGCGCAGGTCGGTGCCGACCCGACCGCTGCGCTCGCCGGAACGGCGGTCCGGGCCGTCGGTGACCATCGCAAGGTCCGACCACGCGGACCAGGAGCCGTCGGTGCGCACCTTCAGCCGCACGTCGCGGGGACCGCCCGCGCCAGGACACGCCGACCATCGAGAACCGCGTGCGCGGTGATGACGTCGCTGCGATAGCTGCCAGCCGCCCGCCCGGGCCCACGCGCTCGCGCGCAGCGGTACGTCGAGCGAGCGCACCCCGTCACCCTGGTCGGTGAGCCGCAGGCGCGGCGGCGCTGCCGACGCCGGCGCCGAGGCCTGCGAGGCCACCGGGGCGGACGCCACGGCCGCGGACGGAGCCGCGACGGCACCGGCCGGGGCGGCCAGGGCCAGCGTCAGGATCAGGACGAGAGATCGGACGCGGGGTCGGACGCGGGGTCGGGCGCGGGGTCGGGCGAGGGGTGCCGCGGCCACCGAGGCGGCGGAGCGGCATACGGACGAGGAGGGCTGACCCGAGGAAGGCATGGCTCAACATCATGCGTCACACCCGTCACATCCGTCGAGCCCACGACTCCCATCGCACCCAGAACACCGCACCACCGGGCCGCGTCACCGGACAGCAGCACCCTGCGCCCGGTAGACATGGCCCGGTGAGCACCGACCGGCCGGCAACCCCGGCACCCGCCCCCGTCCTCCGACCGCAGGTGGCCCGCGTGCAGCAGCGGCTGCACGCTGATCTTCGCGCCGTTCTGGGTGGTGCCGGCCATCTGGTCGGTCGCCTCGGTCCTCCTCGGGCTGGTCGTGCCCAAGGTCGACGAGCTCAGCGGCTCCTGGCTGCCCATCCTGTTCAGCGGTGGGGCGGAGAGCGCACGATCGGTGCTCTCGACGACCGCGGGCGCGATGATCTCGGTCACCGGCCTGGTCTTCTCGATCACGATCGTGGTGCTCCAGCTGGCGAGCAGCCAGTTCTCACCGCGGGTGCTCAGCACCTTCCTCGAGGACCGCATCACCCAGCACACGCTCGGGGTGTTCGCGGCGTCGTTCCTGTTCTCCCTGACCGTGCTGCGCTCCATCGTCGACAACGGCGACGGCGCCATCGTGGTGCCTCAGCTGGCGGTCACGCTGGCGTTCCTCTTCGTGCTCGGCGCCGTGGGCATGTTCTTGGCGTTCATCCACCACATCACCCAGTCGGTCTCGGTCGCGACCGTGATCCAGCGCGCGGGCGAGCAGACCCGGCACCTGCTCGAGAGCAGCAGCAAACGCCGTCGGACGCTGCCGATGGACGCACCCGAGGTCGAGCACCTGACGGGCCAGACCGTCGTCACCGCCTCCCGCAGCGGGTACGTCGACCGCGTCGACCCCGACCATCTCTGCCGGGCCGCGGCCGAGCACGACGCCCGGATCGAGGTTCTGCACCCGCTCGGCACGTTCGTGGCCAAGGGCGCGCCGCTGGTCATGGTGCGCGGAGCCGTCGCCGGCGCCGACTGGCTGCACGTGATCGAGTCAGCGGTCACCCAGCGGCGCGAGCGCTCGATGCAGCAGGACCTGACGTTCGGCCTGCGCCGGCTGGTCGACATCGCCGAGCGCGCCCTGTCCCCCGGCATCAACGACCCGACCACCGCCGTCCAGGCGGTCGACGAGCTCCACGACCTGCTGCGCCGGGTGGTCGTCGAGGAGTCGGTCGTCGGCGTGCACCTCGACGACGACGGGGTCACCCGGGTGATCACGACCGAGCACACGTTCGGCGACCTGCTCGACCTCGCGGTCGACGAGATCGCCCACTACGGCGCCGACAGCATCCAGATCCCGGCCCGGCTGGACCAGATGCTCACGGACCTCGAGGTCGCCGCGCTGCCCCAGCACCGTGAGGTGGTCCAGGCCAAGCGCGACGCCCTCATGCGGGACAGGCTCAGCTGAAGTCGAGGTCGCCGGTACGCGAGCGCTTGAGCTCGTAGAAGTACGGCACCTTGGCCACGGCGACGCAGCCGTCCCAGAGCTGGCCGGCCTCCTCGCCGCGCGGGATCTTCGACAGCACGGGGCCGAAGAACGCCGCGCCCTCGATCGCGATCGTGGGCGTGCCGACGTCGTCGCCGACCTGGTCCATGCCCTCGTGGTGGGACGTGGCCACTGCCTCGTCGTACGACGAGTCGTCCATCGCGTCGACGAGCTCGGGCTCGAGGCCGGCCTCGGCCACCGCGGCGGCGATCAGCTCGCGCGAGATCTCCTCCTTGCCGAGGTGGATGCGCGTGCCCATGGCGTTGTAGAGCGGGAGCAGCACCTCGTCGCCGTGCTTCTGCGCGGCGGCGACGAGCACTCGCACGGGCCCCCAGGCGGGCGCGAGCATCTCGCGGTACTCGTCCGGGATGTCCCTGTCCTGGTTGAGGTAGGCCAGGCTCATGACGTGCCAGGACACCTCGATGTCACGCACCTGCTCGACCTCCAGGATCCACCGTGAGGAGATCCAGGCGAACGGGCAGAGCGGGTCGAACCAGAAGTCGGCGCGGGGAGTAGTCATGTCGGGGTGAACCCCGCCCCGCCCCTCGACATTCCATGGCGACGACCTCAGCGCTTGACCTTGACCCGCAGCCGGGCGCCGCTGTGCTTGCGGACCGCGTCACCGCCGTAGGACACCTTGACCCGACGCCAGCCGGGGTTCAGGTCGCGCAGCACGAGTCGCGCGTAGCCGTGGACGGCGGTGCCCTCGACGTGGTGCACACCGACGTCCAGCGTGACCCGACCGTCGACCGGACCGACCCCGGCGGCACGGATGCGCGCCTTGACGATCACCATCCGCTTGCGGGTCGTCTTGACCTTGATGGTCGTCGCGGTGGTCGTCGTGGTGGTGGCGAAGTCGATGTCGCTGACCGCGGCCCGGTAGCGCGGCTTCGACGCCGTGACCCGCAGCGTGAGGTCGTGCCCGACGTCGGCGCCACCCACGTCGTAGATCGGGGCGGTCGCGCCCGGTACCGGTACGTCGTCGCGCAGCCAGGCGTAGCCGACGGTGGCGTCACTCGGCGTCACGGTGCCCGGGGTGACGCCGATCCGGCCGCCGTACCGGTTCACGCCGGAGGCGACGAAGGGAGCGGTCATCTCGACGACCCCCTCGACGACCGGCCCGATGGACCCCGCCGCCGCGACGGAGCCCTTGACGAAGCCGTCGCGGCGCGCGATCTCGCCGAGGGTGATCGTGGCCCCGACGAGGTCCTTGGTCAGGGTCAGGGTGGGTCCGCTCTGGCCCGGGATCACCCGTCCGTCGGCCTTCCAGCGCAGGGCGGCGATCTCGGGCCGCGGCGTCCACGCACCGCGGACGGCGGTGAGCTCGGTGCCGACCTGGGGCGTGCCGGTGAACGTGGGCGGGGCCGTGCTGGTCAGCACCCCCGCCGAGACGGGCGGCAGGGCGGGCGAGTCGGCCACGGCCGCGGCGAAGCCGGGCTTGGTCGCGGTGACCCGCACCGAGACCGCGGCGCCGAGCAGCTCCGGGCCGAGGACGAGCTTGTCCGTGGTCGCCCCCGCGATCGGTACGCCGCCGGCGAGCCACTGGTAGGCCTTGGTCGGTCCCCCGGGTGTCCACACGCCGTGCCGGGCGGTCAGCGTCTCGCCGACCCGCGACGTGCCGACCACGCGCGGCGGCGTGGTGTTCTTGGTGATCCTGTCGACGAAGTGGATGAAGCCGGTCGGCCAGCCCGGCCCGTCCTTGCGGATGATGCGCCAGTCGAAGTCGCCGCCCCAGGAGTCCTCCGAGACGATGATCTCGGTCGACGAGACGACCTTCTCCACGTAGGCGACGTGACCCGCAGAGCCGGCGCCCGGGACACCGCGGTCGTACCAGGCGACGGCACCGACCTGGGGGGTCTGGTCGGTGATGGACTTCATCGCGTAGCCCCAGTAGTAGGCGTTGCCCGACCCGCCCGACCAGGGGCGCTCGCTGGACATGCCGGCCTTGATCATCCGGTAGGCCACGTAGTTGGTGCAGTTGTGGCCCGAGTACATCCGCCAGTACATCTTGTTGTTCACCCCGGCATAGCCGGAGCTCGAGTACCCCTTGGCCGCGCAGGAGGAGTAGCCCGAGCACAGGTACGTCGAGGTCGCCGCGGCCGGGGAGGCTCCGACGGTCCCCAGGACCGGGATCAGACCGCTCAGGAGCAGGACGGGGAGGAGGCGCGCGAGACGCTTGCGGGGAGACACGGGGACCACTGTCAAGCACATCCGGTGCGTTTCGCAACAATAACCCCATAATTCACTCCCTTACCATTTGCAAGCATCATGAATAACAGGCGTGTCGTTCCACTTCTCCGGCGCGGAGCCTCATCCCCCGGAGAAAGGCCGGATGTGCAGCGCCGGCGCCGGATGCGAGGATGGCGGGCATGCCTGGAACCAATCTCACCCGGGAAGAGGCCGCCACCCGCGCCGCCCTCCTGGACGTCACGTCGTACTCCATCGATCTGGACCTCACGACCGGCGACTCGGTGTTCGGCTCGACCACCACGCTGGCCTTCACCTGCAGCGAGCCCGGTGCGTCGACCTTCGCCGACCTCGTCGACGCGGAAGTTCACGAGATCACCCTGAACGGCGTCAGTCTCGACCCGGCGTCGTACGCCGACAGCCGGATCCCGCTGCCCGACCTGCAGGCCGACAACCTGCTCGTGGTCCGCGCCGACTGCACCTACTCCCACACCGGCGAGGGCCTGCACCGCTTCGTCGACCCCGTCGACGACCGCGTCTACCTCTACTCGCAGTTCGAGGTGCCCGACGCCCGGCGCGTCTTCACGACCTTCGAGCAGCCCGACCTCAAGAGCGTCTTCCACTTCAACGTCACCGCGCCCGACCACTGGGTGGTCGTCTCCAACGCTCCGACCCCCGAGCCGGAGAGCCTCGGCGGCGGCGCCGCCGTGTGGCACTTCCCGCCGACCAAGAAGATGTCGACCTACATCACCGCGATCGTCGCCGGCGAGTACCACGCGGTCTTCGACACCTACGAGGGCGCGTTCGGCACGATCCCGCTGGGGCACTACTGCCGCCAGTCGCTGGTCGAGCACCTCGACCGCGAGGAGCTGGTGAAGATCACCAGCCAGAGCTTCGCGTTCTTCGAGGAGCAGTTCGCCTTCCCGTACCCCTTCGAGAAGTACGACCAGCTCTACGTCCCGGAGTACAACATGGGCGCGATGGAGAACGCCGGCTGCGTGACCCTGCGCGACGAGTACCTCCCCCGCTCGCGCCAGCCGCGCTCCTTCTACGAGTTCCGCTGCTCGGTCATCACCCACGAGATGGCGCACATGTGGTTCGGCGACCTGGTCACCATGAAGTGGTGGGACGACCTGTGGCTCAACGAGTCGTTCGCCGAGTGGGCCTGCTACTGGTGCGAGGCGGAGGCCACCGAGTTCACCGACGCCTGGACCGGCTTCGCCAACGCGCGCAAGCAGACCGGCTACCGCGCCGACCAGCTGCCGAGCACGCACCCGATCGCGGCCGACAACTTCGACCTCGAGGCCGTCGAGGTCAACTTCGACATGATCACCTACGCCAAGGGCGCCTCGGTGCTCAAGCAGCTCGTCGCGTGGGTGGGTCTGGAGCCGTTCGTGAACGGCCTGCGCCAGTACTTCCAGGACCACGCGTACGGCAACACCGAGTTCGGCGACCTGCTCGCCGCGCTGGAGCGTTCCTCGGGCCGCGAGCTCGGCAGCTGGGCCGACGAGTGGCTCCAGACCGCCGGCGTCAACACGCTGACCCCGGAGTTCGAGCTGGCCGACGACGGCACCTTCGCCCGACTCGTCGTCCGGCAGACCGCGCACGCGGACCAGCCGACCCTGCGTCGCCACCGCCTCGGCATCGGCCTCTACGACGACGTCCGAGGGGCGCCTGGTGCGCCGCGACTACATCGAGGTCGACGTCGAGGGCGCGACCACCGAGATCAAGGAGGCGATCGGTCAGCGTCAGCCCGACCTGCTGCTCCTCAACGACGGGGACCTGGCCTACGCCAAGGTCCGCCTCGACGACCGCTCGCTGGCCACCGCCGTCGCCGGCCTGTCGCTGCTCGACGACTCGCTGGCCCGCGCCATCGTCTGGGGCGCGACGTGGGACATGACCCGCGACGGCGAGATGGCCGCCAGCGACTACGTCGCGCTCGTGCTCGGCAACATCGGCGCCGAGACCGACTCGTGGGGCCTGACCCGGATCCCGGCGTTCGCCGCCCAGGCGGTCAACTGGTACTCCGCCCCGGAGCACCGCGCCGACCTCAAGCACTCGTGGGAGCGCGGCCTGCGCGCCCTGGTCGAGACCGCCGAGGCGGGCAGCGACCAGCAGCTCACGTTCGCCCGGAACTATGCCGTCGCCGCCCGCAGCGACGAGGCCCTCGGCGACCTCGCGGCGCTGCTCGACGGCTCGCTCGACGATCGAGGGGCTCAGCGTCGACACCGACCTGCGCTGGGCGCTGCTGACCGGCCTGGCCGCCGCCGGACGGGCCGACGACGCCCGCATCGACGAGGAGCTCGGCCGCGGACAACACGATCTCCGGCAAGGAGCACGCCGCCGCCGCGCGCGCCGCGATGCCGACGCCGGAGGCCAAGGAGCGCGCCTGGAAGCAGGCGATGCTGGACCCGACCACGCCCAACGAGACCGCGCGCAGCGTCGTGCTCAGCTTCCAGCGCTTCGACCAGGACGAGGTGCTCGCGCCGTACGTCGACAAGTACCTCGCCGCCGTCGGCACCACCTGGGAGACCCTCGGCGCCCACAAGGGGTCGGTGGCGCTGGAGTACATCTTCCCCAAGCCGCTGGCCTCGCAGGAGCTGCTCGACAAGGTCGACGCCTGGCTGGAGACGGCCACGGTCAACCCGGGAGCGTTGCGCTACGTGCGCGAGGGTCGGGCCGAGGTGGCCCGGGCGCTCACCGCCCAGGCGAAGGACGCCCAGGGCTGACCCGTCGCTCCTCCGCTGACCCGTCTCCTCCAGAGGAGACGGGTCGGCGCGTTGTCGGCCCCGGTCGGCCGTCGGCGCCGACGGTGTGGCTCAGGACTGGCTGAGCGGGGTGTCGCTGCCGGCGTGCAGCGTCGTCTGGAGCCGGGCGTGCTCGGCCAGCTGGTTGATGCCGTTGCGCAGTCCACCGACCAGGTCGCCCTCGCCGAACGAGCGGGCCATCGCAGCGACGGCGAGCTCGACCTGGAGGTCGGAGAGCCGACGGCGCACCCATGCGCCGGTCACGACCTCGATCGCGCGCGCCTCGGGGTCGACCATGACGAGCACGCTGCGCGACGGTGCGACCAGCGAGTTGTGCAGGCTGGTGGCGTAGTCGCGCGCGTCGCCGACCGACTTGCCCACGAACACCGAGAACTCGGCACGGCACAGCTGCTCGGCCTTGCGGATGGCGACGTCGAGCGGCTGCTCGGTCGGCGCTGCTGAAGGGATCCCCTGACATGTGGCCAGCGTAGTGCCACCTGGCGTTCATCTGCTGCCCCTACCGTCCGCTGGTGCGCATCATCATGACGGTCGTCACGACCGCAGTCGCCCTCGTCCTCGCCGGCTGTGCCGCGGACCAGCGGGTGGAGGAGAACACCACCATCACGCTCGCCCAGCACGACCTGCAGTTCGTGGTGCCCCACCGGTTCCAGAACGCGGACGACGATCTCGTCCGTACCGTCGTCCGGAAGGACCTCGAGCGGTCCGGTCTGGCGGACAGGGCCGAGGCGAGCGCCACGGCCTCGGCCACCACGGGACCGGCCACCGCAGCGGCCACGGGACCGGGCGCCAAGGCCCCGGCCACCCGAGCCGCACGGCCCGGGGGCGCGAAGTCGCCCACCGCCTCGCACACCGCGTCGCCCACGGACCCAGCGACGATCGCCCCCACCGTCGTGGCCTCCTACGAGACCTTCCTGGTCGACCCCGGCACGCTGGCGTCGTCGGACCCGGACACGGTGGGAGCCACGCGGACACCGGTCCCGCTCACGACCGGGACCCAGGCCTCCTTCGCGGCGGGCCTCCAGACCATCAAGCACGTCGAGTCCGTCTCGGTGGTCAACGCGACGACCGCCGCCGGACCGGTGCTGCGCGCGTCGTACCAGGTCGTCATCGGCAAGGACGCCGACGGGGACGTCACGGTGAGCTACCAGACGATCGTGCTGGGGCTCGACGCCACGAGCAGCCTGCAGATCACGTCCTCGTCCCTCGACGAGGACGTGGCCCGCGACCTGGCGGACACGATCGTCGCCAGCCTGGACCCGGTTGCCTGACGGACTACCAGCGGGCGCCGGCGCCGCCGGCCTCGGAGGTCGCGCCGTCGGGGGCGGCGAGCTCGCCGGCTGCGGCGCGCGGGCCGCCGAGCCACTGGTCCTCGACCGTGGCGCCGCCGGGAGTGACGTCCTCGCCGCGGATCAGCGCCGGCAGGTAGGCCAGCAGCGCGATCACCACGAAGAGCAGCACCGGGATGCCGACGAACAGACCGATCACGTGCAGCGGCTCGACCGGATCGGTGTCGGGCCACGCCTCGGGCGACGTCGGCCGAGGCCGGGCCCGCGAGCAGCACCGCGGTGGCGGCGAGCGCGGTGAGGCTGGTGGCGGCGGTCACGAGACGGCGTACGGCGTGCGTGGTCACCGCACCATCGTATCGGGCCGGTGCGCCGATCGTGGACGGGCAGGGCGCCGGCAGCCCGAGAGGGTAGTCGCACGATTCGAACCGCCGGACCTGGGTCCACCTGTTATGCATGGGGCCATGTCCGACCTCCTCACCGCCCTCGCCGCCACGAACCCGTGCGACCCGGACCAGACCTTCTGCAACCTCGCCTTCAACCTGACCGGCAGCCAGACGCTTCGCCAACCTGGCCGACGACGTGATCGGTCGGCCGCTGGCGCTGCTCGGCCTGCTCGCTGCTCGGCCCTCGTGCATCCGGTGGCTGCTGCGCACGGCTCGTCGACCGGATCGTCAAGCGCGCCGAGGACCCCGCGACGAGCAAGCTGGGGATGGCGGCCGAGCGGGCCCACCCGATGAACGCCGCCCGCCGCTACCAGCGCGCCCAGACGATGGGCAGCCTGCTTCAAGAGCATCATCACCGGGCTCCTGGTGGCCGTCTTCGGCACCATGATGCTCAGCGAGGTCGGGGTCGACATCGCCCCGATCATCGCCAGCGCCGGCATCATCGGCATCGCCCTCGGCTTCGGCGCCCAGTCGCTGGTCAAGGACTTCCTGTCCGGCGTCTTCATGATCCTCGAGGACCAGTTCGGCGTCGGCGACATCATCGACATCGGGGAGGCCACCGGCACCGTCGAGGCGGTCAGCCTGCGCGTCACCCGGCTCCGCGACATCAACGGCACCGTCTGGTACGTCCCCAACGGGGAGATCATGCGGGTCGGCAACCAGAGCCAGAACTGGTCGCGCACCGTGCTCGACGTCGGTGTCGCCTACAGCGAGGACCTCGCCCGGGTGCAGCCGGGTGCTGGAGGAGGTCGCCCACGACATGTGGGAGGACGAGGACCTCAAGGGCCAGGTCATCGAGGAGCCGTCGGTCTGGGGCGTGCAGGAGCTCGCCGCCGACGCCGTCACGATGCGCGTCGTGCTCAAGACCACCCCCGGCGCCCAGTGGGCCGTCGCGCGCGAGATGCGTCGAGCGCATCAAGGCCCGCTTCGACTTCGAGGGCATCGAGATCCCCTTCGCCCAGCGGGTCGTGTGGCACCGCGAGGAGAAGGCCGAGCAGTCCGAAGCCACGGCCGACGACCGACCGCGGGTGCCGACCCGGACACCGACACCGAGCCGGACTCCGCCTGAGTCAGGCCCGCCGGCGGCGCCCGGGGTGAGGCCGCCGCACCACGGTCGGCACAATGGGCGGATGCAGACGTTCTACGAGGAGATCGGCGGCTACGAGACGTTCCACCGGATCGTCGCCCGCTTCTACGAGGGCGTCGCCACCGACGAGCTGCTGCGCCCGCTCTACCCCGAGGAGGACCTCGGGCCCGCCGAGGAGCGCTTCCTGCTGTTCCTCGTGCAGTACTGGGGCGGCCCGACGACGTACGGCGACACCCGCGGCCACCCGCGGCTGCGGATGCGGCACGCGCCGTTCGCGGTCACCCCGGCCGCCAAGGACCGCTGGCTGGTGCACTTCCGCGCCGGGCTGGACGAGGTCGACGCTCACCCCGGAGCAGGACGCGCAGCTCTGGGACTACGTCACCCACGCGGCGCAGTCATGGTCAACAGCTTCGAGTGACGGCGCGCCGCGCGACCCGCGTGACCGCCGCCGCGGCCTCGCGCTCAGCCCGCCGGGGTCGACCATCCGGCGAGGCGCCGGGACGCAGCCCCGGTGCCGGGGTCGGAGTCGAGCGCTGCGCCTCCGGGTCGAAGAAGACCAGGGTCACCCGGGCGCGCGCCAGCACCGCTCGCCGTCGCCGATCTCCGACTCGATCGTCATCGACCGGATGCCCACCGCGACGACGCTCGGACCACACGTCGTAGGGCTCGCTGGCGCAGCAGCGATCGGGGCGCGGTAGTCGACGTCGGTCTGCGCCACCACGATCGGCGGGCGCTGCACGGCTCGGCGCCGCGGGTCGAGGTCCGCCATGAGCCGCAGCCGCGACTCCTGGAGGTACTCGAAGTACTTCACGTTGTTGACGTGCCGGTAGACGTCGACGTCGGAGAAGCGCACGTGCAGCGGGTAGTGGTGGGCGCCGGTCGCGGTCGACGGGACGCGATCCGCGACGTGCGGTCGCCGAACGGCGTCCTCGAGGTACGGGCCCAGCGCGTGCCTGCTCGTCCGGCGGTGAGCCGGCGGGGGCGCTCCGCTGGCGAAGACGTACGGCGTCAGCAGGGTCGTCGCGCGCAGGTAGACCCGGTCCGGCTGCCGTCGGCCGCTCCTCGTGGAAGACCTCGTAGGCCATGGTGAACGTCGCCGCGCGGACCTCGGTGACCCAGCACTCGATGCTGACGGGGCGGAAGCGCGAACGTCATCGGCGCCAGGTAGGTGACCTCGTGGCGGACGACGACCACGCCCTCGGCCAGGTCGTCGCGACGCGGCCGAGCATCGTGCGCACCAGGTCGACCCGCGCCTCCTGGAGGTAGTCGACGTAGACCACGTTGTTGACGTGCCCGAGCAGGTCGAGGTCCGCCCAGCGGGTGGGGCAGCGGTAGACGTGGCGCACGCCCCGATCCTGCCAGTAGTCGCGTGTTCTACAGTGCAGAGGTTGCTCACCCACGAGATCGGAGATCCGTCCATGCCCGAGGCCGTCATCGTTTCTGTCGCCCGCTCGCCCATCGGTCGCGCCAACAAGGGGTCGCTCAAGGACCTGCGTCCCGACGACCTGACCGCGACCATCGTCAGGACCGCGCTGGACAAGATCCCCGCCCTCGACCCCGACACGATCGACGACCTCGATCCTCGGCTGCGGTCTGCCCGGCGGCGAGTCGGGCAACAACATGGGCCGCAACGTCAACGTGCTGCTCGGCCACGACGACGTGCCCGGCACGACGATCACCCGCTACTGCGCCTCGTCGGTGCAGTCGTCCCGGATGGCGTTCCACGCGATCAAGGCCGGCGAGGGTGACGTGTTCATCTCGGCCGGCGTCGAGACGGTCTCGCGCTTCGCCAAGGGCACCTCCGACCACTGGCCCGACACCCAGAACCCGCTCTTCGACGAGGCCAAGGCCCGCACCGAGAAGACCGCCGAGGGCGGCATCGACTGGCACGACCCGCGCGAGGACGGCCAGCTGCCCGACGTCTACATCGCGATGGGCCAGACGGCCGAGAACGTCGCCCGGATGCGCGGGCTGTCGCGCCAGGAGCTCGACGAGTTCGGCGTCCGCTCGCAGAACCTCGCCGAGAAGGCCATCGACGACGGCTTCTGGGCACGCGAGATCACGCCGGTCACCACCCCCGACGGCACCGTCGTCAGCGCCGACGACGGCCCGCGCGCCGGCGTCACCTACGACGCGATCAAGGACCTCAAGCCGGTCTTCCGCCCCGACGGCGTCGTCACCGCCGGCAACTGCTGCGCCCTCAACGACGGCGCCGCCGCGGTCGTCATCATGTCCGACACCAAGGCGGCCGAGCTGGGCCTGACGCCCGCTCGCCCGCATCGTCTCCACCGGCGTCTCGCGGCCTCTCGCCCGAGATCATGGGCCTCGGCCCGGTCGAGGCGACCAAGAACGCCCTCAAGTACGCCGGCATGAGCATCGGCGACATCGACCTGGTCGAGATCAACGAGGCGTTCGCCGCGCAGGTCGTGCCGTCCTACCAGGACCTGGGCATCGACATCGACCGGCTCAACGTCAACGGCGGCGCGATCGCGGTGGGGCACCCGTTCGGCATGACCGGCGCCCGGCTGCAGAACACGATGATCAACTCGCTCGACTGGCACGACAAGAGCACCGGCCTGATCACCATGTGCGTCGGCGGCGGCATGGGCATGGCGATGATCCTCGAGCGCATCTGATCCGCGCGGGCCTGCACCGTACCGGCGTCGCCCCCCTCCGAGCACGAGCGCCCGGCCACGTCCACGTGGCCGGGCGTTCGCTCAGGGCGCCTACGACTGGCTGCGGTGCCCCGCTTCCCCACCGCCCCTGAACCACGCTGGCTCGACGCGGACCAGCAGCAGGTCGTGGCGCGCGTTCCTCCTCGGGACGACGCTCCTCTTCGACCGCCTCGGCGACGACCTGCAGCGCAACCACGGCGTCTCGATGGTCGAGTACGAGATCCTGGTGCGCCTCTCCGAGAGCGACGGGCGGATGCGGATGGCCCAGCTCGCCGACTCCCTCGCCCACAGCCGCAGCCGGGTCACGCACACGATCAAGCGCATGGAGGAGGCCGACCTGGTCGAGCGCGTACGACTCACCCGAGGACCGCCGCGGCGTGGTCGCGCGTGATGACCGACCGCGGGCGGCTGCTGCTCGAGAACGTCGCACCCACCCACGTCGAGGGCGTCCGCGACCACTTCGTCGACCTGGTCTGCCCCGAGGACTTCGCGAGCCTCGGCCGGGTCATGAACGCCGTGGCGGACGACCTCGTCGCCGCCCACCCGGACCGCGAGCTCCGCTGAGCCCTGCCGGTCTCGCGGTGTCTCGCGGTGTCTCGCGGTGTCTCGCGGGGTCGGTTACCTCTTGCGCACCCGGTCGTCGAGCAACGCCCGCACGAGCAGGGTCTGGACGCCGTCGCGACACAGCGTCGGCGCGCTGCAGGTGCAGCGACCCGTGCTCGGGCCACACGACCAGGTCGACGCCGGGGTTGGGCTGGAGCCACATGTCGAGCGGCACGCGGCCGTCGTCGTCGTAGTGCCACCGGGCACCGCCGACCAGGGTGGCCTTCCAGTGGAACGGCCCGACGGGCCGGCCGCGCCAGGCCAGCTCGGGTCCGGGGAAGTCGGGCTCGACGACGATCTCGTCCTCCATCAGCAGGTCGGCCACCGTGCGCGGACGCCGCGTCGGGCGGGGCGAGCGCGCCGTAGGGCACGGCGTCGAGCGCGTACTCGTCGAGGTGGTGGACGCAGCCGCACCTGCCCGTCTCGGGCGGCGTCCACGGCCCTCCCGCAGGAACCGGATCGACGACGGCCTCCTCCGCAGAGCGGCGCCCACCCACTCGGCCAGGCTGGGCAGGTGCTGGACCGGCTCGGACTCGTCGTCGAGCGCGTCGATCGTGACCACCTCGTGCCCGGTGGGACCGACCCGGGAGTGGTCGAGGCACACGACGAACGTCGTGCCGCGTGCGCACCGCGATCGGCACCAGGAAGCGCGGGTGGTGGCGCCACAGGTTGGTCGAGGCGGCCCGTGCAGCCGGTCGCCCGACCAGCCACTCCCAGTGCGCGAGGGGTTGGCCGGACGACCAGGCCGCGGCAGCTCGTCGGGGTAGGCGAACCCGGCCGGCAGGTCCTCGGAGGCAGCAGGACCGGCCGCCGTCGCCACCAGGAGGCCACGGTCGTCGTACCCGCCGTCAGTCGCGGGTCAGGCGTCGGTGCGTGACCCGGTGCGGCCGGGCGGCGTCGGCGCCGAGACGCTCGATCTTGTTCTCCTCGTAGGAGGCGAAGTTGCCCTCGAACCAGAACCACTTGCCGGGCTCGTCGTCCTCGCCCTCCCAGGCCAGGATGTGGGTGGCCACGCGGTCGAGGAACCACCGGTCGTGCGAGGTGACCACGGCGCAGCCGGGGTAGTCGAGCAGGGCGTCCTCGAGCGACGACAGGGTCTCGACGTCCAGGTCGTTGGTGGGCTCGTCGAGCAGCAGCAGGTTGCCGCCCATCTTCAAGGTGAGCGCGAGGTTGAGGCGGTTGCGCTCTCCACCGGAGAGCACGCGGCCTTCTTCTGCTGGTCGGGGCCCTTGAAGCCGAAGCTGGCGACGTAGGCGCGGGAGTTCATCTCGAAGTTGGCGACCTTGATGAAGTCGAGGCCGTCGGAGACGAGCTCCCAGACGTTCTTCGTCAGGGTCGAGACCGCCGCGGCTCTGGTCGACGTAGCTGATCTTGACCGTCTGGCCGACCTGGAGCGACGCCCTTGTCGGGCTCCTCCTGGCCGGTGATCATCTTGAACAGCGTCGTCTTGCCGACACCGTTGGGCCCGATGACGCCGACGATGCCCGCGCGCGGGAGCGAGAAGCCGAGGTCGTCGATGAGCGTGCGACCGTCGAAGCCCTTGCCGAGGTGCTCGGCCTCGAGCACGATGTCACCGAGTCGCGGGACCGGCCGGGATGTTGATCTCGGAGGTGTCGATCTTGCGCATCCGGTCGGCCTCGGCGGCCATCTCCTCGTAGCGCGCCAGACGCGAGCGGCTCTTGGTCTGGCGGGCCTTGGCGTTGGAGCGAACCCACTCCAGCTCCTTCTCCAGCATCTTGGCGCGCTTGACGTCCTTCTGGCCCTCGATCTTGAGCCGGGACTGCTTGGTCTCCAGGTACGTCGAGTAGTTGCCCTCGTAGGGGTGCGTCGGCGCCGCGGTCGAGCTCGAGGATCCACTCGGCGACGTTGTCGAGGAAGTACCGGTCGTGGGTGATGGCCAGCACGGCGCCGGGGTAGGAGGCCAGGTGCCCCTCGAGCCACTGCACCGACTCGGCGTCGAGGTGGTTGGTCGGCTCGTCGAGCAGCAGCAGGTCGGGCTGCTGGAGCAGCAGCTTGCACAGCGCCACCCGACGACGCTCACCACCGGAGAGGTTGTCGACGATCGTGTCCGGCGGCGGGCAGCGCAGCGCGTCCATGGCCTGGTCGAGGCGGCTGTCGAGGTCCCAGACGTTGGCGGCGTCGAGCTCGGACTGCAGGTCGCCGGCCTCGGTGGCCACCTTGTCGGGTCGGCGTCCGGGTCGCCCATCAGCATGTAGAGCTCGTCGAGACGCGCCATCTTGCGCCTTGGTCTCGGCGACGGCCTCCTCGACGTTCTCCAGGACCGTCTTGCCCTCGCTCAGCGGCGGCTCCTGCTGGAGCATGCCGACCGTCGCGCCGGGGTCGAGGATCGCGTCGCCGTTGTTGGCGTGGTCGAGACCGGCCATGATCCGCAGCAGCGAGGACTTGCCGGTGCCGTTGGGCCCGACGATGCCGATCTTGGCGCCGTGCAGGAACGACAGGGTGACGTTGTCGAGGACGACCTTGTCGCCGTGGGCCTTGCGGACATTGCGCAGGGTGAAGACATATTCCGCCATGCCCTGAGCCTAGTGAGGATCTGCGTCGAAAGCCCGTTCGGGGTGGATCGGGGCCGCGGCGGGCTCAGGCTGCCTCGGACCCGGCACCCTCGGCCTGGGGCTCGCCGGCCGCCCCCTCCCCCGGCCCGGCGGACGCGCCCGGGGACACCACCGGCGCCGGGGCGGACGCCGGACGCTTGCTGAAGGAGCTGATGCCGCGGGTCAGGTCGTGGCCGACGAGGAGCGCGTCGATCTCGAGGCGCGGTGACCTCGACCCCGGCCTTGTTGACGTAGGTGCGCGTCAGGAGCCGGCCGTGGACCACCACGGGGTCTCCCCGTCGCAGGGAGCGGGCAGCAGTGCTCCCCCAGGTGGCGCCAGGCGCTGACGGAGTACCACTGGGTCTCGCCGTCGACCCACTCGTCGCTGCGGCGCTGGTAGCTTGCGGGGCGTGGCCGCGACCCGGAGGTTGGCGACGACCGCGTCACCGACCTGGCGCAGCTCCACGTCGCCTGCCGACGTGGCCCTGCAGGGTGACCATCGTGTCGTTCAGCATGTCTGACTCCCTGCTCGTGAGGTGCTGTTGTCGGCTGGCGCCGATCCCCGTCGTGGGGACGTGCACCAGCAAACGAGCAGACGCCGACATCCCGGCGCGGTGGTGACGATGCCTGTGGAGACGAGCGCCGTGGAGCTGTCCTGTGGACGACTCGTGGCTACTTCAGCGCCGCCGAGACGCCCTTCCTGACCGCCGTGTAGGCGGCGAGCTCGGCCGCGACCGGGTCGATCACCAGCTCCTCGGACACCTGGTGCACGCCCGCCCGCAGCCGGCGGTCGGCGTCGGCGGCCCGGGCCCGCGCCGTACCCGCCACGAGCCCGCGGCAGATGACGGCCAGCAGGATCCCGAGCACCACGCACCCGACCAGGACCACGAGGGGTGTCGGCATCCCGCCGACGGTCTGGTCGGCCAGGGTCCCCCCGGCGGCACGCAGGCCGGTCCAGACGGCACCGCCGAGCGCACCGAGGATCAGCAGCCACTGCAGCACCCGCACCAGCCCGGCCCACAGCGGCAGCCTGGCGACGCCGAGGTCGGTGCGCGGCCATCGCGTCGTCGAGCCGGTCACCGAGCTCGGAGACGCGCTCGGTCGAGGCGCGGCGCACGGCAGCCACCCAGGGCGCGCCCAGGCCGGACGAGGCGTCGTCGGCGAGCGCGCGGACCTCGGTGTCGACCCGGGCGCGCTGCACCTGCGTGGTCTGCGGCAGCGCCCTGCGTGAGGAGCCGCGGAGCGCGCCGGCGGCGTCGCCGAGGTCGAGCCCCAGCTTCTTGAGCGGATCGGGCGGAATCGGGTGAGCGACGGCGAACGACCGGCCAGGTCGTGGCCCGACCCGCGCGCAGCCGGGTGGAGCGCTCGACGGCGTCGACGACCGTCGGCACGCCGGCCGACTCGGCGAGCGCGTCGTCCAGCTCACGGACCCGGCGCGCCGAGAGCTCGCGTGCCGTGCCGGACCCGGACGCCTCGACGATGCGGCCGGCGGCGGCGCGCAGGTCGGCCTCGATCCGCTCCCGGGTGAGCTTCTTGGCCGAGACCCGCTCGGCGATCTCGCCGCGCAGCTCGTCGACCCCGATGCCCTCGCCGCGCGCTGACGGCGAAGACCGGCACCGAGTCGAGGCCGTCGAGGGCGAGCAGGCGTCGTACGTCGTCGACCATCGCCTGGCGCCGGTCCTCGGGCACCGTGTCGATGTGGTTGAGGACGACGACCATGACGCCCGCGTGCGAGGCCAGCGGCGCGAGGTAGCGGTCGTGGATCGCGGCGTCGGCGTACTTCTGCGGGTCGAGGACCCAGACCAGCAGGTCGGCGAGCTCGACGAGGCGGTCGACCTCGAGGTGGTGGGCCACCTCGGTGGAGTCGTGGTCGGGCAGGTCGAGCAGCACCACGCCCTCGAGGTCGCGGTCGACCCGCGAGCGAGTCCGAGCAGCGAGTCGCGCATCGTCTGGTGGCGCGGCGGGATGCCGAGCCACTCGAGCAGCTCCTCGGCGCCGGCGCTCCCCCACACGCAGGCGGTCGCCCACGACGTGGTCGGGCGGCGGACCCCGGTCGAGGAGAGCTCGAGACCGGTCAGCGCGTTGAACGTCGAGGACTTGCCCGAGCCCGTGGCCCCGGCGATCGCGACGACCGTGTGCTCGGCCGAGAGCCGCAGCCGACCGGCGGCCCGACCGGCGACCTGCTCGACGTCGTCGAGGAGGGTGTCGTCCAGTCGGCCCGCGCCCGGCGGCGACCGCGGCCTCGAGGCCCTCGATGCGCGCGCCGATGTCGGTGCCGCGCGTCACGAGCTTGCGGGCGCCTTCGAGCAGACTGGTCACGGAGATTCTCCTGGGGCGGCGGCCTTCTTGGTCGCCTGGTAGCGCAGGTCGTCCACGCGTCGCGCAGCCTCGCGCAGCCGGTCGGCCGCGTCGGGCGTGAGCGTGACGGCGTCACGAGGGAAAGGTAGCGCGCCCGCTCGTCATGGAGCAGCACGGTCATCCGCTGCTCCAGCGACCGACGGGCCCGTTCGGTCAGCGTACGGACCGCCTGGTCGCCGAACACCGCCTCCAGCAGCTTCTGCCCGAGCACGGCCGAGCCGCCCGGCGATGCCCGGTCTCGGCCCCGGTCATCCCGGCGGTGTGGGAGAAGACGACGATCATCAGCGCCACCGAGAGCCCGTTGACCCCGAACGCCAGGAACCGGGCGGTCGTGCGCTTGTCGGCACCCTCGCTGCGGACCATGTCGAGCACGTCGAGCTGCCAGTCGCGCACCATCCGCTCGGCCTTGCGGCGCAGGTCGCGCGAGGCGCGCCCGATGTCGGCAGGCGCCCCGGCCAGCAGGCCGGCACCGGCCGGCTCCTGGCTCCACACGGCGTACGACGCCTCGGCGGCGGCCTCGGCGTGCTCCAGGATGAGCGCCTCCAGGCCCGACTCGACGGCGACCGACACGCGCTCGGCCTGCTGGGGCTTGCCCTTGATGGTGTTGACGAGGCGGTCGCGCAGTCCGCCGACACGGCTCTCGAGGGAGCGCAGCAGCTCGCCGGTGCCGACGAACTCCTGCCAGCGGGCGAGCACCTCGCCGCGCAGCAGGGTGCCGTCGGCCGAGGCCTCGGTCACGGCCGCGACGGCGCGGTCGTAGGCCTGGTCGACCTGGCCCGGCCAGGCGGCCGCCGACGCGGTGCTGCTCGACGGCGGCGTCGGCCACGGGATAGGTGCGACGGGTGACCGCGCGCACGGCTCCGTCGAGGGTCTGGCGCACGATCGCGGTCGCGGGCGTCGGTGTCCTCGGCGAGCGACTCCAGCCACTGGCGGATGTCGCTGACGTGGTGGGCCGGGCAGCAGGCCGTCGTCGTCGACCGTGCCCTCGGTGACGGTGAAGAGCGGTGAGTCCTTGAGGCCCCGGCTGGCCAGCATCCGTGCCAGGTGGGTCGGAGACGGTCTGGATGGCCTCGTCGGGGGTGCGGTCGAGCACGATGGCGACCGACGTCGAGCGGTCGGCGGCCTGCTTGAGGAAGCTCCCACGGCACCTGGTCGGCGTAGCGCGCGGCGGACGTGACGAACAGCCACAGGTCGCCGGCGGCGAGCAGCTGGGCGGCCAGGATCCGGTTGCGCTCCTCGACCGAGTCGACGTCGGGGGCGTCGAGGATGGCCAGCCCGGCCGGGATCGCGTCGGTGGCGACGAGCTGGATCGAGTCGGGGTCGTCGGTGGCGTGCTCGACCCGCTTCAGGTCGGGCAGCAGCCGGTCCTGGCCGAACCACTCGGCGTCGTCGGGGTGGTGGACCAGCACCGGCGAGCGGGTCGTCGGCCGCAGCACGCCGGGGGTGGTGACCCGATGCCCGACCAGCGAGTTGACCAGCGTCGACTTGCCGGCTCCGGTCGACCCACCGACGACGGCGAGGAGCGGGGCCTCGAGGGTCATCAGGCGCGGGATGACGTAGTCCTCGAGCTGGTCGATCATCTCGGTCGCGCGACAGTGCGGAGCTCGTCGACCCCGGCGAGGTCGAAGGGCAGCGTCGGCGTCGCCCAGCGACTGGCGCAGCTGCACCAGTGCGGTGACCATCCGGCGGTCGCCCTGGGGTGACCGCTCGCGGCTGGACGTCGGGACTGTGGTCGGGGGAGTTCACGGCGTCGGGACCACCTGTCCGGGGAATGACGACGTACGGGCGGACTGCCCGGATGCGCTCGACGAAGTCGGCGCCGCGCTCGCGCCAGTCAGCGGGCGCGGTGCCGCGCAGGAGACGATGGTGCAGGAAGCCGAGCTCGATCGTCGCCTGCTGGTAGTCGGCCATCGCACGGGCGGCGTCCGGGCCACCGACGTGCAGGGCGTGGGCCCGGGCGGCGCGGCGGGCGCGCAGGTCGACGACCCAGCCGATGTCGGTGGCCGGGATCAGCTGGCGTCGGGCGGCGTCGCTGAGGGCGGCGGTGAGCATCGCGCGCTCGGAGCGGCGCGCCCAGACGGCCAGGCAGACCAGACCGGCGAGAGCGGGGACCATGAGGGCAAGGTAGACCCCGGCGAAACCGACGGCTCCGAAGATCGTCGATCCGTTCCACAGCCCATGCGTGAGCACGGCGACGAGGTAGCCGGCGACCGGCGCCGCGAGGCGCACCCCACGGCTGCGCGAGGCCGACGGCGATGCCGACCCCGATCCCGGTGAACGCGGTGAAGAGCGGGTGCGCGAAGGGGCTGACCAGGCAGCGCACGACGAAGGTGGCGGTGACCTCGGCGAGTCCGCCGGGGCCGATCCCGGAGGTGCCGTTGTAGGCGGCGGCGAGGTAGAGGATGTTCTCGGTGAAGGCGAAGCCGATGCCGACCATGCCGGCGTAGACGATCCCGTCGAGGATCCCGTCGAGCTCGGCGCGACGCCACCACAGCAGCAGCAAGAGGAACAGCCCCTTGCTGGCCTCCTCGGTCACCGGTGCCACCACCGCGAGCGACACGTCGTCGGTGACCGGGCACGAAGATGCCGCCGATGCCGCCCAGCAGGAGCGCTGCCGCGGTGGCGACGAAGGCGCCCCACAGCAGGCCGTAGAGCAGCAGTCGCTTGGGCTCGGGCTCGTAGCGGTCCAGCCAGAGGTAGCAGCCCACGAGGGGCCCGACCGGGAGGGCTGCCAGGAGCGCCGCGACGAGCGTGACCGTGGGCGCACCGGACAGGGCGAGCACCGCAAGCATGCCAGCGCGCCGAGGGAGACCAGCACGGTCACGACGACCGTGAAGGTGAGACTCTCGGAACGGCGCTCGGACATGGGCAGAACCCTATCGGCAGCGCCACCTGGGGCGGATTCGGGAGCGGGCGGAACACGCCGCCGAGGGCCGGGTCGTCGACCGCAGCCGACCCGGACGTGCCCGGCTCGCGGCGTAGAGTGGCGCGCGTGAGCGACGAGACGACACCCCAGTCCCAGACCCGCCCCACGACCGAGTCCCACGACCCGGCCGTGCCGGAGGCCTACTCGGCCTTCATGCGCACCGGCTGGACCGACCTCGGCAGCGAGCTGGCGCCCTACTCGGGTGCCGCCATGGCCGCCGTACGGCGGGCCCGGCTGGCCGAGATGTTCCCCGGCGAGCGGCTCGTGCTGCCCGGTGGCGGCTACCAGGTGCGCTCCTACGACACCGACTACCGCTTCCGCGTCGACACCGCCCACGCCTATTTCTGCGGCAACCAGACGAGCGACGCGGTGCTCGTGATCGAGGACGGCGAGTCGGTGCTCTACGCCCGGCCGCGCTCGGGGCGCGACACCGACGAGTTCTTCCGTGACCGGCAGTACGGCGAGCTCTGGGTCGGCAAGCGCCCCTCGCTGGAGGAGCTGTCGGCGTCGCTCGACCTGCCGGTGCGCCACATCGACCGGCTCCCGGACGTCCTGTCCAGCCCGGGCAAGACCCGCGTGCACCGCGGCGTCTCGGACGTGGTCGACCGCCAGCTGGTCGCCGACGGTGGCCTCGACGACGACTTCCGTCGGGTGATCTCCGAGATGCGCCTGGTCAAGGACGACTGGGAGATCGCGCAGCTGCGGGAGGCGTGCGACATCACCGCGCTGGGCTTCCGCGACTCGGTGGCCGAGTGGGACCGGGTGCTCGAGTTCGGCGAGCGCTGGATCGAGGGCACCTTCTTCCGGCGGGCGCGCGCCATGGGCAACGACATCGGCTACGACTCGATCGTCGCCGGCGGGTCGCACGCCACGACGCTGCACTGGATCGACAACACGGGTCCGATCACGCCCGGCACGCTGGTGCTGCTCGACATGGGTGTCGAGGGTCGCAACCTCTACACCGCCGACGTCACCCGCACGTTGCCGGTCTCCGGCGTCTACACCACCGCCCAGCGCGACCTCTACGACCTCGTGCTCACCGCCCAGGAGGCCGGGATCGCCGCGGTACGCCCGGGTGCGCCGTTCACGGCCATGCACCAGGCCGCGATGGAGGTCCTCGCCCACGGGCTCGACGACATGGGGCTGCTGCCCGTCTCGGCGGCCGAGGCCCTCGACCCCGAGTCGCGGGTCTACGCGCGCTGGACGCTGCACGGCACCAGCCACATGCTCGGGCTCGACGTGCACGACTGCGGGCAGGCCTCGCCCGAGGCCTACGCCAAGGGCACGCTCGCCGAGGGCATGGTGCTGACGGTCGAGCCCGGCCTCTACTTCCAGGCCGACGACCTCCTCGCCCCCGAGGAGCTGCGCGGGACCGGGCATCCGCATCGAGGACGACATCCTGGTGACCGCCGACGGCGCCGAGAACCTCTCGGCGAGCCTGCCCCGCACGTCGTCCGACGTCGAGGCGTGGATGGGCGAACGGCGCTGAGCCGAGGCGGGCGGCGCGACGGACCGTCCGCCCTGGGTCGACGCCTCGTGCCCGCGGACGACGAGGCGGCACCGACGTACCGGTGAGATGGTGCCGTTCCGGTCCCAGAGGACCCGTCCGCGCCGTATCGTGAGCGGTTCCCCCCTGGAAGGCCCCTGCCCCGTGCGTCCCCACCACCCCCGCGCGCGTCGGTCCCTCCGCGTCGCGGCCCCGCGTGCCGCGTCCCGTCTCGGGGCCCTCGTCCTGAGCACCGTGCTGCTCGCCGCCGGTGCGGCGGTCCCGACGACCGGGTCGGCCTCCGCCGCGCCGGCCGACCCGCCGGGCGCGGGACCTGGGGCCGTCGTACAGCCGGAAGCCGCCGCGGAGCCCCTGCTTCCCGGGCCGCGTCACGGCGAGGCCGCCGTACGGCGCCTGGGCGAGCTGCTGCCCCGGGCCGCGGCGCGCAACGACCTGGCCCCTGCGGCGCTGCGCGGGCTGCTGACCACCGACCCGACCGCGTGGCTCGACGAGGACGGCCGGCTCTACTACGTCGAGCCGGCCGACCCCACCCCGACCGCCTACGCCGACACGGGCGCCGCGGCGCCGGCGCCGCTCGACCAGACGTTCCGGCTGCACAGCAGCCCCGGTGCGGAGCGCGTCATCTTCCTCGACGTGGACGGAGCCACGGTGTCGGACACCGCCTGGAGCTCCAGCGGCATCGCCGCCACCCACCCGGCCTGGGACCCGGCCGGCGACGGCGCGGGGTTCAGCGACGCCGAGAAGGCGTCGGTCCAGCAGGTGTGGTCGATCGTGGCCGAGGACTTCGCACCCTGGGACGTCGACGTCACGACCGAGGACCCGGGCACCGCCGGGCTGGTGCGCAGCAGCCCGGCCGACACCGACTACGGCACCCGTGCCCTGATCTCCCCCAGCGACGACGCCTGGCTGAAGATCTGTCAGCGGAGCTGCGGCGGCGTGGCCTACGTCGGGGTCTTCGACACCGTGCGGCTCGCCCTACTCAGCCGGCCTGGATCTTCCCGCAGGGCACCGGCAGCTCTCCCAAGAGCATCGCCGAGGCCGCCTCGCACGAGGTGGGCCACAACCTCGGTCTCTCCCACGACGGCACGTCGTCCCGGGACTACTACGGCGGCCACGGCATCTGGGCGCCGATCATGGGGGTGGGCTACGGCAAGCCCCTCACCCAGTGGAGCCAGGGGTCACTACACCGGGGCCAACAACCACGAGGACGACCTCGCGACGATCGGCGACTACCTGGACACCCGCCCCGACGAGGCCGGGAACCTCCCCTCCGCCCCGGGGCCGCTGCCGTCGGGGACGGCGTACGTCACCGCGCCCGGGGACGTCGACACCTACCTCCTCGGCACCTGCACGGCAGGCGCGCACGTCTCCGTCGAGGTCGCCGCCCTGTCCGGTGACCTCGACGTGCGGGCCACCGTGCGCGCCGGCGACGGCTCCGCGGTCGCCACCGCCGACCCGGCCTCGGGCGTCGGCGACGGCAGGACCGCGTCCGGTCTGGGCGCGGTCGCCACCGTCCCCGACGCGGGCTCCGGCTACACGGTGGCGGTCGACGGCGTCGGCCGGGGGACCTGGGCCGCCAACGGGTACGACGACTACGGCAGCCTCGGCGCCTACACGGTCACCGCCGACGGGTGCGACGGCGCACCCGTCGGCGTCGCACCCGGCTTGCCGACCGGGGTCACCGCGACCGCCGGCGCGAGCTCCCCCAGGTCACCCTGACCTGGTCCCCGCCGGCCACCGCCGGCTCGAGCGCGGTCACCGGCTACGTCGTCGCCCTGGGCGACGACGACCAGGTCCTCGTACCGAGCACCGCACGCAGCCACGTCTTCGCCGGCCTCGCACACGGGTCGACGTACGACGTCTCGGTGCTGGCCGTCAACGCCGCCGGGCCCGGACCGGTCGCGACCGCGAGCACCACGACGTCCCCGATGGTCGCCTCAGCGCCCGGAGCCCCCCGTGCGGTGGCCGCGCGATTCGACGCGGTCCTCGACCGACTGTTCCTCACCTACACCGCACCTGCCGACGACGGCGGTTCCGCCCTCACCGGCTATCAGGTCTACCTCGACGGCTCGTTGGCCGGCGTCGTCCCGCCCAGCTCGACGAGCGTCTTCGCCGCCGGCCCCTTCAGCATCGGCTCCCACTCGATCGGCGTGCGGGCGGTCAACGACCAGGGGCCAGGGCCCCTGGTCACCGACTCCGCCGTCGCCGCCTACGCACCGGAGGCCCCGACGCGCGTGGTCGCGAAGCCGGGCGGCCGGTCGGCCCGGGTCACCTGGACCCCCGGGTCCGCCAACGGCGCGAGCATCACCGGCTACACGATCACGGCCTCCCCCGGCGGCGCATCGAGCACCGTCGGCGCGAGCGCCACGAGCGGCACCGTCGCGGGGCTCACCAGGGGCAGGTCCTACACGTTCCGGGTCACCGCGACCAGCAGCGTCGGCAGCACTGCGAGCGCGCCCTCCGGGGCCGTCGTACCGGCGGGCAGGCCCGGTCGCCCCGGGAGACCCCGGGTGTCCGCGACCGGTCGCACGGTCGTCGTCGCCTGGGCGGCAGCCTCCGCACAGGGGTCCCGGATCACGAGCTACCGGATCACGGTGAGCGGCGCCCGCAACGTCACGACGTCCGGGCCGCGGCGGGTCGTGCTGCGCCACGTCCGGCCGGGTCGGCACACGGTGCGCATCACCGCCGTCAACAGCATCGGGCGCTCCGTGGCGAGCCGGCCGGCGGTCGCCGTCGTCCGACGCTGACCCGGCGGGTCCCGCTACCGCTACCCAGCCTGCTGGTCGGCGTCGTCGCCGTCGGCGTTGCCATCGCTGTCGTCCGGGCCGGCGGCCGACCGGGCCGCCTGGTCGGAGGCGGTGCAGCCGAGGACGGCCGGGAACGGCGCCGGCCAGTCCACGTCACGCGTGAGGGCGGGGAAGCTCTGGTGCACCACGGTCCCGCGGTCGGTGCGCTCGCGCCAGGCCACGCTCTGGGTCTCCTCGTGCCGCTCGACGAGCGTCCCGATCGCGACGAGGTCGGCGTCGATGTCGTGCTCGGTGAGCCAGGTGACCAGGGCCACCCGGAGGTCCTCCGGGAGGTCGGCCACGGGGACGTTGAGGGTGAGCGTGTCGCGGTCGCAGGTGACGGTGGTGCTGGCGTTCATCGGCGGCCGACTCCCGAGGCCACCCGAGATCGTCGGCAGCCGGTTGGTGATGATCGGGCCATGGTGCCCCGACCCCGACCACCTGGCTATGCGAAAATTCGGTCAAGCCGACTTGACCGCTGGCGCCGCGCGAGCCTGTCTCACGTGTCGGAATCGCCCTCCTGGGCATCGGCACCCGATCGGCTACCGGCCGCCGCCGCTCCGGCCCCACCGACCGGGCCGTGACCGGCTATCCTGACGCCCGGATTCTCCTCCACGCCCCCGTAGCTCAGCTGGATAGAGCAGCGGCCTTCTAATCCGCCGGTCGCAGGTTCGAATCCTGCCGGGGGCACCGCACGACCGCACCGTGATTGCCGGTCGACACGTCGTGACCCGGTGTCCGCTCCATGGCGGGTCCGACCGGCCCAGCACCACGACGCCCGACGCCGCGGGGACCCGGAGCCGGTGGCGGGGCGTCGGAGGCCGGCGGCGCTCAGGCGCTCTCGCGCCAGGCGCGCAAGGGCTCCGGGAACGGCGCGGGCCAGCGCTCTCCGGCGTCGACGGCCGGGAACCGGTGGTGCAGCACGCGTCCGGCAGGAGTGTCCTCGCGCCAGACGAGGCTCATGCCGAGCTCGTCTCGCTCGATGGCCGCGCCGACCGCGACGTGATCGGGGTCGATGCCGTGCTGGATGAGCCACTCGGTGAGAGCGGCCCGATCGCGGTCATCCAGCTCACCGAGCGGGCGGTGGATCGTGATGGAGTCGTCGGTCGCCTCGAGATCGGGGTGCTCGTGCACCTGCATGCTCTCAGCCTCTCGATCCGGTGGCGACACAGACCAGTAAACGCCCGCCGCCGCCGGGCGGCACGACGCGGCGGGGTGTGATCTTTTGTCATCGCGAGTTGACCGCTCAGCGCGTGATCCGGTTCTCATGACGTGGTCCCTGCTCGAGGTGGTCGACACCCCTCAGAGAGCCCCGACACCCGTCAGATACGAGTTCGCCGCACCTGACTCGCCGACGACGAACCGGTGCCGGTGGGAGAGGCCGCTCCCGGACGGCTCGGAAGGCGACGTCGCGGGGCGGGTCCTCGCCCACCCGTCCGTCGACGGCCTCGCGCAGCAGGTCGGCGCGCGGCCAGCCCGGCAGCGTCGAGGTCGGCGGCCTTCCACCGCAGCGTCGTCCGTTGGCGGTCGAGGGCCGCGAGGAGGTGCTCGGTCTCGGTCCCGGCCGCGGGCGGCTCCCAGAACGGGCCGGTAGCTGTCGTGGAAGCGGTCATGACGCGATCGTAGAGATCCAGCCGGACGGATCACGTCCGGATGACGTGCGACCCTGGGGCGCGTGGACGAGACCAACCCGACCGTGCGCTCGCTGCGCTGCCTCGAGGTGCTCCAGGAGCAGCCCGGCATCACCGCCGCGCGCCTCGGCGAACGGCTCGGTGTCTCCGAGCGGGCCGCGCGTCGGTACGTCGCGATCCTGCGCGCCGCCGGCCTGCCCATCGACGCCGAGCGCGGCCGGTACGGCGGCTACCGGGTCGGTCGCGGCCTGCGGCTGCGGCCGCTGATGTTCACCGGACCGGAGGCGCTCAGCCTGGTGATGGCCGTGCTCGAGGGCGGTCACGCCGCCGACGACCCCGACGACCCGGTCCAGATCGCGATGGGCAAGATCATCCGGGTCCTTCCGGAGCCGCTGGCCGCCCCGGCCGAGGCGATCCGCGCGGTCGACGCGCGGCGCCGGCAACCGGACGAGGCGACCCCGGAGCCCGGCACCACCGCCGCCCTGGTCGAGGCCTGTGGCCGGTCACGGCGGGTGCGCATCGGGTACCGGACCCACCCGGCCACGACTCGCACCATGGACCTCGACCCGTGGGCGGTCGTGGTCCGCTACGGCCGGTGGTACCTGCTGTGCTGGTCGCACACCTCCGGCGCGCGGCGAGCCCTGCGCGTCGACCGGGTGACCTCGGTGGAGATCCTCGACGACACGTTCGTCCGACCCGCGGACCTCGACCCCGTCGAGGACCTCGACGAACACCTGCGCCAGGCGTGGACGCACCGCGTCACGGTGGTGATCGACGCGCCCCGCGACCAGGCTGCCCGGTGGGTGCCCCACCAGCTCGGTCGGCTCGAGGAGACCGACGACGGACGCACCCGGCTCGTGGGGAGCACCGACGACCTGGAGTGGTACGCCGGCCACCTCACCGCGGTGGAGGCCGACTACGAGATCCTCCAGCCGTCGGGTCTGCGCGACGTCGCGCGCCGCCTGGGCGAGCGCCTCGCCCGGGCGGGTGCCGTGCGGGCTCCGGGCTCGGGCACCTGCCCGGACCCGCACCCGCTCAGCGCAGGTCCAGCGTCCTGATCGTGAGACCTGCCATCTTCCTCTCGCCCAGGGCGTTGGGGTGGACGATCACCGGGTTGGTCCCGAGCAGCACCGGCTCCACCCAGCGGGTCCCGATCGCCTGGCAGGCGTCGTGGCCCTTCGAGGCGGCCGGCACGTTCACGTAGGTGCTGCCGGTCTTCCTCGCGGCCCGCCGCACGGCGTCGTTCAGCGTGGTCTGGAGGCTGAACAGGTAGGGCACGTCGCCCGTGGCCACCGGCATGGTGGGGAAGCACCCGGTCCGGCGCGGCAGGATCCGCGGGTAGCCGAGGATCGCCACCTCGGCCCTCGGGGCCTTGCGGTGCACCGCCCGGAGCGCCTTCACCAGCGCGGGGTAGGTCGTCGTGCGGACCGTCTTCTCGAACGAGTCGCCGTACCGGTCCTGGCAGGGGCTGCCCGTGCCTGCGGTCGAGACCCCCGCCACCCCACAGCTGGCGATGGCGCCGATGAAGACACCGGAGTCGTTGCCGCCGATGGTCATCGTGACCAGCTCGGTACGCCGGCCCAGCGCCGCCAGCTGACGCTTCGTGCCCGGGTACTGGGGCGCGAAGAAGTCACCGGTCTCGGCGGCACCGCAGGTCACGTCGGTGAGGTCGGCGCCGACCCGGGCGGCGATCACCGCGGCGAAGTTGCGCGTCGAGCGCAGGCACTGCGGGTGCGGTGGGGTCGATGGGCAGCACGCCCGAGGCGGCGCTGTAGGAGTCGCCGAGGGCGACGTAGCGCAGCGGCGCCGGCGCGGCCGGGGACGAGCCGGCCGAGGAGGGGGCGGGCACGACGAGACCGGCGCCGGCGACCGCCACCGCGAGCAGGCCCACGAGCCCGCCGAGCCGAGAGAGGTGGTGGGTGGTCCGGGCAAAGGTGCGCATGGTGGCTCCTGGGGTCGGCGACGTGTGGTTACCCACAGGTAACGAGCCGCCACGGCCGAGGTCACGCCACGACTCGGCGCGCCTGCCCGGCTGCGGGCGGCCTACGGCCTAGAAAGGGGGTGGCCCCGCGGAGTATGAGCCCGCGGGGCCCCGATCATTCGTTTGCTCGGCTCGACCGGGGCAGGGCGTCGCCCTCCCGGCCGACCGCACCCGCCCGTCAGGGCCGAGGCCCCTTCACGACCCGCAGCACGTCGGGCTCGAAGCCGTGCTTCATCCCCCAGATCACCGCCTGGGAGCGACGGGTCACGTCGATCTTGCGGTAGCCGGTCCGGATGTAGGTCTTGACCGAGTTGATCGACAGGTAGGTCATCTTGGCGATCTCGTCGTTGGAGAGGCCCTGGGTGATCAGGGCGATCACCTCGGCCTCGCGCGCCGAGAGCCCGTGGTCGCGGCCCGGCCAGGCACCGCGCTCGTCGCCGGTAGATCCTCCGGTGGCCGGACGGACCACCTCACCGGCGCAGACCGCCTCGACGGCGGCAATCATCTCCTCGGCGTTCAGCTCCTTGGACAGGTATCCGGCCGCGCCCTTGGCCAGCGCCCGGTCGACGAGCTCGGGCTGGACGTTCCAGCTGAAGATGACGACCTTGGCGTCGCTGCCGTGCACGAGGTCCTCGAGGTCGACCCCGTCGCCCTGGACCTGGCCGAAGGTGTCGTAGAGGATCACGTCGACCTCGCTGATCACGGGCAGCTGGCTGTCGAGCTCGACGACCACCACCCGCTCGTGGAACGGCGCCAGCGCGGCCGCGACCCCGGCGATCACGATCTCGTAGTCGTTCACGATCGCGACCCGGAGCGCGTCCTCGGGTGCTGACATGACCCCACCCTATTCACCCTCGCGGATGATGGCGCCGATACGACCCGAGTTCGTACTCTCCGGACGTGTCCCCACGTCCTGCCGCACCTACCTCGCGGGGGGACCGGTCTCCATGGACGCTGGCCCCACCGGTGCGGCTCGTGGTCGGTGAGGAGCCGTGCCGGCGCCTCGTCGTGGTGGCGGCGCACCCCGACGACGAGAGCCTCGGCGCGGGCGGTCTCATCGCCACCGCCGCGGCGGCCGGGGTGACCGTCTACGTCGTGCTGCTCACGGCCGGCGAGGCGTCGCGCCACGCTCCCCCGGGCTCGACCCGGCACTCCCTGGCGCGGGTGCGCCTGGCCGAGATGGAGAACGCCCTGGCTCGGCTGGCCCCCGAGAGCTACCTGGTCTTCCTCGGCGCTCCCGACGGCCAGGTGGGTCAGTCCGAGGAGGTGGTGGCCCGCAGCCTCATCCACCTGCTCCGCGACGGATCCGGCACGCTGCTGGTGGCTCCGTGGCGCCACGACGGGCACGACGACCACGACGCGGCGGGTCGGGCGGCCGCCGTGGCGGCAGAGGCGAGCGGGGCCCGGCTGCTGGAGTACCCGCTGCTGGGGTGGCCGGTCACGATGCCCGGCAGCCCCTACCGCGACGCGTTACGCCGTCTGGACCTGACCGAGCAGGCCCGGGCACAGAAGGCGGCCGCGATCCGGGCCCACGTCAGCCAGGTCGGTCCTGCGGACGACCGCACCGACGGAAAGGCGCCGCTCCCCCGCCACGTGCTCGCCCACTTCGACGGGCCGACGGAGCACTACGTCGAGCTGTCGGCGTAGGCGTCGATCTCGTCCCGCACCCGCGCCTTCACCTCGGCCGGCGCGTAGGACACCTCCACCGCGGTCCGGGCGAGGTCCGCCACACCCCCCTCGTCGAGGTCGAGCAGGTCCGCGGCGATCTCGTACTCACGGTTGAGGGTGGTGCCGAACATCGGCGGGTCGTCGGAGTTGATGGTCACGACCACCCCGGCCTCGACGAACGCCGCCAGCGGGTGCTCGGCCAGGGTCGCCACGGCTCGGGTCGCGATGTTGGACGACGGGCAGACCTCCAGCGGGATCCGGTGCTCGGCGAGGTGGGCGAGCAGCGCCGGGTCGGTCGCGGCCGACGTACCGTGCCCGATCCGGTCGGCGCCGAGGACCTGCAGCGCGTCCCAGACCGTCTGCGGGCCGGTGGTCTCGCCCGCGTGCGGGATCGAGCGGAGCCCGGCCGCGCGGGCGGCGGTGAAGTGCGGCTCGAACTGCGGCCGCGGTACACCGATCTCGGGCCCACCCAGGCCGAACCCGATCAGCGCCTCGGTGCGGTGCTCGAGCGCGTAGGACAGCGTCGCGTCGGCAGCGGGCAGCCCGGACTCCCCCGGGATGTCGTAGATCCAGCGCAGCACCAGACCGAAGTCGCGCTCGGCGGCGACGCGGGCGTCCTCGATGGCCTCGGTGTAGCCCTCGATGGCGACCCCCGCCAGCACCGACGTGTACGGCGTGCAGGTCAGCTCGGCATAGCGCACCTGCTGCTCGGTGGCGAGCTCGCGGGCGATCTCGTAGGTCAGGTAGCGCACGTCGTCGGGGGTCCTGATGAGGTCGACGACGGCCAGGTAGACCTCGATGAAGTGCGCGAAGTCGCGGAACTCGTAGAACGCGCGCAGCGCCGCCGGGTCGCTGGGCACCGTGCCGGGGTGCCGCTGGGCCAGCTCGCCGACGATCCGCATCGACGCGGACCCGACGTGGTGCACGTGGAGCTCGGCCTTGGGCAGGCCGGCGACGAACGCAGACAGGTTCGGGGTGCTCATCTGCGCGATGCTGCCAGCCCCGGGCCGGTAGGCCCTACTCGAGGGCCGCGACGAGGTTGTTGGCGATGTCCTCCCAGCTCGAGCCCTCGTTGAAGATCTTGCCGTCGAGCAGGATCGTCGGGGTGCCCTCGACCTTGGCCTTCGACGCCTCCGCGGTGGCCTGGGTGACGGTCTCGGCCTCGGCGCCGTTCAGGATGCCGTCCTCGACGTCGGCCCGGGTGGCGCCCGCCTCCACGGCGCGGTCGACGAGCCACGAGGTGTCCGGGAACGGGACCCTCCTCGGAGGGCTGGTTGGCGTAGAGCACGTCGTGGAACGACTTGGCGACCTCCGGGCCGGCCGTGTCGCGGACCACGAAGAACGCGTTGAGGGCGTCGCCGGAGTAGGGCCCGAAGCGGTCCAGGATGCTGATCGGGCGGTAGTCGACCTGCACCGTGCCGTCGTCGATGAGGGCGTTGATGCGCTCACCGGCGGTGGCCTCCAGGACGCCGCAGATGGGGCACAGGAAGTCCTCGTAGACCACGATCTTGTGGGGAGCGCTGTCCTCGCCGACCACGAGCCCGTAGTCGGTGCTCCCGGCCGTGGGGGCGGCGGCCTCGACACCCTTCTCGTCGTTGCCGCCGCGCAGCGCGTTGATCGCGACACCCGCACCGACGATCAGGAGCACGGCCAGGACGACGCCGAGCCCGGCGAGCAGGTTGCGGCGGCGCTCGCGCTTCTTGGCCTCGGCGAACGCGATCGCGGCGCGGTCCGCCCGCTCCTGGGCCTTGGACTTCTTGGAGGTCATGCGGAGGTTCCTTCGGTCGGGGAGGGGTGCTCGTCGAGGAAGTCGTCGAGGGTGAGCCGGGGGCGGAACAGGAACGAGTCGAGCGCCAGCCGGGTGCGCCGTGCGGCGACCAGTGCGGCCGACAGCGCGAGCAGCGCGACGTCGCGCGAGATCTCCCAGGGGTACTGCGACGTCGCGTCGGCGCTGGGTCCGCCGTCGCCGAAGCAGCCGCAGCTGATCTCCAGGCCACGCGCCCACGCCGAGGCGATGCCGACGACGAAGGCGACGAGCAGCAGCGCGGACAGGAACGCCGCGCCCCGGGTCATCACGCCGACGACGAGCGCGACGCCGAGGACGACCTCGAGGACCGGCAGCAGGTAGCCGACCGGCTCGATCAGCGACTGCGGGAGCAGGTCGTAGGCACGGACGGCCTCCACGCTGCCGCCCGGGTCGGGGAGCTTGAGGAGCCCGGCCCAGATCCAGATCCCGCCGACCACCAGCCGCGCAGCGAGGCCGAGCCGGTCCTCGGTGATGGCCGGCGTGGGCGGACGGAGGGCCAGGACGGCCAGGAGCGCCACGAAGGGCGGCACGACGTAGTCGACCCAGATACCGGCGCCCATGTCCGGCAGCGTCACGAGCCCTGCAGCGACCCACACGAGCAGCACGACCGCGGCGCCGGTCAGGTACGCATGCCGTCTCACGCTCCGAGAGCCTAGGGGACGCTGCTGAGTGCGCCCTGAGAGGTCTGCCCGTAGGGTGCCTGCGTGAGTACTGCCAACGAACGACTCGTCTGGATCGACTGCGAGATGACCGGGCTCGACCTCCGCGCGGACGCCCTGGTGGAGGTCGCCGCACTGGTCACCGACTTCGACCTCAACGTGCTCGGCGACGGTGTGGACATCATCATCAAGCCGCCGGCCGAGGCCCTCGACCAGATGATCGACTTCGTCCGCACCATGCACGAGACCTCGGGCCTGCTCACCGAGCTGGCGGGCGGGGTCACCCTCGCCGAGGCCGAGGAGCAGGTGCTGACCTACATCCACGAGCACTGCCCCGCCGACAGCCGGCCTCCGCTGGCCGGCAACACCGTCGCCACCGACCGGGCCTTCCTGGCCCGCGACATGCACGACCTCGACGCGTTCCTGCACTACCGGATCGTCGACGTCTCCTCCATCAAGGAGCTCTCGCGTCGTTGGTTCCCCCGCACCTACTTCGCGGCTCCCACCAAGCGCGGCAACCACCGCGCCCTGGCCGACATCCAGGAGAGCATCGAGGAGCTGCGCTACTACCGCGAGACCGTCTTCGTGCCGAGTCCCGGCCTCGAGTCGGCCCCGGCCAAGGCGATCGCGAAGCAGCACGAGGGCGCGCTGACCGGTCTCTCGGGCACCGATTCCCCTCCGAGCACCTGATCCGTCTACACTTCTCACCGGTCCGGCGTACACGTCGCGATCAGCCCTGGTGGGTATAGCTCAGCTGGTAGAGCGCCGCCTTGTGGTGGCGGATGTCGCGGGTTCAAGTCCCGTTACTCACCCCAACAGATCGAGCCCCTGACCTGTGAGAACAGGTCAGGGGCTCGCTGCGTCCCGGGCTCCGGTGCCGCCGTACGACGGCAGGCGGGTCAGCCTCAGGCGCTCAGCCGCGTCGTCCGCGAAGCCGGCTCAACAGGCCGCCCGTTGCGGGCGCGGACGGCTCCTGGTCGTGGCCGCCGCACCACTGGTCACGTGGGACGGAGGCCCGGACCTGGGCGACGTGCTGACCGCACCCGGCCCAGGTCTTCTTCTGGCACTTCTTGCAGCTGACGGCTCGGCACATGGTGGTGTCCTCTCGGGTGGGGGTGGTTGTCAGTGGTGGGAGAAGGTCACGGTGGGGAGGATCTTCGTGAGCCAGGCCGGGCTCCACCAGGCCGCGTTGCCGGTCAGCCGCAGCATGACGGGCACCAGGACCAGGCGGACGAGGAAGGCGTCGAGCAGGACCGCGATGCCCAGGATGATGCCCATCTCCTTGGGCGGCAGCGGACCCGACAGGGCGAAGGTGAAGAACACCGCGACCATCACCGCACCGGCGGCGAAGATCACCCGACCGGAGTGCGCCAGGGCGCCGACCATCGCCTCGTGCGGGTCACCCGAGTGCTCGTAGTGCTCCTTGGCCGAGGCCAGGAGGAAGACGGTGTAGTCCATCGCGATCGCGAAGATCATCGCGAAGAAGAACACCGGCGCCCAGGCGTCGAGGAATCCCTGCGGCTCGAAGCCGAAGAACCCGGCGCCCATCCCGTCCTGGAAGATCAGCCGCGCCATCCCGAAGGCGGCAGCGGTCGAGAGCAGGCTGGCCAGGGTGCCCAGCAACGAGATCAGCGGCGCCTGGAGGGCGACCAGCAGCAGCAGGAAGCCGAGCACCAGGATCACGGCGATCACCAGGGGGGTGGAGTCGTCGAGCTGGGACTTGAGGTCCAGGTTCTCCACGGCCGCTCCCCCGACCAGCGCGGAGCCCGGCAGGTCCGCCCGCAGCCGGTCCACCGTCGCGGACAGCGCGGGGTCGGACGGGTCGACCGTCGGGACCGCCTGGATCAGGACGTCGCCGGTGCCGTCGGCGGACGGCTGAGCGGGCAGCACGCCGGCGATCCCGGCGTCCGCGGCGAGCACGGTGCCGACCGCATCGGCGTCGGCAGCGGAGGCGACGACCTGGAGCGTGCCCGGAGCACCCTCGCCGAAGGCGGCCTGCACCTGGTCGTAGCCGACGCGCGCGCTGGCGGTCTCGGGCAGGACCTTGATCGAGGGCATCGCGGTGTGCAGCCCGAGGATCGGGGCAGCCAGGGCCACGAGGATCACCAGCGAGGCCGCACCGAAGGCGATCGGGTGCTTCCAGAGCCGCTCGCCCCACGCGGCGAAGCGCGCCGAGCGGTGCTCGCCGGTGCGGACCCAGGGCAGGGAGAGCTTGTTGATGCGCAGGTCGAGCTTGAACAGCACCACCGGCAGCAGCGTCAGCGTCGCAGCCAGGACGAACAGCACCGCGAGCATGATGCCGCCGGCCATCGAGCGGAACGACGGCGAGGGCACCAGCATGACCGCGGACAGCGAGACCAGCACGGTGGCCCCGGAGAGCAGCACCGCCTTTCCGGCGGTGTCCATCATCTGCGCGACCGCGTCCCGCGCCGATACACCGTGGCCCATCCGGGCAGCTCGGTAGCGCACGACCAGGAACAGCGCGTAGTCGATGCCCAGGGCCAGGGCGAACATCATCGCGAAGTTCATCGCCCAGATCGAGACCGGCACGACGTGGTTGATCAGCACCAGCGAGCCCGCCGAGGCGACCAGCCCCGCCAACGTGAGCAGCAGTGGGAGGCCGGCCGCGACCAGCGCACCGAAGGCGAGGACGAGGATCGCCATCGTCACCGGCCACGAGACCATCTCCGACGTGAGCATCGCGCTCAGGTTGGCCTCGTTGAAGTCCGACCAGAGCAGCGAGGCGCCGGTGGGGTTGACCTGGACGCCGTCGGTCGAGAGGTCCTGCAGCGGACCCTTGAGGTCGTCGGCGACGCGCACCATCTCGTTGGTGTCGGCTCCGGCGCCGGCGAGGATCACCGCGGTCCTGCCGTCCTCGCTCAGCGTCATGCCCGGCTGGGGTGCCACGACGTCGGCGATGCGGGGGTCTGCGGTCAGGATCGCCGTAGCCTCCTCGAGGACCGTGGCACCCGGGCCGTCGGACAGCGGGCCGTCGGTGCTGCGCACGACGACCTGGATCGCCGAGCTGGCGTTGCCGCCGAAGTGCGCCTGGGCGGCCTCGCGCACCGCCACCGACTCCGACCCGTCGGCCTGCCAGCCGGCACCGGACAGCTCGGCCTCGACGCGCGGGGCGAAGATGCCCAGTCCGACGACCAGCACCACCCACACGAGGGCGGTCACCCGCCGATGGTCGATCACGGCCAGGCCCAGCCTGCCCAACGGGCCCGCCGAGGGCGTGGAGGTGGCCGGACCTGTGGAGTCCGGTCGGGTGGTGGTCGAGGTCATGCGGGTGTGCTCCGTTCGGACGAGAACCCCCGAGGGGGATACGGACACACCGTAGCAGTAACCCCCCGGGGGGTTACAAAACCACCGTCGGCGAGCCTCGGCCCTGCACACCGGCGGACCCCCGGGCACCGCCCGGGAGGGCCACGAGGAACGCGACCCCGACTCGGAGCGCGGGGGCGAGCCCGCTCCCCCGCTCGCCCGCTCGGCCGGCGTCACGCCGCGACCGCTCCGGTGACCAGCAGTCCGACGAGGAGCGCGGCCACGCCGAGGCGATAGATCACGAAGCCCCGGAAGGTGTGACCGGAGACGAAGCGCAGCAGACCGGCGATCGTGGCGTAGGCGACGACGAACGACACCAGGGTGCCGACGACCAGCGGCGTGGCGCCCGACGAGCCGCCGAGGGCGTCCTTGAGCTCGTAGATCCCGGCGCCGGTGAGGGCCGGGATCGACAGGAAGAAGGACAGCCGGGTGGCCGTGACCCGGTCGAGGCCGCGGACGAGCCCGACCGAGAGGGTGGCACCCGAGCGGGAGAAGCCGGGCAGCAGCAGCGCCAGGATCTGCGAGCTCCCGACGAGCATCGCGTCGGTCAGCGAGACGTCGCCCTCGCCACGCGACAGCGTGGCGACGCGCTCGGCGTACCAGAGGGCGACCGAGCCGAGGACCAGGGAGGCCGCGACGACCCACAGCGAGGCCAGCGGGCCGTCGATGAGGGGCTTCGCGATCAGTCCCACGACGACGATCGGCAGGGTGGCCCAGATGATCCACCACGCGAAGCGGTAGTCGCGCTCCTCGCGTGCCTCCCGGCTCCGCAGGCCACGCAGCCAGGCGGCGGCGAGGCGGACGATGTCGCGCCGGAAGTAGGCGAGGACGGCGGCGATCGCGCCGACCTGGATGACCGCGGTGAACCCGACCACGTCGTTGTCGGCCACCTCGATGCCGAGCAGGCCTTCGGCGATCTTCAGGTGACCCGTCGAGGAGACCGGGAGGAACTCGGTCAGCCCCTCCACCACCCCGAGGACGACGGCTTGCCAGGTGTCGATGTTTCCCATGGGCGAACCATCGCCGCGACCACCTGCCGACAACCTGAACCCCCTGTGGTCGCGAGATCACGTGGGTGGCCACGACTCCATCTACCTGACTAAAGTCAGGTAGATGGAGTCAGTCGAGGTCCTGCGCCGCTTCAACCGCACGTACACCCAGCGCATCGGGGCGCTCGACGAGTCGTTCCTCGGCCTGGGGCTGCCCCTCGCCGCCGCCCGCCTCGTCTTCGAGATCGGTACGGCGGGCGCCGGCGTCGGTGAGCTGCGCGACCGGCTCGGACTCGACTCCGGCTACCTGAGCCGACTGTTGCGCAGCCTGGAGGAGCGGGGGCTGGTCGCCGTCGTACCGGACCCGGGCGACGGCCGACGGCGACGCGCCACCCTGACCCGCACGGGCCGCGCCCTGCACACCCGGCTCGAGCAGCGCTCCGAGGACCTGGCCCAGCGCCTCGTCGCCCCCCTGACCGAGCGCCAGCTGCGGCGCCTCACCGACGCCCTGGCCACCGCCGACCTGCTGGTGCGGGCCGCCACGGTCGACCTCCGCCAGGTCGAGCCCGGCGGTGCGCTCGCGAGCCAGGCGATGGGCCGCTACTTCGCCGAGCTCGACGAGCGGTTCCCCGCGGGCTTCGACCCCGGCGCCCCCGCGCCGCCGGACGCGTTCACGGTCGGCACGAGCGACGGCGCCCCCGTTGCGTGCGGCGGAGTGCAGCGGATCGGCAGCGACGAGCGCGGTGGGATCGACGAGATCAAACGGATGTGGGTCGACCCGGCCTGGCGCGGCGCCGGCCTCGGCGCACGCCTGCTGCGCCACCTCGAGGACGTCGTCCGCGGTCGCGGCCACCGGGTGGTGCGCCTCGACACCAACGGGGTCCTCGGTGACGCCATCGCGATGTACGAGAGGTCCGGCTACGTGCCCATCGAGCGCTACAACGACAACCCGTACGCCGAGCTGTTCTTCGAGAAGCAGCTCGCCGCACCTCGCTGACCCCGGACCCGCTGCCGGCGCCTGGCCAGCTTCCGGCCGCTTCCGGCCCGGTCCCACGGCGAGGCGATCCCCTCCTGGGCCCGACCGGCCGCGGGGTGCGGGAGTGCTCAGTCCGGCGCGACCTCGGTCAGCTGGTCCCAGTCGGTGACGATCGGCAGCAGCTCCCCGGCCACCCAGGCGTCGAGCTGGTCGTGGTGGTGCGGGTCGTCGAGGTCGCCCGCGGCCCCGGTCGGCACCACCCAGCCGCCACGGGTGCGGTCGGCGAGGTCCCAGACGTAGCGCGCGACCGACCCGCGCGAGCAGACGTCGTCCTGGGCCGGGTACGACGAGCAGCACCGCACGCAGTCGGAGTCGCCGGACACCGGGTGCTCGGGCACGCCGGGCCAGGCGCGTCCGAGGGTGTCGAAGGCGTGGACGGGCGCGAAGACGTGGGTGTCCCCCCAGGTGCCGGCGAGGTCGCCCGCCTCCCCGGCGGCCTCCACCTCGGCGAGCGCCGCACGACCCAGGGCCGCCAGGTCGATCCCGAACGGGGTCCCCGCGGCCGCCAGCGTCGGCAGCGCCAACGCGATCCGGAACGTCGGGTCGACCCAGCCGGCGAAGAGCGGGTCGTGCCGGTGCTCGGCCGGCGGGTCGAGGAGCGGGGCGAGGGCGGGTTCGGCGACCAGGCGTCGTACGAGGGCGGAGCGCCAGGCGGCGAACCGTGCCGCCGCGGGCGAGTCGGCCTCCATGCGGGCGTCGAAGTCGTCGAACGCGCCGGGCACGAGGGCCGTCAGCACCGGGACGGTGGCGAGCAGGGTGTCGTTGTGGATGGCGGCGAAGTCGGCGGTCGTCAGGCCCGTGCGGACGCCGAGCAGCTCCTCGATCCGGCGGGCCCGGTGCGGCGGCGCGAAGGCGGTGCCGATCGGGTCGCTCTCGGGGCCGCGACGCTCGTTGGCGGTCACGACCTGTCCCTGCGGCGCGACGTCGTGGCGCGGGACGGAGCGAGCCAGCCGGTCCACTCCCCGGCGGCGTCGCGGGTCGGGACGCGCCCGGCGATCCGGTAGCGGACCGCGCCGTGGACGTCGGCGATCACCGCGTTGTTGACGGGCTCGACCCAGTGGTCGAGCGCGACGTCGACGTCCTCGACGGTGCGGGCGCGCAGCAGCGGCAGCAGCGCGTCGAACCCGAGCTCGCCCAGCTCGGTGGCCGCGTCGCGCAGGCTCAGGCCGGGCTCGAAGACCACCCCGCGGGTGGTGCGGACGACGTCGACGGCGACCGGGTCGCCGTCGCGGACGACGATCGTCTCGGTCCGCGACGTGACGACGTCGCGTGGCGGGTCGGACTCGACGAACACGTCCTGGTACGCCGCCATCGCGTTGGTGATCGCCCACGCGACGTCGCCGGCGTGGGCGAAGTGCTGCACGCCGGGCACGCCGGGGAAGGCGAACCCGACGACGTCGAAGGCGTCGTCGGGGTCCTCGCAGGCCAGCCGGACCTGCAGGTAGACGCCGGGCGACTCGATCACCCGGTGCGGGTCCCCGCCGATCAGCGGCAGTCCCGACGCCGTTCGGGCGCCGCCGACCGCCCAGGCGTTGCTGCCGCCGGCCGGGAGCCCCTCGTGCGAGAGGAGCCGCGCGTCGGCACCGACTGCGGCCTCGAGCCGCCGCTGCCACAGCTCGCCGCCGAGCCCGGCGAAGAGCAGGTGCTGGCCGTGGAAGACGGCCAGCGGAGTCCACGGCTCCCACGACTCGGGCGCGGCGTCGAGGGCGAGCAGCTCGGGGGCATCGGCACGCAGACCGGCGTTCACCCCGTCGACGTACGACGAGACGAACGCCTGCGTCTCCGTCGACAGGGCATCGAAGGCGCGGCGGGCGGTGTCGACGAGCATCGTGCGGCGGGCCAGCCGGTCCCACCCCACGCCCGCCTCGCCGACCAGCGCAGCGGTGGTGCCGGTGCCACGACGACGCTGCCACTCCAGCTGCCAGGTGCGGTCGTGGGCGGTGACTCGCCCCTGGGCCTCGGCGAGGTCGGCGACGCTCGACGCGCGGACGTGGGGCACGCCGTAGGCGTCTCGGTAGAGGCGGCTGGTCATGGTGGGCACGCTAGCCCCGATGGCGAGGCCGCCGCGGGGGAGATTCACCGCTTCAGTGGTGAAACTGTTGCTTCTGTCGTGAAGTTTCATGACAGAAGCGGGAGTTTCACCACTCCAGCGGTGAAACTCCCGCGCCAGGATCACCCCCGGATCACGCCGGGATGTGCCCGAAGTCCCCGCGCTGGAACGCCTGGTAGGCCTCCATGACCTCCGCCTTGGTGTTCATCACGAACGGCCCGGCCCAGGCCAGCGCCTCGCGGATCGGCTCGCCGCCGACGATGATCACGTCGAGCTTGGGCGAGCGGCTCTCCTGCGAGCCGGAGGCGGTCACGGTGAGGTAGTCGCCCGCGCCGAGCACGGCGGACTGTCCGGTGTGGATCGGGCGTCCCTCGGTGCCGACCGTGCCGTCGCCGTTGAGCACGTAGACGAGCGCGTTGAAGTCGACGTTCCAGGGGAGCTCGAGGCGGGCACCGGGCTCGATGGTCGCGTGGACCAGCGACATGGGCGTGTACGTCGCGCCGGGGCCGGCGTGGCCGTCGACGGTGCCGGCGATCACCCGCACGAGCGCACCGGCGTCGGCGCTCGTGAGGAGCTGCACCTCCCCGGAGCGGATGTCCTGGTACTTCGGGTCGGTCATCTTGGCGTCGCGGGGCAGGTTGACCCACAGCTGGATGCCGTGGAAGAGGCCGCCCGAGGTCACCAGCCACTCCGGCGGGGCCTCGATGTGCAGGAGCCCGGAGCCGGCGGTCATCCACTGGGTGTCGCCGTTGGTGATGGTGCCGCCGCCGCCGTGGGAGTCCTGGTGGTCGAAGGTGCCGTCGATGATGTAGGTGACGGTCTCGAAGCCACGGTGCGGGTGCCAGGGCGTGCCCTTGGGCTCACCCGGCGCGTACTCCACCTCGCCCATCTGGTCCATCATGATGAACGGGTCGAGGTGCTGGAGGTCGATGCCGGCGAAGGCGCGGCGCACGGGGAAGCCCTCTCCCTCGTAGCCCTGCGGCGCGGTGGTCACCGACCGCACGGGTCGCGGCTGGTCGCCCAGGCCCGGCGTGCGGACACGGTCGAGCACGGTCAGGTCGTCAACGGTCTGTGCGGGCATCACGCCCACCTCCTCGGTCTGTCGGGCAAGGTCGTCACGAGCGTCAACAGTAGTTGAATCTTGAACATTCCCGGACCGGGTGGACGTGGGAGGTCACGACCGGTCCACCACCGCCGCGGCCGCCTGCAGGGGCAGGCGCACCTCCACCATGGTCCCGACCCGTAGGTCGGAGGCCAGCGAGATCGAGCCACCGTGCCGCTCGACGATCGCGCGGGTGATCGACAGGCCCAGCCCGCTGCCGGGGATCCCCCGCCCCACCGCGAGGGTGGAGCGGTAGAACCGGGAGAACAGCTTCGCCTGCTCGTTGACCGGCACCCCGATCCCGGTGTCGATCACCCGGATCACGGCCTCGTCCCCGGCCGTGAGCTCGATCCGCACCGTCCCGCCGTCGGGGGTGAACTTCGCTGCGTTGCTGACCAGGTTGACCACCACCCGCTCCAGCATGTCCCGGTCGCCGACCACGACCACCGGCCGGTCCGGCAGCACCTGCTGCACGTCGAGCGTGCGTCCGGCCCAGCCGGGGGCGGCCGCCGCGACGGCCTCGCAGATCGGGCCACGCAGGTCCAGCGCCAGGTTCTCGATCCGGACCCCCTGGTCGGCGACACGGGAGAGGGTCAGCAGCTCGTCGATCAGCCTGAGGAGCCGCTGGCTGTTGGCCGAGACCCGCTCGAGGGCGTTGCGCTGAGCGTCGGTGATGCCACCGAGGCTGCCGTCGGCCAGCACCTCCAGGTAGCCCACCATGCTCGTGATGGGCGTGCGCAGCTCGTGGCTGACCGTCGAGACGAAGGCGTCCTTGACGGCGTCGACCTCGCGCTGGCGCTCGACGGCCTCGCGCTCGGCGGCCAGCGCGTCGCGCAGCGCCCGCTGCGCGGCCAGGCTGTCGCTGACGTCCTCCGACGTGCTGAGGTACCCGACCGCGTTCCCCTGGCCGTCCGCCAGCCGCGAGATCGTGACCGAGTGGATGCGCTCGACGCCGTCCTTGCGCCGGAAGCGGAAGTGGGTGCCGGGGCGCCCTTGCTTGACGACCTCGAGGACGACCGTGACCAGGTCGTCGGCCACACCGAACTCGACGGCCTTGTCGGTGATGGCCTGCTCGCTGTGCAGGATCGTCGTGACGCTGCCCAGCACCTCCTCGGCCCGGTAGCCGAGCATCCGCTCGGCGCCGGGGTTGAAGAGCGTGATCCGTCCGGCCGGGTCCGACACGATGATCGCCACTCCGGAGGCGCTGTCGACGATGCTGCGCACCAGGTCGCGCTCCGAGCCGGCCTCCCGGGCGGCGGTGATGTACTCGCCCACGCGCAACGTCAGGGGGACGACGATCACCGCACAGGTGATGGCGAAGGCTGCCAGCAGCAGGCCGGGCGTGATGGGCCCCGCACCGGACCCGGAGGTCGCGTTGGCGAAGGGGCCCCGCCCGATCGCGGTCAGGACCAGGGCCAGGCCGACCACGGCCACCATCTGCCCGAGGGACTCCACGGGCGAGATCCGCAATGCGCCCCAGGCCAGGACCGGGATCGTCAGGAACACCAGCGAGGTAGCCGAGTCGGGGAAGAAGACCAGCGGCGTCCCGACCGCGATGACCAGCCACTGCAGGACCCGCTCGCCCGGTCCGGCGACGGCGACCTGCCGCGGCAGGTCGAGGAAGTAGGGCGTCACGCACAGCTGGGAGGCGAGGTGCGCCAGAGCCACGGTGAGCGTCAGCCGAACGGGCGCCTCGGAGCCGGCGGCGATCGCGGCGAGGAGGACGGCCACGGATCCGGTGGCCACGCCCGCGACGATGCTCAGCAGCCACCGCTGGAGGTCGGCGTCCGACCGCAGGGCCGGGCGGTCGTCGCGGCCACGGCTCAGCAGGGCTGCCGTCACCCACACCTCGGCAGCCACCGCGAGGGCGTACCCGCCGGCCGCGACCGGCGACCGGCCCCCGACCAGGACCATCGTGACCCCGGCGACCAGGACCAGCGCCAGGACCAGCGGCCGCCGAGATCGCGGCGACCAGACGTACAGGCCGGTGGCCAGGCCCACCAGCCAGAGCCCGGCACCGAAGCCCTCGCCGGGGTTCGCACTGGCCGCGGCGTACCCGGTCAGGCCGAGGATCACCAGTACCACGAAGAAGATCGCGCGCCGCACCTGATGCGCTCCCTCCTCGCGCCGGGCCACGTCCCTGGGTACGGGCCGGGCGTCGGCACGAGGCTATCTCGACACAGCCACCGCGCGGGGCCGTTCCGCAGGCTCCGATCGCTACGGTGGGCAGGTGACCACCACTGCAGCCGGCTACGACGTCGTCATCGTCGGGGGCGGGCACAACGGCCTGGTCTCCGCGGCCTACCTCGCCCGCGCGGGCCTCTCCGTGCTCGTGCTCGAGCGGCTCGACCACACCGGCGGCGCAGCCGTGTCCGCGCCGGCGTTCTCGGGCCACCCCACGCGCCTGTCCCGCTACTCCTACCTGGTCTCGCTGATGCCCGAGCCGCTGATGGCCGACCTGCGCCTCGACATCGCGCTGGCCTCGCGTCCCACGGCGTCGTACACACCGACGCTGCGCGACGGGAGGTCCGGCGGGCTGTACGTCGAGCGGGTCGAGCGCGACGCCACCCGCCGGTCGTTCCTGGAGCTGACCGGCTCCGAGCGCGAGTACGACGCCTGGCGCGAGTTCTACGCCGACGTCGACCGAGCTCGCCCACGTCGTCGCACCGACCCTGCTCGAGCCGCTGCCGACCGACAGCCAGATCCGCGACCGGGTCGACCCCGGGATCTGGCGCGACTTCGTCACCGCACCGCTCGGCGCGACCATCGAGGAGCGTTTCCGCGACGACACCGTGCGCGGGGTCGTGGCGACCGACGCCCTCATCGGCACCTTCGCCTCGATGCGCGACGAGTCGCTGATCCAGAACCGCTGCTTCCTCTACCACCTGATCGGCAACGGGACCGGCGAGTGGCGGGTGCCCGTCGGGGGCATGGGAGCGGTGACCGATGCGCTCGCCAAGGCCGCGGTCGAGGCCGGCGCGACCCTGGTCACCGAGGCGGGGGTCAACGCGATCCGCGCCGACGCACGCCGGCGGCGAGGTCACCTGGGACGACGCCGACGGCAGCCACACCACCTCGGCCCGGTTCGTGCTCGCCAACGTCGCACCGTGGGTGCTGCGCATCCTGCTCGGCGAGCCCGAGGACCCGACCACCAAGCCGCAGGGCGCGCAGCTGAAGATCAACCTGCTCCTCGAGCGGCTCCCCCGGCTGCGCTCGGGCGTCGACCCGGCCCTGGCCTTCTCGGGCACCCTCCACCTCGGCGAGGACTACTCACAGCTGGAGGCGGCGTACGCCGACGCAGCGGCGGGGCGCGTGCCCACCCTGATGCCCGGCGAGTTCTACTGCCACTCCCTCACCGATCCCTCGATCCTCGGCGAGGCACCCGCGGGCACCCACACCCTGACGTACTTCGGGCTGCACACCCCGGCCTCGCTCTTCGACGGCGACCCCGAGGGGCAGAAGGCGCTGGCGGTCGAGCGGGCCATCGCCGCCCTCGACGAGCACCTGGTCGAGCCCCTGGCGTCGTGCCTGGCGCGCGACGCCGACGGCAACCCGTGCGTCGAGGCCAAGATCCCGCAGGACGTCGAGCGCGACCTGGCCATGCCGGGCGGCCACATCTTCCACGGCGACCTCGCCTGGCCCTGGGCACCGCAGCGCTCCCGCCTGGAGACCCCCGCCCAGCAGTGGGGCGTGCAGACCGATCTCGACGCGGTCCTCCTGTGCGGATCCGGTGCGCGTCGCGGTGGAGCCGTGTCCGGCCTGGGTGGCCACAACGCCGCGCAGGCGGTCCTCGCCTCGCTCTGAGCCGGCCCGATTTTCCCCGACGGCGCCCCGCTGGTATGTTTTCATCTCGCGTCACCCAAGCGGCATTAGCTCAATTGGCAGAGCAGCTGACTCTTAATCAGCGGGTTCGGGGTTCAAGTCCCTGATGCCGTACCACCCATGAAGGCCGGTCCACTCGGACCGGCCTTCGTCGCGTCCGGGAGCACCCCGGCTCGACGACCGGCGACGACCGGCTGACGCGCCGCCCACCCGTGGACCCCACCCGTGGACCCCGCCCGTGGACCCGGCCCGTGGACCCCGCCCCAGGGCCACCGCCGGATCCGGTTACTTTGGTTGCCTCATGCAACCAGGGCAGCCGGCGCGCCGGCGCGCGAACGAGCGCACCACCTTCGCGGTCCTCGCCGTGTCGGTGTCGTCGTTCGCGCTGCTGCAGTCGCTGATCGTCCCCGTGCTGGCCGAGATCCAGCGACAGTTCGACACCGACCAGAGCACGGTCACGTGGGTGCTGACCGCCTACCTGCTCTCGGCCTCGATCGCGACGCCGATCCTGGGCCGGGTGGGTGACGCGGTCGGCAAGAAGCGGGTCCTGGTCGGGACCCTCGCGGTCCTGTCGCTGGGTTCGCTCCTCGCCGCCCTGGCCCCGAGCATCGGGTGGCTGATCGGTGCCCGGATCGTGCAGGGCATCGGCGGTGGCGTCCTGCCGCTGTCGTTCGGGATCATCCGCGACGAGTTCGGCGAACGGGTCCGCGGCGCCCTGAGCGTCATCGCGTCGCTCACTGCGGTCGGCTTCGGCTTCGGCATCGTGCTCGCCGGCCCGATCGTCGCCGGGCTCGGCTACCACTGGCTGTTCTGGCTGCCCATGATCGCGACCGTGCTCGCCGCCGTCGGGGCGCTCCTGCTCGTGCCCGAGTCGCCGCACCTGACCCCCGGTGGCGTGCCGTTGCTCCCGGCGGTCCCGCTGGCGGTCGCGCTGGTCGCCCTCCTCCTCGGGGTCAGCCAGGGCAACACCTGGGGCTGGGGCTCCCCGCGGGTGGTCGGGCTCTTCGTCACCGCGGTCGTGGTCGGGTGGCTGTGGGTGCGGGTGGAGAACCGGGTCGCCGTACCGATGATCGACATGCGGATGATGCGTGTTCGCGGGGTCTGGACGACCAACGCGGTGGCCGGGTTCGTCGGCTTCGGCACGTTCGCGTCGTTCGGCTTCCTCCCCCAGCTGCTGCTGACACCGACGTCCTCCGGCTACGGGTTCGGCGCCACCCTCGGCGAGGCCAGCCGGGTGCTGCTCCCCAGCGCCCTCGGCAGCTTCCTCGTCGGCTTCGTGACGGCCGGACTGATCAGCCACGTCGGCGCCCGCCGGGTGATCATGACCGGCACGCTCGGCATGACCGCCGCGTTCGCCTCGGTCGCCCTCTTCCACGCCCACACCTGGCAGCTGTACGCCGCCACGACGCTGCAGGGCCTCGGGTCCGGACTCGTCTTCTCCAGCCTGGCCGGCGTGGTCATCGCCAGTGTGCCGCGGGAGCAGACCGGTGTCGCGAGCGGCATGAACGCCAACATCCGCACCATCGGCGGCTCCATCGGCTCGGCCGTCATGGCCGGCGTGATCACCGCCCACCTCGGCGCGTCCGGCTACCCGCTCGAGCGTGGCTACACGATCGGGTTCCTGCTGCTCGCCGTCGGGATGCTCTGCGCGACGACGGCGGCGGCCTACCTGCCCGAGGTACGACGCCAGCCCACCGACTCGCCCCTCGCCGACGCCGACAACGCCGAGCTCGGGCTCATCGCAGCGGCACCGTCGGCGCCGCTCGTGCGCCGGCGGCCCGGACCACCCAGACCGCCCACCGGCTGCTGATCACCACCGGTCCGGGTCGAGTCGGCGCGACGTCGCGCCGACTCGGCACCTGAGTAGCGTCGACTCGGCACCCGAGCCGGCAGGTTCAGAGGTAGAGGCCGGCGGACTCGTCGGCGAGCCGGTCGGCGGCGACCGCGTGGATGTCGCGCTCGCGCATCACGACGTAGGTCTCCCCCGAGACCTCGACCTCGGACTTGTCCTCGGGGTCGAAGAGGACCCGGTCACCGACCTCGACGGAGCGGGCGTGCGGGCCGACGGCGGCCACCCTGGCCCAGGCCAGGCGGCGGGCTCCCATGGCGGCGGTCGCCGGGATCACGATGCCGCCGGAGGAACGACGCTCACCGGCCTCCGCGTCCAGCTCGCACAGCACCCGGTCGTGGAGCATCTTGATCGGCTGCCTGTCAGCCACGGGAGACGCCCCGTCCGGTCACGTGCACGGCTGGGTCAACGCACGAGGCGGCGCACGACGACGAACAGCACGATCGTGCCGACCACACCGCCGACGGTCTTGAGGATGTTGTCCGTGCGCGGCTCACCGGACTCGGAGTCGACGTAGTGACCCTTGATCGAGGCCACCTCGCGGCTCACGATCGTCTTCGGTGAGGCCGGTAGAGGAGCTGGTCGATGGTGACGGCGAGGCGCTCGCGCGTCTCCTCGATCTCGCGGGCGAGGTCGTCGGCTTCATTGGTCACGACGGCAGGCTATCAATGCGTCTCGGCGCGGCGGTCCGCGGATCGAAGCCGAACGGCAGCTCGAGGCGGTGGGCGCGTCATCAGGGCGTCGTCGGTGAGCACGTCGTACGTCGTCCCGTCGGCCACGACGTGGCCGTCGGAGAGCACCACGGACCGCGGGCAGAGCTCGAGGGCGTAGGGCAGGTCGTGGGTCACCATCAGCACCGTCACGTCCAGCGAGCGGAGGATGTCGGCGAGCTCGCGACGCGAGGCCGGGTCGAGGTTGGACGACGGCTCGTCGAGCACCAGGATCTCGGGCTGCATCGCCAGCACGGTCGCCACCGCGACCCGGCGGCGCTGCCCGAACGACAGGTGGTGCGGCGGGCGGTCGGCGAAGTCGGCCATGCCGACCAGGTCGAGCGCGTCCATCACGCGGGTGTCGAGCGCGGCGCCCTTCAGGCCCAGGTTGGCGGGGCCGAAGCCGACGTCGGCGCGCACCGTGCCCATGAAGAGCTGGTCGTCGGGGTCCTGGAAGACGATGCCGACCCGGCGCCGGATCTCCTGGAGGTGCTGCTTCTCGACCGGCAGCCCGCTGACCGACACGCGTGCCCGCGCCGGCGACCAGGATCCCGTTGAGGTGCAGCACGAGCGTGGTCTTGCCGGCGCCGTTGGGCCCGAGCAGGGCGACCCGCTCCCCCTGGTGGACGTGCAGGTCGACGCCGGCGAGGGCCTGGTGGCCGTCGGGGTAGGCGTAGGCGAGGCCGCGAGACCTCGAGGACCGGCGTGCTCATCTGGAGTCCCTCACGAGGGCATCTTGCCCGTCGTAGCCCCGCGAGAGCATCGCCAGGTGCACCCGCTCGCCGCGCTCGTAGGAGCGGATGAACAGCGCACCGAACGACGTGGCCAGCACCGGCCAGTGCCGCGGGATTGCGCGGTTCGAAGCCGCGCGACTCCCGGGCGATCGCCATCCGGCGCAGCTCGTCGGTGACCACCTCGAGGTAGCGGATCATGAAGCCCATGATCTGCACGAGCATCTGCGGCAGGTGCAGCCGCTCCAGTCCTCTGCAGCAGCGCCTGCGGCTCGGTGGTCGCCGCGAGCGTCAGGCTGGCGATCACCCCGAGGGTGGCAGTGGCGAAGCAGCCCGAAGCCCGCGAGCAGGCCCGACTCCGAGAGGCTCAGCGCCCAGCACCTCGACCCGGGGGCCGTGCGCGACGAAGGGCAGCAGCGCGGCGAAGAGCACGAACGGGACCTCGACGACCATCCGCTTGAGGAGGTACGTCGGCGGCACCCGCGAGAGCCGCACCAGCCCGACGAGGAGCACGAGGTAGGCGCCGAACGCGACGAACCAGTCGTCGGGGGTGGCCACGACCGTGATCATGAACGCCGAGCAGGGCCAGCACCTTCAGGTGCGCGGGAGCGCGGTGGACCGCGCGAGTGGCCGTGGAAGTGCAGCAGGTGACCGTGCTCGCCGCCCACTGCGGCTCAGCCCGCCGACGAGACGTCGACGTCGCGCTCGTCCGCGGGAGCAGGACGCCGCCGCACGGCGAGCGTGATGCCGCTCCCGATGCCCAGCACGACCAGGACCCCGACGACGCCGGCGACACCGGTGCCGACCCGGTCGTCGTCGAGGAAGCTGCTGCCGTAGCCGGCGAACGGGCTGTCGCCGGTGGCGTGGTCGGTCTCGGTGTCGGCGAAGCCCTTGTCCTGCGACACCTTGGTCAGCCCGTCGGGGCTGCTGGCGGCGTAGAAGCTGACGATGCCGGCGAGCACGAGCGCCACCAGGAAGATCCCCAGCGCGACCGCCCTGGTGCTGACCCGGCCTCATGCCGGACAGCTCCGAGGACTGCGCGGCCTGGCCGCGGATCTCGAGCGGTGCGCGCTCTCCAGCACCCGGCGCGCGCCGTAGACCAGGTCGGGGCGGACCGCGATGATGCTGCCGACGGCGAGGAAGGTGATCAGCGGCCTCGCCGATCCCGATGAGCACGTGCACGCCGACCATGGCGGTCGCCAGGCTGCTCAGCGGGAGGTCGGCGGTGCCGCCGACGGCGTACAGGCCGACGAAGGCGAGCGACGCGACCGGGACGCTGACCAGCGCACCCAGACCGGCGCACACGGGCACCATCGCGATGCGCTTGGGCAGCACCGCCTGGAGCCCGCGGAAGACCAGCCAGCCGACCGACGACGGTGACGATGCCCATCAGCAGGATGTTGGTGCCCAGGGCGGTGATGCCGCCGTCGGCGAAGAGCAGGCACTGCACGAGGAACACGGTGCTCGTGCACAGCACCGCCGTCCACGGCCCGACCAGGACCGCGGCGATCGCGCCGCCGAGCAGGTGCCCGCTGGTGCCGGAGGCGACCGGGAAGTTGAGCATCTGGGTGGCGAAGATGAACGCCGCGACCAGGCCGACCAGCGGGGCGGTGCGGTCGTCGAGCTCGCGCGCGCGCCTTGCGCAGGGACACGCCGACCACGGTGGCGGCCACGACTCCCGTCGCGATCGAGGTCGGGCGCGTCGAGGAATCCGTCAGGCACGTGCATGGAGCGCTCCCGCTGTCGATCGGTAGGTGGATAGGTTGAACGTGGCGTTCCGTCGTGCGAGGCCCACCCTACGTTGTTGCAAAGTGTTCGCAACAACCCCCGCTTCGGATTGGAGTCACTCCCCGATGAGCCTCGGACGCCCGCCTCGCCCCCGGCGACACCGCCCCCGACTTCACCCTCACCGACGACACCGGCGCCGAGGTCTCCCTCTCCGACCTGCGCGGCTCGCAAGGTGGTCGTCTACTTCTACCCGGCCGCGATGACGCCGGGCTGCACCAAGCAGGCCTGCGACTTCAGCGACTCCCTCGACTCGCTCAAGGCGGCCGGCTACGAGGTCGCTCGGCATCTCCCCCGACAAGCCGGAGAAGCTCGCGAAGTTCCGCGAGAAGGACGGCCTGACCATCACCCTGCTCTCCGACCCCGACAAGAGCCGTGATGGCCGCCTACGCGCGCGTTCGGCGAGAAGAAGCTGTACGGCAAGGTCGTGCAGGGCGTGATCCGCTCGACCTTCGTCGTCGACGCGGACGGCACGATCGAGCTCGCGCAGTACAACGTCAAGGCCACCGGTCACGTCGCCAAGCTGCGCCGCGACCTCGGCCTGGACTGACCCGGACCCACCGACCACCGAGCCCCGACTGGCACACTGGTGCCGCTTCGGCCGGAGTGGTGGAATTGGCAGACACGCAGGTTTTAGGTACCTGTGCTCCAGGGCGTGCGGGTTCGAGTCCCGCCTTCGGCACCTCACGACCCGTGCCCCGCATACTGGTGCCCGTGAGCGAGCAGAGCCCCTGGGGGCAGCCCCCGCCCAGCAGCTACGGGCCACCGGCCGGGTCGACCCCGCCGGCGAGCGATCGGCGGTCCGCCGCCGCCGTACGGCGGACCGCCGGGACCGCCCGGCTACCAGGGCCCGCCGCCGCGTCGCGCAACATCGGCGCGATCATCGCGGGCGTCGTCGGCGTCGTCGTGGTCATCGCCGCGATCGCCGTGACCCTCGTGGTCGCGACCGGTGGGCGACGACGACCAGGCCGACGACGGTACGACGGTCAGCGACTCGCCCGCGAGTCGACCGGCGAGTCGACCAGCGACTCCGCCGACGAGTCGAGCAGCGCGTCACCCGACCGCCCCGACGAGCACCACACCGCCGGTCGACGTCCCCGACGGCGCGATCGTGGGCGACGGCTACTACTTCGACCTGCCCGGAGTGGGCTGGAACGACGCCTACGACGAGGCGAGGCGACAGCGGGATCGGCTCCACCCTCGACACGATCATCGTCCTGGGCTCCTCCATCGACGCTGGCCCAGAGCAACATCCTCGTGGAGTCGCTCTCGGCCGGCGAACGCCGACACCCCCGAACAGCTCGCCGACCTGTGGAAGCGCAACCTGAGCGGCTCCGACGGCGCCGTCCCCGTGCCGATCGACGAGATCACGATGGACGGCGAGCGTGCGATCGGGGTCGAGTTCCGGGCCCGGCTGAACGTCAACGAGCTGCTGATCGACCAGGTCGTCTACCTCGCGCTGCACGACGGCAAGCAGTACTCGGTCGCGCTGACGCTGCCCTCGGAGGGCGACACCGTCTCCGAGGACGACTTCGCGACGGTCCTCGACAGCTGGACCTGGACGTCCTGACGTCGGCCCGCGGCGTGGGCCCACGGCGTCGGTCGGGTCAGCCCTCGGAGAGGAGGGCCGGCAGCAGCGGCGCGAGCTCGCGCAGGGCGTGCCCGCGGTGCGAGATCGCGTCCTTCTCCTCGCGGGAGAGCTCGGCGGTGGTGAGCCCGGGGCGCTCGTCGGCGACGAACAGCACGTCGTAGCCGAAGCCGCCGGCACCGCGCGCCTCCCGGACGACCGTGCCGGCCATGTGGCCCTCGACGACGAGCTCACGGCCGTCGGGCACGCACACCGCCACCGCGCAGGTGAAGTGGGCACCGCGGCGCTCGTCGGGCACGTCGGACAGCTGGGCGAGCAGCAGCTCGTTGTTGCGCTCGTCGGACTTGGGCGGGCCCGACCAGCGCGCCGAGAGCACCCCGGGCATCCCGTTGAGCGCGTCGACGCACAGCCCGCTGTCGTCGGCGACGGTCGCCAGCCCGGTGGCGGCCAGCCCGGCGCGCGCCTTCAGCAGCGCGTTGCCGGCGAAGGTCGGCTCGTCCTCGACCGGCTCGTCGTACGCCGCGACGTCGTCGAGGCCGACCACGGTCACCCCGGGCAGGTGCTCGGCGAGGATGCGCTCCATCTCGAGCGATCTTCTTGGCGTTGCGCGAGGCCAGGTGCAGCCGGGCCGGGCCGGCCTCAGGCACTGGCGAGCGCCTCGCGCTGCAGCCGGGTGAGGTCGGCACAGCCCTTCTCGGCGAGCGAGAGCAGCGCGTCGAGCTCGGCGCGGTCGAACGCCGCGCCCTCGGCGGTGCCCTGCACCTCGACGAAGGAGCCGGCGCCGGTCATCACGACGTTCATGTCGGTCTCGGCGCGCACGTCCTCGACGTAGGGCAGGTCGAGCCGGGGACGCCGTCGATGATGCCGACACTGACGGCGGCCACGGAGCCGGTGAGGGTCTCCATGACGCCGAGCGAGGCGCAGGCGTCGGCCAGCGCGACGTAGGCCCCGGTGATGGCGGCGGTGCGGGTGCCTCCGTCGGCCTGGAGGACGTCGCAGTCGAGCTGGATGGTGTTCTCCCCCATCGCCTCGTAGTCGATGACCGCGCGCAGCGACCGTCCGACCAGACGGCTGATCTCGTGGGTGCGGCCACCGATGCGGCCCTTGACGGACTCGCGGTCGGAGCGGGTGTGGGTCGAGCCGGGGAGCATGGCGTACTCGGCGGTGACCCAGCCGAGGCCGGAGCCCTTGCGCCAGCGCGGCACACCCTCCGAGGCCGAGGCCACGCACAGGACGCGGGTCTTGCCGAACTCCACCAGCACGGAGCCGGCGGCGTGGTCGAGCCAGTTGCGGGTGATCGTGATCGGGCGCAGCTCGTCGTCGGCGCGGCCGTCTTCGCGGGAGGTCATGGCCACGAGCCTAGGGCGCCCGGCCGACAGACCGGCAACCCGCTCGGCCGCGGCCTACTTCACCTCGGCCCGCAGGAGCCGAGCGATCCCGATGACGACCGGCACGACGAGCCAGAGGGTGCCGGCCACCAGGATCTGCGCCCACTCGTGGCCGCTCGCCTGGTAGTCCCCGGTGATCAGCGGCGTCTGGGCGGTGTTGAACTCCACCCACGGGATGACGCCCTCGAGCCCGCTGACGAGCGCTCCGAGGATGCCGGCGACGGTCGGGACGATGAGCGTGTAGACGAAGTAGCCGACGATCGCGGCGGCTGAGTTGCGCACCAGCATCGCGATCGCGAAGCCCACGAGGACGCCGATCAGGCTGGTGAAGACGAAGCTCCACAGCTCGCCCGGGCCGAGGTCCCACACCGCCGATCCGCCGTTGACCGGGCTGACCAGGGTGCCCACCGCGGCGATGACCATCCCGACGAGCAGTGCGACCAGCGAGACTCCCCCGCCGGCCAGCAGCTTGGCCGCCACGATCCGCGAGCGGCGCGGCTCGAGGGTGAACGTCGCCAGGCCGGTGCGCTGGCTCCACTCGCTGGTGACCAGCAGGATCATCAGGACCGGCAGGAAGTAGCCCAGGATGCCGCCGCTGAGGCTCAGCATCTCGACGTAGGTCTGGGAGTCGTCGGGGAAGAAGAACGCGCCGAGCCCGGTGGCCAGCAGGACCAGGGCGAGGATCGAGCCCGAGAACCAGCGACCCGCACGGGTGTCGAACGCCTTGCGGGCCTCCACCGTGACCAGGGTCCGCATCCCCACCGGTGAGGAACCGGAGATGTCGATCGTGAGGGCGCTGCCGGCGCCGGGGTGTGGAGGGACGGGGGTGCTCATGCGGGGGCTCCGGACGTGAGGGCGTCGCGCTGGCTGTCGGACGTGAGCTGGAGGAACAGGTCCTCCAGCCCCGCCCCGCCGTTGCGCAGGTCGGTGAGGACGATCGAGTGCTCGAGAGCCACCCGGCCGACGTCGGCCGGAGTGCAGCCGACCCGGAGCAGGTCACCCTCGGGCGTGACGGAGTAGCCGTGCTGGCCCAACGCCGCCACCAGGGCGTCGTCGTCGAGGGACCCGGCGAGGGTGCTCACCGAGGTGTCCATGGCCAGCAGGCTCCGCTTGTCGCCCTGGGCGACGATCGTGCCGCGCCCGATCAGGATCATCTCGTCGGCCACCTGCTCGACCTCGTTGAGCAGGTGGCTCGAGAGCAGCACGGTGCCACCGCGGTCGGCGTACCCCTTGAGCAGGCCACGCATCCAGCGGATGCCGGCCGGGTCCAGCCCGTTGGCCGGCTCGTCGAGGATCAGCACCTCGGGGTCGCCCAGGAGCGCGTAGGCGATCCCGAGACGTTGCTTCATGCCCAGGGAGTAGTCGCGCAGGCGGCGCCCGGCCTCGACGTCGCTCAGCGAGACCAGGTGCAGCATCTCGTCGACGCGCGAGCGCGGGAGCTCCATCGTCATGGCGCCCAGGGTCAGGATCTCGCGGCCCGTGCGCCCGGCGTGCTGAGCACCGGCATCGAGCAGCACCCCCACGTGGCGACCCGGGTTCGGCAGGTCGCGGTACAGATGGCCGCCGATCGTGGCCCTGCCGCGGGTGGAGGGCGTGAGACCGACCAGGATGCGCATCGTGGTCGTCTTGCCGGCGCCGTTGGGGCCCAGGAAGCCGGTGACCCGGCCGGGCGCGCAGGCGAAGCTGATGTCGTCGACGGCCGTGAAGCCGCCGTAGGTCCGAGTGAGTCCTTCGACGTCGATCATGGTGCCAGCCTGGGGCAACGAGCGCGCCGAGCGCATCGGCCGCAGGACTGGTCCCGGCCAGACCTTGGTCGGCCGCGCGGACCAAGTACCCCCGACCTTCGTCGGGGGTGCGGCACGACCAGCGTCGCTGGCGGGCAGGTCCCCCGGGTGCCTACGGTGGTGCACGTGGCGGACGACGATCGCGAGCACAGCTACCGCCCGCGTCCCGTCGGGACGTGGGGACAGGTCTGGCGCCTCGCGCTCGTGCTGGTCATCAGCCTGGTTGCCTGGGTGTCCGTGGCCGAGCTGCAGGGCGACGTCGACTTCGTGGTGGACGTGGTGGCCGGACCGACCAGCCTGGCGCTGATGTACCTGCGCCGACGCCACCCCGTGACCATCGCGGTGGTCACGACGCTGCTCAGCGCCGCCTCCGCGTTGGCGGCCGGACCCGCCACCCTGGCGGCTGTCTCGCTGGCCACCCGTCGTCAGTGGCGCGAGATCGTGCCCGTGTCGATCCTGGCCGTGGTCGCCGCGCAGGTCTTCAGCCTCCTGCACCCGGAGAGCTCGGCCGAGCCCGGCTGGGTCACCAGCACGCTCAACGTGGCCGCGGTGGCCGCGACCATGGCCTGGGGGATGTACGTCGGCTCCCGGCGCGAGCTGCTCTCGACCCTGCGCTCGCGGGCCGAGCGGGCCGAGGCCGAGCAGGAGCTGCGGGTGCGCCAGTCGCGCCTGGCCGAGCGCAGCCGGATCGCGCGCGAGATGCACGACGTGCTCGCCCACCGGATCTCCCAGATCTCGATGCGGGCCGGTGCCCTGGCCTACCGTGAGGACCTCACCACCGCCGAGCTGCGCCACGGAGCCGGGATGATCCGCGAGACCTCGCACCAGGCACTCACCGACCTCCGGGCCGTCCTCGGGGTCCTGCGCGACGAGTCCGGGGAGGTCCTCGACGCCCCGTTGCCGACGTACGCCGACCTGGCCGACCTCGTCGCCGAGGCGCGCCGCTCCGGCCACCGCGTCGAGTACGTCGAGGAGGTGGCCGACGAGGTCCCGGTGCCCGATGCCGCGGGGAGGGCCTTGTACCGGATCGTCCAGGAGGGCATCACCAACGCCCGCAAGCACGCCACCGGGGCTCAGCTGACGGTGGCGGTGCACGGCTGTCCCGGCACCGGGATCGACGTCGTGCTCCGAAATCGCGTGGGGTTCGCGAGATCCGTCGTACCCGGTGCGGGGCTCGGGCTGGCCGGGCTCACCGAGCGGGTCGAGCTGCGGCGGTGGCCGTCTCGACGCACGGTGTCGAGGACGACAGCTTCGTGCTCCGAGGCTGGCTACCGTGGACCGCATGACTCGGCTGCTGATCGTCGACGACGACGCCCTCGTCCGCTCGGCCCTGCGGCTGATGCTCGGCGGGCAGCCCGACCTGGAGATCGTCGGGGAGGCCGGCGACGGCCAGGAGGCGCTGGATCGGTGCGCCGAGCTCGCGCCCGACGTGGTGCTCATGGACATCCGGATGCCGGGCCTCAACGGTCTCGAGGCGACGCGACGTCTGCACGAGCGGACCGACCCGCCGCGGGTCATCGTGCTGACCACCTTCGACGCCGACGACCACGTCGTCCAGGCCATCGGGGTCGGAGCCGAGGGGTTCCTGCTGAAGGACACCCCACCGGCCGAGATCGTCGAGGCCATCCGCCGGGTCGTGGCAGGAGATCCGATGCTGTCGCCGTCGGCCACCCGAACCCTCATCGAGCAGGTGCGTCTCGCCGTCCCCGACGCCCGCGGGCGGATCGCGCGCGAACGCCTTGCCGGGCTCACGGTGCGCGAGCACGACGTCGCCCAGGCGATCGGTCAGGGCCTGAGCAACGCCGAGATCAGCAGCCGGCTGCACCTCTCGGTGCCGACCGTGAAGGCGCACGTCTCACGCGTGTTCGACAAGCTGGGGGTCACCAACCGGGTCCAGATCGCCATCTGTGTCCACGACGCCGGTCAGGACTGACCTGCGTCCCCTCGCCGCCGCCGACCTACTTCACCTCGGCCCGCAGGATCCGCAGCAGCCCGAGGGCGAGGGGGATCCCGAGCCAGATCAACCCGGAGACCAGCAGCTGCGCCCACTCCTGCGCGGTGTTGAGGCTCAGGTCGAACAGGGGGTCCTGGGCCTCGAGGAAGTTGACGTAGGGCGAGATCTTCGCGAACGCCTCCACCAGGTCGCTGATGATGAACAGCACGATGGGGATGGCCCACTTGTAGATGAAGAACGTGACGATCGCCGCCGGTGTGTTGAGCAGCAGCGCGGCCAGGGCGAACCCGCCGGCCATGGCCAGGCACTGGGTCAGGAAGAACCCGACCAGACCGGACCCGTCCACGCCCCACGACGTCTGGTCCGACTGGACGATCTCGCACAGGCCGGTGAAGAGCACGCCGATCAGGATCGAGACCAGCACGGTCAGCAGGGTCAGCACGAGGCCGACCACGAGCTTGGCCATCACCACCCGCAACCGGCGCGGCTCGAGGGAGAAGGTGACCATCGCCGTGCGCTGGCTCCACTCGCTGGTCACGAGCATGATCCCGAGCACCGGGAGCAGCAGCGAGGTCACCCCGGCGGCGACGCCGGTGAAGTCGTTGAAGGACACCTCCAGGCCCTGCACGAGCGTGGCGACGAGGACGAACCCGTCGACGACGACGACCAGGATCGCGATGGAGGCGACCAGCCAGAAGCTCGCCACGGTGTCGACGCACTTGCGCAGCTCGACCCGCACGAGCCGGAGGAACGGGATGCCGCCGCCGAGCGGCAGCCGCCTGGGTGGTGGGCTGGAGGGTGCTCATCGGGCGGCTCCTGTCGGGTCGTTGCTCGGGGGCGGGAATCCGGCGGGCGGTGCCTGCGGAGGTGCCGGCATCGTCGGCTGGGGGCTGCGCTCCTCGCGCTGGGTGTCGGAGGTGAGCTCGAGGAACAGGTCCTCGAGCCCGCCCTCGACCGAGCGCAGGTCGGTGAGGACGAGCTGCTGCTCCGCCGCGACCCGGCCGACGTCGACGCTGGCGCACTGGGCGGTGAGGTAGCCCGGGCCCTGGGTGACGGCGATACCCACGCTCGCGCAGGGCCGCGGCGAGCGCGTCGTTGTCGAGCGCCATCACGTTGGTCGTGACCTGCCTGGTCCCCCGGTTGCTGTCGAGCAGGCTCTGCTTGTCGCCCTGGGCGAGGATCCGGCCGCGACCGATGAGGATCATCTCGTCGGCGACCAGCTCCACCTCGTGCAGCAGGTGGCTCGACAGGAGCACGGTGCCGCCGCGGTCGGCGTACCCCTTGAGCAGGCCACGCATCCAGCGGATGCCGGCCGGGTCGAGCCCGTTGGCCGGCTCGTCGAGGATCAGCACCTGGGGGTCGCCCAGCAGCGCGTGGGCGATCCCGAGGCGCTGCTTCATGCCGAGGGAGTAGTTGCGCACCCGGCGGCCGGCCTCGTCGCCGGTGAGCGAGACGAGGTGGAGCATCTCGTCGACGCGCGACTTCGGCAGCCCCATCGTCATCGCCCCGAGCGTGAGCACCTCGCGACCGGTGCGACCACCGTGCTGGGCACCGGCGTCGAGGAGCACGCCGACGTGGCGGCCGGGGTTGGCGATGTCGGTGTAGCGCTGCCCACCGATCGTCGCGGTGCCCCTGGTGGCCGAGGTGAGCCCGACCAGGATCCGCATCGTGGTCGTCTTGCCGGCACCGTTGGGTCCCAGGAAGCCGGTGACCCGTCCGGGCTGGCAGGAGAAGGTCACGTCGTCGACGGCTGCGAAGTCGCCATAGCGGCGGGTGAGGCCCTGCACGGAGATCATGGCGTCACTCTGCCCGACCGGCAGCGTGTCAATCCACCGAGGGGTGGGCGAGTCGTCGAGCAGTGCTCGTGTCCTCAGGTCCGGGCGCGATGTCGTAGACGTCGCCGGCCCCGGCCAGCTCGACCGGACCGTCGTACGACGCCCGCGCCTCGGCGAGCATCCCGTCGCGGTCGAACCACGGCGGGCACGTGGGTGAGCACCAGCCGCGTCGCCCCCGACCGGGTGGCGATCTCGACCGGCCTCGACCCCGGTGAGGTGGATGTCGGGCGGGTTGTCGTCCTCGTCGCGGAACGACGCCTCGCAGAGGAACAGGTCGACACCGGCGGCGACCCGGTCGATGCCCTCGCAGGTCGCGGTGTCGCCGCTGTAGCCGAGGGTGGCACCGCCGGCGGTGACCCGCAGCCCGAAGGCCTCGGCCGGGTGGTTGACGCGGATCGGCTCGACCGTCGAACGGCCCGATCGTGACCGCCGGTCCTGCTCGTGCTCGAGGAACGTCGAACTCCTCGGTCATCCCCGGGTCGATCGGCAGCTCGTAGGCGCGCGCCAACCGCTCCCCGGTGCCCGAGGGCCCCCAGACGGGGATCGGCGGCTGCGGGCCGCTGGGGTGGTACTTGCGCATGACGTAGTAGCCACACAGGTCCAGGCAGTGGTCGGCGTGGTGGTGGCTGATCAGCACCGCGTCGATCGCGAGCGGGTCGGCGTAGCGGTGCAGCTGGCCCAGCGCGCCGTTGCCGAGGTCGAGCAGGATCCGCCAGGTGCGCGTGCCTCCGGCGCCGTCGGGACCCTCGGCCTCGACCAGGTAGCAGCTGGCCGGAGAGTCGGGCCCGGGATAGGAACCCGAGCACCCGACGATCGTCAGCCTCATGCCGACCATCATGCCGTCACCTGCTCGTCCACTAGGCCAGGCCTCCCGCGAACTGGCCGGCCGCGACCATCTCCGGACCCAGGAACCGGCGCCCGATCGTCTCGAACTCCTCCGGTGCACCCGTCGTGTCGAAGCGGTACGTCGGCTCTCCCGACTCACGCATCAGCCCGGTGTCGGCGAGCATCCGGTAGACGTCCTTCGCGCACTCCTCGGCACTGCTGACCAGGGTCACGTCCTCCCCCATCACGTAGGAGATGACGCCGGTGAGCAGCGGGTAGTGCGTGCAGCCCGAGGATCGACGGTGTCGACGCCGGCCGCGGTGAGCGGGTCGAGGTACTCGTGGGCGGCGCTCAGCAGGTCGTCGCCGGCGGTGACCCCGGCCTCGACGAAGTCGACGAAGCGCGGGCACGGACGCGTGGTGATGCTCAGGTGGGGTGCCGCGGCGAACGCGTCGTCGTAGGCCATCGACTCGGCGGTGGCAGCGGTGCAGATCACGCCGATGCGGCCGTTGCGGGTGGCGGCGACCGCGCGCCGCGTCGCCGGGTAGATGACCTCCACCACCGGCACGTCGTAGCGCTCGCGGGCGTCGCGCAGCATCGCTGCGCTGGCGGAGTTGCAGGCGATGACGAGGGCCTTGACGCCCTGGTCGACGAGGTGGTCGAGGCACTCGAGGGCGTACTCGCGGACCTCGGCGATCGGCTTGGGGCCGTAGGGCTGGCGCGCGGTGTCGCCGACGTACAGCAGCGACTCGTGGGGCAGCTGGTCGATCACCGAGCGAGCGACGGTGAGGCCGCCGAAGCCGGAGTCGAAGATGCCGATCGGCGCGGCTTGCAGCTCGGGGCTCGCCGCGGGGCGGGGCGACGTCGACGGTGGCACAAGAGGTAACGGTACGGCGTCGGCGCTCGAGGGTCTCGCAGTCGCGACGGACGTCACGTCGGATCGCGTGCGGCGACGTCCGACGACGTACAGTTCGCGCGTGATCCGTCGCCCCCTCCGCGCCCTCCCGAGCACGTCCCCCACTCCCCGTCAGACGCTGACCCTGGCCGGCTCCGTGGCGGTCGCGGCACTGTCGCTGGCCGTCCTCGCGCCGGCCACTGCCGTGGTGCCCGCGCCGAGCGAGGCCGCCCGGAGCGCCGCCCCCGCGGCCATCGGGGACCGGCGCGAGGCCGACGACCCGCAGGTGCTCGCGATCTCGATCGACGCGCTCAACCCCGCGGCGCTGCGCGAGGGTCGGCCACGACGGTGCGCCGAACCTGTGGCGCCTGGTCGACGAGGGAGCCTCCACCCTCAACGCCCGCAGCCAGGTCGAGCTGACCGTCACCCTGCCCAACCACACGAGCATGGTCACCGGGCGCCGCATCGACGCCCGCTCCGGCGGCCACGGCGTCACCTGGAACGACGACAACCCGGGCCGCCCGCGCGACCGTGCAGGCCGCCGCCGGGCACGGCGTGGCCTCGGTCTTCAGCGTCGCCCACGGCGCCGGGCTGCAGCACGGCGCTGTACGCCGCCAAGACGAAGTTCTCGCTCTTCTCGAGCTCGTGGCCCGACGGCATCGACCGGGTCGCCATCCGTGAGGAGCGCGACGGCGCGCTGGTCAGGGCCGTCCGCAAGGACCTCGTCGCCACCGACCGGGACTTCACGTTCCTGCACCTGGGCAACCTGGACAAGACGGGCCACGCGAAGGGCTTCATGGGCCCCGACTACCTCGCGGCGGTGCGCCACATGGACACCCTCGTCGGGCAGGATCCTCGAAGGACGCCGACACGAAGCCGGCGCTGCGCGACCTGACCATCATCCTCACCGCCGACCACGGCGGGCCCCGGCACAGCACGACGCACAGCGACAACAAGCTGCTGGCCGACTACCGGGTGCCGTTCGTGGTCTGGGGTCCCGGCATCGCCCCGGCGACCTCTACACGCTGAACCCGCACTACCGCGACCCCGGCACCCGCCGGGTCGGCGTGGCCGCGGCCAAGCAGCCGGTCCGCAACGGCAACGTCGCCGACCTCGCCCTCGACCTGCTCGGCGTCAAGCCCGTCCCGGGCAGCATCTGGGGCAAGAAGCACCCCCTGCGGCTGCGGTGAGGCCTGCCGCCGACTGACTCAGCGCAGCTCGGCGGGCGTCGGCCAGGGGTTGAAGCGACAGCCGCCGGTGCCCTTCGACTGCTGCGCCATCACCGGTGCGAGCGCGCCCGGCCGGGGGCAGTAGGCGTGGCCCTTGCCGAGCCAGTGGCCCGTCTCGTGGTTGACCACGAGGTGGCGGTAGTCGCGCAGCGCTCCGCCCGCCCTTGTTCCACGCCGGCGAGGCCGTCTTCCAGCGGGTCTGGTTGATGATCACGTAGCGACCCACCCGGCAGCTGTACGTCGCGCTGCACTGGCTGGAGAAGCTCGGCACCGTGCTGGCCTCGGCCAGGACGAGGGTGAACGAGCCGCCCTTGGCGACCCGGCTGAAGGAGCACGCCCTTGGCCCGCCAGCCCCGCGGGTCGTCGTACGTCTGCTGGGCCAGGCGGGCGAACTTCTTGACGCTCGTGGTGATCTTCCCGCGGGTCGCCGACGCTGTAGGTGACCTTGCGCCGGACGTCGACGCGGTGCTTGACGGCGCCCTGCCGGCCCGAGGTGGCCGAGACCGTCCGGTAGCCCTGGCCGGAGGCGGTGACCCGACCCGGATGCGGCGGCCGACGTCCTGCGGCGCGAAGCGTGTAGCCGGCCCGGGTGGCGCCGGCGATCGGCTTCCCCGCGCGCAGCCACTGGTAGCGCAGCCGCTTCGGTGCCGGGCGGAAGCTGCTGCCGTCGGCGGTCACCCGGTGGGTGTAGCGCAGCACGCCGTGGACCTGCGGGACCCCGGTGAGCGAGTACGTCGCGCGCACCACCGGGCCGGTCTCCTCCGAGGTCGCCGTGGCGGCGTCCCCGGTCGCGGGTCGGTGGCCTCGACCTGCACGGACAGCCGGTGGCCGAGGTCGGCACTGCCGAGCCGGTAGGTGCGGTCGCGGGCGCCGGGCACGAAGGCCCCGTCGCGTCTCCAGCGGTAGCCCAGCTCGACGTCAGCGGGGTCCCAGCCCCCGGGTCCGGCCTTGAGCAGACTTCCGAAGACCGCGTCCCCCTTCACCCCGGGTGGGCGGACGTTGGTCACCGACCCGTCGCGGGCCTGGGCCGGTGCGGCGCCGCCCAGCAGCCCGACCGGGGCGGCGACGGCGAGGAACGCGACGAGGGTGAGCTGCGAGACGAGGGCCGGGAGACGACGCATGCGCTGACGGTAGACGCCGCACCCGCGTCCTGTCCGCCCAACCGCCCGGAGTCGTCGCGCCTCGACCGCCGGCAGCGGCAGCCACGCCTAGGCCCAGAGCTGGCCCTCGAGCCGCTCCTCGGCGTCGTCGACGGTGCCCTCGTAGGCGCCGGTGGAGAGGTACTTCCAGCCGCCGTCGCAGACGATGAACGCGATGTCGGCGCTCTCGCCGGCCTTGACCGCCTTGGCGGCCTGGCCCAGGGCGGCGTGCAGGATCGCGCCGGTGGAGATGCCGGCGAAGATGCCCTCGAGCTCGAGCAGCTCGCGGATGCGGCGTACGGCGTCGCGCGGGCCGACCGAGAAGCGCGAGTCGATCAGGTCGGCGTCGTAGAGCTCGGGCACGAAGCCCTCGTCGAGGTTGCGCAGGCCGTAGACCAGCTCGCCGTAGCGGGGCTCGGCGGCGACGATGCGCACGTCGGGCTTGGCCCTGCGGAAGTAGCGGCTGGTGCCCATCAGGGTGCCGGTGGTGCCGAGGCCGGCGACGAAGTGGGTGATCGAGGGCAGGTCGGCGAGCAGCTCGGGGCCGGTGCCCTCCTCGTGCGCGAGGGCGTTGGCGGCGTTGCCGTACTGGTAGAGCATCACCCAGTCGGGGTGCTCCTCGGCGACCTGCTTGGCGACCCGGACGGCCTCGTTGGAGCCGCCGGCGGCGGGCGAGGAGATGATCTCGGCGCCCCACATGCGCAGCAGCTGGCGGCGCTCGGCGGAGGTGTTCTCCGGCATCACGCACACGATCCGGTAGCCCTTGAGCTTGGCCGCCATGGCCAGCGAGATGCCGGTGTTGCCCGAGGTCGGCTCCAGGATCGTGCAGCCGGGACGCAGGGTGCCGTCCTTCTCGGCCTCCTCGATCATCTTCAGGGCCGGGCGGTCCTTGATGGAGCCGGTCGGGTTGCGGTCCTCGAGCTTGGCCCACAGCCGTACGTCGGCGCTCGGCGACAGGCGCGGCAGCCCGACGAGCGGCGTGTTGCCGACCGAGGCGAGCAGGTTGTCGTAACGCATGTGTTCAGGCTCCCTGGAGCGAGATGGGGGGCGAGGGCAGGGTGGGACGGCCCGGTGCGGGCGGCGTCAGCGCAGGAAGTAGGTCGGGTCGAAGTCGTCGAGCGGGATGATCCGCACCCGGGGCAGCTCGGCGTTGAAGGCGCGCACGTCGTACTCGAGGTCGAACAGCTCGAGGCCGAGGTCGACGAGGTGGTTGCTGGTGAACTCGCGGAAGCCGATCAGCCCGACGCGTCGGTCGGTCGCCGAGCAGGCTCTCGAGCTGCGGGGCGAAGTCGGCGTCGTGGCTGGCCAGCACGACGTCGGTGTCCTCGCGCTCGAGCAGCGCCGTGAGCGTGCGCTGGATGCCGATGTCGACGACCTTCTCGTCGGCCCGACCGGACAGGGGCACCGGGCGGTAGTCCATGGCGAGCAGCGCCTGCACGAAGCTCGTCGGCAGGTTGCCGTTGCTGGCGTTGAGGAAGAACAGGCCGGTGACCGGCTGCCCCCACGCCTCCTCGACGTGCGCGGTGACGCGCTCCCAGCGGGGCCGCTCCTCGGGGTGCGGCCGCCGCCCGAGGACCGAGCCACCGAGGGTGGCGTCGATGTTCTCCCCGTCGACCAGGACGAAGGTGCGGCGGTCGCTCATCGGTCGCTCATCGGTGGCAGGCCCGGTCCGAGCCGCGGCTCAGGCTCCGCCGGCGACGGCGGGGAGCACGACGACCTGGTCGCCGTCGCTCGAGCTCGGCCTCGAGGCCGCCGATGAAGCGGACGTCCTCGTCGTTGACGTAGATGTTGACGAAGCGGCGCAGGTCGGCAGTCGTCGATGAGACGGTCCTTGATGCCGGGGTGGTTGCTCTCGAGGTCGTCGATGAGGGCGCTCAGCGTGCCGCCGGCGCCGTCGACGGCCTTCTCGCCGCCGGTGTAGGTGCGGAGGATGGTCGGGATGCGGACCTCGATGGCCATGTCGGTGGTGCTCCTTGCGTCGCGGACGTGGTGCTGGGCTTCGTTGCCGGGTGCTGCCGGCAGGTACGGGACTGCTGCTGCGGGGGTGCCGGTCAGCTCTCGGCCGGCTCCGGCTCGGGGACGACGGTGACCTCTTCCTCGGTCACCTCGCCGTCCACGATCCTGTAGGACCTGAACTCCACAGGGCCGTCAGTATTCCCGTGCTCGCGCGTGCTGACGAGCACGTAGTGGGCTCCCGGCTCGCTGGCGAGGCCGATGTCGGTGACGCTCGGGTAGGCCTCGGTGGCGGTGTGCGAGTGGTAGACGACGACGGGCTCCTCGTCCTTGTCCCACATCTCCTTGTAGAGCGCGAGCAGCTCGGTGGAGTCGAACTCGTAGAACGTCGGGCTGCCGGCGGCGTTGACCATCTCGACGAGCCGCTCGGGCCGGTCGCTGCCCTCGGGGCCGGCCACGATGCCGCACGCCTCGTCGGGGTGGTCCCGCTTGGCGTGGGCGACGATGCCGTCGTAGGTGGCCTGGTCGATGGTGAGCACCCGACCAGCGTAGAGGGCCGGACCCGACGACCCGGCCGGGGCGCCAGCACCTGGAAGCCCGGTCCTCAGCCGGGGAGGCGGTAGCGGCGCTCGGGGCGACCCGGCGCTGCCGTAGCTGCAGGCGGACCTCGGCCTGGCCGGTCTCGACGAAGTGCTCGAGGTAGCGCCGGGCGCGTGACCCGCGAGAGCCCGACCGGCTCGCCGCGCCTCGGACGGCCGAGAGCTCGCCGCGCCCGGCGCAGCGCCGCCAGCGACGAGCGTCGGCGGTCTCGGGGCTGAGCCCCTTGGGCAGCGCCTGCCGGCCGGCGTGGTCGCGCTGGCGCCGAAGACCTGCGTCGATCGTCGTCCTGGTCGGCCTCGCCCGCCGTCGAGGGCGCCGTAGCGCCGCCGCGCACCTGGCGCAGGCGCTCGGCGCAGGTCGGCGTACTCGAACGGCTTGACGAGGTACTGCATCGCGCCGCCGTGCAGGGCGCCGCCCGCACCGCCTCGGCCTCGCGCTCGGCGGTCACCATCACGCACGGCGACGTCGGTGCCGCCGCCGCGGAGCGCGCGCGAGCACGTCGAGCCCGGTGACGGTCGGGCAGGTGCACGTCGAGCAGCACCAGGTCGGGCGCGAGCCGTCGGCCACCTCGCGCGAGCGCGTCGGCGCCGGTGCGCGGCGGTGCCGACCACCTCGAAGCCCGTCGGTGCGCTCGACGAAGCGGGCGTGGATCCGCGCCACCATGAAGTCGTCGTCGACGACGAGGACGCGGATCACGCGCGTACCATCCTGCCGCCGTGGACCGCGAGCACGGGCAGCCGCGACCGCGAACACGGCGCCGCCCTCGTCGGCACGGCGACCTCGACGCGCCCGCCGCGCTGCGCGCAGATCAGCTGCACCAGCGGCAGCCCGATCCCGCGCCCGCCGAGCACCGTCGGGCTTGGTCGAGAACCCGCGCACGAAGATCGACTCGCGCAGCTCGCTCGGGCACGCCCGGGACCGTTGTCGGCGCACCCGCACGGTGGACCACGTCCCGCGTGCCAGTCACCGAGACGCTCGACCGCGGCGTCCGGCGCCGCCGGCGGCAGCGCGTCGAGCGCGTTGTCGACGAGGTTGCCGAGCACGGTGGTCGAGGTCGGCGGAGCCGTCGGGGTCCAGGCCGCGGCAGCCGCGACGTCCGGCGGTCAGCACGCAGGCTCGACGCCGCGCTCGGCGGCCAGCGCTCGCCTTGGCGATCAGCAGCGCCGCGACGGCGGGGTCGTCGATGCGGGCGGTGACGACGTCGCTGATCTCGGCGCGGCGGCGGCGTGATCGTGCCGACGAGCGCTGCGCACCTCGTCGTACTCCCCGAGCTGCACCAGCCCGGAGATCGTGTGCAGCTGGTTGTCGAACTCGTGGGTCTGCGCGCGCAGCGTGTCGGTGATCGACGCGGTTGGAGCTGAGCTCGCTCTGCAGCGACGAGCAGCTCGGTGCGGTCGCGCAGCGTCGTCACGGTGCCGATCCCGCGACCGTGGCGAGGACGCCGGGCGCGGTTGAACGACCACGCACCCGGCCGCCGACGAGGGCCACGGCGTCCTGGCGTCGCGGCGCGTCGTCCGGCGGTCGCCGGCGAGCAGCTCGACGCACGTGCGGCGTCGAGGCCGAGGTCGGCGACGCTCGCGGCCCGACCGGGTCGCCACGGCAGCCCGAGCAGGTCGCCTGGCGCGCGTCGTTCATCATGGTCACCCGGCCGTCGGTGCCGACCGCGACGACGCCCTCGCGGATGCTGTGCAGCAGCGCCTCGCGGTGGTCGGCGAGCGTCGGCGATCTCGGTCGGCGCCAGACCACGGGTGCGGCGCTTGACCACGCGCGAGACGCACGTAGCGTGCCGACGCACGCCGAGCACGGCGCCGAGCCCGAGGAACAGCACCAGGTCGGGCGGCGGCGCCGCGTCAGCCGCTCCCCGAGCGATGGGATAGGTCTGCTCGGCGATCGCGATCCCGACGAGCCGAGCCGTCGTCGGTCGAGGATCGGGGCGTGCGCCGGCGACCGCGCGCGTCGCCGTCGGCCTCGACGTCGCCGATCCAGCCGCGGCCCTGCTGCACGTCGCTGTCACCGAGCTCGGTCCGGCTGCCGACCGGCGACGGGTCGGACGGCCGCGAGCACCGTCCCGTCGGGGCGAGGCGATGAGGACGTCGCGTCGGCGGCGGACAGGCTGAGCGCCGCGGTCAGCCGGAGCGACGCCAGCGACTCGGCCGCGGTCGACCGGGTCGCACTCGGCGGTCCGTCGCGGCCGGCCGAGCTGGTCGCGGACGACGCCCAGGTTGGCGACGTACTCGGCGACCGAGCGCATCTGGGCGCCCTGCTGGTCGCGTGAACGTCGCCGTCGACTGGCGCACGCGAGACCACGCCGACGACGACGAGCGAGCAGCGACCACCACGACGAGCTGGAGCGCGAGGAACTGCCCGGCGAGGGTCAGCTCTCGGCGTCGCGCGACTCACGCCCGCTCGCGCAGCCGGTGACCACAACGACCACAACCTCCTTTGCTATCCGCAACAGTGACGCCCGCCACAGTCGAGCGCCATGCTCGCACGGTCCACTCGCGACCACGAGCCCTGGAGGTCACCCATGACGAGCCGCCCGACGCGCCCAGACGCCGCTCGCCGCCTCACCGCCGCTCGTCGCGTCGACGGCTGCTCGCCTGGCGCCTGCGCCGTCGCGGCTGCGGCGTCACCCGCGGCTCCGACGACCCGAACAACCGGCGACTGCAGATGATGATCCCCAACAGCCCCGGCGGTGGCTACGACCTGACCGGCCGCGCCGCGGTCGAAGGTCGATGGAGGACGACGACCTCACCGGCCGCTTCGAGGTCACCAACGTCGCTCGGCGCCGGCGGCACCGTCGCGATGCACGCGGCTGGTCAACGCCGAGGGCGCCGACGACCTCGATGATGACCGATGGGGCTCGGCGTCGTCGGCGCGGTCTACACCAACAAGTCCGACGCGGTGGTCGTCCGACACGACCCCGATCGCCCGGCTGATCGAGGAGCAGGAGGGCGATCCTGGTGCCGGCGGACTCGCCGTTCGAGACCGTCGACGACCTCGTCGACGGCCTGGAAGGCCGACCCGGGCGCGTCACCGTCGGCGGCGGCTCGTCGCCGGGCGGGCCCGACCACCTGTTCCCGATGCAGCTGGCCCAGGCGGTCGACATCGAGCCCGCGCGAGGTCAACTACATCACCTACGACGGCGGCGGCCCGCTGACCAGGGCCCTGCTCGGCGAGAAGATCGACGTCGGCATGTCGGGCCTCGGCGAGTTCGAGGGCCAGATCGCCGACGGCTCCCTGCGGGTGCTCGCGGTCTCCGGCGAGGAGCGGCTCGACACCGTCGACGCGCCGACCCTCACCGAGGCGGGCGTCGACCTGGTCTTCACCAACTGGCGCGGGGTGCTGGCCCCACCCGGCATCACCGACGAGCAGCGCGACCTACCTGATCGACATGCTTCACCGAGATGCACGACACCCCCGAGTGGCAGGACGCGCTGGAGCGCAACGGCTGGAGCGACAACTTCGCCACCGGCGAGGAGTTCGCTGACTTCCTCGCCGAGCAGGACGACCCGCGTCGCCGACACCCTGAAGGAGCTGGGACTCGCATGAGCACCACGTCCACCACCCACGCGACGACCGCGGCGACCACCGGCATCGCGCCGGCCGGTCGCGCGGTCGACCGGGCGCAGTACGGCCTCGCCGCCTTCCTCGCCGTCGTCGGCGCCTACGTCGTCTACGACGCCACCACGCTGGCGGACGGCTTCGCCGACCAGCCGGTGCAGCCCTACGCTGTTCCCGTACGTCGTCGGGCGCCGTGCCTGGTCGTGCTCGGCGTGCTGCTGGCCGTCGCCACGGCCCGCGGCGACCGGCCCGAGGCCGAGGACGGGCGAGGACGTCGACCTCGCCGGCGGCGCCGACTGGCGCACCGTCGGCCTGCTGGTCGGCGTCTTCGTGGTCAACATCGCTGCTCGATCGACCTGCTCGGCTGGGCGATCACCGGCGCGGTGCTGTTCGCCGGCTCCGCCTGGGTGCTCGGCAGCCGGCACGCCGGTGCGCGACCTGGCGATCGGCACTCGCCCTGTCGCTCGGCACGCTGGTACGGCTTCTACGTCGGCCTCGGCATCCCGCATCCCCGCCGGCATCCTGGACGGGGTGCTCTGATGGAGCCTCGACCTCCTCCTCGACGGCTTCGCAGCACCGCGCTCGACCCCCACGAACCTGATGTACGCCGTGCTCGGCGTGCTGCTCGGCACCGCCGTCGGCGTGCTGCCCGGCATCGGCCCGGCGATGACGCATCGCGCTGCTGCTGCCCGGTGACCTACGGCATCGAGCCCCGACAGCGCGATCATCATGTTCGCCGGCATCTACTACGGCGGGATGTACGGCGGCTCGACGACCTCGATCCTGCTCAACACCCCCGGCGAGTCGTCGTCGGTGATCACCGCGCATCGAGGGCAACAAGATGGCCAAGGCCGGCCGGCCTCGCAGGCCCTCGCGACCGCCGCCGATCGGCTCCTTCGTGGCCGGCACGATCGGCACCATCCTGCTGGTGCTCTTCGCCCCGACGGTCGCCGACGTCGTCGTCAAGCTCGGCGCCCCGTCCTACTTCGCGATCATGCTGCTCGCCCTCTTCGCGGTCACCGCGGTGCTCGGCTCCTCGCAAGCTGCGCGGCTTCATCGCGCTGTTCCTCGGCCTGGCCATCGGCCTGGTCGGCGACCGTCGACGGGGCAGGCCCGCCTCACCTTCGGCCGGCCGTTGCTGGCCGACGGCATCGACATCGTCATCGTGGCGGTCGCGATCTTCGCGATCGGGGAGGCGCTCTGGGTCGCCGCGCACCTGCGACGCAAGCCGCTGGAGGTCATCCCGGTCGGCCAGCCGTGGATGAGCCGCGACGACTGGACGCCGCTCCTGGAAGCCCTGGCTGCGCGGCACGGCCTTCGGCTTCCCGTTCGGCGCGCTGCCGGCGGGCGGCGCGGAGGTCCCGACGTTCCTGTCCTACGTCACCGAGCGCAAGCTGTCGCAAGCACCCCGAGGAGTTCGGCAAGGGCGCCATCGAGGGCGTCGCCGGCCGGAGGCCGCCAACAACGCCTCCGCGGCCGGCACCCTGGTGCCGCTGCTGGCCATCGGCCTGCCGACGACCGCGACGGCGGCGGTCATCCTGCTGGCCATGCAGAGCTACGGCATCCAGCCGGGTCCCCAGCTGCTCGACAACGAGCCCGACCTGGTGTGGGCGCTGCTGGCCAGCCTGTTCATCGCCAACACCCTGCTGCTGGTGATCAACCTGCCGATGGCGCCGCTGTGGGCCAAGCTGCTGCAGATCCCCCGCCCCTACCTCTACGCCGGCATCCTGTTCTTCGCCTCGCTCGGGCGCCTACAGCGTCAACTTCGAGGCCTTCGACCTGGCCCTGCTGCTCGGTGTTCGGGCTGCTCGGCCTGGCGATGCGGCGCTTCGGGCTGCCGGTGCTGCCGCTCATCATCGGCGTGATCCTCGGCCCGCGGGTCGAGGAGCAGCTCACCCAGGCCCTGGCCATCTCGCAGGGCGACATCAGCACGCTCTGGAGCGAGCCGGTCGCGATCGTCGTCTACGCCGTGATGGCAGTGCTGCTGATCGGCGTCGTGCTCGGCGGGCTGCGCAAGCCGGCCGACAAGGACGACGACGCACCCGGCGGGCCCGGCAGCACCGTCCTGGACCGTTCGACCGACCTGGATGCAGGAGCAAGCCTGTGACGATCATCGTGGGGTACAGCGCCGACGACTACGGCCGGAGCGCCCTCGAGCACGCACTCGGCGAGGCGAAGGAGAAGGGCGAGCGGCTGGTCGTCGTCAACGCCACGTCGGGCAACAGCCTGGTCGACACCGGGTTCGCCCACGAGTCCGAGATCGCCGCGGTCACCGAGCGGCTCGGCGCCGAGGGGATCGACGTCGAGGTCCGCCACGACGTGGTGGTCGACGTGGCCGGGGCCGTCCTGGAGGCAGCCGAGCGCGAGCACGCCCGGCTGATCGTCGTCGGCGTGCGTCGTCGTACGCCGGTCGGCAAGCTGATCATGGGCAGCGTCGCCCAGCGCGTCATCCTGGAGGCGCGGTGCCCGGTGCTGGCGGTCAAGCCGGCCTGAGCGGGCGCCGGCAGCGGGGGCGGCGGGTGGCAGCGGGTGGAGCGCCCGGACTAGCGCGAGAGCGCGTCGACCAGGGTCTCCTGGAGGTAGCCGACCCACTCGTAGATGTCGTGGGCCTGGGCGCGGGGGTCGTCATCCGGCAGGGCGTGCCAGTAGTCCTCGTCGCCCTCCTCGACCTCGAGGCGGGTGGCGAGGGCGAGGCGCACGTCGTTGAAGGCGCGCAGCCAGGTCTGGGCGACCGGCGGGTCGAGCTCGACGTCGATCATCAGGCCGTCCTCCTCGAGCTGCGGCGGCAGGCCGGCGTCCTCGAGGGTGTCGATCACGGCGTACGCCGCCTGCGCCTTGCCCTCGCGCAGCGCACCCTCGGTGAAGCGGCGGAACTCGCCGGCCGCCTCCTCGTCGTCGGGGTAGGCCGTCGGGAAAGCCGCGCGAGCACCGGGTCGTCGGGAGGGGCGGTGGGCCCGGTGAAGTCCATCAGCGCCTCGAAGGCGTCGCGGTCCTCGTGCGGCTCGGCGGCCTCGTTGCGCAGCAGCTCGACGAGCTGGCCGGTCAGGGAGCGCAGCAGGTCGGCCTCGAAGCCGGTGAACGTGGCGAAGATCGCACCGCTGCGGCGGTGCCGGGCGAAGGCGCTCACGTCTCACTCCGACTTCTGCAGGGTCGCCCAGAGGCCGTACTCGTGCATGGCCTGCACGTCGCGCTCCATCTGCTCGCGGGTGCCGGAGCTGACCACCGACCTGCCGTCCTCGTGGACCTCCATCATCAGCTTCTCGCCTTCTTCTTGGCGTAGCCGAAGTGCTGCTGGAAGACGTAGGTCACGTAGGACATCAGGTTGACGGGGTCGTTCCACACGATCGTCACCCACGGCGTCGACAGGACGGTGAGCTGGTCGGGGTCCAGGGTGGTGTCGAGCCCGGAATCGACCTCGGGGCTGGCGGCTGACACGGACCATGGTGGCACACTCACGCCATGCCGGCACCCGACGACTCGATGCCCCGACGCCCGACGTGACGCAGGTCGCTGCCGTCGACGGGGCTGCCGATGATCCGGCGGCGGCCGGACCTGCTCGTGCGGGTCGCCGACGGCGTCCTGTGGCTGACGATGAACCGGCCCGCCGTCTACAACGCGATGAGCCCGCGAGCTGGTGGCCGGGCTCGTGGAGCAGCTCACCGGCGCGGTGGGCGCGACGACGTACGGGTGGTGGTGCTGACCGGCGCCGGGAGAGGCCTTCTGCGCCGGCGCCGACATCTCCGGCGAGGACGCGCACGAGCGCTTCGACGTGCGCGCGATGGACGGCGCCAACGCCCTGGTCCGCGCGATCATCGACTGCCCGAAGCCGGTGCTGGCCGCCGTCAACGGCATCGCCGCGGGGGTCGGCTGCTCGGCCGCGCTGGCCGCCGACATCATCGTGGCGCGCGACTCGGCGGCGTTCCTGCTGGCCTTCGCCCGCATCGGGTTCATGCCCGACGGCGGCGCGTCGGCCACCGTCGCCGCCGCGATCGGCCGGCGCCCGTGCGATGCGGATGGCGCTGCTCGCCGAGCCGCTCTCCGCCCAGGACGCCTACGACGCCGGCCTGGTCACCCACCTCTCGCCCGCCGCGTCGTACGACGACCTGCGTCGCCAGCCTGGCACGGCGCCTGGCCGCGGGCGCGCCCCTGGCCCACACCGCCACCAAGCGCGCCATCAACGCCGCCACCCTGTCCGGCCCGTGGGGTCTCGACCCGGCGCTCGAGCGCGAGCGCACCGGCCAGACGGTGCTGATGCGCACCGCCGACGTCGCCGAGGGCATGCGGGCGTTCTCCGAGCGGCGCCGGCCGGTGTTCCGGGGGGAGTAGGCGCCTCGTGGGCGGCCGGCCGATCATGTGACACGCCGTCCACCGGACTTCCACGCCGTTGCAGCGTGTGAGTAGACCCGCCAACGGCGTGTTACATCGCCCGCCGCAGACCCCCCAATAACTGTTTGACAGTACGCCGGAACACGGCGCACACTGACTCCCCAACAACTCGTGGAGGGTGGGCCGTGAACGACGAGGAGACCGACGCCAGGGTCAGCGCCCTGCGCGCCACCGCCCACCCGGTGCGGCTGCAGATGCTGAGCCTGCTCACGGGTACGGCGATGAGCGCGGCCGAGGTGGCCCGCGAGCTCGACCTCACGCACGCCAACGCGTCGCTACCACCTGCGGGTGCTGGTCGACGCCGGCGAGCTGGTCGAGGCCGGCGAGGAGAAGATCCGCGGCGGGGTGGCCAAGCGCTACCGCTACCCCCACGAACGGCGCGGCCACAACCCGACCGCCGTGCCCGGCACCGACGACGACCAGGTGTTCTACGCCCGCGCGCTGAGCCAGGAGCTCGAGCGCCGCATCCAGCAACGGGTGCGCGGGCTGAGCCCGCACAGCGACCTCGAGGGCTGGGTGCCGCCGGAGATCTGGCGGCGCGCGTGCGACCTGCTGCTGGAGGCCTCGATGCTCCTCCACGAGCACAACCGGGCCCCGCGCACGCCCGGCACCGTGCACGTGAGCCAGACCTCCTGGGCGTTCCAGATGATGCAGCCCGACCCGATCGAGGTGCCGCCTGCCCCAGCTCCCGACCCGACCTCCACGCAGGAGCCGTCATGACCTGGGCCCAGTCGCTCGCCCCGCTGCGCGAGCGCAACTTCCGCTTCTACTTCGCCTCGCGCTTCGTCAACATGCTGGGCAACGCGATGGCGTCCGTGGCGCTGGCGTTCGCGGTCCTGAAGATCACCGACGACGACCCCGGCGCCCTCGGCCTGGTCCTCGCCGCGCACAGCATCCCGATGGTCCTGCTCCTGCTGTGGGGCGGCGTGATCGCCGACCGGTTCCCCCGCAACGTGGTCATCCAGGTGTCCAACATCGCCTCGGCGATCACCCAGGGCCTGATCGCCGCGCTGGTGATCACCGGCGCGGCCGAGCTGTGGATGCTGGTCGCCCTCAGCGTCGTGCACGGCACCGTCTCGGCGGCGAGCTTCCCGGCGATGGCGAGCATCATGCCGCAGCTGGTGCCCCGCTCCGAGCTGCAGCGGGCCAACGCCCTGATGTCGCTGGCCCGGTCGGCGCTGACGATCCTCGGCCCCACGGTCAGCGCGCTGCTCGTCGTCGGCCTCGGCCCGGGCTGGGCACTGGCCGTCGACGCGGCCACCTGGCTGGCCTCGGCCGTGCTCCTCGGCTTCGTGACCCTGCCCACGAAGCGAGCGCGACCCCGGAGGCGCCCGGCACCCTCGACCGAGCTGCGCGAGGGCTGGACCTACTTCCGTCGTACGACGTGGCTGTGGGTCGTCGTGCTCGGCTTCGGGGTCCTCAACGCCATCCACATGGGCGCCTGGTTCACCCTCGGTCCGGCCCGGGCCAAGGAGACGATCGGCGAGCAGGGCTGGGGCCTCGTGCTCTCGGCCGAGGCGGTCGGGCCTGCTGCTGATGACCCTGGTCATGCTGCGGGTGCCGCTGCAGCGCCCGCTGCTGCTCGGCATGCTCGGCATCTCGTTGCTGGGCGCCCCGATCCTGCTCCTCGGCGCCTACCCGCACCTGGCGGTCCTGATGGTCGCGACGTTCGTGGCCGGCGCCGGCACCGAGGTGTTCTCGATGGGCTGGAACCTCGCCATGCAGGAGCACGTGCCCGAGGAGATGCTCTCGCGCGCCTACTCCTACGACGCGCTCGGCTCGTTCGTCGCGATCCCGGTCGGCCAGATCGCGTTCGGTCCGCTCGCGGTCGCGTTCGGCTTCACCGACGTGCTGGTCGTCAGCGGGATCGCGTACGTCGGGATCTGCCTGCTCGTGCTGCTGTCGGGGTCCGTACGACGGCTCCCCCGGCTGCTGACAATCGAGGACCCGTCTCCCGAGGTCGGAGTCAGCACCACTTCCGAGCCAGCGCCCGGATCACCGTGACGTTGCGGCTGGTGCCGACACCGAGCACCTTCTCGATCGCGCCGGCCAGCTTCGAGTCGAGGTAGGTCTCGGCCACGAGCAGGTGGGCGGCCCGGCCGATCGACCCGCACCTGCTCGTCGTCGCTGGACCTGCGCCTCGAGCTCGGCCACGCGGGCCGGGTCGGGGTCGTCCTTGAGCAGCGAGACGTACTGCCGACCGGCATGGCCGGCGCCGAGCCGGTCGGCGTCCTCCCCGATCGCGCGCAGCTCGGTGTCGCGGACGGCGATCGTGGGGACGGCGAAGCCCCGGTCGGCGGCGTACGACGCCTCCAGCGCGGCCTCGATGCGCGCGCGCGAGCGCATCCGCGTCTCCAGGCGCACGTTGCCGGTGTTGATGTGCGTCGCGACACCGGTGAAGCCGGCCGCCTCGGTGGCGGTCACGATCGCCTCCTTCGGGAAGGTCCGCGTGGCCCCGAGGTTGATCGCGCGCAGGAACGCGACGTACGTCGTCATGGCGCCCATCGTGACATGGCGCACTCGTCGTGGATATCCATAGGTTACCTATGTATCGTGGTGGCCATGGAAGACCCCGTCGAGCTCAGCAGCGACCTGGCCATGTACGCCGCCCGCCTGGTCCGCGCCGTCCGTCGGGCCCACGACCTGCCGGCCGGCTTCCGGATCCTGTCGCTGCTCGACGAGCACGGCCCCCTGGGCGTGAGCGCCCTGGCCGAGGCGGACCGGTCCTCCCAGCCCTCGATGTCGACCGCGGTCCGCGACCTGGCGCAGTGCGGCTGGGTCGACAAGCAGCCGCACCCGAGCGATGCCCGCAGCAGCGTGGTCTCGCTGACCGACGCCGGACGGGCCGAGATCGGTCGCGTACGACGCCTCAACGGCGAGGCGATCGCGGCCCGGCTCGCGGGCGACCCGCACCACTCCCCCGAGGACCTCGCGACGGCGGTCGCCGTCCTGCGCGACCTCCTCGACCAGCGCGACACCGAGAGAAGGACCCTGTGACAGCCAGCCACGTCTCGTCCGAGACCACGCCCGACACCCCCCTGCCGACCGCCGCCGCCGGCCCACCAGCGGCAAGACGTCGATCCTCGACCAGCCGCGCGCCGTGTGGGCGGTCGCCTTCGCCTGCGTGATCGCCTTCATGGGCATCGGCCTGGTCGACCCGATCCTCAAGGACATCGCCGCCCAGCTCGACGCGACGCCGAGCCAGGTCTCCCTGATGTTCACCAGCTACATGGCGATCATGGGCGTGGCGATGCTCGTCACCGGCGTGGTCTCCAGCCGGATCGGCCCGAAGCGGACCCTGCTGGCCGGCCTGAGCCTGATCATCGTCTTCGCCGCCCTCGCCGGGGCCTCCGGCAGCGTCGGTCAGATCGTCGGCTTCCGCGCCGGTTGGGGCCTGGGCAACGCGCTCTTCGTCGCCACCGCGCTCTCCACGATCGTCTCCGCCTCGGTCGGCTCGACCGCGCAGGCGATCATCCTGTTCGAGGCCGCGCTCGGGATCGGCATCGCCTCCGGTCCGCTGGTCGGTGGCCTGCTCGGCGAGCACTCGTGGCGCGCGCCGTTCTTCGGGGTCTCGGTGCTCATGATCATCGCGCTGGTGGCCACCGCGGTCTTCCTCCCGGCCACGCCGGCAGCCGGGCGGCGTACGTCGCTGCTCGACCCGTTCCGTGCCCTGCGCTACCCGGCGCTGCTGCTGATCGGGGTCACCGCGATCTTCTACAACATCGGCTTCTTCACGATCCTCGCAGCCGGGCCCTTCGCCTTGCCCGACTTCGGGATCCGGCAGATCGGCTGGGTCTTCTTCGGGTGGGGCCTCCTGCTGGCCTTCACCTCGGTCTTCGTCGCCCCCCTGGTGCAGCGGTTGCTGGGCACCGTGCCCGCGGTGATCACGATGCTCGCGCTCTTCGCCCTCGACATGGTGATGATGGCGGTCTTCACCGCCCACGCACCGGTCGTGGTCGTCGGCATCGTGCTCTCGGGCGCCTTCATCGGCATCAACAACACCCTGGTCACCGAGGCCGTCATGGGTGCCGCTCCGGTCGAGCGCCCGGTCGCGTCGGCGGCATACTCGTTCCTGCGCTTCACCGGCGGGGCGGTCGGCCCCTTCGTGGCGCTCAAGCTCGGCGAGAACGTCGACGAGCACGCGCCGTTCGTCTTCGGGGCGATCGCGCTCGCCGTCGGCGTCGTGGTGCTCACCGCCGGCCGCCGCCTGGTCGCGGGCCACACCGACCACGCCGACGTCGGCAGCCGAGCCGAGGCCGAGGCGCTCCTGGTCGGTGACCAGGGCTGATCAGGCACACGTCGCACGCCGACCCGACGCGAGTGCCGCGTCGGGTCGGCGCCGTCCGGCACGGAGATGACCCCGGGGCCGCCGCGACCCCATGGAGCGGCGGACCCGGGGAGGTGTGGGGGGGTGGGTGCACGGACCCCGGTGATTCGGTGCGGCCCGCCGGCCGGATGGGGATCACTTCCCCCCGGCGGTCCCCGCGGGCTCAGCGGACTCGGCTGGCTCAGCGGACTCAGCGAGCTGCTCGGGTCGCAGGTAGCGATCGAACCACCGCACCACCCGCCGCTGGAGGTCGCACTGGTGCGCCCGCTCGCGCACCGCGTGCGGCTCGCGTGGATAGCCGACGAGCTCGACCGGCGCGACCTGGTCGACCAGCGCCCGGTGGAAGGACACCGCCTGGCTCCACGGCACCCGGGCGTCCTCGATGCCGTGCAGGATCAGCAGCGGCGTCGTGCGGCGCGCGGCGTAGGAGATCGGCGAGCCGGCAGCGGCACGGTGCGGGCCGGGGCCGTCCCACGGGCGACTGCCGCCGAGGGCCGCCTCGAAGAACGGGAGGTCGCTGGTCGCGGCCATCATCGACCAGTCGCTCACCCCGGCGCCCATGACGCCCACCTTGAACCGGTCCGTCGCCGTCACCGCCCAGGCGGTGAGGAACCCGCCCTGGCTCCATCCGCCGATCCCGAGCCGGTCCGGGTCGGCGATGCCGGACTCGACGGCGGCATCGACGATCGCCAGGACGTCGCCCCACTCGGCGCCACCCATGTCACCGCGCACCGACGTGGCGAACTCGTTGCCGTGACCGACCCCGCCGCGATAGTTGGGCAGCACGACGGCGTACCCGGCCTGGGCGAGCAGCTGGCCCCAGTCGAGCGGGTAGGTGTGCGACCACAGCCCGGAGCGCCCGTAGGGGCCGCCGTGCACCAGGACCGCGGTCGGCCAGGGCCCGTCTCCCCCGCCGGGCGGACGGATCACGACCGCGTCGAGCGCCAGGCCGTCGGACGCGGTCGCGTGCAGCGGCTCCGCCACCCCCATCGGTACGTCGGCCACGTGCGCGCCGTGGTCGGAGACCACCGCGAGGTCCCCGGGCCGGCCCGCGAGCACGCGTGGGACCGGCTGGTCGTCGTACCGGACGATCGCGAGGAGCGGGCCGTCGGAGGTCAGCGCGAGCCCGACGTCGCCGAGGTCGCCGGGGACGTCCTCGGCGAACGTCCGCTCGCCGGTCGCGGGGTCGACCCACTCGAGGCGGGTGGCGAGCCCCTCCGCGATGCTCAGCAGGGTCCGGCTGCCGTCGGGTGCGTGGACGACCCCGGTCGTGCAGCGTGGCTCCTCGACCCCGGTGCCGACCACGCGGGGCGCTCCACCGGTCGCCGGCACGGCCCACGCCGTACCACCGCTCTGGGGCTCGGCCTCGTGCGGCGCCGCGAAGACCAGGGTGGCGCCACCGCTCCACCCGAGCTCGTGGGCGCCGGGGGCGGGGCAGACCGGCGTCGCGTCCGCCTCGGCCTCGCCCGGCGTCACCACGTCGATCCGGGCGGTGGGGACGTGCTCCACCAGTGGGCTGCGCCTGCCGAGCAGGGCGATCCGGGAGCCGTCCGGCGACCAGGCGAGGTCGGTCAGGTGGTGGTCGGGCGACCAGAGGACCCGGGGCTCCTCGGCGGTCCGGTCCTCGCGCGGTCCTGCCGCCACGACCCAGAGCCGGTGGTGCTGCCAGCGCTCGCCGTACACCTGGGCGTCGTCGTGCTCCTTCTCGCGGCGCTCGTCGTCCTCGGTCGGCTCGTCGGGTGCCAGGAAGGCGATCCGGGTGCCGTCGGGCGACCAGGCGAAGGCCGCGACCGACCTCGCGCGAGCGACCAGTGGACGGGCGTCGCCGCCGGCGGTGTCGAGCACGTGCAGGCCGGTCGTGCCCCGCTCGGCGCGGTCGGAGAGGAAGGCGAGCCGGGTGCCGTCGGGCGACCAGCGGGGTACGCCGTCGTTCGTGCCGTGGGTCCAGCGCCGCGGTTCCCCGGCACGGCCGGACGCGGCGTCGAGGTCGGCGACCCACAGGCTGCTCTCACCGTGCTCGCCCTCGCGTCCCGCGGGCGCGGCGCTCCACGCCACCCGTCGTCCGTCCGGCGAGGGCTGCGGGTCCGACGGGAACCACAGCGACGCGATGACCTCGGGCGTGAGCACAGTCGTCATGCTCGCGACGCTACCCAGTCCCGCCGCCGCCGAACCGGCACCGGCACCCGCACCGATACCCACTCCGACAGCCGCGCCTGTGGAGAACGGTGCAGACACGTGTCGAGTCGGCGCGACGTCGCGCCGACTCGACAGAAGCCTGTGGACGGACGGCGCGCGGTGGGACCGGCTCAGAGGTTGCCGCGCAGCTCCTGCTCGCGCTCGATGGCCTCGAAGAGCGCCTTGAAGTTGCCCTTGCCGAAGCCGAGCGAGCCGTGGCGCTCGATGAACTCGTAGAACACCGTCGGCCGGTCGCCCATCGGCTTGGTGAAGATCTGGAGCAGGTAGCCGTCCTCGTCGCGGTCGACGAGGATCTTGCGCTTCTTCAGCTCCTCGATCGGCACCCGCACCTCGCCGATCCGGGCGCGCAGCTCGGGGTCGTCGTAGTAGGAGTCGGGGGTGTCGAGGAACTCCACGCCGTTGGCGCGCAGGGCGTCGACACTGCTGAGGATGTCGTTGGTCGCCAGCGCGATGTGCTGGCACCCGGCGCCGTCGTAGAACTCGAGGTACTCGTCGATCTGCGACTTCTTCGCCGCGATCGCCGGCTCGTTGAGGGGGAACTTCACCCGGTGGTTGCCGCTCGCGACGACCTTGCTCATCAGCGCGGAGTAGTCGGTGGCGATGTCGTCGCCGATGAACTCGGCCATGTTCGTGAAGCCCATGACCTTGTTGTAGAACGCCACCCACTCGTCCATCCGGCCCAGCTCGACGTTGCCGACACAGTGGTCGACGGCCTGGAAGAGCCGCTTCGGCTGCCCCTCGCGCGCCGCGACCGTGCTGGTGCGAGCGGCGTACCCCGGCAGGTACGGGCCGGAGTAGCGGCTGCGGTCGACGAGGGTGTGCCGGGTCTCGCCGTACGTCGCGATGGCGGCGAGCCGCACCGTGCCGTGCTCGTCGGTCTCGTCGTGCGGCTCCACGAGGACGGTCGCTCCGACGGAGCGGGCGTGCTCGATGCACTGGTCGACGTCGGGGACCTCGAGCGCGAGGTCGACGACACCGTCGCCGTGCTTGCCGTGGTGCGCGTGCAGCGGGCTGTCGGGCGAGACGCCGCCGGTGAGGACGAAGCGGGCCGAGCCGGAGCGCAGCACGTAGGACTTCGAGTCGCGGCAGCCGTTCTCGGGGCCGCGGTAGGCCTCGAGCTGCATGCCGAGCGCGAGCTGGTAGAACGCCGCGGCCTGGGTGGCGTTGCCGACCACGAAGCAGACCGCGTCCATGGCGGTCACGGGGAACGGGTCGCGGCTGGCGTCGTACTCGACGAGACCGACGAGCTCCTGCAGCTGCTCGATCGTGAGGTCGGCCTTGAGCTCGTCGGCGGTGAGCGCGCGACCGTTGGTCATCGGGTCCGGGGAGAGCGTCGTCATGTGCTCAGCGTCACCGAACGCGACAAAGTGTGCAACAGTCGACGCCAGCACTGAACACTTTGACCAGCATGGAGGCGTCAGATGGACGACCTGGACCGCACCCTGATCACGTTGTTCGCTCGCGAGCCTCGGGTGGGCGTGCTCGAGGCGTCCCGCCGGCTCGGGGTCGCGCGCGGCACCGTCCAGGCCCGGCTCGACAAGCTCACCTCCTCCGGGGTGATCACCGGCTGGGGCCCGGACCTGTCCCCCGAGGCGGTGGGCTACCCGGTGACGGCGTTCCTCACCCTCGAGATCAGCCAGTCGGCCGGCCACGAGCGGGTCGCCGAGCAGCTCGCGCGGATCCCCGAGGTGCTGGAGGCCTACACGATCACCGGGGTCGGCGACCTGTGGTGCCGCGTCGTCTCGCGGTCGAACGCCGACCTCCAACGCGTCATCGACCGGGTGCTCGCCATCGACGGGGTGCTCCGCGCCTCGACCGTCATGGCGCTCGCCACCCAGGTCCCCTACCGGGTGCTGCCACTCCTGGACGCGGCGCAGTAGCGGGCTCGTCGGCCCCCGACGTCACTCCACCCACCCGGTCTCGACTCACCCCGTCCGGCTTCGTGCCTCAGCCGGAGGCTCGCTCAACCTTCGCCCACCACGCCCCGGCTCCTACGTCGCCGGGGCTGTGGGCTCGAAGATCATGCAGGACGACGTGGCGTGGGCGACGAGCCTGCCGGCCGCGTCGAAGACCTGCCCCTCCGCGAGCGCCGTACGACGCCCGCGGTGCAGCACCCGTCCCACGGCCCGGAGCCGGCCCGAGGCGACGGTGGCCGGGCGCAGGAACTTCACGGTCAGGTCGAGGGAGGTGTAGGCCTCCCCCACCGCGAGGGTGGAGTGCACCGAGCACCCCGCGACGGTGTCGAGCATCGTCGAGAGCACGCCGCCGTGCACGGTGCCGATCGGGTTGTAGTGCCGCGGCTCCACCACCAGCTCGATGCTCATCGAGCCGTGCTCGGGCGCGAAGTTCTCCATGCCGATCGTCGCGCCGATCGGCGCGGGCGGGAGCAGCCCGGCGGAGATCGCCTGCAGCTGCTCGAGACCGGTCATGGTCAGCGGGTCGATCGACCCCTGGGTCTTCGTCATGGACCTAGCGTCGCGTCCCTGGCTGGATCTGTCAACGAGACCTAGACTGCGGCCATGGCCTCCCCCGCACCCACGGACCGCGCGACACCACCAGCCCTGGCCTACTCCACCGACAACTGCACCGTCGGGCGGACCATGGCGATCCTGGGCGAGCGGTGGACGTTCGTCGTCCTGCGCGAGATCTGCAACGGGGTGCGCCGCTTCGATGACATCCGCCACCACAGCGGCATCCCCCGCCAGGTGCTGAGCAACCGACTGGCCCTGCTCGTGGAGCACGGGGTCCTGCACCGGGTGCCCTACCGCGTCGAGGGCGCGCGCGAGCGACAGGAGTACCGCCTCACCGACAAGGGCTTCGACCTCTACCCCGTCCTGGTCGCGATCGCAGGGTGGGGCGACCGCTACCTGGCCGATCCCGAGGGTCCGCCCGTGGAGTTCGCCCACCGCGACTGCGGTGCCCCGGTGCAGGTGGAGACGGTCTGCGAGCGGGGCCACCGCGTCACCGAGCCGCGCGACCTCGTGCCCCGCCCGGGCCCCGGCATCAAGCCGGCCTGACCTCCCCGATCGACAGCGGTCAGGACGACTTCTTGACCGCCCACTCGCGTACGGCGTCGATCCGGGCGCGGAGCTGCTCGGCGTTGGCGACCGCGGCCGCGGGTCCGCCACACTGCTTGCGCAGCGCGGAGTGGGTGATGCCGTGGGCCTGGCCGGTGCGGTGGTGCCAGGCGCCGACGAGACCGTTGAGCTCGCGGCGCAGGACCGCGAGCTGCTCGTGGGTGCTGACCTCACGGATCGTGTCGGGCTCGCGTCCCGACTCGGCCGCGGCACGCTTGTGGACCTTCGCGCGGTCGCTCTGACGCTGCTGCAGCAGCTCACGCATCTGGCCGGGCTCGAGGAGCCCGGGGATCCCGAGGAAGTCCATCTCCTCCTCCGAGCCCACCTGCACCTCCCCCGCGTGGCCGAACTGGTGGCCGTCGTAGAGCACGTGGTCGAACAGCGCCTCGGAGCCGAGCGCCTCGAAGGGCAGCCCCTCCTCGCCGCCGTCGCCGTCGCCGGCCTCGGCCTGCGCCATCAGCTCCTTCTCGGCGGCGAAGATGTCGTCCTCGTCGGTGATCGCACGCCCCAGCACGTGGTCGCGTGCGACCTCCATCTCGGAGGCGTGGCCGAGCAGCACCGGCACCGACGGCAGGAAGATCGAGGCCGACTCCCCGCGGGTGCGGGCCCGCACGAAGCGACCGATCGCCTGGGCGAAGAACAGCGGTGTCGAGATCGTGGTGGCGAAGACACCGACCGCCAGGCGGGGCACGTCGACCCCCTCGGACACCATCCGCACGGCGACCATCCAGCGCTTGTCGCTCTGGGTGAAGTCGGCGATCTTCTTCGACGACCCCTTCTCGTCCGACAGCACGACCGTCGGCGCCTCGCCGGTGATCTGGCGCAGCGTCTTGGCGTAGGCCCGGGCCGCCTCCTGGTCGGTGGCGATCACCATGGCGCCGGCGTCCGGCACGTGGCGGCGTACCTCCGAGAGCCGCTTGTCGGCGGCCGCGAGGACCGACGGGATCCAGGACCCCGACGGGTCCAGGGCGGTCCGCAGGGCCTGGTTGGTCAGGTCCTTGGTGAGCGGCTCGCCCAGGCGGGCGGCGATCTCGTCACCGGCACGGGTGCGCCACGACATCTCGCCCGAGTAGGCCAGGAAGAGAACGGGGCGCACGACGTGGTCGCGCAGCGCCTCGCCGTAGCCGTAGGAGTAGTCGGCCACCGAGCGCGGCACCCCGTCGTCGCCCGGGGCGTAGGTGACGAACGGGATCGGGTTCACGTCGGAGCGGAACGGCGTACCGGTCAGGCACAGGCGGCGCGTGGCCGGCTCGAAGGCCTCGCGCACGCCGTCGCCCCACGACAGGGCGTCACCGGCGTGGTGGACCTCGTCGAGGATCACCAGGGTCTTGAACCGCTCGGTGCGCACCCGCAGCGCGAGCGGGTTGACGCCGACGCCGGCGTACGTCACCGCGATGCCGAGGTAGTCCGAGGAGATCTTGCCCTTCCCTGCCGAGTACGTCGGGTCGATCGGGATCCCCGCCCGCGCCGCGGCCTCGGCCCACTGGAGCTTGAGGTGCTCCGTGGGCGCCACCACGGTGATCCGGTCGATCACGCGGCGCCCGATCAGGTCGGCGGCGATCGAGAGCGCGAACGTCGTCTTCCCGGCCCCGGGCGTGGCGACGGCGAGGAAGTCGCGCGGCGAGCGCTCGGCGTAGTCGCGCATCGCCGCGGTCTGCCAGGCGCGCAGCGACGGCGCGGTCCCCCAGGCGGCCCGTTCGGGCCAGGCCGGGGTCAGGGCCGGGGTGAGGTGCGGGTCCTCGACGTGGCTCGAGGTGGTGGCGGGACTGCCGGCGGAGGTGGTGCCGTCCGTCACTCGGAGGAGCCAGAGTCGTCGTTGAGGCCTTCCCAGGCCTCCTTGCAGTCCGGACACACCGGGAACTTCTCGGGCGCCCGGCTGGGCACCCAGACCTTGCCGCACAGGGCGACGACGGGGGTGCCCATCACCATGGCCTCGGTGAGCTTGTCCTTGTCCACGTAGTGGGAGAACTTCTCGTGGTCGCCCTCGTCGGTCGGGACGGTCCGTTCGTCCTCGCGGACCTTGGTGTCTGTCGAGAAGCCGAAGGAAGTCACAGCAGGAGAGTCTAAACGGTCCCGGGGCGCGCTTCGACCACGACGGTCGAGTGCGGCCGCCTCAGTTGAGCCCGGGGTCCGAGGGCCGGGTGGAGTGCATCGCCAGGTTGCCGGGCTGGCGGCGCAGCACGTCCCGCCACAGGCTGGCGGTGTCGCGCCGGAAGACGTCGTCGGCGGTGCCGGGCACGACGTACCAGCTGCCCTCGTCGATCTCGTGCTGGAGCTGACCCGCACCCCAGCCGGCGTACCCGGCGAAGATGCGCAGGCCGTCGACGTCCGGCCCGGCGATCTCGACGGGCGTGTCGAGGTCGAGCAGGCCGAGCCGGTCGATGACCTCGCGGAAGCCCAGGGCGCCCTCGTCGTCGCCGCGGCGCAGCACGACGGCGAGCGCCCCGTCGGTCTCGACCGGTCCGCCCTGGAACAGGACCTCGGGCTCGTCGACGACGTCCGCCCAGGGCGCGAGCACCTCGGCGACCGCGAGGGCGGTGGGGCGGTTCAGCACCACGCCCAGCACCCCGTCGTCGTCGACGTCGAGGAGCAGCACGACGGAGTCGGTGAAGTGCGGGTCGAGGAGCGCAGGCGTCGCCAGGAGCAGCATCCCCGCCCGCAGCTCGGTCATCGGACCATCATGCCCCGTCACCCCATGCCCGGTCACCGGACGGTGACGGGCAGTCAGGCCGCGAGCACCGAGCGCAGCCGCTCGAGCAGCGAGGGGCGCGCCTCCGCGGCGGGCCGGACGGGCAGGGCGGGCAGTCCGCGGTGGTCCGCGCGGGCTTGCTGCTCGATCCGCGAGCCGACCCCCGCAGCACCGACATCGTGGACCCCGGCCAGTCCGGCCATCGCGGCCAGCAGCGCGTGCTCCTTGGCGGCCGCCTTGGTCATCGCCGTGCTCATCGCCTCGTCGAGCGGGTGGGAGCGGTGGTGGTCCAGGACGAGCCGGACGCCGGGGAGCTCGTCGTAGGTGTGGCCCCAGGCCACCGCGACGGCTCCGGACAGGTCGAGCGGCTGGGACGTCAGCTCCCGCTCGATCCGGCCGGCGAGCCGGGTGTGCCACTTCAGCTGCAGGGCGGCCAGGAGGCTCAGCTCGTCCTCGAAGGTCTCCGCGACGCCGTCCACGTCCATCGGCAGGCGGCCGTCGCGGCGCTCGTCGGCCGTCGCGATCACGGCGCGGAGGGTCTCCCCGCGGTGGTGGAAGGAAGTCCAGGTCATGGGGGGCTCCTCGTCGATCGGTCAGATTCCTCGCATACCGCGAGTACGTACTCTTAGTATGCAACCGACCGGCGGTCTGGCCAACCCCGCTCGCCGTGACCCCGGCCACCCGCGGCACTCCGCGCCCCGGCCCGATCGGCCGACCGACGTCATAGGGTGGGCGGATGGCGAAGTCCTCGGTGAGCAAGCTGGTCCCCCAGGTGCCGGGCGTGCCGGGTGCGAGCCGCCGGGCGCGGTACTCCGCCTCGACGAAGCGCGCGCTGGTCGACGTGGCCGAGCAGCTCTTCACCGACCAGGGGTACGCCGCCACCTCCCTCGACACCATCGTCGCCGGCGCCCAGGTCACCAAGGGCGCGCTCTACCACCACTTCTCCGGCAAGCAGGCGCTGTTCGAGGCCGTCTTCGAGCGGGTCGAGACCGATGCCGCCAAGACGATCCAGCAGGCGCTCAAGGGCCGCCGCGACCCCTGGGAGAAGGCCGGCGAGGGGCTGCGCACGTTCCTCGCGGTGGTCCAGGAGCCGCGCTACCGACGGATCGTGGTGCAGGAGGGTCCCGCCGTCCTCGGCTACGAGCGCTACCGCGAGCAGGAGGAGCGCTCGACCTTCGCCAACGTCGTCGACATCCTGCGCTCGGTGCTCGTCGCCGGGGACTGGGACATCGACGAGGACATGGTGCAGACCTTCGCCCGGATCCTCTTCGGGGCGATGTCGTCGGCCGGTGACTCGGTGGCCGGCGCCGAGGACGGCATCGCTGCCGCCGAACGGGTCGAGCTCGCGGTCGGCTTCATCATCGCCGGCATCCGCGCCCTGGCCGACAACGGCGTGCCGATGCCGACCGGCCCGCCCGAGGCGCGCGCCTGAGGCCGCCCGGCGTCACTTCTCGAGAGTGACGCTGCCGCCGGTGGCCGGCACCAGCTCGATCCAGGTGTGCCCCACCGGGACGGTCAGGTCACCGCCCTTCGTGGAGAGCTCGAGCGGCGCGTCGAGCCCCGACTTCTGCCAGCTTCCCCGCACGACGCGGCCGCCGTGGAAGAGCATCGCCGCCCCCCGACCCTTGAAGATGGTCTCGGGCACCGGGTTGCCGGCCGGGTCGCGATAGCCGGCGTCGCCCACCTTCACCCGCAGCACCAGGACCGAGTCGGCCGGGAACTCGTCGCCGTCGGCGGCGAAGGTGTTCTCGTTGACGTAGCCACCGCCGCGATAGCTCCAGCTGGTCGTGTGGCCGCTCGAGAAGACGGCGGCGAACGACGTCGCCTTCCGGCCGGACGGCAGCTGCTTCTCGGTGCCGAACGGCAGGTAGTCGTCCGGGCGCTCCGCGCGCTGCTGGGTCGCCTTCGCCACGTCGGTCAGCGAGGTCATCAGGTTGTACGGCGCCACGCGCGACGACTCTCGGAAGAAACCGGGGCTGCCCTCGGTGACGAAGTCGATGTCCGCGGCCTTGAGCCGCGCGATGGTGACCGCCGCCGCTCCGCTGGTGACCATGGTGCCGTCCACCGGCGAGACGATCCCGATGTCGGAGGCGCGCATGGAGCGCACCGGGCCGACGTCGCCGGGGATGTCGGAGTAGTAGAACGCCGCCAGGCGGGTCACCCCGCCCTCGACCAGCTCCTCGACGACCAGGTCCGCCGCCGACAGTCCCAGCTGCGGGGCGCTCGAGGCGGTGTTGTCCATCTTCAGCACGAGCACCGGGTGCCGACGCGCGGCGTCGCCGCCCGCGCGGACCCCGAGGCCGGTCAGCGGCTCGGTGGCGGGCTCGGCGGGGGTCTCGGCCGACGACGGCGCCGACGACGGCGGGTCCGGCTCGCCCCCCTCGCTGTCGCCGCTGCAACCGGCCGCGGTCAGGCACAACGTGGCGAGGGCGGCGATCAGTCCGGTACGGGCACGCACGCGTACTCCCAATGGTCTAGTGAACGGGTCGACAATGGCTCGTCACCAGTGTGCGCGCACGAACGCCCCGGATCCCGAAGGAGTCCGAGGCGTGTCGCGACCGGCGTGGGGTGCGGCGTCGGCTCAGACGTCGCGCCGGGTCAGGGCGACACCCGCCCCGACCAAGGCCAGGGCGACCCAGGCCGCCAGGACCACGGCCCCGGTGCCCACGCCCAGCACGTCCCCACCGGACGACTGGACCGCGGTGAAGGCCGAGGCAGCATCGGTCGGCAGGAAGCGCAGGACCGCGTCCCAGCTGTCGGGCAGGAGGGCGCCGGCCAGTCCGGGGAGGATCAGGACGCCCGCGATCAGCGCGCCGATGCTGCTGGCGACGCTGCGCAGCAGGATCCCGAGCCCCAACCCCAGCAGGGTGATCGCGGTGAGGTAGCCGGCCATGCCGACCAGCGAGCGCAGGACACCCGGGTCGCCGAGGGCGACGGTCGGAGCACCGCCGCCCGAGAGGACCGCGGACCCGATGGCGTAGGCCGCGAAGACCCCCACCAGCGCGGTGGGGAGGACCAGGGCGACGAGCACTGCTGCCTTGCCGACCAGCGACCTGCCAGCGGCGAGGAGCGGCTGCGACGGTGGCGGCGATCATCCGCGAGCCGTACTCCCGGGCTCCGGCGAGAGCACCCGAGCACCCCCAGGAGCAGGACCGCGAAGTTCGCGCCGGTGAGCACGGTGGACAACGTGTCCTCCCCCGCGAACGGCGACGGGCCGCCGTCCGGCGCGGCGACCGACCCGGTGGAGACAGCGGCGGCGACGGCGCCCAGGCCGACGAGGACCACGAGCGATGGCAGCCAGCATGACCCAGGTGGTGCGCAGGGTGCGCAGCCTTGATCCACTCCGCGCGCACCACCCGGCCCAGGGTCTGTCTCAGGGCGGGGGTGGGCCCGGCCTCGGCCCGCGCGGGGGCGCTGGATGTGGGACCGGTCGTGGCGACTTGGGTGGACGGGTCCGGACGACCGGCGCCCGAGGTGGTCTTCTCGGTGGTGGACATCAGGCGGCCTCTCCGGCATCGGTGGACGGGACGAGCGAGCCGGCGTACTCGACGACGCCGCGGGTGAGCTCGAGGTAGGCGGTCTCGAGGGACGCCGACGACCGGGGCGAGCTCGTGCAGACGCAGGCCGTGCTGCGCGGCCACGTCGCCGATCGCAGCAGCGCTCGAGCCCGCGCACCTCGAACGTGTTCGCCTCGCGGGAGGTCAGGGTGACGCCCGCACCGGCCAGGAGCGCGGCCAGTGCGGCGGCATCGGGCGAGACGACGGTGACGTTGCCGCCGGCGGAGCTGTCGATGAAGTCCTTCATCGGGGTGTCGGCGAGGATCCGGCCGCGGCCGATCACGACGAGGTGGTCGGCGACGAGCTGCATCTCGCTCATCAGGTGAGAGGAGAGCAGGACGGTGCGTCCCTCCCCCGCGAGCTGGGTCAGCAGCCCGCGGATCCACTGGATGCCGTCGAGGTCGAGGCCGTTGACCGGCTCGTCGAGGATCAGGACCCCGGGGTCGGCCAGCAGCGCCGCGGCGATCCCCAGGCGCTGCCCCATCCCGAGGGAGAAGGAGCCTGCCGCATGGCTCGCGACGTCGGTCAGACCGACCAGCTCCAGCACCTCGTCGACGCGGCGCCGCCGATGCCGACGGTCGCGCCGAGGGCCAGCAGGTGGTTGCGCGCGGAGCGCGCCCTTGTCGACGGCCTTGGCGTCGAGCAGGGCACCGAGCTCGGCCAGCGGGGCCGACGACTCGGCGTAGGGACGACCGTTGACCAGGGCGCTGCCCGGAGGTGGGCCGGTCGAGGCCCAGGATCATCCGCATCGTCGTCGACTTGCCGGCGCCGTTCGGGCCGAGGAAGCCGGTAACGACGCCGGGGCGTGACGGTGAAGCTGATGTCGTCGACGGCGACGGTGTCGCCGTAGCGCTTGGTGAGCTCGCTGGAGCTCGATCATGGGCAGTCCTTCGTGTCGGGGTGGGTGTCGGTGCCGGGCCCGGTCCGGGGGGTGCCGGCCGATGGTCCGACTCTCCCGCCACGGGCCCGTCGTCGTCGTCGTCCTACGGGTGTCACCTCGCCGTACGACGGCCGCAGTACGACGAGCACGCACGACCCGACCGAGGCCGATCCACTCCCTGCCGGCTGCCCCGCCGACGGCCTGGACGGCGCGGGCGGGGTCAGGCGGTCCCGGCCCGCACGAGACCGGAGCGGTAGGCCAGCACCACGAGCTGGGCCCGGTCCCGGGCGCCGAGCTTGGTCATCGCCCGGTTGACGTGGGTCTTGGCGGTGAGGGGCGAGACGACGAGCCGCTCGGCGATCTCGTCGTTGCTGAGCCCGTGGGCGACCAGCGCGACGACCTCGCGCTCGCGATCGGTCAGCGCATCCAGCGACGCGTCGACCCCTCCGCTCGCACCGTCGCTGGGCTGAGCCAGGAACCGGGCCGACCAGAGCGCTCGTGGCGCGCGGGGAGAGCAGGGTCTCGCCCTGGGCGACCACCCGGATGGCGGCGAGCAGCTCCTCGGGCTCGACCCCCTTGCCCAGGAAGCCGCTGGCACCGGCCCGGAGGGCGCCGACGACGTACTCGTCGGCCTCGAACGTGGTCAGGACGAGGATCCGCACCGCCTGGAGGTCGGGGTCGGCGACGATCGACTCGGTGGCCGACAACCCGTCCATGCCCGGCATCCGGATGTCCATGAGGACGACGTCCGGGCGCGCGGACCGCGCCTGGCGGACGGCGTCGGCACCGTCGACGGCCTCACCGACGACCTCGAGGTCGTCGGCGCTGTCGACGAGCGCGCTGAAGCCGGCGCGGATGAGCCGCTGGTCGTCGGCGACGAGGACCCGGATGGTCACCGGCTGCTCCTCGTCGGGTCGGTCGACCGCGCCGGCACCTGGGCCGGCAGCTGGGCGAAGACCACCCAGTGCGATCCCTCGCGTCCCGCCCGCAGGGTGCCGCCGGAGGCGGCCACCCGCTCGGTCATGCCGATGAGACCGTGCCGCTGGGTGGGCGCTCCCCCGCTGCGGTCACCGACGGCCAGCGCGTTGCGCACGGTGATGGTGGAGCCGGCCGGGTCGTGGTCGAGGCTCACCAGCACCGGGCCGGAGCCGTGGCGACCCGCGTTGGTGAGCGACTCCTGCAGCACCCGGTACGCCGTGAGGTCGATGGCCGGAGCCAGGGGTGGTGCGGTGCCGGTGGTGCGCACAGTCACGTCGAGACCGGACCGTCGAGCCTGGTTGACGAGGTCGGCGATCTCGGCGAGACGAGGGGCGGGCGCAGTGGGCTCGCTCGTCCTCGGTCGTGCGGAGCAGGCCCAGCAGGACCGGGCATCTCGTTCAGCACGTCCCGACTGGCCTCGCGGACGTGCGCGATGGCCTCGGCCGCCCGGTCGGGATTGGTCCGGACCAGGTGCCCGGCCACCCCCGACTGCACGTTGATCACCGAGATGTGGTGGGCCACCACGTCGTGCAGGTCGCGCGCGATCCGGAGCCGCTCCTCGGCGACCCGGCGCTGCGCCTCCTCCTCACGCGTCAGCTCGGCCTGGGTGGCGCGCTCCTGGGCCGCGGCCACGACGGCGCGCTGGTTGCGCGTGGCAATGCCGGCCAGCGCGGCGGCGCCGCTCCAGGCCGTCAGCCCGAAGGCGAAGGTGTCCACCACCCCCTGGTCCGGGGCGGTCACCACGATCAGCACCGCCGGGAGCACACCGGAGACGACGGCGGCCAGGGCGGTGCGACCGATGCTGGTGCGGGCGGCCACGGTCGCGAGCGCGAAGATCGCCGGCAGGTAGACCGGGCCCGGCGTCCCGGCCTCGACCACGCCGAGGAGACCCACGACCGTCGTCGCCGCCAACACCGACCAGGGCGCGGAGCGCCGCAGCACCAGAGCCAGGCACGCGACGGCCAGCAGCACCAGGGCCGGACCCGTCAGCTCGAGCCGGACCCGGTCCGGGGAGCCGGGGTCGCCCAGGTAGGCGAGCAGGCCCGTGACGAAGGTCGCCGCGGCCAGCATCGCGTCCCCGGCCCAGAGCGGGAGACCCGCCGCTCGGCGACGGATACCGGCCCAGGGCGACATGCTCCGACTCTAGACGTCGGGACCGGTCCGGACGACGTACGACCGTGGTACCCGATCAGGTCGGCGTACCACGGTCGTCGTAGTCGTGCGAGGCATGCTCAGCCGAGCTTGGCGCCACCGTCGACGTAGAGCGTCTGACCGGTGATGTACGACGCCTCGTCGCTGCACAGGAACGCGGCGGCGGCCGCGATGTCCTCGGGGAAGCCGACCCGCTTGACCGGGTTGGCCTCGGCCGCGGCGGCGCGGAAGTCCTCGACGCTCATCTTGACCCGAGCCGCGGTGGCGTCGGTCATCTCGGTGGCGATGAAGCCGGGCGCGATGGCGTTGGCGTTGATGCCGAACGGGCCGAGCTCGATGCCGAGGGTGCGGGTGAGGCCCTGCACGCCCATCTTGGCGGCCGAGTAGTTGGCCTGGCCACGGTTGCCCAGCGCGGAGACGCTGGAGAGGTTGAGGATCTTGCCGTACTTCTGCTCCACGAAGTGCTTCTGAGCGGCCTTCGTCATGTTGAACGCGCCCTTGAGGTGCACGCCCATGACGAGGTCCCAGTCGAGCTCGGTCATCTTGAACAGCAGGTTGTCGCGCGTGACGCCGGCGTTGTTGACCAGGACGTGGATCCCGCCGAGCTCGGAGACGACCCGCTCGACCGCGGCCGAGGCGGCCTCGGTGTCGCTGACGTCGCAGGCCACGCCGATGTGCTTGGCGTCGCCGGGGAGCGCGGCCGCGGCCTCGGCGGCCTTCGCCTCGTCGAGGTCGACGACCGCGATCGTCGCGCCCTCCTCGGCGAACCGCGTCGCGATCCCGAACCCGATGCCTTGCGCTGCCCCGGTGATGAGGGCGATCCGCCCGTCGTAACGACCCATCCTGATGACTCTCCTCGTGTGGTGATGACTGACCTCACTCACACTAGAGGCAGCACCGGACGGCCCGCCCGGCGAGTCTCAGGTCGGCGATCCGGGCGCCTCCCCCGCCGCGAGTGCTTCCCGGAGCCGGGTCGCCTGCTCGGCGGCCTCGCCGTCGCCGTACGTCGTGCGCGGCCAGAAGAAGCCGCGCAGCCCGTCGCCCTTGGTGCGGGGCACGACGTGCAGGTGCAGGTGCGGCACCGACTGGCTGACGGTGTTGTTGATCGCCACGAAGCTGCCCTGGGCACCGAGTGCGACGACCGCGCTGGCGAGCCGCTGCGCGGCGGCCAGGAAGCCGTCGCGGTGCGCGGCCGGGAGGTCGGGCAGCGTGACGACGTGCTCGCGTGGGACCAGCAGCACGTGACCCTTGAAGACCGGTCGGGTGTCGAGGAAGGCGAGGAAGGCCGGCTCGTCGAGCACCACGTGGGCGTCGCTCCGGCCGGCGATGATCGCGCAGAAGACACAGGGCTTGTCGGGTCTGGCCTCGGGGCTCATCCGGCCATCCTCGCCGATCCTGCGAGGTGTCGAAAAATGACCGGAAGGACCCGCTGCCAGCGTCTCCCCCCCGGAAGCGCGGTGCAGGTCCTCCCACGTCGTGCGACTCGAGACTGCGATCCCCCCGGATCATCGTCTGGAGCCTTGTGTCGTTCAGGCCCCCCCGGGCCGTTCCGACAAAGAGAACGATATGGATGACTGGACAACGTCCGGGACACGGAGTCCCCACCAGTCAGCAATCGTTCAGTAACAAACCGGGGACGGCCGCCAGGGGCGGTCGAGGGAGCCCGACTGTCAGCCCCGGGAGGCCCGCAGCCAGTCGTCCCGGGCATCGACGGCGGAGTCGGGGTAGTCGGCGAAGAGCCCGTCGACCCCGGCGTCGAGGAACGCCGTGACCTCGGCGTGGATGTCACCCTTGGCAGTGGGGTCGGTGCCGCGCCGGAAGTCGGTGGCCATGAACTGGTTCTCGTCGCGCAGCGTGTAGATCACGACCTTGAGCCCGGCGCGGTGCGCCCACGGCACCAGCGTCGACGGTGCCGTCGAGGCGCCGGTCGCCGGGTCGACCGGGATCACCTGCGTCTTCTCCGGTCCGACCCAGTCGGCGTACCTGGCGACCCGGCGCAGCCCGCGACGAGTGACCAGGTCGGCATAGGTGACCCCGGTGCCGGCGACGACCTGGTCGTACGGCGCACCCGACCCACCCGTGAGCTGCTCGAGCTCGACGTCGGTGTCGAGGGCGAGCTCCTGCAGGTTGTCGACCTCGAAGGACTGGATGACGACCTTGCTCCTGGGCCGGTCGAGGTGAAACCGCCCCAACGTGCGCAGCAGCGGCTCCTCCAGCGACAGCCCGATCGAGTCGAAGTAGGTCGGGTGCTTGGTCTCGGGGGCTACCCCGATGGTGCGACCGGTGCGCCGCTCGGCGCGACGGACCAGGCGCAGGACCTCACGGAAGGTGGGGATCTCGAAGCGCCCGTCGTACCGGGTGTTGTCGGGGCGCACCTGTGGCAGTCGCTCCTTGGCGCGCAGGGTCTTCAGCTCGGCGAGGGTGAAGTCCTCGGTGAACCAGCCGGTGATCGACCGGCCGTCGATGGTCTTGGTGGCACGCCGGTCGGCGAACTCGGGGTGGTCGGCGACGTCGGTGGTGCCGGTGATGTCGTTCTCGTGACGGGCCACCAGGACGCCGTCCTTGGTCGAGACCAGGTCGGGCTCGATGTAGTCGGCGCCGAGCCGGATCGCGAGGTCGTAGGAGGCCAGGGTGTGCTCCGGGCGGTAGCCGGCGGCGCCGCGGTGGCCGAAGACCTGGGGCTTGCCGACGCGGTGGGACCGCGGCGTGGGCGTGGAGGCGGGCCCGCCGGTCGACCGGGCGGTGCCGGTGACCGACGCCGGTGTCGCGGACGTGGCCGGGGACGCCCCGAGGACGGGGACGAGGAGGCTCACCGCGAGGGTGGCCGTGGTGGGCAGGACGAGACGCATGATCCGAGTAGTCATGCCTGGAGCCCAGCGAACCCAGGTGGCCCGCACGTGAACGCGACCCGCGCGGATCGTGACCACGGCGCGAAGAACACGGACGACCGGCGGGGACGACCGGGCGGGGACCACCGGCGGGGACGACTGGAGGACCCGCTCTCTGCGCATCCCCCCGGAGCGCGGTGCGGGTCCTCCACTGTCGTGCCGGCTCAGCCGCTGCTTCCCCCCGGAACTAGCACCTGAGCCTCGTCGGAGAAAGCCCCCCCGGACCTGTCCGACAACGCCAAGGCTACGAAGCGCGCGACCACGGGACGTTCACGCCTCAACAACCCGGCCACCAAGGTTCGGTAACGCACCGCCCCGGCCTCAGCCACAAGAACCCTGGTCACAGCAACAGACGGTGTTGCCGAGCCGGGTCCGGCGATGACCGGGAGTGACCGGGAGCGACCGGGAGTCAGGAGAAGGGGCAGCCGCCGGCCTCGCCGTACTCGCGCAGGGTCATCGGCGCGGTGTCGTACGTCGCGAAGCCGCCCGGCGACTCCACCCCCGGGACCGCGTGGGAGCCGAACCGGACCCGGGCGGTGACCACGCAGGATTCGTCGGCTCCGACCCTCCTCACCGAGGGCCTTCGGTGGTTGGATGCCCTTATGGGCATGAGGGCTGTCGGGCCTGATCCGATGTTCGTGCACTCAGGCGAGACGGCCGCCTGCTGTGCCGCGTTCGACGAGGCGCTGACCGGTCCGACCGGTGCGGTGTCCAAGCTCGAGCTGGGCGGGAGCGAGGCGTGACATGAGGGTGCTGGTGGCCGACGACGACGACGACATCGTCTTCATGCTCGATCTCCTGCTGACCCGTCACGGCTGGCACGTCACCACCGCGTCCAGCGGCCACCAGGCCCTCGACGTCCTCCGCACGGAGTCGTTCGACGCCCTGGTCCTGGACCTCAACATGCCGCCCGGCTCGGGGCTGGAGGTGGTCGAGCAGCGCCGTCGGGGTGGCGACGACTGCCCGATCGTGCTGTTCACCGGCTACGTCGCCGACGTCGAGCGCGAGCAGGTCGACGCCCAGGGCGTCACCGTGCTCGACAAGACGGAGGTCACCAGCCTCCCGGGGGTGCTCGAGGAGCTCACCTCCGGCCGCTGAGCCCTTCCCACGGCGCCGCGGGAGGAGCATGATCGCGGCCAGCGCGGAAGCAGCCCAGGACCGCCAGGAGCAGCCATGCCGGACCCCGACGACCCCGTCCCCTACCAGTGCGACATCGTCCTCAAGGGCGGGCTCACCAGCGGGATCGTGTACCCCCCGGCCATCGTGGAGCTCTCGCGCGACCATCGCTTCCGTGCGGTCGGTGGCTCCTCGGCGGGGGCGATCGCGGCCGTCGCCGCGGCCGCGGCAGAGCTCGGCCGCACCTCGACCACCGGTGGGTTCGACCGGCTGGCGCGGGTCCCCGCGGAGCTGGCCGTCACCACCGATGGCGGCACCCAGCTGCAGCGCCTGTTCACGCCCAGCGCAGGCACCAGCAGGCTCTTCGGCGTGTTCTGGAGCGCACGTCGCCTGCGCGGCGTCGCACTGCTCCGTGAGCTGTTGCGCGGTGGTGCTGTCGTTCTCGACGTACCGGCTGGTCGCGCGCCTGGTGATCGCACTGACGGGGGTCGCCGGCGTCGTGCTGGTGGTGCTCGCCGCGCGGCACGGCGACGGGCTGGCGCTGGGGCTAGCCGTCGCCCTGGCCGTCGTGCTCCTCGTCGGCGCGGCGGTGGCCGCGCTGGGGCTCAGCACGTGGTCGGGGCTGAAGGCCTTCGGCACGGCGGCGCCCCGGCTCGTCCGCGACAACTCCTACGGCCTGATCTCCGGGCTGCGTCCACGGCCGAGCGCCGAACCCGGCCTCACCGAGTGGCTGCACGGCATCATCCAGGAGCTGGCCGGGCGTTCCGACCCCGGGCTGGACGAGACCTCGCGTCGTCGCCCGGTGACCTACGGCGAGCTCGCGGCCGCCGAGGTCCGCCTGGTCACGATGACCACCAACATCACCCAGGGCACCTCCCTGGCGTTCCCGCTCACCACCGGCGGCTGGGCGTTCCACCCCGAGGAGCTGCGCCCGCTGCTGCCCCCCGACGTGCTCCAGCACCTCGTCGACTGCTCCCCGGCCGTCACCGACGAGGCGCGGGCCCGGGTCATGGCCGAGCTGGGGCTGCTGGCCCTGCCGGAGACCGCCGACCTGCCGGTGATCCTCGGCGCGCGGATCAGCCTGTCGTTCCCGCTCCTGATCTCCGCGATCCCGTTGCACACGTGGGCGCCGACGGGCAGGCGCCCCGACGGGCGCTGGGAGGTGGGCTTCACCCGCTGCTGGTTCTCCGACGGCGGGATCACCTCCAACCTGCCCGTGCACCTGTTCGACCGACCGGTCCCCACCCACCCGACGTACGCGATCAACCTCAGCGACGGCGGCGACGCCGACCAACCGCCGGAGAGCAACATCTACCGACCCCGGGACTCCCGGCAGGGCCGCGTCCTGCCGGCCACGCCGGTGGACGGACCCGGGTCGTTCCTGGGCTCGGTGCTGTCCACGATGCAGAACTGGAGCGACAACGCCCTGATCCGCACCGTCGGGCACCGCGAGCGGGTGTGCACGGTGCGCCTCGCTCCCGGCCAGGGCGGCATGAACCTCGACATGGCCCGGGAGACGATCGAGGCCCTCGCCGAGGTCGGCGCCGCGGCGGGACGTGAGCTCGCCGCCATCCAGCGCTCGGTCGAGCCGCCGCCGCCCGGTGCTCCCGAGCGCGAGCCGGCGTGGCCGGTCGGGCACCAGTGGGAGGCCCAGCGCTTCACCCGGCTGCGTGCCTTCTACTCGGGCCTCGGCCACTACCTGAAGGACGCCAAGGTCGCGCTCGACGCCGACCTGTCGCCGTCGTACGACGAGCTGTCGCTCTCGGCGAAGGAGCGGCCGTGGCTCGACTACTCCAGCAACTGGAGCCGGCTGCGCGCGCAGCGGGCCGCCGACCTGCTCGCCGGTGCCGACGACGAGACGCTCGACGGCATCACCGACCCACCGCCCGCGGGGGCGCGGCTGAGCGTGTCGACCTTCGACCGGCCGGCCGACTGACGCCGACGGGACCCGAGGGACCCCGAGCGGTCGCTGCCGGCGAGGGCCAGCGGTGGTGGCACGTCGCCCGGCGTCCTGCGGGGTCACGGTGCCCCGTCGAGGTCGGCGTACACGACAGCCGCCCCGACGTGGCGTCGGAGCGGCTGTCGTCCAAGAGGGCTGGTTCTCGGTGGGGTGACCCACCGGGACCGGTGATCCTGCGAAGGTCTTCGCTCATGCTGCGAAGACCCCATGGTGGAGCTGGCGGGAATCGAACCCGCGTCCTCGAGCGCCGAACCAGGTCTTCTCCGGGTGCAGTCCGTGATGTCGCTTTTCTCGGCCCCGGCGCTCGCACAGACACGTCGCCGACAGGCTCAGTCAGGATTGAGTCCCGATCACCCCTCCTGACAGAGAGTGATCAGCAAGTCTCCTAGTCGACGCCAGGACCCGGGACGGAGACGGATGCCCGGACTGACGCTTCGGTCACTGCTCAGGCAGCGAGAGCGAAGGAACTGCGATTGGTGTTGGCAGTTATAAGTTTCCAGCGATCGTTTACGAGATGACGCTGGCTTCTCGACCCGCTTCCCCTGGAACTAACGTCCCAAGTCGAAACCGATCAGCCCCTCTTGAGTTGTGATGCCGACTCTACCCGGGTGCGGCGACACTCTCCACCGAGCACCCCGTGCGGCCGACCCCGGACAGACTATTCACACCGTGTATTCATGATGTGTATAGTCTTCGCCATGACGGTCTCCCACGTGCTGCTCGGGATCCTCGAGGACGGGCCGGCGCACGGCTACGACCTCAAGCGGATCCACGACCACCGCTTCGCCGGCGCCAAGCCCCTCGCCTACGGGCAGGTGTACGCCGCCCTGTCCAAGCTCGAGCGCGACGGCCTGGTCGAGGTCGCCGAGGTCGTCACCGGCGGCGGTCCCGAGCGGACGACGTACGCCATCACCGCGGAGGGGCGCACGACCCTCGACGCCTGGGTGTCGACCACGGAGCCCGCCGGGCCGTACGCCGCCGACGAGCTGGTGCGCAAGGTGGTGACGGCCCTCAACCTCGACAGCGGGGCCGCCGAGGTGCTCGACCGACAGCGCGAGATCCACCTCGCCGAGATGCGCCGCCTCCTCGCCGCCCAGTCGGCAGCCCAGGACGTCGCCGCCAAGATCGTCCTCGACCACGCCGTGTCCCACCTCGACGCCGACCTGCGCTGGCTCGAGACCTCAGCCGAACGCCTCCTCCGCGACGACAGGACCCCCCGATGACCGACTTCGTGCTCCAGGTGCGTGACGCCCACAAGTCCTTCGCCCGCGACCAGGCCCTGCGCGGCGCCTCGCTCACCGTGGCGGCCGGGGAGGTCGTCGCCCTCGTCGGCCCCTCGGGCAGCGGCAAGTCCACCCTGCTCCACTGCGCCACCGGGCTGCTCCGCCCCGAGAGCGGGTCGGTGCGGGTGCTCGGTCGCGACCTCACCTCGTTGAGCGAGAGCGAGCGGAGCCGGCTGCGGCGGCGCGAGATCGGACTGGTCCTGCAGTTCGGCCAGCTCGTCCCCGAGCTCAGCGCCGCGCAGAACGTCGCCCTCCCGCTGCTGCTGGAGGGCCACGACCGGGCTGCGGCGACCACCAGCGCCCGCGGCTGGCTCGAGCGCGCCGGCGTGCTCGACCTCGCCGACGCGCTCCCCGGGGAGATGTCCGGGGGTGAGCGCCAGCGGGTGGCCGTGGCCCGGGCCCTGGTGACCGGACCCCGACTGATCTGCGCCGACGAGCCCACCGGCGCCCTGGACACCGTGTCCGGCGAGGCACTCGCCGCCCTGCTGATCACGACCGCACGCGACGCCGGCGCGGCCCTGGTGATCGCCACCCACGACAACCGGGTGGCCGCGAGCGCCGACCGCGAGGTCGTCCTGCGCGACGGGCGCGCCCAGGGTGCGGCGGTGGACGCATGACCGGCCAGCTGCTCCCCCTCCACGCCACCCTGGCCCGCAGCTCGGGCCCGGTGCGACCACTGCTGGTGGTCGCCGCGACCGCTCCCGTCGCCGCGTTGGCACTCGTGATGATCGCCGTCGTCCGACTGCCGGCACGCCCGACCGAGATCGCTTCGGGGCTCCTGGTCCAGACCGACCTCCGGGGGGGCTACGTCTTCGGTCTGACGCTGGTCTGCATCGCGCCCCTGGCCCTGCTCCACCAGGCCGTCCGGCTGGGGTCCTCGGCGCGCGAACGCCGCTTCGCCGCCCTGCGCGTTGCCGGAGCCACCTCAGGTGATGTGCGGCGCCTCGGTGCGCTCGATGTCGGCCTGCCCGCGTTGCTCGGCGGGGCCGCAGGCGTGCCCCTGTTCCTCCTGCTCCGTCAGCTCCTCGGTGGCTACACCGACACGTGCGACCAGGGATGCACCGGCGTGCGGGGCTCGGTGCTGCGGATCGTGCCCGTCAGCGTCGGCCCGACGTGGTGGGAGGTCCTGCTAGTGATCATCGCGATCGGCGCGGCCGGCGCACTCATCGGCGCCGGCACCCTCGGCACGGTCGTGACCGAGCCCCTCGGCACGACGCGCCAGGTGTCGCGGAGAGCCCCGCGGCCCTGGAGCCTCCTGCTGGTCGTCCCGGCGGCTCTGCTCCTGCTCCTCTCCCTGTCGAGCGGAGGCGGCCCCGGCGAGTCGCAGCTCGCGATCATCATCGCCATGACGCTCACGGTGGTCGCGGTCCTCGGGCTCGGCTCCACCGCGGCCCACGTCATGGGCAGGTGGGCGCTGCGCCGGTCGACGTCGGGGCCGGGCCTCATCGCTGCCGCGCGCCTGGTCGCGGACCCACGCGCGAGCGGTCGGGCGGCGGCCACGGTCGGGGTGATCTCGCTGGCGTCCGGCTTCAGCGCCTTCTTCCTCACCGACGTGCAACGGTCCGGCAACGGGTGGGACGTCTTCTACGTCGGACCCCTCGTGCTCGTGCTGATCGTGCTCGTCGTGGCCCTCCTGATGGTCTCGGTCTCCCTCGCTGTCCACGCTGCCGAGACCGCCATGGACCGCAAGCGGGCCACGGCCGCGCTCGCGGCGCAGGGTGCGGGCGCCCAGGTCGTCGTGGCCGCCCACCGTCGTGAGATCGAGCTCGCCGTGCTGCCACTGGCCACGGCAGGGGTCGTGCTGGGTGCGGTGCCGGCCAACGTCATCGCCGGCATGACGAGCTGGGGCCTGCTCATCACCCCGTCCTTCATCGTGGCGACCGTGGCGCTGGCGTGGGTCGCGGTGCGCGGGGCGACAGCGCTGGCGCGTCCGTCGATCGTCCGCGCCTGCAGCCTCGACAACCTGCGCAACGGCTGAGAGGAGACCGGCCCTCAACCGGCCGACGACTCGGACTGCTGCTGCCGCTCGACCCGCAGCGAGAGCAGCGCCATCGCCATCGCGATCGACAGCACGAGCAGGGCCGTGCCCAGGGCCGCGGCGAGTGCGGTGCCGGGCGACGTGGAGGAGACGACGAGCTGGTAGACCGTCAGCAGCAGGGCGGCCCCGATCGCCGAGCCGATGCGCTGCCCGGTCTGCAGCGCCCCACCGGCAGCGCCGCCCATCCGGTTGGGCACCTGCTCCAGGCTCAACGTGATGTTGGGCGAGATGACCCCGCCGCCCCCGAGGCCGGCGAGCAGCAGGGGTGGGGCCAGCCACCACCACAGGTGGTCGGTCGACCGTCCGGGCACGAGCAGCGCGGTCAGCAGCACCCCGACCATCATCACGCCCAGGGCCAGCACCGTGATCCGTCGGTGGATGATCGAGACGAGACGTCCGGCGAGCGGCGCGGTCACGGCCGAGCCGAGCGCGAACGGCACCAGCAGGAGCCCCGCCGTCAGCGGGGACAGCTCGAGGCCGTCCTGGAGGTAGACCGAGATCACCAGGAAGATCCCGGTGAACCCGGTGAAGTAGAGGGTCCCGACCGCGATGCCGTTGCCGTAGCCCGGGACCCGACGCAGCAGACCCACGTCGAGCAGGGGCGGCTTGCCGCGGCGTACGACGCGAGCCTCCCAGCGGCTGAAGGCGTAGCCCAGGACCGCTACCCCGGGCACCAGCACCAGCGGCAGCCGCGCCCCGCTCTCGAGGCTGACGAGCGGGTAGAGCAGGCACAGCACCGCACCACCGAGGAGCAGCGCGCCGACGATGTCGAGGTGCACCTCCTCCCCCGCCGACTCCTCGGAGCGACCCGGCACCATCGTGACGACGAAGACGAGGGCCACCAGCCCGATCGGCACGTTGACCAGGAAGATCCAGCGCCACCCGTTCTCGGCGCCGAAGGCGGCGATGATGAGCCCCCCGAGGACCGGCCCGAGGGCGGAGGCCGCCGAGACCGTCAGGCCGAAGAAGCCGAAGGCGCGGCCCCGCTCGGCCCCGGAGAAGAGGTCCTGGATCAGCCCGGAGTTCTGCGGGGTCAGGAACCCGGCGGCCAGCCCCTGCACCAGGCGGGCCGCGATGACCAGGCCCACGGTCGGGGCGACCCCCACCGCGGCGCTCGCGGCGATGAAGGCGACCAGCCCGATCGCCATCAGGCGGCGCCGACCGTAGGCGTCTCCCAGGCGCCCGCCGGTCACCAGGGTCAGCCCGAAGGCCAACGCGTAGCCGGACACGACCCACTGCACCGTGCCCGCCGAGGTGTCCAGGCCGCTACGGATCGAGGGCAGCGCGACGTTGACGATCGTGACGTCGAGCAGCGACATGAAGCCGACGACCAGGGTGACGCCGAGGATCCGCCAGCGTCGGGGATCCGGCCCGGCGTCGTCGTGGTCGGAGCCCGGGATCCGGTCGGACGCCGGCTGGGCGCTCATCCGCGGCGCCCGGCGGGGCGGGTGGGCCAGAGCTGCATGGACTCAGTCTGGTGCGTGCGCGGATCTACGTCGGTGGAGGGTGCGTCAGGCGGGACCGAGCCCGGCGAACGCCGCCCGCACGTAGGCGTCGGTGCGCGGCGAGCTCACCGCGTGCTCGGCGAGCTGGTTGGGCGCATAGGCGAAGGTCGCCCGCCGGTCGAGGTCGTTGACGACGATCGCGCCGCCGTACCCGGTCCACCAGCACGTCCGGCCGCCGGGAAGGGCCGGCGCCGACGGCGTCGAGAGGCCGTAGCCGGCGCCCCAGGTGAGGGGTACGCCGAGCACGCGGTCGACGCCGCTGGCCTGCACCTCGAAGATCCGGTCGATCGTCGCCGCCGACAGCAGCCGCACGCCGCCGACCTCACCGCCGTGGGACACCACGGCCTGGACCTGCGCGATGCCGCGCGCCGTGCCGTGACCGGCCGCGCCCCCGACGGTCGAACGGCGCCACTCGGCGCCGTTGCAGGTGCGCGTGCTCAGCGAGGGGTTGAGCATCAGCCGCGGCAGCAGGTTGTCGGGCGGCAGCGCCGCCGGGTCGAGCGAGCTCCTCGGCGGCGGCAGCAGGTCGGCGCAGGAGTCGAGCAGGTCGTCGGGCACGCCGAGGTGGAACCCGCCACCCAGGGGCGCGACGACGTCGTCGCGCAGCACGTCGGCCAGCGTCCTCCCGGTGGCGCCGCGCACGACGGCGTCGAGCAGGTGGCCGTGGGCGAGGATCTGGTACGCCGGCTCCGCGCCGGCCTCGTACCACGGCTCCTCCGCGGCCAGCAGCGCCTCGGTGTGCTCCAGGTCGATCAGGTCGGCCACGGAGATCGGGGTGCTCCAGCCGGGGACCCCCGAGGTGTGCCCCAGCACCTGCCGCACGCGCACGTCGGCCTTGCCGGCCGCGCCGAACGCCGGCCAGTAGTCGGCGACGGGGGCGTCGAGGTCGAGCTCGCCGCGCTCGGCCAGGACCAGCACGGCCAGGCCGATCATCGTCTTGGTCACCGACCAGACCTGCACCAGCGTGTCCCGCTCCCACGGCACCCCGGCCCGCGCCTCACCGCCCCACAGGTCGACGACCAGCTCGCCGTCGTGCACCAGGGCGATCGACGCACCGGCGTCGCTGCCGTCGTCGAGGTTGCGAGCCAGCAGCTCGTGCAGCGCTCCGAAGTCGTCCGCACAGGTCCCGTCGATCATCCGTTCACCCTAGGCGGGCTCGCCGGTCGAGAGGATGCCGGTGCCGACACGCAGCCGCAGGCCCCGACGCCGCCAGTCGTCTTGCGAGGTTTCGGATGGCTCAGGCGCCAGGGCGCCTTCACACCTCAACCAGCGATACGGCTCAGGCGCCAGGGCGCCTTCACACCTCGACCACCGATACGGCTCAGCGCAGACCGAGGAGGCGTACGCCGTTGTCCCAGCAGACAGCCCGCAGCCAGTCGTCGCCCAGACCGATGCCGGCCAGCCCGTCGAGCTGCTCGACGTACGGGTAGGGGATCGTCGGGAAGTCGGAGCCGAGCAGCACCTTCGACTGGAGGTCGCGCAGGCGCGGGACCAGCCGGGGCGGATAGGTCGACGCCGAAGAACTCGGTGAACACCATCGTGGTGTCGAGGTGGACGCGCTCGTAGGTCTCGGCGAGCGCCAGGAACTCTTCGCACTCGGGGGCACCCATGTGCGCCACGACGAGGCACAGCCGCGGGAAGCGCCGCAGCAACCGCTCCATCGACGCGGGCCCGGTGAACTCGTTGGGCACGGGACCGGAGCCGGCGTGCACGACGACCGGGGTCCCGGCGTCCTCCAGCAGCCCCCAGACCTCGTCGAGGAGCGGGTCGTCGAGGTGGAACTCCCCCACCTGGAGGTGGATCTTGAAGATCTCGACCCCGTCGGCGATCTCGGCGGCGACGTACGACGCCGCCTCGGGCTCGGGGTAGAAGGTCGCCGAACGGATCACCTCGGGCACCTCGGCGGCGAACCCGCTCGACCAGCCGTTGAGGTACGTCGCGACGCCGGGCTTGTGGGCGTAGGGCAGCGTCGAGAAGCGGCGCAGCCCGAAGGCGCGCAGGATCTCGACCCGCTCGGCGTGGGACTGGCGGTAGCGGATCGGCCAGTCGCGACCCGACCTTCGGACCGGCGGCGTCGAAGACGGCCCAGACCGCGCGCTGGATGTTGGGCGGCAGGAAGTGGACGTGCACGTCGTACAGCCCCGGGATGCTCGAGGCGCTCCCAGAAGGCGCGCACGGCGGTCGGCGTCGGGGTGGAGCGCGTCAGTCATCCATGCCCTTGAGCCGGCGCCCGACGGCCTGCTCGACCTCGCGGTTGGCCTGGCGCTCGGCGAGCGAGTGCCGCTTGTCCCACGACTTCTTGCCCTTGGCCAGGCCGATCTCGACCTTGGCGCGGCCGTCGACGAAGTACAGCGAGAGCGGGATGACGGTCAGGCCCTTCTCGCTGATCCGGCGCTCGATCTTGTCGATCTCGACCCGGTTGAGCAGCAGCTTGCGCTTGCGACGGGCGGCGTGGTTGGTCCAGGTGCCCTGGGTGTACTCGGGGATGTGGACGCTGTGCAGCCACGCCTCTCCGCGGTCGATGTCGACGAACCCGTCGACGAGCGAGGCGCGGCCCTGGCGCAGCGACTTCACCTCGGTGCCCTGCAGGACCAGCCCGGCCTCGTAGGTGTCCTCGATGGCGTAGTCGTGCCGCGCCTTCTTGTTCTGCGCGATCAGCTTGCGCCCCTGCTCCTTGGCCATGGCGTCCAGTCTCTCAGGGGCCTGGGTGCGTCGCGCACGCTCGGTTTGCCGCGGACCGGTCAGAGGTAGCCCATCGGGTCGACGGCGACGCCGTTCGCCATCACCGTGAAGTGCAGGTGGCAGCCGGTCGACCAGCCGGTGCTGCCGGCGTACCCGATGGCCTGGCCGCGGGCGACGCGCTGGCCCTCGTGGGCGACGTAGCCCGACAGGTGGTTGTAGATCAGGACGAGGCTCTTGCCGTTGACGACCCCGACGTTGAGGTAGAGCCGGTTGCCGTAGACCGAGTCGTAGTAGGTGTCGATGACGGTGCCGGCGGCGGACGGCGTTGAGCCGCTGGCCGCAGGCGACGCCGAAGTCGGTGCCGTTGTGCAGGCCGTAGTAGCCGTAGATCGGGTGGATCCGGTAGCCGAACGGCGAGGTGACGCGGGCGCTGGCCGGGTAGGACAGGAACCCGTCCGAGGACCCCGGTGAAGCCACCACCGGTGCGGGCTGCCCGCTCCCGCGCGCGGCGCGCGATCTCGACGCAGCCGCTTCTTGATGCCGGCCTCGCGCTGCTTGAGCGCGCTGGAGCCGCGCCCGGTCGCGCTGACGGACCTGCTGGCGCCGACTGCTTGGCCGCACGCGAGGTGCCGACGAGCCGCTGCACCTCGACCTTGGCGGCCTGGGCCTCGCGGTAGAGTCGCCTGCACGCCCTCGAGGTGCTCGGCGGCGGCTGGCCCGCCGGGCGGCGACGTCCTCCTTGGCGGCGGCCACGGAGGTGGCCTGGGACGCGAGGGCGTCCTCGGTGCGCTGGTAGCTCGGTCGACCGCGCGGTCACCCGGCGCCGATGACGACGTCCTGGACGGCGAGCCGGCCGGTCAGGTCCTCCAGGGACCCGGCGTTCACCAGCTCCCGAAGGCGCGCAGCTGGAGGTCGCCGTCGTTGTAGGAGCGGAGGACCGACAGCCGGACCTGGTCCTGGGCGTCCGCCGTCTCGGTGCTGCCGGTCGGCGAGCGCGGTCTCGGCCTCGTCCAGGCGCTGCGCGCGCGTCGGCGAGGTCCTGCTGCAGCTCGGCGTCGCGGGCGCGCGCGTCCTTCGACCGGGTCGAGACGTCGCTCCAGCTGGGTCCGGGCCTCGGCGAGCTTGGCCTGCGCGGCGTCGAAGCGCCGGCGGGCGCTGGTTGGCCGCCGGGCTCGCCTCGTCGAGGTCGTCGCTGACCTCGCCGATCTGGCCCGCGACCTGGTCTTGCGCTTCTTCTTGAGGTCGTTGTCGTCGTCGGCATGGGCGAGCGGGCACGGCGAGTGCTGCCAGCGAGACGACGCCGACCGTGAGGGCGGCAACCTGCTGACGAGCGCCGGGGAAGTAGCGCACGGTGGGACCTTCGAGCTGTTCGGGGAAGTGAACTCCTCGACGGTACGGGAGCCGACTCAGGATCTGAGGTATTTGCGGGTCATCAGGAGTGTCGGGAGCATCGTCAGCACCGGCCCGGCGATCGCGACGACGATCATCGTCTGCCAGTACTCCGGCCAGCCGACGAACGGCAGCGCGTCGGTGTAGCTCGTCGAAGCCGTTGACGAGCACGAAGTGCGTGAACGCCGCCAGCCCGCCGCCCGCCAGCGCGACGCCGATCACCGCGGTGACCAGGGCCTCGAGCAGGAACGGCAGGGCGATGAACCACCGCGAGGCACCCACGAGCCGCATGATCTCGATCTCGCGCCGTCGCGCCAGCGCCGCCAGCCGGATCGTGTTGGCGACCAGCAGGATCGCCGCCAGCATCAGCGCCGCCGCCGCCCCCCACGACCCGTAGGTGAGGCGGTCGATGAGGGTGAAGATCTTGCCGACCAGCTCCTCGGCCGGTTGGACGCGGCTGACCCCGTCGAGCTCCTGCGACCGCGCTGATCGACGCCCTCGTTCTGGCTGGGGTCCTTCAGCACGATCCGCAGCGTCTGCTGGAAGTTGTCGACCGTGGCGACCGGGTTGGGGCCCTCGAACAGCTCGGCACCGTAGAGCTCCTTGGCCCGTTCGAAGGCGACCGTCCTTGCCCTCGAAGTAGTAGGACTTGACCTCGTCGTTGGCCGACGACGGCCTTCTCGACGGCGCTCTTCTGCTCGTCGGTGACCTCGCCGATGCAGTTGGGGTTGTCGGGGTCGTCGGCGACGCAGAAGTAGATCGTGAGCTTCAGCTCGTTGTTGAGCTCGTCGACGATCAGGTCGGTCTCCTTGGTCAGCATCAGGCCGATGCCGGCCAGGCTGAGGGACACGACCAGGGTGAGGACGACGGCGAGGTGCATCGACAGGTTGCGGCGCAGGCCCTGGCGCAGGTTGGTGCTCACGTGACGTAGCTGCATGGGGTGGTGCTCTCCTGTGGAGTGGAAGGTCAGCGGGGAAGTCGCGGCCGCGGCGTGCAGGCGGCGGGCGCGCAGGAGGCGTCGCGTCAGTGCTGGAAGCCGTAGGCGCCGGACGCCTCGTCGCGGATGACCCGACCGTGCTCGAGCTCGATGACGCGCTTGCTGGCGTTGTCGACGACGCCGTGGTCGTGGGTGGCCATCACGACGGTCGTGCCGGTGGCGTTGATCTGGTCGAGGAGCTTCATGATGCTCGACCGAGCTGGCGGGGTCGAGGTTGCCGGTGGGCTCGTCGGCCAGCAGGATCATCGGCTTGTTGACCATCGCCCGGGCGATGGCGACGCGCTGCTGCTCGCCGCCGGAGAGCTGCTCGGGCATCCGGCCGCCCTTGTCGCTGAGGCCGACCAGCTCGAGGGTCTCGGGCACCGTCTGCCGGATCTCGCGCCCGGACTTGCCGATGACCTGGAGCGCGAAGGCGACGTTCTCGGTGACCGTCTTGCCGGGCAGCAGCCGGAAGTCCTGGAAGACCGTGCCGATCTGGCGGCGCAGCCGCGGCACCTTCCAGGTGGCGAGCCGGTTGATCTCCTTGCCGGCCACGTAGACCCGGCCGGTGGTGGGACGCATCTCGCGCAGCAGCAGCCGCAGCGCGGTGGACTTGCCGGAGCCCGAGGCCCCGACGAGGAAGACGAACTCGCCCTTGTCGACGTTGATCGTCATCTGGTTGAGGGCCGGGTTGCCGGGCCCGGGGTAGGACTTGGTGACCTTCTCGAAGCGAATCACTGGCCTGACGGTACGCGACCACCCCAGCGCGGCGCCGCATCGTCGCCGTACCGCGGCGCCGTGTGTCCCGCCACACCCGGGCGCCCAGTCCTTTCGTAGGCTGGCTGGCGTGCCGGTCCCGCTGCGTCGTCTGCTGGCCTCCGTCGTCGTGGTCGCCCTCGCCGTCGGGGGCGGGCTGCTGCTGTTCGGCGGCGAACGACGACCGAGACCCCGGACGCCGATCCGACGTCCACCCCGACCCCGTCGCAGACCCCCAGCGAGGCCCCCGCACCGACCCGGCTGGTCGACGTCGACACCCGGACGCTGACGGTGCCGCGCAGCTGCCTTCTGCGACCTGGTCGCCCCCGAGTCCGTCGGAGGCCGCGCTCGGTGCCGCCCCGACCCAGGTGCGTGGCTACGGCAACGGCGAGTCGGCCGACCGCTGACCCGCGGACGTCACCGACATCGCCCACGAGTTCGGCTGCTCCTGGCGCGCCGGCAAGGCACAGGCCCGGGCCTGGCTGTTCGCTCCCCCGGTCACGCCGCGTCAGGCGCAGGGCGCTCGGCCGCGACGCCGCGGCGGCGAAGGGGTGCGCCCCGATCCGCGACGCGCCGGCGTTCGGGCGGCGCCCGGTGGCGCTGGTGTGCACGACCGAGCGCGGGCTGCTGGCGTCGTACCGAGGGCTCTTCGGCGACGCCTGGCTCGACCTGCTCCCTCGGCGGGCCCGGCCGGACAGCCGCGCGTCGCTGCTGCGGCGCACCGACGAGCTCTGCGCGGCGGTCGCGGTGGCCGCGGCGACCCCGACGCAGCTGACCGCCCGCCGACTGGACTCGCCTCAGGCGCGGCCAGCGGTCGACGACCCACCACGCGGCGTACGCCGGCAGCCACACCAGCCCGTCGGCCCCGGCGGTGACCGGCCAGCCGCCGAGCGCGTCGTACGGGTCGGCGAGGCCGGCGTCGTGGAGGTGGCCGACCGGGAACGGCCGCGGCTCGCGCGGTCACGTTGTAGAGCCCGACCAACGGCCGCTCGCGTGGCGCCGCACGACGGCCAGGACCCCGTCGTCGAGGTCGCGGAGCACCTCGATCGGCGCCGCGGCGTGCAGCTGGGGCAGCCGGGCCCGCACCCGCGCGAGGTGGGAGATGCCGGCGAAGACGCGGGCCGGCGATGGTGCCGTCGTCGTGCCGCGACGCGACGGCGGCGTCGGTCACCCGCGGCCGGTGGGCCCACCGGTTGTCGTCGCCGTGACCGGGCTCGGCGGCCCAGTCGGGGTCGTTGGGCAGGGCCAGCTCGTCACCGCTCCACACCACCGGTACGCCGCCCCAGCCGATCACGATCGCGTGCGCCAGGAACGATCCGGGCCAGCGCCCCGTCGGGGTCGCGGCGCTGCTCGCCGAGACCGGTGAGCGAGGCCGCGGTGCCGCTGATGCGGCGGTCGCCGGTCTCCGGGTTGTGCTGGAAGACCAGGCCCTCGGCCCACGAGCCGGGGAAGTCGCCGGCGTACCAGTCGGCCAGGAAGTGACGGTGCCCCGGCCCGCTGAGCCCGACCGCGGCGGCGTCGCCGTCGTCGATCGCCCAGCCGATGTCGTCGTGGCAGCGCAGGTAGGTGATCCAGGTGCCGGACGGCGGCGTCGGCGGGAGGGAGGCCAGCGCGTGCAGGGCGAGGGCCGTGCTGCTCGTCGCGAGCATCGACCAGACCTGCACCATGAGGCGTGTTGTGGTAGGCGAGGTCGCTGACCCGGCCGGTGCGCGTCGCCCACGCCCAGGTAGGGCACGAGGTCGCGCGGCCCGACGATCGCCTCGGCCTTGAACAGGGTCGCGGGTGCGGCGAGCCGGGTCATCGCGCGCAGCGCCTGGGTGATCGCGTGCACCTCGGGCTGGTTCTGGCAGCTGGTGCCCATCCGCTTCCACATGAACGCGATGGCGTCGAGACGCAGCACCTCCACCCCGAGGTTGGCCAGGCCGACGATCACGTCGGCGAGCTCGAGCAGCACCGCCGGGTTGGCCCAGTTGAGGTCCCACTGCCAGGAGTTGAACGTCGTCCACACCCAGCCGTCGAGGTCGGCGTCGTAGGTGAAGCTGCCCGGGCGCGAAGTCGGGGAACACCTCGGGCAGCGTCTGCTCGTAGGCGTCGGGCAGCTCGCGGTCGGGGAAGACGTGGAAGTAGTCGCGGTACGTCGCGTCGCCGGCGCGCGCCGCCTGCGCCCAGGCGTGCTCGCGCGCGACGTGGTTGAGCACCAGGTCGATCACCAGGCTGATGCCGCGCCCCCGCAGCGTGGTCGCGAGGTCGCGCAGGTCCTCGACCGTGCCCAGGTCCGGGCGCACGGCGCGGTAGTCCTGCACGGCGTAGCCGCCGTCGTTGTCGCCGTCGCGCGGCTTGAGCAGCGGCAGCAGGTGGAGGTAGGTGACGCCGAGGTCCTCGAGGTGGTCGAGGCGCTCGCACGATGCCGGCCAGGTCGCCCGCGCCGCCGGCGAAGCGCTCGGTGTAGCAGGCGTAGCCGAAGACCCCGGGCTGCTGGATCCAGTCCGGCTGGAGCAGCCGCCGCTCGTCGAGCGCGGTGCAGGTCGGCGGGGCGCACCGCGTAGGCCGCGGGCGGCGATCTCGACGAGGCGCAGGGCGACCGGCTCGGGGTCGGCGTACAGCTCGGTGACGGCGGTCGAGCAGGTCGGGCCACCAGCGCTCGAGGCGCAGGAGGAAGGTCTCGACGCGGGGCTCGTCGCGGCTCCCCGGTCCTGCGTGGTCCCGCAGGACGGCGATCGCCGCCGCGTGAGCGCGCTCGGAGGAGGCCATGGGCGGTGACCGTATCGACTCCGGCGACCTGCGGTCAGTTCTCCTCGGCGCGTCTCGCTGCCGCGTCGCCAGCGGATGCCGGCCTCGAGGAAGCCGTCGAGGTCGCCGTCGAAGACCGCCGTGGGGTTGCCGACCTCGTAGCCGGTGCGGAGGTCCTTGACGACCTGGTAGGGGTTGAGCACGTAGTTGCGCATCTGGTCGCCCCAGCTGGCCTGGACGTCGCCGCGCATGCGAGTCGAGGTGGGCCTTCTCCTCGGCCTTCTTGCGGGCCAGGAGCTTGGCCTTGAGCACGACCATGGCGCTGGCCTTGTTCTGCAGCTGGCTCTTCTCGTTCTGGCAGGACACGACGGTGCCGGTCGGGAGGTGGGTCAGCCGGACCGCCGAGTCGGTGGTGTTGACCGACTGACCGCCGGGGCCGCCGGAGCGGTAGACGTCGACGCGGATCTCCTCGTCGGGGACCTCGATCTCGTCGGTCTGCTCCAGCACCGGCACGACCTCGACCGCGGCGAAGCTGGTCTGGCGGCGGCCCTGGTTGTCGAAGGGGCTGATCCGCACCAGGCGGTGGGTGCCGGACTCGACCGACAGGGTGCCGTAGGCGTACGGCGCGTGGATGGCGAAGGTGGCCGACTTGAGCCCGGCCTCCTCGGCGTAGGAGGTCTCGTAGACCTCGACCTTGTAGTCGTGCTGCTCGGCCCAGCGGACGTACATCCGCATCAGGGTCTCGGCGAAGTCGGCGGCGTCGACGCCGCCGGCGCCGGACCGGATCGAGACCAGGGCCTCGCGGGCGTCGTACTCGCCGTTGAGCAGGGTGCGGACCTCGAGGCCCTCGACGGCCTTCTTGACCTTGCCCAGCTCGCGCTCGGCCTCGGCCAGCGAGTCCGCGTCGCCCTCGTCGCGGCCGAGCTCGACCAGGATGGAGATGTCCTCGATGCGGGTCTCGAGCTCGACGAAGCGGTCGAGCGTGCCCTGGAGGAAGGAGAGGCGGCCGGTGACGCGCGGTGGCGTTGTCCTGGTCGTCCCACAGGTCGGGGGCCGCGACCTGCTCACCGAGGTCCTTGATCTCGGCGCGCATGCCGTCGAGGTCGAGCACCTGGCCGATCGTCTTCATCGTCGCCTGGAGCTGCTTGGTCTCGGAGTCGTAGTCGGGGCCTGCCACAAGGACACAGGTTACGGCCCCGGAGGCCCGGACGGCTAAAGCGGTCAGGTTCGGGTGCCGAAGACCTGCGCCACCCACCAGCGACCCCTGCGCTTGACCGCGGCGATGCCCATGAGGCGGAACTGCGTGCGCACGATGTTGGCGCGGTGCCCGGGCGAGCCCATCCAGCCCTTCACCACGGCCCGGCCGCTGGGGTAGCCGGACGCGACGTTCTCCCCTGCCCAACCCATGCCGCACCGTTGCTGGACCTTGGCCAGGTCCTGGTGGAAGATCTCGCCGCGGCGAGCCATCCGGACGGCCTGCTCGTGCGCGCGCTTGACCAGGCACGTGTTCCTGCGGAGCCGGACCAGGTGGTGCTGGGAGCGCTGCTGGTTGGTGGCAGCGTGCGCCGTGGCGGCGTAGGAGCCGGCGGCCTTGCCGGCGACGGCGGGCGCCGCGGGGGCGAGCGTCACCAGCAGCACGCCGGCGACGACGGCAGCGGCCACGGTGGCCAGACGGGAGCGGAGGCGGGCGGCGGACGGGGGGAGCATGGCCTGACCGTACGACGACGGGCCCGGCCCCGGGCAACTCCGGCGGCTGGGTGCCCAGCCGCCGCGCCCGGGGTCGGGCCCCTCCGGCTCTCCGCCGGGGCGTGGTCCTAGCCCTGCGGCTGCACGTTCTTGCCGGCCTTGACCTTGGCCGGCGGGACGAAGCCGCTGCCGGCGGGCACGAAGAGCACCGACACCTCACGGCCGGTGATGAAGCTGCCGCTGCCGACCTCCCGACCGTCGAGGGACACGGTGTGGGCACCCTTGGTGACCGGCACCACGGCGGTGGCCGCGCCCGAGTCGCCGGCGCCGCTGACCTCGGGGTAGTCGAGCTCGTGGGCTAAGGACGCCGTCGGAGAGCGACGACCCGTCGACGCTCAGGCGGTAGAGCAGCTGCCCGGGCCCGGCGAGGCTGGAGTCGTCCTCCGCCGAGACGGCGCCGGTGATGTAGAGGACGCCGTCGCGGGGCGCGGAGAAGGAGGTCGCGACCAGCGAGGTGAACACGGGCGAGGTGAAGTCGTTGATGGAGGTGCTGGTGGCGTTGCCGAAGGCGGCGACGTCCCCGGACTTCAGCACGCCCTGGAGGCTGGACTCCTTGACGTCCTTGCCGGTGAGCGAGTCGTTCTTGACGTCCTTGCCGGTGAGGTTGTTGTTCTTGATCTTCTGGGTCGTCACCGAGTTGTTCTTGAGGCTCTTGCCGTTGATCACCTTGGCGGCCTCGCTGGGCACGCCGAGGGAGATCGTCAGGGCGACCACCCCGAGGGCCACTCCTACGCGTCCGCTGGTGAGTCGCCGGTTGCCGGTCCGGGTGTTGGTGTCGGTGGTGGTGTCGGTCATGGTGCTGCTCCGCTCTGTGTCTGTCGCTGGGACGAAGGATCGGCCGAGCCCGACCGTCTGACACAAGGAGCGCGGGAGCGGCGAGTTGATACACCTCTGCCCCACCGTGCCGGCTGATGAGACGTCCCGCTCGTCAGGCTGCCGGCCGCACGGCGCACGGTGTGGACGTCTCCCGTCGTGCGTCTGCTCGGGGCGGTCGTCGCCGCGCCGCGGTCAGCTCGGGTCGACGATCGCGCTGCTGGTGGCCGAGATGCGTGGCCGCTCGGGGGTGCCGGGCACGGTGAGCGGGAGGTCGACGGGGGCGGAGACGGTCACGACGACCCGGTCGCCGGTCACCGTGACGGCGTAGGACAGCCCGGGATAGGTGCGGTAGGCGCCGACGCTGGTGAGGTAGGCACGCACGCCGGCGCTCGCCGTCGAGCGGGTCAGGGCCAGCGGTCGGGAACCGAGGCCGCCGGCGTAGACCTCGACACCCTGCGCGCCGGCGTCGGCCCCCGACAGGGCGGCGCCGTCGGCCAGGGTGTCGAGACCCTGACGGTGCAGGAACGCCGCGCTCGCGTCGACGACCACCCCGATCATCAGCAGCAGCACCACCGCGAAGCCGATGATCAGTGGCGTCACCGACCCGCGCTCGTCGCGGGGGTGGTGGTGCCGGGCGATCACGGTGCACCGGTGACCTCCTGGTACTGCCCGATCGGCACCGTGTGCGTGGCGTCCAGCGCGAACGAGGGCCGCTGGGAGCCGAGGAACGACGGCAGCAGCGGCAACGTCACCCGCGAGGAGATCCGCACCGTGATCACCGAGGTGCCCGAGTGGCAGCTCGTCGGGTACGGCGTGCACGACACCTCGACCCGGACGCCCTCCCCCACCAGCCCCTGGTCGTCCAGGCTCTGCCGGGCCGCGGCCCGCGCCGCTCGCAACCCCTCGGCGTCGCTCGGCGCGAGCGCGTAGGCCCGCCCCGCCGACCGGGCCGCGCTCGTGACCGCGAACGCTCCACCCTGGACCTGGAAGACCGACACCACGATCCACAGCAGCGGCACCAGCAGCAGGATCCCCAGCCACACCACCTCGACGATCGCGCTGCCCGCCTCGCTGCCGCCTCGTGCACCCGTCGCGCGTCACGGCTGCTCGCTCGCTGGACCGCGTGGCCCTCGACCACCAGCTCGACCGACGGGTCCCCCGAGACCGAGGGCCGGCACGCGGGCCCGCACCACCACCTCGATCGTCGCCACGCCGCCGACCGAGACCCGACGTACGCTCACGGCCTCGGCGAACCTCGCCGAGATCCCGCCGTCGATCTGGCGCCGGGTACGCGTGACCGCGTCGCCCGACGTCGCTCCCTGGGCGGCCGCGGCCCGGGCGCCCTCGGCGGCAGCCGAGGCCAGGGTGTTGCGCACGTGCATCACCAGCGCCACCTGGAGGATCCCGAGGAACAGCGGCACCAGCACGACGAGCACCAGCACGAAGTCGACGACCGCGACGCCGCGCTCGTCGGTCGGCGCGCCGGCGGCCCTTCCGAGCCACTACTTCACCGAGTTGAGCGAGGCCCTCAGCATCTGCACGAGCTGGTCCTGGGCCAGCGCACCGATCGCGATCGACCAGGTTGACCGACATCAGGGTGACCAGCACCCAGCCAGGCACGTCGCCGCGGTCGTCGCGGGACCGCGGAGGTCGCCCGGCCTCCTCGCGGTCAGCGCCAGGACCAGCGCGAGCCGGGAGCGGAGCAGTGCGGTGGTGAGGATTCCCATGGTGGTTCCTTTCCGAGAGACCGGGGTGCGGGAGCGGGCGGGGTGGCCGGTCCTGGTGGTCATGGCGTCACCAGGCTCAGGCCGACCAGTCCCGGCCAGAAGGCGAACATCACCGTCACCGGGAGCACGAGGAACACGACAGGCACCATCATCACGACCTCGCGGCGCGCGGCGAGCTCGATCAGGTCGCGCCGCCCGGCCTCGCGGACGTCGGCGGCCTGGGCGTGCAGCACGTCGGCCAGCGGGGTGCCGCGCTCCATCGCGATCGGCGATGCCCTGGGCGAAGCGCGAGACCAGCGGCAGCCCGGTGCGTGCCGCGAGGGCGTCGAAGGCGACCGCTACCGGCTCGCCGGTCCGGATCTCGGCGAGCACCCGGGCCAGGTCGACCGACAGGTCGCCGCCACTGCGTCGTACGACGCGGTCCAGGGCCGCGACCGGGCTCTCCCCCGCCGCCACCGCCAGCGCCAGCAGCTCGGCGATGGTGGGGAACTCGGCCAGGATCCGCCGCTCGCGCGTGCTGACCTGGCTCGAGAGCCACGTGTCGCGCGCCACGACCCCGAGGCCGAACGCAGCGACGCAGAGCAGCAGCAGCCCCACCGGGTTGGTCGGCGCCGACAGCGCACGCAGCACGCCGAGCCCGGCCGCCACGGCGAAGCCGATCAGGCCCCACACGACCTGCTCGACCCGGAAGTCGTGCACCGACATCTCGAGCCGCGGCTCGGTCCAGGCGGCGGCGTACGGACGACGCGCCGCCGAGGACCCGCTCCACGCCGTGCGCGCCCGAGCGCAGCACGGGACCGAACACCACGGCCGCCGCCGGGCGCGGGGCGGCCGGTCCCGCACCGGGGAGCGCCCGCGCGCCGACGCCGCGGCCCGCCTCGGGGAGGTCGCGCAGGTAGGGCAGCACCCGGACCGCCAGCTGGGGCCGCCGGATCGCCGCCACCCGCGCCACCACGAGCAGGACCCCGAGACCGACACCGGTCCCCAGCACGATGCCCCACAGTGTCGGCGTCACGACAGGATCCGTCGCTCGGTCGGCAGCCGACCGATCCGCATCATCAGCCGGTAGGCGCCGACGCAGACCACGGCGCCGACGACCAGCACGGCCACGCCGGCCGAGGAGCGGTAGCGCGCGATCACGTCGGGCTGGGCTGACATCGCCAGCAGCACCAACCACGGCGCCGCCACCGCCAGGCGTGCCCCGTTGACGGCCCAGGCCTGGCGTGCCTCGAGCTCGGAACGGGTGCGCTGCTCGTCGCGCAGGTAGCCGGAGAGGTGCCGCAGCAGTCGACCCAGCTCACCGCCGCCGACCTCGCGGGCGATGCGGAGACCCTCGACGACACGGTCGCCCACCGGGTCGGCGAGGCCGGCCTTGAGCCGGTCGAGGCAGTCGGCGAACCGGCCGGTGACCTGGTAGTCGAGGGCGAAGGACGCGAAGGCCGGCCGCAGCGGCTCCGGGCCCCGCGTGGCCAGCCCGGCCAGCGCGTCCGGCAGCGACAGGCCGGCACGCACGGCGGAGGCGAGGTTGTCGATCGCCTCGGGCCACACCTCGGCGAACTCGCGTTGGCGCCGACGCGCCCGCGCCGAGACGACCGCGACGGGCAGGTAGCCGCCCATGAGCCCGAAGATCACGGCCACCGGCGGCGTCCTCGTCACGACCTGCGCCACCAGCAGGACCACCAGGGCCGATCCGGCGCACAGCACCACGAAGCCGGCCGCGGACACCTCCGCCATCCCGGCACCGACCAGCAGCCGCTCGACCCGGCCCGGCCGCTCGACCGCCCGCTCCGTCTGTCGCGGTAGCGCGAAGGCCGACCAGATCAGCAGCAGTCCGACACCCACTCCCAGCCCGACCACCACGCCCATGACGACTACCGCCCGCTGCCCAACAGCTGGTGGACGTCGATCCCGATCCGCTCGTAGCGCTCCACGTGGGGCGGCATGCCGTGCGTCCGACGCAGCTCACGCTCGTGGCGCACGAAGAGCGGCTCGGCCTCGATCACGTCGTTCTCGACCCGGCCGGGCACGCCCACGATCTCGTTGACCCGCCGTACGCCGTGCTGGTCGACGCCCAGGTGGACCACGAGGTCGACCGAGCTGGCCACCGTGGGCACGACGAACCGCGCCGAGATGTTCTCGCCGGCCAGCAGCGGCAGCGTGCACATCTTGACCAACGCCTCACGCGCACTGTTGGCGTGCAGCGTGCACATCCCCGGCAGACCGGCGTTCAGCGCGAGGAGCAGGTCGAGACACTCCTCGGCCCGCACCTCTCCCACGAGCATCCGTGAGGGCCGCATCCGCAGCGCCTCCTTGACCAGCTCGCGCAACCGGATCTCCCCGTTGCCCTCCAGGCCCGACTGGCGGGTCTGCATCGGCACCCAGTCGGGGTGGTTGAACCGGAGCTCGAAGACCTCCTCCGCACTCACCACCCGCTCCCCGCCCGGGATCGCCGCGGCCAGGCAGTTGAGCATCGTGGTCTTGCCGGCCTGGGTGCCTCCGGCGACCAGGATGTTGAGCCCGGCCCGCACGCTCGCGTCCAGGAACGAGGCCGCCCGCGGGCTCAGGCTGCCGAGCTCCACCAGGTCCGAGAGCCGAGCCGCACGCAGCACGAACTTCCGGATGTTGACGGCCGTGAAGCCCCGGCTGATCCCGTCGAGGACGACGTGCAGGCGGTGCCCCTCCGGCAGCATCGCGTCGACGAAGGGCGTGGACACGTCCAGGCGCCGACCGCTCGTCTTCAGCATCCGCTCGACGAGCTCCATGACCTGCGCCGAGGTCAGGACCAGGTTGGTCAGCTCGTGGCGGCCATGGCGGGCGATGAAGACCCGGGAGGGGTCATTGATCCAGATCTCCTCGACGTCCGGGTCCTCCAGGAACGGCTGCAGCGCCCCGAAACCTGCCACCCGCGCCACCAGCTCACCGACCAGCGCGCCGACGTCGGCGACCGGCGCGACCATGCCGGTCAGGCTCCGCTCGTCGTGCTCGCGCACCACGCCCTCGGCGATCCGACGGACGACGCCCACGTCGCGCTGCGGGTCGACGCCCTCGCGGCGGACCCGCTCGCGCACCCGCTGGTCGAGGGTCTCCACGACGTCCTCGTGCGCAGGAGCGGTCCCGGGCGAGCGCGTGATCGTCATCAGGGGCCCCTTTCCCGAGTCAGGTTCCTTGGCACGGGAATCTAGTCACCACGTGGCACGACGGGAAGAGTCGATCCGCAACCTGTGGAGAACGAGCACGGATGAGGCTGGTGTGGTGGCCCGAAGATCCTCCGGAACGACCACACGCCACCCTGCTCGCCACGATCGCTGCTCGAAGGGCTGCCCAGAGTTCAGTCGACACCTGATCTGTGCGGATCCGTCCTCGCTGGAAGGATCTCCGTGATGGCCGAACCCCGGTAGCCGCCCGAGACGCTCGTCGAGAGAGGCCGGCTCGACCCCGCCCTCGACGCGGCGAGGGGATCGTGCCACCGGCCGCGACGATAGAGCCGTCGTACGCCGCCTTCCAGGGCGGTCTCGGCACCTGACGCTCACGCAGCGTCGCGTCGAACGGCCCGTTCACCGACGACGGGCCGACTGATGCAACCGACGGCCGTGCCCAGGCGTATCCCTGACGACCATGTTTCGTCGATCAGGGAGCCACCATGTCCCGGACCACCTACGCACGCAGCACCCGCAGGTGCTTGCTCGGCATCGCCCTCGCCCTCACCCTCGCGGGCTGCGCGCAGGGCCCGTCGGTCGAGGAGCAGGGTTCGGCGTCGCCCGCGGTGCAGCCCACGACCTTCTCCGCGACGACACCTGCTGCGGTGGCCACCAGCGACGCGGCCCAGCAGGCAGAGGAACCGACCGACCGGGAGCCGACCCAGGAGCCGACCCAGGAGCCGACCCGGGAGCCGACCCGAGGAGCCGACCGTCGCGGAGGAACCACAGGAGCACTCGCCCTACGTCACCTCGGTCGCTCTGCCGCCGCGGTGCCTGCCGGCCACCGACGCGATCTACGGCGTCAAGGTCTACCTGGTGCAGCAGGCGCTCGGCCTGACCGGGCACAAGGAGCGCTACGACGCCGCCACCGAGAGGGCGGTCCGCACCTTCCAGGCTGACCACGGACTCCAGGTCGACGGCGTCGTCGGCCCCCGGACGTGGGCGGCCCTGGGCATGGAGGAGCCCTACTGCGTCGACCAGTACACCGCTCAGCCCCGCCTCGACCTCGCGGCGAGCGACGCTCGGCGAATCGAGACGATGATCGACTACGCCCTCGACAAGGTCGGCACGCCCTACATCTGGGGCGGCGCGGGTCCGATGGGCTTCGACTGCTCCGGCCTGGTCCTCCAGGCGATGTACGCCGCCGGGCGGACCGTTCCGGGCCTGGACGCCAACATGCACGTGGCTGCAGGCTTCCGCAGCACCCGCTACCTGTATGACTCCGACCTGCCGCACGTCGCCTTCGACGAGCGACGCCGCGGTGACCTGGTCTTCTACGGCAACCCGATCACCCACATGTCCATCTACCTCGGCAAGGGCCGGATCGTCGAGGACGTGCGCCCGGTGGCCCGCGTCGCCGACCTGATGGCCGACGGACTGCCCGCCCAGCCTCTCGTCGTACGCCCGTTCCCCGGCTGAGAGCGCGACAACTCACAGGGCCTGATCGGGAGCTGTGGACAACCGCGAACCGACGCCGGACCAGGGTCGCCACCCGCGTGGACGACGCGCGACCCCGTGGGACCGCCGTCGCAGGCAGCGCCCGCGTCGGGGTCAGGAGGCGCTGAAGTGCTGGTAGTCCGGCTCCGCCCAGGTGCCGCCCCAGGTCCAGCCGATCCCCTCGAACGCCCGGGTCACGACGCCCTCGGCACGGATCACGCCGCGGCTCGACGCGCGCCGCGCCGCGGTCGACGTCGACGAAGCCGCGCCCGCGCGGTGGGAGCGCGCGGCCACCGAGCACGTAGGGGTTCTGCACCGGGTTGATGTCGATCGCGCGGCCGTAGGCGTGGTCGGAGAACGTGCTCTGCCCAGCGACGGTGCGGCAGTTGTAGGCGGAGGTGTTGTTGGCCGCCATCGAGGCGTTGTCGTCGCCGCCGTAGGCGTCGACGAGCCGCATCCGCCGGATCGGGAACCGCTCGTCGTACAGCGTCTCGAAGACCCCGACCACGTCGCGGGCCACGTCGCGGTGCACCACCATCTCCCCGCGCTGCGCCCGCCCGTCGAGGTCGACGTAGCGCACGTCGAGACGGCGCAGGTCGGCCAGCGGCACCGGGCAGCGGGCCGGGTCGTGGCTGCTGCCGCGCATCCGCTGCCGCAGGGCCTGCCCGATCGGCCGGATCGTCGCGGTGTACGCCGGCAGCTCGTCGCCCGCCTGCGCCGGGGTCCCGCTCGCAGCGGCCAGCGGCTCGAGGTCGGTGCACGCCCGCAGGGCGCGCTGGTCGGCCACGGCCGCGGCCTCGGCCCGGCCCTGGAGCGGCTGCGGCACCCCGCCCCCGGGTGGGATCCGCGCCGGGCGCCACCGCTCGGCGACGACCTCGCCGCCCCGGACCTGCAGCCGCAGGACGCCGCTGTCGGAGCGCGCGCCGGTGTACCAGAGGAAGTTGCCCAGCCCGTAGCTCACGTAGGTGCCCTCCAGCCGCCCCGATCCCATCGGGACGTGGGAGTGAGCGCCCACGACGATGTCGGCGCCGGCCTCGCTCAGGGTGCGCGCCAGGCTGCGTTGGTCACGGGTGACGCAGGCGTCGCCCTCGTCGCCCCAGTGCAGGTAGACGACCACCAGGTCGTCGACGAGCGCCGCCCGCGCGACCGCTGCGACGAGCTGGTCGGTGTCGGGCACCCGCGCCGCGGCGATGCCCGGCCCGGACCCGGGCCGGACGTCCCAGATCGGGTCCGTGCTCTCGCGGAACGACGAGTCGGCAGCCAGCACCGCGACCGTGGTGCCCCTGATCGTGACCCGATGGGGGGCGAACGCACGGTCGCGGTCCACCCCGATGCCCACCACGGGCAGCTCCGCCGCCCCGGCGGCGCGCAGGGTGTCGCGCAGGCCCCCGACACCGTGGTCGCCCGCGTGGTTGTTGGCCACCGACACGACGTCGACCCCGGAGCGCCGGAGCACGTCGAGGGCGCCCGGCGCGCTGCGGAACCAGTACCGGTTGCCGGCCCGCTCCAGCTCCTTGGCGGCGGGGTCGTCTCGTCGGGTGACCGGGCTCTCGAGGTTGACCATCGCCAGGTCCGCGGTCCTCAGCCACCGCGACATCGGTCCGAGGGTCGATCCGCGCCGCCGGGGCAGGTCGGCGAGGGCCCCCTCGAAGTGCACGTCGCCGGCGAAGGCCAGCGTGATGGTCGGCGCGGCCGCCCCGCTCCGATCGGGCTCCGCGGCCGACCGGCCCTGGACGGCGGGAGCGTCGTCGAGCTCGTCGGAAGGTGGAGCCGAGCTGCTGCGGTCGTCGACCGGGCCGGTGGCCCGCACGCCCGTCACGTCCTCCGCACCCCGGCAGGCGCTGACGAGGAAAGCCCCCAGGGTCACCAGCACGACCACCTTCATCCGCCAACTCTGACCGAGGGCGCCAAATCGGCTCGGGCTCAGGCCTCCGGGCGGGCTCCCCGATGCCCATCCTCGCGACCTGCGGCCCGCCCCTTGCGGTTGTCACCGTGTCACCCCCTAGCGTCGGAGCATGACCACGTCGACCGGTATCGGCGGCGACGACGCGCCCAGCTGGACGATCGGCGACCTCGCCCACGCCAGCGGCCTGACACAGCGGGTCCTGCGCCACTGGGAGGCGCAGGGGGTGCTCACCGCCGAACGCAGCCCGGCCGGCCACCGGCAGTACCCGGCGACCCAGGTGACCCGCCTCTTCCGGGCTCTCGCGCTGCGCCGGGCCGGGCTCGGCCTGGCTCAGGTGGCCGCACTGCTCGACGAGCAGGACCCCGATCCGGTGGCGACGCTGCACGCCCACCTGCGAGCGATCGACGTCGACCTGCGTCGCCGTTCTGCCCTGCGCGACCGGCTCGCCGCGGCGCTGCACGAGCTCGACGACCGCCACCCGGACCCCGACGGCCGACCCGGCCCGCACCCCGATGCAGAGCAGGCCCTGATGAAAGTGATCGAGACGATGACGATGTTCGAGCAGTACGTCCACGGCTACCACGAGACCGAGAACGCGCGGCTGCGCGACCAGGCCGACACCCTGGTCGACCTCGTCCACCACGGCGTCGCCTACGCCCCCGGCGACCGGGTCCTCGAGGTCGGCTGCGGGGTCGGCGCCCAGACCGTGACGCTCCTCGAGCGCAACCCCGGCATCGACCTCACCGCGGTCGACGTCTCGACCGCCTCCCTCGCCGCCGCGGCCGCACGCGTGCGCGGCACCGGACACGGCGAGGCCACCTTCGTCCAGGCCGACATCCTCGAGGCCCCCTCGCCGGACAGCCCGCTGCAGCCCGGCACCTACGACCACGCGTTCGTCTGCTTCCTCCTCGAGCACCTGTCCGAGCCCGAGACGGCGCTCGCCCGGGTCCGCGCGCTCGTGCGTCCGGGCGGCACGATCACCGTCGTGGAGGGCGACCACGGCTCGACGTACTTCCACCCCGACAGCGAGGCCGCACGCGACGCGGTCGCCTGCCAGGTCACCCTGCAGCGTCTCGCCGGCGGCGATGCCCTGATCGGCCGCCGCCTCTACCCCCTGCTCGACGCGGCCGGCTTCGCCGACATCACCGTCACGCCCCGTCAGGTGTACGTCGACGCCAGCCGTCCAGCCCTGGTCGACGGCTTCACGCGCCGGACCTTCACCGCGATGATCGCGGGGGTCCGCGAGCAGGCCCTCGCCGCGGGACTGATCGACCCCGACCACTTCGACCGGGGCATCCGCGACCTCGAACGGACCACCGCCCCCGACGGCGTGTTCTGCTACACCTTCTTCGCCGCCACCGCCACCCGCTGACCTGCGAACCCGGACGCCGATCGTCCGCTAGTGCGCCTACGTTCGGGTCATGGCCATCGCGCACTCCCCGACCTTCGTCCTCGACTGCCCCGACTCAGCCGTCCTCGCGACCTTCTACGGCGCGCTCCTCGACTGGGAGGTGAAGCACGACGCCGGGGACGGCTGGGCCGAGATCCGCGGTGCCGGCCAGTGCATCTGCTTCCAGCAGGTCGCGGACTACTCCGCTCCCGAGTGGCCGGGGCAGGACCGGCCCCAGCAGCTGCACCTCGACGTGGTCGTCGACGACCTCGACGAGGCCGAGGCGGCCACCCTCGCCCTCGGGGCCACCCGGCACGAGCACCAGCCCGGCACGACGTTCCGGGTTTTCCTCGACCCCGCCGGCCATCCGTTCTGCCTCTGCGCCGGCTGAGCCGGACCGCAACGGCCCGACCCGGCGCGCGAGGGGAGGGCACCAGGGCGTGGGACCCACAGCGCGGACGCGACGCCCAGCGATGTTTCCGTGCCATCGGCCGGGGGCACTCTGGGGGCGTCCCCCAGCCCCGAGAGGCCCCCATGACCATCGCCATCCTTCGCCGCGGCGTCGCCGCGCTGTCCCTGCTCGCCGCCACCAGCGCCGCCCTGAGCGCGTGCAGCGGTAGCGACTCCGCCGAGGACGACACCGCATCCGCGAGTGGCGACGCGACCGCGCAGGCATGCCGACTCGCGTCGGTCACCAACGCCTCGCTCGCCGGGCCGCGCGAGCACCTGCGCGGTGGCGCCTTCTACCCCGAGGATGCCCAGACCTACACGGCGGCGATCACCGCCCTCAGCGCCGCCGTCTCGGCCGAGGGTGACATCGACGCCCCCGTGACTGCGGCGATCACCGACATGGTCGGCGGCTTCAGCCGCAGCAAGTCCTACATCGAGGAGAGCACCACCAGCTCCTCCTACCAGGCCAGCAAGGTCAAGGCTCTCGCAGGCTTCGAGGAGCGCGCCCAGGCCGCCCTCGTCGCCGTGTGCCCGAACCTCGAGGCTGCCGAGTGAGGTCCGTACGGTCCCCGTCCATGTCCATGTGAACGTCGTCGTCCTCGTCGCAGCCGACGTCGACGCGCTGAGCCGCCCGTTCCGGCGGACGCTCCCCGCGGGCGCCGACACCCCCGGATCGCCGACCGCACCGGTGCTCAGCCGGTCGCAGCCGGCCACCTCCCCGGCGCCGACCCGTCCGGGACGGGGCCTACAGTCGACGCAGCGACCAGCAGACCGGGCCGGCACCGGGCAGCCGACCAGCGAGGGGACCACCGTCCATGTGCTTCTCCACCGAGGCCGACCTGATCGCCGGCGCCGTCCTGCTGCCAGTGGGAGCGCTGTCGCTGCGCGAGGTGCGGTGCGCGCGTGAGGTGCCGTTCGCGGCGCTGCCCCTCCTCTTCGCCCTGCACCAGCTGATCGAGTCGCTGGTCTGGGCCGGCACCGAGGGGCAGGTGTCCGCCGGCGTCCAGGACGCGGCAGCCACGGCGTACGTGCTGTTCGCGCTCCCGGTGCTCCCGACCCTGGTCCCGCTCGCGGTGCTCCTGCTCGAGCCGCGCCACGCCCGCCTGCGTGTGGCGCCGTTCGTCGCGCTGGGGGTGGCCGTGTCCACCTACCTGACCATCGCGGTCCTCACCGGCCCGATCGTCGTCACCGCCCACCCGCACGCGCTCCAGTACAGCGTCGACCTGCCCTACGGGGCCGTCGTCTCGGTGCTGTACGTCGTGGCCGTCGTCGGACCGTCGGTCCTGTCGGGCTACCCCTCGATCGTGGCCTTCGGCGTGCTCAACTTCGTCGGGCTGGCCGTGGTGGCGACCCTCTACCTGACCGCGTTCGCCTCGCTGTGGTGCGTCTTCGCAGCCCTCACCTCGGGCCTCGTGCTCCTGCACATGCGGCTGCGGCGGCGACTGCCGGACCCGCACCGGCTGCACGGGCACCCGCTCCGACCGCACCTCGCCTCCTGACGGACGCGGCAGCGGTGCGGACGGGCGCAGGCCTCAGAGCAGGTCGCGCCCGCCCAGGTAGGGCCGCAGCACCTCGGGCACGACGACGTGGCCGTCGGCGGTCTGGTGGTTCTCCACGATCGCCGCGAGCAGTCGCGGGGTGGCGACAGCGGTGTTGTTGAGGGTGTGCGCGAAGGCGATCGACCCGTCGGCCTTGCGATAGCGCAGGCTCGCTCGCCGCGCCTGCCAGTCGTGCAGCGTGGAGCAGGAGTGGGTCTCTCGGTAGGCCTGGAGCGAGGGCATCCAGGTGTTGATGTCGTTCATCCGGTACTTGCCGAGCCCCATGTCGCCGGTCGAGCACTCCACGACCTCGTAGGCCAGGCCCAGGTCGGCCAGGATCTTCTCGGCGCACTCCAGCAGCGTGGAGTGCCAGCGCGCGGACTCGTCCTCGTCGGCCTCGCAGATGACGAACTGCTCGACCTTCTCGAACTGGTGGACCCGCAGCAGCCCGCGCACGTCGCGACCGGCCGACCCGACCTCGCGACGGAAGCACGGCGAGATGCCGGCGTACAGGATCGGGAGGTCGGCCTGCTCGAGGATCTCGCCGGAGTGCAGCCCGACCAGCGCGACCTCGCCGGTGCCGGCCAGGAACAGGTCGTCGGCGGGCAGCTCGTAGGTCTCCTCGCGGCCCTTGGGGAACATGCCGGTGCCGACCAGCGCGGCCTCCTTGACCAGCGACGGCACCGAGATCGGTCGGAACGACCGCTGCACGAGCAGGTCGAGGGCGTAGGAGTGGACGGCGCGCTCGAGGAGCACCAGGTCACCGGCCAGGGCGTAGGCACGGCCACCGGAGACGTTGCGCGCCCGGGCGAACTCCGCCCAGCCGCGGCGCTCGATCAGCTCGACGTGGTCGAGCGGCTCGAAGTCGAACGACGGCTTCTCCCCCGCCGTGCGCAGGACCGTGTTGGCGGCCTCGTCGGGTCCGACCGGCGAGCCCTCCCACGGGATGCCCGGCGTGGTGAGCAGCAGCCCCTCGAGCTCGGCCTGCTTGGCGGCCAGCTCCTCGCGTGCGGCGGTCAGCCGCGCGTCGAGCTCGGCGAGCTCCTCGCGCAGCCGGGACCTGCCCTCGTCGTCCGCGCCGGCGAACCTCTTGGAGAAGCGCTTCTTCTCGCCCTGGGCCTCGTCGACGACGAAGATCAGCTCACGGGTGCGCGCCTCGAGCTCGACGAGGTGGTCGACATCGAGGTCGACACCCTTGACCGAGACGGCGTGCTTGACGACGTCCACGTGGTCGCGGATGAAGCGCTTGTCGAGCATCGAATGGTTCCGTTCTTCCAAGGTCCAGGCCGGCTGCGACGGTAGCAGCCGAGGCGCGCCTAGCGACGGGGCAGGTGGACCCGCAGCGTCGACCCGTCGTCGGTCTCCTCGAGCCGGCCGCCCAGTGCGGTCACGACCGCGGCGGCCCGCTCCTGCACCGGCGGGATCGGTGGGCCCGGACGACCGGACCGGTCCCTGGAGGTGATGTCGACCCGCAGCCGACTGGCGCTGCCCTCGAAGACCAGGCGCACGCCTCCCTTGCGCCCCTTCTGCTCCTTCTGCTCCCTCTGCTGGCGTACGACGTCGTCGAGCAGCAGGTCGAGCACCTGCTCGACGGGGCCCGGGGTGAAGGGCAGCTCGATGTCGCCCTCGACCGCGGCCGACAGCTCGCGGCCGTCGTCCTCCAGCACGTCGGACCAGCGCTGTGCCACCAGGGTGGCCAGGTCGCGCAGCGGCAACGCCGCACCGGCGAGGAGCACCCCGCGTCCGGAGATCTCGACCAGCTCACCGGCGACCTCGTTGATCTGTCCCACCGCCTTCAGGCAGCCCAGGGCGGACTCGCGGGCCTGCGGGGACATGCTCGGGTCGCCGACCAGCTCCTCGAGCCGGAGCCGGAGGCTCGTGAGCGGGGTGCGCAGCACATGTGAGGTGAGCAGCCCGAACTCGCGCTCTCGCTCGAGCCGGTCGCGCAGCTGGGTGGCACTGCTCTCCAGCGCCAGCGCGATGGCGCGCGCCTCGGGCACCTTGGTGTCCGGGAGGTCGAGGTCGAAGCGACCACGCCCGAGCGCGGCGGCGGCCGCCGCCAGTCGCCGGAACGGCGCGGAGAGGGCCCGCGCGACGAGGTAGCCCAGGACCCCCGCGGTCAGGGTCAGCAGCGCGGCCAGACCCAGCAGGGAGCGCCGGTCGCCCTCCAGCAGGGTGTCGAAGTCGTTGGCGCGCTCCCGGGAGACGGTGACCATGCCCACGCCGCCGTCGCCGACGTAGACCGTGGACGACACGGAGTCCGCGGCGTCGAAGCCGACGCCGGTCACCACGAGGCCCGGCCCCGCGACGGGTTGGTAGACGATCCGCATGCCGGGCGCGACGAAGGGCTCCAGCAGCGAGCGGGGCACGCGCCCCGTCACCGGCCCCCTCACCGGCCCCCTCACCGGGCAGCTCCCGGGCCACGACCGCCCCGATCGCGCGGGCGTCGGCGGTGACCAGCTCGCCCTCGCGCTCGCGCAGCTGTCCCTGGAGCGAGTAGGAGCGGGCGATCCCGCCTCCCAGGAGCATCAGCAGGGTGATCGCGACGAATGCAGCGGTGAGTCGTTCACGCATGGGGCGCGGGGGCTTCGAGCCGGAACCCCACGCCCCGCACCGCGACTACCCTCTCGGTGACCCCGACGCTCTCCAGCTTCTGCCGCAGCCGACCGATCGTGACGTCGAGCGTCTTGGTCGATCCGTACCAGTTCTCGTCCCACACGTCGGCCATCAACCGGCCCCGCGAGACCACCTTGTCCTTGTTGGCGGCCAGGATGGCGAGGACGTCGAACTCCTTGCCCGTCAGTGGCACCTCGGTGTCGCCGGCGTAGACGCGGCGCGCTGCGGTGTCGATGCGCAGGGCGTCCTCGTCCTCCTCGCCGGAGAGCCCGCCGCCGGCACCGGTACGACGCAGCAGCGCCCGCACCCGGGCCTGGAGCTCGGCGAGCCCGAAGGGCTTGGCGAGGTAGTCGTCGGCGCCGTAGTCGAGTCCCACCACGCGGTCGAGCTCGCCGGCGCGGGCGGTGACGATCATGATGGCGCCCTCGTAGCCGGCCGCGCGAGCGCGCTTGCAGACCTCGAGCCCGTCCATGTCGGGCAGGCCCAGGTCGAGGATGACGACCTCCGCGGAGCGACCGCCGAGCTCGTCCAGGGCCCGCTGTCCGTTGTCCACCCAGACGACGTCGTAGCCCTCGCGCTCGAGTGTCCGGACAAGGGGGAACGCAATGTCCTCCTCATCCTCGACGACAAGGACTCTGTGACCCATGGCACGAGCATAGGGGGTCAGGCGGGGCTCGCGGGACAACTAGCCGATAGACACCCCTTCGGGTACTGCGGGGGCCGGTCGCGCGACCGCCGCTCCGGAGCGGTGCATCAGGGCCGCCAGCAGCAGCAGGCCGGTCAGCACGGCGAACGACAGCCAGCGCAGGGGTTCGCCGGGCCCGGCGAGGCCGACCAGTCCGACGAGCGGGAGGCCGACGTACGGCACCGCCAGGCTCACCACGTCGACGGAGGGTCGGTCCTGCGCGAAGACCTCGACCGGGGCGCCGACGCGGGTCAGGTCGTCGGTCACGAGGACACCCGGCGCGATCGAGAGGACCCGGTGGAGGTGGCCATCGATCGAGACCCGGTCACCGGCGCGGATGTCGTCGACGGGCACGGTGCGGGTCATCACGACCGTGGCGGGGTGGACCCCCTCGACGCCCTGGGCCAGGTCGCTCCCGAGCCCGAGGAGGGCCGGGGCCAGCGCGATGGCGAACAGCCAGGCGGCGAGCAGCGAGCACCCGACCACCAGCACGCGCCGGACCGGATGATGACGGCGGCGTACGGGAGCCAGCTCCATCGTGCTCCCTCCCGTCCTGGTCGGTGTCGTCGCCGTGCAGGCCGGGGGCACACCCACGGCGAGCGGCGGATCGGCCCGGAAACCGACGATAGTTCGCGAGGGACCACGGGCGGGGCACGCCGATTGCACGCCCGCGCCAAGGATCGGTAACACCCCCGGCGGTCGTCAGCCGGCGAACAGGTCGCCGTGCGACGCCACCCGGTCCAGCACCTCGTCGAAGAGCAGCTGCTCGAGCCCGAGGGGGTCCTCGGCCCCCTCGCCGACCTCGTCCCACGTCACCGGTGCCGCGACGGACGGGCGCTCGCGCCCACGCAGGGAGTACGGCGCGACGGTGGTCTTCGAGCCGGCGTTCTGCGACCAGTCGAGGAACACCTTGCCGCCCCGCTTGGCCTTGGTCATGGTCGCGGTGACCAGTCGCGGGTGCTCGGCCTGGAGCTCCTCGGCGACCTCCTTGGCCAGCGCCGTCGACTCGTCGGGCGGGAGCCGGGTCGGCAGGTCGGCGTACAGGTGGAGGCCCTTGCTGCCGCTCAGCACCGGTCGGCCGACGAGGCCGCGTCCGGACAGCTTCTCGCGCACGAGCATCGCCACCTGGCAGCACTCGTGCAGCCCGGCCGGCTCGCCCGGGTCCAGGTCGATCACCAGCCGGTCGGCGTTGCGGGGGCGGCCGTTGCGCCCGACCTTCCACTGGTGGACGTGGAGCTCCAGGGCGGCCAGGTTGGCGAGCCAGGTGAGGGTGGCGAGGTCGTCGACGACCGGGAAGACCAGGGTGTCGCCGTTCTTCGACGGGCCCCGGGAGCCGGTGGTCGGCACGGTCACGGTGCGCACCCAGGACGGCGTGCCGGATGGTGCGTTCTTCTCGAAGAAGCTCAGGTCCTGCACCCCGTGGGGCCAGCGGATGCGGGTCACGGCACGGTCCTTCAGGTGCGGCAGCATCACCGGGGAGATCCGCGCGTAGTAGTCGAGCACCTCGCCCTTGGTCGTGCCGGTCCGCGGGTAGAGCACCTTCCCCAGGTTGCTGATCGTCATGGTGCGGCCCTCGACGTCGACGTGGACCTCCCCGGGCTGGGGACTCATCGACCCACCGCGATCACCGGGCGGCTCGCCGGGTCGAGGCGCCGGACGAGCATCCGCAGGAAGGGTCGCGGCGCGCTCACGCACCCGGCGGTGGCGCCGCGGCCGTTGACGTGCAGGAAGATCCCGGCGCCGCGGTGGCGGACCTGGTCGCGGTTGAAGTCGAGCACCAGCGCGTACTCGTACTGCCGGCGGTAGTCCGTCAGCCGCTCGGAGGAGTTCGGGTCGCTGCTCGGCAGCCGCCAGCGGAACCCGCCCTGGCGCTGGTTGCGGTAGCGGTTGTAGTACGGCGACGCGTTGTCCTGCACCCAGAAGTCGCCGCGCCGGATCCGCCGGTGGCGCAACCGCTCGCCCTCCTCGGCCCGGTGCGTCCCGAAGGTGGAGAGGAGCCGGTAGCTGCCGAGCGGGGTCGTGCCCGACCCCTGGCGGCGGCGGGCGCCGGGCACCAGGCCGCCGTACCCGGTGCGGCCGTCGGTGACGCGCCGTACCCGCACCCAGCCACCGTCGGCGAGCCGCCAGAAGGTGATCCGGGCGTGGTAGCCGCGGGTGTGCCGGACGGTGACGACCTGGCGAGTGCCGGGCCGCAGGCGCACGGTGACGCCGCCGAGGTGCACGACTCCGGCTGCTCGAGGTGTGGAGGCAGGCTCCGCGTCGGCTGCGGGTGCCGGCCCGGGCACGATCAGCAGGCAGCTGACGAGGAGCGCGACGAGCGCGGCCGCTCGGGGCAGCCGGGGCAGTCGGGCGACCGGGCGGACGGGCGCGGGCCGTGGGGTCACAGGTCCTCCGGGGACAGGTCGAGGCGGAGCCCACGGTACGACGGCTGCCGCAGCCGCTGGTGGCCGCGGCCGTGGGTGTCGACGTCGACGACCAGCACCGGCTCGAGCCAGCTCGTGCCGGACGCGTCCACACGAGGCACGTCGTCGTCGAAGGGGCTGTCGGCCCGCGCCAGCCCCGCGACCGCCTCGGTCAGCACCCGTGCAGCCTTGGCCCCGATGCCGCTGCCGACGCGACCGCGGTAGAGCAGGCCGTCGGGCGTCGGCTCCCCGACCAGCAGCGCCGCCAACCGGTCGGTCGTGCCCTCCTGGGGCCGCCACCCGCCGACGACGTACGAGAGCCGGTGGCGGTGGGCGAGCTTGAGCCACTGGGCGCTCCGCTCCCCCGGCCGGTACGGCGACGCGAGCCGCTTGCTCACGATGCCCTCCAGCCCCTGGGCCAGGGTCACCTCGTGCAGCATCGCGCCGTCGTCGTACGACGGGGGCACCTGCCACGCCGAGCCGTCGAGCAGCTCGGCGAGCCGGGCGCGGCGCTCGACCAGCGGCTCGGCGGTCAGGTCGCGGCCGTCGAGGCGCAGCAGGTCGAAGACCATGAACGTGACCGGCACCTGCTCGACGAGCCGGGCGACGGTGCGGGCGTTGCGCACGTGCATCCGCTCCTGGAGCACCCGGAAGTCCGGCACGCCGGCGTCGTTGAGCGCGATGACCTCGCCGTCGACGAGCAGGTCTCGGTCCCCGAGCGGGGACCGGGCGACGTCGGGCCACGCCGCGGTCACGTCGTTCTCGTTGCGGCTGGTCAGGCGGGTGCCGGCGGCACGTGAGCCCGCCGAAATGTCGGCGAGGATCCGCATCCCGTCCCACTTCACCTCGTGCGACCAGCCGTCGCCGGTCGGCACGTGGTCGCCCTTGGTGGCGAGCATGGGTCGCATGGCCCCATCCTGCCTCGTGCCGGGTGCTCGGCGCTGCCGGGCAGCGGCGCGCCGGTCACCGAGCGCCTCCCACCCCCCAATCACCGAACACCCACCCCCGCGGGTCGATGACTTCCGGCGGTCCCACGCGTCACAATGGCGACCACACGAACGAGAGGCTTCCCCATGCGCGCGATCTGGAAGGGTGCGGTGTCCTTCGGGCTCGTCAGCGTGCCCGTGAAGCTGTACGCCGCCACCGAGAGCCACGACGTGTCGTTCCGCCAGGTCCACGCGAGCGACGGTGGCCGGATCAAGTACCAACGGGTCTGCTCGCTCGACGGCGAGGAGGTGCCGTACGCCGACATCGCCAAGGGCTACGAGACCGAGGACGGCGAGATGGTCATCCTCGACGACGACGACCTCGCCGGGCTGCCGTCGACGTCGTCGCGTGAGATCGCGGTCGAGAAGTTCGTCCCCAGCGACCAGATCGATCCGATGCTCTTCGAGAAGTCCTACTACCTCGAGCCCGAGAAGACCGGGGCGAAGCCGTACGCCCTGCTGCGCCAGGCGCTGGTCGACGCCGATCGGATGGCGGTCGTGACGGTCGCGCTGCGCCAGCGCACGTCCGTGGCGGTGCTGCGGGTGCGCTCCACCGACCAGGGCGACGTGATCGTGCTGCAGACGATGATGTGGCCCGACGAGGTCCGCAGCCCCGACTTCAGCGTCGAGGCCGGCGAGGTGAAGGACTCCGAGGTGAAGATGGCCTCGATGCTCGTGGAGACCCTGGCCGGCGACTTCGAGGCCGGAGAGTTCCAGGACGACTACGCCGGTGCGGTCGAGGCCCTGGTGAAGGCCAAGATCGAGGGCGGCGAGATCAAGCGGACGCCCACCTCGACGAAGTCCTCCGGCGAGGTCGTCGACCTGCTCGCGGCGCTGCAACGCTCGGTGCAGGCCGCCAAGACCGCACGCGGCGAGGCCACCGACGAGGACGACGAGGACGACGACGACGGGGCCGCATCCGACGAGGACAGCCGGCCCGCCGGGAGGACGACGAAGAAGACCACGGCCAAGAGCCCGGCGAAGAAGGCTGCGACCAGGAAGGCCCCAGCGAAGAAGGCAGCGGCCAAGAAGGCCGCGGCCAAGAAGTCGGCCGCCAAGAAGAGCACGACGAAGAGGACGGCTGCCAAGAAGGCATCCTGACCACTCCGAGGAGCGACCCTCGCGCTGCCGAGGGTGACCACTCCTCGGATGTGGGCGAGGGATTCGAGGCGTTCCCCTGACACCGTCGGCGGGATCGGTTCAGATGTGCCCATGCACACCACTCGCCGTGTCGCCGCACTCGTCGGCGCCCTCGCTCTCGGCGGCCTCAGCGCACCGCTGGCTGCCGCCCCGTCCACCGCCGCCCCCGGCCCCGCCTCCGCCACGACCCTGCAGGTGACGAAGGTCGCCGGCACCGGCGTCGAGGTCGCCCGGGGCACCAAGGTGAAGGTCGCCTTCACGGTCAAGAACCGCACCGGCCTGCGGCAGCCGAGGACCAAGGTCTGGCTCTTCCTCGTCGGTGACGAGGCGCGCACCTATCGCCTCGACGACACCACGACGCGGCCCATGAGCCCCGGCGCCAACGCCCGGGTGCGCACGACGCGCCTCGCTCCGTCCCGCACGGTGGCCGGGACGTACGCCGTCCGGGCCTGCCTCACGCCACGCCCCGAGGGACCGTGCTCGACGAGCAAGCAGACCGTGAAGGTCGCGGACGCCGACCTGGTCGCCGACCCGGCCGGCCCCCTGGACCTCGGCTCCGTCGCTGCCGGTGGCACCTCCGACCCGGTCGAGGTGACCGTGACCAACCGGGGTCACGCGCGCACCCGCGCGATCGCCGCCACCCTCGCCGGCCCGGACGCGACCGACTTCGCGGTCGACACCGGCACCTGCGGTCCGTGGCTCGCACCGGCAGCCTCCTGCACGCTCGAGGTCGCACTCGCGCCGGCCGCCGGCGGCCCCGACGGGGCCCGGACGGCCGACCTGCGCGTCGCCAGCAGCCGACGTGACAGCACCACCGTGGCCCTCGTCGGGGAGGTCGCCACCCCGGCCGACTTCGAGATCGTGCCGGGCTCCCACGACTACGGCACCGCCGGCGTCGGCTCGTCGAGCTCGTTCACCTATGAGCTCACCAACAACACCGACACCGACGCGACCCTCGGAGGTGGCGAGCTCGGCGACTACACGTCGTTCGACTTCGACTACGTCGAGGGTCAGAACACCTGCATCGACTTCATCATCCCGGCGCACGGATCCTGCACCTTCAGCGTGGCCTTCATCCCGACCGCCGAGGGACCCGCGCAGACCACGGCCACCTTCTACGGCGACGGCTTCGAGGCGACCACGGTGCTGAGCGGCACCGGCACCCCGGGCGTGCCGACCGCAGCCCGGCGCGGGGCAGGGTCCTACCTCGCCGGCTGACACCGGCTGACACTGGCCGGAGCCGGCAGCCCGCCCGCGCCTGCTCGTCGCGGTCGCGCCCGCTCCGGCCCCGGCCCCGGCCCCGGGCGGGCGCTACCCCTTCCGCGTGGCTCGTCTGGCGCTGCGGCTGAGCTTCGGAAGCGTCGTGCCGCCGCCGTGCAGCATCGTCATCATCGCCACCAGCTGCGAGTCCTGCTTCTCGGTGCGGTCGAACGACGTCAGCGCCATCACCGGCTTGAAGCGCTGGCGGGCGATCGCCTTGGGGTAGGTGAACTCGCGCAGCCCGTCGGGCCCGTGGATGCGTCCGAAGCCGGAGTCGCCGACGCCGCCGAAGGGCAGGGACGGGATCGCGGCGAAGCTGATGATGCCGTTGACGGCGGTCATGCCGGAGCGGATCTGGCCGGCGATCTCCATGCCGCGCGCCTTCGAGAACACCGTCGAGCCGAGGCCGTACCTGGTCGCGTTCGTGCGCTCGATCGCCTCCTCGACGGTGCTCACCTTGGCGATCGTCACCGTCGGGCCGAACGTCTCCTCCTGGACCGCGAGCGAGTCCTCCGGCACGTCGACCAGGATGGTCGGCTGCACGTAGCGCTCACCCACGGCGTCGGTGCCACCCACGAGCGCGCGGCCGCCCCGGGCGAGCGCGTCGGTGATGTGGGCGCGGATGACGTCGAGCTGCTTGGGCATGGTGATCGGCCCGAGCTTGGAGCCGGGCGAGTCGTCGGCGCGCAGGCCCTGGGCCTTGGCCAGGAGCGTGGCGAGGAAGTCGTCGTACACGCGCTCGTGGACGTAGACCCGCTCGACCCCGGTGCAGGTCTGGCCCGCGTTGGAGCAGGCGCCCCAGAGGGTGGCGTCGGCGGCGGCGTCGAGGTCGGCGTCGAGGTCGACGATCACCGCGTCCTTGCCGCCGGCCTCGATCACGACCGGCGTCAGGGTCTCGGCGCAGGCTCCCATCACCCGCTTCCCGGTGGCGGTGGAGCCGGTGAAGGCGACCTTGTCGACGCCGGCGCGGCACAGCGCCGCGCCGGTCTCGCCGAGGCCGGTGACGACCGAGAACACCGGCCGGCCGACCGACTCGAGGAACGTGCGGGCCAGCCACTCCCCCACGCCCGGGGTGTACTCCGAGGGCTTGAAGACCACCGCGTTGCCCGCGGCGAGGGCGTAGGCGATCGAGCCCATCGGCGTGAAGACGGGGTAGTTCCACGGCCCGATGACCCCGACGACGCCGAGGGGGCGGTACTCGACCGTGGCGGCCTGGTTGGCCATCAGCAGCCCCGAGGCGACCTTGCGTCGCTTGAGGTGCTTCTCGGCGTGGCCGGCCGCCCAGGCGAGGTGGTCGATGGCCAGCGCGATCTCGAGGGTGGCGTCGCCGTGCGGCTTGCCGGTCTCGGCGTGCATCAGGTCGGCGAGCTGGGCGATGCGCCGGGTCATGGCGCCCTTCCAGGTCGTCAGCAGCTCGGCCCGCTCGTCGAAGGTGAGCGCACCCCACCAGGCAGCCTCCTCGCGGGCCCGGGCCACGGCGGCGTCGACGTCCTCGACGCCGTGCACCGGGTGGGTGCCGACCACGTCGCCGGTGACCGGGCTCAGCGAGTCGAAGGTCTGCCCCTGCTCGGCAGCGGTCTGGTCGTCCAGCAACGTCATCGGGAGCTCCTGATCAGGTCGGCCGCCTTCTCGGCGACCATGATGGTGGGTGCGTTGGTGTTGCCGCGGGGCACTGCGGGCATGACCGAGGCATCGACGACACGCAGTCCGGCGACCCCGCGGACCCGGAGCTCGGCGTCGACCACGGCGTCCTCGCCGGAGCCCATCGCGCAGGTCGAGGTCGGGTGGTAGAGCGTCTGGGTCCAGGTGCGGACGTACTCCAGCAGGTCGTCGTCGCCCGGGTCCGCCGGGAGGTTCCACGGCCGGTCGAGGAACTCGCCCAATGCGCCCTGCGAGCAGATGTCGAAGGTCTGCCGGACGCCGGCGAGCAGCGCGTCGAGGTCGGTCTGGTCCTCGAGGTAGGCCGCGTCGATGGCCGGGTGCCAGGCCGGGTCGGCCGAACGCAGCCGGATGGTGCCCCGGCTGGCCACCGAGACCAGGGCCGGTGCTGCCGAGAACATCCGGCTCGTCGGCTCGTGGATCCCGTTGTCGTAGAAGCCGGTCGGCACCGAGTGCACCTGCAGGTCGGGGTCGGCCAGGTCCTCACGGCTGCGGAAGAACAACCCGCCCTCGCCGACGTTGGAGGCCAGCGGCCCGGTGCCGCGCGCCTTCCACCGCACCAGGTTGCGCAGGTTGCTGGCCTCGGCCAGGTCGGTGGTGTTGCGGGTGTGCCAGATGATCGGCGTCACCGGGTGGTCCTGGAGGTTCTGGCCGACGCCGGAGAGGTCGACGCGGCTCTCCACGCCGACCTCGGCGAGGTGGCTCGCCGGGCCGATGCCGGAGAGCATGAGCAGCTGCGGGCTGGCGATCGCCCCACCGCAGAGGATCACCTCACGCCTCGCGTGCACCGTGTGCGCGCCGCCGCCCTCGCGGAAGCTCACGCCGGTGGCGCGCTCGCCGTCCAGCTCGACCTTCGAGGCCAGGGCGCCGGTGACGACGGTCAGGTTGTCGCGGTCACGGGCCGGGGCGAGGAACGCGTTGTACGTCGACCAGCGGCGCCCGTTCTTGCAGGTCACCTGGTACTGCCCGGCGCCATCCTGCGCGGCGCCGTTGAAGTCGTCGTTGCGCTTGTGCCCGGCACTGACCGCGCTGTCGACGAACGCGCTGCTCAGCTCGTGGGTGTAGACGCGGTCCTCGACGTGCAGCGGCCCGTCGGTGCCGTGCAGCGGTCCGGCCAGGCGGGTGTTGCCCTCGGACCGCTTGAAGTACGGCAGCACGTCGTCGTAGCCCCAGCCGGTGGCGCCGTACTGGTCGCGCCAGGCGTCGTAGTCGGCGCGGGCGCCACGGATGTAGATCATCGCGTTCATCGACGAGCAACCGCCGAGGGCCTTCATCCGTGGCCAGTGCGCGCGCTTGCCGTGCAGCTGCTTCTGCTCGGTCGTGGAGTAGTTCCAGTCCCACTTGGTCTTGAAGAGCGCGGCGAAGGCGGCCGGGATGTTGACCTCGTCGGCCCCCTCGGTCTCGCCCCCTGCCTCGAGCAGGCACACGGTCACGCCGCTGTCCTCGCTCAGCCGGGCGGCCAGCACGGCCCCCGCGCTCCCGGCTCCGACGATCACGTAGTCATAGGTGTCCTGGGTCACAGTGGACAACCTACTGGCTGGTACCCAGGCGGCGGCCACCCCGCGATGGTGGCGTCGCCGGAATCTCCGGCTGCGCGTCGCCCCGGCCGCCCCGAGCGCCGGTCGTGCCCGTCACCGGACCGTAAGCCGACCGCCCGCCGCCGGGTCGCGTGACGCCGTACGGTCGCCGGGTGACCTCACCGCGCCACACCATCGCGGCCGTCGCGGCGGTCGGCCTGCTGGTCGTGCTCGTCGGCTGCGGCTCGGACGCGCCGGGCGTGTCCGAGGCGTCCGAGCCGGTGCGCGCCGACCCCGCCACCGCCGCCCGGCATGCCGACGGCGTGCGGCTCGTCGACAGCCGGCTCGACCAGGTCCAGGTCGCCCTCGACGGCTGGCGCGACGCCACCTCGCTGGAGGCGGCGCGGCGCGGGGCCGAGATCGTGCGCAACCTGGTCACCGGCCCGGGGGTCCGCGAGTACGGCGACCTGGACGCCGACGGCTCCCTCGGCGGCGCGACCGACCAGGGCCTGCTCCCCGGCGAGGACGGCGGCCCCGGGCTCGCGACGGCGTTGAGCGACTGTGCCGGGGTCGACCTGCTCGGCGGACCGTGGACCGATCCGACCGCCCGCTGGGACGAGCTGCGCGGCATGATCGCGGCCTGGACGCCGGCCGACAACCCGTTCCCCACCCTGCCGAGCCACCCCCAGCGCGTCGTGGGGTGGGCGCAGCTCACCCTCGACACCGACTCCCTCGACGAGGCGCACGAGTACGCCGGTCATGCGCAGCTGCACGTGGACGCGGCCCGTGCGGCGGTCCTCGGCTGCGGCTGACGGGCTGCCGAGCTGCCGGCAGCGCTGGCGTCAGCCGAGGCGCAGCACGGCGATCAGCCGGCGCGCGACCTCGCCACCGTCGGCCTCGGCGCGAGCCAGCGCGGCCGGTACGTCGAGGTCGGCACGCAACAGCGCCACCGCGGCGTCGGGGTCGGCGGTCGCGGCTGGGTCACCGGGACGGCCGGCGGCGGCGTACAGGCGCTGCAGGGCGCTCTCGGCGTCGTCGAGCTGGGCCGGGTCGTAGTCCCACGCGTCGCCGTAGGGGCGGGCGAGGATGAGCAGCCGCAGCGCGGCCGGCGTGCAGCCGGCGAGGACCTCGTCGACCAGGACGAGGTTGCCGGTGGACTTGGCCATCTTGGCGCCGCCGATCCGCACCTCGCCGACATGGAGGGTCGCGCGGGCGAAGGGGTGGACGCCGGAGACGGCCGAGGCCATCGCCGACTGGTAGACGTGGTGTGGGAAGGCGAGGTCCTGGCCGCCGACCAGCACGTCGACCGCGGACCCGTGCTCGGCCAGCGCCATCGCGGCGCACTCGGCGTGCCAGCCGGGCCGCCCCCAGCCCCACGGGCTCGCCCAGGCCGGGTCTCCGTCGGAGGAGGCCTGCCAGACGGCCACGTCGAAGGGGTCGTCCTTGGCGGGGTCCTCGGGCGCGTCGCCGTAGGCAGCCGAGAGCCGGAGGGCCTCGTCGCGGTCGAGGCCGCAGGCCGCGACCGCGTCGTGGCCGCGGAACCAGACGGTGCCGTCACGCTCGTAGGCGGCGCCGGAGTCGAGCAGCGCCTGGGCCAGCTGCTGCACCGAGTCGACGTGGTTGCGGGCTCGCGGCTGCGACTGCGGCGTGGCGACGCGCAGCGCGCGCATGCTCTGCTCGAACTGCGCCTCCTGCACCACCGAGAACTCGTCGAAGTAGCGTCCCCGGGTGCGCGCCGCCTCGGTCAGCACGTCGTCGACGTCGGTGATGTTGCGACACACGCGCGGCTCGACGCCGGTGGTGTCGAGCACCGCGGCGACCACGTCGGCCCACACGAAGGTCGCCGCGTGGCCCAGGTGCGTCACGTCGTACGGCGTGATCCCGCAGACGTAGAGCCGGGCGGAGCCCACGACGGGGAGGGGACGACCGGCCAGGTCGAGCGACCGGTGACGCGGCGGCGGCGTACCTACCCGCTGTCGCGCGTCGACCACCCCGGACCGGATCTTCCGCGTTGCCATGGGCTCATCCTGTCACGCGAGCCGGGCCGGTGTCGGCGTGGCCGCGCGCCGCCGGCCAGCCGGTGGTGGTGGTTGCGGCGGCGGGCTCCTACTGCTGCGGCGTCGGTCCCGCGCCCTCGGCGTCGGTGCCGGTGCGGCGCCGCGGCGCCCCGGTCGTCGGCCGCGGCCTGCTCGCGCTGCTGCCGGGCGGCGGCGAGCCCCCGGGCGGGGCGGTTCTTCGGCGTCGAGGGGTCGTAGAGGCCCTGCTCGGCCGCGCGCTCGACGTTGCGCAGGCGCTTGGTGAGGCTGAAGCCCAGCACCGCGACCGCCACGATGAGCAGGCCGAAGAGCCCGAACGCCGTCCAGCCGGCGACGACGTCGTTCTCGTCCGGAGAGGTGTCGACCAGCATCAGGAGCAGTGCGTGCATGGCTTCAGTCTCTCACCCGGGGGTTCACCCGATGGGAGCCGGGATCCCCGCGAACAGGTCGTCCTCGGGCGTGGGGGAATCGACGTGGCTGGTGACCAGCTCGAAGTCCTCCGTCGGCCAGATCTTCGTCTGCAGCTCGCGCGGGATGGCGAACCAGAACCCGTCGGGGTCGATCTGGGTCGCGTGGGCCAGCAGCGCCTGGTCGCGGACACCGAAGTAGTCGGCGCACGGCACCCGCGTGGTCACCCGGGCATCCCACTCCGGCTCCGGCTTCCAGTCCTTGAGCCGGTCGGCCCAGGGCGACTCCAGCCCGAGCTCGAGCATGGCGTCGTGGATGCTCTGGATCCGCTCGCGGTTGAAGGAGTGGTGGTAGTAGAGCTTGGGCACCTGCCACGGCTCCCCCGTCTCGGGGAACCGCTCGGGGTCGGCGGCCGCCTCGAACGCGGCGACGCTCACCTCGTGGCAACGGATGTGGTCGGGGTGCGGGTAGCCGCCGCGCTCGTCGTACGTCGTGAGGACGTGCGGGCGGAACGAGCGGATCAGGGCGACGAGGCGCTCGGTGGCTTCCTCGAGCGGCACCAGCCCGAAGCAACCCTCGGGCAGCGGCGGCTTGGGGTCGCCCTCGGGCCAGCCGGAGTCGACGAACCCGAGCCAGTCCTGGGTGATGCCGAGGATGTCGCGGGCCCGCTCCATCTCCTGGCGGCGGATCTCGGTCATGTTCTCGAGCACGTCGGGACGGTCCATCTTCGGGTTGAGGATGGAGCCGCGCTCCCCGCCGGTGCAGGTGACGACGTGCACGTCGACGCCCTCGGCGACGTACTTGGCGGTCGACGCGGCACCCTTGCTCGACTCGTCGTCGGGGTGGGCGTGCACGTGCATGAGGCGGTAACCCGCGCGGGGTCGAGGGTCCTGCGGCATACCCCGATCCTAGGCACCGATCCTGGGCGGTGCCCCCTCGGGTGCGACGATGTGGGGGTGAGCGCCCCCGACACCCTGGCCGAGCGGTACGGCGCGCCCGCGCCCTGGCGCCGCCGCCTCCTGCTGGCCGGGGTCGCCGCCCTGGTGCTGGTCTTCGGCGGCTGGCTGGCGTGGGTCGTCGTGCTCCAGTCGAGCCCGCCGGTCGCCTCCGGCGAGCTCACCTTCGAGATCGTCGACGACAACACCGCCACGGCCCGCTTCGTGGTCGACCTGGCCGATCCCGACGTCGAGGCCACCTGCACGCTGCGGGCCTACGCCGAGGACCACACCCTGGTCGGACTGATCGCGTTCACCCCCGACCCGGGTGCCAACGGGGCCGTCGAGCAGGAGATCAGCACCGATCGCCGGGCCACCTCCGTCGAGCTCCTCGGCTGCACCGCGCCGGGCCAGTCCCGCCCGCGCTGACCTCGGCGACCACCTCGCTCCGGGCCCTCACCCACCCGACGACCTGCGCGGCGGGCGGGTCCTTGCTAGGCTCGACCATTCGGCGTTCCCGCTGGACGGCCTTTCCGCGCCGTCGGCGACGTGCATGCGCCGCCCATCTCTTCCGAGCACGAACGAGCAACCCAGGAGTACCCATGACCCAGTCGACCGAGCAGGGCGCCATCTGGCTGACCCAGGTGGCCTACGACAAGCTCCAGGCCGAGCTCGCGAACCTCAAGGGCCCGGTGCGCGAGGAGATCGTCACCCGCATCAGCGAGGCCCGCGACGAGGGTGACCTGAAGGAGAACGGCGGCTACCACGCCGCCCGCGAGGAGCAGGGCAAGAACGAGGGCTCCATCCGGATGCTCGAGGACACCCTGCGCAAGGCCGTGACCGACCCGGCCGCCGACGACGGCATCGTCTCGGTCGGCAAGGTCGTCACCTACAAGTTCGAGGGCGACTCCGACGACGAGGCCGAGACCTTCCTGCTCGGCGCCCGCGAGAACGAGGACTACGTCGACGTGGAGGTCTACTCCGCCGCGGCCCCGCTCGGCGAGGCCCTCCTCGGCGCCGCCAAGGGCGACACGGTCGCCTTCGAGGCCCCCACCGGCAAGACGCTGCAGGTCGTCGTGCTGGACGCCGTACCTTCGGCGGCTGACGGCTGACGGCTGACGGCTACGGCACGGCTGCAACTCCCGCTTCTTGCATGAACCTTCATGCAGGAAGCGGGAGTTTCTCCGCTGAAGCGGTGATTCTCCCGCGCGCCGCCACCTACTGCAGCACCCGGTACCCCCGCTCCCGCAACCGCGCCAGCACCCGCTCGGCGTGCGGTTCGCCGCGGGTCTCGAGCTGCAGGCGGACCTCGACCTCGTCGAGGTGAAGCCCGGGCGAGATCCGCTGGTGTTCGACCTGGAGCACGTTGGCGCCGGTCTCGCCGACCTCGCCGAGCAGCCGGGCGAGGCCGCCGGGCAGGTCGGGGATGTTGACCTGGAGGTTCAGGTAGCGCCCGGCCGCGGCCATGCCGTGCTGGATGACCTTGCCGAGCAGGATCGGGTCGATGTTGCCACCGGAGAGGACCGCCACCGCCGGGGTCCGGAAAGCCGTGGGGTCCTCCAGCAGCGCGGCCACCGCGGCGGCGCCGGCCGGCTCGACGACCATCTTGGCGCGCTCGACGAGCGCGAGCAGCGCCCGCGACATGGCGTCCTCGGAGACCGTCACGACCTCGTCGCAGTAGTCCTGCACGGCCGCGAAGGGGATGTTGCCGGGGAGCCCGACCGCGATGCCGTCGGCCATGGTGCGCATCGACTCCAGCGCCACGGGCGCCCCGCGGCGCAGCGAGTCCGGGTAGGCAGCGGCGCCCTTGGCCTGGACGCCGACCACGGTCACGTCGGGTCGCAGCGCCTTGACCGCGATCGCGACCCCGGCGAGGAGCCCTCCGCCGCCGGTCGGCACGATCACCGTCTGCACGTCCGGCGCCTGCTCGAGGACCTCGAGCCCCACGGTGCCCTGTCCGGCGACGATGTCGGCGTGGTCGAAGGGGTGGATGAGCACGGCACCGGTCTCGGCGGCGAAGCGGCGGGCCGCGACCAGCGCGTCCTCGAGGTAGCGGCCCTCGAAGACCACCTCCGCGCCGTACCCGCGGGTGGCCTTCTCCTTGGGGATCGGCGCCCCCTCGGGCATGAACACGGTCGCGTCGATGCCGAGGGTCTGCGCGGCCAGCGCCACGCCCTGCGCGTGGTTGCCGGCCGAGGCGGCCACGACTCCGCGCGCCCGCTCCTCGGGCGAGAGGCGGGAGATGCGCACGTAGGCGCCCCGCGCCTTGAAGGAGCCGGTCCGCTGGAGGTTCTCGCACTTGAGGAGCACCGGTCCACCGACGACCGACGAGAGCCACCGCGACTCCTCCATCGGGGTCGTGATGGAGATGCCCTGGAGGGTGACCCGGGCGGACTCGATGTCGGCGAGCCCGACGGCGGCGACGATGTCGTCAGGCGAGGTCATCGGCGTCCCCCACAGGTGTCGAGGCCCCGGTGACGGCGTAGTCCTCGGCCAGCTCCTCGACCGGGTCGTCGCCGACGTCGGTGTTGGCCGCGAGGTGTTCCACGACGGCGTTCACCGCCGCCGCCAGGGGTACGGCGACCAGCGCACCGGCGACACCACCCACCAGCACGCCCCCGGCGATCGTGAGGATCACCGCGAGCGGGTGGACCGAGACCCAGCGGCCCATCAGGAACGGCTGGAGGATGTGGGCCTCGAGCTGCTGGACGCCGATCACGACCCCGAGCATGACGAGCGCCGTGATCGGGCCCTGGTCGACGAGCGCCACGAGCACCGCGACGGCCCCGGCGACCGTGGCACCGATGAGCGGGACGAATCCACCGAGGAAGACCAGCACCCCGATCGCCAGCACGAACGGCACCTGCAGGATCGCCGCCCCGATCATGATCCCGATGGCGTCGACGGCCGCCACGATGACGGTCGCGCGCACGAACTGGGTCAGCGAGACCCAGGCGACCCGGCCCGAGCTGTCGACGCGGAACCGCGACGCGCGCGGAGCGATCCGCACCAGCCAGGACCAGATCCGGTCGCCGTCGGCCAGGAAGAAGTACGTCGAGAACAAGACGATGAAGAAGCCGGCGACGACGTCGGCGACGGCCGACCCGACCGAGGTGACCCGGCCGAGCACGTCCCCACCCTCGGTCGTCGGGGTGATGGCGTCCTGGGCCTGCTGGATGTAGTCGTTGATCTGCGAGTCGCTCGCGTGCAGGGGCCCGGTCTTGAGCCACTGCCGGATCTCCTCGAGACCGCGCACCGTGGAGTCGGCCAGGTCGTTGGCCCCGCTGGCCACCTGCTGGCCGGCGAAGGTCAGCATCAGCACGACGAAGCCGATCAGGCCGATGACGACCGTCAGGGCCGACACCGACCGCGGCAGCCCGAGGTCCTGCAGCACCCGCACCAGCGGGCTCACCAGGGCCGAGAGCAGCAGCGCGATCACGAGCGGCAGCGCGATCAGCGAGAAGAAGCCGACCAGCCAGAAGAGCGCGTAGCCCGCGGCCCCGATCACCAGCAGCCGCCACCCCCACGCCGCAGCGAGGTCGAGGCCCCACGGCACCTGGGCGCGGGTGAAGTTGGAGGCACCCGCGACGATCGGCGCAGGCTCGGCCCGGCGTTCCCGCTCCTCACGCATCAGCGCCCAGCTGGCGGCGATGCGTGCCGTCATCCGCTCCTCGTGGTCGCGGTCGGCCTGCTCCTGCTGGGCCCGGGAGCGAGTCCGCCGCGGGCGCCGCCGCCGCGTGCTCGCCTCGTCCTGATCGGCCGCCGAGGCGCTCGGTCCGTCAGGCGGGCCCGGTTCGTGGGCCGCTGGTTCCGAAGCCTGGTCCGCGGGGGGCTCCGACGACGGGTCGCGCTCGTCGGGACGGCCGGTTGGGGAGGTCACGGCATCACCCTAGGCTGCTGCTCGCCCCCACGAGGAGGGTGCTGGCGAGGCGGCGGGCCGTGTCGGGCCGGTCAGCGCTCAGGAGCCCCACCGCGGCGAGCACGTAGTCGCGGTCGACGAGCACGCGGGGATGCTCCGGGAGCTGCCAGCCGCCGTCGACCCCGCGACCGACCGTGCCGGCGAGGACGCGCCCGGCGACCCCCTCGCGACCGTGGCGCAGGACCCCACCGGAGGCCACGACCAGGTCGACCTCGCGCAGGTCGGTGCCGGTGCGTTCCACGACACGACCCCCCGGACCGACCACCACCCGCGAGCGTCCCGCGTGGCGGCGCAGCGCGAGCCCGATCGCGGCACGGGCGATCGCCTCGTCGTCGTCCCGGTCGGCGTCGGTGTCGGGCAGGTACGCCGGGTCCGCGGCACGCCGCGCCGCCGCCTCGGCGAGCCCGGGGAGCTCTGCCGCGGCGACCGTGCTCGGTGCCGACCAGCGCATGCCGAGGTCGCCCTCGACCGTGCGGGTCAGGGCGGTCGGCGCGACGACGTCGCGGGCCAGTCCGGCGTCCTCCGGGTCGAGCTCGACGACGGAGTGGACGTCGGTGGTCGCGCCCCCCACGTCGACGACGACCAGGTCGCCGACCGCGGCCGCCAGCACCTCCACGCCGCTCAGGACCACGTCCGGCGTGGCGCCGCGGACCATCGTCAGGAACGTGCGTCCGTCGTCGCGGGCGCTCAGGTGCTTGCCGCCGATGACGTGGGACAGGAACGTCTCCCGGATCGCCGCTCGGGCTCCCTCCGGGCGGAGCACACCGATCCGCGGCACCACGTTGTCGGCCACCACGTGCGGCACGTCGCCCAGGACGTCGGAGACCTCGGCGGCCGCGTCGGCGTTGCCCGCGACCACCACCGGCCCGCGCCACCCGGTGGCGACGAGGTCGGCGGCGGCCGCCAGGAGCACCTCGCTGTTGCCCCCGTCGGTGCCGCCGGTCAGGAGCACCAGGTCGGGGTCGGCCAGGTCGGCCGCGCTCACGCCACCGGTGGCGGCGACGACCGCCACCACCTTCCCGCCGCTGGACAGCGCGACCCGCCGTCCGGCCTCGGCCGTGACGAGCTCCTCGTTGCCGACGACGGCGATCCGCAGCCCGCCGCCCGCGCTGGAGCAGGCCAGCACCTCGGCGGTCGCGGCGCGCTCGTCCTGCTCGACCAGCGAGGCCAGGCAGGCGTCGTACCCGTCGAGCACGTCGGTGTCGATCGTGGTCCGGTGCTCGGCGCCCGCGACGACGCGCGCCTGCGCGAGGTCGACCAGCGAGGCCTTGGTGAACGTCGACCCGAAGTCGACGCAGACGACGCAGCCGCCGGCCAGCCGGGTCAGCCGGGTCAGCCGGGTCAGCCGAGGGCACGGTCGAGGTCCGCGACGAGGTCGTCGACGGTCTCGATGCCGACGCTCAGGCGCACCAGGTCCGACGGCACCTCGAGGGCGGTGCCGACCACGCTGGCGTGCGTCATCCGTCCGGGGTGCTCGACGAGGGACTCGACGCCGCCGAGCGACTCCCCCAGCGTGAAGACCTCGGTGCGTTCGCAGACGGCGAGCGCCTGCTCCTCCCCGCCCGCGACACGGAAGGAGATCATCCCGCCGTACCGCTTCATCTGGCGGCTCGCGACCGCGTGTCCGGGGTGCTCGGGCAGGCCCGGGTAGATCACCTGGGCGACGCGCGGGTCGCCGGTGAGGAACTCGACGACCTTCTCGGCGTTGTCGCAGTGACGGTCCATGCGCACGCCGAGCGTCTTGATCCCGCGCAGGGTGAGGAAGGCGTCGAACGGGCCGGCGACGGCGCCGATGGCGTTCTGGTGGAAGGCCACCTGCTCGGCCAGGTCGTGGGTGCGGACCACCAGCGCGCCCCCGACGACGTCGGAGTGGCCGCCGACGTACTTCGTGGTCGAGTGGACCACGACGTCCGCGCCGAGGGTCAGCGGCTGCTGGAGGTACGGCGAGGCGAAGGTGTTGTCGACGACCAGCAGCGCACCCGCGTCGTGGGCGACGGCGGCCAGCGCCTCGATGTCACCGATGTTGAGCAGCGGGTTGGTGGGCGTCTCGAGCCACACCAGCTTGGTCTCACCCGGACGGATCGCGGCGCGGATCGCGTCGACGTCGGAGACGGGGGCCGGGGTGTAGTCGACGCCCCAGGACTTCTCGACCTTGTCGAAGAGGCGGAACGTGCCGCCGTAGGCGTCGTTGGGGATGACCACGTGGTCGCCCGGGCGGCACGTGCTGCGCACCAGGGTGTCCTCGGCGGCGAGGCCGGAGGCGAACGCGAAGCCGCGCCTCGCCCTCCTCGAGGGCGGCGAGGTTGCCCTCGAGCGCCGTACGGGTCGGGTTGGCCGAGCGGCTGTACTCGTAGCCGCCACGCAGGCCGCCCACGCCGTCCTGCTTGTAGGTCGAGGTGGCGTAGATCGGCGGGATCACCGCGCCGGTGGTCGGATCGGGCTCGTAGCCGGCGTGGATCGCACGCGTCTCGAAGCCGGCCTTCTGGGTGTGTGTCTGGTCGCTCACCCACCGAGCGTAGCCACCGCCCGCCTGGTCCGCCCGCCGGGCGCTCCTCCCTGTCACCCCTTCGTAAGGACCGGGCTGGAACGAACCGGCTAGCGTCGTGGTTAGACCAGGTGCACCGTCGAGACAGCTGTGCAGGCACCGCCCAGGAGGCAACGATGTTCTTCACCCGCAAGTCCGAGCTGATCGAGACCGAGAAGGCTCTCCCCGGCCGCAGCGAGCGCCCGTTCCACCTCTCCGACAAGCCACGTCGTCCTCGACGCGCCCGTCGTCACCGACACCGCCCCCGACGGCTACGAGGTCGCGGTCTTCGGCCTCGGCTGCTTCTGGGGCGCGGAGGAGATCTTCTGGAAGACCCCGGGCGTCTGGTCGACCTCCGCCGGGTACGCCGGCGGCACGACCCCCAACCCCTCCTACGAGGAGGTGTGCTCGGGTCGGACCAACCACACCGAGGCCGTACGCGTCGTCTTCGACCCCGCCGTGGTGTCGTACGCCGACCTGGTCAAGGCGTTCTTCGAGGTGCACGACCCGACCCAGGGCATGCGCCAGGGCAACGACGTCGGCACCCAGTACCGCTCGGCCCTCTACTTCACCACCCCCGAGCAGGAGCAGACCGCGCGCGAGCTGACGAAGGTCTACGGCGACGAGCTGGCCCGCCGTGGCCTCGGTGAGATCACCACCGAGATCCGCGAGGTGCCGACGTACTACTACGCCGAGGACCACCACCAGCAGTACCTGGCCAAGAACCCGAACGGCTACCGCTGCCACGCCAACACCGGCGTGGCGTTCCCCGAGACGGTCTGAGCGCCGCTCCGCGGGGGGTGGGGCTCGGCGCGCGTCCCCGGGTTCACCGGGGACTCCGACAGTCGAGAGCCGCGCTCGCCCTCCGCGGCAAGCACCCACACGGGCGCCGCAAGCCCCCACGGAGCGGCAAGCTGCTGCCCGGCGCTGTCGGATCGGCTGCTGCCCGATCGTGGATAGGGTGACGGCGGACACCGGGTCCGCCCACACGGCAGGGAGCAGACATGCCCGAGTACCTCATCTACTTCAACCAGCAATGGGTGGGTGACCACTCCGAGGAGTGGTTCCGCGGGCGGGGCCCACTCGCCAAGGCCGTGGTCGAGGAGATCAAGGCGGCCGGGGCATACGTCTTCGCGGGTGGTCTCGAGGAGGACGGGCCGGTGTTCAGCGCCGACCCCACCAGCGGTGCGGCGATGTTCACCGACGGCCCCTTCGTGGAGACCAAGGAGTTCCTCGGCGGCTGGCCATGGTGGACGTCGCCGACGAGGAGACCGCCAGGACCTGGGCCGCGAAGATGGCCGAGGCGTGCGGCTGGCCCCAGGAGGTCCGCCGCTTCTCGTCCTAGTCCGCCACCGCCCGCTGCGCCCACACAGGCGCCCGGGCGGCGGGCTCAGGCCCTCTGGACGACCTGGACCGGATTGCCGTCGGGATCGCTCGCCCAGGCGATGAGCAGCCGTCCCAACCACTCGTACGGCGGTGCGAGCTCTGTCCCCCCGGCCTCGATCACTGCCGAGAGACCGGATCGCACGTCGTCCGTCCACAGCACCACCGCCGCGCGCCGGCCCTCGGACAGAGGCTGCAGGCCGTGGTCCTCGCGGGTCGAGTCGACCGAGGCGATCCCGAGCGGGTAGCCGTCGAGCGCGACGTCGACGTGGATCGGGTCGCCCCGCTCGGGGACACGGAAGGTCTCCGCGAAGCCGAGCCGGACGTAGAAGGACGCCAGCCGCTCCACGTCATCGCTGAACACGACCACCTGCGGGGTACGGAAGAGCGCCACCGGGGTCACGCCAGCGCGGACCGAACCGGCGTCGTGTCCTCCTTCGTCGCCCTCGATGGGCCAACAGAGCCCACCGCCCAGGAAATGAGAGCGAGGGCGAAGCCGTCTTCCCAGCGGCTCCGCCCTCGTGTTCCCCTGATCCGCCGGCCCGGGGTCGAAGCGGGTCGACGAAGTGTGGTGGTCTCTACTCGGCCGGCACCCGCAGGTGCTGGCCGGAGGACGAGGGCGACCGAGTCCAGTGAGTTGAGGTCCTGGATGTGGCGCATCATGGCGCGCACGTCACCGCCGTCGGTGAGGTCGGAGGCGAGGTCCCACAGCGTGTCGCCGGGACCGACGACGAAGGTCTCGGTGGCCTCCTTCTCGCTGGTCGCCATCGACCCGCCCGCCAGGACGAGTCCCAGGGCGAGCACGAGCAGGAGGCCGAGGGCGAACACCACGAGCCGACCGCGGCGGGTCAGGCGGGAGCCGGCCCCGCTCGACACACTGGTGCGGAGCGGGGGATGCAAGGTGATGGTGCTCATCTGGGACCTCCTGGGGAAGTGGCGGTCAGCCTCTGGTCGTCGTGCGATCTGATGTCCTGATGTCTAGTGGCGCCCACCGACAGTCGCCGGCGAGCGTCCCTTCCGATCAGACGTTCGATCGAACACATGAGCGAGACTAGATCAGGTGTTCGAACGAATGCAAGCCCTCACGCGAACAAATGTTCGAGCGCGTCCGCGGTCGGCCGGGGCGACACGCCGTTCGAACACCTGTTTGAAACCCCCTGCCATCGGTGGCATCCTCATCGCATGGCCTCGACTCCCGACACCCCGCCTCGTGCGGCCGGCAAGCGCACCGTCTCCGAGCTGCCCGACGGGCCGCCGGACGCGACCGGTCTGACGCCCCGCCAGCAGCGGGTGCTGACCCACATCAAGGACAGCATCGAGCTGCGCGGCTACCCGCCGAGCATGCGCGAGATCGGTGGCGCGGTCGGCCTGACCAGCACCTCCAGCGTCGCCCACCAGCTGAAGGTGCTCGAGCAGAAGGGCTACCTCAAGCGCGACCCCAACCGGCCCCGGGCGCTCGAGGTGTTCCTGCCCGAGGTGATGGCTGCCCGCCGTTCGCTGGGCAATGCCGAGGAGACGTCGTACGACGAGACGGGCATCGGCGACGCCGCTCCGGTGCCGGCCAACGTGCCGCTCGTCGGACGCATCGCCGCAGGCGGCCCGATCCTGGCCGAGGAGCGCTTCGAGGACGTCTTCCCGCTGCCCCGCCAGCTCGTCGGGGAGGGTCAGCTGTTCCTGCTCGAGGTCTCCGGCGAGTCGATGATCGACGCCGCGATCTGCGACGGCGACTACGTCGTCATCCGCCAGGAGCAGACCGCCGAGAACGGCGACATCGTCGCCGCGATGATCGACGGCGAGGCGACGGTCAAGACGTTCCTGCGCAAGGACGGCCAGGTGTGGCTGATGCCGCACAACGCGGCGTTCGACCCGATCGACGGCACCCACGCCTCGATCCTCGGCATCGTCACCGCGGTCCTGCGCAAGGTCTGAGGCACGGCGCCACCCGAGGTGGCGCCGCCCGAGGGGCACGACCGGCGCCGCCGCGCTCGATTCAGTCGAGGTCGGGACCTGACGTAGCCTCGCAGCGCATGTCGTCTCGTCTCGGACCTCGCCCGTGGACCCTGCCGCTGCTCGCGAGCCTCCTCTCAGCGGTGCTCGTCGTGACTCCCGGCCCCGCGGCCCTCGCCGCGCCCACGGGCCCCGCAGCGGCTCCCGAGATCGCCGCCGCGGATCCCGACCCGTCCGGCACGGCGGTCGCCGCCCTGGACACGGCCCGCGACGTCCTCGACGGCGACACCACGCCGGAGACCTCGCCGGCACGACGCGCCCGACTCCCCCGCGGACGTGCCCTCCACGGCTCCCGGCAGCGATCCGAGCGACGACCCGACCGACGACCCCGGCAGCACCCCTCCCGCCGAGACCACCACGGCCGGCGAGCGTCGAGCCCACCCTCGCCCTGCGCGACCTCGCCCTGCAGCGCAGCTCGCTGCCGGCCGAACCGGCGCGGCGAGGCCGGCCGCGCTGCTGGCCCGGCCCACCGACGGCGCCGCCGACCAGTACGGCGACGGCTACACCGTCCCCGAGGCGACGCCGGTCTGCTCCGACGTGGTGTGCGTGCACTACGTCGCCACCCGCACGGCGGGCGAGCGCGACGACCGCCCGCCACTGGCCGACGCCGACAGCGACGACGTCCCCGACTTCGTGGCGCTCACCCTGTCCACGCTCACCCACGTGCACAAGACCTACGTCGGCGCCGGCTACCGCGCGCCGCTGCCCGACGGCACCCGCGGAGGCGACGACCGGGTCGACATCTACCTCGAGGACATCGGCACCCGTGGTCTCTACGGCTACTGCACCACCGACCAGGATCCTCAGCGGCCACGCGCGACCGCCTGGGCCTACTGCGTGCTCGACAACGACTACGCGGCCGACGAGTTCCCGGCCGCACACCCCGATCGCAGAACCTCCAGGTCACCGCCGCCCACGAGTACTTCCACGCCGTGCAGTTCGGCTACGACATCGGCGAGGACGGCTGGTTCATGGAGGCCACCGCCACCTGGGCCGAGGACGAGGTCTACGACGGTGTCAACGACAACGCCAGTACCTCGACTCCAGCCCGCTCACCGAACCGCGCCGTTCGATGGACCAGTTCAGCCGGCGTCTTCCACTACGGCACCTGGAGCTTCTTCCGCTACCTGACCGAGAGATACCGCCTCGTCGCACGGCGGCATGCCGACCCTCGTCCGCGGCATGTGGCGCCGGGCCGACGACGCCCCGGGCGGGCCCGGACAACTACTCGCTCGAGGCGGTGCGCAAGACCCTGCAGCAGCGCGGGACGTCGCTGACCAAGGCCTTCGCGCGCTTCGCCCAGGCCAACCGGATGCCGGGTCGGTCCTACGACGAGGGCAAGCACTACCCGAAGGCTCCGCTCGCGAAGACCTACCGCCTCACCAGTGGTCAGCGCCAGGCGCCGCGGTACAGCACCCGTCTCGACCACCTCGCGAGCACCACGGTCCGCTACGTGCCCTCGAAGGGGCTCGGGGGCCGAGACCTGGCACCTGCAGCTCCAGGTCCACCTGAGCCGGCGCTTCCGCGGGACGGCGGCCGTGGTCACCGTCGAACAAGGTCCACGACGAAGCCGACGGTGCGCCTGATCAAGCTCGACGCCGACGGCAACGGCCGCATCAACGCGAAGTTCACCCAGGGCAAGACCCCTGGGTCGAGGTCACCCTGGTGAACGCCGGGGACGACTTCGCCTGCGACAAGCGGCACCCGCTTCTCCTGCGGCGGGCGTCCGCTCGACGACGGCCGCTGCAGAGGCTGGACGCCCGGGCCATCCGCCGCTGAGCAGCGGGCGGCGGCCGGGACGCGCCGCGCCTCGCTGACCCGTCACGTCTCCGCCGACCGCGTCCGCTCCGGGAGCGACGGGTCGGCGGAGATGCGACGGGTCAGCCGGCTGCCAGCCGGGCGAGCGCCTTGCGGACCAGCGCCGGGTCGGTGGTGGTCCACATCGGCGGCAGCGAGGCCTTGAGGAAGCTGCCGTAGCGGGCGGTCGCCAGGCGCGGGTCGAGGACGGCGACGACGCCGCGGTCGGACGTCGTGCGGATCAGGCGACCAGCGCCCTGGGCCAGCAGCAGCGCGGCGTGGGTGGCGGCGACCTGCATGAAGCCGTTGCCGCCGGCCTCGTCGGCGGCCTTCTGCCGGGCACTCATCAGCGGGTCGTCGGGTCGCGGGAACGGGATCCGGTCGATGAGGACGAGCTGACAGGTCTCCCCGGGTACGTCGAGGCCCTGCCAGAGGCTCAGCGTGCCGAACAGGCAGGTGTGCGGGTCGCCGACGAACTGCTTGGCCAGCTCGGGCAGCTGGGCGTCGCCCTGGGCCAGCGTGGTCAGGTGCGGCAGGCGCTTGCGCACCTCCTCGGCGGCGGCCTCGGCAGCCGCGCCGGCTCGAGAAGAGGCCGAGGGTGCGCCCCTCGGCGGCGTCGACGAGCTCGACGATCTCGTCGAGCTGGGCCTTCACCAGCCCGTCGCGGCCCGGCTGGGGCAGGTGGCGGGCGACGTAGAGGATCGCCTGCTGGCGCGTAGTCGAACGGCGACCCGACGTCGATGCCCGACCCAGGGCAGCGCGTCGTCGGGGAAGTCGGTGACCACGCCGGCACGCTCGGACGGGCTTGAGCCCGACGTTGCTGGCGACCGAGGCGAAGTCACCGCCGAGCATCAGGGTCGCCGAGGTCATCACCACGGTCTTGTCGGTGAGCAGCTTGTCGCGCATCGGACCCCAGACCTCCAGCGGCGCCACGCACAGCCGCGGCGGGATCCGCTCGCCGCCCTCGCTGAGCCAGAGCACGTCGCGCGCTCGAGCCGGCGGCCATCCGCTCGGCGGTCGCGAAGACGTCCTGGACCGTGCCGCGTGCCTGGGTCAGGCCGGCGTCGCCCTCCCCGGCGTCCTGCGAGGGCTTCGGGTAGGCCGACAGGCAGGCACGCGCCGCGTCGCGCACCAGCACGAGGGCGTCGGCGAGCTCGGCGGGCAGTGGTCTCGAAGCGACCCGGCCGGGCCTCGGCCATGGCGTCGCGCAGCGCCTCGCCGGCGTCGGCGAGGTCGTCGGCCTCGCTGCCCTCGACGTGACGCTGCGAACGTCGGGCCGCGCGCTCGACGTCGGCGGCGGTCAGCTCGTCGGTGGCCGCCTGGGTGACCCGGGCGGTGAGCTCGTGGGCCTCGTCGATGACCACGGCGTCGTAGTCGGGGATCATCGGCACGCCCTCGATCGCGTCGATCGCGAGCAGCGAGTGGTTGGTGATGATCAGGTGCGAGCGGTGCGCCTTCTCGCGCGCGACCTCGGCGAAGCACTCCTGGCCGAACGGGCACTTGGCCGCGCCCAGGCAGTCGCGGTGGCTGACGCTGACCTGGCGCCACTCCCGGTCGGTGTGGCGGGGCGCGTTGTCCCGCTCGCCCGAGCCCTTGCCCTCGGCCTCCTTCTCGGCCCACGAGCGCAGCTCGAGCACCTTCTCGGCCATCGAGCCCTGCGGCACGTCGACCAGGGTGCCCTGGTCGTCGGGCACGCCCTCGCGGATCCGGTGCAGGCAGGCGTAGTTGGAGCGGCCCTTGAGCACGGCGTAGGACGTGTCGACGCCGGCAGTGCCCTTGACCGCCTCGACGAGCCGCGGGAGGTCGCGCTCGACGAGCTGGTGCTGCAGGGCGAGGGTCGCGGTGGCGACCACGACCCGCTTGTCGTGCACGAGGGCAGGCACCAGGTAGGCCAGGGACTTGCCGGTGCCGGTGCCGGCCTGCACGAGCAGGTGGCGTCCCTCGACGAAGGCCTCGGAGACGGCCTCGGCCATCGCGACCTGGCCGGCGCGCTCGGCGCCGCCGAGGGCAGCGACGGCGGTGCTCAGCACGCTGCGGACCGCACCACCGGCAGCACCGCCGACCGCGTCGGGGGCGGCGGTCGGAGACGGGAGCGTCGGCAGCGGGCACCCGAGAACCCTAACGGCGCCCACGGACAGCGGGCCACGCACCACGAGGACGTGGTCAGAACCGCTAGTCGACCGAGAAGGCCGGCTTGCCGCTGCGGCACACGGCGCTGAGCTCGACCTCGCCCTCCCCCGCCACCCGCTCCGAGTCCGGCGCCTCGGCGCGGCTCGTCGCGGTCCCTCTCGGCGGCGTGGAAGTGCACCTCGATCCGGGTCCCTCCGGTCTCACCTCCGACCTCGACCGTCCACCCGCTGTTGGCCTGGGCGCCGACGAGCTCGATGCTCGACCCGCTGCACTCGGCGACGACCCGGCCGGCGCTCCCGCTGCCAGGTGCCGCGGTTCGCGCGAGGTGCGGCCGGGCTGCTCGGCGAGCTCGGCGGCGGAGGTCTGCCGCCGCGGACGGCGGCTTCGTCGCGGGTCCTCCCGGCGTGCCGGTCGAGGTGCCCCGTCCGGAGCCGGGCCTCGGCGTGGACGGACGCCGGCGGGGGCGTGCCGGCGTGCCGGATGACGACGGAACCTCCTGGCGGTGCCGCGTCGGGGCCACGGCGGGAGGGTCGGGCTGGACGTCGGGCGACGCGGTGGTGTGGGCGCCTGGGCGGCGTCTGTGCCGGGCTGGCGGACTCGCGTCGGCCGTGCCGGCCTGCCGGGTCCGCGGGTGGTCGGCGCCGGGGTCGGTCGACGAGGCGCCGATTGGTGACGGTGTCGCCGCCGATCGCGCTGTCACCGGTGACCAGGTCGCTGCCCGGTCCGGCTGATCACGGTCCACACCAGCGTGGAGCCGGCCACCACCACGAGGGTCCACACCAGGCGGCAGGACGAGCCGACGGAGCTTCATGGTCGCCATCATCTCAGGCCGCCTTTCGGTCGAGTCTGAGCAGGGTCGCGCCGCGACGGCGCCGGGCAGGGCGCCGGGCAAGGCGCCGGATGAGTAGGCTGGCGAGCGTGGCCGAGATCCTGCTCGTCGAGGACGACGAGGCGATCCGCACGGCGCCTCGTGCGCGGACTGCTCGGAGCGCGCGCACGCGTCACGGCGCGGCGACCGGCATGGACGGGCTGCCCGACTGCTCGAGTCGCCACCCGACGTCGTGCTGCTCGACCTGGGTCTGCCCGACATCAGCGGGCTGACCCTGATCTCGATGATCCGCGCCGCCAGCCAGGTGCCGCTGATCGTGATCACCGCCCAGGACGACGACCCGACGATCGTGCGCGCGCTCGACGCCGGCGCCGACGACTACGTCGTCAAGCCGTTCGGCGCCGAGCACGTCGCGGCTCGCATCCGCGCGGTGCTGCGCCGCGGTGGCACCGGGCCGGCCGCGAACGAGCCGCTGCGCGTGGGCGGGCTGGTCATCGACGAGGCCACCCGCGTCGCGACCCTCGACGGCGCGACCGCTCGACCTGGCCCGCAAGGAGTTCGACCTGCTGCTGGCGCTGGCCGTCGCGACGCGGGCAGGTCGTCACCAAGCGCGAGCTGCTCGCCGAGGTGTGGCAGCAGGCGTACGGCGGCGGCGACCGCACGATCGACGTGCACCTCTCGTGGCTGCGCCGCAAGCTCGGCGAGTCCGCGGCCGAGCCGCGCTACCTGCTCAGCGTGCGGGGCGTCGGGCATCCGGCTGGTCGACCCGGAGCACCGAGGACCGCCCCGTGAGGCGGCGGATCTCGTGGCTGGTGCTGGCGACCAGCTCCGCGATCGTGGCGTCGTTCGTGATCCCGCTGTGCCTGCTGGTCGAGCACCCTGGCCCAGGACCGGCCGATCGCGACCGCCGACCAGGAGGCGCGCAACGTCGCCATCCTGCTGACCGGGGTCAGCGACGCCGACGAGCTCAGCCAGCCTCGTCACCGACCTCGACGGCCGGGCCTACCCGGTCACCGCCGTCGTCATGGCCGACGGCACGCACCATCGGCGGCGTCCGGCGCCGACATCTCCGACGACCCCGAGGTCCTGCGGGCCGCCCGGAGCAACACGCGGCCTCCACCGACGATGGACGCCCGGCGGCGCCCGGGTGCTGCTGCCGGTCGTGCTCGGCGACGGCACGGCGGTGGTGCGCAGCGAGGTGAGCGAGGCCGACCTCCGCGCCGGGCGTGGCCAGGGCCTGGGCGGGCATCATCGGGCTCGGAGTGGTGCTGCTGCGTGGCGGCCTGGGCGATCGCCGCGCGGTCTCGGGCGCCGGATCAGCGCCCCGCTGGGCGAGGTCGCCGCCGTCGCCCACCGGATGCGCGAGGGCAACCTGGCCGAGCGCGCCGAGGCGCGCGGCACGGTCGAGACCGTCGAGCTGGCGCGCGCGCTCAACGGTCTCGCCGAGCGCACCGTCGAGCTGCTCGCCGCCGAGCGGGCGGCCGTCGCCGACCTGTCGCACCGGCTGCGCACGCCGGTCACCGCCCTGCGCCTGGACGTGGACGCGGTGCGCGACGAGGAGCTGGCCGACCGGCTGCGCGAGCACATCGGCGCCCTGCAACGCACCGTCGACGCCATCGTCAAGGAGGCCCGTCGCCCGGTGCGCACCGACCTCGGCGACTGCCTGCGACGCCGACGCCGACGGTGGCCGCAGCGGGTGGCCTTCTGGTCGGCCCTGGCCGACGACCAGCTGCGCGCCTACGCGATCGAGCTGCCCGAGCGGCCCGTGTTCGCTCCGCTCGCCGCCGACGACCTGGCCGACGTCGTCGACGTGCTCATCGACAACGTCTTCGCCCACACCGCCCGACGGCACGTCGTTCGCCGTCGCCCTGCGGGTCGCGTCGGCAGCCGACCTGGTGCTCGCGGTGAGCGACGACCGGTCCCGGCATCGGCGCGCAGAGCGGTCCGCCGCGTCCGGGGACCACGGGCCTGGGTCTCGACATCGTCGCCCGGACCGCGCGCGCGGCGGGCGGGTCACGTCGAGGTCGACCCGGGCCCCGCCGGGACCCGGGTCGAGATCGTGCTGCCGATCAGCGCTGAGCAGCGGCACTGAGCGTCACGGGGTGCGGACCTCGTCCTCGTGGTCGTCGCCGTGGTCCTCGTCGGCGTGGTCCTCGGGCTCGTCGTCCCGTGGTCCTCGGTCTCGTCCTCGTCGTCCTCGGCGTGGCTGCCTCCGGTCTCGCCACCCGTGGGACCGGAGCCGCCACCTGCGTGGCCGTTGCCACCGCCGGCGGGAGGACCGGTCGTGGTCACCGGCGTGCGGCTCGCTGCTGGGATGCGCGGCATGCGGCTGCGCTGCGGGGGCACGCGGCGGGCGGGCCGGGGCGGCAGGAGCCGCCGGGGCGGGAGCGGCCGGGGCGGGCACGCTCACCGTCTGCACCTCTTCACGCACGCAGGCGCCGCGTGCGGAGCGTCTCGTCGGCCTTGCAGGGCTTGAACCTCACGCGCGGCGACACCCGAGGGGACTTCGGGGTCGCCGCGCGCGCCTGGGTGTCCGACGTCGCCACGACAGGCGTGGGGACATCCGTCGCTGGGGCGGCAGACGTCGGAGTGCTCCCTCCAGAGGAGACCAGGTATGTGGTGGTGCCGCCTGCGATGCCGGCTGCGAGCACGGCGCCGGCGGCGACCAGGGTGAGGGGCTTCATGCCCTCACCGTCGGGCATCACGGTCATGGGCACCTCGTGGTGACGTCAAGAGAGTGTCAAGTCTCGGTCGTGGCGTTCTTGACCCACTCTTGACGTCGCAATGAGGTCCCCTTGCCCCTCCCCTCGCGACTCTTGCCGCATGCCCATCACCCCCCGTGCCCGCGACCGCTACCACCGCGCCGTGCTCGCCACCACCGGCGCGCTCACCATCACCGCGACGACCGCCGTCGGCTGGCTGGCCGGCGTCACCGCCCAGCAGGCGGCCGCCGACGCCGCGGACAAGGCGGCCCCGGCGCCCACGGGCGCCGCCCCCGGCGAGAAGGCAGGCGAGAAGGCAGGCAAGGACCGGCACTGCGGCCAAGGCCCACCAGGTGCGCCGGGCCGGCAAGGTGGTCTGGCGCGAGCGGCCCCACCGACCCACGTCACCGTGCGGTACGTCCAGGTCCCCGCGTCTGCGTACACCGGATCGGGCGGCAGCGTCACCTACTCCGGATCTGGCTCCACCACGACCGCTCCCACCTATTCCGGCGGCTCGTCGGGCGGCTCGTCCGGCGGCTCGTCGGGTGGTTCGAGCGGCGGTTCCGGCGGCGCCTCGACCCGGCCCCGCCTCCGCGCCCGCACCGGCACCCGCACCGGCGCCGGCACCCGCTCCGGCACCGGCCCCGCCGCCGGTCCCCAGCTCGGGGTCCTGACGCCGTGCGTACGACGACGTTCCGCGCGATCGGCACCGACGTCGTGGTCGCGGTGCTCCGGCCGCAGGACGCCCCGCTCGCCGACCGCCTGGCCCGACGCACGCTGCGCCACGTCGACGAGACCTGCAGCCGCTTCCGTCCCGACTCCGACCTGAGCCGCGTCAACCGGACCCCGGGCACCTGGGTCGACGTCGACCCGCTGCTCGTCGCCGCGGTCGAGGCCGCGGTCGAGGCGGCCCGTCGTACCGATGGGCTCGTCCACCCGCTCCTGGGCCGCGACCTGGTCACGGTGGGCTACGACCGCGACCTCGCCGAGCTGCACGAGGTACCCGGCGGACCTGCCGCGCCGACTGTGGCCCGAGCGTCCCGCCACGCTGCTCGACGCCTGGCGCGAGATCGAGGTGCGCGGCGACACGCTGCGCATCCCCGACGCGACGGCGCTCGACCTGGGCTCGATCGGCAAGGCCTGGGCGGCCGACCTGATCGCCGCGGCCTACCGCACGGAGCTCTCCGACGCGGCCGCCGTCAGCGTGGGTGGCGACGTCGCCCTGTCCGCCGACGACCCGGCCTGGCCGGTCGACGTCGTCGAGGGGCGCGGACCACCACAGCCGACGCGTCCACCTCGCCGGCGGTGGCCTGGCCACCTCCAGCACGCTGCTGCGGCGCTGGCGCCAGGGCGGCATCGCTCGCCACCACCTGCTCGACCCCCGCACCGGCCTACCCGTGCCGGAGGTGTGGACCACCGCCACCGCCACGGGCCCGTCGTGCGTGGCCGCCAACACGGCCAGCACCGCAGCCATCGTCCTCGGGGCCGAGGCTCCGGCCTGGCTCGAGCCGCACCAGATCACGGCCCGCCTGGTCGCGGGCACCGGTGAGGTCGTCACCACCGGCGGGTGGCCGCAGCGCGACCGGAGGTCGGCATGACCGACGGCCCCCTGCTCTGGTACCTCAACCGCAGCACCGGCATGGTGCTCCTGCTCGCCTTCACCCTGACCACCGTGCTCGGCATCCTCGCCACCCGTGGTCGCGCCGGGCGGTTCGTGCCGGCGTTCGTGAGCCAGCACCTGCACCGCAACCTGAGCCTGCTCTCCCTGGTGCTGCTCCTCGGCCACATCACCACCGCCGTCGTCGACACCTTCGTCGACATCCGGTGGTGGCAGGCGGTCGTGCCGTTCGGCGCCACCTACGACCCGCTCTACTTCGAGCTCGGCGTCATCACCCTCGACCTCGCCGTCCTGATCGCCCTCACCAGCCTCCTGCGGCGCTGGATGCCGGCAGCCGCCTGGCGGGCGGTGCACCTGACGGCGTACGTCGCCTGGGCCACCTCGGTCGTGCACTCCTGGGGCATCGGCACCGACACCGCACCGGACGCCGCGCCCTGGGGCCGACTCGTCGTCGCCGGCTGCGTCGGTGTCGTGGTGTGCGCCGCCGCCTGGCGTGGCGTCACCGTGGTGGCACCACGGATGCGAGCGGAGGCCCGATGAGCACCACCATGGACCCCCGACCCACGACGGTCCGCTCGCCGGTGCCGCTTCCGAGCCGCGTCGACGTCATCGAGGGCCCGGTGCTGCTCGCCGGGCCTGGCCGAAGGCCCCGGCCTGGCAGCCCACCGACGCCGGTACGGCGCGCCGCCGGCGACGTCCACCCGTCAGGCCTGCGCCGAGCTGGTCGGGCTGCTGGAGGACGCCGACCTGCGCGGTCGGGGCGGGGCGGCGTTCCCGTTCCTGGTCAAGCTGCGCACCGTCGTGAAGACCCGCGGGCGCGCGGTCCTGGTCGCCAACCTGGCCGAGGGCGAGCCCGGGCAGCGCCAAGGACCACGCCCTCGCCACGACGCGACCTCACCTCGTGCTCGACGGGCTGGTCGTCGCGGCCCGAGCGCTGGGCACGAAGGAGCTGCACGTCATCGTGCCGCGCGAACGACCCGACGTCGTCCATGCCGTACGCGACAGCCGTCGTGCGAGCGACCCGAGCGCTTCCGGATCCACCTCGCCGAGGACCGCTTCGTCGCCGGCCAGTCCAGCGCCGTGCTGGAGCTGATGGCCGGCCGCGACGGGCTGCCGGTCACCACGCTGGGTGCCCTCGGCCGAGCGTGGCCACCGCGGACGCCCGACCCTGCTGTCGAACGCCGAGACCTGGGCCCACGTCGCGCTCCTCGCCCTGCGAGGACCCGCAGTGCCGGGCACCACCCTGCTCACCCTGGTCGAGAGCGGTGGCGGCCACCGCGTCGTCGAGGTGGCGCTCGGTTCGCTTCTCGCCGAAGTCGCTGGGCCCCGTCCGCGCATCGCCGTCCCGCGCTGCGTCGGCGGGTTCCACGGCCGCTGGTTGAGCCCCGAGGAGCTCGCGGAGACGCGCGGTGTCGCCGGCCTCGGTCGGCGCCGGTGTCGTCTACTCGCTCGCGCCCGACGAGTGCCCGGGCGCGGTCACCACCGGCGTCACCCGCTACCTGGCGTCCCAGTCCGCGGGTCGGTGCGGGCCGTGCCGGCACGGCCTCCCGGCCCTCGCCGACGCACTGGGCGCGTCCGGTCGACGGCTCCGGCGATCGCGAACGGGTCGAGCTCCTCCAGCGCCAGGTGGACGGCCGCGGCGCGTGCGCCCACCCCGACGGCACCGCGCGGCTGGTGCGCTCGCTGCTGGCGACGTACCCGGGATGTGCGACGGGTCATCGCCGCGGACCGTGCGCGGCGCAGGCCGGGGCAGTCGCGATGAGCCGCGAGCTGCAAGGTCGACTGGCCGCGCTGTCGCGGTCGGGGCCTGTGCCACGAGCTGCTGCCGGAGGTGGTCGACCTCGACGAGTGGGGCTACCCCATCGTCACCGGGCCGGTCGCCGAGTCCGAGATCCCCCACGCGCGGACGGCGGTCTCCGCGTGCCCGCACCTGGCCCTGCGCCTCCTGACCTGACGCGCCCGCCCGCCCCACTGCCCACCTCCCCGGGCCAATCCACCGGCCGCCCACTGGGCGGGTCGGCCTACGCTCGGCCCATGCCCGCGACGTTCTCCGAGATCACGACTCCCGACGGCCGCGCCCTGGAGGTCATGCTCGGCGGCGACCCCGACGGCTTCCCCTGGGTCTACCACGGCGGATCGCCCTCCGCGGCGGTCCCCTACGCGCCACTCGACGACGCGGCGAGCACCGCCGGGCTGCGGTTGATCACCTTCTCCCGGCCCGGGTACGGCGCCTCGACACCCCGCGGCGCCGACGCGCCGCCGCCCCGGTTCGCCGACGACGTCGCCGACACCACCACGATCCTGGACGCGCTCGGGGTCGACTCGTTCGTCACGCTCGGCTGGTCGGGCGGCGGCCCCCGCGCCCTCGGCTGCGCGGCGCTCCTCCCCGGCCGCTGCCGGGCCGCGACCTCGCTGGCCGGCGTCGCTCCGCGCCACGCGGCCGGCCTGGACTGGTCGGCGGGCATGGCTCCGGAGAACGTCGCCGAGTATGCCGCTGCGGCCGCGGGTGCGGCGACGTACGAGGCCTACCTCGTCGAGGAGTTCCTGCCGGTCATGGACGCCTCGCCCGACGACCTCGCCGCCGCGATGGGTGAGCTCTTCACCGACGCCGATCGAGCGGTGCTCACGCCGGCCGTCACGCAGTGGATGGCGCAGCTCTTCACCCGAGCCGCCGCACAGGGGGTCGTCGGCGTGCGTGACGACGGCCTGGCCTGCGTCGCCGAGTGGGGCTTCGACCCGGCGGCGATCGCCGTGCCCACCGCGGTCTGGCAGGGCGATGCCGACGCGATGGTCCCGTTCGCCCACGGCGAGTGGCTGGCCGCGACGGTGCCCGGGACCCGCGCCCATCTGCTCCCCGGGGCAGGTCACCTCCTCGTGGTGACGAGCCTCGAGGAGGCGCTCACCGAGCTGCGCGAGCTCGGCGGGCTGGGCTGACGTCGGCGGCACCCAGCCGCGTCACCTCGGCCGCGACGACCTCCCCGAACGCCGCGTGCCCGGCGGCGGTGGGGTGCAACCGGTCCGGCAGGTAGTCGATCCCCACCCCGGTCATGGACAGGTAGTCGACGCCGTGCCGGGCAGCGAGGTCGGCGAGCAGCCGGTCGACGCGTGGCACGGCATCGGCCCGCGACGGAGCCGCGACGGGTCCCACCACCAGCACCGGTACGTCGCCCAGCGCATCGCCCAGCGCACGGTGCAGGCGCACGAACCCGGCCCGGATCGCCGCGTCGCTGCGGTCGACGTCGTTGAGACCGCCCTCCACGACGACCAGCGCCGTTCCGCCCCGGACGGCTTCCCCCGCGCGCTCGGCGTACGACGAGTGCGGGCAGGGCGAGGCGTCAGCACTGAAGCCGGAGCCAGAGAACCCGGCGACGTGGACGCGGCCCGGGAGCCGGCTCGGCCACGAGTCGAGCGGCCGGTCGAGCCCCAGGCCGACCGAGTAGGAGTCACCGATCACCACGATGCGTGGGCCCGATCCCCCGGTGTCATCGGCCAGCCGGTCGACGGATTCGGCGGCCAGGCGTGCGCAGCGGTCGAGGCTCGCGTCGTGCCCGGCCGCCCGCGTCGACAGGGCGAGGAAACCGGTCACCACGAGCAGCAGCAGAGCCAGGCCGACGACGGGGCGACGGACGGTGACCGGGGACGGGACGAGCGGGCTTCGGCTCAGCCCCGTTCCCCCCATGGTCACCGGGCCAGTGTGGAGGGCCCGGGGCCGCCAGGTCGCGGCTTTACCAAGTCGTTGCCGAGCCGTTGGTCATCGGGCACCCGGTCAGACGGCGTACGGCGCCAGCTCACCGGCGAGGTCCTCGTTGGCGCGGCCGGTCACGACCGTGCCGTCGCCGGTGTGGTCGAGGGAGTCGATCTCACCGTGCTGGTGCAGCTTGTTGAGCAGGTCGCCCCGCTCGTAGGGCAGCAGCGCGTGGAACTCGACGGCCGGGCGCGGCAGCTCCGCCTCGATCATCCGCAACGCGGTGGCGATGCCCTCGCCGGTACGGGCGCTGACGACGACCGAGTGCGGCTCGCTCTGCTGCAGGCGGGCCAGCACCATCGGGTCGGCCGCGTCGGCCTTGTTGATGACGACGAGCTCGCGCACGCCGCTGGCGTCGATCTCGGCCAGCACCTCACGTACGGCGGAGAGCTGTCCCTCGGGGTCGGGGTGCGAGCCGTCGACGACGTGCACGATGAGGTCGGAGTCGGCCACCTCCTCCAGCGTCGAGCGGAACGCCTCGATGAGCTGGTGCGGCAGGTGCCGCACGAAGCCGACCGTGTCGCTCATCGTGTAGACGCGACCGTCGTCGGTGGTGGTGCGGCGCGTGGTGGGGTCGAGGGTCGCGAACAGCGAGTCCTCGACGAGCACGCCGGCCCCGGTCAGGCGGTTGAGCAGCGATGACTTGCCGGCGTTGGTGTAGCCCGCGATCGCGACCGAGGGGATCTGGTGACGCTGACGGTCCTGACGCTTGGTGTCGCGGGTGCCCTTCATCGCCTTGAGGTCACGGCGGAGCTTGGCGATCTTGTCGTTGATGCGACGCCGGTCGGTCTCGATCTTGGTCTCACCGGGACCACGACCGCCGATGCCGCCGCCGTCGGCGCCGACCCGGCCGCCGGCCTGGCGCGACAGGTTGCCACCCCAGCCGCGCAGTCGCTGCTTCATGTAGGACAGCTGGGCGAGCTCGACCTGCGCCTGGCCCTCGCGGGACTTGGCGTGCTGGGCGAAGATGTCGAGGATCAGCGCCGTACGGTCGACGACCTTGACCTTGAGCCGGTCCTCGAGGTTGCGCAGCTGGCTGGGCGCGAGCTCCCCGTCGCAGATGACGGTGTCGGCGCCGGTGACAGCCACGATCTCGGCCAGCCCCTCGACCTTGCCGCGCCCGATGTACGTCGCCGGGTCGGGCGTCTGCCGGCGCTGGAAGATCGCCTCCAGCACCTCGGAGCCGGCGGTCTCGGCCAGCAGCGCGAGCTCGGCCATGGAGTTCTCGGCGTCGGCCACCGAGCCGGACGTCCACACCCCGACGAGCACGACCCGCTCCAGCCGGAGCTGGCGGTACTCGACCTCGGTGATGTCCTCGAGCTCGGTGCGCAGCCCGGCGACCCGGCGCAGCTGGTGGCGCTCGGCGAGCTCCATCGCCCCGGTGGTGGGGTCGACCTCCTCGGGATCGGGCTCGTCGGCGTAGCCGGACTCGAAGTCGTCGGCCTCGCGCGCGTCCTCCCAGTCGGCGGTCTCGTCGAGCTCGGGGTCGAGGGTGAAGTCAGGTGCGTTCGTCATATGCCTCCAGAGTAGTTCCGTGTCAACACCGTGACGACCGACTTTCATCCGCGCGGGCGGCGAGCTCGCCTCCGGGGCTTCCTTCGCCTCTGCCTTGGCCTGCATCCGGGCCCGACGTGTCGCACTCACCTCCCCTTCCTACCCGACCGCCCCTACCCTCGGCAGATGCCGTCTCCGCAGCGGACCGCCGTGATCCCGCCCGTGCCCGAGGTACGCCTGCTCGGCATCACCGGGGCCCCGGGTGCCGGCAAGTCGACGCTCGCGGCCGCCCTGGGGCTGCCGGTCCTCCCCATGGACGGCTACCACTACGCCGACGCCGAGCTGGTGCGCCGTGGGCTGCTCGGTCGCAAGGGCGCACCCGACACCTTCGACGCGCCGGGGTACGCCGCCCTGCTGGCCCGGGTGCGGCGCGGGGAGGACGACGTGGTGGCGCCGGCGTTCGAGCGGACCCTGGAGCAGCCGCTGGCCGGCGCTATCGCCGTACCGGCCACGGGGACGGTGGTGACCGAGGGCAACTACCTGCTGCTCGACGAGCCGCGCTGGGCCGCCGTACGGGACCAGCTCGAGGTGGTGTGGCACGTCGTGGTCGACGAGGCGCTGCGGCTCGAGCGGCTGGTGGCACGGCACGTGGAGTTCGGCAAGAGCCCCGAGCAGGCCCGGGCGTGGGTCGCGAGCGTGGACCAGCCGAACGCCCGCCTGGTCGAGGCGGCCGCCGAGCGGGCCGACCTGGTCGTCGACCTGAGCGGCTGCACCTGAGGCGTCAGGCGGCGATGACGATCCTGTCCTCGACGGCCCGAAGCATCCCGGGCGGGAACGTGCTGATGCCGTGGTCCGCGGCCGCGTGATCCACGACGGAGGCGAGCAGCCGGTCACGGTCGGAGTTCTCGAAGTGCGCCGAACATCCGGGCATCACGTCACCGCAGGCGAGTTTGAAGGTCATGAGGTCTCTGAAGCTCCAATATCTGTCGTGGTTCTCGCGACGTCCCGGGGGGTGGACGGGATGCGCACCCACAGGGTGGCGCTGCGATCGTCCTGCTCGATCCCCAGCGTGCCGCCGTGGGCAACGGTCAGGGCCCGTGCGAGGTACAGGCCAATGGTGACACCTGTGGCGTCATCATTGGTGTCGAACGGCTCAAATAGGGCCTGGAGCACGCGTGGATCGATGGGATCCGCGTCACGTACCAGCCGCAGCTCCACCCAGGGTGCCGGCTGGCGCACCTCCAGTCGCAGCGAGCGGGGCTGCGGGGCTCCGGAGGCGGCCCCCATCAGGTCGCGCATCACCCGCCGGAAGAGGTCGACGTCCACGGTCAGGTCTACGGCGGCGTCCGTCTCGCTCTCGACGTCGATGCCGAGACCGTCGACCAGCTCGCGGACCGTGACGGTGGCCGGGGTGAGCCGGACCCGCCCGAGGGAGGACGCTGCCAACAGCTCGACGTCGATGATCCGCTCAGCCAGCCGGTGCAACGCGTCGCTGAGCCGACCGATCGTCTTCGCGGCGGCCGCCGGTGGCAGGTCCCCCTCCGCCAGCACGGCGATCCAGCCCTGGGCCACGGCGAGGGGGGTCCGCAGCTCGTGGGCGAACGCGGTCAGGAACCGGTCACGCTGGCTGGCGGCGTCCGGGTCCGGCCGGTTGGTGACCTGTGCGGTGCCGGCATCGACAAAGGCGCGCACCCACCGACGCAGCAGCACCGGCTCGACGCTCCACCGCGCGGCGACCACACCGACGGAGCTCCCCGCCAGCACCTCGAGGACGGCGACGACGCGCGGATCCGGGGGCACGTCCGCGACGTCTCGCAGGCTCTCGGTCTCGAGCCGGAGCCGCTTGTCGGTCATGGCTGCCGTTCTGCTGGACGTCGGGGCGCCAGCGTACGCGCGCGGCACCGACGTGCCGTCATCACCAGCGTGCTGCGGCCCGGGCCAGGGATGATCGCCTCCCCCCGACAGGCGACGCGCGCCGCCGGCCGACCTGGCAGGCTGAGGCGATGAGACCGGCGATGCCAGGCCGATCGTGACCGGCACGTGGGGCCTCCTGCCCAGCATCATCGGCCTCACGGCGGCCGTCGCTGTCCTCCTGGTCGCCGGAGTACGGCTCGCCCGGACCGCCGACCAGCTCGCCGAGCGCACCGGGCTCGGCCAGGCCATCGCCGGAGCGGTCTTCCTCGGTTCGGTCACCTCGCTGTCGGGCATCCTGACGACGGTGGCCGGGGCCGCCGACGGCGACGCCGGGTTCGCCCTCGCCAACCCGATCGGCGGCGTGGCCATCCAGACCGTCTGGCTCGCGATCGCCGACCTCGTCTACCGACGCACCAACCTCGAGCACGCCGGAGCGTCGCTGGAGAACATCCTCCAGGCCCTGCTCCTGCTGGCCATGCTCGCCCTCCCCGTCGTCGCCGTGGCCACGCCGCAGCTCGCCTGGGGGTGGGTGCACCCGGTCTCCCTCCTCATCCCACCGCTGTACGCCTACGGCCTGCGGCTGCTGAAGGGCATGCGCGACGCCCCGATGTGGACCCCGCAGATCACCAGCGACACCTCCGAGGAAGAGGTCGCGGAGTCCACGTCGCTCTCCACCGCACAGCTCTGGACCTCACTCGCGACGCTCGCCCTGGTCGTGTCGGTCGTCGGTTGGGTGATCGGGAAGGCCGGGCTGGGCGTCGTCGCGGCGACGGGCTGGCCGAGCGCCGTCACCGGCTTCACCCTGACGACGGCGATCACCTCCCTGCCCGAGCTCATCACCCTCGTCGCCGCCGTGCGCATGGGCTCGGTCACGCTCGGCATCGGGGGCATCGTCGGCGGCAACGTGTTCGACACGCTCATGATCACCATCGCCGACGTCGTCTACACGCCCGGCACGATCTACGCCGCGGCCGGTCCCGCGGCGCTCGTGCTCCTCGGCGGCACGATGCTGATCACCGCGATGCTCGCCCTCGGCCTGGTCGTGCGCGACCGGCGCGGGATCGGGTTCGAGGGCATCGCCATCCCGGTGATCTACCTCGGCACCGTGGCGCTGGCGGTCATCGCGATCTGAGCGGGTGGTCGAGGTGGCCGGGTTGGGCGGCCGGGTTGGGTTGACCGGTCGCGGATCGGTGTCGCTCGGCATCGACTGGGTTTCGACTCGCCTTGCGCGACCTCGTTCCTCGGTCGCGGGCTCGCTCAACCTTCACTCGCCCACGCCGTGCGCTCGTGCCTCGCACACAGCTGCTCGTTCGCTGCTCGTTCCTACTTGGGGGGCATCCGGATGCCGCCGTCGAGGCGGACCGTCTCACCGTTCATGTAGGAGTTCGTCAGGCACTCGATGACCATCGAGGCCAGCTCGTCCGGCGTGCCGAGGCGCTTGGGGAAGAGCACGTTGGAGCCGAGGTTGGCCTTGAACGCGTCCGACTCGGGGCCCTCGCCGTAGATCGGGGTGTCGATCAGGCCGGGGGCGACGGTGTTGAGGCGGATGCCGGAGGCGGAGAGGTCCCGGGCGACCGGCAGCGTCATGCCGACCACGCCACCCTTCGAGGCCGAGTACGACGCCTGCCCGATCTGGCCGTCGAACGCCGCGACGCTGGCCAAGTTCACGATCGCACCGCGACCGCCGTCCGCGTCGGGCTCGTTGAGGCTCATCACGGTCGCCGCCTGGCGGACCATGTCGAACGTGCCGATCAGGTTGATCGCGATGACCTTGGTGAAGGCCTCGAGGGAGTGCGCCGACTCGAGCTGGCCGTCACGGCCGATGGTGCGCTGGGCCCAGCCGATACCGGCGGAGTTGACGACCGCACGCAGCGGCGCGATGTCGGCCGCGGCCCGGACGGCACCCGCGATCTGCTCGGTGTCGGTGACGTCGACCTGGGCGAAGACACCCTTGATCTCCTCGGCCAGGGCTTCACCCTTGTCGGCCTGGAGATCGGCGACGACCACGGTGCACCCGAGGGCGGCGAGACGGCGGGCGGCCGCGGCACCGATGCCCGACGCGCCCCCTGTGACGATGGCAGAAGATCCACTGAGTTCCATCTCGCGAGCATAGGCATCCGGGGCTCGGCGCAGGACAGCGGCTCGTCCACGAGCCGGAGACCGACGCACGTACAGATCGGGAGAATTGAGGCCAGGAACCGACCTGTTGCTGTCCTACGGTTCCCTCATGACGACTACCGGCGCCACCACCCACCCCGCACCCGACGACGCCGACGAGCGCTCCGACCTGCTCGAGGCGCTGCACAAGCACCGCGAGCTCTTCCTCCACACCGTCCGAGGCCTCAGCGACGTGCAGGCTGCGTCGCGTCCGACCGCGAGCCGGCTCTGCCTCGGCGGGCTCGTCAAGCACGTGAGCGCCAACGAGGCGGAGTGGGCCCGCTTCATCACCGAGGGCCCTCGTCCCGCCGGCGACGTCGACTGGGCTGCCATCGACTGGAGCAATCCGCCCGCGGAGGTCGTCGCCTACCAGCAGCAGTTCCAGATGGTCGAGGGCGAGACGCTGGCCGGGCTGGTCGCGGCCTACGAAGCGGTGTCGGCCGAGCTCGACGACCTGGTGCGCACCGTCGACCTGGGAGCGCGTCAGCCGCTTCCCGCGGCGCCGTGGTTCGAGGCCGGGGCCACCTGGTCGGCGAGACGGGTCTTCGTGCACCTCATCGCCGAGGTCGCCCAGCACGCAGGCCATGCCGACATCATCCGCGAGAGCATCGACGGGCAGAAGTCGATGGGCTGACGGCTCAGAGCCGGGTCGTGCCGCGGGCCACGACCAGCGCCGGCCCGGCCATCAGCACCCGCCCGTCGTCCAACCAGGTGATCGTGAGGGTGCCGCCCGGGAGGTCGACGCGGTACGGCGTACCGCGCTCGGCACCGTCGGCGGCCGCGGTCGCGACCGCCACGGCGCAGGCCCCGGTGCCGCAGGACCGGGTCTCCCCCGAGCCCCGCTCGTGGACCCGCATCGCGACGTGGTGCTCGCCCCGGCGGACGACGAACTCGACGTTGACGCCGTCGGGGTAGACCGCCGCGTCGTGGTCCGGCGCGACCGCGAGCCCGCCGGCGTCGGCGAGGTCGTCGACGAAGGCCACGGCGTGCGGGTTGCCGACGTCGACGTGGGTGGCCGGCCAGCGTCGCCCACCGACGCCGACCTCGGTCCGGCCCAGCAGCTGCGGCGTACCCATGTCGACGGTGACCTCGCCGGCCGCGTCCCCACCGGCGAAGGTGAGCGTCTTGATGCCGTCGCGGGTCTCGATCGGCAGCGGCTGCGCCGGGTCGGCCAGGCCCTCCTCCACGAGGTGCCGGCCGAAGACCCGGATGCCGTTGCCGCACATCTCCGAGAGGGACCCGTCGGCGTTGCGGTAGTCCATGAACCAGTGGTGCTCACCGCGCACGACGCGCAGCACGCCGTCACCGCCGATCCCCCCGCGCCGGTCGCACAGGGCGCGCACGCGGGCAGGATCGAGGTCGCCGTGGACCGAGCCGTCGTGGTCGGGCAGGACCACGAAGTCGTTGTGGGTGCCGTGGCCCTTGAGGAAGGGGTAGCCCGGTCCCTCAGGCACCCCGTCACGCATAGAGACCCTGGGAGTAGCTCTCGGGCGTGTAGTAGTCGTCGAGCTGTTCGACGGTCATGCCGTTCGGCTCGACCTCGCGGGCGATGACGGCGCGGCGCGGCACGCGCGCCTCGGGGTCCCAGGTCTCCGGCTGCCACAGCCCCGAGCGCAGGAACGCCTTCGCGCAGTGGAAGAACAGGTCCTCGATGTCGACCACGACCGCCAGGACCGGCCGGTGCCCCTTGACGACCATGTCGTCGAAGAAGGGCGCGTCGGAGACCAGGCGCGCGCGGCCGTTGACGCGCAGGGTGTCGCCGCGGCCGGGGATGAAGAAGTTCAGCCCGACGTGCGGGTTGGACAGGATGTTGCGGTAGCCGTCGGCGCGCCGGTTGCCCGGTCGCTCGGCCAGCGCGATGGTGTGGTCGTCGAGCACGTGCACGAGCCGACCGGCGGGGTCGCCCTTGGGCGAGGCGTCGCAGGTGCCGTCGGCGCCCGCCGTCGCCATCACGCAGAACGGCGCCGCGGCCAGCCAGTCGCGGTCGACCTCCAGCAGCGCCGGCCGGCTCTTGTCCCGCGCCCGCTCCCCCGGCTCGCCGAGCAGCTCGACGAGAGCCTCGGGCGTGGTGATCTCGGTCCAGGCGGTGGCTGCGGCGGGCGTGGTCGTCACCCCGTCAGGCTACTGCGCCTCGGCGCGGTCGGCATCGACGGCGGTGTCGGCCGGGAGCCGCCCGGGCATCACGAGGGCGACGGCCACCACGACGACTGCCAGCACCGCGCCGACGCCGAAGCCCCACTGCGCGCCGCCGACCTGGGCGGCGACCTGGCCGGCGCCGTCGTCGAGGAGGCTCGACTGGCGGAAGGCCATCACCGCCACCACGATCGCCGCTCCGGTCGCGGCCGCGACCTGCTGGAGGGTCCCGAGCAGCGAGCTGCCGTGGGCGTACAACGCCGGCGGGAGCGCCCCGAGGCTGAGCGTGAACACCGGGGTGAAGACGGCGGCGAGCGAGATCATGAGAAGCACGTGGGCACCGAGCACGAACCACACCGACGTCGCGGCCCCCACCTGGGTCAGCAGGGTGAGGGCGACCAGCACGCCGATCGATCCGGGCACGATGAGCGGACGACCGCCGAGGCGGTCGAAGGCGCGCCCGACCTGGGGTCCGAGGAGCCCCATCGCCAGCCCACCGGGCATCACGAGCAGCCCGGTCTCGAGCTCGGAGAGCCCGCGCGTGCTCTGCAGGTAGAGCGGCAGCAGGATCATCGAGCCGAGCATCGCCATGAACGCCACCGCCATCAGCACCAGGCCGAGCGCATAGGTGCGATGGGTCAGCGTGCGCAGGTCGAGCAGCGGGGCACCGCCGCGCTGGAGGCGCAGCTGGCGCAGCACGAACAGCGCGATCGCGCCGGCCCCCACCGCGAGCATCCCCCAGGGCAGGTACGACGGGGTCGCGTCGCCGCCGAGCTGGGAGAGGCCGTAGACCAGCGGCCCGAAGCCGACCACCGACAGCACGACGCTGGCCCAGTCGATGCGGCCGGCGCGGGTCTCCCCGACGTTCTCGAGGCGGTTCAGGCCCACGACGGTGATCGCTACGGCGATCGGCAGCACGAAGCCGAACATCCAACGCCAGGACGCGACGTGCAGGATCATCCCGGACACCGTCGGACCGAGCGCTGGTGCGACCGACATCGCGAGGGTCACGTTGCCCATGATCCGACCGCGGTCGCCCTCCCGCACGATCGTCATCAGGGTCGTCATGAGCAGCGGCATCATCACCGCGGTACCGGTGGCCTGCACGACGCGGGCCAGCAGCAGGATCCCGAAGGTCGGGGCGAGTGCGGCCAGCAGAGTGCCGGCGCAGAAGATGGCCATCGCCGTCGTGAACGCCGTGCGGGTGGTGACGCGCTGCAGGAACCAGCCGGTCACCGGGATCACCACCGCCATGGTGAGCATGAAGCCGCTGGTGAGCCACTGCGCGGAGCGGGTCGTGACGTCGAACTCCGCCATCAGCCGCGGGATCGCGTTGATCATCAGGGTCTCGTTGAGGATGACGACGAACGTGGCCAGGACCAGCCAGCGCAGGATGCCGTAGTCGGCCCCGGCGTCCGCAGGGACGTGGGTCGTCGTGGTCTGCATCGCGGGCTCGCGTGGCTCGGAGGTCGTCGTCATGGTGGGTCCGACCCTGCCAGGACCGCGGACTCATCGACCGCCGCCATCCGCCCAGCGGACCGGCCCGCCCGCCGTCCGCCCGCCCCCGTCGGGTCGAGTCGGGTCGAGTCGGGTCGAGTCGGCGCGACGTCGCGCCGACTCGCCGCCGGGTCGCCGCCGGATCAGCGGCCGGATCACCGCCGGCAGATGTCCGCGATCGCCGCGACGGCCCGGTCGGCGAGGTCCGGGGCGTCGTACGGCAGCCAGACGATGCGCGGGTCCTTGCGCCACCAGGCCAGCTGGCGGCGGGCGAACTGCCGGGTGGCGATCACGGTGCGCTCCCGAGCCTGGTCCCGGGTCAGCTCGCCGGCGAGGTGGGCCATGACCTCGCGATAGCCGATCGCGCGCGAGGCGGTGCGCCCCTCGGCGAGACCGGCGGTCAGCAGGTGCTCCACCTCGGCGACCAGGCCGGTGTCGAACATCTCCTGCACGCGACGCTCGATGCGAGCATCGAGGGTCGGCCGGTCGATGTCGATACCCAGCTGCACCGTGCACGGGTCGGAGTAGGTGAGCTCGGGCAGGGATGCGGCGTAGGGCTGCCCGGTGAGCTCGACGACCTCCATGGCGCGCACCACCCGACGCCCGTTGTCGGGGCTGATCCCCTCGGCGGCCCGGGCGTCGAGCTCCGCCAGCCGCCGGTGCATCGAGGCCGGGCCGACCTCGGCCAGCTCGTCCTCGAGCCGGGCGCGGACCGCCGGGTCGGTGCCCGGGAACTCGAAGCGGTCGAGCACCGCGCGGGTGTAGAGCGCCGAGCCACCCACCAGGATCGCCGGTCGACCAGCCGCGCGGAGGTCGGCGATCACCGTGCGTGCCCAGCCCTGGAACGTCGCCACGGTCGCGTTGTCGCCGACCTCGAGGATGTCGAGGAGGTGGTGCGCGATCCCACGCCGACCGGCTTGCGGGAGCTTCGCCGTACCGATGTCCATGCCGCGGTAGACCTGCATCGCGTCGGAGTTGACGATCTCCGCGCCGAGCCGTTCGGCGAGGTCGAGCGAGAGCCCCGTCTTGCCCGAGGCCGTCGGTCCGATGATCGCCACGACCGGGGACGTGCCGATCTCGTCAGCGTCGGTCGCGGGCATGTCGCTAGTGTGGCAACCATCGGGGCCGACAGCTCGGAGCCCCCTAGTTCTGGAGGTAGCCATGAGTTTCCTGGACGACGCCAAGAAGAAGCTCAGCGACACGGTCGACCAGCACGGCGACAAGATCAACGACGGGATCGACAAGGCAGCGGGCTTCGCCGACAACAAGACCGGCGGCAAGTACAGCGACAAGATCCAGGGCGCCACCGGCAAGGCCAAGGACGCCCTGGACAAGCTCGACGGCAAGAACGACGACCTCCCGTGACGGCTCCGGTGCCCGAGGAGTCCAACGAGGCCATCGACCTCACCGAGGAGCCGCCAGGCGAGCACGACAGCGAGGCGGCCGACACCGACGACGGCGCCCAGGCGACCTCGGCCTCCCAGGAGGAGAACGCCGAGACCTCCCTGGACCAGCCGTCCCAGTGACGGGTGCGTCGGCGGCGCCGGCCGACCCGCACCACGGACGGTTCGTGGTCGTCCCGGCGGCCTACGTCTTCTTGATGCGGGACGGAGCCGCCGGGCCCGAGGTGCTCCTGCAGCTGCGCCGCAACACCGGCTACATGGACGACCACTGGGCGGCCGCTGCGGCCGGCCACGTCGAGGCCGGCGAGACAGCCCACGCCGCGGCGCACCGCGAGGCAGCCGAGGAGATCGGCGTGGGCGACCTCGCCCTGGACTTCGTCACCTCGATGCATCGCACCCGCCACGACCTGCCCATCGACGAGCGCATCGACTTCTTCTTCACCGCCTGGTCGTGGAGCGGGGAGCCGCGGATCGTCGAGCCCGAGAAGTGCGCCGACCTCCGCTGGTGCGGACTCGGCGACCTGCCCGATCCGGTGGTCCCCCACGAGCGAGCCGTGCTGGACGCCCTGCGGACCGCCACCACCACGCCGTACTCCACGTTCGGCTTCACGAGTCAGGAGAGCACATGAGCGACGACACCAGCACCGACGACCTCGGCCCGAAGCCCGAGCCGGAGATCGAGCCCGGGGAGCCCAACCCGGGCGGCGCCGACGCCACCCCCAACTCCGACGGGGTCGACGTCGCCACGGCCGACGAGGAGCCCCTGGCTCGCGACCTCGACCCCGCGGCCAACCCGGCCGTCGAGGAGATCCTGCCGGACGAGATGAAGCAGACCGAGGACACCACCACCGAAGCCACGAAGGGCGACGGCGGCGATGACGGTCTCGACCCGAAGATGGAGTCCCCCGCATGAGCAATCCCACCGACAGCACCGACGACGCCTACGACCCGACCGAGTCCGACCAGGACACCTCGGGCGACATGGGGGTGAGCAGCGAGATCGAGGGACCCACCGGCCCGGGCCAGCACGGCACCACCGGCGTCCGCGACGTCAGCCCCGTGGAGCGCGACCCCGACGCCGACGTGGCGCCGGAGCAGGCCGCCGGCGGCGAGGAGGTCAACCCCGACCCGCCGATCCCACCGAGGTCCGGCTACAACAGCCAGGACCCGCGCTCGGCCGATCACCCCTACGACAAGCCGCCCCGGAACTGACCTCCCGGGCTCTCGTAGTCAGACGTACGTAGATCGGGATGTCGCTTGGCCCGCACGCCTGGCGCGCGGTCGTCGGGACGCACGACCCGGGTACGTACGTTCGACTACGACGCCCGCCGTGCGGACCTCAACGCCACGGCCGCGATCAGCACGTCCCGGACGACGTCGGGGTCGAACATGACGTCCTCCCAGGCGAAGCTCAGCACCCCTCCAGCGTGAGCGACGGAGAGCGATCACGCATCCGGTCCTCCACAGGACACCCGCCCGCGTCCGGCGGGTCCCGACCGCTCCGCGCCGGGCGTGCCGCAGATCAGCACCGAGCGGGACGGGAAGACGGCGGCCGGACCGCGCGGCGACCCGTCGCGGCGGCGGCTCCGCTGGAGGTCAGCCGCAGGCGGGGGCGTCCGGCAGCGCCGCCGGTACGCCGACACCGGGCATGCCGAGCGTGACCCCGGACGTCGTCGGGGCCGAGGTGCGGGCTTCCCACGCGTCGCCGGAGCGGGTCCGACGCACGCCGAGCACCGTGTCGGCGACGAGGTGGTGCGGGGCGGCGTACGTGATCTCGACGGTGACCATGTCCCCGGGACGGACCGGCTCGTCGGGGGCGCTGAAGTGCACCAGCCGATTGTCGGGGCCGCGACCGGAGAGCCGCAGCGTCTCCTTGTCCTTGCGGCCCTCGCCCTCGGAGACCATCAGCTCGACGGCCCGGCCGACGAGCCGCTTGTTCTCCGCCCAGGCGATCTCGTTGACGAGCTCGACCAGACGGCCGTAGCGGTCCTTGACGACCTCGGGCGAGACCTGGTCGGGCAGGTCGGCGGCCGGGGTGCCGGGGCGCTTGGAGTACTGGAAGGTGAAGGCGCCCGAGAAACGCGCCTCGCGCACCACGTCCATCGTGGCCAGGAAGTCGTCCTCGGTCTCGCCGGGGAAGCCGACGATGATGTCGGTCGTGATGGCGGCGTCCGGCATGGCGGCGCGCACGCGCTCGATGATGCCGAGGTACTTGTCGCGCCGGTAGGAGCGACGCATCGCCTTGAGCACCCGGTCGGAGCCCGACTGGAGCGGCATGTGGAGCTGCGGCATCACGGTCGGGGTCTCGGCCATCGCCTCGATGACGTCGTCGGTGAACTCGGCCGGGTGCGGCGAGGTGAAGCGCACCCGCTCCAGGCCTGCGACCTCCCCGCAGGCGCGCAGCAGCTTCGAGAAGGCCTGTCGGTCCCCGAACTCGACGCCGTAGGCGTTGACGTTCTGACCCAGCAGGGTGACCTCGGTGACGCCCTCGGCGACCAGCGCCTCGACCTCGGCCAGGATCTCGCCGGGGCGCCGGTCCTTCTCCTTGCCGCGCAGCGCGGGCACGATGCAGAACGTGCAGGTGTTGTTGCAGCCCACCGAGATCGACACCCACGCGGCGTAGACCGAGTCGCGCTTGGTCGGCAGCGTGGAGGGGAAGACGCTCAGCGACTCGAGGATCTCGACCTGGGCCTCCTGCTGCGAGCGTGCGCGGTCGAGCAGCGCCGGGAGCGAGCCGATGTTGTGGGTGCCGAACACCACGTCGACGTACGGCGCCCTCGCGGTGATCGTCGCCCGGTCCTTCTGCGCCAGGCACCCGCCGACCGCGATCTGCAGGTCGGGGTTGGCGGCCTTGACCGGCGCGAGGTGGGACAGGTTGCCGTAGAGCTTGTTGTCGGCGTTCTCGCGCACGGCGCAGGTGTTGAAGACGACCACGTCGGCCTGCTCGTCGCGCGGCGCGGCGACGTAGCCGGCATCCTCCAGCAGCCCGGTCAGGCGCTCGGAGTCGTGGACGTTCATCTGGCACCCGTAGGTCTTGACCTCGTAGGTGCGAGCAGCGGGCGCAGCGGTCTCAGGCGTGGCAGTCATGACCTCCCAACTGTACGGCGCGCGGCCGCCGGCTCCGTCATCTGGCGCGGTCGCTCAGCGCGGGTGCTTGCGCGTGACGGAGACGCCACCCATGATCGCCACGCCCTTGACGCGCACCCGCGGCGCGTCGGGACCCGGTGCGTCCTCGACGGGGCCCTGGGGTGCGGAGTAGCCGCCCATGATGCCGACGCCCTCGATGACGACGTGGACGTCGGGGCCGACGATGACCTGGGCGCCGCCCATGACGGTGTTCACGATGATCGTGACCTCGCGCGCAGCGAACGTCGCCGCCCTGAGGTCGAGCTCGGCGCCTCCCATGATGCAGGTCACGACCATCCGCTCGGGGACCTGCCAGACCCCCCTGCGCTCGAACCCGCTCATGACCGCGAAGAACCGCTCCGGCGCGGCGGTGCCGGTGGAGGCGCCGTCGACGACGACCTCGGAGCCGGACACCCGGGCAGGGGCGTGGGGCAGGTCGACGGTGATCGGCACCAGGTCGGCGTACGTCTTCGCGGCGTACGTCGCCTCGAGGCGCTCGTCGAGCTCGGAGAGGTCGATCCGCCCGTCGCCGGCGGCCGCGCGGAGGACCTCGGCCACCCGGTGCCGGTCGTCGTCGGAGATCCGCAGCCGATCCATGTCGCTCACCGCCTCAGGATAGGCCGAGGCGGGCGGATCGTGACCGATCCGCCCGCCTCGTCCGTGCGTCGTTCAGCCGTTGCGGCGTCCCGACCTGTCGCTCAGTCGCTCAGTCGCTCACCGGTGCCGGTGTCGAACACGTGCACGCTCGCCGGGTCGGTGGTGACGTAGATGGTCTCGCCCTTGCGCACCGAGTCCCGGCCGCTGACGCGGACGATGATGCTGGAGGGCGTGCCCTCGACCTCGCTGGAGCCGTAGACGAAGCCGTCGGCGCCGAGCTCCTCGACCACCGTCACCTTCACCGGCAGCCCACCCTCCTCGGCGGACACCAGGCGCCACGCCTCGGGTCGAACTCCGACGGTGATGTCGCCCTGCATCTTCTTCGACGCGGTCGGGTCGACCGGCACGTGGAACTCCCCGATCTGGGCCTTGCCGTCATGGGCCTTGGCCTCGATGAGGTTCATCTGCGGTGAGCCGATGAAGCCGGCCACGAACAGGTTGACCGGTCGGTCGTAGAGACCGAGCGGGCTGTCGACCTGCTGCAGGTAGCCGTCCTTCATCACCGCCACCCGGTCGCCCATGGTCATCGCCTCGACCTGGTCGTGGGTGACGTAGACGGTGGTGACGCCGAGGTCGGCCTGGAGCTTGGCGATGTCCGTGCGGGTCTGAACGCGCATCTTCGCGTCGAGGTTCGACAGCGGCTCGTCCATGCAGAAGACCTGCGGGCTGCGCACGATCGCGCGACCCATCGCGACCCGCTGGCGCTGACCACCGGAGAGCGCCTTCGGCTTGCGCTCGAGGTAGTCCTCGAGCCCGAGGATCTTGGCGGCCTCGGCCACCCGCTGCTTGCGCTCGGCCTCCGGCACCTTGGCCATCTTCAGCGAGAAGGCCATGTTGTCCGCGACCGACATGTGCGGGTAGAGCGCGTAGTTCTGGAAGACCATGGCGATGTCACGGTCCTTGGGCGGCAGCTTGGTGACGTCGCGGTCGCCGATGAAGATCTTCCCGCCGTTGACCTCCTCCAGCCCCGCGAGCATCCGCAGGGTGGTGGACTTGCCGCACCCGGAGGGTCCGACGAGCACCATGAACTCGCCGTCCTTGATCTCCAGGTCGATCCCCGGCACCGCGGGCTTGTCGGCCCCCGGGTACCAGCGCTGAGCCTTCTCGAAAGTCACTGTGGCCATGTTGACCTACTCCCTTCACCGGCAGGTACGTGCCGGACGATCCGTTGTGAAGTGACGCGTATCACTCTAGCCCCCTGTCGGGGGCAGCCAGGTGTCCGGCGCATCGAGCAGCCGGAGCCCCGCCCCGTCGGCCCGCCAGCCGACGCGGAGCGGAGGGGTGAGACCACCGACGAACTCGCCGTGGTCGTCCTCGTTGACGAAGGCCAGGAAGCGCGAGGAGCCGTCGCGCAGGCGCACGGTCCGCCCGACGTAGAGTCGCTCGCTGGTGACCCGGGTGGCACGGGCGGTGTCCACGGGCGCACCCGGCCCGGCGACGGGCACCGACCACACGCCGCCCTCCCCCGGTGTCAGGCCGGGCACGTCGGCCCCGAGGACCGAGAAGACCAGCGCCCAGCGGCCGTCGACGAGGTCGAGCGAGATCACCTCGAGCTGGCCGAAGCGGCCCGGCGAGGTGTCGAGCGGTGGGCCGACCTCCCAGCTCGTCAGGTCGGACGACGTCGCGTGGCCGATGACCCCGGTCGGCTGCCCGGTCCCGGCATCCAGGCTCTTGGCGGTGATGTAGGCGTGCCACAGCCCGTCCGCGTCGCGGACGACGAAGGGGTCGCGCCAGTGGGTCTCCCCCGTCGGCCGAGTCGGCGGCCTGGTCGACGTACCAGCGGCGGTCGAGGTCCATGACCGTGCCGGGGGCCCGCTCCCAGGCCACCAGGTCGGCCGACGTGGAGGAACCGATCCGCTGACGGCGGGGGCCCTCGGGCGCGGCGATGCCGGACGTGAACATCCGCCAGGCGCCGTCGTCGTCGCGGACGACGCTGCCGGTCCAGGTCGCGGTGTCGTCGAACGCCGGCACCGGCTGCGGCCCGAAGGCGTCCGGGAGCATCCGCCACCGCTCGAGGTCGCTGCTGACGGCATGGCCGACCCTCGCGTTGACGTGGCGCAGGTCGGGATCGAGCAGGGTGCGCGGTGCGTGCAGGAAGAACGCGTGCAGGTGCTCGGCGTGCGCGGACGGGTCGTCGACCACCCAGAAGTCCCACACCCAGTCGTCGGTGAGGTCGAGGGTCATCGGCACTCCTGCGCCACGTGGGAGTCCGGCTCCGTCGCCACGTGGAGGACCAGGGCCGAGCCCGGTGCGAGCGGCGGCAGCTGGACCCCGACCTGGGCGAGGGCCGCGCCGGAGACGCAGACCCCGTCACCGTCCAGCCAGGTCCCGCCGAGGTGGGCCGCGTGCGTCGCACCGGCCGGTGTCACGTCGTCGAGGTGGTAGCTCGCGCCGGCGTCGAGCCCGGGCAGCACGACCGGCGCCGGGGACTGGGTCGCGAGCGGTGTCGACCGTCGCGACGACGTACCAGGCCTCGTCGCGGTCCTGCGACGACGATGCCGCTGACCATCACGGCGGGGTCCGGGTGGTCGCCGCGCACGAGTCGTCCGGTGGAGACCACCGACCGCAGGCCCTTGTGCAGCGTCACCCACCGCGCGAGCTCGGCCCGCTCGTCGGGGGTCGCCGGCGCGCAGGTCCCACTCGATGCCGAGGTGGCCGAACAGCGCGGTGGCGGCCCGGAAGCCGAGCCGGTGCGCGCGCCCGGTCGTGTGGGCGACGGGACCGCCGACGTGGGCGCCGGTCATCTCCGGGCGGCACGAGCAGCGAGGTCCAGCGCTGGATCCGCTGGCGCTCCAGGGCGTCGATGGTGTCGCTGGGCCAGATCCGGTCGGTGCGGGTGAGGATCTCCAGGTCGACGCGGCCGCCCCCGCTCGCGCAGGTCTCGATCTCGAGCGCCGGGTGCGCCGCGCGCAGCTCGTCGAGCAGCCGGTAGAGCGCCAGGGTCTGGCCGTGCACGGCCGGCCGGCCGTCGTGGGTGACGTCGATCAGGTCGCGGTTGTGGTCCCACTTGAGGAAGGCGATGTCGTAGGTGCCGAGCAGCGCCAGGAGGGCGTCGCGCACGTGGGCGTAGGCGCCGGGCACCTGGAGGTCGAGCACCTGCTGGTGCCGCCAGGTGTCGGGCAGGGCCGAGCGGCCGCGCAGGATCCAGTCCGGGTGCGCCCGCGCGAGGTCGGAGTCCTCGTTGACCATCTCGGGCTCGACCCACAGGCCGAGATCCATCCCGAGGCTCGTGCACCTTCGCCACCAGCGGGTGCAGCCCCTGGGGCCACACGGCGGTGTCGACGCTCCAGTCCCCCAGGCCGGCGCGGTCGCTGCGACGGCCGTGGAACCAGCCGTCGTCGAGCACGAAGCGCTCCACACCGACCTCGGCGGCAGCCTCGGCGAGCGCGCCGAGGCGGTCGAGGTCGTGGTCGAAGTACGTCGCCTCCCAGGTGTTCAGCAGTACCGGCCGCTCGGTGCGCGAGCGGGGCGCGTGGCGCCGCGTCCACGCATGCAGCCGGGCGGAGACGGCGTCCAGGCCGTCGGTGCTGTGGCTCCCCATCAGCCAGGGGCTGGTGTAGGTCTCGCCCGGCTCGAGCACGACCTCGCCGGGGGCGAGCAGCTCACCACCACCGAGGACGCACTCGCCCTCGGGCGTGCGCTCGGCGTACGTCGCGTGGTCGCCGCTCCAGGCCAGGTGGGTCGCCCAGACCTCCCCGTGGCCGAAGCCGAAGCCGGGCACGCCCGCGGCCATGAGCAGGTTGGCGTCGTGCCCGGTGCGTCCGTGCCGCGCCTCGCGCAGGTGGGTCCCGAGCAGCCACGGACGGCGCTGCGGTGTCCGCTCGCGGCACCACCGGCCGGTCAGGTCGAGCAGCTCGGTGGCGCGCGCACCGACAGGGACGGCGTTGCGAACGGCGCCCAGGTGGAGCCGCCCGGACCGGGTGTTGGTGACCGACGTGCGCAGTCGCAGGACGCCCTCGCGGGTCAGCTCGAGCTCGACGTCGACGGACCAGCCGGCCTCGGCGTCCTCCCCGGCGAGCTGCACGACCGCATCGGTCGCCGGGTCGCCGTCGTCGTCGTGGGCGACGTCCCAGTCGCGCACGTAGGGCTGGGCGGCGGTGGCGTCGCCGCCGTCGCGGAAGCCCGCGAGGGCAGGGGTCCCGGTGAAGCCGGCGGCAGCCTGGGCGAGCAGCCCGCTGCGACGCGGCCGGTCGAGCGCGGAGTGCGGGACCGCGGGCACGGCGGTGGCGGTCAACCCGGTGAGTGCGGAGGGCAGCTGCTCACCCAGCGCTGCGCCCCAGTGGAGGAGGTCGGGCACCCCGGACGGAGAGGGCGCGAGCACGATGCTCACGCCCTCTCGCGTCAGGTGGATCGGGTGCCCTGGGCTCGGGGTCAGCCCTTCACCGCCCCGGACGTCAGTCCACGGACGAAGAAGCGCTGCAGCCCGAAGAACACGGCCATGGGCAGCACCATCGAGACGAAGGCTCCGGCCGTCAGCAGCTCCTGACCGAGACCGGCGGTTCCGATGAGGCCCTGGAGCTCGACGATCACGGTGGAGTTGTCGCCCGAGAGGAACAGCTTGGCGATGAGCAGGTCGTTCCACACCCAGAGGAACTGCAGGATCGCGAAGGCTGCCAGCGCGGGCACCGACATCGGGACGATCAGCTTCCAGAACGTCTGGAAGTGGCTGGCGCCGTCGATCTTGGCCGACTCGATCACGGTCTTGGGCAGGGTCGTCATGTAGTTGCGCAGGGTGTAGATCGCCAGCGGCATCCCGAACCCGGTGTGAAGGAGCCACACCGCGAAGTAGTCGCCGGAGATCCCGATCCCGCGCGGACCGAGCAGGTTCAGCATCGGCTGGAAGGCCACCTGGATCGGCACCACCATCACCGCCACGATCGCGATGAACAGCACGTCCTTCCCCCGGAAGCTCATGAACGTGAACGCGTAGGCCGCGAACGCCGCGAACATGATCGGGATCACCGTGGCCGGGATGGCCACGACCAGGCTGTTGATGAACCCGGTCCCGAGATCGGTGCCCTCGAAGACCCGCCGATAGTTGTCGAAGGTGAACCCCGAGTTGCCCGGATTCCAGATGATCGTCCACCAGCCCGACTGGGAGGCCTCGGTGCGGTCGCGCAGGGACGTCACCAGCAGACCGACGGTGGGCAGGAGCCACAGCGCGGTCAGGGCGATCATCACGATGATCGCGATCGGGCTGCGGCGCCGCCCGTCGGCCATCAGCCCCTTGGACAGCTTCGGCGGCTTGTCGGGCTGGCTGCCGTTCGTCTCGAGGTTCTGCTCGCCTGCGACCAGACCTGCCGCTTCGACCCTGGTGGTCATGAGTTCGCGTCCTCTCGCCGGAAGTGCCGCACTTGATAGATGAGCACCGGGATGATCGCCACGAGCAGGACCACCACGACCGCCGAGGCGGTCCCGGTGTTCTGGCTCTTGAACTGCTCGAAGTAGAAGAAGTTCGCGATCACGTTGGTGTTGAAGCGCCCGTTGGTCAGCACGAAGACGATGTCGAAGATCTTCATCACCATGATCAGCACGGTGATGAAGACCGTGATCGTGGTGCCCTTGATCTGCGGGATGATCACCTTCCAGAAGATCTGCCACTCACTCGCCCCGTCGATCCGGGCGGCCTCCAGGGTGTCCTCGGGCACCCCCTTGATGGCGGAGGAGAGCAGGATCATCGCGAAGCCGACCTGGAGCCAGATGACGATCACCATGAGCAGCAGCGAGTTCAGCTTGGCGGTGTCGATCTGCAGCCACGTCTGCGGATCGCCGCCGAGGGCGGTCCACACGGCGTTCAGGAGGCCGGTCTGCTTCTGGCCCGGGTTGTCGAAGGCGTAGACCAGGCCCCAGATCGCCGAGGCGCCCACGAACGAGATCGCCATCGGCATGAACATCAGGCTCTTGGAGATGCTCTCGCCCCGACGCCCGAGCTTGTCCGCCATCACCGCGACGACGATCCCGAGCGCGACGACGCAGGCCGGCACGATGATCAACCACAGGAGGTTGTTCAGGAGCGTGGTGCGGAACTCCTCGCGCCCGAAGAGGTCTCGGAAGTTGGCGAAGCCGACCCACTGCTCACTCTCGTCGTTGGCGAACGAGTAGACGACCGTCTGGATCGTCGGGTAGAGCAGCACCAGGCTGATCAGACCGAAGCCCGGCAGCAGGTAGGCGTAGGGCATGACGACCTGTGAGGCCTTGGTGGGCAGACCCTCGACGAACATGTTGAGGAACTGGAACAGGACCGCGGCGCCCCCCACGCCCACCAGGATCGCGACGGCGCCGATGAGGAGCTTGGAGTTGAGGTAGAGCTCCGGGTAGAGGCCGAAGGTCAGGAAGATCGTCCACATCGCGTAGCCGGTGACGACCATGCCGATGATGCCGCCGACGATCAGCTTGGCGTCTGCTCCACCACGACGCGGCTCCTCCGGAGAGGGGTCGGGCCCCACCACCGGCGTACCGGTGGTGGGGCCTTCGATGTCGATGCTCATGACGCGGGCCAGGACGCCTCGATCGCGTCCAGGGTGTCTTGCGTCGACTGCCCGTTCTCCCACTTGACCATCTCGGTCCAGAAGGAGCCCGAACCGACGTCGGCCGGCATCAGGTCGGAGCCGTCGAAGCGGAACACGTCGGCGTTGGCGGCCGACTCGGCGATCGCCTTGGTGGTCTCGTTGGCGTAGTTGCTCGAGTCGAAGGTCGAGTGCGGCGAGAGCCACCCACCGACCTGCGCCCACTCGGCACCGAACTGGTCGGAGGTCAGGAACTCCATGACCTTCTGGGTGTCCTCGTCGTCGCCGTTGAAGGTCGCGGCGAGGTCACCGCCACCGAGGACCGGGGAGCCGTCGTAGCCGCCCTCGTAGGGCGGGTAGTAGAACGTGCCGACGGTGCCGTCGAGGTCGGCCTGCACGTTGTCGGGGAAGAACCCGGTGGCGAAGTTGCCCTGGCGCATCAGGTAGCACTGGGGGTCGTTGCCGAAGGCCGGCGTCATCGCGTCGGCGAAGTTGGTGTTCAGGACGCCCTTCGAGCCGCCGAGCACCAGGCCGTCACCCTTGGCGATCTCACCGAAGGCGTCGAGCGCCTCGGCGATCTTCGGGTCGTTGAACGGGATCTCGTGGCTGACCCACTGGTCGTAGACGTCGGGACCGCCGACCCGCAGGACCATCTCCTCGAGCCAGTCCGTGCCGACCCAGCCCGTGGCCTGGTCGGACTCCCAGCCCATGCACCACGGGGACACGCCGGAGGCCTTGATGTCCTCGGACTCGGAGATGAGCTCCTGGAACGTGGCCGGCTCCGTGCTGAAGCTCGTGTCCTCGAACGACTTCGGGTACCAGACGATCGACTTGACGGCCATCCGCATCGGCGCGCCGTAGACGTTGCCGTCCTTGGTCGCGGCCTCGAGGAAGCCGGGGATCAGGGTCTCCTCGATCGCGCCGAGGTCGATCACGTCGGCGAGCGGGGTCATGTCGTCCGACAGGTCGAGCAGGCCGCCCGGCTGCGGGAAGAGCGCGATGTCGGGGGCGTCGCCGGAGTTGACCCGCTGCACGACCGTCGTGGTGAAGTCGGTGTCGGCGGTGTACTCGACGGTGATGCCCGAGTCCTCCTCGAACTTCGCCATCGAGTCCTCGAACGCGGCCTGCTCGGTGCCACCGAAGGCACCCAGGATCGTGACCGTCTTGTCACCGGTCGTGCCGCTGGCGGCGCCACCGGAATTGCCGCCGTCACTGGAGGAGAGGCAGCCCGTCGTGCCCACAGCGAGCACCGCACCCATCCCCATCACCGCTGCGCGGCGCCACCTACGTGTCGTCATGTCGTGTCTGCCCTTTCGTTAGGTCTGCCTCGGGTACTCCCCGTGCAGTGGCGGTCCTCCCTGCGGGCCCGAGTCCCTCAACTCGCCGCAAGGCCGCTCCGAGCGCATGGAAACGAGTCCGAAACGCAAACGTTTACATCCGCAAGAATCACAGTGGTCCACGTCACACCAATTCGTCAAGACCCCTTACGCAAACGTTTACCATTTGGTTACTGTGACAGGTGTGTCTCACCACGCCGAGCCTGAAATCGCGGTCGGCGACGTCAACATGGCCGACGTCGCGCGTCATGCCGGCGTCTCCATCGCCACCGTCTCGCGCGCCCTGCGCGACGTACCGGGGGTGAGCGAGCCGACCCGTCAGCGGATCCGCACGATCGCCCAGGAGCTGTCCTACGTCGTCTCCCCGGAGGCCTCGGGGCTCGCGCGGAAGAGCACCGGACGGCTCGCAGTGGTGACGCCGCGGGTCGACACGTGGTTCTACAGCACGATGGTCTCCTCGATGCAGCGCACGCTGAGCAACGCCGGGCAGGACATGCTGCTGTACCAGGTCGAGGGCGAGGCTCAGCGCCGCTACTTCTTCGAGCACCTCCCCTCGCGCCGCAAGGCCGATGCCGTCGTGCTGATCGCGCTGCCGCTCCTGGCGGCGGAGATCGAGCGTCTCGACCTCCTCGGGGCCGACGTCGTGATCGCCGGCGGTCAGCTCCAGTCGCTCCCCCACGTGCACGTGGACGACCGGGCCGTGGGTGCGACCGCGGTCGAGCACCTCATCGGTCTCGGCCATCGCAAGATCGCGATCATCCGCACCAGCGACACCGAGGGTGCCGTCTGGTCCTCCGACGTCATGCGCGCCCAGGGCTACGCCGACGCGATGGCCGCGGCCGGCCTCGAGGTCCCTCCCGACTACGTCCAGATCCAGCCGTACGGCGCCGACTCCGGTGCCAACGCCCTGTCACGACTGCTGGACCTCGCCGAACCGCCGACAGCGGTCTTCGCCTACTCCGACGAGATCGGCGTGAGCGCCCTGCGGACCCTCCAGCTCCGCGGCCTGAGCGCCCCGGAGGACATGTCGATCATCAGTGTCGACGGCCACCCGCTCGCCGAGCTCTTCGGGCTCACCAGCATCGACCAGCAGGTAGCCCGGCAGGGCACGCTCGCGGCCGAGATGGCCGTCGTCCTGGGCGGACGACACACGCCGCCTCGCCGCGACGTGCTGGTGCCCACGCGCCTCGTCGTACGCTCCTCCACCGGGCCTCCCCGGGCCGGCTCCGCACGCCGGGACTAGCCTGGGGGCCGTGAGCAACGGCCCCGAGTTCCGCTATTCCGACCTCCTGCCCACCGGGAAGGACGACACGCCCTACCGGCTGATCACCACCGAGGGGGTCAGCTCCTTCGAGGTCGACGGGCAGTCGTTCCTCACGGTCAGCCCCGAGGCGATCCAGCAGCTGACCGCCGAGGCGATGCACGACATCGCCCACTACCTGCGCCCGGCGCACCTGGCCCAGCTGCGGAAGATCATCGACGACCCCGAGGCCTCCGGCAACGACCGGTTCGTGGCCACCGACCTCCTGAAGAACGTCAACATCTCCGCCGGTGGCGTGCTCCCGATGTGCCAGGACACCGGCACCGCGATCGTGATGGGCAAGAAGTCCGAGGGGGTGCTCACCGGCGTCGACGACGGCGAGGCGATCAGTCGGGGCGTGTACGACGCCTACACCAAGCTCAACCTGCGCTACTCGCAGCTGGCGCCGCTGACGACGTACGAGGAGAAGAACACCGGCACCAACCTGCCGGCCCAGATCGAGATCTACTCCACCCCGCAGACCTCGGGCAGGCCGGAGTACAAGTTCCTCTTCATGGCCAAGGGTGGCGGCTCGGCCAACAAGTCGTTCCTGTTCCAGGAGACCAAGGCGATCCTCAACCCGACCCGGATGCTGAGCTTCCTCGACGAGAAGATCCGCTCGCTCGGCACGGCGGCCTGCCCGCCGTACCACCTCGCCGTCGTCATCGGCGGCACGAGCGCGGAGTTCGCGCTCAAGACGGCCAAGTACGCCTCGGCCCACTACCTCGACAACCTGCCGACCGAGGGCTCGATGGACGCCCACGGCTTCCGCGACCTCGAGCTCGAGGAGGAGGTCTTCAAGCTCACCCAGTCGTTCGGGATCGGTGCCCAGTTCGGCGGCAAGTACTTCTGCCACGACGTGCGGGTCGTGCGCCTGCCCCGCCACGGCGCGTCCTGCCCGGTCGCGATCGCCGTCTCCTGCTCGGCCGACCGGCAGGCGCTCGGCAAGATCACCGCCGAGGGCGTCTTCCTCGAGCAGCTCGAGACCGACCCGGCGTCGCTACCTGCCCGAGCCGACCGACGAGCAGCTCGCTGCCGACGCCGACGTGGTGCGGATCGACCTCAACCAGCCGATGGCCGACATCCTCGCCGAGCTCGAGCAAGCACCCGGTCAAGACCCGGCTCTCGCTGACCGGCCCGCTGGTCGTCGCGCGCGACATCGCCCACGCCAAGATCCAGGATCTCCTCGACGGCGGCGGCGAGATGCCGCAGTACCTCAAGGACCACGCCGTCTACTACGCCGGACCGGCCAAGACCCCCGAGGGCTACGCCTCCGGCTCGTTCGGCCCCACCACCGCCGGCCGGATGGACTCCTACGTGAAGTCCTTCCAGGCCGCGGGCGGCTCGATGGTGATGCTCGCCAAGGGCAACCGCAGCAAGCAGGTCACCGAGGCGTGCGAGGCGTACGGCGGCTTCTACCTCGGCTCGATCGGCGGACCGGCCGCGCGCCTGGCCCAGGACTGCATCCGCTCGGTCGAGGTGCTGGAGTACCCCGAGCTGGGCATGGAGGCCGTCTGGAAGATCGAGGTCGAGGACTTCCCCGCGTTCATCGTCGTCGACGACAAGGGCAACGACTTCTTCACCGACCCCTCCGGTGCGGTGACCGTGCCGATCACCGGGATCCGGGTGCGCTCGGCGGAGTAGCCGCGTCAGTTCTTGTTGGAGCCGGCCCTGGAGTTCGGTCCGGTCGGTCCCTCGTCGACCTCGCCCGACTCGTCGCTCGGCGACCCGGCGACCGACTGGTCGTCCGAGACCGGGGTGTCGGCCTCGGCGGGGTCGAGACGACCGGTCTCGGCCACCTGACCTGTCCTGCCGTCCTGGTCGGTGGGCGCGTCCTCGCTCGTGTTGCTCATGCGTCGAGCCTGCCAGGTCCGCCGCCGGCCCGGGCCACCCCCAAGGGGAGGCTCACCCGAGTGCGGCCAGGCCGTCGACCAGCGGCGTGGTGGGGCGCCCGATCAGCCGGGCCAGGGTGCCGTCGGAGTCGGCCAGGACGCCGTCACGGACCGCGGTGTCGATGCCGGTGACGAACCCAGCGGTGGCGGCGTCCAGGCCGACGCCCTCCAGCATCGCGGCGTGCGCGTCGGTGGTGAGCTGCTGCAGCGTCACCTCGCGCCCCAGCACGTCTCCCAGCGCGGCCGCCAGCTCCGACTGGGTCCAGGCCACGTCCCCGGCGAGCTCGTAGGTCGCCCCGGCATGGCCGTCCTCGAGCAGCACGGCCGCAGCCGCCTCGGCGTAGTCGGCGCGCGCAGCGCTGGCGGTGCGACCCTCACCGGCGCTCGTGGCCAGCACTCCGTGGTCGCGCGCGGTCGCGAGCGTCGGCGCGTAGTTCTCGTGGTACCAGTTGTTGCGCAGGACCGTCGTGGTCAGGCCGGAGGCCGCGAGGAGCTGCTCGGTGGCCAGGTGCTCGGGGGCGAGCACGAAGTCGGCGGTGTCGACGTGCGGGGCACTGGTGTAGACGAGGTGGCTCACGCCGGCGGCGGCCGCGGCCTCGATCACCGCTCCGTGCTGCGCGACGCGCTTGCCGACCTCGGAGCCCGAGATCAACAGCACCCGCTCGACGCCGTCGACGGCCGCCTTGACGCTCACCTCGTCGTCGTAGTCGAGGTGGACGACCTCGAGGCCGCGCCCGGCGTACGCCGCGAGCGACTCGGGCGTGCGGGCCCCGGCCCGGATCGTGTCGGGGCTGACGCCGCGGGCGAGCAACGAGTCGAGGACGAGGCGGCCGAAGCGGCCGGAGGCGGCGGTGACGAGGATGGTCATGGGAGGTCCCTTCGCGGACTGGTGGGCTGGTGCCTGGCCCAACCGGCACCCGGGCGTGTTGCTTCCCGAACCGCAGTACCCACCTTTTGGTAAGGTACCCGCATGAGCGTAAGTCTTGGTCAGCTGCGGGGAGCGGAGGCGACCGCGTTCACCGACGGGTGCCCCACGCGCGACGTCCTCGACCACGTCACCAGCAAGTGGGGCGTGCTCGTCCTGGCCGCGCTGGCCGACGGGACGCTGCGCTGGGGCGAGCTGCGCCGCACGGTGGACGGGATCAGCGAGAAGATGCTCGCCGTGACCCTGAAGACCCTCGAGCGCGACGGCCTGGTCCGCCGCGAGGCCTACCCGGTCATCCCGCCCCGGGTGGAGTACTCCCTGACCGACCTCGGCCGCGAGCTGATCGGCGCCATGTCGCCGCTCCTGCTCTGGGTCGCCGACCACGCCGGCGCCATCGTCGGCGCTAGGGACGCGAGGTGAGGCCGCCGGCCGAGTACGTCGAGCTCGCCCGCGCCGAGTCCGAGCGCGGCGAGCTGGTGCTGCGCGAGCGTCGCGCCGAGCAGGGCGGGGCGCCGGCGTTGGAGCTGCGTGCCAACGGCGTCTTCGTGATGGACACCGTCGAGGTCGGCACCGAGCGGGCGCTGGCCACCGCCGCTCTCGCGCTCGTCGAGCACCCCCGTGCCGTCGTCGTCGGCGGCCTCGGGCTGGGCTTCACGCTGCGCGAGGTCCTCGCCGACAGCCGGGTCGAGACCTGCGCGGTCGTCGAGATCGAGCCGGCGCTGGTCGACTGGATGCGCAACGGCACGATCGCGCACGGCCCGTCGCTGCTCGCCGACCAGCGGGTCGCGGTGGTCGTGGCGGATGTCGCCATGGCCGTCGCCGAGGCCCGCCCGGCGTCGTACGACCTGGTGCTGCTGGACGTCGACAACGGCCCGGGCTACCTCGTCCACGACACCAACGCGGCGCTCTACGCGGCGCCGTTCCTGGCCGCGGTGCGGGCGATCCTGCGGCCCGGCGGGGCCCTGGCGGTGTGGTCTGCGGCTCCGGAGCCCGCGCTCGAGGCCACCCTGACCGAGGTGTTCGGCGCAGCCGACGCGCTCCCGCTCGACGTGGTCCTGCAGGGGCGCGAGGAGCAGTACTGGCTCTACGTCGCCCGCCCGCCCGCCTGAGGGGCGCCCGCCTGAGGGGCGCTCGCCGGGATCGGGTCCGGGGGCTCGGGGTCACCCATCGCCTCGTGCTCGCGACTGCGCACGGCCTTCTTGATCTGCTCGAGGTTGTTGCGGAGCAGGTCCGAGACCAGCTCGTCCATCCGGGGGTCGCTGAGCATCTCGATCATCACGCGCATCACCGTCTCGGAGACCTCCGAGACGATCGCGTCGTAGCCGGGCAGCTTGCGGACGAGGCGCGCGTTGGGGTCGGCCCGCACCTTCTCGGCCACCAGGTGCTTGAGCTCGTCGTGGTTCTCGCGCAGGGCGTCGGAGATGTTCTTGGTGTACCGGCCGGTCTGGATCACGGCTGCCACCTCGTCGAGCACGACGATGGTCAGTGGTCGCTTGACGAGCTCGAGCACCCGGATCGAGAGCCGGCTGGCGCGCCGCAGCACCCACGGCCGGCGCATGCCGAACCGGACCAGCACCGCGCCGACGATCGCGGCCACGAGCGACCCGCCCACGAGCAGCACTCCGACCAGGAGCAGCACCTGCAGGGTGCTCAGCCCGTCCAACCACTCCGTCATCCGCATCCCCTCGTCGCGAACGGCATCACCGACGGCACGACAGTAGTGGCCCCGTCGGACCCCCGCGACGCCCTCATGGGAACACAGCCGGACCGGGGCCGGCGCGGGGGCCGTGTCACGTGTCGCGCCAGGGTGAGTGGGTAAGTTGGGAGAGGTGAGCAGCGATCCCGACGTCCGCATCGAGCACGACTCCATGGGCGAGGTGGACGTACCGGCCGCCGCCCTCTGGCGAGCGCAGACCCAGCGGGCCGTGGAGAACTTCCCGATCAGCGGCACGCCTCTCGAGCCCCGGCTCGTGCACGCGCTCGGTGAGGTGAAGGCTGCCGCCGCGCAGGTGAACGGCGCCCTCGGCGTGATCACCACCGAGCAGGCCGGCGCGATCGTCTCCGCGGCGCGCGAGGTCGCCGACGGCGAGCACGACGACCACTTCCCGATCGACGTCTTCCAGACGGGGTCCGGCACGTCGTCCAACATGAACGCCAACGAGGTCATCGCCTCCCTGGCGTCGCAGGCCGGCACCGAGGTCCACCCCAACGACCACGTCAACGCCAGCCAGTCGAGCAACGACACCTTCCCGACCGCCATCCACGTCGCGGTGACGATGGCCGTCGTCGAGGACCTCGTCCCGGCGCTGCACACCTTGGCGGGCTCGCTGGCCGCGAAGGCCGACGAGTTCGGCGGCCTGGTGAAGTCGGGCCGCACCCACCTGATGGACGCCACCCCGGTGATGCTGGGCCAGGAGCTCGGCGGGTACGCCGCCACCCTGCGCTACGGCGTCGAGCGGCTGGCCGCCGTGCTGCCGCGCGTGCGCGAGCTGCCGCTGGGCGGCACCGCCGTGGGGACCGGCATCAACACCCCGGACGGGTTCGCGCCGCGGGTCATCGCGGTGCTCGGCGCGTCGACCGGGCAGGACTTCACCGAGGCCCGCAACCACTTCGAGGCGCAGGGCACCCGCGACTCCCTGGTCGAGCTGAGCGGGGTCCTCAAGACCATCGCGGTCGGCCTGGTGAAGATCTGCAACGACCTGCGCTGGATGTCCTCGGGCCCCACGACGGGGCTCGCCGAGATCCACCTGCCCGACCTCCAGCCGGGGTCGAGCATCATGCCCGGCAAGGTCAACCCGGTCCTGCCCGAGGCGACCCTGATGGTGTGCTTCCAGGTCATCGGCAACGACACGGCGGTCACCGCCGCCGGCATGAGCGGCGCCTTCGAGCTCAACGTCGCGATGCCGGTCATCGCGCGCAACGTGCTGGAGTCGACGCGGCTCCTGGCGACGTCGTCCACCCTGCTGGCCCGACGGTGCGTCGACGGGATCACGCCCGACGTCGAGCGGATGCGGCGCTACGCCGAGTCCTCGCCGTCGGTGGTCACCCCGCTCAACAAGTACCTGGGCTACGAGGCGGCGGCCAAGGTCGCCAAGCAGTCGCTCGCCGACGGCACCACCATCCGCGAGACCGTGCTCGCGCTCGGCTACGTCGAGCGCGGCGAGCTCACCGAGGAGCAGCTCGATGCCGCCCTCGACCTCGAGGGGATGACCCACCCGTGAGCATGACCGACCGCGACCGGGTACGCCGCCAGTACGCCACCGAGGACCCGCTCGAGACGCGCCGCTCGGTGTGGCACCCCACCCTCGACGGTCGCGACCCGTCCTGCGAGGCGCTGTCCGCGGTCGTGGCGACGTCTCCGACCAGCGTCCTGGAGGTCGGGTGTGGCACGGGTGCCTTCGCCGCTCGGCTGGCGGCTGCGCTGCCCGAGGCCCGGGTGGTGGCGGTCGACCAGTCGGAGCGGTTCGTCGAGCTCACCCGCAGCCGCGGTGTCGAGACGCGCGTGGCCGACGTGCAGGACCTGCCGTACGGCGACGCGTCCTTCGACGTCGTCGCCGCGCTGTGGATGCTCTACCACGTCACCGACCTGCACCTCGGGCTGTCGGAGATCCGCCGCGTGCTGCGGCCGGGCGGCACCTTGGTCGCCGTCACCAACGGCGACGAGCACGTCGCCGAGCTGCGCCGCGCGGCCGGCGGCTCCCCCGTGGTCACGCACTTCAGCAGCGAGAACGGCGAGGCCGCCCTGCTCCGCCACTTCGAGCACGTCGAGCGGGTCGACCTGCGGACCCGCGCGATCTTCACCGACCACGCTGCCGCCGTCGCCTACCTCGAGTCGTCCGGCGAGGACGTCGCCTGGGACCTCCCGCACTTCGAGGGACCGCGCGAGTACGGCGGCCACGTCACGGTCTTCGTCGGGCGCTGACCCGACGCCGCCGCAGGAGCCCGCCACCACCCCGCCGCTCGTCCACAGCGCGGAGGGCTACGGTGAGCGGGTGCACCGCATCGTGGCAGCGCTGGCGCTGCTGACCCACCTCGCCTTCGTGGCCTTCACCATCGTCGGCGGCTTCGCCGCGCTGCTCGTGCCGTGGTTGCTGCTCCCCCACATCGCCTCGGCCCTCTGGGGGGCCAGGATGGCGGCCTGGCGGCCGGCCTGTCCGCTCTCGCGGCTCGAGGACTGGGGCCGTGCCGGTGCGGGCCGCCCGGGACTGGACGACCAGGGATTCATCGCCCACTACTTCGAGGGCCGGCTCTACCCGGCCTCGTGGCGCCGGCGGGTCGAGATCACCGTCTCGACCCTGATCCTGGGCTCCTGGGTGGCGTTGGCGGTCCGCTGACCGGTCCGCTGGTCGGTCACCGTGCCGGGCCCGCTCCCGCCGTAGCCGGGGGCACCGACGGCGCCCTGGCGGCGGGCCGGTTGCGGCACCGGTCGGTCAGTACCAGCCGACCGCTTGGCTGTGGCCCCAGGCACCACAGGGGCTGCCGTAGCGGTCCTGGATGTAGCCCAGGCCCCAGCGGATCTGGGTGACGGGGTTGGTCGCCCAGTCGGCGCCCGCGGAGGACATCTTGGAGCCGGGCAGCGCCTGCGGGATGCCGTAGGCCGACGAGCTCGGGTTGTCGGCGTAGACGTTCCAGCCGGACTCGCGCATGTAGAGGGAGTCCAGGCAGCCGAACTGGTCGGAGGAGAAGCCGAACTCCGAAAGCAGCGCCCGGGCGACGTCGCGAGGGTCGGACCGCGACAGGTTCTCCGAGCCGGTCTTCGATGGTCCGCTCGGCTCGGCCAGGGCAGCCTTCTTGAGCGGGTCGGTGGCCTTGCGCCGGTCGGAGGACCGCGAGGTCTCCGGGGCACGCTGGGTGACGTCGGCGGCGGCGAGCGCCGCTCCGTCGGCCGGACCCGTCACGGCGGGCGGCAGCGCGCCGGCCTCGCTGTCGTCGGTCGTGGTGCCGGTGAGGTCGCGCGCGATGTCGGCGGAGGCGGTGTCGAGCGGCGAGGAGACGAGAAGCCCACCGGCGACGGTCGCGCCCGTGGCGGCGACGGCCAGGGAGGTGAGCACCAGGGTCGTGCCGAGCGCCTTGCGCGGCTTGTCCGCCAGGTCGGGGCGCGACGGCGCGCCACGGTGCTTCGGGACGTGCTTCACGTGCTTGGACAAGATTCGGCACCCACGGGGCTAGGAGACATGACGACGGGCAGGCAGCAGTTCTGGGGGAGCAGGGGGTGCGCAACACCATGCCCCGTGTGGCACTGCCGTGCAAACCGAACGACGGAATCAGGCGAATTCCTGGGGATATCTCAGGTTTCCTCGGGCAGACAGAGCGTCCCGTGCGACTCATCAGTCACACGGGACACTCAGACCCCGGGGCTTACGCGGACGGACCGTCGTCCGTGACGGCCGCTACATCGTGACGTTCTCCAACATCTCCGTCACGAGCGCGGCGATCGGCGAGCGCTCGGAACGGGTGAGCGTGACATGGGCGAAGAGCGGGTGGCCCTTGAGCTTCTCGATCACCGCGACCACGCCGTCGTGACGTCCGACCCGGAGGTTGTCGCGCTGGGCGACGTCGTGGGTCAGCACCACCTTGGAGTTGGCGCCGATCCGGCTCAGCACGGTGAGCAGGACGTTGCGCTCCAACGACTGGGCCTCGTCGACGATCACGTAGGCGTCGTGCAGGGACCGGCCGCGGATGTGGGTCAGCGGCAGCACCTCGAGCATCCCGCGGTCGAGGATCTCCTCGATCACGTCCGGGCTGGTCATCGAGCCCAAGGTGTCGAAGACGGCCTGCCCCCAGGGAGACATCTTCTCCGACTCCGAGCCGGGCAGGTAGCCCAGCTCCTGCCCGCCGACCGCGAAGAGCGGCCGGAAGACCACGACCTTCTTGTGCTGACCCCGCTCGAGCACGGCCTCGAGGCCCGCGCACAGGGCCATGGCCGACTTGCCGGTGCCGGCGCGGCCGCCGAGGGACACGATGCCGACCTCCGGGTCGAGCAGCATCTCCAGGGCGATCCGCTGCTCGGCGCTGCGCCCGTGGATGCCGAAGGCCTCGCGGTCGCCGCGCACCAGGTGCACCTGCTTGTCGGGCCCGACCCGGCCGAGCGCAGTTCCGCGCTCGGAGAGGAGCACCAGCCCCTGGTGGCACGGCATGCTCCGGGCGTCCTCGTGGTCGAGCACGCCGTCGTCGTACAGCTCGTCGAGGTCGGCGGCGGCCACCTCGAGCTCGGCCATGCCGGTGTAGCCGGTGTCGGAGTCGCTGATCGCCTCCGCGCGGTACTCCTGGGCGTCGAGGCCGACGGCCGAGGCCTTGATCCGCAGCGGCAGGTCCTTGGAGACCAGCGTGACGTCGTGACCCTCCTGCGAGAGGTTGTAGGCCACGGCCAGGATCCGGGTGTCGTTGTCGCCGAGCCGGAAGCCGGAGGGCAGCGATCCCGAGTCGGTGTGGTTCAGCTCGACCCGCAGCGTGCCGCCCTCGTCGCCGACCGGCACCGGCTCGTCGAGGCGTCCGTGCTCGATCCGCAGCTCGTCGAGCATCCGCAGTGCCGAGCGGGCGAAGTAGCCCAGCTCGGGGTGGTGCCGCTTGCCCTCGAGCTCGGTGATCACCACGACGGGGAGCACGACCTCGTGCTCGGCGAAGCGCCGCGCGGCACCCGGGATCGGCGAGCAGGACAGCTGGTGTCGAGGACATAGGTGCGAGTGACCACGGGGGTTCCCCTTCACGTGACCGCGCGCGCACTCGCTGCCCGGTCCACTAGTCGACACTGATGGACCGGGAGACAGCCCGAACGCCGGAGTGCCGGCGCCCTTCCGCCGGGCGCGACGAGCAGGTGGGTACCTGCCGGCCGGTGCCGACGTACAGGTCGTGACTGCTCACGATCGGGCCTCCCAGTACCGGCGAGCTTCCCCACTCGCCGACGCTGCCGAAACTACTCCGTCACCCGGCGCGCTCGGAGCGACACGCCCGAACGCGTGATGACGGCGAGATGACGTGTGTGTTGCGGGGCGAGGTCCGACGCGAAGCGACGGGTCGCGACGTCGGAGGATCGCGACGGATCGCGGCGGGTCGTGGCGGGTCGCGGCGGGTCGCGGCGGGCAGGGACGTCGGCTCAGGACCCGAAGCGGCGCTCGCGCTGGGCGTAGGCCCGGATCGCGCGCAGGAAGTCGACCCGGCGGAAGTCGGGCCAGTAGGCCTCGCAGAAGTAGAACTCCGACTTCGCGCTCTGCCACAGCAGGAACCCGCCGAGGCGCTGCTCCCCCGAGGTCCGGATCACCAGGTCGGGGTCGGGCTGGCCCTTGGTGTAGAGGTGTCCCGCGATGTGCTCGACGTCGATGATCTGGGCGAGCTCCTCGAGCGACGTGCCGAGGGCGGCGTGCTCGTGCAGCAGCGACCGCACGGCGTCGGCGATCTCGCGTCGGCCGCCGTAGCCGACCGCGACGTTGACGAGCATCCCGTCGACGTCGGCGGTGGCCTCCGCGGCGGCCTTGAGCCGGCGAGCGGTGTCGTCGGGGAGCAGGTCCAGGGCGCCGACCGGGTGGAGCCGCCAGCGCCGCTGGTCGGCGAGGGAGTCGACGGCGTCGGAGATGATCTCCAGCAGCGGCTTGAGCTCGGCCTCGGACCGGTTGAGGTTGTCGGTGCTGAGCAGCCACAGGGTGACCACCTCGATGCCCACCTCGTCGCACCAGCCCAGGAGCGGCTCGATGTTGGCGGCGCCGGCTCGATGGCCGTGCGCGGTGTCGCGGCCGACCGCCTTGGCCCACCGGCGGTTGCCGTCGAGCATCACGCCCACGTGCTGCGGGAGCCCGCCCGACATCCGGCGCAGCATCCGCGCCTCGTAGGCCGGGTAGAGCACCCGACGCACACCGCTCTTCCAGTCCGCCACACCCCGATGGTAGGACACCGGCTGCCCGGCGCGGGACCGCATGACCGGCCACCCCCTCCGATCGGGCAGAACTCCCGCCGAGCCCGTTGCGATCACCGCCGGACCGCTACCCTGGAGCCATGAACCAGGTCTTCGACAACGCCGGCGACGCGGTGCGCTCCGGCTTGGAGACGATCTCGGGCAGGGTCACCGAGACCATTGCCGAGGTGAAGCCCAAGCTGCGCGGCCGCTCGCACCTGATCCTGACGCCCCTGGCCCTCGCCGGTGGCATCGTCCTGGTCTGGCTGTCGCCCACCGCCTCGACCAAGATCGGTTCCGCGGTCTTCGCCCTCAGTGCCCTGCTGCTGTTCGGCGTGTCGGCGGTCTACCACACCGGCACCTGGTCGCCGCGGGTCTGGGCGGCGCTGCGTCGCTTCGACCACGCCAACATCTTCGTGCTCATCGCCGGCTCCTACACCCCGCTGACGCTGATCCTGCTCGACGGCGCGCAACGCGTCGTGCTGCTGACCACCGTCTGGTCGTGCGCCGTGCTGGGCGTGCTCTTCCGGGTGTTCTGGATCGGTGCGCCACGCTGGCTGTACACACCCCTGTACATGGGGCTCGGCTGGGCGGCGGTCTTCTTCATCCCCGGGTTCATCGAGGGCGCCACCAGCCGCCTCGGCTCCGGCATCGCGATCGCGGTCCTCACCCTGATCGCGGTCGGCGGGCTGTTCTACACGCTGGGCGGGGTCGTCTACGGCTTCAAGCGCCCCAACCCGTGGCCGAAGACGTTCGGCTTCCACGAGGTCTTCCACACCTTCACGATCCTGGCTTTCGTCAGCCACTACGTGGGCGTCTCGATCGCCACCTACGCGTTGCGCTGAGGCTTCCCGCCGGGTCGGTACCGTGGTGGCATGGCCACCATCGAGCTGACCGACGACAACTTCACCGACCATGTCGAGGGCGACGACATCCTCTTCGTGGACTTCTGGGCGAGCTGGTGCGGCCCGTGCCAGCAGTTCGCCCCGACGTACGAAGCCGCCTCGCAGGCCCATCCGGACATCACCTTCGGCTCCGTCAACACCGAGGAGCAGCAGGGCCTGTCGGCTGCCGCCGGCATCAGGTCGATCCCCACGCTGATGGTCTTCCGCGACAAGATCCTGGTCTTCTCCCAGCCCGGGGCGCTCCCGGCGGCGGGCCTGGACCAGGTCATCGAGGGCGTGCGCGGCCTCGACATGGACGACGTACGCCGCCAGATCGCGGCGCAGGAGCCCGCGGAGGGCTGAGGCCCGACCAGCACCGCGCGCGGTCCGGGCCGGCTCAGCGCTCGGCGGCCTCGATGACGTCCATGACGAAGTTGATCGGGCGGATCCGCCCGCTGACCACGGGTGACCCGGCGCCGCTGGTGAACACCGCGGAGGGGATGCCGATGATCTCGGCGTCGTTGTTGATCGCCGCTCCCCCGGAGTTGCCCGGGGCGATGCGTGCGTCGGTGTCGATCTCCGAGCGCGGGCCGAGGTCCTCGCGGTCGATGAAGGTCGAGATCACGCCCTTGGTCACCGTCAGCCGCGCCGAGCCGGAGATGCCCGGGAACCCCAGGATCGTCACGTCGTCGCCGGACTGCATGGCGTCGGAGTCACCGAGCGGCATCGACGGGAGCCCGAGCGTGTCCGGGTCCAGGTCCGCACCGTCGGCCGTGGCGTAGATCTGGACCACGGCGACGTCGCGGAACCCGTCCGCGGACACGGTTCGCGCCCGGAACGACGGCGAGGCCGACGTGTCGTCGACCCCGTTGACGAGCGCCACCAGGAGATAGTCGGGGTCGACGAGCCCGTTGTCGTCGCCGTAGTACTCGTCGAGGCCCTCCGCGCTCGGCTGGGCCACGTGGGCGTTGGTCAGGATCAACCCGTCGGAGCGGAGGATCGAGCCCGAGCCGGAGTAGCTGACCTCGCCCTCGTCGTCGCGGCTCTCGGCGACCAGGAGCACCGTGGCATCCTTCGCGCCGTCGAGCTCCTCGGAGGTGAGCACCGCCATGGTGTCGAGGCCGCCGCTGGGCGAGGCCGCCCCGACGCCGTCCCCGCTGAGCACGACCGCGGCCGTGATCGTGGCGCCGACGAGCGCGAGCACCGCCACCACGGCGCCGACGGCCAGCAGCGCCTTGCGCCGCCGCCGACGGGCGAAGCGTCGTTCCTCCTCGACGGCGGACAGGATCGGCACCAGGCTCAGCGCGGGACCGGCCACCGGGTGGCCCAGCCGCAGGTCGAGCCGCTCCTCGAAGGAGCGGGTGTCCACCCGCCGACCCTCGTCGAAGGTGCCCTCCTGGGAGGTGTTGGTGTACGTCCAGCCGCCCGGGACCGCCGCGACCTGCCCGTGCAGCCGCGAGCAGACCGGGTCGTTCACGACGATGTCGCAGTCGGGCTGCCGGCCGATGCGCACCGTGGCCGGGTGCCGGAAGCGGTACTCGCGCCCCTCGGCGGTCACCAGCAGGTCGGGCCCGGTGCGGGGGGCGGCATAGCCGGGGAAGGCGCCGGGCCCCATGGCCGCGAGCACCTGGGTGTCCTCGAAGCCACCGCCTGCCGGCGGCGGGGCGTACGACGCCTGCCCGGTCGGGGCCGGCCCGGCGGCGACCGGCGGCGGCGGGTGCGCCTGTGGCTGGGCTCGGGGCTGGGCCTGTGCCTGTGGTGAGAGGGGCGGCGGCACCGCCGCCGGCGGGACCGCGGGTGCGACGCCAGGAGGCAGGTCGCTCTCCCCGGTCGAGACCTCGGCCGCCACCGTGAACGACGACCCGCGTGACTCGGGGCCGCACTGCACGGTCACGCCGGTGGCGACCCGCTGCTCGGCCACCCGCGCGCCGTCGACGAACGTGCCGTACTGCGACCCGGCGTCCACGAGCAGCCAGCCGCCGCCGACCGGGCGCAGCTCGGCGTGCTGACGCGAGACCGACCCGGCGGTGAGGACCACGTCGGCGTCGATCGAGCGCCCGACCCGGATCGTCTGGGCGGAGTCGAACCTCAGCGTGCGTCCGTCGACCTCGATGATGAGGGTCGTCATCAGGTCAGCCTCCCGACCGTTGCTGGGGGGTGGGCTGGCCACCGTGAGATCTCAGCGCAAAGGCTATACCGAGACCCGGGCCGAGATCGCCGCCGCGCGCCCCGCAGACGCTCAGGCGAGGGAGGCCACCCAGGCGTCGTGCAGGTCGGAGAAGCGGCCCTCCCCGCTGCCGACGAGATCGGCGGGCGAGCCGTCCTCGACGATCCGGCCGTGCTCCATCACGAGCACCCGGTCGGCGATCTCCACGGTGGAGAGGCGGTGGGCGATGATGATCGCCGTACGTCCGGCGAGCACCGTGCGCAGCGCCTGCTGCACCAGCCGCTCCGACGGCACGTCGAGCGACGAGGTGGCCTCGTCGAGGATCAGCACCGCAGGGTCGGCGAGGAAGGCACGGGCGAAGGCCACCAGCTGCCGCTGGCCGGCGCTGAGCCGGCCGCCGCGGTTGGCGACGTCGGTGTCGTAGCCCTCGGGCAGCGCCATGATGAAGTCGTGGGCGCCCAGTGCCCGCGCGGCGCTCTCGACCTCCTCGAACCTGGCCGACGGACGACCGAAGCGGATGTTGTCGGCGATCGTGCCGGAGAAGAGGTAGTTCTCCTGGGTCACCATCACGACGCGCTCGCGCAGGTCGTCGGCGGTGAGCTCGCGCAGGTCGACGCCGTCGAGGAGCACCCGCCCGGCGACCGGGTCGTAGAACCGGGTCGCGAGCTTGGCCAGCGTCGTCTTGCCGGCGCCGGTGGTGCCGACCAGGGCCATGGTCTGGCCGGCCGGGACGGTCAGGTCGAGCCCCGGCAGGACGGCGCGGCCCTCGGTGTAGGAGAAGCGGACGTCGTCGAAGCGCAGCTCGCCGTGGGTCGACCGGAGGCGGTGCGGCGTCTCCGGCTCGGGCACGCCCGGCTCCTCGCGCAGCACACCGGCGAGCTTGTCGAGCGCGGCCGTCGCCGACTGGAAGGTGTTGTAGAACTGCGAGATCTCCATCATCGGCTCGAAGAACTGGCGCAGGTAGAGCAGGAAGGCCGCGAGCACGCCGACCGTGACCTCGCCCTGGTAGGCCAGGACCCCGCCGTAGACCAGGACGCCCGCGATGGTGACGTTGCCGATCAGCTTGATGCCCGGCATGAAGTAGGCGACGAGGCGGAACGCGTCGAGGTTGGCGACGCGGTACTGGTCGTTGACGTCGTCGAAGATCTCCTGGTTGCGGGGCTCGCGGCGGAACGCCTGCACCGCCTGGATCGCCGCCCATGGACTCGACGAACTGCACGATCACCAGTGCGACCTTCTCGCGGGTGACGCGGTACTTGCGGCCGGACTCCCGGCGGAACCAGTTGGTCAGCAGGAACAGGAACGGGCCGCAGGTCAGGGCGACGAGCCCGAGCTTGACGTCGAGGAACAGCAGCAGGCCCGCCGTACCGACCAGGGTCAGGGCGGCGGTGACGAGGCCGTCGAAGCCGGTCTCGAGCATCTCGTAGATCGCGTCGACGTCGGAGGTCTGCCGCGAGATCACCCGGCCGGAGGTGTAGTCGTCGTGGAAGGCGGGGCTCAGCACCTGGAAGTGCCGGAACACCCGGCGCCGGACCTCGTAGAGGACGTTCTGGCCCATCAGGCCGGACCGGACCAGGAACAGGTTGCGCGCGACCGCCTGGGTGATCGCCGCGAGGAGCACGATGCCGACGATGATCAGCAGCGGCTTCAGGTCGTTGTCGACCCGGATCGGCGGGATGCCGGTGTCGATGCCCTCCTTGACCAGGTAGGGGATGGAGAGGCGGGCGGCGTTCTCGACCAGGACGATGCCGATGATGATCCAGATCGCGCGCCGGTAGGGCGCCAGCAGCTCACGCAGCAGCTGGCCCGAACCGCCGGTGAACGCCGAGCGCTCGCGCTCGGCGGCCTCGTCGTCGTCGACCTTGGCGACCCCGCGCCAGCTGGGTACCCGCTCGCTCATGCCGACACCGCCTCGGCGTCGGACCCGGCCTCGGCGTCGGACCCGGTGCCGGACGCGGGCCCTGGCTCGGCGTCGGCGGCGAGCAGCTCGCGGTAGGCCGGGACGGTGGCCAGCAGCTCCCGGTGGTCGCCGACGTGGGTGATCGTGCCGCCCTGGAGGAGCGCGACCCGGTCGGCGAGCAGCACCGTCGAGGCGCGGTGTGCGACCACGAGGCCGGTCGTGGAGCCGAGCACGCTGCGCAGGGCGTCCTCGACGAGCTTCTCGGTGTGGACGTCGAGCGCCGAGAGGGTGTCGTCGAGGACCAGGATCTTCGGCTGTGCCAGCACGGCGCGGGCCAGTGCCAGGCGCTGTCGCTGCCCGCCGGAGAGGGCCATGCCCTGCTCGCCGATACGGGTGTCGAGGCCCCAGGGCAGGTCGCGGACGAAGCCGGCCTGGGCGATGTCGAGCGCCTGCTCGACCTCGGCGTCGGTGGCGTCGGCGCGGCCCAGGGTGAGGTTCTCCCGGGCGCTCATCGAGAACAGGGTGGGCTCCTCGAAGGCGGTGGCGACCAGGGAGCGCAGGTGGTGCAGGTCGAGGTCGCGCACGTCGACCCCGTCGACGGTGATCCGGCCGGCGGTGACGTCGTGCAGGCGCGGCACCAGGGCGGTCAGGATCGTCTTGCCGGAGCCGGTGGCCCCGACCAGGGCGATGGTCTCGCCGGGCGCCAGGTCGAGGTTGACGTCGCGCAGCACCAGCTCGTCGGGGGCGTCGGGGAACGCGAAGTCGACGTGCTCGAAGCGCAGGTGCCCGAGCGGCTCGTCGATCGTCCTGGTCGCCGCCGACGATGGCCGGCTCGATGTCGAAGATCTCCAGGATGCGCGCCGCCGAGCTCATCGCCTCCTGCGCCATCGCCAGGATGACCCCGAGCGACGAGACCGGCCACACCAGCGAGAGCAGCAGGGTGATGAACGCGACCAGCTCGCCGGGGGTCAGGGCGCCGCGACCCACCCCGATCGCGCCGAGCAGCAGCACGACGACCACGGCCAGGTTGGGGATGATCTCGAGGAAGGTCCAGAACTTCGCGGCGAGGCGCACCTTGGTCATGCTCGTCGTCGCGCAGCTCGCCGGCGGCCGCCTCGTACTGCTGGGAGACGTGCTCGCCGCGGCCGAAGGACTTGATCACCCGGATGCCGACGGCACCCTCCTCGGCGAGGGTCGCCAGGTCGCCCTGCTCGTCCTGCACCCGGCGCGAGATCACGACGTAGCGCTTCTCGAAGCGCATCGAGAGCGTCACGATCGGCACCGCGGCCGCCGCGACGACCAGGCCCAGCGGCCAGTACATGTCGCAGCAGGACAACGGTGACGACCAGCACCTGGACGATGTTGATGAGCAGGAACAGCATGCCGAAGCCGAAGAACCGCCGGATCGAGCTCAGGTCGGTGGTCGCCCGCGACAGCAGCTGCCCGGACTGCCAGCGGCTGTGGAACGACATCGGCAGCTCCTGGAGCCGCTCGTAGAGGTCGTGGCGCATGGTCGGTCTCGACGCCCAGCACGGCGTTGCTCTGCACCCAGCGCCGCCAGAAGATCAGCGCCGCCTCGAGACGCCGAGCGCCAGGGCGAGCAGACCGAGCGGGACCACCCGGCCCACGTCGCCGTCGCTGACCGGACCGTCGATGATCGCCTTGGTGACCAGCGGGATCGCGATCGGTGAGCCCGACCCCGGCCAGCGAGGTGAGCAGCATGATCGTCAGCGCGCGTCCGGTGCGGCTCGGAGATAGCCGCGCAGCCGCCAGAGCGAGTGAACGCCTGCCGGTGGATCGGTGTCGGGTGCGGGTCCGAGATCAGTTGCCATCAACAACGAGATTAGGTCGCGCCACCGACAACCGCGAATCAATAAGGTACCTCAGACGTCGGACGGCGGGGCCGGTCGCGACCCGCGGAGGAGCCGCGGCCCGCGGGCGCGCCACCGCCCCGGTCGACCGGTCCGACCATCGGGCGGATCAGGCGAGGAGCCCGCGCACCACGCGCAGCCCGACGGACAGCCGCGCCAGGTCGGCGTTCTCGTCCGAGCAGATGTCGCTGCAGCGTCGTCGGCGGCGCGGGCGACCACGACCTGGTCGCCGTCCTCCCAGGTCGCGATCCGCGCCGTGCCGGACTCGTCGGGCGACGTGCTGGTCAGCACCTGCGCGGTGAGCTGGGCGTGGACGGCGTGCAGGTCGTCGCGCAGCGCAGCGCGGGCCATCGTCTGCCAGCGGTCGTCGCGCGGCAGGCCGAGGATCCGCTGGACCAGCGATCGAGCAGCCCGAGCCGCTCGCCGAGGCTGAAGTGGACCCGGGCGACGTCGTCGGGGTCGAGGTCGAGGCGCTGGGCGATCTCGATGACGTTGAGGACCATGTACGCCGGCGGCAGCAGCGCCACCCGCGCGGCGAGGTCGTCGGGCACACGGTTGGCGACGAGCCGCTCGCGGCGCTCCTCGAAGGCCGCGAGCTCGTGCCCGCCCATCAGCTCGGGCAGCGCGCGTCATCGTGGCCTGCACCGGTCCCGGCGAACTGCTCGACGAGGCTGCGGGAGTCCAGCGGCGGACGGCGGGTGCTGACCAGCCAGCGCGAGACCCGCTCGACCAGGGTGCGCATCTCGATCGCGCATGTGGGTCTGCACCGCCGGCGGCCAGCTGGTTGTCGTGGCTCTTGATCTCCTCGCGCAGCGGCAGCGAGCCGACGATCTCGCGGGCCACGAAGTTGGCCCGGGTGAGCTCGGCGGCCGAGGCTCCGGTCTCGCCCTGCAGCCGCGGCCAGTACGTCATGCCGGCGCCGTTGACCAGGTCGTTGACGACCTGGGTCACGATGATCTCGCGCCGCAGCGGGTGGTCGGCGATCGCCTCGGCGAACCCCTCGCGGATCGGGGTCGGGAAGTAGGCGCGCAGGTCGAGGTCCAGGTAGGGGTCCTCGGGCAGGTCGGAGGCGATCAGCTCGTCGGCCAGGACGATCTTGGTCCAGGCCATCAGCACCGACAGCTCGGGGGCGGTCAGCCCCTCGCGCCGGTCGAGCCGGCGCGCGACCTGGCGGCTGGTCGGCAGGCCCTCGAGCTCACGGTTGAGCACCCCGTCGGCCTCGAGCCGCTTCATCCACGACTCGTGCACGTGGAGCAGCGGGGCGGCGTTGGCCGAGGCGTTGGCCAGGGCGAGGTTCTGCTCGTCGTTGTCGCGCAGCACCAGGGCAGCGACCTCGTCGGTCATCTTCGGCCAGCACGCGCGTTGCGCTGCTTCTCGGTGAGGTCACCGGACGGCGACGACGCGGTCGAGCAGGATCTTGATGTTGACCTCGTGGTCGGAGGTGTCGACGCCGGCGGAGTTGTCGATGAAGTCGGTGTTGACCCGACCGCCGCGTGCCGGCGTACTCGATGCGCCCGCGCTGGGTGAGGCCGAGGTTGCCGCCCTCCCCCACGCAGCGCACCCGCAGGTCGCCGCCGTCGACCCGGATCGCGTCGTTGGCCTTGTCGCCGGCGTCGGCGTGGGTCTCGTCGGCGCGCCTTGACGTAGGTGCCGATGCCGCCGTTCCAGAGGAGGTCGACCGGGGCCAGCAGGATCGCGCGCATCAGCTCGGCCGGCGTCATCGACTCCTTCGTGTCGCTGCGATGCCCAGCGCCGCACGGAGGTGCGCGGTTGAGCCGGATCGACTTGGCCGAGCGCGGGAAGACGCCACCGCCCTCGGAGATCAGCGAGGAGTCGTAGTCCTGCCAGCTCGAGCGGGGCAGCGCGAACAGCCGCTGCCGCTCGGCGTACGACGTGGCCGCGTCGGGGTCGGGGTCGACGAAGATGTCGCGGTGGTCGAAGGCCGCCACGAGCCGGGTGTGCTCCGAGCAGAGCATGCCGTTGCCGAAGACGTCGCCGGACATGTCGCCGACGCCGACGCAGGTGAAGTCCTCGCGCTGGCAGTCGACGTCCATCTCGCGGAAGTGGCGCTGCACCGAGACCCAGGCGCCGCGGGCGGTGATGCCCATCGCCTTGTGGTCGTAGCCGACCGAGCCACCGCTGGCGAAGGCGTCGCCGAGCCAGAAGCCGTAGTCCTGGGCGACGCCGTTGGCGATGTCGGAGAACGTCGCGGTGCCCTTGTCGGCCGCGACGACGAGGTAGGAGTCGTCGCCGTCGTGACGCACGACCCGCTGCGGCGGCACGGTCGCGCCGTCGACGAGGTTGTCGGTGACGTCGAGGAGCCCGGAGATGAACGTCGTGTAGCAGGCGATGCCCTCGGCCAGCCACGCGTCGCGGTCGCCGGCGTCGGGCAGGTTCTTGGCGAAGAAGCCGCCCTTGGCGCCGACCGGGACGATCACGGTGTTCTTGACCATCTGGGCCTTGACCAGGCCGAGCACCTCGGTGCGGAAGTCGTCGCGCCGGTCCGACCAGCGCAGGCCGCCGCGCGCGACCGCGCCGAAGCGCAGGTGCACGCCCTCGACCCGCGGCGAGTAGACGAAGATCTCGTAGCGCGGGCGCGGCTCCGGCAGGTCCGGGATCGCCGACGGCTCGAGCTTGAGCGAGATGTAGGGCTTGGGCTGGCCCCGAGCCGGCGTCGTCGACCTGGAAGTAGTTGGTGCGCAGGGTGGCGCGCACGTGGGTCAGGTAGGAGCGCAGGATCCGGTCGTGGTCGAGGCTGACGACGTCGTCGAGCGCCGCCTCGATCCGCTCCACCACCGCGTCCTCGGCGCCCGGGCCGCTGCCGGTCGGGGTCGAAGCGGGCCTCGAAGAGCTCGACCAGCATCCGGGTGATCTCGACGTTGCCGGCCAGCGCCTCCTCGATGTAGTCGAGCGCGAACGGCGACCCGCCCTGGCGCATGTACTTCGCGTAGGCGCGCAGCACCGTCGCCTGGCGCCAGGTCAGCCGGGCACCGAGGACGAGGGCGTTGAACCCGTCGATCTCGGTGTACCCGTCCCACACCGCGCGGACGGCGTCCTGGAACAGCTCGCGCGCCGCCTCGGGCAGCTTCGCCGCGTAGCGCAGGCCGAACTCGTAGACGTACGACGGTCGCTCGAGGCCGGATGAGCTCGTAGGGACGCTCGTCGACGACCTCGACACCCATCGACGACAGCGTCGGCAGGATCTCCGACAGCGAGAGCGGCGCACCGATCCGGTAGAGCTTGAGCCGCGCCTCGCCGAGACCGGCGTCGACGTACTGGTAGAGCGACTGGTCGAGCCCCTCCTCGCCGACGATCCCCTCGAGCCGACCGAGGTCGACCGAGGCGGTGCGCGGCGAGAAGTCCTCCTTGTAGGCCTCCGGGAACGAGTCGAGGTAGCGCCGGCCCAGGATGGCGCCGACCTCCTCGCCGTACTCGGCGATGACGGCGGAGGTGAAGTCGTCGCGCCACGAGCGGGACGCCTCGGCCAGGCGCCGCTCGAGGTCGACGGTGTCGACGTCGGGGAGCCGGCTGCCCTTCGGGAGGTGGACCACGAAGTGCACGCGGGCGGTCGTGGACTCGTTGATGCGGACGTTGAACTCCACCGAGTCGGCGCCGAGGCGGTCCTTGAGGATCTGCGACGAACTTCTCGCGCACGTCGGTGTTGTAGCGGTCGCGCGGCAGGTAGACCAGCACCGAGACGTAGCGGCCGTAGGTGTCCTGGCGGATGAACATCCGCACCGCCCGCCGCTCGCGGGCCTGCATGGCCATCTCCACCAGCGGGCCGAGCTCCTCGACCGGGGTGTGGAAGAGGTCGTCGCGCGGGTAGGTCTCCAGGGTGTCGAGCAGCGCCTTGCCGGCGTGGCTCTGCGGGTCGAAGCCGCTGCGGGCCAGCACCGCCTGCGCCTTCTCGCGCGCCAGCGGGATCCGCAGCAGCGACTCGGTGTAGGCCGCGCTGGAGAAGAGGCCGAGGAAGCGCCGCTCCCCCGTCACCTCGCCGGCGGCGTCGAAGGTCTTCACGCCGACGTAGTCGAGGTAGGCCGGGCGGTGCACCGTCGCACGGGAGTTGGCCTTGGCCAGCACCAGCAGCGTGCGCTCGCGCGCCTTGGCCTTGACCGGGTCCGGCAGCCGGTTGAAGGACTCCGACAGCGTCTGGTCGGAGCGCAGGATGCCGAGGCCGCTGCCCGGGACGGCGCGCAGGACGTCGTCGTCGATGCCGTCGCCGTCGATGTCGGCGCTGTCCAGGACGTACTCGCGGTAGCCCAGGAAGGTGAAGTGGCCGTCGGCCAGCCAGGTGAGCAGCTCGCCGGACTGACGCAGCTCCTCGGGGTCGATGCCGACCGGCGGGCTCGGCCGCAGCTCGGTCGACGATCTCGCCGACCCGCTCGTGCATCTTCGACCAGTCCTCGACGGCCTCACGCACGTCGCGCAGCACCCGCTGCACGTCCTCGACGATCGCGTCGGCGTCGTCGCCCTCGCGGATCCGGTCGATCTCGACGTGCATCCACGACTCGCGCACCACGTCGTCGGCCGGCTCCCGGCCCGCGTCGGCGACGGGCTGCACCGACTGGAGCTCGCCGGTGATGTCGCGGACCACGTCGAAGTTGGGGTGCACCACGAGGTGCACGTCGCGCAGCTGGCGCGAGAGCTCCATCGTGAGCGAGTCGACGAGGAACGGCATGTCGTCGACGACGACCTCGACGACGGAGTGCCCGCCGGCCGACCAGCCGTGCTCGCTCGAGCGTCGGGGTGAAGCAGCCGCACCTGGGCCGTGCCCTGCGGTCGCGTGCCGCGCCAGCTTGTAGTGCGAGGCCAGGGCGCCGTAGACGTCGGCGCTCGGAGCGGTCGAGCCATGTCCTCGGGGGCGACGTAGCGGTAGTAGCCCTGCAGCAGGCCGTCCACCGCGTCGCGCGGTGGGCCGCCGCTGCCCTTCCCGTGCTGGGCCAGGTCGGTGGCCTTCGCGAGGAGCTCGGCCTTGTCGGAGACGTGCGTCGTCGTTGACACGCGCCCCACGTTAGGACCCCGTCGCTCCCCGCCACAACCAGCGGGCGTCCGGCGTCGGCCGTCAGAGCCGGCTGCGGACGTCCCACAGCACCGGGTAGTACTGCAGCGGCAGCCGTCCGCGCAGGTAGGCCGACCCGCTCGAGCCACCGGTGCCGGACTTGCTGCCGATCATCCGCTCGACCATCACCACGTGGCGGGCGCGCCAGCTCGCGGCCAGCTCGTCGTGCTGGAGCAGGGCCTCGGCCAGCGCCCAGACCGCGGCGTAGCGCGAGCGGTCGTGGGCCGTCGTACGGACCGACTCGGCGACCTCGTCGTCGCTGCCGGCCGGCAGGTCGTGGGCGCGGAGCACGTCCAGGAAGGCGTCCCAGAGGCTCGGCTCGTCCAGCCGGCGGCGCAGCCGCGCCTGCTCGTCGTCGGTGAGCCCACGGAAGCGATCGAGGTACGCCGGGTCCTTGGCGCCCGAGACGAACTCCAGCTCGCGGAACTGCACGCTCTGGAAGCCGCTCGCCGGCGCCAGCCGCTGGCGGAACTCCAGGAAGTCCTGCGGGGTCATCGTCTCCAGCACGTCGACCTGCTGGACCAGCGTGCGCTCGATGACGTGCACGCGCTGCAGCAGGTGCTGGGCCCACCACAGGTTGCCGCCCGTCATCGCCGCGCGGGCAGCCGCGACCTCGTGCAACAGCTGCTTGAACCACAGCTCGTAGACCTGGTGGATCGTGATGAACAGCAGCTCGTCGTGGGCCGGCGGGTCGGACTCGAGGTGCTGGGAGTCGAGCAGCTGCGGCAGCCGCAGGTAGCTGCCGTAGGTCAGCTGCGCGCCCTGCTCGCCGAAGGAGACGAAGGAATCGTGGGGCGTCTCGCCGGCCCGGCCGCCCGCCTTCCCGCTCGCCGGGTCGGTCACGTCAGTCACGTCGCTCACGGGGTCGCTCACCGGCCCACTCAACCACGCCGGGTCGCCGGTCGGGCCCGTCGTCGCCCGAGTGCTCGACCGGCGCGGGTCGAATTGTCGACGCGCGTGCCGCGGTCTGCCTGTCGACGGGCATGATGACGCCCATGAAGTTCCGACACGAGCTCACCTACGCGGCGCCGCCCGCCGAGGTGTTCGCCATGCTGGCCGACCAGGCCTTCCGCGAGAAGGTGTGCCGGCACAGGACGTGGTCTCCGCCGAGGTCGACCGTCACCCCGACGCGGCGCCGGATTCGACCTGCGTCAACGACCAGGTGCAGGACACCGCCGGGCTGCCGGCGATCGCCAGGAAGATCACCGGCGAGACCACCCACGCGGTCATCCGGCGAGAGCTGGCCGGACGCCTCGGCGGGTCAGCCTGGAGATCACCTCGCCCGGCAAGCCGACGTCGGCCACCGGCACGATCACGCTCACCGAGACCCCCACCGGCACCTCCGAGGTCGTCGAGCTGGAGATCACGGTGCAAGGTCCCGCTCATCGGCGGCAAGCTCGAGGCCCTCATGGCCGACACCATCACGTCCGCGCATCGAGATCGAGCAGACGGTCGGCGCCGCCTGGCTCGCAGGGGAGCACTGAACCATGGCCAGGACGATCACGCCACCAGATGACCTACGCCGCACCCGCTCGAGGCGGTCACCGCGATGCTCGCCGACCCGGCCTTCCGCGAGGAGGTCTGCACCTACCAGCGCGTGACCCGGGTCGACGTCACCGTCGACGTCACGGCGACACCATGGACGTGCGCATCGACCAGGTGCAGCCGACCCGGGGCATGCCGTCGTTCGCCAAGAAGATCGTCGGCGACGAGACCAACATCGTCCAGGAGGAGCACTGGTCCAGCCCGACGCAGGGCGACATCACGGTCTCCATCCCCGGCAAGCCCGGCACCATGTCCGGCACCACCGTCGCTGGTCGAGGCGGGCGCCAGCGACCGTCGAGACGGTCGAGCTGACCGTCAAGGTCAGCATCCCGCTGGTCGGCGGCAAGCTGGAGGGCCTCATCGGCGACCTGCTGCTCAAGGCCCTCCGGGCCGAGAACAGGGTCGGGATCGACTACCTCTCGCGCTGATCCCCGGGCTGGGCCCCATGCTGGACGTCCGGCTGGGCGTCCGGCTGCGGCGTCCGGCTGCACGTCGGCCGGGGCCTCCTCCTCGGCGCGCGCGTCCGAGCGCCGCCGTACGGCGATCACCAGCCCCAGCGCCAGGAACGGGCCGAACGCGAGCAGCAGCGTGAGCGCCTGCTCGACCGGGTGCAGCGCCCCGAGGTGGAGCGGAACGACGGTGGACCATCCCCTCATCCTGCCACTCCTCGACGTGACGTGAGTCTCCTGCGGACAATTGTCGGAACATCAGGCGCGCCCATCGCCTTCCCCCCAGGTACGGCGCATCGCACTCGGTCCGCCGCCTCGATGATCAAGGAGCACCGATGACCGACCTTCTCGACACCCCTGACCGTGAAGTCCTGGGACCTCCCCAACCGCCTCGTGATGGCGCCGCTGACCCGCAACCGCGCCGAGGGCACCGTCCCCGGCGACCTGCAGGTGGAGTACTACGCCCAGCGCGCCGGAGCCGGACTGATCATCACCGAGGGCTCGCAGCCCAGCGCCCGCGGCCAGGGCTACCTCAACACCCCCGGCTTCCACTCCCCCGAGCAGCTCGCCGGCTGGAGCCGGGTCGCCGACGCCGTGCACGCCAACGGCGGTCGCATCGTCGCCCAGCTCATGCACGCCGGCCGCATCGCGCACCCCGACAACACCGGCGGCCAGGAGATCATCGCGCCGAGCGCCCTCGCCGCGCCCGGACGACATGATCACCGCCGACGGGCCCAAGCCCTAGCCCGTCCCGCGCGCCCTCGAGACCGTCGGAGATCCCCGAGGCCGTCCAGGAGTACGTCACCGCCGCGCGCAACGCGATCGAGGCCGGCCTCGACGGGGTGGAGATCCACGCCGCCAACGGCTACCTGATCCACCAGTTCCTGGCGCCGGGCAGCAACCAGCGCGACGACGAGTACGGCGGCTCCCCGGCCAACCGCGCCCGCTTCGCCATCGAGGTCACCCGGGCCGTGGTCGACGCCATCGGCGCCGACAAGGTCGGCATGCGGATCTCGCCGGCCCACAACATCCAGGGTGCGACCGAGGAGGACCCCGCCGACGTCGAGGCGACGTACACCGCCCTGGTGCACGGCGATCGCGCCCCTCGAGCTGGCCTACCTCTCGATCCTGGCCGACCCCCGCCTGGACCTGGTGCAGTCGCTGCGCAAGGAGTTCGGCGGCATCGTCATCGCCAACGACGGCTTCGGCTCGGTCACCACCAAGGAGTCCGCGCAGGCGATCCTCGACGAGGACCTGGCCGACGCGGTCGCCGTCGGTCGGCTCTTCATCGCCAACCCCGACCTGCCGCAGCGCTGGGCGACCGACGCCGAGCTCAACGAGCCGAACCCCGACACCTTCTACGGCGGCGGCGCCGAGGGCTACACCGACTACCCGGCCCTCACCGCCTGATCCACCCCGCACCACCAGCACCACCACGACGTCGAGTCGGCGCGAGCTCGCGCCGGCTCGACGTCGTTCTCCGGTCCGGGCGCCTGCAACGGGGGTGGCGGGTGTCGGGTCGGCCCGCGGTGCGGGTCAGCCCTGGTGCGGGTGGCGGTGGTCGGTCGGCGGGACGAACGTCTCCTTGATGGAGCGCGGCGAGGTCCAGCGCAGCAGGTTGACCGCGGCGCCGGCCTTGTCGTTGGTGCCCGAGGCGCGGCCGCCGCCGAACGGCTGCTGGCCGACGACGGCGCCCGTGGGCTTGTCGTTGACGTAGAAGTTGCCGGCCGCGAAGCGCAGCGTCCTCGCTGGCCTTCGCGATCGCCGCCCGGTCCTGGCTGATGACCGCACCGGTCAGGGCGTACGGCGAGACGCTCTCCAGCTGGGCGACGACCTGGTCGTAGCGGGCGTCGTCGTAGACGTGCACGACGAGGATCGGGCCGAAGTACTCGGTCGAGAACATCGCGTCGCGACGGGTCCTCGGCGGTCACGATGGTGGGGCGCACGAAGTAGCCGACCGAGTCGTCGACCTGTCCACCGGCGACGACCTCGAGGCCCTTGGTGCGCTTGGCCCGCGCGATCGCGGCCTTGTGCTTGGCGAAGGCGCGGTCGTCGATGACGGCCCCCATGAAGTGCGAGAGGTCGGTGACGTCGCCCATCGAGAGGTTCTCGGTGTCGGCGACCAGCTGGTCCTTGATCTTCGCCCACAGCGATGCCGGCACGTAGGCGCGCGAGGCCGCCGAGCACTTCTGGCCCTGGTACTCGAAGGCTCCGCGGATCATCGCGACCCGCAGCACGTCGGGGTCGGCCGAGGGGTGGGCCAGGATGAAGTCCTTGCCGCCGGTCTCCCCCACGATCCGCGGGTAGGAGCGGTAGCCGGAGATGTTGGTGCCGATGGTCTGCCACAGGTGCTGGAACGTCGGCGTGGAGCCGGTGAAGTGGATCCCGGCCAGGTCGGGGTGGGTCAGCGCCACCTTCGAGACGTCGAGGCCGTCACCGGGCAGCATGTTGATGACGCCCGGCGGCATGCCGGCCTCCTCGAGCAGCTCCATCGTCAGCGACGCCGCGAGCTGCTGGGTCGGCGACGGCTTCCACAGCACGGTGTTGCCCATCAGCGCCGGCGCCGTCGGCAGGTTGCCGGCGATGGCGGTGAAGTTGAACGGCGTGATCGCGTAGACGAAGCCCTCGAGCGGGCGGTGGTCGGTGCGGTTCCAGATGCCGGGGCTGTTGGCGATCGGCTGGTCGGTGAGGATCTGCTTGGCGTAGTGGACGTTGAAGCGCCAGAAGTCGATGAGCTCGCAGGCGGCGTCGATCTCGGCCTGGAACGCCGTCTTCGACTGCCCGAGCATGGTGGCGGCGTTGAGCCGCTGGCGCCACGGGCCGGCCAGCAGGTCGGCCGCCTTGAGGATGATCGCGCAGCGCTCGTCGAACGGCATCGCCCGCCACTCCGGTGCGGCACCGGCCGCGGCCTTGACCGCCGCCTCGGCGTCCTTGGTGGTGGAGTTCTTCAGGACCCCCAGCACGTGCTGGTGGTCGTGCGGCTGCACGACCTTGATCTCGGCGCCGCCGCCGTTGCGCTTGCGCCCGCCGATGTGGGCGCGGAAGGTGTGCTGCTTGCGCTCGAGCTTGTCGAGCTCGACGACCAGGGCGGCCCGTTCGGGGCTGCCGGGTGCATAGGTGAGGTTCGGCTCGTTGACGGGGGCCGGGGGCAGGGTGATCGCGTCCATCCCGCGACTGTAGCGAGGGCGCCTCGCTCAGCCCAGCAGGTCGTCGAGCTCCTGGGTCGCGAACCAGGCCAGGTCCTCGTCGGGGTCGGCGTCGACGGGAGCGGTCGGCGACGTCGGCGTGCACCGCCACCACGTCGGCGAGCGGGACGGTGCCGTCGGCGTCGCCGACCTCGGCGACCACGACGACCCGGCGCCCGGGACCGGCGAGCAGCGCGGCCGACGCGTCGGCCGCGGTCATCAGGGCGGCGTACTCGGCGGCCTCGTCGTCACCCTCGGGCACGACCCCGTCGCGGTCGGCCGGGAGCGAGCCGGTCGCGACCAGGTCGCGCAGCAGGCCCAGGGTCACGGGACGGTAGACGCGGGTCACTCGGTCGCCTTGCGCGCGGTGGAGCGGGCGGTGCTGCCCTTGCCCGACGTACGGCGCCGCCCGCGCGGCGTACGCGTGGTGGTGGAGGCGTTGAGCAGCTCCTCGAGGGCCTCGGTCACGCAGGCGCCGAAGAGGTCGGCGTCGGGCAGCAGGTCGCGGTCGGCGGTGATGCCGTAGAAGACGTTGCCGTCGTAGGAGGTGACCCCGATCGACATCGGGTGCCCGGTGTATCAGCGGTGGCACCGGGTAGGTGGCCAGCATCCGCGCGCCCGCGGCGTACAGCGGGGCCTGCGGGCCCGGGCACGTTGGTGACGCACAGCTGGTAGCCGCGGCGCAGCTCGTCGGAGGCGACCCGCGAGCCGATCGCGTGGAACGTCGTCGGCGCGAAGCCGGCGATCCCGGCGAGCCGGTTGGCCGCCACGCTGCGCCCGGTGTCCTGGTGTGCCTGGAAGGAGTAGGACACCTGGTGCAGCCGCACCAGCGGACTGGTCTCGCCGATCGGGCAGCGTCACGAAGTGGGCCGCGATCTGGCTGCCGAGCGATGTCGCCTCGAGCTCCTCGTCGATGACCGAGACCGGGACCAGGGCCCGGACCTCGCGCATCCTGCGCAGCGCGTCGGTGCGCGTCATCAGCCAAGCCCGCAGGGCGCCGGTCACGGTCGCCAGGATGACGTCGTTGATCGTGCCGCCCTGGGCGTCGCGGATCCGGCGGTAGTCGGCCAGACGGGTCTCGACCGTGACGATCCGGCGCTGCTGGCTCAGCGGGCCGAGCATCGCCGAGCGTCGCTCCGGGCCCCGCCCCGACAGGGCACGCACGACGGCGCGGGTGCGGCGGCGGGTACGCCGGGCCGAGCGCACCGCCGTCGTCGCGGCCACCGTCGCGGTGTCGACCACGGTGCGCGGCTCGGTGACCGAGTCCAGCAACGCCCGGGCGACCAGGCTCGACGCCGAGGGCGTCGTGCGCGGGGTCCAGTCGTCGGCCTCCATGGTCGCGGGCGTCGGGTGTGACGTCGAGGAGCAGCTGGCCGAGGTCGACCGTGTGCACGCCGTCGACCAGCGCCTGGTGGGACTTGTAGAGGATCGCGACCCGGTCCTCGCTGAGGCCCTCGACGAAGTAGATCTCCCACAGCGGCCGGCTGCGGTCGAGCGGGCGCGAGACGATGCGGGCCACCAGCTCGAAGAGCTGCTCGTCGGTGCCCGGGCGGGGCAACGCCGAGCGTCGTACGTGGTAGGCGAGGTCGAAGTGCTCGTCGTCGACCCACATCGGGTTGGCGAGCCCGCCGGGCACGTCGACGACGCGCTGGCGGTAGCGGGGGACGAACGAGATCCGGTCGGAGATGAGGTCGACGACCCGCTGGTAGTCGAAACCGGAGTCGGCGGGCTCGAAGATCTCGACGGTGGCGTTGTGCCGTGGTGCCGTGGGTCGCTCGGCCGACAGGAAGGCCAGGTCACGAGTGCGCAGCCGCTCCGTCATGACGCTCCCTTCCGAAGCAGCTCCCGGGCGGGGCGGTTCCGCCCCGGCTTGCTCCCCGTGGGATTCTGGCAGAGGTGTCCACGCGTCGTGACACCCGTCCGGCGATTCAGGAGGAAACCCCATGCGTCGAGTCACAGCCACGGCTGCAGCCCTGCTCACCGTCCTCGCTCTCAGCACCGCGTGCGGCAGCGACGACAGCACGAGCGGGTCGGGCGGATCCGGCGGGTCCGGCAGCGAGGAGTCGGTGCGCACGATCGACATCACGGTCGCGCGACGGTGAGATCACGCCCAACGGTGACGAGGTGCGATGTCGACGCGGGCCAGCCGATCGAGCTGGTCGTCACCGCGGACGCCCCCGGTGAGATCCACGTGCACTCCGAGCCGGAGGCCGAGTTCACCTACGAGGGCACCGGCGAGCCGGAGACCTTCGACCTCGACGATCGACCGGCCCGGCCAGGTCGAGGTCGAGTCGCACACGCTGGACCAGCTCATCGTCAAGCTCGTCGTTTCGTGAGCCTGCTGCCCCTCTCCGCGGGCCAGGCCCTCGGGTCACCGGGCGGTGACCTGCTCGCCCACGGGATCGGCGGGCAGAAGGACCTGCCGATCCCGCTGAGCCTCACCGTCGCCGGCGGCGTCGCGGCCCTGGTCATCTCGTTCACGGTGCTCGCGGTCGCCTGGCGCAAGCCGCGCTACGACGGCACCAACGGCCGCCCCGCCCCCGCGTGGCTCGACCGGCTCGTGGCCGCGCCGGCGTTCTCGGTCGCGCTGCGGACCTTCGGGATGGTGCTGTTCCTCTTCACGGCCTTCTGCGCGATCTTCGGACGCGACTCCACGATCAACCCGCTGTTCGGGATCTTCTACATCTGGCTGTGGGTCGGGATCGTCCCGATGTCGATGCTCTTCGGCCCGTTCTGGAAGGCGATCAGCCCGGTCCGCACGATCAACCTGCTCTTCGCCAAGGTGGCCGGCTCCGACCCCGACGAGTCGGCCTCTACCGCTACCCCGCGCGGCTCGGGCATGTGGCCGGCGGCGCTCGGCCTCTTCGCGTTCGTCTACCTCGAGCTGGTCTACCACCGACATGTCCGAGCGTCGGCACGGTACGACTCTGGTGCGCGGCGTACGTCGGGGTGATGCTGGTCGGCGGCGCCCTCTTCGGCAACGCCTTCTACGAGAACGCCGACCCCTTCGAGGTCTACTCGACCCTGGTCGGCAGGCTCTCGGCTGGACCATCCGGGACGGACGGCTGATCGTCATCAGCCCGCTGGCCAACCTCGGCTCCTACGTCGGCGGACCGGGGCTGATCGGGGTGACCGGCGTGCTCTTCGGCAGCACCGGCTTCGACTCCTTCGGCGAGTCCACCGCCTGGGTGACCTTCGTGCAGGGCTCGAGCATCAACGGTGAGATCCTCAAGAACGCCGGCGCTCGATCGGCTTCTGCCTGCTGGCGATGGGCGATCTTCGCGGCGCGGCTCGATGCTGACCGGGGTCGGGCGACGACCTGCGTCGCCGCGAGCTGCCCAACGCGTTCGCGCACTCCTTGATGCCGATCATCATCGGCTACGTCGATGGCGCACTACCTGACCTATCTCCTCGAGATCGGCTCGCGCACCCTGATCCAGGCCAGCGACCCGCTGAGCAACGGCTCCAACATCCTGGGCACCGCCGACTGGCGCGACCTCACCTGGCTGAGCTACCACCCGACGCTGCTGGCGACGATCAAGGTGCTGGGCGTCGTGGTCGGCCACGTGCTGGCCGCGATCGTGGCGCACGACCGGGCCGTCAAGCTGCTCCCGGTGCGCCACCAGCTCACCGGCCAGCTGCCGCTGCTGGCCGCGATGGTCGGCCTTCACCGGCGGCGGGCTCTACCTGCTCTTCTCCACCTGACCCGGCCTCGGCGCGGAGCACCGCGTCATGCCGATCGAGCGGCGGGCGCCGGCCCTGCCTCGGGCCGGCGCGGGTCAGGACGCGGTGGCGTCGTTGATGGTGCCGACGAGCACCTCGATGGCGTCCTCGACGAAGAGCAGGCCGCGGATCACGCCCTCGGTCGTCGACCGAGGCGGCGATGTGGGCGCCGTGCTGGCGCATCCGGGCGAGCGCGTCCTCGAGGTCGACGTCGCGCGAGATCGCCACGAGCCGGCGGAGCCGCTTCGCCGGGACCGGTTCGTCGAACTCCTCGGCCGTCAGCTCCATGACGTCCTTCATGTGGAGGTAGCCCGCCGGGTCGCCCGCGTCGTCGGCGAGCACGTAGCGGGAGTAGCCGTGCTCGTCGACCGCGCGCTGGACGTCGGCCGGGGTGGCCGACGGCGGCAGCAGGACCATGTCGGCCAGCGGCACCTCGATGTCGGAGGCCAGCTTGTCGGTGAACTCGAAGGCGCCGCGTCAGAGCGGCCCGGGCCGGGCGTCGAGGGTGCCCTCGCGGCGCGACTGCTCCACGATCCCGGCGACCTCCTCGAGGGTGAAGCTGCTGGTGGCCTCGTCCTTGGGCTCGACCCGGAAGAGGCGCAGCACGCCGTTGGCCATCGCGTTGAGCACGCGCGATCACCGGACGGAAGACCCGCGAGACGAGCACCAGCGGCGGCGCCAGGATCAGGGCGGCCCGGTCGGGCACGGAGAAGGCGAGGTTCTTGGGCACCATCTCGCCGAGCACGACGTGCAGGAAGGTCACGAGCAGCAGCGCCACGACGAACGCCGACACGCTGATCGCGTCGGCGGACAGCGGCGGTGAGCCCGAGCGGGTACTCCAGCAGGTGGTGGATCGCCGGCTCGGAGACGCTGAGGATCAGCAGCGAGCAGATCGTGATGCCGAGCTGGCTGGTGGCCAGCATCAGGGTCGCGTGCTCCATCGCCCACAGCGTGGTCCGCGCCGCCTTGCTGCCCTCGGCGCGCGCGCGGCTCGATCTGGGAGCGGCGGGCGGAGATCACCGCGAACTCGGCGCCCACGAAGAAGGCGTTGCCGGCCAGCAGGACGACCAGCCAGGCCAGGCCGGGCAGGTACTCACTCATGACGACTCCTCGGTCAGCTCGGAGTGCACGGCGGGCACCGGCGGTCGGCGGGTCGCCGGCTCCTGTGGTGTCGGCCGGGTCCGCGGGATCGGTCGGATCCGAGGGCACGAACCGGACCCGGCTCACGGCATGGGCGTCGACCCGGTCGACGTACAGGGTGCCGCCGTCGACGGCGACCTCGTCGCCGGGTTCCGGGAGCCGCTCGAGGCGCGCGGCCATGAACCCGCCGACCGTGTCCCAGTCGTCGTCCTCCGGCACCGTCACGCCGGCCCGGGACAGCAGCTCGTCGGGACGCCACGCCCCGTCGAAGGTCACCGACCGGCCGCGGCGGGTCAGCACCGAGCGGAACCGGTCGTGCTCGTCCTCGAGCTCGCCGATGAGCTCCTCGACCAGGTCCTCCACCGTGACGATGCCGGCGGTGCCGCCGTACTCGTCGCTGACGACCGCGATCTGGAGGCCACCGGCGCGCAGCTGGTCGAGCAGGGCCGGCGCCGAGAGCGTGTCGGGCACCCGGACCGCCTCGGCCATCAGCGAGTCGGCGGTGATCGTGCCCGCTGCGGCCAGGGGCGACGGCGAACGCGCGCTTGACGTGCACGAACCCGACGATGTCGTCGACGCCGTCGCCGGTGACCGGGAGCCGCGAGTGGCCGGTCGCGGCCGCAGCATCGACGACGTCCTGCGCGGTGGCACCGGCCGGCACCGACGTCATCCGCACCCGCGGCGTCATCACGTCGGAGGCGTCGCGGTCGGAGAACCGCAGGGTGCGGTCGAGCAGGGTGGCGTCGTCCTCCTCCAGCAGTCCCTCGGTCGCCGAGTGCCGGATCAGGTAGGTCAGCTCGTCGGCGCTGCGCGCGCCGCTGAGCTCCTCCTTCGGCTCGACGCCGAGCGCGCGGATCAGGCGGTTGGCGGTGTTGTTGAGCAGCAGGACGACCGGCTTGAAGACCGTGGTGAACGCCGCCTGGAACGGCACGCACCAGCTTGGCGGTGGCCAGCGGCACGGCGAGGGCGAAGTTCTTGGGCACCAGCTCGCCGATGACCATCGAGAACAGCGTCGCCAGCAGCAGGCCGACGGCTGCCCCGACCCCGGGGACCGCGCCGGCTCGGCACGCCGACGTCGGTCAGCGGGCTCCTCGAGCAGCGAGCTGATCGCCGGCTCGAAGGTGTAGCCGGTCAGCAGCGTCGTCAGCGTGATGCCGAGCTGGGCGCTCGACAGGTGCGTCGAGGTGATGCGCAGGGCCGCGATGGTGATGGTGAGCCGCTTCTCGCCGCGCGCCTGTCGCGCCTCGAGGTCGTGGCGGTCGAGGTTGACCAGCGCGAACTCCGAGGCGACGAAGAGTCCCGTGCCGACGGTGAGCACCAGTCCGATGCCCAGCAGGACCCACTCGTTCACAGCTCCACCCCCTGACCGTCCCGGGGGGCCGGGACGTGCTGGTCAGGGGGGCGCGGACTTCGAGGTCGGTCAGCCATGATGAGCACAGATTATCGAGTCCGGCCAAGACCGGGCAACCGGAGTCCGACCGCGACCGCGCCGTGGGTGCGGCCACGGCCGCGCCCTGCCTGCGCGCGTCCGGCACTACGCCGGACTCGAGCGAGGGTGTCGACCAGCGGCCGCGCCCGCCACCGCCCGGGTCAGCGGCGACTCGCCGCCCTCGAGCAGGGTCCGCCCGGTGACCAGCGAGCGGTCGACCGCGGCACGGTCGTCGGGCAGGAAGTGCAGCGGTGCCGCCGCGGCGAAGCCGGCGACCATGTCGGCGATCTGACTGCTCCGACCAGCCCAGGCTCGGGCGCATCCGGTTGACCACGACCCGCACGCGGCGTCGCGCCGACGACCTCGCGCACCTCGACCAGCCCGCGGGCGAGCCGGGACAGGCCGACCGGGTCGGCTGACCCGACGACCAGCACCTCGTCGGCCAGCCTCGAGCGCCTCCAGCGTCATCAGGTTGCGGGCGGGCCGGCGGCCGACGTCGTGGGCGGGGTCCTCCTCGAGGCAGAAGCCGGTGTCGACGACGACGTCGGCCTGCGCGTCGGGCGACGTCGAGGAGGTGCTCGACCGACCCGCCGCGCACCTCGATCCAGCGGTCGGGCCGCGGCAGCCCGGTGATCACCGAGAGCCGGGAGTCGAGCCCGCGCTGCACGCTCGCGAACCGCTCGGCCAGCTGACCCGATGCCGCGAGCCGGGTCGCGGCCAGCACGCCCGGACACCTCGTCCATGATCCCGAGCTGCTGGGCGATGGTGCCACCGTAGGGGTCGGCGTCGACCAGGACCGTGCGGCGGCGCCGGGCGAGCTGCGCGGCGACGGCGGCCGCCACGGTGCTGCGGCCCGGGCGCCCGCGCCGGACCCCAGACGACGAGGACCCGTCCGCCCGTCGCCTGGGCGCCGCCGCCTCCACGCCCGGTCGGTCGGGCCGGGCCCGGCCGCGGTCGACGGCCGCGAGCCCGGCGCACCGGCCCGGACTGCTCGGGCCGCCGGGACGCTCGGGACCGCGGGCACCACGACGCGTGGACCGTGTCGGGCAGGGTGGCGAGCTCGGTCGTCCACGACCGGCGCGGCCACGCCGACCCGCGCGGCGTGGGCGCGGGCCGCCTCGAGCGGTCGGCGCCCGCCACGGCGACCGGGCGGACGCCGTGGCGCTGGAGGTGGTCGACGGCGGCGAGCGTCGAGGCCGGGGGCGTCGAGGCCGAGCACCGCGACCTGGGCCTGGCCGGACGCCGCGGTGGCCATCAGGTCGGCGACGTCGACGCAGCGCTTGAGCACCACGATCCCGCGTCGTTCCCCGAGCAGCTGCAGGACCTCCGGCTCCCACGGGGCGCCCGAGGCGACGACGAGGACGACGATCGTCGGCGACCGGGAACGCGCGGACCCGCCATCAGTGCCGCGCGATCGAGACGACGGGGTCGCCGAGCGCAGTCGAGCAGCGCGTAGAACGCCGGCGCCTCGTCGACGGCGACGGCGAGCACGAGCTGGCGGTCACCGCTGACGCCGAGCCCGTCCCCGGCAGCGGCGCGTCGACCACGCTGACCGAGCTCAGGGCAGGCCCGGGCGGTTCGCGGCCGGCGCCGGCGGCCGACGCGTCGCGCCGTCGTCGCCGGCGTCGTCGCACCGTGCGGCCCCGGCGTCGGCGACGTAGACGTCGACGACGGAACCCGGTCCCACCGACGGTCGGCACCCGCAGCGGGGCGACCGGCAGCGAGATCTCCACCGTGCCGGCGTCGTCGTCGCTGCCGAGCGCGGCGCGCGGCAGCAGCTCGCCGGCAGCCGAGCCCGCGCAGCAACCGGAGGTCCTCGGGAAGGGTGTCGTCGACGGTGAAGTAGCGGTCGAGCGGTCCGCCGTCGGTGAAGCGCACCCGGGTGGTGACCAGGTCGGCCTCGGTCGAGCCGGTCGCCGGCCCCGACGTCGGCGGCCACGCGCCCAGACCGCGACCGACTCGTCGGCGGAGGCGAGGACCCGGACGCCGACGAGCACGGAGGCCGCGACGATCGCGACCCCGACCCACAGACGCGGGTCGCGCCAGCCCGGCGGGGCGGACCGGTCGGCGGCCGGGACTCCGGCGGCGCAGGACCGGCGGCGGACGCGGACGACGCCGCCGGCCACGGCGCGAGCTTGGCGCCAGACGTCGGCGGGCACGGCGGCGCCCGGGGTCCCGAGATGGTTGGACACCGCCCCATCATCGCCACGTCGCAGCGTCCGATGCGGCCACCCGTCCTCCACAGCCCTGCGGGCCGACGCTCCCCCGATCCCGGTCCGGGAGTGCGACCATGGGGCCATGTCAGGCACGCCCCGCTTCCTCACCCTCGCCGACGTGGCCGAGGTGCTCAACACCTCCAGCGCCCAGGTCTACGCCCTGGTCCGCCGCGGCGAGCTCGAGGCGCTCAAGATCGGCGGTCGCGGGCAGTGGCGCGTCGAGGCCACCAAGCTCGAGGAGTACATCGCCCAGATGTACAAGCAGACCGCCGACTTCGTCGCCGAGCACCCCTACGTCGAGGCCGACCAGGAGTAGTCAGGCGGAGCCGGCTCCGGCCGGCTCAGCCGGTCTCGGCGCCGAGCTGCGATGTCGGTGGTGAGGGTCCTGGCCGTCGCGCAGGTAGGTGAACTCCACGACCTCGCCCGGCTGGTGGGTGCGGATGTTGACGATCAGCGAGATGCCGTCGACGACCCGCAGCCCGTCGACCTCGATCACGACGTCGTCGGCCTCCAGCCCGGCGGCGGCGGCCGGGCTGTCGGCGACGACCGAGTCGATCGAGGCGCCGTCGGACGTGGGCGAGTCGCCGGTGCTGACCTGCGCCCCGATCACCGGGTAGCGCGCCTCGCCGGTCTTGAGGATCTGGTCGGCGGTCACCTTGCACCTGCTCGACCGGGATCGCGAAGCCGACCCCGATGTTGCCGGCCTCGCCGCTGGCGCCGCCGTTGGTCGCGATCGCGGAGTTGACCCCCACGACCTGGCCACGCAGGTTGACCAGCGGGCCGCCGGAGTTGCCGGGGTTGATGGCCGCGTCGGTCTGCACCGCGTTGATGTACGACGAGTCGTCGGCCGTGGACCCGGTCGTCACGGGTCGGTTGAGGGCGCTGACGATGCCGGACGTGACGGTCGAGGTCAGCCCGAGCGGCGAGCCGAAGGCGACGACGCCGTCGCCGACCCGCAGCTGCGCGCGAGCACCCAGGGCGGCCGGCTGGAGGTCGGCGGCCTCGGGGACGTAGCAGGACGGCGAGGTCGTAGACGGGGCTGCGGCCCACCAGCTCCGCGTCGTAGCGGTTGCCGTCGTAGTCGACGATCTGGATGGGGCCGTCGTCCTGGGCGGCGGAGGCGACCACGTGGTTGTTGGTGATGATGTGGCCCTGCTTGTCGAGCACGAACCCGGACCCGGTGGCGCCGGCGTCCTGCCCGCCGAACTCGGCGATGATCTGCACGGTGCTGGGCAGCAGCGTCCTCGGCGACGGCCTGCACCCTGCCGCCCTTGACCGGAGGGAGCTCGACGATGTCGACGTCGCTCAGTCCGCCGGCATAGGGCCCGCCGGTGAGGTCGTCGTCGTTGACGAAGTCGTAGACCGCGCTGCCGAACACTCCGCCGCCGATGCCGAGCAGCAGGGCGAGCAGGCCGATCAGCGACGCCACCGCGGCGACGGCCGCGGGCGGGGCGCCTCGCGAGGTGGCGCGGGCGGGTCCGCCGCCAGCACCTCGGTCTGTCCCGGGCCAGGTCCTGCCACGGGTAGAACGGCGAGCCGGGCAGTGGGCCGGAGCCTGCCGGTGGCTCGGGCCTCCGCCCGCGGCCGGCCGGGAGGCTCGACGGTGGGCGGGCCCCAGGCGGGGTCGACGGGGGTGGCCCGCGGAGGGCCGGGCGGCGGGCCGGTCGGGGACCGGCCGGGGGGCCCGGCGGGGGCCCTTCGGGCGGCTGGTCCCGGGCCGGGACGACCGGCGACGGCTCGAGGGGTCGCCGGACAGCGGCTGCGTCGCTCGCTGTCGGGTCGTCGGGCCGGCCGTCGGGCCGGTCGTGGTCGTCGTTCACCTCACCATCATCCACTGTGCCTGGTGACGCGGACAGGGACGGCGCGAGGAAACCCCGGGCTGCCGGTGGCCGCCGACGTCCGGGACGACTCGGGTCGGGCAGGGCAGCCGGGCCGGGGTCGGAGAGGGCGTGTTGATCTGCGTGACCGGCGTACGGCGGTCGATCGAGGGCGCGTCGGCAGGTGCGGCCCCGAGCGCCAGGACGCCCATCACGGCGGCCCCGACGGCTCCCCCGCCGATGGCGGCGAACCCGACGGCGCGCCGGCCGCGTACGGCGTGCGTGAGTGGCCCTGCGACATCGCCAGCAGCAGGTCGCCGGGCGGCATCCCCAGCAGGGCACCCTTGAGGGTCGTCCGGGGCCGGGCCGGGCTCGAACGACGTGCGCGCCAGGCGGGTCTTGACCCAGCCCTCGCGCTCGACCTGGTCGCGGCACAGGTGGCACAGGTGCACGTGGGCCCAGGCCCGCTCGCGTCTCCTGCGTCGGAGAGCTGGCCGTCGAGCAGGGCGCTGACCCGGGTGCCGAGGTGCGCCGTCATCGCGACCCCCGCACCGGGACCGGGGAGCCGTCGCCGGAGCACTGCGTCGCGGCGCGTGCGCGGGCACCGGAGTAGCGCTGGCGCCCGGCTGCCGGGGCCCGGTGGGCCAGAGCGGCGCGCAGCATGGCGCGGCCGCGGTGGATGCGCGAGCGCACCGTGCCGAGCTTGGCGTCGAGGATCGCGGCGATCTCCTCGTAGGTGAGGCCCTCGACGTCGCACAGGACCACCGCGACCCGGAAGTCGGGCGGCAGGGTCGCGAGGGCGGCCTCGACGTCGTCGTCGAAGGTGCGGTCGGCGTAGGCCGCGTCGGGCGCCGGCGACCCGCTCGTCAGCCGGTCGGCGCGCTCGTCGGAGAGCGCGTCGAAGCGGATGCGCTGCTTGCGCCGGGCCTGGTCGAGGAAGAGGTTGGTCGTGATCCGGTGCAGCCAGCCCTCGAAGGTGCCGGGGGTGTAGGTCGACAGCGAGCGGAAGACCCGGACGAAGACCTCCTGGGTGAGGTCCTCGGCGTCGGGCCGGTTGCCCGTCAGTCGGTAGGCGAGGCGGTAGACGCGGTCGGAGTGGCGCGGCGACGATCTCGTCCCAGCTGGGCACGTCGTCCGTCGGCACGGCGCCGGCCGACGTCGGCGTCGTCCCCGGTGGCTCCGCGGTGGCCCACGGCGTCATCGCCCCTCTTGGTCGTCACGAGGTCCACGCTAGACGGTCTCGCTGAACGTTGCCTGTGAGAAGAGAACGAACGAGCACTGCGCCGTGTTCCCGGCTCTCGCTCGGGCTCGTGGCGATACGGTTCCCCCATGCCAGCACGCCGACCATCCGGTCTCCGCCACGAGCTGGTCCTACGCCGAGGCCTTCGTCGCCGAGGACGACCTCCTCGGCGATGCGCGGGCGCGCGCCGACGAGGTCGGGGTCACCGCGGTCGGCTCCGGAGCCGGCGCGACGCTGCGCTTCCTCGCCTCGGTCCTCGAGGCCCGCGCCGTCGTCGAGATCGGCACCGGCACCGGCGTCTCGGGGCTGTGGCTGCTGCGTGGCATGCGCCCCGACGGGGTCCTCACCACCGTCGACCTCGAGGCCGAGCACCAGCGCCTGGCCCGCGAGACGTTCACCGAGGCCGGCATCGCCCCCCAGCGGGTGCGGACCATCGCCGGCGCCGCCCTCGACGTGCTGCCCCGGCTGACCGACGGGCACTACGACATCGTCTTCGCCGACGGCGACAAGGCGGAGTACGGCGCCTACCTCGCCGAGGCGCTGCGCCTGCTGCGCCCCGGCGGCGTGGTCGCCTTCGACAACGCCCTGTGGCACGACCGGGTCGCCGACCCGTCGCGGCGCGACGAGGAGACCGTCGCGATCCGCGACCTCGGGCGCACGATCACCGAGCACGAGGGCCTCGTGCCGGTGCTGCTGCCCGTCGGCGACGGCCTGCTGCTGGCCAAGAAGGAATGGCTGCCTGAGACGGCCTGACCGAGGAACGAGGTCGAGGCCGTCTGAAGGTGGTTGAGCAAGCCGCGCGGGTGAGGAACGAACCCGCGACCGGCGTGTCGAAACCCGGTGAGCCGAGAAGCAGCGTCCGGCAGGCCCGCCGGGTCGAGGCCGTCTGAAGGTGGTTGAGCGAGACGGCCTGACCGAGGAACGAGGTCGAGGCCGTCTGAAGGTGGTTGAGCAAGCCGCGCGGGTGAGGAACGGACCCGCGACCGGCGTGTCGAAACCCAGCGAGCCGAGAAGCAGCGTCCGGGAGCAGCGTCCGGGAGGCACCCAGCCGGGCGACTCCCGTCAGTAGCGCGCAGCCGCGTCGAAGCCGTCCCAGCCCTCGGCGATCGCAACGACGTCGGAGGCCTCGATCAGGATCGGGGCGCTGCCGACGATCTGCGAGCCGGGCGCGTCGGCCGCGCCGGCGGTGAAGGTCTCCTGGAAGGCCGCGCGGGCCTCGTCGGTGGCGAAGACGTAGACGCCCTCGAACCACTCACCGGGCCGGACCCGCCACGTCTTGTAGCGCAGGCCCGGACATGCCGGTGAAGCGGGCGTGCGAGGTGGTCTCGACGTACGTCGCGAGCTGCTCCTCGACGCCCTCGGGGGCCTCGGCGAGCGACCAGCGGACGGTCAGCGAGCGCATGGTCATCGCGGTCACCCGATCCCGTCCAGCGGACCGGCGCTGCCGAGCCAGCTCAGCAGCGCGCGGGCGCCGAAGCCGGAGGGGCCCTGGGTCCACTCGAAGCGGTCCTCGGGGACGTCGCCGACCGAGGCGATGTCGAGGTGGGCCCACGGCACGTCGCCGACGAAGTGCTGGAGGTAGAGCGCCGCGGTGATGGCGCCCGGCGCCACCCGGGCCGTTGTCGGCGTCGGCGACCTTCGAGGCGAGCTTCTCCTCGTAGCCGGCGAAGAGCGGGAAGCGCCAGAACGGCTCCCCGGCCTGCTCGCCCGCGGCCAGCAGACGACGCGGCGAGCGCGTCGTCGTTGGCGAACAGGCCACCGAGCTCCTGACCGAGCGCGACCTTGACCGCGCCGGTGAGCGTGGCGACGTCGACGATCGCCGCCGGCTTGAGCTCGGCGACGGCGTAGGCGAGGGCGTCGGCGAGGACCAGGCGGCCCTCGGCGTCGGTGTTGGTGACCTCGGAGGTGCGGCCGCCGTAGTGGCGCAGCACGTCGCCGGGGCGCATGGCGCTGCCGGAGACGGCGTTCTCGGCGGCGGCGACGAGGCCGACGACCTTGCACCGGGCAGCCGACGGCGCGCGAGCGCGGCCATGGTCGCCAGCACGACCGCGCCGCCGGTCATGTCGCGCTTCATGCTGACCATGCCCTGGGCGGGCTTGATCGAGAGCCCGCCGGAGTCGAAGGTGATGCCCTTGCCGACGAGCACGACGGTGGGGGTGCGTCGCGTGGCGCCGTCGGGGCGTGTAGTCGAGACGGATCAGGCGGGGCGGCGTCGCCGAGCCCTGGCCGACGCCGATGATGCCGCCGAACCCCTCGGTGGCGAGCTGCTGCTCGTCCCAGACACGGTAGGTGAGCCCGGCGCGGCTCCGCGAGCTGCTCGGCCTGCTCGGCGAGCCAGGCGGGGTTCTTCAGGTTGGACGGCACGGTCGCCAGCATCCGCGCGCGCCAGCCGGCGCCACCGAGCGCGACGGCCCGGTCGAGCGCCGCCCGGTCGACGACCTCGGCGCTCTCCGCGAGGCCGGCGAGCACGACCTGGCGCGACCGGTAGGTGCTCGGGGGGCGCGGAGTGCCAGCTGAAGCCGAACGAGCCGAGCATCGCCCCGGTCACGAAGGCCTCGATCCCGGCGTCGGGGTCGAGGGCGGCGATCGTGGTCACCGACGGCGGCCCGGTCGTGGCAGGCGCGGGCGAGCGCGGCGCCTGCGCGACGCAGGTCCTCGGGGGTCTGGTCCCCCACACCGACGAGCAGGACGAGGCGCAGGTCGGCGTTGTCGGGTCCGCCGAGCGGGATCGGCACCGTGATGACCTCGCCCGTGCGGCCGGTCGCCGAGGCGGCCTCGGCGATGCGCGAGCAGGTCGAGCCCGAGGTCGTCGCCGAGCTCGGCGGCACCGGGCCCGAGCAGCACCTCACCGACACCGGTGTCAGCACCCGCGCCGGAGCCGGTCCCACCGACCGTGGCGTCGCGGTCCGGGATGACCGGGACGGCGACGACATCGGCTCCGACGAACGTGTGCGCCAGCCGGTGGCTCAGCGCGAAGTCGGGCGGTGAGACCTGGCTGGGCAGGACCGGCGTGGTGGCCCGGGTCACCCGACGACGTTCTTGAGGGCGTCGCCGAGGGCGCCGGCCTCCTCGGCGTTGAGCTCCACCACGAGGCGGCCACCGCCCTCGAGGGGGACGCGCATCACGATGCCGCGGCCTTCCTTGGTGACCTCCAGCGGACCGTCGCCGGTCCGCGGCTTCATCGCCGCCATGCGGCACCCTCTTCCTGTTGATACTCGCGAGCAGTGCCGAATCCTGCCGCTCGTGTGCGGTCGTCCATTATCCCCTATGGGACACCACGACCGCACCATCGCCTGCCGAACCGTGCTCACCTGGGCCCGCCGGCGCCGTCCCGGGCCAGGCCGAGCCTGCGCAGCGGTCCGCGCCGATGACAGACTCGACGCATGACCGACTGCACCGGTCCTCCTCGACGTCACCGAGCGGGGTCGCGACGATCACCCTGAACCGGCCCGAGGCGATGAACAGCCTCGACATCGCGACCAAGGAGCTGCTGGTCGAGATCACCGCCCAGGTGGCCGACGACCCGGCCGTGCGCTGCGTGGTGCTGACCGGGCACCGGCCGCGCCTTCTGCACCGGCCAGGACCTCAAGGAGCACATCGACCTGCTCGAGAACGGCGGCAGCGACGCGCCTCTTCACCACCGTCGACGAGCACTACAACCCGATCGTGACCGCGCTCGCGAGCATGGAGAAGCCGGTGATCGCCGCGGTCAACGGGGTGGCGGCGGGCGCCGGCGCGTCGCTCGCCTTCGCCTGCGACCTGCGCATCGTCGCCGACACGGCCGGCTTCAACCTCGCCTTCGCCAACGTCGCGCTGTCCTGCGACACCGGCGCCAGCTACCACCTGCCGCTGCTCGTGGGCCGGGCCAAGGCGATGGAGCTGCTCTACTTCCCCCGCACGGTCAAGGCCGCGGAGGCCCTCGAGCTCGGCCTGGCCACGCCGGTCGTGCCCGCCGACGACGCTCGCCGACGAGGTCGCCGCGCTGGCCGCGCGGCTGGCCGCCGGGCCCACGGTCGCGCTCGGGCGCGATCCGCCGCGCGGTCGCGCTACGCCGCCGGGCACACCTTCGCCGAGGCGCTCGAGGTGGAGAGCGCGATGATGAGCGAGTACCGGCGCGACCAGCGACCACCGGGCCGCGGTCGCGGCGTTCCTGGCCAAGGAGAAGCCGGTCTTCGAGGGCCGCTGACGGCGCTCAGCCGACTCGGGGTCAGCCAGGGCTCGCGGCCGACGACGCCGCGGGCGGCGCGGAAGACCGAGAGCACCTGGTCCGGGGCGACGTCGCGCATCCGGCGCCGGCCCGGGTTGGCGCCGTACTCGACGGTGAGCGCGGCGCCGGCGAAGCGTGTGGTTGAACCAGCCGGTCATGGTGCCGTGGCAGACGCCCGCCGCAGTCGAGGGTCTGGGTCGGCAGGTGCGAGCTTGCGGGCCACCCGGCGGGCGAAGCCCGGGATCTTGGTGTCGGTGTCGACGCCGTTGAGCGGCTGGTGGAAGCTGAGGATCCGTCTGCGGCTTGACCTGTGTCGCAGGAACGCCCATCACCGCCCGGGTCTCGGGCTCGGAGGCCGCTCGCGGGCCGGACTCGTAGCTGCCGTCGAGGTCGGCCCAGCCGTAGGGGAAGTTGCGGTTGAGGTCGACGCCGTGGGCGTTCTTGCGGGTGCCGGCGGCCAGCCCGTCGGGGTTGTACGTCGGCAGCACCCACAGGTCGATGCCGATCACCTCGCGGCCCGTCGACGAGGGCCTGCAGGATCTGGCGCGGGGCGCCCTCGTTGCCGTGCATGGTCGCGATCAGCACGACCTTCGGCGCGCCCGGTCGTCCCGGCTCGCCCGAGGTGGAAGGCGACCAGGGCGCGGCCCTGGACCGAGTGGCCGATGACCTTGCGGGTCAGCACGGCGGCTGGGCCGATGCGTCGCGGCCGACGGCCGCGCGCGGGGCCGCCGGCGCCGGGCCGGCCGCGGACGGCAGCGCGAGGGCCAGCAGCGCGCAGAGCGCCGCGAGGAGCACCGCGCGAGCGAGCGGCGCGGCGATGCGGAGGGATCGAGAGGACATGTCAGACCGCATTCACGAGGTAGGCGTAGGTGAAGACGACGACGCCGCCGAGCATCCCCACGTGGCCGAGGAGCGGACAACCCGGGCCCTCCACCAGCGATCGTCCGCGGCCGGCGAGGCGTGGCGCCCGCGGGCGGGCAGCCAGCGCAGCCAGGATCAGCAGCCCGGCGACGACCACGATCCACCAGCAGCACGAGCGCGGCGATGCCGACCAGGCTGAGCGCGTTCTCGCCGAGCGCGTCACCGGCGAGCGAGGAACGTCGTCCAGCGTGACCAGGGCCAGCGCGCCGGCGATCGTGTGGACGGCGACCGGTCCGCGGGCGATCTCGCTGCGCCCGGCGCCGCGGGCGTCGCGCCGCAGCCGCAGGCGGGTGAGGACCACGACCACCGCGGCGAGCGCGGTGAGGACGTAGACGATGGCACGATATGGACACGTGGGAGAGTGTGTCACTCGGACGCGTTCGGCTGCGTCCTCCGTCGACTCCGGCTCGTCCACGCGGCGTGTCGCGTCGAGCTCGGTCGGCGAGCCGGTCGAGGAGCGCGTCGACCTCCGCCATCCGGTAGCCGCGGAAGCGCCAGCGGGAAGCGGACCCGACGCAGGTCGTCGGCCCCGAGCGGTCGCCTGCCGGGCACCAGGGCGTCGGGACGGTCGTCGTACTCCTCGACCATCGGCGCGCCCCTGCCGGACGCGACCAGGGCGATGCCGCCCATCGCGAGCACGACCAGGACCGTGGTGAGCCAGATCATCGCGCGTCCCGCGACGCGCGTCATCAGCGCGACCGCCTCGTCGACGTCGTCGGTGAGCACCAGCCGGTCGAGGTCGGACGGCGGAGATCTTGCCGTCGGCCAGCACGGTGTCGCGCAGCCAGTCGAGCAGCCCGGACCAGTAGTCGACGCCGAGCAGCACGATCGGGAACGACGTGATCTTCTGCGGTCTGCGCCAGCGTCACGGCCTCGAAGAGCTCGTCGAGGGTGCCGAGACCACCGGGCAGCACCACGAAGCCCTGGGAGTACTTCACGAACATCGTCTTGCGGGCGAAGAAGTAGCGGAAGTTGATGCCGACGTCGACCCACTCGTTGAGGCCGGACTCCAAGGGCAGCTCGATGCCGAGGCCGACGCTGACGCCGCCGGCCTCGCTGGCGCCCTTGTTGGCCGCCTCCATCGCGCCCGGGCCGCCGCCGGTGATCACGGCGAAGCCGGCCTCGACCAGGCGTCGGCCGACCTCCTCGCCCTGGGCGTACGACGGGTGGTCGACCGGCGGTGCGGGCCGAGCCGAAGACGCCGATCGCCGGGCCGAGCTCGGCCAGCGTGCCGAAGCCCTCGACGAACTCGGCCTGGATCCGCAGCACCCGCCACGGGTCGGTGTGCACCCAGTCGGCTGGGGCCGCGGGAGTCGAGCAGCCGCTGGTCGGTGGTGGACTGGTCGTCGACCTGGCTGCGCCGCTGGATAGACCGGGCCCTTGCCACCTGGCCCTCTCACTGCGCCGACTCGACCGTCCGCAGCCAGGTGCGCAGCTGCTGCGTCGCAGCGCTCGATGTGCTCGACCGGCACGTGCTCCTCCTGCTTGTGGGCCAGCATCGGGTCACCGGGGCCGTAGTTGACCGCCGGCACGCCGAGGCGCGGTGAAGCGGGCCACGTCGGTCCAGCCGAACTTCGGGTTCGACCTCGCCGCCGACGGCCTCGACGAACGCCTTGGCCGCCGGCCGGTCGAGGCCGGGCAGCGCGCCGGGCGCGGTGTCGGTGAGCGCGACCTCGAAGCCGTCGAAGAACTCGCGCGACGAACGCCTCGGCCTCGGCCTCGCTGCGGTCGGGGGCGAAGCGGAAGTTGACCTCGACGACGCACTCGTCGGGCAGCACGTTGCCGGCGACGCCGCCGCGGATCGAACACCGCGTTGAGGCCCTCGTGGTACTCCAGCCCGTCGATCACCGGCCGCCGCGCCTCGTAGGCGTTGAGCCGGGCGAGGACCTCGCCGGCGCCGTGGATGGCGTTGACCCCCGCCAGCGCGCGCCGAGTGGGCCCGCTCGCCCGTCGTGCGGACGTCGACGCGCAGGGTGCCCTGGCAGCCGGCCTCGACGACGGCGTTGGAGGGCTCCATCAGGATCGCGAAGTCGGCCTCGAGCAGGTCGGGGTCGCTGCTCGGCGAGCTTGCTTGAGCCCGTTGTGGACCTCGTCGATCTCCTCGGCCTCGTAGAGCACGTAGGTCACGTCGCGCACCGGCTCGGGCAGGGTCGCGGCCAGGCGCAGGATGACGGCGTCGCCGCCCTTCATGTCGCAGGTGCCGAGCCCGTGCAGCAGGCCGGTCGCCTCGTCGAGGCGGCTCGGGAGGTTGTCGTTGACCGGCACCGTGTCGAGGTGGCCGGCGATGACCACCCGCTCGCCGCGGCCGAGGTCGGTGCGGGCGACCACGGTGTGCCCGAGGCGGGTGACGGTCGAGGTGCGGCAGCGCGCGGAGCGCCGCCTCGACCGCGTCGGCGATCGCCTGCTCGTCGCGGCTGACCGACTCGATGTCGCACAGCTGCCGGGTCAGGGTGACGACGTCGGTCGGCAGGTCGAGCGCGGGGGCTCGGAGTCATGCCGTCGTCAGTCAATCAGGCGGTCGCGAACACGCAGAACTCGTTGCCCTCCGGGTCGGCCAGGACGTCCAGCGCTCGGCTGTCCCACAGGTGGGTCGCGCCCCGCGGCGAGCAGCGCGGCGACCTCGCCGGCGACGTCCCAGTGCACCCGGTTGGGCACCGTGCGCGGCTCGGGCACCGGCGCGAAGTCGAGCGTCAGCACGGTCGTCGGGGCCGGCGCCGGTGATCGTCCACCAGTCGTCCTCGGCCTCGTGGCGTCGGCGCGACACCGAACGCCTCGCCCCACCAGCGCGCCAGGCGCTCCGGGTCGACGCAGTCGATCGCCGATGCCGTGCAGGCGGTAGGCCGGCAGCGCGGCCGGCGTCGCGCAGGAACGCGCAGAACTCGTTGCCCTCGGGGTCGGCCATCACCGTCCAGCCGAGGCCGGTCTCCTCGGCGGGCGCGAGCACGGTCGCGCCGAGGGCGGTGAGGTCGTCGATCGAGGCCGCGTAGACGTCGAGGTGCAGGCGGTTCTTCACCGTGTGCGGGCCGGTCGACCTCGTTGACCCAGATCGTGTGGCGCGGCGGAGGAGCCCTCGAGCGCGCCGGTGCTCGCGCGGGGCCGACGACCTCGAGCCCGGTCACCGCCGCCCAGAACGCGCTCTGCGCCGCCACGTCGAGGGCGTCGATGCACAGGTCCTGCCAGGTCGCGAGCGCATGCCTGGATTGAAGCACCTCGACCGACGGCGCGACCTGACCACCTACCCGCCGCGTCCGCCCAGCTGCTGCCGAGTCGGCGCGACGTCGGCGCCGACTCGGCGGGTCAGGCCTTGGCTACCAGGACGGTCGCCTTCTCCCCGTCGCCGAGCTCGACGGTCGCACCCGCGTCCGCGCCGATGCCGGGCCGCCACGGCGTACGACGTCGCCAGCGTCTCGCCGGCGATCAGCGCCTCGTGGGTGCGGGCCGCGGCCTGCACGGCCTCCGAGCCGCCGACGGTCAGCGCGATCCGGTCGGAGACGTCGAGGCCGGCGTCGCGGCGCGCCTGCTGGACCGCGCGCACCAGGTCGCGGGCCAGGCCCTCGGCGGCCAGCTCGGGGGTGACCGCGGTGTCGAGCACGACGAAGCCACCGCCCGGCAGCACGCCGGTGGCGGTGTCGTCGTCGGCCGAGCCGGCGACCGTCTCGAGGGTGTACTCGCCCTCGACCAGCGCCAGCCCGCCGGCGGTGACGGTGCCGTCCTCGGCCACCGACCAGTCACCGGACTTCGAGCCCTTGATCGCGAGCTGCACGTCCTTGCCGAGCCGCGGGCCCGGCGGCGCGGGCGTTGACGGTGAGCTTCTGCTCGACGCCGTACGCCGCCGCCTCGTCGCAGTCGGCGGCCAGCAGGCGCACCGCCTTGACGTTGACCTCGTCGGCGACGATCGACCTCGAAGCCGGCCAGCGCGCGCCGGGTCGGCGACCACGACGGTCAGCGTCGGCCAGCGGCAGCCGGTTGCGCAGGCCGGCCGGCCTTGCGCAGCGCCGAGGTGGCCGAGCAGATCTCGCGCACCTGGTCCATCGCGGCCACCAGCGCGTCGTCGGCGGGCAGGTCGTCGGGCGTCGGCCAGTCGGCGAGGTGCACCGAGCGCCCGCCGGTCAGCCCGCGCCAGATCTCCTCGGTGGTCAGCGGCAGCAGCGGCGCGGTGACCCGGCAGACGACCTCGAGCACGGTGTAGCAGGGTGTCGAAGGCCGGCCGGTCGTCGCCCCAGAACCGGTCGCGGCGAGCGGCGGATGTACCAGTTGGTGAGCACGTCGAGGAACGACCGGGTCGCGTCGCACGCGTCGGCGACGGCGTAGGAGTCGAGCGCGGCGGTCATCCGCTCGACGTACTGGCGGCACTTGGCCAGCAGGTAGCGGTCGAGCGGGTCGGTCGAGGCCGGTCGAGGCCGGCGCGTCGTAGCCGGCCCCGCCCTGGGCGGCGTTGGCGTAGAGCTGGAAGAAGTACCAGCTGTTCCAGAGCGGGATCATCACCTGGCGCACCGAGTCGCGGATGCCCTGCTCGGTGACGACGAGGTTGCCGCCGCGCAGGATCGGGCTCGACATCAGGAACCAGCGCATCGCGTCGGCGCCGTCGCGGTCGAAGACCTCGGAGACGTCGGGGTAGTTGCGCAGCGACTTCGACATCTTGTTGCCGTCGGAGCCGAGCACGATGCCGTGGCTGATGCAGTTCTCGAAGGCCGGCTTGTCGAAGATCGCGGTGGCCAGGATGTGCAGCGTGTAGAACCAGCCGCGGGTCTGGCCGATGTACTCGACGATGAAGTCGGCCGGGAAGTGCCCTTGCGCGGTGCCGTCGAACCAGTTCTGCGTTCTCGAACGGGTAGTGCACCTGGGCGTAGCTCATCGAGCCGGAGTCGAACCACACGTCGAGGACGTCGGTGACGCGGCGCATCGTCGACTGCCCCTCCTCCGGCGTGCGCGGGTCGTCGGGGTTGGGGCGCACCAGGTCGTCGACGTACGGGCCGGTGCAGGTCGGGCTCGCCGGCCTTGTTGCGCGGGCAGCCGGCCGAAGTCGCGCTCGATCTCGGCGAAGGAGCCGTAGACGTCGATGCGCGGGTAGGCCGCGTCGTCGCTCTTCCACACCGGCACCGGGCTGCCCCAGAACCGGTTGCGGGTGATCGACCAGTCGCGGGCGTTCTCCAGCCACCTGCCGAACTGGCCGTCCTGGATGTGGTCGGGCACCCAGTTGATCTGCTGGTTGAGCTCGAGCATCCGCTGCTTGATCGCGGTGACCTCGACGAACCACGACGAGACGCCCTTGTAGATCAGGGGCTCGCGGCAGCGCCAGCAGTGCGGGTAGGAGTGGTCGTAGGTCTCGCGGCGCAGCAGGATCGTGCCGGGCGTGACCGAGCCGGCCCTGGTGCCGCCGCGGGTGGCGGCCTTGAGGTGGTCGATCACGTGCAGGTTGGCGTCGAAGACCTGCATGCCCTCGTAGTCGGTGACCGGGAACGGTGAACCGGCCGTCCTTGCCGACCGGCATCACCGCCTCGATGTCCTCGCGGTCGGTGACCTCCTTGTCGACCTCACCGAACGCGCCGGCGGTGTGCACGACGCCCGGTGCCGTCGGTGGTGGTGACCGCGTCGTCGGCGGCGACCACGCGGAAGGCGTTCTCGTGGCCGGCGTAGTAGGAGAACGGCGGCGTGTAGGTGCGCCCGACCAGGTCGGCGCCGCGGTAGCGGCCGACGACGTCGGGGCTCGTCGCCGAGCTCGCGGGCGTACGACGCCAGCCGGGCCTCGGCGAGCAGGTAGCGGGCGGTCTCGTCGGTGCCGGGCACCGGCGCCTCGACCACGACGTAGTCGATGTCGGAGCCGACCATCACCGCGAGGTTGGACGGCAGCGTCCACGGCGTCGTGGTCCAGATCAGCACGTGCGTGCCGTCGAGGACGGGGTCGGCGCCGCCCGCCCAGTCCGGCATGGCGTCGAAGCGGTAGCCGACGGTGACGGCCGGGTCCTGGCGGTTCTGGTAGACGTCGTCGTCCATCCGCAGCTCGTGGTTGGACAGCGGCGTCTCGTCGTTCCAGCAGTAGGGCAGCACCCGGAAGCCCTCGTAGACGAGGCCCTTGTCGTGGAGCTGCTTGAACGCCCAGATCACCGACTCCATGTAGTCGGGGTTCATGGTGCGGTAGTCGTTGTCGAAGTCGACCCAGCGCGCCTGGCGGGTGACGTAGTCGCGCCACTCGCCGGTGTACTTCATCACCGACTCGCGGCAGGCCTCGTTGAACCTGTCGATGCCCATCTCGACGATCTCGTCGGTGGTCTTGATGCCGTTGAGGCGCATCGCCTCGAGCTCGGCGGGCAGCCCGTGGGTGTCCCAGCCGAAGCGGCGCTCGACCTTGCGCCCGCGCATCGTCTGGTAGCGCGGGATGAGGTCCTTGACGTAGCCGGTGAGCAGGTGGCCGTAGTGCGGCAGGCCGTTGGCGAACGGCGGGCCGTCGTAGAAGACGAACTCGTTCGGCCCCGTCGGCGCCGGCGTCGCGCTGCGTCGATGCTGGCCTGGAACGTGCCGTCGGCCTCCCAGAACGCCAGGATCCGCTCCTCGATCTCGGGGAAGCGGGGGCTGGAGGGGACGGCGGCGCCGGTCCCGTGGGAGGGGTTCTGGGGATAGGTCATCGGGCTGCTCCTGCGTCGTCCGTGCTGCATCGGGCGACGAGGACGACCCGGGCGGTGCCGCGGTACCACCTCGCTTGCCGCTCCCCCGGATGCTCCGGACGGGCGACCGCTCATTGCACGGCTGTGACGGGCCACCCGTCCGGTTCTACTGAGGCCTCGCCGGTGGGCTGGCGGGACCCGTTCTTCCGGAGGCTCGCCGCTGATGACGGCTCAGACGCCTGTGCGCCCAGTCTAACCAGGCTGGTCCTTGGTCAGGTGCAGCAACCAGGACCCCCGGCCTCGCCGTCGGTGTCGATGAGCGCATAGCGGCGTACGTCGCGCTCCCCGTGCAGCTCGAACACGAAGCGCCGCTCGGTCCGGTCGAGCAGCTCCCACCACCCGTGGTCGGCGATCGACTTGTGCTCGTCGGTGTACGTCGCGTGGTCGAGATCGTGGTCGCCCACGGCGACGGCGAGCCGGTCGCGCCGGGCGTCGGTGGGCATCCCCTTGGGCACGGCCCAGGACCGCAGGACGCCGTCCTCCTCGAGCCGCAGGTCGAAGTGGTGGCGGGGGCGGTGGTGCTCGTGCAGCACGAACACCGAGCGACTGGCCATCCACCGAGCAAAGCACATGGCCCGTCGCGTCGGCTCCCGTCTCCCGGCGGTCTCGAGCGCGACGGCCCGTCGCGCCGCGGTCCGTGCCCGCTGCCGGTCCGGGCCCGCCCGCACCGCTCGTGCGAGGCTGCGGTCATGGACCAGCGGCCGTCGTTCCCGTGGGGCCCGGGAGCCGCGTTCGTGCTGGTCTGGTCCTCGGGCTACATCGCCGGGCCCGCCGGGGTCGACGCGGTCGCGCCGTTCACGCTGCTGGCCTCGCGGTTCCTGCTGGCCGCGCTGATCCTGGTGCCGCTGGCTCGCTGGCGGCGGGGACCGTTGCGGATGGACCGCGCGACGCTGGTGCGGGTGTGCCTGGTCGGGCTGGCCATGAACGGGCTGCAGTTCGGCCTGATGTACCTCGCCTTCGACGCGGGTCTCGGCGCCACCCTCGGGGCGCTCCTCCACTCGTTGTCGCCGGTGCTGACGGTCGTGCTGGCCGGGGTGCTCCTGCGTGAGCGGGTGCGTCCGGTGCAGGTCGTCGGGCTCGGCGATCGGCGTCCTGGGCGTCGTGCTGGTGCTCGGACCGGACGTCGACGAGGCCGGCGGGACGGTGGGGGTGACCTGCGGCCTGCTGAGCATGCTCGCGCTGAGCCTCGGGACGATGGGGCAGCGCTGGATCCCGGTCGGCACCGACCCGTGGTGGTCGGCGTCCGTGCAGTTCGCCGTCGCGGTGCCGCCGCTCGCGGTCCTCGCGCTCGTGCTCGACGGCACCCACCCCGTCGCCGACCCCGGCAAGGGGCTGGTCGCGCTGGTCTTCCTGGCCGTCGTGAACTCGGTCGTCGGCCTGTTGCTCCTCGGCGCGCTCGTCCGTCGCGGCGGCGCCGGCGCGTCGTCCAGCGTCTTCTTCCTGATGCCGCCCATGACCGCGGTGCTCGCCTGGCTGGTGCTGGGCGACACCCTGGACCTGCGCGAGCTGGCCGGGCTGGTCGTCGCGGTGACCGGCGTCGCGATCGCGACCCGACGGCGTCGAAACCGGTTGCCCGCCGAGAGCACGACCGCTTGAGTAGCGAGATGACCGAGACAGCCGGCCCGCCGGTTCCCCGACCTGTGGGTCGACCCCGCCGACGATCCCCGGGTGCCGGAGACCGATCACCCGCTGCGCGGCGAGCGGGCCGTCCTCCTCGACTACCTGCGGCACTACCGACTGACCTTCGAGCTCAAGTGCGAGGGCCTCGACGCCGAGCAGCTCGCCCGGCGCTCGGTGCCGCCCTCGTCGCTGTCCCTGCTGGGACTGGTCCGCCACCTGGCCGCGGTGGAGCAGTCCTGGTGCCGACGGGTCGTGGAGCGCGACCTCGACCTGCCCCGCCTCTACCGCTCCGCGGCCGACCGGGACCTCGCCTTCCACGGCGCGGTCGCCGACCCAGCGGTCGTCGACGACGCCTGGACGACCTGGCGCGGCCGAGGTGGCCCACGCCGAGGAGGTGTACGCCGACCTGGAGCTCGACGCCCTCGGCTCCCACCCCGACGGCGAGCTGGAGCTGCGCGAGGTGCTGGTCCACCTCATCGAGGAGTACGCACGTCACTGCGGCCATGCCGACCTGCTGCGCGAGTGCATCGACGGGCGGACCGGCCAGTAGCCGGCCCGCCCCGGCGGTCTCGTGCGGTGGTGCGTGCGGAGGCTCGTGCGCCGGTCAGACCGGACGGACCTTCACCGACGACCGAGCGCCGGTAGTCCTTGGACCTGACCGTGAAGGTGATCGTGGCGGTGCCACGGCTGGTCTTGCGCACGTAGAAGTAGCCCTTCTTCGTGGCGCCGGGCTTGATCGTGCCCACCTTCTTGTTCGCCCTGACCTGGGCACCCCTCGGTCCTCCAGCTGAGCCGGACGCTGGGCGCCTTGGCGATCGTCCGGGCGCTGTTGTGGATCGTGATCGGCACCTTGGTGAAGCCTCGACGGTCGAGCTTCTTGCCCTTGATCGTGATCTTCAGCGCCGGCTTCTGCCGCTTCTCCTTGAGCTGGTCGGTGGTCACGGCGTCGTGGACCCCGTCGATCTGGCCGTCGGCGTCGAGGGAGTAGACGACAGCGAACGCGCAGCTCCAGCCCTGCGTCCTGGCTGCGGGCAGGGCGAGACCGAAGTCGAGGTCGGGCGCCGTCGTACGCGCCGGAGGTGCCGTAGGTGTGGCTGGGGCCGATCACCGACCCGGCGGTCTCCTGGCAGTAGGGGCCGGACTCGTCGGTCACCACCTTGCCGAAGCCGACGACGAGCGGCGCATCGGTGGCCTCCGTCGGCGCGGCCCCCAGGGTGACGCGGGCCGAGACCGTCCCCCGCAGCCGGTCCTGGACCATCCGCACCGTGGTGAGGTTCTGCGACGGGTCACCGGTGGGGGTGACCGTGTGGTGGTGAGGGTGCCGGTGCGCCGGCGGACCGGCCAGACGGACCTGCGCGGAGACGCGGGTCGGGCGAGCCCAGGACGCCGACGGCCGAGCGCGGCGCGTCGACGGCTGTGTCGGGAACGGCGCGGGACCCGTCGGTGCGGCTGCCGGCGGTCGACGGGCCCGCGACGGCCGGCGAGGAGAGGGCGAGGACCAGGGCCGTGGTGAGCCCCAGGAGGCGACGGGTGCGAGACATGGCCGTTCTGTCCCCCCTCGGACCGCACCCCAAACCGGCTCCGGGGATCCGTAGAGTGGCGTCCCATGAGCACTGCCGCCTCCGGACACGCCCTGGTCACCCTCGACACCGCGGGGACGCGTCCTCGACGCCTGGTTCCCCGACCCGGTCCTGACGCCACCGCGGGCGGCTCGCCCGACCGAGCTGACCGTCCCTGGCGACGCCGGACGAGGCGCGCGGAGTGACCCGCGAGGTGCGCCTGGTCGAGATCGCCGACCTGGCCGCCGCTCCCACGACGACCGAGGAGGCCTGGCTGCGGCTGCACCTCCTCAGCCACCGCCTGGTGCCAGCCGCACGGGCTCTCGCTCGACGGGCGTCTTCGGCCTGCTCACCAACGTCGTGTGGACCTCGGCCGGGCCGTGCGCGGTCGCCGGCTTCGAGCTGACCCGGGCCCGGCTGAAGGCCGCCGGCCAGCACGTGACGGTCTACGGCGTCGACAAGTTCCCGCGGATGGTCGACTACGTCGTGCCGTCCGGGGTCCGGATCGGCGACGCCGACCGGGTCCGCCTCGGCGCCCACCTCGCCGAGGGCACGACCGTGATGCACGAGGGCTTCGTCAACTTCAACGCCGGCACCCTGGGCGGCGTCCATGGTCGAGGGCCGCATCTCCGGCGGGCGTCGTCGTCGGCGACGGCTCCGACGTCGGCGGCGGGCGCCTCGATCATGGGCACCCTCTCGGGCGGCGGCAAGCAGGTCATCTCGATCGGCGAGCGCTGCCTGCTCGGGCGCCAACTCCGGCATCGGCATCTCGCTCGGCGACGACTGCGTGGTGGAGGCCGGCTGCTACGTCACCGCGGGCACCAAGGTCACCATCACCGACCGCGACGGCAAGCCGACGACGATCAAGGCGCTCGAGCTCTCGGGCCTCGACAACGTGCTCTTCCGCCGCAACTCGGTCTCCGGTGCCATCGAGGCCGTGCCGTGGAAGGGCTCCGGCATCGCGCTCAACGAGGCGCTGCACAAGAACTGACCCCGACAGCGCTCCCGCTGCCGGGGCGTTCCGCGGGGCCGGTCGGCACGCGCACCACCCACCCGCCACACTGGTGAGCATGGGCGGGCGGGTCGTGGGGACGGTGGTCGGTCTTGCCGTGCTCGCGGTCGTCGTCGTCGTCGGGATCCGCGCCGTGACCGGCGGGCTCCGGGTCCCGCTCTTCGACCAGGCAGGTTGTGCGGCCACGGTCGACGGTCTCACCGTCGACCTCAGCCTCGAGCAGGCAGAGAACGCCGCGACGATCGCCGCGGTCGCCGTACGCCGGGGGCTGCCGGCGCGCGCGGTCTCGATCGCCCTGGCCACGGCGTACCAGGAGTCGGACCTGCAGAACCTCGACTACGGCGACCGCGACTCCCTCGGCCTCTTCCAGCAGCGCCCCTCGCAGGGCTGGGGCACCGTCGAGCCAGGTCACCGACCCGGTGCACGCCAGCAACTCGTTCTACGACGCGCTCGTGAAGGTCCCCGACTACCGCAGCCTGGAGATCACCGAGGCCGCCCAGGAGGTGCAGCGCTCCGGCTTCCCCGGCGCGTACGCCGACCACGAGGCCGACGCCCGCGTGCTGGCCTCCGCGCTCACCGGGAACTCGCCGCGCGCCTTCGCGTGCCGCGTGGACGGCGATGCGGCGACCGGTCTCGGCCGACCTGACGCCCGGCGGACTGACCGAGCGGGCCGACGCCGTCCGTCGCGACGTCGCCGGGGCCTTCGGCGAGCTGCCGCTCGGCGGCTTCGCCCCCGGCGGGGTGAGCAGCGGCCACATGCCCGGCTCGACGCACTACGACGGCCGCGCCGTCGACATCTTCTTCCGGCCGGTCAACCCGGCCAACAAGCGGGCCGGCTGGGCGCTGGCGCAGTACCTGGTCGCCCAGGCCGACCGGCTCGGGGTGCAGACGGTGATCTTCGACGCCCGGATCTGGCGGGCCGGTCGCGACGACTCCTGGCGCGAGTACGACCCGCCGTCGCGCTCCGGCGACCGGGTCGTCCTCGAGCACCGCGACCACGTGCACGTCGACGTCTTCGCCTAGGGCTGCCGGCGCGGGCAGTGCCGCACCGAGCTGGCGGGGACGACCATCGAGCGCAGCTGGGCCCGACTTCTCAGGGAGATCCTGACGTTCTCGGCCGATGCTTCGCCTGAGAACGTCAGGAGTCCCCGGGTAGCCGGGGATTCCCGACGCCCCGGACACCGACCTCAGGGCCGCGCCTGCTCCAGGCCGCGCTCGCCCCGACGGACCAGGTACGACGCGCCCGACTCCCGGGCGTCGCGCACCAGTCCGCCCAGGCCGTCCGGCTCCGCACAGGGACTCCAGACGACCTCCGGGCGCCGTACGGCGTCCGCGCGCACGGCCGCGTCGTCGAGGCGGGCGCGCAGCGCGGCGGGGTCGTCGAGGTCGCGACGGTAACCCTGCAGCACGGCGATCAGGTCGTCGACGACAGCACCGAGCGCGGCGGTGTTCTCGACCAGCATGTTGTGGGTGCGCAGCGGGTTGCGCCCCGCGACCCGGGTCCCGTCGCGGAAGCTGCCGGCGGCCAGGTGGACCGCCGCCGGCAAGTCGTCGGCGGCGGCCTCGGCGACTCCCAGGAGCGCGTGCGCGAGCACGTGGGGCGCGTGGCTGACCAGGGCGACCGCGCGGTCGTGCTCCACAGCGTCGAGCAGCGCCACGGTGGCCGCGAAGTGCTCGACCAGGAAGCCGACGACCCCGACCACGAGCGGGTCGACGTCGGCCGACCGCGCCGGGGTGACGGCCCAGGTGGCGCCAACGAGCAGCTCCGGGTCGGAGTGGGCGAAGCCCGACCACTCGGTGCCGGCCATCGGGTGGCAGCCGACGTAGCGGTGCTCGAGCCCGGCGTCCGCGGCGGCCTCGCGCACGACGACCTTGGCACTGCCGACGTCGATCACCACGGCGTCCGGAGCGGCCGTCGCGACCCGGGCGAGGACGGCGGGCATGACGTCGAGGGGGTTGGCGAGGATCACCAGGTCGCGGTCGGCGGGCACCTGCTCCCCCACCTCGAGACCCGCGGCCGCGGCGTCGGCGCGGGTGCCGGCGTCGGGGTCGACGGCGACCACGTCGAGACCGCGCTCGCTGAGCCGGCGCGCGATCGAGCCGCCGATCAGCCCGGCGCCGACGACGGCGACCCGCTCGAAGGTCCCCGCCGGGGAGCCGTCCAGCGTCACTGCCGACCCGCCAGCTCGGCGAGCGGCGAGATCCGGCCGATCGCGCGGGCGCTGCCACCCAGCCCCGCCCACTCCTGCGCCATCTCGGCGAAGTCGTCGGCGCTGAACGACCCGGACAGGAACAGCAGGAACACGAACAGCCCGGGCGTGCTCGGCACCGGCCGGGTGACCAGGTTGGTCATGTTGACGCCGCGCTGCTCGAGGACACCGAGCAGCCGGCGCAGGATGCCGGGCACGTTGGCGTCGGGCAGCAGGGTCACGAGGAGGCCATCGTCCCCGGCACCCTCGACGGGCAGGGTGCCGGCGGAGACCAGGGCGAACTGGGTGAACGCGGCGAGGTTGTCCTCCACCGCCGTGGCGACGACGTCGAGGCCGTAGAGGCTGCCGCAGATCGCCGGCCCGATCCCGATCTCACCGGGTCCGAGGTCGCGGCAGGCGGCAGCGGTCGAGGCCGCCTCGCGCAGGGCGAGGCCGCGCTCCTCGATCCAGCGGCGGCACTGCGCCAGCGCGTGCGGGTGGCTGACCACCACGTACGGCTCGATGGTCGGGTCGCGGGTGAACGCGGTGAAGGAGATCGGCACGACCACGCTGTCGACGATCGACAGGGAGGGGCGCTCCAGCAGCCCGTCGAGGGTCGGCACGACGACCCCGTTGACCGAGTTGTCGATGGGCAGGACGGCGTACGACGCCGAGCCGGCCTCGAGCGCGCTGAGCGCCTCGGCCTGCGAGGCGACCGGGACCGGGTAGGAGTCCGGAAGCAGGGCCAGGACGGCCTGGTGGGTGAAGGTGCCCGGGGGCCCGAGGTAGGTGACCTGGACGCTCACGGCGTCACCCACGCTCCAGGGTGAAGGACGCGAGCACCCGCGTCGAGAAGTGCACCTCGGCGAGCCCCGCCTGGAGGTCGGCGAGCCGGTCGGCGCCGCCGGTGAACCCGAGGTAGAAGTCGTGCTGGTCGGGCCCCTTCGGGTCGCTGTGCAGGAAGTCGAGGTTGAGCCCCAGCGAGCTGAACCGCTCCAGCGCGACCATCAGGGTCCCGGCGCCCTCGCGCTCGGCCGAGAGCGCCAGCCACACCGCGCCCCGGTCGGCGTCGAGGACGAGCTCCTCGCGGCTCAGCAGGCCGTAGGTGAGGGGGCCGAGCTGCTCGAGGAAGCCGATGATGAGGATCGCCTCGGGCTCGAGCTCGTCGACGTCGACCACGGCCGAGCCGAGCTCGCGGCCGATGGCCAGGATCTCCTCGGTGCTCGTCTCGTCGGGCAGCACCCGGAAGGAGACGCCCGCACGGCCCATCACCCCGACGACGTCGGAGTAGGTCTGCTGGCGCAGTGCCACCGCCTCGGCGTCACCGAGCCCGCCACCCAGCCGGGTCCAGCGCCACGGCGAGGGGACCCGTGCGACCCGGGTCAGGCGCAGGGCCGGGTGGGCGCCGTCGAGGGCGCGCAGCAGGCTCAGCGGCGGCGACGAGGGGTCGCCGATCCGGGCCAGGCCCTCCAGGTCGGTGGCGACCTCGAGGGTGGTCATCAGCTCCTCGTAGCCCTGCAGGCCGACGAGGAAGTCGCTGCCGGTCCAGCCGAGGGCGCGCTGGGCGCGGGTGACCAGGGTCGGCGGGTCGGTGCTGGGGTGTGCCAGCGAGCCGACGAGCTCCATCATCGGGTGCGGGACGGTGCTCATGGTCAGACCTTCGATTCCGGTGCTGGTGTGGGTGCTGGTGTGGGTGCTGGGTGCTGGTCTGGTGCGGTGTGGATGCTCGGCCGGGTGTCGGTGCCGTGCCGGCCGCGGCCAGGCGCTCGGCGGCGAGGCGGACGTCACCCAGCGGCGCGGTGAGCGCGAAGCGGACGTGGCGGTTGCCGGCGGCGCCGTACTCGGCACCCGAGACCGAGACGATACCGAGGTCGGCGAGCCACTCGACGGTCCGCGCCGCGGGCTCGTCGCGCGTGGCCCACAGGTAGAGCCCGGCCTCGCTGTGCTCCACGCGGAAGCCGGCGGCCACCACGGCCGCGCGCAGGACCGCACGCCGGGCCGCGTAGCGGCTGCGCTGGACCGCCACGTGCTCGTCGTCGCCGAGCGCGACGATCGCGGCGCCCTGCTGGGGCCCGGGCAGCTGGAGGCCGAGGTTGCGTCGTACGTCGGCCAGCTCGGCGACCAGCTCGGCGTCACCCGTGACGAAGCCGATCCGGTAGCCGGCCAGGTTGGAGCGCTTGCTGAGCGAGTGCAGGGCGAGCAGTCCGTCGCGGTCCTCGGGGCGCTCACCGCCGCAGACGTCGGCGTGCAGGACGCTCACCGGGGTGGCGTCCCACCCGAGGTCGAGGTAGCACTCGTCGCTCACGAGCAGCACCGAGCGCTCGCGGCACCAGGCCACGATCCGACGCAGCTCGGCGACGTCGAGGACACGGCCGGTCGGGTTGCCCGGGGAGTTGATCCACAGCAGCCGCGGCACGTCCTCGGGGGCGAGCGCCAGCAGGTCGTCGGCCCCGTCCACGGTGACGGTCCGAGCACCCACGAGCGCCGCGCCGACGGCGTACGTCGGGTAGGCCAGCGTCGGGTGCGCGATCACGTCGCCGGCACCGATGCCGAGGTGGAGCGCCAGCGAGCCGATCAGCTCCTTGGTCCCGATGACCGGCAGGACCTGGTGCGCGCCCAGCCCGACGACCCCGTGGACGCGGGCCAGCCAGGCGACGACGGCGTCGCGCACGGCGGGCCGCCCGACCGTCAGCGGGTAGCCGGGCGAGTCCGCCTCGGCGGCGAGCGCCCGCTGGACGACCTCGGGCGTGGGGTCGACCGGAGCCCCGATCGACAGGTCGACGACCGGTCCGGGGTAGGCCGCGGCCCGGCTCCGGACGCCGGCGAGCGAGGCCTGGACGGCGGCCGGAAGACGGTGCGAGAGGGCGGTCAGTGGTCCTGGTTCTGGGGCGGGAGGGCGGCGATGAAGGGGTGGTCGTGGTCGATCTCGCCCATCTTGGCGGCACCGCCGGGCGAACCGATCTCCTCGAAGAACGCGACGTTGGCGGTGTAGTACTCCTTCCACTCCTCCGGCGTGTCGTCCTCGTAGAAGATCGCCTCGACGGGGCACACCGGCTCGCAGGCACCGCAGTCGACGCACTCGTCGGGCTGGATGTAGAGCATGCGCTTGCCCTCGTAGATGCAGTCGACGGGGCACTCGTCGACGCAGGCGCGGTCCTTCAGGTCGACGCACGGCTGTGCGATGACGTAGGTCATCGGGTTCCTCCTGGGAAGAGCGGGGGTTCGAGGGCGTTGCTGAGCACTCGGGAGCACTCGGGAGCACTGCGGAGCCTAGTATCCCGGACGTGGAGAGCGAGCGGGAACCCCACTCGGTGGGCAGACATCAGCTGGGCCCGCACGTCGTGGGCACGCGGGTCGTCGTACGACGGGTCGTGCCGGGCGAGACCGGGCCGAGCGGTGGTCCGGCGCTCACCGACCTGCTCGGCGTCTGCCTGTCCTGGGGTGGGGGCGCCTGCGTCCTCCAACCGGCTACCGGGCCGCCGGTGTCGGTCCCGATCGACACGATCGTCTCGGGCAAGCCCGTGCCGCCCCGGCCGTCGGTCCGCGGCCGGGTGCCACCCGCCGAGGCCCAGCGCCACGGGTTCGCGCTCTTCCCCGACCTGGTGACCGAGGACGTCGGGGGCTGGGTGCTGCGGGACTCGGCGACCGCGACCGCCCGCCGGGCCCACTCGGTGCTCGCCTTCGGCCCGTCCGGGGTGCCCGACGACCTGGAGCGCGTGGTCGCGCACTACGACCGACCGATCGCCGCCGTGCTGTCCGGGTCGCCCGAGGACGCCCGGCTGACCGCTCTCGGGTGGGTGGCCGAGAGCCACGAGGCCGACACGCTGCTCCAGGTCGCCGGGCTCGCCCAGGTCTCGCGGGCCCTGCGGCGTGCGGACCACCCCGAGGCCGAGCTCGTCGACGAGACGGCGACATGGGTGCGGGTCCGGATCTCCGACCGCGCCACCGGGTACGCCGGCCTCGACCGCGACTGGGTGGGCCTGGGCGGCCTGGAGGTCTCCCCCGCCCACCGCCGCCAGGGCCTCGGCCTGGCGGTCGTCGCCGCCCTCGTCGAGTGGGGCGCCGAACGTGGCGCCGGCACGGTCTTCCTCCAGGTGCTCTCCGACAACGCCCCCGCCCTGGCGCTGTACGAGCGCCTCGGGTTCCGCACGCACCACGCCTACCGCTACCTCACCCCCAGCGCGACCGGTTGAGCCTCCCGCCGGTCGAGGTGCGAGGCCCCCCACGCTGGTTGAGGTGCGAGGGCCCCCACCGCTGGTTGAGGTGCGAGGGCCCCCCGGGCCCGAGCCTCGAAACCCAGCAAGACGACAGGCCACGCCGCGGCCCACGGCTGCTGCTCGACACCAGGGGTTTCGAGGCTCGTCGCTGGCGCTCCTCACACCTCAACCACCGGAGGTCGGCCGTCGCTGGCGCTCCTGCACACCTCAACCACCGGGGCCATCACGGTGGTTGAGGTGCGAGGGCCCCCCGGGCCCGAGCCTCGAAACCCGGTGAGACGACAAGCAACGTCGGGGCCACGGCTGCTGCTCGACACCAGGGGTTTCGAGGCTCGTCGCTGGCGCTCCTCACACCTCAACCACCGGAGGTCGGCCGTCGCTGGCGCTCCTCACACCTCAACCACCGGGGCGGCCGTCGCTGGCGCTCCTCACACCTCGACCACCGGGCGGGCGTCGCTGGCGCTCCTCACACCTCACCGTGGAGGCAAGGATCAGCCGGCCGGGACGAGGTCGGGCTCGTCGGGCGGGGCGAGGGTCAGCACCGCGTCCTCGATCAACGACGTGTCCTCGATGTCGGACTCGACCCGGCGGAAGCGCAGGGCCAGGTGGTCCTCGGTGTCGTCACCGACCAGGTCGACGGCGGCCACGACGAACAGCCGCTGCGGGCCGACGTACTCGACGTGCAGGTAGGTGACCCGATGGATCTCGGGGTGGTCGAGCAGCCGGGCCAGGACCTCGTCGCGGGTCCGGGAGTCGAGGCCCTCACCGAGCAGGTAGGCCATGTTGCGCTGCATCAGGAAGACGGCGACCACGGCGAGGAGGAGCCCGACCCCGATCGAGCCGACGGCATCCCAGATCGGGTCGCCGGTGGCCTGGTGCAGACCGATCCCCGCGGCGGCGATCAGGATGCCGAGCAGGGCGGCGGAGTCCTCGAAGAAGACGGCACGCAGCGTCGGGTTGCTGGTGCGCGCGACGTAGCGCAGCGGGTGCAGGCCGAACCGGCCGGCGGCGCCGCTGACCTGACGGGCGGCCTGGACGAACGACGTCCCCTCGAGCACGAACGCGATCCCGAGCACCACGTAGTTGATCGTGAAGCTGGCCTCCTCCGCGTCGGAGCCCAGCTGGGAGACGCCGTGCCAGATCGAGACGACGGCGCCCGCCGAGAAGAGCCCGAACGCCGCCAGCAGCGACCAGATGTAGGTCGCCCGCCCGTAGCCGCGTGGATGCTCCTCGTCGCGCGGTCGGCTCCCCCGCTTCTCGGCGACGAGCAGGAAGACCTCGTTGCCGGTGTCGGACCAGGAGTGGGCGGCCTCGGCCACCATCGCCGCGGAGCCCGTCATCAGGGCGGCCACCGACTTCGCGACGGCCAGCAGGCCGTTGGCGGCCAGGGCGACGATGACCGTGAGCATCGACTCGCCTCCCTCCTCGGCGCGGTCGGCTTCCTCGATGACGCTCATGAGTCCTGCCCGAAGACCCGGGCGGACCGGGCCACCAGCCACGGCCAGGTCGTACGGACGACGAGCAGCGTCAGGCTGCCCGCCACCACCATCCCCGCGACGTTGACGCCGAGCTGGGCCAGGGACCCGCCGATCTCGCTGGGCTGCCACACCGCCAGGCCGAGCGCGAGGTTGCCGGCGGCGGGCACGGTCGTGACGCTGATGAACACACCGACCATGATCGACGTACGCTCGATCGCCAGCGCCAGCGCCCCCGCCGCACCGGCCAGCAGGGCCACGACGACCGACCACGTGTCGGGGTGCCAGATGAACCCCGTGTTGGGTCGTGGTCGGGTGATCAGGTCGCTGTCGAGATGACCGGTCAGGACCGCGCCGAGCGCGAGCACGGCGACCACGCCCACGGCGAACGCGAACGACAGCACCAGCAGCCGCAGGCTGGAGGCGACGAGCCGCGGCCGCACCAGGACGATGCCGGCGCAGATCCCCGCGATCGCGCTGAACTCCGGCCCCACGACCATGGCACCGACCACGAGGATCGAGGAGTCCGTGACGACCGCCACGGCGGCCAGTGCCACCGCGATCACCAGGAAGACGTGGAACGACAGCGTCGGCACCGCGCCGTCGTAGGCGTGCGCCTCCACCGACTCCCAGATGACCGCGTCGTCCGGGTGCCCGGGCACCTTGGCCTCGAGCTCGCGGGCCTGCCGGAACGGCGTCCCCGTCGGAGTGGTCAGGACGATCCCGCCGCGGTCCTCGAGACCGAGCTGCGACAGCTGTCGCACGACGTCCCCGGCCGACTCCCGTGCGACGTCGCACTCGACGAGGTCGCCCTCGGGCTGCAGGACCGCGCCCGGCAGCGACGTGACGTTCGTGATGCTGTCGTGCTCCAGCAGCAGGGTCCGAAGCGCCCCGCTCAGGTCGGTCGGCACCGTGAGCCGGAAGTGGACGAGCACGGCGTCAGGCTACGGCCGCGACAACGCATTGGCACGCGCCGCTCCGCATCGCCTATCGTCGGGGTGTCCGCGTGAGGAGTGACGCCCCTCGCGACGCGCGGGCCGCGCGTCCCGGCGTACCGACGAGAGGCCGGTCATCTCAGCCGGCGAAGGTGTGGTGGCACCGCGACCTGACCCCCGCCCACACCTCCAGGGTTCGACAACTGGAGGTGAACGATGAGACGTACGCACTGCTCCGACCTGCCCCACGCCACACCGGACGAGCCCGTCCGGCTGCAGGGCTGGGTCCACCGACGGCGCGAGCTGTCGGCGATGACGTTCCTGGTGGTCCGCGACCGCACCGGACTGGCCCAGGTGGTGGTCAAGGACGGTTCCCCGGTCCCGCCGGAGGAGACCCCGATCGAGGTGGTCGGGACGGCGACGGCCAACGTCCAGGCACCGGGCGGGGTCGAGGTGACCTCGCCGACGGTCACCGCACTGTCCGACCCGGCCGACACCCCGCCGGTGGAGCTGTGGCGGCCGACGTTGAACGCATCGCTGCCGACGCTCCTCGACCACGCCGCGGTCACCTGGCGCCACCCGCTCCAGCGGGCCACGTGGGAGCTGGCCGCGGCCAGCCTGCACGGGTTCCGGTCCACCCTGGACGCCGGCGGGTTCACCGAGGTGCACTCCCCCAAGCTCGTCGAGGCCGCGACCGAGTCGGGCGCCAACGTCTTCGAGGTCGACTACTTCGGCCGGCCGGCGTACCTCGCCCAGTCACCGCAGTTCTACAAGCAGGTGCTGGTCGGGGTCTTCGAGCGGGTCTACGAGGTAGGGCCGGTCTTCCGCGCCGAGCCGCACGACACGGTGCGCCACCTGGCCGAGTACGTCTCGCTGGACGTCGAGCTGGGCTTCATCGCCGACCACCGTGAGGTCGTCGCCTGCCTGCGCGACGTCGTGGCGGGGATGGTCGCCGCCGTGCACGAGCGCGCCGGCGCGGCCGTCGAGCGGCTCGGGATCCGGGTGCCGGAGGTGCCCGAGCAGCTCCCGGTGCTGCACTTCCGCGACGCCCTGCGCATCGCGGGCGCCCCGGCCGACGAGCCCGACCTGGCGCCGGCGCACGAGCGCGCGCTCGGGGCGTGGGCGATGGACGAGCACGGCAGCGACTTCGTCGTCGTGGAGGGCTATCCGACCGCGAGCCGGGCCTTCTACAGCCACCCCGACCCGGAGGACCCGCACTGGTCGCGCTCCTTCGACCTGATCTTCCGGGGCACCGAGCTGGTCAGCGGCGCCCAGCGGCTGCACCGCTACGACGACTACGTGGCCACCCTGGCCGCCCGCGGCTACGACTACGCACCGTTCGCGTCGTACGTCGAGGCGTTCCGTACCGGGATCCCGCCGCACGGCGGGTTCGCGATCGGCCTGGAGCGCTGGGTCGCACGACTGGTCGGGGCCACGAACATCCGTGAGGTCACGCTCTTCCCGCGCGACCTGCACCGGCTGGCCCCCTGACCCCTGCCGATCCCTGTGGAATCTCTGTCGAGTCGGCGCGAGCTCGCGCCGACTCGACAGGAAGATGGGGATGGAGCGGGTGGAGGGGCTGGCGCCTGGGTCAGGGCGTGGGCGCGGGCGGCTTGCAGATGACGGTGTCGCTGGGCGTGTAGACGGTGCGGAAGTTCTCGGTGTGGTCGACCGCGGTCTCGCCCACCTTGGTGAAGATCCGCTTCACGTCCACGGTGAACCCGCAGTAGCCGGTGTTGGGGTAGCAGTCCTCCGTGCGCAGCGTGCGGGTCCGCGGGCGGGGTGGAGTCGTAGCGGTCGGAGGTGGTGGTGGTGATGTCCCAGACCTTGGTGGAGTACATCCGCACCGTCACGACGCCCTCGGACGACGGCGTCGCGGGGGTCACCTCGGAGTTGACCAGCACGCCGTAGTCGGTGTCGTTGCGGAAGCGCAGGTCGAGCACCCCGAAGACCACGGTCGCCTCGCGCCCGACCGGGTAGCGGCTGATGTAGAACGAGTGCGGCTTGTGCTCGACGTCCTCGAGCCCGGCGAAGAACATGCGCGTTGAAGAGCGTGGTCGCCAGCTGCGACACCCCGCCGCCGAGGTCCTCCTTGAAGATCCCGTTGCTGATGATGAAGCCCTCGGTGAAGCCGTTCTCGCGGGTGCGCTCGCCGACCACGTCGTTCATCGAGAAGACCTCGCCCGGCTTCAGCAGGGTGCCGTCGGCGAGCTCGGCGGCGCGGCCGATGTTGGTGTTGCGGTACTCGGCGTACGGGAAGGTCGTGGTGAACTCCGAGACCTTCTCCTTCACCTTCAGCGCCCGCGCCATCTTGGTGGTGAACGCCGGTCGGTCGACGGCGCCGGGGACCCGCAGGCTGCGCTCGCCCTCGGGCGCCGCGACCAGGTCGAGGAAGGTGTCGCCGATGTCGGCGGGGTCGAAGGTGAGCACCGGGCTTGGCCGGGACGACCTTCGGCTTGCCCTTGACGAGCGCGATGTCGGCGTCGACCGGCGTGCCGGTGCGGACGGTGGCGTCCCGCACGAGCCGGGTGATCACGTCCTCGTCCACGGTCGGGACCAGGGTCCCGTCGGTGGGCACCAGTGACAGCGCGCGGACGTAGTCGCGGGGAAGGAGCCGCACCCGCGCCCGGCCGAACTTCAGCGTGACCTTGCCCGAGAGCGCCGGGTTGGCGAACGTGTCGACGGCCGCCAGCACGTCGTCCTCGTCGATGTCGGGGGTGACCGCGACCATCGTGAGCTCCGCCGCCTGCTCGGTCAGGTACGACGCCACGATCGCCTCGCGGGCGCTCCCCGGGTCGATCTGCCGACCGACGACCGGGTCGGTCGTGACGACCCGCTGCTCCCGGAACCGCACGGCGCCGTCGCGGGGCGGCGTGCCCGTGGACGACTGGAGGTCGGCGACGGCCGCGTCCAGCGCCGCGTCGTCGACCGTGACGACCGGCGTCGAGGTCGTCGCCGCCGGTGTAGTGGTCCCAGAGCTGCTGGGGGTCCCAGGAGGCGCCGGCACCGGCCGCGGCGACGGAGGCGACGTAGTCGATGCCGAGGCCCAGCGTCGGCCGGATCCAGAGCCACGGGCTCACCGTCGACGAGCACCGTGATCGGCGCCGCGGCCCGGTCGGCCAGGCCGGCGCGGAGCCGGTCGACGGCATCACCCTCGTCGAGCCCCCCGACGGCGATGCCGGCGACGGTGGTGCCCTCGGGCACCGTGTCGCCGGCCAGGTAGTAGGCGGCGGCGTACCCGCCACCGAAGATCAGCGCCAGGACGAGGATCAGGAAGAACACGAGCCTCCCGCCGGAGCCCTCCCGCTGCGCCGGCCGCCGCCCCGACGTCGCGGGCGGGGCACCGTCGTCGGTGTCGTGCTCGGAGTCGTCTCCCCAGATGCTCACGCCGGCCAGTCTAGGAACCGGACCCCGGGCGGCGCAGGGTGACCGTGCAGAAGAGGAGCAGCAGCACGCCGCAACCGAGCAGCGAGTAGCCGCGGGCGTTCGCCGCGACCAGGTAGTCGCCCTCGGGTCGTGGCTGGCTGGCGAAGATGACCAGGCCGAACCACCCGAGGGCGAACGGCAGGCGCGTGGCCCAGCCCTGCGGCAGGGCGTACGCCGTCGCGCCCGTCGCGACCACCAGCAGCACCATCCCCGGGAGCAGTCCGTGCACGGCCACGGCCAGCACGCCGAGACCGATCCCCAGGACCAGTGACCCGACGGCTGCGGGGACGCGCAGCCACCGGGACACGTGCGCGCCTCAGATCCCGGCGAAGAGGTCGGCCTCGAGGCCGTCCTCGTTGAGCGGGCCGCGGACGCCCTTGACGATCCGGTAGTACTCGCAGCCCCAGGCGGTGGACCCGACGTTGTTGGAGAGCGCGAAGAAGGGCCCGTCGGTCGTGATCTGCGTGGCGTGCGCGGCCAGCGCGGCCATCTTGGCGTCGACGTAGTCCTGGGCGTCGACCTCGGCGGAGAGGTCGGCGTCCGGGGTCACGAAGTGCGGCAGCGGGCCGTCGGGGTCCATCCCCTCGAACGACGTCGTGTCCCCGGCCTCGCGCATGGCCCGCAGGCCGGCGCGCATCCGCGACTCCGACATCGCGCCCCAGTAGATCTTGGCGATGTCCCAGGGCTCGCCCAGGTCGGTCCGGTACGACGGGATCGCGGCCAGGAAGGCGGCGTACGTCGCGACCCGGTGGGCCTGGATGTGGTCCGGGTGGCCGTAGCCACCGAACTCGTCGTAGGTGACGAGCACCTGGGGCCGGACCTCGCGGATGACGCTCACCAGGTGGTTGGCGGCCTCGGTGAGGTCGGCGTTCCAGAACGCCTTCGGGTCCGTCTCGTCGGCCGGGACCGCGTGGCCGTCGGCGTGCCACTGCATCCCGGAGTCGCGGTAGGTGCCGAACCCGCCGAGGTAGCGGTGGTCGGTGACACCGAGGGCCGCCATCGCGTCGGCCAGCTCGCCACGCCGGTGCTCGGCCAGGCCGCCGTCGCGGTGGTCGGCGAGGTGCTCGAGCTCGGGCACCAGGATCTCGCCCATCTCGCCGCCGGTGCAGGTGACCAGGGTGACGCCGCGCCCCTCGGCGACGTACCTGGCCATCGTCGCGCCCTGACCGATGGACTCGTCGTCGGGGTGGGCGTGCACCAGCAGCAGCCGGTGCTCGGGGGTCTCACTCATGTCCCCAGGCTAGTGAGCGGCACCTCGGCGGCTCAGACGGGTGGCTTCTTGATCCGCCGGGGCGCCCGCGGCAGGTCGAGCGGTGGCAGCGCCGACGCCGGCGGCTCCGGCACGTCGAACCAGCCCTCGTAGTCGTCGACCAGCAGCTCCAGCACCATGTCGGGGGCGTCGCTCACCAGTGCCCACGGGTGGTCGGCGTCGTCGTCCTCGCCGGCCAGCCGCTCCCGGGTGACCGTCACGTCGTACCCCTCGCGGGCCAGGCGGGCCGCAGCCGCCCGGACGTCGTCCTCGTCGAAGAAGATGCCGCGCCCGCTCACGCCTCCAGTATGCCGTCCAGGATGGCGCGCAGCTGCGGCAGGAAGGGCCGGTCCGGCTCGAGCCAGTCGACGTCGTCGAGCTCGGCAGAGGTGAGCCAGCGGAGCCGGTCGTGCTCGGTCGGGTACGGCGTCCACGCCTCGACCCGCGCCGTGGCGGCGGTGAGGACGTGGGTGTCGCCGATCGGAGACTCCCCCTCCAGCCAGGTGTGGACCGTGATCGCCAGCCCGAGCTCCTCGGCGATCTCGCGGACCAGCGCGTCCTCGGGGCTCTCGCCGGGCTCGACCTTGCCGCCCGGCAGCTCCCACCGCCCGCGCGCGGCGGGCGGTGACGTACGACGGCACGCGAGCAGCCGGCCGTCGCGCACGATGGCCGCCCCGACCACCGCCCGCACCGCTCCCATGGCCCCGAGACTAATCTCGGCCCGGTGACGGGACTCCACCTCTCCCCCGGCAGGCCCGGCGACGCGGCGATCGAGGCCCTCGCGGCTCGAGGCTCGGCAGAGACTCGGGCAGAGACTCGGGCAGACGCTCGGGTGGGCGGGTCGGCCTGGGCGTGCTCGACGACCTGCCCCGGCGCGGCCGCACCGCGCGCCCGCTCGGCCGGGCCGTCGACCGGGCGTGGACCTTCGACGACCGGGACCGCTTCGACCTGCGCTGGTGGCCCCAGGGCGTCGCGACCGGCGAGCATGCCGGGCGTCGGTTCGCCGCGATCTCCTGGTACGCCAAGAAGCTGCCGTGGGACCCCGCCACCCAGGGTTCGCGGCTCACGTTCCTCGACCTCGACACGCTCCGCTACCGGCACGTGCTGCTCGTCCTCGCGACCGCCGACGGGGTCGAGCCGCTGCGGGTCCACGCCGGGGGGATCGCCTGGCACCGCGGGCTGCTGTACGTCGCCGCGACCGGCAAGGGCTTCCACGTCTGCCGGCTCGACGACGTGCTGCGGGTCCCGGCACCGGGGCTCGTGGAGTCCTTCGGCTACCGCTACCTGCTGCCGACGTGGCGGCGCTACCGGACCACCTCGGACGGCGACCTCGCCCCGCTGCGCTTCTCGTTCCTGTCGATCGGCCCGGGGAGCGACCCGGGGAGCGGCCCGGGGAGCGACCCGGGGAGCGGCCGGCACGAACGGGTGCCCGGGTCCGCACTGCTCGCCGGTGAGTACGCCTCGGCGACGCAGGGCGGCACCCACCGCCTGGCCCGCTACCCGCTCGACCCGATGACCGGTCTGCCGCTCGCCGGCGACGACGGCCGGGTCCCCGCCCAGCAGGTCGGCGAGGGGGTGGTCTCGATGCAGGGCGTCGCCCTGGCCCGAGGGCGGCACCACGTCACCACGTCGCACGGCCGGCTGCGGCGCGGGACGGTGTGGACCGGCGCACCCGGCGACCTGCGCGCCCACCGCGGCGCCACCCCGGTCGGGCCCGAGGACCTCTCCTACGACGCCACCACCGACGAGCTCTGGACGGTCACCGAGCACCCGGGCGCCCGCTGGGTCGTGAGCATGCGCCGCACGTGGTTCGACTGATCGCCCGGCCGGCGCCTCAGCGCGGCACGCGGGCCAGCTGACGTGACTGCGCGACCAGGCGCCCGGCGGAGTCCCAGACCTCGCAGTCCTCCTCGAACATGCCGCCGGCGATGTTGCGGGTCGCGTGGCGCACCTTCAGCCAGCCGGGCGCGGGCCGGGCCCGCACGTGCGCGGTCAGCTCCAGGGTCGGCGCCCACCCCATCCGACCGTAGGTGAACATGACCGGCGGCAGGGCGTCGACCACCAGCAGCAGGGCCAGCGGGTCGGGCTCGCGGTCGTCCTCCAGGCGGAACCAGGCGCTCATCACGCCGCTGTTGTCCGGCTGCCCGACCGCCCAGCCGACCTCGGCCGGCGGGAACAGCATGTGGAAGCGACCCAGGAACGGCGAGGCGGCCAGGAAGTCCGGCGGCGCGAGGGTGTTGGGCACGCACTCCTCGCGCGGTGGCAGGTCGGGCTCGTCCGCCGTGGTCTCGACGTGGTCGGCGGCCCGGTCGAGGTCGCCGTACGTCGCCAGCGCGGCGATCCGGGTGTCGTCACCCTGGCGCAGGTCGGCGGCCACGGTGGCCACGCTGCCGCCCTCGCGCAGCAGCCGCACGTCGACCTGGGCGGGACCGGGACGCGACGCGGAGAGGTAGTAGGCGCTGATCGAGAGCGGGTCGGGCTTGGTCGGCACGGTCTCGCGGATCGCGGCGCCGATGACGGCCAGCAGGTAGCCGCCGTTGATCCCGCCCCCGACGACCCAGCCGGGTCCCAGCTCGGCGTCGAAGCGGCCCTGGTCGCGCGCGGTCACGGCGGTGCCGGTGTCGAAGATGCTCACGTCTGAGACGCTATCGCTGTGACCGGACCGACCGAGGACGAGCCCGACCCCCGGTTCACCCTGGCCAACGAACGGACGTTCCTCGCCTGGGTCCGCACGATGCTCGCCGTCCTCGCCGGGGCGATCGCGCTGGACTCCCTGCAGATCCCGGCTGCCGATGCGCTGCGCCGCGGGCTGGTCCTCGCGATGCTGGCCTTCGCGGCGGCCACCGTGATCCTGGCCTACCGCCGCTGGAAGCGGGTGGACCGGGCCATGCGCCGCGGCGAGGCACTGCCGCCCTTCGGGCTCGGCCTGCTCGTCACGGTGGCTGTGGTGGCCGGCTCGGTCGGGCTCGGGATCGTCGTTGCCCTCTCGGGGCGCTGACCCGCGAGCACCGACGCGGCGTCCCGACCGCGGCCGACCGGCCGGTCCTGGCGTTCGCGGCGCGTCGCCGGCCCGGATGGGTCACACTGCACCCATCCCGTGCGGACCGCCGATCGGCCCGCCCCCTGCTCGATCACTCCAGGTCTCCGATGCTGCCCCCACGTGCCATGGCGTACGCCGGACGCGTCGCGGTGCCCGCGCTCCTCACGGCTGCCGTGCTCGCCGCGCTCGCCGAGCCGGTCGTCCCGAGCCACCTGTACGACGTCACGTACCTGCTCGTGGTGCTCGGGTCGAGCCTCCTGGCCCTGGTCGCGGCGCGGTACACCGAGCCTCGCCGACGGGTCCTGGCGTCGATGCTCGCCGTCGGGTTGACGGTCAGCGCGGTCGGCGACCTGATCTGGACCCTCGACGCCTGGGGAGTCGTCCTGGTCGACACCTCCGTCGCCGACGTCTTCTACCTCGGCTCCCTCCTGCTGATGGCCCTGGCGATGCTGCGCGCCCTGACCGCCGCCGGAGCCCGGGCCGAGCTCGACGCCCTCGTCGACGTGATGACGATCGTGGTCGTGCTGGTCCTGGTGCTGTGGCAGACCGCCATCGCGCCGATCAGCGATGAGCAGACGTCGTTCCTCGAGCTGGCGGCACTGGCGGCGTACCCGGTCCTCGATGCGGTCCTGATCGCGCTCCTCCTCCGGCTCACCTGGAGCCGGTGGCGGCCGGGGTTCGGGCTGTGGTTCATCGGCGGGATCAGCTGCTGGCTGGCCGCCGACATCAGCTACATCTACCACTTCTCGCCCGACGGGGATCGCTGGACCGACCTCGGCTGGATGATGGGCTCGATCGCGATAGCCCGCTCGCTCCGGCACGGTGTCGGGTCGGAGGTCGAGCGCACGGCGCACACCCACGACTTCTGGCGCCTGCTGCTGGCGATCCTTCCGCTGGCCGTCCCGCCGACGCTGCTGCTGGTGTACCCCGACGCGACCGAGGAGGAGGGGCCACTGATCCTGGCCGGCACCGCCCTGCTGGTCGGCTTGGCGCTGGTGCGCACCCTGCGCCTGCTCCGCTCGGAGTCCGATGCCCGCAAGGCCATGGTCGTGGCCCGCGACGAGGCGGTGGCCGCCTCCCGTGCCAAGTCGGAGTTCCTCGCCACGATGAGCCACGAGATCCGGACCCCGCTCAACGGCGTGATCGGGCTGACCTCGCTGCTCCTGGACTCCGAGCTCGACCCCCGCCAGCGGCGCTACGCCGAGGAGGTGGCCGGCGCCGGCCGCTCGTTGCTCGCGGTCATCAACGACATCCTCGACTTCTCCAAGATCGAGGCCGGGCACCTCGTCGTCGACCACGTCGAGCTCGACCTCACCGAGGTGGTCGCCGGGGTCGTGGCCATCACCCGTCCCCGCGCGGATGCCGGAGGCATCGCCCTCGAGCTCCGGTACGACGCAACGCTGCCCGCTGCGCTGGGTGGCGACCCGGGACGACTGCGCCAGGTGCTGCTCAACCTGGTGAGCAACGCCGTGAAGTTCACCCCGAGCGGGTCGGTCGAGATCCGCGTCTCCGGCGTGGTCCTCGACGAGCCCCTCCACGGAGAGCATCGACGTCCGTTTCGAGGTGCACGACTCCGGCATCGGGATCCAGCAGGCGGACCTGCAGCGCATCTTCGAGCCGTTCGCCCAGGCCGACTCCTCGACCACCCGCGAGTTCGGCGGGACCGGGCTCGGCCTGACCATCTGCCAGCGCCTGGTCGAGGCGATGGGCGGCACCATGGGCGCCGCCAGCGTGCCGGGCGAGGGCAGCACCTTCTGGTTCCAGGTGCCGCTGGGCCTGGGCTCGCTCGCAGCCCCTCGGGTCGTCCCGGACACCGTCGCGGCAATCGTTGCCGAGCCCGTCGACGCCCCCGCCGCCGTGCCGGCGCCGGAGCTGGTGCTGGTCGTCCAGGACGGCGAGGTCAACCAGATCGTCGCGGAGGGCATCCTGCTCTCCCTCGGCTACACGGTCCGGCTCACCGACGACGCCGCCGGCGCGAGCGCGGTGCTGGCTGCCGAGCGCGTCGACGTGGTCCTCGTCGACTGCCACCTCCCGCACCTCGAGCTCGTCGTCGAGGCCGTGCTCACGCGGCTCACCGGGTTCACCGGACCCTCCGCGCCCCACGGGCTCACGGGGCACCCGATCCGGATGGTCGGCCTGGTGGAGCCGCGCACCGACAGCACCCGGGCCCGGGCCGAGGCCCTGGGGCTGCGGCTCTTCGTCGACAAGCCCCTCGTGCCCGGCGACCTGCGTGCCGCCATGGCCGCACCGCACGACGACGGCGAGCCCTCGTCCGTCGCGGCGAGCCTGGCCCTGGGACGCTGACGCCGTACCTGCGTCTGCGGCGGGCCGTCGCACCCTGCCAGGACTGGATTAACCCCCGGGGGGGTTGTAGGCTGGCGGGGCGTCGACGATCCCGTCGGCCAGATCTCGAGGGAGCAAGCCATGCGTGCGTTCACCATGACCGCCACGACGACGATGGGGTACGACGCCACTCTGGCCGCCGTGCGCCGCGAGCTCGTCGAGGCCGGCTTCGGCGTGCTGACGGAGATCGACATCCGGGCGACCCTCAAGGCCAAGCTCGACGTCGACGTCCCCGCCCAGGTGATCCTCGGCGCCTGCCGTCCCCAGCTGGCCCACCAGGCCATCGAGGCGATCCCCTCGATCGCCGCACTGCTCCCCTGCAACGTCGTCGTCCGCGACACCGGCGACGCCGTCGTCGTCGAGGCGGTCGACCCGGACATGATGATGTCGGTGGCCGGGGACGACCCGACCCTCGCCATGGTCGCTGCGGACGCCCGCACCCGCCTGTCCGCCGTGCTCGACGCGGTGAACTCACTCGAGGACGAAGGAGCACGCTGATGGAGCTGGACCCGACGGACGTCAAGGCCATCATCACCCGGATGAAGCGCGCGAACGGCCACCTGGCCAGCGTGATCCGGATGATGGAGGAGGGCGCCGACTGTGAGGACGTGCTGACCCAGCTCGCAGCTGTCACCAAGGCGATCAACCGCAGCGGCTACGCGATCGTGGCGACCGGCCTGCAGCAGTGCCTCGAGGCCGGCGACGGACTCGAGAGCGTGGACGTGAAGAAGATGGAGAAGCTGTTCCTGGCCCTCGCCTGACGGCGGACGGCGGTCGGGTCCGGCTGTGAGGGTCGGCACAGCCCCGCGCCCACGGGAAGCAGACAGCGACACGGACCGTTCCACCACCATGACAACAATCGGACTCATCGGCAGTGGACTCATCGGTACGGCGATCGCCCGGCGGGCGATCGAGCAGGGGCACGACGTGGTGCTCAGCAACTCGCGGGGCCCGGAGACCCTCGCCGACCTCGTGGCGGAGCTCGGCGAGCACGCCTCGGCCGCGACCGCGCAGGACGCGGCTGCGGCCGGCGACCTGGTGGTCGTGACCGTGCCGTTCAAGGCCTACCTGGACGTGCCGGCCGAGCCGCTCGCGGGCAAGGTCGTCATCGACACCAACAACTATTACTTCGAGCGCGACGGCCGCTACCCCGAGCTCGACGAGGGCCGCACCAGCGTGAGCGAGATGCTGGCCGCGCACCTGCCGACCTCGAAGGTCGTCAAGGCGTTCAACGCGATCCAGGCCGCCCACATCGTCACCGAGGGCCGCCCGGCCGGCGCGGACGACCGGCGCGCGCTCGCCATCGCCGGCGACGACCCGGAGGCGAAGCAGGTCGTCACCGACCTCATCGACTCCTTCGGCTTCGACGTGGTCGACGCGGGCCCGCTCGCCGAGGGCAAGCGCTTCGACCGCGACAAGCCGGCCTACGGGGCCGAGGTCGGCGTCGAGGGCCTGCGCGAGGCCATCGCAGCGGGCTGACGGACCCCTCTTCCTGCGAGCATGCCCCTCGCCCTCCGCAGGGAGGGCGAGGGGCGTGTGCGCAACGTGCCACCGCAGTGCGGCGGTAGGCGTCACTTCTCGCCGGCCACCAGGGGCTCGAGGGTGAGCTCGGGGTGGTCGCGCTCGACGACGCTGATGCGCCACTTGTCGGGCGCGAGGACCAGCAGGGTCCCGTCGGTGCGCTCGAGCACCTCGAGCCCCCGCACCGAGTTGAGCTCGGGCGCAGAGGCTGCGTCGGTGCGCCGGGCCAGGGTGTAGCCGAGCGTCTCGAGCCGGATCGGCGCACCGAACTCGCTCTCCATCCGGGCCTGGGCGACCTCGAACTGCATCGGCCCGACAGCGGCCAGCACCGGCGCCTGGTTGCCGCGCAGCTCCGAGCGCAGCACCTGCACGGTGCCCTCGTGGTCGAGCTGCTCCATGCCCTTGCGGAACTGCTTGAACCGCCCGGCGTCGGCCGACGTGGCGACCGCGAAGTGCTCCGGGGAGAACGACGGGATCGGCGGGAACTCCACCGGCTCCTCGAGGTAGATGGTGTCGCCCGACCCGCAGCGCGTTGGCGTTGACCAGGCCGATGATGTCGCCGGGGTAGGCGAGGTCGAGCACCGAGCGCTCCTTGCCGAAGAGCGCCTGCGCGTACTTGGTCGCGAACGGGCGACCCGGTCTGCGCGTGGGTGGCGACCATGCCGCGCTCGAAGGCGCCCGAGCAGACCCGGGCGAAGGCGACGGTGTCGCGGTGGTTGGTGTTCATCCCGGCCTGCACCTTGAAGACGAACGCGCTGAACGGCGCCGACACCTCGCGCACCTCGGCCGGGCGCCCCTCGGCGTCCTCCTTGCCGTAGTGGAACGGCGGCGGCGGCGGGCGCCAGCTCGACCAGGGTCTCGAGGATCGCGGCGACCCCGAAGTTGGAGATCGCCGAGGCGAAGAGCACCGGGGTGGTGAAGCCGCTGAGGAAGAGCTCCTGGTCGTGGTCGGAGCCGTCGGAGGCGAGCAGGTCGGACTCCTCGACGGCGGCGTCCCAGGCCTCACCCTCGCGCGCTGCGGCGGCCTCCGCCCCCATCCGCTCCTCCGGGGCGCGGGTCGCGCCGCCCGACGTACGCGTGTAGGCGACGTAGGTGCCGCTGCGCCGCTCCAGGACGCCGCGGAAGTCACCGGCGATGCCGACCGGCCAGGTCAGCGGGGTCGGCTGGAGGCCGATGTCGTTCTCGATCTCCTCCATCAGGGCCAACGCGTCGAGGCCCGGACGGTCCCACTTGTTGATGACCGTGATGACCGGCAGCCCGCGGGCCTTGCAGACGCGGAAGAGCTTGAGGGTCTGCGGCTCGAGGCCCTTGGCGGCGTCGATGAGCATGACGGCGGCATCGACGGCGGACAGCACCCGGTAGGTGTCCTCGGAGAAGTCGGAGTGGCCGGGGGTGTCGACGAGGTTGACCACGTGGTCGCCGTAGGCGAACTGCAGGGCGGCCGAGGTGATCGAGATGCCGCGCGCCTTCTCCATCTCCATCCAGTCCGACACCGTCGAGCGGCGCCCGGACTTGCCGTGGACCGCACCGGCCTCGTTGATGACCTGGGCGTGCAGCGCGAGCGCCTCGGTGAGCGTCGACTTGCCGGCGTCCGGATGGCTGATGACGGCGAAGGTACGACGGCGCCCGGCCTCGCGGGCGACCTCCTGGGCGTGCTTGCCGTCGGGCGTCGTGAGACTGGCGGGCTGCTGGTCGTCGGGCTGGGCGGAAGTCACGGGGTCCTGGTCGTCCTGAGGAGGGTCCGGTGCGGCACCGGCTGGCTGGTTCGTACCGGGGTGAGTCTACGGCGGGCCGCGGCGCGCACCACACTTCGCGACCGCACCGCCGGCATCGCCCGCCCAGGTGGACCGCCGTGGGTCCGACAAGCCCTAGCCTGTGGCCGTGCCCACGAACGCGGACCGCCCCGAGCCCGAGCTGGAGGAGGCGTTCGACCGCCTCGTCGACGAAGGCCAGGAGCGGCTGGAACGACCACTCCTCGCCCTGATCTCCACCGGGCTCCTCGGCGGCATCGACGTCGGTTTCGGCGTGCTGGCCTACCTGATCGTCAAGGAGCACACCGGCGACACGCTGCTGGCAGGGCTGGCGTTCTCCATCGGGTTCGTCGCCCTGCTGCTGGCCCGCTCGGAGCTCTTCACCGAGAACTTCCTGGTGCCGGTCACCGCGGTCGTGGCCCGCAGCGGCACGGTGGCCGAGCTGATGCGGCTGTGGGCGGTGACGCTCGTCGCCAACCTCGTCGGTGGCGCCCTGATCATGTGGATCCTGATCACCGCCCGCCCGGACCTGAAGCCGACCGCGGTGGACATGGGGACCCACTACGCCGAGCTCGGCGTCTCGGGCGAGAGCTTCGCCCTCGCGGTCCTCGCGGGCTCGGTGATCACGCTGATGACCCGGATGCAGCACGCCACCGACAACCTGGGCGTCAAGCTCGTGCCGGCCGTCCTCTTCGGCGCCCTGCTCGCCGGCGGCGAGCTCTTCCACTGCATCCTGGACTCGCTCTTCATGATCGGTGGCGCCTTCTCCGGAGCCGACTACGGCCCGGGTGCGATGCTCGGCGCGCTGGGCTGGGCCCTGCTCGGCAACATGGTCGGCGGCATCGGCCTGGTCACCGGCATCCGGTTGCTGCGGGTGCCCGTGGCGGTGGAGGAGGCCCGGGAGCACCCCGAGGGCGCGCCGCCGAGGACCCCCCACGCCGGAGCCGACCCACGCGCCCTGCGGCTCGCTAGCCTGGCGCCATGACGAGCACCTGGGTCGAGCGACCTCCGCGCCGGCCGGGCCACGGCCCCCCCGGCAGCGCGCCTGCTGGGGCTGGAGCTGGTCGCCACGACGCCGAGGCGATGACGATCGAGGTCGACCTTCATCGCCCGCGACGACTTCCTCAACACCGTCGGCCACGTGCAGGGCGGCATCCTCTGCGCGATGCTCGACGCCGCCATGGGGGCCGCGGTCGTCGCCACGCTCGGCCGGAGGCGAGTGGGCGCCCACCACCGACCTGCACGCCCAGTTCCACGCGCCGGCTCGCGTCGGCCGCCTCGTCGGCACGGGACGCGTGACCCGACGCGGCGGCTCGCTGGCGTTCCTCGCCGGCGAGCTCGTCGACCCCGACGACGTCGTGGTCGCCAGCGCGATCGCCACGGCGGCGATCCGGCGGCGCGCCTGACGACGCAGCTCGGGGAGCGGTGAGACGAGGCCCACGTGGGCCACGATCGTGCCGCACGAGGTCCGGGGCCCGATGATTGTACCGTTCTCCGGGTTCACCCGTAAGTGAGGAGGTGCCATGACGGCACCGTCACCCCCCGCCGCCACCGCCACCCCCGCCCTCGATTGCTCGTCCGACTCCTCGTCCGACTCCGGGCCCCTGCCGACGCTCGACCCCCTGCTGGTCGCGGCCTGGAGCCGGATCGAGATGCAGTCGTCGCTGCGCGTGGTCCTCGACGCGATCGTCGGCACCCTGGGCTTCGAGATCGCCGCCGTCGTGGCCCGCGACAGCGAGGACGGGCTGCAGGTCATCACGAGCAGCGGCCGGCCCGACGCGGTGGCAGCCCTTCGCCGGCTGCGGCTCGACGTGTCGCGGGCCCAGGAGATCTTCGCGGTCGCCGAGGACTGGGGAGCCCTGCTGTTCCTGCCCGACGCGGCGAACTCGTGGGAGGACAGCGAGGTCTGGCAGGCCCCCGAGGCACGCCACTCCGACGACCCCGGCGAGTGGCAGCCCCGGGACGAGCTGTACGCCCCGTTCTACGAGGGCGGCGACCTGATCGGCTTCCTGTCGATCGACCGGCCCACCGACGGACGACGCCCCGACCTCACCACCCGCCGCCAGGTCGAGTCGCTGGCCCGCCTCGCCGAGGGGGCGATGATCGATGCACTCACGGCCGAGCGTGGCCGGGCACGAGGGCGCGCCCGCGAGGCCGCCCGCACCGTGGCGCGGCGCGCCAGCAGCCGGCTCGACGTCGGCGGGGTGATCGACGAGGTGGTCGCAGCCCTCATCGACGACTTCGGCGCCGACGGTGCGTGGGCTCGCGTCGTGCCGGCGACCGACCGGCTCCACACGACCGGTGGCTGTGACTCCGGCAACGACATCCCCGACTGGCTCGTCCGGGACCTGATGGCCGCCGCGGAGGCCTGCTGGTCGGCGGGGCGGCTCCTCGAGCTGTCACCCGGCCTCCCGCTGAACGGCCCGCTCTCCCACGTGGCTCACCACGACGTCCTGGACCGCTTCGGCGACCACGACATCGGGTCGCTGCTCCAGGTGCCGCTCGGCGCCGGCGACGAGTTCCTCGGCTACGTGATGATGGCCCGCAGCCTGGGGGCGACGGCGTGGACCGACGAGGAGCGGAGCGAGGCGATCACGGTGGGCCGTGACGTGGGCCGTGCCGTGCTGACCGCCCGCACGCTCGAGCGGGAGCGGCACCTGGTCGAGCAGCTGCAGAAGATCGACGGCTACCAGCGCGAGCTGGTGCAGAGCTTCTCCCACGAGCTGCGGACCCCGCTGACCAGCCTCGGCGCCTACCTCGAGATGCTCGAGGACGACGTCGCCGAGTGGCCGGCCGCCGAGGTCCCGCTGAGCGCGATGCGCCGTGCCACGAGTCGGCTCGCGGGGTTGGTCGCCGACCTGCTGCTGCTCTCGCAGCTGGCCGACCCCGACCGCGAGCCGCGCGCCGACGTCGTCGACCTCGGCGACCTCGCGCTCGCCGCCGTACGACGGCTGCGGCCCGAGGCCGAGGCGCGCCACGTCGAGCTGTCCGTCGAGGTGCCGGCCGAACCGGTGCTGGTCCGGGGCGACCCCGACCACCTGGACCGGGCGGTCCTCACCGTCATCGACGGCGCCCAGGCCTTCACCCCGGTCGGCGGTCGCGTGCGCGTGCGCGTCGAGCGTCTGCGCAGCGAGGTCCGGCTCCAGGTCCACGAGCGTGGTGCCGGAGCGCGTCCCGCGGAGGAGCGTGCCCTCTTCGAGACCTTCTACAGCGGCGACGAGTCCGTCGACCGCGGGCGCCCGGGGCGCAGCCTGAGCCTGCGGATCACCGAACGGATCATGGCCCGGCACTCAGGCCGCGTCGAGTTCGCCAGTGAGCCCGACGGCACCGGCAGTCGCTTCCTGCTGGTCCTGCCCGGCTGAGCCGGCCGAGGGGAGCCCGTCCCGCGCCCTGCGCACCGGCAGCGCCGGCTCAGCCCGTCCGGAGCTCGGCGAAGCGCGCCCGCGCGGAGTCCGACAGCGGCGTCGGACGGCGGGTCGCGTCGTCCATCTGGACGATGACGGTCTCGGCCCGGGCCACCAGGGCGTCGCCCTGGAAGAGGGCCTGCTCCAGGACGACCGACGTGGTGCCGACCTTTTGGGCGCGGGTGCCGATGTCGATCCGGCCGGGCCAGGTGATCTCGCGGAGGAAGTCCAGCGCTGAGGCGGGCGATCACCCACTCCCTGCCGTCCTCGGTCAGGGGCCCGGCCGGGTCGCGCAGCACCTCGACCCGCCCGGTCTCGAACAGCGTCGCGAAGACGGCGTTGTTGACGTGGCCCTGACGGTCGGTGTCGGCGTAGCGGAGCTTGTCGTGGCTGCGCGCGGGGAAGTCGTCGAGTGTCGGCTGGTCGGTCACCGGACCATTGTCACGGGCGACGTAGTTTCGGAGGGTGAGCACCCCGTCCCAGACCCCGACCGGCACCCCGACCGGCACCCCGACCGAGGACGTCCGAGACTCGCCGTTCTCCGACTTCCTGGGCTTCGAGGAGCTCCTCGCCGAGGAGGACCGCGAGCTGCTGGCCCGCACCCGCGCGTTCCTCACCCGCGAGGTCGAGCCGGTGATCAACGACTACTGGACGCGTGCGGAGTTCCCGCACGAGCTGGTGCCCGGGCTCGCCGGCCTCGGGATCGCCGGTCTCGCCCACGACGGGCCGGGCTGCCCGGACCGGGGGGCCCTGGTCGGTGGCATGGTCGCGATGGAGCTGTCCCGGATCGACCCGTCGATCGGCACGTTCATGGGGGTCCACGGCGGGCTCGCGATGGGCTCGATCCGACACTGCGGCTCCGTCGAGCAGCAGGAGCGCTGGCTGCCGGCGATGGCGCGGATGGAGCTGATCGGGGCCTTCGGCCTCACCGAGCCCGACACCGGCTCGGCGATCTCCATGGGCCTGGCCACCAGCGCCCGTCGCGACGGCGACGAGTGGGTCCTCAACGGGGACAAGAAGTGGATCGGCAACGCGACGTTCGCCGACCTCGTCATCATCTGGGCCCGCGACGAGGACGACGGCGAGGTCAAGGGGTTCGTCGTGGAGAAGGACGCCCCCGGCACCGAGGGCATGGAGCTGGTCAAGCAGGAGGACAAGATCGCGCTGCGCGTCGTGCAGAACGCCGAGATCCACCTGCGCGACGTCCGCGTGCCGGAGGCGAACCGGCTCCAGGAGGCGCACTCCTTCGCCGACACCGCCCGGGTGCTGACCCTGACCCGGATGGACGTCGCGTGGCAGGCGACCGGCTGTGCGCGCGGCGCCTACGAGCACGCCCTGCGCTACACGACCCACCGTGAGCAGTTCGGCCGCTCCATCGGCTCCTTCCAGCTGGTGCAGGACCTGCTGGTCAAGATGCTCTCCAACGTCACCGCGTCGACCGCGATGAACGTGCGCGCCTCCCAGCTCCAGGACGCCGGGCGGCTGCGCGACGAGCACGCGTCGCTGTGCAAGGTCCACAGCACCGTGCGGATGCGTGAGGCCGTCGGCTGGGCCCGCGAGGTGCTCGGCGGCAACGGGATCCTGCTCGAGCACCACGTGGGGCGCTTCGTGGCCGACGCCGAGGCGATCTACTCCTACGAGGGCACCCGCGAGATCAACACCCTCATCGTCGCCCGCGCCATCACCGGGCAGAGCGCCTTCGTCTGAGCCCTCCCCCGGCCCCGCACCGCCACCGTCCCATCGACTCTCCCTCGAGTCGGCGCGACGTCGCGCCGACGCGACGGATGCAGGTGCAGGTGCGCTCAGGTGACGGGGCCGTCCCAGGACCAGTGCGGGAGCGCCAGGTGGTCCGGCACCGTGTCCGGGGTGTCCGGGTGGCCGTCCATCAGCGCCGCACCCCAGCGGAAGTAGGCCTCCAGGGATGAGCCCAGCCGAGGCTCGTCGAGGCCGACGTCGGCCAGGGCGACCACGAAGCACGCGACGGTGCGCTCGGTGAGCTCGTCGTGCTCGCCGTTGCCGGCGTGCACCCGGCGCACGTGGCTCTCGTCGCCCAGCGTCGCGGTGTAGTCGGCCGGCCCGCCCAGCGCCTCGCCCCAGTACGCCGCCAGCCGCTCCAGGTGCTGCGGATGCAGGCCGGGCCGGTCGAAGGGGTGCGCGGCCAGCGGGTCGGCGAGGCAGCGCTCGTGCCAGGCGCGCGCGAGTCGCAGCAGGCCGTCGTACCCGCCCGCGGCTGCGTAGATCGTCTGCTCCACCTGATGATCGTGGACCCGCAGCGCCGTGACCACAAGGCTGCGGCGGCCCTCTACTGTTCGGGCATGGAGCTCCTGACCGGCACCGAGCGCAGCGTCCTCGCAGGGATGGTCGACCGGCAGCGCGCGGAGGTCGCCGCACTGCTCGACGACGTGTCCGACGCCGAGGCGCGCCTGCGCCTGGTGCCCTCGCTCACCACCGTGCTCGGCCTGGTCACGCACGCCACCTTCGTCGAGAGGGTGTGGTTCCACTCCCGCGTCGCAGGGGTCCCGCGAGCCGACCTGGGACTGCCCGACGACGTCGAGGACAGCTTCGTCCTGTCCGACGACGACACCGTCGACGGGGTGCGCCGGGCCTACCTGGACGCGTGTGCGCACTCCCGGACCGTCGCCGCTGCCCACGACCTCGACGAGCAGTTCCCCTGGCACGCCGGCCCGGTCAGCCTGCGCTACGTCTACGCCCACCTCGTCGCCGAGCTGGCCCGCCACGCCGGCCACGGCGACATCCTGCTCGAGCAGCTCCGGGCGCGGCGCGAGGCCTGACCGCGCCCGCGCCGCTCAGCCGGGGCAGGGCGCGTAGAGGGCGCGGGTCGGGAAGTACTGCGGCGACAGGTAGCCCGTCGGGTCGGTGAAGGTGCACCCGTACGTCGGCGAGGCGACCGTGGCGGCGGTCAGCACGTCGTCACCGGCCGGACGCGCGACCGTGCCGTGGCCATGGCCGTGGCCGTGCCCGTTTCCGTGGCTGTTTCCGTGCCTGTGGCCGCGCGACTTGTCGTCGCCGTGCCCGCGCCCGTGCCCGTGCCCGTGCTCGTGACGGGCGTCCAGCGACTCGACCCACGCCGTGAGGTCGTTCCAGGCGGTGCCGACCTCGGTCGGGGTGAACTCACAGTGCCCGGCCGCGCGGATCGCGCGCTGCACGAGCAGGTTCGACTGGTGGTTGCGGGCGACCTCGCGGCCGTAGACCTGCTCCATCGAGAACGGCACGAAGAGGTCCCCGAGGCCGTGCAGGGTGATCGTGGGGACCTGCGGGCGGCCCTTGACCCGCGGGATCTCGGTGAGCCGGTCCGTCCGGCGCGAGGCGAGGTCGGTCGGGGCCACGCGTCGTACCGAGGCGTTGACGTCGACGGGCGCGTCGGGCGTGTAGACGGTGTCGACGTTCTGCGCGACGCGGCCGGCGTTCTCGCGCAGCGGGCCGCCGGTGTCGGGGGTGAAGAGGGTGAACAGGAAGTCCTGCCACACCGAGAACGCCTGCTGGGCGCCCGGACGCTCGCCGCCGGTGAGCTCGGTGGTGATGTCACGCAGCTGCTTGCCGCGCTCGTTGGTCGTGTCGGGCCCGCCGGGCGCGAGGCCGTCGAGACCGAGCTCCTGCTGGATCTGCGGGGCGACGACGCTGTAGTAGTCGGCCGGCGGCGGGTAGCTCGGCCGGTCGGTCAGGTCCTGGGCGACGAGGTTGAAGCTGAGGAAGTAGTCGAAGAGCTCCTGGTCGCCGAGGACCCCGCACAGCGGCATCGCCCCGTCGTAGTACGACGGGTACTGCTCCAGCGAGCGCGCGATCACGTGTCCGCCCATCGACACCCCGGCGATGTAGGTGCGGGCCGGCTTGCGGCCGAGCAGCCGGGTGGCCTTGTCGGCCAGCCCGCGGGTGGTCGTGACGCCGGTCGCGACGTTGTAGTCGTTGGTGGCATAGCTCGAGGCGGCCCAGGCGTACCCCTGCTCGAGGTAGGTCTGGCGCAGCCCGTACGGCGGCACGTCGACGCCGAGGACCTTGCCGGTGCCGGCGTAGCCGTGCGCCCACATGACCAGCTCGCCGTTCCAGTCGGCGGGGACCTCGACGTCGTACGCCGCGTGCTGGTGGACGCCCTGGAAGACCCGCGCCGCCTTCCCGTCGACGACGAGCGGCGTCAGCGGGGGGTTGACGATCGTGTAGCCCGGCAGCGGCTGGTCGTCCGGCACACCGTGCCGACCGCCCGACCCACCGTGATCGCCACCGTGGCCGCCACCATGATCGCCACCGTGACCGCCACCGTGACCGCCACCATGATCATCACCGTGAGCACCACCGGCGACGGCCGGCGTCCCCGTGAGCACGAGCGCCAGCGCCGCCAGCGTCGCGGTCACCGCCGTCCCGATCGAGGTTCGGCGGGGGCGGTGGCTCAGGCGCATCTGGTCTCCCGGGGTCCGTGCAGCTCGTGTGACAGCCGTCACACTAGCCCCGGATGCTCCCGCACGAAACTGGACTCGGCGCCCAAGCCGGGTTGGGCGATGGGCTCCGCCCGGGACCACGGACCGCACGACGCCCGCGGGGTCAGCCCTCCGCGCGGCCCGACCTCCAGTAGCCCATGAAGGCGACCCGCGAGCGGTCGACGCCGAGGTCGGTCACGAGGTGGCGGCGCAGGCTGGTGACCGCGCCGGCCTCGCCGGCGATCCAGGCGTAGAGGCCGGGCGCCTCGGGGGAGGCCGGGACCTCCCACAGGACCTCCTCGCCGACCTCGGTCACCGCCGGGCCGTCCTCCACCTCGACCCGCCCCGGGGCGATGATCCGGGCAGCGGCCCAGGCGCGGACGGCCTCGCCGAGGAGCTCGCCGTGCCCCGGCGCCCCGGGCCTGTCCCGCGACAACCAGGTGAGCGCGATCCCCGGCGGGACGCGGAGGTCCAACCGGTCGGCCGAGCTCGGCACCTCGAGGAAGACGGCGCCACGGGCGTCGGGTGGCAGCGACTCCACGATCGATGCCACCGCGGGCACGGCCGTCTCGTCCCCGGCGACCAGCAGCGTCGTGGCCGCCCCCGGCCGCCACTCGTAGCCGCCGGCCGGCTCCGGCGACGTGGCGTCGGGCCCGATCACCAGGACCTCGTCGCCGACCGCCGCGCTGGCGATCCACCGGGAGGCCGGGCCGGCGTCGCCGTGCGCGACGAAGTCGACGACGAGCTCCTGGGCCCCGGGGTCGGCGTCGCGCAGCGTGTAGGTGCGGATCGGGTTGCGCTCCTCGGTGGGGAGCAGCCGCCAGGCGGTGTACCAGTCGGCGCCGGAGGGGAACTCCGACACGCCGCTGCCGGGCAACGGGAGGACGACCTTGATCCGCTGGTCGGGCCCACCGCGAGCGAGGTCGCCGAGCTCCTCGCCGTGGAAGCGCACCCGGACGAAGCTCGGCGTGAGGGGTCGCAGGTCGCGGACCCGGACGGGATAGGTGCGGAAGGCGGGCTTGGTCATGACGACTCCTGGCGTAGGCGGGGCTCAGCGGACGAGTGGTGCGGGCGGGTGGACCCGCGAGTGGTGGCGGCCGATCGGCAGGACCAGCGGCCGGTCCGACACCGGGTCGGTGACGACCTGGCTGTCGAGGCCGAAGACGTCGCGGACGACGTCGGCGGTCAGGACCGCCTCCGGTGCCCCCTCGGCATGCACCCGCCCGCCGGCCACGGCCACCAGGTGGTCGGCGTAGCGGGCCGCGAGGTTGAGGTCGTGCAGCACCATCACGACCGTGGTCCCCCTGGCCCGGTTGAGGTCGGTGAGCAGGTCGAGGACGTCGACCTGGTGGCTGACGTCGAGGAACGTCGTGGGCTCGTCGAGCAGCAGGACGTCGGTCTGCTGCGCCAGCGCCATCGCGATCCAGACCCGTTGGCGTTGCCCCCCGGAGAGCTCGTCGACGTTGCGGTCGGCCAGGTCGTCGGTCCCGGTCACCTCGAGCGCGTCGGCGACGGCGCGGTCGTCGGCACCCGACCACCGGGTCAGCAGTCGCTGGTGCGGGTGGCGACCCCGGGCGACCAGGTCGCTCACCACGATCCCCTCCGGCGCGATCGGCGACTGCGGCAGCAGGCCGAGGGTGCGGGCGACGCCCCGGGTGTCGAGCCGGTGCAGGTCCTTGCCGTCGAGCACCACCCGCCCGGACCGCGGGGCCAGCAGGCGCGACATCGCGCGCAGCAGGGTGGACTTGCCGCAGGCGTTGGCGCCGACGATCGCGGTGATCCTGCCCGGGGGGACGACGAGGTCGAGCGCCTCGACGACCACGCGGGCGCCGTACCCGAGGGTGACGGCCTCGACGGTCAGGGTGTGGTGCTCGGTCACAGTGATCCTCCGGTGCGGTTGGTGCGGACGAGCAGGTAGACGAGGTACGGCGCCCCGAGCGCGCCGGTGATCACGCCGACCGGGTAGCGGGTGCCGAAGGCGTACTGCCCGACCAGGTCGGCGGCGGCGACGAGCACCGCGCCGACCAGGGCCGAGGGGACGAGCAGCGACCCGCCGGTCACCAGCCGGGCGGCGATCGGCCCGGACAGGAAGGCGACGAACGCGATCGGACCGGTCGCCGCGGTGGCGAAGGAGATCAGCGCGACAGCGGCCAGGATGGTCAGCAGCCGGGTCCGCTCGACCCGCACGCCGAGGGCGGTCGCGGAGTCGTCTCCCTGCTGGAGCAGGTCGAGGTTGCGGGACTGGACGAGCAGGACGGGGACGAACACGACGCCCGCGGCGAGCAGTGGGAGCACCTGGCTCCAGGTGGCCCCGTTGAGGCTGCCGGTCAGCCAGCGCATGGCGACCTGGAGGTCCCACGCCGAGGCCCGGACGATGACGTAGGCGACGACGCTGTCGAGCATGGCGGCGATCCCGATGCCGATCAGGACGAGGCGGGTGCCGACCACGCCGTCCTTGAACGCCAGCACGTAGATCAGCAGCGCCGTGGCCAGGGCGGCGATCAGCGCCGCCGCCGAGACGGCGTGCTGGTCCAGCGACAGCACCACGATCCCGATCACGGCCGCGGCGCTGGCCCCGGAGCTGATCCCGATGATGTCGGGCGAGGCCAGCGGGTTGCGCAGCATCGTCTGGAACGTCACCCCGGCCAGCCCGAAGGCGGCTCCGGCGAGCAGCGCGAGGCTCGCCCGCGGCAGCCGGAGCTCGCCGACGGTGAACGAGGCGCCCGGCACGCTCTCCCCGAGCAGCACCCGGACCACGTCACCGAGGGGGTAGAAGGTCTGGCCGACCATCAGGCTCGCCAGGAGGAGCACCGCCAGGACCGCCGCCATCGCCAGCAGCGTCAGGCGTCGCTTCCGTCGGCGCCGGGTGCGTGCGGCGACGGTGCGCGCCACGGTCGGGTCCACCTCCGCCAGGGCGCTCACAGGGACCTGACCTTCTGCCGGCGCACGATCGCGATGAACACCGGCGCCCCGATGAAGGCGGTCACGATGCCGACGTCGACCTCGGCCGGGCGCGCCACCACCCGGCCCACGACGTCCGCCGCGGTCAGGAGGGCTGCGCCGAGGATCATCGAGCCCGGCAGCAACCACCGGTGGTCGAGACCGATGACCAGCCGGCAGACGTGCGGCACGACCAGACCGACGAACCCGATGGGGCCGGCCACCGCGGTCACCGCACCGCACAGGACGACGGCGCCCACGCCGGCCAGCAGGCGGGTCCGGCCGACGCGCTCCCCCAGCCCCGCAGCGACGTCGTCGCCGAGGGCGAGGGAGTTCAGGGGCCCGGCGGCGGCCAGGCAGACCAGCGTGCCGACCAGCAGGAACGGCAGCACCTGGACGATCTTCTCGAAGGAGGCTCCGCCGACCCCGCCGATCTGCCAGAACCGGAACTGGTTCATCACGTCGAGGCGCGGGAGCAGGACCGCACTGATCAGCGAGCTGAACGCCGCCGAGATCGCGGCGCCGGCCAGGGTCAGCTTGAGCGGGGTCGCGCCACCCCGCCCGAGGGAGGCGACGGCGTACACGAACGTCGCGGCCGCGAGAGCACCGAGGATGGCGACCCAGATGTAGCCGGTGGGCGAGGTGAGCCCGAAGTAGGCGATGCCGACCACGACGGCGAGGGCGGCACCGGTGGTGACACCGAGGATGCCGGGGTCGGCCAACGGGTTGCGGGTGACACCCTGCATGACGGCGCCGGCCAGGCCCAGCGCGGCGCCGGCGACCAGGGCCAGCAGCGTGCGCGGCAGGCGCCGCTCCACCGCCGCGCGCGCGACGCTGCCGCCCGCGTCGTCGCCGCCCAGGGCCTGACCCAACCCGGGGAGGACGTCGCCCCAACCGACCGCGCGCGCCCCGAGCGCGACCGAAGCGAAGGCGGCGAGCAGCACCAGCACCAGGGCGAGGACGATCGCGGCCGGCCGGAGGACCGCCGGCCGCCGGGCTGCGGCACCGGTGCTCGTGGCACGGGCCGTCAGCGCCGCCGCGTCCGCGGAGCGGGCGGGTCCGGCCGACCCGGCGTTCAGCCCTGCCCCCGGTCGACGGCGTCGGCGAGCACGTCGAAGTAGTCGTCGATCCCCCACGGGATCGACAACGGCGACGGGTTGGCCATCGCGGCGAGGGGGGTGGAGTCGACCAGGGTGGCCACGGCGCCGCTCTCGACGGCGGGGATCGTCCCGAGCAGAGGGTCGGCCTGGATCGCCCGGAGCAGCTTGCCCTCGGCGTCGCCGTAGGTGATGAACAGGTCAACGTCGTCGAAGTCGTCGGCCCGCTCGGCGCTGGTCGTCTGGTAGAACCCGTCGGTGTCGGCCGAGGCCTCGCGCACCACCTCCGGCGTACCCATCCCGACGGACTCCAGGAAGCCGGGGCGGGTGTCGTGGGTGGTGTAGAACCCGATCTGGCTCAGGTCGCTGGGGTCGAGGTAGGTGACGACCGCGGTCGTGCCCGCCAACGACGGGTGCGCGTCGAAGGACTCGCTCACCTGGCGGTCGAGGTCGGCGACCAGCTCCTCCCCCTCGGCGCCGAGGCCGAGGGCCCTGCTGTTGAGCAGGATCATGTCCTGCACCGAGGTGCCCCAGGCGACCTCGGGGTAGGCCACCACCGGCGCGATCTTGCTCAGCGTGTCGTACTCGTCCTCGGTGATCCCGGAGTACGACGCCAGGATCACGTCCGGGGCGGTGTCGGCGACGGCCTCGAAGTCGATGCCCTCGGTCTCGTCGAAGAGCACCGGCGTGTCGGCACCGAGCTCCTCGATCCGCTCCTCGACCCACGGCAGCACGCCGTCGCCGTCGTCGTCGCCCCACGTCGCCCTGCTCATGCCGACCGGGACCACCCCGAGCGCGAGCGGGACCTCGTGGTTGGCCCAGGCCACCGTCGCGACCCGTTCCGGCTTGGCCTCGATCACGGTCTCGCCGTAGACGTGCTCGATGGTGATCGGGTACGTCGCGCCCGCCGGCGCTGCGGCCGTCCCGCCCGTGGGAGCGGTCGCGTCCGGTGAGGTGCCGCAGGCGGTGACCGCCATCAGGGCGGCGGCGGACGCGCCGGCGGCGAAGATCGGCTTGAGGGTCATGGGTGAGCCTTCCAGTTCGTTAGGTAAGCCTAACCTAAACCATGCCGCGCCGGGGTGACCACGGGGCTCCCGACGTGGACACCACGACGAGCCCTCCGAGCCCATCCGGGCCCGACCCCGGACCAGGGGGACGCCGGCCCACGGGTGCGGGTCGAAAGACCCTCGGCACCGGCCTCGGAGCGGCCTAGGTTTGCCATGTGTCCACCACCGTCCCCGCACCGACCGAGTACCGCCTCACGGTCACCGCTCGCCGCGGCGGCCCGACGACCGTGACGGCCGGCGCCGCCTCCCTCGGGATCGACACCGGTTGGGGCACCGAGCCGACCAGCCACCCCGGACCCGCCGACCTGCTCGCCGCGGCCTTCGCGGCGTGCCTGCTCAAGAACCTCTCCCGCTGCCACGACCTGCTGGGCTTCGCGTACGACGCGGCCCAGGTGGAGGTCGTCGCCCGCCGCCAGGACACCCCGCCGCGCTTCGTCGCCATCACCTACACCGTCCGGGTCGCCACCGACGAGCCGGAGCGGCGCGTCGAGCTGGCCCACCAGAACCTGCGCAAGTACGGGACGGTCTACAACACGCTCGCGGCCGTGTGCGACGTCCAGGGGACGATGGTGGCCCACCCGGTCGGCGACGACCCGGCGCCGGCCACGCCCGGCGGTCCACCGCAGGTGCGCCACACGGACGCCTGCATCACCCGGTGACGCGGGACGCGGAGCGCCGTTCCCGGTCCTCCCCGAGCCTCGCCCGGTGCCCGCTCACCGCAGCGAGCGCGCCCGCCCGAACGGCGCGGCGGTGCCCGCGGTCGCCTCGAGGTCCTCGATCTCGGCGTGGAACGCGGCGAGGATCTTCTCGGGGTCGGGGATGACCGCGGTGTCGGTCTTGAAGCCGATGCGCACGGTGCCGGCGTAGGTGAAGATGCACGTCCCGAGGGTCTGCTCCCCCGAGCCCGGGACCCATCCGAGCAGCCCCGAGATCCGGGTGCCGGCCAGGTAGCGCTCCTCTCGCGGACCGGGCACGTTGGTGGTCACCCCGGTGACCTTGCCGGCGAAGAACGTCACCAGGACCCGGTTGAGCCGGGTGCCGAGCAGTCCGATCGCCTGGATCATGCTGAACGTGATGGCCGGCTCCGGGGAGGCCTTGATGACGTCCATCCGGCGCTTGGTCTCGGCCAGGCGCGCGGCCGGGGCGCCCGGTCCCGAGGGCAGGGTGAGGATGACCAGCGCGAAGCGGTTGCCGAGCTCACGCGGCAGCGGGAGGTGGAGCGGGCGCAGGTTGACCGGGATCATCGTCGGCAGGTCGACTGCCCGCCCGCCGTGCTCGAGCTGGTAGCGCTCGAGCGCGCCGGCCAGGGCGGAGACGAGCACGTCGTTGACGGTGGCTCCCGAGTGGACGGCGATGTCCTTGACGCGCTGGAGCTGGATCGGAGCAGACCACACCGCCTGCTTCTCGCGGCCCGCGGTCCCGGCCACGACGCTCTCGGGGTTGCGCGTGACGAGCAGCTTCTTGAGGACCCCGAGCCCGCTGATCGCCAACCGCAGGCTGGTCAGCGCGCCGGCACGGACCCGGGCCGGGCGCAGCAGCTGCGGCACCTCCGGCGCCGCGCGCCGGGCCGCCTGGACGACCTCCGAGAGCAGGTGGTGGCGACTGTCGGGGTGGAAGGAGCCGTCGCGGTCGCCCTCGGCGGTCAGGTCGGTCAGCGAGAACAGCACCTGGGTCAGCGCGATCCCGTCGGCCAGCGCGTGGTGCAGCCGCACGAAGATCGCCGAGCCCTCGGCCAGGCCCTCGATGAGGTGGATGTCCCACAGCGGCCGGTCACGCGGCAGCGGGGTGGACAGGAACCCCCCGACGTAGGCCTGGAGCGCGGCGTCGTCGCCGGGCGCGGGCAGGCGCACCTCGTGGACGTGTCGGCTCAGGTCGGGCCCACCCACGTCGCGCCAGCGGGCGCGTCCCCACCGGCCCCGGGCGGGGACCGGCCGACGGGAGAAGACCGGGTAGAGGTCGAGGAGGCGGGTGCGCACGACCTGCTCGAAGCGCTCGCGGTCGACCGGCCCGTCGAGGAACATCAGGCACTCGATGACCATCAGGTTCTGCGGCCGGTCCATGTTCAGCCAGATGGCGTCGACCGGGTTGACGCGATGCTCTCTCACCCACTGAGCCTGTCATGGTGGTCCAAGACACCGGGTGGGGCATCGCCCGGCGCCACGACGGCGTCACGACGGCGCCACGACGAAGGACGACGGCGGACGACGGCGGACGACGGCCGTCGGGCGTACGCTGCGATGAACCGCCGAGCGAGGGAGCACCCGTGGCCACCAAGGACCTGTTGGAACAGCTCGAGCCCGTCGTGGCCGAGAACCTCGACCGCCACCTCTCGATGGCGCAGGAGTGGCATCCCCACGACTACGTGCCGTGGAGCGAGGGTCGCGACTTCGCCTTCCTCGGCGGCGAGGACTGGGCACCCGAGCAGTCGCGGCTGTCGGAGACGGCCAAGGCCGCGATGATCACCAACCTGCTCACCGAGGACAACCTGCCCTCCTACCACCGCGAGATCGCCACCCGCTTCGGCCGCGACGGTGCTTGGGGCACCTGGGTCGGGCGTTGGACCGCGGAGGAGAACCGGCACGGCGTCGCGATGCGCGACTACCTCGTCGTCACCCGGGGCGTCGACCCCGTCGAGCTCGAGCGGGCCCGGATGGACTACATGACCTCCGGCTACGACTCGGGCGACAAGACCGCGCTGGAGGCCGTGACCTACGTGTCGTTCCAGGAGCTCGCGACCCGCGTCTCGCACCGCAACACCGGCAAGGTCACCAACGACCCGATCGCCGACCGGATGCTCGCCCGGATCTCCAAGGACGAGAACCTGCACATGGTCTTCTACCGCAACATCGTGAGCGCGGCGCTGGAGATCGCCCCCGACGAGACCATGCGCGCGATCGCCGACGAGGTGATGGGCTTCGAGATGCCCGGCGCCACGATGGCCGGCTTCCGCCGCAGCTCGATGATCATCGCCAAGGCCGGCATCTACGACAACCGGCTCCACCACGACGAGGTGATCATGCCGATCCTGCGGCACTGGGACTTCTTCGACCGCACCGGGCTCGGGGCGGTCGGCGAGCAGGCCCGCGACGAGCTGGGCACGTTCCTCGAGGGTCTCGACGCACAGGCGGCCAAGTTCGTCGAGCGCCGCGCCGAGAACCGCGCTCGCGCCGCCGCCAGGTCCGACACCGACACGACGCCCGACATCGCCTCCTGACCTCGCCCCTTACGGCGACGGCCAGCGCCTGCCAGGGGACGTGGGCGAGGACCCGCGCTGGCGTAGCTCGTCGCGGCCGCTCGGGGACGCTCAGGGACGCTCAGGGCTGATCAGGGGCGCGTCGGCGGGTGCTCGGTGGGCCGGCGCGGCGCGTAGTCCACGGTCACGACCACGACGTCGTCGGTCAGCGGTGTACCTGCGGTCATGGCCGAGGCGAGGTCGCCGGCGAGGTCCTGCTCGCGACCGGTGCGGTCGCCGGCCGCGACGAGGGCGACGGCGGTCGCCTCGAGCCGATCGAGTCCGCGGTCGAGGGCCTCGCCCCGGCGCTCGACCAGGCCGTCGGAGTAGAGGATCACGGTCGCTCCCGGCTCCAGCACGAGCTCGTGGTCGGTGCGCTTCACGGCCGGGTCAGGGGCCGGGAGCGGGGGCGAGGTGGCCTGGTCGAGCCACCGGGGAGGGTGGCCGGGAGCGACGAGCAGCGGTGGTGGGTGCCCGGCGCAGGCGTAGCGCAGCAGGCCGGCAGCCGGGTCGATCACGACGATCGTCGCGGTGACGAAGTAGGTGCCGTCGGGTCCGCCCGCGCAGTGCTCGAGCGCCCGCAGCAGGGCCGACGGTCGGGGCGGGGTGTGCGCGGCCAGGGCTCCGAGGCCGGCCCGCAGTCGACCCATCGCGGCCGCGGCCGCGAGGTCGTGGCCCACGACGTCGCCGACGACCACGCCGTAGTGGCCGGAGGGCCACGTGAAGGTGTCGTACCAGTCTCCGCCGACCTCCATCAGGTCGTCGGCGGCGGCGTAGTGAGCGTGTACCTCGAGATCGACGTGCTCACGAAGGCTGTCGGGCAGCAGCGCGCGCTGCAGCCGTTGCGAGATGGCGTGCTCCTCCTCGCGCAGGCGTGCGCGCGTCAGGATCAGCGCCACCCGTTCGGCGACGTCGCGCACGAACTCGACCTCGTCGTCGGTGAAGCCCGGGCGGTTCGGGTCGTCGACGTCGACGGTCAGGATGCCGGCCGAGCTGGTGCCGAGGTCCAGGGTGAGCTGCACCCGTCGTCGCGGATCGGCGTCGCCGCGGGCACCCGCCGGCGGCGGGCCCTGCCCGCTCAGCTCGCTGCTCTGCTCGCGGCTGTGCTTGCTGCTCTGCTCGCTGCTGTGCTCGCGGCTGTGCTCGCGGCTGTGCTCGCGGCTGTGCTCGCGGCTGTGCTCGCGGCCGGCGACGACGGGACCGGGCAGGCCGGGCACCCTCAGCTCGGCACGGTCCGCGACGTCGCGCACCAGGAAGTCGACGAGCCGGGTGGCCACCTGTCGCAGAGCGTCGGAGTCGGGCAGCGCCGTCAGCAGCTCGGTCATCAGCTCGGCAGCGCGCTCGGCGCGCTGGCGGCCCTGTCGTTCGGCTGCCTCGTTCTCACGCAGTGCCTTCTCGGTGCGCGCCCGCTCCACGGACGCCCAGGTGCGGTCCGCGGTCTCGCGCACGAGCCGCTGCTCCTGCTCGGTCCAGTGGCGTGGCTGCGCATCGTGCACCACCAGCACCGCCCTCGCCTGGCGCGCCTTCGTCAGCGACACCAGGAGGTAGGACCCCACCTGGAGCCGCAGGGTGGCGGCCCGCTCCTCGGCGGACAGCCGCTCGTCCCGGGCGACGTCGTCGACGACGACGGTGCCACCCGAGCGCATGCTGTCCATCACCAGCGCCCCGTAGTCGTCGAAGCGGTGTCGACCGACCAGGCTCGGCTCGGCGCCGGGGTGGTGGTCGGCATGGACCGTCCCCACCCGACCGTCGGGACCGACCTCGGCGTAGTAGACGCGCGTCGCGTCCAGCTGGGCACCGAGCAGGCGCGCCGCGACAGCCTGCACGGCCACCGGGTCGTCGAGGGGATGCAGGGCGTCGCTGAGCTCGGCCCGGTAGTGGTCGAGGTCGGCCGCTGCGCGCAGCGCCAGCTCGGCCCGCCTGGCATCGCTGCGGTCCTTGAACACGATGCCGAAGCGCCCGGCGGGCGCCAGCGGCATCGCGAAGACGTCGAACCAGCGACCCATCGCCTCCGAACCCTGCTCGAACCGCAGGCTCTCGCCGCCGATCGCGACCCGGGCGTAGGTCTCGACCCAGACCTGCTCCAGGTCGGGGACCAGCTCCAACGCGGTCCGACCCAACGCGTCCGAGAGCCCCGACATCTGCTCGAACAGTGGGTTGGCCTCGACGAACCGGTAGTCGACCGGCCGCCCGGACTCGTCGAGGACCATCTCGCAGACACAGAAACCCTCGTCGATGGACGCGAACACGGCCCGTAGCTGGGTGGCTGCCTGCGCCGCCTCACGGTCCGCGTCCTTGCGCTCGGTGACGTCGCTCGCCACCCCGACCAGGTGCGTGACCCGTCCGTCCGCGTCCCTTGCGTACACCGTGTCGCGGCTCTCGAACCATCGCCAGCCCAGGTCCTGGTGCTCGAAGCGGTACTCCAGGCTGACGACCTCACCGTCCTGGAGGGTCGACGTCCGGGCCAGGTGCTCGACCCACCGGTCGAGGTCGTCGTCGTGGATCCCCGTCGAGACGAGACCGTCGCCACGCTCGAGCACCTCGGCGGCGTCGTGCCCCAGGAGTCGGCGCGCCACGCGGTTGACGAACACGGGTCGTCGCTCCAGCAGGTCCAGCACGTAGATCGCGTCCGGCAGGGCGTCCAGCAGGTCGGCGCTGTGCACGATGTCCGCGCGGGCCCGAGCGACCGGTGTCAGGTCGGCGAGGGGGTCTGATCCGGGGGCAGATCCTGATTCCGGCGGCACGCTCTCATAGTGACAGCAACGACCGGCACCCGCACGGCAGCGGCAGCGGACGACGGTGCCGGCCGCCGGACCCGGCCTCGACCCTCCTCCCGGAGGCTCGGGTGGGTTGCGAGCGAAGGTGGGTGCGCAGGGTCCGGAGACGGTCTCCGTGGCCCACGCGTCCGTGCAGGCTCGCCGGGATCAACCCCGATCGTCGGCTTCGAGGACCTCCAGGGATAACCTCGCCGCGTGACAGGGACCTATCGCGGGGGCTCACCCTCGATCGACGTACCCGACTACTGGTGGTACGGCGCACGGTCGGAGCTGCTCCGGGTGACACTCCAGGAGTACGTCGGGCAGCCGCGGCGGACGCTCGACGTGGGCAGCGCCGATGGGCCCAGCGTCGGGTGGCTGACCGATGTGGGGCACAAGGTGTCGCTCGACATCGACCCGCGGGGCCTGGCGCCCGGCGGGGTCTGTGGGTCCGCGCTCGACCTGCCGTTCGGCTCCGGGTCCTTCGACCTGGTCACCGCCTTCGACGTGATCGAGCACTGCGACCCGGAGCGGGCAGCGCTCGACGAGCTGCACCGGGTGCTCGTGCCGGGGGGTCGACTGCTCGCCTCGGTGCCGGCCTACCAGTGGGCCTGGAGCCGGCACGACGTGGACAACGGGCACCACCGGCGCTACACGAAGCACCGGCTGGTGGCCGCGTTGCGCGGCGCCGGGTTCGAGGTGGACCGCGCTACCTACGCGTTCACGTCGGTGTTCCCGTTCTTCGCCACCGAGCGGTTGGCCCGGCGGGCGTTCGCACGGATCTCCACGCCGCACGACGGGGGACCCGCGGACATCGCCGGCGTTCCCAACCTGGCGCCCTCGGTCGAGCGACTCCTGGTCGGTCTGACCCGGCTCGACGCGCGGTTGCTGTCGCGCCAGGACCTGCCGTTCGGGTCGTCTGTCTTCGTGGCAGCGACCCGTCGGTGATCGTGGCGCACTCCCGGCGCCGACAGCTCGTCACGGGTCCGCTGGTCGCGGTGCTGGGCTGGACGGTCGTCGCGCTCGTCGTGGTCGCCGCGCTGGGTGCCGAGGGCCACCGTCTCGGCGGGTTGCTGACCTTCGCGTTCGTGTGGCTCGTCTCCACCACCGTGCCCGGGATCCTGGTCTGGCGAGCACTGTGCCGGCCCACCAGCGTGATCCAGGAGGTGGGGTTCGGCTCGGTGCTCGGCATCGGGCTGCTGCTGCTCGCCTGGCTGCCCTCGACCCTGCTGGGACAGCCGCTCCTCATGTGGCTGTGGCCGCTCGGGGTGGCGATCGTCTTCGGCGCCGTCCCCTCGCTGCGCACCCACCTGAGGCCTCGGCGCGACGACCAGCGCCGGGTCCCGCTGCGGTGGCAGCTGAGCATGATGGCGGTGGTCGTGCTCGGGTTCCTGCGCCTGTGGGCGATCGCGTTCCGGCAGACGGGCCTACCGCCCGGCCGGTCCACGGTCTTCCAGGACTTCTGGTACGAGATCGGACTCACCGCCCGGCTGGGTCACGGGGTGGCGATCGACGACCCGGCGGTGGCCGGGGTGCCGTTGCGCTACCACTGGTTCTCCAACGCGCACGCCGCGGCGGTCCAGCAGCTCAGCGGGTCGACGGCCAGCGAGGTGGTGATGCACCTGTGGCCGACCGCGATGCTCGTCACCTTCGTGCTCGCGGTGGCGGCCGCCGCGGAGCGGTTGCTCCAAGGCGCTGGCGAGCCGTCGGCAGCGGAGACCTCCCGCCGGTGGTGGGTCGGTCCCCTGGCTGCGCTCGTGGTCGCGGCGCTCCCGGTCACGTCGTACCTGGGGTGGCCACCGGCGCAGGGGGTCGACAACGGGTTCGTCGTGTCGAGCACGTCGGGGATGCTGGCGCTGACGATCATCCTCGCCCTGGTCGGCCCGGTGCTGGACCTGTTGCACGGCCGTGGCGGGCGCGGGACCTGGGTGCTGCTCGGCCTGCTCCTGGTGCTGAGCGTGGGGAGCAAGCCGAGCATCCTGCCGGTGGTCGCGTGCGGCGCAGCACTGACGGCGGTGGTCCAGTGGGCGCAGACCCGGACCTTCCCCCGGGTGGCGGCGACGCTGGCCCTCGTCTCCCTGCTGCTGATCCCGGTCTCGGCGGTCGCGCTGATCGGGAGCACCGGTGGCAGCCGGATCCAGCTCTTCGACATCCTGTTGCTGGACCCCGCCTACGACGCAGCGACCGACGGCTCGACGAACCTGCCCGGGTACGGCGGTTGGCTGGTCCCCGGCCTCGCCGGCGGGTCGGTCCCGGTGTGGGGGGTGGCGCTCGGGGTGCTGGCGATCTACACGCTCACCGAGCTCCCCCGGCTGCTCGGCACCGTCGGGGTCCTCGCGCGTGGCGATCGCACCCTGGCCGCGGACCCCGGGACCTGGTGGTGCAGCGGGGTGGTGGCGTCGGGGTTCTGCGGGCTGTGGGTGCTCGCCCACCCGGCGTACAGCCAGCACTACTTCTGGCGCATCACGATCGGGCTCGGCGTCGTCCTGACGGTGACCACCGCGGTGCGCCTGGTCCCGCCGCAGCTGGGCTGGCGCGATGTCCGCCCGGACCTGCTCGCCTTCGGCGCCGGCGGTCTCGCCGTGGGACTGGTGGCCCTTCAGGTCAGGTCACCGGACGAGTCGATCGGGCGGCGACTCCTCCCGTACGCCGCGGCGATCGCCGTCTGCGCGCTCCTGCTGGCCGCACGCCGGCTCCTCCGTCCTCGTGCCCGGACGGTCCAACGGGTGCCGGCGCTCGTGCTCGTCACCGTGTTCGTCGTCGTGGCGTCGGCGCCGGTCACGTGGCGCGGCTACACCGACGTCGTCAGGCCCGCGGTCACCGGCGGTCCGCCCATCCAGGGCTCGATCGAGCGGCGTGTCAGCACCGGGGAGCAGACGGCGGCCCTGTGGCTTCAGCAGCACTCGGGCGTCGACGACGTGGTCGCCACCAACGTCTTCTGCGCGCCCTCGCCCTATCAGCCGGGGTGTCGCCACGTGGCGTTCTGGGTCGCGGCCCTGACCGAGCGCCGGCTCTACTACGGCGCCTGGGCCTACACCGCGGAGAGCCTGACCGCGTATCCGCAGACGGGCACCGACTACCAGCGCGGCCCGGCGCCCAGGCCCGAGCGGCTCGGTCTCAGCCTGGAGGCGATCGGCTCGCCCAGCCCGGCTGTGATCGATCGACTCCGACGGGAGGGGGTCCGCTGGATCTTCGCCGACCGGCTCGCGACGCCGATCTCGCCCGACCTCGACCGGCTCGCGACCCTGGCCTACGAGAACGCCGACGTGAGCGTCTACCGGTTGGACGGCTGAGCAGCGGTGCAAGCGGCCGGCTCGGCGGCCGACTGCACGCGCGGTGGCCGGCGGCACTCCCCCGCCGACCGGGCCGACAGGTCGATGCACCACCCGCGGGACAACGGGGCCCACCGATGGCACACCGATGGCCCACCGAAGGCACACCGAAGGCACAGCCCGAGGCTCACGAGCTGCGCAGCACCCGGACCTCCCAGGCGCGAAGCGGCGCCAGCACGTCGTCCACCCCCGGGTAGTTGCCCAGGACGAGCGCGGTGTCCTGCCACTCCCCCAGCTCCGCGCGGGGGAGGTCCGACAACGTGGCCGGCTCGGACGAGAAGTTGGCCAGCACCAGGAGGCGGGTGTTCTCGTGTGCCCGGGTGAAGGCGTAGATCGTGTCGTGGTCTGCCAGCAGGAGGGTGAAGTCGCCGTGCACGACGGCGGGCTCCTGGTGGCGCAGTGCGACCAGGGCCCGGTAGTGGCTGAAGACCGAGTCCGGGTCGTCGATCTGCGCGGCTGCGTTGATGAGCTCATGGTTGGGGTTGACCGGCAGCCACGGGGTGGCGGTGCTGAAGCCGGCGTTCGCGGAGTCGTCCCACTGCATCGGCGTCCGGGCGTTGTCCCGGCTCATCGTCCGCAGCGAGGCCAGCACGGCGTGCGGGTCCTGCCCGGCAGCGGTGGCCTCGGCATAGTGGTTGGTCGACTCGATGTCGGCGAAGTCCTCGACCCCCTCGAACCGGGCGTTGGTCATGCCCAGCTCCTCGCCCTGGTAGATGTACGGCGTCCCACGGTGCAGGTGCAGCACGGTGCCGAGCAGCTTCGCCGAGAGCTCGCGGTAGGCGGGCGAGTCGTCGCCGAGCCGGGAGACCACCCGGGGTTGGTCGTGGTTGTTCCAGTAGAGGCTGTTCCAACCGGACGCGGCCAGACCGGACTGCCAGCGACCGAGGCTCGTCTTCAGTGCTGTGAGCTCGAGCGGCCGGACGTCCCACTTCGTCTCGCCCTGGTCGAGCGAGACGTGTTCGAACTGGAAGACCATGTCGACCTCGCCGCGCTCCGGGTCGGTGTAGAGCCGGGCCTCCTCGACGGTCGCCCCGGGCATCTCCCCGACGGTGAGGAACTGACCGGAGCGGCCACCGAAGACCTCGCGCCGCATCTCGGCCAGGAACTCGTGGATCCGGGGGCCGTTCAGGAAGTGCTCACCGCCGTCGCCGAGCACGTGACCCGGCCGCACGCGAGCATCCGGCAGCGCCGCGTCCTTGGAGATCATGTTGATGACGTCCATCCGGAAGCCATCGACACCACGGTCGAGCCACCGGCGCATCATCGCGTAGACGGCCTCGCGGACCTCCGGGTTCTCCCAGTTCAGGTCCGGCTGCTTCTTCGAGAACAGGTGGAGGAAGTACTCGTCGGTCGCCTCGTCGTGCTCCCAGGCGGAGCCGGAGAAGAACGACTCCCAGTTGTTCGGCTCGAGCTCCGGCGCACCCTGCTCGCTCGCCGCCCGGGCCGGTCTCCACCAGTACCAGTCGCGCTTCGGGCTGTCGGTCGAGGAACGCGACTCCACGAACCACGGATGCTCGTCGGACGTGTGGTTGACGACGAGGTCCATCACGATCTTGATGCCCCGCGCGTGCGCCTCGGCGATGAGCTCGTCGAGGTCGGCGAGGCTCCCGAAGAGCGGGTCCACGTCCTCGTAGTCGCTGATGTCGTAGCCGAAGTCGTCCATCGGCGAGCGATACACGGGCGACAGCCAGATCACGTCGATGCCGAGGGTCTCCAGGTACCCCAGGCGGCTCGTGATCCCACTCAGGTCACCGACACCGTCGGCGTCGGAGTCCGCGAAGCTGCGGGGGTAGACCTGGTAGACGACGGCGCTCTTCCACCACTGCTGGTCGCTCATGGCCGTAGTCTGCCGCGTCCGTCGCCTTGTCCGCAGCACACGTCGCGCGGTCCTGCACCGTCTGCTCCGGTCTCGCCGTGCGTCCAGGCCCTGCCCACACGAGTGATCACGCCCGCGGGCGGCCGGCGCCTAACGCTGGTGCGTCCAGGGGGCGCGGGACCGCACGGTGAGTGACGCAGCCACGACGACGGCCGCGAGTACCGCCGTGGCGATGGCCAGGTCGATCGACTCACGTCCGCGAACGGTCAGCGTCGCACCGGCGAGACCGCCGAGGAACATCGCCACGATCGGGACCGACCGACGGCCGAGCTTGCTGCCGGACCCGCCGGCGGCCTTCGAGTCGGAAGCGATTCCGGTGATCGTCAGGGTGAGGACGGTGGTGGTCAGGTCGGGTACGGCCAGCTTGCGCGCAGTGGCGTTCTGGAGGCCGAGCGCGATGCCGAGAACGATCACGAAGGCGATGACGGGTCCGTCCCCGTAGGGTCGGTCGAGCACCAGGCTGAGCGCGAGGCTCACCCCTACCAAGACGGTCTCGGCGCTGGTGGCCCACAGCAGGTGCCGGCCGCGGTGGTCGCCCAGGGCGACTCCCAACCGACCGCCGACGAGCGCCCCGACGAGGAAGGCGACGATCGCCAGCAGGGTCGCCCACCACACGAATCCCGGCGCGTCACCCAGGGCGAATCCGAGGAACACGACGTTGCCGGTCATGTTCGCCACGAGCACGTGGCCGAGAAGCAGGTAGCTGAAGGCGTCGACAAGGCCGGTGATGAACGTGAGGAGCAGGAGCAGGGGAGCCAAGGGACCATGGGGGTCGTCCGGCACGGGGGCGATGAGGTGCCAGGCCTCGTGCACGTGACGCCGCGCGCTGCGCACGCCTGTCTCACCGGGAGCGTCTCGAGGCTCGCTCGACGGTCTGGGCGACGACGCCGGGACGGGTGACCAGGGACAGGTGTCCGGCGGGCACCTTGGTCACGTGGGCGTGGGCGCGGGCGGCCATCGCGATCTGCTGAGCGGGCACGATGACGTGGTCCTTGGTGCCGACGACCGCCCAGGAGGGGGTGGACCTCCACGCGGGCTTGCCGGACTCCTCGGCACCGGCGCTGACGGCGAACGGCCGCTGGGCGGAGGCGAGGAGAGCGGCGGTCTTCTTCTTCACACCGTTGGCGAAGCAGGCGTTGAACCCCGGGTAGGCGCCCTGGGCGGGGACGCGGAGGTAGGCGTCCACGTCATCGTCCTTCGCGCCGGGGTAGGTGACGAAGTCGAGGAAGTCGGTGGGGTCGCCCGCGACGCAGGAGCCGGGCTTGGCGGCGTTGATCTCGAAGACCGTCTCCCCCTTGGCGGGGACGTAGGCGTCGACGTACACGAGGGCCTGCACGTTGTCCTCGTGGACGTTGCTGATGACCATGCCGCCGTAGGAGTGTCCGACCAGGACGACGGGGCCGTCGATGGTGGCGACGTAGTCGGAGATGGTCTCGGCGTCGAAGGCGACGCCGCGCAGCGGGTTGGGCGGTGCGACGACGCGGTAGCCGGCGTGCTGGAGCTTGGCGGTGACGCCGTTCCAGCTGGACCCGTCGGCCCAGGCGCCGTGGACGAGCACGACGGTCGGCTTCTCGGCGGTGTGGGGCGCGTCCTGAGTGCTCGCGCTCACGGGCGCGGCGTCCGCCGGGGACCAGACGGCGGCTGTGAGCAGCAGGGCGGCGCCAGCGTGGAGCAGCCGTGCTGGACGACGTGTCGGGGTCGTCCGACGATTCGTGGGGAGGTTCATGGGGCCATGTCCTTCGTTCGAGACGGATGTGGGCCTTCGTGGCCGCGGAGTCAGATGACGGTGGAGTCGTGGAGCTCGGCCCGCAGGAAGGCGACGGCCTGGGCGACGGCGGCGCGAGCGGGCGGCATGTCGTGCAGGGGGTTGAGCATCACGAAGTCGTGGATGACGCCCTGGTAGCGGGTCGAGACGGTCGGCACACCGGCCTGCCGCAGCTTCGCGGCGTACGCCTCGCCCTCGTCGCGCAGCACGTCGGCCTGGCCGGTGATGACCAGGGCCGGCGGGAGTCCCTTGAGCTGCTCGAGCGTGGCGCGCAGCGGCGACGCGGTGATCTCGGCCCGTTCGTCGGGGTCGGTCGTGTACTGGTCCCAGAACCAGTGCATGCCCGTGCGGGACAGGAAGTAGCCGTCGGCGAACTCGTCGTAGGAGGCGGTGTCGAACGCCGCGTCGGTGACCGGGTAGAAGAGCACCTGCTGGACGAACGAGACCGTCCCCCGGTCCTTGGCCATGAGCGTGAGGGCGGCAGACATGTTGCCGCCGACGGAGTCGCCGGCGACCGCCATGCGAGAGGCGTCGAGGAGGTTGGCGCTCCCCTCCTTGGCGACCCACTCGGCGACCGCGTAGGCCTGCTCGATCTGGGTCGGGTACCGGTGCTCGGGAGCGCGGTCGTACTCCGGGAAGACCACGGCAGCATGGGCGCCGAGGGCGAGGTCACGCACGAGCCGGTCGTGGGTGTGGGCGTCACCGAAGACCCACCCGGCGCCGTGGACGTACAGGATCACCGGCAGGGTCCCGGCCGCGTCGGGGGGACGCACGATGCGGACCCTGACGGTGCCCGTCGGACCCCCCTCGACGGTGGTCCACTCCTCGTGGATCTCCGGCTTCCAGATCTCGGAGCCCTGCACCTCGTCGACCGCTTCCCGTCCCTTCTCGGGGCCGAGGTCGTAGAGGTACGGCGGGTTCGCGGTGGCTTCGGCGAAGGCCAGGGCGGCGGGTTCGAGGGGGAGCTGGTGCGGGTTCGCGGACGGCATGGAAGGTCTCCTTCTGGGGCTGGCGCCTGGTCGGGCTGGTGACGGCGACGCTAGAAACTGCCGGCCCTGGTCTGCATCAGTCGCGTGACTCATATCGATCGGCCGGTCTGGTGGCGCAGCGCGACGCGGAGCTGACGAGCGTCCTCGGCCGCGAGAGGTCGGCGAGCAGGTCCGGGCCGACCGACGCGAACCCGGGTGGACGTGGCGATATAGGTCACGCGACTGATGCCTGGCACCGGCACGTTCCCGAAGATCGGGTCGTGCCGATCGGCACGACCCGCAGCCGCCCGCGGCGGCCTTGCCAAGGGAGAGACCCATGTCCGACACCCCCACCGTGGTCCTGGTCCACGGCGCGTTCGCCGACGCCTCCAGCTTCGCCAGCGTCATCCCGCAGCTCCTTGCCGACGACACCACGGTCATCGCGCCTGCCGTGCCGAACCGCAGCCTGGCCGGCGACGCGGCCTACGTCGCCTCCGTCGTCCGCCAGGTCGACGGCCCCGTCCTCCTCGTGGGTCACTCCTACGGCGGTGCCGTCATCACCGTCGCCGGGACCGAGGACAACGTCGTCGGCCTCGTCTACCTCGCCGGCTACGCCCTGGACGAGGGCGAGAGCCTGGGCGAGCTGCAAGGGCGGTTCCCCGACTCCGCCCTGGCAAAGGCGCTCGTCTACACCCCGTTCCCGGTGGACGGCTCCGACGAGCCCGGCACGGACGTGAGCGTCGACATCGAGGCGTTCCCGACCGTGTTCGCCGCCGACGTCGACCCCGCCGTCACTCGCGTCATGGCAGTCTCCCAGCGGCCGCTCGCCGGCGCTGCGTTCGGCGAACCCGCCTCGGCAGCCGCGTGGAAGACCAAGCCCGCCTGGGGAGTCGTCTCCTCCTCCGACACCACCATCAACCCCGACGTCGAGCGGTTCGGGTACGAGCGCGCTCAGATGAAGGTGATCGAGATCGACTCCTCCCACGCGGTCATGCTGTCGCACCCCACCGAGGTGGTCGACGTCATCCGCGAGGCGCTCGCCAACGTCACTGCCTGACGGAGGCGTCAGTCATGACGTCGACGCCGCACTTCCCGGACGTACCCGAGGCATGGCCCGCCCTGCCGCTCGCCTCGTGGCAGGACACCCGCGACACCGTCCACCTGTGGACCCAGGTGGTCGGGAAGACTCGGCTGGCGCTGACGCCGATGCAGAACCACTGGTGGAACGTGCCGCTGTACGTGAGCTCGGTCGGGCTCACGACATCGCTGATGCCCTTGGGCACCCGGGGCAGCCTCGAGGTCGTCTTCGACTTCGTCGACCACGAGCTGGTCCTGTCCCTGACCGACGGTCGGCGGCGCCGGCTGCAGCTGGCGCCCCGCACCGTCGCCGACTTCCACTCCGAGTACCTCCGCAAGCTGGCCGAGCTCGACGTCGAGGTGCCCCTCAACCCGATGCCGACCGAGATCGCCGGCGCCATCCCGTTCACCGACGACACCCAGCACGCGGCCTACGACGCGAGAGCGGTGAATGCGTTCTGGCGCTCGCTGGTCTCGACCCACCGGGTGCTCACCCGTTTCCGAGCCGAGTTCCGCGGCAAGTGCAGCCCGGTGCACTTCTTCTGGGGCGCCTTCGACCTCGCCGTCACCCGGTTCTCCGGACGACCCGCACCGGTCCACCCCGGCGGCGCACCTCACTGCCCGGACTGGATCATGGTCGAGGCCTACAACGCCGAGGTCTCCAGCTGCGGCTACTGGCCCGGAGGCGCCGACGAAGGCGTCTTCTACGCCTACGCCTACCCGGAACCACCTGGGTTTCGCGACCACCAGCTCACGGTCCCGGACACGTACTTCGACCATGGGCTGGCGGAGTACGTCCTCCCGTACGCCGACGCACGCCGAGCCCTCGACCCCGACGCCAGGGTCCTCGACTTCCTCCGCGCCACCCACGACCTCGCGTCGGCCGAGTGGCCGGCGCCCTCGTGAACCCCGCAGCGGGCTGGAGCGAGCACCGAGCCCACCGGCCGGCTCCGGTGCGGACCGGGAGCTCTCCGCGCGCCTCCGACCTGGGCTCCCTGATCGGCATGGACCGGCGGCCTAGTGGGTCGGACGTTGTTGATTGCTTGGCGTGCTCGAGGTGCGTGCAGCGCAAGGCGCCGGCGCGACGTCGTACCGGGTGCTCCAGCTCGGGGCCGGAAGGCGGGGCCGGTCACCCCCTACGCGGGACAGGCTCAACGCTCGCAGTAGCGCTCGGCTTCGGCGACGCAGCGGTCGGTGCCGCCCTTGCCGTTGGCGAGGTCGCGCCCGGGACCACCGAGAAGCACGTCGTTCCCGCGAGCACCGCGGAGCACGTCGTCACCACCGCCGCCGAGCAGCTCGAGCGCGCACCTGGAGGTGGCACTCAGCGGGCCGAGCACGTCGTCGCCGCCTCGTCCGAGTGCGGGCTTGCCCAGGCAGCTGGCGCGCAGGACGTTGGGTGCCGCGTTGCCGACGAATGACGAGCCGGCCCTGCGCAGCGTGACGTCCTCCAGCCCGCCGACGTGGGCATAGTTGGCTGCTGAGGAACCACGCCGACGGAGCACACCGCTGCTCAGGTCGACAGCCACCGCCTTGTCGGCGCCGTCGACGTCGAGCAGGTCCCGTCCCCGACCGAACAGCACGTCGCCGTGCAGCTTCGCCGCGACCGTCAGCACGACCACGTCGTCACCGCCGCGCATCGAGACATCGAGACGCTCGGTGGAGCCGGCGTACAGCGACTCGCCCCGGTCCGAGCCGACGAAGGACAACGACGCCACGTCGGCGACGTAGGTCTCGAACCCCGACCACTGCGGCCGCGCCGAGCCGGCACAGACAGCACTGCGGTCCGGCACCGCCACCACCAGAGCGCCCGAGCACCCGAGGACGAGCTCGTCCTTCCCGCTGCCTCCCTCGAGCGACGCACCAGCGGGGATCCCGTCGTCGACGTAGAGAGTGTCGCCGCCGGACCCGAGGTCGACCTGATCGCCGACGAGCGTGCCCGAGGAACCGCCGACGCTGGCGTGGTCGTTGCCGCCGTGGGTCGCGATGACGTCGGCGCCGCCATCGACCTCGCCGTCGTCACGGTTCGTCACCCAATCGGCTCCGGCCCCACCGCTGAAGGTGTCGTCGCCGTCGCCCAGCACGACCGCGAGACGGTAGTAGTCGCCGACCTGCGTCACGACGACGGTGTCGTCGCCAGGGCCGGCGAAGACGATGTCCACGCCCGCGCCGCCGCGCTCGACGGGCGCCAGCCCGTCGACACAGATCAGGTCGTCACCGGCCCCGGCGTTGAGGTCGGCGCCATGGGTGATGATCACGTCCGGCCCGTCGGTCCCGGAGAGGTGTCCTCCCGGCGTCCCGACCAGGGTCGCCGGCTGACCCTGACACGTCTCCGGCGCCGCCTGCGCGGCCCCACCCGACGGGACCAGCGTTGCCGAGGCGAGGAGCAACACGAGCGGCAGCAACGCACTCCGAGACGAGGTCATGCGGCATTACATCACCGACTCACTGCGCCTCGTCGTGAACCGGTCGCTCGCGACGCAACACCAACGAGATGCCCGAGTACTCGCACCACCACCGCTCTCGCGGACTTCCTCGCCTGCGTCCATGCGCGAGCACGGCAGCGTCGGCTCCATGTCGGCGGCCGCGACGACGAGCGACAACCAGCAGCCGCCGCCGGCATGCGGGACGGGCTGGATGAAGAGCTGGTCGAGGTCGGTCAGGGTCGCACGGGGCGGGAGCCGTCGACGAGGTCGTGGGCCAACGCGATCGCCTCGGCCCCGGGGCCGTCGGGTCCGAGGTGTGCCGCACTGAGGTAGGCGCCGTCGATGAGGGCGGCGATCCGACGTGCGAGTCGTGGACTCTCGACCGGGTCGATCTCGCACGCGACGTCCTCGAGCCGGCCCAGGAGCGCCGCCCGGTAGTCGCGGGCCGCCCGTCGCGCCGGGTGGTCGCGGTCGTCGTACTCGGCTGCCGCGTTGCCGAACGGACAGCCACGGAAGTCCGAGCGGCGCAGGTCGGCCGCGATGCTGTCGAGGATCGCGTGGAGCGCAGCGCGGGGATGCGGTGCGGTGGCGATGTCGTGGTCGACGTAGCCGAGGATCGTCCCCGCGAGTCGTGACAGGTAGGCGCCGACGAGCTCGTCCTTGGTCGCGAACACCCGGTAGACACTCATCTTGCCCAGCCCGGTCTCGGCGATCAGTCGGTCCATCCCGACGGCGTGGACACCGTGGGTCGTGAAGAGGCGGGTGGCGGCGTCCAGCACGATCGTCCGCCGCTCGTCCGGGCTGAGGCGCGCAGCGCGAGGAGGGCCTTGCCGTGTCGATGTCACGGGTCTACCGTAGTTCGATCGTGACGGATCCGTCTCAAATAGGAGTGTTCTCATGCGTGCACCGGTGGCAGTGGTGACAGGGTCGTCGCGCGGCATCGGCGCGCAGGTCGCGCGTCGGCTCGCCGAGGAGGGCTTCAGCGTGGTGGCGACCTCCCGCGACCGCGCGGACGCGCAACGAGTCGTCGATTCACTGCCGGGCGAGGCCCACCGCGCCGAGGGGCTCGACGTCACGTCACCGGACGAGGTGGTCGGCCTGTTCGCCGGGCTCGAGTCGGTCGACGTGGTGGTGAACAACGCGGCGGCGTACGTCGACTGGAGCGAGAGCGGCCTGTCGGCGGACCTGGATGTTGCGCGGTCGGTGATGGAGACCAACCTCTTCGGCCCCTGGCAGGTGGCGCGGGCCGCGGTGCCGCTGTTGCGGCGCAGTGCCCGACCGCGCCTGGTCAACGTGGCCAGCGGCGGCGGCTCGCACGGCGACGAGGCCTTCGGGCTGGCGCGGCGAGGGGGCAGCGCGGCGACCTACGGCATCAGCAAGGCGGCCCTGCTCGCTCTGACCAGCACCCTTGCTGCCGAGCTCGCCGAGACCCCGATCCTCGTCAACGCCGTCTGTCCCGGCTTGACGGCCACCTTCGACGGTGCCGAGGCCATGGGCGCGCGGTCGGTCGAGCTGGGTGCCGAGAGCGTGGTCTGGGCGGCACTTCTCCCGGAGGGCGGACCCAGCGGCGGGTTCTTCCGCGACGGGGAGCCGATGCCGTGGTGAGCCACGGCATCGCCGGACCGGCGTAGCCCGCGCACAGCCTGGACACCCACACCACGAAAGGGGCCCGCGATGACGACCTTGCTCGAGTTCGCAGGCGGGATCGAAGCGATCCACCGCCTGGAGAACACGTTCTACGACAGCGTTCTGAGGGACCCACTGCTGCAGCCGCTCTTCGGGGCCGGGAAGCCCGAGCACGTCGACCACCTGACCCTGTTCACTGCCGAGTCCTTCGGCGGTGAGGCCAGGTTCACCCGCGAGCTCGGCTTCGCGCACCTGATCGCTGTGCACCGCGGGCTCGAGATCACTGAAGCGCAGCGGCAACGGTTCGTCGAGCTGTACGTCCAGGCGATGGACGACGCCGACCTCCCGACCGATCGCGAGTTCCGAGCCGCTGTCCGCGAACACGTGGAGTTCGGCTCCAGGGTGGCGATGCAGAACTCTCTGGCCACGACCGAAGCCGAGCTGCACCCCCTGCGCGAGGTCCCACGCTGGACCTGGCCGTACGACGAACCCGAATAGTGCGGCGAGCGGCGCACGCCGGGCCTGCCGTGGTGCGCCCGGCTTTCGCGTAACGCACCCTTGGCTCTCCGCCTACCGACGCGGGCACGATCGTGGTGCCAGACTCGGAGGATGAGAGCGGTAGAAGCCATCACCAACCTGCACACCGACGACGTCGAGCGCGCCAGGGAGTTCTTTGCCTTCCTCGGGTTGACCGAAGACGGCATGAACCAGGGTTGGGTGGCCCGGTTCACCTCCGCGGACTCGGGTGCGTGCGTCCAGGTCGTGACTCGAGACGCGACCGCGCCAGAGGACTCCGCCATGACCATCGTGGTCGATGACGTCGATGGCGCCTACGAGGAAGCGCAACGACGTGGCTATGAGATCGTGCACCCGATCACCGACGAAACGTGGGGTATCCGTCGATTCTTCGTCCGAAGCCCTGACGGGCAGGTGATCAACGTCGCTCGGCATCGCTCGTGAACGAAGGCTGCACGTGGTGATGGAAGCGTCGCCACGAGCGGATCCCCCAGCGACCACGAGAGCCTTGGGCGGCCCCGACCCGCGCCGATCCGCGGTGGGGAGCTCAGCGCCTGGCGTCCTCCTGCGCCGCCCTGTGGCCTGGCGCCCGCCAACGCGGCTCACGCGCCATCACTCTCTCCGGACGTGGGTCCGCCATCTCCGTTCGACGCACCGGCAGGCAACCCGCGCGGCGCCATGAATCCGGACACCACCTGCGGCAAGAGCTACCCGTCACGCCCCCGCGCGCATCGGCACGTGGATGACAACGCGACCGGTGAGGTGGTCTCCTGAGACGGGTACGGCGCCTACCTGGGGATGCACTTCCCTGGTCTCGCAGGAGGCACCTACACCTCGAAGTCGACCGTGCGCTGCGCGACGAGACGCTCGGCGGTGGTTAGCGATTCGATCGCACCACCCACCGTCGCTGCGGCAGCGTCGCTGCGGCAGCCGAACCGAGCCTCGCCGAGATCGCCTCGCACAACACCGTCGGCAGGCGGGTTCGTGGCAGCAATGCGCCGGTCCTCCCTCGGGCGGCACCGCTCGCGCCCTTGGGCGGGGACAGGAGCGCTGCTCACGCGCCGGAAGACCGCGTTATCCCACGCGTCGTGGAATGCCCCCGCGCAGGTTCCGCGGCGACCCATCAACCACGGCAAGGTAGCGCCATACCCCAGCGGTGGCCAGGAGGGACAGCCCCGCACCGAGGCCCACCGCCACCCGCGCCCCGAAATGCTCGGCCGTTGCGCCGATGAGCGGTCCGCTCACAGGCGAAGTGCCGCTGAGCGCGATGATGAGGAGGGAGATCATTCGACCCCGCATCGCGGGATCGGACTCCACCTGAATGAGGGACGTCGCCAGGGCACGGAAGGTCGTTGCGGCGGCCCCGAGGAAGAACAGTGCGAGCAGCGCGACCGCTGTCGTAGGTGCCGCCGCCACCAGCCCGAGCGTGACGGAGAAGACGACTGCCGCGATCAGGAACGTGCGAGGCACTGCCACCAGCGCCCCTGCTAGCGACAGGCTGCCGAGAATCGCTCCGGCACCCATGGCCGAGAAGAAGAAGCCGATCGTGGCGGCGTCGGCTGAGAACTCCCGTGCCAGCAGCGGGATAGCGGTGTTCCACTCGTAAGCCACCAGCCCGGTCAACGTCGTGAGGACCAACACGGCGAAGAGGCTGGGCGCGCCTCGCGCGTAGGCCAGGCCCGCGCGCAGTGCCCGCCTCTCTCGCCGCGCGTGCACGCGAGGCTGGATGTCGTCGCGCCTGATCCGGACCAACGCGAACGCCATGATG
>CAVWTJ010000002.1:0-588653 GCA_963757695.1 uncultured Actinomycetota bacterium
GCCGGAGTCGCTTTTCACAAGAAGCGCCACGCACTCGACGTGGTGCGTCATCGGGAACAGGTCGAAGGCCCGCAGCGCGGTCAGCGCGTAGCCGTGCTCGGCGAAGATCGCGACGTCGCGGGCCAGCGCGGCCGGGTCGCAGGCGACGTAGGCGACCGCCCGCGGGGCGCGGGCGACGACCTGCTCGACGACCGCGCGCTTGGCCCCCTCGCGCGGCGGGTCGAGCACGACGAGGTCGACGGGCTCCGGGTACGACGTCGCCGAGCACCGCGGCGACGTCGCCGGCGGTGGCCTCGATGCCGCGGGCACGTTGGTCGCGGCGTGCGCGACGGCGCGCGCGGTCGCCCTCGACCGCGACGACCCGGCCCGGCGTCACCGACCGCGTCGGACAGGAAGCGCGCGAAGAGGCCGACGCCGGCGTAGAGGTCGAGGGCCGACTCCCCCGGCTGCGGGCTGCAGCAGCGTCGAGGACGGCGTCGACCAGCGTCTCGGGGGCGCCGGGGTGGACCTGCCAGAAGCCGTCGGCGGCGACGTCGAACGTCGACGCCGCGGACCTCGTGGCGAGGACCGGCTCGGACGCCTCGAGCAGGCACTCGTCGATCGCGACGAGCTCGTGGGAGCGGTGCTTGCGCATCGCCGATGCGCGCCGACCGGGCAGGTCGACGTAGCGCTGCCGGGTACGCCAGTGCAGGCCGGCGTCGTCGCCCGGCACCGCCTCGACGGTGACGTCGACGTCGAGGCCGGCCAGGCGGCGCAGCTGCTCGCGCACGACGTCGGCCTTGAGCCGGCGCTGGGCCTCGATCGCGACGTGCTGGAAGTCGCACCCGCCGCAGGCGTCGGGGCCGGCGAAGCGGCAGGGCGGCTCGACCCGGTCGGGCGAGGCCTCCAGGACCTCGACGGCGTCGGCGCGCCAGAAGCGGTCGTCGGCGCCGCCCTCGGTCACCGCGACGACGACCCGCTCGCCGGGCAGCGCGTGCCGGACGAAGACCGCCCGGCCGTCGAGCGCGCGCCACGCAGAAGCCGCCGTGGGCGATCGGGCCGACCTCGACCTCGGCGCGGGTGCCGACCATCGAGGCGCCCTTGGACGAGCGGGCGCGAGGTCGACGGGAGCTGCGGGCGGAGGAGGCCACGGCCCTAGCCTGTCTCAGTCGGGGCTCCGGGCCGCGAGTCGCGCGCGGCGTCAGCGGTCGACCGGCCGCGGCGCAGGTCGCCGGGGCGGACGCGGTAGTCCTCGCGCTCCTCGCGCTCGCGCGCGATCTGCGAGGAGCGGAGCTGGTAGGGCACCGAGATGACCATGACCCCGGGCGTGAACAGCAGCCGACCCTTGAGCCGCAGCGCCGTCTGGTTGTGGAGCAGCTGCTCCCACCAGCGCCCGACGACGTACTCGGGGATGTAGACCGCGACCACGCCGCGCGGGTTGGCCCGGCGGATCTCGGTGACGTACTCACGATCGGGCGCACCAGCTCGCGGTAGGGCGAGTGCAGCACCTTGAGCGGGACGCCGAGGTTGCGCTCGTCCCACTCCTCGATGAGCCGGTTGGTGTCCGCCGGGTCGGTCGCGACGTAGATGCCCTCGAGCAGGTTGGGCCGCGAGGCCTTGGCGAAGGCCAGCGCGCGCAGGGTCGGCTTGTGGATCTTGGAGACCAGCACGATCGCGTGCACCCGGGTCGGCATCACCTTGTCGTCCTCGTCGGCCGACAGCTCGAGCTGGACCTTGTCGTAGTGGCCCTTGATCGCGTTCATCAGGGCGAAGAAGAACATCATCGCCAGGATCGTGATCCAGGCGCCGGCGAGGAACTTGGTGATCAGCACGACCACCAGGACCACCGCGGTGAAGCTCAGCCCGACCGCGTTGATGATCGCGCGAGCGGTAGATCCGTCGGCGCGCCTCGGGCTCGCGCTCGTCGTCAGCTCGCGGGTCCAGTGCCGGATCATGCCGAGCTGGCTGAGGTTGAAGGAGACGAAGACGCCCGACGATGTAGAGCTGGATCAGCTTGGTGACCTCGGCGTCGAAGGCGACGATCAGCACGATCGCCATCAGCGCCAGGAACACGATGCCGTTGGAGTAGGCGAGCCGGTCACCGCGCGAGCCCAGGGCGCGCGGGCGCGTAGCCGTCCTTGGCCAGGATCGAGCCGAGCACCGGGAAGCCGTTGAACGCCGTGTTGGCGGCGAGCACCAGGATCACCCCGGTCACGGTGACGACGAAGTAGAAGCCGGGCTCGAAGTCGGGGAAGACCGCGCGGGCGATCTGGGCGATCACCGCGTGCTGGTCGTAGTCGGCCGGGCACCGGCGAGCCGTCGGCAGGCGGAGCCGGTCGAAGTCGCGCGGGTCGACGTAGCGCAGGCCCATCTGCTTGGCCAGCACGATGACGCTGACCATCATCGTGATCGCGATCATGCCGAGCAGGAGCAGCGTGGTCGCGGCGTTCTTGCTCTTGGGCCGCTGGAAGGCCGGCACGCCGTTGGAGATCGCCTCGACCCCGGTCAGCGCCGCACAGCCGGACGAGAAGGCCCGCGCCAGCAGGAACAGCAGCGCGATCGTGGTCAGCGACCCGTCGTAGCTCGGGTCCGGGATGATCGTCAGGTCGGCGCTCTCGACGTCGGGGCAGGTTGCCGGCGAACAGCCGCAGGAACCCGAAGAGCGCACATGCCCGAGGATCGCGACCATGAAGGCGTAGGTCGGGACGGCGAAGAACGACCCGACTCGCGGATGCCGCGCAGGTTCATCGCCATCAGCAGCAGGACCATCGACCGAGCCGAACAGCGCCTCGTGGCCCTGCAGCACCGAGATCGCGGACGCGGCGTACTGGCTGGCCGAGGAGATCGACACCGCCACGGTGAGGATGTAGTCGACCAGCAGCGCGCTCGCCACCGTCGTGCCGGCGGTCTGGCCGAGGTTGACCTGCGCGACCTCGTAGTCGCCGCCGCCGCTGGGGTAGGCGTGCACGGTCTGGCGGTAGGACGCGATGCACCGCCGCCATGACGAGCGCGACGGCGATCGCGATCTTCCAGGACCAGACGTACATCGACGCGCCGGCCAGCGACAGCATGATGAAGACCTCGTCGGGCGCGTAGGCGACCGAGGAGAGCGCGTCGCTGGCGAAGACGGGCAGGGCGATGCGCTTGGGCAGCAGGGTCTCCCCCAGCTGCGCGCTCCTGAGCTTGCGCCCCAGCAGAATTCGCTTGGAGACATCGCCGACACCCACGAGCCGGAAGCGTACGGCGACCAGCGGACCCGGGCACGTCGTGCCGCTACGGTAACCACGTGCATGTCGTGATCATGGGTTGTGGCCGAGTCGGCTCGACGCTCGCCCGCAGCCTCGAGGACCGCAACCACACCGTGGCTGTCATCGACAGCGAGCCCGACGCGTTCCGGCGCCTCGGGCCGGCGTTCAACGGCGACAAGGTCACCGGCTACGGCTTCGACCAGCAGGTCCTCGAGAAGGCCGGGATCCGGCGGGCCGACGCGTTCGCCGCGGTCTCCAGCGGTGACAACTCCAACATCATCGCCGCCCGCGTGGCCCGCGAGACGTTCGGGATCCAGCAGGTCGTCGCCCGCATCTACGACCCCGGCCGCGCCGAGGTCTACCAGCGCCTCGGCATCACCACGGTCGCGACGGTCAAGTGGACCGCCGACCAGGTGCTGCGCCGGATCCTGCCGGCCGGGGCCGAGCCGGACTTCCGCGACCCCAGCGGCACGATCCGGGTCGACCACGTGACCGTGCCCGAGGTGTGGGTCGGTCACCGCACCGTCGACTTCCAGCTCCAGACCCGGTGCCGCATCGCCTGGATCGACCGGCTCGGCGAGGGCATGCTGCCCAACCGCGACTCGGTGATCCAGGAGGGCGACCTGATCCACCTCGTCATGCGCGAGGAGAACGCCGCTCGCGCCTACGAGGTCATCAAGAGCGGACCGGAGGAGAGCTAGCCCATGAGAGTCGCCATCGCCGGAGCGGGCGCCGTCGGTCGCTCGATCGCCCGCGAGCTGATCCAGAACGGCCACGAGGTCCTGCTGATCGACAAGAACCCCGGCTCGGTCATGCCCGAGCGGGTCCCCGACGCCGAGTGGCTGCTCGCCGACTCCTGCGAGCTCTCCTCGCTCGAGGAGGCCCGCCTCGACAAGTGCGACGTCGTCATCGCCGCCACCGGCGACGACAAGGTCAACCTGGTCACCTCGCTGCTCGCCAAGACCGAGTTCGGCGTGCCGCGCACGGTCGGGCGGGTCAACCACCCCAACAACGAGTGGCTCTTCACCGAGGCCTGGGGCGTCGACGTCAACGTCTCCACCCCGCGCATCATGTCGGCGCTGGTCGAGGAGGCGGTCACCGTCGGCGACCTGGTGCGGCTCTTCACCTTCCGCCAGGGCAACGCCAACCTCGTCGAGATGACGCTGCCCGCCGACTCGCCGTACGTCGGCAAGCCGATGGGCCTGATCCCGTTCCCGGGCAACTGCGCGCTGGTCACCATCCTGCGCGACGGGCAGGTCTACGTGCCCGACGTCGAGCAGCCGATCGAGGCCGGCGACGAGCTGCTGTTCGTCGTCCCCGCCGAGGGCGAGGACGAGCTCGAGCAGCTGCTCGCACCCTCCAGCCACCCGAGCTAGTAGGCACCTCGCGAGGAACGAGCGAGGAGTCGTCACTAGCGAAGGTTGAGCGAGCCCCGCGACCGAGGGACGAGGTCGCGACGGGCGCGTCGAAACCCGGTGAGCCAGGAAGCAGCCCGCGGCGAGGCCCGTGGCGACCGCATCTCGTCCTGATCCGCCGCGTCATCGACCCGGTTTCGACGCGCCCGTTCCGGCTTCGTGCCTCAGCCGGAGGGCTTGCTCAACCTTCGCCCACCACGCGCGCCGCTCCTCCGTCGCGTCCCGCTGTGGGCTCGATCGGGGTCGCGTTGCGGGCGAGCAGCCACACCATGGCCGACCACGAGGCGATGCGCAGCGGCCAGCCGAGGCCGTAGCGCAGCGCGGCGATGATGCCGACCGCGGTGTCGCTTGTCGATCACGTCCTGCCAGCCCGAGCAGCCAGACGGGGCCCTGGAGCAGGACGCCGACGCCGCCGGGTGCGGCGAGCAGCCAGGTGAGCCGGGTGCACAGGCTCACGACCTGCCGGTCCTGGTGCCAGGCGGTGGGGTCGCCGGTGACGCTGCCGACCATGAAGCCGACCACCGGCCACCGGGTCAGGCAGGAGCACGCCGAGGACGATCGTGTAGACGAGGCTGTAGATGATGCCGGGCAGGAAGAACGCCAGCGCCTGGTCGGACTCCGAACCGCCCGAGCTGGCGGCGATCCGCACGAAGACCCAGCCGATGCCGATCGAGAAGAACGCGTTGAGGACGTACTGCAGGGTGCTGCGCTGGAGCAGCCGCAGCACTCCCGCCGCCGCGGCGGCGACCAGGCTGAGGACCAGGGCGAGCCGCAGGTCCTTGGTGGGCAGCCACACCGCGGTGAAGAGCAGCCCCGGCACGGCGGCCTCGATCATGCCGCGTCGGCCTCCCAGCGCGGTCGCCATCTGGCGACGCACGAGCGCCTCGACGGTGGCCACCGTCGGCGGGACGTGCGTCTCGGCCGGGATCTCGTCGGCCACGCCGCCGTTGTGGGGCCGGTCGTCGGGGCCGTCGTCGGGCCGGACCTCGGGCTCGTCCGCCCCGGTCACGGGATCAGCTCGTAGCGCGGGTTGTAGATGATGCGCACGCCGTCGTGGACGCCGATCCGGCCGGTGACCCGCATCGAACGGCCCGGGTCGATCCCGGCGATCCGACGACGGCCGAGCCAGACGATGGTGATGACGCCCGAGCCGTCGTAGAGCTCGGCCTCGAGCGCCGGCACGCCACCGCGGGGACGCACCGTGAGGCTCCGCACGGTGCCCTTGAGCGTGACCAGGTCGCGGTCGGTCGCGTCGGCGATCGACACGTCCCCCTCGCTCGACGTGCGCCGCGCGCATGTCACGCGCGTGCATGTCGGTGTTGTTGGCCCACTTGCTGATGGTGCGTCGCAGCTTGCTCTTGTCGGGCATCGTCGTCCTCCCCAGACCCGTTGCGCGGACCGTTCGGTGCTCAGGCGGGCGGAGTCACGCGGTGCGCGTGCTCGGGCAGGACGAGCGGAAGCGGCTCGCCGACGGGCAGGGCGTGCGAGCCACGACGTACGGCGATCCGGGTCAGCACGTCGTCCCACTCGCGGAGCCCTCGGCATCGAGCGCCGGACGTCCCAGCAGGGTCGCACGGAGCAGCCATCGGGAGCCGTTGATCCCCACGATGCGCGAGGGCTGGGTCGCCGGGCCCTCGGGGCGCTGAACCTGCATCTCGCACATCAGCTCGGTCCCGAAGCGGCCCTCGCGCTCGGTGGCGGTGCCACCGCGCTGCGCCATGTCGGCAGCGATCTGGGGACGCACCTCGCTCCAGAGGTCCCCGTTGCGCGGCGCGGCGAAGGCGCGCAGCTCGAGGGCGCCGTCGCGGCCCGCGAGCATGACGGACTGGACGTTGCCGGAGGCCTCGTCGACCTGGAGCCGCAGCTCGCGGCCCTCCTCGGGCCCGATGAGCAGGGAACCCAGGTCGACCCGCTCGATCCCGTCGTCGGGAAGGTCCTCGGCGTCGTAGGGGCCGGGGAGGACCTCGGCTCCGGTGGTCGTGGTGGTCTCGTCGCCGGTGCCCTCAGCAGACTCGACGTCGGCGGTGGCGGACTTGCGACGGAACTTCACGGACTCACTCCTGGGGGCGACTGGTTCTTCAGGTACGTGGTGGAACAGCAGCGGTGCGGCTGCCGGAGGGCGTCAGCGGGACCCCGCCGGGCCGAACCCACCGGTAGAACCGTAGCCCCCATCGCCACGCACGCTCTCGGGGAGTCGCTCGACCTGCACGAACGTCGCCCGCTCGAAACGCTGGATGACGAGCTGGGCGATCCGGTCCCCCCGCGTCAGCTCGATCGGGGCACGCGGGTCGTGGTTGACCAGCAGCACCTTGATCTCGCCCCGGTAGCCGGCGTCCACGGTGCCGGGCGTGTTGACGATCGAGAGCCCGTGACGCGCGGCCAGGCCCGAACGCGGGTGCACCAGGGCGACGTACCCGTCGGGCAGGGCGATCGAGATCCCCGTCGGCACCAGCACCCGCTCCCCCGGCTCCAGGGTGACGTCGACGGTGGTGACCAGGTCGGCGCCGGCGTCCCCGGGGTGGGCGTACGCCGGCACCGGGAGGTCGGGGTCGAGCAGGACGACCTGGATCTCGAGGCCTGCCGGAGGCTCGCCGACAGACGGGGCTGCATACGAGGGGCTGCTCACGCGGGGACCCTACCGCTCGCCCGGCGCTCCCCTCCCACGCCTCGGATGGGAAGATGGACGCGGTGAGCCCTACCCCTGCCTACTCCGAGCGTCTCGGCGTGCCGCTGCGCTGGTGGGTACAGGGCACGATGCTGGTCGCCACCTTGTGGCTGGCGCTCGTCGTCGCCCTTCCGGGCCTGATCGCCTGGGGGGTCACCGCGCTGTTCCTGGCGCTGCTGGCGGCGGCACTCGTGTCCTACGGCAACGCTCGCATCGTCGTCGAGGACGGCGCCCTGCGCGCCGGTCGGGCCCACATCGCGGCGCGCCACCTCGGCGCGGTCACCCCGCTCGATGCCGAGCAGACGCGTCGTACGGCGGGGGTCGAGGCCAACGCGCGCGCCTACCTGCTGCTGCGGCCCTACCTGGCCCGTGCGGTGCGCGTCGAGATCACGGACCCGGCCGACCCGGCGCCCTACTGGCTGCTCAGCACCCGGCGACCCGATGCGCTGGCGGGCGCGATCAGCGCCCTCGACCGCGCCACGACCTGACCGATCCCGGCCGGACCGACCGCGGGTCGACCCATCGTCTAGGGTCGTGGCATGGCTAAGAAGGACTCGTCGGGCTCGTCCGGCGGCAACGACAGCTCCAAGGTGTGGTCACTGTTCGCCCTCATCTCCTCGCTGGGCGCCGCCATGGTGGCGCGCAAGGCGCTCAACGGCTCGTGGAAGGCGGCCACCGGCAAGGAGCCGCCGGTCAACCCGGCCGATCCCGACGTGGAGTTCCGCGAGGCACTGATGTGGGCGGCCGCGAGCGGCACGTTCATCGCCATCGCGCGGATGCTCGCCCAGCGGCGCGCCGCCGGCTACTACCTGAAGTCGACGGGTCGGCTGCCACCGGGGCTCCACAAGGACTGACCCACGCACGACGAAGCGCCGCTCCCGACGGGGGCGGCGCTTCGTGGTGTACAGCTGGCTGCGGTGCGGCGCGCACGCGCGCGCTTCACGTCACGCGCAGTCGAAACAGATCATCTTCTTCTCGTCGGCGAGCTGGCTGCGGTGGTGCACGAGGAAGCAGCTCATGCAGGTGAACTCGTCCTCCTGCTTCGGCTTCACCTCGACCGCCAGCTCTTCGTGAGACAGATCGGCGCCAGGGAGCTCGAAGCTCTCGGCTGCCTCCGTCTCGTCCTCATCGACCTTGCCCGAGTTCTTGTCGTGACGACGCGCCTTGAGCTCTTCGATGCTCTCCTCTGACTGGTCTTCCTCGTTCTTGCGCGGTGCGTCGTAGTCAGTCGCCATTGCGTCGCTCACTCCCCTCTCGCTCTTGAGCGGTGGATCCGCTCTCGTCCCCTCCGGCGCGCCAGATTGTGCACCATGGCTGCGTTCCTGGGAACACCGGGCTGCGCTTGAGTCCGGGAAACGCCCGCCGCGGGCCGCCTATTCCCCCCAGAAGCCGGCGTCCCGGGTCGCCTGGACCAGCTCGTCGAAGCCGTGACCGGGGCCACACACCAGCAGGGTGCGCCCGCCCGCGCCGACCCCGGTGACCGTCCGGGCACCCGCCGAGCGGGCGATCAGCCCGCCGGCGGCGAAGTCCCAGAGGTTGACGCCCTCCTCGACGTAGCCGTCCAGGCGGCCCTCGGCCACGTGGCACAGGTCGAGGGCGCACGAGCCCAGCCGGCGGAGGTCGCGGATGCGTGGCAGCAGCCGGCCGGCCGCGGCCACCTGGACCACCTTGACCTCGGTCACGTAGGAGAAGCCGGTCGCCACCAGCCGCTCACGCCAGCGGCGCGGGACCACGCACAGCGAGCGGTACGCCGTCGCGCAGCGCCACCGTCGTGCCGGACGCGTCGGGCCGCGCGACGTACTCCACGCCCTTGGCGACGTCGAGCACGACGCCGGCCACGACCTCGCCGTCGACCTCGGCAGCGATCGAGACGGCGTACTGCGGGATGCCGTAGAGGAAGTTCACGGTGCCGTCGATCGGGTCGATGATCCAGCGCACACCGGTGGTGCCCGCCTCGTCGTCGCCCTCCTCGCCGAAGAAGGCGTCGTCGGGGCGCGCGGCCCGCACGTGGTCGCGGATGAGCCGCTCGGAGGCGCGGTCCGCCTCGGTGACGACGTCGATCGCGCTGGTCTTGGTGTCGGCCACGCTCACGCCGCCACGCTCGGCGTACCCACGGACCAGCTCGGCCGCGGCGCGGGCGGCCTCGAGGGCGAGGTCGGCGAGCGCCGCCGCCCCGACGGTGGCCGGCTCCGCGGCCGACCGGCCGGTCACTCCGGTTGTCCGGTGAGCGCGGGCCGTGGCCCGCGGGGGTTGGGGCAGCAGCCGACCGGGCACCGGTCCCACCGCGGGCCGAGCGACCCGACGGCCGGTCGCTCGGGCTCGCCGCCGCGCTCGGCGGTGGCCCGCTCGACGAGGAGGTCGCGCACGAGCGCCACGAAACGCGGGTCGTCGCCCGGCGTGGCCGCCCGACGGGCCGGCAGCCCGAGCCGCTCGGCCGTGTCGAGCGCCTCGGTGTCGAGGTCGTAGATGACCTCCATGTGGTCGGAGACGAACCCGACCGGGACCATGACCACGGCGCTCACGCCGTCGGCGGACAACGCCTCGAGGTGGTCGTTGACGTCGGGCTCCAGCCACGGGACGTGGGGGGCACCGGAGCGCGAGCAGAAGACGAGGTCGTGGCCGTGCTCCCGACCCGTGGCCGCGGCGACGCGGTCGGCGACCTCGCGCGCGACGCTGAGGTGCTGCTCGACGTAGGCGCCGCCGCCGGCGTCGGGCGGACCGCTGCCGTCGTTCATCGCCGTCGGGATCGAGTGCGTGACGAAGGCCAGCCGGGCGCCGTCGCGGACGTCGTCGGGCAGGTCGGCCAACGCGGCCAGGGTCGCGTCGACGACGGGATCGACGAAGCCGGGGTGGTTGAAGTAGTGGCGCAGCTTGTCGAGCCGAGGGGCCCCCTCGAGGCCCTCGACGGCGTCGAAGAGGTTCTCGCGGTACTGCCGGCAGCTCGACCACGACGAGTAGGCGCTGGTGACGAAGCAGGCAGCGCGGCTCACCCCGTCGGCGGCCATCTGGGCAAGGGTGTCGGTCAGGTAGGGGTCCCAGTTGCGGTTGCCCCAGTAGATCGGCAGGTCGATGCCGTGCTCGGCGAAGTCGGCCCGCAGCGCAGCCAGGAACGTCCGGTTCAGGTCGTTGATCGGTGAGCGCCCGCCGAAGAGGAAGTAGTGCTCCCCCACCTGTTCGAGGCGCTCGCGCGGGATCCCGCGGCCGCGGGTGACGTTCTCCAGGAAGGGGACGACGTCCTCGGGCTTCTCGGGGCCGCCGAAGGAGACCAGGAGCAGCGCGTCGTAGGGGCGGACGTCGGGCGACTGAGCGGGCGTGGCATCGGGTGCGGGCACGCCGCTCATCGTAGGCAGCCGCAGGACACCGAAGTAGACCGCCCGGCGCGAGCCCGACGATGTGGGCCCGGTCGGCGGCCGGTCCTATCCTGCTCGGGCCATGCTCGACACCTACCGCCGGATCCTCGACCGACCCGGGACGGCGCTCTTCAGCGCCACCGGACTCGTGGCGCGGCTGCCCATCTCGATGGTCGGGCTGGGCATCGTGCTGCTCGTCGAGAACGCCACGGGGTCCTACGGGCTCGCCGGTGCCGTGTCCGGGACCACGCTGCTCGCGACCGCCGCGTTCGCGATCCTCCAGGGCCGCTGGCTCGACCGGTTCGGGCAGTCACGGGTCCTGCCCCTCGCGATCAGCCTGTGGGGCGTCGCGCTGGCCCTGCTCGTCGGCTCGGTCGAGTGGGACTGGCCGCGGGTGTCGACGTACCTGTTGGCGGGCGTGACGGGTGCCTCCCTGCCCTCGGTGGGGTCGTGTGTCCGGGCGCGCTGGGCGCACGTGCTGCCCGAGGCGGCCGACCGGCAGACCGCGTTCGCGCTCGAGGCGGTCGCGGACGAGGCCGTCTACATGCTCGGCCCGGTCCTGGTCACCCTGCTGGCCACCGCGGTGCACCCCGTCGCCGGCCTCGCCGCGGCCCTGGTGGCGGGCGTGGTCGGCACCTTCGTCTTCGCCCTCCAGACCGCCACCCAGCCGCCGCCGCACCCGCGCGTGGCCCACCGCAGCGACCGGGCGCCGATGCCCTGGGCGACCGTGCTGCCCCTGGCGCTGGTCTCGCTCTCCCTCGGCATCCTCTTCGGAGCCGCCGAGGTGACGACCGTCGCCTTCAGCGAGGAGCAGGGCGTGCCGAGCGCCGTCGGCGTCCTCCTGGCGCTGTGGGCGCTCGGCAGCCTGCTGGCCGGTCTCGCCACCGGGGTCGTCCGCTGGCGTCGTTCGCTGCTCCAGCGGCTGCGCCTCGGCGCCGCCGCGATGATGCTGGCGATGCTCCCCCTCGTCCTCGTCGACACGATCTGGGTCATGGGGGTGGTGCTCTTCGTGGCCGGGTTCGCGATCGCACCGACCCTGATCGCGAGCATGTCGCTGGCCGAGACCACGGTGCCGTCGTCCCGGATCACCGAGGGCATGGCCTTCGTCCAGACCGGGATCGTGGCCGGCGTCGCCCCGGGTGCCACCGTCGCCGGCATCGTGATCGACCGCTCCGGAGCCTCCCCGGCCTACCTGGTGGCGGTCGCCGGAGGCGTCGCCGCCCTTCTCGGCGCCCTGGTCACCCGGGTGCGCACCCGGTCCGACGTCCCGGACGTCGAGACGACCCCCGCCGATCTCGCCGGCTGACCGAACCTTTCGGTTCGCTGGGCGCGTCAGCATGGACATGACAGGACGACAGACATGAACCGCCGGGACGGGTTCGCGGAGCTGGTCCAGGCACGCGGACCCGCCCTGCACCGCGCGGCCTACCTGATGGTCGGCGACACCGCGCTCGCGCAGGACCTGGTGCAGGAGGCGCTGGTCAAGACGTACGCCGCCTGGCCGCGGCTGCGGGAGCCGGCCAAGGCCGAGGCCTACTGCCGCAAGGCGATCACCACGACCGCGATCTCGTGGTTCCGCCGCAAGTCGTGGTCGGGCGAGCGACCGACCGAGACCCTGCCCGAGGTGGCCCCTCACCCCGACCGGGCCGGCAGCAGCCGGAGCTCCGACCACGCCGACCACGCCGAGCGGGTCGCCCTCGAGCAGACCCTCTGGCAGGCCCTCCAGCAGCTGCCGGCACGGCAACGGGCGGCCATCGTCCTGCGCTACTACGAGGACCTCACCGAGGTCCAGACCGCCGAGCTCATGTCGTGCGCCGTCGGCACCGTCAAGAGCCAGGTCGCTGCCGGCCTGGCCAAGCTGCGCGAGTCGCTGGGCGACCGGCTGCTCGAGCACCCCGACCTCCTTCCTCTCGACCCCGACACCCTGGTGGTGACCCGATGACCGACGACCTGAAGAGCCTCCTGCACGACCACGCCGACGCCGCCGACCTGGCCGCGCTCGACCTCGACGACCTCCTCAGCCGCGGCGACCGCGTCGTACGACGCCGCCGGGCCGGGGTCGTCGGTGGGTTGGTGGCGCTCGCCGTCGTCGCCACCGCCGCCGTGACCCAGCTCGGCGGCTCCTCGTCGGCGGGCCCCGAGCCGGCGGTGCCGCTGCCCCCGAGCAGCGTCGTCAACACCGCGGCCGACCGCCCGGCCGTGCCGGTGTGGGTGGTGGGCGAGAACCTCGCGGTCGGCGACCGCACCTTCCGGCTCGGTCGTCCGGCCCTGTCGATGGTCCTCACCGGTGCCGGCGAGGCGTTCCGGAGCTATGCCGACGAGCTCTGGGCCGTGTCCGAGGGCCAGGAGCCCCGCCGCCTCGACGGTGCGGTCGGGCAGCCGGTCTCCGACCAGGACGGTGTCCTGGTCGCCTGGGTCCAGTCCACGCTGGAAGGACCGATCCTGCCCGGCGAGCTGCGGGTCGCCGACCTCCGCACCGACGAGGTCAGGCGGTACCCGCTGGACGCCGCGCGGGACCTCGAGGTGCTCGACCTCGAGGGCGACACCGCCTACCTGCTGATCGACGACAGGGTCGTGGCGCTCGACCTGGCGAGCGGTCGCCAGGACCCCCTCCCCGCGGACGTCACGACCCTGGTCGACGCCGAGGCCGACGTCCAGGTGCTGTCCCTGGCCCGGCCCGGAGGCGACTGGTCGCTCGTCGCACGCCGAGCCTCCGGTGACGTGGAGCTCGGCGGCCCCGGCGGCCTGGCCGAGGGTGGCGTGCTGTCGCCGGACGGCCGCTGGTACGCCGACAGCGACGGCTTCACGGACCGTCCCGTCGTCGTCGACACCACGACCGGCCGCACGACCGAGCTGGACCTCGGGGCCGCGCGTACCGGGTACCTCGACGAGGCGGTCAGCTGGCTCGACGCCGACACCGTCACCGTCGTGGTCGTCCCCGAGGGGAAGAAGCACGACAGCCTCCTGACGTGCGAGGTCCCCGGCGGCGAGTGCCAGGTGGCCGTCGAGGACACCTTCGACATCGGCCCGGTCCGCAGCGGGGACGCGAAGGACTACCCGGGCGGCGGGTTCTGACCGGCGGGTTCTGGTGGGAGCGCACCGGGCCCCACCCGACACCGACGACACCGACACCGACGCCTTGGGCGCGGTGTCGGCCCCGGGCGGGTCGGCTGGCGTAGGCTCCACGGGAACGACGGAGGGGCATGATCGAGAAGGCAGAGCTATCCATGGCAGTCGGTGTGCACCTGACGTTCACCGGCGTCAGCCGCGACGGGGCGCACCTGCTGCTGCTCGACGACCAGGGTGTCGAGCAGATGCTCGAGATCACGCCCCGCCTCCGGGCCGCTCTGCGCGGCGACGCCCCACGCACCGGCCAGTTGGAGATCAAGATGGACAGCACCCTTCGTCCCCGCGACATCCAGGCGCGCATCCGCGCCGGTGAGACGGCCGAGTCGGTCGCCGAGGCCGCGCGCACGACGGTCGAGAAGATCCAGCCGTTCGTCGTGCCGGTGCTCGCCGAGCGGCAGCACGTCGCCGACCGCGCGCAGCGCGCCAACGTGCGCCGTCCCGCGGGCGAGTCCCCGGCCGGCTCGCGGTCGCTGGGCGACGCCGTCCAGGCGCACCTGCGCTCGTGCAACATCGACCCCTCGGCCACCGAGTGGGACGCCTGGCGTCGCGAGGACGGGCGCTGGACCGTCAGCGGCGACTTCACCGCGACCGTGCGCTCGGGCACCGCCCGCTTCACCTTCGACATGCCCGGCAACTACGTCACGCTGGAGAACGAGGACGCGCGCTGGCTGGTCGGCGAGTCGGTCGCCACCCCCGCCCCCGCCCGCGACGACCTCCAGAGCGCCCGCGAACGACGCCTCACCCCGGTCTCCGAGGACGAGCTCCCGCTCGGTGTCGACGCCATCGACCTGGTGACCGACGTGCCGCTCGGCGACCTGTCGCCTGCCGAGGCCGCGCCCGAGGGCGTCTCGGAGCCGGCGCCCGACGACGCGCCCGCCGTACCGGAGCCGGCCGTCTCGCACGACCGGGTCGACGAGGCCGAGCAGGCCGACCCGACCGCGCAGGCCGACCCGACCGACGAGGACGTGCCCGTCGAGACGCCGTCACGACGCCCGGTCCAGAAGAAGAAGGGCCGCGCCTCGGTCCCCAGCTGGGACGAGATCATGTTCGGCGGCGGCGACCAGTGAGCGACCGGTGGTGTGCGACGAAGGAGCGCGCCACCACTGGTCGCGAAGGTTGAGCAAGCCTCGCGGCTGAGGCACGAGCGGGCACCTGCCCGTAGTCTCTGCCAGCATGTCGTACTTCGTGACCGGCGCCACAGGATTCATCGGCCGCCACCTCGTCCAGGAGCTCCTCGAGCACCGCGAGGGCGAGATCTACGTCCTCTGCCGCGAGGGCTCCCTGGGGCGCCTCGAGACCCTGATGCGCCGCTGGGGCTCCGACCGGGTGGTCCCCGTCGTGGGCGACCTGTCGAGCCCGGGGCTCGGCGTGGACCCGGGATGGGTCACCGAGCACGCCGGGTCGATCGAGCACTTCTTCCACCTCGCCGCGATCTACGACATGACGGCCGACGACGCGACCAACGAGACGTTGAACGTCGGCGGCACCCGCCACGCGCTCGAGCTGGCGGGCGCCCTGCGGGCAGGGGTGTTCCACCAGGTGTCCTCGGTGGCCGCGGCGGGTGAGTACCGGGGCCGCTTCGACGAGACCATGTTCGACGAGGGACAGCACCTGCCCTCGCCGTACCACCGCACCAAGCTCGAGTCCGAGAGGATCGTGCGCGAGGAGGCACCCGGCCTGGGCGTGCCGTGGCGGGTCTACCGCCCGTCGATCGTGGTGGGGCACTCCCAGACGGGGGCGATGGACAAGATCGACGGGCCCTACTACTTCTTCCCGCTGATGAAGGCCCTGCGCGACCGGCTCCCGGCCTGGCTGCCGCTGGTCGGCGTCGACCTCGGCGACACCAACGTCGTCCCGGTCGACTACGTCGCCAAGGCGATGGACCACCTCGCCCACCTGCCCGGCCACGACGGCGAGGCCTTCCACCTGGTCAACCCCGAGCCGCAGAACACGGTCGCCATGATCAACGCGTTCTGCGCCGCCGCCGGTGCGCCGCAGCTCTCGACCCCGGCCCCGGTGTCGCTGCCACGGGCGCTCAGGCCGGCCACCATCGTGAACGCGCTCGTCAAGCAGGCGCCGGTGCAGCTGCTCCTGGACCAGACGCTGGGACGGCTGGGGGTCCCGGCCGAGGTGCTCGCCCACACCGGGTTCAGCGCCGTCTTCGACTCGACCCGGACCGAGCGGGCGCTGGCCGGCTCGGGGATCGGCGTACCGGACCTGGAGAGCTACGTCCGGGTCCTGTGGGCCTACTGGGAGGAGCACCTCGACACCTCGACCGGTCGCAGCTCCCGGGTGCGCGCCGCGCTCACCGGCAAGTACGTCGTGATCACCGGGGCGTCCTCGGGCATCGGCCAGGTCACGGCGCTCAAGGTGGCCCAGGCCGGTGGCATCCCGGTGCTGGTCGCGCGCGGCAAGGACAAGCTCGAGGACACCAGGTCGACCATCGAGATGCGCGGCGGCACGGCCCACGTGTTCGCGTGCGACCTGTCGGACCTGGAGTCGATCGACCGCCTCTGCGAGCAGATCAACGCCGAGCTGCCGACGGTGGACTTCGTGGTCAACAACGCGGGCCGCTCGATCCGCCGCTCCCTGCGCCTCTCCACCGACCGCTTCCACGACTTCGAGCGCACGATGCAGCTCAACTACTTCGGCGCCATCCGCCTCGTCATGGGCCTGCTGCCGGCGATGCAGCGCCAGCAGCGGGGCCACGTCGTGAACATCTCCTCGATCGGGGTCCAGACCAATCCCCCGCGCTTCTCGGCGTACGTCGCCTCCAAGTCGGCGCTGGACTCGTGGAGCAACGTGGTGGCCTCCGAGGTGGTCGGCGACGGCATCACGTTCACGACCATCCACATGCCGCTCGTGCGCACGCCGATGATCGCCCCCACCAAGATCTACGACAAGTTCCCCACGATCTCACCGGCCCAGGCAGCCGACACCGTCATCACCGCCCTGGTCGAGCGACCCCACGAGATCAACACGGCGCTCGGCAACGTCGGCGCGATCGCCCACACGGTCGCCCCCAAGCTCGCCTTCCGGCTGCTCAACATGGCCTACCACGTGTTCCCGGACTCCGCCGCCGCCAAGGGTCAGGCGCCCGAGGGTGGCACCCGGGAGTCGGAGCAGATCATGCTCGCGAAGGTGTTCAAGGGGATTCACTGGTAGTCCGCCGAGGCAGCCCTCCCAGTGGTCGAGGTGCGAGGGCCCCCTCCGCTGGTCGAGGTGCGAGGGCCCCCTCCGCTGGTCGAGGTGCGAGGGCCAGACGCTGGTTGAGGTGCGAGGGCCCCGCGGCTGGTTGAGGTGCGAGGGCCCCCCGGGCCCGAGCCTCGAAACCCGGCGAGACGACAGACGGCGCCGGGCCTGAGCCTGCCTCTCGACACCAGGGGTTTCGAGGCTCGTCGCTGGCGCTCCTCACACCTCAACCACCGGGACCACCCCGGTGGTTGAGGTGCGAGGGCCCCCGGGCCCGAGCCTCGAAACCCGGCGAGACGACAGACGGCGCCGGGCCTGAGCCTGCCTCTCGGCACCAGGGGTTTCGAGGCTCGTCGCTGGCGCTCCTCACACCTCAACCACCGGGGGTCGGCCGTCGCCAGCGCTCCTCGCACCTCAACCACCGGGGGTCGGCCGTCCCGGGCGCTCCTCGTAGCTCAACCACCGGGGGTCGGCCGTCGCGGGCGTCCTCGTAGGTCAGCCGCCGAGGGCGACCGGGTGCTCCGGGTCGGTGATCCAGCCGCTCCATGAGCCCGGGTAGAGTCGGGCCCGGACACCGGCGAGCTCGAGGGCGATCAGGTCGTGGGTGGCCGTGACGCCGGACCCGCAGTAGACGGCGACGTCGGCACCGGGGACCGCGCCGACGGCGGCGTAGAGCTCGCGCAGCTCCGCGGGCGGCCGGAACCGCCCGTCCGGGGTCAGGTTGGCCGAGGTCGGCACGTTGACCGCTCCCGGGACGTGTCCGGCGACGGGGTCGACGGGCTCGACCTCGCCGCGGTACCGCTCGGCGGCTCGGGCGTCGACGAGCACTTCTACGTCGAGGACGTCGGCGGCCTCGACCACGTCGGCCGGGCCGACGTCGACCACCGCGAAGTCACCCGGCACCAGCTCGGGCGGACCCGTCTCGACCTCCCCGCCGTCGGCGACCCAGGCCGCCCATCCCCCGTCCAGCACCCGGACGTCGGGGTGACGGTGGTGGCGCAGGAGCCACCAGCAGCGACCGGCCGCGTGTGCTGCCCAGTCGTCGTACACCACCACTGGCCGGCCGCGCCGGACACCGCAGCGGCGCATCGCGGCCGCGAAGACGGCGGGGTCGGGCAGCGGATGGCGTCCGCCGGCGCCCGGCGGCGCGGCGAGGTCGGCGTCGAGGTCGACGTAGGCGGCTCCCGGGACGTGCCCGGCGGCGTACTCGCCGGGGCCGGACGGGCCGCCCATCCGGTAGCGCACGTCGAGCACGGTGGCCGAGGCCAGCTGCGCCCGCAGCTCGGCGGTGGTGATCAGGGGTCCCATGACCCCATCCTGCCGGATCGCAGTTTTGACAATCATTCTCAATTCGCATGAGAATGATTCTCATGCGCACCACAATCGGCATCCTCGCCCTCGCCCTCACCGTGCCGCTCGTCGGCTGCTCGGCCTTCGACGACGAAGCGACGTCCGGCGTCCAGGTCGCGGCCGCCTTCTACCCGCTCCAGTACGTCGCCGACCGGGTCGCCGGCGGCCATGCCGACGTCACGAACCTCACCTCACCGGGCAAGGAGCCGCACGACCTCGAGCCGACCATCAAGGAGACCGCCCTCATCACCCAGGCCGACGTCGTGGTCTACGAGCTCGGCCTGCAGCCCTCGATCGACAACGCCGTCGAGCAGAACGCGGGCGGCACCGTCGTCGACGCCGCCGAGGTCGTGCGGCTCGAGACGTTCGCCCACGACGAGTCGCTTGCCTCGCACACCGACGACGACGGTCACGACGGTCACGACCATGAGTCGATCGACGGTGGCCTGGACCCGCACTTCTGGCAGGACCCGCTGCGGATGGCCGACCTCGGCGACGCGATCGCGAAGGCCCTGTCGAAGGTCGACGCCGACAACGCCGCCGACTACGCCGCGAATGCTGCCGCCCTGCGCGCCGACCTCGAGGCCCTCGACCAGGACTTCACGACGGGCCTCGCCGACTGCGAGCGCCATACCCTCGTCGTCTCGCACGACGCCTTCGGCTACCTCGGCCGGTACGGCGTCGACGTGGCGCCGGTCGCCGGGCTCTCCCCGGACGCCGAGCCCACCCCGGCGGGCCTGGCCCGCCTCCAGCAGCTGATCACCGACGACGGCATCACCACCGTCTTCGGGGAGCGCCTCGCCAGTCCCCGCCTCACCGACGCCCTCGCCCGCGACATGGGCGTGGAGACTGCCGTACTGGACCCGATCGAGGGCCTCACCGACGAGACCGCCACCGAGGACTACCTCTCCCTGATGCGGGAGAACCTCGCCGCCCTCGAGGAGGCCAACGCATGCCGCTGAACGGTCCCGACTCCCCGCCGACCATGCCGACCACCTGCCGACCACCGCCGACCACCCTGGGCCGACCACCCGCCGGTCCGTCTCGTCGACGGCGCGGTGAGCATCGGCGGCCGCCCGGTGCTGCGCGGGATCGACCTGACGGTCGAGGCCGGCGAGTTCGTCGCACTGATGGGCGCCAACGGCTCCGGCAAGTCCACGCTGGTGCGGGCGCTCACCGGGCTGCGTCCCCTCGCCCGCGGCGAGCTCGAGCTCTTCGGTACGCCGCTGCGGCGCTTCCACGCCTGGCAGCGGGTGGGCTTCGTGCCCCAGCGCAGCGGCGCGGGCTCCGGCGTACCGGCGTCGGTGTGGGAGGTCGTCTCGTCGGGCCGGCTCACGCACCGCCGCCTGCTGCGTCCGCTGACCCGCCGCCGACCGCGCCGCGATCGACTCCGCGATCGCGCTCGTGGGCCTCACCCACAAGGCGCGCGACGGCGTGAGCACGCTGTCGGGCGGGCAGCAGCAACGGGTCCTGATCGCCCGCGCCCTGGCCGGCGAGCCCGAGCTGTTCTTCCTCGACGAGCCCAACGCCGGCGTCGACCTGCCCAACCAGCAGATGCTCGCCGACGCGCTCGCGGCACTCAAGGAGCGCGGCGCGACCATCGTCCTGGTCGCCCACGAGCTCGGCCCGCTCGCCCCGCTGGTCGACCGTGCGGTCGTGATGCGCGACGGCCGGATCGCCTACGACGGTCCGCCGCATCCCCGACCATGCCGTGCACGAGCCGTGGCTGGGCGACTCCCACACGCACCACCACCACACCGACCCCCACCACGAGGACCGGCCGCAGCGCGACCACGCGCCGCACGTCCGGTCACCGTTGGAGCGGACATGACGACCACCACGACAGGGAGCCGACGATGAGCCCCGCGGAGCTGTTCAGCCTCCCCTTCATGCAGCGTGCCCTGCTCGCCGCGCTCTTCACCGGTCTGGCCGCGCCGGCCGTCGGCACCTACCTGGTGCAGCGCCGGCTGGCCCTGATGGGCGACGGCATCGGCCACGTCGCCGTCACCGGCGTCGCACTGGGCCTGCTGACCGGCCTGTCCCCCACCTGGACCGCGGTGGTCGGTCGCCATCCTCGGTGCGATCGCCATCGAGCTGATCCGCGAGCGCGGCAGCGCCAACGGCGACGTCGCACTGGCGCTGCATGTTCTACGGCGGCCTCGCCGGCGGCGTGCTGCTGACCGGGCTCGCCGGTCAGAGCGCCGCGATCCTCCAGGCCTACCTCTTCGGCTCGATCACCACCATCTCGGCCGGCGACGTGGTCGATCACCATGGTGCTCGCCGCGGTCGTGATCCTCATCGGCGTGGGGCTGGCCCCGCAGCTGTTCGCGGTGGCCCAGGACCCGGAGTTCGCCCGGGTCGCCGGGCTCCGGGTCCGCTTCTACAACCTGCTCATCGCGGTGCTCGCCGCCGTCAGCGTCACCGTGGCGATGCGCACGGTCGGCCTGCTGCTCGTCTCGGCGCTGATGGTCGTCCCGGTGGCGACCTCGCAGCAGGTCACCCGGTCCTTCCGTACGACGCTCGGCGCGGCGATGCTGCTCGGCACCGTGGCCTCGGTCGGCGGACTGGTCATCTCGGCGTTCGCGTCCTACCAGGCCACGGTCGCGCCCGGCCCCACGATCGTGCTGCTGTCGCTGGCCGGCTTCGCGGTGACCTGGCCGTTGGGCGTCCTGGCTGCGTCGCCGCGCCCGGCTGCGGACGCCGTTCGCCGACGAGGCTCCGTCGGAGCACGCCGTCAGCGCGCACGAGGACCACGACCACGGACCCCGGTGCGGCCATGTCGCCGTCCCCCACGACGACCACGTCGACTACGTCCACGACGGGCACCGGCACGCACCGCACGGAGAGCACTATGACGAGCACTGACCACCCAGCGTCCAGCACCGGGTCCAGCACCGGGTCCACCGGCGACGAGAGGGCCCTGCGCCCCACGCGCCAGCGCACCGCTGTCGTCGACGCCCTCGCCTCGGTGGGCGACTTCCGCTCGGCGCAGGAGATCCACGCCCTGCTCGAGCAGCGCGGCGACCCGGTCGGCCTGGCGACCGTCTACCGGACGCTGACCCGCCTCGCCGACGCCGGCGAGGTCGACCTGCTGCGCACCGAGGGCGGCGAGGTCACCTACCGACGCTGCTCGGACACCCATCACCACCACCTGGTCTGCCGCAGCTGCGGCGCGACGGTGGAGGTGGAGGGCCCGCGGTCGAGCGCTGGACCCGCAGCGTCGCCGAGGAGCACGGCTTCACCGACGTGAGCCACACGCTCGAGGTCTTCGGCACCTGTTCGCGCTGCCGGTAGCGGCGTACGATCGGCAGATGACCGATCGCGACGCTTCACCGAGCTGCCCGAGCCCGATCGCGCTCGAGGACACGGTCGCCTCGCGAGGACGCGGTCGTGGTCAACGAGCCGGGCCAGGACCAGAACGAGGTCGCCTGGCTGCTCAAGAACGCCGCCGGCTGAGCCGCCTCGACCGACGTGGCGGCCCGGGCCGGACGCCGCCTCAGGCCTTGCCGTAGCGCCGGTCGCGCTCGGCGTAGATCTCGATCGCGCGCCACAGCGCCAGCCGGTCGACGTCGGGCCACAGGATGTCGGTGAAGACCAGCTCGGCGTACGCCGCCTGCCACAGCATGAAGTTGGAGAGCCGCTGCTCGCCCGACGTGCGCCACACCAGGTCGGCGTCGCCGAGGTCGGGCACGTAGAGGTGCTGGGCGAAGACCTTCTCGTCGACCTTGTCGGGGTTGAGGCGACCGGCGGCGACCTCACGCGCGATCGAGCGCGCCGTGTCGGCGAGCTCGGCACGACCGCCGTAGTTGACGCACATCGTGAGCGTGCAGACGTCGTTGTCCTTCGTGAGCTCCTCGGCGACCTGGAGCTCACGGATCACCGACTTCCACAGCCGCGGCGCCCGCCCGGCCCACTTCACGCGCACCCCCAGCTCGTGCATCTCGTCGCGGCGGCGCCGGATGACGTCGCGGTTGAAGCCCATGAGGAACTTCACCTCGTCCGGCGAGCGGGTCCAGTTCTCGGTCGAGAACGCGTACGCCGAGATCGCCTTGACGCCGATCTCGATCGCGCCCTCGACCACGTCGAACAGCGAGGCCTCCCCCGCCTCGTGGCCCTTGGTGCGCGGCAGGCCACGGTCCTTCGCCCAGCGGCCGTTGCCGTCCATCACGATGGCCACGTGGCGCGGCACGAGCTCGCGCGGGATCGCCGGGGGACGAGCGCCGGACGGGTGCGGGGCGGGGGGACGGACCGCGCGCTTCACGCGGGCCACCCTACCCAGCACCGGTCGGTGACCGGCTCAGCGCTCGACGTGCTCCATCGAGCGCAGCGAGCGCTCCAGGTGCCAGGAGAGGAACGCCGACACCAGCGTGCTGGCCTCGCGCAGGTGCCGATCGTCGGCGGCCTCGACGACCGGCCAGTCGCCGGCCAGGAGCGCGCCCAGCACCCCGACGGTCTCGGCGGCGGGCGCGGTCGAGCCCGGCAGCCGGCAGGTCGTGCAGAGCATGCCGCCCATCGACGGGTTGAACCACCGGTGCGGCCCCTCGCGGCCACAGTGGGCACAGCCGTCGAACGACGGGGCGTAGCCGGCCACGGCCAGCGACCGTAGGAGGTAGGAGTCCAGGATCTGGCTCGGCCGGTGCTCGCCTGCCGTCATCGCACGCAGCCCGCCGACCAGGAGCAGGAACTGCTGGACCGAGGCCTGCTTCTCCTCGGGCACCAACCGGTCGGCGGTCTCGAGCATCACCGTGCCCGCCGTGTAGCGCTCGTAGTCGTTGCCCAGTCCGGACGAGAACGGCGAGCGGGTCTCGGCCTGGGTGACGATGTCGAAGGTCCGGCCCTCGGCCAGCTGGAGGTCGACGTAGGTGAAGGGCTCCAGGCGGGACCCGAACTTCGACGACGTGCGCCGGACCCCCTTCGCGACGGCGCGCACCCGCCCGTGGTGACGGGTCAGCAGGGTGATGATGCGGTCGGCCTCCCCCAGCTTGTGGGTGCGCAGCACGATCGCCTCGTCGCGGTAGAGAGGCACCGCTCCAGTATGGCGGGCAGGTGGTTCAGGCGCCGGTACGTCGCCGGCGGCGCGGCGCCTTCCAGCAGGCCAGGGCGAACTCCGCCGCAGCCCGGTCGAGCCGCTCCGGCCGGATCCGCCACTCCAGGATGCTGCGGGCCTGCACGAACGTCGCGTGCGGCATCTCGGCGGCCAGCATGGCGGCGTCGGCCGCCGGGTGGATCGGGTCGGAGGGGTGACCGACGATGAGCGCCGGCATGGTCATCGCCCGCCGTTCCTTCGACGACGGGGCGACCCGGCCGAAGAACAGGCCGTGCACGACGGCGCCCATCGGCTCGGGACGCTGGTCGAAGGTGTCCAGCACGATCCCGGCCCAGAACGGCACCAGGCCGCGCGGCACCGGACGGGTCACCGCGCGGAGGCCGGCGACGGTGAACGGGAGGAACCGGGCGGCGAGGAGCAGCGGCGCGAAGGCGATGATGGCGGCCTCCACCGCGTTGTCGAGGACGGGCATCTCGATGATCAGGCCGCGCACCCGCTCCGGGGCGATCGCGGCGACCTCGAGCGACACGTTGGCCCCCAGCGAGGTGCCGCCCACGACGGCCTCGTCGGCGCCGAGGTGGTCGAGCAGCGCCACGACCTGCTCCCCGAAGGCGGTCATCGAGTAGACGAGCGGGTCGGCGGGACGGTCCGAGCGTCCGTGGCCGAGCAGGTCCAGGGTGACGACGTGCAGTCCCTCGGCGGCCAGGGCCCGGGCCAGCGGCTGGTGCATGCGGCGCGGCATCAGCTGGCCGTGCACGAGCACGACCCAGGCGTCCCCGTCGCCGTACTCGGTGTACTCGAGGCGGTCACGCCCCGACTCGCCCTCGAGGAAGAACTGACCGATCCGCTCGGAGACCACCATGGTCGAAGCCTAGTGGCCTCGCCCGTGGCCCACTCCTGCCCCAGCGGGTCCCGCGGTGCCGGTGCGGCTCAGGCGCGGTTGACCGCGCTGAGGACGGCCTTGAGCGAGGCGGTGACGATGTTGGCGTCGAGGCCGACGCCCCAGAAGACCTCGTCGCCGACCTCGCACTCGACGTAGGCCGCGGCGATCGCGTCGCCACCCGAGCTCAGCGCGTGCTCGGGTAGTCGAGCACCCGGACGTCGAAGTCCTGGGGCAGGCCGTTGATCGCGTCCACGAACGCCGCGATCGGGCCGTTGCCGCTGCCCTCGCAGCGAGCGGAGCTCGCCGTCGACGTAGACGTCGACCGAGAGCTGGTCCTTCTCGCCGGCCGCCGAGCTGGTGTGCACCGAGTTGAGCTGGAGCGGGGTCGTCGCGGGTCGAGGTACTCGGCGCGAGAAGGCCGCCCAGATCTCCTCCGGGCGTCACCTCGCCGCCCTCGGCGTCGGTGCGCTGCTGGACGACCCGGCTGAACTCGATCTGCGCGCGGCGCGGCAGGTCGAGCTTGTGCTCGGTCTTGAGGATGTAGGCGACGCCGCCCTTGCCGGACTGGCTGTTGACCCGGATGACGGCCTCGTAGGTGCGCCCGACGTCCTTGGGGTCGATCGGCAGGTAGGGCACCGCCCACGGCTGCTCGTCGACGGGGTACGCCGGCCGCCGCCGCGTCGCGCTCGAGGGCCTCGAAGCCCTTCTTGATGGCGTCCTGGTGCGAGCCGGAGAACGCGGTGTAGACGAGGTCGCCGCCGTAGGGGTGGCGCTCGGCGCACGGGCAGCTGGTTGCAGTACTCGACGGTGCGGCGGATCTCGTCGATGTCGCTGAAGTCGATCTCCGGGTCGATGCCCTGGGTGAACAGGTTGAGGCCCAGCGTCACCAGGCAGACGTTGCCGGTGCGCTCGCCGTTGCCGAACAGGCAGCCCTCGATCCGGTCGGCGCCGGCCAGGTAGCCGAGCTCGGCGGCGGCGACCGCCGTGCCCCGGTCGTTGTGCGGGTGCAGCGACAGCACGACGTGCTCGCGGTGGGCCAGGTGGCGGTGCATCCACTCGATCGAGTCGGCGTAGACGTTGGGCGTGGCCATCTCGACGGTGGCCGGCAGGTTGATGATGACCGGCTTCTCGGCGGTGGGCTCGAAGACCTCGAGCACCTCGTTGCAGACCCGGACGGCGAACTCGAGCTCGGTGCCGGTGTAGGACTCCGGGCTGTACTCGTAGAAGACCGGCCGTGTCGGGGACGGTCTCCTCGTACTTCTTGCACAGCCGGGCGCCGCTGACGGCGATGTCGGCGATGCCGTCCTCGTCGAGACCGAACACGACGCGGCGCTGCAGCGTCGAGGTGGAGTTGTAGAGGTGGACGATCGCCTGCTTGGCGCCGCGCGATGCGACTCGTAGGTGCGCTCGATGAGCTCCTCGCGAGCCTGGGTCAGCACCTGGATGACGACGTCGTCGGGGATCAGGTCCTCCTCGATGAGCTGGCGCACGAAGTCGAAGTCGGTCTGGCTGGCGCTCGGGAAGCCGACCTCGATCTCCTTGTAGCCCATCCGCGACCAGCAGCTGGAACATCGTCGAGCTTGCGGGTCGGGCGTCATCGGGTCGATGAGGGCCTGGTTGCCGTCGCGCAGGTCGACCGCGCACCAGCGCGGCGCCTTCTCGATGCGCTTGGCCGGCCAGGTGCGGTCGGTCGAGCACGACCGGGATGAACGGCTCGTAGCGCTGGTGCGGCATGCCGCTGGGCTGCTGCGGGATTGGCGGTGCTGCGCGTGGTGCTCGGGGCGGTGGTGTCGGTCATGATCTCTCCTGCGTGGGCTTGGGGGCTGGTGTGCCGGCGCGCAAGCGAACTCCGCAGCGAGGAGGTCGGCGGGTCAGACCTCGCTGCGGCAGCGAAGGAGGAGGAGTCGCATCATGGCGCCTCCACCATAGCGCCACCCGGCCGCGCTGCGCACGCCGGCTCGGTTGGCGGTCGGTGGGCGGTCGGTGGGCGCCCGTGGGCGCTCACCAGCCGAAGTCCTCGCGGTGCAGGTCGCGTCGGGCGACCCCGGCCGCCCGCGCCGCTCGGATCACGCCCCAGGTCCACTGCGGCGGGCCGCACACGTAGACGTCGCTGTCGAGCAGGTCCGGCGCCAGCCGGGCGAGCACGTCGTCGGGGCGTCCGGTCTCGCCCTCGGGCAGGAACGACCACGACGCCCGGCGCGGCCCGAGCAGACGGACGACGGTGAACCCGCGCTCGTGGGCGAGCGCGGCGAGCTCCTCGCCGAAGAGCAGGTCGTCGGCCGATCGGGCGCGGTGCACCAGGGTCACCTCGCCCGGGGCTGCGTCGAGGTCCTCCAGCAGCGCCCGGAACGGCGTGATCCCCATGCCGGCCGCGACGAGCAGGAGGTGCGGGTGACGCCTGCGCAGCGGTGCGAGGGCGCCGTACGGACCCTCGACGGCGACGCGCGTGCCCGGCTGCACGCGGGCCGCGGTCCGGGCGCCGTCGCCGGCACCGCCGATCGTCACGCGCAGCGTCTGTCCGTCGGGGGCGCGCGAGACCGAGTACGGGTGCCCGCGGGTCCGACCGCGACCGCCGAACCGCCACAGGAGGAACTGACCGGAGCGGACGCCGAGTCGCTCGAGGTGCCGTCCGCCGACGACGAGGGACACGACCCCCGGCGTCTCGGGGGTGGTCTCGACGACGACGAGGCGGTGCCGGCCGCTGACCAGCAGCGGGCGTCCGACCCGGAAGACGAGCACCAGCGCCACCGGCACCAGGTGCAGCGCCCACCAGTAGCCGGTGGTCCAGGTGCCGACGAAGTCCACCGACACCAGCTCGTGGGGCAGCACGAGCCCGATGCCGACGTAGGACCAGAGGTGGACCAGGTGCCAGAGCTCGTAGCGGATGCGGCGGCGCAGCGCCGTGATCGAGGTGAGGGTCACCATCACGATCAGGGCCGTGCCGATGGAGGCGACGAGCATGTGTCGGTCGTGGACGAACAGGTCGCCGAGAGCGCCCGTGACGTCGCCGGGTCGCCGCGAGGTGCGCTGGGTGGTGAACAGGACGACGTGCAGCACCATCAGCCAGAACGACGTGAAGCCGAGCACCGCGTGGCACCAGGTGAGCGCGCCTCGCCCCCACGCGCGCTCGAGCCAGGGCAACCGGGCGAGCAGCACGACCTGCAGCAGCATCAGGTTCGCGGCGACCAGCCCGGTCCACAGCGCCTCGGTCTGGGTGGGTGAGAACGCGTGCAGCAGCGCGTCGAGCGGCCCGCGCCAGGAGCGGTAGGCGATCCAGGTGGTGACGAGCAGCGTCGAGACGCCGGCGGCACCGACGGCGGCGGCGACAGCTGGTCGCCGGCACGGTCGACACCACGGCGCCGCTGGTGGTCGATCACGGGACGAGCCTGCCGTACGGGCCCCGAAATGCGCGGCAGCCCGCGGCACCGAGGTGCCGCGGGCTGCTGCTCACGCTGTGAGTCTCAGGATCGAGCTCGACGAAGGGTCACTTCGGGAGGTTGACCGTGATCTTCGCGATGCCGACCTTGACCTGGTCGGTGACCGCGTCCGTGCCGTAGGTGTCGTTGAGCAGGCCGGCGGCGACGTCGGAGATGTAGACCGTCGTGCCCTCGAGGATCGCCTTGCCGGTCTCGCTGGTGTCGACCGGGTTCAGGGTGCTGCCGTCGAGACGGAACAGGTAGGCGCTGCCCACGGCCAGCTCGCCGTCGACGTAGACGTCGCCGTAGACGCGGGAGACGGTCGGGTCGACGTTGAAGTTGCGGAGCTCGACCGTGGGGCCGGCACCCTTCTCCTTGGTGCTCAGGCTCAGCCCGGAGTTCTGGTGCTGGATCTGGCCGACGACGTAGTTGGGCACGGTGCCCGGCTCGAACACGCCGACGTTGCCGCCGGTGATCGGGAAGGACAGCACGTCGCCGTCGAGACCGGCGTCGCCGACGATGCCGGGGGCCAGGCCCAGGCTGTCGAGCGTCGGGAAGAAGTCCGAGTCGACCGTGATCTGCGTCATCTCACCGGCGGTGTCAGCCGAGAGGTCGTCGATCTGGGCGACCGGCTCGACCGTCGTGGTCGAGCTCGAGGCGCTGCTGCTGCTGTCGTCGTTCTCGCTGCCGCAGGCGGCGAGCGGGAAGGCGACGAGCATCAGGCCGGCGAGGCCGGCGGCGGTCTTGATGTTGCGGTTACGGAGGTTCATGGTTGGGGGCTCCCCATCGTGTCGGGTGTCTGTGTGAACGGCGGTAGTTCGACGCTGACAGGGGACCGGATTGGTGAGGGGGCGAAGTGTGACGGGGCACACGTCGCGGTGGAACCGCCCGTTGGGAGGGAGTCAGTCCCAGAATCCGCGGTGGGGCGCCGCCGCTTCCTCCTCCAGGAAGGGGCCGGCCACCGCGATGGTGCGCTGCCCGGCGGCGAGGACGTCGCGACACGGCAGGTGCAGGGTGGGGTTCTCCGGGTCGTCGCCGGTCAGGGCCAGGAGCCCGCTCTCGGAGAGGCCGTAGACGACCGCGCCGATCCCGGCCCAGTAGATCGCGCCCGAGCACATCGCGCAGGGCTCGCAGCTGGTCACCAACGTCGTCTCGCGCAGCTCGTCGAGGGTGTGGGCCACGGACGCCAGGCGGACCAGGTTGGTCTCGGCGTGCCCGGTCACGTCGCCGGAGGTGGTGACGGAGTTCTCCGCCTCCAGGAGCACCTCGCCGGCTCGTCCGACGAGCAGCGCCCCGAACGGGTGGTTGCCGTGCGCCACCGCCTCGGCGGAGATCGTGATCGCCCGGCGCACCAGGACCAGGTCGGGGGCTGTCGCGGCGTCGTACGAGCTCGTCATGGTCCTAGTCTGGCGCCATGAGGACGTGGGAGCTGGTACGACGTGCCGCCGCAGGTGCCGCCCGGGTGATCGGCAGCCGGAGCGCGACGACCGCGCACCGCGCACCCTCGCCGACGAGGTCGCGACCCACGTCGCCCACCGGGGCCGGAGCTGCGGGCGCCCCGGCGTACCGCGGCGACTTCACCGGTCGGGCCACCATCAGCTATGCGCCCCTCGCCGACGGCCGGGCCGATCCCGGCGAGGTGGTGTGGGCGTGGGTGCCCTACGAGGAGGACGCCACGCAGGGCAAGGACCGGCCGGTCCTGGTGATCGCCGAGGACGGCGACGACCTGCTGGGCCTCATGCTCACCAGCAAGGACCACGACGAACGGCCCGACGCCGACCGCTGGTTCGACATCGGCACCGGTGGTTGGGACCGCCAGGGCCGACCCAGCGAGGTACGCCTGGACCGGGTCCTGCGCCTGGCTCCCTCCGCGGTACGCCGCGAGGGCGCCGCGCTCGACCGGGCCCGCTTCGACGCGGTGACCGCCGCCGCGTCCCGGGTCCTGGGCTGGTGACGGTGCGGGTGCCTCGACTGCTGGTCGTCCACCACTCCCCCACGCCGACGGTGCAGACGTTGACCGACTCCGTCGTCGCGGGAGCCAACGACGACGCCGTCGAGGGCGTCGAGGTCGTCGTGCGCGCGCGCCCTCGAGGCCACCGCCGAGGACGTGCTGGCCGCAGACGGCTACCTGCTCGGCACCACCGCGAACTTCGGCTACATGAGCGGCGCGCTCAAGCACTTCTTCGACACGATCTTCCTGGAGGCCGGCGGCGCCCTCTCCGACGACGGCTCGGCCGGGTCCTCGGGCGGCGCGAGGAAGCCGTACGGCCTCTGGGTGCACGGTCGCTACGACACCACCGGAGCCGTCCGCTCCGTGCACTCGATCCTCCAGGCCCTTCCCTGGCGCCAGTCGGCCGAGGTGCTCGACGTCCTCGGCGACGTGGGCGAGGCCGAGCTGGCCGCCGCCTACGAGCTCGGCGGCACCCTCGCGGCGCTGGTCGCCGGCGACTGAGGCCGTCGCGGCGGGGCCCGCTTGGTCACGCCGTGCGGTGCCCCCGGGCGAGGCCGGTGGTCGGGCCGGTGGTCGGGCCGGTGGTCGGGCCGGTGGTCGGGCCGGTGGTCGGGCCGGTGGGCGGGAGACCCGTCGCAGCACGACCGGGGTCGGCCGCGCGACGTTCCGCCACCGATGCGTGGGCCAGCCACCGCGCCGGTAGCATCGGCCGACGTGAGGTGGCGGAGGGGGGCCGGACGGGTCGCGGGTGTCGCGCTGGCGACGATGCTCCTCGCCGCCTGCGGCGAGAGCGCGATCCCGGCACCGGACGACGACCCGCAGCAGATCGACGCGGTCGAGGTGCCCGAGCTCGGGGTCTGCCGGGTGCTCGGCACCGACGACATCGCGCAGCCGACCGACGCGACCCAGACGGTGCCGTGCTCGCAACGCCACACCGCGCAGACGTACGCCGTCGGGACCCTGCCTCCGCAGCTGGGCGAGGCGGCCTACGACGCGCCGGAGGTCGCGTCGTACGCCTACGACACCTGCTCGAGCAAGCTCCGCACGTTCCTCGGCTCCGACGAGAGCCTGGCGCTGCGCACGATCCTCACCTGGGCGTGGTTCCGGCCGTCGGAGAAGGCGTGGGGCGAGGGCGCCCGCTGGTACCGCTGCGACGTCGTCGGCGGCAGCGAGGAGAGCGCGTCCCTCGTCAAGCTCCCGGAGAACGCCCAGGGAGTGCTCCAGGGCCGCCCCGACGACCGGTGGCTGGTCTGCGTGGCCGGCGACTCGGTGACGGGCGCCCCGCGGATCCCCTGCTCGCGCAAGCACGACTGGCGCGCCGCCACCACGATCAAGGTCGGCGAGTCGGCCGAGGACTACCCGGGTGACCGGCAGGTCGAGGTGACGACCCGCACGTTCTGCTCCGACTCGATCGGCGCCTGGCTGAACTACCCGGTCGAGTACGACTACGCCTACACGTGGTTCCACGAGGCCGAGTGGGACTCCGGCAACCGCCGGTCGGTCTGCTGGGCCAGGACGCCCGACTGATGCGCCGCCTCCTCGCACTGGCCACCGCGGTGACCCTCCTCGGCGCCGCAGCCGCCTGCTCGGGCGACCCCGGGCCCGCGGCGCAGCCCACGTCGACGCCCACGGGAACGAGCGGGCGGACGAGCGCGGCGAGCCCCTCGGAGACCGCCACACCTCCGCCCACCGCCACCGCGGCACCCGCCCCCGACAACGGCACCTGCTACCGCCTGTCGTACGACGACGCGATCGCGCCGACCGCCGAGCCGGCGACCGCCCCCTGCCCCGGGCTCCACACCGCCGAGACGTACGTCGTCGACCGGGTCGACAACGTCGTCGACGGTCACCTCCTCGCGGTCGACTCCGACCGGGTGCAGGAGCAGGTCGCCCGGTCGTGCCCGGCCAGGCTCTCGGCGGCCGTCGGCGGCTCCGAGGACGACCTCAGGCTGAGCATGCTGCGCGCGGTCTGGTTCACCCCGACCGTCGAGGAGTCCGACGCCGGTGCCGACTGGTACCGCTGCGACGTGATCGCGCTCAAGGGCCCGGAGCAGCTCGCCCGGGTGCGTGGGTCGCTCGAGGGCGTCCTCGGCACTCCGGCCGGGCGGGACACCTTCGGCATGTGCGGTACGGCGGGCCCCGACGACCCCGACTTCACCCGGGTGCTGTGCCGCGAGCCCCACTCGTGGCGGGCGTTCGCGGTCATCGACGTGCCCGGCACGACGTACCCGGGACCGCGGGCCATCACCGAGGCCGGCGAGACCCCCTGCCAGGACGCCGCCGCAGACCTGGCCTCCGACCCCCTCGACTACGAGTGGGGCTTCGAGGGCCCGGACAAGGCCCAGTGGCAGTCCGGCCAGACCTTCATCCGGTGCTGGAGCCCCGAGGCCTGACCCAGGACCGCCAGCGACGCCGAGCACGGTGGTCGAGGTGCGAGGAGCGCCAGCGCGGCCTCCCTCCCCTCAGAACCCCAGCTTGCGCAGCTGCCGCGGGTCCCGCTGCCAGTCCTTGGCGATCTTGACCTGGAGGTCCAGGTAGATCGGCGTGCCGAGGAGTGCCTCGATCTGGGTACGGGCGGCGGTGCCGATCTCGCGGAGCCGGGCGCCCTTGTGGCCGATCATGATGCCCTTCTGGGACTCGCGCTCGACGTAGAGGTTGACGTGGACGTCGAGCAGCGGCTTGTCCGCCGGACGGTCCTCACGCAGGTTCATCTCCTGCACGACGACGGCGATCGAGTGCGGGAGCTCCTCGCGGGCGCCCTCGAGGGCGGCCTCACGGATGAGCTCGGCGACGATGATCTCCTCGGGGGCGTCGCTGAGGTCGCCGTCGGGGTAGAGCTGGGGGCCTTCGGGCAGCAGCGCGACGAGCAGGTCGGCGAGCAGCTGGACCTGGTGGCCCTCCTTGGCCGACACCGGCACGATCTCGGCCCACTCGGTGCCGGTCTCGGCGCCCAGCTCGGAGATGTCGAGGAGGTGCTGGCCGAGCTGCTCGGGAGTGGCGAGGTCGGTCTTGGTCGCGATGGCGACCTTGATGGTGCGCTTGACCTTGCCCATCTCGCGCACGATGAAGCGGTCCCCGGGCCCGATCTTCTCGTTGGCCGGGAAGCACACGGCCACGACGTCGACCTCGGCCAGCGTCGTCTTGACCAGGTCGTTGAGGCGCTCGCCGAGCAGCGTGCGGGGGCGGTGCAGGCCGGGGGTGTCGACGAGGATCAGCTGGGCGTCGTCACGGTGCACGATGCCGCGCACGACGGTCCTGGTCGTCTGCGGCTTGGACGAGGTGATCACCACCTTCTGCCCGACCAGGGCGTTCGTCAGCGTCGACTTGCCGGCGTTCGGACGTCCGACGAACGACGCGAACCCGCTGCGGTGGTGGGCCGGCTGGTCTCCCACGCCGTCGCTCTGGCCCGGGCCGGGGCCGTCGCCGGGGCCGTCGTTGCTGTGCTCGCTCATGTGTCCCTCGCCTTGTCGTAGTCGGCCCAGATCTCCTCGTCGGACTTGCCGGCCGCCTTGCCGGCCCGGTAGATCGGCCCGGGGTCGACCTCCCGTGGCTGCCTGACGGCACCGGCGCGCCAGTAGCCCATCACGTCGTACGCCGTGCTCGGCAGCTTGCGCTCGCGCATCAGGTGCTTGCGGATCGCGCGCATCTGCGCGGACTCCCCCGCCATCCAGAAGTAGCCGTCGCCCTCGGGCCACGCCAGGTCGGGCACGACGGCTGCCAGGTCGCTGCGCCCGTCGCCCGGCTGGGCCAGCCAGGTGGTCTCCGCGGCGGCGCCGAGGTAGTCGGGCAGGTCGTCGGGCACCTCGGCCCAGACCCGCACCGGCAGGTCGACGCTCTCGCGGATCCTGGCCATGGCGGGCATCGCGGTGAGGTCGCCGACCAGCATCACCCAGGCGGCCCCCTCGGGCAGCGTGAACGAACCCTTGGGCTCGGTGACGGTCACGACGTCGCCCACCGGGTCGCCGGCGGCCCACTCGGTGACCAGCCCGACGTCGTGCACGACGACGTCGAGCGTGAGCTCGCCGGACTCCCACGAGCGCACCGTGTAGTAGCGGCTCTGGAACTGTCCGGGCACCACCAGACCGACCCACTCGTCGGGGACCCCGGTGCTGACGAAGCCGGCGAGGCCGGGGCCGCCGAGCACCAGGCGCACCAGGTGCGCCGAGATCCGGGTGCGCCGCAGCACCTGTGCGTCGTACGTGCCGGCCCGGGTACTCATCAGGCGCAGGCTATCGCTGACCCGTCTCCTCTGGAGGAGACGGGTCAGCGGAGAAGTGACGGGTCAGCGGAGAAGTGACGGGTCACCAGGTGGGGCGCAGGGCGAAGCCGTCGTTGCCGTCGGCGTCGACCTTGGCACCGAGGACCTGCACCAGCTGGACCTCGTTGCGCTCGAAGCCCACCCGGCAGGCGGCCATGTAGAGACCCCACACGCGGGCGGTCCCGATCCCGACCTCGGCGACGGCGGCGTCCCAGTTGGCGACGAGGTTGTCGTTCCAGTGGGCGAGGGTCCGGGCGTAGTGCACCCGGAGGTTCTCGCTGTGCATGATCTCGAAGCCCGCGTTCTCCGCGGCGGTGACGATCGTGCCGCTGCCGGTGAGCTCGCCGTCGGGGAAGACGTAGCGGTCGATGAACGCGCCCGCCGGCGTCGGCCGGTTGTGGTGACGGGTGATCGAGTGGTTGAGCAGCCGCCCCTGGGGCTTCAGCTTCGCGTAGAGGGTGTCGAAGTACGCCGGGTAGTTCTTGATGCCGATGTGCTCGGTGAGCCCGATCGAGCTGACCGCGTCGAAGTCGGTCTCGAGCACGTCGCGGTAGTCCATGTGGCGCACCTCGGCGAGGTCGGACAGCCCCTCGCGGTCGAGCATGTTCTTCGCGTACGACGCCTGCTCCTGGCTCAGCGTCACGCCGAGCGCCTTGACGCCGTACTCCTTGGCGGCGTGGCGGACCATGCCGCCCCAGCCGCACCCGACGTCGAGCAGCCGCATGCCCGGCTTGAGGTCGAGCTTGCGCGCGACCAGGTCGAACTTCTCGTGCTGTGCCTCCTCGAGCGTGGCCGTGTCGGACGGGTAGACCGCACACGTGTAGGCCATGGAGGGCCCGAGGACCATCTCGTAGAAGGCGTTGGAGACGTCGTAGTGGTGCGCGATCGCCTCGGCGTCACGGGTCATCGAGTGCCGCAGGCCCTCCATCACCCGACGCCAGCGCGGCAGGTGCTCCTGCGGCGGCGGGGGCGGCGGCTTGAGGTTCGACAGCCCGAGGCCGCGCAGGATCTGGATGGTCTCGGCGGCGGAGGGGACCCGGAACTTGGTGTGGTCCTTGATCTTCTGCATCGCCTCGTAGGGGTTGCCCGGGTGGGCGCCGTGGACGACGAGGTCACCGGCGACGTAGGCGCGCGCGAGACCCAGGTCTCCCGGGGCCGTGACGAGGTACTGGAGCCCCCGACGGTTGACGAGCTCGAGGTGGATCTCGGCGTCCTCGGGACCTGCGGAGCTGCCGTCGTAGGCCGTGAAGCGCACGGGCATGCCCCCGCGCATCAGGTCCCCGACGACGTCACCGATCCTCAGCTGGGGCTTGGTGGGGGTGGGCATGGTCCTACCTCACTTCTTTCGGACGGTCTTGTCGTACAAGCTGGTGAGTCGTTGATCGGGGTCGTAGCGATCCTTGACGATGGCGAGAGCGTCGCCGCGGTAGAGCCGGTCGAAGGTCGCCTTGTCGTAGAAAGCCTCGGAGTAGAGCGATTTATGCCCGCCCAGCGCATGGACCTTCGCCTCGATCGCCCGGTTGCGTGGCGCGTCGGTGGCATCCGGCCCGACGTGGACGGTGCCCCAGAAGCCGACGTTGACGTAGAGCTCCCCCGGCGCGAGGGGGTACGTCGTCCAGCCCCGCCCGCTCGGTCGAGCCCGTGGACACGAGGGGGCAGACCCACACCGGGCCGCATGCCGATCTCCCGGTCGAACCACTCCAGGAACTCGGCGAGCCGGTCGACCGGCACCTCGATGTCCTGCACCACGCGCTCGCGCAGCGGGCGCCCCGCACGGCGGTCGAGCCGGTCGGCGATGTCGAAGCGCCGGTCGAGGGCCAGCAGCCTCATGTAGACGTCCGAGCGGCGCAGCCGGCGCGGCCACAGCCGACGCAGTCGCGGGTTCTGGGCACCGAAGGCGCCCGAGCACCAGAACCAGTCGGTGTCCCAGCGCCACAGGTAGTCGTACATCGTCAGCAGGTCGGTCTCGCGCTCCTGCACGGACCGGAAGAAGACGTCCTGCCCGGCGTAGTCGCTGCGCTCGGGGATCTCCCCGGTGGCGCCGGCCAGGTCGGTCCCGTCGGTCCAGCGGGCCAGGGTGAGGTAGTGCTCGCCCGGCTCGAACGCGACCCCGTCGAGGCCGTCGACGCGCTCGCCGTCGTACTCGCCGGACGCGGTGATCTCGGCGATGGCCTTGGCCATCAGGGCGGCGTCGTCGAAGCGGACGTGGCGCAGGGCGACGTACGCGGGTACGGCCTCGAGGCTGATCCGCAGCCGGGTGGCGTAGCCGAGCGAGCCGTAGGAGTTGGGGAAGGCGTCGAAGAGGGACTCGCCGGGCCGGGTGGTGACGACCTCGCCGGCGCCGGTGAAGACGTCCATCTCGAGCACCGACTCGTGCGGCAGGCCGTTGCGGAAGCTCGTCGACTCGATGCCGAGCCCGGTCACGGCTCCCCCGAGGGTGATGGTGCGCAGCTGCGGCACCACCAGCGGGATCAGTCCGTGGGCCAGCGTCGCGTCGACGAGGTCCTCGTAGGTGCACATGCCCTGCACCTCGGCAGTGCGGGTCGCGGGATCGACCTCGATCACGCCGGTCAGGCCGGAGACGTCGAGGCCGGGCGTCGTGGTGGCGCTGCGCACGCGGAAGAGGTTGGTGGTGGTCTTGGCCAGCCGCACCGGCTGCGCCCGCCGGGATCGCCGCGTACGACGCCGCGAGCCGCTCGACCGCCGCGTCGTGCTGGGCCCAGGCCTCAGCGCCTCGGACGCCGTACCGTCACATCGTTCGTCACGGCACGCCACGCTACCTGCTCGAGCGCGCGGACGCGTTGCGGGGCAGCCCGGCGCGAGCCCGACTGACGGGTTCGTCACGCTCCGTGCGCACCGTCCAGCTCCTCTTCCTCGACCGCCGCCTCGGACACCGTCTCCTCGATGTAGGCACGGGCCTGGTCGTCGGGCAGCCGGAACACCTGGGCCAGGACGTAGACGACCGCCGAGAGGGCGAGGACCAGCAGGATCGAGGTCTCGAAGGTCAGCGACGTCGCGGTTGCCCGCCGCCGGCTCCGGGTAGTTGCCGAGGAAGGAGATCACGGTGAGCCCGCCCAGCCAGGGCAGCACCCAGAAGCCCGACGCGGAAGTCGAGGCTCTGGCCCTTGAGCACGCCGGTGGCCGTGAAGATGCCCAGCAGCACGAAGCCGATCAGCACGGCGAGCATCAGCTTCCACACGACCGTCCAGCCCGACCAGTAGACGATCATGTTGGAGCCCCAGAAGGCGAGGAACGGCACGACGTGACCGCCGGGCAGCCGGAACGGACGCTCGGTCTCGGGGAGCTGCTTGCGCAGCGCGGCCTGGACGAGCGGGCCCGAGGCGAAGGAGAGCACGGTGGCCGAGCTCGACGAAGCCGACCAGCTGCTGCCAGCTCGGGAACGGCAGGAACGCGATCAGGCCGATCACGAACGACAGGAGCAGCCCGACCAGCGGCACGCCCTTGTCGGTGGTCGTCGACAGCGCCCGCGGCGCGTTGCCGTTGCGCGACATCGCGAAGGAGATCCGCGCGGTGACCGTGGTGTAGATCAGGCCGGTGTCGCCGGGCGAGACGATCGCGTCGATGTAGAGCAGCACCGCGAGCCAGCTGAGCCCGAGGAAGCTGGCGAGCTGGGCCAGCGGTCCGAAGTCGGAGTCGCCGTTGTTGCCCAGCGAGAGGTTCTCCCAGCCGTCGGCGATGAAGCTGCCGTCCAGCGAGCCGATGAAGGCGATCTGGAGGGCGATGTAGATGACGGCGGTGATGAGCACCGACCCGATCACCGCGAGCGGCACGTTGCGCTTGGGGTTGTCGGTCTCGCCGGCCAGCTCGATGCCCTGGCGGAAGCCGAGGTAGGAGAAGACGATCCCGCTCGTGGCGATGGCGGTGAAGACCCCGTGCGCGCCGTTGGGCGCGAAGCCCTGCGAGGTGAAGTTGCTGCCGTGGAACGCGGTGGCGGCGAAGGCGACGATCGCCAGCAGGATGATGAAGATCTTCCAGGTGACCAGGGCGTTGTTGATCCGCGCGAACCACCTGATGCCGAAGTAGTTCACGACCACGAAGACGGCCATCAGGATCACCGCGGACGACGTAGCCGAGGGCGGTCAGCGTGTAGACGGTCTCGCCGTTGACGGTGTTGGCCGAGGTGAAGTCGGCGTACTTGGTGCCGTACTGCAGCGCGGCGACCACCTCGATCGGCGCCGTCGTCGCCACCGCGACGTAGGTGATCCAGCCGCTGGTGAAGCTGGCGAAGTTGCCGAACGACATGTGCGGGAAGCGCACCACGCCGCCGGACAGCGGGTACATCGTGCCGAGCTCGGCGTAGCAGAGCGCGATGAACATGATCAGGACCGCGCCGAGGGCCCACGAGATCACCGCCGCCGGGCCGGCCTCGGAGGAGGCGTTGAAGGCGCCGAAGAGCCAGCCCGAGCCGATGATCGAGCCGATGCTGGCGAACAGCAGCCCGACGACGCCGATGTGCCGCTTGAGCTCGCGTGCGCTGGGCGTCGGCCTGACGGGTGTCCGAGATTTCAGTTGCCACGGTCAACTTGTTTATCCCGGCGGTCACGGCCGTCACTTCACCCGTACGGGTGCCCGGCTGCAGATCGCGGAGGCAGGTCAGACGGTGAGGGTCGCGGTGACGGTGCCGCGCGGGTCGCCGAGGTGCACCACGACGTCGGGGCCGCCGAAGTCCGGACAGCGCCGCACGGTCGACGGTCGGCTCAGCGCGTCGCCCTCCCCCAGGACCACGGCCGCGGCGAGCCCTCGCGGAGCCCGAGGCGACCGCCATCGCCACGCACACCTGGAGCGCCGAGAGCTGCAGCGAGGGCAGGTCGACCGTCGCGGCGGCGTACGTGCGACCGTCGGCGTCGCGGACCGCGGCGCCCTCGGCGCGCCTGGGTGCGGGCGCGGGTGGCCCGCGCGAGCGTGACCAGCTTGGCGTCCTCGGTGCTGAGCTCCATGGCGCTCAGCCTAGGACGCCGCGCGAGCCGATCGGTGGCGACGGACCGTCGTGCCGCGTCGACGATCGCTGGCGGTCGACCTGTCTCCCGCGGCTCGTCCGAGTCGGCGACCGGGTCGCAGCCGGGCCGGATCAGCACGGTGCCGATCTTGTTGCGGCGACCGGCGGCGTCCTCGGCCTCGAAGCGCAGCCCGTGGGCCTCGACGTGCGAGCCCGGGATCGGCACCCGGCCCAGGTGCTTGGCCATCAGGCCGCCGACGGAGTCGACGTCCTCCTCCTCGACGTCGAAGCCGAACAGCTCGTCGAGGTCGTCGATCGGGTAGCGCGAGGAGACCCGCACCGCTCCGTCGGCGAGCACCTCGGCCTCGATCTCGTCGTCGTCGTACTCGTCGGTGATCTCGCCGACGATCTCCTCGAGCAGGTCCTCGATGGTGATCAGGCCGGCGGTGCCGCCGTACTCGTCGACGACGACGGCGATGTGCTGCGCGGGTGGCCTGCATCTCCGAGAGCTGGGCGTCGACCGGCTTCGACTCCGGCACCCACGAGCACCGGTCGCATGACCTCCTCGACGCGCTGGGTCAGCTCGACCTCGGGCGCCTCGAAGTCGCGGCGCACGATGTCCTTGAGGTAGGCGATGCCGCGGATCTCGTCGAGGTTCTCCCCGATCACCGGCACCCGGGAGTAGCCGCTGCGCAGGAACAGCGACATCGTCTGGCGCAGGTTCTTGTAGTGCTCGATGTAGACCACGTCGTTGCGCGGCACCATCACCTCGCGCACCGTGGTGTCGCCGAGCTCGAAGACGGAGTGGATCATCTTGCGCTCGCCGGACTCGATGAGGGCCGAGGCCTCGGCGATGTCGACCATCTCGCGCAGCTCGGTCTCGGAGGAGAACGGGCCCTCCCGGAAGCCCCGGCCCGGGCGTGATCGCGTTGCCGACCAGGATCAGCAGCCGCGGCAGCGGGCCGAGCACCCGGGTGAACACCGACAGCGGGCCCGGCCGAGATCAGCGCGACCGCCTCGGAGTGCTGGCGGCCCAGGGTGCGCGGGGCGACGCCGATGACCACGAACGACAGCGACCAGCATCACCGCCGATGGTGACCAGCGCCGGAGGCCCAGCCGGGCCCGTCGACAGATGTCGGTGACCTGGAGGGTGACGAGGACGATCGCGGAGATCTCGCACAGCAGCTCGCAGCAGCAGCGCGGTGTTGAGGTGGCGCGGGGCGTCGTCGAGCAGCGCGACCAGGCGCTTGGCGCCGGCCCGGCTCCTCCGCGACGAGCTCGGCGGCGCGGGCGCGCGAGAACGACGCGAGCGCGGCGTCGGCTGCGGTGAAGCAGCCCGGCGAGCACGACCAGGACGGCGGCGGCGAGCAGCAGGCCCACGCTGGCCGGAGGTCATCGGCTGCGCCACTGCTCCAGGAGCCGGTCCTGCAGCCCGAACATCTCGCGGTGCTCCTCCGGCTCGGCGTGGTCGTAGCCGAGCAGGTGCAGGATGCCGTGGGTCGTGAGCAGCTCGATCTCGGCGAGCGGTGCCGTGTCCGGCGGTCTCGCCCTGGGCGACGGCGATCGCCGGGCAGAGCACCAGGTCACCGAGGACGCCCTCCTCGGGCTCCTCGTTGACCAGGCCCGGGCGCAGCTCGTCCATCGGGAAGGCCAGCACGTCGGTGGGGCCCTCCTTCTCCATCCACTGCTCGTTGAGCTGGGCGATGGTGTCCTCGTCGACGGCCTTGATGCACAGCTCGGCCAGCGGGTGCACCCGCATCTGGTCCATCACGAACCGGCTCAGCGCGGCCAGGTGCTTGACGTCGACGTCGTGGCCGGACTCGTCGATGATCTCGATCGTCACCGGTGCCTCGGCGGTCCGGTGCGCGGCGCTGGACCGACGCCGGGGCTCGCCGCGGGCGTCGAACTCGTCGTAGGCCGCGACGATCTTGCCGACCAGGCGGTGACGGACGACGTCGTGGCTGGTCAGGCGGTTGAACGAGATGTCCTCGACGTCGTCGAGGATGCCCTCGATGACCCGCAGGCCGGACTTGGTGCCGCCGGGCAGGTCGACCTGGGTGATGTCGCCGGTGACGACGATCTTGGAGCCGAAGCCGAGCCGGGTGAGGAACATCTTCATCTGCTCGGGCGTCGTGTTCTGCGCCTCGTCGAGGATGATGAAGGAGTCGTTGAGGCTGCGCCCGCGCATGAACGCCAGCGGCGCGACCTCGATGGTGCCCGCCGCCAGCAGCTTGGGGATCGTCTCGGGGTCGATCATGTCGTGCAGGGCGTCGTACAGCGGGCGCAGGTAGGGGTCGATCTTCTCGCTGAGCGTGCCCGGCAGGTAGCCCAGCGCTCCCCGGCCTCGACCGCCGGCCGGGTCAGGATGATCCGGTTGACCTTCTTGGCGGTGCAGCGCCTGCACGGCCTTGGCCATCGCCAGGTAGGTCTTGCCGGTGCCGGCGGGGCCGATGCCGAAGGTGATCGTGTGCTTGTCGATCGCGTCGACGTAGCGCTTCTGGTTGAGCGTCTTGGGGCGGATCGAGCGGCCGCGGTTGCTGAGGATGTTGAGCGAGAGCACGTCGGCCGGCTTCTCGGTCGTCTCGGCGCGCAGCATCTCGATGGCCCGCTCGACGGTCTCGCTGGTGATGCCCTGGCCGGTGCGGATGATCGTGACCAGCTCGTCGAGCAGCCGCTCGGCCAGGGCGACCTCGCCCGGGCTCGCCGCGCAGCGTGATCCGGTTGCCGCGCACGTGGATCTCGGCGTCGAAGCCGCCCTCGATGATCCCGAGGTGCTCGTCACCGGGCCCGAGGAGGCTGACCATGTTGATGCTGGTCGGGACGACGACCGTGTGGCGGGTCCGCACCTCGTCGGCACGGTCGGCGTCGGCGGAGTGGTTCGAGTCGGTCATGGGTGCCCGGCGGTGGGCGGCCTTTCGCGTGGGACGGACGCTGCGTCCCGTGCTTCCATGCTACGGGAGCGGTTCTGGGTCGACCCAGCCGATATCCTCAGCCGGAAGGACGTACGGTTGCGCCCATGAGGGCTGACGGCCGCGAGGACGAGTTCGACGAGGACTACGCCCCCGACGACGAGACGCCGCCCGACTGGTTCCCCGGCGAGCACCTGCCGGAGTACGCCAAGCAGATGGGGCTGACCCACCACGTGGCCGAGGGTGCGCTGCTCGACTTCGCCGGCAACCTCGACGGCACCAAGCCGCTGCACCGCGTCACGGCCTGGGTGCTGCTCGTCGTCTTCGGCCTGCCGGTGGTCTTCGCGATCATGCGCCTGGCCGGATGTTCGTGTAGGACTGCGCCCCGCGCCTCTCAGGCTTGCGCCCGTCCCACCGCGTCTCGACACGCGGGTCGCGACCTCGTCCCTCGCTCGCGCCGCTCGCTCGACGACCATCGAGGGCCCCGCTCGCGTCGGCTGGGACCGATGTCCGCGCCCGTCCCACCGCGTCTCGACACGCGGGTCGCGACCTCGTCCCTGCTCGCGCCGCTCGCTCGACGCATCGGGCCCTCGCTCACCGGCTCGGCGGGGCCATCACCCCGGGGGCCAGGTGAGATCGCCCGGCGAGCACGTGCAGGTGGGCGTGGAAGACCGTCTGGCCGGCGCCGGCGCCGGTGTTGAAGACCAGCCGGTAGTCGGCGTAGCCCTCGGCGGCGGCGACGGCGTGGGCCGTCTGCGATCAGCTCGGCCGACGGCCTGCGGGTCGCCCGAGGCCAGCGCGGCGGCGTTCTCGTAGTGGTCGCGGGGCACGACCAGCACGTGCAGCGGCGCCTGCGGGGTTGAGGTCGCGGAAGGCGACGGTGCGCTCGGTCGTGTGCACGACTCGGCGGGGATCTCGCCCGCGACGATCTTGCAGAAGAGGCAGTCGGTCGGCGTGTCGACGGGATTCACGAAATTCACCGTACCGGGCTGTCAACCGCGCGGCCGCGGTCGCGCGTCCAACTAGCGTGATGACCGATGCGACCGACCGAGGCACGAGATGAGCCCGGGGAGCCCAGGACCGGCGACCTGGGACGCCGACGACGCCGTCGAGCACCTGTACGCCGCCCACTGGCGCCGACTCGTGCGGCTGTCGGTGCTGCTGGTGCGCGACCAGGGCGTCGCCGAGGAGGTCGTGCAGGACGCGTTCGTCGCGATGCACGGTCGCTGGCGCCGGCTGCGCGACCCCGACAAGGCGCTGGCCTACCTGCGCCAGGCGGTGGTCAACCGGTCCCGCTCGGCGCTGCGGCACCGCGGTGTCGTCGAGCGGCACGTCGCCCGGCAGCGCGCCGCGTCGACGCCGCTCCCGGGCGCCGACGAGACGGCTGCTGGCCCGGGCCCGCCGCGAGCGCGGTGCTCGACGCGCTGCGCGACCTGCCGACCCGCCAGCGCGAGGTGCTCGCGCTGCGCTACTACCTCGACCTCTCCGAGGCCGAGATCGCCGATGCCCTCGGCATCAGCCGCGGCGCGGTCAAGAGCCACGCCTCCCGCGGCGCCGCCGCCCTGCGCGGCCTCCTCGCCGACGAGCTCCCGACGAGAACGGACCGGACCTGTGAACGACGACGACCTGCTGCGCGACGCCCTCGCACGACGCGGTCGTCCGACGTCGAGCCGGCCGACCGGCTGGCCGCGATCCGGCGGCGGACCCGGCAGCACGGCCGCGTCGCCGGTGGTACGCCGTCGGCGGGGCCTCCGTGCTGGCCGCGGCCGCCGCGGTCACCGCGGTCGCCGTGCTCGGCAACGACCCGACCCCGTGCCGCGACCCTGCGGGACCGGTCGACCCAGCTCGCCCACCACGGCACCACCCACGGCACCGCCGACGGCGACCGCCACCGGTCCGGCCCCGACCGGTGGCGCGGCCTCGTCACCGTGCCCGTGTACTACGTCGGTCCCGGACCCTCGCGGCCCCGCTGCCCCGCGGCGAGCCTCTACCGGGCCCGAGCGGCTACGACGACCGTCCTGCGACCTGCTGATGGCGACACGCCGCCGACCCCGACTACCGGACCCTGTGGCCGGCCGGGTCGCTGGTCGGGGCTGTCGGACCCCGAGGCCGGGCACGGATCTGTCGTGGCGCTCGGCCGACGACGTCGCTGCCGACCGACCGGCCGACATGATCGGAGCGGAGGCCGAGCTGGCCCTCCAGCAGGTCGTCTACACCGCTCCAGGCCTACACCGGCGAGCGACGCGGCCGTGCGGTTCGTGCTCGACGGCGACCCGGTCGACCAGCGTCTTCGGCGTGCCGACCGACCGAGCCGGTCGCTGCGGGCCCGCGCTCTGGACGTGCTCAACCACATGAGCATCGACGAGCCGGCCGAGGGACCGCGTACTCACGGGGGCCGCTCGGTCGGCGCTGCGCGGCGTCGGCCAACAGCTTCGAGGCGAGCGGTGCCTGCCAGCTCTACGTCGGCGACGACGGAGCCGCCGGTACGGGGCCTACTCGCGACCGCGGCCGGCTGGCTGGAGCCCCGGCTGTATCCCGTGGGAGCTCGACGATCGACCTGAGCGACGTGCCGCCGGGCGACTACACCTTCGACGTGCACCACCGACGACCCCACCGGCGGCGCCGAGGGCGCGGCGTCGACACCGACACGCGCTCGATCACCGTCGAATGACCGCCGATTCACCCCCCACCGACAGGATGGCCATGAGCCGCATGAACCTGAGGAACCGTGCCACCGCCCTCGCCCTCGCCGGGCCTGCTCTCCGGCCTGCTCGCCGGCTGCGGCGGCAACGGCGACGACACCGACCCGGTCGCCGCCGACCCCGAGACCACGCCGAGCGCGCCGACCCAGCGCCAGCAGCCCGGCCGAGACGCCCGGCCGAGGACACCGCCCACCGAGCGACGACGGGAGCACCGGCACGGTCGCGGCGCCGGTCTACTTCGTCGGCGACACCCCGCTGGGCAAGCGCCTCTACCGCGAGTTCCGCCAGGTGTCGGGCGACAACCCGCTCGAGGCGGCCGCGGCCCTCCTGGTCGCCGGCGACGCGCTCGACCCCGACTACTCCACGCTGCTGCCCGACCTGCCGATCAGCTCGATCACCGACGAGGACGGCGCGATCGTGGTCGACCTCGGCGCCGACGCCGCCACCGCCGACAAGACGATCAGCCCGGACGACGCCTCGTGGCGGTCCAGTCGCTGGTCTACACGCTCCAGGGCGTCGCCCAGAACCGCGACCCGGTCCAGGTACCGTCGGCGGCGAGCCCGACGCCGCTGTTCGGCCAGTCCACCGACGCCGGGGTCGAGGCCGCCGACGAGCTCGACGTGCTCTCCCTGGTCAACGTCACCACGCCCGAGTCCGGCGCCGACCGTGAGCGGCACGCTTCACCGCCTCCGGGCGTGGCCAGCTCCTTCGAGGCCACCGTGCCGTGGGAGCTCCGCGACGGCTCCGACAAGCGTCGTGCTCGACGGCTTCGCGACCGCCGAGGGCTGGGTGGACAAGCTCTACCCGTGGGAGACCGACGTCGACCTGTCCGGCGTCGCGCCCGGCTCCTACACGTTCGCGGCCCTGACCGACGACCCGTCGGCGGCGAGGGTCCCGGGCCCGTTCGAGGACACCAAGACCATCACCGTCGAGTAGCCGCTGCCGGATTGCTGACAGAAGTGGCTCGACGCGCTGCCGCTGAGCGTGGCGAGTGCCCGCGACCCGACTTCGGTCAGTGATCGGCAAGGTCAGCCCCAGCGGTCGGTCCGGCGAGCAGGCGGCGACGCCGCGACGCCGGCGGTGGAGGTGCGCAGCACCTCGCTGCCCAGCCGCACGCTGTGGGCGCCGGCAGCCGCGAAGGCCGCGACCTCGTCGTCGGTCGAGACCGCCCTCGGGTCCGACGACCACGAGCACCGTCCCGGCCGTCGGCACGACGAGGCCGGCCAGCGGCGACGAGGCGTCCTCGTGCAGCACGACGGCGAGGTCCGCGGCCGCGACCAGGTCGACGACGGTCGGCGGTCGTGGCGAGCGGCGTCGACGCTCGGGTGCCACGGCGCGGCGCGCCTGCTTGGCCGCCTCGCGCGCCGTGGAGCGCCAGCGGGCCAGCGACTTCTCGGCCCGCTCGCCCTTCCAGACCGCGACCGAGCGGGACGCCGCCCACGGCACGATCCGGCTCACGCCGACCTCGGTGAGCACCTCGACGGCCAGCTCGCCGCGGTCGCCCTTCGGCAGCGCCTGCACCACGACGAACGCCGGGTGCCGGCTCGCGCCACGACGTCGACCGCACGGCACGACGACGGTGAAGACCCGCTTGCCGGTCGAGGCGACCTCGCCGGTGACCGAGCGTGCCCGCGGCCGTCGGTCAGCACGACCGGCTCGCCCACCCGCAGCCGCCGTACGGCGACGGCGTGGTGCGCCTCGTCGCCGTCGACGGTGACCTCGGCGCCGGCCGTGACGCCGGCCAGCGACGGCGACCAGGTGGACCGGCAGGCTCAGAGGCCCGATCAGTGCCCGAAGAGGCGTCCGAAGACGGACTTCTGCTGGGCGCTGCGGACCTGGCCGTCCGGGCGCTCCTCGCCCCGGATGGCGGCGAGCTCGCGCAGCAGCTCCTCCTGGCGGGCGTCGAGCTGGACGGCGTCTCGACGGCGATCGCCGACGATCAGGTCGCCGCGACCGCCGCGCAGCCCGGGCACGCCGCGTCCGCGCAGCACCTGCTCGGTGCCGGACTGGGTGCCGGCGCCGATCTCGAGCTCGAACTCGGTCTCGACGCCGGAGCCGGCGCCGTTCTCGACGTCGGCCTCGAGGGTCGGCAGCGTCAGGGTGGTGCCCAGCGCGGCGGCGGTCATCGGCACCGAGACGGTGCAGTGCAGGTCGTTGCCGTGGCGGGTGAAGACCTCGTGCTCGGCGACGTGGATCTCGACGTAGAGGTCGCCGGCAGGGCCGCCGCCGGGGCCGACCTCGCCCTGCTCGCTGAGCTGGACGCGGGTGCCGGTGTCGACACCGGCCGGGATCTTCACGGTGAGGGTGCGGCGCGAGCGGACCCGGCCGTCGCCGGAGCACTCGCGGCACGGCTCGGGGATGATCGAGCCGAACCCGCGGCAGGCCGCGCACGGACGCAGGGTGCGGACCTCGCCGAGGAACGAGCGCTGCACGTGGGCGACCTCGCCGACGCCGCGGCAGGTCTCGCACGGCACCGGCTCGCTGCCGGGTGCCGCGCCGTCGCCGTGGCACGTCGTACAGGTCACGGCGGTGTCGACCTTGAGCTCGCGCGAGACGCCGAACGCCGCCTCGGCGAGGTCGATCTCGATCCGGATCAGCGCGTCCTGGCCGCGGCGCACGCGCGAGCGGGGGCCGCGCCCGCCGACCCGGCACCGGCACCGCCCTGGCCGCCGAAGAAGGCGTCCATGATGTCGGTGAAGGAGAAGCCCGGCGCCCTGCCCGCCGCCACCGAAGCCGCCGCCGAACGGGTCGCCGCCGCGGTCGTAGGCCTGCGCGCTTCTGCGGGTCGCGAGAGCACCTCGTAGGCGTGGGAGACCTCCTTGAACTTCTCCTGGGTCTCGGGGTCCGGGTTGACGTCGGGGTGCAGCTGTCGGGCAAGCCGCCGGTAGGCCTTCTTGATGGTGTCGGCATCCGCGTCGCGGGCGACACCGAGGAGGTCGTACAGGTCCTGGCTCAACGGAGTTCCTTCTCGTGGTTCGTGGGTGTTCTGGGCTGGTTCGGGTGGGATCGCGGGGACGACGGGCGTCAGCCCTCGTCGAGGATGCGGGAGAGGTAGCGGGCGACGGCGCGGACGGCGGCCATCGTGCCGGGGTAGTCCATGCGGGTCGGCCCGACGATGCCCGAGCGTGGCCAGGGCATCGTCGCGCGGGCCGTAGCCGGTGGTCGACGACGCTGGTCGAGGACGAGCTGCTCGTAGGGCCCCTCGGCGCCGATGCGCACCGTGACCGTCGCCCGAGGCTGGAGGCCTCGCCGAGCAGCTTGAGCAGCACGACGTGCTCCTCGAGCGCCTCGAGCAGGGGACGTACGGCGGTCTCGAAGTTGTCGCCGAAGCGGGCCAGGTTGGCGGCGCCGCCCACGACCAGGCGCTCGTGGGTGCGGTGGTCGCTCATGGCCTCGACCAGGAGCGTCGCGATCGCGGCCCGGTCTCCGGGGTGGTCGCTCGGCGAAGGCGCGCAGCGCGGTCGCCGCGTCGGAGATGAGCTCGCCGGTCGCGGCCCGGCCGACCTGGCCGCGCAGGTCGACCAGCTCGTCGTCGGTCGAGCGGCGTGTCGAGCTCGAGCACGCGCTGCTCGACCCGGCCGGTGCTCAGGATGAGGACGACCAGCAGCCGGTCGGGGGCCAGCGCCACGAGCTCGACGTGACGCACGCGTCGACGCGGGTCAGCGTCGGGTACTGCACGACGGCCACCTGGCGGGTCAGCTGGGAGAGCATGCCGCACCGAGCGCTGCGACGACGTCGTCGAGGTCGACGGCCCCGTCGAGGAAGGTCGAGATCGCGCGCTTCTCGGCCGCGCTCATCGGCTTGACCGTGGTCAGCCGGTCGACGAAGAGCCGGTAGCCCTTGTCGGTCGGGACCCGCCCGGCGCTGGTGTGCGGCTGGGTGAGGTAGCCCTCGTCCTCCAGGGCGGCCATGTCGTTGCGGACCGTGGCCGGCGAGACGTTGAGGCCGTGTCGCTCGACCAGGGCCTTGGACCCGACCGGCTCCTCGGTGGCGACGTAGTCCTCCACGATCGCTCGCAGGACGGCCAGCCGTCGGTCCTCCTGCATGGGCGTCCTCCTGGTCTCGTGGTCGTCGGGTCGGGCCGGTCCTGGCACTCACCCGGCACGAGTGCCAAGCCTAGCCTCACCGGGTCGACACCGCATCCCGGCGTAGGGCCGTCACACCGGGCCGCGGGCATGACCTCGACTCCCGCTTCGCCGAGATCGCCGACCGGGTCTGGGTCGCTCGCTACGCGTGGTTCGACGTCAACGTCACCCTGGTCGCGCGGCGAGCGGGGCTGCTGGTCGTCGACACCCACGCCTCGGCGGTCGCCGCCCGCGAGGTCGTCGCCGACATCCGCGCCCTCGGCGCCGGCGACGTGGTGGGGGTGGTCAACACCCACGAGCACTTCGACCACACCTTCGGCAACGGCGAGCTGCGGGCGGCGTACGGCGCGGGCTGCCGATCCACGCCCACGAGAGCGCCGCCGAGCGACACCGTGGCCGCGGGCGAGCGGATCAAGGCGCGCGTACCGCGCCGACCCGACGAGCCGCGCGCGCGACGAGGTGATCGCGCACCGAGGTCGTCGCCCGCCGACCACACCTTCTCCTCCGCGACGCGTGATCGACCTCGGCGACCGCTACGTCGAGCTGGTGCACCCCGGGCGCGGCCACACCGCCGGCGACCTGGTCGTGCGGCGTGCCCGACGCCGACGTGCTGCTGGCCGGCGACCTGATCGAGGAGTCCGGCCGCCCGCGACGCGACCCCCGGCTTCGGCGCCGACTGCTACCCGATGGAGTGGCCGCTCACCCTCGACATCCTGCTGTCGGCTGACACCTCGTCCACCGTCGTCGTGCCCGGCCACGGCGCCGTCGTCGACCGCGAGTTCGTCGAGGACCAGCGCAACGACATCGGGATCATGGCCGAGACCATCCGCGACCTGGCCGCCCGCGGCGTGCCGGTCGGCGAGGCCCTCGGCGACCGCCGACGCCTGGCCGTTCCCGACGCGAGCAGCTCGCCGACGCCGTCGACGCGCGGCTACGAGCACCTGCCGCGCAGCCAGAAGCGGCTGCCGCTGATCTGAGGTCCGGCGGTCCGACCGCTCGAGGTCGGTCGCTCGCGTGTGCCAGCGCCGACGCAGCACGCGTAGGTTCGGCCATGAGCGCATCCGGACAGCGAGCGGCACCGAGACGCACCCGACCGCCGAGGCAGCGGCATCGACCGACGACCAGCTGCCCGACGACCTCGGCCGGCGACGACAACCCGCTGGCCGAGGGCCTCGCCCGACGGCGAGACCGTCGGCGACCTCCTCGACGGAGGGCAAGCGGCGCCGAGGAGTCGGACGAGGACGAGCCAGGACGGCACCTCGACCGTAGGACTCGTCACACCGGCGCGCCCCGGCGCGTCCGGGCCCGCAGGCGACCGCTCGCGCCCTAGCGTGCGCGGGTGACGCGATCGCTACGGCTCCGACGTCCTCGCCGGCGACTGGCGCGTGCCCAAGCGCGGTCGCGCCGTCGAGGCCCCTGCCGAGCTCGGGGCGGTCGTGGAGGAGGTCACCACCGACTGGGTCGGTGAGATCGTCGCCGTCGACCGCGACCTGCGACACCCTGACCCTGGAGGACCGCCGGCAGCGGCGCCGTACGTTCCCGCTCGGGCCCGGGCTTCCTGCTCGAGGGCAAGCCGGTCATCCTCGTCGCACCCCAGCGCCGGCCGCGCCGCCGCAGCCCGACCCGCACCGCGTCCGGTTCGGTGGCCGTCCACGGCGCGCGCGGCCCGGGTGGCGCGGGCCAGCCGGATCTTCGTCGAGGGCAAGCCACGACGCCGAGCTCGTCGAGAAGGTCTGGGGCGACGACCTGCGCGTCGAGGGCGTCGTCGTCGAGCTGCCTCGACGGCGCCGACCACCTCGTCGACGTGCTGGCGGCTTCGGTCCCGGCCCGGCCCGCAAGGTCGGGCGTCCTGCTCGACCACCTCGTGCCCGGCTCGAAGGAGCAGCGGATCGCCGACCAGGTCACCAGTCCGCACGTGCTCGTCGTGGGCCACCCCTTCATCGACATCTGGGCGGCGGTGAAGCCCGAGCGGATCGGCCTCGAGCGCTGGCCCGACATCCCCCGCGACGTCGAGTGGAAGAAGGGCGTCTGCGCCGCGCTCGGGCTGGCCGCACGCCGAGCAGGCCGACATCGCCCGGGCCTGGAAGCAGATCCTCGTCGCGCGTCGACTCCTTCGCCGACTGCGACCCGGCCCTGCTGGGCCGGGTCGAGGAGCTCATCGACTTCGTCACCGTCGACTGACCGCCTCAGCGCAGCGAGCCTCGCCCTGTGCCGTCGCGGCTGTCGCTGCCGGCGCAGGATCAGGATCCCGTCGATCACGGTCCAGAGCCAGACCCCGACCAGCATCGGGAACCCGACGAGGACGAACGACGAGCAGGAAGCTCACCCAGTAGAGCACCAGCTGGAGGATGCCGATCGTGGTGTGGCCGGCGTAGAGGCGCCCGACCCCGCACACGCCCACGAAGGGCAGGAGCAGCTGGAGCAGCCCGGCAGCGCTCTTGGACTTGTCCGAGTAGGGCACCCCGGTGACCGGGTGCACGCCGTACGGCGCACCGTAGGAGCCGTAGTACGGGCCGTACGGCTGCCGGGCCGGCGTAGGGCTGCTGGTACGGCCTGTCCGTAGGCCGGGGGCGCCTGCCGTACGGCGACGGCGGCGCGGGCGGCTGGTACTGGACGCCAGGGCGACGTCTCCGCCGCGCCGGCTCGCGCCGACTGGCCGGGCTCCCTCGGGTCGCCGGGCTCCCTCGGCTCAGCGGGATCGCCGGGCGACGGAGTACGGACCACTCATCTGCGACATCCTACGAGCCGGGTCAGGCCAGCAGGTCGCGCACCACGGCGTCGGCCAGCAGCCGACCACGTCGGGTGAGGACCAGCCGGTCCGCCCTCGACGCTCCGCCAGGCCGTCGGCCACGACCCGGGCCACGCGGCCGCGCGTCCGGCCGCGTCGAGCACGTCGAGCGGCAGCCCCTCGCGCAGCCGCACCTCGAGCAGCACCCGCTCGACCCGGCGGGTCTCGTGCGTCGAGGACCTCGCGCGCGTGCGCGGGGCTGACGGCCGGCGGCCAGCCGGTCGGCGTACGCCGCCGGGTGCTTGACGTTCCACCAGCGGGTGCCGCCGACGTGCGAGTGCGACGCCGGGGCCGACGCCCCACCAGTCGCCGCCGCGCCAGTAGGCCAGGTTGTGGCGGCACCGCGGCCGCGTCGTCGCGGGCCCAGTTGGACACCTCGTACCAGCCCAGACCGGCCGCGGTCGAGCCGCTCGTCGGCCAGGAGGTACTTGTCGGCGAGGTCGTCGTCGTCGGGCATCGGCACCTCGCCGCGGCGCACCCGGCGGGCGAGCGCGGTGCCGTCCTCGACGATCAGCGAGTACGCCGAGACGTGGTCGGGCGCGCAGGCCAGCGCCGCGTCGAGCGGAGGTCGCCCAGTCGGCGAGCGACTCCCCCGGCGTGCCGTAGATCAGGTCGAGGCTGACCTGCTCGAAGCCGGCCCGCCGCGCCCACTCCACGACGTCGCGGGACCCGCAGCGGGTCGTGGGTGCGGTCGAGGACCGCGCAGCACGTGGGCGACCGCCGACTGCATGCCGAACGAGATCCGGGTGAAGCCCGGCCTCGCGCAGCGCCTCCAGGTCGGCCAGCGGCGACGCGAGTCGGGGTTGGACTCGGTGGTCACCTCGGCGCCCGGCGCGAGCCCGAACTCCGCGTCGATCGCCGCCACGACCGACCCGAGGTCGGCGGGGCTCAGCAGGGTCGGCGTGCCGCCGCCGAAGAAGACCGTCGAGACCGGCAGGTCGACGTCGCCGAGGACGGCGCGGGCGCGGCGTACCTCGGCGACGGCGGCCTCGGCGTACGTCGACCGCGCGAGCGCGCCGCGGTCGCCGAGCTCGTCGGCGGTGTAGGTGTTGAAGTCGCAGTAGCCGCAGCGCACCGTGCAGAACGGCACGTGCACGTAGAACGCAGAACGGCCGCTCCCCGAGCCCGGCGAGGGCCGAGTCGGGCAGCGCCGTCCTCGGGGGCCGGGTCACCGGCGGGCAGGGCGGAGGCACCGCTCCACCCTCTCACCCGAGGTGCGAGGCACGTCCGTCGAGGCGGCGCGGGCACGAGGCGGGCGCGGCTCAGACCGTCACGTCGAGAGCGAGCGGGTAGCCATCGTCGACGGAGCCGGTCGGCCTGCCCATCTGTTGGTTCAGCCGTAGAACGCGGCGATCCGCTCGGAGTTGTTGTCCTCGACCACGTTGCGCTTGACCTTCATCGACGGGGTCAGCTCGCCGGACTCGATGGTGAGGTCCTGGGGGAGGATCTCCCACTTCTTGATCGTCTCCCAGCGGTTGAGCCGGGCGTTGAGCTGGTCGACGTAGTCGCCGACCAGCGCCTGCGACCTTGTCGGAGGCCGACGATCTCGGCGTACGACGCGCCCGCCATGCCGTTCTCCTTGGCCCAGTCGGCCATCGCGTCGGGGTCGAGGGTGACCAGCGCGACCACGAAGTTGCGGTCGTTGCCGAAGACCATGAACTGGCTGGCGTAGGGGCAGACCGCCTTGAACTTGGCCTCGATCGCCGAGCGGCGCGATGTACTTGCCGCCGGAGGTCTTGAAGAGGTCCTTGATCCGGCCGGTGATGGTCAGGAAGCCGTCGGCGTCGAGGCTGCCCTTGTCGCCGGTGCGCAGCCAGCCGTCGTCGGTGAGCGTCTCGCGGTCTCCTCGGGCGTTGTTGTGGTAGCCGGCCATGACGTGCGGGCCGCGGAGCAGCACCTCGTCGCCCTCGCCGATCTTGACCTCGCTGCCCGGCAGCGCCCGGCCGACGGTGCCCATCTTGTAGTCGTCGGGGTGGTTGACCGTGGCGCCGGCGGCGTTCTCGGTCATGCCGTAGCCCTCGAGGATCAGGATGCCGGCGGCGTGGAACCACTCGGCGATCTCGGGGTTGAGCGCGGCCGAGCCGGAGATGAAGAACCGGACCCGGCCTCCGAAGCGGTCGCGCACCTTGCTGAAGACGAGCTTGTCGAAGAGCCCGTGCTGGAGCCTGCAGCGGCAGCGGGACCGACTTGCCGTCGCGCTTGAGCGCGTCGACCGCCGTGCCGACGGCGAAGGCCTGCTTGAAGATCTTCTCCTTGAGCCCGCCCTCGCTGGCTGCATGGTGACGATGCGGCCGTGGGCCTTCTCGAAGATGCGCGGCGCGGCGCCCATGAACGTCGGCTTCACGACGCCGAGGTTGTCGACGATCTTGTCGACGCGGCCGTCGATGGCGGTGGCGAAGCCGCAGGCCAGCTGGGTGGAGAGCAGCACCTTGCCGAAGGAGTGGGCCATCGGCAGCCACAGGAACTGCAGGTCGGTCTCGTCGAGGATGTCCTGCGCCTGGATCGCGGCGCCCTCGTAGACCCAGGACCGGTGCAGCAGCCGGCACGCCCTTGGGGCGGCCGGTCGTGCCCGAGGTGTAGATCAGGGTGGCCAGCTGGTCGGCCGGGATCGCCTCGGCGGTCGCCTCGATGACGCCGGGGTGCTCGGCGAGGTAGGCGTCGCCGAGCTCGGCGAGGTCGGTCCAGGGTGATGACCTAGTCGCCGTCGGCCGTGCCGTCGAAGGTGATCACCTCCTGCAGGGCCGGCAGCTCGCTCGGCCGCTCGGTGAGCTTGGCGAGCTGCGTGTCGTCCTCGGCGAAGACGAACCGGCACTCGGAGTCGCTGAGGATGTAGGCAGTGTCCTCGGCGTTGGTGCTCGGGTAGACCGTCGTGGTGGCGCCGCCGGCGCACATGACGGCGAGGTCGGCGAGGATCCACTCGTAGCGGGTGCCGGAGGCGATGCCGACCCGCTGCTCGCTGCTCGAGGCCCAGCGAGAGCAGGCCCGCGGCGAGCCGCGAGACCGGTCGCCGGCCTCGCGCCAGGTGACCGACTCCCAGGACTCGCCCCGCGGGTAGCGGAAGGCCTCGGCGGTGCCGGAGGCCTTCGACCCGCTCCAGGAACAGCACGGCGACGTTCGGCGGGAGGTGGTCGACGAAGGAGGTGTCGGGCTGACGGGCATGGTGCTCCTGGCTCGGAGTTCTGCGGATCGCTGCGACGTAACCTAGATCACGCGTGCTACTCACCGGTAGTCGTCACCCGGCCGAACGGGTCGGCCCGATGTCAGGACCGTGCGTGACGGCGTGTCTCGACCCTAGCCCGTGTGCCTGCGCGGAAGGCTGCCGAAACGGTGACGCCGGTGCCCGGGTCGGTGGACGACCTCGATCGCGTCGCCGGCTGCCAGGGCCCCCGGCTCGAGCGACCCGCAGGTAGGGGCCCGGGCGGGCCTCGAGGGCGAAGCGCCTGACCCAGGCGCGGGCGTCGTAGCCCGGACCGGCCCATCCAGGCCTTGAAGACGTTGCACGGCGTGCGGAACGACGCGACCTCGAGCAGCACCTCGCCGATCCGCCAGCGCTCGCCCAGCTCGGCCTCGTTGACGTCGATGCCCGATGGTCGTGAGGTTCTCGGCGAACTGCCCGTCGGCGATCTCGGCGCCGAGCCGCTCGGCCCAGAGGTCGAGGTCCTCGCGGGCGAAGGCGTAGACCGCCTTGTCGGGCCCGCCGTGGTGCCGGCGGTTGGAGACCTCGTCGCCCTCGATGCCCGAGCTCGCCGACCTCGACCGGCCCGGGCACGGGCTCCTTGAGTGATCGAGGTCCGCCCGATGGTCGCCCAGGCCGCCTCGCGCGGACGACCGACGTTGACCGAGCGCACCAGTGCCATGGGCCCCAGTGTTCCAGCGCGACCCTCGCCGAGCGACCCGTTTCACCGCTCGTCGACCACCCGCGCACCGGCACCGACTGAGGACAACCCCGTCGAGTCGGCGCGAACTCGCGCCGACTCGACCTCAACCTGTGGAGGAAGGTGTCCGAGCGGGGACGTCAGTCCTGGACGGCCTTGGCGATGGTGAGGCACATCGTGAGGTGGTCGCGGTCCGGGCTGTCGGGTGCGTCCTCGAGCTCCCACAGCGCGTTGTGCAGCATCCGTACGACGACCCAGTCGCGGGCGCGGTCCTCGTCGAGCCCGGCGGCGTCGACGGTGGCGTGGAAGCGCCGGCGCACCCCTCCGCGGACGTCACCGGCGAGCTCGTCCCAGCGGTTCCAGAGCAGCGGCGCGACCTCGTAGTGCGGGTCGCCGTTCACCGGCTTGGGGTCGATCACCAGCCACGGCGTCGCGGTCCGCGGCCAGCACGTTGGCGTAGTGGAGGTCGGTGTGGATCATCGTGCCGGTGCTCGCCTCGTCCCGCACGAACGAGCGGCCGAGCGACACCGCCTGCTCGACCAGCCGACGCGGCACCGGAGCGCTGCGCGGCAGCCCGGCGAGGCTCGCCGTCCACCGCTCGACGTACGACGTCAGGGTGCGCAGCTGCGGCGGCGCCGGGACGTGGATGGCGGCGTACAGGCCGGCCACGACCTCGCACGCCTCGAGGTCCCACAGCTCGCCGAGGTCCTGGGGGTGCAGGCGCTCGAGCAGCAGCGCCCGACGGTGCGGGTCGGCTCGGAGCAGGCGGACCGCGCCGCGCCCACCGATGCGCTGCAGCCCCAGCGCCTCGTGCTCGGACTCGTCGTCGGGGAAGCCCAGCTTGAGCATCGCCGGCCCCTCGGCGGACCGGACCGGCAGCACCAGCGAGCAGTGGCCGGACGTGGCGGCACCGTCCGGGGTCAGGTCCCACTCGTCGACGAGCTCGCGCACGAGGCGCGGCAGACGCTCGACGAACGCCGCCCACAGCGGGCCGCGCTCTGTGAAGGCCACCACGGACGCGGGCAGGCTGTCGGGACGCACGTCCCCATCCTGCCCACCCGGCACTAAGGTGGCGCGGGTGCATGCCAGTGACCTCATGGAGGACTACCCCGCCGTCGACGTGTCCACGGACGCGACGAGTGCCGCCCAGATGATGGTCGCCGAGCAGCGCCCCGCGCTGCTCGTGTTCGACGGGGGCAAGCCCAAGACGGTGCTGCCGGCCGCGGAGGTGCTGGGCTACATCATCCCGCCCTACATCCGCGACGACCCCAGCCTGGTCGGCGTCCTGGACGAGAAGGGCGCCGACACGTGTGCCCAGCGGCTCAAGGGACGGTCGGTGCGCGACCTGCTGGGCGAGAAGCTGACGAAGCTGCCCGCGGTCGACGCCGACGCCACCGCGCTGGAGTGTGCGGCGGTGATGGCCAAGGCACGCAGCCCGCTGTGCGTCGTCCTCGACGAGGCAGGAGACCTCCTCGGCGCCGTCACCGCGTCGCGCGCGATCGAGGCCCTCCTGCCGTGAGCGTGACCCAGATCCTCGCCCTGGTCGTCTTCCTGGGCGCGTACTTCTTCATCGCCACCGAGAAGATCAACCGGGTCGCCGCCGCCCTCGGCGGCGCTGCCCTGATGCTTGCCCTCGGCTTCACCGACGGCGACGCGGCGTTCTACTCCGAGGACTCCGGCATCGACTGGAACGTCATCTTCCTGCTCTTCGGGATGATGGTGATCGTCGGCGTGCTGAAGAACACCGGGCTCTTCGAGGCGTTGGCGATCTACGCCGCCAAGAAGGCCAAGGGCAGACCGTTCAAGGTCCTGGTGCTGCTGGTCGTGATCACCGCGGTCGCCTCCGCTGCCCTCGACAACGTCACCACCGTGCTGCTCATCGCCCCGGTGACCTTCCTGGTCTGCGAGCGGCTGGCGCTGCCGGTCGTACCGTTCCTCATCGCGGAGGTCATGGCCTCCAACATCGGTGGCGCGGGCACGCTGATCGGCGACCCGCCCAACATCATCATCGCCAGCCGTGGCGACCTGTCGTTCAACGACTTCCTGCTCAACCTCGGCCCGTTCGCGCTCTTCATGACGATCGTGCTGATCGGCGTCTGCCGGGTGATCTTCCGCAAGGCGTTCACCTACGACCCGGACCGGGTCGCCGAGGTGATGGCCCTCTCCGAGGGCGAGGCCATCCGCGACCGCACGCTGCTCTACCAGAGCCTCGGCGTGCTGGTGCTCGTGCTCGCCGGCTTCGTGCTCAGCCCGGTGCTCGGCTACTCCCCGTCGATCGTGGCGCTCCTCGGCGCCGGGCTGCTCGTGCTGATCTCCTCGGTGACCGTCGAGGACGCCATCGCCGACGTCGAGTGGGAGACGCTGGTCTTCTTCATGGGCCTGTTCGTGATGGTCGGCGCGCTCGTCGAGACCGGCGTGATCGGCGAGCTGGCCGACTACCTCGTCAACCAGACCGACGGCCGGCTGACGCTGACGGTCTTCGTGCTGCTGTTCGTCTCGCTGCTGCTGTCGGGCATCGTCGACAACATCCCGTACGTCGCCACCCTGGCACCCGTCGTGGCGACGCTGGTCGCCGCGCAACCGGCCGGGGAGGGCAACGTCCTGTGGTGGGCGCTGGCCCTCGGTGCCGACCTCGGTGGCAACGCGACGGCCGTCGGGGCGAGCGCCAACGTGGTGGTGCTGGGCATCGCCAAGCGCTACGGCAACCCGATCTCGTTCTGGGAGTTCACCAAGTACGGGCTGCTCGTCACGCTCGTCTCCGGCATCTGCGCGGCGCCGTACCTGTACTTCCGCTACCTGATGTGAGGCAGCCCCCGGGCGTGCTCGAGGCCAGGGCGTGCCACTGGTCGTGGGCGACCGCGCGGACGTCGTGGTCGGCCACGGAGCGTCACTTCTTGGGCTTGTCGCCCGCGGGTCCGCTGGTGGAGAGCGCGGCGATGAACGCCTCCTGGGGGACCTCGACGCGGCCGACCATCTTCATCCGCTTCTTGCCCTCCTTCTGCTTCTCCAGCAGCTTGCGCTTGCGGGTGATGTCACCGCCGTAGCACTTGGCGAGGACGTCCTTGCGGATCGCCCGGATGTTCTCGCGGGCGATGACGCGCGCACCGATGGCGGCCTGGATCGGCACCTCGAACTGCTGGCGCGGGATCAGCTCCTTGAGCTTGCCGGCCAGCATCACGCCGTAGGCGTAGGCGGCGTCCTTGTGCACGATCGCGCTGAACGCGTCGACCGGCTCGCCCTGGAGCAGGATGTCGACCTTCACCAGGTCGGCGGCCTGGTCGCCCGAGCGCTCGTAGTCGAGCGAGGCGTAGCCCTTGGTCCGCGACTTGAGCTGGTCGAAGAAGTCGAAGACGATCTCGCCCATCGGCAGCACGTAGCGCATCTCGACGCGGTCCTCGGAGAGGTAGTCCATGCCCTGGAGCTGGCCGCGCTTGGTCTGGCACAGCTCCATGATCGACGCCGATGTAGTCGGACGGGCTCAGGATCGTGGCCGTACGACGGGCTCGCGGACCTCGGCGATCTTGCCCTCGGGGTACTCGCTGGGGTTGGTCACCTCGACGATCGAGGTGTCCTCCATCGGTGACCTCGTAGACCACGTTGGGCGCGGTCGAGATGAGGTCGAGGTTGAACTCGCGCTCCAGGCGCTCGCGCACGATCTCCATGTGCAGCAGGCCGAGGAAGCCGCAGCGGAACCCGAAGCCCAGCGCGCCGGAGGTCTCCGGCTCGTAGGCCAGCGCGGCGTCGTTGAGCTGGAGCTTCTCGAGGGCGTCGCGCAGCGTCGGGTAGTCGTCGCCGTCGATCGGGTAGAGCCCGGAGTAGACCATCGGGTTGGGGTGCTTGTAGCCGCCCAGGGCCTCGCGTCGCGCCGTGGTGCTGGCTGGTGACGGTGTCACCGACCCGCGACTGGCGCACGTCCTTCACGCCGGTGATCAGGTAGCCGACCTCGCCGACGCCGAGCTCGCCGGCCTTGACCGGCTCGGGGCTGATGACGCCGACCTCGAGCATCTCGTGGACGACGCCGTTGGACATCATCTTGATCCGGTCGCGGTGGCTGAGCTTGCCGTCGACGACCCGGACGTAGGTGACGACGCCGCGGTAGGTGTCGTAGACGGAGTCGAAGATGAGGGCCCGCGGCGGGCGCGTCGGGGTCGCCGACCGGCGCCGGGGTCTGCTTGACGATCTCGTTGAGCAGCGCCTCGACGCCGAGCCCGGTCTTGGCCGAGGTCAGCAGCACGTCGCCCGGGTCGCAGCCGATGATCCCGGCGAGCTCCTCGGCGTACTTCTCCGGCTGGGCGTTGGGCAGGTCGATCTTGTTGAGCACGGGGATGATGTGCAGGTCGGCGTCGATGGCCAGGTAGAGGTTGGCCAGCGTCTGCGCCTCGATGCCCTGCGCGGCGTCGACGAGCAGCACGGCCGCCTCGCACGCCTCGAGGGAGCGCGACACCTCGTAGGTGAAGTCGACGTGACCGGGCGTGTCGATCATGTTGAGCACGTAGTCGCCGGGCTCGGCGCCCTGCTCGTTGCCGACCGGCACGGTCCACGGCATCCGCACGGCCTGGCTCTTGATCGTGATGCCGCGCTCGCGCTCGATGTCCATCCGGTCGAGGTACTGCGCCCGCGCCGCACGCGCGTCGACGACCCCGGTGAGCTGGAGCATCCGGTCGGCCAGCGTCGACTTGCCGTGGTCGATGTGCGCGATGATGCAGAAGTTCCGGATGATCGCGGGATCGGTGTAGCCGGGCCTGGGCGTCGTGGACGGCGTCGGGGACAAGGGTGACTCTCGTTCGCAGGGGTACGGGCTCGAGCAGGTGCTCAGGACCATTCTTCCATTCACCCGGCCATGGCCACGAACCCGCAGCCCCTCACGGCGACGCGTCATTCGGGCGAGGCGACGATCTCCTTCATCTTCGCGATCGCGAAGCCCCAGCCCTGCTCGAGCGTCGGCTTGGGCGGGACCGCGATCTCGTCGGGGTTGGTGACCACGTCGAGCAGCACCGGACCCGGGTGCGCGAACGCCTCGGCGACGGCGGCGTCCACGTCGTGCGGGTCGGTGACCCGGATGCCCTTCAGCCCGATCGCCTCGCCGACCTTGGCGAAGTCGGGGTTGTGCAGCACGGTGCCGAACTCCGGCAGCCCGACCTGCTCCATCTCGAGCTTCACCATGCCGAGGCGGCCGTTGTCGAAGACGACGAGCTTCACCGGCAGGTCGTAGGTGACGGCCGTGATCAGGTCGCCCATCAGCATCGAGAGGCCGCCGTCGCCGCAGAAGGCGACGACCTGGCGGTCCTTGTCCAGGGCCTGGGCCCCGAGCGCCATGGGCATGGCGTTGGCCATCGAGCCCAGGTTGTAGGAACCGATCAGGCGGCGCCCGCCGGTCATCCGGACGAAGCGCGACAGCCACACCGTCGACATGCCGGTGTCGGTGGTGAAGATCGCGTCCGCCGCCGCGTGCCGCTCGACCGCCGCGGCGACCAGCTCGGGCCGGATCAGGCTCGGACCGGTTGTCGATCTTGCGGCGCAGCAGCCCGACCCGCTTGTGGTCGTAGTCGGGGTCCGCGAAGTGTGCCTGCCCCTTCCCCCACGCCTCGTAGGCCTCGCGGGCGTGCTCGAGGTGCTTGCGGTCGGTCTTCTGCTCCAGCAGCGGCAGCAGCGCGCCGAGCCCCGCCCGGGAGTCCGCGACGATGGCGTGGTCGACCGGCGTCCGGCGCCCGACGTGCTCGCCGCGCAGGTCGAGCTGCACGACGGTCTTGCCGGTCGGCAGGAACTGCGTGTAGGGGAAGTCGGTGCCGACGAGGACCAGCGCGTCGCAGGACCCGAACGCCGAGCGCGGTGGCCGGGTTGCCGATCAGCCCGGACTGGCCGATCTCGTAGGGGTTGTCGTCCTCGAAGCCCTCCTTGGCCTTGAGCGACAGCACCATCGGGGCGGCCAGGGTCTCGGCCAGGCGCAGGACCTCGTCGCGTGCGTGGCGCGCTCCCTGGCCGACGAGCAGGGTGACCGAGCCGGCCGCGTTGAGGGCGGCCGCGGCCTCGCGGACCGCGTCCGGGTCGGGGGCCGGGACCGGCCGCTGGTCGAGGAAGCGCGGGACCGGCGTGTCGCTCGGCACGTCGAGCCCGCCGACGTCGCCGGGCAGGGTGAGCACGGCGACGCCGCGCTGCGGCGAGGGCGGCGTTGCCGGCCTGCTCGATGAGGGCCGGCAGCTGGTCGACGCTGGTGACGGTCTGGCAGAAGACCGCGACGTCGGCGAAGAGCACGTCGTTGTCGACCTCCTGGAAGAAGTCCGAGCCCATGTCCTCGCGCGGGACCTGGCCGCAGATGGCGAGCACCGGGGCGTGGGACTTCTTGGCGTCGTACAGGCCGTTGAGCAGGTGGATCGCGCCCGGGCCGACCGTGCCCATGCAGACCGCCAGGTCGTCGGTCAGCTGGGCCTGCGCCGACGCGGCGAACGCGCCCGCCTCCTCGTGGCGGACCCCGATCCACTCGACGCGGTCCTCGCGACGGATCGCGTCGGTGACGGGGTTGAGGGCGTCGCCGACCACCCCCCACACCTGACGGACGCCGTGCTCGGCGAGGGACTGGATCAGCAGCTCGGCAACGGTGGTCATGCCTCCACCGTGCCACCGCCTGCTGAGACGCGCCTGATCCCCACGGGTGGGAGGCGGGCGTCGACGACGGTTCGGCCGGACGACACCCGCACGCCACCCGGAGGTCGCCGCGCAGGGTGAACGTGGGGACCATGACTCGGGAACCTCGTCCACTGGCCCGCCGCTCCTTCCTGCGCGGCACCGCTCTCGTCACGACCGCCTCCGGGCTGTCCCTCGCCACGGGCGGGCCGACCGCCGCCCGCGCCGCCGGTCCCGCCGGGTCCGCCCCGGCCCTGGTCCGCTCGGGTCGGCCGGCGCTCACGCACGGCGTGCAGGCCGGCGACGTCCGCGACCGCGGCGCCGTGCTCTGGAGCCGCGCCGACCGGCCGTCCCGACTGATCGCCGAGGTCTCGCGTGACGCGTCGTTCCGGCACTCGGCGTTCGTGCGTGGCCCGGTCGTGACACCGGCCACCGACCTCACCGGCGAGATCCCGCTCCACCACCTCCCGCACCGCTCGTACGGTCGCGACCTGCACTACCGGATCCGCGCCGTCGACCTCCACGACCCGCGCCGCAGCAGCGAGCCGATGTCGGGCCGGCTCCGGATGCCGCCCGGACGCCGCGACGACGTCCGGTTCCTGTGGTCGGGCGACATCGCCGGCCAGGGATGGGGCGTCAACCCCGACCTGGGCGGGTTCCGCATCGCCGACGCGATGCGCGCGCGTCACGCCGACTTCTTCCTGTGCAGCGGCGACAACGTCTACGCCGACGGGCCCGTCCAGGAGTCCGTGGTGCTGCCCGACGGGTCGACGTGGCGCAACGTCACCACCGAGGCCAAGTCCAAGGTCGCCGAGACCCTGGAGGACTTCCGCGGGCAGTACCAGTACAACCTGCTGGCCGACAACTGGCGCGCGTTCCTCGCCGAGACCGCGCAGGTGAGCCAGTGGGACGACCACGAGGTCCTCAACAACTGGTACCCCGGCGAGATCCTCGACGACGTCCGCTACACCGAGAAGAGCGTCGACGTCCTCGCCGCCCGGGCGCACCGGGCCTTCCACGACTACGTGCCGGTGGCCGACATCTCGCCGGACCCCGAGGGCCGCGTCTACCGGGTGCTCCACTACGGGCACGCTGCTCGACCTGTTCGTGCTCGACATGCGCACGTTCAAGGACGCCAACTCCGCCGGACCGCGAGACCGACCGCCGACGGCGGGCTCCTGGGCGAGCGCCAGACGAGCTGGTTGCTGCGCGAGCTGGGCCGCTCGCGGCGCGACCTGGAAGGTGATCGCCGCCGACCTCCCGATCGGGCTGGTGGTGCCCGACGGCGCGACCGCGACAGGAAGCGTGCCGCCCAGGGCGACCCGGGCGCCCCGCTCGGGCGGGAGCTCGACCTGGCGCGGCTGCTGACCGCGCATCCGCCGCCTCGGGATCCGCAACCACGTGTGGCTCACGGCCGACGTCCACTACACCGCCGCGCACCACTACTCCCCCGACCGCGCCGCCTACCAGGACTTCGACCCGTTCTGGGAGTTCGTGTCCGGCCCGCTCAACGCGGGCGCGTTCGGCCCGAACAGCCTCGACGCCACGTTCGGCCCGGTCGCGGACTTCGTGGCCGCGCCGCCGGCACCCAACGCCTCACCGGCCGGAGGGCTTCCAGTTCTTCGGCGAGGTCGGCATCGACGCACGCACCGAGCAGCTCACCGTCACCCTGCGCGACGTGGACGGTGCGGCTCTCTACACGCGGACGCTGGACCCGCACCGGCGCTGAGGTCGGGTCGGCTCGTGAGCTGGGTCGGCTCGTGGGCCGGGTCTGCTGGGCTCCGGGTCAGGGGACGAACCGGTCCGGGTCGGCCGCCGCCCAGTCGGCCGCCCAGCGCTCGGGGGGCTCGCTCGAGCAGCTGGCCGGGCTCGAGGTGCTCCACGAGGTCGGCGTACGACGCGATCTCGCCGTGCTGGATCCGGCGGCGCAGCATGTGCGGGCGCAGCTCGTCGAAGGAGTGCAGCCCCATCGAGGCGACGATCTGCATCGCCTGCTCGACCGTGCTCTCCTGGTAGGCCGTGACGCGCTCCGCCTTGTCGGGCACGTAGAGGGCGCGCATCCGCTTGGGGTCCTGGGTGGCGACGCCGACCGGGCAGGTGTTGGTGTGGCACGTCTGCGCCTGGATGCAGCCGACGGCCATCATCATCGAGCGGGCCGCGTTGGTGTAGTCGGCGCCCTGGATGAGCCGCTTGACGATGTCGACGCCGGTGCTGACCTTGCCGCGACGCCCCGACCTTGACGTGGTCGCGCAGACCGACGCCGACCAGCGCGTTGTGGACGGTGACGAGCCCCTCGGTCAGCGGCATGCCGACGTGGTCGGAGTACTCCACCGGCGCGGCGCCGGTGCCGCCCTCGGCGCCGTCGACGGTGATGAAGTCGGGGTAGACCTGCTCCTCGATCATCGCCTTGCAGATCGCCAGGAAGTCGCGGCGCGAGCCGAGGCAGAGCTTGAAGCCGGTGGGCTTGCCGCCCGCCAGGTCGCGCATCCGGCGCGATGAAGAGCACCAGCTCGCGCGGGGTCGAGAAGACCTGGTGGTAGGCCGGCGAGATCACCGTCTTGCCCGAGCGGCACGCTGCGGGTCTCGGCGATCTCCTTGTTGACCTTCGACGCCCGGCAGCACTCCGCCGATGCCGGGCTTGGCGCCCTGGCTGAGCTTGAGGTGGACCATCTTGACCTGGGGGTCGGCGGCCTTGTCGGCGAACTGCTGCTCGTCGAAGCCGCCGTCCTCGGTGCGGCAGCCGAAGTAGCCCGAGCCGACCTCCCAGACCAGGTCGCCGCCGTGGCGGTGGTAGGGGCTGATCGCGCCCTCACCGGTGTCGTGGGCGAAGCCGCCCGCGGCCGCGCCACGGTTGAGGGCCTCGATGGCGTTGGCGCTGAGGCTGCCGAAGCTCATCGCGCTCACGTTGAGCAGCGCCATGTCGTAGGGCTGGGTGCAGCCGGGGCCGCCGATGCGCACTCGCGGCGGCTCGTCCATCGACCTTCACCGGCGCCGTGGAGTGCACGAGGTACTCGTAGCCGATCTCGTAGAGGTCGCGCTCGGTGCCGAACGGGTGCTCCTCCTGCTCGCCCTTGGCCCGCTGGTAGATCGACGTGCGGGTGTTGCGGTCGTAGGGCCGGCCGTCGAAGTTGCGCTCGATGAAGTACTGCTGCAGCTCGGGGCGGATGCCCTCCATCAGGAAGCGCATGTGCCCGATCACGGGGTAGTTGCGCAGGATCGCGTGCTGGGTCTGCAGCAGGTCGTAGATGCCGACGCACGAGCAGCAGCACCGCCACGCCGAGCAGCAGGAACCAGCCCGGCCCGCCGATGGCGGCGGCCAGGCTCGCGATCGCGCCGAGGAAGATCAGGACACCGAGGACGTAGAAGCGCACCACATGATGAGTTCTACCAGCGATCCCTGTCGCTCGAACCCGGTGGCGCCCCGCGGCGCACGTCGACCGAGGATGGCCCGGTGACTCCCACCGACCGTGCCCCGCCGCTCCCGCGCGGGCGGACCGCCCGCCGCCTCGAGTGGCAGCACCTGCCGCCTCGGATCCGGACGCTCGTCGAGGCCGCGCTGCGGGTCGGCGGTGGTCGAGGCCCGCTCGCAGACCTCCGGCTTCACCCCGGGCTTCGCCTCGGTGCTGGTGTGCGCCGACGGCACCCGGCACTTCGTGAAGGCCGCCTCCTGGAAGGCGCAGAGGGCGTTCGCCGACGGCGTACCGCGAGGAGGCCCGCAAGGTCGCGGTGCTGCCCGCCCGCGGTCGCCGCCCCGCGGCTGCTGTGGCAGCACCGACGACGCCGAGTGGATCGTGCTCGGCTTCGAGCACGTCGAGGCGCGGGCGCCGCGCCGGCCCTGGACCGACGACGACCTCGAGGCCTGCCTGGCCATGCTGGCGCGCACCGCGACCGCGCTGACCCCACCCCCGCCGGGATGCCGAGCTCGCCGACTTCGCCGACGAGTTCGCCGACTGGCCGGCCTGCTGGGACTACTGCCTGCGCACCTACGTGCTCCCGACACGGCGCCGAGGCCGCCGCGCTGGCGGCGCGCTTCGCCGAGGTGACCGCCGGTACGACGCTCGTGCACACCGACGTCCGCGACGACAACCTGCTGCTCACCCCCGACGGCCGCGTGCTGCTCTGCGACTGGAACTGGCCCGTGGTCGGCGCCCCCTGGCTCGACTCGCTGCTCCTGCTCATCGGACCGCGCGGCGACGGGCTCGACGTCGAGGCCGTGCTGGCCACCCACCCGACGTTCGCCGACGTCCCGGCCGAGGCCGTCGACATCGTGCTGGCGCTGCTCGCCGGCTACTTCCTCCAGCACGCCGACGACCCGGTGCCGTCGAGCTCGCCGTACATCCGCGACCACCAGCTGTGGCAGGGCGAGGTGTGCTGGGAGTGGCTGTGCGAGCGGCGCGGGTGGGAGGCGTGAACGCGCCGCGGGCGGTCGGGCGGCGGGCGTCCTACGCCGCGATGCCGGCGCACGTCCACGACTGGGTCGAGTCGACCCTCGGCTCCCCCGTCGTCGCGGCAGCCGACCAGGTCGGCGGCTTCTCCCCCGGGTGCGCCACCCGGCTGGTCTGCGCCGACGGGACCCGCGCGTTCGTGAAGGCCGTGGGCGCGGAGCTGAACCCGCACACCCCGACGCTGTTCCGCCGCGAGGTCCTGGCCCTCACCCTGCTCGGCTCGCACCCGCTGTGGGCCGACCTGCTGGCGTCGTACGACGCGGGTCCGGAGGGCGGCGACTGGGTGGCGTTGCTGCTCGAGGACGTCGAGGGCGCGATGCCCGACCTGGCCGACGACGCGACGATGGCGAGCTCCTGCTGCCGCGACCGACGAGCTCGGCGCGGTGGTGGCCGAGCGGGTGCCGGTGACGTCGGCTCCGACGACCGGCGCGGGCGGCCGCGGACGACGGCGTACCCACTGTACCGCGCCGGGCTGACCGACCTGCCGCAGGTCTTCACCGCCTGGCGGGCCGGCTGGAGCACGCCCACGAGGTGCCCGCGGACGTGATGCCCGGCTGGGTGCTCGAGCGTCGCGACGACCTCCGCCCCGGCGTGGCGGCGCCTGGCCGAGCAGCCGGCGGACCAGCTGGTGCACTGGGACATCCGCAACGACAACCTCCTCCAGCGCCCCGACGGCAGCCTGGTGTTCCTCGACTGGGGCGCCGCCGGGACCGGGCCCGACTGGCTGGACCCGCTGCTGGCCCGGCTCGAGCGCGTCGAGCAGCCGTGGTTCGACGCCTCGCTCGCCTCCTCCCCGGCCCTCGCCGCCGCCGGCGACGAGGCGGTCACCGCCTGGCTGGTCGGGATCGGCGCCTACCTCGCGTGGCGCTCCCACGTCGCCGTCGACGTCAACCTCCCGACCCTGAGCGACTTCCGGCGCCGGGAGTCGGCGCGATTGCTCGGCGCGGCCGCCCGTAGGCTGGGGGCACCGGCCGCCGCGGTGTGACGCGAGGGGCACTCGGTGATTTGGGCGGCCGCGGCGCCCGCTGCTAAGTTTGCTCGTCGCGTGTCCGGCATGCAGCCCTCGCCGACCGCACCATCAACTTCAGACACCTGTCCAGCACCGACGCGAAGGCACACCTGTGGCGAACATCAAGAGCCAGATCAAGCGCAACAAGCAGAACGAGAAGCGCCACGAGCGCAACAAGGCCGTCAAGAGCGGCCTGAAGACGGCGATCACGCAAGTTCCGCACGGCCGCCGAGGCCGGCGACAAGGACGAGGCCGTCGCGCTCGGCCGCGAGGCCAACAAGATGCTGGACAAGGCGGCCTCCAAGGGCGTCATCCACAAGAACCAGGCCGCCAACCGCAAGTCGGCGATCTCCAAGAAGGCCGCCTCTCTCTGAGGCCCACCGCACCGGCGTCGTCCCCCTGGGGACGGCGCCTTTCGTGCGTCGTGCTCCGCTCTGCCGAGCGGACGGGGCCTTCCGGAGGAGGGTGTCGCCCCGGTCAGCGGTCGCGCAGGCCGGCGATGGTGAGCACCAGCCGCTCGAGCGCGTACGACGCGTCGCTGGCCGCGCCCTTGACGTCGGCGTCGGCCTGGGCCACCGCCCGGATCGCGCCGGCGAGCCCCGCCTCGGACCAGCCGCGTGACTGGTCGCGGATGGTGCGCAGCTTCCACGGGGGCACCCCGACCTCACGGGCCAGGTCGGCGTCGCGCAGCCCCCGCATGGCGCCCTTGTAGCGGGCCAGGCCCCGGGCGCTGCCGGCGAACGCGGAGGTGACCAGCACCGCCGCGGTGCCGTTGTCGAGCGCCCAGCGCAGCTCCTCGAGGGCGTCCTCCCGGTTGCCGGAGAACGCGTGGTCGGCGACCGCGAACGACTTGGCCTCGGCCCGGCCGCCGAAGTAGCGGGCCACCTTGTCGGCGGTGAGCCGTTCGCCGGGGAAGTCGTTGGTCAGCTGGTGCGCGGCCGCGCTGAGGGAGCGCAGGTCCTGGCCGACGGCGTCGACCAGCGCCTTGGTGGCCTCGCCGTCGATGGTGGCGCCGTAGCGGCGTACCTCGGCGGCGACGAAGCCCGGGATACTCGGTGGCCTCGGAGCTCCTCGGACTTCACCTCGGTGACCGGGCGCAGCTTGCGCAGCTTGGTGAGCGTGCCCGAGCCCTTCTGCCCGCCGCCGTGCACCAGGACGAGCGCGACGTCCTCGGCCGGCTCGCCGGCGTAGCCGAGGAGCCCCTCGACGGACTCGTCGGGGAGGTTCTCCAGCCCGCGGACGACCACGCACCGCACGGTCGAGAACAGCGACGGCGCGGCGAGCTCGCCCAGGGTGGCGAGCGTGAGGTCGGCGCGCCGGGTCTCGGAGATCTCCGACTCCGCGTCGTAGGCCCGGACCGTCGCCTTGACGACCTGGACGGTGCGCTCGTTGAGGAACTCCTCCTTGCCGGTGACCAGGGTGACCCGGCCCAGCACGTCGGCCGCCTGCATGGCAGCACCCTGGCACACCCGACCGACAGCCCGGCCACGAGCCCGGCCGGCAGCCCGAGGGGCGCCGTGGCCCGGACCCGCGCGAGCGTCCGCGTATCAACCGCCACTCGCTGCCGCTCATCCGGACCAGGAACCACCACCTCGGAAGGGAGGCGTCGCATGGATCACCGCCTGGCGCCTCACGGACCGCACCGCGGGCCGGGTCCCCGTCCGACCCGGCACGTGGCTGCCGACGTCTCCCGGGCCCGGCGCGACCTGGTCGCGATGGTGCTCTTCGTGGTGGGTGGCGGCGAGCAGCGCCGGTTCGTCGCCTACGTGCTGGACGACGACAGCCGCGGGTGAGCACGCCGGCCGGGCTCACCGCCGGGTCCGGACCGTGACGTCGCCACCGCCGGGAGCACCGGGGGGCACCACGACAGCAGGTCGCCGTCCTCGTCGGTGCGCGCGACCTCGGTGCCCGCTCGCTCGAGGGCGTCGACCACGCCGCGGCCGGGTGCCCGTAGTCGTTGTCGGCGCCGACCGAGACCAGCGCCCAGCGCGCGTCGAGCGAGGTCAGCCAGTCGAGGTCCTGGTAGCGGCTGCCGTGGTGCGGCACCTTGAGCACGTCGACGGGCAGGCCCGGGCAGCGTCGCGCGCGAGCGCGGCCTGCCCGGGCGGCTCGACGTCGCCGGTGAGCAGGATCCGGACCCCGCGCACCTCGGCGAGCAGCACGACGCTCGGCGTCGTTGGCGGTGCTGCCGTCGCCCGGCCCGGCCACCGGCGGCCCGGGCCGCGGCCACAGCGTCTGCAGCGTGACGTCGCCGACCCGGGTCGGCCCGTACGACGGCAGCGTCGGCGCGACGCCGCTCGCCGCGGCCTCGGACGTCCACGTCGTCGACGGCCTCCGGCGGGTCGAGCAGCGAGGTCGTCCAGACCTGGCCGACCGTCGCGGCCCGCGAGCACCCCGGCGAGCCCGTCGACGTGGTCGGCGTGGAAGTGGGTGAGCACGACGAGCGGCACCCGGTCGACGTCGAGGCGCCGCAGGCAGTCGTCGACCAGGTGCGGGTCGGGCCCGGCGTCGACGACGACCCCCGCACTGCGGCCCGGCGCGCAGCACGAGCGCGTCGCCCTGCCCGACGTCGCACGCCGCCATCACCCAGCCGCGCGACGGCCAGCCCGGGGTCGGGAGCCGGCACGGTCACCACGAGCACGGACAGCAACGCGAAGCGGCACGCCGGTCGCGGGTCGGCGCAGCACCCAGGGGGCCGCGCACCACCACGAGCACGCAGAGCAGCACCAGCACCGTCACCGCCGGCGCACCGCTCCCCCAGCCGACCGCGGCGACCGGGAGCCCGGCCCCGGCGCGGGCGACCACGACGATCCAGGCCACGCACCACCCGGCCAGCCGGTGCCGAGCAGGCGTCCCACCGGCGCCAGCAGCAGGCCGACCAGGCCGCCGCGCGAGCCCCAGCACCGTGGCCGGGCCGACCACGGGGGCGACGAGCAGGTTGGCGGGCACCGCCACGAGGCTCACCTGGCCCGAGAGGCCGGCGATGACCGGGGTGCAGGCGAGCTGGGCCGCGGCCGGCACCGCGACCGCCTCGGCCATCCAGCGGGGCAGCCAGCGGGCGATCGCGTCGCGCCACCCGGGCGCCAGGAGCACGATGCCGGCGGTGGCGAGCACCGACAGCGCGAAGCCGGCCGAGACGGCCAGGGCCGGTTGCACCAGCAGCAGGACGAGCATGGCGACCCCGAGTCCGCGCAGGGCCCGCTGCCGCCCGTTGGCCCCAGCGCCAGCAGGCCGACGGTGCCCATGGCCGCCGCCCGCAGCACGCTCGGCTCGGTGCGGGCGACGCAGCAGGAAGCCGAGGATCCCAGGACGGCGACCAGGGTCAGCCAGCGCCCGCGGACGCCGCACCCAGCGGGCCAGCGCGAGCAGGAACCCGACGAGCAGCGTCAGGTTGGTGCCCGAGACGGCGGTGAGGTGGGTCAGTCCGGTGGTGCGGAAGTCGTCCTCGAGCGCCGGGTCCAGGGCGGTGTCGTCGCCGTCGACGAGGGCCGGCACCAGCGCGCGCTGGTCCGCGGCGGGCGTCCGCACGGCGTCTCGGATCGAGGCGCGGACGACCGCCGCGCCTCCCACCACGGCCCGGGATCGCCCCGCACGAGGGGGTCGGTGGCACCGGTGAGCACGCCGGCGACGTCGCGGTCGTCGCTCGGTGCCAGCCGGCCGACGGTGGCGACCGTCGCGCCGAGCTCGGCACCGCTCCAGTCGCGGCGCCCGAGCACCAGCACCGGCGTCGCCAGGTGGTGCTCGAACCCGCGCCCGACGACCTCGCGCGCCTCGAGGCGGACCACGACCTGGTCGCCGAACCGGCCGTGGACGGTGCGTGGGTCCCCGATGACCACCCCCTGCACCTCGACGGCCGCACGCTCCTCGGCCAGCTGCCGCACCGGGCCCGCGGTCACGGCTTCCTGGCGCACCAGCGCCGAGACGGCCACGGCGGAGACGCGACCAGGGCGAGCGCTCCGGCCGTGAGCCACCCGCCACGCGCCCAGCGAGCGACCGCCCCGGCGACCGCCAGCGCGACGCCGAGCAGGACGCTCCCCCAGATCACCACGGGCGGCTGGAGCAGCGGCGGCCGCCAGCGCCGCCAGCCAGGCGAGGGCGCCGAGGAGCGGCATCCGCAGGTCCGCCGGTGCCCGCTCCGGGCCGTCGTCGAGCGCTCGGCATCGCTCAGACCGTGACCAGGGGCGTCAGCTGCGCCAGCGTGACGTCGCCGATGCCGCTCACCTCCAGCAGCTCGGTGACCGCCCGGAACCCACCGTGCTCCTCGCGCCACGCGATGATCGCCGCCGCGGTCACCGGGCCGATCCCGGGCAGGGTCTCCAGCTCGGCCTGGGTGGCGAGGTTGAGGTCGACCAGGGCAGCAGGCGCCGGCGGCGCCCGGTGCCGCCGCGCCCGGTGGCACGGCGGGCGCCGGTGGCGCCGCGCCGCCCGCGTCGCCCACGACGATCTGCTCGCCGTCGACGAGCAGGCGCGCCAGGTTGATCGAGGTCAGGTCCACCCCGCGACGCGGCCCGCCGGCCCTCTCGACAGCGTCGACCACGCGCGCCCCGGCGTCGAGCACGACGATCCCGGGGCGGCGCACCTTGCCGGCCACGTCGACCGTCACGGTCCCGCTCACCTCCTGCCCCGCCGGCGGATCGACCGGCGGATCGACCTGCGGAGCGACCCCGGTCCCGGCAGGCGGGTCGGAAGCGGCGCCGGCGGGCGGGAGCGCTCCGCGATCGGCTCCCCGGAGCCGGCGGCCGGTCCCACGGCGGCCGCGGTCACCGGGATCGCCGGCTCGGGGTCACCCCGCACCACCCACCAGCAGGTGGCCGCCAGCCCTGCAGCCACCAGCACCGCGACCACGCCGAGCTGCCCCGGGCCCAGCGCCACGCGCCCGCGCAGGGTGGCGGGCAGCAGGCCGCCCAGGAGGTCGAGCGGACGACGGGCGGCGTGCCGACCGGGGACCGGCAGGTACGTCGGCGCCGGCACCCGCCCGCGGCCCGGCTCCGGCTCCGGCCCCGGCTCCGTCCTCGGATCCGAGCCAGGGACCGGCTCCGGCCGGGCCGTGCCGGCCGGGGGCGGGTCCGGGTCGTCGACCACCCGGAGCGCCGGCCGCACCTCCGTGACCCGGGTGTGCCCGGTCCACCACTCCCCGCCGGCTGCCGGTTGCGGCCGTGCACCTCGCCGTCCTCACGGGTCAGCGCCGGCGGAGCGCCCCAGGACCTCGCCGGCGGCGTCTCGGCCTGCGCGGCGGCCAGCTGGGAGGTCAGGTCGGCCAGCCGGCGGGCCACGGCCTCCTGGTGCTGGGGGCTGGTACGACGAGTGCGCATGACCGCGACGCTAGGCATCCGCGAACGACCGCACCTGGCGAGGCGGACCGGCTGTGGAGAGCCCTGGCCGAGGCCTGGTTGTGGACGACTCGTGGCGTCGCCCGGGGGCCGGGACGACCCCGACCCATGGCTCTCGCGACTCCCACCGCCGGTGACGCACCCGGTAGCGCGCCACCAGGCGGATCCGGGCGGTCGACAGCGACGGTCACGTCACGGTCCGCTGGGCCTGGCCCGGACGCCGCCCGGGAGGGCCCCGGCGCTCACAGGAGGTTGCGGAGCCGGTCGAGCAGCGCGTCCTGGACGGCCCCGGTGACCGCGGCCTCGACCTGCCGGTCGAGGTCGTCCTGGTCGTCCAGGTTCGCGAGGAGGCTGCGGAGGTCGAGGTCGTCGATCGCTCGGGTCGAGCACGTCGTCGGTCTTCAGCGCGGCGTCGACGACCGAGTCGGGGAGCGCCCGGATCGCGAGCTCGAGGAACCGGTTCAGGTCGGAGTTGTCCAGCGCCTCGTCGACCAGCTCCGAGGCCGGGGGCAGCGAGCCCTCGTCCGCCAGCTGCCGTACGGCGTCGCGGAGACCCTCGCGCAACGCGTCGACCTCGGCGTCACTGCGCTCGCCGGGCTGGGCGAGATCGAGCGTGAGCGACTCGCGGCTGACGCCCAGGCGGCAGGCGGCGTCGGCGACACCGAGCAGCACGAGCCGCTCGGTGAGCCCGTCGATCCCCTCGGCCTGGGAGGTGACCGTCCGTGCGACGCAGGCGTCGGCGGGTCGGAGCGGCACGAACGTGCCTCCCCCGTTGGCCACCTGGACGGCGAGCACCCCGCTCACGAGGAGCACCGCAGCGACCGGCAGGGCGGCCGCCCGCAGCCGCGCGCTCACGCCGTCCTCCGCCGGCGCGGCACCAGCACGACGAGCAGGGCGAGGAGCGCGAACCCGGCCCCGACGAGGAACGAGTCGCGGAAGGCGCGGGTCGCCGCGCGCTCGAGCTGCGAGTCGAGGTCGCTCTCGAGCTCGGCGGCGGCCAGCCGGTCCTCGGGGGCGAGGTCCAACGTCGCGAAGGCCGGGCCCAGGTCGGGCACCCGACCCCGCTGGCCGGTGAGCTCGCGGCGGAGCGCCTGAGCGAGCGCGATCTTGTCCTGCGGCCCCAGCTCCGCGTCGAGCACCAGGGCGGTGATCGCCTCCTGGGCCGGCACCTGGGCGTCCTGGAGGTCCGCGGTGAACACCGGCGTCAGGATCGCCAGGCCCACGACCACGCCGAGGTGCCGGGCACCGATGGTCCATCCCGCGTGCTCGGCGCGGGGCAGGCGCAGCTCCATCGCCCGGGCGGTGAGCTTGTCCGCGGTCATCCCGAGCCCCAGACCCACCAGCACCTGGGGCGCGATCGTCCAGGCGAGGTCGGCGGACGGCAGGAGCGCGAGACCGGCCAGGCCGCCGGCGACGAGGAAGCAGCCCACCCCGACCTCGAGCTCGTGCGAGGGCCGCAGGAGCCGCGCCACCGGCCGCGCGGCGAGAGCCGCCACGGCCACGACGGAGACCGTCAGCGCGGCAGCGCCCGGTGAGCGTCCCCACCCCTCGACCAGGAGCAGGACCAGGAGGAACAGCGCCGCGGTCAGCGCGGCCGACAAGAGCGCGAGGGTCAGGTTGGGGCGCACGTGCGGACCGTGCCGGTCCGGTCTCGACGCGGCCGCCGGCGCCACGGCGAGCGCGGCCGGCACCGCCAGTGCCGCGAACGGCACCTGCACCACGAAGATGGCCTGCCAGGTGAACACCTCGGTGAGCAGTCCCCCGGCGAACGGGCCGGTGGCCGTGCCGATCACGCCCGCCGTCACCCAGGTCGCGACGCCGCGCCGCTCGCCGTACTCGGTCACCAGCAGCTCCAGGCACACCACCACCGCCAGCGCGCCCCCGAGCGCCTGGACGCAGCGCGCCGTGATCAGCACCTCGATCGTCCCTGCCGACGCGCACCAGGCCGAGGCACCCGCGAAGACCGCGATGCCGACGGCGGCGAGGACCCCCGGCCGCGCCCGGGTCAGGCCGAGCGCGCTCGGCACGGCGCTGAGCCCCAGCACGAGGTTGAACGCGATCAGCACCCAGGCGACCTGCGCCACGGAGGCGTCCAGGTTGCGCAGGATGTCGGGGAGCGCCAGCGTCACGACCGCGGAGTCGGCCAGCACCAGCGCCACCGTCACTGCGAGCAGGGGACCGACGGCACGACGCACCCCCACATCCTCGCAGTGTCCTCGACCCTGCGCGTGTCGGCGTCGCCACACGGCGTGCCGGGCGGCGGCGCTCAGCCGCGCGGCGCTCAGTCGCGCGGCGCCACGCAGACCGCGATCATGCCGGGGCCCACGTGCGCGCCCAGGACGGCGCCGACCTCGGCGCACCAGACGTCGCGGCCACCGAGGCTGGCCGAGAGCCGGTCCCCCAGCTGCTCGGCCAGGTCTGCCGCCCGCACGGGGCTGGCCAGGTGCGCGACACACACGTCGACCTGCGCGTCGCCGGCTGCCTCGACCGCCAGCTCCGCGAGCCGTGCGAGCGCCTTGCCCGACGTGCGCACCTTCTCCATCGAGGAGACGACACCCTCGTCGATGGTGAGCAGCGGCTTCACCGCCAGGGCGCCGCCGAGCAGCGCAGCGGCGGCGCCGATGCGGCCCCCGCGGCGCAGGTACTCGAGCGTGTCGACGTAGAAGTACGACGAGCACCGGTCGGCCCTGGCCCGCGCTGCGTCGGCGGCCTGCTCCACCGACGCTCCGCGCCCGATGGCGTCAGCGGCGGCCAGGGCGGCGTACCCGGTGGCGACGCCGACCTGCCTGCTGTCGACGCAGACCACCCGGACCCCGGCGTCGCGGCCGGCGAGCTGGGCGGACTCGAAGGTGCCGCTCATGTCGCCCGAGAGGTGCACCGACAGGATCTGCTTCGCCCCGCCACGCGCGAGCCGGTCGTAGAGGTCGAGGAAGACGGCCGGCGAGGGGCGCGACGTGCTGACCGGGCGGAAGTCGCGCAGCGCCGCCGCCACCCGCTCCGGGGTGGCGTCCGCCGAGCCCTCGTCGAAGACGTCGGCACCGATGACGACCTGGAGCGGTACGACGACGATGCCCCGCTCGGCGGCGACCTCGGGAGGCAGGGTGGCCGTCGAGTCCGTGACCACGACGACCGACATGCCCGAAGGATAGACGGCGCCGCCGCACCGTGGCACTGCGTGGCACGGCGTGGCACAGCGGTCCCCGGCGCCGTGCCGGCCGTCGAGATCACCCGCGGCCACGCGCTGCACGGGACAGGTCTCCCCCTGCGGGAGAGCTGCGGACCGCGCGGGCGGGCGCGGCGTCCCCTCCGGAGTCGTCGGATCGCAGCGGGACCGATGATTCCGTCCGGGCCGGGCGGTCCGATGGTCATGACACGACGTCACGAGGACCAGCAGTGACACAGCTGGTCAGGGTCCACAACCTCACCGTGTCCCGTGACGGGTACGCCGCCGGGGAGGGGCAGAGCCTCGAGCGCCCCTTCGGTCACGCTGATCCCGGGGTCCTGTTCAGCTGGGCAGGGGCGACCGCGAGCTGGCCGAACCGCGCCGACCCCGGCGGCAGCCGCGGGCTGGAGGACTACCTGGTCCGCGAGTTCGACCGCAACATCGGCGCCGAGATCATGGGACGCAACAAGTTCTCGCCCGAGCGCGGTCCGTGGGCCGACGACGAGTGGCGTGGGTGGTGGGGGCCGGAACCGCCGTTCCACACCCCGGTCTTCGTGATGACCCACCACGCCCGACCCTCCTTCACCCTGTCCGACACGGCGTTCCACTTCGTGAGCGGCGACCCGGCGACGGTGCTGGAGCGCGCCCTCGACGCCGCCGACGGCAAGGACGTCCGCCTCGGCGGTGGCGCGCACACCGTCCGACAGTTCCTGGCCGCGGGTCTCGTCGACACGCTCCACGTCGCGGTCGCCCCCGTGGAGCTCGGCGGCGGGTCCCGGCTGTGGGAGTCTCCCGACGACCTGCGAGACCGCTACCACTGTGACGTCGTACCCAGGCCGGACGGCGTGGTCCACCACCTGTTCTGGCGCGACTGACCCGGGCGGCGCGCGACCTCAGCCTCGGTCGACGATCGCGAAGACCCGCGCCGGGAAGCCGGAGCCGTCCTGCGGCTTGGGCCAGGTCGCCACGACCAGGGCGCCCGTCGGCGGCACCCGGTCGAGGCCGGCGAGCATCTCGATCTGCCACTTGTCGGCAGCCAGGATGTAGGTCTCGGCCGGCGCGGTGCCGGCACCCACCACGGCGCCCGGGTCGGTGTCGGTCGTGTCGTGGCCGACGGCGGTCACGCCGCGCTCCTCGACGAGGAAGGTCAGCGCCTCCACCCCCCAGCCGGGGTAGTGAGCGAGCCCGTCGGCGTCCCGGTTGGCCATCGCGTCGCCGTCGGGCCAGCGCTCGGCCCACCCGGTGAGCAGCGCGACGAACGCGCCGGCCGGGATGGTGCCGTGCGCGGCCTCGTGCGCCTCGAGGTCGGCGACCGTGACGGTGTGGTCGACATCGGCCGCGACCTGGCGGCGTACGTCGACGACCACCAACGCAAGGATCATGTCGGTCACCGGCAGCTCGTCGAGGAAGCGACCGCCGCGCGCGAAGTGGGCGGGGGGGTCGACGTGGGTGCCCCACTGGCCGATGTGGGTGAAGCGGTGCGCCAGGAACCCCGTGCCGGTCGAGCCGACCCCCTCGTCGAAGTGGAAGAGCGTCTCACGCTCCTCGTCGGGGAACGCGAAGTAGTGGGGGATCCCGGGCCCGAACGCGTGGGTCAGGTCGATCCACTCGCACGAGCGCAGGCGAGCGAGGACGTCGGCGAGCGGTGCGGGGTCGGTCATCCCACCAACCTAGGACAGGGAGGCGCCGTTGCGGCCGACCAGTCGGGTCCGGGGGCGTGTCGATGCACCGTGGCCCGGGTCGACACGGGTGTGCGACCGCGCACCCGAGCGGGTGACACCGCCCGACCGGATGGCCTAGAGTCGATGGTCCGTCCGCACGCATCCGTGCGGAGGAGGAGGTCGACGTGCAGCCGGTCCTGGCTCTCCTTGCCCTGGTCCTCGGTGCCGCCCTGGCCGGTGGACCTGGGGGATCGATGGATGACGTGATCGCCGAGGAGATGCCCGCGTCCGGCGTCCCCGGCATGTCCTACGCCGTCGTGACCGATGGCGAGATCACCGCGGTCGGTGCCCACGGCGTCGTCAGGGGTGGGGGTGACGAGGAGGTCACCGCGGACACACCCTTCCTGACCGGCTCGATCTCCAAGAGCTTCACGGCGTTGGCCGTCATGCAGCTGGTCGAGGCCGGCGAGATCGACCTGGAGACCGACGTCGGCCGGTACCTCGACGTCCTGTCGGGTCGCCCGGCAGGCGCCGTCACGATCCGGCAGCTGCTCAGCCACACGAGCGGCTTCTCCACGCTGCAGGGCAACAGCGGCGCCGCCGCCTCCCGGGAGAGCTCCGAGGGCAGGGACGTGCTGGCCCGCCGGGTCGAGCGGGTCGCCGAGGTGGCACCCGCCCGCGGACCCGACGAGAGGTGGGAGTACTCCAACGTCAACTACCAGGTCCTCGGCCGCCTCGTCGAGGTCGTGAGCGGAGAGGAGTTCCAGGCCTACGTCGGCACCCACGTCCTCGAACCGGTCGGCATGGACCACAGCTTCGTCGCCGACGGCGAGATCCATCCAGCGATGGCGACCGGGCACCGACCCTGGTTCGGCACCAAACGACCGATGACCGCGCAGGCGACCGATCGTGGCACGGCACCGCAGGGTGGGATCGTCGCGAGCGCGGGCGACCTGGCTCGCTACCTGCAGATGATGATGAACGGCCAGGACGACGTGCTCAGCGCCGAGGGCAAGGCGAGGATGATGCGCCCGGCCGGCCCGGTATCGCCCTCCTACGGCCTGGGCTGGTTCGTGGACTCGGGCAACGCGACGGTCTGGCACTCGGGGGCGAGCCCCGGGTTCGACTCGCTGGCCACCATGGTCCCCTCGCAGGAGAAGGCCGTCGTCGTGCTGCTCAACGCAGGCAGCGGGCTGGGGTTCGGGGAGACGGCCCAGCTGGCCAACGCCATCACCGCCCAGGCAATGGGCCTCGACTACGACGGCGAGGGCTCTCGCCTGACCCAGAAGACGCTGTTCGTCTCCTTGGCGCTGCTGCCGGTCCTCTACCTGCTCAGCATGGTCTGGGCCTGGCGTCACCGCGACCGGATCCGCGCCAAGACGGGCATCTTCGGCCGGTTCAGCCTCTGGTTCCCGCTGCTCACCACCCTCGCCGCGGCTTGGGTGATCCTCGGCCTGGTGCCACGCTTGTTCGGCTCGCCACTCGCCAACATCCGCCTGTTCGCGCCCGACGTCGCCCTGGTGCTGGTCGCGACCGCGGCAACCGGTGTCCTGTGGGCCGCCTTCAGGCTCGGCGTGGCCTACACGGGCCACTCCCGGCAGGCGTGAGCACCAGCACCGACCGGGGAGGTCCGTTCCCGGAGCCTCCTACCGGCCCGGAGGAGCACCGTCGAGGGGCCACCGCCCGGCCGGGGAGCCCGGACCGCGCTGTCCACCGCGATCGTTGACGCGCAACCACCTCCGAGCCAGGGTGGAGACGTCCACGACGACGTGGGCGCGGAGGAGGACCCACGATGAGCAGCACCACCGGCGACTGCAACCTGGCCCTGTTGGCGGAGCGCAGCCACGAGCTCCTGGGCGACTACGACGCCCTCTGCTTCGAGGGCCGCTGGCACTCCTCGGGCGAGATCCACGATCGTTCGGCCCGCGCCGGCGCCGGGCTCCGCCGCCTCGGTGTCGAGCCCGGCGATCGCGTCGCGGTGATGATGATGAACACCCCGGAGGTGTTCATCGGCTACCGGGCCATCTGGCGCGCGGGGGCCGTCGTGACCCCGGTGGTCTTCCTGCAGACCGAGCCCGAGCTGCGCCACATCCTGGCCGACTCCGGAGCGAAGGCCGCCATCGTCACGCCCGAGCTGCTCCCGCTGATGCGGGCCGCCTCCGCCGGCCTCGACGTCGCCGTCGTGCTGGTGGGCGAGGAGTCCGACCGTCAGGAGGGCACGATCCTCTTCACCGACCTCGAGGCGCGCCGAGCCCGGTGCCATCGAGCCGCGGCAGGACGACGACCTCGCCGCGCTGCTCTACACCGGCGGCACGACCGGCCGGGCGAAGGGCGTCATGCTGACCCACCGCGGACTGTTCGACACCGGCCGGGGCCTGGAGGCACGCGGACGCGCCGCGGACGTCGACCGGAGCCTGCTCCCGCTGCCGCTGTCCCACGTCTACGGCATGATCATCATGGTCGCGGGACTGCACGCGGAGCGCCCTGCGGTCGCAGTGCTGCAACGGTGGTTCGAGCCGAAGGGGTGGCTGGAGCTGGTCGCCGAGCACCGGCTGGAGTACAGCCCCGTCGTTCCGTCCATGCTGCAGATGCTGCTCGCCCAGCCCGTGGAGGACCACGACCTGTCCTCGATGCGGTACTTCGGCTCGGGCGGTGCGCCGCTGCCGGCGGCCCTGCGCGAGGAGATCGACCGCCGTCTGGGCGTGCCCGTGCTCGAGGGCTACGGCTGCACCGAGTCGAGTGCCGTCATCTCCTCCTCGCCCCTCGACGCCAACCGGCCCGGGAGCGTCGGCAAGCCGCTCCCCCACGTCGAGGTCGAGCTGCGGGCACCCGACGGCACCAGCGCCGCGCCCGGTGAGACCGGGGAGATCTGCGTGCGTGGTCCCGGGGTGATGCAGGGCTACTGGCACGACGAGGAGCAGACCAGCCGCACGGTGGTGGACGGCTGGCTGCACACCGGTGACGTGGGCAGGCTCGACGACGACGGCTACCTCTACGTCGTCGACCGCATCAAGGACCTGATCATCCGTGGCGGCTTCAACGTCTACCCGCGAGACGTCGAGGACGTCCTGCTCTCGCACCCGGCCGTGGTGGCGGTGGCCGTGGTCGGTCGGGCCGACGAGCGCCTGGGCGAGGAGGTCGTCGCGGTGGTCTCGCTCGACCAGGGGTCGTCGGTGACCCCCGAGGAGCTCGTCGAGCACGCCCGCGCACACCTCGCCGCCCACAAGTGCCCGCGCGAGATCCGCGTGCTCGACGCCATCCCGCTCACCAGCGTGGGCAAGACCGACCGCAAGGCGGTGCGGGCGCTCGTCAACGCCTGAGCGCCGGCGCGGCCGCGGCCGCGGCGGCGGTGTCACACGACGACGTTGACCAGCTTGGGCTCACGCACGACGACCTTGCGGACCGGGCGTCCGTCGATGGCGGCGACCACGGCGGCGTCGGCCATCGCCAGCGCCTCCAGGTCGGCCGCGGAGATCGCCGGCGAGACGTCCAGACGGGCCTTCACCTTGCCCTGGATCTGCACGACCGCGACGACGCTGTCCTGCACCAGCAGCGCCTCGTCGACGACCGGCCAGGTCGCCTGGGACACCGTCGGGGCGTGTCCCAGCCGCTCCCACATCTCCTCGGCGACGTACGGCGTGACCATGGACAGCAGGATCGCGACGGCCTCGACGGCCTCGCGCACGGCCGGGTCGGCCGGACCGCAGCCACCCGTGCCGACGCCGTCGATCGCCTTGCGGGTGGCGTTGACCAGCTCCATGGTGCGCGCGATCATCACGTTGAACCGGTGGCTCTCGACCAGCTCCTCGGCCTCGCGCACCGTGCGGTGCGTGACCGAGCGCAGCGCGCGGTCCCCCGTGGACACGTCCGCGCCGACCGGTGAGGTCACGTCGCCGCTCAGCCGCCACGCGCGCTGCAGGAACTTCAGCGACCCGGCGGGGCTCATGTCGGCCCAGTCGATGTTGTCCTCGGGCGGGCTCGCGAAGACCAGGGTCAGGCGCACGGCATCGACGCCGAACGCCTCCAGCTGCTTGCCCAGGTCGACGCCGTTGCCCAGCGACTTGCTCATCTTGCGCCCGGCGTTGATGACCTTGCCCTGCGACAGGTACGCCGAGAACGGCTCGTCCCACGCCAGCAGGCCGGTGTCGCGCAGCACCTTGGTGAAGAAGCGCGCGTACAGCAGGTGCAGCACCGCGTGCTCGTCGCCGCCGATGTAGAGGTCGATCGGACCCCACGCAGCCGCCAGCTCGCTGCTGAAGGCCTGGGTGTCGTCGTGCGGCGACAGGAAGCGCAGGAAGTACCACGACGAGTCGACGAAGGTGTCCATCGTGTCGGTGTCGCGGCGGGCCGGACCACCACACGTCGGGCAGACGACCTCGACCCACTCCTCCGCCGCCCCCAGGGGCGAGGTGCCCTTGGGCTTCAGGTCGGCGCCGCGCAGCTCGGGCAGCTCACGGGCAGCTGGTCCTCGGGGACGGCGACCTCGCCGTCGACCGGGCAGTGGATGATCGGGATCGGCGCGCCCCAGTAGCGCTGACGCGACAGCAGCCAGTCGCGCAGCCGGAAGTTGACCGTGCCCTCGCCGGTGCCGTCCGCCTCCAACCGGGCGATGATCGTCGAGATGCCCTCCGCCTTGTCGGTGATGCCGTCCAGGGCCTCGCTGTTGACGTAGGACCCGTTGCCGGTCGTCGCCTCGAAGGACTCCTCCGGGTTGGCCTCGCCGGTGTCCACGACGCGCCGTACCGGCAGGTCGAAGACCCGGGCGAAGTCGAGGTCGCGCTGGTCGTGGGCGGGCACGGCCATGACCGCGCCGGTGCCGTAGTCGGCCAGGACGTAGTCGGAGGCCCACACCGGCACCTGCTCGCCGCTGATCGGGTTGGTCGCGGTGACGCCCAGGTCGACCCCGGTCTTGGGGCGGTCGGTCGCCAGCCGGTCGATGTCGGAGGCCTTGCGGATCTCCTCGACGTACGACGCCAGCGCCTCGCGACGCTCCGGCCCACCCAGCTCTGCGATCTCGGCGGCCAGCGGCGCGTCGGCGGCCACCACCATGAACGTCGCGCCGTACAGCGTGTCGGGCCGGGTCGTGTAGACCGTCACCGGCTCGGCGCGGCCCTCCACCGGGAAGCGCACGTGCGCGCCCTCGGAGCGACCGATCCAGTTGCGCTGGGCGTTGACGACCTTGCCGATCCAGGTGTCCTGCAGGTCCTCCAGGCAGTCGTAGAGCTCCTGGGCGTAGGCCGTGGTGCGGAAGTACCACTGGGTCAGCTCGCGCTTGGTGACCTCGGCGCCGCACCGCTCGCAGGTCCCGTCGGCCAGCACCTGCTCGTTGGCCAGCACGGTCTGGTCGTTGGGGCACCAGTTGACCGGGCTCTTCTTGCGGTAGGCCAGGCCCTGCTCACGGAACTTCAGGAACAGCCACTGCGTCCAGCGGTAGTACTCCGGGTCGGAGGTGTGCAGCCGCCGCGACCAGTCGAAGGCCAGCCCGTACTTCTTCATCGAGGCGGCCTGGGTCTCGATGTTGGCGTAGGTGTACGTCGAGGGGTGCTCGTCGTTGCGGATCGCGGCGTTCTCCGCGGGCAGGCCGAAGGAGTCCCAACCCATCGGGTTCAGGACCTCGAAGCCGCGGAAGCGCCAGTAGCGCGCGATGACGTCGTGCAGCGCGAAGACCTCGGCATGGCCCATGTGCAGGTCGCCGCTGGGGTAGGGGAACATCGTCAGCGCGTACTTGCGCTCCTTGGGCGAGTCGTCGTCGGCCCGGAAGGGGTCGAGCTCCTCCCAGACCGGCTGCCACTTCTGCTCGACCGCGCTCACGTCGTACGACGTGGGCGCCTCGTCGGTCGCGGTCGTCGCGACGGTGTCGGTGGTGGCGTTCTGCTCGCTCATCGGGTTCTCCTGGTTGCTGCTTCGTGGTCGTACCGGGACCGGACATGAAAAAACCCCTCGCATGGAGGGGTGGCCGCGCGATCAGGGGTGATCAGCGCGGCTGTCCAAGAAGCAGGGTGTGGGTGCTCACCCGAGCATCGTACCGCCTCGGACGTAGTGTCGTCGCATGGCTTCTTCCTCCGCGTCGGTGTCCCCCTGGATCGTGGCGGCCGACGCCGGCGGGCTGCTGGACTTCCTGGCCGAGGTCCTCGGCGCCGAGGAGACCGGTCGCGTGCCGGGGCCGGGCGGGACGATCGGGCACGCCGAGACCGTGCTCGGCGCCACGACGATCGTGGTGATGGACGCCCAGCCCGGGTGGCCGCTGTCCCCCGCGATGCTCCGGGTCACCGTCGCCGACCTGGGCGACGTGCTCGACCGGGCCGCGGCGGCGGGGTGCCGGCTCGTGACCGCACGCACGTCCCTGCCGGTCGGCGACGACGTCGCCCGCCTCAGCGACCCGTGGGGCAACCTGTGGTGGGTGCACCAGCACGTCGAGGACACGGCGTTCGAGGACCTGCTGGCGCGGCTGCAGGACCCGGCCGTCGCGGAGACGATGGCGGCCTACGAGGCCTCGCTCGACGCCGAGCTGCGCCGCCGCGGCGCGGGCTGAGCCGTCAGGCCGCCGTCAGGCCGGAGCGAGCATGAGCGGCATCAGCTCGTGCACCTCGTCGACGAGCCGGTCCAGCGCCCCGTCCTGGCCGGCCAGGTGGCCGAGCAGGGCCTGCTGGAAGACGCCGTCGAGCACGCCGTACGCCGACGCGGGTCGCATCGCGGTGGCCCGCCCGGAGAGCTCGGCGTACCGGTCGACGACGCGCCAGATCATCTCCTCGAGGGTGCGGTCGATCATGGTGACCGCCTCGCGCAGACCCTCCTCGAACATGCTCTGGGTGCGCAGGTCGTACCAGAGCCGGTGCATCGGGGCCTCCTCGCGCAGCGTCTCGAGGAGCTTGGCGGCGAAGGCGTCGAGCAGCTCCTGCGGCGTGGTCGAGTCGGCGACCACCTCGTCGTAGCGGGTCACGCACTGGGCCTTGTAGTAGCGCACGCAGTAGATGATCAGCTCGAGCTTGTCGCGGAAGTAGTAGTGCACGACGCCGTGGCTGAACTCGGAGTTGGTGGCGATCTCGCGCAGGCTCGACCGGGCGTAGCCGAGCTCGCCGAGCGTGTGCAGGGCTGACTCGGCCAGCTGGTTGCGGCGTTCGTCGTACTTGTCGACGGGGGCGCGACGCGCCTGCTTGGTACCGGCCATGGGCTCGACTGTAGCCGCATCCGGCGCGATCTCGGGGCCTGTCTTGACAGTCGTCCAACTTTTTCTTGACGAATGTCCAGGAATCTCTTGACAGTCGTCAAGGGTCCGGGCCTACGTTGTGACCGCCACCACAGCGTGCGTGGCGGCGACCCCAGCCCACCCGACTCGACGAGGAGTTCCCATGACGAAGCTCGACCTGACCGGGCGCAAGGCCCTGGTGACCGGAGGCGCGCAGGGCCTCGGCGAGGGCATGGCCCAGGCCCTGGCCGAGGCCGGTGCCGCCGTGGTGGTCGCCGACCTGCAGGACGACCTCGGCGCCAAGGTCGCCGAGTCGCTCGGCGGCGCCCGCCAGGGGGCCCACGGCTACGTCCACCTCGACGTCACCGACGACGCCGGCTGGGAGTCGGCGATGGCGCAGGCCGTCGAGCTGATGGGCGGCCTCGACATCGTCGTCAACAACGCCGGGGTCGAGATCAGCAGCCTGATCGTCGACCTCGACCCGGCCGACATCCGCACGATGCTCGAGGTCAACCTCCTCGGTACGGCGCTGGGCGTCAAGCACGCCCTGCGCACCATGCGCCCCGGCGGAGCAGCAGGCGCCGGCGGCGCGGTGATCAACATCGCCTCGGTCGCGGCGACCATCGCCTTCCCCGGCATCTCGGTCTACTCCGCCACCAAGTCCGGCGTCGACCGCCTCACCCGGGTCGCGGCGATGGAGTCGGGCAAGCTCGGGTACGGCGTCCGCGTCAACTGCGTCTACCCCGGCCTGGTCCCGACCGAGATGGGCGCCGGGCTGGCCACCGACATGGCGACGCTCGGACTCTTCGGCTCCGCCGAGGAGGCGGTCGGCGCGGTCATCGAGCTGACTCCGTCGGGTCGCCTCGGCGAGGTCGCCGACATGGCGGACGCCGTCGTGTTCCTCGCCTCGGACGCCTCCCGCTTCGTCAACGGCGTCGGCCTGCCGGTCGACGGCGGGATGGGGATGTGAGCGCCATGTCGTCGACCACCAGCAGGCCCGTCGTCGTCTACGGCGCCTCCGGCTACACCGGCCGCCTGATCTGTGAGTACCTGCGCGAGTACGGCGTCCCCTTCGTCGCCGCGGGACGCGACGAGGGCAGGCTCAAGGACTCGATGGAGACCCATGTCGCCGGCATCGAGACCGCCGACTACGAGGTGGTCGAGGTCGGGCACGACGTCGGCTCGCTGACCGAGCTCTTCAGCGGTGCGTCCGTCGTGCTCAACACCGTCGGTCCGTTCAGCAAGTGGGGTCCCGAGGTCGTCGAGGCCTGCCTGGCCGCCGGCGCCCACTACACCGACACGACCGGCGAGCAGGACTGGCTGATCACCTGCGACGAGACCTACGGCGCCGACTTCGCCGCCGCCGGTCTGCTGCTGTCCCCCGGCATCGCGCAGATGTACACGACCGGCGAGATCGCCGCCGAGGTGGCGCTGGAGAAGCCCGGGCTCGACACCCTGGACATCGCGGTGTTCTGGGGTGGGAGCCCGACGATCGCCTCGACCCAGACGATCCTGTTCAACGCCGCCCTCTCCCAGGCGCACTACCTCGCGCAGAACGCCTACGTGCCGCACGCGGCCGACGAGGGGCACAGCCAGCTGGTGATACCCGGGCAGCACGAGCTCGGTCTGGCGCTGCCGTGGGGCGGTACGTCGCACCCGGTCTGGTACCGCCGCGACCCACGGGTCGCCAACGTCAAGGCGCTGGGCGGGGTGTTCAACCGGGCGCTCATGCTCGGCGTACCGCAGATCGTGGCAGGTGCCATCGAGGCGACCAAGGACATGGACGCCGACGAGAAGTACGAGGCCCTGGCCGCCACCGCAGCGCAGGTGATGAGCTCGATGCCGCCCCGGGAGAACCCGCGGCTCAACAAGTCGCTCGACTCGGTCCACGCCTCGGGGCCCCTGGGCCGCGCGCACTGCGTCATCCACGGGAACCAGAACTACAAGCAGACCGGCCTGCTCCAGGCCTACGCCGCCTACGCGCTGCTCCAGCAGCCGCCGCGGCGGGTCGGGTTCGCGTCGGGCTGCCAGGCGTTCGGTCACCGCGAGCTGCTCGGGGTGCTGCGCTCCTTCGGACTGGTCTCCGAGCCGGTCCTGACCGTGGAAGGCTGACCCCGTGCGCCTGGTGGACTACCTCGACAAGGGCTGGTCGATCGGGCCGGGAGCGCCGTGCCTCACCACCTCGGACGGCACCCGCACGTACGACGAGGTGCGGGAGCTCAGCTTCCGCGTCTCGGCCGGCCTGGCCGCCCAGGGCGTGACCCCCGGTGACACCGTGGCCATCCTGTCGGCCAACGACCCGGTCGCGTTCACCACGCTCCTCGGCATCAGCCGCGCCGGGGCGGTGTGGAGCCCGCTGAACCCGCGCAACGAGGCGGCCGAGAACCGCGACCTCCTCGCCCTCGTCGGGTGCCGGCTGCTGGTCTTCCAGGCCTCGTTCGCGCCCCTCGTCGAGCAGATCAAGGACGACCTGCCCGAGCTGCGGGCACTGGTCTGCCTCGACGGGGAGCTCGCCTGGGCGCTCGGGTGGGACGCGTTCCTCGACGCCGGCTCGGGTGTCGTGGACGAGCCGTCGCTCGGCGACCTGGCCGCGATCGTCGGCACGGGCGGCACGACGGGGCGTCCCAAGGGGGTGCGGCTCACCGGCACCAACCTGGAGACGATGACCGCGATCACCCTGATGAGCTACCCGTGGGAGGGCCGCCCGGTCTACCTCGCGCTCGCCCCGCTCACCCACGCCGCCGGTGTGCTCTGCTTCCCGGTGCTCGCGACGGGCGGCGAGGTGGTGGTGATGCGTGCACCCGACGTCGGCGGGTTCCTCGAGCACGTCGAGCGGCACCGGGTCACCCACACCTTCCTGCCGCCGACGCTGATCTACATGGTGCTGGCCCACGAGTCGCCTCGACACGACGGACCTCACCTCGCTGCAGTGCTTCTGGTACGGCGCCGCGCCGATGTCGGCGACCCGGCTCGAGGAGGCACTGACCCGGATCGGGCCGGTGATGGCGCAGCTCTTCGGCCAGACCGAGGCACCGATGATGATCTCGACCATGGCCCCGCGCGACCACTTCCACGCGGACGGCAGCGTGGCCCGCGAGCGGCTGTCGTCGGCGGGGCGTCCGGCTCCGCTGGTGACGGTCTCGCTGATGGACGGCGAGGGGACGCTGCTCCCCCGCGGCGAGACCGGCGAGATCGTCGTCCGGAGCTCGCTGGTGATGGCCGGCTACCACCGTGACCCGGCGGCCACCGCGGAGGCGTCGGCCCATGGCTGGCACCACACCGGCGACATCGGCTACCTCGACGACGACGGCTTCCTGTTCATCGTCGACCGCGCAAAGGACATGGTCATCACCGGCGGCTTCAACGTGTACTCGACCGAGGTGGAGCAGGCGCTCATGCAGCACCCCGGCGTGCAGGACTGCGCCGTGGTCGGACTCCCCGACGAGAAGTGGGGCGAGCGCGTGGTCGCGGTGCTCCAGCCCCGCGGCGAGACCGCTCTCGACCCCGCCGAGGTGACGGCCTTCGTGAAGGCGCGGCTCGGCAGCGTGAAGTCACCGAAGCAGGTCGAGGTCTGGCCGGACCTGCCCCGCTCCAAGGTCGGCAAGGTGCTCAAGACCGAGATCAAGCAGACCCTGGCGGAGGCGGCCGGCCCGACCCCGTCGGGGTAGCCGCCGACCGGGGCACGTCGACGTACGTCGCGGGCGTGCGGCGATCGACCGCGCCGCGCGGCCCGACCGGGGCGGCCAGGAGCCGGGTGTCCGCACCGCCGACCGGTCTGCGGCTCCACCCCGTCGCGGTCGCCGGGGTCGTCGGGCAGGCACTGGCTGCCTCGGCGGCGCGCCGCATGGTCTACGTTCACGTCTCGTGAGCGCCCAAGCCCCGTCCGCAGTCATCCTGGTCCGAGCCGATCGGTTCCGGCCCAACCCGGCGACGGCGGCCGACAACGCCTTCCAGGCAGATGCCCCGGCCGGCCAGTCCGAGGTGGAGACGGCGATCCGGGCGCAGGGCGAGATGGACGCCGTGGCCGACGCGCTGCGCACCGCCGGTGTCCGGGTCCACGTCTTCTCCGACCAGGACCACACGCGGCCCGACAGCGTCTTCCCCAACAACTGGCTCTCGACCCACGCCGGCGGCCAGGTCGCGGTCTACCCGATGTATGCCTCCAACCGGCGCCACGAGCGTCGCTCCGACGTCCTGGAGATGCTGAAGTCCGAGTACCGGGTGCAGACGATCGTCGACTACTCCGGCCTCGAGCCGGACGGGATCTTCCTCGAGGGCACCGGCGCGATGGTCCTCGACCACATGTCCAGGGTCGCCTACACCGCACGCAGCCACCGCGCGGACACCCACGTCCTCGAGCGGTTCTGCACCGACTTCGGCTACGAGCCGATGGCCTTCGACGCCGTCGACTCTCACGGCGTACCCGTCTACCACACCAACGTCATCGGCTGCGTGGGCACGGACGTCGCCCTGTTCGCGCTCGAGATGATCCCGGACGTCCACCGCCGCGAGCAGGTGCGAGAGCGCCTGTCGGTGAACGGGCGGCGCGTCGTCGAGATCACCGAGTCGCAGGTGCGACAGTTCGCCGGCAACTCCGTCGAGCTCTGCGGTCGCACGGCCGACGGCGGGCGGAACTACATCATGGTCATGTCCGCGAGCGCGCGCCGCAGCCTGCGCCCCGAGCAGGTCGCGGCGATCGAGGCGTCCTGCACGATCGTCGCGATCGACATCCCGACCATCGAGCTCGCGGGCGGCTCGGTGCGGTGCATGATCGCCGGCATCCACCTCGATCGGCGCCGGGCGGCCTGGCCGGGGCTCACCCTGGCGGTGTCGGCGATCGACCAGAACCCCCACACGGCCGACGGCCGGGACGTGGCGAACGAGGGCTGACCCACGGCCGGTCCGGGCCGCCGGTCGCCAGGTGTCGATCTCGGACGGCTCCGCCCGTCATGTGGGCGACGGCGCATCAGCGACATCAGGGACATCAGGGACATCTGTGAGAGAGGAAGCGTCATGACCGACTACGTCATCCTGTTCCCGGCCGACGACGAGGCCGAGTGGCAGGCCGGCACCGAGGCGGACCACCAGGTCACCTTCGAGACCGACGCCGAGTTCCGCCGGCTGCTCGAGGCGCGCGGCGGCGCCATCACCGGTGGTGCCGGGCTCACGCACAGCAGCACCGCCCGGACCATCACGCGCGGACCGGCGTCGAAGGCGCTGGTCACCGAGGGCCCGTACGCCGAGACCGTCGAGCAGCTCTCCGGGTTCTTCCTCGTCACCTGCGCCGACCACGACGCCCTGGTGGAGGCCGCACAGGTTCTCGTCCGGTCTCACCCGGTCGTCGAGATCAGGGCCGTGGAGGAGTACTGACGGACGAGACCCCCGCCCGGTCGCAGGCGGCGACTCGGTCCCGGTGACGGGTGAGGGCGGGATCGGCGAGCACGAGCCGCCCCCTACGATCACGACATGACTGTCAACGACATGTTCCGACTCGACGGCCAGGTCGCCGTCGTCACCGGCGCCTCCAGCGGCCTCGGGGTCGCCTTCGCCCAGGCCCTGGCCGAGGCCGGCGCCGACCTCGCCCTGGGCGCTCGCCGCGCCGACAAGCTGGCCGACACGGCTGCGCTCGTCGAGACCGCCGGCCGCCGCGCCCTCACGGTCGCCACCGACGTGACGGACCCGGACTCGTGCAGCAACCTCGTCGCACTGGCGATGGAGGAGTTCGGCCGGGTCGACGTCCTCATCAACAACGCCGGCATCGGCACCGCCGTCCCGGCGACGCGGGAGACGCCCGAGCAGTTCCGCCAGGTCATCGACGTCAACCTCAACGGCTGCTACTGGATGGCGCAGGCGTGCGGCCGCGTCATGCAGCCCGGCTCGAGCATCATCAACATCTCCTCGGTCCTCGGCCTGACCACCGCGGCCCTCCCCCAGGCTGCGTACGCCGCGTCGAAGGCAGGCCTGATCGGCCTGACCCGCGACCTGGCCCAGCAGTGGACCGGGCGCAAGGGCATCCGGGTCAACGCGATCGCACCGGGGTTCTTCGCCACCGAGATGACCGAGCAGTACCCCGAGGGCTACCTCGAGGCGATGGACGCGCGGATCCCGATGGGGCGCAAGGGCGACCCGGTCGAGCTGGCCGCCACGGTGGTGTGGCTCGCATCCGCCGCCGCCGGCTACGTCACCGGGCAGACCCTCGCCGTCGACGGTGGCATGACGATCACCTGAGCCCGTCGTTCCGCTGACCCGTCTCCTCTGGAGGAGACGGGTCAGCGGAAAGGTGACGGGTCAGCGGCGCTTGGGCTTGACCTGGAACGTCGTCCTCACGTGCTTGGAGGACTGCAGGCCCTTGGCCGTGACCGTGTAGTGACCGGCCTTCTTCGGACGCAGGACGTAGCCACCCTTGCCGTCGGTCACCCTCACGATCTTCGTACGGATGGCACCGCCGCCCCGGACGCGGAGCGAGACGCGCCGGTCACCGAGGAACTTGCTGACGGCGACGGCCGAGGGCTTGCCGACCTTGCCCACGCGGGGGCGGACCTGGACCTTGGCGTTCCTGGACGCCTGCTTCGTGTCCTGGACCAGGCCCAGCGCCCGCGACATGGTGAAGAACAGGTCGGTCTGGTCGGTGAGGCCGACGATGTTGGCGGCCTGCGGGCCGTAGCCGGCGACGCGGAGCTGCGACCCGGTGTGCTGCTGGGAACCGCCCGCGGGCGCGGTGCCGTAGTTGACCGCCATCGGCGCCCCGTCGGCCGTGGTGAGCGCGACGCTCAGCCCGGGACTGGTGCTGCCGACCTCGATGATCTGGCTCGAGTGGGCGTGGTCGGCGGTGACGAACACCGAGGTGTTGCCCTGCTTCTTCGCGAACCGGAGCGCGACCTGCACGGCTTCGTCGAGGTCGACGGTCTCACCGATCTGACCGCAGGCGTTGGCGGCGTGGTCCTGCTTGTCGATGCTGGCGCCCTCGACCTGGAGGAAGAACCCGTCGGGGTTGTCGAGCAGGTCGATGGCCTTCGTGGTCATGTCGGCAAGGCTCGGCTGGGTGGCCGGCAGGTCGGGGTTGGGCGTGCACTCCTGGGCCGGCAGCTTGGCGCCACCCACGGTGGACTCGGGGCCGGTGTAGCGGACCGGCATGTTGCCGGGCGCGAAGAGGCCCAGGAGCGGCTCGTCCTGGTCGGCCTCGTCGACGGCGGCGAGACCGGCCTTGTCGCTGACCATCTGGTAGCCGCGGGCCTCGGCCTGCTCCGCCAGCGTCATCCCGGCGTAGGGACCGGCGGTCGCGGTCTCGTCGAACGTCGCCGCGCCGCCGCCCAGGGTCACGTCGGGTCGGGTGTCGAGCAGCTGCTCGGTGATGGAGCCGGGTCCGCCGTTCTCGAGCGCCTCGTCGGGGCAGCTGGCCGTCGTGGCGACCGGTCCGTAGCACTTGCGCGCCGAGATGTGGGCGACCTGCACGGCCGGCGTCGCGTCCTGGATCTCGGCGGTGGAGACGTCGCCGGTCTTGAGGCCGTTGAGCTTGGCGAGCTCGAGGAGGTTCTGCTGCGGGTTGCCGTCGACGTCGACCGAGATGGCGTTGTCGTAGGTCTTGGTACCCGTCGCCCAGGCGCTGCCGGTGGCGGCGGAGTCGGGCACGTAGTCGGGCAGGTGGGTCGTCTTGTCGAGCGAGTACGTCGTGTACTGACCGGTGAGCGGGAGCTCGTCGATGCCCTTGAAGTGCCCCGCGGCCCCTTCGGCGTAGTTGCGGGCGACGGTGATCTCGGAGTCACCCATGCCGTCGCCGATGAGGAGGATGACGTTCTTGGCGTGGCCGCCCTGGGTGGCTGCCTCGACGGCGGCGGTGTGGTCGCCGGGGAGGCGCTGGGCCCCACCGTGCTGGGAGAGGTCGGCGGACGGGTCCGCGGCCAGCCGGGCGCTGGCGAGGCCGCCGAGGGCGGCGGAGCCGCTCATGACGGCGACGGTGCCGAGCGCCAGGAACGTGCGCCGGCGGCGAGAGGTGGGAAGCATCGGGAAAGTGGTCCTTCCGGACGGACGACGAGGGACGAGCAGATCGGTCGATCGGCCTCCGCCAGACGACACGGGCCGGGTGAACCGGTGGAGCCGGGGAGGTGTCGTGCTCGACGACGAGCACGCGACGTCTCAGCCCTGGTCGGCCCACCGACGCCGCGCGTGGGCGAGCGCCGGCGCGCCGGCGTACCCGAGGCGGCGCGCGACGTCGGCGAGCGGCATCGTCGCGCGCCCGCCGAGCAGCGCCGCGGCCATCGACGAGCGCACCTCGTCGAGCAGACGCTGGTAGCCCACACCCTCGGCCGTCAGTCGACGGCGCAGCGTCCGCTCGGTCAGGCCCAGCGCGGCCGCGACCTCGGCCATCGGGGCGCCGCGGTCGAGGCGCTGGGTGATGAGCACCCGCACGTCCTGGGCCGACCCCGACCGCGAGCGCCGCACGTCGACGAGCTCGGCGCAGAGCCGCTCGGCGAGGGCGAGCCGCTCGGGGCTGCGTTCGGGCAGCGGCCGGTCGAGCTGGTCGGCGCCGAACACGAGCCGTGCCGCGCCCGGGAGCCAGGTGACGGTGGCGCCCACGCCGCCGGGCACGAGCGAGTCGAGCACCACCCGCACCGCCGTCGTGTCGCGCTCCACCAGGAACCGGCGTACGTCGACGGGGAGGTCCGTCCCGTCCACCTCGACCCGCACCCGGTCGCCGTCGACCTCGGCCCGCGGGATCGCGAAGGCGTGGCTGAGGTCGATGAAGCGCACGGCGAGCGTCATCGCGTCGAGCACCGTCCGGCTGGACAGCAGCGCGAAGCCGAACGCCCCGAAGGTCGCGGCCTCGTACCGCTCCCCCACCTGCGTGCCGACCTCGCCCAGGAGGTGGTGCAGCGTCCGCACCACGCGCAGCTCCTGCGCGGCGGTCACCTCGCCGTCGCCGAGGCCGGCCGGCGTCAGCCCGGTGCCGACGAGAACGCGCTCGGCGGGCAGGCCCCGCGCGGCGGCGTACCGGACGAGGACCTCGACGCCGACCGAGGCGCGCGGGAAGTCCCAGTGCGCGGTGGCGGGGTCGAGCCGCAGCGGTGCGTCGGCGGACATGTCCGGAATTATCAATCGCGATCTCTCGCCGGGGTGTGACGCCCACCGCTCGAGATCTAGGTTCGACCCATGAGCAGTCCCGGCGAGGAGTCCCGTGCAGCGACGCGTGCCGTCATCATCGGCGCCGGCTTCGGCGGCCTGGGCGCGGCGCGCGCCCTCAAGCAGGCGGGCCTGACCGACATCACGGTCCTCGAGCGCGCCGACGCGGTGGGCGGGGTCTGGCGCGACAACACCTATCCCGACGCCGCGTGCGACGTCCCGTCGCCGCTCTACTCGTGGTCGTGGGCCATCAACCCGGCCTGGGGACGGCGCTACTCCAAGCAGCCCGAGATCCTCGCCTACCTGCGCGACGCGGCCGCCCGGGAGGGCCTGACCGAGCTGGTCGTGACCGGCGCCGAGGTCGTCTCCTGCGTGCTCGGCGGTGGCGGCGACGATGCCGTGTGGCGAGTCACCACCGCGGACGGCACGACGTACGACGCCGAGCTCGTCGTCACCGCGGTCGGCCAGCTGTCCAACCGGTGATCCCCTCGCTGCCGGGCCTCGCGTCGTTCGCGGGACCGTCCTTCCACTCCGCCCGGTGGCGTCACGACGTCGACCTGCGCGGCAAGCGGGTCGCCGTGATCGGCACCGGTGCGAGCGCGATCCAGCTCGTGCCCGGGATCGTCGACGACGTGGCCGCGATGACGGTCTTCCAGCGTTCGGCGCCGTACGTCGTGCCGAAGCCGGACCGGGAGTACCGACCGCGCCACCACCGCGCCTTCGCCCGCTGGCCGGCGCTGCTCGCCGGTGAGCGCCGCGGCATCTTCGGCCTGACCGAGCTCCTCAACGCCGCACTCGGCGGCCAGGTGCGCTGGTCCGCGTCCCTGCTGCGGGTGCTTCGCGCCTCCTGGCGGGTCCACCTGCGCCGCCAGGTGAAGGACCGGGCCCTGCGCGCCCGGCTGGTGCCCGACTACGAGATCGGCTGCAAGCGGATCCTCTTCTCCAACGACTGGTACCCGGCGCTGGACCGCGACCACGTCGACGTCGTGACCGAGGACGTGAGCTGCGTCGAGCCCGGTGGGGTGCGCGACCGCCGACGGCACCCTGCACGAGGCCGACGTGATCATCTGGGGCACCGGCTTCGCGGCGACGTCGTTCCTCGACGGCGTCACCGTGACCGGCTCCGACGGCGCCGACCTGCACGAGGCGTGGTCGGACGGTGCCCGCGCGCACCTGGGCCTGGCGGTGCCCGGCTTCCCCAACTTCTTCACGATCTACGGACCCAACACCAACCTCGGCGGCAGCTCGATCATCGCGATGATGGAGGCGCAGGCCGGCTACGTCGCCCAGGTCGCCCGCCGCCTCGCCGGCGGGGACGCGCGGCGGGTGGAGGTCCGCCCGGACGTCTACGACGACTACGACCGGGAGATGCAGTCGCGCCTGCAGGAGTCGGCGTGGACCGGCTGCACCAGCTGGTACGTCGACGGGTCCCGCATCACCACGCAACTGGCCGGGCCGGGTCACGGAGTTCCAGCAGCGCACGGCCGAGGTGGACTGGTCGGAGCTCATCCTCGGCTGACCGGTCCGTCGCTCAGCCGCGGCGCTTGGTGCCGCGCAGTGCCTCCGCGGTGGTCGGGTCGTCGGGCCAGGAGTGCTTGGGGTAGCGCCCGCGCAGGTCGGCGCGCACCTGCGGGTAGCCGGTGGTCCAGAACGACGCCAGGTCGGCGGTGACGGCCGCCGGTCGTCGGGCCGGGGAGAGCAGGTGCAGCAGCAGCGGCACCCGGCCGTCGGCCACCCGGGGGGTGGCGGTCCAGCCGAACACCTCCTGCAGCCGCACGGCGAGCACCGGCTGCTCCTCGGTGTAGTCGACCCGCACCTGGCTGCCGCTGGGCACGCCGACCCGCTCCGGCGCGAGCTCGTCGAGCCGGCCGGCGGCAGGCCACGGCAGCAGACGGCGCAGCGCGCCGAGCACGTCGATGCGGCGCAGGTCACGGCTGCCCCGCACCCGGGCGAGGTCGGGTCCGAGCCAGGTCTCGACCGTGGCGGTCAGTGCCTCGGTCGACACGTCGGGCCACGGCTCGCCCAGGCTGCGGTGCAGGAAGTCCATCCGTTCGCGCAGGGACCGCGCGGCCTCGCTCCACGGCAGCAGCTCCAGGCCCTCGCGGCGCAGGCCCTCGCGGACCGCGTCGGCGACGAGCAGCGGGTCCGGTCGGTCCAGCGCCGCGCTGCTCAGCTCGATCGCCCCGAGCCTGGTCACCCGGCGCGCCACGATCCGGCCGTCTGCCCACCCGACCTCGTCGAGCTCCTCCCAGCGGCTGGCGGCCGCGTCCAGCGCCAGGGATTCCTCCAGCGGGGCGGCCGAGCGCACGAGGGCGTCGCGGGCACCCGGACGTCGTTCGGCGTCGGCGACGGCGAGCCACCCGATCCCGGTCAGCCCGCCCTCCCCGGGCGGCAGCACGGCACCGGTCCCCGAGGTCATCAGGTACGCCGACGACCCGGCCCGCTTGCGCGCGATCCGGTCCGGGTGGGCGAGGGCGACGACGGTGCCCACCGCGAGGTCGTCGCCGAGCCCGCTCTCGCCCGGCAGGGAGCGCAGGTCGTCGGGCAGCGAGCCGAGCAGCCGCTTCACCGCGGTGGACCAGGCACCCGCGGCCGGTCCGCCGCGGCGGAGCCCGCGCAGCGCCGCGACGAGGTCACCGCCGGGCGCCCGCACGTCCTCGCCGAGCAGCGCCACGACCTCGGCCGCGCGCCGCGACCCGACCAGCCGAGCGCCGTCGAGCAGGGCCCGCGCCAGCCGCGGGTCGGTGCCGAGCCGAGCAGCCGCGCGTCCCGCACCGGTCACCTCGCCGCCGGTCGTGAGCAGGCCCAGGTCGACCAGGGTGGTGTGCGCGGCGCTCATCGCGGGCGCGGGCGGTGCGTCGAGCAGGGCCAGTCCGGCACCGTCGCTGCTCCCCCACAGCGCCAGCTCGAGGGCGAACGACGTCAGGTCGGCCGTCGCGATCTCCGGCTCCGGGTGCGCGGCGAGGTGGGCCTGCTCGGCCTGCGACCAGCAGCGGTAGACCGCACCGGGTCCCTCGCGGCCCGAGCGACCGGCCCGCTGGTCGGCGGCGGCCTTGCTGACCCGCACGGTCACCAGACCCGCCAGACCGCGCCGGTGGTCGGTGCGCGGCTCCCGCGACAGCCCGGCGTCCACCACGCTGCGCACCCCCGGCACCGTCAGGGACGACTCGGCGACCGCGGTCGAGACGACGATGCGCCGGCGGCTCCCGAGGGCGAGCGCCAGGTCCTGCTGGGCGCCGGTCAGGCGGCCGTGCAGCGGCCGGACGTCGGCCTCGAGCCCGCCGAGGCGCCGCACGACCTCGTCGACCTCGCGCGCGCCGGGCACGAACACCAGCACGTCGCCCTCCCGCTCGGCCAGTGCCCGCCGGGCCGTCGCCGCCACGTGGTCGAGGAAGCCCCACGTGACGCCCCGCTCGTCGGTGGCCAGCACCCCCGGCGGAGCGGCGCACCAGGACGTCTCCACCGGGTGGAGCGAGCCCGGCACGTCCACGACCGGCACGTCGGACCCCAGCACCGCCGCCGTGCGTGCGGCCTCGATCGTCGCCGACATCGCCACCAGGCAGAGGTCCTCACGCAGGTGGCGCCGTACGTCGACCAGCAGCGCCAGGGTCAGGTCGGCGTCGAGCGCCCGCTCGTGCACCTCGTCGAGGACCACGGCGGAGACGCCCGGCAGCTCTGCGTCGCGCTGCAACCGCCGCAGCAGCACGCCGGTGGTCACGAACTCGACCCGGGTCGCGGCGCTGCTGCGCCGTTCACCGCGGACGGCGAAGCCGACGGTCTCGCCGACCGGCTCCCCCAGCAGCGACGCCAGCCGGCGCGCGGCGGCCCGCACGGCCAGCCGGCGCGGCTGGGTGACGACCACGCGGCCACCAAGGGCCACCGCCACGGCCGGCGGGACCAGGGTCGTCTTGCCGCTCCCGGGCGGCGCCTGCACGACCGCGGCCCCGACGCCGCCCAGCGCTGCGGCCAGCGCGCCGAGGCCGTGGCGCACCGGTAGGTCCGGCGGGTCCGCCAGGAGGCGGCGCAGCGGGTCCACGGAGGTCACCGGGTCAGTGTGCCGGGTGCGTCCGACGGCTCACCCGGCCAGGCCGCCGCATCGGCCCGGTCCGGCGCGGCGTCGCGACCGTCACGCGTCGGGCCACGACAGCGGTCGAGCCGCGGTCGAGCAGCGGTCGCGGGAGGCCGAGCGGGTCACCGCTTGTAGTCGACGCCCGCCGAGATCAGGTCGACCCGGCGGGCGGCCTCCGTCCCCCGGCCCACGTCGAAGCCGAGGCTCACCGAGACGCCCCACTGCACCGACGGCATCGAGGCGACGCCGAAGCGGGCGAACGACTGGGTGCCGGTCAGGTTGACCCCGTTGTGCAGCGCGACCACACGCTCGCCGTCGCGGATGTGGACGTCGCGCAGGGTGGTCGACTCCCCCATGACGCAGCGCAGCAGGAACCGGTCCAGGGTCAACCGGACGCCGTCCTCGATCACCGGGGTCGGCAGCGCGAAGTGGATCCAGTTGCTGGTCCCGGCCTTGCCGACGACGCGGTTGAAGAAGCCGAAGTAGCGCTGCGACTCGACATTGGCCGGCAGCTCGACGAGCGCGGCGTTGCCGTGGATCCACGTGGCGTTCTCGAGGGCCCCGGGACCGCCGTACAGGCTCTGGATGCCCTGGATGTCGTCGGTCCCGAGGAACCGCCGGGGTCCGCCGTAGAACGGCTGCATGATCGCGCCGGCAACGCCCGAGTGCTGCAGCCCGAGCGCGTGGCCGAACTCGTGGGCCGCGACCGTGACCAGGTCGAACCCGCCGCCGGGCGGGATCGCGACGGTCCACGTCTCGACGTCGTCGAAGTGGGTGTCGCCGCGGATGGAGCCGCTGTTCGAGGGGAAGAAGGCGTGGGCGAGGATGCCGCTCGGTCCGTCGAAGGGGTTGCCGTCGCCGTGGTCACCGGTCACGAAGCGGATCACGATGTCGCCGCTGGTGCCGTCGGAGACCCGCCGGAAGCGCAGCGGGGTCTCTGCCGACCACAGTCCGAAGGCCTGGTCGATCGCCCATTGGATGGTGGTGCTGTCGATGTCGGCGGTGTAGTTCTGGAACGAGTACGTCAGGTTCGTCGAGGCCCACGTCCCGACGCCGGTCACGAAGTCGGCGACCAGGGCGGTCGAGGCCATCGGCACCGTGTCGGGGTTGCCGCACCGGTGCAGGTTCATCTTCTCCACGGTCGCGGCGTCGGGCACCCCCGTCGGCTCGAGGCGCGCGAAGCGCTGGAACTCGCGGATCGCGTCCACGGTGGCGTCGTCCAGGACGCCGTCCTGCGCGGACCGCGGCTGCTCGAGCACGTGGTCGGCCACCCCGCGACGCAGGAACACGTCGTCGACCTCGAACGTCGAGGCCTCGCCCTCGAGATAGCCGAACGTCTGGAGGTACTCCTGTACCGGCTTGACCGCCTTGGCCTTCGATCCCTCGACGAGGCCGATCGCACTGGCGGGAACTGATGTCTTCATGGCTGTTTCCTCTCCTCCCGTCCCTGGTGGACCGGACAGGAGGGAGGAGCGATGCGGCGCGGAGGTGATACGACGCGTACGACGTCGTCGCGCCCGACAAAGCAGGGTGAAACCCCCGGAGGAGCGCCGGGACCCGCTGCCTAGCCGAGTTCTGCGTACGGGAGCACGACCGGGCTCCCGGCGGTCCAGTCGAGCACGCTCGCCTGGTCGGAGCCGGCCGGTGACGACGATGTCGAGGACGTTCGGGTCGCTGGTGTCGGTGTCCTTGGCCGCCGTGTCACCGGTCCACTCCCCCGCACCGCCCCCGAAGCGGTACTCGTGGATCCAGGACAGGTCGGTGCCGTCGGTCGCGGCCCAGTAGTCGGGGTCGTAGACCGGCCGGATCCCGCCGGCGCCCTCGTCGTCGGAGGCGTGGCTCATCATCGTCAGCGCGTAGCCGCGTCGTGGCGAGGTCGACGCCGGCGAGGACCGAGCGCGGCACGCGACACGACGTACTGCCTGCTCTCGGGGATGCGCGGTGAGGGTCGCCGGGCCGACCTCGGTGCCGCTCGCGTCCCGCACGGCCATACCGGAGAAGCCGTCGGCGGTGATGACGAACGCGTACGGCGCCGCGAGGTCGGCGTTGGTCCCGGTCCGGGCCGGCACCGCGGCCCAGCCCGACGGCCCCTCGGGGCGCAGGTAGATGTCGAAGCGCTGCACCGACATCTGGTTGCCGCCCCACGGGTTGGTCACGTCACCGTCGAGCGTCACCGCGAGGTTGACGTGCTCGGAATCCTCGTAGACGCCGAGCCCGCGGACGTCGAAGGCGCCGTCGCTGAAGGCGCCGTTGGTCGGGTAGAGGTAGCTCCCGGGCCCGTTGTCGTCACCGGCGGGGTCGGCGACGGTGCCGACCTCGACGCCGAGGTTGGTCGAGACGACGGTGCGGCGCACCAGGGTGGTGCCGCCGTCGGCTCCCTGCGCCACCACCGTGATCGTGTTGGGACCGAGCACGAGCGGCACGTCGGCGCTGAACGCCCCGCCGGTGAGCGGTCAGCGGGGTCGTCTCGCCGCCGGCGTTGAGGTAGGCCGTCGTGCCGTCGGTCGTGCCGGTGACCTGCGACCGCCGGCTCGGTCGTCTGGAGGCCGTCGGCGGGGCTGGTCACGGTCAGGGCGGGGCCGGCCGGCGACTCGCCGGCGGCGTACGCTGCGGCTACGACGCTCGGGCCGCTCGACGGGACGGCCGGTGTCGATGCTGCGGGCGAGGCGGACGTACTGCGCCATCGACCAGGCCAGCGGCGTCGCCGACCCGGTGCCCTCGCCGAACGTGAAGCCGGCGGCGTCCGGGCCGTCCCAGACCTGCTCGGGGATCAGGTACCCGGCGTTGGCGGCGCCGGCCATCGTGCGCAGGTAGCGTCGCGCGCACCGCGTCCTGCGGCGAGCTCGTACTCGCCGCGCTCGCCGCTCAGCAGCGGCCACAGCCGGCCGACGCCGGTGCCGTCGTACGGGGAGCCGTCGGCCTTCTCGCCGTAGCCGTCGTGGTTGTAGCGGTACCACATCGGCCCCGTGGGGGGTCTCGACCCCGATCGTGGCGTCGAGCTCGGGCAGCGAGCCCAGGACGTCGGGGTCGTCGGCCGGGAGCACGCCCAGCCGGACCAGGTCGAGGAAGCCGCCGTCGACGATCTCGCGCTCGTCCCAGGTGCCGCCGCCGTTGTTGATCTCGAGCGGGTGGCCGTCGTCGGGGTCGCCGTCGTCGTCGATGCGCAGGAAGTAGCGGCCGTCGCCCAGCGGACCGGTGTCGGTGACGGTCCAGTCCTCGCACCTGGCGCTGCCAGTCGTCGGCGACCGCGAGGTAGAGGGTCGACGACGCCTCGTCGCCCTGGCGGCGGGCCAGGTCGGCCGCGGTCACGAGGCCGGCGATCTCGGCGGCGATCGTGCTCGGCGAGTAGCCGCCCTCCTCCTCCCAGCGCTCCTGCGGGGTGGAGGGGCCGTGGCCGACGAGGAAGTCCGCGGCCCGCTTCACGTGCGCCCAGGTGGCCGCGTCGTAGCGGCGGAGCTGGTGGGCGAGCACGATCGGGAAGGCCACCTCGTCGAGCTGGAGGCTGCCCCAGTACGGCGTGCCGTCGAGCAGGCTGTTCTGCGGGAAGGACCCGTCGGGCTTCTGCTGGACGTCGAGGAGGTAGTCCAGGGAGCGGTTCGCCGCGGCCACGTCGCCGGCGGCGAGCTGGGCGGTGGCGACCTGGTAGAGGTCGCGCGCCCAGACCAGGTGGTAGCCGCCGACGCCGGGCTCGTCGGCGTTGATCGCCTCGCCCCAGGGCACGGTCAGCGAGGCGATGTTGGCGCCGCGGTAGGTCTTGTCCTCGTGGGCCTTGAGCGTCATCACCGCGACGTCGTACTGCGTGCGCAGCTCGGCGCGACCGACGCTGCGGGGCGCCCTGTCGCAGCGAGGTGAGGTACGCCGCCCACCCGCGCTCGTAGCGCCGCTGCGAGGCGTGGGGTAGCGGCGTACGCAGCGAGTCCTCGGCCGCTGTCCTCGGCGGCCGTGCTCGGTGCCGGCCGAAGCCCGAGGGCGAGCGGTCGCGCTGATCGACGCCGTGGTGCTGCGGGCCGAGCTGCGCCGACCTGGACCAGGTTGCCCTCGCCGGCGCGTGCGGTAGGTGCCAGTCGAGCCGGCCGTCCTGGAGGTCGGTCCAGCCGTCGCTGACCCCGGCGAAGCCGCTCGAGGTCGCACGGAACGACGGCCGTGCGGCCAGCGCGCTGGCGACCGGACCGGTGCCGCCGGCGCCGTCGGCGTCGCTGGTGTCGCTGGCCAGCGAGCGTCCGGCCCGACGTGCGGCCGGCGTCGTGCAGGCCGCTGTTGGCGAGGCTGCGGGTCGTAGAGCACGTAGGCGGTGTAGGTCCCGCCGTCCAGGCTCGTCGACCGAGACGTCGACCACGACCGTGGACCGCGTCCGGGTCGGCGACGTAGTCCTTGACGATGCGGTAGCGGCCGTCCTTGTCGACGTCGACCTGGCGGTAGCTCAGCGAGCCGCGGGTCGGTCAGCCTGGTGCGGTGGACGGTGTCGGTCGACTCGAGGTCGGCGAACGTGCCGGCGCGGTCGGTCACGACCAGCTGCAGGTCGCGCACGTTGGCGACGTCGACGCGCGGGTAGTAGACCTCCGTCATCGCGCCCTGCGCGAGGCTGAGCCAGACCTTCGACGCCCGGGTCGTCGCGGTCCCGATGCCCTCCTTGGCACCCGTGGTCCAGCTCGAGGCCGCACCGGGCGCTCCCGGCGCCGGGGTCCCGCCATGCTGCCCGTGCCCACCGTGCTGCCCGTGCCCGCCGTGCTGCCCGTGCCCGCCGTGCTCACCGTGCCCGGCGTGCCGGGACGTCGCCCCCACCGACGCCCCCACCGACGCCCCCACCGGCGCGCCCGTCGTGGCGGCCGCCGTGGCGACCAGGCCGCCCAGGGCCAGCGGCACGACGGCGACGAGCGCGGTGGCGCGGCGTACCCGACTGCGTGCCGGATCCGAGACGTTCATGACAAGCCCCTCACCCCGATGTGACGTGCATCACTGAACCTAGGTCCGGACCCGGTTCCCGTCAATCGCGGTCTCGGTCGGGCGGTGGCGGCGCCGCGTCGCGCGTGGGCGACGTCGAGCGGACCACTGGGGCCACGGTCCCCGACACCGCCGTCATCGGCAGGGCCTCGCCCGGTCGAGGCGTCATCCGGAGCACGAGGCACGAGGCGCTGCGGTGGTCTCCAAGCTCCGGTGCTCCGGCCCGACCGGTGTCGCAGGGGCCTCGTCTCAGAGGACCTCGAGCGAGCCGACGACCAGCGCCGTCAGGTCCAGCCGGGCTGCCAGACGATCGGACCTGGCGAGCTCGCGGTCGAGGGCAGCGTGACGTCGTTCGGGCCAGGTCCCACCGTAGACGTGGTCGCTCGCCGTGATCAGCATGCTGGCCAGGTCGAGGTCCCGGTCCCGGCTGTCTGCCAGGGCGTCACGCGTGTCGGCGACGGCGTCGCGCTCGTGCGCGGCGAGCAGGATCGCCTGAGCCGCCTCGAGGCGGGCGACGAGCGCCTTCTCGCGGGTGTGCGCGTCCAGCTCGCGTCGCTCGACCTCGCGCTCGCGCCGTTCGAGATCGTGGACCCGCTGCTCCGGGGGCGGTCCGTCGAGCAGGGCCTGGGTGTCGTGGGTCCGGGAACCATCGGCGGCGCCGGGGAGAGCAGGGGCAGACATGCCCCAGCGGGCCCGGAGATCGAGACCGGTCGCGTCCGCGGCGAGGCCGGCGCCTGCCCGGGCCGGGGCGCGGTGCGCTGGTGGGAACAGCGGGATCTTCATGAGGGCCCCCCGAGGAGGAGATCACCTGGGTGCTTGGCTGGAGCTGCTGCTCATCGACGTCGACGGCGGACGGCCGACCCCGGTCCAAGCTGGCTGAATGGCTCAACCCGGACGACGCTACGGCGTTTGGTCGGCCACGTCCACCGCCGCGCGGCGCAGGCGTGGCCCCGGGGCGAGAGCCGGCGCCGCCTGGCGCGGCGGCCCCAGGCCGTCACGCGCGCTCCGCCGCTCGGGCCCCTCGGTCAGCCGGTCGGTCCGGTCAGTCCGGTCGGCGACGAACGGATGGCTCGCAGCGAGCACCTGGACCATGTTGTCGCGACGATCCACCTCGAGCAGCGTGACGCCGGCACCATCGGCTCCCGGGATCGCGCGCACGGCGAACGCCGCGACGTGGGAGAGCAGCTCCGGGAGCGCGAACCTCTCGGTCACCAGTCCGGCCAGGTCGCCCATCGCCTCACGCAGGTCCCCGGCGTCGGCCGCCTCGTCACCCAGGACGCGGACGCCGTGCGTCGCGGGCCGGTCGTCATCGGTGCCGGTCATCGTCCGTCCCAGCTGGTGATCGTGCCGGACCTGCGGTCGACTGCTGCGCCCGACTATAGCCATGGGGCCCCGTCACCTCCTCGAGGGCCGGACCGGAGCCGTTCGAGAGCGACGGGGGCACGGCCTGCTCGCTCTCGACCGCCGCGGTGACCCGGGCCCCCAGCCACCCGAGGACCCCCGTCCCTGCGGCGATCGCGAAGTCGGCCGGTACGAGACGTTCGGTGCCCAGGAGGGACTGCAGCAGAGGCAGGTAGACCCCCGCGGTGGCGAGCGCGAGCGAGCCTGCGATCGCGACCAGCAGGAGCGGGTTCGCCAGGGTGAGCTGGCGCGGTCGCAGCCCGACGGCGACCCCGAGCTGCATGCAGGAGAGGGCCAGGAAGACCATGGTCTGCCACGGCCGTTCGTCGTGGAGGCCCCAGACGCCGAGAGCGACCGTCGCGACCGCGATGAGCGTGCCGAGCACCAGCACCCGTTGCAGGAGCCCGGCCGCGAGCACCGACTGCTCCGGCGGCCGGGGCGGGCGGTGCATCAGGTCGCCGGCGGCCGGCTCGGCCCCCATGGCCACCCCGGTGACGCCGTGGGTCAGCAGGTTCACCCAGAGGATCTGTGCCGCCAGCAACGGCACCGCCAGCCCCACGAACGGTCCGGCGAGCATCACCAGGATCTCGGCCGCGCCGCCGGCGAGCCCGAAGACCAGGAACCGGCGCACGTTCGCGTACACGCGGCGGCCCTCCTCGACGGCGGCCACGACGGTCGCCAGGTCGTCGTCGGCCAGGACGAGGTCCGCAGCCTGGCGGGCGACCTCGGTGCCCCGGTGCCCCATCGCCACGCCGATGTCGGCACGGCGCAGCGCCGGGCCGTCGTTCACGCCGTCGCCGGTCATCGCCACCACGGCGCCCCGGTCCTGCCAGGCCTGGACGATGTCGAGCTTCTGCTGCGGGCTCACCCGCGCGAAGACCCGCGGAGCGATGAGGTCACCGACGGCGCCCCAGGCGATGTCGTGACCAGTGGCGACCACGCCGACCCGCTCCGCCTCGGCCGGGTCGAGGACCCCGGTCCTCCTCGCCACCGCGACCGCCGTGGCCGGGTGGTCCCCGGTGATCAGGACCGGGATGATCCCCGCCTCCCGACACAGCTCGATCGTCGCGCGAGCCGCGGGCTTGGCCGGGTCCGCCATCGCGACCAGTCCCAGCAGGTCCTGCTCGACCTCGGACCACCCGGCTCGCCACCTCGCCGACCTGCTCGCCGGCCGTCACCGCGAGCACCCGGAAGCCCTGGGTCGCGAGCTCCGCGGCGCGCTCGAGGGCCGCTTCCCAGGTCCGGCCCGACTCGGCGTCCGGCCGGCTGAAACGGGCGAACAGCGCCTCCGGCGCCCCCTTGGACACGACCAGCGTCCGCACCGGGCCCGGTCCCGGCTCCCGGTGGGCGGTCGTCATCTGCTGGGTGGCGCTCTCGAACGGCGTCTCCGCGATGCGCGGGAACTGCCCGAGGAGGTCGGCGTGACCGAGGCCGGCCTTCGCCGCGGCGACCAGGAACGCGACCTCGGTCGGGTCGCCCAGCCCGCTCCAGGCGCCGGTGCCGTCGACCGGGGCGACCAGCTCGGCGTCGTTGCAGAGCAGGCCGGCGCGGAGCAGCTCGGTGACGTCCGTGGCGTCGTCCACGTCGAGCGGGGCTCCGGCGGTCGCGAACGACCCGCTCGGCGTGTAGCCGTCCCCGTCGACCGTGACGCACCGGCGCGGGGTCCACAGCTCCTCGATCACCATCCGGCCCTGGGTCAGGGTGCCGGTCTTGTCGGTGGCCAGCACGGTCACCGACCCCAGCGTCTCGACGGCGGCCAGTCGGCGTACGAGGGCGCGACGACCCGCCATCCGCCGCGCACCGAGAGCGAGGGACAGGGTCACGACGGCCGGCAGCGACTCGGGTACGGCGGCCACGGTCAGGCTGATCGCGGTCACCACCATCAGCTCCAACGGCTGGCCACGGAGCAGGCCCAGCGCGAGCACGAGGAGCGAGAGCAGCACGGCGACCAGGGCCAGCATCCGACCGAGCCCGGCCAGGCGTCGCTGCAGCGGCGTGAGCCCGGGGCCGGTGTCCATCAGGGCCGCGATCTGGCCCAGGGCACTGGCCGGCCCGGTCCGCACGACCACGGCGACCCCCCGGCCCTTGACCAGGACCGTCCCCGCGGAGAGCGGGTCCCCCGCCTCGTCGCCAGCACCCCCCTTCGCCACGGCCACGGACTCACCGGTCACCGTCGACTCGTCCACGAGCACCGAGGTCCCCTCGAGCAGCTCGCAGTCGGCCGGGACCACGTCGCCCTCGCCGAGGAGCACGAGGTCGCCGGGGACCAGGTCGGCCGCCGGCACCGAGCACTCGGAGCCACCCCGGCGGACCCGGACCCTGGGGGTCGTGAGCTCGCCGAGCGCGGTGATCGCGTGGTCGGCGCGAATCTCCTGGACCACCCCGATCGCGGTGTTCACCACGACCACGAACGCGATCACCGCCGCGTCGGTCAGGTCGCCCGTAGCGAGCGTGAGCGCGCAGGCGGCGACGAGCACGAGCATCAGCGGGTCCCGGAGCTGGCTCAGGGTGCTGGTCGTGGCCGAGACCCGACGGCGGGACGGCACGCTGTTGGCGCCCGTCTCGAGGAGTCGGTGGGCCGCCTCCTGGACGGTCAGTCCGGGATTCATCAGCTCGGAGCGCCGGTGCCCGACCAGGTGCGGGCCGTCCAGCCGGCGTCGGAGCCCGATGCGTCCGACCAGGCGGCCTTGGCCCCGCTGTGCCCGATCAGCGCGACCATCACCAGGGTGCCGATCGCGACGACCACGGCGAGCCCGGCCACGACCTGGCGGACGCGGGGCTGGACGTCGTGGCGCCCGAACCACCACAGCGCCACGGCCAGCACGGCGAGAGGCAGGACCCACCACAGCAGCAGGTCGCCGTACTCGGCGTGCTTCTCGACCAGGGCGGTCTCGCCGACCTTCTCCTCCAGGCTCTCCCCCGAGCTGGTCGAGATCGGGGTCAGGACGGCCGCGGACACCGCCAGCGCCGCCGGCAGCCATCCGGCCCAGGCGCGCAGTCGCGGCCAGAACACGGTGAGGACGACCAGGAGCGCGGCGGAGGGGACGACCACCACGGTGGCGTGGACGACGAGCGGGTGCAGCGGAAGTCCGAACACGGTGTCGAACATGGGGGGTTCTCCTCAGGGGGCCGCCAGGACCGGCCCGGGGGAACGCGGGCCATGCCCCCAGCCTGCCGCTGGGACGGTCTCCCGGGGTAGGGACCAATGTCCACGCCGTCGGGACGTTCGGCGGGGCACGGGCGGGTCGTCCCGTGCCCGCTCCGGGTCGACCCGTCGACCCGCCCGACGTGGCGACCGGTGCCCCGTCGTGGCCCCACATGACCAACGGCCATGTCCGAGTCCTGATGCTAGGACTCCGACATGGCCGACTGGTGATCCGGTGGAGCTGAGGGGACTCGAACCCCTGACCCCCTGCATGCCATGCAGGTGCGCTACCAGCTGCGCCACAGCCCCGAACCTGTCGCCCCGTGGGGCAACTCGCAGTACTTTAGCCAACGCCCCGTGGGATGCGGAAATCGACCCCCCGTCGTGGGCGTCACGGACCGATCAGGCGGTGCGGTTGTAGGCCAGGAGGCGCAGCGCGGAGACACCCGGGTCCTCCTGGAGGACGACCCAGCCGCAGTTGTCGAGGCCGCGCAGGGTGTGGAACGTCTCGTCGGGCCAGCCGAGCAGCGCGCCCGTCGCGACCCGGATCGCAGCGCCGTGGGAGACGGCGAGGCCGGTCTCCCCCGGGGCCAGGCCGGCGAGCAGGTCGGTCAGCACCGTCCACATCCGGGCCCGCACGTCGTCGCTCTGCTCGGCGCCGAGAGCGCGGTCGAAGTCACCGCGCCGGAAGTGCTCGAACTCCTCGGGCGCGATCGTGCGGTACTCGTCGTGGGTGAGGCCCTCGCGCTCCCCGAGGGAGAACTCCCGCAGGCGTGCGTCGTACGTCGGCTCCAGGCTGGTCGCGGCGGCGACCGGGGCCGCGGTCTCCCGCGCCCGGAGCAGGTCGGAGACCCACAGCCGGCTGGGGGCGAGGTCGGCCATCGCCTCGGCCACCCGCTTGGCCTGGGCCCGGCCCTCGTCGTCGAGGGACACGTCGATCTGGCCCTGCACGCGGCGCGCGTGGTTCCACGCCGTGCGGCCGTGCCGCAGCAGCACCAGGGTCCGCCCCTGCGTGCCCTCGCTCATGCGCTCGGCGGGCCCGTGAGGTCGGCCGGGAGCGTCGATGACCGGGCAGTCGCGCCAGAGCCGCTCGAGGGCGTAGAACTCGCGCTCCTCCTCGTGCTGGACGTGCACCACGATCTCGCCGTAGTCGATGAGCACCCACCGACCGTCGCGCTCGCCCTCGCGACGGATCGGCTTGGCGCCGATCTCGCGGAGCTTGTCCTCGACCTCGTCGACGATGGCCTTGACCTGTCGGTCGTTGGAGGCCGAGGCGATCACGAAGGCGTCGGTGATGGCCAGCTCCTCGCTGACGTCGAAGGCGATGATCTTCTCGGCGAGCTTGTCGCTGGCGGCGCGCGCCGCTGCGACGACGAGCTCGACGGCGTGGTCGGTGGCGGTCATGAGATGTCTTCCTGCTGAACGGTCTGGGGGTGGGCCCGGCGCTCGTCCCGGTGCCCGGTGTCCCGGTCACTGCTGGCGTCGCTGGGGCTGTCGGTCTCGGTGTAGAGGCGGTGCTTGGTGATGTACTGCACGACCCCGTCGGGCACGAGGTACCAGACGGGTCGGCCGTGGCGCTGTCGCTCCCGGCAGTCGGTGGAGCTGATGGCCAGGGCCGGCACCTCGAGCACCGTAACGCGGTCGTGCGGGATGGCTGCGATCGTCGCCGGTGTCAGCTCGGCACCGGGGCGGGTGCAGCCGACGAAGTGAGCCAGGTCGAAGACCCGGTCGGCGTCGTGCCAGCTGAAGATGTCGGTGAGGGCGTCGGCGCCGGTGATGAAGTAGAGGTCGGCGTCCGGCAGCTCGGCGCCGAGGTCGCGCAGCGTGTCGACCGTGTACGTCGGCCCCTCGCGGTCGATGTCGACGCGGGAGACCCGGAACCGCGGGTTGGCGGCGGTCGCGACGACCGTCATCAGGTAGCGGTGCTCGGCCGGCGAGACCTGCCGGTGGGACTTCTGCCACGGCTGGCCGGTCGGCACGAAGACGACCTCGTCGAGGTCGAACCACGACTGGGCCTCCGAGGCGGCGACCAGGTGGCCGTGGTGGATGGGGTCGAAGGTGCCGCCCATGACGCCGACGCGGCGCCGGGGTTGCCGGGACTCGGCGCGATGCGTCACGGGAGGGCCACGTCAGCTGTGCTCGCGCCCTCCGCCGAAGGCGACCAACGCGAGCAGCAGGGCCATCAGGATCCCCAGCGCGATGGCGCCGACGATCCACGGGTGGATGACCTGCGTGTGGGTCTCTTCTGCGGCCTGGAGTGCGACGGCCGTGATCACGCTGAGGGACATGGCGGTGAGCATATCGTCTCGGCCGAGGCCCACCGACGTCCGGCGTCGCGAACCCGCCGGGGCGGGTGGGCGCCGGGTCAGTTGAAGACGAAGTCGACGCCCACCAGGATCAGGTAGAAGCGCAGCGCGCGACCCACCAGGACGGTCGGGACGAACACCCACAGCGGCATCTTGAGCGCCCCGGCGACGACCGCCATCACCAGCAGCGGCGGGATCCCGGCCGAGGCGGCGAGGAAGATGATGCCGCCGGCGTACCAGGGACGACCCTGGATCCGCGCGGTCCACTTCTCGAAGTTGGCACGCAGCTTCGGTGAGTCGAGCTTCTTCTGCGCCCACTCGGTGTCGATCCCGCGGCGCGCGATCTCGTACCAGACGATCTTGCCGACGGTCTGCCCGGCGCTGGCCACGACCGCGATGACCACTCCCCCGAACCCGTGGACGTCGGCGACGCCCGGGGCGCCGGCAACGCCGCCGAGGTAGACCTCGATGTTGATGAACGGCAGCAGCGCCGACCCCACGGCGACCACGAAGGTGGTCAGCAGCAGGATCATGCAGCGACTCGCTCCGGCAACGGCAGCCCGAGCTCGAGCAGCCACTTGAGGGAGACGCACTTCAGGGTCAGCAGGCCCAGGGCGATGATCAGGCCGAGCCACCACCAGCCGGTGACGAGCAGGAGCACGGCGAACAGCGAGGAGTTGACGGCCTTGGCCGGCTTCGACCAGTTCCAGCGGTAGATCCGCTCGTCGACCTCGTAGAAGTAGTTGGGGCTGCGGATCGGCCAGGCGAGGAACGCCAACGAGAGGAAGAAGTCGATCACCATGAACTCGAAGAGGTAGACCCCCACCGGCAGGATCATCTCGTGCTGGAGCCAGGCCAGGCCGAGGTAGAACGCCGCGCAGTTGATCCGGTCGCAGAGCATGTCCATGACGCCGCCGATGCGGGTCTCGCAGTCGCGCAGTCGGGCGTAGGCACCGTCGGCCATGTCGCCGACCCAGTAGACGCCCAGGCCGACGACGAGCCAGACCAGCTCCTCCTGCCAGGCCCCGACGAGGCACAGCGCCAGGGAGACGAGCGTGCGGGCGAAGGTGATGACCGTGGCGCCCGTCCACAGACGTTCGACTGCGGGGTCGGCATGCGTTGCGTGTACGGGCACGGGCGCACCCTACCCGCGGGACGTGGCGTCCCGGCGCCGACCCGACGACCGGTCAGCGGACGTGTCCGTCACCGGTGACGACGTACTTGGTCGAGGTCATCTCGGGGAGCCCCATCGGGCCGCGGGCGTGCAGCTTCTGGGTGCTGATGCCGATCTCGGCGCCGAACCCGAACTCGCCTCCGTCGGTGAACCTGGTGCTCGCGTTGACCAGCACCGCCGCGGAGTCGACCGCCGCGACGAACCGGCGGGCGGCGGCCTGGTCGCGGGTGAGGATCGCCTCGGTGTGGCCACTGGACCAGCGCCGGATGTGGGCGACCGCCCCCTCCAGGTCGGGTACGACGGCCGCGGAGATGTCCAGCGAGAGGTACTCGCGAGCGTGGTCGTCGTCGGTGGCCGGCACCACGCCGTCGAGGCGCGCCACGGTCGGGTCGCCGTGCACGGTGACCCCGGCGTCCTGCAGCGCCGCCACGACCCTCGGCAGGAACGACTCGACGAGGTCGGCGTGCACGAGCAGGGACTCGGCTGCGTTGCAGACGCTGGTGCGGTGGGTCTTGGCGTTGAGCACGATCGCGAGCGCCTGGTCGAGGTCGGCGGCGGCGTCGACGTAGACGTGGCAGTTGCCGACGCCGGTCTCGATCACGGGCACCGTCGGACTCCTCGACCACGCTCCGGATGAGACCCGCCCCGCCGCGCGGGATCAGCACGTCGACCAGGCCGCGAGCACGCATCAGCGCCTTCACCGAGTCGTGGGAGTCGGCCGGCACGCGTTGCACCACGTCGGCGGGCAGACCGACCGTGACGACCGCGTCGCGCAGGACGTCGACGATCGCGAGGTTGGACGCCGGCTGCGCTGGAGGAGCCGCGCAGCAGCACGGCGTTGCCGGACTTCAGGCAGATCCCGGCGGCGTCGGCGGTGACGTTGGGCCGCCCCTCGTAGATCATCGCGACGACCCCGAACGGCACCCGCAGCTGGCGCAGCTCGAGCCCGTTGGCCAGGGTCGAGCCCCGGACCACCTCCCCGACCGGGTCGGGCAGGCCGGCCACGTCCCGCAGCCCCTCGGCCATCGCGGCCAGCCGGTCGTCGCTCAGGCGCAGCCGGTCGACGACGTTCGGCGGCGTACCGCCGGCCTCGGCGCGGGCGACGTCCTCGGCGTTGGCGGCCAGGATCTCGGCGGACCGGGCGAGCAGCGCGTCGGCCATCGCGTGCAGGGCCGCGTCCTTGGTGGCGCGGGTCGCGAGCGCCAGGTCGTGGCCGGCCTCACGGGCGCGCACCGCCAGCTCGCGCACGTCGTCGTTCGTGGTCACCCGACGAGCCTAGGGCGCGGGCGAGGCCGGACGCGAGGACGTCTGGTCCCCGGGCGGGTGGGCGATGCGTGGGGCGGGTGGGGTGGGTGAGGGGTGGGTGAGGTGCGGGCGGCGCCGGTCGGCTGATGAAACTCCCGCTTCTTGTACGAAGTTTCATCGACAGAAGCGGGAGTTTCACCGCTCCAGCGGAGAAACTCCCGCCCAGGACGACCCTCCACGCACCACACCCCGCCGCCCAGCAGGACGACGGGGTGTGTGGACGGGGCGTGCAGCAAGCGGACGAGCAGTGCGGGCGTCAGCCCTTCTTCGCCTCGATCTGCTCGGTCGCGGCCGGCAGGACCGCGTGGAGGTCGCCCACCACACCGAAGTCGACGAGCTCGAAGATCGGCGCCTCCTCGTCCTTGTTGACCGCGATGATCGTCTTCGAGGTCTGCATGCCGGCGCGGTGCTGGATCGCGCCGGAGATGCCGTTGGCGACGTAGAGCTGCGGCGAGACCGTCTTGCCGGTCTGGCCGACCTGGAAGCTGTGCGGCATCCAGCCGGAGTCGACGGCGGCGCGCGAGGCGCCCACGGCGGCACCGAGCGCGTCGGCGAGGCCCTCGATCGGCTCGAAGTTGCCGCCGGTGCCACGACCACCGGAGACCACGATCGCGGCCTCGGTGAGCTCGGGACGACCGGAGGCCTTGCGCGGCTGCGAGGCCACGATCTGCGCGGTCTTGGCGGCGTCGGAGATCGTCACCGCGAACTCCTCGACCGCGCCGGCGCCGGCGGTCTCGTCGGGCGTGGCCGAGTTCGGCTTGACCGTGATGATCGGGGTGCCCTTGGTGACCTTGGCCTGCACCGTGAAGTTGCCGGCGAAGACGCTCTGCGTGGTCGTGCCGTCCTCGGCGATGTCGACCGCGTCGGTGATCAGCCCGGAGCTCAGCTTGATCGCGAGGCGACCGGCGATCTCCTTGCCCTCGTAGCTCGACACGACGAGGATCGCGGCCGGCGAGGTCTTCTCGGCCAGCTGCTGGAGCGCCTCGGCCTTGGGGGCCACCAGGTAGCCCTTGATCTCGGTGTCGTCGACGACGTAGATCTTCTCGGCGCCGAACGCCGCGAGCCTCTCGCCGGCGGCGGCGGCCTTGTCGGACGGGCCGATGAAGACCGCCGAGGGCTCGCCGAGCTTCTTGGCCAGGGCCAGCAGCTCGAGGGTGGGCTTGCGGACAGCGCCGTCGACGTGGTCGACCAGAACCAGGACTTCAGACATGGTGTGCTCTCTTTCTCTGGGTTCTCGGCCCGCGACTCAGATGAACTTCTTGGATGCGAGGAACCCGGTCAGCGCCGCGGCGCCGGACCCGTCCTCGTCGGTCACGATCTCGCCGGCGGTGCGCGGCGGACGGGCTGTCGTGTCCGACACCTCGCTCCACGCGACCGAGAGGCCCACCTCGGCGGCGTCGACGCCGAGGTCGGCCAGCGAGTAGGTCGCCATCGGCTTCTTCTTCGCCGCCATGATCCCCTTGAACGACGGGTAGCGCGCCTCACCGGTCTGGTCGGTGACCGAGAGGACCAGCGGCATCTTCCCGCCGATGACCTCGGTGGCGGTGTCGCCGTCGCGCTTGATGCGGACCTGGTCGCCCTGGGTCTCGACGACCGCCGCATAGGTGACCTGGGGCAGGCCGAGACGCTCGGCGAGCATGGCCGGGACCACGCTGCCGGAGGCGTCGGTCGAGGCCATGCCGCACATGACCAGGTCGACCTGGCCCTTCTCGGCGCCGACCTTCTCGACGGCCTTGGCCAGCACGAGCGAGGTGGCGATGTAGTCGGAGCCGGCGATGGCCTCGTCGGAGACGTGGACGCCTTCGTCGGCACCCATCTGGAGCGCCTTGCGGACGGCGTCCAGCGCCTTCTCCGGGCCCACGCACAACGCGATGACCTTGGTGTCCTCGGGGCTCTCGGACTTCTCCTTGATCTGGAGAGCCTGCTCGACGGCGTACTCGTCGAGCTCGGAGAGGAGCCCGTCGACGCCGACGCGGTCCACGGTGTTGTCCGACTCGAACCGCCGGTCGGCGGTGGCGTCGGGAACGTACTTCACACAGACGACAATGTTCATGGTGGTGTGGCCTGGACGGCCCCTCCTGATGCAGTCGAGGGCCACCGCGAGTGGCCCAGATGATGCGACATGGTGCGACTTCGTAACCTGCCTCGCAGGTTACCGCCGAGTCAACGTCGCCGGTACCTACGTCCGTGGACGTGAGCGGGACGACGTGGGCCAGATCACGTCCCGGGGCGGCTCCGGGCCGCACCACCGGGGTCAGGGGCGGACGAGACGGTCCGCGATCCGACCCACCACGAGCCACACGATGGCGCAGATGCCGTAGTTGAAGAGCGCCGTCTTCACGTCCTGGGTCGGGTCCACGATCGCGGTGTCGAAGTCCTTGACCGGGTCGGTCAGGTCGAAGAACCCGAGGTCGACCTTGTCGGCGGCGTCGATGAGGAACCGCACCAGGTCGTTGTCGACGTTGGCGTCGATGGCGATCAGCAGCACCGCCGCCGCCAGCACGGCCGCGGCGAGCACGCAGACGGTCCACAGCACCCGCGCGAGGGCGGTGCGCACCGTCGTCACGCCGAGCTTCACGGCCGGCAGCGTACGACGCCCGGTGCGCCCCGGCTTCGCGTCCGGGGCAGCGGCGGCGTCGTCGTCCGTCCCTGCCCAGGCGCGGTCGCGGGCTTCTCGGACGGCGTCGCAGCGGTCGTCTCGTCGCTCTGGTCGGTCTTGTCACTCACTGGGCACCCCATGTGTCAGCCGTGTGTCGGGACGAGCGGGCAGCGCTCGACTGAGCGGAGCCTGTCACATCGTCGGGCACCGCGTCTCGGGTCCGGCGGCCGGTGGCCGGGCCCGAGACGCGTCACTCACCTGCCGACGAACGTCGCCTTGCCCGGTCCGTTCTCCACGAACGACCGCATGCCGATGGCGGCGTCCTCGGTGGCGAACACGCCGGTGAACTGGAGCCGCTCGATCTCCAGGCCGGTGTCGAGGTCGACCTCGAGGCCGCGGTCGATGGCCTCCTTCGCCGCGCGCACGGCGTACGACGCCGCACCGGTGAACTGCGCGGCCCAGGCGAGCGCCTCGGCGTACACCCGGTCGGCCGGGACGAGCCGGTCCACCAGACCGATCGCCAGGGCCTCGTCGGCCTTCACGAAGCGGCCGGTGAAGATGATGTCCTTGGCCTTGCTCGGTCCCGACGAGACGGCTCAGCCGCTGGGTGCCTCCGGCACCGGGGATGATCCCCAGCAGGATCTCGGGCTGGCCGAGGGTGGCGTCGTCCGCGGCGATGCGCACGTCGGCGGCGAGGGCGAGCTCGCACCCACCGCCGAGGGCGTAGCCGGTCACGGCGGCGACGACGGGCTTGGGGATGCGCGCGACCGCCGTCACCGCGGACTGCACCGACGCCGAGACCGTCACCATCTCGGCGTAGGACAGGTCGGCCATCTCCTTGACGTCGTTGCCCGCCGCGAAGACCCGCTCGCCGCCGTAGACGACGACGGCCTTGACGTCGTCACGCTCGGTCGGCCTCGGCGGCCGCCGCTCGGAGCTCGGCCTGCACCTGGACGCTGATCGCGTTCATCTTGGGCCGGTCGAGCCGGATCGTCCCGACCCCGTCGGCCACCTCGAGCCGCACGAACTCCCCGGTGGGTCCCGCCGTTACCTCAGACATCTGTGCTCCTCGTCCGGCCCGTTCGGGCCGTCGCTGTGATCATGCCGACAATCTCCGGTGGAGTCCGTCGCTCCTTCCCTATCATTCACGGATGCGACCGGGGGTGTGGGGCGGGCTTGGTGAGCGCGCCGATGTGTGGCCAGGCAGGCAGGACCCGTTGGGGGCCACGTGGACCGAGGAGTCACCAACTTCGCGTTCCACGCACCCCGCGGCACGGCCGCGTGGGTGTGCCTCTTCGACGACGACGGCACCGAGACGCGCCACCAGCTGAGCGAGCAGACCCTGGGCATCTGGCACGGAGCGATCCCGGGGGTCGCACCCGGCACGGCGTACGGATTCCGCGTCGAGGGTCCCTGGGCGCCCGACAAGGGGCTCCGGTTCAACGCCGACAAGCTGCTGCTCGACCCGTTCGCCCGGGCGGTGGCGGGGACGCTCACGCCCGACCCCGCGATCTACGGCTACGTCCACGGCAGCCCCGACTCCATCAGCACCACCGACTCGGCGCCGTACGTGCCCCGCTCGATCGTGGTCGGTCCCGACGACTTCGACTGGGGCGACGACCGCCCCACCAAGCAGCGCTGGCGGGACACGGTCGTCTACGAGGTCCACGTCAAGGGCGCTACCGCCCTGCACGACCGGGTCCCCGAGCACCTGCGCGGCACGTACGCCGGCCTGGGCAGCCCGGCGGTCGTGGACTACCTGAGCGACCTCGGCGTGAGCGCGGTCGAGCTGCTCCCGGTGCAGCAGTCCGTCTCCGAGACCGCGCTGCTCGAGCGCGGCACCGCCAACTACTGGGGCTACAACACGATCGGGTTCTTCGCGCCCCACAACGCCTATGCCGCCGGCGGCGAGCGCGGCGAGCAGGTCGCGGAGTTCAAGGCGATGGTCAAGGCCTTCCACGAGGCCGGCATCGAGGTCTACCTGGACGTGGTCTACAACCACACCGCCGAGGCCGGCCCGCTCGGACCGACGCTGTCCTTCCGTGGGCTCGACGACCTGGGCTTCTACACGCGCACCGCGATGGACAAGAGCGCCGACGACTACTGGGACGTCACCGGTTGCGGCAACACCGTCGACGCCGGCGACCCGTTCGCCCTGCGCCTCATCCTGGACTCCCTGCGCTACTGGGTCACGGAGTTCCACGTCGACGGCTTCCGCTTCGACCTCCTCTCCGCACTGACGCGGGTCAACCACGTCCTGGACATGCGCACCCATCCGCTGATGACCGCGATCGGGCAGGACCCGGTGCTGCGACAGGTCAAGCTGATCGCCGAGCCGTGGGACGCCTCCATGGACGGCTACGCGGTCGGCAACTGCCCGGCGCCGTGGGTGGAGTGGAACGACCAGTACCGCGACACGATCCGCGACTTCTGGCGCGGGCACTCCGACGGCATCCGCACCGTCGCCACCCGGGTCTCCGGCTCCGCCGACCTGTACGGCGACGACGGCCGCTCGCCGTACGCCTCGGTCAACTTCGTCACCGCCCACGACGGGTTCACCGTCCGCGACACCGTCACCTACGCCGCCAAGCACAACGAGGCCAACGGCGAGCACAACCGGGACGGCACCGACAACAACCGCTCGGCGAACCTCGGCGTCGAGGGCGAGACCGACGACCCGGAGGTCCTGGCCCGGCGCCGCCGCCGCGCGGCCAACCTGATGGTCACGCTGTGCCTGTCGAACGGCGTCCCGATGATCACCGCCGGCGACGAGCGCGGACGCACCCAGGGCGGCAACAACAACGCCTACTGCCAGGACAACGAGATCTCCTGGATCGACTGGGGCGCCGACGACGCCTGGCTCGACGTCTACGACGTCGACCCGCGCGGCGCTGCGGCTGCGGCGGGAGCACCCGACCCTGCGCCAGCGGCACTGGTACGAGGGCCGGCCGACGATGAAGGGCGGCCCCAAGGACCTCATCTGGCTGCACCCGGAGGGCCGGGAGCTGACCCAGGACGACTGGCACGACGGCGGGCTCGCCACGCTGGGGATGTTCCTCAACGGCACTCCCCTGCGCTCCCCCGGCCCCCGCGGCGAGCAGCAGGTCGATGCGTCGTTCGCGCTCTGGTTCAGCAGCAGCGAGGACCCGGTCGAGGTCGCACTGCCGGTCAACGACTGGGTGCACGCGGGCGAGGTCGTGCTGTCCACGGACCCCTCGCTCCCGGTCGGGACCGTGGTCCGGGCGGGCCAGACGGTCGTGCTCGACGGGCCCAGCGTCGTCGTGATGAGGTCCTCTCCCCCCGCCTGAGCCTGCCGTGGGACGCGCGGCCGATCAGGGGCCGCTGGCTACGGTGGCCGCGTGAAGCGTCGTCCCCTCATCGCCGCCGCGCTCGTGCTGGTCGTCGGCGTGGCCGCGGTGGTGGCCTGGCGGGTCGCCGCCTCCGGGCGCGGGCCAGGACATCAGCTCGGCCGGTCTCCCCCGACCTCGAGGTCACCGAGCTGGCCGCCGGCCTCGACCACCCGTGGGACGTGCGGCCGCTGGGCGACGGGCGCCTGCTGCTCACCCAGCGCGAGCGTGCGACCGTCTCGCTGCTCGGGGACGGGGGGCGACCTGGTCGACGTGGACTTCCCCTCCGCCGAGGTGTGGGTCTCGGGTGAGACCGGGCTGATGGGCCTCGCCGTCGATCCCGACTTCGCCGACAACCACCGCTTCTACACCTGCCAGGGCGCCACCGTGCCCGCCGGCCACGACGTCCGGGTGCTCGCCTGGACGCCTCGACGAGGGCCCGGACGCGACCGGCCGCGACCGATGCCAGCAGGTGCTGGTCAGCGGCTTCCCGACCAGCACCGGTCGCCACGGCGGGTGCCGGCTGCTCATCGCCTCCGACGGTTCCCTGTACGTCGGCACCGGCGACGCCGCGCAGGGCACCAACCCGCAGGACCTCACCTCGCTGGGCGGCAAGGTCCTGCGCCTGGACCGGACCACCGGGGCCCCGTGGCCGGACAACCCGTTCGTCGACGCCGCCGACGAGAGCCAGCGCTACGTCGAGAGCTACGGGCACCGCAACGTGCAGGGCCTGGCGGAGCGCGCCGACGGCGACGGTGTGGTCGGTCGAGCACGGCAGCTTCCGCGACGACGAGGTCAACCTGCTCGTCAGCGGCGGCGACTACGGCTGGAACCCGGTGCCCGGCTACAACGAGGAGGTGCCGATGACCGACCCGGACCTCCCCGGCGAGCAGGTCGAGGCCGCCTGGTCCTCGGGCGACCCGACGGTCGCGCCCGGCGGGGCGACGTTCGTCTCCGGGTCGCAGTGGGGCGACCTCGAGGGCGTGCTGGCGATGGCGGTCCTCAAGGACCAGGAGGTGCTGTTCCTCTCCTTCGACGCCGACGGCGCCCTGGAGCAGGTACGCCGCCCCGAGGAGCTGGCCGACCTGGGCCGGGTCCGCACGGTCGTCTCCGACACCGACGGGACCCTGCTCGTCACCACCGACAACGGCGGCGGGCGGGACGAGCTCTACCGGGTGCGCCGCGCTGAGCCGCGCCTGCGGCTACAGCTCGCCGGTCAGGAACTGCGCCCGCCCGAGGCCGAAGGACCAGTCCTCCCGCTCGGCCGCGACGACGGAGACGACCAGGTCCTCGGGGCGCACCCCGGCGTCGCGCTCGAGGCGCCCGGCCACCCCGACCCGGGTCAACCGGCGGTCGCGACGACGCCGAGCTCGGCGTACGACGTGAGCAGGCCGTTCTTCGGCACCACCCGCACCGTGTAGCCGAAGGCCCGGAGCGGGCCAGCGGCGACCTCGCCGTCGAAGCAGTGGCGGCCGCCCTCGTAGGTCTCCTCCGACCGTGAGGCCCGACGGCGACCGGGTCGCCGAGGGTGTCGTCGGCGAGCGCGCGACCGTGCACGAGCTGGACCTCGACGTCGTCGGGGGCAGGTCGCCGAGGCAGACGAAGGCGCGCACGGTGAGCACGGCGCCGACCTCGGGGGCGTCGCCGACGCCGGCTCGACTCGACGTGCTCGACCTTGACCGCGTCCCAGGCGAGCGGACCTTCTTCTTCCAGGCCGCGAGCTCGCGCGCTCCCGCGTAGTCGGAGTTGAGCGCGCGGGCGTTGTGGGTGGCCGGGGCGTAGAGCTGCTTGGTGTAGTCGCGCACCATGCGGGTCGCCAGCACCTTGGGCCCGAGCGACTTCAGGGTGTGGCGCAGCATCTCGACCCAGCGGGTCGGCACGCCGTCGTGCGTCGTGGTCGTAGAAGCGCGGGGTGACCTCGTTCTCGAGCAGGTCGTAGAGGGCGGCCGCCTCGAGGTCGTCGCGCTTGTCGGGGTCGTCGAGCCCGTCGGCCGACGGGATCGCCCAGCCGTTGTTGCCGTCGTACCACTCGTCCCACCAGCCGTCGAGGATGGAGAGGTTGAGCCCGCCGTTGAGGGCGGCCTTCATGCCCGACGTGCCGCACGCCTCGTAGGGGCGCAGCGGGTTGTTGAGCCAGACGTCGCAGCCGGGGTAGAGCGGCTGGGCCATCGCGATGTCGTAGTTGGGCAGGAACACGATGCGGTGGCGGACCTCCGGGTCGTCGGCGAAGCGCACCATCTCCTGGATGAGCTTCTTGCCGCCGTCGTCGGCCGGGTGCGACTTGCCGGCGATGATCGAGCTGGACCGGGCGCTCCGGGTCGAGCAGGAGCCGCTTGAGCCGGTCCGGGTCGCGCAGCATCAGCGTCAGCCGCTTGTACGACGGCACCCGCCGCGCGAAGCCGATCGTGAGCACGTCGGGGTCGAGGGCGGAGTCGATCCAGCCGAGCTCGGCGGGGGCCGCCCCGCGCTTGTCCCAGGACGCCGCGAGCCGCTTGCGCGCGTCGACGACCAGGCGCTCGCGCAGCATCCGCTTGACCGACCAGATGTCGGAGCCGGTGACGGTGTCGGCCGCGGCCCAGAAGCCGTCGGTGTCGTCGGAGTCGCGGGCTCGGCGCCGTGCGCGGTCGCCAGCGCGATCACCTCGCGCGCCACCCAGGTCGGCGCGTGCACGCCGTTGGTGATGGAGCCGATCGGCACCTCGGCCTCGTCGAAGGCCGGCCAGAGGCCGTTGAACATGCCGCGGCTGACCTCGCCGTGCAGCAGCGAGACGCCGTTGGCGCGCTGGGCGAGCCGGAAGCCCATGACGGCCATGTTGAAGACGCCGGTGTCGCCGCCGGCGTAGTCCTCGGTGCCGAGCGCCAGGATCCGCTCGGTGGGGACGCCGGGCGTGGCGCCGTTGTCGCCGAGGTACTGCTCGACGAGGGTGCGCGGGAAGCGGTCGATGCCGGCCGGCACCGGCGTGTGGGTGGTGAACACCGTCGAGGCCCGACCGACCTCGAGGGCGGTGTCGAAGTCGAGGCCGGGCCCGCCCTCGCGCGACGGTCAGCTCGCGGATCCGCTCGATGCCCGAGGAAGCCGGCGTGGCCCTCGTTGGTGTGGAACACCTCGGGCTCCGGCGCGCCGGTGAGGCGGGAGTAGACCCGCAGCGCCCGCACGCCACCGACGCCGAGCAGCAGCTCCTGGCGCAGACGGTGCTCGGAGGTGCCGCCGTACAGCCGGTCGGTGACCTCGACGTAGTGGTCGGGGTTGCCCTCGACGTCGGTGTCGAGCATCAGCAGCGGCACCCGCCCGACCGCGGCCACCCAGATCCGGGCGAGCAGGTCGGGCCCGTCGGGCTGCTGGATCGAGATGGTCGCCGCGCTGCCGTCGGGCTCGCGCAGCAGCGAGATCGGCAGCTCGTCGGGGTCGAGGACCGGGTAGGTCTCCTGCTGCCAGCCCTCGCGCGAGAGCGACTGCTGGAAGTAGCCGTGGCGGTAGAGCAGGCCGACGCCGATGATCGGCACGCCGAGGTCGCTGGCGGCCTTGAGGTGGTCGCCGGCGAGGATGCCGAGCCCGCCGGAGTACTGCGGCAGCACCGCGGTGATGCCGAACTCGGGCGAGAAGTAGGCGATCGCCCGCGGCGCCTCGCCGGGTCCGCGGCGCTGGTACCAGCGGTCCTCGCTGAGGTACGTCGCCAGGTCGGCCCGGGCGGCACCGAGGCGCTCCGAGGAAGCCGGCGTCGGCGGCCAGCTCGGCGAGCCGCTCGGCGCCGACCGCTCCGAGGAGCGAGACCGGGTCGTGGCCGGTGGACTCCCACAGCTCGGGGTCGACCTCGGCGAAGACGTCCTGCGTCTCGGGGTGCCAGGACCACCGCAGGTTGCCGGCGAGCTCGCCCAGGGCGGCGAGCTCGGGACGGGAGGACGGGGCGGACGGTGAATCGTCGGATGGCGCGCACGGGCTGACGCTACAGCGACTCTTGGATCGATCCAAGCGTTCCAGCTGCCTGGGGACGGAGATGGACACCGCTGGACCCACGCCCGCGTCCTCGCACCCCGCGCGGCAGGTGTCTTCACCCCCGCGGGAGTTGCGGGCCCGGTGCGACCCGCAAGGGTGGAACGCATGGTAGGACGCATCCCCGTCATGGACGTCATGCCGGTGGTGGACCTTGGGCGACAGTCCGCGAAGGCCACCGTCGGTGAACCGTTCCCTGTCTCGGCGACCATCTTCCGCGAAGGTCACGACCTGCTCGGGGCGGAGGTGGTGCTGATCACGCCCCAGGGCAAGCGGCGATCTCCGGTGCGCCTGGTCAAGCAGACCGACCCGGTCGACCGCTACCTCGCCTGGGTGACCCCGGACGAGCCCGGCGCCTGGTCGTTCGAGGTGCAGGCCTGGTCCGACCCGGTCGCACCTGGGAGCACGACGTCGACATCAAGGTGCCGGCCGGCATCGACGTCGAGCTGATGTTCACCGAGGGCCGGCTGCTGCTGGAGCGGGTCCGCGAGTCGCTGCCCAAGAAGGCCAAGGCCGAGGCCCGCGTCCTGGCCGGCGCGATCGCGGCGGCGCGACGACACCTCCCGCCCCGTCGAGGCCCGCCTCGCCCAGATGCGCGGCGCCGACGTCGAGGCCGTCGTGGCGGCGTACCCGCTGCGCGAGCTGGTCACCGTCGAGGGCCCCTTCCCGGCGTACGCCGACCGTCGGCTCGCGCTCTACGGCAGCTGGTACGAGTTCTTCCCGCGCTCCGAGGGCGCGACGCAGGACCCCGACGACCGGCGCGATCACCAGCGGCACCTTCGCGACCGCGGCCAAGCGGCTCGACGCGGTGGCCGACATGGGCTTCGACATCATCTACCTGCCGCCGATCCACCCGATCGGCGAGGTCAACCGCAAGGGCCCCAACAACACCCTCACCCCCGGCCCCGAGGACCCCGGCTCGCCGTGGGCGATCGGCAGCAAGGACGGCGGCCACGACGCCATCCACCCCGACCTCGGCACGTTCGACGACTTCGACGCCTTCGTGGCGCGCGCCGGCGAGCTCGGCCTCGAGGTCGCGCTCGACCTCGCCCTGCAGGCCGCGCCCGACCACCCGTGGGTGACCAGCCACCCGGAGTGGTTCACGACCCGCGCCGACGGCACGATCGCCTACGCGGAGAACCCGCCGAAGAAGTACCAGGACATCTACCCGGTCAACTTCGACAACGACCCCACCGGGATCTGCCGCGAGGTGCTGCGCATCGTCCGGTTCTGGATGAAGCGCGGCGTCCGGGTCTTCCGGGTCGACAACCCGCACACCAAGCCGCTGCAGTTCTGGGAGTGGCTGCTGCGCGAGGTGCGGCGCACCGACCCCGACGTGATCTTCCTGTCCGAGGCGTTCACCAAGCCCCCGATGATGCACGGGCTCGGCGCGGTCGGCTTCCAGCAGAGCTACACCTACTTCACGTGGCGCACCGCCAAGTGGGAGATCGAGGAGTACCTCACCGAGGTGAGCTCGGAGTCCGACCACATGATGCGGCCGAACTTCTTCGTCAACACCCCCGACATCCTGCCCACCTTCCTCCAGTACGGCGGCCCGGCGGCGTTCAAGATCCGCGCCGCCCTCGCCGCGACGAGCTCCCCGAGCTGGGGCGTGTACGCCGGCTACGAGCTCTACGAGCACGTCGCGATCCGCCCCGGCAGCGAGGAGTACCTGGACTCGGAGAAGTTCCAGGTCCGGATCCGCGACTGGGACGGACGCCGAGGCCGAGCGGACGCACGCTGGCGCCGTACCTGACCCGGCTCAACGAGATCCGGCGCGCCCACCCGGCGCTGCAGCAGCTGCGCAACATCACGATCCACCACGCCGACGACGAGAACATCCTCGTCTTCTCCAAGCGGACCCTCGACGGCGCCGACACCGTCCTGGTGGTGATCAACCTCGACCCGCACGGCACCCGCGAGACGACCGTGCACCTCGACATGCCCGCGCTCGGGCTCGACTGGGAGGACTCCCTGGTGGTGCACGACGAGATCACCGGGGCCGACTGGACCTGGCACGAGCACAACTACGTGCGCCTCGACCCGGGACACGAACCGGCCCACGTGCTCACGGTGAGGAGGCCCGGATGACGACCACACCGCACGCCCGACCGGCGGACCGATCAACACCGAGCACCCCGGACTGGTTCAAGACCGCGGTCTTCTACGAGGTGATGGTCCGCAGCTTCCGCGACTCCAACGGCGACGGCACCGGCGACTTCAAGGGGCTGACCGAGAAGCTCGACTACCTCCAGTGGCTCGGCGTCGACTGCCTGTGGGTGCCGCCGTTCTTCACCTCGCCGCTGCGCGACGGCGGGTACGACGTCGCCGACTTCACCAACATCCTCCCCGAGGCCGGCACCGTCGAGGACTTCCACCACTTCCTCGACGAGGCCCACGCCCGCGGCATCCGGGTGATCATCGACTTCGTCATGAACCACACCAGCGACGCGCACCCGTGGTTCCAGGCCAGCCGCGAGGACCCCGAGGGCCCGTACGGCGACTTCTACGTCTGGTCCGACACCGACGAGCTCTACCAGGAGGCCCGGGTCATCTTCGTCGACACCGAGCCCTCGAACTGGACGTGGGACCCGGTGCGCCAGCAGTACTTCTGGCACCGGTTCTTCTCCCACCAGCCCGACCTCAACTACGACAACCCGGCGGTCCACGACGCGATCCTCGACGCGATCTCGTTCTGGTTCGACATGGGCCTGGACGGCTTCCGGCTCGACGCGGTGCCCTACCTCTACGAGCGCCCGGGCACCAACGGGGAGAACCTGCCCGAGACCCACGAGTTCCTGCGCAAGGTACGCCGCTTCGTCGACGACAAGTACCCCGGCAAGATCCTGCTCGCCGAGGCCAACCAGTGGCCGGCCGACGTCGTCGACTACTTCGGCGACTTCGAGTCCGGTGGCGACGAGTGCCACATGTGCTTCCACTTCCCGGTGATGCCGCGGATCTTCATGTCGGTGCGCCGCGAGTCGCGCTTCCCGATCTCGGAGATCCTCGAGCAGACGCCGGCGATCCCCGACGGCTGCCAGTGGGGCATCTTCCTGCGCAACCACGACGAGCTCACCCTCGAGATGGTCAGCGACGAGGACCGCGACTACATGTGGGGCGAGTACGCCAAGGACCCCCGGATGAAGGCCAACATCGGCATCCGCCGCCGCCTGGCCCCGCTGCTCGACAACGACGTCAACCAGATCGAGCTCTTCAACGCGCTGCTGCTCTCGCTGCCCGGCTCCCCCGTCCTCTACTACGGCGACGAGATCGGGATGGGCGACAACATCTGGCTCGGCGACCGTGACGGCGTCCGTACGCCGATGCAGTGGACGCCCGGACCGCAACGCCGGGCTTCTCCTCGGCCACCCCCGGCAAGCTGTTCCTGCCGGCGGTCCAGGACCCGGTCTACGGCTACCAGAGCGTCAACGTCGAGTCGCAGCTGGAGAACCCCTCCTCGCTGCTGCACTGGACCCGCCGGATGATCCACGCGCGCCGCCAGCACCGGGCGTTCGGCCTGGGTGGCTTCCACGACCTCGGTGGCTCCAACTCGCACGGTGCTCTCCTACTCGCGCGAGCTCGACGCCGACGGCGACGAGCCGGGCGACGTCATCCTGTGCGTCAACAACCTCTCCCGCTTCCCGCAGCCGGTCGAGCTCGACCTGCGCCGCTTCGAGGGGATGGTGCCGGTCGAGATGCTCGGGCGGCGTGCAGTTCCCCGCGATCGGCGAGCTGCCCTACCTGCTGACGCTGAGCGGCTACGGCTTCTACTGGTTCCGCCTCGTCCCGAGCGAGCACCCCGACGAAGGGCAGCTGCTATGAGCGACACCCCGATCGACCCGACCGACGCGACCGGCCCGACCGACAGACTCGCGCCGGCCGTGCCCGACGGGACCGACCCGACGGACCCGAGCGGCGGTCGTCCGCCCGCCGGGCACCGCGCCGACCACATCGACCCGGCGGTCTTCGTCACCTACCTCGACAAGACCCGCTGGTTCGGCGGCAAGGGCCGCCCGTTCGCGGTCTCCGCGGTCCACCGCATCGCGACGCTCAGCGACACCGGCCCCTACCCCCGCGTCGTGGTGCTGCTGGTCGAGCTGACCTACGACGACGTGCAGCCGGACGCCGAGGACGCCGTCGAGCTCTACCAGGTGCCGCTGGCCCTGCTACGCCGACGCCGAGCGCCGCCTCGACCACGCCTTCCTCGGCTGGTGGGACGAGCCCGACATGGGCTGGGTGCACGCCTACGACGCCCTGCACGACCGCCAGGCGATGGACCGGTGGCTGCAGGCCTTCGGCGGCGCCGCCGACGACGCCTCCCCGACCGTGGTCGGCGGGCTGGACTTCCACCGGCTGCCCGGCCACGACCTCGACGTCGAGGCCGTGTCGACGCTCTTCACCGGCGAGCAGTCGAACTCCTCGGTCGCCTTCGGCGAGGACGCGGTGCTCAAGGTCTTCCGCAAGATCACGCCGGGCCAGAACCCCGACATCACCACCCACGAGGCGCTGACCCGGGCCGGCTCCACCCACATCGCCCAGCTCTACGGCTGGGTCCAGCACGGCACCGGCGAGGAGACCCTGCACCTCGGGATGCTCCAGCAGTTCCTGCGCACCGCCAGCGACGGCTGGGACCTCGCGCTCGCCAGCGTCCGCACCCTGTACGCCGACCCCGAGCTCGCCGTCCGCGAGTCCGGCGGCGACTTCTCCGGCGAGGCCGGCCGACTCGGCGAGACCCTCGCCGAGGTGCACGCCGTGCTCGCCGAGCAGTTCGGCGCCGGCACCGGGAGCACCGGCCTCGATCGCGGAGCAGATGAACGCCCGCCTCACCAGCGCGATCGCGGTGGCGCCGGCCCTCGCCGAGCACGAGGCGGCGCTGCGCGCGCTGTACGCGCGCCTCGCCGACCTCGGTGAGGTCCCGGTGCAGCGCGTCCACGGCGACCTCCACCTCGGCCAGACCCTGCGCACCGCGATGGGCTGGAAGATCGTCGACTTCGAGGGCGAGCCGGCCAAGCCGCTCGCCGAGCGGCTGCTGCCCGACACCCCGTGGCGCGACGTCGCCGGCATGCTGCGGTCCTTCGCCTACGCCCCCCACGTCGTCGAGCGTCAGCACACCGACCTCGACGACGAGGGGATCGAGGACCGGCACAGCCGGGGCCTGGAGTGGGCCGAGCGCAACCAGCGCTACTTCCTCACCGCCTACGCCGGCGGGCCCGACCACCAGCTCGACACCGAGCAGCAGACGCTGCTCGATGCCTACGTCGCAGACAAAGCCGTCTACGAGACCGTCTACGAGACCCGCAACCGACCGACGTGGGTGGAGATCCCCCTCGCGGCGATCGCGCGGATCGGAGCAGCCCGATGAGCACACCCGTCCCGAACCCCGCCCCGACCCCCGTCGCCGGTCAACCGGGGCGAGCTCGACCAGATCGTCCGCGGTGAGCACGGCCACCCGCACGCGATCCTCGGGCCCCACCTGCACGACGGCGAGGTCACCGTCCGGGTGCTCAAGCCGCTGGCCGAGCGGGTCGCTGGTGCGGCACGCCGGCGGCGAGACCGCCCTCGAGCACGAGCACGGCGGCATCTGGGCCGGCGCGTTCGCCGTCACCGACGCCGCGGTGCCCGACTACCGCGTCGTCGTCGACTACGGCCACGGCGAGATCGTGCTCGACGACCCCTACCGCTTCCTGCCGACGCTCGGCGAGATGGACCTGCACCTGGTCAACGAGGGCCGCCACGAGAACCTCTGGCAGGTGCTCGGCTCCCGGGTGCACCACTACGAGGTGCCCGTACGGAGACCCGATCAGCGGCACGTCGTTCGCCGTGTGGGCACCCTCGGCGCGCGCGGTGCGGGTCAAGGGCGACTTCAACTCGCTGGGACGGCCGCGAGCACCCGATGCGCCAGCTCGGCCAGTCCGGCGTGTGGGAGCTGTTCGTGCCCGCGGTCGGTGCCGGGACGGCGTACAAGTTCGTGGTCCTCGGCGCCGACGACGTCTGGCGCGAGAAGGCCGACCCGATGGCGTACTTCGCCGAGGTGGCGCCCGCGACCTCGTCGCGCGTCTACGAGTCGACCCACACCTGGGGCGACGACGAGTGGATGACCGCCCGCGCGGCCAAGCAGCCGGTCGCGGAGCCGATGTCGATCTACGAGATGCACCTCGGCCTCGTGGAAGCGCCACCCGGGCGGCGGGTTCTGGTCCTACGACGAGATGGCCGACGACCTGGTCCCCTACCTGCAGCGACCTCGGGCTTCACCCACGTCGAGCTGATGCCCGTGATGCAGCACCCCTTCGGCGGGTCGTGGGGCTACCACGTCACGTCGTACTTCGCGCCGGACTCGCGCTTCGGCGACCCCGACGGCTTCCGTCGCCTCGTCGACCGCTTCCACCAGGCCGGGATCGGCGTGATCCTCGACTGGGTGCCCGGGCACTTCGCCACCGACGAGTGGGCGCTGGTCAACTTCGACGGCACCCCGCTCTACGAGGACCCCAACCCGCAGCGCGGCTGGCACAAGGAGTGGGGCTCCCACATCTTCAACTTCGGCCGGCCCGAGGTGCGCAACTTCCTCTACGCCAACGCGCTCTACTGGCTCGAGGAGTTCCACGCCGACGGCCTGCGCGTCGACGGCGTGGCCTCGATGCTCTACCTCGACTACGCCCGCGAGGAGGGCGAGTGGTCGCCCAACAAGCACGGCGGCCGCGAGAACCTCGAGGCGGTGCAGTTCCTCCAGGAGATGAACGCCACCGTCTACAAGCGCGTGCCCGGCGTCGGCCACGATCGCCGAGGAGTCCACCTCCTGGCCGGGCGTCTCCGGTCCGACGTCCGACGGCGGGCTCGGGTTCGGCTTCAAGTGGAACATGGGCTGGATGCACGACACGCTCGACTACCTCGCCCGCGAGCCGGTCCACCGCCAGTGGCACCACCACGACATGACCTTCGCGATCACCTACGCCTGGACCGAGAACTTCGTGCTCCCGCTCTCGCACGACGAGGTCGTCCACGGCAAGGGCTCGCTGCTGCGCAAGATGCCCGGCGACCGCTGGCAGCAGCTGGCGACGCTGCGCGCCTACTACGCCTTCCAGTGGGCGCACCCCGGCAAGCAGCTGCTGTTCATGGGCTGCGAGATCGGCCAGGAGTCGGAGTGGGCCGAGTCCCGCGAGCTCGACTGGTGGCTGCTCGAGCACCCCGAGCACCGCGGACTGCACGACCTCGTGGGCGACCTGAACCGCGCCTACGTCGGCTCGCCGGCCGCCTGGGCCGACGACGCGTCGCCCGCCGGGTTCTCGTGGATCGACGCCGACGACACGGGCCGCAACACCTACTCCTTCGTGCGCCGCGCGCCCGGCGAGCCCGACCTGGTGTGCGTGACCAACTTCTCCTCGGTGCCCCACGACGCCTACCGGCTCGGGCTGCCCGCGGCGGGCGTCTGGTCGGAGGTGCTCAACACCGACGCGGCGGCCTACGGCGGCTCCGGTGTCGGCAACCTCGGCTCGGTCCTGGCCGTCGAGGGCAGAGCATGCGGCGATGCCCGCGCACGCGACCCTCGTCGTACCGCCCCTGGCGACGGTGTGGCTGCGACACGACTCCTGAGCGCGCCGGCGCCCACCCGGAAGCAGGTGCCCGGCACCGTGGGTCCACGCCCTAGGCTGGGGTCGTGAGCGAGCAGCCGACGACCGTGACCCCCGTCGCCGACGGGATCGCACGGATCTCGTGGGTGCCGGGCGAGAACGTCGACGTCGTCCGGCGCGAGGTCGCGGCCGCCCTGGTCGAGCACGAGCGGGTCGAGGCCCTGGTGGACGTCGCCGACGAGGCCGGCCAGCGCACCGCGACCTGGTCGGGCATGCGCCGCGAGGGCGTGATGCGCGGGCGTCGGTGGCGACCGGATCGTCTACGCACGCCTGGCCACCGACACCCCGGTGCACGAGCCGGGAGGGTTCCGCGCGCTGCTCAACTCCTTCCTGCCCCGCAAGCGGGGCATCAGCCAGATGCTGATCCGCGACACCACCTCGCCCGAGCCGCGGGTGCTGCTGTGCGAGCTCACCTACAAGCAGGACTGGGACCTGCCCGGCGGGGTCGTCGAGGTCGGCGAGTCGCCGCGCGAGGCGGTCTCGCGCGAGGTCGAGGAGGAGCTCGCGCTCACGATCCCGGCCGGGCCGCTGCTGCTCACCGACTGGCTCCCGCCGTGGGGCGGCTGGGACGACGCGCTCTGCCTGGTCTTCGACGGCGGGGTGCACGACCCTGCCATCACCGATCGGATCGTCAAGCAGGCCCGCGAGATCCGCTCCGCGGAGTTCTGCACGCTCGCCCAGGTCCAGGAGCGTGCCGCCGACTTCACCGCCCGCCGCGTCGCCGCCGCGCTGGCCGGGCTGTCCGGCGGCCCGTCGTACACCGAGTCCGGCCGCTGACCCGTCACGTCTGGGGCCGACCCGTCACGTCTAGAACTGACGGGTCAGCGGAGAACTGACGGGTCAGCGCGGGCGGGCAGCTGCGGAGGCGGGGCGTGCCGGCCGTGCGGAGCGGGGCGGGGCCCCCGCAGCGCGACCAGCACGCCGACGATCATCACGGCACCGCCGCCGAGCTCACCGGCGCTGGGCTGCTGGTCGAGGAGCAGCCAGGCCGAGGCCATCGCGACGACCGGCGCCAGCAGCACCCACGGCACGACCGCAGCCGACGGGTTGCGCGAGAGCAGGGTGTTGAAGATCCCGTAGCCCACGAGCGAGGCGAGCCCGGCGGTGTAGAGCGTCGAGAGCCCCGCCTGCCAGCCGAACGACGCCACCCCGTCGACCACCGCGGCGGGCCCGTCGAGGAGCAGGGAGAGCAGCAGCAACGGCACCGGTACGACGAGCGCCGACCACACCGTCAGCGCGAGACCGCCGGTGGCCCCCGAGCCGCGGGACACGACGTTGCCGATGCCCCACGACAGCGCACCGAGCAGGCACAGCGCCAGCGCGAGCAGGGGCACGTGCCCGCCGCGTCCCAGCGCCGACCACGACCAGTCCGAGCGAGCCGACCAGCACGCCCGGCGGCCTGGGCCGCGCGTCGGCCGCTCGCGCAGCACCCCGGCGGCGATCACGACGGTGAAGATCACCTGCGCCTGGAGCACCAGGGCGGCCAGCCCGGGCGGCATGCCGGCGTCCATGGCGACGTAGAGGAACCCGAACTGTCCCAGCGACATGAACGCCCCGACCGCCGAGCAGGATGCGCCACGGCAGGTCCGGCGGCCGGGGCAGGAGGAAGCACCGCCGGCAGCAGCACGACCAGGAAGCGGGCGGCGACGAAGAGCAGCGGCGGCACGCCGTGCATCCCCCAGTCGATCACCACGAAGTTGAAGCCCCAGATCGTGGCGACGAGGGCGGCGAGGAGGGAGTCGGCTCGGGTCACGGCTCCAGCCTGGCGGCCGCTACCGTGAAGCACCAGCAATGCTTGGTACATGTCATTCGGTAGCGTTGCTGCATGATCGATCTCGAGGCCCTCGACCGCGCTCCGCGCCGTCGACACCCACGGCTCGGTGGTCGCGGCGGCCGCCGCGCTCGGGTTCACCCCCAGCGCGGTGTCGCAGCAGGTGAAGCGGCTGGAGCGGCAGACCGGGGTACCGCTCCTCGAGCGGGTCGGTCGAGGCGTCATGCTCACCGCGCACGGGCGCCACCTCGTCGACGCCGGGCGGGCGGCTGCTGCGCGACCTCGAGCAGGTCGAGGCCGACCTGCACCGCCAGGCCGAGCAGGTGGTCGGCCACCTGCGACTGGCGGCGTTCTCCACCGCGATGCGCGGCCTGGTCGCGCCGGTCGTCCGCGACCTGCTGCGCGCCCACCCCGACCTCAGCGATCACCCTGGTCGAGCGCGAGCCGTGGGACACCGTCGCACTGGTCGCCGACGGCCGGCTCGAGGTCGGCCTGGTGCACACGTGGGGCGACGTGGCGCTCGAGCTGCCCGAGCACCTGGTGCGCACGTCGGTGGCCGCCGACGTCGCCGACGTCATCGTGCACCGCGACCACCCGCTCGCCGGGCGCGACGTCCTCACGCCGCACGACCTCGTCGACGAGGGCTGGGTCGCCACGCCCGGAGGGCACGATCTGCCGCCAGTGGCTGAGCCGGATGTACGACGGCACCGGCCGCCGCCCCCGGATCGCGCACGAGTCCGCTGGAGTTCGAGTCGCACCTCGCCGCTGGTCGGCGCCGGGCTCGGCATCGCCCTGGTCCCGCGCCTGGGCCGCGGCGCCGCTCGGCGCCGACCTGGTCGCCGTACCCGCCTGCGACCCGGAGCCGACCCGCGACGTGGTCGCCGTGCACCGGCGCACGATGGCCGCCTCGCCCGCCGTCGCGGCCGTGGTCGCGGCCCTCTCGTCAGCCGGCACCGCGGGCGCCGGCGTGAGCGCGCTCGTCGAGGTCCGCGGCTGAGCACTGCCCCTCACTGCGGTCGTCGACCTCGCACCGAGTGTCGGCTGGACACGACCCGACGTCGATGGGACTCTCTGGGGCACGCCTCGCCGCATCCGCGACGAGGTCAGCAGGCGGAGCCGTCCGGGCTCCGTTCCATCACGACCACCAACGGACGGAGCCCACCATGTTGTGGACCATTCTGATCATCCTCGCCATCATCGCGCTCGCTCTCTTCATCTTCCAGCGGATGCGCTGACGAGTCGGCTCCTCCTCCGCGTGCCGGCCCCGAGGGTCGGCACGCGGGCGGTGCCGGGTGACAGCGTCGAGACGGTCCTTCCCGGACCGGTCAGCGATCGCCCGGCAGCACGTCGCGCGCCAGCATGGCCGCCCCCGCGACCGCGGCCGGCATCACCAGCACGGCACCGAGCGGCACCAGGAAGCACAGCTGGGTGGCGACGCCGAAGCCCAGCACCCGCGAGCGGTACGGCGCCAGGAGCGTCCGCTGCGCAGCGGCGTCGAGCCCACGCGCCTCGAGCGGTCGACCGAGCAGCTCGCGGGCGACGAGCCGCCCCGAGAACGCCGTGCCGAGCACGATGCCGACGGCCGGGCCGACCACGGGCACGAACCCGGTGCGCCACGACGGCCAGCGAGCAGGCCAGGCCGGTGACGGCCAGCACCACCCCGTCGCGCAGCGAGCGCAGGAGACCGACCTCGTGGTCCGGGACGACTCCCCCGAGCATCGCCTCGGTCTCGCGCCAGATCCGCGCGTAGAAGGGTTCGCCGACCGTCAGCGTGAGCCCGACGAACAGTGCCGAGAACAGCAGCAGCGAGCCGAGCAGCACCGCGAGCGCGAGGAGCAGGCGCACCAGGGTGCGCAGGGCGCCCACCCAGTCGTCGGCGAACGGGGTCGCCCAGGCGACCAGGTCACCGACCTGCAGGAGCAGCACGACGTAGACCGAGCCGAGCACGAGCAGCACCAGCAGCGCCGGGAGCATGCCGAGCAGCAGCAGCCGGCGTCGGCCGCGCAGGAACGACCAGCCCCGGCCGAGGTAGCCCGCGCCTCGGGCCAGCTCGGTCACCGCGGTCGGCTAGTACAGCGCCGAGGCGAGGCTCTGGCGCCCCTTGAGCACCCGCTCGTCGTCGTTGCCGACGGCGGCGAAGAGCCCGAGCAGGTGCTCGCGCGCGCGGTCCCGCTCCTTGCTCGACGGGTCCGGCGCACCAGGTCGATCAGGCGCAGGAACGCGTCCTCGACGTGCCCGCCGAGGAGGTCGAGGTCGGCCACGAGCGTCTGGGCCTCGACGTCGTCGGGCGCGGCCGCCGCGGCGGCGCGGGCGGCGTCCAGGTCGACGCCCTGGGTGCGCTGCAGCACCGTGGCCATGGCCAGGCCGGCCGCGGCCTCGTGGTCGGCCGGGTTGGCGGTCACCAGCTTCTGGTACTCCGCGACCGCGGCGTCGATGTCGTTGCGGGCCAGGGCGTCCTCGGCGGCGGCGTAGCGCGGGTCGCTCTGCGGCTCGCCGTCGGCGTCGGGGGCCTCCCGGGCGCGCCGGTGAGCGGCTGGTGCCGCCCGGTCATCCCCTGGGCGGTCAGCGACTGCATGACCTGGTTCATCATCGTGCGCAGCTCGTCGAGCGGCACGGCGTCCTGGAGCAGCGGGGCCGGTCGGCCCTCGAGCACGGCGACGACCAGCGGGATCGACTCCACCTGCATCGCCTGGGCGATCTGCGGCGAGGCGTCGACGTCGACGAGACCGGCGAGGAATCGCCCCTCGTACTCCCCCGACACCGTGGCCAGGTCGTCGGCCAGCCGGCCGCTCTCGGGCAGCTGGGTGCGCGAGAAGAGCACCAGCAGCACCGGAGCGGTCATCGACATCTCGATGACCTGCTGGAAGTTCTCGGCAGTCACCTCCAGGGCGTACGACGACCCGCCCGGTGCGCCGGAAGCGGCACCGCCCGGCTGACCACCGGGGCCGGCTGCGGGCGCGGACGGGGCCGGCGGGGCGGGGCGCTTGAGGGCGGAGAGGTCGATCGCGCCGGGACGGGTGAACGGCTGCTGCGTCATGCCCCGATCCTAGGCCGTGCCCCGGCTCGGCCCCGGCGGGGCACCGGTCGAGCCGCCCGGGCAGGGTTCACCTTCCGTTCGTGGCCACGCCGTCGCGCACGTGCCAGGGTGGAGTCATGACGACGCTTTCTCGGGCGCGTAGCGACTCTTCCCGCCCTGGCCCTCTCCACGTTCGCCCTGATCACCCCGACGCTGGTGGCCGCGCCGGCCGACGCCGGCGGCGGGGGTGACCACGGGCACCATGCCGACGGTCACGGAGCAGGCCACGGCGGCGGCCACGGCCACGGCGGCCAGCACGGCGGCGGTCACGGCCACCAGCACGGCCACCACGGGGACCGCTCGACGGTCCGGTTCCAGACCTTCAACGCCTCCCTCAACCGCGGCACCGAGGGCGAGCTGGTCGACGACCTCTCGACCCCGGACGACCCGCAGGCCGCCGCGGTCGCCGAGATCATCCAGCGCACCCGGCCCGACGTGCTGCTGCTCAACGAGTTCGACTACGTCGCCGACGGCAGCGCCGTCGACCTGTTCCGGGACAACTACCTCGAGGTGGGCCACCACGGCGCCGAAGCCGATCCGCTACCGCTACGCCTACGTCGGCGCCGTCCAACACCGGCATCCCCAGCGGGCACGACCTCGACAACGACGGCACGGTCGGCGGCGGCAACGACGCCTTCGGCTTCGGGCTCTTCCCCGGCCAGTACGGCATGGTCGTGCTCAGCAGGTACCCGATCGACACCCGGCGGGCCCGCACCTTCCAGGACTTCCTGTGGAAGGACATGCCCGGCGCCCTGCTGCCCGACGACCCGGCCACGGCCGCGCCGGCCGACTGGTACTCCCCCGACGAGCTCGCCGACGTCCGGCTGTCGAGCAAGTCGCACTGGGACCTGCCGATCCGGATCGGCCGGCGCACCGTGCACTTCCTCGTCTCGCACCCGACGCCGCCGACCTTCGACGGCCCCGAGGACCGCAACGGCACGCGCAACCACGACGAGATCCGGTTCTGGGCCGACTACGTCGCCGGCGCGCGCCTACCCGTACGACGACCGCGGTCGGCACGGCGGCCTGCGGCGCGGCGTCGTCGTTCGTGATCGCCGGCGACCAGAACTCCGACCCGCTCGACGGCGACTCGCGTGCCCGGTGCGATCCAGCAGCTGCTCGACTCCCCGCGGATCCAGCGACCCGCTGCCGACCTCGGCCGGCGGCCCCGAGGCGGCCGGCCCGCCAGGGCGGCGCCAACGTCACCCACCTCTCGCGACCCGGCCTACGACACCGCCGACTTCTCCGACGTCCCGGCGCCCGGCAACCTGCGCGCCGACTACGTGCTGCCCTCCCGCGCAGCTGAGGGTCCGCGGCGCGGGCATCTTCTGGCCCGTGTCCGAGCGACCCGCTGTCGCGGCTCACCGGCGAGTACCCGTTCCCGTCCTCCGACCACCGGTCGGTCTGGCTCGACGTGTCGCTCGGCTGACCCCGGGGAGCGCGGCGCGGCCGGTCAGCAGGCCTAGAAGTCGCCGGCGCGTTGCGGATCGGGCGCAGCAGCTCCGAGAGGGCGGCGCGCGCGGCTCGTCGGGCGCGTCGAGCCCGAAGTCGGCGGCGACCAGGTCCGGGGTGGCGCGCTCGACGAGGCGCGCCCGGCCGGGGTGATCTCGGCCAGCACGGCCCGCCCGTCGTCGGGGTGCTGGCGCCGTTCGACAGGCCCTGGTCGGCCAGCCGCTTGACGATCGAGGTGACCGAGGTCGGGTGCACCTGCAGCCGCTCCCCCATCTTGCCCAGCGGGAGCGAGCCGCGCGAGGAGAAGGTGAGCAGCACGAGGGCCTCGTAGCGCGCGAAGCTCAGGTCGTGCGGCTTGAGGATCGCGTCGAGGCGTCCGATGACGAGCTGCTGCACCCGCATCAGCGACGTGACCGCGTGCATCGCGGGCACGCCGTCCCACCGCTCGCCCCACTGGCGAGCGGCTTCGTCGATCGGGTCGAACGGGAGCATCGGGCCATCATGGCGGGTCGAGCTCGGACGCTGCGCGCTCCTGTCGGGCACTGCGTCGCGCGGACCGTTCACGACGACGCGTCGTCGAGCAGGCGGTCGGCCGCGGCGTAGGGTCGGTGTGCCGGCCACGACGGCGGCGGCGAGCTCGTCGAGCTCGGTGTGCTCGCCCACGCGCCGCCCACCGGCGGCGCAGCGGCGCCCACCGCGATCGCCTCGATCTCGGCGCGGGCCCGGCGCGCACGGCGTACGGTCGAGCGTCGCCGGAGGCGTCCAGCCAGGCGCGGTGCTCGTCGAGGGCGGCCACGACCTCGTCGATGCCGTCGCCGGTCTGCGCGACGGTCTTCAGGATCGGCCGGCGCCAGGCGCCCTCACGTCGCTCGCCGTGGCCGAGCATCGCCGCGCAGGTCGCGCGCCACCTGGGCGGCGCCGTCGCGGTCGGCCTTGTTGACGACGTAGACGTCGCCGATCTCGAGGATGCCGGCCTTGGCGGCCTGGATGCCGTCGCCCATCCCGGGCGCGAGCAGGACGACCGTGGTGTCGGCGAGGCCGGCGACCTCGACCTCGCTCTGGCCGACGCCGACGGTCTCGACCAGGACGACGTCGAAGCCGGCGGCGTCGAGCACCCGCATCGCCTGCGGCGTCGACCAGGACAGTCCGCCCAGGTGCCCGCGGGCGGCCATCGAGCGGATGAAGACGCCCTCGTCGGTGGCGTGGTCGCCCATCCGCACCCGGTCGCCGAGCAGGGCACCCCCCGAGAACGGCGAGGACGGGTCGACCGCGAGGACGCCGACGCGCCGGCCCTGGTCGCGGAGCGCGCGGACCAGGGCGTTGGTCGACGTCGACTTGCCGACGCCCGGCGAGCCGGTCAGGCCGATCACGTGCGCCCGGCCGGTGTGCGGCGCGAGGGCCGCGGTCACCTCGCGCAGCAGCGGCGACTCGTCCTCGACGAGCGAGATCAGCCGCGCGACCGCCCGCGCCTCACCGGCACGGGCGGACGCGACGAGATCGGGGACCGAGCCGCGGTACGGCCCGCGCTACGACCGCTCCGTCGACTCCCGGGACATGGCTCAGGCAGTCGGGAACCTTGACGATCAGCGCGTCGCCCTGACCGCCGCCACCGCACAGGGCGGCGGCGCCGACGCCGCCACCGCGGCGCTTGAGCTCGAGGGCGAGGTGCAGCACGACGCGGGCCCCGGACATGCCGACCGGGTGACCCAGCGCGATCGCGCCGCCGTTGACGTTGACCTTCTCCGGGTCGAGGCCCAGGGAGCGGGCCGACTCGATGCCGACCGCGGCGAACGCCTCGTTGAACTCGACGAGGTCGAGGTCGCTGGGCTCGATGCCCTCCTTGGCGCACGCCTTCGCGGTCGCGTTGGCAGGCTGCATCTGCAGGGTGGAGTCGGGGCCGGCGACCATGCCGTGGGCGCCGATCTCGGCCAGCCACTCCAGCCCGAGCTCCTCGGCCTTGGCCTTGCTCATCACGACGACGGCGCAGGCGCCGTCGGAGATCTGCGAGGACGAGGCGGCGGTGATCGTGCCGTCCTTGGAGAACGCCGGGCGCAGCCCGGAGAGCGACTCGGCGGTCGTGTCGCCGCGCACGCCCTCGTCGGCGCTGACGACGACCGGGTCGCCCTTGCGCTGCGGGATCGAGACCGGGACGACCTCGTCGTCGAAGACGCCGTTCTTCCACGCGGCCGCGGCCTTCTGGTGCGAGGCGGCGGCGAACTCGTCCTGCTCCTCGCGGGTGAGCTGGGTCCTCGCGGCGTTGTACTGCTCGGTGAGCGCGCCCATGGCCTGCTGGGTGGTCTGGTCGTAGAGCGCGTCGTAGGCCATCGAGTCGACCAGCGTGGTGTCGCCGTACTTGAAGCCCTCGCGGGACTTCGGGCAGCAGGTGCGGGGCGTTGGTCATCGACTCCATGCCGCCGGCCACGATGATGTCGGCCTCGCCGGCGCGGATCATCTGGTCCGCCGTGGCGATGGCGTTGAGGCCCGAGAGGCACACCTTGTTGATGGTGATCGAGGGGACGCCGAGCGGCAGGCCGCCCGCGATGCCGGCGGTGCGAGCGGGGTTCTGGCCGGCACCGGCCAGGATGACCTGGCCCATGATCAGGTAGTCGACCTGGTCGCCGGTCACGCCGGCCTTCTCGAGCGCGCCCTTGATGGCGACCCCGCCGAGGTCTGCGGCGGACAGGCTCTTGAAGCCGCCGAGCAGGCGGCCGATGGGGGTACGGGCCCCGGCGACGATGACGGATCCAGACATGGTGCCTCCACTGGAGTTCGGCTGGTCCGGCCGATGCTACTCACCGAGTCAGGGCCTTCACGAGGGTGTCCACCCGCGGCGCAGGTGAGGCACATGTCACATGCCCCGGACCTGTCCATGAGACGGGTTGCCGCGGACCCGGGCGGGCGGGGACCATGACGCCATGACCGCACTGGACATCCCCGAGCACCTCTTCACCGCCATCGACCACGTCGGCATGGCGGTGCCCGACCTCGACGAGGCGATCGCGTTCTACCGCGACACCTTCGGCATGACGGTGGCCCACGAGGAGGTCAACGAGGAGCAGGGCGTGCGCGAGGCGATGATGGCCGTCGGCGACTCCACCTCCTGCGTGCAGCTGCTCGCGCCGATCGACGAGACCTCGACGATCGCCAAGTACCTCGACCGCAACGGCCCCGGCTGCCAGCAGGTCGCCTACCGCGTCACCGACGTCGAGCAGGTCAGCGCGATCCTGCGCGAGCGCGGCCTGCGGCTGCTGTACGACGCCCCGCGCCGCGGCACCAGCGACTCCCGGATCAACTTCGTGCACCCCAAGGACGCCGGCGGGGTGCTCGTCGAGCTGGTCGAACCGGCGCCGCCGTCCACTGAGCAGGCCTGACGCGGCACGGAGCAGGCACTGAGCAGGCACCGGGCGGCACCGTCGGGCCCGACCGCCCGCCAGCCGGGCCGGGGCTGGCCGCCGACGCCGCGGCGACAGCGTCACTGAGACGTCGAGCACACTCGCCCCACAGCCCCGTTACTCGTCGGTATCTTTCGGCCGACCGTGTGAACCAGCGCAAGGAGACCACCCGTGCAGCACATCCTCGACGCCATCATGGCCGGCCAGTCCGGCGACGCCTCCTCGGAGGACTTCGCCAACCTCGAGCTCGCCGGAGTCCTACCGTGCGGTGACGGTGCACGAGGACGAGGTCGACATGTTCGAGGGGACTGGCTGCCCGCGACAAGGACCCCCGCAAGTCCCTGCACGTCGAGGACGTCGCCCTGCCCGAGCTCGGCCCCGGTGAGGCCTACGTCGCGGTCATGGCCTCGGCGATCAACTACAACACCGTGTGGACCTCGATCTTCGAGCCGGTCTCGACGTTCGGCTTCCTCAAGCGCTACGGGCGGCTCTCCGAGCTCACCAAGCGCCACGACCTGCCCTACCACGTGGTCGGCTCCGACCTGTCCGGCGTGGTGCTGAAGACCGGACCCGGCGTCACCAAGTGGAAGCCGGGCACCGAGGTCGTCGCGCACTGCCTCTCGGTCGAGCTCGAGGACTCCGACGGCCACGACGACACGATGATGGACCCCCAGCAGCGGATCTGGGGCTTCGAGACCAACTTCGGCGGCCTGGCCCACATCGCGCTGGTCAAGTCCAACCAGCTGATGCCCAAGCCGGACCACCTCACCTGGGAGGAGGCCGCCTCGCCCGGCCTGGTCAACTCCACCGCCTACCGCCAGCTCGTGTCCAAGAACGGCGGCAACATGAAGCAGGGCGACAACGTCCTGATCTGGGGCGCCTCCGGCGGACTGGGCGGCTTCGCGACGCAGTACGCCCTCAACGGCGGCGCCGTGCCGGTCTGCGTGGTCTCCAACGACGAGAAGGCGGCGATCGCCCGCTCGATGGGCGCGGAGCTGATCATCAACCGCTCCGAGGAGGGCTACCGGTTCTGGAAGGACGAGCACACCCAGGACCCGGCGGAGTGGAAGCGCCTCGGCGCCAAGATCCGCGAGCTCACCGGCGGTGAGGACATCGACATCGTCTTCGAGCACCCCGGCCGCGAGACCTTCGGCGCCTCGGTCTACGTGACCCGCAAGGGCGGCATCATCACCACCTGCGCCTCCACCAGCGGCTACATGCACGAGTACGACAACCGCTACCTGTGGATGAACCTCAAGCGGATCATCTCCTCCCACTTCGCCAACTACCGCGAGTCGTGGGAGGCCAACCGCCTCATCGCCAAGGGCATGATCCACCCGACCCTGTCGCGCACCTACACCCTCGACGAGGTCGGCCAGGCCGCGCTCGACGTCCACCACAACCTCCACCAGGGCAAGGTCGGCGTCCTGTGCCTGGCCCCGGAGGAGGGCCTCGGCGTGCGCGACCACGAGCTGCGGTCCCAGCACGTGGACAAGATCAACCGGTTCCGCGGCGTCTGAGCAGGCCCGCCGGACGCGCCGGCGATCTTGAGGCGCGCGCGTGGTTGGGTCTGGCCGACGGATCGGGGATCATGGTCCCCGCCACCCCCGACTGGAACGAGGAACCACTTCGATGAGCGATCAGGGTCTGTCCATCTTCGACGAAGAGCCCGACGAGGCCGACAGCCCGAAGGCCTCGGGACCGGCCGGCCGAGCAACCCCGACACCGAGTCGACCCAGGTGATCCCGGCCGTGCGCGAAGCAGGCCTCCGCCGGCCGCCAGCAGAAGCCGGTGCTGCCGCCCACGAAGGCCGCTACCTCGGCTCCGGCGACCCCCGGCGACCCCCTCCGCCCCCGTCCGGCGCGGCACCGGCGCCGAGCCGGCGCCGAGCGGCACCGCGGCGTTCCCGGTGGTCCGCCGCAACGGCTACGACCGCGGCGTCGGTCGACGCCCGGGTACGTCAGCTGAGCAGCGAGAAGGCCGGGCTCAGCGCCGAGCCTCACCGAGTCCGAGCGCCGGGTGCTCGACCTCGAGGCCGCAGGTCGAGGCGCTCAAGCAGGACCTGGCCGAGATCAAGTCGCCGTCGTACGCCGGGCTCGGCGGGCGGGCCAGCACGATGCTGCGCCTCGCCGAGGAGGAGGCCGACGAGATCCGCGAGGTCGCCCAGCGCGACGCCGCCGAGATCCGCGCCCAGGCCGAGCGCGACGCCAAGGCCATCCGCTCCGACGCCACGACGCGAGGTGGAGGACATGAAGGTCGTCCAGCTCCGCGAGCTCGACGAGACCCGCGCGCGGATGCAGGCCGACGCCGAGCAGGAGCGCGCCCACGCCGCAGGCCGAGGCCGCCGACCTGATCGCCGGGGCCAAGCGCGAGGCCGACCAGGTCCGTCTGGCCGCCCAGCAGGAGACCAGCGAGATGCGCACCGGCGCCCAGCGCGAGGTCGAGCAGGCTCGAGCCGCGGCCGACCGCGAGGTCCAGGAGGCTCGCCGCACCCTCGCGGTGGAGAAGGAGCGGCTGGCCCGCGAGGCCACCGACCACCACAACTCCGCCGTGGCCGAGACCAAGCGCCTCGTCGAGGAGGCCGAGCAGCGGGCCCTGGCCGCCGAGGAGCGCGCCACCGAGGCCGCCAAGCAGGCCACCGACAACCGCGCCGCGGCCGCCGCCGAGAGCGAGGCCCTGCTCAGCTCGGGCCCGCCGCGAGGCCGAGCAGATCGTCGCCGCCGCCAGCCACAAGGCCGAGCAGGTCACCACGGCCGGCGACGACGCCGCCCAGCGCGAGATCGCGGCCACCAAGGCCGAGCTCGACCGGCTGGTCAAGCGTCGCGACTCCATCACCGCCCAGCTCGCCTCGCTGCGCGACGTCGTCGCCGGGTTCGCCGAGGACGAGAGTTGAGCCCGGACCCGGCGACCGCCGACGAGGCGGCCGACCGGGCCGAGGACGCCGCGGAGCGCGCCGAGGACGCCGCCGAGCGAGCCGAGGAGGCCGCGAGGAGGTCGAGGAGGCGCGCGAGGAGCCGACGAGCTCGGCACCCCCGGCGAGCCTTCGCGCGCCGCAACCCGTTCTACATCGGCTTCGTGGGCGCCCTGGGCGCGCTCCTGGCGTGGTTCCTCTTCCAGGCGGTGGTCGGCATCGGCTCCGTGCTGATGCTGGTCGTCGTCTCGCTGTTCCTCGCCGCCGGCCTCAACCCGGCGGTGGAGTTCTTCGAGCGCCGCAACATGCGGCGCTCGTTCGCGGTCGCCCTGGTCATCGTCGCCGCGCTCGGCGCGGTCGCCCTGTTCGTCGTGGCGATCGTGCCGGTCATCAGCGACCAGGTCACCTCGCTGAGCGACAACGTCCCGGGCTGGCTCGACCGGCTCCAGGGCAACAAGCGGGTCCAGGACCTCAACGACGAGTACCAGATCATCGACAAGCTCAAGGAGTACGTCAGCCAACGGCGACTTCATCAGCGGCCTGTTCGGTGGGGTCCTCGGCTTCGGCCTGAAGATCATCTCGGCGCTGTTCAACGCCTTCATCGTCATCGTCCTGACGCTCTACTTCCTCGCCTCGCTCGAGACCACCAAGAAGGCCTTCTACAGCCTCACCCCCGCCTCGCGCCGCGACCGCGTGACCAAGCTCGGCGACCGGATCATCCACAACGTCGGCGGCTACGTCTCGGGCGCCTTCATCGTCGCGCTGTGTGCCGGGCTCTCGTCCCTGGTCTTCCTGTTCGTCGTCGGTCTCGGTGAGTACGCCGTCGCACTGTCCTTCGTCGTCGCGCTCCTCGACGTCATCCCGATGATCGGCGCCACCATCGGGGCGGTCATCGTGACCGCCATCGCCTTCGCCACCGACATCCAGGTGGGCGTGGCCTGCGCGATCTTCTACGTGGTCTACCAGCAGTTCGAGAACTACGTGATCTATCCGCGGGTCATGAAGAAGTCCGTCGACGTGCCCGGCGCGGTCACCGTCATCGCCGCCCTCGTCGGCGCCGCGCTGCTCGGCGTCGTCGGCGCGCTCCTCGCGATCCCGACCGCCGCGGCGATCCTGCTGATCCTGCGCGAGGTCGTGGTCAAGCGCCAGGACCAGCGCTGACGCTCGACCGACCGGTCGGAGGTCGATCGGACCGCACGATCCGGGCCAGCCCGATCGAGGCAGGCATCGCTAGGCGTGAGGCCTGAGTGAGCCGACGACGACACGAGCGCCGCCCGTACCGGACCCGCAGGGCAACCGGGCCTGCCTGACCACCTGGCAGGGCCGCGAGTAGCCAGGAGGTGCGACAGGCGCGGACTCGACACCCGCCCGGATGCCGGGCCGGCCTCGGCGCAGGTGCCTCGACCCGCGGGCTCGATGAACCCCAGGTCGGCATCACCGTGCACGACCGCGTCGCACTGCCACCGAGTGCCCACGGCCGGGCCATCGCGGGCGTGAGGCGGGTCGTCCGCAGCTCCCACACGTGACGTCGCCCCGACCCCGATGCCGGAGCACCTGCCGAACGTGTTGACGCTGTCCTGACGCAGGACCCCGCCGTCGGCGTCGAGGAGCTCGAGCACCACGGCCTCCCCGAGCAGGTAGTCGAGCTCGGGGCACTGGTCGCGGGGTCGGCTCGCCGGCCGCGACCGCCGCCAGGTAGGTGGTCACGGCCTCCTTGCCGTGGTCCGCGGCGTACGTGAGCTGCCACGATCCCACCCCGCCCTCCGGCTGACCCGAACGCCGGTAGGCGCACACTCGCAGGGTCACGGGCACGCCGTCGGGATCCGCAGCACGGTCGTGCGCGATCGACCCGGACCGATCGATCTCGGACAGGCAGGCCTCCCCACCCGTAGCCGACTCGAGGACCCGCTCGCGAAGTGCGGCGTCTCGGCTGGCGACCGTGAGGGTCGTGCCGTCGACGTCCACCGTCTCCTGGACGTAGCCGCCCCCGAGGTCGACGGTCCCCGGCTCCACCCCCGCCCCCAGCCACACGTACGGCGTCTGCGGCGTCTGCCCCTGGTCGTACCGGGCGCACACGTCGGTGAGGGCCAGCGGCCTCCCGACGTACCCACTCACCGCGGCCCCGTCGAGCGGCGCGCCGCGCGCGTCCAGCATCGCCTGCGGGAGGCACCCGGTGCCGGCGGCGTCCGGTGCTCCGCCGTAGCCCCAGTCCGCAGGCACCTCCACCTGCAGGTCGCCCCAGGCCTCGGTACGCCATCCGTCGGCCGGCGCGCGCGGCATCGCGCGTCAGGTCGGTCACGGTCCCATCCATGCACGACTCACGCCCGGCGACCGGCAGATGTTGCAGGCGTCGAGAGAGTTTCTCAGATCGGCGCGGGCCCCGGCACGACGGCGACGTCGCGCTCGCCCAGCTTGACCCCGACCACGCCGACGAGGATCAGCACGCCGCCGAGCAGCTGGACCGGCCCGGGCAGCTCGTCGAGCAGCAGCCAGGCCCACAGGACCCCCGCCACGACCTCGCTCAGCGCGACGAACGACGCGAGCCGCGAGCCGAGCACGCGGGCGGCGCCGATGCCGGTGACGTAGGCGACCGCTGCGGTCATCAGGCCCAGGAGCACCAGGGGCACCCACCAGGGTGTCGCGTGGCCGGCGTACGTCACCGAGGTCGTCACGGCCCGCATCGGCAGCAGTCCCACGAGGCCGAGCAGGCCGAGGCCCGACGGCGCCGACCACGAGGCCGCCGGCGGCCAGGGCGAGCGGCGGGAGGCCGGTGGTGTCGTCCGCACCGAGCACGAAGTACGTCGCGCAGCCGATCATGGCGCCGAGCGCCCACAGCACGCCGACGGCGCTCAGGTCGGCTCCGGAGAAGAGGTCCAGGACGAGCACCAGCCCGAGTGCGCACACGGCGGCACCGACGAGCGTGATCGGCCCGGGGCGCTGGGCGTGGCGCAGCCAGAGCCAGACCACGACCGCGGCGGGCGCGGTGTACTCGATGAGCAGGGCGGGTCCGACCTGCATGTAGGAGACGGCCGAGAAGTAGCAGAACTGGGCGCCCGCGACCGCGAGCAGCCCGTAGACCGTCACCAGGCCGGCGTTGCGGCGGAGCAGCGACCATCGGCCCCGCAGCGAGCGGATGCCGAACGGCACGACGATCAGCGCGCCGAGCCCGATCCGCACCAGGACGACCGAGCCGGCGCTCCAGCCGGAGTCGAGCAGCGGCCGGGCCAGCGCACCGGAGAGGCCGAACGAGAACGCCGACACCAGCGCCAGCACCAGACCCGACGCCGCCTTCGTGGCGGGTGGCTGCAGGGTGTCGTCATTCGTCAACGTGCTCATGGTTCATGACATTAGAGATGCTGCGGTAATCTGTCAATGTGGTATTCGCTCATGACGTCGAACTGTCCCTCCAAGCCGCGACCGTGCTCGCCAACTCCGCGCTCGAGCCCGACACCCTGACCACGGTGGCCGACCTGTCGGCGTTCTTCGAGGCCTACGACTACAGCGGACGTCGCGACGCCGACCTGGCCGAGCTCGACGCGGTCCGTGCGGTCCGCGGAGAGCTGCGCGACCTGCTGACCACGACCCGCGAGGGCGCCGTCGACCTCGTCAACCGGATGCTCGCCGAGGAGCACGCCCTCCCCCAGCTGGTGCGCCACGACCGGTTCGACTGGCACCTGCACGCGGTCACCGACGACCAGGCGCTCGTCACCCGGATCCGCGTCGAGACCGCGATGGCGATGATCGACGTGATCCGCGCCGACGAGATGTCCCGGCTCGGGCTCTGCTCCGACGAGGACTGCGAGGGGGTGGTGCTCGACCTGTCCCGCAACCGGTCCCGCCGCTTCTGCTCGACCGCCTGCGGCAACCGCAACGCCGTGGCTGCCTACCGCGCCCGGCAGTCGGAGTCGGCCTCGTGAGGCGGGACCCGGGCTCCGGGGCTCAGCAGTAGCGGGGCTCGTACGACGGTCGCAGTGCCAGGTCCCGACGGACCACGGCATGGGTGTCGCCGTACGCCGCGCAGGCGTCGTCGAAGTCGACGTCGCGGTACTCGATCATCACCACCTGGGACCCGAAGTGCTTCACGTAGCGGTGGCACTCGTCGTACTGGGCGCACGACTCGGAGACGGCGAAGTCGAAGCCGATCTGCGTGCCGTCGTAGCCGGCGAGGTTCTTCTGCCCGACCGCGAGACCGGCCCGGTGCGCGCGGCGCACCAGCATCCGGGCGAAGGACAACGCCTGCGAGCGCTTCATCAGCCGGTGGCTGCGGGTGAAGCTGTCGAGGTTGTCGAGCTCCACCGCCTGGTAGCCCCGGCGCGAGCACCCCTCCATCCACCGCCCGACGATCGCGGCCAGCCTCGCCCGCTTCGCCCGCGGTGCGCACGTCGAGCAGCCACTCGCCCCAGTTCTCGTCGACGACGAGCCGACCGTGGTCCCGCAGCAGCAGCGCGCGGTGGTGCCGCCAGAAGCCCTTCTGGTCGGGCTGGGTCTGGAAGCCGTTGACGTAGCAGATGTTGTAGCGCCCGGCGGCCGGCTTCTCCGTGCGGTCGCGGACGATGATCCCGACATGGTCCGGCCGGGCGACCGCCCCGCCGAGCTGGTAGTCGACGTCGGTGCCCGCTCGGCAGCGGGTCCCGGCCGGCGGCGACCGCCGCGGTGGGTACGGCGAGCAGGACGGCGAGCAGGACGGCGAGCAGGAGGGAGCAGGACAGGAGCAGGACGGGGAGAGCGCGGAGGCGGGACACATCCGGGAGAACCTACGCGGGTCGCCCCCGGGCGGCGAGACCGCCCGGCGAAGGGGCGTCGTACGGCCCGGTCCGGCCCGGTCGGGCCTGGTCGGCCCGGTCAGGCATCGACGGTGAGCGGCTGGGCGATGCTCTCCAGCGACTGGCCCTCGGCCTTGACCCCGAGGAACGCCTCGGCGATGCCACCGCCGATCATCAGCGCAGCGCCGATGAAGTAGCCGATCGGCGATCGCGGTCACGTCGCCGTCACCGGAGGCCTTCTCGATGAGGTAGCCGAAGAGGAGCGGTCCCGAGATACCGCCTACCGCCGTGCCGATGGCGTAGAAGAACGCGATGCACAGCGCCCGCGTCTCCATCGGGAAGATCTCGCTGGCGGTGAGGTACGCGGCGCTCGCGCCGGCCGAGGCGATGAAGAAGATGACCGCGCCGAAGAGGGTGAAGGTGGTCGCGTTGAGGCTGCCGAGGAAGACGCCCGGCGATCGCGAGCAGCACCCCCGAGCCGACGTAGGTCGCGGTGATCATCTGCACCCGCCCGACGGTGTCGAAGAGCCGGCTCAGGGTCAGGGCGCCGATGAAGTTGCGAGGCCGCGAAGATCGCGAGGTACCAGCCGGTCTGCTTGACGTCGAAGAAGGTCGACAGGGTGTCGCCGTAGGTGAAGAAGAAGGCGTTGTAGAGGAACGCCTGACCGACGAAGAGCGAGAAGCACAGGGCCGTGCGCCGCGGGTAGAGGGTGAAGACGGTCCGCGCGATCATCCCCACGCCGATGGTCGTGCGCTGGCGGATCGTGATGGTGTCGTCGACGTCGCCCAGAGGTCCGTGCCGGTCTCGTCGGTGACCGTGCTGCTCGATGTCGCGCACGATCGACTCGGCCTCCTCCTCGCGGCCGTGGATGAAGAGCCACCGCGGGCTCTCCGGCACGTGGCGGCGCACCAGGAGGACCCGATGGCGAGGATCCCCGCCGAGCCCGAAGGCCAGGCGCCAGCCGAGGGCGGGGTCGAGGATGGACGGGTCCAGCAGCGGGATCGTCAGCAGCGACCCACCGGCGGCGCCGACCCAGAAGGAGCCATTGATGGCCACGTCGACGCGGCCGCGATAGGGCGCCGGGATGAGCTCGTCGATGGCGGAGTTGATGGCGGCGTACTCACCGCCGATGCCGGTGCCGGTGAAGAACCGCGCGGCGAAGTACCAGAGCGGGTTCGGCGCGAACGCCGTGGCGCACGGTCGCGACCGTGTAGACCCCGAGGGTGAGCAGGAACAGCTTCTTGCGCCCGAAGCGGTCGGTCAGCTGGCCGAAGAACAGCGCCCCGATGCAGGCGCCCGCGACGTACGTCGCACCCGCGAGGCCGATGTCGAAGTTGCTGAGGCCGAGGCCGGTGTCGTTCGGCTTGAGGGCCTCCGACATGGAGCCGACGATGGTCACCTCCAGCCCGTCGAGGATCCACACGGTGCCGAGACCGAGCACCACCATCCAGTGCCAACGGGCCCACGGGAGCCGGTCGAGTCGGGCTGGGATGTCGGTGGTGATCCGACCGGTTTCGACGCTCATGCGTGCGATCTAAGACCCGGGACCGCAGCCCTGAGCACACCCGTGCGGGCGATGGCGGCGGCGGGCCGGACGTGGGTCAGGCGCCCGCGACGGGCCCGCGCACGTGTCTCGTGGCCGCCGGGACGGGCGGTCCGAGACGGGCGGTCCGAGACGGGCCGAGCGCCAGTCGCTCGGCCATGGCAGCCACGTGCTCACGCAGTGCCGCAGGCTCGACGACCTCGAGGTCGTGCCCGAGGCCACGTCCAGCGCGAGCTGATCCATCACGGCGCCGAGATCTGCCTCCGGCGGACCTCTACCGTGACACGTACGAGACCCACCGACCCGATGAGGAGACCCGATGATCCGCGAGCTCCAGGTGACCTTCGACGCCGCCGACCCGATCGCACTCTCGCGGTTCTGGGCCGAGGCGCTCGGCTACGTCGTGCAACCGCCGCCGGGCCGCGACCTGGCGCCCGGCGAGGACCCGATCGAGGCCTGGATGGCCTTCCTCGAGGCGGCGGGAGTCCCCGCGGACCAGCGCGACGCCGCCTCGGCGATCGTGCCCGGGGACGGAGGCTCCGGCCCTCGGATCTTCTTCCAGAAGGTGCCCGAGCCGAAGACGGCGAAGAACCGCGTCCACCTCGACGTGCGAGCGGCCCCGGGTCTGACCGGCGACGAGCGGATGGCCGCGCTCGAGCTGGAGTGCGAGCGGCTCGTCGCCCTGGGCGCCGTACGCCTGGCGCGGCACGAGCCGGCTCCCCCGATGTCGGCCGGGTTCCTCGTGCTGGCCGACCCGGAGGGCAACGAGCTCTGCCTGGACTGACCGCCGACCCGTCGCTTGTCCGGTGACCCGTCTCTTCTGGAAGTGACGGGTCAGCGGTGGGAGTAGTCGCGGAAGCCGCGCTTGGTCTTGCGCCCCAGGTAGCCGGCGGTCACCAGGTGCTCGAGCAGCGGTGCCGGGGCGAAGCCGGGCTCGCGGAACTCCTGGTAGAGCTCCCTCTGGATCGCCAGCGACACGTCGTTGCCGACCACGTCGAGCAGCTCGAACGGGCCCATCGGCAGCGCACAGCCCTGCTTCATGGCCAGGTCGATGTCGTCGGCCGTGGCGTAGTGCGCCTCGAGCATCCGGACCGCGTCGTTGAGGTAGGGGAAGAGCAGCGCGTTGACGATGAACCCGGCCCGGTCACCGCAGGAGACCGCGACCTTGCCGACCTCGGCGCACAGCGCGCGGGTGGTCTCGGTGACCGCCTCGTCGGTGGACACGGTGCTGACGACCTCGACCAGCTTCATCACCGGGGCCGGGTTGAAGAAGTGCATGCCGATCACGTCCTGCGGGCGCGAGGTGGCCTGCGCGCACGCGATGACCGGGAGCGACGAGGTGGTGGTCGCCAGGATCGCGCCCGGCTTGCAGATCTCGTCGAGGTTCTCGAAGAGCGTGGTCTTGATCGTCAGGTCCTCGGCGATCGCCTCGACCACGATGTCGACGTCACCCAGGTCGTCCAGGGACGTGGAGCCGGTCATCCGGGCCAGCACCTCGGCCTTGGTCTCCTCGGTGGCCCGGCCGCGCTGGATCTGCTTGTCGAAGTTCCTGGTGACCTGGGCCACGACCCCGGCGACCTTCTCCGGCGAGCGACCGACGTAGAGCACGTCGTACCCGCTCTTGGCGAAGACCTCGACGATGCCGGCGGCCATGGTGCCGGTGCCGACGACACCGACCCGGGTGATCTCGTGGCGCAGGTGCGGTGCGTCGTCGGCCGACGGGGTCTTGTCGTCGGGGACGACGGTCGAGCTGTCCGGCGCCTCGTAGGTGTAGAAGCCGCGGCCGGTCTTGCGGCCGAGCAGCCCGGCGGTGACCATCTGCTTGAGGATCGGCGTCGGCGCGTGCAGCCGGTCGCGACCCTGGCGGTACATCGTCTCGAGGATCTCGTACGCCGTGTCGAGGCCGATCAGGTCGAGCAGGGCGAGCGGCCCCATCGGGTACCCGCACCCGAACCGCATGCCGGCGTCGATGTCCTCACGGGTCGCGTAGCGCGCCTCGAACATCGACGCAGCGTGGTTGAGGTAGCCGAAGAGGAGGGTGTTGGCGATGAAGCCGGCCTTGTCGCCGCACACCACCGGGCTCTTGCCCAGGTCGCTCAGCAGCGCCTGGACGTCGGTCAGGACGCTCGGCTCGGTGACCACCGTGCGCACGACCTCGACGAGGTCCTGCACGGGCGCCGGGTTGAAGAAGTGCACGCCGATGACGCGTCCGGGCGCGGAGGTCGCCGACGACAGCTCGGTCACCGACAGCGACGAGGTGTTGGTGGCCAGGACGGCCTCGGGCGCGACGATGGCGTCGAGCTCGCGGAAGATCGTCTTCTTGGTCTCCATCGACTCCACGACCGCCTCGACCACCAGGTCGGCGTCGGTCAGGTCCTCGAGCGAGGTGGTGAAGGAGATCCGACCCAGGAGCTCGGCCTGCTCGGCCTCGGTGATCTTCTCCCGCGCGACGGCCCGGCCGGTCGAGTTCGTCAGGTGCTGACGACCCCGCTCGACCGCCTCGTCGTTGAGCTCGACCCCGACGACGGTGAAGCCGTTGCGGGCGAAGACCTCGGCGATGCCGGCACCCATGGTGCCGAGGCCGACGACGCCGATCGTGGTGAAGGTGCGCGTCCGGGCGGCGGGAGTCTCACTCATGAGCCGCATCATGGCACGCGATCGTGGCACCCACGCAGCATGTTCACTCACCGGTAACTTAGCCGGCGGAGGCGCGCCTCAGGGCGATGTCCATGACCACCCTGGACCCGATGTCGTCCAGGCCCCGACTGCGCTCGGCTGCGCGCAGCACGACCTGGAACGGCTCGAGACGCTCGACCTCCGCGAAGCCCAGCCCGGCGTAGAAGGGGCCGTTCCACGGCAGGTCGCGGAACGTGCACAGCGACAGCCGCGTCGACCCGGCCCACCGCGCCTCCTCCATGGCGGCGCGCACCAGCGCACCGCCGATCCCCCGCCTCCCGTACGCCGGCAGCACGGCGAGCTGCTCGAGGTGCGCGACCTCGTCGTACGACGTCAGGTGGGCGAAGCCGACCAGAGCCCCGCCTGCTCGCCGCCTGCTCCCCGGCCACGGCGCCGTCGAGCACCGCCACGAGCAGCGTGCCGACGAGGTCGCGATCCCCGCCGCTGGGCGGCGGGAGGACAGCGGCGCCGCTGCCGCGGCGCCGAGGTGCTCGGCGAACCGGGTGCCCGCGGCGTGCTCGATGTCGGCCAGGTGGCGCAGGTCGGAGGGTCGGGCGAGCCGGATCCGGAAGGGGGTGTCCACGCGGCCCACCATAGATCTGTACATTCACTGACCGTGAGACTCGTCGTTGCGCAATGCCAGATCGACTACGCCGGTCGGCTCACCGCCCACCTGCCGATGGCGACCCGGGTGCTGATGATCAAGGCCGACGGGTCGGTGCTGGTCCACTCCGACGGCGGCTCCTACAAGCCGCTCAACTGGATGTCGCCGCCGTGCACGCTGCGCGAGGGCCTCACCGAGGACGGCCAGGTCGAGTGGACCGTCACCAGCACCAAGACCGAGGACACGCTGCGGATCCTGCTGGCCGAGGTCATCTCCGACTCCGAGCACGACCTGGGGATCGACCCCGGCCTGCAGAAGGACGGCGTCGAGAAGCACCTCCAGGCACTGCTGGCCGAGCACCCGGCGACGTTGGCCGAAGGCCTGACGCTCGTCCGCCGTGAGTACCCCACGCCGATCGGCCCGGTCGACCTGATGTGCCGCGACGGCGCCGGCGTCAGCGTCGCCGTGGAGATCAAGCGCCGCGGCGACATCGACGGCGTCGAGCAGCTCACCCGCTACCTCGAGCTCCTCAACCGCGACCCGCTCCTGACCGGCAACGGCGCGGTGCGCGGCATCTTCGCCGCCCAGGAGATCAAGCCGCAGGCCCGCGTGCTCGCCACCGACCGCGGCATCGCCTGTGCCGTGGTCGACTACGATGCGCTGCGTGGCCTCGACGACCCCAGCCACCGGCTCTTCTGAGGTGGCACGCCTCTTCCACATCGCCACCCTCGCCGACTGGCAGGCGGCTCGGGAGACCGGCCGCTACACGACGTCCACCCGCGGTCGCTCCCTGGCCGAGGAGGGCTTCATCCACGCCAGCCGGGGCGACCAGTGGCAGGGCGTGCGCGACCGCTTCTACGCCGACGTCGACGGAGCCGCTGGTGCTGCTGACGATCGACCCGACGCTGCTGACCGCGCCGGTCGTCGACGAGGCCGTGCCCGACTCCGACGAGACGTTCCCGCACATCTACGGCGCCCTCGACGTGGCGGCCGTCGTCAGGGTCATCCCGCTGTCGGACCACCCGGCGGCGGTCCGGGCGTGTCGAAGCCGCGTCCCCGGCCGCCGGCGAGGCGGCGCCTGCGACGTCCCCGTCCTTTAGCGCCCTGTTCCTCGCCGAGATGTTCCACAACGTGGTGGTCGCCCTCGTCGTGATGGCCTTCGTGGTGCGTCGGCGCCCTGGTCGGGTGGGCCCTCCACCCCCCGTGGGCGCCCATCGCCCTGGCGGTGGTCGGGTCTGGTGCGTCGGGATCATGGCCGCCCGCGCCGTGCACCGACGGTGGCCCTCAGCCCCCGACGAGCCGCACGACGTCCTCGGCGCAGCCCCAGGAGAGCGTGACGCCCGCGCCGCCGTGCCCGTAGCAGTGGACGACGTCCGCGGCCCGCTCCAGGCGCACCGCCGGTCGCGCCGGACGCAGGCCCACCTTGTGCCGCAGCACCCGCGCCGAGGCCAGCTCGGGCACCAGCTCGGAGGCCCGGCGCAGGATCGCCGCAGCGGTCGCCGGCGACGGCGTGCGGCTCCACTCGCCCTCGTCGTCGGTGCCGCCGACCACGATGTCGCGCGAGCGTGGCACGACGTACGTCGGGCCGGGGCTGTCCAGCCACCAGCGCTCGAGGCCGAACTGCTCCACGTAGAGGACCTGTCCCGCGACCGGTGACACCGTCGGATCGGTGCCGAGCAGCCGCGCGCCGAGCCCGGAGCAGTTGACCACGAGGTCCGCGCCGGTCGGCAGCGACGACAGGTTGAGCCGGGTCAGCGTCCCGCCCAGCCGCGCCACCTGCACCGCCAACCACGCGAGGTAGAGCGGCATCTCGACGACGGGCGCGTCGAACGACCAGGCGTCGCCGTAGCCTGCCGGCGGCACGACGCGCCGGAGGTCGGGCACGGCGCCTGCCCACCACGGGTCGGGGGACGGGGACCGGAGCACCTCGTGCCCGGCACCATGCGGATGCCGCTGTCGGCCGCCTCGTCCGTGCCGGCGAGGTCCGCGAAGACCTCGTAGGTGCGCGCCGACCAGCCCGCGACCAGGTCCTGCGGGTAGGCACGGTAGGGGTACCAGATGGCTGCCGCCACCGCCGACGTCGACTCGCGCGGCAGGTCGCGGGCGACGACGTCGACGCGGTGACCGGCCTCGAGCAGGCGTACGGCGCAGCTCAGGCCCACGACTCCCGCGCCGACGACGATGATGCGACTCATGCGCCCAGTCTCGCACCGCCGGTCCGAGGGCCCGGCCGGGGACCTCAGGCGCCGGCGACCCGCGGTGCCGTGGCGTCCACGCCCTCGCCGCGCTGTTCGCGCGCGACGTAGTCCTCGATGTCGTCGATGTCGTCGGCGTTGCGCTTGACCACCGCCAGCAGGTCGCTCATCGTGGCGACCTCCTCGACCTGCTCCTTGATGAACCACTGCATGAACTGCTCGGAGGCGAAGTCGCCTCTCCTCACGCGCGGTACGCAGCAGCCCGTTGATCTGGTCGGTCACGCGCTTCTCCTGGGCGAGGGCCAGCTCGACCGGTGCGACCACGTCGGCGAACGACGAGATCGGGGCCTCGACGCCGGGGATGGTGACCTCGGCGTCGGTGTCGAGCAGGTACTGGACCATCATCAGCGAGTGGCCGCGCTCCTCGAGCGCCTGGCCGTAGAAGAAGGCCGCCATCTGCGGCATGGTGAGCGCGTCGTAGTGCACGGCGATCGCCAGGTACTGGTTGTGGGCGGCGAGCTCGTGGCCGATCTGGGCGTTGAGCTGGTCGGCGAAGCGCTGTGCGGGCACGGGGTCTCCTGGTGCTGTCGGACGAGGGCGGTCCGCGGCCAGGACGAGGTGGCGCGCGGTGGGCGTCAGGCGGCCTTGGCGAGCTTCTTCTTGGTCACCTTGCCACCGTCGAGACGCACGAGCTTGCGGCGCTTGACGGTGTAGCCGGTGGGCAGGGTGCCCTCCTTGAGCATGCGCAGGGGGCAGCGGCCGCACTTCTTCCGCGACTCGCAGCACGTCACCTTCGGCATCCGTTGCGCCTTGCCCTTGCTCATGCCTCGACCCTAGCACCACCAACTTAGGAGAGCCTTACCTCGGGTGGTGGCGGCCCTGCTCAAGCCCGGTCGGGACCGCGCGCCTCGTCCGTGGGCGACGTGGACGGCGCGAGGCCGTTGGCGCGGCGGATCACGCCGACGATGCCGCCCATGATCTCGGTCAGCCCGAAGTCCTTGGGCGTGTAGACGGCGGCCACCCCGAGCTCCTCGAGCCGGCGTCCGTCGGAGTCGGGGATGATCCCGCCCACGATGACCGGCACGTCGTTCAGGCCGGCCTCGCGCAGCCCGTCGAGCACCGCCGGCACCAGCTCCATGTGGGAGCCGGAGAGGATCGAGAGACCGACGCAGTGGACGTCCTCGGCGACGGCCGCCGCCACGATCTGCGCCGGGGTGAGCCGGATGCCCTGGTAGATGACCTCGAACCCGGCGTCGCGGGCGCGTACGGCGACCTGCTCGGCGCCGTTCGAGTGTCCGTCGAGCCCGGGCTTGCCGACGAGCAGCCGCAGCCGTCCGCCGAGCTCCTCGCCGGTCGCCCGCACCCGCTCGCGCACCTCGGTGAGCTCCGCGCCGGCCTCGGCGACGCCGACGGCGCCGGCCACCCCGGTCGGGGCGCGGAACTCGCCGAAGACCTCGCGCAGCGTGCCGGCCCACTCCCCCGTGGTGGCACCCGCGCGGGCAGCCGCGAGGGTGGCCGCCATCAGGTTGGTGTCGGTCTTGGCGTCGTCGGCGAGCCGCTTGAGCGCGGCGCTCGACCGTCGGCTCGTCGCGCGGCCGCCTTCCAGGCGCTGACCGAGTCGAGCGCCGACTGCTCGGCCAACGGGGTCGGCGGCCATGATCGCGCCGTCCAGGTCGGCGGTCAGCGGGGACGGCTCGGTGGTCTCGTAGCGGTTGACGCCGACGATGACCTCCTCGCCGTTCTCGATCCGGCCCCGTCGCGCCGCGTGGGCCGAGACCAGGGCCTGCTTCATGTAGCCGGACTCGACAGCGGGGATCGCCCCGCCCATGGCCTGCACCCGGTCGATCTCGGCCCGGGCGCTCGGCGACGAGCTCGGCGACCTTGGCCTCGACGACGTGCGAGCCGTCGAAGATGTCGTCGTACTCGAGCAGGTCGGACTCGAAGGCCAGCACCTGCTGCAGCCGCAGCGACCACTGCTGGTCCCAGGGCCGCGGGAGGCCGAGGGCCTCGTTCCAGGCCGGGAGCTGGACGGCGCGCGCGCGGGCGTCCTTGGACAGGGTCACGCCGAGCATCTCGAGCACGATGCGCTGCACGTTGTTCTCGGGCTGGGCCTCGGTGAGGCCGAGCGAGTTGACCTGGACGCCGTAGCGGAACCGCCGCATCTTGGGGTCCTGGACGCCGTACCGCTCGCGGGTGATCTCGTCCCACAGCTCCACGAAGGCGCGCATCTTGCACATCTCCTCGACGAAGCGGACGCCGGCGTTGACGAAGAACGAGATCCGGCCGACGACCTTCTCGAAGTCGTCCTCGGAGACCTGGCCCGATGCCTTGACCTGGTCGAGCACGGCGATGGCGGTGCACAGCGCGTAGGACAGCTCCTGCGTGGGCGTCGCGCCGGCCTCCTGCAGGTGGTAGCTGCAGATGTTGATGGGGTTCCACTTCGGGATCTCGTGGACCGTGTAGGCGATCATGTCGGCGATCAGGCGCAGGGAGTGCTGCGGCGGGAACACGTAGGTCCCGCGCGAGAGGTACTCCTTGATGATGTCGTTCTGGGTCGTGCCGGCGAGCTGGTGCGCGACCTCCGACGGGTCCAGGTCGGGGTTCTGCTCCTCGGCCGCCACCTGGTACATCGCCAGCAGCCACATCGCGGTCGCGTTGATCGTCATCGAGGTGTTCATCTCGGTGAGCGGGATGTCGGCGAAGAGCTTGCGCATCTCGCCCAGGTGCGGCACGGGTACGCCGACCTTGCCGACCTCGCCGCGCGCCAGAGGCGAGTCGGGGTCGTAGCCGGTCTGCGTCGGCAGGTCGAAGGCGACCGAGAGACCCGGTCTGCCCCTTGGCGAGGTTGGTGCGGTAGAGCGCGTTCGACGCCTCGGCCGTGGAGTGGCCGGCGTAGGTGCGCATCACCCAGGGGCGGTCCTTCTGGGGCCGCTCGGGCAGGGCCTGCTCCTTCTCGGTCATGCCTGCAGGGTAGGACGTCGTCTACCGGTTGGTAACCGGTCTCGCGTGTGGGATGTCCGACAGTCGCGCGCGGTGGTCGTCCCCGAGCGCAGGCGACGGGAGGCTCGGGCAGGATCCAGCACGACTCAGGCTGGGCTCGGGCGGGGCTCAGGCCGGGACGGCGTGCCGCTCGACCTCGACCAGCCGGATCAGACCGCGTCATGTGCAGCAGCCGTCGTACCGAGCCGTTGCAGCCGCGCAGCGTCAGGTGGTGCCCGTCGCGGGAGGCGTAGCGCGAGGCCACGGCGAGCACCTTGAGGGCGGTCACGTCGACGGTGTCGACGTCGGTGAGGTCCACCACGACGTGGTCGTGGGTGGCCAGCTGGTCGTAGATCGCCGCGCGGACCTTCCGGTGCTGCGGACGTCGAAGTCCCCGGTCAGGACGAGCGCTGGATCCGTCGCGGCGACGATCTCCATGCGTGTGCTCCCGAGCGTGAGGGGGGTGTGATGTGTGTCTACCCTTCTATGACGCCCTGGAACCCCGTGAGGTTGCGCGGAACCGCTTACGAATTTTCTGTGACCTCGCTGCGGCCTGGCCCACCCAGGGCCGAGATATCCGGTGGTCAGACCGATGATCGTCATCCCCAGCACCCCCAGCGGGGAGAAGATGTGGTCCGAGCGCACGAGCCACGCCCCGGGCAGCAGCGCGAGTGCCGGCAGCGCCGGCAGGCGGTGCCGCGTCAGCTGGTCGACGGCGATGGCCAGGCAGGTCGCGAGCAGCGCCCACTCCCCGACGTCGCCGATCGGGCGGCCGATGGCGAACATCGCGCGGATCTCGTCGGAGCGCGGCACGCCGGGCCCCATCGCGTGGGTGACGTAGCCCGCCGCGATCCCGTTGATCACGTCGAGCGCGGTGTAGAAGGTGGCGTAGGTGTACGCCGCCAGCCGCACCACCCAGGCGAGCGTGTCGGTGCGGCCACGCACCAGGACCGCCAGCGCGACGCCCACCAGCGGGAAGACCAGCAGGCCCGGCACGTGGAGCGTCCACCACCGCGTCGAGGTGTCGTAGGTCAGGTGGTGGGGGTGGGAGAGCCCGGCGAGCGCGAGGGCGATCGCAGGCAGGGCGAGGAGGACCGGCAGTACGGCAGCGCGAGCGCATGGTCGCTACTCTCCCCCCATGGTCAACCTCACCCGGATCTACACCCGCACCGGCGACGCCGGCGAGACCCGACTCGGCGACATGAGCCTGACGACGAAGAACGATCCGCGGCTGCATGCCTACGCCGACGTCGACGAGGCCAACGCCCAGCTCGGCCTGGCCGTCGCGTGCGGCGACCTCGAGGACGACGTCGTCGCCGTGCTGACCCACGTGCAGAACGACCTCTTCGACGTGGGCGCCGACTTCTGCACCCCCGTCGTGGCCGACCCGGAGTTCCCGCCGCTGCGCATCGAGCAGGAGTACGTCGACCGCCTCGAGGCCTGGTGCGACCAGTACAACGAGCCGTTGTCGACCCTGCGCTCCTTCATCCTCAGCGGCGGTACGCCCGGTGCGGCCCACCTGCACGTCTGCCGCACCGTGGTCCGGCGTGCGGAACGCTCCGCCTGGGCGGCGTTCGAGGTGCACGGCGAGTCGATGAACAAGCTCGCGATCACCTACCTCAACCGGCTCTCCGACCTGGTCTTCATCCTGGCCCGCCACGCCAACCGGGAGGCCGGGGACGTGCTCTGGGTGCCCGGCGGCGAGCGCTGAACGAGGACGCCGGAGCCGCTGGTTCAGCGGCGGCCGGCGCCACCGGCGCCACCGGCGTCCGGGCCGAGCTCGGCTGAGGCCGGGACCGCGCGGGGCCGCGCCGCCAGCACGGCGACCGCCGCCGGGAGCATCAGCAGGCCGACCACCTGCAGCGACTCGAGGGTGCCGATCCGGTCGCCGAGGGCGCCCAGGAGCGGCGGCCCGGCCAGGAAGGCGCCGTAGCCGATCGTGGAGACCACGCTCACCCGGGCCGCCGCTCGGGTCGGGTCGTCGGCGGCGGCGCTCATGCCGACCGGGAACCCCAACGACGTGCCGAGGCCCCAGAGGACGATCCCGAGCCCGACGAGGACCGGTACGTCGGTGTGGATGAGCAGCACCAGGCCGAGCGCCACCAGCGCGGTGGTGGTCCACAGCACGCGCGCGCGGCCCCACCGGTCCAGCACGACGGTGCCCGCGAGCCGTCCGACGGTCATCGCGCTGACGAACACCGTGTAGCCCGCGACCCCGAGCGCCTTGCTGGTCTCGTGCCCGTCGACGAGCGCGAGGGCGAGCCAGTCGTTGGCCGATGCCCTCGGCGACCGCGAAGGCCAGCACCAGCAGCCCTACGGCGAGCGTGCGCGGCTCGAGCCAGGCCGAGCGGACGGCGGGCGCCGTGCCGTCGTCGTGCGCGACCTCCACCGGCAGGAAGCCCGTACGCGCAGCGGACCACCGCCGCTGCGGTGATGACGGCGACGCTCAGCAGGTGCCAGGTGAGCGAGACGCCGGCGGCGATGACGAGGACCGCCAGGCCGGCGCCGGCGACCGTGCCGAGGCTGAACCCGGCGTGGAAGCGCGGCATGATCGTGCGGCCCAGACGTCGTTCGACCTCGGCGCCCTCGACGTTCATCGCGACGTCCCACGCCCCGCTGCCGCCACCGAGCACGACCAGCCCCGCGGCCGTCAGCGGCACCGACCCGTCCACCACCCCGATCGTCGCCGCAACGAGGCCGGCGGCGGCGACGACGGCACCCCACCGGACCACGGCGGAGGCGCTCCACCGGTCGATCAGCCGCCCGCTGGTCGGCAGCGCCACCAGTGACCCGACGGCGATCGAGAGGAGCAGCAGCCCCAGGGCGCCGTTGTCGAGCCCGAGTCCCGAGCGGACGTCGGGCACCCGGGCGACCAGGCTCGAGAAGATCAGCCCGTTGCCGAAGAAGACGGCCCCGACCGCCGTACGGGCTCGCAGCGTCGACGCCGCTGCTCGAGCAGGGGTCGGGTGTTCGGTGCTCACCGGTTCCAGTCGGTGCCGGGGGGTCGGGCCTCCAGCCACGACTGGAACCCGGTCAGCGAGGCGGGGCTCATGGCCAGCTCGACCTCACCGGTGCGACCCTGGCACCGGATGACCAGGTGGTCGGGGTACAGCGACATCTGCTCGGCTCCCATCGGCTCCCGGCTGCCGTCGTAGGTCAGGCTGTCGCGGGCCCAGACCCGCTTGGGACGGGGCGACAGCGAGAAGACCCGGAACCACTCCAGCCGCTCGTGGGAGTAGCGGCCGACGCCGAGCACCCAGCCGCGCCCGTCCCCGAGGGGACGGACGCGGTGGCTGAGCTCGAAGGTGCCGCCGTGACGCGTGATGACACGCCGCCGTAGGACGAGGGCGATCCCGTAGAGGACCACGAGGAGCAGCAGGACGCCGGCAGCATCGATCAGCCACTGCCACCATGCCACGCGCCCCTCCTCTCCTGGAGACCGAACGATATCGGTCGGTCAGGACGCCTTCTCGACCGCCCGGATCCGGGCGCTGGCACGGCGGATCCGGATCTCGCGCTCGTCGCCGGTGGGCAGCCCCTCGGCTGCCTCGAGCTCGGCCTTGACCTCGTCGATCTTGATCTCCTCGGCGAGCAGGGCGAGCTCGCGAGAGGATCGAGACCCGGTCGCCGGCGACCGAGAGGAAGCCACCGTCGACGGCCGCGTGCACGACGCCCTCGGGCGTGGTGATCTCGACCGCGGCGTCCACCAGCAGCGAGAGCAGCGGCGCGTGACCGCGCAGCACACCCACGTCGCCCTCGGTGGTCCGGGCGATGACCATCGAGGCCTCGCCGGACCACACGGTGCGGTCCGCGGCGACCATCTCGACCTGCAGGCCGGTGCCGATCGTCGCCGCTCATCAGAGGTTCTTCTGGATCTCAGCCCACTTGGCCTCGACGTCGTCGAGACCACCGCACATGAAGAACGCCTGCTCGGCCACGTGGTCGTAGTCACCGTCGGCGATCTTGTTGAACGCCTCGATGGTGTCGGCCACGGGGACCGTCGAGCCCTCGATGCCGGTGAACTGCTTGGCGACGTAGGTGTTCTGCGACAGGAAGCGCTGGATGCGGCGGGCGCGGGAGACGATGACCTTGTCCTCCTCGGACAGCTCGTCGACACCGAGGATCGCGATGATGTCCTGGAGCTCCTTGTTGCGCTGCAGGATCTGCTTGACCCGGACCGCGCAGTCGTAGTGCTTCTGCCCGATGTACTGGGCGTCGAGGATCCGCGAGGTCGACGTCAGCGGGTCCACGGCCGGGTAGATGCCCTGCGAGGCGATCTCGCGCGACAGCTCGGTGGTGGCGTCCAGGTGCGCGAACGTCGTGGCCGGCGCCGGGTCGGTGTAGTCGTCGGCGGGCACGTAGATCGCCTGCAGCGAGGTGATCGAGTTGCCTCGCGTCGAGGTGATCCGCTCCTGGAGCTGACCCATCTCGTCGGCCAGGTTGGGCTGGTAGCCCACGGCGGAGGGCATCCGACCCAGCAGGGTCGAGACCTCGGAGCCGGCCTGGGTGAACCGGAAGATGTTGTCGATGAAGAGCAGCACGTCCTGGTTCTGCACGTCGCGGAAGTACTCCGCCATCGTCAGGGCCGAGAGCGCGACGCGCAGCCGGGTGCCCGGCGGCTCGTCCATCTGGCCGAAGACGAGGGCCGTCTGGCCGATGACGCCGGCCTCGGTCATCTCCTCGATGAGGTCGTTGCCCTCACGGGTGCGCTCGCCGACCCCGGCGAACACCGACACACCACCGTGGTCCTTGGCGACACGGGCGATCATCTCCTGGATGAGCACCGTCTTGCCGACGCCGGCGCCGCCGAACAGGCCGATCTTGCCGCCGTTGACGTAGGGCGTCAGCAGGTCGATGACCTTGATGCCGGTCTCGAACATCGTGGTCTTGGACTCGAGCTGGTCGAAGGCCGGAGCCTTGCGGTGGATGCCCCAGCGCTCCTCGACCTCGTAGACCTCACCCTCCTCGAGGTTGAGGACGTCACCGGTCGCGTTGAACACGTGACCCTTGGTGATGTCGCCCACGGGCACCGTGATCGGGCCGCCGGTGTCGGTGACGGCGGCGCCGCGCACCAGGCCGTCGGTCGACTTCATCGAGATGGCCCGGACCATGCCGTCGCCGATGTGCAGCGCGACCTCGAGGATCAGCGTGACGGTCTCGCCGCCGAGCTGGAGGTCGACCTCGAGCTTGTTGTACATCTCCGGCATCGCGTCCGACGGGGAACTCGACGTCGACGACGGGGCCGGTGACGCGCGCGACGCGACCGGTCGCACCCGCGCCCGGGCTCTGCTTGGTCTCTTCAACAGTGGCAGTCATGTCTCTCTCACTCACTCCCGGCGGACGAGTCGGCCAGCGCGTTGACGCCACCGACGATCTCGCTGATTTCCTGGGTAATGCCGGCCTGGCGGGCCTGGTTGGCGATGCGGGTGTACTTCTTGATGAGCTCGTCGGCGTTGTCCGTGGCGGACTTCATCGCCTTCTGACGGGCCGCGAGCTCGGAGGCGGCGGCCTGCAGGTGGGCGAAGAAGATCCGGCTCTGGACGTACTGCGGCAGCAGCCCGTCGAGCACGGCCTCGGCCGACGGCTCGAACTCGTACAGCGGCAGGACGTCGTCGGCACTCGGCTTCTCCTCACCCTCGACGACCTCCAGGGGCAGCAGCCGTACGGCCGTCGGCTCCTGGAGGAGCATCGAGCGGAACCGGGTGTAGACGACGTGGACCTCGTCGACGTCGCCCTCCTCACCCTGCTCCTTGAGGAAGGAGTCGATCAGCGTCGCGCCGATCTCGGCGGCGGCGTCGTAGGACGGCTGGTCGGAGAATCCCGTCCAGGCCTGCACGATCGGGCGGTTGCGGAACTTGAAGTACGCCTCGCCCTTGCGGCCGCTGACGTAGATGTCGACGTCCTTGCCCTCGCCGCGCAGTCGCTCGAAGAGGCGCTCGGCCTCCTTCAGCACGCTGGAGGAGTAGGCACCGGCGAGACCACGGTCGCTGGTCACGACCAGCACCGCCGCCTTGACGGGGTTCTCCTCCTCCTTGGTCAGCGGGTGGTCGACGTTGGCGAACGTCGCGACCGCCGACACCGCACGGGTCAGCTCGCGGGCATACGGCGCTGCCGCCTGTGCCCGCTGCTGCGCCTTGATGATGCGCGACGCAGCAATGAGCTCCATGGCGCGCGTGATCTTCTTCATCGACTCCGTCGACTTGATCCGCGCGCGGTACTCACGCAGCGATACGGCCATGAGTGGTCAGCCCCGCTTCTGCTTGACGATCGTCTCCTGCTCGAGGTCCTCGTCGCCCAGGGCCTCGGCAGCGGCCTCGTGGCCGACCTTGATCGAGTCGCCGTCGGAGGTCTCGAACTGGTCGAGGAAGGAGTCGTAGGCGTCGGTGAGAGCCACCTCGGTGTCGTCCTCGAACTTCAGGGACTCCCGGATGGCCGAGAGGATCCCCTCGTGCGAGAGACGCAGGTAGTCGAGGAACTCACGCTCGAAGCGCAGCACGTCGTCGGTCGGGACGCGGTCGAGGCGACCGGTCGTGCCGATCCACAGCGAGACCGTCATCTCCTCGACCGGGTACGGCGAGTACGCCGGCTGCCGGAGCAGCGCCATCAGGCGCTGGCCGCGGTCGAGCTGCTGGCGCGATGCAGCGTCGAGGTCGGAGGCGAACATCGCGAACGCCTCCATGGCGCGGAACTGCGCCAGGTCGACCTTGAGCGAGCCGGTGACGGCCTTCATGGCCTTCGTCATCGCGGCACCACCCACGCGCGAGACCGAGACACCGACGTCGATGGCCGGGCGCTGGTTGGCCGCGAACAGGTCCGACTGCAAGAAGATCTGGCCGTCGGTGATCGAGATGACGTTGGTCGGGATGAACGCCGAGACGTCGTTGGCCTTGGTCTCGATGATCGGCAGGCCGGTCATGGATCCCTTGCCCATGTCGTCGGAGAGCTTCGCGCAACGCTCGAGCAGCCGGCTGTGCAGGTAGAACACGTCGCCCGGGTAGGCCTCGCGGCCCGGCGGACGGCGCAGCAGCAGCGACACGGCGCGGTAGGCCTCGGCCTGCTTGGTCAGGTCGTCGAACACGATGAGGACGTGCTTGCCCTCGTACATCCAGTGCTGGCCGATGGCCGAGCCGGTGTAGGGGGCGAGGTACTTGAAGCCGGCGGAGTCCGATGCCGGGGAGGCGACGATGGTCGTGTACTCCAGCGCACCGGCCTCCTCGAGGGCGCCGCGCACGGCAGCGATCGTCGAGCCCTTCTGGCCGATGGCGACGTAGATGCAGCGAACCTGCTTCTCCGGGTCGCCGGTCTCCCAGTACTGCTTCTGGTTGATGATCGTGTCGATCGCGACCGTGGTCTTGCCGGTCGCGCGGTCACCGATGATCAGCTGACGCTGGCCGCGGCCGATCGGGGTCATCGAGTCGATGGCCTTGATGCCGGTGGCCAGGGGCTCGTGCACCGACTTGCGCTCCATCACCGACGGCGCCTGGGTCTCCAGGTTGCGCCGACCGGTCGTCTCGAGCTCGCCGAGACCGTCGATGGGCGTGCCCAGCGGGTCCACGACGCGGCCGAGGTAGCCGTCGCCCACGGGCACCGAGAGCACGTCGCCGGTACGGCGGACCGTCTGGCCCTCCTCGATCTTGTCGAAGTCACCGAGGACGACGGCACCGATCTCGCGCGTGTCGAGGTTCAGGGCCAGGCCGCGGGTGCCGTCCTCGAACTCGAGCAGCTCGTTGGCCATGCAGGAAGGCAGACCGCTGATCCGGGCGATGCCGTCGCCGGCCTCGGCCACGTGGCCGATCTCTTCCTTGCTGGCCGCCTCCGGCTGGTAGTCGGCGACGTACTTCTGCAGCGCGTCGCGGATGTCGTCCGGACGGATGGAGAGCTCCGTCATTGTGGTGCCTTCTCTCTTGGTCTACTGGAAGTCGAGTGTGGTGGGACTGATCGGTGGGAGGAGCCGCGCGGCGTCAGCCGACGAGGCGTCGACGCGCGTCGTCGAGCCGGCTCGAGACCGTCCCGTCGATGACGTCGTCGCCGATCTCCACCCGGATGCCGCCGAGCACCGAGGGGTCGACGAGCTGGTTGAGGTGGACCGGTCGCCCGTACTGCGCCGCGAGGACCGCGCCCAGCCGCTGCAGGTCCGACTCGCCCAGGGGCTGCGCCACCCGGACGGTGGCCACCCCCTGGGTCTGTGCGTCCGCGACGACCTTCTGGTACTCGGCGAGGGCCACGGCCACCGTGCGGTGGCTGCCGCTGAGCGACTCGCCCGCGAGGGCGACGGTCGCCGGGAGCGCGCCGGACAGGATCGTGCCGACGAGGCCACGCTTGTCCTGCTGCGAGCGCGACGGGTCCGAGAGCGCGTCCCGGAGACCTGGGTTGTCCTTGACCGCCTGGGCGAACGTGAAGAGCTCGTCCGCCAGGCGCTCGGTCTCGGTGCCGGCCGACGTCACGTAGGCGACGACCCCGAGGTGCTCGAGAGCGTCCGCGAGGTCGCGACCAGCGGTCCACCGGCGGCCCACGGCCGAGGTGAGCAGACCGAGGGTCACCCCGTCGATCTTGCCGCCGAAGACCTCCGAGACGAGTCCCGTCTTGGCCTCCGGGGGGATCGAGGAGTCCGTCGCGAACCGGCGCAGGGCCGGCTCGCCACGCAGCGTCGCGGCCACGGAGAACAGGTCGCCGGCCACCGTCGCCGCATCGGCACCGGTGAGGGACGAACCCAGCTCGTCGGTGAGTCCGGCGACGGCGTCGGCCGAGGCACCACGGAAGGACATCAGTGCTCCCCCATCAGTTCTGGCCCGGCGTACCGGTCTCGAGGTCGGCGAGGAAGCGCTGGACCACCCGCGACTGACGGGCGTCGTCGTCGAGGGACTCGCCCACGATGCGACCCGCCAGCGTGGTGGCCAGGGTGCCCACCTCAGCCCGCAGCGAGGTGACCGCCTGCTGGCGCTCCGCCTCGATCTGCGTCTTGCCGTGGTCGACGATGCGCGAGGCCTCGGTCTGAGCCTGCTCCCGCATCTCGGCCACGATCTGGGCCCCCTGCTCGCGTGCTTCCTCGCGGATGCGCGCGGCTTCGTGGCGGGCGTCGGCCAGCTGCTTCTCGAGCTCGGCGAGCTTGGCGTCGGCCTCGGCCTGCTTGGTCTCCGCCGCGGCGAGACCACCCTCGATCGCGCTGGTGCGCTCTGCGAACGTCGCCTCGAAGCTGGGGGCGACGAACTTACTTGATCGCGAAGAAGAGGATCGCGAACACCACGAGGGCGATCACGACCTCGACCCACTCGACCGCGAGCGGACTGGGCTCCTCGGCAGCGAGGATCAACAGACTGTTCATGGACCTGACCTTGTCGTCGTTGCGCTAGTTGGTTGCCTGGCGCGTGGGCTCAGGTGTTGCTGGCCTTGAGCACGAACGCGAGGGCGATACCGATGATCGCGAGCGCCTCGGCGAGCGCGAATCCGAGGATCGCGATCGACTGCAGTCGGCTCTGCGCCTCGGGCTGACGCGCGACGCCGTTGATGTACGCGGCGAAGATGAGGCCGATGCCGATACCCGGACCGATCGCGGCCAGGCCGTAGCCGATCATGTTGAGAGAGCCACCCATGGCTACTTTCCTTTCGGTTGTTTCTCGTGACAACTGTGGTGGTGCTTGGACAGGTGGTGCAGGTCGTGCTGTCTCGCGGAGGTGCAGACGCTCAGTGCTCGTCGGCGAGGGCCCCGGAGATGTACATGGCGTTGAGCAGGGTGAAGACGTAGGCCTGGAGGAACTGCACCAGGAGCTCGAGGAAGGCGATCACGATGGCGAGGACCCAGGCGAGGATGCCGACGGGCTTCACGAGCGTGGCGCCGTGCTCGAGCATGTAGAGGCCACCGGTCGCGAAGAGGACGGCCAGGATGTGACCGGCGAACATGTTCGCGAACAGACGCAGGGCCAGCGTGACCGGGCGGACCAGGATGTTGGAGAAGAACTCCAGCGGGATGAGCAGCGGCAGGATCGCCGGGCTGACGCCGGAGGGCACGCACTGGAGCTTGAGGTAGCCCAGGATGCCGTGCTTGTTGATCCCGACGCCGTTGTAGACGACCCACGACAGGCCGGCCAGAGCGTAGGCCATGCTCGCGCGGCTGAACGTCGGGAACTGGATGAACGGGACGCTCGCGAAGACGTTGCCGACGAGCACGAAGAAGAACAGCGTGACCAGGTAGGGCACGAACTTCTGGAAGTCGCGGCTGCCGATGATGTCGCGGCCCAGTCCGTTGCGGACGAACCCGTAGGCGCCCTCGCCGGCGTACTGCACGCGACCGGGCACCAGCTGGCGCTTGGAGGCGGCCAGGTAGAGGAGCCCGAAGACCAGCACGGCAGCAAGGACGAGCTGCAGCATCGGCTTGGTCACCTCGAGACCACCGATGGAGAACACCGGCGGCAGGTCGAAGATGCCGGGACCCGGCGCCTCGAACTCTTCAGCGGCGGTGGTCACGATCTGGCTGACGAACATCACCAGGTCTCCTCTAGTCGTCCTGCGGCTTGGGTGGAGGGGAAGTGTGGGGTGCGGCGGTGTCGTGCGGGACCTGCCGGAATCGGACGAACGTCATCCAGATGCCCAGGGCAGCCCCGAACAGGATGCCGACGGCGACGAGGAAGCTCGTGTCGAGCCAACGATCCGCCAGCCAGCCGAGGAACCCGTAGAATCCCACGCCGGCCACAACGTACCCGAAAGCGTGCCACGGGTCGCCCTGAGGTCCCTCTCCGGCCTGCCTCATCGCGGTCCGGACAGTAGCACTGTTGGCACGTCACTCGTCACCCGTCCCGGTCGGGCCCGGGGCCGGGGAGCGGCCGTCGGGCAGGTCGTAGACGGGGATCCGGCGCCGCATGGTGAGGGTCACCTGCACGACCAGCCAGCAGAAGGTGCCGACGATGACGGTGCAGCCGAGCCACAGGGGGTCGAGGTCGCCGTCGAGCGCCCCGGACGTGTTGAGGGCCACGAACGCCAGCAGCATCAGCACGACCTGCAGCGTGTAGGTGACCAGCGCGACGAGCAGCGACGCGCTCGGCATCACCTCGGAGACGATGTGCACCGAGAAGGCACCGAACGAGAAGATCCCGACCACCAGGACGGTGCCCACCACGGCTCCCCCGGCGGCCTCGGAGCCGCCCAGCAGGGCGGCGAGGACCGTCACGGCAAGCCCGACGAGGACCGAGACGACGGCAACGCGCACCAACATCCGGAGCCCGCTGTCGCGGGTTTCCTTCGCGGCGGAAGCAGCAGCGGTCGTCAGCATTGGCGGCCGTTCTGGTCGTGGGGTTCAGGCTTCTTTCAGGTGCTCGTGAAAACTATCACAAGGTGCCGGGGGTGCTGAAACCGGTCTCCGCGGAGGGCCGTTCCTCCGGCTCCGGGGACCCGTCCCGGGGCGCGCCGACGGCGTTCGCCCGGCCGTCCCCGAGACCGTCGGCGCCCTCGACGAGATCGCCCGCCGGCTGGTCGGCGGCACTGTCGGGCGGCCCGTCCAGCAGGACCTGGGGCCGGTGCAGCACGGGCAGGACGAACGTGAGCAGCAGCGCCAGGCCCAGCCCCGTGCCGACGGCCGCCCACACCTTGGGTCCGGTGTAGAGGCTCGCCAGCACCGTGCTGAACGCGATCAGCCCGGCCCAGACCCACATGATCAGGACCGCGCGGCGGTGGGAGTGCCCGATCTCGAGCAGGCGGTGGTGCAGGTGCTGCTTGTCCGGTGCGAACGGCGAGCGGCCGGCCCGGGTGCGGCGCAGGACGGCGAGCACCAGGTCGGCGAGCGGGACGATCAGGATCAGGATCGGCAGCGCGACCGGCAGCAGCATCGGCAGGAAGCTGGCCCTCGCTCCGTCGGCGCCCTGCGCGATGTCCTCGTTGGAGAACTGGGTCGTCACCGTGATCGCGGTCGCCGACAGCACCAGACCGATCAGCATCGAGCCGCTGTCGCCCATGAACAGCCGGGCCGGGTGGAAGTTGTGGACCAGGAAGCCGGCGCAGGCCCCGGCCAGGGCCGCCGAGAGCAGCGCCCCGGTCGTCGCCCGGCTGACGCCGTTGAGGGCGGTCAGCTGGTAGCAGTAGAGGAAGAAGGCCGACGCGCTGATCCCGACCACCCCCGCGGCGAGCCCGTCGAGCCCGTCGACGAAGTTCACCGCGTTGACGGTCGCGATGACGATGAAGGCGGTGAGCAGGGCGCCCTGGCTGGGGTCGAGGCCGAACTGGCTGCCGTCGGGTGCGTAGAAGAAGTGGAACTGGATGCCGGAGTAGACCAGCAGCCCGACGGCGATCACCTGGCCGCCGAACTTCGTCAACGCGTCGAGGTCGAAGATGTCGTCGAGCACCCCCACACCGCACACCAGCGCACCGGCGATGATCACCGCCTTGGCGTCGGGGAACGTGAAGACGTCGCTCGTCGACAGGAACGGCAGCTGCTGGGCGACCAGGTACGCCGCCACCAGTCCCCCGAGCATGGCCAGCCCGCCCAGGTACGGGATGGGCTCGGCGTGCACGTCGCGGTCGCGGACGGCCGCCACGGCCCCGGTGCGCAGCGCGATCTCCCGCGCCACGACGGTCAGCAGGTAGGTGACCGCCGCTGCGACGAGGAAGACGACGAGGTACTCCCGCACAGGCCCCCCTAGCTCTCGTGGGTGAGGCTCGCACCCAGCGGCTCGAGGACCTCGTTGAGTCGGTCGAGGGAGATCGCTCCGAGGCGGAGCACCCGGCCCTGGGCGCCGGTGGCGTCGACGATGGTCGAGGCCTCGCCGACCGGCGACTCCCCGGCGTCCACGACGACCGCGACGGCGTCACCGAGCATCTCCTCGGCCGCGCCCGCGTTGGTGGCGGCCGGCAGCCCGGTGGTGTTGGCCGAGCTCACCGCGAGCGGGCCGGTCCGTTCGAGGATCTCGCGCGCGATCTCGTGGTCGGGCATCCGCAGCGCCACAGTGCTGCGGGTGTCGCCGAGGTCCCACTGGAGCGAGCCCTGCTGGCGCAGCACGACCGTGAGCGGGCCGGGCCAGAAGGCCTCGACCAGGGCACGGGCGTAGGCGGGGATGTCCGTGGCCAGCGCGTCGACCGTGCTGGGGCTGCTCACCAGGACCGGCGGCGGCATCGTGCGGGTCCGACCCTTGGCCTCGAGCAGGTCGAGGACGGCGTCGGGGTCGAAGGCGTCGGCCGCCATGCCGTAGACCGTGTCCGTCGGGATGACGACCAGGTCACCGCGCTGGACGGCGAGGGTCGCCGCCTCGATGGCGGACTCCCGCTCCTCCGCGGTGGTGGTCGGATAGCGCTCGGAGGTCACGGGGACAGGGTACGCAGTTGGGCGGTGAGGTAGCGCGGGCGACCCGCGAGGTCGCGGTGGTCGCGTACGTCGACCCAGGACCCCGAGTCGCGGAAGACGGCCGGGGCCGACTCGCCCTGGACGTCGGCGTGCTCGGCACCGACGACTCCCCCGGGCCGCAGCAGCGCGCGGGCCCGACGTTCGAGCACCCGCATGGCGTCCAGGCCGTCGTCGCCCGAGAAGAGGGCCAGGTGCGGGTCGTGGTCGCGGGCCTCGGCCGCGACCGACTCCCACGCCTCGAGCGGGATGTACGGCGGGTTGCACACCACGACGTCGACCTTGCCGTCGAGGTCGGCGAAGGCGTCGGCCATCGAGCCCTCGCGCAGGTCGACGCCGGTGCCGGCGAGGTTGCGCCCGGCCCAGACGAAGGCGTCCGGGTCCAGCTCGACCGCGTGGACCGACGCGTCGGGCACCTCGTCGGCGAGCGCCCGGGCGATGGCGCCGGACCCGGTGCAGAGGTCGACGACGACCGGCGCCGTGCGCCGTTGCGCCTGCTCGACGGCCCAGCCCGCCAGCAGCTCGGTCTCGGGCCTGGGGACGAAGACCCCGGGACCGACGGCGAGCTCGACGTAGCGGAACCCGGCGGTGCCGGTGAGGTGCTGGAGCGGCTCGCGGGCCGCACGCCGCTCCACGAGCGCCTCGAAGGACGCCACCGCCGCGGGGCCGACGAGCTCGACCAGGACGAGGCCTCCCCGCGTCGTACCGAGGACGTGGGCGAGCAGCTCGTCGGCGTCGTGCTCGGGACTGGCCACCCCGCCGGCCGTCAGACGGGCGGCGGCACGCCGGACGAGGTCCCGCCGTTCGGTGGGCCTGGGCTCGGGGTCCGACGCCGGACCCGCTGACATCGGGGTCACTCCTCGAGCGCAGCCAGGCGGGCGGCCAGGTCCGCCTCGAGGGCGGAGTCGATGACCGGCTGCAGGTCACCGTCGAGCACCTGGTCGAGGTGGTAGGCCTTGTAGCCGGTGCGGTGGTCGGAGATGCGGTTCTCGGGGTAGTTGTAGGTGCGGATGCGCTCGGAGCGGTCCACCGTGCGGATCTGGCTGCGCCGCGCCTCGCTGGCCTCGGCCGCGGCGGCCTCCTCGGCGAGCGCGAGCAGGCGGGCACGCAGGATGCGCATCGCCTGCTCCTTGTTCTGCAGCTGGCTCTTCTCGTTCTGGCAGCTCGCCACCACCCCGGTGGGCACGTGGGTGATCCGCACGGCCGAGTCGGTCGTGTTGACGCTCTGACCCCCGGGGCCGCTGCTGCGGAACACGTCGATGCGCAGGTCGTTCTCGTCGATCGAGACGTCGAGCTGCTCGGCCTCGGGCATCACCAGGACGCCCGCGGCGCTGGTGTGCACGCGGCCCTGCGACTCGGTCACCGGCACCCGCTGCACCCGGTGCACCCCGCCCTCGAACTTCAGCAGGCCGAACGGCGCCCCGCCCGGCTCCGGCGTCCCCTTGGCCTTGACCGCCGCGGTCACCGACTTGTAGCCGCCGAGGTCGGACTCCGTGGCGTCGAGGATCTCGACCGAGAAGCCGCGTCGCTCGGCGTAGCGGGTGTACATCCGCAGCAGGTCGCCGGCGAACAGCGCCGACTCCTCACCACCCTCGCCGGACTTCACCTCGAGCAGCGCGTCCTTGTCGTCGGAGGCGTCTCTCGGGACCAGCAGCCGGCGCAACCGCTCCTCGGCGATCGGGAGGCGGTCGGCGATCGAGCGCGCCTCCTCGGCGAACGTCGGGTCCTCGACAGCCAGCTCGCGCGCGGCGCCGAGGTCCTCACCGAGGCTGGTCCAGTCGCGCCAGGCGCCGATGATCGCGCTCAGCTCGGCATAGCGACGGTTGAGGGTCTTGGCCAGTCGCGGGTCCGCGTGGGTCTCCGGGCTGGCCAGCTTGCCCTCGAGCTCCTCGTGCTCGGACAGCAGACCCTCGACGGCCTCGAACATGAGCTGCTCCTGGTGACTGCTTGGTGCGGCGGCTGGTGCTGGGCTGGGTCCGGGCACCGCCCGTGGAGGCGGAGATGGTGCCGGGACGCAACGACGCCGACCCCCGCGCAGAGCGGGAGCCGGCGTCGTCGATGGCGCTACTTCGAGGAGTCAGCAGCCTTCTTGGCGTAGCGGGCCTGGAACCGGGCGACACGGCCGCCGGTGTCGAGGATCTTCTGCTTGCCGGTGTAGAACGGGTGGCACTGCGAGCAGACGTCGGCTCGCATCGTGCCGGAGCTGGACGTGCTGCGCGTGGTGAACGACGCGCCACAGGTGCAGGTGACTGCGGTGGCGGTGTAGTCCGGGTGGATGTCCTTCTTCATGGCTGTCCTCTCGATGTCCCATCGCTGGGAGGGCACCGGGTCGCCTCCGCAGTGCGCGGGACGTGAACCGGAGCCGGCTGTCAATGTACTCAACAGCGACGTCGCGCGGCGAATTCCTGGGGCCGGCGGCGGTTCCGAGCGCTGGTCAGGGGACGTTCTCGTCGCGGGAGGCGTCGGCGAGGCCGTCGTCACGACGAGCGCCGGCTGCGCCGCCGGCGGCCTCGCCAGGTGCCCCGTCGAGCACCAGGGCGGCACCGCGTCCGTCGTCGGACCGGGAGCGGCCGGGAACCGTGGGCTCCGGCACGGCCCCACCGACGTGCAGTCGTAGCCGCACGGAGACCGTCGTACCCTCGCCCTCGGCCGACTCGATGACGACGTCGCCCGCGTGCTTGTCGATGATCGTCTGCACGATGCGCAGGCCCAGCCCGGTGCCGGCGATCTCGTTGGTCATCGCGTTCGAGGCGCGGAAGAAGCGGGTGCCGAGGAGGTCGAGCTCGGCCTTCGGGATGCCGATCCCGTGGTCGCGCACCGAGATCTCGACCCGGTCGAGCACGATCGTGACCTCGGACCTCGATCTCGCCGCCGTCGTGGCTGAACTTCACGGCGTTGGTCAGCACGTTGAGGAAGGCGCGGTAGAGCATGGTGCGGTCGCCGACCACCGACAGCCCCTCGTCGGGCGCGACGATCTCGACCGAGATCCCGCGCCGGGCCGCGGTCATCCGCACGTCGGTCACGGCTTCCATCAGCATCGCGATGACGTCGGAGGGCTCGTGCTCGTGCCACCGGGTCTCGGCCCTGGAGAGCGCGAGGAGGTCGTCGATCAGCATCCGCAGCCGGCTGACGTTGCGCCGGGTGGCCTCGAGCATCCGGTCGTGACGCGGCTCGAGCTGCCCGTCGAACTCGTCGGCCACCATCTCGAGGTAGCCGCTGATCGTGGTCAGCGGCGTCCTCAGCTCGTGCGAGACGTTGGAGACGAACTCGTCCTTGGCGGTGTCGAGGACGTGGAGCTCGTCCCGGATCCGGCCCTCGACCGCCCGGGCACGGGACTGGGCGTCGGCGAAGTCGTTGAGCGCCCGAGCGATGGCGCGGACCTCCTTCGGCCCTCGGTGGGACGCCGCCCGCACGCCGACGTCGTTGGACAGCATCCGCTGGACGACCCTCTCCAGCGCCAGCACCGGCGCCGAGAGCTGGTCGAGCATCCGCCGCCGGGCTCGGGCGATCACCCACCAGGACAGGAGCAGCACCGCCAGGGCGGCGACCACCGTGAGTCGGAAACGCAGCTCCGCGGCGGCCCGGGAGTCCGCCTTCACCGCGGCGAGGGCGCGGTCACTGCCCAGGCGTGTCGTGCGCAGCCGGCCGAGGAGGTCCTGGCCCAGCGCGAAGCGCACGTCGTCGTAGGTGTCAGGCCCTCCCGGGGCGTCGACCCGCGGCCGGGCATAGCCGTCGAGCCAGGCGACCGCCGCCGAGATCTCGTCCTCGACGGCAACCTGGAGGTCCGGCGTCGATGCGACGGCCGCCCGCAGACGGGCCAGGTCGTCGCTCAGCACCGTGTCCTCGCCGGCGAAGCGATCGCGCCACTGCTCGTCGCCCGTGCGGGCCCACGACATCGTCGACGTCTCCAGGTCGGAGAGGTCCCGCTGGACCACCTCGTGGGCACGGCTCGCGGGCTCGATCCGCTGCGTCAGGTCGTCGACCGAGCGCATCGAGAACACCACGCCGACGATGCCGATCGCGGCCATGGCCGCGACCAGGGCGCCCAGCCTCCAGATGATCGGCGAGACGAGCTCGGCGACCGGGCGACCCGGTTCGTTCTCCACGCCGACCATCGTCACCCCCGCCCGGGCTCCCGGGCTCTCGGGGGCACTCGCGGCGACAATAGCGCCCCGCCCATGTGTCCGGCACCGAGCCGGCGGGCCGACCGCAGGTCAGCTCGACGTACGGCTCAGCAGGGCCTCGACCCGCGCAGCCAGCTCGCGCGGGCTGAACGGCTTGGTGATGTAGTCGTCGGCCCCGGAGTCGAACCCCGTCTCGACGTCGGCTTCCTGGGCGCGGGCGGTCAGCAGGATCACCGGCAGGTCGAGCAGGTCGGGGTCCGCGCGGATCATCCGGATCGCGTCCAGGCCGGAGACGCCCGGCATCATCACGTCGAGCACCGCGAGGTCGGGCTTCTGCGCCCGGCAGGCGTCCAGCGCGGCGGCTCCGTCGCCCACGGCGACGATGTCGTGGCCCATGGTGCTGAGCTTGAACTCCACCAGCTCGCGGATGTCCACGTCGTCGTCCGCCACCACGATGCGCGCCATGTCAGCCCTCACTCCCGGGTACCGGTGTCGACTTCTGGACCTGCATGAGGAACTCGATGTTGGTCTGCGTCTTCTGCAGCCGCTCGAGCAGCATCTCGAGTGCCCGCTGTCCGTCGAGCCCGGCGAGGGCACGGCGAAGCTTCCACACGATCGCCATCTCCTCCTTGCTCATGAGGAGCTCCTCACGACGGGTTCCCGACTGTACGGCGTCGATCGCGGGGAAGAGGCGCTTCTCGGCGAACTCGCGACGCAGTCGCAGCTCCATGGTCCCGGTGCCGGTGAACTCCTCGAAGATGGCCTCGTCCGTCGCCGACCCGCTCTCGACCAGCGCGGTGGCGAGGATGGTGAGCGAGCCGCCGTTCTCGATGTTGCGAGCCGCGCCGAAGAAGCGCTTGGACGGGTGGAGCGAGCCCGCGTCCACTCCCCCGGGCAGGGTCCGACCCGAGGCCGGGACGGACTGGTTGTAGGCGCGGCCGAGCCGGGTGATGCCGTCGAGCAGCAGCACGACGTCGTGGCCGAGCTCGACCAGGCGCTTGGCCCGCTCGAGGGCGAGCTCGGCGACCATGGTGTGGTCCGTGGCCGGTCGGTCGAACGTCGAGGCGACGACCTCGCCCTTCACCGCGCGCTCGTAGTCGGTGACCTCCTCGGGACGCTCGTCGACGAGCACCACCATGAGGTGGCACTCCGGGTTGTTGCGGGTGATCGAGCTGGCGATCGACTGCATGATCATCGTCTTGCCGGCGTTGGCCGGCGAGACGATCAACCCCCGCTGGCCCTTGCCGATCGGCGCCGCGATGTCGATGAGACGACCGATGAGGTTGTCCGGGCCGGTCTCGAGACGCAGCCGCTCGTGGGGGTAGAGAGGGGTCAGCTTGGCGAAGTCGGGTCGGTGGACCGACTGCCCCGGCTCGGCACCGTTGACGTTGTCGATGCGCACCATCGGGTTGAACTTCTCCTTGCGCTCGCCCTCGCGGGGCTGGCGCACCTGGCCGACGATGGCGTCGCCGCGGCGCAGGCCGAACTTGCGCACCATCGACAGCGAGACGTAGACGTCGTCGGTGCCGGGGAGGTAGCCGCTGGTGCGGACGAAGGCGTAGTTGTCGAGGACGTCGAGGATGCCCGCCGCGGGCACCAGCACGTCGTCCTCGAGGATCGTGGTGTCGGGCTCGTGGCGCTGGTTGCCCTGGTTGCCCTGGTTGCCCTGGTTGCCCTGGTTGCCGCCGCCCTGGTTGCCCTGCTGGTTGCCCTGCTGGCCACCGGCGGCAGCCGGCCGGTTGCGATCCCGACCACGTCGTCGACGGTTGCGGCCGGTGCGCCCCTCATCGTCACCCTGGTCGTTGGGGTGCTGGTCGTTGGCCTGCTGGTCCTTGCCGCCCTGGTCGTTGGGGTGCCGGTCCTTGCCGCCCTGGTCGTTGCCGTCCTGGTCGTTGGGGTGCCGGTCCTTGCCGCCCTGGTCCTTGCCGCCCTGGTCGTTGCCGCCCTGGTCGTTGGGGTGCCGGTCCTTGCCGCCCCGGTCCTTGCCGCCGCGGTCCTGGGACCCACGGTCGTCGGTGGACTCGTCCTTGCCGCCTCGGTCCTTCGGACCCCGGTCGCCCTGGTCCTTCGGGGCCTGGTCGTCACCCGCCCCGGCGCCCCCGTCCTGGCGGCGCTGGCGACGTGTCTGTGCATCGGCGGCCGCGGCGTCAGCCGCCGGGTCCGTCGCGGGGGCCGTCCCGCGCGAGGCGCCGCCTCGGGTGCGGGTGCGCACCTCGGGCTTGGCAGGCTCCGCGGGCGCGGCGTCGGCGGCCGGGGCCCGGCCCGTCGACCCGTCGCTCGAGGTGCCAGCCGAGGTGCCGGTCGAGGTGCCGGTCGGGGTGCCCGTCGAGGTACCCGTCTCGGTGCCCGTCGATGTGGGCGCCTTGCCGGCCGACCTGCTGCGCGACTTCGGCGGGGCGGCGTTCGCGCTCCCTGTCCCTGCCCCGGCGGAGCCGCCGGCCTGGGCCGACTTGATGGCGTCGACGAGCTGGGCCTTCTTCATGGCACCGGCGCCCGAGATCCCCATGCCGCCCGCCATGGCCTTGAGGTCGGCGAGAAGCATGGAGTTGAGTCCACCGGCGCGCTTCTTGGGCGCAGCAGCGGCGGAGTCGATGGTTTCCGTCACGTGAGGTCCTTACCACGTATTGCGAGTCGAACGACCGGACCGGCCTCCGACAGCTGGTTGTCGCCTCTTCTCGCTGACGAGCCCCCGGGTAGCGCATGGCGCCGGGGCGGATGTGGGCGGCTCACGCGTGGTGAGACCTGCTCGGGAGCGAGGGAGGGGGTGAGGGTGCCGCGGTGCGATCGCCGACACCACGCCGCAGATGACCGGCGCTCCGTCAATGTACCACCCGGTCGACGGCGGCGAGCCGGACCCGCTCAGCCGGACTGGAGGACGCCGTGCGAGTCGATCGCGAGGTGCCGCGCGCTCCAGCCGCTCGGGCACCTGGCCAGGATGGCGGCCGTCTGCTCGGAGTCCGGACCGTCGGTGAAGGCCAGCACCGTGGGACCCGCGCCGGACACGATGGCCGGTACGCCGTCGTGCCGCAGGGAGGCCACCAGGTCGAGGGTGCCCGGCATCGCGGGGCGCCGGTACTCCTGGTGCAACCGGTCCTCGGTGCCGGCCAGCAGGTGCTCCGGGCGGCCGTCGAGCGCAGCCACGAGCAGCGCGGCGCGGCCGGCGTTGGCGGCCGCGTCCGCATGCGGCACCTGCGCCGGCAGCAGCCCGCGCGCCACCTCGGTCTCGACCCCGTCCGGCGGGACGAGGACCACGACGCCGATCCCCGCGTCGACGTCGGCGCGGACGGCGTAGAAGTCCTCGCTGCGCCGGTCGAGCCCGGAGATCACGAAACCGCCCAGCGCGGCCGGGGCGACGTTGTCCGGATGTCCTTCCATCACGGCGGCGAGGCGGAAGAGCGCGTCGTCGTCGAGCCGGTCGACACCACCGACGACCAGGGACCGGGCCAGGGCCAGCCCCCCGACGATGGCAGCCGACGAGGAGCCCAGCCCCCGAGCATGGGGGACGACGTTGTGGCAGGCCAGGCGCAGCCCCGGCGGCTCGACTCCCAGAGCGTCGAACCCGACGCGCATCGCCCGGACGACGAGGTGACGCTCGTCCAGCGGCACCTCCCCCGCGCCGAAGCCCTCGACCTCCACGACGAGGCCCTCGGCGAGGACCTCGGCCTCGAGGCGGTCGCGCAGCGCGAGGGCGAGCCCGAGGGCGTCGAAGCCGGGCCCGAGGTTGGCGGAGGTGGCCGGGACCGTCACGGCGACGCGCCCCTCGACGAAGGTCACGATCAGGCGAGCCCGGCCGCGGCGGCCGCGGCGGCCACGTCCGCGTCGACGACGGTGTCGACCAGCGGACCCACGCCCTCGAGCGCGGTCGCGGTGTCCTTGAGACCGTGCCCGGTCACGGTCACCACGACGGTGCGCCCGGCGTACGACTCGCCCTGGGCCAGCTCCTGCAGCAGCCCGGCGATCCCGGCGGCGGAAGCAGGCTCCACGAACACCCCGTCGTGGGAGGCAAGGGCCCGCTGAGCGGCGAGGATCTGGTCGTCGGTGACCGCGGCGAAGCGACCGGCCGACTCGCGAGCGGCAGCCTCGGCGAGCTTCCACGAGGCGGGGTTGCCGATCCGGATGGCGGTGGCCTTGGTCTCCGGGTCCGGGAACGGCTCACCCGTCACCAGGGGCGACGCGCCCGAGGCCTGGAAGCCGCGCATGACCGGGGTCCTGGTGGCGATGCCGAGGTCGGCGTACTGCGTGTAGCCGAGCCAGTACGCCGAGATGTTGCCGGCGTTGCCGACCGGCAGCAGGTGGTAGTCGGGGGCGTCGCCGAGGAAGTCGACGATCTCGAAGGCCGCGGTCTTCTGGCCCTGGAGCCGCACCGGGTTGACCGAGTTGACCAGCGCCACCGGGTAGTCCCAGGCGAGGCCGCGCGCCATCATCAGGCAGTCGTCGAAGTTGCCGCGCACCATGATCACCTGCGCGCCGTGCACGATCGCCTGGGCCATCTTGCCGGCGGCGATCTTGCCCGCGGGGACCAGGACGAGGGGCTTGAGGCCGGCCTTGGCGGCGTACGCGGCCATCGACGCGGACGTGTTGCCCGTGGAGGCGCACACGACCGCCTCGGCGCCGTCGGCCTTGGCGACCGAGATCGCGGCGGTCATGCCGCGGTCCTTGAAGGAGCCGGTCGGGTTGCTGCCCTCGACCTTGAGCCACACCTCGGCGCGCGTCAGCCCGGAGAGCCACTCGGAGAACACCAGGGGCGTCCCGCCCTCGCGCAGCGTGATCGCCGGGTACACCGGCCGGGATCTCGAGCAGGTCGCGGTACTCCTCGATGATCCCGCGCCACTGGTGCGTCCGGGTGGGCGCCTGGGCGGGGCGGGGCGGGCCGGCAGACTGGGCCTGGGGCGACTCCGTGCTGGACGGCATCACTCGTCTCCTCCTTCGACGCGCATCACCGAGGTGACCTCGCGGACGATGTCGAGCTCACGCAGGTGCTCCACGGTGGCGCTCAGCTGGGCGTCGGTGGCCCAGTGCGAGACGACGACGAGCTGCGCGTCGTCGCCGCGACCCTCCTGCTGGACGGTCCGGATGGACACGCCGTGCTCGGCGAACGCGAGGGCGACGGTCGCGAGCACGCCGGCGCGGTCGTCGACGTCGATCGCGACGTGGTAGCGGGTGCGGGTCTCCCCCATGGGCAGCACCGCTCGGTCGGCGTACGCCGACTCGCCGGGGCCCCGGGTGCCCGCGAGCAGGTTGCGGGCCACGGTGACCAGGTCGCCCATCACCGCACTGGCGGTCGGTGCCCCACCGGCGCCGGGACCGTAGAACATGAGCTGCCCGGCCGCGTCGGACTCGACGAAGACCGCGTTGTAGGCCTCGCGGACGCTGGCCAGCGGGTGGCTCAGGGGGATCATCGCGGGGTGCACGCGCACCGCCACGGCCTCGCCGCCGTCGACGCCGTCGATGCCGGTGCGCAGCTCACAGATCGCGAGCAGCTTGACCACGCACCCCATGTCGCGGGCCGACTGCACGTCGGCGGCGGTCACCTCCGAGATGCCCTCGCGGTGCACGTCCGCGGCGGTGACCCGCGAGTGGAACGCGAGCGAGGCCAGGATCGCGGCCTTCGCGGCGGCGTCGAAGCCCTCGACGTCGGCGGTCGGGTCGGCCTCGGCGTAGCCGAGGTCCTGGGCCTCCTGCAGCGCCTCGGCGAAGCCGGCGCCGGAGGTGTCCATCTTGTCGAGGATGAAGTTGGTCGTGCCGTTGACGATGCCCAGGACCCGGGTCACCCGGTCGCCGGCCAGCGACTCGCGCAGGGGACGCAGGATCGGGATGGCGCCGGCGACGGCCGCCTCGTAGTAGAGGTCGCGACCGGCCTTCTCGGCCGCCTCGAAGAGCGTCGGGCCGTCCTCGGCCATCAACGCCTTGTTGGCCGAGACCACGCTCGCGCCGTGCTCGAGCGCGGAGAGGATCAGGCGACGGGCGGGCTCGATGCCGCCGATCACCTCGACGACCAGGTCGATGTCGTCGCGCGCCACCAGGGCGTCGGCGTCGGTCGTCAGCAGCCCCGCCGGCACGTCGACCTCGCGGTGCGCGTCGATCCGTCGTACGGCGACCCCGGCCAGCTCGATCCGGCAGCCGACCCGTGCGGCCAGGTCACCCGACTGCTCGAGCAGCAGTCGCACCACCTGCGAGCCGACCACCCCGCAGCCGAGGACGGCCACGCGCAGCGCATCCTCCGGCGATCGAGTCTCTCGTGATCCCACCATCAAGCACCCACGTCCGTTGCCAACAAATCGTCCTCAGTCTCGCGGCGAACGACCACGCGCGCGACCCCGTCCCGCACCGCGATCACCGGAGGCCGCAGCGAGTGGTTGTAGTTGGAGGCCATCGAGCGACAATAGGCGCCCGTGCCGGGCACCGCGATCAGGTCCCCGGGGGTGACGTCGCCGGGCACGAACTCGTCGCGCACGACGATGTCGCCGGCCTCGCAGTGCTTGCCGACCACCCGCGCCAGCACCGGCGGCGCGTCGGAACGCCGGCCGGCGAGCGTGCAGGAGTAGTCGGCGTCGTACAGGGCGGTCCGGATGTTGTCGCTCATGCCGCCGTCGACCGAGACGTAGGTGCGGACCGCGCCGCCGTCGAGGGCGACCGGCTTGACGGTGCCGACGCTGTAGAGGGTGCAGACGGCCGGGCCGACGATCGCACGTCCGGGCTCGATCGAGAGCCGCGGCTCGGCGACGCCCAGCGCGCGGCACTCGTGCTCGACGATCTTCGACATCTCGGTCGCCAGCTGCGCCGGGTCGGAGGGGTCGTCCTGGGTCGTGTAGGCGATCCCGAAGCCACCGCCGAGGTCCATCTCCGGCATCACGACGCTCAGCTCGTCACTCACCCGGGCGTGCAGCGCCAGCACCCGGCGAGCAGCGACCTCGAAGCCCGAGGAGTCGAAGATCTGGCTGCCGATGTGGCTGTGCAGACCCAGCATCTCCAGGCCGGGCGCGGCCAGGACCCGTCGGACGGCCTCGAAGGCGTCGCCGGAGGTGATCGAGAAGCCGAACTTCTGGTCCTCGTGGGCGGTGGCGATGTACTCGTGGGTGTGCGCCTCGACGCCGGCGGTGACCCGGATCATCACGCCCTGCGTCACGCCCAGGTCGGCGGTGACCAGCGCCAGTCGCTCGATCTCGACGAACGAGTCGAGCACGATCCGACCCACGCCGGCCTCGACGGCACGCCGCAGCTCGGCCACGGTCTTGTTGTTGCCGTGGTAGCCGATCCGAGCGGGATCGAAGTCGGCGCGCAGCGCGACCAGCAGCTCACCGGCCGAGCACACGTCGAGGCTCAGGCCCTCCTGCGCGACCCAGCGCGCGACCTCGGTGCACAGGAACGCCTTGCCGGCGTAGTAGACGTCGTAGGCCGAGAACGCGTCGCGGAAGGCTGCTGCCCGCATCCGGAAGTCGGCCTCGTCCAGGACGTAGGCCGGCGTCTGGTGCTCGGCCGCCAGGGCGGGGAGCGACACTCCCCCGACCACCAGGTGGCCGTCGACCTTGCGCGCGGTCGAGGACCACAGGAGCGGGACCAGGTCGTTGGGGTCGGCGGGCTCGCGCAGCCACGAGGGACCGCGGAGGGCTCCGGGCGCGTGGGCCCAGCCGGCTTCGTGCGTCATCAGTGGTTCCCTCGGGTGCTACGGCGGGCCGGACGTCGTGGGGTGGCCATCACATGCGCTCGGGCGCGGACACGCCGAGCAGGCCGAGCCCGTTGGCGAACACGGTGCGACTCGCGTGCACCAGGACGAGGCGTGCCTCGTTGGCGCGACCGACCGGCTCGTCGCCCTGCGGCAGCATCCGGCACTCCTTGGTGTCGTACCAGCGGTTGAACGTCGCCGCCGTGTCCTCCAGGTAGCGGGCGATGCGGTGCGGCTCGCGCAGCTCGGCCGCGCTGGCGACCACCCGCGGGAACTCCGCCAGGGCGCGCAGCAGGTCGCGGTCCCGCTCGTGGGACAGCAGCGCTGGGTCGAAGTCGGCCGGCGGCGCCATCCCCAGGTCGGTCGCGTTCGCGATCATCCGGCAGGTCCGGGCATGCGCGTACTGCACGTAGTGGACGGGGTTGTCGGCCGACGCCCTGGTGATCTCCGCGACGTCGAGGACCAGCGGTGAGTCCGCCGGGTAGCGCGCCAGGGAGTAGCGCAGCGCGTCGACGCCGATCACGTCGACGAGCTCCTCGAGCGTCACGATCGTGCCGGCGCGCTTCGACAGCTTCATCTCCACGCCGTCGTTGAGGATCTTCACCATCTGGCCGATCAGCACCTCGAGCGTCTGGTCGGGGTCGTCCCCGACGCATGCCGCCATCGCGCGCAGCCGGCCGACGTAGCCGTGGTGGTCGGCACCCAGCAGGTAGATGCACCGGTCGAAGCCACGCGCACGCTTGTCGAGGTAGTAGGCGGTGTCGGAGGCGAAGTAGGTGAGCTCGCCGTCGGACTTGATCAGCACCCGGTCCTTGTCGTCCCCGAAGTCGGTGGTGCGCATCCACAGCGCGCCCCCCTCGGAGTAGATGTGGCCGAGGTCCTGCAACCGCTCCAGCGTCTCGGGCACCGAGCCCGACTCGTGCAGGGACAGCTCGGAGAACCACACGTCGAAGTGGGTGTTGAACCGCGCCAGGGACTCCTGCTGCAGCGCGAGCTGGATCTCGTAGCCCGGCCGACCGCACGGCCGTGCGCCGCTCCTCGGCGGGCAGGTCGAACACCCCCGGGTGCGCCTTCTCGACCTCCGCGGCGATGTCGGCGATGTAGGCGCCGACGTACCCGTCGGCCGGAGCCGGCTCGTCGAGCGCGGCGGCGACGATCGAGTCGGCGAAGTGGTTCATCTGCACGCCGCGGTCGTTGATGTAGAACTCGCGGGTGACCGTGGCGCCCCCGGCTGCGAGCACCCGGGCGATCGCGTCGCCGAGCACCGCCCACCGGGTGTGTCCCAGGTGCAGCGGACCGGTGGGGTTGGCGGAGATGAACTCGACGTTGATGCGCTGCCCGGCGAGCACCTCGGTGTGGCCGTACGACGCACCCGCGGCCAGGATGTCGGCAGCGACCTGGCCCTGGGCGTCGGCCTCGACGGTGATGTTCAGGAAGCCGGGACCGGCGACGTCCACCGCGGCGACCCCGGTCGCCTCGCGCAGCCGGGCCGCGAGCAGCTCACCCAACGCGCGCGGGTTCGTGCCGGCCTTCTTCGCCAGCTGCAGCGCCACGTTGGTGGCGTAGTCACCGTGCGACTTCTCTCGCGGCCGCTCGATCGTCACCTCGCTCGGGACGCCGTCGGGCAGGGCGAGCGCGCCACTGTCGACGAGCGTGGTGAGGGCGTCGACCACGGCGGCTGAGAGCTGGACGGGATTCACCCCGCCAGCGTATCGGCGCCGTCCGGTTTCCCTCTCATCAGTTCCGACCGGTAGTGTCCGTCGCGCGTCGTCAGACGCACGCCTCCGTAGCTCAGGGGATAGAGCACTGGTTTCCGGTACCAGGTGCCGCAGGTTCGAATCCTGCCGGAGGCACACTTCATCGCACGCGGCCCCTCGGGGGCGTCGGGACGCCCGCCCGGCGGCGGGCAGAGGACGACACCCGCCCCGCAGCCCGTCCTCACGGGGCCCGCGCCACCGCTGCGGGCCGGACTCGTCGTCCTGCCCGGTGCTCCGGCCGTGGTCGATCGGCGCGACGTCGCGCCGACTCGACCACGGCTCGACCACGGCTCCAGGTCGGCTCGAGGTCGGTGGAGGGCCTAGCAGCGGGAGATGACCGCGTCCTTGCGCGCGTCGTCCCCGTAGGCCCGCGCCTGGGTGAGGTTCGGGGTCACGACGCTGGCACCGTTCACGTCGGCGAAGCCACCGCTGATCACACACCCGGTGATCTTGCGACCCTTGGTCTGGGCGATGACCTGGGCGATCCGGAACAGCTCGGCCGGTCCCAGGTCGGTGGCGGTGTACTTCATCACCGACAGCACGCCCTGCTCGATGAAACCGCGGTCGCCGGCCTTGTCGGCGATCGTGGCCCGGATCCCGGCGAGCACGCGCTGCTGGTTGGCCGAGCGGTCGAAGTCGCCGCCGGGCAGGTTGTGACGGATCCGCCCGAACGCCATCGCGCCGTAGCCGTCGAGGTGGATGCGCCCGGCCTTGAACCCCAGCGGCTTCAGGTAGGTGTCGTCGAAGGCCACCGGGTTGTTCACGTCGATGCCGCCGACGGAGTCGACCAGCGCCTGGAAGAACTTGAACCGGGTGACGAAGACGTAGTCGGGCTCGATGCCGACCAGCTCGCCCACGGTACGGGCGAGGAGCTGGGGCCCGCCGTAGTAGAGCGCGGCATTGATCCGGTTCGAGCCGACCCCGTCGATCGGGACGTAGGAGTCGCGCGGGATCCCGATCGAGGTGACCGCACCGGTCGTGGTGTGCATGCCGATCAGCTGGAGCGCGTCGCCGCGCGAGCGGGTCATGTCCTCGCCCGGTCGGGCATCGGAGCCGACCGCCAGGATCCAGACGACGTCATGGTCGAGCGAGACTCCCTGGGCGTGCTTGACCTTCACCAGCTCGGCCTGGGTCGCCGCCACGCTGCTGTTCGGGACGATCAGGGCGACGAACGCCAGCACCAGCCCCAGGGCCACCTTCTTCATCGCGCGCATCAGACCTCTCCTCGATCCATGTCGTAGCCGAACACGCGCCAGCCGTCGCTCTCGCGGGTCAGGAACAGCGAGCCGGTCACCCGCTCCTTGCGTTCGGTCGCGGCCGAGATCTCCATGCCGACGGCCACCCGGACGGTGACCCCGACCGGCCGGCCCTGCACGGCCAGGACGTCGACCCGCAGCCGGCGGTTGGTCAGCTCCACCGACGTCACGGCGTCCCCGAGACCGGCGTTGCTCATCAGCGCGCGGTCGGCCTTGGCCCGCCGGGCGGCTCCGGTGGTGAAGACGTCGAACGCCTTGACGAAGCCGTCGCGGGGGTACGTCGCGCCGCCGTACGCCGCGTCGATCCACGTGTCGACGGTCGTGGACACCTGCTCCAGCAGCGCGTCCTCGCGCTTCGTGTCGAGCCGGCCGGTGACCTTGCCCAGGGTCACCACGGACGCGAGCGGTGCGGGCGAACCGGTCGCCGACGACCCCGCGGCGGGTGCCGCCTCGGACTCGCCCGGCGCCGGATCGTCGCCGGAGCAGGCCGACACCCCGGTGAGAATCGTCACAGCGAGGACGGCGCCGACCAGGGCACCGGACCCTCTGCGAGTGGTGGATCGCGGGCGAAGTGGCATGGGCTGGGGACTCCGGGTGCTCGGTGGTGGTGGTCGCGGCGACGGGCTGTCGAGCGGATCGGGTAACAGCGTGCCCGAAAGACCCCGGGACGGCGCGCATTTGCTGGCGCGTGGGTCTAGCCTTGGCAACGCATCCGCATGCATTTTCACGCCCATCAGAACACGTCCGGAAGAGGCGAACACAGCCGTGCCGCAGTCCCCAGGCCACTCCACCAGCACTACCGAGCCCTCGCAGCGCCGACTTCGGCGCCAACGAGTGGCTCGTCGAGGAGATGCGCGAGCAGTACAAGAGCGATCCCTCGAGCCTGGACTCCGCCTGGGTGGCCTACTTCGAGAACGGCGACGGCGGCTCGGGCGGAGGCGCGTCCTCCCCGGCCCCTGCGAGCAACGGCGCGGCGAAGGCCGCCGGCACCGGATCGGCCAACGGATCCGCCACGTCCGCCACCGCCTCCCCCGCTGACCGCCTCCTCCCCCGGCAACGCCGGCAGCGAGTCGCCCAAGGCCGCGGCGAAGACCCCGTCGGCGCCCGCCGCCGCCCCGGCAGCACCAGCCGCCAAGGGCTCGGTCGCACCGAAGGCCGAGCCGCGGCCCGGTGACCAAGGCCGCGGAGCCGGCCAAGGCGACCAGCAGCCCGATCTCCAAGGAGAAGCGGGCGGCCGAGCCCGCCGCGGCCAGCGACGAGCCGACGTACACCGTCCTGCGCGGCGCGCCTGCCCGCACCGCGGCCAACATGGACCAGCTCCCTGACCGTGCCCACGGCCACGTCGGTGCGCTCGGTGCCGGTGAAGCTGCTGTGGGACAACCGCATCGTCATCAACAGCCACCTCGCCCGCGCCCGCGGCGGCAAGGTCTCCTTCACCCACCTCATCGGCTTCGCGCTGGTGCGCGCCCTGCGGTCGATGCCGGAGATGAACGTCGGCTTCGAGGTCGTCGACGGCAAGCCCAACCTGATCACCCCGGCCCACATCAACCTCGGCCTGGCGATCGACGTCCCGAAGTCCGACGGGTCGCGCACCCTGCTCGTGCCGGCCATCAAGGCCGCCGAGAACATGGACTTCGCGGCCTTCTGGACCGCCTACGAGGAGATCGTCCGCAAGGCCCGCGACAACAAGCTCACCGTCGAGGACTTCCGGGGCACGTCGGTCAGCCTGACGAACCCCGGCGGCATCGGCACCGTCCACTCGGTGCCCCGCCTGATGTCGGGCCAGGGCGCGATCATCGGCGTCGGCGCGATGGAGTACCCCGCCGAGTGGCAGGGCGCCTCCGACGACGCGATCGCCCGCAACGGCATCTCCAAGGTCATGACGCTGACCTCGACCTACGACCACCGCGTGATCCAGGGCGCGCAGTCGGGCGAGTTCCTCAAGCGGATGCACCAGCTGCTGCTGGGGGCCGACGGCTTCTACGACGAGATCTTCCGCTCGCTGCGCATCCCCTACGAGCCGATCCGCTGGGGCAACGACATCGCGACGTCCCACGACGACGAGATCAGCAAGCAGGCCCGGATCCTGGAGCTCATCCACGCCTACCGGGTGCGCGGCCACATGATGGCCGACACCGACCCGCTGGAGTACCGCCAGCGGACCCACCCCGACCTGCAGGTGGAGTCGCACGGGCTCACGCTGTGGGACCTCGACCGCGAGTTCGCCGCCGGCTCCTTCGGCGGCAAGGGCCGCCCGTTCATGAAGCTGCGCAACATCCTCGGGATCCTGCGTGACTCCTACTGCCGCACCACCGGCATCGAGTACATGCACATCATGGATCCCGAGCAGCGCCGGTGGATCCAGGAGCGCGTCGAGCGACCGCACGAGAAGACCCCCCGCGAGGAGCAGCTCCGGATCCTGCTCAAGCTCAACCAGGCCGAGGCGTTCGAGACCTTCCTGCAGACGAAGTTCGTCGGGCAGAAGCGCTTCAGCCTCGAGGGCGGCGAGACCACGGTCCCCGTGCTCGACGAGATCTGCGAGGCGGCCGCCGAGGCCGGCCTCGACGAGGTCGCGATGGGCATGGCCCACCGCGGCCGGCTCAACGTGCTGGCCAACATCGTGGGCAAGAAGTACTCCCAGATCTTCCGCGAGTTCGAGGGCAACATCGACCCCCGCACGGTCCAGGGCTCCGGCGACGTGAAGTACCACCTCGGCGCCGAGGGCGAGTTCGAGGCCGGTTCCGGTGACACGATCAAGGTGTCGGTCGCCGCCAACCCCTCGCACCTCGAGGCCGTCGACCCCGTGCTCGAGGGCATCGCGCGCGCCAAGCAGGACGTGCTCGACCAGGGCGACGCCTTCCCGGTGCTGCCGCTGCTCGTGCACGGCGACGCGGCCTTCGCGGGTCAGGGTGTCGTGGCGGAGACGCTGAACCTGTCGCAGCTGCGCGGCTACCGCACCGGCGGCACGATCCACGTCGTCGTCAACAACCAGGTCGGGTTCACCACCTCCCCCGGCTCGTCGCGCTCCTCGCTCTACTGCACCGACGTCGCCCGGATGGTGCAGGCGCCGATCTTCCACGTCAACGGCGACGACCCCGAGGCCTGCATCCGGGTCGCCCGGCTCGCCTTCGAGTACCGCCAGGCGTTCCACAAGGACGTCGTCATCGACCTGGTCTGCTACCGCCGCCGCGGGCACAACGAGGGCGACGACCCGTCGTACACGCAGCCGCTGATGTACGACCTGATCGAGCAGAAGCGCTCGGTGCGCAAGCTCTACACCGAGTCGCTCATCGGTCGTGGCGACATCACGATCGAGGAGGCCGAGCAGGTGCTGGCCGACTACCAGCAGCAGCTGGAGCGGGTCTTCACCGAGGTCAAGGACGCCTCCTCGCAGCCGCCGGAGTGGACCACGGTCCCGGACTACCCGGACAAGCCGACCAGCGAGACCCGGACCGCGATCAGCGACGACGTCCTGAAGCGGATCGCCGACGCCTACGTCACCCCGCCGGACGGCTTCACCGTGCACCCGAAGGTGATGCCGCAGCTGCAGCGACGCGCCAACGCGATCACCGACGGCCCCATCGACTGGGGCACCGGCGAGATCCTCGCACTCGGCTCGCTGCTGATGGACGGTCGCCCCGTGCGGCTGGCCGGCCAGGACTCGCGCCGGGGCACGTTCGTGTCGCGCTTCGGCACGATCATCGACCGCAGGAACGCCGACGAGTGGACCCCGCTCTCGGCGCTCACCGAGGACCAGGCCAAGTTCCACATCTACGACTCGCTGCTCTCCGAGTACGCCGCCCTCGGCTTCGAGTACGGCTACTCCGTGGCGCGCCCCGAGGCGCTGGTGCTGTGGGAGGCCCAGTTCGGCGACTTCGTCAACGGCGCCCAGACCGTCATCGACGAGTTCATCACCTCCAGCGAGACCAAGTGGCGCCAGCAGTCCGGCGTCGTCCTGCTGCTCCCGCACGGGTACGAGGGCCAGGGCCCGGACCACTCGTCGGCGCGCATCGAGCGCTTCCTGCAGATGGCGGCCGACGACGCCTTCGTGGTGGCTCAGCCGTCCACCCCGGCGTCGTACTTCCACCTGCTGCGCCAGCACTCGCTGGGCGAGCGGCACCGCCCGATGATCGTGTTCACGCCGAAGTCGATGCTCAAGCGCAAGGAGGCGGCCTCGCAGCCGGCCGACTTCACCGAGGGCACGTTCCGGCCGTTCATCGCCGACGCCGACCGCCGACCAGGACAAGGTCGACACGCTGCTGATGTGCTCGGGCCGGGTCACGTGGGACCTGATGGTCGACCGGGCCAAGCGCGAGAACGGCGAGCGCTTCGCGATCGCCCGCGTCGAGCAGCTCTACCCGCGCCCGCTCGACGAGATCAAGGCCGAGATCGCCCGCTACCCCCACCTCAAGCAGGTGCGGTGGGTGCAGGACGAGCCCGCGAACTGCGGGCCGTGGTCCGACTACGCCCTCAACGTGTGGCCCGAGGTCGACGCCACGGTCGAGCGGATCAGCCGCGAGGCGTCCTCCTCCCCGTCGGTCGGCACGGTCAAGCGGCACACCGCCGAGCAGAGGGACCTGCTCGACCGCGCGTTCGCCTGACGAGCGAGCCGCCGGTGACGCGGCACGCGCGTCGGCGGCGGCGCCGGACGAGCCGAGACCCGGTGACACGAAAGGCAACCCCACCCATGTACTTCACCGACCGCGGGATCGAGGAGCTCGACAAGCGCCGGGGTGACGAGGAGGTCACCCTGGCGTGGATCGCCGAGCAGCTCCAGGTCTTCACCGACACCCACCCGGAGTTCGAGACCGCCGTGGAGCGCTTCGCCACCTGGCTGGCCCGCCTCGACGACCCCGACGACTGATCCGACCCCGACACCCCCGCCCGCCGAGCACCCCCCGGTGGTCGAGTAGCCGCGCACCGGTGGTCGAGCAGCCCACCCCCGGTGGTCGAGTAGCCGGGCACGAGCGCCAGCGAGGGCCCGGCATATCGAGACCCGGCGAGCCGACCGCCCACCCCGACACCACCGGCAGCCGAGCACCACTCACACCCCGGCCGGTGGTCGAGTAGCCGGGCACGAGCGCCAGCGAGGGCCCGGCATATCGAGACCCGGCGAGCCGGCCGCCCACCCCTGCTCCCGGCGTACCAGTCTCCGGCAGGCCACCCTCAGGCGCCCTCGCCGATGCCCGACCGCCCTCAGCCGAAGGGCAGCGGCTCGGGGGCCAGGCTGACCGCCTTGGCCCGGGCCGCCGTGAGCCGGCGGCGGTGGTGCTGGCGGCACAGCACCTCGTAGGCCACCTCGGCGGGCGGACCCTGGCGGTCGGAGACGTCCTCGACGTCGCCGACGACGATGACCTCGCCCTCGACGACCATGATCCCGTCCTCGGTGCGGGCGTTGTGCGTGGCCCGCTTGCCGCACCAGCACAGCGCCTCGACCTGGAGCACCTCGGTGCGGTCGGCGAGCTCCACGAGGCGGGCGGCGCCGGGGAACATGCGGGTGCGGAAGTCGGTGAGGATGCCGAAGCAGAAGACGTCGATCTGCAGCTCGTCGACGATCTTGGCCAGCGCCTCGATCTGTCCGGGCGTGTAGAACTGGGCCTCGTCACAGATCAGGTAGTCGATCCGGCCGCCCTGGGTCAGGGTGTCGACGACGAAGTGCCAGAAGTCGAAGTCCGGGGTCACCTCGAGCGCGTCGTGGGTGAGCCCGAGGCGCGAGGAGATGCGGGCCGAGCCGGCGCGGTCCTGGGAGGTGAAGATCCTCCCCACCCGTCCACGTGCGGCGTGGTTGTGGTTGGTCTGGAGCGCCAGCGTGGACTTGCCGGCGTCCATCGTCCCGGTCCAGAAGGTCAGCTCAGCCACCACCGGATCATCTCAGACGGTCGAGGTCGTCAGGCACCGGAGGCAGGCTCTTCCCTCCGGAACCACGCGCCGCTACGGTCACCTGTGACCGACGTCACTCGGGACGCCGGGACCGCCCCTCCAGGAGAACCCATGACTCGCGCACTCCTCCGTCCCCGACGCGCTGCGTTCGCCGCCACCGTCCTCACCCTGGCCGCAGGCCTGCTGACGGCGATCGCTCCCGCAGCACCGGCGCAGGCCGACGGGCCGGGCGCCGGCGCACCCTGGGTCGTGACGGTGGGCGACTCCTACATCAGCGGTGAGGCGGGCCGCTGGGCCGGCAGCAGCAACGCGTCGAGCGCTCGCGCGGACGCCCTCGGCCCCACGGCGTACTACGACAACGCCGCGGGCACGGGCGAGACCATCAACCGCTGTCACCGCAGCACGTCGGCCGAGGCCTACCTCGGCGGCGGAGTCAGCGGGATGAACCTCGCCTGCTCGGGTGCCACGACCAACACCACCAACGGCAGCAACTTCAAGCCCGGTCTCGACTTCGCCGACCTCGGCGGCGGCAAGGTGGGCCAGGCCACGATGCTCCAGCAGTTCGCCGCCACCCACCACGTCACGATGGTCGTGGTCTCCATCGGGGGCAACGACTTCAAGTTCGCCGACGTGGTCACGTCCTGCGTGGCTGACTTCCTGTCCTCCCCGAGCTGGTGGAAGAACTACTGCTACGACGACACGTCGGTGAAGGCCAACTTCACCAGCGCCAACGTGAGCGCCGTCCGCGCCAAGATCGCCGGCGCCTTGCAGAACCTCCGCACCGCGATGCGCAACGCCGGGTACGCCGACTCCTCGTGGACGCTGCTCGCCCAGACCTACCCCTCGCCGATCCCGAACGGCAGCGGGATCCGCTACTCGCAGAGCGGCTACTCGCGCCAGGCCGTCGGCGGCTGCGGCTTCTGGGACCGGGACGCCGACTGGGCGAACAACACCGCCCTGCCGACGATCAACAGCACGGTCACCGGCGCGGTCACCCAGTCGGGGCTGACGAACGTCAAGGTCCTCGACCTGTCGGCCGCCTTCAACGGCCGGCGACTGTGCGAGAACACCGTGGGACTGTACGAGGAGAAGGGCGTCGCCAGCTGGACCACGTCCGGCGCCGTCGACAAGACGGAGTGGGTCAACCAGATCCGCACCGTGTCGACCTGCTGCGCCAGCAGCCCGTACTACGTCCAGGAGTCGCTGCACCCGAACTACTGGGCCCAGCTCGCCGCCCGCTCGTGCGTCCGCCAGGCCTACAACGGCGGTGCGACCCGCAGCGGGAGGTGCACCATCGCCGGCACCGGGCTGGTCAACGGCGAGCCCCGCATGGCGCTCAACTGACGCCGCCGACTCATGTAACACGCCGTCCACTGCTCTTCCACGCCGTTGCAGCGTGTGAGCAGACCCGTGGACGGCGTGTTACATCATCGGGCGCCACCACGCGTCTCAGTCGACGAGGACCGGGATGAGCATCTCGTCGGGCGTCAGCGAGCCGTGCAGCCCGACGAGGGTGGTCTCGTAGGCGAAGCGCTCCCTGGAGAAGATGCCCAGGTCGCCACGGGCGGCGACGAGCACGTCACCGAGGCGCGGCAGCACCCGGGCGTCGACGGCGCCGAACCAGCCGCGCGCGATCGCCTCGCCCCGGGTGACCACGTCGGCGCGGTCGCCGAGGAACTCCCGCCAGGTGGAGACCACGTCGTCGACGGCCCCGCTGCGGCAGTAGAGGTGGCGGAAACGGGCCTCGCCGGCCAGCAGCGCCACCCCGTCGGTGAGCTCGAGGTGCTCGTCGACGTCGAGCCGGCTCTCGTCGCCGCAGTCGACCATGCCGTGGTCGGCGACCACCACCAGCCGCACGTACGACGGCAGCGCCTCGCGCAGCTGCTCGGCCTCGGCGTCGACCATGGCGAGCTGCTGGAGCCACTGGCTGGAGGAGACACCCCACTTGTGCCCGGTCCAGTCGAGGTCGCTGTCGTAGAGGTAGGTCAACGACGGACGCGCGGCCGAGGCGGCGACCGCCGCGGCGATCCGCTCCCCCACCTTGTCGGCGCCCACGTAGTCGGCGCCGCGGGCCGAGGCCACGGTGAGCCCGGACGTGGCGTACTCGCGCTTGTTGACGACCGTGACGTGGACGCCGGCGGCCGCGAGCCCCGCGAAGGCCGTCGGGTGCGGCTGCCACTCGAGCGGATCGACGTCCTGGTCCCAGGCGAGGTGGTTGAGCAGCCGGTTGGAGCCCGGGACCCGCGCGGTGAAGCCGATGAGGCCGTGGGCGCCCGGGGTCAGCCCGGTACCGAACGACGTCAGGCTCGTCGCCGTCGTCGACGGTACCCCGGCCGTGCCCGGGTGGGAGTCGAGCAGCAGCTCGGAGAGGTACGGCGCCGCATGGGCGTAGCGCTCGAGCAGCCGGGCGCCCAGCCCGTCGACCAGGAACACGACGTACGCCGGAGCAGCGGGCAGCACCAGTCCGGTGGGGGCCGGGCCGAGGGGCGTGCCGAGGGCGGCCGCGACCGCGGGGACGACGTCGGCCAGCGAACGGCGTCCGTAGGCGGGTCGGACGAAGCCGTCCACCACGCCGGTGACGAGCACGTCGTCGGTCTCACCGGCACCGCCGGGGCCGAGCGGGGCCGTCACGTCAGTGCTGGGTACTGGCCGAGAGAGCGGCCGCGAAGCCGAGCAGCCCGTCGACCGCGTCCTTGCCGTCGGCGGCCGCCGAGACCCGGAGCGAGAAGTCGTCGGAGGCCAGGACGCCGGTGTAGCCGTGGTCGGCGTCGCACTCGGGGTCGCTGCACCCGGCCGGCTCGAGGTCGACGCGGGCGACGCCGCCCCACCCGATCGTCATGACGGCCTCGGCGGGCGGACGCGGACCCTCGGTCGGGTTGGCCGTCATCCGGGTGACCACCACGGACTTCACCGCGGTCAGGCTGACCGCCTCGGTCGACGTCGACGTGTAGGGCTCGGGGAGGAGGTCGTCACCGGCGTGCTCGTCGGTGTGAGCCAGGATCAGGCGCGACTCGGTGAGGACGACGACGCTGAGGTGGCGGCGTACCTCGTCGCGCTCGAAGGTCGGCTCGTGGTGGACGAAGAACGCCGCGACCCGCTCGGCGGCCACGGCACCGGCGACGGCGTCGGCGACGACCTCGGGGTAGTAGCCGGTCCGCTCGATGGCTCGGCGCAGCTCGGTGGAATGGTCGAGATCGTCGAGAGGCTGGGGGCGTCGCACGCGGATCAGTCTGCCACGCATCGCGCGACACCCCGGGCGCACCCCGCGCCGGTGCGGAGGCGGCAGGATGGGCCCATGCCCGAGAAGCACTCCCGCCCCGTGCCCGGTGGGCGCGGCTTCTGGTGGACCGAGCACCTGTGGCGCGCGAGCGCCCACCTCCCGGTGCGCCGGGTCCGGGTCGAGGACATCGCCGAGCTCGACCAGGACTGCTGGTTCGGTGGGGACCCCCCGACCTGCCGTGAGGTCGCCGAGCACGCTCGGCGCATCGAGCGGGCCGACCTGTCGTACCCGATCATCCTCGCGGCCGACGGCGGCCTGATGGACGGTGGGCACCGCCTCGCGCGAGCCTTCATCGACGGCCTCGAGGAGGTCGACGCGGTCCGCTTCGTCACCGACCCGGAGCCGGACTGGGTGGTCCCGGAGCGCTGACCGGCGACGGCACCTGCCCTCGTCCTGCGCCCCGCGCCCCGCGCCGGGGAGGGTCCGGGATCAGTCCGGGATCGTGTCGCCGGGGTGGTCGGTGAGCCGGCGGGCGAACTGGTCCGGGCGCGGGTCGCCGACGGGAGCCACCCGCGCCGACGCGCTCAGCACGGTCGCACCGTCGACACCGGCCAGCACGAGCGAGAGCTCGACCGAGGCCAGCTGCGGGAGGTCGTTCTGGAGCTGGGCGACCCGGCTCACGAGCCGCTCGACCTCGTCGATGTCGACCGGCTCGGCGCCGCGGTAGCCGAACAGGATCGGAGCGCTCTTGACCTCGCGCACCATCGTCGCCACGTCACGGCTCCCCAGGGGCGGGATCCGGTAGGAGCGGTCGGAGAGCAGGTCGATGATCGGACCGGAGATCCCGAAGGACACGACCGGCCCGAACAGCGGGTCCTCCATGCTGCGGATCGCCACCGGCACACCGGGGGTGGAGTTCTTCTGCACCACGAAGTCGGCGATGGAGGGATCGCGGACCACCTCGGTCAGGGCCGCCCAGGCGTCGCGCATCGAGGCCGGGCCGTCGATGTTGCGCCACACGTGTGCCAGGTCGGGGCGCTCGCGCAGCCCCTCCGCGGTCGCCTTGAGCACGACGTCCCACCCCAGCCGCTTGCCGGCGGCCTGGGCCTCCTTGACGCTCGCGACCGGGAAGGAGTCCCACAGGTCGATGCCGTAGGCGGCGAGCAGCTCGGCCACCTTCTCCCGGGGCAGCTGGGCGCCCTCGGGCGTGGACGCCAGGGTCTCGTTGACGATCCGCTTCGCCGTGAACGTGTCGACCTCGGCCGGGTCGGGTGTCGGACCGTCGGGGGTGCGCAGCCACACGGCGTACTCGACGACGCTGGCCAGCGCCCGCACCGCCGCCTCGACGGCGGGGTACGACGGCACCGAGCCGCGACCGGCGGCGTTGCCGGCCACGTCGGGCACGCGCAGCAGCTCGGGCACGCCCTCGGCGCCGAGGAACGAGGAGACGAGCGGCTTGTCGGACTGCTCGCCGACTGCGGCGAGCACGTTGGCGACGTCCTCGCCGGAGACGTTGAGGGGCGGGATGTAGACCGCGATGACCGAGTCGACCTCGGGGTCGTCGATGGCCTCGTCGAGCGCGTCCTCGAAGTCCTCGGCCGACGGCTCGGCCGACAGCATGACCGAGCGGGTGACCAGCAGCCCGACCTCGGCGGCGGCGTCGGCGGCGAGCAGCCCGAGGGCGTCGGAGTTGCCGACCACGGCGACCCGGCGTCCCCGGGGCAGTGGCTGGTGGGCCAGCAGCTGGGCGACGTCGAACATCTCCTCCAGCGTGTTGACCTGGATGATGCCGGCCTGGCGGAACATCGCGTCCAGCGCCTCCGGCGGCGCCACGATCCGCCGTACGGCGTGCCCCATCGGCACACCCTGTGTGGTGCGACCCGAGCGGACGGCGATGATCGGCTTGCGCAGCGAGACCCGCCGGGCGATCCGGGAGAACTTGCGCGGGTTGCCGATCGACTCGAGGTAGAGGAGCACGACCTCGGTGGCGTCGTCCTCCTCCCAGTACTGGAGCAGGTCGTTGCCGGAGACGTCGGCCCGGTTGCCGGCGCTGACGAAGGTGGTCAGGCCCAGGCCTCGGTTCTGGACCTTCTCCAGGATCGCGGAGCCGAGCGCTCCGGACTGGCAGAAGAACCCGGCACGCCCGCGCGGCGGCATCACCGAGGACAGCGAGGCGTTGACCGAGACGGCCGGGTCGGTGTTGATGACGCCCAGACAGTTGGGGCCGATCAGGCGCAGGCCGTAGGAGCGGGACAGCCCCACCAGGTGGCGCTGCCGGCGCCGGCCCTCCTCGCCGATCTCGGCGAAGCCCGACGAGATGACGATCATGCCGTGCACGCCCTTGGCGGCGCAGTCCAGGACCACGTCGTTGACCGCCTCGGCCGGCACCGCGACGATCGCGACGTCGACGTCGTCGGGGATGTCGTTGACCGACTTGTACGCCGGCAGCCCCGACACGGCCGGCGCGCTGGGGTTGACCGCGTAGACGCGGCCGGTGAAGTCGTTGCTGACCAGGTTGCGGACCAGGACCTGACCGATGGTGTCCTGACGCCGGCTCGCACCGATGACCGCGATCGAGCGGGGGTTGAAGAAGCGCTCGATGGAGGCAGCCTCGGCGCGGTGCTCGCGCCCGCGCATCACGCCGATGGAGGTGTCGGTGGGGTCGATGGAGAACTCCAGCGACAGCACGCCGTCCTCGTAGCCGCTGACGACGCGGTAGCCGGCGTCGCGGAAGGTGTGGATCATCCGGTTGTTGTCGGGCAGCACCTCGGCGGTGAACCGCTCGATGCCGCGCTCGCGGGCGGCCTGGGCGAGGTGCTCGAGGAGCAGCTGGGCGATGCCGCGACCGTGGTGCTGGTCCTCGACCAGGAACGCCACCTCGGCCTCGCCGTCACCGACGACGTCGTAGCGGCCGACCGCGATCATCTCGCCCTTGACCACGAGCACCAGCGCGACCCGGCGGTCGTGGTCGACCTGGGTGAAGCGCGCCACGTCGCGGTCGGACAGGTTGGGCATGGGACTGAAGAACCGGTAGTACTTCGACCGGTCGGAGACTCGCGCGTAGAACTCGACCAACAGCTCGGCGTCCTCGGGCGCGATCGGCCGGATGTGCGCAGTGCGCCCGTCGCGGAGCAGGACGTCGGCTTCCCAGTGGCGGGGGGCTGAGGTGGTGGGCTCGGCCACGTCGAGGGGGTCCGCGGTCACGTCGGCCAGCGTACCCGTGCGAAGCCCACGGCGTGCCCCCGCGCGAAGCCGGACCCCGACCCACGACAATGACGCCATGGCACGGCGGACTACGAAGCAGGACCTTCCCGACGACTTCGAGGAGCACATCCTCGACATCGACGTCGGGGAGGAGATGCGCAACTCGTTCCTGGAGTACGCCTACTCCGTCATCTACTCCCGCGCGCTGCCCGACGCCCGGGACGGTCTCAAGCCGGTCCAGCGGCGGATCCTCTACACGATGAACGACATGGGCCTGCGCCCCGACCGCGGCCACGTGAAGAGCGCCCGTGTCGTCGGCGAGGTCATGGGCCGGTTGCACCCGCACGGCGACAGCGCGATCTACGACGCCCTCGTGCGGATGACCCAGCCCTGGTCGATGCGGCTGCCCACCATCGACGGCCACGGCAACTTCGGCTCGCCCGACGACTCCCCCGCCGCCATGCGCTACACCGAGTGCCGGATGGCTCCGGCCGCGGTCGCCATGACCGCCGACATCGACGAGGACACCGTCGACTTCCGGCCCAACTACGACTCCCGCGAGCTCGAGCCGTCGGTGCTGCCGGCCGCGATCCCCCACCTGCTCGTGAACGGCACCACCGGCATCGCGGTCGGCATGGCCACCAACTGCGCTCCCCACAACCTGGTCGAGGTCGTCCAGGCGCTGCGGCACCTGATCACCACGCCGACGGCGACCGTGGAGGACCTGATGCGGTTCATCCCCGGCCCGGACCTGCCCACGGGCGGGAAGATCGTCGGGCTCGACGGGATCCGCGACGCCTACGAGAGCGGTCGCGGCAGCTTCCGGATGCGGGCGACGGCACGCATCGAGACGATCGGGCGACGCAAGGGCATCGTCGTCACCGAGCTGCCCTACGGCGTCGGCACCGAGAAGGTCATCGAGCGGATCAAGACCCTGGTGCAGGGCAAGAAGCTCCAGGGCATCGCCGACGTCAAGGACCTCACCGACCGCGAGCACGGGCTCCAGCTGGTGATCGAGATCAAGAACGGCTTCGTGCCCGAGGCCCTGCTCGAGCAGCTCTACCGGCAGACGCCGATGGAGGACTCGTTCGGCATCAACAACGTCGCGCTCGTCGACGGCCAGCCCCGCACCCTGGGCCTCAAGGAGCTGCTGACGGTCTTCCTGGCCCACCGCTACGACGTCGTACGCCGCCGCTCGCAGTTCCGGCGCGACAAGAAGGCCGACCGCCTCCACCTCGTCGACGGGCTGCTGATCGCGCTGCTGGACATCGACGAGGTCATCCAGGTGATCCGCACCAGCGACGACGCCGCGACCGCGCGCGAGCGGCTGCAGAGCGTCTTCGACCTCTCCCTCGCCCAGGCCGACTACATCCTGGAGATGCAGCTGCGCCGGCTGACCCGCTTCAGCCGGATCGAGCTGGAGAAGGAGCAGGAGGAGCTGCGCCGCGAGATCGAGCTGCTCGACGCGATCCTGGCCGACGAGAAGCTGCTGCGCAAGGTCGTCTCCGACGAGCTCTCCGACGTCGCCAAGACCTACGGCACCCCGCGTCGTACCGTGCTGCTGGAGTCGGCCGGCACCACCGTGACCGCCGCCAGCACCTCGATCGAGGTCGCCGACGACCCGTGCTTCGCACTGCTCTCGGCCAACGGGCTGCTGGCCCGCACCAGCTCCGCCGACGCACTCGGTGCCGGCGGAGACCGGGCCAACCACGACGTGGTGACCTCGGCGATCCGCACCACCGCCCGCGGCGAGATCGGCCTGCTCACCTCGGCCGGGCGACTGCTGCGCCTCGGGGTCCTCGACCTGCCGACCCTGCCCCCGTCGGCCAACGACCCCAACCTCCAGGGCGGGCTGCCGCTCAGTGCCCTGCTGTCCCTGGGCGCCGACGAGAAGGCCCTCGCCCTGTGCACGCTCGCCACCGACGGCCCCGGCCTGGCGCTCGGCACCCGCGACGGCATCGTCAAGCGGGTCAACCCCGAGGTCCTCGGCCGCGACGAGTGGGAGGTGATCGGCCTCAAGGACGGCGACGAGGTCGTCGGCGCCCTGGAGCTCGTCACCGGCGAGGAGACGCTGTGCTTCATCTCCAGCGACGCCCAGCTGCTGCACTTCTCGGCCGGTGCCGTGCGCCCGCAGGGTCGCTCCGGCGGCGGCATGGCCGGCATCAAGCTCGGCCCGAAGCAGCGGGTGGCCTGGTTCGGTGCGATCGACCTCTCCGCCGGCGACGGCGCGGTCGTGGTGACGTCCTCGGGCTCCTCCACCGCGCTGCCCGGCACCGAGCCCGGCCTGGTGAAGGTCACCCCGTTCGACGAGTACCCGGGCAAGGGGCGCGCCACCGGCGGCGTCCGGTGCCACCGCTTCCTCAAGGGCGAGGACGCCCTCGTCTTCGCCTGGGCCGGTACGGCGCCCGCCCGGGCCGCCGCTGCCAGCGGCGCCCCGGTCGAGCTGCCCGAGGCGAACGGGCGCCGCGACGGGTCCGGCGTACCGGCCTCGCAGCCGATCGTGGCATGCGCGGGTCCGTTGTCGGCCCGGCTCGCCACCCCCGGGGCGGCGTCACCCGATGTGACAGGCTGACCGCATGACGCTCGCCCACCGCCTCGGCGCGGCCGCCGCCCTGACCACCCTCTCCCTCGCGAGCCTCACCGGCTGCAGCGGCAGCGACGGCGGTGACAGCGGCGGCGGCGGTGGTGAGGACGCCGCCACCCCGCAGCAGGTCCTGGACACGGCCAAGGCGACGCTCGACGAGACCTCCGGGGTCCGGCTCTCGCTCACCACCGACGACAGCCTCGACGTCGCGGCGTTCCTGACCAGCGCGAAGGGCGTCGTCACCGACGCGCCCGCCTTCGAGGGGACCGCGTCGGGCCAGCTCAGCGGCATCCCGGCGAACGACGTGGCGATCATCTCGGTCGACGGCAAGCTCTATGCCAACGTCCTGGGCGGCTGGCGCGACTTCGACCCGACCACCCTGTGCGCGCCCGACCCGGCGCTCCTGCTCGACCCCGAGGCCGGCATCGGGGCGGTCCTGAGCACCGCCGAGGACGTCACGGCCGGCGACGCCCAGCGCGCCGACGACGACAACACCGTCATCGTGACGCCCTACACCGCCACCGTGCCCGGCTCCGCCATCGTCAACATCCTGCCCTGCGCCCCCGGGGACAGCTTCGACGCCGAGCTCACCATCACCGACGACGGCGCCCTGCGCAGCGCGGTGCTGACCGGCCAGTTCTTCGAGGGCGGGGACGACATCACCTACACGATCACGATCGAGGACTACGACGTGCAGCAGGAGATCTCCGCGCCATGAGCGCGGCGGCCCCCGTGATCGACCGCCGATCGCGGGCGCTGCTGGTCTTCTGCGCGGTCGCGGTCGCGTTCGCCGCGATCGACACCTACGTCGTGGTGCTGGCGCTGCCCGACATGATGAGCTCGGTCGGGATCGGCGCCGATCAGCTCCAGCGCGCGGCCCCCATCGTCTCCGGGTTCCTCCTCGGCTACGTCGCCATGCTGCCCCTCATCGGCCGGATCGCCGACCTGCGCGGACCGGTCCCGGTGCTGGCGGCGTCGCTGGTCACCTTCGCGGTCGGCTCGGTGGTGACCGCCGTCGCCTACGACCTGCCCAGCATGGTCCTGGGGCGGTTCCTCCAGGGAGTCGGAGGGGGCGGGCTGGTACCGGCCACGATGGCGCTGGTCGCCGCGCTCTACCCGGTCGAGCGGCGCGGCCTGCCGCTCGGGCTGGTCTCGGCGGTGCAGGAGTTCGGCAGCGTGCTGGGTCCGCTGTTCGGCGCCGCGGTCCTGGCCTTCACGTCCTGGCGCGGGATCTTCGCGATCAACGCCGCCGCCGGCGTGCTGCTCGTGGTGGTGGTGCGCACGCTGCGCCGGGCCGACGCGCCGGAGGCGGCGTCCGGACCACCGGCGGGCCGGCGCGGGCTGCCCGACCTGCTCGGGGCCCTGGCGCTGCTGGTGGCGGCCGCGGTCCGCTGCGCTCGTCATCGACCCGCCGCGCTCGCTGTACGTCGACCTGACCTACGGGCGCCTGTTCCTGCCCGTCGTCGACGGGGGCGGGCGGTGGCTCTACCCGCTCGGCCTGGTGTCGATCGGTGCGTTCCTGATCTTCTGCGCCCGGTGCCTCTGGGCGAAGCGTCCGCTGGTCGACGTCCGGTCGTGGTGGCGGAGCATGCGCGAGGCCGACCTGGTCGGGGCGGCGTACCTGGGCGTCGCGCTGGGCGGCATCGTGCTCGCCTTCGCCACTGCCGACCCCGAGGTCTCGGTGTTCTCGCCGCTGGGGCCTTGGCTCCTGCTGGCCTCCGCGGCGGCGGTGGTCGCCCTGGTCGTGCACCTGCGCCGCGCTGCCGACCCGCTGGTGCCGCGCGGCACCCTGGCCGCGACGCCGGCCTGGGGATCGCTCGTGGTCAGCCTGCTGGTGGGATGGGCCCTGATCGCCGCGCTCGTCGACATCCCCCTGCTGGCGCGCACCCAGGAGGGGCGTACCCAGCTCGAGGCGGCCTTCTTCCTGCTGCGCTTCCTGGTCGCACTTCCCCTGGGGGCCGTCCTCGGCGGCGCGCTGCTGCGCCGGTTCCCCGCCGGGTTGCTGACGGCTGCCGGGATGGTCCTCGCGGCGGCGGCGTTCCAGTGGATGTCGGGCTGGGACCGCGACAGCCTCGACGCCGCGGTCGCCAACGTGCCGCTGGTCGCCGGTGGTCTCGGCTTCGGCCTCGCGCTCGCCCCGGTCAACGCCGCGATGCTCGCCACCACCCGTGCCGACACCCACGGGGTCGCCAGTGCCCTGGTGGTGGCCGCCCGGATGATCGGGATGCTGGTGGGGATCTCGGTCCTGACGACCTGGGGTCTGCGGCAGGTCGCCCTGGCCATCCAGGACGACCCGTCGCTGCGCGAGGACCTGCGCGCGGCCGCCGTGCTCCAGGAGCAGGCGGTGTTCCAGGGTGCCGCGATCGTCGCCCTCCTGGCCGCACTGGTTGCCCTGGTGGCTCTTCCGCGGAGCGCCGACCCGCGGTGTCAACCGGCGGGCCGTGCTGCGCACCGGCGGCTGACTCGCTACCGTTCTCCCGTGGCTGCCTTCGACGACCTGATCTCGGCCAACGCGGCGTACGCCGCCTCCTTCACCGAAGGGGGGTTCGACGGCATCGCCCGCGCCGGCGTCGGCATCGTGACCTGCATGGACTCGCGCATCGAGCCGCTGGTGATGCTCGGCCTCGAGCTGGGGGACGCCAAGATCCTGCGCACCCCCGGTGGACGGGTGGACCACACCACCCTCGAGGCCCTCGTCCTGGGCGTGCACCTGCTCGGGGTCGAGCGGATCCTGCTGATCGCGCACACCCGGTGTGCGGTCGCCAGCAAGTCCACCGAGGAGATCCTCGCCCAGATCGAGAGCTCCAGCGGCCAGGACGCCTCGTGGCTCGACTTCGAGGCCGTGTCCGACCAGCTCGAGGCGCTCGCCGACGACGTGCAGAAGCTGCGCACCCATCCGCTGGTGCCGAGGTCGACGGTCGTCGGCGGCTTCATCTACGACGTCGACACCGGCCGGATCGAGCAGAAGTACTGACCGGTGCCTCCTCAGCGCTGACTCTCGACGTCCGAGAACCACACGACGAGCCCGACCGCGACCAGGGTCACCCCGAGGACGGTCGGGAACCGATCAGGCGTCGATCGCCTCGACGTCGACCTCGTAGGCGCCCTGCACGATGAACTCCTTGCGCGGGGCGACCTCGGAGCCCATGAGCAGCTCGAAGACCGAGGCAGCCACGTCGGCGTCGTCGACGGTGAGCTTGCGCAGGGTGCGACGACGCGGGTCCATCGTGGTCTCGGCCAGCTGGTCGGCGTCCATCTCGCCGAGGCCCTTGTAGCGCTGCACCGGGTCCTTCCAGCGGACGTTCTTCTTCTTCAGCTCCGCCATCTTCCGCTGCAGCTCGTCGTCGGAGTAGGTGTAGACGTACTTCTCCTGGCCCTTGCGGGGGTTGGAGATCTCGATCCGGTGCAGCGGGGGCACGGCGGTGTAGACCCTGCCCTCGGTGATCAGGTCGGGCATGTACTTGAAGAACAGGGTCGCCAGCAGGCACCGGATGTGGGCGCCGTCGGAGTCGGCATCGGCCATGAAGATGATCCGGCCGTAGCGTCGCGCCTCGAGCTCGAAGGTGCGCCCGGAGCCGGCGCCGACGACCTGGATGATCGAGGCGCACTCGGGGTTCTTGAGCATGTCGCCCGACCGACGCCTTCTGGACGTTGAGGATCTTGCCCCGGATCGGCAGCAGCGCCTGGAACTCGGAGTTGCGGGCCAGCTTGGCCGTGCCGAGCGCCGAGTCGCCCTCGACGATGAAGAGCTCGGTGCGGTCGTTGTCGTTGGCCCGGCAGTCGGCGAGCTTGGACGGCAGCGACGAGGACTCAGCGCGTTCTTGCGGCGCTGGGTCTCCTTGTGCTGCCGGGCGGCGATCCGGGTCTTGCGACGCGCCGAGCACCTTCTCCATGAGGAGCCGCGCCTGGGCCTTCTCGGCCCGCTTGGTGGAGGTCAGGAAGTCCTTCAGCTCGGCCGAGACCACCTTGCGCACCACGCCGAGCGACGGCCGGGGTGCCGAGGATCTCCTTGGTCTGGCCCTCGAACTGCGGCTCGGCCAGGCGCACGGTGACGACGGCGGTCATCCCCTCGAGGATGTCCTCCTTGATCACGTCGGCGTCGTTGACCTTGAGCACCTTGGCCGCGCGCATGGCGTCGTTGAAGGTCTTGGTGAGGGCCCCCTCGAAGCCGGAGACGTGCTTGCCGCCCTTGGGGGTGGCGATCACGTTGACGAAGGAGCGCACCTCGGTGTCGTAGCCCGTGCCCCAGCGCACCGCGATGTCGACGCCGAGGTCGCGCTCGACGTCCTGCGGCGTCATGTGGCCCTTGGCGTCGAGCATCGGGACGGTCTCGGTGAAGGCGCCGGAGCCCTGGATCCGCAGCACCTCGGTGACCGGCTCGTCGTGGGAGAGGTACTGCGGTGAACTCCGCGATCCCGCCGTCGTGGCGGAACTTCTCCTCGACCGGGCTGGTCGCCGCGCAGGTCGCGGATGACCAGCTCGAGGCCCGGCACGATGAACGACGTCTGCCGGGCCCGGCCGAGCAGGCCCTCGAACTCGAACGTGGCGTCCTTGGTGAAGATCTGGCGGTCCGGCCAGAACCGGATGCGGGTGCCGGTGCGGTCCTTGGCGACCCGGCCGCCCTTGCGGGTCAGCCCGCTCCGCGCCTCGAACGCCGCGCTCGGCCCGTCGCCGTCGAACACGCCGGCGGCGCCGCGGTGGAAGCTCAGGCCCTGGGCGGAGGGCGAGCGGTCGACGTCGATGTCCATCCGCGCCGACAGCGCGTTGACGACCGAGAGCCCGACGCCGTGCAGGCCACCGGTGGCGACGTACGAGCCGCCGCCGAACTTGCCGCCGGCGTGCAGCTTGGTCGCCACGACCTCGACGCCCGGGCAGCCCGGTCTTGGGCTCCTTGTCGGTCGGGATGCCGCGCCCGTCGTCGTACACCTCGGCGGAGCCGTCGGGGTGCAGCGTGACCTCGACCCGCTGGGCCGCGCCGGCCAGCGCCTCGTCGACGCCGTTGTCGATGATCTCCCACAGGCAGTGCATGAGGCCACGGGTGTCGGTGGAGCCGATGTACATGCCCGGGCGCTTGCGCACGGCCTCCAGGCCCTCGAGGACCAGGAGGTGCGCGGCGTTGTAGGTGTTGTCGGCGATCGGGTGCTCCTGAGAGGTGGATCGGGTCCGGGGATCACATCCGGATGGTGCTCTGCTCCGAATCTACCTGCGACACGCCGAGCACCGATGCAGGCACGCCTGAGCCTCGCGGGTCACGATGAGGACACGATCGACAGCAGTCCCCGCGATATCTACCAAGGCGGGCTTCGCCGGTACGACACTTGTGCCAGAGTTCACTCACCACCGCAGGCACCCGCAGCACCCGAGACAACACCACAGCGTGACCGGGTCGGACCCTTCCGACGTCGCTTCGACACGACGAGGTGTCGAAGTGTGGAAAGGCCGGACCCGGACGACCAACCGTGATGGGATCGACGTGTCGTGCACCACGCGCCGTAGGGAATCTTGTGACCCCTCGGTACGTTGGGCATAGCACCGACCGAGTAGAGATGAGGCCGAAAGTGACGACTGCAACCGCCCCCAGCACCGCCCTGACTGCTGAGGACCGCTGCGACCGCTGCGGTGCCCAGGCCTACCTTCGAGTAGAGCTCCAGTCCGGTGGTGAGCTGCTGTTCTGCGCCCACCACGCCCGCGAGCACGGAGACAAGCTCAAGGAGATCGCCACCACCGTCGTCGACGAGACCCACAAGCTGACCGCGACCCCCGGCGCGTCCGGCGACCGCGAGGCCTGAGAGGTCCCCGCTAGACAGCTCGACGCAGACGGCCCCGGACATCGTCCGGGGCCGTCTCGCTGTCCGACCCGCCCGCGGCCCCGGCCGGCGCACCTGCGAGGTTCTTCCTGTGGTCGTCCTGCTCTCCCTCGCTGCCGCCGTCGCCTACGGTCTCTCCGACTTCGTCGGCGGGGTGACGGCACGTCGCCTCAACGCCTGGACGGTCGCCTTCACGGCCCAGCTGGGCGGGGCTGTGGCACTCCTCCTGCTCTCGCCTGCTGGTCGACGGCTCCCCCGACCCGGGCCGACCTGGGCTGGGCCCTGGTGGCCGGCATCGGCAACGGCGTCGGCACGGCGTTCCTCTACCGCGGGCTGGCCGGCGGCCGGATGGGCGTGGTCGCGCCGGTGTCGGGGGTCGGCGCCGCGCTGGTGCCGCTCGTCGTCGGCCTCGCGGCGCGGCGAGCGACCCGCGGCCCTGGCCTGGGTGGGCATCCTGCTCGCGCTGCCGGCGATCTGGCTGGTGGCGCGCGAGCCGTCCGCGAGGCCGACGGGTGGCGCCTCCTCGACCGCCGGGCTGGTCGACGGCGTGCTGGCCGGCCTGGGCTTCGGCACCCTGTTCGCCGCCCTGGCCCAGATCCCGGAGGAGTCCGGCTTCCTGCCGCTGGCCCTCAACCAGGTCGTCGGTCTCGCCCTGGTCGCCGTCATCGCCACCGGCCTGCGGGCTGCCTGGGTCCCCCGGGAGCCGCCGCGCCTACGTCGGGCTCGTCTCCGGCGTGCTCGGCGCCGCCGCGACGGGCTGTTCCTCGTCGCCACCCAGACCGGGTTCCTGACGGTCGCGGCGGTGATCACCTCGCTCTACCCCGCCTTCACGGTCGTGCTCGCGGCCGTCGTGCTCCGCGAGCGCGTGCACGCGCGACCAGGCCGCCGGACTGGCGCTGTGCGCCGTCGCCGTCGGGCCTGATCGCGGCCGCGTAGGCCGCCGTACGCGTCCCGGGCGGACCAATCGCTGCCAGACACTGTCGACGCCGCCGGATCGGTGTCATGCTGGGCCCACGCCAGGTCGCGCCGCCAGACTGCCCCCCAGCTGTCGGATCGGCCTGGCGCCTCACGTGGGGGTCGCCGTGCCGCCCCCGAGCATCCCGGGCCGTTCACCCTCGCTGCCCAGCCGTCGTGGCCATCGACCAGGACGGTGCTACCCGACGAGGACGACCCGGTGGTCGCTGGCCAGGTCGGCGGTGTGGAGCCGCACCGCGGTCGGCCGACCAGGAGGTCACGTCGGCTCGCGGATCGGCTCATGACGCACGAACGCCGCCCGGGTCACCCGGGCGGCGTTCGTGCGTGCGACGAGCGGCTGGACTCAGTCCAGGTAGTCGCGCAGGACCTGCGAGCGCGAGGGGTGGCGCAGCTTCGACATCGTCTTCGACTCGATCTGGCGGATCCGCTCGCGGGTCACGCCGTAGACCTTGCCGATCTCGTCGAGCGTCTTGGGCTGGCCGTCGGTGAGGCCGAAGCGCATGGAGACCACGCCGGCCTCGCGCTCGGAGAGCGTGTCGAGGACGGCGTGCAGCTGCTCCTGGAGCAGCGTGAAGCGACACCGCGTCGGCGGGCACGATCGCCTCGGAGTCCTCGATGAGGTCACCGAACTCGGAGTCGCCGTCCTCGCCGAGGGGCGTGTGCAGCGAGATGGGCTCGCGGCCGTACTTCTGGACCTCGATGACCTTCTCGGGGGTCATGTCGAGCTCCTTGGCGAGCTCCTCCGGGGTGGGCTCGCGGCCGAGGTCCTGCAGCATCTGGCGCTGGACGCGGGCGAGCTTGTTGATGACCTCGACCATGTGGACCGGGATCCGGATGGTGCGGGCCTGGTCGGCCATGGCCCGGGTGATGGCCTGACGGATCCACCAGGTGGCGTAGGTCGAGAACTTGTAGCCCTTGGTGTAGTCGAACTTCTCGACCGCACGGATCAGGCCGAGGTTGCCCTCCTGGATCAGGTCGAGGAAGAGCATGCCGCGGCCGGTGTAGCGCTTGGCCAGGCTGACCACGAGTCGCAGGTTGGCCTCGAGGAGGTGGTTCTTGGCGCGGCGACCGTCCTCGGAGATCCACTCGAGCTCCTCGAGGATCTTCGGGGTGATCTTGCCGCCCTTGGCCGAGCTTCTCCTCCGAGAACAGACCGGCCTCGATCCGCTTGGCGAGCTCGACCTCCATCTCGGCGTTGAGGAGCGGCACCTTGCCGATCTGCTTGAGGTAGTCCTTGACCGGGTCGGCCGTGGCGCCGGCGACCATGACCTGCTGGGCGGGCTCGTCGGTCTCGTCGGCGGCCGAGACGACGAACGACGACGTCGCGGTCGCCTCCTCCTCGGCCTCCTTGATGGTGGGGTCGGCGACGACGTCCTTCTCGAACTGCTCGTCGGGCAGGTCGGGCAGCAGCTTCTTGCCGTCGGGGCCGAGCTGCTCGACGGCGGTCACGGCAGCAGGCGCGGCGGCCTTCTTGGCGGCGGCCTTCTTGGCGGGAGCCTTCTTCGCAGGGGCCTTCTTGGCGGCCCCGGTGTCCGCGGCGGGCTCGGCCTCGGCGGCGGCCTTCTTCGCGGTGGCGGTGGCGGTCTTGCGGGTGCTCGTCGCCGCGGCCGCGCGGGTGTCGACCGGCAGCGCGACGCTCAGCCCGAGGGAGCTGAGGTGGGACAGCAGCGCCTTGAGGTGGCGCGGCTCGACGCCGGCGGACTCACTGGCGCGGCGTACCTGCTCGGGACTGAAGGTCCCGGAGGCCGTCGCCTCGTCGATCAAGCGTGAGGACGGCGGGGTGGGCAAGCACCTCGGTGGGGATCTTGCGTGCGTTCGAGGACACGAACACCTCTCGTGAAGCTGCGCGGGGCTGACGGTCGGACTGAGCGGCTGGTGACGAACGACGTCCGGGCGAGCTGTGGGCGCGGCAAACGCCGGTGTCGTCAAGAGCCGCTGACCTCATTCTGCCACGGAGTCGGTGACGGAATGACCATCGCCCTGGATGCCGGGCGTCGATCCGGCCACCGCACCGTCGCGCGCGCGTCCGGCGAGGTGCCCGTGGACCGGCCCGACCGGCGCGCGTCCACGCCTAGGAGGACGACGCCGACGTGGCCTTGGCGGCCGCCTTCTTCTGCTTCTTGAAGTCGCGCACCTTCTGCAGGCTGGCGGGGTCCACGACGTCGGCCACCGAGCGGTAGCCCTCGAGCGCGTAGTCGCCGACGAGCTCCTCCCACCCGTCCCGGTGGACGCCGAGCTGCTTGGCCAGCAGCGCCACGAAGATCTTGGCCTTCTGCGCGCCGAACCCGGGCAGCGCCTGTACCCGCTTCATCAGGTCCTTGCCGTCGGCCGCCTCGGTCCAGAGCCGTTCGGTGTGGCCGTCGTACTCGTCCACGACCAGGCGGGCGAGGTCCTGCAGGCGCGCGGCCATCGAGCCCGGGAACCGGTGGATCGCCGGCGGGGTGGCGCACAGGGCGGCGAACTCCTCGGGGTCGGCGGCAGCGATGTCGCGCGGGTCGAACCCACCGAACCGCTCGGTCACCTTCGCGGGGCCGCGGAACGCGTGCTCCATCGGGTACTGCTGGTCGAGCATCATGCCCGCGAGCAGCGCGAACGGGTTGTCGGTGAGGATCGCGTCGGCTTCGTCGAGACCGGTGATGTGGATCGCCATGCCCCCATCATCGCGCACGACGAGCCGCGCCGGGGCGGGCCGTCGACCGGTCCGGGCCCGCCGTCGCCGCGAACCCCTCCCGGGCGGGTGCGTCGGAGCCTCGGACCGAGTCAGAACCAGGCCGGGTCCATGTCGAGGTGGGAGCGGTCGAGGCGCTCGAGGAGGTCGAGCTGGGGCCGGATCCGCGGCAGCTCGCAGCGGACGAACCACCGCGCGGCGCGGACCTTGCCGACGTGGAACTCGCTCCTGCGCTCGCCGCTCGTCGGCGGCCAGGGCCTGCTGCAGCCAGATCCAGGCGACCACGACGTGCCCGGCGGCCTCCAGGTACGTCGAGGAGTTGGCCAGGCTGAGCGACACGTCGCCGGCGGCCCAGACCTTCTGGGTCACCGCGGCGAGGCGCTCGACGGCCTCGCGCAGCGCGGTGCCGTCGGCGGCCAGCTCCCCACCGCGAGCCACGGCCTCCTCGCTGGTGGCCACGATGCGGCTCCACGAGCAGGCGGAAGCCGGCGCCCTCGTCCATCAGCACCTTGCGGCCGAGCAGGTCGAGGCCCTGGATGCCGTGGGTGCCCTCGTGGATCGGGTTGAGCCGGTTGTCGCGGTAGTGCTGCTCGACGTCGTACTCGCGGGTGTAGCCGTAGCCGCCGTGCACCTGGATCGCCAGGTCGTTGGCGGCCAGGCACCACTGCGAGGGCCACGACTTCGCGATCGGGGTCAGCATCTCCAGCAGCTGGTGCGCCCGCGGCCGCCTCGGCCGGGTCGGTGGCGGTCTTCTCCTCGTCGACGAGGCGCGGCGGCGAAGAGCACCAGGCCGAGCCCGCCCTCGACGTAGGCCTTCATGCGCGAGCAGCATCCGGCGCACGTCGGCGTGCTCGATGATCGCGCACCGGCGGCGCGGACGGGTCCTTGCTGCCGACCGGGCGACCCTGGGTGCGGTCCGGGCGTAGTCGAGCGCCTTGAGGTAGCCGGTGTAGCCGAGCGCGACCGCGCCCAGGCCGACGCCGATCCGGGCCTCGTTCATCATGTGGAACATCAGCGCCAGCCCGCGGTGCTGCTCGCCGACCAGGTAGCCGACCGCGCCCGGCCTCCCGCCCGGGCGTGTGCGCGCCCTCGCCGAAGTTGAGCAGGGTGTTGGTGGTGCCGCGCCAGCCCATCTTGTGGTTGAGCCCGGCGAGCACCACGTCGTTGCGCTCCCCGACGAGCCGTCGTCGCCGACCAGGTGCTTCGGGACCAGGAACAGCGAGATCCCCTTGACGCCGGCGGGCGCGCCGGCGGTGCGGGCCAGCACCAGGTGGACGATGTTCTCGCTGAGCTCGTGGTCGCCGCCGGAGATCCACATCTTGTTGCCGGTGAGCCGGAAGGTGCCGTCGTCCTGCGGGTGCGCGGTCGTGGTGACGTCGGCCAGCGACGACCCGGCCTGCGGCTCGGAGAGGCACATGGTGCCGAAGAACCGGCCCTCCAGCATCGGCACGACGTAGCGCTCGACCTGCTCGGGCGAGCCGTGGGCGACCAGCAGGTTGGCGTTGGCCTGGGTGAGGAACGGGTAGCCGGCGGTGCCGCAGTTGGCCGCCTGGAACCAGGCGAGCGACGGCAGAGGCCACCACGTACGGCAGCTGCAGCCCGCCCAGGTCCTCGTCGAACGTCGCGCCGACGAACCCGCTGCGGGCGTAGACGTCCAGCGCCGCGCCCACCTCGGGGTGGATGTGCACGCGCTCGCCGTCGAACGTCGGCTCCTCGGCGTCGTTGCGCTTGTTGTGCGGCGCGAAGTGGCGCAGTCGCCACGGTCTCGGCCAGGTCCAGCACGGCGTCGAACGTCTCGCGGGAGTGCTCGGCGTACCGCTCGCGGGTCGAGCAGGCCGGTCGACGTCGAGCCACTCGTGGAGGAGGAACTCGAGGTCTCGAGCCGACAGCACCTGGGAGGACATGGCGGACCTTTCTCGCAGCAGCGGACCCGACGGGCGGGCAGTACTCGGGAGCCGACCGGCACCTGCGGGCAGGAGCGCAGGACCGGCGGCGGACGTGAGGGTCAGGCCTTGACGGCCAGCACCGGGCAGTGTGCGTCGAGGAGCACCCGCTGGGCGTTGGAGCCCAGGATCAGCTTGCCCGACCGGCGTACGCCGGCGCAGGCCGATCACGATGAGCTCGGCGTCGTTGGACTCGGCGACGCTGACCAGGTCCTCGGCGGCCTCGAACCCGCGGGCCAGCTGACGCACCTCGTAGCTCGACGCCGGATGCGTCGAGCACGCCGTGGCACCGGCGATGTCGGCGTCGGGCTCGGCGTCCGCCGAGCCGCCGTGCTGGGAGTTCACCACGATCAGCTCGGCGCCGCGCAGCTGCGCCTCCTCGATCGCACGGACCAGGGCGGCTTCGCCCTCGGGCTTGGGGACGTATCCCACGACGACGATCGACATGGCGGTCACGTTACCCCGCTCGCGAGCCGACGCAGTCGGCCTGTGGAGGAGCGGCACGGCGCAGCCACCGGTTCGGGCACGCTGCCGCCATGGACGTCACACCGGCGCGCGGTGCTCTGGTCGAGCCGCTCCCGCCCGTCCTCGAGCGACTGCTGCGGCGGGCCGTGCTCGACCACGCCGGCTCGGAGCGCGTCGGGTCTTCCCCGCCGCCGTGCACGTCGGCGTGCCCGGCCGGCACGTCGCGCACCTGACAGCTCGGCGACCAGCGGCTCGACCACGCGCTGCGCACCGACGCCCTGGAGGCGATGGTCAGACGCACGCGGCCGCCGCCCGCGGCCGCCGTCGGGCCACGCCGCACCAGCCGCTGGCGTGGCTGACGCGCCGCGGCGACCTCGGTCGCGCACGACCTCGACCTGGCGTGGCTCGCCGCGGCACGTACCGCCGCAGCCGAGCTGGGTCAGGCGCTGCCGTTCGTGGTGGTCAACCGCAGCGGGCTGGCGCGACCCCGGCACCGGCGCCTGCCGTACGTGGCGCCGGCTGCGTCCCTCCCGGTCCGCGCCGACGATCCGTCCACGACCTGAGCGACCCCGGGGACCCCGGGACCTGAGCGGGCGACCGGGACGGTCCGCCCCGATCAGGTCCAGGTGTGGACGGGCTCGTTGGTGTGCATGCGCTCGCGGTAGTCGAGCAGCGTGGCGCGCAGGGCGTCGAAGCGGTCGAGGTCGGCGCGACGCGCGCCATGCGCCCGGGCGAACCACTCGGCGCCGTTGGTGCCGAGCAGGCAGCGCTGCTCGATGATGCCGAGCAGCCGGTCGCTGCGTGGCCGGCTCGACGCCCCACGAGTCCAGCCCCTGGTGGGCCAGCGGCAGCAGCCGGCGCAGCACCAGCTCGGTGGCGCGGACCTGACCGACGCCGGGCCAGTAGACCTGGGCCTCGATGCCGTGCTGGGCCGCGACGTGGAAGTTCTCCTCCGCGGCGCTGAAGGACATCTGCGACCACAGCGGCCGCTCGCTCTCGGCCAGCGCCCGCACCAGGCCGAAGTAGAGCGCGGCGTTGGCCATCGTGTCGGCGACGGTCGGGCCGGCGGCGAGGACGCGGTTCTCGACCCGCAGGTGCGGCACCCCGTCGTTGACGTCGTAGACCGGCCGGTTCCAGCGGTAGATGGTGCCGTTGTGCAGGCGCAGCTCGGCCAGCGTCGGGCGTCCCGCCGGCCTCGAGGACCGCGAGCGGGTCCTCGTCCTCGGTGATCGGCAGCAGCGCCGAGAAGTAGCGGACGTTCTCCTCGAACAGGTCGAAGACCGAGGTGATCCACCGCTCGCCGAACCAGACCCGCGGCCGCACGCCCTGGGCCTTGAGCTCCTCGCTGCGGGTGTCGGTGGCCTGCTCGAACAGCGGGATCCGGGTCTCGCGCCACAGCTCCTTGCCCAGCAGGTAGGGCGAGTTGGCGCCGACGGCGAGCTGGATCGCCGGAGATCGCCTGGGAGGCGTTCCAGTAGGCGGCGAACTGGTCGGGCGAGGTCTGCACGTGCAGCTGGGTGCTGGTGCAGGCCGCCTCGGGCAGGATCGAGTCGGCGGTGGTGTCGAGCCGCTCGGTCGCCCGCTGATCGTGATCGTCGAGGTCCTCGCCGCGAGCGTTGAGGATCTGCTCGCTGAGCAGCCTGTAGCGCGGGTTGGCGCTGATGCTGTGCAGCGCCCATGTGGCCCTCGGCGAGCGTGGGCAGGATGCCGATCATCACCAGGTGGGCGCCGACGCGCGGCCGACTTCTCCTCGGCGTCGTTGAGGCTGCGGCGCAGGTTGGCCTCGAACGTCTCGAGCCCGCCGCTCGCGCAGCTTGGCCGGCGGCACGTTGATCTCGATGTTGAACTGGCCGAGCTCGGTCTGGAAGTCGGGGTCGGCGATCGCCGCCAGGGCCTCGGCGTTCTTCAGCGCCGGGTCGCCCGCGTCGTCGACCAGGTTGAGCTCGACCTCGAGCCCGGTCATCGGGTCGTCGGTGTCGAAGGCCGCCTCGCGCAGCATCCGGGCGAACACGTCGAGACAGCGCCGGACCTTCTCGCGGTGCCGCGTCCGGTCGGCCGGGGTGAACTCCTGGAGGTCGACCTCTTCGCCCATGACAGGACCCTAGTGCCCCTCACGCAGTTCGCTGTCCCGCGCGCCTCGGTCGCAGGCCGACGACCACTGCCACGACCGCTGCCACGACCGCTGCCTCGACCGTGTCGGACGTCGCACGCGCCGGCGCACGACGCCTCCGACGCGGTGTCCGCAGCCCCGGAGCGAGCCCGTCGGCGTCCAGGTCGGGGCTCGTCGGGCGCGTCGGTGACGGCGGTCGAGCGCCTCGGCCACCAGCCCGGCCAGCCCGTCGTCCGGGTCGAGCGCGCGGCACCGGTCGATCGCACACCAGGCGAGCGCGCCGTTGCCGTGCTGCCAGGCCGACCAGGCGAGCAGCGCCGCCGGCAGGGCGGCCGACGCGCGGTGGGCTGCGGCGGAGCACCTCGGTCCAGAAGCCGACGGCGGCCCGGGCGCGACCGCGGGTCATCGGCGCGACCAGGCCGCGTCCGCGCAGGGCGCGGTCGTCGCAGCGCGTCGAGCAGGCGGGCCACCTGGGCGTCGTCGACGTCGGCCGGGTCGGCGGCGAGGAGGCGGTCGGTGACCAGGCGCTCCAGCCACCGTCCCTGCGCGGTCGCGTCCTCCTCCGGTGCCGCCGGGCGTGCGGGGGCCGACGCCCGCGCGGCCTCCAGCAGCGGCCCGCACCCGCTCCGTGCCGTCCGGATCGGGCGCCAGGGTCCGCGGCCAGCGCGGCGCGCGAGCCGTGGGTGACCCGTCCGTCGAGGATCGCCTGGGCCAGGAACGGGTGGCGCCGAGACGTCGTACGGCGACGCCGTCGAGCCGGGTCCGCCGGTCGTCGGCCGGACAGCGGGAACCACCGGGTCGTCGCCGACCCGCACGGCGTCGACGACCTCGATGCCGACCTCGCCCGAAGCCGTCGCGCAGCGCGTGCCACGACGCGTCGGCCCGCCGCCGTCGGTCGGTGTAGACGAGCAGCACCACCCGCTCGGCCCGGTGTCGGTGCGCCGGCTCGACCAGGGTCTGCGACGACCTCGGGCAGGTCGCGCGAGCCGGGCCGGCAGGTCGACGCGGGCATGGAAGGGCCGCCGGCAGCCGAAGGTCAGCATCACGACCGAGTCGGTCGGCCAGAACCCGAGGACGACCGGGGCAGCGGCGAGGAGGTCCTCGCAGGACGCTCGCGGTGAGGGTGGTGGGCGGGGTCGGGTGGTGTGGTCATGCACCCGACGGTGACCGGCGGGACCGACCGTGCGCCGCGGGTCGGCACCGTCGCTGTGGACGAGGCGCCGGAGCGCCCCGCTGTGGACGACTCGTGGGTCGGCGCGACGCGTCGGCGGACGCTCCGGATAGGTTGCCGAGGTGCGAACGCAGGCGTCGGTGCTCCATCTCGACCTCGACGCCTTCTTCGCCGCCGTCGAGCAGCGCGACAAGCCGTCGCTGCGCGGCAAGCCGGTCGTCGTCGGCGGCGTCGGCGGCCGCGGCGTGGTCGCCACCGCCTCCTACGAGGCCCGGCGGTACGGCGTCCGCTCGGCCATGTCGACGCGGGAGGCGCGCTCGCGCTGCCCGCACGCGGCGTTCCTGACCGGTCGGTTCCACGCCTACCGCGCCACCAGCGCCCAGGTGATGGCGACCGCTGCGAGCGGTGTCGCCGCTCGTCGAGCCGCTCTCCCTCGACGAGGCGTTCGTCGACCTCGAGCGCGCCGGGCTCCCCGACCTCGAGGTCGGCACCGTCACGCGCCTTCGCCCAGGAGCTGCGCGAGCGGGTGCGCGAGGCCACCGGCGGGCTGACCGCCTCGGTCGGGCTCGGCACGTCGAAGTTCATCGCCAAGGTCGCCAGCGACCTCGACAAGCCCGACGGCCTGGTCGTCGTCGCCCCGGGCACCGAGCAGGACCTGCTCCGCCCGATGAGCGTCACCGTCATCCCCGGGGTGGGCCCCGCCACCGCCGAGCGGCTGCGCCGGGCCGGCATCCACACGGTCGCCGACCTCGAGCGCGTCGACCTCGACGAGCTGGTCCGCCTCGTCGGCAAGGCGCACGGGACCGGGCTGCACCAGCTCTCCCGGGCCCTGGACGACCGGCCCGTGGTCGCGGAGCGGGAGGCCAAGTCGGTCAGCGTCGAGGGCACCTACGAGACCGACCTCGACCGACCGCAAGCTGATGGAGGGCCTGCTGACCCGGCAGGCCGGCGAGGTCGCCACCCGGCTGCGCAAGCACGGCCTGTCGGGGCGCACCGTGATCGATCAAGGTGCGGCTGCACGACTTCACCACGCTCAGCCGGTCGAGCACCCTGCCCGAGCCCACCGACAGCACGGCGACCATCGCCCGGCTGGCGCGGGGGCTGCTGGCCGACCTCGACACCTCGGGCGGCGTCCGGCTGCTCGGCGTCGGCGTGTCCGGGCTCGCCGACTGGATCCAGGACGACCTCTTCGGCGAGACCGAGCGAGGAGGCCGCGGAGGTCGAGGCTGCCCGAGCCCGACGCCGGCGCAGCGACGTACGTCGTGGGGGCCCGGCCAGGACGTGGTCCACGACGAGATGGGCCGCGGCTGGGTGTGGGGCTCGGGTCGGGGCGTGGTGACGGTGCGGTTCGAGACCGCCGAGACGCCGCCCGGGCCGGTGCGGTCCTACCCGCTCGACGACCCGCAGCTGCACCACTGGGTCCCTCCCGACCCCGACGACCCGACGACCCCGGCGGCCCCGGCGGCGCCGGCCCCGACGGCCTCGGGACCGCCCCGGGTGCCGAGGGCGGCGACGGGAATTCGGTGGCCGCGGCCGATCCTGCGCCGTAGCGTCGCTCGACGTGGAGATCCGAACCGTCGACGTCAGCGACGACCTGGCCCTGCGCGCCGTCTACGACATCGAGCGGCGCGCGACCCTCGAGGGGCGCGAGGAGCTGCCGTTCTGGTCCTACCAGGAGATGTCCGGTGCCATGCGTCGCCCCGACCCGGGTGAGCGGCATCGAGCTGGTCGCGGGCTACGTCGAGGGTCGGATGGTCGGCCGAGGGCGCGGCGTTCCTCGGTCTCCTCGACAACACCGAGAAGTGCTGGGTGAACGTCGCCGTCGACCCGGCCGACCAGGGCCGTGGCCACGGCCGCGAGCTGCTCGAGCACGTGTGCGCACTGGTCACCGACCTCGGGCGGACCACGCTGATGACCGAGACCCACGCTGCCGTTCGACCGGGTGGCCGACCACCGGCACCGGACGCTTCGCGGAGGCAGCCGGCTTCACGTTCTCCAACATCGAGATCGTGCGCCACCTCGATCTCCCGATCGCCGAGACCGCGCTGGACGCCTGGGCCGAGCAGGCCGCGCAGCGCTGCGGTGACTACACGCGTCGAGACCTACGTCAACGTGATCCCGGACAACCTGCGTGCCGCTCGCTCGTGGTGCTGATCGGCCAGCTCGCCGTCGACGCCCCCACCGGCGAGGTCGACTTCGAGGAGGAGGCGATCTCGCCGGAGCGGTTCCGCGAGAACCGTGCCTCGCTGGTGGCCGCGGGTCGCACGATCTACGAGACCGTCGCCCTCGCTCCCGACGGCACCGTCGCCGCGCAGTCGACGATCTCGGTGCCACCGCCGGGACGCACCGACGTCTCGCAGTGGGGCACCTTCGTCCACCGCGCGCACCGCGGACGTCGGCTCGGGCTGGCGGTCAAGGCGGCCAACCTGCGCGCCGTGCAGCGCGACCACCCGGAGATGCGCCGGGTCGTCACCCAGAACGCCGAGACCAACGACTGGATGGTCGCCATCAACGAGCAGATGGGGTTCGAGCCCGTCGAGGCGTCCGCCGAGTTCGTCCGTCGCCGTCTGAGGCCTCGGTGCTCGCCCGGCGCGGCTCAGGGCGTCGCGCGGGCGAAGCGGACGGCGTCGCCCGGCCGCCACTGGGCGCACTGGGCGAGGTCGGCGGCGCGCACCACCGCCACGACCGGGTAGCCGCCGGTGGTCGGGTGGTCGGCCAGGAACACCACCGGGCCGCCCGTCGGGCGGCACCTGGACGGCGCCGAGCACCATGCCCTGCGCTGGCGAGCTCGTCGTGTGCGTACCCGCTCCAGCGGCGGGTCCGTCGAGGCGCAGCCCGACCCGGTTGGAGTCCGCCGTCACACGACGTACGTCGCCGCGCACAGCCGCTCGAGCGCGTCGCCGGGCGAACCAGTCGAGGTGCGGGCCCGGGTCGACCCGCAGCGGTCCGGGGCGCCGGGGCGCGGGCACGTCGACGGCTGCCGGTGGGCCGGCGCGCGGCGCCGAGCGGCAGCACGCGTGCCGGCCTCGACCCGGGGCGGACCGACCCAGGCCAGGGTGTCGGTCGAGCGCGACCCCAGGACCGGGCTCGACCGCCACGCCCCCGCGACAGCGCGAGGTAGGCTGCGCACGCCGTCGGCCGGCGCACCGAGCCCGGAGCCGCGCCCCGGCCGGCACCCACTCGGCGCGCCCGTGGCCGCGGGCCGACGCCGTCGACGCGTGACCGGGCAGGCCGCGCCCGGTGACCGCGACCCACAGGTCGGCGTCGGCGCGCAGCTCGAGCGCCGCCGCCAGCGCGACCTCGAGGACGGCCGCGCCGGCCGCGGTTGCCGACCAGCCGGTTGGCGAACGTCGGCGGCGGCCGGGTCGAGCCAGCCGGCGCGGGGCACGCCGAGGTGGGCGTAGCCCGGTCCGGCCGGCGTCCTGCACGGTCACCAGCCCGGCCGCGTCGAGCACCTCGACGACCCCGCCGCCGGGGTCGCCGGCCGCCCGCGCGTCATGCGCGGCACGAACCGGACGCGGGTGCCCGGCGGCGAGCGTGGCCGGGTCGGGTCGCTGCGGCGTCCCAGAGCACGATCTCGGTGCGCCCGATCAGCCGCCAGCCACCCGGCGACGCGGTCGGGTAGACGCCCGCACCAGGTCCCGGCGAGCGCCACCGCACCGGCGGGCACCCGGGTGCGCGGGGTGTCGAGGCGGGGCACGGCGAGGTGCGTCGGGCAGACCGGTCAGGTAGGCGAACCCGGGCGCGAAGCCGCAGAAGGCCGCGGTGAACGTCGATCGCCGTGTGCCGCTCGACCACCCCGTCGCGGTCGGTGCCCCACAGGCTCGGCCACGTCGTCGAGGTCGGCGCCGTCGTACGTCGTGGGGACCTCGACCAGCGCGCCCGGCGTCGTCGCGCCCGAGGGTCGCCAGTCCCCGAGCACCGCCGCGCAACGCCGGCGTGGTCGGAGACCCGTCGAAGAGCACGGTGCGTCGCGGCCGGCACGACCTCGACCGCCGGGACCCCGGCGGCCCGGGCGTGCAGCGCCAGGTCGAGCGCCTCCGCGGCGTCGGCCACCTGGGCGAGCACCGCGTCGGGACCGACGTCGAGGAGCCGCACGGGACCAGTCTTCACGACCTGGCCCGAGGATTCACCCGCCGGTCGTCCGGGCGTGGCGCCCCTGTGCTGCGCACGTGGGAGACATGGGTGAGGGCCTCTTGGTGGTATGAGCATCAAGAGGCCCTCGATTTGTCCGGAAACGGTGACGCCCAGACGACCTGGCGGCCCTGCCGATCCCACCGAACCCGTCACCGGTCCGGCGCCCCGGGTTGACCCCGTGGTGTGGATCTTCGTTGCTGCCCGATCCGCAGCTCCCCGGCGGGTGCCCGGTTGCCCGGCACTCCGCGTCGGAGCTGGTAGGGAGAGTTCTACGGGGCCGGGGGCCGCGCCGCAAGGGGTTCTCCCGAAGGATTCCGACATTCCCCGGGTCCCACAGGTTCGTCCACAGCTCGGGGCCGTTCCTCCACAACATGAGCCTCTCCTCCACAGGTCAGGACCTCGCCTGTGGAGGAAGCTCGAGACCGCGCAACCGGTAGCCGGCGCGCCTCCAGCGCGGCACGGCAGGCGGCCGCGGTCGCCACCGCACCCGGGGAGTCGCCGTGCACGCACACCGAGTGCACCGAGCGCGCCAGCTCGACCGCGCGACGCGCGACCTCCGCACCGTCGGCCAGCACCGCCCCCGCCTCGCCGCGGGGCAGCAGCCGGCCGTCGGCGGCGTACCCGCGGTCCGGGAAGCCCTCCAGCAGCACGCCGCGCCCGGAGCGGGCGGCCTGGTCGAGCAGCGCGCCCGGCATGCCCAGGACGGGCAGGCGACCCGAGCCGGCGAGGACGGCGGCCGCCTGCTCCTCGTCGTCGAGGACCCGGTGGTAGAGCGCGCCGTGCGGCTTCACGTAGCGCACGTCGGTGCCCGCCGCGCGGGCGATCGCGGTCAGCACCCCGACCTGGTCGGCGACCTGCTCGCGCAGGACCTCGGAGGCGACGTCGTGCGCGACGCGGCCGAAGTTGGCCCGGTCGGCGTAGGAGACCTGGGCACCGACCGAGACCCCGCGGACGACCGCCTGGTCGCAGACCGCACGCATGATCGCGGCGTTGCCGGCGTGGTAGCCGCAGGCGACGTTGGCGCTGGTGACGACCTCCAGCAGGGCGGCGTCGTCGGTGACCTCCTCGCCGAGGTCGGCGTTGAGGTCGACCACGCGGTCGGGCGGCGGCGTCACCGCGCGAGCGGCTTGGCCAGGAAGTCCTCGACCACGTGGTAGCCGAGCCGGTCGTAGAGGCCGCGCGCCACCGTGTTGTGGCCGAACACGTTGAGCCCACCGCGTGCGCCCCGCGGTCTGCGCCCACTGCGCCGCGGCGCGCATCAGGGCGGCGCCGTACCCCTGGCCGCGGAGCTCCTCGCGGACCTCCACGTCGTAGACGTAGACCATCGGCCGGGCCGTGCTCAGCCACAGCGTGCCGACGACCTCCTCGCCGTGCCGACCGACCAGCAGGTGGGTGTCGGCGCTGGCCAGCCCGTCGGGCAGCAGCGTCGCCATCTGCTCGCGCCCGGTCTGCTCTGCCACCTCTGCCGGCTCGCCGGCAGCGATCCGCTGGGCGACGTAGTCGGCGGTCCTGCCGTCCACCCAGCCGCGGTACTCCGCCTCGGTCATCGGGCCGACGACCACCCGGTCGTCGGTGGGCAGCCGGTGGTCGAGGTCGAGGCGCATCTGGGTGGCCAGGACGGTGAAGCCGCCACCGGTCACGAACCCGGTCTGCACCAGGTCGCCCGGCGAGTACGCCGCCAGCAGCCGCCCGGCCCCCTCGCGCCGGGCCAGGTCCTCGACCAGCGCCCGGACCTCGGGGCCGTGGGCCGCGTCGTCGAGGGACAGGTCGAAGACCACCGCGTCGTCGCCCTCCGGGACGAGCAGGACGTAGCCGCAGGGGATCTCGCCCTCGGCCACGACGAAGCGCCGCGACCCGGGGCAGCACCCGCTCGATGACGGCCTGCGCCGCCGCATGGGCACGGCCGTGGTCGGCGTACTCCCCCAGCAGTCGACGGTGGACCAGGCGGTCGGCCAGCGCCCCGGCCTCACCACCGGGCCCGGACTCGAGGAGGAGTGTCAGGTGACCCATGCGGTCAGCCTCTCACCGTCGCAGTAGCGTGCGCGACATGGATCATTCCGAGGCCAGCCCCTCCGCCCCCGCGGCACCCGTCGCGGCGCGGCGCCCCGTCACCAGCCACGCACCACGGCCTGGAGCGGACCGACGACTACGACTGGCTGCGCGAGAAGGAGTCGCCCGAGGTGGTCGCCCACCTCGAGGCGGAGAACGCCTTCACCCAGGCCCGGACCGCGCACCTGGCCGACCTGCGCACGGAGATCTTCGAGGAGATCAAGGCACGCACCCGCCAGACCGACCTGTCGATCCCCACCCGGGTCCGCGACCACTGGTACTACGGCCGCTCCTTCGAGGGTCGCGAGTACGGCGCCTCGTGCCGGGTGCCGGTCGACGGTCCCGACGACTGGGCACCGCCCCTGTCCGGCCGAGGACGCGGAGGTCGACCAGCCGGCGCTGCCCGGTGAGGAGGTGCTGCTGGACCTCGACGAGCTGGCCCGGGGCCACGAGTTCTTCTCCCTCGGCGGCTCGAGCATCAGCCCCGACAGCACCCTGCTCGCCTACGCCATCGACGTCGTCGGCGACGAGCGCTACACGATCCGGGTCAAGGACCTCGGCACCGGGCTGCTCCGCGACGACGAGATCGTCGGCTCCCTCGGGGGCGCCACCTGGGACCGCGCCGGGGAGCACCTCTACTACACGACCGTCGACGACGCCTGGCGCGCCGACAAGATCTGGCGCCACCGCCTCGGCACCGCCCAGGCCGACGACGAGCTGGTCTTCCACGAGACCGACGGTCGCTTCTGGGTCGGCTGCGGTCGCACCCGCACCGACCGGTTCCTGGTCGTCGCCGCCGGCTCGAAGACCACCAGCGAGTACCACGTCCTCGACGCCGACGCGCCCGAGCTCGGCCTGCGCTGCTTCGCCCCGCGCCGCGAGGGGCTGGAGTACGCCCTCGAGCACGCCGTCATCGGCGGCGAGGACCGGTTCCTGGTGATGCACAACGGCACCGGACCCGACTTCGAGCTCGCGGTGACGCCCGCCGAGCCGACGCCGTACGACGCCTGGACGCCGCTGATCGCCCACGACCCCGCCACCCGCCTGGAGGACGTCGACGCCTTCGCCGGGCACCTCGTGGTGCACCAGCGCAGCGCCGGTCTGACCCAGCTGCGGATCCTCGAGCTCGACGGGAGCGCGGGGGGCTCGGGGGGCTCGGGCGGCTCGGGCGGTGGGAACGGGATCGCCGACGACTACCTGGTCGAGTTCGACCAGGAGATCTACACCGTCGGCTCGGGCGCCAACCCGCGCTTCGACCAGCCGACCGTCCGCCTCGGCTACGCCAGCCTCTCGGTGCCCTCGTCGGTCTACGACTACGACGTGCGCAGCCGCGAGCTGGCCCTGCTCAAGCGGGCCCCCGTGCTCGGCGGCTACGACCCGGCCGACTACGAGGAGCACCGGCTCTGGGCGACCTCCGTCGACGGCGAGCAGGTGCCGATCTCGTTGGTGTGCCGTCGCGACGCCCGCGCGTCCGGCGAGCCGGTCCCGCTGCACCTCTACGGCTACGGCGCCTACGAGACGTCGATCGACCCGGCGTTCTCGATCGCGCGGCTGTCGCTGCTCGACCGCGGCGTCGCCTATGCCATCGCGCACGTGCGCGGCGGCGGCGAGATGGGTCGCCACTGGTACGACGACGGCAAGCTCGGCCACAAGCAGCACACGTTCGACGACTTCGTCGCCTGCGCGCGGCACCTGGTCACGACCGGGTGGACGACCGCCGAGACCATCGTCGGCGAGGGCGCCAGCGCCGGCGGGCTGCTGATCGGGGCGGTGGCCAACCAGGCACCCGACGCCTTCGCCGGCCTCGTCGCCGGGGTGCCGTTCGTCGACCCGTTGACCTCGATGCTCGACTCCACCCTCCCGCTGACCGTCACCGAGTACGACGAGTGGGGCAACCCCGAGACCGACCCGGACGCCTACGCCGCGATCGCGGCGTACTCGCCCTACGACAACGTCACCGCGCAGCACTACCCGCGGATCCTGGCCGAGACGTCGTACCAGGACACCCGGGTGCTCTACGTGGAGCCGGCCAAGTGGGTCGCCCGGCTGCGCGCGACCGCGGTGGATCCCGACGTCCTGATGCGCATCGAGATGTCCGCCGGGCACGGCGGCGTCTCGGGGCGCTACCAGGCGTGGAAGGACCGGGCGTTCACCCTCGCCTGGATCCTCGACACGCTCGGGCGATCCTGACCCCTGGGCCCACCCGGAGGACCCGCCGCGGAGGGTCCGTCGAGGAGGTGTCGGGAACGTCCTCCGGCGCTCACTCCGGCGATCACTCCGAAGGGGTGAGCCGCGATGGTACTGACCCCTGGGTGAGACCGGACTTTGCTGAGAGTTCCCGCGCGCTGAGCGTGCGCTCCTGAGAAGTCCCTGAGATGTCGTGAACCCGGCAACTATCGGGCAATCCGAAGCGTCGTTGCTATCGAAGGCCTTACAAGCCTTCGGGGTGATGCGGGAATCCGCCGCTCCCCGCCACCGTTGTGACAGACGTGGCCGCAAGGTCGGTCAACTCAGTGAGGAGGGTCCACATGGCTACCAGGACCGCAACCAGGACTACCGGGGTCACCCGCGAGATCGAGGGGCGCGACAGCGTCGGTCTGTACCTCGACGAGATAGCGCGCAACCCCCTGCTCGACGCAGCCATGGAGGTCGAGCTCTCCAAGACCATCGAGGCCGGCCTGATGGCCGAGGCACTCCTCGCCGAGGGGCGCGTCGGACGCAGGAAGGGCGGCGCTCCGATGCGTGCCACCGAGGACGAGCTCGAGTGGCTCGCCGAGGAGGGTCGCAAGGCCGTCGACACCTTCATCACCGCCAACCTGCGGCTCGTGGTGTCGATCGCCCGCAAGTACGGCCGGGCGCAGATGCCGATGCTCGACCTCATCCAGGAGGGCAACACCGGCCTGATCCGTGCGGTCGAGAAGTTCGACTACACCAAGGGCTACAAGTTCTCCACCTACGCCACCTGGTGGGTGCGCCAGGCGATCACCCGCGGCATCGCGCAGCAGGCCCGCGTCGTCCGGCTCCCCGTCCACGTGGTCGAGGAGCTCAACCAGGTCGGTGGTGCTCGTCGCACCCTCGAGCGCCAGCTCGGCCGTGACCCGGAGCCCGAGGAGATCGCCGTCGAGCTCGGCCTCTCGGTCGAGCGGGTCCTCGACCTGATGGCCTGGGGTCGTGAGCACGTCAGCCTCGACACCCCGGTCGACGAGGACGGCGACACCTCGCTCGGTGACCTGATGGCGCAGGAGACCTCACCCTCGCCCGACCTCACCGTCCTCGACGTCGAGTCCCGTGACCGCCTCAACGCGCTCGTCGGTCAGCTCGACGACCGCGCCGCCGACATCATCCGCTCGCGCTACGGCCTGGTCGACGGACGTCAGCACAAGCTGGCCGACATCGGCACCAAGCACGGCATCTCCGCCGAGCGCGTCCGCCAGCTCGAGCGGGAGGCCCTGCAGAAGCTGCGGCGCCTCGGCGACCCGGACCTGGCTGCCTGATCCTCACCGAAGACCCCCACCACGACGTCGTGGTGGGGGTCTTCGTCGTCGGGGCCGCCGGGCGGACGCCGCACGCGAGACCTACCCGGTCGACCGGGTGTCCCCGCACCGGGCGGGGTGAATTCAGGCCGCCCAGTGCAGGAGTACCCGGTCGACCGGGTGTTCCTCACCCGCTCCACCCTCCCTACGCTCACCCCCGTGGACATCACCCCCGACGACCTGACCGGCCCCGAGATCGAGGCGTTCCTCGAGGCCCACGTGGCCCAGCTGCGGAGCATGGGGCCGCCCGAGTCGACCCATGCGCTCGACCTCGCGGGGCTGCGCGCACCCGACGTGCGGTTCTGGTCGGCCCACGACGCCGGCGAGCTGGTCGGGTGCGTCGCGCTCAAGCGGCTCGACACCCGCCACGCCGAGCTCAAGTCCATGCGTACGGCGGCCCACCGGACCCGCGAGGGCATCGCCGGGCGGTTGCTGGACTTCGTGCTGGAGGAGGCCAGGAGCGCCGGGTACGAGCGGGTGAGCCTGGAGACCGGCTCGTACGCGTTCTTCCACCCGGCTCACGCGCTCTACCGCACGCACGGGTTCGTGGACTGCGAGCCGTTCGGGTCCTACCGGCCCGACCCGCTGAGCACCTTCCTGACCCGTGAGCTCTGAGGGGGTCCCCGGCGTCCCCGGCGCCCCCAGCGTCTCCCCGGCGTCTCGCCGAGCGCCTCCCCTACGGCGCCGCCGGCACCACGGCGTCGAGCTCGTCCTCGACGTACGCCGGCCGCGAGAGCGCGAGGCCGAGCAGCAGGAGGGGGACGCTCAGCGACGTCAGCACCAGCAGCGGCACCGTCCAGCCGCCGGTGAGGTCGTGCAGGAACCCGACGCCGAACGGGCCGATCGCGGCGATCAGGTAGCCGACCGACTGGGTGAACGCCGACAGCGAGGCCGTGCCCTCGGGCGTGCGCGCCCGCAGCCCGATGAGCGTCAGCACCAGCGGGAACGTCGCCGTACCGGCGCCCACCACGACCGCCCACAGCCAGGCGCCGGCGTGGGGGGCGATCGTGAGGCCGAGGTAGCCGATCGGGTAGCAGGCGACCAGGGCGCCCACCAGCGGGCGCAGGTCGCGCAGCCGGCCGGCGAGGGTCGGCACCACGAAGGACAGCGGGATGCTGACGCCGGTGACGACGCCGAGGAGCAGGCCGGCGGTGCTGCCGGAGAAGCCGGCGTCGCGGTAGATCGCGGGGAACCAGCCGAAGATCGCATAGGCCTGGAGCGCCTGGAGCCCGAAGAAGACCGCCATCAGCCGTCCCAGCCGGGTCCGCGCGACCAGGGCGAGGGAGATGCGGGCGCCCGGCGCGTCGTGCCGCCCGCGCTGGTCGTGGCGCAGGAGCAGCAGCCACGGCAGCAGCGCGACCGCCGCCGTGATCGACCACACCGCGAGCCCCGCGCGCCAGCCGCCGTGGGCCTCGCTCACCGGCACGGTCAGGACCGATGCGGAGGTGAGCCCGAGCGCCAGGGCGGTGGAGTACACCGCGGTCAGCTGGCCGATCCGCTCGGGGAAGTGCAGCTTGACCAGCGACGGCAGCACCACGTTGGCCGTCGCCATGCCGGCCAGCGCGACCAGCGAGAGGGCCAGGAACGCCGGCACGGTGTCCACCCGGCTGCGCCCCAGCAGCCCGACCACGACCGCTGCCAGGGCGAGCGCCGTGACCCGGTGCCGGCCGACGAGCGCCGCCAGCCGCGGTGCGAGCGCCCCGAACAGCGCGAACGCCACCACCGGCAGCGAGGTGAGGACGCCCGCCTCGGTGGCCGACATGTCCAGGCCGTCCCGGATCTCGTCGAGCACCGGTCCCGACGCTGACCGCGGCCGGGCGCAGGTTGACCGCGAGCGCGACGATCCCGACCAGGACCAGCACCTGCCCGGAGCGGCTGGAGCGCCCGCGCCGGCTGCGTGGTCGTCACGAGGCGGTCAGCGCGGCGTACACCTCCTCGACACGCGTGCGGAGCGCGTCGAGGGTCCCGGTGTTGTCGATGACGTACGTCGCGATGGCCAGCCGCTGCTCGCGCGTGGCCTGCGAGCCGATGCGGGCGCGGGCGTCGGCCTCGGTCGCGCCGCGATGGGCCAGCATCCGCTCGACCTGGAGCTCCTCGGGCACGTCGACGACGACCACCGCGTCGAACTCCGCGGCCCGGCCGCCCTCGGCGAGCAGCGGGATGTCGTGGACGACGAGGTCGTCGGCGTCGGCGGTGGCCTCGATCTCGGCGTACCGCTCGAAGATGAGCGGGTGCACGATGCTCTCGAGCAGCTTGCGCTGCTCGGGGTCGTTGAAGACGATCTCCCCCATCCGCGCGCGGTCGAGGTCGCCCTCGGGGGTCAGGACCTCGGCCCCGAACGCCTCGGCGACCGCAGCCAGCCCCGGCGTGCCCCGCTCGACGACCTCGCGGGCCAGCTTGTCGGCATCGATCACGACCGCACCGAGCTCGGCCAGGATCGCCGAGACCGTGCTCTTGCCCGAGGCGATCCCGCCGGTGAGTCCCACACGCATGGGCTCACGGTATCCGCGCCGACCCGTCACCTTTCCGCTGACCCGCCCTCCGGAGGAGACGGGTCGGCGGAGAAGCGACGGGTCAGCAGCCGTGGTTGCGCTGGGCGCAGGTGTCGACGCCCCACTGCAGCGGCACCGTGTACTGGCGACCGCTGAGCGAGACCGTCACCTCGATGGGGTCGAGCCTGCTCTGGTTGCGGTTCGGGTCGGCCAGGACGCCCTCGGTGGCGGCGTACTCCATCCGCCACCACGAGCGGCCCTCGAGGTCCTCGGTCACCTCGGCGGTGGCGGAGCCGCCGTCCGGGAACGCGTACGCGATGCCGGTCACGCCTTCGGGCAGCGGCCCCCCGGCCACGAAGAGCACGGTCATGCGTGGCGGGTCGAACGCCGAGATGTCGGTGCTGACCTGCCACGGCGTCGCGTCGGTCTCGGCGTACGTCGCGTCGAGCGGCAGCGACCCCGGCGACGGTGACGGCCTCGGGACCCTCGGTGCACTGGGCCCACCGGTCGCCGTTCACGTAGAACGTGCCCGTCGAGAGCTGCCCGCCGCGGACGAGCACCGGGTCGGCGCCCCGGAGCCGGTGGCGCACCTCCGTGTCGCAGGACGGGGGTGATTCGTCCCGTCCGGCGGGCAGCTCGGACTCCGGGGGCCGGGACGGCGGCGGCGCCCCGGACGGGGTCTGGGTACGGGGTCTCGTCCGGTGCCGGGGTGGACGTCGCGGTCGACGACGAGGCGCCCGGCGCCGCCGGCGAGCCGACCGTGCTGGTGCCGTCGCCGTCGGGCCGGAGCGCGACGTACCCCGTGACACCGGCGAGCACGGCGACCGCGGCCGCGGCGGCCACGGGAGCCACCCAACGGCTGCGCGCCACCGGCTCGTCGATGCCCGACAGCAGCCGCTCGCGCATCCGGGCGCGGGCTGCGGGGTCGACCGGCTCGTCCGGGGGCGGGGTGGGCAGCTCGTTCATGAGGATCGTCCTTCGGTGGCGGTCGAGGTCGTGGACAGGGCGAGCCGCCTGCGGGCCCGGGAGAGGCGCGAGCGCACGGTGCCGATCGGGATGGCGAGCGCGGCCGCTGCCTCCTCGTAGCTCAGGCCCGACCACGCGACGAGCGCGACGACGTCGCGCTCGCGGGTCGGGAGCCGGTCGATCGCCGCCAGCAGCTGCCGCATCGCTGGCCTCGGCGTCGAGGCGCGCGGAGACGACCTCGGCGTGGTCCGGCTCGCTGCACCTCGTCGTGCGATCCGGGCGACGGCGCGCAGGTGGCGCCGGCGCTTGCGGGTGAGGTTGCGGCACACGTTGGTCGCCACGCCGTACAGCCAGGGGACCGCGGAGCCGTCATGCACCGACGACGCGCTCGCGGTGGCGCCAGACCTCGAGGAACGTGCGTCGCCGTGGCGTCCTCAGCGTCGCTGCGGTCGGCGGTGAGCCGGAAGCAGTGGTGGTAGATCCGGTCGGCGTGGCGGTCGAAGAGCTCGGCGACGGCGTCGCGCTCACCCGCCCGCAACGCCACGGCGAGCGCGGCCTCCGACCTGTCGGTCACGGTGTCCTCCGGTGGGCTCATGCACACTCATGTCCGCTGCCGCGGGCGAGTTCCCACCCGATCTCATCACGTCGCCGTGCGACCCGTCTCTTCTCCGGTGACCCGTCTCTTCCAGAGGCGACGGGTCAGCGGAAAGAGCTGACGGGTCGGCGGGGGCGGCGAGCTCGAGGCCGGCCGTGGCCCGGCAGACCTCGTCCCACGGGCGTCGGGGCCAGGCCGAGCTCGCTCTGGATGGCCGAGGAGTCCATCACGTAGGGGCGCTGGAACTGGTAGACGGTCTCGCGCATCTCCTTGAGGAACGCCAGGAACACACCGCCCACCGACAGCATCCCCCGCGGCCAGACCTTGACCGCGACCGGCTCCTGCCGGCGGCCCGGCACACGTCGGCGACGGCCTGGGCCTGGCGTCACCGCCGGGTTGCTGGGTGCGTGCCAGACCCGTCCGTGTGCGGACGGCGTGGTCGCCACCGCCGCCAGGGCGCGGCCCATGTCGCGCACGTCGGTGAAGGTGTGGGGCAGGTCGGCGGACCCGAAGACGCGCACGGTCTTGCCCTTCAGCGCCGCGGGCACGACGACCGGGATGTGCGCCGCTCCGCCGACGTCGGGGCCCATGTAGTCGGACCCGCGCACCTCCACGGCCCGGAGCCGGCCGGCCTCGTGCGCGGCGAGCGCGTCGGCCCACATGCCGGCCCGGATCCGGCCCTTCACCCCGGTCGCGGCGTCCGGCATTCCCTCGACCATCGGCCCGTCGGTCGGCCCGTAGGCGTAGAGGCAGGACGCCGTCGCCAGCACGGCGCCCGAGGCCTCCGCGGCGGCGAGGAACGCGGCCGCGACCGGCGGCCAGTACGTCGTCCACACGTCGTACGACGGCGGGTTGATGCAGTTGTAGAGCGCCTCGGCGCCCTCGGCCAGCTCGCCGAGGGCCGCGGCGTCGGTGACGTCCAGCGCCACCCGCCGCACGCCGGCGACCTCGGGTCCGGCGCCCGACCTGCTCACCAGGAGCACCTCGTGCCCCTGGGCCACCAGCTCCCGCGCCGTCGCCTGTCCGACCGGCCCGGCTCCGACTACCACGTGCTTGCTCATGTCCTTCTCCTTCTGTCGATGTTCCTCAAGTGAGAGCACTGCTCTCTGTTTCTTCGATCGTGGCAGCATCCGCACTCCACAAGCAAGAGCACTGCTCTCTTTTGTTTGCACTGCTCTCATCTGTGCGACAGAATCGCCTGCATGCCACCCGCTCCCCGCACCGCCCGTGCCGTCGCCCGTGCCGAGCTGACCCGCGCGATCCTCGACAGCGCCGCGGCCCAGCTCGCCGAGGTCGGCCCCGCGGCACTGTCGGTGCGCGCCGTGGCCCGCGACCTCGGCATGGCGTCCTCCGCGGTCTACCGCTACTTCGAGAGCCGGGACGCGCTGCTCACCGCCCTGATCGTCGAGGCCTACACCGAGCTCGGCGACGCGGCCGACGCCGCGGTCGCCACCTGCCGGCCCGACGACCATGCCGGGCGTTGGCGGGCCCTGGCCCACGCCGTGCGCCGCTGGGCACTCACCCACCCGCACCGCTACGCCCTGACCTACGGCAGCCCGGTGCCCGGGTACGCCGCCCCGGCGGACACCATCGAGCCCGGCACCCGCATCTCCTTCGCGCTGCTACGGCTGGTGGGCGCGGCCGAGCAGGCCGGCCACCGGCCGGCGCCCGGGCGGGCCGTGACCGCCGCCGAGGAGGACGCGCTCGCCCCCATCCTGGCCGTCGTCGACCCGCCGCTCTCCCCCGCGTACGGCGTCCGCGGCACCGCCGCCTGGGCGACCCTGTTCGGGCACGTCTCGCTCGAGCTCTTCGGCCACATGCACAACGGCGTGCTCGACTACGAGGAGCACTTCCGCACGGTCGTGGACCAGCTGTCCGCCGACCTGGGCCTCTGAGCGTCCCGACCCCCCTGTCGGCGCGGGCCGTTCGCTAGGGTCGGGCGCATGCCCTGGGTCCCGGCGACATCGCCCCACCCGCCGGCCGAGGAGGCAGCCCAGGACCGGCTGCGCACGGTCGACGGCGGCCAGGTGACGCCGTTCGAGCGCGGCGAGGTTCGCACGATCCACCAGCGCCAGCGGTGGATCCGCGGAGCCGTGCACGACGCCGACGGCACCCTGCTCCCGGGCTCGCAGCGGATCTGGGGCGGCGAGCCCGGCTCACCGGTGGCGGTCGACCCCGCCATCCTGGGGGACCCGGCCCCGGCGCCCAAGCAGCTCGACGGCACCTGGCTCTACGGCGGCCACTGGATGGTGCACTTCGGCCACTTCCTGGTCGAGACCCTGACCGGCCTGTGGCCCGACACCGCCGGCGAGATCGACACCCCCGACGGCCTGCTCTTCCACCGCACCTACCTCGGCGCGGACCCCGAGACCCGCAAGGGCGTGCTGCTCACCCCCGAGCCGCGCCCGTGGCAGGCCGAGCTGCTCGAGCTGGCAGGCTTCGGCGGACTACCGATCCGGGTAGTCCAGTCCAGGCCGGTGACCGCGGACCGGGTCGTGGTGCCGGCGCGACCGATGGCCTTCAAGGCCTGGGCCGGGCCCGACGCGGTCGCCGTCTGGGAGCGGGTCGCCCTGGCCGCAACGGCGAGCACGGGCAGAGCGGAGGTGTCGGGACGAGTGTTCCTGTCCCGCACCGGGTTCCACCGCACGCGCGAGACGCCGAAGCGGGTGCGCACCACCGAGGACTGGGACGCCGCCCTGGACACCGCCTTCGCGGCGGTCGGGTTCGACGTCGTCCACCCGGAGACCCTGCCGCTCCGTGAGCAGATCCGCCTGGTGCGCGGCGCCGAGGTCCTCGCCGGCGCCTCCGGCTCGGCGCTGCACCTCGCCGCCTTCGCCGGCAGCGACACCCGGGTGATCGAGGTCGGGGACCGTCGGTTCTCCTCGGCCCCCGGCCTGACCCAGCGGGTGATCGACGCGAGCCGCGGGCACCTGACGGCGTTCGTGCCGCACGGTACGCCGGACACGCTGGCGCCCGCGCTGGCCGAGCTCGAGCTCCGGCGGTGAGCGTCCGGCTCCGGTCCGGGGACCGGGTCGCCCTGCTCGTCCCGGGCTCGCCGGCCTACCTGGACGCGGTCTCGTCGCTGCTGGCGCGCGGCATCTTCCCGATCCCGCTCGACCCGCGGCTGACGGCGTACGAACGGGAGCGGATCCTCACCCCGCTCGCCCCGCACCTCGTGGTCGAGACCGCCGAGGAGCTGGCCGCCGTCACGACGCGCCGACCGCGGACTCCCCCGTGCCCGCCCGATGCACTGCACGAGCGGCACCACCGGCGTCCCCAAGGGCGTCGACAGCGGGCTGCTGTCCGAGGACGACGCGGCCGCCCTGGTCGCCGAGGAGCGCGACCTGTGGGGCTTCCGGGCCGACGACGTCAACCTGGTGCTGAGCCCGCTCTACCACTCCGCACCGCTCCGCTTCGCCATGGGAACGAGGCTGGCGGGAGGCCGGGTCGTCCTGCCCGGGACCCTTCGACCCGGCGACCGTGACGGCGACCATCGAGCGCGAGCGACCGACCTCGATGTTCTGCGTGCCGACCCACCTCCAGCGGCTCTTCGCCCACTGGGCCGACGTGGGCGTGCCGGACCTGAGCTCCTTCCGACTGGTCGCGCACGCCGGCGCGCCCTGCCCGACCGACGTCAAGCGGCGCCTGATCGAGCTGTTCCCGGCGGAGCTCGACCTGGGAGTTCTACGGCTCCACCGAGGGCCAGTTCACCGCGTGCCGCAGCGAGGAGTGGCTGGAGCGTCCCGGCACCGTGGGCCGGGCGCGGCCCGGGCGCACCCTGCACCTCGACGACGACGGCACGATCTGGTGCACGCGTGCCGCCGCACGCCCGGTTCACCTACTTCCGCGAGCCCGAGAAGACCGCGGCGGCCTGGCGCGAGACCCGACGGGGCCGCGTTCACCGTCGGCGACGCTGGGCCGCCTCGACGACGACGGCTACCTCTACCTCGACGGCCGCCGGACCGACCTGATCATCAGCGGCGGCGTCAACGTCTACCCGCTCGAGGTCGAGCAGGTGCTCGGCGAGCACCCGGGCGTCGACGACATCGCCGTGTTCGGCGTCGACGACCCGACGTGGGGCCAGCGAGTCTGCGCCGCCGTGGTCGGCACGCGCCTCGCGAGGCCGAGCTGACGGCGTACGCCCGCGAGCGCCTCGCGCCGCCCAAGCGCCCCAAGACCTGGTCGTTCGTCGACGAGCTCCCCCGCACCCTCACCGGGAAGGTCCGCCGTCAGGAGCTGCGAGGCACGAGCAGGTCCTGGGAAGGCGGAGGTTGAGGTCGGCCGTCAGGAGCTGCGAGGCACGAGCAGGTCCTGGGAAGGCGAGAGCGCTGCGGGCCCGTCACGAGCTGAGGAACGAAGCCGGAAGGTCCGGGCGTCTCGACAACCCGGCCGTGCCGTCACGAATGCGGACGTGCGGCAGGTCCCGACCCGACGGCCCTGCCGTTCGGTCACGACTGCGGAGTAACCGCAGGCCCGACTGACGACCCGCGCCCGCGCACCCACGCCTCGCACCCGACCCCCAGAGGCTCCGACCCTGGTGCTCCTCAGCAGGCGAACTGACGCCGGTACGCCGCCGGGCTGACGCCGCGCACCCGGGTGAAGTGGTGGCGCAGGGTGGCGGCGTTGCCGAAGCCGACGGACAGGGCGATCTCGTCGACGGAGTTGCCGGTGCGCTCGAGCATCTCCTCGGCCAGCTGCGAGCCGCTGGGCGGTGATCCAGCTGTGCGGCGTCGTGCCGGTCTCGTCGCGGAAGCGGCGCGCGAACGTGCGCGGCGACATGTGCGCCTTGCGGGCGAGCGTGTCGACGTCCAGCGCCTCGGCGAGGTTCTCGACCGCCCAGGTCAGCACCGCGCCCAGCGTCTCGGCCTGGCAGTCGACCACCTGGCGCGCGATGAACTGCGCCTGGCCGCCGTCGCGGTGGGGGGGTACGACGATCCGCCGCGCCGTCGATGGCCGCGACCCGGGCGCCGAACTGCTGGCGCATCAGGTGCAACGAGGCGTCGATGCCGGCGGCGCTGCCGGCGCCGGTGAGGACGGTGCCGTCCTGCACGTAGAGCACGTCGGGCTGCACGTCGGCGAGCGGGTAGCGTCGCTGGAGCAGCGGTCGTGTAGCGCCAGTGCGTGGTGCAGCCGCGTCCGTCGAGCAGGCCGGCCGCGGCGAGCTCGAAGGCGGCCGAGCAGTGGGCGTAGGTGATCGCGCCCCGCTCGTGGGCGGCGCGCGCGACGTCGAGCACCGCCTCGTCGTGCTCGAGGAAGTCGTACTTCGGCGAGAAGCAGACCAGGTCGGCGTCCTCGGCCGCCTCGAGCCCGAGCTCGACGTGCAGGTCGAAGCCGCTCCGGCCGCGCACGCGGCCCGGGCGAGGCGTGCAGACCCGGAAGTCGAAGACCGGGTTGTCGTCCTCGGCGTGGTAGGGCTCGCCCCAGACCTCGACGAGCGAGCCGAGCCCGAACGGCTCGGCTCCGTCCTGCACCACGACCGCCACGGTCTTCATGGGACGAGCCTAGCGCAGAACGTGGCAGGAAATCGATGCAGGCCGACATTCCTGCCACTGGTGGCAGGATCTCGATGAGCGCATGATTACTGCCATGACCATCACCGTCCTCCTCATCGCCATCGCCCTCGCTCATCGCCTGGACCGTCAGGTCCGTGCGTCACGACGACCGCGGGCCACCGCCCGCCGCCGCCGTCCCACCGCGTCGACCCCGGCTTCGTCTCGCCCTGCCCGCCTGGTGTGACGGCACCCCACCCACCCGATGACGCACGAAGGCCCGGCCCCCTCGCGGGGACCGGGCCTTCGTGGTGCTACGTGTCGTTCAGCCGGAGGCTCGACCGATCAGGCCTGGCCGCCCGTGAGCTTCTCGCGGAGCGCCTGCAGCGCCTCGTCGGAGGCGAGCGAGCCGCCGTCGCCCTCGCCCTCGGCGGCCTCGCCACCGGAGGAGTACGACGTGGCCTCGGCGGCCTCGATGTCGGCCTTCTTGGCCTCGGCCTGCTGCTTGACGTGCGCCTCCCAGCGGGCGTGCGCCTTGGCGTACTGGTCCTCCCAGACCGCACGCTGCTCGTCGAAGCCCTCGAGCCACTCGCCCGTCTCGGGGTCGAAGCCCTCGGGGTAGACGTAGTTGCCCTGCTCGTCGTAGGTCGCCGTCATGCCGTAGAGCGTCGGGTCGAACTCCTCGACGTCCGCCGCGGTCGCGGTCTCGTTGGCCTGCTTGAGCGACAGCGAGATCCGGCGACGCTCGAGGTCGATGTCGATGATCTTGACCATGACGTCGTCGTTGACCTGGACGACCTGCTCGGGGATCTCCACGTGGCGCTCGGCCAGCTCGGAGATGTGCACCAGGCCCTCGATGCCCTCCTCGACGCGGACGAACGAACCGAACGGCACCAGCTTGGTGACCTTGCCCGGCACGATCTGACCGATCTGGTGGGTCCGGGCGAAGTGCTGCCACGGGTCCTCCTGCGTCGCCTTCAGCGACAGCGAGACGCGCTCGCGGTCCATGTCGACGTCGAGGACCTCGACGGTGACCTCGTCACCGACGGTGACGACCTCGGACGGGTGGTCGATGTGCTTCCAGGACAGCTCCGAGACGTGCACGAGGCCGTCGACGCCACCGAGGTCCACGAAGGCACCGAAGTTGACGATCGAGGACACGACACCCTTGCGGATCTGGCCCTTCTGGAGCTGGGTGAGGAAGCCGTGGCGCACCTCGGACTGGGTCTGCTCGAGCCAGGCACGGCGCGACAGGACCACGTTGTTGCGGTTCTTGTCGAGCTCGATGATCTTCGCCTCGAGCGTCTGACCGACGTAGGGCTGGAGGTCGCGCACGCGGCGCATCTCGACCAGCGAGGCCGGCAGGAAGCCGCGCAGGCCGATGTCGAGGATGAGGCCGCCCTTGACGACCTCGATGACGGTGCCCTCGACGACGCCGTCCTCCTCCTTGACCTGCTCGATGGTGCCCCAGGCGCGCTCGTACTGGGCGCGCTTCTTGGACAGGATCAGGCGGCCTTCCTTGTCCTCCTTCTGGAGGACCAGGGCCTCGACCTCGTCGCCGACCGAGACGACCTCGGACGGGTCGACGTCGTGCTTGATGGAGAGCTCGCGCGAGGGGATGACACCCTCGGTCTTGTAGCCGATGTCCAGCAGGACCTCGTCGCGGTCGACCTTCACGATGATGCCGGCGACGATGTCGCCGTCGTTGAAGTACTTGATCGTGAGATCGATGGCGGCCAGGAAGTCCTCTTCGGACCCGATGTCGTTGACAGCCACTACGGGCGCGTCGTAGTCCGGAAGAGTAGAGATGGTGCTCGTCATAAGGGAAGTGATTCCTTGGTGGGCAGAAGTCGTACGGACACGCCAGGATCGGTTTCACCATCGGTGCAGATTGTCCGCGGGTTGAGGCGGGCGATGACAGCGAGCCGAGATCCGCTCCGTATGGGAACCGGCAGACCACTGGCGCAGTCTCCGAGTCTACGCCGCGCCGATCGCGCACGTCCAAATCCGCCGGTGCGGTCGTCCTCCGGGGTACGACCGTCGGGCGGCGAGCCCGGGACGCTCAGCCGGTCGACGGTACGGCGTGCGGGTCGCGCGCGCCCGCGATCGCGCGGGCCAGCGCCTCGGCGCGGTCCGCGACCGGGTTCTGGCCGCGCCGCGAGGCGAGGTCCAGCAGCGCGAACAGGTCGGCCGCTCGGGCCAGCTCCAGGGCCTCCCGGGCCGGGGTGCCTCGGAGGGACTCGTAGGCGGCCAGCACCGCGGCGACGTACGCCGGCCGACGGTCGAAGCGGAGGAGGTTGCCGAGGTCGGTGAAGGGGTGGCCGGCGTGCGCGAACTCCCAGTCCACCAGCCCGGTGACCTCGAGGGTGTCGGGGTCGACCAGCAGGTTCTTGGGGTTGAGGTCGCTGTGGACCAGGCAGGTGCGGTCGACCGTGTCGAGCAGGTCCTGGGCGTCCTCGCACACCTCGACCAGCCCGGCACGCTCCGTCGGGCTCCAGTGCGCCAGGCCGGAGCCCACCCCGGAGCCCGCTTCCGGGCCCCCTCCGGGCCCACTCCCGAGCCCAGGACCGCGTCGGCGAAGCCGGGCAGCCCGTCGGGCAGGTCCCACGGCTCCACCGTCAGGTCGCCGTCGACGAAGGCACCCGCGCGGGGCCACGGCATGCCGCCCAACGTCGCGGCGAGAGTGCCGACCCGGGCACCGACGACCGCCAGCTCGTCCGCCCCGAGGCGCGCCAGCAGCACGTCGCCGCGCGCACCGGGGAGGAACGAGGTGACCAGCAGTGCGGGGAGCTCACCGCTCGCGCGGCGCACCTCGAGCACGTGCGGCACCGGGAGGAGGCCCCGGACGAGGGTCAGCAGTGCGGCGTCGACCTCGGCCCGGGCGGGGTTGCGCGCGTGGATCCGCACCACCTGACGCTCGCCGCCGGCCTCGGCGACGAAGGTCTCCCCCGACCAGCCGCCCTCGAGCGGCGCGAGCGAGGCGAAGTCCACCGGGCGAGCATAGGCGGGCGGGCACCCCGCTACCGTTGCGGCATGGCCCTCGCCGAGGTCGCACCTCGTGACCGCCCGACCCCCCTGGCCGCGACCGGCCGGGCCGTCCGGCGGGAGCACTGGTGAGCGACCGGTACGTCGTCCGGGCGCCCGACTCGTTCGCGCCCGACTCGAGGCACCACCCGCCGATGCCGGCCGTCCGGGCCGAGCGGCGTGCGGTCGACGAGGAGGAGTCGCGCCGGGCCAACGGCCCCGACTGGGACCGGTACGCCGACGAGTACCAGGCCACGCACGGGGCGTTCCTGGGCGACGCGGGATTCGTCTGGGGCCCAGAGGGACTCACCGAGGCCGACGCCGGCCTGCTCGGCGACGTCGCGGGTCGCGACGTGCTCGAGGTCGGGTCGGGAGCCGGCCAGTGCTCGCGCTGGGTGCGCGCCCACGGCGGTCGGGCCGTCGGCCTCGACCTGTCGCACCGCCAGCTCCAGCACTCGCGCCGCCTCGACGAGGAGACCGGCGTCGTGGTCCCCTCGGTGCTCGGCACCGCCACGCACCTGCCCTTCGGCGACGCGACGTTCGACGTGGTGTTCTCCAGCTTCGGTGCGCTCCAGTTCGTCCACGACATCGAGCGGGCCGTCACCGAGACCGCTCGGGTGCTGCGCCCGGGGGGCCGCTTCGCGTTCTCGATCACCCACCCGACCCGGTGGATGTTCCCCGACGACCCGACCGAGGCCGGACTGGTCGCGAGCCAGTCCTACTGGGACCGCACGCCCTACGTGGAGGTCGACGACGAGAGCGGCGCGGTCTCCTACGCCGAGCACCACCGCACCCTGGGTGACTGGGTCGCCCTGCTGGCGGGTGCCGGGTTCCGCATCACCACCCTGCTCGAGCCGGAGTGGCCCGAGGGTCACGACCGGCTCTGGGGCGGGTGGTCAGCCGTGCGCGGGCGCTACACGCCGGGTACGGCGGTCTTCGGCGCGGATCTCCCCGCCGGCCCCTGAGCCGACCCGCCCCGGTGCCTCCGCGGGCCACCCCGGGCGGCCGAGCGGGAGCTCCCGCGGGACGCGACCACCCGGCCATGGTCCGGGGTCGGGCCACACCGGGAGTCCCGCCCCGTGCCCGGCGGATCGGGCTCGAGGACCGGAGCCGTCAGCGACCAGCGCCGACCGGGACCTTCTCCACGTGCGAGGCGCCGGGCTCGGCCGAGCGACGCCGCATCAGCAGCAGCCCGACCACGAGCAGGATCGGCCCGCCGATGAAGCCCACCAGCGGCAGGGTCCCGGTGATCAGGTCGAGGCCGCTCGCCTTGGACTTCGCCTCGTCGGTGGCCGTGGCGAGATACTCGTCGGTGAAGGCGAGCTGCAGGTCGAGCACCTGGGTCCCGTCGGCCAGGTAGCGCTGCTGGTCGTCGACCTGGTTCACGATCGAGCCGGTCGTGGGCTCGACGTAGATCTGCTTGGTATCGGTGTAGGTGCCGTCGATGCCATCGCCGATCTGGATCGGCTCGTCGGCGACCTTGACCTCGAAGACGTAGGTGTCGAGGCCGTTCAGCTTCTCCTCACCCACGTAGGCGGCGTCGACCGCGCGACTGATCGTGGAGTCCCAGTAGGGGTAGGTCTTCTGCTCGGTGTCGAACGGGAACTTGTTGACCAGGCCCTCGTGAGGCGCCGCACCCGCGGGGAGGCCGTCGCCCGAGAGGCTCATCGCCGTGACCCGGTCCATGGCGAAGGGGTCGATGTCCAGGGCGATCTGGACGGGGTCGTCGACGTCCTTCTTGCACACCTTCTTCTGGCCGACGTCGAACTGGGCGCAGGACGTGGTCACGAAGGCGGCCATGTCGTCGGTCGAGGCCTCCGAGTCGACCTGGTTGACGGACTTGGCCCAGATCGGCCGCTTGGTGAAGTCGCCGGTCGCGGTGTCGAGCCGGGCAGCCTCGCCCGAGAGCCACGTCGTGGTGTTGACGTCGATCGGGGTCCTCTTGAGCACCCCCGGGGCCCAGAACGTCCCCAGGACCGCGGCGATCAACAGGAATCCGCCGAGCCCGACCAGTACGCCGCCAAAGATTTTCCGCACGTTTCTTCCCTCCCAGAAAAGATCAACGGTGCAAGGTAACGCACGTCACGTCTCGATGTGCACGCCGTCACACGTTTGTTACCAGTTGGTAGAAGTTCGCTCGTGGACCTCGAACGACTGCGCACCGCGCCGGTGCCCGTGTGCGATAGTCGCGCGGTGTCATCGACGAGCCGACAGGCGATCTCCGACCGCCTGGAGCGCCCGGTCGGATGGGCCCGGGCCCATCCCCGCAGTGCCCTGCTCGCCACCCTGGTCCTCATGGTCGGGGCGCACCTCGCGTTCCGCGCGTGGGCCGCGCTGGGCGGGTGGTTCTACGTCGACGACTACATCCTCATCACCGACGCCCGTCGGACCGGGCTGAGCGGCACCGCCCTGGTCCAGCCCTACGACGCGCAGTTCATGCCGGTCGGCCGTCTGCTGGCCTGGGTCGCGTCGCTGCCCGACTCGATCAGCTGGCCGGTGCTCGCCTGGACGAGCCTGGCGATGCAGGCCGTCGCCGCCGTCGCGTGCGCGTGGATGCTGATCACGCTCTTCGGCTGGCGGTGGCGGGTGCTCGCCCCGCTCGCGTGGTACCTCACCACCGCCATGACCCTGCCGGCCTTCATGTGGTGGGCTGCGGCCCTCAACCAGGTGCCGCTGCAGGCCGTCTTCTTCGCCGCCGTCGCCTGTTGGGTGCGCTACCTGCGCGGCGTCCGGCTCCGCTGGCTGGCCCTGACGCTGGTGGTCCTCGGGCTGGGGCTGCTCTGCTACGTCAAGACCCTGCTCGTCTTTCCGGTGCTCGCTGCCCTCGCCCTCGTCTGGTTCGCCTCGGGAGGTCCGGTGCAGCGGGTCGTCACCGTGACGCGCCGCTACTGGCCGGCGGTGGTCGCCGGAGTCCTCGGGGCCGCTGCCTACCTCGCCTACTACGTCTCCGCGGCTCCCCAGATCGCCAGCGCCGACCGTCCGGCGGACGCGGGCGAGCTGGCCGGTCAGATGGTCGGCGACACCTTCTTCCCCGCCCTCTTCGGCGGTCCCTGGCGGTGGAACGAGCAGATCGCCCCCGTCGCCCAGGCGGCGACGCCCGACTGGGGCGTGTACGCCTGCTGGGCGCTGGCTGCCGTGGTCGTGGCCTCCCTGGCGCTCCACCGGGAGCGGACCGTGCGTGCTTGGGTGCTGCTCGCGGGATACGTGACGGCCGACTTCGTGCTGCTGCTGGTCACCCGCGCCCAGGTGGTGGGCTCGGTCGCGGGCACCGAGTACCGCTACCTCACCGACGCCGCCTGCGCCGTCGTGCTCGCCCTCGGGCTGGCCTCGATGGAGCTCGACGGCGCCGTGGGGTCGAGCCGGCCGCGCGCCGGCTCGCCCGCGACACGGCGGGTGGGCCGCCGGGTGCTCGTCGTCGCCACCACGGCCGTCCTGGTCTCCGGCCTGACGAGCTCCTACGCCTATGCCCGGGTGTGGCACACCAACCACCCCGGTGCGACGTTCTTCCGGGCCAGCGTGGCGAGCGTCGGGGACGCCGAGCGTGTCGACATGGCCGGGCAGGAGCTGCCGACGGACGTGACCGGGTCGTTCTTCTCCCGGGCCGGTCTGACCTCGGTCGTCCTCCCGCTGCTCGACCCGGCCTTCCGCTTCCCCGACCACACCGCCGACCTCCACCTGCTCGACGAGAGCGGACGCGTCACGTCCGCGGTGGTCGACGCCGTCACCCGGTCACGACCGGGACCGGTGGACCGGTGCGGCTGGGCCGTGGACCAGGGCGGGGCGACGATCCCCCTGGAGGGGCCGACGATCGACCTCGCCTGGTGGATCAGCATCGACTACCTGGCCTCGCAGGACTCGGGACTGCGGGTGCGGGCCGGCGACGATGCGGTCGACGTCGAGGTACGCCGTGGCATCGGGACGGTCTTCCTCCAGGTCGGGGGTGCGTTCGACGACGTACGGCTGTCCGGCCTGGACCCGGGTGTCACGCTGTGCGTCGACCGGGTGCGGGTGGGCCAGCCGGTCCCGTTCGACACCGCGAGCCTCGAGGAGGCCAGATGACCAGCACCGACACGCCACCCGACGCACCCCGGCAGGACGGCCCCTCGGACGAGCCCCGAGGCGGAGAGTGGCCCGAGCTGCAACCGGCGCCGGACGACGTCCTCCACCCCCGGTTCGTCGTCCTCGACACCCTGCGTGCGGTCGGGGCGCTGGCGGTGCTCACCACCCACGTGACCTTCTTCTCGGGCGACTACACCGGGCACGGCGTCGTCGGCTCGGTCCTGGCCCGGCTCGACGTGGGGGTCGCGCTGTTCTTCGTGCTGTCCGGGTTCCTGCTCGCACGTCCCCACCTGGCCCGCGCAGCGCTGGGGCTACCCCGACCGCCCACACGCTCCTACTACGTCAAGCGAGCCCTGCGGATCTACCCCGTGTACGCCGTGGCAGTGGTGCTCGCGATGGTCCTGCTGCCGGAGAACCGCGGGCTCGGTCTGCGTGACTGGTTGGTCACCCTCGCGCTGGGCAACACCTTCGTCGACCCGCTCGGACCGGCCGGGCTCACCCAGATGTGGAGCCTCGGCGTGGAGGTGTCCTTCTACCTGGTGCTGCCCCTGCTGATGCTTGCCGCCGTGGGCCGCCGCGGTCTCCGCACGCGCCGGGTCGTCGCCGTCCTGCTGGCTCTCGGCGCCGTGACCGTGTGGTGGCATCTCGCCGGCGCAGGTCACGCCGCCTCGCTCACCGACGGCCCGCCGCTGCAGTGGCTGCCGGCGTACCTGTCCTGGTTCTGCCTGGGCATCGGCCTCGCGCTCGTCCACGTCCGCCACGCCACCGGCAGCACCTCGCGGGTCGTGGCGTCGGTGCGCAGCCTGGGCCGGCAGCCAGGTGTGTGCTGGGTGGTCGCGGGAGCGCTGCTCCTGGTCTCGGCGACCCCGCTGGCCGGGCCGACCTCCCTGGTCGCGGCCTCCACGGCGCAGTCCCTCACCAAGAACCTGGTGTACGGCGCCCTCGCCGCGCTGGTGGTGCTGGCGGGGGTGTTCGCCGACCCGGACAGCCGATTCGCGCAGGCGTTCGGCCACGAGCTCCCTCGTCGCCTCGGCCTCATCTCCTACAGCGTCTTCTGCCTGCACCTGATGATCGTCGACCTGCTCGCGCGGGCCCTCGGCTATCGCCTGTTCGGTGGTCACGGGCTCGAGCTGTGGCTCCTGACCGTGCTGGTGAGCCTGGCCGCCGCGGAGCTGGCCTACCGCTTCGTGGAGCTCCCCGGGATCCGGCTCAAGCGGCGTGCCGGGCGCGCGGCCGCCAGGACCACCGCGACCAGTGGCAGCAGGGGCAGGTAGCCGACCCACGCGATGGTGCCGGCCCAGCCGCCGGACCCGCCCCAGGGGCGCAGCGAGTAGACCAGGGCGACCAGCAGGATCGGCCCGGCCAGCCAGCCACGGGACGGCCTCGGGGGCCCGCCGCTCGGCGGCCGCGACGACCGCGACGACGACCACGCCCACGACGAGACCCGCCCAGCCGGCGAGGAGCCCTGCCACCAGCAACCCGCCGGCCACCGCCAGCGGCGCCGCCAGCCGACGTTCCTCGACCCCCGCCGGACGACGGACCTGCCCATCGACGTCGCGTCAGCACGAGCACCAGCAGCAGGCCCACCAGGGCGATCCCGCCACCGAGGAGACCGGCGCGATAGCTGCGGTCGGGCGCGAACCGCACCTCGACCGGACCGTCGCCGGCGAGCACGAACCCCTGCTGCCAGCCGTCGATCGTGATCGGGTCCAACGTCCGCCCGTCCTGCGTGGCGGTCCAGCCCGCTGCTCGCGTTCTCCCGCAGGACGACGACGGCATCGCCCGGCGCCGGGCGGAGCGTGCGCCGCGACGGGTCGAGCAGGCTGCCGCCGGCGTCGCGCGGCACCCCGGAGACGGCGGCGGTGCTCGGTCGAGGTCAGCACCAGCTGCGACAGCTCGAAGGCCGGCGAACGGCCGACCGAGACCGAGACGTCGCCGGCGGGCAGCTCGACGGCGTCCGCCCCGGCGAACGGTCCGCCGGAGAGGGAAGCGGCCGTGCACACCCGCGCCGGGACCTCGGCGCCGGCCGCGAGGTCGGCCGGCGAGGCGTCCACGGCGGTCAGCAGCTGCCGCTCGCCGACCCGGAGGACCGGACCGGACCCACATCGGCCCCGCCTCGGTTCGGTCGGGAGGCTCAGCGGCAGGTAGGGCAGACCGGTCAGCGAGACCTCGCCCACACCTACCGGGACGTCGTCGGCGACCCCGTCGAAGTCGACCGAGCTGATGGGAGGAGCCGAGATCACGCGCACCCGGACGCGGGTGGCACGCACGGGCGAGAACGTGCCACGCCCACGCTCGTCGAGGCTCACGTCACGCCGCACCGGCGCCTTGCCCGGACGGGAGAACCGGAGCCGGACCCGGTCGGGCAGGCGCGCAGCGGTGTCGGGGTCGAGGTCCAGGTCGATCGCGGAGATCCGGCGGGCGTCGAGCCAGAAGATCCGGAGGCGGGGGTTGCCGTCGTCCGGGCTCGCGATCCACGCCGTGGAGGGATCACCGTCGATCGCAGCCACGGCGCCGGCGCGCGGGTCCGGCGCCGCCGTCGAGGTGGCGGTGGCGAAGACGGGCTGACCCTCGAGGGCGAGCCGGTCGAGTGCTTGGCCGGCGCGCGGGCGCACGGTGAGCGGACACCTCGTAGGACCCGGACCGGGCGAGGCCGAACGAGCGGCGCACCGCTGCCCCGTCCTCCGAGGCACGGTCCAGACCGGCCGCGCAGCGCGTGTCCGGACCGACCTCGACGCAGCCGGTCCGGGCGTCCCGGTCGGCCGTCAGCGCCACCACGTCGGGGTTGCCCCAGGTCGCGGGCAGGGCCGGCAGGACCAGCTCACGCTGCACGTCGACCCCGCGCAGGTCGACCTCGGCGAGGCCCAGGGCACCACCCGCGATCTCGGCCCCGTCCTCGACCTGCACCCAGGAGACCGTGCTGGAGCCGTCGTCACCGAGCGGGCAGCAGGATGCGCCGGGAGCCGCTCGCGCTCAGCCGCACGGGCTCGGTGACCCCGTTCGCGGTCCGGACGCGGACGACCTCCCCCGCGTCGCCGAGGTCGGACGGTGCCCGCACGGTGACCTCGGTGAGGTCGCGGGGCTCCTCCAGGTCGAGTCGCCACCAGGCCCGCTCGTCCGGGGCGAACGCCGACCTCCATGCCGTGTCGACCGCACCGTCGACCGCGGCGTAGGGGAGGTCGCCGCGACGGCTCCCCCCGGCAGCGCCGGCATCCGACCTCGAGCTCGAGGCCGCCACCGCGCTCGCGCCGAGCAGTCGCGCCGTGGTCGACCACCGTTCGGCGTCCGGCGAGGAGGTAGTCGGGCACCCGGCTGGTCGTGCGGCGCACGTCACCGGGAGTGATGACGGCAGACGCCCCGTCGTGGATCCGTGCGAAGGCCCGCTCCCGGGTCCGGAGACCGTCGGTGAGCACGACCCGACCCGGACGAGCGTCACCCACGTCGCCGTCGGCCGCCAGCTGCACCGGCGCCGCTGCCGATCACGTCGGCGTCGAGCAGGTCGGGCAGGTCCTCCGGCCCACCCACCACCACGGTGGGCTCGCCGGCAGAGATGGTCGGCCGGCGACGACGAGACGTCGTACACCTCTACCGCGGGGTAGCGCGCCTGCCTGCCGCCGTTGACCACGATCCGGTCCGCACCCTCCCCGAGGTGGGCGTCGCCGCCGACGAGCGGTCCGAACGTGGCGGCCCGGGAGATTCCCGGGGAGTCGGCGATGGCCTGGTGCACGAGCACCGGGTCGGGGATGTCGCTGGAGTGCTCGAGGTCGTTGCGCACGACCAGGTATCGCACCCCCGCACGGCCCAGCGCCGCGGTCGAGCCCGGCCGAGCCGCGGCCCTCGGCGAAGCGCTCCTCGAGCCCGTCGAGCATCCGGATGGTGCCCGGTTCTGCCTGGCCGGCGACGTTGCGCACGACCCAGCGCGAGTCGGCCAGCCACTGCATCGGCTCGTCGCTGGGGTCAGCCCCAGGCGTAGGTGGCGAACCGCGAGCCCGGCACCAGCATGGCCGAGCCGTCCTCGGCGCGCTCCTCGAGGTAGGCGGCGGCCTGGGACCAGTAGTCCGGGATCGAGAGCGTCGCACCGGCCTGCTCGACCCGCCCGCCCAGGGCGGGTGCCGACGTCCCGGCGAGCGCCACGACCGCCGCGACGAGGAGCACCGCGTGGGGCACGCGCTCGGCCCGGGGCCCGGCGGACCGCTCCCGCACCGCCGTCACCGCCCGGTCGATGCACGAAGGCCAGGCCCGAGGACCAGGGGCAGCCGCAGCACCGGATCGAACTTGTGGAGGTTGCGCACCGGAGCGAGCGCCCCGTCGAGCCGGCCCTGGAGGGCCCCGGCGAACCAGCCGTGCACCGCGCCGTCGTGGCCGAGCGTCACCAGCAGCACGCCGACGAGCAGGGAGGTCGCCAGGAACAGGCGCTGCGGCGTACGCCGGTCGGCGAGGCCGGCCAGCCCCAGCAGCACGAGCACCCCACTGTTGACCGCGAGCCACGGCGTCCGAAGCAGGTCGTTGCCGGCCCGCCAGCCGACGTCGCTGTAGGGCACCCAGTGCGAGGTGCCCCGCAGCGTGTCGAACAGCGTCGTGGGGAACGTGGTGACCGCGGCGGTCTCGGTGTAGTCGAGGAACGGTGGGCTGTAGGCACCCATCACGAACAGCGGCACCAGCCACCACGCGGTGCCGAGGGCCACGAAGAGCGGCCACCAGATCATCATCGAGCGGCGACGCGGGCCCGGGGTCCGGGTGAGCAGCCAGATCGCGCCCAGCGGCAGGACCGCCACCGTGGCGGCCGCGTTGACTCCGCCCACCATCGCGACGGCCAGCGCGGACAGCGCTGCCGCCCGCCGCGGCGACCCGTGGGTGGCGCCGCGCACCAGCGGGAGCAGCACCCAGGGGGCCAACGCGCTGGGCCACACCTCGATGGAGATCGGACCCAGGGAGGTCAGCAGCCGCGGGGAGAGTGCGAAGGCGAACCCGGCCACCAGGCAGGCGAGGTCGGAGCGCACGCCGAGGGCGCGCGAGACCTTCGCGGTCCCCACCAGGGCGACCGACATGACCAGGCCCTGCCACAGCCGCTGCGCGACCCAGCCCGGCAGGTCGACCAGGTGGGCGACGAGGAAGAACGGACCCATCGGCCACAGGTAGCCGTAGGCCTGGTTCTGGACCTGTCCCAGGCCCCCCTCGGAGTCCCACAGGTGCAGCGAGCGGCTCAGCCAGTCGGCCGGGGCCGCCACCAGGTCGAACTTGGTGTCGGCCACGAGCAGGCCCGGGTCCTGCACCAGGGCGAGCGCGACCAGGAGCGCGCAGGCCGCGCCGAGCCGGAAGCCGAAGGTCGAGGAGCTGGAGTCGGTGAGGCTGCTCACGTCTTGCGTACGACCAGGACGAGGTTCCACGACACCACTTCGCGCACCACGGGAAGCCGGAGGACCCACCACGCCCACCGCGGGTGGTAGCGCGGGAGTGCCGCGACGACCGTCGACGACGCCGGCCTCCTCGCGAGCCCGGGCCCACCTCAGGCCGGCTCGGGCGGTGACGGCGAAGAGCGACTCCTGGAAGACGTTCTTGGGCGGGTGCCCGTGCCGGCGCTCGTAGCGGCGGCGTGCGCGGTGCCCGCCCGACGTAGTGCCACGGTGCGGTCTCGTGACCGCCCCACGGCCCCCACCACACGGTGTAGGAGATCATCACGACGCCGCCGGGCCTGGCCACCCGCACCAGCTCGTCGGCCAGTCGCCACGGCTCGCCGACGTGCTCGAGGACGTTGACGGCACAGCAGACGTCGACGGCGTCGGAGCGCACGGGCAGAGCCACCCCGTCGCCGACCAGGGCACCACCCGGGGCTCGGCGCCGCGGGTCCGGTCGCCGCGCTCGAGCTGAGCGGTCAGCTCAGCGATGATCGACGTCGAGAGCCACGTAGGTCGCACCCGCAGCCTCGTAGGCCTCACGGAAGTAGCCGCGCCCCGCCCCCACGTCGAGCACCACGCCGCTCGAGCGGGGTGTAGCGCTGCAGCTGGTCGACCGCGTCGTGGGCCACGATCTCGTAGAAACGGGCCGGGTCGTCCTGCTCGTGCCGGAACTCGTTGAGCAGGCGCAGGGAGCGTTGCAGGGTCGCGCGCCGCGGCCCGCCGGAGCGCGTGGGCGCACGGCTGGTCAGCGAGAGAGGGGTCGGCACGCGCGAACCTTACCCACTGGTACGTTCCACGCCGTGGGCGATACTGATCACACCGGCACGACGACCCTCGCAGGCACCCGGATCGTGTTCCTCAGCTGGCGTGACACCCGCAACCCGGAGGGCGGCGGAGCCGAGCGCTACCTCGAGAAGATGGCCGCCGGGCTGGTCGCCCTCGGCTGCGAGGTCACGATCTTCTGCGCCGCCCACGCCGGCGCCCCGCTCGACGAGGTCGTCGACGGCGTCCGCTACGTACGACGCGGCACCAAGCTGTCGGTCTACCTCCACGGCGTACGCGCCCTGCGCCGTGGCGACCTCGGCGACCCCGACGTCGTCGTCGACGTCCAGAACGGGCTGCCCTTCTTCACCCGGCTCGCGACGCGCAGACCGGTGATCGTGCTGGTGCACCACGTGCACCGCGAGCAGTGGCCGGTGGTCTACCCCGGCCTCACCGGGCGCGTCGGTTGGTGGATCGAGCGCCGGCTCGCGCCCTGGCTCTACCGACGCTGCCAGTACGTCGCGGTCTCCCGCGCCACCCGTGCCGAGCTCCGGGAGCTCGGCGTGCGAGGGCCGCGCATCGCCGTCGTGCACAACGGCACCGACCCGTGGGTGGCAGTCGACGCCGGCAAGGCGCCGACGCCCACGATCGCGGTGGTGGGCCGCTTGGTGCCGCACAAGCAGGTCGAGCACGCCATCGACGCCGCGCTGACCCTGCGCGACGAGCTGCCCGGCCTGCGGCTGCACGTGGTCGGGGGCGGCTGGTGGGAGGGTGAGCTGCACGAGCACGCCCTCGCGACGAACGCCGGGGAGACGGTCGTGTTCCACGGTCACGTCACCGAGGAGCTCAAGCACGAGCTCTACGAGCGCTCGTGGGTCCTGGTGCTGCCCTCTCTGAAGGAGGGGTGGGGCCTGGTCATCGGCGAGGCCGGCATGCACTCCACCCCGGCCGTGGCCTACCGGTCGGCCGGTGGCACGCAGGAGTCGATCACCGACCGGTACTCAGGCCTGCTCGTCGATGACCAGGAGCAGCTGACCGAGGCCCTGCGCAGGCTGCTGGGCGACCGCGCCGAGCGCGAGCGACTCGGCGCAGGTGCCCTCGAGACGAGTCATCGCTTCACCTGGGAGCACGCCCAGCACTCGTTCGCGCGTGGTCGTGCAGGCGGCCTTGCAAGGGGTGCTCGTGGACGCACAAGACCCCGATGACATCGAGTGATCGATGTGATCGGGGTCGTGGTGACCAACAACGGGTCCGGTCAGTTCGACCCGTAGTCGATGACCGGTGCGCTGACGGTGACCGGGTTCTTGTCCGGCGGAGCAGTCTGCGACTGCACGACACCGACGATCGTCGCCGCGGCGACGGCGCCACCGACGAGGACGCTCCCCACGATGCTGATGATTACTCCCATGTAAATTCCTCCTGAGCTCGCGGCGAACGTTAGCACCACATGTGTCCATTGACACATCAAACGCGTCGACGTCTCCGACGGGCGATGAACTTCCCCGCGATCCGGCTCAGGGCGGCCGCCAGAGGGGCGACGTACGCCGACCAGGCGAGGGCCATCAGGACGATCCACGACGTCGGCGCACGCCGCGGGTCGGGATCGGGCAAGGAGATGATCGAGAGGTCCCCGGTGTCCAGCAGGATCTTGCCGGCGATCTCGGCGACCGGCCCCGGAGCGTCGCGCTCGACGACCACGGTGCCGATGCCCTCGGCCTCCAGTGCTCGAGCGCGTCCCTCCGGGTCGGGCAGCTCGAGCGCGGCGAGGACCGACTCCGCACGCGGGTCCTCGCCGGCCAGGGCGACCCCGGAGACCACCAGCACGTCGCTCGAGACGTAGTCGGGGGTGAGGTAGCGGCCGATCGGGTCCAGCACCTTCGTGGCGTCGTTCCATGCGGGGAGGCGGTAGCTCGATGCCGGCAGCACCAGCACCTCGCCACCGTGGCGGTCGTGGTCGTCGGCGACGATCGGACGAGCCTGCTCCCAGACGAGGGGGAACTCGGCGGCGTGCAGTGAGCCGGACACACCCCACGCGGCGTCGGGCAGCAGCGCGATCGGAGCCAGCACGAGAGCGACGCCCGCCCCCACGTGTGCCGGCGCCGAGGCCGGTAGCCGGCTCCACCACGTATCGGTCCCCTCCGCCACGGCCAGCACGAGCAACGGCAGGCAGAGCACCAGCAACCGGGAACCGTCCCGCACCAGGCCGCCCCCGGGCACGTGCGTCGCGAGGGCGCCGACCGCGGCCGGGGCGACGAAGGTCAGGACCGCGAGCACCCACCCGATGCCCCAGCAGGTGGCGAGGGCGACGGCCTCGCGTCGGTTCGCGGCCCAGCGCCGCCGGACCAGACCGGTCACGACGGCTCCGCCGACCACGATCAGGGTCAGCCAGCCGAGCAACCCCTCCCGGGAGGACGGTACGACCTCGCCGTTCCAGATGCCGCCCAGCGTGAGAGCCGCGACCGGGCCCGGCACCGATCCCTCCGACCGCAGCGCGAACGCCTGGGCGCCGAGCGCGTCGCTGGTGGCCGAGGCCGAGTGCAGCAGTCCCGAGACGAGCCACGGCAGGTTCGCCGCGACCGCGAGGGCGAGCACCGTCCGCCATCGCGCACGGTCCAGGCACAGCGCGACGAGCAGGAGCGCGGTGGCCACCCCGGCGCTGGCGCTGAGCGCACCGAGCGGGACCAGCACGAGCAGCGCCGATGGGAACCGGCCGGTGCGGTGCCAGGTGCGGGACGCGACCACCAGCCAGGGCGCCACGGCGTAGCCGAGCAGGACGGGCCAGTGACCGATGACCAGACGTTCGACGACGAACGGGTTCCAGATCGTCACCGTGACCGCGACGAGACGGACTGCGAGGGGGCGGGCCGTCAGCAGCCGTGCCACGCCGAGGCCCGCACCGACGAGCGCGCCGAGCAGGACGAGCTTCTGCAGGAGCATGCCGGGCACGACCTCGTCGAGCAGCGCGACGACAGCGTCGGACGGCACCGCTCGGGGAAGGCTGGACGCGACCCCGGAGAAGCTGCTGCGCAGCGCCAGGTCGGGCACCCAGACCATGTCGTAGGTCAGCACGTAGCCGGGCGCGAGCGCCGGGCCGAGCAGGAGGACCGCGAGCGCGACGGCCCATCCGGCCGACGCCGCGTCCGACCAGGACCAGGGACGGACCCGCACCTGGTCGCGCTCCCCTGCCTCGACCGCCACCGCATGATCCAACCAGAGCGACGAGCCCCGGGAACGAGGACCCGTCTGTGAAGTCCGTCTTCGGCCCGGACCTGGCCTACGATCTGCAGCGTGACGACCACCACTGAGCCGACGACGAGCAGTCGGCGGGAGAAGGTCGCCGGCGTCCTGAGGGGCAGTGGCGGCGTAGCGATCGCGATCGTGGTGATGAACATCGCGACCTACGGCTTCCAGATGGTCGCCGCACGCCTCCTCGGACCTGCTCAGTACGGCGGGGTCGCGTCCCTGATGGCGCTGCTGATGGTGGTCGCCGTCGCTCAGCTCGGCCTGCAGGCCGTGGGCGCACGTCGAGTGGCCGGCGACCCCGACCAGGTCCACCACATCGAGCGGGTCATGATGCGCGCGACCTACCGGGTGGCTGCCGGCCTCGCGCTCCTGCTGCTGGTGCTGGCTCCCCTCGTGAAGCACCTGCTGCGCCTGGACTCCATCACCCCCGCTCTGCTGATCGCCGTGGCCGCGGTGCCGTCCACGATCATGGGTGGCCAGTCCGGCATCGTGCAGGGTGAGCGACGCTGGCTGCCGCTCGGCATGATCTACCTGTCGATGGGAGTGACCCGCCTGGTCGTGGGCTCGGCGTTCCTGGTCTGGCGCAACACCGAGGGATCGGCGATGGCCGGCGTCACGCTCGCCCTCTTCGCGCCCGCTGCCGTGGGCTGGTGGGTCCTGCGCGGCAGTCGGGGTGACGACTCGTCCGCCCCCGACCGGTCCCACCACCTGCGGCCCGTCCTGCGCGAGGTGGGGGTCAGCTCGCAGGCACTGCTCGCCTTCTTCGTGCTGTCCAACATCGACATCGTGGTGGCGCGCAACGTGCTCGACAGCCACCAGGCCGGCCTCTACGCCGGCGGGCTGATCGTGACCAAGGCGGTCCTCTTCCTTCCTCAGTTCGTCGTGATCATCGCCTTCCCGTCGATGTCGACGGCCAGCGAACGACAGCGCGCCGTGCTGCGCAGCCTCGCCGCCGGGGTCAGCGTCGGCGCCGCGAGCGTCCTGGCCACCTGGCTGTTGAGCGACCTCGCGGTCGTCTTCGTCGGTGGCGACAACTACACCGACGTCAGGTCACGCCTGTGGGTGTTCGCCCTGCTCGGCACCCTGCTGGCTCTTCTGCAGATGCTCACCTACAGCGTGCTGGCCCGTCAGGGCACGCGTTCGGGCTACCTGATCTGGGTGGCCGTGGTGGCTCTCGTGCTCGGCACCATGACCGCCTCGACCCTGACCGGCATGGTCGTCATCGTCATCGCGGTGGACGCCACCCTGGTCACGGTGCTGCTCGCACTCAGCATCTACCGGATGAGGGTCGATCCCGTCGAACCCGCGCAGACCGCGGAGCCGCTCGTCGACCTCGCCTGACCACCCGGTCGTCGGCCGCCCTCGCGCGTCAGTGGGCGGCTTCGTGCCAGCTGCGGCCGGTCCCGACGGACACGTCGAGCGGCACGAGCAGGTCGGCGGCGGCGCCCATCTGGTCCCGGACCAGGGTCTCCAGCTGGTCCCGCTCCCCCGGCGCGACCTCGAACACGAGCTCGTCGTGGACCTGCAGCAGCATCCGGGAGGCGAGGCCGGCCGTCTCCATCGCCGTCTGGGTGTTGAGCATGGCGACCTTGATCAGGTCGGCAGCGGAGCCCTGGATCGGGGCGTTGAGCGCCATCCGCTCGGCCATCTCGCGGCGCTGGCGGTTGTCGCTGGTCAGGTCGGGCAGGTAGCGCCGGCGACCCATGATGGTCTCGGTGAAGCCGGTCTTGCGGGCCTCCTCGACCACCCCCGCGAGGTAGTCGCGGATGCCGCCGAACGTCTCGAAGTACTCGTCCATCAGCCCGCGCGCCTCGCTCGGCTCGATGCCGAGCTGCTGGCTCAGCCCGAACGCCGACAGCCCGTAGGCCAGGCCGTAGTTCATCGCCTTGATCTTCGCGCGCATCTCGACCGAGACGTCCTCCGCTGCGACGTCGAAGACCCGGGCGGCGGCGATCGAGTGGAAGTCGCTGCCCGACCGGAACGCCTCGATCAGGAGCTGGTCCTCGGAGAGGTGCGCCATGATCCGCATCTCGATCTGGCTGTAGTCGGCCGTCAGCAGGCACTCGCCGGCCGGGCCGACCACGAAGCCCTCCCGGATCCGGCGCCCCTCCTCGGTCCGGATCGGGATGTTCTGGAGGTTGGGCTCGGTGCTGGAGAGCCGCCCGGTGGCGGCGATCGTCTGGTTGAACGTCGTGTGGATCCGCCCGTCCCCGGCGACCGTCTTGAGCAGGCCGTCGATCGTCTGGCGCAGCCGGATCACGTCGCGGTGACGCAGCAGGTGCTCGAGGAACGGGTGCTCGGTCTTGACGTAGAGCGCCTGGAGCGCGTCGGCGTCGGTGGTGTAGCCGGTCTTGGTGCGCTTGGTCTTGGGCATCCCGAGCTCGTCGAAGAGCACGACCTGGAGCTGCTTGGGCGACCCGAGGTTGATCTCCTTGCCGATCGCCGCGTAGGCGTCCTCGGCGGCCCGCCGCACCTCGGCGTCGAACTCGTCCTTCAGCTCCTCGAGGTGGTCGGTGTCGACGGCGATCCCGAGCTGCTCCATCTGGGTCAGCAGACCCACGAGCGGCAGCTCGACGTCGGCGAGCAGCCGGGTGCCCCCGTGCTCCTCGGTGGCCACGTCGAGCGCCTCGGCGAGGTCGAGCACCGCCCGTGCGTGCAGCATCGCGGTCGCCGCGATCGCGTCCCCGCCGCCCTCGGCCGCGTCGAAGAGCCCCTCCTGGTCGGGCACCTCCTCGTGCTTCAGCTCGCGCTTGAGGTAGCGCAGCGTCAGGTCGGCCAGGTCGTAGGAGCGCTGGTCCGGGCGGACGAGGTAGGCCGCCAGTGCGGTGTCGGACACGACCCCGGCCAACGTCCACCCGTGGGCCGCCAGGGCCAGCGCCGGCCCCTTGGCGTCGTGGAGCACCTTCGGGCCGCGACGCGTCGGCGAGCCAGGTGGCGAGGGCCTCGTCGTCGTCGGGGGTCGAGCGCGGCGGCGTCGAGGTAGGCCGCGCGGCCGTCGCCGAGCGCGAGCCCGATGCCCTCGACCAGACCGGTGCCGGCACCCCAGGCCCCGCGCACGTGCATCCCGACCCGGTCGGTCCCGGCGGCCTCGAGCCACGCGGCCACGGTGTCGGGGGCCAGCTCGGACCCGTCGAGGTCGAACCCGGGTCCCTCGACCTCCTCCTCGGACTCCAGCGTCTCGAAGAGCCGGTCGCGCAGGACCCGGAACTCGAGCCCGTCGAACAGGGTGTGGACCTCCTGGCGGTCCCACGGGCGGATCTTCAGCTCCGCGGGGAGGTAGTCGAGGTCGAGGTCGCGCACGAGGGCGTTGAGGTGCCGGTTGCGCAGCACGTCGCCGAGGTGCTCGCGGAACGCCTCGCCCTTCTTGCCGGTGATCTGGTCGGCGTGGGTGATGACGTTGTCCAGGCCGTCGAACTGGTTGATCCACTTGGCGGCGTACCCCTGGCCGACGCCGGGGACGCCGGGGAGGTTGTCGCTGGTCTCCCCCACGATCGCGGCGAGCTCGGGGTAGCGGTGCGGTGGGACGCCGTACTTGGCCTCGACCGCCTCCGGGGTCATCCGAGCGAGGTCGGAGACCCCGCGCATCGGGTAGAGCACGGTCGAGTGGTCGGTGACGAGCTGGAGGGCGTCACGGTCGCCGGTGAGCACCAGCACGTCCATGTCGTCGGCGAGCGCCTGGGTCACCAGCGTGGCGATGATGTCGTCGGCCTCGAAGCCGGCCTTCTTCAGGTAGGGAACCCGGAGTGCGTCGAGGACCTCCTCGATGAGCGGCAGCTGGCTGCCGAACTCGTCCGGGGTCTTGTTGCGCTTGGCCTTGTACTCGGAGTACTCCTCCAGACGGAACGTCTGGCGCGAGATGTCGAACGCGACCGCGAGATGGGTGGGCTTCTCGTCGCGAAGGACGTTGATCAGCATCGAGGTGAAGCCGTAGACCGCGTTGGTGTACTGCCCCGTGGTGGTCGAGAAGTTCTCCACCGGCAGGGCGAAGAACGCGCGATAGGCCAGCGAGTGGCCGTCGAGCAGGAGCAGGCGAGGGCGATCGGTCACGCCGCTCACCCTAGACGCCCGCACCGACAGCGCGGGCACCGGTGAAAGGACCGGTGGAAGCGCCGGTGTCCGGACCGGAGCGAACGGCCACGAGGCGCCCGAGGGCTCAGCCGGCGGCCTGCGAGCGGCGCGCGGAACGACGCGCCGCGAGCACCCGTGTCAGGTGCCGCCCGTTGCCGGCCGCTGCCACCGGCGTGGGCAGCTGTGCCGTCAGCCGGGCCCGTACCGCCGAGGCCGGGGCGAGCCGCAGGGTCGCGTGCGGGCCCGAGCGCGAGACGGGCCATGAACCGGTTGGACTCCCGGGACCCGGAGGTGACGCCGGTCATCACGTGCGCCACGCCGAGCTCCTCGGCGAAGCCGATCGCGCAGTCCATCAGTGCCCGTCCGACTCCGCGACGCCGGAACGGGACCGCGACGTGGGGCGAGATCACCTGGAGGACGGGCTCGAGGTTGATCGGCGTCACGGTGCCGGTCCGGAGCAGGACGCCGCCGGCGCGCTCACCGTCGTACTCGGCGACCAGGAGGCGCTGCTCGGGCGAGACCGCGGCCTCCTTGACCACCGCCTCGACGTCGGCCAGCAGCTCGGCCGGGTCAGCGCGGCGCAGCACGTCGGCCCAGAGCTCGACGAGGAACGGCGCGTCGGCGACCTCGGCGGAACGCACGGTGACCAGCGACCTGCTCATTCGCCCACCTGCTCTCGACCCACGGGATCCTCACGACGAGGACGAACACTACGCTCAGCACGCCCGCCTCGACAGAGGAGTCCTGGAGAAAGAAGCGTGCACAAGGTGATCCCGGGAACCGGAACCGTCGTCAACGTCGCGGCCGTCCTGCTCGGAGCCGTGCTCGGCAGGCTGCTCGGCGACCGGCTCCCCGAGCGGACCCGGGACCTGGTGACCGACGGTCTCGGACTGGTGACCCTCCTCATCGCCGGCACCTCGGCGATGAGCGTGCTGGACCCCGGGCTGGCGGCCGAGGTCGGCGACAGCGCGCCCATGCTGGTCGTCCTCGGCTCGGTGCTGATCGGCGGCATCATCGGCTCGCTGCTGCGCCTGGAGCCCCGCGTCGAGGGGATCGGCGCCTGGCTCCAGCGCCGCCTGTCCGGGCGGAGCGACTCCGTGGAGCGTCGGCGCTTCGTCGAGGGCTTCGTCGTGTCGTCGTTGATCTTCTGCACCGGACCTCTCACGATCCTGGGCAGCCTCAACGACGGTCTCGGCAACGGCGCCGACCAGCTCTACCTCAAGTCCACCCTCGACCTCTTCGCCGCGATCGCGTTCGCCGCGTCCTTCGGCTGGGGTGTCGCCGCCAGTGCGCTCACCGTGATCGTGGTGCAGGGCTCGCTCACCGTGGTCGGCCTCCTGCTCGGGGACGTGCTTCCCGACGCCCACCTGTCGGCCATCACCGCCACCGGCGGCCTGCTGCTGGTCGGCGTCGCGCTGCGGCTCCTGCGGATCCGGGAGATCCCGGTCGCCGACCTGCTCCCGGCGCTCCTGGTCGCGCCCGCCCTCGTGACGCTGGTCGCCGCCGTGCGTTGAACGCACGACGTCATCACGTCCCGTTCACGCGGGGTACGCGCTCCAGGAGTCACGACCGACACCCGACTGTGCACGTGCCGTTACCTGCATACGCGACTGTCGCGGCGTCGTGGGCAGTAGCGTGCAACGGTCGAGTTCCGGCGATCCGTCGCCAGACGTGGATATGCTTCCGCGATCTGCGGTTGCCGGACCTCGAGCCCGGGAACCCATGCAACGGCGACAGGAGCTTCATGCACACCGGACATCTTCCCTCGTCACCAACGCTACGACTGAGTCCCCGGCTGCTCGTCTTCGCCCTCGTCTCCGTGGTGGGACTCCTGCTCCTCGCCGGAGCCCCGCCGAGCAGCGCGAGTGTCAACACCCGGGCCGCGGCCTGCGACGGCACGGCGATCGACAAGACGGTCAAGGGACTGCTCACGAACAGCGCCAACGACGGGACCCCGGTTGCCGGCGTCGTCATCACCGTCACCAACTGTGACGGCGAGGAGTTCCCGGGCGAGACCGTGGAGGACGGGTCGTTCGAGATCCCGTTCACCGCCGGAATCGGGCCGGTGACGGTCACCATCGACCCCGACACGCTGCCGGACGGCGTCAACCTGCGTGACGGTGCGAGCACCACCAACGTGCTCACCGGATCCCTGTCGACGCTCAACACGACGTTCCCGATCGGTGCCGACGGCCGCGACCTGAAGACGAAGTGGGACCGGATCCCCGAGCTGATCTACAGCGGCCTGCTCTTCGGCCTGATCCTCGCGATGGCCGCGCTCGGGCTCAACATGATCTTCGGCACCACCGGGCTCACGAACTTCGCCCACGGTGAGCTGGTCAGCTTCGGCGCGATCGTGGCGTTCTACTTCAGCACCGGCATCCCGCTGCCCTTCACCGACTCCGACATCAACCTGCCGTTCCTGGTCGCCGCACCGATCGCGGTGCTGCTGGCCATGGTCTTCGGCTGGCTCCAGGACACCGGTCCTGTGGCGACCGCTGCGCAGGCGCGGTGTGGGACTGATCGCCGATGATGATCGTCACGATCGGTCTGCAGTTCTTCCTGCGCAACATGTACGCAGTACTTCACCGGCTCGCGCTTCAACACCTACGACGAGTACTCACCCCGGCCGGCAAGGACTTCCACGGCCTCTTCACCTACACCACCCGCGACATGATCATCGCGATCATCACCATCGTCGCCTCGGCGCCGTGATCGCCGGCCTGTCCGTACACCCGGCTCGGTCGGGCGACGCGCGCGGTCGCCGACAACCCGGCCCTGGCCGCCTCCACCGGCATCAACGTCGACCGGGTGATCTCGCTGGTCTGGATCGTCGGCACGGCCTCGCCGCGCTGGCCGGGTGTGTTCCTGGGCTTCCAGCTCGGCGTCACCTACCAGATCGGACAGCTCGTCCTGCTGCTGCTCTTCGCCGCCATCACCGTCGGCGGGCTCGGCTCGATCTGGGGCGCGGTCATCGGCAGCTCTGCTCATCGGCGTCCTGATCGACCTCTCCACCCTCTTCATCAACCCCGACCTCAAGAACGCCGGGGCCCTGCTCCTACTCATCGTGGTCCTTCTGATCCGTCCCCAAGGCCTGCTGGGCCGCCGGGAACGGGTCGGCTGAGGCGGAAGGACCAGATCATGCCTGACTTCATCTCCATTACCTTTCACGACGCGGTGTCGCCCATCGCCATCTCCTACGTGCTGGCCGCGATCGGGCCTCAACATCCACTTCGGCTACACCGGCCTGCTGAACTTCGGCCAGGCGGCGTTCTCCGCGGCCGGCGGCTACGCGATGGCGGTGGCCATCGTGTCGTTCGACGTGCCCGTTCTTCCCGCGCTGCTCATCGGGCTCGGGATCGTGGCGGCGATCATCCTGTCGCTGATCATGGGTATCCCCACGCTGCGGCTACGAGCCGACTACCTGGCGATCGTCACGATCGCGGTCGCCGAGATGCCCGGCTCTGATCGTCGACGACGCGTTCAAGGACTACTTCAACGCCCGCGACGGCGTCAGCGGCTTCACCGACACGCTTCCGCAGCCTCAACCCCTACCGCCGGCAACGGCAAGTTCCTCACCTTCAGCCCGGGGACCTGTGGGTGATGACCGTCGGCTGGGTCCTGGTCGCGCTGATCTGCGTCTGGTCTGCCTGCTGATGCGCAGCCCGTGGGGCCGCGTCCTCAAGTCCATCCGTGAGGACGAGGACGCCGTCCGCTCGCTCGGCAAGAACGTCTACTTCTACAAGATGCAGGCGCTCATCCTCGGCGGTGTCATCGGTGCCGTCGGCGGCTTCATCGGCGCCCTCGGGCTGGCCTCGGTGCAGCCGGACACGTTCACCACCGACTTCACCTTCATCGCCTTCACCATGCTGATCCTGGGTGGCGCGGCGCGGGTGATGTCGGCCCGGTGGTCGGCGCGGTCCTCTTCTGGGGATTGCTCTCCGCTGCTCGCCGTGCATCCTGAGCGACCTCGTCCGCCCTGGCAACTGGATCATCCCGACGGCCTGCTCGACAGCACCCGGATCGGCAACCTGCGCTTCGCAGCCGTCGGCCTGGCGCTGATGCTGCTGATGATCTATCGCCCGCAGGGAATCTTCGGGGACAAGAAGGAGATCGCAATCGATGCCCGCTGACACGAGCAAACCCGTCACCTCCTCGGCCGCGGCCGTCGCGGCCCTGGCCGACGTCGCCCCCGAGCCCGGGGCGTCGCCAAGCCCGACCCGATCCTGGTCGCGACGAACATCACCCGCCAGTTCGGTGGCCTCAAGGCGGTCGACGTCGAGCACCTCGAGGTCCAGCGCGGGGTCATCACCGCGCTGATCGGGCCCAACGGTGCCGGCAAGACCACGTTCTTCAACCTGCTGACCGGCTTCGACACGCCCGACTCGGGCGACCGGATCGTTCAACGGCACAGTCGCTCAAGCGGGTCGCGCGCCAGCAAGGTCGCCCGGCTGCGGCATGGTCCGCACCTTCCAGCTCACCAAGGTGCTCTCCAAGCTCACCGTCATCGAGAACATGCGCCTGGGCGCCACCGGCCAGCGCGGGGAGAAGCTTCTGGGCCGCTCCCCTGCGGTTCCTGTGGGAGCGGCCAGGAGGACGACGTCACCGACCGCGCCATGGACCTGCTCGCCCGCTTCAAGCTCGACGCCAAGGCGGACGACTTCGCCGGCTCCCTCTCGGGCGGGCAGCGCAAGCTGCTGGAGATGGCCCGCGCGCTGATGGTCAACCCCGAGCTGGTGATGCTCGACGAGCCGATGGCCGGGGTCAACCCGGCCCTGAAGCAGTCGCTCCTGCAGCACGTGAAGTCGCTGCGGGAGGAGGGCATGACCGTGCTCTTCGTCGAGCACGACATGGACATGGTCCGCGACATCTCCGACTGGGTGGTCGTGATGGCCCAGGGCCAGGTGATCGCCGAGGGCCCGCCCGACTCCGTCATGGGCGACCAGCGGGTCATCGACGCCTACCTCGGGGCGCACCACGACACCGACATCACCGAGATCGACGCGGCCGCACTCGCCGCGGAGGCCGAGGCCGAGCTCGAAGGGCGGCGGGAAGCACGCATGAGCGACGAGTCCGAGACCTACGAGAGCGATCTCGACGCGCTGGAGAACGAAGCCGTCGTCCCGACCGACGCCGCGGCGGAGGAGCGGGCCGCGAAGGCCCGCGAGGCGCACCTGGCCGCGAGCCGACGGCGCCGTGCTGCGCGCCGACAACCTGATCGCCGGCTACGTGCCCGGGGTCAACATCCTCAACGGCTGCCGACCTCTACTGCCAGCCCGGCGAGCTGGTCGGCATCATCGGCCCCAACGGCGCCGGCAAGTCCACCCTGCTCAAGGCGCTCTTCGGCCTGGTCAAGGTGCACACCGGCACCGTCGTCCTGCGCGGCGACGACATCACCAACAAGCGGGCCGACGCCCTGGTCACCAAGGGCATCGGCTTCGTGCCCGCAGACCAACAACGTCTTCCCCAGCCTGACGATCGCGGAGAACCTGCGGATGGGCTGCTACCAGGCGCCGTCGAAGTTCTCGGCGCGCTTCGACTTCGTCACCTCGCATCTTCCCTGCCCTGGGCACCCGGCGCGGCCAGCGCGCGGGCTCGCTCTCCGGCGGTGAGCGACAGATGGTGGCGATGGGTCGCGCCCTGATGATGGAGCCGTCGGTGCTGCTGCTCGACGAGCCGTCGGCCGGCCTCTCCCCCGCCCTGCAGGACGAGGTGTTCGTGCAGACCCGGGAGATCAACAAGGCCGGCGTCAGCGGTGGTCATGGTCGAGCAGAACGCCGCGCGCTGCCTGCAGATCTGCGACCGGGGCTACGTGCTCGACCAGGGCCGCAACGCCTACACCGGCCACGGGCCGCGAGCTCGCGGCCGACCCCAAGGTCATCGAGCTCTACCTCGGCACGCTGGCCAAGTCCCACTGAGCCGGTAGCCGCACGCTCCACCCGCACCTCACCGACGCCCGGATCCCGCCCAGGGACCCGGGCGTCGGTGCGTCCGTGGGTCGGTGCGTCGGCGCCGGGTCAGCCGCGCAGGAGCATCCCCTGTCGCGGGGCTGCCCGTACCGCGGCTGCCCGTCGTGCGGCCGTGCTCGTGCGGCTCACCGGCAGTCCCGGCCCGCCACAGCCGTGCAGACCTGTGCACGACCCCGGTCGAGTCGGCACCTCCCTGCGCAGGACCCGTCGAGTCGGAGCGACGTCGTGCCGACTCGACCTGAACCTGTGGACAGACCCGCGCTCCCATCACGGACAGGGGCCACTCCGACATCCGCTGCGGCACACCACCAGGCGGTCCTCGGGTCGCGGGCCGCTCACGGGCCTCCGCCCCACCACGGCTGCCCGGGGACGCAGCAGGGCCCCGGGTGCGGAAGCACCCGGGGCCCTGCTGGTCGTACTGGTTCAGCGGGAGATCAGGAACCCTGACCCACGCCGGCCTGGATGAGCGCCGGGATGAGCTTCTTGGTCTCGTCGAAGGCGATCAGGACGATCGCGTCGGGGTCTGTGGCCGCAAGGGCCTGGACCTCGGCGTTGTAGTTGGCAGCCTCCGGCGAGTAGAGCTGGAACGACACCACGGTGCCGCCGGCCTCTTCGTAGAACTGCTTCACGTTGTTGGCGAGCGCCTCACCGTAGGAGTCCTGGCGAGCCAGGATCGCGATGTTCTGCTTGCCGTCACCGATCACCGTGGAGGCCATGACCTGGCCCTGCAGGACGTCGGAGGGAGCCGTACGGAAGTACAGACCGTTGTCGGCGTAGGTGTCGAACGCGGTGGAGGTGTTGGCAGGCGAGATCTGGGCGACGCCGGCACGGGTGATCTTGTCGATGACCGAGAGCGACACCGAGGACGACGCGGCACCGATGATGACGTCGGAGCCCTTCGCGAGCAGCTTGTCGACCTCACCGGGGGCGATGTTGGGCGTACCGTCGCCGGAGTCACCCTTGGCCTGGGTCACGTCCTTGCCGAGGACGCCACCGTTGTCGTTGATCTCCTGGACAGCGAGGTCGACACCGGCGAACTCCGGCGGCCCGAGGAACGCGAGGTCACCGGACGCCGGCAGCAGCGTGCCGACGACGAACTTGCCGTCGCCCTTCTTCGGAGCGCCCTGGATCTGCTGGTTGGGCTTGACGTCGGTCGAGTCGGGGATCTGACCGGTGATGTAGTCCAGCGGCGCGTAGTTGTTGTCCGCGCCGTACTGGAAGATGCCGATCGTGGCCGCCGACGGGCTACCGGTGGAGTTCAGGTCGATGGGACCCGAGACGCCGTCGTAGTCGATGTCGGTGCCGTCGGCGAGCATGTCGCGCACAGGTCTTGAAGTCGGTGCACTTCTCGCCACCGGACGTCACGTCCTGCATCATGGTGCCGACGCCGGTGCCGCGAGTCGTTGTCCGCCGCGATCGCGGACAGCGGCGGCGATGATCGTCGCGTCGTAGGACTCGGCGCCGTAGGTGAAGTCCTTGAGCGACTTGTCGACGCCGAGCAGACGCTGCTTGAAGTCGTCGTTCAGCTCGGAGCCCGGGTAGGTCGCCTTGACACCCTCGAGGGTGCCGGCGTCGAAGTCCTCGGAGTAGTTGGCGGTGTTGCCGTCGACGAAGTAGAGCTGGCGACCGGTGGTCTCCGGCGCTGCCTCGGAAGGCGAGTCGGACTCGGCTGGTGCCGACGACGACGCCGCGGTCGACGGGTCTGCGCTCGCGTCGCCGTCGTCGCTGCCGCCGCAACCCGCGAGCACGAGCGCGCTGGTCACGGCCACGATCCCGAGTCGAGCCGATGTGCTGAGGTGTTTCATGGGGCCTCCGGTTCCATCTGGAGATCGCCGGCACCTGCCGACAACCACGCCCAACCTAGTTGCTCAACGCGCTGCTGGTCGGTGTCCCGGGTTGTGTTGCCAATTCGTGATCAAGCCGTGTCTCCCACGTACGAGTTCGTTGTCCGCACCGAGGGCCTCGGGCTCAGGCCCCGGGGACCCCGTGCGTCACGACGCCCTCGGCCACCTCGCGCATCGACAGGCGCAGGTCCATGGCGGTCTTCTGGATCCACCGGAACGCCTCCGGCTCGGAGAGCTCCAGCTTCTGCTGCAGGATCCCCTTGGCCCGCTCGACCGACTTGCGGGTCTCCAGGCGCTCCTGCAGCCCGTGGACCTCGCTCTCCAGCTGGGTCAGCTCGGCGAAGCGAGACACCGCCATCTCGATGGCCGGCACCAGGTCGGACTCGGTGAACGGCTTGACCAGGTAGGCCATCGCTCCCGCGTCCCGGGCCCGCTCGATGAGGTCGCGCTGGGAGAAGGCGGTCAGGATGACGACCGGGGCGATCCGCTTCGCGGCGATCGCCTCCGCAGCCGCGATCCCGTCGAGCACCGGCATCTTGACGTCCAGGATCACCAGGTCGGGACGGAGCGTCTCGGCCAGCTCGATCGCCTTCGCCCCGTCGCCGGCCTGCCCCACGACCGAGTAGCCCTCCTCGGTGAGCATCTCGGCGAGATCCATCCGGATCAGGGTCTCGTCCTCCGCGATGACCACGGTACGAGTGGCGTGCGGGGCGCTGGCAGCGGCGGGAGCGGCGTCGTTCACCAGGTCAGGCTAACGGCACCCGAGCCGGTCCACGCTGCCGGGACACCGCGACCGGCAGGTCATCCGCTAAGGTTTCGGGCGCATCAGCCCCGGTACTCCAACGGCAGAGAGGGCGGTCTCAAACACCGCACAGTGTGGGTTCGAATCCCACTCGGGGCACGCTGTGAACCGGAGGCGGCCGGACGGCGGGCGTAGCCTCGTGCCATGTCGCCAGGCTCGCTCCGCCGCCGGTCGTACGGCGCCGCCGCTGCGCGCGCTCTGCGCGCTCGCGGTCGGGGGCTGCGCCGGCGAGGACGACGCCGCGCCGAGCCCGGCACCGACCTCGGCCGCAGCCGGCGTGCCCGGCGCCGCCGCCTCCGCGATGCCCGAGGCCGGGCACCGGGCCCGCTGCGTCACGTCCGACCTCGAGGGGGAGCTCATCCTCCAGCCGGCGACGCTGACCCCGCGCTCCGACCTGGTGCCTGGACGACGTGACGCTCCTGGACCCGGTCAACGTGGAGATCGTCGAGAAGGACGTGGTCGCCTTCGGCGGCACCGACGGCGTGCAGGGCATCATCGTGGACTACCCGCCCCTCAAGACCGCGGGCCTGGTGGACTCCCTGGCCGACTGGGACCAGCGGCGTCCGCTCACGGGTCTCGGGCTCGGCCCCGGGGACGGGCGCCAGGCGGTGCTGGTCGCCGTGCGACTGGTGGACGTGACGCGGCCCGGTCACGTCAGCGGTGTCGTCCTGCACACCGACGCGGGAGCCCAGACGTTCCGCCAGACGGTGCTGGCCGAGCCGCCCGGAGCCCTGTGCACCGTCGCCGAGGTCGACAGCACCCTCGACTGGGTGCCCTGAGCGTCGACGGGCGAGGCGGAGCGGGTCAGCTCTGGCGGTAGGCCGGAGCGGCCTCGTTGATCGCGTCGCCCATGCGGTGGATGCGCAGCGCGTTGGTCGAGCCGGGGATGCCGGGCGGGCTGCCGGCCACGATCACCACCAGGTCACCCTCCTCGACGCGGCCGATCTGGAGCAGCTGCTCGTCGACCTGACGCACCATCTCGTCGGTGTGATGGACCGGATGGGTGCGGAAGGTCTCGACGCCCCAGCTCAGCGAGAGCTGGGAGCGGACCCGGTTCTCCGGGGTGAACGCCAGGACCGGGATCCGGCTGCGCAGCCGGGCGAGGCGCTTGGCCGAGTCGCCGCTCTGGGTGAAGGCAACGACGTACTTCGCCCCGACGCGGCTCGGCGACCTCCTCGGCCGCCTTGGCGATGACGCCCCCGCGGGTGTGCGGGTCCCACTCGATCTGCTCGAAGTGACCGAACTCGGTCGGCTCCATCGCGTGCTGCTCGGTGGCGATGATGATCCGCGCCATCGTCTCCACGGTGTGGATCGGGTGGTCGCCGACACTGGTCTCGCCCGACAGCATCACCGCGTCGGCGCCGTCGAGGACGGCGTTGGCGACGTCGCTGGCCTCGGCGCGCGTCGGCGAGGGGCTGGTGATCATCGACTCGAGCATCTGGGTGGCCACGATGACCGGCTTGGCGTTGATCCGGGCCTTGTCGATGATCTTCTTCTGCAGGAAGGGGACGTCCTCGAGCGGGCACTCCACGCCGAGGTCGCCGCGGGCGACCATGAAGCCGTCGAAGGCGTCGATCACCTCGTCGAGGTTGTCGATCGCCTGCGGCTTCTCGATCTTGGCGATCACCGGGAGCATCATGCCCTCCTCGCGCATGATCACGCGCACGTCCTCGGCGTCCTGGGCGTTGCGCACGAAGCTGAGCGCGATGAAGTCGACGCCCAGGCTCAGGGCGAAGCGCAGGTCGGCGATGTCCTTCTCCGACAGCGCCGGCACCGAGACGGCCACCCCGGGCAGGTTGATGCCCTTGTGGTTGCTGACCGGTCCCCCGACCAGCACCTCGGTCTCGACGTCGGTGTCATCGACGGAGACCACGCGCAGCCGGACCTTGCCGTCGTCGATGAGGATCGGGTCGCCGGCGCTCACGTCGCCCGGCAGCCCCTGGTACGTCGTGCCGGCGATCGTCGCGTCGCCCGGCACGGTGCGCGTGGTGATCGTCCACCGCTGGCCGCGGTTCAGGATGGCGTGGCCCTCCTCGAAGGTCGACAGCCGGATCTTGGGGCCCTGGAGGTCGGCGAAGATGCCGACGCCGTGCCCGGAGGCGTCCGCCGCCGCGCGCACCAGCCGGTAGCTCTCCGCGTGGTCGGCGTGCTTGCCGTGGCTCATGTTGAGCCGGGCGACGTCCATCCCGGCGTAGACGAGCTCGCGGATGCGACGCTCCGAACTGGTCGCAGGGCCAAGGGTGCACACGATCTTTGCTCTCCGCACCCCCTCACCCTAGCGGGTGCTTGGAACGTTCCAACACTCCCTGACGAACCCACGACCGAAACCCTGCGGAAACAGTGCGTGTCGAGTCGGCGCGAGCTCGCGCCGCCTCGACCCGTACGCGAGGGGCGCACCGTCGCTGTACGCGACGGCGCGCCCTCCGACGCCGATGGCTCACCCGCCCACGACCTCGACCGGCGCACCGACCGGGTCGTGGTGGTCCTTCTCGACGATCGGAGTCAGACCACCAGCGGCCGGGCGGTGGGCGGGATCGGCGACGGGAGGGTCGTCGAGCCGGTGAGGTACTGGTCGACCGCCGCCGCGGCGGCGCGACCCTCGGCGATCGCCCAGACGATCAGCGACTGGCCACGGCCCACGTCACCGGCCGAGAAGACGCCGGTCACCGAGGTCATGTAGGCCTTGTCGCGCGCGACGTTGCCGCGCTCGTCGAGGTCGACGCCGAGCTGCTCGACCAGGCCGGGCTTCTCGGGGCCGACGAAGCCCATCGCGAAGAGCACCAGCTCGGCCGGGATCTCGCGCTCGCTGCCCTCGATCTCGATCAGCTTGCCGCCCTCGAAGACGACGTCGACCAGCCGCAGCGCCCGCACGTTGCCGTCCTCGTCACCGAGGAACTCCTTGGTCGAGACGGCGTAGACCCGCTCGCCGCCCTCCTCGTGGGCCGAGGAGACCCGGAACGTCATCGGGTACGTCGGCCACGGCTGACCGGCCGGACGCGCCTCGGGCGGCTCGGGCATGATCTCGAGCTGGGTGATCGACGCGGCACCGTGCCGGGTCGACGTGCCGAGGCAGTCGGCACCGGTGTCGCCGCCGCCGATGATCACGACGTGCTTGTCGGTGGCCAGGATCTGCTCCTGGCCGTCCAGCTGCGCCTCGCCGAGCGCGGCGCGGTTGGACTGCGGGAGGAACTCCATGGCCTGGTGGATGCCGCCGAGCTCGCGTCCGGTCACGCCGAGGTCGCGCGCCTCGGTCGCACCCATGGCCAGCACGACCGCGTCGTAGCGCTTGCGCAGCTTGTCGGCGCTCAGGCCCGAGCCCTCCGCACCGACCTCGACGCCGGCCCGGAAGACGGTGCCCTCGCGCCGCATCTGGTCCAGGCGACGGTCGAGGTGCTTCTTCTCCATCTTGAACTCGGGGATGCCGTAGCGCATCAGGCCGCCGATCTTGTCGGCCCGCTCGTAGACCGCGACCGTGTGACCGGCCCGGGTCAGCTGCTGGGCGGCGGCCAGGCCGGCCGGTCCGGAGCCGATCACCGCGACGGTGCGGCCCGAGAGCCACTCCGGCGGCTGCGGGCCGGACGAAGCCGGACTCCCACGCCTTGTCGATGATCGAGACCTCGACGTTCTTGATCGTCACCGGGTCCTGGTTGATGCCCAGGACGCACGCGGTCTCGCAGGGCGCGGGGCACAGCCGACCGGTGAACTCCGGGAAGTTGTTGGTCGCGTGCAGGCGCTCGATGGCGCCCTCCCAGTCGTCGCGCCAGACCAGGTCGTTCCACTCGGGGATGATGTTGCCGAGCGGGCAGCCCTGGTGGCAGAACGGGATGCCGCAGTCCATGCAGCGCCCGGCCTGCGGCGTGATGATCGGCAGCAGCGCGCGGCCGATGCCGTCGGGGTAGACCTCGTTCCAGTCGTGCACCCGCTCCTCGACGGGACGACGGGTCGCGGCCTGTCGTCCCTCCTTCAGGAATCCCTTGGGGTCAGCCATGGAGCGCCTCCATCATCGCGTTGGCGATCTCGTTCTCGTCCAGCCCGTCGGCCTCGGCCTTCGCCTTGGCCTCGAGCACGATCCGGTAGTCACGGGGCATGACCTCGGTGAAGCGCGTCAGCGAGGTCTCCCAGTCGGCGAGCAGCTCCTCGGCGACCAGCGAACCGGTCTCCTCGAAGTGGTCGCGCACCATCTGCTCGAGCTCGACGGCCGCGGTCTCGGTGACCGGGCCGAGCTCGACCAGCTCCTTGTTGACGCGGAAGTCCTTGAGGTCGAGGACCCAGGCCACGCCACCGGACATGCCGGCCGCGAAGTTGCGCCCGGTCTTGCCCAGGACGACGACCCGACCACCGGTCATGTACTCGCACCCGTGGTCGCCCACGCCCTCGGTGACCACCCAGGCACCGGAGTTGCGCACGGCGAACCGCTCGCCCACCCCGCCGCGCAGGAAGATCTGCCCGGACGTCGCGCCGTAGGCGATGGTGTTGCCGGCGATGATCTGCTCGTTGCTCCGGAACGTCGCCGCGCGGTCGGGTCGTACGACGATCCGCCCGCCGGAGAGGCCCTTGCCGACGTAGTCGTTGGCGTCGCCCTCGAGGCGCAGCGTCACGCCCTTCGGCAGGAACGCACCGAAGGACTGGCCGGCCGAGCCGGTGAAGGTGATGTCGATCGTGCCCTCGGGCAGACCCTCGCCGCCGTACCGCTTGGTGACCTCGTGGCCGAGGATGGTCCCGACGGTGCGGTTGACGTTGCGGATCGCGACCTGGGCGCGGACCGGCTCGCCGTCCTCGAGCGCCGCCTGGGCCAACGGCACCAGCGTGGTGACGTCGAGGGAGCGGTCGATCCCGTGGTCCTGGGTCTTGGTGCAGCGCACGTCCTGGTCGGGGAACGCACTCGCGTCGACCTGGTGCAGGATCGGCGACAGGTCGAGGCCCGCGGCCTTCCAGTGGTTGACGGCGGTGGCCATGTCGAGCGCGCCCACGTCACCGATCGCCTCGTCGAGCGAGCGGTAGCCGAGCTCGGCGAGGATCTCGCGGACCTCCTGGGCGATGTACTCGAAGAAGGTCACGACGTACTCGGCCTTGCCGGTGTAGCGCTCGCGCAGGACCGGGTTCTGCGTCGCGACGCCCACCGGGCAGGTGTCGAGGTGGCAGACCCGCATCAGGATGCAGCCGGAGACCACCAGCGGGGCCGTCGCGAAGCCGTACTCCTCGGCGCCGAGCAGGGCGGCGATGACGACGTCGCGGCCGGTCTTGAGCTGGCCGTCGGCCTGGACGACGATCCGGTCGCGCAGCCCGTTGAGGAGCAGCGTCTGCTGGGTCTCGGCCAGGCCGAGCTCCCAGGGCCCGCCCGCGTGCTTGAGCGAGGTGAGCGGTGAGGCCCCGGTGCCGCCGTCGTGGCCCGGAGATCAGGACGACGTCGGCGTGCGCCTTGGAGACACCGGCCGCGACCGTGCCCACGCCTACCTCGGAGACCAGCTTCACGTGCACCCGCGCCTGGGGGTTGGCGTTCTTCAGGTCGTGGATCAGCTGGGCGAGGTCCTCGATGGAGTAGATGTCGTGGTGCGGCGGCGGGCTGATGAGGCCGACGCCCGGGGTGGAGTACCGGGTCTTGGCCACCCAGGGGTAGACCTTGTTGCCGGGCAGCTGGCCGCCCTCGCCGGGCTTGGCCCCCTGCGCCATCTTGATCTGGATGTCGTCGGCGTTGGTGAGGTACTCCGAGGTGACCCCGAAGCGGCCGGAGGCGACCTGCTTGATCGAGCTGCGCCGCTCGGGGTCGTAGAGCCGGTCGGCGTCCTCGCCGCCCTCGCCGGTGTTGGACTTGGCGCCCAGTCGGTTCATCGCGATCGCCAGGGTCTCGTGCGCCTCCTGGGAGATGGAGCCGTAGGACATGGCGCCGGTGGAGAAGCGCTTGACGATCGTCGGAGACCGACTCGACCTCGTCGATCGGGATCGGGTCGCGCCCGGTCACCTCGGCACCCTTGAATCGGAACAGCCCCCGCAGCGTCATCAGCTTGGCCGACTGCTCGTCGACCGCCGAGGTGTACTGCTTGAAGATGTCGTAGCGCTGGGTGCGCGTCGAGTGCTGGAGCCGGAAGACCGTCTCGGGGTTGAACAGGTGCGGCTCGCCGTCGCGGCGCCACTGGTACTCGCCGCCGATCTCGAGCTCGCGGTGGGTGGGCAGCACGCCGCCGCGGGGGTACGCCGTGGCGTGGCGCAGCGACACCTCCTCGGCGATGGTGTCCAGGTCGATGCCGCCCAGCTTGGACGTCAGTGCCGGTGAAGTAGGTGTCGACGACGTCCTGGGAGATGCCGACAGCCTCGAAGATCTGCGCTCCGGTGTAGGAGGCGACCGTGGAGACGCCCATCTTGGACATCACCTTGAGCACGCCCTTGCCGAGCGCCTTGACCAGGTTGGCCACGGCCTTCTCGGGCTCGGCCTTGACGTAGTAGCCCTCACGGGCCAGGTCCTCGACGGACTCCATGGCCAGGTAGGGGTTCACCGCGGCCGCGCCGAAGCCGACCAGCAGCGCCACGTGGTGGACCTCGCGCACGTCCCCGGCCTCGACGAGCAGCCCGACCTGGGTGCGCGTCTTCTCGCGCACCAGGTGGTGGTGGACCGCGGAGGTCATCAGCAGCGACGGGATCGGTGCCAGGTCGGCGTCGGCGTGCCGGTCGGACAGGACGATGACCCGGGCGCCGTCCGCGATCGCCGTGCTGACGTCGGCGCAGATCTCCTCCAGGCGCGCGGCCAGGGCCGCTCCCCCGCCGGCGACCTCGTAGAGGCCCCGCGACACGTGGGCGATGAAGCCCGGCATGTCACCGTCACGGTTGATGTGGCGGATCTTGGCCAGGTCGTCGTTCGAGATGACCGGGAACGGCAGCACGACCTGGCGGCACGAGGCCGGGGTCGGCTCGAGCAGGTTGGCCTCCGGCCCGATGGTGCCGTTGAGCGAGGTGACCAGCTCCTCGCGGATCGCGTCGAGCGGCGGGTTGGTGACCTGCGCGAACAGCTGGCTGAAGTAGTCGAACAGCAGCCGCGGCTTGTCGCTGAGCGCCGCGATCGGGGTGTCGGTGCCCATCGACCCGAGCGGCTCGCCGCCGGTGTTGGCCATCGGTGTGAGCAGGACCCGCAGCTCCTCCTCGGTGTAGCCGAAGATCTGCTGGCGGCGGGTCACCGAGGCGTGGGTGTGCACGACGTGCTCCCGCTCGGTGATGTCGTTGAGGTGGATGAGTCCGGCGTGCAGCCACTCGCCGTACGGGTGCTCACGGGCGAGCTCGGACTTCACCTCCTCGTCCTCGATGATCCGGTGCTCGTCGGTGTCGACGAGGAACATCCGGCCGGGCTGGATGCGGCCCTTGCGGACCACGGTCGCGGGATCGATGTCGAGGACGCCGACCTCGGAGGCCAGCACGACCAGTCCGTCGTCGGTGACCCAGTAGCGCGAGGGGCGCAGGCCGTTGCGGTCCAGCACGGCGCCGATCTGCGATCCGTCGGTGAAGACGACGCAGGCAGGTCCGTCCCAGGGCTCCATCATCGCGGAGTGGAACGAGTAGAAGTCGCGCCGCTCCTTGTCCATCTCGGTGTGGTTCTCCCACGCCTCGGGGATCATCATCAGGACCGAGTGGGGCAGGCTGCGGCCACCCATGTGCAGCAGCTCGAGCACCTCGTCGAACGACGCGGAGTCCGAGGCACCGGGCGAGCAGATCGGGTAGAGCCGCTCCATGTCGCCGGGGATCAGGTCGCTGGACAGCAGCGCCTCGCGGGCCCGCATCCAGTTGCGGTTGCCCTTGACGGTGTTGATCTCACCGTTGTGGGCGATGAACCGGAACGGGTGCGACAGCGGCCAGCTCGGGAAGGTGTTGGTCGAGAAGCGCGAGTGCACCACGGCCATGGCCGAGGCGATGCGGTCGTCGACCAGGTCCGGGAAGAAGTTGTCCAGCTGGTCGGTGGTCAGCATGCCCTTGTAGGACAGGGTCCGCGACGACAGCGACGGGAAGTAGACGTCGGTGTCCCGCTCGGCACGCTTGCGCAGGCAGAAGGCCAGCCGCTCCAGGGCCATGCCGGTCAGCCGCGGGCCCGACGAGGCCAGGAAGAGCTGCACGAACGTCGGCATCACCGCGCGGGCGGTGGCGCCGAGGATCTCGGGGTTGGTGGGCACGTCGCGCCAGCCCAGCACGCTCAGCCCCTCCTCGGCCGCGATCTCCTCGATGCGGGCGCGCGTGGCGGCCACGTGCTCGGGGTCGCCCGGGAGGAAGGCCGTGCCGACGGCGTACGTCGTCGGCGCCGGCAGCTCGAACCCGGCCTCGGCCGTGACGTCGCGCAGGAAGGCGTCCGGGACCTGCATCAGGATGCCGGCGCCGTCACCGGAGTTGACCTCCGCCCCGGCAGCACCTCGGTGGTCGAGGTTGCGGAGCGCGGTCAACGCCTTGGCCACGATGTCGTGCGAAGCCTCCCCCGTCAGCGTGGCCACGAAGGCGACGCCACAGGCGTCGTGCTCGTTGGCCGGGTCGTAGAGCCCTTGGGGCGGCGGGAACGCGTGCTGGTAGGACACTGGGTTCTCCCGTCGGCGTCATGTGCGTACGGGCCCCCCGACAGGTCGGGCAGCACGTGTGGCAACGGTGGGTCGCAGGGACAACGCTGGCCCACGCGGCGGAGCCTGAAGGTTAGCACCGGGACCTCGCCCGGCAGGGTGGGAGGCGCGGCCGTGGACACCTCGTCGCTCCGGGTCAGCTGCGGTCGTGCTCCGGGCCGCCGGCGCCCGGCTCGGAGTCCTCCGGGGCGCCCTGGTCCGCGGCGCCGACGGGGCCTTCCTGGCTGCCGGTGTCGACCGGCTCGCCCGTGTCGTGCGGGCCGCCCGTGTCGAGCGGGTCGCCCGTGTCGTGCGGGTCGCCGCGACCGAGGGTCTCGCCGCTGGGCTCGTCGGACGTGCGCACGCCCGCCCCGCCGTCGAGGTCTGCCCCGGCGCCGGCCACCGGCTCGGGCGTGGGCTCGCGCCCGGGCAGGTAGACCGTGTCCTCACGACCCGGGTGACGCTTGGTGCTCCACACGAAGAACGCCGATGCGGCGACGAACAGCACGATCGAGGTCCACACGTTGAACCGCAGCCCGAGCACGTTCTCGAGCTGCACGTCGTCGATGCGCAGGTACTCGATCCAGCCTCGCCCCACCGTGTAGCCCATGACGTAGAGCGCCATCACCCGCCCGTAGCCGAGCTTGAAGCGCCGCTCGGCCCACAGCAGGAGGCCGAAGACACCGAGGTTCCAGAAGAACTCGTAGAGGTAGGTCGGGTGGAACGTCGTGCCCGGCGCGAAGGTGCAGGTGCCGCTGCCCGGCGGGTAGTCGCAGGCCGTCGGCCAGTTGGCGGGGTCGATCTCCAGGCCCCAGGGCAGGTCGGTCGGCTTGCCGTACAGCTCCTGGTTGAACCAGTTGCCCCACCGCCCGATGGCCTGGGCCACGATCACCCCCGGCGCGAGCGCGTCGAGCATCGGCAGCAGCCGGATGCCCTTGCGCCGGGCACCCAGGTAGATGCCGAGGGCGCCCAGGGCGACGGCACCCCAGATCCCGAGGCCGCCGCGCCAGACGTAGAGCGCGGTGACCGGGTTCTTGCCCTCCCCGAAGTACTTCTCCCAGTCCGTGGCGACGTGGTACAGCCGGCCACCGACGAGGCCGAAGGGGACGGCCCAGATCGCGAGGTCCTGGACGTCACCGAGCCTGCCGCCGCGGGCGACCCAGCGGCGTTCGCCGATCCAGATCGCGGCGATGATGCCGGCGATGATGCACAGCGCGTAGCCCCGGACCGGGAACGGGCCCAGGTGCCAGACGCCGTTCGACGGGCTCGGGATGGACAGCGCGGTGAGCGCGGCGGACGACAGCAGGGTCACGTCAGGAGTCCTCGAGCAGGGTGTGGATGTCGTTGGCGAACTGGGCCGGCGTGGTGTCCTGGCCCCAGTAGACGGGGGCCTCGTCGGCGGGGTCGACACCCATGATCTGCGTCGTGTGGCCCCCGGGGTCGGTCCGGTCGATGCCGACCGCCAGCGCCTTGCCGACGTCGGCGATGGTGGTGAAGTCGCTGGTCAGGCCGATGAACGACGTGTCGAAGCGGTCCAGGTAGTCGCGCAGGACCGCGGGGGTGTCGTGGTCGGGGTCGCTGGTGACCATGACCACCTGCACCTGGCTGCGGTCGGTGTCGTCGAGCCGGGTGAGCGCTGAGGCGAGGTGGCTCAGCACCGCCGGGCAGATGTCCTCGCACCGCGTGTAGCCGAAGAACACCAGCGTCAGGCGCTCGTCGGTGTCGGCGGCGAGCGAGAAGGGCTCGCCGTCGGTGTCGGTCAGGGCGACGTCGGGCACCTGGTACGGCGAGTCGAGCACCCGCCCGGCGAACGGCTCGGAGGCGCTGCTGCCGCTGCACGCCGAGAGCGCGAGCAGGACGACGCCCAGGACGGCCCCGAGGAGGAGCCGGACAGGTCGCGAGGCCTCAGCCACGTCGTACCCCAGCGGCCAGGTCCTCGGTGAGTGCGGTCAGGGCACGCAGCCCGGCCGCCCGGTCGTCGGGGTGGTCGAGGAGGACCCGCACGAAGGCCGAGCCGACGATGACGCCGTCGGCGTACGCCGCGACCTCGGCGGCCTGGTCGCCGGAGCCGACCCCCAGGCCGACCCCGATCGGCAGGTCGGTGACCTGCTTGGCGCGCGCCACGAGTGGGCCGGCGAGGTCGCTGGTCGTCGTCCGGGCGCCGGTGACCCCCATGACGGCCGTGGCGTAGACGAACCCTCGGCAGGCTGCGGTGGTCATCGCGATCCGCGTGTCCGTGGAGGACGGCGCGACCAGGAAGACCTTGTCGAGGTCGTGCTCGTCGGCCGCGGCGATCCACTCCGGGGCGAAGTCGGGCGTCAGGTCGGGGGTGATCAGGCCCGCTCCCCCGGCGTTCGCGAGATCGGCGGCGAACCGCTCGACGCCGTAGCGCTCGACGGGGTTCCAGTACGTCATCACGACGGTCGGCGTGCCGGTGGCGGCGACCGCCTCGACCGTGCGCAGGACGTCGGTGGTGCGGACGCCGCGCTCGAGCGCCTGCTGGGCGGCGGCCTGGATGGTGGGACCGTCCATGACCGGGTCGCTGTAGGGCAGGCCCACCTCGATGACGTCGCACCCGGCGTCGACCATGGCCCGCAGCGCCTCGATGCCGCCGTCGACGTCGGGGAACCCGGCGGGCAGGTAGCCGACCAGGGCGGCCCGGCCGTCGGCGCGCGCCTTCTCGAAGGCGACGGCGGCGCTCACTGCTCCTCCACGGTCGGCTCGTCGGTGGGCACTGCCCGGCCGAGCCCGAAGTACTCCAGCGCGGTGCCCATGTCCTTGTCACCGCGCCCGGACAGGTTGACGAGCAGGGTCTCGCCGGGACGCTCCCGGGCGAGGGAGACGACGCCGGCGATGGCGTGGGCCGACTCGATCGCCGGGATGATGCCCTCGGTGCGGGCCAGCAGCGCCATCGCCTCCATCGCGGCCGTGTCGGTGACCGGCACGTACGTCGCCCGCCCGATGTCGGCGAGGTGGGCGTGCTGCGGGCCCACGCCCGGGTAGTCGAGGCCGGCCGAGATCGAGTGCGACTCGACGGTCTGGCCGTCGGCGTCCTGGAGCACGAACGTGCGGGCGCCGTGCAGGACGCCCACGTCGCCGGCGTGGATCGTCGCGGCGTGGCGACCCGTCTCGACGCCGTCGCCCCCCGGCTCGTAGCCGTAGATCGCGACCTCGGGGTCGTCGAGGAAGCCGGCGAAGAGCCCGATCGCGTTGGAGCCCCCGCCGACGCACGCGGCGACGGCGTCGGGCAGCCGACCGGTCAGGTCGAGGCACTGGCGGCGCGCCTCGTCGCCGATGCCGCGCACGAACGAGAGCACCAGGCTCGGGAACGGGTGCGGCCCGGCCGCCGTACCGAAGAGGTAGGCGGTGTGGTCGACGCTGGACACCCAGTCGCGCAACGCCTCGTTGATCGCGTCCTTGAGCGTGCGCGAGCCGCTGGTCACCGGGATCACCTCGGCGCCGAGCAGCTGCATCCGCGCGACGTTGAGCGCCTGGCGCTCGGTGTCGACCTCGCCCATGTAGACGGTGCAGTCGAGGCCGAGGTAGGCGGCAGCCGTGGCCGACGCGACGCCGTGCTGGCCGGCGCCGGTCTCGGCGATGACCCGCTTCTTGCCCATCCGCTTGGTCAGCAGCGCCTGGCCCAGGACGTTGCGGATCTTGTGCGCGCCGGTGTGGTTGAGGTCCTCGCGCTTGAGCAGGATCCGGGCGCCGGCGTGCTCGGAGAGGCGGTGGGCCTCGTAGAGCAGGCTCGGGACCCCGGCGTAGTTGCGCAGGAGGGCGTCGAACTCGGCGCCGAACGTCGGGTCGGCCAGGGCACCCTGCCAGGCGGTGTCCAGCTCGTCGAGGGCGGCGATCAGCGCCTCCGGCATGAACCGCCCGCCGAAGCGGCCGAACCAGCCGTGCTCGTCGGCGTCGAAGGCGCCGTGGGCTGCGGGGTGCAGGGATCCGCCGGCCGCACCGCGGGCTGCGTCGTGGACTGCGTCGTGGACTGGGCTCATGCCTCTACTCCCGTCATCGCGGCGACCGCTGCTCGCGGCGCGCCGTCCTTCACCAGGGCTTCGCCGACCAGCACCACACGGGCGCCCTCGGAGACGAACCTCTTCACGTCCTGCTCCCCCGAGATGCCCGACTCGGCGACCAGGACCCGGTCGTCGGGCACGAGCGGGGCGAGCCGGCCGAACGTGTCGTTGTCGACCGCGAGGGTCTTCAGGTTGCGCGCGTTGACGCCGATCAGCTCGGCGCCCAGCGCGACCGCGCGTTCGGTCTCGGGCTGCGTCGTGCACCTCGACCAGCACGGTCAGGCCCAGCTCGCGGGCCTCGTCGTGCAGGCGCCGCAGCGTGTCGTCGTCGAGGGCGGCCACGATCAGCAACGCCAGGTCGGCGCCCGCGGCGCGGGCCTCCACGAGCTGGTAGCTCTCGACGATGAAGTCCTTGCGCAGCAGCGGGACGTCCACGGTGGCGCGCACGGCGCGCAGGTCGGCGAGGCTGCCGCCGAAGCGACGCTCCTCGGTCAGCACCGAGATCGCCCCCGCCCCACCGGCGGCGTACTCGGCGGCCAGCGCTGCCGGGTCGGGGATGTCGGCGAGGTCGCCCTTGCTGGGGCTGCGGCGCTTGACCTCCGCGATCACGCTCGAGCCGGACGCACGGAAGTGCGGCATCGGGTCGCGCGGCGCGGGCGCATCGGCGAGCGCCGCGCGGACGTCGGCCAACGGGGTCTCGCTCTCCCGGCGGGCCAGGTCGATCCGGACGCCGGCGACGATGTCGTCGAGCACGGACATGCGGTTCTCCTGCTGTCGAGGGCTGCGGTGAGCGGTGGACGAAGGTGAGCGGTGGTCGAACGAGGACCTGCCGAGCGGACTCGTCCCACCTCCGAGTGTGTCACGCACCGAGGTGGGTGCCCGGGTCGGGACGACGCGCCGGACGGCTGGGCGTCAGGGCGCCAACCAGGCGAAGCCCGGCAGGTTGCGCAGGACGGTGAAGAGCACCAGCACGGCCAGGGACAGGACCAGCACGGTGCGGGTGGAGCCCCAGCCGGCCGCGCGCTCGGTGCCGGTCCAGGAGTCGAGCGCCCAGCGTCCGAGCAGGAACACCAGCACCGGCATCGCGGCGACGAGCAGGACGTTGCTCGAGGCGGCGTCGAGGACCCGGAGGTGCGTGAGGTCGTTGACCGCCCGCAGCCCCCCGCACCCGGGGCACCAGATGCCGAGCATCGCGCTGGGACAGAGCCCCCAGCTGCCGCTGTGGTGCGGGTCGCGCAGGCGCAGGGCCAGGGTCGCGACGGCGAGGCCGCCGATCACCACCGTCGGCGCCACCAGCCGCTGCCCCCGCCCGAGCGCTCGTCGCTCGGCGTCGGCAGGCGGGATCGGGGTGGTCACGGCCATGGGATCGGTGGGTGGGGCTGGTCAGTGCCCGGAGTCGTGCAGGCCCAGCTTGGCCATGACGAGGAAGACGATGCCGGCTGCCACGACCACCGCGACCCCGACCCAGAAGACGGGGTAGCTGATCGGGCTGAGCATGAGACCCGCAGCACCCACCGCGAAGCCGACCAGCGCCACCGCGACTGCGGTCCAGGCGGCCGGGGTGTTGCCGTGGTTGTCTGACATTGCGGGGCTCCTCGGTGATGACGCGGACACGTGCCGTGCGTCGTCGGTACGACGATCCGGCAGGGCAGAGTCTAGTGGTCGTCCCGCTCGGTCGGGTCGCGACCCTCGTCGATGGACCGCCACAGGTCGAGGTTGGTGCGCTCCTCCAGGGGCACCTGCTCCGCCACGCGGCTCGGTGCCGGGGGCGTCGTAGCGGCGACCCATCTCGGGCCACCCCCCGACACCGCGCACCGCGGCCACCGAGGCGACCACGGCGACCAGCCCGGCCAGCAGCCCGACGTAGGACCAGGCCGTGTGGCTGACCGGGAGGTCCGGGGCCGCCAGGGTGGTGCGGACGTCGTCGGCGGCCACCAGCCACACGAGCACCGCGAAGCCGGCCGTCGCGAGCGCGGCGAGCAGTCCGAGCCAGGCGATGACCCGGCGGAACCGTCCGCGCGTGACCAGGACGACCCCCCACGTGGCGAGCAGCACCAGCGCCAGTCGCCGTGACCGGGGGTGCGCTCGCGTCGGCGAGCACGCTCAGCTGGACGCCGGCTCCCCCGACGACCTGGTCCGCGCCGGCCTTGTCGACCGACACCCAGGCCTGGTTGCCGGCGACGGCCGCCGCGATCCCGGCAGCGAGGCCGAGGACGACGGTGCGCCCGAACGAGGACCGCTCACGCGGGTGCCCGGAGTCCGTTGCCGGTCCCCCGGCCGGTGCCTCGCCCGGCCCCTCGCTCGGACCCGTGCTCGGTCCGCCGGCCTGGTCAGCCACCCAGGAGCCCCTCGTCGAAGCAGGTGCGCGCGCCCGTGTGGCAGGCGGCGCCGACCTGGTCGACCTTGACCAGCAGGGTGTCGCCGTCGCAGTCGAGGCGCACCTCCTTGACCAGCTGGACGTGGCCGGAGGTGTCGCCCTTGACCCAGTACTCCTGACGCGATCGGCTCCAGTACGTCGCCCGCCCGGTCGTCAGCGTGCGGTGGAGCGCCTCGTCGTCCATCCAGCCCAGCATCAGCACCTCACCGGTGTCGTGCTGCTGGGCGATGGCGGCCACCAGGCCGCGGCCGGTGGCGTCGTCGGCCCGCTTGAGGCGGGTGGCGATGGCGGGGTCGAGGGCGGTCACGGGTCCAGTATCCCGCGGCCCTCACGCACCCTGCTGGGCGACCCAGCTGCGGTGCAGGCCGGCGTAGACGCAGCCGCGCCGGGCGACCAGCTCGGCGTGCGGTCCGCGCTGGACGATCCGGCCCTGGTCGACGACGACGACCTCGTCGGCACTCTCGGCCGTGGACATGCGGTGGGCGATCGTGACCGACGTACGACCCGACATCAGTCGCTCGAGGGCACGGCCGATCCGCATCTCCAGCCGCGGGTCGACGGCGCTGGTGGCCTCGTCGAGCACCAGCAGGTCGGGGTCGGCGAGGTGGGCGCGCAGCAGCGCGACCAGCTGGCGCTCCCCGGCGGACAGCGACTCGCCCGCGCTGACCGACGCCGGTCTGCAGGCCCCGCGGCAGGCCGGCCACCCAGTCGCCGAGGCCCAGCTCGTCGGCGCTGGCGAGGATCTCGGCCTCGGTCGCGCCGAGGCGTGCCGTAGCGCGACGTTGGCGGCGATGGTGTCGTCGAAGAGGAATCCCTCCTGGGGCACCAGCACGACGCTGCTGCGCAGCGCGGTCTCGGAGATGTCGCGCACGTCGATCGCCGTCGAGGAGCACCCGACCTGTCGAGGGGTCCATCAGGCGGGTCAGCAGCTTGGCGAACGTCGACTTGCCCGAGCCGGTCTCCCCGACGATCGCGACCCGCCGACCGGCGGCGATCTCCATCGAGACGTCGCGGAGCACGGGCGGTCCGCCGGGGTAGGCGAACTGCACGTCGTCGAAGCGGACGTCGATCGGACCACGCGGCAGGTCGTGGCCCTCGGGACCGGGGTCGACCAGGTCGGCCGGGGTGTCGAGGATCCCGATGACGCGGCGCCACCCGGCGATGGCGTTCTGGGCCTCGGTCACGATCTGGGTGCCCATCTGCACGGGGCCGACGAACAGGGTGACCAGGAACGCGAAGGCGAGGACCTCGCCCGAGGTGATGTCGCCGGCGAGGCCCAGCCAGATGCCGACGATCAGCACGCCGGCGTTGGCGAGCCCGGCGCTCACCCCGCCGAGGGAGAACGAGAAGGCGGTGAAGCCCTGCGCCCGCACGCTGGCGCGCTGGTGCACGGCGACCGCCTCGTCGATCCGCGCCTGGGTGCGGTCCTCGACGGCGTACGAGCGGACCACGGCTGCGCCGACGACCGGCTCGGAGATGGCCGACAGCATGACGCCGACCTGGCGTCGTACGGTGCCGTAGGCCGCAGACAGCCTGCGCTGGAAGAAGCGCAGCGACAAGAAGAGCGGCGCGAAGCAGACCCAGACGACGATCGTGAGCTGCCAGGAGTAGTAGAGCATCACGACGGTCGCGACCAGGACCTGTCCGGTGCTCACCACGAAGAGCAGGCCACCGAAGACGAGGAACTGGCTGACCTGGTCGACGTCGCTGGTCACCCGCGAGACCAACGCCCCACGCCGCTCGGTGTTCTGGGTGAGCAGAGGCAGGTCGTGCACGTGGCGGAAGGCCTTGATCCGCAGCGTGGCCAGCCCCCGCTCGGACGTCGTGAACAGCCGACCCGTCATCGCGTACGACGCCACGCTGGTCAGCACGATGGCCAGGAACGACGCGCATCCCAACAGGATCGTGAACGACACGTCGGGGCCGTCGGCACCGCCCAGGCCACGGTCGAGCGTCTGCTGGACCGCGATCGGCACGACGACCTGGCCCAGCGAGGCGATGCACGGCGAGCGCGAGCGTGCCGCGCAGCCCCTGCTTCAGCTCCGGGGAGTAGTGCAGACCGCGCCGGATCGTCGCCATCGCGCCGATGTCCTCGCCGGTGGCGAGCCGGGTGGCGTTGCGGTCGGTGGTGCCGGGTGGGCCGTGGTGGTGCCCGCGCTGGCGCCGGAGCGGGGCGAGGGCTCGGGCGTGCCGTCGGGCCGGCCGTCGGTGGTGTCGTCCGTCGTCGTCATCGGAGCGCCCCGCTCGCGCCGAGACCCGGCTCCTGGTGCTCGGCCGGGTGCTCGGCCGGGTGCTCGTAGGCGTTGACGAGCCGGGCGTACTCCGGCGAGCGCTCCAGCAGCGCCGCGTGGGTGCCGCGATCGGCGATGCGACCGCCGTCGAGGTGCAGCACCTCGTCGGCGAGCCCGATGGTGGCCTTGCGGTAGGCCACGACGACCAGCGTGGTGTCGGTGTCGCCGCCGCGCAGGCCGGCCAGGATGCGGGCCTCCACCTCGGGGTCGACCGCGGAGGTGGCGTCGTCGAGGATCAGCAGCCGGGGCCGGCGGACCAGGGCTCGCGCCAGCGAGAGCCGCTGGCGCTGACCGCCCGAGAGCGAGGTGCCCCGCTCCCCGAGCCGGGTGGAGAGGCCGTCGGGCAGCGCGGCGACGAACCCGTCGGCCTGGGCGACGCGCAGCGCCGCCCACACGTCGTCGTCGGAGAAGTCGCCGCCGAGGGTGACGTTGCCGCGCACGGTGTCGTCGAAGAGGAACGCCGTCTGCGGCGACGACCGCGAGCACCGAGGCGAGCTCGCCGCGGCCGAGGTCGCGCACGTCGGTGCCGTCGATCCGGACGGTGCCCGACGTCGGGGTCGACGAGCCGGGTGAGCAGCGTCGTCAGGGTGCTCTTGCCCGAGGCCGTGGCGCCCACGAGCGCGACGGTGCGTCCGGGCTCGACCACGAAGGAGAGGTCCTCGAGCAGGGGCTCGTCGGGACGGTAGCCGTAGGCGAGACCGGCGACCTCGAGGCGGGCACCACCCGTCGTACGGGGTGCGCGGGCGTCGCCGTAGGGCATCTCGCCGGTCGTGCGCAGGACCGCGTCGACGCGGCGGTAGCCGACCACGCTGCGCGGGAACTCCCCCAGCAGCCACCCGATCGAACGGATCGGGAAGGAGACGATGGTGAGCAGGTAGGCGATGGTGACGACGTCACCGGGTGCGGTCGCGCCGTTCATCACCCGCGAGACGCCGACGGCGAGCACGACCAGGACACCGACGCTGGGCAGGGCCGCCAGGGTCGGGTCGAACGCGGCCCGGATCCGGCCGACCCGGATGTTGACGTCGCGCAGCTCATGGGCCTTGGCGGCGAACCGCGCGGTCTCCTCGGGCTCGCGGCCGAGGGTCTTGACGACCATGGCGCCGTCGAAGGACTCGTGGGCGATCTCGCTGACCTCGGCGCGCAGCTCCTGGGCGCGCGTCGCCCAGCCCTGGGCGAGGTGCTGGTAGGCGATGTTGGTGGCGATCACCGCCGGGAAGATCGAGCAGCCCGACGAGCGCGAGCACGAGGTCGGCGACGAACATCTGCGCCACCGCGATCACCATCATCGCGATCGTCCCGACCGCCATCGGCAGTGGCGCGATCGGTCCCCAGGCGGCCTCGACGTCGGAGTTGGCGTTGGACAGCAGCTCGCCCGTCGGGTGCCGCTGGTGCCACTCCATCGGCAGGGCGAGGTAGCGCCGGGTGACCGCGCGGCGGGTCGAGGCCTGCATCCGGTACTGCATGATCCCGGCGCCCAGGCGGCGCGCCACGATGCCCACGGCCCGCAGCAGGGCGACCCCGACGAAGAGGGCCAGCACCGCCCAGAGCAGGCCGCCGCCGATCTCGCCGTCGCGGAAGGCCGGCAGCACCACGTGGTCGGTGGCCCAGCCGAGCACCCAGGCGTCGGCGACCGTCAACGCGCCGAAGAGCACGCTGCCCAGGGTGGACAGCGCGAAGATCCACGGCTCACGCTTGATCGCCACCCAGAGCACGGCGAAGCCCGCACCCGTGGACCCCCGTCCACGTCGGCTCGTCTGCTCGCTCTGCTGGTCCTGCTCGTCGTCCACTGCGCTCCTCGGTCCGCGGGCCGAACCCCGCGAGGGGCACAGGCTATTCCCCGGCACCGACCACGCACCCCTCGCGGCACCGTCGAGTCGACACCCGGGCCGGTGGCCGGGGACGCCGGGCACCGGCCGGGCGCGGGGTGCAGGGCGGGCGCCGAGCGCCGGGCGCTGCTGCCTATCCTCGGCGTCATGGCCCTCACCCTCGCCCGCCGCGAACGCCACGCCCTGTGCGACCTCGCGGTCCTGCTCGGCACGGACGCGCCGACCCTCTGCGGTGACTGGACGGCCCACCGGCTGCTCGCCCACCTCCTGGTCCGCGAACGGCGCCCGCTCGGCGCCCTCGGGATCCTGGTGCCGGCGCTGGAGGGCCGCACCGAGCGGGCGATGTCCCGCGCCGAGCGGACCGACCACGAGGCGCTCGCAGCACGGGTCCGCGAGCCCGGGCTGACGCCGTTCGCGCTCAAGCCGGTGGAGGTGCTCGCCAACACCCTCGAGTACGTCGTGCACCACGAGGACCTCCGCCGCGCGCAGCCCGGGTGGGAGCCGCGCGACCTGTCCCAGGGCGACCTGGCGGCCGTGTGGTCGGCGATCGGGCAGATGGGGAGGGTGCTGGTGCGTGCGGCCGGCGTACCCGTGGCGATCCGACGCACCGACACCGGTGACTCGATCACGCTGCGTCGTGGCAGCGGTCCGGTGACCGTCAGCGGTCCGGTGCTGGAGCTGGTGCTCTTCCTGTTCGGCCGCACCGAGGTGCGCGACCTGTCGTTCGAGGGTCCGCCCGCCTCGGTGGCGCGGCTGCGCGAGGCGTCGCTGGGCCTCTGAGGCCCCGATCCGTCGAGGCCGAGCCTCAGCCGACCGGTCGATGGTGCGTGGCCCGCACCTGGTGTCCCGCGTCGGACAGGCTCTGCTTGACCTCCCCGATCCGCAGCGTGCCGAAGTGGAAGACGGTCGCGGCGAGCACGGCGTCGGCCCCGGCCTCGACGGCGGGCGCGAAGTGGTCGAGCCGCCCGGCGCCGCCCGAGGCGATCACCGGGATCGAGACCTCGCGGCGCACCGCGGCGATCAGGGCGAGGTCGAAGCCGTCCTGGGTGCCGTCGGAGTCCATGGCGTTGAGCAGGATCTCCCCCGCCCCGAGCTCGGCCGCGCGCACCGCCCACGCGACGGCGTCCAGGCCGGCGGACTTCCGGCCCCCGTGGGTGGTGACCTCCCACCCGGAGTCGGTCACGGCAGCCCCCGGCGCCGTTCGACGGGCGTCGACCGAGAGCACGAGCACCTGGTTGCCGAAGCGGTCGGCGATCTCGGCGACCAGCTCGGGACGGTGGATGGCGGCGGTGTTGACCGCGATCTTGTCGGCGCCGGCGCGGAGCAGCCGGTCGACGTCGTCGACCGAGGAGATGCCGCCGCCCACGGTGAGCGGGATGAAGACCTCCTCCGCCGTGCGCGACACGATCTCCATCGTGGTGGCCCGTCCCTCGTGGGAGGCGGAGATGTCGAGGAACGTCAGCTCGTCGGCGCCCTCGGCGTCGTAGGTGCGGGCCAGCTCGACCGGGTCGCCGGCGTCGCGCAGGTCGAGGAAGTTGATGCCCTTGACCACGCGACCGTCGTCGACGTCGAGGCACGGGATGACGCGTACGGCGAGGCTCATCGCGCGCTCACCGGGTGCCCCTGGTCAGGGCGAGCGCGTCCTCGAGCGTGAAGCGGCCCTCGTAGAGCGCCGTGCCGGCGATCGCGCCCTCGACGCCGTCGCCCACCAGGTCCATGAGCGCCTCGATGTCGGAGAGCTCGGTGACGCCGCCGGAGGCGATGACCGGCTGGTCGGTGGCCGCGCACACGTCCCGGAGCAGCTGGAGGTTGGGCCCCTGCAGCATGCCGTCCTTGTTGACGTCGGTCACCACGTAGCGCGCGCAGCCCTCGGCGTCGAGGCGGGCCAGCACCTCGTAGAGGTCGCCGCCCTCGCGGGTCCAGCCCCGGGCCGCGAGGGTGCGTCCGCGCACGTCGAGGCCGATCGCGATCCGGTCGCCGTGCTCGGCGATGACCTTCGCGCACCACTCGGGCGTCTCGAGCGCCGCGGTCCCGATGTTGACGCGCCGGCAGCCGGTGGCCAGGGCCGCCTCGAGGGACTCGTCGTCGCGGATCCCGCCGCTCATCTCCACGTCGATGTCGAGCGCGCCGACGATCTCGGCCTGGAGCTCGCGGTTGCTCCCCCGGCCGAACGCCGCGTCGAGGTCGACCAGGTGCAGCCACTCCGAGCCCGCGTCCTGCCAGCGCCGGGCGGCGGCGACCGGGTCGCCGTACACGCGCTCGGAGCCGGCGACGCCCTGGGCGAGCTGGACGGCGCGGCCCTCGGTGATGTCGACGGCGGGGAGGAGCTGGAGGTAGGACACGGGGTCTCTCTTCGGTCAGTTCTTGGAGATGAGCAGGACGACGACGGGGGCCAGCAGCACGCTGAGCAGCAGCACCAGGGCACGCAGGCCCCAGTCGTCGGAGGCGAGGAAGAACAGCAGGTTCACCGAGAAGACGAAGACCAGGAAGATGCTGGTGTCGCGACGCCGGCGGGCCGCGATCGAGCCGCTCGGAGCCGGGGCCGGGCGCGGGACCCACCCCAGGAGCGTCTGGCGGCGGCGCGCCCGACGGGCCGAGGCCTCGGCCGCGGCGGCCCGCTCGGCCGCCGCGACCGCCACCAGGCGCTCACGCTCCTCGCGCCGACGGGCCCGCTCCTTGCTCATGGCGTCCTCATCGTCGGCTCACAGCGCCGCGACCCAGTTGCGCAGCAGCGCCGCACCGGCGTCACCGGACTTCTCGGGGTGGAACTGGGTGGCGGTCAGCGGGCCGTTCTCGACGGCCGCGACGAACCGGTCGCCCCCGTGCTCGGCCCACGTGACCAGCGGCGCCCGCGTGCGGCTGTTGGTCTCGAGCACCCAGTCGCGCACGCCGTAGGAGTGCACGAAGTAGAAGCGCTCGTCCTCGATCCCGGCGAACAGCGAGGTCCCGGCCGGTACGTCGACGGTGTTCCACCCCATGTGCGGCACGACGGGGGCCTGGAGCCGCTCGACCACGCCGGGCCACTCGTGGCAGCCGGCGGTCTCGACGCCGTGCTCCACCCCGCGCTCGAACAGCACCTGCATCCCGACGCAGATGCCCAGCACGGGGCGACCGCCGGACAGCCGGCGCCCGATGATCCGCTCGCCCTTGACCGCGCGCAGCCCGGCCATGCAGGCGGCGTACGCCCCCACCCCGGGCACGACCAGCCCGTCGGCTGCGAGCGCGGCGTCGAAGTCGTCGGTCAGCGTCACGTCGGCGCCGGCACGCTCGAGCGCGCGCACGGCCGAGCGGAGGTTGCCCGAGCCGTAGTCGAGGACGACCACGCCCGGCTTGCGCACCGGGTCGGGCGTGGGCCCGGGGACCGGGGTCGCGGCGCTCAGAGCGCGCCCTTGGTGCTCGGGATCCCGGTCTCGCGGGGGTCCAGCGCGACGGCGTCGCGGAAGGCGCGCGCGAAGGCCTTGAACTGGGTCTCCACGATGTGGTGGGGCTCGCGGCCGGCGAGCACCCGCACGTGCAGGGCGAGGTGGCCGTGGAACGCGATCGACTCGAAGACGTGCTGGGTCAGCGAGCCGAGGTAGGACACCCCGGACCCGCCCAGCTGGACGTAGGCCTGGCCCTCGGGCTCACCGGTGTGCACGCAGTAGGGACGCCCCGACACGTCGACGACGGCCTGGACCAACGCCTCGTCGAGCGGCACCGTGGCGTCGCCGAACCGGCGGATGCCGACCTTGTCGCCGAGGGCCTGGCGCAGGGCCTGGCCCAGCGCGATGGCGGTGTCCTCGACGGTGTGGTGGGCGTCGATGTGGGTGTCGCCCTCCGTGGTGACCGTGAGGTCGAGGAGCGCGTGGCGGGCGAAGGCGGTGAGCATGTGGTCGTAGAAGCCGACCCCGGTGGAGATGTCGTGGCGGCCGGAGCCGTCGAGGTCGACCTCGACGATCACCTTCGACTCGCTCGTCTCTCGCTCGACGCGAGCGGTCCTGCCGTGCGTGCTGGTCATCAGATCTCCTTCATCGCCCTGGTCAGGGCTTGCTTGAACGCCGCCATCTCCGCGGGCGTGCCGATCGAGACCCGGAGCCAGCCGTCGGGGCCAGTCTCGCGGATCAGCACCCCCTGATCGAGCAGGTCCCGCCAGACCGCGTGCCGGTCGGCGAAGGTGCCGAAGAGGCAGAAGTTCGCATCCGAGTCCGCCACCTGCAGCCCCTGCTCGCGCAGCCACGCCACGGTGGCGTCGCGCTCCACCCGCAGGTCGTCGACCCGGGCGAGCAGCTCGGGAGCGTGCCGGAGCGCGGCGAGCGCGACGGCCTGGGTCACGGCCGAGAGGTGGTAGGGCAGCCGGACGACCCGGATCGCGTCGCCGATCGCCGGGTCGGCGGCCAGGTAGCCCAGGCGCAGGCCGGCGGCGGCGAACGCCTTGCTCATGGTGCGCGTGACGACCAGGTTGCGGTGGCTCGGCAGGAGCTCGAGGGCCGACGGCGTGCCGGCGCGTCGGAACTCGCCGTACGCCTCGTCGACGACGACGATCCCCGACTCCCCCACGACGTCGCACAGGGCGGCGACCGCGGTCTGCGGGAGCGCCGTACCCGTGGGGTTGTTGGGCGAGGGCAGCAGGACCACCGAGGGCCGCTCGGCCTCGATCAGGGCCGCAGCCGCGTCGAGGTCGAGGCTGAAGTCGCTCTCGCGCCGCCCGGCGACCCAGCGGGTGTGGGTGTCGCGGGCGTACTCCGGGTACATCGAGTACGTCGGCGCGAAGCTGACCGCCGTCCGGCCCGGCCCACCGAAGGCCTGGAGCAGCTGCAGCATGACCTCGTTGGACCCGTTGGCCGCCCAGACCTGCTCGGGCACGACCCCGTGACCGAGGTACGACGCGAGAGCGCCCCGCAGCTCCACGAACTCGCGGTCGGGGTAGCGGTTGAGGGTCGCCGTGGCGCGGGACACCGCCTCGGCCACGTCGGCGACGACGGCCGGCGAGGGCCCGTAGGGGTTCTCGTTGACGTTGAGCTGGACAGGCACGTCCAGCTGGGGAGCGCCGTACGGCTCGATGCCGCGCAGCTCCTCCCGCAGGGGCGGAAAGCTCATGTGGGTCCCATGTCAGTCGGCGAACCGGACCCGCACGGCCTGGCCGTGTCCGGGCAGGTCCTCGGCCTCGGCCAGCGTGACGACGTGGTCGGCGACCTCGGCGAGCGCCTCACGGGAGTAGTCGATGACGTGGATCGACTTGAGGAACGCGCGCACCGACAGCCCCGAGGAGTGGCAGGCGCAGCCGCCGGTCGGCAGCACGTGGTTGGACCCGGCGCAGTAGTCGCCCAGGCTGACCGGGGCGTGCGGGCCCACGAAGATCGCGCCGGCGTTGCGCACCCGGGCGGCCCAGGCGGAGGCGTCGGCGGTCTGGATCTCGAGGTGCTCGGCGGCATAGGCGTTGATGACCTCGAGTCCCTGCTCGAGGTCGTCGACGAGCACGATCGCCGACTGGGTGCCGGTCAGCGAGGTCAGGATCCGCTCGGTGTGCTTGGTGGCGTAGACCTGCTTGTCGAGCTCGACGTCGACCGCGTCGGCGAGCCGCTCGGACGGCGTCACCAGCACGGCAGCCGCCAGCGGGTCGTGCTCGGCCTGGCTGACCAGGTCGGCGGCGACGAACGCGGCGTCGGCGGTGTCGTCGGCCAGGATCGCGATCTCGGTGGGGCCGGCCTCGGAGTCGATGCCGACCAGGCCCTTGAGCAGCCGCTTGGCCGTCACGACGTAGATGTTGCCGGGACCGGTGACCAGGTCGACGCGGCGACAGGGGCCGGTGCCGTAGGCGAACATCGCGATCGACTGGGCCCCGCCGACGGCGTAGACCTCGTCGATGCCGAGCAGCGCGCACGCGGCCAGGATCGTGGGGTGCGGCAGGCCGCCGAACTCCTTCTGCGGCGGGCTGGCCAGGGCGATCGAGCCCACCCCGGCGGTCTGCGCCGGTACGACGTTCATCAGCACGCTCGAGACGAGCGGGGCGAGCCCGCCCGGCACGTAGAGGCCGACGCGGTCCATCGGGACCTTGCGGTGGGTGACCACCGCACCGGGGCCGAGCTCGGTGACCGCGTCCTGCTCCAGCTCGTTGGCGCAGGTCGCGCGCAGCCGACGGATCGACTCCTCCAGCCCGGCCCGGATGGCCGGGTCGAGGTCGTCGAGGGCAGCGGTGATGGCTGCCGGGTCGACGCGGATGTCGTCCTGCGGCGACGCCGTCGAAGCGCTCGGAGAGCTCGAGGATCGCCTCGAGGCCGCGGGTGCGGACCGCCTCGCAGATGGCATGCACCGCGGGCACCGCTGCCTCGACGTCGAAGTCCGCGCGCGGCACGGCGGTCCGGTAGTCGACGGGGCCGGTCTCCCGGGCTCCCCGCAGGTCGATGCGGCGAATCATGGCTCCAGTCCTACGAAGGCCACGCTCACCCGGAGGTAACCCCCGACACCTGCTGGACTGGCAGTAGGTTGGTGCCGTGGTCGACACCCTCCCGATGTTCCCGCTGAACTCGGTGCTGTTCCCGGGGCTGAGCGTGCCGCTGCGGGTCTTCGAGGACCGCTACCGCGCGCTGGTCCACCACCTGCTGCGGGTCGAGGACCCCCTCGACCGGGTGTTCGGCTCCGTCGCCATCCGCGAGGGCTACGAGGTGGGCGACCACGGCGCCCAGTCGCTGTTCCGGGTCGGCTGCAAGGCCCAGCTCACCGAGATCGAGTCCAACGCCGACGGCACCTTCGACGTGGTCGCGGTCGGCCTCGAGCGGATCCAGCTCGACCGGCTCGACACCTCCGACCAGTTCCCGCTCGGCCACGTGACCGAGCTGCCCGAGATCGATCAGGTCGTCGACGAGGACATCCTCGAGCGGGCCCGGGCCACGTTCACCGCCTACCGGGTGGCGCTCTCGGAGATCCGCGCCGACCCGTACGTCGGCTCGCTCCCGCGCGACGCGACGTACCTGTCCTGGACGCTCGCCGCCTGCGCGCCGCTCCCCCTGCACGACCGTCAGGCCCTGCTGGAGGCCGACGACGCCGCCGAGCGGCTGGTGCTGGTCACCGACCTGCTGCGCTCGGAGCTGCGGGCCATGAACGTCATCCCGTCGCTGCCGGCCACCGAGGTCGCCCGCACCCGCTGGTCCCCGAACTGAGAGCCCACAGCGGTCGGGCGAGGAACGAGCACGCCCGCGTGGTGGGCGAAGATTGAGCAAGCCCACAGCGGTCGGGCGAGGAACGAGCACGCCCGCGTGGTGGGCGAAGATTGAGCAAGCGACGCGGCTGAGCCTGCGAAGCCGCACGAGCGCGTCGAAATCCACCAAGCGCCCCGGCACAGTCGTCGAAACCGACGTACAGGAGACGCCGAGCGCAGGCACCGCCGTGCGACTCGCGGGGTTTCGAGGCTCGCACGCTCGCACCTCAACCACCGGAGGGCTCGCGATCGGCTCGCACGCTCGAACCATCGGAGGGCACGCGGGGTTTCGAGGCTCGCAAGCTCGCACCTCAACCACCGGAGGGCTCGCAAGCTCGCACCTCAACCACCGGAGGGCACGCACGCTCGCACCTCAACCACCGGAGGGCTCGCAAGCCCGCACCTCAACCACCGGAGGGCTCGCGCGTCGACCAGCGTGCCACCATCGGCCCATGGCCAAGAAGCAGGCCGGCGGCACGCCGGCGACGGTGGCACTGACCCGGGCCGGGCTGGCGTTCACGATGCGTGAGTACACCCACGACCCGCGAGCGGGGTCGTTCGGGCTGGAGGCGGCCGAGGCACTCGGGGTCGAGCCGGCGCGGGTCTTCAAGACGCTCCTGGCCACCGTCGACGGCACGCTGACCGTGGCCGTCGTGCCGGTCAGCGGGCAGCTGGACCTCAAGGCGCTGGCCCGCGCGGTCGGCGGCCGCAAGGCCCAGATGGCCGACCCCGCCGCCGCCGAGCGGGCGACCGGGTACGTCGTCGGGGGCATCTCCCCCGTCGGGCAGAGACGCCCGCACCCGACCGTGGTCGACTCCTCCGCCCTCGACCACGCGACGGTGCTGGTCTCCGGCGGGCGCCGTGGTCTGGACCTGGAGCTCGCCCCGGCCGACCTGGTCGCGATCACCGCAGCGATCACCGCCGAGGTCGGCCGGGGCTGAACGCTCAGTCGGTGGTGAGCCGCACCAGGGCGTGGGAGGCGTCGCCGTCGACCCAGGCGGAGATGCCGAGCGCGCCGAGCGGCTCGAGGTTGGCCGCGATCTCGTCGTCGGGGCCGAACCCCTGAGCCATCCGGACGCAGCCAGTCGTTGGCGTTGAAGTTGACGTAGAGCACCGCCGCGGCGTCCTCGGACTCCGGGACCACGGCCGGTAGACGTCGCTGTCGCCCAGGCCGCCGTCCTCGAGGAGCTGGTCGCGGTAGTCGGCGTCCGGACCGAGCACGGCGAAGTCGCCGCCGCCGTCGTAGCCGAACAGGTCGCGCACCTCGTCGGGTGCCCCGGCGCTGCCCAGCAGCTTGTCGATCACGTCGTGGATCGCGTCGGCGTCGCCCTTGATCTTGACGCCGACCGGCACGTCACCGGGGTCGCTGCCCTCGATGGCCTGGGGGTCGATGTCGCTGCCGAGGGAGACGGCGACCGAGTCACCGACGAGCGTCTGGAGGTCCTCGGGGATCGCGAGACCGGTCTCGGCCTCGACCTGCGAGATCAGGTCGTCGCCGTCGCCGAGCCCGAGTCCGGCGAAGGAGTCGGTGAGGTTCGTCGAACCAGTCGTCCGCGAACCCGAAGCCGATCGCGGCTGCGGTGTCCTCGGGCAGCGTCGCCAGCACGTCGTCGCCACGGGTGAGGCTTCCGTCGCCGCCGAGGGCCGAGGAGCCACCCGCGAGCTCGACCTCGAGCGCGCCGTCGTCGAAGCGGACCTTGACCGCCATGCCCTGGAAGTCCTTCAGCGCCGACTCGATCTGGTCGGACTGGGCGTCGGACGACGGGCTCATACCGGCGCACGGTCGCAGTCGGTCTCGGCGAAGGGGTCCTCGGAGCCGAAGGGGTCCTCGGAGCCGAAGGGGTCGTCACCCTCCTCGAGGTTGCCGAAGTCGTCCTCGGGCATCGCCATCGAGCTGCAGGAGGAGCCGAAGCCGCCGAACGAGCCGAGGTCGGTCAGTGCCTCGCCCGCGAGGTCGGCGATGTCCTGGGACACGTAGGCGGTGAGGATGCCGTCGTCCCCGGCCTCGTCGGTCCACTTCTGGAAGTCGTCGTCGGCGGCGAGCGACCCGTCGGCCGTGGCGTCGGTGACCTGGGTCGGCGAGCTCCTCGGTCTCGGCGATCACGACCCAGTCGCCCTCGACGGACCAGCCGCCGGCACCCGATCCCGTGGAGCCCGTGGAGCCCGCAGCGGACGACCCGCACCCGCTCAGCAGCTCGAGGCCCTGCGTCGGCAGCCTCGGCGTCGGTGACCTGGAGCACGACCACGGGCGTGACCGGGGACCCGTCGCCGGAGCCGCCCGAGGTCGACCGCGGCCACCGCCATCCGGTCGCCGAGCCAGGGCTCGATGTCGTCGGCGTAGTCGACCTCGGGGCAGACCCCGTCGCCCTGGATCGAGTCGAAGAGCTTCTCGCGCAGGTCGTCGTCGGTCCCCAGGCCGGCGTTCTCCTTGAACGCCGGGAACTTGCGCAGCGTCTTGAGCGCCTCGAGCTTCTGCTGGCCGCTCGGGTCGAGGTCGACGCTCAGGTAGCCCACCGTGTCGGCGGGCAGCGCCTCGGCCGGCTGGGGGCCGCTGGCGAAGTACGCGCTGTAGGCGAACACCCCGCCGGTCGCGAGCGCGCCGAAGCCGACCAGGGCACCGCCGATGACGAGGCCCTTGCGACGACCGCCCCGCCCCGAGCGGGGCTGCGGCCCCACCGGTCCGCCGTGGCCGCTCTGCAGCACCTCGGACTGCCCGCCGTAGTCGTGGTAGCTCGCGCCCGGGTAGGGCTGCCCGGGGTAGGGCTGTGCCGGGTACGCCGGGCCTGTCGGAGGGCCGACCGGGGGGCCGCTCGGCGGACCGCTGGGAGGCGGCCCGGTGGGAGGGCCGTAGGCCGGTGGTCCCGGCGGCGGCGCACCCCAGGGCGAGCCCTCGGGAGGACCGGACGGCCGGAGGAGCCGGAGGGAGGGAGGTCGCCGGACATGGGGGAACCCGCTTTCGAGGCGTCGGAGAGCATCGACCGGACGGTACTGGAGACCCGTCACGGCTGGGTGATCGTACGACGGATCGCCTACCCGATCTGGTCGCTACCCAACCATTGCGGGTCGTCGCTGCTCGGCCCGGCGGGCCTCGGTGACGCTGGAGGTCAGGAAGTAGGTGCGCACCGACACCCAGCAGGGCGCCGAACGTCCACCCGACGAACGGGCTGAGGCCGTCGATCGAGAGGTCGGCTCGGCAGCACCGTGCCGTTGTCGGCGGCCTTCGCCAGCGGTGCCGGGTCGGGCGGTCCGAGGTGGACGCCCAGCCGGTAGGCCAGGTAGCAGGCGAGCACCGAGCCCCCGACGACCGCGACCAGCATCACCAGCTCCGAACGCCGGGTCAGCAGGGCGCAGAGCGACCCCCAGCACCAGCCCGGCGACGACCCCGATCAGGACGAACGTCGCGGCTGCGTCGAAGTAGCCCCGCAGCGCGGGGAAGTCGTTGACGAGGTAGTCGCCGTCGACGCGGGTCCCGGAGTACCACTTCCCGTCGACCACCACGCCGGTGGTCGGGGTCCACCAGCGCTCCCAGAGCCACCCCGCGGCCGCGCCGGCGGCGGCGAAGGCGACCAGGGCCAGCAGCGGCTCGAGGACTTGGCGCCGCAGCGAGCGCGCGAGGGCGCGGCGGACGTGACGTCCTCGCCGGCGGCGGGACGCGACGGCAGCCACGCCCTGCGTCATACCGTCAGACATCCTGGTCCCAGCAGCTGCTTGAGGTCGGCGAACAACGCCGGAGTCGGCGTCACCCGGAGCCGGTCGTCGAGGCGCATGACCTTGGTCGACTCCCGCGAGAGCAACCGTAGCCGGACCTCGGTGAGGCCGGGGTGCGTGCCGAGCACGTCCTTGAGCTGCTCGATCACCGGGCCCGTGCACCGGGTGGACGGCAGGCTGATCGTCACCGGGCCCGCTGGCGTGCCCGGGCCCGTTGCTGAGGTCGGGGACGCGTGATCTCCTGGCCCCGGATCTCGGGCTGGTCCTTGTCGCGCGACAGCTGGCCCTTGACCCGGACGATCGCGTCCTCGATCAGGAACGGGCTGGCCAGCTGGTAGGCGCTCGGGAAGAGCAGCACCTCGATCGCCCCGTCGAGGTCCTCGAGGGTGATCGTCGCCCAGGCGTCGCCGCGCTTGGTGATCTTGCGGTTGACCGAGGTGATCAGCCCGCTGATCGTCAGCGTCGTGTTGTGGGCGCGGTCCTCGTCGAGCATCAGCTGACCGATGGTGCAGTCGGTGCCGGCCGAGAGCACGTGCTCGAGGCCGAGCAGCGGGTGGTCGGAGACGTAGAGGCCGAGCATGTCGCGCTCGTGGCCGAGCAGGGTCATCTTGTCCCACTCGTCGAGCTCGGGGACCTCGACGTGGGTGCCGGCCGAGCCGACGTCGCCCATGTCGAGCAGGTCGAACATGGAGTCCTGACCGCTGTCGGTGTTCTTCTTCGAGTCGACGTAGCGGTCGACGGCCTCCTCGTGGATCGCCACGATCGCCCGGCGCCGGTGCTTCATCTCGTCGAAGGCACCGGCTCGGGCCAGGGAGTCGATCAGGCGCTTGTTGCAGACGACCAGCGGGACCTTGTCCATGAAGTCGTTGAAGTCGTCGAAGCGGCCCTTGTCCTCCCGGGCCTCGACGATCTTCTCCACGACGTTGGCACCGACGTTGCGGATCGCGGTCAGGCCGAAGCGGATGTCGCGCCCGACCGGGGTGAAGGTGGCCGCGGACTCGTTGACGTCGGGCGGCAGGACCTGGATCTTCATCCGGCGACACTCGTTGAGGTAGATCGCCATCTTGTCCTTGTCGTCCTTGACCGACGTCAGGAGCGCGGCCATGTACTCGGCGGCGTAGTGGTGCTTGAGGTAGGCCGTCCAGTAGGAGATCAGCCCGTACGCCGCCGTGTGCGCCTTGTTGAAGGCGTAGTCGGAGAAGGGCACCAGCACGTCCCACAGCGCCTTGATGGCGGCCGGGGAGTAGCCGTGCGCCTTCATGCCCTCGGAGAAGGGGACGTACTCGGCGTCGAGCACCTCCTTCTTCTTCTTGCCCATGGCGCGCCGCAGCAGGTCGGCCTGGCCCAGCGTGTAGCCGGCCAGCTTCTGGGCCACCGCCATCACCTGCTCCTGGTAGACGATCAGGCCGTAGGTCTGACCCAGGATCTCCGAGAGCGGCTCCTCGAGCTCGGGATGGATCGGGGTGCTCTCCTGCTTGCCGTTCTTGCGCAGCGCGTAGTTGGTGTGCGAGTCGACGCCCATCGGACCCGGCCGGTAGAGCGCCAGCACGGCCGAGATGTCCTCGAAGTTGTCGGGTCGCATCAGCCGCAGCAGCGAGCGCATCGGCCCGCCGTCGAGCTGGAAGACGCCGAGGGTGTTGCCGGTGCCGAGGAGCTCGTAGGCGGCCGGGTCGTCGAGGGCGAGGTCCTCCAGGACCATCTCCTCGCCGCGGTTGGCCCGGATGTTGTTGACGCAGTCGTCGAGGACGGTGAGGTTGCGCAACCCCAGGAAGTCCATCTTGATCAGGCCGAGGTTCTCGCAGGTCGGGTAGTCGAACTGCGTGATCATGGCCCCGTCGGCGGGGCGCTTGAGCATCGGGATGATGTCGAGGAGCGGCTCGCTGGACATGATGACGCCGGCCGCGTGCACGCCCCACTGGCGCTTGAGGCCCTCGATCCCGATCGCGGTGTCGACGACCTTCTTGACGTCGTTGTCGCCCTCGTACAGCGAGCGGAACTCCCCGCCCTCGCCGAAGCGCTTGTGCTCGGGGTCGAAGATCTGCTGGAGCGGGATGTCCTTGCCCATCACCGCGGCCGGCATCGCCTTGGTGATGCGGTCGCCCATCGCGAACGGGTAGCCGAGGATGCGGCTGGAGTCCTTGACGGCCTGCTTGGCCTTGATGGTGCCGTAGGTGACGATGTAGGAGACCCGGTCGTCGCCGTACTTGTCGGTGACGTACTTGATGACCTCGCCGCGACGGCGCTCGTCGAAGTCGATGTCGAAGTCGGGCATCGAGACCCGGTCGGGGTTGAGGAAGCGCTCGAAGATCAGGCCGTGGACCAGCGGGTCGAGGTCGGTGATCCGCATGGCGTAGGCGACCATCGAGCCGGCGCCGGAGCCGCGGCCGGGGCCGACCCGGATGCCGTTGTTCTTGGCCCAGTTGATGAAGTCGGCGACGACGAGGAAGTAGCCGGGGAACCCCATCTGGGTGATCACGCCGAGCTCGAACTCCGCCTGCTTGCGCGAGGCCTCGGGGATGCCGCCCGGGTAGCGCGCCTGCAGTCCCCGCTCGACCTCCTTGATCAGCCAGGAGTCCTCGTTCTCACCCTCGGGGCAGGGGAACTTCGGCATGTACTTGCCGACGGCCTCGGAGAACTCGACCTCGCAGCGCTCGGCGATGAGCAGCGTGTTGTCGCACGCCTCGCGCAGGTCGTACTTGTCGACCCACAGCGCCCGCATCTCGGCCGCTGACTTGAGGTAGTAGCCGTCGCCGGAGAACGCGAAGCGCTGGCCGGGACCGTCGCCGGCCGGGATGTCCATCGTGCTGCCGGAGTTGATGCAGAGCAGGTGCTCCTGCGACTTGGCGTCCTCGCGCATGACGTAGTGGGAGTCGTTGGTCGCCAGCAGCGGGATCTGGAGGTCCTTGGCGAGGCGCAGCAGCCCGTCGCGGACCCGGTTCTCGATGTCGAGACCGTGGTCCATCAGCTCGATGAAGTAGTTCTCGCGGCCCAGGATGTCCTGGTAGTCGGCCGCGGTCTGGCGGGCCGCGGCGTAGTTGCCGTGGCGCAGGTGGACCTGGATCTCGCCGGACGGGCAGCCCGTCGTGCCGATGATGCCCGTGCTGTGCTGGGACAGGAGCTCGCGGTCGGCGCGGGGGTGCTGGAAGAACCCGTCGCGCCAGGCACCGGTCGAGAGCCGGAACAGGTTGTGCATGCCCTGGGTGGACTCCGAGAGCAGCGTCATGTGGGTGTAGGCACCGCGCGAGGAGACGTCGTCGGGCCCACCGCCGTAGAAGTTGACGCGCTTGCGCTCGTAGCGGCTGATGTTGGGCGTGAAGTAGGCCTCGATGCCGATGATCGGCTTGACGCCGGCCTTCTTGGCCTTCGCGTAGAACTCGTAGGCACCGAACACGTTGCCGTGGTCGGTCATCGCCACCGCCGGCATGCCGAGCTCGGCGGCGCGCTCGGTCAGCGCCCCCAGCCGCGCCGCACCGTCGAGCATGGAGTACTCGGTGTGGACGTGCAGGTGCACGAAGGAGTCGTTGCTTCCAGTGGAACCGGTCGACATCGGGGTGGCGCGTCCTCGTCGGGTCGTGGTCGGGCGTGGTGCAAGGGGTCTCGGGCAGTGATGGCTGACCTGTGATGGACCAGGGTGACCACGCCGAGCGACCTTCTGGGGGAAGACCGCAAGCCTACGCCAACCCGGTGACCCGATCCTCGCAGACACCACCGACAGCGGCTCGGTCGTTCAGGGGAGCCAGGCCAGGTGCAGGTCGGGAGCCCGCTCCTCGTTGTCGGCGCCGTCGGTGCGGGCGACCTCGACCAGCCCGTGGCGCGCGTAGAACGCCCGGGCCGGGGCGTTGACCTCGAAGACCCACAGCCCGAAGCCGCCGGGCCGCAACGCCTTGGCGAGGTCGAGCAGGGCGGTGCCGATGCCCTCGCCGGAGTGCTCCGGCACGACGTACAGGTCGTCGAGCCACTCCCCCGTCAGGCGGAGGTAGGCCACCACGGCGTCGCGCTCGGCGACCCACACCTCGGCGGTCCCGATCCAGCCGGCCACCCAGGCGTGCGCCTCGTGGTCCGGGTGGACGCTCGCCGGCATGCTCCCGCCGGACACCGCTCCGGCCCGGGAGGCCAGGTGGACCTCGGCGACCGCGGGCGCGTCCTCGGCGGTGGCCGGCCGCAGGGTCAGGTCAGTCGGAGTCGCGGATGACATCGAGCGCCCGCGCGAGGTCGTCGGGGTAGGGCGACTCGTACTCGACGTAGGCGCCGGTGTCGGGGTGCTCGAAGCCGAGCTTGACGGCGTGCAGCCACTGCCGGGTGACCCCCACCCGCTTCGCCAGGGTCGGGTCGGCGCCGTAGGTCAGGTCGCCGACGCACGGGTGCTTGAGCGCCGACATGTGCACCCGGATCTGATGGGTGCGCCCGGTCTCGAGGTGGACCTCCAGCAGGCTGGCGAAACGGTGGGCCTCGAGCGTCTCGTAGTGGGTGACGCTGGCGCGGCCACCGTCGAGCACGGCGAACTTGTAGTCGGCACCCGGGTGCCGGGCGATGGGCGCGTCGATCGTGCCCTCGTGCGGGTCGGGGTGGCCCTGGACGAGCGCGTGGTACGTCTTGTCGACCGTGCGGTGACGGAAGGCGTTCTTGAGCACCGAGTAGGCGTGCTCGGACTTGCAGATGACCATGACGCCGGAGGTACCCACGTCGAGCCGCTGCACGATGCCCTGGCGCTCGGACGCACCGCTGGTCGCGATGCGGAAGCCGGCGCCGGCCAGATGACCGACGACGGTCGGGCCGGACCAGCCCGGGGACGGGTGGACGGCGACGCCGACCGGCTTGTCGATGACCACGATCGAGTCGTCGTCGTGGATGATCCCGATGCCCTCGACGACCTCGGGGACGACCAGGAGATGGTCGACCTCGACCGGGATCGTCACGTCGAGCCGCGCGCCCGGGCAGCACGCGGTCGCTCTTGCTCACGCCGGCGCCGTCGAGCGAGGACCAGGTCGCGTCCGATCAGCTCGGCGGCGCGGGTGCGGGACAGTCCGAACATGCTCGCCATCGCCGAGTCGACGCGCTCGCCGGCGAGGCCGTCGGGCACCTGGAGGCTGCGGAAGTCGGCATGGCTCATTCGCTGTCGGCCTTCGTCGCGGTGTGCTGGGGTCCGGGCGGTCCCGGCGCTGGCGCCAGACCGGTGTCGTGCTGGTACCGGTGCCGGTCTCGCGGTGCCGTCTCGTCGGCGTCGTCGGTGTCGTCGGACTCGCGGGTGCCGTCGAGCCGGATCCCGCGGAACGCCAGGATGACGATCAGGGCGGCGGCGACGTTGATGCACATGTCGGCGACGTTGAAGATCGGCCAGTTCGGCAGCTGCAGGAAGTCGATGACGTGGCCGTGCAGGACTCCGGGAGGGCGCACGATGCGGTCGGTGAGGTTGCCGGTCACGCCCGCGAGCAGGAAGCCCGAGGCGCAGGCCCAGCCCAGGCTGCCCGCCGCGCGGGCGAACCACAGCACGGCGAGCGCCGCCACGATCGCGACGACGCGACAGCACCGGCGTGAAGTCGGTGCCGAGGCTGAACGCGGCGCCCGGGTTGCGGGTCAGGTGGAGCTGGAGCAGGTCGCCGACGACGCTGACGTCGGGGCGGCCGTCGAGCTTGCGCGACGGCGAGGGCCTTGGTGACCTGGTCGACGGCGTACGCCGTGACTGCGACGCCGAGGAAGACCGGGCGGAGCCGGTGGCTCGACGCCGGGGGCTACCGACGTTCCTCGCGCTGCTTGCATGTCATGCACAGTGTGGCACGCGGGAATGCCATGAGCCGCATCTTGCCGATGGGCTCCCCGCAGGACTCGCACACGCCGTAGGTGCCGTTGTCGATGCGGGCGAGGGCATGGTCGATCTGAGCGACCTTGTCGACGCTCGTTGCTGAGCACGGTGAGCTCGTGGTCGCGCTCGAAGCTGGACGCACCCACGTCGGCCTGGTCGTGTCCGGCGCCGTCACCCGAGTTCCGGAGCAGCCCGTCGATCTCGCTCTCCTTGGCGGCCACGATCTCGGCGCTGTGGGTCCGCTGCTCGTGCAGCTCGTCGACGACGCTCGCTGAGCTCCGCTGCGGTCCAGGCCTCCTCACCCGCCTTGACCACCAGGGTCTTCGCCGTCGTCGGCGTGGCCACGGGCGCGGCCTTCTTGGCAGGCGCCTTCGCGGCGGGCCTTCTTCGCCGGGCGCCTTCTTCGCGGCGGCGCGGCCTTCTTGGCGGGGCCTTCTGGCGGGCGCCTTCTTCGCGGCGGGCGCCTTCTTCGCCGGGCGCCTTCTTCGCCGGGCGCCTTCTTCGCCGGTGCAGCCTTCTTCGCCGGGCGCCTTCTTCGCCGGCGCGCCTTCTTCGCCGGGCGCCTTCTTCGCCGGGCGCCTTCTTCGCCGGGGCCTTCTTCGCCGGCCGCGCGCCTTCTTCGCCGGGGCCTTCTTCGCCGGCGCGCCTTCTTCGCCGGGGCCTTCTTCGCCGTCGCGACGTCTGCGGGCGCCTTCTTCCGGGGCCGGCGCCGCCCGCGACGCTGCGTCCGAGCGCCTTGCGCGCGACCTGGGCCAGCTTGCGGGTGCTGCGAACCATGGAGAGGGCCTTCCACTGGCCGTGGGCCGCTACGGAGGGCCACGGGCGGCACGAACGCTAGTCGGTGGCCGCGACCACCTCAACGAGGCGCACCGGGCGGTCGACGTCCGAGCATGGTGGAAACGCACCGCGAGCGGCCGTCCCCGATCGGGGGACGGCCGCTCGCGAGGCGTCAGGCGTGGAGCCGGGGCTCAGCCCTCTTCCTGGTCGAGGATCGAGCGCAGCCGCTTCGGGGCCGGGGAGGAGTCGTCCATCTGCGGCTCGACGTCACCGGCACCCTGGCAGCGACTCGAGCTGCTGGGTGAAGTAGCTCTTGAGACGGGAGCGGTACTCGCGCTCGAAGGAGCGGAGGTTCTCCACCTCCACGCTGAGCTTGTCGCGCTCCTTCTCCAGGTCACCGAAGAGCTGGGTGCGGCGCTCGGCGGTCTCGGAGTCGAGCATCTGCGCGCGGGTCCGGGCGTCGGACTCGACGCGGTCGGCACGCTCGCGGGACTCGGTGTCGAGGCGCTCGGCCTTGGTGCGGGCCTCGCCGACGATCTTGTCGGCGTCGTTCTTGGCTTCCTCGACGAGCTCGTCGGCGTTGCGCGTGGCGATCTCGAGCAGGCGGGCGGCAGCGTTGCTGGCCTGCGGCACGGTCTCGACGCGGATCGTCTCGGCGGGCTGCTCGACGCGGGGCGCCTCGACGACCGGGGCCGGCTCGGGCTCGGGGGTCGGTTCGGGCTCGGGCTCGGCGGCCGGCTGGTAGGCCGGCGGTGCGGTCTGCTCGGGGATCGGGACGGGCGCCGTCGCCGGACCGCCCGACTGCGCGACGGAGAGCTTGGCGCGCAGGTCCTCGTTCTCGTTGGTGAGCCGCGCCAGCTCCGCCTCGACCTCGTCGAGGAACTGGTCGACTTCGCCCATGTCGTAGCCCTCACGGAGCCGGACGGGAGTAAATCGCTTGTTACTCACGTCCTCAGGCGTCAGCGGCATGACTTCACCCAATTCATTGGTCGTTGTTCATGGATCTGTCCTCAGCACACTAGCGTCTGAGGTGGGACTGGTGTGACCAGGCATGACCCCTGCGGCGCAGGGTTCCTGACGGGTCGTGACCGAGCCTAGTGCCATCGGGCCCGTACGGCTCACCGACGGCCCGGCGAGTGTCACGAAATCACGTACGTCCGGTTCAGCGCCTGGAGCACGTAGGCGCCAGGAAGACGATCAGGAAGCTCAGGTTGAGCGCGAAGTTCCCGATCCGCAGCGGCGGGATGAACCGGTCGATGGCCCTGATGGGCGGGTCGGTGGTGGTGTACGCGCCCTCGAGGAAGACGAGCAGTGGTCCGCGCGGGCTCCAGGAGCGCGCGAAGACCATGCACCCAACCGGTGATGAAGCGGACCCACAGGCAGGCGATGAACACCCACAGCACGGCCTCGATGGTGTGGCCGACAGCGTTCAACAGTGATTCCTAGCTCTGGTTGAAGAACCCGCCCTCGACGATCCGCTGCTTGTCCTCGGCAGCGACCGAGACATTGGCGGGCGAGAGCAGGAACACCTTGTTGGTGATGCGCTCGATGGTGCCACGCGTCGCAAAGACCAGGCCGGCGGCGAAGTCGACGAGACGCTTGGCGTCATTGTCGTCCATCTCCGACAGGTTCATGATCACCGGGGTGCCCTCGCGGAAGTTCTCCCCCACGGTGCGGGCCTCGTTGTAGGTGCGCGGGTGCAGGGTCGTGATCCGGGACAACTCAGCCACCTCGTTGGTCACAGCGACGGGAGCGACCCGTGGGCCGGCAGCAGCCGCTGCGGGGGCGGTACGACGGCGCTCGGCCAGGTCCGCCACCGGGGCGGGGCCGGCCTCGGCACGGCGGGGCGCGCCGGTCGGGGCGGCCTCCTGCACCGGGCGGTGCCCGGCAGCCTCCGGCGCACCCTCGGGGGCGTCGTAGGAAGCGTCGTACTGGCCGTCGTACTCGTCGTAGCGGCCGGTGTCCTCGAGGAGGCCGAGGTACTCACCGATCCTGCGCATCGCACCGCTCATGACTTCTCTGCCTCCGCCGTTGTCGGCACCTCCGGGCGGAGGTGCTCTCGCCTGTCTCGGACCCTACTGGACACGAGGCCTCGATCCGAGGACCCCGGACCCGACGCGCACGTGTGTCGCGCCGCGGATCACGGCGGCCTCCAGGTCCCCGGTCATGCCGGCCGAGCGCCACGTGGCTCCGGGGTGGTCGACCACGAGGTCGTCGTGGACCTGCGCGAGGCGGTCGAACGCCTCGGCCGGCTCCTCCCCCAGCGGCGCCACGGCCATGAGTCCCCGCAGCCGTAGGTGGTCGGCCGCCGCCACCCGCTCGGCGAGGGCGGCCAGGTCGCTCGGTGCGACACCGGCCCGGTGGTCGGCGCCGGGCGGGTCGAGGCTCACCTGGAGCAGGACGTCGAGCGGACGGCCACGTTCGGCCGCGCCGCGGCCGAGGGGACCGACCAGCTTGGCGCGGTCGACCGAGTGGACCACGTCGGCGTACGACGCGACGGCCGCCGCCTTGTTGCTCTGCAGGCCGCCGACGAAGTGCCAGCGCAGGCCGGCCTCCGTCTCCGCGGCGCAGTCCGCGACCTTCTCGACGGCCTCCTGGTGCCGGTTCTCCGCGACGTCGGTCACGCCGAGGCCGGCCAGGATCCGCACGTCGGAGGCCGGGAAGAACTTGGTGACGACGATGAGCGTGACCTCCTCGACGCCGCGCCCGGCCTCGGCGCACGCCGCGGCGATGCGGCCACGGACGTCCGTGAGGCGCTCGGCGATGTCGTGCTCGCGGGACTCGTGGAGGTCGGGGCTCATGCGTGCAACCTCACCACACCGGCCAGCCGCCCGGAGCCGCGGCCGTCGCGGCGGTAGGAGTAGAGGTCGGGCGACTCGCGCGTGCAGCGCGCGACGTCCTCGACGCGGACGCCGGCCCGCTCGAGCTGGGCACGGACCCCCGCGCCGAGGTCGAGGGACGGGGTCCCCCAGGAGGTGGTGGCGACGGTCTCGGGAACCCGGGCGCCCACCTCGTCCTGCATGGCGGCCGGCACCTCGTAGCAGGCGCCGCACACGTGCGGACCGATCCACGCGACGAGGTCGCGGGATCCGAGCCGGCGCATCTCCTCGACGGTGGCGGTCACGACGTCGAGCGCCACGCCCTCCCGCCCGGCGTGCGCCGCGCCGATCACGCCGGCGCCGGGATCGGCGAGGACGACCGGCACACAGTCGGCAGCACGGACCAGCAGCACCACGTCGGTGCGGTCCGACACCACGCCGTCGGCGCGTGGCCGCGGCGCGCCGGGCGCGGCCACCACCACCTCGCGGCCGTGGACCTGGCTCAGGTCGACCACGGCGGCGGGGTCGGTGTCCGGGGCGAAGTCGGCGAGCAGGAGGGCGAGGTTGCGCGCACAGGCCACCGGGTCGTCGTCGAGGGGGTCGGGGCTCCCGAACGCCAGGTTGAGCGAGTCGAAGGGGACGCCGCTGACCCCGCCGTGCCGGTCGGTGAAGGCCAGCTCGACGGGGCCGAGGGTCGTGCGTACGGCGTACAGGGTCGGCGTCCTACTTCAGGAAGTCGGGGATGTCCAGGTCGTCGTCGGTGTAGACCGGCGGCGTGTACGCCGGCGAGGCCGGCCGGGCCGGGGCAGCCGGGGCGGGGGTGCTGACCGACGCCTCCTGCGGCTCCTTGGGCGCCTCCTCCGAACGGCGCGTGGCGAGCGCGGCGTTGCGGGTCTCCTCCTGCGTCTGCGGCACCTGCTGGGTGGCCTTGGTGTCCCGACGCAGGGCGCTGCCCTCCTCGCGACGCTTCGGCGTACCGCCGTCGAAGCCGGCTGCGATCACGGTGACCCGGACCTCGTCGCCGAGGGCGTCGTCGATCGTGGCACCGAAGATGATGTTGGCGTCGGGGTGGACGGCGTCGGCGACGAGCGCGGCGGCCTCGTTGATCTCGAACAGGCCGAGGTCGGATCCGCCGGCGATCGAGAGCAGGACGCCGTGGGCGCCGTCGATCGAGGCCTCGAGCAGCGGGCTGGAGACAGCCATCTCGGCGGCGGCGACCGAACGGTCCTCGCCCCGGGCCGACCCGATGCCCATGAGGGCGCTGCCGGCGTTGGCCATGACGGACTTCACGTCGGCGAAGTCGAGGTTGATCAGGCCGGGGGTGGTGATCAGGTCGGTGATCCCCGAGACGCCCTGCAGCAGGACCTGGTCGGCCTGCTTGAAGGCGTCGAGCACCGAGACGTTGCGGTCGCTGATCGAGAGCAACCGGTCGTTGGGGATCACGATCAGCGTGTCGACCTCTTCACGGAGCTGGGCGATGCCCTCCTCCGCGGAGCCGGCGCGGCGACGTCCCTCGAACGCGAACGGACGGGTCACGACACCGATCGTCAGCGCGCCCAGCGAGCGGGCGATGCGCGCGACGACGGGTGCGCCACCGGTGCCGGTGCCGCCACCCTCGCCTGCGGTCACGAAGACCATGTCGGCGCCCTTGATCACCTCTTCGATCTCGTCGGCGTGGTCGTCGGCCGCGCGGGCGCCCACCTCGGGGTTCGCACCGGCGCCGAGGCCGCGGGTGAGCTCGCGGCCGATGTCGAGCTTCACGTCGGCGTCGCTCATGAGGAGCGCCTGGGCGTCGGTGTTGATCGCGATGAACTCGACGCCCTTGAGCCCGACCTCGATCATCCGGTTGACGGCGTTGACACCACCACCACCGATGCCCACGACCTTGATGATGGCCAGGTAGTTCTGTGCAGCAGCCACGGCGGCTTCACCTCTCGATAAGGATGTTTGTCTGGTCGGTGTGATCGTGCTGGTCGTGCTGGTCGTGCGGGTGGTCCTGGTGCTTCACGTCTGACGGTGAGCCTCAACTGTGACCCTCAGCCTGAGGGTTATAGTTATGTCAACCTCGCCGTGGTCACGACAGTAGGCAGCGCGCGCCTCGATCCGGTGGCGACACGCCGGTCTGCCCCCAGGTGGGCCGAGCTGTCATGCGTTCGTCGGGGCATGCGCTCGGTCCGTGCGGTGGTTCGGGGCCGGTGGTTCGGGGTTGGTGGTTCGGGGTTGGTGGTTCGGGGTTGGTGGTTCGGGGCTGGTGGTTCGGGGCTGGTGGGCCGGGACTGGTGGGCCGCGCGCGTAGCCGATCGAGCCTCCGCCTCAAGGACCTCGCTGCGCTCGACCGCTGCGCGGCGGCTTCGCCGTCCTTGACCCGCAGCCTCTCTCGATCGGCTCCAGCGGCGCACGGGACGGACGCCGGCTCGCTGGCGCTCGCCCGCGCCGCCCGCGCAAACGGGGCCCCCCTCCACGAGTGGCGCGCCCAGGAGTGACACGTGGGACTGGTGAGGCACCCCAGCAGTTAGTGCCGTACCCAGGTGTCAGCCGGTGACACCTGCGTACGGCACTAACCCGATCTGGGACTGATGTGACCCACGGTGCGTGGAGAACGGGCGCCCGCGCATGCGGCGGCGCGGGCGGAGCCCGTGCCGGCCTGCGCGCCGTGAGTCGACCGGGAGCGGCTCGCGGTCAAGGACGCCGCAGGCGCCGCGCAGCGGCCGAGCGAAGCGAGGTCCTTGACGGCGAGACCCGGTCGACTACGCGCGCGGGCGCCCCACCGACCACGCACCACGCCCACACCCGAACCACCGACCCCGAACCACGCGCGCACCGAGCGACCGCCGGCGGGCGAGCCGTCGAGTCGGCGCGAGCTCGCGCCGACTCGGCACACCCACCCCGTCCAGTCGGCCCGAACTCGCGCCGACTCGGCGCAGCTCACACCTCGCGCCGCACGCCACACCGCATCCGCATCCACATCCGCATCCGCATCCGCATCCGGCCGGACGGCCCGCGGGTCAGCCGGCGGGTGAGGGAGGAGCACCGGAGGTGGTGGGGAGGCCCGGGACGCTGACGTCGTAGACCGCGGCCGGCTGCTGGAGGAGCGCGACGAGGACCTCGCCCTTCTGCTCCGACTGCTCCGACCCGCCCCAGCGCACCTCGCGGCCGTCCCGGAGGATGACGAGGATCTCGTCGGAGCTGACCAGCTCCACGTGGTCGACGACCGAGGTGACCTCGTCGGGGAGCGCCGCCACCACCGTCACCGCCTCCCGGAGCGCGTCGGGTGCGGTGACGTCCGTCTCGATCCGGGGCAGACCCGCGGGGGCCCGCCGGTAGGAGTTGAAGACGACACCCTCGGTGTCGACGGCGCGGAAGGTGCCGCCCTGGTCGACGACGGCGACCGGCACGCGTTCGGTGATGTCGATCTGTACGTCGTGCGGCCACTTGCGTGTCACGTCGACCATGCGCACCTGGGCCAGCGCGGCCACGCGCCGCTCGATCGCGACGAGGTCGGCGGTGGCCAGCGGCCCGCCGGTGGGCACGGCGGCGCGCGCGAGCACGTCGTCCTCGCTGAGGGTCTGCTCGCCGGTGACCTCGACGCCCTGCACCGACAGCGCGGAGGAGAAGTAGACCGCCCAGATGCCGCCGCCGACGAGGCCGAGCACGACCACCAGCGCCAGGATCCGGCGCCACACGAGCCAGCGGCGGGCCCACTGGCGCCGGGCGAACCGGCGCCGGTTCCGCTCGGTCTCGCTCGGCCGCTCCCCCAGGAACCGCGGCCTAGCCACGGTCGTCGCCGCCCAGCAGGGCGAGCACCTCGGGCCCGACGCGCGTGACGGTGCCGGCGCCGAGGGTGAGGACCAGGTCGCCGGGGCGTGCCCGCCCGACGAGCGCGGCGGCGGCGTCCTCGAGCGACGAGGTGCCCACCGCCTCCGGCGCCAGGGGTACGGCGTCCGCAACCAGCGCCGCGCTCACCGCCGGGTCGGCCTGCTCGCGGGCCAGGTAGATGTCGAGCACGACGACCTCGTCCGCAGCGCCGAGGGCGCGACCCATCTCGGCGCCGAAGATGCGGGTGCGCGACACCATGTGCGGCTGGAAGGCGACGACGACGCGACCGTCACCGGCGAGCAGGCGGGCGGACTGGAGGTCGCCGACGATCTCGGTCGGGTGGTGGGCGTAGGAGTCGTAGACCCGGATGCCGCCGGCCTCGCCCTTGGGCTCCATCCGGCGCCGGGTCCCGCCGAACGACGCGAGCCCGGCCACCAGCGCGGCCCGGTCGTGGCCGAGGGCCTCGCCGGCAGCCAGCGCCGCGAGCGCGTCGGCGCGGAAGTGGTCACCGGGCGACCAGAGGGTGATGGCGTCGAGCGCGTCGGGTCCGAGGTCGGCCTGCACGCCCGGCTGGGCCGACACGGTGATGACACGCCGCCCGAGGGCGCGTTGCGCGCGTCGCGAGGCGCGCGGCGCCGGGATCGTCGATGCAGCAGACCAGGAACCCGTCCGGGGCGATCCGGTCGGCGAACTCGTCGAAGGCCGCCGCGTAGGCCTCGGGCGTGCCCCACTGGTCGAGATGGTCGGCGTCGACGTTCGTCACGATGGCGCCGGCCGGGGAGTAGGCCAGGAAGGCGCCGTCGCTCTCGTCGGCCTCCGCGACGAACAGGTCGCTGCTGCCGACGGCTGCGTTCACGCCGGTGGCGCTCAGGTCGCCCCCGATCGCGTACGTCGGGTCCGCGCCGACCGTCTGGAGCGCGACGGTGAGCAGCGAGGTCGTGGTCGTCTTGCCGTGGGTGCCGGCCACGGCGAGCACGGTGCGGTCGAGCATCAGCGAGGCCATCGCCGTCGAGCGGGGCAGGACGGTGAGCCCCCGGCGCCGTGCCTCGACGTACTCGGGGTTGTCCTCGTTGATCGCGGTCGAGACGACCAGGGTGTCGACGTCGTGGACGTGGGCGGCGTCGTGACCGAGGTGGACGCGGGCGCCGAGGACCCGCAGCGCCTCCAACGTCGGTGAGTCGGACCCGTCGCTGCCGCTGACGGCGACGCCGCGGCCGAGCATGATCCGGGCGATGCCGGAGAGCCCCGCTCCCCCGATGCCGACGAGGTGGACCCGGCCGAGGCGGTCGAGCGGCGGGATCTCGTCGGGGACGGGGACCCTCATCGGGTGGCTTCCTCGAGCACGATCGCGGCGAGCTTCTCGTCGGCGTCGCGCGGGATCAGGCCGGAGGCGGCCGCGCTCATCGCGGCCAGGCGCACCGGGTCGGCGGCCAGGGCCGGGACGGTGGCCGCGACCCACTCCGGGGTGAGGTCGGCGTCGGAGACCAGCAGGGCTCCCCCGGCGTCGACGACGGGCCGCGCGTTGAGCGCCTGCTCGCCGTTGCCGATCGGGAGCGGCACGTAGATCGCGGGCACCCCGGTCGCCGCGGCCTCGGTGACGCTGTTGGCGCCGCCGCGACACACCATCAGGTCGGCGGCGGCGAGCGCGAGGTCCATCCGGTCGACGTAGGAGACGACGACGTAGGGCACGTCGGTGGGCTCCGGGCTCGCCTCGCCCTTGGGCCCGACGACGTGCAGCACCTGCACGCCCGCGTCGGCGAACGCGCGGGCCGCCGCCGAGACGGACTGGTTGAGCCGGCGGGCGCCCTGGGACCCGCCGGTGACCACGAGGGTGGGCCGGTCGGGGTCGAGCCCGAACGACGCGAGCGCCTCGGCGCGCAGCCCGGCCCGGTCGAGCTGCGAGATCATCCGGCGGATCGGCAGCCCGATGTACTCGGCCTTGCGCAGCGGGGTGTCGGGGAAGCTCACCGCCACCCGGTCCGCGACCCGGGCACCGACCTTGTTGCCCACGCCCGGCAGGGCGTTCTGCTCGTGGACGACGAGGGGGATCTTGCGGCGCCGGGCCGCGAGGTAGGCCGGCACCGAGACGTAGCCGCCGTACCCCACCACCACGTCGGGGCGCACCCGGTCGACGACGGCCAGGGTCTCCTTCACCGCGCCGCGAAGCCGCGCCGGGACCCGGAGCAGGTCGGCGTTGGGCTTGCGCGGGAGCGGGACGGGCGGGATCAGCTCGAGGGCGTAGCCGGCCTCGGGGACCACCCGGGTCTCGAGTCCCCGTGGGGTGCCGAGGCAGGTGATCTCGACGGTCGGGTCGAGGCGCCGCAACGCGTCGGCCGTGGCGAGCAGGGGCGAGGTGTGACCGGCGGTGCCACCGCCGGCGAGGAGAACGCGAACCATGAGGGGCCTGACGCTACCGGGGTGACGCCGGCACGCTCAGCGGCGCGCCGCGAGACCCGCCGAGCGGAGCCGCTTGCGCTGCGCGAGGGCGCGCGCCGCCTCCGGCTCGCGCCGGGCGAAGCCGACAAGCAGGCCCAGGGCGGCCAGGGTCGGCAGCAGGCTGGAGCCGCCGTAGGAGACCAGGGGCAGCGGGATGCCGATGACGGGCAGCAGTGCGAGCACCATCCCGATGTTGATGATCATCTGCCCGATCAGCCAGACCACGATGCCGAACGTCGCGTACCGCACGAACGGGTCGGTGGTGTGCCGGGCGATCCGCAGCGCGGAGTAGGAGATGACGAGGAACAGCGCGATCACCAGCACCGTGCCCACCAGGCCGAGCTCCTCGCCGAGCACCGCGAAGATGAAGTCGGTGTGGGCCTCGGGCAGCGTGCCCCACTTCTGCTGGCTGGCCCCGATGCCCTGGCCGAAGATCCCGCCGCTCGACATGGCGAGGAGCCCGTGCCCGGCCTGCCAGCCGGTGCCCTGGAAGTCCTGGAACGGATCGAGGAACGTGGTGATCCGCGAGAACCGCTCCTGGTCGGTGAGCGCGAACGCGGCGGCGATGGCGCCGACCACGAACGTCGAGGCGAGGAACAGCCGGGCCGGCGCGCCGACCACCCAGAGCATCCCGATCAGGATGCCGAAGAGCACCAGCGCGGTACCGAGGTCGCGACCGACGATCACCAGGCCGGTGGCCAGCATCATGCCGGGCACCACCGGCACCATGATCTGGTGCAGGCTGCCGAGCCGGCGTTCCTTGTTGGCGTAGATGTGCGCCGCCCACAGCACCAGGGAGAGCTTGGCGATCTCGGACGGCTGGATCACCAGCGGTCCCAGGGCCAGCCAGTTCGTGTTGCCGTTGCGCTCGACGCCCATGAACGCCGTCATCAGGAGCAGGATCAGCGAGACCGAGAACGCCGGGTAGGCCAGGCGCCGGACCCAGCGGTGCGAGACCCGGCTGGCGACGTAGGCCGCGGGGAGCCCGACGACCACCCAGATCAGCTGGCGGCGCACGATCGTGTAGGAGTCACCCGTGGCGCGGTAGGAGAAGACGCTGGAGGCGCTGAGCACCATCACCAGCCCGATCGTCAGCAGCAGCGCCGCCGCACCCATCAGCAGGTAGTACGTCGTCAGCGGCCGCGCGAGCGCCTCGCGCATCGCCGCGGTCCAGGCGCCGGGTCGGCCCAGGCTGGAGCGGAGGCCGGCCCCGGCCCCCGCGAGGAAACCCTTGCCGGCCCCGACGGTGGAGCCGATGCGGGTCCGGGCACCGAGGAGCCGTGGTCGAGGAATCCGGACGCGTTCGGGGTTGGCCGTCGTCACCCGGGGTCTCCCGTCGGTCGCTGCTGTGCTGGGGAAGGGTCAGTCTGTGCGGCCCAGTCGCTGCTCGACCGCGGTGGCGAACGCGTCGCCTCGTGCCTTGTAGTCGGTGAACTGGTCCTGCGAGGCGCAACCAGGTGCGAGGAGCACCGCGTCACCGGGCACGGCCACCGCGGCGGCTGCGTCGACGACACGCCGCATCAAGGCCTGTCCACTGTCTACGGAGACAGTCTCGTCTGCGTCGATCTCGATGACGCGCACATCGGGCGCGTGTCGCGCAAGCGCGTGCGCGATGACGTCGCGGTCCTGGCCGATCAGCACGACGGCGCGCAGCCGCGGCGCCACGGAGCGCACGAGGTCGTCGAAGTGCGCGCCCTTGGCGAGCCCCCCGGCGACCCAGACCACGCGGTCGTAGGCCTGGAGCGAGGACTGGGCGGCGTGCGGGTTGGTGGCCTTCGAGTCGTCGACCCAGGTGACGCCGTCGGCGGTGGCCACCACGGCGATCCGGTGGCCGTCGAGCCGGAAGGAGCGCAGCCCGTCGCGGACGGCGGCCTGCTCGACGCCGTGGGCGCGGGCCAGGGCCGCGGCGGCGAGCGCGTTGGCGACCAGGTGCGGCGCCGGGTCGCCCCCGCCGGCGCCGGCCAGGTCGGAGATGGAGCACAGCTCGGCGGCGCTGGTCGAGCGCTCCTCGATGAAGGCCCGGTCGACCAGGAGGTCCTCGACCAGGCCGAGCATGCCGACCCCGGGCATGCCGAGCGTGAAGCCGATCGCCCGCGCCCCGTCGACGACGTCGGCCTCGCGCACGAGCGCCTCGGTGGCCGGGTCGGCGGCGTTGTAGACGCACGCGCGCTGGACCCGCGAGTAGATGCGGCCCTTGTCGGCGGCGTAGTCGGCCATCGCCTGCGGGCCGCGGTACCAGTCGAGGTGGTCCTCGGCGACGTTGAGCACCGCGGCGGCCTGGGCGCTCATCGAGTCGGTGTAGTGCAGCTGGAAGCTGGACAGCTCGACGGCGAACACGTCGTACGGCGCGGGGTCCATCACCGCCTCGACGATCGGCAGCCCGACGTTGCCGGCGGCGACGCTGCGCAGGCCGGCCGCTCGCAGGATCGAGTCGAGCATCTGCACCGTGGTGGTCTTGCCGTTGGTGCCGGTGACGCACAGCCACGGCGCGGGCTCCCCCGTCGGTCCGGCGGCGCGCAGCCGCCAGGCCAGCTCGACCTCGCCCCAGACCGGGATGCCGCGCGCGTGCGGCCTGCGCCAGCAGCGGCGCGTCCGGGCGCCAGCCGGGCGAGGTGACCACGACGTCGACGTCCTCGGGGAGCCGAGCCGTGGCGCCCTCGTGGATCTCGACCCGGGCACCCAGGATCTCGAGCAGCTCGGCCTTCTCCAGCTGGACCGGCGTCGCGGTCTCGGCGAGGGCGGTGACCGAGGCGCCGAGGTGGCTGAGGTTGTCGGCGGCGGCGAAGCCGGAGACGCCGAAGCCGGCGACGACCGCCCGCACCCCGTCCCAGGAGTCGTCACGGCCGAGCGTGCGCGCGTCGATCACAGCCGTGCCACCCACTCCGCGTAGAACACCCCGAGACCGGTGGCGACGAAGAGACCGGTGATGATCCAGAACCGGATCACCACGGTCACCTGCTCCCAGCCGAGCATCTCGAAGTGATGGTGCAGCGGAGCCATCCGGAAGATCCGATGCGGCCCTTGCGAGAGCCTTGAAGAACGCCGACCTGGAGCATGACCGAGACGGTCTCGAGGACGAACATGCCGCCGAGGATGACGAGCAGCAGCTCGGTGCGGGTCAGGATCGCGAACCCGGCCAGCGCGCTGCCCAGCGCCAGCGAGCCGGTGTCGCCCATGAAGATGGCGGCCGGCGAGGCGTTCCACCAGAGGAAGCCGAAGCAGGCGCCGGTGATGGCGGCGGCGATGATCGCCAGGTCGAGCGGGTCGCGGACGTCGTAGCAGGTGGCCCCGGAGATGCCGGAGTCGCCGCCGACGCGCTCGCAGGCCTGGCTGTTCTGCCAGATGTTCATCAGCATGTAGGCACCGAAGACCATCACGCTGCACCCGGTGGCGAGGCCGTCGAGGCCGTCGGTGAGGTTGACGGCGTTGCTGGTGGCGGTGACGACCAGCCAGATCAGCAGGATCGCCAGGATGATCGGCAGCGCCAGCCAGTCGATGTCGCGCAGGAACGAGATCTTCTCGCTGGCCGGCGTCCGCCCGTTCTCGTCCTCGAGCCACGGGCGAGAGCGCCAGCCAGCCGAACGACACCGCGATGACGGTCTGCCCGACCATCTTGGCCTTGCTGCGCAGGCCGAGGCTGCGCTGCTTGGAGATCTTGATGAAGTCGTCGAGGAAGCCGACCACGCCCATCCCGACGAACAGGAAGAGCAGCAGCAGGGCGGAGGCCGAGGGGGCCGTCATCGTGATCAGCTTGGCGGCGAAGTAGCCGATGACGGTCGCGGCGATGATGACGACGCCGCCCATGGTCGGGGTGCCGCGCTTGGTGTGGTGCGAGGCGGGCCGTCGTCGCGGATCTCCTGGCCGTAGCCCCACCTGGTGAAGAAGGTGATCGCGAAGCGGGTGCCCAGCAAGGAGATCAGCAGCGAGAGGCCGCCGCCCAGCAGGATCGCTCTCATGCGGTGGCACCTCCTTCGGACTCGTGGCCGGACTCGTGGCGGACTCGTGGGCGGACTCGTGGGCGGGCAGGTGGGCGGGAACGTCGGCAGGTACGGCGGCCAGCAGCTGCTGCGCCACCTGCTCGAGCGCGGCGGCCCGCGAGGCCTTGACCAGCACCACGTCGGCGGCGCTCGCATTCTTCCCCACCCAGGCCGCTGCGTCGTCCCGCCCCGCCGTGACGATCACCTCACACCCGCCGGCACGGCACCCTGCCGGACGCCGTCGCCGATGCCGGCGGCGCCCTCGCCGACGACCACGACGACGTCGATCCCGGCCTCGGCCGCCGCGACCCCGACCTCGCGGTGGGCGGCCGGCGCGTCCGCGCCGAGCTCCTTCATCTCCCCCAGCACCGCGATGGTGCGGCCGCTGCGACGGGCACCGAGCCCGGCCAGCGCCGTCGATCGCCGCCAGCATCGAGGCCGGGTTGGCGTTGTAGGCGTCGTTGAGCACCAGCAGCCCGTCGGCACGCTCGGTGAGCTCCATCCGCCACCGCGAGGCCGCCTCGGCCTCGCCGAGCGCGGCGCGCGACCTCGTCGAGGCCCATCCCGGCGGCCAGCGCCATCGCGGCGGCGGCAGCCGCGTTGCCCACCTGGTGCGCGCCGGTCTGGCGCAGCGCGACCGGCACCCAGGTGCCGTCGTAGCCGAGGTCGAAGGCCGGCCGGCCCAGGTCGTCGAGGCGCACGCCGGCGCCAGGAGACGTCGCGCGTGCTCGCCGAAGGTCAGCACCCGGGCCGTGGTGCGGGGCGCCATGGCGGCGACGAGCGGGTCGTCGGCGTTGAGGACCGCGGTGCCGTCGGCCGGCAGCGCCTCGACGATCTCGCCCTTGGCGGCCGCGATCGCCGTCGCGCCCGCCGAACTCGCCGATGTGGGCGGTGCCGACGTTGAGCACCGCGGCGATGCTCGGCGGCGCGAGGTCGCAGAGGTAGGCGATGTGGCCGATCCCGCGGGCACCCATCTCCACGACCAGGTGCTCGGTCGTCGGCGTCGCGCGCGCAGCACCGTCAGCGGCACGCCGAGCTCGTTGTTGTTGTTGGCGGACGTCGCCACCGTGGGGCCCGCGGTGCCCAGCACGTGGGCGAGGAGGTCCTTGGTGGAGGTCTTGCCCTGCGAGCCGGTCAGGGCCAGCACGGTCGCGTCGAGACGGTCGACCACGGCGCGCGCCAGGCGGCCCAGGGCCACGGTCGGGTCGGCGACGACGACGGTCGGCGCCGTCGGTCGGCCGGCTGCCGAGCACGGCGTGCGCACCGGCGGCGTAGGCGTGCCCGTCGACGCGCTCCCCGACGATCGCCACGAACAGCCCGCGCTCGACCGGGCTGCGGTTGTCGACGTACGCCGCGCCGTCGACGACGAGGTCGGCCGCGCCGGCGTCGCCGTGGACCGTCCCGCCGGTGATCCGGGCGATCTCGGCCAGGGTCAGTGCGATCACGGGCGGTCCCCGCGTCGGGCCCACGTGCGGCGTCGTGGCCGCGCTCGCGTCGTTCGGCGAGCGCCTCGCGGGCGACGACGCGGTCGTCGAAGGGGTGGACCACGCCGTCGATCTCCTGGCCGGTCTCGTGGCCCTTGCCGGCGACCAGGACGACGTCGCCGGCCCGGCGAGGTCGATCGGCGTAGGTGATCGCGGTCCGACGGTCGCCGATCTCGACGCACCGCGGCGCCCCCGGACCGGTCCAGCGGGATGCCGGCGACCATGGCGGCACGGATCGCGGCCGGGTCCTCGGTGCGCGGGTTGTCGTCGGTGACGACGAAGACGTCGGCGAGCCGCGCGGCGATCTCGGCCATGATCGGCCGCTTGCCGCGGTCACGGTCGCCGCCGGCGCCGAGGACCACGATCACCCGTCCGCCCGTCGGCGGAGCGGGCGCAGCGCGGCGATGGCGGCCTCGACCGCGTCGGGCTTGTGGGCGTAGTCGACGACCACCGAGAAGTCCTGGCCCTCGTCGACGCGCTCCATCCGGCCCGGCACGGCGGCCCGGCGCGAGCCCGGCGGCCACGCCACGGGCGTCGAAGCCGGCCTCGGCGCAGGACGGCGACGGCGGCGAGCGCGTTCTCGACGTTGAAGCCGCCCGGGAGCGGCACGCTCGGTCGTGAAGCCGGCCCCGTCCGGACCGGTGACCACGAAGTCCGACCCGCCGTCGGCGGGCTCGACCTGCCGTGGCGGTCCAGTCGGCGACGCGTCCCTGGGTCGAGAAGGTCCGCACGGGCAGCGTGGTCTCGCTCGCCAGCCGCCGACCGTGCTCGTCGTCGACGTTGATCAGCGCCAGGCGGGCGTGCTCGGGGGTGAAGAGCGAGGCCTTGGCCTGGTAGTAGTCCTCGACGTCGGCGTGGAAGTCGAGGTGGTCGCGGCCGAGGTTGAGGAAGACCGCGACGTCGAAGACGACGCCGTCGACCCGCCCCATCACCAGGGCGTGGCTGGAGACCTCCATCGCGCAGGCCTGCACGCCGCGCTCGCGCATCACCGCGAAGAGCCCGTGCAGGTCCGGCGCCTCCGGGGTGGTGAGGGACGTCTTGACGTCCTCCCCCGCGATCCGGGTGCCGACCGTGCCGATCACGGCCGCGGTGACGCCGGCCGCCTGCGAGGCCGGCCTCGGCGAGCCGGGTGGTGGTGGTCTTGCCCTGGGTGCCGGTCACGCCGATCATCCGCATCGCGGCCGCCGGGTCGCCGTACAGGCGCGCGGCGAGGAGTCCGAGGACCGCGCGCGGGCGCTCCACCACCACCACCGGGGTCCCGCGGCGGGCAGCGCTCGGCGCCGGCCGCGGTCGGTGAGCACCGCGCCGGCGCCCGCCTCGAGCGGCGGCCTCGACGAAGTCGATGCCGTGCACGCGGGCGCCCGGCAGGGCGGCGTACAGGTCGCCGGGGCGGATCCGCTGCGAGCTCAGGCTCAGCCCGGTCACCGCGGCCTCGCCCACCAGCAGCACCTGCTGACCGGTCGCGTCCAGCCACTCGCCCACCTCGCTCAGCGAGGTCGTGGGCGGGTGGAGCGGTGCGGGTGGAGTGGAAGTCGGCTGTCACGGCCCGCCCATCCTCACCCATCACCACTCGACGGGCAGCCGCGAGGGTCGGGTGCCGGTCGGGGGCACGCCGTAGCGGCGCAGCGTGTAGGCCATCAGCTTCGAGAACGCCGGCCCGGCGACCGAGCCGCCGCCGCCGCCGTTGCGCGGGTTCTGCACCACGACGTAGATGGTGAAGCGCGGGTCGTCGGCCGGGGCGAACCCGGCGAAGGAGACGGTGAAGGTGCCGTCGTAGCACCCGCACTCGGAGCTGGCGCGCTGGGCGGTGCCGGTCTTGCCGGCCACCCGGTAGCCGGGCACGGCGGCACCGGGGGCGACCCCGGCGTCGGGGTCGACGACGCGCTCCATCATCAGCGCCGTCTGGTGGGCGGCGTCGGCGCTGACGACGCGGCGGCGTGGTGGCCTCGGCGGAGCCGACCGCGGAGCCGTTGTCGAGCGTCGCGGTGCCCTTGACCAGGCTGGGGTCGATCCGCACGCCGCCGTTGGCGATCGTGTTGACCGCCGCCGTCATCTGCACGCGCGTTGACCGAGACCGACTGGCCGAAGGCGATGCGGTCCCCGGTCTGCGCTGGTCCACATGCTGCCGCTCGGGAGCAGGCCCCGCGACTCGCCGCCGACGCCGACCTCGGTCTTCTTGCCGAGGCCGAACGTCCGACAGGTAGGAGCGCAGCTGGCCGGGCTCGAACTCGTTGGCCGCCATGACGGTGCCGATGTTGGACGACTTGGCGATGATGCCGGCCAGGGTGAGCCGCAGCGTGTCGTGGTCGAAGTAGTCGCGGATCGCGCGGTCGCCGGGGCGGTTGACCAGCACGCCGGGGACCTCGAAGCGGGTCTTGTCGGTGACCTTGCCGGCGTCGATGAGGCCGGCGACCGTGAGGACCTTCTCCACCGAGCCGGGCTCGTAGACGTCGGTCAGCGCTCGCGAGCTGTAGACGGAGTCCGGGGACTTCTCGGGCTCCGCCGCGTCGTACGTCGGGTAGTCGGCCAGCGAGAGCACCTCGCCGGTCTGGGTGTCCATCACGACGGCGTAGCCCGAGTCGCCGCGGGCACCCGTGACGGTCTCGCGCAGGACCTTCTGGGTGTACCACTGCAGGTCGCGGTCGATGGTGGTCGTCAGCGCCTTGCCGTCCTGGGCGTCCACGATGGTGGTGTCGCCGAGCGGGATCCGGCTGCCGGCACCCGACCTGGTAGCGGGCGCTGCCGTTGATGCCGGCCAGCCAGGTGTCGAACGTCGACTCGAACCCGGCCAGCGGGATCGCGGCGCCGTCGTTGGCCGGCGTGCCGAGGAAGCCGACGAGGTTGGCGCCCACGTCACCCGCGGGGTAGAAGCGCACCGGGTCCTGCCGGGTGCCCAGGCCCTTGAAGCCGCGGTCGGCGGCGAGCTTGACGACGGCGCGGGCCCGGCTGCGCGGGGATCTGGCGGGCGAGGTACTGGAAGCGGCTGTCGCGGGCCCGCAGCCGGGACAGGGTGCCGAAGTAGTCGAGGCCCAGCTGCTTGGTCAGCAACGTGGCCAGCTGCGGCGCCTGCTCGGAGGTCACCGCCGGGTCGGCGACGATCATCAGCCCGTCGGCGGAGCCGGCCAGCGGCTGTCCGTTGCGGTCGAGGATGTCGCCGCGCTCGGCGGGCAGGACCACCGAGACCGAGCCCTCGGCGGCCGCCATCTGGGCGTACTGCTGCGGGTCGATGCCCTGGAGCTGCACCAGTCGGGCGACGAAGAGCGACAGGACCATCGCGATGACGAGGAACCCGACCCGCAGCCGCAGCGGTCGCGGAGCCTCGCAGCGAGCGGACGAGCCACCGGCTTCCTCCTCCGGACGCGCACGGGCGGCCGCTTGTCCTCGGCCACTATCGACCCATCCGCAGCGGTTCGGCCTGCGACGCGCCGGTGCTGACGGTGCCCGGGGGCGTGCGCTGCCGCACCCGCGTTCGTGCCGGCGGTGGTGCCGGCGGTCCGGCCCGTGCTGGTCGCGGCCGGCGGCCGGGGCCGCGGCTCACCGGTGGTGCAGGGCGCGCGGACGGCCGCCGTCGGCGTCCCGGTGCGCTCGCCGGTGCCGATGTCGATGAACGTGGCGGTCGGCCCGACGACCATCCCGAGCCGGCACGCCGAGGCCGCGAGGTTGGCCGGGTCGCGCAGCGTGTCGAGCTCCATCTCGAGGGCCTGCTGGCGGTCCGAGAGGTCGCCGGCCTGCTGCTCGAGCCGCGAGGCCGTGAACGACGCCTGCTGCATCGAGGTGTTGAAGAGCAGCAGCCCGACGACCCCGGCGAGCAGGAGCACGCTCACCAGCGTGACGAAGGGGACGCGGGGCGCCCGGGTGCGCAGCCGCGGCACCACCGTGAGGCGGGCCCGCTCGACCGCGACCTCGCGCGAAGCGGGGCAGTGGCGACCGGCGCTGGGGGGACGTGCTGCTCATCAGGCGGCTCCTCTGCCGGACCGGGTGGGACGGGGTGTGCGCGGACGCACGCGTTCGACGGCCCGCAGCCGCACCGAGGCGGCCCGCGGGTTGGCGGCGGTCTCGGCCGCGTCGGCCTGCTCGGCTCCGCGGGTGACCAGCCGCAGCGGCCGGCTCGCTGCCCTCGGGGACGAACGGCAGGTCCACCGGCACCGTGCTGCGGGTGACGGCGGTGAAGGCCTGCTTGACCAGGCGGTCCTCGAGCGAGTGGTAGCTCTCGACGACGACCCGGCCGCCGACCCCGATGGCGTCGATGGCGGCCGGCATCGCGCGGCGCAGCACGGCGAGCTCGTCGTTGACCTCCATGCGCAGGGCCTGGAAGGTGCGCTTGGCCGGGTGCCCGCCGGTCCGTCGCGCAGGGGCCGGGATCTCGGCGTACAGCAGCTCGACGAGGGCGGCCGAGGTGGTGAACGGCGTGGCCTCGCGGCGACGCACGACCGCCCCGGCGATCTTGCGGGCGAACTTCTCCTCGCCGAAGTCGCGCAGCACCCGGGTGAGCTCGCCGGCGGAGTAGGTGTTGAGGACGTCGGCGGCGGTCGGGCCCGTCGTACCGTCCATCCGCATGTCGAGCGGGGCGTCGACCGAGTAGGCGAAGCCGCGCTCCGCGACGTCGAGCTGCATCGAGGACACGCCGAGGTCGAACAGGACGGCGTCGACCTCGGTCGAGCCCGAGCCGGTCGAGCACGTCGGGGATCTCGTCGTAGACCGCGTGGACGCCGGTGAAGCGGTCACCGAACGGCGCGAGCCGCTCCCCGGCCATCTCGAGGGCACGGGTGTCGCGGTCGATGCCGATCACTCGCACCGGCGCGCAGCGCGCCAGCACCGCCTCGGTGTGCCCGCCGAGGCCGAGCGTCGCGTCGACGAGGACGGCGCCCTCGTGGTCGATGGCCGGCATGCAGCAGCGCCACCACCCGGTCGAGGAGCACGGGGTCGTGGGTGGGACGCCCGTCGACCATCTCAGCGCCCCAGGCGGGTCAGCAGCAGGAAGGCGACCGCGCACGAGACCGAGAGGGCGAGGGAGAAGACCATCAGGACCAGCGCGTCGCGCGCCTGCTCCCGCACCCGGCGCTCGGCCGCGGCGGAGGGCGCGAGGGACCCGGGAACGGGTCCTGCTGCTGGTGTGCTGCTCATCGGTGTCGACCCCTGATGCGGTGCTGGTGGTGCTGGGAAGAAGGGCTGGGAAGAGCTCCGTGACGACGGCGCCGTAGGTCCAGGTCTCTGCCCGCTCCCCGCGACGTATGGGGAAGCGCTGTCCTCTGGGGCCGGGGAAGGTGTCCCAGATGACTGCTCGCAGACTTCTGGGGCCGGGGAAGGTGTCCCAGACGTCTGCTGGCGAAGAGCGGGTCAGAGACCTCGTCCTACGGAGCCGCTGTGGAGTTGTGGTGCTGATGTGGTGCTGTGGTGCTGGTGGTGCTGGCTGGTGCTGGTCAGTCCTCGTCGTCGTCGTCGAGCTCGGCGAACTTGCGCTGCTCCTCGGCCTGGTAGGCCTCCCACGTCGTGGGGTTCCAGATCTCGAGGCGGTCCCGGACGCCGATGACCACGACCTCCTTCTCCAGGCCGGCGTACTCCCGCATCGGGGCGGGGATGCCGATCCGGCCGGACTTGTCCGGGGTCATCTCCTCGCCGCCGGCGAAGAGCATCCGGGCGTAGCTGCGGGCGGCCTTGCTGGTGAGCGGCTTCTCCGAGGCCCGGTCGGCCTCGCGGTCGAAGACCTCGGGGGGCCAGACGACCAGGCAGTTCTCCTGACCCTGCGTCACCACCACTCCCTCCGCCAGTCGGTCCCGGAACTTTGCCGGGAGGAAGAGCCGGCCCTTCTCGTCGAGCTTCGGCCGAAAGGTGCCCATGAACCGCATGTGGCACCTCCTGCCTCACCCACGGAGCGCCACGTCTGTGACTCTTTCCTCCACTTCGCCCCACCTTAACCCACTTTCCCCCACCGTCAACCGGTTTCGGCTCCGCGCGCCGCCCGGCCGGTACGCCCCTCACCCGCAGTTCCGCGTCGGGGCGCGGTCCCGGGCCTCGCCGGCCACCGGGCACCGGGCCACGGCCGACGGAGCAGGTCCGCCCTCGAACCGGCTGGATTCCGGCGGGAATCGCGCACCGGAGCGGTCGGCACGGGGGTCCTGGCGGCCGAAGGGAGTCCCGGTGGGGCGTGGTGGGGCGTGGTGCGCGTCGGTGGGGCACCGGTGGGGCAGATCGGTGCGGGATCGGGCGGATCGGGGCACACGGCGGTGCCGGACGGGGTCCGCGGTCTGCTCCGTTGCGGCCCTCCTCGGCGGCTCCCCGGCGGATACCCGGGCAGCGCCACGGAGTCCTCCACCGGACGCCGAGTGCAACCAAATCGTGATCGCGCACGTCGCACGCTGCGCCGGACGACGACATAGGTTGCGGACAGCCCCTACGGTTGTGGTCACGGGTCGGGATGTGGCCAAGGCGGCCCCAAGAGCGGAAGGACCGGACGTGGACACATCCGACTGCAGGAGCAGCCGACCTCGAGACAGTGACGCGGGTGGTGAGCCGGGTCCGGCACAACATCGAGAAGGTCATCGAGGGCAAGCCCGACGTCGTGACCTCGGCGCTCGTCGTCCTCCTCGCCGAGGGCCACCTCCTCATCGAGGACGTGCCCGGCGTCGGCAAGACCATGCTGAGCAAGGCGCTGGCGCGCAGCATCGACTGCTCCGTGCGCCGGATCCAGTTCACCCCGGACCTCTTGCCCTCCGACGTCACCGGCGTCTCGATCTTCAACCAGAACACCCGCGAGTTCGAGTTCCGGCCCGGCGGGGTCTTCGCCAACATCGTGGTCGGCGACGAGATCAACCGGGCCTCCCCCAAGACCCAGTCCGCGCTCCTGGAGTGCATGGAGGAGCGCCAGGTGACCGTCGACAACACGACCTACCAGCTCGAGGCGCCGTTCATGGTCATCGCGACCCAGAACCCGATCGAGATGGAGGGCACCTACGCCCTGCCGGAGGCCCAGCGCGACCGCTTCATGGCCCGGGTCTCCATCGGCTACCCCGTCGAGGCCGCCGAGATCGCGATGCTCGACTCCCACACCTACCGCCGCCCGCTCGACGACCTCGAGCCGGTCACCGACGCCGCCGAGCTGCAGAAGCTCTCCGGCGATCGTCAACCAGGTCTACGTCGCGCCGGCGGTCCAGCAGTACGTCGTGTCGATCACCGGGGCCACCCGCCGCAGCGACGAGCTGGTGCTCGGTGCGTCGCCGCGAGCCACCCTGCACCTGGTGCGCGCCGCGAAGGCCTACGCGGCGATCAACGGCCGTGACTACGTGCTGCCCGACGACGTCCGGCTGCTCGCCCAGCCGGTGCTCGCCCACCGGCTGCTGCCCAGCGTCGAGGCCGCGATGACGGGGCGCTCCATCGGCGCGATCCTGGACGGCCTCGTGAACGCCGTACCCGTGCCGTCACCGCAGCATCGTGCGTGAGGCACTCGCCGGGCTGACCGTCCGCGGCCGGGCGTTCCTCGCCGCCGGCGTGACCGCCGTGGTGTGCGCCGTGCTGCTCGACCAGCCCGCGCTCACCCGCGTCGGCGTGCTCGTCGTGGCGCTCCCGCTCATCACCGCGCTCGTCATCGGCCGTGCCCGCTACCGGCTCGCGCTGGTGCGCACGGTCACCCCGCAGCTGGTCACGGCCGGCCAGCCGTCGCGCGTCACGCTCACCCTGACCAACGAGGGGCGCACGCCCAGCGGCGTCCTGCTGCTCGAGGACCACGTGCCCTACGTGCTCGGCACCCGTCCCCGCTTCGTGGTCGACGGGGTCGGCCACGGCTGGAAGCGGCAGGTGAGCTACCAGGTCCGCTCCGACGTGCGGGGCCGCTTCGAGATCGGCCCGATGACCGTGCGGGTCAGCGACGCGTTCGGGCTCGTCGAGCTCGGCCGCGCCTTCCGCACCACGGTCCCGCTGGTCGTCACGCCCCGCACCGTGCCGCTGCCGGTGATCCCGCTGGGCGGCGGTTCCAGCGGCTCGGGCGACAACCGGCCCCGCGCCTTCGCGTTCGGCTCCGCCGAGGACGTCACCGTGCGCGACTACCGCCAGGGCGACGACCTGCGCCGGGTGCACTGGCCGTCGTCGGCGCGCACCGGCGAGCTCATGGTGCGCCGTGAGGAGCAGCCGTGGCAGTCGCGCGCGACGCTGGTCCTCGACAACCGGCTCCTCAGCCACCGCGGTCAGGGCATCGCCGGCTCGCTCGAGGCCGCGGTCTCGGTCACCGCCTCGATCGCGGTCCACCTGAGCAAGCGCGGCTTCGCCGTCCGCCTGGTCACCGCCGCCGGCGAGGACACCTCGCACGCCTGGCACGTGCGCGACACCGACCTCAACACCGGCCCGCTGCTCGAGGCGCTGGCCGTCGTGGCGACCGACAACCGCTCCCACCTCGACTCCTCGTGGCTGGGCGAGCAGACCCAGGGCGGGCTGACCATCGCCGTCTTCGGCGCGCTCGACCAGCGCGACCTGCCCCTCCTGCGCCGGATGACGCTGCACACCACCAACGCCCTGGCCATCGCGCTCGACGTGAACGCCTGGTCCGGGTCCGGCGCCACGTCGGGACGAGCCCCGGCAGCCGGGCAGCCCGGCGGGCACGCCGGCGCGGCGGGCCGGACGAGCGACGTACCGCTGCTGCGCCAGAGCGGCTGGCGGGCCGTCGAGCTCGGCCCGCGCGACCGCCTCGACTCCATGTGGGAGGAGCTGGGACGCACCTCCCGCCTCGGCTCACCCACGGCGGCGAAGGCATGAGCGCCGAACGCGGCGCCCTCGGCGCCGCGCTGCGCCCGGCGTACGTCGCCGCCGCGACCACCTGGGCCGCGATGCTCTCGTGGCGTGGGTTCACCGACCTGTCGGTCCGGTTCCTGGTCACCCTCGTCGTGGTCGGTGCGGTCATCGCCACGGTCGGTGCCGTGGCCCGGTGGCGGCGGGTGCCGTGGGTGCTGGTCTTCGTGCTCCAGGTCGTGGCGGGCTCCGTCGTCGTCGCGATCAACCTCACCGGCTCGCCGTACCCGGGACCCGCGGTGTGGGACGCGCTGGTGTCGGCCAGCGACGCCGCCCAGAGCTACGCCGCGCCGGTGCCGACCACCGACACGGTCTCCGTCCAGCCCCTGCTGGTCGTGGGCGGACTGGTCGCGATGCTCCTGGTCGACCTGCTGGCCTGCACCTGGCGCCGGGTCCCGCTGGCTGGGCTCCCCCTGCTCACCGTCTACAGCGTGCCGATCAGCCTGCTCGACAACAGCTTGTCGTGGTGGGTCTTCGGGGCGACCGCCCTCGGGTTCCTCCTGATGCTCTTCCTGCAGGAGCAGGACCACGTGAGCCGCTGGGGCCGCTCGCTGGACTCGCCTGCCGCTCCGGCCCGGCGCAGCGAGGCCGTCCGCGCCACCGCGCTGCTGGTCGGCACCGGCGCCGTCGGGCTCGCCGTGCTCGCACCGCTCGCCGTCCCCACCGTCGACCTCGCGGTCTTCGACTTCGGCTCCGGGGGCGGTGGCAGCAACGACATCCAGATCGAGAACCCGATGGTCGACCTGCGCCGCGACCTGCGCCGCGGCGAGGACGTCGACCTGGTCCGGATCACCACCGACGACCCGAACCCCGACCACCTGCGGATCTCGGTCCTCAACCGGTTCTCCGACGAGCAGTTCAGCTCCGGCGACCGCGACGTCCCCGCCGAGAACCTCGCCGACGGACCGCAGCCGCCCCTGGAGGGCGTCAGCGCCTCCGTGTACGCCGACCGCACGACGTACTCCTACGACGTCAGCATCACCGACGCCTTCCAGTCGCGGTGGCTGCCGACGCAGGCACCGATCTCCGAGATCGACGCGCCCGGCGACTGGCGCTACGACCCCAGCACCCGGGACTTCCTGGCCAGCGACGACGACCTGACCACCGCCGGGATGAGCTACTCGATGACGGCGGTCCAGTACGACTTCCTGGCCGCCTCCCTGAGCAGCTCCTCGACCGCGACCGCCGAGCATCTCGTCCGAGCTGACCGCCTACCCGAGCGACCTGTCCCCGGTGGTGGCCCGCACCGCGCGCGACGTCACCGCCGGCTCCCTGACCGACTACGAGCGGGCCGTCGCCCTCCAGCAGTGGTTCCGCGAGGACGGGGGCTTCCGCTACAGCCTCGACGACGCTCCCCCCGGCAAGGTCGGGGCCGACCAGCTCGCCGCCTTCCTCGACGCCCGATCGGGCCGGGTCGGCTACTGCGAGCAGTTCGCGGCAGCGATGGCCGTCATGGCGCGCACCCTCGACATCCCGGCCCGGGTCGCGGTCGGGTTCCTGACGCCCGACCGGGTCGAGGGCGACACCTGGGTCTACAGCGCCTACGACCTGCACGCCTGGCCCGAGCTGTACTTCCCCGGCGCCGGGTGGGTCCTCTTCGACCCCACCCCCGGCGACCGGGTGCCCGACGCCGCGCTGCCGGCGTACTCCACCCGGGGCAGCGAGGTCGACCTGCCCACCGTCTCGCCCGACTCGGAGCCCAGCGCCTCGCAGTCGGCCGGCCCCGACCGGGAGCCGCAGCAGCCGACCACGGCCCCCCAGGACGCGACGGACGAGAACGCCGCCGCCGAGAGCGACGGCGGCGGCGTGCCGTGGCGGCTCGTCCTCCTCGTCCTCGTCACGCTCCTGCTCCTGGCCGCCGTGGTCGTCGGGCCGCGGCTCCTGCGCGGGCGCCAGCGCGCACGCCGCGTCCTCGGTGGACCCGAGGCCGCCTGGGAGGAGCTGCGGGCGACCGTGCTCGACCTGCGCCAGCAGTGGCCCGGCTCCCGCTCACCGCGCGAGGTCGAGGCGATCCTCGTGCGCCGTCTCGGCCGGACCGACGACGAGGACGAGCGGCCCCAGCACGGTGCCCAGCGCAACCCCGAGGCCGCCGAGTCACTGACCCGGATCGCGCGTGAGGTCGAGCGCGGGCGCTACGCCCGGGCCGGCGTGGGCCGGGGCGCGGAGCCGGGCGCGCTGCACGACGACGTCCTGACCTGCACGGCTGCCCTCGAGGCGGGATCGTCCCCCCACGGGCGCCGCCTGGCCCGCTGGCTGCCGGTGTCGGCCTTCCGCCGCCGCCGTACGACGGGTGGCGACGCGGCTCCCCTCCCCGAGCCCGCCCTCGCCGGCAACGTCGTCGACCACATCTGAGCTCGAGCCAGCGCCAGCTCGCGCCGACTCGGTGGTTGAGCTGCGAGGAGCGCCCGCGCGGCCTCCCCGGTGGTCGAGGTGCGAGGACCGCCCGCGCGGCCTCCCCGGTGGTTGAGGTGCGAAGAGGGCCAGCGCGGCCTCCCCGGTGGTTGAGGTGCGAGGAGCGCCAGCGACGAGCCCCTCACGGTGGTTGTGGTGCGAGGAGCGCCAGCGACGAGCCTCGAAACCACCCGTGCCCGAGCGCCAACGCCGTGCCCGACACCGACTCTCGGCTCACCGGGTTTCGAGGCTCGGGCCTGGCGGCCCTCGCACCTCAACCAGCGTGCGCCAACGCGGCCTCCCCGGTGGTTGAGGTGCGAGGAGCGCCAGCGACGAGCCTCGAAACCACCGCACCCGAGCGCCAACGCCGTGCCCGACACCGACCCTCGGCCCACCAGGTTTCGAGGCTCGGGCCTGGCGGCCCTCACACCTCAACCACCGGGCCGGCCGGGCCTGGCGGCCCTCACACCTCAACCACCGGGCCGGCCGGGCCTGGCGGCCCTCACACCTCAACCACCGGGACGGCCGGGCCTGGCGGCCTCACGCCTCAACCAGCGTGGGCCTTCCATTGCTCGTCGACGGAAAAGCACATCGACCCGCACCCCTGGGAGGGGACGGGTCGGGCGAAGGTGGGACGGGTCAGAAGCCGCCGCGCTCGCGGCGGCGACGCCAGCGCTCGTCCATCCGCTCCATGAAGGTGCCGGACGTGCGGTTGCGAGTGCGGTTGCGGCCACGCGCCCGCTTGGTACGACGCCCACCGTCGATCACGGAGAAGTTGCCGTGCCCGGTCGCGCGCTGCTCACCGGGAGCGGCGGCGCCGGCCTGCTGCTGACCACGCAGGGCGCTGAGGGCGATCATCGCGGAGGCGAGCATCAGCACGAAGCCGATGATGCCGACGTACCAGAGCTGCTTGACCGCACCGGTCATGAGCACGGCGATGCCGGCAGCGAAGGCCACACCGGCGATGATCGCGCGGCGTCGAGCGCTCTGACGCATGGTCGTGCCGCGCAGGGTGGAGGCGAACTTCGGGTCCTCCTCGACGAGGGCGCGCTCCATCTGTTCGAGCAGTCGCAGCTCCTCTTCGGAGAGTGGCACCGTTGCCTCCAGGGTCGTGCAAAACCAGTGGGTCAGGTCAAGGATAGGCAGGTGCCGGGCAGGACGGTAGCCAGGATCCAGAAAATCGTGGACCAATCCTCCGAACGTAGTGCCTCGGCGCCCTCGAGTGGCTCCTTTCGGGTGAAGGCACGCCGAGTGCGGTGGTGCTCCGGGGCGCCGCGGGGTCGTCCCGGTCGGCTCCGAGGGGCTCGGACGACCGTCCTCAGCGCAGCAGGCTGGCCGGGCGTACGGCGGCCGCACCGAAGCGTCGCGTCGCCCGGTCGATCGCCCGGTCGGCCTCGGACCAGCCGTGCTCGCGCTCGCCCAGCACCCCCTGCCGCTGCACCTGGTCGCGCGCCAGCAGCCCCTCCACCCGGACGCCGACGAGCCGGATCCGGGCCCGCTGGAGGCCGAGCGCGTCGTAGAGACGGACGGCGGCCGCGTAGATCTCCTGGGTGACGTCGGTCGCCTCGGGCAGGGTGCGGCTGCGGGTGATGGTGGTGAAGTCGGCGAACCGCACCGTGATCGTGACCGTCCGCCCCGCGACGCCGGCCGACCGCATCCGGGCGGCCACCTTGGCGGTCAGCCCGAGCACCTCGCGCAGCACCATCGTCCGGTCGTCGGTGTCGCGGCCGAAGGTCTCCTGTGCCCCCATCGACTTGTCCGGGTCCGCCTCGCCCGTGCGCGCGCCGTGCCCGAAGACGCCCCCGCCGCGGGCGTTGACCGTACGCCGGTCCGCACCCCAGGCGAGCTCGTTCAGGTGCGCGCCGAGATGGCGACCGACCGCGCGCTGGAGCGTGCGGAGCGGGGTGTGCGCCAGGTCGCCGACGGTCATCAGCCCGAGCCGGTGCAGCATCGCCTGGGTCTTCTCCCCCACGCCGTACAGCTCACCGACGTCGAGGGGGTGCAGGAACGCCGTGACCCGCTCGGGTGGCACCACGAGCACGCCGTCGGGCTTGGCCCGCTTGCTGGCGAGCTTGGCGACCGAGATCGAGGCGGCGACACCGACCGAGCAGGTGATGCCCTGCTCGTCGTGGATGGTCGCGCGCAGGTCCTCGGCGATCCGGACCGGCGTGCCGAGGCGGCGGCTCGCGCCGGAGACGTCGAGGAACGCCTCGTCCATCGAGACCGCCTCCACCAGCGGCGTCGTGCGGCGGAACACCTCCATCACCGCGGTCGAGACCGTGGCGAACAGGTCGTAGTCGGGTTGCAGCACCACGGCGTGCGGGCACAGCCGGCGCGCCCGGGTCGCCGTCATCGCCGAGCGGACGCCGTACTCGCGGGCCGGGTAGTTGGCCGCCAGCACCACCCCACGATGGCCGCCGCCGACGATGACCGGCTGGTCCTGGAGCTCGGGCCGGTCGCGCAGCAGCACGGACGCGTAGAAGGCGTCCATGTCGACGTGCAGGATCGGGGTGGCCCCGACACCGAGCCCGCCATCTGGCCCGCCACCCCGCTCGACACCGCGCCCGCCACCGGAGGGGCCGGTCGTCACGGGCACCCACCCGGGGACGGCTCAGCGTGCGAGCAGGTGCACCTGGGTCGCGAGCGGGAGGTACTCGGGCCGATCGGCGACGGCACGCTCGAGCTCGACGAGCGCGGCGGTGGCACCGGGCTCGAGGTCGAGCAGCGAGCCGGGCACGAGGTCTGCGAAGACCCGGACGCCGTGGACCGAGGCGACCTCGAAGCCGGCACCGACGAGCAGGTCCTCGGCCTCGGCCCGGGTGAAGCGGCGGCCGGTGCGGCCGTGGCCCGTGGTGTCGTCGAGCAGCGCGGTGGCCTGCGCGAAGTGGCCGGCCATCGCCCGCGCGACGACGGCGGCGTGGCGCTGGGCGACCACGAGGCTGAGGTGGCCGCCGGGCCGGAGCACCGTGCGGATCGCGGCCAGCGCGGCGGCGGCGTCGTCGACGACCTCGAGGACGCCGTGGCACAGCACGACGTCGACGCTGCCGGGTCCGACGAGCTCGAGCAGGTCGGAGAGGTCTCCCTGCCGACCGGCGACCTCGACCCCGAGCTCGCGGGCCCTCCGGTCGAGGGAGGCCAGGGCGTCGGGGCTGGGGTCGATGACCGAGACCCGGTGCCCGAGTCCGGCGACCCGGACCGCGGACCCGCCGGTGCCGCCGCCGATGTCGACGACGTCCAGGGGTACGTCGCTCCGCAGGACCGGGTCGAGCACGTCCCACACCACGGCGGTGCGGGGGGCGGCGCGGCGTTCGCTCGCAGACATGACCAGCACCCTAGGGCATGCCCCCCTGCCCCCCGGGCGGCGACGTCGCCTGGGCGGAGGGACACCTCCGGGGCCCGCCGCCGCACCCCGGGAGCGACGCCGGGGGGCCTGCGAGCACGCGTCGGGCCGATCATCCGGGGCTCCCCGGGGACCGGTGCCACAGCGCGCGGGCGACGTCCTTGCCGGACTCCCCTGCCGGCTTGATGTCGGCGTAGGGCGACATCCGGAAGCCGCTGCTGTGGACCAGCACACGGCGCTGCGCGGGGTCGGCCGCGACGTCCTGCGGCACGTCGGCGAGGTGGTCGTGGACCGCGTCGATGCCCGCACGGCGCCACAGCCCGTGCAGCGCAGAGAGCTCCCAGGCCCCGGTGGCGCGCAGCGAGACCCCACGGTGGCCGGTCCGTCGCAGCCGGCCCCGCACGACCAGCAGCCAGGAGTGGAAGACCGTCTGGGCGTAGGGCCCCTGGGCGTCCTCGAAGAACGTCGCGTCGATCGGGCCGGTCGAGTCGTCGAGGGTGAGGAAGACCACCCGCCGTCCCGACCGGATCGGCGGGGTCTGGGTCGCGACCTTCACCCCGGCGACCAGCAGCTCGGAGCGGCTGCGCTGCTGGAGCAGGTCCCGGCCGTGGGTGGTGCCGAGCTCGGCGAGGAACCGCGCGTAGCCCTCGATGACGTGCCGACTGACGTCGAGCCCCAGGATCTCCAGCTCCGCAGCCATCGACTCCGCCGCGCTCATCTCGGGCAACCCGGAGACCTCGCCCTCCCGGGGGGCGTCGCCGAGGTCGAGGGTGAGCTGCACCGACTCGACCGGGGGCGGTGCCACGGTCGCGCGGCTCTGCGCCGCCGCCCTGGCCCAGACCCCCTCGCGACCGAGCGGGTGCCGCTCGAGGTCGGCCACCTCCGAGCGGGCCGACGGGTCGGTGCTGTTGCGCAGCGCGGCCTCGGCGGCGCGGGTCGCCGCGGGCCGGGCGGCGGGCACGCCGGACCCACGCAGGCCGCGCCCCCGCGCCGAGCGCTGGGCCCGGTCGAGCGCCTTGCCGTAGCGGTCGAGCTCGGCGGCCTGCAGCAGCAGGTCGCGCCGGGTCACCCGGCCCCGGGGCCGCACGGTGTCGCCGCCGGTCCCACCGCTCCCACCGGGGCCGCGGCTCCCGAGCCCGTAGGTGCTGTCGAACCCACCGGCCAGGACCAGCCGCTCGACCACGGGCCGTGAGACCCGGGCGCGGTGCCAGAAGTCGGTGAGGGAGGAGTAGGGACGGGCCGCGACGACCCGGTCGACCTCGGCGGCGTTGATGCCCTTGACCTCGGCCAGGGCGAGCCGGATGCCGTAGCCCTCGGCGGCGGACCCCTCCACGACGTAGGCCCGCTCGGAGGCGTTGACGTCGAGCCCGAGCACCTCGATGCCGAGCCGGCGGACGTCGTCGAGGATGAGCCGCTTGGGGTACATGCCGGGGTCGTGCGTCAGCACCCCGGCCAGGAAGTGCGCCGGCCAGTGGGTCTTGAGCCAGGCCGACTGGTAGGTCGGCAGGGCGAACGCCGCGGCGTGGGCCTTGCAGAAGCCGAAGGAGGCGAAGGCCTCGAGCACCGTCCAGACCTGCTCGACGACGGTGAGCGGGTAGCCGCGAGCGAGGGCCCGCGGGTGGAACCACAGCCGGGTCTGCGCCATCCTGTCGTGGTCGCCGAGCGCGCGCCGCTTCTCGTCGGCCTCGGCGTAGGAGATGCCGGTGAGCTCGGCGATCATCATGATGACCTGCTCGTGGAAGACCACGACGCCGTGGGTCTCGGCGAGGATCGGGCGCAGGTCCTCGTGGAGGTACGTCGCCTCGCGCCAGCCGTGCTTGACGTCGAGGTAGGGCGTGATCATGTCGCTCTTGACCGGTCCCGGGCGGAAGAGCGAGATGTCGGTGATGATCTCGCCGAAGTCGTCGATGCCGGACTTGCCGATCAGCTCGCGCTGGCCGGGCGACTCGATCTGGAAGACCCCGAGGGTCTTGGCGCTGCTGATCATCGCGTAGGTGTCGGGGTCGTCGCGGCGTACCTGCTCCTCGTCGTCGAGGTCGAGCTCGACGCCGTCGACGCGGCCGATCTCGGCGACCGCGTGCGCCATCGCGCTCTGCATCCGGATGCCGAGGACGTCGAGCTTGAGCAGGCCGAGGTCCTCGACGTCGTCCTTGTCGAACTGGCTCATCGGGAAGCCGGCGAAGCTGGCCTCCACCGGGGTCCGGTCGAGCAGGGTGGCGTCGGAGAGCAGCACCCCGCACGGGTGCATCGCCACGTGGCGGGGCAGTCCGTCGAGGCGCTCGACGAGGTCGAAGAAGAGGTCGAGGGGTGCGCCGCCGTGGAGCTGGTCGAGGCCGGCCGCGCGCAGCTCGGGCAGCTCGCGCAGCGCCGCGCGGGCGTCGCGGGCCCGGATGTGGGGGAACGCCTTGGCGATCGCGTCGGTCTCGCCCGGCGGCAGGCCGAGCGCGCCGCCGACGTCGCGCACGGCGTGCCGGACCCGGTAGGTGTCCATCATCGACACCGTGACGCACCGCTCGCCGCTGTAGCGGTCGAGGATCGCCTCGTAGACCTCGAGGCGGCGCGCGGACTCCACGTCGACGTCGATGTCGGGCAGGGCCCGGCGCAGCGGGGAGAGGAAGCGCTCCATCAGCAGGCCGTGCCGGATGGGGTCGACCCCGGAGACGCCGAGCAGGTAGGTGACCAGGCTGCCCGCCCCCGAGCCCCGCGCTGCGCAGCGGACCCCCATCTCGCGGATCAGGTCGGTGACGTCGCCGACGGTGAGGAAGTACGACGCGTAGCCGAGTCCCCCGATCAGCTCGAGCTCGTCGTCGAGCCGCTTCCACACCACCTGCTTGGGGCCCGAGCCGTAGCGGGCGCCGATGGCGCCCTCGCACCGGGCGCGGAGCGCGACGTCGGGGCCGGCATGGGTGCCGGCGTGGGTGCCGGCGTGGGTGCCGGCGTGGGTCGCGTGGAGAGGGTGAGCTCGGGGAAGTGCACCTCCCCCAGCCCGAGGTCGGCGCGCGGGTCGAGGGCACACCGGTCCGCCAGGGTGCGGGTGCTCGCCAGCAGCCGGGTGGCCGCTCGAGCGGGACTCCCCTCCGCCCCGGCACCCAGCCCGGCGGCGGCACAGACCTCCTCGGCGACCTCGTGCATCTGCTTGCCGGACTTGAGGAACCCCTCGGCGTTGCGGCGCTCGAGGTGACGCCGGTCGAGCGCGACCAGCCGCCGCGCGGCGTCCAGGACGTCCACGGTGACGGCGTCGCGGCGCTCGGCGTACCGGACGGCGTTGGTGAGCACCGCGCCCAGGCCGGCGCTGCGGGCGAGGGTCAGCATCCGGGCGGCGTGCGGCGTGGTGCCGGCGCCCCACCCGTGCTCGGGGGTGCCGGGGAGCCGGTGGGAGACCACCTCGACGACCAGGTGGGTGCGCGGGACCAGTGCCTCCCACGGCGCCAGGGCGGCCCGGGCGAGGTCGTCGCGGCGCCGGGTGGCTGCCAGCCCGATCTCGGAGTCGGGCCCCAGCAGCACGACCAGGTCGCCGCTCGCGAGCAGGTCGGCGACGCCGGCCGGCAGGCGGGCCGGGTCGCTCAGGTCGAGCACCGGGCTCCCCCGCTCGCCGGCCAGGTGCACCGCCGAGACCAGCCGGCACACCGCTGCCCACCCGGCCCGGCCCCCGCGGGTGTCGGCACTGGCCAGGAACGTCGCCCGCGCCAGCCCGCCCCGCTCGACGGGCAGGTCGCGGTAGGCGCCGCCGCGGGTCGGCGTACGGCCGGCGGCCGTCGGCGCGACCGGGCGCGCACCGCGGTAGGCCAGGTTGACCCCCAGCACCGGCCGGATCCCGGCTCGCCCGCACGCCTTGGCGAACTTCACCGCGCCGTAGGTGCCGTCCCGGTCGGTCAGCGCCAGGGTGTCCATCTCCTGCTCCGCGGCCCGCTCGACCAGCACGTGAGGGTGCGAGGCGCCGTACTGCAGGGAGTAGCCCGAGGAGACGTGCAGGTGCGGGAACGGGTCGGACATGCGGGGCCTCCAGCCGGCTCGACCCCTGGCTGACATCACGTTCATCGAACAGATGTTCGAACTCGGTCAGTGTAGGTCGAGCCCCCGACCGGCGGTCAAGCCGGCCCCGTCGGATCCTCAGCCCAGAGCGAGTCGGCCCACTCGGGGTGGTCGACGAAGGGGTTGCGGTTGTGCTGGTCGTCGGCGTGGACGACGTCGTTGCGGTGCATCTCGAAGGCGCTCGGCAGGTCCTCGGCGCTCCACTCCAGGAGCACCGAGAGCGTGCCGAGGTGGGGTGCGGAGCACTCCGAGCTCGCGCCCGGTCGCGTCGACCCGCGTGCCCGGCAGGGAGGGTTGCTCTTCCGGCCACACGCCGAGCGGAAGCTGGGGGGGGTTGCGCGCGTCCGGTCGCTCAGGACACGTGGCGGACCAGCTGCTCACGCAGGGGCGAGTGCGGGACCAGTCCGAGCGCGTGCTCGACGACGCCGAGGAAGCGGTCGGCGTCGCGGACCAGGTCGTCGGCCTCGCGCTCGCTCACCGCCCGGGAGGACCCGGCCTCGGCGGCCGCTCGCTTGCCGGCCCCGGCCGCGAAGAACGTCGCCCACTCCCCCAGCTCGGGGGCGACCTCGGCCAGCAGCACCCAGGCGTTCTTCTGCGGACGACGCCTCGTCGGCGTCGGCCGGGCACGGGCTGCGAGCAGCGCGGCGGCCGCGCGCAGCGCCGCCACGTGGGCGAAGGCGTAGCGCGCGGCCACCTCGCGTGTGGAGATCGCCTCGCTCAGCGACTCGGCCGAGCGCAGCAGGTAGGAGTGCGTCGTGGCCGGGAGCAGGTAGGGGCTCCGGTCGAGAGGGCCGTCCAGCGGGCTCATCGTCATGGCGCGGCCCTCAGTCTTCGCAGCCGACGAGCAGCCAGCGGCCGTCGGACCAGTCGAGGGAGAGCTCGAAGACCCCGGTGTCGCCGGCGGTCCCGAGGCCGCCGCGACCGGCCTCGACGCGCCAGACCTCGCGCTCGCCGAGCAGGTCGGCCGGACGGGCCAGGGTGTCGGTCGCGGCACCGTCACCACCGTCGTCGCCGGTGCCGATCACCGCCTGCGCTCGGCCGGACTGCCACCAGGCACCGGTCTCCACCCAGCGCGCCAGCACCGCACGCACCTTCCAGAGCCGGCCGCGCCACAGGAACTGCACCGGAGCCTCGGCACCGAGGACGGTGTCGTCCACCGCACCGCGGCGGACCTCCACGGGATCGTCGTATCGCCTCACGACCGGCCTCCTTGCTGTCACGCACGAGCGGGGACCGGCGGGGCCGGGGGTCGAGGTCGACCCCACCGGTTGTTCGAACGCGTGTTCGAACAACCCGAACGCTACACCGCAGCGCCGACATCGCGTCAAGAGTCGTTCCGACGCGCCGCCCCGCCACCGCCCCGCCATCGCTCCGACGCCCGCCCGGCAGGGTGCCCGTCCCGTACGGACGCGGGGCAGCGCCGACGGGGCTGCCCGGCTCGGACCCGGCCCGGACGGGCTCGGACCTGGGACCTGGCTCTCAGACCTGGGTGGGCGCCCCGCGGCGGGGCGGCCCGGCGACGTACGCGCTCGTGGTCGGCAGGTACAGGAAGACCAGCAGCACCACGTCGATCGCGAGCGCCAGCAGCGCGGCGACGAGGAACACGGTCGGCGGCCCGGTGCGGGTCCCGGCCACGACCACCACCGCGATCAGGCCGGTGGCAGCGCCGAGGCAGTGCCGCGCCCAGTTGTGACCGTCGCGGAGGAAGGCCATCAGCACCAGCAGGAGGCTGGAGACGACGACGAACAGGACGACGACCACCGGCGTGAACGACGGCGGCACCCGGGTGTCGTCGGCCGAGATCCCCTGGCCGCCGGCCCAGGCGGTCACCAGGTCCTCGTCGAAGGTCACCGCGAGCACGGTGACCGCTGCCGCGAGCAGGACGAGGAGCAGGATCAGCTGGACCGCCCTGGTCACCGACGCCGGGCGGGGCACCGTCGCCGGGGTGGTCGGCGTCGCGGGAGTCGCTGGGTCCGTCATGGGCGACATCCTCTCTGACCTGGTGGCTCGACACATCTTCTACCCCGCCGAAACCCCGGTGAACCACCACGCGGTCGCGACTAGGGTCCCACCATGGCGATCGAGCACGCGATGGTGACCCGGTTCCGAGACGAGCACCACCGCCTCGGCGGGACGGGCGAGGTGGTCATCCTGCCCGACTCGGTCCACACGGCCGCACTCGCCGCCGCGGCACTGGGGTGCGAGGTGGGCGCGATCGCCAACAGCCTGCTCTTCGAGGCGGCCGGCGCCCCGGTCCTCGTCCTCACCTCGGGTGCGCACCGCGTCGACACGACCCTGGTGGCCGCCACCATCGGGGTCGAGCGGCTGAGGCGGGCCACCCCCGAGCTCGTGCGCGAGCACACCGGACAGGTCATCGGCGGGGTCTCCCCCATCGCCCACCCCCGACCGGTACCGACCTACCTGGACACCTGGCTGCGCCGGCACCCGGTCCTGTGGGCCGCGGCAGGGCACCCGTCGGCCGTCTACTCGACGACGTACGACGAGCTCGCCGCCATGACCGGCGCCACGCCCGTGGACGTGGAGTGAGCGGCCCGGTGCCCGCGCTCGACCTCGCCGACGACGCGACCCGCGCCGCGGTCGTCGCCCGGCTCGCCGAGCGGTACGCCGGCCGCCCGGTGCTGGTCGGGCCCGGCATCCTGGCCGGCTACACCCGGACCGTCGCGGAGCTCACGTCCTGGGGGTGCCCGGTGCTGGTCGTCTCGACCGGGCGGGGCGCCGGGCCGGTGCCGGCGGACGACGCCTGCACCGTCGTGGAGCTCACCCTTCCTCCGACCGCCGTCGATGACCGAGGAGGTGCGGGTGCACGACCGGGCGGTCCGCACCCTGCCGCCCGACGGCCGTCGCGGCCATCGAGGCGTTCGACCCGGAGCGGCGCGGCGTGTGGGTCGTCTCGCCGTTCGTCTCCGACGACGAGCCGATCCTGGGCCGCCCGGTGCTGGGTGGGCGGCCCGGGCGCCTACCTGGCGCTGGAGGACAAGATGCTCGCCGACGAGATCTGGGCCGCGCGCCGGCGTCGACCACGCGCCGTACCGGATCGTGGAGTGCGACGCCGCGGCGCTCGCGACCGCCACCGCCGAGATCGGCGCCGGGCCCCACGGTGCTTCCCCGGCGGGCTGGGCGTGGTGTGGAGCGGGGACGCCCGCGACGGCCTGAACGGTGGCGGCAACTTCGTGCGCTGGGTGCGCGACGCGCGGCGACCAGACCGCCGCGTTCGCCTTCTTCGCGCCGCGGTGCGACCGGGTGCGGGTGATGCCCTTCCTCGACGGGGTCCCGTGCTCGATCCACGGCGTCGTGGTGCCGGGGCCGGGCGGCGGGACGGCGGTCTTCCGGCCGGTCGAGCTGGCGATCCTGCGCCAGGTCGAGGAGCGCCGCTTCGTCTACGGCGGCCTCAGCACGTGGTGGGACCCCCCGGCCGCCGACCGCGAGGAGATGCGCGGCGTCGCGCGCCGGGTCGGTGACCACCTCCGCGCGGCACACGACTACCGCGGCGCCTTCGGGATCGACGGGGTCCTCACCGCCGACGGGTTCCGACCGACCGAGCTCAACACGCGCATGTCGGCCGGGGTCACCACGATCGCCGCGATCGACCCGACGTTCTTCGCCCTGCTCCAGCGGCACCTGGTCGCCGGCCTCGACACCGGGCTCTCCGCGGCCGACCTGGAGACGCTCCTGCCGCTCATGGACGCCCACCGCACGGGGCGCCCCAGCGCTGTCGGGCAGGGCGTGTCGGTCGGTGGCACCTTCGCCTACCCCGTCTCCTACGCCGACGGCGCGCGCCTCGAGCGAGCGCCCGAGCGCGGCACGCCGAGCGGGAGCGAGCTGGTGGCCGCCGACACCCCGATCGGGTTCTTCGCCAAGATCGAGCCCTGCACGCTGCTGGCCCCCGGCGACCGGCTGGCGCCGCTCAACGCCGCCCTGCTGGCGCACCTCGACGCGACGTACGACACCGGGTTCGGCACGCTCGTCGCGGCTCCGGACCTGCGCACCTGAGCGCTGCGCCACCGTGGGGCGGGTCGCTGTCCGGCAGAGGAACAGATCTGCCGCTCTCGCAGTGCGCTGCGACGTGAGTTGCCGTCGAGCACCGACGTTCCGTGCGGCAGGAGTCGGGTCCCCGATCACGTTCGCGCCGCTGACGGCGCCCGTTCCGCTGGGCTCCGGTATCACCGCCTGATCCGCCGACTCCTTCACGGCAGGACGGCTCCCCGTGCGCGGGCTGCCGACGGACCAGAAGGAGCCACTGGTGACGATCGCCCCGCCCCTCTCGCCGATCCCGAGGCAGCGGCGTCACGCCGAGCCGCGCGTCGGCCCGACGAGCGCTCCGACGACGCCGATGCTCACCGTCGACCTGGCGACCGTCCGCCGCTCCTACCGGCAGCTGCATGCCGCGCTGCCTGGCGTCGACCTGCACTACGCGGTCAAGGCGAACCCGTCACGGCCGGTGCTCGACGCGCTCCTCGACGAGGGCGCTCGCTGGGACGTCGCCAGCCCCGGCGAGATCGACGCCGTCCTCGCCGTCGACCCCGATCCGGCGCGGATCTCCTACGGCAACACCGTGAAGAAGCCCGTCGACATCGCCCACGCCCACGCCCGCGGCGTGCGCCGGTTCTCCGTCGACTGCGACGCCGAGCTGGACAAGCTGATCGACCTGGCACCTGGCGCCACGCTGCTGGTGCGGATCACCACCAGCGGAGCCGGCGCCGACTGGGCACTCGGCCAGAAGTTCGGCTGCGACGAGGTGACGGCCGGCCGGTTGCTCGCCCGGGCGGTCACGCACGGCCACCCGGTGGGCATCTGCTTCCACGTCGGGAGCCAGCAGCACGACGTCACGGCGTGGGACGAGCCGCTGGCGACGACCGCCCGGCTCCGCGCCGTCGTCCGGAGCCCACGGCTCCGACCTCGCCGTCGTCGACCTCGGCGGAGGCTTCCCGGCGCACGCCGCCGTTCGCACGCCGGACGTGCCGTCCTTCGGCGACCGCGATCATGGCGGCGGTCGGGCGCTACCTCGGTCCGGACGTGCCGCCGCTCATGGCCGAGCCGGGTCGTGTGCTCGTCGCCGACGCCGGCACCCTCGAGACCGAGGTGGTCCTCGTCTCCGAGCGCGCCGGCCGGCGCTGGGTGTACGTCGACGTGGGGCTGTTCTCCGGGCTGGCCGAGACGATGGGCGAGGCGATCCGCTACCGGATCACTGCGCACCGCGAGGGGCGCCCGCTCCGAGGACGGACCGCAGACGTGGTCCTCGCCGGACCGACCTGCGACAGCGTCGACGTGCTCTACCAGGAGCACCGTCCACGGCTGCCGCTCGACCTGCGGGTGGGCGACCGGCTGCGCATCCATGCGGCCGGCGCCTACACCACGACGTACTCCTCCGTCGGGTTCAACGGGTTCGCGCCGCTCCGCGAGGTCGATCGGTGAACCCCCCGGGCTTCCGGTCGGCACTGGCGAGCAGGGCGTTTCGCCGGCTCTGCCTCGCTCACGGCGTGGCCACGGTCGGGCAGCTCGTCCTCACCCTCGCGGTGGGGGTCCACGTCCTGGTGGAGACCGGGTCAGGGGTCTGGGTCTCCGTCACGGTCGCGCTGGCGTTCGCGCCGTACGCCCTCTGCTCCGCGCTCGCCGGCGTCCTGGCCGACCGCCGATCGCGCAGTGCCGTGCTGGCCGGCGTCCGCGTGGGTGCGAGCGGCCCTCGCACTCGTGCTCGTCATCGGCGACGGCCGCCGGTTGGCCGGTCGCCGTCATGGTCGGTGTCACCGCCCTGGTCGCGGTGGCCGCGACGCCGTCGTTCCCCTCGCTCGCCGCTGCCACTCCGGAGTGCGTGCCGGACCGCGACCTGCCGCCGGCGAACGCGCTCGTCACCTGCGTCGAGAACGTCACGTGGATCGGCGGGCCCGGAGTGTTCGGGTTGCTCGTCCTGGCCGGGGCAGGGACCGAAGGGGCCGTGCTCGTCGCCGCTGTCCTGTTCATCGTCGCCGGCACCGTCGCCGCGCCCGTGCGACTCCCCCGACCCGTGCGGCCCCAGCCGATCGGCTGGCTGGGCGACCTCGTCGCCGGCGTGGCCGCCGTGGCCCGTCGGCCCGAGATCCGCCGGCCCATGAGCCTCGCCGTCCTCGACAACTTCCTCTACGGCTACCTGGTCGTGGCGATCGTGCTGCTCGCCGACGCGGCGCCGGAGGGCGACAGCCCGCTCGGTCTGCTCAACGCCACCCTGACCGTGGGGGCCCTGGCGTCGATGCTGGTCGTCAACCGGTTCACCCGCGGCGACCGGACCTCCGCAGTCCTGGTCGTGACCCTCCTCGGCTTCTGCACCACCCTCGTCGCCCTGGGAGCGGTCGGCGCCACCACCTTCGGCTTCGCGCTCGTCGCGGTCGCCGGTGGCACGACCCTGGTGGCGGAGGTGGCCGCGGTCACGCTGCTCCAGCGCGGGACCGACGGTGGGACGCTCGCGCGCGTGTTCGGGATCTACGACCAGCTCAACGTGGGCGCCATCGCGCTCGGCTCGTTGCTGGCCGGTCCGCTCTCGGCGGTGGCGGGGCCACGCGGCGGGCTCGTCGCCGTCGCAGGCCTCGGGATGGTTGTCACGCTGCCGGTGCTCGTCGGGCAGCTCCGCCGCCGCGCTCTGGCGTCGTCGTCCGGGCCGCCGGCCGCGAGCCCCTCCTCGCCGTCGACGTCCGGGGCGGCCGCGCCGTCCAGCTCGTCCGAGAAGCTGCCGGCTCGGAGAAGACCTTCGGACACCCCGTCACAGGACCATCCGCACATGCCGAGAGTCGGGCGCCGTGACGTGCGCTTGTAGTCGGACGTACATACATGACTTCTTGCGGTCGACGACCGGCGCAACCACACGAAACTACCTTGGGCGCTGGGCAACTACGTACGTCCGACTACGCGCCACCACCTCCACACGTGCCCCAGTCCGCGCGCCGGCCAGCGATCGAGCATCCGGTGGAGCACGCCTGGCGGAGCGCGTTCAGCTCGTCGCGGGCGCGGTGGCCGCGCTGGACCACCGCGTTCGGGTGTCGGGATCCGTGCGGACCCGCCGTGACCCCGTCGTGAGTGCCCGGAGGAAACGCACGTGCACTCCGCGACGTCGACGCCTACGCTCCGGTCGTGGCCGAGACCGACGAGTGGTTCACCGATGGCGACGAGGTCCGCGAGATCTTCCGACGAGGCGACCTCGTCCATCGATCACCACAACCGTGGACGCCGGCGGTGGCCGACCTGCTCCTGCACCTGGAATCGGTCGGCTACGAGGCAGCACCTGGGCACCGGGGGTACGACGAGGAGGGCCGTGAGCTCCTCACCTTCCTGACCGGTGAGGACGGCCCGGTCTCCTGGGGTTATCTGCAGTCGGACGAAGGACTCACCAGCGTCGCGAAGCTGCTGCGCTCCTACCATGACGCGGTGCGCGGCTACCGCCCGCGCCCCGGCACGACCTGGGCCGACTCGACGGGTGGTCCCAGCGACAACGAGGTGGTGTGCCATGGCGACTTCGCCCCGTGGAACCTCATCTGGCGCGACCAGAGGGCGGTCGGGATCCTCGACTGGGACTTTGCCCACCCGGCCGAGCCGATGTTCGACGTCTACTACGCCATGGACTGGACCGTTCCGTTTCGGGACGACCAGACCTGCCACGAGTTCCACCACTTCGACGTCACCCCCGACCGAGCCCACCGCGTCGAGGTCTTCCTCCACGGGTACGGCGTCGAGGAGACGCCTGCGAACGTCGCCGCAGGGGTCGCCGACGTTCGTCGCCGCACCAGTGCGGTGACCTCGTCGTTGGCGGCGCGAGGCCTGGAGCCGCAGGCACGATGGGTGGCGGACGGGTTGCTGGACGCCTCCGAGAGGACAACTCGCTGGATCGAGGCGAACGCCTCCCTCTTCCAGCCGTAGCGCTGGGTCGGGCCGCGGTCGAGCAACGCTCGCCCAGGCGAGCCGCCTCTGTTCGTGGTCGAGGCCCCGATAGCGTCCGGGGGTGGCCAGTCCTCGCCGATCCGGCGCCCGTCGACGCAGCGGGTCCCCGCGCCGGGGCAGGACGCGGCAGCCACCGCAGCCGCTGCCGGACGCCGGGCCGGGTGAGCGGCTGTGGGTGCTCGACGTGCCGTACGGGACACAGGTCGACGGCGCCACCTGGCACCCGGCCGTCAGGACCCACCTGTACGTCGGGCGGGCTCTGCCCGACCACCTCGCGCCCTACGCTCCGGGTCCGCACACGCTCGGGCGGTTCATCGAGAACGCCCTCAACCCCGACCACCCGACGCCCAGCCCCGAGCCGACCGACGAGCTCGAGCCTCGAAGGATCCAGTTCGAGGCGGCCGATGCGATCGCGGCGCGCGCCGCGGCGGGCGGACGGCAGTTCCTGCTGGCCGACGAGCCGGGCGTGGGCAAGACGATCGCCGCGGTCCTCGGGGCGACGGCGGTCGGCGACCTCCGCGGTGCGCGACGAGTGCTCGTCGTCGCCGACCGGCCCGCCGCGATCACGATCGGCCACTGGTGCCGCACCATCACGGCGCTGGGCGACGGCGGTCTCGAGTGGGTCGTGATCACCTGGGACCGGCTGGACAAGGTCGCGGACCACACGTGGGACGTGATCATCGCCGACGAGGCCCACGCACTGCGTCGTACGACGACGAAACGGTGGAAGCTCTGGGCGCGGATCTCGGGTCATGCGCGACCGCACGACCAGGCGCCGTTCGTCATCGCCGTGACCGCGACGCCCGGGCACACGCCGCTCGAGCTGCCGTACCTCGCTCCGGCCTATGCGCAGGTGCTCGGCGAGCCGATGCGGGAGTGGACCTCTGCGACGCAGCCGGGGGCCGCGTTCGCCACCGCGCTCGAGCGCCACGGCGTGGGGGTGGAGCACGGACGCTACGGCGCGACGTGGACCACCGATCCGGCCCGGCGCGCCGCGGACCTCAAGCTGGTGCGCGGCTGGCTCGACGAGGAGCGGCCCCCGGCGATGCTGCACCGCGCCGCGCCGTGGGGGCCGGTGCCGATCTCCGGCATGCCGGTGGCGCTCACGCCGGCGGAGCGCACGGCGTACGAGGCCGACTGGGGAGAGTTCTGTCGTGAGATGGACCTCGCCCGACGCGGCCGCAACGTCGCCAAGGGCCGTGCCGCGCTGCTGCGCTTCCGGCAGAAGGCCGGACTGATCCGCGTCGACTCGACGGTCGCCTGGATCGCCCAGCAGGTCGAGGCGGAGCGACAGGTGGCGTGCTCGGTCGAGTTCGTCGCGACCGCCGCCGACCCCATCGCCGATCGGCTGCGTGACTCCGGCATCGAGGTCGCCACGATCTACGGCCGCGGCCGGTTCGACCCCGAGGCCGAGCGGCTCCGGTTCCAGACCGGGCAGGCGAAGGTCTGCGTCTTCACCACGGTCGCCTCGATCAGCCTGCACGCCGGCGAGACCCTCACCGAGGGGCTGCCGGGCGAGCTCCGAACCCCGGGTCGGCGTCTTCCACCAGGCCCGCTTCTCCGGCATCGCCGCACGGCAGGTGACCGGCCGCACCCACCGCGACCACCAGGTCTCGCCGTGGCACATCGCCTACGCCGAGGGCACCGTCGAGGAGCAGGTCGGCAAGGTGATGGTGGAGCGCATCGCCGCCGCCTCCGACACGGTGGGAAGCGACACCACCGGCCTCACCGCCCTCGCCCAGCTCCTCGGGGCCGACTGGCTGCCGTCCACGACCCTGACCGAGGACGGCGCCTGACCACCCGTCTCGTGCACGACGCCGCGGCACCGTGGAGGGCCGCGCCGCGGCGAGCCGCCGCACTGCGACCTCCTGTGGCGCATCTCCGGGCCCATGCCTCCAGCCGGCAGCTGCGGTTCAGGGAGCCGCGCAGAGGCTCGACCCCGTTGCGCGTCGCTGGTCCCCGATGGCGGGGCGCTGGGGTACGCCGTGAGGGTGCGGCTCGTAGCATCGAAGCCATGACGTTGAATCATGTTCGGCGCGGCAGCGGCAGCCCCCTCCTGCTCGTGCACGGTCTCGGCGCAGGCTGGCGGTCGTGGACCCCGATCCTCGACGGGTTGGCCGCGCGGCGCGAGGTCATTGCCGTCGACCTGCCCGGTTTCGGTGAGACTCCATCGCTCACTGGCGACGTCTCGATCGCGACCCTGACCGACTCGGTCGCGGAGTTCATCCACGAGCAGGGGCTGGGCACGGTCTCCACCGTCGGCCAGTCCCTGGGCGGACGGATCGTGCTCGAGCTCGCCCGCCGCGGCGTCGGTGGAGACACCGTCGCCCTCGATCCGGGCGGCTTCTGGACAGATCGCGAGCTCGCCCTCTTCAGCGCCACGCTGCGGCCTTCCATCAAGCTGGTCAGGGCGTTGCGGTCGCAGCTACCCACGCTGCTGGGCAATTCGGTCACGCGCACCGCGCTCCTCGCGCAGCTCTCCGCTCGGCCGTGGGCGCTCTCAGCCGAGACCGTGCTGCCGGACGTACGCGGCCTGGCGGACGCGCCGGCGACGGGCCCGGCCATGGACGCGCTGACGAAGGGTCCCAAGCAGGCAGGGGCCCCGGCCGGCACCCTGCCCGGCCGGGCCACCATCGGTTGGGGGCGCCGAGACCGGGTGACCTTGCCCCGGCAGGCTCCGCGCGCCGCCGCGGCCTTCCCGGACGCGAAGCTGCACTGGTTCGAGCGGTGCGGACACTTCCCCCAGTGGGACGCACCGGACGAGGCGGTCCGACTCATCCTCGACGGCACGGCTTGAGGCGCGAGAACGACCCGGCCTCGTCTGCCTGCCGGCCCGCTTGGATGCACGGCAGGATGGCCTGTTGCGAACCGCACGGCTGGCCTCTCAGGCCGAGCCGTACTACACCCGAGTGGCCCTGCTGCCGGAGCGGACCGACTCGCGGGACGGCGCCAACTCAGACCAGCGGAACCTGTCGATCAGGCGACTCGTCACCGGCGCCCGGGAGGAGGCGGCGAGTAGGACGAGCCCGAGCGCGGCCCCGACCACGTTGGAGATCAGATCGTTCACATCGGCGATGTGACCGCCGGCAAGGAGGTGAGCGGTCGCGTACTGGCTCACCTCGATGGACAGACTGAGGACGGTCGCCGCGGCTAGCGATCGCCACCAGGGCCAGCGGTCCACCACCAATGGCATCATCACCCCGATCGGGACGAAGACGCAGACGTTCGTCAACGCGTCGACAAGCTCGTACCCGGTCACCGGTGTGAGGTTGATGAACTGGCTCCACCTGGCGCCGCTGGCTGGCTTGTCCATGAAGATCGGAAAGAGCGTGTTCGCGACGATCCCCGCGGCGTAGACGCTCAGGGCGAGAGCCATCGCGGCTCGTGGTGCCGTGAGCAAGCCGCGTCGACGTAGGTGCCACACCGAGACAACGAGGACCGCACCGCCGAGCGGCACCACCACCGGAAGGACTGGAATCTCGCCGAACAACTCGCACTTCTCCGATCCCCGCCCAGCTGGCGGAGCGACCGACCGACGAGTGTCGATCAGGGAGAGGGTGTCCCGGACCCGGGCCTCGGCTCATCCTCCTGAGGTGCCGCCTCGTCGGCCCCAGGTACCGCGCAGCAAGTCCTCCCGTCGACACCTGCCACCCCCTGCGGGCACTTCGGCACGCGCGGACCCGCCCGACTACCGCGTTCCGCGCGGGTCATGACGAGACTCCGATGCCTCGACATTGTCGACACGACGGATCCCCGCCCGGCCGCCGGCACGGGTCTTGTAGGGCCGGGCCCCCACCGCCGCACATACTGGAGAGCACCACGTGTCTGACCGAGCCGCTGAGCTCAGCCCGACGTGACGAGGAGAACGGGTGCGCCGCTCTTCCCCGCACGCGCCTGAGTCACCACACGCGGCACGACAAGGCGCCGCCGCCGGTCGGGGCCATGTTTCACGTGTAAACCGCTAGCGCGACAGAGCACCTACAGGACCTGCGGCGATTCATCGCCGCCTGCTGGCCAGCAGTAGTTCGCAGATCACAATCGCGACGAGTAGAAGCACGAGTGTGGCCATGGCCCAGGCGAGTCCTTCGAGGCCCGCCATGTCGCACTCGCTGCAGTTCCTGTTCACGCGACTAGAACCCAGCCCAAAGGCCACGATCATCGCCAGGGGCACGACGACGACGTACCCAAGAACCCGTGAGCACCCGGCAGACATGGGGTTGACTGGAGCCTGCTTGTTGGTTGGGTCCCGGTCTACGGCCGACATGGGCAGACGATGGCACAGCAGGTGCGAGCAGTCGAGTGCCCCCTGGTGCCGGTCACGTGCTCACGACAAAGGTCAGGGCGTGGAGCCCTCGATTTCATCTTGCGATGAACGCAGCGTCATGCCGCTGTCCGCACGGCATAGCGTCCGCTCACCGTCAGGCCCCGTGGCCATCCGCTTCTTGCCGCCTTCCGCGCGTTCATGGCCCAGGGGCGGGCTCAGAGCCCATCGCGGTACTCGGCGTGATGCGAGGGTGACCAGCACCCGGCCCTCGCGGGACCTTGCCTCCGGCGGCCCGCTCAGCTATCTCAGTCGCGTGGGTCTCGGCGTCGGTCCACCCGCGTACACGAGCGAACACGCCGGGCACCACAAGGGGCGAGGGACGAGCGTCGAAACCCTCCTGGTTGAGGGCGGAAACAACCTCCGCGATGCGCTCGTGCCCCACGAGGAAGCTTAAGAGTGTCTGAGGGGTCGGTTACCAGCACGGCGCTACGGCAACCTGCCGACGATTGAGCAGCGCATCCAGGGCCAGCCGTGCGCCTCAGCACGGGCGCTGGTCTCCCGGCACTCAGCTGAGCATCGCCGTAAGGTCGACGGCGGAGCCAATCAGGACAAACGCGGTGTCGTTGTCGCTCCGCGGTCCTGGCCCGCGCAGGCTCACCCCGGCCATCTCCTCGCCCGCGTCCATACGGCGGGCGACGGAGGGCGCCCGCCCCTTCTGGATATAGCCGAACGTCTCGCGCGCTCCGGGTGCGTTGAGGGCTACGGCATTCTTGTCGTACGGGTTGTCGGGCTCACGCCGCAACTCCACCGGTTTGCCCTTCCTCAGATCAGCGGCGCGGTAGGCGGTCGCGTGATGCGTCGTGCCGCGCCCGTAGGTCGCGACCAGTCCGAACCGCCGAAGCCCCGTGCCCTTCGGATTGAGCAACGCGCCGCCGTCGATTGGCGACCAGACGGAGAGCCGGTCCCCGGAGTCCACGAGCCGCAGGGTCGGCAGCCCGCCCGCGTCGCGAGTCAGGTGGCGAGCCTCATCTTCCGCCGGTACGTAGACCGCCCGAGTCACGATGTCGATGTCGTCCGAGCGGACGATCCCTTCAGTCCGCGTGCGCGGCTTTCGTGGACCGCGTTGCTCCAGGTGCCGGGCAATGTGGCGTATCTCAGTATCGGATCGTCCCTGCCGCCGGTAGGCCTCGGACCGACTCGCCCAATCCTCAGCCGACATCCATGACGGGCCACGCGAGTCGGCGGGACCGGTGTCCGGCGTCAGGCAAGAGTCGGGCTCGGATCTAGGCCGGCGGAACAGTCCCATGCCAGTGATCGTGCCAGCCTCCGGCGGTCAGCGGCAGATCAGAGCCTGCACCAGACCCGGGGCGATTGAGAATGAAGAACGCCGACCATGCTTCCCCGTCGGTCGTCGTGCCGAGATCAGGCGCTGGTCCAGCGGCGGCTCGCACCGGCTCTCGCGCGGGCTAGCCCGTCAGCGAGAACCCATCATGGGGATTGAGCAGCAGGAGCAGCGCCAAGAGAAGGATGACGAGAACGGCCGTCACGAAACCAACGATGAACCTGATCATGGCGACGCGATCGCGGGTTTCGGTTCCATGACCAAAGCATCCCACCAGAGCGCGGTGCCGGGGCGCCGCTTGGCGCTCGATGACGCACGCTCCTGCCGCAGAGTGCGCGCAACTGCCGCGGAGCGGACGTTGACGAGATGTGGTTCGCTCGCCCGTCCTATTCGAGAGCGAGTCCCCTTCGGTCGGAGATTTCAACAGAAGTTGGTGTGAAGACCCTTCAACCAAACATCGGGTCTGGTGCGTCGAGAGTGTGTGGAGGTGTCTAGGCGCGGACCTCCATGGCGCTGACGTGGTCCCGTCCGATCATGTCGCCCAAGTGCGCGCGTCAGCGCGCGTCGACCTGCCGCCTCGAGGGCTACGCCAGGGCTCGGTGCCGCGACCTGAAGGTGAGAACCGTGGCGACCACAGCAAGGATCAGGCTCGCCAGAGTAGGAAGAACGGCGACGGCCAGAGCGCCCCCGAGACCAGGATTGCTGAACCACTCGGTTGCGTAGTAGGCGCCCCAGAGGACCATCTGTCCCACGAACACAACGAGTGGCAGTACCGCGAGGCGCGAGCCCCGCCCCACGGCATAGATGGAGAGAGCCACCGGCAGCAGCTGGAACAGCACCAGCAGCGGCGCGTCCCTCATGTCGCGACTCATGAGCGCCAGCACCTCGTTCACACCTCGATGCTCTCACGCCGGTCGGACGGCGAAACCTCGCTCAGAAGTCCTCGCCTCGCGGTGAGCCCTGCCGATGCTCAGTGCACGTCCCGAGGGCTCCGCACAATTCCGCAGCATCGTGCGCGGCTCGGCAGCATGAGCGGGTCCGAACGGCTGGCACGCGGCGCAGCCGCCAAGCGGCGACCTGGAGGAGCGCTACTGAGGCTCGACCGGCAACCAGAGCTCGCAGGTAGCGGTTCCGGCTTCCGCGTCGAAGGCGAGCATCGCGACGATCTCCGGCCCGGGACGCAGCCGCCAGGGCTGCGAGGGAAACCACGTGGTCGATGTCGCCGCCCAGGCGTCCTGAAGAGTGGACGGGTGCGGACCCTCGGTCCGGAAGACTGCCCAGGCTCCAGCGGGCATCTCGATCACGTCGAGGCCATCGGGAGCCGTGGCCGTGGTCGCCACTCCGTGGAGGTAGGTGAGGTCGGTGCCCTCGGCGCGGTCAGGGTCGAGGTCATCGCTGACTGCGAGCACCCCCGCCGGCTCGGTGTCGTTGAGGCTCTTGAGCCGCACGACCTCCTCGACGCCGATGCTGGCGACGTGCTCGGCGATGTGCGGGTTGATGCCCTCGTGGACCAGCGGCACGCGTCTGGCGTGGCCGACGAGACGGACGGCGGGCAGGTTGGCGATGCGGGTGTCCATCGGGACGCTCCCTTCGACGGTCAGGTGGAACCTGATCCGTGGTTGTGTGCGCAAGGGACCCCCATCACGCCGTGCGTCGGCTGGGCTGATCCCGTGGACGGCGCGGAACGCTCGCCCGAACGCCTCGGTCGAGCCGTACCCGTATCGGACAGCGATCGTGAGCAGGTCCTCTGCCCGGGACGTCAGGTCGGCTGCAGCCAGCGCCATGCGGCGTCGGCGTACATACTCCGACACCGGCATCCCGGCCAGCGAAGCGAACATCCGGCGCAGGTGGTGCTCCGTGCTGCCCGCACCTGCCGCGACGTCTGCGACATCGACTGGGGCGGACGGGTCGCTCATGAGGTGAGCCTCCACGTCGTCCACGACGAGGTTGAGAACGGCGATCATCTGGATCCCTCCTTTCGCTCCCAGCCTGCAACGTCCCGAGGCACTCCGCACCCGATCATTGCGGCCCGATGTGATTGGCACTCACACCGTTGGCAGGTAAGGATCCGCTTCTGCCGCACGGCACGCGAAACAGCGAGATCCGGTTGGTCGGGAGACGACGAGGCGCCGGCTACGGCAAGGTGTCGTCATGAAGTACCGAGTGGGTGACGAAGATACGGTCGGCTGGATCCGAGGCTCGACTCCCGGCGGACTGACCATCGGGGCTGCTATCCCGCCGGGCTTCGCGTCTCACGCCACGATCGTCATCCCGAGCGCGCCCGACGCTCGTAGACGCCATGACCGGGCGCTGCTCGATGTGCTGGGTCGCCACTCGTCGGATTCGAACTGGTGGCTTGGGTTCCTGGACACGGGCGCCGATCCCCTGCCCTTCCCCGCAGCTGCCACAGTGCCCGTCTACCGGGGATGGCAGTACGTCGTCGTCAGCGCCGGGCGTGAGGAAGCGTCGTCGTTGCGGAAAGACGCCGGGGATCGCACGATCCCGGACCTCATGTTCCCCGACGACCGCAGGTGGCTTGTCTCCACCCTGTGGGATGACGATTGGCGTTGTGTCGGCGGTCCCGAGCATCTGATCCAGGACCTGGTCGCGTCACCACACGTGGAGACCCGCGTGGTGGACCGCACGCAAGATGCGACGCCGCCCGGCCATGTTGCCCGTTGACCCCATCCGGACCTGCCGCGTACCGCGCGCCACCATCGATGCGCGGACGGCGAATCGGCGCGACGCGAGGCCGTTGACCGTCCCATTCGCCGGGTTGCCCTCATTCTTGTCGTGGGCCTCGTGGTGGGCGTGCTGTGAACGGCGCACGACGACCAGCCGATGATTCCGGCGCCGGCCATCGGTCACTACGTCAGACCCATCACTCACCACACTCGTGCCGGGAGGCACCGTGAAGCTCCTGCTCACCTCCGGCGGCGTGACGAACACGAGCATCCGCGAGGCGCTGATCGACCTGCTGGGCAAGCCGATCGCCGAGGCCACCGCCCTGTGCATCCCCACAGCGCAGTACGGGCACCCCTGGGTCGGTCCCGGGGTCAAGGCCTGGGAGTTCATCAGCGGCAACTCGGAGAACCCGATGGTCGACCTGGGCTGGAAGTCCGTCGGCGTGCTGGAGCTCACCGCGCTGCCCAGCATCGACGAAGAGCGCTGGGTACCCCTGGTCCGGGAGACGGACGTCCTGCTGGCAGCAGGAGGCGACGTCCTGTACCTGTGCCACTGGATGCGGCAGTCCGGGCTGGCCGACCTGCTGCCCTCGCTGGGCGAGACGGTCTGGGTGGGCCTGAGCGCCGGGAGCATGGTGATGACTCCCGAGGTCGGGGAGGACTTCATCCAGTGGCGACCGCCTGACCGGTGACGACAGCACGTTGGGCGTCGTCGACTTCTCGATCTGTCCGCACCTGGCTCAGGACGGCATGCCGGGCAACTCCATGGCCGAGGCGGAGCAGTGGGCGGCCGGGATCTCGGGCCCCGCCTATGCGATGGACGACCAGACGGCCATCACGGTGGTCGACGGCACCGTCGAGGTCGTCTCCGAGGGGCACTGGAAGCTGCTCTCCTCCTAGCCGCGTCGCGTCCACCAGCGATCGGCGGGCCTCCGCAACCGGCCCATGAACCACATGCCGAACCGATCCGGGAGTCGGGCCGCCCCGAGATCGTGGTGATGCGCGGCTCGCCGCGCCTCGGTAACGTGCGGCTCATGCCCATCAAGCTCGAGAACGTCGGCATCGCCGTTCGCGACCTCGAGGCGGCCGTCGCGTTCTTCACCGATCTCGGGTTGCGCGTCCTCGGCCGCGACACGGTCCGCGGTGAGTGGACCGACACCGCTGTCGGGCTCGACGGCAACCACGCCAAGATCGCCATGCTGCAGACGCCGGACGGCAACGGTCGCCTCGAGCTCTTCGAGTACATCCATCCCGACGCGATCGAGACGGAGCCGACCCAGCCGAACGAGATCGGCATGCACCGGGTCGCGTTCTCGGTCGACGACATCGACGAGGCGCTCGAGATCGCCGCGAAGCACGGCTGCCACCCGCTGCGTGGCGTGGCGACCTATCAGGACGTCTACAAGCTCTCCTACGTCCGCGGCCCCAGCGGCATCATCGTGATGCTCGCCGAGGAGCTGAGACCGAGCTGACGCTCGTCGATGGAGGGTTCGCGCCGGGGAGACCGTCGCGGGCGTCGTCTCGGCGCCGGGCCAGGTCGAGGACCTGAGGATGCTGCACGTCGGGCTCCAGGTGACGGAACTGGATCGTTCGCTCGGGCGCCGCGCGCGCCTCGGCCACGTGGTGGTCGGCACCGTGGCCGGAGCGGATCGGGGCACTCCGGCGCTGCGCCAGCGCCACCCGCCAGGACCACTCACGGCACCAGCGGGTCGTCGTACGCCGCCAGCTCCTCGGCGTCCGGCGGCTGCCACCAGCGCTCGAAGGCCACCAGCTCGTCGCGGCTGATGCGCACCGCACCCGGCTCGGCGTTGCGCTGCCGGATGCGCTGCCAGCGCGCCTCGAGCGGCAGGTCGAGCAGCCGCAGCTCGACGTCCGCACCGATCGCCCGGGCCTGCTCGCGGAGGCGACGTCGTTCCACGCGCGACCAGGACCCGAACTCGACGACCACCGTCATCCCCAGCGCGGCCAGGCGCAACGCCTGGCGCCACTGCTCGCGCTCGACCGTACGACGCCGCCGGGCGTCGTGCGGGTCGAGCCCCATCGCGAGGAACCACTCGTCGGGACACAGCCGCACCGCCTCGAGCGAGGCCTCCAGCTCACGCGCGAGGGTCGTCTTGCCGGCCCCCGGCATACCGCACACGAGGACGATCCGGCCTCGGGCCGGACCCCCGGACCGGTGCCTGCCGCGATACCCGCGCAGGGGCCCGTCCAGGCGCTCGTCCCGATCCATGGTCCGACGGTAGCCCGCAGCCGTCGCGCCGCCGCGCGTCAGTACTCTCGCCCCATGCGGGTGGTCGTGGTCGGGGGCGGGTACGGCGGGCTCGCGAGCGCCGTACGGCTGGGCAAGCTCGGCCACCAGGTGACCCTCCTCGAGGCGAGCGGGACCCTCGGGGGCGCGCTCAGCCAGGTGTCGGCCGGCGGCTACACCTGGGACGCCGGCCCCGACTCGTTGCTGGTGCCGGCCGTCGTGCGCGACCTGTTCCGCAAGAGCGGGCGGCCGCTGGAGACCGAGCTCGGCTCCGACCTGGAGCCGCTCGAGGTCGTGCGTGAGCACCGCTTCCTCGACACCACGGTCCTGCGGCTGCCGGGCGGCTCGCGCAGGGCGCAGGTCGACGCCTTCGACGCACTGGGGACCGGGCTGGGTGCCAGCCTGGGGCGCCTACGTCGACTCCTACTCCGACGTGTGGGGCGTGCTGCGGCGGCACTACTTCGAGGAGCCGTGGGACCGCGCCGCGCTGCCCCGCGAGGTCACCCGGCTCCTCGACAGCCGCGAGACGCTCCACAAGCGGTTGCGCCGGACCTTCCGCGACGACCGTCTCGCCGACGTGGCCGCGCACCCGTTCGTCGCGGCCGGGCACGACCCGCGCAACGTGCCGGCCTGGGCCGGGCTGGTCGCCTACCTGGAGCAGTGCTTCGGCGCCTGGACGGTGCCCGGCGGGATGCACCGGCTGCGCGACCTGCTCGCCGCGCGTCTGGTCACCCGCGGGGTCGTCGTGCGGACCTCGACGCCGGTCGAGGACCTCGTCGTACGCGGCGGTCGGGTGGTCGCGGTGCGCACCACGCTCGGCGACGAGGTGCCGGCCGACGCCGTGGTGTGCGCCATCGACCCGCGCCGGCTCCCCGCGCTGGCCCGGTACGTCGAGCGCACCATGCCCGCGCTCCCGCCGGTGATCGCGCACCTGGGGCTCGCCGGCGTCGTACCGGACCTGCCGCACGAGGTGGTCCTGCACGGCGACCCGATGGTCGTCGTGCGCCCGGGCGGCACCGCGCCCGAGGGCGGCACTGCCTGGACCGTGCACGGCCGCGGGCGCCTCGCCGAGGACGTGCTGCGGGTGCTCGCCCGGGCCGGCATCGACGTGCGCGACAACGTCGTGGTGCGCGTCGACCGGAGCCCGCGCGACCTGGTCACCGACTGGGGCGGCTCGCCGTACGGCGTCCTGTGGCAGGGCCGTGCGACGGTGCGGCGGCGGCTCGGCCCGGACACGCCGGTCGCGGGCGTCTACGCCGCGGGGGCGCACGCCACTCCCGGCTCGGGACTCGCCTACGTCGGGCTCTCGGCGGCCCTGGTCGCGGGTGTGATCGGCCGGGCCTGACGCCTCAGCGCAGGGCCCAGGTGACGACGACCGCCGCGGAGACCTCGGCCGAGCCGGGCTCCAGAGCGACCTCGGCCTTGGCGGAGCGCAGCCGGGCGTCGCCGGCGTGCCCGACGGAGGCGGGTGCGGACGAACCGTCGGAGACCCCGAGCACCTCGCCGAGCGCCGCGTCGGCCAGGCCCGCGAGGTGCTCGGCCTTGGCCCGCGCGTCGGCGAAGGCCGCCTCGCGCGCCAGCACGGCGGCGTCGGTGGTGTCACCGGTCGCCAGGCTCACGCCCTCGATCCGCAGCCGGTCGCCGACGTCGGTGGCCAGCGCGCCCAGCAGCGCTCCGGCAGCCGCCAGGTCGTCGCAGCGCACGCTCAGCGCGTGCCGGGCCTCGAAGCCGTCGGGGCGGCCGGTCTCGTCGTGGGCCGGCCAGACCTCGAGGCTCTCGCTGGCGACCGCCCGCTGCTCGACGTGGCCGCGCGCCACCTGGACCAGCAGCGCCCGCGCCGACTCGGCACCGTCGAGTGCGTCCGCGAGAGCGGGTGCCCGGTGCACGGCCGCGACCCGCAGCACGACCCGGTCCTGGGCCACCAGGATCCGTCCGACGCCGGTCACGGTGACGGCGCGGGTGGTCATGCGGTGATCCGGAGCCGCTCGAAGATCTCGAGGGTGGCCTTGGAGAAGTTCAACGTGTAGAAGTGCAGGCCCGGCGCCCCACCGGCGAGGAGCTCCTCGCAGAGCTCGGCGGCGATCGCGATGCCCTCGGCCCGGATGCCGGCCGGGTCGGTGTGCCGCGAGATGCGCGCGACGACCTCCTCCGGCACCTGGGTCCCGACCAGCTCACCCTGTCGCTGGATCGCGTTGAGGTTCAGGATCGGCATGATCCCGGGCAGGATCGGGATGTCCACCCCACGGGCCCGGACCCGTTCGACGAGGGAGAAGTAGTCCGTGGCGCGGAAGAACATCTGGGTGACCGCGAACTCCGCCCCGGCCCGGGCCTTGGCGACCAGCACGTCGGCGTCGTGGTCGAGCGACTCCGAGCCCGGGTGACCCTCGGGGAACGCCGCCACCCCGATCCGGAAGTCACCGCGGGAGCGGGCGAGCGAGACCAGGTCGCTGGCGTAGGTCAGGCCGCCCTCGGTCGGCACCCACTGTCCGCGGGGCCCCTCGGGGGGGTCGCCGCGCAGCGCCATCAGGTGGTGGACGCCGGCCTCGGTGTAGGAGTCGAGGATCTTCTCGAGCTCCTCACGCGTGTGCCCCACGCAGGTGAGGTGGGCGACCGGGGTCAGGGACGTCTCGCGCGCGATGCGGCCGGTGATCTCGACGGTCATGTCGCGGGTCGAGCCGCCGGCGCCGTAGGTGACCGAGACGAAGCTCGGCTGGTAGGGCTCGAGCGCGTTGATCACCTTCCACAGGCGCTCGGCTCCCTCCTCGTCCTTGGGTGGGAAGAACTCGAAGGAGATCGAGTGATCACCCTCGCTGATCAGCTCGGCGATGCTGCGCCCACGACCCGTTGCCATGCCCACGATCCTAGGCCCGCGCCCCACGGGCGACGCCGGCGCCGCCGGCGCCGGCGCCCTCCACCCGATGGGGAGCCACGACCGGCTGGCTACTCTCGCCACGAGTGACGGCGGCTGGGACGACGCGGGGTTCCGCACCGAGCTCGACGCGACCCTCGCGGACTTCCTCGACGAGCAGGCCCGGCGCCTGGTGCCCCTGGGTCCCGACGCCGACCGCCTCGTCGCCGAGGCGCGCACCGCGGTGAGCGGTGGCAAGAAGTTCCGCGCCGCGTTCTGCCACTGGGGCTTCCGGGCCGTGGAGCCCGCCCCCGGCGACCCCCGCGCGCTGCTGCGGGCGTGCGGGTCCCTGGAGCTGCTGCACGCCAGCGCGCTGGCCCACGACGACCTGATGGACGCCTCCGACACCCGCCGGGGCCGGCCGGCCACCCATCGCGCCTTCGAGGCCCAGCACCGCTCGCAGGGCTGGCGCGGCGGTCCGGAGCAGTACGGCGCCGCCGCAGCGATCCTGCTCGGCGACCTGCTCCAGGGCTGGGCCGACGAGCTCCTGCGGCGCTGCGGCTACGGGTGGGACCGGGTGGGACCGGCCCTCGAGGTCTTCGACCTGTGTCGCAGCGAGGTGATCGCCGGACAGTTCCTCGACGTGTCCGTGCAGGCCCGCGCCCACGCCGACGTCGAGACCGCGATGACCGTGCTGCGCTACAAGTCGGCCAAGTACTCCATCGAGCGCCCGCTCCACGTCGGCGCCGCCCTCGCCGGAGCGGGGCCGGAGACCCTGGCCGAGCTGACCGCGTTCGGGCTGCCGCTGGGCGAGGCCTTCCAGCTCCGCGACGACCTCCTCGGCGTCTTCGGCGACCCGGCCACCACCGGCAAGCCGGCCGGCGACGACCTCGTCGAGGGCAAGCGCACCGTCCTCGTCGCGCTCGCGCTCGACGCCGCTCCCCCGGCCGACGCCGCCCTGCTGGACCGCTCGCTCGGCACCCCGCTCGCTCCGGCGGAGGTGCAGCGGCTGCGCGAGGTCATCGAGGCCAGCGGGGCCCACGCCCAGGTCGAGGCCGTCATCGGCGAGCTGGCCACGATCGCGGTCGCCGCGCTCGACCGCGCCGACGTCGACGACCACGCACGCGCGGTGCTGCGCGGGCTCGCCCAGGCAGTCACTCAGCGCACGGTCTGAGGCGGCGAGACCCAGGTGGGTCCGGCGCTCCTGGAGGTCGTCCTGCGAGGGGCCGGCGCGCGAGGCCGACAGCCTCCCCGAACGGGTCCAGACCCCGACCGAGCCGCCACCGCCGTCGTCGTCCGGCCTCAGGCTCCGACTCGACGGGTACGCGCTCCGTCGAGGGCACCCCCGAGCCCGCTCCGCAGGTGACACGATGGCCGGCATGGCATCAGAGCACACGGTCGGGCCGCTGGTCGTCCACGAGTACGGCAATCCCACGGGCCCGGTGCTCCTGGTGCTGCACGGACTCACCGACTCCGGCCGGTGCTGGGTCGACCTCGTCGAACGCCTGGGATCGACGTACCGGATCGTCGCGCCGGACGCCCTGGGCCACGGGGCCTCGGCCCGCTTCACGCCGGCCGAGCTGGCGTCTCCCGATCCTGCCGAGGTGATGTACGCCGCGACCGAGGACGTGCTCAGGGCGGTCGCACCTGAGGGCGGAGCGCTGGTGCTGGGCCACTCGATGGGTGGTGGGATGGCCGCCGCGCTCACCGTGCGCTGCCCCGACCTGGTCCGTGGCGTCGTGCTCGAGGACCCCACCTGGCTCGACGAGCCCCGGCGTGATCCCGAGGACGGCCTCCGGCAGCACCTGGCCGACGTGCGTCTGGTGGCCGAGGACCCGGAGGCCGCCCTCCGCCAGGGCCGCGCGGACCATCCGACCTGGCCGGAGAGCGAGCTGGAGCCGTGGGTGCAGGCCAAGACCGACGTCGACACCGCATTCCTGGGCACCGGGCGAGCGGTTCTCGACGTCTCGTGGCGCGAGATCGCCGCGGCCCTGCGCCGCCCCACGCTCCTGGTCACCGGTGACGCCGACGTGATCGTCACCGACGAGGTCGTGGCGGAGATCGTCGCTCTCGGCAACCCGGAGATCGAGGTCCGCGTGGTCGCAGGGGCCGGCCACTGCGTCCGGCGCGAGGCCCGCGCCGGCTTCCACCACCTCGTCGACCCCTGGCTGGCCGACGCGGTCGCGGAGCGGGTCGTCTGACGCGGGTGGGTCCTGCTCGTGCCGGACCCGCACGACCGACTCAGGTGGACGCGGCGGGAGTCGGTACGCGCAGGAGCGTGACGACGACCCTCGCGAGGAGGGCGGTGGCGACCCGGAAGACGCGTGGGTCGGCCGCGGCCAGCACCCCCCAGTCGTCCCAGAGCAGGACCGCAGGGGCACCCCCGGTCTCGGTCGCGGTCGTCTCGGCGAGGTCGCCGAGACAGTCCTCGAGAGCGTCGAGGTTGCGTCCGTAGTAGTCCGGGAAGCCGAGCGCGTCCGCGATCGCGGTGTGGAAGGCCGCCGCCGTGTCCAGACGAGCGCCGGCGAGGTGCCCGTAGCGGCGACCGGCACGGCGTACGGCGCCGGCGACGTAGGCCTCGTCGAGGTCGGACTCCCAGTGGTGGATGCCCGGGCCCACCTGCGCGCCCAGGACCCTCGTCAGGGGCAGCGACCCGGCCGGGCCGCTCACACCGAGATCCGGGAGAACGACGCGTAGTGGTCGTCGGTCCAGTAGAGCTCGCCGCGGTCGCCCTCGACGATGCGCCGCGGGCCACGATCACGAGACCCGGGCGTGTCCACGGTGTACTCGGCGTAGTAGCCCCGGTCCTCGTCGGGCAGCAGGCCCTCGTAGTTGCCGAACGTGCTGCCGTCCTTGTCGTGGGCGAACGGGCCGCCGCGCGTAGATCGCGTCGATCACCTCGACCGCCTCGGGCGGCAGCTGCTCGAGGCCGATCAGCGGCAGTCCGCTCGCGTCGTCGGTCGCCGGGGGCGTGCTCGGAGCGGCGCTCGACGGCGTCGGCGACGGCGGGCGCCGAGCCGACCGAGCCGGTGACCGTGGCGGTGCTCGACTCCCCGATCACGCCGGTGTCCCCGCCGGTCGGCGTACCGGGGTCCCGGCCGTTCAGCAGCCAGACGCCGAGGACGACCAGGAGCACGAGCGCCATGGCGCCCAGGCTGGAGGAGCTGCGCGGCGAGCCGCGGCCCGACGTACGCCCTGTCGACATCGCCCGGCCTCAGAAGGCCAGGGCCTGGGCGCGGCGCTTGACCTCGGTGCCGCGGTTCTCCAGCAGCGCGTCGATCGCGCGGCCCGGGAAGTCCTGGTCGAGGAAGAGCCACGCGATGATCTCGCGGTCGTCGTACCCGTTGTCGTGCATCATCGTCAGCAGCCCGGGCAGGCCCTTGACGGGCAGGCCGTCCACGATCAGGTCGGCGGGGACCTGCTGCCCCGCCCCGGGCGTCGGTACGGCGGCCGCCAGCTCGTGGTCGCGGATCATCGTGCGCACCTTGGCGACGGTCACCTCGAGGCGGCGGGCTGCCTCGGCCCAGTCGATCCAGTCGGGCACCAGGGCGGCGAGGTCGGCTTCGGCCAGCGTGGGTTCTGCACTCATGTCCACATGCTGTCACGCCCGGTGCTCACCCGTCGGATCGCGGCGTCGTGGCCGGCCGCGCCACGCCGGGCCGCGTGAAGGCGGACCCGGCAGGGCACCGCCCGTAGGATGGGGCCCTCCGGAGTCTTCCCCTACCGGAGCAAGGAGGGTCGCCTTGGAGCCGCACACCCACGCTCCCGCGGGGCGGAGCCTGCCCTCGGCCGACTCGCTCCACGGTCGGGTCCTCGACTCCCGCTACCGGATCGGGCCCCGCGTCGCGCGCGGCGGCATGGCCAGCGTCTACGAGGCGCACGACCTGCGCCTGGACCGGACCGTGGCGGTCAAGGTCATGCACCCCGGCCTGGGTGACGACTCCGGCAACCGCGACTTCGCCGAGCGCTTCGTGCGCGAGGCACGGGCCGCGGCGCGTCTCTCGCACCCCAACGTGGTCGCCGTCTACGACCAGGGCGACGACGACGGCACCGTCTTCCTGGTGATGGAGCTCGTCACCGGCCACACCCTGCGCGACACCATCACCAAGGAGAGCCCGATGTCGCCGGCCCGGGCGATGGCACTCATGGACCCGGTGGTCTCCGCGATCGCCTCGGCCCACCGGGCCGGCCTGATCCACCGCGACGTCAAGCCCGAGAACGTCCTGATCGCCGACGACGGCCGGGTCAAGGTCGCCGACTTCGGCCTGGCCAAGGCGATCAGTGCCGAGACCCAGCACACCGCGACCCAGGGCGTGCTCATCGGCACCGTGTCCTACCTGGCCCCCGAGCTCGTCGTCGACGGTCGGGCCGACGCCCGCGCCGACGTCTACGCCGCTCGGGGTGCGTCCTCTACGAGCTGCTGACCGGCGTGAAGCCGCACGAGGGCGAGTCCCCCATCCAGGTCGCCTACAAGCACGTGCACCACGACGTGCCGCCGCCGTCCGACGCTGGTGCCCGAGCTGCCGGCGTACGTCGACGCGCTGGTCGCCCGGGCCACCGCCCGCGACCGTACGCCAGCGCCCGGCCGACGCCTCGGTCCTGCTGCACCAGCTGCACCGGGTGAGCAACGCGCTCGCCGCCGGCGTCCGCGACGACCCCGAGCTGACCGCAGGACCTCGCCCCGCGCGGCGCTGCCCGCCGACAGCGACTTCGTCGACAGCGGCACCACCCCGGAGACCTGGGACCAGGGCGACCTGGACGCCCTCCTGGCGGCGCCGGCACCGGAGCGCCCCGCGCGTGCGCGAGCACACGACGATCCTGCCCACGGGTGCGCCCCCGACGGCTCGTCCCGCGCCGGCCCGCCCGGCAGGCCCGGGCCGCGAAGGCCCCCCGGCCCCCCGAGGCCGCCGCGCCCGGCCCGGTCGCCGCGGGGCGCCGCGGCCGCGGCGCTCCAAGCGCGGCCCGATCCTGCTGGTGCTCGCCCTGCTGGTCGCCTCGCCATCGGCGGCGGCGCGTACTGGTACGGCGAGGCGCGCTACACCACCGCCCCTCGGTGCTCGGTGCCAGACGACGCCGACGCGGTCGCGGCCGCTGGAGGCCGCCGAGCTGACGGTGGCCCACGCCGACCCGGTCTACGACTCCGACGTGCCCGAGGGCTCGGTCGTCGAGCGCCGACCCCGGCGGCGGCGCCCGGGTGCTGCCCGGCGACACGGTCACCCTCACGCTCTCCCTCGGCAAGCTGCTGGTGCCCGCAGGTGCGCGGCCTCGACGAGGACGCCGCCCAGGACGCGCTGCTGGCGCGTCAGCTCGAGTTCGGCAAGAGCCGCGGCCGCTTCTCCGAGACCTGCAGCCCGAGGGCACCGTGCTCGGCAGCGTGCCCAAGGCCGGCGCCGAGCGCCGCCCCGGCGACACCGGTCGACCTCGATCGTCAGCAAGGGCCGGCGCCCGATCCCGGTCGGCTCCTGGGTCGGCAAGGACCTCGACACCGCCCTCGCGCGGCTCGAGAAGCGCGGGCCTGGTCGGCCAGGTCGCCTCCGAGGAGTACGACGACACGTCCCGGCCGGCGACGTGATCAGCCAGACCCCGCCGACGGGCACCCTCTTCAAGGGCGACACGTGTCGCTCGATGGTCTCCCGAGGGCCCGGAGCTCGTCAGGTGCCCGTCGGTGCGCGCCAACGGCGTCGACGGCGGCCACCCAGAGGCTGCGAGGACCTCGGCTTCGTGGTGGAGGTCGAGCGCAGACGACGCAGTACCTCGGGCTCGGGCTTCGCCGTCCGCACCGACCCGCCGTCCGGCACGTCGATCCCCAAGGGCAGCACGATCACGCTCTACGTGCTCTGAGGCTGCCCCGGCCAGGTCGCGGACGCGCCGTGATCACGGCCTCGTAACTCCATCGACTCGACCCCTTGTCACCGCGGCTGACAGGCTTCCAGTGACGCCGGTGAGGACCACGACCGCTCGGACGGATCGCACCCGGCCGTGCCGGGTGGCGTCGAGGTGCGGTGCGAGGGGGTCGTCCACCTCTACCGCACCTTCGCCGGCCACGACGTCGTCGCGCTGCGCGGCATCGACCTGACCATCGCCGCCGGCGAGCGGGTGGCGTTCCTCGGCCCGTCGGGCTGCGGCAAGTCGACCCTGCTCACCCTGCTCGGCGGCATCCAGCGACCCTCGGCCGGCCAGCGTCCACCTCGGCGACGAGGAGATCTCCCGGCTCGGCGAGCGACGGCTGACCCGGGTGCGCTCCCGGCTGGTCTCCACGATGCTGCAGGGCGCGACCCGCAACCTGCTCCCCTACGCCACCGCCCACCAGAACCTCTCGTTCGCCCGGCTCGGCGTCGGCGCCGCCGCGCACGCGCCGACCTGCCGCCGGCCCGCGCGAGCTGCTGGACCGCGTCGGCCTCGCCGACCAGCGCGACCAGGTCGGTCTCGACGCATGTCGGGCGGCCAGCGCCAGCGCCTCGCCCTCGCCTGTGCCGTCGCCACCGGACCCCGGCTGCTGCTCGCCGACGAGCCCACCAGCCAGCTCAGCCACGTCGACCGCGACGCCGTCGTCGGCCTGATCCACCGCCTCGCCGACGACTTCGGCACCACGGTCGTGGTGGTGACCCACCAGGCCGAGGTCGCCGCCACGTTCCCCCGCACCATGACGATGAAGGGCGGGCGGATCGGGGCGGAGGGACGCTCCGGCTCGGAGTACGCCATCCTCGGCGAGGAGGGGCTGCTGCACCTGCCGACCCAGCTGGCCTCGCCTGTGGCCGAGCGGGCACCCTCGTGCGCATCGAGAGCGACGAGCGACGACCGGCTCGTGGTCACCCGGCAGGCCGACGCCGACCCCGGTGCGCCGACGGGCGCGACGGCCGCCGCGACCGGCGAGCTCGGCGCTCGCCGGGGTCGGCTACGTCGCCGACCGGCCGCTGCTCAGCGACGTCGAGCGTCGCCTTCGCGCCCGGGCCGGATGACCGCGCTCTCCGGTCCGAGCGGGTCGGGCAAGACCACGCTGCTGTCGCGTGGCCGGCGGCCTGCTCGCAGCCGTCGCCGGGCGCCGCCACGTTCGACGGCAGGCCGACCTGGCGCGGCACCGGGGACCCCGACCCCGACGTGGCGTTCGTGCTGCAGGTCTACGGCCTGGTGCCGATCCTGTCGGCCCGCGAGAACGTCTCGGTCGCCCTGCGCGCCCGCGGCATCGCGGCGGCCGGTCGCCGACGAGGCGCGCCGAGGCGGCGCTGGCCGACCTGCGCATCGGCGACCTCGGCGCCCGCCAGGTCGAGGAGCTCTCCGGCGGGCAGCTCCAGCGGGTCGCGATCGCCCGCGCGCTCGTCGTGCGCGCCCCGGTGCTGCTGGCCGACGAGCCGACCAGCGAGCTCGACGCCGGCTCCCGCGACCTGGTGCTGCGGCCTGCTGCGCGCCGAGGCCGACCGGGGCGCCGTCGTCGTGGTCGCCACCCACGACCCCGAGGTCGTCGAGCCAGTGCGACGAGCACCACCGGATGGACGAGGGCCGGCTGCTGGTGAGCGGCGATGCGCCCGGCCACCCGATCGGCGCGCGCCCGATGAGTGCCCGCTGATGGTGCCCGCGCCGGGGCCCGCTACGGGTGTCTGGGCCCGTGGGCGGGCACCGCGCTCGGTCACCGCGACGGCCGTGACCGGCGCGCTCGTGGTGACCGGCCGGCGGCGTCGGACGCGGCGATCTCGTCCCGCTCGTCGGTGCTCGCCGCGCTGGTGCTGCCGCTGCCCGTCACCGAGATCGTCCGCCGTCGCACCGGCCGCTACCGTGGCGCGGGTGCGCGGCGTGGCGCGTCCTGCGACTGGTGGCCTGGTGCGCGGGCCCGCGTGGCGGCGGTGCTCGGCGGCGCCCTGCTGGGCGGCAGCGGTGGGTGCCGTCGTACGCCGCCGGCTGCGCGAGCCTGGCCGTGGGCGACTCCTGGGCGGCGGCGAGCCTGCTCGGGGTCGACGACCTGGTCGTCGTGCTCGCTGGTCGTGGGGGCCGCGCTCGTGCTCGCCGGCGTCGCCTCCTGGCTCGCGTCCGCGCGCCGCTGGCCGAGCTGGTGCACGACGGTCCGCACCGGCCCAGGGCCGGGCGTCGGCACGCCGGTCGGCCTGGTCGGTGGCGTCGCGGTCTGGTGACCGCGGCCGTCGTGGTCGCCTACCGCGCCGGACCGGCGGCGACGCCGGTGCGTCGAGCCGGTGGGCACCGTGCTGGTCGGCACCGCCGCCGGCCAGCTGGTCGTGTGGGCACCTCGCGGCCGCGCCGCTGGTGCTGGGCGGCGCGTCCGCCCGTTCGACGGGCACGGTCCTCGGGGCTGCGGCGCGCCCTCGCGGCCGAGCAGGCACCGCGGGTGCGGGCCGTGGTGGCAGGGGGGGTGGTGGCGGTCGCCGCGATCGCGGCCGTGACGGCGACCGACAGCTGGTCCGAGGAGACCGCCCGGCTCCGGCTGGGCGCGCCGGTGTCCTACGACCTGCCGAACGCCACCGCGCTGGGGGTGCTGCGCCTCACCCGGAGCCTCGACCCCGACGGTCGGTGGCTGATGGCCGTGGCCGCCTCGACCCGGCCGGGAGGAGGCGGAGTCGCGGTTCGCCTACCTCGACCTCGAGCGCTACCCGCGGGTGGTGGGCGACCTGTTGGCCGACGACACCCGGCGACCTGACCCGCGACCTCCCGGCGCTGCGCGACGCCGCGCCGGTCGACGCTCGTCGACGGGTGACCGGCTGACCGCACAGGTGTCCGGGCCGGCGCGGGCGGTGGACCTGGTGGTGAGGTACGTCGGTGACACCGGCTTCGTCGAGACGCCCGGCTGCGACTGCGACCCGCGGTGCGCGGCGAGGGCGCAGGCGCCGGCGTGGTCGACGTCGGGTGCGCGGCGGGCTGCGTGGTGGTGGAGGTCGGCGCCGAGCTGCGCCGCTCCGGACCACCGCAGCCTGGAGCGCCTCGACCTCGGCGGCACCGACCTCCTGACCGCGGGCTGGGTCGGTCCCGGCAGGGGCACGGTCCGCACGCGGCCCGCTGCGCCTCTGCGGCGACGACGAGGGCTACCTGCCCGGCCGCGGCCGTGGCCGCCCAACCGGTGCTGGTGGCGGGTCGCCCGGCGTACCGGACGACGGCCCGCTCGCACCCGGGCTCGGCGGCGACTCACGCCCCGCAGCCCGGGCGGGACCCGGACCGCGCTCCCCCTGGTGGAGGGCGCCGGCCTGGTCGGCGACCTCGGCGTCGCACTGGCCGGGGCGCGCTCCTCGGTCGCGGCGGTGCACGCGCGGGTGCTGGCCCGCGTCGGACACCCCGGCCGAGCGTCCGGGCGGCACTCTCGACGCCGGTGCCGCGGAGCCGACGACGGCGGCCGCGTACGTGGGGCCGTCCTCGGCGGGCCGAGGAGGGCGAGCGGCGCATGCGGGTCGACGCTGGTGCGGCCGCGGTCCTGGTGCTGCTGGCACTGCTGCTGCTCGGCTGGCTCGGCGGCGCCGCGACGAGGCCCGCCACGACCGCGCGGCGCTCCGGCTGGTCGGGATGGGGCATCGGGAGCACGCCGGCGCGCCACCGCCGTCGAGGCAGGCGCTGGTCGCTGAGGACCGCCGTCGCCACCGTGCTGCGGCGCTGGGGCGTCGTCGGTCCTGACCGTGGTCGACTCCTCCGCGCTCGTGCCGGCCGGTCGCCACGCTCCTCGCCGTGCCGTCGGCCTGGTCCTGCCCCTGCGGCGGGGCGGCCGTCGTGCTCGCGCTCGCCGTGCGCTGCTCGCTCGCCGCCGGGCGGGCTGGCCGTGACCGACGGCGCCGCCCCGGTCGCGGTGCTCCGGGAGGAGGCGCGCCGATGAGGGGCGCCTGCGCGGGCCGGACCTGTTGCTGACGGTGCTGCGCGGTCTCCGCTCGCGGGCGCTGCTGTCGATCGGCAGCCTGGTGCTCGTGGCGCTGGCCGTCGGAGCCACCGTGCTCGGCCCGATGTTCCAGGCCGCCTCGGTCCGCTCCTACACCCTCACCCGGGTGGACCAGGTCTCCGCGCCCCAGACCGCGCTCACGTGGTCGGTCGATCCCGCGGCGTCGGGCGCCCGCTCGAGGACCTGGTCGCGGCCGCGACCAGCGGATCGTCGCCGTCAGCCCCGACCTGTACGACGCGCCGGAGGTCACCCTGGTCTCCGAGCCGGTGGAGCGCGAGCCCGACCGCGCGCTGGTCGGTTCTTCGCCCGGCCGGCGCCTGCTAGATCCTCGAGGTGACCGGCCGCTGCCCGCAGCAGCGCCGGCGAGGTCCTGGTCAACGAGGTCGACCTGGCCCAGCGTGCAGATCGGCGACGGATCGACCTGCCGGTCATCGGCACCCAGGTCGTCGTGGGCGTCCTACGCGCACCCCGACCACGACCGACGACTGGCTCTACCCGGCCGTGCTGACCGGCACCCCGGCGTCGGGCTTCGACGCGTCGGGGCCCGCGCCGTACCTCCTCACCGAGGACGCGTTCGCGGCGCTCCCGGGACGCCTGCAGACCGTGCTGCTCGACTCCCGGCTGGCTGCCGCTGCCGTCAGGACCTCGAGCGACGACTCCTTCGACCGGCTCGTGACCGACACCGCCGGGTTGCTGAGCGTGCGCGAGCCGCTCGCGGGTGGCGGCGTGCTCGTCGGCGAGTCACCCGTCAACGCGCTGGACGACGTGCTGGACGACGTCCGCGCGCAGCGGGCCGCGGCGCGGTCGGCCGTCGCGCCGGCCGTGGTCTCGCTGATCCTCGTGGCGCTCGCCATGATCCTGCGGCTGCTGGGTGCGGCTGCCGAGCTGCGCGTGCCGGAGCTGGCGCTGGCCGCGCTGCGCGGGGTCGGCCGTCGCCGGGCCTGGCTCCTGGGCCTCTCCGAGCCGTGGCTGATCCTCGCCGTCGGTGCGCCCCTCGGAGCGGCCGCCGGCTGGCTGGCGGCGCTGGTGCTGGTCCGCTCGGGCCTGCGGCCGGGCATCCCGGTCCCGGTGCCGGCCGGGTCAATCGTCGGCGCGCTCCTGGTCGTCGTCGCGATCGCGGGAGTGGCGGTGCTCGCGGTGTGGCAGGTCCAGCGCGTCTCCCTCGGCTCCCGGCTCGCCGGCGTACGACGACCCGGGCCGGTCCTCGCGCGGCGCCCTGCGTCGCCGAGCTGGTGGTGGTGCTGCTGGCAGCCGCGCTCCTGCTCGGACGGCTGCTCGGGGACGGCGGCCCGCTCGACCTGGGCGACCTGGTCCTGCCGGTGGTGGTGGCCGTCGCGGCGGGCCTGCTCGTCACCCGGGCGACGACCGCGGTCACCGGGTGGTGGACGCGACGTGGGACCGGGGGCCCGATCGCGCTGTTCGTGGCGGCACGCGCGGTGTCGCGGCGTACCCAGGGCACGCTGCTGATGCTGCCGGTCGACCGCTGCGATCGCGGTGTCCGTCTTCGCGGTCGGGATCGACGGGGTGGCCGCCGACTGGCGGGCCAGCGTGGCCGCGACCCGCACCCCGGCCGACCTGCGTCTACGCCTCACCGCTCACGCTCGAGGAGACCCTCGCGCTGTCGCGGGCCGCGGACCCCGACGGTCAGTACGCGATGACGCTCGGCCGCGCCAACCTCCCCACCGGACCGATCGTGCTGCTCGACGCGTCCCGGCTCGGTCGGGTCGGCACCTGGTCCGGAGCAGTGGCTGGACGGGCGCACCGCCGCGGAGGTCGGGACGCTGCTGGCGCCCACCACCGCCACCCCCGTCGTCCGGGGCACCCGCGTTCTCGATCACGGCCACCAACACCGCCGGCGACGCGAACGGCGCCGGGCTCGTCGTACGCCTCGACCTGCACGTCAGCGGCGGCGGAGACGAGCGGGTCTCCCTCGGGCCCTTCCCTCGCGGCACCACCACCGCCGAGGCCACGTCGGAGGCGTGCGTCGCGGGGTGCGAGCTGCGCGGCCTCGTGGTGGGCGGGAACGTCGGCACGGCGACCTCCCTGCGCGGCACCGTCGAGCTGACTCGACCTCGCCGTGGACGGCGCGGTCGTCGACGACGCCCTGGTCGCCGACACGTGGGTGCCCGACACGCTCCCCGGCGACGAGACCGTGGCCACCGACATCCGCCCGGCCGGGCGCGGGCTGGCCTTCGACGCCGACAGCGAGTCGGGTGTCGCGACCCTCTCAGCGCGCCACGGACGTCGGTGCCGTGCCCGTGCTCGTCGGTGCTGACGCCGCCGACACGGTCACCACGGTCGACGGCGAGCAGGGCATCGACCATCGTGTCGGCACGGGTCCCGGTCACCATCGCGGGTCGCACCGTGAGCACCCCGTTGCTGGGGCCTCGAGGCGTCGTCGTCGACCTGTCCACGCTGCTGGCCAGGACCGTCCCCGCCACGGCCCTGGTCGAGCCGCTGCTGCTCGTCCGCGACGATGCCCCGACCTCGGTCACCGACGCGATCGCAGCGGCCGGGCTGGTCGTCGTCTCCGACGCCGAGGAGACCAGGACGACCCTGGAGGCCGGCGCGTACGCCCAGGCGCTGCGGCTCTACCGCGCGGTCGCCGCCACCATCCTGCTGATGGCGCTCGGCGGGCTCCTGGTGGGCGTCGCCACCCAGCTGCCGGCCAGGCGCCGCGACGCCGCGTCGCTGCGCGTCGTGGGGGTGCCCCGCCGGACCGTGGCCGCGGCGCCTTCGTGGAGTCGGTCGTCGTGCTGGTGGCCTCGGCCCTCGCCGGCCTCGGCGCCGGCCTCCTCGCCGAGGCGCTGCTGCTGCGCTCCCTCACGCTCGGCGTCGCCGACGACGCCACCACGCCGCCGGTGGTGGCCGCGCTCGACGTCGGCCTGGTCGCGGTCTTCGCCGCCGTCGTGACCGGCGCGCTGGTGCTCGTCTCCGCCGGGACCTCCGCTGCCGTCGTACGACGCGCTCGCGCGGCCACCCTGCGGGAGAGCGCGCGGTGACTCCTCGATAGCGTCCGGCCATGCGCAACCCCGTCGGCACCCACGTCCTCGTCGGCGCCGGACTGGTGAAGGGGGCGCTCGCCTCGCGCCGAGGAGCTGGGCTGCGAGACGCTCCAGGTCTTCGTGGGCAACCCGCGCGGCTGGGCGCTGAGCGCCGGGCAAGCCGGCCGAGGACGCCGCCTTCCGCGAGGCCACGGCGGCGCGCGGGATCCGGACCTTCGTCCACACGCCCTACCTGGTCAACCTGGGCTCGCCCACGCCCGCGACGTACGAGAGGTCGGTGGCGCTGATCGCCCACAACCTGCGCCGGGCCGCCGAGATCGGCGCCGAGGGCGTCGTCGTCCACACCGGGCTCGTACGTCGACCCCGCCGACGACGGCCAGGGCCCGGAGCGCCACGCTGCGGCGCTGCGCCAGGTGCGCGGAGGGTCTGCTGCCGATCCTGGAGACGCTCGCGGACGATGCCGCGCCCTGGCTGCTGCTCGAGCCGACCGCCGGGCAGGGCCGCTCGCTCTGCGCGGGCGTCGAGGACCTGGCGCCGTACCTCGCCGCCCTCGACGACCACCCCCGGGCCGGGATCTGCCTGGACACCTGCCACGTGTTCGCCGCCGGGGCGCCGCTCGACGAGGAGGGTGGCGCGACCGCGACCGTGGACCGGATCGTCGAGATCTGCGGACCCGGCCGGCTGCGGCTGGTCCACGCCAACGACTCGATGGACGTGCGCGGGGCGATGAAGGACCGCCACCAGAAGATCGGTGAGGGCCACATCGGGGTAGGCGCGTTCCGCGAGCTGTTCGCGCACCCGGCCACCGACGGCGTCCCGTTCGTGCTGGAGACCCCCGGCTCGCGCTCCCCCGGCGACCCCGACCTCGCCCTGCTCAAGAGCCTGCGGTGATCCTGCCAGGTGGGGCTCTCGGTGCTCGGTGCCGCCGGCGCGACCGCGGCGGGAGTTTCACCACTCCAGCGGTGAAACTGTTGCTTCTCGTACGAAGGTTCATGACAGAAGCGGGAGTTTCACCACTCCAGCGGAGAAACTCCCGCGCCCACCACCCACCGGTCCACATACTGACCACCACCCCCCGACCTGCCCGGCCCCGGCTACTGTCTTCTCCGTGGCGCGCAACTATTTCTTCGGACACCTGCCGGGAGCACCCGTGCAGGCCGTGTCCTAGACGCGCCCGCACCCACCAACGCCCCGGCTCGATGCCGGGGCGTTTCGCATTCCGGGACCGGGTCGAGGCCCCAACAGATAGAGGAATTCCCATGGTCGTCGTCATGTCACCGGATGCCACCGACGAGGACGTCGCGCACGTCGTCGCCCGCGTGGAGGGTGTCGGCGGAGAGGCGTTCGTCAGCAAGGGCGTCGTCCGCACCATCATCGGGCTGGTCGGCGACCTCGAGTCGTTCCACCACCTCAACCTGCGCACGCTCAAGGGCGTCGCGGACGTGCACCGGATCTCCGACCCCTACAAGCTGGTCAGCCGCCAGCACCACGCGGGCCGGTCGACCGTCTGGGTCGGCAAGCCCGGCCGGCGGGTCCCGATCGGACCCGACACGTTCACCTTCCTGGCCGGTCCGTGCGCGGTGGAGTCGGCCGAGCAGACGCTCGAGGCGGCGCGGATGGCCCAGTCGGCCGGAGCCACGATCCTGCGCGGCGGCGCCTACAAGCCGCGCACGTCGCCGTACGCCTTCCAGGGCCTGGGCGTGAAGGGGCTGGAGATCCTCGCCGACGTCGGCGCGGCCACCGGACTGCCCGTGGTCACCGAGGTCGTCGACGCCCGCGACGTCGCCGTGGTCGCCGAGCACGCCGACATGCTGCAGATCGGCACCCGCAACGCCGCCAACTTCGGCCTGCTCCAGGCGGTCGGCGACGCCGGCAAGCCGGTGCTGCTCAAGCGCGGCATGACGGCCACCATCGAGGAGTGGCTGATGGCCGCCGAGTACATCGCCCAGCGCGGCAACCTCGACGTCGTCCTGTGCGAGCGCGGCATCCGCACCTTCGAGCCGGCCACCCGCAACACGCTCGACATCTCCGCGGTGCCGGTGGTGCAGGCGACCAGCCACCTGCCGATCATCGTCGACCCCTCGCACGCCGCGGGCCGCAAGGACCTCGTCGTCCCGCTGTCGAGGGCCGCCATCGCGGTGGGCGCCGACGGCGTGATCGTCGACGTGCACCCCGACCCCGAGACCGCGCTGTGCGACGGCCCGCAGGCGCTGCTGGGCGCCGACCTGCGCGATCTCGCGTCCGCCGTACGCCGGCTCCCCGAGGTCGTGGGCCGCGCGTCCGCGCACGAGTACATCGGTCGCGGCTGACCGCCGGCCGGGTCCGGACCGGGTCGGACCCGGACGCGCGCCCGGACTGCGGGCGTGCGGGTGACAGCCGGGTCGCAACGGGCCGGCTGCGCCGGGAGCGATGCCGATCCGTCTAGGCTGGGCCGATCCCGATCCTCTCGGACGCAGGAAGGACCACCCATGCCCTGGTGCGCGCGCTGCGGACACGCGCTGGGGATCGGTCGTTTCTGCACCAACTGTGGTCACTCCATCGAGCAGCCGGTCGCGGCCGACGACGAGTGGCAGACGGACACCGCCGAGCGTCCCGCAGCGGGCGCGGCCGACCGTGACGCGCCCGACCCGGCGCTGCCGCCGCCGGTCTTCGGCGCGCCCGCCCGGCCCCGGTTCCCGCTCTTCGCCGACGAGGCCTCGCCCGACGCCCCGGCTCGCGAGACCGAGACCCGGCCCGGGTACGGCGCCGAGTGGCCCGGCGAGGCTCCCGTGCTGCCACCGGGGCCGATGCCGACACGACCCCGACAACCCCGGCCGAGCCCGGGCCACCCCCGCGAGCCGCGCAACGTGCTGCCGTTGATGGTGGCGCTGCTCGTGCTGCTGCTGGTGTTCGGTGGAGCCGCCGGCGTCGTGCTGCTGCTGCGCTCGGACGACGCGGCGGGGACCGCCGCCGACGACCCGTCGTCGGGGCCGGAGGCGCCGGGGTCGAGTGCGTCGGACCCCGGCGGGACGACGCCCTCCGAGGACACCTCCACGGCGGCGGACGAGACGCCCGACCCGGCCCCGGACACGCCCCGCGACGTGGCGGCCATCGCCACCGCGATCCCGCCCGACACGGCGGCACCGAGCCGCGACGTCGACGGCAACGCGGTCCGCTACCAGGCGTCCTACATGCTCGACGGGCAGCCCGACACGGCCTGGCGGATGAACGGCAGCGGCGCCGGCCTCGACGTGGTGTTCCAGCTCGACGCACCGACCCGCCTCACCCGCGTCGGCCTGATCAACGGCTACGCCAAGGTCGTGCCCGGGTACAACGGCTACGCCGCCAACCGCCGCATCACGGCGGTCGAGTGGTCCTTCGACGACGGCACCACGATCCGGCAGTCCCTCCGGCAGGTACGCCGCCTGCAGACCGTGAAGGTCGACAAGGTGGTGACGTCGAGCGTCACGCTGCGGATGCTCGAGGTCACCAAGCCGGCGAAGGGGCCGGCCGGGCGCAACTTCACCGCGATCAGCGACGTCAGCCTGGTCGGCCGGCCCACCTCCTGATGCTGCGACGTCTCTCGCCCCAGCGGCGCCGGCTCTACCTCACGGTGCTCGTCCTGGTGGTCGGCGCGCTGCTCGTGACGCTCGGCCTGCCGCTCGCCCGGGGGCTCCTCGGCGACGACGGCGCGCCCGCGGTCGCCCAGGACCAGGCCGGTCCCGTCCTGCTCGTCCCCGGGTACGGCGGCTCGGTGCGCTCGCTGCAGCCCCTCGCCGACCGGCTCAGCGCCGCGGGGAGGGACGTGACGATCGTGGACCTGCCGGGCGACGGGACCGGTGACCTGCGCACGGCGGCCGCGAGCCTCGCCTCCGACGTCGACGCCGCGCTCGCACGCACGGGCGCCGGGTCCGTCGACCTGGTCGGCTACTCCGCGGGCGGCGAGGTGGTGCGCTGGTACGTCGCCGAGCTGGACGGTGCGGCGCTCACCCGCCGGGTCGTCACGCTCGGCTCCCCGCACCACGGCACCGATCTCGCCGCACTGGCGGAGGGGCTGGTCGGCAACGCCTGTCCGACGGCCTGTCGGCAGCTCGCGCCCGACAGCGACCTGCTGCGCCGGCTCAACCGGGACGACGAGACGCCGGCCGGTCCGCTGTGGACGGCCATCTGGAGCCAGGACGACCAGACCGTCGTCCCGCCGGACTCGGGTCGCCTCGACGGCGCGGTCTCCTACGCCGTCCAGGACGTCTGCCCCGACCTCGTCGTCGCCCACGGCGACCTGCCGGCCACCGGCCCGACCATCCGCATGGTCGATCGGCTCGCTGGGGACCGAGCCACCGTCGGTGCCGGGCACGAGGACGTCTGCGCCGGTCGGAAGGCCCCGGCCCGCTGAGCCCTCCGCCCCTCGCTCAGTCGGTGACGTCCGCGGTCGCGAAGTTGGCCCAGGCCGCTGCGAAGAACACGACCACGTAGGCCAGCTGCAGCAGCACCCCTCGCTCCAGGTCACGCCACAGGATCGGGTCCCGGAAGAGGTCGACGAAGGCCAGCCAGTATCGCGTCGGCAGCACGTCGCGGATCGACTCCGAGGCGTCCAGCGTCATCAGCAGGGCGGAGCCGACGAAGATCGACATCGTGCCGAGCGCCGCGCCCAGCGAGGAGGAGGCGACCGTGGACAGGAACAGCGCGATCACCGCCACCCCGAGCATGCAGAGCATGGCGTAGCCCAGCGCGAGGAACGTGCGCCCCACCAGCTCCGGGGTCGACAGCGAGGTGCCCGAGACGCTGGTCGACCCGGTCGCGGTGATCGACTGGTCCCCGAGCAGCGTGATCCCCACGACGTACGCCGTGACCGCGACGACCAGCACGGCCAGCACGACGAACGCCATCGCCGCGACCAGCTTGGCCACGAGCAGGCGCAGCCGCCCGACCGGTCGCACCAGCACGTAGCGCAGCGTCCCGGCGGCCGCCTCGCCCGCGATCGACTCCCCGGCGGTCATCGCCACCGCGATCGGCAGGAACAGCGGCAGCACGATCGCCAGCGCCGCCAGCGGGAACAGGGTGCCGTCGGTCAGCACCGCGGACAGGAACGCCGGCCCCTCGCCCGGGCGCGGCCCGAGGTCGGTGACCGCCAGCAGGATGCCGACCAGCGTCGGGAGCGCGTCGATGACCAGGATCGTCGTCCACGTCCGGCGGCTGCGGAACAGCTTGACCAGCTCCACCCGGATCATGCGGCACCCGCCGGTGGACGGGCGAAGGAGTCGCTGCCGGACGAGGTGGCGGCCAGGACGATCTCCTCGAGGGTGCGTCGCTCCGTGTGGAGCGCCGTGACCGGTACGCCGGCCGCGACCAGCTCGTGGTTGACGCGAGCCGGGTCCTGCCCGCGCACGACCAGCCGCTCGCCGTCGAGGACCTCGACGCGCGCGCCCAGCACGCGGCCGGCACCGGCCGGGTCCGTGGTCGAGACCACCACGCGACCCGTCGGCGCACGCAGGTCGTCGAGCTGCTCCTGCAGGACCAGGCGGCCCTGGTCCAGGACCCCGACCCGGGTGCACATCTGCTCGATCTCGGCGAGCAGGTGGCTGGACACGAAGACGGTCGTGCCGGCGGCGTTGAGGTCCAGCAGGAGGGCCCGGATGTCGCGGATGCCCTGCGGATCGAGGCCGTTGGTGGGCTCGTCGAGCACGAGCAGCCGCGGCCGGCTCAGCAGTGCGTTGGCCAGGCCGAGTCGCTGGCGCATGCCGAGCGAGTAGCTGCGCACCGGTCGCGAGTCGACGCCGCCGAGACCGACCCGGTCGAGCGCCTCGTCGACGCGACGCGCGCGGCCCGAGCGTCGCGACCCGCTCGCCATCGCGTCGAAGAGGCGCAGGTTGGCGCGACCCGACAGCTGGGCGTACGCCGCGGGCCCCTCGACCATCGAGCCGACCTGCGGCAGCACGTCGCGACCCGAGCCCGGCATGCTCCGGCCCAGCACCTCGATCCGGCCCGAGGTGGCCAGCACCAGGCCGAGCAGCATCCGCACGGTCGTGGTCTTCCCCGAGCCGTTCGCGCCGAGGAAGCCGTACACGTCGCCCTCGCGCACGTCGAGACCCAGGTCGGTGACGGCGGCGAACCGGCCGTAGTACTTGGTCAGGCCCTCGGTGCGGATCATCCTGCCGTCCCGACGTAGCGGGCGCGGGCTGCGACGTCGAGCGCGGCTGCCTCGAGGGTCTCCGGCGTCACGGTGCCGGCGACCAACCAGCCGAAGTCGTCCTCGCCGGTGACCAGGATGCCGAGGGGGCCGACGGCGGCCCGGACGCTGGGCAGCGCGAGGATCCGGCGCTCGGTGTCGGAGAGCGGGCCGACGACGGACCCGGGGCTCTGCCGCAGCGCCGTGCGCACCACCTCGGCCTCCCGCTCGCGCAGCGGCAGGACGATGAACCGCTCCACCCCGAGACCGTAGACCCCCACGGCACCGCCCCCGCCCGACGTTCGGGCCAGCCCGGCGACGCGCCGCGGCAGGCGGAACGGGGCGTACTGGTTCGCCGCGTCGACCAGGTCGAAGGCGTCCTCGACGTCGGTCTCGACCTGCCGGGACAGCGAGAGCGCCACTCGCTCGGCGGGTGGGCGCCCGGACGCGAACTCCCCGAACGCCGTGATGAAGTCGGCCGGGCCGGCGCCGCGCGAGAAGACCTCGACCCGCACGGCGAGCCCGCTCGCGGCATCGACCCAGGCGTCGACGTGGTCGATGGTGGTGCGGGTCGAGCCCGGACGGAACCGGATCCCGGGGGCGACCACCCCCGCGACCCGGCGCGCCGGGATCCGCGCGACCTCCTCGGGGCTCGCCCCCGCGAGTGCGATCCGTGCCAGCGACGGCGGGACGACGTCGACGGTGCGCGGGAGCCGGATCTCCGGGTCGCGGGTGACGACGGCGCGGGCCCCTTCGTAGTCGTAGGAGGCGGTCGTGTCGCCGGCGTGCACCAGGTCGTCCTCGCCCGAGAGCAGCAGCCGGTCCACCCGCCAGGCGGCGGCGTCGGCCCACCAGACCCGCAGTCGCGACGCGTCGCCGAAGAGCTCGGACAGGTCCGCGAACCGGTCACCGACCGCGAGCTGCACCCGGCCGGTGGTCTCGACGTACCCGCTGTACGGCGCGTCCGCCGAGCCTCGCACCGCGTCCAGGAGCGTCGCCGCCGACACCTCCGGGTCCGACACCGGGACCAGCCGCGGCGCGTAGGGCACCGCGACGACGACCAGCGCCAGCGCGACGACCGCGGCCCAGCGGCGGAGTGGGGTCATTGGGAGGACGGTACGTCCTGGGGTCGAATCGTCTCCGCGCCGCGGCGGCGACGTGGGCGAGGTGTCGCTCAGCGGCCGGCCACGTCGGCGAGCACGGAGGCGGCGCGTTCGGCATCGGCCCGGCTGACGTCGAGGTGCGTGACGAGCCGGACGGTGGTCGGCCCGACCGTCGCCACGCGCACGCCACCCTCGGCCGCTGCGGCGACGAAGTCGGCCGCGTCCGAGCGCTGGACCACGACGATGTTGGTGTCGACGCCGGCCGGGTCGACGCCGCAGGCCTCGGCCAGCAGCCGCGCATGGGCGTGGTCGTCGGCGAGCCGGTCGACGTGGTGGTCGAGGGCGTGCAGGCCCGCCGCGGCGAGGATGCCGACCTGGCGCATGCCGCCGCCCATCCGCTTGCGCCACACCCGCGTCTCGTCGACGGTGTCGCGGCTGCCGAGCATCAGCGAGCCCACCGGGGCACCGAGGCCCTTGGACAGGCAGACCGACATGACGTCGGCAACCGCGCCGTACTCGACCAGCGGGGTGCCGGTGGCCACGTGCGCGTTCCAGATCCGGGCGCCGTCGAGGTGGATGCCGGCGCCGACGCCGGTCGCGAACTCGCGAAGGTCGCGCAGGTCGTCGAGGGGCAGCACCGTCCCGCCGGCGAAGTTGTGGGTGTTCTCGACCGAGATCGCGGTGGTGCGCACGAAGAACGGGCCCATGTCCGGGGCGTACAGCGACGCGGATCGCGGCGAGGTCGACCTGGCCGCGTCGTTCGGTCCAGGTGCGCATCGTGAGGCCGCTGTAGGCGCCGTGCGCCCCCAGCTCGGCGCGCGCGATGTGCGCCGACGACTCGCACAGCACCTCCTGGCCCGGGGCGACGAGCGAACGCACCGCGAGCACGTTGGACATCGACCCGGTCGGCATGAACAGCGCCGCCTCGTGCCCGAAGAGGTCCGCGACCCGTTCCTCGAGCGCGCTGACGGTCGGGTCCTCGCCGTAGACGTCGTCGCCCACCTCGGCCGCGGCCATGGCGGCCCGCATCGAGTCGGTGGGGCGGGTCAGGGTGTCGGAGCGGAGGTCGATCACGCCGGGCCCCTGCGCTTGCAACTCACCGTTGCAGCATCCACCACGCCGCTCGAGCGGTGTGGTGGATGTCCGAACGGTGAGTTACAAACCGGCGCGACCTCACGCACGACGCAGCATCTCGGCCACCAGGAACGCCAGCTCGAGGGACTGGACCCGGTTGAGGCGGGGGTCGCAGACGGACTCGTAGCGGTTGCCGAGGTCGACCTCGAGCAGCTCCTCGCCACCGCCGACGCACTCGGTGACGTCGTCACCGGTGAGCTCGACGTGGACCCCGCCCGGCCAGGTGCCGAGCTGGTGGTGCACGTCGAAGAAGCCCTGGACCTCGTCGATGACGTCGTCGAAGGCCCGGGTCTTGTAGCCCGAGCTGGCCTCGAAGGTGTTGCCGTGCATCGGGTCGCAGACCCAGGCGACCTGGAGCCCGGCCGCCGTGACCTTCTCCACCAGCGGCGGGAGACCGTCGCGGATCTTGCCGGCGCCGAAGCGGGTGATGAAGGTCAGCCGACCCGGCTCGTTGGCCGGGCTGAGCCGCTCGGCCAGGGCGATCGCGTCGTCGGCGGAGGTCGTCGGGCCGAGCTTGACGCCGATCGGGTTGCGGACCCGGCTCAGCATCTCCACGTGGGCGCCGTCGAGCTGGCGGGTGCGCTCGCCGATCCAGACGAAGTGGCCCGACAGGTCGTAGGGCTGCTGGGTGCGGGCAGTCCAGCCGCGTCATCGCGTGCTCGTACTCGAGGATCAGCGCCTCGTGCGAGATGTGGAAGTCGACGTGGTGGAACTCGTCGGGGTCGGCGCCGATGGCCTCCATGAACGCCATCGCCCGGTCGATCTCGTGCGCCATCGTCTCGTAGCGCTGCCCCGCGGGCGACGACGCGACGAAGTCGGTGTTCCAGGTGTGGACCTGGCGCAGGTCGGCGTACCCGCCGGCGACGAAGGCCCGGATCATGCTCAGCGTCGCCGCCGAGGTGCGGTGCACCTCCAGGAGCCGGCGCGGGTCGGGCACGCGCGCCTCGGTGGTGAACTCGAAGCCGTTGACCGCGTCGCCACGGTACGCCGGCAGCGTCACGCCGGACCGGGTCTCGAGGTCGGAGGAGCGCGGCTTGGCGTACTGCCCGGCGAGCCGGCCCAGCTTCACCACGGGCACCGACGCGGCGTAGGTCAGCACGACCGCCATCTGCAGCAGGACCCGCAGCTTGTTGCGGGTGTTGTCGGCGGTGACGCCGGCGAACGTCTCGGCGCAGTCACCGCCCTGGAGCAGGAACGCCTCGCCCTTGGCGACCGCGGCGAGCTTGGCGGTCAGCTCGTCGCACTCGCTGGCGTAGACCAGGGGCCGGAGCCCGCTCAGCTGCGCGACGGTGGCGTCGACGGCGTCGCGGTCGGGATAGTTCGGCTGCTGGGCGGGCCGGAGCGCGTGGAGGCTCGCCAGGTCGGGAAGAGACACGTACCCAGACTACGCGGGACGGTGCCACCCGTTGGACGTGCCTCTCCATTCGGGCGGCTGCCTGCGTCGTCCGGGTGGCGGCCGGGCACGGCGTCGTCAGGGCGTCGTCAGGCGTCGTCGGCGTCTCAGGGGTCTGACCGGGCAGTGCCTCGAGCGGCGCCGGGGTGACCCGTGCGGACGCTCCCCACGGAACCGCCCGCCGGATCAGCCCTCGAGACCGTCGATGTCGCGGAACCCGGTCTTCTTCGCCCGGAGTCCCCGGTTGGCCAACCAGGTCAGCGCCCAGAGCACCACGCCGATCGCCAGGAGACCCGCCGCGATGCGGTACTGGATGTAGTCGGCGGAGTTGCGCGCCCACGGGCCGACCAGGAACGCCGAGAGGATGGCCCCGAGCACGGGGATCGCCGTGGGGGCGCGGAACCCGCGGCCCGTGTCGTCGCGCCGCAGGATCAGGCACGAGATGTTGACCACCGAGAAGACGCAGAGCAGCAACAGCCCCGTCGTGCCCGAGAGGGCGGAGACGATGTTCGAGTCCGACTGGGTGCGGACGTAGACGATGAGCCCCATGGCCAGCACGGTCGTGAACGCGATCGCCGTCCAGGGCGAGCGACGTCCCGGCAGCACCTTGCCGAGCACCGGGGGCAGCACCTCCTGCTTGGCCATCCCGTAGACCAGGCGGCTGGCCATCAGCATGTTGATCAGGGCGGTGTTGCCGACGGCGAAGACGGTCAGGAACGGGAAGATCTGGTCGATCGGGATGCCGGGTGCACCGACCTTCACCACGTCGAGCAGGATGCCCGCCTCCGGGTTGGAGGGGTTGGTGAGGTCGCCCTCGGGGATCACCATGATCACCGCCACCGCGACGAGCATGTAGAGGAGGGCGCAGACACCCAGGGCGGTGAACATGATCCGCGGGAACGTCCGCTCGGGGTCCTTGGTCTCCTCGACCATGTTGACCGAGTCCTCGAAGCCCACCATCGCGAAGAACGCGATCGTGGTGGCGACGGTGACGCCGACGAAGAGGCTCTTGTCCTTCGGTGTCTCGAAGGCGACCAACCGGGACGGGTCGCCGTCACCGGACGTGATCGCCCAGAGCCCGACGAGGATCACCACCGAGAGGGCGACCAACGAGATCACCGTCAGGACGACGTTGAACTTCACGCTCTCGCCGACGCCCCGCAGGTTGACGGCCGCGAGGATCGCCATGAAGACCACGGCGGCGACGAGAGATGCGGTGTCACCCGTGGGGACCCCGCCGAGGATCTCGTCCATCCCGATGAGGAAGTTGGAGGCCAGGAGGCTGGACGGACGTCGCCGCGCTGGTGATGCCGGAGCAGGCCACCGTGAAGGCGACCAGGAAGGTCACGAAGTGGATCCCGAACGCCTTGTGGACGTAGAGCGCCGCCCCCGCCGCCGCGGGGTACTTCGTCACCAGCTCGAGGTAGGAGAACGCCGTCATCGTCGCGATCGTGAACGCGAGCAGGAACGGCAGCCAGGCCAGACCGCCGACCTCCCCCGCGACCTTGCCCGTGACCGCGAAGATGCCGGCCCCGATGATGTCGCCGACGATGAACAGCAACAACAGCCTCGGGCCCATCACGCGGGCGAGCTCGGGCTCCTGACCGGTGGTGTCGGCTGGATCGACGGCGGTGCTGGGTGGGTCACTGCTCATGTCCGAGGTCCCCTCGTGGCGTGGTTGATGACACCCAATACCCCGAAGTGGCCGATGTGAAGCGTCCACGCGGAAACTTCGTCGCGGACTGCGGCGCGGTCCCGCCGTCTGCGGTCGTCTCACCGGGTCTCGTCACGCCGGCCGCGACCTCGTTCCTCGGTCGTGCGGCTTGCTCGACCACCGACGACGTCCGGCCGCCTCCGTCGTCGGCAGCCCGGACGTCAGCCGAAGAAGACCTGCGCCTCGGCGTACTCGCGCTCGCTGACGAGCTTGAGCTCGCCGGTGCCCTCGATGAGCGGCACCCGCACGATGTCGGCGCCGCGCAGCGCCATCATCGTGCCGAAGTCGCCGTCGGCGACCGCGTCGGTGGCCTGGAGCCCGAAGCGGGTGGCCAGCCAGCGGTCGAACGCCGTCGGCGTGCCGCCGCGCTGCACGTGCCCGAGGACGACGGCGCGCGCCTCCTTGCCGGTGCGCTGCTCGATCTCGCCGGCGAGCCGGTCGCCGATGCCGCCGAGGCGCACGTGCCCGAACGCGTCGGTCTCGCCCGACACGACGCTCATGTCGCCCGCCGTCGACGGGCACGGCACCCTCGGAGACCACGATGATCGGGGCGTACTCGGACTTGAAGCGGGTCTCGACGAGCGCGCACACCTGCTCGATGTCGAAGGGCTGCTCGGGGATCAGCACCGCGCTGGCGCCGCCGGCGATCCCGGCGTGCAGGGCGATCCAGCCGGCGTGGCGGCCCATCACCTCGACCACGAGCACCCGGTGGTGGGACTCGGCGGTGGTGTGGAGCCGGTCGATGGCCTCGGTCGCGATGTTGACCGCGGTGTCGAAGCCGAAGGTGAAGTCGGTGCCGGAGAGGTCGTTGTCGATCGTCTTGGGCACGCCGACGACGTTGACGCCGAGGTCGGCCAGCTTGGTCGCGACGCCGAGGGTGTCCTCCCCACCGATGGCGACGAGCGCGTCGACGCCGGCCTCGGCCAGGTTGTCCTTGATCCGCTCGACACCGCCCTCGATCTTGAACGGGTTGGTGCGCGAGGAGCCGAGGATGGTGCCGCCGCGCGGCAGGATCCCGCGGCACTCCTCGATGCCCAGCGGCATGGTCACGCCCTCGAGGGGCCCCCGCCAGCCGTCGCGGAACCCGACGAACTCGAAGCCGTGCTGGGTCACGCCCTTGCGGACGACGGCGCGGATCACGGCGTTCAGCCCGGGGCAGTCGCCACCTCCGGTGAGTACTCCGACGCGCATGCCACTCCCTTGATCGAGGCCCTCCACTGAGGAGCAGCCTTGGATCGTTCACACTCCGACGGGGCAACCTAACCAACCGCGGATCGGACGTGGCGAACGTCACTCACGGTGCTCGACGGATGACCACTAGGCTCGACCCATGACCTTCTCGATCGTGGCCCGGTCCGACGACGGCGAGTCCTGGGGCGTCGCGGTGGCCTCCAAGTTCCTGGCGGTCGGCGCCGCCGTGCCCGCAGCGGTGGCCCAGGTCGGCGCCATCGCCACCCAGGCCGACGCCAACGTCGCCTACAAGGGCCTGGCGCTGTCCCACCTCGACGAGGGCGCCACCGCGTCGGTCGCCCTGACCCGCCTCCTCGAGGAGGACGACGGCCGCGACCACCGCCAGGTCGGCATCGTCGACGTCGACGGGCGGCGCCGCCAGCCACACCGGGCCGCCGTGCATCGACTGGGCCGGCGGCACTGATCGGCGAGGGCTACGCCATCCAGGGCAACTGCCTGGCCGGCTCCGCGGTCGTCGAGGAGATGGAGGCCGCCTGGACCTCCGGCACCGACCTCCCCTTCGCCGACCGGCTGCTGGCGGCGCTGGCCGCGGGTGACGCCGCCGGCGGCGACAAGCGGGGGCGGCAGTCGGCCGCGCTGCTCGTCGTTCGCGACGGGGCCGGCTACGAGGGCGGCGACGACATCGCCGCCGACCTGCGGGTCGACGACCACCCCACCCCGGTCGACGAGCTGGCCCGCCTGCTGGACCTCAACGACCTCTACATGACCGCCTCCACCGAGGAGGAGAAGGTCGTCGTCACCGACGACCTGCGCGTCGAGCTCGAGGCCTTCGCCGCCGCGGAGGGCCAGCCCGACTTCCACACCTGGGTCGGCACCGAGAACTACGAGATGCGCGTCGACCCCGACCTGGCCTGGATCGACCGACGGATCCTGGCGATCGTCCGGGGCGGGACCGGCGGCCCCGAGGGGTCCGGCGCCGCCGACCGGGGATGACGCTCCTCTCCATCGACGCCGGCACCACGCGGCGTCACCGCCGCCGTCGTCTCCGAGGACGGCGACCTCGTCGCCACGGGCCACCGGGAGCTCGACCCGGCACTCCCCCCGGCCGGGGTGGGTCGAGCACGCGCCCGAGGAGATCTGGCAGGCGACCCTCGGGGCGACCCGCGCGCGGCGCTCGACCAGGTCGACCCCGACCGAGCTGCGTGGCGATCGGCATCACCAACCAGCGCGGCACGGTCCTGCTGTGGGACCGCGAGACGCTCGGCTCGCCCCGACCGCGCCATCGGCGTGGCAGGACCGTCGTACGGTCGGAGACCTGCGCGCGCCTGCGCGACGCGGGGCACGAGGAGCGGGTCGCCGAGCTGACCGGGCTGCGGCTCGGACCCCTGCCTCTCCGGCCCCGACGCTGATGTGGCTGGCCGAGCACGAGCCGCACACGTGGGCGCTGGTCGCGCTCGGGCCGCTACGCCGTCGGCACCGTCGACTCCTACCTGGTCGCCCGGATGACGCGCGGCCTCGAGCACGTCACCGACGTCTCCAACGCCGCCCGCACCCTGCTCCTCGACCTCGCCGCCGCCGACTGGTCCGACGAGCTGTGCACGCTCCTCGGGGTGCCCCGCGACGCCCTGCCCGAGCTCGTCGCCGAGCTGGGGTGAGCTCGGCCGTCACCGACCGCGCGCAGCTTCCTCGACCTCGAGCTGCCGATCGCGGGGATCGCCGGCGAGCCCTCGGCCCTGCTCTTCGGCCAGACGTGCTTCGACGCGGGAGCAGCGGTGCTGCACCGTCGGGCGAGGACCCCCTGCTCCTCACCGCGACCGGTCCGTCGCCGGAGCGGTCGGACGCCGGGCTGGTGCCGACCCGGCCTGGCGCGCCCCGTCCGGCGAGCTCACCTACGCGCTCGAGGGCGCCGTCCGCGTCACCCCGGCCCCCGTCCGAGGGCGGCACGACCTCGGCCCCGACCCGGCCCCGGCCCGGCGGCCGAGGCCGAGGCGACGGCCCTGGCGGTGACCGACGTGCTGGAGGCGATGCCGGGCTCCCCGACGTCCCTCCGGGTGGACGCGGTGGACGCGGTGGACGCAGAGGGCGCGGAGGGCGCGGCGACCGACCTGCTGTGCCGGCTCCTGGCCGAGCGGCTCGACGTGCCCGTGCGGCGGTCGCGGGGCGCGGCGGGAGCAGCCCTGGGCGCGGCGTTCCTGGCCGGGCTCGGCACCGGGGTGTGGAGCTCGGTCGACGACCTGCGCACCACCGGCCGCTCGGTCGCCGCTGCACCCCGAGCCTCCCCGCGCGACAGTCCCTGACGTTCGTGCTGCAGATCGAGCCGTTCGACAGCGAGAACGTCAGGGACTATCACAGCCGGTCGAGTGCCGCGGCCGCGTCGTCGCGCCCGGCCGTCGCCTCCTGGAGCGCCTCGAAGGCCTCGTTGCGGGCCTCCTCGGCATCGCCCAGGTCGTCGTCGACCTCGTCGTAGGTCTCCTCCAGGGCGGCGATCGAGCGCTTGAGCTCGTCGATCTCGGCCTCGAGCTGGAGCTGGCGGGCCTGGAGCTCCTCGACCTGGACCACCGCGTCGTCGTACGCCGTCTGGGTCTCCGCCACCGCTCCCTGGGCCTCCTCCAGCGCCTGCCTCGGCGGCGGCGCGGGCCTTCGCCGCCGCGTCCGGGTCCGGTACGACGTGCAGCCCGCGCCGCTGCGAGGGCTGCTCGCCCGCCGGCCCGGCCCCGGCCCCGGCTCCGGCGCCGGGCCCGGTGGTCGGGGTGGCGGCGAAGCCCAGCGCGTCGGGCACCGCCACCAGGGACGTCGGGTCGAGGTCGTCCACCCCGGTGGTCGCGAGCGCCGAGACGAGCAGCCCGCTGCGCACGGCCTGGCCGCAGCGCTCGTCGACCATCGCCGCGGTGAGCGTCGCCTCCACCTGGTCGGCGACGGCCTGGGTGACCTTGACGCCCTCCTCCAGGGCCAGCGAGCGGGCTCGCTGGGTGATGGCCGCGGTGAGCTGGCGCCGCTGCTTGGTGAGCGCGCGCAGGTCGTCGCCCGACATGCCGGCCTGGGCCTCGCGCAGCGCCGCACCGACCGCGAGCACCTGCTCGACCTGCTCGGCGTCGCGGCGGACGAGCAGGTTGACCACCCACGCCGCCAGCGACGGCTTCTTGAGCGCCTTGACCGGCGCCGTCAGCTCGGACCGGTCGGTGCCCTTGAGCGCCTTGACCCGGGCGTCGCGCGCCGGCGTGAAGTCGCCCAGCGGCAGCGCGTAGAGCTGCGTCGGCGATCTCCAGGAGCGGGTCGGTCACGCCGGGGAGTCTGCCACTGCCCCGTCGGCGGGAGCCTCGAGGACCAGCTCCACCTCGATCGGGTACGGCGGCCAGCGGGCCGGCTGCTCCACCCCGGAGCGCACCCAGCCGAGGTGGGCGTAGAGGCCCAGCGCGCGGTGGTTGTCGGCCAGGCACCACAGCCGTGGGCGCATCCCGCCGGCCCGGATCGCCGCGGCGGCGCGATCGACGGCGCCGCGGGCCAGCCCGGTCCCCCACGCCTCGGGTCGCACCGCGAGGTGACGCAGCAGGCCGGGGTCCCAGGCGACGTAGCAGTCGAGCCGGCCGGCCCCGTGGCCGTCGACCACCTCGACCCGCACCCGCGGGTCGGCGAGCGTCCGCACCCACCGCGCCAGCACCTCCTCCTCGGGGAAGGGCAGCTCGGAGGAGAAGACGTGGGCGAGCGCGACGAGGTTGGCGTCGCGCTCGAGGTCGCGCAGCGCCGCTCGCGTCGTCGACGGTGGCCGGGCGGAAGGTCACGGTCGTCCCGCCGCGACCCACGCCTGGTGCCCGGCCACGCATCCGCTCGAAGAGGGCGCGCACGTCGGGGTCGGCGGCGGCGGTCACGACCCCGACGTCGGTCAGGGCGGCGCGCCACTCGTCGTACGTCGCGAGGTCGCGCGTACGCCGCCCGGTGGCGTCGATCCGGGTGGCGGTGCACCCGCGGACGGTCTCGAGGCCGGCGGGGTCACGGCGCTGCACCACGAGGATCCTGGTGAAGGCACCGTCGGGTGCGCTGGACAGCTCGGTGTGACCCGCGGCGACCTCCTCGGCACCGACCGGCAGGTCGCGCACCTCGAGCCCGGTGAACGTGCCGGTGGGATCGTTGGTGAACGACCACCCCTCCTCGGTGACGTCGGCGAGCGAGAGCGTGAACGGGCCGTCGTGGATGGTCGCGGCCACCAGCGGCACCGGGTCGAGGAAACCCTCCCCCAGGCCGACGTCGGGCCACCAGCGCCCGCCGGGGTTGGCCTGGGTGGGCAGGCCGGTCACGACGAGCACGAGGTGGTTGAGCCCGGTCTGCTCGCGCTGCTCCGGCGACGTCCAGACGTGCCCGTGGCGGCGCTCGACGGCGAACCCGAGGTCGCGCAGCACCACCTCGAGGGCGCCGTTCTGGTGGAAGCAGTAGCCGGCACGCCCGGTGTCCGCGAGCCGGTCCAGCGACTCCGCACCCGCGACCGAGGGCGGCCTGCCGAGCATGATGTCGAGGTTGTCGTAGGGCACGCCGAGCACGTGGGCGCGGTGCACCGCCACCAGGGTCTCCAGGGTGGGCGGCAGGTCGGCCGCAAGGCCGAGTCGGCGCAGGTACGCCGTCGTGCTCATCGCGCCGTCACCCGCCCGGGAGCCGGTCGTCGTCCTCGTCGAGCCCCTGCTCGATCGCGTAGCGGGTCAGCTCGACGCGGTTGTGCATCTGGAGCTTGCGCAGGGTGTTCTGCACGTGGTTCTGCACCGTGCGGTGCGACAGCACGAGTCGCTCGGCGATCTGCTTGTAGGACATCCCCTTGGCGACCATCTTGAGGATCTCGGTCTCGCGCTCGGTGAGCTCGGGGTGTCCCGGCGTCGACGTCGCCGGCTCGGAGAGGCGCCGGAACTCGCCCAGCACCAGCCCGGCCAGGCCGGGGGTGAAGACCGAGTCGCCACGGGCGACCCGTCGTACCGCGTCGAGGAGCTCGGCCCGGGAGGCGGACTTGACCAGGTAGCCGGTCGCCCCCGCCTTGACCGCCTCCAGCACGTCGTCCTGCTCGCCGGAGGCCGACAGGATCAGCACTCGGGCGCTGGGGTCCTGCTTGAGGACCTCCGCGGTGACCTCGACGCCGTTGGGACCGGGGATCTGGAGGTCGAGCACGACCACCTGCGGCCGTGCCGCGGGGAAGCGGGCCAGGGCCTGGCGCCCGTCGGCGGCGACCGCGACGACGTCCATCCCGGCGGCCACCAGGTCCCGTTCGACCGCGTCGCGCCACATCGGGTGGTCGTCGACCACCATCACCCGGATCGCCTGCTGCTCGCTCACGCGCCGACCCTAGTGCCCCGCGCGGGACACTGGTGGCTCGTGGCGGAAGCGGCTGGTCGTCGTGCCCGCTCAGCGGTGGTAGCGGCCGCGACGATGCAGCAGCGGCGACTCGTCGTCGCCGACCACGACCTCGTCCATCACGCAGGTGACCAGGAGCGACCACCCGACCTCGACGCCCGACTCGAGGCTGACGTGGGCCCGGGTGGTGGCGTCGACGAGCACCGGTCCGTGACCGGAGGGCTCGTACGTCGCCGCCACGGAACGGCCCGCCCGGCGAGGGAGCGAGCCCGGCGAAGACCTCGGCCAGGTCGCGGTGGTGCCACGAGAGCAGGTGCACGACCGCGCGCCCCGTGTCGGCCAGCACGTCGGCGAGGTCGGAGTCGGGGTCGAGGAGGGCGAGCAGGCGCGGCGGCTCGCCGTTGGCCAGCATCAGCGACGATGACGGTGAGCCCGGCGCGGCCGGTGTCGCACCGGCGGTCCACAGCGACACGGCGCCGCCGAGGCGGCCGCGGAAGCGGCGGGCCGGGTCGGGGTCGGGATCGGCGAAGGGGTGGGTGTCGTGGATGGTCATCGCGGCACCACCAGCTCCCACTCGGTGCCGAACGAGCCGGTGGTCAGCGCGGCCTCGCCGCCGAGGTCCGCGATCCGCCCGCGGATCGACTGCGACACGCCCGAGGCGGCCCTCGGCCTCGGCCTCGGCGAGCCGGCCCGTCGGCGATGCCCGGCCCCTCGTCGCGCACCGACACCTCGACCCGGTCGTCCGAAGGACTCGAGCAGCACCCAGGCCGGCGCGTCCTCCCCCACGTGGACGCGCACGTTGTCGAGGCAGGCCGACACCACGGCGACGACCTCGGCGGCGACCGCGGCGTCCACCTCGACCTCGCCGCCGGGTACGACGACGTCGACCCCGGGGCGCAGCCCGAGCCGGCCGAGCCGGCCGGCCAGGTCGACACGACCGGCGCCGGTCGTCGGCGCTCACGGCGTCCTGGGCGCGGATCAGGGTCCGCAGCGCGACCTCCTGCTCCCCGGCGAGCCGGCCGAGCTCGGCGGCGTCGCCACCGATCTCGGCGCCGCGACGCTGCACCAGCGCCAGCACCTGCAGCACCCCGTCGTGGACCACGCGCCCGAGCCGGACCCGCTCGGCCTCGGCGGCCGCCGCCCGCTGCGGCGAGGTCGCGCTCGTTGGCCATCTGCTGCAGCGAGCCGCACATGTAGCCCGACGATCGGCCCGCCGAGCAGCAGCAGGAAGAAGTTGCCGTAGTTGGTCTGCGTCAGGTGGTCGCGCAGCACCAGGTCGAGGGCGCCCGAGGACCAGAGCCGGCGACCAGCCCGCCGACCCAGCGGAAGCGGATCGCCCAGGCCAGCAGCGCCGCCATCACCCAGAAGCCGGGCACGCTGGCGTCGAACCACTCGCCCTTGACCACCGGCGTCAGCGCGAGGAGCGCGACCGCCACGGCCAGGTCGAGCACCAGCGAGCAGCGCCGTACGACGCGCGTGCGTCGGCGTAGGCCCAGGTCGACGAAGCCGGTCCAGGCCACCATCACCGCGAGCAGCACGTAGCCGCCCACCGGGTGGTCGAACTCGTGGACGCCGCGGTAGAGGTTGAGCCCGACGGCGTTGACCAGCACCACGACGCGGAGCACGGCGAGCGCGCCGAAGAGGCGGTCCTCGACGGCGATCGCCCGCGCGGACCTCCTCGCGGGTGCCGGCGACTGCGGTCAGGACGCCTTCTTCTGCTCGTCGGCGGCCTCCGCCTTGGCGGCCGCCGCTGCCTGGCTCTCGAGCCGCTTCGACTCCTCCTTGGCCACGCGCGGCGTACTTGTCGACGTACTCCTGGCCGGAGAGCCGCATGATCTCGTACATGATCTCGTCGGTGATCGAGCGCAGGATGTAGCGGTCGTTCTCCATGCCCTCGTAGCGGGAGAAGTCCAGCGGCTTGCCGAAGCGGACCACCGGACGGGTGAACGAGCCGAACGTCTTGCCGGGAGGGGCGACGACGTCGGTGCCGACGACCGCGGTCGGGACCACGGGCACGCCGCTCTCGAGCGCCAGCCGGGCGACGCCGGTCTTGCCGCGGTAGAGCCGGCCGTCGTGCGAGCGGGTGCCCTCGGGGTAGATCCCGAACAGGCCCGCCGTCGGCGAGGATCCGCTTGGCCGACAGCAGGGCGCCGGCAGCGGCGTCGGCCCCGGAGCGGTCGATCGGGACCTGGCCGGAACCGGTGAAGAACTGCTTCTGCAACCAGCCCTTGATGCCCGGGCGAGGTGAAGTACTCCGCCTTGGCCACGAAGGTCACGCGGCGCGGGAAGCGTCAGCGGGACGAAGAGCCAGTCGGCGTAGGAGAGGTGGTTGCTCGCCAGGATCGCCGGGCCGTCGGGCACGTGCTCGCCGCCCTCGGTGTGCGGTCGGAAGACGACCTTGAGCAGCGGACCCAAGGCGAAGAACTTGAGGAACCAGTAGAACAACCGCGTCACCCTTCCCCGAGAGACCTGACACCCGACGACCACGACGTCCCACGGGCGACGGACCGTCCGATCCGACCAACGACCGAAGCGTAGTGCCTCGGGGCCGGTGCCCCTACCACTCGACACGGGGCCCGGGCCACGAGAGGCCGGCGCCGGGTCCGCGAGAGGCCCCGGGGACCGCGCGCGGCGTCGCCCGACGCCGCGGCCCGGTGCGGCATGATCACGCGCCATGGACATCGCCGCCACGCACGTGCCGCTCACCGTCGCAGGCCCGCCCCGAGCTCACCGGCGGGCGCCGGGTCGGGGTGCTGCTCAGCCACGGCTTCACCGGCTCCCCCGCCTCGATGCGGCCCTGGGGCGCAGCACCTGGCCGACCTCGGGTACGGCGTCGCGGTGCCGCGCCTGCCCGGGCACGGCACGACCTGGCAGGAGCTCAACACGCTGCCGGTGGGACGACTGGTACGGCGAGGTCACCCGCGTCTTCGACCAGCTCTGCCTCGACCACGACGCGGTCGTGGTCGGCGGCCTCTCGATGGGCGGGTCGCTGGCGCTGCGCGTCGCCGAGGAGCACGCCGACCGGGTCGCCGGGGTCATGGTGGTCAACCCCGCCCTCGCGACCAAGCGGCTCGACGTCAAGCTGCTGCCGCGTGCTCAAGCACGTGGTGCCGTCGTTCCCCGCGATCGCCGGCGACATCAAGAAGCCGGGGATGTCCGAGCACGCCTACGACCGCACGCCGCTCAAGGCGATCCACTCGTTCATGCAGGCGTGGCCGACGATCATCGCCGACCTGCCGCGGGTCACCTCGCCGCTGCTCTACCTGCGCTCCACCGAGGACCACGTCGTCGACGAGCCTCTCCGAGCCGATCATCCTGGAGCAAGGTGTCGCAGCACCGACGTCACCCGGGTGCGGCTCCCCGAGAGCTACCACGTGGCCACCCTCGACAACGACGCCCCGACGATCTTCGACGCCTCGGCGGCGTTCATCGCCCGCGTGACGGCCTGACGCCGCCGACGACTCCCGCGATACGGGACCACCGCGCAGCCCCCGGCAGCCACCGGGAGGGCTGGAGCCGCCGGGCGCACCGCGGCCCGCCCGTTAGGCTCGCAGACGTGGCGAGGGACGAGGACGAGGCGTGGCGCGCCATCGTCGACAACTACGGCGAGCGGGCCGAGCTCGAGCCCGACGTCCTGGACGAGACGCCGACGCCGGCGACCGTCGCGCTGACCGCGACGCCGACCTCGGCGACGCCGACGACGCCGACGACGGAGCACGGCTCGAGGCCGGCGGACGCGGGACGACGAGTACCCCGACCCCGACTGGGAGAGCGACCGCTTCGTGCCGCCGCCCCCGCCGCCGATCCCCCGCACGACCCCGGACCGGCTCGCGGCCTGGGCCGGCGTCTTCGGCTCCCCCGCCGTCCTGCTGATCTGCCTGGTCCTCGGCATCTCGCTGCCGCAGCTCCTGGCCTACCTGCTGGTGATCGGCTTCGTCGGCGGCTTCATCTACCTGGTCATCCAGATGCCGCGCGAGCCCCGCGACCCCGGCGACGACGGCGCAGTCCTGTCAGCTCGTCGAGCCCGACGGACGCGACGCGCGCGACGGGCCAGGAGCGCCGCGCCGACGAGCCCTGCCTCGGGTCCGAGCTCGGCGGCCACGCACCGGCGGCACGACGCGGTGCTCGGCGCCCACCAGCGCCCGGCCAGGGCGGCGCGCGCCGGGTCGAGCAGCCGGTCGCCCGCCGCCGAGACGCCGCCACCCACGACGACCACCTCGGGGTCGAACGCCGCGACGAGGCCGGCGAGCCCGACACCCGAGCCAGTCCCCGACCGAGGCGAAGGCCTGCCGGGCGACGAGGTCGCCGTCCGCGGCGGCGGCGGTGACCATCGGGCCGGTGAGCTGCTCGGGCTGGCCCTGGCACAGCTCGGTCAGCACCGTCGGCTCCGCGCCGACCCGGTTGCGCGCGAAGCGCACCAGCGCGTTGCCCGAGGAGTACTGCTCCCAGCAGCCGGTACCGGCCGCACTCGCACGCCCGGCCGTCCGGCACCACCTGCATGTGGCCGAACTCCCCGGCCATGCCCTGCGCACCCGCGCAGCACCGTCCCGCCCAGCACCAGCGCGCCGCCGATGCCGGTGCCCATCGTGACCATCAGCGCCGACGCGGCGCCGCGGGCCGCACCCAGCGCGCTCTCGGCCAGGGCCGCACAGTTGGCGTCGTTGTCGAGGGCGACCGGGGCCCCCCAGCGCTCGGCGAGGCGGTCCCGGACCGGGTCACCGGCCCAGGGCAGGTGCGGGGCGAACATGACGCGCTCGCCGGCCGCGTCGACGAAGCCCGCGGCGGCCAGGCCGATCCCGGCGACGGTGCGCCCGCCGCGCCACGTCCGCACCGCCGCGGTGAGCGCGTCCTCGACGGCGGTCACGTCGACCCGGCGGCCCGGCGTACGACGGGTCGCCGTGCGCGACCACGGTGCCGTCGATGGCGACCTCGCCGGCGAGCACCTTGGTGCCGCCGACGTCGATGCCGATGTAGAGGCGCCACCCGGTCGCGTCGGCTAGCGGCGGGCGAGGTCGGCGGCGCCGATGACGCCCGGCCCGGTTGCCGAGCGCCGCGGCCCGGATGTCGAGGGTCGGGTGGTGCCCGCGGCCCGGGAGCTCGTTGACGAACGCCGTGCGGACCGGCTCCAGCAGCAGCTCACCGGCCTCGCTCACGCCACCGCCGATCACGACGACGCCGGGGTCGAGCACCGCGGCGAGCGAGGCGATCGCCTCGCCCAGCCAGCGCCCGATCTCGGCGACCTGGCCGATCGGCGAAGTCGTCGCCCGTCGGCCGCGGCGGCGGTGATCATCGGGCCGTCGATGCGCCAGGACGTCGCCGCCGGCCCGCGCGAGGAGGTGTCGCGGCCTCGGGCAGGTGAGCGCCGGGCACGGGTCTCCTTGACCAGCGCGCTGCCGCTGGCGTACTGCTCGATGCAGCCGTGGTTGCCGCACCCGCACAGCCGACCGCCGGGCACGACGCGCAGGTGGCCGATCTCGGCGGCGGCACCGAAGCCACCGCGGTAGAGGTTGCCGCCCAGGACCAGTCCGCCACCCACGCCGGTGCCGACCGTCACCATCATCATGTCGTCGGCGTCGGCCGCCGCGCCGAAGGCGAACTCGCCCCAGGCCGCGGCGTTCGCGTCGTTCTCCACGACCACCGGGCAGCCCGGTCGGCGCGTGGATCTCGACGCCCAGCGGCTCGTCGCGCCAGGCGATGTTGGGGGCGAACATGACGACCGAGCGACCGGCGTCGACGTAGCCGGCCGCACCGATGCCGACGGCGGTGATCGTCGTGGCGCGCGGCGAGCTCACCGACGAGCTCGGCGATGGCGTCCTCGATCGCAGCCGCGTCGCTGGCCGGCGACTCGACGCGGTGCTCGTCGAGCACCGTGCCGCTCTCGTCGACCACGGCGCCGGCGATCTTGGTGCCTCCCACGTCGATGCCACAGGTCAGGCTCATGTGTCGCTCCCGTTCGCGTCGTCGGTCCTCGTCGAGGTCGATCCGTTCGTACTCGTTCGCGCCCGGTCGCGGGCGCCCGGCACCACCCGGGGGTGGCGCCAGCATCGCCGGCCACCGCCTGGAGGAGCGAGGAGGTGGCGGTGGCCAGGTGCGCCTTCACCTCGGGGCTGGTCGGCGCGGAGGACGTGCACGGTGCGGCAGACCGGGCAGTAGCTGCACTCGGCCGCGCCGGTGTCGAGGTGGGCGTTGATCTCCGCGGCGGCCGCGGCCGCGTGGCCGGCCAGACCGCTGAAGGCCCTGGCCCAGTCCGGCGCCCAGTCCGGCGCCCAGCCCGGCGCCCGGTCCAGGTCCGTCGTCGGAGTCGCGGGCCCACTCCGAGAGCGCGCCGAACAGCTTGGCGGCCTCCTCGCCCACGCTGCCGACTCCGGCGCCGGCCCGGCAGCGCTCCGGGGCTCCTCGGCACGGCTCGCGACGTGCTCGTCGGACTCCGTCACGTCGTTGCCTCCTGTCGGGTGGGTTCGGCCTCGCGGAAACGCACGCGCAGCTCTCCCTCGTCCACGCGGGCCCCGGCGACCCGCAGGCGCGCCAGTCCGGCAGGCAGGCTGAGCAGCCGCCGGTAGGAGCCTACGGTGACGACGAGCTCGTCGCCGTTGCGGGCGAGGTCGACCTCGGCGCGGCTCACGAACGGCAGGGCCAGGTGGAGCACCGCACCGGTCGTCGTACGGGTGACGCGGTAGGGGCCGCCACCGGCGGGCAGCGCCAGCGGGTCGAGCGCCGTCGTAGACCCCAGCGGCGAGCGCGCGCAGCGCGTCGACGCCGACCGGCTCGGTCGACCGGTACTCCGAGCGCCAGATCGGCAGCCCCGCGAACGACTCGTCGACCTGGGCCAGCACGTCGTCCTGGGCCAGCACCCAGCCGGCGCGCCAGTCGTCGGCGTTCTCGCTGGGGAAGACCCGGTTGGCGACGACCCCGTCGACGCGATAGCCGAACAGCGACAGGCTGGTGTAGCTGCGGCGCGCCTCGGCCAGCACGACCGCCTCGGGCGTCAGCACGATCCGCACGCTCGCCTCGCGGCCCGGAGAGCAGCCCGTGCACCTCGTCGAGCTCGGCATGGAGTCGCTGGATCGCGTCGAAGACGGTGCCGCCGGGCATCGGTACGCCGGCGGCGCGGCTCAGCACCGGCCGCAGGGCCCTCATCACCCGCTGCTGGGTCGGGAAGACCCGCTGCATGTACCAGCCGAGCGCCTCCGGCAGCGCGAGCAGGCGCAGCGTCTCGGCCGTGGGCGCGCAGTCGACGACGATGACGTCCCACTCGTCGGAGAGGGCGTGCAGCCGCAGCTCGAGCAGGGCCAGCACCTCCTCGGCACCGGGGATGACCGTGAGCTCCTCCGCGGCGACCGGGTCCACGCCCGCGACGTCCAGCACCGACAGGAGGTAGCCCTGGATCTCGGCCCAGGACTGCTCGAAGCGCAGCTGGGCGTCGACCTGGTGCACGAAGAGCCGCTCGGCGACCTCCTGCGGCTCCGAGCCCACCTGAGCACCGAACGCGTCGGCCAGCGAGTGCGCCGCGTCGGTGGACAGCACCAGGGTCCGGTGACCGGCCGCCGCGGACAGGGCCGCGGTGCCGGCGGCCACGGTGGACTTGCCCACCCCGCCCTTGCCGGTGAAGAGCACGATGCGAGGCGCGGACACGGGTCGTCGGGCTCGGGTGCGTGGTGCGGTCGGGTGCGTGGAGGGCGTCAGGAGAGGGACTCGACGCGCTGCTTGAGCCCCTTGAGCGCCGTGTCGATCAGGATCTTCTCGCCCTTGCGCTTCATCAGGCCGATCATCGGGATCGCCACGTCGAGGGCGAGCCGGTACGTCACCTCGGTCGTCGCCGGGCCCACCGCGCGCAGCACGTAGGCGCCGTCGAGGGCGCGCAGCATCTTGCCCTCGGCCAGGGTCCAGGTCACCTGGTCGTCACCGTCCCAGACGTAGGCCAGCGTGTACTCGTCCTTGATCGGGGAGACGTCGAGGGCGAAGTAGACCTCGCGGGCCCGGTCGCCCTGCTCGCCGGCGTAGGACGAGAGCACGTCCGCGGTCTTCACGCCCTTGGCCCAGTCCGGGTAGGAGTCGAAGTCGGCGATGACCTCCATGACGGCCGCTGCGGGTGCGTCGACCATGATCGAGGACGTCGTCTGGTCGGCCATCGGGGTTCCTCCGGTGCTGTGGTCTGTACGGGCTGCTGGTGTGTCGTCGTACGTCGTCCTGCGACTGCGCCGGCGGGCGCTGCCGCCCCGACCCGGGTCCGTGGCCGCATCGCGACGACGCTCGGAGGCTACCGGATAGCGGGTCCGCGGCGGTGCCGTGGCCGCACGGCGGTAGCGTTCCCTGCGCCGCCTCATCGCGTGGCTCCCCGGGGGACCGGACCACGGCCCCGCCCCCAGCCCGACCCGCCGACGCCGTCAGCGGTCGATCACCGCCCCAGACCGCCGCCAGCCGGCCACCACTCATCAGGCCTTTCGGAGGACGAAGCCCGTGCGCGAGTACTCGACACCACTCACCATCGAGGTCCCCGAGACCGGCAACCTGACCGACGACGTCGTGACCAACGCCCGGGAGGCCGCCGACGCCGTGATCCTGGCCCGCCAGGTGGACGGGGAGTGGCAGGACGTCAGCAGCGCCACGTTCCTGGCCCAGGTGGTGGCGATCGCCCAGGGCTTCGTCGCGGCCGGGATCGAGCCGGGAGACCGGATCGCGATCATCTCCAAGACGCGCTACGAGTGGACCCTGGTCGACTACGCCATCTGGTTCGCCGGCGCGGTGTCGGTGCCGGTCTACGAGACCTCGGCCGCCTCGCAGATCGAGTGGATCCTGCGTGACTCCGGGGCGACCGCGGTGGTCGCCGAGGGCGCCGAGCACCTGGCCCGGATCACTGCGGTCCGAGCCGGCCTCGACCGGCTGCACCACGTCTGGACGATCGACGACAACGCGGTGGACGTGCTGACCCGGCTGGGCGACGACATCGACCCGGCCGAGGTGGAGCGCCGCCGCACCATCGCGGGACCTGCGGACCTGGCGACGATCATCTACACCTCGGGCACCACCGGGCGGCCGAAGGGCTGCATGCTGACCCACGGCAACTTCATGACCGAGCTGGACGTGACGGTGAGCGAGCTGGACGTGCTCTTCGACACCGACCGGCCCGGCGGGTCCTCCACCCTGCTCTTCCTCCCCCTGGCGCACGTGTTCGCCCGCGTCATCCAGATCGGGTGCATCAAGTCGCGGGCCCGCCTGGGCCACAGCTCGGACATCAAGCAGCTCTCCCAGAACCTCCAGGCGTTCCATCCCACCTTCGTCCTGGCGGTCCCCCGGGTCTTCGAGAAGATCTTCAACACCGCCTCGCAGCGGGCGACCGCCAACGGTCGCGGCAAGCTGTTCGACCGCGCCGCGGAGACAGCCGTCGCCTACTCGCGCGGTCTCGACCGCGGCGGGCCGTCGCTCGCCGTGCGGGCGCGGCACGCCGTGTTCAACCGCCTCGTCTACGGGCGCCTGCGCGAGGCCCTGGGCGGCACCTGCACGCACGCCATGTCGGGCGGCGCGCCGCTCGGCGAGCGGCTCGGGCACTTCTACCGCGGGATCGGGCTGACGGTGCTCGAGGGCTACGGGCTGACCGAGACCACGGCTGCCGTGACGGTGAACCTGCCCGACGCCCAGAAGGTCGGCACCGTCGGACGCCCGATCCCGGGCACCGCCGTACGGGTGGCCGACGACGGCGAGCTCCTCTTCCGGGGCGGCCAGGTGTTCGCGGGCTACTGGGGCGACGACGCGGCGACCGCGGAGGTGCTCGAGGCCGACGGCTGGCTCCACACCGGCGACGTCGGTGAGGTCGACGACGAGGGGTTCGTCCGGATCACCGGACGCAAGAAGGAGATCCTGGTGACCGCCGGGGGCAAGAACGTCGCCCCCGCGGTGCTGGAGGACCGCCTGCGCGGCCATGCGCTGGTGAGCCAGGCCCTCGTCGTCGGTGACCGCAAGCCGTTCATCGGGGCCCTGGTGACGATCGACGCGGACTCGTTCCCGATGTGGGCCGAGGCGCACGCCAAGTCCGGCACGATCGCCGACCACGTCGACGACCCCGACCTGAGGGCCGAGGTGCAGCGGGCCGTGGACGACGCCAACGCCGCGGTGTCCAAGGCCGAGGCGATCCGCAAGTTCCAGATCCTCCCCCGGGACTGGACCGAGGAGGCCGGCCACCTCACCCCGAGCCTCAAGCTGAAGCGCGACGTCGTGACCCGCGAGCACCGCGACGACATCGCCGCCCTCTACGCCTGAGCCGGCCCGGGCACCTCCCTGCCCTCGCCCAGCGCGACCACGTGGCCCCGTTCCTCACCGACGTGCGCGGGCTCATCGTGCTCGTGAGCGGCACGGGGTGGCTGTCCCTCGGGATCTTCTGGATGAGCAAGCGCGTGAAGGTGGACCTCGCAGATGGTGCTGCTCCTCGACCTGGGCGTGGTCCCGGTCGTCGTGGCGATCTGGCTCGTGTCCATCCATGCGCGGCCTGGCCGAGCGCACCGACGTGCCCGACGTGCACTCGTTCGTCGGCGCCGTGGTCCAGGCCGAGCCTTCGGCATCCGATCAGCTCGGTCCGGCACGTACAGTCCCAGGAGATGCGGGTCTAGCGCCGCCGGCGGGCCCAGACCAGGGCCCAGCAGGTGCCGGTGAGGATCATGATCCCGCTGATCTCCTGCACCCTTCCGTGCCTGTTCGTCGCGGTGATGGCCCCGGGGGCGTTGTCGATCATGGACAACATGAAGTAGGACGAGTAGCACGACCCCGAACCACGACCACGAACCCGAACCCGAACCCCAGGCGGAACCCCATGCCGACGAGGCAAGCACTTCGCGTGACCTTCGGGTCGCGAGCGTTCGCGCTGCTCGCGCTCGGTGCCCCGGTCCTCTGGTACCGCGACCGGTCCGCCCTGCTGGCCCTCGCGGCGATCGGAGCGACCTGGTTCGCCGCCGCCGCCGCGGAACGGCGACCGGAGGTCGCCGCGATCGTCCCCGTGGCCGAGGCCGGGCTGATCGGCCTGGTGTGTGGGCTGAGCCTGGCCGACTCCCCCGCGGTCCTGATGGCACTCGCGGTGCCGCCCTTCGCCGCCGGCGTGCTGCACGGCGTGCGCGGGAGCATGCTGGCTCTGAGCGCCGAGCTCGCCTTCGTCGTGGCCACGGCGCTGGTGTGGGCCGGGACCATCAGCGCCGAGCAGAGCTTCACCACCTTCACCTGGTGCATGGCCGGGCTCGGGCTCGGCCTCATCGGCAGCTTCGTGCACGCCACCACCGCGGTCGCCGAGGATGAGCTCGCGCCGTACCTGAACGCCCAGCGGCTCATCCGGCAGCTCCTCGACCTCTCCGACAACCTCAGCTCGGGGCTCGACGTGACCTCGTTGGCCGGGTCCACCCTGAGCGAGGTGGGCGACACCCTGCCCACCGCTGCGCTCGGCCTCTACGTGCCGCGCGACGACGTCCTGGTGCCGCTCGTCACCAAGATCACCGAGACCTCGACCGACCTGACACCGACCGAGGCGATCGCCGTGGCGTCCTACGCCCGCAGCGAGCCCCTGGTCCACGAGTGGTGCTTCGCGTTCCCGCTCGGCGACTCCGCGGTCGTCGGGGGGGTGCTCTCGCCCAGTGCCGAGGTCACGCTCGAGGTGTTGGAGCAGACGATCCTGCGCCTGATCGAGCAGCTGCGGCCGAAGGCTGTCCAGCTCGACACCGCGCTGCTCTTCGCCGACTTCCGCGAGCTGGCCTCCGCCGACGTCCGCTCGCGGCTCGCACGCGAGATGCACGACGGCGTGGCCCAGGACATCGCATCGCTTGGCTACCTCGTCGACGCCCTGGCCGCGCGACCGGCCGACGAGGAGCAGGCCGCGCAGCTGGCCGTGGTCCGTGACCGGATCACCAAGATCGTGGCCGAGGTGCGGCAGTCGGTGCTCACCCTGCGGACCAGCATCGGCGAGGCCCAGAGCCTCGGAACCGCGATCGGCACCGTGGCCCGCCACCTGAGCGAGTCCTCGCGCGTGCCGATCCAGGTCACCCTGGACGAGCACTCGACCCGGCTACGTCCCGAGGTCGAGGCGGAGCTCTTCCGCATCACCCAGGAGGCGATGAACAACGCCGTCAAGCACGCGCAGGCCACCTCGATCGAGGTGAGCTGCCACGTCCACGCCCCCGATGCTCTGATCACCGTCACCGACGACGGGCGCGGGCTGCAACCGGCCAGGAGCGACTCCCACGGGCTGAAGATCATGCGGGAGCGAGCCCGGCTCGTCGGGGCCGAGATCGCCATCGCGGACAATCCTGCTGGCGGACTGAGTGTCTCGGTCCGCATCGGCAACACCACGCGGGACTTCCCGCGACCGACCAGCGCCGAAAGAGTGAGCCCATGAGTGACGCCCCGATCCGGATCCTGCTCGTCGACGACCACGAGCTGATCCGCAGCGGCCTCGGCGCCGTCCTGGACCTCGAGGACGACATGGAGGTCAGCGGTACGGCGGCCTCGGTGACGGAGGCACTCACCCGCTACGAGGCGCTGCGCCCCGACGTGGTCATCGCCGACCTCCAGCTGCAGGACGGGACCGGCCTCGACATCGTGCGGGCGGTCCGCAAGCAGAGCGACCGGACCGGGCTCATCGTCTTGACGATGCACTCCGGCGACGACCAGATCTTCGCGGCCATGCAGGCCGGTGCGTCGGGGTTCGTCGGCAAGGACGCGCCCTCCTCCGAGGTCGTCAAGGCCGCCCGCCACGCATGGGTGTCCCCCCGCGCGTTCGTCTGCGCCGGCCTGGTCGGGGCGATGATGCGCCGACAGTCCGGGGAGTCGACCAACCTCACCGATCGTGAGCACGACGTGCTGCTGCTGCTGGCCGACGGCCTCGGCGCCGCGGCGATCGGGGAGAAGCTCTACCTCAGCGAGTCGACGGCCAAGTCGCACATCGCGCGGATCTACCAGAAGCTCGGTGCCGCCAACCGCGCCCAGGCGCTGGTGACCGCGATGCGGATCGGGCTGTTGTCGAGCATGCAGCCGGGAAGCTGACCCGCCGGTCCCGCCGGTCCCGTCGGTCCCGCCGGTCCCGTCGGTGCCGACGCCGGGCGCCTGCTAGGTCTCCCTGCTCAGGGGTGCGGCGCGCCGGCGGCGGCTGTCGAGGAGAGGTCGGACAAGGGGTCAGCGGCCAGGCGCCGCGCGATCGCGATGCGGGTCAGGGCAGGCGGGTGGCTGGAGAACCAGAACACCGCCAGGGCCGGCGGCGTGGGGTCCGCCAGTGACCGGAGCGCGAGCCGGCGCTGCATGTCGCTGAATCCCGAGACGTCGCCGGTCGTCCGGATCGCGTCGACGTCGGCCCGGGTCTCGATCTGGCGGCTGACGGCGTTCTGGACCGGGGACGTGGCGAACGTCGCCACCGCGGACAGGGCCAGCAGGAGCGGCACCACCGCCGCGTCGCCGGGACCCGGCAGACCACGCCGGCGGGCGGCACCGAGCACCAGGGCGAGCAGGCCGATACCGAGCACGGAGCCGGCGGCTCCGAGCACGGTGCCGATGACGACGTCGTCGTGGTGGGCGTGGGCCAGCTCGTGGGCCACCACGGAGAGGATCTCCTCGTCGCTCAACCCGGTCAGCAGGTTGTCGTAGAGCACGACGCGCCGGCTCCCGCCGAACCCCGAGACGTAGGCGTTCAGGGTCGTCGTACGACGCGAGGCATCGGCCACCAGCACGTCGTCGACGGCGACGTCCTCCCGGTCGGCCAGGGCGAGGACCCGGGTGCGCAGCGCGCCGTCCGGCAGCGGTTCGAAGCTGTTGAAGACGGGCTCGACCACCAGCGGGTACGCGAACGAGCCGGCCACGACCAACGCCGCGAGCAGCCCGCCCACGACGGCGGGCCAGGCCCGGGCCCACCGTCGGGCGCAGCCGACGACGACGAGGACCCCCACCGACGTCAGCACGATCGAGATCGCCTGTGTCTTCAGCACGTCGACACCGAACGACGACCACGCCTGCTTGCTCAACCCGTAGTCGAGCCGGAGCCGCTGCAGCGCGACGGCGCACGGAAGCGTCACCAGGCGGCCCAGCAGCGTCAGGGCCGCGACCGTGAGCGGCACCCGGACCCACCACGGGCCCGGGAGCCGGCCGACGAGTCGCCGGCCGCGCGCGGTGAAGCCGAACCAGCACGCGACGCCCAGCGACGCCGCCAGCGAGCTGTAGCTCCACCACCGCGCCCACCCGGAGAAGCGCTCGGCCCGCGCGACCTGCTCGGGGGTGAACACCGCCGCGGCCGGGACCGGTGCGACCGGTCCCCCCGGGACGACGTTCCAGGGCACCAGCAGGACCGCCACCGCGACCAGGACGAACGCGCCCACCCCGCACGTGACCAGCGCCGTACGACGTTCAGCGACGGTCATCGGCGATCCGGCAGCGACGCCAGCCGGTCCTGCCAGGCGCGGACGAGGTCGGCCTCCGACCACGAGAAGCCGCGCCGCAGCTGCTCGGACACCGGTCTGCCGGCGCTCACCGCGCGGTAGAAGCGGGTCAGGGCGCTCTCGCCGCCGCGCTCCGCCAGCGTCACGCAGATCAGCCACGCGGACTCGTAGACCGCCCCGAGGTGGGTGGCGCGGGTGTCGAAGTCGTCCGGCCCGGGAAGCGCCCGGGGCGGGCCCTGGTCGCGCACCTCGGCGGCGACCTGGGCGGCCGTCGTGGACAGCGGGAGGTCGGTGTCGCGCAGCGCGACGTAGTCGGCGAAGCCCTCGACCAACCAGGTCGGCGCCCGGCTGCGCGGCCCGTCCCCGGCGACGTGCGCCGCCTCGTGGTCGAGCACGACCTTCTGCCCGCTCGGCCCGAGACCGTCGAACACGTCGGGGTTGACGTACACGTGCACCGGCGCGCCGGGAGCGACCGAGCCGTCAGCCGAGCCCGTCACCGCGGCGATCTGGGCGTAGTAGCCGGCCTCGACCCCCAGGGCGCGCTCGAGCGCGGTCTCGTCGGGCGGTACCTCGACCACCAGCCGCGGCTTCCACGTCGTCAGCACCCGCGACACGACCGGGACGGCCCGCCTGGCGAGGTCGACGTAGGTGCGCAACGGTTCGTCCGTCCGAGCCGCCAGCACCAGGGTCCGGGCCGTACGACGGACCTCGAGCGGCCCGGTCATCCACACCGGTGTGCGCAGGTCGGCCGAGCCGATCCCCGCGATCGCCACAGCCTCGGGTGCCTCGGCGGTGACCTCGAAGCGCATCGTGACCTCCGTCCGCGCGGCCTGCTGGTCGAACCCGCGGTAGCGCCAGGTGACGCCGACGGCGGCCGGCCAGGTGCCGTCGGCATCGAGCCCACCGCTCTCGTCGACGTAGCGCAGCGTGACCCCGACGATGCGGGCCTCCTGCGCGTTGTCGACCAGCGCTGCGAGCAGCGTCCCGGTCGACGCGTCGTCGGTCGCCGCCAGGGCGGTGGCCGCGGCGGGGTCGCCGCGTCGCAGCGCACGCTCGAGCCGTTGGAGAGTGGCCGCTGCGCCACCCGGCTCGATCGTGGTGGGAGCGGTCCCGCGTACCGGAGCACGGTAGGGCGCCGCCGGGTCGTCGGAGGTGACGACCCGCCAGCTCACCAGTGCGACGACCAGCAGCAGGGACAGCGAAAGACCGGCCACCCACCAGTGGGGGCGACCGGTCCTTCGGAGTTCGGTGTCGGCCAGTGCGACCTGCCGGGTCAGCCGGGACGGACGGCGCCGACGTACGGCATGGAGTAGAGCGGGGCCGTGGTGACACCGCTGCCGGGGTTGGCCGCGTGCACGATCATGCCGTTGCCGATGTACATGCCGACGTGGCTGATCGGGCTGTAGTAGAAGACCAGGTCGCCGGGGCGCAGGTCGCCGGCCGCGACGTGGGTGCCGCTGCTGTACTGGGCGCTCGAGGAGTGCGGGAGCGAGACGCCGGCCTGGCGCCAGGCCATCATCGTCAGCCCGGAGCAGTCGAACGCGCTCGGGCCGGCCGCACCGTAGACGTAGGCGTCACCGACCTGGGCCATGGCGTAGGCGACGGCCGCGCCGGCCCGGCCGCTGGCGGGCACGTTGGAGACGGTCGCCGGGGCGGCGGTCCGGTCGGCGCTGCGGGAGAGGACCGCCTGGCGCTCCTTCTCCTTGAGGTCACCCAGGAGCTTCTTCGCGTCGTCGTACTTGGCCTGGATCGTGGCCTTCTCGTCACCCAGCTCGCGCTCGGTGGCGGCGACCTGGTCGAGCCGCGCCTGGGTGGCCAGGCTGCGCAGGCTGAGGGCCTTGATGCCGGTCTGGTAGTCGCTGAGCATCCGCTTCTGGATGCGCTGGAACGACGAGGCCGTGGACATCTGGGCCAGGAAGGCGCCCGGGTCGGCGGCCGAGGCGACCTTGCTGAAGGCGCTGAACGACGTGCCGGAGTACTGGCGGAGCAGCGCGACGCGGACCTCGTCACGGGTGCCGTCGAGCGACTCGTCCTGGCGCGACTCGTCGGCCTGGAGCGACCGCAGGTCCTTCTTGAGCTGCTTGAGCTCGATGGCGGCGTCGTTGTAGCGCTCGGAGGCCTGCTCGGCCTCGTGGTAGAGCGTGTCGACTCGCACCGACACGTCGTCGATGTCCGGCTCGGCCTGTGCCGGCGAGCTGGGGATCAATCCGACCAACGCGGCGAGAGAACACGCAGCGAAGACGGAGGTCATGCGCACCCGAAGGTTGGTCACGGCCGGCGGTACCCCTTTGACTGTCGTACGCCTACCGGGTGAGCTGACGGATTCGGGCACGACATGCCCTACCCCCGCTCCTCGACCGGACCAGCCGGCCGCCTTGCGAGGGATTCACCCCAGAATGAGTTGGTTCCCCGGCTCCGGGACCACCAGGTGGTCTCGGACTCAGCGTGGCGCTCGCGCGGGCCACGGTTTGTCCCACTTCCACGAGCGCCTGAGTGAGTAAAGGTAGTCGCAGGGTGTCGGGCCCACCAAACTTCGGTCCACACAGTGGCGCACTGTGTCACGTGCGTCACATCCGCCCCACCCGTGGTCGGCAGCCTGCTCAGGCGGACTCCACCTCCGGCCCGGACACGGGCGTCACGAGGCGCAGCGGAGGCACCAGCCCGCTGTCGGCGAGGACGTCGAGCGCGCGGCGCTCGTCGTCGTCGATGGTCAGGTCGGCCAGCTCCGGCGGAGGCCCGAGCAGCACGGTCACGACGCAGTCGTGGCACGCCAGGCCCCGCACCACGCAGGTGTCGCAGTCGATTCGTGTCGTCATGAGTGGAACGGTGACAGGCACCACCGACATCGATGATGGCCCGGGCGCGGCGCCTCCACACTGTCGGCGCCGCCACCTAGCGTGCTCGGCATGACCACGACGGCGGGACCGACGCAGCGGTGGGAGGTCCAGCGCACCCTCGACGAGCTCGGCCGCCCGCTGCGCGACATCACCTTCTGCGTCGTCGACCTCGAGACGACGGGCGGCTCGGCACAGGCCGGCTCGATGATCACCGAGGTCGGGGCCGTCAAGATCCGCGGCGGAGAGGTGCTCGGCGAGTTCCAGACCCTGGTCAACCCGCGCACCGAGATCCCGGCCTTCATCGCGGTCCTGACCGGCATCAGCAACTCGATGGTGGCCGACTCCCCCTCGATCGAGTCCGTGCTGCCGGCGTTCCTGGAGTTCGCGGCGGGCACCGTCCTCGTGGCGCACAACGCACCCTTCGACGTCGGCTTCCTGCGCCACTTCGCCGAGCAGCAGGACCGCGCGTGGCCGGCCTTCGAGGTCGTCGACACCGCGGTCCTGGCCCGCCGGGTCATCACCCGCGACGACGCACCCAACTGCAAGCTGTCCTCCCTCGCCCGGGCCTTCGGCTCCGCCACGACCCCCAACCACCGCGCCCTCTCCGACGCCCGCGCGACCGTCGACGTGCTGCACGGGCTGATGGAGCGCATCGGTGGCATGGGCGTGCAGACCCTCGAGGAGCTGCAGACCTTCTCCTCCCGCGTCTCCCCCGCCCAGCGGCGCAAGCGGCACCTCGCCGACGGGCTCCCGCACTCCCCCGGGGTCTACCTGTTCAAGGACGAGCGGGCGCGCGTGCTCTACGTCGGCACCTCCAAGGACCTGCGGACCCGGGTCCGCACCTACTTCACCGCCTCCGAGACCCGGTCCCGCATGGGCGAGATGGTCCGGCTGGCCGCCGAGGTGACCGGCATCGAGTGCGCGACACCGCTCGAGGCCGAGGTGCGCGAGCTGCGCCTCATCGCCGAGCACAAGCCGTCCTACAACCGGCGCTCGCGGTTCCCGGAGAAGGTCACCTTCGTCAAGCTGACCCGCGAGGCGTGGCCGCGACTGTCGCTGGTCAAGAAGGTGCTCGACGACGAGGCCGACTACCTGGGCCCGTTCTCCTCGCGCTCCCTGGCCGAGAAGTGCCTTGCCGCGCTGCACGAGACCTTCCCGGTGCGCCAGTGCACCGACAAGCTCGGGCGTGCCCCCAGCCGGGTCGCCTGCGTGCTGGCCGAGATGGGTCGGTGCCTCGCACCGTGCGACGGCAGCGTCGACGAGCAGACCTACGCCGCGGTGGTCCGCCAGCTGCGCGAGACGCTGCTGCGGCGACCCGACGACGTCGTCGACGTGGTCAACGCCCGGATGGCCGCACTCGCCGCGGAGGAGCGCTTCGAGGAGGCAGGGGTGCACCGCGACCGTCTAGCCGCCTTCGTGCGCGCCGCAGCCCGCACCCAGCGGCTCTCCTCGCTCACGACGTGCAGCGAGGTCGTGGCCGCCCGACGTGAGGACGACGGACGCTGGGCCGTCCACGTCGTCCGCTACGGCCGGCTCGCCGCGGCCGGGGTCATCCCGCCGGGGGCCGACGCCCACCTCTTCGTCGAGCAGCTGCGGCTGGCCGCCGAGACGGTCGTGGCACCGTCGCGCACCCCGGGGCCGACGCCCGCGGCGACGGCCGAGGAGACCGAGCGGGTGCTGCGCTGGCTGGAGTCTCCCGACGTACGGCTGGTCGAGGTCGAGGGCGAGTGGACCTGCCCGGTCTCGGGCGCCACCCGCCAGCTGGCCCGGCACGCACCCCAGGCCGCGCCGTTCGAGCCCACCTGAGCACTAGGCTCGCCCCATGATCACCGCCATCGTCTTCGTCAAGGCCGAGGTCGACCGGATCCCCGAGGTCGCCGAGGAGATCGCCGCCATCGAGGGAGTCAGCGAGGTCTACTCCGTCACGGGGCAGATCGACCTGATCGCGCTCGTCCGGGTGCGCGACCACGACGACGTCGCTGCCGTCGTCGCCGACCGTCTCAACAAGGTCTCCGGCGTGCGCGAGACCGAGACGCACATCGCCTTCCGGGCCTACTCGCGCCACGACCTGGAGTCGGCGTTCTCCATCGGTCTGGACTGACGGAGGACGGCTCGAACGACGATACGAGTCGTGAGCGCCCACGTCGTTACAGTGCGGAAATGAACTGGCTCGGCGATCACGTGCTCGACGTCCTCGGCTGGGGCGGTAGCGCCCTCCTGATCTACTCGCTGCTCCAGTCACGGGTCCTGCGCTTCCGCAGCCTCAACCTCGTCGCGTCGCTGACCCTGCTGCTGTTCAACGCGCTGATCGGCGTCTGGCCGATGGTCGGGATGAACGCCGTGCTCGTCGGCATCAACGTGTGGTTCATCATCCGGCTCCTGCGCGACCGGCACGACGCGACGGCGTTCGACGTCATCGAGGTGGCGTGCGACGACACCTACCTCCGCCACCTGCTCGACGTGCACGGCACCGACATCGCGCGCTACCAGCCCGACCACGCCTGGACACCGGTGCAGGAGCGCGACCACGCGTTCCTCGTGCTCCGTGGCGACGAGACCGTGGGCGTGGTGCTCGTCGACACCGACGGCGACATCGCGCGGGTCCGGCTCGACTACGTGACCCAGCGCTTCCGCGACTTCACCCCCGGCGAGTTCGTGTGGCGCCGCAGCGGCGTCCTGCACACCCTCGGGTTCCGCCACGTGATGACCCCTCCCGGGATGGTCGGCGCCTACTACGACCGGGTCGGCTTCCGCCCCAACGGCCGCGAGTTCGTGCTCGACCTCTGACCGCTCCCGGAGCGTTCCTGCGGGTCGCGGCGGTGTCGGCGGGGTCGCCCGAGGGCCCGAGCCTCAAGCCGGGCCTCCCCCGTGCCGACGTACCTGGTGCACCCGCAGGAGCGCGGGCACGTCGATCCGGGAGACCCGCATGTCCTTCAGCCGCACCCAGACCCGTACCCACGACCGGCCGCCGTCCCGCTCCGCGACCCGGCTCGCGACCGGGCTCGCGGGTCTCGTCCTGACCGCGGGCCTGGTGACCGTGGCCACCCCCGGCACGGCGTACGCCCTGGACAGCCCGTCGGGTCTCAGCGCCGGCGACGCGGCCAACCCGGTGCTGTCGTGGGACCGCGTCCCAGGAGCGACCCAGTACGACGTCGAGCTGTCCCCGACGTCGGAGTTCTCGACCACGCTCGCCAAGGTCTCGACGGTCAACGAGCAGTACGTCCCCTCCGTGCAGATTCCCACCGGTGAGCTCTGGTGGCGCGTGCGCGCCAAGACGGGGACCACCCCCGGTGGGTGGACCATCGGCTCCTTCACCCGCGACGCCGCGGCGGCGCCGGTCGCCGTGCGCCCCCTGGCCGATGCCACGTACCAGCCGCCGGAGGCACCCTTCTTCACCTGGGAGCCGGTGTCCGGAGCGACGTCGTACACGGTGCAGACCGGACGTGACCCGCAGTTCACCGACACCGCCGGCATCGCGGAGAACAAGCAGAAGACCACCGCCGCCTACCTGACCTCCTACCCCTCGGTCGGCGACTACTACTGGCGGGTCCGGGCCGAGCTCGGCACCGGACTCGCGACGTCCTGGTCGGAGTCGAGCCGCTACCACGTCGCCGGCCTGCCGGCCGCCGTGCTGACCGCGCCGACCGACGGGTTCGACGAGGTCGTGCGCGACGTCGAGCTCGACTGGGAGCCGGTGGCCGGTGCCGCCACCTACCAGGTGCAGATCAGCACGGACAACGGGTTCCTGACCGTCACCCACGGCGCCAGCGGCGTCACCGGGACCCGTTACTCCCCACCGAGCACGCTCGCCAACGACGAGTACTACTGGCGGGTGCGCCCCATCGACGCCAGCGGCAACGCCGCGCCGTGGCCCGAGACACCGTGGCGCTTCCGCCGCGCCTGGCCGGCGCAGCCGACGCGGGTGCACCCCAGCGGCACGCTCACCGGTGACGTCCCGTTCTTCTACGAGTGGACTGCCGTGGAGCGGGCGAGCAGGTACACGGTCTTCCTCTACGACGCAGCCACCGGCGCCGCCACGTGCAGCGCCTCCACCGTGCACACCACGCTCGCCGGCGCGTGCGTCCCATCGGCGGCCGGGGACTACCTCTGGAAGGTCCTCGCCACCGACGAGGGCGGGAGCAACCCGGTCACGGACCTGATCGCCCAGCCCGCGACCGCGTTCCACTACGAGCCGCCCGCGCCCGTGGTCGCCGCGGCGCCAGGCTCCCTCAGCGTCTCCGGGGTGCGCGGCTTCGCCGCCTCGCCCACCGGGACCGCGGCCTACGGCCTGGGCCGGGCGACGGAGCGGTGCACCGCCGAGCTGCCGGCCACGTGCGTCGACCTGCGCCAGACACCCGTGCTGACCTGGGACCCCGTCGACGGCGCCACGTCGTACAAGCTCACGATCGCCTACGACCGCGAGCTCACGAACGTCCCCAGCGGCTATCCGGTCTCGGTGGACGAGCCGATGTGGACCGGCACCAAGACCCTCGCCGACAGCCAGGCCGGCTCCGCGTACTTCTGGGTCGTCCAGCCCTGTGCCGGCAACATCTGCGCGCCCCTGGAGTACCCCACGCACTCCTTCGCCAAGAAGACCGTCGCACCGACCCTCGTCAGCCCCGCCCCCGACGCCGTGGTGTCCGACGACGTCACCCTGGACTGGACCTCGGAGCTCGCCGCGCTGCACGCTCCCAGCGCGAACGTCGGGTCGTCGTGGACGACCCCGGTCGACTGGGACGCCAAGAACTACGTCGTCGAGACCTCCGACTCCCCCACCTTCGCGTCGGTCATCGAGACCAAGACCGTGGACGAGACGACCTTCACGTCGTTCGGGAGCACCTACCCCGAGGGCTTCGTCTACTGGCGGGTCCGCGGCGTCGACAGCAGCAACAACTCGACGGTGTGGAGCGAGGTGCGCCGCTTCGAGAAGCGCTCCCCCGTCCCCGCGCTGGTCACGCCCACCGACGGCGCGCCCATCGGCCAGGACCTCACGCTGAGCTGGACCGCGCTCCCCTTCGCGGCCTCGTACGACGTCGAGGTGTACGTCGGCGCGACCAAGGTCGGTGGCGCCACGTCGGTCAAGCACACGTCCTGGGCGCCCTCCGACCCCTTCACGGCCTCTGCCGACGCCTACACCTGGCGGGTACGCCGGGTCGACGCCAAGGGCCGCAAGGGCGGCTGGAGCGAGACGCGCTCCTTCCGCTTCGAGGGCTTCGCCCCGGCGCCGGCATCGCCCGCCCCGGACGCCGTGGTGGCCCCGAGCGGTGCACTCTTCACCTGGCTGCCCGACGCCCGCGCGACCAGCTACCGCTTCGAGCGGCGCCGCCCCGGCAGCACCGACGTCGTCGAGGCCGTGACGACCCGGGCCACCGCATGGGCGCCCACCTCCGCGGTCGTGGCCGGCACCGCCCAGTGGCGCGTGAGCGCCCTCGACGCGGCCGGCAGGACGCTCGGCTCCTCGGCCTGGCGGGCTTCGTGGTCATCGACCCGCCCGCCGTGGCGACGCCGGTCTCGATCTCGGGCAGCGGCAAGATCGGGACCGAGCTCCGCCTGTCGGCCCCCGTCTTCGACCCGGTGGTCGACACGACGACGTACCAGTGGTACCGCGGCACGTCGGCGATCCGCGACGAGACCCACGAGAGCTACACCGTCACCACCTCCGACCTGGGCAAGGCCATCACCGTCCGGGCCACGGGCACCCTGCAGGGCTACCGGAGCTCCACCGTGACCAGCAACGTGGTCACCGGGACCGCAGGTGACGCCCTCGTGGCGCAGTACGCCCCGACGGTGAGCGGCATGGGTGTCGCCGGGCAGACCCTCACGGTCGCCCCCGGGACCTGGCCCGGCAGCCCGCGACTGACCTACCAGTGGTTCCGCAACGCGACTCCGATCGGCGGCGCGACCCGCACGACGTACGTCGTCACGGCCGCCGACGCCGCCGCCCGGCTGTACGTCGTCGAGACCGCCACCCTCACGGGGCGGCTGCCGGGGACCTCCGCGTCGCCCGGCGTGAGCGTCGCCAAGCTGCGCTCGACGACGGCTCTCTCGCTCAGCGCCCCCCGCACGACGATCACGAAGCGGGTGACCGCGACCGCGCAGGTGGCGGTCAGCGGTCTCGCCGCGCCCCATGGACAGGTGACGTTCTACGACGGGAGCCGCAAGCTCAAGAGGCTCTCGCTCGGCTCCAGGACGCTGGTCATCCTGAAGCTGCCCCGGCTGAAGGCCGGCAAGCACCAGGTCAAGGCGGTCTACAGCGGGGCGAGCCAGACGCAGGGATCGTCGAGGAAGACGAAGCTCGTCGTGACCAAGCGGTAGGCCACGAAATCGGCCGGGGTGCCGGGTCCGGGACCCGCTACGACCTCGGCGTGCTCGTGCCGGCCGCCGCCACCCAGCGCTCCAGCGCGGCGGCGGCTCCTCCGGTGTCGATCGCGGCGGTGGCCCGGCCGATGCCGGCGGCGAGCCGCTCGTCGAGGGTGCCGGCCACCGCCTCGTGCACGGCGAGCGCGGCTCCGGCGTTGAGCACGACGGCGTCGCGCACGGGGCCGGGGTCGCCGGCCAGCAGGCGGCGTACGACCTCGGCGTTGTGCTGCGGCGTCGCCGCCGCGCAGGTCCTCGGTCGTCGCCGGAGCGAGCCCGTGGGCGGCCGGGTCGACCGTCGCGGTGCTCACCTCGCCGCCCGAGACCAGCCATACCTGCGAGGTCGTGGTCGTGGTGAGCTCGTCGAGGCCGTCGTCGCCGCGGAAGACCCACGCGTCGGCAGCCCCGGGCGGCGAAGACCCCGGCCATCACCGGCGCCATCCGCAGGTCGGCACAGCCGATGGCCTGGGCCGCGGGACGGGCCGGGTTGGTGAGCGGGCCGAGGAAGTTGAAGGTGGTGGCGATGCCGAGCTCGCGTCGCGGTGCGGCGGCGTGCCGCATCGCCGGGTGGAAGGCCGCGGAGAAGCAGAACGTGATCCCGGCCTCGGCGGCCACCGCGGCGACGCCGCTCGGGCGGCAGGTCGAGGCGGATGCCGAGAGCCTCGAGCACGTCGGCGCTGCCCGACGTCGAGGAGGCCGACCGGTTGCCGTGCTTGACGACCCGTACGCCGGCACCGGCCGCGACGATCGCGGCCATCGTGGAGATGTTGACCGACATCGATCGGTCTCCGCCGGTGCCGACGACGTCCAGCAGGCGGCCCTCGCACCGAGATCGGGTTGCGCCGTGCGTACATCGCGTCGGCGAGGCCGGTGACCTCCTCGATCGTCTCCCCCTTGGCGCGCAGCGCCACGGCGAAGCCGGCGATCTGGGCTGGGCTGGCCTCGCCGGCCAGGATCTCGCCCATCGCCCACGCGGTCTGGGCGCTGCTCAGGTCGGAGCCCTCGACGAGCGCGCCGAGGACGTCTGGCCAGGTGCTCGCGGCCGCCGGCGGCGTAGGTCCCATCGTCAGGAGGTCGCGGGCACGCGCGAGCGCAGCAGCCCGATCACCGACTCGGCGAGCTGGATCGGGTCGATCGGGTGCGGTACGGCGGCGTCGGCGCGCGACCAGGTCGCGAGCCAGGCGTCCTGCGGGCGCCCGATGAGCACCAGCAGCGGCGGGCAGCGGAAGATCTCGTCCTTCATCTGCTTGGCGATGCCCATGCCCACCGGCCGGCACGGCCTCGCCGTCGAGGATCGCGAGGTCGATCGTGCCGGAGTCCATGTTCTGGATCACGACCGGCTCGGTGGCGACCTCGACGTAGTGGACCTCGGGCAGGTCCGGGTGCGGCCGACGGCCGAGCGCGAGGATCACCTGCTGGCGCACGTGGGCGTCGTCGCTGTAGACGAGGATCTTGAGGCGGGACTCACGGGCGGTGGCGGCGTCGGTCACATGCCGCATGCTACCGACCGGCAAGCAGACGCCTCGCTCGGGCGCACCGCAGCCGGACGGATCGCCGGACCCGGCCCGCGGTCGCGAGCTCAGGGCGTCGGGCTCGCTGCTCCCCGGGGAACCACCGGGGACATCACCCGGGCACCACCGGACACACCGGACGAGCCGTCGGCGGCATCGTCCCGCGCGGCGGCACGCTCGCGCGCCTCCAGGAGGTCCAGGCGCCGGTCCTCGCGCTGGGCCTCCTTCATCGACGAGCGCACCCACTGGGTGAAGAGCACGCCGAAGAACACCAGCCCCACGACGTCACCGGCGCCCCAGAGGATGCCGCCGGCGAGGTTCTGGTCGGCGTAGGGGTCGGGCAGCCACGCTCCCATCGGTCCCTCGGCGCAGCGTCGGGTACCAGTCGCCGCCGATCAGGCGCGTCTGACCCATGATCGTGACGCCCAGGAACGCGTGGAAGGGCAGCGTCAGTACCGTCAGCAGCACCCGGACGGGGTAGCCGACCCGCCCGGGGATCGGGTCGATGCCCATCAGCGGCCAGAAGAAGAGCGCCCCGACCAGCACCAGGTGCACGTGCATCATCTCGTGCACGTACGTCGACTCGAGCGAGGCGCGGTACCAGCCGGAGAAGTACAGCGCCCACGGCGAGACGACGTACAGCGTGAAGGTCAGCGGCGGGAACGACAGCACCCGCGCGAAGCGCGAGTGCACGAGGGCGAGCAGGATCCGGCCGCGGTCCGGGCGGCAGCGTCCGCAGCGCCAGCGTCACCGGCGCCCCCAGGGCCAGCGCCAGCGGCACCAGCATCATCAAGATCATGTGCTGGACCATGTGCACGCTCAGCAGCGTCGTGTCGTACGTCGCCAGCCCGGACGAGGTCGCGACGTAGAACGAGCCCAGGCCGAGCCCCACGAAGGACAGCGTCCGACCGACCGGCCAGGCCACCCCGCGCCGGTGCAGCGACCTGCACGCCGAGCAGGTAGAGGCCCCCCGCCCAGACCGTGCGACCAGGGGCAGCGGATCGAAGGACCACTCGGTGAAGAAGCGTCCCGCGGTCAACCGCGGCAGCACGTCGGCGGCCGTCGGAGCCAGCAGGGACAAGGGTTCGGACACGCCTCAGAACTGTACGGACCCACTTCACCCAGGGGGCGAGGTGCCCTCCGGCCGAGTCCACGACATAATGGTCGCGTGGCGACGACAGCAACGATCCCGGCTTCCCGACTTCACGGGCATCACGACCGCCCCAGCATGGTGGCGGTCGGGACCATCATCTGGCTCTCCAGCGAGCTGATGTTCTTCGCGGCGCTCTTCGCGTCCTACTTCACGATCCGCTCGGTGAGCCCGCGAGCTGTGGGGCCAGAACACCGAGCTCCTCAACGTGCCCTTCGCCTCGCTCAACACCACGATCCTGGTGCTGTCGTCGCTGACGTGCCAGCTCGGCGTGTTCGCGGCCGAGCGCGGCCAGGTCGGGCGCACGGGCTCGGTGCTCGACTTCCGCGGGCTGGGGGCTGCGCGAGTGGTTCATCCTCACCTACATCATGGGCGCCGTCTTCATCGGCGGCCAGGCGCTCGAGTACGCCGCGCTGATCCAGGAGGGCGTCACGATCCCCTCCTCGGCCTACGGCACGATGTTCTACCTGACCACCGGGTTCCACGGCCTGCACGTCACGGGCGGGCTGATCGCCTTCCTGCTCGTGCTCGGCCGCACCTACATCGCCCGCAAGTTCACCCACGAGCAGGCGGTCAGCGCGATCGTCGTGTCCTACTACTGGCACTTCGTCGACGTCGTGTGGATCGGGCTCTTCGCCACGATCTACCTGATCAAGTAGTCCGCTCCGGTCCTCCACACCTCGCTTCACCGACCACTAGGGATGAGATAGTGCGTTTCCTGAACCGCTCCGCCGGTCGACTCTCCCGGCACCGCCGGGGCCCCCTCGCCGGCCTGGTGGTCCTGCTCCTGGGACTGCTCCTCACCGGGGGCCTCTACTCGGCGTTCTCGCCGGGCGCCCAGGCCGAGGAGACCTCCACGACGTCCGCCGAGGACATCAAGGCCGGGACGCGAGCTCTTCCTCGTCGGCTGCTCGTTCTGCCACGGCCAGAACGGCGAGGGCGTCCTCACCGACGACGGCACCCAGTACGGCCCCGCCCTGACCGACGTCGGCGCCGCCTCGGTCGACTTCCAGGTCGGCACCGGCCGGATGCCGATGGCCCAGCCGGGCCAGCAGGCCGTCCGCAAGCCGCCCGTCTACACCGACGAGGAGATCCGCCTGCTCGCGCGCGTACGTCGACTCCCTCGGCACCGGCCCGGCCATCCCCGACCGCGATGGACTACTCGCTGCCCGAGACCAACGAGGACGGCACGGCCTTCGACAAGGAGGCCGCGATCTCCCGCGGTGGCCAGATCTTCCTGACCAACTGCACCGCCTGCCACAACTTCGACGGCCAGGGTGGCGCGATGCCGCGCGGTGGGTACGCCCCCACCCTGCGCGGCGTCGAGCTCCAAGCACATCTACGAGGCGCTCCTGACCGGCCCGCAGTCGATGCCGTCGTTCTCCAACGGCAGCCTGACGCCCGACGAGAAGCGCGACGTCATCGCCTACCTCATGGACACCAGCGAGACGCCCGGCTACGGCGGGTTCGGCCTCGGCAGCCTCGGCCCGGTGAGCGAGGGCCTCTTCGCCTGGCTCGTCGGCATCGGTGGGCTGGTCGGCTTCGCGATCTGGATCGCCGCCCACACCACCCGCAGCACCAAGCCGAAGCCCGAGCACGCCCGGCCTCACCCCCGTGACCCAGCAGGGAGACTCCGCGTGAGCGACCACGACGACCACCCACCAACGTCCCTGCGAAGGTCCACGACCCGATCGCCGGACCCCGGCCTCGCCCGCCCACACCTGGCGCCCGACCGACGTCGACGAGGGTCTCGCCAAGCGCGCCGAGCGCCAGGTCGCGATGCTCTTCGGCGCCTCGGCCGTCTTCACCGTGCTGTTCTTCGTCTCCTACTTCGTCTTCAAGATCGGCGACAACTGGAACGTCGGCGCCGGCCTCGGCCTCTCCAACCTCGACGCTCGGCCTCAGCCTGGGCCTGGCGCTGCTGTGCATCGGCATCGGCATCATCCAGTGGGCCCGCAAGCTGATGTCGGACCACGAGATCGTCGAGATGCGTCACCCGGCCCGCTCCTCCGACGAGGACCGCGCGGCGACGCTCGACGCGCTCGACGACGGACTCGAGGACTCCGGCATCGGCCGGCGTCCGCTGATCCGCAACTCCCTCTTCGGGGCCATCGGCGTCCTGCTGCTCGCTCCCATCGTCATGCTGCGCGACCTCGGCCCGACCCCCAGCCAGGTGGAGGACGCCGAGGAGGGCAAGGGCCTCGAGCACACCATCTGGAAGGAGAACGTCCGCGTCGTGCGCGACGTGGTCGGTACGCCGATCCGCCCCGGGGACCTCTCCATCGGCGACCTGGTCAACGCGGTGCCCGACGGCATCTTCGCCCTCGAGGGCGTCGAGCTGCAGGTGGCCAAGGCGAAGTCCGCGGTCATCGTGGTGAAGATGGAGCCGGACGAGATCAAGGCCGGCCGCGGACCGCGAGAACTGGAGCCTCGAGGGCGTCATCTGCTACTCGAAGATCTGCACCCACGTCGGCTGCCCGATCTCCCTCTACGAGCGCACCACGCACCACGTGCTGTGCCCGTGCCACCAGTCTACTTTTCGATCTCGCCGACTCGCGCTAAGGTGATCTTCGGGCCGGCAGCACGGCCTCTGCCACAGCTGCCGCTGGCACTGGACAGCGAGGGCTTCCTCGTCGCCCAGAGCGACTTCACTGAACCCGTGGGCCCGAGCTACTGGGAGCGTGTGGAATGAGCATCGACACCACGAAGGTCGCCGACAGCAACGTCACGACCGCTGCCACGCCGAAGAAGCCGGCCAAGGGCGGTGCCGTCGCCAACTGGGCCGACGAGCGCCTCGGCCTCGGCGGGCTGATGAAGAAGAACCTGCGCAAGGTCTTCCCCGACCACTGGTCGTTCATGCTCGGCGAGATCGCCCTGTGGAGCTTCGTGATCCTGCTGCTCAGCGGTGTCTTCCTGACCTTGTGGTTCACCCCGAGCATGGGCGAGGTCGAGTACAACGGCTCCTACGACCCGATGCGCGGCGTCGTCATGTCCGAGGCGTACCGCTCCAGCCTGACGTTGTCCTTCGACATCCGCGGCGGCCTGCTCATGCGGCAGATGCACCACTGGGCGGCGATGATCTTCATCGCCTCGATGATGATCCACATGCTCCGCGTGTTCTTCACCGGCGCCTTCCGCAAGCCGCGCGAGCTGAACTGGGTCATCGGCTGCCTCCTGCTCCTGCTGGGCACCCTGGAGGGCTTCACCGGCTACTCCCTGCCCGACGACCTGCTCTCCGGCACCGGCGTCCGCGCCGCGGACGGCTTCCTGAAGGCCACCCCGGTGGTCGGCTCGTACATGTCGTTCTTCCTCTTCGGCGGCGAGTTCCCCGGCGAGCAGATCATCCCCCGCCTCTACACCGTCCACGTGCTGCTGATCCCCGGGCTGCTCCTGGGCCTGATCGCGGCGCACATGCTGCTGCTCGTCTACCACAAGCACACCCAGTGGGCCGGGCCCGGCCGCACCGAGGAGAACGTCGTCGGTTTCCCGATGCTCCCGGTCTACGCCGCCAAGGCCGGCGGGTTCTTCTTCATCACGTTCGGCGTCTCCGCGGTCATGGGTGGCCTGCTCACGATCAACCCGGTGTGGAAGTTCGGGCCCTACGACCCGACCAAGGTCACCGCCGGCTCCCAGCCCGACTGGTACATGGGCTGGCCCGACGGGCTGCTCCGGATCATGCCCGGCTGGGAGTCCTACATCTTCGGGCACCCGATCTCGTGGAACATCATGATCCCGATCCTGATCGTGCCCCCGTTGATGCTGACGATCCTGATCCTGCTGCCGTTCATCGACGCCTGGATCACCGGTGACAAGCGCGAGCACCACCTGCTGGAGCGCCCGCGCAACGCGCCGACCCGGACCGCGATCATGGTCTCCCTGATGACCTTCTACGGTCTGGCCTGGGCGGCCGGTGGCAACGACATCATCGCCATCAAGCTGCACCTGAGCATCAACCAGATCACCTACTTCATGCGTGCCGCGATCTTCATCGGGCCTGCGATCGCCTTCTTCCTGACGCGCCGCTGGTGCATCTCGCTCCAGCGCCACGACGAGCAGAAGCTGCTCCACGGCTACGAGACGGGCATCATCATGCGCTCGCCCGAGGGCGGCTACAGCGAGCGGCACCTGCCGATCAGCGAGTCCGAGGCCTATCGCCTCACGGCTCGGGACCGCGACCAGGTCTACACCCACACCCAGGAGATCGACGCCAACGGCGTGGCCGCCCCGGGCGGCCGCCTCAACGGCATCCGCGGCAAGCTCTCGACGCTCATGTACGCCGACAACGTGCAGAAGCCGACGGCGGCCGAGCTCGAGGAGGCCCACCACCACGCCGAGCACGAGCACGCGCTCACCTCCGCGATGGACGGTCACTCCGCCGACGGCCACCAGTTCGACGGACACCACTCGGTCGATGCGGAGCACCTGCGTAGCGACCACTGAGCAACCCGCACGATCACCGAGCCCGAAGGCTCGCCCCCTCCCCCGGGGTCGACCTTCGGGCTCGCTGGTTTTTCCGCTGACCCGTCACTTCTCCGCTGACCCGTCACTTCTAGAACTGACGGGTCAGCGGAGAAGTGACGGGTCGATGCAGTCACGGACGGCCAGGACCCCGGAGATGCCGCTTCCAGGCCTCACGGAGCAGGGCCTCGACGTTGCGGTGGCGCCCGATGACGTTCTCCGCGGTCAGGACGACGATCGTCCAGTCCTCCGTACGGCGCATCCACTCCCGGCGCTCCCAGTCGTGCTGGCGCTGCTTCGCGCCGTGGAACTCCACGCCGTCGTACTCGGCGCCGAACTTCTTCCGGGGAAGGCCGATGTCGATGAAGTAGCTGCCGACCGGGGCCGGGACCTCCACCTGGCACTCCGGGCGCGGCAAGCCGGCCCCCAGCCAGCCCCAGCGCGACACCCCCTCCATGAGCGACCCCGAGCGAGGATCGACGTACGGCGCCACGACACGCGCCGAGACGATGCCCCGGTATCCCTTGAACCGGTCGAGCTCCGCGACGAGACGCTGCGCGCCGAAGCCCCCACGGGCGGCGACCAGGTCCACGGTCCCCAACGCGTACGCCGGCGGCAGGAGCCGCGACAGGTCGCACGCCGTACGCAGCAGCGTCGTCACGAGGATGCCGCCGACCTCGGTGATGTCGCTGGGGGCCAGCCCGCGTTCGCCGCTCGCACAGAGCCCGTTGCGCAGTCGACGTCCCGGCGGCGCGAAGACCGACACCGGCGGCGTCTCGAGGTGCGCCCCCGGCGGGAGGGCCATCTCCACCCCGTGCAGCCAGGCTGCGGTGCGGTCGGTCACGACACAGTCGGACGGTACGACGGCTTCGAGGGCAGCCACCCGCAGCTCCAGCGTCTGCTCGAGGTCGGCGCGGTGGTAGACCCCGCGGACCGGGCGGACCAGGAAGCCGGCGCGTAGCAACCGGGTGCGCGCATGGCTGTCGACGCCACGTGCGTCGGCTTCGGCAGGTGTGAACGGGCGGGAGGCCGGCAGCCGCTCGAGCAGCGGCAGCAGGAGGGAGTCGTCGGAGAGGGTCATGCCCTCCGTCTGCCCGCTGCCGGCCGATCCCCCACCTCCAGGTTCGTGGCCTGTGGACAACGCACTGACCCGTCTCCTCTGGAGGAGACGGGTCAGCGGAGAAGTGACGGGTCGAGCAGGATCAGAGAGCGGAGCCCTTCGAGTACGTCTTGAAGCTCTCGTTCCAGTCGCCGTAGCCGTTGGTGAACTCCATCGGGCGGTCGGTGCCGGTGTACTCGACGACGTCGCCGCGGCGGGTCATGGCGTAGAGCCAGCCGGCCTGGTCGGTGCTCATCCCGGTGCAGCCGTGCGAGACGTTGGCGTAGCCCTGGGACCCGACCGACCACGGGGCCGCGTGGATGAACTCGCCCGAGTAGGTCAGCCGCATCGCGTAGCGCACGTTGTCGAGGTCGTAGGCCTCGGAGCCGGTGATGCCGACGGTCTCGGAGTTCATCCGCTTGGACTCGAACTTCTCGATGATCACCTTCGTGCCGGAGCGCGTGATGAAGCCGTCCTTCCCGGTCGTGATCGGGATCGTGCGCAGCAGCTTGCCGTTGCTCAGGACCCGCATCTGGTGGGTCTTCGCGTTGACCTTGTAGACGTGGGCGTCGCCCACCTCGAAGTCGACGACCCGGTCCTCCTGGCCGTAGATCCCGTTGCCGGCGTCGACGCCGTTGACGTCGATGGCCACGCTGACGTCGGTGCCGGCCTTCCAGTACGTCTTGGGGCGCCAGTGCGCCTCGTTGTCGTTGATCCAGTACCAGGAACCGGCCTGCTTCGGCGTCGAGGTGACGGTCATGTTCTTCTCGAACGCCGCCCGGTCGGTGACCGCGACGTCGAACGTGACGATGACCGGCATGCCCACGCCCACGGTCTCCCCGTCGAGCGGGGCGACGGACGGGTAGGTCTGCTGCGCGAGGGTCAGCGCCTCGGTCGTGAAGCGGCTCACCCGGCGGGCGCTCGTACCGTCGTTGTCGGCCACGGCCTTGACCGTGTACGTCGTGTCGGGCTCGAGCCGTTCTGCGGCGGACCAGGACGCGCCGTCCTTGCCCATGGAGCCGGCGACCTGCCCGGCGGCCGAGCTGACCTTCACCGAGGTCAGGGCACCGCCGTCGGCGCTGACCTCGACCAAGGTGGACACGGGGACGCCGGTCGCGCCCTTGCGGATGTTGGTGCTCAGGGTCGGCGCTGCCGGCGCGGCGGCCTCGCTCGGGTCGGCGGCGGCACTGCCGCCGGTCGTCGACCCACCCGTCGCGGCGTCGCCGGCACTCTTGGCGCCGGACGTGGCGTTGCCGGCGGTGCAGGCAGCCAGCGCGACGAAGGACAGGGCTACGACCCCGGTGGTGGCCAGTCGGCGCAGCGGCAGACGGACGGACATGAAGTTCCCCCAGAACGATCGGGTCGTCGGTACACGCGACCTCTGGCCGCTGTATCCAGGGTAACTGCCGACTGGTGACGAAGCCGCATCCGGCGCACCCGGTGGTGTCGACCCGCCGTGCAGGGTGAGACCGGCCCAGCCGGCCCGCCCGGTGGTGTCAGTGAGCGTGCTCGCCGCGGTAGTACTCGAAGACGAGCCCACTCAACGCCACGGCCCCGAGGACCGCACCGATGATGAACAGCCACCAGGCGCCGGCGGCGACGCCGTAGACGATGACGGCCAGGGTCAGGCCGCACCACAGCGGCCACCACGAGTACGGCGGGAAGAAGCCGAGCTCGCCGGCACCGTCGGCGATCTCGCCGTCCTGACGGTCCTCGGGTCGCGCGTCCATCTTCTTGGCGTGGAAGCCGAGGTAGAGCGTGATCATCAACGCGAGCAGCGTGGTCATGACCAGCGCGGACGTGCCGGTCCAGTCACCGCCGCCACCCCCGACGTTGCCGTTGCCGGCGCTGTCGGTGATCAGCCAGTACGCGGGCGTCACGAGCACCAGGAAGGCGGTCGTGATCCCGAAGACCCAGGCCTCAGCCTTCATCGGTCGTCATCCTTGTCGATCTCGGTGTCGGTCTCGGTGTCCATCCGCTCCTTGATGAGCGTGTCTCGACCCTCCATGTTGGGAGCGTCGGCGACCTTGCCGTCGCGCGCCGAGACGTTGTCGTCGAGCTCGATCGCGGCGATCTCCGGGTGGTGCAGGTCGAACGCCGGCGACTCCGAGCGGATCCGCGGGATCGAGTGGAAGTTGTGCCGCGGCGGCGGGCAGCTGGTGGCCCACTCGAGCGACCGTCCCCAGCCCCACGGGTCGTCGACCTCGACGAGCGGCGCGTTGCGGGAGATGTAGACGTTGTAGAAGAACGGCAGCGTCGAGGCGGCCAGCAGGAAGGCGCCGATCGTGGAGATCTGGTTCAGGCCGGCCCAGCCGTCGCTCTGCAGGTAGTCGGCGTAGCGACGGGGCATGCCCTCGACACCCAGCCAGTGCTGGACCAGGAACGTCGTGTGGAAGCCCACGAAGAGCAACCAGAAGTGCACCTTGCCGAGCCGTTCGTCGAGCATCCGCCCGGTCATCTTCGGCCACCAGTAGTAGAACCCCGCGAACATCGCGAACACCACCGTGCCGAACACCACGTAGTGGAAGTGCGCGACCACGAAGTAGGAGTCGGAGATCGCGAAGTCCAGGGGCGGGCTGGCCAGGATGACGCCGGTCAGGCCGCCGAACAGGAAGGTGGTGAGGAAGCCGATCGACCAGAGCATCGGCGTGTCGAAGGATATGGACCCGCCCCACATGGTGCCGATCCAGTTGAAGAACTTGACCCCTGTCGGCACCGCGATCAGGAACGTCATGCCGGAGAAGAAGGCCAGGTTGACCGCGCCCGTCACGAACATGTGGTGGGCCCACACGGCGACCGAGAGGATCGCGATGCCGAGCGTGGCGCCGACCAGGCCGACGTAGCCGAAGAGGGGCTTGCGGCTGAAGACCGGGAGGATCTCGGTCACGATGCCGAAGAACGGCAGCGCGATGATGTAGACCTCCGGGTGGCCGAAGAACCAGAACAGGTGCTGCCACAGGATCGCCCCGCCGTGGGCGGTGTCGAAGACGTGCGCGCCGAGCTGGCGGTCGGCCTCGAGGGAGAGCAGGGCGCCGGCGAGGACGGGGAACGCGATGAGGACCAGCAGGCTGGTGACCAGGGTGTTCCAGACGAACATCGGCATCCGGAACATCGTCATGCCGGGCGCGCGCATGCAGATGATCGTGGTGATGAAGTTGACCGCACCCAGGATCGTGCCGAGACCGGCCATCCACAGACCCATGATCCACAGGTCGCCACCGACGCCGGGCGAGCGGATCGCGTCGGACAGCGGCGTGTAGGCGAACCAGCCGAAGTCAGCAGCGCCGGAGGGGGTCAGGAACCCGGACCCGGCGATGATGCCGCCGAAGAGGAAGAGCCAGTAGCTGAACATGTTCAACCGCGGGAACGCCACGTCGGGCGAGCCGATCTGCAGCGGCATGATCACGTTGGCGAACCCGAAGAACAGCGGCGTCGCGAAGAGCAGCAGCATGATCGTGCCGTGCATCGTGAAGAGCTGGTTGTAGAGCTCGTCGTTGACGATCTGGCTGCCCGGGAAGGCCAGCTCGGAGCGGATGAGCAGGGCCATCACGCCGCCGATGAGGAACCAGGCGAACGACGTACCGAGGTAGAGCTTGCCGATCAGCTTGTGATCGGTGGTCGTCATCAGCGTGACGAGCTGCTTGCCCAGGGGCTTGCGGTCCGGAACGCCGGTGCCCGTGGTGGGTGACGCAGTCGTGGTCACTGGCAGACCTCCTTGATCTGGGACTCCTCGGCGTCGATGCCGATCTGGGTGGTGGAGAAGCTGCCGCCACACACCGGCTCGTCGGACGAGAAGCCCTTGTCGAACTGATCGGCGAGGTAGGCCTGGTACTCGGCCTCGGACTCGATCTTGACCGTGAACAGCATCCGCGAGTGGTAGACCCCGCAGAGCTCGTAGCACTTGCCGTCGTACTCGCCGGCGGTCTTGGGCGTCACCTGGAAGTGGTTCTGCTGACCGGGCATGACGTCCATCTTGATGAGGAAGCCGGGCACGCCGAAGTCGTGGATCACGTCGGGGCTGCGCAGCTCGAACCGGGTCGTCTCGTCGACCGGGATGTGCAGCGTCGGGATGGGGTTGTTGCCACCGCCGGACTCGTAGATGTTGACCATCTGTCCGGTCGCGGGGTCCTCGAACGCGTCGGGGTAGTTGAACGTCCACGACCACTGCTGGCCCACGACGTAGACGGTGTTGGTCGGCTGCACGTCCTCGTCGTTGAGCACGAGGCCCTCGACGCGGATCGTGTGCGAGAAGAAGACGATCACCATGATGATCGGGAAGATCGTGTAGAAGATCTCGAGCGGGAGGTTGTAGCGCGTCTGGATCGGGACCTCGTCGTCGCTGCGACGACGGAACTTCCAGATGGCGTAGAAGATCAGGCCCCAGACGACGGCTCCGGTCACCAGTGCGGCGATCCACGCGCCCTGCCACAGCGCGAGGGTGTGCTCGCCCTCGACGGTCACCGGGGACGGCATGGCGAGGCGCTCGAGCTGGGAGTCGGTGCCACAGCCACCGAGCACGACCAGGCCGGCGCCCAACAGGGTCAGCAGCACGACGCGACGCAAGCGCCGGCCCATCGGGGCCGGGCGCTCGGGGAGTTGCAGACTCAAGGCGTGAGCCTTCCTCTCAGGAGGTCTTTGAACGTTTCCCAGACTATCCGAATCCGGGCCCGGGGTGGCGGCCGGGTGGCCCGGTGGTGTCCGGACCCCCTGGCCCGACGGGTGCCCCACTAGGTTCGGGACGTGAGCAGTGGCGCGGTGTACCTCGATGCGGCCTCGTCCGAGCCGCTCCACCCAGCGGCTCGGGAGACGCTGCTGGCCGCCCTCGACACCGGGTACGCCGACCCGCGGCGCCTGCACCGCCCCGCGCGCAACGCCCGGCTGCTGCTGGACAACGCCCGTGCCGTGGTCGCCGAGTGCCTCGAGGTGCGCTCCGACGAGGTCACCTTCACCGCCTCGGGTACCGCTGCGGTGCATTCCGGCCTCCTCGGGCTGGCTCGGGCACGACGGGCCCGGGGGGACGTGGTCGTGCTGTCGGACGTCGAACACTCCTCAGTAAGACACGCCGCCACCTGGGGTGGTACCCCCCGAATGGTGGGGGTCGACAGCGTCGGACGGGTGTCGGTGCCGGAGCTCGTCGAGGCGGCCCACGAGCCGGGCGTCGCCGTCTGTGCCCTCCAGAGCGCCAACCACGAGGTCGGCACCGTCCAGCCCGTCGGCGACCTGCGGCTGCCGGCCGACGTACCGCTGTTCGTCGACGCCCGCGCCTCGATGGGTCGCCGTCCCCTCCCCCGAGGCTGGGACGCGCTCGCCGGGTCGGCGCACCACTGGGGCGGGCCTGCGGGCGTCGGGGTGCTCCTCGTCCGCGACGGGGACGCGCTGGGAGAGCCCGTTCCCCGAGGACGACCGGATCGACCACCGCAGCAGCGGCTTCGAGAACGTCCCCGCGGCGCTGGCCGCCGCCGCTGCCCTCCAGGCGGTGGTGGCCGAGCGCGCCGAGGTCAAGGCCCGCCAGCACGAGCTCGTCGACCGCATCCGGGCCGCTGCCGCCGCCCTGCCCGACACCGAGGTGGTCGGCGACCCGGTCGGACGGCTCGCCCCACCTGGTGACGTTCTCGTGCCTCTACGTCAACGGCGAGGCCCTGGTCACCGAGCTCGACCGCCGCGGCTTCGGGGTGGCCAGCGGGTCGGCGTGCACCGCCTCGACACTCGAGCCCAGCCACGTGCTGGCGGCGATGGGCGCCCTCACCCACGGCAACGTGCGGGTCTCGCTCACCCGCGAGACGACCGCCGAGCAGGTCGACGCCTTCTGCGCGGTGCTCCCCGACGTGGTCGCGGGGCTGCGATGACCGGGCCGACGGATCCGACGCCGGGGCCCGACGCCGAGGTGGAGCTGGAGCTCGACTGTCGCGGGATGCCCTGCCCGCAACCGATCATCGAGCTGGCGCGCCGCCTCGACGACGTCGCGGTCGGCGGGCTGCTCGCGGTGGTCGCGACCGACGCCGCCGCCCGCTACGACGTGCCGGCCTGGTGCCGCATGCGCGCGCAGGAGTACGTCGGGCAGGACACGGCCGCCGACGGCACCCCGCGCTACGTCGTACGCCGGCTCACCTGACCCACAGCTCGAGCCGGCCCCGAGCGGGGCGGGCGGTACGGCTCAGAGGTGCGCGGCGACGTCGGCTGCTGCCGCCGCGCCGTAGGACAGCTCGACGCGCGCCACGAACTCCGCGGAGGTGAACGAGTACTCCTGGGTGCCCACGGTCTCCACGACGTAGGCGGCGAGGACCGCTCCGACCTGGCAGGCCCGCTCGAGGTCGAGGTCCCAGCTCAGGGCCGCCAGGAAGCCGGCCCGGAAGGCGTCGCCGACACCGGTGGGCTCCACGGCGGTGACGCCGGAGGCGGCGGACACGATGGATCGGCTCCTGACCCGCGCGCAGGACCTTGACGCCGTCCTTGCCCAGGGTGGTGACCTGCACGCCGACGCGGGCCAGGACCTCCTCGGGCGACCAGCCGGTCTTCTGCTCGATCATGGCCGACTCGTACTCGTTGGAGAACAGGAACGCAGCCCCGTCGATGAGCTGGCGGATCAGGTCGCCACCGCTGAAGGCCAGCTGCTGGCTGGGGTCGGCGATGAAGGGGTAGCCGCGCTGGCGGCACTCCTGGGTGTGGCGCAGCATCCCGTCCGGGTCGTCGGCGGCGATCAGCACGAACTCGGGGCTGCCGACCTTCGCGACGATCGGCGCGAGCTCGATCAGGCGGGCCTCGCTCATCGCACCGGGGTAGAACGACGCGATCTGGGCGCCGGTCGGGTCGGTGGTGCACACGAAGCGGGCCGTGTGCCGGGTCTCGGAGATGCGCACGAAGTCGCAGTCGACGCCGTGTCGCTCCAGCCAGGAGCGGTAGTCGGCGAAGTCCTCGCCGGCGGCGCCGACCAGCACCGGACGCAGGCCCAGGCGACCGAGTCCGAAGGTCATGTTGGCGGCCACGCCGCCTCGCCGGATCTCGAGGTCGTCGACGAGGAACGACAAGGAGATCTTGTCGAGCTGGTCGACGACGAGGGAGTCGGCGAACTTCCCACCGAAGGACATCAGATGGTCGGTCGCGATGGATCCGGCGATCAGCAGGGGCATGGCACGGAACCCTACCCACGCGTAGCGATGGGAGTACCCACCAGTAGGCCCTAGCGTGATCGACATGTCCTCCCTGTCGCACCCCCAGGGCGCCTACGACGACCTGGCCTCCCCCGCCGAGATGCAGTCCGACTGCCTCGCCGCGGGCCGCCACCTGCGCCTGGAGCAGGCCGCCCGCCGGGCCGTGCGCCCCGCCCCCAGCATCCACTTCGACGAGCAGCCGGGTGAGCGCGCCAAGCCACGGATCGAGATCTCGCAGGCCGCCGCCCGCCTGGCCGGTGCCCTCCACTTCCACCTGGAGTGACGCTCGCCGGCCGGCGACCTGGTTCAGGTCCGCCGGCACCGCGCGTGTCTCCTGGAGACGTCAGCAGCCCCCGCCCGATGGGCGGGGGCTGCTGTCTGTGCTTCGGGGCTGTTCGCCGACTCGCGTGTCCACCGACTGGGTTTCGACGCGCTCGCGCGACCTCGCAGGCTCAGTCGCGTCGCTTGCTCAACCTTCGCTCACCACGCGGTCAGCTCGTGCCTCGCTGACCACTGTTCCTTGCTCAGTGGAAGCTGTCTCCGCAGGCGCAGGAGCCGGTCGCGTTGGGGTTGTCGATGGTGAAGCCCTGCTTCTCGATGGTGTCGACGAAGTCGATCTCGGCGCCGTTGAGGTAGGGGACGCTCATCCGGTCGATGACGACGGACACGCCGTCGAAGTCGGTGACGACGTCGCCGTCGAGGGTGCGCTCGTCGAAGAAGAGCTGGTAGCGCAGACCGCTGCAACCGCCCGGCTGCACCGAGATGCGCAGCGCGAGGTCGTCGCGGCCCTCCTGCTCGAGGAGGCTCTGCACCTTGCCGGCCGCTACCTGGCTGAGGTTGATCTGGTCGGTGCGGCGCTCCGTGGTGGTGTCGACCTGCTCGGTCATGGGTGACTCCCAAGGATTGAGGGGTGCATGTACGGGATGTGGTGCTGTACTCGACCCAATCGTCGCACACCGCGGGTTATTCCAGCAGCCCGCGACCCGGTGGTCCGCTCCCGCGCACGCCTCAGTGTGACCAGGTTCGTCGCGACCCGCTCGGCCAGGTCCGCCAGGGCGCCCGCCGGGTCGGCGAAGGCGCGCTCCTCCCCCACCAGGTCGACCAGCGAGTACGCCGACTCCACGCCCAGCGCGCGCATCTCGCGCGAGCCCACCAGCACCTGGCCGGCCAGCGCGATGCACGGGCGCAACGCCTCCTCGGCGATGGCGCCACGCCGTACGGCACCTTGCCGGAGCGGCTGGAGAAGTCGAAGGCGCCCTCCCCGGTGATCACCAGGTCGGCGGCGCGGGCACGCTCGGCGAGGCGGACGGTCGCGGCGACCATCTCGATGCCGGGCTCACGGCGCGCGCCGAGGCACAGCAGGGCGTAGCCGAGGCCACCGGCCGCCCCGGCGCCCTTCTCCAGCGCGGTCCGCCGGTCCGTGGCGTGCGCGAGCTGCTCGAGCCAGCCGTCGACCACGGCGATCCGGTCCTCGGCGATCCCCTTCTGGGGTCCGTAGGTCTTGGTGGCGCCGAAGAGGCCGGTCAGCGGGTTGTCGACGTCGCTGGCCATCACCAGCTCGACGCCGGCCAGCCGCTCGCGCGCCGGGCGCGAGGTCGACGCTGGTGAGGTCGCCGAAGCAGGTCGGCCCGGCGTCGAGCCGACCGTCGGAGGTCGCCCCGAGCTCGGCCAGCAGTCCGGCACCACCGTCGTTGGTCCCGGACCCGCCGAGCCCGACCACGACCGTCGTGGCTCCGCCGTCGACGGCCGCGAGCACCAGCTCGCCCACCCCCGTCGTGGTCGCGAGCTCGGCGCCCCCGCCGGCCTGCTCGAGGAGGTGCAGGCCACAGGACTGCGCGCTCTCGACGTACGCCGTGTCGCCGACCCGCAGGATCGTGGCCGGCACCTGCTCGCCGTGGACCGCCTCGACGGTGACCACGTGCAGCTCGCCGCCGAGCGCGGCGTGCAGGACGTCGACGAAGCCCGGGCCGCCGTCGGCCATCGGGGCGAGGTCGAGCTCGTCGTCGGGCGCGCGCCGGCGCCACCCGGTCGCGATCGCCTCGGCCGCCTCGACCGCGGTCAGCGTGCCGGCGAACTTGTCGGGTGCCACCAGAACTCGCATGCCCCCATCCTGCCCACTCACTACGGTGGACGCGTGAGCGACTCCACCGCTACCGGCCCCGGAGCCGACACGGGACCCCTGACGATCCGCCCGATGCGCCCGACGACGTGCCGGTCGCGGAGCGGCTGAGCTCGGAGGCGTTCTTCGAGCTCGACCGCCAGGTCCTGCCCCGCTCGGCAGCCCGAGCCGCAGCCGCGACCGGCCGCGCGGGCCGCGGACTGGCTCGAACGCACCCGGCACTTCCTCGACACCGACCCGGGCGGGTGCTGGGTCGCCGACGACGGCAGCGGCATGGTCGGCTTCGCGACGTCCGCTGTCCGCGACAAGACCTGGATCCTGGCGACGTACGCCGTGCGCCCGCACCTGCAGGCCCGCGGCATCGGCAAGCAGCTGCTCGATGCCGCGCTGCACCACGGCCGCGGCTGCCTGCGCGCGATGCTGTCGTCGTCCGCGGACCCGCGGGCCGTCCGCCGCTACCGGCTCGCCGGCTTCTCGTTGCACCCGCAGATGTACCTGCGGGGCACCGTCGACCGCTCGGCCATCCCGGTCGGCCCGGGGACCATGGGCGGCTGGGTCTCGGCAAGGTCCGTGAGGGCACGCCGGGCGACACCGACCTGCTGGAGTCGCTCGACCGACAGACGCGCGGCGCCGCCCACGGCGCCGACCACGCCTACATGCAGGCGCGCTGGCGCCTGCTGGTCACCGACACCACCACCGGGTCCGGGCTACGCCTACGTCGACTCCGCGGGCGGGCTGTCGCTCCTCGCGGCCTCGAACCGTACGGCGGCCACCCGGCTGCTGTGGACCGTGCTCGCCGACGGACCGGAGGAGGCCGTCGTCCCGCACGTCACCGCCGCCAACGAGTGGGCCATCGACGTGGCGATGGCGGCCCGCCTCGAGGTGCACACCGGGGCTACCTCGCACTGCGCGGCATGGCGCCGCCGGCGCCGTACGTGCACCACGGCGCCCTGCTCTGACCGGACCGGGTAGCCCGGCACCGGGCCACCGGTGCCCCCCGGCCACCCGCCGCCGCCGACGGACGACGACTAGGATCGAGCCATGACCACCGTGGACCTCCCGCTCCTGCCCCTCGGCCGTGGCACCGACCGTGCCTCCGAGCGCGGTGTCGAGTGCCCGGGCGACCTGCCGGCCGCCTCCGACCCCGACCTCGTGGCGCGCGCCCGGGCCGCCAAGGACGGCGCTGGGCGACCGGGTCTTCGTGCTCGGGCACCACTACCAGCGCGACGAGGTCATCCAGTTCGCCGACGTCACCGGCGACTCCTTCAAGCTGGCGCGCGACGCGGCCGGCCGGCCTGACGCCGAGTTCGTCGTCTTCTGCGGCGTCCACTTCATGGCCGAGTCGGCCGACATCCTCACCGGTCCCGACCAGCAGGTCATCCTGCCCGACCTCGCGGCCGGCTGCTCGATGGCCGACATGGCCCGGCTCCCGCAGGTCGAGGCGGCCTGGGACGCGCTGGCCGCAGCCGGCGTCCAGGACTGCGGTCGTGCCGGTCACCTACATGAACTCCAGCGCCGACATCAAGGCGTTCTGCGGGCGCAACGGCGGGGTCGTCTGCACCTCCTCCAACGCCGAGGTCGCCCTCGAGTGGGCCTTCGAGCAGAAGGGTGGCCTCGAGGCCGGTGCCAAGGTCCTGTTCCTCCCCGACCAGCACCTGGGGCGCAACACCGCCGTCCTGCAGATGGGCGTCGCGCTCGACGAGTGCGTCGTCTGGAACCCGCACCTGCCCGGCGGCGGCCTCACCGCCGAGGAGCTCCAGCGACGCCAAGGTGATCCTGTGGAAGGGCCACTGCTCGGTCCACGGGCGCTTCTCGCTGGCGGTCGTCGAGGAGCTGCGCGCGACGATCCCGGACATCAAGATCCTGGTGCACCCCGAGTGCCCGCACGACGTCGTCCTCGCAGGCCGACCTGGTCGGCTCGACCGAGTTCATCATCAAGACCATCGAGGCCGCCCCGAGCGGCTCGACCTGGGCGATCGGCACCGAGCTCAACCTCGTGCAGCGCCTCGCCAAGGCCCACCCCGACAAGCGCATCCTCTTCCTCGACAAGAACGTCTGCTACTGCTCGACGATGAACCGCATCGACCTGCCGCACTTCGTGTGGGCGATGGAGTCGCTGGTCGAGGGCGTGGTCGTCAACCGGATCGAGGTCGACCCCGACACCGAGCGCGACGCGCTGGTGGCCCTGCAGCGGATGCTCGACCTGCCGGGCAAGTCGCACCGCGACTGAGGTCGGGCCCGCGCCCGGCGACGCCGCCGGGTCAGACCGGCAGCTCGAACCACACCGTCGTACCGCCACCGGGGGTCTCGGCGATCCCGATCGACCCGCCGTGCGCCTGGACGACGCGCCGGCACGTGTCGAGGCCGATCCCCGATCCCGAGCCACCGGCACTCAGCCGCACCCGTGGCTCGAAGACGCGCTCCCGCTCGTCCTCGGGGACGCCGCGCCCGTTGTCGGCGATCCGTACGTGCCAACGGTCGCCGTCCTCCCGCGCCGCTCGGCGGTGATCGCGAGCGTGAGCGGCCGGTCCGCGCGAGCGGTACTTCGAGGCGTTGTCGAGCAGGTTCTGGACCAGCGAGCCGAGCTGCTGCCGGTCGGCCCGCACCACGGGGAGCTCGCCGCGCGTCACCGGCACGTCGCGCAGCGGTCCGGCGAGGTCGGCCAGCGCCGCGTCGAGGACCTCGTCGAGGCAGACCTCCTCGATCTCCAGGCCGCCGCCCAGCGAGGCATAGCTCAGCACGTCGTCGATCATCGCGGCCATCCGGTGCGAGCCGTTGATCGCTCGCTCGAGCAGGCCGAAGGCGCTCTCGGTGTCGCTCCCCTCCGCGAGCTGCTCGCGCAGCAGCCCGAGCGACAGCGACAGCGTGGCCAGCGGCGTCTTGAGGTCGTGGCTGACCCGTCCGGCGAACGTCGCGAGCCGCTCGTTGGAGACCGCGAGCTGACGGCTGCGCCACGACAGCTCGAGGACGTCGACGATGCGGTCGGCCAGGGTGGCGAGAGCCTCGACCTGGGACTCGTCGAGGTGCGCGGGTCTCCTCGTCGAAGACACACAGGGTGCCGATGGCGACGCCGGTGAGGGTGACCAGCTTGTGCGAGGCGTAGAACCGGACCCGTCCGATCACGCCGGTCACGAACGGGTTGTCGCGGAACCGCGGGATCGGTGGAGGCGTCCGCGACCACGATCGGCGTGTCCTGCGTCGAGGACGTTGGCGCACATCGAGTCCTCGCGGCTGCACACCGCCGCGTCGAAGCCGTAGGTCGCGACCTGGTGCTGCTCGACGTCGGTGATCAGGTTGATCGTGGCCATCGGCGTGTCACAGACCTTCGCTGCGAGCTCGACGATCGCGACCAGGTCGGCGCGCGGTGCATGGCTGCAGGACGTCGTACCGACTGATGTCGGCGACTCGCAGTGCGTCGTCGGCCTGCGTGGTCATCGCATCTCCCTCGTCCCCGGCCCATCGGCAGGCCCCGAGGGATCCTAGTGTCCTCCGGGTCGGATCCGGTGGAACTCCTCGTCGCCGACGAGCCGGGTGCCCGGACCAGGGGAGCCAGCGGCAGTGCCGCCCGATCTCTCGTCAGAGACCCGGAGCGCCCCAGATCGCGAACCACCGCGACAGGTCGCCCTCCACGGGGATCTCGGGCGCCAGGAGGTCGCGGACCTGGATCTCGAGGAGGTTGTCCCGCTCCTGACCGCCACCGGCAGCAGGAGCGAAGGGATAGAACGTGCCCTGCTTGTAGAGGTAGACCAGCCCGAGGCTGCGGCCGTCGCGGTCGGTGAACGGGATCAGCGAGCACAGCAGGGCAGGGCCGAAGCCGGCCCCCTCGAGCCCGACGTTCACGGCGTGCAGGTCGGTGCAGAGCCCTCCGAGGTCACCGGTGGCCGGGTCGTAGGGCTCGTGGTCGACCTCGAGCCAGGTGAACCCGTAGCCGTCGGTGCTGACCCGGATCTCCGGGGCCGCGGCGCCGGACAGGCTCCCGGTCTGCTGGGCGCGCAGCAGCTCCACGACGTCGTCCTGGGTCTGGGAGAAGCCGGGACCGGCAGCGGCGCGGTAGCAGACCGCGCCGTCCCCGGTCGGGACCAGGCCCAGCGAGGTCTGCAGCGTGATCGCCGCGCTCGGCACGGCGAACAGCGCGTCGAGGTTGGCCTGCTTGGGGCGAGAGCGGCCCAGGAGGCTGTCGAACAGGCCCATCAGCCGACCTCCATCGCGTCGCCGGTCGCCGAAGCGCTCGTCGGGTCGCTCAGCGTGCTCACCGGGTGGGGCGGCTGAGCTCGGCCTGGATCTCGGCCAGCTGCTGCAGCCGCTGCTCGAGCGAGGGGTGCGTGGACGACAGGGTCTTGAGCGACACGCCGCTGATCGCCGGGGCGATGCACAGCGCGCTGGCCGCACCGACCTGGCGCAGGTCACGCTGCGGGATGGTGTTCATCTCGCCGGTGATCTTCTGCAGCGCCGAGGCGAGCGCGGCCGGCTTCATCGTCAGGTAGGCACCGGCCCGGTCGGCGGACAGCTCGCGGTAGCGCGAGAGCAGCCGCAGCAGCACGAAGCTGACGGCGTACACGACGAGGCTGACGACCAGCACCAGCAGCCACACCGGCGGGCCGTCGTTGTCGCGGCGGCGTCCGCCGCCGAAGAACATGCCGTACTGCGCTCCCTGGGTGAGCATGCCGGCCGCGATGCCGGCCGAGGAGGCCACGGTCATCACCAGGACGTCGCGGTGGGCGACGTGGGACAGCTCGTGGGCGAGGACCGCCCTCGAGCTCCTCCGCGGTGAGGGTGGCGAGGATGCCGGTCGTCACACACACGACGGCCCGGTCGGGCGAGCGCCCGGTGGCGAACGCGTTGGGCACCGAGGTGTCGGCGATGCCGACGCGCGGCTTGGGCATGTCGGCGAGGGCGCACAGCCGGTCGATCATCGCGTGCAGCTCGGGCGCCTCCTGCTGGGATCACCTCGCGGGCGCGCATGGCCTTCATCGCGACCTTGTCGGAGGAGTACCACTGGTAGACCGCGACGCCGATGCCGACCAGCCCGATGAGCACCGCGATGCCGGGACCGCCGCTGCTGGCGAAGATCGCCATCAGCGCGCCGATCAGCGCGACGAAGACGGCGCCGAGCAGGAACATGACCAGGGTCATCCGGGCGGTCAGGCCGGCGTCACCGATGAATCGAGAGCGTGCCATGCACCCAGTCTGCCGCGGTGCGCCAAGCAGGCACTGTGCCGGCCCTGTCCCGGGCCTGTGTGCCGTGCGGCACCGGGTCAGCCCGGGATCAGCCCGTCGTCGCCGAGCATGTCGCGGACCTCGTCGAGGGAGGCGTCCGGTGGCGGCAGGATCAGGTCGGACTCGTCGAGCGAGTCGACGTCGTGGGCGACGCCTGCGGTCCGTACGCCGTCCAGCAGCGCGGCCAGCGCGGTCGCGAAGGCGGTCTCGTCGCCGGCACCGATCGCGGCCTCGACGGCTGCGTCGAGCTCGTTGAGCCGGTCGAGCGCGGCGTCGGAGACGTCGTACTGCCCCTCGGTGAGGATGCGCACGATCATGCCGGGCGCTCGCCCTCCGTGCGGGGCTCCTCGACGATCGACTCGCCGTCGGCCTGCGGACCCTGACCGCTCTCCAGGCGCGCCCGGGGTGCCCGGCGCCGAGAGGCCCTTGAGCCGCATGAGCTCGAGCTCGACGTCGGACTGCGAGCTCATCGCGGCGAGCTCGCGGGAGATGTCGTCGCCGTTGTTGGTGGTGCAGGCGTCGTCGAGCACGCCGGAGGCGATCAGCTCGTCGATGGCGCCGGCCCGGGCCTGCATCTGGGCGGTCTTGTCCTCGGCCCGCTGGACCGCCATGCCGACGTCACCCATCTCCTCGCCGATGCCGGACATCGCCTCGTTGATGCGGGTCGTGGCCTCGGCGGCGGTGTAGGTCGCCTTGATGGTCTCCTTGCGGGTGCGGAACGCCTCGACCTTGGCCTGGAGACGCTGCTGGGCCAGGGTGAGCTTCTCCTCCTCGCCCTGGAGCTGGGCGTGCTGCGCCTTGAGGTCGTCGATCTGGACCGACACCGCCGACTTGCGGGTCAGCGCCTCACGGGCGAGGTCCTCGCGGTCCATCTGCAGCGCCTTCTCGGCCTGGCCCTGCAGCTTGGCGGACTGCTGCTCGAGCTGGGCGACCTGGAGCTCGATGCGCTTGCGGCTGGTCGCCACGTCGGCGACCCCGCGGCGTACCTTGGTGAGCAGCTCGATCTGGCGCTGGTAGCTGTAGTCCAGCGTCTCGCGGGGATCCTCGGCGCGGTCCAGCGCCTTGTTGGCCTTGGCGCGGAAGATCAGGCTCATCCGCTTCATGATGCTCATCGGGAACTTCCTTCTGATGACGGGCTGATGGCGGGCTACGCGAACCCTGTCACCCTATGCCGCCGCGGCAACCGCCGCACCGGTCGACCGGTAGGATGAGGTCCTCCGTCGCCCCGGCCAGAAAGCAGCCCGTGTTCCGTCGCAACAAGTCCGAGTCATCCACGTCGTCGACCGATGGGTCCGCGCTCGGCGCACCTGTCGGCTCCGTCCCTGGGCAAGGGCCGCCCGACGCCCACGCGCAAGGAGGCCGAGGCCGCCGCGCGGGCTCGCGCCAAGGTGCCGCGCACCCGCAAGGAGCAGGCGGCCCAGCAGCGCGCGCAGCGCGGCGAGTCGAGCGCCAAGGTCCGCGCGGAGATGAAGGCGGGCAACGAGAAGTACCTGCTGCCCCGCGACAAGGGCCCGGTGCGCCGCTTCATCCGCGACTTCGTCGACAGCCGGTTCTCCTTCGCCGAGATCATCATCCCGCTGATGATCCTGTCGCTCCTGCCGGGCCTGCAGTTCCTGGTGCTGCCGATCTTCCTGGTGCTCGCGGTCGACCTGGTCACGCTGCGCCTCAAGCTGCGCAAGCAGCTCGCGCTGCGGTTCCCGGACGAGCCCACCAAGGGCACGACCTGGTACGCCGTCACCCGCACCATGCAGCTGAAGTTCATGCGGCTGCCCAAGCCCAAGGTCAAGATCGGCCAGGCGCTCCCCACGACGTACCGCTGAGCGGGGCTGGCGCCGACCGACGGCCCACCACCACCGCTCGGACCGGCCGTGGCGCGTCAGACCTGGCGCTTCCGCACCCATGGCACGCACTCGGGCGTGCCGGCGCTCAGCAGCACCCGGTATGACGTCGCGCCGGCGCCTTGCGCTGCACGCACCTCGAGCACGCCAAGCAATCACACGTCCGACCCAGACCACTAGCTGAACATCTCCGAGCGCCGCGGCGACTGGGTCTTGGCGGGGTCGCGCTCGACGATGTCCCCGAGGGCCTCGTCGATCGCGGTGAGCGCCGACTCGTCCAGCGTCACCCCGGCCGCCTTCACGTTGTCGGTGACCTGCTCGGGCCGCGAGGCGCCGATGATCGCCGACGACACGTTCGGGTTGGCCAGCGTCCAGGCCACGGCCAGCTGGGCCATGCTCAGCCCGGCCTCCTCGGCGATCGGCTTGAGCAGCTGCACGCGGGTCAGCACGTCGTCCTTGAGCCAGCGCGAGATCATCTGGTCGCCACCCTTCTCGTCGGTGGCGCGCGAGCCCGCCGGAGGTGCCTCGCCCGGCAGGTACTTGCCGGTCAGCACGCCCTGCGCGATCGGCGACCAGACGACCTGGCCGAGCCCGAGCTCCTCGCAGGTGGGGACCACCTCGGCCTCGATGACGCGCCACAGCATGTTGTACTGCGGCTGGTTGGAGACCAGCGGCACCCGCAGCTCGCGGGCCAGCGCGTGCGCGGCGCGGATCTCCTCGGCGCGCCACTCCGAGACCCCGATGTAGAGCGCCTTGCCGGCGCGGACGACGTCGGCGAATGCCTCCATCGTCTCCTCCAGCGGTGTCTCGTGGTCGTAGCGGTGGGCCTGGTACAGGTCGACGTAGTCGGTGCCGAGGCGCTGCAGCGAGCCGTCGATCGACTCCATGATGTGCTTGCGGGAGAGCCCGTGGTCGTTGTGCTTGCCGGGGCCGGTCGGCCAGAAGACCTTCGTGAAGATCTCCAGGCCGGCCCGACGCTCGCCGGCCAGGGCCTTGCCGAGCACGGTCTCGGCCGCGGTGTTGGCATAGACGTCGGCCGTGTCGAAGGTGGTGATCCCCTCGTCGAGGGCCTGGCGCACACAGGCGAGCGCCGCGTCCTCCTCGACCTGGGATCCGTGGGTGAGCCAGTTGCCGTACGAGATGGCCGAGATCTTCAGGCCGCTCGCGCCGAGGTTGCGAATTTCCATACCTCCGACACTAGTGTCCCTGGCATGAGCGACGTCAGAGGTGGGACCGGGCCGACCGCCGACGTGTCCGTGCGTGTGGCCTGGGCCGACGACGCTGCGGCCATCGCCGACGTCCAGGTGCGTGCCTGGCGCGAGCAGTACGCCGACGTGCTGCCCGCCGACGCCCTGCCGGACGACACCGCCGTGGTCGCCGAGGCGTGGCGGAGCTCGATGACCCGTCCGGCCGACGCCCGCAACCGGGTGCTGGTCGCGCTGGAGCGCAACCGAGTCGTCGGCTTCGCGGTCACGTCGCCGGCCGCCGACCCCGACTGCGACCCGCTCGCCGACGGCGAGCTCGCGGACCTGACCGTCGTACCCGGCGAGCTCGGCAAGGGCCACGGGTCCCGGCTCCTGCAGGCCGCGGCCGACACCCTGGTGGCCGACCGGTTCACACCGTGCCGTCACGTGGGCCATCGCCACCGACGACGCGCGCCGGGGGTTCCTCACCAGTGCCGGCTGGGGGGTCGACTCCGCCCACCGCGAGCTGGACCTGGACGGCACCGGCACCACCCGCGTCAAGCAGGTCCGGCTCCACACCGCCCTCGTCTGACCTCGTCGCCCCGGTGAAGCGCCACGAGCGGGCGATCGTCCGCGACAGCCTCGCAGTCGGCGTCGCCACCGGCACGTACGGCGTGTCGTTCGGCGCGGTCGGCGTCTCCTCCGGCCTCGACGTGCTGCAGACGTGCGCCCTGTCGCTCCTCGTCTTCACCGGCGCGTCCCAGTTCGCGATGGTGGGCGTGCTCGCGGCCGGCGGGTCGCCGTTCGCTGCCGCGCTCACGGCGCTGCTCCTCGGCACCCGCAACACCCTCTACGGGCTGCGGCTGGCGCCGCTGCTGGCCTTCCGCGGCTGGCGCCGGCTCGGTGCCGCGCACCTGGTCATCGACGAGTCCACCGCGATGTCGGTGACCCGGGGCTCCCCCGCCGACGCCCGGCTCGGGTTCCTCACGACCGGGGGCTCGATCTTCGTGCTCTGGAACGTCGCCACGCTGCGTCGGCGCCCTCGCCGGGACCGCCATCGGCGACCCGCGCGACTACGGCCTCGACGCCGCGGTCGGCGCGGCGTTCCTGGCCCTGCTGTGGCCGCGCCTGGACCGCCCGCTGCACCGGGTGGTGGCCGCGCTCGCGGCGGCGGTCGCGCTGGGCGCCGTACCCGATCACGGCGGCAGGGGTGCCGGTCCTCGCGGCCGCCGGGGTCGCGGTCGTGGCCGGCGCGCTCACCGCACGCCGAGGCGCCGTCGGGGAGGCGTCATGACCTGGGCGGCCGTGATCGCGGCCGGCGTCGGCTGCTACCTGCTCAAGCTCGCCGGCCTGGCGGTGCCGGGCCGGGTGCTGGACGACCCGGTCGTGGCGCGGGTGGCCGACCTGATCCCGGTCGCGCTGCTCGCCGCGCTGGTCGCGGTGCAGGTCCTGGCCGACTCCGACGGCCACCTGGTGCTGGACGCCCGCGTGGTGGCTCTCGGCCGCGGCGGTCGTGCTCCTGGTGCTGCGGGCGCCGTTCCTGGTGGTCGTCTTCGGCGCGGCCCTGGTAGCGGCCCTCGTCCGGCTCGTCTGAGCCGACGTCGGCCCGGACGCAGTCGACCCCGGCGGACTCGTGGAGCCCGCCGGGGTCGGCGTACGGGTGGGACGAATGGATCAGGCCGGCTGGACCACACCCAGGACCGCCATCACGTCGGCCGGTGACTGGGCCGCCTCGAGCCGGGCGACCTGCTCGGAGTCCACGAACACCTCGGCGATGCGGCGCAGGAGAGCCAGGTGGTCGTCACCGATCGCCGCGATGCCGACGACGAACTTCACCGGCTTGCCCTTCCACTCGATCCCCTCGGGGTAGCGCACGAACGAGATCGCCGAACGCTTGATGGAGGACTTCGCCTCGTTGGTGCCGTGCGGGATCGCCAGCAGGTTGCCCATGTAGGTCGACACCGACGTCTCCCGGGCGTGCATCGCCTCGACGTACGACTCGTCCACCGCACCCGCGGCGACCAGGAGCTGACCGGCCCGGGTGATCGCGTCGTCGCGGCCCTCCGCGCCGGCGTCGAGGACGATCGACTCCGGGTCGAGCAGCGAGCCCGGTGAGACACTCGGCTCGGACTCGGCGGCGGCTCCCGCACCGCTGCCCGCACCGTTGGTCTGCTCCAGCAGGTCGACGATCTCGTCGTAGCGCGGGCTGCCCATGAAGTTCTCCACCGACACGTGGATCGCCGAGGCGCTGCGCTGCCGGGCGCGCTCGGTCAGGTCCTGGTGGGTGACGACGAGGTCGACGTCGTCGGTCAGGTTGGAGATCGCCTTGTTGACGACCGTGACGTCGTTGAACCCGGCGGCGTGGACCTTCTTGCGCAGGACGGAGGCCCCCATCGCCGAGGACCCCATGCCGGCGTCGCAGGCGAACACGATCGAGCGGATCGGGCCGCGGGCCCGGTCGCCGGCCGCGGAGCCCAGGAGCGCGCCGGAGACCGACGACGCCTTGCCCTTGTGGGCCTCCATGGCCGAGGTGGCGGCCCCCAGGTCACCGTCCTCGCCCCGGTCGATCTTGAGCAGGAAGGAGGCGACCAGGAAGCTCACACCGGCGGCGACGATGACCGAGAGCGGTCACGCCGAACAGGCTCCCGGGAGGGGCCGCCGTCCAGACGGCGATGATCGAGCCGGGCGAGGCCGGCGAGCGCAGGCCGGAGCCGAAGGCGACGTTGGTGGCCACGCCGGACATGCCGCCGAGGATCACCGCGAGGACCAGCTTGGGCTTCATCAGCACGTACGGGAAGTAGATCTCGTGGATGCCGCCGATGAACTGGATGAGGATCGCGCCCGGGGCCGAGGCCTTGGCCCCGCCCTTGCCGAAGAACATGAAGGCGAGGAGCAGGCCCAGGCCGGGGCCGGGGTTGGCCTCGAGGAGGAACAGGATCGACTTGCCGGCGTCGGCCGCCTCGTTGGTGCCGAGCGGGGTCAGGATGCCCTGGTTGATCGCGTTGTTGAGGAAGAGGATCTTCGCCGGCTCGATGAAGATCGAGGTCAGCGGCAGCAGGTTGTTGTCGACCAGCGTGTCGACGACGTTCGAGGCGAGCTTGCTGAAGGCCTCGACGAACGGCCCGGCGATGACGAAACCGAGCACGGCCAGGATTCCGCCGCCGATGCCGGCGGAGAAGTTGTTGACCAGCATCTCGAAGCCGGGGCGGATCTTGTGCGACCACAGGGCGTCGAGGCGACGGATCGTCCAGCCACCGAGCGGGCCCATCACCATGGCGCCCAGGAACATCGGCACCAGGCGCCGGCGATGGCACCCATCGTGGCGATGGCACCGACCACCCCGCCGCGGACCTCGTTGTCCTTGTACATCATCTTGCCGCCGGTGTAGCCGATCAGCAGCGGGAGGAGGTAGGTGATCATCGGCCCGACGATCCCGCCGTAGTTGCTGCACGCCTGGGCGCCGTCGGCGAGCGTGGTCATGACGCCGTCCGATCCCATCACCTGGTTCGTGCAGGTGTCCGCGTTGACGGTCCAGCCGCCGAGTCTGGACACGAAGCCGTACCCGTGCTCGTCGGGACTGAACCCGAACTTGTCGCCGATCAGGGTGATCCAGCCGGACTTGATGAAGAGCGCGGTGATCAGGCCCCACGCGATGAAGGCGCCGATGTTCGGCAGGACCATGTTGGACAAGAACGTGCCGAACCTCTGCACGTGGAGGCGCGCGCCCCCGGTGGAGGCCGAATGTGTGGTGGTTGCCATGACACCTTCCTTGTTGTCCCGCCCGGCGGACACCGGATCGACGGGTTGCATCGCGACACCGAGGAGTGATCGACATCACAGATCTGTGAAAGCCTTTGTATAACGCTATGCAACGTCCCGTCAAGGATTAAATCCCACACGAACGGGCTTATTGCCACAGATATGGGTTATCCTCGGCAGACGAGGACCTGTGATGGCTCTCACACGGCGGTACCGTCGACACGGCGTCGCCGACCTACGGTCGACCAGGTCGAGGCCATCTCGGACCGGTCGGCTCCGGTCGGCTTCCCGAGTCACGCCGACGCCTCGCCAATCGCTCGCCAACAACGACGTGGAGGACACGACGAATGAACGCCTACGACCGGTACCGCGCTGCCGAGCTCGACGTGCCGGAAGCAGTCTGGGGCTGGAACGTGTACGGCGCGGGCGAGGAGAACATGGGCAAGGACGATCAACCCGAGCTGTTCCCCGTCCCCGAACCCGGCGCCGACCAGATGCTGGTCCGCATCGACAGTGTGGGGCTCTGCTTCTCCGACGTGAAGATCCTCCGCGCGGGCGGCAGCCACCCGAAGCTCTACAACCGCGACCTCTCCAAGGAGCCCACCCGACTGGGCCACGAGGTCAGCCTCACGGTCATCGAGGTCGGAGAAGACCTGAAGGACAGGTATCACGCCGGCCAGAGGCTCGCTGTGCAACCCGACATCTATCAGGACGGCAAGAGCACGGCCTACGGCTACACCGTTCCCGGCGGACTGATCCAGTACCACCTGATGGGCTCGGAGATGCTCGACACCGACGATGGTGCCTGCCTGCTGCCCCTCCCTGACACGATGGGCTATGCCGAGGCCTCCACGCTGGAGCCGTGGGGCTGTGTGATGGCGGCGTACACCCAACGTCGCCGCCTGGAACCCAGGACCGGCGGGATCATGTGGATCACCGGCCGGCCCGGAGATGAGCGGGACTACCTCTTCTCCTCCGGCCTGGACGCCCCGGACACCATCGTGATGACCGACGTGCCCGCCTCGGTGGAGAGGCTGGTGGAGCACACCTCGGCCACGACGATCGTGCGCAACGGCGTCGGCACCGACGACTATCAAGCACTGGTGGACGAGCTGACTGACGGCGCCGGCTTCGACGACATCGTCATGCTCGATCCGCGTTCCGCGGCGACGGTGGGTGCCGTGGCCAAGCACATCGCCCGGCGCGGGACCCTCAACCTGGTGGGCGAGACCGCTCTGGACGGCTTGGTGGACACCGACGTGGGCCGTCTGCACTACGACTACACCGCCTACCTCGGCGGAAGGGGACCGGACATCGCCGCCTCCTACGGGGAGGCGCGCAACCGCTGCGACCTGCGTTCGAAGGGCACCACCGTCTTCGTGGGCGCCGGCGGCCCCATGGGGTTGATGCATCTCCAGAGGGCCATCCAACAGCCCGACGGACCCAGCACGATCATTGCCACGGAGGTGAGCGACGAGCGACTGACGAGCCTCGAGGACCGGCTGGCCCACCTGGCGGAGAGCAACGACTGCGAGCTGCTGACCTTCAACTCCCAGACCGCGGAGCAGTCCCTCCACGACTTCGTCATGGGGATCACCGACGACCAGGGAGCCGACGATGTCGTGGTCAGTGTCCCCATCTCCCCGGTGATGGCCGAGGCCGACACCCTGATGAGTCCCGACGGCATGCTGGTCTTCTTCGCCGGTGTCCCCAACGGCACCCTGGCGCCGTTGAACCTGAGCGCGGTCTACCTGGACAACGCCCAGTACACCGGGACCTCGGGACTGACGATCCACGACCAGCAGCAGGTGGTGGACCTGGCCAACCGGGGCGATCTCTCTCCGGGATCCATCGTGGGCGCCGTCGGTGGCATGCGGGCGGCCAAGGACGGGCTCCAGGCCCTGGTCGACGGCAGCTACTCCGGGAAGGTCCTGATCTTCCCCCAGATCCACGACCTCCCCCTGATGGGGCTCAGCGAGCTGAAGGAGAAGCTGCCCGACGTCGCCGCCAAGCTGTCACCCGGCGACACGTGGAACGACGAGGCTGAGAGGGCGCTCTTCGACAGTCAGCTGGGCAGTTGATGGCGGCCCACCAGTCGCGGTCGGCCACCTGATCCCGCACGTCACCGAGGGACACGCCACGGTCGAGCCCTGATCGACGCCCGTCCCACGCGCAGCGACGCAGAAGGGGGCCCCTGCCGGTTCCGTCCGGCACGGGCCCCCTTGTCCGTGGGTCGGCGTCAGCCGACGTCGACCGCGCTCCACGCGGCCGCGACCGCCCGGTACTGGGTGCTGCCCTGGCCGTAGAGGTCCTTCGCGGCGCTGAGGCTGCCGGTGCGCGCCTGGGCGTAGGTCGTGCCCGAGGTGAAGTACGTGGTCAGGGCGCGGAACCAGATCTTCTGGGCTGCGGCGCGCCCGATGCCCGCCACCGACGAGCCGTTGCACGTCGGCGAGCGGTGCGCCCTGCCGCCGATGGTCTTGGCGCCCGAGCCCTCGGCCAGCAGGTAGAAGAAGTGGTTGCCGATGCCCGAGGAGTAGTGGACGTCGACGTTGCCGGCGTCCGAGGTGTAGCAGCTCAGCGAGGAGCCGTCGAGAGACGGGTCGTCCATGCGCCGGAAGCCGGTGCCGCTGGCCAGGTCGAACTCCTCACCGATGTAGTAGTCACCCGGGTCGTCGGGGTTGGCTGCGTAGAACTCCACCATGGTGCCGAAGATGTCCGAGGTCGACTCGTTGAGCCCGCCCGACTCCCCGGAGTAGGTCAGGTCGGCAGTGTTCTCGGTGACGCCGTGCGACATCTCGTGGCCGGCCACGTCGAGCGAGACCAGCGGGCCGTACGACGCGCCGTCGCCGTCGCCGTACGTCATCTTGGAGCCGTCCCAGAAGGCGTTGACGTAGCCGTTGCCGTAGTGCACCCGGCTGGGGGCGCCGGTGCCGTTGCCGAAGATGCCGTTGCGGCCCAGGACCTTCTTGTAGTAGTCGAAGGTCATCGCCCCGCCGTAGTGGGCGTCGACGGCCGCCGACTCGCGGTTGCCGGTCGAGCCGTTGCCGAAGCCGGCGTCCGGGCTCGTGAACGCCACCCCGTTGGTGCAGCGGACGCCGAGGAGCTGGCAGGCGAGCCCGTCCTGCTTGTTCTGCATGTCCGTGGTCCTCGCGTTGCCGTGCGCCGCATCGGTCAGCGTGTACGACGAGCCGCTCCTGGTGACCGAGATCGGCACGGTGCCGCTGTAGAGCGAGACCCCCTGCCCGTCGGCGGTGTGGATGCCCTCCTCGCGACGCAGCACGGTTCCGGACCTCGCGTCGACGTACGACGTCAACCTGCTGGGGGTGCCGTCGGACCTGGCGCCCGAGCGTGACGACCTCCCACGCCAGCCGGGGTGTGGCCGAACGCGCGTCGACGACCAGGCGCGGCGCCTGGTCGGCGGTGCGCAGGTTGCGGATCGACGCCGTGGCCCTGGTCGGGGAGAGCGCCCGGGACGCGGCCTTGGCGGTGCCAACCCTCGGCGTGACCGACAGCGTCAGCGGCGCCGTCAGGGTCTGGCTGACGCCGCGGAGCGTGGAGCTCGGGTCCTCGTGGACCACCAGGTCGCCCCCGATCACCGGCAGGCCCTTGTACGTGCGCTCCATGCGCACGTGGGTCGCCCCGTCGTCGTCGACCATCGTGTCGGTGACGGTGAGCTCCTGCTCGACCGAGGCACGTGCCTGGCCGGGGTGCGCGGCCAGCGCGTCGAGCGCCGAGGCGGCAGCGACGGCCGGCGTTGGCGGGTCGCCCTTCACCCCCGGGCCGGGTGCAGCGGCGGCGACGTCGGTGGTGGAGATGGCCAGGGTGCCGGCAGCCAGGACGGCGGCGGCGAGGCCCAGAGATGTCCGCATGGTTTCCTCTCGTCAGCGACGCCGAGGTTCGGGAGCAGGCGCCTGACCCGACCCTGCCAACGCAACCGCGGCGCGTACATGCGGAGCCACGCGCAGGTTCGTGCATCGCACGAACCTGCAAAGGCGGCCCCTGCACGTCGTCGGGCGTCCCGCTCCGTGCGGGCCACGGGGACTCAGAAGCCGAGGTCGACCAGGCGCTCGAGGCCGACGGTGAGGCCCGGGTCGGTCGGAGATCGCGCGGACCGCGGCCAGCACCCCCGGGGTGAACGACGAACGGTCGATCGAGTCGTGCCGGATGGTGAGCGTCTCCCCCGGGCCGCCCAGCAGGACCTCCTGGTGGGCCACCAGGCCGCGGAGGCGGACCGAGTGCACGGGCACGCCGTCGACGTCGGCGCCGCGCGCCCCGTCCAGCGCGGTCGAGGTCGCGTCCGGGGCTGCGGGCACGCCGGCCGCGGCGCGGGCCGCGGCGACCAGACGCGCCGTACGAGCAGCCGTGCCGGACGGGGCGTCGGCCTTCGCCGGGTGGTGCAGCTCGATGATCTCGACCGACTCGTAGTGCGGCGCGGCGACCTCGGCGAAGCGCATCATCAGCAGGGCGCCGATCGAGAAGTTGGCCGCGACGAGCACCCCTGAGGCCGGGTGCTGCTCGAGCAGGTCACGCAGCACGGCGAGCCGTGCCTCGTCGAAGCCGGTCGTGCCGACGACCGCATGGATGCCGTGACGCACGCACAGCTCGAGGTTGGCCATGACCACGTCGGGGTGCGTGAAGTCGACCACCACCTGCGCGCCGGAGGACACGAGCTGTTCGGGGTCGTCGCCGGCATCGAGCGCGGCGACGAGCTCGAGGTCGGCGGCCTCCTCGACGACGCGGCACACCTCGGAGCCCACCTTGCCGCGCGCACCGAGCACGCCCACCTTGATCGTCGAGGTCACTCCGCCACCCTAGTGGGGCGCCCCGGCGGAGACGCTCATCACGTCGAGGACGTGCGTTCGGGGAGAGGCGGTGAGTGAATGCGCGCCCCGCTTCTGGCAAGGTGGGGCCCATGACGGCACAGACGATCCCGGCGCGCATCAGGTGGGCGGTGGATTTCATGGATCCCCAGCCGGCCGACCACGTGCTCGAGATCGGGTGCGGGCCCGGTGCCGCGGCGGAGCTGATCTGCGCACGGCTCGAGACCGGCAAGCTCTTCGCCATCGACCGCTCCGAGTCGGGAGTCGACCGCACGAAGCGTCGCAACGAGGAGGCCATCAAGGCAGGCCGCCTCACCGTACGTCAGATCGACCTCGCCACCCTGCGGGTGCCGGTCAAGCGCCTGCACAAGGTCTTCTCCTTCAACGTCAACCTCTTCTGGGTGCGCGACTGCCCCGACGAGGTGGCCCTGCTCCACGAGCGCGTGGTGCCCGGTGGTGCGGTCTACCTGTTCTACGAGGTCACCCGCCGCGACCAGGTGCCGACCATCATCAAGCAGGCCTCGGCCGCGCTGGCCCAGGGCGGCTTCCGGGTGTCGGTCGTGGACAACCCCCAGCCCCCCGTCGTCGGCATCATCGGCCGCCGCTAGCGCCCGAGCCCGCCCCAGGGGTGGTGGCACGAGCCCGTCCCCGGTGGTTGAGGTGCGAGGAGCGCCAGCGACGAGCCGGCCCCCGGTGGTTGAGGTGCGAGGAGCGCCAGCGACGAGCCGTCCCCGGTGGTTGAGGTGCGAGGAGCGCCAGCGACGAGCCTCGAAACCACCCGTGCCGAGCACCAGCGACGAGCACCACACCGACTCCCGGCCCACCAGGTTTCGAGGCTCGGGCCTAGCGGCCCTCACACCTCAACCAGCGGTGCAGCCAGCGCGACCTCCCCGGTGGTTGAGGTGCGAGGAGCGCCAGCGACGAGCCGCCCCCGGTGGTTGAGGTGCGAGGAGCGCCAGCGACGAGCCTCGAAACCACCCGTGCCGAGCACCAACCACGAGCCCGACACCGACTCCCGGCCCACCGGGTTTCGAGGCTCAGGCGCCAGGGCGCCTTCACACCTCAACCACCGGACCGGCCGGACCGGGGGGCCCTCACACCTCAACCAGCGTGGACGGCGGGGGTGGTCAGTCGAGGGGTGAGGGGCCGACGACCGCGAGGATCTCCGGCCGTGAGAAGACCTCGGCCGCGACGGCTCGCACCTCGTCGAGCGTGACCGCGTCGATCCGGGCGAGCACGTCGTCGATCTCGAGCAGCTCGTCGTGGATCAGCTCCGCGCGCCCCAGGCGCGACATCCGCGAGGCGGAGTCCTCCAGGCCCAGCACGAGGCCGCCGCGCAGCTGGCCCTTGCCGCGCACGCAGCTCCTCCTCGGTGATCCCGTCGGCGGCGACCTTGGCGAGCTCGGCACGCACGGTCGCGAGCACCTCGTCGACCTTGCCCGGCAGGCACCCGACGGCGACCCCGACGATGCCGGAGTCGGCGTGGTGGGAGGCGAAGGAGTAGACCGAGTAGGCCAGCCCGCGCACCTCGCGGATCTCCTGGAACAGTCGGCTCGACGTGCCGCCGCCGAGTGCGGTGTTGAGCACGCCGAGAGCGAAGCGCTCGGCGTCGTCGCGCCGCAGGCCCTCCATGCCGAGCACGAGGTTGACCTGCTCGAAGGGACGGGTCGTCTCGACGTGGCCGGGCGAGACGCGGACCCGAGCCGCCCCGCGGCGCGGCGGGACCGGGCTCGGCGTCGCCGGCGAGGAAGTCACGGCGACCGAAGGAACGGCGTACGTGCGCGCACGCACGGCGGCATGGTCGAGGTTGCCGGCGACGGCGACGACCATGTTGTCGGGCCGGTAGTGGCGCTTGTAGAAGCGGATGATCCGCGCCCGGTCCATCGCGGTGATGGACGCGACGGTGCCGGCGATCGGGCGGCCGAGCGGCGAGTCGCTCCCCCACGCCTGCTCGGCGAAGAGGTTGTGGACGACGTCGTCGGGTCGTCGTCGTGCATCGCGATCTCGTCGAGGATGACCTCGCGCTCGGCCTCGACGTCCTCGCGCGGCGATCACCGAGCAGGTGATCATGTCGCCGATCACGTCGACGGCCAGCGGCAGGTCCTCGTCGAGGACACGGGCATGGAAGCAGGTGTACTCCTTGGCGGTGAAGGCGTTGAACTCACCGCCGACCTCGTCGAGGGCGACCGAGATGTCGAGGGCCGAGCGCTCGCGGGTGCCCTTGAAGAGCAGGTGCTCGAGGAAGTGCGAGGCGCCGTGCAGGGCTCCGGTCTCGTCGCGCGAGCCGACGTTGACCCACACCCCGATGGTCGCCGACCGGGCCCCCGCCATCTGCTCGGTGACGACCCGCAGGCCGCCCGGCAGCACGGTGCGCTTGACCCGCGAGGTCACCTGCCCCTCGCCGTCGCGCACCGTGGACAGGGTGCGCGTGCTCCCGATCTTCTGCGTCGCCACCTTCTGCATCCTCGTCCTCCCGTTGGCGTGCTGGTCCCGCGGCCGTCGTGGCCCGCGGAAAACGACGCTGACCCGCCGCGAGTTCGTCGCGACGGGTCAGCGGTGGTGCTCAGGCCTCGTCGGTGGGGGCCTCGTCGGCGCTCTCGGCGCCGTCGTCCTCGACGACGGGGACGAGCGACAGCTTGCCGCGGTCGTCGATCTCGGCGATCTGGACCTGGACCTTCTGGCCCACGGACAGGACGTCCTCGACGGCGTCGACGCGCTTGCCGCCGGCCAGGGCGCGGAGCTTGCTGATGTGCAGCAGGCCGTCCTTGCCGGGCAGGAGCGAGACGAACGCACCGAAGTTGGTCGTCTTCACGACGGTGCCGAGGTAGCGCTCGCCGACCTCGGGCATCGTCGGGTTGGCGATCGCGTTGACGGCCGCGCGGGCCGCCTCGGCGGCCTCACCGTTGGTGGCACCGATGTAGATCGTGCCGTCGTCCTCGATGGACAGCGACGCACCGGTGTCGTCCTGGATCTGGTTGATCACCTTGCCCTTCGGGCCGATGACCTCGCCGATCTTGTCGACCGGGATGCGCACCGTGATGATCCGCGGCGCGTGCAGCGACATCTCCTCGGGCTCGTCGATGGCCTCGGCCATGACGTCGAGGATCGCCAGGCGCGCGTCGCGGGCCTGGGTCAGCGCGGCAGCGAGGACCTCGGCGGGGATGCCGTCGAGCTTGGTGTCGAGCTGCAGCGCGGTGACGAACTGGCGCGTGCCGGCGACCTTGAAGTCCATGTCGCCCATGGCGTCCTCGGCACCGAGGATGTCGGTCAGCGCGACGTACTGCGTCTCGCCGTCGACCTCGCCGGAGATGAGGCCCATCGCGATGCCGGCGACGGGAGCCTTGAGCGGCACACCGGCCTGCAGCAGCGACAGGGTCGAGGCGCAGACCGAGCCCATCGAGGTGGAGCCGTTGGAGCCCATGGCCTCCGAGAGCTGGCGGATCGCGTAGGGGAACGTCTCGCGGTTGGGCAGCACGGGGAGCAGCGCGCGGCGCGCGAGCGCACCGTGGCCGACCTCGCGACGCTTCGGCGAGCCGACGCGCCCGGTCTCACCGGTGGAGAACGGCGGGAAGACGTACTTGTGCATGTAGCGACGCGTCTTCTCGGGGCTGAGCGTGTCGAGCTTCTGCTCGAGGGTCAGCATGTTCAGCGTGGTGACACCCAGGATCTGGGTCTCGCCGCGCTCGAACAGGGCCGAGCCGTGGACGCGCGGGATCACGCCGACCTCGGCGTGCAGCGGGCGGATGTCGGCGAGGCCGCGGCCGTCCATGCGGATCTTGTCGCGCAGCACGCGGCTCGCGCATGAGGGACTTGGTCAGCGACTTGAACGCGGCGCCGACCTCCTTCTCGCGACCCTCGAACTGGGCGACCGACCTGCTCCAGGAGCGACGACCTTGACGTCGTCGAGGGCGGACTCGCGCTCGAGCTTGTCGGCGATGGCCAGGGCCGGGATGGTCGCTGCGGACGCGGCGGCCTCGACGGCGGCGTAGACGTCGTCCTCGAAGTCGAGGAAGACCGGGAAGTCCTGGACCGGCTTGGCGGCCTGCTTGGCCAGCTCGGCCTGGGCGTCGCACAGCTGCTTGATGAAGGGCTTGGCGGCGTCGAGGCCACCGGCCACGACCTCCTCCGACGGCGCGGTGGCGCCGTTGAGGACGAGCTCGTAGGTGTCCTCGGGGGCCTCGGCCTCGACCATCATGATCGCGACGTCGCCCGAGTCGGTGACCCGACCGGCGACGACCATGTCGAAGACGGCCTTCTCGAGCTGGCTGTGGCTCGGGAACGCCACCCACTGGCCCTCGATGAGGGCGACGCGGACGCCGCCGACGGGACCGGAGAACGGCAGGCCCGAGAGCTGGGTCGAGAGCGACGCGGCGTTGATCGCGAGCACGTCGTAGGGCTGGTCGGGGTCGAGCGCCATCACGGTGATGACGACCTGGACCTCGTTGCGCAGACCCTTCTTGAAGGTCGGGCGCAGCGGCCGGTCGATGAGGCGGCAGGTGAGGATCGCGTCCTCGCCGGGACGACCCTCGCTACGGAAGAACGAGCCGGGGATCTGGCCCACGGCGTACATCCGCTCCTCGACGTCGATCGTCAGGGGGAAGAAGTCGAAGTGGTCCTTCGGGTGCTTGCCGGCCGTGGTGGCCGAGAGCAGCATGGTCTCGTCGTCGAGGTAGGCGGTCACCGAACCGGCGGCCTGGCGGGCGAGGAGCCCGGTCTCGAACTTGACGGTGCGGGTGCCGAACTTGCCGTTGTCGATAACGGTCTCGACGGCGGAGATGACGGGTTCTGTCACGTTGATCTTTCTGTTCGCGGTGCGATCCACGACTGCCGCGCACGCCCTCGAGCCCGGTTCGGGCCCAGCGTGATGCCGGCGAGGTGGTGGCCGATCTTCGATCGAGACCCGCTGGAGCACGGACGTGCTCCAGAAGGTCACTACCGAGGACCGGGCCGGACGGTGGCGCGGATCGCTCCTGTGGATGTGTGTTCAGTTGTGGTCAGGTGGCGGCGTCCGCGCGAGGCGCGAGCCGCCCACCCCCTGAATGTAACGAAGGGACCCACCGAACGGTGAGTCCCCTCGCGTGTGTCAGCGGCGCAGGCCGAGACGCTCGACGATCGAGCGGTAACGCTCGATCTCCGCCTTCTTAGGTAGTTCAGCAGGCGGCGGCGCTGACCGACGAGCAGCAGCAGACCACGACGGCTGTGGTGGTCGTGCTTGTGCGTCTTGAGGTGCTCGGTCAGGTGCGCGATCCGAAAGCTCAGGAGAGCGACCTGCACCTCGGGCGAACCGGTGTCGCCCTCGGTCGTGGCGTACTCGGCGATGATCTTCTTCTTCGTCGCTGCGTCGGTTCCGATCGACATGGCGGCTCCTTCTGGTTCACTCGTTGCGCGGCGCGCCGGGGCCTGTTCACCCGGGCACTCTGGATCCGCGGCCGTTGCACGGCGGTCATTCATGCGTGCGCCCTCTGCGCGTCGCGCTGGACGCGGTGGTGGGCAACCGTCAGAGATTATCAGCGGGCGCCGGTCGCACCCAAACCGCGGCGTGGGGCCGGTCACGCCCGGTGCCGTACGGCGGCCCCGAGCGCGGGTGCCGGACGCCGGAGTCGGACGTGGGTGACAGCATGCCCACATGGGGGCCGGAGGGAGACCGCAGGGGCCGTACGGCGGACGCCCCACGCCGCCTCCGGTCGACTGGTGGCCGGGGTCGTGGTCGGGCTGCTCGTGGTGATCGCGCTCGTGGCCTCCCGTACGACGCTCCTCGGCGACCGCCGTGAGCAGTCGAGCGGCACGCCCGGCACGGCGGCGCGTCCCTCGGCGCCGCCCGTGCCCGGCTCGGCGGCGACCGCCGACCGGGTGCGCACGCTGCTGGCCGAGGCCCGGGTGGTGGCACGTCAGCCCGACGTACCCGGCTACGAGCGCGACTGCGGACCCGGCGACGGGTGCGTCTTCGGCACCGAGTGGACCGACGACAGCGACGCACCCGACGGGCACAACGGCTGCGACACCCGCAACGACGTGCTCGGCGCCTCGCTCCTCGACGTGGCGTTCGCGCCGGGGAGCAACGACTGCGACGTGGTCGCCGGCCTCCTGCTCGACCCCTACACCGGGATCGAGATGGACTACGCCGGCGAGGGCTCACAGATCCACGTCGACCACCTCTTCCCGCTCGCCGCTGCGTGGGACCTCGGCGCCGCCGACTGGTCGTTGTCGCGGCGCACCCGGTTCGCCAACGACACCTCGCTCGAGCTGGTCGCGGTCCAGGGCACCGCCAACCTCCAGAAGGGCGACAGCACCCCGGCCAGCTGGCTGCCGCCGCGCCGGCCCTTTCGCTGCGCCTACGTGGCGGCGTACCTCGAGGTGGCCGTCGCCTACGACCTGGCGGTGACCGAGGCCGACGTCCGCGTCATCGAGCCGGTGGTCCGGACGTGGTGCTGAGTTGGTCGCAGCGCCCATATCGGCCGACCGCGAGTCGTGCCACGATGCGGAGGTGTCCGCCGTCGATCCCGCGCCCGCCCCGTCCACCCGCACCCGGCTGGGGGTCTGCAACCTCTGCGAGGCCATCTGCGGCCTCGAGCTGACGATCACCCACGGCGAGTCCGGCGACACCGTCACGTCGATCAAGGGCAGCCCGAGCGACCCGCTCTCGCGCGGCTACATCTGCCCCAAGGGCGTGTCGCTGGCCGACGTCTACACCGACCCCGACCGGCTGCGCCGCCCCGTGCGCCGGACCGGAACGGGCGCGGACGCGACGTGGGAGGAGCTCGACTGGGACGTCGCACTCGACCTGGTGGCCGACCGGGTCTCGGCCACCATCCGCGAGCGGGGCGGTGACGCCGTCGGCATCTACCTCGGCAACCCCAACGCCCACTCGCTCGGCTTCGGCACCCACGGCGCCGGCTTCGTGCGCTCCCTGCGGACCCACAACCGGTTCAGTGCCTCGACGGTCGACCAGATCCCCCACCAGCTCGTCGCCCACCTGATGTACGGCCACCAGCTCATGATCGCGGTCCCCGACCTCGACCGCACGTCGTTCTTCCTCGTCGTCGGCGCCAACCCGATGGCGTCGAACGGGTCGCTGATGACGGTGCCGGACTTCCCCCGGCGGGTCCGCGAGCTCAAGGGCCGCGGCGGGCGGATGGTGGTGCTCGACCCGCGTCGCACCGAGACCGCGAAGGTGGCCGACGAGCACCACTTCGTGAGGCCGGGCACGGACGCCGCGGTGCTGCTCGCGATGCTGCAGGTCATCCTCACCGAGGGTCTCGCCCGACCGCCGGCGTACGTCGACGGGCTCGACCGGCTCGCCGACCTCGTCGCCGACGTCACCCCGGAGGTCGCCGAGCGGGCCTCGGGAGTGCCCGCCGAGACCGTGCGGGCCCTGGCGCGCGACCTGGTCGCGGCCGACGCCGGGGTCGTCTACGGCCGGATGGGGGTCTCCACCCAGGCGTTCGGGACCGTGTGCCAGTGGGCGATCGCCTGCCTCAACCTGGTGTCGGGCCACTTCGACCAGCCCGGAGGCGCGATGTTCCCCGAGCCGGCGGTCGACACCGTCGGCCGGCGGATCGCGAGCCCGGGACGCTACGACCGCTGGCGCAGCCGGGTGCGCGACGTACCGGAGTTCGCCGGGGAGCTGCCGGCCTCGGTGATGACCGAGGAGATCACCACCGCCGGCGACGGCCGGATCACGACGATGGTGACCGTGGCCGGCAACCCGGTGCTGTCGACCCCGGGGGGCCACGACCTCGCCGACGCGCTCGCCACCCTCGACTTCATGGTGTCCGTCGACTTCTACCTCAACGAGACGACGCGGCACGCCGACGTCATCCTGCCGCCGACGAGTGCTCTGGAGCGTGACCAGTACGACCTGGTCTTCCACGGCTTCGCGGTGCGCAACACCGCTCGCTTCACCCCGGCGGTCTTCGACAAGGACGACGACCAGCGCCACGACTGGGAGATCTTCGGCGAGCTCACCGCGCGGATCTCCGAGCGCCTGGGCGCTGCGCTGAGCGACGAGGCGTCGGCCGGGGCGGCGACCGCTCCTGCGGACCTGCTGACCCTGCTGCTCGACACCGGCGACCGCACCACCATGGCCGAGCTGCGCGAGCACCCGGAGGGGGTCGACCTGGGCCCGCTGCGTCCCACGATGCCGGAGCGCCTGCAGACCCCCGAGCACCGGATCGACCTGGTGCCGAGCCTGGTCACCGACGACCTGCCGCGGCTGCGGGCAGCGCTCGAGGCACCCGCGCCGGGCGCGGACGAGCTGGTGCTGATCGGGCGCCGACACCAGCGTGACTGCAACTCCTGGCTGCACAACACGACCCGCCTCACCAAGGGCAGGCCGCGCCACCACCTGCTGATGCACCCCGACGACCTGGCCGCGCGCGGCATCAGCGACGGGGACGTGGTCGCGGTCAGCTCGCGCGTGGGCCGCGTCGAGGTCGAGGTGAGCGGCGTCGACGACATGATGCCCGGAGTGGTCTCGCTCCCCCACGGCTACGGCCACCAGGTGGTCGGGACCCGGCTGGGCAACGCAGCGGCCGTCCCGGGGGTGTCCATCAACGACCTCACCGACCCGGCTCTGCTCGATGTCTCCGGCAACGCCGCGTTGAGCGGCGTGCCCGTGCGGGTCGAGGCCGCCACCTCGACCCCGTGAGGTGGTGACGTCGTACGGAGCGGTCGCAGCGGCGACCACTCCGTAGGACGTCGGCGGCGTCAGCTGACGGGCTGCACGACGCGCGCGTCGCTCGTGCTGTCGGAGACCGCACGGCCACCCGGGGCCGTCGGCCGCGAGGGCCACCAGGTCCGCTCCCCCAGCAGCACGAGCAGGGCCGGCAGCATGACCAGTCGCACCAACGTCGCGTCGAGCAGGATGGCGGCGGACAGTCCGATACCCATCATCTTCATCTCCAGCAGCGACAGCGTCGCGAAGATGGCGAACACCGACACCATCACCGCCGCGGCGCTGGTCACCACGCCGGCGGTGTCGGAGATGCCGCGCTCGACGGCCTGACGGGTCGAGAGGCCGGCCGCTACGTGCTCACGGATCCGACTCACGACGAAGACGTGGTAGTCCATCGAGAGCCCCACCAGGACGACGAGCACGAACAGCGGCAGCCAGTCGATCACGAAGCCCGGTGCCGTGAAACCGAGCAGGTCGGCGCCCCACCCGTGCTGGAAGACCAGGGCCATCACCCCGAACGACATCGCGACGGAGGCGAGGTTGAGCACGACCGAGACGAGCGCGATCGCGCCGCTCCGGAAGGTGGCCAGCATCATCAGGAAAGTCAGGAGCAGGACGAAGCCGATGACGAGCGGAAGCCGATCGGACTGACGGTCGGCGAAGTCGAGGTTCTCGGCCGCCCCGCCGCCGACGGCGGTCTCGACGCCGTCGATCGCGGAGAACGACGCGGGCACCAGGTCGGTGCGCAGGAGGCGCAGCGCCTCGTCGACCCGCGCGTCGGACTCGTCGTACGGCATCGCGATGCGCATCACCGAGGTGCGGCCGTCGGCTGAGGTCTCCACCTCGGCCGGGGAGTCGCCCGGAGCCACGAAGTCACCGGTGGCCACGGCCCGATCAAGCAGGTCCCCGAACGCCTGTGCCACGCGACCTTGATCGGATGCGGCCCCCCGAGCCACCACGGTCGCCGCGGCTCCCTCCGAGGGGAAGGTCGTGGTGATGTCGCGCATCGTCTGCACCTCGGCGATCGAGGCGGGCAGGGTGTCGAGGTTGCCGGCATGCATGCGTAGCCCGAGTGCCGGCACGGCCAGGGCAGCGACCACGAACCCGGAGAGCGCCAGTGCCGCCACCGGGCGTCGGAGCACCGGTGCCAGCAGCCGGCGGCTGAGCCCGCCGCGGCCGATCCGTGCGTTGAGCCGCCACAGCAACGGCACCCGCGGGCGGTCCACCCAGCGGCCGAGCTTGACCAGCAGCGCGGGGAGCACCGTGATCGAGCCGATCACGGCAATGGCGACCACGAGGATCGCGCCGACCGCGAGTGAGTTGAACGTCGCGCCGCCGACGATGAACAACCCGGACAAGGCCGCGATGACGGCGACTCCCGAGACGAGGATCGAGTGCCCCGAGGTCTCGGCGGCGATCGCGACGGCGTCGAGGGTGCTGTGACCGTTGGCCCGCTCCTCGCGCTCGCGCTTGAGGTAGAAGAGCGAGTAGTCCACGCCCACGGCCATCCCGATGAGCACGATCATGCTCGTCACCGTCCCCTCGGCGTGAACGAAGTGGGAGATCGGAGCCAGGATCCCGATCGTGGCGGCCACGCTGGTGACGGCGAACAGCACCGGGATGCCGGCCGCGACCAGCGCCCCGAACGCGAGGAGCATCAGCACCAGCGTGATCGGGAGACTGGTGAACTCAGCCGAGCCGAGGTCCTCCGACACCCGGTCGTTGATCGCGCCGTCGAGACTCACATCGCCCGATTCGCGGACGGTGAGCGACGGGTGCGCCTGCGCTACGGCGTCAGTCACCTCCTGAAGTGGCGCCACGTCCAGGTCGCCGTCGCGGGCCAGCTGCACCGAGACGAGCAGTGCGGTGCGGTCGGCGCTCCACTGCGGCGATGCCACGGCGGTGACGCCCGGCGTCGAGACCATCGCGGTACGCAGCTCGGCTCCGGCCGCCCCTGCCTCCTTCCGGTCCAGCGCCTTGCTGTCCCCGGCGGTGATCACGACCAGCTCGGTGTCGGGGCTGTCGAGCTCGCCCTCGGTGAGGAACACATCGGCCTGCCCCGAATCACCCAGCCGGTAGTCGGCGTCCTGCGTCTCCACCGTGGGGATGATCGCCGCCAGGCCGACGGCGATCACGACGAAGGCGAGCCAGGCCAGGATCGCCCGCCACGGATGCAGGGCGCTCCAACGGGCGCTGCGCCGCGGTAGCGCGGTGAGGGGGTTGGTCACGGACATGACGTCTCCTGGTGCTCGAGGATTCGGAGAATGCGGATACGTGAAGCCTCGTGACTCGTGACCCCCGAGTCAGGGGCGTGAGGACCCCGAACGATGGTGGTGCCTGCACCCCTGACCCGTGCCGGCCGCGGGGGCGACAATGAGCAGATGAGCAGCCCCGGACGACGCCCCGCGCCCGGGACGTCTGCGCCTGACCGGGTACGCCGTGGCGCAGCTGCTCCTGGCCGTGCCGGCGCTCGTCGTACTCGTGCTGACGGTCGTCGGCCTGGCCTGCTCGTCGTCTGGGTCGGTGGCCTGCTGCTCGCCGTCTCGGTGCCCGCGACGCGCTGGCTGGCCCAGCTGCACCGTCGGATGGCCGCGAGCGTGCTCGGGATCGCCGAGCCACGCCCCTACCGGCCGTTGCCGGCCGGACGACCCCGTGGGCGGTCCTCACGACGATCGCCCGCGACCCGATGACCTACCGCGACCTGGGCTGGGCGGCGTGGGCCTGCACGTTCGGGTTCGCCGTCCCTGTCGTCGTCCTCGAGCTGCTCGCCGTCGTCACCGTCCCGCGTGGTGGTGGGGCATCGCGCTACCAGATGCGGCTGCGCTCCCAGGTCGACCTGTGGTTCCTCGCCACGAGTCGCACCGAGCATCTCGAGCAACGGGTGCAGGTGCTCACCGAGACCCGCGCCGACCTCGTCGACCACTCGGCCGCCGAGCTGCGACGCCTCGAGCGCGACCTGCACGACGGTCCCCAGGCCCGGCTGGTGGCGCTCTCGATGAGTCTCGGGCTGGCCGACCAGGCCTTCGACTCCGACCCCGAGACGGCTCGACGGCTCGTCGACGACGCCCGCGCAACAGCCCAGGCGGCGATCGTCGACCTGCGCTCCGTCGTGCGCGGCATCCACCCGCCCGTGCTCGCCGACCGGGGCCTGGCCGGCGCGGTCTCGGCGCTCGCCCTCGACATGGCGGTCCCGGTCGTCGGTCGACGAGCGACCTGGTCGAGCGACCGCCCGCGCCGGTGGAGTCCGCCCTCTACTTCGCGGTCGCCGAGTGCCTGGCCAACATCGGCAAGCACGCCGGCGCCCGCCGCGGCTGGATCAGGGTGGAACGCTCGGCGACCGGCGTCCGGATCGTGGTCGGCGACGACGGACGGGGCGGCGCCGATCCGGGCGCCGGAACCGGCATGCTGGGGGTCCAGCGCCGGCTCGCCGCCTTCGACGGCACCATGGTGGTGTCGAGCCCGACCGGCGGGCCGACCGAGGTGATCCTGGAGGTGCCGTGCGACTCGTCCTCGCCGAGGACCACGCCCTCCTCCGGGCGGGGATGACCCAGCTCCTCGAGACCAACGGGTTCACGGTCCTGCACGCGGCCCAGGACGAGCCCGGGCTGCGCGCGGCGCTGCGTGACCCGGCGCGGAGGCCGCGGTGGTCGACGTACGACTCCCGCCGGGGCAGACCGACGAGGGGCTGCGCGCCGCCATCGAGGTGCGCAGCCGCGCGGCCGGGCTTCCCGGTGATGGTGATCTCGCAGTACGTCGAGCACCTCTACGCCCGCGAGCTGCTCGCCAGTGGCGAGGGTGCGGTGGGCTACCTGCTGAAGGACCGGGTCTCCGACGTCGCGGAGTTCGTCGACGGGGTGCGCCGCGTGGCCGACGGGGCCACCGTCCTGGACCCGGAGGTGGTGGCCTCGATCATGGGCCGGCACCGTCCGGTCGACCGGCTCACGCCCCGCGAGCGGGAGGTGCTGAGCCTGATGGCCGAGGGCCGCTCGAACGCCGCGATCGCGGCCGGCCTGGTCGTGACCGAGAAGGCGGTGGCCAAGCACATCAACGCGATCTTCACCAAGCTGGACCTCCCGGTCGCCGAGGACGACCACCGCCGCGTCCGTGCCGTGCTGACCTACCTGCGCGCCTGAGGTACGACGGCGGGTCAGGTCAGCAAGTCGAGCACCGCGGCCCGTCCGGCCGTCGGGTCGGTGGCGGCGAGCGCCGCCTCGGCCGCGTCCTCGCACTGCTGCATCGTGACCGAGGCCAGCTTGGCACCCACCGGACGGGTGGCCGCTGCGGCCATCGACAGCGAGGTGATGCCCATGCCGACCAGGGCACAGGCCAGCAGCGGGTCGGCAGCGGCCTCCCCGCAGACCCCGACCGGCTTGCCGGCGTTGCGCCCGGCCTCCGCGGTGATCGCGATGAGCTGGAGGACGGCCGGCTGCCAGGGGTCGGTCAGGTGGGCCAGGTCGGTGGCCATCCGGTCCGCGGCCATCGTGTACTGGGTGAGGTCGTTGGTGCCGATGGAGAGGAAGTCGACCACCTCGAGCATCCGGTGCGCCAGGAGTGCCGCACTGGGCACCTCCACCATCACGCCCGGCTTGAGTCCTCGGGAGCGGACCTTGTCACCGAACTCGGCGGCCTCGGCGACGGTGGCGACCATCGGGGCCATCACCCACGTCTCGGTGTCCGTCGACCCGGCGGCGGACGCGATCGCGTCGAGCTGGCGATCCATCAGGCCGGGGTTGGCGAACGACAGCCGCAGGCCCCGGACCCCGAGCGCGGGGTTCTCCTCGCCCTCGAGCGTGGCGAAGGCGACCGGCTTGTCGGACCCGGCGTCCAGCGTGCGGACCACGACGTACCGACCGTCGCCGAAGGCGCTCAGCACCGAGGAGTAGATCTCGGCCTGCTCCTCGACGCTGGGCTCGGTGGCCTGGTTGAGGAAGCACAGCTCGGTACGGAAGAGGCCTACGCCCTCGACGGGGCTCTGCGAGGCCTTGGCGGCCGAGTCGCCGTCGGCGACGTTGGCGAGGATCTTGACCCCGATGCCGTCGGCGGTGCCGCCGGGTCCGGCCCAGGCCTCGTGCGCGGCGCGGTCGCGGGCGGCCTGGGCGACGCGCTCGGTCGCGCCGGCCTCCTCGGGCTCGACCTCGATGTCGCCGAGGATGCCGTCGACGAGCAGCAGCGTGCCGGAACCGACGGCGAGCACTCCCGCGACGCCGACGACGCAGGGGATGCCGAGCTGGCGGGCGATGATCGCGGTGTGGCTGGTCGGGCCGCCCCGCTCGGTGACCAGGGCGACCACCAGCTGCGGGTCGAGGCCGGCGGTGTCGGCCGGGGCCAGGTCCTCGGCCACCAGGACCGACGGCACGGACGGCGTGGGCACGCCGGGCTCGGGCTCGCCCACGATGCGGGCGACCAGGCGCCGTTCGATGTCGCGCAGGTCGGTGGCGCGCTCGGCCATCAGCCCGCCCATCTGCGTGAACGCCGCGACGAACTGCTCGACCGCGCCGTGCACCGCGGCCAGCAGGTCCTCGTCGGCGCGCAGGTTCTTGCGCACGGCGCCGCGCAGTCCGCGGTCGGTGGCCAGGCCGGCGCTGGCGCTCATCACCTCGGCGACGTGCCCGCTCGCACGTCCCGCCTTGTCGGTGAAGCCGGCGGCCACCGCGCTCGCGGCCTCGTCGTAGGCGGCGAGGGCCGCGTCGGCGTCGGCGAAGTCACCGACCCCGAAGTCGCGCACCGCCTCGGGCGACACCTCGCCGCGCGCCAGCAGCGCCGGCCCGTAGCCGGCGCCGGGTACGACGGCGGTGCCGTGCAGCGTGCGCGAGGGCGCGCCCTGGGTCGCCGGGGCGCTGGGGGTCTGGTTCGAGGTGGCCACGGTCACACGGTAACCCCCCGCGCGCTTGACAATCAACAGATACGGGCATAAAACAACATGAGTAAAGAAGGTGAGGGAGGTCACGCGATGTATGCAGAGGAACGACAGCAAGCCATGGCCAGGCTCGTGACCGAACGTCACCGCCTGTCCGTCGCGGCACTGGCCGAAGAGTACTCCGTCACGACCGAGACGGTCCGGCGCGACCTGTCCCAGCTCGAACGCCTCGGCCTGGTCCGACGCGTGCACGGCGGCGCCGTGCCTGCGGGATCGTTGGCGACCATCGAGGCCGAGCTCGGGGAGCGTGCGGCCACCAACACCGAGCTCAAGGACGCGATCGCGATCGCTGCACTGAGCCAGCTGCCGCCCGACGGCTCGACGCTCATCTTCGACGCGGGTACGACGACAGCCCGGTTGGCCGCCGCTCTCCCCCACGCGCGCCGCTTCGTCGCCTTCACCCACGCCGTCCCGGTCGCCGGACGGCTGGCCGGCCTGCCCAACGTCGAGCTGCACCTGCTGCCGGGCCGGGTCCGCACGACCACCCAGGCAGCGGTCGGCTCCGACACCGTGGCCGCGCTGGACCGGGTGCGCGCCGACACCGTCTTCCTCGGGACCAACGCCATCAGCACCGGCCACGGCCTGTCCACCCCCGACTCCGACGAGGCCTCCACCAAGAGCGCCCTCGTCTCCTCCGCGCGCCGCGTCGTCGTGCTCGCCGACTCCAGCAAGGTCGGTCGGGAGTCGGCGATCCGCTTCGCGACGCTCGAGGAGGTCGACTGCCTGGTGACCGACGACGGCATCGATCCCCACGACCGCCGCAGCTTCGAGGCCACCGGCATCGAGGTCGTCATCGCGTGAACACCCACGTCCCCCAGGAAGGCCGACCATGATCGTCACCCTGACCCCGAACCCGAGCATCGACCGCACGGTCCAGCTCACCGGGCCGCTGCAGCGCGGTGCGGTGCACCGGCTCGAGTCGGTGCTCTCCCAGGCCGGCGGCAAGGGCGTCAACATCTCCCGCGCCTGCGTCGCGGCCGGCGTACCGACGATCGCGGTGCTGCCGGCGGCGCCGGACGACCCGTTCGTGCAGGAGCTCACCGGCTCGGGCATCCCGAGCCGACTGGTCGCCACGCAGGGCACCGTCCGGGTCAACTTCACGATCAGCGAGCCCGACGGCACCACGACCAAGCTCAACAGCCCCGGTCCGCGCGCGACGCCCGAGGGTCTCGCCGCGCTGGCCGCCACCCTGCGCGAGCTCGCCGCGGAGAGCGCCTGGATCGTCCTGGCCGGCTCCTTGCCGCCCGGTGCTCCCGTCGGCTGGTACGCCGACCTGGTGGCCTCGCTGCGTGCGACGACCCAGGTGGCCGTCGACACGAGCGACGCCCCGCTGCGTGCGCTGGTGGACCGCATCGATGCGGCGCCTCCGCACGTCATGAAGCCCAACGGCGAGGAGCTCGCGTCGTTCACCGGGGGGGATGCGGACACGCTCGAGGCCGACCCCGCCGCCGCGGCTGCGGCCGCCCGGACCCTCGTGGACCGCGGCGTCGAGAGCGTGCTCGCCACGCTGGGCGGCAACGGCGCGGTGCTCGTGACCCGCGAGGGCGCCTGGCACGCCAGTCCCCCGCCGACCGAGGTGGTCAGCACCGTCGGTGCCGGCGACTCCAGCCTGTTCGGCTACCTCCTCGGGGACCTGCGGGGCCTGGAACCCGCCCATCGCCTCGCGCTCGCCGTCGCCTACGGCAGCGCGGCCGCAGGACTACCCGGCACCACCATCCCGCAGCCCACGCAGGTGCACCCCGACCTGGTCGTCGTGCGCGAGCTGCACCATCTGATCCACCTCGAGGAAGAGTGATTCCCGTGACCGACCTCATCACCGCCGACCTGGTTCGGCTCGATGCCGACCTCGGCTCCGACAAGCACGACGTGATCAGGGGGCTGACCGACGTCGTCGCAGGCGCCGGTCGCGCCACCGATGTCGAGAGGCTGCTGGCAGACGCCCTGGAGCGCGAGGCCAAGTCGCCCACCGGCCTCAAGGACGGCATCGCGATCCCGCACTGCCGCACGTCCGGCGTGGAGGTCCCGACCCTGGCCTTCGCCCGGCTCTCCCCGCAGGTCGACTTCGGGGCCAAGGACGGGCCGGCCCAGCTGGCCTTCCTCATCGCCGCACCCGAGGGCGGGGACAACACCCACCTGAAGATCCTGACCAAGCTCGCCCGCGCCCTGGTGCGTCCCGCGTTCACCCAGGGCCTGCGCGACGCGACGACCCCCGAGGAGATCGTGGCGCTCGTCGCCGGTGTCGTCGAGGACGCCCCCGCGCCCGAGACGGTCGCCGCCGGCGCCGCTGCGTCCGCGGCCGGCAAGCACGCCGCGCCGACCACGCCCGAGGCCGCCGGCGCCCCCTCGACGACCCGCCGCCTCGTGGCCGTGACGGCCTGCCCGACCGGGATCGCCCACACCTACATGGCCGCCGAGGCGCTCGAGGTCGCCGCCCAGCGCGCAGGCGTCGAGATCGCGGTGGAGACGCAGGGGTCCGCGGGATCCACCCCGCTGCCGGCCGAGACCATCCGGCAGGCCGACGCCGTCATCTTCGCCGTGGACGTGGGCGTCCGCGACCGGGGCCGCTTCGCCGGCAAGCCGCTCGTGTCCTCGAGCGTCAAGCGCCCGATCGACGACGGCGACGCGATGATCGCCGAGGCCCTCCGCTACGCCGACGACCCGAGCGCCCCGCGCGTGGAGGGCTCCTCCGGCGGCGCCGCGACGGGCGCCGGCGCAGGTGCCCCGGACGAGTCGTGGGCCGGACGGACCCGTCGGGTCCTGATGACCGGCGTGTCGTACATGATCCCGTTCGTGGCCGCCGGTGGTCTGCTGATCGCGCTCAGCTTCCTGCTCGGCGGGTACGAGATCGTCGGTCCCTACGGCGACATCGCCGTCAACAACACGATCTTCGACCTCCCGGACCCGGCTGCCCTCGGCCTTGACCACGCGCTCCTCGGTTCCGGGCTCGCCGCCTACATCGGCGCCCTGTTCTTCATCATCGGCAAGACCGCGTTCGCCCTCTTCATCCCGGCGTTCGCGGGCTACATCGCCTACGCGATCGCCGATCGCCCGGGCATCGCGCCGGGCTTCGTCATGGGTGGGCTGGCGGCGAACCTCTTCGGCGTCCAGACCTCCGCGGCGAACCCGGTCGCCTTCCCGGCCACCGGGTTCCTGGGCGCGATCGTCGGCGGCGTCCTCGCCGGCGTGATCGCGCACTGGATCAGCGGCTGGAAGGTGCCGACCTGGGCGCGCGGGCTGATGCCGGTCCTGGTGATCCCGCTCCTCACCGCGATCATCGCCGGACTGGTGATGATCGTCGTCCTCGGGGAGCCGATCAACTGGCTGATGACCAACCTGAGCGACGGCCTGAACTCGATGAGCGGCAGCAGTGCCGTCCTGCTCGGCGTGGTGCTCGGCCTGATGATGGCCTTCGACATGGGCGGGCCGTTGAACAAGGTGGCCTACAGCTTCGCCGCCGTCGGCGTGGGCGGTGCCTCGCTGGCCTCCGACGCCCCGGAGCTCAAGATCATGGCCGCGGTCATGCTGGCCGGGATGGTGCCACCGATCGCTCTGGCACTCGCGACCGTCGTGCGACCGAGGCTCTTCAACCAGGCCGAGCGGGAGAACGGCAAGGCCGGGTGGTTGCTGGGCGCCAGCTTCATCACCGAGGGCGCGATCCCGTTCGCGGCCGCCGACCCCCTGCGGGTCATCCCCTCGATCATGCTCGGCAGCGCCGTCACCGGCGGCCTGTCGATGGCCTTCGGCGTGGGCGTCCGCGCTCCGCACGGTGGGATCTTCGTGCTCTTCGCCGTCGACGGTGTGGTGGGATTCCTCATCGCGCTGGCCGCCGGAGCCGTGGTCGGCGCAGCCGCCGTCATCGCCTTGAAGTCCCTGTCCTCCGTACCCGTCGAGAGCGACCTCGCCACCGTCTGACCCCCGGGGCAGCATCCCGCGACCCCTCGCAGCACCTCCACCACCGCAGCACCCAACGAAGGAGCAGCTCATGCCCACCAAGTCCGTCGTCGTCGGTTCCTCAGTCGGCCTGCACGCCCGTCCCGCCGCGATCATCTCCGAGGCCGCCGGCGAGCTCGACTCCGAGGTGCTCATCGGCCTCCCCGGCGACGAGGCGGTCGACGCCGGCTCCTCGCTGATGATCATGACGCTGGGAGCCGGCCCCGGTGACACCGTCGAGGTCTCCGGCGACGTCGAGGCCGACGTCGAGGCGATCGCCGCCCTGGTCGCCAAGGACCTCGACGCCGACTGAGTCGCACCGGGTGACTCACACCGGGTGGGCACGGACGTCTCGGCGTCCGTGCCCACCCGTTCCTCCGCCGTCCTCCGCCGTCCTCCGGGCCGGCTCGCGCCTCGCCCGCAGGGGCCACGACCGCCTCGTAGGGGGTCGACGGGGTGCTAGCGTCGGCGCCTCCGCTCCCGAGCCCCGAACGTGAGACCGACGTGTCCCTGCGCGAGCCGACCCGAGCGTCGGCATGACCGACGCCGGGCAGGGCGGGCCGGTCGCGACCTCGGACCCTCCCCCACGACGCGCCCGACGGCAGTGGACGTTCCGCCTCGGGCTGCTGCTGATCGCCGCCGGCCTGCTGCTGCTCGGTTACCTGGCCTGGCAGCTCTACGGCACCGATCTCGTCTCCCAGCGGCGCCACCGCGCCACCGTCGAGCAGCTCGAGCAGCAGTGGGAGGGCTCCGACGGCGAGGCCACCGTGCGCACCGAGCACGGGACGGCCGGCGCGATCCTGCGGGTGCCGCGCTTCGGTCAGGACTTCGCGGTCCCGATCCTCGAGGGCGTCGGTGACGACGCCCTCGCCTCCGGCATGGGCCACTTCTCCGGCTCTGCCGACCCCGGGACGAGGGGCAACTACGCCCTGGCGGGGCATCGGATCACCCACGGCGAGCCGCTGCGCGACCTCCCCGGTCTCGAGCCCGGCGACGAGGTGGTGATCGAGACGCGCGACCGCGTCTTCCACTACGTCCTCGACACCGGCGGCGAGTCGCTGCGGGTGCCCTTCACCGCGTCCTGGGTGATCGACCCCCTCCCGGTCAACCCCGACGGGGGTGTCGGTCCGGCACCGGACCAGGCGCGCCTGATCACCCTCACGACCTGCGCCGAGCTGTTCCACACCGACGACCGGCTGATCGTCTTCGGCCACCTCGAGTCGGTCGAACGACGCTGAGCCGCGACCGGCCTCCCGCGGCCCTCGGCCCGGCGTGGGTCAGTCCGGTGCCGGCACGGTCCGGGTGCGTCGTACCAGCTCGCGGTAGACGACACGGACCGCCACCGCGCGGGCGAGCTCGCCGAGGATCTCCCCGAAGAACTCCTTGCGGTACAGCTCGTCGGTGATCGCCACGACGGTGAAGTAGAGCCCGGAGAAGCCGGCCAGGAAGACCGACACGTGCAGCAGCTCGACGCTGACGAAGTCGAGGCCGAAGAGAGCCCGGGGCTGGTCGACGGAGAGCCAGATCTCGATCACGGAGTCGTCGATCGCGACCGCACCGAAGACCATGAAGAACACGAAGACCGCCAGCGAGAGCAGCAGCACCTGCACCGCCTGGGCCACCACGAGCACCAGCACCAGGTTGACCATCTGCAGGCCGGTCACCTGCGCCTCGGCAGGCAGGTCGAGGTCGGCGTCGTCGACCACCTCGTGGGCCAGCGCCGCGAACGGCGTCCCGGCCGTGGCGGCCAGGACGTCCTCGGCGCCGACCGAGTCGTCGAAGCGGTCGAGCTCCTCGGCCAGCCGCGGCACCAGGAACAGCATCGCGGCGGCCGCGAAGAAGAGCACCGCACCCCAGAGCACGCCACCCTCCAGTGCGGAGGCGACCTGCCACACCTCGGTGTTGATGAACAGGAACGTGATGAAGAGCAGCAGCATCGGCAGCGCCCTGGTCGCCAGCGGTAGCAGCAGCCCCAGGCTGCCGAAGCCGCGGCGCAGCGCCCAGACCGCGATCACCGATGCGCGCAGGGCCCGCAGGGCGTAGAGGAGCAGCACGATGCCGGCGACGCTGGCTCCGGTCGGGACGCCCAAGGACGGCGTGTGCGTGAGCAGCGCGACGGTCGTGCCGGACACCGCGCCGAGCACGGCGGCGACGACGGCCACCGTGACCACGCGCCCGCGGCTCAGCCGCGAGGCCACCAGGGCGCGTACGTCGTCGACGAAGTAGGGCAGGCCGTGGTGCTGGAACCAGTACTCGGCGGCCTGGACGGGGGTCCGTTCACGCACCGAGGATCTCCCGGGCGCGCTGCACGTCGTCGGCCATCTGCGACCAGCAGCGGGTCGATGCCCTCGAAGGTGACCATGCCGCGCAGCCGCTCGACGAACTCGACCTCGACCTCGACGCCGTAGAGGTCCAGGCCGGTGCGGTCGATGACGTAGGACTCGACGCGTCGTTCCCGGACCCCGTCGAAGGTCGGGTTGGTGCCGACGCTGATCGCCGCCGGGTAGGACTCCCCGGTGTCGAGGCGACGGAGCCGACCGGCGTACACGCCGTCGGCCGGCGCCGCGGTGAGCCCGTCGGTGGGCACGTTGGCTGTCGGGTAGCCCGAGCTCGCGACCGCGCTGGTCCCCGCGCACGACCGTGCCCCGTACGACGAACGGCCGGCCGAGCGCCTCGGCGGCGCCGCCGACGTCACCGGTCGCGAGGCAGGTGCGGACGTAGGTCGAGGACCAGACCTGGGGTCCCCCGTCGAGGTCGACGCCCTCCGGCTCGAAGCCGGCAGCGGCACCGGCACCTCTCAGGAACGCGACGTCGCCGGCGGCCCTGCCGGCCGAACCGGAAGTTGGCGCCCACGACCACGGCCCGGGCGTGCAGGGTGCTCGACCAGGACCCGGTCGACGAACTCCTGGGGGCTCCACCCGGCGACGGACAGGTCGAAGGGCAGCGCGAAGACGTGGTCGACACCCGCAGCGCCCAGCAGCTCGGCCCGCTCCTCGAGCGTGGTCAGCATGGTCGGCGCGTGCTCCGGTCGCAGCACCGCCATCGGGTGCGGGTCGAAGGTGACGGCCACCAGCGGCAGCCCGAGCGCGGTCGGCGGTGGCCCGCGCCCGCTCGATGACCGCGCGATGACCGCGGTGCACGCCGTCGAAGTTGCCGATGGTGACGGCGCTCGCGGCCAGGTCGGCCGGGACCTCGTCGAAGCTGCGCCAGATCGATCACGGGTAGAGCCTAGAAGACCCCCGAGCCCGGACTGCGGCAGGCACCGGCATCGACGGGCAGCGCAGGTCCGCGACGGCGGGTCAGACGAAGACGGCGACCGGCTCGGGCCTGGCCCTCACGCGGCTCGTAGAGCGCCAGGAACTGCCCGTCGGGGGCGAAGAGGGCGGTGAGGCCGTCGAGCTCCAGGTCGAGGCGCCGGCCGACCCGGACGTCGGCGGCGCCGGCGTCGTCCAGGTCGTAGGACCGGGAACGTCGCGCGTGCCGCGTCGGCGATCGGCAGCACCGAGAAGTCGTCGGCGAGCTCCTCGAGCGTGCGCGCCCGCGCCAGGTCGAACGCGCCGACCGCCGTACGACGCAGGGCGGCGAGGTGACCGCCGACGCCGAGGCGCAGCCCGGCGTCGCGGGCGATGGCGCGGATGTAGGTGCCGCTGGAGCAGCGCACCGTGATCCGCACGTCGGGCAGCGCCACCTCGTGGACCGTGAGCTCGTGGATCGTGACCGGCCGCGCCTTCAGCGCGACCTCCTCGCCGTCGCGGACCCGCTGGTAGGCGCGCTTGCCGTCGACCTTGATCGCCGAGACCGCCGTGGGGACCTGCTCGATGTCGCCGACGAACGCCGGCCAGCGCGTCCCGCACCTGCTGCTCGGTGACCGCGGCCAGGGCGACCGGGTCGGCCGTCGCGACGACCTCGCCCTCGGCGTCGTCGGTGGTCGTGGCCGCGCCCGAGCCGGATCGTGGCGTCGTAGCGCCTTCTCGGTCAGCATCAGGTGGCCGAGCAGGCGGGTGGCCCGGTCGACGCCGAGCACCAGCACCCCGGTCGCCATCGGGTCGAGGGTGCCGGCATGGCCGACCTTGCGGGTGCCGGCGAGGCGGCGTACGCGGGCGACGACGTCGTGCGAGGTCATCGCCGCCGGCCTTGTCGACGACGACCAGGCCGGGCGTGACGGTCACGCCTCGTCGTCCCCGTCGTCGTTCGCCGACCGGCTCGACGTCGGCGGGCTCGTCGTCCGACTCGGCCTCGAGGTCCCGCGGGCTTCTTGTACGGGTCCTCCTCGCCGGCGTACGCCGTGCCGCGCGGCGGCCGCGACGGCGTCGTCGTGCGCCTTGGCCCGGGCGAGCACCTCGTCGAGGGCACGCGCCTCCTCGGGCAGGGCGTCGTGGAAGAAGCGTCAGGGTCGGCGCGATGCGGGTGCCGAGCTGCTTGGCGACCTCCGAGCGCAGGATGCCCTTGGCGGACTCCAGCGCGATCGCGGTGCCCGCCATCTCCTCCTCCCCGCCGAGGACGGTGTAGAAGATCGACGCCTGCTGGCCGTCGCCGGTGATCCGGACGTCGGTGATGGTGACGAACCCCAGCCGCGGGTCCTTGATCCGGCGCTCGAGCATCTCGGCGACGATCACCTGGATGCGGTCGGCGAGCTTGCGCACACGGGGACTGGCCATGGTGTCTACCTTCTCAAACGTTGAGCGCCGGCGTGGACACGCCGGCTGGTGCGAGCGAACCGAGTGCCGCCGGCCCGCCCGACCGCTCGCGAAGCGAGCCTGGTCGGGGCGGGACCAGCGGCCGGTGCGGCGAAGCCGCTCCTTGGCCGTCTCCCGGCGCAGCCCGAGGCCGTCAGGCCCGCGGGATCTCGCGCATCTCGAACGCCTCCACGACATCGCCTTCCTTGATGTCCTGGAAGTTGCGCAGCACCAGACCACACTCGAAGCCCTCGCGGACCTCGGAGGCGTCGTCCTTCTCCCGCTTGAGCGAGGCGAGGTCGAGGTTGTCGGCCACCACCTTGCTGTCGCGCAGGATGCGCACCTTGGCGTTGCGGCGGATGGTGCCCGCTGGTGACCATGCAACCGGCGATCTTGCCGATCTTGGAGCTGGAGAAGATCGCACGGATCTCCGCCTGGCCCAGGGTCGACTCCTCGAACTCGGGCTTGAGCATGCCCTTGAGCGCCGCCTCGATCTCGTCGATGGCCTGGTAGATGACGGTGTAGTACCGGATCTCCACGCCCTCCTTGTCGGCCATCTCGGTCGCCTTGCCCTGCGGGCGGACGTTGAAGCCGATGATGATCGCGTCGGAGGCGGCGGCCAGGTCGACGTTGGTCTCGGTGATCGCACCGACACCACGGTCGATGACGCGGATGCCCACGTCGTCGCCGACGTCGAGCTGCGACAGGGCGTCCTCGAGAGCCTCGACCGAACCGGACACGTCGCCCTTGAGGATGAGGTTGAGCTCCTGGCTCTCCGCCCTTCTCCATGGAGGCCATGAAGTCCTCGAGCGTGCGACGCACGCGACGCTTGGCCTGCATGGCCGCACGCTCGCGCGCCTCGCGCTTCTCGGCGATCTGACGGGCCATCCGGTCGTCGTCGACGACGAGGAAGTTCTGACCCGCACCGGGCACCGCGCTCAGACCGAGGACCATCGCCGGACGCGACCGGGTCGGCCTCGAGTGATCTCGTCGCCGTGCTCGTCGAGCATGGCGCGCACCCGGCCGTACGCCGGACCGGCGACGATCGAGTCACCGACGCGCAGCGTGCCGCGCTGGACCAGGATCGTGGCCACCGGGCCGCGACCGCGGTCGAGGTGGGCCTCGACGACCAGGCCCTGGGCGTCCTGCGTCGGGTTGGCCCGCAGGTCGAGGGAGGCGTCGGCGGTCAGGACGATCGCCTCGAGCAGCTTGTCGAGGTTGAGCTCGGACTTGGCCGAGACGTCGACGAACATCGCGTCGCCGCCGTACTCCTCGGGCACCAGGCCGTACTCGGTGAGCTGGCCGCGCACCTTGGTCGGGTCGGCGTCGGGCTTGTCGATCTTGTTGACCGCGACCACGATCGGGACGCCGGCGGCCTTGGCGTGGTTGAGCGCCTCGACCGTCTGCGGCATGACGCCGTCGTCGGCCGCGACCACCAGGACCGCGATGTCGGTGGCCTGGGCACCACGGGCACGCATGGCGGTGAACGCCTCGTGACCCGGGGTGTCGATGAAGGTGATCCGACGCTCGGTGCCGTCGACGTCGGTGGCGACCTGGTAGGCACCGATGTGCTGGGTGATGCCACCGGCCTCCTTGTCGACGACGTTGGCGTTGCGCAGCGCGTCGAGGAGCTTGGTCTTTCCGTGGTCGACGTGACCCATGACGGTGACGACCGGGGGTCGGATGACCAGGTCGGACTCGTCGCCCTCGTCGGCACCGAACTCGATGTCGAAGCCCTCGAGCAGCTCGCGGTCCTCGTCCTCGGGCGAGACGACCTCGACGATGTAGTTGAGCTCCTCGCCGAGCAGCTGCAGCACGGCGTCGTTGACCGACTCGGTGGCCGTGACCATCTCGCCGAGGTGGAACAGCATCTGCACCAGCGAGGCCGGCTCGACACCGATCTTGTCGGCGAAGTCGGTCAGCGAGGCGCCACGGGCGAGACGGACCGTCTCGCCGTTGCCCTTGCGGACCCGCATGCCGCCGATCGTCGGGGCCTCCATGGCCTCGAACTCCTGGCGACGGGCCCGCTTCGACTTGCGACCGCGACGCGACGGACCACCGGCGCGACCGAAGGCGCCCTGGGTCTGACCGCGCTGGCCGGGACGGGTGGGACGAGCACCGCTGGGGAAGCCGCCGGGACGACCCGGCGCTCCGCCGGGAGCGCCACCGGGGCCACCGCGACCGGGAGCACCCGCACGGGCGCCACCGGGGCCACCGCGACCGGGGGCCCCACCGGGGCCACCGCGACCGGGGCCACCGGGCCCACCGGGGCCACGACCGCCGGGGCCGCCACCGAAGGCGGCAGGGCGACTTGGGCATCATCGCCGGGTTGGGGCGCGGCATCCCGGGACGACCCGGGGCACCACCGTCGCGACCGGCGGGCGGGCGCGGCGGACGGTTGCTCGGGTCAGCAGCGGGGCCGCCCTCGGCGGCCGGCGCGGCCGGCGGGGCGGAGGGACGACGTCCCATGCCCTGGCTGGAGGAGAACGGGTTGTTGCCCGGACGCGGGCGCACCGGGGCGACCGACCGGCCGCGGGGCCGGGGACGGCGCCTTCGGCGAGGCCTGGGGACCGGGGGCGGCGAGCGCCACCGGCGTCGGCAGCGGGCGGCTCCTGCGCCGCGGGCGGCTCGGGAGCCGGACTCCGCCGCGGGAGCGGCCGGGCCGGCGGCAGGGCGCCGCCGGGCTTCTCGGCGGGCGGCGCGGGGGCCTCAGCGACGGGGGCGGGCCGGGCGCCTCCGGCTCGGCGGGGGCCGCCTTCGGGAGCCGGCTTGGGGCCGGGCTTGGCCGCGCGCCTTGGCCGGGGACGGCTTGGCCGCCGGTGCCTCGGCAGCCGGGGCTGCGGACGCTGCCGGAGCGGCGTTCTTCAGGGACTCGCCGACCTCCTTGCGGAAACGCATCTCCGCGGGCAGCTCGACGGTCGAGCTCGCCGACTTGACGAACTCCCCCATCTCCTTGAACTTCTCGAGAACGAACTTGCTCTCGACACCGAACTCCTTGGCGAGTTCGTGGACTCGGGTCTTGGCCACAATTCTCCTTCTGGCTCGACCCGCGTCCATTTCGTGATGGGGCGTGATCGAGCCTCAGTGGTGGTGTTGCAAACTCATCGGGAAATACTCATCGAGTGCTCATGAGCTACTGCTCCAGTTCCCTGTTGATGGGTGGTGGATGGGTGGATGTCACGCTTCTGAGGCTGTGCTGCTGGTCGTGCCGGCGAGCTGCTCGGCCAGGTACTCGGCCACCGGTGCGCTGGAGAGTGCGGCCGTCAGACGAAGTGCACGTCCGAAGGCCTTCCTGCGTACCGCGAGGTCGTAGCACCCGGTCGTGGGGTGCAGGTGCGCCCCACGGCCGTGCGCGGTTCTCGTCGGATCGGGTACGACGGCCGCGCTGGCCGTGCGCGTCCGAGCCGGCGGTCACCCGCAACAACTCACGTGTGGTGGCCCGCTTCCGACACCCCACGCACGTACGGACAGGATCCGTTCGCTCATGAGACGTCGTCTGGAGAACCACCACTGAGCAGTCTAGCCAACCCGGGGCCGATCACCGAACCGGGATGCGGGCGGGCTCACCGCTGCTGCCGGCTCACTGGTTTCGACGCGCGCCTTCCGCTTGTTGCGAGATCATTGCTGCTTCTCGGCTCACTGGGTTTCGACGCGTGCCTTCCGACCTCGTGCCTCGGCCGGAGCGCTTGCTCAACCTTCGCTCATCACGCGCCGCCGCTCGTGCCTCGCGGTGGCGCTATGAGCTCTCCTCGTCGCCGTGGATGTCGATGCGCCAGCCGGTGAGGCGGGCGGCGAGGCGGGCGTTCTGGCCCTCCTTGCCGATGGCCAGCGACAGCTGGAAGCTCGGTACGACGACCCGCGCCGACCGGGCGGCGAGGTCGACGATCTCGACGCTGCTGACCCGCGCCGGCGACAGCGCGTTGGCCACCAGCCGGGCGGGGTCGTCGGCCCAGTCGACGATGTCGATCTTCTCGCCGTGCAGCTCCGACATGACGTTGCGGACCCGCTGGCCCATCGGTCCGATGCAGGCACCCTTGGCGTTGACGCCGGAGACCGTCGGCGCGACCGCGATCTTGGTGCGGTGGCCGGCCTCGCGGGCGATCGCCGCGATCTCGACCTGGCCGCTGGCGATCTCGGGCACCTCGAGGGCGAAGAGCTTCTTCACCAGGTTGGGGTGGGAGCGGGTGAGCGTGACCTGTGGACCACGCATGCCCTTGCGGACCGAGAGCACCAGGCACTTGATGCGGGTGCCGTGCGTGTAGGTCTCGCCGGGCACCCGCTCGCTCACGGGCAGGATGGCCTCGAGCCGGCCGAGGTCGACCAGGACGTCGTCGGGGTTGCGGCCCTGCTGGATGACGCCCGGAGATCAGGTCGCCCTCCTTGCCGGAGAACTCACCGAACTTGATCTCGTCCTCGGCGTCGCGCAGCCGCTGCATCATGATCTGCTTCGCGGTCGTCGCGGCGATCCGGCCGAAGCCGGCGGGGGTGTCGTCGAACTCGCCGACCTTCACGCCGTCCTCGTCGACCTCGGCGGCCATCACGACCACGTGCCCGGACTTGCGGTCGAGGACCACGCGCGCGTCGTCGATCGCGCCCGGGGACTTGTGGTAGGCGGTGAGCAGGGCCTGCTCGATGGCCTCGACGAGCACCTCGAACTTGATCTCCTTCTCGCGCTCGAGCATCCGCAGGATGTTCAGGTCGATGTCCATCAGTCGTTCTCCTCGATGTCGTCGTCGTCGAGGTCGTCGACGATAGTCTGGTGCGTCGTCCTGCTCGGCGTCGGGGTCGTCGCTGCGCCGGGGGTGTCTTGCGGTTGAACTCGATCTGGACCAGCGCCCGGTCGACCTCGGTCGTAGGCGACCAGGCGATCCTTGCCCGGACACCTCCACCATGACGGTCTCCTCGCCGCTGTCGCCGATGCGACCGGTGAACGACGAGCCGTCGGTCAGCTTGACCTTGACCAGCCGGTCGGCGTTGCGGCGCCAGTGGCGCGGCAGCGTCAGCGGGCGGTCGACGCCGCGCGAGGTGACCTCCAGCGTGTAGGGCTGGGAGCCCATCACGTCGGAGTCGTCGAGCACGCGGTTGACCTCGCGAGTGGCCGCGGCGACGTCGTCCATCGTGACGCCACCGTCCTGGTCGACGGCGATGCGCAGCACCCGGCGGTTGCCGGCGGGGGTGAGCTCGACGGCCTCGAGGTCGAGGCCGAGCGCGGCAAGGGGGTCGGCGAGCTCGTTCTCGATGCGGCTCGGCAATGTCGTGTCGGCGGACATCGGACCTCCTTGTGCTGTTGTGGTCGAGCAGGTGACCACACTAGGGCATGACCCCCGATCCGGGCGGATGCCGGCGGCGCCCCGGAGCGGGTGGCCGGTCCCGACGCCCGACCACCACGGGCTCGGCCCGGGAGCGGCCCGGGATAGGGTCGTGCGGTGTCTCAGCCGCTCCCCCGCGCCAGCCGCCGTACGGCACTGGGCGGCACCATCGCCGGCGCCCTCGGCCTCGCCGGGTGCGCGGTGGGCCCCGGGGCCGGGGACGCGCCGGCCGCGCCGGTCACGACGACGTTCGGGAGCCGGTCCGACGGGTCGACCGCGGCGCCGGGCGGCGGCGAGGACACCGACCCCGACACCGATCCCGACGTCGCACTCGTGGAGGTGGTCCTGCGCCAGCTGACGACCGCCCACCACGTCGTCCGTGAGAACCGGCGTGCCAACCCGGGGCTGAGCGCGCGGCTGCGCCCGATCGAGCGGCTGCACGCCGTCCATGCCGCCGAGCTCGGCGGCCTGCGGGCCCTGACGACGACGGTCCCCGACGCGGGCGGACGGTCCGCGGTGCTCGAAGCGGGTGGCGGGACCGAGCAGCAGCTCGAACGCCGTCTGGTGCGAGGCTCGGTCGAGGCCGCAGCGGCGCGCTGGCTCAGGTCCTGGCGGCGATGGCGGCCGCGGTGACCCAGGTCAGGACCACGCTGTGACGTACGTCGACGCCCTCCAGACCGCGCTGGCCGCGGAGCACGCGGCCGACTTCGTGATCGGCTACCTCGGCGCCCAGACCTCCACGTCGGCCGAGCCCGCCCTGGCGGCCGACCTGCGCGAGGCCTACGACCGACGCACCGCGCGCGGCGGGACGCGCTCGAGGCACAGGTGCGCGCCGCGAACGCCGAGCCCGGTCGCCGCCGCGGCGTCGTACGACGGTGCCCGACGTCGCCGGCGTACCGGAGCGCATCCGGGAGCGGGCGGTGGCCGTGGAGCGATCCTGCGGGGAGGCGTACGGCTTCCTGGTCGCGAACAGCCCCCCGGACCGGCGTCGCTGCCGCGATCACGGCGCTGCTCGACAGCGCGCGCCGCGAGATCGTCTTCGGCGGAGACCCCCGCCACTACCCGGGTCGCTGAACAACGGGTCGGGCGCCGCACAGGCGTCCGCCCACTCGCTCTCCGGGGAACTCCCGAGATGCTCCCCGGAGAAGCGAGTTGCGGACTGCATGGCCTGGACGAGAGGCCGGTGAAGGGATCCGCGGGCTGGGGGCCCCGGGGGGACGCCCTTCGTGCAGAAGTCTGCAACGCCGAGCACTCCGACGGATACAGCCGGCGATCTTCACAAAGTGGCATTGCACAAACCTGCAACTGACGCCTGTCCCCGGGGATCAGCACCCGTACGGCGCCCCAGAAGCAGCACCGGACGGCCCGGCACGCCGAGGTCAGCGCCAGCCGTCGACGGCGCGGAGCACGTCGCCCAGCTCGTGCGCCACGGCGTCCGGCTCACCCTCGGTGTGGCCGACCTGCTCGGGCGGGATGTCGCTGTGCGGGACGTGGATGGCGCGCAGCCCGGCGTTGTGGGCGCCCCAGATGTCGTCGAAGAGCCGGTCGCCGACGTAGACGCAGCGGCCCGGGTCGGTGGCTCCGACCGCCGCCATCGCGGCCTCGAAGGCACGCGGCGACGGCTTGGTCCACGCGATCTCGCTGGAGTAGACGTCGCCGTCGATCAGGTGCCGCACGCCGTCGCGCTCGAAGATGCCCTCGTGCACCTCCCGCGGCCAGATCGTGTTGGACAGCACGCCGACCGCGATCCCGCGCTCGCGGAGCGCGGTCCACAGCGGCGCGACCTCCGGGTCGGTGCGGGTGTGCGGCTCCCAGAAGGCGTAGTAGTGCGCGAGCAGGTCGGGGTCGTGGGCGAGTCCGGCGACGTCGAAGAGGTCGGCGACCGTCGAGCTCTGCTGGTGGTCGCGACTACGGCCCCAGACGACGCTGCCGGCCCGGTGCAACCGGTCGCGGGAGACCTCGACGTCGTGGTCGGCATCGACGACGGCCTGGGCCAGCGCCATCGACTCGGCGTGGAAGTCGATGTCGTGCCACTGCGTGAGCGTCCCACCCCAGTCGAAGATCACCGCGTCGATACCACTGCTCCCGCCCATGGCGGGACCCTATCCGGCGGACGTCGCGCCCGGCGCGGCGCCGACCTGCGGGCGACCGGCGCGCGGGCGGCGCTCGTCGCCCTGGTCGACGGCCTGGCACGCTGACCCGTCGCGTGTCCGCCGACCCGTCGCTTCCAGGAGCGACGGGTCAGCGCAGGAAGGGACGGGTCAGGAGCGGACGAGCGACACCAGGTGGTCGACGACGGTCCCGACGGCGACGTCCTCGCGCTCGCCCGAGCGGCGGTCCTTGACCTCGACGGTGCCGGTCTCGGCCAGCCCCTTGCCGACCACGACGATCGTGGGCACGCCGATCAGCTCGGCGTCCTTGAACTTCACCCCGGGGCTGATCTTGCCTCGCCGGTCGTCGTAGAGGACCTGGACGCCGGCGGCGTCGAGCTCGCGGGCGATCTCCTCCGCGGTGGAGTAGAGCGAGTCGTCCTTGCCTGCCGCGACCACGTGGACGTCCGCGGGGGCGACGTTGCGGGGCCAGCACAGGCCGATGTCGTCGAGGGTGCCCTCGGCGATGGCGGCCACCGCACGCGACGGCCCGATGCCGTAGGAGCCCATGGTGACGGTCACGAGCTTGCCGTTGACGTCGAGGACCCGCAGGTCGAGGGCGTCGGCGTACTTGCGGCCGAGCTGGAAGATGTGGCCCATCTCGATGCCGCGCGCGGACTCCAGGGTGCCCTCGGTGCAGTTGGGGCAGGCGTCGCCGTCCCGCACCTCGGCGGCCTCGATGGTGCCGTCGGGGGTGAAGTCGCGGCCGGCGACCAGGTCGAGCACGTGGCTGCCGGCGACGTCGGCGCCGGTCACCCAGCTGGTGCCCTCGACGACGCGGGGGTCGACCAGGTAGCGGATCTCGGAGGCGTTCTTCTCCCCCAGGGCACCGGGTCCGATGTAGCCCTTGACCAGCTCGGGGTGCGCGGCGAAGTCGGTCTCGTCGAAGGCCTCGACCTCGATCGGCTCGAGCTGGCCCTCCATCCGCTTCTGGTCGACCTCGCGGTCGCCGGGCACGCCGATGGCGAGCGGCTCACGGGTGCCGTCGGGGTGCTTGAGCATCACGAGCACGTTCTTGAGCGTGTCCCCGGCCGCCCAGGGGCGGTCGTCGCGGGGGAACGCCTCGTTGAGGTGGTCGACGAGGGTGGCGATGGTGGGGGTGTCGGGCGTCTGCTCCGCGTGGGCGGCGGGCGCGTCGTCGTAGGGCAGCGGCTGGGGTGCGCGCACCTGGACGGCCTCGACGTTGGCGGCGTAGTCGCACGCCGTGCAGCGCACGTAGGTGTCCTCGCCGACGGCGGCGCGGGCGAGGAACTCCTCGGACTTCGAGCCGCCCATCGCCCCCGAGGTCGCCTTGACGATGACGTACTCGAAGCCGAGCCGGTCGAAGATCCGGATGTAGGCGTCGCGGTGCTTCTGGTAGCTCTCCTCCAGGCCGGCGTCGTCGACGTCGAAGGAGTAGGAGTCCTTCATGATGAACTCGCGCCCGCGCAGCAGGCCTGCGCGGGGGCGCGCCTCGTCGCGGTACTTCGTCTGGATCTGGTAGATCGAGAGCGGCAGGTCCTTGTACGACGAGTAGAGGTCCTTCACCACCAGGGTGAACATCTCCTCGTGCGTGGGGCCGAGCAGGTAGTCGGCGCCCTTGCGGTCCTGGAGCCGGAAGAGGCTGGCGCCGTACTCGGTCCAGCGGTTGGTGGCGTCGTACGGCTCCTTGGGCAGCAGGGCCGGGAACGACAGCTCCTGGGCGCCCATGCCGTCCATCTCCTCGCGGATGATCGCCTCGATCTTGCGCAGCACCCGCAGCCCCAGCGGCAGCCAGGTGTAGATGCCCGGCGCGGCCCGACGGATGTACCCGGCGCGGACGAGGAGCCGGTGGCTCGGCACCTCGGCGTCCGCGGGGTCGTCTCGCAGGGTGCGCACGAACAGGCTCGACATCCGGAGGATCATGTCCGCAGGTTACTGGCGAGCACCCGCAGGCAACCAATGCGTATCCGTCCGCGTCGTCCCCGGGTACGCCGGAACGCTCCGGACCGCGGCCCCGGGAGGCCTCCCACCTCAGCCGCGGGCGGCTCGGAGGGCGATCCGGATCATCGGCCACTGGAGCGGCAGCCGTCCGAAGGCGACGACCTTGAACGGCGTGCTGCTGCTGCGGGCGGCGTCCTGGGCCATCTTCACGTTGGCCGGGTAGACGCCGAGCAGGAGCGCCAGGCTCCCCCATCCCGCGAGCCGTCGGGTGCCGGGCGCCAGCAGCCCGGCGCTCAGCGCGAGCTCCGCGACCCCGCTGCCGAGGATGACCTCGCGAGGGGCCGGCACCCACGCCGGCATGATCGGCTCGTAGGCCGCCGGCCGCACGAGGTGGATGACCCCGCTGACGGCGAGGACGCCGGCCAGGAGCCTGGTGCTGCGGTGGATGCTCACGGGGTGGAGCGTAGCCGCGTGCCGAGGCCCGCCGTTCCGCGGCGACCGGGACCCCGCGGTGGGACCGACGCTCAGAACATGATGGTCGAGAACTGCCCGGCCTCGACGAAGCCCACCCGCTCGTAGGCGCGGCGGGCCGGCTCGTTCCACTCGTTGACGTAGAGCGAGACGGTCGGGGCGATGTCGGCCTGCACCGCCCTGACGACGGCCGCCATGCCGCGCGTCGCGAAGCCCTCCCCGCGGCGTTCGGGCGGCACCCAGACGCCCTGGATCTGGGCCACCTCGGACGTCGCGCACGCCACCTCGGCCTTGAAGACCAGCTGTCCGTCCTCGAAGCGCGCGAAGGACCAGCCGCGCGACATCAGCTGGGTCACGCGAGCGCGGTACATGTCGCTGCTGCCGCCGGACTCCGGCGACACCCCGACCTCCTCGGTGTACATCGCCACGCACGCCGGGTAGACCAGCGACATGTCGTGGCGGTCCGTGCGTCGGACCAGGGGGTCCGGCTCGATGGCCGGCGGGCCCGGCGATCACCATGTGCGGCTGGTGCCAGCGGGCCTCTCGCGGGCGGCCCCAGCTCGCGGCGACGGCGTTCCAGAGGGTGCGGACGGCGTCGTTGGGCCCCACGATCGTGGTGCAGGTGCGGTTGCGGGTCAGCGCCTTCTCGGCGAACGCGCGGGCGTCGTCCTCGGTGCACTCGACCGGCACCAGGTTGGCTCCGACGTGGCAGGCCGCGATCAGCCGGCCCTCGTCGTAGCGGCCCCACACCTCACCGCCGAGCCATCGCGGCTCCAGGCTCGTCGTACGGGCGCGGTAGAGCGCGAAGACGTTGGTGACGGGGTCACGGCGTGCCAGGGTCAGGAAGTCTTCGAGGTCGGGCGTCCCGAGGACGCGTACCCCGTGACGGCTGGACTGACACGACGCCGAGCCTAGTGCTGTCGGTGCTGTCGGGCCACGGGCGATCGGCGCGCGGCCCCTCCGGCACCGCGTCAGGAGACACTGACCTCGGCGCTGCCGCCCTCGACGCTCTCCATGCCCTCGGCGATGCGCATGGCCTCCTCGATGAGGGTCTCGACGATCTGGGACTCGGGCACGGTCTTGATGACCTCGCCCTTGACGAAGATCTGGCCCTTGCCGTTGCCCGAGGCGACGCCGAGGTCGGCCTCGCGAGCCTCCCCCGGACCGTTGACGACGCAGCCCATGACGGCGACCCGCAGCGGCACCTCGAGCCCGTCGAGGCCGGCGGTGACCTGCTCGGCGAGCGTGTAGACGTCGACCTGGGCGCGCCCGCAGCTGGGGCAGCTGACGATCTCGAGCTTGCGGGGACGCAGGTTGAGCGACTGCAGGATCTGGATCCCGACCTTGACCTCCTCGACCGGCGGCGCCGAGAGGCTGACCCGGATCGTGTCGCCGATGCCCTGGCTCAGCAGGGCACCGAAGGCGGTGGCCGACTTGATCGTGCCCTGGAACGCCGGGCCGGCCTCGGTCACGCCGAGGTGCAGCGGCCAGTCGCCCTGCGCGGCCAGGATCTCGTAGGCGCGCACCATGATGACGGGGTCGTTGTGCTTGACCGAGATCTTGAAGTCGTGGAAGTCGTGCTCCTCGAAGAGGCTGGCCTCCCAGGCGGCCGACTCGGCGAGCGCCTCGGGCGTGGCCTTGCCGTACTTGTCCAGGATCCGCTTGTCGAGGCTGCCGGCGTTGACGCCGATCCGGATCGAGGTGCCGGCGTCCTTGGCGGCGCGGGCGATCTCCTTGACCTGGTCGTCGAACTTGCGGATGTTGCCCGGGTTGACCCGGACGGCGGCGCAGCCGGCGTCGATCGCCGCGAACACGTACTTCGGCTGGAAGTGGATGTCGGCGATCACCGGGATCTGCGAGTGCTGGGCGATCTCGGCGAGCGCGTCGGCGTCGTCCTGGCTCGGGCAGGCCACCCGCACGATGTCGCAGCCGGTCGCGGTGAGCTCGGCGATCTGCTGCAGGGTGGCGTTGACGTCGGAGGTCAGGGTCGTCGTCATCGACTGCACCGAGATCGGCGAGTCGCTGCCGACCCCGACCTTGCCGACCTGGATCTGGCGGGTCTTGCGACGGGGGGCAAGCACGGGAGGCGGGGCTTCCGGCATGCCGAGGCTGATCGGGGTGCTCATGTCCTTCAGGCTACTGCGACGCTCCACGGGCCGCCGAGTCGGCGCGAGTTCGCGCCGAGTCGACCCCTGCCTGTGGAGAACGGGGGTGCGCCCGGGCGGAACGCCCCGGGCTCGGCTAGGCCGGCAGGTGGAGCGGCACGACGAGGTCGCCGACGATCAGGACCACGCCCATGACCAGGAAGAGCGAGGCGACGACGTAGGCCACGCGGCATCAGCTTGGCGGCGTCGACGTAGCCCGGGTCCGGTCGGCTCCGCAGCTCGGCGGCGCCGCGGCGGATGGCCTCCCACAGGGCGCTGGCGATGTGGCCGCCGTCGAGCGGGAGCAGCGGCACGAAGTTGAACATGCCGATGAAGAAGTTGAAGCCCGCGATGAGCGAGAGCAGGTAGACGGCCTTCTCGGCGACCGGGAACTCCTTGTGGGAGACCGTCTCGCCGGCCAGGCGTCCGCCACCCACGATGCTCACCGGGCTGTCCTGGGCGCGGTCCTCGAGCCCGACGATCGCCTTGCCGACGGCGAAGACCTTGGCGGGCAGGGTGACCAGGGCCTTGGCGGTGTCGACCGTCATCGTGCCCATCTGCTGCAGCGTGTAGATCGGTCCGCCGTTGGTGGTCACGACCCGGCTCGTCGGTGAGACGCCGAGGAAGCCGACCTGGCGCAGGCTGGTGTCGGTCGTCGACGTCGGGCGCGCCTCGACGGTGGTGCTGGTCCGGCCGGTCAGGGTCGCGCCGTCGCGCTCGTAGCCGATCACGGCCGAGCCGCCCTCGTTGTCGCGGATCATCGTCCGCAGCTGCTCCCAGCCGGTGACGGTCGTGCCGTTGAACGACGTGATCCGGTCACCGGGCAGCAGCCCCGCCTCGGCGGCCGGCGCGATCGGGTCGGACGCGGTGCACTCCCGGTCGCTCTCGGCGTAGGGCAGCACGCACGCCGAGACGGTGGAGACGACGGGCGCGCCGGCCTCGGCCTCGATCGACTTCTGGCCGTAGGTGGCGAAGATCCCCCAGAAGATGAAGAACGCGATCAGGATGTTCACCGTCGGGCCGCCGGCCATCACGATGACCTTCTTCCACCACGCGAACCTGTAGAAGAGCCGGTCGGAGTCCTCGGGCTTGATGAGCTCCCACTCCGCGGCGCGCGCGTCGGAGATCAGCTGGGTGAACATGCCGGTGTTGGACTTGCGGATCTTCTGGACCCGGTTGCCGTCCTCGTCGTAGGTGACCTCGTCGACCAGGTCCTCCGCCGCGGGCGGCAGCATCCCGATGATCTTGACGTAGCCGCCGAGCGGGATCGCCTTGACGCCGACCTCGGTCTCGCCGACCTGCTTGCTCCACACCGTCGGGCCGAACCCGATGAAGTACTGGGTGACCTTGCCGCCGAACTTCTTCGCCGGGATCATGTGCCCGAGCTCGTGCAACCCGATCGAGGCGAGGATCGCCACGAAGAAGAGGATCACGCCGAGGGCGTAGTAGACGGCGGTCAATCTGGGCTCCCGATCAGGGTGGTGGTCTCGTCTCGCGCCCAGGCGTCGGCGGCGAGGATGTCGTCGACGGTGAGCTCCACCCCAGATCGTACGTCGTGGCGCGCAAGCACGTCGGCGACTCGGGCAACGATGTCGGTGAAGGCCAGGCGCCCCGTGCGGAAGGCCTCGACGCAGACCTCGTTGGCGGCGTTGTAGACGGCCGGGGCCGTGCCGCCCTGCTCCCCCGCCGACCGGGCCAGCGACACGGCCGGGAACGCCTCGTCGTCGAGCGGGAAGAACTCCCAGGTCTCGGGCCTGCGTCCAGTCGACCGGCGGCGCCGCGTCGGGCACCCGGTCGGGCCAGCCGAGTCCGAGGGCGATCGGGATGAGCATGGTCGGGGGGCTGGCCTGGACCAGCGTGGAGCCGTCGACGAACTCGACCATCGAGTGCACGACGCTCGTCGGGTGGACCACGACCTCGATCCGGTCGAACGGGATGCCGAAGAGCAGGTGCGCCTCGATCACCTCGAGGCCCTTGTTGACCAGGGTGGCGGAGTTGATGGTGATGACCGGGCCCATGTCCCAGGTCGGGTGGTTCATCGCCTGCTCGGGGGTGACCCCCGCGAGCTCGGCGCGGGTGCGGCCGCGGAACGGCCCGCCGCTCGCGGTCAGCACCAGCCGGCGTACCTCCGCGGCAGAGCCGCCGCGCAGGCACTGGGCGATCGCGCTGTGCTCGGAGTCGACTGGCACGATCTGCCCCGGCCTCGCGCGCTCGAGCACGAGCGGGCCGCCCATGATCAGCGACTCCTTGTTGGCCAGCGCCAGGGTCGTGCCGGCGTCCAGGGCGGCCAGCGTGGGGCGCAGCCCGACCGCACCGGTGATGCCGTTGAGCACCACGTCGCACGGCCGGCCGGCGGCCTCGGTGGAGGCGTCCTCGCCGAGCCCCGAGTACGCCGGCGCGAACTCCGCGACCTGCTGCTCGAACAGCGCGCGCTGCGAGCCGCCGGCGGTCAGCCCGACCACCCGGAACCGGTCGGGGTGGGCCCGGACGAGGTCGAGGGCCTGGGTGCCGATGGAGCCGGTGGACCCGAGGACGACGATGTCGCGCCGGGCCACGTCGGACGGGTCACCCGCCGGCTCACCGGACGGGGAACCGGGCAGTGGGGGGTCGGTGCGCACGGGGCCAGTGTGGCAGGCCGGTCCCGGGCGCGGCTCGGACCTCCGAGCCACCTGCTCCACCCCCGGCGAGCCCTTCGCGGCCCCGCGCGTGCACGGGGCCGCGGCGCCTAGGGGTGTGCCTCCCGCTCCGGGCTCACCGGCTCCACCCGCGGGTCGCCCGCATCGGCGTAGTAGTCGCTCGCTGTGGTGACGTCGCGCCCGTTGGGCACCTTGAGCGCCCGCAGCACCAGCGTGACCACCACGAGGACGACCAGGTTGAGCACGAAGGCGGTCATCGCGATGTAGCCGAGGTCGCCCAGCACCGGGATCTCGGCGAGGCTGCCGCCGAAGTGGTTGCCCGTCGCGGGACTGATCACCCGGTAGGCGGCGACCGTGCCGTAGATCATCCCGGCCGCCCAGCCGGCCAGCAGCGCCTTCCTGTGGAACCACCGGGTGTAGAGGCTGAACACGATCGCCGGGAACGTCTGCAGGATCCACACACCACCGAGGAGCTGGAAGTTGATGGCGTTCTGCTTGTCGAGGGTGAGCACGAAGATCAGGGCGAAGCCCTTGACCACCAACGACATCAGCTTGGAGACCTTGGCCTCCTGGGCCGGCGTGGCGTCCTTCTTCAGCCACTCCTTGTAGATGTTGCGCGAGAACGTGTTCGCCGCCGCGATCGACATGATCGCGGCCGGCACCAGGGCACCGATGGCGATCGCCGCGAAGGCGACCCCCACGAACCAGTCGGGGAAGAAGTCCTCGAACAGCTGCGGGACCACCAGCTGGGCGTTCGGCTTGCCGTCGAGGCCGGTCGGGTCGGTGCCGGCGGCGATCGCGACCCAGCCGAGCAGGGCGAGCAGCCCGAGCACGAAGGAGTACGCCGGGAGGATCGCCGCGTTGCGACGGATCGTCGTGCGGCTCCCCGAGGAGAGGCTGGCGGTGACCGAGTGCGGGTACATGAACAACGCCATCGCCGAGCCGAGGCCGAGGGTGGCGTAGGCCCACATCTGGCCGTCACCGGGGATGAACGAGCCCGTCGGAGCGCCGGTCGTCTCGTTGGTGGCCGCCATCTTGTCCTTGGCCGCCCCGAAGATCGCGTCCCACCCGCCGACCTGCGAGGGCAGGTAGATGATCGCGACGATGATGACGACGTAGATGAGGATGTCCTTGACGAACGCGATCACCGCCGGCGCGCGCAGGCCCGAGGAGTAGGTGTAGGCCGCGAGGACCGCGAAGGCGATGAAGAGCGGCAGGTCCTTGGCCAGCCAGTTGTCGCCTCCGCCGACCCCACTCACCTCCAGGACCGCCTGGATGCCGACGAGCTGGAGCGCGATGTAGGGCATCGTGGCCACGAAACCGGTGACCGCGACCGCCAGCGACAAGGCCCGGTCGTCGTAGCGGCCGCGCACGAAGTCGGCGGTGGTGACGTAGCCGTGCCGGTGGCTGACCGACCACAGCCGCGCCATGAAGATGAAGATGATCGGGTACAGGATGATCGTGTACGGGACCGCGAAGAAGCCGGCGACCGCACCGGTGGCGAACATCGCGGCGGGCACCGCGACGAAGGTGTAGGCGGTGTAGAGGTCCCCACCGAGCAGGAACCAGGTCACCCAGGTGCCGAACTTGCGGCCCCCGAGGCCCCACTCGTCGAGGCTGTCGAGAGAGGCGGTCCGCGCGGAAGCGGGTGGCCATGAACCCGAGGACCGTCACCACGAGGAACAGCGCGATCAGCACCGCCAGCGCCGTCCCGTTGACGCTGGTGTCGGTGACCTGGACCGGGACCATCGCGGACGCCCGGGACACCGGGGCGCTCATCGGTCGGTCCCGAGGGAGGAGCCGCCGTCCGACTCAGACGCGGGCCCGGGTGGACCCGACGGACCCGCCTGCCCGTCGGGGGCGTCCTTGCCGCCGCGCCTCGGGGCGCGGGCCGAGAGGGTCAGGCGGTAGGCCGTCCAGGTGAGCGCCGAGCAGAGGAACACCCACAGGAACTGGTACCAGAAGAAGAACGGGAAGCCGAAGAGCTTCGGCGTCTCCCGGGCATAGCTCGGCACCCACATCAGGGCGACGATCGGTATCGCCAGCAGCACGACGGCCAGGGCGATCTTGCGCATGTCTGTCGCGGGGACCCCGTCGTCGCGACGGGTCCCCCGGTCGTTCCCGAGATTCATGTGGCGGACGTTACTCCGCGCTCGCGAGGTTGTCCTCCCCCGTCGCGGGCGTGGCTCGCCTGACCGTGGGGCCTCAGCGCAGGCCGTTGGCGCGGGTCTCGGCGGGCGGTCGCGGCGCACGCAGCCAGGCGTCGAAGAAGCCGTCCAGCTGCTCGTCCGACAGCTTCTCGGCGAGCTGCTCGAACTGGTGGACCGAGCCGTTGCCGTGCCGATGGGTGCGCGCCCAGGTGCGCAGCACCCGCCAGAAGTCGTGGCCGCCGACCCGGTTGCGCAGTGCCTGCAGCGCCATCGCCGCCGCGCAGGTAGACCGGCTCGTCGAAGACGTGCGCCGGGCCGGGGTCGGTCAGGTCGAGCCGCCAGAACGACGGCCGGGTAGAAGTCCCGGGCGTCGTGGTAGGTGCGCTGCAGCCACGCGCTGGCCGGCTGCGCCGCCGTGCCGCTCGTCGTAGGCGGCCTCCAGGAACGTCGCGAAGCCCTCGTTGAGCCAGATGTCGCGCCAGCTGCGGACCGACACCGAGTCACCGAACCACTGGTGCGCGAGCTCGTGCACGATCACCGACCGGTCGCCGCCGACGGAGCGGGGGTACGTCGGGCGGGTCTGGTTCTCCAGCGCGAAGCCCACGTCGAGCGAGGTCGTCAGCCCACCGGTCGACTCGAACGGGATAACGGCCCAGACGACCGGACAGCCACGCCGTGACGTCGGAGCTCGTCCTCAGGGTGCGCAGTGCGACGGCGCGGCGCGGGGCCGGCCGAGCTCCCGCGACACCGCGTTGTACCAGGGCAGTCCGTGGCGCCGGCCGCGCTCGATCTCGTAGCGCCCGAGCGCGAAGAACGCGAGGTAGCTGGCCATCGGCTTCGCCGAGCGCCAGTGCGTGGTGGCCAGGTCACCGTCGACCGTTCGCGGCCACCGGCAGCCCGTTGGAGACGACCTGGTGGGTCGCCGGGCCGGTCACGGTGATGTCGTAGGTGGCCTTGTCGCGCGGGTGGTCGTTGGCCGGGAACCACCACGGCGCCATGTGCGGCTCGTTCATCGTCACGACCTCGGTGGCGTCGGCCAGCCAGTTGCTCTCCCCTGCGTACGACGCCGATCGTGGCCGGCCGGCGTAGGTGACCTCGACGCGGAAGCGGCGGCCCTTCGCGATCGGCGCGGCCGGGGTGATGTCGAGCTCGTGGCCGGCGTACTGGCCGAACGACGCGGGCGCGCCGTCGACGGTCACCGACGATGCCGGGAGCAGCAGGTCGAGCTGGAAGCGGGCCAGCCGTGCGGTGGCGCGGACGGTGAGGGTCGTGGTGCCGACAGTCGCTCGGTCGCGAAGTCGTAGGCGTCGTGGATGTCGTAGTGCGCACGTCGAGGCCGCGGTTGCCGTCGTAGGGCCAGTACGGGTCGCCGATGCCGGCGGTGCCGACGCTCGCGACCGTCGGTCGCGGGTGCGGCGCGGTGGATGCCGAGGGGGCGCCCTCGGCGGGAGCGGCCTCCGGGGCGGCGCCGACAGCGGGCAGACCGGCACCGAGGACGGCCAGGACCGCGACGGGTAGCGACGCCAGGGAGAGGCGCGCCCGAGCGCCCGCGAGCGTGACCATGTGCGAACGGTACGGCCATCACGCCCCCGGCGATGTGCTTGGGTCGAGGTGATGTCCGACGCGATCTGGTACGCCGCCTACGGCACCAACCTGTCCAGCACCCGGCTGCGCCACTACCTGGAGGGCGGCACCCCTGCGGGAGCCTCCCGGGCGACCCCCGGCTCCCGGGATCCCGGACCGCCGCGCGACGTCCGCCCGATCGTGCTTCCCGGCTCGGTCTACTTCGCCTGGGATTCACCGACCTGGGGCGGCGGGGTGGCGTTCTACGACCCCCGACGTCCCAGCCCGGGGCCCGGGGCCAGGACCGGGACCGGGGCGACCGACGGGTCCGCCGTCGGGCGGGCCTACCTGCTGTCGCGGCACCAGTTCAGCGACCTCGCCGCCCAGGAGATGCACCGGCTCCCGGGGACGGACCTCGACCTCGGGGGCCTGCTCAGCACCGGCACCTGGAGCTTCGGGCCGGGCCGCTACGACACGATGCACGTCGTCGGGGCGGTCGACGGGGCCCCGGTGGTGACCTTCACCGCCGACTGGGGAGACTGCCCCACGCCGTACCGTGCTCCGAGCGCCGCCTACCTGGGCACCATGGGCCGGGGGCTGCGCGAGTCGCACGGCTGGGAGCCGGACCGGGTGGCGGCGTACCTCATGGGGTGTGCGGGCATCGGTCCCGACTGGACCCGGGAGTCGGTGCTCGCGCTCGTCGCCGGGGAGGGATAAACCGGTTGCGAGGGGGCGCGCGATCGGCCACGGTGGCTCCGGACACCGGACCAGCCGGTGCCGTCGAGAGGAGCGTGACATGTCCATGACTGCCCCTGGGACTGTCTCCGGCCTGCCCGCAGCCCACCTCCTCTCAGAATCGAGCACCACCACCGATGTCCGCACCCGGCCACACCCCTGATCGCAGCACCTCACCCGGCTCCGCCGCCCACACCCCCACCGACGCTCTCGACCCGTCGTTCGTCTTCGACTTCACGGCCTACGACGACCTCGAGGACGGCTCCCAGCGCTGGTCGACGTGGCTCAGCGTCGAGCCCCTCGCCCGCGGACCCGAGCCGCGACCCGACTGGGTCGTGACCTCGCAGGGCGCCATCGACACCGAGCTCGGCATCCTCAAGACCGGCAAGGAGGCCGACGTCTTCCTGCTCGAGCGAGCCGACCCGCTCGACCCCGGCGGCGGGGTGGTGATGGCCGCCAAGCGCTACCGCTCCCCCGAGCACCGCACCTTCCACCGCTCGGCCAGCTACACCGAGGGGCGCTCGATGAAGCGCTCCCGCGACGAGCGCGCGGTGAAGCGCAAGTCGACCTTCGGCAGGCTCGTCGCCGCCGGCGAGTGGGCCGTCTCGGAGTGGTCGGCCCTCAACCGGCTCTGGCGAGCTGGGCCTGCCGGTGCCCTACCCGGTCCAGATCGACGGCACCGAGATCCTGATGGAGTGGATCACCGTCGACGGCGAGACCGCGCCGCGGCTGGCCCAGACCCGTCCCGAGCAGGAGCTGCTGCGCTCCTACTTCGACCAGCTGCGCGACGCGCTCGCCACCATGGTGCAGGCGGGGATCGTGCACGGCGACCTCTCGGCGTACAACATCCTGGCGGCGGGCGACCGGCTCGTGATCATCGACCTCCCGCAGATCGTCGACCTGGTCGGCAACCTCAACGGGATGGACTTCCTGATGCGCGACTGCGCCAACATCTGCGCGTGGTTCCGACAGAAGGGTCTGGCCGACGCCGACGAGCACGAGCTCTTCGGGGAGCTGATGGCGCACGCGTTCTGACCCGGTGTCGTGGCGCCGTCGGTCGTACCAGGGGTCGTGCCAGGGGTCGTGCCGGCGGCCGCCACCGACGGCGCCGGGGCGGTCCGCGGTCGTAGGCTGCCCGCGTGAGACGGAGCCGAGGACGACTGGTGCACGTGGACTCGCTGACCCAGCTCGACCACCGGCTGGAGGCCGGGGCACGCACGCTGGGCAGCTGGAGCGTGCACGGGCTCGACCTGCGCGAGCGAGGGGCGGAGCTGCTGCGGCTGCACGTGGCCGGGGCGACGTTCCTCGGGTGCACCCTGGACCCGGCCGACGAGGACGCGCTGGGCGCCGCGGGTGCCCTGGTCCTGCCCGGCCGTCCCGGGCTGCCCGCTGGACCCGCACCGCTCCGACCTCTACACCCCCGAGGAGCTCTACGACACGCCTCGGTACGCCGACTCGCTGGACGCGCGGGTCTACGCGTGGTCGCAGCGGGTGCCCGACCGGCACGACACCCTGGCCAGCGCCCTGCACGACCACGCCATCGGCGAGGCGCTGACGGCGTGGATCTCCGACGACGTCGACGGCGCCGGGCTGTGCGGCGTGATGGGTGGACACGCGCTGCAGCGCGGCGACCCGGCGTACGCCGACGCCGCCCGGCTCGGCCACGCCCTCGGCACCCGCGTGGTCGTCGCCACCGGCGGCGGTCCCGGCGCGATGGAGGCCGCCAACCTGGGCGCCCGCTTCGCCGGTGGCGATGCCGCTGCCCTGGCCGAGGCGATCGCCCGGCTGGCCTGCGTGCCGTCGTTCCGCGAGTCCGTGGATGCGTGGGTCGACGTCGCCCGGGCGGTGCTCGCCGATGCACCCGAGCCGACCCCGAGCCTGGGGGTGCCGACGTGGTTCTACGGCCACGAGCCGGCCAACCAGTTCGCCACCGCCATCGCCAAGTACGTCGGCAACGCGCTGCGCGAGGCCGTGCTGCTGGAGATCTGCGACGCCGGGATCGTGTTCCTCCCGGGGGCCGCCGGCACGGTCCAGGAGGTCTTCCAGGACGCCTGCGAGAACTACTACGCCGACGAGTCCGCGGTGGCGCCGATGGTGCTGGTGGGCCGCGCGTACTGGACCGAGGAGACCCCGGTCTGGCCGCTGCTCGAGCGACTGTCCCGGGGCCGGACCATGGCGCGCAACATCCATCTCGTCGACACGGTCGACGATGCCGTCGAGATCGTCCTGGGCTGATCGCTCAGCCGGTCACCCCGCGACGCGGTGCTGGGAGCGCCGCCCGGCGTCGTGGGTCGAGCGCAGGGCGATGACGTCGCGGTAGTGCCCGACGAGGGCGGCGTTGACCGAAGTCCAGGACCGGTCGCGCACGCTGCGCCGCGCTGCCAGCCCGACGCGACGACGGAGCAGCCTGTTGTCGGCCAGCCGCCCGACGTACGACGCCAGGTCGGCAGCGTCACCGGGTCGGTAGAGGTAGCCGGCCACCGTGTCGGCGACGACGTCGATCGGGCCGCCGGCGCGCGGCGCCACGACCGGGACCCCGGAGGCCAGCGCCTCCTGCGCCGACTGGCAGTAGGTCTCGTGGCGACCGGTGTGCACGAACACGTCGAGCGAGGCGTACGCCGCCCCGAGCTCCTCGCCGTGCAGCACGCCGAGGAACGCAGCCCCGGGGAGCAGGGTGCGCAACCGCTGCTCCTCGGGACCCCCGCCGACGAGCACGAGCGCGTAGCGCGGGTCGTCGGCAAGGACGCTCAGCAGCTCCAGCTCCTTCTCGGGAGCGAGCCGGCCGACGTAGCCGACCAGGAGCGTGTCCTCGTCCCGCCCGGCGAGCAGCCGCCGACGCAGGTCCGGGTCTCGTCGTACCGGGTGGAACTGCTGGAGGTCGACGCCCCGCGGCCAGTGGGCGGTGTCGGGGACCTCGAGCTCGGCGAGCTGGGCCAGGCTGGCGCTCGACGGGGCCAGGGTGCGGTCGACGCGACCGTGGATCCGCCGGGTCAGCGACGCCATCGCCCGGGCACCGCCGGGCACCTCGTAGCGCTCCGCGAAGCCGACGAGGTCGGTCTGGTAGATCGCCACGGTCGGGATGCCGAGCTCGCCGGCGGCCTTGGCCGCCTGGTAGCCGAGGGTCGCGGGCGAGGCGATGTGCACGACGTCGGGACGGAAGCGCAGCATCGTCTGGCGCAGCCGGCGGCGGGTCTCGAGCCCGATCTTGAAGTCCTTGTAGAAGGGCAGCGTCGCCCCGCGCGCGTGCCGCACCCGGAAGCCGGCGTAGGTGTCCGGACCGGTCGGGGCGACCAGCTCGGCCGCGTGGCCCTCGGCGGCGAGGTGCTCGAGGACGCGGCGTACGGAGTTGGTGACTCCGTTGACCTGAGGCAGGAAGGACTCGGCCACCACCAGCACGCGGAGGGGGTTCGCGCCCGGCTGGTCGGCGAAGGGGCGGAGGGGGCGGAGGTCGTGGGGGCGGACAGGGACGGGGAGCCTTGCCAGGTCGGCCATGCCGCGCACGCTAGGAAGGCCGCCACAACGGGTGCCGATCCCGGCGTGGACGACACGTGAACAGCGCCTGACCGGTTGACCCGGCGGCGGATCGCGATCCGGCCGGCCCAGACGTGCGAAGGGAGGCAGGGGCGGCGCCGTCGGCGGGCTGCCGGGCCCGACCCCGAGCCGACGCACCGCGCAGGACAGGCGGGGGCGAGGCCAGGCACCGTCACGTGGAGGTCCGTCCGGTCAGCCACCCGGGGTCACCGGCTGCTCCTGGACAGCCGGGTCGTCCGACGGCAACCACATCGGCGCACCCCGCACGGCGCCGGGCCGGAGCCAGCCACGTTGCCGGGAGACCTCCAGCGCGGTCCGGACGAAGGCGAGCGTCGAGTCGGAGGGCCTGTCGTCGCGCCACGCGACCCACCAGGGGTAGACGGGCTGGAGCTCGACGGGTCGCGAGACGGGGATGCCGGCATCGGCGTAGCGCGTCGCGTAGCTCTCGAACTCCAGCGTGTAGGCGGGCTCGCGCGCCCTCCTCACGGCGGCCAGGCAGTGGTAGAACGTCCCGGGGTTGCCCAGCCAGCGCAGAGCGACCCGGGTCTGGGCCTCGAAGGCTGCGAGGTACTCGCCGTGCACGTTGAACAAACCCGATCCTGCCGCGTCGGCGAACACCTCGACGGGACGTCGGTGCAGCGAGACGGCCTCGTGCGGCTCGTCACCGGGTCGCCCGACCAGCAGCAGCGGTTCGAGCCGCAGCAGCCGACGGTGCCAGCCGGTCGGCCACTCGGCCATCATCGTCGGGGTGACTCGCAGGATGGCGACGTCGAGCTGCTCGGAGCGGAGCGCGGTGAGCTGCTTGGCGCTGTCCATGGACCGTTCGACCAGCCGCACGTCGTCGAACCGGCTCGAGAACGAGTCGGCGACCTGTCTGCTCGTGTCCAGCTCGAAGACGTGCGCGATGCGCACCGTGTTGGCCTCGGGCTCGCGCTGCATCCGCTCGGCGATGGCGAGCAGCTGCCGCGCGTCCTCGTGGAACCGCTCACCGCGCGGGGTGAGGGTCACGTGCCGGCTGTCGCGCACGAGCAGGCGGGACCCGACCTCGTCCTCGAGCCTCCGGATCTGCTTCGACAGCGCCGGCTGGCTGATGAACAGCTTCGCGGCAGCGCGACCGAAGTGCAGCTCGTCGGCGACCGTGACGAAGTACCTCACCAGCCGCAGGTCAAGGTCCATCCGAAGTCGCCTCTCCGCGCGCCACGCTAGCCGCGGCATCCGGGTCTTCGCCAGTGCGGTTATCGATCGCGACCCGACAGGTCTTGGACACCTGCACGCGAGCGGGTGTTGCCTAGACGAGAACGCGCCCACGAGACGCACCCGCACGACACGGAGGTCGACCGACCATGTCCGCACCACCCCTGGTGCTCTCGCACCACCGAGCCGTCGCCGCCGTCATCCTCGCGGCCGTCGGCACCTCACGCCGAGCCGGCAACCCCACCGAGTCCGAGGAGACGCCATGACAGGACCCACGCCCAGGCCGGTGGTCTTCGTCCACGGGCTGTGGCTGCACGCCACGAGCTGGAACCCGTGGCTCGAGCTCTTCCGCGACGCCGGCTACCAGCCGACGGCGCCGGGCTGGCCGAACGAGCCACCCACGGTCGCCGAGGCGCGCGAGCAACCCGACCTGGTGGCGAACACCAGCATCGACGACGCGGTCGCGCACTACGCCCGGGTGATCGAGACGCTGGAGGGCGCACCGGTGGTCATCGGCCACTCGTTCGGCGGCCTCATCGCCGAGAAGCTGCTGGGCCAGGGCATCGGTGCGGCCGCTGTCGCCATCGACCCTGCGCAGATCAAGGGCGTGCTCCCCCTTCCGCTCGCCCAGCTGCGTGCGGGCTTCCCCGCCCTCGGCAATCCGGCGAACCTGCACAGGTCGGTCTCGCTGACCCCGGAGCAGTTCCGGTACGGCTTCGGCAACGCGCTGACGCAGGAGGAGTCCGACGAGCTCCACGACCGGTGGACGATCCCCTCGCCGGCCCGGCCCTTGTTCCAGGCGGCCGCCGCCAACTTCGCGCTCCACTCGCAGGCCGAGGTGGACACGGCCAACGATCGGCGCGGCCCCCTGCTTCTGATCTCCGGGACCGAGGACCACACCGTTCCCGACGTGGTCACCCGATCGACGTTCAAGCAGTACCGCGACTCCGCCGCCATCACCGAGCTGCGGCAGTTCGAGGGTCGGGGTCACTCGCTCACCGTCGACGGCGGCTGGAGAGAGGTCGCGGACGCGGTCCTGGACTGGTTGAGGACGCAGGACCTCTGATGGACGTGGCGAGGTCATGGAGCTCGGACTGGACGGCAGGGTCGCGGTCGTCACCGGCGCGAGCAGAGGCATCGGCCTGGCGATCACCCGCGCCCTGGTCGCCGAGGGTGCCCGGGTGGTCGCCGGCGCTCGTGACACCAGCGAGCAGCTGGAGGAGCTCGTCGACCGGGGAGGCGTCCGGGCGGTCCAGGTGGACCTGGCGACGTCGTCCGGCCCGGTCGAGCTGGTGGCGGCGGCCCTGGACCACGGCGGGATAGACATCGTGGTGAACAACGTCGGTCAGGTCTCGCCGAGGCTCGACGGATTCCTGATGGTGACCGACGATCAGTGGCTGCACTCGATCGCCCTCAACCTGATGGCAGCGGTCAGGACGACCAGGGCTGCGCTGCCGGCGATGCTGGCCGCAGGACGGGGATCGATCGTGACGACCAGCTCGGTCAACGCCGTCCTGCCCGATCCTGGGGTGATCGACTACAGCGCAGCCAAGGCCGCACTCAGGAGCTTCTGCAAGGCGCTCTCCAAGGAGGTCGGCCCGAGCGGGGTCCGGGTGAACACGGTCAGTCCGGGACCGGTGGCCACCGACCTGTGGTTGGGCAGCTCCGGGGTCGCGGCCGCCGTCGGTCGGGCCAGCGGACGCGACCCGAAGGCGGTCGCGCAGGAAGCGGCAGGGCAGTCCGTCACCGGGCGCTTCACCCGCCCCGAGGAGGTGGCAGCGCTCGTGGTCCTGCTCGCCAGCGACCTCGTCAGCTCCAACATCACCGGCGCCGACTTCATCATCGACGGTGGTCTCACCACCCAGACTTGAGCGGACGGCGACGTCGACCTCCGTCGGGGGCGCGGCTCCACCCCCAGCCCGGGTGTGCTGCCACCATGACGTGATGAACGCGCGAGCCCTGAGCTTCGGGACGGTCGCGGCCGCCTACGAGCGGTACCGACCCGGCTACCCCGACCTGCTCGTGGAGGAGGTGCTCACCTACGCCGGCAGGCCCGTCGGCGCTGCCCTGGAGATCGGTGCCGGCACCGGGAAGGCCACCCGCACCTTCGCCGCGCGCGGCATCGTCGTGACGGCCACCGACCCCGACCCCGCCATGCTCGAGGAGCTGCGGCGGCACGTCCCGGCGACGGTCTCCACCACGCTCGGCGCGTTCGAGGACCTGCCCCTCACCGCGACGTACGACCTCGTGTTCGCGGCCGCTTCGATGCACTGGACCGATCCGGCCGGACGCTGGCCCCGGGTGGCGTCACTGCTCGGCGACGGCGGGGTCTTCGCCTCCTTCGGCGCGCAGCTGGACCTCGCCGAGGCGGGACTCGAGGACGCCGTGCGGGCCGTCAGGAGCCCGGTGCTCGACGCCGACACGATTCCCTCCCCGGACGGCACCCCACCGGACAGTGCGATGCAGTGGCCCGGCACCGAGCTCCTCGGCTCGCCGCACTTCACCGACGTACGACAGGTCACGATCGAGCGCCGCTTCGAGGTGTCCGCTGCCGACTACCTCGGCCACCTGTCGACCGTCTCGGCTTACCTGCAGCTCCCGGCAGACGTGCGCAGGGACCTGTTCGACCGGATCCTGGCGGTGCTCCCCCCTCAGGTGACCCTCGACGGCGACCTCACGCTGCACCTGGCCCGCACGCGTGACCCGGCCGTGGTGGACGAACCGGAGTGACCACGAGTGCCGGTACGAGGTGCGAAGCCCAGGGCTTCCGGTGGTCGAGGTGCGAAGGCGCCCTGGCGCCTGACCCTCGAAACCCCGAGCCCTCCGGTGGTTGAGGTGCGAAGGCGCCCTGGCGCCTGAGCCTCGAAACCCCGTGAGCCGAAAGTCGGCGTCGGGGCCCGGCGGTTGCTTGTCGGCACGGGTGGTTTCGAGGCTCGTCGCTGGCGCTCCTCACACCTCAACCACCGTGGGCCACCCGCTCGTCGGCACCGCTGGTTGAGGTGCGAGGGCCCCCCGGGCCCGAGCCTCGAAACCCGGTGAGCCGAAAGTCGGCGTCGGGGCTCTCGGGTGCGGAGGCTTCGAGGCTCGTCGCTGGCGCTCCTCACACCTCAACCACCGGAGATCGGCAATCGCACGGTGGTTGAGGTGCGAAGGCGCCCTGGCGCCTGAGCCTCGAAACCCACGCCGAGAGGCAGGATCGGGGGCCACGGCCGCTCGTCGGCGGGTCGCTCATCATGCTGCGTCGGGCTAGGTGCGCAGCGGGTAGGTCGCACCCGTGGTGTGGGCCTGGTGGTGGTGGAACGGGCAGAGGAGTACCGCGTGTGTGGTGTCGGTGGATCCGCCGTCGGCCCAGGCTCTGGTGTGGTGGACGTGGCACAACGCCCCGGGGACCTCACACGTCGGGTGCTGGCAGGTCCGCTGGGCGATGATCAACGCCAACCGCTGGGACTTGGAGTGGAACCTCTGCTCGCGGCCGAGGTCGAGCACCACACCGGCGGTGCCCAGGACCGCGGGGATCACCTTCGCCTCACACGCCAGGCGCAGGAGCAGGCTCGGGGAGACCCCCTGCCCCGTGTCCGTGTACCCCGCCTTGTCAGCTCCCTGCGTGAAGACCGACGCATCAGCGGTGATCACCACCGTCGCGGCCAAACCACCCAGGCTGGGGAGCTTCTCGGTCGGGAACCGTTCGATGTACTCGCAGAACGCGTGACCCAGCTTCTGCGGGGTCTGCCTCTCATACTCATACGACCCCGCACCCTCGGTGGCCCGGACGTGCTTCGGGGCAGCCAGGCCCTGCAACGCCTTGCGGAGCATCTCGGCCTGCAACGCCGGGATCGTGAACGACCCGTGCGCGAGACCGTCGACGTCGGTGCGCATCCGGAACGCCGTCTTCTTCTGTGCCCGTGCTTCCTGGTCGGCCAGCAGCTTCGCCTCGTGCTGGTCGGCATGGGCGGGGTCGATGACCTCCACGACCCGTCGCCCCAACGTGGTCAGCTTGTTCGCATCGAACTGGCCCGCGGCCTCGATGAGGTGCGCCTCAGCCTGAACGCGCATCCCGGCGTGATCGCCGGTCAGGTCGTCGACGGCCTGGGTGATGGTCTGCGCCTGCTCGACCAGCACGTCCCCGGCACCCACCGCGGCCCGCGTCTGCTCGTGCCCAGCCAACACGTCGGCGAACCGGACCTTTGCGTTCGCTGCGCCCCGCGTCATCCGCGTCGTGTGCGCCAACCAGGCCGCGAGGCTGTTCATCCCCGCCGCACCGTGCACGTCCAACGCTTTGGCTTGCAGCAGCAGCCGGGCCTCGACCTCGGCCAACCGCGCCAGGTCCGCGGTCAGCCGGGTCACTGCCTCGGTCGTCTCAGCAGCACTGAGCGACCAGGTCGGGTCGTCGGTGATCTCGTCGAGCCGGTCCTCGAGGACGTCGAGGAAACCGAGGATCGGATGACCCGTCCCGGTGCCGTCGAGGTGCCTGCTCATGAGACCACTCAACCACCGACCACTGACATTGCAGGACCACGAATCCCGCTCAACCACGCGGGTTGTGGACAACGATCACGACCACCAACCTGTGGACGACTCGTGGGCACAGCTGGACCGCCGCCGACCCCCGGCACGTCGGATCTCGACGCCCGTCGTCCGCGCCGCTCACACCCCGAGCACCGGTCCCGCCGGGTCGATCAGGTCGTCCGGATCCACCGCGTCGACCGCAGGGTCGACCGACGCACCCGGTTTGCCGGCGTCGGCGTAGGACCGCACGACCGAGGTGTTCAGGGGGAAGTCGATGGCGAGGTCGCGGAAGAGCAGGCCCGAGGCTGTTGCGGCTGCCTCTGACGCCTGATGAGCGACGTCGTCCGCGAGGGCTGCCGGGGCGTGGACGACGACCTCGTCGTGAAGGAAGAAGACGAGGTGTGGTCGGGCGACGAGGTCCCCCGTGCCACCGAGCCGCCAGAGCCTGTTGCGGAGGTCGGCGATCCAGCACAGCGCCCACTCGGCGCCCGTGCCCTGGACGACGAAGTTGCGGGTGAAGCGACCGTACGAGCGCCGCAGCCGCGCCTGGGCGTCCGGGTCGACGGCGGCGGCGTCGCCCGCGGCGGCGTCCCACACCTCGCCCAGGCCGGGTGAGCCGCGCCCCAGCAGGGTGCGCACCACCTGTGCGCGCTCACCGGCGCGAGCCGCCTCCTCGACGAGGCCGAAGGCGTCGGGGTAGCGCCGGGTGAGTCCCGCGACCATCCGACCGCTCTCGCCGCTGGTGGCGCCGTACATCGCGCCGAGCAGGCCGAGCTTGGCGTCGCTGCGGGTCGCCACGGCGCCGTCGTCGACCATCCCCTGGTAGAGGTCGGTGCCGCGTGCCGCCCTGGCCAGCGCCCGATCGCCGCTCATCCCGGCGAGCACGCGAGGCTCGAGCTGGGCGACGTCGGCGACCACGAAGACCCACCCGTCGTCGGCCACCGCTGCCGGACGGACCTGGACCGGGAACGACAGGGCTCCTCCCCCGTTGGACGACCAGCGACCTGTGGACGGAGCCGGCCGGCTGGTACGACGGCCGGAACCGTCCGCCGCTCACCCACTGGTCGATCCAGGCCCAGCCGTTGGTCTGGAACAGGTGCGCGAGCTGCTTGTAGCGGAGCAGCGGGGCGATCCCCGGGTGCTCGAGCGGGCGCAGGGAGGACGCCCGGGTGTCGGCGGCGTCGAGCCCGGCCCGGCGCAAGGCGGCCAGCAGCTCGGGGCGCGAGTCGGGGTTGAGACCGGGCGACGCGAAGGCAGCCCGCACCTCCCCCACCAGCTCCTCGAGCCGTCGTGGCCGGGCGCCCCGCGGCGGGCGCGGCCCGAGCATCTCGGTGAGCAGCTGCTCGTGGACGTCGACCCGCCACGGCACTCCGGCGTGGCGTCATCTCGGCCGCGCTGAGGGCGCCCGCCGACTCCGCCGCGAGCAGGAGCCCGAGCCGGGCCGCTCGGTCGACGAGGTCGCGGCGGCCAGCTGCCGGGTGTCCTCCACGATCGGCGCGCAGGTGCTCGGCGGTGTCGTCGACCGAGAAGAGGGCCGGGTGGGACGGCGCGGCCGGCCGGAGCCGGTCCCAGTGCTCGGACTGCTCGCCCTCCAGCAGTCGTCGGTCGACTGCCGGGGCCCGGCGCAGGAGCCGGCGGCACAGGCGCAGGTCGTGGCAGCGCTCGACCCGGACCCCGGCGGCCAGCAGGGGTGGGTACCACCGGGCGGTGTCGTCCCACACCCAGCGCGGCCGGTCGGCCTCACGCCCGCGCACGTACGCCGCCAGCTCGCCGACATCCATCACGCGCTCCACGTCGCCGTCGACGGCCAGCACGCGGTCCCCCGGCAGTCGCGAGAGCGAGACCCGGTCGGTCACGGCGTCGGGTGGGGCCGCAGCACCTTCTCCATCGCCCTGCCCTTGGCGAGCTCGTCGACGAGCTTGTCCAGGTAGCGGATCTTCTGCATCAGCGGGTCCTCGACGTCCTCGACCCGCACGCCGCAGACCAGGCCAGTGATCGAGGATGCGTTGGGGTGCAGGGACGCCGCGGCGAAGAACTCCTCGAACGTCGTCCCCGCTGCCAGGTGCGCATCCAGCGACCGCTTGTCGAAACCGGTCAGCCACTCGATCACCTGGTCGAGCTCGGCCTTGGTGCGGCCCTTCCTCTCGACCTTGGTGACGTAGTGGGAGTAGACCGCCGCGACGCTCGTGGTGAAGACCTTGCTCACGGTGCCCGAGCATAGTGCCGCCCGCCGACGCCCGGACCGATCAGGAGGGTCCGGGCCGGGACGCGTGATCGACAGGCTCCTCGATCCCCCAGGCGACCAGGCTCGGCAGCGTCCGAGCGGTCGCCGATGCCCGGCTCCACGGTGTAGACGATCGAGGCGTTGCTCCGGGTCGTGCGGGGAGACGAGGGCCTCGATGCCGAAGGCGAGCGGCCCGCCGACGGGGTGGGCGATCCGCTTGTCGACCGAGGTCCGATCGGTGACGCCGTGGTCGTCCCACCACTGCGCCACGTCGGGGTCGGTCGCGCGCAGCTCGTCGACCAGGTCCAGGAGCCGTCGGTCCGAGGCGTGCCGGCCGACCTCGTACCGCAGGGCGCCGACCGCGGCCGCCGCGAAGTCGGACCAGTTCTCGATGCGCTCGCGCGCCCGGGGGTCGAGGAAGAGCCAGCGCACGAACGCTCGATCCGGTCGCGACCTCAGCGACCGAGGACGGCGCGCAGCAGGGCGTTGCAGGCGAGGATCTCGGAGCGACGGCCCAGCAGCAGGAGCGGGCACGTGGTCCATCGTGGTCATCACCCGCAGCAGGCCCGGGTCCGCTCGTTGCGGGGCCTCCCACGACGCCGTACGACGGCGGGTCGGGGCCGCGAGGTCGCGCAGGTGGGCCCGCTCGACCTCGTCGAGCTGCAGCGCGCGGCTCAGCGACTCGACGACCTCGTCGGTGACGGTGTGCTGCCGACCCTGCTCGATCCGGCTGTAGTGGTCGGGGCTGAGCCCGGCGAGCACCGCCAGCTCCTCCTTGCGGAGCCCGGGCACCCGGCGCGGGCCGGGAAAGGCCGTGATGCCCGCTCGGGCAGGGGTGAGACGGTCTCGGCGTGATCGTAGGAACGCTCCGAGCGCGGATCGGTCGGCAGGCACCTCGCCAGCCTACGGACACCGGACGGCGCGGCGCCTGGTCATGTCGTGCCCCGTCAGGACTCGACCTGGTGCGATCGAGCTCGCCGCGGTGGACTCGTCGTCATGAACACCCACCAGTCCCTGTCCGGCCGGACCGCAGTCGTCACCGGCTCCACCAGCGGCATCGGGGCGGCCACCGCCCATGCCCTCGCCGCACGCGGCGCCCACGTCGTCGTCACCGGCCGCGACGCCGAGCGTGGCGCCGAGGTGGTCTCCTCCATCGAGGCCGCAGGAGGTACGGCGCTCTTCGTCGCCGGCGACCTCACCGCGCCGCCGAGCGACCTCCGCTCGCTCGCCGCCGCCTGGACCGACCGCCCTCGACGGGCGCGTGGACATCCTGGTGCACAACGCCGCCATCTGCCCGCCGGTCGACACGGTCACGCTCTCCGACGACGACCTCGAGGCCACCCTGGCTGTCAACCTCCGTGCACCCCACGTCCTCACCGCGGCCCTCGCTCCCGCGATGGCCGAGCGCGGCCACGGCGCGATCGTGGTCATCGGGTCCTGGATGGCGACGGTGGGGCACCCGTTCGTCGGCTTCTACTCCGCGACCAAGGCCGCCGAGGCGCAGCTCGCCCGGAGCTGGGCTGCCGAGTTCGGCCCTCGCGGGGTCCGGGTCAACACCGTCGCACCCGGTGCCACGCGGACCCCGATCAACGCCGGTGACGGCGACGTGATCGCCCAGATGACCGCCGGGACACCCGCGGGCCGCCCGGGCACTCCCGAGGAGGTCGCCTCGCGCCGTCGCCTGGGTCGTCTCGGACGACGCCGCCTACGTCCACGGCGCGCTGATCCCCGTCGACGGGGGGATCACCGCCACCCGGTAGGGGACGTCGGCGGGCCCGGACCTCAGAGGTCGAGGAGGTAGGAGCGCTCCTGGCCCACCTTCTCGAACCCCGCCCGCCGCAGGGTCGGCCCCGAGCGTCTGCACCCGGCCCTTCACCAGCGCCAGCCGTCCGCCGTGCGCGACGGCGTACCGCAGGCGTGCGTCGAGCAGGGCCCGGTAGATCCCCAGCCCACGAGCCTCCTCCGACACCGCGCCGCCCCAGAGCCGGGCGTCCGGACCGGCGAGGGTCAGGCCGGCGGTCCCGACGGCGGCGTCGTCCAGGTAGGCGACCACGCTGCCGCCGTCCCCCCGCTCGACCTTGCCCTGCTCCTGGGCGAACTCCTCGTCGAGGGTCGCGTCGTCGACCTCGCCGTCCCCGCCGAAGACCTCTCCCCCGACCCGCATGGCGTCGCGGAACGTCGACCGGTCGGTCGCCCAGCGGACCTCGACGCCGGACGGGTCGAGGTCGGGCAGGTCGTCGAGCGGGCGGGCGAGGACGTCGAGCGTCTCGTCCAGGCAGGCACCGCGGGCGACCAGCAGGTCCTCGTAGCCGGCCGGGGCGTCCATCCGCACCCAGCAGCACACGTAGGTCAGGTCGAAGGCGCGGCCGGCGACGAGCACCTCGTCGAGGACCTCGTCGAGCGGACGCCGAGGGCAGAAGACCCGCAGCTCGAGGGGCCGCTCCCACCAGCCGGGCAGCCGCAGGAGCTGGTACTCGTCGGTCTCGACGCGCACGGCGTTGTGCGGGATGAAGCTCCAGCGGGAGACCGCCGCGACGACGGCGTCGAGGTCGAGCACCATCCGGGTGCTACTCGGTCGCGGCCAGCTGGCCGCACGCACCGTCGATGTCGCTGCCACGGGTGTCGCGCACCGTGGTCGGGATGCCCCTGGCCTCGAGACGGCGGACGAACTCGCGCTCGTCGGCCGGGTCGGACGCCGTCCACTTGGAGCCGGGTGTGGGGTTGAGCGGGATCAGGTTGACGTGGACCCAGCCCCAGTCGCCGCGCATCAGCACGTCGGCCAGCAGGTCGGCGCGCCAGGCCTGGTCGTTGATGCCGCGCATCATGGCGTACTCGATCGAGACCCGCCGCTTGGTGACCTGCGCGTACTGGAACGCCGCGTCGACGGTCTCCTCGACCGAGAAGCGGGTGTTGATGGGGACCAGCTCGTTGCGCAGCTCGTCGTCGGGGGCGTGCAGGCTCAGCGCGAGCGTGACCGGGATGCCCTCCTCGGTCAGCTGCTTGATCCGCGGGACCAGCCCGACGGTGGAGACCGTGATCCCCGCGGGCCGACATGCCCAGGCCCTCGGGCGAGGGGTCGACCATGCGTCGTACGGCGCCGATGACGGCCTTGTAGTTGGCCAGCGGCTCGCCCATGCCCATGAAGACCACGTTGGAGACCCGGGTCGGGCCGCCGGGGATCTCGCCGCGCGCCAGGGACCTGGCACCGGCGACGACCTGCTCGACGATCTCGGCGGTCGACATGTTGCGCTGCAGACCGCCCTGCCCGGTCGCGCAGAACGGGCAGGCCATGCCGCACCCGGCCTGGCTGGACACGCACAGCGTCGCGCGCTCGGGGTAGCGCATCAGCACCGACTCGACGAGCGCTCCGTCGAAGAGCTTCCACAGCGTCTTGACGGTGGTGCCCTTGTCGGCCTCCATCGTCCGCAACGGCGTCATCAGCGTCGGGAGCAGGGCGGCGACGAGGTCGGCGCGCTGGCCGGCCGGCAGGTCGGTCATCTGCTCGGGGTCGTCGACGAGGCGGCCGAAGTAGTGGGTGGAGAGCTGCTTGGCCCGGAACCCGGGCAGACCCTGCTCCTCGAGCAGGGCCTTGCGCTCGGGGCCGGTCAGGTCGGCCAGGTGCCGCGGCGGCTTCTTGCGGCCGCGCGGCTCGTCGAAGACGAGCGGGAGCGACGTGGCGCCCTCGGGAGCGCTCGGGGACGGGGCGGGAGTCTCGGACATCAGGCGGCCCATCCTCCCACCCCGCGGGCGTGGCGGCGAACTCGTGCCGCCACGCCCGTCGCCGCGACCGGCGACCTCAGCTGAGCGGTACGACGTCGGCCGCGCCCAGGCGGGCGGCGTCGGCGGTCTCGTCGTCGGGCATCAGCTGGCTCTCGCGCTCGGCCTCGACCCGCTTGCGGTAGTGGTCGATCTCGACCTCGCGCTGCTCGTCGCTCCAGCCCAGCACCGGTCCGACCAGGTCGGCGACCTCCTCGGCCGCACCGACACCGCGGTCGAAGGACTCGATCGAGAGCCGGATGCGACGGGTGAGGATGTCGTCGAGGTGCCGGGCACCCTCGTGGCTGGCGGCGTAGAGCGCCTCCACCCGCAGGTAGTCGGTCGCCTCGGCGAGCGGCTCGCCCAGCGCTCGGGTCGGCCTCGACCAGGTCGAGCAGCTCGTGGACCAGCGAGCCGTAGCGGTCCAGGAGGTGGTCGATCCAGACCTCGTGCAGCCCCGAGCGCTCGGCCAGCACCGCGCGCGAGTTCTTCAGCGCGTGGTAGCCCTCGGCGCCCAGCAGCGGCACGTCCTGGGTCACCGACGGGCCGACGGTGCGGTCGAACTGCGGCCGACAGGCCGAAGACGGCCTCGTCGACCGCGTCCTCGGCCATGATCCGGTACGTCGTGTACTTGCCGCCGGCCACGACGACCAGGCCCGGGGCGGGGTGGCCGACCGCGTGCTCGCGGGAGAGCTTCGACGTGGCGTCGGACTCTCCCTCCAGCAGCGGCCGCAGGCCCGGCGTAGACGCCCTCGACGTCGGCGCGGGTCAGCGGCACCTCGAGCACCGCGTTGACGTGCTCGAGCAGGTAGTCGATGTCGGCCTCGCTGGCCGCCGGGTGCGCCTTGTCGAGCGACCAGTCGGTGTCGGTGGTGCCGATGATCCAGTGCCGGCCCCACGGGATCACGAACAGCACCGACTTCTCGGTGCGCAGGATCATCCCGACCTCGGAGCGGATCCGGTCCTTGGGCACGACCAGGTGGATGCCCTTGCTGGCGCGCACGTGGAACTGGCCGCGCTGGCCGCCGAGCGCCTGGGTCTCGTCGGTCCACACGCCGGTGGCGTTGACGACCTGCTTGGCGCGGATCGTCACGGTCGTGCCGTTCTCGAGGTCGCGGACCACGCGCGCCGGTCACCCGCTCGCCGTCGCTGAGCAGCTCGACGACGCGGGCCCGCGAGGCCACGTGGGCGCCGTACGCCGCGGCGGTGCGGGCGATGAACATGGTGTGCCGGGCGTCGTCGACCTGCGCGTCGTAGTACTTCAGCGCGCCGACCAGGGCGTCCTTGCGCAGCGACGGCGCCAGCTTGCGGGCCCCGCGCCGGGTGAGGTGCTGGTGCAGCGGGACGCCGGCCCGCCCCGAGACGCGGCGACATGACGTCGTACAGCGCGACGCCGGAGCCGGCGTAGAAGCGCTCCCACCACCGGTGCTGCAGCGGGTAGAGGAACGCGCACCGGGTGCACCAGGTGCGGGGCCAGCTCCTGCAGGAGCAGGCCGCGCTCCTTGAGCGCCTCGGCCACCAGCCGGAAGTCGAGCATCTCCAGGTAGCGCAGGCCGCCGTGGACCAGCTTGCTGGACCGGCTCGAGGTGCCGGAGGCGAAGTCACGCGCCTCGACCAGGCCGACGTTGAGACCGCGGGTGGCGGCGTCGAGCGCGCTGCCCGCGCCCACGACCCCACCGCCGATCACCAGGATGTCGAGCTCTTCGGCGGCCATGGCCTGCAGGGACTTCTCGCGGAACTCGGGGGACAGTGCGACGGACCTCAACGGGGTGCCTTCCTCTCGGGCGGTGCTGCGGTGGACGGCCGTGGCGCGGGCTGCGGCGTCATTCGACGTCGACCCAGTCCAGCGTGCGGGTCACGGCCTTCTTCCACTGGGTGTAACCAGCCTCGCGCTGCTCCTCATCCCACTGTGGCGACCATCTCTTCGCCTCGTTCCAGTTCTCGCGCAGCTCGTCGGTGTTGTTCCAGAAGCCCGACGGCGAGCCCGGCGGCGTACGCCGCTCCGAGAGCGGTGGTCTCGGCCACCACCGGCCGGCTGACCTCGACGCCGAGGACGTCGGCCTGGATCTGCATGCACAGCTCGTTGGCGGTGACGCCGCCGTCGACCTTGAGCACCTCCAGGGTCACCCCGGAGTCCTTCTCCATCGCCTCGGCGACGTCGCGGCTCTGGTAGCAGATCGACTCCAGCGTGGCCCGGGCCAGGTGCGCGTTGGTGTTGAAGCGGGACAGCCCGACGATGGCGCCGCGGGCGTCCGAGCGCCAGTACGGCGCGAACAGGCCCGAGAACGCCGGCACGAAGTAGACGCCGCCGTTGTCCTCGACCTGCCGCGCCAGCGACTCGCTCTGCGAGGCGCCGCTGATGATGCCGAGCTGGTCGCGCAGCCACTGCACGGCCGAGCCGGTCACCGCGATCGAGCCCTCGAGGGCGTACGTCGGCGGCTCGTCGCCGAACTGGTAGCAGACCGTGGTCAGCAGGCCGGACTTCGAGCGCACCAGCTCGGTGCCGGTGTTGAGCAGCATGAAGTTGCCGGTGCCGTAGGTGTTCTTGGCCTCGCCGGGAGCGAAGCAGACCTGCCCGACCGTGGCGGCCTGCTGGTCGCCGAGGATGCCGGTGAGCGGCACCTCGCCGCGCAGCGGGCCGTTGGCGCGGGTCGTGCCGTAGCCGCCCGGCTCGCTGGAGGCCTTGATCTCGGGCAGCATCTGCGCGCGGGATGTCGAAGAGCGCCAGCAGCTCGTCGTCCCACTGCAGCGTCTCGAGGTCCATCAGCATGGTCCGGCTGGCGTTGGTCGGCTCGGTGACGTGGACGCCGCCGTCGGTGCCGCCGGTGAGGTTCCAGATCAGCCAGGAGTCGGTGTTGCCGAAGAGCGCGTCGCCCGCCTCGGCCGCCTCGCGGACGCCGTCGACGTTCTCGAGGATCCACTGGATCTTGCCGCCCGAGAAGTACGTCGCCGGGGGCAGCCCGGCCCGCTGGCGGATCAGGTCGCCGTGGCCGTCGCGCTCGAGCTTGCTGGCGATCCGGTCGGTGCGGGTGTCCTGCCACACGATCGCGTTGTAGTAGGGCCGGCCGGTGTTCTTGTCCCAGACGACCGTGGTCTCGCGCTGGTTGGTGATGCCGAGGGCGACCAGGTCGGTCGGCGGTCAGCCTGCGCCTTCTGCAGACCGGTCTGCAGCACCGAGCTGGTGCGCTCCCAGATCTCCACCGGGTCGTGCTCGACCCAGCCGGCCTGCGGGAGGATCTGCTCGTGCTCGAGCTGGTGGCGCGCCACCTCGTTGCCCGAGTGGTCGAAGATCATGAAGCGGGTGCTGGTGGTGCCCTGGTCGACGGCTCCGACGTACTCGGTCATGGTGCTGCTCCTTGTCAGGGTGGTGCAGGGATTGGGGGTGTCGTGCTCGAGGTGTGCTGGTCAGCCGCGCTGGTCGGCGGGCGCCTCGATCGGCTCGCTCACCGCGAGCTCCTCGCCCTCGTCGGGCGTCAGGTGGTTCTCGATGAGGTACTTGAAGAGCAGGCCGCCGATGAGCCCGCCGATGATCGGGGCGACGATCGGCAACCAGAAGTACAGGTCTCCGGACTGGTCGTTCATCGCTCCCCCGTAGCCGGTGATGAGCGAGGCGATGCGGGGGCCGAAGTCACGCGCGGGGTTGATGGCGTAGCCGGCGTTGGCGCCGAAGGCCATGCCGATCGCGACCACGGTCAGGCCGACGACGACCGGGCCGAGGTTGGCCAGCGGCGGGTTGTTCCACGCGGTGGTCAGGGCGAAGATCACGAAGACCAGGATCGCCGTGCCGACGACCTGGTCGAGGAACGCGGTGGGGATGCTGACCCCGTCGATGCCGTTGCCCGGCAGCGTCGAGAAGATCCCCTGCGTCTTGATGGTGTGGCCGGGGTCGACCATGCCGATCAGGTCGGCGTACGTCGCACGCACGATGAGCGCCGCGACGAAGGCGCCGAGGGTCTGGGCCAGCGCGTACGGCGCGACCTTGCGACCACTCGAAGCCCTTGAAGGTGGCCAGCGCGATCGTGACCGCGGGGTTCAGGTGGGCTCCGGAGAGCCGGGCTGCGACATAGACACCGAGGGTCACGCCGAGGCCCCAGGCCCAGGCGATGGAGTCGTGGTCACCGAGGCTGCCGTCCGCGCTCGTGACGACCTGCGCCACGACACCGGTACCGAACAGGATCAGGATCGCGGTCCCGGCGAACTCGGCGCACAGCTCTCCGATCAGCGGGTGCTTGGTTCTGCTCACGTCATTTCCCTCCCGAGGATCCGGACGCCACCGTGGCGCCCGTCACACACCCTGCCCCGTGACGCGCGTCACGGCCACCCGCGACGTTCGACGATGTCGAATCTTGGGTCGACCATGTCGAACGCTGCTCTAGGCTGGCCTCGTGCCGGGTCCCATCCAGTCCATCGAACGAGCCTCAGCCGTGCTCCACCTGCTCGGCGCCGTGCCCGAGCCCGTCCCTCTCGGTGAGCTGGCCAGGATGCTGGCGCTGCCGAAACCCACGGTCCACGGCATCGTGCGCACCCTGTGCGACGTCGGCTTCGTCGAGCCAGGACCCCGAGACCGGTCGCTACCTCCTCGGGCCCGGGATCAGGTCGCTCGGGGAGACCATCGACCCGCACCTCCTGCGCTCCCGCGCGGCCAACTGGGCCGACGGCCTCGCCGCCCGCAGCGGCCTCGAGGTGCAGCTCGGCATCAGGTCGGGACAGAGCGTCGAGCTGCTGCACCACGTGTTCCGCCCCGACCGGTCCCCCCAGCGGATGCGCACCGGCGAGCTGCTGCCGCTGCACGCGACGGCCCTCGGCCACGTCCTCCTCGCGTTCTCCCCCGCGCTGGCCCGGCTCCACGAGCTCGAGCTGACGCCGTACACCCCCGCGACCCCGACCCGCCGCGCCGACCTGACCCACGCTGTCCAGCAGGCGTTCCGCCAGGGCTGGACCGTCGCCGACGAGACCTACCAGCCCGGGATGGCAGCGATCGCCGCGCCGATCCGGCACCACATGGGAGTCGGCGTGGGTGCGCTGGCGGTGGCGGGGCCGCGCGAGCGGGTGCTGGCTGCCGGCGGCGGGCCGCGGACCGGGCTCGTCGACCACCTCGTGGCGGCCGCGGACGCCATCTCGGGCACCCTGCAGGAGCGGCTGTGAGCGCCCCCGGCTACGTGGCCGCGATCGACCAGGGCACGACGTCGACCCGCTGCCTGGTCTTCGACCACGCCGGTCGCATGGTCGCGGTCGCCCAGCACGAGCACCGCCAGTACTACCCCCAGCCCGGATGGGCCGAGCACGACGCGATGGAGATCTGGCACAACACCCTGCGGGTGCTGCCCGAGGCGCTGGCCCAGGCCGGGCTCGAGGCCGCCGACATCGCCGCCGTCGGGATCGCCAACCAGCGCGAGACCACCGTCGTCTGGGACCGCGCCACCGGGCGTCCGGTGGCACCGGCCATCACCTGGCAGGACACCCGCACCGCCGAGCTGGTGGCCGAGATGAACCAGGGTCCGTCGGCCGCACTCTTCGAGGAGGTCTGCGGTCTCGCGCCGGCCGGCTACTTCGCCGCGCCACGCCTGCGCTGGCTGCTCGACCACGTGCCCGGTCTCCAGCGGCGGGCCGCCACCGGGGAGATCGCCTTCGGCACCATCGAGAGCTGGCTGATCTGGAACCTCACCGGCGGCCCCGACCGCGGCGTCCACGTCACCGACGTGACCAACGCCAGCCGCACGATGCTCATGGACATCCGCACGCTCGACTGGGACCAGCGCCTCCTCGGCGCACTGGACATCCCGGGGGAGGTGCTGCCCGAGATCCGCCCCAACGCCCAGGTGTACGGCGACTGCACGGTCGGCCTGCCCGGGGTGCCGATCGGCGGGGCCTTCGGTGACCAGCAGGCGGCGCTCTTCGGCCAGACCTGCTTCGCGGCCGGCGAGGCCAAGTGCACCTACGGCACGGGGGCCTTCCTGCTGATGAACACCGGCGAGCAGATCGCTCCCCACCGCCACGGACTGATCTCCACCGTGGCCTACTCGCTCGACGGGCAGGCTCCCGTCTACGCCACCGAGGGCTCCATCGCCGCGGCCGGCTCCCTCGTGCAGTGGTTCCGCGACTCGCTGGAGATGATCCGCTCCGCCCCCGAGATCGAGACCCTCGCGCGCCGGGTCGAGGACAACGGCGGCTGCTACATCGTCCCCGCGTTCGCCGGGCTCTTCGCCCCCCGGTGGCAGCCCGACGCGCGTGGCGTCATCGTCGGCCTCACGTCGTACGTCACGCGCTCGCACCTGGCCCGAGCGGTGCTGGAGGCCACCGCGTGGCAGACCTGTGAGGTCGTCGAGGCGATGACGGCCGAGACCGGTATCGGGTTCACCACACTTGAAGGTCGACGGCGGCATGACGTCGAACCAGCTCCTCATGCAGACCGTGGCCGACGTGCTCGACGTGCCGGTGGAGCGCCCGCTCATGGCCGAGTCGGTCTCGCTCGGGGCGGCGTACGCCGCGGGGCTGGCGGTCGGCTACTGGCCCGACCTGGAGGGGCTGCGCAACAACTGGCACCGGGCCGGGCGGTGGGAGCCGAGCATGAGCGCGAGCGTGCGGGTGCGCGAACGCGCCGCGTGGGAGCGAGCGGTCGAGCGCACCCTCCACTGGGTCTCCGAGGACGACCCGGTGAGCCCGCCTACCCGTCGATCGTGACGAGGACGAAGATCGTCGCGGCCGCCACCAGCAGCACGACCGCCGCGGTGAGCACCATGCCGAGGAGCATGTAGCGGCCGAAGCGCCGCGTGCCGCGGAATCCGAGCAGCACCAGCGGGATCGCGAACACGACCGCCGCGAAGGGCAGCAGGTCCTCGGTGGTGCCGTCGTCGACGAAGATGCTCAGCAGGGCCCCGAACAGTGCCGGGACGAGGATAACCACGAGCAGGCCGGTGTAGAAGCCGCTCAGGGGTGCGAACACGGGGTGCTTGCGGTGCCACCAGCCGACGCCGTCCTCGACGCCCGTGCCGGGACCGCCGTCCGGACCGTTGCCCGGACCGTCGGCCGGACCAGTGTCCGGCTCGTTGTCCGGATGGGCGTCCGGATCCACGGGACCGGCGTCCACGCGGCTGCCCTCGTCGGTGCTCACGTTGCGATCGTAGGGCGACACACCCCACGATCCGTGCAGATCAGCGGACCTGTGCACCACCAATCGATCTCGGCACTCCCAGCCCCATCACGTGGGAGGGCCCAGCACGGCCCAGCGGTCCAGGTCCGGCTCCCTCCAGGTCAGGTCCGCGGGCCGGACCGGTCCAGACGGTGCCGAGACCCACCACGCCGACGGGCGAGCGTGGCGAACCAGGAAGCGGGGTCGTGGCCCGCCTCCGACGCGGTCAGAACACCAGGTAGTGCAGCACGAGCCAGATGGGGGCGATCGTGGCGAGCAGCGAGTCGAGGCGGTCCATCAGGCCGCCGTGACCCGGGATGACCTGGCTCATGTCCTTGATGCCGAGGTCGCGCTTCATCACCGACTCGCACAGGTCGCCCAGGGTCGCCATCACGACGGCGATGAGACCGAGGAGGATCCCGACCCACCAGTCCCCGTCCAGGAGCAGCACGACGAGCGCGATGCCTGCGGCCACGGTGAAGACCAGCGAGCCGGCGAAGCCCTCCCACGACTTCTTCGGCGAGATGACCGGCGCCATCGGGTGCTTGCCGAAGAGGACGCCGGCGACGTAGCCGCCGATGTCGGAGGCGATCGTCACCAGGATGAAGGTCAGGATCCCCTGGACGCCCTCGTCGTCCAGGCCACCGCCGCCACGACCACCCTCGGAGAGGAGCAGGGCGACGAAGGAGCCGAGGAACGGGACGTAGATCAGGGTGAAGACCGAGCCCGTGGCGTTCTTCACGTAGCCGTCGATGCCGCGGCGCAGCAGCCAGAGCATCACCACGAGCGCCGTGACCGCGGTCGCCGTGACGAGCGCGTTGGTGCCCCAGAAGTAGGCGACGACGACCATCACGACGCCGCCGAGCATCAGCGGCTGCTCGGGCAGGTCGATGTCCTTGGCGAGCAGTCCTTGGCGCAGCTCCCAGACGGCCACCACGACGGCGATCACCACGATCACCATGAAGGCGGTCTTCAGGAACAGCAACGAGGCCGCGATCGCCCCGAGGAGCACCACCGCCGAGCCGATGGCTGCCTTGAGGTCACGTCCGGCGCGGCCGTGGTCCTTCTGCGGCGCCGGGGCGGCGCCGGAGGTGGAGTCGGTCATGTCGCAGAGCGCACGAGGTCCTAGACCTCGAGCAGCTCGGCCTCCTTGCTCTTGAGCATCCCGTCGATCTCGTCGGTGTGCTTCTTGGTGACCGCGTCGAGCCGCTTCTCGGCGCCGGTGACGTCGTCCTTGCCGACCTCGCCGTCCTTCTCGAGCTTCTCGAGGTTCTGCTTGGCCGTACGACGCAGGTTGCGGATGGCGATCCGGCCGTCCTCGGCCTTGCCGCGGGCGAGCTTGACGTACTCCTTGCGGCGCTCCTCGGTCAGCTCGGGGAAGACGCAGCGCAGCACCTTGCCGTCGTTGGACGGGTTCACGCCGAGGTCGGAGTCGCGGATCGCCCGCTCGACGTTGCCCATCGCACCCTGGTCGTAGGGCGCGATCATGATGATCCGCGCCTCCGGGGCCGTGAACGACGCCAGCTGCTGGAGCGGCGTCTGCGTGCCGTAGTAGTCGACGGTGATCTTGTTGAACATGCTGGGGGTCGCGCGACCGGCGCGGATCGCCGCGAACTCCTCACGGGTCGCCTCGACCGACTTGTCCATCTTGGAGTCGGCCTCGTTGAGGATGCCGTTGATCACGTTCCAACCTTTCGGGTCGTGCAGGTCCTGTGGGTGCCGCTCCCGGACGCCGTTGCGCCGGGCCCGGTCGTCGAGCTCGTGCTGGTCGGGCCGCTCAGCCTGCGCTGACCAGCGTCCCGATCCTCTCACCCCTGATGGCCCGGGTGATGTTGCCCTCGGGCTCCATGCCGAAGACCACCATCGGCAGCTTGTTCTCGGCGCACAGCGTGAACGCCGTCTGGTCGATCACGGCTAGCCCCTTGGAGATGGCTTCCTCGAAGGTGAGGTCGTCGTACTTGGTCGCGGTGGGGTCCTTCTTGGGATCGGCCGAGTAGACCCCGTCGACGCCGCTCTTGGCGAAGAGCACCACGTCGCACCGGCTCTCCAGCGCACGCTGGACGGCCACGGTGTCGGTGGAGAAGAACGGCATGCCCCATGCCGGCGCCGAAGATCACGACGCGGCCCTTCTCCATGTGCCGGATCGCGCGGCGCGGGATGTACGGCTCGGCGACCTGGCCCATCGTGATCGCGGTCTGGACGCGGGTCTCGACCCCCATCTTCTCCAGGAAGTCCTGGAGCGCCAGGCAGTTCATGACGATGCCGAGCATGCCCATGTAGTCGGCCCGGACGCGGTCCATGCCGCGCTGCTGGAGCTCGGCGCCGCGGAAGAAGTTGCCGCCGCCGGTGACCACGGCGATCTGCACGCCGGACTCGGCGACCTCGGCGATCTCCCGGGCGATCGTCTGGACGACGTCGGGGTCGACCCCGACCTTGCCGCCACCGAACACCTCGCCCGACAGCTTGAGCAAGACGCGTTTGTACCAGCCACCGTGAACCTCCTGCTCGTCTTCGACGTCGAGCCCGGAGCACGGGCCCGCCAGCAACCTATCCGATCGGCCCGCGGAACGGCTCCGCCACCCTGGTCTCCACCCTGGTCGGCGCCCGTGCCGTCACCCCCGGGACTGGACTGCCAGGAGGACGACGATCCCGATCACGATCAGCGCGGCCAGCACCGCGGCGACGATCTTCGGGACGCTCCAGGGGCGGTCGCCGACGACCTCGCCGGTGTTGGCGTTGACCATCACCTGCCAGGTCTTCCCCGCGTAGAGGTAGGTGGCGATCCACAGGGGCAGCAGCACCAGCTTGAACATGGCCTGGGAGTAGGTGATGTCCATGTGGGCGACGCGCTGCTCGTCGCCGCCGATGTCGTGGCGGCAGTCGCCCTCGATGACGCCCTTCATCACCTGGCGGGCCTCCGCGGCGCCCTGCTGCGGGTCGACGTCGTAGCGCAGCGCCGAGTAGCCGGTGAGGTACTCCTGCTGGAAGGGACGCGCCTCGGCGAGCTCCCAGGGGCCCATCTTGTTGAGCTTCTTGGGGTCGAGCCGGGTGCTGCCCACCACGAGCACGTCGTCGAAGAAGCGGGCCACCCGACCGGAGGCGTGCCGCCAGCGGGTACGGCGCTCCTGGCGTGTCTCGGTCCGGGTGCCGCCCTGGCCGTCGGAGACCTGGTGGGTCACGGTCACGTAGTAGTAGTCGCCGCGCTGGCCGTCGTACTGGGTCTCGGTCTGGGCGTCGAAGGTCCAGTGCGGGCACGTAGGTGCCGTGCAGAGCCTCGGTGGAGCCGACCTTCTTCAGCGCGCCCGGGGCGAACCAGCGCGAGCCGACCCACTCGCCGAACGCGTCCTTCGCACCGCGGGTGTCGACGTGGAACGGCACGACGGCCTCCGGGGCGACGAGCCCCTCCGGGTGGTCGAGCGCCACCAGCGCCCCGCCGCAGAACTGGCAGGCGCCGGCCAGGTCCTTGGTCTCGGTGGTCGCACCGCAGTTCTTGCACTGCACGACCTGGCCACCGAGGTCGGCGACCACGACGTCGCCGTGGCGAGCCCGCCACTCGTCGTAGGAGTGCTCCTGGATCTGGACGTCGGGACCCGCGATCTCCAGCATCGGTGCCGCACGAGCCGCACCGGAGCGCGGTCGTGCCCGGTGCGTACGCCGTCTGCGCGCCGCAGTTGGGGCAGGTGGAGCTGAGGGGGGAGGGTCCGACGGGGGCCGGGGCGTGCTCGTCGCTCATCGTTCTCCCGTCAGGCCTGCGGCGGCAGCGGCGGCGGCGTGGCGGGGAACAGTCCGCGCAGCTCGGGCAGCTCGGACGCGGCGCTCCACTGGGGCATGCCCGTCGCGCCACACCAGCGTGGTCGGCGTGAGCTCGCCGGCGGCGATCTTGGCCGGCATCTCGGCGACGGTGACCGGACCGACCTGCTGTCCGTCCACGGCCATGAAGAACGCCGCGGCCGCGGCCGGGAGCGGGCGGCGGGCCGCCCTGGGCGGCCGGTGCGGACGCCGCCGCCTGCTGCGGGTTGAGGGCGTTGGCCATCTGCTGGCCCAGCGCCATCCCCATCCCCATCCCCATGCCCTCGCCGGCACCGCCGGGGTTGTTGGCGGCGTCGCCGATCGCCTCGGCGGCCTGGAACTTCGTGTACTGGTCGAGGTTGCCGAGCACCCCCATCGAGGTGCGCTTGTCCAGCGCCTCCTCGACCTCGGGCGGCAGCGAGATGTTCTCGATGACGAAGCGCGGGATGCTGATGCCGAAGTCGGCCAGGTTGGTGGTCAGCGTCCCGGCGAGGGTGGCCGCGATCGTCTGCTGGTTGGCGGCGAGGTCGAGCATCGGCAGGTTGGAGTTGCCGAGCGCCGTACCGACCTGGCTGACGATGTTCTGGCGCAGGAACTCCGAGACCTCGTCGGTGCGGAACTGCGGGTCGGTGCCGACCAGCTCGCGCAGCAGCTTCGAGGCGTCGACGACCTGCAACGAGTAGGTGCCGAAGGCTCGCAGCCGGACCATCCCGAACTCCGCGTCGCGCAGGGTGACGGGGTTCTGGGTGCCCCACTTCATGTCGGTGTACTGACGCATCCCGACGAAGTAGACCTCGGCCTTGAACGGCGAGTTGAAGCCGTACTTCCAGCCCTTGATGGTGGAGAGGATCGGGAGGTTCTTGGTCTCGAGCGTGTAGGTGCCCGGGGTGAACACGTCGGCGATCTGGCCCTCGCTCTCGAAGACCGCCACCTGCCCCTCGCGCACGATCAGCTGGGCGTTGTTCTTGATCTCGTTGCCCTGGCGCGGGAAGCGCCACACGAGGGTGTCACGACTGTCGTCGAGGAACTCGACGATGTCGATGAACTGGCCTCTGACCTTGTCGAACAGACCCATGGTGTGTGTTCTCCCTCATCGTGAGCGCCCACCGCGCAGGCGTGCGGGGACCACGGGAAGGGTACTTGAGCCGATCGCGCAGCCGATAGGGAGAGCAGGGTCAGCGTGTCTCGGTCCGACCCCGGGCCACGAGCCGGTCGACCCACCTGTCGTACCGGGCGTAGCGAGATGCGCCTCCCACCCGTAGGAGCAGCTCCGGGCGGTCCAACGAGGCGTCGGTGAAGTTGTCGGACCCGGTCAGGACGAACCGGACCGTCGCGCCGGCGGTCACGGCGGTCCCGGCGGCGTCCGGCGGCCCCGGGTACCGCACGAGCGTCAGCTTGTGGTGCACCACGTCGCCGCCGTCGAACACTCCGGGTCGGACGTCGATCCCGGACCCCTCGAGCACGGCTCGGACCGAGGGCCCGACGCTCGGCCCGAGCACGACCTGCACCTCGGCCCCGGCGGAGTCCTTGTCCTTCAGCAGCCGCGCCAGGGCGAGGCCGCGCCCGTCGAGCCAGGCATACATCACCACCCGGATGCGAGCACCCAGCGGCGGCACCGCGGCGAGCTGGCGCAGGACCGGGTCGCTGCCCTTGTCGTACCCCGGGTAGAACCATGCCCGGTCGCGCCCCAGCCGGACCGAGCCCGCCGGGCTCACGTCGGGGAGCTCGCGGACCAGCCGCACGAACCGCCTGTCGAAGACACGTCGGACATCTCGTCGCCCGACGTACGAGACGACGTCGGTGTACTGCCGCGCAGACTCGTAGGTGATGTTCATCGACCCGACCAACGTCACGTCCCTCGAGGACCCGGTCCGCGTGAACGACCAGGTCTTCTGGTGCAGCTGCCCGGGTGCGAAGTACACGAACGAGGACGACGTCCGGTCGGTGCCGAGCTCGTCGCGCAACAGCCCAGCCGCCTTGAAGCCGCCGGAGATGCCGGCGTCGACGACCACCTGGACCTCGACCCCTCTGCGGTGCGCCGCGACGAGCTCCTCCGCGGCGGGCACGAACGAGAACGAGTGGGCGACGAGCCGGATCCGCTCGCGCTGCGGGACGTTGCGCACGAGGTCGAGGAGCACCTGGAGCGTGGTGTTGTCCTCCTCCGGCGAGGACGGACGGGCGAGGAGGACCCCCGAGGGCGCCGTGAACGAGCTGTCCGGGGTGCTCCCCCTGCTCGACCCGGCCGAGGACCCCTCGTCGGGACGGCCCCGGACCAGCACCACCGCGAGCAGCCCGAGCACCACGACCAGCACCACGACCGGCACCACGACCCGGCGCCCCCGAGCGCTGGGGACGGAAATGCGCGATGGCCGGCCGCCCCTGTCGGGGCGACCGGCCATCGCGAGGATCCTGCGGCTCAGGCGCCGACCTCGAAGCGGGCGAACCGCTTCACGGTGGTGCCGGACGCGTCGAGGACCGCCTGGACGCTCTTCTTGCTCTCCGTCACCGACGGCTGCTCCAGCAGGACGACGTCCTTGAAGAAGCCGTTGAGACGACCCTCGGTGATCTTGGCGATCGCCTGCTCGGGCTTGCCCTCCTCGCGCGAGGTCGCCTCGGCGATCTCGCGCTCCTTGGCGACGACGTCGGCGGGGACCTCGTCGCGGGTGAGGTACTGCGGACGCATGGCTGCGGCCTGCATGGCCGCACCCTTGGCAGCGTCCTCGTCGCCCTCGTACTCGACGAGCACGCCGACGGCCGGCGGGAGGTCGGCAGCACGCTTGTGCATGTAGACCACGACCGGGCCGTCGAAGTAGGCGACCCGACCGAGCTCGATCTTCTCGCCGATGGAGACCGCGAGGTCGTGGACCATCGCCTCGACGGTGACGCCGTCGATCTCGACAGCCTTCAGCGTCGCGGCGTCGCCGGCCTTGGCCGCGTCGGCGGCCTCGGCGATCCGCTGGGCGGCCTTCACGAACGGCTCGCCCTTGGCGACGAAGTCGGTCTCGCAGTTGAGCTCGACCAGGGCGCCACCGGAGGTGGCGACCAGACCGGCCGACGCCTCGCGCTCGGCGGCGCGCTCGGCCATCTTCTTGCCACCCTTGATCCGCAGGATCTCGACAGCCTTGTCGAAGTCGCCGTCGGCCTCGGTGAGGGCCTTCTTGCAGTCCATCATGCCGGCGCCGCTCTGCTCGCGCAGCTGCTTGACGTCGGCGGCGGTGATAGTCGCCATCAGTGTTGTCTTCCTCGAATCTGGGTCGACCGGGGCTCAGGCCTCGGTGGTGGCGGTGGCCGCGGTGGGCTCCTCGGCGGCAGCCTCGGCGGCGGGCTCCTCGGCGGCAGGCGCCTCGGCGGCAGGCTTCTCCGCGGCGGGCGCCTCGGCAGCGGGCGCCTCGGTGGAGGCGTCGGCGGTCGCGGCCGCGTCTGCACCCTCGGAGGACGCGCCGGTGGCCTCGGACGCCGGGGCGGCCGGAGCAGCGGTCTCGGTCGCGGCAGCGGCAGTAGAGGTCGCATCGGCGGCAGCAGCGGCGGCGTCGCCACCGAGCAGCTCACGCTCCCACTCGGCCAGGGGCTCCTCGGCGCCGGGGACGACCTCGCCGGTCTTGACACCCGAACGGGCGATCAGGCCCTCGGCCACGGCGTCGGCGACCACACGGGTCAGCAGGCCGACGGCGCGGATGGCGTCGTCGTTGCCGGGGATCGGGAAGTCGACGGTGTCGGGGTCGCAGTTGGTGTCCAGGATGCCGATGATCGGGATCTTGAGCTTGCGCGCCTCCTCGACGGCGAGGTGCTCCTTGTTCGTGTCGACGATCCAGATCGCGGACGGCGTCCGGGTCATCTCGCGGATACCACCGAGCGACTTGTTCAGCTTGTCGCGCTCGCGACGCATCTGCAGCAGCTCCTTCTTGGTGCGGCTGCTGCCGGCGACGTCGTCGAAGTCGACCTCGTCGAGCTCCTTGAGGCGGTTGATCCGCTGGTGCACGGTCTGGAAGTTGGTGAGCATGCCGCCGAGCCAGCGCTGGTTGACGTAGGGCATGCCGACGCGCATCGCCTGCTCGGCGATGGCCTCCTGGGCCTGCTTCTTGGTGCCGACGAACATCACGGTGCCGCCCTTGGAGACGACCTCCTTGACGAAGGCGTACGAGCGGTCGATGTAGGCCAGCGACTGCTGCAGGTCGATGATGTAGATGCCGTTGCGCTCGGTCATGATGAAGCGCTTCATCTTCGGGTTCCAGCGACGGGTCTGGTGCCCGAAGTGGACGCCGCTCTCGAGGAGCTGGCGCATGGTGACGACTGCCATGATCTTCTCTTTCCTGGTGGACCCATCCCCGTCCGTGCGCCTTGATCCAGGACGCACCGGTGATGGCTCCGGTCGTTGTCAGTTGGTGCGACCGACGGGTGTCGGCTGCCCTGACGCCCGCGCGGGACCCGACCTGTCCGGCTCTGGTGGAGCGCGTCCGGACGGGACCGAGGATCGCCGCCCACGAGTTCTCGGCCCCACGTCCAGGACGCGGCGCCGTCGCGGTGTGCGAGCGTGCGAATTTCACTCCGAGGAGTGATGCGTCCAGCATAGTCGCGGCCACGCTCACACCGGAAATCCGCCTCCCCGCCGCCTGTCCTGCCGAGTCGGCGCGACGTCGCGCCGACTCGACGCGCGGCGGGGTCGCGATGGCCACGAGTCGTGCACAGGCGGGGGTCCGAGGACGTCCTCCACAGCCTCCCGCGGGGCCTGGTGCCGCCTGGCGTCGGCGGCGGCAGGGTCGCGTCATGTCCACCGCCCACCCGGCCCGTGCCCTGCGGTCCGTCGTCGTCGTCCTGGGGGTCGTGCTCGGGACGGCCCTGAGCATCCTCGGGGCCGGCCCGGTCGCGGCCTCGGACGGACCGCAGGGCTCGGACCCGGTGGGCGAGTGGCCGTTGCGCCCCGAGCCCGAGGTGGTGGCCGACTTCGACCCGCCCGACTCGACCTACGGCTCCGGTCACCGCGGCGTCGACCTGGGCGGTGCCGCCGGGCAGCAGGTGCGCACCGCTCTGGCGGGCACCGTGTCCTACGCCGGTCCCCTCGCCGGCACCGGGGTGGTGGTCGTCGGCCACGGCGACACCCGCACGACCTACCAGCCCGTGCTCGCCTCGGTGACGGTCGGTGACGTCGTCGAGCGCGGGTGCCGTGCTCGGGACCCTCGAGCTCCCCCGCTCGCACTGCTTCCCGCGGGCGTGCCTGCACTGGGGCTGGATCCGCGGCGAGACCTACCTGGACCCGCTCCGGCTCGTCGGTCGCGCCCCGGTGCGGCTGCTGCCCCTGTGGCGCGACGCCCCGGTCGGCGTCGCGCCACCGCTCACGTCGTACGGCGGGTGGCGACCGCTCGTCGACCGGCTGCCGCTCGTCTGACCGGCTGCGTGCGCGATCAGGCGCGCGGGTGGGCCTGCTGGTAGGCGCGCCGGAGCCGGTCGGTGGTGACGTGGGTGTAGCGCTGCGTGGTCGCCAGGGAGGCGTGCCCGAGCAGCTCCTGGACCGAGCGCAGGTCCGCACCGCCCTCCAGCAGGTGCGTCGCGGCGGTGTGGCGCAGTCCGTGGGGACCGATGTCGGGCGCACCCGGCACGTCGGCGATGCGCCGGTGCACGAGCGTGCGGACGGCGCGCTGGTCGATCCGCCTCCCCCGGGCACCCAGGAAGAGCGCGGCGCCGGCGCCGTCGACCGCCAGCGACGGTCGGCCCTGGCGGACCCAGAAGTCCAGAGGACCGCGCTGCGGGTCGTCCGAAGGGGACGGTGCGCTCCTTGCGGCCCTTGCCGAAGACCCGGACCACGTTGCGGTCGCGGTCGACGTCGTCGACGTCGAGGCCGACGAGCTCACCGACCCGGATGCCGGTGGCGTAGAGCAGCTCCAGCATCGCGACGTCACGCATCCCCAGGACGCTCCCGTCGTCGGCCAGGGCGGTGACGGCGGCCATCAGGTCTCGCGCCTCGTCGACGCGGAGCACCGCGGGGAGGCTCTGGTGCGCCTTGGGCGAGCCGAGGGAGGACGCCGGCGTCCTGCGCGGACCGACCGGTGCGCGCCAGCCAGGCGGTGAAGACCCGCGCGGCGGTGGCGCGGCGGGCCAGGGTCGTGCGCGAGCGCCCCAGGCTCTGCTGCTTGGCCAGCCAGCTCCGCAAGGTGCGCAGGTCGAGCTGGGCGGCGTCGTCGAGGCCCATCCGGTGGGCGTGCTCGAGCACCCCGGCGACGTCGGAGAGGTAGGCGCGCACCGTGTGCGGCGTCAGGTCACGCTCGGCGACGAGGTGTCGCTCGTAGTCGGCCAGCACCCGGCTCATCGGCTCGGGCAGGTCGTGGCCGCCCTCGTCCTGCTCCGCCGCGCTCACCCGGTGATCATCGCAAGGCCGCGGCCCCCGCGGGCCGAGCGCGCCCGGCGCGTCGGGTCACCTCTCGAGGCGCGCCAACCGCCAGCCCAGCTCGCTGCCCTCCACGAGGCCCGCCTGCTGCAGCGCGTCCAGGGCAGCGCGCACCTCGAGGATGCCGAGGCCGGCGACCCGCGCGATCGAGCCCGGCCCCGCCCGCGAGGCCACCGGTACGGCGTCGAGCACCTGGCGTTGCCGCGCGGTCAGGCTGGTCCCGCGGCTGGAGAGGCGGCGCGAGCCGCGGTCACCAGGTGCTCCCCCGAGTGACCGACCAGCTCCAGCACGTCGGCGCCGGACGTGACCAGCGTCATCGCGCCCGCCCGGATCTGCTCGTGGACGCCCGCCGAGCTCACGCTGGTCACCGGGCCCGGCACGCCCATGAGGACGCGGTTGAGCCGCCCCGCCCAGTTGGCGGTGTTGAGCGCGCCGCTGCGGCTCGCTGCCTCGACGACGACCGTGCCGCGAGCCAGGGCGGCGATGACCCGGTTGCGCGCGAGGAAGCGGACGCGGTGAGGGGCGCACCCGGGCGGGCCCTCGGAGACGACCGCTCCGGTCGCACCGATGTGGTCGATCAGGGCCCGGTGGGCGCCCGGGTAGACGCGGTCGGCGCCGCAGGCGAGCACCGCCACGGTCGGCCCGTCCATGCCGAGGGCTCCGCGATGCGCCGCGACGTCGATGCCGAACGCGGCCCCGGACACCACCGCGACCCCGGCCAGGGAGGCCACCGCGGCGATCTCGCCGGCGACCGCCTCGCCGTACGTCGTCGCGGCGCGCGAGCCGACGACCGCCACGGAGTGCTCCAGGGTGTCGAGTCGCAGGGGACCCTTGACCCAGAGCCCGACCGGCACGCCACCGCGCTCCTGGAGGGGCGCCACCCCGCCCAGGTCGGCGAGCTGGCTCGGCCACTCCCGGTCGCCCGGGACCACGAACCGCAGCCCCGCACGCTCGGCGCCCTCGAGCTCGCGAGCAGGATCGACCTCGGCGAGCCGGGCCGCCACGTCGGTGCGCAGACCGTCGGGCCCGCGCTCCTCCACCAGCAGCCGGTGGAGCTCGACGGCCCCGATCTCGGCCACCAGGGACGACAGGCGCAGGTCGCCGGGCTCGGCCAGCCGGCTCAGGGCCACGCGCGCCAGCCGCTCGGCAGCACCGGGCGGCTCGGTCCCCGCACCACCCGGCTCCCCCGCCGCACCCGGTACGCCGCCGGGCGCATTCATCCGGCGACCCGACCGAGCTGCGAGACCAGGAGCGGCTCACCGGTGCGCAGGCGCAGCGCCGCGTCGACCTCAGCGACCCCGGGCACGACCTCTCGACCCAGCCGCACCGACGCGAGGTCGGCCACGGTGAGCGCCAACCGGTGCACACGCACTGCTCCCCGGCTGCTCAACCGCCCGGCGTAGAGCGCGCTGTCGAGCGCGCGCCTGGCCTCGTCGGCGAGCGGCCACCGGTCGCGCAGCGTCGGGCCCGGCGCCTGACCGTTGAGCCGCCACCCGCAGCCGGCGTAGCGCCGGTGCTGGCGCTCGCGGGCGGCCGCCACCCGGAGCCGGATGTCGGCCGAGGACTCGGCCGGCGGACCGCCCCGCTCGTGGGGCAGCAGGGGCCCGACGTGGCGCAGGACGTCGATCCGGTCGGCCAGTGGGCCGGTCAGCTTGCTGCGGTAGTCACGCAGCTGCTGGGGTCGGCAGGTGCAGCGACTCCGGCCGACCCTGACCGCATAGTTGCCACACGGGCACGGGTTGCAGGCGAACACCAGCATCCCCCGCGCGGGAAGGGTCACCGACTCGTCGCGTCGCGCGACCGTGATGTCACCGCTCTCCAGGGGCTGTCGCAGCGCCTCGATGATGTCGGAGCGGAACAGGGGGAACTCGTCGAGGAACAGCACGCCCGCATGCGCGCGGCTGATCTCGCCGGGTCGCACCTGCCCGCTGCCGCCGCCGACGATGCTCGTCTTGCTGGCGTCGTGGTGGGGTGCGATGTAGGGCGGGGCCGTCAGCAGGTCGTCGCCCGGCTCGAGCGCCCCCGCCAGGGAGTGGATCGCGGTCAGCTCGAGCGCCTCCTCGGGGATGAGGTCGGGGAGGATCGAGGGGATCCGTTCGGCGAGGCTGGTCTTGCCGGCCCCCTTCGGCCCGGACAGCAGCAGCGCGTGCCCGCCCGCGGCGGCCACCTCGGTGGCGTACTTGGCGTCGTGCAGCCCGACGAGGTCGGCGAAGTCGACCTGCTCGAGCCGTTCCTCCCCCCGCCAGGTCAACAGCCGCGACCCCGACATCGGGGCCACCGGAGGCGCCTCGGGCACCAGCTCGCCGCACAGCTCGGCGATCACCTGCGCCAGCGAGCGCATCCCGAGCACGGACATCCCCGGCACCATGGCGGCCTCCTTCACCTGCGGCTCCGGGACGAACACGTGCCGGATCCCGCGCTGGGCCGCGGCCAGGACCATCGGCAGCACCCCGGGCACCGAGCGCAGCCCGCCGTCGAGGGTGAGCTCGCCGATGAACGCGGTCTCCAGCAGCGCCGCGGGCGGCACCGTGCCGTCGGCGGCCAGGATCGCCACCGCCACCGCGAGGTCGAAGTGGGGACCGCGCTTGACCAGGTCGGCCGGCGAGAACAGGACGGTGATCCGCTTCGTGGCCGGCCACCCCAGGTCGCTGTTGATGATGGCCATCCGGCACCGGTCGGCCGCCTCGCGCAGCGAGGTGTCGGCGCGGCCCACCATGTTGACCCCGACCTGACCCGGCGACACGTCGGCCTGCACGTCGATGAGGTGCCCGAGGGAGCCGTGCAGCGACACCGAGCGCGCGGTGGCGACGGCCATCAGCCGATCCCGCGCACGTGGTCGACCACGGCCGCACCCTGGCGCGGACGCATCACCGCGACCAGGTCGATCCGGGTGTCGGGGGGGCGCACGCCGCGCGCCGCGGCCCATCGCTCCCCCAGCCGCCGGAGCCGGTCGAGCTTGGCGTCGGTGATCGCCTCGTGCGGCAGCCCGCCGAGCACGCCCGCGCCGGGTCTTGACCTCGCACACCACGAGCACGGCGCCCTCGCGGAGCACCAGGTCGATCTCGCCCGCGTCGCACCGCCAGTTGCGGTCGAGCACCACGAACCCGCGCTCCACGAGGTGCCGCTCGGCCACGGTCTCGCCGTAGGCGCCGAGCGCCTGCCTGCTTGCTGCTGTCGTCGTCATCTGCTGACCTCCTGCGCCCACCCTCGACGCCGGCGAGGACGGTCGGGCGGCACCGGGCAACGGCCTGTGGACGAACGAGGGCGAGGCTCGCCTGTGGACGACTCGTGGGTAGTCGGGTCAGCCGACGAGGCGCGGTCGCGCGCAGCCGAGCGCCGGAGTGCTGTCCAAGATCACGTCCGAGCCGCCGACCTCTGCCCCGATCAGCCCCGTGAGCGGGCCGAAGACCATCGTCGCCAGGCTGTGCGGATCGCTCGGACGTCGGAGTCGACGCGGCGGGTGCCACCCCGGTGCCGGCGGCGGCGCGTCGTCGGACGGACCGGAGACGCCGCCCCGGGCCTACGGCTTGGGCGGGTCGATGTCCTGCTCGGCCAGCTCCTCGACGTTGACGTCCTTGAACGTCAGCACCTTGACGTTCTTGGCGAACCGGGCGGGTCGGTACATGTCCCACACCCAGGCATCCGACATCGACACCTCGAAGAACACGTCACCGGCCTCGGTGCGGGCCTTCACGTCGACCTGGTTGCAGAGGTAGAAGCGGCGGTCGGTCTCGACGACGTACTTGAAGATGCCCACGACGTCGCGGTACTCGCGATAGAGGGTGAGCTCCTGCTCGGTCTCGTACTTCTCGAGGTCCTCGGCGCTCATCGCACTCCTGTCGGTGGGCCCCTGGCGGCGCCCGTCGGTGATCGTGGACCGGTGCGGCGGGGGTCTACCTCCGAGGCTGTCCGGCAGTGCCATCGTAGAGGGGTGAGCCACCCCCAGGACGACACCGACAGGCCCTTTGCCGCCGAGGGTCCGCCGCTGCCGACCCGCCAGATCATGAGCCAGTGGTGGCGCGACATCGCGTTCGTCCACTGGCGCGTCGAGCCGGAGGCCGTGGCGCACCTGATGCCCGCCGGCGTCCGCCCGGACACGTACGACGGCTCCTCGTGGGTCGGCCTGATCCCGTTCCGGATGGTCGACGGCGGCCTGGGTCACCGGGGTCCGGTGCCCTACCTCGGGACGTTCCTGGAGACCAACGTCCGCCTCTACTCCATCGACGACCGGGGCCGGCACGGCGTGGTCTTCTGCTCGCTGGAGGCCGAGCGGCTCGCCGTCGTGGTCGGGTGCCAACCTCGGCTTCGGCGTGCCCTACAAGCTGCGCCCGGATGTCACGGATCCCCCAGGACCTCCCGGCGGAGGACGACCTCGTCGGTCAGCGGCTGCGCTACCGCACCGAGCGCCGCACGCGCCGCGCGGCCGAGCTCGTCGATGGAGGTCGAGATCGGCGTGGCGATCGACGAGCCGCCGCCGCTGGACCTGTTCCTCACCGCGCGCTTCGGCCTCCACACCCGCCGCCTCGGGACGCACGCTGTGGGTGCCCAACACCCACACGCCGTGGCCGCTGCGCGCAGGCGCGCCTGGTCGACCTCGACGACGACCTCCTCGCCGCGGCCGGGCTGCCCGGCGTCGCCGGCGCGCCCGCCCGACTCGGTGCTCTTCTCCACCGGGGTCCGCACCGTGTTCGGGCTCCCCCAGCGCGCCTGACACCTCAGGCGTCTGCCCGGCGGCTCGAGGCCGGCGGCACGTCGTACGTTGACGAAGCGCATGCGGTGCACCGGCGAGGGACCGTGCTCGGTCAGGGCAGCCGCGTGGACGTCGGTGATGTAGCCCTTGTGGGTCTTGAAGTCGTACGCCGGCCACTCGGCGTCGAGCTCGGTCATCATCCGGTCGCGCGTCACCTTGGCCAGCACCGAGGCAGCCGCGATGCAGGCCGCGACCCGGTCGCCCTTCCAGACCGCGAGCCCGGGCACGCCGAGGCCGTCGACCGGGAAGCCGTCGGTCAGCACGTACTCCGGTCGGGTCTCCAGCCGGGCCACCGCTCGGCGCAGGGCCTCGATGTTGGCCACGTGCATGCCGAGCCGGTCGCACTCGTCGTGCTCGATCACCACCACCGACCAGGCCACGGCGCGCCGGAGGATCTCGGTGTAGCACCGCTCGCGCGCCTTCTCGGTGAGCAGCTTGGAGTCGGCGAGGCCCGGTACGACGCCGGCCCTGCCGGCGGGCAGGATCGCCGCACCCGCGACCAGGGGTCCCGCGCAGGCGCCACGTCCGGCCTCGTCGACGCCGGCGACGACCTCGATGCCGTGGCGGCGCAGCGCTCGTTCGTAGCCGTAGAGCCCGGCGTCGCGACGTACCGTCGAGCCGCGCGGCAGCGCGCTCATGACATCAGCCGGCGTCGGGCACGTCGGCGAAGGAGTCGGCGGTGCCGATGAGGTGGAAGTTCCTGGCCGGCCAGACGACGCCGACGACCTTGCCGACGACGAGGTCGACGTCGACGAACGGGTCGTCGGTGCAGTCGGTCTCGCCCTCCAGGCACAGGTGCACCGTCGAGTCGGCGGAGTTGGCCCGGTTGTCGCCCATCACGAAGATGCTGCCCTCCGGGACCGGGCCGGCGCTCCAGTCGCACGTGGAGATCATCGGGCCGTTGCAGTCGACGGTGGCTCGCCGCGGTGCGATGTAGTCGCCTTCGTCGAGCGGCACGCCGTTGACCATGATCCGGCCCTCGGCGTCGCAGCAGGTGATGGTGTCGCCGGCGACGCCGACGACCCGCTTCACCAGGTGGCCGCCACCCGGGTAGAGCCCGACCTTGGACAGCACGGTGCGGAAGCCCGAGACCTGGTTGCCCTCGTCGGAGCCGAGCCAGCCGCCCGGGTCCTTGAAGACGACGACGTCGCCGCGCGAGGGTGACCCACCGAACCAGTACGACGGCTTCTCGACGATGATCCGGTCGTTGTTGACCAGACCCGGCTCCATCGAGGCCGACGGGATGTAGAAGGCCTGCACGAACAGCGCCTTGACCACGATGGCCAGCACGAGCGCGATCCCGACCAGCAGGATCGACTCCTGCCAGATCGGGAGCTGGCGCTTCTTCGTGCGGGTCGGGTCGGCCAACCGGCCGCTGCCCGCGGCACCCGTGGTGACCGGCGCGTCCGACGTCGGGCCGGCCTCGGCACCCTCGGGTGCCTCGGCCGCCCGCTCGTCGTCAGTCACGCCGGGAGCTCCAGGAGAGCTGCGGTCGGGCAACCGGGCTCACGCGTCGCGGCGCTCCTTGATCTTGGCGGCCTTGCCGCGCAGGTTGCGCAGGTAGTAGAGCTTGGCGCGACGCACGTCGCCGCGGGTCACGACCTCGATCTCCTCGAAGATCGGGGAGTGGAGCGGGAAGGTCCGCTCGACACCCACGCCGAAGGAGACCTTGCGGACCGTGAAGGTGCGGCCGATGCCGGAGCCCTGCACGCGGATGACCACGCCCTGGAAGATCTGGACACGCGAGCGGCTGCCCTCGACGACCTTCACGTGGACCTTGATGGTGTCACCGGCGCGGAAGGCCGGGACGTCGTCGCGCTTCTGGGCGTTGCCGAGCTCGGCGATGAGGTTGCTCATGATGTTCTCCTCGCGAGTGCCACAGGTCAGACGCGGAATCGGAAGTGTTCAGCTGGGATCGTGCGTGGTGCGGGTCCAGCACCGCTGACCGGCGGCGCAAGGCTCCCCCTGTGGCAGGGGCCCGACGCAGACCCTCCGTGCGTTCCTCGGAGCGGTCCTTCGGTCGGCTGGACCAAGAGGGAAGTTTGCCACAGGCGTGGGTCCCGGCCGTAATCGAGCCTGGGCCCGCGTTCGGGCCCGCCCCGCCATGTAACACGCCGTCCACTGCTCTGTCCACGCCGTTGCAGCGTGTGACCAGACCGGTGGACGGCGTGTTACAAGCCGGGCCGGCGCGGCTTGGTGAGCACCACGGCCAGCGGCGGGGCCTCGAGGTCGCGGCGCAGCCGGAAGCCGGCCTTGCGGTACATCCGGATGTTGTCGTGGCTCTGCGCCCCGGTGAACAGCACGTACGACGTCGCCGCCGGGTCGGCCACCTCCTGGATGTGCTCGAGCAGCACCCGGCCCAGGCCCCTCCCCTGCAGGTCGGGCGCCACCATGATCCGGCCGATGTCCCACGCATCGCCCACGAGCCGACCGCGCACGGCTCCGACGAGGCGGCCCCCGGAGCGCACGACGTACGACGTCCAGCTCTCGATCCAGGCCTCCACGTCGGCGAGCGTCTCGTGCAGCGCGGGGATGCCCGGCGACGCTGTCGTTGGCCACCGCCTCCTGGAGCCAGCAGGCCCGCTGGAGGGTGAGGAGCTCCCCGGCGTCGCCGCGGGTCGCGGGCTCCACCTCCCACGACGACGCCGTGCGCCCCGGACGGAGCAGGTCGGGACGCCGGGCCGCGGTGCGCAGCAGCGACTGCTCGTGGCGCCAGGCCGCGATCGCGCCGTGGTCGCCCGACAGCAGCACCGGAGGCACGTCGAGCCCGCGCCACGAGGCCGGCTTGGTGTAGCTCGGGTACTCCAGGAGGCCGTCCTCGTGCGACTCCTCCACCAGTGAGGCAGCGTTGCCCATGAAGCCGGGCAGCAGGCGCACGACGGCCTCGGTGACCGCCAGCGCGGCGACCTCGCCGCCGTTGAGCACGTAGTCGCCGAGGCTGACCTCGCGCACCTCCGCGCGCCCGGCGGCGTGGTCGAGCACGCGCTGGTCGATGCCCTCGTAGCGACCGCAGGCGAAGACCAGGTGCTCACGGGTGGCGAGGTCACGCGCGGTGGCCTGGCGGAACGGCTCCCCCGACGGGGTGGGCACCACCAGGGTCGCGCCGTCGGGCAGCACCTCGTCGAGGGCCTCCCCCCACGGCTCCGGCTTCATCACCATGCCGGCGCCGCCGCCGTACGGCGTGTCGTCGACGGTGTGGTGCCGGTCGCGCGCCCACCCCCGGAGGTCGTGGACGTGCAGGTCGAGCAGCCCGGAGGCGACGGCCTTGCCGGGCAGCGACAACCCGAGCGGGGCGAACCAGTCGGGGAAGATCGTGAGGTAGTCGAGGCGCATCGCGCGCTCAGTCCTCGGGGAGCGGGGCCACCAGGCCCGGGCGGTCGGCGACCACCACCCGCCGCGCCACGAGGTCCACCTCGGGCACCAGCGCAGCGACGAACGGCACGAGCGTGTCGCGGCCGTCGAGCGCCCTGATCGCCAGCAGGTCCTGGGCGCCGCCGTGCACCAGACCGGTGACCTCGCCCAGGTGGGTGCCGCCGACGTCGTACGCCGTCAGCCCGACCAGCTGGTGGTCGTAGTACTCGTCGGGGTCGTCGGGGCTCGCGTCCACGGGGATGTCGGCGTGCAGGACGCACCCGCGCGCGGCCTCGGCCTCGTTGCGGTCGGTCAGGCCGGTGAAGGTGACCAGCAGCGTGCCCTGGTGCCAGCGGGTGCGCTCGACGGTCAGGCTCGGGCGCGAGAAGGCCGAGCCGCGTGGCGCCTCGACCCGCAGCACGGCTCCGTCGGCGTAGCGTCGTTCGGGCTCGTCGGTGCGCACGTCGACGGTGACCTCGCCGCGGACGCCGTGCGGCTTGCCGATCCGGCCGACCACGACCTCCAGGGTTTCCACGCGGTCAGGGTAGAGGGTGGCCGACCGCCCCGCGCGTCGGGAAAGGGCTCCCCGACAGGGGAGCCACCCGGGAACGACAGCGGGCCCCGCTCCCCCGGAGGGGAGCAGGGCCCGGTGCGCAGGCGTGCGTCGCTCAGCGGCGGCGGTCGACGTCGACGAAGTCGATGCGGGCGCCTTCGCGACCGGCCAGGGCCGAGATCACGGTGCGGAAGGCGGACGCCGTACGGCCGCCCCGACCGATCACCTTGCCGAGGTCGTCGGGGTGCACGCGCACCTCGAGGATCGAGCCGCGACGCAGCTGCTTGTCGCGCACGCTGACGTCGTCGGGGTTGTCGACGACACCCCGGACGAGGTGCTCGAGCGCGTCGGCGAGCATCAGGCGCTCGGCTCGGCGTCGGTGGCAGGGGCCTCGGCGGCCGGAGCCTCCTCGGCCGGGGCCTCCGTCGGCCGGAGCCTCGTCACCAGGAGCCGCGGCCGCGGGCGTCTCCGCGGCGGGAGCCTCCTCGGCCTTGTCGGCCGGCTTCTCGGCCGGCTTCTCGGCGGTCTTCTTGGCAGACGACTTCTTGGTGACGGCGTCACCCTTGGGCTCGTCGCCGGCCTCCTTGAGCGCCTCGTTGAAGCGGTCGATCTTGGCCTGCTTGACCTCGGCGACCTTGAGGGTGCCCTCGGTGCCCGAGATGCCCCTGAAGGTCTGCCAGTCGCCGGTGATCCGGAGGATCTTGGCGACGGCCTCGGACGGCTGCGCGCCGACCCCGAGCCAGTACTGTGCCCGGTCGGAGACGACCCGGATGTAGCTCGGGTCCTCCTTGGGGTGGTAGAGGCCGATCTCCTCGATGACCTTGCCGTCGCGCTTCTTGCGCGAGTCGACGACGACGATGCGGTACTGCGGCACCCGGACCTTGCCCAGGCGCTTCAAACGGATCTTGACGGACACGTGTTGGTGTCTCCTTGGAACTCGTGTGTGGGTGAAGGGCCTGGACCGAGTGGGGAACACCGGGTCGGATCCTTCGAAGGGGCCTGACATCGCTCGGTGAGAGGGGCCGCACGCGCAGGACTCAGCACCTGAGTCTGCCAGACGCGGCCGGGGTGTCGAAATCCGGACGCAGGAGCCGGACTCCTGCCCCGGTCCGCAACCTGCGCGGCCGGTGGTGCGTCACACGATCATGACCGTCCTCGACGTCCCTGCGTCCGACACCCCCGGCACCACCGGCACCACCGGTCCCGCCGGCACCGGCGGGACTGCGCTGCCCGAGCAGCTCCTCGCCCGGCTCGGCGCACGTCGTGCCCGACCCTCGCAGCGGCACCGGTGGCTGTTCCCGTGGGCCGTGCGCGCGCACCGGGCTCGGCGCCGAGCGGGGTGGCTGCTCAGCACGACGCCCCGGACCCGCACCCGCTCCACCGCCGACCTGCCGGTGCGGGTCAAGCAGCACGGGTCGCTGCTGATGCGCGAGCTCTCCCCCGACGAGATGCGGCTGCAGCGCAACAAGGTGGTCAACCTCCGGCTCGCGGCCGCGCGCACCGACCGGCTGCTGATCCGCCCCGGTGAGACGTTCTCCTTCAACCGGGTCGTGGGCAACGCCACCCGCCGCAAGGGCTACCTCGAGGGGATGAGGTTGTCGAACGGCGAGGCCGTGGCGGGGGTCGGCGGTGGGCTCTGCCAGCTCGCCAACCTGCTGCACTGGATGTTCCTCCACTCCCCGCTCACGGTCGTCGAGCGCTCCGAGCACAGCTTCGACCCGTTCCCCGACAAGGGCCGGGTGCTGCCGTGGGGTGTCGGGTGCTCGATCGTCTACAACTACGTCGACCTGGTGGTGCGCAACGACACGGCCACGACCTTCGAGGTGCGCACCTGGGTGGGTGAGCGGCACCTGCGTGGCGAGCTCCGTGCCGACGAGCCGACCCCGGTGTCCTACCGGGTCGAGGCCCGGGACGAGCACTTCGTACGCGTGGACGATCGCGTCTACCGGACCAACGAGATCTGGCGCACGGTCGTCGACAAGCGCACCGGGCGCGCGGTGGCCGACGAGCTGGTCAAGCGCAACTGCGCCCTGGTGCGCTACGAGCCCGACCCGGCGCGGATCGAGGACCTGCAGGACCTGCTCCGGCCGGCCCCCTGAGCCTCATCGCGCGGCGGACGGCAGCCCGCGGACGACCGAGCCCCGGAGCACGACGACGGCCGGCTCGGCGAGCACGGTCAGGTCGACGAGCGGGTCGCGCGGGTAGACCACGAAGTCGGCCGCCGCCCCCTCACCGAGGGCGTCGAAGCCCAGCCACTCCCGGCCACGCCACGACGCGGCGCCGAGCACGTAGTCGGCCGGGAGCCCCATCTCGGCCATGGCCAGGACCTCCTCGCCCAGCGCACCGTGCCGGACCGAGCCGCCGCCGTCGCTGCCGACGTACAGCGCGACGCCGGCCTCGTACGCCGCCATCAGCACGTCGCGACGCCGCGTGAACAGACGCTCCATCGTGTCGGCGTAGGCCGGGAACTGCTCGCGACCGGCGTCGGCGAACTCGGGGAACTTCGTCGTCTGGAGCACCGTCGGCACCAGCGCCACCCGGCGCTCGGCCATCAGGGCCAGGTGGTCCTCGGTCAGGCCGGTGCCGTGCTCGATGCAGTCGATCCCGGCCTCGAGCAGCCCGGAGAGGACCTCGGTGCCGAAGCAGTGCGCGGTCACCTTGGCGCCCTCCGCGTGGGCGGCGGCGATCGCGTCGGCGAAGGCCGGGGCCGGGAACGACGGGGCGAGGTCGCCGGCCTCGCGCGAGATCCAGTCGCCCACCACCTTGACCCAGCCGTCGCCCGCCCGAGCCTCGCCGGCCACGGTCTCGGCCAGCTGGTCCGGCTCGACCTCGTGCCCGTAGTCGCGGATGTAGCGGCGGGTGCGGGCGACGTGGCGCCCACAGCGCACGAGCCGCGGCAGGTCCTCGCGGTCCTGCACCCAGCGGGTGTCGACCGGCGAGCCGCAGTCACGCAGGAGCAGGATGCCGGCCTCACGGTCGGCGAGGGCCTGCCGCTCCACCTCGTCGTCCGGGACTCCCCCGGTGTCCTCGAGGCCGAGGTGGTTGTGCGCGTCGACCAGCCCGGGCACGATCCAGCCCTCGGCGGCCGTCTCGGCCCCGGCCTGCGGCTCGTAGGTGACGTGGCCGTCGACGACGTACAGGGTGCGGGCCTCGCCCTCGGGCAGGACCGGACCTCGGAACTTCAGCACGCTCATGGAGCGACGTTATCGCGCGGTCTACTCCAGCTCGCCGAGCAACCAGGTGGGGCTCATGATCGTGGCGCCGTGATGCTCGACGCGGCCCATCAGGATCCGGTCGGCGGTCACCACCGTGATCCGGTCACCCCGTTCGGCGGCCTTGGCGGCCTCGGCGACGATCGCGTCGTCGCCGTTGCCCTTGGCGTGCACGGTGCGCACGTGCGCGTCCCGCCCGGGTCGTACGCCGCCCTTCGCCGCTCCCTCGAGCACCAGCACCACCGTCTCCTGCGGCACGTCGGCCGTCATCAACGACTCGTGCAGCCGCAGGGCCGCACCCGCGCGGTCCTTCCACCACCCGTCGGGGCGCGCACCGACGACGTTGGCACCGTCGACGATCAGGACGGTGGCCATCGTTGCCTCTCCGCTCGCGCTCGTGCTGGGGTTGTGGCCGTCCGGTGCTGGAGTACCCGGTCGACCGGGATCCTGCACCGACGGGTGAGTCAGGCCGTCCGGTCGACCGGTTGACCGGGGATCCCTGCACCGACCGGACTCCCTACTTCAGGAACTTCGAGAAGTCCTGGGGCAGGTCGAGGTTGGCGGCGGCCTTCTCGTAGTCGATGTCCTCGCCCGGCGTGCCGAACGGGTTGGCGGCCGATGCGGCGGCCTTCTCCTTCTCCTTGGCCGCGTCCTGGGCGGCCTTGGCGGGGTTGCCCGAGACGCGACGGCCCTTGCCCTTCTTCGGCTGCTGCTTGGCCTTGCCGCGCTTGCCGCCACCGGCCGCGCCGGGCATCCCCGGCATGCCGGGCATCCCGGGCATGCCGCCGCCCTTCATCATCTGCAGCATCATCTTGCGGGCCTCGAAGAACCGGTCGACGAGCTGGTTGACGTCGCTGACGTTGCGGCCCGAGCCCTTGGCGATGCGGGCGCGCCGGGAGCCGTCGATCATCTTGGGGTTGGCCCGCTCGGCCGGCGTCATCGACTGGATGATCGCCTGGATCCGGTCGATCTCGCGGTCGTCGAAGTTCTCCAGCTGCTCACGCATCTGGCCCATGCCGGGCAGCATGCCGAGGATCTTCGACATCGAGCCGAGCTTGCGGACCTGCTGCATCTGCTGGAGGAAGTCGTCGAGGGTGAACTCGCCGCCCTGGCCGCTGAGCTTGGCCGCGGCCTGCATGGCCTGCTCTTGGTCGAACGTCTTCTCGGCCTGCTCGATCAGGGTGAGCATGTCGCCCATGTCGAGGATGCGCGAGGCCATCCGGTCGGGGTGGAAGACGTCGAAGTCGGTCATCTTCTCGCCCGAGGAGGCGAACATGACCGGGCGGCCGGTGACCTGGCGGATCGAGAGCGCCGCGCCACCGCGGGCGTCGCCGTCGAGCTTGGTGAGGACCACGCCGTCGTAGCCGACCCCGTCGAGGAAGGCCTGGGCGGTGCTGACCGCGTCCTGGCCGATCATCGCGTCGACGACGAACAGGACCTCGTCCGGCTCGACCGCGTCGCGGATGTCGGCGGCCTGCTGCATCAGCTCGGCGTCCACACCGAGGCGGCCGGCGGTGTCGACGATCACGACGTCGTACAGCTTGCGGCGGGCCTCCTCCATGGCGGCAGTGGCGACCGCGACCGGGTCGCCGACACCGTTGCCGGGCTCGGGAGCGAAGACGGGCACGCCGACCCGGTCGCCGTTGACCTGGAGCTGGTTGACCGCGTTGGGGCGCTGGAGGTCGCAGGCGACGAGCAGCGGGGACTTGCTCTGCTCCTTGAGCCACAGTGCGAGCTTGGCGGCCAGGGTCGTCTTGCCCGCGCCCTGGAGTCCGGCGAGCATGATGACGGTCGGGCCGCTCTTGGCGAAGCGCAGCCGACGGGTCTCGCCGCCGAGGATCTCGACGAGCTCCTCGTGGACGATCTTGATGATCTGCTGCGCCGGGTTGAGCGCACCGCTCACCTCGTCGCCGCGGGCACGCTCCTTGACGGCCGCCACGAAGTCCTTGACGACCGGCAGCGCGACGTCGGCCTCGAGCAGCGCGATGCGGATCTCGCGCGCGGTGGCGTCGATGTCGGCCTCGGAGAGCCGGCCCTTGCCGCGCAGGTTCTTGAACGTATCGGCGAGGCGATCGGAGAGGGTGGCGAACACAGATGGGTCCTCGTCGGACGAGAGGGGGTCAGGGACGGCTCCAACTCTAGTCGAGAGGTCCGACCGACACGTGGCCACCGTGGATCATGGCTGCTTCACAGGCGCGGCGTAGGCTCGCGCCATGGTGCAGTGGTTGATCGGGATCGGCGTGGTGCTCGCCGCGCTCCCCGTCGTGGTGTGGGCCTCCCACCACATGCTGCGCACCACCCACGCCGACGGCACCGGCGGCAGCGGCGGCTCCGACGCCTTCGGCGGCATGGTCGACGCCTTCGAGCCGGCCCGGGCCCGAGCCGACGCCGACCTCGAGAGCCACAACACCGTCCGCCAGGACGCCCCGATCCCGGGCAAGGACCCGGGGTCGACCATCAAGGACGGCCACATCCGGATCCGCCGTCCGCGCGCGGACGACGAGCAGCCGGGCCGGGACCTCCGCTAGCTCCCGCCCAGCACGGCCCGTACGGCGTGCGCGGCATCGGCCGCACGCGTCTCGGACAGCGCGCCGGCCGACGACTCCTGCAGGTAGTAGACGTCCACGGCCTGGGGCCCCAGCGTGTGGATGTGCGCGGAGCGCACCGTGACCTCCAGCTCGGCGAGGGTCCGGCACACCAGGTAGATCACGCCCGGGCGGTCCGCGGCGCGCACCTCGAGCACCGTGGCCTGGTCGCTGGCCTCGGGCCGGACCACGACGGTGGGGGCCAGCCCCGCGGCGGAGGCGTCGAAGCGCGTCGTGGGGTCGAACCGACCGCCCACGATGCCTTCGAACTTGGTCCGCAGGATGGCCGGGTCCACGGCCTCGGCCTCGGCCCCGACCTCCCAGACCGAGACGCCGTGCTCCCCCTGTGCCCACACCCGCGCCGCCCGGACCGGGATCCGCTGGAGGGCGAGCATGGCGGCGAAGTCGGCGAGCAGGCCGACCCGGTCGATCGCGATCGTGGTGATCCGGCTGCCGTCGGCGACGGGCTCGACCGTGATGGCCACCGAGTCGGGACGCAGGTCGGGCGGCACCGGGATCGGGTCGGTCGTGGAAGGCGCTCCTGCCACACCGGGGTCGAGCGCGGACTGGGTCCGGCGCGCCAGGTCGGCGACCAGGCCGGCGCGCCAGGTGGTCCACGCCTGGGGCGAGGTCGCCTTGGCATCGGCCTCGGTCAGGGCCGTCAGCAGCGACAGCGCCTCGGGCGTCTTCATCGTCGAGGCGACCAGGTCGACGGTGGCGGGGTCGTCGGGGTCGCGGGTGGTGGCCGTGACCGCCAGCAGCAGGTGCCAGCGCACCAGCTGGGCGATGAGCTCGACGCACTCGGCCTCGAACCCCATCCGCCGCGCGACCTCACGGGCGATCGGCTCGCCGGCCACGCTGTGCTCGGTGAGCCCGCCCTTGCCGATGTCGTGGAGCAGCGCGGCCACCATGAGCACGTCGGGCCGGGCGACCCGGCGGATCAGCGCGGAGGCCTCGATGCAGGTCTCCACGACGTGCCGGTCGACGGTGAAGCGGTGGATGACCGAGGCGTGCGGCAGCATCCGGACCCGCTCCCACTCCGGGAGGAAGCCGGTCAGCGCGCCGGTCTCCTCGAGGGTCTCCCACACCTCCAGCAGGCCTTGCCCCGAGGCGAGCAGCCGCACCAGGAGCTGGCGCGCCTCCTCCGGCCACGGGTCGGGCATCGCGGGACACTCGCGCACGAGCCGGGCGGCCGTGGCCGGAGCGAGCACGACGTGGTGCTCGGCGGCCGCGGTCGCCGCCCGCAGGAGCAGAGCCGGGTCCCGCGCGGGATCGGCCCGGCGGTCCAGCACGACTTCGCCGCCGGAGAGTGCCACCCCGGCCGCGAGGGGCTCCAGCACGGGTCGGCGAGCCGTCCGCGGCGACGTGGGGCGGGTGAGCACCCCGTCGACGCGACGCCACGCCAGCCGTGAGAGGTGGGTGATCCGGCGACCGTTCTCGCGGACGTGGACCTGCGCGGCCCGCTCGTCGGGCAGGGCCAGCGCGGTCGCGATCTCCGACCACGTCTCCGGGGAGATCCGGTCGGTGGCCCGACCGGCGACCCCGTGCACCACGTCGCGGACGTCGAGCAGCGCCCGACGGCTGTGCTCGAGCTCGGTGTTCGGGATGTCGACGAGCCAGGTGGCCACGATGCCGCGCAACGTCGTCGCGTCGCGCAGCCCGCCCTCGGCCTCCTTGAGGTCGGGCACGGACATGTGCGCCAGCTCGCCCATCAGCTCGTGGCGCGACTGCTCGGCCTTGCGGATCTCGGGAAGCCGCTCACGCGCCCCGCGGCGCCAGTGGGCGAGCATCGTCGTGCGCAGCCGCAGCGTGAGGTTGGGGTCGCCGGCCACGTGCCGTGAGTCCAGCAGGCCCGAGGCGACCCGCGGGTCGGCGTCGGCGGCGGCCAGCATCTGCGGCAGCGAGCGCACCGAGTGGTCGAGCTTGGCCCCCGAGTCCCACAGCGGGTACCAGACCTTCTCCGCGACCTCGCCGAGCTCGACGCCCTCGTCGTGCACGAGGACGACGTCGAGGTCCGAGTACGGCGCCAGCTCGGCCCGGCCGTACCCCCCGACGGCGACCAGGGCGACCCCCACGGCGCCACCCGGACCCTCACGGTCACCACCGATCAGGGGTCCGCCGGCCTTCTCGAAGGCCTCCAGGCACAACGCGTCGGCCTGTTCGGTGCGCACCGCCCGCTCGCGTGCCGTCATGCGCGCTCGCGGCGTTCGGTGCGACCGACCGGCCTGCGGGCGGGGGGACCGGCGATGGCGCGGGGAGGAGGAGGCATGTCAGAGGGCGGACGAATCTCGATCGCCGGTGCGGACCCGGACCACGGTCTCGAGCGGGGACACCCACACCTTGCCGTCACCGATGCGCCCCGTGTGGGCGCTGGTCTGGACGGCCTCCACGATCGCGTCGACGTCGGCGTCGTCGACGGCCACCTCGATCCGGATCTTCGGGACCAGGGCGATGTCGTACTCGGCACCCCGGTAGACCTCCGTGTGGCCCTTCTGCCGGCCGTAGCCGCTGACCTCGCTCACGGTCATGCCGGTCACGCCGACGGACTCGAGCGCCTGACGGACGTCTTCCCACTTGTGCGGCTTGATGACTGCAGTCACGAGCTTCATGCGTCGCCTCTCCTGGTGTTGGTCCGACGGCGGTCGGCCGTTCGGGTGGAAGCCGGCCCGTCGGGCCCGACGTGGTCGACGACGGCCTGCGCCGCCTCGACCGGCCTGCACAGGTCGCATCATGCCGGAACGCGCCCGGTGGTGCGGGTCACCCTGCCAGGTGATGGTCCGGACCGGCGCCGCGTCCGGCCGGTGGCCGGTGACGAGGTCGGTGCCGGGTGCCGAACGGCCCGGCTGTCAGGGACAACCGGGCCGTTCGTCGTGCCTCACGCGGAGTCGCGGGACCAGGTCCCGGTCGAGCTCAGAGTGCTGCTTCGTCCTTGTCGCCCGTGCGGACCCGGATCACCGTCTCGACCGGACTGACCCAGACCTTGCCGTCACCGATACGGCCGGTCTGAGCAGTGCGGACGACGATGTCGACGATGTCGGCGGTGTCGCCGTCGTCCACGACGATCTCGATCCGGATCTTCGGGACGAGCGCGATGTCGTACTCCGCGCCCCGGTAGACCTCCGTGTGGCCCTTCTGCCGGCCGTAGCCGCTGACCTCGCTGACGGTCATGCCGGTCACGCCGAAGGTCTCGAGGGCCTCGCGGACGTCCTCCCACTTGTGCGGCTTGATGACCGCGGTCACGAGCTTCACTGGAGACCTCCCTCGGACGACGCACCGGACAGGACGCCGCTGTGCAGGTCGTAGGCGGACTCGCCGTGCTGGTCGAGGTCGATACCGCCGACCTCGGCCTCCTCGCTGACGCGCCAGCCGATCGTGTACTTGATGGCCAGGGCGATGACGAGCGTGACGACGCCGGACCACAGGATGGCGACGATGACACCGAGCACCTGATCGCCGAGGGACCCGAGGCCGCCGCCGTAGAAGAGTCCGTCGACCGCGCCGCCGGCGATGCCGGAGCCCTCGTCGGCGGTCGTGGAGAACACGCCGATCAGGACCGTGCCGAGGATACCGCCGACGAGGTGGACACCCACGACGTCGAGCGAGTCGTCGAGACCGAACTTGAACTTGAGCCCGACCGCCCAGGCGCACACCGCACCGGCGATGACGCCGATCGCGAGGGCGCCCCAGATGTCGACCGCACCGGCGGCCGGCGTGATGGCGACCAGGCCGGCCACGATGCCGGACGCGGCACCGAGCGAGGTGGCCTTGCCGTGCGTGAACCGCTCCACGACCAGCCACCCGAGCATGGCGGCCATGGTGGCCAGCGTCGTGTTGGCGAAGGTCAGCCCGGTCTCGTTGAGGAACTGCGTGGGAGAGTCGATGCCGTCGACGAAGACGAGCGAGCCGACGTTGAAGCCGTACCAGCCGACCCACAGCAGCGCGGCGCCGATCATGGTCAGCGTCAGGTTGTGCGGACGCATCTTGTCCTTGGGCCAGCCCAGGCGCTTGCCGACGACCAGGGCGAGGACGAGTCCGGCGACACCGGCGTTGATGTGCACCGCGGTGCCACCGGCGTAGTCCTGCGCACCGATCTTGCCGCAGATGAGCGAGTCCGGGTTGCAGCCGAAGACCATGTGGGCCAGCGGGAAGTAGGACAGCGTCGCCCACAGCGGGACGAAGATGACCCACGCGGAGAACTTGACGCGGTCGGCGATCGCGCCGCTGATCAGCGCGGTGGTGATCACCGCGAAGGTCAGCTGGAACATCATGAAGGTGTAGCCGTCGTAGCCGACGTCCTTCAGACCCAGGTTGGTCGTCGGAGAGTTGAAGAAGATGCCGCTGCCGCCGAACACCATCGAGTAGCCGAACAGCACCCAGAGGATGCCGACGATCGCCATCGCGATGTAGGACATCATCATCATGTTCAGTACGGACTTCGAGCGCGTCATGCCGCCGTAGAACAGTGCCAGTGCTGGCGTGGTCATCATCAGCACGAGCAGCGTGGCCACGAGCATGAAGGCGTTATAGCCGTCCACAGGACCTCCATGGGAGTTTGAATCTCGGTGAGGGTGGGAAGAGTGGACGTCGCTGTCCCGGTGCTTCCGCACCCGATTTCGTGGAAGCCTCGTGGTGCGAGATTTCGTCTCCGTCCGGGGAATGTTCTGGTCAGGTAACGAACCTTGCCGTTTTGTTTCGGGCGTATGAACGGCCCGGTCTGCTCGGCAGGTCACCCGGACGGACGGCGAGCGGGCAGGTCGGCGGTCAGGGCGCTTCGGCCGGCCCGCACGGTCGGTGGTCGCGCCGCCCACCGCGACCGAGACACGCGCTGCCTCGGCACCACGCGGACGGGCGCCTGGTCCGCGTCACCTAGGGTGTGCGCCATGCGCATCGTGGCCACGCTCATGGTCCGTGACGAGATCGACATCGTGGCGGCCATGATCGAACATCACCTCGACCAAGGCGTCGACCTCATCGTCGCGACCGACAACGGATCGGTGGACGGCACGACCGAGGTCCTGGAGCGGTACGCCGCCACGGGACGGGTGGAGCTGCACCACGATCCCGTCCAGCAGAAGCAGCAGGGCTCGGTCGTCACCGCGATGGCGCGCCGGGCCCGGTCCGAGCACCGAGCGGACTGGGTGCTCAACCTCGACGCCGACGAGTTCCTCGTGCCCCTGGATCGCCGGCTCAGCGTCCGGCAGGCGCTCACGGGCACGAGCCTGCACCTCAATGCGTTCACCACCGAGGTGACCAACCTCGTCGGCCCCCCGGCATGGTCCGGCGGCGGGGTGCACCGACTGGTCTGGCGTGACCAGCGTCCGGTGGAGGAGCTCCAGGGCATCGGCATCCACGCGCACCCGACACCCAACGCCGTCCACCGAGGGGAGATCGACGTGGTCGTGGCCCAGGGCAACCACTTCGTCAACCTGGTGAGCAACGGCCAACCTCCCCAGGAGCTGGCGATGGAGGTGCTCCACCTGCCGTGGCGTTCGTGGGCCCAGCTGGAACGGAAGGTCGTCAACGCGGGTATGGCCTACGAGAGCAACCCGGAGCTGCGCCCCAGTCCCAACCACCACGGGATGAAGGACTACCGCCGCTACCGCGAGGGCCGGCTGCAACAGGCTTACCTGGCCAGGACACCCACCAGCACGGAGCTGGAGGAGGGGTCGCGGACGGGCGCCTACGTCCGCGACCCGTGGCTCGGCGGCCACCTGAGCGCGTTGGTGCAGGAACGGGCGCTGGTCCCGGACCTCCTGCGGGACGTGGTGGCCTCGGAGCAGGACCGACCGATACCCCCCGAGGAGCACGCGGCAGGTGCCCGGGAGGGCCGCGCGGACCTCGCAGGCGAGCTCGACGAGGCGGCGCACGCGCCGGGAGTCCGGTGAACCCGATCTCACGCGTGCGGCGTCGACTGGCCTCGCGCCGCCGAGAGCTCGAGTCGCTGCGGGCCGCCACGCGACGCCTTCGTAGGCGCCAAGCCCGGTTGAAGACCCGCAACGCGCACCTCGAGGCCCGCGTCAAGACCCTGCGCGCGCAGAAGGAGCGGCTCCAGGGACGACAGGTCACCCCGGCCCCCTTGACCACCGCCGTGGCAGAGGTACCGGGCAAGACCCGGCTCGAGCTGCGCCGCGACTGCGTCCTGGAGTCGTCGCCGGCCGAGGCCCAGGTCCTGGAGATCGGTCCTGCCCACAACGCGATCCTGCCCAAGCGGGACGGCTATCGCTCGAGGTCGGTCGACTACCTCGACCGGGCAGGGCTCATCGAGCGCTACAAGGACTTCCCTCAGTACTCCCCCGACGACATCGAGGAGGTCGACTACGTCCTGGCTCCCGGTGCCGCGATGGCACAGGTGATCCCCGACCGGTTCGACCTCGTGCTCGCCTCCCACGTCATCGAGCACACCACGTCGATGGTCGACTTCCTCAACGAGTGCACCCAGCTGTTGGCACCAGGAGGCGTGGTGGCGCTGGTCGTGCCCGACCACCGCTACTGCTTCGACCGGTTCCGCGAGCGCGCGTCACTGAGCCGCGTCATCGACGCCCATCTCGCCCCGCCCTCCGTGCACACGATGGGCGCCGTCGTCGAGGAGCGGATCAACGCGTCCCGGCACCGTGGCATCACCGCGTGGTCGCCCGGGCACCGGGGGCACTACAGCCTGGTCAACGACGTCGAGGCCGTCACGGCGATCGCCGAGGAGGCCCGGGCGGGTGAGCGCTACATCGACACGCACAACTGGGTGCTCTCGCCCCACCACCTGCGGCTGCTGCTCAGCGACCTGTTCGACCTGGGACTGATCACGCTGCGGGAGTCGTTCTTCCACGACACCGTCCGTCACGAGTTCTTCCTGAACCTGAGTGTCGACGGACCCGGAACCGGCCTGACCCGCGAGGAGCTGCTGGTCCTGTCCGAGAACGAGCGACGCAGCCTCGACGCACCGACCTTCGCGGACGACTGAGCCCCGGCGCCAGGACTCAGCGGACGAAGCCTCGCCGGCGACGTTCCTCGAAGGCGATCTCGATCAGTCGCTCGGCGCGGGCCGTGAACGAGTGCTCGCGGTGCACCCGGGCGGCATCGGCCCGGCGAGACCGGTCGTCGCCGAACACGGCGTCGGGCTCGGTCAACGAGGTCAGCCGGACCAGGTCCTCCGGCGTGCGGTAGACCTGCACCGAAGGACCGAAGATGCCCTCCAGGCCGGCCGCGTCGTCGGTGACGACCCGCGCACCGCTCGCGACCGCGTCGAACAGGCGGTTCGAGAGGAACCCCAGCTCGCGCATGTCCTCCCAGTGATCGTTGAGCACGACTCCGGCGCTGCGGTACGCCGCCCCCAGCTGGGTGTTGTCGAGGTACCTGGCCTTCACGTAGCGCTGGGGGACGAACCGGCCCCACAGGTCGCCGTAGACGGAGATCGGGACGCCCGCCTCGACGCTGTCCCTCACGATCGGGCGGTAGACCTTGCGGGAGCTGCCGACGAACAGGACCGGGTGGCCCGTGTCCGCGACGGCCCGGTCCGGATGGAACAGGCTGGGGTCCGTCGCCTGGAGCATGGGCTCGACGTCGATCCCCCAGAGCTCGCTCTTGTCCTGGGACCAGGTCACGCTGGCAGCCAGGAGCCGGTCGTAGTGGCTGGCCTCGCGCCTCGAGAGCATCTCCGGGTGGGAGATCGCCCAGCCGATGCTGATGTTCTCGAAGCTCGACTTGTAGGCCTCGAGCCCGTGCAGGACCAGCTCGACGTCGTCGTGGTGAGCGCTGCTGCGGGAGAACTCGCCTCGATGGTCGATGACGACCTCCTGGCCCCGCTGCCGCAGCGCGGACGCGAGCGCCCGGGCGAAGTGGGTGTCTCCCCAGATCTCGCCCTTCGGGCCATAGGGAGCGGAGCTCTTGATCGCCCACCGCAGCGACTTGGGTTGCTCGACGACCCGGAGGCGGGACTCCCGCACGACCATCGGCATCGGGAGGTTCAGCCGGCGCTCGATCCCGGTGGCGGAGCTCACGGCATGGCCGACCACGCGGTAGCCGCAGGCCCCCCACAGGGCCGCGTCGTCGCGCGGCTCGTCCCGTCCGGCCCATCGCTCGAGGTAGAGCTCCCTGTTGCGCAGGGAGCGGAGGTAGCGCCCGCGACTGCGCGACTCGTAGTGGACCACCGGTGACTCGGGGAGCACTCGGAAGTGACCCGGACGCCGCTGGTGGAGCCGCTGGCAGAGGTCGACGTCCTCCATGCCGTTGGTGAAGATGGGGTCGAAGCCGTGAAGAGCGACGACGTCGTCGAAGCGCATGGCGAGCGCCGCACCTGTCAGCGCCCGGAACTGCAGCGGCTCCACCCCGGCGGCGTCCTCCTGCGGGAAGCCCTGGAGGAAGGCGTGCGGGAGACCACCGTGCTCGGGGAAGGCCACCCCAGCCGACTGCACGCTACCCGTCGGGTAGACCAGCAGCGGCTGGCACCCGAGCACCTCAGGGTCCGCGAGGGTACGGGCGACGGGGACCAACCAGTCGGCCGCGACCGTGGTGTCGTTGTTCAGGAACATCACGGTCGAGCCGCGGGCGTGGGCCAGCGCCAGGTTGTTGCCGAGCGCGAAGCCGTAGTTGACGGCGCTGTGGACCAGCGTGATCCCGGGGTGCCGGAGGCGCAGGGAGTCCAGGACGGTGGCGACGTGGGGGTCGGACCCGTTGTCCCACACCACGCAGTCGACGGCGATCCCGCCCACCCCGTCCGAGGCCAGCACGCTGCGCACCGCCGCCTCGGTCAGCTCCCAGTCGTCGTAGGTGGGGATGATCACCGACACCGTCGAGGTGTCCTGGTCGCGCGTCGCGAGATCCGCCCAGTCGATGAGGCGCCGGTTGAGCGAGACGTCGACCCACGAGTGGACCCGCTCGTGGTCCACCGCCGGGCGCAGGTCGTGGGGCAGGCGACGAGCTCGGTATCGCGCGACGAGGTCGCGGCGCACACCGATGACGGGGACGCGGGCGATGCTCTCCCGCTCCAGCAGACGCGTCACGAGGTCGAAGGACCAGGAGCCACCGAGGCTGACGTCGAAGCCGGCGTCGCTCAGGAGGTCGCGACGTCCCACGACCCGGGCCAGGTCCACGCTCTGCCGGGCCAGCGAGTGCCCCTGACGCTGACCGTAGGAGGCGTAGCGCGTCTCCCCCTTCGCGTCGAGCACCTCGAGGATGTCGGCGACCACGGCTGGACCGCTCTGCAGGACATGCGCCAGCAAACGGAGGCGATCCGCGTCCCAGAGGTCCCCGGCGTCCAGGAACGCCACGTAGTCGCCGCGAGCGATCTCGAGTGCCCGGTTGAGCCCGGCCGGCACGGAGTCGTCCGCGGCCACGATGCTGCACGAGACCCCGGGCAGCTCCGACTCGATCGACGCGGCGAGCGTCCCCGCCGGCGTACGGTCCAGGACCACGAGCTCCCAGTCACGCAGTGTCTGCGCGGCGAGCGTGCCCAGCGTCTGGTCCAGGTAGGTCTCACGGACACCGGGATCCAGGACGACGGTGACCAGCGGGCCGCCCGAGCTCGAGCCGCTCGGCGCGCCGTCGTGCTCGGCCCGGACCCGCGCGGCACGGTTCTCGTTGATCGACGTCGTCCAGGCGTGCTTCCCGGACTGGTCGCGCTCGTGCCACTCGAGGTGGCGGGCGGTGATCCACTGCCGCAGGTCGGGACAGTTGCCGTCCTCCGTGGTCGCCAGCCACGCATTCGGTCGGACGCCCGCCGCCGCGCCGATCTCGCTGTAGTGACCGATCGGGCCGCCCGGGTGGTGGCGAGCGTCGTCGACGCGCCGGAGGTAGCCCTTGGTGTCGAAGAGCGGATGGGTCCGGACCCACCAGAGACGGTTCCTGAGGTAGAACGTCAGCGGGTCACGCTCGCCGAGCTTCTCCGTCTGCGCCTCGTCCAGGTTCGCGGTGAAGAAGGCCGGGTCGAACAGCTGGTGGGGGTGGAAGCCCCGCGCGGAGCCCTTGGCGCGGTAGTGCCGGACCGCCTCGAGACGATCCCGTTCTCGACCGGTCACCAGCGCGTACCACTCGTGGTCGAACAGCGCGGAGTCGTGCAGCAGCCGCTCCGCGGCCGGCATCTTCGGCCCCGGCGGTGCCGCCGGTGCCGCCGGTGCCGCCGGTGCCGGGCCGCCCGTGATCCGTCGACGGATCCGTTGCACGGCCGGCCGCAGGGCTCGACGCACGGTGTTTTCTCCCGAGAGGTTCATCGCCGCGTATCCAACCAGACCACTGCCACCGGTCGGGACATCGACATCGGGTCGGCGCGGCGCCGGGCCGCCCGGGCCGAGGCGACCGACCGGTACAGGTTCACCCGAGCAGGGCGTCGACGAAGGCGCCGGCGTCGAACGGCGCCAGGTCGTCGGGCCCCTCGCCGAGACCGACGAGCTTCACGGGCACCCCGAGCTCACGCTGCACCGCGACGACGATGCCGCCCTTGGCGGACCCGTCCAGCTTGGTGAGCACGATGCCGGTCACGTCCACGGCCTCGCTGAAGACGCGGGCCTGGACCATGCCGTTCTGGCCGGTGGTCGCGTCGAGGACCAGCAGCACCTCGGTGACCGGGGCCTGCTTCTCGATGACCCGCTTGACCTTGCCCAGCTCGTCCATCAGGCCGGCCTTGTTCTGCAGGCGCCCGGCGGTGTCGACGATGACGGTGTCCACGCCGTCGTCGGTCCCCTGCTTGACGGCCTCGAAGGCCACGCTGGCGGGGTCGCCGCCCTCGGGGCCGCGGATGACCTCGACGCCGACCCGCTCCCCCCAGGTGGCGAGCTGCTCGACGGCCGCGGCCCGGAACGTGTCGGCCGCGCCGAGGGTGACCGTGCGGTCCTCGGCGACCAGGATGCGCGCGATCTTGCCGACGGTCGTGGTCTTCCCGGCGCCGTTGACACCCACCACGAGCACGACGCCGGGCTTGCCGTCGGCGCCGCTGACCTGGAGCCGCCGGTCCATGGTCGGGTCGACCAGGGTCAGCAGCTCGTCACGCAGCACGGCCCTGGGGTCACCGGCCTCGGCGCCGCCGACGCGGAGGCGGGTGCGCAGGTTGTCCACCACCTGCTGGGTGGGCGCCACGCCGACGTCGGCGGTGAGGAGCAGGTCCTCGATCGACTCCCAGGTGTCCTCGTCGAGCTTGTCGCGGCTCAGGAGCGCGAGCAGTCCGCGCCCCAGGCCGCCCTGGGACCCGGCGAGACGCTGGCGCAGGCGGACCAGCCGCGGCGCGCGTCCCTCGGGCTTCTCCAGGGTGGGAGCGCTGGGGAGCTCTGCGGTCGGCGGTGCCTGGGTGTCGGGGAGGTCGGTGTCGACGGGGGTGTCGACGGGCGTCCCGGCGGGGGTGTCGGTCGGGGGCGCGAGGACGTCGGTGCCGCCGCCGGGCGGGAGCGACCTGCGCCCGCGCGAGACGACCAGGCCGATGCCCGCGCCCACGGCGAGGACGGCCACGAGCACCAGGGCGATGATCAGCTCAAGCATGGGCCCATCCAATCAGGACCGGGCGCGTTACGCCTGATCGGTGCGCCGGCGGGCCCGGCGCCCGGCGCGCCGGTGTGCATCGCGCCGGCGGCCGCACGGCCACGCTCCGGCGTGGGCTCAGGGACGGCGACCGGGCGACGCGAACGACGCCGGCTCCGCGGACGCGTCGCGGTCTCCCCTGCCGGAGGAGGACGGGGCGAACGCGTCGGCGAAGGTGCGCTTGCCCGCACCGGCCTCCGCACCGGCCTCGGCATCGGCCTCGGCATCGTCGACCGCGGGGTCGCCGTCCTCGTCCAGGGTCGGTACGGCGTCCGCAGCCCGGCCCAGCGCATCGCCCAGCCAGCGCGCGCCGGGAACGTGCTCGCCCCGGTGCGGGAAGGCGGCGAAGACCAGGGCCCCGGCCGCGACGGCCAGGACGACGATCATGGTGATGACGAGTGACGTCACGTCGGTGCTCCTCCGAGTAGGTGCTGACAACGGCCCACGATCACATGCGGACCTGAGCGCACCCTGAGGTGTGCCGACGCCGGTGTGCGGGGACGGCCGAGATCAGGCGGGCGGCGTACGGACGAGCGGCGCGACGGCGGCGCGCACCACGTCCGGGACCGGGACGACGGGCCGCGCCGGGTCGGTGTTGTCGACGTACACGTGCACGAAGCGACCCTCGGCACGGGCCGGTTCGTCGGGCTCGCCGGAGCCGCCCTGGAAGAGCCCGACCCGGTAGGTCACCGACGACGTGCCGAGCCGGTCGACGACCAGGCCGAGCTCGATGGGGTGCGGGTAGCCCATCTCCGCGAAGTAGCGGCACGACACCTCGGCGACGACGCCGATCTGCGGCAGGGTGCGGATGTCGAGACCGGCGGCCTCGGCGAGGTGCGCGTTGACCGCGGTGTCGATCAGGTCGAAGTAGCGGGCGTTGTTGAGGTGGCCGTAGACGTCGTCGTCGGACCACCGGGTGGTGGCCGTGCGCCAGTCGACGTAGTCGGCGCGGGTCGGCCGCGCGGGACGTGGCGCCATGTCAGGCTCGCTCGGTCTCGCGCAGCCGCTGGCTGATGACGGCGCTGACGCCGTCGCCGCGCATGGTGACGCCGTAGAGCGCGTCGCCGACCTCCATGGTGCGCTTCTGGTGGGTGATGACGAGCAGCTGGGAGTTCTCGCGCAGCTCCTCGTAGATCTCGAGCAGCCGGCCGAGGTTGGTGTCGTCGAGCGCCGCCTCCACCTCGTCGAGGATGTAGAACGGCGAGGGGCGGGCCTTGAAGAGCGCCACCAGGAACGCCACGGCGACCAGCGAGCGCTCGCCACCGGAGAGCAGCGAGAGCCGCTTGACCTTCTTGCCGGGCGGGCGTGCCTCGACCTCGATGCCGGTGGTGAGCATGTTGCCGGGATCGGTGAGGACCAGGCGCCCCTCGCCGCCGGGGAAGAGTCGCGCGAATGTGCTGTCGAAGGCCTTGGTGACGTCGGCGAACGCCTCGGTGAAGACCTCCTCGACGCGGGCGTCGACCTCCCGCACGATGTCGAGCAGGTCCTTGCGGGTGCTCTTGAGGTCCTCGAGCTGCTCGGTCAGGAACTTGTGCCGCTCCTCCATCGCCGAGAACTCCTCCAGCGCGAGCGGGTTCACCTTGCCGAGCATGGTCAGCTGACGCTCGGCCTGCTTGAGCCGCTTCTGCTGCTCCTCGCGGACGTACGGCGTGGGCAGGCGCCGGTTGCCGGTGGTGTTCTCCTCGCGGGCCTCGTCGCGGACGTCGTCGACGTACGCCGTGGTCGCCCGGGGGCCCGCCTCGGCGCCGCGCTCGCCGTCGGCCTCGCCCGTCTCGGGGCCCCGCGGGTCGTCGGGTTGTCCGGGTCGTCGGGGAGCTCACCGGGCTCGAGCGACCTCGGGACCGGCTGGTCGGGGCCGAAGTCGCGGACGAGGGCGGCGACGTCGAGCCCGAGCTCGTCCAGCGCGCGCTCCTCGAGCTGCTCGATGCGCATCCGCTGCTGGGCCCGGGCCATCTCGTCGCGGTGGACCGAGTTGACCAGCTCGTCGTGCTCCTTGCCGAGCTCGCGCAGCGTGGCCCGGACCTCCAGCAGCGACTTCTCGCGGCTCGCCCGGGCCTGGTCGACGCGCAGCCGGGCCTGGGTGGCCTCGTAGATGGCCACCTCGATGCGCGCGAGGACGAACGTCGCCGCGACCGAGACCGCCTCGGCGGCCTGGCCCTCGCGGAGCAGCCGCTCGCGGCGTTCCGCGGCGCGCGCCCGGTTGTCGCGCTGGGTCGTGGCCTGGCGGAGCAGGTTGTCGACGCGCCCGTGCAGGGCCCGGGCCCGCTCCTCGGCGGTGCGCAGGGCCAGGCGCGCGTCCATCTCGGCCTGGCGGGCCGTCCTGGCCGCCTCGGCCAGCCGCTCGCGCTCGGCGGTGTCGGGCTCGCCGCCCTCGACGCCCTCGTCGCCGTCGGGCACCTCCTCGGCGCTCGCCAGCCGCTCCTCGAGCTCGGCCAGGCCGGCCAGGTCCGCCTCGCGGGCGGCCTCGGCCTTCGCGATCGCCTGGGTGAGCCGCTCGGCCTCGCCCTTGGCGGCGCGCGCCTGGGAGCCGTACTGCCCCAGCTCCTCGGCGACGGCGGCGAGGGTCGCGTCCGACTCGTGGAGCTTGGCCAGTGCCACCTCGACGCGCTGCTGGACGTCGAGACGCTCCGCCTCGAGGCGGGACAGCTCGAAGCCGAGCCGCTCCCCCGCTGCGGCGGCACCCTGGAGGGCCTCGGCCGCCTCGTCGACGGCACCCTGGATCTCGATGAGGCTCTGCTGGGCACCGGAGCCGCCGGCGGCGACGTGGGCACCGAGGAGGTCCCCCTCCCGGGTCACCGCGACGACGTCGGGCAGGTCGGCGACGAGCCGGCGCGCGGCGCCCAGGTCGTCGACGACCGCGATCCGGGTGAGCAGGCGCACCAGTGCGGGCTGGAGCGTGTCGGGGCACTCGACGACGTCGACGGCGTACGTCGTGGCTCCGGGCAGGGCCGGCCAGGCGTCACGCGGCTCGGTGGCGCTCGCCGGGGCCCCGCCGAGCACCAGCCCGGCCCGGCCCAGGTCGTGGTCGCGCAGGTGGTGGATCGCGGCGACGGCGGCGTCGGCGTCGGCGACGACGACCGCGTCGGCGGCGGCACCGAGCGCGCTCGCCACGGCGGTCTCGAAGCCGCTCTGCACGGTGAGCAGGGCGGCGACCGAGCCCAGGAGCCCGGCGACCGGGTCGTCGGCCCCGAGCAGCGCCCCGGCGCCGTCCTTGCGGTTGAGGCCCATCTCGAGCGCGTCCTTGCGCGCGGCGAGCGCGGAGCGGTCCCGGTCGGCCTGGGTGGCCTCGGCCCTCGTCGTGGCCAGTCGCTCCTCGACGTCGTCGAGGAGGCCGACGGCGCTCTCGTGCTCGGCGTCGAGACCCTCCTCGCCGGCGTCGAGGCCGGCGACCTGGGTCTCCAGCGCGGTGAAGTCGCGCTGGGCGCGGTCGGCACGCGCGAGCGCGTCCTCGCGGGAAAGGGTGAGCCGCCCGACCTCGTCGTCGGCGGCGGCCGCACGCGACTTCAGCGCGTTGACCTGGCCGGTCAGGCGGGCGAGTCCCTCACGCCGGTCGGCGGCGGCCCGCTGGAGCGCGGCGATCCGACGTTCCTCCGCGGCGGCGGCCTCCTCGGCGACCTTGCGGGCGGCAAGGCCCTCGTCGAGCGCGGTGCGGTGGGTCTCGACCTGGGCGGCGATCTCCTGCTCCTGCTTGCGGATCCGCTCGGCCTCGGCCTCGATCTGCTCGGGGTCGCGCCCCTCGTCCGCGCCGCTCTCACCGACCCGGGCAGCGTTGCGGATGCGTTCGGCGGCGAGCCCCTGGGTGCCCCGGAACCGCTCGCGGAGCCCGCTCAGCGCGTACTGCGTCTCCTGGGCGCGGCTCAGCGCGGGCAGGTCCTCGCGCAGGGCGGCCTCGATCCGGGCCTCCTCCGCGCGGGCGGCGGCGAGCGCCGCCTCCACCTCGGCACGCCGCTCCACCAGGATGGTCTCGTCGGCCATCTCCTGCTCGAGGGCGGTCCGGGCGATGACGATGTCGTCGGCCATCAGCCGCGCGCGTGCGTCGCGCGCGTCGGCCTGGACGGTCGCGGCCCGGCGGGCGACCTCGGCCTGGCGACCGAGCGGCTTGAGCTGGCGCCGGATCTCGCTGAGCAGGTCGTTGAGGCGGGTGAGGTTGCCCTCGGTGGAGTCGAGCTTGCGGAGCGCCTTCTCCTTGCGCTTGCGGTGCTTGAGGACGCCCGCGGCCTCCTCGATGAACCCGCGCCGGTCCTCGGGGGTCGCGTGCAGGATCTGGTCGAGCTGGCCCTGGCCGACGATGACGTGCATCTCGCGGCCGATGCCGGAGTCGCTGAGCAGCTCCTGGACGTCGAGCAGCCGGCAGGTGGTGCCGTTGATGGCGTACTCCGACCCGCCCGTGCGGAACATGGTGCGGCTGATCGTCACCTCGGCGTACTCGATCGGCAGCGCGCCGTCGGAGTTGTCGATCGTGAGCACGACCTCGGCACGACCCAGCGGCGGGCGGCCCGACGTGCCGGCGAAGATGACGTCGTCCATCTTGCCGCCGCGCAGGCTCTTGGCGCTGGCCTCGCCCATCACCCAGGCGAGTGCGTCGACGACGTTGGACTTGCCGGAGCCGTTGGGCCCCACGATGCACGTGATGCCCGGCTCGAGCTGGAGCGTCGTCGCAGACGCGAAGGACTTGAACCCCTTCAGGGTCAGGCTCTTCAGGTACAACGCGGGGCTCCATCAGTGGGAAGAACTGGTCACACGGGTCGCACTGAAGCGGCGTACGCCGTGTCCTGCCGACCGGGATCGTCCCGGGACCGGACACGTGGGCGTCGCTGGGGAAGCTCAGCGCGCCTCACCCTACCGCTCGGGGCGGGCACCACCGGGTAGCGCGCGGCGCGCGGGGCGGGCGCGTCGGTGGCGGCGGAGGCGGACGCCTCGGGGGCTCCTCCCCCTCCCCCGGGCGGGGCCCGCGCCGCCCGTGGGACACCCCGGCAGCGCTGCCGCCCCACGAAGGACGGTCCGGCCCGACGTCGTGCCGGCGCATCGCCACGCCACCACCGGACGACGCAGGCATCCGCCCGGGCCGAGGGACGCGCCCTACTGGTTGCGGCCGCGGGCGTCGACCGGCCACGTGACGCCGGACCCGCCCACGTGCAGCTCGTCGACGAGGTTGACCACCGAGCAGACGTGGTTGGGCACCACGTCGACGAGCTCGCCGAGCGCCGGCCGTGGGCCGTCGCCCGTCTCGAGGACCCCGTGGTGCTCCCAGAGGCGGGCGAGCCGGGCGTGCGGGTACGCCGGCACCAGCCCGTGGCTGTCGACGTACGCCGGGCGGTCGACGCCGAGCACCTTCGCGCCGGCGTCGAGCACGACCTGGCCGGGCACGGCGGTGCTGACGACCCGGGCCCGCACCGTGAGCGCGACCCGGTCGAGGGTGGTGGACCCCAGCGCGAGCTGCTGGGCGTCGCCGAAGACGTAGACACCCGGCCGGAGCTCGGTCACCGGCGACGCGGTGTCCGCGAGGCTGTGCGCGACGGTCGGGGCGGAGCCGCCGCTGCGGACGGGCGCCTCGACACCGTGCGCGGCGAGCGACTCCCCCGCGGCACGCAGGGCTGCCGCCTCGTCGACGGCGGCCTGCTGCCGTCCGCCGCCCACGGCGTAGCCGTGACCGGGGAACGTGAACACGCCGGTGACCGTGACCCCGCGCTCGGCGGCGTACGACGCCAGATCACCGGCCTGCTCGGGCCGGACGCCGGAGCGGCGCAGCCCGCAGTCGACCTCGATGCTGACGGCCACCTCGGCGGCGGCGGCGCGGTCGATGCCCTCGCGAGCGTCGACCCCCACCACCACCCGCACCCGCGTCGCGAGCGCCCGCAGCCGGTCGACGTCGACCAGCACCGGGTAGGCGACCAGCAGGTCGCGGTCGTGCGCAGCGAGCAGGTCGGCGAAGACCTCGCCCTCCCCGATCGTGGCGACGCTCAGCCCCGCCGCGCCGGCGGCGAGCTGGCGGCGGGCGACCTCGAGCGACTTGTGGGTCTTGGCATGCGGGCGCAGGTCCACCCCGCGGGCGTCGCACGCCGCCTGCATCGCCGCGATGTTGGCCCGCACCACGTCCTCGTCGACGGCGACGTGCGGCGTCGGCACCGAGCTGCTCACGGCGACACCGGGAGCGGCGCGTCGGCCTCGTCGGCGTGCGCGATGTGGCTGAGCTGGCCCCAGATCAGCACCACGAAGACCGCCGAGCCCCCGAACGCGAACCAGAACGGAGCCGTGAGTCCGGCGTGCTGCGCGAGCAGCCCACCGATGCCGGAGCCGACCACCAGGCCACCGAAGCCCCCGACGAGGTTCACCGCACCCACCCGACCCTGGAGCTCGGCCGGCACCGCCCGCTGACGCACCGTGATCGACGTCGTGCTCCAGATGAAGGCGTGGGCGCCGAAGACGAAGAAGATCGGCAGCGCGACGTACGGCGAGGTCGCCAGGGCCAGGCCGAGGTGGGTGAGGGTCTCGATGATCAGTCCGATCCGCATCACGTCCCCGAGCGTGACGTGCCGGGTGATCCACCCGTAGCCCACGACCCCGAGGAAACCGCCGGCGGCGCCGACGGTGGTGACCAGCCCGAAGCCCACCTCCCCGAGCCCGAGCCGCCGGGTCGCGTAGAGCACCAGCACCGACCACGCGGCGCCGAACGTGACGTTGAACGTGAAGAGCGTCAGCACCAGGGTGCGCACCGCCGGGTGGTGCCGCACCCAGTGGAAGCCCTCGACGATGTCCTGGCGCACGTGGGTGTGCAGCTCGGGGTCCTCGGCCGCCCGGCCGTGGTCGGGCAGGGCGATCCGCGAGACCAGCAGGGCGCCGAGGCCGACGAGCACGCCCTGGGCCGCGAAGGGCCACGCCATCCCGCTCGCGAAGAGGGCTGCGCCGATCGGCGGACCGACGAGCTGGTTGACGGTGATGAAGCCGGTCTGGAGCCGCGAGTTGGCGATCGCGAGGTCGTCGCGGTCGACGAGCATCGGGGGGATCGTCTGGGCGGCGTTGTCGGCGAACATCTCGGCCGTGCCCAGCACGAACAGCGCGACCAGGACCACCGGGATCGACACCCAGCCGGTCACGATGAACGTCGTCAGCACGACCAGCACCGCCGCCCGGACCAGGTCGACGGTGATCACGATCCGGCGGCGATCGAGGCGGTCGGTCAGCGCGCCGGCGTACAGCCCGAACAGCAGCGGCGGCGCCCACACCGCCAGAGCGGCCAGCGAGACCAGGAACGGCTCGTCGGTCTGGGAGGCGACGAGCAGCGGGCCGGCCGCCAGCGCCAGGCCGTCGCCGAGGTTGCTGATCCACGACGACGCGAGCAGCAACCGGAACCGTGGGCCGAGGCGGCTCGGTGCGACTGCTTCGACGACTCGGCTCACAAGGAGCAGACGGTAGTCGTCGGAGCCGCGGTCGTCATCTCGGTACGTCACGGACCGAGGTGGCCCGGGGTCGGCCGGGGTCGCGCGAGCGGCTCCCGGATGCCGGGAACCGGGCAGCGGTCGCTCAGACCGGCTGCATCTCCTGCAGGTGCTCCTCGTCGAGGAGCTCGGCGGCGCGGGCGGCCACCAGGGTGTCGTTCTCCTCGGAGAGGTGGACGACGAGCAACTCCAGCTCTGCCACACGCCGACGCAGCCGTGCGTTGTCGGCGGCGAGACGAGGGTCGCGCAGGTCGGTGGTGAGATGACCCATCAGCGCCTTGGCCATGGATTGAACCTTCCGGTGAGGATGTGAGGTCCCGGGAAAGGGACCGTCTACAAGAGTCCCACCAGGCCCCGCGCGGGTCAATCCGGGGCGACGTCGGGGGTGCTGGGGGTCTGGCGGTCGGCCGCCCGGGTCGTCGGTCGGGTCGTCGGTCGGGACGTCCGCCGCCGCCGCGGGGCCGGCTGGCAGTGCGGGCAGTAGTAGGACGAGCGGTTCATGAACGCGACCCGTCGGATCGGCGTCCCGCACCGGTCGCAGGGCTCGTCCTGGCGTCCGTAGGCGTGCAGCGAGCGGTCGAAGTAGCCGGACTCGCCGTTGACGTTGACGTAGAGCGCGTCGAACGACGTGCCGCCCTGTCCGAGCGCCTCGGACATCACGTCGCGGGCGTGGCCGAGGAGGCGTCGTACCTGGGGCGCGGTCAGGCGCTCTCCCGCCCGCTCGCCGTGGAGCTCGGCGCGCCACAGCGCCTCGTCGGCGTAGATGTTGCCGACCCCCGAGATCAGGCCCTGGTCGAGGAGCAGCCGCTTGACGCCCGAGCTGCGTCGCCGTACCCGGCCAACGAAGACGTCGTCCTCGAACGCGGGATCGAGCGGGTCCCGGGCGATGTGGGCGATCTCGGGTGGCAGGGCGGCGCCGCCCGCGGAGACCGAGAGCCCGCCGAACATGCGCTGGTCGACGAAGCGGAGCTCACGGCCCTCGGCCGCGCCGTCGAGGGCGAGCCGCACGCGCAGATGACGTTCGGGGGGCGAGTCCGGCGGCTGCACGAGCAGCTGACCGCTCATCCCGAGGTGGCCGAGAAGGGCGTCCCCGTTGTCGAGCGGGAGCCAGAGGTACTTCCCACGACGCCGGGCGGCCTCGATGCGCCGGCCGGCGAGGGCGGCGGCGAACCCCTCGGGCCCGCGGACGTCGCGGCGCACCGGGCGCGGGTGCAGCACGTCGACACGCGTGATGGTGGCACCGAGGACGTGACGCTCGAGGCCGGCACGGACGACCTCGACCTCGGGCAGCTCGGGCACGGGGGGCCCGGTCAGTCGGCCGCGGGGGCGGTGCGGACGACCGGGAGGTCGGTGGCAGCGGTGCCGAGGTCGGCGACGATCTCGCCGTACGCCGTCTCCGCGGAGGCCTGCTCGGCCTCCTTCTTGGAGCGACCCGTGCCGTTGCCGTAGAGGGTGTCGGCGACGCGGACCTGGGCGTGGAAGGTCTTGAGGTGGTCGGGGCCCTCGTCGGTGATGACGTACTCCGGCACCCCGAGTCCGTGCTCGGCGGAGAGCTCCTGGAGCGACGTCTTCCAGTCCAGGCCGGCGCCCATGGCCGAGGCCTCCTCGATCAACGGGTCGAAGAGGCGGTGGACGACGACGGAGGACGTCTCGATCCCGCCGCTGAGGTGGACGGCCCCGATGACCGCCTCGACGGTGTCGGAGAGGATCGAGGACTTCGTGCGCCCACCGGTGGTCTCCTCGCCGCGACCGAGCTTGACGTGGCCGCCGAGCCCGATCGTGATGGCCACCCCGGCCAGCGCGCGGGCGTTGACGACCGCGGCCCGGAGCTTGGCCAGCCGACCCTCGGAGAGGTCGGGGTGCATCAGGTAGAGCGCCTCGGTCACCACGACCCCGAGGACGGAGTCACCGAGGAACTCGAGCCGCTCGTTGGTCGGCAGCCCGCCGTTCTCGTAGGCGAACGAGCGGTGCGTCAGGGCGCGCTCCAGCAGCTCGGGGTCCAGGATCGGATCCCCGAGCGCCGAGCGGAGCTCTGGGTAGTTGCTGATGACGGCCTCGCGAGCCGACGACTCAGAGAACCTGGCGACGGTCGGCGCGGGCGCCGTACTGCCCACACGTGCCACAGGCACGGTGCGGGAGGTGCTTGGCACCGCAGGCGGGGTTCGCGCAGGTCACCAGGGTGGGGGCCACGGCCTTCCACGCCGAACGACGGTGCCGGGTGTTGCTGCGCGACATCTTCCGCTTCGGAACAGCCACTGTCTTCTCCTCAGGTACGTGATCCGTCCGTCTCCGGTCGGATCCTCTTGGTTCAGCTAGGTCGGTCTTGGTCGAGCTGGGTGAGCGCCGCCCACCTCGGGTCGATCGGCGCCTCGTGCGTGTGATCGGGATCGTCTCGCAGCTGGGCACCACACTCGATGCACAACCCGGGACAGTCCTCCTCGCACAGCGGCTGGAACGGCAGCGCAAGCACCACCGCGTCCCGCACCAGCGGTTCGAGGTCGAGCAGGTCGTCCTCGAGGAAGCTGGTCTCGTCGTCCTCCTCGTCGGAGGCGTGGTCACGTGCGTCGTCGTACACGTACAGCTCCTGGAACGTCACGTCGAGGGGCTCGACGATCGGGTCCAGGCACCGCACGCATTCGCCGTCCAGGTCCGCCGTGGCGGATCCGGTGACCAACACCCCTTCCATGACCGCTTCCAGGCGCAGGTCCAGCTCGACCGGCGCACCTTCGGCAATCTGAAGGACTTCGATGCCAAGACCTGCTGGAGCCGGCACTGTCAGCGATACCTCACGTTGGGACCCCGGGCGGCGGCCGAGCTCGCGAGTATCGAGCACGAGCGGCGCTCTCGGGTCCAGGCTGGTCAGGGTTTCACTTCCGGGTCCGGGCACAAACAGATCAGCGAGAAGCGTACTGCCGTGCGCGTGAGTGACGAAATCGCTCGACGATCGGTGAGCCGTGTCACGACTGCTCCGCCAACCGGGAGATCAGCCGGTCCAGGACGTACGACGGCACGAACGCCGTCACGTCGCCGCCGAAGGCAGCGACCTCCTTGACCAGGCTCGACGACACGAACGAGGTGCCGGTCGCGGTCGGGAGGAAGACGGTCTCGACATCGGTGAGGGCGGCGTTCATCTGCGCCATCGGCATCTCGTAGTCGAAGTCGGTCGCCGCGCGCAGGCCCTTGACGATGGCCTGCGCGTCGTTGTCGGCGCAGAAGGTCGTGACCAGGCCCGTGAACCCGGCGACGCGCACGTTGGCGAACGGCGCACACGCCTGCTCCAGCATCGCGATCCGCTCCTCGGCGCTGAACAGCCGGTTCTTGGACGGGTTGACCCCGATGGCGACGACGACCTCGTCGAAGAGCCGCGAGGCTCGGCCGATGATGTCGATGTGGCCGTGGGTGACCGGGTCGAAGGAACCCGGACAGACTGCTCTGCTCATGGCGCGCCCTCCCCTTCGTCCTCGTGGTCGTGCTCGTGGTCGTGTGCTGACGCCTGGTCGTCCGGCGTCTGCTCGGCCGCGTGACCGTACCAAAGGGTCGTCTCGCCGTACCGCTTGGAACGGTAGCCCACGATGCCCCGCGGCCACGAAGGCTCGGGGCTGCGGCGCGACCGCTCGACCACGACGAGGGCGTCCGGGGCGAGCCACGCCTGGAGCAGGTCGAGGTCGACGGCGAGCGCGGGCTCGTCGAGCGGGTACGGCGGGTCGCTGAACACGAGGTCGTAGGGCGCCGGCGGGGCGGCGGCCAGCGTCGTCTGCACCGCGGCGGCCCGGACGTCGGCGACCTGGCAGCCCAGCGCGCGGGCGTTGGCGGTGATGACCGCCGCCGTCCGCCGGTCCGACTCCACCAGGGTCACCGCCGCGGCACCCCGCGACCACGCCTCGAGCCCGAGGGCACCGCTGCCGGCGTACAGGTCGAGCGCCCGCAGGTCCTGGAGGGTGCCGCACCACGACTCGACGGCGCTGAACAGCGCCTCGCGCACCCGGTCGCTCGTGGGACGCGTCTTGTCGCCGGGCGGAGTCTGCAGGCGACGACCGCCGGCCTCGCCGCCGATGATGCGGGTCATGGGCCCGCTCCCTGGAGGACCCGACCGAGGCACCCGAGGGAGCGCTGGCGGGGGGCTGACACCGCTCCAGCCTACGCAGGAACGCGCGCCGGCAGCCGACGGACCTCAGCCAGGCGCGCCGACGCCGGCGGCGTCGTACCTCAGGGTCCGGATCGGTGAGACGAACAGCGCCGCCGTCACCGCGAGGAAGACGACGGCGGCGTCCACGAGCACCGCGAGGGGCGCACCGACCAGCTTGACCAGCAGGCCCGCCAGCGCCGGACCGGCGCTCTGTGCCACCGCATCGGTGGTGTCGATGCGCGCATGCGCCTGCTGCAGCTGAGCGGTCGGGACGATCCTCGGCAGGAACGACGTGGCGGCGGCATCGCCGATGAGCGACGCGAGGCCGAAGCACGCGACCACCACGAGGAGGAGCGGCAGGGACAAGAGGTCGGTGGCCCATGCGACCGGGATCACGACGAGCAGGACGGCGCGGGCGAGGTCGGCGGCCACCATCAGGGGTCGGCGGCGGTAGCGATCGACGAACGCACCCACGAGCAGGCCGAAGAGCAGGTAGGGCAGCCACCGCGCGAAGCTGAGCGTCGAGACCGACTGAGCCCACCAGAAACGATTGACGTCGGGCGTCGGGAACGGGCGGGACGCCGACTCCTCCGTCACGACTTCTCGATGAAGTCGCCCTGGACCGATGTCTCGAGCCCCGCCACCGCCTCGGCGAGGAGCGGGCTCGCGACCAGGTCGGGGTCGGCGTCGAGCAGCCCCTCGGCCGCCTCGCGGGCCTGGACGATCGTCGTCTCGTCGCGCAGCACCCGAAGGTTTCGCAGGGCCGAGCGCCGGCCGGACTGGGAGGCGCCCAGCACGTCGCCCTCGCGGCGCTGGGCCGAGGTCGACCCGGCTGAGCTCGAAGCCGTCCGTGGTGCCGGCCACCGCCTCGAGCCGCTCGCGCGCCGGGGACAGGATCGGTGCGTGCGACACGAGCAGGCACAGGCCGGGCAGCCCGCCTCGACCGACCCGGCCGCGGAGCTGGTGGAGCTGGGAGACCCCGAAGCGGTCGGCGTCGAGGAGCACCATGATCGTCGCGTTGTGGACGTCGACACCGACCTCGATGACCGTCGTCGCGACGAGCACGTCGACGTCGCCGGCGGCGAAGGCGCGCATCGTGGCGTCCTTCTCGTCGGCCGCCATCCGGCCGTGCAGGCCGCGCACCCGCAGGCCGGCGAGCGGCCCGTCGCCCAGCTCGGCCAGCATCTCCTCCACCGCCGCCAGGGGCGGCTGGGCCGCGGCCGCGGTCCACCGGCACCGGGTCGCCGTCCTCGTCGAGGTCGGGCTGGTCGTGCCCGCCCTCCTCGAGCTGGTCGCCGGAGATGCGCGGGCACACGACGTAGACCTGGTGGCCCTTGTCGACCTCCTCGCGCACCCGCTCCCAGACCCGGGTGATCCACCCGGGGTGGTCGAGCAGGTTGACGACGTTGGTCTGGATCGCCGCCCGACCCGCCGGGAGCTCGGTGAGCGTGGAGGTCTCGAGGTCGCCGAAGACGGTCATCGCCACGGTGCGCGGGATCGGGGTCGCCGTCATGACCAGCACGTGGGGCGGGCTGCCGGCGGCCTTGTCGGTGAGCGCCGCACGCTGCTCGACGCCGAAGCGGTGCTGCTCGTCGACGACGACGAGCCCGAGGTCGGCGAACTGGACCTTGTCCTCGAGCAGCGCGTGGGTGCCGATCACGATGCCGGCCTCGCCGCTGGCCAGGCGCGACATCGGGGCGGTGCGCTGGGTCTTGGTCATCGACCCGGTCAGCAGCTCGACGGCGGTGCCCTCGGCGGCGCCACCCAGCATCCCGCCGGCGGCGAGGTCGCCGAGCAGGGCGGTGATCGAGCGGTGGTGCTGCTGGGCGAGCACCTCGGTCGGCGCCAGCAGCGCGGCCTGGCCGCCGGAGTCGACGACGCGCAGCATCGCGCGCAGCGCGACGAGGGTCTTGCCGGACCCGACCTCGCCCTGGAGCAGCCGGTTCATCGGGTGCGGTCGGGCCAGGTCGGCGTCGATCTCGGCCCCGATCTCGCGCTGGCCGTCGGTCAGCGCGAACGGCAGCCGCGCGTCGAACGCCGCCAGCAGCGCGCCGTCGCCCCCGTCGCGCGCCACCGCGCCCAGGGCGCGCACCGCGCGACGCCGGCGCGACAGCACGAGCTGGGTGACCAGCGCCTCCTCGAAGCGGAAGTGGCGCTGCGCGCCGGCGACCTGCTCGAACGTCTCGGGCGCGTGGATCCAGTCGTAGGCGCCGCGCACGTCGACGAGCCGGTAGGCCTCCGCGCACCGGCGCCGGGATCAGCTCGGGCAGGTCGTCGACCACCGAGCGGGCGAAGGTCACCGCCCGCTGGAGGTCCCAGGACTCGACGGACTTGGTCAGCGGGTAGATCGGGTAGAGGTCGCCGATCGCCTCCACCGCCGCGATGTCGCCGTCCGAGCCGTCGCCGTCGTCGGTGTCGACGGCCCCGAAGAGCACCATGCGCGGGTTGGTGAGCTGCCAGGTGCCGTTGAAGTTGCCGGCCTGGCCGAGGAAGAGCCCGGTGCGACCGGCGGGCAGCCGCCGCTCCTGCCAGCGCGCCACGTGCTCCTTCTTGGCGAAGAAGGTCATCTTCAGGTGCGGGCCGTCGGTGCGCAGCGTCGTCTCGAGGCGGTACGCCGCCCGACCGGTGCGCCGGTCTGGTAGGTGTGCAGCTTGCTGCTGACGATCTCGCCGATCACCGTCAGCATCTGCCCGACCTCGAGGTCGGACAGCTTGGTCAGCCTGCCGGTCTCCACGTAGCGCCGCGGGAAGTGGCGCAGCAGGTCGCCGACCGTCTCGATGCGGAGGTTGGTGCGGATCTTGTCGTGCTTCTTGCTGGTGGCCCCCAGCACGGTCATCACCGGCGAGTCGAGAGTGATCACGGGCCCAACCCTGCCTCACTCCACCGACAGCAGCAGCGGGTACCGCTCCTGCCCGCCGTCGTGCACCTCGACGTCGACGTACGGGTGCTGCCTCCCCGACCCACAGCGCCGCCCGCTCCGCGAGGGTCGCCGGCATCCGCGCCGGAGACCAGCGTGACGAGGTCGCCGCCACCGGCGAGCAGCCGCTGCAGCACGTCGGTCGCGACGACGTACGGATCGGCACCGACGACGGCGAAGTCGCCCGCGATCACGCCGAGGACGTCGCCCGGCTCGCACGGCCCGGCCATGGTCATCGCCGCGCGCGCGGCGACCGTGACAGCCCCGTGCCGGGCGTGACGGGCGGTCGCGGTCATCTCCAGCACGTCCTGGTCGAAGCTGCGCGCGGGCTCGTGCACGGCCATCGCGGCCAGGCCCTGGACCTGCGCCTGGGTCGGGATCACCGCGACCCGCATCCCCAGGTCGGTCTCGGCGGTGCCGCCCGCGATCTGGGCGACGCGCACCGAGTCGGCGTCGTTGGGAAGCACGACCACCTCCTGCGCACCGGAGCCGAGGATCGCCTCGAGCACCTGGCCCGTCGACGGCCGCTGCCCGGGGCCGCCCAGCACGACGACCGCGCCCGCCTCCTCGAACAGCGCGGCCAGTCCGGGACCGGCTGCGACCGCGACCACGGCACGCCCCCGCCGTACGGCCGCGTGCCCGGACCCGGCACCTGCGCCCGACGAGGTGCCGGCGACGTCCCCGGCCAGCTGCTCCGCGAAGTGGGTGACCCGCACCCGGTAGGGCCGACCGGCCACGATGCCCGCCTCGATGGCCGCGCCGACGTCGTCGACGTGCACGTGGACGTTCCACAGCCGGTCCCCACCCACCACGACCAGCGAGTCGCCGAGGGCCGGCCAAGGCGACCCGCAGCTGCGCGATCCGGTCGTCGCCGGCCTCCAGCAGGTACATCACCTCGTACGACGGGACCGTCCGGCGACAGGTCCCCCTGCGGCACCACGTGCGGCTGCGGCAGCGGGGTCGAGCGGTGACCGAGCACGCTGCGGCACCGCCAGCGGGCGCCGTCCGGTCAGTGCCGTCTCGGCGGCGTCCAGGATGACGCTGAGCCCGCGACCTCCCGCGTCGACCACCCCGGCGTCACGCAGGGCCTGGAGCTGCTCCGGCGTACGGGCCAGCGCCTCGCGGGCCGCGAGTGCCGCCGACGGTGAAGACGTCCCGGGCGCGTACGCCGTCCGCCTCGGCCCGGGCCAGGGCTGCGTCCGAGGCGGCCCGGGCCACCGTCAGGATCGTGCCCTCGACCGGCGTGCCGACCGCGCGGTAGCTCGCGTCGGTCGCGTCGGACATGGCCGAGGCCATCACCGCCGCGTTGCGCTCCTCCGCGGTGGCGCCGGCGATCCGGCGCGTCAGCGCGCCGAGCATCTCGCTGAGGATCACCCCGGAGTTGCCCCGTGCCCCCAGCAGCGCCCCCCGGGCGAAGGCCTTCAGGGCCAGGTCGCGGTCCGGACCGTGCTCGCGCACCGACTCGACCACAGCCTCGCGGGCGGCCGAGACCGTGAGATACATGTTGGTGCCGGTGTCGCCGTCGGGCACCGGGTAGACGTTGAGGGCGTCGATCTCCTCGCGCGCATCGGCGAGGGCGTCGGTGGCGATGTCGACGAAGCGCAGCACGATGGCCAGGTCGATCCCGGCGCCGCTGCTGGGGGTCTGCTCCATCGCCTGCCTCTCGGGTCGCGGTCGCTCGTGGTCGGGGCTGGTGGTCGGGGCTGGTCAGGGTGGTGGGGGCACCGCCACCTCGTCTGCGGAGCCCGGGCATGGCACCGTGGTGCCGGGCCCGGTGGGCACACGTTAGCGAGGACTTCGCTCGATTTCGGGCACGGCCGCAGGTCGGATACTCTTGTTCGGTTGCCCGCCCGAGCGGGCCCTTGATCATCAGCTCATTCGAAACAAGACTTATTCAGGAGTGTCCCGTGGCTGCCGTCTGCGACATCTGCGCCAAGAAGCCCGGCTTCGGCAACAACCGGCCGTGGTCGCGCAAGATCACCAAGCGCCGCTTCGACCCGAACATCCAGCGTGTCCGCGCCACCGTCAACGGCACCCCCCAGCGCATGAACGTGTGCACGGGCTGCCTGAAGGCCGGCAAGGTCTCGCGCTGACCTCGAGCATCGAAGCGTCACCGAGGACCGTCACCGCAAGGTGGCGGTCCTCTGCTTTTCGGGTGCAGGTGCAGTGGCTCCTGCCGAGGCGGGCGGCTTCACCCGAGCCTGGTCGCCCGAGTCGACAGAAACTGCCGCTTCTTGTATGAACCTTCATGACAGAAGCGGGAGTTTCACCGCTCAAGCGGAGAAACTCCCGCCGCCGTCAGAAGTGCGTCCACCCCGTCGGCCCGTCGTACGGCGCCCCGTCGACCGTGACCTCGCCGGGCACCCCGCCGCCGTGGACCTCGCCGATCGCCGTCCACCCCTCGGGCAGCGTCGCGCTCGGCCGGGAACGTCGCGAGCAGCGAGTGGTCCTCGCCGCCGCTGAGGACCAGCGAGACCGGGTCGATGTTGAGTGCCGCGCCGACGGCGTGGAGGGGCTCGGGCAGGTCGAAGGCGCCCGCGCCGGACGTCGATCGCGACGCCGGAGTCGGCGGCGAGGTGGCCCACCTCGGCCAGGAGGCCGTCGGAGATGTCGATCATCGACGTGGCGCCGGCGTCGGCGGCGGCCGGGCCCGCGTCGTACGGCGGGGCCGGGCGCCGGTAGGCCTCGACGAGCGCGCGCGGCGAGCGGAAGCCGCGGCCGAGCACGGCGAGGCCGCCGGCCGCCCAGCCCTGGCGACCGGCGATGGCGAGTACGTCGCCCACGACGGCACCGGAGCGGACCACCGGCGCCTGGGTGCAGGCGCCGATGACCGTGACCGCGATGACGATCTCGGAGGCGCCGGTGAGGTCACCGCCGACGACCGAGGCGCCGACGGTCGCGCACTCGTCGGCGAAGCCGCGCGCGAAGTCGAGCGCCCAGGCGACCGGCAGGTCGGGCGGGGCGGCGAGGCCGATGGTGAGCGAGTGGGCGCGACCGCCCATCGCGTTGATGTCGGAGATGTTCTGCGCGGCGGCGCGGTGGCCGACGTCCTCGGCCGAGGCCCAGTCCCGGCGGAAGTGGCGTCCCTCGACGAGCAGGTCGGTGGAGACCACGACGTGGCCGGTGCGCACCCGCAGCACCGCTGCGTCGTCCCCGGGGCCGATCAGCACGTGCTCGCCCTGGGCGAAGAGCGCGACGAGGTCGGAGATCAGGCCGAACTCCCCAGCGTCGGCGAGCGTCGGGACCAGGAGCAGAAGTCATGCACCATGCCCACCAGACGCCCACCAGACGCCGCTGCCGGCGCCCGCGGTCCGACGCGGCTATCGACAGCACGGCGACGCGCGATAGGTTGTCACCCGCATCACGCCAGCCTCATCCGTTGTCGCAAAGGAGCGCACGCCATGGTCGTCCAGGCCTACATCCTGATCCAGACCGACGTCGGCAAGGCCGCCGAGGTCGCCAAGGCCATCGCCCAGGTCAAGGGCGTCACGCTCGCCGAGGACGTCACCGGTCCCTACGACGTGATCGTGCGCGCCGAGGCCCGCAACGTCGACGAGCTCGGCAAGCTGGTGGTGTCGAAGGTGCAGAACCTCGACGGCATCACCCGCACCCTGACCTGCCCCGTGGTGCACATCTGAGCGCCGCACCACGTCTTCCGACGCCCTGTGTCCCTGCGGGCACGGGGCGTCGTGCTGAGCGCCTCGGTCGTGCTCCTCGCCGGCTGCAGCGGCGGCCGGTGCAGCTCGACGCTCCCGACCTCGCCGGCGACGACGCTCGCCGCGTGCGAGGCCTTCGTCGCCGACCTGCCCGCGACGCTCGCCGACGAGGAGCGTCGCGAGGTCGAGCCGGCCGACGCCCTCGGGCGCGGCGTACGGCGACCCGGCGATCATGGTGACCTGCGGGGTCGACGGTGCCCGACGGCTTCGACCGGACGACCTCCTCGTGCGAGGTCGCCAACGGCGTCGGCTGGTACGTGCCCGCCCGAGCAGTTCGACGACCAGGGTGCCGACGTCACCCTGACCACCCCCGGCTACCGCCGGTCGTCGAGCTGCAGGTGCCGGGCAGCTACCGCCCGGACGGGCCGGCCGCCGCGATCGCCGAGCTCGCCGCCGCGGTCGACGACCACCTCACGCTCGTCGAGAACTGCGACTGACCGGTCGCCGCCGACCTCAGCGCAGGCCGGTGTCGCGCGCCAGCGCCAGCCGGATCAGCCGGTCCACCAGGGCCGGGTAGTCGACGCCTGATGCCGCCCACATCTGCGGGAACATCGACAACGGGGTGAACCCCGGCATCGTGTTGATCTCGTTGAGCACCAGCGACCCGTCCGGCAGGACGAAGAAGTCGACGCGGGCCAGGCCCTCGCACCCGACGGCCTCGAAGGCACGGACCGAGAGCGCCTGGAGCTCGGCGATCGTCTCGGCCGGCAGCACCGCCGGGATGTCGATCGCCGTGGCCTCCTGGGGCAGGTACTTGGCCTCGAAGTCGTAGAAGTCGTGGGCGTCGGTGATCCGGATCTCCGCGGGCAGGCTGGTCTCCGGCGTCCCGTCGAGGGCCTGGAGCACCCCGCACTCGACCTCGCGCGCGCCCTCGGCCGAGGCCTCCACCAGCACCTTGGGGTCGTGCTCGAACGCCGCCTCCAGGGCCGCGTCGAGCTCCTCGAGCCGGCGCACCTTGGAGATGCCCATGCTGGACCCGCCCCTTGCCGGCTTCACGAACGCCGGATAGCCCTGCTCGTCGGTGCGGCGGCGTACGGCGTCGGCGTCGGCCGCCCACTCGCGCGAGGTGACCGTGAGGCTGGGCATGAGCGGCAGCCCGGCAGCGCCGAGGACGACCTTCATGTAGGACTTGTCCATGCTGACCGCGGAGGCCAGGACGCCGGCCCCGACGTAGCGCACCCCGGCCATCTCGAGCATCCCCTGGATCGTGCCGTCCTCGCCCCAGGGGCCGTGCAGCACGGGGAAGACGACGTCGACCTCGCCGAGGGTCTCGGGCGGCCTCGTCGCGTCGGAGACGACGAGGTCGGTGCCGCGCGAGACGCGCGCGAGGCGTGACCGCCGCGCGGTCGCCGTCGACGCTGGGCAGCCGGTCGGGTCCCTCGATCCGCAGCCGCTCCGGGTCGCCGCTCTCGAGCACCCAGCGGCCGTCGCGGGCGATCCCGATCGGGACCACGTCGTAGGCGTCGCGGTCGATGGCGGCCAGCACGCTCCCGGCGGTGACGCAGGAGATGGCGTGCTCGCTCGACCGGCCGCCGAAGACGACCGCGACGCGGGGCCTCTCGCGGGACCCGTCAGGTGCCTCGCCGACGGGACTCGTCACGGGGCGGGCGGGTGCCGTCGGTTCCGATCACGACCACGACCCTATCCTCGTCAGCATGCCCGACGACGCACCGACGAGCCCCAGCACGCCGCCGACCCGACCTGAGCCCGGCCACCATCGCCGTGACCCGCGGCCGGCCCCCGCACGAGCCCGACCAACCGCTCAACGTGCCGATCACGATGGCCGCGACCTACGTCGCCGGGGGCGACCTGGAGTACGGCCGCTACGGCAACCCGTCGTGGACGGCGTTCGAGGACGTGCTGGGCGAGCTCGAGGGCGGCCGGTGCCTGTCGTTCGCCTCCGGGATGGCGGCGGTGACCACCGTGCTCGACCTCGTCGGGCCACGGCGCGACCGTGGTCGCGCCCCAGCACGCCTACCAGGGCTCGATCATGTCGCTGGCCGACCTGGAGTCGCGCGGCCGGCTGGTGGCCCGGCTGGTCGACATCGAGGACACCGACGCCGTGGTCGCCGCCTGCGCCGACGCCGCGCTGGTGTGGCTGGAGTCGCCGACCAACCCCGCCCTGGAGGTCGCCGACATCGAGACGATCGCCAAGGCCGCCCACGAGGCCGGCGCCTACGTCGTCGTCGACAACACCTTCGCCACCCCCCTGCTCCAGCAGCCGATCGCACTGGGTGCCGACATCGTCGTCCACTCGGCCACGAAGTACCTCAGCGGCCACAGCGACGTCCTCCTCGGCGCCCTGGTCACCCCCGACGAGGAGCTGTACGGCGTCCTCAAGAACCGTCGGTCCCTCACCGGCTCGGTCCCCGGCGCCTTCGAGGCCTGGCTGGCGGTCCGGGGCATGCGGACGCTCCACCTGCGGGTCGAGCGCGCCCAGGCCAACGCCCAGGCCCTCCTGCCCCGCCTCGAGCAGCACCCGGCCGTCTCCCAGGTGCGCTACCCCGGCTTCGGGGCGATCGTGTCGATCGTCCTGGACGGGCGAGCTCGCCGCCGACCTGCTCGTGCGCAAGACCCGGCTGTGGGTCCACGCCACGTCGCTGGGCGGCGTGGAGTCGACGTTCGAGCGCCGTCGCCGCTGGAAGTCGGAGGCGAAGACCATCCCCGAGGGCCTCGTGCGGATGTCGGTCGGCATCGAGGACGTCGAGGACCTCTGGGCCGACCTCGAGTCGGCCCTCGACGACCTCTCGCCGACACGCCCCTCCGCCCGACGCCGACTGAGTCCACACCCGCGCCTGCGGCGCGCCGGTCGAGGTCCGAGCCCGACCCCGCTGGTCGAGGTGGAAGGCCCCCACCGGTGGTTGAGGTGCGAGGGCCCCCCGGGCCCGAGCCTCGAAACCCCTGCGTGCCGAGACAGCAACCGACGGCGCCGGGACCGCGGCTGCCTGTCGACACGAGAGGTTTCGAGGCTCGTCGCTGGCGCTCCTCACACCTCAACCACCGGGGGTCGGCCGTCGCTGGCGCTCCTCACACCTCAACCACCGGGAACGGAGTCGCTGGCGCTCCTCGCACCTCAACCACCGAGACCGGCGCTGGTCCCGGGCCGAGCGCTCAACCGATCTCGGACTTGGTGTCGCGGGCGAGGATCGCGTCCATCATCTGGCCGGCGGTCATCCGACCGGCGACGACGTCGTCGACGTAGCGCGCGACCGGGGCGTCGCAGCCCGACTGCTCGGCCAGCGCCCGCAGCGACGAGCACGACTTGGCGCCCTCGGCGACCTGGCGGGTCGAGGCGTAGATCTCGTCGGTCGTCATGCCCTGACCGAGCTTCTCGCCGAAGCGTGCGGTTGCGCGAGAGCGGCGAGGAGCAGGTGGCGACGAGGTCGCCCAGGCCGGCGAGACCCATCAGGGTCAGCGGGTTGGCGCCGAGCTTCATCGCCAGCCGGGCGGTCTCGGCGAGCCCGCGGGTGATGAGCGAGGCGGTGGTGTTGTCGCCGAAGCCGAGCCCGACCGCCATCCCGACGGCCAGGCCGACGACGTTCTTGTAGGCGCCGCCGAGCTCGCAGCCGAGCACGTCGGTGCTGGTGTAGGGCCGGAACGCCGGCGAGTGGCACGCGCTGCTGCAGCATCTTGGCGACGTCCTCGTCGGCGCAGGCCACCACCGACGCGGCCGGCTCGCGGCGGGCGATCTCCTTGGCCAGGTTGGGTCCGCTGATGACCGCGATCCGCTCCGGCCCCGCGCCGGTGACCTGGTGGATCACCTCGCTCATCCGGTTGAGCGTGCCGAGCTCGACACCCTTCATCAGCGACACGAAGACCGCGTCCGGCTCGACGAAGGGAGCCCACTGGGTGAGGTTCTCGCGCAGGGACTGCGACGGTGTGGCGAGCACCACGACATCGGCGCCGTGCAGGGCCTTCTCCACGTCGTGGGTGGCCGAGACCGCCGGCGGGAGCTGGATGCCGGGGAGGTAGTCGCCGTTCTCGCGCTCGCCGTTGATCGCCGCGGCGACCTCCTCGCGGCGGGCCCAGATCGTCACGTCGTTGCCGCCGTCGGCGAGCACGATCGAGAACGCCGTACCCCATGAACCGGCGCCGAGGACTGCCACCTTGCCGACACTCATCCGGTCTCACGCTCCGATCGTCCGTCGTCTCGTTCGTCGCCCTGGGCCTGCGTGCCCGGGTCGCGACCACTCTCGCGGGCCGCCGCCCGCATGTCGAACCTCTCGGCGGGGGCCCGCTCGCCGCGCAGCTCCTCGACGAGGGCGGTGATGGCGGCCATGATCCGCTCGGTGGCCTCGAGGAGCACCGCCGCGTCGCGGGGGCGGTCGGCGAGGTCGGCGAGGTCGACCGGGTCGCCGACGCGGATGTGGATCGGTCTTGCGCGGGAAGAGGTCGGGCTTCTTGGCGTACGGCGCCAGCAGCTCCTGGGCGCCCCACTGGCCGATCGGGATGACCGGGCAGCCGGTCTCCAGCGCGATCCGAGCAGCGCCCGACTTGCCCGTCATCGGCCACAGGTCGGGGTCGCGGGTGATCGTGCCCTCGGGGTAGATCACGATGCACTCCCCGGCCCGCACCGCCTCCACCGCGGCCGCGAAGGCGCCCGCGGCGCTGGCGCTGGCCCGCTCGACCGGGATCTGGCCGGCCGCGCGCATGAAGGCGCCGAGGAACCGGTTGCGGAAGAGCCCGGCCTTGGCCAGGTAGCGCGGCAGCCGACCGTGGTCGTGGGTGAAGACCGCCGCGGTGAGCGGGTCGACGTGCGAGAGGTGGTTGATGACCAGGACGCAGCCGCCGGTGGCCGGGATCTTCAGCCCGCCGATCCAGTCGCGCTTCGTCGTGAGGAAGAAGAGCGGCTTGAGGATCACGGCGCCCAGGGTGAAGGTCCAGCCGCGCGGCTGGTCCAGCTTGCGAACTCTCACGGGAGTGGAGGTTACTCGCCACCGGGTCCCGTGGTCCGGCACCGCGCTCCGCCTGATTGGATTCAGCCATGAGCTCGGGCACCGCACGCCAGCTGGACAGCGGGGAGCGCGGTTCGTCGTCGTGCTCCCGGTGAAGCCGCCGGCCGTCGGCAAGTCGCGCCTCCAGGGCCTCTCCGACGAGCTGCGCCGCGACCTCGCCGGCGCCTTCGCCCTCGACACCGCCACCGCGTGCCTGGCCGCCCGGCGGGTCGCGCAGGTGCTGGTCGCCACCGACGACGCCTTCTTCGCCGCACGGCTCGCCGCGATCGGGTGCGCCACCATCCCCGACGGCGACTCCAGCGGACTCAACGCGGCCCTGCGCCAGGCCGTCGCCGACGCGAGCCGCCGCTGGCCCGACCTCACCCCGGTCGCGCTCTGCGCCGACCTGCCGGCGCTGCGTGCGGCTGACCTCGACGAGGCACTGGGCTCGCTGACGCCCGGTCGCGCGTCGTACGTCGCCGATGCCGCGGGCACGGGGACCACGATCTACACCGCGCCGTACGACGAGTTCGACCCGGCGTTCGGCGTCGACTCTGCGGCGGAGCACTCCGCGTTGGGCGCCCTGGCGGTGCGTGGCGTCCTGGCGAGCCTGCGCCGCGACGTCGACGACCTCGACGACCTGCGCGCAGGCGGTCGCGCTCGGCGTCGGACCGGCTACCGCAGCGCTGGTCGAGCTCCTGCCCCGGTAGGGGCGGGGACGACGCCGGACTGCCGACTTGTCGTCGCACGCCGACGGGGTCGCAGGTCGTCACGAACGCGGAGGAGCCGTCCTCCCGCGCGGGAGGACGGCTCGTCCGGGTGGTGCAGGTGGGTGGCTCAGGAGCCGGACGTCGGACGGCCGCCTTCTTGGCCGGCGCCTTCTTGGCCGGCGCCTTCTTGGCCGGCGCCTTCTCGGCCGTGGTGGTCTTCCGGCGCGGTCTTGGCCGGCGCCTTCTTGGCGGCGGACGTCGCCTTGGTTGCCGGTGCCTTCTTGGCGGCGCCTTCGCCGCTGGCGACGCCTTCTTGGCCGTGGTGGTCTTCGCGGCGGAGGTCTTGGCCGGCGCCTTCTTGGCCGGCGCCTTCTTGGCCGGCGCCTTGGTCGCGGACGCCTTCTTCGCCGTGGTGGTCTTCGCCGCGGTGGTCTTGGCCGGTGCCTTCTTCGCCGCGGACGTGGTGGCCGGTGCCTTCTTCGCGGTGGTCTTGGCGGGCGACTCGGTCGCCGGAGCGGCCTTCTTCGCGGTGGTGGACCGCTTGCCCGGCGTGGCCTTCTTGGCCACCGAGGACGCCGCGGCCGCCGCCTTCTGGGCCGGGGCCGTGGCCTTCTTGGCCGCCGGTGCCGCCGCGGAGACGGTGAGCTTGGGCAGCTTCTTGGCGCCGGAGACGACGTTCTTCAGGTCGGCCCCGGGCGTGAACTTCGGCACTGCCTTCTTCTTGGCCCGCATCTTGTCGCCGGTCTGCGGGTTGCGCACCGTGCGGGCCGCGCGGACGCGCTTCTCGAACGAGCCGAAGCCGGTGATCGCGACCTTCTCGCCCTTCGCCACCTCGCGGGTGATCGTGTCCAGGACGGACTCGAGCGCGTGCGCGGCAGCCTTGCGGTTCCCCTCGTAACGCGCGGCGAGCGCGTCGATGAGCTGTGTCTTGTTCACTGTCTTCCCTTCCAATGAACTACAGGTTCGTGCCGAGCCCGTGCCCGACGTCCCTTGGCACGCTAGGTACGTGGGCCGGGGGTGACAATCGCCACGCCGCACGAGCGGCATCCATTTTTCGCGCCCGGAGTGGCCGCTACGGCTCGAGATCCCCATGGCTGACTGGTTCTCGCCCCTACCCTCGACGCAGGACACGGGCACCTCGTGCACGCATCGACGCCTGGCCGTGCGCGCTTGATGGGCACGGATCCCGCTCAGCTGTGGGCTTCTGGGAACGTCTCGGCGATCCCCTACGGGTGCTCGCTCGCCACCGCCCGCGTTCGGGCCTCGGAGCCGATGGGCCCCCAGGCTCGCCGTACGGCCGTGAGTGTCCGGCTCGATCCGGCGGAGCGGCGTTGGAGGGCTGTCGGGCGAGGGATTACCCGGTCGACCGGGTAAAGCCGCACTGGGCGGCCAAGACCTCACCGTCGGTCGAGCCGCCGGTCAGCCGTGGATCGTGGCCGGCTTGAAGCTCGGGCGGGTCTGCTCGAAGGTGTCGATGTCCTCGGCGTGACCCAGGGTGATCCCGATGTCGTCGAGGCCCTCGAGCAGGCGCCAGCGGGTGTAGTCGTCGATGTCGAAGGAGTCCTCGATCGCGTCGGGACCCTCACCGGCGCGCACGGTGCGCGACTCGAGGTCGACGGTGATCTTGGCGCCGGGGTTGTCGGCCAGGAGGTCCCACAGGCGCTGGACGACCTTCTCGTCTACCTGGGCCGCGAGCAGGCCGGCCTTGCCGGAGTTGCCGCGGAAGATGTCGGCGAAGCGCGAGGAGATGACGGCCTTGAAGCCGTAGTTCTGCAGCGCCCACACGGCGTGCTCGCGCGAGGAGCCGGTGCCGAAGTCGGGTCCGGCGACGAGCACGGACCCGCCGTCGTAGGCCGGGTTGTTGAGCACGAACGTCGGGTCGTTGCGCCAGGCCGAGAACAGCCCGTCCTCGAAGCCGGAGCGGGTCACCCGCTTGAGGTAGACGGCCGGGATGATCTGGTCGGTGTCGACGTTGCTGCGGCGCAGCGGGACGCCGATGCCGGTGTGCGAGGTGAAGGCATCCATGTCAGTGCTCCTGGTCGGGTTCAGGTCAGTTCGAGGCGGGCAGCGGCTCGAGGTCCGCGGGCGAGGAGAGGGTGCCGCGCACGGCGGTGGCGGCGGCGACGGGGATCGAGACCAGGTGCGTGCGACCACCCTTGCCCTGGCGCCCCTCGAAGTTGCGGTTGGAGGTCGACGCACTGCGCTCGCCGGGCTGGAGGGTGTCGGGGTTCATGCCCAGGCACATGGAGCAGCCGGCGCCGCGCCACTCGGCGCCGGCGTCCTTGAAGATGACGTCGAGGCCCTCGTCCTGCGCCTGGAGGCGCACCCGCACCGAGCCCGGTACGACGAGCAGGCGGGTGTCGGGGTCGACGGTGCGGCCCTTGATGATCTCGGCGGCGAGGCGCAGGTCCTCGATCCGGCCGTTGGTGCAGGAGCCGACGAAGACGGTGTCGACCTTGACCTCGCGCATCGGCGTGCCGGCCTCGAGGGCCATGTACTCGAGCGCCTTCTCGGCCGCGATCTGGTCCTCGGCGTTCTCGAACTGCGGCCGGGTAGGGGACGCTGCCGCCAAGCGGGACGCCCTGTCCCGGGTTGGTGCCCCAGGTGACGAACGGCGTCATCTCGCTGGCGTCGAGCACGATCTCCTCGTCGAAGACGGCGTCCTCGTCGGTGACCAGGCTCTTCCAGTGCTCGACCGCGGCGTCCCAGTCGGCGCCCTTCGGCGCCTCGGGGCGGCCCTCGATGTAGTCGAAGGTCGTCTGGTCGGGAGCGATCAGGCCGGCCTTGGCCCCCCACTCGATGCTCATGTTGCACACCGTCATCCGGCCCTCCATCGAGAGCTCCTCGATGGCCTGGCCGCGGTACTCCACGATGTAGCCCTGCCCGCCACCGGTGCCGGTGTGGGTGATCAGGGTGAGCACCATGTCCTTGGCCGTCACACCCGCGGGCAGGCTGCCGTTGATGGTGACCGCCATGGTCTTGGGCTTGGCCTGCATCAGCGTCTGGGTCGCGAGCACGTGCTCGACCTCGGAGGTGCCGATGCCGAACGCGATCGCCCCGAAGGCGCCGTGGGTGCTCGTGTGGCTGTCGCCGCACACGATCGTCATGCCGGGCTGGGTCAGCCCGAGCTGAGGACCGACGACGTGCACGATGCCCTGCTCGACGTCGCCGAGCGGGTGCAGCCGGACGCCGAACTCCTCGCAGTTGCGGCGCAGGGTGTCGACCTGGGTCTTGGAGACCGGGTCGGCGATCGGCTTGTCCCAGTCGACGGTCGGGACGTTGTGGTCCTCGGTCGCGAGGGTCAGGTCCGGGCGGCGCACCTGTCGTCCGGCGAGCCGGAGGCCGTCGAAGGCCTGCGGGCTCGTCACCTCGTGGATGAGGTGGAGGTCGATGTAGAGCAGGTCCGGCTCCCCCTGTGCTGCGCGGACGACGTGCTCGTCCCAGACCTTCTCCGACAGCGTCCTGCCCATGACTGCTCTCCTTCGTGACGTACCACGTGTGGTGATGTGCGCGGTGGCGTGGTGATGGTGGACCCGCGTCGACCGTCGTGGGTGTCGCGGTCGACCACGTCACAACAGCCTACGCTTGCATCCCATGGAGTGAGACGGCAGTATTGCCATATGGACAACTCAAGCGGCGTTGGCGTGCTCGACAAGGCCGCTCTCGTGCTCACCGCCCTCGAGTCGGGCCCCGCGACGCTCGCCGGTCTGGTCGCCGGCACGGGCCTGGCCCGACCCACCGCGCACCGCCTGGCCGTCGCTCTCGAGCACCACCGACTGGTCGCCCGTGACATGCAGGGCCGCTTCGTCCTCGGCCCGCGCCTGGCCGAGCTCTCCGCGGCCGCGGGCGAGGACCGCCTCCTCGCGACCGCCGGGCCGGTGCTGGCCCGACTGCGCGACATCACCGGCGAGTCCGCCCAGCTGTGGCGCCGCCAGGGCGAGCACCGCGTCTGCGTCGCGGCGGCCGAGCGTCCCTCGGGGCTGCGCGACACGATCCCGGTCGGCTCCCAGCTGACCATGCGCGCGGGCTCTGCCGCGCAGGTGCTGCTCGCCTGGGAGGACCCCGAGCGGATGCACCGCGGCCTGCAGAACGCCGCCTTCTCCGCCGCCGCCCTCTCCGGCATCCGCCGTCGCGGCTGGGCCCAGTCGGTCGGCGAGCGCGAGCAGGGCGTCGCCTCGGTCTCCGCCCCGGTCCGCTCCCCCAGCGGCAAGATCATCGCCGCGGTCTCGGTGTCGGGTCCGCTCGAGCGCCTCTCGCGCCAGCCGGGCCGGATGCACGCCCCCGCCGTCCTGGCGGCCGCCGAACGCCTGTCCGAGTCCCTGAGGCGAGCGGCAGCGGAGTGAGCTTGCGGCCTCCGCGCAGCCGCGAAGGTCGAGCAGGCGCCGCGACTGAGGAACGGAGTCGCGAGCGCGCGTCGAAACCCGGTGGTGCGGGGTCGGTGGGGCGCACCGTGGGTCACATCGGCACCGCATCGGGGTAGTGCCGTACGCAGGTGTCACCGGCTGACACCCAGGTACGGCACTAACCGGCGAGGCGCCTCACCCGTCACACGTGTCACTTGCGGGACGGGGCCGCGCCTGCGCGGGCGGCGCTGGCGAGCGCCAGCGAGCCGGCGTCCGTCCCGGGCGCCGGTGGAGCCGCCGTGCAGCGGCCGAGCGCAGCGAGGTCCTTGAGGCGGAGGCTCGATCGGCTACGCGCGCGGCCCACCGACCCCGAACCCCCAGCACCAGCACCAGCACCAGCACCAGGTCGATCATCGGCCACACGCACCGAGACCCGGTGAGCCGAGCGTCGACGGCGACCACCCGGACCTACCGACGCCACGTGCCCGGTCAGAACAGCGCGTCCTGCTCCAGCGCCAGGAGCAGCTGCTTGCGCTCGATGCCTCCCGCGTAGCCGGTGAGGGTGCCGTTGGCACCGATGACGCGGTGGCACGGGATGACGATCGGGATCGGGTTGCTGCCGTTGGCCAGCCCGACCGCGCGTGAGGCCGCGTTGGTGCGGCCCAGGCGGAGCGCGACCTGGCCGTACGACGCGGTCTCGCCGTACCCGATCGCGACGAGCTGGTCCCAGACCTGGCGCTGGAAGTCGGACCCCTCGGGGGCGAGGGGGAGGTCGAACTCCTTCAGCTCGCGCGCGAAGTACGCCGTCAGCTGCCGGGCGGTCTCGACGAGCACCGGGTGCCGGTCGTCGCGCTCCCCGCGGACCCGCCCGTCGGCCGGGCGGAACGGTGAGAACTCGATGGCGGTGATCGAGCCGTGGCGCTCGACCAGGCGGAGCTCGCCGATGGGTGAGTCGATGACGGTCCACATGTCAGTGCTCCTCGGTGTTCGGGTCGGTCGGTGGCACCGGATCGGTGGCCGCCAGCGGCGGCATCAGGGTGTTCCAGAGCTGCATCAGCGCGTACGAGCGCCAGGGCGCCCAGCTCTCTACCCGGGTCAGCACGTCGGCCGGGTCGTGGCCGAGTCCGCGCAGGGCGTTGCGGACCCCGATGTCGGTGGGGAGGAAGACGTCGGGGTGGGCCAGGGCCCGCATCGCGACGTAGTCGGCGGTCCACGGCCCGATCCCGCGCAGCGCGACGAGCGCCTCGCGCACCGCGTCGCGATCGGTGCCGCGGTCGAGCACGATGTCGCCCGCCGCGAGGGCGGAGCAGAGGCCGACCAGGGCGCGCCCGCGGGCCCGCGGCATCGGCAGGGTCTCGGGGTCGACCCCGGCCAGCACGGCCGCGGTCGGGAAGAGGTGCGTCAGGCCCGGTACGTCGGTCCGCACCCGCCGGCCGTGCTCGGCGACGATGCGTCCGGTGACGGTGCGGGCCCCGACCACGCTCACCTGCTGGCCGATCACGGTCCGGACGGCGGTCTCGTCCCCGTCGACCTGTCCGGGCAGTCGCAACCCGGGGCAGGCCCGGGCGAGCGGCCCGATGACCGGGTCGTCGGCGAAGCTGTCCGCGACCGCCGTCGGGTCGCAGTCGGCGTCCAGCAGCCGGCGGGCACGCTCGACGGCCGCCGTGGTGTCGCGCAGGTCGGTCAGCGCGAACGTCGCCCGCACGAAGGCCGTCTGCCCCGTCCCTGCGGCGTCGTCGATGTCGAGGCGCACCGTCCCCGGACCGTGCGGCAGGTCGAGGGTCCGCGCGTACCAGCCCGCGCCGGCGGCCTCCACCCCCGGCACCACGTGGTAGGCGAGGAAGTCGAGGAGCGCGCGGCCCGCGAACGGCGTACGGACGGCCAGCCTCATCGCGACCGACCCGGTCGCCCCACGTCCGCGGGTGCCGCGGTGCCCCCGGAGGTCGGTCGGGCTCGCGGCGTAGACCTCGCGCACCGTCTCGTTGAACTGCCGCACGCTGGCGAACCCCGCCGCGAAGGCGATGTCGGCGTAGGTGAGGTCGGTGGTCTCGATCAGGACGCGCGCGGTCTGGGCGCGGCGCGCGCGGGCCAGGGCGAGCGGTCCGGCGCCGAGCTCGGCGGTCAGGACGCGCGACAGGTGTCGCGGCGTGTAGCCCACCCGACGGGCGAGACCCTCGACCCCTTCGCGGTCGACGACGCCGTCGGCGATGAGTCGCATCGCCCGGCCGGCCGTGTCGGCGGCGACGTCCCAGTCCGGGCTCCCCGGGGTGGCGTCGGGCAGGCACCGCTTGCAGGCGCGGTAGCCGGCCGTCTGGGCGGAGGCCGGGCTGGCGTGGAAGGTGACGTTGGCCGGGCCGGGCGTCCGGGCCGGGCACGAGGGCCGGCAGTAGATGCCGGTGGTGCGGACCGCGGTGTAGAAGACCCCGTCGAAGCGACGGTCGCGCGAGTTGACCGCGCGGTAGCACGTCTCGGGGTCGAGTCGGTCGAGTGCTGGCATGACTCGATCATCATCCCTCACGAGGCGCGTTTCTGGCGGAATTCGGACATCGCCGCGGGAGCACGCCGCCGGCCTTCCCGCTACCCCGATCCTGGGATCGACCCTCCCGTTTCCGTCCATTTGCGATGATCTCCCCATGGCAGAGGAGATCGCGGCGCCGACGAGCACCGCTCCGTATCGGCGTCGGGTGTGGCGCACGGTTGCGATCACCCAGCTGGTGCTGGCCTTGCTGACCGTGGGTGGGGTGTCGGTGGCCTACAACCAGCTCAACGGCAACATCGGCGCCGGCGAGGACATCGACCACCAGGTGCCCAAGGTCTTGCCGGCGGACGTGCAGGCCGCGGTCGACGAGGGCCAGAAGCCGACCGAGCCCCTCAACATCCTCGTCCTGGGCTCCGACTCCCGCTCCGGCGACGGCAACGACATCGACGGGCTCGGCGACATCGGCCAGCGGGCCGACACCACGATCCTGCTGCACGTCTCGGCCAACCGTCGCAACGCCTACGGCGTCAGCCTGCCGCGCGACGCCATCATCGACCGGCCCGACTGCACCACCAAGAGCGGTGACGTCGTCCCGGGCGGGAGCGCGGTGATGTTCAACACCGCGTACGCCGTCGGCGGCGCCCAGTGCGCGGTCCAGACGGTGGAGGCGCTCACGGGCGTCTTCATCGACCACTTCCTCGTCCTGGACTTCAACGGGTTCAAGGCGATGGTCGATGCGGTCCACGGCGTCGACGTGTGCCTGCCGACCGAGGTCGACGACACCGAGCACGACATCTACCTGCCGGCCGGCAACCAGACCCTGACCGGTCAGGACGCGCTCAACTACGTGCGCGAGCGCTACCAGCTCTCGGTCACCGGCGACATCGGCCGGATGAAGCGCCAGCAGTCCTTCATCGCCTCCATGATCAAGAAGGTCATGTCGGCCGGCACGCTGTCGCAGCCGGTGCGCGTCTACAGCTTCCTCAACGCCGTCACGTCCTCGATCCAGGTCGACTCCAAGCTGGACTCGATCCCCAAGCTGGTCGAGCTCGCGACCCAGTTCAAGGACACCGGCCTGGACAAGATCAAGTTCATCACGGTGCCGATCGCCGCGTACCCGCCCGACCCCAACCGTCTCATCTGGACCGACGCCGCCGACGACCTGTGGAAGCGGATCATGGACGACCAGCAGCTCGGCAAGGACTTCGCCGAGACCAGCATCGACGCCAGCGACCCGGTCGGCACGGCGGACCCGAGCGAGACCCCGACCACGGACCCGTCCGCGGGACCCACCGACGCGCCGACGCTCAGCCCGGACGAGCAGGCGGCCGCCGATGCGCAGGCAGAGGCCCGCCGCCAGGCCGGCCTCTGCGCGTAACGGCGCCGCCGCCGCGCGACCAACGCAAGAAGCCCCAGCCGTGAGGCTGGGGCTTCTGGTGTGTTCTGTACCCCCGACCGGATTCGAACCGGCGCTACCGCCGTGAGAGGGCGACCGCGGAGTCCCCGGAGGATGTTGAAAATCATTGAACGTGCAGGTCAGAGGCACTATTGACGATTGGCACTCATTGGTCATTTCGGGCTGTTTCTGGCCCGCGCGTTGCCCCAATGTTGCCCGAGAGGCCTGACCGCAACCCTGACGCCCATAGCATCTCTTGCTATAATTCGTTCATGACAGACAAGAGTGACGTGCTGCGCGAGGTGATGGTTGAGACGGGCACCACGCAATCCGGCCTGTCTCGGCTCAGCGGTGTGCGGCAACCGAGCATCAGCGGCTTCCTCTCGGGCAAGGTCGACCTCAGCGATGACCAGCTCGACCGTCTGCTGTCGTGCATGGGTTTCCGCCTCGAGGTCTTACGACGCCCCGTCGTTCCCCAGCTGACTCGCTCCGAACGCCGTTCGTGGCAATTGCACCGGCGACTCTCCACGCTTCTGAATAGTTCGAGCTTTGAGAGGTGGCGACCGATGATAGAGCGCAACCTCGACCGCCTCGGCGGCAACGTGACCGGCCAGCCGCACGAACGGAATCTCGAGCAGTGGCACCAGCTGGTCGAGCGCGGCGACGTTCCCGGACTGCACCGCGTCCTCACGGGTCTAGGCCGAGATTCGATCGAGATGCGCGAGGTCTCCCCTATGTCCGGGCTGCTCCCCGACGAGCAGCGCCGCGAAGTCCTGCGACTGGTCGGCTGATGCGACGAGACCAGCTGGAGCACGCCATCCGCACGGCCTGCCAGATCATCGATCAGTCCGAGGTCATCGTTGTCGGCTCGCAGGCCATCCTCGGCACCTACGACGAGTCACAACTGCCTGCGGCCGCGACGATGTCTATCGAGGTCGACATCCTGCCCATGGCCGAGACCAACGATGAGACGGCGCGACTGGCCGACCTGATCGAAGGTGTCGCCGGCGAACTATCACCATTCGAGGAACTGCACGGCTTCAGCATCGATGGCGTCGACCTGGAGACGGCAATCCTCCCCGACGGTTGGCGTAACCGACTGGTCAAGGTGCAGAACGCAAACACCGCGGCGCCAAGCGGCGAACCGCACTTCACCGGTTGGTGTCTCGACAAGGAGGACCTCTGTGTCGCCAAGCTGGTTGCGCTGCGCGAGAAGGACCGCAACTTCGTCACCGCACTGCTCGCGGCAAATCTCGTCGACGCCGACGTGATCGCATCGCGGCTGCGGACGATTCCAAGTGAACACGTTGCCGCACGAGAGGCCGCGCTCACCTGGCTCGAAGCGTCACCGAACACTTCACGCTGAAAGAACGTCGGCAGTTGTCGGCGTCCTCGTACCGACAACCAAGTGCACCGCGCTGACTGATATCCCAGAACCGGCGGTCCGTAGCCCGTTCGGCACGCGGAGCGTGCCGATTACGTACCGATCCGTCTCGTTCCGCGTCCCAACTCACAGATCGCCGAGATTTAGGCTGGCGCAGGGTCCGGGGTTGGCCGAATCGATTCGCCGTACCCGCCGACGAGGACAAGTTAATCATCGGTGCAGCCCACCATAGAGAGCGCCGTCCATCCTTGAGTTGCGCGATCTGGATCGTGTGGCCCGTCCCGAGGTCGAACGAATCCACCCCCAACCGCGCCACCGGCTACATTCACGCGGTCGCTGGGACCGCCTTGACCGGGTCCGTCAACGTGTACTTACCCGTCATCATGTCGGGGCCTGGAGGCAAGCGACGGGCTGCCGGGTGATACAACTCGCTACCGCTGAGCAGCGGCGCCTATGCACCCAAGGGCAAGCCTTGCCTCATCACCCAGCTACTCGTCGAAATCAACCTCCGATAGTTCCTCCGACTAGGTTTGTGGTCACAGCGATTCCTGCCAGGTCACCCCGCTCAATTATATCGAATGTGATGCTGGCTGCCAATTGGCTTGACCCCTTGATAAGAATGACAATTCTGCCGGGCGCTGCGCTTTCGCTGCCTCTGAATTCCGGATATCTGTTTGACCACACCGGCGTGAGCTCGGCCAACGCCTGCGCTACCGTCCTACCGTCGAGGAGGTCGCCGGTGATGAAGCGAACTGGGATCGGGCCTGACTCGTACCTCCGAGCCAACTTGTCGGCTGCAACCTTGGTAGTTAGCGCAACCACTAATGATAGGTTCGGCTCATGCCGAAAGTCGACACTGACAAGTGACTCGGCAGACGCAGCCATGATTTCTTGAGTGTATCCAATCGCCCCCGGCAATAAGGCGAGTTCTCGCGCTGCTTGATCTAGATCAAGGCCGTACTCGTGAGCGTATTCCGATATAGTCGGCATTCCGTACGCCTCGTACACTGGGCTGGTTCTCACTTCGGATTGCTCCGGGGGGAGTTCAGAATCGAACCGAGAAGCAAGACCAAATGCACCTATCGTCGCAGCGATAGCGATCGCCGACATAGCAATCGTGGAACGTCTGCCAGCCCACCCACCGTCGATTGACTGAGCGACCGGAGAACGCGACTTCATTGAGCCGCGACCACGATCTGGACCATCGGACGTGCTGAACACTGTCAACTCCCCTCAGGTCTGGTTCACGTTCAGTGTAGTGGCTCTTCACGATCCAGGGTGTAGCTGCGGCCTGAAACCTCCGGACTCGAGCAGTGATCTGGCGATGTAGTTCGTCAGGTTGCGGAACCCGAGGGCTGAGCCGCGCAGGTGCTCGAGGCGGCCGTTGATCGCCTCGGTCGGTCCGTTGCTGGTGCCGGGGCGATCGAAGTAGGCGAGCACGTCGGCGGCACGCTTCTTCAGTGTCCGTCCCAGGGTGCTCACCTCGGTGAGCGCGGCGGGCACGCCGCTGCTGAGGTCGTCGATGAGCTTGACCATCAGCTCACGGCCCTTGACCCGCTCTGGTTCGCGGTAGGCGCCGATCATGCGCTGATAGATCCGCCAGGTCGCCTCGACCTGGACGTGCTCATCGGCGTCGAAGAGGTCACGCAGTCGCTGGCACTGCTTGTCGGTGAGGAGGTCGGATCCGGTGTGCAGCATCCGTCGGGCCCGGTAGAGCGGGTCGTCGGCGCGGCCGCGGTGGCCATGGATGATCTGCTGGATCCGACGTCGGCATCGATCCAACGCGTCGCCGGTCAGGCGCACGACGTGGAAGGGGTCCATCACCGTGACCGCGTCGGGCAGCTCCTCGGTGGTGGCGGTCTTGAAGCCGCTGAAGCCGTCCATCGCGACGACCTCGATCCCCGTCGCGCCAGGACTGGGGCCGCTCGGCCAGCCAGGTCTTGAACGCTGCCTTCGACCTGCCCTTCGACCATGTCGAGCAGCCTCGATGGGCCCGTGCCGTCACGGATCGGGGTGAGGTCGATGATCACGGTGACGTACTTGTCACCGCGCCTGGTGTGGCGCCAGACGTGCTCATCGACGCCAACGACGGCCACGCCGTCGAAGCGGGTGGGGTCGTCGATCAGTGCCCGCTTGCCTTCGGCCAGCACGGCGTCGTTGGCGGTGTTCCACCCGACGCCGAGGCCCTCGGCGACTCGGGCGACGGTGAGGTGCTGGACCACGATGCCCTCCAGCGCCCACCGCAGCCCGCGACGCGAGAGCTTCGCCCGCGGCTCGGCGGCGCGGCTGGTGTCTTGGCGCCACACATGCGTGCAGCCGGTGCAGCGGTAGCGGCGGATCGTCACCACCAGCGTCGTGGGTCGCCACCCGAACGGCTCGTGGGCCAGCCGACGGGTCACGGTGTCGCGCGGGATGCCCTCGCAGCCGCAGCGTCGGCACCAGCGTTCATCGGAATCGGCGGTTCGACGACGCGGCAGGCGAGCACGGCCCGGCTCGGGCTCGAGGCGTTGGCCGGTCACGACGAGGCCGAGCTCGTCGAGGCGGCAGAAGGTGGTCAGATCAGCGGTGCCGAACCCTGCATCAGGGCCCGCCACGACGGTAGCGTCGGGCACGTCGAGGTCTTCCGGATGGGCGGTGTAGGAACTTCCATCCTCGGAAGACCTCGACCCCTATCCGCTCACCGACGCGCCGACATCGCCGTTGAGTCCCACACCCTCAATCATGAAGAGCCAGTATAGTCCACGACGCTTATTGTGAGTCTGAATGATGCTCCGGCACGGACGTAACATTGAGACTAGAAGCTTCGACAACGTGAGCAACAGTTGAAAGATTGCGATTGCCAGGAGGCGATTGGCCTGGCGCTTGGAGGAGCGCCATTGTTCGCTTCATGCGATGGTCTGCGATTATTTGGTCATCACTTGAAGTCCAAAGATTGAAAGCTTTCGTACCGGGGTATAGAAAGCATAGTAGCAATCTGCAGCGGAGGTGCCCGGCGTTGCGCTTTGTCCCATATAGATTCCGTATGCCGTCGCGCCAGAGAACCATCCCCCGCCGCTGTCACCCTTTTGACACCTGAGGGCTTGCGAACTCACTCTGACAAATACATTGTCACAGATCTGATCCGCAGCATCTGAGCATGCCACACTGGGTGGATCATAAACAGGCGCAAAGTCATTCGATGTTATCGTTCCGCAGCTATATTGGGTCGCCTTCCCCCGATGGCACACGGGATACCCAGGAAGTTGATCTTCGCGCGCCATGGTCCCAGTAATATCGAGGAAGGTCGTTTCCGATGCTGCATAGAACACGGCCTCCAGGCTCAATCCGGGGTCGAGCGTGTGCCATTGAACGTCGGCAGTAGCTCCCGTCGTATCGTTCTTAAACACCGTATACTTCCAGATGCCGTCAGAAAAATTCCGCCATTGCTGATAATCGCTGCAATGGCCAGCGGTGGCGATCCCACGAACGCTGTGGTTATCGGCCTTTTGGACCGGCCATCCCAGCGTACAAGAACTCAAGTCGTATCCTCCTCGGCGACCCTCCGCAGGAAATGCAGGAACCATCTCGTAATTCAGCTTCGCGCCCTGAAGGTCCGACGTCTCATATAATCTCTTCACGATCTCATTGGCACGCTCAACAGAGACGTCAACGAGTACGATCATTATTGTCCCGTCGTTTCCGACGGAATAAGTTCCTGCAAGTTCAGCGACGCTCATTGCCCAACGAGGGGTCTGCCGGTCCAGCACTTCCTCTAGAGTCCTTTGGGATGGAACATCTTTTATTTTGATGGTGAAGTCGAAACTGCTGCGAGATATGAGCGCATAGACGGCGGCGGCGGCGGCGGCGGCGTTCTTGTTAGCGTGACGTCAAGAGACAGATGCGGCTCGTGGGCTATTCGAAGATCTGCGAGTCGATCCCCCGCGGCCACAACGACTTCGGGGACCTGGACAGCCATGCTTTCGATGAGGGTGAGTTCCGTGACCGCCTGGGAACGAGTTAATGAGAACTCGTCGGCATAGTAGTCGGCCTGATCCCACTCGACATCAGCTTCCGCAGAGGAAATCATCGCTACGTTTGCGCTGACTGCAGATAGCGAAAGCGGGATCAAACACGCTGCCACGAGGAGGGCTAACAGCCTGCGAAACGACGTCACAGCAGGTGCCCCCTAGCTGGCGACTCTCGTCGATCGAGAGGATCTGAATCGCCCTGGGTTCTGTAGAGGCTCGGGCTATTGGATTCCGACCAGGGGTTGGTCGGTCCTGGCTCGAGCGTAGAACGTCTCCTCGAACTCTGCTGGTGGGACGTCGCCGAGGTAGCCGTGGAGCCGTTGTGTGTTGTGCCAGTGGACCCACGACAGGGTCGCGAGCTCGACGTCCTCGACGGTCTTCCAGGGTCGTCCTTCACGTGCAGGGCCGCGGATGAGCTCGGCCTTGTAGTAGCCGTTCACGGTCTCGGCGAGCGCATTGTCGTAGGAATCGCCGACGGTCCCGATCGAGGGCACCGCGCCGATCTCGGCGAGGCGTTCGCCGTAGCGGATGGACGTGAATTGGCTGCCGGCGTCGCTGTGACACCGCAGCCCAGTCAGCGTGATGCCGCGTGACCATCTGGCCATCTCGATCGCGTCGAGGACCATCGTGGTCCGCATGTGCGGCGCGGCTCGCCACCCGACGATGGTGCGGGAGTAGACGTCGGTGATGAAGCAGACGTAGGCGATCCCGGCCCAGGTCGGCACATAGGTCAGGTCGGTGACCCACAGCTGGTTCGGGCCGGTGGCGGTGAAGTCACGATCGACCAGGTCCGGGTGCCGCGGGGCGCCAGGATCCCGCTTCGTGGTCCGGACCCGCTTGGTCCGCGTGACGCCCTCGATGCCCGCAGAGCGCATCAGCCGGGCGACCTGGTCACGCCCGACGTCGTGGCCGGCACGGCTGGGCTACTTTCCAGAGCTTGCGGGCGCCGTAGACCTTGTAGTTGTCCTCCCACAACCCGACCAGGGCTGGGCCGAGAGTCGCGTCGCGCTGCGAGCGCGCTGAGACCCGTCGACTCTTCACTGCGTAGTAGAGACTCGGAGCTACCTGCAGGACCCTGCAGATCGGCTCGACTCCGAGCTTGCGGCCCTCCACTACATCGCCGCGGTTGGCGTCGATGAAGTCGACGATCACTTGTGTTGGCGGTCGAGCTCCGCCCCGAAGAAAGTCGCTGCCCGCTTCAAGATCTCGTTGGCCCGACGCAACTCGCGGACCTCTTGCTCGAGAGCCTTCACGCGGGCCGACTCCTCGGTCGAGACGCCCGGCCTGTCGCCCACGTCAATGTCGGCCTGATTGACCCACAGTCGCAGCGACTCGGTTCCGTAGCCGAGCTGGCGAGCGACCCGCTGGATCGTGCCCTGCTCGGTTCCCAACTCGGCTCGCAGGCTGCGGACCATCCGTACCGCAGCGGCCTTCTCCTCAGGGCTGTACCGACGCGTGGTCGGCTTCCCAGGTGTGACGTCCTTCGGCATGAGGTCATCCTCGTTCCCAAACGATGGAGCCTCCAAGAAACCCAGGGCAGACTTTCGCACACGGGCCGCGGGCTCCGCAAGAAGTCCGGACGAATGCCTGCGTCATGCCCATGGGTTGGCGCACTGCGGCCTCCAGGTTTGTTAGACCGCCCCTTCCTGGGACGTCTCCGAAATTCTGGTCTGTGTCGATACTACGTCGCTGTCTTCGAGGATTCTCATTGCAGACGCCACGACAAGCACCTAGGACGGCCTGTCTAGCCGGCGACTTCGAACGCAAGGTCCTTGACCAGTTCGAGGAATGTCACAGTGTTGCGAGCGCGGCGCATGGCCTCGGCCTTCGCGACCCAGCTCACGACAACGTCACGCCGAAGAGTGCCGGCGGCCGAAGGCACGCGGAGACGCTCCTACGCATGTCAACCCGTCAGGTCCAAGTGCGGCATGGCCGGGCTGGCGGCGGCGAGGGTGCGTGCCACATAGGGAACGGCATCCGGTGAAGCCGCCAAGTGAGCTCCCCCGCATCTGTGCCCGCGTCCCGTTTCCCTCGTCCGGAGGGGTATACCGGGACAGGGGCGGTTTACGGCACGCGGACAGCCTCGATGACTGGACGATGCGCTGCCATCTCCGGCCCGTCGCAGATCGTAGGAAGCGGATCGGTCCACGTTCGGCGTGCTCACGTGGCTCACCTTCGATGAGTACGCGCTCGATGCCCGACGCCACGACCACGACGACCCGAAACGCTGATCCCTGCTGATCGTCGCTGGCCCTTCAACTTTCTCCCACAAAGACGTATCGGCTCACTCTTCAAGGCTTACAGACTGTCGGCACGCATGCTACGAAGGATCGTGTTGGGTCGCCCAAGGACGGGCGGCCCAGTAGAGCGCCAGGTTTGATGCCGCTCCTGTTTGAGTCCAGGAGGATGAGCACCATGCCGAAGAAGATCGATGAAGAGTTGAAGGCCAGGGCTGTGCGTCTGGTCAATGACCACCGCGGGGAGTACTCCTCACTACGGTGTTGCAGCGGTCGTGGCCAAGCAGCTCGGTGTCGGCAAGACGTAGTCACTGGGGGCCATCCAGGCCGAGGACGTCGACGGCGGCGCACGCCAGGGCGTCACGAGCGAAGAGCTGGCTGAGATCAAGGCGCTCAAGGCCGAGAACCGTCGCCTGCGCGAGGACGTCGACATCCTGCGTCGGGCCACAACTTTCTTCGCCGGGAACTCGACCCCCCGCAACCGCTGATCATGGGCTTCATCGACGCCGGTGGGACCGAGGACCACGCGGTCGAGCCGTCGCACCCTCGTGGGCAGGCCGTTGCCGCTGTCCGTGGTGTGACCCGCCTGTTCGACCCGACCTGCGGTGGCGACGTGGTGGCCGCGGAGACGTCGTCCCGGCTCCGCTGACTGGTCGTCGGGGCGCAGGACCGGCCGCGGGCTGAGTCGCCCCGCCCATGGAGAACACCTCGAACGGCGTCGCGTGCCCACCCCGAGCCGCTGGCCGGTGGCCCGGGACATCCCCTCGAGGAACTCGGCCGGGTCGAAGTCCTCCCAGCCGAGGCCGTCGATGTAGGCGCGGTGCGCAGCCAGGGAGGCGACGCCCGCGTCGAAGGTCGCGGTGACGTCCACGCCGTGCGCCGACTGCGGCGAACCGGCCGCCCACACCTGCCGTACGCCGCCCCACGGCTCCAACCCGTCGGTGAGCTGGTCGGGGAAGACCCAGCGGTTGCCGGCGTCGCGGACCGCGTCCAGGGTCGCCCGGCCGGTGGGATGTGGTCGGCCTGGTTGAGGCTGGTGCCTCCCCAGGAGTCCCGGAAGTTGTTGGTGAGCACGATCTCCGGCCGGTGCCGACGGACCGACGCCGCGATCGCCCGGCGCAGCGGGACGCCGTACTCCAGGATGCCGTCGGGCAGCCCGAGGAAGTCCACCTGCTCGACGCCGACGATGCGGGCGGACTCCACCTGCTCGGCCTCCCGCACCGTGCGGCACTCGCCGGGCTCCATCGCGTCGATCCCGGCCTCGCCGCTGGTCACCATGCAGTAGACGACGTGCTTGCCCTGCCCGGTCCAGCGTGCCACCGCGGCGGCACTGCCGAACTCCATGTCGTCGGGGTGCGCGACGACGCAGAGGGCGCGCTCCCAGTCCTCGGTGAGCGGGGTCAGCGGCGGCGGGGTCTCGGGCATGGGTCGAGCATGGCACCGGGACGGGCCGGCGTCAGCCCCCGTTCGCGGAGAAGTGCTGGTAGTCGGGGTGGCTCCAGCGCGCACCCCACCGCCAGCCGTTGCGGCGCATCGTGGAGGCGAATACCCGGAGCGGGTGATCATCCCGGTGCGGACGTGCGACCGGTTCAGGTAGGTGCGGGCGAACGACGGGTAGACGGTGCTGCCGACGACGTACGGGTTGCGCACGGTGTTGATGTCGATCGCGTTGCCGTAGGAGTGCTGGGAGACCCGGTAAGGGTTGCCGGTCACCGGGCGGCAGTTGAACGCGGAGGTGTTGTCGGCCTTCATCGCGGCAACGTCCGACTGCGTGGGGGTACGGCGCCCGCCGGCGTAGAACGCGTCGGTGGGCTTCATCGAGCGCACCGGGAAGCGGGAGGCGAAGGACGCCTTGAACACCCGGAGCAGGTCCGGGACCGCCCGGCCCGCACGATGAGCGAGCCGCGGGCGACCACGTGGCTGTAGGTGAACCGGTTGATCGTGATGCGGCGCAGCCCGCTCGGCTTCACCGGGCAGCCGGCGCGGTAGGACCAGCGCACCGCGCTGCGGGTGAGCGGGCCGGAGACCCGCACGTCGGGGCGGGCCACCACGGTCCGGCCGACCCGTGCGCTGGTCGCCTTCTTGCGGTTCGGCCAGGTCGCGACGGAGCGGAACACGTAGCGCTGCGGCCGGTTGGTGCTGAACGCGACGCCGTACCGGCCGGTCGAGGTCGCCCGGGTCGACCGGAACGCCTTCCAGTGGCCGCTGACGAGCCGCTGCACCGTCACGGTGGGCGGCCGGCGACGGGGAGACCGTGCCGTGCAGGGAGTAGTGGCGCAGCGCGACCACCTCGCCGGTGGTGGTGAGCGACCGGGGCTGTGCCGGGGGCTTCGGCGGGGTGGTGACCGATACGGTGACGGTCGCCGGCTTCGCTGCGGCCTTGTCGCCGTCGGTGGGGGTGTAGGTGAACCGCAGGGTGCTGCCGGCGTCGGTGGCCCGGGTGGTCACGGTGAGCGTCGTGTGGGTGCCGTCCTCGGTGACCCGGTCGCCGTCCTTGTCCGTCAGCTTGTCGAAGGTCTTGATCTCCAGGTGCGGGGGCTTGCCCTCCGGCCAGTGCCCGAGCCCGTCGTCGGTGTCGTTCGCCAGCACCTTGACGGTGACCTTGCCGCCGGCGACCACGCTGCCGGCCCGGTCGTCGACCGCGACGGGCGCGGTGTTGGCCGGCGTCGTCGGCGCAGCGGTGGGTGTCGCCGTCGCGGCGGCTGCGGCCGGCGACGGGGTGGGGGAGGGCGTGGGCGGGGTGGTGTCGTCGGCGGCGGCGACACCGGCCTGCCCGAGGACGGCGGCGGCCAGCACGGTTGCGGTCACGAGGAGTCGGGTGGGCTCCACGGGCGGTCCTTCGGTCGGGCGGTCAGGAGCGGAAGAGCCGGACGAGGCGCCGGGTCTGCGGGTCGGTGAGCGGGGCGCGGCCCTGGGCGGCGACCAGCACGACGGTGTCGCCGTCGAGCACCGCCAGGCGCCACGGGTCGGAGCGGGGTGGGATCGGAGACCAGGGCGCCGGCGGCGGGCCGGCCGATGCGCGCGACGAGTGGGCCGATCGCGGCGCTGGCGCTGCGGCCGTCGCAGCCGCGCAGGTTGCTCGCCCGGCCGGCGAAGAACGCGCGGGCCCTGGCGGCGTCGGCGAACCGTCCCGGACCGCGATCACCCGCGCACCGTGGAGCGTGTAGTCGACCTCGAGTGCGTGGGCCGGTGCCGGCATCGCCGTACGCCGGGCACAGCCGAAGGGCACCGCGGTCTGCACGACCTCCTCGGGCCGGCGGGCCAGGGCGGGGGTGCCGTTGCCGGCGTAGCCCTCCTCGGCGTCACCGGGGTCGACCGAGTAGCGCCAGCCGACACCGAGCGCCCGGGGGGTCGGGAACGAGTGTCGGGTCAGTGACCCCGACGAGGTGCCGGGCTCGGCCATCGAGCCGGCCTGGGGGCCGCCGCGGACGCCGACGCCGACGGCTTCCGGGTCGGGGTCGCGGTGGGCCGCTCACTCGTGGTGGGGGCGGTCGCCGCGGTGGACCGGGCCGGTGCGGGTGCGGCGTCGGGGCTGCCGCTGCAGCCGGTGACGGCCAGCAGGCCGGCCACCAGGATGGTCGCGGACGTCCGCCGCTGCTGCTCCCGAGTCACCGGCACAGAGTAAAGGAGTCCCGCCAGTCTTGGGGGTGCTTCCGTGCAGCTCACACCGGGTCGTGAGACTCAGCGGCGCCGCAGGGCCGCCGCCATCTGGTCGACGGTCTGCTCGAGGATCGCCCGCGGCGTGGCGAGGGTGTAGCGCGCGAAGCCGGCACCGACCACGCCGCAGGCCGGCCCGTCGGTCAGCGCCACCCCGGCCTGCTCGCGGAAGAACTCGGCCGGATGGTCACCGAGGTCGAGCGCGCGGCAGTCGAGCCAGGCGAGGTAGGTGCCCTCCGGCGGGGTGTAGCCGATCTCCGGGATCCGCTCGGCGAGCAGGTCGGCCAGCAGCAGGCGGTTGCCGTCGAGGTGGGCAAGCACCTCTGCCAGCCAGGGCCGGCCCTGCTCGTAGGCCGCGATGGTGGCGACCACCCCCAGGGTGGAGGCGCCGTGCTCGGACATCGAGCCGACCTCGGCCCAGGTGGCGGCGTCCGCGTCGTTGCTGAGCACGACCGGGCGCACCTGGTGCCGGGGAGGTTCCACGCCTTCGACGCCGACGTCGCGGTCACCGTGTGGCCGGCCGCAGCCGGGGAGACGGTCGCGTAGGGGAAGTGCCGGTGCCCGTCGTACACCAGGGGCGCGTGGATCTCGTCGAGAACACCCGGCCGCCGTGCCGCTCGACGACCTCGGCGAGCGCGGTGAGCTCCGCGCGCTCGTGCACCCGGCCGGCCGGGTTGTGCGGGTTGCAGAGCACCAGCAGGTCGGCGCCCGCGCCGTACGCCGCGTCGATGGCGTCCAGGTCGAGGACCGCCCGGCCGTCCTGCGTGGCCATCGGCACCTGGACCACCTCGCGGCCGAGGGCGGGGGGCACCCACAGGAACGGCATGTACGCCGGGGTCGGCAGGATCACCGCGGAGCCGGGCCGCGAGAAGTGCTCGATCGCGGCGACCAGCCCGGACACCACGTCGGCGAGCGGCCGGACCCGCTCGGGCGGCACGTCCCACCCGTAGGTGTCGCGGGCGTAGCCGGACAGGCCTGCGACATCCGCGCGGCCAGCCGGTCGGGGAGGTAGCCGAGCTGTCCGAGGTCGACCGCCTCGTGCAGGGCGGCGGTGACCGGGGGCGCGGTCCCGAAGTCCATCTCGGCGACGACGCGCCGATCGCGTCGGGATGCTGGGACCACTTGACGCTGCCGATCGCGCGCAGCCGCTCCAGGCTGGCGTCGAAGACGGGGGACTGGCTCATGCGACCTCTTCCGGGACGGTGCGAGGAGGTCACGCTACGACCCCGCGGCGACCGCCCCAGGTCGACCCTCTCGGCCGGTGCTCAAGAGCGAGCGTTGCAAAGCCGACAATTCGGATGCCGGGTGCACCCGACGCCAGTCCCTCGAATCGAGCCGCCGCATGCC
>CAVWTJ010000003.1:0-12497 GCA_963757695.1 uncultured Actinomycetota bacterium
GCGCCGGGTCGGCGGCTCGGTAGGTGAGGACGTCTCGGCGAGGACACCCGCGTCCTTCGATGTTGTGCGCGGCGAGTGGGTGGGATGCGACGGGGGCGCGCGGAGGGCGCGAAGCGCCCCGAGCGCGGGGGTCCCTGTCGCGGGGCCCCGCCGCAGGAGCTGCGCCGCGGCGCGGAGCGCCGCCTTGAGCCAGTACCGGAAGTCCTCCCGGACCGAGCAGTGTCTACTCGGCGCGGGGTTCCGGAGAGGGTCTCGAACCTGCGTCGGTGCCCGCGCGCAGCGGGATGTCCGTGCACGCGCCGCACCAGTTGTGGCGCCGCGGCAGACGGCCTGGGTTGGCCAAGCCATGGAGCACCTACCTCAAACGATGCCGGACTAGTCGACCGCTCATCACCATGATCACCAAGTTCACCATCCGCGGCAGGTCCGGGTAGACGCCTCGCTGATGACCCGAAGTTGTTGGGCGCCTCTCGAACCGCTTGAGAGGTCCGGACGGCACGCGTAAGACCCCTTCCCAAGAACACCCCCACTGTCTTATCGTTTACCAATAACATTGATAAACGATAAGAGGCGACCATGACCAGCATCCAGGTGCCTACCCGCAGAGGTCTACGGCTGCGCGGCGCGGAGATCCTGCTGTGGGCGGCGATCGCCTCTAGCGTGGCGTTTGGCCTGTCGGCGATTGTGGGCCCCAACGGGCTGGGACTGATGACCCTGCGACCCGAGTGGCCGGTCATCGGGCAGAGCGCGTACGAGATGAGCATCGAGACCCCGCTCAACGACGAGGCAGGGATCTCGGTCGCCAACGCGCCCCCCTGGAAGGACACCAGCGACGGCACGCGGGATGCCGTCACCGGCGGCCCTCCGGTTGAGATCACTGGACCTTTCAAGGCACAGCTTGGTTTCCTCAACCCGACGTTCGCCATGCGCTGGGCGTGGATCTACTGGCAAGCCGCCGGACCACTTCTAGCCGCGGTGGCACTGTTCGTGGTCCTCAAGATCGTCCGGTCGGTGCGGAGTGGGACACCCTTCACCAAGATCAACGCGAGCCGGCTTCGCCATCTTGCCCTTCTCGTGGGGCTGGGTGGCACGTTCCTGGCCGTCACGAACGAGCTGGTGCGGCGGTGGCTGCTGGACAACTCCGCCGCGTCCGGCATCGTCGGCCACGAATGGCACATCACCTTCATCCCTCTGCTCGTGGGCGTCATCATCGGCGTTGTTGCGGAGGTGTGGCGAGCAGGGGTGGTGATGACCGAGGACTTGGACGGTGTCGTGTGACTGGCGAGAATGACGCTGCCATCCGGTGCCACCTCGACGCCATGCTCGAAGCACGTGAGATGACGCTGACCGAGCTGGCCCGCCGCGTCGGCATCACCCTCGCCAACCTGTCGATACTCAAGAACGACCGCGCCAAAGCCGTGCGCTTCTCGACGCTGGCCGCGATCTGCCACGAGCTGCAATGCCAGCCCGGGGACCTCTTCACCTTCGACTCTTGACCAGCCGCGGCAGGCTCGCACCGCGCACCATCCGCGGCGGATGGGTGTGAATCCAGGGTGGCCTTCGGCGCGGCCTATGTCGTCTTGAAGAGGGCGGCCAGCGTGCGTGACGTGTGGTCGAAGAAGTCATGACTGACGTCGATGGTCACCCGGGCGGACTTGGCTGAGTCGCTCAGAAGTTGAAGGGTTTGCTCCAGGCCTCCAACTCCTGGCGGTGGGCGCAGCAACCACACCCGACCAGGCGGACGCGGTGGCAATCCCAATGCCTGGATGAACTCCTGCTCACTGGCCTCAACGTCGAAGTAGTCCGCAGTCCCCCAAGGCAGGTCGACCCAACTGCCCTCGATCATGGTGCGGAGCTGGCGGATCCGGTTGTCGCGAATCCAGGCCCGGGACTGGACCGGCCAAATCGCCGGCAGGAAGAGCCACAGCGGTGCATCGGGGGCGACCTCGAAGCCCTCCTCGCGAGCGGCGACGGCCAAGGACAGAGCGCGCGCATCGTCTGTCATCACGGGGACCTCGCCAGCGTTCTGCTCCCGCACCCTCCCGAAGAAGCGCGCGTCGCTGGCGGTGCCCTCCCACGTGTAAACCGACATGCGGCTCAGCATCGCAGTGCTGACGAGGGTACGCGCGAGCTTCGCTGAAGGCGGCAGAGATCCGGTAAACGCCTGACGCTGATGAGGGCGAAGCTCAGGCAGGCGTTGAGTCGGTGAACTCGCCGAGTTCGCAGCGTCGCACCAGATCCTCGAGGGCAGGCTCGGGCCTCTCGCCTCTGGGCAGGGTCCTCGAGAAGAGCACATGGTCCGCCCCCACGGGGTCGGGGCGGATCACTGCCACCTTCCAGCGCTTGGCTCGCGAGGTGCGCCACTCCAGGTACACGGTCCAGATCAGGTTGTCGACGATTCCGGTCCCGGGAGTATTGGTGATGCGCAAGGGCGTTCCAACGGGTACGGCTCTGACTTGGAAGCTGACCCCTGATGGCGCAGTGACCAGTTGCATCATGTGCCGATTGTGCACGCGCTGGGCGGTGCCCACGCCCACCACGCGGCAAATCCGGTAAAGGCGGGCAGGCTGACGCGGACGCATCTCCGTGCTGGCGTCTGAGTCGTGAGCGGGCACCGAACGCAGCGCATTGACGGCCTGCCAGGGGCGCGTCACACTCACGTTCCATGGGGCACTCAGCGTCCGTCTTCGCCGTCGGCTACCCGTTCGCCTTGGGCTGAGCGGCACTTGAGGTGGCCGACTGGACACGAATGCTCGTCCTCGCCGGGGTCCTTCTCCTCGGGGCCTGTGGTTCTGCCCCGCCGGGTGAGTCTGACCCTGTTTCGGCGACGACGATTCCGACGTCGGACTTTCCGTTGACGACCGCGACGGCAACCCCGAGCCCCGGGCTGCAGAGCCTGCCTTGGGTGCTGATGGGGACGTCGCCGGACCACAAGACCTTGTACCTAGACATCGGAGTCGGCGGCGGCTGCCCGACAACCTCCTCCGAGCTGGCGGTCGAAGAGGACCACAACTACGTGCGCATCACCTCAGCAGTGGCCGAGTCAGGCGGACCCGACTGCGCCTCGTCACTGCAGACCCGCGACGTTCGCGTTGTCCTGGCGAATCCGCTTGGTCAGCGCACGCTGATCCACGCGCCTTTGGGCCTTACCGGCCCGTGACACCTCCGCCCCCTGATTGCTCACCCCTCGCGGCATGTCAGGTTGATGCTTGCCTGCAGGGCATGATGACCACAGGGGTCTAGGTGGGGTGCGGGCGGTCGACGAGCGCGACCAGCTTCCTCGGGGCCAGGACGCAGTATGACTCGACGACGAGCTCGGCGACCTCGTCCCAGTCGGTGGCGTCGTCGAGCCTGAGACCCATCGCGTCGCGACCCCAGCCCAGGATGTAGAAGGGCGGGCCCGCGTGCCGCAGCGCCTCAAGCTCCTCGCCCGCGGCGCGGAAGGTCATGACCACATGGGCCCCGTCGACGGGGTCGTCGACCCCGAGGACGTGCGCGAAGGTCCGCGTGCGCACCCGCCACCGGGTGCCTACCCAGGCATGCTCCTCGTAGGCATCCGGGAGGGCGAGGCACAGTCGGCGCAGGCGCCGCTCGACGTCGGCGGGGACGTCGTCAGTGAGGCGGCGGACGGGCGCGGCGACCATCGGCGCAGGCTACGCCGCCCCACCGACGGCCGGGTCGCGGACCTCGGGGCCGGCAAACGCGGCGCCATCCATTGGCACACCGATCGCGGCAGTTCCGGACGGTTGATGCCGCAGCGGCGACCAGCTGTCGCGGCCGGCGGATATAGGGCAGTGCACAAAGACCAGGAGGAAGACGAGGACGAAGACCAAGACGAGGACGATGACGAAGACGGAGACGGAGACGAGGACGAAGACGGGGACGGGGACGGGCAGGCGCGTGCCGAGAGAGGCGGGGACGAGGACGAGGACGGGCAGGACGCGTGCTGAGAGAGGCAGGGACGCGGTCAGCCCTCTGGCGCGGGCTTCGAGCGCCGTTCTCCGATGGCCTCCCTGTGGCACGTAAGGTTTCAGATTTGATACCATAAGCAGGTTAAAGCGTCAGGTTTGGTACTTCAAGGAGCACATCATGGCTGGCACGATCAGTGGGCGAACCCCGGTCGCGGTAGCGCGCGCTCTCGACGGACTGGGCAGAGACGTGACCACATGGCGCAAACTACGTCACCTGACGGTCGACCAGGTCGCCGACCGTGCCGGCCTTAGCCGCAGTACCGTCCTGCGACTTGAAGCCGGGCGGGGAGCTTCCTTGGAAAACCTGCTGCGGGTCGCTCGGGCGCTGGGTGTGCTGGACCTGCTAACCAAGGCGCTCGACCCGTACGCGACCGACGTGGGTCGCCTCCGCGCCGACGAGGAGCTGCCGACCAGGGTGCGCGCGCGTGGAGCCGACAGGTGAGCGCCGTCGAGGTCTGGGTATCTATCTGGGGCGTCGACGTGCGTGCCGGGACCCTGTACCCGCACCGCCGCCGCGGTGGGAGCGCCGAGAGCGCCAGCTTCACCTACTTGGACGAGTACATCGCGAACCCGCACGCCTACTCACTGGAGCCGGGGCTCCCCCTCGAGGCCGGCGCTCACCAGAGCACCATTGGGCATTCGACGTTCGGCGCGTTCGGTGACTGCGCCCCGGACCGATGGGGCCGGACTCTGGTTAAGCGGCGCGAGGCCGCCCAGGCCCGTGCCGAAGGCCGGGAACCGCGCAGCCTGGGCGAGGTCGACTACCTCTTGGGGGTTCGCGACGACCTGCGACAGGGCGCGCTGCGTTTTCGCCACGGCGACGGCCCCTTCGAGGCAGTGGAGGACCGCGGCGTCCCTGCCCTGACTGACCTGCCCGAACTGCTGACTCTCGCTGCGCGAGCCGAGGCGGACTCAGCCGACCTGCCGGACCTTCAGCGCCTCATCCGCGTCGGCAGCTCCCTCGGTGGGGCGCGGCCCAAATCGCACGTTCGCGACGCCGACGGCAACCTCGCGATTGCCAAGTTCCCCAGTGCCGCACATGACACGTGGAACGTCATGGCGTGGGAGAAGGTCGCACTCGAACTCGCCGCCCGCGCCGGGATCACCGTTCCAGGTAGCACCCTGCTGAACCTTGCCGACCGCAGCGTCCTGGTCGTGGACCGATTCGACCGGACCCAAGACGCCGACGGTGGACCCGCCGGCCGGGTCGGCTACGTCAGCGCGATGACGATGCTCCAGTCCACCGACGGCGAACAGGGCAGCTACCTGGAGATAGCGGAGGCCATCGAAACGCGCTCGTCCCGCGCAACGGCGGACCTGCACCAGCTCTGGCGCCGGATCGTCTTCTCCATTCTCATCTCCAACACCGACGACCACCTGCGCAACCACGGATTCCTCCATGAGGACGGAGACACCTGGCGGCTGTCTCCGGCGTTCGACATCAACCCGAATCCCGAACCAGGTCCCAAGCACCTGAGCACGGCCATCGACCTCGGTGATGACACGGCAAGCGTCGCGCTCGCGCTCTCGGTCGCGGACTATTTCCGCCTCAGCGCCGAGGAGGCCAACGAGGTCATCTCGCAGGTTCAGACGGCCGTCTCACACTGGGCGCCGGTCGCCCGACAGTACGGCTTGTCCTCACACGAGATCACCGCCATGTCGTGGGCGTTCGACGCACACTCCGCGCGCGCTTCGAAATAGGCGCGGCAAACGCCTGGCCCAGCCGGGAACATCGCCCGGTCCGCGGCATTTCCGGACGTTGGAGCGATGGCCAGACTGGATAGTGGTTGTCTGATCCTCAGCGCTAGCAGTGGGAGGCGCTGAGCAGATCGGCCTCGGTTCCGCGGCGGAGTTTGTCCTCTGAGTCTCTGTAGAGGAACTGCGAGGTCGGGAGCTCGTTGACCTGAGTCATCGTGAAGTCGATCCCGGAGGCGCCGTCCTGGGGGTCCCTTTGCACATAGAGCGACATCGCGTCTTCTGGGGCAGTCTTCAACGTTGTCAGGGAGCGGATGCTGTCGCGGTCGGTGCTATCAAGCAGGGGCCACGTGATGAGGCCCCCTGGCTGAAGCGCTTCGCGCTTGAACTGCCATGTCGCGTGTGTCCCGGCCGCGGGGTCCGTCTCCAGCAGCGCAGTGGCCTCGAATACGGCGCGATCGGGAGGGTCGCTGCATATGACCATCCCCCCAATGGTGGTGCCGCGACTGTCACGGCCAACGACAACGAAGCCGGGCGGTGATGGCGTGCAACCGCAAAGAAGAAGGGTGACGAGTCCGACGAGGGCGCCGACGGCGACCCTGCGAGTCGTGGACATGCCAGAAACATAAGCCTGGACAACGGTCGAAAGATGCCCACGTTCGGCGGCGACACCGCATCGTGACCGAAGCGCGCTCGTCCGCAGATCCGGTCGGATCTCCGCCCGCTCACAGCCGCTCCACACCGCCGCGTAGCGCGCGCGATCACCACTCCGTCGGGTGGATGAACTCAGCGGCGGGCCGCCGGAGCCACTGGGTGACCCGCATGGTGAGTTCGAGGTCGGCCATTCTGGCCGTGCGCAGGTTCGTGAGCCTGCTGGGAGTGCACCCCAGGTCCTGCGCGAGGTGGGTCCAGGTGAGCTCCCGCGCGCGGCGCTCCTCGTCGAGCACCCGGTGCAGGGCTGCCAGGTCCCAGCGGAGGCGGCGGTCCGGACCCGCCGAGGGCAGGGCGGTGTCACCGACGTGCTGGGGCGGCCCGGCGAGGAAGTCCTCCGGAGGGCGGGAGAGCCACCGCAGCATGAACAGGGCGTACTGGCACGAGGTCGCTCCCCGGTCTCCCATCCGGCCCACCGCGCCACCGCAGAGTGGGTGGTCATCCCGCTCAGCGTTGAGCTGCTCGGACTGCTCCCACAACTCGTCGGCGACGTCGTACCAGCCGAGGCCGCGCCGATCGCGTTCGGCGTCGAGTGCGGCGAAGAACGCGGAGAAATCGAAGACGGACCCCACCGGCATCCCTCCAACCTAGTGCCGGTGATCGCGTGCCGAGGCGGTTCGTGTGCGACCCGATGGTGGAGCACGCTCGCGCTCGCAGGTCGTGACGGCGCGCACAGGCTCGCGTCACCCGCCCCAGGGTCGAGGAGGATGGACGCATGACCTCCAGGACGGGGGGCGGTACCCGGGGCTGGATGCTGGACGTCCTCCTCGGTGGGGTCCCGGGCGGCGTCCTCGGAGCGATCGTGGCCGTCAACATCGTCATCTTCTCGGGCATCGACCGCGGCTACGAGGCGAGCATCCCGGAGGTGTTCCGCGAGAACGTCGTGGTCGGCACGGTCGTCGTGCTGGTCCTCCTCGCCGGGCCGGTTCTGGGGGTGTGGGCCGTCCGTCGCCTCCGACTGGCGATGGCGCGGCGGTAGCGTCCGGCGGGTGATCACCGTCGAGGAGTACCTGCGTTACTGCGACGCCGCGCTCGACCAGTACGCCGCCGCCTGCCGCGAGCTCGGCGACGACCTCGTCAACGCCCGGCTCGCGGACGTGCCCGGCTCCAACAGCGCCTTCGCCCTCGTCACCCACGTCGTCGGGGTGATGGCGCGGTGGGGGAGGACGGTCAACCGCGGCCTCGTCGTCCCGCGCGACCGCGACGCCGAGTTCACGGCGACCGGCACCGTCCACGAGGCGCTGGCCCTCCTCGACCGGGGCCGCGCCGACCTGCACGACGACGCCCGCGCCGCCACCCCCGCGGACCCGCCCGCCAACCCGCCGGCTGACCACGACCCGGTCGGCACCCAGGGCGAGGTGCTCCTCCACGTCTACGAGGAGCTCGCCCAGCACCTCGGCCAGCTCGAGGTGACCCGCGACGTCCTCGTGGCGCGGCACCGGACAGGGCACACCCCGGCTGGCTAGGCTCACCGCGGCGCGCGGAGGGGCCGCCCGCCGTACCCGCCGCAGCCCTGACGGTGTGGGCCGCGGCCGCCCCGCCGTCGGTGGTGTGCGGCAGGATGAGCGGGTGAGCGAGACCCCGACCGACCCCGCCGCGCAGCAGCCCGCCGACGCCGTTCCCGACGACGTCCGGCACGAGTGGCAGGACCTCGCCGAGGAGGCCCGCGGCCACCAGTTCGCGTACCACGTCAAGGACGACCCCGACCGTCAGCGACGGCGAGTACGACACGCTGATGAAGCGCCTCGACGCGCTCGAGGAGGCCCACCCGAGCCTGCGCACCCCCGACAGCCCCACCCAGCAGGTCGGCGGTGCCGTCTTCTCCACGGACTTCCAGGCCGTCGACCACCTCGAGCGGATGCTCAGCCTCGACAACGCCTTCTCCGCCGAGGAGCTCGCGGCCTGGGCCGCCCGGGTCGAGCGCGACGCCGGGGGAGCGACGCTGCACTACCTCTGCGAGCTGAAGATCGACGGCCTCGCCGTCAACCTGCTCTACGAGGACGGCCGGCTGACCCGGGCCCTCACGCGCGGCGACGGGCGCACCGGCGAGGACGTCACGCTCAACGTCCGCACCATCGACGGCGTCCCCACCGAACTGCACGGCGACGACGTCCCCGCCCTCGTCGAGATCCGCGGCGAGGTGTTCTTCCCCCTCGAGGCCTTCGGCGACCTCAACGCGGGCCTCGTCGAGGCCGGCAAGCCGCCCTTCGCCAACCCGCGCAACGCGGCCGCGGGGTCGTTGCGGCAGAAGGACCCCCGCGTCACCGCCACGCGTCCACTGCGGATGCTCGTGCACGGCATCGGGGCGCGCCGCGGCTTCGACATCGCCCGGCAGTCCGAGGCCTACGCCCTCCTCCACGCCTGGGGCCTGCCGACGAGCAGCCACTACCGGGTCCTCGACACCATCGAGGAGGTCCAGGGCTTCGTCGACGGCTACGGCGAGCAGCGGCACAGCGTCGAGCACGAGATCGACGGCGTCGTCGTCAAGGTCGACGAGATCTCGGTGCAGCGCCAGCTGGGCTCGACGAGCCGGGCGCCGCGCTGGGCGATGGCGTTCAAGTACCCGCCGGAGGAGGTCAACACCAGGCTCCTCGACATCCAGGTCAACGTCGGCCGCACCGGCCGGGTCACCCCGTTCGGGGTCATGGAGCCGGTCACCGTCGCCGGGCTCGACGGTCTCGATGGCCACGCTCCACAACGCGCACGAGGTGGTCCGCAAGGGCGTCCTCATCGGCGACACGGTCGTGCTGCGCAAGGCCGGCGACGTCATCCCCGAGATCCTCGGCCCGGTCGTCGCCCTGCGCGACGGCACCGAGCGCTCCTTCGAGATGCCCACGCACTGCCCCAGCTGCGGCACCGCGCTCGCGTACGAGAAGGAGGGCGACAAGGACATCCGCTGCCCCAACTGCGCGCTCCTGCCCGAGCCAGCTCCGCGAACGGCTGTTCAGCCTCGCCGGGCGCGGCGGCTTCGACATCGAGGCCCTCGGCTGGGAGGGCTCCACCGCGCTCCTGGAGTCCGGCGTCCTCGACGACCCCGAGCTCGGCGGCCCGAGCGAGGCGATGCTCTTCACCCTGACCGCCGACGACGTGGCGCGGGTCCCGCTGTACACCCGCGCCGCGAAGAAGACCGACCCCGAGGAGTCCGTGGTCGACGGCCGGGTGCTCTCGGCGAACGGGCAGCGGCTCGTCGACAACCTCGGCAGCGCGAAGGAGCAGCCGCTCTGGCGCGTCCTCGTCGCCCTGTCGATCCGGCACGTCGGGCCCACCGCGGCGCGGGCGCTGGCACAGCACTTCGCGTCGCTGGAGGCGGTGCGGGCGGCCACCGTCGAGGAGCTCTCGGCGGTCGAGGGGGTCGGGCCGGTCATCGCCGAGGCGGTCCGCGAGTGGTTCGACGGCGAGGGCTCCGACTGGCACCTGCGGATCGTCGAGCAGTGGGCCGCCGACGGGGTGCGGATGGAGGACGAGCGCGACGAGAGCATCGAGCAGACCCTCGCCGGGCTCACCGTCGTCGTCACCGGGTCGCTCGAGGGGTATCAGCCGCGACGAGACCAAGGAGGCGATCCTCGCCCGCGGGGGCAAGGCCTCCGGGTCGGTCTCGAAGAAGACCGACTACGTCGTCGTCGGGGCGAACGCCGGCACCAAGGAGACCAAGGCGCGCGAGCTCGGGCTCACCGTCCTCGACGAGGCGCAGTTCCGCCGCCTCCTCGAGACCGGCAGCCCCGACTGACCGCAGGGCGCCGCGCGCACGGGAGCGACCCGACGGGCCCGGATCGGCATCGGCCCGCCGGGTCGCGTCCCGGAGCGTGACCCGAGGGTCACGCGGGTTCCCGGTCAGGGGGCGCGGCGCGCCTCCACCGGCCGGGTGGTGATCGACGGCGCACCCGATGGACCTGGGTCCTCCGTCGGCCGTGTGCACGGCGCGCACCTCGAGCGGCACGGTCGCTGACGATGTCGAGCACGCCGAGCAGCAGGCCCTTCCCGTGGTCGACGGCCTCGCCCAGGGCGCAGCAGTCGTCCATCGTGGCGTGCCCCGGGGGCAGCTCGAGCGTGGCGAACGGCCGCGCCGGCTGGACGTCGGGCTCGCGCCCGATCGTCTTCCCGTCGACGACGAGCGGCGCGAACCGCTTCTCGATGCGGGCCGGGCAGGTCGCCGGGTTGTCGATGAGCACGGCGGTGGCGTAGCGGCCCGGCACGACCGCGCACGGACCATCCCGCTCCTCGTGGTCGTCGTGGCCGTCGTCGTCCCGCTCGGAGGGCGGCCGGGTGCCGCAGACCACCTCGACGACGTAGTGGTAGCGGCACTTCGGCACGACGACACGCACCCGCTTGCTCGCGACGACGACCCCGTCGGCGACGACGTCGATCGTCCCGGTGAAGACCTGGTCGCGCTCGGCGCACGCCTTGGTGCCCACCCACACGACCTCGAAGGTCAGCACGTGGGTCTCGTCACCGGCGAGCGGGCCGTATCCCCCTGCAGGGGTGATCGACTCGACGAACTGCGCGGTGTCGCCGGTCGGGACGAGGTGCACGTTGCCGGTCGCCGTGACGGCAGCCGCGATGAGCTCGGAGAGCGTCGTGACGATGCTCGTCGGGTCGACGCCGGTGCGGTGCTCGCCACCGGTCGCGGCGGTGATCCGCGTGGCCTGGCCCGCGGTCCCCGCGGGCGCACAGGTGCCGTAGTCCGTGACGCCGGCGTTCGGGTCACCGTCGAGGGCATCGGTGGTCCCGGTCGTCGTGCTGACTGCGACGACCGTGATCTCCGCGCCGGTCAGGTCTGCCGTCGCCGACGCCTCGGTGATCGCCGCGCCGAGCCCGGTGAGGTCGGTGCAGATCGGGTCGTGGCCCGGGGCGTCCCCGAACCAGACGACGATCCGCTTGCTGTCCGGACGCCACCCGATCGCGCCGTTCGTCGCGAGCTCGTGGAGGGCGTACAGCTGGCCCTCGGGGATGTCGCCGCCCTGGCCGGCGGACCAGGTCCCGATCGCCGTCGCCGCCGTGGTCGTGTCGGTCGTGGGGCTCAGCTGGTGCTGGAAGGCGTACGAGTTCGGGACGGGGTTCGGGAAGTCGCGGTAGTTGCCGACACCCCAGGCGACGTCGAACGCGGCGAGCGCGGGGTCGGCGAGGATCGCGTCGGCGCCGGCCTTCACCGCCTCGATGACCGGGAACATGCTGAAGGTCGTGTCGGCGAGCAGGTAGACGTCGGCCTTCGGGGTCGTGCCGTTGGGCGGCACCGTGACGGTGATCGTCTCCGTGCGCCGGTCGCACTGGTCGAGCCGCCAGTCGTTGCGCGTCGGGTCGATGGTCACCGGCTCGCGCGGCGTCCCCGGGGTGAGGACGAGGGGTGGGTCGAAGACCGGGACGAACGGGTCGTGGCCGAGGGTCGCGGTGAGGTCGGTCAACGAGGTGAGGGTGCCGTCGGCACCGAGGACGACGCTGGCCACCTCGTTCGGGCGGTCGTCCGAGACCGCGTGGAACACGGTGACGGCCTCGCCGGTGGGCAACCTGCCCTCCGCGCTCGCGCCGAGCCGGGTCTCGCTGCCGAGTACCTCGGCGAGGTGGTCCCGCACGGCGGCGGGCAAGGTGGTGGGCTTCCTCTTCTTCGTGGGCATGACTGTCACTTCCGAGCGTGGCGGGCCGATCCCCAGTCCGTCTGGCCGCTCGTGGTGAGGAGTGGGCCCGTGGGGCCCCTGATACCTCGAGTCAGCGCGCGTCGTCGCCGCGGGGGCTCGTGTCGTCGGGCAGGACCCGGCCGCGGGCGAACCGGGACTCGAGCGAGGCGGCGACGGTGCGCGCGGACGAGGAGTCCTCACCGAACCGGTCGGTGCTCGAGCGCCGCAGCTGGGCCGCGAGGTCCTGTTGCGCCGCGAGCACGGCGTCGAGCACCTGCCCGGCCGTGGCCTCCCCGCCGGCGGTGCACGCCGCATCCGGGACCGTCACCGAGACGACGCCCCCGGAGGCGCTGACCTCCACCTCGACCCCGTCCTCGGAGCGACCGCGGCCGCGCAGGGCCTCGACCGAGGCACGCCACGCCATCGCCGCCTGCGCCTGCTCGACGAGGCGCTGGAGCTCGACGGCTCCGGGGGTGTCGCCCTCGAACAGGTGCGGGTCCGGGCCGGGGAC
>CAVWTJ010000004.1:0-59634 GCA_963757695.1 uncultured Actinomycetota bacterium
AGTGTCCTGGCTCAGGACATCGGAATGGGGTGTCTCACGACATCGGAATAGCGTGTCTCAGGTCATCGGCATGGCCGGGCTCGACAGGCTCGGCCATGTCGAACTGCAGTGTCGAAGCGTCGCCTGGTCATCACCGCCGTCCTGGCCGGCCGTCCCAGTCCGAGGTCGCCCGCACCTACGGCGTCTCCCAGGGCTGGATCAGCCGGCTCATGGCCCGCTACCGCGCCGAGGGCGAGGCCGCGTTCGAGCCCCGCTCACGCGCCCCGAAGACCATCCCCGAGCGCGACCGCACCCGAGCACCGGTCGAGCTGATCCTGCGGCTGCGCAAAGAGCTCGACCGAGGCCGGCCTCGACGCCGGCGCCGACACCATCGACTGGCACCTGCACCACCACCACCAGATCCGCTGTCCCGGGCCACCATCAACCGGATCCTGACCCGCGCCGGGCAGGTGACCCCCGAGCCGTCGAAGCGACCCAAGTCGTCCTACATCCGCTTCGAAGCCGACCAGCCCAACGAGACCTGGCAGTCCGACTTCACCCACTACCGGCTCACCCGCCCCGACGGCCACCCGGCACCGACGTGGAGATCATCACCTGGCTCGACGACCACTCCCGCTACGCCCTGCACGTCACCGCCCACCCCCGGATCACCGCCCCGATCGTGCTCGCCACCTTCCGCGCAAGCCGCCGACCAGCACGGACATCCCGCCTCCACCCTGACCGACAACGGCATGGTCTACACCGTCCGGTTCGCCGGCACGGCCGCCAAGGCGGCCGCAACCACGCTCGAGCACGAACTCCGCCGCTCGGACATCATCCAGAAGAACTCCCGCCCCAACCACCCCACCACCTGCGGCAAGGTCGAACGCTTCCAGCAAACCCTCAAGAAGTGGCTCCGCGCCCAACCCCACCAGCCCAGCACCATCGCCGAGCTCCAAACCCTGATCGACGCGTTCACCGACGAGTACAACCACCACCGACCCCACCGCTCCCTGCCGCACCGGGCCACCCCGGCCACCGCCTACCACGCCCGGCCCAAGGCCACCCCCGGCACCGACCGCGACCAGCGACACCCACGACCGCGTCCGCCACGACAAGATCGAGCAAAGCCGGCACCGTCACCCTGCGCGTCGCCGGCCAACTCCGCCACATCGGCATCGGCCGAACCTACGCCGGAACCCACGTCATCCTGCTCGTCCAAGACCTCGCACGTCCGCGTCGTCAACGCCGCCACCGGCGAACTCCTCCGCGAACTCACCATCGACCCCCGCCGCGACTACCAGCCCACCGGCCGACCACCCGGACCCACCCCAAAAACGAATAGCCCGGACCTACAAATCGTAGGTCCGGGCTATTCCGATGTCCTGAGACATCACACTGGTCGGGCTGACAGGATTTGAACCTGCGACCCCTTGACCCCCAGTCAAGTGCGCTACCAAGCTGCGCCACAGCCCGAAGCCCTCCGGCGAACCACACTCGGTGAACCGCAAGGCGATGCGAACAATACCGCGGTCGGGCTGACAGGATTTGAACCTGCGACCCCTTGACCCCCAGTCAAGTGCGCTACCAAGCTGCGCTACAGCCCGAACCCCTCCGGCGACCACACTCGGTGAACCGCAAGGCGATGCGAACAATACCGCAGCGCTCGGGGCACTCCGAATCGGCTCCCCCTGTGGAGCGGTCGCCGCTCGACGAGGCCGTGTCGGTCGGCTCCGGCCGCACGGGGCGTTCGCTCAGCGCAGCTGCTCGGCGAGGCCGGTCAGCGTCGTCGCGCGCACGGTAGGAGCCGTGAAGTGCGACGGGTACGGCGCTCCCTCCCGGTCGATCCAGGCGGTGGCGAGCCCGGCGCGGGAGGCGCCGTCGACGTCCCACGGGTGCGCCGCCACCAGCATCGCGTCGGCGGCGGTCACTCGGCACCGCTCGAGCGCGTAGGCGTACGACGACGCGGCCGGCTTCCAGGCGCCGGCGTCCTCGACGCTGAGCAGGAGCTCGCACGTCTCGCGCACCCCGGCCCGGTCCAGCAGGTCCTCGGCGACCGAGGCGGAGCCGTTGCTGAGCGTCACGAGCCGGATCCCCAGGTCGTGGAGCGCCCGCAGCCCGTCGGGCACGTCGGGGTGGACGGGGAGGAGGCCGAAGCCGTCCATGACGTGCGAGATCGCGTCCTCGGTCACCCGGTCCAGCTCGAGCGGGTAGAACGTCGTCCGCAGCACCCCGGCCGCGATCCGGGCGAAGGGCTCGTCCGCCCCGGCGGCGGCCAGCGCGAAACCGTCGCGCAGCACCTGCGCGAACCACGTCGTGGCGAGGTGGGCCGGGGCGCCCACGTCGGAGAAGCGCTGCGCCAGCGGGGACATGTCCGAGAGCGTCTCGTTGACGTCGAGGACGATGACCTCCGGCCGTCGCGGCGAGCCCGTCTCACTCATGCTCGAGCGTCGATTCCTTGTGGGCTGCCGTCGCTCCCGTCTTCTCCGACTCGACGATCCAGTACGGATCGTCGTCGCTGGCGTCGAACGTCTGCTTGTCGTGCTGGAAGGTCTCCGTGCGCTTCTCGACGGCCGTGCCGGTCGTCCGGCCCTGCGGAGTGTTCCAGTGGACGGTGCTGCCCTTCCTGATGCTCATGGCCCGATCCTCACCAGCGGGCAGGCCCCGGGACCACACCCCCACGGGGACCGTTCCTCACCGGAAGTCGCGCGACGACTGGCGCGCCTGGAGCGCGGCCCCGGCGCCCGGGACGACGGTGTCGATCCCCACGACACGGTCGGCCACCAGGTTGGTCACGCCCTCCTAGCGACTCGAGGATCCCGCGGATCACGACCGCCACGCGGTGGCGAGCGGCCTGGCGATGGACCTTCATCACCCCGATCGAGCAGATCACGTTGAGCATGCCGGTCTCGTCCTCGAGGTTGAGGAAGGTCGTGCCCTGCGCGGTGCCGGGCCGTTGGCGGTGCGTGATCAGCCCGGCCACGTGCACGCGCCGTCCGGACTCGGTCGCCGCGAGCTCCTCGATCGAGCGGATCCCGGCGCGTCGCAGGTCGTCGCGCAGGTGCGCGACGGGATGGCCCTCGGGCGAGGTGCCGGTGGCCCACAGGTCGGCCAGGGTGACCTCGACTCGGGCTCATCCCCGGCAGGGTCGGCGCGGCCGGGGCAGGGGTGGCCCCGGCCAGGTGCTCGGCGCCCTCGGAGAAGCCGGCCGCCCAGAGCGCCTCGCGACGGCCGAGGCCGAAGCAGTCGAAGGCACCGGCCGTGGCGAGCGCCTCCAGCTGCTCGGAGGTCAGCCCGGCGCGCCGCGACAGGTCGGTGACGTCGCGGAACGGCGCCTCCTCGCGTGCGGCCACGATCCGCCGGGCGACGTCGGGGCCGATCCCCCGCACGCTGTCGAGCCCCTGCCGTACGGCGAGCGACCCGTCGCGGCGGTGCGCCGGCGTCGGGTCGGGCGTGCCGGGCACCCACTCGACCCGCTCGTACGACGGCCGCGCAGCAGCCGTCGCCGCCGGTCGGCGCCGGCGGCACGGCGGCGCTCGCCCGCGACCGGCTCCAGGCCGGCCTGCGCCCCGGAGCGCGAGACGTCGGGGCGGCGTACCTCGACGCCGTGGCGTCGGGCGTCGCCGATGAGCGACTGCGGCGAGTAGAAGCCCATCGGCTGGTTGCGCAGCAGCCCGGCGAGGAACGCCGCCGGGTAGTGCAGCTTGAACCACGAGCTGGCGTAGACGAGCAGCGCGAAGCTCAGCGCGTGCGACTCGGCGAAGCCGAAGTTGGCGAAGGAGAGGATCTTGACGTAGATCGCGTCGGCGGCGTCGCCCACCAGGCCGCGGCGGGCCATGCCGGCGTACAGCTTCTCGCGGATCGACTCGATCCGCTCCACCCCGCGCTTGGAGCCCATCGCCCGGCGCAGCAGGTCGGCGTCGTCGCGGCTGCAGTCGCCGAGCGCGACCGCCATCGCCATCAGCTGCTCCTGGAAGAGCGGCACGCCGCGGGTGCGCTCGAGCACCGGCACCAGGTCGGGGTGGTCGTAGGTGACCTCCTCCTGGCCGGTGGCGCGGCGCACGTAGGGGTGCACCGCGCCGCCCTGGATCGGGCCGGGGCGGATCAGGGCGATCTCGATCGCCAGGTCGTAGAACTCGCGCGGCCGCAGCCGCGGCAGGGTGCCGATCTGGGCGCGGCTCTCGACCTGGAAGACCCCGATCGGAGTCGGCGCGGCACAGCATGTCGTAGACCGCCGGCTCCTCCTTGGGCATCGTGGCCAGCGTCCACCGCTCCCCCAGGTGCTCGGCGACCAGGCGCATCATGTGGTCGAGCGCGCCGAGCATGCCCGAGCCCGAGCAGGTCGAACTTGACCAGCCCCATCGTCTCGCAGGAGTCCTTGTCCCACTGCAGCACCGTGCGCCCGTCCATCCGGCCGCGCTCGATCGGGCAGACCTCGCCGATCGGCCGCTCGGTGAGCACCATCCCGCCGGAGTGGATGCCCAGGTGGCGCGGCGCCCCGAGCAGCTCCTCGGCCAGCGCCACGACCGGCGCCGGCACGTCGTGCGTCGGCCTCGCCGGCCGCCGTCGCCACGACCCCGCTCCAGCCGTCGATCTGCTTCGACCAGGCGTCCTGCTGACCCTGCGAGTGCCCCAGCGCCTTGGCCGCGTCGCGCACCGCCATCCGCGGCCGGTAGGCGATCACGTTGGCGACCTGGGCGGCGTTGCGGCGCCCGTAGGTGTCGTAGACCCACTGGATCACCTCCTCGCGCCGGTCGGAGTCGAAGTCGACGTCGATGTCGGGCTCCTCGTCGCGGTGCGCGGAGATGAAGCGCTCGAACGGCAGCCGGTAGAGCACCGCGTCGACGGCGGTGATCCCCAGGGCGAAGCAGACCGCCGAGCTCGCCGCCGAGCCGCGGCCCTGGCACAGGATGCCGCGGCCGCGGGCGAAGGCGACGATGTCGTGCACGATCACGAAGTAGCCGGCGAAGTCCTTGGTCGGCGATCACCGCGCAGCTCGTGCTCGAGCCGCTCGCGCGGCCTCCTCCTCGTGCGGCAGGCCGACGTAGCGCTCGGCGAAGCCGCGCTCGGCGAGCACCCGCAGCCACGAGTCGGCGGTGTGACCCTCGGGGATCTGCTGCTTGGGCAGCCCGGGCGAGGCCTTGCGCAGGTCGAAGGCGAGCTCCTCGGCCAGGCTCACGCTGCGCGCCACCGCGCCCGGGTACGGCGCCAGCGCGCGCGCCGTCTCGGCGCCGCTGCGCAGGTGGGCCGAGGCGGACAGGTCGAGCCAGCCGTCGAGCTCGGCCAGGCTGCGCCGGGCCCGGATCGCGGCCATCGCCGCGGCGAGCCGGTGCCGGGCCGGGGTGGCGTGGTGGACGTTGCCGGCGGCCACGACGTCGAGGCCGTGGGTGCGCGGCGAGCTCGGCCAGCGCCGCGTTGGTGGCGTCGTCGCCCGGGCCGCGGCGACAGCTCGACGAGCACGTGCTCGAGCCCGAAGAGCGACGTCAGCCGGTCGAGCGCCTCGGCCGCCGCCGCGAGTCCCGCCCCGGTCCAGCGCCTGACGCACCGCACCCTTGCGACAGCCGGTGAGCACCGCCCAGTGACCGCGACCCCGCTCTCCCAGCTCCTCGAGGTCGTAGACCGGGCGGCCCTTCTCGTCGCCGCGCAGGTGCGCCTCGGTCATCGCCGCCCGCCAGGCGGTGGTAGCCCTCGACGCCGCGGGCCAGCACCAGCAGGTGGCTGCCCTCCGGGTCGGGTACGCCGTTCTGCGGCCGGCTGAGCCCCAGCGACAGCTCGGCGCCGTAGACGGTCGAGCAGGTCGTAGGCCGCCGCCGCCTCGGCGAACAGCGGCGCCCCGTGGAAGCCGTCGTGGTCGGTGATCGCCAGCGCGTCAGGCCCAGCCGCACCGCCTCCTCGACCAGCTCGGCCGGCGAGCTGGCGCCGTCGAGGAAGCTGAAGTGGCTGTGGCAGTGCAGCTCGGCGTACGGCGTGACCTCGCGCGGGCGCCTCGATCGCGCGCTTGGTCGGGCGTGCTCGCGCCGACGCGAGACCGGTCCGTCGTCGGCGCCGGGCAGCCCGCTGAGGCGCCGCTCCAGCTCGCTCCAGCTCATCGCGGGGTTGTTCCAGCCCATCAGTGGGTGCCCATCAGTCGTAGCCCGCCTCGAGCGACCAGCCCTCGGCGCCGCGGAGCAGCAGCCAGGCGCGACCGTCGCCGCCGACCACCTGGAAGCGCGCGGCTCAGCCCGGTCCCGCCGGCCCACCAGGACTCGTCGGCCGGCCACGGCCCGGCCCAGGCGGTCACCGGCTGCCAGGCCCAGGCGCCGGGCCGCTGCCCGCGGGTCGGCTCACCGACGCGGAAGCGGGTCGGCACGCCGGTGACCGCACCCGCGCTCCGTGACGGCGACCGACCGACCCGTCGCCGTCGACCACCTCGGCCGCCAGCGGGGTCGGCGAAGACCCGCACCGGCGCTGGGCCCGGGCACCCGCCCGGCCAGGGCCGGTCGAGCGGACGCAGGTCGACCGCCCGCTCGCCCCAGGGCACGCGTGGCCTGCCGGGCGGCCGGGCTGCGACCGCCCTGCAGCACCGGTCGGCGTACGGCGTCGAAGCCGACCATCGCCTGCACCCGGGCCACGCCCCGCTCGACGAGGTCGTCGGAGCCGCCACCCCACAGCGCCTCGCCGTGGGCGGCGGCCGGCTCCACGGTGTCGGGCACGAAGCGCACCAGGTCGACCGGGCGCGCTCGACCGCGCCGGACGTCCTTGCGGGCGCGCAGCGATCCGCCGACCGCGGCCGACTGCAGCTGCCAGTGCACCCGGTCGACGAGGTCGCGGGCGGTGAAGAAGCGCGGGTGCAGCCAGGTGCGCGCCGACGTCAGCCGACCTCGCGACTCGACCTCGATCCGCACCCCCGTGGCCACCAGCTGGAGCGCGGCCAGGCCCGGCCAGGAACGTCTCCGTCGGTCGTGCGGACGCTGAAGGTGACCGCCTCGGCCGAGTCGAGCGGCGGCTCGAAGGCGACCGTCGGCGTCGAGCTCGGGTGGCACGGTGCGGGCGGCGAAGAGCGCCGGGTCCTGTCCGTGGGCCCGGCGCCAGACCGAGGCGCCGTAGCGGCCCAGCCGGGCCTCGACCGCCTCGCCCGGGCAGCGCGGCGACGTCGCCGAGCGTGCGCAGGCCGAGGCGTCGCAGCAGGCTGACCGCGTCGCGCCCCGGCGGCCCGTCGGCCAGCAGCACGTCGACCGGCAGCGGCGCCAGGAAGCGCGCGCGACTCCCCCGGGGCCACCACCGCCCAGTCCTGCGGCCGCCACCGTGCGAGCGGCCTGCTCGGCGGTGAAGAGGTCGTCGGCGACACCCGAGCCGCACGTCGCGGACCCCGGCCTCGACGAGCGCCTCGGCAGACCGTGGCGGCGGCGTTGGCCTCGCTGCCGAACCAGCCGGCCGGAGCGCGCACCGCGAGCAGGCCCGGGCCGCAGCGCGGCGACCCCGGGGCGGAGGTCCTCGACCGATGCGTCAGCACCGTCTCGAAGGCGCGCGCGTCGCGCTCCGGGTTGTCGTCGAGCAGCGCCAGCTCGGGGCAGCGCGACTGGGCGTCGCGGCGGCGCTGGCCGCGGCGCACGCCCTCGGCCCGCGCCGGCGCCGTTGCACACCTCCACCACGCCCGCCGCCAGGACGGCCGCCGGCGAGCCGGCGGCAGCCCGGCGTCCTCGAGGCCGGCGACCACGGCCCAGTCGGGGCACCAGACGCACCAGCACCCTCATCCGGACGACCTCGCGGGCCACGGCCCGGCGACCGCGGGCTCGGCCACCAGCTCGCAGCGCGGTCGGCCGAAGACCAGGTCGGCGCGCTGCGGCGGGCCGCGCCCCGCGTCGTACGACGACCTGCGGCGCGGCGCCGGGTGAGCTGGCCCCGGCCCGGTCGGCGGACCGCTCCAGCTGCGACTGCCTCCAGGCTGACCCGCGCCTCGCACGCGCGGCCACTCGCCCCACACCACGAGCACGCCGGAGCGGGTGCGCAGCCGGGCGTCGAGGACCCCGGCGGCGCGGGCGTCGACCGCGGCCGGCGCGCGCAGCACGACCACGCGCAGCACGTCGACCAGCGCCGCGGTGACCTCGAGCCAGTGCTCGCCGGGGTCGGGCACCAGCACGGTGCGCGCCAGGTCGACGCCCGAGCCCGGCGGCCGCCTCGACCCCGAAGTCGGGCCAGCCGGCGAAGCCGACCCACTCGCCGGCCTGCGAGGCGCCCGGCGGCCAGCGCGAGCGCGAGCGCGGCCGAGTCGACGCCGTAGGTGCCCCCGGCGTGCAGCGGGACGAGGTCGGTCAGCGCCGGGAGCGTCGGGCACCGGCAGCCGTGCCGGGCGGCGCTCCATCGCGGCGACCCGCTCGCGCAGCTGGTCGACCACCGACCGGGCGGGATCGAGCTGCGTGAGCGAGGACACCTGACACCCAGCAACTATCGAACACATGTTCGAACGGGTCAAGTGGACGTCAGGAGAGGAGCATCTCACCCCGTCCGTCACCCGTCGGCGTCACGCCAGCGTCACTCAGCGCTTGCGCTTCTCGCGCACCCGCTGCTGCAGGATGATCGGGGTGCCGACGAAGCCGAACTCCTCGCGCAGGCGCCGCTCGATGTAGCGCTCGTAGCCGGCCTCGAGCTTGCCCGAGGTGAACAGCACGAACGTCGGCGGCGCCGTGCTCGCCTGGGTGGCGAACATGATCTTGGGCTGCTTGCCGCTGCGCACCGGGTGCGGGTGCTCGGCGACGAGGCGGCCGAGGAAGTCGTTGAGCTGACCGGTGCGTGATCCGGGTCTCCCAGCCCTCCAGGGCGCGCTCGATCGCGGGCACGAGCCGGTCGACGTGCCAGCCGGTCTTCGCGGTGATGTTGATCCGCGGCGCCCACTGCACCTGCACCAGGTCGCGCTCGATCTCGCGGTCGAGGTAGTAGCGGCGCTCCTCGTCGACCAGGTCCCACTTGTTGAACGCGATCACCAGCGCCCGGCCGGCCTCGCGGATCGTCTGGATGATCCGCAGGTCCTGCTCGGAGAGCGACTCGCCGCCGTCGACGACCAGCACGGCCACCTCGGCGCGGTCGATCGCGGTCGTGGTGCGCAGCGAGGCGTAGTACTCGTGGCCCGAGGCCTCCTTGACCCGCTTGCGGATGCCGGCGGTGTCGATGAAGCGCCAGGCGCGCCCGCCGAGCTCGACGAGCTCGTCGACCGGGTCGACGGTGGTGCCGGCGACGTTGTCGACGACGACGCGGTCCTCGACCGGCGAGCTTGTTCAGCAGCGAGGACTTGCCGACGTTGGGCTTGCCGACGATCGCGATCCGGCGGGGACCGCCGACGGGCGTGTCGCGTCATCTCGCGGCGGCTCCGGCAGCGCGGCGAGGATCGGCGTCGAGCATGTCGCCCGAGCCGCGTCCGTGCAGCGCCGAGACCGGCCATCGGCTCGCCGAGGCCCGAGGTTCCACAGCGCGTAGGCCTCGGCCTCGGCGCGCTCGTCGTCGACCTTGTTGGCGGCCAGGACGACGGGCTTGCCCGACTTGCGGAGGATCTTGACGACCTCCTCGTCGACGTCGGTGATGCCGACGGTCGCGTCGACCACGAAGAGGACGGCGTCGGCGAGGCTGACCGCGACCTCGGCCTGGCGCGGCGATCCGCTGCGCGAGGCCACGGGCGTCGGGGTCCCAGCCACCGGTGTCGACGACGGTGAAGGCGCGACCGTTCCAGTTGGCGTCGTAGGAGACGCGGTCGCGGGTCACGCCGGGCACGTCCTCGACGACGGCCGCACGACGGCCGATGATGCGGTTGACCAGCGTCGACTTGCCGACGTTGGGGCGTCCGACGACAGCCAGGACCGGCACCGGACCCTCGGGGCTCGTCGGTCCGTGGTCGTCGGGCTGCTCGGGCTGGGTCTCGTCGATCGGTGTGCTGCTCATGCTGACTTCTCCGTGATGCCCCCGCCGGGGTCGGGTTCGTGCTGCCCTGCGGGCAAGGGCCCGGGAAGGGAGAGGCCGGTGCTGCGTCGGGCGGCCTCGAGGTCGTCGAGCATGCGGGCACGCAGTCGGCGGGAGGTGTCCCCCACGTGCTGGCGCGTCCGCGGCCACGCGGACTGCTCGACGGTGAACGGCGTACCGAACACCAGGTCGATGGTCCCACGCTTCGGCGGCAGTGACGAACTCGCGCCGCCCGGGCTCGCGGGTGCCGAAGATGATCACCGGCACGACCGGTGCTCCGGTGACCATCGCCAGGTAGGCCGCGCCGCGGTGGAAGCGCGTCGAGCTCGCCGGCCCCGCGAGCGCCCTCGGGGAAGATCGCCGACCGCGCCGCCCGTCGCGCAGCACGCCGACGCTGGTCCGCACCGCGGCGCGGGTCGGTGTGGAACCGGTCGAGCGGGATCTGCCCCGCGCGGCGCAGGAACCAGCCGAGGAAGCCGGAGAACATCTCGATCTTGGTCAGCGCGTGCACCGGGCGCGGGGCGAAGATCGCCAGCAGCGGCCCGTCGATCACCCCGACGTGGTTGGCGGCGAGGATCACCGGGCCCGACGGTCGGCACGTGCTCGGCCCCGTGCAGCCGCACGGCGTAGCGACGGCGGATGAGCCACCGGCGACAGCGGGCGGCCTCCGTGCAGCAGCCACCGGCGAGGGCGTCGTACGTCGTCGGTGCGCGGTCGGTCGGTGGGTGCGGCCGGTGGTCCGACGGCCCCCTTGCGGGTGCCGTCACGCCGAGCGGTCACGGGGCCGGCTCCGCGGCGCCCTCGACGAGGCCGACCAGCAGGTCGATGACCTCGTCGAGGGTGTAGGTCGTGGTGTCGAGGTGGGCGGCGCCGTCGGCCATGCACCAGCGGTGCGGTGGCGCGCCCGGAGTCGATGCGGTCGCGCTCGCGCAGCGACTCCTCGGTGGCGCCGACGTCGGTGCCACCCTCCTCGAGCGCCCGGCGCGCAGCACGGGCGGCCGGGTCGGCGGTGAGGAAGACCTTGACCTGCGCCTGCGGCCACACGACCGAGCCGATGTCGCGGCCCTCGACGACGATGCCGCCGTCGCCGATGATCTCGCGCTGCATCTCCAGCAGCCGGGCGCGCACCTCCGGGACCGTGCTCACCGGCGACACCGCACCGGTGACCTCGTCGGTGCGGATGGCCGCGGCGACGTCGATGCCGTCGACGGTGATGGTCGGGCTCGAGCGGGTCGGTGCCCGAGACCAGCGCCGGCTCCTCGACCCGGGCGGCCACCGCGGCGGCGTCGTGCACGTCGACGCCCTTCGCGCAGCATCCACCAGGTCACGGCGCGGAACATCGCCCCGGTGTCGAGGTAGCGCAGCGACAGCGCGTCGGCCACCCCGCGACACGTGCTCGACTTGCCGGAGCCGGAGGTGCCGTCGACGGCGACCACGATGGCGCCCAGATCCCGTTCGTTCACGGGCAGGCGAGCCTACCGGTCGTCCAGGTCCCGCGATCAGGCGTCGTCGGGGACCGAGCGCACCCGCGTCAGGTCGCGAGCGCAGCGCAGCTGCCCCGTGCAGGTAGCAGTGGGTGATGTCGGCCCGCGGCAGGTCGGTCTCGACGTGCGCCATCATCCGCACCACCCGGGGCATGGAGCCCGCGATCTCGAGCTCGCGCGCGCAGATCAGCGGCACCTCGCCGAAGCCCAGCTGGCGCGCGGCGTACGCCGGGAACTCGCTGACCAGGTCGGACGTGGCGGTGAAGATCACCGAGATGAAGTCGTCGACCTCGAGGCCGTTGGAGGCCATCACGTCGAGCACCATCTCCGAGACCCGCTCGAGCATCTGCTCGCGGTCGTCCTCGTCGAGCTGGGTCGCTCCTCTGACTGCGCGCACTGCACACGGCGCCCACCTTAGTGGGCACCGGGCAGGTCAGGACGGCTGGTAGCCGCCGACGGACCAGTGGTTGCCGTCGGGATCGGTCACCGAGCCGCCGCGGCCGCCGTAGTCCTGGTCGGCCATCGCGCGCAGCACGGTCGCTCCGGCGGCCACGGCTCGGTCGAACCACGCGTCGGGGTCGTCGGTCGACCAGGTACGCCGCCGAGCGGCCCTCGTTGTCCAGGATGCCGTCCGATCGCCGAGACCCGAACATGACCCCTCCGCCGCCCTCCCACAGCCACTCGGCGTGGACCACGATGCTCGGGTCCTCCTCGTCGCGGTAGGTGGCGTGCTCGCGGAAGCCGACCGCGCGCAGCCAGGCCATCATCACCTCCGCGTCGCGAACGCTGAACGTCTGCCAGTACTGGATGTCCTTCGCTTCTGTCATGCCCCCACCCTCAGCCACGGGCCGGGTCGGGGTCTTGAACGTTCGGGAGCTCTCGTCGCCGCCACTCGGCGGGGCCGCAGCCGGCCAGCTCGACCCACTCGCGGGTCAGGTGCGGCTGGTCGGCGTACCCGCTGGCCGCCGCGACGTCGGCGAGCGGACGTCGCGGGTCCCGAGCGAGGTGGTGACTGTGCTGGAAGCGCGCCACCCGCTGGAACTCCTTGGGTGACAACCCGCTCTCGGCACGGACCAGCGTCGCCGAGGTGGCGACGGCTGTAGCCGACCTCGTCGGCGACCGCAGCGACCCCGGCGCCGGCGGTGAGCCGGGCGAGCGCACGCCCGACCTCGGCCCGCGGGGCGGGGACGTCACGCCTCGCCAGGGCGGACACGAGTGAGCGCACGACGACCCGGCCTCGGTCCGCCGGCACGGCTCCGGCGAGCCGGTCGGGCAGGTCGCCCAGGTCGGGGGCGACGTCCTCCAGGTCGAGCAGGCGCCCGGAGAGCTCTCCCGCCGGTACGCCGAGCAGGGCGCGCGCGCCGGCGACGGTCAGCCCGAGCATCACGCCGCGCTGTCGGTGACCGTGGTGGATCGCGGCGGGCCAGGTGTGCAGGCCGCTCACGCTGCCCCAGAACCGCCCACGCGTGTCGTCCCGGCCGGCCCAGCCGACGTCCAGCGGCTCGTCGAGCGGCAGGACCAGGGTCAGGGCGGTCGACGGCAGCCCGATGTGCACACCGGGCTCCCCCGTCACGTCGTAGACGTGCAGGGAGTCGACGTACGGCGCCAGGACGCCCGGCACGGCCCCGCTCATGCGCCGAGCCTACGCCCCGGGAACCTGCTCGGCCCGACGCTGGACAGGGCGCCGCGGGCGCCCTCCCGAGGGAGGACGCCCGCGGTCGACGAGAGGGTCAGGAGTAGATGATCCCCGTGAACAGGCAGACGTTGCCGGCGCCGAAGACACCGTTGCCGCCCGCGATGGTGCCGGACTTCACCGCACCACCGGTCCAGCCGCGCAGGGTCGCCCCGCCGGGAGCGAAGATCGTGAAGTCGCTTCCGTCCTCGGCGTCCATGGTGGCGTCGTCGGTGGCGACCGAGTCGTACTCGATGGCCCGGTCGTCCTCCGGGGTGTCGGTGTTGAGGAAGTCGGCGGCGGTCGGGCCCCCGTCGGGCTCCCGCTCGCGGGAGTCCATGACCGCACCGTCGACCGAGGTCCTGGCGAGGGTCATGTAGTAGGTGGAGTCGTTCGCCAGGTCGGTGAAGCACTTCGCATAGATCGTGATCGGGCCCTCGCGGTAGAGGGTCCTGGCCGGAGCCCGGCCAGGGCTTCGTCATAGGTCGCACCAGGGGTGGCCGTCATCGTGACGCGCGGGATGAAGGTCCCCGACAGGGTGCCCGCCTTCAGGTCCTGCTTCGACAGGCTCCCGTCCTTGACGTCCTGGCCGGTCAACGATCCCTTCTTGACGTCCTGTCCGGTGATCGAGCTCTTCTTGACGTCCTGGCCGGTCAGCGAGCCGTTCTTGATGTCCTGGCCGGTGATCGAGCTGTTCTTGATGTTCTTGCCGGTGATCATCTTGGCGGCGTACGACGGACCGCCCAGTGCCACGACGAGGGCGAGCAGGGCGATGAACACGGCCGGTGACGGGCGCTTCATGAGCTTCTTCATGTGGGAGTGCTCCAACGGTGGTCGGGGTGAGCGGACACCTGCACCCGGAGCAAGCCTTGCGACCGTAGCGAGGAACCGCTGCGCCCGCTGCCGAACGGCCGAGAGTGGAGCGAATCCTGTGCTGACGGACCGGCAAGGAGCGACACGTTGACCGCTGGTGCGGCGTCGGGTCCCCGCTCACATCCGGACGCTGTCGAGCAGCGCGCCGAGCTCGTCGAGCGTGAGCTCGCGCAGCTCGCCGGCCTTGAGCTGGCCGAGGTCGACCGGACCGAACTCGGTGCGGGTCAGCTTGCGCACGCCGAAGCCGAGGTGGTCGAGGAGGCGACGCACGATCCGGTTGCGGCCCTCGTGGATGGTCAGCTGGACGATCGACTTCTGTCGGGTCGCGGCGATGATGCGCACCTTGGTCGCGGTGACCGGGCCGTCCTCGAGGGTGACCCCCGCCAGCAGGGTCGCCGACGTCTCCTTGGTGACCAGCCCGTCGACCTCGGCCACGTAGGTCTTGTCGACCTCGTAGGAGGGGTGGGCCATCTTGTTGGCGAAGTCGCCGTCGTTGGTCAGCAGGAGCAGACCGGAGGTGTCGGTGTCGAGCCGGCCCACGTGGAAGAGCCGCTCGGGCCGGTCGGCCACCAGGTCGCTGATCGTGCGGCGCCCCTCGGGGTCCGACATGGTGGAGACGACGCCGCGCGGCTTGTTCAGCACCAGGTAGACGTGGTCGGAGATCGGCGGCAGCCGCTTGCCCGAGACCCGTACGACGGCCGTGCGCGGATCGACCTTGGTGCCGAGGCGGGTGACGACCTCGCCGTCGACCTCGACCTCGCCCTCGAGCATCAGCTCCTCGCACTTGCGCCGGGAGGCCACCCCGGACTGGGCCAGGAGCTTCTGCAGCCGGATCAGGCCGTCGTCGTCGATCGAGAGCGGGCTCACGGGGTGTCGTCCTCGCCGGACGGCGCCGAGCTCGGCTCGTCGACCGTCCTGGTGTGCTCGGTGGGTCCACCGGCGTGGTCGGGCTCGACCGCCGCGGCCGAGGTGTCGGGCTGGGGCGTCTCGGGGTGGGGCGTCTATGGCGGCTCCGGGTGCGGGGTCTCCGCGGCCGCCATCTGGGCGAGCTCGTCCTCGAGGTCGTCCATGTCGGGCAGGTACGGCGCCAGCTCGGGCAGCTCGTCGATCGAGCCGACCCCGATCCGCTCCAGGAAGTAGCTCGTCGTGCGGTAGAGCGTGGCGCCGTGCTCGCCGTCGCGGCCGGCCTCCTCCACGAGCCCGCGGGTGAGCAGCGTGCGCATGACCCCGTCGACGTTGACGCCGCGGATCGCCGAGACCCGCGCGCGCGAGACCGGCTGCTTGTAGGCGACGACGGCGAGGGTCTCCAGCGCGGCCTGGGTGAGCCGGGCCTGCTGGCCCTCCAGCACGAAGCTCTCCACCACCGAGGCGAACTCCTCACGGGTGTAGTAGCGCCAGCCCCCGGCGACGTTGCGCAGCTCGAAGCCGCGGCCCTGCTCGTCGTACTCGTGCGGCCAGGGCGACGAGCGCGTCGTGCACCTCGCCCGGCGGGGTACCCCACCACCGCGGCCAGTCCGATCTCGTCGAGCGGCTGGTCGGCCACCATCAGCACCGCCTCGAGCGCGGGGCGCAGCTCGGCCACGGGTACGGCGATCAGCTCGTCGGTCGCGTCGGTCATGGGGTGTCCTGCGTCCTGGGCCTCCTGGTCCGTGGTCCTCGGCAGCGTCTGCCCCCGGGTGTCCGTCGAACTCGTCGCTGATGTCGATGTCGCTCGTCATCGGCGCCGGTCCAGCGCACGGTCAGCTCACCGAGCGCCTGCATCTGCTCGAACGCCACCGCGCCCTCGCGGAACAGCTCGAGCAGGGACAGGAACCGGGCGACCGTGGTGAGGGTGTCGGGCGAGTCGCCGCACAGGGCCCGGAAGGTCATGGTGCCGTTGCGGCGCAGCCGCTCGACGACCAGGGCCCCCTGCTCGCGCACCGAGACCGTCGGGGCATGGATGTGCTGCAGCGACACCTCGAGCACCGGTTTGGGCTCCATGGCCTTCGCGGCCAGGGTGGCGAACTGCTCGAGGCCGATGCCGATCAGGACCTCGGGCAGCAGGTTGGCGAACCGCTCCTCCAGGCCGACGGCGCGCGGGTGCCGCTTGGACTCGCCGTCGAGGCGGGTGCCGAAGACCGCGGCCACCTGCTTGAACGCCTTGTACTGGAGCAGCCGGGCGAAGAGCAGGTCGCGCGCCTCGAGCAGCGCCAGGTCCTCCTCGTCCTCGACGTCGCCCTGCGGGAGCAGCCGCGCCGCCTTGAGGTCGAGCAGGGTCGCCGCGACCAGCAGGAACGACGTCGTCTGCTCCAGGTCCCACACCGGCCCACCGGCCTTGACGTGGGCGATGAACTCGTCGGTGACCCTGCGACAGGGCGACCTCGGTGATGTCGAGCTTGTGCTTGGCGATCAGGCTCAGCAGCAGGTCGAAGGGCCCCTCGAAGTTGTCCAGGTGCAGGGAGAACTCCGGAGGGGACTCGGGGCGCTCGATCTCGGTCGTCGCACTCATTCCTCGGTCAGCCGGCGCACGAGCATGCTGTCGTCGCCGTGCTCCTCGAGGTCGGCGAGGACCAGTGCGATCGCCTCGCGCACCAGCCGACCGCGGTCGACCGCGAGCCGCTGCTGCGAGCGCAGCCCCAGGCGGGCGTGCTCGATGGCGAGCAGCTCGTCGGAGGTGACGTAGACGGTCATCTTCTCGTCGTGGCGGATCCGGCCGCTGGCGCTCTTGGTGGGCGCCTCCTCGGGGCTGTCCGGGGCGTCGGGGACGGCACGGACCGCGGAGGACATCGAGGCTCCGGGACCCTGCGGCTTCCCCGCCGCAGGGTCCGAGTCACTCGGTCGGCCGGAACAGGTCGTCGGCCGCGGGCATGCTCACGCGTCTTGCCATCGGGCGAGCACCTCCTTGGCGAGCTGGCGGTAGGAGTCGGCACCGGCCGAGGAGGAGGCGTAGGTCGTGATCGGCTCGCCGGCCACCGTCGAGTCCGAGAACTTCACGGTACGGCGGATCACGGTGTGGAAGACGGTGTCGCCCCAGGCCTGGACCAGGCGCTCCATGACCTCGCGCCCGTGCAGCGTGCGGCCGTCGAACATGGTGCCGAGCACCCCGTCGATCTCGAGCTTGGGGTTGAGCCGCTCGCGCACCTTGTCGATGGTCGTCTTGAGCAGCGCGACGCCGCGCAGCGCGAAGTACTCGCACTCCAGCGGCACGATCACGCCGTCGGAGGCGGTCAGCGCGTTGACGGTCAGCAGGCCGAGCGAGGGCTGGCAGTCGATGAGGATGACGTCGTAGTGCTCGAGGGCGGGGGCCAGCACCCGCTGGAGGGTCTGCTCGCGAGCGACCTCGTTGACCAGCTGCACCTCGGCGGCGGACAGGTCGATGTTGGACGGCAGCAGGTCCATCCCGGGCACGCCGGAGGGCACGACGACGTCCTCGACGGTGACGTCGCGCTGCATGAGCAGGTTGTAGATGGTCATGTCCATCTCGTGGGGGTTGAGGCCCAGGCCGACCGACAGCGACCCCTGCGGGTCGAAGTCGACGAGCAGCACCTTGCGGCCGAACTCGGCCAGCGACGCACCCAGGTTGATGGTCGTGGTCGTCTTGCCGACCCCGCCCTTCTGGTTGCACATGGAGATCACCCGCGCGCCACCGTGCCCGGTGAGCGGGGTCGGGTCGGGCAGGACCGGCATCGGGCGACCGGTCGGACCGAGCGTCGCCGGTCGTGGTCCGCTGCGTCGGCTCGGCGGTGGGCACCCGGCGCTCGAAGGGCAGCATGTCGGCGTCCTGCTCCGGCGCCGGTGGCGGGGTGGGGGCCACCGCCCGCGGTGGCATCTGCGGCGCGCTCGAGCCGCCTCCTGCGTACGTTCCCTCGCTCATGGCACTTCCCCGTTTCGACGTTGGGTCCCGACCTGATCAGTGAACAATGTCGACACGACGACATTGTGGAGCCGCGCCGGGGCGGCCCGGCCGACTTGGTCACCTCGCCGGCCGGGGTCGGCCGAGGTCACCCGACGAGCCGCCCACAGCTGGGACGAAGGCGCTCAGGGCCCGTCGGTCAGGCACCGGAACGACGTGGCCGCGAGCACCAGCTCGCCGGCCTCGTCGGAGGCGTCGAGGTCGGCGATCGCCTCGATGACCCAGTCCCGGTCGCCGGCCGGGTCGGCGACGGTCTGGGTGACCTTCCACAACCGCGCCATGACGTCCTCGTCGACCCCGACGGGTGCGCCGGTGACCGGCTCGACCCGGAGCAGCTCGGGGCCGCGGGCGTCGCCGTCGATGAGCACCGTGTCGTGCTGGGCGTAGTAGTCCTCGATCGCCGCGTCCCAGGTCGAGCGGGTCATCACGACCCCGCGCGGCGGGTCGGTCCGGTCGGCGGCTGCCCGCTCCAGGGCCATCAGGCCGTCGAGGTCGTCGCGGGACGACCAGGTCGACCCGACGCCACATCGCGTTGCGCACCATCACCTTGAAGGCCCGGTCCTGCTTCGAGATCGGGCGCGGTGAGGTGGGTGCCTCGTGGTCGGTCACCGAGCGTGACGCGTGGTCGGGATCGGTGAGGGCCTCCCACTCGTCGAGCAGCGAGGAGTCGGTCTGGCGGATGGTCTCCCCCAACCACTCGAGCAGGTCGTCCAGCTCGGGGGTGTGGTGCGCCTCCGGCACCGTCTGGCGCAGGGCACGGTAGGCGTCGGTGAGGTAGCGCAGCACCAGGCCCTCGGAGCGGGCCAGCTGGTAGCGCGAGCAGAAGTCGGTGAAGCTCATCCCCTGTGCGTAGATCTCGCGGACGATCGACTTCGGCCCCAGTGCGTCCTCGGAGAGCCAGGGGTGGCGCTGCCGGTAGATCTCGTACGTCGCCTCCAGCAGCTCGGCGAGCGGCTGGGGCCAGGTGATCTGGTCCAGCAGGGCCATCCGCTCGTCGTACTCGAGACCGTCGGCCTTCATCTCCCCGATCGCCTCGCCGCGGGCGGCGTGCTGCTGGGCGAAGAGGATCTGCCGGGGAGCGTCGAGGACCGACTCGATGACCGAGACGATGTCGAGGGTGTAGTCCTCCGACTCCGGGTCGAGCACGTCGAGCGCCGCGAGCGCGAAGTGCGACAGCGGCTGGTTGAGGGCGAAGTCCGCGGGCAGGTCGACGGTCAGCACGTAGCGCCGGCCGAGCTCGTCGGGCTCGTCGAGCCGGGTGATCGTCTCGGAGTGCAGGAGGCTGCGGGCCAGGCGCAGGGCCCGTCGGCTGAGCCGCAGCTGCTGCTTGCGCGGCTCGTGGTTGTCGGTGAGCAGCCGGCGCAGCACCGCGAAGGCGTCCTCCTCGCGGGTCAGGACGTTGATGAGCATCGAGTTGTCCACCCGCATGCGCGACACCAGCTGCTCCGGCACGCCCTCGACGAGCTTGTCGAAGGTCTGCTGGGTCCACACCACGGTGCCCTCGGGCGGCTTCTTGAGCTGGGCCTTGCTCTTGCGCTTGGCGTTGGCTCCCGGCGCCGCGTTCTTCGCCTCGGCCTTCGCCTTGGCCTTCTCGTTCTCGATCGTGTGCTCCGGGGCCTGGACGACGACCTGGCCCGACGTGTCGAAGCCGGCGCGGCCGGCGCGGCCTGCGATCTGGAGGAACTCGCGGGTGCGCAGCACCCGGGAGCGGTTGCCGTCGTACTTGGCCAGGGCGGTGAAGAGCACCGTGCGGATCGGCACGTTGATGCCGACGCCGAGGGTGTCCGTGCCGCAGATCACGGTCAGCAGTCCGGCCTGGGCCAGCTGCTCGACGGCGCGCCGGTAGCGGGGCAGCATGCCGGCGTGGTGGACACCGATCCCACGGCGCAGCAGCTTGGACAGCGTCTTGCCGAATCCGGCGCCGAAGCGGAACCCGGCCAGCGTCTCGGCGATCGCCTCCTTGGCCGCCGTCGTCAGCGCACCCGAGACGACCTTGCTGTTGAGCAGGCTGGTGCCGTGCTCGACGGCGTCCTTCTGGGTGAAGTGCACGACGTAGACCGGCGCGTTCTTGGTCTCGACGAGCTCCTCGAGCGTCTCCTGCAGCGGGGTGAGCGCCCAGGTGAAGGTCAGCGGGACCGGCCGCTCGGCGTCGGCGACCACCGCGGTCTCGCGGCCGTTGCGGCGGGTGAGGTCGGCGGCGAGCTCGGTGACGTCGCCGAGCGTGGCCGACATCAGCACGAACTGTGCCTGGGTCAGCTCGAGCAGCGGCACCTGCCACGCCCAGCCGCGGTCGGGCTCGGCGTAGAAGTGGAACTCGTCCATCACCACGAGGCCGACGTCGGCGTCGGCGCCCTCGCGCAGCGCGATGTTGGCCAGCACCTCGGCGGTGCAGGCGATGATCGGTGCGTCGGCGTTGACCGACGCGTCCCCGGTCAGCATCCCGACGTTGTCGGCGCCGAAGACCTGACAGAGGTCGAAGAACTTCTCGCTCACCAGCGCCTTGATCGGGGCGGTGTAGAACGACACCCGGTCGTCGGCCAGCGCCGCCTTGTGGGCGCCGATGGCCACCAGGGACTTTCCGGAGCCGGTGGGGGTGGCCAGCACCACGTTGTTGCCGGCCAGGATCTCCAGGATCGCCTCGTCCTGGTGCGGGTAGAGCTCGAGCCCGCGACCGGCGGCGTAGCCGACGATGTCGTCGTAGACGGCGTCCCAGTCGGTCTCGCCGCTCGGGGTCGGCACGCTCGTCACTCGCGCGCCCGGGGATGAGCGGTGGCGAAGACCTCGCGCAGGTTCTCGACGGTCACCAGCGTGTAGACCTGGGTGGTGGTCACCGAGGCGTGGCCGAGGAGCTCCTGGACCACGCGTACGTCGGCGCCGCCGTCGAGCAGGTGCGTGGCGAAGGAGTGACGCAGGGTGTGCGGCGAGACGTCGCGGGTGACGCCGGCCCGGTCGGCGGCCTTGACGAGCACCGCCCACGCCGACTGGCGCGAGAGCCGACCCCCGCGCGCGTTGAGGAACAGCGCTCCCCCGTTGCCGATCCCGCTCGCCGCCGTCGCGAGCTCCGTGCGCGCCCGGACCAGGTAGGCGTCGACCGCCTCCCGGGCGTAGGACCCGACCGGGACGATCCGCTCCTTGCTGCCCTTGCCGCGGAGCAGGACCGTGCCGTCGACGGCGTCGAGGTCGTCGACGTCGAGCCCGACGGCCTCGGAGATGCGGGCACCCGTGCCGTAGAGCAGCTCGAGCAGCGCCCGGTCGCGCAGCGCCAGCGTGGTGCCCGGGGCCCCGGCCGCCTCCAGGATCGCCTCGACGTCGGAGAGCGGCAGGGCCTTCGGCAGCCGCTTGGCCGGGCGCCGGGGGCTTCACGGCCGCAGGCCGGGTTGTCGACGGCCAGCCCGTCGGCGACCGCGAACTTGTGGAAGCCGCGCACCGCCACGACCGTGCGGGCGGCCGACGTCGCGCTGAGCGGTGGGTGGTCCGCGTCGCCCTCGCGCAGCCGCACGAGGAACGCCGACACGGTCGCCTCGGTGATCACGGACGAGGTGGTCGACGCCGAGGCCGGCCAGGAACTCGACGTAGCGGCGCAGGTCGCGCCGGTAGGACGACAGCGTGTTGACCGCGAGCCCCTTCTCGACCGTGAGGTGGTCGAGGTAGGTGCGCACGGCGCGCACCAGGTCACCGGGGCCGCCGATCGCGGTCCCGGCCACCTGCTCCGTCGTCCCTGTCGCCACCACTACGACGTGAGCACGTTGTCCAGCGAGGTCGCCGTCGATGCCGACCGCCTCGCCGACGGGTCCGTTGGTGAGGTCGCCGGCGTGGGTGTTGAGACCCAGCGCCAGGCTCGCGGTCGTCGATGCACGCCCGCTGCCAGCCCTTGTCGGCCAGCGCGACGGTGTAGGGCAGCGTGGCGTTGGTCAGCGCGTAGGTCGAGGTGTTCGGGCACGGCGCCCGGCATGTTGGCCACGCAGTAGAACGTCGAGCCGTGCACCTGGTAGGTCGGGTCGTCGTGGGTCGTGGCGCGGGTGTCCTCGAAGCAGCCGCCCTGGTCGACGGCGATGTCGACGAGCACCGAGCCCGGCTTCATCGCCGACGACCAGGTCGTTGGAGACCAGCTTGGGCGCGGCCGCACCGGGGATCAGCACCGCGCCGATCACCATGTCGGCCTCCATCACGTGCTGCTGGATCGCCAGCTTGGAGGAGGCGAGGCCGTGGACCCGGTTGTTGTAGCGCCAGAACGACATCCGCAGCTTGTCGAGGTCGGTGTCGAGCAGCGTGACGTCGGCACCCATGCCGAGCGCGATGTTGGCGGCGTTCTGGCCCGGACACGCCGGCGCCGATGATGACGACCTTGGCGTTGGCGACGCCGCCCACCCCGCCCATGAGCACGCCGCGGCCGCCCTGGGCCTTGAGCAGCGCTGTAGGCGCCGACCTGGGGCGCGAGGCAGCCGGCGACCTCCGACATCGGGTAGAGCAGCGGCAGCCCGCCCGAGGGCAGCTGCACGGTCTCGTAGGCGATCGCCGGTGACCTTGCGGGCCAGCAGCTCCTCGGTCAGCGGCTTGTCGGCGGCGAGGTGGAGGTAGGTGAAGAGCGTCAGCGCCCTCGCGCATCCGGTGGTACTCCTCGGCGACCGGCTCCTTGACCTTGAGCACCATGTCGATACCGCCGTCGGTGCCCCACGCGGCTCGGCGTCCGGCACGATCGTGGCCCCGGCCGCGACGTACTCCTCGTCGTTGATCGACGAGCCGAGGCCGGCTCCGGCCTGGACGTGCACCTCGTGGCCGTGAGCGGTGAGCTCGTGCACGCCGATCGGCGTGATGGCCACGCGGTACTCGTGGTTCTTGACTTCCTTCGGGACGCCGATCTTCACGTCTCTTCCCTTCGTTCCAGGCTGGTGGCGGACTCGGGGACCGCCGGGACGGGTGCAGGAGCTGCTCCCCCGCCGACCCTATCGCCGGGAGGGGACCTTCAGACGAGTCCCCGCGCGCGCGCCAGCAGCACGGCGACCACCAGCGGGCTGTCGGTGAGCGACCCGGCGACCACGGCGGCGTACAGGTCCTCGAAGGCGACCCACTCCGTCGTCATGTCGGCCTCCTCGTGCTCCAGGCTGAAGTCACCCCGGTCGACGGGGCTCAGCCCGCGTGCCAGGAAGAGGTGCTGGACCTCCGCCGAGATGCCCGGCGAGGGGTACGTCGAGACCAGGTGCGTCCAGGTCGTGGCCCGGAGGGCGGCCTCCTCGCGCAGCTCGCGCGCGCGCCACGTCGAGCGGCTCCTCGTCCGTCGCCGTCGAGCAGGCCGGCCGGCAGCTCGACGAAGCGGTGGCCGGACGGCGTGGCGGTACTGCCGCAGGCAGATCACCCGGTCCTGGTCGTCGACGGCGAGGATGATCGCGGCACCGGGGTGCTCCACGACCACCCGTCGCGCGGTGCTCACGCCGTCGGGCTGCAGCACCTGGTCCGCCCGCAGCGCCACGACCCAGCCGTCGCGGTAGAGGTCCTGCGACTCGACGACCGGCCACTGCTCCGGCACGTCGCGGAGCGGGAGGTGGGTGCGTCGGCCATGACGCCGAACCTACCTCCGGCACCGCCCGGCGGGTTCGCGGTCCCGCTCGGGACCCGCCGTACGTCGCGCGCCGGCTCCGCTGAGGGCCTGGCGCACGCCTGCCCGCGCACACGCGGGACGCTAGTCGACCTCGACGTCCTCGCGGCGCAGCCCCGACTCGTCGATCGGGAAGCGCAGCTCCCGCTGGCGGTCGATGGCGGCGCCGACCAGGCCCTTGAAGAGCGGGTGCGGCCGGGTCGGGCGCGAGCGGAGCTCGGGGTGGGCCTGGGTCGCGACGTAGTAGGGGTGCACCTCGCGCGGCAGCTCGACGAACTCGACCAGGTCGAGGTCGGGGTTGAGCCCGGAGAACACCAGGCCGGCCTCGGCCAGCTGGTCGCGGTAGGCGTTGTTGACCTCGTAGCGGTGCCGGTGGCGCTCCTCGATCCGCGCCTCGCCGTACGCCTCGCGCACGATGCTGCCGGCGGCGAGCTCGGCCGGGTAGAGCCCGAGCCGCATCGTGCCGCCCAGGTCGCCCGCGCCCTCGACGTAGTCCTTCTGCTCCTCCATCGTCGCGATGACCGGCTCGGGGCAGTCCGGGTCGAACTCGGTGGAGGCGGCCTTCGCGAGCCCGGCCACGGAGCGGGCGTACTCGATCACCATGCACTGCAGCCCGAGGCACAGGCCCGAGGGTGGGGATGCCGTGGGTGCGGGCGTAGGTCAGCGCGCCGAGCTTGCCCTCGATGCCGCGGATGCCGAAGCCGCCGGGCACGCAGATCGCGTCGACGTCGCACGAGCTGCTTGGCGGCGCCGGCCGGGGTCTCGCACTCGTCGGAGGCGACCCAGCGCACGTGACCTTGGCCTCGTGGGCGAACCCGCCGGCGCGCAGCGCCTCGACGACCGAGAGGTAGGCGTCGGGCAGGTCGACGTACTTGCCGACCAGCGCGATGGTGACCTCCTCCTTGGGGTGGTGCACCCGGCGCAGCAGGTCGTCCCACAGCGTCCAGTCGACGTCGCGGAACGGCAGGTCGAGGCGGCGCACGACGTAGGCGTCGAGGCCCTCGCGGTGCAGCACCTTCGGGATGTCGTAGATCGACGGGGCGTCGGCCGCAGGTGACCACGGCCTCCTCGTCGACGTCGCACATCAGCGAGATCTTCTTCTTGATCGACTCCGGCAGCTCGCGGTCGGCGCGGCACACGACGGCGTCGGGCTGGATGCCGACCTGGCGCAGCGCGGCGACCGAGTGCTGGGTCGGCTTGGTCTTGAGCTCCTTCGACGGCCCGATGAACGGCACCAGCGAGACGTGCAGGAAGAAGCAGTTGTCGCGGCCGATCTCGTGGCGCACCTGGCGCGCCGACTCGAGGAACGGCAGCGACTCGATGTCGCCGACGGTGCCGCCGACCTCGGTGATCACCACGTCGATGTCGGGACCGCCCATCGCGAGGATGCGGTCCTTGATCTCGTTGGTGATGTGCGGGATGACCTGCACGGTGTCGCCGAGGTAGTCGCCGCGGCGCTCCTTGGCGATGACGCTGGAGTAGACCTGCCCGGTCGTGACGTTGGCGATCTGGCTCGAGGTCGGTGTCGAGGAACCGCTCGTAGTGGCCGATGTCGAGGTCGGTCTCGGCGCCGTCGTTGGTGACGAAGACCTCGCCGTGCTGGAACGGGTTCATCGTCCCCGGGTCGACGTTGAGGTAGGGGTCGAGCTTCTGCATCGTCACCCGCAGACCCGCGCGAGCGCAGCAGCCGACCCAGGCTCGAGGCCGTCAGTCCCTTGCCCAGGGAGGAGGCGACGCCTCCGGTGACGAACACGTGCTTCGACTGTTCAGATCCCGGCTGCCTCACGGAATTCGATCCTATCCCAGGAACGCGGATCCGGCTCCTCAGGGTCGCACGTCGGCGCGTCGCCGGGCTGCGCCACGTCGAGCAGCTCGCGGGCGTGGGCCAGCGCGGTGTCGGAGTCGGCCAGGCCGGCGAGCATCCGCGACAGCTCCCGCTCGCGGGCCTCGTCGTCGAGCACGGTGAGGCCCGAGCTGGTGACGGAGCCGTCGCTGGCCTTGCGCGACCAGCACGTGGCGGTCGGCGTACGCCGCCACCTGGGGCAGGTGGGTCACGACCAGCACCTGCGCGGTGCGGGCGAGCTGGGCGAGCCGGCGCCCGACCTCGACCGCGGCCGCGCCCCCGACGCCGGCGTCGACCTCGTCGAAGACGAACGTCGGCACCGGGCTGGTGCCGGCGAGCGACACCTCGAGGGCGAGCATCACCCGGGACAGCTCGCCGCCCGAGGCGCCCTTGGCCAGCGGGCGCGGCTCGGAGCCGGTGTTGGCCGCCAGCAGCAGCGCGACGTCGTCGGCGCCGTGGGCGGCCGGCTCGGTCGGGGTGACCGTGATCGGTGAGGACGGCGTGCGGCATCGCCAGCAGGGTCGAGCTCCTCGGTGACCTGCTGCTCGCAGGCGGCCGGCGGCCTCGGTGCGCGCCGTGCTGAGCTCGTGCGCCGCCGCGGCCAGCTCGTCCTGGAGCCGGTCGCGCTCGGCGGTCAGCGCGGCGATCCGCTCGTCGGTGCCGTCGAGGTCGAGCAGCCGGGTCGCGGAGCGCTCCGGCCCAGGCGAGCACCTCGTCGATGGTGTCGCCGTACTTGCGGGTCAGGGCGGTCAGCGCGGCCCGGCGCTCCGACGTCGCGGCCAGCCGGGCCGGGTCGGTCTCGATGCGCGCGGCGTACGACGCGACGTCGGCGGCGACGTCGGAGACGAGGTAGGTGATCTCGGCCAGCCGGTCGGCCAGCTCGGCCGCCTCCGGGTCGTGGTCGCGCACGCTGTCGAGGCAGCCCGCGCGCGGCCGAGGTCGTCGCCAGCGCGTCGGCGCCGCCGGAGTCGCTGGAGAGCGCCTCGCGCGCCTGCTCGGCGGCGGTGCGCAGGGTGTCGGCGAAGCCGAGCCGGGACTCGTCGGCGGCCAGGGTGTCGTCCTCGCCCGGCTCCGGGGAGACTGCCTCGATCTCGCCGAGCCCGAAGCGCAGCAGGTCGGCCTCGCGGGCCCGCTCGCGGGCCGTGGCGACCACCTCGTCGAGCTCGCGCGGGTGGCGTCGAGCGCGGCGGTAGAGGTCGGTGTAGGTCGCCGAGGCGGGCGGCGAGCGGCGCTGCCGCCGAACCGGTCGAGCGCGTCGCGCTGGGCGCGCGGCAGCAGGAGCCGGTGCTGGTCGGACTGGCCGTGCACCGCGACGAGGGGCTACGGCGACCTCGGTCAGGGTGGCCACCGGCACCGACGCGCCGCCGACGAAGGCCCGCGAGCGGCCCTCGGCCGCGACGTTGCGGGCCAGCACCACGGCGCCGTCCTCGACCTCGCCGCCGGCCTCCTCGACCGCGTCGGCGAACGAGGTCAGGTCGCCGACGCGAGACGACGCCCTCGACCCGCGCCTGCTTGGCCCCGGTGCGGACGGCGCCGCTGTCGGCGCGGCCGCCCAGGAGCAGGCCGAGCGCGGTGACGACCATCGTCTTGCCGGCGCCGGTCTCGCCGGTGATCACGGTCAGGCCGGGCCCGAGCTCGAGGACGGAGGCAGTCGATCACCCCGAGCGAGCTGATCCGGATCTCCTCGATCACGGGTGCCTCCCCCGATCCCGGGGCCGCTCGCCGGCGTGCCGGCCGCCGGCGCGACGCGCTGCCAGCGTCGCTCGCCCTCGCCGCGCCAGCCCTCGACGGGCAGGCCGAACTTGGCGACCAGGCGGTCGGTGAACGGCGCCTCGTGCAGCCGGGCGAGCCGGACCGGCTCGGTCGCCGCGGCGCACCTCGATCCGGGCGCCCGGGCGGCAGCTCGACCGTGCGCCGTCCGTCGCACCACAGCACGCCGGCACCGTCGGTGCGCGCGAGCACCTCGATCGCGATGACCGAGTCCGGGCCGATCACCATCGGTCGGGCGAAGAGGGCGTGGGCGCTGATCGGGACCAGGCACAGCGCCTCGACCTGGGCCACACGATCGGGCCGCCGGCGCTGAAGTTGTAGGCGGTCGAGCCGGTCGGCGTCGCGCAGACGACGCCGTCGCAGCCCCAGCGCGACAGCGGGCGGCCGTCGACCTCGACGATCACCTCGAGCATCCGCTCGCGCGGCGGCCTTCTCGACGCTGGCCTCGTTGACCGCGAAGGTGCGGGTGACGACCTCGCCGTCGCGGCATGACGCGGACGTCGAGGGTGAGCCGGTCCTCGACGGTGTAGCGGCCGCCGACGATCGCCGCGATCGTCGACAGTCGACCTCCTCGGGCTCGGCCTCGGCCAGGAACCCGACGTGCCCGAGGTTGACGCCCAGCACCGGGGTGCGGTCGGCGTAGGTGATCTCGGCGGCGCGCAGGATGCTGCCGTCGCCGCCGATGACCAGGGCGAGCTCGCAGTCGCGGCTCGGCGTCGTCCTCGGACTCGGTGAGCTCGACGGCGCCGGCTCGAAGTCGTCGGCGGCCACGCCGAGGTCCTTGGCCTCGCTGCGCGAGGAGCCGCACCACGATCCCGTGGCCGGTCAGCGCCGTCGACGAACTGGCAGCGCGACCTCGCGCGCCTCGGCGCGCCCGGTGTGGGCCAGCAGCGAGCACTCGTCGGACGGTCACGGCTCCAGCCTCTCACCCGCGGCCCCGCAGCGTGCGGCGCCGTGCACGGCCGTCGGCGATCGTCGTCCTCGGCGATCTCGGCGGGACCGCGGCGCAGCCAGAGGAAGAACTCCACGTTGCCCGACGGGCCCGGGCAGCGGGCTCGCGGTCACCCGGCGCGCGCCCCACCCCCGCCGTGCGGCGGCCGCGGCGACCTGGGCGACGGCCTCGACCCGCAGCGCGGGCTCGCGCACGACCCCGCCCTTGCCGACCCGGTCCTTGCCGACCTCGAACTGCGGCTTGACCATCAGCGCCAGGTCGCCGTCCGGCGCCGTGACCCCGAACAGGGCGTCGAGGACCAGCTCGAGGGAGATGAACGACAGGTCGCCGACGACGACGTCGACCGGGCCGCCGATCAGGTCGGCGGTGAGCTCGCGGACGTTCTGCCGGTCGATGACGTGCACCCGGTCGTCGCTGCGCAGCGACCAGGCGAGCTGGCCGTAGCCGACGTCGACCGCGACCACCTCGCGGGCGCCCCGGCGCAGCAGCACGTCGGTGAAGCCGCCGGTCGACGCGCCGGCGTCGAGGCAGCGCCGGCCGGCGACCGCGAACCCGTCCGGCTCGAACGCATCGAGGGCGCCGGCGAGCTTGTGGCCGCCGCGCGAGACGTAGTCGGGCCGGTCCGGGTCGGTGGCGACGACGATCGCGACGTCGGTGGTGACCCCGGTGGCCGGCTTGGTCGCCACCGCTCCCGAGACCTTGACCCGGCCGGCGGTGACGAGCTCGGCGGCGTGCTCGCGCGAGCGGGCCAGTCCACGGCGGACCAGCTCGGCGTCCAGGCGAAGTCGTCGAGGGGGCACCGGTCAGCCCTGTCGCGTCGGGCGTCCGGCTGGTCGAGGGTCGCCGCGCAGCTCGTTGTGGGCCTGCTCGAACGCCGCCACCTGCTCCTCCAGGGGCAGGCCGCCGAGGTCGGCGACGGCGTCGATCACCGCGTCGACGCGCGGCAGCCCGGTGCGCTCGGGACGCTGCTGGGCGAGCAGCTCGTCCTCGTCCCAGGTGTCCTCGGGCACCGGGTGCGACTGGTCGTCGTTCATGTCGCCGAGGCTACCGGCCGGCACCGACGTCAGCGCGACGCGGGCACGTGCACGGCGCCGATGTCGGCCGGCGTACCGGTGCTCGTCGAGCCAGCGTCCAGGCCGCCACCGCCGCGACCCGCCACCAGTCGTCGACCTCGCCGGCGCCCGTCGACCGCGCAGGCGATCCGTCGCGCACCGCGCCGCGCCAGCCGCCCAGCGACCAGCCCGCACGCCTCTGCCTCGGGCGCGCGGTGGGCCGTGCCGCAGCGACGCCAGGTCGGACCCGAGGTACGTCGGCCGCTCCTCCGGGCGCGGCGGCGACCAGCTCGCTCAGCCCGGTCACGCCGGTGAGCACCAGCAGCGAGTCGACGCCCGGCGTTGCGCGCACCCTCGATGTCGGTGTCGAGCCGGTCGCCGACCATCAGCGGCCGCTCGCCGCCGACGCGGCGGACCGTCTCGTCGAGCAGCGGCCGCGCCGGCTTGCCGGCCACCACCGGCTCCACCTCGGCGAAGCGGCGCAGCGTGTCGACGAGGACCCCGTGACCCGGGGCCACGCCGAACGGCGTCGGGATCGTCATGTCGGTGTTGCTGGCCACCCACCACAGCCCCTCGCGGATCGCGGACCGCGGCCCGCATGACCGTCGCTCCACCGGACCTCGGGGCCGTAGCCGGTGACCAGGGCCTCCGCCTCGTCCTCGACCGCGACCGGCACCAGGCCGCGCTCGACGAGGGCCGCCTCGAGCCCGGGGCCACCGAGCAGCGCGACCCGGGCTCCCGGCCCGAGTCGCTCGCTCGAGCACGCGGGCCGCCGCCTGGGCCGAGGTCACCACGTCGGCGACGTCGGCCTCGACGCCGAGGTCGCCCAGGTGGTCGGCCACGGTCTGCGGCGCTGCGCGCGGCGTTGTTGGTGATGAAGGCGCACCCGCATGCCGGCCTCGCGGGCGCGGCGCAGGTGCTCGGCCGCGCCGGGGACCGCGTCGCCCCCGATGTAGACGACGCCGTCGAGGTCGAGCATCGCCAGGTCGTAGGCCTCGGCACAGAGGAGTCGTGGAGGTCGCCAGCACGCCTCGAGTCTTCCAGGTGGGTGGCGGCGGGTGGCACTGACCTGCCCGCGAGGGCCTTCCTCGTATCCTGCCCGGATGGACACCGCGACCGTGGTGACCCCGCCCTACGTCGCCGGGCCGCTCCGCCTCGCACCCTTCCGCGCCCTCCGGCTGGTGCCGTCGCGGATCAGCGACCCCGCCTCGGCCCGCGCCTTCGCCCGCCCCTACCGCGACGTCGCCGCGTCGGCTGCGCACGTGGCAGGACCAGGGCATGCTCGAGCACGACGCCGACACCCGCGCTCTACCTCCACGAGTACACCGGCAACGGCATCACGGTCCGCGGGCTCGTCGGGGCCCTCGACGTGTCGCGCCGCGCGACGCGGCCCGAGCAGCGCGCGATCCTGCCCCACGAGGGGATCTACCCGGCCCAGGCCGACGACCTCGCCGACCGGATGGCGGAGATGGGGATCAACCCGGCACCCATCCTGCTGGTGCAGCACTCCCCGCCGGAGCTCCGCGCGCTGCTGCGCACCTACTGGACCGCGCCTCCCCGACCATGCCTTCCTCGACCGGGCCGGACAGCCGCACCGGTTGTGGGTCATCGACGTCCCCGGACCACCTCGCGCGCATCGACGCGCTGCTCGCGCCCACCCAGGCGGTCATCGCCGACGGCCACCACCGCTACGCCGCCTACCTGCGTCTGCAGCAGCGGGACCCGGGAGCCGCCACCGACCGCGGCCTGGCGATGCTCGTCGACCAGGACGACACGCCGCTCTTCCTGGGTGCCATCCACCGGGTGCTGGTCGGTTCCTCGGTCGACGACGTGGCGACGGCCGCGCGATCTCTCGGCATCCGAGCCGACTTCGCCTCCGCCGACGCAGGCGCTGGCCGCACTCGCGCCGTCGACCCTGGTCGTCACCGACCACGAGCGATGGCTCGTGGTCACTGTCGACCTGCGCGACGACCTCGTCGAGGTCGAGGTCCTGCACGACCAGATCATCCCGACCCTGGCCCACGGGCCGCGCAAGGTCACCTTCCACCACACCGCCCGGGACGCCCTCGACCACGCGGGCACCGACGTGGGCACCGCCGTGCTGATGCCGGCACCGGCCTTCGACCAGGTGCAGCGGATCGTGATGGCCGATCGTCTGTTCCCGGAGAAGGCGACCTCGTTCCAGCCGAAGCCACCGCTGGGCGTGCTGCTCAGGTCGGTGCTCGACGAATGATCCGCGCGGTCGTCACCTCGACCTCGACGCGGGACGCGACCCCGGCTCGGGTCCGGAAGAACCGGCGCCGCAACGCGCCCGAGACCTCCACCACGTCCCCGGGTCTCCACCGCGACACCGACCGCTTCACCCGGGCGTCCCACGCGACGCACTCCAGCGAGTCCACCTGACGCCGGCGTCCGTCCACGACCGGTCGCGGGACCGCGATGCGGAACGTACGCAGCGAGTCCCCGCTCGGCAGCACCTTCTCCTCGGACTCGACCGGGAACCGGCCGACGAGCCGGATCTCGTTCACCTCGACGAGGACCTTCAGGTCCTCCTGTGTCCGTGAGCTCATCGCTCCACCTCCTGGTATCCGAGCATGGGCGAGATGACCGACCTCGTGTCCCGTGCGCCCCGGAGGGTGTGGAGATCGCGCGCAGGACAGGACCTGTGCGCGACTCGTGGGTAGACGAAAGCACCGCACAAATGACTGAAGGGCGACCCCGATGGGGTCGCCCTTCAGCGAAGAATTGTCCGGCGGCGTCCTACTCTCCCACAGCCTCGCGACTGCAGTACCATCGGCGCTGTCAGGCTTAACTTCCGGGTTCGGGATGGGACCGGGTGTTTCCCTGACGCTATGGCCGCCGTAACTCTATGAACCACACCCCACACATGCTCGGTGGGGTGGGTTGGTCAATGGTGGTGTGTTGATATGTGTGGACGCGAGGCGCATAAGAAGCTGGTCTTACGCGCTGATCTGTAGGAGATCTTTGTGATGTTGGTTGAGGGTTTGTAAGGCAAGCCCTCGGCCTATTAGTACCGGTCGGCTAGGCATTGCTGCTGTACACCTCCGGCCTATCAACCCAATAGTCTGTTGGGGGCCTTAACCCACAAAGGGGTGGGAAACCTCATCTTGAAACGTGCTTCCCGCTTAGATGCATTCAGCGGTTATCACTTCCGAACGTAGCTAACCAGCCGTGCCCCTGGCGGGACAACTGGCACACCAGAGGTTCGTCCATCCCGGTCCTCTCGTACTAGGGACAGCCTTTCTCAAGTTTCCTACGCGCGCGGCGGATAGGGACCGAACTGTCTCACGACGTTCTAAACCCAGCTCGCGTGCCGCTTTAATGGGCGAACAGCCCAACCCTTGGGACCTACTCCAGCCCCAGGATGCGACGAGCCGACATCGAGGTGCCAAACCATCCCGTCGATATGGACTCTTGGGGAAGATCAGCCTGTTATCCCCGGGGTACCTTTTATCCGTTGAGCGACGCCGCTTCCACTTGCTGGCGCCGGATCACTAGTTCCGACTTTCGTCCCTGCTCGACATGTCTGTCTCACAGTCAAGCTCCCTTGTGCACTTACACTCGCCACCTGATTGCCAACCAGGCTGAGGGAACCTTTGAGCGCCTCCGTTACATTTTAGGAGGCAACCGCCCCAGTTAAACTACCCATCAGGCACTGTCCCTGATCCAGATCATGGACCTAGGTTAGACATCTAGTACGACCAGAGTGGTATTTCAACGATGACTCCACAACCACTGGCGTGGCCGCTTCACAGTCTCCCACCTATCCTACACAAGCCGAACCAAACACCAATACCAAACTATAGTAAAGGTCCCGGGGTCTTTCCGTCCTGCCGCGCGTAACGAGCATCTTTACTCGTAGTGCAATTTCGCCGAGTCCACGGTTGAGACAGCGCCCAAGTCGTTACTCCATTCGTGCAGGTCGGAACTTACCCGACAAGGAATTTCGCTACCTTAGGATGGTTATAGTTACCACCGCCGTTTACTGGGGCTTAAATTCTCCGCTTCAACCCGTAAGGGTCTAACAGGTCCTCTTAACCTTCCAGCACCGGGCAGGAGTCAGTCCGTATACATCGTCTTACAACTTCGCACGGACCTGTGTTTTTAGTAAACAGTCGCTTGGGCCTGGTCTCTGCGGCCCTCCCCGCTGCCGGCCGTAAAGGCCATGACGGTTCGGGCCCCCCTTCTCCCGAAGTTACGGGGGCATTTTGCCGAGTTCCTTAACCATGGTTCACTCGATCGCCTTAGTATTCTCTACCTGATCACCTGAGTCGGTTTGGGGTACGGGCGGCGCATAGCTCGCTAGAGGTTTTTCTCGACAGCATAGGATTACCCACTTCGCCCATACGGGCTCGGCATCACATCTCAGGCTCATCATCAAAGAAAGTGGTCCGGATTTGCCTAGACCACGCCCTACCTGCTTACCCCGGGACAACCATCGCCCGGGTTGGGCTACCTTCCTGCGTCACCCCATCGCTTGACTACTACCGGATCGGATCCCACGCTCCACCACACCCCCTCACCCCGAAGGGATCAGTAAGCGTGGCTTCAGATGGTTAGCATCACCGGCCTCGTCATGGGCGCTATTTTACCGGTACGGGAATATCAACCCGTTGTCCATCGACTACGCCTGTCGGCCTCGCCTTAGGTCCCGACTTACCCAGGGCAGATTAGCTTGACCCTGGAACCCTTGATCATTCGGCGCACGGGTTTCTCACCCGTGATTCGCTACTCATGCCTGCATTCTCACTCGTGTCGCGTCCACCCCTGGATCACTCCGGAGCTTCACTCGCGACACGACGCTCCCCTACCCATCCGCACACCTGGACCACGAAGGCCTAGCTGAATATGCGAATGCCATAGCTTCGGCGGATGACTTGAGCCCCGCTACATTGTCGGCGCGGAATCACTTGACCAGTGAGCTATTACGCACTCTTTCAAGGGTGGCTGCTTCCAAGCCAACCTCCTGGTTGTCACTGCGACTCCACATCCTTTTCCACTTAGTCACCACTTAGGGGCCTTAGCTGATGGTCTGGGCTGTTTCCCTCTCGACAATGGAGCTTATCCCCCACTGTCTCACTGCTGCGCTCTCACTTACCGGCATTCGGAGTTTGGCTAACGTCAGTAACCTGGTCGGGCCCATTAGCTATCCAGTGCTCTACCTCCGGCAAGAAACACGCAACGCTGCACCTAAATGCATTTCGGGGAGAACCAGCTATCACGAAGTTTGATTGGCCTTTCACCCCTATCCACAGGTCATCCCCTCAGTTTTCAACCTAAGTGGGTTCGGTCCTCCACGCGGTCTTACCCGCGCTTCAACCTGCCCATGGATAGATCACTTCGCTTCGGGTCTAGATCGTGCTACTCAAGCGCCCTATTCAGACTCGCTTTCGCTACGGCTACCCCACACGGGTTAACCTCGCAACACAACGCTAACTCGCAGGCTCATTCTTCAAAAGGCACGCCATCACCCCAACACCACCCAAAGATGGCAGCCGGGCTCTGACGGATTGTAGGCACACGGTTTCAGGTACTATTTCACTCCCCGCCAGGGGTACTTTTCACCTTTCCCTCACGGTACTTGTCCGCTATCGGTCATCAAGAAGTATTTAGGCTTAACGGGTGGTCCCGCCAGATTCACACGGAATTTCAGGGGTTCCGTGTTACTTGGGAAATCACTCGACAGGTACACGCTTACACTTACGGGGCTATCACCCTCTACGGCGCCGCTTTCCAACGGACTTCAACTTCACGCACACTTTCTTACTGTCTCGCCCACCGGCAGATGGACATGAATGCTCCCACAACCCCCCAAATGCAACCCCTGCCGGGTATCACACATCTGAGGTTTGGCCTCATCCGATTTCGCTCGCCACTACTCTCGGAATCACTTTTGTTTTCTCTTCCTATGGGTACTGAGATGTTTCACTTCCCCACGTTCCCTCCACACACCCTATTTCATTCAGATGTGGGTGACTGGACATGACTCCAGCCGGGTTTCCCCATTCGGACACCCCCGGATCACAGCTCGGTTGCCAACTCCCCAGGGCTTATCGCAGGCTCCAACGTCCTTCATCGGCTCTTGATGCCAAGGCATCCACCATGTGCCCTTAATAGCTTGCCATTACAAACACTCAACAAACACAACAAAGACACACTACAAATCACACAGACCCACATGTCACACCCCATCACCACACCAGGAACCAGCACACCCACCACAACAGCAGGCCACCAGCCCCCAACACTCCAGGGCACACACGCGGGTCAGATGCTCGCGTCCACTATCAACTTGTCAACACACACACAAACTCAAGAAGCAACGCCCCCACACTCACCCGCATCCACGAGCACAGGACAGACGCCTTCAAAGCCACCAACCAACCACCAACCACCACCCCCGAAGGAGCAGCAACCAGTGCCGGCCTGATGCCTCAAAGCTCAACAGTGTGTCAACCATCCCCCACCCACAACACCAACACTTTCCACACCAACACCCACCAAAGGCGGACGCCGGTAGTACTCACACCAGCACTGCGAACGAGACACAGCATCATCGACGATTCCACTAGTGAACACCACCAATGCCGCCTGAACATCCTTCCTGGAAGACCCAGGACGACCCCAGACGCGCGGGGTATGTGCTCCTTAGAAAGGAGGTGATCCAGCCGCACCTTCCGGTACGGCTACCTTGTTACGACTTCGTCCCAATCGCCAGCCCCACCTTCGACAGCTCCCCCCACACAAGGTGGTTAGGCCACTGGCTTCGGGTGTTGCCGACTTTCGTGACGTGACGGGCGGTGTGTACAAGGCCCGGGAACGTATTCACCGCAGCGTTGCTGATCTGCGATTACTAGCGACTCCGACTTCATGGGGTCGAGTTGCAGACCCCAATCCGAACTGAGACCGGCTTTTTGGGATTCGCTCCCCCTCACGGGATCGCAGCCCTTTGTACCGGCCATTGTAGCATGCGTGAAGCCCTGGACATAAGGGGCATGATGACTTGACGTCATCCCCACCTTCCTCCGAGTTGACCCCGGCAGTCTCCTATGAGTCCCCACCATCCCGAAGGACGTGCTGGCAACATAGAACGAGGGTTGCGCTCGTTGCGGGACTTAACCCAACATCTCACGACACGAGCTGACGACAGCCATGCACCACCTGTATACCGACAAAAGGGGCCTCATCTCTGAGGCTTTCCGGCATATGTCAAACCCAGGTAAGGTTCTTCGCGTTGCATCGAATTAATCCGCATGCTCCGCCGCTTGTGCGGGCCCCCGTCAATTCCTTTGAGTTTTAGCCTTGCGGCCGTACTCCCCAGGCGGGGCGCTTAATGCGTTAGCTGCGGCACGGAACCCATGGAATAGGCCCCACACCTAGCGCCCAACGTTTACGGTGTGGACTACCAGGGTATCTAATCCTGTTCGCTCCCCACACTTTCGCTCCTCAGCGTCAGGTAATGCCCAGAGAACCGCCTTCGCCACCGGTGTTCCTCCTGATATCTGCGCATTTCACCGCTACACCAGGAATTCCGTTCTCCCCTGCATACCTCTAGTCTGCCCGTATCGAAAGCAAGCACTCGGTTAAGCCCAGTGTTTTCACTCCCGACGCGACAAACCGCCTACGAGCCCTTTACGCCCAATAATTCCGGACAACGCTCGCACCCTACGTATTACCGCGGCTGCTGGCACGTAGTTGGCCGGTGCTTCTTCTGTACCTACCGTCACCACCCACACGGGCGCTTCGTCGATACTGAAAGAGGTTTACAACCCGAAGGCCGTCATCCCTCACGCGGCGTTGCTGGATCAGGCTTCCGCCCATTGTCCAATATTCCCCACTGCTGCCTCCCGTAGGAGTCTGGGCCGTGTCTCAGTCCCAGTGTGGCCGGTCACCCTCTCAGGCCGGCTACCCGTCGAAGCCTTGGTAGGCCATTACCCCACCAACAAGCTGATAGGCCGCGAGCACATCCCCCACCCATAAAAGTTTCCACACAAACCCATGCAGGATCGTGTCGTATCCGGTATTAGACCCCGTTTCCGAAGCTTATCCCAGAGTGAAGGGCAGATTACTCACGTGTTACTCACCCGTTCGCCGCTCGTGTACACCGAAGTGCCTTACCGCTCGACTTGCATGTGTTAAGCACGCCGCCAGCGTTCGTCCTGAGCCAGGATCAAACTCTCCGTAGAAAACTACATCAAATCCAAACCCGACAAACAAACCCTGACAATTATCGCCAGAATCATTGCCGAAAAAACTAACCCAAACAAAACCAACTTGGGCATACATCATAATTCGTCGACTATGACACACTGTTGAGTTCTCAAACATCAGACGCGCTCCGGGCCCTACCCTTGCGGGGCGGTGCCCGGGGGCAACCTGCGAAACATTACCGATCTGTGTCGACCGCGTCAACTCGAGGAGAAGACTTGGTTCCGTCGATCGGCGCCGGACGTGCGACAACCTCTTCGTTTGGGCCTCTCGGCCTCGAAGGTGGCGGTCGTTTGTGCGACGAGTAGAACGTTAGGACACGATCGCCCGCACATGCCAAATCGGGTGGTCCCCCGGCCACCTGCAGGCCACTCGCAGGCCGCTCTCAGGCCACTCCCAGGGCACGGGGCACCCCCTCCGAGCTGTCACCGCGCCGTGCCCGAGGCCTCCTCGGGGCCGCGCCGGTGCGCCGTGGCGGCCCCGGCATGGCGACGGTAGGCCGACACCGAGGGCTCGCCGGGCACCCAGAAGCGCCAGGGCCGCTCGGCCGCCAGACGCAGGCCGACGCGGGGGCCGGCCCGGTGGTCCGGGGCTGTCGTCCCGCTCCCCCGCGGCGCCGGCTCCAACCGGACGTCGCCGGCGGTCAGGTCACCGCCGCCGTCCGCCAGGGAGATGCCCGAGGGCACGGCACAGCAGCGCCGGCCCCCGAGCAAGCCGGGCGTCGGGGACACCGGGGCGCCGTTCCCGGGCGGTGTCGATCCCCTCGATCACCTCGCCGGCGCGCAGCAGGACCGCGGCGGCGGTGCCCGGCGAGCCGACCACGACGTTGGCACACACGTGCATGCCGTAGGACAGGTAGCAGTAGAGGTGCCCGGCGGGACCGAACATCACCCGCGGTACGCGGGGTCGGGCCCCGGTAGGCGTGGGACCCCGGGTCGTCCGCGCCGCCGTAGGCCTCGACCTCGGTCAGCCGCACCGCGACGTCGCCGCGGCGCAGCACCGCCCCGAGCAGCCGCGGGGCGACCTCCTCGGGCGGTCCGTCGAGCTCAGGCCAGGCGCTCACGGTGACCTGCGACCAGGCCGCGCGTCTCCGCGAGCTGCTCGGCCACCCGCACGGGTGCGGTGCCGCCCCGACCGGTGCGCGCGGCCACCGAGCCCTCGGCGGTCAGCACCTCACGCACGGCCGGCGTCAGGTCCGGCGAGATCGCGGCGTACTGCTCGTCGGTGAGCTCGTGGAGCTCGACACCGAGCTGCTCGCACGTCTGCACGCAGGCGCCTGCCACCTCGTGGGCGACACGGAACGCCACCCCCTCCCGCACCAACCACTCGGCGACGTCGGTGGCCAGCGAGAAGCCCTGCGGGGCCAGCTCCGCCATCCGGTCGGTGTCGAAGGCGAGCGTCGCGACCATCCCGCTGAATGCCGGCAGCAGCACCTCGAGGGTGTCGACGGAGTCGAAGACCGGCTCCTTGTCCTCCTGGAGGTCCCGGTTGTAGGCGAGCGGCAGGGCCTTGAGGGTCGCCAGCAGGCCGGTCAGGTTGCCGATCAGGCGCCCCGCCTTGCCGCGCGCGAGCTCGGCGATGTCGGGGTTCTTCTTCTGCGGCATGATGCTCGACCCGGTCGACCAGGAGTCGTGCAGCCGCACGAACCCGAACTCCCGCGTGGACCACAGGATGACCTCCTCGGCGAACCGGCTCACGTCGACGCCGACCTGGGCGCAGACGAAGGCGAACTCGGCGACGAAGTCACGGGCCGCACGTGCCGTCGATGGAGTTGGCGCTCGAGCCGGTGAACCCCAGCTCGGCGGCCACCGCCTCCGGGTCGAGGCCCAGGGTCTGCCCCGCCAGCGCCCCCGAGCCGTACGGCGAGTCCGCGGCCACCCGGGCGTCCCAGTCGGCGAGCCGCCCGACGTCACGCAGGAGCGGCTGGGCATGGGCGAGCAGGTGGTGCGCCAGGAGCACCGGCTGGGCGTGCTGGAGGTGGGTGCGACCCGGCATCACGGCACCCGGGTGCGCCTCGGCCTGGGCGACCAGCACGTCGACCAGGTCCAGCAGCAACCCGGCGACGACGCGGGCGTGGTCGCGCAGGAACATCTTGAACAGGGTCGCGATCTGGTCGTTGCGGCTGCGTCCCGCCCGCAGCCGACCACCCACGTCGAGCCCGACCTCCTCGAGCAGCAGTCGCTCCAGGGCGCCGTGCACGTCCTCGTCGGACGGGTCCGGGCGGCAGGCTGCCGTCGAGCGAAGCGCTCCCCCAGCACCGCGAGCCCCCGCTCGAGCTCGGCCGCGTCGGCGTCGCTGAGCAGCCCGGCGCGGTGCAGCGCGTGGGCGTGGGCCCGCGAGCCCGCGAGGTCGTACGGCGTCAGGCGCCAGTCGAAGTGCGTCGAGCGGGACAGCGCGTCGAGCTCGGGCGAGGGTCCACCTGCGAACCGGCCGCCCCACAGCTTGCCGGTGTTGGTGGCGTCCTGCTTGCTGCTGCTCACGATGCTCGTGCTCCTCTCGCCGCGACGATCGCGGCGCTCATGATGTCAGGGAGGTCCGGCGCGACCAGGCGACCGTCCCGGGCCAGCTCCTCGGGGGTCCACCAGCGTGCCTCGACCACGTTGCCGACCTCCGCCGGCTCCAGGTGCTCGAAGGTGATCTCGACGTCTCGGGCCAGGGGCAGCGCGAAGAACGTGGAGTCGCCGACGTAGTCGACCCCGGCGTAGCGGAAGGCACGCTGGTCGCGGTGGAACGGCACGCCCAGGTCGTCGGGTGTCCGCGACCAGCCCGGTCTCCTCGAACAGCTCGCGCACCGCCGCCTCGAGCAGGCTCTCGCCCGGCTCCACGGCCCCGCCGATCGTGCCCCAGCGCAGGTCGCCCGGACGGCCCGGGTCCTGGTCCAGCAGGACCAGGACCTCGCCGTCGGGGCTCACCGGCACCACCCGGGCGGTCACGCGGAGCACGGCCATCAGTCGGTGCCGAACTCCATCGCGGCAGCGTCCAGGGCGATCTCGCTGGTGTCGCCCTCCGCCACCGGGTTGCTCGCGATCCGCTCGGCGCCACCCTGCTCGATCTCGCCGAACAGGGTGCCGTTCTCGACGAGGACCTGGCCCTGGTTGAGCGGCTGGGCGGCGTACTGCTCGAGCAGCGCACGCGAGTCGGCGATGTCGAGGTTGCGCATCGTGAGCTGCCCGATCCGGTCCACCGGACCGAAGGCGGCGTGCTCGGTGCGCTCCATCGAGAGCTTGTCCGGGTGGTAGGAGAACGCCGGTCCGTCGGTGCGCAGGACGGTGTAGTCCTCACCGCGGCGCAGCCGGATCGTCACCTCACCGGTCACCACCGAGGCGATCCAGCGCTGGATCGACTCCCGGATCATCAGCGCCTGCGGGTCCAGCCAGCGGCCCTCGTAGAGCAGCCGGCCGAGGCGGCGGCCCTCCTGGTGGTAGTGCGCGATCGTGTCCTCGTTGTGGATGGCGTTGACCAGACGCTCGTAGGCGATGAACAGCAGGCCCATCGCGGGCGCCTCGTAGACGCCGCGCGACTTCGCCTCGATGATCCGGTTCTCGATCTGGTCCGACATGCCGAGTCCGTGGCGCCCGCCGATCTGGTTGGCGAGGTGGACCAGCTCGACGGCACCCTGGGGGCCGTCGAACCGCTTGCCGTCGATGGCCACCGGGCGGCCCTGCTCGAAGGCGATGGTGACGTCCTCGGTCTCGATCGCCACCGAGGGGTCCCAGAACTTCACGCCCATGATCGGCTCGACGTCCTCGAGCGAGGCGTCGAGGTGCTCGAGGGTCTTCGCCTCGTGGGTGGCGCCCCAGATGTTGGCGTCGGTGGAGTAGGCCTTCTCCTTGCTGTCGCGGTAGGGCAGGTCGCGCTCGGTGAGCCACTGGCTCATCTCGTCGCGCCCGCCGAGCTCCTCGACGAAGTCGGCGTCCAGCCACGGCTTGTAGATCCGCAGCTGCGGGTTGGCCAGCAGCCCGTAGCGGTAGAAGCGCTCGATGTCGTTGCCCTTGAACGTCGACCCGTCGCCCCAGATGTCCACGCCGTCCTCGTGCATCGCGCGCACGAGCATCGTGCCGGTGACGGCCCGCCCGATCGGGGTGGTGTTGAAGTAGGTACGGCCGCCGGAGCGCACGTGGAAGGCACCGCACGCGAGCGCGGCCAGGCCCTCCTCGACGAGCTGGGTCTTGCAGTCGAGGTGACGGGCCAGCTCGGCGCCGTACTGCATCGCGCGGCCGGGGACGCCGGCGATGTCGGGCTCGTCGTACTGGCCGATGTCGGCGGTGTAGGTGCACGGGACGGCGCCCTGCTCGCGCATCCAGGCCACCGCGACCGAGGTGTCGAGGCCGCCCGAGAAGGCGATGCCGACGCGCTCGCCGACGGGCAGGGAGGTCAGGACCTTGCTCACTGGGTATTCCTTCGTGGTGCTGTTGGTGGTGCTGTGCGTGTGGGAGCTGCGCCGGCGGTGGCGCAGGGATCGATCAGGGGCTCGGCACCGACGACTCGCTGGTCGCCAGCGCCAGGAATCGTCGGGCCAGCAGGTCACCGCCGGCCGGGTCGCGCCCGATCACCAGGACGGTGTCGTCGCCGGCGATCGTGCCGAGGATCTCGGGCAGCTCGGCCTTGTCGAAGGCCGAGGCGAGGTACTGCGCCGCACCCGGCGGGGTGCGCAGGACGACGAGGTTGGCGCTGGCGTCGGCACTGACGAGCAGCTCGCCGCAGAGCCGGGCCAGCCGGTGGACGGCCGCGACGGTCTCCCCGGGTGAACCCAGCCGGCGGTCGCCGCCCTCGCCCGGGACGGCGTAGACGAGCGAGCCGGACGCCGAGCGGACCTTGAGCGCGTCGAGCTCGACCAGGTCGCGCGAGAGCGTCGCCTGGGTGACCCGCAGACCCTCACCCGCGAGCAGGTCGGCGAGCTCGGTCTGGGAGTGCACCTCGTGCTGGGTGACCAGGTCGATGATCCGCTGGTGGCGGGCGCTCTTGGTGGCCGGGACCATGCTCATGCCACCGCACCGGCGGCCGCCTCGGCTCCCGCCAGCAGGAAGGCCAGCACGGCCTTCTGGGCGTGCCGCCGGTTCTCGGCCTCGTCCCAGACGACGCTCTGCGGCCCGTCGATGACCTCGGCGGCGATCTCCTTGCCGCGGTAGGCCGGCAGGCAGTGCAGGGCGATCGCGTCGGGACGCGCGTGCGCCATCAGCTCGGAGGTGAGCGAGTACGGCGCGAAGACCGCGGTCCGGGCGAGCTCCTCGCTCTCCTTGCCCATCGAGATCCAGGTGTCGGTGACGACGACGTCGGCGCCGGCCACGGCCGTCCCGGGTCGGGGTCGGCCGTGGCGGAGCCTCCGGTCGTCGCACCGATCTCGTTGGCGCGGGCGAACATCGTCCGCGTGCCGGCACGTAGCCCTCGGGCGCGCAGATCCGGACGTGCATCCCGGCGGTGGCGCCGGCGAGCAGCCAGGAGTTGCCCATGTTGCAGGCACCGTCGCCGAGGAACGCGACGGTCAGGCCGGCCAGGTCGCCCCGGTGCTCACGCACCGTGAGCAGGTCGGCGATCAGCTGGCAGGGGTGGAAGTCGTCGGTGAGCGCGTTGACGACCGGGACCCCCGCGAAGGCGGCCATGGTGTCGAGGTCGGCCTGGTGGAACGTGCGCCACACGACGACCGCGGCCTGGCGGCCGAGCACCCGGGCGACGTCCTCGACGGACTCGCGGATACCGATGCCGGCCAGCCGACCCTCCACGAGCATCGGGTTGCCGCCGAGCTCGGCGATCCCGGCGGCGAACGACGTCTGGGTGCGCAGCGTCGGCTTGTCGAAGATCATGGCCACCGAGCGTGGGCCCGCGAGCGGACGCTGGTCGTACGGCGCCGCCTTGAGCGTGGCCGCGAGCTCGAGGACCTGGGTCTGCTCGACCGGGCTCAGGTCGTCGTCGCGCAGGAAGTGCCGCATCACGCCTGTCCCTGTGAATGTGCCTGTGCCTGTGCCTGTGCCTGTGCCAGGATCCCCGCCCACGCGTCGGCGAAGGCCCGGGTGTCGTCCTCGGTCAGCACGAGCGGCGGCGCGAACCGCAGCCGGCTCGGGCCGGTCATGTTGATGATGAAGCCGGCGTGCTGGGCGGCGGTCACCACGTGTGCGGCGTAGTCGCCCGCGAGCTGGACCCCCACGAGCAGTCCGTGCCCGGTGGCCTCGGTGACCTCGGGTGCGGCCAGCACCGCGGCGCGAAGCTGCGTCGCCGCGCTTCGTGGCGTTGTCCATGAGGCCGTCGCTCTCGATCGTGCGGATGACGGCGAGCGCCGCGGCGCACGCGACCGGGTTGCCGCCGAACGTCGTGCCGTGGTTGCCCGGCTGGAGCAGGTCGCCGACCTCGCCCAGCGCCACGCAGGCGCCGATCGGGAAGCCGCCCGCCGAGCCCCTTGGCCACGGTCACGATGTCCGGCACGACCCCGGAGCGGTGGTGCTCGAACCAGCGGCCCGTGCGCCCCATGCCGGTCTGGATCTCGTCGAGCCACAGCAGGGCGCCGTGCGCGGTGGTGATCTCGCGGGCCGCGGCGAGGTAGCCGTCGGGTGGTACGACGACGCCGGCCTCGCCCTGGATCGGCTCGAGCAGCACGGCCGCGGTCTCGTCGGTCACCGCGGCAGCAAGCGCGTCGGCGTCGCCGTACGGCACGAAGGTCACGTGGCCCGGCAACGGCTCGAACGGCGTGCGGTAGGCCTCCTTGGAGGTCAGCGCCAGCGCTCCCATCGTGCGCCCGTGGAAGCCGCCCTCGGCGACCACGACGTGCGTGCGGCCGGTCCGACGGGTCAGCTTGAACGCCGCCTCCACGGCCTCGGTGCCGGAGTTGGTGAAGAACACCTTGCCGTCGCCGTGGCCGAGCAGGCGCAGCAGCGTCTCGGCCAGCTCGACCTGGGGCTCGCTGGCGAAGAAGTTGGAGATGTGGCCCAGGGTCGACAGCTGCTCGCTCACGGCGCCGACCAGTGCCGGGTGGGCGTGGCCGAGCGCGTTGACGGCGATCCCGCCGAGCAGGTCGACGTACTCCTTGCCGTCGGCGTCCCAGACGTGCGTGCCGACGCCCCGCACCAGCGTGAGCTTCGGCGGGCCGAACGTGTTCATCAGCGAGGCGGCGTACCGCTCGCCCCAGGTCGAGCTCGCGGGGCCGGTCACCGGGCGTCCCTCGCCTTCCGGGTCAGGGTCTCCACGCCGGGCAGCACCTGGGTGCCCACGCCCTCGTTGGTGAAGAGCTCGAGCAGCACGGCGTGGGGCTCGCGGCCGTCGACGACGGTGGCGCGCGGTACGCCGTTCCGCACCGCCTGGAGGCAGGCACCCATCTTCGGCACCATCCCGCTGGCCAGCGACGGCAGCATCGCCTCCAGGGACTCCGGGCTGATCTCGCCGATGACGTCGTCGGAGCTCGGCCAGTCGAGGTAGAGGCCCTCGACGTCGGTGAGGACCAGCAGCTTCTCGGCCTTGAGCGCCACGGCCAGCGAGGCGGCGGCGGAGTCGGCGTTCACGTTGTGGACCAGCCCGTCGGCATCGGGCGCGACGCTGGAGACGACCGGGATCCGGCCGGCCTCGATGATGTCGAGCACGGCCTCGGGGAAGACCCGGGTGACCTCGCCGACGAGACCGAGGTCGACCTCCTCGCCGTCGACGACGGTGTTGGTCTGGGTGGCGGTGAACAGGCCGCCGTCCTCGCCCGAGAGCCCGACCGCGAGCGGTCCGTGCTCGTTGATGAGGCCGACGAGCTCACGCTGGACCTTGCCGACCAGGACCATGCGGACGACGTCCATCGCCTCGGGGGTCGTGACCCGCAGGCCACCCCTGAACTCGGACTCGATGCCGAGCTGGTCGAGCATCGCGGAGATCTGCGGCCCGCCGCCGTGCACGATCACGGGCTTGAAGCCGGCCATCCGCAGGAAGACGACGTCCTCGGCGAACGCGCGCTTCAGCGTGTCGTCGGTCATGGCGTTGCCGCCGTACTTCACCACCACGATCTTGCCGTGGTAGCGCTTCAGCCACGGCAGCGCCGCCGCGAGCGTGCGCGCCTTGGCCTGGTCGGGCTTGCTGGTGTCGAACTCGCCCGAGGCGAGGCTGGAGTCGTTGGGCATGAGGATCCTTCCCTCCGGGTCAGGAGGAGTAGGCACTGTTCTCGTGGACGTAGGCGTGGGTCAGGTCGTTGGTCCAGACGGTGGCCCGCTCGGTGCCGGCCTTGAGGTCGATCGTCACGGTCACCTCCCGCGGCGTCAGGTCGACGGTGCTGGGGTCCTCGGCCGGGGTCGAGCGCCGGCAGACCCAGACGCCGTTCATCGCGACGTCGAGGTCCGCGGGGTCGAACGCCGCCGACGTCGTGCCGAGCGAGGCCAGGACGCGGCCCCAGTTGGGGTCCTTGCCGAAGACCGCGGCCTTGAAGAGGTTGCTGCGGGCCACGCTGCGGCCGGCCTCGACCGCGTCGTCCTCGCTCGCGGCGTTGACCGTGGTGATCGCGATCTCGTGGTCGGCACCCTCGGCGTCGCGGAGCAGCTGCATCGCCAGGTCGGTGCACATCTGGGTCAGCGCCTCGGTGAAGTCGGGCAGCGTCGGGGTGATCCCGCTGGCGCCGCTCGCCATCACGGTGACGGTGTCGTTGGTCGACATGCACCCGTCGGAGTCGAGGCGGTCGAAGCTGACCCGGGTCGCGGCTCGCAGCGCGGTGTCGAGGTCGGCTGCGGGCACGACGGCGTCGGTCGTGAGCACGACGAGCATGGTGGCCAGCTGGGGCGCCAGCATGCCGGCGCCCTTCGCCATCCCGCCGATGCTCCAGCCGGCGCCCTCGACCACGGCCTGCTTGCTCACCGAGTCGGTGGTCATGATCGCGTGCGCGGCGTCGTCCCCGCCGTCGGCGGCCAGGGCCGCATGGGCAGCTTCGACGCCGGCGAGCAGGTCCTCGCGGGAGTTGGCGAGGCCGATGAGCCCGGTCGAGCAGACGACGACGTCGCCGGCACCGATCCCGACGTGGCCGGCAACGGCCTCGGCGACCGCGTGGGTGGTCTGGAAGCCGTCGGGGCCGGTGTAGCAGTTGGCCCCGCCGGAGTTGAGGACGACGGCGCGCACGACGCCGTCCTTGACGACCTCCTGACTCCACAGGATCGGGTTGGCCTTGCAGCGGTTGGCGGTGAAGACGCTGGCCGAGTCGTGGGTGGGGCCGTCGTTGACGACGAGCGCCAGGTCCTTGGCGCCGGTGCTCTTGAGGCCGGCGGGGACCCCGGCGGCACGGAACCCGGCGGGCACGGTGATCGACATGTCAGCCCTTCCTGCCCTTCTGGCCGGAGGTGGTGGCGGGCGGGTCGCCCTGCGTGGCGCCGGGCTTGCCGCCCGACTTGTGGCCGGACTTGTTGCCCGACCTGTCGCTCGAGCGGTCGGATCCCGGCTTGGCGGGTACGGCGAGCTCGACGGTGTGCCCGTGGCGCTCGCCAGGCCTGGGTGGCCCGCTCGGCGTCGGCGGACGGCACCAGCACCCAGGTGCTGTCGTAGGTCGTGAACGTGAAGACCGCGATGTCCTCCTCGGCGATCGGGCCGAGCAGGGCCAGCACGACGCCCACGGCGGTCGGGGCCACGGTCTCGTTGAGCGCGAAGCCGATGAGCCCGCGGACCGCGGGGGCCTTCGTCGGCACGTTGCGCCCCGCGCAGACCAGGGACGTCTCGGTCGCGGTGGCGGTGATGGAGAACAGCGACGACGACTCGGCCCACTCGGGGATGTCGGCCCCGGGGGCCAGGCGGACCACGGCGATCTTCTCCGGGAACCGCTGGAGCGCGAACGTCGTCGCGGGCGCCTGGTCCGCGACCGGGTCGGTCTGGTCGGTCTGGTCGGTCTGGTCCGCGACCGGCTCGGTCTGGTCGGTCTGGTCGGTCTGGTCGGTCTGGTCGGTCTGGTCGGTCATGGTGCGATCCCTACGGTGGTCAGGCCGAGCCCCTCGTCGAGGCCGAGCGCGAGGTTCATGCACTGCACGGCGGCGCCGCCGGTGCCCTTGGCGAGGTTGTCGACGGCGCCGACCGCCACCAGGCGGCGCGCGGCGACGTCGACGGTCACCTGCACGTGCACGCTGTTGGAGCCGAGCACCGACTGCGTCTGCGGCCACTGGCCGGCCGGGAGCACGGTCACGAACGGCTCGTCGGCGTAGGCCTTCGCGTAGACGGCATAGGCCTCCTCGGCGTCGATCTCCCGGGCCAGGGGCGCCGAGCAGGTCGCGAGGATGCCGCGCGACATCGGGACGAGCACCGGCGTGAAGCTCACCGCCACCTCGCCGTCGGTCACGGTGCGCAGGTTCTGGATGATCTCGGGGGTGTGGCGGTGGACGCCACCGACACCGTAGGCGCTCGCGTTGCCCATCACCTCGCTGCCGAGCAGGTGCGCCTTGGCGGCCTTGCCCGCGCCGCTGGTGCCGGAGGCGGCGACCACGACGACGTCGGGGTCGACCAGGCCGGCGGCGAGGGCCGGCGCCATGGTCAGGGTGGAGACCGTCGGGTAGCAGCCCGGCACCGCGATCCGGCTCGCGCCGCGCAGGAGGTCACGCTGACCCGGCAGCTCGGGGAGCCCGTAGGGCCAGGTGCCGGCGTGGGTGCCGCCGTAGAACTTCTCCCACAGGGCCGGGTCGGCGAGCCGGTAGTCGGCTCCGCAGTCGATGACGACCACGTCGTCGCCGAGGGCGGCCGCGATCGCGCCGGACTGCCCGTGGGGCAGGCCGAGGAACACGACGTCGTGCCCGGCCAGGGTGTCGGCGTCGGTGGGCTCGAGGACCCGGTCGGCGAGCGGGACGAGGTGTGGCTGGAGCGACGCCCATCACCTCCCCCGCGTTCGAGCCGCCGGTCAGGGCGCCGATCTCGACACCGGGGTGACCCAGGAGCAGGCGCAGCACCTCACCCCCGGCGTACCCGCTGGCTCCGGCTACCGCGATCCGCGACTTCGTCGTCATGCGCATGACTATACAGCATCATGCATGAATACTCATTGCGGCACGCCGGTACGGCGAGAAGTCAGGTGCGAGGTGCCCGCACGGGCGCCTACGTTGCCCTCATGACGAGACTCGCCTTCACGGACTACCTCGACCATATCGTTGTCGGCTCCGCGCGTTTCCGCACGGTGCTCGCGGACTGCGATCCGGCGGCCCGGGTGCCGGCGTGCCCCGACTGGGACGCCGGCGACCTGCTGTGGCACCTGGCCGAGGTGCAGTGGTTCTGGAGCAAGAACATGGCGCGGCGGCCGGACGCGCCCGACGACAGCCTCGTGCATCCGACCCGACCTCCTGCGTACCGCGACCTGCTGGCCGCCTTCGACGAGTACTCCGCCGGGCTGGTCGCGGCCCTGCGCTCGGCCGACCCGGCCGAGCCGGCCTGGTCCTGGTCGGCGGAGCAGAGCGTCGGCTTCACCTTCCGCCGCCAGGCCCACGAGGCGCTCATCCACCGCCTCGACGCCGAGCAGACCGCCGGCACGGTCACGGCCCTGGACCCGGCGCTCGCGCTCGACGGTGTCGCCGAGGCCCTCGACGTCATGTACGGCGGCGAGGCGCCGGCGTGGGGTCGGATCGAGCCCGGCGAGGCCCACGTGCGCCTCGACGCGACCGACCTCGGGGTCTCCCTGTGGGCCCAGCCGTGCGAGTTCTTCGGCACCGATCCCGACTCGGGCACGAACTACGACGGTCCGCACGTCCTCCGCGTCGACGACCCCGGCACGATCGTCGCGGCTGTCATCGCCGGCACCGCCGCCGACCTGGACGCGTGGTTGTGGAAGCGGCGCGACGCCACAGCGGTCACGATGACCGGGGACCGAGCCGCCCTCGACGCGTTCCTCGCGGCCGTGAGGCCACCCCTGGACTGAGGGTGCGCGCCGACCGGGAGCGTCGAGCCGGCCGCCGGTCGACGATCAGGCCTGGTGGTAGTCGTGCTCCTGGTGGTCACCGTCGTAGTCGAAGCACGTGTCGCTGCCCAGCAGGAGCTCGCTCGGCACCCGGTAGCGCTTCAGGATCGCGCAGTCCCAGCTGTCCTGCGTGCCGGCGATCTCCTTCCACGTCCCGTCCACGACCGCCCACATGGCGGCGTAGCCACCGCACTCGTTGACTGCACCGACGGCGTACCCGGCGGTGCTGACCGCTTGCACGGTCACCCCCACGTAGTCGCCGTCGCAGGTCGAGGTGTCCGCGAGGTGCTCCGCGGTCCTGCCGATGAACCGTTTGAAGGACCGCGGGGCCCCGTCGAGCTTCTTCGTGTCGGCGCGCTCCTGCACCGCGACGCCGACCGACTCGCCGCCGGCGTAGGCGAAGACCCGCGCCGGCTCGGCCGGTGTCGACGTCGGCTCGGTGCTCGGCTCGGTGCTCGGCTCGGTGCTCGGCTCGGTGCTCGGCTCGGTGCTCGACTCGGTGGACTCCGGGCCCTCGGACGGCGCCGTGGGGTCCGGTGCGTCGGAGGCGCTGGTCGACGCGGCGGGGGCGCCGTCGCCGGCTGCCTCGCCGCCCGCGCCGCCGCAGGCACCGAGCGACAGGAGCAGGGCCGCGGCGACCGAGACCCGGGCGGACATCGTGGTGGTGTGGTGAAGGTTCATGCCTGTTCGACGCCGTGAGACCCGGCTTTGTTGCACGAGGCAACGATGGCGGGACGGAGCCCCGTGAAAGCACCGTGAAGGTGGGGTGAAACCGCCGGGGCCCAGAGTCTGCGTCATGACCACACTCCTTCCGTCCCTCCCCGACTCGACCAGCGGCGAACTCGCCGTCGACGCGACCGGCCTGGTGAAGAAGTTCGGCGACTTCCGGGCCGTCGACGGCATCGACCTCCAGGTGCGTCGCGGCGAGGTTCTCGGCGTCCTCGGGCCCAACGGCGCCGGCAAGACGACCATGCTGAAGATGCTCGCCACCCTGCTCCCGATCGACCAGGGCGCTGCGCGGGTCTTCGGCATCGACGTCGCCACCCGCCCTCACGAGGTACGTCAGCTGGTCGGCGTCACCGGGCAGTACGCCTCGGTCGACGAGAACCTGACCGGCCGCGAGAACCTCTGGCTCTTCGGCCGACTCCTCGGCCTGTCGGCCAAGCAGGCCCGCAGCACCGCCGAGGAGCTGCTCGCGGGCTTCGGGCTCGAGGACGCCGCGGACCGCCAGCTGTCCGGGTTCTCCGGGGGCATGCGCCGTCGGCTCGACCTCGCCGCGAGCCTGATCAGCCGACCGCCGCTGATCTTCCTCGACGAGCCCACGACGGGTCTCGACCCGCGCACCCGTGCCCAGATGTGGGACACCATCCGCAGCCTGGTCGCCGACGGCTGCACCGTGCTGCTGACCACGCAGTACCTCGACGAGGCCGACCAGCTCGCCGGTCGGATCGTGGTGATCGACCACGGCCGCACGGTCGCCTCGGGCACGCCCGACGAGCTGAAGTCGTCGGTGGGCACCACCAGCCTCCAGCTGCGGCTCTCGAGCCCGGGGCAGTCCGGTGCCGCCGCGGACGTCGTGCGCGGGTCTCCTCGGCGAGGATCCGGTGCCGACGCCGGAGTCCGGTGGCCTGAGCGTGCCGCTTCCCGACGTCGACCGCGCCGCGGACGTGCTCATCGCCCTGCGCCAGGCCGACCTCTCGATCGCGTCGTTCAGCGTCGCCAAACCCACCCTGGACGAGGTGTTCCTGGCCCTCACCGGCCATGGCACCGACTCGTCCACCACCACCGAGATCATGGAGGCCTCCTGATGAGCACCCTCATCGCCCCAGCACCGCAACCCACCGTCGCCGAGCGCGAGCTCGCGACCCACGTGTCCCTCGCCGACACCGTCACCCAGACCCTGGCGATGGCCTGGCGCGCCACCAAGAAGATGCGCCGCAACCCCGAGCAGTTCTTCGACGTGACGATCCAGCCACTGCTCTTCACGGCGATGTTCGCCTACATCTTCGGTGGCGCGATCTCCGGCGACGTCGGGAGCTATCTGCCGATCATCATCCCCGGTGTCCTGGCCCAGACCGCCCTGACCGCCTCGATGGCCACCGGCGTGCAGCTGCGCGAGGACATGGACAAGGGCGTCTTCGACCGGTTCAGGTCGCTGCCCATCGCCCGGATCGCCCCCCTCGCCGGACCGATGGTCGCCGACCTGCTCCGGTACGGCCTCGCAGCCGTGCTCACCGTGTCGGTCGGCCTGGCCATGGGATATCGACCCGATGGCGGGGTCCTCGGCGTCGTGGGCGGCATCCTGCTCACGATCGTCGCCGGCTGGTCGCTGGCCTGGATCTTCTGCTGGCTCGGCACCGTGGCGCGCTCCGCCCAGAGCGTGCAGGGGATCTCGATGATGATCATGTTCCCGCTGACGTTCCTGTCCAACGCGTTCGTGCCCGTCGACACGCTCCCGGGCTGGTTGGCCGCCTTCGTCAAGGTCAACCCGGTCAGCCACGTGGTCTCGGCGGTGCGCGACCTGATGAACGACGGCGCCGTCACCGGCGAGGTCGGCTGGGCCCTGCTGGGGTGTGCCGCGTTGATCGCGGTCTTCGCACCGCTCGCGGTGCGTTCCTACGGCCGCAAGATCGGCTGACCGTCGTCAAGAGCTAGAGCAGTCCAGCACCCGCGGCGCGGGCCTCCTCGAGGAGGTCGGCGCCGCGGCGTTCGCCGTAACCGGCAAGCACCTGCTCGAGCCGACCCGGCGCCGAGCGCTCCGCGAGGGCCACGACGCGGTCCCACGACATCGCCGCGGAGTACAGGTTGTAGCCGAACCGGCGGGCGAGAGCCAGGCACTCGACGCCCGTCTCCGGCTCGTCGTCGCGCAGGAGCGACCAGATGCCGAGGGCGAAGAGCATGCACCCCGCCACCGGGTAGTCGATCCCGGGCTGGTCGGCGGCGATCACGACGGGCAGCTTGGCCGCCACCAGGTCCCGCAGCCCGCTGCCGGCTTCGTCCGGGGCGCCGTGCCACGCGTGGGCGGCTGCGGTGACGCTCTCGATGTAGAGGGTCCACGGCTCGGTGCCGGGGTCCATCGGGATCCCCGGGAAACGAAGGTCCCGCACCTGCACGACGGCGCGATCGTAGAGGGCAAGCCCTTCGCTCACCCTCCCCCGAGCGAGCGCGACCTCGGCGCGGGTGACCCCCAGCCAGATGATGGCGCCCCACAATCCGGGAGTGGCGATGCTGGTCATCTGCTCGAGCAGCGCCTCGGCCCGGTCGATGTCGCCCTCGGCCAGCGCCGCCGCGGCCACCACGGCTCGGAGCTGGATGGCGTCGTCGTGCGCCTCCAGCGCGTCCAGGACCCCGAGACCGTCCTCGGCGCGACGTCGGGCCAGATCGAGTCGTCCGAGCTGGGCGTAGAGGCCGGCCAGGTGCGTGTCGAGCAGCGCTCTGCTCCACACACCGTCCTCCGGGCGCCACAACGCACGACTTCGCTCGCCGGACGACGTCGCGGCCTCGACCTCACCCAGGTTCTCGAGATAGTGGCTCTGCCACTGCAGCCCGAGCATCGCTACCAGGCGGTCCGGGTGGTCGGCCAGGAGCTCGAGCGCCGCGGCGTTGCGACCAGGCAGCTCGTCGCCCAATGCCTCGAGGGCCGCCTGGAGGGCACGGGTGACCGGGTCGACCGAGTGCCGGCCGTGCCGGGCGAGCAGCGCCCGGGCGCGCACCGGGGTGGGCAGTCCGGCGACCGAGGTGTTCAACACCAGCACGCAGGCGGCCCTGGCGGTCGCGTCGAAGGCATCGGCCGGCGGGTCCCAGTGCGCGAGCAGACCCTCGACCGAGTCGAGCAGGGTGAGGATCCTCGGGTGCTCGCCGCGGATCGTCCAGAACCCGCCGAGAGCCGCCACCAGCACGACGGCCGACTCGCCGTCGGAGTCGGCCAGGCACTCGCGGAGCGCATCGGCCAGGTTGTTCTCCTCCACCCCGAGCTCGCGCACGGTCTCGATCTGGCGCAGGCCGTAGAGCTCGGGCAGTCGTCGCCGGCAGAACGAGACGCTCCAGCGACGTACGGCGGAGCGCGCGCGTCGCCGCCTCGTCGCGCCGTCGCCGTCCTCGTCACGGCTCGTCGCGCAGCCGCAGACCGCCGAACTCCCGCACCGTCTCCAGCATCCGGTAGCGCAGCCCGGTGGCGCTCTCGCGCACGGTCAGCAGCGACTGACCGACCAGCGACTCGACCGACCCGAGCGCGTCCGGCCCGAGCACCTCCTCGGCGGCGTCCAGGGCGAACCCGTCGGGGAACACCGACAACCGGCGCAGGGCCCGGCGCTCGGTCGTCCCCGAGCAGCGCCCACGACCAGTCGATGACCGCGAGCAGGGTCTGGTGCCGGTCGGGGGCTCCTCGGTCGGTGCCGCGGAGCAGCGCGAAGCGGTCGTGCAGGCGGCGGTCGATGTCGTCGACCGACATGGCCCGCACCTTGGCCGCAGCCAGCTCGATCGCCAGCGGCAGTCCGTCGAGGCGCGCGACCACGCGACGTACCGACTCCACCTCGAGGCGTACGTCGGGCCGGGCGGCTCGGGCCCGCTGGCCGAACAGCTCGACGGCCGCGTCCTCGGCGAGCTGGCCGAGGGCGAAGATCCGCTCGGCGGCGATGCCGAGCGGCGCCCGGCTGGTGGTGACGACCCGCAGCTGGCGGGTCGCGGCGACGAGCGGTGCGACGAGGTCGGCGACCGCCTCGACGACGTGCTCGCAGTTGTCGAGGATCAGCAGGGTGGGCGCCTGGTCGAGCTGTTGGGCGATCCGCCCGCGTACGTCGGTGAGCTGCTCGGACGACAGCACCTTGCGCCCGCTGATCGAGTCGCGCACGCCGATCGCCGACCCGACCTCGCTGACGACGTCCTCGGGCGAGACCACGCCGACCAGCTCGACGAAGTGCACGACGGGCTGCTCGGCCTCGCGGCCCAGACAGCCGCGCCAGCCTGGTCTTGCCCAGGCCACCGGGGCCGAGGATCGAGGTGACCCGCGACTCGCGCACCAGCGCCCGGAGCCGGCGTACGTCGTCGTCGCGCCCGACCAGGGACGTCGCGTCGTAAGCGCAGGCCGGTGCGCACCGGGTTGTCGGCGGCGAGCAGCTCGGCGTGCACCGCCTGCAGGACCGGGCCGGGGTCGACGCCCAGCCGGTCGCGCACCTCGCTGCGGTGACGCTCGTAGCGAGCCAGCGCCGTGGGCGCACCGTGCACCGCCGCCTCGCTGCGCAGCAGCGCGGCGAGGGTCGCCTCGTCCGGGTCGGCGAGGGCAGCCAGCAGCGTGAGGGCCTCGGGGTGGTCGCCGAGGCCCGACGCCGCGCGCCCCAGGACCCCGCGCGCGATCGTCTGGTCGTCGCAGGCGTGCGCGCGCAGCTCCTCGAGCGCGGCAGGTGCGGCCGCGTCGGCGTCCACCGCGACCGCCAGTGCCCTCCTGGCCTGCTCCGCAGCGAGCATCAGGTCGCCGACGGCCTCGGCGCGCGCGGCCTCTCGCACGCACGAGCCCGAGCTGGAGTGCATCCACGTCCGCGCCGCCAGCCCCAGCCGGTAGCCGGCCTCGGTGCGCTCCACCACCTGGGACCCCAGCTGGCTGCGGGTGCGGGAGACCACGACCTGAAGTGCCTTGGCGGCGTTGGCCGGCTGGTCGTCGCGACCCCAGACGGCCGCCACCAGGGCGGCCTCGCCCACCGGTCGCCCCGGCCCGCCGTGAGCGCGGCGAGCAGCGCCTGGCTGCGCTCGCTGGTGACGGCATGGCCCTGCCAGGACACGTCTCCCAGCAGCCGCAGCATCGGCTCAGCGCTCCACGTGTGGGATGCGCCGGCCGGGTCGTGGCGCTCGCTGGTGCTCAGCGCTGCGACGGCACCACAGCGCTCCACCGCGACGGCGACCGCTGCGTCTCGGGCCGCGCCGGTCTCGTCCTCGGTGAGGGTGCGGTCGGGCGGCGCGGAAGCGCAGCGCGAAGGCCAGCGACTTCTGCCCGGCACCGACCTGCTCGCCGGTGTAGACGTCGAAGAGGCGGATCGACTCCAGCAGGTCACCGGCGCCGCTCGCGCAGGGCGTCCTCGACCTCGGCCACCGTGACGCCTGCGTCGACCGACGAGCGCGACGTCCTCCTTGGCGAGCGGGAACGTGGAGAAGTCCGGGCCCGGCACGACGTCGCGGCGCTCGGCTGAGGAGCACGTCGAGGTCGATCTCGACCGCGGCGCTGCGGGCGGCATGCCCGAAGGCCTGGCAGACCTTCGGGTGCAGCTCGCCGGCGTGGCCCAGCACGGCGTCACCCACCAGGATCTCGGCGCACCGACCCGGGTGCCAGGGTGCCAGCGATGCGGCACGGACCTCGACGTCGACGCCGAGCTCGGCAGCCAGAGCGGCGGACGACGCCGACCGCGTCGGACCAGCCGGCCTCGACGGCCCGCCCCCCACCAGCCACCGCGCTCGCGCTCCCCGGCGAGGACGACCGCCAGGTGCAGCGGCTGGGCCGGGATGGCCTGCAGGAGCTGGGCGAGCTCGTCGTCGGTGGGCCGCCGGTCGACCCCGTAGATCGGCGCCGGGCCACGGTCGGCCGGGAAGGCGACCGTGCCGGTCTCGAACAGCGACACCCCCGGGGCGCCGCGGCCCAGGTTGCGGGCGGCCGTCTTGAGCAGGCCCGGCAGCAGCGTCGTGGTGTAGGACGGCTCCTCGGTCGAGAGCGGGTTGGCCAGGCGCACCGTGTGCCGGCGTACGTCGTCGGCGGGCAGCCCGAGCTGGTCGAAGGCGGCGTCGCCCACGAACGGGAAGCTGATGACCTCGACGCAGCCGGCGCCGGCGAGGGTGCGGCCGATCCGACGCCGCAGCCGCTGACCGCGGGTCAGGCCGCGCCCGGCGCCGGGGCGTGGGCAGCACCGACGGCACCTGGTCGTAGCCGACGATGCGCGCGACCTCCTCGACGAGGTCGTAGGGGTCGGTGATGTCGGGGCGCCACGTCGGCGGCGTGACGGTGAGCGTCTCGCCGTCCTGCTCGACACGACAGCCGACGGCCTCGCAGTGCGGCGACCGTGGTGTCGGCGCTGATCGGCATCCCGCTGATCCGGGCGGGCAGGTCGGCGGCCGCGCTGATCGAGGCGCCGTCCGGGACCGAGCCGACGACGGTCACGCCCGGCTCGGCGACTCCCCCGCCGTACGTCGTGAGCAGCTCGACGACCCGGTCGGCGGCGGCCTCGCAGACGACCGGGTCGACGCCGCGCTCGTTGCGCTTGCCGGCCTCGGAGGAGATCTTCTGACGCTTGCCGGTGCGGAACATCGAGGTGGCGTCCCAGTGCGCCGACTCGACGAGCACGCGGGTGGTGGTCTCGGAGATCTCGGTGGGCTCGCCGCCCATCACGCCGCCGAGGCCGATGATCCCGGAGTCGTCGGTGACGACGAGGTCGCCGGGGACGAGCGCGCGGTCGGTGCCGTCGAGGGTGGTGCAGCCGCTCGCCCTCGGCTCGCGCGGCGGACCCGGATCGGGCCGGTGAGCTTGTCGGCGTCGTAGCCGTGGATCGGCCGGCCGATCTCGAGCATCACGTAGTTGGTGACGTCGACGGCCAGGCGAGATCGGGCGCATGCCCGGCCTGGGTCAGCCGGCGGGCGATGAAGTCGGGGGTGCGTCGCGGTCGGGTCGAAGCCGGACACGAGCCGGGCCACGAAGAGCGGGCAGCCCTCGGGGTCGTCGAGGACGACCGGGTAGCCGTCGGCGTTGGCCGCCGGCACCGCGCGGTCGGCGGGGTCGGTGAACGTCGCACCCTCGTCGGCGTAGGCGAGCGCGGCCTCGCGGGCGACACCGCGCAGGCTCAGCGCGTAGGCACGGTCGGGGTTGATCTCGAACTCGATGACCTCGTCGTCGAGGCCGAGCACGGCGAACGCGTCGTCGCCGGGCTCCCCCGCGTCGGCCGGCAGCACGATGATGCCGTCGGCCTCGGAGCTGAGGCCGAGCTCGGCGCGCCGAGCAGATCATCCCGGCCGAGACGTGGCCGTAGGTCTTGCGCGCCGAGATCGCGAAGTCGCCGGGCAGCACACCGCCGGGCAGGACCACCACGACGAGGTCGCCGACGCCGAAGTTGTGGGCGCCGCAGACGATGCCCTGCGGGTCACCGGTGCCGTTGGCGTCAGCGACGTCGACGGTGCACCAGTTGATGGTCTTGCCGTTCTTCTGCGGCTCGGGGTCGCAGGTCAGCACGCGACCGACGACCAGCGGTCCGGTGATCGCGTCGCGCGGGCTCTCGATCGCCTCGAGCTTGAGCCCGAGCGCGGTCAGTCGCGCGGCGAGCGCCTCGGTGGTGACGTCGGCCGGCAGGTCGACGTACTCCTTGATCCAGGAGACGGGGGCCTTCACAGCTCACTCCCGAATGCCGTGGTGAAGCGGATGTCGCCCTCGAAGAGGTCGCGCAGGTCCTCGAGGCCGTGACGGAACATCAGCGTGCGGTCGATGCCCATGCCGAACGCGAAGCCCGAGTAGCGCTCGGAGTCGACACCGCAGGCACGCAGCACCCGCGGGTTGACGATGCCGCAGCCACCCCACTCGATCCAGCCCTCGCCCCGGCAGGTGCGGCAGGGCGCCATCCCCGACCCGGTGTCGACCTCCTGGGCACCGCGGCAGACGAAGCAGACCAGGTCGACCTCGGCGCTCGGCTCGGTGAAGGGGAAGTACGACGGACGGAAGCGCGTGGTGATGCCCTCACCGAACATCGACGTGGCGAAGTGGTCGAGGGTGCCCTTGAGGTGGGCCATCGAGATGCCCTCGTCGATCGCGAGGCCCTCGACCTGGTGGAAGACCGGGCTGTGCGTGGCGTCGTACTCGTCGGTGCGGAAGACCCGGCCGGGGCAGACGACGTAGATCGGGGGCGTGCGGGTCAGCATGGTGCGCGCCTGGACCGGCGAGGTGTGGGTGCGCAGGACCATCCCGTTGTCCTGCGGGTCGGTCCAGAACGTGTCCTGCATGGTGCGGGCGGGGTGGTCGGGACCGAGGTTGAGCGCATCGAAGTTCAGCCACTCGGCCTCGATCACCGGGCCCTCGGCGACCTCCCAGCCCATCGCGACGAAGATGTCGGCGATCAGCTCGGAACCGGTGGTCACCGGGTGCCGCGCGCCCACGGGCTCCCGGTCGGTGGGCAGGGTGACGTCGACGGCCTCCTCGACGAGGATCCGCTCCTCGTGCTCGACCTCGAGCACGGCCTGGCGCTCGCCGAGCGCCTTGTTGACGGCTCCCCGCGCCTGACCGACCCGCTGGCCGGCCTCCTTGCGCGCCTGGGGCGGCAGGGCGCCGATCTCCCGGTTGGCCAGGGCGAGCGGTGACCGGTCACCGGTATGGTCGATGCGCACCTGCCTGAGCGCCTCGAGGTCGGCGGCCGCGGCGATCGCGGCGAGAGCCGCGTCGCGTGCGAGCTCGACCTCCTCGGGCTTCAAGGTGGTGACCTCCACAGGGTCGTAGTCGGTGTTGGGTCCGGACATGGGTTCATCCTATGAACGCCGGGTCACCCACGACGAACCGGTAAGCGTCGAGCCGGTCGGAGCCCGGTGACCCGTCGCCTCTGGAAGTGACGGGTCGGCGGAGGAGCGACGGGTCAGTCCTGGAGCTCGAGGGGTACGCCGGGCCACGTGCACGACAGCTGCGCGCCGCCGTCCGCGGCGTCCGCGATGGTGACCGCTCCCCCGTGCGCGCGGACCAGGCCGTTGACGATGTAGAGCCCCAACCCCGATCCGCCCCGGGTCCCACCGGTCCAGAACTTCGTGAAGACCCGGCGCCGCATCTCGGCCGGGATCCCCTCGCCCTCGTCGCTCACGGTCACCCGGACGCCTGCGGGGTCGTCGTCGGGGTCGTGCCGGTCGACGCTCACCCGCACGGTGCCGTCGCCGTGCCGGACGGCGTTCTCCACCAGGTTGGTGACCACCTGGGTGAACTTGTCGGGATCCACGTGCACGGCCGGGAGGTCGTCGGCGCAGGTGAGCTCGATCGGGCGCTTCGTGCCGGCCGCGACCGAGGTCGTGATCCGGGCCACCAGGGCGGCGGCATCGGAGGGACGGCGGTAGATCTGGAGCCGCCCCGTGTCGATCCGGGCGACGTCGAGGAGCTCGGCGATCAGCCGGCTCAGCCGGTCGGAGTCGGCCGCGACCGTGGTGAGCATGAGCTTCTTCTGCTCGTCGTTGAGCTTGTCCCAGCGGTTCAGCAGCGCCTGGACGAAGCCCTTGACCCCGGTTAGCGGCGAGCGCAGCTCGTGCGCCACCGTCGCCACCAGGTCGGAGCGCTCCCGGTCGAGGCGCGCGCGCCCGCGCCCCGAGCGCATCGTGATCGCGAGCTCGGTGATCGGGCCCAGCGGCTGCGTGCGGTGGATCTTGGCCGAGACCAGCACCTCGGTGGCGTCCGGCAGCAACCAGGACTGCTCCGGTACGGCGGTGCGGGTGCGGAGCCCGGCGTAGGGCCGGTTGTTGCTCGTCCAGTCGTGGCCCTCCGCGTCGCGCAGGCGCAGGACGTAGCAATACAT
>CAVWTJ010000005.1:0-346475 GCA_963757695.1 uncultured Actinomycetota bacterium
GAGGCCATGACCGGCTCAGGTGGCCGGCTTCAGTTCGGAATGGTGGCCGGGATCAAATCGGAACGGCGGCCGACATCAAATCGGAATCACTGGCCGGATTGCACCGGAATTCGCACTCCTATTGGTAACCTGGTTCCCCGACTCGGAAAGTCGCGAAAGGGTGACGTCCGCGTGCTCCAGCGCGACGGTGTCACATGGCTGCGACGATGAAGGGCGGGACATCTTCAAGACGCTGCTTTAGGGTGAAAGGCGTATCAGGAACGTCCGAGATGGGCGGAGAGCGGGCCCTGACCGAACGGCTGGAACGGGGCGGATAGCCGTCGCAGCAAAGGTGCGCCACTCTTCACCCCGGCGGCCCTGATGGCGCTTCTCACCGGCAAGCCCGCTCCGGCATTCAATGAGCGCGGGTCCGGAAAAGTCGCCGTCCGCTGCTCCTTGCGGCTGCGGCAATGAGTCGCTTTGTCAGCCATCCTCCTTGGGCGGAGGTTCCGCGGCAACGAGGGGGTCTTGACGCGAAGGGAGGCAGTCGCTTCGTTGGAGATTGGCGGGTCAGATTTCCCGTCACCGGTACCGCCCGACATGAGTTGGCGGCGTTATGCGGCCCGCGCATGCCTTCGAGGGCGGCCGCCACGGGTTTATTCTCAATTGGCGCGCCTCCCGCTCGGTCGGGGCAACCAACATCTATTGCATCCGCCCGGCCATCCCCATCTCTCGCCACTGCGACGGCGCGCGGCCCACGCGTTTCTTGAAGGCTCTGGTGAAGGAGCTCACGTCGGCGAAGCCGAGGTCGGAGGAGATCTCGCCGATATGCTTTCCCTTGAGCAGGAGGCTTTGCGCGCGCTCGATTTTCAGCTGCTCCGCAAGATCGGTGAACGTCATTCCAGCCGACTTGAGGCGCCGGCCGAGGATGTGGACGCTGACCCCCAAAGGCCGACTGACCTCGGAGCGCGTCAGGCGCGCTTCGGCTGTTTGCTAATTCAAAATCGATTTCACCGCAAACATGAAATCGCCTCGTGCCAACTCGATCGCCTTCTCCAGAATTGGGGTTAGAATCTCCCGATAGGCGGGGTCGTGAGCCTTGACCGGCCGGTCCAGCACTGCGCTATTGAATGTCAACTTCGACGCCGGCGCCCGGTACTCGACCGGCGCTCGAAAGAACTGTGCGAACCGCTCGAGATCCTGCGGCGGCTTGTTCATCAGACAAACGCGATCCGGTCGCCAATCGGCGCCGCAGAATTGGCGCATCGCGTTGACGAGGATCGCCACGGAGGCGTCGCAGAATTGTTCCACATTCTTCACGCTGTCGATGACCACTGAATAGCCCAAGGTCGCTATGCCATTGCGGACGTCGAGCCAGACGGCGCCGCCGCTGTCGGTGGTCTTCAAGCCCGCGATAATGGCGCCTAACGCGTCGCGCACGGTGAGGCAGTTCATCGACACCAGCCCGACCAGTCCGGCTGCGTCGATGCCCTGCAGGACGCCAACATGAAGCCCGAGGTCGCGGCAACCGGTCGCGCGGATCGCCTCGGACAGCAGCCGGTCCAAATCTGTATAGAGGATCGTCCTTTCCAGGCAGCCAAAAAGATCGGGGGCGAGACCGGCGCTTTGTAGGATTTGGGCCGGTTCGGCGCCAGCGACCGGAGCACGTCGGCCAGCGCGCGGAAATTTCGAGCGTTTACGGTCGCAACCTTCGGCATGTTGTGGACCGACCCTTGGCGCCTATCGCCGCGCTCCATTTGGCGCAAGGGGCGTTATGACACAGGTCAGCGCCAAATTCGGACAATTCTTGCGCTCGAGCGCTAATGACCCGGCGACGCGACTTGCCATAGCTTTTCGCTGACGCTTCGGCAGACGTCGCCGCCGCCCAAGCTGTTCGTGTGTCGCGAGCGGGATCGGGTGATGTTGGCAGTGAGGAGACGCTCCATGAATAGACGGCAGTTGTTCCTGTCATCGGCCAAGGGGGCGCTGGCTGCGGCGCTCGGCGCGGTCGGGTTCCGTACTGCGGCCCGCGCGCAGTCGGCGATGGCGGTCCAGTTTCCCGACAGCACGGTGCTGCCGACGCCGACGCCGCCCTTCAAGGGCTTCATCCAACCGAACCTGATCGACAGCCAGCCCGGCTGGCCGCCGACCGTCATGCCGCCCGAGGGCGCGCCCAACGTGCTCCTGATCCTGATCGACGACGCGGGCTTCGGCTCGAACTCGGCCTTCGGCGGCGTCGTGCCGACGCCGACAGCTCGACAAGCTCGCCAAAGCGGGCCTGCGCTACACGCAGATGCACAACACCGCGCTCTGCTCGCCGACGCGCGCGGCGCTGCTGACCGGGCCGCAACCATCACCACGCTGGCTACGGCATGGTCGCGGAGGGCTCGTCGCGGCTATCCCGGCTACAACTCGATCACGCGCCGGAGATCGCGCATGGCGCGCGGCGCTCAAGCGAGAACGGCTACTCGACCGCCTGGTTCGGCAAGAACCACAATGTGCCGGTCTGGGAAGCGAGTCCGCAGGGGCCGTTCAAGCAGTGGCCGATCGGACAAGGCTACGACTATTTCTACGGCTTCATCGGCGGCGACACGAGCCAGTGGCAGCCGGGCAACCTGTTCCGCAACACGACGCCGATCCACCCCTACAACGGAAAGCCGGGAGTGGAATCTCGATCACCGCGATGGCGGACGACGCCATCGAATACATCAGCACCCAGACGTCGACCGATCCGAAGCGCCCGTGGTTCATCCATTACGCGCCGGGCGCACGCACGCGCCGCATCATCCGACCCAGGAATGGGTCGACAAGATCAGCGCGATGCATCTCTTCGACGATGGCTGGAACGCGGTCAGCGAGCGCATCTTCGAGAACCAGAAGAAGCTCGGCGTCATCCCGGCGAACGCCAAGCTGCCGCCCTGGCCCGATTTCCTGCCGAAGTGGGAGACGCTCTCCGCCGACGAGAAGAAGCTCTATCTGCGCCAGATCGACGTCTGGGCCGCCTACATGGCCTACAGTCGACCACGAGATCGGCCGCGTCATCGAGACGCTGCGAGAAGCTCGGCCTGTTCGACAACACGCTGGTCATCTGCGTCTGCGGCGACAACGGCATGAGCGCCGAAGGCTCGATGCACGGCACGCCGAACGAGGTCGCCTACTTCAACGGCTTCGCCTTCACGGTCGAGCAGATGCTGCCGCTGATCCCGGCGTGGGGCACCGATCAGACCTACCCCCACTTCGCCGTCCCGTGGGCGTTCGCGATGGACACGCCCTATCAAGTGGACAAAGCAGATCGCTTCGCATCTCGGCGGCACGCGCACCGGCATGGTGGTGAGCTGGCCGAAGCGCATCAAGGACGCGGGCGGCATCCGCAACCAGTTCCATCACGTCATCGACGTCGTTCCCGACCATCTTCGACGCGGTCGGCATCCCGCAGCCGACGATGGTGAACGGCATCGCCCAGGTCCCGTGGGACGGAGTCAGCATGGTCTACAGCTGGGACAAGGCCGGCGCCGACGCGCCCTCGACGCGCACGACCCAGTATTTCGAGATCCTCGGCAACCGCGCGATCTACCACGACGGCTGGATGGCCAGCACGATTCCGGCTGTCGATCCGTGGGAGGGCGTCGCCGGGGCACCCGCCGGTCGACGTGCTGAACGGCTTCAAGTGGGAGCTGTTCAACCTCAAGGAGGATCCGACCCAGACCAACGATCTCGCAGCTCAGGAGCCCGAGCGGCTGCAAGACCATGCAGGAACTCTGGATGATCGAGGCGGTGCGCAACAACGTGCTGCCGCTCAACGCCTCGCAGGTCGCCGATCCTCACTGCCGAGCGCCCCGGACCGGCGGCGGGACGGAAGCAGTTCGTCTACACGACGCCCAACACCTCGAACCAGTTCGGCGTCGCGCCTTCGATCCTCAACCGCCCCTACACGATCACCGCCGAGATCGAGGTGCCGCAGGGCGGAGCGAACGGCGTGCTCGTGACCCAGGGCGGGCGGTTCTCCGGCTAGGGCTCTATCTCAAGGACGGCAAGCCGACCTTCACCATGAACCTGCTCGACATCGAGCGGCCGAAGTGGCAGGGCGCCGATCCGCATCGCGGCCGGCAAGCACACGATCGTCTTCGACTGGAAGACCGAGCCGACGGGCATGCCGGTCGGACGCGGCGGAACCGGCACGCTCATCGGTCAACGGCAAGCAGGCCGCGCAGAAGTCGTTGCCGCATACGCAGCCCTTCCTCTGGGCCTGGGACGAGACCTTCGACATCGGCCTCGACACCGGCACGTCCGGTGGACGATTCCGACTATCAGGTGCCGTTCCCATTCACGCGGAAGACTGGAGAAGATCACCTTCGATCTCGGCGAAACGCTCATGACGCCCGAGGCAATCAAGGCGATGATGGAGGAACTGGCGAAGAAGCGGGATCGGTGAGACAGCGTCGGCAGGTCAGCGGCCCGATCGGCGGAGCCGTCGATCCGAGCGGCCGAAGCAGTCGCAGGCCGATATCCGCACACATGCGTCGGCGTGCAAATCTGCATCGAGGGATCCTATGAAAAGTGTGAAGAAGCTAAGCCTTGTCGCGCCGCTATTCATGGCCGCCGCCTTGCTCGCCCCGGCCTCGGCGCAAACCTACAAGATGACGACGCCGATCGCGCCCGGCGTCGCGACGCCGGACACGCTCGAAACCTCGATCGGCGTACTGCGTCTCAAGGACGGCTACCCTTCGAACGAGACGACCGAAGAGATCTACGACAATCTCGACCGCTCGCGCGCCCTGCAGGCCTATCTGCTCGGCATTCCGATCGTGAACCAGCTCTCGATGCGCAACACGCTCCGGAGCTTCGGCCCCGACAACCAAACCGACGTGATTTGGGAGACCCTCGTCAATTCCAAGACCGTCGAGCTGACCGCCAACGACAACACGGTCTACAGCTTCATCTGGGTCGACACGAGCAAGGGACCGGTCGTCGTCGAACTCCCGCCCAAGGTGCTCGGGCTGATCGACGACATCTGGTACAAATGGGTCGCCGACGTCGGTATCACGGGCGCAGATCGCGGCAAGGGCGGCAAATATCTGCTCTTGCCGCCGGCTAGGCGACGCCTGGACTACGTGGTTCGCCCGCACTTGGCAACTGGATGCCATTCCGGTCCTTCCTGGTGATGGTTCGCCAGGCCGGTGTCGACTCGTCAAGCACCTGCGGATCTATCCCTTGGCGAGCCAATCCGCCGCCGATACGTCAATCGTCCGGCATCCCTTCCAACTTCGTCCGCCGGCGATATTCCTTCTGGAGCTTTTGAACGACGCGATCCAGGCGGACCGGCGAGGCTCCGATCCGACGACGCTCGGGCTCTTCGCGTCGATCGGCATCGAGAAGGGAAAGCCGTTCCTCCCTGACGAGCGGATGAAGAAGATTCTCGCCGACGCCGCTAACATCGGCGCGGTCACGGCGCGCGCGATCGCCTACAGGATTCGCGACAAGGACGCCTTCTTCTACCCGAACAGCGCCTGGCGTCTGCCGTTCTTCGGCGGCTACAAGTTCGAGGTCTCTCCGGGTGTCAGCAACCTCGACGGCGCGGCGTTCTTCTACTACATCGCGACCGGCGTGACCCCGGCGATGACCGAGAAGATGGTGGGCGAAGGCTCGCAATATCCGTGGGCCGCACAGGACGCCAACGGCAATCCTTTCGACGGCGGCAAGACCTACAGGCTGCGTCTGCCGCCCAACATCCCAGTCAAGGATTTCTGGTCGGTCATCGTCTACGACACCCAGACGCGCTCGATGCTGCAGACAGATCAGCCAGCCCCGAGCGTCAGCAGCCAGGACAAGGCCGTGAAAGTGAACGCCGACGGCTCGGTCGACGTCTGGTTCGGCCCAAAGGCGCCCGAAAGCATGGAGCACAACTGGATCCAGACAATTCCGGGCAAGGGGTGGTTCTTGATCCTGCGGCTCTATGGGCCGCTTGAGCCGTGGTTCAACCAGACCTGGCGGCCTGGGGAGATCGAACTCGTGCAATAGGCCAGGGCGAGAGACGCGCGCCCCTCGCGACGCGCGTCTCCTGAAGGAAGGAGCGCGCGGCTGGGCAGCTCAAGCAGGCGCAATTTTATCTCGACAACACAACAATGCGCGCCCCGGAGGACGGCCGCATTGTCAATCTTCAGGTTCGCCCGGGGATGGTGTCGTGCGCGCCGGCGGGATCGCCGCGCTGATCGCCGACGAGGGCCGTTACGTGCTCGCGGCCTATTACCAGGAGAACCTGAAATACGTGAAGCCGGGACAGTTCGCCGAGATCGCGTTCAATCTCTACCCGGGGCAAATCTTCAAGGGCCGCGTCGAGAGCATCTGGAAGGCGAACGGCGGCGGGCAATATTTGCCGAGTGACGAGATTCCGAAGTACGAGCCCGCGAACCCGAACGTCCCCCAGGGCCAGTATGCGGTAAAGATCGTTGTTGATGATCCCGACCAGTCGAAATGTCCGATCGGCGCGCAGGGAGCAGCGGCGATCTATGTGGACGGGGACAGGGGCGCGTGGGCCGCGTTGCGCAAGATCGCGATCCGCACGCGCACCTGGCTCGCTTGGCTCTATCCATTATGAATTCTCGGAACGGAACTTCCGCTTCGAGACCGCTTGCGGTCGGACGACGGCCCTCGCGAACTACCGCTTCGGGTCCAGGCTGTGTGAAAACGTTGGTTGGGTTAAAATCCTGATGGATTAAGTCGGGGTTCTTGATGAAGCGCTTTGTCGAGGGCGAGGACCGAGCGCAAGGCGTTTTGCTGCCGGAGTTCCTTGACGACTATGTGACGGAAGACAATCCGGTCCGCGTCGTCGATGTCTTCATTGACGAACTCGACCTGGGAGCGCTGGGCTTTTCCGGTGTTGCGCCGGAGGTGACCGGTCGGCCCGCCTATCATCCTGCGACGCTTCTGAAGATCTACCTCTACGGCTATCTCAATCGCATCCAGTCGAGCCGGCGGCTCGAACGGGAAACCCAACGCAACATCGAGTTGATGTGGCTGACCGGCCGACTGATGCCGGACTTCAAGACGATCGCCGACTTCCGCCGCGACAGCGGGCCGGCGATCCGCGCGGCCTGCGCGCAGTTCGTCGTGCTGTGCCGTCAGTTCAACCTTTTCACCCGGGCTATCGTTGCGATCGACGGGAGCAAGTTCAAGGCGGTCAACAATCGCGACAAGAACTTCACCGTGGCCAAGGTCGCCAAGCGGATTGAGCAGGTGGAGGCCAGCATCGCGCGCTACCTGGCGGTCTTGGACCGTGCCGACCGGGAGGACGGCGATATGGCCGAGGCAAAGACAATCCGCCTTAAGGAGAAGATCGAGGGCCTGCGGCGGCAGATGCAGTCCCTCAGGGAGATTGGCAAGCAGGTTGAGGCCGCGCCCGACAAACAGGTCTCGCTGACCGATCCCGATGCCCGCTCGATGGCGACCAGCGGCAAGGGCGCGGGCATTGTCGGCTACAATGTGCAGATCGCCGTCGACGCCGAGCACCATCTGATCGTCGCGCATGACGTGATCAATGTCGGCAGCGATCGGGCGCAACTGACCGCAATGGGCCGCAAGGCCCGCGAGGCAAGCGGATGCGAGGAGGTCACGGTGCTGGCCGACAGAGGCTATTACAACGGCGACAAGGTGCTGGTGTAGTAGCTGGAACTTGATCTGACGGACGGCGTCTGGAGTGTGGTCGGGTCCGCCTGTCGGGTTTGCTCAGGCGGCGATCATTTTCTCCTTCGCTAGCGGTGTCGCGTCAAGGAACGTTTGCATCGGGGTTTTGCCGAAGCACCATCGTCCCTGGTGCGGCCTTTCCTCGTTGTAGTTCTTGACCCAATCATCGAGATCGCTCTGCAGCTCGCCGATCGAGCCGTAGATCTTCTTGCGGAAGGCGACGCGATAGAACTCATCGAGCACCGTTTTGTGGAACCGCTCAACAATTCCATTGGTTTGCGGGCTTTTAGTCTTGGTGCGCGAGTGATCGACATCCTCGAGCGCCAGGTAGAGCTCATATTCATGATGCTCGGGATTGCCGCAATATTCCGTGCCACGATCGGTCAGCACGCGGCAGAGCTTCACCTCGTGGGCGTCGTAGAAGGGCACGACACGATCGTTGACGAGATCGGCGGCGGTGATCGGCGTCTTGCGGTCATAGAGCTTGGCGAAGGCAACCTTGGCGTAGGTGTCGATGAAGGTCTGCTGGTAGATGCGTCCGACCCCCTTCATGTTGCCGACGTAGAAGGTGTCCTGGGCCCCGCAATAGCCTGGGCATTCGCTTTCGAACTCGCCATGCGCTTCCTTTTCGCTCTTGGCCTTCTCCAGCGCGGCGAGCTGGCTTTCGGTCAGCACCAGGCCTTCTTGGGCGACCTTGGCCTCGAGCGCCTTGAGCCGCTTCTTCATCGTCTCAAGATCATGGCGCTGCCAGACGCCACGAACGCCAGCCGGCGAGATCGAATGGCCGAGTTTGCGAAGCTCGTTGGCGATGCGGATTTGGCCATAAGCCGGCCGGTCCAGCGAAAGCTCGACGATGATCGCCTCGACCTCGGGCGGCGTGCGGTTCTTCAGGATCGGCTTGCGCCGCGTCACCTCCTGCAGCGCCAATTCGCCGCCGGCGTCGTAAAGCTCCTTGAAGCGGTAAAAGCTGTCGCGACTGTAGCCCATCATCTTACAGGCCTGGCTGACGTTGCCGAGCTGCTTGGCCAGCTCCAGCAGCCCCACCTTGGCGCGAATGATCTTCTGTTCCTTGGTCATCGTCGGTGTCCTCTCAAAACGCCGAGGCCGGGCGCTGCGCAACCCCGACCACTCCGCGCCCGGCCTCGGCTTCCGCCTCGGCTATGACACCGAATGTCAGATTAAGTCTTAACTACTGCAGTGCTGGCCTGCGAGGGCACGGGCATTCTACCGGTCATCCCCAAGACGCAAACCTCCGGCAACGCCAAGCGCGGCCTCTTCACCGTGGCGGACTTTATCTACGACGCCGAGAACGATCGCTACACCTGCCCCGCCGGAGAGCGCCTGACCAAGGGAAAGGCGCGCTCAGACCGCCGCGATAATATCGATCACTATCGCAACCTCACCGCATGCCTAACCTGCGCGCTCAAGCCTCGATGCACGCCCGACAAGGTCAAACGCCTGAAGCGCTGGGAGCACGAGAGCGTGCTCGACAGGATGCAAGTCAGGCTCGACCACATGCCGGAGGCCATGACAATCCGCCGGCAGACCGTCGAGCATCCGTTCGGCACGCTCAAGGCATGGATGGGCAGCACCCACTTCCTGACCAGGACCCTCGAAAAGGTCAAAACCGAGATGAGCCTGCAGGTGCTGGCCTACAATATGAAGCGAATGATCAACCTCTTCGGCGTCAACCGGCTGATGCAGGCGATCGCGGCCTGACCGCGCGCCTGCCGGCGCGAGCCACCGCTGTCGCGCAACACCCGCATCGAAAATCATGTTTTCACACGACCTCGGTCGACAGCAGTCGAGCCTGAGTCAAACGGCGAATGTCTCACACCACGTCCCTGGGCCAGTATCACCGGGCCTGGCTCGATCCGGCGGCGGCCGCCAGCGCCGGGCCTCTGGGCCATGCGTCAGCGCCCTTGCGCGCCTGGCCCAAGCCCGGTGCTCGGCCGTCCGGCAGTCCGACCCGGCCGCGCCGCCAAAGCCCCCTAGCGATCCGCCCAAGCCCGCCGAGCCTCACAGGGCAGCCTGCGGACTCATTCATAACTCCAAATGTTTGCCTTTCGACCCGCTCGCCCTATACGATACGGGTAAACCCCAAACAATTCCTTCCAGTTAAAGCAAAGTGTAAGTATAGTCTTACCACATATAGCCTATCGTTTTACGTATTCATAGTCAATGTACGTATTGACGCGCGCGCCGCGCGCGAGGGTTCTGCCACGATTTTGACACAATATCGCGTGGCCTCCACCCCACATGCCCCCCAAATTTGTTTGGATTTTTGCTTGGATTTGTTTGGTTGAATCGGGACTTATCAAGGGGTTACAGCCGAAAAAAACAAAAAATAATTTTCCCAGCCCGAACTCGCGTCTGAGAGGTTGCATCTCGCGAGCGCGCGCCCGGCCCTTTGCCGGCGCCTGCCGCAAGCTGAGGTTATTCTGTTCATAAGAATATCATAGGTAGCTTTTCTGATTTCAGCAAGATCAATTTCGGGCTTCCGATAGCGATGAGGAGAGCGCATCGGGCGCCTCCTCTTTGAAGCGCCGCAATTGACGGCGCCCGCCGCTTGCGAGGAATCCCTTGCGTGTCGTCAGCATGGGGTCTTTACATGGCCATGGCCCGTTTTCCTGGGACGTCAAGCGGCGGCAGGATCGGGGCGGCGCTGAAGACCTGTTGAAGGAAGCCAATATCGACATTTCAGGAGGGGGGCATGAAGGCGCATATCGTTGGCGGCGGATTTGCGGGTCTCGCGGCGGCGGCGCTGCTCATCCGAAACGCCGGGACACCCGGCCAGGACATCACGATCTACGAGGCGGATGACAAGCTCGGAGGCGGCTACTTTCTCGATGGCGACGCGACGAGCGGCTACAACCTGCCCGGCTCCGTGTTCGACAAGGAATTCCGCTGCGCTTTCGACCTGTTGGCCACGATCCCGACCGAAGCCTACCCCAACATTTCCGTCGCCGAACAATTCTTCACCTTCAATAATGAGCACCCGTTCGTCGATCAGACCCATATTGTCGATCGGGAGCTCCGCGCCCTGCGGGGCCCGCGTTACGGGCTCAGCCTCGGCGACGGCTTGGCCCTCGCCAGGCTCTCGCTCACCTCCGAAGAGACGCTGGACGGGCGGCGGATCGAGGAATTCTTCTCCAAGCCGTTCTTCGACACGGAATTCTGGCTCTTGTGGTCGACGATCATGGGCTCGCTGCCGCAGCACAGCCTGATCGAGTTCCGCCGCTACATGAACAGGTTCGTCTACCTGTTCCCCGACCTGTCGAGCATGGCGCATGTCCTGCGCTCGCAATTCAACCAGCACGAAGCTTTCGTCAAACCCCTCGTCGCCTGGCTCAGACAGCGCGACGTGAACTTCGTGACTGGCGCCTGCGTCACCGACATCGGCTTCGCCGAAGCGCCCGGCCGCCTGACCGTCAAAAGCCTCGATTATGAGCGGGGAGGCGCCGCGACCTCCATCGACGTCGCGCCTGAGGACATCGTGCTGGTGACGACCGGCTCGCAGGCGGCCGACATTTCGACCGGATCGATGAAGGCCGCCCCGCCCCCGCCGCCCCATCCCGGGCGGTCATGGGCGTTGTGGAAGCGTCTGGCCGCGGCTCACAAGGGCTTCGGCAATCCGGATGCGTTCTTCGGCGCCGACCGGATCGCCAACTCGCGCTGGGTGACGTTCACGATCACGACGACAGGCAAGGAAATTCTCGACGAGATAACCGCTCTCACCCGCAGCGGTCCGGGAAGCGGCGGGCTTCTGACCTTGAAGGATTCGAACTGGGTCATCTCGCTGTCGATCTTCGACCAGCCGGAAGTCCTCGAGCAGCCGCCGGGCGTGTCCGTGCTGTGGGGCTACGGGCTCTATCCCGAGCGCAACGGCAATGTGTTCGATAAGCCCATGCATGAATGCACGGGCGAGGAGATCCTGAAGGAATTGTTGCACCATTTGCGGTTCAGGACATCGGACGCGATCCTGAAATCCTCGATCTGCATTCCATGCCACCTGCCCTACGTGAACAACATCTGGCTGCGGCGCAAGCGCGGCGACAGGCCGCCGCGTGGTTCCGGAGGGGGCGACCAATCTCGGCCTTATGGGCCAGTACGTCGAGCTTGAGCAGGACATTGCGTTCACCTTCGAATATTCCACGCGCTCCGCGTGGGAGGCGGTCCACCGGCTGGTCAAGCGCGGCCCGCCGCCGCCGCCCGTCTATCAGGGACAGTGGGACCTGAAGGGGGTGTGGGCGGCGTTCAAGGTGTTCCTCTGAAGGGCCTCGCGCCGGGCGCTTGCGCGCGGCCAGAGCGGCAGAGCGGGCAGCCTCGACGGCGACGCGCTCAGTCCCCATATTCAACTTGCCCCCATTGGCGCTTTCGACAACCTTGTTTTAAGAACGCGCCGGGCAGCCCCCTATTTTCAGGCGATCTTGGTTCATGAGCGGCGTCAACGACATCAGATCGAACTTTCTCCAGTTCTTCGGCAGGAACGAACACGCCATCGTTCCGTCGAGCTCGCTCGTGCCGCGCAACGATCCGACCCTCATGTTCACCAACGCCGGCATGGTGCAGTTCAAGAATGTCTTCACCGGGGTCGAGAAGCGCCCTTACGTCCGCGCGACGACGGCGCAGAAATGCGTGCGCGCAGGCGGCAAGCACAACGACCTCGACAATGTCGGCTATACCGCGCGCCACCACACCTTCTTCGAGATGCTCGGCAACTTCTCGTTCGGCGATTATTTCAAGGACCATGCGATCGAATTTGCGTGGAATCTTCTGACGCGCGACTTCGGCCTCAACGCGGAGAAGCTCACCGTCACCGTCTATTACGACGATGACGAGGCGTTCAACCTGTGGCGCAAGATCTCCGGCCTCCCCGAGGCGCGGATCATCCGCATCGCGACGAGCGACAATTTCTGGGCGATGGGCGACACCGGCCCCTGCGGCCCGTGCTCGGAGATTTTCTACGATCACGGGGACCACATTCCCGGCGGCCCGCCCGGCTCGCCGGACGCGGACGGCGACCGTTTCATCGAGATCTGGAATCTCGTCTTCATGCAGTTCGAGGCGCTGGGCAGCGGCGAGCGGATCAACCTGCCCCGTCCGTCGGTCGACACCGGCATGGGGCTCGAGCGCATCGCCGCCGTGCTGCAGGGCGTGCACGACAATTACGACATCGACCTCTTTCGCGCGCTCATCCGCGCCAGCTCGGACCTGACAGGCGTCGATCCGGACGGGCCGCAGCGCGCCTCGCACCGGGTGATCGCGGACCACTTGCGCGCCTCCGCCTTCCTGGTCGCCGACGGCGTGCTGCCGTCGAACGAGGGCCGCGGCTATGTGCTCCGCCGCATCATGCGCCGCGCCATGCGCCACGCCCAGATCCTGGGCGCGCGCGATCCTTTGATGTGGCGCCTCGTTCCGGCGCTGACCCGGGAGATGGGCCAGGCCTATCCGGAGCTGATCCGGGCCGAGTCGCTGATCTCGGAGACGCTGAAGCTCGAGGAGACGCGCTTCCGCTCGGCGCTGGCGCGGGGCCTCGCCATTCTCGAGGACGAGACGCGTTCGCTTGGGGACGGCGGCGTGCTCAACGGCGAGACCGCGTTCCGGCTCTACGACACCTATGGCTTTCCGCTCGATCTGACGCAGGACGCTCTGCGCGCTCGCGGCCTTTCGGTCGACTCGAAGGGTTCAACGCCGCGATGGAGCGCCAGCGGGCCGAGGCGCGGCGCGCCTGGGCGGGCTCGGGGGAAGCGGCGACCGAAACGGTCTGGTATGGATTGCGCGAGCGCGTCGGCGCGACCGAGTTTCTCGGCTACGAGACCGAGACCGCCGAGGGCGTCATCCGCGCGATCCTCAAGGACGGGGTCGAGGTCGAGACGCTCGAGGGCGGCGAGCGCGGCTCGCTCATCCTCAACCAGACGCCGTTCTACGGCGAATCCGGCGGGCAGGTCGGCGACGTCGGCGAAATCACCGCGCCGGGTTTCCGCGCCGAAAGTCACCGACACGCGCAAGAAGCTCGGCGACCTCATCGTTCATGACGTGACCGTCGTCGGAGGGCGCGGCGCGTCCGGGCCTCGCGGTCGAGCTCGACGGTCGATCACGACGGCGCGCACGGCGACGCGCGCCAACCATTCGGCGACCCACATTTTGCACGAAGCTTTGCGCATGGTGCTTGGCGATCATGTGGCGCAGAAGGGCTCGCTGGTTTCGCCCGAGCGGCTGCGCTTCGACATCGCCCACCCCAAGCCGATGACGCGCGCGGAACTCGAAAAGGTCGAGGACATCGCCAATCGCGTCGTGTTGGAGAACGCCGAAGTGACGACGCGGCTCATGGGCCTTGACGAAGCGCGCGCGTCCGGCGCGCGCGCTCTGTTCGGCGAGAAATATGGCGACGAGGTGCGCGTCGTCACCATGGGCGAGATCGACGACGGCCGACGACCATGAGCGGCACCTATTCGATCGAGCTTTGCGGCGGCACCCATGTGCATCGCACCGGCGACATCGGCCTCATCACCGTCATCGGCGAGAGCGCGGTCGCGGCCGGGGTGCGGCGCATCGAGGCGCAGGACGCGCGACGAAGCGCGCAAGCGGCTCGAAGCGGAGCGCGCGCTTACGCCGATCTCGCAGCGACTGTTGCGCGCGCCGGCGGGCGAGGCCGCCGAGCGGCTCGAAGCGCTGATCGACGACAAACGCAAGCTCGAGCGCGAACTCGCCGACGCCAAGCGCAAGCTCGCGATGGGCGGCGGGCGAGCGCGACGGCGGCGAACGCCGTGCGCGAGGTCGGCGGGCGTCAAATTTTACGCCCGCGCGGTCGAGCGGCGTCGACATGAAGGATCTGAAGTCGCTCGCCGACGAGGCGAAGCAGAAGGTCGGCTCGGGCGTTGTCGGCGATCGCGGCGTCGAGCGAGGACGGCAAGGCGAGCATCGTCGTCGCGGTCACGCCCGATCTCACGAGCCGCTTCAACGCGGTCGAGCTGGTGCGGCTCGGCTCGGCGGCGCTCGGCGGCAAGGGCGGCGGCGGGCGGCCGGACATGGCGCAGGCCGGCGGTCCGGACGGCGCGAAGACGAAGGAGGCGCTGGCGGCGGTCGAAGAAGGCGTGCGCCGGGCGCGGGCGCGTGACGGCTCAAAGGCCCGCGACGGCGGCGCGGATCCAGTCGAGGCGCGGCGCCGGAACGAGGCCGTAATTGTAGAAATTGAGCCCGTTCGCTCCGGCCTCGACGCAAGCGTTGACGCGCGCCGTCAGGCCCTCGGCGCCGCCGACCTCGCCATTGAACAGGCGAAACCCCGCGCCAAGAAACTTGTCCGGCCCCAGCGCCACCCGGCCCTGCCTGATCACCGCTGCGCCCTCCTCCGCCCCAAGGCCATAGACGCAAAGAATCGCGCCGTCGCAGATCTTGCCGATCGCGCTGAGATCGCAACCGCCGAGCGATCCTTCATCGATCAGCACGATGCGGCTCGAGGCATGCGCGCGCGCCTTGATCTCGGCGACGAGGCTGGTCACCGGCTCGGTGCGCCAGATGAGATATTCGTGGAGCGCGGGGAAGGCGCGGAAAGCCTCGACGCCGGCGGATGGAAAATCGGGGAAGCGCGGTTTCGGCGCTTCCCGCGCGCATGTCTCGGCGATCCATTGCGCGACAATGCGGCGGGCCGCCTCGCCGTCGGCGCCGGCCTTCCTTGCGCGCGCCAGACAGCAGTCGCAGAAGCAGAGCGACATCGCGAACTCGTCCTCTGCGGTGAAGCCAACGCCGTCCTTGTCGTGATGATAGCCATGCGCAAATCCCATGAAGGACGGGCTCTCGAGCTCGACGATATCGGGTTCATAGGCATGGGTCAGATCCTCGACGAGCGCGCAGACGTAGGCGCGAGCGTCCGGGTTCGATGGGCAGAGGCTGTAATAGTTCGGATCGCCGAATGCGTTGCGCGTGACCGCGCCCGGATGCAGCATGCCGAGCCGGGTGTTATGCAGGCACACCGTCCAGCAGCACACCTTCAGGCCGCCCGCGTCGCGCCTGCGCACGAGCTCGCGAAGCACGTCTCCGCCCTCAACAATGACCTCGGCGACCTTGGGCTGGATCATAAGCCCCTCCCAGCGCGCGGACGTCGGGTGAAAATAGATCGTGCCGTCCTCGGGAAAGTAGACCTTTCGCTTCGAGCTGCGCGGCTGGACAAAGCGGCCGGCGTGATAGGAGGCGGCGAGACTGACGCTGTTCACACCCGCGCGGTCGCGCATTTCCCCGAGCGCCGCATCGTACCCGATGTCGAGCAGGTCCCAGGCGTATGTCCAGATCGACCGGTGCATTCTCGTCCCTCTCGCCCAAGCTTGGCTGGTGAGCGAAGCGGAGCGCGAGGCGGCGTGTCAAGGCGCTGCGGTCGAGAGCGCGTCGATGCGATAGACGCGCCGCGCAATATCGTGAAAAAAGCGCGGCCTGCTCGGCTTGGGAAAATCGCTGCGCCGGAGTTCTTGAGCCGGTTCTTCACCTCCGCCCGCTCACGGCGCGATGCCGCTGCCTTGTCGAGCGCAGCCTGACGCTGTTCGGGGGTCAACGGGGGCAAAGCCACGTGAACAGGTCCTTTGTTCGGGTCGGCGGCCGGAGCGAGCCGCTGCGAGGTCAATCTAGTCAGATGCCGCACGGACCGGCAACGCCAGGTCGGTCGTAGGCCGGTCGGATCCCCGCGTCGGTCCTGGTCCGTCGAAGACCCCGGTCGGGTCGGACCGGTGGGTCGGCGGGTCGCCGGGCGCCCTCACAGGCTCAGCGGCGTCTTGCAGACGTCGCGCGCCTGTTGCTGCACCGCGTCGAGCGCGTCCTTCATCGTCAGCGTGACCAACCCCTCCGGGCCGCGGTCAGCGCGGCCTGGTCGCCGGCGATCGAGGTCCGGCGGGCGGGTCGTGCCGGGTCGTAGGTCGCCGCGTCGATCCCGGCGCCGTCCAGGGCGTCGGCCAGCCGCGGACCCGCTGCACCACGACGGCCCACTCGTCGACGAGGTCGCCGGGCGCCGCCTCCTGAGCCTCTCGAAGCTGGGCAGCGCGAGCGACCAGGGCCGCCGGCGCGCCCCGGGCGGCCGCCTCGGTCAACGGCTCCTGCTGGGCCCGCACCTCCGCGCAGTAGCGCTCGAACGGGTCCTGCTCGCGGGTCACGCCGAGACCACGCACGGCGGCCACGACCGCCGCACGACCACGACCGCCAACACGGCGGCGACCGGAGCGCGGCGAGCGCGGACGGCGCGGACGCTCCGGCCGGGGCCGATCACCCGAGCCCGCGCAGCGCGTCGTTGGCGCGTCGTACGGCGTCCGCCATGGCGCCGCGGTCGGGGCCGGCGCGCAGCACCTCGCGCGACGAGCTCGGCGCCACCTGGGCGGCTGCGGAGCCGAAGATCCGCCGGATGTCGGCCGGGGTGCCGCCCTGGGCCCCGAAGCCGGGCGCCAGGATCGGGCCCGTTGAAGCGCGAAGTCCGACGCCGCTGGCCGGGTCCGGGTCGCCGATCGTCGCGCCCACGACGGCGCCGAAGGAGCCGAGCGGCTCGGCCCCCGCGTTGAGCGCCCGCAGGTGGTCGAGCATCCGGGCCCCGACGCTCTCGCCGGTGTCCACGACGGCGTGCTGGACCTCGGGGCCCTCCTTGTTGGAGGTCAGGGCGAGCACGAAGAGGCCGGCGTCGTGCCGCCGGGCGGTGTCGACGAAGGGGTCGAGGGAGCCGAAACCGAGGTAGGGGCTGACCGTGATGGCGTCGCAGGCCGAGCGGCGCTCGCGGGGTCGAGGTAGGCGTCGGCGTAGGCCTGCGAGGTGGAGCCGATGTCGCCGCGCTTGACGTCGAGCAGCACCAGCGCGCCGGCGGCACGGGACTCGGCGACGACCCGCTCGAGCACGGCGACCCGCGCGAGCCGAAGCGCTCGTAGAACGCCGACTGCGGCTTGACCATCGAGCACAGCGGGGCCACCGCCTCGACGACCGTCAGCGCGAAGGTCTCCAGGCCCGCCGACGTCGTCGGCGCAGGCCCCAGTCGTGCAGCAGGCCGGCGTGCGGGTCGATCCCCACGCAGAAGGGGCCGCGCTCGGCGAGCGCGGCGTGGAAGCGGGCACCGAAGCTGCGCACGCGTCTAGCCTGCGGCTCGTCTCAGCGGGCGCCGCGAGCGCGTCGGGGGTCAGGTCGGACGAGGTTCGGGTAGCCGTCGACGGCCATGATCAGGTCGGCCTCGGCCTGCAGCGAGCGCAGCACGTGGACGGCACCGGGCGACGCCGCCGAGGGCGAGCCCGTAGACGTAGGGCCGGCCGATCGCCACGGCGTCGGCGCCGAGGGCGACGCGCCTTGACGACGTCGGCGCCGGTGCGCACACCGGAGTCGAAGATCACCGGCGCGTCGGGCCGCGGTCGCTGCTCGCGCACGGCCTCCACGACGCCGGGAAGCCAGTCGAGCGCCGCGCCCCCGCCGTTGGCCTGGCGTCCGCCGTGGTTGGAGCAGTAGATGCCGTCGACGCCCTCGTCGAGCGCCCGGCGCGCGTCGTCGGGGTGGCAGATGCCCTTGAGGACGATCGGCAGGTCGGTCAGCCCGCGCAGCCAGGGCAGGTCGTCCCACGTCAGCGGGTTGCCGAACGTGCCGACCCAGGTCATCACGGTGGTGCCGAGGTCGGGGTCGGGCCCGGTCATCTCGGCGAAGACCGGGTCGGAGGTGTAGTTGGCCAGCGCCTTGCCCCGCAGCTGGGGGAAGTTGCCGCTGGCCAGGTCGCGCGGCCGCCAGCCCGGGCACCCAGGTGTCGAGGGTGATCACGATCGCGTCGTACCCGGCCCTCTCGGCGCGGCGAGACGAAGCTGCGCGGCGAGCTCGCGGTTCTTCGGCGTGTAGAGCTGGAACCACGTCGGCGCGTCGCCCGCGCGGCGGCCGCGACGTCCTCGAGCGGGTCGCTCATCAGCGTCGAGCCGATCAGGGGCACGCCGGTCGCGGCGGCCACCTCGGCGGCGTGGACGTCGCCGTGCTGGTCGGGCGTGCACAGGCCCACGACGCCGACCGGCGCCATCATCAGCGGGCTCGTCCAGCCGTGCGGCCGAACACCTCGACCGACAGGTCGCGCTCGGCGTGGGCGCGGAGCATCCGCGGCACCAGCGCCCACCGCTCGAACGCCGTCGACGTTGCCGCGCTGGGTGGCCTCGGTGCCGCTCCGCCGGCGACGTAGGTGCGCAGCTCGGGTGGCAGCGCGGCGAGCGCGTTGGCCTCGAGCTCGGCGTAGGTGAACGGGTGCGCGGGCAGGGTGCCGCCGAGCGCGCCGAGGTAGAGCTCGATCTGGTAGTCGCCGAAGCTCACCGCGCCACCCCCGAGCCTGCGAGGGGGTGGATCACGCGGGGAGGTTGAGTAGTCGCGCGAGCGACGGAGGAGCTCGCGACCGGCGTATCGAAATCGCCACCGAGCTGCAGGATCACCTTTCAGGATCGCGGCGCGGGCCAGGCCGGGCCCTCGTAGATGAACGCCGTGTAGGCCTGCAGCAGGTCGGCGCCGGCCTCCAGCCTGCCTCGCGCGTCCTCGGCCGTGGTGATGCCCCCCACTCCGACGAGCGTCAGGTCGGGTCCGACCCGCCCGCGCAGCAGCCGGAGCACGGCCTCGGCCCGGGCGGCGACCGGCGGGCCCGACAGCCCGCCGGCGCCGACGCCGGCTCGACCTCGTGCAGCGTCGGTGCGCAGCCCGGCGCGGCGAGATCGTGGTGTTGGTCGCGATGATCCCGTCGAGGTCGATGGCCAGCGCGAGGTCGGCGACCGCGAGCACGTCGTCGTCGGCGAGGTCGGGCGCGATCTTGACCAGCAGCGGCACCCGCCGCGGTCGTGACCCCGTCGGCGACCCGCCGCACGTGCTGCGAGCAGCGGCTCGAGCCGGTCGATGGCCTGGAGGCTGCGCAGGCCGGGGGTGTTGGGCGAGCTGACGTTGACGACGAGGTAGTCGGCGTACGGCGCGAGCAGCTGGGCGCTCTTGCCGTAGTCGGCGAGCACCGCGGCCTCGTCGTCGTCGGGCACGACCTTGGTCTTGCCGATGTTGACGCCGAGCACCGGGTCGGCATGGTCGCCCGCGAGCCCGGACCGCGGGCGTCGCGTCCCGAGCGGCCGCGCGCCGCGAGCCGCTCGGCGACGACCTCGGCGCCGTCGTTGTTGAAGCCCATCCGGTTGACGATGGCGCGGTCCTCGACCAGCCGGAAGAGCCGCGGCGCGGGGTTGCCCGGCTGCGGCTCGCCGGTGACCGTGCCGATCTCGACGTGCCCGAACCCGAGGGCGCCGAGGGCGTCGATGCCGACGGCGTTCTTGTCGAAGCCGGCGGCGAGACCCAGGACGTGCGGGAACGTCAGCCCCATCGCGATCGACCGGCTCCGTCGCGCGCAGGCGCCGGCGGTCGACCGGTCGAGCCCGGTGAGCAGCGGGCGCGCCTGCGCGGATGGCGCCGAAGCCCGAGGTGGTGCGCCCGCTCGGGGTCCACGTGGGTGAACCCGTGCTCGAAGACCCGCCGGTACAGGCTCACCGCCCGCGGCCCCGCGTCTCCCGAGGCGGCTGCGGCCTCGGCCGAGGCCACCCGCAGCCGCGCCCAGTCCTGGAGGCTGCGGACCTCGGCGTCGCCGCGGCGCCGCGCCTCGATGCCCTGCACGGCGGCTCCGAGACCCTGCACGGTGGTGATGCAGGGGACGTTGGCCATCACCGCGGCCGTGCGGATCTCGTAGCCGTCGAGGCGGGCCTGGCCGTTGCCGCCCGGCGCTGCCGGCGCCGTACGGCGTGTTGACGATCAGCTGGATCTCGCCGTCGTGGATGAGCTGCACGGTGGTCTTCTCCCCCGCGGGGCCGGTGCCCTCGAAGTGCTTGCGCACGACGGTGCACACCACGCCGTTGCGGCGCAGCACCTCGGCGGTGCCCTGGGTGGCGAGGATCTCGAAGCCGAGGTCGGCGAGCACCTTGACCGGGAAGATCATCGAGCGCTTGTCGCGGTTGGCCATCGAGACGAAGATCTTGCCGCTCGGTCGGCAGCGGGCCGAAGGCGGCGGCCTGCGACTTCGAGAACGCCGTGCCGAAGTCGCGGTCGAGGCCCATCACCTCGCCGGTCGACTTCATCTCCGGGCCCAGGATCGTGTCGACCTGCTGAGCCGTCGGGGGTGCGGAACCGGTTGAACGGCATCACCGCCTCCTTGACCGCGATCGGCTGGTCGGGCGGGAGCGCGCCGCCGTCGCCGGTGGCCGGCAGCAGGCCGGCGGCGCGGACGCTCGGCGATCGACTCGCCGAGCATCACCCGGGCCGCGGCCTTGGCCAGCGCCGTGCCGGTGGCCTTGGCGACGAACGGGACGGTGCGCGAGGCGCGCGGGTTGGCCTCGAGCACGTAGAGGATGTCGGAGCCGAGCGCGAACTGGATGTTGAGCAGGCCCCGGACGCCGACGCCGCGGGCGATGGCCTCGGTGGCCTCGCGGATCCGGTCGATCTCGCGCGCGCCCAGCGTGATCGGCGGCAGCGCGCAGGAGGAGTCGCCGGAGTGGATGCCGGCCTCCTCGATGTGCTCCATCACGCCGCCGAGGAACAGCTCCTCGCCGTCGAAGATCGCGTCGACGTCGACCTCGACGGCGTCGTCGACGAACCGGTCGACCAGCACCGGCGCCTCGCGGCTGATGACGCCCGGCGGCGACGTACTTCTCCAGGTAGGCCTCCAGGGCGTCGTCGCCGTAGACGATCTCCATGCCGCGCCCACCGAGGACGTAGGAGGGCCGCACGAGGACCGGGTAGCCGATCTCGGCGGCGATCCGCTGCGCCTCGGGATACGACGTCGCGGTGCCGTGCTTGGGCGCCACCAGGCCGGCCTCGGCCAGCACCCGGCCGAAGGCACCGCGCTCCTCGGCCAGGTCGATCGCGTCGGGCGAGGTGCCGACGATGGTGACGCCGTTGGCGGCGAGCCCCTGCGCGAGCCCGAGCGGCGTCTGCCCGCCGAGCTGGCAGATGACGCCCGCGATCGGGCCGGCCAGCGACTCGGCGTGCACGATCTCGAGGACGTCCTCGAGGGTGAGCGGCTCGAAGTAGAGCCGGTCGGAGGTGTCGTAGTCGGTCGAGACCGTCTCGGGGTTGCAGTTGACCATCACCGTGTCGTAGCCGCCGCCGGGCAGGCTCGGGTCGCTCAGCGCCAGCGAGGCGTGCACGCAGGAGTAGTCGAACTCGATGCCCTGGCCGATCCGGTTGGGCCCCGAGCCGAGGATGATCACCGCCGGGCGCTCGCGCGGCTCGACCTCGCTCTCCTCGTCGTAGGAGCTGTAGTGGTACGGCGTGGACGCGGCGAACTCGGCCGCGCAGGTGTCGACGGTCTTGTAGACCGGCCGGATGCCGAGCGCGTGGCGCACCCCGCGCACGACGTCGGCGGTCATCCCGCGGATCTTGCCGATCTGCACGTCGGAGAAGCCGTGCCGCTTGGCCAGGCGCAGCAGGTCGGGCGTCAGCTCGGGCGCCGCGGTGACCTGCTCGGCGACCTCGTTGATCAGCAGCAGCTGGTCGATGAACCAGGGGTCGATCTTGGTGGCCTCGAAGACCTCCTCGGGCGTCGCGCCGGCGCGCAGGGCGTCCATGACCTGCTTGAGCCGGCCGTCGTGGGGCGTGCTGATCGTCTCGAGCAGCGCGTCCTTGTCGAGCTCGACCCACTCCTGGTGCCAGTCGAAGACGGCGTCCTTGCTCTCCAGGCTGCGCAGCGCCTTCTGCAGCGCCTCGGTGAAGTTGCGCCCGATCGCCATCGCCTCGCCGACCGACTTCATGTGGGTGGTCAGGGTCGGGTCGGCGCCGGGGAACTTCTCGAACGCGAACCGCGGGACCTTCACCACGACGTAGTCGAGCGTCGGCTCGAAGCTGGCCGGCGTCTCGCGGGTGATGTCGTTGCGGATCTCGTCGAGGGTGTAGCCGATCGCGACCTTGGCGGCGATCTTGGCGATCGGGAAGCCGGTCGCCTTGCTGGCCAGGGCGCTGGAGCGCGAGACCCGGGGGTTCATCTCGATCACGATGAGCCGGCCGTCGGCCGGGTTGACGGCGTACTGGATGTTGCAGCCGCCGGTGTCGACGCCGACCGAGCGGATGATGCCGATCGCGAGGTCGCGCATGGCCTGGTACTCGCGGTCGGTGAGCGTCATCGCCGGGGCGACGGTGATCGAGTCGCCGGTGTGGACGCCCATCGGGTCGACGTTCTCGATCGAGCAGACGATCACCACGTTGTCGGCGGTGTCGCGCATGACCTCGAGCTCGTACTCCTTCCACCCGATGATCGACTCCTCGAGGAGCACCTCGGTGGTCGGGCTGGCGGCCAGGCCGGCGCCGGCGATGCGGTGCAGGTCGGTCTCGTCGTAGGCCATGCCGGAGCCGGTGCCGCCCATGGTGAAGCTCGGGCGGCACCACCATCGGGTAGCCGAGCTCGTCGGCCGCGCCGAGGCAGTCGTCCATGGTGTGGCAGATGACGCTGCGCGAGCACTCGCCGCCGAGGTCCTCGACGATCTTCTTGAAGACCTGCCGGTTCTCGCCGCGGTCGATCGCCTCGATCGAGGCGCCGATCAGCTCCACGCCGTACTTCTCCAGGACGCCGGCCGCGTCGAGCGCCATGGCGGCGTTGAGCGCGGTCTGGCCGCCGAGGGTCGCCAGCAGCGCGTCGGGGCGCTCCTTGGCGATCACCATCTCGACGTACTCGGGCGTGATCGGCTCGACGTAGGTCGCGTCGGCGAACTCCGGGTCGGTCATGATCGTGGCCGGGTTGGAGTTGACCAGGATGACCCGCAGGCCCTCCTCCTTGAGCACCCGGCACGCCTGGGTGCCGGAGTAGTCGAACTCGCACGCCTGGCCGATGACGATCGGCCCGGAGCCGATCACCATGACGCTCTTGATGTCGTTGCGCTTGGGCATCGGATCAGCTCTCCTCTTCCGTCACCGGGTCCGAGACGCGTCCGCGCCCCGCTCGCAGGCTCGCCCGCGTCGACGTCCTCGACCTCCTCGCGCCCTCCTCGTCCTTCGCAGGCTCGGTGCGAGCACGCTCGGACATGAGCTGGGCGAAGCGGTCGAAGAGGTAGGCCGCGTCGTGCGGGCCGGCGGCGGCCTCGGGGTGGTACTGCACCGAGAACGACAGCAGCGCGTCGGTGTCGGCGTCGCGGAGCTCGAGCCCCTCGACCACGTCGTCGTTGAGGCACACGTGGCTGACGGTGGCGACGCCGTACGGCGTGCTGGTCGGCTCCGTCAGCGGGGCGTCGACGGCGAACCCGTGGTTGTGCGCGGTCACCTCGACCTTGCCGGTCGTGCGGTCCATGACGGGCTGGTTGATGCCGCGGTGGCCGTACTTCAGCTTGTAGGTGTCGAAGCCGAGCGCGCGGCCGAAGAGCTGGTTGCCGAAGCAGATGCCGAAGTAGGGCAGCTCCCCGCTCCAGCGCCTGCCTGGAGCACCTCGACCTGGTGCGGTCGTGGCGGCCGGGTCGCCGGGGCCGTTGGAGTAGAAGAGGCCGTCGGGCAGGTCGCCGACTGCGAGGATGTCGTCGATCGTCGAGGTCGGCGGGCAGCACGTGCACCTCGATGCCGCGCTCGGCCATCCGGTGCGGCGTCATCGTCTTGATGCCGAGGTCGAGGGCGGCCACGGTGAAGCGCTTCTCCCCCAGGTGCGCGGGCACGACGTACGGCCTCGGTCGGTGGAGACCTCGGCGGCCAGCTCGGTGCCGGCCATCTCGCCGGAGGCCAGCACGCGCTGGAGCAGCGCACCCGGGTCGGTCTCGGTCGAGGAGATGCCGACCCGCATCGCGCCGCGCTCGCGCAGGTGCCGGGTCAGGGCGCGGGTGTCGATGCCGGAGATGCCGACGACGCCCTGCGCGACGAGCTCGTCGTCGAGGCTGCGCCGCGAGCGCCAGCTGCTCGGGCACCCGGGCGGGGTCGCGCACGACGTACCCGGCGACCCAGATGCGCGACGACTCGTCGTCCTCGTCGTTGACGCCGGTGTTGCCGACGTGCGGAGCCGTCATCACGACGACCTGGCGGTGGTAGGACGGGTCGGTCAGCGTCTCCTGGTAGCCGGTCATGCCGGTGTTGAAGACGGCCTCGCCGAAGGTCTCGCCCGATCGCGCCGTAGGCATCGCCGGTGAACGTGCGGCCGTCCTCGAGGACCAGGACGGCGGGAGTGGGCGTGGGTGCCGGCGTGGGTGCCGGCTTGGTGCCTGCGTGGGTGCCTGCGTCGGCGTCGGTGCGGTGTCGTCACGTGAGCTTTCCTTCGAGGACGGTGGGGACGCCGCGCAGCAGCGTCGTGTGCACCGACGCGCCGAGCGTGCGCCCGTGCCAGGGGTTGTTGCGCGACAGCGCTGACCGAGGCGTCGCGGTCGACGGTCAGCGTGGCGGGCGGGGTCGACGAGGGTGAGGTGGGCGGGGCTGGCCGGCCGCGAGTCGCGTGCCCGCTGGTCGTCGAGGCCGGCGATCCGGGCCGGGTTGACCGACATCACCCGGGCGAGGTCGGCCCAGTCGATCAGGCCGGGCTCGACCATCACCTGGGCGACGACCGCCAGCGCGGTCTCCAGGCCGAGCATCCCGAACGCCGCGTCGACGAACGCGTGCTCCTTGTCGTGGCGCGCGTGCGGGGCGTGGTCGGTCGCGACCGCGTCGATGGTGCCGTCGGCGAGCGCGGCGCGCAGCGCGTCGACGTCCTCCTGCGGGCGCAGCGGCGGGTTGACCTTGAACGTCGGGTCGTAGCCGGTCGAGCAGGTCGGTGGTGAGCAGCAGGTGGTGCGGGGTCACCTCGGCGGTGACGTCGATGCCCTGCGACCTTGGCCCAGCGCAGCACCTCGACGGTGCCGGCGGTGCGAGCGTGGGCGACGTGGACCCGGGACGCCGGTGTGCCGGGCCAGCATCACGTCGCGCGCGACGATGACCTCCTCGGCGACCCCGGGCCAGCCGGGCAGCCCGAGCCGTCCGGAGAGCTCGCCCTCGTGGCAGCACGACGTCGGCCCGGCGAGGTCGGGGTCCTGGGAGTGCTGGCTGACGACGCCGCCGAACGCCTTGACGTACTCCAGCGCCCGGCGCATCACCCGGGCGTTGGCCACGCAGCGGCCGTCGTCGGAGAAGACCGTCACCCGGGCGCGCGAACGGTGCATCAGCCCGAGCTCGGCGAGCTCCTCGCCGCCCAGCCCGCGGGTGACCGCGCCGACCGGCTGCACGTCGACGATGCCGGCGGCTCGGCCGAGGTCGAGCACGCGCTCCGCGGCCTCGGCGGTGTCGGTGACCGGGCTGGTGTTGGCCATGGCCAGCACCGCGGTGTAGCCACCCGACGGCCGCGGCGCGCGAGCCGGTGAGGATCGTCTCGGCGTCCTCGCGACCCGGCTCGCGCAGGTGGGTGTGCAGGTCGACGAGGCCGGGCAGCGCCACGAGCCCGTCGGCGTCGATGACCCGCGCCGCGGCTGCGGCTGCGGCGCCGACCGAACCGACCTCGGCGATCACGCCGTCGTCGAGCAGCAGGTCGGCGGCGGCGCCGCCGAGCAGGCGGGCGCCCCTGATCAGGATCGTGGTCGGCTCATGCGTCAGCCCCTTCGCCGGCGAGCAGGTGGTAGAGGATCGACATCCGGACCGCGACCCCGGCCGAGACCTGCTCGAGCACCAGCCGACTGGGCGGCGTCGGCGGCGTCGGCGGCGATCTCGAGGCCGCGGTTCATCGGGCCCGGGTGGCAGATCGGCACGTCGGGACCGAGGGTGGCCAGCCGGTCGCGGGTCAGGCCGTAGCCGACGGTGTACTCGCGGGCGCTGGGGAAGTAGCCGCCGCTCATCCGCTCGCGCTGCACCCGCAGCATCATCACCGCGTCGGCCTTGGGCAGCACCTCGTCGAGGTCGTACGACGTCGCGAACCCGGCCTCCTGCGACCAGGCCGTCGACGCCGCTGGGCATCAGGGTCGGCGGGGCGACCACGGTGACCCGCGCGCCGAGCTTGGTCAGGCAGAGCACGTTGCTGCGGAAGACCCGGCTGTGGGTCAGGTCGCCGACGATCACGACGTGGCGGCCCTCGAGGCGTGCCGAGCCGCGCGCTGGAGCGTGTAGGCGTCGAGCAGCGCCTGGGAGGGGTGCTCGTGGGTGCCGTCGCCGGCGTTGATGACCGCTGCGTCGACCCACTGCGAGACCTGGAGCGCCGCGCCGCTGGCCGCGTGGCGCATCACCAGCGCGTCGACGCCCATCGCGGCGATCGTGCAGCACCGTGTCGCGCAGGCTCTCGCCCTTGGACGCCGAGCTGCCCTTGCCGGTGATGTTGATCGTGTCGGCCGAGAGCCACTTGCCGGCGATCTCGAAGCTCGACCGGGTGCGGGTGGAGTCCTCGAAGAAGAGGTTGATGACCGTGCGGCCGCGCAGCGCGGGCAGCTTCTTGACCTGGCGGCGCTGCACGTCGTGCATCTCGGCGGCGGTGTCGAAGAGGGTCGCGATGTCGTCGGCGCGAGACGTCGTCGATGGAGAGCAGGTGCTGCTTCACGACGTACCTCCGGCGCGGGCGGCTCGGGGTCGGCGCCTGAGCGGCCGGGCGAGTCGGCGATCCAGACGCCCTCGACGTCGTCGAGGTCGGCCAGGCGCACCATCACCCGCTCGGTGCGGGCGCTGGGGAGGTTCTTGCCGACGTGGTCGGCGCGGATCGGCAGCTCGCGGTGGCCGCGGTCGACCAGCACCGCGAGCCGGACGACGTCGGGCCGGCCGAGGTCGTTCATCGCGTCGAGGGCGGCGCGGACCGTGCGGCCGGAGTAGAGCACGTCGTCGACGAGCACGACGGTGCGTCCGTCGATGCCGCCGGGCGGCACGCTCGGTGTGCTGGGGACCGCGGGCCGGGTGCTGGCGCAGGTCGTCGCGGTACATCGTGACGTCGAGGGCGCCGACGGGCACGTCGACCCCCTCGACCTCCTTGATCCGCTCCGCGATCCGGCGGGCGAGCGGCACCCCGCGGCTGGGGATCCCGAGCAGCACGAGGTCGGCGGCGCCCTTGTTGCGCTCGAGGATCTCGTGGGCGATGCGGGTGAGCGCCCGGGTGATGTCACGGGCGTCGAGGACCACCCGGCCCAGGTCGGTCCTGATGTCACCGGTGGGCGGTGTCGGCTGGCTCGACTGTCGGGTCGGAGTCGCCTGTCTGGGGCTGGCTGGGCACACACGAGTGCTGCCGGACCTCCTTCTCCGCCTCACAGGACGGCTCGTTAAAGGATGTCGAACGTGGCCGAGACTAGCAGCGCCGGAGCGGGTCCCGTCATCCGGTGACGTGATGTCTCACGCCTCGACCCGCCCCGGTCCGAGGGGCGCGTCCGGGCGTGCCCACCCACCGGCGGCCGGCGTCACCCGAGGTCGAGCAGCACCTTGCCGACCGCGCCACCCTCGACCGCGTCGTGCGCGGCAGCGGTGTCGGCCAGCGCGTAGTGGTGGAGCGGTACGCCGGACTCCGCGCCCACCCGGAGCGCGCCCGCGGCGACGGCGGCCGAGACGTCCTCGGTCGCGGCGGCGAGCAGGTCCGCGCCGAGCGTGTAGAGCAGGACACCCTGGAGGCGGACGTTCTTGGCGAAGCTCGGACGCAGCGCGAGGGTGGCCTCGTCGCCGCCGTTGTTGGCGTAGTAGGCGATCGTGCCGCGGTTGCGCACGACCTCGAGGTCGAGGGCGAGGTTCTGGGCGGGCGCGACCTCGACGACCAGGTCGACGCCGTCGGGGGCGATCTCGCCCACCCGGGCGACGACGTCCTCGGTGCGGTAGTTGACGACGTGGTGGGCCCCGGCGGCGCCGGCGAGGGCGGCCTTCTCGTCGCTGCTGACCGTGGTCACCACCGTCGCACCGGACCACACGGCGAGCTGGATGGCGGCGTTCCCGACGGCGCCGGCTCCCCCGGCGACCAGCACGGTCCGGCCGGTGAGCGTCCCGGGCCCCAGGCGGGCGGCGTCCTCGCCCGCGGTCAGCGCCCGGTGGGCGGTGACGGCAGGGACGCCGAGGCTGGCCCCGAGGTCGAAGTCGGCGTCGTCCGGCAGCGGTACGACGCGCTCGGCCGGCTGGACGGTCAGGTCGGCTGCGGCGCCGTACGCGCGGCCGTGCTGGGCGAGGACCAGCCACACCCGGTCACCCACGGAGAGATCGGCGACGCCGTCCCCGACGGCCTCCACCACCCCGGCCCCGTCCTGGCCCGGCACCACCTCGTCGTACCCGCTCATCATCTGGGCCCGGAACTTCCAGTCCGTGGGGTTGACGCCGGCCCGCACGACGCGGACGAGCACCTCGCCCGCGCCCGGCGTGGGATCGGGGCGCTCGACGAGGCTGAGCACGGAGGACGGACCGGTCTGGCTGTAGACGACTGCTCGCATGTCAGGCGCAGCGTCCTGGGGCCGCCCGTTGTTCCCGGTAGGGTGGACCGCCTGCCCCCTTCGGGGGTCCGGCCGTCGGCGCACCAGCATGCCGACGGGGAAGGGATCGACCCGATGAAGCTGTCGCTCTACCTGGCCCGCGCCACTCCCCCGGTGCTCATCTCGCTGCTCGCCCTGCTCGTCGCCCTGAGCGGTACGGCCCTCGCCGTCAACCAGGGCAGCGGCAACGCCCTGGTCAAGCGGGCCTCGCTGTCGGGCAACCGGATCAAGCCCGACTCGGTGACCGGCCGCCAGGTCCAGGAGTCCACGCTGAGCAAGGTCCCGCGGGCCGGACAGGCCGACACCGCGACCTCCCTCCCCCGCCCCGAGGTGCTCGTCCTGACGCTCGACGACGGGGTGGACGATGCCGCTGCGACGACGGGTCGGGCGGGCGTCACCGTCGACCTCGAGGGCTACGCGCACCTCGAGGGTGCGGTCGCCACGACGGCTGCGGGACGAGACATCGCCACGCTCCCGGCGTCCGCCCGCCCCGGCCACCGGGTCGTCGTCGCGGTGGCCACGGTCGGCGCCGCACCGGGTCGGATCGGGATCGACCCGGACGGGACCGTTGCCCTGCTCAGCGGCGACCCGTCGTTCGTCTCCCTGGAGGGCGTCGTCTTCCGCACCGCGACCCCCTAGCCCTCGTCGAGGCGCGGCCCCCACGCTGGTTGAGGTGCGAGGGCCCCCCACGCTGGTTGAGGTGCGAGGCGCCCCAGCCGAGCACCCGAGCGCTCGAGGCGAACCCGAGCACAGACGACGAGACCAGGCGCCGCGGCCCACGGCTGCTGCTCGACACCAGGGGTTTCGAGGCTCGTCGCTGGCGCTCCTCGCACCTCAACCACCGGGGGGCGGCCGTCGCTGGCGCTCCTCACACCTCAACCACCGGGAACGGCGTCGCTTGCGCTCCTCACACCTCGACCACCGGGAGTTCCCCTAGAGCGCGGCTGGCCATGCCCGCACAGGCCGCGAGCCACGACATCCGGGTGCTGCTCGGACAGCTCGGCGTAGGGCACCACCGAGCCGGCCACCAGCGCCGGGTCGTAGGGCACCCGGTAGACGGCGCGGGTGCGCTGCTCGTAGACCGCCGACCAGGTCGGCGGCCAGCTTGTCGTCGACCTTGGGCGAGGGGTCGGAGAGGACCGTCACGCACTTGTGCTTGAGGTTCGGAGATCCCGGCGTCCTGGAGCGCGTCGAGCATCCACAGGCCGCTGTAGCCGGTGTCCTCGCGCACGGTGCTGGTCACGACGAGCAGGTCGGCGGACTCGACCGCGGCCAGCCAGTTCTCGGCGCGCATGTTGTTGCCGGAGTCGACCAGCAGGACCCGGTAGAACCGCTCCAGGAGCGAGTGGACCTCGTTGAAGTCCTCGGCGTGGATCATCCCGGTCACGTCGGGACGCTCGTCGGAGGCCAGCACGTCGAAGTGCGCGTCGCCCTGTGAGCGGACGAAGGCACCGAGGTCACCGATCCGCGACTGGTAGACGTCCTTGAAGCGGCCGAGGTCCTCCAGCAGCTCACGGGTGGTGTTGCGGTGCGAGCCGCGGGTGCCCCGGATGCCGAGTGTGCCGCGCGTCTCGTTGTTGTCCCAGGCCACGACCCCGCCGCCGCGGACCGTGCCGAAGGTGTAGCCGGCGGCCAGGACACCGGTCGTCTTGGCTGCCCCGCCCTTGGGGTTGATGAAGACGATCGTGCGGGGGCCGTCGAAGTCGCGCTGGATCAGCGACCGGTGACCTTCGTAGTCCTCCTCCTTCGGACCCATCCGCGGCTTGATCAGCCCGCCCGACCAGCGTCGGACCCGACCGCGCCAGCCCCAGGTGGCCGGGCCGAGCTCCTTCTCGCTGTCGCGGCGGTCGAGGAAGTCGGTGGCCGTCATGAAGCGGCGGACGTCGGCCTCGTCGTCGGCCTCTGCCGGCGACGGGAGCGGCGACCGCCGGTGCAGCGGTCGGGGCAGGTGGTGCGGCTGGGGGCGAGGGGACCGCTGCGACCGGTTCCGTGGCCGCCGGAGCGGGTCGCGGCGGGGAGACCGGAGGGGCCGTCGGTGGCGGGCCCTGGGGAGCGCTGTGGGCAGGAGCCGCCTGCGGGCCGGCCGAGGAGCGAGCCCCCGGTGGCGGGCCGCTCGGCGGCGGTCCGGTGGGGCCGGCAGGCACGGGCGGCGCGAGAGGGGCCGGAACCGGCGCCGTGGCCGGCGGCGGCGTGGGCGCCGCGGCAGCCTGGTCGACGCGCGGCCACGCCGGCAGCGGATCGGTGAGCGGGTCGCCAAGCACCGGGTCCGGCTGTCCGGTGCCCGCGGCAGCGGCCTGCTGGCGGGCGTACTCCTCGAGCTCCTCGGGCGTGTACAGCCGGTCGCTGGTGTCACCGGGACCGATGTCGGTGCGGGGGTGGTCGGACGACTCCGTCATGATGCTCCTGCCGAGAAGATGGGCCACGACCTGACCGACCCTACGGATCCAGGCGGCTGTTGCGCGAGTCCCTACCCAGGATGGCGGCGTCCCACACCCCGGCGGGTCGCCGGATCAGATCCCGAGATCGTCCAGGGCGCTCTGGATCGCCCGGTGGAACGTCAGGTAGGCGAAGTGCATGCCGCGCAGGGTCGGGATCGGGGTCCGGGCGTGCACGGCCGCGGCCAGCAGCCCCAGCACCTCCCCGCCGTACGGCGCCACCGCGCTCGCGCCGACCAGGATGTCGCGGTCGACGTCCGCGACGACCTTGACCATCCCCACCGTGTCGTCGCCGTGGACCCAGCCCCGGCTCGTCCTCGCGATCGAGGCGTGCCCGGTGACGACCGTGATCCCGGCAGCCCGCGCCTGCTCCTCGGTGAGCCCGACGCCGCCGACCTCGGGGTCGGTGAACGTGACCCGGGTGACCGCGTGGTACTCCGCCCACGGACCGTCCTCGCCCAGCAGGTCGCGGACGGCCGCGACGGCCTGGTAGCGCGAGACATGGGTGTAGGCGCCCTTGCCGGTGATGTCGCCGACCGCCCAGAGCCGGTCGCCGGCCCGCATCCGCTCGTCGGTCGCGACAGCCGTCGAACCGGGGTCGAGACCCACGGTCTCCAGCCCGACGTCGTCGAGGTTCTGGTGGCGCCCGGCGGAGACCAGCAGCGCCCTGGCCGTGATCGGTGCGCCGTCGGCCAGGGTCACGGTGAACTCGCCGTCGTGGTCGACGCGCTCGATGGTGACCCCGGTGCGGACGTCCACGCCGTCGGCGGTCAGGACCTGCTCGAGGATCTGGCTGGTCTCCGGCTCCTCCGGTCCGAAGATCCGGTCGGCCACCTCGAGCAGCGTCACGTCGACACCGAAGCGCGCGAAGGTCTGGGCGAGCTCGCACCCGATCGGGCCACCTCCGACGACGACCAGGCTGGTCGGCACCTCGGTCAGGCGCACGACCTCCCGGTTGGTCCAGTACGGCGTCGCCGCGAGCCCGTCGATCGGCAGCACGGCCGGGGTCGTCCCGGTGTTGAGGATCACGCCGCGCCTGGCGACGAGCACGGTCTCCCCGTCCTCGCCGTCGACCACGACGCGGCCCGGTCCGTCGAGCCGCCCGTGGCCGCGCACCATCCGCACCCCGGAGGCCTCGAGGCGCTCCACGTGGCCGTGGTCGTGCCAGCCGTCGGTGGCACGGGCCACCCGGTCGGCGACCTGGCTCCAGTCGGCGGTCACCTCGGCGTGGCCGCCCAGCCCCTCGACGCGCCGCGCCTCTGCCAGCGCGTGCGCGCCACGGATCATCAGCTTCGACGGGGTACAGCCGAAGAACGGGCACTCCCCGCCGACCAGCAGCTCGTCGACGCCGACCACCTCGAGACCGGCGCGGCCGAGCGCGTTGGCGGCGTACTCGCCACCGGGTCCCAGCCCGAGCACCACGACGTCGACCTCGACGGCTGCTGTCCCACCTGTGTCCGAGTCCATGCGCACCACCCTGCCACCGAGCACCAGGACAGCCGCACGAGCTCCCACCGGACCGCGCCGCAGGGGCTGCCGGCGAGCCGGGTCCGGTCAGCGGTCGAGGTGGCGGGCCTGGGCGAAGCAGAAGAGACCGTAGGACGCGAAGCCGAGACCGATGGCGACCAGGAGCACCGGACCGAAGGGCTGCTGGAGCACGGTGCGCAGTGCCTGGTCGAGCCCGCCGGACTTCGTCGGGCTCGTGGGAGACCGCGGCGTAGAGGAAGAGGATCCCCACCACCCCGAGCGAGAGCCCCTTGGCGGCGTGGCCGGCGCGGCCCAGCCAGCGGTAGACCGTGCCCGTCGTTGCCGCTGCGACCCTCGGCGTCGAGCTTCTTCAAGTACGACTCGCGCCACGCCACGACGAGGAGGCCGATGCCGACCCCGATGATGCCCAGTCCCACGGCGCCCACGAGCAGCTGGCCGGCGGGTCGGTCCATCAGGGTGGCCGTCATCGAGTCGGTGCCACCGCCCGACGAGCTCTTCGAGCCCGTGGCGACGCTGAACGCGCTGAAGGCGATGGAGGCGTAGACGACCGCCTTGCCCGCCGACAGGACGCGCTTGTAGAGCCGCTTGGGGTTCTCCTCGTCCTGGTACCCGACCGCGGCCTCGATCCCGCGCCAGATGACGAGCAGGACCATCCCGAGCGCCACCACCAGGACCATCGCCTCGCCGAAGGGCTGCTGGGCGAGCTTCTTGACCGCACCGCTGCTGGAGGCCCCACCCTCGCGGTCACCGAGGGCGAGCTGGACGGCCAACCAGCCGATGATGAGGTGGACGACGCCGAAGGCGACGAGTCCGGCGGCCGCGATCCGGTCGAGCCACTCGCTCTGGTCTGCCCGGTCCGCGTTCGTCGTGCTCACGAGAGGTCCGCCGATCGCGGTCTCGATGGCCCGGTGGAACGTGGGGTAGGCGTAGATCATGGTCCGCAGCGTGTCGACCGGTACGGCGGCGTGCACCGCCACGGCCAGGAAGCCGAGGATCTCGCCGCCGGCCGGGCCGACGACGGTGGCGCCGACCAGGACGCCGCGGTCGGCGTCCTCGACCACCTTGACCACGCCTCGCGCACCGGGACCGTGGGTGAAGCCGCGCGAGGACTGCTCGAGCGGCGTGCTCCCGACCCGGACCCTGAGGCCGGCGTCGCGTGCCTGCTGCTCGCTCAGCCCCACCCCGGCGACCTCCGGGTCGGTGAACGTCACGTGGGGCAGGGCGTGGTAGCTCGCCGGCGGTCCGTCCTGCTCCAGGACGTCGCGCAGCGCGATGGCCGACTGGTACATCGAGACGTGGGTGAAGGCGCCCTTGCCGGTGACGTCGCCGATGGCCCAGACCCCGTCGACGCCGGCCAACCGGAGCCGGTCGTCGACGTCGAGCGTGCGCGCGGACGGGTCGAGGCCGATGCTCTCGAGGCCGAGGTCGTCGAGGTTCGGCGTGCGGCCGGCAGCGACCAGGAGCTTGTCGGCGACGATCGTCTCGTCGCCGACGGCCAGCGTGAAGGCGCCGTCGGCGTAGGAGACCGCCGTGGTCTCGGCGGAGGTCATCACCCGGATCCCCTCGCCCACGAGCACGTCCTCGAGGATCGCGGAGGCCTCGGGCTCGTTGGCCGGGACCAGCCGGTCGCCGTGCTGGAGGATCGTGACGCGGACGCCGAAGCGCGCGAAGGTCTGGGCGAGCTCGCAGCCGATCGGCCCACCGCCGAGCACGACCAGCGAGCCGGGCAGCTCGGTGAGCTGCACCGCGTCCCGGTTGGTCCAGTACGGCGTCGCGTCGAGCCCGTCGATCGGCGGGGCCGCAGGCCGCGTGCCGGGGTTGAGGACGACGCCGCGCGTCCGCCGTGATCTCGCGCGTCTCACCGTCGGCGAGGGTCGATGGTCACCCGGCCCGGGCCCGCGAGACGGGCGACGCCGTGCAGCACGGTGGCTCCGGCGTCGGAGAGGCGGTCCACGGCGGCCGTGTCGTCCCAGTGGGCGGTGGCGTCGCGGGCGATCCGCTCGGCGACGGGGGCCCAGCTCGGTACGACGCTCACCTCGCCGGCGAGCTCGCCGACCCGTCCCGCCTCGGCCAGGGCGTCGCCGGCCCGGACCATCATCTTCGAGGGGATGCAGCCGTAGTAGGGACACTCCCCGCCTACCAGGTGCTTGTCGACGGCGACGACCGACAACCCTGCCTGGGCTGCTCCCGTCGCCAGCGCCTCTCCGCCGGGACCGAGCCCGATGACCACCAGATCCACGTTCATGGCATCACCCTAGGGCGCGCTCGCGCGCCCGCAGTTCCCCCGTGCGCATGAGTCCGGGCCGGCTGCCGGGTCGGGGCTGTCAGAGCACCAGCGACGACTTCTTGCGCTGGATGGCGCCGAGGATGCCGTTGACGAAGGTCGGCGAGTCGTCGGTGGACAGCTCGGTGCACCAGCTGCATCGCCTCGCTGACGGCGACCTGGTCCGGTACGTCGTCGGCGTACAGCAGCTCCCACACGCCGAGCCGCAGCACGTTGCGGTCCACGGCGGGCATCCGCTCGAGGGTCCAGCCCTCCGAGAACTCCGCCAGCAGCTCGTCGATGCGCTCGGCCTTGTCCACGACCCCGCGGACCAGGACGGCCGTGTAGTCGTTGGTCGGACCCTCGCCGTCCTCGATCGCGCGCTCCAGCGCCTCGCGCGCCGAGTGGTTGCGGAGATCGGCGGCGTACAGCATGTCGAGCGCCCTCTTGCGCGCCTTCGACCGGGCTCCCATCAGGACTTGACGCGACCCATGTAGGAGGAGTCGCGGGTGTCGACCTTGACCTTCTCGCCCTGGTTGATGAACAGCGGCACCTGGATCTCGTGGTCGGTCTCCAGGGTGGCCGGCTTGGTGCGGCCGGTGGCGCTGTCGCCGGCGAGGCCCGGCTCGGTGAAGGTGACGACGAGCTCGACCGAGGCCGGGAGCTCGATGAACAGGACGCGACCCTCGTTGGTGGCCACGACGGCCTCCTGGTTCTCCAGGAGGAAGTTGGCGGCGTTCCCGACGATCTCCGGGGGGATCTCGATCTGCTCGTAGTCCGAGACGTCCATGAAGACGTAGGAGGTGCCGTCGTTGTAGAGGTACTGCATCGTACGACGGTCGACGGTCGCGGTCTCGACCTTGGTGCCGGCGTTGAAGGTCCGGTCGACGGTCTTGTTGGACTCGACGTTCTTCAGCTTGGTGCGCACGAACGCAGGACCCTTGCCCGGCTTGACGTGCTGGAACTCGACGACAGCCCAGAGCTGCTTGTCGATGTTGAGAACCATGCCGTTCTTGAGGTCGTTCGTGGTTGCCATGCGCGCGAGTCAGCCTTCGGGTCAGTGGACGTGGAGCGTCGTCCCGGGCGCCGGTGAGGGGGCCTCCGGACAACAGCACCCGAGTCTATCGGTGCGGAGCCGCGATCACTCACTCGACGGCCACCGGCCGCCCCCACCAGGCCCCCGCCACATCTCGGGTGACCCCCGCCAGCACCAGATCCGGCCCCCGGACCGTCGAGTCGGCGCGGCTTCGCGCCGACTCGCCACCGGATCGGGGCTGGTGGGGCTGGTGGGGTTGTGGGGGCTGGGTCAGGCGTCCTCGGTCGAGAAGTCGAAGACCGGGTCGTCGCCGTCGTCGGGTCGATCCGGGTCCAGGGCGCCGTCGGTCCCGTCCGAGGTGAGCGTCGCGGTGAGGTCCGCCACGGCCAGCAGCGCCTGGTGGTAGCCGTCGATCCCCTGCCCGGCGATGACGCGGGCGGCGTGCGGGGTGATCACCGAGGTGTGGCGGAACTCCTCGGGCCGCTGCAGCGGCTCGGAGATGTGGACCTCGATGAGCGGGGCGACCAGCTGGGAGCAGGCGTCGTAGAGCGCGTAGGAGTAGTGCGTCCAGGCGCCGGCGTTGAGCACCACCGGGGTGGCCTCGTCGGCCGCGGTGTTGAGCCAGTCGAGCAGGTCGCCCTCGTGGTTGGTCTGACGGAGCTCGACGTCGAGCCCGATCTCGGCACCCCAGATCGTGCAGAGGTCGGCGAGATGGGCGATCGTGGTGGTGCCGTAGATCTCCGGCTGACGGCGACCGAGGCGTCCGAGGTTGGGTCCGTTGAGGACGAGGACCTTCATGCGCCCTCCCCCGCACCCGAGCCGATCGCGGTATACGCGGCCCGCAGGTGCTCCTCCGAGGGGCCCGACAGCACGGTCGGTCGCCCGATGTCGTCGAGCACCACGAAGCGCAGCTGCTTGCCGCGCGACTTCTTGTCGACCCGCATCGTGGCGAGCAGGTCGTCGAACGGCGCCGCGTCGTACGACGTCGGCAGCCCCACCCGCCCGAACGCCGCACGGTGGCGCTCGACCAGCGCGGCCGGCAGCCCGGCCGCGCGGTGCGCCAGCTCGGCCACGAAGACGCAGCCGATCGCCACGGCCTCGCCGTGCCGGATGCCGTAGTCCTCGGCCCGCTCGATGGCGTGGGCCAGGGTGTGTCCGTAGTTCAGCGCCTCGCGCCCGGGGTGGCCACCGGGCAGCCCGGCTCCCCCGGTCTCCTTGAGGTCGGCCACCACGACGTCGATCTTGACCCGGATCGCGCGCTCGACGAGCTCGCGCAGGACCGGTGACGAGGCCACCAGGTCGTCGGGATCGGTGCTCTCGACCAGGCGCAGGATCTCGGGGTCGGCGATGAAGCCGCACTTGATCACCTCACCCAGCCCCGCGACCAGCTCCTCGCGCGGCAGCGACTCCAGCAGCGACAGGTCGCACAGCACGCCCCCGGGCTCGTGGAACGCACCGACGAGGTTCTTGCCGGCCTCGGTGTTGATGCCGGTCTTGCCCCCGACGGCCGCGTCGACCATGGCCAGCAGCGTGGTCGGCACGTGCACGACCTTCACGCCGCGCAGCCACGAGGCAGCCACGAAGCCGCCCACGTCGGTCGTCGCCCCGCCGCCGAGCGTGACGACCACGTCGGAGCGGGTGAAGCCCTCCTCGCCGAGGGCCTCCCAGCACGCGTTGGCGACCTCGGCGGTCTTGGCCTCCTCACCGTCCGGCACGGCGAGCACGGTGACGTCGCGGTCGCCGAGCGACTCGACGACCTCATCGACGAGGTCGACCAGCGAGTCCGGGCACACGATCGCCACCCGCAGCGCGGAGCCGAGGAGCGTGGGCAGGTGGTCGGCCAGGTGGTGGCCGACGATGACGTCGTACGGCGACGCGCCGCCGACGTGCAGCACGGTGTCGGGCGCGTGCTCGACGGGGGCATCGGTCTCAGCCATGGCCGAGCACCTCCTGGATCCGGGCCGCGACGTCCTCGGGCGCGACCTCGTCGGTGTCGATCACGTGGGTGGCGACCGAGGCGTAGATCGGCGCCCGCTCGTCGAGCAGCGCCTTGATCTGGGCACGCACGTTGCCGAAGAGCAGCGGCCGGCTCGCGCCGAGCCCGACCCGCTTCACGGCCTCGCTCAGCCCGACCTGGAGGAAAACGACCGTGTGCTCGGCGAGCAGCTCGCGGGTCGCCGGGTCGAGCACCGCTCCACCGCCCAGGGACAGCACGCCGTCGTGGCTCGCCAGTGCCTCGGCGACGGCGGCGTGCTCGAGCGCGCGGAAGTGGGACTCGCCGGAGTCGACGAAGATGTCGGAGATCGGCCGGCCCTCGGCGTTCTCGACGTCGGTGTCGGTGTCGCGGTGCCCGACGCCGTACGCCGCCGCGAGGAGCTCGGCGACCGTCGTCTTGCCGGACCCCATCGGGCCGACGAGGACGACGACCGGACGGGTCGGCGCGGTCGTGCCGGTCGTGTCGGCGGGCTGCGTCACTTGTACCTCATGGTGGCCAGGTAGCTCTCGTAGTTGCGCCGGGTCTCCCCGACCGAGTCGCCGCCGAACTTCTCGATCACGGCGTCGGCGATCACGAGCGCCACCATCGCCTCGGCCACGATGCCTGCCGCCGGTACGGCGCACACGTCGGAGCGCTGGTGGTGTGCGACGGCTTCCTCGCCGGTGCTCACGTCCACCGTGCGCAGGGCGCGCGGGACGGTCGCGATCGGCTTCATCGCGGCGCGCACGCGCAGCACCTCGCCGGTGGTCATGCCGCCCTCGGTGCCCCCGGAGCGACCCGAGACCCGACGGATGCCCTCGTCGGTCGGCACGATCTCGTCGTGCGCCAACGACCCGGGCGTCGCGGCGAGCTCGAAGCCGTCGCCGACCTCGACCCCCTTGATCGCCTGGATGCCCATGAGCGCGCCGGCCAGGCGCGAGTCGAGGCGGCGGTCCCAGTGCACGTGTGAGCCGAGGCCCGGCGGCAGTCCGTGGACGACGACCTCCACGACGCCGCCCAACGTGTCGCCGTCCTTGTGGGCCTGGTCGACGCGCGCCACCATCGCGGCGGCGGCCTCGGGGTCGAGACAGCGGACGGGGTCGGCGTCGAGGCGCTCGACGTCGTCCGGCTCGGGCCACAGCCCGGCCGGGGCGCGGACGGCGCCCAGCTCGATGACGTGCGACACGATGCGCGCACCGACGGCCTGCTCGAGGAAGTTGGAGGCGACGCGGCCCAGGGCCACCCGCGCCGCGGTCTCGCGGGCGCTCGCGCGCTCGAGGATCGGGCGGGCCTCCTCGAAGTCGTACTTCTGCATGCCGGCCAGGTCGGCGTGGCCCGGACGGGGCCGGGTCAGCGGCGCGTTGCGCGCCTGCGCGTCGAGCACCTCGGCCGGGACCGGGTCGGCCGACATCACGCTCTCCCACTTGGGCCACTCGGTGTTGCCGACGATCAGCGCCACCGGGCCGCCCTGCGTCTTCCCGTGCCGGACCCCGCCGGAGATGGTGACCGCGTCCTGCTCGAACTTCATCCGGGCGCCGCGGCCGTAGCCGAGGCGGCGCCGGGCCAGGGACTCGGCGATGTCGTCGCTCGTCACCTCGACATGGGCAGGGAGCCCCTCGAGGATCGCGACCAGGGACGGGCCGTGGGACTCGCCCGCGGTGAGCCAACGCAGCATGGGGTCAGTCTTCCACCGGTGCCGTGACGACCCGCACAGGGCTACCTGTTCACGAGATGGTCGACGACCGGATCACCGACGCAGATGCCGATCAGGGCCCCCGCGATCATGAACGGACCGAACGGGAACTGGGCCTTCAGCAGCGACGCGTCACGCTTCACCAGCGCGAGCAGCGCCCCGGGCAGCCCGAAGACCAGGAAGCCGGCGTACATGCCCACGACGAACTGCGGCCAGCCGAGGAACGCGAGCGTGAAGCCGAGGAGCGCGGCGAGCCGGACGTCGCCGAAGCCCATGCCGGCCGAGCGGACGAACCACAGCACCCAGTAGAACGACCGACCGACCACGAGGCCGCCGAGCCCGCGCCACAGGTCGGACCACTCGCCGACCAGGGCGGCGTACGCCGTGCCGAGCGCGATCATGCCGAGCGTGGTGGGCACCACGACCCGGGTGGGCAGCAACCGGGTGCGCAGGTCGACCACGGCCAGCGCCACCGCCACCGGCACGAGCGGGACCAGTCCGACCAGCAGCCAGGACCCGCCGACGACGGCGCCGACGAGCCCCCCGGACACCGCCGCGACCGCGAGCGAGACCGGGGCGAGCCATGGGAGGGCCGCGATCGCGGCGTACGTCTCCTTGGGGCCCTCGACCCGCTCGGCCTCGGACTGCTCCTCGAACGGCCTGGCCACCGGCTCGGGCAGCCGGGCGACCAGGAGGGGCACGGCGTAGCCACCCACGGCGCACAGCGCGGCGGCGAGGAGCGCCGCCCCGAGGTCGGTCACGGGCGCCTCACGGGGCCGCCGAGGTGTCCGAGCGCTCGGCGAGGGCCTCCTCGCCGGCCCGCCGCATCGCCGCGAGGGGCGCCGGGAGCCCGGTGAAGATCGTGAACTGCAGCGCGGCCTGGTGCACCAGGAGGTCCAGCCCGCTGACGAGCACCCGGCCGTCTCCGGCACCCGGCACCGCGCCCGGCACCGCGAGCCGGGGCGCGATCGAGGCCGCCAGCGGGGTCGGCCACGGGTCGTAGAGCACCTCGAAGACCACCGGCACCGCGGCACAGCGTGCCACCAGCGCCGCGTCCTGTGCCGCCGCCGGGATCGTCGAGACGACCACCTCGCCGGTCGATCGCGTCCTCGAGCGAGCCGACCCGGACGCGGGGTCCGGACGGGTGCGCAGCCACGGCGGCCAGCGCCTCGTCCGCGCGGGCAGCCGTCCGCACCAGGAACGTCACCTCCCGGGCACCCAGGTCGCACAGCGCCAGGCCGACCGAGGCCGCGGTCGCGCCACCGCCGAGGATCGTGGCGGCGGTGACCGGTCCGTCGTACCGCTCGCGCACGGCGGCGGCGGCGCCGGGCAGGTCGGTGTTGTCGAGGTGCAGGCGGCCGCCGTCGAGGACGACCGTGTTGGCCCCGCCGGCCCGGCGCGCCCGGTCCGACACCCGCTGCGGGTCTCCCCCGGCAGCCGCCAGGGCCAGCACCTCGCGCTTGAGCGGCATCGTGAGCGACAGCCCGCGCCAGGAGTCGTCCAGCTCGGCCAGGAACGCCGCCAGCGCCGCCCGAGGGCACCTGCACCGCCTCGTAGGACCAGTCGAGGCCCGACCGCGTCGTACCCGGCGCGGTGCAGCGCCGGCGAGAGCGAGTGGCCGATCGGGTCGCCGAGCACCGCGCACCTCACGCGGGCCCCCCGGTGCGGGGCGCGGCGGGTCCGCGGAGCACGGTCAGCAACGGTCCGACTGGGTGGCGCAGTAGTCGTCGAGCTCGGCCGAGTAGCTCCAGGAACTCGTCGTAGTCGTCGGTGAACTTGGTCTGCTGCTTGGCCAGGTTCACCGTGACGTAGAAGAACCACGGGCCGTCGGCCGGGTTGGCCGCCGCCTTCAGCGCGTCGGCGCCGGGGGCCTCGATCGGGTCCCGGCGGCAAGCCCCTTCTGCCGATAGGTGTTGTACGGCGAGTCGGCGACGGAGTCGATGTCGGCGATGGTGAGCCGGGTGATCGGCCCGCGGCCGAGCGCGTAGTTGACCGCCGCGTCGATCTGCAGGAAGCCGGCCGACGGGTTGGGCTCGATCTCGAGCCGGTTGTAGATGACCCGCGGCGACCTTGGCCATGTCCTTGGCGGGCACCTCGGCCTGCACCAGGCTGGCGACCGTGAGCAGCTGGTGCTCGGTGTAGCCGAGTCGCTCGGCGGCGCCGGCCAGGTCGACCTCCTTGGCCACGTCCTTGTAGCGGTCGACCATCGCCTGCAGGATCGTCTGCGCGGTGTCGTCGGGCCGGATCGCGTACTGGCCCGGGAAGAGGTAGCCCTCCGGCGTCGCCCTTGGCCTCGGCCGGCAGGCCGAGCTTCTTCGGCGAGCTCAGCGCCTTGCGGTAGTCGGCCTTGCTGGGGTCGGTGTCGCGGGCCAGCAGCTTGACGATCTCCTTGACCGTCTTGCCGGGCACAGGGTCAGGGTCGAGAGCCGGTTGCCCGAGTCGGTCAGGACCGTCGACCACGTCGGCGGCCGGCATCTGCTCGCAGGAGCGGGAAGGTGCCCGATCTGCACGCGTGCCCGTGCTCGCCGACGACCGCGTCGGTGAACGCCTCGACGGAGGCGACGACCCCGGCGGACTTCAGGTTCTGCCCGACGGTGGTGACCGACTCCCCCGCGACGTACCTCGAAGATGACCGAGCCGGTGCCGGCGCCGGTGTAGTCCTCCGGGCCGGCGAACTGCTCCTTGATGGAGTCGATGCCGCGGGTGACGCCGACGTAGCCGACGACGCCGACGACCGCGAACGCCAGGATCACCGCGAGGTAGCCGCACGAGGCGCGACGCGTCGCTCGCGACGCCGGCGCCGGGAGCGCGGCGGCGGTGCCGGGTCGAGCAGCGGCGCCACCGGTTCGTCCGGGGCGCGCCGCGGGTGTACCGGCTCCGCTGAGCAGGGGCCCCGAGTCGTGCTGGTCAGACATCGGTTACCTCCACGGTTTCGCCCGGTGCGCGCCCGGTGGCGCGCTCGGTGTCGAGGGCGTTCTGCAGGATCAGCACGGCCGCGGCCTGGTCGACCACGGCACGGCGCTTGCTCCCCTTCGTCCCACGGTCGCGCAGCATAGCCTCCGCCGAGACCGTGGTGAGCCGCTCGTCGCACAACCGCACGGGCAGGGGTGCCACCGAGCGGGCGAGCTCGGCGGTGAAGTCGCGGACCTTGGCTGCAGAAGGACCCTCGCCACCCGACAGGGACCGGGGCAGCCCGACGACGACCTCGACCACCTCGGACTCCTCGCGGATCTCGGCGAGGATCTGCCGGATCCGGCGCAGGTCGCCCGTGCCGCGTCGTACCGTCTCGACCGGGGTCGCCAGGAAGCCCGTCGGGTCGCTGCGCGCGACGCCGATGCGGGCGTCCCCGGGGTCGATGCCGAGCCGTACGCCGTGCCTCACGCCGCGCTCGACCCGCCGCGGCCGAGCGAGCCGACCGTGGCGACGACGGCGGCGAGCGCCTCGTCGATCCGCGACGCGTCGGTGCCGCCGCCCTGGGCGACGTCGGCCTTGCCGCCACCCTTGCCGCCGACGAACGGGCCCACGGCCCGCACCAGGTCGTTGGCGCTGAGCCCGCGCTGCTGGGCCACGTCGTTGAGCGCTGCGACCACCGGAGACCTTGCCGTCCGCGGCACCGATCACGACCACGACCCCGGGGGCCGTCGCGCGGGGAGCCGGCCGCGCACGTCGAGCGCCAGCGTGCGGACGTCGCCGCCGGCGGCCCCGTCGACGCGGTGCGCGACGACCTGGACGCCGTTGACGTCCTGGGCGCCGGCCGCCAGCGTGGCACCGCCCGCGAGCAGCTGACTGCACCCGGACCCGCTCGATCTCCTTCTCCGCCGAGCGGAGCCGCTCCACGAGGTCGGACACCCGGCCGACGAGGTCGTCGGGCTGGGTCTTGAGCAGGCCGGTGAGCTGGCCGACGACGTCGCGCTCCTTGGCCAGGTAGGCGAAGCCCTCGACGCCGGTGAAGGCCTCGATGCGGCGGTTGCCGGAGCCGACGGACGACTCGCCGGTGACGACGATCGTGCCGATCTGCGAGGAGTGCTCGACGTGCGTGCCGCCGCAGAGCTCGCGCGACCAGGGGCCACCGATCTCGACGACGCGCACCTGGGTGGCGTCGTAGGTCTCGCCGAAGAGCGCGACCGCGCCCCAGTCCTTGGCCTCGGGCAGGGTCATGTACTGCCAGTCGACCGCGCAGGTCCGCCCGCAGCGCGTTGTTGGAGACGTCCTCGATCTCGACGGACCTGCTCGGGGCTCGAGCCCGGTGGTCCAGCCGAAGTCGAGGCGCAGGTAGCCGGGCCGGTTGTAGGAGCCCGACTGCAGCGCGCTGGGCCCGAGCACCTCGCGCAGCGCGGCGTGGACGACGTGGGTGCCGGAGTGCGCCTGGCGCGCCCCGGTGCGCCAGTCGGGGTCGACCTGGGCGTGGAGCAGCCCGGAGCCGCCGGCCGAGCCGAGCCGCCAGCTCGCCCTCGACGACCCGCACCTGGTGCACCACGAGCCCGCGCACCGGGCGCTGGACGTCGAGCACCTCGAGCCGACCGCCGTCGAACTCGATGATGCCGGCGTCGGCGACCTGGCCGCCGGACTCGGCGTAGAACGGCGTGCGGTCCAGGACGACCTCGCCGATCTCGCCGTTGCCGAGGGACTCGGTCGCCGCCCCCCGCGCAGCAGCGCGAGCGGGCGGGACTCGGTCGTCGAGCGTCTCGTAGGCCAGCCACTCGGTCGGGCCGTGCTCGTCGAGGATGGAGCGGTAGACGCCGGTGTCGGCGTGCTGGCCCTTCTTCGACCTCGCGTCCGCCTTCGCCCGGTCGCGCTGCTCGGCCATGAGCGAGCGGAAGCCCGGCTCGTCGACGCTCGAGCCCGGCCTCGGAGGCCATCTCGAGGGTCAGGTCGATCGGGAAGCCGTAGGTGTCGTGCAGCGCGAACGCCTGGGCACCCGGCGAGCACGCGTGCCGCCGGCGTCCTTCACCTTCTGCGCGGCGACGTCGAAGATCGTCGTACCGGACTGCGAGCGTCTTGCGGAACGCGTCCTCCTCGGCGAAGGCGACCCGCGAGATGCGCTCCCAGTCGGTGTGGAGCTCGGCGTAGGTCTCGCCCATCTTGTCGCGACTGACCGGCATCAGCTCGGGCAGCGACGGGTCCTCGTAGCCGAGCAGGCGCATCGAGCGCACCGCACGGCGCAGCAGCCGGCGCAGGACGTAGCCGCGGCCCTCGTTGCCCGGCGTGACGCCGTCACCGATCAGCATCATCCCGGAGCGCACGTGGTCGGCGACCACCCGGAAGCGCACGTCGTCCTCGTGGCTCGCGCCGTACCGGCGGCCGGTGAGCTGCTCGGCCAGCTGGATGACGGGGAACATGACGTCGATCTCGTACATGTTCTCGACGCCCTGGGTCATGAACGCGACCCGTTCGAGGCCCATGCCGGTGTCGATGTTCTTCTTCGGCAGCGAGCCCGCGATGTCGAAGTCCTCCTTGGACCGGACCGCGCTCAGCTCGTCCTGCATGAAGACGAGGTTCCAGAACTCCAGGTAGCGGTCCTCGGCGGAGAAGTCGCCGTCGGCACCGTACGCCGGACCCCGGTCGATCAGGATCTCCGAGCACGGCCCACCGGGGCCGGGCACGCCCATCGACCAGTAGTTCTCGGACTTGCCGAGGCGCGCGATCCGGTCGTCGGGCAGACCGGTGATCTTCCGCCACAGCGCGACCGCCTCGGGGTCGTCGACGTAGACGCTGGGGTAGAGCCTGTCCTCGGCGAAGCCCCAGCCGCCGTCGGCCTGCGGCTTGGTGACCAGGTCCCACGCGAGCTCGATCGCCCGCTCCTTGAAGTAGTCGCCGAAGGAGAAGTTGCCGCACATCTCGAAGAACGTGCCGTGCCGGGTGGTCTTGCCGACGTCCTCGATGTCGGGGGTGCGCACGCACTTCTGCACGCTGGTCGCGCGGGAGTACGGCGGCGTCTCCTGGCCCAGGAAGTAGGGCTTGAACGGCACCATGCCGGCGTTGACGAACAGCAGGTTCGGGTCGTCCAGCAGCAGCGAGGCCGAGGGGACGGGGGTGTGCCCGGCGCGCTCGAAGTGCTCGACGAACCTCCGTCGGATCTCCGCGGTGTCCATCAGCTGGTGCCTTCTTCCTCGGTGTCCGGGCGAGTCGCCCGGTGGGTGGGGGTGTGGGTCGGGGTCTGGGTCGGTGGCCGGAGGTGCTCGACGGGGTGGACGTCGGAGGGAGGTCGGCGGCTGCTGCTCCAGCTCCCGGTGCTTCCCGTGCTCATGGAGCCCGAGCGCCATCCGGTCGCGCAAGCCGGTTTCCGCGTCGGCCTTGCCCTGGGCCACCTCGTCGCGGAACATCCGGGCACCCACGACGACGGCGCCGACCCGGTCCCGGAGGCCGTCGACGGTGAGCATCTCGGCGGCGCGGCGGGCGCGTGCGGCTGCGTAGACCCCCGCGCTCGCCCCGGCCACGAACCAGAGCGAGCGCCTCATGCGGCGCTGCCCCGAGCGTCCTGGCGCGCCTCGGCGCCGAGCGGCGCACCTCCGGGATCGGCGCCCGGGTCGATCCCGGCTCGCTGCCTGGCCTCGAGCTCGCGGCGTGCTCGGCGCAGGTCGGCGCGGCGCTGCTTGCGGGCGCGCTTGACCTCGCGGCGCATCTCGAACCGCACCCGGTTCAGGTGCTCGGGCGCCAGCGCCCGACGCAGGCCGGCCGCCAGGGAGGCTGCCTGGACGACGCTCTCGCGCAGGACCAGGTCGGCGAAGAGCGGGCCGTCGACGACCGGGACCCGGTGCGACGGCTCGGTGGCCTCGCGGGCGAGCCCCGCGACACCCCTCGTCGAGGTTGTCGTCGAGGTCTGCGTCGCGGTCGTCGTCACGGTCATGGGTGAGGCCGCCACCGAGGCGGGTGATGACGTACTCGCGCTCGTCGACCGACGGGTGCGCCTCGAGACGTCGTTCGACCGCGGCCAGCTGCAGCCGGAGCCCTTCGACCTCCACACGCGAGGCCGCCAGGACCGTGTCCACGCGTCGCGTCGAGCGGCGAGAGACGACCACCGCGGCGACCAGACCGGCCAGCAGGACGGCAGGAGCACCGCGAGGGTCGCGAGCACGGCCCAGCCGGGCACGCTCCACTCCGCAGTCATGACGTCAGACCCTACCGTCCGGTCGGCCCAGGCTCCGACCCCTCACCCACGGGCCGCTCCGCCGGTCCGGGGCCACGGCATCCGGCCGGCCCGCCTCACGAGGAGCGCGCGCCCCGGATGAGCTTGCGGACGCGCTCCCAGCGTTCCTTGATGGCGGCCTCGGCGCCGATCTCGGTCGGGCGGTAGTACTCCGCATCGGCCACCACGTCGGGGGCGTACTGCTGCTCGGCGATCCCGAACGGCGCGTCGTGGCTGTAGACGTAGGGCTTCGGCGCCCCGGCGGCGTGCCCGAGCTCCTTGGAGCCGGCATAGTGCCCGTCGCGCAGGTGGGCCGGCACCGTCCCGACCTTGCCCGCACGTACGTCGGCGCTCGCCGCGGCGAGGGCCATCGTGACGGCGTTCGACTTGGGGGCCACGGCCAGCGCGATGACCGCGTGGGCCAGGTTGAGCCCGGCCTCGGGCATGCCGATCAGCTGGACCGCCGAGGCCGCGGCGACGGCCGTCTGCAGCGCCGTCGGGTCGGCGAGCCCGATGTCCTCGCTGGCCAGGATCACCAGCCGCCGGGCGATGAACCGGGGGTCCTCCCCGGCCTCGACCATCCGGGCGAAGTAGTGCATCGCGGCGTCGGCGTCCGAGCCGCGGATCGACTTGATGAACGCGCTGGTCACGTCGTAGTGCTGGTCGCCCTGCCGGTCGTAGCGCACCGCCGCGCGGTCCACCGCGGTCTCGGCCGCGGCCAGGTCGATCCGGTCGACGCCGCGCGCGTCCGCGGCGCCGGCCGCCGCCTCCAGGTAGGTCAGGGACCGCCGGGCGTCACCGCCGGCCAGCCGGACGAGGTGGTCGAGCGCCTCGTCCTCGGCCTCCAGCCGGCCGCCGAGCCCACGCTCGTCGACCAGGGCGTTCTGCATCACGGCCCGCACGTCGTCGTCGGTGAGGGACTCCAGCCGGAGCAGCAGGCTGCGCGACAGCAACGGGGAGATGACGCTGAAGAACGGGTTCTCGGTGGTGGCCGCGACCAGGGTCACCCACCGGTTCTCGACGCCGGGCAGCAGCGCGTCCTGCTGGGCCTTGCTGAAGCGGTGCACCTCGTCGACGAAGAGCACGGTCTCGGCGCCGGTCCGGACCAGGCGGTTGCGCGCGGTGTCGATCGCGGCACGGACGTCCTTCACTCCCGCCGAGACCGCTGACACCTCCACGAAGTGCCGGCCCGTCTGGCCGCTGAGGATCGAGGCGATCGTCGTCTTGCCGGTGCCCGGTGGCCCCCACAGCAGCAGCGACAGCGACTGGTCGCCCTCGATCAGCTGGCGCAGCGGCGACCCCGGCGCGCGCAGCTGGGACTGCCCCGCCAGCTCGTCGAGGGTGCGTGGACGCATCCGCACCGCGAGCGGCGCAGAGGCGTGCGAGGTCGACGACAACGACCCGCCCCCTCCGCCGCCCGGTGGCGGGGCGGACGGGGACGGGTCGAAGAGACCGTCAGGCTCGTCCAAACGTCTTCTTGTCCAGGTCGAACCAGGTGTCGGAGTAGCCGGGCTCGTCGTTCAGCTCCGTGGTCGGGCTCGCGCCCGGGTCGGGGCTGCCCTGGGCGTCGACCCCGAGGAGGCGCGCGGTGAGCGGCTCCGACGGCGGCTGGTTGATCCGCCCCGGGAAGTGGCAGGCGACCTTGTGCCGCTTGCCGATCTGCAGCAGCGGCGGCTCGTGCTTGGCGCAGATCTCCGCGGCGATCGGGCAGCGCGTGCGGAACCGGCACCCCGACGGCGGGTTGATCGGGCTCGGCACGTCGCCGGTCAGCATGACCCGCTCGCGCCGGGCGCCGGTCGACGGCCTGCTTGATGTCGGGCACCGCGGAGAGCAGCGCCTGGGTGTAGGGGTGGTGCGGCGTTGGCGTAGATGCTCTCGCGGTCGCCGATCTCGACGATCTTGCCGAGGTACATCACCGCGACCTCGGGGCAGAAGTGCCGCACGATCGCCAGGTCGTGGGCGATGAACAGGAACGCGATGTCGAACTCGCGCTGCAGGTCCTGCATCAGGTTGATGACCTGCGCCTGGATCGAGACGTCGAGGGCCGAGACCGGCTCGTCGGCCACCATGATCTTCGGCTGCAGGGCGAGGGCCCGGGCGATGCCGATGCGCTGGCGCTGACCGCCGGAGAACTCGTTGGGGTAGCGGTTGTAGTGCTCGGGGTTCAGCCCGACCACCTCGAGCAGCTCCTGGACCCGGTCGAGCGTCTTGTTCTTCGGCACCACGTTGTGCACGCGCAGCGGCGTGCCGACGATCGTGCCGACGGTGTGCCGGGGGTTCAGCGAGCTGTACGGGTCCTGGAAGATCATCTGCACCTCGCGGCGCAGCGGCTTCATCTCGCGGTTGGAGATCGTGGCCAGGTCGTGGTCCCCGAACATCATGGAGCCACCGGTCGGGGTGTAGAGCCGGGTGATCAGTCGACCGGTGGTGGACTTGCCGCAGCCCGGACTCGCCGACCAGGCCGAGCGCGCCACCCTTGGGCACCTCGAACGACACCCCGTCGACGGCCTGGACGTCGCCGACGCGACGCCGCACGATGCCACCGGACTTGACCGGGAAGTACATCTTGAGGTTCTTGACCTGCAGCACCGGCGGGGCGTCGGGGTCGAGCACGTTGGCGCCGTGGGTGCCCTTGACCAGCTCCGAGAACGACGGCGCCGACCCGGAGGCGTCACCGCTGATCGTCGGTCGGGCGTGGTCGGGGTGCGAGGACTCGCGCTGGGACGCCTCGAAGCCGGCGTCGGCCACCGGGTCGGACACCGCGCCGCGGGTGTAGACCGGCCGCTGCTGGTCCTTCTTGGGGTCCTCGGGATAGTCGGTGTTCTCGGGTCGTGTGTGCGACATCAGCCCTCCTCGGCCAGCGGTGGGGGCGATCAGGGGCAGGACCTCGGCGTTGTAGATCGCGTCGGGGTCGACCAGGTGGCAGCGCTTGAGGTGGCTGTCACCACGACCGCCCGGGCGGAGCTCCGGCAGGGTCGTGGCGCAGAGGTCGCCACCGACGCGGCCGCTGTGGGCGCACCGCGGCTCGAAGGAGCAGCCGGGGAGCGGGTCGGAGCAGGCTCGGCGGCGTGCCGGGGATCGGGATCATCCGCGTGTTGATGTCCGAGCTGACGTCCGGGACGCTCGAGAGCAGCCCCCAGGTGTAGGGCATCTCGGGGTGCGTGAGGATCTGGCTGCACTTGCCGTACTCCACGGCACGACCGGAGTACATCACCAGCACGTCGTCGGCCATCTCGGCGATGACGCCGAGGTCGTGGGTGATCATGATGATGGCCGAGTTGAACTCGCGCTGGAGGTCCTGGAGCAGGTCGAGGATCTGCGCCTGCACGGTCACGTCGAGCGCGGTCGTCGGCTCGTCGGCGATCAGCAGCGACGGGTCGTTGATCAGACCCATCGCGATCATCACGCGCTGGCGCATGCCGCCGGAGAACTGGTGCGGGTAGTCGTCGACGCGGGCTCCCGGCTCCGGGATGCCGACCCGGTCGAGCATCTCGATCGCACGGTTGCGGGCGTCCTTCTTGGAGGCGGACGGGTGGTGCACCTTGTAGGCCTCGGCCAGCTGGGCACCGACCCGGTAGAAGGGGTGCAGGGCCGCCAGCGCGTCCTGGAAGATCATCGCGGTCGTGTTGCCGCGCATCCGGCGCATGTCGGCGTCGCTGAGGCCGACGATCTCCTTGCCGCCGACCCGGATCGAGCCGGTGATCCGCGCCGAGCGCTCGTCGTGCAGGCCGAGGATGGCCATGCTCGAGACGGACTTGCCCGAACCGGACTCCCCCACGATCCCGAGGGTCTCGCCGAGGCGCGACGCTGTAGCTGAGGTTGCTGACCGCGTGGACCAGACCGTCGGCGGTCGGGAACTTCACGGTCAGGTCGTCGACGACCAGGTAGGGCTCGTCGGCGGCGCTGGAATCCATCGGTGGGTCTGCTCTGGCGTCGGGCTGGTCGTCGGGCTGGTGGTCGAGCTGGTGGTCGAGGACTGGGTCATCCCATCCTCACTCGTGGGTCGAGCAGGCCGTAGGCGAGGTCGACGAGGAGGTTGGACAAGACGATGAAGATGGCGCCGAACATCACGGTCGGCAGTGAGGATCGGGCAGGTCCTGGGGCGCCGTGATGGCGTTGAGGGCCCACAGGCCGATCCCGTCGACGTCGAAGATCTTCTCGGTGAAGATCGGTGCCGGCCAGCAGGGCGCCGAAGTCGAGGCCGAAGATCGTGACGATCGGGACGATCGCCGCGCGCAGGGCGTGCTTGAAGAGCACCCGTCTGCCCCGGCAGGCCCTTGGCCTTCGCGGTGCGGATGAAGTCGTCGCCCAGCGTCTCGACCATCTGACCGCGGGTGTAGCGGGCGTAGGCCGGGGCGCGTGGCGACGCCGAGCACCAGGCAGGGCAGCAGCAGCCCGCCGAACGTCTTCAGGGGGTCCTCGGTGATCGGGAAGTAGCCGGTCTCCGGGAACGACGTTGGACTTCAGCGTCAGGAACAGCCAGGCCAGCAGGCAGAGCAGGTAGTAGGGCACCGACGAGACGATGAGGCTGCCGCTCACCAGCACCCGGTCGCCGGCCGACCCGCGTCTGGCCGCCGCGGCGATCCCGATGCTCACGCCCGACGAGCAGGAAGACGATCGAGCCTCCCGCGGCGATCATGAACGTCGGCACGCATCCGCTTCTTCAGCTCGTCGGTCACCTGCGCGCGCGTGCCGTAGGAGATGCCGAGGCAGGGGGCGTGGCAGTCGTACTCGGCCTGGCCGATGACGACCTCGCGGCCGGCGACGATGCCCTTCATGAAGCCGCCGTAGGCCACGAGGACCGGCTTGTCCAGCCCCATGGACTTCTCGATGTTGGCGAGCTTCTCGGGGGTGCAGGCGCGGCCCGACCCCTCGCACACGGGCCGCGCCGGGTTGGCCGGGCCCAGGTAGAAGATCGCGAAGACCGCGAGCGACGCCAGCAGGATGACGACCGCCGACGAGAGCAGTCGACGTACCACGAACCCGAACATGTGCGTGTCCCTCCGAAGGCGCTGCTGAGATGACGATAGGTCGGCCCCGAAGGGCCGAAGAGCTTGCTCGGGTTCTCCCCGAGGTGGTCGAGCAGGTGGTGCGGGGTGCTGTGCCTTGCTGGCACAGCCGGTGACGGGGCCGGCGTACCGGCCCCGCCACCGCGTGTCTGCCAGGGTCATCCAGGTTCAGGTGACCACCACTGGCGGGAGATCAGGAGCTGGACCCAGATCTCCTTCCAGGTCGGCATGCCGATGGTGTTGTCGACGTTGTGACCCATGATGGCCGACCCGTGGGCCTGCGCCACACCGCCGTAGCGGATGACGAAGTACGGGAAGTAGTCGGTCATGATGGTCTCGTCGAGCTCGCCCCAGGCGGCGTCCTGCTCCTCGACGGGCAGCTGCAGGATCTCCTTGATCCGGGCGTCGACGTCGGGCTCGCTGAACACCGTGTAGTTGGAGCCGAGGCCCTCTTCCTTCAGGTTGGTGCTCTGCGTGAGCGGCGGGAACCAGGAGGCGCCCGTCGGCCAGTCGGCGATCCAGCCCGCGCTACGGACGTTGATGTCCGTGTCGGGGTCGGAGCGCAGCGTGGAGAAGTCCGCGATCGTGGTCGGGACCGGGACCGGGGTGAAGCCGGCCTTCTTCAGCGCGGCGACGATGGTGTCCTTGACGGCCACACCGGGCTCGGAGTCCTTCGAGTAGAGGAACTTGATCTCGTAGCCCTCGGCGCCGGCCTCCTGGAGCAGGGCCTTGGCCTTCTCCGGGTCGGTCTGACCGGCCTCGTGGTCGGGGAGCGGCGTCGAACTCCACGCGACCCGCGGTGCCCGGGGGCAGCAGCGTGTTGCCGGGGATCGAGGTCACGCCCTGGATGTAGCCGCCCGCGAGGTCGGCGTCGGCGTAGGGGTAGGCCCACGCCAGTGCCTGACGGACCTTGATGTCGGTGATCTTGCGGTAGTCCGGGGCCCAGTAGGACGTCAGCGGGAAGCTGCCGATCGACATGCGACCGGCGTCGTTGATGGCGCCGAAGTCGGCCGCGAGGATGTCGTCGTAGGTCAGCGTCGCCTGGTCGGCCGGCGCGTCCTCCTTCATGATCTGGTCGATCTTGGCCGACTCGGTCTGGAGGGAGAACTCGTACTTGTCCGGGTAGGCCGTGCGAGCCGGGTCGCTGTCCGTGTCCCAGTTGGGGTTGCGGACGAGCTCGAGCGACTTCTCGGGGACGTACTTGCCGAACATGTACGGGCCGGTGGCCAGCGGGTGCATCCGGTACTTCTCGGGGTCGGAGTCCGGGCTGTTCGGGATCGGGCCCAGCGCAGCGAACGACGCCCAGTAGGACATGTCGGGGAACGGCGTGCTCATCTTGTAGGTGAGCGTGTTGCCGTCGGCGGTGACAGCGGTGAAGCCGTCGAGGCCCTTGCCGGTGTACGGGCCCTTGTAGGTGTCGCCACCCTCGAAGTAGTCGTTCGAGAACGCGGGACCCTCGGGGAACGCGGTGCGGTCGAAGGAGCGCGCGGCGGAGAAGATGAAGTCCTCCGGCTTGACCGGGGTGCCGTCCTCGTACTTCAGGCCGTCCTTGAGGGTGAACGTCCACTCGGTGAAGTCGTCGTTGGGGGTGCCGAGGTCGGTCGCCATGTCGGGCACCAGGATCTGGTTGCCCGTCTCCGGGTCGAACTTGTACTGGGTCAGCGACCGGGTGACGAGGCCGGTGAGGATCGAGCTGGTGTTCTGGTAGTACGCCTCGCTCGGGTCCATCGTGTTCAGGCCGGCCGCCGAGAGCACCGTGACGGTGCCACCCTCGGTGGCGCCGTCGATGGTGACCGGACCGACCGCGGTCTCGTCCTTGGTCTCACCGGTGTTGCCACCCTCGTTGGTGCCCGGCAGCTCGCTGGCGCTGCCGCCGGTGCCGTTGCCCGACGTGTCCGTCGTGTCGCTTCCGCCGCAGGCTGCCAGTGCGAACGCACTCACAGCGGCGACGGCGATGATCGGCTTCCTCAACCGCATCCTTTGCCCACCCTTCTTTCCATCTTGTGTGTCTCCCGATGTCCAGGGTCGGATCATCGGCGAGTCTTGGGGTCGAAGGCGTCTCGGATCGAGTCGCCGACGAGGTTCAGGGCGATGACCAGGATCATGATCGTGACCACTGGCGCCCAGAGATACAGGGGATATGTCTCGAAGAAGCTCGCGCCCGCGGCGCGGTTGACCGTGCGGCCCAGCGAGGGGCTCTCGGTGAGCCCGATGCCGAGGAACGACAGGCCGGCCTCGGCACCGACGTACGCCGGCAGCGAGAGCGAGACGGCCACGACGATCGGCGCCACCAGGTTGGGCAGCAGCTCCTTGAACAGGATCGAGCGGGTCGGCACGCCGATGACCTGGGCGGCCTGGATGAACTCGCGCTCGCGCAGCGACAGCACTTGTCCGCGGATCAGTCGGGCCAGACCCATCCAGCCGAACAGCACCAGCACGCCCACGAGGGCGAAGAGCTCGGCCTGCTTGAGGCTGATCGCGCCGTCCCCCCGTCCGAACCGGCTGGTGATGATCGGCGCAAGTGCCAGAGCGCCGAGCAGGAACGGGAACGAGAGGAAGAAGTCGATGAAGAACGACAGCGCGGCGTCGACCCAGCCGCGGGCGTAGCCGGCGACGAGACCCAGGGACACGCCGACGACGGTCGAGACCACGGTGGCCAGGGTGGCCACCAGGAGCGAGGTGCGCAGGCCGTAGAGGAGCAGCGCGAGGTTGTCCTTGCCGGTGCCCGGCTCGATGCCGAGCGGGTGGTCCCAGGTGAACGGGTGGTACGGCGGCCCGAAGAGCGGGTAGCCGGGGTGACCGTTGACGAAGTCCTGGTCCAGCATCTCGCTCGGGCTCGGGGCGGCCGGGTCGTCCTGGTTGTAGAAGATGTTCAGCCAGTCGCAGATGAGCGGCGCCATCACGGCCAGGACGATCAGCAGGAGCAGGATCGCGGTGCAGATGACCGCGACCTTGTCCTTCGCGAGACGGCCGATGGCGATCCGCGTCGGGGAGCGACCAGCGAGCTCTTTGGGGGTGCCGGGCTCTTCCGGGTCGGCGTCGTGACCGCTGCCCTCCACCACGTCCGAACTCACCGATGTCGACATGCTCACCTCGTTGGGACCGCCCGTGCCGTCCCGATCCGGCTGACCGGAGGGCATGAACCACCCTCCGGCGCGCTGATCGCGCCGCGTGCGACTCTAGGTGACGCTTGACGCCGAGGTGGGTACGTAACCGTAACGATCTGATTTCATCGCTGCCGACGACCGTCCGGCAGGTCAGCCCTCCGCCGCAAGATCCTTCGTCGCAGGGGCGTCGACGCCCGCCTCCTTGCGCTGCTGGGCCGTGATCGGCGCAGGCGCTGCCGTCAGCGGATCGAAGCCGCCGCCGGACTTGGGGAAGGCGATGACGTCGCGGATCGAGTCCGTGCCGGCCAGCAGAGCCACGATGCGGTCCCAGCCGAAGGCGATCCCGCCGTGGGGCGGTGCGCCGTACTTGAAGGCGTTGAGGAGGAAGCCGAACTTCTCGTCCGCCTCGGCCTCGCCGATGCCCATGATCGCGAAGACCCGCTTCTGCACGTCCTCGGCGTGGATCCGGATCGACCCTCCACCGATCTCGTTGCCGTTGCAGACGATGTCGTAGGCCCACGCCAGGGCGTTGCCGGGGTCGGCGTCGAACCCGTCGAGGTCCTGCGGGGAGGTGAAGGCGTGGTGCACCGCGGTCCAGGCGCCGCTCCCGACCGCCACGTCGCCGGCCGCGGTGGCCTCGTCGGCCGGCTCGAACAGCGGCGCGTCCACGACCCAGACGAAGCTCCAGGCGCTCTCGTCGATCAGGTCGCAGCGGCGCCCGATCTCCAGCCGCGCGGCGCCCAGGAGAGCCCTGCTGCTCTTGACCGGTCCCGCCGCGAAGAAGATGCAGTCGCCCGGCTCGGCACCGACGTGGGCGGCGAGGCCGGCCCGCTCGGTGTCGGTGAGGTTCTTGGCCACAGGACCGCCGAGCTCGCCGTCGTCACCGACCAGCACGTAGGCCAGGCCACGGGCACCGCGCTGCTTGGCCCACTCCTGCCAGGCGTCGAGCTTCTTGCGCGGCTGGCTCGCTCCCCCGGGCATCACGACGGCCCCGACGTACGGCGCCTGGAAGACCCGGAACGTCGTGTCGGCGAAGTAGTCGGTGCACTCGGTGAGCTCCAGGCTCAGGCGCAGGTCGGGCTTGTCGGAGCCGTAGCGCGCCATCGACTCGGCGTACGTCATCCGCGGCAGCGGCGTGGGCACGTCGTGCCCGATGAGGCTCCACAGGGCTACCAGGATCTCCTCGGCGAGCGTCGAGGACGTCGTCCTGCTCGACGAAGCTCATCTCGATGTCGAGCTGGGTGAACTCGGGCTGCCGGTCGGCGCGGAAGTCCTCGTCGCGGTAGCAGCGCGCGATCTGGAAGTAGCGCTCCATGCCCGAGACCATCAGCAGCTGCTTGAACAGCTGCGGGCTCTGCGGCAGGGCGTACCAGCTGCCGGGCTGCAGGCGCGCAGGCACCAGGAAGTCACGCGCTCCCTCGGGGGTCGACCGGGTCAGGGTCGGGGTCTCGATCTCGACGAAGTCGTGGCCGTCCAGGACGTCGCGGGCGGCCTTGTTGACCTTGCTCCGCAGGCGCAGCGCAGCGTTGGGGCCGCTGCGGCGCAGGTCGAGGTAGCGGTGCTTGAGGCGGGCCTCCTCCCCCACGTCCACGTGGTCGTCGATGGGGAACGGCAACGGCGCGGCCGCGCTGAGCACCTGCAGGTCGGTCGTGATGACCTCGACCTCGCCGGTGGGCAGGGTGGGGTTGGTGTTGCCCTCGGGCCGGACGTTGACGGTGCCGGTGACCTGGATGCAGTACTCGTTGCGCAGGGAGTGGGCGACGTCCTCGTCGCGGACGACGACCTGGACCACGCCGCTGGCCTCACGGAGGTCGAGGAAGGCCACGCCTCCGTGGTCGCGGCGCTTGGCCACCCACCCGGCAAGGGTCACGGTCTGGCCTGCGTGCTCGGCGCGCAGGGCTCCGGCGTCATGGGTGCGGATCACGGGCTTGTCTCCTCGGTGGTGGGGCCTGCCGAGATCACCTGCGGTCGCAGGTCCTCGGTGGGTGGGGACCAGGAGGCCGGATCGGCGTCCACCTGCTCCCCGGATCGGATGTCCTTGACCTGGTGGGTCACCGCGCCGTCGTCGGCGGTGCGGGTGAACCAGACGTAGGGGATGCCGCGGCGCTCGGCGTAGCGGATCTGCTTGCCGAACTTCGCGGCGGTGGCGGCGACCTCGCACGGCACGTCATGCGCGCGCAGGGCGGTGGCGATGAGGTCGCTGGCGGCGCGGGAGTCCTCGTCGTTGACGGCGACCAGGACGGCACTGGGGACCACCCGGTCGGCGCGGAGCACGCCCTTGTTGATCAACGGCACCAGGACCCGGCTCACGCCGAGCGAGATTCCGACCCCGGGGTACGTCGTACGCCCGTCGCTGGCCAGCGCGTCGTAGCGACCGCCGGAGCAGATCGAGCCCAACGACTCGCTGCCGACCAATCGGGTCTCGAAGACGGTGCCGGTGTAGTAGTCCAGGCCCCGGGCGATCGAGAGGTCGGCGACGATGGAGACGCGCTCACCGGCGAGGGGCGCGCAACCGCGGACGACCTCGGCCAGCTCGGCGAGACCCTCCTCGAGCAACGGGTCCTCGACGCCCAGCGCACGGACCTGCTCCACGAACGAGTCGTCCGCGGAGGTGATGGTCGCCAGCCGGAGGCACTGGTCGGCCTGCGCCTCGTCGAGGCCGGCCTGGACGAGCTGGGTACGGACGGCGTCGACCGGCATCTTGTCGAGCTTGTCGACCAGGCGCATCACCTCGTCGACGCCGCCGTCGATGGCGCCGGCGCCGATGCCGGTGTAGAAGCCCTGGATGAGCTTGCGGTTGTTGACCTGGAGCCGGAACGGCGGCAGGAAGTCGAGCTGCGAGAGGGCGTCGACCATGACGCGGGTGACCTCGACGTCGTGGTGGAAGGCCAGCACGTCGCGTCCGATGATGTCGATGTCGGCCTGGGTGAACTCGCGGTAGCGGCCCTCCTGGGGACGTTCGCCTCGCCACGCCTTCTGGATCTGGTAGCGGCGGAACGGGAACTCCAGCCTGCCGGCGTTCTCCAGCACGAAGCGGGCGAACGGCACGGTCAGGTCGAAGTGCAGGCCCATGCCGGAGTCGGCCGCACCGTCGCTCTCCTGGAGGCGACGCAGGACGTAGACCTCCTTGGAGGTGTCGCCCTTGCGCAGCAGCTGGTCCAGCGGCTCGACCGCGCGGGTCTCGATGCCGGAGAAGCCGTGCAGCTCGAAGGTACGACGCAGGCTGTCGATCACCTGCTGCTCGACCGAGCGGTGCTCGGGCAGGAGCTCGGGGAACCCGCTCAGCGGGGTGGGCTTGGCGTTCATGGGTGTTCAGAGACCTCGGGTGACTCGGCCCGCCGGACCCTCGGGACCGGGACCGTCGTCGGCACCGTCGAGGTCCTGCAGGAAGGGGTTGGTCGCGCGCTCGCGACCGATGGACGTCTGCTCGCCGTGGCCGGGCAGCACCACGATGTCGTCGGCGAGCGGCAGCACCTTGGCGGCGAGGCTGCGCAGCATCGTGGGGTGGTCACCGCCCGGCAGGTCCGTACGGCCGATGGACCCGGCGAAGAGCAGGTCACCGGAGAACATCACCTCGGAGATGTCCTGCTCGGGGTAGGGCGCGCGGAAGGTGACCGAGCCCTGGGTGTGCCCCGGCGTGTGGTCGACGACGAACGTGAGACCGGCCAGCTCGAGGCGCTGGGCGTCGCTGAGCTCGCGTACGTCGTCGGGCTCGGCGAACTCGTACGTCCCACCGAGCAGCATCGCTGTCGTCTCGCGCGACATGCCCTGCATCGGGTCGGCGAGCAGGTGCCGGTCGGCGGGGTGGATCCACGCGGTCGCGTCGTAGGTGCCGGCCACGGGGGCGACGCACCACATGTGGTCGACGTGGCCGTGGGTCACCAGCACGGCCACCGGCTTCAGGCGGTGCTCGCGGACCACGTCGGCGACCCCGGAGGCCGCGTCCTTGCCCGGGTCGATGACGACACACTCGCTCCCGGGACCGGTGGCGGCGACGTAACAGTTGGTGCCCCACGGTCCTGCGGGGAAGCCTGCGATCAACACCGGTTCAGGGTAGCGAGGCGCCACGGGACCTCTCGCGTGGGTCTCGCGTGGGTCTCGCGCGGGTATCGAGGGCCGGACGCGCCCACGGCGGGTCACCGGTGAGCGCGGCTCTCCCTTAGCATGGGGCCTTCTGCGCCAGACGACGAAGAGGATCCGCAGTGACCAGCAGCGAATGGGGTCGCGTCGATGACGACGGCACCGTGTACGTGAAGACCTCCGAGGGCGAGCGCGCGGTGGGTTCCTACCCCGCGGGCACACCCGAAGAGGCCCTGCACTTCTTCACCGAGCGCTTCGCCGCGCTCTCCTTCGAGGTGCAGCTGCTCGAGCAGCGGGTCAACGGCGCCAAGCTGACGCCCGAGGAGGCCGCCGAGTCGATCAAGACCGTGCGCGCCCAGGTGGCCGACGCCAACGCCGTCGGCGACCTGGCCTCCCTCAACGGTCGTCTCGACGCCCTGGCGCCGGTGCTGGCCGTGCAGCGGGAGGCCCGCAAGGCCGAGAAGGCGCAGAAGGCCGCCGAGTCGAAGGCCGACAAGGAGCGGCTGGTCGAGCAGGCCGAGGCCCTCGCCGCGGGCAGCGACTGGCGCAACGGCGCCAACAAGCTGCGCGAGCTCCTCGACCAGTGGAAGGCGCTCCCACGCATCGACCGCGCCTCCGACGACGCGCTGTGGAAGCGCTTCTCGGGTGCGCGGACGTCGTACACGCGGCGCCGCAAGGCGCACTTCGCCGAGCAGGACGAGAAGCGCGAGGGTGCCCGGGTCGATCAAGGAGCGGCTGGCCACGGAGGCCGAGGCGCTCGCCGACTCCACCGAGTGGGGTCCGACCGCGGGCAGGTACCGCGACCTGATGCGCGACTGGAAGGCCGCCGGCCCCGCCCCCAAGGACGTCGACGACCAGCTCTGGAAGCGGTTCCGGGGTGCGCAGGACACGTTCTTCGGTGCGCGCGACGCCACCAACGCCGCCCTCGACGCGGAGTTCGCGGAGAACGCCGTCGTCAAGGACGCCCTGATCGTCGAGGCCGAGCAGCTCGTGCCCGTCACCGACGTGGACGCCGCGAAGAAGGCCTTCCGCGACATCGCCGACCGCTGGGACGCTGCCGGCAAGGTCCCGCGCGACCGGATGAAGGAGCTCGAGGGCCGCATCCGCGCCGTCGAGAACGCCATCCGCGCCGTCGAGGACGACCAGTGGAAGCGCTCGGACCCGGAGAAGTCGGCGCGCGCCAACGACATGGTCTCCAAGCTCGAGGACGCCATCGCCGAGGTGGAGGCCAACCTCGCGAAGGCCCGCGCCGCCGGCAACGACAAGAAGGTCAAGGACCTCGAGGACAACCTCGAGTCCCGCCAGGCGTTCCTGGAGATGGCGCGCCGCGCCAGCCAGGACTACTCCGGCTGACCCGTCAGTCTTCCGCTGACCCGTCAGTTTTCCGCTGACCCGTCAGTTTTCCGCTGACCCGTCGCTTCTAGAACTGACGGGTCGGCGGAGAAGCGACGGGTCGGCGGGGCTGCCGGGACCCGGGCGCTACTGGGTGACGCGGTAGGCGTCGAACACGCCCGGGACCGTGCGGACGGCGCGCAGGACGTTGTCGAGGTGCTTGGCCTCGGCCATCTCGAAGCTGAACCGCGACTTCGCGACCCGGTCGCGGGTGGTGGAGAGGTTGGCGCTGAGGATGTTCACGTGGGCGTCGGAGAGCACCATGGTGATGTCGGACAGCAGCCGGGCCCGGTCGATGGCCTCGACCTGGATGTTGACCAGGAACATCGAGGAGCCGTTGGGCGCCCACTCGACGTCGAGCACCTTCTCCGGCTGCGTCTCGAGGTTGGCGGCATTGGTGCAGTCGCGACGGTGGACCGAGACGCCCCCACCCTTGGTGACGAACCCGAGGATCGCGTCGGGCGGCACGGGCGTGCAGCACTTGGCCAGCTTGACCCAGACGTCGGGCGAGCCCTTGACGATGACCCCGGAGTCGGCTCCGCCCGCGCCGCCCTGGCGCCGGCTGCGTCCGGTGATCGTCACCGCCTCGGCGAGGTCCTCCTGGACCCCGGCCTCCCCGCCGAGCAGCTCGATGACCTTGCGTACGACGGTCTGCGCGCCGAGGTTGCCCTCCCCGACGGCGGCGTACAGCCCGGTCACGTCGGCCAGGTTGAGCGAGGTGGCGACCTGGTTCAGCGACTCGTGGGTGAGGAGCCGCTTGATCGGCAGGCCCTCCTTGCGCATGAGCTTGGCGATCTGGTCCTTGCCCCGCTCGATCGCCTCCTCGCGACGCTCCTTGGTGAACCACTGACGGATCTTGGCGCGGGCGCGCGGCGACCTCACGAACCCCAGCCAGTCGCGCGACGGACCGGCGGTGGCCGACTTGGAGGTGAAGACCTCGACCACGTCGCCGTTGTCGAGGGTCGACTCCAGGGGCACGAGCCGACCGTTGACCCGCGCACCGATGGTGTGGTGGCCGACCTCGGTGTGCACGGCGTAGGCGAAGTCGACCGGGGTCGAGCCCGAGGGCAGCGCGATCACGTCGCCGCGCGGGGTGAAGACGTAGGTCTCGGACCGGTTGATCTCGAAGCGCAGGGACTCCAGGAACTCGCCCGGGTCCTCGATGTCGTTCTGCCAGTCGACGAGCTGGCGCACCCAGGCCATGTCGGAGGACGGGTCCGGCGTGCCGAGGCGGGCCTCGGTGTCGCGGCCCTCGCGACCGTCCTCCTTGTACTTCCAGTGCGCGGCGACGCCGTACTCGGCGCGGCGGTGCATCGCGAAGGTCCGGATCTGCATCTCCACCGGCTTGCCCTGCGGCCCGATCACGGTGGTGTGCAGCGACTGGTACATGTTGAACTTCGGCATCGCGACGTAGTCCTTGAAGCGCCCCAGGACCGGGTTCCAGCGCGAGTGGAGGACGCCGAGGACCGAGTAGCAGTCGCGGTCGTTGTCGACGAGGATCCGGATCCCGACCAGGTCGTAGATGTCGGAGAAGTCGCGACCCCCGACGATCATCTTCTGGTAGATCGAGTAGTAGTGCTTGGGTCGCCCGGTGACCGTGGCGCGGACCTTGCCCTCGCGCAGGTCCTTCTCGACCTGGGTGATCACCTCGGCCAGGAACTGGTCGCGCGACGGCGCACGCTCGGCGACCATCCGCACGATCTCGTCGTAGATCTTGGGGTGCAGGGTGGCGAACGCGAGGTCCTCCAGCTCCCACTTGATGGTGTTCATGCCCAGCCGGTGGGCCAGCGGGGCGTAGATGTCGAGCGTCTCGCGGGCGGTGCGCTCCTGGCTCTTGAGCGGCACGTAGCGCAGGGTGCGCATGTTGTGCAGGCGGTCGGCGAGCTTGATGACCAGCACCCGGATGTCGCGCGACATCGCCACGATCATCTTGCGGATCGTCTCGGCCTGCGCGGAGTCGCCGTAGACGACCTTGTCGAGCTTGGTGACGCCGTCGACCATCGCGGCGACCTCGTCGCCGAAGTCCTCGCGGCACTGGTCGAGGGTGTAGTCGGTGTCCTCGACGGTGTCGTGCAGCAGCGCCGCCACCAGGGTCGGCTCGGTCATGCCGATGCCGGCGAGGATCGTGGTCACCGCGAGCGGGTGGGTGATGTAGGGGTCACCGCTCTTGCGCATCTGCGGGCCGTGCATCTTCTCCGCGGTGACGTAGGCCCGCTCGAGGAGGGCGAGGTCCGCCTTCGGGTGGTTGGCCCGTACCGCGCGGAACAGCGGCTCGAGCACCGGGTTGCCGACCGGCCCCTTGGTGCCCATGCGCGCCAGGCGGGCACGCATGCCGCGACCGGCCGCGCCCGCACCGTCGGGCGGTACGTCGTTCCGCGGCGCCTCGGGCCCGGACGTGGTCGCGCGCGCACGCGCCGGGGGGGCGGTGCGATCCTCTGTCATTTCCCCAGCCTACGCGGGCGTCGTCGCTGCGGACACCGGGCGGGTCAGAGCGTCTGCAGGGCGGTGACCGGGAGGTCCCCGACCGTCGCACGACCGGGCAGGAACGAGAGCTCCATGAGCACGGCGAGGGCAACGGCCGTGCCACCGCAGGCGACGATCAGGTCGCGGGTGGCGGCGGCCGTGCCGCCGGTCGCGAGCACGTCGTCGACCAGCAGGACCCGCTCACCTGGGGCGATGGCGTCGCGGTGCAGCTCGAGGGTCGCCTCGCCGTACTCGAGGGCGTAGGAGACCGCGTGCGTGGCCCGGGGCAGCTTGCCGGCCTTGCGGATCGGCACGAACCCGACGCCGAGCGCCAGGGCGACCGGGGCGGCGAAGATGAACCCGCGCGCCTCCATGCCCGACGACCTTGTCGACGACGACCGTGCCGCCGCTCGTCGCGGCCGACCGCGGCGAGCGCCGCGACGACCGCGGCGAAGCCGGCCGGGTCGGCCAGGAGCGGGGCGATGTCCTTGAAGACGATGCCCGGCTCGGGGAAGTCGGGCACGTCGAGCACCAGCCGGGTCAGGGCCCCGACCGCCGCTCCCCGTCGCCCGGGTGCTCACCTGCGAGCTCGACCACGGACGACTACTTCTTGTTGCGCTGCGACTTGGTGGAGCGCGTGGGCTGGACCCGGCCGGAGCTGTTGGTCTCCGACATCGGTCCCCGCGCCGGCGGGACGACGCGACCACGATCCATCGCGTCCGTGTTCCGCGGCCTGACCACGAGCTCCTCGTCGTCCTCGTCGTCCGCGAAGCCGTCGCCCACACCCTCGGGCGACTCGCCCACCGGCAGGTCGTCGGTGAACGCCGGGACCGACGCGTAGCGGTCGGCCTGGGCGCGGTTCCGGGCCCTGGCGCGCTTCTCGGCCAGCTTGACGTCGTCCTCGTTGGACTTCAGGTGCACCAGCACGCGCGGGGCCAGGAAGATCGACGAGTAGACGCCGACACCCATGCCGACGAACTGCGCGAGGGCGAGGTCCTGCAGCGAGCTCGACCCGAGCTGGGTCGCGCTGACGTAGAGGATCGACCCGATCGGGATGAGCGCCACGATCGAGGTGTTGATCGAGCGGACCAGCGTCTGGTTGACCGCCAGGTTGGCCGCGGCCGCGTACGTCGTCCTGGACGAGCGCAGGTCCTTGGTGTTCTCGCGCACCTTGTCGAAGACGACCACGGTGTCGTAGAGCGAGAAGCCGAGGATCGCCAGGAGGCCGGTGACCGCCGCGGGCGTCACCGCGAAGCCGGACAGTGCGTAGACACCGATCGTGACCGCGATGTCGTGGAAGAGGGCGAGCAGGCCGGCCACCGACATCTTCCACTCACGGGAGTAGGCCCAGATGAAGAGCACGACCAGGAACAGGAAGACCCCGACGCCGATGGCGGCCCGCTTGGCGAGCTGGGCACCGAGGCTGGCGCCGATCGCGGACACGTTGACCTGGTCCTCGGCCTGGTCGGCCGGGATCCCGGTCTCCTGCGCGATCGCGGTGATCAGGGTGTCGGCGTCGGCGGTGCTGAGCTCCTTGGTCTGGACGACGACCGAGGAGGTGCCCTGGGTGTTGACGATCGGGTCGCCGGTGTCGATCCCGTTGTCCTGGACGAACACCCGGAGGCGGTCGGCGGTGTCCTGGGTGACCTGGTCGGCCGGCAGGCTGACCTGGAACTCGGTGCCGCCGGTGAACTCGATGCCGAAGTTCAGGCCCTTGCCGATGACGATCCCGCCGGCGCCGAGGACGAGGATCGCCGAGATGACGTAGAACACGAGCCGGCGACCGATGAAGTCGAAGGACCGGCGTCCGGTGTACAGCTCGTTGCCGAGCCGAGAGAACTTGCCCATCAGGCCTTACCTCCCGTGGCGATCGCGTCCATGCCCAGCGTCTCGGCGCTGAGCCCGGAGAAGCGGTGCCCCTTGTTGAAGAACCGGTAGCGGGCCAGGTAGGACACCATCGGCTTGGTGAAGTAGAAGAAGACGACCAGGTCGATCACGGTGGTCAGACCGAGCGCGAACGCGAAGCCCTTCACCACGCCGGAGGCGAAGATGTAGAGCACCACGGCGGCGAGCAGCGAGACCGCGTCGGCGGCCAGCGTCGTGTTGCGCGCCCGGGTCCAGCCGGACTCGACCGCGACCCGCATCGACTTGCCGTCGCGCATCTCGTCACGGATCCGCTCGAACAGGATGATGAACGAGTCGGCGGTGATGCCGACCGCGATGATCAGCCCGGCGATGCCGGGCAACGTCAGCGTGAAGCCGGCCGTCTCGCTCAGCAGCAGCACCATCGCGTAGGTGATGCCGGCGGCCACCACCAGCGAGGCGAGCACGACCAGGCCGAGGCCGCGGTAGTAGAGCAGGCAGTAGAGCATCACCAGGAGCAGGCCGATCACGCCGGCGGTGAGGCCGGCGCTGAGCTGGTCGCCGGCCAGCGAGGGGCCGATCGTGTCGGTGCTGGGGTCGTTGAAGGAGATCGGCAGGGCGCCGTACTGCAGGCTCGTGGAGAGGCTCTTGGCCGAGGACTCGGTGAAGTTGCCCGAGATCTGGGCCGAGCCGCCGGTGATCGGTCCACGGAACGTCGGTGCGGAGAGCACCTTGCCGTCCAGCACGATCGCGAACTGCTCGGTGTCGACGACCAGGTCGGTCGAGGCCTTGGTGAACACGTCCTTGCCGCCGCCCTTGAGGTCCAGGGTCACCGCGTAGCCGAGCTCGCCCTGCGGGATGCCGTAACCGGCGTCGCTCAGGTCGGTGCCCTCGATGATGGCCTTGGAGAGCAGGTACTTGAACGACGGCTGCGCGTCGGTGCTGCCGACCGCCGGCTCCGGCGGGGAGCAGGCGACCAGCGGCTTGAGCGGGTCGTCGGCCAGGTTGGCCGGCGTGCCGTCGGTCGCGTTGACCAGCGTGCCGTCGGCGTCGCAGGCATAGGAGTTGTAGAGCTCGACGTCGGCGGCGGTGAAGCCGCCGCGGATGAACTCCAGCTGCTTGGCCAGCGGCGCCGTGGCGTTCTGGTCGAAGTCGGTGGGCGGAGCATCCGTGGCCGCATCAGTCGGGGCGTCCGTCGGTGCGTTCGTCGGGGCGTCCGTGCCGGTGTCGCTCGGGGTGTCCGTGGCGGTGTCGCTCGGCGTGTCCGTCGGCGAGGCGGACGGCGTCTCGCCCTGCTGGCCGAAGCCCGGCGCGACCCGCGGGTTGGCCGGGCTCGACGAGGAGCTCGACGGCCCGTCCGTGGGGCCGACCGAGTCGGGCTTGGGGGTCACCGTCGTGTCCGGTGTCGTGGGCGCAGCGTCGTCGACCGTGGGCAGGTTCGACGGGTCGATGGTGCTCGGGTCGGTCGCTCGCCGCCGGGCACGCAGCCCGTGCCGCTGGTCTCCGAGCACGCGACCAGGCGGAAGCGCAGCTGCGCCTGGCGCTCGACGGTGTCGATGAGGTCACGGCGACGCGCACCGGGGATCTCGACGGTGATGATGCCGCCGCCCTGGGTGGTGACCTCGGCCTCCGACACGCCGGAGCCGTTGACGCGCTGGTCGATGATGTCGCGCGCCTCGGTGAGGTTCTCCTGGCTCGGGTTGCCCTTGGCCTGGAGCGTGATGCGGGTGCCGCCCTCCAGGTCGAGGCCGAGCGCCGGCTTCCAGGTGCCGGTCAGGGCGACCAGACCGAAGGCGATCGCCACCCCGATGAAGAACACGACCAGGGTGCGCCCCGGCCGGGCCTGCTTCTTCGCCATCTCAGTTCTCCTCGACGTCGGTCGCCTGCGAGGGCCCGCTCGTCGGTCTCGTTGTAGGTCTCGTGGTCGGCCGCGTCGGCCTCGGTGCGCTGGACTGCACCCACCGCGCGCCGGTCGACCGTCACCGCGAAGCCGGGCGAGAGCTCGACCTCCAGCCGGTCGTCGTGGAGCGCGGTGATCGTGGCGTAGAAGCCCGAGGTCAGGACCACCTTGTCGCCGACGTCGAGACCGCTCTGCATCTGCGAGGTCTCCCGCGCTCGGCGCGAGGCCGGGCGGATGAAGAACAGCCAGAAAAGCAGGATGATGACGACCAGGGGCAGGAACTCGAGCCCGTTCACGAAAAGTAGACCTCTCAGCAATCAAGCGTGGCAGCACGGTCCCGCGGACGCGGCGGCTGCCGACCGACGGGCAAGTGTAGCCACGAGGACGGCGCGTTCGACCAATCCCCGGGCGGCGCGTCCGGAGGTGACCGGACGAGACGTCCAACGATCAGGACTCGAAGAGGGTTCCCTCGTCGAGCGCCGTCGTCCGGGGCGCGGTGAGCCCGAGGTGGGCCCACGCCGCCGGCGTGGCGATCCGACCCCGCGGGGTGCGCGCCAGGAAGCCCAGACGCACCAGGAACGGCTCGGCGACCTCCTCGACGGTCTCGCGCTCCTCCCCCACGGCGACCGCCAGCGTCGAGGCGCCGACCGGCCCACCGCCGAACCGGCTGCACAGGGCGTCGATCACCGCCCGGTCGAGACGGTCGAGGCCGAGCCGGTCGACCTCGTACAGGTCCAGGGTCGAGTGGGCCACGTCGAGCGTGACCACGCCGTCGGCGCGCACCTGGGCGAAGTCGCGCACCCGCCGCAGCAGCCGGTTGGCGATACGCGGCGTGCCGCGCGAGCGGGAGGCGATCTCGGCGGAACCCTCGTCGGTGAGCTCGACCCCGAGCAGGCCGGCCGAGCGGTGCACGATGAGGTCGAGCTCGTCGGGCTCGTAGAACTCCAGGTGCCCGGTGAAGCCGAACCGGTCGCGCAGCGGGCCGGGCAGCAGACCGGCGCGGGTGGTGGCCCCGACCAGCGTGAACGGCGGGATCTCCAGCGGGATCGCGGTCGCGCCGGGGCCCTTGCCGATCACGACGTCGACGCGGAAGTCCTCCATCGCCAGGTAGAGCATCTCCTCGGCCGGGCGCGACATCCGGTGGATCTCGTCGACGAAGAGCACGTCGCCCTCGTTGAGCCCGGAGAGGATGGCCGCGAGGTCGCCGGCGTGGGTGATCGCCGGCCCGCTGGTCAGGCGCAGCGGCGCCTGCATCTCGGCGGCGATGATCATCGCCAGCGTGGTCTTGCCCAGGCCGGGCGGGCCGGAGAGCAGCACGTGGTCGGCGGAGCGACCGCGCATCCGGGCGGCCTCGAGGACCAGGCCCGAGCTGCTCGCGCACGCGGGCCTGCCCGACGACCTCGTCCAGGGTCCGCGGACGCAGTGCGGCCTCGATGGCCCGCTCGTCGCCCTCGGCCTCGGCGGCGGTCAGGGTGCGCAGGTGCCGCTCCTCGGCGGCGGAGAGCGGCGTCGAGGTCGGTGTCGTCGTCGTGCACGGCGCTCAGGCCTTGCTGAGGGCGCGCAGCGCGGCGCGCAGCAGGGCCCCGACGTCGGGACTGTCACCGGCGTCGGGGGCGACCACGTCGACGGCCCGCTCGGCCTCCTTGGCCGACCAGCCGAGGCCGACCAGGCCCTGGTGCACCTGCTCGCGCCAGGGATCGGCGGCGGGGATGCTCGCGGCCGCCGTACGGCCCCCGGTCGGCGCGCCGATGCGGTCCTTGAGCTCGAGGATGATCCGCTGCGCGCCCTTCTGGCCGATCCCGGGCACGCGGGTGAGCGTCTTGACGTCGTCGCCGGCGATGGCGCGGCGCAGGTCGTCGGGCGAGAGCACCGCGGTGATCGCCTGGGCGACCTTGGGACCCACGCCCGAGGCCGTCTGGACGAGCTCGAAGATCGACTTCTCGTCGTCGTCGACGAACCCGAAGAGGGTCAGGGAGTCCTCGCGCACCACCATGCTGGTCGGCAGGGTCGCGCGCTGGCCCTCGCGCAGGGTGGCGAGCGTGCCCGGGGTGCACAGCAGCTCCAGGCCGACCCCGCCCGACCTCCAGCACGGCGCTGGACAGGGTCACGGCGGCCACCTGGCCGCTCACGAACGCGATCATCGGGCTCTCCTCGTGCTCACGGCCCGGCGGGCCCCGGCGGCGGCGACGGCCGCGTCGATCCGGGCCTGGGCGCCGCCGCGCCAGATGTGGGTGATGGCCAGCGCCAGCGCGTCGGCGGCGTCGGCCGGCTTGGGCGCGGCGTCGAGTCGCAGGATGCGGGTGACCATCGCCCCCACCTGGGCCTTGTCGGCACGGCCGCTGCCGGACACGGCGGCCTTGACCTCGCTCGGCGTGTGCAGCGCGACGGGTAGGCCGCGGCGGGCCGCGCAGACCAGCGCGATGCCGCTGGCCTGGGCGGTGCCCATGACCGTGCTGACGTCGGAGCGGGCGAAGACCCGCTCCACGGCGACCGCGTCGGGACGGTACTCGTCGAGCCAGGCGTCGATGCCCTTCTCGATCGTCACCAGCCGCTGGGCGACCGGCAGGTCGGAGGACGTGCGCAGCACGTTGACGTCGACGAGGGTCAGGGGCCGCCCGACGCTCGCCGTCGACGACTCCCATCCCGCACCGGGTCAGGCCGGGATCGATGCCCAGGACGCGCACTCCGCCACCTCTCGTTAGAACAGATGTTCGGAGGCAACGCTAACGCGAACCCCGCACGGTGCCCGCACCGACACGCGGATCGCGCCTCCGGCTCGGGCTCGTCGGTGGAGCCGCCGCGTCAGTCGTCGGCGTCGTCCAGCTCGGCCATGACCTCGTCGGAGACGTCGTAGTTGGCGAAGAGGTTCTGGACGTCGTCGAGGTCCTCGAGCACGTCGATGAGGCGGAAGAGCTTGCCTGCCGCGTCGGCGTCGAGCGCGATCTTGTTGTCGGGCAGGAACGACGCCTCGGCGGAGTCGTAGTCGATGCCGGCGGCCTGGAGGGCGGTGCGGACCGCGACCAGGTCGGTCGCCTCGGAGACGACCTCGAAGGCCTCCCCGAGGTCGTTGCACTCGTCGGCGCCGGCCTCCAGCGTGGCCTCGAGGACGTCGTCCTCGGAGACCGTCTTGCCCTCCTGCTCGGCCGGGACGATCACGACGCCCTTGCGGTTGAACAGGAACGACACCGAGCCGGGGTCGGCCAGCGAGCCGCCGTTGCGCGACATCGCGGTGCGGACCTCCATGGCGGCGCGGTTCTTGTTGTCGGTGAGGCACTCGATGAGCATCGCGACGCCGGCCGGGCCGTAGCCCTCGTACATGATCGTGGAGTACTCGGCGCCGCCGGTCTCCGCGCCGGAGCCGCGCTTGACCGCGCGGTCGATGTTGTCGTTGGGGACCGAGGACTTCTTGGCCTTCTGGATCGGCGTCGTAGAGCGTCGGGTTGCCGGCGAGGTCACCGCCGCCCATCCGGGCCGCGACCTCGATGTTCTTGATCAGCTTGGCGAACATCTTGCCGCGCTTGGCGTCGATCGCGGCCTTCTTGTGCTTCGTGGTCGCCCACTTGGAGTGCCCGGACATGCCTACCTCTTCTGTTCCTCTACGACGTGTGGTCGGCCAGGTGCTGCCGCACGAGATCCACGAACAGGCCGTGGACCCGGGCGTCGTCGCCCACCTCGGGATGGAACGACGTCGCCATCAACGGTCCCTGACGGACCGCGACGATCCTACCCACGGCTGCCGGGTCGGCCGCGTCACCTACACGGGCCAGCACCTCGACGCCGGCGCCGACCGACTCCACCCAGGGCGCCCGGATGAAGACCCCGTGCACCGGCGCGTCGAGGCCGACCAGGTCCACGGGGCCCTCGAAGGAGTCGACCTGACGCCCGAACGCGTTGCGTCGCACCGTGATGTCGAGGCCGCCGATGGTCTCCTGGCCGACGGCGCCGTCCTCGATCCGGTCGGCGAGCAGGATCATCCCGGCGCACGTGCCGAAGACCGGCATGCCCTCCTTGACCCGCTGCCGCAGCGGCTCGAGCAGGTCGAAGGTCCGCGCCAGCTTGGCCATCGTCGTCGACTCGCCACCCGGCAGCACCAGCGCGTCGACCGCGGCCAGCTCGGCAGGGACGTCGTACGGCGGTCGCCACGACGCCCAGCGAGGCCAGGGCCGCGACGTGCTCGCGCACGTCGCCCTGGAGGGCGAGGACGCCGATCGTGGGGCTCATCCGACGATCCTAGGCGCCGCCCGCAGCGGTCCTCGCCCGAGTGGCGCGACGGCGCTCGGCGGCCGTACCGGGCGCTCGGCGTGGCCCTCCCCGAATATGCTCCGGATCGGACATCGATGGTGCATCATGCTCCTGTCAGGTCACGAGCGGGGACTGCCGGCTCGACGAGCCGGTGTCGATTGCTCGGACCCCCACCCCCCGTCGCACGGCGCTCACCAGGGCCGCGCCTGCTCCCGAAGGTCGACGTCTGATGCACACCCCTCGTCTCCTGGACCACGTGGAGACACGGTCCCCGGCTCCGCCGCCTGCTGCTGCTGGCGGTCGTCGTCGCGTGCGCGGCGGCGTTCGGGATGGTCTCCCCCACCGTCGACGCCAGCGCCAAGGCGCAGCGTGTCCTGGGCGCGACGAGGGGTGCGGACAAGGCCCCCGGCACCGGCCTCACGCGGCCGTCCGCGACGCCCGCCCCGGGCGCCCCGAACGTCGTCCTGATCACCACCGACGACCAGACGCTGGCCGACATGAAGTACCTGCCCCGGACACGACGCCTGCTCGGCGGCCGTGGCGCGACGTTCACCAACATGCTGTCCCCCCACCCTCTGTGCTGCCCTGCCCGGGCCGAGATCCTGACCGGCCAGTACGCCCAGAACAACGGGGTGCACACGAACGCGGGTGCCCACGGCGGCTATCCGGCGCTGCGCGACCCGGACAACACGTTGCCGCGGTGGCTCCAGGACGCCGGCTACGAGACCGCGATGTTCGGCAAGTTCCTCAACCGGTGGAGCGCGGTCCGCGACCCCATCCAGTCCGGGTGGTCGACCTACAAGGTCGCCCCCGGGAGCAGCTTCGGGTACTACAACTTCAACATCTTCGACGACTCACACATCCGCGGGTTCAAGGACGGGACGTCGTACTCCACCACCTACGTCACCGACCAGACGGTCGCGCACATCCAGGAGTGGAGCCGGCCCCAGCCCGACAGCACCCGGCGCCCCTTCTTCATCTGGACCTCCTACTACGCCCCCCACGGCCTGTGCGGGGAGTCGGACTGCAAGCGACCGCCCGAGCCGGAGCACAAGTACGCGAAGGCGTTCGCCGGCGAGCGCGCACCGACCCTGGCGAAGAAGTCCTACCGCGCCCCGCTGGTGGACCCGAACCCGATGATCGCCGGTCGGCCGGTCGTACCGGTCAAGGACGTCCAGGCCGACTTCCTCGCCCGCATCCGCGCGTTGCAGAGCGTCGACGACGGGGTCACCCGCATCGTGGCGGCCCTGAAGGCGGAGGGCACGCTCGACAACACCCTGATCCTGTTCACCTCCGACAACGGCTACCTGCTCGGGGAGCACCACTACACCGGCAAGGTCGTCGGGTACGACGAGTCGCTGCGCGTGCCGCTGCTCATGCGTGGTCCGGGCATCCCGTCGAAGGTGAAGCGGTCCTCGACCGTGACCACCGTCGACCTGGCCGCGACGATCGCCTCGGCCGCCGGTGCCACGCCCGGACGGGTGGTCGACGGCCGCGACCTGCTCCCCGCCGCACAGGACGGCGAGGCGCTGTCCGGCGACACCATCCTGATCCAGGCCGGCACCCGCCCTCGGGACCAGGCCCTGGGGCCCTGGCTCTACCGGGGCGTGCGCACGTCGCGCTACACCTACACGACCTGGAAGGTCGGCAGGGGCAAGCGGTTCGTCGAGCTCTTCGACCGTCGACGGGACCCGCTGCAGATCACCAACGTCGCCCGCGACCCGCGACTACCTCGACGTTCGCCACGACCTGGCCCGCCGGACGGATCGGCTCGTCGGGTGCTCGGGATCGCCGGCCTGCTTCCGCACGTTCGGCGACCGGGGCTGACTGAGCCGGCTCAGCGCCACCGAGCCTGCGGGACACCTCGGCCCGTGCTCCGCCGGGCACCGGCCGCCTGCGTCAGCAGCTCACTCCGAGGAAGACGTAGGCGATGATCCGCGGGGTGTCCGCACCCGGCGCGCTGGCCCACGAGCCGGAGACAGCCTGCACCGAGACCGTGTAGTAGCGGCCGAAGAGGATCGACTCGGTCGGGTGCCACGTCGTGGTGGTGCCGCTCAGGGCGACGCTGCCGTCACCCCCGGTGGAGCTGTAGGTGAGGCGGTACCCGGTGGGCTGGACGCCGGCGGGCCGGGTCCACTGGATGTAGTCGTTCCAGCCGTTGTTCACGCAGCGCACGTCCGTCGGTGGCGTCACCGACGAGGCGCTGAAGCTGCCGACCGCTCGCGGCGCGTCGGTGAAGAACGCCGCCGTGTCGTAGACGCCGACACCGGCGGTCCCGGCCGAGATGAGCCGAGAGAGCCACCCAGCCCGACACGAACCGGCGACGCAGGTCGAGTCGGGGCCCGCGTCGGCCCCGCGTGACCGACGCGGCCACCAGCTGCCTGCCGCGGGCGGCGCGGAGCACGCGGTCGGCCGACTGGTCGGGCTGCGCGGACCAGACGCGGCGCCTGTGACCGGCCGCTGCCTGGTGGGCGGCCCCTGATGGGTGGGCGGCCGTTCCTTGGCAGTCGGGCGCTGCTGGGTGGCGGGCCGTTGCTTGGCGACCGGGCGTGGCGAGCCGCCGGGTCGCCGCTTCTTCGTGGCTCCCCGGGTCCGGACCGGGCGCTGGGAGCCACCAGGGCGCTGCTTGTTGGTGGGCCGCTGCTTGCCGACCGGGCGTGGCTCGGTGGTCGGGGTCTGCTTCGTGGCCGAGCCCTGCTTCGTGCCGGGGCGGTTGTTGCTCGCCGCACCCCGCTTCGTAGCCGGACGCTGCGCGCCGGCGCGACGTGGCGGCGCGACGGGAGGCGGCACCTCGGGCCGTCGGCCGGCGCCGACGAGGCGCGCGGCGACCGACGGGCGGCGCAGGACGATCCGGGGCGCCTTGCCGGGTGGAGAGCTCGTGGCGGGCCGGGAGGTCGTTGCCTGTCGGGAGGTGGTGCGTGGGCCGCGGGGTGCGCTCGGTGCGGGGCTCACGGCGCCGGGCGGAGCTGACGCGCACGGGGCTCGGGAGTCGGCGCGCGGGTCGCGGTCCGTCGGCTCCGGGGTCGCGGCCCGGGACTGCTCGGTGAAGCCGAAGAGCAGCATCATGCCGCTCGAGCAGGCCGACGGCGAGGAGCCCCGGCGGGCTCATCAGGCCCGGTGACGACGTAGCCCAGGTACGGCACCGAGGCCACCTCGACGTGCGCCTCGCGGACGACGTAGATCTCGGCGTCGGACGGTCTTGTTGGCGTCGCCACGCAGCACCAGGCTCGCCTCGTCGCCGCGCAGCGTCGTGGCCTCGATGCGGTGGGTGATCCGGGCGCCGTCCTCGGCGATCACGCTGACGACGTCGCCGACCCGCAGGTCGGCGGCCGCGGTCCGGTGGGCCAGGGCGAACGAGCCGGTGGGGATGTCGGGGCCCATCGACCCGGAGCGGAAGATCAGGAAGGTGTAGCCGAAGAACATCACCGCGACGGCCGCGACCATCGAGAGCAGGCCCAGGACGGCCCCGACCCAGAGGGAGGCGTCACGCAGACGGGCGCTGAGGCTCACGGAGCGATCACCTGCTTGGCGTTGAAGATGATCGTGCCGGACATGGACTTGCCCTGCATGGTGTTGTCGGCGTCGGGGTTGAGCTTGGCGACGACGCAGACGGTCTCGGAGGCCCCGACCGCCATCGCCCGGGGGGTGCCGGTCATGACGGAGGCCGTGCCGCCGAGGACCTGGAACGGCGCCAGCGTGGTGCCGGAGCAGCCGCCGGTCCGGTTCCGCCGCGGCGGCGGTGCCCGAGTTGGAGGCGTTGCCCAGGTGCACCTCGAACAGCATCGCCGGGGCGAGGGCACCGGTCGCGGTGCCGTTGATCGTGTAGGTGAGGCCGACCGTGCCGGCGTTGGCGATCGGGAACGACTGCGCCTGGCTCTCCCCCGGGACCATGGTGTTGAGCGAGAAACCGGGGAAGGAGATGGACCCGCCGTTGTTTGCGGGGCCGGCGAGGGCGCCGTTGAGGGTGACGTCGAGGGTGCCGGAGCTGAACGTGCCGGTCTCGACCTTGGCCTGGTCGGTCCAGAACGCGAAGGTCCCCTGCGCGCCGAGCCCGACGGCCAGGAAGCCGATGGCGCCCAGCGACATCAGGGAACGGTTGCGCGCGCTGAAGACGCGCCGCCAGCGGCGCTGGCGGGGTGCCGGGAGAGCAGCCGCTTGCTCGGCTGCCGGACGTGCGGGTCGTCGACTGGTCATGGCGAGTCCTCGTCTTCGCTGCGCGACGGTCACCTGCTCCTCGCCGGCCGGGGAGCACCGGGACGGCGAAGGGCAGGCGCCGCAGGCGCAGGGCGCTTCCGGTACTCGGAAGCAAGGGTGGTTGGGGTCGTGCTGGGCGGGGTTGCGGGGTTGCGGGGTTGCTGGGTTGCTGGGTTGCTGGGTTCTGGGTCTGCTGGGTTGCTGGGTTGCTGGGTTCAGGGTCCGCCGGGGTGTGCGGATCGACGCGGTGCCGATGAGGTGCCGATGAGGTGCCGATGAGGTGCGGATGAGGTGCGAGCACCTCGGGAAGACCCGGGGGGCGGCGGCGTCGCCGCACTCCCCCGTCGCGTCACCCCACACCGGCCCGTTCGTAGGCGCGTTCCGGTGGTGTCGGGGTCGCTGCCACCGGCGCTACCGCCGGCGCGGGGGGTGCCGACGCGGTGGCCACCGTGGCGGCGACCGGCGCCGCAGGCACCGTGGCCACGGTCCGCCGGCCACGCGCCCACCGGCCGGAGCGGCGGGTGACCGCAGCAGCCAGGTACATCCAGACCGCGTAGAGCAGGAGGGCTCCGGCGGCGAGGTAGATCAGCGACTGGCGCTGGCCGCCGTTGAGGACCTGGTTGGCGCGACCGAGGTGCGGCACGGCGTACCAGAGCTCGCCGCGGATCTGCTCCGGGCGTACCCACAGCTCGTCGGGCTCGTTGTTGGCGTCTCCCTGGGTGCGGATCCGCAGCTCGCCCTTGAGGTTCGATCCCACGTCGATCACGCGGTGGGTGACCACGGTCGGTCGGCCCGAGTGCAGCTGGTAGGTGACGACGGTGCCGACCCGGAGCGACGAGGGGTCGTCGACCGGTCGGACCACGACGAGGGTGCCGGGCGGCATGCTCGGCTCCATCGAGCTGGTGAGGATCTCGTACGGCGTCGCGCCGCCGAGGCGAGGCACGAGGACCGCGGCCGCGAGGGCCGCCAGGCTGAGCACGATGACGACCCAGGCGCACACCTGGGCGCACCACCGCACGACGGCCCCCGCGGCGGAGCGCGGGTGGTCGGCGGTGCGGTGGCGCACCTCGGTGGTCATGGCTGGATTCGTCGTCTCGTCGTCGCCGGTCAGGCGACCTGGGTGAGGGTGACCTTCAGGTCGTCGAGCGACGCCGTGATGTCCTTGGTGTCGTTGCCGTTGACGACGGGGGCCCCGGTCTCGTCGGTGCCGAACGGGAAGGTGACCGTGATCGTGGCCACGAGGGACTCTCCGTCGTCGGCGCTCCGGATGACCGTCGTGTCGTCGATCGATGTCGCCACCCAGCGTGTAGGTGGCGCTGACGTCGGCCTTGAGGGAGGTGGACGGCACCGCCGCGAAGGCCACCGAGTCCGGCATGCTGACGTTCGCCTTGAGGTTGTCCCCGGAGGCACCGACCCGGAAGGTGCACGTCTTGGTGATGACGTCGCCGGGGACGAACCTGGTGACGTCGGTCTCCGTGCCGGAGTGCTTCCAGGTCCCCGCGCAGTCCGGCTTGGTGAGCGAGAGCGAGCCGGCGGTGACCGATCCACCGCTGACGGAGGCGGAGTCGGTCCAGTACGCCAGCGAGCCCGCACCGCCGAGGAGGAGGACGGCGGCCGCACCGGCGGCGAGGGAACCCTTGGTGGTCTTCTTCATGATGTTTTCCTTGAGGGGTCGGGGGGTGCGCGACCGTGAGCCACTCACCCGGGTGCTTCTTGGGTGATGAACTCATCGGTGGTCCCGACGACATGCTTGATCCCGGTCTAGCCCGGCGGGGTCGACGGCTCTGACCAGCGGTTTCTCACCCGGTCGACCGGGAGTCGCCCGCTCGGGAGAGCCGTCGTCCCGACCGGCGCGGCCCCGTCGCGGGGCGCGCCCGACCCGCTCCAGCCGGAGCCGGAGGGTCGAAGGCGCGCGCCTCGGTGAGGTACGAGAGTCGACCCGGACTCGCGAGCCTCTGCGCGCGACGGCACGGCGGGGATCGTCAGCCCGATCCGCCCGAGGCCGCGGCGTCGGGGGGACGAGGTGGTGCTACCAGCCGCGCTCGGCGAGACGGTGCGGCTGCGGGATCTCGTCGACGTTGATGCCGACCATGGCCTCGCCGAGGCCGCGCGAGACCTTGGCGACCATGTCGGGGTCGTCGAAGAAGGTGGTCGCCTTGACGATGGCCTCGGCGCGCTGGACCGGGTTGCCGGACTTGAAGATGCCCGAGCCGACGAAGACGCCCTCGGCGCCCAGCTGCATCATCATCGCCGCGTCGGCCGGGGTGGCGATGCCGCCGGCGGTGAAGAGCACGACGGGCAGCTTGCCGGTCTCGGCGACCTCCTTGACCAGGTCGTACGGCGCCTGCAGCTCCTTGGCGGCGACGTAGAGCTCGTCGGAGGTCAGCGAGGCGAGCCGGCGGATCTCGGCGCCGATGGTGCGCATGTGCATGACCGCGTTGGAGACGTCGCCGGTGCCGGCCTCGCCCTTGGAGCGGATCATCGCCGCACCCTCGGTGATCCGGCGCAGCGCCTCGCCGAGGTTGGTGGCACCGCACACGAACGGCGCGGTGAAGTCCCACTTGTCGATGTGGTTGGCGTAGTCGGCCGGGGTCAGCACCTCGGACTCGTCGATGTAGTCGACGCCGAGGCTCTGCAGGACCTGGGCCTCGGCGAAGTGACCGATGCGGGCCTTGGCCATCACCGGGATCGACACCGTCTCGATGATCGAGTCGATCATGTCGGGGTCGCTCATCCGGCTCACGCCACCCTGGGCGCGGATGTCGGCGGGCACCCGCTCGAGGGCCATCACGGCCACGGCGCCGGCGTCCTCGGCGATCTTGGCCTGCTCGGCGGTGACGACGTCCATGATCACGCCGCCCTTGAGCATCTCGGCCATGCCGCGCTTGACCCGGTCGCTGCCCGTCGCGGGACCCGTCGACGAGGTGGTGCCGGTGGGGGTCGCGCCGTCAGCGTTCGTCTGTGCCATGCCCTGATCGTACGGCGATCAGGCGGTCGGCTCCGAACCGGCGGCGCCGTCGGCCCCGGGCCAGTGCCGGCGCCGTCGCGGCGTCCAGGACCAGCGCCTGCCGGTGGACCTTCCGCACCCGGAAGACCACGGTGTAGGTGTTGGCGAAGGCCAGGACCCACAGCGTGACGTAGATCAGGACCGGCAGGCCGAAGATGCCGCCGAGGCCCGGTCATCACCAGGATCGACGACCAGGCGGTCGGCCCGCTCGGCGAGCCCGCCCCTGGCGTCCATCCCGAGCGACTCGGCGCGGGCCCGCGCGTAGGAGGTCACCGAGCCCATCACCAGGCAGTAGAGCGCGAGGCACAGGTAGAGGTAGGAGTCACCGGGGCCGGCGAAGTAGAGCGCCAGGCCGCCGAAGATCGCGCCGTCGCCGATCCGGTCGAGCGTGGAGTCCCAGAAGGCGCCGAACTTGGAGCTGCGGCCCAGCTCGCGCGCCATCTTGCCGTCGATGAGGTCGCTGAAGACGAAGGCGGTGATGAACAGGACGCCGACCAGCAGGTGGCCGGTCGGGAAGAAGACGAGCGCGCCGGCGCACACCCCGACGGTGCCCACGAACGTCACGGTGTCGGGGCTGATCCCCCAGCGGATGAAGAGGCGCACGAACGGCATGAGCACGACGCCCTGCCAGAAGCCCTTGAATCTTTCCAACATGTCGCGAGCAGGCTAACGGCTCCCGGCCGATACCTCACGTCCAGGCGTCGGCGAAGAGCGCTCGGGTGTCGGTGAGCAGCTCGGGCAGGGTCTTGGTGCGCCCGATGATCGGCATGAAGTTCTGGTCCCCCGGCCAGCGCGGTACGACGTGCTGGTGCAGGTGGGCGGCGATGCCGGCACCGGCGACCGCGCCCTGGTTCATGCCGATGTTGAACCCGGCCGCGCCGGAGACCGCGCGGATCGTGCGCATCGCGGCCCGGGTGAGGTCGGCGATCTCGGCCGCCTCCTCGTCGGTGGTCTCGGTGTAGTCGGCGAGGTGGCGGTAGGGGCAGACCATCAGGTGCCCCGGCGCGTAGGGGTAGAGGTTGAGCACGGCGAAGGCGAGCTCCCCGCGTCGTACGACGAGGCCGTCGGCGTCGGGGAGAGAGGGGATCCGGCAGAACGGGCACTGGTGCGGAGGTGGCGTCGCTCGGCTTGTTCTCGCCGCGGATGTAGGCCAGCCGGTGCGGGGTCCACAGCCGGTCGAGCTGGTCGGGCTCGCCGATGCCGTCCTGGTGGACGCTCTCGGTGCGGTCGTCGGTCACGAGACGGTCTCCGTCGTGGGTGTGGGGCCGGGGCGGCCAGCTGGAGGAGGTCGGTGAGCGGCAGGTCGGGGTCGATGACGAGCCCGAAGCGCCGGGCGAGGCCGTCGAGGAGGTTCCAGACCGAGATCGTGAGCAGCTCGGAGAGCCGGTGCGGCCGACGGTTCCCGGGGGACGCGGGTCAACCAGCGGCGTACGGCGCCGAAGACCGCGCCGAGCAGCCCGTGGGCGAGAGGGTCGACGAGCGCCTTCTCGTTGTCGTCGAGCTCGGCGCCGAGCAGCACGATCGCGAGCTCGAGCAGCTCGGTGAGCATGGCGCCGATCTGCTCGATCCCGCGCTGGAAGGCCCCGTCGGCCTCCTGGACGGCGAAGGCGTGGAGCGCCTCGTGGGCCACCGACCAGTCGACGTAGGTCGAGATGATGCGCGAGATGACCTCGTTGACAGTGCCGTCGAGGCTGACCGCCGGTGCCAGGACGGCGGTGAGGTCGTCGATGATGTGCTGGCGGATCGCGTTCTCGAGGTCGGCGCGGTCGGCGAAGTGGCGGTAGACGACCGTGCGGTTGAGGCCGGCCTGCGCGGCGATCTGCTGGACGTGGAACTCGGCGCCGGGCGCGGCGGCACCGATGACCTCGATGGCGGCGTCGAGGATGTGTTGGCGTCGCTGCTGGTTGTGCTTGTCCCAGCGAGCCTGTCGTCCGTCCTGCGCGTGCGCCATCTCACCTCCGCCTCTCGGGCCCTCCGAGCCGGGCCTGCCCCGAAGCGTATCCGCGGCCGGTTGCGTCCGCTCGGCCACCGGTGCGACGCGCCCCGTTCCTGCGACCCCCACGCGATCGTGTGGCGGGGGGTGGTCGGGGTGCGGGGGTGTCGGTGTGCAGGAATACCCGGTCGACCGGGTGTTCCTGCACTGGGCGGCGTGAATTCACCCCGCCCAGTGCGCGAACACGCCGCCCAGTGGTGCCCGTGGGACGCCGGGTCGCCCGCCCTCGTGCCGTCCGCCCCCGCGCCGCTCAGCCCTGCGCGTCAGGCGAGGTGGGCCGGGAACCCGCCCGTGGCGATCGGCCCCCACCGCGTGGGCGTGATCCGCAGCAGGGACTTGCCCTGGTCGCGCATCGCCTGGCGGTACTCGTCCCAGTCGGAGTGCTCCCCCGCGATGCAGCGGAAGTAGTCGACGAGCGGCTCCACGGCGTCCGGCATGTCGATGACCTCGCAGGTGCCGTCGATCTGCACCCACTCGCTGTCGAACTCGTCGCCGAGCACGAGCACGCTCACCTCCGGGTTCCGGCGGGCGTTGGTGGCCTTCGCCCGCTCCGGGTAGGTCGAGATGACGATCCGGCCCTCCTGGTCCACCCCGCCGGTGACCGGCGAGACCTGCGGGCGGCCGTCCTGGCGCTGGGTCACCAGCACCAGGTGGTGACGCGGTCGGGCGAAGTCGAGGACCTCGTCGAGGTCGACCCTGGTCGTGGTGGCGATCTTTCGTGGCATGACCCCACTTCAGCACACGTGCGGTCGGGTCCGCGCGCGGCCCGCGGTCAGTCCGAGGCGCCCGAGACGTCCGTGCGGGACTCGACCTGCCAGGTGCCGGAGACCGCGATCAGCACGACCTCCTCGGTCAGCGGGGTGCCGTCCGGGAGCGGGCGCTGCACGCGGAAGACCGCCTCCTGGCCGTCGAGGATCCCGTCGAGGACCGTGTACGAGCGATCGTCACCGACCGTCGCCTGCAGCTCGTCGATGCACCCGTCGGCCCAGTAGGCGTCGTCCTGCTGGGTCGCCAGGCTCGACAGCGTGCGCATCGTGAAGCAGTCGCGCTGGCTCAGCGCGGTGTAGTAGGCATCGACGGTCACCTGCGCGGGCTCCGCCTCCGGCTGCACCGTGCCCGCTGCCGATGGCGTCGACGGCGTTGACGGCGTCGTCACGGGAGCGCTGGAGGCCGCAGCGTCGACCGAGGCACCGGTCGCGTCCTCTGTCGAGGAGCAGCCGGCGGCCGCCAGGGCGACCATCGTGACGAGGCCGGCGATCAGCGTTCTCACGGCGCCGAGCCTAGGGCCTGCGCCCCTTCGACCGGCCGCGCGCCACCCGGTCCCGCCCGCCGGGCGTGCCGGTCGGGTTCGCTGATCGCGGGCGGGTCGCCCCGAGCTCCCGGAGCCGCGCCCGGGCGAGCGTGGGCGGGCACCCGGGCACGGGCCACGTCCTAGGGTGGGCCGGTGACCCTCCTCCGTCCCGGCACCGCCGCCGATGCCCCCGTCGTGGCCGACCTCTGGCACGCCGGCTGGCACGACGCCCACGCGGGCCACGTGCCCGCCGGGCTGACCGGCATCCCGCACCGGGACCGAGTTCGCCGACCGTGCGCCGCGCCGGGTCGCCGACACCACGGTCGCCGAGGTCGACGGCGCGGTGGCCGGGTTCGTGATGGTGGTCGACGACGAGGTCGAGCAGGTCTACGTCGGTGTCGGCCACCGCGGCAGCGGGGTGGCCGACGTGCTGCTCGACGAGGCCGAGCGCCAGGTCGCCGCGGCCGGGTACGCCGAGGCGTGGCTGGCCGTGGTCGAGGGCAACGCGCGGGCCCGGGCGTTCTACGAGAAGCACGGGTGGGGCGATGCCGGTGAGCTGCCGTACGAGGTGGTCTCCGGTGGGGCGACCTACCTGTCGCCGTGCCGGCGCTACGTCAAGGCGCTCGGCTGAACGACCCTGCGGAGTTCCCCGGCCGGCGAGACCGGCCCTGCGGCGAGGCAGCACCTGGTCCCTCGGCGAGGGGCTGGCCAGCCGCTCGCGGGTGGCTGCTCAGCCGGTCCCTGCGGCGAGGCAGCACCTTGGTCCCTCGGCGGGCTGGCTCAGCCGTGTCGCGGGTAGCTGCTCACCCCGCGATGACGACGTGCCGGAGGGACTCCCGGGCACACTCCGGGCACGGGACCGGCGCGCCCTGCCACCCCCGCCGTTGGAGCAGCCGGCCGACCTTCGCGGCCGTCGCGCACGGACGCCCGTAGACCTGTCCCCAGCCCAGCCTGGCGGTGACCCGCAGGTCGATGACCGCGTCGAGGTCGCGCTCGAGGTCCAGGTCGCGGGAGCGGGCGTCGTCGTGGGACAGACGCCCGTCGAGCTCGACGAGGACGAGCTCGTCGCGGTACTCCACGTCGCGGAAGATCGGGCCGCGGCTCGACGCGGCGACCTGGCGCCGCGCCGTCGGCAGGCCATGGCGGCGCTCGACGAGGGTGAGGTAGCCGTGCTCGAGCGCCGAGCACGTGCCGGCCACGAGGTCCTGGAGCAGGTCCTCGACCAGGTCGCGGCCGGCGATCCGGGCCCTGGACCGCAGGGTCTCCAGCAGTCGTTCGGGAGTCGTGGTCCGCGCCTGGACCGCGTCCGCCAGCACCGCGACGGCGCTGACCGGGTCTCGGCACCCGGCGACGACGTCGAGGATCGCGTGCTCGACTCGGACCCGCGGCGGGCTCGCCGCCCACACCACCTTCTGCTCGAGGTTGGCCAGGTGGTGGAGCCGTACGCCGGGCGGTGGGTGCGGAGACCGGGTGCGATCGACCGCGACGTGGATGACGCGCTCCTCGCCTCGGCGTCCCGGACCGTCGACCGCACGGATCGCGGACTGGTGGCACAGCGCAGCCGGCTCGAGGAGGAGCACCGCCGCCCACGACTGCTGGAGCCAGCTGAGGCGGCCGGTGTGGTCGACGTAGACGCCGGGATGCACCCCGACCAGGTCGCGCCGCCGCAGCAGGCGCCGGACGGTCGTGGGCTCGACAGACAGGTCGAGGAGCTGGGCGCGGGACACCACGCCGGACTGGCGGTGGAGGAGAGCGGTGAGCTCGGACATGGCACCAGCCTGGGCGAGAGCCGGCCGTGGCGCCATCGTCGATCGTGTGCCTGTGGACAAACCCTCGCTCGAGTCCCCACGCCACCGCCGCGTCGACCCCGCCCAGGGCCGCGCCTACGCCTGTGCCGTACGCAGGTGTCACGTGGCGACACCTGCGTACGGCACAGACCGGGGGATACCCGGTCGACCGGGTATCCCCCGCGAACGACCCCGACCCCCGGAGCCGCCTACCCGTCGATCACACCTGCTCGCGCGACCCGACCGCAGAGGTGACGCGAGCGATGGCCTCGTCGATCGGCACCCCGTTGTCCTGGCGCCCGTCGCGGTAGCGGAACGACACCGCGCCGGCCTCGATGTCGTCGTTGCCGGCGATCATCATGAACGGGACCTTCTGCAGCTGGGCGTTGCGGATCTTCTTCTGCATCCGGTCGTCGGAGTCGTCGACCTCGACGCGCAGGCCGAGCGCCTTCATCCGCCGCGCGACGTCGTGCAGGTAGTCGGCGGCGAAGTCGGCGACCGGGATCGCCTGCACCTGGACCGGGGCGAGCCACGGGGGGAACGCGCCGGCGTAGTGCTCGACCAGCACGCCGAAGAACCGTTCGATCGAGCCGAACTTGGCGGAGTGGATCATCACCGGCTGCTGGCGCGAGCCGTCGGCGGCCTGGAAGGACAGCTCGAACCCCTTGGGCTGGTTGAAGTCGTACTGGATCGTCGACATCTGCCAGGTGCGGCCGATCGCGTCGCGCGCCTGCACGGAGATCTTCGGCCCGTAGAACGCCGCCCCGCCCGGGTCGGGCACGAGCTCGAGGCCCGAGGCGACGGCGACGTCCTCGAGGACCTTGGTCGCCGCGGCCCACTCCTCCTCGGAGCCGACGAACTTGTCGGGCTTGGAGTCGTCACGGGTCGACAGCTCGAGGTAGTAGTCGTCGAGACCGAAGTCCTTGAGGAGCCCGAGCACGAAGTCGAGCAGGTGCTGCACCTCGGCCGGCGCCTGCTCGGGGGTGACGTAGGAGTGGGAGTCGTCCTGGGTGAGCCCGCGCACACGGGTCAGGCCGTGCACGACACCGGACTTCTCGTAGCGGTAGACCGAGCCGAACTCGAAGAACCGCAGCGGCAGCTCGCGGTAGGACCGCCCGCGGGAGCGGAAGATCAGGTTGTGCATCGGGCAGTTCATGGCCTTGAGGTAGTAGTTCGCGCCCTCGAGCTCCATCGGCGGGAACATCGTGTCGGCGTAGTACGGCAGGTGCCCGGAGGTGTGGAAGAGCCCCTCCTTGGAGATGTGCGGGGTGCCGACGTAGTCGAAGCCCTCCTCGATGTGCCGCTGACGGACGTAGTCCTCCATCTCCCGCTTGATCACGCCGCCCTTGGGGTGGAAGACGACCAGGCCGGAACCGATCTCGTCGGGGAAGCTGAACAGGTCGAGCTCACGCCCGAGCTTGCGGTGGTCGCGGCGCTCGGCCTCCTCGATCCGCTCCAGGTGCGCGTCGAGCGCCTCCTTGGTCTCCCAGGCGGTGCCGTAGATGCGCTGGAGCATCTTGTTCTTCTCGTCGCCGCGCCAGTACGCCGCCGCCGAGCGCATCAGCTTGAACGCCGGGATGCGCTTGGTGGTCGGCAGGTGCGGGCCCCGGCACAGGTCGCTCCACGCGGCCTCGCCCTTGCGGTTGACGTTGTCGTAGATCGTCAGCTCGCCGGCGCCCGACCTCGACGGAGGCGCCCTCGGCGGCGTCCTCGCCCTTGCCGGAGCCCTTGAGCCCGATCAGCTCGATCTTGTACGGCTCGTCGGCGAGCTCGGAGATGGCCTCGGCGTCGGTGACGACACGGCGGGAGAACCGCTGCCCCTCCTTGATGATCTTGCGCATCCGGGTCTCGATCTTCTCGAGGTCCGCGGGGACGAACGGGGTCTCGACGTCGAAGTCGTAGTAGAACCCGTCGACGATGGGCGGGCCGATGCCCAGCTTGGCGTCGGGGAACAGGTCCTGCACCGCCTGCGCCATCACGTGGGCGGTCGAGTGCCGCAGGATGTCGTGGCCGTCGTTGCTGTGGATCGAGACGTCCTCCACGACGTCACCGTCGGCGAGCTCGTAGGACAGGTCCCTGAGGCTCTGCTCCCCCGGTGCTCCCACTCGTGCCGCGATCACGTCGGTGTCCTCGGCGAACAGCTCCCAGGCCTTGGTGCCCGTCGTGACCGTCTGGTCCTGACGCACGCCGGCGTGGACTCGGACGACCTTGATCTCGGACACGGGAACTCCCTGGGGTAGCTGGGTGACGGCGTCCACCGCGGTTCGGCGGACCTCGCGATGGTATCGACCGTCCCCGGGTCCTCGCGCCCGGGTTTGCCCGGGCCGCGATCAGCAGCCGTCGAGGGCCAGCAACGGCCGCTGCCCCTTGGTCACGCTGATCAGGGTCACCGCGTCACTGCCCTGCACGGGTCCGTCGGCGACGATCGCCTCGCCGAGGAGGAACCCGACCCACCGACGGTCGGCCCCGGTGCCGGTGTGCACGAACGCACCCCACTGTCCGTAGCCGACCTCCCGGGGCGCCGAGAGCAGGCCGCCGTAGGCGCGCTTGACCTGCCGGTACGTCGAGCCGACCCGAAGCCCCGACGGCGTGTGGGGCCTGGTGCCACCGACGGCCATCTCGACGATCCTGCCGCCGCTGACGAAGACGGAGTAGGCCCGCTTGAACGGCTTCTTCGGCCGAAGCCTGATCGGGTCGCACGGCGGGTTCGGCACGTTCTTGTCGAACTGTCCGGTCGCCATCGCCTCGGCCACCGTCATGCCGACCCTGGCCTTGCCGACCTTGCCCGGCTTGATGATGCGCTGCTGCCCGGCGCCGGCCCGGTCCGCGACCCGAGCAGAGACGCCGGCGGAGGTGCGGTCGGCGGTGCGGTCGACGGTGCGGTCGGCCGTGTGCGCCTCGCCCGGCGCCGCCGTGGCACCGGTCAGGACGAGGGCGGTGCCGAGCAGGGCGGTGGCGGCTCGGGTGCGGTAGGTCTTCATGGGCTTCCTCGGTGCTGGTCGTGGACGGGACAGGCCCGCGCGTCGGTTCGGACGTCGAGGAGGAGGAGCCGGTGCCGACCCGCCGTGATACGTCGGGGTCAGCGACGTTCGAGGAGACCCGGCCGACTGCCAGAACGGGTCCGAGGTCCGCGGTGAGGTCCCGGAGAGGTCCGGCCCGCGACGGCCACGTAACAGTCATGTTTCCGCAGGCGGGAGGTGCTGCCAGATACGTAGTTCGACCGACGCGGTGACCCGGCACACGTTCCTAGATTCCTTCACTACACGGGCGTCGGCCCGCATGCGAATCCGAGGGAGTGCACAGTAGATGGAGAACCTGACCGGGCGAGTGGCACTCGTCACCGGCGCTGCGCAAGGGATCGGTCACGCAGTAGCGACAGCACTGGCGGCCGCCGGAGCCGAGGTCACTGCGACCGACATCCGGGACCAGTCCGACCTGGGTGACCCACATCCGCACCCGCTCCCACGATGTCACCGACAGCGCTCGCTGGGGCGAGGTCGTCGCCGAGATCGAGGCCGACCACGGCCGTCTCGACATCCTGGTCAACAACGCCGGGGTCTCCGGGTACGACGGCCTGCACGAGCTCTCCCTCTCCGAGTGGAACCGGATCGTCGGCATCAACCAGACCGGCGTCCTGCTGGGCATGCAGCACGCGTTGCGGCTGATGAGGCCCCAACGGTCCGGCGCGATCGTGAACATCTCGTCCATCTGTGGTGCGGTCTCGGTACCGGGGGTGGCTGCCTACCACGCCTCGAAGCACGCCGTTCTCACGATGACGAAGAACGCGGCGGTGTCCTACGCCCGGGAGGGCATCCGCGCGAACGCCGTCCTGCCGGGCTGGATCCGGACGCCGTTGACGCTCGGCCAGACCGACGAGCTCAACGGTGCGTTCCTGGATGCGACCCCGATGGGTGTCGGCGGCGAGCCCTCGGACGTTGCCGACGCGGTCTGCTTCCTCGTCTCCGAACGAGCCCGCTTCATCACCGGCGTCGACCTGCCAGTCGACGGCGGCTACCTGGCCCGCTGAAGGGCCCGACCGCGCACGAACACCCGAGACACGGAGATCCGAGATGAACCGTCTGACCGACAAGGTGGCTGTGGTCACCGGTGGCGCCATGGGCATCGGCCTGGCGACCGCACAGCCTCTTCGCCGACGAGGGCGCGACCGTGGTCGTCGCCGACCTGACGAAGCCCGACCTCGACGCGCAGGCGGCCCCGATGGAGTACGCCGAGCTCGACGTCACCGACGAGGTGGCCTGGGCCCGGCTGGTGGACGACGTCACCGGCACCTACGGCCGCCTGGACGTGCTGGTGAACAACGCCGGCGTCATCGACTACGCCGGGATCGCCGACGTCACCCCGGAGGACTGGGCCAGGGTCATCGGCGTCGACCAGACCGGGGTCTTCCTCGGCATCCGCGCGGCGCTCGGCCCGATGCGGGCCCAGCGCGCCGGATCGATCATCAACCTGTCCTCGGCCTGGGGGATCGTCGGTTCGGAGGGGGTCGCGGCCTACCAGGCCGCCAAGGGCGCCGTGCGCGGGCTCACCCGCAACGCCGCGGTCACCTACGCCGCCGACGGGGTCCGGGTGAACACGGTCGTCCCGGGCTGGGTCACGACGCCGCTCACCGACCGACAACCGGCGGAGAAGAACGCCGAGGTCATCGCCCTGACCCCGCTCGGCTACGGGGCGGATCCACGCGACATCGCCTGGGGCTGCGTGTACCTCGCAAGCGACGAGTCGCGGTACGTCACCGGGAGCGAGCTCGTCATCGACGGCGGGCTCCTCGCCCGTTGACGACGTCCGCTTCCACCGGCCCACCACACCTGCCCGCCCGACCCAACCTGGAGGAATGATCCTGATGACCCGCACCCTGACCGTCGCCGCCGCGCAGTTCGAGATGCGCGCGGTCGACTCGTTCGACGCCTTCGCCGACCAGGTTCGCCTGCTGCTCGACGACGCCGCCGGCGCCCGCCTGGTCGTGCTTCCCGAGCTGTTCACCGAGGCTCTCTTCACCATCGACCCGCAGTGGCAGTCGCACGAGATCGCCCAGCTGACGCGCATCAGCGACTACACCACCGACTACGTCGCCCTCTTCTCGGCCGAGGCCGTGCGCCGTGATCAGTGGATCCTCGCCGGCAGCCACCTGGTGGCCACCGAGCGCGGCCACGAGAACGTCGCCTATCTCTTCGGCCCCGGCGGTGAGGTCCACACCCACTCGAAGACCCACATCTTCCCGGCCGAGGCGGACTGGGGTACGGCCGAGGGCGACGAGCTCGCCGTGCACGACATCGACGGCGTCAAGGTAGGCATCGCCATCTGCTACGAGGCCGAGATCCCTGAGGTGTGCACGACCCTGACCGCGCTGGGGGCGGAGGTCCTGCTCACCCCGTCGTACACGTTCACGGAGGCCGGCTTCTGGCGTGTGCGGCACTGCGCGGCCGCCCGCGCCATCGAGAACCAGGTGTACGTCGTGCACTGCCCGACGGTCTCCCACCTCGGGTTGCCGCTCTCCCCGGGGTGGGCGCGGGCCTCGGTCCTCTCGCCCTGCGACCTGGTCTTCCCGGCCAACGGCGTGCTGGTCGAGTCGGACACCAACGCCCAGGACGTCGTCACCTACGAGCTCGACCTCGACCTGCTCCAGGAGAACCGCCGCACCGGCGCTGCGACCACGTTCCGCGACCGAGGTCGGCGCAAGGACCTCTACGCCAAGTACGACCACGCCTCGCTCTGATCGCCTCGTCCTCGAAAGGAACTCGCTATGCCTCTCAACCTCCCGGCCGGCAAGAAGATCGCCGTCAACATCGGCGCCGACTTCGACGCCCACTCCGTCTGGATGGGCACGTTCGGCAAGACCTCCCCCAGCTATCTCTCCCGGGGTGAGTTCGGGGCCGAGGTGGGGGTGCCCCGCCTGCTCGCGCTCTTCGAGAGGTACGGCGTCCAGGGCACCTGGTGCACCCCGGTGCACTCGATGGAGACCTTTCCCCGCGCCTTCCGCACCATCGTCGACGCCGGCCAGGAGATCGCGGCGCACGGCTGCTTCCACGAGTCGGTGCCGACCCTGGACAAGGACACCGAGGTCCGCCTCATGGAGAAGACCATCGAGGGCCATGTCAAGAACGTCGGCGTCCGTCCTCGCGGTTACCGCTCGCCGGCGTGGGACTTCACCGAGCACACGCTCGACCTGCTCGAGAAGGTCGGATTCGAGTGGGACTCCTCGTTGATGGGCCGCGACTTCGAGCCCTACCACCCGCGACCGGTGGAGGTCCGGCTGGGAGGAGGGGTCGCGCGTTCGGACCGCCGAGCCCGCTCCTGGAGTTCCCCGTGTCGTGGTACCTCGACGACTTCCCCGTCGGTGAGTACATCCCCGGAGTCAACCAGGGCCTGGGCTCGAGCGAGGTCATGTTCCAGCGGTTCCAGGACCACTTCGACTACGCCTACACCCACGAGTCGAACCCGGTGCTGGCGATCACGGTGCATCCCCAGACGATCGGTCGCGCCCACCACATCCTGGGCATGGAGCGCCTGCTCGACTACATGGCCGCCCACGAGGGTGTCTGGTTCGCGTCGCTGAGCGACATCTACGACACCTGGACCGACGACTGAGCCAGCGCCCGAACCGGCGACCGAACCGGCGCCGCCGACCCACATTCCAGCTTCACGTTTCCCAGCACGAGCACGGACCACTCGCCCCACCACCAGAAGGAACAGCCATGAAGACACGACGCACCCTCGGTGTCGCGGCCCTCGCCGTCACCGCGTGCCTGACCGCCACTGCCTGCTCCACGGGCGTCAGCGACTCGGCAACGACCTCGGACGAGATCATCGACGCTCCCGTCTCGGACCCGTCCGACCTGAAGATCGCCTACTTCTCCGCCGGCACCAGCAACTCCTACCTCCAGGCATCCATCGACGAGGCCGGCAAGGTGGCCGACGAGATCGGCGCCGACCTCGACGTCTTCGACGGCGAGTTCAACGCCCAGACCCAGTTCGACCAGATGCAGCAGGCGCTGACCAGCGGCAAGTACAACGCCTTCGTCGTCGAGCCGAACGACGGGAACCTCGTCTGCGACATCCTGACCAAGGAGGCACCCGACAAGGACGTCCTGGTCTCCGTCTTCAACCTGCCGATCTGTGGCCGAGCCACGAACCTGGGTGAGGACACCTACCAGCCCGGCACCGTGACGTACGTCGGCGGTCAGACCCTCGACGTCTACCAGGCCTGGGTCGAGGACGTCATCGACACGCACCCCGACGGTGCCAAGATCGGGCTCATCTCGGGTCCGGACCTGAACGCGAACACGATCTGCTTCCTTGAAGCGGCGAAGGCCTTCGACGCAGCGGACGGCTTCGAGGTCGTGGCGCAGCAGGCGACCGACTACACCACGCCCAAGGCGTTCGACGCCGCCCAGACGATGGTGCAGGCGAACCCCGACATGGACGTCGTCATGTCCAACTTCTCGGGGATGACCCGGGGCGTGGTGGAGGCCATCGGGTCGAAGGATGTCGAGATCTACGACTTCGGCGGCGACGAGTGGGCCCTGGGTCAGGTCGAGGGCGGTGAGCTGGCCGGCTCGGTGATGATGCTGCCGCGCCAGGAGACTCGCGAAGCCATCGAGGCGGTCGCCGACTACGTGGACGGCGAGGACGTCGCGCCGTTCATCAACCTCACGGAGTCCGACAGCCTCCCGGGGACCCCGTTCGCCGCCGCGGACAACGTCGACGACTTCAACGCCGAGTACTGAGTCCCGTCCCTGTCCTGGAGGCCGTCATGAGCCCTACCCCTGCACACGCGATCGCCTGTCGAGGAGCCCGCAAGGTCTTCGGTGGTGCTGTCGCGGTCCAGACGACGCCGACCTGGAGGTGCGCACCGGTGAGGTGCACGCCCTCGTCGGTGAGAACGGCGCCGGCAAGTCGACCTTGCTCGGCCTGATCAGCGGCCGGCTCTCGGCCGATGCCGGCACCGTCGAGGTGTTCGGCCACCGGATGCACGGGGGCAACCCGCGCGAGAGCCGCGAGCGTGGGTTGGCCGCGGTCTACCAGGAGCTCACGATGGTTCCGGGGTTGTCGGCCGAGGCGAACGTCTTCCTCGGTCAGGTCCGGACCCGCCGCGGGCTGCTCGGACCGGCGCGCGATGCGCCGTACGGTACCTGGAGCTCTGCGACGAGCTGGACATCCACGTGCCGCCGACGACCCTGGCCCGCGATCTCTCCGTGTCCCAGCAGCAGATGCTCGAGATCATGCGCGGCGTCGAGAGTGACGGCCGGATCCTGGTGCTCGACGAGCCGACCGCGGCGCTTGGCCGAGCACGAGCGGGAGACCCTCTACCGGGTGCTGCGCACGCTGACGACGCGGAGGCACGACGATCGTCTTCGTCAGCCACAACCTCGACGAGGTGCTCGCAGCTGAGCGACACGATCACGGTCCTTCGAGACGGAGAGGTGGTCCGCAGCGCCGGCCCGCGAGCGAATGGGACCCGGCCCTCCCTGATCGAGCAGCATGGTCGGCCGGGCTGCGGTCGACCAGCTCGCCGAGCGCGGGACCGCACGATGCGGGAGACGAGGTCACTGCACGCGGAGGGGGTCAGCCTTCCCGGAGTGCTGCACGACATCGACGCTCACGGTCCGGGCAGGTGAGGTCGTCGGCCTCTGGGGCCTCGTCGGATCCGGACGCACCACCTTCCTGCGCTCGCTGGCCGGGGCCGAGCCCTCCTCGACCGGTCAGCTCCGGCTGCACGGCAAGGACAGGCCCTGGCCTCGTTCCGTTCGGCGGGCCATCTCCGACGGAGTCGTGATGGTGCCTGAGTCGCGCAAGCAGGCGTTGGTGATGGGGATGGACGCGACCGGCAACTACTGGTTGGCGGCGATCGACCGGTCGTCGTCCCTTCCTCGACCGGAACCGCGAGCGCAGCGACGGCCGGCGACACCAGCGCCTTCTTCGCGTTCCGCAGGGCCCGACTGGGCGAGCCAGTGCGCAACCTCTCGGGCGGCAACCAGCAGAAGGTGCTGCTCGCCAAGTGGGCGGGCCACCGACCGGCGGTCTTCCTCGTCGACGAGCCGACCCGGGGCATCGACATCGGCGCCAAGGCCGAGGTCCTCTCCTCCCTGGTCGAGCTGGCCGGCGGGGGCGCCGCGGTGGTGGTGACGTCCTCGGAGCTCGAGGAGGTCCTCGCCGTGGCGAACCGCCTTCTCGTCTTCGCCCACGGCCAGGTCGTCCGCGAGATCGCGGCCGGCGATCCCGAATTCACCGTCGACGCCGTCGTACGTCACGGCTTCAGCACAGGAGCGACACATGAACCAGCCCACTGACCTCGACCCGGCAGCCACCGCCGACACGGCACCGGGGACCGTCCAGGCGCCATCGGCGCCGCCGGTGCTCTCACGCTTCGCGATGATCGGCGTCCTCGCTGCCCTGGTGGTCCTGGCGACGATCCTCTACCCGGGGTTCCTGTCGCCGGAGAACCTTCGCGACATCCTGCTGCAGAACACCGCCGTCGGCGTCGTCGCGCTGGGGATGACCTTCGTGATCATCTCGGGCGGCTTCGACCTGTCGGTCGGGGCGACGTACGCCCTCGGAGCCACCGTCGCCGCCGGGGTGACGATCTCGACCGGCTCGCCCAACCTCGGCATCGTGGCGGCGGTCGGGGCCGGTGCGGTCTGCGGCATCGTCAACGGCCTCCTGGTCGCCCGCCTGGACATCAACCCGTTCGTGGCGACCTTGGGCAGCGCCTCGGTGATCAGTGGCATCGCCTACCTCTACTCCAACTCGGCCCCGTTCATCGTGTCCGACCAGAACTTCAAGGTCCTGGCCCGGTCGAGCATCGTCGGGATCCCGACCCCGATCCTGATCCTCGCGGTGACGTTCGTGGTCGGCGGGGTGCTGCTGTCGATGACCCGCTACGGCCGCAACATCTACGCAATCGGTGGCAACCACGAGGCGGGCTGGCTCTCCGGGCTCCGGGTGCCCGACCTCACGGCGAGCGTGTACGTCATGACCGGGCTGCTGGCGGCGTTCGCGGGCACCCTCGACGCCTCGCGGCTCGGCGTCGGTCAAGCCGACATGGGGGCCGACATCGCCCTCGACGCGATCGCGATCGTGATCGTCGGAGGCACGTCGCTGCGCGGCGGCGAGGGCGCCGTCTGGCGATCGGCGGTCGGTCTGCTCATCTTCGCGACCCTCACCAACCTGTTCTACAGCCTGAACCTCTCCCAGAACTGGCAGCTGATCGCCAAGGGCACCATCGTGCTGCTTGCCGTCGCCCTGGACTCCTGGTCGCGCAAGCGCCGAGCATGAGATCACGAGTGCAGCACGCTTGCGTCTCGACGTCCCGTGCCGCGCGCGGGCCCGGCTACGCTGGGGACCCGGGTCCGGGCCCCGTGCTGATTCCCTGAGAAGGAACGTCTTCATGCGCGACGCTGCTTCACGGCCCACCGATGCTCGTGGATCCACGGTGGTGCACGAGGTCGTCCTCGACCATGAGGGCACGCTGTCGAGCGTGCGTGGGATCGAGTCCGCGGACGTGTCGGGTCGGCTCGACGACCTGATCGAGATCGCACGCCGTGCGGGCCGGTTGGCGGAGCAGCACGAGCTCACCTTCTACTGGCGTTGCGAACAGCGAGAGCTGCTGTTCGCAACGGTGCGCACCCTCGGGCACCGGTCGCGCACGTCGCTGTCCTGGACCGAGACCGCGGTCGTGCCCTACGAGCTCACCGCCCGCGAGCTCGAGGTGCTGACCCTGCTCGCGGGTGGGCTCAGCAACGCCGACATCGCCAAGCGGACCTGGACCAGTCCTCGCACCGTCACCACTCACGTCGAGCGGATCCTCGCCAAGCTCGGCGTGAGGTCACGCGCAGCAGCAGCCTCCCTGGCCATCGAGGAGAGCCTTCTGGTCCTGCCGGTGCCCGGCGGTCCCGAGGGCTTCGAGCGGCTCTTGATCGGCATCCTCAGCACGCCGGTGGCCGACGAGCCCCCGATCCCCCAGCGCCGACCGGCCTTCGGACCCGGATCAAGGGACCCACGACGCGCCGACGTCCGGTCGCCGGTCGGTCAGGCGTCCGATCCTGCTCGGCAGCGCCTTTCCGGTGACCGGGGAGATCGCAGAGGACGGCAAGGAGATGGTGCGCGCCAGCCAGCTGGCCATCGACGAGGTCAACGCCCGCGGCGGGGTCAACGGCCGCCCGGTCGAGCTGATGAACGTCGACGTGGACATCAAGGACGCGGCGTCGATCTCGACGGCCTTCGCCGATCTGGCCGGCCAGGACGTCGACGCCATGGTCTCGGGCTATCTCGGGGACCAGGAGGTAGCACACGAGATCGCGGCCGAGCACCGAGCGCCGTACCTCCACGCGGCGACCCTGGACTCCATGGTGCGCCTGGTCCAGGACAACCCCACGCGCTACGGCAACATCTTCCAGATCTGCCCGAGCGACACCAACTACGGGCCGGGGTTCGTGCAGACGATGACGTTCCTGCGCGACAGCGGACGGCTCCCCCGGTGGTCGCGCTCGCTCGCGATCGTCCGAGGCCGCTGGAAACTGGGCGACCTCGGGATCGAGCAGGCGGTCGAGCTGGCCGAGCGCGAAGGATGGCGCGTCGACTACGTGGCCGACGACGTGTCCGGGACGAAGGCCTGGTGCGAGCAGGGACGACGGATCGCGGAGCTTGCTCCCGCCGCGGTGATGATCGGCAGCTACTTCGTCGACGAGACGGCCACGTTCATCCGCTCCTTCCGGACCAACCCGTCCCCCACCGTGCTCTACGCGCTCTACGCGCCCTCGATCCCCCGCTTCCGGGTCGAGATGGGCCCGGAGGCCGAGGGCCTGCTGTGGGCGACCACGACTGGCACCTACTCCGACCAGGTCGCCAAGCGGTTCACCGACCGCTACCGCGACGCCTGGGCGGTCAGCCCGGGGCGTTCGCACGCGGGGATCGCCTACGACCGGGTCCGGATCCTGGCCAGCGCGTGGTCGGCGGCAGACTCGCCGCGGGACTTCACCTCGGTGGCCGAGTCGCTGCGTCAGGGGGTGCATCGAGGTGTCAACGGCGCCTACAGCTTCGCCGGGGCGGGCCAGTCCGCTCTCGCCTATCCCTTGTCGACGCCCGATCCGTCGATCTCGATGGCGCACCTGGTCTTCCAGATCCAGCACAACCGGCAGCGGATCGTCTATCCGGCGCCCTACACCGAGGCCACGTTCCAGCGGCCGCCGTGGTGGCCCGCTTGACCGTCCTCAGGGCGCGAGCTCTCCCCCGCCCTCCTTGAGCCGGACGCCGGTGCCTCCGAGCCGCCGGGCCCCACCGATGAGCATGGCCAGGGTCCGTGCGGCGCTGGCGTGGTCCAGCCCGTGCGGCGGTCGGATGTTCGACACACAGTTGCGGGCGGAGTCGGCGATGCCCGGCCTCGGCGCCCAGGTGAGGTAGGCGCCCAGGCTGTCGCTGCTCGAGAGCCCCGGCCGCTCACCCAGCAGGACCAGGACCATCCGCCCCGCGAGCGCCTCGCCCACGTGGTCGCCCAACGCGACCCGAGCCTGGGTGGCGATCACGGGCGCGGCCACCGTCGTGCCGGCGTCGAGCAGCGGGAGCAGCTCGCCCAGGACGGCTACGGCGTGCCGGCTCACCGCCTCGGCCGACAACCCGTCGGCGAGCACGACCGCCAGGTCCACGGGCCGATCGGCGCGGGCCAGTGGGTCGGCCGGTCGACGCCCGAGGTCGGGGCGGCTCAGGTACGTGGCCCGGTCGGGCGCGGCCGACGGCACCAGCGATGGGCTCGCCGAGGTCCAGGCCGCGCAGCCCGACCCGAAGAGCCGCGACGTCGAGCGGCAGGTGGACGGCGTCCCGGGCCAGTGCGTGGGCCGCGCCCAGGGTCAGGAGGTCGCGGGTGGGAGACCGCGTTCCCGCGCCGCGCCAGCCCGATGCGTGCCGGAGTCGTGGCCCGCAGTGGCTCCCAGAAGTCGCTCACGAGGCCAGCTCGCGCAGCACGGTGGACGCCGGGTCGATGGCGCGGACCTGGCCTTCGGGGCCGAGCAGGCCGATCCGGTCCAGCCACGCCTCGAACTCCGGTGCCGCGCGACAGGCCGAGCACGCTGGCGCACGTAGAGGCGCGTCGTGGAAGGAGGTGCTCTGGTAGCCCAGCATGACGTCGTCGGCACCCGGGACGGCGATGACGAACGTGCAGCCGGCCACCCCCAGCAGGGTCAGCAGCGAGTCCATGTCGTCCTGGTCGGCCTCGGCGTGGTTGGTGTAGCAGACGTCGACGCCCATCGGGACGCCGAGGAGCTTGCCGCAGAAGTGGTCCTCCAGACCCGCGCGGATGATCTGCTTGCCGTCGTAGAGGTACTCGGGGCCGATGAACCCGACCACGGTGTTGACGAGAAGCGGGTCGAACGCGCGGGCGACGGCGTAGGCCCGCGCCTCGCAGGGTCTGCTGGTCGACCGGTGCCGTCGACCCGTGGTGCGCATCGGCGGAGAGGGCGGAGCCCTGGCCGGTCTCGAAGTACATGACGTGGTCCCCGACGGTGCCCCGCCCCAGGGACAGCGCGGCCTCGCGGGCTTCGGCGCAGCAGCGCGAGGTTGACGCCGAAGCCCGCGGTTGGCGGCCTGGGTACCGGCGATGGACTGGAACACGAGGTCGACGGGCGCGCCGCGCGCGATGAGGTCGATGCGTGGTGGTGACGTGGGTGAGGACGCAGGACTGGGTGGGGATCTCGTGAGCGCCGACGAACGTCGTCGAGCAGGTGCAGCAGGCCGGGCGACGTGCGTCGGGTGTGTCGGAGGCCGGGTTGATACCGATGACGGCGTCCCCGCTGCCCGAGCAGCAGCCCGTCGAGGATCGCTGGCGCGCGATGCCCTCGGGTCGTCGGTGGGGTGGTTGGGCTGCAGCCGGGTGGAGAGCCGTCCGGGCAGGCCGATGCGTGGTACGGAAGCGCGTCACCACCTGGGTCAGCGGCGGGCGACCGCGATCAGGTCCTGGTTGCGCATGAGCTTGGAGACGGCCGCGGCCATCTCCGGGGTGAGCCCCGGCGCCAGGGCGCGCAGCGATCGCCGGCGTCGGCCTCGAGGCCACGCTCGAGCAGCCAGTCGCGGAGTCCACCGACGGTCAGGCGCCGCACCGGGGCGAAGGCGGCCGCGTCGTGGGTGTCGAGGATGAGGCGGGTGACGTCGTCGGTCCTCGGGCGGGACCAGCGGCTCCGTCGAGGAAGGTCGCCAGCGGCAGGTCGGCCAGCACCCACCGGGCTGCGGCACGCTCGGCGTCCGAGGCAGCGGCGCACATCCCGCCAGCCGGTCCGCCGAGCGGAGCGACGACGCCTTGGCCATCAGGTCGACCAGTCCACGGAACTCGTACGTGTGTCCGTGCAGGTGCTGGGTGTACCTCACAGTGCCTCCCGGGCGGTGTCGGAAGTCCGACGGTAGGTCGCCCGGGCACCCGGCCGCGTCCGTCGTACGACGTATGTCCGTCGGCTCGAGCCCACTCGGCGGTCGCCCTGGTCGACGCTCGGGGTCGAACGTGGACCACACCCGGGGGAACCTGTCGATCAGCCCGGTATCGGACCGTGCCGTCGGGGTCGGGCGACTCCCACGGGGGTCAGAAGCCGATCGGCAGGCCCGCGTAGTTCTCGGCCAGTCCGGTCTGCGCAGCCTCGCTGGAGGCGATCCACCGCAGCTGCGAGAGCTGGAGCTGGGCATCGAAGGGGTCGTCGTTGGAGTGCAGCATCGACGTCATCCACCACGAGAAGTGCGTGCAGCGCCAGACCCGGCGCAGGGCGAGGTCGGAGTAGCCGTCGGCCAGCCGTGGATCGCCCGTGCGCACCAGGTCCACGAGCGCGGGTGCCAGCAGGCCGACGTCCGCCACGGCGAGGTTGAGTCCCTTGGCACCCGTGGGGGGGACGATGTGGGCGGAGTCCCCGGCGAGGAACAGCGAGCCGTGACGCATCGGCGTCTGGACGTAGCTGCGCATCGGCACCACGCTCTTCTCGGTGATGGGGCCCGAGGCGAGCTCCCACCCGTCGTGGCCCTGACCGAGGCGCGTTGCCAGGGCCTCCCAGATCCGGTCGTCGCTCCAGTCCTCGACGGCGGTGCCGTTGGGCACCTGCAGGTAGAGCCGACTGACGCTCGGCGAACGCATCGAGTTCATCGCGAAGCCGTCCGGGTGCCAGGCGTAGATCAGCTCGTCCGTCGACGGCGCCACATCGGCGAGGATGCCGAGCCAGGAGAAGGGATAGACCTTCTCCCACGTGGTGGTCCGTGCCGTGGGGATCGCGCCACGACTGGGTCCGAAGGAGCCGTCGCAGCCGGCGACCACCCGGCCCTCGACCCGAAGCGAGCGCTCCTCGTGCCAGACCTCGACCGAGGGCCGCTCGGACTCCAGGTCTCGCAGGACCACGTCGCTGCACTCGTAGAGGACGCGTTGCCCGGCGGCGCTCCTGGCTGCGACGAGGTCCTTCTGCACCTCGGTCTGCCCGTAGACCCACACGCTGCGACCGGTGAGGTCGACGAAGTCGAGGTGGTGACGGGCGCCGGGCCACGCCAGGTAGATGCCGCGGTGCTCGTCCCCCTCGCGCTCCAGCCGGTCGGCCAGCCCGTGCTGGCGGAGCAGGTCGACGGTGGAGTGCTCCAGGACTCCTGCGCGGATGCGCGAGGCGACGTACTCCTCCGAGCGGGACTCGACGATCACCGACTCCACGCCGTCGGCGGCCAGGAGGTGGGACAGCAGCATGCCCGCAGGACCGGCACCGATGATCACGACGTCGGTGCGGAGGGTCTCGACGGGGTGTGAGGAGGTCATGCGCCCATTGGACCCAAGCCCGCAGGGAACCGGTAACGAACGTTTCCGACCAGCGGAAGTGGGGTGAGGCCAGCGTCACAGTTGATCGCTACCGTGAAGTTCTCAACCAACTCTGGAGGACGACCGACCATGCCGCTCATCGACCCGCAGGACTTCGACAACCTCATCTACCTGGACGGACGGTGGGTCGAGGGAGGTGGGGCGCCGATCGATGTGATCGAGCCGGCGACCGGTGCCGTGCTGGGCCGGATCGGGGGCGCCAGCCCTGACGATGTCGCCCGGGCGACGAGGTCGGCCGTCGTCGCCCAGCGCGAGTGGGCCGCGTTGTCCCACCCCGAGCGCGCCGCCGTGCTGCACCGCGCGGCCGCGCTGTGGGACGAGCACAGCGAGGAGATCGTGAGCTGGAACACCCGCGAGGTGGGCGCGATCGGTCCGATGGCGGCCTTCGCGGTGCACGTCGCGGCGGCGGAGTGCCGCGAGGCCGGCTCGCTGCCCTCGCACCCGCTCGGAGAGGTCCTGGCCAGCGAGAAGCCGCGGCTGTCCTTCGCCCAGCGCATCCCGGTCGGGGTCGTCGGGGTGATCTCACCCTTCAACGTGCCGATCATCCTCGGCATCCGGGCCGTCGCGCCGGCGCTGGCACTCGGCAACGCCGTGATCCTCAAGCCCGACCCCCGGACCGCGGTGACCGGCGGAGCCGTGATGGTCCGCATCTTCGAGGAGGCAGGGCTGCCCGCGGGACTGCTGCAGCTGCTCCCCGGCGGAGCCGACGTCGGCGAGGCGATGGTCACCGAGCCCGACATCCGCGTCATCGCCTTCACCGGCTCCACCCGGGCCGGGCGGATCGTCGGCGAGCTCGCCGGCAGGCACCTCAAGCGAGCCCATCTCGAGCTCGGCGGCAACTCCGCGTTCATCGTCCTCGACGACGCCGACGTCGACCGCGCCGTCAACCTGGCCACGTGGGGCTCGTTCCTGCACCAAGGCCAGATCTGCATGACGATCGGTCGGCACATCGTGCACGAGAGCCTCTACGAGCAGTACGTCGACAAGCTCGCCGCCAAGGCCGACTCCATGGCCGTGGGCGACCCGACCGGCCACGTGCACCTCGGTCCGGTCATCGACGCCGGACAACGCGACAACATCATCGATCTCGTCGAGCGCAGCGTGGCGATGGGTGCCGAGCTGCGCGCCGGCGGTACCGCCGACGGGCTCTTCGTCCGCCCGACGGTGCTGGCCGGACCGCCACTGGACGCACCGGCCTACCAGGAGGAGGTCTTCGGCCCCGTGGCCTCGGTGGTCTCCTTCAGCACCGACGACGAGGCGGTCAAGCTGGCCGGCGACTCCGACTACGGCCTGTCCTTGGGGATCGTCACCGCTCAGCCCATGCGGGGTCTCGCCCTGGCCTCGCGCATCCCCTCGGGCATCGTCCACATCAACGACCAGACCGTCGACGACGAGGCCAACAGTCCCTTCGGAGGCACCGGGTCCTCCGGCACCGGGTCCCGTCACGGTGGCGCCGCGGCCAACATCGACTCCTTCACCGAGACCCGGTGGATCACGATGCAGGCGGAGCCGGGCGAGTACCCCCTCTGAGTGCCGGGTGTCAGCCCAGGGATCGACCGATCCCCTGGGCTGCCACCTGGAGCGCGGCCACGAGCCGGGCCTGATCCCGGTTGAGCGAGGTCACCACGACACCGATGGCCGCTTCCACCTCGCCGCGATGCCGGATCGGGACCGCGACCGAGCACGCTCCCAACGTCATCTCCTCCTTGGTGGTCGCATAGCCGTCTCGTCGCACGCGGTCGAGCTGGCGCTGCAGCGTCCCGGGCTGCGTGATCGTGTAGGGCGTGGCCCTGGACAAGGAGCCGAGGACCTCGGTGAGCACCTCGGGCGGAGCATGGGCGAGCAGCACCTTGCCGACGCCGGTGCAGTGCATCGGGAGCGTCGAGCCGATCTGGCTGATCACCGGCACCGAGACCCGCCCCGACATCCGCTCGAGGTAGAGCACCTCGTCACCGTCACGCACCGCCAGGTGGACCGTGGCGCGGGTGGCGGCGTGGATGTCGTGCAGGAAGGGCTCGGCGACCCGGCGCAGACCCGCCTCCACCGGGGCGAGCAGGCCGACGTCCCACAGGCGGCGGCCCACGACGTACTCGCCGGAGGGACGGCGGGCCAACGCGCCTCCGAGCACCAGCTCGGCCACGAGACGATGGGCGGTGGGCAGCGGCAGGCCGGCGCGTCGAGCAAGGTCGGTGAGCGTCAGCTCTCGGTGCCTCTCGTCGAACGCGCCGAGCAGGGCGAGCACCCGGGAGGTCACCGAGACCCCGGGTTTCGAGCTGTTGCCTGCCATGCACCCTTCTTCCGTCCAGCGAAAACCTACCCTTCCGGTCATGGCAGCCCAGTCCGTAGCGTGGCCACGTGAGCACCATGGACACCAACCCGGACGCGGCCGCTGCGACCCAGTCCGAGATGAGTGCGGCCATGCACGCGATCGCTCAGGACCACGCCGCCGCGGGGGGCACCGAGACCCAGCCCCGGCTCGACTACCCGCCCTATCGAAGCAGCCTCCTGCGGCATCCGACCAAGAGCCTCCAGCCAGCAGATCCGGAGACGATCGAGCGGTGGTCGCCCTGCTTCGGCGAGCGAGACGTCCATCCTCTCGAAGCCGACCTGACCGTCCAGCACGGCGGCGAGCCGATCGGCGAGCGGATGGTGCTCACCGGTCGGGTCGTCGACGGGGACGGCCGCGCGGTGCGCCGTCAGCTCGTCGAGGTCTGGCAGGCCAACGCCGGCGGCCGCTACGTCCACCAGCGCGACCAGCACCCGGCAGCCCTCGATCCGAACTTCACCGGTGCGGGACGGTGTCTCACCGACGACGAGGGCCGCTACCGGTTCACCACCATCAAGCCCGGGCCGTATCCCTGGAAGAACCACCACAACGCCTGGCGTCCCGCCCACATCCACGTCTCGCTGTTCGGCACGGACTTCACCCAGCGCATCGTCACCCAGGTCTACTTCCCCGGCGATCCGCTGCTGCCCCTCGATCCGATCTACCAGTCCATCGTCGACCCGCGTGCCCGTGACCGACTGGTCGCGGAGTACGACCATGACGTCACCAGCCACCAGTGGGCCACCGGCTACCGCTGGGACGTGGTCCTGACCGGCAGCGACCGCACCCCCCGCGAGAGCGACGTCGCGGAGGACCACCGGTGACCCGACCGCCGACCCCGGGCCAGACCGTGGGCCCGTTCTTCGGCTACGCGCTGCCCTTCGAGCAGGACAGTGCTCTGGTCCCTCCCACCCACCCGGACGCGATCCGGCTGCACGGCGACGTCCTCGACGGACACGGATGCGCCGTGCCCGATGCCATCCTGGAGCTGTGGCAGGCCGACGCCGACGGCGCGGTCCCGCAGCGCCCCGGCTCCCTTCGCCGCGACGGCTGGACCTTCACCGGTTGGGGTCGCGCGGCCACCGACGACGCCGGCCACTACTCCTTCTCCACCCTGCGACCGGGGGCCACCGATCCCGGCCGACCGCCCTTCTTCCTCGTCACGGTGTTCGGACGCGGACTGACGAACCGGCTCTTCACCCGCGCCTACCTCCCCGAGGACGTCGATGCCCTGGCCGCTGACCCGCTGCTCGGGGCACTGACGCCGCAGCGCCGCGCAACCCTGGTCACGTCCAGCGAGCCGACGGGCTACCGCTTCGACGTCCGGCTCCAGGGCGCCGACGAGACGGTGTTCCTGCGCTATCCAGGACACTGACTCCATGAGCGACCTCTTCTGGCCCGGCGACGAGCGCGCCGACGGACGTGCTGGACGACGCAGCGATGCTGACCGCCATGGTGCGCGTCGAGCAGGCCTGGCTCGACGCCCTGGTCGCGACCGGCACCGCGCCACCCGCCGCGGGCGGCTGCAGCCTCGACGCCGTCGTCAGCGACGACGACGTCGCCGCGATCTCCCGGCAGGCCGCGGCCACGGGCAACCCGGTCGTGCCGCTGGTCACCCTCCTGCGCGGGCGCACCGACGGCGAGGCCTCACGCTGGCTGCACCGAGGCCTGACCAGCCAGGACGTCGTCGACACCGCCCTGGTCCTCCTGCTCCGCGGCGCCCTGGACCGCCTGGACCGCGAGCTCCGGGCCCAGCTGCTCCGACTGGCGGACCTCGCGACGCGGCACCGGGACGATCCGGCCGTCGGTCGCACCCTGACCCAGCACGCGGTGCCGGTGACGGTGGGGGTCCGGCTCGCCACCTGGATCACGTCGGTGGCCGACGCGTGGACGGGAGTCGACCTCGCGCGCAACGCCCTCACCCTGCAGGTCGGCGGTGCCGCCGGCACGCTGGCCGCGACCGTCGAGCTGGCCGGGTCCCTCGACGGCGCACGAGCAGTGGTCGACCACACGGGTCGTTCGCTCGACCTCCCCACGTCCTCGCCGTGGCACACGGCTCGCTCACCGATGACCCGGGTCGGCGACGCGCTGGTCGACGTGCACCGACGCGTGGGGACGGATCGCGGCCGACGTCGCCACGCTCTCGCGCCCCGAGATCGGCGAGATGGCCGAGGGCGCGGCCGGCGGTTCGTCGACGATGCCGCAGAAGCGCAACCCCGTGCTCGCGGTCCTGCTGCGCCGGGCGGCGCTGACGGCGCCGGGGCTGGCCTCCACCTTGCACCTGGCCGCCGCGACAGCGGTCGACGAGCGTCCCGACGGCGCCTGGCACGCCGAGTGGTCGACCGTTCAGCTGCTCGCGCGTCGTACCGTCATCGCCGCGTCGCACGCGAGCGACCTGCTGGCCGGCCTCGAGATCGACGTCGCCCGGGCGCGCACCAACCTCGACCAGGCCATGGACGTCACCGCCGAGCAGCGCGCGATGTCAGGGCTCACCGGACGGCCGCCACAGCCCACCTACACGGGGTTGGCCGGCGACCTCACCACCGCCGCCGTACGCCGGGCGCTGGAGATCGTCGAAGGGGGCGCATGAGTGCGCTCGGTGTGGGCGTCCCGGCGTCAGGTCGGGCCCTCACAGGGTGAGTGTCAGCAGTCCCGAGCCCGCGGGCCGGCCCTCCGCAGCCGCTACTCGTGAGACGCAGATGCACAGGCTGTCGTCGCTGGACTTCTCCTCGTCGCTGAGGAAGACGTCGCGGTGGTCGACGCGCCCCTGCACCGCGGCGATGCGCACCTCGCACAGCCCGCACTCTCCCTTGCGGCAGTCGTACATCAGGTCGGCGCCGGCAGCCGCGAGCGCCTCGAGCAGGCTGGAGTCGGGCTCGACGACGGTGCGCACTCCCAGCTCCGGGATCTCGACCTCGAAGGTCTCCGGCTCGAACCAGCCGCTGTTGCCGAAGGTCTCGTAGCGCAGGTCGGCTACCGCCCGGTCGTTCGCGAGCCAGGACCGCCGTACGGCGTCCATCAGCCGGATCGGCCCGCACAGGTAGACCTCGGTGCGGCCGCGGTCCGACAGCCCGGCGACCAGGGCGTCCACGTCGAGCGAGGTGTCCTCGTCGTCGACGTGTACCTCGAGGCTCACGCCGTGCAGCGCGCTCAGCTCGGCCAGGTAGGCCATCTGGGCACGACTGCGACCGACGTAGACGAACCGGTAGTCCAGGCCCAGGCGCTTCAGCACCCGACCCATCTGCATCACGGCGGTGATGCCGACGCCGCCGGCCACCAGGACGTAGTGGTCGGCGCCGGGACGCAGCGAGAAGTTCTGCAACGGCTGGGTGCACGCGAGCGTGTCGCCGACCGCGAGGGCGTGCATGGACTCCGAGCCGCCACGGGAGCTGGCTGCGAGCATGACCGACACGGTGATCAGGGAGCCCTCGGGCTCGAACTCCACGACGGAGTACGACCGGACGTCCTCACCTGTGCGGGTCGGGACACGCACGTCGACGTGGGTGCCGGGCTCGGCACGCAGGGTGTCGACCCGGTGCAGCGTGATCCGACGGATCCGGTCGGTGACCATGCGGGTCGCGACGACCTCGGCGGTGGTGAAGCTGGGTCGGGGGTCGGAGCTCACCGGGCCACCACGTCGTGCTTGAAGTCCGCGAGGGCCGCCTCGGGGGCCCCGCCCTGCTGTTCCACGGTGAGCATGCGGTCGAGGATGCGGCGCACCCACATGCCTCCGGCGTCGATGTTGAGGGAGTAGAACTCGTGGTCCGGGTTGGCGTCGATGGCCGACTGCTGGGCGCTCAGCATCTCCTCGTCCTCGCCGAAGACGCCGTGCACCCCGTTGCGCAGCTCGGTGGTGATGGTCTGGCTCTCCAGGCGGTAGTTGCGCATGAAGGCCCAGAAGTAGTGCGAGGAGCGGTCGGTCTCGGGGGTGATGGTGTTCATCACGTACCCGTTGACACCCTGGCTCCGGTCGCCCTCGGGTGCGCCGGTGCCGGTCTTCGCCACGCCGACGTCGATGCAGATCGTCGAGGGGGCGTAGTAGTGGATGATCTGCCACCGGTCGACGTTGCCCTCGTGGTCGGGGAAACGATCGCGCAGGTTCTTGCTCCAGAACGGTGGCGGTGCCACGTCGATCATCCAGCGCGTCACCGACACGCTGCCGTCGTCCTCGAGCTTGGTGTGGAAGGAGGACTGGCTCAGCTCCGCCTGCCCCAGGCTCGCGCCGTGCACGAACTCCTCGTGCGTGAGGTCCATCAGGTTGTCCAGCACGAGCTGGTAGTTGCAGGCGGCATGGATGGTCTCACCGTCACCGGCCCACTCCGGCGAGCTCATCTGGCTCATGTCCGGGATCAGGTCGGGATCGGCCAACGTCATGTCCCCCGGCCAGACCCAGAGGTAGCGGTAGCGCTCGACGACGGGATAGGACGGCACCATCGCGCTGGGGTTGACCGTCTCCTGGGCCGGCATCGAGGTGCACCGGCCCGTGGAGTTGTAGCGCAGGCCGTGGTACGGGCACTGGATCTCGTCGCTGCCGACCAAGGTGCCCATCGACAACGGCGCGAGCCGGTGCCAGCAGGCGTCGGCGAGGGCCACCGGCCGGTTGTCGCTGGTGCGGTAGAGCACCATCGGCTTGGCCGCCACGGTCCGCTTCATCGGTGCCTTGTTGGTCACCTCGTGGTCCCACGCGACGGCGTACCAGGCATTGAGCGGGTGCCGGAAGATCTTGGCGGTGACGGATGCTGGGGTCTCCAGGCTCACGAGGGCTCCTCAGGTCAGGGCCTCCGATTCTCGGCGACCTCGTGTGACGAGGACCACGCCGTTTTCAGTCACTGGAAGACGAAGCCACCCCCAGCACCCGGCTGATGCCCCGCGCCGCCGAGAGGACGTACGGCGCGAGCTCGCGCGGCACGGCGCCGTCGGCCTGCACCACGATCGACACCGCGGCCACCACGTCACCGGACCTGTCGCGCACCGGGGCAGCCACGGAGGTCGCGTCGTCGGTGACGGCACGCTCGCACACGGCGAACCCGCGCCGGCGGATCTCGGCCAGCACCTTGCGCAGGGCCTCCGAGCTGACCACGGTGCCGGTGGCGTAGCGAGGGAGTGGCCCCGCGAGCACCTGCTCCTGGACCTCGTGCGGGGCATGGGCCAGCAGGACCTGACCCACGCCGGTGGCGTGGAGGTGGAAGCGCCCGCCGACCCGGGTGAGCACCGAGACGGCGCGGCTGCCGGCGATCCGCTCGACGAAGACCAGCTCGACGCCGTCACGCACCGCCAGCTGCACGTTCTGACGGGTGACGACGTACAGGTCCTCCAGGAACGGCAGGGCCGCCTCCCGCAGGCCGGGAGCCCGGGGCGCCAGCGAGGCGACCTCCCACAACCGAAGACCGATCCGGTAGCGACCGGTCGGCGTCTTCTCCAGCGCCCCCCACTCGACCAGCTCGGCGGCCCGGCGGTGCGCGGTCGGCAGGCTCACCGCAGCGCGACGAGCCAGCTCGCTCAACGTCAGCTCACGGTGCTGCGCGTCGAAGGCTCCCAGCAGCGCGAGCACCTTGGTGGTCACGCTCGATCCGGTCACCCCGCCACGGTACCGACGCCTCGGCGGCAGCCTGATCGACATGACGACACTGGTCCGCGGCGAGCTGGCTGAGGCCCGGACCTATGGTCACGTCCTGCTCGTCGAGCGCACCGTCGGCAGCCGACCTGAGACCGATCCGGTCGAGGCACGTGGCACGGTCACAGCCCGGAAGGCGTCTGTTCTCGGACTACGTTGGTGGGCGATACTGGGTTCGAACCAGTGACCTCTTCGGTGTGAACGAAGCGCGCTACCACTGCGCCAATCGCCCTCGTGGGTGCTGCTGAGGGGTACTGCTCCTGCGGTCGCAGACTCTAACGCATGACTGCTCCTGGCTCACACTCGCCGTCGGTCCGGGCCACCGGGCGATTGTTCTGGGACCTGCTGTCGGAAAAACAACCGTGCCGAGAGCAACCAAACACGTCGCGATCGCGTCCATATCCCGTGGAGGCTTTGCGCCTCGGCACGATCGGCTCCCTCTCGGCAAAAGGATCTCCCCTCCCATGACGTCACCGCATGCTCCCGCGGTCATCCAGGACATCGCCCTGCACTGCGACGACGAGCTCGGCCGGCCGATGGCGTTCATCGCCACGTTCGCCTACGACGAGCTCGACCCGTACGCCGTCGCGATCACCTTCCACGTGCCCGCGGGCGACGTGCCGTGGGTGGTGGCGCGCTCGCTGCTCCAGCAGGGGCTGACCGATCCGGCGGGGGCCGGGGACATCCGGTTGTGGCCGGCCGTGGACGACGACGGCAGCGCCCTGGTGCGGATGGCGTTCCACTCCCCCGAGGGTCGGCTCCAGGTGGCCGTGCGCAGCCGTGAGCTGCTCGCGTTCCTGTGCCACACGTGGTGCCTGGTCCGCTCCGGCGCCGAGCCGGAGCAGTTCGACCTCGACGAGCTCGTCTCCTCGCTGCTGAGCTGACGCTCAGCGCCCGAGCAGCTCCGGCTCGCGCCGGCGCCACGCCGCGGCGGCCTCGCGCGGTGAGCGGGCCGACCGGGAGCTCGCGCGTCGCCCCACCGCGTCACCGGCTGCACGTCGCGGGTGGTGGAGACCAGGAAGACCTCGTCGGCGCCCGCGGCGACCTCGATCGGCTCGTCGACCTCGCGGGCGCCGTACCAGTCGAGCAGGAGCGCGCGCGTCACCCCGGCCAGGCACCCGCTGGCCAGGCTCGGCGTCCGCAGCTCGCCGTCGACGACGTAGAAGACGTTGGAGCCGGTGCCCTCGCACAGGTGGCCCGGCGAGGTTGGCGAAGATCGCCTCGCTCGCCCCGTGCCGACGCGCCTCGGCCAGCGCGACGACGTTCTCGGCGTACGACGTGGTCTTGAGGCCGGCGAGCGCCCCTCGCTCGTTGCGGGGCCACGGCACCGTCACGACCGTCGTGGAGCCCGGCGCCGGGTCCATCGGCGCGGCCACCACCGCCACGGTCGACGGGTGGTCGCCGCGACCCGAGCCCAGCGGCGCCGGACCGCCGGTCACGGTGATCCGGATCCGACCCAGCGGCAGGTCCTGACCGTCGAGCACGGCAGCCACCCCGCGTCGTACCGATGCCTCGTCGATCTCCGGCAGCCCGAGCCCGGCCGCAGACCGGGCCAGGCGACCGAGGTGCAGGTCGAGAGCGAACGGCTCCCCCGCCACCACCTTGATCGCCTCGAACACCCCGTCGCCGACGGTGAACCCGTGGTCGGTGACCCGGATCGCGGGCCCGCCCGGGTCGTCCAGCAGGGCTCCGTCGATCCACGCGCGCATGGCGTCACTGTAGGACGTACGCCGCCCCGCGGACCCGCGCCACGACGCGGCCCGCCGCGCCGGGTGGGGGTCGGTTTGGTGCCCGTGGGATCGATCGGTTAGTGTTCACACGCACTCAGGACGGCGCAAGCCGGTCGGAGTTCAGGCGGACATAGCTCAGTTGGTAGAGCGCAACCTTGCCAAGGTTGAGGTCGCGAGTTCGAGTCTCGTTGTCCGCTCGGAGAGGTCAGTGTCACGGCCTTAACCTCCACGCAGGATCACGGTGGGTTGGCCGAGAGGCGAGGCAACGGACTGCAAATCCGTGTACACGGGTTCAAATCCCGTACCCACCTCCACACCTCACAACTTCACAACCCGCTGCGGTTCGCCGCAGCAACGGGCGATTGGCGCAGTGGTAGCGCGCTTCCCTGACACGGAAGAGGTCACTGGTTCAAACCCAGTATCGCCCACCAGAAAGTGACGGCCCCTGACCTGCGGAAACGCAGCTCGGGGGCCTTCTGTCTTCGGTGCGCGTGTCCACATGTGTCCAGGCCAGGTCCTATGACGTCTGAGCGGACGACGCAGGGCGGTTGATCGCGTGGGAGAGCTGCGCGAAGGAATCCTGGACGAGAGCGCCCAGATCGCCGTCATCCTCGACCACCCAGCGCTCGAATGCTGACGTGAAGACGGCCACGCCGACCTCACCCAGCAGGCGGGCAAGGTCGTCCGCCGCACCGCGACTGCGCAGTGCCTCCGCGAGTGCGTGTGACAAAGCTGCCAGCTTGGCGAGCTCACGCTCGCGCAGCTCGCGGCTCGACGCGACAGCTGCGTGCCGTTCGCGGACGAACGCACGGCGCGCGCCGAAAAGATCGTCGATCATCGCGAATGACCTCGACAGGGCTTCCACGGGCGCTGCCTCAGCCGGAGCCGACTCGATCCCCTGCACGAGCCGCTCCACCAGCTCCTCCGAGCCTGCGAACAACACCTCGCGCTTGTCGGTGTGGTGACGGAAGAAGGTGCGCTCGGTCACTCCTGCCCGCTCGGCGATCTGCGCGACGGTCGTCGCCTCGAATCCTTGCTCCCTGAACAGTTCGAGCGCCGCCCGTTGCAATCGCCCCGCCGCATCCGGTTCCCATCGAGCCATGTCCCCAGTGTACCTGTGATGACAGCGTCTGACATCACCGTGTATGGTTGACGTCAGTCACTGTCATCACTTGCGAGGAGATCGTCATGCATGTTTTCGTCACCGGAGCCTCCGGGCACCTGGGCTCCGCCGTCGTCCCGGAGCTGCTCGCCGGAGGGCATCGGGTCACCGGCCTGGCCCGGTCCGACCGCGCCGCCGGCATCATCGCGCGGAGTGGCGCCATGGTCCGTAGGGGAACCCTCGACGACACCGCTGGCCTCGAGGAGGCTGCCCGCGAGGCCGACGGCGTCATCCACCTGGCCTTCCGCCACGACCTGATGGGACAGGGCGACTACGTGGGTGCTCTCGACGAGGACCTCAGCGCCATCGAGGCGATGGCGACTGGGCTCCGTGGGTCGGGCAAGCCGCTGGTCATCGCCGCTGGCACGATCCCGCTCGCCTCCGCAGGGTCGAGGATCCTGACCGAGGCCGACACCGCCCCCGACGGACCGCGCATCGATGCTGAGAACCTGGTGATGTCCTACGCCGAGCACGGAGTGCGTGCAGCGGCCGTGAGGCTGCCGCCAATCGTGCACAGCGACCTGGACCAGGTGGGTTTCGTGCCGACCCTGATCGGCCTGGCCCGTGAACGAGGCAGGTCCGGATTCGTCGGCGACGGGTCGAACCGTTGGCCCGCCGTCCACACCGTGGACGCGGCCCGCCTCTTCCGCCTGGCGCTCGAATCGGCCCCGGCCGGGTCTCGCCTGCACGCCGTCGCCGAGGAGGGCGTGGCGTTCCGGCTCGTCGCGGAGGCGATCGCCCGGGGCCTGGACGTCCCCGCAGCCGAGATCTCCCCCGAGGACCGAGAGGCACAGTTCTCCTTCCTGGCGGGACTGGTCAGCGTGGACAACCCCACCTCGAGCCAGCACACACGTGCGTCACTCGGCTGGGAACCGCAGCACCCGAGCCTGCTCGAAGACCTGGCCACCGGCCACTACTTCACGACTCACACCCCGGCGTGACCACGCCTGCACAGTGCGGCCCGACCTGCGCGAGTCCACGATCGACGGTGTTCCCGGCGAGGCCGGCGCCGGCCCCGACCACCATCAGCCATGAGGCACAGACGGCAGTGTCCGTCGGGTCGCCACTGGGCCCGATCCTCTTCTCCGAGCCCGAGCCGGCCCCGAATGACGTCGACGGCTGGCGGGACTTCCTCCGCAGGCGGGACACCGAGGTCGCCCCCTTCCTGGACACGTTCGTGGAGCGGTACCCCTGCACGGTGACGCCCCACACCGTGTCCGGAGTCAGGGTGTACGAGCTGCTGGCCGACCCCGCCCCGCGGCCCGCCAACGGCACCACCGCGATCGTGCTCTACCTGCACGGAGGCGGCTACACGTCCGGCGGCGGCGAGGCCACCGCACACCTCGCACGGCCGGTCGCGCACGGGCTCGGTCTACCGATCTGGGCTCCCGACTACCGCCTCCCGCCCGAGCACCCCTTCCCTGCCGCCGTCGACGATGCCGTCGCCGCCTACGCGTTCCTGCTCGAGCACCACCCGCCCCAACAGATCGTCGTTGCGGGGCGATCCGCGGGCGGGGGCCTGGCTGCGGCCACGGTGCTCAGGGCTCGCGACGAGGGACTGCCTCTACCGGCGGCCTGCCTGTTGCAGACTCCCGAGGCGGACCTCACCGAGTCCGGCGACACGTTCCGGCTCAACGACGGGATCGACAACTACCTGCGACCACTTCCCCACGCCAACGCCCTCTATGCCAACGGCCACGACCTGCGGCACCCCTACGTGTCCCCGCTCTACGGCGACTTCGAGGCTGGGTTCCCACCCACGATCCTCACGAGCGGGACCCGCGACCTCTTTCTCTCCAACACAGTGCTCCTGCATCGAGCACTCCGGAGAGCGGGCGTACCAGCCGACCTCCACGTGTGGGAGGCCATGGGCCACGGCGGCTTCTTCGAGACGGCTCCCGAGGACCGAGAGGTCTGGAGCGAGCTGCGTGCCTTCGTCCAATCCGTCGCGGCTACCTGACCCCAGGCCGCATTCGTCTCAGAAGCTGAGGCGAGGCTGGCGTTTCCGCGGGGACGGCAGCCAGGTCACCCGCTGGCACAGCGACCTCTGGTTGGGAGGTGGAGTGTTGCGCCGCCGCGGAGGCGTTCAGCGGCGCCGGTGGCGATGCGCCGCAACAATCACGCCGCCGGCGGTGGCGACGATGAGCGCCGAGAAGGACGGATTCATGTCCTTGGACAGGCTTCGGGCTCGGTCGGGGCGAAAGGCCCAGATCGCCAGGGGCGCGGTGAATGCCGCTCCAAGGGCCAGGGACCAATTCCGCAGGGCGCCGGAACGGAACCGCCGGGTGACGGTCGTGACGACGATCGTGACTGGAATGATGGCGAGGAAGCTGAACTGGCCGATGACCATCAAGGGAATCGTCCAGGCGGAGATCAAGACCTTGCGGGGCACGTCGTTGGCTACGGTGCCGACGCCGTTGTCCGTCGTGGCGCTCTTCATGTGGTTCTCCTCGTTCCATGGTGATGGGGCACTGGTGGATTCAGACGTCGGGTGGCGGCGGGTGGCGGCGGGTGATGGTGCTGACGGCGATCGACGAGGTCATACGTACTCGGCTGCGGCAGTGGTCCCAGTAGCGGCGGACTTGACGTTGCGAAGGAGCGCGATGGCGACGATGAACTGCCAGAGCACGATGGGGTAGACAGAGCCGCGTTCGATGGCGCCCGAGGGAACGTCGGCGTTGAAGGTGGCAAAGAGCGCAAGCACGGCGACGAGGCCAAAGGACCCGGTGATGATACTTAGAACACCGAGGGCTCGGGTTCCCGTCGCTTTCCGCCAGTGCAAGCCAAGGACCAACGCGAGAATATTTGCGCCGAAGATGGCCAACGTGGCACCGAGGAAATGCAGCGGAAGAGTCCCATCTAGTTGCGCCTGAAGAGAACCGTGGAAAGTCGCGATGAGGACATATCCGACCGCGGTGACCACGCCCGTCACTGCGGTGAACCGCCGAAGCCGGTCGCCGACAATCCGCGACAGCAGCACCGTGGCCAGTCCGAACAGCAGTCCCTGAGCGATGAAGCCCCCATTCATGACCGCGTGAAGAGGCGAATCAAGCTCTCGCCCTTGGAAGACCCCCTTCGTTGCTGACCCCAAGTCACTGATCCAGTTCTGAGCGTAGCTGTAGGTAGGGCTTTTCCAGCTAGTGGCAGTAATGGCTTCCGCAGCGAGGTACACCGCCGAACCCACTGCGAATGCGGCGGCGCAAATATAGCGAAAACGTTCACGAGAGTCCCTTCTGTTAGTGACCGATCGTCCAAAGAGCAATCGGATGTACGGATGCCGAGGCCGATAGAAACAAGGCCAGTTGTGCTGAGGTGGGGACCTATGTCCGGTCGTCGCCGCCGCCAAAGCAGCCACCAGGGCGGCGACCGGCCATCAGCCGAGGCTTGTGTCGACGTTGTCGGTCGACCGCAGACCCCTGACCATCAACGAGAGCATCCAGGTGAGACGTCGCTGCTCGCGTCCAACATGACTCCGCCGGACTCCTCCAGCGTCCCGAACCCACGAAAAATGCTAGGTCTGACGCGAGCCACGTGGACCTGCTCCTCGGGTTCGAGCCGGCAACCGCAACACCGCGGCTGAGAGGGGAATCGAGTACCCGCCGCGCGGCCGGGACCAATGGGCCTAGCGCGGCCCTAGGCATTGTTCAGCGTCCTTCGCCAGGAAGGGCACGGCGAGGGCAAGGACTTCATTCGGGGCCTGGGTGTGCGGGTAGTGTCCGACTCCCTCAAGGACTACCAGCTCGCCCAGTCCGTCCGGCAGGTCGGCGACGATCTTCTCACCCTCGGCGCGTGGATCTGCCCAGTCGGGGTCCAGGCTTCCCTCGATCACCAGGACCGGGCAGGCCACGTTGGGCAGCTGCGCTCCGGCGTCCGCGGGGTCAGTCCTCGTCATGGCCTGCAGGGCCTTCATCCGCCCGGGCTCGCTCATCTTGGTCTCGATGCGCGACAACTCGCGTGCCCAGTCCGCAGGCTTGACCGGCGTCGCAAGATCGAGGTACTTCTTCCAGCTCCTTTCTGCTGCCTAGCAGCATGGTGCCCATCAGCCGCACTGAGCCAGACCGGTATCGCTTGTTCGTCACCACCGCCCCCAGGGGAACTGACTGGGCGCGGGTGAACGGCGCGAGCTCGATCAGACCAGCAACCAGTTCTGGCGCCTGTGCCGCCGCCACCGTTGCCGCGCCACCGCTGATGGACTGGCCGATGATCACTGCCGGACCGCCGAGGTGACGCACGAGGGCAACCAGGTCGCCACCCATCGCGGTTCGGCTGTAGTCATCCCAGCCCAAGGTCGAGTCGCCACTGCCGCGGATGTCGAGATTGGCGACCCGGTAGCCCGCGTTCACCAGCATCGGGGCAAGGAAGCGATACGAGTGGCGGCTGTCTCCCATCCCGTGGGCCAGGACCACGAGGGGCCCCTCCCCCGTCAGGTCGTAGGCCAGAGCGTTCTCGCCGATATTCAGGGTTTCCAACATGACGACCTCCACGGTTGATGACCAACGTTGTTAGGTTCAGCAAATACTGTTGTTGTTACTGGCAAGAGTCGACCGCCGACGCATCCGGATCACGGACTTGTCATGCCGAGCACCAGCCGCGCAATCGGGCTGTGAAGCACTCGCATGTGCGAGCGCGAGGCGCCGACGACGAGCTGCGTGTCTTGCACGAAGAACCCCCGCAATCTCACCCCAGTCGTGGCGCTCGACCCTGCTGCCGACATCGCAGGTCGAATCAGACATTCAGAGCGCAAGGATCACGTCCGCGATCATGGATGGTCTTGACAGAAAAGGGTGATGCCCGGTGGCGATTTCGCTCACGTGGTCGGCACGCTCAGCGAACTGCCGTTGGAGCCCCGCCGGAGTGCCTTGGTCTTCGGAGCACACCAGGTAGGTCGTGGGCAGATGCTTCCAGGCAGCGATCTCTACTGTTTGGTGCAGGACGGACAGGCTCTGCCAGGCCGTCTTGTGCACCGCTGCGTCCTGAATATCCGGATCGCAATCCTGTAGGAAGGTCGTCGCCATCGAGTCAGGTCGAACGGTGAACACCCCATGGTCGAGGTCCACGTCGAGGAATGACGCCGGTTCCTCCGACCCGAAAGTCGACAGGCTCTCGCCGATCTCCGGCAAGTAGCTGGAGACCAGGACGAGGTGGCTCACGGCGGGGAACCCGGCGATGGCTTCGGAGGCGACGATTCCACCGTAGCTGTGTGCCACGACGACGGTCGCCTCCGTGCTGCCAGCCAGCACGTCGCGCACAGCTCTGACATCGTCAGACAGCCTCGGACCGTCACCTGACGCTCCGATCGCCGTCTCACCGCAACTAGGCAAGTGAGGTGCCACACTGCTGACGCCCCGCTCCGCAAGAACGTCGCTGGTCCTGTGCCACCACCACGCCCCGTCCTTCACGCATGCGCCATGCACGAAAACAACTCTCATCCTCGGCTCCGTCCTCTCGGTTCCACCTGAGAACAGAACGATAGACGTTACGGCTGTTACGCTAATTCCCGATGGGACGTCGACCGCAACCGCACCTCAGGCAGCAGCTCCTGGACGCCTGTACCGACTATGCCTTGGAGAACGGGCTGCCTGACAGGCTCAGCCCGTTCGCCGAGGCCACGCAGACGTCGGCCCGGATGCTGATCTATCACTTCGGGACTCGCGACCAGCTGCTGGTCGAGGTCCTCAGGTGCGCTCGACGGAGGCAGATCGACGTCTTTACGGGCCTGCTTCAGGTTCGGGACGACGAACCGTATGCGCATACGTTGCGAAACGCCTGGTCCAGGATCAGTGGATCGGAAGGCCAGCACTACTTCCGCTTGTTGGACCGGCTTCACGGCGTCGCCGGAGAGTCGTTGTGGCCGGGGTTTCGCGTGGTGGCAACCACGGACTGGTTGGATCCTCTTGAGTCAGGACTGCGCTCCATCGGGAGATCCGAGCTGGCCACCTTGACGCTGGCGGTGATCCGTGGGCTTCTGTTGGACCTCGACTCCACCGGCGACACCACCCGAGTGGATCAGGCATTCGACCACTTCCTCGCGACCCTCACGTAGAGACGTGCTGAGTCGGGCCTCCGCGGCTCGAACCAGAGTCGTACCGGAGCCCCGAAGGTGACGACAAGGTCGGGGTGCGCCAGGTTGCCAGCCCTGATCCGGCTTTGACCCCACGGGTCAGTCGGAACGATCCGATGTCAGCATGAGTGGCCCATTCCGCTGCCTGTCGGCGTTCCTTGCGCGACGCCGATCAGCTGAGCCAGGCATGGACGAGAGGAACGACTGCGGCGCCCTCGCCCGAGGCAGCGGCGACTCGTTTCATGGAGCCGGAGCGGATGTCACCAGCAGCGAAGATGCCGGGGACGGTCGTGGCGAGGGCGGCTGGCGGCATCCCATCCCTCCAAGCATCTTGAGGGACGTCGCGGCCCGTACGGATGAAGCCCTTGTCGTCCACGGCGATCTCGCTCGGGAGCCAGGCGGAGTGCGGCTCGGCGCCGAGGAGGAGGAACAGGCCGCGGATCTCGCGGCGGTCGATCGCACCAGTGGTGAGCTCCTCGACGTCGACCCACTCCAGGCACGCCCCGCCACCCGCCTCGATCACCTGCGACGAGCCGAGGACACTGATGCGGTCGTTGTTGTCGATCTCATTGATCAAGTAGTACGACATCGTGGCTGCCAGGTCCGGGCGCCGCACCAGAATGGTGACGGACCGGGCGAAGCGAGCAAGGTGCACCGCCGCCTGACCGGCGCTGTTCCCGCCGCCGACGACGATCACATCCGCACCCTCCATCTCCTGTGACGCGGTCATCGCGGCGCCGTAGTAGACGCCATTGCCGACGAAGTCGTCGACCGTGCCCGCGCCGAGGCGCCGGTAGGTCACCCCGGTGGCGATGACGACCGCCCGGGCGCGGACGTCGCCCCCTTCGGTGCACACCGTGTGCGGCTCGCCATCCACTCCGAGGCGGAGCTCGTGCACCGGCCATCCAGTGAAGAAGCGGGTGCCGAATCGGATCGCCTGGTTGCGGGCTCGTATGGCCAGGCGGGTCCCGGAGATGCCTCGCGAGAAGCCGAGATAGTTGCGGATCATCGAACTGGTCCCGGCCTGGCCTCCGATCGCTTCGGACTCGATCGTGACGACAGAGAGCCCTTCACTGGCCGCAGACACGCTGGCGCCGAGTCCTGCCGGTCCGGAGCCGATCACGATCAGGTCGACGACCCGCGCCACCTCGATGTCGTCGGGGCGTCCGAACAGCTCGACGGAGAGCTCGCGAACCTCGCTCACGTGCACCGACTCGTCCTGCCCGAGGCGGTGGACGACCGGCCACCGATCCGGCGCGCCGCGATAGCGGCTCAGGATGTCCCGGCCGTCTTCGGAGTCGGGTTCGTACAGCCGCGCGGGCGTGCCGGTGCGGTCGAGGAAGTCGCGCATCGCCAAGGTGGCGGCGTCCGTGACGGGCGAGACGATCCGCATGCTCACGACATCGGGGACCCCGACCGTTGCGTTCCAGTCGGCGAGCAGGTCCAGCACGGTGGAATGGAACTCCTCGTCCCGGACGCCGCGAGGGATGGGTACGAACGCGTCGAACTTGCCGGAGGCGAGTGCGGGCTGGAGCCGCTCCAGGTCCTCACGGAAGGTTCTCCAGCCGGCTGCCACCATCCGGCGTGCGGTCGGCACGAGAGCCCGCATCGCGTCCATGGCCACGGGGACATCGATGTCGGGCAATCGCGAGTCGACCACGAGCAAGCAGGGGGGATTGCCAGCGTCCCGAAGGTCGATCACGAGGAGCTTGGCGTCCTCGGCCGACCTGACCACGCGGACGTCGTACTCCCGGGTGTAGCGCGAGAACTGCTCCTCGAGGACGTCGGCGTGATGGGCGGAGAGCAGGACGATTGCGGGATCGGTCACCCAAGGATTATCGCGCAGCACCCCAGCGGAATCCCTGTCCTCGCGCTTTCATCGAGCACGACAAGGCATCACCAGCACTGTGCCTCGGCCGCACCCTCGAGCCGCGTGCTGATACTCCGGTACCGCTCGTGACGTCGAGCGACCGAGTCGCCCTGATGTTCGGCGAGCGTGGCTGCTTCTTCCGGTTCGAGGACCTGGGTGGCCGGGGGACGACGCTCCTGACCAGCTCGGACCGCATCGGCTGCGGTCCAGGCGCGAGCAGGGCCGGCTGCTCCGCCGAACGCCGGGGCCCTCGCCGACCGCCGGGGCCGTTCCGCTGACCAGTCGCCGGCCCTTGATGCATCATGGAGCGGCGAGAACACGGGCGTACGACGGTGCGGCCCGCGCCGGCTGCGTCATCGACGAGGGGGGGTGCGGTGGCGTCCTCACCTCGACTACGCGCGGCGCGTCACACGCCGCTCCTCCTGGCTCTCTGCGCTCTGCTGGTCATCGCGACGACCGCAGGCCCGGCTGCTGCCCACGGCAACCCCGGCAACTACGTCACCGCGATCACGAGCGTGCAGCCGGCGGTCCCGGGGCTGGTGGTCTCGGCCGAGCCCGACGGCAGCTTCCTCACGGTCACGAACCGGACGGGCAGGACCCTGGTCGTCGCCGGGTACGAGCACGAGGCGTACCTGAAGATCACTGCGCAGGGCACCTGGGAGAACAGCCGCTCCCCCACAGCCTGGATGAACGCCGGAGGCTCCGAGCAGCACCTGCCGGCCGGGGCGGACGCCCGGGCGACGCCGGTGTGGACCCGGGTCTCGGACTCGGGCACCTACCGCTACCACGACCAACGCATCGAGTGGACGGGAGACGGGCTGCCCAGCGTGGTCGCGGGCGACGTCAACGCACCACACCTGATCGAGCGCTGGACCATCGACCTGACCCTGGACGACACCCCGGTCACCGTCAGCGGCTCCTTGAGCTGGGCACCGGCCGGCTTCGGCTTCGCCGAGATCATGTTCGTCCTGGCCTGCGTGACGGGCTTCGCAGGAGTCCTCGCCGCCATCGTGGTGGAGCGTCGCCGGCGGCCGACCCGCACGAGCGCGACCTGATCCGACGATCCGCCCAGGGCGGCTCGGGTCGGTCCTCCGATCCTCCGGGTGGTCCCGCGCCGTCAGAGGTCCCGGTGGACCTCGGAGGAGTCCGGGGTGTCGGTGCTCCGGCGGCTGAGGTTGAGCATCGCCAGGGCGAGGCCGCCCCAGATGATGAGGATGGCGACGACCATCATCACGACGGCGGAGGTGTTCATGGCCGGCTCTCCTTCAGCTGCGTGCGGTCGGACAGGCCGGCATCGCCGCGCCACGGCATGCGGGCAGCGAGGAAGCCGAGGACGGCCACGGCGGCAGCGGCCCCCCAGCCGAAGACCGCGAGCATCCAGCCCGGGTAGGCGCCGTACGGCGTCCTGATGTCGGTGATGAAGGCGTCGACGAGGACGTAGGTGAGGGCGGCCGGGGCCACGACGCCGACCAGGAGCCGCCACCACGCACCGACGTGGACCGAGCCGCCGTCGTTGAGGTGGGCGGCGAGCATCGGCAGCGCGCGCAGGCCCCAGGTCACCACGACCATCGACACGACCGCGACGAGCAGGATGCCGAACTGGTTGAGGAAGTGGTCGACGATGTCGAGCACGTGCAGCCCGCTGGTGGTGGAGAGGAAGACCAGGGACAGCACGGCCATCGGCACGGTGACGACCACCGTCGCGCGTACCCGGGTGAGGTCGAACTTGTCGCGGACCGCCGAGATGACCACCTCGCTGACCGAGACCAGGGAGGTCAGGCCGGCGATGACCAGCGAGCCGAAGAAGAGGACCCCGATCAGCGCCCCGGCGGGGGCCTCGCTGATGATCGCCGGGAACGCGATGAACGCCAGCCCCACCCCGTCGGAGGCGACGTCGCTCACGGCCACCCCGTTGGCCTGGGCCATGAAGCCCAGCGCCGCGAAGACCCCGATCCCGGCGAGCAGCTCGAAGCCGGAGTTGGCGAAGCCGACCACGAGCCCGGCGCCGGGCATGTCGGTGTCGCGGTGCACGTAGGAGGAGTAGGTGATCATGATGCCGAAGCCGATCGACAGCGAGAAGAAGATCTGCCCGAAGGCGGCCGCCCAGACCGATGCCTCCCCGAGCGCGCCCCAGTCGGGGGTGAACAGCGCGTTGAGCCCCTCGGCGGCACCCGGCAGGAACAGCGAGCGCACCACCAGGGCGGCGAACGTCAGCACCAGGACCGGGATGAAGACCATCGCGGTCGACCCGATGCCCTTCTGCACCCCCAGCGCCAGGACGCCGATGACGACGACCCAGACGACCAGCAGCGGCACCAGCACCCCGGCGACCGGCGTGAAGGTGATGCCCGGGTCGCTGACCTGGAGGAACTCGCCGGTGAAGAACTCCGCCGGGCTGTCGCCCCAGGCCTGGTTCACCGAGAAGAAGGTGTAGCGCACCGCCCAGGCGAGGACGGCGGCGTAGTAGACCGCGATCAGGAAGCAGATCCCCACCTGCCACCAGCCGAGGCCCTCGGCGCCACGCCGGAGCCGGGCGAAGGAGAGCGGCGCCGAGCCGCGGAACTTGTGTCCCAGCGCGTAGTCCAGGAACAGGAACGGGATGCCGGCGCTCAGCAGCGCGACGAGGTAGGGGATGACGAACGCGCCGCCCCCGTTCTCGTAGGCGACGTACGGGAAGCGCCAGATGTTGCCCAGCCCCACGGCGGAGCCGATGGCGGCCAGGATGAAGACCCGGCGGGAGGCGAAGGACCCCCTGCGGGTGTCGTCGTCGACGGGTGCGGTCGCGCTCATGGGTTCCTTCCGAGGGGGCCGTCGGATGCCGGACACCCTAGCGGAGCGGCGCCGCGGCCCGGAGCCTCCGCGAGCGTCCGTACGACGGCAGCCACCGCCGCGGCAGTGGCCACCGCACCTCGAGCAGACCTACCCGGGCTCGCCCGCCGGCACCTCCGAGTCGGCCCCGGACACCGTGCCGCCGAAGTACATCTGCGCGATGTGCGGGTCGGCGAGGATCGAGGCTGCGTCGCGCTGGGTGACGACCTTGCCGCTCTCCATGACGATGCCGTCGGTGGCCATCTTCATGCCGAAGCGCACGTTCTGCTCGACGATCAGGATGGTCTTGCCGCTCTCGCGGAGCACCATGACCGAGTCGTAGAGCGTCTGCAGCGCCTTGGGGTCCAGGCCCAGCGAGGGCTCGTCGAGCAGCAGCAGCACCGGGTCGAGCATCAGCGAGCGGGCGAACTCCACCATCCGGCGCTGCCCGCCGGACAGGTTGCCGGCGTTGTCGGAGGCCCGGTCGGCGACGATCGGGAAGAGCTCGGCGACCTGCTCGTAGCGCTCGCGCACCAGCGCCGTCTGGCGCCGGATGATGTAGGCGCCGAGCAGCACGTTCTCGCGCACCGTCATGTTGGGGAAGAGCGCGTTGGACTGCGGCACCTGGGAGACGCCCCGCTCGAGGATCTCGGCGGCCGAGCACTGGTCGATCCGCTCGCCCTGGAGGTGCACCTCGCCCGAGGCGCGGGGTGAGCAGGCCGCTGACGGTCTTGAGGACCGTCGACTTGCCGGCGCCGTTGGGGCCCGACGATGCAGGCCACCGACCCCGGTCTCCACGGTGATGTCGACGCCCTGCAGCACGTCTCCGCCGCCGTAGCCGGCGACGACGCCGGAGATCCGCAGCATCGGCGTCGGCTCATGCGTCGCCGCCTTCTCCTCGAGCGCGAAGTCGTCGCCCAGGTAGGCGTCGATCACGGCCGGGTCGCTCTGGATCTCGCTCCGGGGTGCCGGACGCCATCGTCCGGCCGCGCGCCAGCACGTGCACCGGGTCGCACAGCCCCAGCACGAAGGGCATGTTGTGCTCGACGATCAGGAACGTCTTCCCGTAGGAGTTCAGCTCGCGGATCATCTCGCCCATCCGCTCGATCAGCACCGGGTTGATGCCGCCGGCCGGCTCGTCGAGCAGGATCAGCTTGGGGTCGAGCATCAGGATCTGGGCCAGCTCGACCAGCTTCTGCTGGCCGTAGGACAGCGCGCTGCGCCTTCTGGTCGCGGAACGCCCGCATCCCGACGTACTCCAGCAGCTCCTCGGCCGCGCTGCGCCTCGGCTGCCGCTGACCGCGATCCGGCCGAGCTGGCCCAGCGAGAAGGTCGCGCTGGGCGGCCACGACGTTCTCCAGGACCGTCATCTCGCGGAAGAGCCGGGTGATCTGGAAGGTGCGGCCCAGCCCGCGGTGGGCGCGCTTCCACGAGGGCAGGCCGTCGATCCGCTGCCCGCCGAGCCAGATCTCGCCGGAGTCGGCGCGGATGGTGTCGTCGATCAGGTTGAAGAGGGTGGTCTTGCCCGAGCCGTTGGGCCCGATCAGGCCGGTGATCGACCCCTCCGGCACGACGAACGACGCGCCGTCGACGGCCTTGACGCCCGCCGAACGACTTGCGCAGGCCCTTGACCTCCAGCAGCGGCCGGTCGGGGATCTCGGCGCGGTCGACCAGCTGCACCCGGTCGGTGAGCGAGGCGAGGCTGCCGCCGGTGCCGATCCGGGCGCCGACCAGGCCGGCCTTGCCGCGACGTACGCCGCCGCGTGCAGCAGCGACTCGATCGCCGGCAGGATGCCCTTGGGCAGGAAGATCACGACCAGCGACCAGCAGCCCGCCGAAGAGGAACAGCCGGGTGTTGCCGCCGCCCGAGGCTGTTGTTGGCGATACTCGTTGAGCGGCTCGATCAGGAACGCGCCGAGCACCGGACCCCACAGGGTGGCCTTGCCGCCGATCAGCAGCGAGAGCACGAGCTGCACGCTGAGCAGGATGCTGAACATGCCGCGCGGGTCGATGAAGGTCAGGTAGTAGCCGTAGACCGCGCCGGCCATGCCGACGAAGAAGGCGCTCGCCATGAAGGCGATGATCTTCTCGACCGGCAGGTTGATGCCGATCGTGGCGGCCTTGGTCTCGTCCTCGCGGATCGCGATCAGGCCCATGCCGAGCTTGGTGCGCCGGATCCACCAGGTCATCAGCAGCTGCAGCGCCGAGGATCGACGACCAGCGCGTAGTAGAACGGCCAGTTGATGATGTCGCGGTCCCACGTCGGGCAGCGGCAGCGTCAGGCCCGCGGTGCCGCTGGTGAGCGAGCACCCAGTTGACCGCGATCACCTGGACCAGGAAGAGGAACGCCACGGTGATGATCACGAACGCCGGCCCGCTCGAGCGCAGCGAGACCAGGCCGAGGACCAGCGCGACCAGGCGCGGCCACCACGCCGGCGAGCGGCGGAACCACAGCCAGCACGCTGACGTCCGGGTGCGCGCGGCGAGCACGCCGATCGTGTAGCCGCCGAGGCCGATGAAGGCGCCCTGGCCCAGCGAGACGTAGCCCGCGAAGCCGGAGATGATGTTGAGCCCGCTGGCGCCGACGGCGAAGACCAGCGAGAGGATGATCATGTTCTGGTAGTAGATGTCGTCGCTGAGCAGCGGGTAGACGCACCAGCAGCGATGCCGGCGACCAGCGGCGACGCCGCGGCCGATCCAGAGCGGTCGAGCCAGCGGCTGCCGGTCGCGCCCGCGTCCGGCTCGCCGGCGCGGGTGTCGGCCGGTAGGCGTTGCTGGGCGCTCATGCGGCGCCACCGCATCCTCTCGCAGTCGGGTGCCGAGCAGGCCCTGCGGCCGGATCAGCAGCACGGCGAACACGATCGCGTAGGGGACCGCGGTCGCCCACGAGGGCGAGACAGTAGGCCGAGGTCATCGTCTCGGCGATGCCGAAACAGGATGCGCGCCGAGCACGGCGCCGTTCAGGCTGCCCAGCCCGCCGAGCACGACGATGGCCAGCAGCCGGGCGATCCACTGGTAGTGCGAGCCCGGGCGTGAACGGGTAGAGCACCCCGGTGATCGCCCCGCCGGCACCCGCGGCGGCGATGCCGAGGCGCGAAGACCAGCGCGGCGACCGAGCTCGACCTGGATGCCGACCAGCTCGGCCGAGGCCGGGTTGGTCGCCGCCGCCCGGATCGCCCGGCCCAGCCAGGTGCGGTTGAGGACCAGCCAGAGCGACGACCAGGACCACGACCGCGATCAGGCCGCCGTAGAGCTGGGCCTTGGGGAGGAAGATCGCCGCCGATGGTGAACGACTCGTCGGCGTACGACGGCCGGATGGCGGTCGAGTTGTTGCCCCAGATCTCCCCCATCGCACCCTCGAGCACCAGCGCCAGCCCGAAGGTCAGCAGCACGGTGGACGACATCGGCGCGGTCCGGATCGGCGACACCACGCAGCTTGTAGGTGACCCAGCCGAGCGCGAACACGATCGGCGGTGGTGATCACGACGGCGAGCAGCGGGTCGATGCCCAGCGACGTCCCAGAGCGTGTAGGTGATGAAGGCCGCCAGGATCAGGAAGGCGCCATGGGCGATGTTGATCACCCTCATGACGCCGAAGATCAGGGTCAGCCCACTCGCTGCCAGGGCGTAGACGCCGCCCAGCAGCAGGCCGAGGAGGAGGGTCTGGAGGAACTCGGTCATCAGCCGGCGCCGCCCGGCATCCAGCCCGGGCTCGAGCTCGTCGGTGGTGGCGAACTCCTCGGGGAGCACGAACTGCGACCTCGCCGTCCTGCCACTGGCCGATCAGGAAGTCGCCCTGCGGCGCGCCGTCGTCGTCCCAGGACAGCGGTGCCGAGGATCGTGTCGACCTCGTTGTCGCGCAGCCACTGCGGCCATCGCCTCCTGGTCGTCGATGCTGCCGACGGCCTCGACCGCGGCCTGCATGCACCTGGGCGGCGGCGTAGGCGTCGGCGGCGTCCTCGGGCGGCTCGGCGCCGTCGTACATCTCCTTGTACTTGGCGACGAACTCGGCGTTGCCCGGGGTGTCGGCGCGACGGCGCGTGGCTGACGGCGAACATGACGCCCTCGGTGTTCTCCGCGCCGATCGCGTCGGCGTACTGCTGGCCGAGCGACGGGCGCGGTGGTCTCGTAGAACCATGTCGGGGGTGAAGTCGGCCTTGAGCATCGCGCGGGTCAGGCCGACGCCGTCCTCGAAGACCGCGCCGTGCACGACGACGTCGGGGTCGGCGGACTTCATCGCGCTGACGATGGTGTCGAAGTTCTTGGTGTCGATCGCGTAGGTCTCCTCGTAGACCGTCTCGATGCCGGCCGCCTCGAGGATCTCGCGGATGCCGTCGACGTTGGGAGCGGCGAACGGGTCGTCGATCGTCGGGTACGCCGCGGTCTTGGGCCGCTGGTCCTCCGGCAGGCCGGCGACCTACTCGGCGAAGAGCTTGCCCTGCTTGTCGGCCGTGGCCTGCTGGGCGAAGAAGAGGTACTCGAAGCCGCGGTTGAACATGCTCGGCGAACCGCCGGCCGGCTCGACGTAGAGCATCTGGTTCTTCTCGGCCACCGCCGAGGCGGGCAGGTTGAGCAGCGAGGAGAAGGTCCCGAGAAGGAGGTCGACCTTGTCCTGGCTGATGAGGGCGTTGTAGTCGGAGACGATGGTGTTCTGGTTGGACGCGTCGTCCTTGATGACCAGCGTCGACGTCGCGGCCGAGCAGGCCGCCGTCCTCGTTGACCATCGCCTTCCAGACCTGGTAGCCCTGCTCGGCCGCCTGAGCCGGGCTGCGGAGAACTCGCCGGTCAGCGGCAGGGAGGTGCCGATCATGATCGGGCCGTCGCCGAGCACTGCCGCTGTCGGAGTTGTCACCACCGCACGCGGCCAGCCCGAGTGCCAGCACACCGGTCAGGGCCACGGCCGTCCAGCCGTGGCGGATCGAGACGTGGGACATACTTCCTCCTCGGTGCACAATGTTGCCGCAATCGATTGCGGCAGTCGCAGTCTTGTGAAGAGCGCCACACTCTGTCAAGCATTCGCGCGCTGAATTGCTCGACGATCGCGTGCACGCGAAGTCGCACCGAGCGCGCGGACCTCGAGATGCGGTCACCTCTTGCAAACGGTTGTTGTCGCTGCCAGCCTCGACTCCATGACGGCTGTCCATCGACCGCCACCGGACGTCACGACTGACCCTGCCCGCCGACGGCCGACGTCGTCGTCATCGGCGCCGGCCACAACTCGCTGGTGTGCGCGGCCTACCTCGCCCGGGCCGGGCCTGGAGGTGCTGGTCCTGGAGGCCGGCCGCGACCGTCGGCGGCAACACCCGCACCGAGGAGCTGACCCTCCCGGGCTTCGCCCACGACTCGTGCAGCAGCGCCCACGTGCTGATCCAGAACAACCCGCTCGATCCGCGACGACGAGCTCGGCCTGGTCGCCGAGCTACGGGCTGGAGCTACCTCGACCACCGATCCGGCGGTCGTGATGCCGCAGCCCGACGGCGACGCTCCTGGTGATGCACCGCGACCTCGAGCGGCACCGCCGACGAGCTCGCCCGCTGGTCGGCCGCCGACGCCCGGGCCTTCGAGAGCTGATCGGCGAGTGGCGCGGCGGGCTCGCCGCCGCGCACGGCCGCTGGAGCTCGCACCTGCCGCAGCCCGACGACGAGGCCAGCCGCGCGCTACCTGGCGCTGCGCCGGCCAGAGCGCGTGGGACGTCGTCCACCAACGCTTCTCGCACCCCGTCGTCCGCTCCTTCATGCTCTGGCTGGCGATGGCCACGATCCAGGATCCGCGACGCCCGGGCACCGGCTTCCTGCCATCCTCCCTGGCCGGCGGGCGGCTCGACTTCGGCTGGACCACCCCGGTCGGCGGCAGCCAGGCGCTGCCCGACGCCCTGGTCCGGGTGATCGAGGGGCACGGCGGGCAGGTCGTCTGCTCGAGCGCCGGTGGCGGCGATCGAGCGCCGACGCGGACGGCGTACGCACGCGTCCGGGTCACGGCCGACGGTCAGCGAGGTCCGGGTCGGGCCGGGCGCTCGTCGCCGGCGGCCACCTCGCGCGGCTCGCCGGGATGCTCGAGGGACGCCGGCCGACGCCCGACCTGCTCGAGGCGCGCGACGACGTGGCGCCCCGGGCTGAGCGTCCTCGCCGTCCACGCCGCCCTGCGCGGCGACCTCGGCTTCGGCAGCCGGCGCGGGCCTGGCGAGCGCGGCGGCCGGGTTCGGCACGACCGAGGGCATGGCCCGCCACCTCGACCGCTTCGCCGCGCGGCGAGCCGAGGCCGAGGACCCGTGGCTGCTCGTCGTCAACCAGACCGCCGTCGACCCCGAGCGCGCGCCGGCGCGGGCGGCGGGACCTTCAAGATCCTCACGATCGCGCCGTACGAGCTGGCCGACGGGCGCGACTGGGCCGACGAGAAGGACGAGTACGCCGCCACGTTGGTCGAGCTCGTCCGCCGTCGCTGCACCGGCCTGGCCGCCGGCGACATCATGGCGATGCGGGCCGAGTCGCCGGTCGACGTCGCGGCCCACAACCCGCAGAACCTCGGCGGGTCCTGCCACGGCGGCGAGTTCGACCTGCCGTCGGCCGACGGCGGGGTGGTCCCGGGCTGGCTTCGCTACGACACCGACGTGCCGGGCCTCTTCCTCACCGGCGCGACCGTCCACCCCGGCGGCTCGGTCTCCGGGCGCCCGGGGCGCAACGCCGCCCGCACCGTGCTGGACGCCCTCGGCCTCGACCCGCTGACCGTGATGGGCCCCGGATGAGCCTCCACCAGGTGCCCGGCCGGCCCCGGCGCGGTCGGCGCACGGCAGGAGAAGCCGATACCGGCGAGCCTTGATTGGATCCAACATGAACATTTCGACCCTCTTTACACGCGGATCCGCGCCGTGATTGGCTGCTTGGGATCCAGAAGGAGTTCTGCATGGCAATGCCAGGCCTGCGCCGGCTCGACCACATCGGCTTCACCGTGCCGGACCTCGACGAGGCCCACCGGTTCCTCGTGGAGGTGCTCGGCTGCGAGTACCTCTACTCCCTGGGCCCCTTCCAGCACGACGACAGCGACTGGATGGCCGACCACCTCGACGTGCACCCGCGCGCTGTGATGGTCGAGAACCGTTGGTTCCGGTGCGGTGGGCAGGCCGTCTTCGAGGTCTTCCACTACACCTCCCCCGACCGGCGCGACCCCAGCACGTCGATCCCGCGCAACAGCGACGTCGGTGGCCACCACGTCGCGCTGTACGTCGACGACCTGGACGCCGCGATCGAGCACCTGCGGGACGCCGGGGTGCGGGTCCTCGCCGGCCCCACCGCCAGCCGCGGCCCGGCGGCCGGCAACCGGTGGATCTACTTCCTCAGCCCGTGGGGGATGCAGTTCGAGCTCGTGTCCTACCCCGACGGCAAGGCCTGGGACGTCGCGGCCGAGGCGGGCCGACCCTCATGACGACGCCGGGGACCATCCCGGGGACCATTCCAGGGGCCGTCCCCGCCCAGGGCGGCGCCGCCGCCAGCACCCGCGTGGCGGCGTACCTCCGCGCACGCGATCCTCGGCGGCGAGCTGCGCCCGGGCGACCGGATCCGGCAGGAGGACGTCGCCGGACGGTTCGGTGCCAGCCGGCTGCCCGTGCGCGAGGCGCTGCGGATGCTCGAGGCCGAGGGCCTGACCGAGCACGAGCCCAACAAGGGCGCCCGCGTCCCGCACCTGAGCCAGCACGAGGTCGAGGTGATCTACCAGATGCGCGAGCGCCTCGAGCCGCTCGCGCTCGCGGAGAGCCTGCCACGGCTGGGTGAGGTCGACCACGCACACCTGGAGGACGTGCAGGCGCGGATCGAGGCCAACGACGACCTCGAACGCTTCCTCGAGCTGGACCGCGAGTTCCACCTGCTGACCTACTCCGGCTGCGCCATCGACCCGCTGAACGCGATGGTGACCCGGCTGTGGAACTCCACCCAGCACTACCGCCGCGCCTACGTCGCGCTCGGCGGTCGGGACCGGATGTGGGTGGTCAACGCCGAGCACCGGCTGATCCTCGACGCCGTCGTCCGCCGCGACCCGGCCGACGCCGAGCGCTACCTGGCCGGTCACATCCGCCGGACCCGGATCGAGCTGGGCCGGCACCCCGATGTCTTCACGTGACCGAGCTGACCGTCAACGGCCGCACGGTCACGCTGACCGGCGACGACGACACCCCGCTGCTCACGGTCGCTGCGCGACGAGCTCGGCCTGGTCGGCAGCCGGTTCGGCTGCGGGCAGGGCCTGTGCGGGGCCTGCTTCGTCGGCTCGACGGACGCGGTCGTGCCGTCCTGCCAGACCCCGTTGTGGCAGGTCGCGACGGCGGAGGTCACGCACGGTCGAGGGACTCTCCGCAGGCGACCTCGCCGCATCCCGTGCAGCAGGCGATCCTCGACCACCAGGCCGCCCAGTGCGGCTTCTGCATCTCCGGCATCGTGGTCCGTGCCGCGGCGCTGCTCGAGGAGGAGCCGGACGCCGACGCCGAGCAGGTCGCCGAGGCGCTGGAGCGCAACCTGTGCCGCTGCGGCGCACAGCGCCGGATCATCGACGCCGTCGTCGCCGCCGGGGCGCGCTCGGAGCACCCGCCAGGCGCGGCGACGCTGCCCGCCCACATCATCACCAACCCCCGCCTCGGGTCGTGGCTCGTCGGTGCGCCGACGGCCGGGTCGGCAGGTCCACGTCGGCAAGGTCGAGCTCGGCCAGGGCATCCTGACCGCGCTCGCCCAGATCGCCGCCGACGCGCTCGGGCTGCCGGTCAGCGGCGATCCGGATGGTCGCGCGCGCACACGACGACCGGCCCCGACGAGGGCCTCACCGCCGGCAGCCTCTCGGTGCTCCAGGCCGGCCCGGCCCTGCGCCACGTCGGTGCCGTCGTCCGGACGCTGGCCGGGCCCTCGACCCGCACGAGCCGACGCGGGTACGTCGACGCGGATCGCCGCGCTCGACCCGGCCACCGACCTGACCGCGACGGCCGTCGCCGGCCCGGCGCCGCCACGTCGCGCCGTCGGCCGCGAGCGAGCCGCGGCTCGACCTGCCCGACAAGGTGCTGGGCCGGCCGCGCTACCTCGCCGACCTGCGCCCCGACGGGCCTGCTGCACGGCCGGGTGCTGCGCCCGCCGTCCCCGGGGGCCCGGCTCGCCGACCTCGACCTGGGCTGGAAGGCCACCGGGCGTGAGCTGGTGCGGGACGGCTCGTTCGTCGGCGTCGTCGGCGAGCGGGAGGACGACGTCGACCGAGCGCTGCGGCAGCTGCGCACGGCGACGCACCTGGACCGAGGAGGAGACCGCTCCCCGACGAGGACGACCTGCCGGCCTGGCTGCGCGCGGGCCGCACGAGCAGATCGAGGTGCTCGACGAGGGAGCGCCGCGACGCACCGGCTCTCACCGCGTCGTACTCCAAGCCGTTCCTGGCTGCACGCCGTCGATCGCCCCGAGCTGCGGGCTGGCGCGCTGGTACGACGACGGCAGCGCTGCACGTGTGGAGCCACAGCCAGGGGATCCACCCGCTGCGCGACGCGATCGCAGCGGCGCTCGGCCTCGACGCGGCGACGCGTGGTCGTCGAGCACGTCGAGAACGCCGGGTGCTACGGCCACAACGCCGCCGACGACGCGGCGTTCGACGCCGTGCTGCTGGCGCGGGCGGTGCCCGGTCGCCCGGTGCTGGCCCGATGGACGCCGCCCCGACGAGCTGACCTGGGGGCCGCTGTCGCCGGCCATGGCCGCCACCGTCTCGGCCGGCCTGGTCGACGGGCCGGATCACCGGCTGGCGCTACGACGTGTGGGGCCCGGGCACAGCTCGCCCGGCCGGGCTACCGCGGGCCCCCGGGGCTGCTCGCCGGCGCCACCTCGCCGCCCCGCTGCCGCTGCCACCGCCGACCGACCCGCCGCTCGCGGCCGGCGGCGGGACGACCCGCAACGCCGTCCCGATCTACGACGTCGGCCCGCGCCGCGTCGTCGGCCACCGGCGGGCGCGGACCCCGCTGCGCTCCTCGGCGATGCGCGCGCTCGGCGCCTACCTCAACGTCTTCGCGATCGAGAGCTTCATGGACGAGCTCGCCGAGGCCGCCGGACGCGGACCCGGTCGCAGTTCCGGCTCGCGCACCTCTCCGACCCGCGCGCCGCCCACGTCGTCGAGACCGCCGCCCGGCTCGCGGGCTGGGACGAGCCGGTGCCCGACGACGTCGGCCGCGGGCTCGGCTTCGCGCGCTACAAGGGACACCGGGAGGGGCCTGGTGCGCCGTGGTCGCCGAGGTGGCGGTCGAGTCCGACGTGCGGGTCCGCCGGCTCACGGTCGTCGCCGACATCGGGCCGTGGTCAGCCCGGACGGCGCGCGCAACCAGCTCGAGGGCGGCGCGACCCAGGCGACCAGCTGGACCACCACGGAGCGGGTCCGCTTCGACCGGCGCCGGATCACCAGCGCCGACTGGGAGCGCTACCCGATCCTCCGCTTCGCGCGAGGCCCCGCTGGTCGACGTGCACCTCGTCGAGAGCGACGCCCCGTCGCTCGGCGCCGGCGAGGCCGCCCAGGGCCCCACCGCCGCCGCCATCGCCAACGCGGTCCACCGCGCGCTGGGCGTCCGGGTCCGCGACCTGCCCCTCGACGCCGACGCCATCGTCCGCGCCATCGAGGCCCAGACAGAGTAACCAAGGAGACCCATGACCATGCCCCGCATCAGCTACGTGCCGATGGACCAGATGGACGACGAGATGCGCGCCGAGATGGAGCGCAGCGCCCGCGACGGCACGCCGCGACCGGAGAGCTCCGCCGTCCGCGCCCACTCCCCCGAGGTCTTCAAGACCTTCACCGCACTACTGGGACGCGACCTTCCGCCAGGGCGTGCTCGACCACTCGGTCAAGGAGCTGGCCCGGCTCTACATCACCAAGACGACCAACTGCCAGTTCTGCGGCAACCAGCGCTCCTCGTCGGCCGGCGCTGCCCGAGTACGAGGTCGACGACCTGCTCAACTTCGAGAAGCTCCGAGCAGCTATGACGCCCGGCAGAAGGCGGCGCTGGCCTATGCCCAGGCGATCGCGTGGAACGAGCAGGACCTCGACGGCCTCTGGTCGCGGCTGCACGAGCACTTCAGCGAGCCCGAGCTCGTCGAGCTCGGCTGCTTCGTCGCGCTCACGTTCGGGCAGCAGTCCTGGATCCGGCTGCTCGAGATCGGCCACCAGGAGTACGACGTCGACGGCATCGACTCGACCGCGGGGCTCGCGCCCGGCGTGGCCGGATGAGCCCGGCCGCCGGCTGGTCGTCGACCGAGCCCGTCCTCGTCGAGCCGGTGGCCGGCTCCGACCGTCCGGCCCACTACTACCTCGCCGAGACGTTCGACGGCCTGTACACGCCCTACGCCCTGAGGCTCCCCGACGGGCCGGGCCCGCACCCCTTCGTCTACGTCGCCTACGGCAACGGCGGCGGCGGGATGGCCTGGCTGCGCGAGCGGGTCCACCGGTTCCGCCATGTCACCGACGTGCTGCTCGACGCCGGCTACGCGTGTGCGTGGAGCCGCTACCGCGCCGAGGTCGAGCTCGGCTACCAGCAGGGCGGCCGGCTCGTGACCGACGTCCGTCAAGGCATGCAGCTGATGAACCGCGCGCCCCTCGAGTACGAGGACGAGGTGGCCGTGCTCCACCACGTCGCCCGGCACCCCGCGATCGACGCCGACCAGCTCTTCCACCTCGGCGTCAGCCACGCCGGCGAGATGCTGCTCAAGCTCTGCTCGCAGTACCCCGGCCTGCTCCGCGCCGGCGTCGCCGCGGAGCCGGCCGCGCACGAGGTGCTGACGCTCGGGCTCGACGCCGAGCCGACGGTCGACATCACCGACGGCCTGCGCAACATCGAGAGCCTCGAGCTGCGCAGCACCGAGCGTGCCCGCGCTCGGGTCACCGACCCCGCCGAGGTGTCCGACCGGCTCGACGGCGTCGACCTGCCGGTGCTGGTGCTCGGGCGCGACCAGGACGAGCTGCAGGGCATCTTCCGGCTGACCTACGAGCTGCTGGCCGAGAAGCGCGACGACGTCGAGTGGCGGTCGTGGTCGCACGACGTGCACGGATACATCTATCCCGAGACCGACGCCGACGGCGTCGCCCAGGTCGACGACGTGCAGCGCGAGGCGCTCTCGGTGATCGTGGACTTCCTGGACCGCCACCGCGCCTGAGGTGCGGCTGCCGCCCAGCCCTCACGCGCACGTCGCTGACCCCGATGCCGGCTACGGCACGGGGTCACGACGTGGGTCACCGCGCGGGGTCATGACGTGGGGTCACGACGTGGGGTCACCGCGCGGGAGTCACCGCGCGGGCCACGCGAGGACTCACCAGGTGACGGCGACGTACTTCGACTCGAGGTAGTCGAGCATCCCCTCGTGGCCGCCCTCGCGGCCGATCCCGGACTGCTTGGTGCCGCCGAAGGGGGCGGCCGGGTCCGAGACCAGGCCGCGGTTGAGGCCGACCATGCCCGAGTCGAGTCGCTCGCTGACCCGCATCCCGCGGGCCAGGTCGGAGGTGTAGACGTAGGAGACCAGGCCGTACTCGGTGTCGTTGGCCATCCGGATCGCGTCGGCGTCGTCGGTGAAGGTCACCACCGGTGCGACCGGGCCGAAGATCTCCTCGGACAGGATCGCGGCGTCCACGGGTACGTCGACCAGGACGGTCGGGTCGTAGTAGTAGCCCTCACGGTCCGGGCGGGTCCCGCCGATCACCACGCGGGCGCCGGCCGAGACCGCACCCCGGACCAGGTCGTCGACCTTGGCCGCGCTCTCCTCGTTGACCAGGGGTCCGACCTCGGTGTCGTCGTCGGTGCCGGGACCGACCGTGAGCGCCGCCATCCGCTCGGCCAGCCGTCGGCTGAACTCCTCGGCCACGTCGGCATGCACGAAGAAGCGGTTGGCAGCCGTGCAGGCCTCGCCGGCGTTGCGCATCTTGGCGATCATCGCACCGTCCACGGCAGCGGCGAGGTCGGCGTCGTCGAGCACGAGGAACGGCGCGTTGCCGCCGAGCTCCATCGAGCAGTTGACGACCTGGTCGGCGGCCTCGCGCAGCAGCACCCGGCCGACCTCGGTCGAGCCGGTGAACGACAGCTTGCGGACCCGGGGGTCGTGCAGCATCGCGGAGACCACGGCGCCGGACCGACGAGCGGGCAGCACGTTGACCACCCCGGCCGGCACCCCCGCGTCCGCGAGGATCCTCGCCATGAGCAGGGCGGTGAGCGGGGTGTCGCTGGCCGGCTTCAGCACGACCGTGCAGCCGGCCGCCAGGGCCGGACCGATCTTGCGCGTCGCCATGGCTGCCGGGAAGTTCCACGGCGTGACCAGCACACAGATCCCGACCGGCTGCTGGAGCACGACGATCCTGTTGGCGCCGGACGGCGCCGTCATCACCGAGCCCGAGGCGCGGACCGCCTCCTCGCCGTACCACCGGAAGAACTCGGCGGCATAGGCCACCTCGCCGCGCGCGTCGGCGAGCGCCTTGCCGTTCTCGAGGGAGATGAGGTGGGCCAGCTCGTCGGAGCGGTCCCGCATCAGCTCGAAGGCGCGCCGCAGGATCTCGGCCCGCTCTCGGGGCGGGGTCGCCGCCCAGCCCTCGGCTGCCGCGTCGGCCGCCTCGACGCACGCCATCGCGTCCTCGACGGTCCCGTTGGCGACGCTCGTCAGGACGTCGCCGGTCGCCGGGTCGAGCACGTCGAAGCGACCGCCGTCGGAGGCCGGGACCTCCTTGCCGCCGATGCAGAGGTCGAGCGGCAGGTCAGGGATCCGGTCGAGTGAGAAGTCAGCCATGGAGGTGGTCCTTTCGGGCGGTTGGGGCGCGGGTGCCGGGCAGCGGGGTCGGGTCAGTAGGGGTTGGTGACGAAGAGCTTGTCGGCCGGGAAGAGGGTGAGCACCTTCGGACCGTCCTCGGTGATGACGATCTCCTCCTCGATCCGCGCGGCCGAGACCCCGTCGGAGGCCGGGCAGTAGGTCTCCAACGCGAAGACCATGCCCACCTCGAGCTCGACGGGCTCCTTCATCGAGTTCAACCGCGAGATGATCGGCCGCTCGTGCAGCCCCAGACCCAGACCGTGAGCGAACTGCAGACCGAAGGCCTCCATCTCGCTGTCGAAGCCGAAGTCCTGCGCCTTCGGCAACAACGCAGCCACCTCGTCGGTGCCCACACCAGCCTTGATCCCATCGATCCCGCGATCCATCCACTCCCGCGCCTTCGTGTACGCATCACGCTGCGCAGGCGTCGAGCTCCCCACCGCGAACGTGCGGTAGTAACAGGTCCGATACCCGTTGTAGGAATGGATGATGTCGAAGAACGCCTGATCACCCGGACGGATCAACCGGTCGGTGAAGTTGTGCGGATGCGGGTTGCACCGCTCACCCGAGATCGCGTTCACCGCCTCGACCTGGTCCGAACCCATCTCGTAGAGACGCTTGTTGGCCAACGCGACGATCTCGTTCTCCCGCACCCCGGGCTTCAACGCCTCCACGATGTCCTGATAGACCCCATCGACCATCGCCGCAGCCTGGTTCAACAAGATGATCTCATCACGCGACTTGATGCACCGCGCGTCGAGCATCAGCTGCTGAGCATCGACGACACTCAACCCCTGACGCTGCATCTCGAACAGGAACGGCGGCTCCACGATGTCCAGACCCACCGGCAGGTCAGCGACCCCGGCCTCGACGAGCATCGACCTGATCTCAGCCACCGCGCTCTCCATCAACCCCACCGAGGGCGCCACCGCCCCACGGAAGCCGAGGAACCCCGCACGGTAGTTCTCCTGCGGCACCCACCTCGAGTGCAGCTTGTGATGCTTGACCGCCGAGCCGAAGTCCCACAACACCGGCTCCTTGCCCCGCACCAGCAACGCATAACGGATCATCTTGTCGCCCAACGCACCACCGATCCAGGTCTGCGTGGTGTAACGGATGTTGTAGAAGTCGAACAGCAAGAACGCACCACACTCACTGCCCTCCAACGCCGCCTGCGCCCGCTCCAGCCGATAACGCCGCAACCGATCGAAGTCGACCCGCTCCTCGTAGTCGACCCCCATGTGGCCCGGGGCCGGGATGGGCATGCCGGTCATCCGCTCAGCCCGTCGTCGACCGGGACGTTCTCGGCCTTGAGCTCGAGCCCCGAGTTGGCGGCCTGGAGCTCGAGGAGGACGGCGAAGTCCTCCTCGATCCGCCCGCTGCTGACGCTGGCCTGGACCGCGGCCGCGGTGGCGGCGGCGACCGGCATCGGCACGTCGAGCTCGTGGGCGGCGGCGAAGCCGAGGTCGAAGTCCTTGCGGAGCAGGATCGGGGTGAAGGTCGGGGTGAAGTCGAGGTTCACGAACGCCGGCGACTTGTAGCGGGTGAACACCGAGCCCATCACCGAGTTGTTGAGGAACTCCAGGAACGCCGCGCGGGGCATCCCGCCCTTCTCGGCGAGCACGGTGATCTCCGCGAGGCACTGGGTGACGACGCCGAGCATCAGGTTGTGGCAGATCTTCGCCAGCCGGGCACTGTCGCCCTCACCGACGTACGTCGCGCCCTTGCCCAGGTGGTCGAGCAGGTGCGCGACCCGCTCGTAGGTCTCCTCCGGCCCGGACACCACCAGGCTGAGACCACCGGACAGGACGACCTTGCCGTTGCCGCTCACCGGCGAGGCCAGGAAGGCGACGCCCCGCTCGTCACACGCGGCCCGCATCGCCGCCGACGACTCGGTGGACACCGTGGAGCAGTCCACGACGACCGATGGGACGTGATCGGGGTCGGCCAGCAGGCCACCCTCCCCCACCAGCACCTGCTCCAGGTCCGCCGGCGTCGAGACCATCGTGAAGACGACGTCGTGGCCCCGCAGGTCGGCGATCGTGTCGGCCACCGCGCACCCCACCTCGGTCAGGGCCTCGGCCTTGGAGCGGGTGCGGTTCCACACCGTCACGTCCTCGCCCGCCCGGGCCAGCCGAGTGGCCATGGCGGCACCCATCCGGCCCGCGCCGATCCAGCCGACCTTGAGGGAGTCGTGGGTTGTGGTGTTCATGTCAGCCTGCCTTCGTGATGAGGTGGGTGGGTGCTGCAGCCAGATGGGTGGCCAACCAGTCCGCGGTGCGCGGGCGGTGCCAGGGGGCCACGTTCGCGCAGCCGTGGTTGCCGTCCTCGAGCATCAGGAGCTCGACCGGACCGCTCACGGCGTCGCGCAGCCGCACGGCCTGCTCCCAGGGGATCAGGCGGTCCAGCCGACCGAAGACGATGAGCAACGGGGCGGTGAGGTCGCGACGCGGACTCCTCGAGACCGAGCGTGAGCGCGATGTCGCGAGCCTCCTCGTCGGTCGCGGCACCGGAGCGGACCCGGAAGGTCTCACGGGTCAGGGGCGGCAGCCCGGGCCAGCAGTCGCCGAAGTTGAACGGCCCGGCGAGCGCGACGCACGCGGTGACCCGGTCCCCGAGGGCGGCGGCCACGCGGGCGGCGTAGTAGCCACCCAGGCTGACCCCCCAGACCCCGAGCCGCGAGCGGTCGAGCTCGGGCAGCTCTCCGAGCGTCTCCCACAGGGTCTCGGCCACGGGACCCCAGTCGCCGCGGATCACCAGGTCGTACTCGGCCTCGCCCTGGCCCGGCCCGTCGACGGCGAGCGTCGCCAGGCCCCGGGCGAGGAAGGTCTCCTCGGTCGACCTGAGCTCCTCCTTCGTGGAGTCCAGCCCGGGGAGGAGCACCACGACCGGGTGCGGCGCCTCGCCGTTCGGCACCCGGAGGACGCCGACCAGCCGGCTGCCCTCGAAGGGCATCTCGATCCGGCGGCCGGGAGGGTCGAGGTGGGGCAGCGCGTCGTCCAGGCACGCGACGGCGCGGGCGTGCGCGGCCCGCATCTGCTCGACGTCGTGGACGAAGACGAACTTGGCGAAGTGGTGGTACACCGCCGCCTGAGCGAGGTGCTCGCCCGCCGAGCGGAGCCGACCCTCGGCGAGCGCGTCGCGTCCCAGCGACTCGTGCTCGCCCCCGGCAGCCACCCAGGCCGCGCACCAGTCCTCCCAGCGCTCGACGCCCGCGGTGACCCGCTCGAAGTCGGCCACCGTGACACCGTTGACCGTGAACCGCGGCCCCCAGTGCGAGACCGCGGATTCCACACGTGCGTCCATCACCACCCCTTACGCCGAAACCAGACACGAACTGCACCGCAACTGCAAACGTGTGCAGCCTTGTGCAATCCCCCCCACGTGTCAAGCAGTGAGCGCAACCGAGCCGCCGCCGCACGGCGCCAGGCAGGTGCCAAATGAACTCGATGCTGCAATCGACTGCAGGATCGGCTACGGTTCCGCGAAAGGACGGCTCCGTCGAGCACCACCACGCTCGGGCAGCCACCTCCCATCCGCTCGCACTTGCCCAGGAGGCGCCGCGTGGAAGAGATAGTCGTGGGCTCGTTCACGCCCTCGGTGCTGCTGGACGTGTCGCGCTCCACCGGCCGACTGACCGACCAGGGGCTGGCGGTCGCCGAGGTCGCGGTCGCCTCCTCCCCGGCCCAGTTCCGCAGCCTGCTCGCCGACGAGCTGGCGGTCGCGCTGACCAGCCCCGACAACGTGCTGTCGTACCGGTTCAACCCGCACAACCCGCTCGGGTCGGTCGCCGACGTGCGGATCGTCGCCGCGATCGACCGCGGGATGGGGCTCGGGCTCTACGCGACGGCCGGCACCGGACCCGACGACCTCCGCGGGGCGCGGATCGGCGTCGACGTCGCGACCTCCGGCTTCGCGCTGGCCCTCTACGCGCTCGCGGACTCGTTGGGCGTCGCACGCGACGAGTACGAGACGGTGGCACTGGGCTCGACGCCACGACGGCTCGAGGCCCTGCTGGCCGGCGAGTGCACGGCCACGATGCTGAACGCCGGCAACGAGCTGCTCGCCGAGCAGCGCGGGTGCGTGCGCCTGGCCGGCGCGAGCGACCGGCTCGCGCCGTACCTGGGCACCGTCCTGTCGGTCGCCGGTGAGCGCCACCTCGACCCGGCCGTCCGGCTCTCCCGCGCCCTCCTCGAGACCTCGGCGGCGCTCGTCCGCGGGGAGCTCACGGACGTCGCCGTCGAGGCAGCCGCACGGCGCCTCGACCTCGACGACGCCCTGGCCCACCGCTACGTCGAGCGCCTGCGCGACCCCGTCGACGGACTGGTGCCGGACGGCGCGGTCGACCGGGGGTCCCTGGAGACGCTGGTCCGGCTCCGCCAGGCCTACCTGCCCACCCTCGTCGACGGGACGGACGTGCTGGACGCCGCGCTCGCGGACGACTCCGGCCTGGTGCAGCCGCGGTGACCGAACGGCGTCCGCCGATCCTGCTGCTCCAGCTGACGGCCTTCGTGAGCACCCTGGACCGGTTCGCGATGCCACCGATGCTGGTCGTGATCGCCCACGACCTCGGCGCCCCGCTGTCGGACATCGTGACCGCGGCCGGCGCCTACTTCCTGGTCTACGGGCTCAGCCAGCCCGTGTGGGGGACCGTCTCCGACCGGCTCGGTCGGGTCCGCACGATGCGGACCACGCTGGTGGTGGCCGGCATCTTCACCCTGATCTCCGCGGCAGCCTGGGGGCCGGTGTCGCTGGGGATCACCCGGGGCCTGGCGGGTGGCTTCTTCGGCGCGGCGTACCCGGCGACGCTGATCTACCTCGGCGACACCGTCCCCGCCCTCACGCGACAGCGCTACATCGCGCGGCTCATGGTCGGCGTGGCGATGGGCACCGCCCTGGCCTCCGTCGGCGCCGGCGTCCTGGCCGACCTCCTCACCTGGCGGGCCGCGTTCGTCGTGACAGGCATCGCCGCACTGGTGGTGTCGTGGGCCCTGCGCCACCTGCCGGAACCGGTCCTCACCCGGGCGCTGCCCTCGCCCCTCGTCCCCCTGCGCCAGATGGTCCGCTCACCCATCACGCTGCTCCTGCTGGCCTTCGCCTTCACCGAGGGCGCGGTGCTGCTCGGCTGCCTGACCCTGCTGCCCTCGGCCGTCGAGAACGCCGGGGCCTCGGTCACCCTCGCGGGCGGCATCACCGCGGTGTACGGCGTGTCGGTGTTCCTCAGCTCGCGGCTGGTCGGTCGGCTCTCCGCACGCTGGCACCCCTCGCGCCTGATCGGCCTGGGAGGCGCGGCGGCCCTGCTGGGGTGCGGGCTCCTCGCGATGTCGCAGCAGCCGGCGATGGCCGTGGTCGTCGCGCTGCTGATCGGCCTGGCCTGGGTGTCCATGCACTCCTCGCTGCAGACCTGGGCGACCGAGGTGCTGCCCTCGGCCCGCGCCACCGTGGTGTCCTTCTTCGCCGGATCCCTCTTCGTCGGGAGTGCGGCAGCAGCCCTCGTGGTCAGCGGCCTCGCCGACGCCGGGCGGTTCGGGCTGATCTATGCCGGGTACGCCGCGGTGGCGGTCCCGCTCGCCCTGGTGGCGAGCCGGGCCCGGTCGCGGTGGCAGCGACCGGACGAGAGCGTCCGGCACGCATAGGATGCCTGTTGTGCCGACGCCGACCCTCCGCAACGTGGCCGACGCCGCGGGTGTCCACCCCGCCACCGCCTCCCGCGCGCTCAACCCGGCGACGCGCGGGCTGGTCAACGCCGACACCGCCCGCCGGGTCATCAAGGTCGCCGAGTCGCTGGGCTATCGGCCGAACCCGATCGCGCGAGGGCTCAAGACCGCGAAGTCCGGCACCGTCGGACTGGTGATCCCGGACCTCACGAACCCGCTGTTCCCGCCGATCGTGCGCGGGATCGAGGACATCTTGGAACCGGCCGGCTACAGCGGGCTGATCGTCAACACCGACAACGACCCCGAGCGGGAGAGCGCGCAGATCGAGTCGCTCCGCTCCCGCCAGGTCGAGGGCCTCATCATCGCGACCGCGTTGGTCGACCACCCGCTGCTGGAGCAGCTGCACCGCGAGCGCGTGCTCATGGTGATGGTCAACCGACGCACGGACGGGCTCGACGTCCCCTCGATCACGCCGGACGACGCCGCCGGGATCCGACTCGCGGTGGAGCACCTGGCCTCCCTCGGCCACCGCAGGATCGCCCACCTCGCGGGCCCGGCCAGCACCTCGACGGGTGTCGTGCGAGCCCGGGCCTACCGCAGCGCCGTGCGCGACCTGGGACTGGACGACGACCCCGCACTGCTCACGACGTGCACCCACTGGACCGAGCAGGCCGGGGCCCACGCGCTGCGCTCGCTCCTGGACGACGACGTGCCGTTCACCGCCATCGTCGCCGGCAACGACCTGGTCGCGCTCGGCTGCTACGACGTCTTCGCCGAGCGGGGGATCGAGTGCCCCACCGACATGAGCGTGGTCGGCTTCAACGACATGCCGTTCCTCGACAAGCTCCGCCCGCCGCTGACCAGCGCCGCCATCCCCCACCAGCAGATCGGGGCCGAGGCCGCGCGGATGCTGCTCGAGTCGATCGCCGAGCCCAGCCGGCCGGCGCGCTCGGTGATGCTGCCGCTGTCGCTCGTGGTCCGCGGGTCCACCGGCCGCCCGCGCTGACCACACCCCACCGCGACCGGCGTCGCCACCGGGGCCCCGCCACCCCTGCGGAGGATCCGCGGGGTCCACTGCGGCGGTGACGATGGAGGCATGACGCCTTCCTCCCCGGCCGCGTGTGGCCGCACCGCGGTCTGATGCGCCTCCCCCGACCGCGCGGACCTCTCAGCGCCGCCCTCTTCGCTCTCCTGGCCGGGCCGGACGGCGGGCAGCGCCTCCCCGTGGCGCCCGGCGCTGCGCCGGGCGACGCCGCCATCGCCCTGTGGGTGCTCTACGAGCTCCACTACCGCGGCTTCGACGGCATCGACGACCGCTGGGAGTGGTCGCCTGCCCTCATGGACGTGCGCAACCAGCTGGAGGCCGACCTGGAGGTCCGACTGCGCTCGCGGTACCGGTCACCGTCTCGCACCGATGACCTCGCAGCCGACCTGTTCGCCCTGATCGGCTCCCACGAGGGTCCGTCCGTGGCCGAGCACGTGCAGCTGCGGGCGAGTCGCGACGAGGTACTCGCCCTCCTGCGCCAGCGCTCGATCTACCACCTCAAGGAGGCGGACCCGACGTCGTGGGTGATCCCCCGGCTCGAGGCGCGACCGAAGGCCGCGCTGATGGAGATCCAGTTCGACGAGTACGGCGCCGGCCGGCCGGACCGGCTCCACCACCGGATGTTCGAGCTCGGGATGCACGACGTGGGGCTCGACCCGACGTACGGCGCCTACGTCGAGGAGGCCTCCACCGAGATCCTGGAACAGAACAACGCCCTGACGTGGATGGGCCTGCACCGGCGCCTGCGCGGCGCCGCCGTCGGGCACCTGGCGGCCTTCGAGGCGACCAGCTCCCTCCCCTCGAAGCGGATGGCCCGAGGCCTCGAGCGGGTCGGCCTCGCCGGGCGGCTCGTCGAGTACTACGACGAGCACGTGCTGGCGGACGCCGTGCACGACCAGCTGGCCGTCCGCGCGGTCTGCGTGCCCGTGGCCGAGGCCTGTCCCGAGCTCGCCGACGACGTGTTCTTCGGCGCGTTCACCTGCCTCGACCTCGAGGCACGCACCGCCGAGCGGTTGCTGACCGACTGGAGCGAGGCCGCATGAGCGCTCCGGATCCCGTTCCGCAGGACGCCCACCCCGACGTCGTGCTGTGTCCTGGCGGTCCCATGCTCGTGCGCGGCGACCTGGTCGTCCAGGACGCGGAGGGCCGCAGGCACCGCACCACCCGGCCGGTCTCCGCACTGTGCCGCTGCAACAAGTCCGCGCAGAAGCCGTGGTGCGACGGCACGCACCAGCTGCTGCCGGAGCGGCTGCTGCCCTGAGCTCCCTCGTAAGACCTCAGGAGCGGTTGACGAGCTGCTGTACCACCCCACGCTCGCCCGCGCGCAGGTCGCCGACCAGCCAGCCCTGAGCGGCAGCCTCGCCCGACAGCCGCTCGGCCTGCTCGGCGGTGCCGAGCTGGAGCAGGAGGCTGCCCCCGGGCACGAGCCTGCCCGCGCACACGTCGATGCAGGCCCGCGCCACGGCCAGCCCGTCGTCGCCGCCGTCGATCGCCAGGAGGGGGTCGTCCGGGTAGCGGGCGACGTCGGCGGAGGTGACCCAGGGCGGGTCGGCGACGACGAGTGCGAACGTCTCGTCGGGGCGTACCTGATCCTCCAGGCGACCCTCGCGCACCTCCACACGATCGGCGACGCCCGCGCGCTCGGCGTTCGACCGAGCGAACGAGCAGGCCGCGTCGCTCTGGTCGACCGCGACCAGGCGCCGGTCGGTCGACGCGGCCACGAGCAGTCCGATGTGCCCGGCGCCGCAGCACAGCTCGAGCACCGGGCCGTCGGGCGCGTCGACCAGCAGCTCGACGGCCCAGTGTGACTGCAGTGCCGTCCACGGCCGGGGCTCGAGCACCTGCTCGTCGTAGTCGATGCGCACCGACCCGAAGGTCATGGAGCGAGGCAGGTGAGGTGTCACGTGACGACCGCCCCGATCATCTGCAGCAGCGGCTCGAGGGTCTCCTGGTGGTCGTTCGTGAGCAGCACGATCGCGTCGGTGGACACAGCTGGCTCGCCTCTCCGGTCGGTGGGGCGGGACGAGAGCCCCGGTGAAGGGACCCTAGGTCCGCGGTGAGTCACCCGGGTACACCCGCACGGACCGCTGTCCGCGCCGGCGCCGTCGCACGTCACCCGCGTGGGTGCTGCGCCGACGAGCCGTCCGAGACATGCTGGTCCCACCGAACCGAGGGAGGGGCCGGCTGTGGGCTCGCACGACATGACGACCGGGCGATGCCGTCGGCACGCTGCCGGGAACGGGTCCTGATGTCGCAGCCACGCCTGCTGGCCACCCAGGTGCCGGACCGGCCGCGCGCGGTCGTCCTGGTGCTCCACGGCGGCGGGGCCCGACCGGGCCGGATGATGGTGAGTCCGACCCAGCTCTCGGTGCTGCGCATGGTGCCGGTGGCGCACCGCGTCGCGCGCACGGCCAGGCGCGACCTCGCGGTCTACCGGCTGCTCAACTCGCACCGCGGCTGGGACACCCGGCACACGCCGGTCGACGACGTCCACTGGGCTCTCGAGCAGGTGCACCTCGCCCACGGCGGGCTCCCGGTCGGCCTGGTCGGCCACTCGCTCGGCGGCCGCGCCGCGCTGTTGTCGGCCGGCGCGCCAGGCGTGGGCAGCGTCGTGGCGCTCAACCCCTACCTGTTGCCCCAGGACCGTCTCGCCGCGGGCGGTGCGCCGACGTTGGTCGTGCACGGCGACCGGGACCGCATCGCCGACCTGGACACGGTCGTGGCGGCTGCGCGTCGGTTGCCGGCCGAGGCCGCCTTCACCCATGTGACGGTGAGCGGAGCGAAGCACGCCATGCTGCGCCGCGGGCGGACCTTCGAGCGCCTGGCGGCGCAGTTCACCGCCGCGACCCTCCTCGACCACGAGCTGCCCGACGCCGGAGCGGTGGATCTCGCGAGCTCCGGACAGCGCTGGAGGACCCTGTAGCGGTCCGGCGAGGATCGCCGGCGGCGAGCCTCGTGCGGGGCCGGTCGGTGGTCGGGCCCGCCCACGCGCCCGACCACCGACCGGCCCTCCGCCCGCCCGGATGCGGCGGGACCATCGGCGGCGGGTCGGCGACCAAGGACCCTGCCCCGCACGGCACCTGCGGGCAGAAGGTGGAGGTAGAAGCACCACTCGACCTCAACCGCACAGGAGGCTCCCCATGTCTGTCATCCACCACCAGAACCGCGCTGCCCGGCAGAACGCCGCAGTCACGGTCTCCGACCCCGCCACCGGAACGTCCGCCCACGGCCCCCTCGCCGCACGAGCGCTCGCGGTCCTGAGGATCGCATTCGGCCTGACCTTCCTGTGGGCCTTCTTCGACAAGCTGCTCGCCCTCGGCTTCTCCACCGGTCGCGACGCGACCACCGGGGTCGTCGACCACTTCGGCGACGCTGCCTGGATCCACGGCGGCAGCCCCACGGCCGGGTTCCTCGGCCACGCCGCCGACGGGCCCTTCCAGGGCTTCTACAACTCCATCGCCGGCACCCCCTGGGCCGACGCCCTCTTCATGCTGGGCCTGCTCGGCATCGGGGCGTCGCTCACCTTCGGCCTCGCCAACCGCATCGGCATCGTCGCCGGCGTCGCCATGTACGTCCTGATGTGGACCGTCGTCCTGCCTCCGGAGACGAACCCGGTCCTCGACGACCACATCCTGGGAGCCCTCACCCTCGTCGTCCTCGGCATGTTCCACGCCGGCAACACCTGGGGTCTCGGGCGCCGCGTGGAGAAGACGGAGCTGGTGCAGAAGTACCCCGTCCTGCGCTGACCACGAACGTCGACCGCCACGGCTGTCGTCCCGGAAGCACCGGGCCGGCAGCCTTGTGGTGCTCGCCTGCGGTGCGCCGGCAGGACCGGGCGCCGGGGTGATCTCGAGAATCACCCCGAGAAGTAGAAAAGTAAAGAATTCCTCAGTTCCACGGTTCCGGTTTCCTTGCGGGCCCTGAGGTCGCTACAGTTGGTCCTACCAAGCCGTTGGAGACCCGAGACTCCGACGGCTTGGTACTTTTTTGCCCCGGAGCCAGGACCCGGTCGGCGCACTCCCCCGATCGGCCCGCACCGGTGCCGCAGGGTGGTCACATCGGGGTCAGCAGCGCCGCCGGCAGCCACTCCTCGACCAGGGTCCAGGACCCCGGCCGCAGCTGCGCGGCGTACACGACCCGGCCCTCCCAGCCCACGTCCACCTGTCGCCACTCCACCAGCAGCCCGGGGCGCTTGACACCCTGTCCGTCGGCGGCGTCCGAGACCCAGCAGTGACGCGAGGGGCAGACAGCCGCCTCCCGGTCGTGGCCCGCCGCGACGGCGGGGCGCTCGGCCGCGCCGGCACGCACACGCTCGGCGAGCGGGACCCCGCTCCCCTGCTTGCCCCAGCCACCGCCCATGGGTCAGATCGTCTCACACCGTCGAACACCTGTTCGAACGACCGTCAGTCCTCGTCGGTGGCGAAGTCCTCGTCATGGGTGCCCGGGCGAGGTGCCCACGGCAGCTCGCGCGCCGGTCGTACGACGACCAGCCGGTCGCCGCGCGCGAGCAGGGTGACCACGGGGTCGAAGTAGCGGTAGACCTTCTCGTCGCGCACCACGGCGATCACCTGGTCGGGCAGGCTCTGCGGCTGCTTGCCGACCTCGGTCACGAGGAGCTCGCGCTCGGCGACCTCGAGGCCCTCGCCGTAGCTCAGCAGGTCCTCCATCACCGAGCCGAGGGTCGGCGACAGCGAGGACAGCCCGAGCAGCCGACCGACGGCGTCGGAGGAGGTGATGACCGAGTTGGCGCCGGACTGCTTCATCAGCGGGGCGTTCTCGTGCTCGCGCACCGCCGCGACGATCCAGGCGTCCGGGTTGAGCTGGCGCACCGTCAGCGTGGCCAGCACGTTGGAGTCGTCGCGGTTGGTGGTGATGATGACCTGGTCGGCGTCGCCCACCCCGGCCCGGCGCAGCACCTCGCGACGGGTCGCGTCGCCGGTGACGACGGCGAGGCCGTCGGCGTGTGCCTCGGCCAGTGCGGCGCTGCTGGGGTCGACGATGACGATGCTCTCCCGCTCGTAGCCGTTGCTGACCAGGGTCTCGACGGCGCTGCGTCCCTTGGTGCCGTATCCGACGACCACGACGTGGTGACCCATTTTCTTCCTCCAACGAGAGATGCGGATCATGTCGCGACCCTGCGAGGCGAGGACCTCGAGGGTGGTCCCGATCAGCAGGACCAGGAACGCGATGCGAGCCGGGGTGATGACGAAGGCGTTGACCAGGCGCGCGCCGTCCGACACCGGAGCGATGTCGCCGTAGCCGGTCGTGCTGAGCGTGACCGTCGTGTAGTAGATCGAGTCGATGAGGCTGAGCTTGTTGGTCGGGTCGTTGTTGTCGGCGTACCCGTTGCGGTCGAGGTAGACCAGCAGGACCGTGCCGACCAGGATGCCGAGGGCAGCCAGCAGCCGGCGGCTCAGCGCCCACCAGGGCGAGCGCTGCCGTTCGGGCAGGGAGACGGTGCCGCGACCGGTGCTCCGGGGCGCACTCTCGGTCTCGCTCACGCAGGCGAATCTAGTGGACGGCGACCCGTCGACGGCCCACGCCCCGCTCAGACCGGGCCGGCGCCCTGCTCGGGCTCCCGTTCCTTGCCCATCCTGGTGCGCAGCCGCTGCATCAGCTCGGTGCGCGCGCGGGTGGTGCCGAGCTGCGGGAAGACCGTGTCGAAGGCGGCGTTGACCGCCGCACCGATGAGGACGGCGATCGCCAGGATGTAGAGCCAGAGCAGGACGGCGATGGGCGCGGCGAGCGGCCCGTAGATCGACTTGGAGTCGGCGGCGGTCACCGTCAGGACCCAGCGCAGCAGGTAGGAGCCGAGGATCCAGGCCACCAGCGAGAACGTCGCACCGGGGAGGTTGAAGCTCCAGCTGGTCCGGACCGGCACCGACACGTGGTAGAGCGTGGCCAGGAAGCAGATGCACAGCACGAGCACGATCGGCCAGTAGAAGGCCCGCAGGAACCCCAGCCCCTCGGGCACGACCTGCCCCACCAGCCGCGGCCCGGCGATGACCAGCGGGATCGAGACCGCCCCGGTCAGCATCGCCATGATGTAGAGGACGAACGCGAGCGCGCGGGTCTTGATGATCCCGCGGTGCCCGCCGAGGCCGTGCATGATCGTGATGGTGTCGACGAAGACGTTGAGCGCACGCGAGCCCGACCAGAGCGCCAGGACGAAGCCCAGCGAGATCACGTCGAAGCGCCCGCCGTCGAGCACCTCGTTCATCGTCGGGACGATCACCGTGCTGACCGCACTGTCGGTGAGGAACGTCGAGCTCAGGTCGACCACCGCCTGGCGGACCTGCTCGAGCTGGGTCTCGTCGAACTGCTCCGAGACGTAGCCGATGGCCCCCGCCAGGGCGAAGATCAGCGGGGGTACCGACAGCACGGCGAAGAACGCCGCCTCCGCCGCCAGCCCGGTCACCCGGTAGCGCAGGCACGAGGCGACGGTGGTCACGATCAGCCGCCACAGCGTGTGCGCCGGCCCCCGCAGCCGGGCCAGCACGGCGTCGCGCGACCGGCTCTCCGAGCGCGCCACCTGAGGAGACCCGGCGGTGTCCGAGGTCTCCGCCGCCATGCGTCTACGGTAGCCACATGAGTGCCCCAGACCCCGCCGCCGCGCCCCCGTCGCGGCGTGATCTCCGCGTCACCACCAACCAGGCGCCCCTGCTCGCCGGGCACAACGTCGTCACCGCCGACCGGGCCCTGACCGAGGCCGTGACCCGCCATGGCGACGCCTCGGTCGTCGACGACCTCACCCCCCTGGGCTTCGAGGCCGGCGCCGCCGAGTCGCGCGAGCAGGGCCTGCTCGCCAACGAGCACCACCCCGAGCTGGTGCCCTACGACCGCTACGGCAACCGCGTCGACGAGGTGCGCTTCCACCCGTCGTGGCACTGGTTGATGGAGCGCGCCGTCGGCCACGGCCTCGCTGCGACTCCCTGGGAGCGCCAGGACGACGGCGACACCCATGCCCACGTACGCCGCGCCGCCGGCTTCATGGCCTGGTCCCACACCGAGCCGGGCCACGGCTGCCCGGTCTCGATGACGTACGCGGCGGTGCCGGCCCTGCGCGCCGACGACGCCCTGGCCAAGGAGTGGACGCCGCTGCTGGCCTCCACGACGTACGACCCCGGCCTGCGGCCGGCCGCCCAGAAGCTCGGCGCCCTGGCCGGGATGGGCATGACCGAGAAGCAGGGCGGCTCCGACGTGCGCGCCAACGTCACGGTCGCGCGGCCGCACGTCCGTCGACGGCGAGTACACGCTCCACGGGCACAAGTGGTTCACCTCGGCGCCGATGAACGACGTCTTCCTCGTGCTGGCCCAGGCCGAGGGCAGGCGTGACCTGCTTCGTGCTCCCCCGCGTGCTGCCCGACGGCACCCGCAACACCCTCGACGTCGTACGGCTCAAGGACAAGCTCGGCAACCGCTCCAACGCCTCCTCCGAGCTCGAGCTCGACGGCACCCTCGCGCACCGCCTCGGCGACGAGGGCCGCGGTGTCCGGACCATCATCGAGATGGTCGCCGCGACCCGCCTCGACTGCGTGCTCGGCTCGGCGAGCCTGATGCGCCGGGCCGTCTCCGAGGCGTCCTGGCACGCGGCCCACCGCTCCGCGTTCGGCTCGCACGCTGGCCGACAAGCCGCTCATGCAGAACGTCCTGGCCGACCTCGCCGTCGAGTCCGAGGCCGCCACCGCGCTCGCGATCCGCCTCGCCGCCGCCGTCGACGGCCTCGGGACCGGCCACGAGTCGGCCCTGCGCCGCATCGCGCTGCCCCTGGCGAAGTTCTGGGTCTGCAAGCGCACCCCGGCCATGGTCGCCGAGGCCCTGGAGTGCCTCGGCGGCAACGGCTACGTCGAGGAGTCCGGGATGCCGCTGCTCTACCGCGAGGCCCCCCTGAACTCCGTGTGGGAGGGCTCCGGCAACGTCAACGCCCTCGACGTCCTGCGCGCCCTGGGCCGCGAGCCCGAGGTGCTCGACGCGTGGATCACCGAGGTCGGCCTGGCCCAGGGCGGCGACGCCCGGCTCGACGCCGCCGTCCACGAGACGCTCGCGATGATCGGTGAGGGCCTGGGCGACAGCACCGCCCTCGAGGTCAACGCCCGCCGCCTCGCGATGCGGATGGCGCTGTGCCTCCAGGGCGCGCTGCTGGTGCGCCACGCCCCGCCCGAGGTGGCCGACGTGTTCTGCGCCTCGCGGCTCGGCACGTCGTACGACGGGGTGTACGGCACGCTCGCGAGCGGCGACCTCGCCGCGATCGTGGAGCGCACCACGCCCGTCGTCTGAACGCCGTCGCTGCAGCTCTCGGCGCCGGTGACGACCAGGGCCCAGTCGTCGAGACGGAACGAGCTGCCCGTCAGGCTCGGCGTACTCCACGGAGACGGTGTGGGAGCCCGGACCCACGGACAGCACGCGGCTCATCGCGTGGCCCTCCCACAGGTCGGGGCTGGTCGAGGCGGAGTCGAACGAGAAGTCGCGAGCCCGAGGCCGGGTCCATCTGCACGCCGTCGACCAGGATCCTGGCGGTGCAGTAGCCGGACGCACCCGCGCACTGGGACTCGGCGGAGAAGTCCGCCACCAGGCTCGAGGCCTGCGCCACCGAGAAGGTCACCGAAGCCCCCGGGAGGGCTGACGTAGGAGCCGGACGAGGTGGAGGTGGCGTTGGCGCCGACAGCAGTCCCGAACAGACGCTGGATGCCGGTCATGTCGAAGCTGGAGTAGTTGGCGTTCTGCCAGTCGATGACGCCGGCCGGGAGCTTGCCCTTCTTCGGTCCGCCCGGGTACGTCGCGACGAGCTTGCCGGCGCGGGCGTTCTTGCCCGTGCTCGCGCCGACGGCGTGCTTGCCGTCGACCTTGTGGGCGTTCGAGGCGTCGTACCTCGCCTTGGCGACCGCCGCTCCGCCGCCGAGGGCCAGCGACCCCACGACCGCGACCGCCACGAGCGCGCCGGAGATCCTGCCTGGCCTTGTTGATGCGCTTCATGATGATGCCCCTCACCGCGAGCAGCGGGGACCGGCCTCTCCGGTACCTCCGTGCTCGCCCGTGGCACCGAAACTGCCATCGCGAGCGGGCTCCTGGGGAGGTCGGACCGGTCGTATTCTTTGCGCTCCTGGTTGCTCGTCCGGCCACATTTCCGGCCCGGAGCGGGTCGCTGGTCTAGACAGCACGACGCCCCCGCGGGCTGACCGCGAGGGCGTCGAGACGGAGGGCCGGCGTGCCGGGGAGGGTCAGACCCGGGCCGACTCCGGCGTGACGGAGACCGGCGCCGAGGTGGTCGCCTCGTCCACGGAGTCGTCGGGGTCGTCGGACGTCGTCGGGGTCGTCGGCGGAGCCGTGGTCGTCGACCATCGTCGTCTCGTCGAACGGGTCGTCGCCGGCGAGCACCCGGTCGAGCCGGCCGCGGTCGAGGCTGCCGGTCCAGTGACCGACCAGCACGGTGGCGATGGCGTTGCCGGCGAAGTTGGTGACCGCGCGGGCCTCGGACATGAAGCGGTCGATGCCGACGATCAGGCCGACGCCGTCGACGAGGTCGGGGCGGTGCGAGCTCAGGCCGCCGGCCAGGGTGGCCATGCCGGCGCCGGTGACGCCGGCGGCGCCCTTGGAGGCGATCATCATGAAGAGCAGCAGCGAGATCTGCTCGCCGATGCTCAGCGGGTCGCCCATGCGCCGAGGCGATGAACAGCGAGGCCATCGTCAGGTAGATCGCGGTGCCGTCGAGGTTGAAGGAGTAGCCGGTCGGCACGACGACGCCGACGGTCGGCTTGTCGACGCCGGCGTGCTCCATCTTGGCGATCAGGCGCGGCAGCGCCGACTCCGACGACGACGTGGAGACGATCAGCAGGAACTCGCGGCCGAGGTAGCGCAGCAGCTTGAAGACGTTGACGCCGGTGGCCAGGCGCAGGATCGTGCCGAGCACGACGAAGACGAAGAGCGCGCAGGTGAGGTAGAAGCCGAGCATCAGCACGGCGAGGCTCTTGAGAGCGTCGACACCGGTCGCGCCGACCACGGCGGCCATGGCGCCGAAGGCACCGACCGGGGCGGCCCACATGATCATCGCCAGCACCCGGAAGACCAGCCGCTGGATGGTGGTGATGCCGGGCAGGATCGGCTTGCCGGCCTTGCCCATCCGCTGCAGCGCGAAGCCGACGAGCAGCGCGACGAGCAGCGTCTGCAGCACCTCGCCGGAGGTCAGCGAGGAGAGCATCGAGGTCGGGATGATGCCGAGCAGGAAGTCGGTCGTGCTGCCGTGACCGCTGGCGGCCTGCTCCTGGCCGGCGCCGGCGAGCTCGTCGGTGAGCTGGAGCCCGGAGCCCGGGTGCAGGATGTTGCCGACGACCAGGCCGATGGCCAGGGCGACGGTCGACATCGTGAGGAAGTAGCCGAGCGCGAGGCCGCCGACCTTGCCGACGCGGGCGGCGCTGGCGACCGAGCCGACGCCGATCACGATCGTGCAGAAGATGACCGGCTGGATCATCATCTTGATCAGGGCGACGAACGCCGTGCCGAGCGGCTTGAGCTCCACCGCGAACGTCGGGAACGACCAGCCCGACGACGATGCCGGCGACCACGGCGCCGATCACGGCCAGGTAGAGGTAGTGCGTGCGGTCGCGGCGCGGCGCGGGTGCCGCTCCCGCGCGGGATGGTCGTCGATGCTGCTCATGGTTCCTCCGGTCGTCCGGCCGGGTCGGCCCCCGGCGCGTGACCACGATCACCTGCGCCCTGTGACGCGGGTCACCCTTGTGGTCGTTGAGTTCGCGGCGTCCGGCGTCGCCGGTGCGGGCATGATGCGGGCCATGCGCCGCTGGACCCGGGAGGTCTCCGTCGCCCGCCAGGTCCTGCTGCTGCAGGTCGGCGTGGTGGTGGTGCTCGTCGTCGCCGTCGCTCGCCCTGGCCGCCTACGACGCCCGCCGCGACGCCCGCGACGACGGCCACGGAGCGCGTCCGTCGCGGTCGCCGAGGCGATGGCCGACTCCCCCACGGTCCGCGACGCCGTCGTCGGCGCCGACCCCACCGCGACCTGCAGCCGCTACGCCGAGCAGGTGCGCCGCGACGCCGCCGTCGACTTCGTGACCGTGATGGACCTCGACCGGACCCGCTACACCCACCCCGATCCGCGCCAACATCGGCAAGCCCTTCATCGGCGACCTCGGCGGCGCGCCCGAGGGCAGTCGTCTTCACCCAGCACTACACCGGCACGCTCGGGCCCTCGATGCGCGCGGTCGTGCCGGTCTTCGGCGACCGAGGGCGACGTGGTCGCGCCTCGTCTCGGTCGGCATCACGGTGGCCGCGATCGACCGCGACCTGCGCGGCGACCTGGTGCTGATCCTCGGCGCCGCTGCCGTCGTGCTGCTGGTCGGGCTGCTCGGGGCGACCCTCGTGTCGCGGCGCCTGCGCCGCCAGACCCACGGGATGGGCGAGCGCGAGATCACCCGGATGTACGAGTACTACTCCGCGGTGCTGCACGCCGTGCGCGAGGGCCTGCTGCTGGTCGACGCCGACGCGCCGGGTGCAGCTGGTCAACGACGAGGCGCGCCGCCTGCTCGACCTGCCGGACGCCGACGAGGTCGTCGGGCGCTCGCTGCACGACCTCGGCCTGGCGCCCGGCCTGGTGGCCGCCGCGCTGGGCCGGACCGCGGAGTCCGACGACCTCTACGTCGCCGGCGACCGGGTGCTGGTCGTCAGCTCCGCGCCGGCCTCCTGGGACGGGCGCGAGGTCGGCTCCGTCGTGACCCTGCGCGACCACACCGAGCTGCGGGCGGTGACCGGCGAGCTCGACGTCGTCCGCAGCCTGACCGAGTCGCTGCGCTCGCAGAACCACGAGGCCGCCAACCGGCTGCACGCCGTCGTGTCCCTGATCGAGATCGGGTCGCGCCGAGGAGGCCGTCGACTTCGCGACCGAGGAGCTGCAGATCGCCCAGCTGCTCACCGACCGGCTGGTCGGCGTCGGTCGGCGACCCGGTCGTGGCGGCCCTGCTGCTCGGCAAGACCTCCGACGCCGCCGAGCGCGGCGTCGAGCTGACCATCGAGGGCGCACTGCCGCCCGACACGCGTGCCCTCGCGCGAGCTGGTCACGATCGTGGGCAACCTCGTCGACAACGCCCTCGACGCCGTCGCCGCGGTCGCACGGCGCCGCCCGCCGGATCCGGATCGACCTGTCCGAGCACGCGCCGAGGAGGTCACCCTCGTCGTCGGCGACAGCGGCCCCGGGCTGAGCCCGGAGTCGGCCGCGCACGTGCTCGAGCGCGGCTGGACGACCAAGGCCTCGACCGGCGACGCCGGCGCCGGCCCGGTGTCGGCCGCGGCGTCGGGCTGGCGCTGGTCGGCCAGGTGGCCCGCCGCCACGGCGGCGCGGTCGACGATCGGGCGGTCCCCGCTCGGCGGCGCGGAGTTCCGGGTCACGCTGCGTCACCCGGTGCGGGGCGTCCCGGCGCCCGTGAGCGCCGCGACGCCTCCGCGCCGCCGTGCGGGTGCTCGTCGTCGAGGACGAGGAGCTCGCCGCCCAGGCGCACGCGTCGTACGTCGGCCGGGTGGCCGGCTTCGAGGTCGCCGCCGTCGCCCGCTCGGCCGGCGAGGCGGCGCGGTGCGTGCAGGCCGACCCGCTCGATCGACCTGATCCTGCTCGACATGCACCTGCCCGACGGCCACGGCCTCGGTCTGCTGCAGCGGCTGCGCGCGGCCGGCCACCTGTGCGACGTGATCGCGGTGACCTCGGCCCGCGACGCCGACGTCGTGCGCCACGCGGTCGTCGCAGGGCGTCGTGCAGTACCTCCTCAAGCCCTTCACCTTCGCGACCTTCCGCGGCAAGCTCGAGCAGTACGCCGCCTACCGCGCCACGCCTCGCCGGCGCCCCGGGCGAGGTCGTCCAGGACGAGGTCGACCGGCTCTTCGGGGCGCTGCGCGACCTCCACCGCGGCGACCGCCGCCCAAGGGCCTGTCCGCCGAGACCCTGCGCGAGGTGACCGCCGTGGTCGCGCGACGCGCCGGCGGCACGGTCGGCCACCGAGGTGGCCGAGGCCGTCGGCGCCTCGCGCGTCACCGCGCGCCGCTACCTCGAGCACCTCGCCGACGCCGGCACGCTCGAGCGCCACCCGCGCTACGGCGGCGGTGGGCGCCCCGAGGTGGAGTACCGCTGGCGCTGAGGGTGTGGCGCGCGGTCGGTGGTCCGTCCGACCTCAGGCCAGGTCGAGGCCCGGGTAGAGCGGGTGCTTGTCGAGCATCTCGGCCGAGGCGTCCTTGACCTTGTCGGCGACACCCTCGGCCAGCGCGTAGGACGCCTTGGAGGGCCACCGGCCTTGGTGGTGCCGGCCTCGGTGTTGGCGAGCACGTGCACGATCAGCTCGGCGACGGTGTCGAACTCGTCGTGGCCGAAGCCACGGGTGGTCAGCGCCGGGGTGCCGAGGCGGATGCCGGAGGTGTACCAGGCGCCGTTGCTGTCGCCGGGCACCGAGTTGCGGTTGGTGACGATGCCGGCGTCGAGCAGGGCCGACTCGGCCTGGCGGCCGGTCAGGCCGAACGACGAGACGTCGAGCAGCACCAGGTGGTTGTCGGTGCCGCCGGTGACGAGGGTGGCGTCGCGGCTCAGGAAGCCCTCGGCGAGCGACTGGGCGTTGTCGGCGACCTGCTGGGCGTAGGTCTGGAACGACGGCTGGCGGGCCTCGGCGAAGGCGACGGCCTTGGCGGCCATCACGTGCGAGAGCGGGCCGCCGAGCACCATCGGGCAGCCGCGGTCGACGCTGGGGGCGTACTCCTCGGTGGCCAGCACGATGCCGCCGCGCGGGCCGCGCAGCGACTTGTGGGTGGTCGAGGTGACGATGTGGGCGTGCGGGACCGGGTCCTCGTCGCCGGTGAAGACCTTGCCGGCCACCAGGCCCGCGAAGTGGGCCATGTCGACCATGAGCGTGGCGCCGACCTCGTCGGCGATCTCGCGCATCTTGGCGAAGTTCACCCGCCGCGGGTAGGCGGAGTAGCCGGCGACCAGGACGAGCGGCTTGAACTCGCGCGCCTTGGCGGCGACCTTGTCGTAGTCGAGCAGCCCGGTCTCCGGGTCGGTGCCGTACTGCTGCTGGTGGAACATCTTGCCGCTGATGTTGGGCCGGAAGCCGTGGGTGAGGTGGCCGCCGGCGTCGAGGCTCATGCCGAGCAGGCGCTGGTTGCCGAGCTCCTTGCGCAGCCTCTCCCAGTCGTCGTCGGTGAGCTCGTTGACGTTCTTCGAGCCGGCCTTCTCCAGCCACGGCCCCTCGACCCGGTGGGCCAGGATCGACCAGAAGGCGACCAGGTTGGCGTCGATGCCGGAGTGCGGCTGCACGTAGGCGTACTCCGCGCCGAACAGCTCGCGCGCGTGCTCGGCGGCGAGCGACTCGACGGTGTCGACGTTCTGGCAGCCGGCGTAGAAGCGGTGACCGACCGTGCCCTCGGCGTACTTGTCGCTGAACCAGGTGCCCATCGTCAGCAGCACGGCCGGCGAGGCGTAGTTCTCGCTCGCGATCAGCTTGAGCGAGCCGCGCTGGTCGGCGAGCTCCTGGCGGGTCGCCTCCGCGATCCGGGGCTCGACCGAGGCGATGACCTCGAGGGCTTGGGAGTAGGCGCTGCTGGTGAGGGCGTTCAGGTCGGCCATGCTCACGAATCGTAGTAGGGCTGCGTCGGATCAGGAGATTCCGGCGCAGGCGTGGTCCAGGAAGCGCAGCAGACGGCGCTGCTGGGCCGCGGTGGGCGGCACCAGGCGGGAGAGCTCCGGCCCCGCGTCCAGGCGCAGGAACGCGCGGAAGAGGAAGGTCTGCGTGCTCTGGCCCCGCGAGTGCGGGTCGCAGCGTGCCACCGTCGCGGACGACGACCGGGACACCGGGTGACGTGCGCGCCGGGGCGCAGCACCGGCCGCGCCGCTCGGTCCCGCCGACCGCGAGGTCGAACAGCACCGAGCCCTCCAGCTGGGACAGCCGCACGCGCGGGCACGCGACGGGGCATGCGACGGGGCATGCGACGGGTCCCGGGTCGGCGTGGACGGCGGAGCACGAGCGTGCCGCGCAGGACCGGCCGCCCGGCGAGGGCTGCCGCGGGCCGCCAGCGGTCGCCGTACCTCAGCGTCGACGGTGGCATCGAGCCTGCGGGCGGCGCACTCGGCGTCTGCCAGAGCCGCGTCGAGGAAGCGGACGCCGTCCTCCTCGACCGCGCGCCGGACCACCCCGCCGAGCGGTCTCGACCATGGCGCGGAGCGGGGCTCGCCCCGCCGCCGGCGTGCAGACCGCGGCGGGCAGCAGGTAGCGCAGGTCGATCGTCTGGCGCGGGTAGACGTCGTACGACGCCGCGCTGTCGTGGCGCCGGGAAGCCGGCCCAGTCGATCCCGACCGAGCGGACCCGTAGCGTGCGGCCGGTGCCGTTGACGATGCGCACCTGGCTGCGCCGACTGCCCTCGTCGATGCGCTGCTGCACGAACGAGAGGTGGATGCCCGGCGGCACCGGCGGTGGCGTGACCACGATGATCGTGGGCTCGTCCGGCTCGGGTGCTGTCGAGGGGCCCGTCGAGGCGGGACCGGCCGGCGCGCCCGGACCGGACGTCGCGTCGCAGCCCGCGCCGAGGACGACCAGCAGGACGCAGCAGCACCAGCGTCCTCACGGCTCGTCCCGTCCGCCCGTCATGCGACCCCGCTCCCGGCCGGCACCTCCGCCGACCTCCGCCGATCTCCGGCACCACCGAGGATCTCACGTCCGGCGTCCGACGTGACCTACGCCACGTTCCACGGCCCGGCTGGGCGGCATCCCGCGGCAACCAGTCCACATGCCGGGATCGACATCTCACATCACGAGATTCGAGTTTGTGAGGTGGGTGTCCGGACCGTGAGACTCCACCCCATGGTCACTGCTGTCACCCATGCCTACCTCGTGGTACGTCGCCACGTGGACCTCGGGCGTACCCGCAGCAGCTGTGTCGGCGTCGCTGAGCGATCCCCGACACATCCTGTCCACCCGGCGCCCAGCGGCGCCACCTCAGCAAAGGTCCTACCGATGCCCGATCTGCGCTTCCAGTCCCAGGCTCCGGCCCACACCGAGATCCCGCGCCCCAAGCGCGCCGAGGGTCAGTGGTCGCTCGGCTACACCGAGCCGCTGAACAAGAACGAGCAGTCCAAGAAGGACGACGACGCGCTCAACGTGCGCGACCGGATCCTGCACACCTACTCCAAGCGCGGGTTCGCCTCGATCGACCCGGCCGACCTGCGCGGCCGGTTCCGGTGGATGGGCCTCTACACGCAGCGCGCCCCGGGCTTCGACGGCGGCAAGACCGCGACGCTGGCCGAGGAGGAGCTCGACGACGAGTACTTCATGCTCCGCGTCCGCTCCGACGGTCGGCTCCTCTCCCACGACGCCGTGCGCGCCCTGGGTCGCATCGGCGTCGACTTCGCCCGCGACACCGCCGACGTCACCGACCGCGAGAACATCCAGTACCACTGGATCCGCATCGAGGACGTCCCCGAGATCTGGGACCGCCTCGACGCCGCCGGGCTGAGCAGCCTCGAGGCCTGCGGCGACTCGCCGCGACCGTTCCTCGGCTCGCCGGTCGCCGGCGTGGCCAAGGACGAGATCATCGACGGCACCTCGGCGCTCGAGGAGATCTTCGAGCGCTTCATCGGCGACCCGGACTTCTCGAACTTCCCGCGCAAGTTCAAGACCGCGCTCACCGGTCACCCCAGCCACGACGTGTCCCCCGAGACCAACGACGTCGCCTTCGTCGGCACCGTCCACCCCGAGCACGGCCCGGGCTTCGACGTGCTGGGTCGGTGGCGGACTGTCGACCAACCCGATGCTCGCGCAGAAGATGGGCGTCTGGATCCCGCTCGACCAGGTCGCCGACGTCTGGGAGGCCGTCGCCTCGGTCTTCCGTGACTACGGCTACCGCCGGCTCCGCTCGCGGGCGCGGCTGAAGTTCCTGGTCGCCGACTGGGGCATCGAGAAGTTCCGCGAGGTCGTGGAGAAGGAGTACCTCGGTCGCGAGCTCGTCTCCTGCGAGTCGCCGGCCTCCCCCACCGGTCACCGCGACCACATCGGCGTCCACGAGCAGAAGGACGGCAGGTTCTACGTCGGGGTCGCCCCGATGGCCGGTCGGATCTCGGGCAGCCTGCTGGTGCGGCTCGCCGACACCATCGAGGAGTTCGGCATCGCCGGCGCCCGGCTGACGCCGTACCAGAAGATCGTGCTGATCGGCGTCGACGGCGACCGGGTCGAGGACGTCGTGGCCCGCCTCGACGAGATCGGGCTCTCCGCCCGACCCTCCAACTGGCGACGCAACACGATGGCGTGCACCGGCATCGAGTTCTGCAAGCTGGCGATCGTCGACACCAAGAACCGCGCCCGCGACCTCGTCACCGAGCTCGAGAAGCGCTTCCCCGACCTCGACACCCCGATCACCGTCAACGTCAACGGCTGCCCGAACGCCTGCGCGCGCACCCAGGTCGCCGACATCGGCCTCAAGGGCCAGCTCGTGATGGCCGACGGCGAGCAGGTCGAGGGCTTCCAGGTGCACCTCGGCGGCGCCACCGGGCTGCAGGCCAACTTCGGCCGCAAGCTGCGCGCCCACAAGGTCACCAGCGCCGGGCTGGACGACTACATCACCGTCGTCGTGGGCAACTACCTCGTCGATCGCGCCGGGGACGAGAGCTTCACGACCTGGGTCGCCCGGGCCGAGGAGGAGCTCCTCCGCGGCGAGAAGGCGTTGACGCGGACATGAGGAGCCCTGTCATGAGCGAGCGCGCGACGCCGTTCCACTGCCCCTACTGCGGCGAGCAGGACCTCTGGCCGCACGAGGTCGTCTCCGAGGACGGCGAGGTCACCTCGCCCGCACGGCACCTGGGAGTGCCGCGGCTGCCAGCGGGCCTTCTCGTTGAAGCTCCTCGGCCTGCTGCGCCCTCACGGACAAGGGGGTCTGCGATGAGCACCGCGACCACCCGCACCGCCCGCGCCCGGCGCGGGATCGCCACCGAGGGCCGGTCCCCCGAGGAGCTGCGCGACCTGGTCTCCCACTGGGGTGCCGAGCTCGAGCTGGCCCCCGCCGAGACCATCATCGAGTGGGCCGCAGCCACCTTCGGCGAGCGGTTCGCGATCACCTCGTCCATGGGCGACGCGGTGCTGGCCCACGTCGCCCAGAAGGTCGTGCCCGGGGTGGACGTCGTCTTCCTCGACACCGGCTACCACTTCGTGGAGACCATCGGCACCCGCGACGCCGTCGCGGCGACCATGGACGTCAACCTGCTCTCGATCACCCCGAAGCAGACGGTCGCCGAGCAGGACGCCGAGTACGGCAAGGACCTCTACAAGACCGACCCCGACCTGTGCTGCGCGCTGCGCAAGGTCAAGCCCCTGGCCGACACCCTGGCCGGCTACGACGCCTGGGCGACCGGTCTGCGCCGCGCCGAGACCCACAACCGCGTCATCGCGCCCGTCATCGGCTGGGACGCCAAGAAGGGCAAGGTCAAGGTCTCGCCGCTCGCGCGATGGAGCGACGAGCAGGTGGAGCGCTACGTCGCCGAGAACGGCGTCCTGGTCAACCCGCTCGTCTACGACGGCTATCCCTCCATCGGGTGCGCTCCGTGCACCCGACGCGTCGCGCCCGGCGAGGACCCGCGCAGCGGGCGCTGGGCCGGCACCAACAAGACCGAGTGCGGGATCCACACGTGACGCCCCCCGGCTCGACTCCCACCCCTTCCGAGAGGAGGCAGCCCTGATGGCTGCACCCGCACTGGTTGCCCTCGCCCACGCCAGCCGTGACCCGAGGACGTCGTCGACGATCGCCGCCCTGGTCGACGAGGTGAAGTCCCAGCGTCCCGACCTCCGCGTCGAGCGAGCGTTCCTCGAGGACCCTGCGCTGCCCACGCGCTGCGGCAAGCCGGCGTTCCAGGCCGTCGTCGACCGGCTCGTGCGGGCCGGGCACGAGGAGATCGTCGTGGTGCCGCTGCTGCTCTCCGAGAGCGTCCCCGACGCCCCGGACACCGACGCCGCCATCCACGTCGCTGCCGCGCGCCACCCGGGCCTGCGGATCCGCACCAGCGCCATCCTCGGCCTCGAGGCGTGCTTCCTCGAGGTCCTCGACGAGCGGCTGCGCGAGGCGCTCCGCCTCTCGCGGGTGCGCGAGCTCGACGCCCTCGTCCTGGCCGCGACCGGCTCGACCGACGCCCTGGCCAACCAGTCCGTGGCCCGGCTGGCCCGGCTCTGGGGCACGCCACCACAAGCTCCCCGTGTCTGCCGCCTACGCCTCGAGCGCCCCGCCGGCCACCGGCGAGGCCGTGCGCGCCTTCCGCGGCGAGGGCCGCCGCCACATCGCGGTCGCCTCGCTCTTCCTCGCTCCCGGCGTGCTCACCGACCGCGCCACCGAGCTGGCCTACGAGGCCGGCGCCATCGCGGTCTCCGCTCCGCTCGGCGCCCACCCCGAGGTCGCCCGCACCGTCCTGGCCCGCTACGCCGTCGGCGCGGTCGAGCTCGTCCCCGTCTGAGTCCCGGTGACCGACGGTGACCGCCGGTCACCGACGTCACCGGGTCGGTGCGGGGCGGGTCACCCGACGAGCTGGTGGAGGAGCCGCTCGAGCTGGCGGCCGGGGTCGGCGGTGAGGCCGCCGTGGACCGGGCCGGCCTGGAGCACGGTGCTGCGGGGAGCCTTCAGGAACCCGAAGCGCTGGCTGACGCCGACCTTCCCCGCGCTGCCGGCCCGCACGGCGCCCGCGCAGACGGCGTCGACGAAGGCCAACGACTCGCGCAGCTGGTCGGGGTCGATGAGGGCGTCCAGGGCACCGAGCCGCGCGGGGTCCACGTGCCAGGCGCTGCGCAGGAAGTCGGTCGCGTGGCAGTAGAGGACGACGCCGACGTTGAGGAACTCCTCGCGGTCGACGCGCGGCACGCACCGCAGGGCGACGTACTGGTAGGCGAGCGGCGCGCGGACGGGCTCGCTCACGTCGAGTCCCCCGGCACGGCGGGCAGCCACTGCCGGGTGCCGAGCCGGGCCACCAGGAAGGCGACGTACGCCGCCCGCAGCTCGGCCGGGGTCTCGGCTCCGGGCACGGGATCGAGCCAGGCGTCCGGCACGAGCTCGACGACCTCGGCGAGGAGCGAGGGGGTCACGACCTCGGTGAGCCGTGCGTCGACGGCCGCCAGGGTGGTGGCCCGGCCGAGCAGCACGTGGTCGGTGGGGTCCCAGGGCTGGGCGGCGAACCTGGCCGGGTCGGTGATCCCACCGGTCCAGGCGTGGTGGAAGTAGAGCGACGCGCCGTGGTCGATGACCCAGAGGCTGTGGCCCCACAGCAGCAGGTTGGGGTTGCGCCAGGAGCGGTCGACGTTGGCGCAGAAGGCATCCAGCCAGACCACGGTCGAGGCCTGGTCGGCGCCGGTGTCCTCGTTGCCGTCGTAGCCGAACGAGCCGGGCAGGAAGTCGATGCCGAGGTTGAGGCCCACGCTCGCGGTCAGCAGGTCCTGGACCTCCTCGTCGGCCTCGTAGCGCGCGATCTCGGCGTCGAGGTCGAGCACGACCTGACGCGGGGTGTCCAGGCCGATCCGGCGCGCCAGCTCGCCCACGATCACCTCGGCGGCCAGGACCCGCGGCCCCTGGCCGGCGCGGCGGAACTTGCACACATAGGTGCCGAGGTCGTCGGCCTCGACGACGCCGGGAAGGCTGCCGCCCTCACGCAACGGGGTGACGTAGCGGGTCACCACGACCCGGTCGAGCGCCCCCACCATCAGCTCGCCATCAGCTCGTCGGCAGCTCAGCCGCGAGCCGGGCGCGCTGCTCGTCGATGTCGAAGTCGGCCGCCGGCCACTGGGGGGCGAGGCGACGCAGCGTGTCGAGCAGGAGCGAGCCCACCGCCAGGTTGCGATACCACTTCTTGTCGGAGGGGATGACGTGCCATGGCGCGATCTCGGTGTTGGTGCGCTCGAGGGCGATCTCGTAGGCCTCCCGGTAGGCGCCCCAGAGCTGGCGCTCGTCGATGTCGCCGGGGTTGAACTTCCAGTACTTGCTCGGGTCGTCCAGCCGTGCGGCGAGGCGGGCGCGCTGTTCGTCGGCCGACACGTGGAGCATGCACTTGACCACCACCGTGCCGGACGCGACGGCCTCCTTCTCGAACGTCGTTGATGGCGCCGTAGCGGCGCTCGATCTCCTCGGGGGCAGCGAGCTCGCGCACCCGCGCGATCAGCACGTCCTCGTAGTGGGAGCGGTCGAAGACACCGACGTAGCCCGGGGTGGGCAGAGCGCGCTCGGATGCGCCACAGGAAGTCGTGCTTGCGCTCCTCGTCGGTCGGAGCCTTGAACGACGTGATCCGGATGCCCTGCGGGTCGATCAGGCCGACCGTGTGGCGCAGCACCCCGCCCTTGCCCGAGGTGTCCATGCCCTGCAGGACCAGCAGCACGCTGCGGTGGCCGCCGGCCTTGCCCTCGGCGAAGAGCCGCTCCTGGAGATCGGACAGCTCGTCGCCCAGCGCGACCAGCGCCTCGGTGCCGGCGCCCTTGCCGTCGTCGAAGCCGGGGGCGACGTCGGTCTCGTGGGTGCCGAGGTCCACGGGACCGGGCGGCAGGCGCAGGTGCTCGACGAGAGTCATGGCGACACCCTAGTAGCCCGTGCCGCACGACGGTGGAGGCAACATCCGGGGCGAACCCGGGCCGGCACGGGCAGGGCCCGAGCTGCTCCGATCGGTCGTCGGGAGGCGTTCAGGCGCCGGGCGTGCGACCGCGGTCGACCAGCGGCGGGGTCGACGACCAGGGGAAGTCGATCCAGCGGTCGGTCGAGCGCCACGCGTAGTGCGGACGCACCACCGAGCGCGGCTTGTCGAAGAGGACGGCCGTCCGGGACTCCGCGACGTGCTGGTCGCAGTACTCGTAGACGTGGCGCAGGGTCAGGCCGGTGTCGGCGACGTCGTCGACGACGAGCACCTTCTGCCCGGCCAGGTCGACCACGTCCGGGGTCGGCGGCAGCATGATCGGCACCTCGAGGCGAGTGTCGACGCCGGTGTAGAACTCGACGTTGACCGCGGAGAGGTTCTTGACGTCGAGCGCGTAGGCCAGGCTCATGCCCAGTGCCAGTCCGCCGCGCGCCACGCACAGGATCAGGTCCGGCTCGTAGCCGTCGTCGACGACCTGTTGGGCGAGCTCGATGGCCGCCTCGCCGTAGCCGGACCAGGTCAGGACCTCACGCTCGTCGCTCACGGCTCGAAGTCTGGCATGCCCGGTGACCCGGTGCTCAGTCCCGCGTGAAGAGCCGTCGCACGATGCCCAGCACGCCGAGGACCCCGAAGAGCGCGAACATCGCCAGGTCCCGGCCGTAGGCACCCAGGACGTCGCCGTTGAGCACGTTGTTGCGGATGAACTCGAAGCGACCGATACCGAGCTCGGCCAGGGCGAGCTGGTCGTAGGCATCGACGAGGTCGCTGACGACGACGGCGAAGAACGCGGCGACCACACCGGTGAGGATCAGCAGCACCAACGCCGCCATGCCCTTGCGGGGCCGGGTACCGGCGGCCGTGGTGTAGAGGAACGCGGCACCGAAGGAGATGGCCAGGCCGGTGACGGCCGCGACGTAGCCGAGCCGCCACACCACCACGGTCGCGCCGATGCCGAGGAGCACCCCGACGAAGGCCGCACCGAGACCGAGCGCGACGCGCTCCCGGGGTGCGTCATCGACCTGGCCCGCGGAGGGGCCGGCGGGGACGGGTTCAGACATGGTCGCTCCGAGAGAAGGGCCGGGTGGGCCGCTGAGGGGCGGACCGGGTCGGGTCCGCCCGCCCGTCGAGCCGGGCGCCGCGAACGCTACGCGCTCGGTCCCTCGTCCGGCTCGGGGGCCTCGCGCTCGGCGGCAGCGAGCTCCTGGCGCACCACCGCGAAGGCCATCCCCGAGCCATAGCCCTTGCGCGCCAGCATGCCCACGAGCCGGCGGGTCGCCACGGTGTCGTCGACCCGGGAGAGCGTGCGCAGCTTGCGGCGCACGAGCAGCCGGGCGGCCTGCTCCTCGTCCTCCTGGGAGACGTCGTCGAGGACGTCACGCGCGACCTCGTCGTCGATGCCCTTGCGACGCAGCTCGTGGGCCAGCGCGCGACGCGCGAGCCCCTTGCCGGGCTGACGGTGCGAGACCCACAACCGGGCGAAGGCCTCGTCGTCGATCAGACCGACCTCCTCGAACCGGTCCAGCAACCGGGTCGCGATCTCGTCGGGCACCAGCTTCTTGGCCAGCTTGTCGGCCAGCTCCTGGCGGCTGCGGGCCTGACCGGTCAGGGCGTCGAGGAGGATCTTGCGGGCGACCGCCTCGGGATCGGCCTCGGGGCCGGCCGCCACCCGGTCAGGGGGTGGCGCCGGGGCGCGGGTCCACGCGGCGACGCCGAGGGAGACGTCACCGCTCCAGGCGCCCTCCACGATGTCGCTCGCCCCCTCCGTGGACACCGCTGCCTCCCGGCTCACTGGACCTCGAGCCGCGGGTCACGGCTGCTCAGGCGCAACCGGGCCGCTCGCTCGATCACCATCGGCACGTCCGCTGCCGCGTCCTTGCTAGAAGTCATCGATCCCGATGGGCTTGTCCGAGAGCTCGTCGGCCAGGTCGTCCGGCACGTCCAGGCCCGGGACGACGCCCAGCTTCTCGAGGATCTTGCGCTCGAGCTCGTTGGCCAGGTCGGGGTTGTCCTTGAGGAACGTGCGCGCGTTCTCCTTGCCCTGACCGAGCTGGTCGCCCTCGTAGGTGTACCAGGCGCCGGCCTTGCGCACGAGGCCCGCCTCGACGCCGACGTCGATGAGGCCGCCCTCACGGCTGATGCCCTTGCCGTACATGATGTCGAACTCGGCCTGCTTGAACGGCGGCGCGACCTTGTTCTTGACGACCTTGACGCGGGTGCGGTTGCCGACCATGTCGGTGCCGTCCTTGAGCGTCTCGATCCGGCGTACGTCGAGGCGCACCGAGGAGTAGAACTTCAGCGCGCGGCCACCGGTCGTGGTCTCCGGCGAGCCGAACATCACGCCGATCTTCTCGCGCAGCTGGTTGATGAAGATCATCGTGGTGTTGGAGTTGTTGAGCGCGCCGGTCATCTTGCGCAGCGCCTGGCTCATCAGTCGTGCCTGCAGGCCGACGTGGCTGTCACCCATCTCGCCCTCGATCTCGGCGCGGGGCACCAGGGCTGCGACGGAGTCGATGACGATCAGGTCGAGCGCACCCGAGCGGACCAGCATGTCGGCGATCTCGAGCGCCTGCTCACCGGAGTCGGGCTGGGAGACCAGGAGCGCGTCGGTGTCGACGCCGAGGTTCTTCGCGTAGTCCGGGTCGAGGGCGTGCTCGGCGTCGATGAAGGCGACGATGCCGCCGCGCGCCTGCGCGCTGGCCACGCAGTGCAGCGCGACCGTCGTCTTGCCGGAGGACTCCGGACCGTAGATCTCCACGACGCGCCCGCGCGGAAGGCCACCGAGGCCGAGGGCCACGTCGAGGGCGATCGATCCCGTCGGGATGATCTCGAGGGGCGCGCGGGTCTCGTCGCCCAGGCGCATGACCGAGCCCTTGCCGAACTGCTTCTCGATGTTGAGCAGGGCGGCGTCCAGGGCCTTGTCGCGGTCTCCAGCCATGATGGTTGTCCTTACGTCGTGGGTGTCATGTCCTGCCCACCTCGGGCAGTACGTGGGGCAGGTCGTCGTCGTGAAGGACGCTAGACCGGACCACCGACAACGGGCACCTGCCGCCCTCCGGGCCTGTGGAGAACGCCCCGGACTGCCGGTGAGACCGACCGAAGTGCGCCTGTCTCGTGTCGTCCAATGTAGTACGAACACCTGTTCGAAGCACGTCGCGACACGCAGGGACTCCTCGCCCCTCCGCCGTCCCGGGCCGACCGGGCGACGAGCATCTCGCGCGTCAGGCCACGGAGTCGGCGACCTGGGCCGGCTGCGGCAGCCGTACGACGAACCGGCACCCGCTGCCGGTCCCCACGGGCACCCGGTTCTCCACGGTGACCTCGCCCCCGTGCGCCTCCACGATGCCCTTGACGATCGCGAGACCCAGGCCGGCCTGGCTGCCGCTGCCGGGGTCGCCGAGGCCCGGGGTACGAGCCGACGCACCGGTCCAGGCCAGGTCGAAGACCCGCGGCAGGTCCTCCTCCGCGATCCCGTCGCACCCGTCGGTGATCGACAGCTCGACACCGTCCGCCACGTCGCACCCGACGATCACGACCTCTCCCCCGGCCGGGGTGTGCCGCACGGCGTTGCCGATGAGGTTGGCGAGCACCCGGGACAGCCCGCCGGGGTCGGCGTGGACCTGCACCCCCGGGGCGACGCTGCCGGCGATCCGGACCCCACGCGCCCGGGCGACCGACTCCGCTCCCGCGAGCGCCTCGCTGACCAGGTCTCCCAGCGGAAGCATCTCGGAGGCCAGCTCCAGGACGCCGGCATGGATGCGGGAGAGCTCGAAGAGGTCGTCGACCATGCGCGTCATCCGATCGACGTCGGCCCGGATCTGACGGTGGTAGCGGACCGGGTCGGGGGCGATCCCGTCCTCGAGCGCCTCGGTCATGGCGCGCATGCCGGCCAGCGGCGTACGCAGGTCGTGGGAGACCCACGAGACGAGCTCGCGCCGCGCACCCTCGAGCTGCTGCTCGCGCTGGCGGGACTCCTCGAGCCGGGCCTGGGTGCTCGCGAGCTCGATCGACAGCGCCTGGAACTCGCGGGGGCCCCTGGCCTGGGCGACGTACACGCTGCCCCGGCCGAGGCTGCGGACGCCGGCCTGCAGAGCCTCCGACCAGCCGACCACCGCGGCGCCGAGGGCTGCGGCGACGATCAGTGCCGTGGGGGCGGACACCAGGACGACGAGGGTCACGGCCGTCAGGTCGTGCTGGGAGATGAACATCCGGTTGGCCAGCACCAGCACACCGGCGAGGACCGAGGCGACCGCCACCACCGCGACCAGCCCCAGCTGCCAGCGGATCGAGCGGTGGCGCAGCAGGTAGCCGGCGGCCAGGCCGAGCACGCCCACGCCGAGCGAGGCCAGCGCGGAGTAGGTCAGGAGCTCTCCGTACACGACGCCTCCCATCGGTAGCCGACGCCCCAGACCGTCACCAGCCGGACGGGGTTCGTCGGGTCCTTCTCGACCTTCTCGCGCACGCGGCGCACGTGCACGGTCACGGTGGACTGGTCGCCGATCGACCAGCCCCAGACCTGCTGGAGCAGGTCGTCGCGCGAGTAGGCGACCCCGGGGTTGGCGGCGAGGAAGCGCAGCAGGTCGAGCTCGCGCACCGTCAGCTGGAGGGGTACGCCGCCGAGCGTCGCCTCGCGCCGCGTGTGGTCGACGACGAGGTCGTCGTCGGTCACGACGTCCGGGAGGCCGGGCGGGCCGCCGGGTGCGGAGCGGCGCAGGATCGAGTCGACGCGCAGCACCAGCTCGCGCGGGCTGAAGGGCTTGGTGAGGTAGTCGTCGGCACCGATCTCGAGCCCGGCGACCCGGTCCTGCTCGGTGCCGAGGGCGGTGAGCATGATGACCGGCACGTCGCCGAGCGTGCGGAGCCGGCGGCACACCTCGAGACCGTCGATGCCGGGCAGCATCAGGTCGAGCACCACCAGCTCGGCCGCCTGCTCGCGCATCTGGGCGATCGCCGACTCCCCGTCACCGGCCTCGACGCACGTCGTGGCCGCCGGCGCGGAGGTAGGACACCACGACCTCGCGCACCGTCGTGTCGTCGTCGACCACCAGCACGCGCGCCATCAGTCGGCCCTGGCCACCGAGCCGGAGGTGTCGGGAGCATCGGGGCCCGTCGGCTCGGCCGCGGACACCCCGTCGGCCCCAGCGGTTCCGTCGATCGCATCGGCCCCGCCGGGCCCAGCTGTTCCGTCGGGCCCGGCGGCTCCGTCGGGCCCGACGCCGGGCGTGCTCGCCGACCGGGCCCGCAGGACCGCGGCGACGACCGCCACGACGAGGACGATCGCGGCGAACCCGAGCCAGTTCGCGCCGTAGTCGCGGTCGAGCAGGGTGGGGTTGTCGGGCTTGGTACCGAAGCCGCCGATCATCGGGAGCGCGACGACCGTCACGGTGCCGAGCACCACCGCAGCGACCACGACGGGGGCCCGTGCCGCGGCCGGAAGGACGCGGGCGATCAGCACGGCCAGCGCGATCACGGCGAAGCCGACGATGCCGTCGTGGACGGCGACCCCGCCGACCAGCCAGATCACGGCGCTGCGCAGCTGCGCGGAGTCCTGGGTGCTCAGGAGCAGGTAGGCCCCGTAGAGGCCGCCGAGGACACCCAGCGTGCCGAGCGCGGCGCGAGCGGCCCTCATGCGTCGGCCTCGATGCTGGTGAGCCACTTGGTCTGCAGCACGCCGGGGCGGTTGGGCGCGATCAGGCGAGCGGGATAGCCGTGGTCGAGGTCGAGCACCTCGCCGTTGACCCGGAGCGCGACCAGGGTCCGGTCGTCGTCGGCGAAGTTGCCCTGGAGGGTCGTCCGGCCGAAGGCGCCGCGGCGCTGCATCGAGATCATGGTCAGGTCCGTGCCCCGCGGCACGTCGGCGGCGTCCAGCAGGTCGCGCAGCCGGACGCCGGTCCAGGTGGCCGAGGCGCTCCAGCCCTCGACACAGGCGATCGGCAGGGTCTCGGTCCGCTGCGGGAGCGCGAGCAGGTCGTCCATCGCCCAGCTCGTCGTGGACCCACCGGCCGCCAGGTCGAGGCGCCAGCCGGTGCCGCCGTCGTCGGCCGTCACCTGGGCGGCCGCGGCGGAGCGGTTGACCGGGACGCCCTGCGGTCCCTCGCCGGTGCGGACCGCGAAGACGGACACCTTGCGCAGCAGCGGCACGGTGCTGCCGGCGGTGGCAAGGACCGCGATCCCGGCGGCCGCCCAGGCGGTGCGGAGCAGCCCGCGGCGCGACAGCACGCCCGGCTCGGTGGCCTCGGGGCGGTCCTGGGACGTGTCGTCGACGTCGGCGCCGAGGGCCGCGCGGATGATCGGCAGCTTGACCGCGATGTGCACGAGCAGCGAACCGATCGCGACCCAGGCCAGTGCGTAGTGGGTGGGCCGGAAGGAGAAGCTCCAGGGATACCACTGGGTGGTGTTGAGCAGCCCCGAGGCGAGCATGAAGATGCCCGAGGCCACGAGGGCGCCGATCGAGGTCTTCTCGAGCACCGAGACCGCGAAGGAGCCCAGGCTGGCGGTGCTGGGACGTTGGAAGAGCCGCGGGAAGACCGACCAGAGCTTGACGAGCAGGAGTGGGATGGCCGCCGTACCGCTGATGACGTGGAGGCCCTGGGTGACGCGGTAGCCCCAGGACGGGGCGGTGGGGAACGGGATCGGCTGGGACTGGTTCTGCGCGTAGTGGCTGATGAGCCCGGTCAGGAAGCACACCGCGAAGGCGATGCCGAGCCACAGGCCGACCCGGGCCGCGACGGCCGGGCTGCGCAGGTCGCTGTGGAAGTCGCTCTCGGAGGGGATGGTGTCGCCGACCTTGCCCCCGAGCTCGCCGACCCGACCGGTGAAGGTGTCGGAGACCCGGGTGCCACCGCGGGTCACGTCGGTTCCTGGAGGACCACGGCCCAGCGCTCGCCGAGCTGTTCCACCGCGGCTACCTGGAGGCCGGCGCGGCGGGCGATGTCATCGGCGTCGTCGACGCCGATGACCGACCACTGGAACGGGCGGCTGCGCAGGTCGGCGCAGTGCAGGCGGGCCGTGACGGTGCGGGTCGCCGTACCGGGGGGATGGACCTCGACCACGACCCGACCGCGGGGGTCGATGACCTCGCGGACGCGGCGCAGCAGCGCGACCGGGTTGCCACCGATGCCGACGTTGCCGTCGGCGAGCAGCGCGGTCTCCCAGCGCCCCTCGCCGGGCAGCTCGTCGAAGATGTCGCGCACGAGAGCGGAGCCACCGCGGGCGCGGGTCTGGCCGACCGCCTCGATGACGACGTCGATGCCGAGGGCGACCGAGCCCGACCGGGCCAGCGCCGAGGTCAGGCGTCCCGGGCCGCAGCCGATGTCGAGGACCGCGCCCTCGCACAGCGCCAGCATCGCCAGGTCGTCGCGGTCGGCCTCGCCGGTCCACTGCGCCATCGGGATGACGTGGGGCTCGTCGTGCAGCCCGACGACGGCACAGGGCTCACCCGTCAGCGCCTGGGCGAAGACGACCGAGAACGGTGCTTCCCGGGTCTGCTCGTGGTTCGCGGTGAAGACGTCTCGGGTCGTCATGGACGTACCCCTCTCAGGGCGGTCCACGCGTGGGCGAACCTGGTGGTGGGGGCGACGCGGGCGACATGATCGGCGTCCTCGCGGGTGTCGACGTCGCGCAGCGTGGCGGTGGTGGTCACCGTCAGGCCGCGCGCGAGCAGCGCTGCTCGGGTGTCGTCGTACGTGGTGGGTGTCGACATCGGTACGCCGTGCAGGGCGCCGGCCGCGTCGGCGGTGTGGCGGGCCAGGACCCACCAGCCGCCGTCGTCGGCCGGCCCCAGCACGGTGTCGTGGTCGACGAGGCCGGCTGCGGCGGCGTTCAGGAGGTCGGGGGTGATCTGGGGGGTGTCCATGCCGATCTGGAGCAGCGGCCCGGGGCCGGCGTCGAGGTGGGCGAGCGCGAGCCTCTCGTCGAATCCTTCGCCGCGCTGGTCGAGCACGGTCCAGCCGGTCACGGCGGCGCGGATCTCGTCGGCGGCGACCCCGTCGTCCAGGTCGCCGGCCAGGGCCAGCACGCACGCGCCTGGACCGACGGTCGCCGTACAGGCGGCGAGGGTGTCGAGGAGCGCTGCGGCAGCCACGGTGGCAGCCTCACGGTCACCGACGGTGGCGGCGAGGCGGGTCTTGGCGAGACCGGGCACGGGTGCCTTGGCCATCACGAGCAGGCGCATCAGGCCAGCACCTTCCAGAAGTCGCGGGCCGTGCGGAACGTCCCCTTCACCGAGCCCGACACCTTGGACTTCGTGCCGGCGGCGCGGGGGTGGTAGCTGACGTCGCTCTCGGCGAAGCGCCAGCCGGCAGCGGTCGCCTTCTGCAGCATCTCGACGGGGTACCCGAAGCGGCGGTCGCGCACGTCGAGGTCCAGCAGTGCCTGGCGCCCGCACACCCGCATCGGGGCGATGTCGTGGGCGTCGAGGTCGATCCGGCGGCGCAGCCAGGCCACGATGAGGGCGTTGCCGGCCCGCGCGTGCCAGGGCCACACGCCGCGACCGACCGGCCGGCGGCGTCCGACCGCGAGATCGGCGTCGCCGGAGCGCACCTGGCGCAGCATCGGCACCAGCTCGTCGGGGTCGAAGGACCCGTCTCCATCCATGAAGGCCACGTAGGTGTTCGTCGCCGCCAGCAATCCGGATTGGATCGCCGATCCGTAGCCGGGCACGGGCTCGGTCACGACCGTCGCGCCCAGCGCCGCCGCGACCGCTGCGGTGTCGTCGCTGGAGCCGTTGTCGACGACGATCACGTGGAAGTCGGCGGGCACACGGGGAAGCAGTCCACGCAAGGCGGGGGCCTCGTCGCGGCACGGCAGGATCAGATCGCAGTCGGGCACCCCCCAAACGTAGAGGTCCTGGCCGCACCGGACCCCACCCCTAGGCTTACAAACCGGTGACGTGACGACGCACCGGGTCGGCCGGTCGCGCCCGGTTCCAGGCCGTCTGCCTACGCTGGCGCCATGGCGACGACGACACGCGACCCCTCGGTCGCCCCCGAGACGGCGGTGCCACGCCTCGTGCCGTGGATCGGCCTGGGCGGTGCGATGGTGGTGCTCGCGGCGTCCGCCTTCCTGCCGACGCTGCTCGGCTGGCAGGTCTACTCGCGCGCGCACCCCGAGGACGTGGTCGGCGCGATCAACCCGCTCCACGCGATCTGGGACCCGCTGCTCATCGGGCCCGGGACGCTGCCGGCGGTGGTCCTCGCCGTCCTCGGCTGGCGCTACGCCGCGGACCTCGCGACCCGCCTGCCCTGGCGCCGGCTCCTGGGGGCGTCGTACGTCGTGAGCGCGGCGTGGATGGTGTCGCTGGCCCTGGTCAGCGGCATGGACGGGATCGCGCGGCCCCTCGACCACTCCTACGAGTACCTCGAGACCGCCCGCGGGCTCACCGACATCCCGGCGTTCCTCAGCGAGTTCGTCTCCCGGATCCCGATCGGCGCCACCGACAACTGGCCCACCCACGTCGCCGGCCACCCGCCGGGCGCGACGCTGTTCTTCGTGGTGCTGGCGCGGATCGGTCTCGGCAGCGGCCTGGCCGCCGGAATCGTCGTCATCGCGATCAGCGCCTCGACGGCAGCCGCGGTGCTGGTGACCGTGCGCGCCCTCGGAGCCGAGGACGCCGCCCGCCGGGTCGCGCCGCTGCTCGTCCTGACCCCCGCCGCGGTCTACATGGCGGTCTCGGCCGACGCCGTGTTCGCCGCGACGGCCGCCTGGGGCATGGCCGCGCTGGCCCTGTCGGCCACCGCCGCGACCCGAGGACGCCTGGTCGGCTTCGGCGTCGTCTCGGGACTCCTGCTCGGCAGCTGCATGATGTTCTCCTACGGGCTGCCGCTGCTGGGCCTGCTGGCCGTGGCGGTCCTCGTCGCCGGCCCGCAGCTGGCGGCCCCTGCCGATCGCGGGGGCCTCGGCCCTGGCCGTCGTGCTCGCCTACGTGCCGTTCGGCTTCCGCTGGTGGGAGGCCTACCCCGTGCTGACCGAGCGCTACTGGGCCGGGACCGCCTCCAAGCGCCCCGGCGCCTTCTGGACCTGGGGCGACCTCGGCTCGTTCCTGTTCTCCGGCGGACCGCTCCTCGGTGCCGGGGTCGCGGTCCTTCTCTGGCTGGTCGTCCGCCGCCACCTCGACCAGCGCGAGGTGCTGCTGCTCGCCGGCGCGGCGGTGGTGATCGTGCTGGTCGCGACCTCCTCGCAGATGAGCCGGGCCGAGGTCGAGCGGATCTGGCTGCCGTTCGTGCCGTGGGTGACCCTGTCGCTGCCCTGCTCCCCGAACGCTGGCGTCGCCACGGCCTGGCCCTCCAGCTCGTCACGGCCCTGCTCGTCGAGCACCTGCTCTACACCGGCTGGTAGCGAGCCCGGCTCGTCCGGTCCTCCCCAGGCCCGGGTCGAGCACGTTGTGGACAAGCGCGGGTCGGGTGAGGTGCCAGGGGTGCAGGCCAGAGGTGCGGGGTACGCGGGGTGGGGCGGGTGGGTCTCAGGCGCGGAGGGGCACGGTGGCGAAGGCGGGGAGGCCCACCTCGGGCAGCACCTCGGCACGGAAGCCGAGCTCGGCGCGAGCCAGCTCGGGCGAGGCGACGATGTGCCGGACGTCGCCCAGCCGGAAGCCGCCCGTCACGTCGGGGGTGATGCTCTCGCCCGCCGTGCCCGCGGCGACCTGCTCGGCCACCTCCAGGATCGAGACGGGCCGGCCGGAGCACACGTTGTAGGCGGCGTACGGCGCGGTCTCCCCCGCCGCCACCGCCCGCAGCGCCAGCACGTTGGCCCGGGCGACGTCGTCGACGTGCACGAAGTCGCGCATCTGGCCGCCGTCCTCGTAGACGCGGGGCGCCTCGCCGCGCTCCAGCGAGGAGCGGAACATCGCCGCGACCCCGGAGTACGGCGTGTCGCGGGGCATCAGCGGGCCGTAGACGTTGTGGTAGCGCAGCGCCACGGCGCGCGCGTCGGCCTGGCGGACCCACGCCGAGGTGTAGTGCTCCTGGGCGAGCTTGCTCGCGGCGTAGGAGCTGCGGGGGTCCAGGCGGGCGTCCTCGTCGACCAGCGTCCAGCCGAGCGGCTCACCGCAGTGCGGGCAGTGGTTCTCGAAGTCGCCGCCCTCGAGCGCGGCGACCGCGCGCGGCGGCGGCACCTGCTCCCCGTGCGTCGGGCAGGTGTAGCGGCCCTCGCCGTAGACGACCATCGACGAGGCGACGACCAGGCGGTCGAGGTCGGCGGCGTGCATGGCGGCCAGCAGGGCCGCCGTGCCGAGGTCGTTGTGGGAGGCGTAGTCGGGCAGGTCGGCGACCTTCACCCCCGCCCCCACGACGGCGGCCTGGTGGCACACGACGTCCACACCGCGCAGCAGGTCGGCCGGCCAGGACTGCGCATCACGTACGTCGAGCTGGTGGGTGCCGTCGGGTGCGGTCGCCTGCCCGTGGGCCTGGGGCAGCATCAGGTCGACGCGGACGACCTCGTCGCCGTCCGCCTCGAGGGCGGAAGCGATCGCCGTGGCGATGAAACCGGCCGAACCGGTGAGCAGTACCTTCACGTCGCCAATATGTCAGGCGCCCCCAGGCGACCCGACGCCGCTCACCCGATGGGTCAGCCGGGGATGTCGTAGGTCAGCTCGACGCCGTCGGCCCAGCTCGAGCAGCTGCACCCGGTCGGGTCGGGCAGGGTGGCGATCGTGTCGGTGAGCACACCGGTCAGCCGCTCGAGGTTGGCCTTGAACAGCGCGAAGACCTCCTCCTGGCTGACGCCGTCGCCGGTCTCGGCGCCGGCGTCCATGTCGGTGACGAGCGCGATGGCGGCGTAGCACTGCCGCATCTCGCGGGCCAGCGCCGCCTCGGGGCTGCCCGTCATGTTGATCAGGCTCCAGCCCTCGCCGGCGTACGAGCGGGACTCGGCGCGCGTGGAGAACCGCGGCCCCTCGATCACGACCATGGTGCCGCCGGCCTTGATGGTCGGGTCCGCGGCGACGACGGTCTCGCCGATGGTCGCGCAGTAGGGGTCGCCGAACGGCAGGTGCACCGCACCGCGCTCGACGAACGAGCCGATGCGGCGGTGCGTGCGGTCGACGAGCTGGTCCGGTACGACGACGTCGCCCGGCGCGACCGCGTCGGTGAGGCCCCCGACGGCGCACGGCGCGAGCACCTGACGCACGCCGAGGGAGCGCAGCGCCCAGAGGTTGGCGCGGTAGGGGATGCCGTGCGGGAGAAGTCGTGGTGGGCGCCGTGGCGCGGCAGGAACGCGACCTTGCGCCCGGCGACGGTGCCGACCGCGACGGGGGCGGACGGGTCGCCGTACGGCGTGGTGACGGCGTGCTCGACCGGGTCGTCGAGGAAGGAGTAGAAGCCCGTGCCGCCGATCACGGCGATGTCGGCGACGGTCTCGGTCTGGTTCTCACTCATGCCGCGAGCCTAGTGGTGAGCCTCAGTGGTGTGGACCGGGAGCCGGTGATCGCATGCAGTGGTCGGGCGGGTGCACAGGAGGCGTGAACGGGGGTGCCACCGGTGCGCATCGGCGCCTCGAGGCGCCTCGACGGCACGACGGGCGGACCTCGGCTTCCCCGGCCGATGCCGGCCGCGTCGGTCAGCGCTCGGAGTCCGGCAGCCCGAGGGCCTCCCAGACCGCGCGCCAGACCTGCTTGGGCTCGACACCGGCGTCGAGGGCCTCACGGGTGGTGCGGCCCCCGAGGTCGCCCATCACGAACTGGTCGGCCCAGACCCGGTAGTAGCCGGACCCGAGGGCGTGCTCGAGTCGCGCCCAGAACTCCGTGTGCCTCACGTCCCGCTCCCTCGTGTCCTCGACGGGCGACGGCACGTCACCGGTCGATCGTCATGTTCGCCGCGCGGTCACCGCCAACCAGCGCTCGCCGCGCTGCCCGTCGGACTCCGCCGTCTCCTGCACCTGCCACCCCGCGTCGGTCACCACCGCCTCGAGCGCCGCACGACGCCAGTAGGTGAACATGCGCGGGGTCTCGATGCTGCCATGCGTGGACCAGCCCTCGCCGTCGCCCTCCTTGAACGACGCGCGCAGCAGGCCCTGGGCGCGGGTGGCGCCGGCCAGCCGGCGCAGCACGGTGGGCAGGTCGGCGCGCGCGACGTGGAGCAGGCACGCGTTCGCCCAGACCGCGTCGTAGGGAGCCTCCGGCCGCTCGGGGTCGGTCAGGTCGTCGGTCAGCGGGTCGAGCAGGTCGGCCGAGAAGCCCTCGGACCGGAGGACCTCCACGAAGCCCGGCGCGACGTCGGTGCGCCGCACCACGCACCCGCGCGCCTCGAGCGCGAGTGCGTCGCGCCCGCCGCCCGAGCCGATCTCGAGCACCCGGGCGCCCGGACCGACGGCGTCGGCGAAGCTGCGGAGCGCCCCGTCGACGGCCGGCGACGGCGCGGCGGAGGCGGTCGCGTACGCCCGGGCCTGGCGGTCGTAGCCGGCCACCGTGAGCGCGCCCCGGACGTCCCACAGGTGGTGGACGACGTCGTGCAGGTGGTAGCGCGCCAGGGTCAGCACGGTGAACGTGCTGCCGTTGCTGCGACGCCCGGGCCGCTCGAGCGCGTCGCGTGGGACGGCGTCGTAGGCGTCGGCGACCGCGAGCGCCGCCGCGACCAGCTCGGCGGCGACGGTCCCGGGGTCCTCCCGGTCGTAGCGCGCCTCGACCGCGGCCGCGTCCTGGTCCCAGCTGGCGAAGGAGGGTGAGTCCCGGTCGAGCATCAGGCGCAGCCGGGCGGCGAAGACGCGGTGCACGTCGCGCACGTGGGCGGCGTACTCGGTCGCCGACCACGTGCGTGGTCGCCGGTCGCCGACGCGCACCGGCAGCGTCGAGCAGCACCGGCCATGCGGCCGCGTTGCGGCGCAGCTCCGCGGCGACGTCGTGCACCCCGAGGTCGCCGGCCTCGAAGCCGCACTCCGGGCAGGGGCGCTCGAGCACCCAGGTCCAGTCCTTGGTGTCCGGCGCGATCTCCATGCGCGCATCGTGCCACCGCCCGGGCCGGGTCCGCCTGTCACTTCCTGCCAACCTGCGTCAGGATGCGGCCATGGTCCCGACCGCGCCTCCTGCTCCGTCCCCACCCGTCGTACGAGCGGCCACCGCGGCCGACCTGAGCGCGATGAAGGCCATCTACGACGTGCAGGTCCGCACCGCGATCTCGACCTTCGACCTCGAGCCGCCACCGGTGGGTTACTGGGAGGCGCGACTTGCTGCCGACGCCCCGGGTGACCACGTGCTCGTGGTCGTCGAGGGCGAGGAGGTGCTCGGCTACGCCTACTCCTCGAGCTACCGTCCACGTCCGGCCTACGACCGCACGCGGGAGACGTCGGTCTACCTCCGCACCGACGCCACCGGTCGCGGCCTGGGCCGCGCGTTGTACGACGCGCTGCTCGCGCGCCTGCGCTCCGACGGCGTCCACACCGCGCTGGCGGTGGTCGCCCGGCCCAACCCCGCCAGCGAGGCGCTGCACCGGTCCTGCGGCTTCACCCGCGTCGGGGTGCTGCCCGAGGTGGGTCACAAGCTCGGCCGGTGGATCGACACCGGCTTCTGGGCGCTCGTGCTGGGCTCAGGAGGTGACGGCGGCGGTGCCGAGGGCGACGTCGAAGCGGTCGCACCAGATCACGACTGACCGCAGCCCGGCCAGGTCTGGCGGGATCTGTCGTTGCGGTTGCCGTGGGCGGCTGGGTCAGGTGGGGATCCAGGACACGTGGCCGATCAGCAGCGCGTAGCCGACGAACGCCCCGATGTCGAGCAGCGTGTGGGTCACGATGAGCGGTGTGATCCGGCCCCAGCGGCGGTAGAGCCACCCGAAGAGCAGCCCCATCACCAGGTTGCCGGCGAACCCGCCGAAGCCCTGGTAGAGGTGGTAGCTGCCGCGCAGCAGCGCGGCGAGACCGATGGCCGTACCGTCGGAGAGGCCGAGCTCGCGCAGTCGCAGCAGCACGAACCCGATCACCACGCACTCCTCCAGCACGGCGTTCTGGAGGGCCGAGAGCACCAGCACCGGGTAGTGCCACCACACCTGGGTGAGCGAGTCGGGCACGACGGTCAGGTTCACCCCCAGCGCGTACGTCGCCAGGTAGAACGCCAGCCCCGTCGAGCCGACCACGGCGGCGACGACGGCGCCACGGGCCAGGTCGCGCCCCCACCGTCCCCGCCCGAACCACACCGCCCGCGGGCTGACGTGGGACTGCACCAGGAGGTACGCGACCAGGGCGACGGGTGCGAGCGCGAACCCCATCCGCAGCAGCTGGTAGACGAGGTCGAGCCACGGCCGGTCGGGCGCCTGGGAGACGTTGAGGGTCGCCGCCTGGTCGGACAGGCCACCGGGCTCGGTCAGGGCCGCCACCAGGCTCACCACGGAGTAGACCGCGGAGCGGCCCAGCGACACGGCCAGGACCAGCACGACCTCGATCACGATCAGCCGACGCGACCGGGCCGTGGCCGGCACCGCGGCTTGGAGCACACTCATGCGCCCAGGATGCCCCGCGCCGCTGAGAGAGCGGTGAGGAGACCTCAGGTCAGCAGCAGCGCGTCGAGCCGCCGTCGTACGACGAGCAGGCCGAGCATGCCCATCACGAGCAGGTAGACCACCGAGACCACCGACGCCCCGGTCACGGCACCGGTGGTGAGCTCGCGGCAGAGCACCACCCCGCGGTAGAGCGGCGTGCACTCGACCACCCAGCGCAGCCAGCCGTCGAAGGCAGTGACCGGGAAGAACGTGGCGGAGAAGAGGAAGAGCGGCATCTGGACCAGGGTGACCTTCTCGAAGTCCTGCCAGGAGGTGAACCAGGTGGTGCAGGCCATCGCGACCGCGCTGAACGCGAAGCCGATGAGCAGCGCGGCCGGCAGGGCGAGCACCGCCCACCACGAGTGCAGGTAGCCCAGCGCGAGCATGACGACGAGGAAGGCCGCCGAGTAGGAGCCGCCGCGCAGCTGGCCCCACACGACCTCGCCGCGCGCGACGTCGCCGGTCACCATCGGGGTGGCCAGGACCGAGTCGTAGAGGCGCACGTGCTTGAGCTTGAAGAAGAAGTTGAAGCACGAGTCCATGAGGGCCCCGTTGAACGCCGAGGCGGCCAGCATGCCGGGCGCCACGAACTCGGCGTACGGCACCGTCTGGCCGTTGAACTCGAAGGACTCGATGAGCGCCCCGACCCCGATGCCGATCGAGAGCAGGTAGAGCACCGGCTCGAGGAACCCGGTCAGGAACAGCTTCCAGGCGGCGCGGTAGGTGATCACGTTGCGCTCGACCAGCAGGACCATCGCCTGCCACGACGTGAGCGGGACGACGGTGATCGGACGCAGGGTGAAGCCGCTCATGAGGCCATCCGCCTCTCCAGGCCGGTGACGGCCCAGCGGGCCCCGAGGAGCAGGACGAGGACCAGCACGGCGACGTTGATCGCGGCCAGGCTCCAGTCGACGTGGTCGAGGCTGAACATCCGCGACAGGTTCACCCCGTGCCACAGGGGGGTCAGCTGGGCGATCCGCTCGCCCACCGCACCCAGGTTCGAGATCGGGAAGAAGGCGCCGCTGAAGAGGAACAGCGGGAAGACCCCGACGCGGAAGACGACACCGAAGGCGGCGTCGCTCTCGATGCGGCACGCGTAGCCGTACATGAGCGTCGCGAAGGCAGCGCCGGTGAGCGACTGGGCCGCCAGCGCCGCGAACGGGCCCCACCACGAGCCGTAGACGCCGAACGGGGCCACGACGAGGTCGAACACCGCGCAGGTCGCGGTGACCCGCAGGCTCACGAAGCCGAGGTGCGCCACCGCCACCTGGCGCACCGTCAGCGGCGTCGCCACCATCGAGTCGTAGACCTTGTTCCACTTGAAGTTGCTGAAGACCGGCCAGGACGTGTCGGCCACGGCGGTCTGCATCGCGTGCGCTGCGACCAGGCCGGGGACGATGAAGGCGAGGTACGACGTCGCGCCCTCGAGACGGTCCGGGTCGCCCTCGATGAAGCCGCCGAGCAGCACGCCCATCGCGAACACGTACAGCAGGGGCGTGAGGAACGACGAGACGACCGAGCCACGCCACGTGCGTCGGGTCACGGTGAACCAGTAGGGCCACAACCGACGCACGGCGGTGACGGTCGACAGCGCGCCGGGCGATGCGGTGGTGCGCATCAGTCGACCAGCGTCCGGCCGGTCAGACGCAGGAACACGTCCTCCAGGGTGCTGCGGCGCACGAGCGTGGCGACCGGGCGCAGGCCACGTCGGTGCACCTCCTCGAGCACCGCGTCACCGTCGGCGGCGTAGACGAGGAGCCGGTCGGGCAGCACCTCGACGCGCTCGCCGAGGTCGGCGACCTTGTCGGCGTAGGTCTCGTGCGGGTTGGAGTCGTCGGCGATGCCGAAGCGCAGCTCGGCCACCTCGCGCGTGGAGTGGCTGCGGATGAGGTCGGCGGGCGAGCCCTCGGCCGCGACCCGTCCCTTGTCCATCACGACGAGCCGGTCGCACAGCTGCTCGGCCTCGTCCATGTAGTGGGTCGTGATGACGAGGGTCACCCCCTGCTGCTTCAGCCGGAACAGCTGGTCCCACAGCAGGTGGCGCGCCTGCGGGTCGAGCCCGGTGGTGGGCTCGTCGAGCAGCAGCAGCTCGGGCGAGCTGACCAGGCTGCGGGCGATGGTGAGCCGGCGCTTCATCCCTCCCGACAGGTCCTCCACCCGCGCCTTGGCCTTCTCGGTGAGCGCGACGAACTCCAGGAGCTCGTCGGCCCGGGTCCGCGCCTCGGCCCGCCCGATCCCGAAGTAGCGGGCGTAGATGACCAGGTTGTCGCGCACGTTGAGCTCGCTGTCGAGGGTGTCCTCCTGGGGGCAGACGCCGAGGCGGCCCCGGATGGCGGGGCCGTCGACCGCGGGATCGAGGCCGAGGATGCGCAGCTCTCCCCCGCTGACGGGCGAGACGGCGGCGATCATCCGCATCGTCGAGGACTTGCCCGCCCCGTTGGGCCCGAGGAAGCCGAACGCCTCGCCACGGCGGACGTCGAGGTCGATGCCCCTGACCGCCTCGAAGTCGCCGAACGACTTGCGCAGGCCCCGGGCCGAGATCATGGCTTCGCTCACGCGAGGAGCGTAGGCGAACCCTCCGACGGCGGTCGCGTGGATTCTGGCCGGACCCGCGCTCGCGGCTAGCCTGGGTGTCCTCCGGCTGCCGTCCGGGTGCCCGTCGCGTGCCTCTCCCGTACGCCGTGCGCCGCCGTACACCGTCGTACGCACGAGGACGGCACGCTCCCGCCGACTGAACCGCGGCCGTCCCGGTCGCACCACCCGACCCGAACGGACCTCTCCATGACCCACGCCCATGCCCCGTCCGTGCGCGCGGCGCTGCGTTCGCCGCGGATGCTGCGGGTCGAGGTGCTCGCCGGACTCGTCGTCGCGCTCGCCCTCATCCCGGAGGCGATCTCGTTCTCGATCATCGCCGGGGTCGATCCCCGCCTGGGGCTCTTCGCGTCGTTCACGATGGCCGTCACGATCTCGATCGTGGGTGGCCGCCCGGCGATGATCTCGGCGGCGACCGGTGCCATCGCGCTGGTGATCGCGCCGCTGGTCGCCGACTACGGCGTCGACTACCTGGTCGCGACCGTCGTGCTCGGCGGCGCCCTCCAGGTGGTCCTGGCGCTGCTCGGGGTCGCGAAGCTGATGCGCTTCGTGCCGCGCTCGGTGATGGTCGGCTTCGTCAACGCGCTGGCGATCCTGATCTTCTCCGCCCAGGTCCCCGAGATGCTCGACGTCGCGTGGCTCTTCTACCCGCTGCTCGCGCTCGGCATCGCGATCATCGTGCTGCTCCCCCGCATCACCGCCGTGGTGCCGTCCCCGCTCGTGGCCATCGTGGTCCTCACGACCATCACGGTCACCGCCGCGATCGCGGTACCCGAGGTCGGCGACAAGGGTGCGCTGCCGAAGAGCCTGCCGACGCTGGGCCTGCCCGACATCCCCTACACGTTCGAGACGCTGAAGATCATCGCGCCGTACGCCCTCGGGATGGCCCTGGTCGGGCTGATGGAGTCGCTGATGACGGCCAAGCTCGTCGACGACATCACCGACACCACCTCGGACAAGACGCGTGAGTCGTGGGGCCAGGGCGTGGCCAACCTCGTCACCGGCTTCTTCGGCGGCATGGGCGGCTGCGCGATGATCGGTCAGACGATGATCAACGTGAAGGCCTCCGGTGCCCGCACGCGACTCTCGACGTTCCTCGCCGGCGTGTTCCTGCTCGTGCTCGTCGTCGGCCTCGGCGACGTCGTCGCGATCATCCCGATGGCCGCCCTGGTCGCGGTGATGGTCATGGTCGCGGTCGGCACCTTCGACTGGCACTCGATCCAGCCGTCGACGCTGAAGCGGATGCCGAAGTCCGAGACCATCGTCATGCTCGCCACCGTCGCGGTCACCGTCGCGACCGAGAACCTCGCCATCGGGGTCGGGGTCGGCGTCCTCACCGCGATGGTGCTCTTCGCCCGCCGCGTCGCCCACTTCGCCGAGGTCCGGCGGGTGCTGGTCGACGGCCCCGAGGGCAGCACCGCGGTCTACACGGTGACCGGCGAGCTGTTCTTCGCCTCGAGCAACGACCTCTACGAGCAGTTCGAGTACGCCGACGACCCCGAGCGCGTGGTCGTGGACCTGACCCACTCCCACGTGTGGGACGCCTCCACCGTCGCGGCCCTCGACGCGGTGACGACCAAGTACGCCGCCCGCGGCGTCGTCGTCGACATCCAGGGCCTGAACACCGCGTCGCTGGCCATGCACGACCGGCTCAGCGGGCAGCTCTCACCGCACTGACCGGGCCGGTCGACCCGCGTGCACACAGGCGCCTGCTGTCCCTCCCCACGAGGGACCGCGCGGTCAGCTCCAGGCGGCGACCTGCGCCCGGGTGGGGTGCCACGGCTCGATCCGCAGTCGCATCCCGGCCTCGGTCGGCGTCCGGTTGCCCTTGCGCTCGTTGCAGGGACCGCAGGCTGCGACCGTGTTCATCCACGTCCAGGCGCCGCCGCGCGAGCGCGGCAGCAGGTGGTCGATGGTGTCGGCGCGGCGGCCGCAGTAGGCGCAGCGGTGCCGCTCGCGGGCCAGCACGCCGTGGCGGGTGTAGCCCGCCGGGTGGTAGAGCCACTTGGTCGCGACGTAGCGCACCAGGCGCAGCGCGGTCGGCCACTGGTAGGGACCGATCATCCGCTCACCGTTGGCCTCGTGGACCACGGCCACCTCGCGCACCAGCATCTTCACCGCGTGCTTGAAGCTCACCCGTCCCAGCGGCTCGAAGGAGGCGTTGTAGAGGATCACGGAGCCGGTCAGCGTGGTCATGGGCGTACCTCCTCGGGGTGCTGGTCGGGGTGCTGGTCGGGGTGCTGCTCACGGTGTCGGAGCGGGTGTCGGGACGGGTGCCGGGACCCGCGCGACGACGGGTGCGGGCGGTCCGGCGGGACCGCCCGAAATGCAAGCGACCGCCACAGGTCGGTCCCGGGCGGTCGCGTGCAGAGGTTCATCTGACGTCACTCGCTCGGTATCTGCTCGGGCAGGCGGAAGCCGCCCCGGAGGGGTGCTCGGAGGCAGGCTCCGGCGGCGTCCGGGCTCGTCACGAGCGGGGCGTGAGCAGTCATGGCACTGCCACGGTAAGTCAGCAGAGCCCGTCAGCGCACGCAATTTCTCACGCTTCGTGCAGCGGTAACACACCGTTCACACGCGCACGGCGCGCTCGCGCCACCACGTGAGGGCGCCGCTGTCGTCGTACGCGGCACACATCGCCTCCGCGCAGGCGACCAGCGCGGCGTGGCGGTCGGCGGGCGCGGCGTGCTGGGCCAGGCGCGCCAGCGAGGCCCCACGGTCCCACGCCCCGCTCGCGGCGGGCAGCGGCAGCGCGGCGACCTGTCGGGCGCTGAGCTTGATCGCGGTGGGGGCCAGTGCCGTGCCGAGGTAGCGCGCCGCGGCCAGGGCGACGACCGGCGGCGCGAGCAGGACGGCGAGCGCGTGCCAGAGGCGTTCGGGGGGTGGGGCGAGGGTCAGGACCGGGACCGAGGGCAGCCAGTCCCCCGCCTCGTCGACGACGGCCTCGATCACCCGGCCCTGGGTGGCGACGAGCACCTTGGGCACCAGCCGTGCGGCGGCCCAGCGGGCCAGCGACCCCTCGGCGCGCAGCGCGTCGAGGTCGACGGTCGGGGCGGCGTAGCGGGTCTTGGCGAAGCGGGTCGGCACCTCTCCCCAGCGGTTGTGCGCAGGGTCGATGAGCCCGGAGGTGAGCAGCGGCGCGCCGGGGCCGCCGTCGTGGACGAACGGCACGAGGCCGTAGTACTGGTCGCGGAAGTCGGCGGTGCAGGGGCCGAGGTCGCCGAGCACGCCGTGCGGGGGGCCGGCGGTGACGTGCGCGGCGACGCGCGGGATGCCGCCGGCGGTCGCCGCGAGCGGACCCCACTCCTCGCTCGGCAGGTCGAGGGTGGGGCCGGGTGCGAAGTCGCGGCCGTGCCACGTGTCGACCCCTCCCTGGTCGGCGCCGACGACGATCACGGGGGCGCAGGTCAGCACCGTCGTGCCGTCGAAGACCGGCGTCGGCGAGGACCAGAATCCGGTGATCGCCCCCGCCCGCTTCACGGCGGTGCGCACCGGCGCGGCGTCGCGGGCCGCGAGGAGGGACCGCGGCTGCACCAGGGCGACGACGCCCCCCGGGCCGACGAGGTCGAGCGCCCGGGCGAGGAACACCGCGCTCGTGTCGGTGTAGGGGCCGAGCCCGGGCACGGGTGCGCCGGAGGTGCGGCGCCGGAGCTGGCCGAGGAACGGCGGGTTGCCCACCACGACGTCGTACGGCGCCCCGGGGTGCTCGCCGAGGCCGTCACCGACCCGGACGTCGGGCTCGCTGCTCGCGTCGGCGGCGAGGACGCGCAGGCGCAGGCGGGTGATGGCGACCGCGACCGGGTCCAGGTCGACGCCGTGCACCTGGGCGACCGCGTCGGCCGGGGGGTGGCCGGCGGCCACGAGGCGCTCGGCGGCCGCGACGAGGAAGTGGCCGGCGCCGCAGGCGGGGTCGAGGACGTGGGCGCCGCGGGCCGGGTCGAGGACGTGGGGGGCGCCGAGGGTGCGGTCGAGGACCCAGGCGACCAGGGCCGGCGGGGTGTAGAACGTGCCGCTCGCCTGGCGCGCGGCGACGAGGTGCTCGTGGACGGCGCCGAGCCGGTCGAGCGCACCGTCCGCACGCCACGGGGCCAGGACGTCGAGACCGGGGTCGTCGGCCAGCCCGTGGGTGGCGGCGACGGTGGCCAGGACGGCGTCCCACGCGGCCGCTCGCGACCCCAGGATCGCCTCGGCCCCGAGCACGCTGTCGCCGAGGTCCCGCACGGAGCCGAGCGTAGGGGCTGGGCGTCGGCGGGTGCCGCCACACGCGCACCACGTGCCCCAGTAGTCGGTGTCGCGTGACGAAACTCCCGCTTCTTGCATGAAGGTTCGTGCCAGGAGCGGGAGATTCACCACTCCAGCGGAGAAACTCCCGCTTCCTGTACGAACCTTCACGACAGGAGCAGGAGTTTCACCACTCCAGCGGAGAAACTCCCGCTTCCACCCACGTGTTATAGTCAAACTGACTACAACAAGGACGGACCCCATGACCCACCAGCAGTCGACGGTCACCTCCCCCAGCCTGTTGACCGACCGCTACGAGCTCACGATGCTCACCTCCTTCGTCACCGACGGCACGGTGGAGCACCCGGCGGTCTTCGAGGCCTTCGGCCGCCGCCTCCCCGAGGGTCGCCGGTACGGCGTGCTCGCCGGCCTCGGTCGCCTGCTGCCGATGATCGAGGACTTCACCTTCGACGCCGACGAGGTCGTCTGGCTGCAGGAGCAGGGCGTGGTCAACGACGAGACCGCCGCCTACCTGCGCGACTTCCGCTTCGCCGGCGACATCGACGCCTATCCCGAGGGCGACCTCTACTTCCCCGGCAGCCCGATCCTGACGGTCTCCGGCACGCTCGGTGAGTGCGTGGTCCTCGAGACGCTGATCCTCAGCGTCCTCAACCACGATTCCGCGATCGCCAGCGCCGCCGCCCGGATGGTCACCGCCGCCGGAGGGCGGGAGGGGCGGCCGCTCGTGGAGATGGGGAGCCGTCGGACGCACGAGGACGCCGCGGTCGCCGTGGCGCGGGCCGCCTACGTCGCCGGCTTCGCGTCGAGCAGCAACCTGGCGGCCGGCCGGCTGCACGACGTACCGACCGTCGGCACCGCCGCCCACGCCTTCACCCTCGCCCACGCCACCGAGGCCGATGCCTTCCGCAGCCAGGTCGCGTCGCAGGGCGTGGGGACGACGCTGCTCGTCGACACCTACGACACCGAGCAGGGCATCCGCACCGCCGTCGAGGTGGCCGGCAACGGCCTCGGGGCGATCCGCATCGACTCCGGCGACCTCGCCGAGACCTCCGCCGCGGCGCGCTCCCTGCTCGACGAGCTCGGCGCCACGAGCACCCGGATCACGGTGACCAGCGACCTCGACGAGTACGTCATCGCCGCGCTGGCCGACGCCCCCATCGACGGCTACGGCGTCGGCACCCGCGTCGCCACCGGCTCCGGCCACCCGACCGCGAGCATGGTCTACAAGCTCGTGGCGGTCGGCTCCCCCGGCGGGGCGCTGCGCCCGGTCGCGAAGAAGTCCCACGACAAGGTCTCGGTCGGCGGCCGCAAGACCGCCTTCCGTGCCTACGACGACGGCGTGCTCCAGCGCGAGTGGTACCGCACCGACGGCGTCGTCGCCCCCGGCGCGACGCCCGTCCAGGTGGCCGTGATCCGCGCCGGGCGGATCGTGCACGCCCCCACCATCACCGAGGTGCGCGAGCACTGTGCGGCGGCGCTGGCGACCCTGCCCCCCGCCGCGCTCGGGGTCGCCGGCGGGACGACGTACCTGAGCGTCGCGCTCGACCCCGACCAACCCACCGACCAACCCACCGACCAACCCACCGGCCACCCCACCGGCCACCCCACCGACCCGTCCACCACACCCACCAGTGAAGGAGCAGCGCGATGAAGAAGGCACTCGTCATCGTCGACGTCCAGAACGACTTCGTGGAGGGAGGCTCGCTCGCCGTCGCCGGCGGCCGCGACGTGGCCACCCGGATCAGCGCCCACCTCGCCGCCCACGCCGACACGTACGCCGCCGTGGTCGCCTCGCGCGACTGGCACGACGCCCACAGCACCAACGGCGGCCACTTCCACGAGCCCGGCACCGACCCCGACTTCGTCTCCACGTGGCCGGTCCACTGCCTCTCCACCGAGCACGGCTCCGACTACGCCCCCGAGCTGGTGACCGACGCGGTCACCCACCACGTGCGCAAGGGCATGGGCGAGCCGGCGTACAGCGCCTTCCAGGGCGTCACCGACGACGGCGAGGCGCTGGTCGACCTGCTCGCCGAGCTCGGCGTCGGCCAGGTCGACGTCGTCGGCATCGCGACCGACTACTGCGTGCGCGCCACCGTGCTCGACGCCCGTGCCGCCGGGCTCGGCGTCGCCCTCCTGCCCGGGATGCACGCGGGTGTCGCACCGGAGAGCAGCGCGGCGGCGCTCGCCGAGATGGAGCAGGCCGGGGTGGTGACCGACCGTGGCTGAGCATCCCCCGTTCGCCGTCACGGTCGACCTGGCGGTCTTCACGATCCGCGACGGCCACTTCTCGGTGCTGCTCGTCGAGCGCGGGGCCGAGCCGTACGCCGGCTCCTGGGCGCTGCCCGGCGGCTTCGTCGAGCCCGACGAGGACGCCGAGCAGGCCGCCTGGCGCGAGCTGCACGAGGAGACCGGCGTCGCGCGGTTCGGCGACATGGGCGGCCACCTCGAGCAGCTGCGCACCTACTCCGCGCCGGACCGCGACCCGCGCACGCGGGTGGTGTCGGTGGCCCACGTCGCCTTCGCGCCCGACCTGCCCGAGCCGGCAGCCGGCTCCGACGCCGCCGGGGCCCGCTGGTGGGTCGTCGACGACCTGCTCGCCGCGGGTCCGGACGCGCCCGCCCTCGCCTTCGACCACGCCGAGATCCTGCGCGACGCCGTCGAGCGGATCCGAGCCAAGCTCGAGTACACGACCCTCGCCCTCGAGTTCGTCGCCGAGCCCTTCACCCTCCCCGAGCTGCGCCGGGTCTATGCCGCGGTCTGGGGCACGCCGCCCGACCTCGGCAACTTCCGCCGCAAGGTGCTCGGCACCGAGGGCTTCGTCCTGCCCACCGACGGCCACGGGACGGTCTCGGAGTCCGGGGGCCGCCGGGCCCTGCTCTACCGCCGCGGTACGGCGACCACCATCCAGCCGCCGATGCTGCGGGTGGTGTGAGGGTCGCGGCGGCGGGCCGGGAGCCGTCCTCGTAGGCTCGGCCCATGACCCTCCTCGACACCCCGCTGGCCCGGCTCGACGGCACTCCCGCCACGCTCGGCGACCTCACCGGCGGCGGCTACGCGCTCGTCGTCAACGTCGCCAGCAAGTGCGGGCTGACCCCGCAGTACACCGGCCTCGAGCAGCTCCAGGCCGACTTCGGCGAGCGCGGCTTCACCGTGGTCGGCGTGCCGTGCAACCAGTTCGGCGGCCAGGAGCCGGGCTCGGCCGAGGAGATCGCACAGTTCTGCTCCGCGTCGTACGGCGTGTCCTTCCCGATGTCGGAGAAGGTCGAGGTCAACGGCGAGGACCGTCACGCTGTCTACCGGACGCTGGTCGAGACCCCCGACGAGGCCGGCCGCACCGGCGACATCACCTGGAACTTCGAGAAGTTCCTCGTCTCGCCCGAGGGCGACGTGGTCGCGCGGTTCGGTCCGCGCGTGGAGCCGCTCGACCCGCGCGTCGTCGAGGCCATCGGCAGCCGGCTCACCTGACCCGCGAGCGCGTCGAGCCGGCGCGACGTCGCGCCGACTCGACCCCCTGCTGTGGACAGCTCGGGTGGGCGTGAGGCGACGCCGTACGACGCCCACCCGGCGGTGTCGGTGGTGCCAGGCAGAATGGCGGCGTGACCACCACCGACCCGCTCGCGGCGTTCAGCGAGCCGACGCGCGCCTGGTTCGGGGCGGCGTTCGCCGAGCCGACACCGGCTCAGGTGGGGGCCTGGGAGGCGATCGGCGCCGGCAGGCACGCACTGGTGGTCGCCCCCACCGGGTCGGGCAAGACGCTCAGCGCGTTCCTGTGGTCGATCGACCGGCTGCTCACGACGCCTCCGCCGAAGGACAAGACCCACCGCACCCGGGTGCTCTACATCAGTCCGCTCAAGGCGTTGGGCGTCGACGTCGAGCGCAACCTGCGGGCGCCGCTGACCGGCATCCGGCACACCGCCGACCGGCTCGGCACGTCGCTGCCGGAGCTGCGGGTCGGCGTCCGGTCCGGCGACACCGCCGCCGGTGACCGTCGCAAGCTGCAGACCTCGCCGCCCGACATCCTGATCACCACTCCCGAGTCGCTGTTCCTGATGCTGACGAGCCAGGCGCGCGAGGCGCTGCGCGGGGTCGAGACCGTCATCGTCGACGAGGTGCACGCGGTGGCCGGCAGCAAGCGTGGCGCCCACCTCGCCCTCAGCCTGGAGCGGCTCGACGCGCTGCTGGAGCGCCCGGTGCAACGCATCGGGCTCTCGGCGACGGTGCGGCCGCTGGAGGAGGTGGCCCGGTTCCTGGGCGGCAGCGCACCGGTCGAGATCGTCGCCCCACCCGCCGAGAAGCGCTGGGACCTCACGGTCGTCGTCCCCGTGGAGGACATGACGGCCCCCGGCGACTTCGACGAGGACGCCGTCGACGGCGGCGAGGGTCGCGCCAGCATCTGGCCGCACGTCGAGGAGAGCGTGGTCGACCTGATCGAGGCGCACACCTCGACCATCGTCTTCGCCAACTCCCGCCGCCTGGCCGAGCGGCTGACCGCCCGCCTCAACGAGATCGCCACGAACCGCGCCGAGCTGGCCCTGCCCGAGGCCGAGCGGCAGCCCGCCCAGGTCATGGCCCAGTCGGGGGCGAGCAAGGGCGCCGGGACCGTCATCGCCAAGGCCCACCACGGCTCGGTGAGCAAGGAGCAGCGCAGCCTGATCGAGGACGACCTCAAGCGGGGCCGCCTCCCGGCCGTGGTCGCCACGAGCAGCCTCGAGCTCGGCATCGACATGGGTGCCGTCGACCTCGTCGTCCAGATCGAGTCACCGCCGAGCGTCGCGAGCGCCCTCCAGCGCGTCGGCCGTGCCGGCCACCAGGTCGGCGAGGTCTCGCGCGGGGTGCTCTACCCCAAGCACCGTGGCGACCTGGCCCAGACCGCCGTGGCCGTGGAGCGGATGCGCACCGGCGGCATCGAGGCGATGCGGATCCCGGCCAACCCGCTCGACGTCCTGGCCCAGCAGATCGTCGCCGCCACCGCGCTCGAGCCGGTCGACGCCGACGAGCTCTTCGCCCTCGCCCGGCGCAGCGCGCCGTTCGGCAACCTGCCCCGCGCGGCCTACGACGCCACCCTCGACCTGCTGAGCGGTCGCTACCCGAGCGACGAGTTCGCCGAGCTGCGACCGCGCATCGTGTGGGACCGGGTCACCGGCACGCTCACCGGCCGGCCCGGCTCCCAGCGGCTCGCGGTCACCAGCGGGGGCACCATCCCCGACCGGGGCCTCTTCGGCGTCTTCCTCGTGGGCGGCGAGGGGCCTGGCAAACGCGTCGGCGAGCTCGACGAGGAGATGGTCTACGAGTCGCGTGTCGGCGACATCTTCGCGCTCGGGGCCACCAGCTGGCGGATCGAGGACATCACCCACGACCGGGTGCTGGTCACCCCGGCGCCCGGCGTACCGGGGCGGCTGCCCTTCTGGAAGGGCGACACCCTGGGCCGCCCGGCCGAGCTCGGCGCCGCGATCGGAGCCTTCACCCGTGAGCTCGGCGCCCTGCCGCGGGCGGCCGCGGAGAAGCGCGCCCGGGACGGCGGGCTGGACGCGTGGGCGGCCGGCAACCTGGTCTCCTACCTCCACGAGCAGCTCGAGGCCACCCAGGTCCTGCCCAGCGACACGACGGTGCTGGTCGAACGCTTCCGCGACGAGCTCGGCGACTGGCGCCTGGTCGTGCACTCGCCGTACGGCGTGCCGGTGCACGCTCCCTGGGCGCTGGCCATCAACGCCCGGCTGCGCGAGCGCTACGGCATCGACGGCCAGGCGGTCGCCTCCGACGACGGCATCGTCATCCGGATCCCCGACACCGACGCCGAGCCGCCGACCGGTGACCTGGTGGTCTTCGACGCCGAGGAGATCGACCAGGTCGTGACCCAGGAGGTGGGCGGCTCGGCGCTCTTCGCGGCCCGCTTCCGCGAGTGCGCCGCCCGCGCCCTGCTCCTGCCCCGGCGCGACCCCGGCCGGCGTTCGCCGTTGTGGCAGCAGCGCCAGCGCGCGGCCTCCCTGCTCGAGGTCGCGGTGAAGTACCCCTCGTTCCCGATCGTGCTCGAGGCGGTGCGCGAGTGCCTCCAGGACGTCTACGACCTCCCCGCGCTCACCGCCCTGATGCGGGCCGTCGAGCGCCGCGAGGTGCGGGTCACCGACATCGCGACCCCCGCACCGTCGCCCTACGCGCGCAGCCTGCTCTTCGGCTACGTCGCGCAGTTCGTCTACGAGGGCGACTCCCCCATCGCCGAGCGCCGCGCGGCCGCGCTGTCGCTCGACCAGGCACTGCTCGCCGAGCTGCTCGGTCGCGCCGAGCTCCGCGAGCTGCTCGATCCCGAGGTGCTGGCCGAGGTCGAGGCCGAGCTCCAGCGGTTGCTCCCGGACCGGCGGGCCCGCGATGCCGAGGGGGTGGCCGACCTCGTGCGGCTCCTCGGGCCGCTCACGACCGACGAGGTGCGCGAGCGCAGCGTCGAGACCCTGGACGTCGCCGAGGCCCTGGGCGCCCTGGCCGACACCCGTCGGGTGGTGTCGGTGCGGATGTCCGGCGAGGAGCGGTGGGCGGTCGTCGAGGACGTCGGCCGGCTCCGCGACGGGCTCGGCGTGCCCGTGCCGCCGGGCACGCCGGACACCTTCGCCGAGCCGGTCGAGGATCCCCTGGCCGACCTCGTGGCGCGCTTCGCCCGCACCCACGGGCCCTTCACCACCGACCAGGTCTCGGCCCGCCTCGGTCTCGGGTCCGCGGTCGCCCGTCACACGCTCCAGCGGCTGGCCGCCCAGGGACGGGTCCTCGACGGCGAGTTCCGCCCGGCCGGGTCCGGTTCGGAGTGGTGCGACGCCGAGGTGCTGCGCAAGCTGCGGCGTCGTTCCCTGGCCCGCCTGCGCAAGGAGGTCGAGCCGGTCGAGCCGGCCGCCCTGGCCCGGTTCCTCGGCGCCTGGCAGCACGTCAGCGGTGCCAGCGGCACCTCGGGCCGCGGCGGCCTGCACGGCGTCGACGGCGTCGTCACCGCGATCGACCAGCTGGCCGGCTGCCCGGTGCCGGCCTCCGCCCTCGAGCCGCTGGTCCTGGGGGCGCGGGTACGCGACTACGAGCCGTCGTACCTCGACGAGCTCACCGCGGCCGGCGAGGTCCTCTGGGCCGGCCACGGCGCGCTTCCCGGCTCCGACGGCTGGGTGAGCCTGCACCTGGCCGACCAGGCCGCACTGACCCTGCCGGAGCGACAGCCCTTCGACCACTCCGAGCTGCACCAGGGGGTGCTCGACGCGCTGGCGCCGGGCGGCGCGTGGTTCTTCCGACAGCTCTCCGACGCGGTCCGCGCGTCGTCGGGCGCCACCACCCTGGCCGACACCGCGCTCAGCGGGGCCCTGTGGGACCTCGTCTGGTCCGGCCGGGTCAGCAACGACACGCTCACCCCGCTCCGCGCCCTGACCCGCTCCGGTACGCCGAGCCACCGCAGCCGGCGTCCGCCCCCGCGCCCGGGCCGGGTCGCCCGCACCGGCCCTCCCCAGACCGCGGGGCGCTGGGCGCTGCTGCCGGAGATCGACGCCGACCCGACCCGGCGCGCCCACGCCACCGCCGAGCGGCTCCTCGACCGGCACGGCGTCGTCATCCGCGGCGCCGTGGTCAGCGAGCGCGTGCCCGGCGGGTTCGCCGGGGTCTACAAGGTCCTCTCGGCGTTCGAGGACTCGGGTCGTTGCCGGCGCGGCTACTTCGTGGAAGGCCTCGGCGCCGCCCAGTTCGGCACCGCCGGCGCCATCGACCGGCTCCGCACCTTCACCGAGCGCGCCGGCAGCGCCGACGACACGAGCACCAGCACCGGCACCGGCAAGCCGGTGACCCTCGCCCTGGCCGCGACCGACCCGGCCAACCCCTACGGTGCCGCGCTCCCGTGGCCCGCCGGCGAGAGCGGGCACCGCCCCGGCCGCAAGGCGGGCGCCGTCGTCGTCCTCGTCGACGGCGTCCTCACCCTCTACGTCGAGCGCGGCGGGCGGACCCTGCTGACCTGGACCGACGACGTCGACCTGTTGATCCCGGCCGCGACCGCGCTCGCCGAGAGCGTGCAGCGCGGCGCCCTGGGCAAGCTCACCGTCGAGAAGGCCGATGGCGCCGCCCTGCTCGGCGGCGGGTCCACCCCCCTGCGTCGCGCCCTCGACGCGGCCGGGTTCGTGGCGAGCCCCCAGGGTCTGCGGTTGCGCCGATGAGAAGCCGGGGACGGGGCCGGTGAGCCATGCCCGAGGGTGACACCGTCTATCGAGCCGCGGGCCTGCTCGACCGCGCGCTCACCGGTCGGACGCTGCTGCGCACCGACCTGCGCGTGCCCCAGCACGCCACCGCCGACCTCGTCGGCGGCACCGTCGTGGGCACCGTCGCGCGCGGGAAGCACCTGCTGACCCGGATCGAGCACGACCAGGGGGCGTGGACCCTGCACACCCACCTGAAGATGGAGGGCACCTGGCGTGTCTATCCGGACGGTCGCCGCTGGGACCGTCCCGCCCACCAGGCGCGCGTCGTCCTCGGCGTCGCCGGCCGCTCGGCCGTCGGGTTCTCTCTCGGCGTCGTGGGGCTGCTGCCCACCGCGCAGGAGGACAGCGTCGTCGGCCACCTCGGACCCGATCTCCTCGGCCCGGACTGGGACGAGGACGAGGCCGTACGACGTCTGGGCGACGACCCGGGGCGCACCGTTGCCGAGGCCCTCCTCGACCAGCGCAACCTGGCCGGCGTGGGCAACGTCTACGCCAACGAGCTCTGCTTCGTCTCCGGTCTCCACCCCCGCACCCCGGTGAGCGACGTCGCGGACCTCCGGCGCGTCGTGCACCGGGCCCGGCAGATGCTGGTGCTCAACAAGGACCGCACCACCCGGACCACGACCGGCGAGCTGCGCCGACCGCTGTGGGTCTACGGCCGTCAGCGCCAGGCGTGCCGTCGCTGCGGGACCCGGGTCGAGGAGGGCCTGCTCGGCCCGACCGGGCGGGAGCGGACGTCGTACTGGTGCCCGCGCTGCCAGCCTGCGCCGTCCGTCACCGACCGCGGCTGAGGATCGATCAGGCGGCGGAGGCCACCACGTCGCGACGCGCGTGCACGACCGGGATCGGGGTGGCCAGGGCAGCCGCAGCCTCTTCGAGGGCCACCGCGTCCGAGACGTCGCGGAGCACGTCGGAGAGCGGGGTGTCGAGGGCGCCGCACAGGGAGGCGAGGAGCTCGGAGGAGGCCTCCTTCTGACCACGCTCGATCTCGGAGATGTACCCGAGGCTCACCCGGGCAACCGCAGAGACCTCACGAAGCGTCAACCCGAGGGTGACCCGGCGCTCGCGGAGAACATCTCCGAGCAACCGACGGAACAGCACCATGCCAGTCCCCTCCTTCTACCTGTGTGGTCCCAACGCTACCGGAGTCATGTTTCTTCCGGACGACGACGTGCTGACACGTGGTCCCGCGATGCGGTTCGCCCCAGGACGGCCTCACATCGGCAACGGCCTGCCGGAGCGGGTGGTGTTCCCGCTCCGGCAGGCCGGATGCTGTGCTGCTGGTGGTGGTGCGGGTGCTACTTGACCCTGATCTTCACGAAGCCGTCCACCTTGTTGAAGGTGTCGTTGCCCAGGTAGTAGACCTTCACCTTCGGGCTCTGCTTGAGCGACTTCAGCTTCAGCTGGGTCGTGCCACCCGAGAGGCTCTTGACGACGGTCTCGCCCTGGTAGACGAACCGCACCTTGCCACCGACGGTGGCGTGGTAGCCGTTGACCTTCACCCGGACCGTCGGGCGCGCGCCCTTCTTGACCGAGCCGGGGGCGAAGAGCTTCAGGGTCGGGGTCTGCTTGACGACCTTGACCGTGACACCGTCGGTGCCCTGCTCCGTGGCGTCGTCACCGAGGTAGACGACGTTGAGCGGGAAGACACCCACCTCGTTCCACGAACCGACCTTGATGCTGACCTTGCCCGCGCCGTTGAGCGTGCCGGTGGCGATGGCGCGGCCGCCGAGGCGGACCTCGACGTCCCCGGTCGGCGTGGCGGAGCCGGTGGAGATCACGGTCACGTTGACCGTGTTGCCCCGCTTGACCTCGACCCGGTTGGGCACGGCCGAGGCCGAGACGATCGAGATCCCCTTCGCACCGGCCGTCACGTCGATCGGCACGATCGCCTCGGTGCCGGTGTCGGCGCCGCTGACGACCAGGTCGTAGGACCCGGTGGCCAGGTCGGCCGGCAGGGTGACCAGTGCGGTCGCCGTACCCGCCTCGTCGTAGCCCGGGAGGGCGCTCTGCGGGGTGGTCGTGACCGGGAAGCTCCCGAGCACGGTGCCGTCCAGCGAGACGTCCACGGTGGTGTCGGTCAGGTCACCCGGACCGGTCATCGACAGCGACGACAGGTCGAGGGTCACGTCGTCACCCGCGGTGTAGGACGCCGGAGCGGCCACGGGGAACGTCGTGCCCACCGCGCGCTGGCTGTAGTCGACCGGCAGCGGCTCGCTGGAGGCGAGCTCTGCGAAGTAGTCGACCTGGGCCTGCAGGTCGGTGCGACCCGTGTCCTGCTTGCCCGCGCCGTCGTTCAGGGTGGTGAAGTTGTCGCCACCCGTGGACAGGAACGAGTTCACCGTCACCGAGTACGTCGCGCCGAGGTCGATCGGGTCACCGTCGAGGAACATCGCGATGATCCGCTCGCCCTGAGCAGCGTTCGGGTCGTAGGTGTAGGTGAAGCCCTTGCTGATGCCCAGCTTCAGGAACGGTCGCGAGGCACCGGTGGGCTGCCACTGCTCCTCGAGGGTGTCCTTGATCTGTGCACCGGTCAGGTCCATGTTCACCAGGGTGTTGGCGAACGGCTGGACGTTGGCGGCGTCCTTGTAGGTCACCGTGCGCGGGAAGGCGCCGGTGCCCTGGCCGACCAGGTCGGACCGCAGACCACCGGGGTTCATGAACGCGATCTGCGCCGAGCCGAACGCCGGGTCCGTGGTCGCCCACTTCTGGATCTCGGCGACCAGGTTGCCCAGCGTCGACTCGCCACCGCGGTTCTCGGTGGTGCCGTCGGCCAGCTTGGCCCGGTAGAACGGGTCGTCGATCTGCCCGAGCGGCTGCGCGCCGAGCACGTTGGCGTTGGCGACCGCGGCGTCGACGATCGCCTGGGTGGCGCCGTCGATCGGGTAGTTGAACGGACCACCGTTGGCGGCCTTGAGCGGCAGGACGGCCTGGCTCTTGGACTGCACCTCACCGGTGACCGGGTCGACGGTGAAGACCAGCTGGTTCAGGTTGTAGCCGTACTGACCCGCAGAGACCACGGGACGCTCGGTGACCGGGCGGTCGGCCCAGCCATCGACCGGGAACGAGCAGTTGTAGGTCAGGTGCGTGTGACCCGAGACGATCGCATCGATGTCGTCGCTGACACCCTGCACGATGGCCCCGAAGTCCGTGTCGGTGCCCAGGGCACCGATCGCGTCACAGTCGGTGCCCGGTGCACCCTCGTGGACCAGGAGCACGACGACGTCGGCACCCTCGGCCTTGAGGTCGGTGGCCGCAGCGTTCGCGGCGTCCGCGATGTCGGTGACCTCGATGTCGGCGATCCCGCCCGGGCTGACCAGCTCGGGCAGGTGCTCGGTGACCGCACCGATGAAGCCGACCTGCACGCCGCCCTGGTCCTTGATCCAGGTGCCGTCCAGGGCCGGGTCGCCCGAGTCCTTGAACTTCACGTTGGCGCCGAGGTACTTCCAGTTCGCGCCACCGTAGGGGTTGCTGTCGGCGTCGTAGGGCGCCATCACCCGGTTGACCAGGTCGTCGTAGCCCTGGTCGAACTCGTGGTTGCCCACCGCGGAGACCTCGAGACCGGCCTCGTTGAGAGCGTCGATCGTCGGCTTGTCCTTGGCGATGAACGACTCGAACGTCGAGGCACCGATCAGGTCACCGGCAGCCGCGAACGTGGTGTTCGGGTTGCTCGACCGCAGCGGACTTCACGGCACCGGCCAGCACGGCGGCACCGGCCGAGGCCGACCCCGAGTCGTTCTGGATCCGACCGTGGAAGTCGTTGGTGGCCAGGATCTGGATGTCCACCGGGGCCGCGGCCTCGATGGTGATCGGGATCCGGGCGACGGTGCCGGTGCTGTTGCCCGTGACGACCAGGTCCTGGCACCCGAGGCACCGATCGGCAGGGTGACGACCGCGGTGGCGGTGCCGGCCTCGTCGTAGCCCGGGAGGGCGGTCTGGATGGTCGTGGTGACCGGGAACGAGCCCAGGGTCACGACCGTCGAGGGACACGTCGACCGAGGTGTCCTTGGTGTCGTCCGGCACGCCGGGGCGGACCGGTCATCGACAGCGACGACAGGTTGAACACGACGTCGTCCGCCGGCGGAGTAGCTCGTCGACGGGATCGTGACCCCGACGGCGCGCTGGCTGAAGTCGACCGACAGGCCGGTGCCGCGCTGGGCGAAGGCGGCGAAGTAGTCGACCTGGGCCTGCAGGTCCGTGCGACCGGTGTCCTGCTTCGCCCGTGCCGTTGAGAGCGCGGTGAAGTTGTCGCCACCCGTGGCCAGGAACGAGTTCACCGTCACCGAGTACGTCGCGCCGAGGTCGATCGGCGTCACCGTCGAGGTACATCGTCCGATGATCCGCTCGCCCTGGGCAGCGTTCGGGTCGTAGGTGTAGGTGAAGCCCTTGCTGATGCCCAGCTTCAGGAACGGACGCGAGGCACCCGCGCGGCTGCCACTGCTGCTCGAGAGCCGCCTTGATCTGAGCACCGGTCAGGTCCTCGTTGACCAGGGTGTTGGCGAACGGCTGCACGTTGGCGGCGTGCTTGTAGGTCACCGTGCGCGGGAAGCCGCGTGCCGGTGCCGAGCAGGTCCGCACGCAGACCACCGGGGTTCATGAACGCGATCTGCGCCGAGCCGAACGCCGGGTCACGTGGTCGCCCACTTCTGGATCTCGGCGACCAGGTTGCCCAGCGTCGACTCGCCACCGCGGTTCTCGGTGGTGCCGTCGGCCAGCTTGGCCCGCGTAGAAGGCGCCACCGATCTTGCCCAGCGGCTGCGCGCCGAGCACGCTCGGCGTTGGCGACCGCGGCGTCGACGATCGCCTGCGTGGCGCGCGTCGACCGGGTAGTTGAACGCCGAGCCGGACGTGCCGGCCTTGAGCGGCAGCGACGGCCTGGCGTCTTGGCCTGCACCTCACCCGTGGCGGGGTCGACGGTGAAGACCAGCTGGTTGAGGTTGTAGCCGTACTGACCGGCCGAGACGACGGGACGCTCGGTGACCGGGCGGTCGGCCCAGCCATGCGACCGGGAACGAGCAGTTGTAGGTCAGGTGCGTGTGACCCGAGACGATCGCGTCGATGTCGTCGTTGACACCCTGCACGATGATCGCCGAAGTCCGTGTCGGTGCCCAGGGCACCGATCGCGTCACAGTCGGTGCCCGGCGCACCCTCGTGGACCAGGAGCACGACGACGTCGGCACCCTCGGCCTTGAGGTCGGTCGGCCGCAGCGTTGGCGGCGTCGGCGATGTCGGTGACCTCGATGTCGGCGATCCCGCCCGGGCTGACCAGCTCGGGCAGGTGCTCGGTGACCGCACCGATGAAGCCGACCTGGACGCCGTCCATGGTCTTGATCCAGGTGCCGTCCAGGGCCGGGTCGCCGGAGTCCTTGAACTTCACGTTGGCGCCGAGGTACTTCCAGTTCGCGCCACCGTAGGGGTTGCGTGGTCGGCGTCGTAGGGCGCCATCACCCGGTTGACCAGGTCGTCGTAGCCCTGGTCGAACTCGTGGTTGCCCACCGCGGAGACCTCGAGACCGGCCTCGTTGAGCGCGTCGATCGTCGGCTTGTCCTTGGCGATGAACGACTCGAACGTCGAGGCACCGATCAGGTCACCGGCGGCCGCGAACACCGTGTTCGGGTTGGCCGCACGCAGCTGCTTGACCGCACCGGCCAGGACGGCGGCACCGGCCGAGGCCGAGCCCGTGTCGTTCTGGATCCGACCGTGGAAGTCGTTGGTCGCCAGGATCTGGATGTCCACCGGACCGCCGGGCGCGTCGTCCAGGTTGATGCCGACGATCTCCGGGTTGTGGTCGGAGGCGCGGAACGGCGTCGTGTTGTAGAGGTCGGTGACGTTGTAGTTGTAGCGGCTGTACTCCTGGTAGACCGACTCGTCGCCGTTGATGTTCCAGATGTCGACGCCGGTGACCATCGCCTCGGCGACCGGGTTGGCGAAGACGTGGTCGAGCGAGCCGTTGAGGCCGGCGAAGTTGTAGCTCTCCTCGCCCGGCGTCGTGGTCGACTCCAGCTGGGTGTAGCCGCCGTCGGTCAGGACCTGGACCGGGTCCTCCATGCGTGTAGGCGTTGAAGTCGCCGGTGAGGAAGATCGCGCCGGATGCCGTCGAGCTGGGCGGTGAAGTCGGCCGCGAACGTCTTGAGCGCGCCTGGCCTGCGCGACGCGGTCGGTCGTTGGCGTTGCCCTGGCCGTCGGCGTCGTCGGTTGCCCGAGCCCTTGGACTTGAAGTGGTTGACGATGACCGCGAAGGCCTTGGCGTCGGGCTGGCCGACTCCCTTGAAGCCCTGGGCCAGCGGCTCACGGGCGTTGTCGAACGCCGGCCGGAGCCGCTCGCGGTATGAGCACCTTGGAGGCGCCGACGAGCGAGACCTGGGCCGGCTTGTAGATGAAGGCCGTCCGGATGACGTCCTCCTCCGCCAGGGCCGGCAGGTCCGCGGCGACCGGCGAGCGGCGCGAAGGCCCACGTGCCGGCGCCGGCGTCGGCGTTCAGCGCGTCGACCAGGGTCTGGACGCGCGAAGTCACGGTTCTTGCCGTACTTCGCGGAGTTCTCGATCTCCTCGAGCGAGACGATGCTCGCGCCGAGGCCGTTGATCGCGTGACGATCTTGTCCTGCTGGCGCTGCAGGTTGGCAGCGTCGGCGGCGCCGCGGGGGCCGTCGGGGTTGCAGGTGTTGTTGGTGATCGGGTTGCCGGCACGGTCGTTGTAGTAGCGTGCAGGTGCCGTTCAGGGGCGCGGAGGTGAACTCGGCGCCCGTGGTCGGGAAGTAGTTGAGCACGTTGAACGTGGCGAGCTTGATGTCGCCGCCGACCGGGCTCGGGCTCGAGCGGGCGGTTCTGCGCGAAGTTGATCGTCCGGCGGGCTCGCCGACGACCTGGCCCGCGGAGGGCAGGAAGGTCCAGCCGTCGAAGCCGCTGGTCAGCACGACCGGCTCGTCGAAGGTGACACCGGCGCCGTCGCGGACGTAGTGGTTCGGGGTCAGCCACGGGATCGGCAGGCCGGTGTTGGCCGCCGAGCGTGTAGTTGGTGCTCGAGCCGTCGTCGAGGATGATCCGGTGCGCGTCGTTGTAGGCGGTCAGCGCGGCGATCTGCGGCTTCTGGTTCTGGGCGTCGTAGACCTCGGTCGGCTGGATGAGCGGGACGTCGCTCTCGGCCGCGAGGCCGATCTCGCCGAAGTTGCCGCGACGACGTGCTCGGGAAGGGCGAGCCGTCGTAGGCGTCGGTGACGGTGTAGGCGCCGGTCGGGGCGAAGAGCCTCGCCCTCGACCTTCTCGCGCGCCGCGTCGAGCGCCGCGCCGGTCAGGCAGGAGCCCTCGGCACAGTCGGTGCCCGGGACGACCGTCTTGGCCACGACCGCCGGCTGCGCGGTCGCCGAGACGGCGACGTCACCGGCGCCGGTGATCTCGAGCTCGGTCAGGTTGTGGCTGTTGACGACGAACTCCTTGGCCGTGCCCGATGACCGTGACGGTGGCGCCGACCGCCGGGTACTGCACGTCGGTCAGGTTGTGCCCGCGTAGACGAAGAGGCCGTCGGAGGCGTCGGGCGTGGTGTCCGGGCCACCGGTCTGGATGTAGAAGCCGTTGAGGCCGCCGGTCGGGAAGGCCGCGGTGACGACACCCTCGGTGGTCACCGACTGCGCCGGCCAGCGGCGTGGTGTCGGTGTTGTCGCCCTGGATCTCGGCGATCGTGATCGGGGTCGCCGGGTCGGTGATCGATGTAGGTGAACGTCACCGAGCTCGGTCGCCGGGGTCGGCGTGGCGGAGTCGGTGACGGTCGCGTCGACCGAGTAGGAGTCGGCGGTGGTCGGCGTGCCGCTGATCTCACCGGCCGTCGGAGATGGCGAGGCCGGCCGGGAGGCCGGTGGCCGACCAGTGTAGGGCGTCGTGCCGCCGGTCGCGGCCGAGCGTGAACGGCGTGATCGCCGAGCCGACGGTCGCGGTCTCGGTCGCCCGGGTCGGTCGCCGCGAGCGCGCCGCCGGCTGCCGCCGCCGGTGGTCGGCGTGGTGGACCGCCACCGAGAAGCCGTGGCGTTGTTGTCGGTGTCGGCGCCCGTGACGCGCACATCGAGGTCGCGTTGCTGCTCGGCGCCGGGCCAGGCGCCGTCTCGTAGGTCGTTGGAGCCGCCGTAGCCGACCAGGTCGATGATGGCCGGCGTCGTTGACCGCGACCAGGTCGGCGGCGCGGTCAGGGCGCCGCGCCTGGTCGAGCCAGGAAGACGGTCCCGCTGGTCGCCGCTCAGGTTCACGCCGGTCGCCGTCGACGTCGGGCGTCACCGGGAGCGGCGCACCGTCCGCGCCTGCTGGCCAGCGGCGACCAGGTAGTAGCCCCTGGCGGCGACCGTCCCGGTCAGCGCGACGACGCCGGTCGGGGCTGCCGTGCCGCCGGACGAGCGGTACTGCACCGACATCGGCGCGTTGGAGAAGTTCGACTGCGCTGCCGGTGGGGTTGTACAGCTCGACGAAGTCGTTGGTGTAGGTGGCGCCGGCGTTGCCACCGCCGCCGTAGACCTCGCTGATGACCAGGCCGGTGCCGGCCGTGCCTGAGCCGGGGCGGATGTCGCGAGGACGGTGAGTGGTGCGGCTACGAGGCCGACAATGGCGCCGGCAGCGATGCTGCGGCGCCGGAGGCGTGCGTGAACACAGAGAGATAGCCCTTCGAGGGACGGACAGAACGAGGACGTGCAGATGCGACCAACACCGGGGAAGGCCTGAACCCTAACCCCGCCTGAGGGATCATCGCGTCACCCGCCGAAGGAAAACGCGCGGCGAAATGTCGGGGGTGCTACGGCTAGGTTGCGGGCGTGTTTCCGCGCTGCCGCGAGAACTCCCGAAAGAACTCCCAGCCGGACCACAGCGTCATCGCGACGGCGGCCGCCAGCAGCACCTGGGACAGCGACGAAGAGCACGTCTCCCGGGACGTCGAGCCCAGCCGGTGAGCTGCTTGCCCGGGCAGGATGAGCCCGCCGAGCGCCAGGGCCTGGAGCATCGTCTTGATCTTGCCGCTGCCGGCTGGCGGCCATCACGACGTTCTTGGCGACCGAGAGCCGCAGCAGCGTGACGCCCCACTCGCGCAGCAGCACCACGATCGTGACGGCCCACCAGATGTCGCCGGTGATCGACAGCGCCGACGAAGGCCATCCCGGTCAGCGCCTTGTCGGCGATCGGGTCGGCGATCTTGCCGAAGTCGGTCACCAGGTTGCGGGCGCGGGCGATGTCGCCGTCGATCTTGTCGGTGATCGCGGCCACCGCGAAGATCACGTAGGCGATGCAGCGCCACAGGATCGAGTCGTGGTCGTGGCCGAGCAGGGCCCAGCCGAAGACGGGCACCAGCACGATCCGCAGCGTCGTCAGCGCGTTGGGCAGGTTCCAGTTGCTCGGCTTCGCGGTGGCCGCGCCGGGCTGGCGCGTCATCGGGCCGCCCCGGCCGGTCGGGCGACCAGGTCGACACCGTCGGTGCCGACCACGACCGCGGGCACCAGGTCGCCGATCGGCGTGACGGCGCCGTCGGTCAGCGTGCGTGGAGCCGTCGACCTCCGGGCCCTGGTGCGCGGCGCGGCCCTCGGCGCCGCCTCGTCGTCGACGCTCTCGACGAGCACGACGACCTCCTCGCCGATCCGCTCCTCGGCGCGCTGGGCGTTGAGCTCCTCGACCAGGGCCGTGACGTGCTGCGGCGCGCGCCCACACCTCGTCCTCGTCGAGCTTGTCGGTCGAAGCCCTCGGCCTCGGTGCCGTCCTCGTCGGAGTAGCCGAAGACGCCGGTGACGTCCATCCGGGCGGCCTCGAGGAAGTCGCACAGGACCTGCAGGTCGTCCTCGGTCTCGCCGGGGAAGCCGACGATGACGTTGGAGCGGACGCCGGCCTCGGGGGCCAGGGACGCGCACCTGCTCGAGCAGGCCCGAGGAAGCTCTCGGGGTCGCCGAAGCGACGCATCCGGCGCAGCACGGTGGCGCTGGCGTGCTGGAAGGAGAGGTCGAAGTAGGGCACGACGCCGGGCGTCGTCGGCGATCGCCTCGATCAGGCCCGGGCCGGGTCTCGGCGGGCTGGAGGTAGGACACCCGGACCCGCTCGACGCCGTCGATGGCCGCCAGCTCGGGCAGCAGCGTCTCCAGGAGCCGCAGGTCGCCGAGGTCCTTGCCGTACGACGTGGAGTTCTCCGAGACGAGGAACAGCTCGCGCACGCCCTGCTCGGCCAGCCAGCGCGCCTCGGTCAGGACGTCGGAGGGACGGCGGCTGACGAAGGAGCCGCGGAAGCGACGGGATCGCGCAGAAGGAGCAGCGTCGGTCGCAACCGCTCGCCAGCTTGAGCGGCGCCATCGGCCCGCTGTCGAGGCGACGGCGCAGCGTGCGCGGGCCCGGTGGCCGGTCCGCCGAGGCCGATGTCGGCCGTGCCGGCCACGATGTCGCCGTGCCCGGGCACCGCGGCGGTCGAGGCGGCGCGGTCGACCGGGCTGATCGGCAGCAGCAGCCGCCGGTCCTGCGGGGTGTGCGGGTGGTGGACCTCCCCCGCCACGATCGAGCGGAGCCGGGCCGGCGATGTCGGGGTAGTCGTCGAAGCCGAGGATGGCGTCGGTCTCGGGCAGCGACTCGGCGAGGTCCTTGCCGTAGCGCTCGGCCAGGCAGCCGACGGCGACGACGGCCTGGGCCTTGCCGCCCTTGTCGGCCGAGGCCTTCAGGTCCGAGGCCTGCAGCAGGGCGTCGACCGAGTCCTTCTTGGCCGCCTCGACGAAGCCGCAGGTGTTGACCACGACCGTGTCGGCGTCGGCCGGGTCGTCGACGAGCAGGAAGCCGTCGGCGGCGAGCCGGCCGGCCAGCTCCTCGGAGTCGACCTCGTTGCGGGCGCAGCCCAGGGTCAGCATCGCGACCGACAGCTGGGGCGTCGGGCGCGGTCGGGGAGCTGGTGGTCGGCAGGCGTCGTGTTGGTCGTCATCGCAGGTCGAGTATGCCGTCGATCCCCGCAGGACGCCGAAGCCCAGCCCGATCCCGGCCCGGCGGGCGTGCCCATCAGGGCACGTAGGTCTGCTGGGCGTCCTGCCCGGTGGCTCCGAGCGCGCCCTTGTCGACGCCGTCGACGCTCACCTGGAGCCCGCCGTCGGTGGTGCTGATGCGCACCGGCGGGACGACGCTGAGCTCGGCGGTCTGCATGAAGGCCAGCTGCTCGTCGAAGACGACCTGCTGCTTGCCGTCGCGCACGATCACCCGCGCGCCACCGGTCACCGCGGTGAAGGTCACCGGGGTCTTGGTGGTGGCGCCGCTGAGCGTGGCCTTGCCGCCGGGCGAGCCGTTGAGCACCGGCTGGTCCGAGAGCGGCACCGGGCCGTCCATGACGAGCCGGGCGACCGACCAGACCAGCACGACGGCCATCACGACGGCGACCAGGACCGACCAGTTCAGGGCGCCACCGACGCCGCGACCCGGCACCGCCGGCGGTCGCCAGCTCGGCCTCGAAGACGCGGCGCGGGTCGATCGGCGCGTCGGCGTAGCGGGCGTCGTACTGCTCGAGCAGGGGCGTCGCGTCGACGCCGAGCACCCGGGCCAGGGTCCGCAGGTGGCCGCGGGCGTAGAAGTCGCCACCGCAGGTCTCGAAGCGGTCGGCCTCGATCGCCTCGATCACGTGCGGGCGGATCCGGGTGCGGTCGGCGAGCTGGTCGACGCTCAGCCCCACCCGGGCTCGGGCCTGCGCGAGCACCAGGCCGACGACCGGCTCGAGGGGCTCCGCAGCTGCCTGCTCGGCGCCCGCCTCACGCTCGAGCTGGTGGATGACGACGGTGGTCGTCTCCTCGGCTGCGGTGTCCGGGGCGAACACGGCCATGGCCTGCGTCTGCTGGTCGTCCTCGACCGCGCGCTCGATCACGACGTCCGTACGACGCCCGAGCGACCGCGCTCGCGCACCGGCAGCGGCGTGGTGGCCGTCCTCGGCCGGCTCGGCCGGTTCCACGTCCTCGGCCAGGTGCTCGACCGGGGCCTCGTCCCACTCGGGGACTCGGCGGTGACCTCGTCGGCAGGACCGTCGGCGGTGACATCGGCGGACATCGGCAGCTGACATCGGCGGTGACATCGGCGGTGACCTCGGCAGTGGCGCCGACCTCGGCCACGTCGGCGCGGCCGTCGGCGAGATCGGTGAGCGCCTCGGTCAGCTGGTGCCAGTCGGCGCCGATGAGGCGGGTCGACAGCGACAACCGGGTCGCGAGCTGGCGCCCGTCGACGTCGACGACGACGAGCGCGACCGTCGCGCAGCGTGCTGCGCCGCGGGCGGTGCTCGACGCGCTCGACCTCCGGCCAGGACACGCCCTCCCAGGTGGCGCCGCGGCGGACGCGGATGCCGAGCGCGTCGACGACCATCAGCGGCGCCCGGGAGTCGACCAGGGTCGCGAGGTGCAGGACCGCCACGACCGCGATCAGCGCGCACAGCGCCCAGTCCAGGAGCGAGCCCGATCCGGCGGCGCGCAGCAGGTAGGCGATGCCGACCGCCGCGGCGGTCAGGCCGATGAGGCCCGACAGCGGCCCGTCGCGATGGATCTCCACGCTCTCGGTCCCGTCAAGGCCGTCGGGGCCGTCGACGAGCTCCGGTGCCTCGTTCGACGGGGCCGACGGGGTCGACTCGTTGTCAGCGCTGATGGTGCTCACTGCTCCCCCTGGATGGTGAAGATGACGGCGTCGATCTCGTCGGGCTTGACCAGGACGTCGCGGGCCTTCGAGCCCTCGCTCGGTCCGACCACTCCCCTGCTCTCGAGGATGTCCATCAGCCGGCCCGCCTTGGCGAAGCCGACGCGCAGCTTGCGCTGCAGCATCGAGGTCGAGCCGAACTGGGTGGAGACCACGAGCTCGATGGCCTGGACCACGAGGTCCATGTCGTCGCCGATGTCGTCGTCGAGCACCTTGGTTGCTCGCGGCCGGCGCGGTCACGTCCTCGCGGTAGCTGGGCTCGAGCTGGGTCTTGCAGTGCTTGACCACCTGCGCGATCTCGGCCTCGGTGACCCACGAGCCCTGCACGCGGACGGCCTTGGAGGCGCCCATCGGCAGGAAGAGCCCGTCGCCCTGACCGACGAGCTTCTCGGCGCCCGGCTGGTCGAGGATGACCCGGCTGTCGGCGAGCGAGGAGGTGGCGAAGGCGAGCCGCGACGGCACGTTGGCCTTGATGAGGCCGGTGACGACGTCGACGGAGGGGCGCTGGGTGGCGAGCACCAGGTGGATGCCCGCGGCGCGCGCGAGCTGGGTGATCCGGACGACCGCGTCCTCGACGTCGCGCGGGGCGACCATCATCAGGTCGGCGAGCTCGTCGACGATCACCAGCAGGTAGGGGTACGGCGTCAGCTCGCGCTCGCTGCCCGGCGGGTACCTCGACCTTGCCGGCCCGCACGGCCTTGTTGAAGTCGTCGATGTGGCGGAAGCCGAAGTTGGCCAGGTCGTCGTAGCGCAGGTCCATCTCGCGCACGACCCAGGCCAGCGCCTCGGCGGCCTTCTTGGGGTTGGTGATGATCGGGGTGATCAGGTGCGGCACGCCCTCGTAGGCGTTGAGCTCGACCCGCTTGGGGTCGACCATGATCATCCGCACCTCGTCGGGCGTGGAGCGCATCAGGATCGAGGTGATCATCGAGTTGATGAAGCTCGACTTGCCGGAGCCGGTCGCACCGGCCACGAGCAGGTGCGGCATCTTGGCCAGGTTGGCGACCACGAAGCCGCCCTCGACGTCCTTGCCGAGCCCGCAGACCATCGGGTGGTGGTCGCCGCGGGCGATGTTGCTGCGCAGCACGTCGCCCAGCGAGACGATCTCCTTGTCGACGTTCGGGATCTCGATCCCGATCGCCGACTTGCCGGGGATCGGGCTGAGGATCCGCACGTCGGCCGAGGCCACCGCGTAGGAGATGTTCTTCGACAGCGCGGTGACCTTCTCCACCTTCACCGCGGGGCCGAGCTCGACCTCGTAGCGGGTGACGGTCAGGCCCGCGCGTGTAGCCGGTGACCTGGGCGTCGATGTTGAACTGCTCCAGCACCTGGGTGAGGCTGTCGACGACCGCGTCGCTGGCCTCCGACCGGGCCTTGTGCACCGATCCCGGCTTGAGGACCTCGTTGGCCGGCAGCGAGTAGACGATGTCCCCCGACAGCGCCAGCTGCTCCATGCGCGGCTCGATCGGCGTGTGCGGCGGCGGCTCGAGCTCCTCGCGGGCGGCCTCGGCGACCGGCTCCGGCACGGCCACGGGCACCGCCACGGGGGCCGTGCGAGCGGGACGGGGCGCGGACGGGGACCGGCTCCTCGTCGTGGGCCAGCGCCACGTCGAGGGCGTCCGGGCCGTCGCGCGGCCTCCGTCGGGCGTGACGTCCTCGGGCTCGACGAGGGCGGCCGCGCTGCGGCGCCGTCGACGCAGCTCGCGGTCGCTCAGCACCGGCGAGTCGTAGGCGGGGTCGCCCATCTCGGGGTCGATCTCGTCCTCGAGGGCGCGCATCGCCTCGGTGTCGTCGCCGAGGTCCCCCCCGGGGTGGCCGAGGGCCAGGTCGCGCAGGGCGCACGGAGCTTCTCGGGCACGCGGTAGAGCGGGGTGGCGGTGACGACGAGGAGCCCGAACACCGACACCAGGAGCGAGCAGCGCCAGGACCACGGCGCTCGAGCGCACCAGGTCGAGGAGCAGCGAGGAGATGACGTAGCCGATGGCGCCGCCGCCGTCGCGCAGCGGCGAGGTGTCGCCGGCGACCGGCTGCGGGTTGCCCGCGGCGACGTGGACGATGCCGAGGACACCGAGCGTGAGGGCCGACCAGCCGATGGCCTGCCGACCGGCGGGACCGTTGCTGACGGGGTCGCGCATCATCCGCCAGCCGGACCACACCAGGGCGAGCGGGCACGAGCCAGCCGACCTTGCCGACGGTGCCGACCACGGACGGCGCGCACGAACTCCATGCAGCCCACCGGGCAGCACGAACCAGACCGAGGCGGCCACGACGACCGCCACGCCCGACGAGGAAGAGCCCGGCGCCGTCGCGACGGTGCTCGGGGTCGAGCTCGCGTGCGGTGTGGCCGAGGCGTCGGGCGCCGGCGCCGACCGCATGGGCGACCGCCAGCCAGATCGCGGCCAGCGCTCGGAAGAGCACGAGTGAACACCCGGGCCACCGGCCCGGTGCCCGTGCGCACCGCGCGGGGTGCCGGGCGGGCGGCGGGGCGCGCGCGGGGCCGGCTGTCTTCCTCGCGGCGCTGCTCGTCGCGGCCCTTCGCGCTGCCGGAGGCAGGGCGCTTGGCCGTCGTGCGGGTGCGGGAGGAGGAACTGGTGGGCTTCTTCCGGGCGCTCGGGGATCGGGTGCTCGAACCACGTCCGCCACCACCGGCGCTGCCGGATCGTGCCGAGGTCGTGCTCGTGCTCCGCGAACCCGTCGGGGAAGACGTACGGGTCGCCATGGGATCAACCTAGGTGATCACCTCACCAGTCACACGGACCACAGGAGCGTGTCGGCGTCACTCCTCTCCCACCGCCCAGTCGCGGCCGGATCTCGGCCGCAAGGCGGTGGAACCCACCGGGCTCACCCCGAGGGGCGACCCCGTCCGCGTGCGGCGGAGGCGACCCGGATCGTGACGAGGCCTTAATCGACCGACCCCTAGACCCATCGCGTGATCTGTATCTAAGGTGCATGTCTTGTGGGTCACGCCCTGTGTCCCCGCAAATAAAACCCCCTCGGAGGGAACACCACGTGAAATTCCTCAAGTCAGGGTTGAGCTTGGCGCTACTGGGAGCGGGCCTCGCGTTCGTCCCTGCGTCATCCTCGGCCGCGGCCGGCGCCGTCTCCCAGGTCGCCGCCGACCCGTCGGGCATCCAGGCCATGCGCCAGGCCGCCGACGGCACGTGCGCGTCACCAAGGAGAGCTCGACCGGCAAGGTCGGCTTCATCGCCGCCCGCGGCAGCCAACGCCGACCTGTTCCCGGCGGTGGCCGGCAACTCGCACCGCCAAGGCGACCGCCAAGGTCGGCGCCTACCTCGACCAGTTCGGCGCCGCCTTCGGCGCCGGCAAGGGTCGAGCTGTCCAGCACCGGGTCGACTCCGAACGCGCTACGGGCTGGACCGTCACCTACATCCAGAAGTACCAGGGTGTACGCGGTCTTCGGCCGCCCGCTCAAGGCCAACGTCGACAAGGACGGCGACCTGATGGCCGTCACCGGCTTCGCGGCGCCGAACCTGAACCTGTCGGTCGACCCGCGCGTCACGCAGCGCGAAGGCCGCCGCCGCGCGCCGTCGCGGTCGTCAAGGCCGAGCCCGCCCACCTCCGAGGACGGCGGCGCGGCCGACACGTCCGGGATCACGGCCGCCACGCCGAAGCTGGTCGTCTACCGCACCGGATCGGTGCGCGGCGACCACCGGCGAGTCGCTCCTGGCCTACCTGGTCGAGGTCGGCAACGGCGGCAACGTGCGCGACATGGTGGTCCTGGACGCCAACACCCGCAAGCCCGTCAACCGTTAGTCGACGGTCGACGACGCCTCGACCGCGAGCTCTACGAGAACTCGCCCGACACCGACCCGGTCTGGTCCGAGGGCGACGCCGTTCCCGGGCACCTCAACGCCGACCAGCAGAACCTGGTCACCTCCGCCGGCGAGCTCGTACTGGTTCTACGCCAACACCTTCGGTCGTGACTCCTACGACGGCCTCGGGGCCACGATGAAGACGGTCAACAACGACCCGACGCATCGACTGCCCCAACGCCAACTGGAACGGCGTCACCACCAACTACTGCGACGGCGTCACCTCCGACGACGTCGTCTCCCACGAGTGGGGTCACGCCTACACCGAGTACACCTCGGGGCTGATCTACCAGTACCAGTCAGGCGCGCTCAACGAGTCCTACTCCGACGTGTGGGGCGAGACGATCGACCTCATCAACGGCCGCGAGGACGAGGGCGAGACCTTCGACGCCGTGCGTGAGGTCGGCGCCTGCGACCCGACGGCCGCAGCCCAGCTCCAGGTCAACATCACCGCTCCCGCCGGCGTGGCCGGCTCCTGCACCGCGGCGTTCGGCTTCGGCCCGACCTACGACACGACCACGGTCACCACCGACGTCGTCGTCGCCACGGACGCCGGCCGACGGCTCGGGCCCCACCCCCACCGACGGCTGCGGCACCATCACCAACACCGCCGCCGTGGCGGGCAACTACGCCTACGTCGACCGCGGCACCTGCTCGTTCCAGATCAAGGCCGACAACGCGATCGCCGCCGGTGCGACCGGCCTCATCATCGGCAAGAGCGTGGCCGGGCGTCCCGACCGCCATGTCGGGCGACCTCCACCATCCCGGCCACATGGTCACCCGGGCCGACGGGACCCGGATCAAGTCCGCCGGCACGGTCACGATCGACGATCAAGGCCGAGGACATCACGGACCGGGTCGACACCACGCGGTGGCTCGTCGGTGAGAAGTCCGAGGCCTTCGGCGGCGCGATCCGCGACATGTGGACGCCGACCTGCTACGGCAACCCGGGCAAGGTGACGGACGCGGAGTACAACTGCGACCCGAACAACCTCGACAGCGGCGGCGTGCACGGCAACTCGGGCGTGCCCAACCACGCCTACGCCCTGCTCGTCGACGGTGGCACCTACAACGGTCAGACCATCGCCGGCATCGGCCTCGACAAGGCGGCCAACATCTGGTGGCGCGCGCAGACCGCCTACCTGACGCCGGTCTCCGACTTCACCTCGGCCGCCGACGACTTCGAGCAGTCCTGCCAGGACCTGGTCGGTCAGCCGATCAACCGGCTCTCGACGGCCGTCGCCGGCACGGCCACCCCGGCCGACCCGATCACCGCGAGCCGACTGCACCCAGGTCGTCAAGACGATGGTCGCCGTCGAGATGCGCGCGGAACCCGTCCAGTGCAACTTCCAGCCGCTGCTCGCCAAGAACGCACCGTCGCTCTGCGGGCCCGGCTTCGCCACCGACGTCGTCTACTCCGAGGACTTCGAGAACGGTCTCGACGGGTGGGCGACCTCCTTCGAGCTGTACGACGACGGCGACTACGCGGGCGGCATCCACGCCCCGTGGGAGGCCAGCACGTCGGCTCCCGGCGACCACCCCGGTGGGGTCGCCTACGGCCCGGCCCCCGACCGTGGGCGACTGCTCGGGCGACGGGGTCAACGACTTCTCCAGCCGTGACTCCATCATCAGCCCGGTCATCACCATGCCGTCGGGCGGCATCTCGCCGCGCCTGACGTTCGACCACTACGTCGCCACCGAGGCCGGCTACGACGGCGGCAACCTCAAGGTCAGCGTCAACGGCGGCGACTTCGAGGCGATCCCGGCGGGCGCGTACATCTTCAACGCTCCCAAGCAGCTCGCCACGCCCGGCGCCGGAAGCTCCAACCCGCTCGCCGGAGAGCCGGGCTTCACCGGCACCGACGGCGGCAAGGTCAGCGGCAGCTGGGGCCAGTCGCAGGTCGACCTCTCCGCGCTGGAGATCGAGGCCGGCGACCTGCTGCAGATGCGCTTCGACATCGGGCGCGACGGCTGCGGCGGCATCGACCCGGAGGTCGGTGGCGGTTGGTACGTCGACAACCTCACCCTGTCGCTGTGCAAGGTCGCGACCAACCTGAAGGCCGCCCACGAGCCCGAGCCGTCGACGTACGGCAAGGGCAGCGAGGTCACGGTCACGGTCGTCGACAAGGCCGCCTCGGGTGCGGTGACGCTGAAGGTCGACGGGACCAAGGTCGGCTCCGACCAGCTCGACCGTGGCACCGCCACCATCGCCGTGCCGGCATCGCTCGGCGCCGGCACGCACGACGCCACTGTCAGCTACCGGGGCGACGCCGACCACGCCGCGGGCTCGACCGACTTCACCATCACGGTGAAGAAGGCCGCGACCTCGACGAAGTTCACGCGGGCCATCCCGAAGAAGACCAAGGCCGGCCACCGCGCCAAGCTCAAGGTCACGGTCGACTCGGCTGACGTGACTCCTGGTGGCCTGGTCAAGATCATCAAGAACGGCCGGTTCCTGGGTCAGGGCAGGCTCGATGGTCGCGGCACCGCCACCATCAGGATCGCGCCGCTGAACAAGGTCGGCAAGGTCAAGCTGTTGGCCCGCTACCTGGGCACGTCGAACTTCAGCGGCAGCCACGACCGGTTCACGGTCAGGATCGTCAAGAGGTAACCCCCTGACGATCGCGCACCACATCAGCGAGGCCCCCGCCGAGAAATCTCGGCGGGGGCCTCCTGCTGTGCGGGTGGGGGCCTCGTGGTGTGGGTCGGACGTTGTTGACTGCTTGGCGTGCTCGAGGTGCGTGCAGCGCAAGGCGCCGGCGCGACGTCATACCGGGTTGTCTGCTGAGCGCCGGCAACGCCGCGAGGTGCGTGCCATGGGTGCGCGAAGCGCCCAAGAACGTCTGACCCGCGCCACTAGGACTCGACGACCACCGGGATGATCATCGGACGACGACGGTGCTTGTTGCTCACCCAGCGCCCGACGGTACGGCGGACGGTCTGCTGCAGCTGGTAGGCGTCGGTGTTGCCGTCGGCGATGGCCAGGTCGAGCGCCTTGGTCACCAGCTCCTTGACCTCGGTGAAGTCCTCGCCCTCGAGCGCGTTGCCCCGGGCCTGGATCTCCGGCCCGGCCGCGACCTTGCCGCTGACCGAGTCGACGACGACGATGATGGACAAGAAGCCCTCCTCCCCCAGGATCCGGCGGTCCTTGAGGTCGGACTCGGTGATGTCGCCCACCGAGGATCCGTCGACGAACACGTAGCCGCACTCGACCTTGCCCACGATCGAGGCCACCCCGTCGACCAGGTCGACGACGACCCCGTCCTCGGCGACCACGACGTTCTCGATGCCGACCTGGCGGGCGAGCGCGGCGTTGGCCAGCATGTGTCGGATCTCGCCGTGGACGGGCAGGACGTTGCGCGGGCGCACGATGTTGTAGCAGTAGAGGAGCTCGCCGGCGCTGGCGTGGCCGCTCACGTGGACGTGGGCGTTGCCCTTGTGGACGACGTTGGCACCCCAGCGCGCCAGCCCGTTGATGACCCGGTAGACGGCGTTCTCGTTGCCCGGGATCAGGCTGCTGGCGAGCAGGACGGTGTCGCCCTCCTCGATGTGCACGAAGCTGTGGTTGCGCTGCGCGATCCGGCTCAGCGCACTCATCGGCTCGCCCTGGGAGCCGGTCGAGACGAGCACCTGGCGCTCGGGCGCCAGGGTGGCGAGCTCCTTGGCCTCCACCATCACCCCCGGCGGGACCGTGAGGTAGCCGAGGTCGCGGGCGATCGCCATGTTGCGCACCATCGAGCGACCGACGTAGGCGACCTTGCGGTCGTGCGCGACCGCCGCGTCGAGCACCTGCTGCACGCGGTGCACGTGCGAGGCGAAGCACGCCACGATGATCCGCTGCTTGGACTCTCGGAAGACCTCGGAGACGACCGGGGTGATCGACTTCTCGGTCGGTGTGAAGCCCGGCGTCTCGGCGTTGGTCGAGTCGGTGAGGAAGAGGTCGACGCCCTCCTCACCGAGCCGGGCGAAGGAGCGCAGGTCGGTGATCCGGCCGTCGAGCGGCAGCTGGTCCATCTTGAAGTCGCCGGTGTGGAGCACCAGCCCGGCACCCGTGCGGATCGCGATCGCGAGCGCGTCCGGGATCGAGTGGTTGACCGCGACGAACTCGAGCTCGAAGGGCCCCAGCGTCAGCCGGTCGCCCTCCCTGACCTGGTGGTGGACGGTCTCACGCAGACGGTGCTCGCGCAGCTTGGAGTCGAGCAGCGCCAGGGTCAGCCGGGAGCCGACGAGCGGGATGTCGCCCCGCTCGCGCAGCAGGTACGGCGTCGCGCCGATGTGGTCCTCGTGCCCGTGCGTGAGCACCAGGGCCTCGACGTCGCCGAGGCGGTCCCGGATCGCGGCGAAGTCGGGCAGGATCAGGTCCACGCCCGGGTGGTGGTCCTCGGGGAAGAGCACGCCGCAGTCGACGATGAGCAGCCGACCGGCGTACTCGAAGACGGTCATGTTGCGACCGACCTCACCGAGGCCGCCGAGCGGGATGACCCGCAGACCGCCTTCCGGTAGCTCCGGTGGTGCGGTGAGCTCGGGATGCGGGTGACTCACATGGGTTCCTGTCTACGGTGAGAGGACGCCCGCTGCCGTCAGTCCTTGACGGAGCGCCGCGACCTCGGTGTCGTCCAGGGGCACCAGGGGTGCTCGGACGTTGCGGTTGTCGAGCACGCCGAGCAGCTCGAGGGCTGCCTTGGCGGTGGTGGCTCCGTAGTTGCTGACACCCATGATGGCGTCGATCGCGGGGAGCATCCGCGTGAAGGTCTGGAGGGCCCCGGCACTGTCGCCGGCGTCCCACTGGTCGGCCATCCGGCGCAGCTGCGGTCCCGCGGCGTGCCCGGCGACGCTGACGAAGCCGGCGGCGCCGTGCGCCAGCCAGCCGAGGTTGGCGACGTCGTCGCCGGAGTAGAGCGCATAGCCCAGCTCGATGATCCGGACGCCGCGCGCGAGGTCGCCGACGGCGTCCTTCAGCGCGACGACCGAGTCGAGCTCGATCGCCGCCGCGTAGGTGTCCATCGAGATCTGGGTGCCGGTGCGGCCCGGCACGTCGTAGAGCATGACCGGCACGTCGGTGGCCTCGGCGACGCTGCGGAAGTGGTGCAGCACGCCGGCCTGGCTGGGCTTGTTGTAGTACGGCGTGACCAGCAGCAGCCCGTCCGCGCCGATCTTCTCGGCCTGGCGGGCCAGCTCGACCGAGTGTGCCGTGGCGTTGGTGCCGACCCCGGCCACGATGCAGGCCCGGTCGCCGACGGCGTCCTTGACCGCGGCCAGGATCTCGCCGTCCTCGGCGACCGTCGTGGTCGGCGACTCCCCCGTGGTGCCGGAGACGACCACGCCGTCGTGCCCGTTGTCCACGAGGTGGACCGCGATCCGGGCCGTGCCGTCGAGGTCGACGGAGCCGTCGTCGTGGAAGGCCGTCGCCATCGCGGTGAGGACGCGTCCGAACGGACGGGACGGAGTCACGCTGGCGGTCATGTCGTCAAGGCTAGCGGTCCACGTGCGGCATGACCTCAGCCGCCACGAGCGAGAGGTGGTCGAGGTCGGCGAGGTCCAGCACCTGCAGGTAGAGACGCTGGGCTCCGAGCTCGGCGTACCGGGCGATCGTGTCGACGACCTCCTGCGGCGTGCCGGCGAGACCGTTCTCCCGCAGCTCGGCGGGCTCACGGCCGATCCGGGCCGCCCGTCGGGCGACCTCGGCCTCGTCGGCCCCGACGCAGGCGACCAGGGCGTTGGACCAGGTCATCGTCGCGGGATCGCGGTCGATCGTCTCGCAGGCACGGGAGACCCGCGCGAACTGCGCGGCGGTCGTCGCCTCGTCCACGAACGGCAGGTTGAACTCGTCGGCGTAGCGTGCCGCGAGGGCCGGGGTGCGCTTCTTGCCCACCCCACCGATGAGCACCGGCGGCCTGGCCTGCGCCGGCTTCGGCAGCCCCGGGCTGTCGGTGACGCTGTAGTGGGTGCCGGTGTAGCTGAACCCGTCACCGCCGACCGGGGTCGCCCACAGCCCGGTGATGATCGCCAGGTTGTCCTCGAAGCGGTCGAACCGCTCCCCGGTGGAGGGGAACGGGATGCCGTACCTGGTGTGCTCGGCCTCGAACCAGCCGGCGCCGATGCCCAGCTCGACCCGGCCTCCGCTCATCTGGTCGACGCCGGCCACGGTGATCGCCAGCGGTCCGGGGTGCCGGAACGTCGCGCTGGTCATCATCGTCCCCAGCCGGATCGTGCTGGTGTCGCGCGCCAGGCCGGCGAGCGTGATCCACGCGTCGCTCGGCCCGGGCAGCCCGTCGCCACCCATCGCGAGGTAGTGGTCGGAGCGGAAGAAGGCGCCGAACCCGAGCTCCTCGGCGCGCAGCGCGACCGCGAGGAGATCGTCGTACGTCGCACCCTGCTGGGGCTCGGTGAAGACGCGAAGTTCCATGCGCCTACCTTGCCAGGCTCAGGGTCCGTGCCGTCGCCGGGTCGGATAGCGTGCGGCCCCATGATGGCAATGGCGCACGCCGGCTTCGCGTTCCTGGCCATGACCAAGACCGGGTCGACCGCGCTGGAGGCGGCGTTCTACGACCACGCCCAGCTCACCGCGCGTCGCCCCCCGCCGATGAAGCACGTCTCGGCGCGCTCCTTCGACCGGCTGTTCGTCCCGGTCCTGGCCAAGTACGGCTTCCCCCGGGAGAGCTACGAGGTCGCCTGCATCGTCCGCGAGCCCGTGGACTGGGTCCTGTCGTGGTACCGCTACCGCAGCCGGGTCGGGGCGCGCACCAACCCGACGTACACCGGGGACCTCAGCTTCGACGCCTTCGCCGACCAGGTCCTCTCCGGGGAGGTCGTCCTCGGCACCACCCACCGGTTCGTGCACGACGGACGCGGTGACCGGATGCTCGTCGACCGGATGTACCGCTACGACAACCTCGCGGGCGCGGCGGCCTGGATGTCCGACTGCCTGGGCATCGCCGTGCCGGACATCCCGACCGTGAACACCTCACCGGAGCGCGACGTCACCGTCACCCCCGTGACCCGCCGCCGGCTCGAGGAGCACTTCGCCGCGGACGTCACCCTCTACGAGGCCGCTCGCTGACCGCGGGCGCCCTCAGCTGCCGAAGGCGTCCAGCGCGCGCTGCTCGAGCAGGAACCAGCTGCCCAGCAGCTCCTGGAGGTCGGTGGCCTCCGACCAGACCAGCGCCTCACGGGCGTAGGCGAGGTAGATGTCGGCCAGCCCCAGCCAGGCGCTCAGGCCCCACGCGTCGAGGCGCCAGTGGGAGCTGACGAGCTCCTCGGCGGTGTGCGGCATGCCGGCCATCGCCTCGACCGCGTCGAAGCAGACCCCGATCACCTCGGGGTCGCCGAGCGTCGTGCCGAGCGTCGCGACCCGCATCTCGGCCAGGCTCGAGGCGGACGCGTCGTGCGACGCCGCGAGGAGCTCGGCGTGCTTGGCCGCGGACAGCGCGAGCGCGGTGAGCATCTGGGTGAAGAGGAAGGGCTCGAGCAGCCGGCCCACGTCGTCGACGACCGAGCGGACGACCGGGTCCTCACCGGGCAGGAGGACCGCGGGGTCGGAGAGCCGGGTGATGAGCGTGCGGCCCAGGAGGTTCTGCATCGGCGCCTCGACGTGCTCGTAGAGCCGGCCGAAACCGTCGTCGGCGATGCTGGTCCGGACCCAGCGGACCACGTCGTACCCGTCGTGGGAGTCGCGCCCGGTCTCGGCCCACTCGGCCCGGTCGATCGTCGGGTAGAAGGTGTCGCCCTCGGGGCGCAGGTGGACCTCGCTGATGACCTGCTCGTCGGCGTAGGGCAGCACCGCCTCGTAGACCGCGCCCCCGCCGGCCACCATGACGTCGCCCGGCAGCTCGTCGGCGCGGGCGAGCGCGTCGACCACGGAACCCGCGACGACCACCCCCGGATGGGCCCAGTCGGGGGTGCGGGTCAGCACGATGGTGGTGCGTCCCGGCAGCGGGCGCCCGATCGACTCGAACGTCGTACGACCCATGAGCAGGACGTGGCCGAGGGTCAGCTCCTTGAAGCGCGCCTGCTCACCGGGGATCGTCCACGGGATGTCCGGGCCGTCGCCGATCACCCCGTTGGCCGCGACGGCCGCCACCAGGACGATCCGCTTGCCGCCGGGCGTCATACGGCGATGGGGGCTTTGATCCCGGGGTGCGGGTCGTAGCCCTCGAGCGCGATGTGCTCGAGCTCGAACGCGTCGAGCGCGGTCACGGACGGGTCCAGGATGAGCCGCGGCAGCGGCCGCGGCTCGCGGGTCAGCTGCAGGCGCGCCTGGTCGAGGTGGTTGGCGTAGAGGTGCGCGTCGCCCAGGGTGTGCACGAAGTCGCCCACCCCGAGGCCGGTCACCTGGGCGACCATGTGGGTCAACAGGGCGTAGGAGGCGATGTTGAACGGCACGCCGAGGAACACGTCGGCGGAGCGCTGGTAGAGCTGGCAGGAGAGCCGGCCACCGTCGGTGGGGTCCACGTAGAACTGGAACATCGTGTGGCACGGGGCCAGCGCCATCTGCGGGATGTCGGCGACGTTCCAGGCCGAGACGATGTGGCGCCGCGAGTCGGGATCGCTGCGCAGCTGCTCCACGACCTGGGCGATCTGGTCGACGTGGTGACCGTCCGGCGTGGGCCAGGAGCGCCACTGGTAGCCGTAGACGGGCCCGAGGTCGCCGTCGGCGTCGGCCCACTCGTCCCAGATCGAGACGCCCCGGTCCTGCAGCCACTTCACGTTGGTGTCACCGCGCAGGAACCACAGCAGCTCGGCGAAGATCGAGCGGGTGTGGACCTTCTTCGTCGTCACCAGCGGGAAGCCCGCGCTGAGGTCGAAGCGCATCTGGTGGCCGAAGACCGAGCGGGTGCCCGTGCCCGTGCGGTCACTCTTCGTCACGCCGTCGTCGAGGATGCGCTGGAGGAGCTCGCGATACTGCTGCACGCTCCGAGGCTACCGCCCAGGACGGCTCAGAGGGTGACCGATCCGTGGATGACGGTCCGTGTCGCCCCGCCCACCCAGACCACGCCGTCCTCGAGGTCGACGTGGACCCGCCCGTGCCGCCCCAGGACGGTCCCCTGCGCGGCGACGTACGACGCCGGCAGGCGGGAGCCGGCCAGCCATGCACCCAGACCGGCGTTGAGGCTCCCGGTGACCGGGTCCTCCCCCACCCCGAGGCTCGGTGCGAAGGCCCGCACCTCGACGAGTGCGTCGCTCGCACCGGGGACGTGGGCGCCGACGACGCCGATCTTGAGGTCGCCGGCCGCGTCGCGGTCGAGCACGCAGGCCAGCACCGTGGCGGCGTCGCGCAGCACCAGGCCGAGCCACCCGGGACCGTTGTCGATCCACGCCGCGTCGAGCACGTCGTCCTCGGCCACGCCCACCGCTCGCGCCGCGCGGGTGAGCTCGGCAGGGGCGAGCGGGCCGGAGCGCAGCAGCGGCGGCCCGGCGAACGACAGCCGCTCCCCGCGTCGTACGACGACCAGGCCGGCGCCGCACTGCTGGACGACGCCCGCCGGGTCGGCCGGGGCGTGGCCGGCCTCGAGCCAGGCGTGCGCCGAGCCGAGGGTCGGGTGCCCGGCGAAGGGCAGCTCGCCCCCCGGGGTCCAGATCCGCAGGCGGTAGTCGGCGCCCGGCACGGTCGGTGCGAGCAGGAACGTCGTCTCGGACAGGTTCGTCCAGCGCGCGAACGCCGCCATCTGCTCGTCGTCGAGCCCGTCGGCGTCGTGGACCACCGCTACCGGGTTGCCCCGGACCGCCCGGTCGGAGAAGACGTCGACCTGACGGAAGTCACGCACGACCGGCACCCGCCGGGCTCAGGCGTGCAGCGACATGGGCCCGTAGACCTGGCGCTCGTGCTCGAAGAGGGTCACCTGGTCGACACCCGCGGCGGCCAGGTCGGCCCAGGTCTCGCCCACCCAGGACTCCGCGTCGGCCTGGGCGCTGAAGCGCTGGTCGGCCAGGTCGCCCGTCACGGTCACCTCCGAGCCGGCGGCGTCCTCGAGCCGCCAGGCCCACGGCCGCTCGGACGCGGTCGCCTTGCGGAAGGTCTGCGGCTGGTCGGGGAGGTTCATGACTCGCGCACCGAGGTGTCGACGAAGGGCAGCCTTGACGATCTGGAACATCTCGCGGCGCCCGCGCACGTCGACCCCGACCTGGGCCTCGGGGTCGACCACCGTCGAGAGCAGAGCCAGCGCGATGCCCTTCTTGAGGGTCGGCGAGAAGGTCCCGGAGGTGATCTCGCCGAGCAGCACGTCGGGCGTGAGGCTCACGCTCATGTGTGGTCGCGGGATCGCCCGCCCGGTCGACTCGAGGGCGAACAGGCGCCGGCGCGGCCCCTGCTCCTTCTCCGCGACCAGCGCGCCCTTGCCCCAGAAGGACTCCTTGCCCCAGCCGACCGCCCAGCCCAGGCGGGCCTGGTTGGGGGTGACGTCGAGCGAGATGTCCTGCCCGTGCAGGGGGTAGCCCATCTCGGTGCGCAGCGTGTCCCGGGCGCCCAGCCCGCACGGCGCGATGTCGTACGGCGCCCCGGCCGCCAGCAGCGCGTCCCACAGGGCGGGCGGCGGCGTCGTCGGCGACGATCAGCTCGTAGCCGCGCTCACCGGTGTAGCCGGTGCGGCAGACCACGACGCCGACGCCCTCGAAGGCACCCTGCTCGAAGCGCATGTACTCGTGCCCGGTGGGCAGGCCGACCGCGCCGACCACCTCGTCGGAGCGGGTGCCCTGGACGGCGAGGATCGCGTAGCCGCGGTGCCGGTCGGTGACCACGACGCCGTCGGGGGCCCCGGCCTCGAGGCGGCGGACGACCTCGGCGGTGTTGGCGGCGTTGGGGACGAGCAGCACCTGCTCGTCGCTCTCGTAGTAGGCGATGAGGTCGTCGACGATGCCGCCGGTCTCGGCGTCGCAGCACAGCGTGTACTGCGCCTGGCCGGGACCGATGCGGTCCAGGTCGTTGGTCAGGCAGGCGTTGACGTAGGCGGCGGCGCCCGGTCCGGCCACCATGGCCTTGCCGAGGTGGCTGACGTCGAAGATGCCGACACCGGTGCGCACCGCGGTGTGCTCCTTGACGACGCCGCCACGCTCGCCGGCGTACTCGATGGGCATGCTCCAGCCACCGAACTCGGCGAACTTCGCGCCGAGCGCCTCGTGGCGGTCGTGGAGGGGGGAACGGAGGAGCGCGTCGGACATGGCTCGAAACCTACCCCAGCCCGCGGGGAGGCTCGGGCAGCCGCCTGGCCTATCCTGCGTCGGTGACGACCTACACCCTGAGCAGTGCCAGCCCCGCCAAGTCCAAGGCCGACGCCGTCGTCGTCGGCGTGCTCTCGGGGAAGAAGGGCGCCACGCTCGCCGCCGGTGGCGAGGACGTCGGCGCCGCCTACGGCCGCAAGCTGGCGCCGCTGCTGGCCGCGCTGGGCGTGACCGGCAAGGCGGGAGAGGTCGTCAAGGTCCCCACCAGCGGTGCCATCGGCGCGTCGATGCTGGTCCTCGTCGGCCTCGGCGAGCTGGCCGACCACCGCTCGGTACGCCGCGCCGCCGGCAACGCGTCGCGCGCCGTCACCAACGCCGCCTCCGTCGCGCTGGCGCTGCCGGCCGACTCGCCGGCGCTGGTGCGGGCCGCAGCCGAGGGCTACCTGCTGGGCGGGTACGCGTTCACCACCTACAAGCAGTCGTCGCGCAGCACGGCCCCCGCCGACGTCGTGGTGCTCACCCCGATCGCCCGGCGCAAGGACACCGTGACCGCCCTCGCGGAGGCCCACGTGGTGGCCAAGGCCGTCGCCGGCACCCGCGACTGGGTCAACACCCCGCCCAACGACCTGCGTCCCCCCGGCTTCGCCGACCAGGTGGTCGAGCAGGTGAAGGCCCGCGGTCGCTCCGGCAAGGTCACCGTCACCGTGCTCGACGACGAGCAGCTCACCGAGCTCGGCTGCGGCGGCATCCTCGGTGTCGGGCAGGGCTCGGACGCCGGCTCACGCCTGGTGCAGCTCTCCTACGAGCCCCAGGGCGCCACCGCCCACCTGGCCCTGGTGGGCAAGGGCATCACGTTCGACTCCGGCGGCCTCAGCATCAAGCCCGCGGCAGGCATGGGCGAGATGAAGTCCGACATGTCGGGCGCCGCCGCGGTCCTGCAGGCGACGTTCGCGATCGCCGACCTGGGGCTGCCGCTGCGGGTGACGACGTACGCCGCGATGGCCGAGAACATGGTCGGCGCCTCCGCGATGCGTCCCGGTGACGTCATCACGATCCACGGCGGCACCACCGTCGAGATCCTCAACACCGACGCCGAGGGCCGGCTGGTGCTCGCCGACGCCCTCGCGCTCGCGAGCGAGCAGGAGCCCGACGTCATCGCTCGACGTCGCCACCCTGACCGGGGCGATGGTCGTCGCGCTCGGCGACAAGGTCGCCGGGGTGATGGGCGACGAGCACGTGGTCGAGCAGGTGCTGGCGGCCGCCGACACCGCCGGCGAGGACCAGTGGCCGATGCCGATCCCCGAGCACATGACCGAGCGCATCCACACCAGCAAGATCGCCGACCTCTCCCAGCACGACTGGATCAGGTGGGGCGGCGGCCTGTTCGCGGCCGCGTTCCTGCGCGAGTTCACCGCCGGTCTGCCGTGGGCGCACCTCGACATCGCCGGTCCGGCGTTCAACGCCGGTGGCGCGTCGGGCCACGTGACCAGCGGCGGCACGGGTGCCGCGGTCGCCACGCTCGTCGAGTTCGCCCGGACGATGTCCGCCCGGGCCTGAGACCCGCGGGGCGACGGTCCGTCAGTCGCCCTGCTGCAGGCGACGCTGCTGCTTGACCCGCGAGTTGTAGTCGCGCATCCGCTGCGGGATGCCGACCACGGCGGCGTCGTACGACGGGACCTGGTGCTTGTTGCAGAAGTCGTGGGCCCACTTGACCGACGGCACCCGCCGTCGCGTCCACTCGCCGTCGAAGGCGACCAGCAGCAGGGTGACCTCGCTGACCGCCGTCCGCGGCTCGACGAAGCCCTCCGCGCCGCGCTTGGACGTCACGAACTCACGCAGGTGCTGCTCGTCGACCTTGTCGGAGGCGCGCACCCGCGTCGAGCCGGTGCGAAAGCCGTCGCCGGCCGGTCCACTCGTCTTCGTCCGCGAGCCGCGCCGGAAACGGTCCAGGAATCCCATGAGCCCTAGTCTGCCTCCTCCGGGGTCGTGATGCCCGCTCAACCCCCTCATCGCGCCCGGCGCGGTGGTTACCCGTCGGTCGGAGCGTCTCCGCGTGGCGACCCACCGCGGAGCACTTGTCGCAGCGGTGGTGGCTAGTGCAAAGATGGAGCGTCAACTCACGGGAAGGGTGATCACCACAGTGAACACCAGCGCGGCAGACGAGGAATTCGACGTACTCATCCTCGGCGCCGGATCCGGCGGCTACGCCTGCGCCCTCCGGGCGGCCCAGCTCGGCCTCCGGGTCGGGCTCGTCGAGAAGGGCAAGCTCGGCGGCACGTGCCTCCACGTCGGGTGCATCCCGACCAAGGCGCTGCTCCACGCGGCCGAGGTCGCCGACGGCGCCCGCGACTCCGAGCAGTTCGGCGTGCGGGCCACCTTCGACGGCATCGACATGGACGGCGTCAACAGCTACAAGGACGGCGTGGTCTCCCGCCTCTACAAGGGCCTCGCCGGCCTGATCAAGGGCCGCGGCATCACCGTCATCGAGGGCGAGGGTCGGGTGACCGGTCCGCGCCAGGTCACCGTCGGCGACACGACGTACGCCGGGCGCCACCTCGTGCTGGCCTCGGGCTCCTACGCACGGTCCCTGCCCGGGCTCGAGGTCGACGGCACGCGCGTCATCACCTCCGAGCACGCGCTGCTCCTGGACCGGGTCCCGGCCTCGGTGATCGTGCTCGGCGGCGGGGTGATCGGGTGCGAGTTCGCCAGCGTCTGGCGCAGCTTCGGCGCCGAGGTCACGATCGTCGAAGCCCTCCCCCGGCTCGTTGCCGCGGAGGACGTCGACTCCTCCAAGGCCCTCGAGCGGGCCTTCCGCAAGCGCAAGATCGCCTTCCGCACCTCGACGCCGTTCCAGAGCGTCAAGGAGACCGACGACGGTGTCGCGGTCACCGTCGAGGGCGGCGAGGTCATCGAGGCCGAGCTGCTGCTCGTCGCGGTCGGCCGCGGCCCCGCCACCGACGGGCTCGGCTTCGAGGAGGCCGGCGTCGCGATGGAGCGCGGGTTCGTCCTCGCCGACGAGCGCTGCCGCACCAACGTCGAGGGCGTCTACGCCGTCGGCGACATCGTGCCCGGCCTGCAGCTGGCCCACCGCGGCTTCCAGCAGGGCATCTTCGTGGCCGAGGACATCGCCGGGCTCGACCCGCAGCCCATCAACGAGGCCGGCATCCCGCGCGTCACCTACTCGCACCCCGAGATCGCCTCGGTCGGCCTCGACGAGGCGGCCGCCGCGGCGGCGTACGGTGAGAGCGGCATCGAGTCGCTCACCTACGACCTCGGGGGCAACGGCAAGAGCCAGATCCTGAAGACCCAGGGCTTCGTCAAGCTGATCCGTCGCACCGACGGCCCGGTCGTGGGCGTCCACCTCGTGGGCGACCGCGTCGGGGAGCTCATCGGCGAGGCGCAGCTCATCTACAACTGGGAGGCTCACGCCGACGACGTGGCACCTCTCGTGCATGCCCATCCCACCCAGAACGAGGCGCTCGGCGAGGCCCATCTCGCCCTCGCCGGCAAACCGCTGCACGCACACGGCTAGTCCAGCACGGACCCTGACCTCCGCAGCCCCACACAGAAGGAACCTCCAGAACCCATGGCAACCGAAGTCACCCTTCCCGCCCTCGGCGAGTCCGTCACCGAGGGCACCGTCACCCGCTGGCTGAAGCAGGTGGGCGACACCGTGGCGGTCGACGAGCCGTTGCTCGAGGTCTCCACCGACAAGGTCGACACCGAGATCCCCTCCCCCGTCGCCGGAACGCTGCTCGAGATCAAGGCCGAGGAGGACGACACCGTCGAGGTCGGCGCGATCCTCGCGATGATCGGCGAGGCCGGCGAGTCGTCCGGCGATGACGGCGGCGAGGCCGCTGCCGAGCCGGAGCCGGAGCCCGAGCCCGAGCCGGAGGACGTGCAGGAGTCCGAGGAGCCCGAGGCCGCTCAGGCGCCCGCGCCCGCCGGCGAGGAGGCCGAGAAGCCGGCCGCCGAGACCAAGCCGGCCGGCGGCGGTGGCACGTCGGTGACCCTGCCCGCGCTGGGCGAGTCCGTCACCGAGGGCACCGTCACCCGCTGGCTCAAGTCGGTCGGCGACGAGGTCGCCGTCGACGAGCCGCTGCTGGAGGTCTCCACCGACAAGGTCGACACCGAGATCCCCTCCCCCGTCGCCGGCACCCTGCTCGAGATCAAGGCCGAGGAGGACGAGACCGTCGAGGTCGGCGCCGAGCTGGCCGTCATCGGCGACGGCTCCGCAGCCTCCGCCGAGCCGGAGCCGGAGCCGGAGCCGGAGCCGGAGCCGGAGCCGGAGCCCGAGCCGGAGCCGGAGCCCGAGAAGAAGCCTGAGCCCACCCCCGAGCCGGAGAAGAAGCCCGAGCCGGCCCAGGAGAAGGCGCCGGAGAAGAAGCCCGAGCCCGAGAAGAAGCCGGAGCCGAGCGCCTCCGGCGCCTCGTCGGCCCCTGCGCCCAGCAGCGACTCCGGTGGCTACGTGACGCCGCTGGTGCGCAAGCTCGCCGCCCAGCACAACGTGGACCTGTCCTCCGTGACCGGTTCCGGCGTGGGTGGACGCATCCGCAAGCAGGACGTCCTCGACGCCGCGAAGGCCCAGGAGGCCGCGGCCGCGGCCCCCGCTGCCGGCGCCGCCACCGAGACCGCCCCGACGAGGTCCGCCCCGAGCGCACCGTCGGTGACGCCGTCCCCGCTGCGCGGCCAGACGGTCAAGATCTCCCGCCTGCGCAAGATCATCGCCGAGCGCATGGTCGACTCGCTGCAGACCAGCGCCCAGCTGACCCAGGTCATCGAGGTCGACGTCACCCGGATCGCACGGCTCCGCGAGGCCGCGAAGGCGGCGTTCCTGGAGCGCGAGGGCGTCAAGCTGTCCTACCTGCCGTTCTTCGCCAAGGCGGCGGTCGACGCGCTGAAGCAGCACCCCTCGCTCAACGCGGCGATCGACACCGACGCCGGGGAGATCACCTACTTCGACGTCGAGCACATCGCCTTCGCCGTCGACACCGAGAAGGGCCTCCTCACCCCGGTCGTCCGGGACGCGGGCGACCTCTCGATCGCGGGCCTGGCCAAGAAGATCGCCGACGTGGCCGAGCGCACCCGGACCAACAAGATCGGTCCCGACGAGCTGGGCGGTGGCACGTTCACCATCACCAACCTCGGCAGCGTCGGCGCACTGTGGGACACCCCGATCATCAACAAGCCCCAGGTCGCGATCCTCGGGCCTGGTGCCGTGGTCAAGCGCCCCGTCGTGATCGACGACCCGGACCTCGGCGAGACGATCGCGGTGCGTCACATGGTCTACCTCGCGCTGACCTACGACCACCGCCTGGTCGACGGCGCCAACGCGGGGCGCTTCCTCCAGGACATCAAGAAGCGCCTGGAGTCCGGAGCGTTCGAGGTCTGAGCGCAGCAGCCCCGACCCGAACGCCCCTCGCCGAGCAGCTGCTCGGCGAGGGGCGTTCGGCGTACCGGAGCAGGCTCAGAAGTCCTCGTCGAAACCGACCGAGCCGCCGACGCCGACCTGGTAGGCCGACACCTTGCGCTCGAAGAAGTTCGAGAGCTCCTGGACGTCCTGCAGCTCCATGAAGGCCAACGGGTTGGCCGAGCCGTAGATCGGCGGCAGGTCGAGCCGCTCCATGCGCCGGTCGGCGACGTACTCCAGGTAGGAGCGCATGTCGGCCATCGACAACCCGGCGACACCGCCGCCGAGGAGGTCCTCGGCGAACTGCGCCTCCGCCTCGACACCGTCGACGAGCATCTGGCGCACCTGGGCGGCGAGGTCGTCGTCGAAGAGGTCCGGCTCCTCGGCCCGCACCGTGTCGACCACGTCGAAGGCGAACGCCATGTGCATCGACTCGTCGCGGAAGACCCAGTTGGTGCCGGAGGCGAGCCCGTTGAGCAGTCCGCGCGAACGCAGGAAGTAGACGTAGGCGAACGCGCCGTAGAAGAACAGCCCCTCGATCACCGCCGCGAAGCAGATCAGGTTGAGCAGGAACGCACGGCGGTGCTCGCGGGTCTCCAGCGCGTCGAGCTCGAAGACCGAGTCGATCCACCGGAAGCAGAAGTCGGCCTTGGCCTTGATCGAGTCGATGTTGTCGACCGCGGCGAACGCCTCGTGCCGCTCCTGCTCGTCGGGGACGTAGGTGTCGAGCAGGGTCAGGTAGAACTGCACGTGCACCGCCTCCTCGAAGAGCTGGCGCGACAGGTAGAGCCGGCCCTCGGGCGCGTTGATGTGCTGGTAGAGGTTGAGCACCAGGTTGTTGGCGACGATCGTGTCTCCGGTGGCGAAGAACGCCACCAACCGCGAGACCAGGTGCCGCTCGGCATCGGTGAGGCGGCCGAGGTCCTTCAGGTCGGAGTGCAGGTCGACCTCCTCGACGGTCCAGGTGTTCTTGATCGCGTCGCGGTAGCGGTCGTAGAAGTGCGGGTAGCGCATCGGGCGCAGGGTGAGGTTCATCCCCGGGTCGAGGAGCATCCGCTCGGCGCCCTCCTGCGTGGTCGGAGTGGTGGTGGGGGTGGGTGTGGTGGTCACTGGCAGGCCTCGCAGCTCTCGGGGTTCTCGAGCGAGCAGGCCAGGGCCTCGTCGTCGCTCACGGTGGTGGTCGGGGTGGTGGTCGGGGTGGTGGTCGGGGTGGGGATGAGGGTCGGCGCCGCGATCTCGACCGGGGCGGTGACGCTGGTGGTGGTCTGCTGGATGCGGGTCGCCGGACGCGAGCGCAGGTAGTAGGTCGTCTTGAGCCCGGCCTTCCATGCGTGCAGGTACATCGAGGACAGCTTCCCGATCGAGGGACCGGCGAGGAACAGGTTGAGCGACTGGCTCTGGTCGACGAACGCCGAGCGCTCGGCGGCCAGGTCGATCAGCGCCCGCTGCGGGAGCTCCCAGGCGGTGCGGTAGACCCGCCGTACGTCGTCGGGCAGGGCGGTGAGGCCCTGCACCGAGCCCTCGGCCCGCTTGATCGCCTCGCGCACCTCCGGCGTCCAGAGTCCGCGGGCCTTGAGCTCGCGGGTGAGTGCCGCGTTGACCTGGAGGAACTCCCCCGACAGCGTCTCGCGCTTGAACAGGTTGGACACCTGCGGCTCGATGCACTCGTAGCACCCGGCTATCGAGGCGATCGTCGCGGTCGGGGCGATCGCGACGAGCAGCGAGTTGCGCAGGCCGTGCTCGGCGACCGCGGCGCGCAGTGCGTCCCATCGCTCCACCTGGGTGACCGGCACCGCCCAGTGGTCGGGCTGCAGCACCCCGGCGGCCGCGCGGGTCTCGGCGAAGGCCGGGTGGGCCCCGTGGCGCTGCGCGAGGTCGCAGGAGACCTCGAGCGCGGTCAGGTAGATCTCCTCCGAGATCCGGGTCGAGAGCGCGCGCGCCTCGGCGGAGTCGAACGGGAGGCCGAGGGCGAAGAAGACGTCCTGGAGCCCCATCAGCCCCAGACCGACCGGTCGCCAGCGCGGGTTGGAGGCGGCCGACTCCGCGCTCGGGTAGTAGTTGATGTCGATCACCCGGTCGAGCAGCGGCAGGGCGGTGCGCACGGTCGCGCGGAGCTTGTCCCAGTCGAGGTCGACCGCGGAGCCGTCGTCCCCGAGGGCCAGGTGCCGGGCGAGGTTGACCGAGCCGAGGTTGCACACCGCGGTCTCGGTGTCGGAGGACACCTCGATGATCTCGGTGCACAGGTTCGACAGGTGCACGACGGGCCCGCCGGGGGTGTCGCGGGTCTGGTTGCAGGTGCGGTTGGAGGCGTCCTTGAACGTCATCCAGCCGTTGCCGGTCTGCGCCAGCGTCCGCATCATCTTCCCGTAGAGCTCACGGGCGGGCACCTGGCGGACGTAGCGGCCCTCCTCCTCGGCGCGTCGGTACGCCGCGTCGAAGGCCGGTCCCCACAGGTCCGGCAGCTCGGGGGCCTGGTCGGGGTCGACGAGCGACCACGTCGCGTCGGCCTCGACGCGGCGCATGAACTCGTCGGGGATCCAGTGGGCCAGGTTGAGGTTGTGGGTCCGCCGGGCGTCCTCGCCGGTGTTCTCGCGCAGCTCGAGGAACTCCTCCACGTCCGGGTGCCACGGCTCGAGGTAGACGCAGGCTGCGCCCTTGCGGCGCCCGCCCTGGTTCACCGCGGCGACCGAGGCGTCCAGGGTCCGCAGGAACGGGACGATCCCGTTCGACTGGCCGTTGGTGCCACGGATGAGGGCGCCCCTGGAGCGCACCCGGGAGAAGCCGATGCCGATCCCGCCGGCGAACTTCGACAGCTTGGCGACCTGGGCGTAGCGCGCATAGATCGAGTCGAGGTCGTCGGCCGGTGAGTCGATGAGGTAGCACGACGACATCTGGGTGTGCCGCGTCCCCGAGTTGAACAGGGTCGGCGAGGAGGGCAGGTAGGCCAGCGACGACATCAGCCGGTAGAAGCCGACCGCCTCGGCCGGGCTCTGCGCCAGCCCGCACGCGACGCGGAGCAGGAAGTACTGCGGGGTCTCGACCACGAGCCGGGTGGTGGGGTGCCGCAGCAGGTAGCGGTCGTAGACGGTGCGCAGCCCGAAGTACTCGAAGCGGTGGTCGGCCTCGGCGTCGATCGTGAAGTCGAGCTTGCGGGCGTTGTCCTTGACGAAGCTGGCGGTCTCGTCGCCGATCAGGCCCTCGGCGTGACCGAGTGCGACCGACTGGCTGAACGACGCGACGCCCTGGTTGCGCACCTCCTTCTCGACGTACCCGGCGAGCAGCCGGGCCGCGAGGCGGGAGTACTGCGGCTCCTCGCCGATCATCTCGGCGGCCGTCTGGATCGACAGCCGGTCGAGCTCGGCGGTCGTGGCTCCGTCGTACAGGCCACTGATCGTGCGGGTGGCCACCCGCATCGGGTCGACGTCGACCAGGTCGCGGCTGACGCGGTCGACGGCGCGCACGATCTTGTTGACGTCGACCGGTTCGCTGTCGCCGTTGCGCTTGCGTACCTGCATCGAGGTCCGGGTGGGGGTGGGTGGTGCGGTGACCGTCATGCTCTCTCCTCGCGAGATCGGTCCGGGAGATCCGGAGCCACGAGGGAGGGACGGAGCACGGGGTGCACCCGGGGGCGCACGTCGTACAGCCGTCGGCCGTCCCACGAGGCCTCGGACCACCACACCCGGCGGGTGTGGTGCGCTGGCAGGTATTCGGACTCGTGGGCGCGCCTCGACCGATCGCTCGGTCTCGACCCCTACTGGCCGTCGCTTCCCAGGTCACACGGACCCAGTGCTTGGTGACGGCGTTCGTTCCCACTCACCGCTGCGGGGCAGTCCCGGAGTCTCACCGGGTTCCCTCTTGCCTCGGCCCGCCTGGAGGACGGGTCGAACCAGCTGCATCGAGCACGATATGTAGTGGTCGTCCACAATCGTGGGACCAGATGTTGTGTCGGCGTGTCGGCACCCCTCCGGGGGGACGGACCCGGGCGGGGCGTCTGGGAGGCTGGAGGCATGTCGCCCCTCTCCGTCGTCATCGCCGGCTCGTCCGGCTTCCTGGGAACCCACCTGAGCGCCGCGCTCACCGAGCGCGGCCACCACGTCACCGCGCTCGTACGACGACCGGCCGGCGAGGGCGAGGCCACGTGGGACCCGTACGCGGGGCAGGTGCCGCAGGAGGTCGTCGACGCGGCCGACGTCGTCGTCAACCTGGCCGGCGCACCGACCCTGGGCAACCCGCACTCGAAGAAGTGGGCCACCGCGCTGCGCGAGAGCCGCGTGGTCACGACCCGTGTGCTCGCCGACGCGATCGCGGCGGCGCCCGCTCCCCCGGCGTTCCTGGCCGGCAACGGGATCTCCTACTACGGCGACCACGGCGGCGCGGTGCTCACCGAGGCTGCCGACACCCGCGGCCACGCGCTGCTGACCGAGGTCGCTCGCGAGTGGGAGGCCGCGACCGCTGCCGCCTCGCGGGCCGGCTCCCGCGTGTGCGTCCTGCGGACCTCGCCGGTGATGGACCAGCGGGCGGCGCCCCTCAAGCAGCAGGCGCTGCAGTTCAAGGCCGGCGCGGGCGGCCGCCTGGGCAACGGCGAGCAGTACATGCCGATGACGTCGCTGCGCGACTGGGTGGGGGCGGTCGTGCACCTCGCCGAGGACGGCGACGCCTCGGGGCCGTTCAACATCTGCCTGCCGACCGCACCGACCAACGCGGAGTTCACCTCGGCGCTGGCCGCCGCGGTGCACCGCCCGGCGTTCCTGCACGTGCCGGCTCCGATCCTGCGTGCGGCAGCGGGTGAGATGAGCCCGGAGCTGCTCGGGTCGCTCAACGTGCGGCCGGCCGCCCTCCTCGAGGCCGGCTACACGTTCCTCGACCCGGACGTCGAGTCAGTGCTCGCCACCGGTCTCGCCGACTGACGCCACCCGCCACGCGGTGCCGCCCGCACGCTCCAGCACGACGCGGCGGGTGCTCGGCCCGTCGCGCGGCAGCCGCACCGGCTCGCCGTCCACCTCGGCCCGCAGCGTCGCCAGCCGGTCGGTGACCCGGAGCACCAGCCGCGTCGCGGAGGCGTCCTCGACCACGAGCGCGAGCACCTGGGGCTCCAGCCGGGTCACGTGCAGCGAGCGCGCCGACCACCGCTCGAGCAGCCGTACGTCGCGTCGCCCGGCGACCGAGCCCGCGGTGTAGAGCGCCGCGAGCCGCTCCGGGTCGCCGGCCGCCCACGCGGCGGCCCGGGCCGCGTCCCACGCCCGCAGCACCTCGCGCGGTCCGGACCCGGTCGCGACGGGTGGCCGGCTCGCGGTGGCCGGAGGCGCAGAGGCGCTCGACGTCGTCCCGGCTCCCCCGTCGAGCAGGACGTGGCCGACGACGAGCACGATGCCGGCCGCCACCGCGGCGAGCGCCACCCCCGTCGGCAGCCGGCGCTCGGCACGGTGGGTCGCACGCGACGTCGTGGCTCCGGGAACCATGCGCCCATCCTGCGCCGTCGCACGGATCAGCGCACCCGGTCATCCACAGGCTCACCGTGGTGGGCCCCGGTGACGGGAGCGACCTCCGCTCGAGCTTCGAGCCGGGCGCCCACGACCGGGGCTTCTGGCGCCGGATGCTGCCCGACCAGCTCGCGTTCCTCGGCACGCGCGTAGGCTCGAGGGCGTGAGTGAGCTCCAGTTCGAGGTAGCCGGTCTCGGCGCCGACGCCGTCGACTACGCCGCGGCCTGGGAGCTGCAGCGCGAGGTGCATGCCGAGGTCGTGGCCGGCACCCGCCCTCCGACGGTGCTGCTCCTCGAGCACCCGCCCGTCTACACCGCCGGCAAGCGCACCGACGCCCACGAGCGGCCCGCCGATCCCGGCGGCGCCCAGGTCATCGACGTCGACCGCGGCGGCAAGATCACCTTCCACGGGCCCGGCCAGCTCGTCGGCTACCCCATCGTCCGGCCCGCCGACCACGTCAAGGTCGTCGACTACGTGCGTCGCGTCGAGGAGGCCCTGATCGGTGTCTGCGCCGATCTCGGGGTCACCACCGCCCGCGTGCCGGGCCGCAGCGGGGTCTGGCTTCGTGCCGACGACGGCGACGCCGGTCGCCCCGAGCGCAAGATCGCCGCGATCGGCATCCGGGTCAGCCGCGGGGTGACCATGCACGGCTTCTCCCTCAACTGCGACGTCGACCTGTCCTGGTACGACCGGTTCGTGCCCTGCGGCATCGACGACGCCGGCGTCACCACGCTGAGCGAGGAGCTCGGCCGACCGGTGACCGTCACCGAGGTCCTCCCGCTCGTGGAGCGGCAGCTGCGCCACTACCTCGGCTGGTCGTCGTACGAGCCGACCCCCGACTACGAACCGCGGCCCGAGCCCGGGCGTGTCCCACGGATCGAGCTCGTCCGGCCGTGATCCACTGCCCCGGTGAATGATCCCTCGGGCAACCTGGTCATCGAGACGACCGGTCTCCGCAAGGAGTTCCGCAACCGGCGCGGCGAGCTGCGCGTCGCCGTGCAGGACCTCGACCTCGCCGTCCACGCCGGTGGCGTCCACGGCTTCCTCGGCCCCAACGGGTCGGGGAAGACGACCACGATCCGGATGTTGCTCGGCCTGGCCCGGGCCACCGGCGGCTCCATGCGGCTCTTCGACCAGGAGGTGCCGCAGCACCTGCCCGACGTCATCGACCGGGTCGGCGCCGTGGTCGAGTCGCCCAAGTTCTCCCCCAACCTCAGCGGCAGCCGGAACCTCCAGCTGCTCGCCCGGAGCATCGGCGCACCGCCGGCCCGGGTCGACGAGGCGATCGAGACCGTGGGTCTCACCGGTCGGGAGAAGGAGCGCTTCAAGGGCTACTCGCTCGGCATGAAGCAGCGCCTGGCGATCGCGGCGACCCTGTTGAAGGACCCCCAGCTGCTGATCCTCGACGAGCCGACCAACGGCCTCGACCCGGCCGGCATCCGCGAGATCCGCGACACCATCCGCGACCTCGGCGAGCGCGGTGTCACCGTGCTGCTGAGCTCCCACATCCTCGCCGAGGTCCAGGCCGTGTGCACGTCGGTGACGATCATCGGCAACGGCCGCCTGCTGGCCTCGGGACGCGTCGACGACCTCGTCGACGCCGGTGTCGCGACGTACGCCGTGCGGGTGCCGGACGTGCGCGCCGCCCAGGCCGCGCTCTCCGCCGCCGGACTCGTCGCGACCGGGGTCGGCGACCTCCTGCGCGTCGAGTCGCAGGACCCTGCCGCGATCACCCGCATCCTGGCCGACGCCGGGATCTGGCTGACCGGCCTCACCGCCGAGACCCGCGACCTGGAGTCGGTCTTCCTCGAGCTGACCTCCGGGGACACCCTCGGCCACGGCCCGGGGAGCGGTCCCGGCAGTGGGCCCGGCAGTGGGCCCGGCAGTGGGCCCGGCAGTGGGTCCGAAGGCGAGCAGAACTACTACGGGAGGACCTCGTGAACGGCCTGGTGCGCGCCGTCGGCGTCGAGCTCACCCGCCTGCGATGGCGCCGCGCGATCGTGGTGCTGCTGGCGGCGTCCGTCGTCGTACCGCTGATCTTCCTGGCCTCCGTCGTCTACAACACCCGTCCCTTCAGCGATGCCGACGTCGCCCAGGCGCAGGCCCAGGTCGACGCCGACACCGAGGACTACGGTCTCGAGGAGGTCGCGAGCTGCGTCAAGCGGCCGGGCCGCTACGGCGTCTCGCGCGGTGCCGACGACGTCCAGGCGCAGTGCGAGGACATGGTGCTCCCACAGCTGGACAACTACCTCTACCGCGACGAGCTCGACCTCGACGACGAGCGTGAGTACGGGTCCGGGGTGGGCCTGGCGACCGTCCTCATCGTGCTGATGATGCTGATGGGCACGACGTTCGCCGGCCACGACTGGGCGACCGGGTCGATGAGCAACCAGGTGCTCTTCCAGTCACGTCGACTGTGGGTCTGGGCCGCCAAGGCCATCGCCGTGTCGGTGACCGCCCTCGTCACGTGCCTCGTGGTCGGGGCGGCGTACTGGCTGGCACTGCGGGGCGTCGCCGGGATGCGCGACCTCGAGGTCCGCCCGGGCGCGCTGGAGGCCGGGCTCTGGCAGGCGGCACGCGCGGCCGCCTTCGCCACCGCTGCCGCGCTGGGCGGGTTCTCGCTGACCATGCTCTTCCGGAGCACGGTCGTCACTCTCGGCGTGCTCTTCGGCGTGGCGGTGGCCGGTGGCATCGCCATCGGGCTCATCGGCACCTCCGACATCGGTCGGTGGGAGCCGACGGTCAACGCCGCCGCGGTCGTCGCGGACGGTGCGGAGTACTACCGCGGTGTCCCCGAGGAGTGCTACGGGAACAGACCGCCCGACGGCCCGATCTGTGACGAGCAGCGGACGGTGACACTGGCCATGGGGTCGGGCTACTACGGCGCCCTGCTCCTGCTGGTGGGGACACCGTCGGTGCTGCTGTTCCGGCGCCGCGACATCCCCTGACCAGACGCAGCCGGGCCCTCGCACGCGGGTCGTCGGGCTCACGTTGGGGTGAGCGTGCCCCCGGCGTAGGGTTGGGAACGTGACGACGACCCCGACGCCCGCCCCTGCTCCCGAGGGGCGCAAGCTCCTCCGTCTCGAGGTCCGCAACGCCGAGACGCCGATCGAGCGCAAGCCCGAGTGGATCAAGACCCGCGCGAAGATGGGGCCCGAGTACAACGAGCTGATGAAGCTCGTCAAGAGCGAGGGTCTGCACACGGTGTGCCAGGAGGCCGGCTGCCCCAACATCTTCGAGTGCTGGGAGGACCGCGAGGCGACGTTCCTCATCGGCGGCGAGCAGTGCACCCGTCGCTGCGACTTCTGCCAGATCGACACCGGCAAGCCCGACCCGATCGACCGTGACGAGCCGCGTCGCGTGGCCGAGAGCGTGCAGAAGATGCAGCTGCGCTACGCCACCATCACCGGTGTCGCCCGCGACGACGTCCCGGACGGCGGCGCGTGGCTGTACGCCGAGACCGTGCGCAAGATCCACGAGCTCAACCCCGGCATCGGCGTCGAGAACCTCATCCCCGACTTCAACGGCAAGCCCGACCTGCTGCGCCAGGTCTTCGAGTCGCGCCCCGAGGTGCTGGCCCACAACGTCGAGACCGTGCCGCGGATCTTCAAGCGGATCCGGCCCGCGTTCCGCTACGAGCGCTCCCTCGACGTCATCACCCAGGCCCGCGACTTCGGCCTGGTCACCAAGTCGAACCTGATCCTCGGGATGGGCGAGACCCGCGAGGAGATCTCGCAGGCGCTCCAGGACCTCCACGACGCCGGCTGCGAGATCATCACCATCACCCAGTACCTGCGGCCCTCGCTGCGCCACCACCCGGTCGAGCGGTGGGTCAAGCCCGAGGAGTTCGTGGAGCTGAAGGAGGAGGCCGACGAGATCGGCTTCTCCGGCGCGCTGTCCGGACCGCTGGTCCGTTCGTCCTACCGGGCCGGTCGGCTGTACCGTCAGGCGATGGACGCCCGCCAGGGCGCCTCCGCCTGACCCCGTCCGACCACTGGATTCGTTCCACCGCGTAGTAAGGCAGCACCACACCCATGGCCAAGGAGCCGAAGCAGTCCCGAGCGGCGAAGCGTGCCGCGCGGCGCGCCGAGACAGACCCCAGCAAGATGAGCCGGCGTCGTCAGATCGTCCAGACGTACAAGATGTCGAAGGAGAACGACCCCCGGCTGGGGTGGTGGATGCTCGGCACCTTCCTGCTCGTCGGCGCGGTCGGCTTCGGGGTCTTCTGGCTGCTGCCCGGCGGCGGTACGTTCTCGCTGATCATCGCCGTGATCGGTGCGGTGCTCTTCGGCACCCTGGCGATGATGATCGTCTTCAGCCGTCGTGCCCAGAAGGCGGCGTTCAACCGGCTCGAGGGCCAGCTCGGGGCCGCTGCGCGCGCCCTGTCGCTGCTGCGCCGCGGCTGGACGACCGACGAGGCCGTCGCCTTCACCAAGCAGCAGGACATGGTCCACCGCGTCGTGGGCCCTCCCGGCATCGTCCTGGTCGGCGAGGGCAACCCGCACCGGCTGCGGGCGCTGATGGCCGGCGAGCGCCGCAAGCACGAGCGGGTCGCCCGCGAGACCCCGATCCACGAGGTCGTCGTCGGCAAGGAGCCCGGCCAGGTGCCGCTCCCCAAGCTGGTGCGCCACATCCAGAAGCTCGGCCGCGGCGTCAAGCCCGCCGAGCTCACCGACGTGCTCAACCGGCTCAAGGCGCTCGACGCCCAGCGGCCCAAGATCCCGATGCCCAAGGGCCCGATGCCGACCAGCATGAAGGGCATGCGCGGCAACACGCGCGGCCGCTGACGCAGCGCGCTGCTCCCCGCCCCTACCGCTCGCGTCAGGCGGCGACGAGCGACGCGTACGTCTGCTTGGTGACGGTCGCCGTGCCGGCGACGAGGTCGTGCAGGCCGCGACCGTCCGGGCGGAAGACCAGGGGTGGGATCACCAACGCCACCAGCACCTGGCGCAGCAGCAGTCGCAGCGGGTTGATCGGACGCCACGAGCCGCCGGCCGGGACGACCCGCAGCCCGGTCACGAGCTTGCCGAAGGAACCGGCGAGCAGCCAGGTGAAGAGTGCCGACTCGAGCACGTAGACCCCCAGGACCGCGAAGCTGCCGCTCTGCTCGCCGTACCGCTCGACGCCGAGGAAGGCGATCACGACCAGGGTGGAGGCCGCCCAGTCGACCAGGAGGGCCAGCATCCGCCGGGCCCACGACGCGGTCGGGTACTCGGGGGCTCGCACGTCGGTCACTGCTCCAGCCTAGGCGGCCGCCCGGGCGATCCACTCCCTGACCAGCCGTTACGCCCGGGAAACAAACCCGATACGGTCGTGAAACAGCCCGGTCGGTATTTTGGGCTGTCCCGGCGTTACCGCTGCGTCGGGGTCTGAAAACCCCCGAGAATGCGACGGCTGTGCCCGGCGGGTCCGGCCAAGGAGGACGAATGTTCCAGAGCAGCGAGGATCTTCTCGCTTACATCAAGGACGAGAACGTCGAGATGGTCGACGTTCGGTTCTGCGACCTGCCCGGCGTGATGCAGCACTTCACCGTGCCCGTCTCGTCGTTCGACGAGAGCGTCTTCGAGGACGGGCTGAACTTCGACGGGTCCTCGATCCGCGGGTTCCAGGCCATCCACGAGTCCGACATGTCGCTCTTCCCGGACCCGACGACGGCGTTCATCGACCCGTTCCGGACGGCCAAGACGCTGGTGGTCAACTTCTTCATCCACGACCCGCTGACCGGCGAGCCGTACTCGCGCGACCCGCGCAACATCGCCAAGAAGGCGATGGCCTACCTCGGCACCACGGGCATCGGCGACACGGCTTTCTTCGCCCCGGAGGCGGAGTTCTACGTCTTCGACAACGTGCGCTTCGAGACCAAGCAGAACGCCGGCTACTACGAGATCAACTCCTCGGCCGGCGCCTGGAACACCGGTGACTCGTTCGAGAACGACAACCGTGGCTACAAGGTCAAGTACAAGGGCGGGTACTTCCCCGTCGCCCCGACCGACCACTTCGGCGAGCTGCGCGACGAGATGGTCATCGAGCTCGAGAAGTCCGGCCTCCAGGTCGAGCGGGCCCACCACGAGGTCGGCACCGCCGGCCAGGCGGAGATCAACTACCGCTTCGACGAGCTGCTCAAGGCCGCCGACGACGTGATGAAGTTCAAGTACATCATCAAGAACACGGCCTGGCGCAACGGCAAGACGGCGACGTTCATGCCGAAGCCGATCTTCGGCGACAACGGCTCGGGCATGCACGTGCACCAGTCGATCTGGAACGAGGGCACTCCCCTGTTCTACGACGAGACCGGGTACGGCGGCCTGTCCGACATGGCCCGCTACTACATCGGCGGCATCCTCAAGCACGCCCCGTCGCTGCTGGCGTTCACCAACCCCACGGTGAACTCCTACCACCGTCTGGTGCCCGGCTTCGAGGCCCCGATCTCGCTGGTCTACTCGCAGCGCAACCGCTCGGCCTGCGTCCGCATCCCGATCACGGGCTCGAACCCGAAGGCCAAGCGCATCGAGTTCCGCTGCCCCGACCCGTCGGCCAACCCCTACCTCGCCTTCTCGGCGCTGCTGCTGGCCGGCCTCGACGGCATCAAGAACAAGACGGAGCCGCCGGCCCCGATCGACAAGGACATCTACGAGCTCCCGCCGGACGAGATGGCCGACATCGACCAGGTCCCGACCTCGCTCAACGCCGTCCTCGACTCCCTCGAGGCCGACCACGAGTTCCTCACGGCCGGCAACGTCTTCACGCCCGACCTGATCGAGACCTGGATCGACTACAAGCGCACCCAGGAGATCCTCCCGGTCCAGATGCGCCCGCACCCGCACGAGTTCGAGCTCTACTACGACATCTGAGGTCGTTCGTACGGCGAACCGGCCCCTGACCTGCGCCATGCAGGATCGGGGGCCGGTTTCGTCGCTCCGCGTGGCCCGAGCTCAGCAGGTCCCCGTACGCCTGGTGTTCACCGACATCTCCTAGCCTGAGGGCGTGCCCAGGGACATGCGGAGCTACATCGACCAGCTGCAGATCGACGGTCACCGGATCGGTGGTGACCACGACGACGACCCGGAGCTGCTCGACGCCACCGGACGGGCTGTCGACACCTGGCGGGAGAACTACCCCTACGACGTGCGGATGGATCGGCACGAGTACGACGAGCAGAAGTACCTGCTCCAGGTCGAGCTGCTGAAGTTCCAGAACTGGACGATCGACAACGGCGGTCGACACATGGTCGTCTTCGAGGGCCGCGATGCTGCCGGCAAGGGCGGCACGATCAAGCGGTTCACGGAGCACCTCAACCCACGCCATGCCCGCGTGGTGGCACTGCAGAAGCCGACCGAGCGCGAGATCCACCAGTGGTACTTCCAGCGCTACGTGCAGCACCTGCCCACGGCCGGTGAGATCGTGCTCTTCGACCGCAGCTGGTACAACCGCGCCGGCGTCGAGCGGGTGATGGGCTTCGCGAGCCCGGACGAGTACGACCAGTTCATGCGGCACACGCCGCTCTTCGAGGAGATGCTCGTGTCGAGTGGCGTCACGCTCACGAAGTACTGGTTCTCGGTCACCCGGTCCGAGCAGCGCACCCGGTTCATCATCCGCCAGGTCGACCCGGTGCGGCAGTGGAAGCTCTCCCCGATGGACCTGGAGTCGCTGGACAAGTGGGAGGACTACACCGAGGCCAAGGAGGAGATGTTCCGTCGCACCGACTCGGACGTCGCCCCGTGGACCACCATCAAGTCCAACGACAAGAAGCGCGCCCGCCTCAACACGATGCGGCACTTCCTGTCGCGCTTCGCCTACGACGGCAAGGACGCCGCTGTGGTCGGCACTCCTGACCCCAGGATCGTGAAGCGAGGCATCGACTCCGTCGGGGACTGACCGGACGACCAGGGGCCGGTGATCCCCCAGGTCACTCCGGGCTAGTGGGCGTCACGAACAGCGCGCCGGTGTGGTGGTTGCTCGGCTCACGACGCGACACGTGACCGTTCTTGCGCAGAGATGAACAGGGAGCGAACTCCGCCTCGCAGAGGTGTAGATCCGCGTCGGACCGCGCAGGTTGTGGGGGTGACTGCTGCGACTCTCATGCTGATCCTGGTCATTGCGACAGCACTGGCCTTCGACTTCACCAACGGGTTCCACGACACGGCCAATGCCATGGCGACCTCGATCGCCACCGGCGCGCTCCGTCCCAAGGTCGCCGTGGCGTTGTCCGCGGTGCTCAACCTCGTCGGCGCGTTCCTCTCGGTCGAGGTGGCGCTGACGGTGACCAATGCCGTCATCAAGATCCAGGGCAGTGACGGGGCACCGAATCCGGACCTGGTCGACGGCCAGGGATACGCCCTGCTCCTGATCATCCTCGCGGGCCTTGCGGGCGGGATCGTGTGGAACCTGGTCACCTGGCTGCTCGGACTGCCGTCCTCGTCATCGCACGCCCTCTTCGGCGGTCTCATCGGCAGCACCATCGCCGCGCTCGGGTTGGGCGGGGTGAACTGGAACGGCGACGGGACCGAGCTCGACGGGGTGATCGGCAAGGTGATCCTCCCGGCCATCGCCTCCCCGTTCGTCGCGGGACTGGTCGCCGCGGTCGGGACGATGCTGGTCTTCCGGGTCACGGCCGGAGTGGCCGAGCGGTTCTCCGAGACCGGGTTCAGGTGGGGCCAGGTCGGCAGCGCGTCACTGGTCTCGTTGGCGCACGGCACCAACGACGCCCAGAAGACGATGGGGGTGATCACCCTCGCGCTGATCGCGAGTGGCCACTGGACCGACACGGAGGCGGTGCCGTTCTGGGTCAAGCTCGCTTGCGCGCTCGCGATCTCGATGGGCACCTACGTCGGGGGCTGGCGGATCATCCGCACCCTGGGCAAGGGACTGGTCGAGATCCGCTCGCCCCAGGGCATGGCGGCGGAGAGCGCATCGGCTGCCGTCATCCTCGCCTCGAGCCATCTGGGCTTCGCGCTCTCCACGACCCAGGTGACCACGGGTTCGGTCATCGGGACCGGCGTGGGCAAGAAGGGTGGGGACGTCCGGTGGGGGGTCGCCGGCCGGATGGTGGTCGCCTGGATCATCACCATGCCCGCCGCGGGAGTGGTCGGCGCCGCGCTGTGGTGGACAGGCAACGTCCTGGGCGGGTACGCCGGGCCGCTCGCCGTGGTCTCGATCCTGGCGGCTGTCGCGGCTCTGCTCTACCTGCGGTCCCGGCTCCAGCCGATCACCGCGGGCAACGTCAACGACGACTGGGACGGCACCCCGTCGTCCGGTCGCTACCGGGAGAGGGCATCGGCATGATCGACAACCTGACCTACGCCTTCGACGGTCTCTGGCGGGTACTGGCCGCCGGGCTGGTCTTCGGCGCCGGCCTGCCGCTCGTCTACGCGCTCGGCATCCGCTCGTACGCCTGGGGCACCGGCGGTGACGCGGAGGTCAGCCCGGCCCGACCGCACCCGGTCGGCAAGGGGCTCGCCGGCCTCTGCCTGGTGGTCGTCCTCCTCGGGGTGGCCCTGGGGATCACCCTCGTGGTCGCTGCCGGCTTCGGCAAGGCCGTCTCGTTCGAGCACGGCTACCCGACCATCGTCGCGAAGGAGGGCTGATGGGCCCCGAGGGAGCATCGCCGATCGGACAGCGCCTGCGCGGGGTGCTGGACTGGCTACGCGAGGGATATCCAGCCGGCATCCCGCCCCAGGACTACATCCCCTTGCTGGCCCTGCTGCGTCGCCGGCTCACCGAGGAGGAGGTCCGCGAGATCGCTGCTGGGATCGCCGCACGCGACGACGCCGGACCCGCAGACATCGGCGTGAGCATCACCCGGATCACCGACGCGTTGCCGACCGACGAGGACGTGGCCCGGATCGAGGCGCAGCTGACCGAGCACCATGGATGGCCGGTCGACCCGCAGTAGCCCGGTCACTCCGACCGCCTCGTGCCGATCAGGGCGACCAGGACGCAGCCCGAGAGCGCGCAGAAGACCAGGGCTCCCGAGGCACCGAAGACGGCGAACCGGTCGGAGACCCGGACCCCGGCGGACTGCGTGACCATCCAGCCGAGGGGCCAGAGCAGGGCCACGCCGAGGGCCCAGGCTGCTGCTGCTGCTCGACCCACGTGGCCGGCGAGCACCACAGCCTGCGCGGCCCCGACCCCCAGCCCACAGATCAATCCCTGGACCACGAGGTCGGGTGCAGTGGTGCCGTAGCCGACCACGGCTGATCCGATCGCCAGTCCGACGCCCAGCCCCAGGGCGCTGGCGGCCGCCCAGGGCACCAGCACCCGGTCCCAGACCCGACGCAGGACCCATCCTTGACCGGTGCCGATCACCAGACCCGCGGAGAGACCGCCGAGCAGCGCGGTGGGGACGTCGTCGACGCCTCCGAGCGCGATCGCGGGGAGCCCACCGAGGGGGAACCCGAGGAACGTGACCAGCCAGCCACCCCACAGCCACCGAGGCCTCGGCCGGCTGGGCGGAACGAGCGGGGAGGCTTCGGAGGCGTGGACGGACATGGCAGCTCCTTCTGCGATGGGCCGCCGCAGGGGCGGAAGGTCGACTCCCCCAGCGTCGAGCCCACCGCGTGGCCGCGTCCAAGACCTGGTCCGCGCCCGGTGAGAGGCAGCGGTTATCACGACGGCGTAGGCTCGCGACGTGGACGCCGACCTGCGCCTGCTGCGCTACTTCGTCGCGGTCGCCGAGACCCTGCACTTCGGCCGCGCGGCCGAGGTGCTCTTCATCTCCCAGCCGGCCCTGTCGCAGCAGATCCGCAAGCTCGAGGAGGACCTCGGGACCACCTTGTTCGTCCGCGACCGGCGTTCGGTCCGGCTCACCGACGCAGGTCGCGCGCTCCTCCCCCACGCTCGGGCAGCGATCTCCGCCGGCGAGGCCTTCTCGCGAGCCTCGGCACGCGAGTCGCGGGTGCAGCGTCAGCAGCTGGTCGTGGGCTTCCACACCCGCTGGCCGGACAACTTCCTGCCGCGAGTCCTGCGTGCGTACCGGGACGTACGACCGCACGTCACCGTCGAGCTCGCGCAGCACGACTTCCGGGACACGAGTGCAGGACTGCGCGCCGGGGACAGCGACGCCGCCCTGGTCCACCTGCCCCTGCAGCCGGAGGGCCTTCGCTGGCAGGAGCTCAGCAACGAACCGCGCGTGGTCATGGTCGCCGCTGACCATCCCCTCGCCGACCGCCGGTCCGCCACCGTGCCCGACGTCCTCGCGTCCGGGACACCCTGGGGCATCCCGCCGGACACCGACCCCGTCTGGCGGGACTTCTGGAGCGCCGCACCCGAGCGCGCCGCGGCCGACGGCTCCGACGTCGACCGGGTGCAGCCGATGACGCACGAGAGTCTCTTCGACTCCGTGGCCGCAGGCCAGGCCGTCGCGATCACCTACGCCTCCATGGCTCGCGTCTACGCACCCGAGGGCGTCCGCTTCGTCCTCCTGAGCGACCTCACCCCGGCCATCCTCGCCGTGGCCTGGCGTGCCGAGGACACCCGCGCCCACGTCGGAGACCTCGTGACCGCGGCCTGCGAGGTGGCCGGCCACGAGCCACCGCGCTGACAGGGGCGGCGCGCTGCGTCGGTCGACGCCCTGCCGTGCTCCGACCTCTCACACGACCTCGTTCGCCACCGCCGGCGGACGGACGCGCGCGGCCATCCCGAACGCCGCCACGGCCGCAGCGACCAGCACGGCCGCGGCGACGAGGAAGCAGGTGGTGAACGGGTCCATCGCGACCAGGCCGGTGCGGTCGCCCACGATCGCGAACAGGATGCTCACCCCGACCACGAAGCCGATCTGGCGGGCCATCGTGACCACGCCGCTCCCGGTCGCCGCCTGGTGCGGCGCCAGGTCGTGGGTCGCGCCGGCCATCAGGTTGGGAAGCGCCAGCCCGACCCCGACTCCACCGAGCAGCCAGCCCGGCAGGTAGGTGGTGAGGTACGCCGGCTCCGGACCCATGGTCACCGCGAGGAACACCGAGCTCAGGGCCATCACCGCCGAGCCGGCGGTGATCAGCAGGGCCGGCCGTGCGGTGGGCAGGAACCGGTGGCTCAGCGCGGCCGTCACCGGGACCAGGACCGGGCCGACGGCGATCGCGAAGCCGGTCCGGAGCGCGGAGTAGCCCCAGATCTGCTGCAGCCACAGGATGCCGACCAGCAGGTTGATCGCGAAGGAGACGTTGAAGAGCACCATCGTCACGACCGCCCACCGGAACGTGCTGACGCGCAACAGCTCGGGGTGGATGACGGGCGAGGCGTGCCGCATCGAGCGGAGGGTGAAGAGGACCCCGAGCCCCGCCGCCATTCCCAGGGCCAGGGCGGTGTGTCCGCTCGTCCAGCCCCATTCCGGGCTCTTCACCAGGCCGAGGGCGAGCAGGCCGACCGAGCCGGCGAAGAGACCGGCGCCGAGCAGGTCCGGCACGCCGGCCTCGTCGTCGGGCCGCACCTCGTGCACCTCGCGCCGGGCGACGACCAGCAGCCCCACGCCCACGGGCACGTTGATCAGGAACACCCACTGCCAACCGACCTGGGTCAGCATCCCGCCGACGCTCGGACCGATCGCCGCGGCGATCGCACCGGTCGCTGCCCAGAGCCGCACCCCACCCATCCGACGCTCCGCCGGCAGCGCGGCCAGCAGGATGCTCAGGCTGGTCGGGGTCATCGCCGCGGCCCCGGCTGCTTGCAGGACCCGGAAGGCCACCAGCAGCCAGACGGTGCCGCTGAGCGCACACGCCACGCTCGCCAGCGTGAACAGCAGCAGACCGCCCAGGAAGATCTGCTTACGTCCGTAGCGGTCGGCGAGCCTGCCGAACGGCACGAGCAGTGCGGCGAACGTGACGGCGTAGGCGTTCAGGACCCAGCTCAGGTCCCCCGCGCTCGGGCCTCCGGGCTGGTTGGCGCCCAGGCTCGCGCCGATGTCGTCGAAGGCCACGTTGACCACGAACAGGTCGAGGCTCGACATGAAGGCCGCACCGACGGCGACGAGGACGACGAGCCGGGTCCGGGGCTGACTTGGGGTGAGCATAGTCAGGACCCTACGGGCTGACTAGGTCCTTGCCAAGTCAGCCGATACGATGGGCCCATGTCCGTGCAACTCGAAGGCCGTCTCGCCAACCCCGCCCGGGCAGCCCGCCCCGGCTTCTGCCCCATCGAGCGCACCTTCGCGGTGATCGGTACCCGCTCGGCGGTGCTGCTGCTGCGCGAGGCCGCCTACGGGACCACCCGCTTCGACGACTTCGTCCGCCGCTCGGGCCTGACCGAGACCGTCGCCTCGTCGCGTCTGCGCGAGCTGGTCGACGCCGGGCTGCTGACCAAGGAGCCCTATCGCGAGCCCGGGCAGCGCACCCGCTACGAGTACGTCCTGGCGTCCGCCGGAGCCGACCTGATGCCGACGCTCGTCGCCCTGGCCACCTGGGGCGCCGAGCACCTGCCGCAGCAGCCCTCGCCGTCATACGCCCATGCCGGGTGCGGCGAACCGGTGGTGGCTCGCATGGAGTGCGCCGCCGGGCACCCCGTCGCGACGGACGAGATCGTCGCCACTGCCTAACGGCAGCGGCCGGCTACTGAAGGTAGCCCTCGACCTGGGAGGTGGGCTGCTCGGTGACCGTCGAGGCGTCCTGGCCGAACTCGCGCGCGGCCTGGCGCCGACGCAGGAGGTCCCAGAGCCGGTCGAGCCGGCGCTCGAGGTCGGCGAGTCGTTGGCGGTGCTCGTCGGAGGCCGCCTCGGCGCGGAGGCGGTGCTCCTCGGCGACGAGCTCGTCGATGTGCTGGTGGATGTCGTCGTCGGGGATCGTCACTCGACACAGCTCCTTGACGTCCGTGTGTGGCCAGCCTGCGAGCGGCCGCTCGGCCGGCTCCCAGGACGGACACCGGCGCTCCCGTGGTCACGGGAACGGCAGCGAGCCTAGCCGCTCCGCGAGGACCCGTCGATCGATGTGCGCTCACGAGCCGGTGGAGGCGAGGACCGGACGGCACGATCCGATCCTGCTGGGAAGCCTCCGGCCGGGCATCGGTCGCGTGATCTGGATCCACGGGGCACGTGGGTCCAGATGGCCGTTCAGCCTTGGCGCAGCTGGTCGACCAGGTCGCGCAGCTGGGTGCGCGCGGTGACGCCCAGCTTCGGGAACGCGTGGTAGAGGTGGGCCCCGACCGTCCGCGGTGAGAGGAACAGGGTCTGCGCGATCTCCTTGTTGCTCAGCCCGGACGCCGCCAGCAGCACGATCTCCCGCTCCTGCGCGGTGAGGTCCGCCCACCGGTGCTCGTCCCGGTCGGACCCCACCCGGACACCGGCCGCCCGCAGCTCGGCCTCGGCCGCAGCGGCCAAGGACATCGCCCCCAGGCGGACGTAGGTCTCGTAGGCGGTGCGGAGGTGGTGGCGGGCGTCGCCGAGACGGTGGCGGCGGCGCAGCCACAGGCCGTACTCGAGATGGGCATGCGCCCACTCCAGGGGCCAGAGGTCGGCGCCGGGCTCCCCCACCGCGCGATCGAACAGGGCACCGGCCGACGCGTCATCGGCGATCAGCGCCTTCGCGCGCGAGAGCACCCGGGTCATCCGCTGTCCGGGAAGGTCGTCGAGCAACCGCTCCGCCGCCTCCACCGACGCGACCACCTCCTCGCCCCGCCCGACCCGGACCGCCGCCGAGACGAGGTCGGCGAGGGACCGCAGCGACACGTGGGGATGTGCCGGTTCGCCGTCGGCCGAGAACAGCCGCCGGAGCTGACGGAAGGCGCCCTCGTAGTCACGCAGGCCCGCCAACGCCAGGGCGCGGTCGACATGGAGGTTGGCCTCGAGGGCCGCCGACTGGCCTGGCTCGGTATCGGCGAGCAACCGGTCGATCTCGTCGATCGCAGCTTGGTGGTCCCCGCGTACGGCGGCGACGCGAGCGCGCAGCTCGCGGCCCACGGCGCGGTAGTACGGCAGCCCCTGCGCCTCGCCGATGTCGAGCATCAGGCGACCCGAGCGGTCGGCCTCGTCGTACTGGCCCATGTCGAACTGCACCTGTCCGAGGGCCATCACGGTCTGGGGCAGCGGCTGGAGGACACCGGTGCGCTGCATCACCTCGACCGCACGCGTCAGTCGCTCTCGGGCTGTGCCGTGCTCGTCGAGGAGCCACGCGGTCGCGCCGATGAGCATGTCGAAGACCGCCGGCGCGTGAACCGGCCAGCCGCCCGCGGGCAGGTCCGGAGCGGATCGGACCAGCTGGCGCAGCTCGGTCGGTCGGGCCAGCGGGTCGAGCGCGGTCCAGATCCACGCCCGGGCGGCGGCGTTCAGCGGATGGGTCTCCAGGTCGTGCGGGGTGATCGCCTCGTAGCGCTCGAGCCAGTGCGCCAGGACCTCGCGGCGCCGACAGGTCTGGTAGGTCAGGGACGCCAGGGTGGTGAGCGAGGCCCACCCCGCCTCGTCGTCGAGCTTGATCAGCTCCTCGAGCGAGGCCTGCAACGTGTCCTGGGCGAGCGCCTGCTGCATGGTCTGGGCGAGGGCGTAGGCGTGCAGCTGCGCGGCGCGGGCCCGGACGAGCGGGCTCGACGAACGGCGGCGGAAGTGCTCGGCGAGCATCGACACCTGGTGCACGTGCCCGATCGCCGAGGACATGGCGACCCCCACCAGGAGTCGCTGGTCGCGTACCTCGGGGTCCAGCGTGAGCTCGGCCGCTCGGACCACGGCGTCCGCCGCCTCCTGCTGCGCGCCTCGCCTCGCCATCCGGTCCGCGCTGGCCATCAGCGCCACCGCGACCGACTCGTCCGGGCGGTCGCTCGCGGCCGCACGGTGCCAGACACGACGGTCGTCGTCGTGGGCGTACAGCTCGGCGAGCCGGCCATGGGTGGCCGCCCTCTCCCTTGCACTGGCCAGGCCGTACACGGTCGACTGGACCAACGGGTGCCGGAACACCACCTGACGGCCTGCGACCCGCACCAGCCCGACCCGCTCGGCCGGCTCGAGCAGCTCCGCGACCGACTCGCTCGGATCGATCGCCCGCGCCAGGACGACCGGGTCGTCCCCGCCGGAGGCGACCAGCAGCAACAGCTCCTGGGTCCGGCCCGGCAGCCCGGGCAGGTCGGCGGCGAAGGCCGCCTCGACCGCGGCGGGAACGCTGCGTGCCGAGATGGTCTCGCTCGTCGTCGTCGTCCCGCCGAGCCGGGCCAGCTCGAGGAGCGCCAGCGGGTTGCCGGCGGCCCGCTCGACCACGGCGGCACGGGCCGTCGGGGTCAGCGCCGGTCCGTCCCGCTCGATCAGCGCGGCGGCGTCGGTGACACTCAGGGTCGCGAGGCGCACCACGGGCCGGTCCTCGAGCCCCGGGGGCGCGACGTCGGCACGCGAGGCCAGCAGGAACGAGGCCGACGACAGGCCCAGCCGGTTGGCGACGAAGGAGAGCACCGACCACGAGGCCGGGTCGACCCACTGCACGTCGTCGATCACCACGAGCAGCGGGGTCCGCGGCTCGGCCTGCGCCAGCAACCACTGGTGCACGTCGCGCCGCAGGCGCAGTCCGTCGTGCCGCACGTCCTGGTCGTGGCCCAGGACCCGCTCGCGGATCGAGGAGGCCAGGTCGGCCACCTCCGCCGTCGGGGCGAGGCCTGGGTCCACCAGGTCCAGCAGGGTGGCGAGACCGAGCATCCTCTCGGTCAGTCGGCCCTGGGCCCTTAGAACTGCCCACCCCTCGCCCGACGAGGCGGTCGCGACGGCCTCGACCAGGGAGGTCTTGCCGGCCCCGGCCTCGGCCAGCACAGTGGCGACCCGGCCTCCACCGCCGAGGTGAGCGCGAACGGCGGCCAGCTCGGCGTCGCGGCCGAGGAGACCGTAGGACGCGCCGCTCCACGGTCCCGGGCCGGGCCGACCACGGTCCGCGTGTGCCATCGTTCCTCCACCCGAGATGAGTCGGACGACCCGTGCGGGTCCCGACCCCTCGTCCCTAGCGTCGCGACCCGAACCCGAACCCGCAACTCCCAGTTCCGAGGAGACACCCCGTGGCAGGGCTCAGCCCTGCCACCGGGCGACCTGGCCTCAAGGCGTGAACACGACCTTGATCATCCCCTCCTTCTTGTCCCGGAACGACGCGTACGCCGCCGGAGCGTCGGTCAACGGCAGGCGGTGGGTCGCGAACGACTCGGTGCCCAGCGGGTCGGCATCGTCGAGGAGCAGCGGGAGGATGTCGTCGGTCCAGCGCCGGACGTTGGCCTGACCCATCCGCAGCTGGATCTGCTTGTCGAACATCTGCATCAGCGGCATCGGGTCCGCGGCGCCGCCGTACACGCCGAGGATCGAGACGGTCCCGCCCCGGCGGACCGCATCGATGGCACCGTGAAGGGCGGCCAGCCTGTCGAAGCCGGCCGTGCGCATCACCGGCTCGGCCACCTTGTCGGGAAGCAGGCCCACCGCCTTGATCAGCTTCTCCGCGACCGGGTTGCCGTGCGCCTCCATGCCGACGGCGTCGATGACCGCGTCCGCGCCGCGGCCGCCCGTGCGTGACCGGACCTCCTCGGCCAGGTCGTCGACCGCGTCGATGTCGATCGTCTCGGCACCCAGCGTGCGGACGCGTTCGAGACGCTCGGGGACGCGGTCGGCGACGACCACGCGGTGGCCCTCGCGAAGCGCGATCCGTGCCGCCATGTCACCGATGGGTCCGGCGCCCATCACCAGCAGCACGCCTTCGTCGGGAAGGTCGGCGTACCGGACACCCTGCCAGGCGGTCGGGATCACGTCGGACAGGTAGACGAACCTGTCGTCCGACGGCCCCTCGGGGACCTTCACCGGCAGGAAGTCGGCGAACTGGACCCGCAGGAACTCGGCCTGCCCACCCGTGACCTGGCCGTACAGCTTGCTGTAGCCGAGGAAGCTGGCGCCGGTGCCCTGGTCGCGGTTCTGGGTGGTCTCGCACTGGCTGTGAAGCCCCTGCTCACACATCCAGCACGAGCCACAGCTCACGTTGAACGGCACCACCACCCGGTCTCCCACCCGGAGGTCGCGGACCTCGCTCCCGACCTCCTCGACGATCCCCATCGGCTCGTGGCCCACGACGTCTCCCGGGGTCATGAACGGGGCCAGGGGCTCGTAGAGGTGGAGGTCCGACCCACACAGCCCGGTAGTCGTGACCCGGATCACGGCGTCCGTCGGGTCGATGATCCGCGCGTCCGGGACGTCCTCCACCCTCATGTCGCGGGGACCTTGCCACGTCACTGCCTTCATCGTCGCCTCCATGACTCGTCGGAGGCCCGGCCGTGCGCCGAGCTCCTCGACAACGGTGAGGCCTTCGAGGGTCCCACCACCACCACCGACGGGGTGAGGCCTGGAGAACAGCCGCCGCGACCGCCGGCGTCCCTCACCCGGAGGGGGCTGGGGACGAGCGGCCCGGGCGGTCATGCTCGGGACATGACCACCGACACGAAGGACCGCGAGCACCTCGTCCAGCTGATGGAGGACATGCCCATCGCCATGTTCACCACCTTCGGACCCGACGGCCCCCGCACGGTGCCGATGGCGCGCCAGGAGGTCGACCCCGACGCGGAGCTCTGGTTCATCACCGCCCGCGGCACCGCCCACGTCGCCGCACTCGTGCACGAGCCGAAGGTCGCCCTCACGTTCTCCTCGCGCGCCGCCTGGGTAGCGCTGACCGGCTCGGCGTATGTCGTCGACGACACCGACAAGCTCCGCGAGCTCTGGACCACCTTCGCGGAGGCCTGGCTGCCCGGAGGCCCGGAGGACCCCGACGCGGTGCTCCTGCGGGTCGACGTCGAGCGGGCCGAGTACTGGGACACGCCGGGAGGCAAGGTGGCCTCACTCATCAGCTTCGCCAAGACGAAGCTGACCGGCGAGACGTACGACGCCGACCACGGCGTGGTCCAGCCCTGACCGCAGCGTCGTGACGGGCTCACTCGTGGCGCGTATGGCTCAGCGGCAGCCGGACGGCGAAGGTGCTGCCCTCCCCGGGCGCTGACGTCACCCGGATCGAGCCGCCGTGACGCTGGACGATGCGGCGCACGATGCTGAGCCCCAGCCCGGTGCCGGGCATGGCCAGGGCGGTCGGGTTGGTCGAGCGGAAGAACTCGGCGAAGAGCTCCTCCTGGTCGTTGGCGCTGATGCCGATGCCGGAGTCCTTCACGACCAGCCGGACGAAGCGGCTGGTGTGCTCGATGGTCACCTCGACCTCACCGTCGCTCGGCGTGTACTTGACGGCGTTGTCGACGAGGTTCAGCACCACGCGCTCGAGCTCGACGACGTTCCCCGTGATCAGGACAGGGCCGCCGAGGGGTGCCAGCCGGAGCGAGACACCAGCGGTGCCGGCCTGCGGCTGGAGCGAGGCCACGACGTCGCGTGCCACGAGCCGCAGGTCGACCACGGTGTTGCCCGTGCCCGCGCCGCCGTCGATCTTCTTGAGCATGAGCAGCTCGTCGGTCAGGGTCAGCACCCGGCGCAGGTTGCGGTGCAGGACGTGGAAGGTGGCGTGGTCGACCGGCGCGCCCTCCGTCACCGCGTCCTCGAGCAGCTCCAGGTGCCCGACAACCGAGGTCAGGGGCGTGCGCAGCTCGTGGGACACCGTCGAGACCAGGTCGTTCTTGTACTGGTCGAGCGATTCCAGCTGCTGGACCAGCACCCGCTCGCGCTCCAGCAGCCGCACTGACAGCACCGCTTGGCCGAGGTGTCGACCCATCCGCGCGGCAGCCTCGATCTCCTCCTCCGACCACGCCCTGTCGTCGCTACGACCGCCGACGAAGTAGCCGAAGCAGTCCGCGCCCACGCCGACGGGGCACATCAGGAGGTTGCTCAGCCCGAGGGAGTGCAGGTACGAGACCAGGGCCACCTGGTCGCCCGGGATGGGGACGGGCGGGCCGGTGCCGCGACGGACCCAGCCCGCACGGCCCTCCACCACCTCGATCCGCTCCCGGGCCTCGGTCCACGCCGACGCGCTGGCGAACCAGCCGCCGTTGCGGAGCGTCGCCGTGGACACGACGCCGTCCGCCCACGCCGCCCGGGCGTCACTCGCGGCGTGCGCCAGGATCTCTGCGCCCGCGACCGGTGCCGCCCCCGCAGGAACGCTGGCCTGGTGGCCCGGGTGCCCGGGGTTCTGTGCATCGGTGACCCGGACCCAGAAGGTGTCGGTCTGCAGCGCCCCGGAGAACGCCGGCGCGCAGGAGCTCACCAGGGTGTCGAGGTCCTGACCGGTGTCGGTGCTCATCAGGGCGGCCTGGACCGCGGACGAGAGCTGGACCCGCTCCTCGAGCGCCGTCGAGCGCCGCGCCTGGCTGAGCGCGAGACCGGCAAGGTCGGCGTACATCTCCAGGACCTCGCGGCGCGCGGTCGAGGGCCGCAGCCCGTCGTCCGGCAGATCCACGGACAGCAGCCCCAGCAGCTCGCCCTCGGGCGAACGGAGCAGGCACCGCAGGGTGTCCTCGGGCTCCCACCGCCCAGGAGCCGGTGGCAGGTCGGGGAGCTCGGGGATCCAGCCGTCGGAGGCCTCGGCCAACCGGCCCGCCGGCAGGAAGAACAACGCACCGGACTGGTCCGAGGCAGCGAGCTCGGTCTCCATCCGGGCCAACGCCGTCCGGGCCCCCATCAGCTGGGCCCGGGCATCGTCGCTTCCGGCCACCGACACGATCTCGAAGTCCAGGGCATCGGTGAGCCAGCTGATCGCGGCCACCTGGAACCCGACCGCGTCCACGACGCCCTCGGTCACGACCTCGAGGGCCGTGTGGACGTCGACGCCCAGATTGATCCGACGGATGATCTGGTACATCGGTCGGAAGAGGTCTGCCTCATGCCGGACCGGAGCCATAGTGCCTCCCGATCACACTGGAGCGGCAAGCGTAGCGAAATCCGGCGACCGGGACCTGCAGGTCGGCCGATCCGACCGTGTCGGGTGTCCCGGATCTCACCGGTGCCCTCGTGGCTACCGGAGCCGCCGCGCCAGGTACGGCGCGGTGACGCTGCCCGGCGTGCTCGCGACGTCGCCCGGCGTGCCGGAGGCGACGACGCGGCCGCCGGTGTCGCCGCCACCGGGACCCAGGTCGATCACCCAGTCGGCAGTGGCGATCGTGTCGAGGTCGTGCTCGACCAGGACCACCGTGTTGCCGGCGTCGACGAGCCGGTGGAGCTGGCGCAGGAGGAGCGCGATGTCGGCCGGGTGCAGGCCGGCCGTGGGCTCGTCGAGCAGGTAGAGCGCATGGCCTCGACGGGCCCGCTGGAGCTCGGTGGCGAGCTTGATCCGCTGCGCCTCTCCCCCGCTGAGCTCGGTGGCCGGCTGTCCCAGCCGCAGGTAGCCCAGCCCGACCTCGCGCAGCGTCTCGAGGCTGCGCGAGGCGGCCGGCACGTCGGCCAGGAAGCCGGCGGCGTCGTCGACGGTCAGGCCGAGCACCTCGGCGACGTTCCTGCCGCGGTAGGTCACCTCGAGCGTCTCGGCGTTGTAGCGCGCACCGTGACAGGTCGGGCAGGGCGCGTAGGTCCCGGGAAGGAACAGCAGCTCGACCGAGACGAACCCCTCGCCCTGGCAGGTCTCGCAGCGGCCCTCCGCGACGTTGAAGGAGAACCGGCCGGCCCCGTAGCCGCGGCTGCGGGCCTCGTCGGTGGCCGCGAAGACCTTGCGCACCGCGTCGAAGAGCCCGGTGTACGTCGCGAGGTTCGACCGCGGCGTGCGGCCGATGGGCCGCTGGTCGACCAGGACCAGCCGGTCGAAGGTGTCCAGCCCCGAGACGTTGTCGACATCGACGCGGAGCCCCACCTCGCCGGGAGCAGCCACCTCGGGTCCGGCGTCCGCCTCCGCGTCCGGCGCGAGCCCGAGGTGGGTGCGCACGAGCTCGGCGAGGACCTGGGTCACCAGGGTCGACTTGCCCGAGCCGGACACGCCGGTCACTGCCGTCAGCACGCACAGGGGCACGTCGACCGACACGTCGTCGAGGTTGTGCCGCGAGACCCCCTGAAGGTGCAGCCAGCCGTGCGGCTCCCGCGGGTCGTGGGTGAGCCGCTCGGCCCGGCCGAACAGGTGGGCGCTCGTCGCGGACTCCTCCACGTGCTCCAGGCCGGGCACCGGCCCGCTGTAGAGCACCTGTCCCCCGGCCTCGCCGGCGCCGGGCCCGATGTCGACCACCCAGTCGGCGCGACGTACGACGTCCAGGTCGTGCTCGACGACGAACAGCGAGTTGCCCGACGCCTTCAACCGGTCGAGGACGTCGAGCAGCGGCTCCGCGTCGGCGGGGTGGAGGCCGGCCGACGGCTCGTCGAGCACGTAGACGACCCCGAACAGGCCGGACCGGAGCTGGGTGGCGATCCGCAGGCGCTGCGCCTCGCCCGGCGAGAGCGTCGTGGAGCTGCGGCCGAGGCCGAGGTAGCCCAGCCCCAGGTCCAGCAGCACCTCGATCCGGGCGACCAGGTCGGAGCAGATCCGGGTGGCCACCTCGTTGGCGTCCTCCCCCGCACCGGAGGCGAAGGGCCGTAGCACCTCGACCAGGTCCTGGAAGGTCAGCGCGTTCACCTCGGCGATCGAGCGGCCGCCGAAGGTCACGGCGAGCGCCTCGACCGTGAGGCCGCTGCCGTCGCACAGGGGGCACGGCGTGCTGACCATGAACCGCATGGCCTTGTCGCGCATCGCCTGGCTCTTGGAGTCGGAGAGCACGTGCAGGACGTGCTTGCGGGCGCTCCAGAACGTGCCGTGGTACGGCCGGCCGGTGCCCCCGTCGTCGCGGTGCTGGGTCTCGATGAGCACGGAGGGCTGCTCGTCGGTGTAGAGGATCCAGTCGCGGTCGCTCTTGGCCAGCTCGCGCCAGGGACGGTCGACGTCGATCCCGATGCTCCGCACGATCCGGCGCAGGTTGTGCGCCTGCCAGGCACCCGGCCACGAGGCGACCGCGCCCTCACGGATGCTGAGCGACGGGTCCGGCACCAGCAGCGACTCACTCACGTCGTGGGCCACGCCGAGCCCGTGGCAGCGCGGACACGCCCCGGCGACGGTGTTGGGCGAGAACGCCTCGGCCGCCAGGTGGGCGGCGCCCTCGGGATAGGTGCCGGCCCGGGAGTAGAGGATGCGCAGCAGGTTCGACAGCGTCGTGAGCGTGCCGACGGTCGAGCGGGAGCTGGCCGCACCGCGCCGCTGCTGGAGCGCGACGGCCGGCGGGAGCCCGGTGATCTCCTGCACCTGTGGCGCACCGACCTGCTGCAGGAGGCGACGGGCGTACGGCGCCACCGACTCGAAGTAGCGACGCTGCGCCTCGGCGTACAGCGTGCCGAACGCCAGCGACGACTTGCCCGACCCGGAGACCCCGGTGAACGCGACCATCGCGTCACGCGGCAGGTCGACGTCGATGTTCTTCAGGTTGTGCTCGCTCGCACCGCGGACGTGCACGAAGGTGTCGGTGGGGTCGTACGACGCATCCCCCGTGGGACGGGGGGTCTCGGGCTCGGTGGAGGTCACGCGCCCACTCTGCCGGACGGGCGCCGCGCAGCTCGTGGGCGGGGCGGCTGGGACCGGCGGCACGCGCAGTCAGGTCGTCGTCAGGTCGAGCGTCGCACCCTCGCTCCATGACCACCTCCCTCCAGGCCGCGGGCCACCGGATGCTCAACAAGGTCCCCGACGTCACCGTCTTCTTCTGGGTCATCAAGATCCTCTGCACCACCGTCGGTGAGAGCTTCGCCGACTATGTCAACGAGACCCTCGGCTTCGGGCTGGCGAACACCACGATCGTCTTCACCGCGGCCCTGGTCGTGACCCTGGCGGTGCAGCTGCGCCTCCGGCAGTACGTGCCCGGCGTCTACTGGTCGGCCGTCGTGCTCATCAGCGTCGTCGGCACGCTGCTCACCGACAACCTCACCGACTCCCGCGGTGTCCCGCTCGCGGTCAGCTCGGTGGTGTTCGCCGTCCTCCTCGCGGCGGTGTTCGCTGCCTGGTACGCACGCGAGCGCACTCTGTCGATCCACTCGATCACCACCACGCAGCGCGAGGGCTGGTACTGGCTCGTCGTGCTCGTCACCTTCGCGCTCGGTACCGCGCTGGGCGACTGGACCCTCGACCTCACCGGCTGGTCCCCCGGCGCCGCCATCCTGCTCCCGGCCGGCCTGATCGCACTGGTGGCGCTCGGCTGGCGGTCGGGTCTGGTGGGCCCGGTCCTGTCCTTCTGGATGGCCTACATCCTCACCCGTCCGCTGGGCGCCAACATCGGCGACTTCCTGGCCCTCGACCGGAGCGAGGGCGGGCTGGCCCTCGGCACCCTGGTCACCAGCGTGATCTTCCTCGGGGCGATCCTGGCCACCGTGGTCTACCTGACCGCCACCGGGGTCGACCGCACCGAGCAGCGTCAGCCGGCGTGACTCACCCCTGGGTGCGGAATGGTGACGGGGACCCGGACGGTTCCACCCGCATGACTTCAATCGCCATCATCGGAGCAGGAGCAGGACTCGGAGCAGCCGTCGCACGACGGTTCGGCAAGGAAGGGTTCACCGTCGGCCTGATCTCGCGCAACCAGGGGCGCCTCGACGCCCTGGCCGACGAGCTGGCCCGGGACGGCGTGCGCGCGCAGGGGTTCGCGGCCGACGTACGCGACCCGGACTCGCTGACCGCGGCGCTGCAGAAGGTCACCGAGGAGCTCGGCCCCATCGAGGTGCTGCAGTACAGCCCGCTCCCGGCCAAGGACTTCATGCGTCCCGTGCTCGAGACCACGCCGGCCGACCTCGTCGGACCGATCGAGTTCTCCATCTACGGCCCGGTCGCGGCTGTCCACCAGGTCGTCCCTGGGATGCGCTTCCTCGGTGAGGACCGCGGCACCATCCTCTTCGTCAACGGCGGCTCCGCGGTCAAGCCGGGACGCAACGTCACCGGCACGTCGGTGGCCTTCGCCGGGCAGGCGGCGTACGCCGAGCTGCTCCACGAGGTGCTCGGCGAGGAGGGCATCCAGGTCTCGCAGCTCATCATCGGCGGCGCGATCGTCGAGGGTGACGACGAGAAGGACCCCGACGTCCTCGCCGGGCTCCTGTGGGACCTGCACACCGAGCGCGACACGTTCCGCCGCCAGGTCAGCGCGGACTGAGCTCCCACCAGGGTCAGGCGGGACTCGCGGACGCCTCGGCGATCTGCTTGATCGCTGCCAGCGTCCGGGGGATCCCGTCCAGGGCGTCCCGGGTCCGCTCGGCGATCTGGGCCTGCGCCCGGTCGCCGTACACCTCCTCGAAGTACGCGATCCCGCCCGGGAGGTAGGTCCACGACTCGGTGAGCCTGGTGCCCGGACCATCGGCGGTCATGCGGAAGCCCCAGCGGACGAAGCTGCCGCCGACGATCCAGGCGAACTCGCGACCGCGGTCGGCCGCGACCACCTGCGAGCGTGTCTCCCAGGTGCGGGTCGGGATCTCGTTGCGACCGTGGAACCAGGCGCCGACCTGTCCGGCCTCCGCCTCGTCGTCCCACCAGCACGCCCGGCACACCGGGCTCCAGTCCCCGGTCCGGGTGATGTCGGACACGAGGTCGTAGAGCACCTCGGGCGAGACGTCGACGGTGATGGACTCGTCGTGGTGGGGCAGCTCGGTCTGCGTCATCCCTCCAGCGTGCCAGACGGGCGACGCACGAGCTCCCACGACCCGTGCGGGTCGTGGGAGCTCGTGGGCGGGTGCCGGTGAGACCGGCGCAGCGGGGGTCAGACCGGCTGCGGCACGTTCCGCCCCGGGGTGGGGAGGTCCGAGTCGTGGACGTCCTCGCGGCGGGAGTGGCGGAAGCCGAGGCCGGCCAGGACGAGGATGGCCGCGGCACCGACGAAGGCGCCGATCGCAGCGATCCCGGCGATGGTGCCCATGGTGGCGAAGGCATAGCCGTAGAGGAGCAGACCGCGCAGGGTGTTGCCCATGAAGAGCGACTGGCGCAGGCCGCCCAGGGCCAGTCCGTCGGCGCTGGCCTTGTCCTCGTCGCTGAGCTGGATGTACTGCCCGCTGATCTCCTCGTAGGTCTGGCCGTCGCTGGACGCGTTCATGTGGGCCAGGATGTAGTGGTCGGCGAAGGCCTTGGCCTCGGGACCGGTGTCGAGCACGCTGCCGGCGTACGGCTCGAGGGCAGCCGCGTCGGCCGCGGGAAGGCCGGCGAGGGCCTCGCCCTCCGGCATGGTGATGCCCTGCATCGTGAGCTGGTCCTCGACCTGGTTGCCGATGAACACGTTGGCCCAGGTGAGCAGGCCTCCCGCCACGAGCAGGACGGCGACCAGGGCAAGACCTGTCGCTGAGATGACCTTGTCGAATGCTGATCGCATGTTGTCTCCGTAGGTGCGTGCGTCCGGAGAACATCTGTCTCCGCTTCGCCCCTGACGTTAGGAGCGCACGCGACCGGGGTGGAGAGTCCAAGGTCGGGACGCGACGGCCAAAGGTCCCGAGAGCCTGCGAAGGCTCCCGGGACGACCGGCGCGACCGGCTTCAGGTCGCGCGGTGCGTGCCCTCCGTGGTCGGCCCGCCCACGCCGTCGTCGTGGACCGGGGTCGGCTCCAGCGGGGTGTCGCCCGCCGTCGGCGTCGGATCGACGGGGGTGTCGAGAGCCGTCGGTCGGTAGTCGTCGGCGCGGTGATCGACCTGGGGGTCCACCTGGTCGGCCTCGCGCACGACGTCCTCCTGCATGGCCTGCTCCACGGCGGACTGCCGGTCGGCCTCCTCCGCCTCCTGCTCCGCACGCGCGGCACGCGCTCGGGCGAGCTCGGCCTCGGCCTCGACCTCGTTGGCCCGCAGCTCGGAGGCCTGGACGTCGGTGGACTGCTGGGCGGCCTGGTGGCGCAGCTGGTCTGCCTGGACCCGGCGCTGCTCCGTGTCGTGCTCCTTGCGGCGGCGCGACAGCATCACGACGGCGGCGACGATCGCCACCACCACGACCACGGCGACGAGGATCCAGATGATCTGAGCGGTATCCATGGGGTGTTCACCTTTCCTAGATGCCCCACCCCACTGCACCACGGGGGTGCGGGGATACGCCCCTGCAGGTGAGGGGCATCGGTGCGAGGATCCGGGCCCGTGCGCGACAGACGGGGGTCGGCCTTGGCACAATCGCGTCATGCCGTGGCCGACGTGGGACCAAGCCACCGCGGCAGCCGTGCTCAGCGGCCTCCTCTGGGTGGCGCTGCGCCGCTCACGGCAGGTGGCTGCGGTCCAGGTGACCGCGGTGGCCGCCGAGCTCGCCCTGATCTCCGGTCTGTACGCCGTGTGGCGGCTCGCCCGGATGCTGCCCATCGCCACTGCGGAAGGCGCCATCAGCCGAGCCCGCGACATCGTGGCGGTGCAGCACGCCCTGCACCTGCCCACGGAGCTCTCGCTCCAGCGGTTCGTCCTCGACCACGACCGGATCGCCACCGTCTCGACCTGGTACTACGCGACCGTCCACGTCCCGGCGCTGCTCGGCTTCATGATCTGGATGTTCGTGCGGCACCGTGACCAGTACCCGCACTGGCGCAACGGCCTGGCCCTCGTCACGGCGTTCTGCCTGCTGATCCGCTTCGTCCGGGTGGCGCCGCCCCGGTTCCTGCCCGACCTGGGGTACGTCGACCTGTCCTGGAACTACGGGCCGTCGGTCTACAGCGGCGACGTGTCGGCCGGGGTCTCGGACCAGTTCGCCGCCATGCCGTCGATCCACGTCGCCTGGGCGGCCGTCGTCTCGTTCGGCATCGTGGCGACCTCCACGAGCCGGTGGCGGGGACTCTTCCTGCTGCACGTGGTCATCACGATGCTGGTCGTCGCGGCGACCGGCAACCACTGGTGGCTGGACGGGATCGTCGCGATCCTCCTGCTGGGCATCGGTCTCGCGCTCGACTCCTGGGTCCGGGGACGTCGCCGCTCCCCCACACCCGGCCCCGTCCTCGAGGGTGTGGCCGGCCCTGCGGCCTGACCGCCCGACCGGATCGGCTCAGGTGCCTTCCGGCTCCGGCGCCGGCTGGGTCTGGGGGTCGGCCGAGGGCTGGTCGGGGTCCAGGCTGGGCACCACGTCGGGGTGCTCGTCGGGGGTGGTCTGGTCGGGAGTGGTGGTCATGCCTCCACCCTGCGCCCCCGAGGCTCGGGCCACCTCACCCCTGGGCAGGAGGACGGCCGGGTCAGGCCTCGTCGAGCCCGAGGTCGACCATCAGCTCGTCGGCCAGGCGCTCGAGGTCGGCACGTACCCGGGCCGTGTCAGTGCCCGCTGCCACCGACAGCCGGGCATCGACCTCGAAGAGGGTGCCGCCGGCCATCGGCGCCTCCCGCACCTCGGTGTGGAGCTCGTCGATCCCGACGCCGGCGGCCGCCAGGGCCGCCGAGACCTCCGCGACGATGCCGGGCCGGTCCTGGCCGAGCAGGTGCAGCCGCCAGTCGGTGGCCACCCGCTCGGTAGCGCCTTCGGCGCGCTCGACGCTGACCAGCAGGCCCTGAGCGGCGAGTGCGGCCAGGTCGGCCTCGAGGTCGCCCACCCGCTCCCCCGGTACGGCGACCAGGGCGATCCCGGCGAACTTGCCCGACAACCTCGCCATCTGGCTGCGCTGCCAGGTGCCGCCGCGGGCCTCGACGAGCCCGGAGACCGCCGAGACGAGGCCCGGGCGGTCGTCACCGATCACGGTCAGCACGAGAGGAGTCATGCGCGCAGGCTAGCCGGGTCCGGCGCCCCGAGGGGGGCGCAGCCACTCCCCACGGCCCGGGACGGTGACACCCGGCCGCCCGGACCGGCGTACGCTGACGGATCGTCATGTCGACCCCTGCACCGGACTCCCCCGAGCCGCGCCTGCTGCTGGCCGTGGACGCTCCGTCGCTCCTGCATCGCCACCATCACGCGCGCGCCGGGTCCGGCCTCCTCGACCGCGGTGGCCGGCCGGCCTGGGCCCTGCACGGCATGCTGCTGCAGATCCTCGAGGCCATCGACCAGTTCACCCCGGATGCCGTGGTGTTCGGCCTCGACGACCGCAGCTCGTCGGTGCGGGCGCAGTCCTACCCCGACTACAAGGCGGGACGTCCGGACAAGGACCCGGCCCTGGTCGACCAGCTCGACCGGGCACCCGGACTGCTGGAGGCGCTGGGGCTGCGGACCGTCGTACCTCCCGGGCTCGAGGCCGACGACGTCAGCGCGTCCGCAGCCGCATGGGCGGAGCGGGTCGGCTGGCACTGCGTGATCGTGACCTCCGACCGCGACGCCTTCGCCCACATCAGTCCCAGCACCCAGGTGCTGCGCCTGATCAGCGGCGGCATCACGGGGTCGCCGCTGCTGAACCCCGCCCGGCTCCAAGCCCTGTACGGCGTCGAGGCCGAGCACTACCTGACGTACGCCGCCCTGCGCGGTGACGCCAGCGACAACCTCCCCGGCGTCGTCGGCGTGGGCGAGAAGTCCGCCTCGCTGCTGCTCTCGCTCGTCGACTCGATGGACGCTGTCTGGGCCGACATCGACCACCACGGAGGGGCCACCCTGGTGGCGGCCCTCGACTCCTACTGCGAGGAGCAGGGCACCCGCCGCGTCGGGGCCGGCCTGCTGCGCCGACTGAGCGCTCCCGGGGCCCGGGCGCAGTTCGAGTTCAACCTGTCGATCATGTCCGGACGCCGCGACCTCGACCTCGCGCTCACCCCGGACGTGCCCGGCTCCGCGGGGCTGCTGCCGCTCGACCACTCGGCCGTCGAGCGGGTCGTCGGCTACCTGGGCGTCGAGAGCACCACCGCGCTGGCCCTGCGGGTGCTGAGCGGCTCACGGTGAGTGTCCGTCGCCGGCCACCGGCGGGCGGCACCCCTCTCGTCGCCCCTATGCTCGGGAGGAGAAGGTCCTCCGCCGCGAACCGGCGACGTAGGCCACCACGCGAGGTCGGGGCAAGGGGTCGGTCGTGGCATCGAGCCGGGCTACCGAGATCGTCGCTGCCGCCGTAGCGTCGGCCGGGACCGGCGAGACGGTCCCGGGGCGCCTCTGCGCCGCGTGTGCCGACGCGCTGCCGGTCAGCGGGGTCGCGCTCGTGCTGATGAGCGACCGGGGCCACGAGGGTCTGGTCGCCGCGACTCCCGGGCTGGGGAGCAGCCTGCAGCGGATCCAGTTCGACCTCGGCGAGGGCCCCTGCCTCGAGGCCTCGAGGTCCGGGCGGCCGGTCCTCCAGCCCGAGCTGAGACGTACCGCGCCCCTCCGTTGGCCGGCGTTCGGTCCGGCCGCGCTGGCCGCCGGGGTCGAGGCTGTCTTCAGCTTCCCCCTGCAGGTCGGCCGCATCCGCCTCGGCGTCCTGGACCTCTGCCGGGACATGTCGGGACCGCTGTCACCGGATCAGCTGGGCGAAGGCCTCTCCTACGCCGACGCAGCCACGTCGGTGCTCCTGAGCGGCCGGTCCGGCAGCTCGGGAGATGCAGGCCTGCCCCCCGAGCCGGCCGACCAGAGCCAGCACCTCGCCGAGGTGCACCAGGCCACCGGCATGGTGGCCGTGCAGGCCGGTGTCGGGCTGGTCGAGGCGATGCTCCTCCTGAGGGCGCACGCGTTCGCCGACGACACGTCGCTCTTCACCATCGCGTGCGACGTCGTCGCCCGTCGGCTTCGTTTCGACCCGGAGACGGAGCATCATGAATGAGTGGCCCGACGCGCCGGTCGCCCGAGGGAGAAGAGGCATGACGGCATGGTGACCCAACAACGCCTGATCGAGGTCTTCGTCGAGCTCGCCGACACCCTCGTCGACGACTACGACGTCATCGACTTCCTGCACACCCTGACCGAGTCGGTCGTCGAGCTGCTGGACGCCCAGGCGGCCGGGTTGATGCTCGCCGACCTGCGCGGCAAGGTGCAGGTCGTCGCCTCCTCCTCGGAGGAGTCGCGGATGCTCGAGCTCTTCGAGCTGCAGTACGACCAGGGCCCCTCCATCGACAGCTTCCGACAGGGCATCCAGGTGACCAACGTCGATGCCGACGCGGCGGAGTCACGCTGGCCCGGCTTCGGGAGCGCCGTCCGCGCATCGCACTTCACCTCGGTCCACGCGCTGCCGCTCCAGCTGCGCAGCGAGGTCGTCGGCGCCCTCAACATCTTCCTCGCCCGCCCGGGCGTCCTCTCCGACCACGACATCGCCCTGGGCCAGGGCCTGGCCGACATCGCGACGATCGGGCTGCTCCAGGAGCGGGCGGTGACCGAGAAGCACGTCCTGGCCGAGCAGCTCCAGTCCGCGCTGAACAGCAGGGTGCTCATCGAGCAGGCCAAGGGCATGTACGCGGAGCGGCACGAGGTCGACGTGGCGACGGCCTTCACCGCGATGCGCCAGCGTGCCCGGCAGACGGGACAGACGCTCGTCAGCGTCGCCACCGCGATCATCGACGGCACGCTGACCGAACGGCCGACCAGGAGGTCCTGAGCCCGGCGGCACAGCTTCCGTGGTCAGGGCAGCGACTGGGGCAGCGACAGGGGCAGGGTCACGGTGAACGTCGTGCCGTGCATCGGTTCCGAGACGACCGTGACCGCGCCACCATGACTCGCGACGATCGACCAGACGATGGCCAGCCCGAGCCCGGACCCGTGGATGGCGTACTGGTGGGCGGTGGAGGATCGGAAGAACCGGGTGAAGAGCAGGTCCTGCTCGTCCTGCGGGATCCCGATCCCGCTGTCGCTGACCGTCAAGCAGGCCTGGCCCTCGGCCACCCGCAGGGCGACCTCGACCGACCCTCCGTCCGGCGTGAACTTCACCGCGTTGACGACCAGGTTCGACACCATGCGCTCCAGCTGGAGGTGGTCCCCCCGCACCGTCACGAGGCCCGCCGGCAGGTCGTAGCTCATCCGCAGGTCACGCCCGGCCAGGACGCCGGGCAGGCCTCGGCGCACGTCCGACACCAGCGACGCCAGGTCCACGTCGCGCCGTTGGCCCTGGTAGGAGCCCGGCTCGAAGCTGGACAGCGTGAGCAGGTCGTCGGCGAGCGCCTCCAGCCGCCGGCAGTTGCGATTGATCGCGCCCATCATCTTCCTCTGCTGCGAGGTGAGACCGGCCGCCTCGCCCAGCATCTCGGAGTAGCCGGAGATGCTGGTCATCGGTGTGCGCAGCTCGTGGATCACCGACGCGACGAACTCGGTCTTCGCCACGTCCAGCTCGCGGAACCTGGCCAGGCTCGCCCGCTCGGTCTCGGCGGCGACCTGCAGGTCGCATCGCGCGCGGGCGTTGATCAGGTATGCCGCCGCGACGTCGGCGAGGGTCTGCGCGGCGGCCAGGTCCTCCACGCCGAGGTGACCGGGGCTGCTGCGGTACAGGTCGAGCGCGCCGAGGCCCTGCCTGCCGTCGCGGAGCGGGAACGTGAAGACCGCGGCGAGCCCGGCGGGGACCGCGTGCTGCGCGAACGCCGGGAACCGGTGGTCCGTGCCGAGGTCGGGGACCAGGATCGCGGCGTCGGTGTCGTACGCCGCGAGGCACGGACCGTCGCCGAGCTGGGTCTGCAGGCGCTCGAACCGCAACGCCGCGCTGTCGGAGGCGGACACGTGCGGGGTCCGTCGCCCCCCGAGATCAGGGTGACAGGCGCCGTCGACCGGCAGCAGGTCCACGATGCGCTTGACCAGGTGGTCCAGGAGTCCCTGGATCGGGACGTCCGTCGCCACCGTCCGGGCGAACTCGCTCAACACCTCGGAGAGGCGGTGCTCGGCTACCACGAAACCTCCGGGGGACGCGGGCTGAGGGTCCGCGGGTCCGGGCGGAAGGTCACGGACGTGACTGCGTCCAGCGACGCCCCACCTGCTGAGTGAGCACAGGATAGCCCCCTCACGGCCCGCCTCGAGCTGGACCTGCGCACCCGCCAGCTGACCAGCACCATCACCGAGCTCGAGCGCAGCAACCAGGAGCCGGCGGCGTTCGCCGAGGCCGACCCCGTCCAGCTGCGCCTCGTCGTCCACAACCTCCTGACCAACGCCGTCGAGTACGCAGCCCGGGCCGGCGACCGGATGTGGAGATCGATGCCCGCGACGTGGACGGCGCGTGGGTCCTGCGGGTCGTCGACCACGGCGTCGGGGTCGACGAGGCCGACCGGGAGCGGATCTTCGAGCCGTTCGTGCGGGTCGAGGGGTCGGTGGTGGGCACCGGTGTGGGCCTGGCCACCTGTCGCCGGGTCGCACGGTGGCACCATCCGGATGGATGCGACGCCCGGCGGGGGTGCGACGGTCGTCGTCACCCTGCCGAGGACCGGCTCGACCGCACCCGCCGACACGTAGTCGACGGGTGCGGTCGCCCGGGCGATCAGAGGATGTAGAGCATCTCCTGGTAGGTCGGCAGCGGCCACAGGTCGTCGGCCACCAGGCCCTCGAGCGTGTCGGCCGCGGCGCGGACCGTCGGCCATCGCCGGGATGCACCGAGTCGCGCATGTAGGTCGCCGCCTCGAGCGGGTCCTCCGGGTGCTCGTGGCGATGGCGTCGGCGAGCGTGCCCGAGCCCGGCCTTGAGGTCGGCGATCGGGTGCGCTGACCGCCTCCAGGGTCGAGATGTCGGCGTCGACGCCGGCCGCCTTGAGCGCGGCGACGTTCGGCGGCGAGCTCGGTCTGGTAGCGGATCGCGGCCGGCAGGATGGTGGTGGTGCCGATCTCCAGGGTCAGGTTGGCCTCGACCGCGACCGTGAGGATGTACTGCTCGCAACCGATCTCGTAGCGCGAGTGCATCTCACGCTCGTTGAACACCGCGTACTTCGCGAACAGCTCGATCGGCCTCGGGCGAGATCAGCTCGGGCAGCGCGTCGACCGTGGTGCGCAGGTTCTTCAGGCCCCGCTGCTCGGCCTCGATCGGCCACTCGTCGGAGTAGCCGTTGCCGTTGAAGATGACCGCGCCGTGGTTGGCGACGATCTCGGCGAGCAGCGTCTGGACGGCCTCGTTGAAGTCGGTGCCGGCGGCGACCGCCGCTCTCGAGCGCGGTGGCGCAGTAGTCGAGCGCCTCGGCCATGATCGTGTTGATCATGACCATCGGGCCGGCCACGGTCTGCAGGGAGCCCGGGGCGCGGAACTCGAACCGGTTGCCGGTGAAGGCGAACGGCGAGGTGCGGTTGCGGTCGCCCGGGTCCTTGGTCAGGTTCGGGCAGCGTGTCGACGCCGATGGTGAGCGTGCCCTTCTCCTTGGAGCGGGTCGCGCCGCCCTTGGCGATCTGGTCGAACACGTCGGCGAGCTGGTCGCCGAGGAAGATCGAGATGATCGCCGGCGGGGCCTCGTTGGCGCCGAGGCGGTGGTCGTTGGACGCCGAGGCGACCGAGACGCGCAGCAGGCCGCCGTACTTGTGCACCGCGCGGATGACGGCGGCGCAGAACACCAGGAACTGGGCGTTGTCGTGCGGGGTGTCGCCCGGGACGAGCAGGCTGCCGAGCTCGGAGTTGCCGAGCGAGAAGTTGACGTGCTTGCCCGAGCCGTTGACGCCCGGCGAACGGCTTCTCGTGGAAGAGGCACTCCATGCCGTGCTTCTTGGCGACCGCCTTGAACGTCGTCATCAGCAGCTGCTGGTGGTCGGAGGCCTCGTTGGCGCGCTCGAACATCGGGCGCGATCTCGAACTGGCCGGGCGCGACCTCGTTGTGGCGGGTCTTGGCCGGGATGCCGAGCTTGAAGAGCTCGCGCTCGGTGTCCATCATGAAGCCGAGCACCCGCTCGGGGATCGCGCCGAAGTAGTGGTCGTCGAACTCCTGGCCCTTGGGCGGCTTCGCGCCGAAGAGCGTGCGCCCGGCGTTGAGCAGGTCGGGGCGCGCCAGGAAGAAGTGGCTGTCGACCAGGAAGTACTCCTGCTCGGGTCCGCAGTAGGCCACGACGTTCTCGGGGTCGGCGTGGCCGAAGAGGTTGAGCACCCGCTTGGCGTGGATCGACATCGCCTGCTGCGAGCGCAGCATCGGGGTCTTGTGGTCGAGCGCCTCGCCGGTCATCGAGATGAAGATCGTCGGGATGCACAGCGTGTTGCCGTTGGGGTTCTCCAGCACGTACGCCGGGCTCATCACGTCCCAGCCGGTGTAGCCGCGCGCCTCGAAGGTGTTGCGCAGCCCACCGTTGGGGAAGCTCGAGGCGTCGGGCTCGCCCTGGACCAGGGTCTTGCCGGAGAACGACGCGAACGCCGTGCCGTCGCCGACCGGGTCGAGGAAGCTGTCGTGCTTCTCCGCGGTCAGGCCGGTCAGCGGGTAGAAGACGTGGGCGTAGTGGGTGGCGCCCTTCTCCAGGGCCCAGTCCTTCATCGCCGAGGCGACCGCGTCGGCGACCTCGGGGTCGAGCGGGCTGGACTTCTCGATGGTGGACAGGACGGACTTGTAGACGCTCTTCGGCAGACGCTTCTGCATCGCCGTGAGGCTGAAGACGTTCTCGCCGAAGATCTCGCCGGGCTCCTCGCCCGGGTCGAAGCTGATCGGCGGCGGCACGTAGGCCTCGACGGCGGCGATGGCCTGCTGGCGGACGGTGTTGGCTGTCATGTGATGGGGCTCCCTCTGGTCACGCGCGCATCGACCTCGGGCGCCGACGCCTGGCCGCGACGCTAGGGGGAGCCCGTGTCGGGATTGTTTCGTCGCGGTGACAGGACACCGCGGCAGGTTGGCTGTGACCTTGCCCGTCCGACGGCCGGACGAGGAACCGAGCCTTCGGCCACGCGATCACGCTGGTTCTGGCACACTCGTCCGCGTGTCCCAACAGCCACACGAGCGAACGTCGCGCCCTCGTCGTCGAGGACGACGCGGACGTCCGTTCCCTCATCGAGTTCACCCTGAGCACCCAGGGCTTCGACGTACGCGCCGTCGACTCCGGCCTGCTGGCCATCGACCAGGTCAAGGAGTTCGATCCCGACCTGGTGACCCTGGACCTCGGGCTCCCCGGGATCGACGGCATCGAGACCTGCCGGCGCATCCGCGACCTCTCCGACGCCTACGTCGTGATGATCACCGCCCGCGACGACGAGATCGACCGGCTGATCGGCCTCGAGACCGGCGCCGACGACTTCCTCTCCAAGCCGTTCAGCGTGCGCGAGCTCAAGGCGCGGGTCAACGCGCTCTTCCGCCGTCCGCGGCGCGGGCTACGGCGTCGTGCCTCGCGCGGCCGCCGCACCTGGTCCCCGACCACGAGATGCTCGAGCACGGCGCCCTGCGCGTCGACGTCGACGGCCGCCGCGCGTTCAACGCCGCCGACCGAGCTGTCGCTGACCCGCACCGAGTTCGACCTGTTGACCGAGCTGATGCGCACCCCGGCCCGGGTCTGGACCCGCGAGGCGCTGCTGCGCTCGGTCTGGGGCACCGACTGGGCCAGCGACACCCACCTCGTCGAGGTCCACATCGGCAACCTGCGTCGCAAGCTCGGCGAGAGGCCGGGCGCGGCGCGCTTCATCAAGACCGTGCGCGGCGTCGGCTACCGGATGGAGTCGCTCGACGGCTGAGGCGGCCCGCCGGCTGGCTGCGCGGCTCGCCGGCACCGCCCCGGACTCGGTCTGCGTGACGAAGGCGGTGATCGCCTCGTCCGCGCGCCGTGCCGCCTCCGGCAGCGCGGCCACCCGCGCCAGCGAGCGCGGCAGGTCGTCGCGGTTGAGGTCGTCCTGGATCAGCGGTCGCCAGCTCGGCGAGCTCGACGGCACCCGTCATGCGCGACGACGCCCTTCAGGCTGCGCGCGGCGTCCAGCGCCGCCTCGACGTCGGCGGCGGCGATCGTGCACCGCGATCCGCTGCGACCCGCGGGCCGCAGCAGCTGCAGGTAGGTGCGGCGCAAGCTCGATCACGAACGACCGGCTGTCGGTGTCCGTCGACGAGTCGACGCAGGGTGCTCTCGTCGAACACCGCGATCGAAGACTCCATTGTCGTTGACCCCACCCCCCGGTCGGTAGACACCATGCACTGCCGGGCCGGGATATCAGGCGACGCTCACGAAAGGCTCAAGAAATCCGCCAGCCATCCCGGAGGCCTGCCGATCACAGCACGACCGGCTCCCAGAAGACCCGTTCCACCACGCCGCGGGCCAGCCGGGTCATCCGGAGGTAGTCGTTGACCATCTCGTCGGTGTTGCCCGGCGGGTAGCCCAGGATGCTGGCCACCGCGACCCGCTCCCGCACGTCGTCGGGCAGCTGGTCGGAGCTCTTGCCGCGCGCCAGGGTGACCGCGTTGCGGACCCGGCTGACCGTGCGCCAGCCCTCGCGCGAGCACGTCGGCGTCCTGGGCGCGTCGAGCAGCCCGGCCTCCCGGGCGGCCGCGACCGCCGCGAGCGTGCGGGGCGTGCGCAGCGCGGTCAGCTCGCCGGCGTAGCGCATCTGGAGCAGCTGGATCGTCCACTCGATGTCGGCCAGCCCGCCGCGACCGAGCTTGAGGTGCAGGTGCGGGTCGGCGCCCTTGGGCAGCCGCTCGTTGTCGACGCGGGCCTTGATCCGGCGGACCTCGACGATGTCGTCGTCCGACGAGGCCGCCCGACGGGATAGCGCAGCGGGTCGATCAGCTCGGTGAAGCGGCGCCGCAGCGTCGGGGTCGCCGACGACCGCGTCGGCCCGCAGCAGCGCCTGGGCCTCCCACACCTTCGACCACTTCGCGTAGTAGGCGGCGTAGGAGTCGAGGGTGCGCACCAGCGCGCCCTGCTTGCCCTCCGGGCGCAGGTCGGCGTCGACCTGGAGCGGCTGGTCGGCGCCGGGCAGCGCCAGCAGGCGGCGCACCTCGTTGGCGACCGACGGTGGCGTACGTCGTCGCCGCGTGCGGGTCCGCGCCCTCCTCGGGCTGGTGGACGAACAGCACGTCGGCATCGCTGCCGTAGGACAGCTCGAAGCCGCCGTAGCGGCCCATGGCGACGATCGCGATGCCGGGTCGGCGCCTCGTCGAGGTCGCTTCTGCGTCGCGCACCTGGCGACCGGCGACCTCCAGGGTCGCCTCCAGCGTGGCGTCGGTGATCCGCGACAGCGCGGCGCCGACGTCGGCGACGTCGGTCAGCCCGAGCACGTCGCCGGCCCCGACGCGCAGCAGCTCGCGGCGGCGTACGGCGCGCACGGCGCGCGCCGCCTTCTCGACGTCGTCCTGCCGGCTCGCCGAGGCGCGCATCTCCTCGGTCATCGCGTCGCGCCGACAGCGGGGCCAGGTCCTCGGCGAGCATCCGGACGCCGGCCGGCTCGGCCTCGAGCAGGCCGGGTGACGTAGCGCGAGGTGGAGAGCAGGTGGGCCAGCCGCTCGGCGGCCTGACCCTCGTCGCGCAGGGTCGCGAGGTACCACGGGGTGCTGCCCAGCGCCTCGCTGAGCCGGCGGAAGCCGAACAGCCCGGCGTCGGGGTCGGCCCCCTCGGCGAACCAGCTGAGCATCGCCGGCAGCAGCGCTCGCTGGATGGCGGCCGTGCGGGTGACCCCGCTGGTCAGGGCCTCGAGGTGGCGCAGCGCGGCCTGCGGGTCGGCGTACCCGAGCGCGGCCAGGCGCGTCGCCGGCGGCCTCCGGACGAGAGCCGCAGCTCGTCGGTCTGGATCCGCGCGACCGAGGCGAGCAGCGGGCGGTAGAAGAGCTTCTCGTGCAGCCGGCGCACCTCGAGCCGGTGGTGCTGCCAGACCTTGTGCCAGGGTCTCCTCGGGTGCCTTGTGGAAGCCGAGGCTGCGGCCCGAGCCGGCGCAGCGACGCCGGGTCCTCGGGCACGACGTGCGTGCGCCGCAGCTGGTGCAGCTGGAGGCGGTGCTCGAGGGTGCGCAGGAAGGCGTAGGCCTCGTGCAGCGCCTCGCCGTCCTCGCGGCCGACGTAGCCGCGCACTCGGTCAGCATGCTGCAGGGCGCTGAGGGTCGTGGGCAGCCGGATCCGCTCGTCGGCCCAGCCGTGCACGAGCTGGAGCAGCTGGACGGCGAACTCCACGTCGCGCAGCCCGCCGGAGCCGAGCTTGATCTGCCGCTCGGCCTCCTTGGCCGGGATGTGCTCGACGACCCGGCGGCGCATCGCCTGGGTCTCGGCCGACGAAGCCGTCCCGCTCGGCGGCGTTCCAGATCATCGGGGTCAGCTCGGCGACGTACTCCGCGCCGAGCGCGAGGTCGCCGGCGACCGGCGCGCGCCTTGAGCAGCGCCTGGAACTCCCACGGCTTGGCCCAGCGCTCGTAGTAGGACACGTGGCCGGCCAGGGTGCGGGTGAGGGCGCCCGCCTTGCCCTCGGGCCGCAGCGCGGCGTCGACCGGCCAGATCGTGCCCTCGCCGGTGCTGTCGGAGCAGACCCGGATCAGGTGGCTGGCCAGCCGGGTCGCGACCCGGGCGACGGCGGTGTCGTCGGCGCCGGTCGGGGTCGGCGGCGGCGTGCACGAAGATCACGTCGACGTCGGAGACGTAGTTGAGCTCGTGGCCGCCGCACTTGCCCATGGCGATGACGGCCAGCCGGGCCAGCGCGGCGTCCTCGCCCACCCGCGCCCGGGCGATCGCGAGCGCCGGCCTCGAGCGTGCCGGCGGCGAGGTCGGACAGCTCGGCCGCGGCGTCGTCGACGCCGAGGTCGTGGGTCAGGTCGCGGGCGGCGAGGCGCAGCAGGACGCGGCGGTACTCGACCCGCAGCGCGTCCACGGCCTCGTGCGTCGGGCAGGGTCGCGACCGGCGCGGGATCGCTCGGGTCGGCGCCCACCGCGCGCAGCAGGCTGTCGCGCACGGCGTACGCCGCCGGGTCGGGTCGAGCCCAGCGTCGGGTCGGTGAGCTCGCGCCAGTGCTCGGGGTGGCGCGCCAGGTGGTGGGCCAGCGCCTCGCTGGCCCCCAGCACGCTGAGCAGCCGCATCGCGGTGCCCTCGTCGTCGACGAGGGCGCTCGAGCAGGTCGTCGCCGTCGGGGGCGGCGTCGAGCAGGCGCACCAGGCAGGCGAGCGCGGCGTCGGGGTCGGCCGTGCGACCGAGGAAGGCCAGCAGCGGGTCGGCCGCCGCGCCGAGCTCGGCCAGGCCGGCGCGGGCCGCGGCGACGTCGGCGAACCCGAGCTGCAGCAGGTCGCTCTTGGCGGCGACCGAGCGCGTTCCTGGCCATCCCCGGCTCACGACGCCGCCTGCCCGCCGGCTGGCGCCGGTCATCAGGGCCGCGAACGGACTGCGCGAGCGGGCGCCAGGTGGCGGCCAGCTCGTCGCGGGCCGCAGCGACGTCGTCCACGACCCGGGTCCGGTCGCTCGATCGGCGACGCCCGGGTACTCCCCCGCGGCCCAGCCGGCCGCGACGGCGGCGTCGGCCTCGGGGTGCGGCTGGACGCCCCACGCCATCGGCCCGAACCGGGCCGCCTGGCACTCCCCGCCCGGCGCGGTGGCCAGCACGCGTGCGCCGCGACGGGCAGCTGCGCGACGACGTCCTGGTTCCAGTGCAGGGAGCGGTCGGCGCCGGCCGCGGGCGATCGGCCCGACCAGCGGGTCGTCGCTCGCGCCGCCGCGGTCCAGCCGAGCGGCAGCAGCCCGAGCTGCCGACCGGCCGGGTTGCGGACGACCCGCCGCCGACGGCCGAGGCGATCAGCTGGTGCCCGAGGCAGACGCCCGAGCGTCGGGACGCCGCTCGCGCACCGCGCTCGCGGATCAGGGCCTTGGTCGGGCCCGAGCCAGGCGTGCTCGGCGTCGTCGTCGGCACCCATCGACCCGCCGAGCACCAGCAGGCCGTCGTGGGCGCCAGGTCGACCGGCAGCGCGTCGCCGGCGTAGGGACGGCGTACGTCGAGGCGGACGCCGGCCTCGGCCAGCCACTCGCCGAGCAGGGCGGGCGGGCAGTGGTCCTCGTGCTGGACGACGAGGATCTCGTGGCATGTCAGGGATGCTCCGGCCCGCTCAGATGACCGGCAGCATCTGGTCGCGCTCGTAGGCCGAGACCTGGCCGCGGTACTCGTCCCACTCGGCGCGCTTGTTGCGCAGGAAGTAGTCGAAGACGTTCTCGCCGAGGGTCTCGGCCAGCAGCTCGGAGCGTCTCGGCGATCTCGATCGCCTCGTTGAGGCTCTTCGGGCAGCGGCTCGATGCCCAGGCTCTTGCGCTCGCGCTCGCTGAGCGACCACACGTCGTTCTCGGCCTCGCGCGGCAGCTCGTAGCCCTCGGCGATGCCCTTCATCCCGGCCGCCAGCACCGCGGCGTAGGCGAGGTAGGGGTTGCAGGCGGCGTCGAGGGTGCGCAGCTCGATGCGCGTCGAGGCGCCCTTGAGCGGCTTGTACATCGGCACCCGCACCATCGCGGAGCGGTTGTTGTGGCCCCAGCAGATGTACGACGGCGCCTCGCCGCCGAACATCATCCGCTTGTAGCTGTTGACCCACTGGTTGGTCACGACGCTGATCTCGGGCGGCGTGGCGCAGGATGCCGGCGATGAAGCGGCGACCGGTCTGCGGAGAGCTGGTACTCGGCGCCGGCCTCGTAGAAGGCGTTCTGGTCGCCCTCGAAGAGCGAGACGTGGGTGTGCATGCCCGAGCCGGGGTGGGTCGTGAACGGCTTGGGCATGAAGCTGGCCCAGATGCCGTGGCTGAGCGCCACCTCGCGGATCACGGTGCGGAAGGTCATGATGTTGTCGGCGGTCGACAGCGCGTCGGCGTAGCGCAGGTCGATCTCCTGCTGGCCCGGGCCGGCCTCGTGGTGGCTGAACTCCACCGAGATGCCCATCGCCTCGAGCATCGTGATCGCGTCGCGGCGGAAGTCGGCGCCCATCGACTGCGCCGTGTGGTCGAAGTAGCCGCTGCGGTCGACCGGCACCGGGTCCTCGCCGGCGTCGGGCGTGTTCTTGAAGAGGTAGAACTCGATCTCGGGGTGGGTGTAGAAGGTGAAGCCCTGCTCGGCCGCCCGGCTCAGGGTGCGCTTGAGCACGAAGCGCGGGTCGGAGTACGACGGCGAGCCGTCGGGCATCACGATGTCGCAGAACATCCGCGCGGTCGACGGCCCGTCCTGGCGCCACGGCAGGATCTGGAACGTCGAGGGGTCGGGCAGCGCGAGCATGTCCGACTCGTGGATGCGGGCGAAGCCCTCGATCGCCGAGCCGTCGAACCCGATGCCCTCCTCGAACGCGCCCTCGAGCTCGGCCGGCGCCACCGCGACGGACTTCAGGAAGCCCAGCACGTCGGTGAACCACAGCCGCACGAAGCGGACGTCACGCTCCTCGAGAGCGCGGAGTACGAAGTCTTCCTGCTTGCCCATGGGGCCACTATGGCGCATGCCTCGGCGCGAGTGCAGGGCGCCAGCCCCGGCGCGGCAGGATCTCGCGGAGCGTGGGCGGCACGCGTTGGTCCCGGGCCGGTTCGCCGCCTGCTGCTGCAGACGACATCGGCCCGGGAGGCCACGACCACGACCCCGCGCAGTCGTCTGTCCCCGGACACGCCAGGGATCGCAGCTCCGCCATGCATCAGTCGGTGGGCACGTTCTCCAGCTCGGCCAGCCACGCCGCCGGGCTCGCGTCCGACGGCATCCGCCAGTCACCGCGCGGCGACATCGTGCCGCCGGCGCTGACCTTGGGGCCGTTCGGCAGCGCCGAGCGCTTGAACTGGCTGGCGAAGAAGCGCCGGCAGAAGACCTCCAGCCAGGAGCGGATCTCGGCCAGGTCGTACGCCGTCCGCCTGTCGTCGGGCACGCCGTCGGGCCAGTCGCCGGCCGTCGGCGTCCTTCCAGGCCTGCCAGGCCAGGAAGGCGATCTTGCTGGGGCGGTGGCCGCGGCGCAGCACGTGGTAGAGCGTGAAGTCCTGCAGCGCGGTAGGGGCCGACGGAGTCCTCGGTCGCCTGCGGCTTCTCGCCCTCCTCGGTCGGGATCAGCTCGGGCGTGATCTCCTGGGCGACGATCTCGCGGAGCACCTCACCGGTGGCCTCGTCGAAGTCGCCGGAGTCGGCCACCCACCGGATGAGGTACTGGATGAGCGTCTTCGGCACCCCGCCGTTGACGTTGTAGTGCGACATCTGGTCGCCGACGCCGTAGGTGCACCAGCCGAGCGCCAGCTCGGACAGGTCGCCGGTGCCGAGCACGATCCCGCCGCGGTGGTTGGCCTGGCGGAAGAGGTAGTCGGTGCGCAGCCCGGCCTGGACGTTCTCGAACGTGATGTCGTAGACGCCCCGGCCCCGCTCGCCCTCGGCGTAGGGGTGGTCGAGGTCGTCGAGCATCTGCCGGGCGGCGGCGGTGATGTCGAGGGTCTCGAAGTGCACGCCGAGGCTCTCCGAGAGCCGGGTCGCGAAGCGCCTTGGTGGTCTCCCCCGTCGCGAAGCCGGGCATCGTGAAGGCGTGGATGTCGCTGCGCGGGCGGCCGAGCTTGTCCATCGCCCGCGCCGCGACGATCAGCGCGTGGGTGGAGTCGAGGCCGCCGCTGACGCCGATCATGATCTTCGGCTGCCACGTGCCGCCGCTCGACTCGCTCATCGCGCGCAGCCGCTGCTCGAGCCCGGCGACCTGGATGTGGTAGGCCTCGTAGCAGTCCTGGGCCAGGCGGGCCGGGTCGTCGGGCACGAACGGGAAGCGGCGCACGACGCGGTGCAGGCCGAGGTCGCCGGCCGGCGGGTCGAGCACGAACTCGACCGTGCGGAACGCCGTCGCGCTCGACGCCGAGCGAGCGGCGGTTGTCGTCGAACGTGCCCTGGCGCATCCGCTCCTGGCGGATCCGGTCGAGGTCGACGTCGGCCAGGGTGCGTCGCGGCACCGTCGGGGAACCGCTCCCCCTCGGCGATCAGGTCGCCGCACTCGTAGACCATCGTCTGGCCGTCCCAGCTGAGGTCGGTCGTCGACTCCCCCTGCGCCGGCGGCGGCGTAGACGTACGCCGCCTGGCAGCGCGCGCTCGCGCTGCGCACCAGCAGCCGACGGTCCTCGGCGCGGCCGATGGTGATCGGGCTGCCGGACAGGTTGAGCAGCACCGAGGCGCCCGCGAGCGCCGCCTCCGCGCTCGGCGGCACCGGCACCCACATGTCCTCGCAGATCTCGACGTGGATCTTGAGGTCGGGCAGGTCGGCGGCGCGGAACAGCAGGTCGGTGCCGAACGGCGCCTCGTGGGCGCCGACGACGATGGTGTCGACGCTCGCGCCGGTCCGGTCGTCGCCGGGCGCGAACCAGCGGCGCTCGTAGAACTCGCGGTAGGTCGGCAGGTAGGCCTTCGGCGCGACGCCGAGGACCCGCCCGCCCTGGATCGACGACCGCGCAGTTGTAGACCCGGTTGTCGTGCAGCAGCGGCGCCCCCACGACGATCATCGGGCGCAGGCCGGCACTGGCCGCGACCAGCGTCTCGACCGCCTCGACCGACCGCCTCGAGCAGCGTGTCCTGCAGGAACAGGTCGTCGATCGCGTACCCGGTCAGCGACAGCTCGGGGAACACCGCGACCGCGACGCCCTCGTCGTGGCAGGCGCGCGCCTGCTCGATGATCCGCGCGGCGTTGGTGGCAGGGTCGGCGATCGCGACCGGCAGGGTGCACGCCGCGACCCGGGCGAACCCGTGGGCGTAGGCGGAGTAGAAGTCCACAGGGTGAGTCTAGGGATGGGTCGGACCAGCGCCGCAGTCGTCGCCTCGCCGTACCGTCGAACGGGCACGAGCATCAGCGCGGGCTGTCGGCCACGCTCACGCCGAGGGAACAGGTCGACCTGTGCACGTTTGACGGCACGCCGCCGGCTAGCGACCCGACGCCCGCAGCAGGCCGTCGGCGAACGCCACCTGCCGGGTCACGGGGTTCGTCGACACCAAGGAGAGCGCGCTCGACGCGGGGTCCCAGGCGACCACCCGGAACCCGTCGCCGTTCCTGCCCGTCCCGTTGACTCGCAGCAACACCGTGTCGTCGTCGGTGATCGACAGCACGCTCAGGCCGCCGTTGCCGAAGTCGCCCTGCGGGTCCTGGATCGCGAGCTGCTCCGTCGGGGTCAGGGTCTCCCGGTCCGACAGCAGGACCTGGAGGGGACCTTGGTCGTACGACGTGCTGGCGACCGAGTCGGCGCTGACGCTGATCGAGCTCGGTCGCCCGATGAGCTTCAGGCTGACCTCCCGTGGTGAGCCGTCGGCCCAGTCGGTGAGCACTCGCGGGCCGACGCAGCAGTCGGCCTCCAGCGCAACGCCGGCGTCGTCGAACGCGTCGGCGTCGTGGTCGACCGGGGCGGCCGGCCGGTCGTCGCGTCGACCTCGAAGCTGTTGCCACCCTGGACGAACAGGGTGTCCTCGTCGACGAACCGCCAGGTGGTGTTGTCGACCTCGACGAAGCCGGCGGGCAGGTCGAGCCGACGGCTTGCCCCCGTGGCGAGGTCAACGACCGTCGCCCCGCTGTTCGAGCCGTAGAGGACGACGACGACACCACCAGCCGGGTGCCGCGGGGGCTGAGCTGCAGACGTGGATATCTCGAGTCCAGTGGCACCGTGCGCCAGGACCCGTCGACGCCCACCACCTGCGCCACGTCCCCCTCCTCGACCGCCAGCACCGCCGCCTCGATCGGCTGGTCGGAGAGCAGCGGGGAGGACTCCGGCGGGTCGATCACGTCGGGCAGCGCCGGCGCGATCGCCGGATCGGTGGGCGGCAGGTCGTCGACGGTTCTCGGATCCCATGGACCGTCCTCGGACGACGACGGCAGCTCCGCGTCGGGCGAGCCGGAGACACGCAGCAGTCCCTCCGCGAAGGTCGCCGAGGAGGACGCTCGTAGCGGACGACACCAGGCTCAGCTCGCCGGCGCCGGGCTCCCAGGCCGCCACGCGGAACCCGTCGGGGCCCTCGTCCGGGACGGCAACACGCATCAACACCGTCCCGTCGGCGGCGAGAGCCAACACCCCGAGACCCCCGTTGCTGAAGGCACCGCTCGTGTTGCCCCGCCCGTCGCCGAGACGCAGCACCGACTGCGGGGTGAGGGTCTGCCGATCGGCGACGACGAGGGAGAACTGCCGACGGTCGTACGACGTGGCCGCGACGCTGTCTGCGTTCGCGTGGATCCGCTCCAGGGTCTCGGACGTGCGCACGGTGCGCGCTTCTCCCCCGGACCACTCGGTCACCGACGACGGACCGTCGACGTCAGCGCTCTCGACGACCACACCCGCGGGGTCGACGGTCCAGCTGAACTGCGTCGGGAAGGGAACGCGTTCCACGTCCCCGGACACGAGGTCGATCAGGAAGCCACCGTCCAGGTCGTCGAACAACAGGGTGGCCTCGTCGACGAAGCTCCAGGACTGGAAGTCCCAGCCTCGGTACCCGGCGGGGAACGGGACCTGCTGGGTCGAGCCGCTGGCCAGGTCGTAGACGGTTGCTCCGACCTCGGTGTCGGCGTAGTAGTCGACGACGAGCCGGGTCCCCTCCGGACTCAGATGAGCACGGGGGGACTGCTCCGTCGTCGCCACACTGCGCCACGAACCATCGGTGGACAGGATCTGGATCGCCCCCTTGTCCTCGACGGCCACCACTGCTGCATCGATCGGCTCGTCTGTCACCAACGGGGACGACTCCGGCGGATCGACGAGCTCGGGCAGCGCCGGCGCGATGGTCGGGTCCGCAGGCGGAAGGTCGTCGACGGTCGTGGGATCCCAGCGGGTACGCCCCGTGGAGTCGGTCGGCGTGCTGCTCGAGACGGAGGGCGTCTGCGACGGGCTGGTCGGCGGCGCCACCGACGTCGTGCCCCCCAGGTTGGTGGCCACGACGACCGCGACGACGACGGCTGAGGAGGCGGCCGCAGCGATCACCCCTCGGCGACGGGTGCGGCGGCGGTGGGCGGTCCGCAGCGCAGCGGCCGCCAGGGACGGGCGTTCGACGCCGTCGGTCGCGAGGTCCATCAGCTCGTGCATGTCGGTCTCGTTCATCGCGTCCTCCCGATCAGGTCGAGCAGCTCCGGGGCACCGCCGCGCAGGCGCGCCAGGGCCGCGGCGTTCTGGCTCTTGACTGTCCCGACGCTCACGCCGAGCACCTCGGCGGTCTCCCGCTCGGTGAGGTCGTCGAAGTGCCGCAGCACCAGCACGGCGCGCTGGGCCGGGGTCAGCCGCGCCAGTGCGCGACGTACGACCAAGGCGGCCTCGGGGTCGCTGCTGGTCGCGGCCTCGTCATGCGGCTCGGCGACACTGACCTCGCGGCGACGTCGCCGCCACCAGGAGACGTGGTCGCGCGCGATGATCGTGCGGGCGTACGCCGTCGGGTTGCCCGACCGCAGCCGCGGCCAGCGCAGCGCGACCTTGACCAGCGCCTCCTGGACGAGGTCCTCGGCACGCTGCAGATCGCCGGTGAGCAGGTACGCCGAGCGCAGCAACTGACGCTCGCAACCCGCCGCCCAGGCGGTGAACTCCTGCTCGTCCACAGCGACCTCCTCTCACCCTCGTCAACGCCGCGCGACCCTCGGATGGTTGGGGCGAGTCTGCACCGATGAATCCGCAGGACGGTGCCGGTCGACAGTGGGACAGACCCGCACCCGACCACGGAGGACCCCATGAGCTCCAGCATCAGTCCCTGCCTGTGGTTCGACGACCAGCTCGAAGAGGCGGCGTCGTTCTACACCGCGATCTTCCCCCACTCCTCGATCGGCCACCTCGCCCGCTACCCCGACGCCGGCCCGGGCGAGCCGGGCAAGGTGATGGCCGGCGAGTTCACCATCGACGGCACGACGTTCCGGGGGATCAACGGCGGCCCGGTCCACGCCCGGTTCACCGAGGCCGTCTCGTTCAGCATCTCGTGCGCCGACCAGTCCGAGGTCGACTACTACTGGGACTCCCTGGTCGACGGCGGCGAGGAGTCGATGTGCGGGTGGCTGAAGGACCGGTTCGGCCTGTCGTGGCAGATCGTCCCGACCCGGCTCTACGAGCTGGTCTCCGACCCCGATCCTGCTCGTGCGAACGCCGCGACGCAGGCGATGCTGGGCATGCGCCGCATCGTCGTGGCCGACCTCGAGGCGGCTGCCGACGCGGTCGCCGGCAGCCACTGACCCACCTGAACAGACGTCCGGCCCCACCAGTCCACCAGGAGCATCGATGACCATCCGTCTCAACCCCTACCTGTCCTTCACCGACAACGCCCGCGCGGCCATGGAGTTCTACGCCTCCGTCTTCGGCGGAGAGCTCAGCGTGATGGCCTTCAGCGACATGGGCGGCATGGGCATGCCCGAGAGCCAGCACCACCTCGTCATGCACTCCCAGCTCGAGATCAACGACACCGTCACGCTCATGGCCGCCGACATGGGTGAGCATGCGCACCCCAACGGCTCGGTCAGCCTGAGCGGTGGCGAGGAGGACCCCGGCCTCCGTGACTGGTTCGCCGGGCTCAGCCGAGGGAGGACAGGTCAAGGAGCCGCTCCTGGCCGCGCCGTGGGGCGACACGTTCGGGCAGCTGACGGACAGGTTCGGCGTCGCCTGGATGTTCAACATCGCGGGCCCGGCCTCCGACTGAGGCGCGCGACCTCCGGGCCTCGTCCGCTGCCTGCCGGTGGGGGCGCGGGCGTGACCGGGGACACAGCGCGATCGACGCGCGCCGCCCTAGCCTGGACAGAGTCCGTGGACCGCACCAGGCGGCTGCGAGACGACGCCCGAGAGGAGCTCGACGATGAGCACGCCCGAGGAGACCGCGCCCTACGGCAGCGGTCCCGCCCAGCCCCAGTCCGCCCACGACCGCGCCGGTCAAGCAGCGTCCGCACCCACCACCTGCGCGAGATGAAGGAGCGCGGCGAGCGCTTCTCGATGCTCACCGCCTACGAGCAGTACGCCGCGCAGACCTTCGACGAGGCCGGCATCGAGGTGCTCCTGGTCGGCGACAGCGCGAGCAACAACGTCTACGGCAACGAGACCTCGCTCCCGGTCACCGTCGACGAGCTGATCCCGCTCACCCGGGCGGTCTCGCCGCTCGGTGCGCCGCGCCCTCGTGGTCGGCGACCTGCCCTTCGGCAGCTACCAGGCCTCGGCCGAGCAGGCCTACCTGACCGCGGCGCGCTTCATGAAGGAGGGCGGCGCGCACTGCGTCAAGCTCGAGGGCGGCGTCGAGATGGCCCCGCAGATCGAGAAGCTCACCCGGGGCGGCATCCCGGTGATGGCCCACATCGGCTTCACCCCGCAGTCCGAGCACGCCCTCGGCGGCTACCGCGTCCAGGGCCGCGGCGAGACCGGCAGCCGCGTCGTCGAGGACGCCCTCGCGGTGCAGGAGGCCGGCGCGTTCGCGGTCGTGATGGAGATGGTGCCGGGCGACACCGCGGGCCAGGTCACCCAGAAGCTGGCGATCCCCACGATCGGCATCGGCGCCGGCCCCGACTGCGACGGCCAGGTGCTCGTCTGGCAGGACGCGTTCGGGCTGCGCCAGGGCCGGATGGCGCGCTTCGTCAAGCAGTACGCCGACCTGCACGCCGTCCTGCTCCAGGCCGCCCGGGACTACGACGCCGACGTCAAGGCCGGGACCTTCCCCGGGCCCGGAGCACACGTTCTGACGGGTCGACCGGCGGTCAGCTGGCCGAGACGATCGTGACGCGTCGAGGTTCAGGCCCGAGCGCGGCGAGTAGGTCACGGTCGCGCCGACCTCGGCACCGACGATCGCCCGGCCCAGCGGGCTGGACGGGGTCACGGTGTCGATGCCGGCCGCGGCCTGCTCGACCGAGCCGACGACGAACGACTCGGGGCCGTCGCCGAAGTCGAGGACGACGCTGTCGCCCACCGACGACGACGCCGTCGACGTGGTGCTCGGTGCGGGCGTCGGCGATCTCGAGCTCGAGGCTGGCGATCCGCTCGTCGAGGAGCTGCATCCGGATGCTGGCCTCGACGTCGGTGGCCCGGTCGGCGACGTCGCCGGAGGACTCGCGGATGGTCGCGGCGGCCGAGCTGCGTCGCGCTCGGCGCGCAGCTCGGTCAGGCGGGCGGTCAGGACGTCGGTACGGCTCGGGTTGGCAGTGGCGGTCATGGCCATCGTTCCTTCGTGCTCGGCAGGTGGGCGGCAGTGGGGTGCTGCCTGGTGAGGGGGTGACGGTGTGAGGGTGCATGGTGGTGACGGATGTCGGTGACGGGTGTTCGGTGGCTGGAGCCGGTACGGATGGTGCCAACCTCCGAGTGAGGCTGCCTATGCCCGTTCTGGCGAAATTCGTCGGCACAGCTGCGACTCGCGCGGGGAGTGCCCATAGAGTGCCGCACCACCGCAGGCCGTCCCATCATCCTTTCGGTGCCACTTGCTCCCCGAGGGGGTGAAACCGTCCGGTCCCTGACATTTGTCATGCCCAGGTCGTGACGCTCGGTCGAGGCCGGGACGGCCTCGACCGACCAGGCTGGGCCCATGATCCGCACCGCATCCACGACCACCGCCGCGCTGCGTGCCCCGGCGGTCCGCATCGAGGGCGTCACCAAGGACTTCGGCTCCGTGCACGCCGTGCGCGGGATCGACCTCGAGCTCGAGCAGGGCGAGATCGTCGCCTTCCTCGGGCCGAACGGCGCCGGGAAGACCACCACGATCGACATGGTCCTCGGGCTCTCCCGGCCCACCTCCGGCAGCGTCCGGGTCCTCGGCCTCGAGCCGCGGGCAGGCGATCGCCCGAGGCCTCGTCTCGGCCGTCATGCAGACCGGTGGCCTGCTCAAGGACCTCACCGTCCGCGAGACCGTCGAGCTCACCGCGAGCCTCTTCGCCGACACCCGCCCCGTCGCCGACGTGCTCGCCGACGCCGGCATCGCCGCCCTCGCCGACCGCGTGGTCGCGAAGTGCTCCGGCGGTGAGCAGCAGCGGCTGCGCTTCGCCATGGCGCTGCTGTCCGATCCCGCGCTGCTGCTCCTCGACGAGCCGACCACCGGCATGGACGTCGAGGGGCGGCGCGCGTTCTGGGCGGCGATCCGCGGCGACGCCGGCGCGCGGCCGCACGGTGCTGTTCGCCACGCACTACCTCGAGGAGGCCGACCAGTACGCCGACCGGATCGTCCTGGTCAGCCAGGGCCGGGTCGTGGCCGACGGCAGCGGCGTCGGAGATCCGGGCGCTCGCCGCGGGCCGGACCGCTCCGGGCCACCTGGCCCGATGCCGACACCGACGTCCTGCGCGGGCGTCGCCGGGGTCGAGTCGGTCGAGGTCCGCGGCGAGAGCGTGCTGGTGCAGGCCCACGACAGCGACGCCGTCGCGCGCTTCCTGCTGTCGCAGACCCCCGCGCGCGACCTCGAGATCACCTCCCACGGCCTCGAGGACGCCTTCCTCTCCCTCACCCGGCAGACCGAGCGACCAGGAGCACTGACATGTCCCTCGCAGACCCTCGACCCGACCACCCGACGGGTCCCGCCGCTGGGCGGGTTCAACACCACGGCGCTGCGCATCGAGCTGCGCCGGATGCTGCGCAACCGGCGGACGCTCATCTTCACCCTGGTGTTCCCGGCCGCCCTGTTCCTCTCCTTCGGCAGCACGCAGGGCTGGGACGACGAGGCCGGCAACGGCAACGTCGCCGCCTACATCATGGTCTCGATGGCCCTGTACGGCGCGGCCCTCACCGCGGCGTCCGGCGGGGCGTCGGTCGCCATGGAGCGATCCCTCGGCTGGTCACGCCAGCTGCGGCTCACCCCGCTCCACCCGGCGGCGTACATCCTGACCAAGGTGCTGCTCGCCCTGGTCCTCGGCGCGATCGCGGTCACCGTCGTCAACCTGACCGGTCTCGTGCAGGGCAAGCCGAGCATGCCGCTGCCCGTGTGGTTCGCGTGCGGTGCCCTCACCCTGGTCTGCACGCTCGTCTTCGCCGCCCTGGGCCTGTTCGTCGGCTACCTGGTGCCGGGCGAGAACGCCATGCAGGTGCTCGGTCCGGGACTGGCCCTCCTCTCCTTCCTGGGCAACGTCTTCCTCCCCCTGACCGAGGGCTCGACGATCTACCGGATCGCGGAGTGGACCCCGATGTTCGGCGTGGCCGAGATCAGCCGCTGGCCGCTGACCGAGGAGCTCTCGTGGACCGCGGTCGCCAACGCGGTCGTCTGGTGCGCCCTCTTCGTGGGCGGCGCGGCCTGGCGGATGAGCAGGGACACGGCCCGGGTGTGACTACCGTGAGCGTCATGACCGAGCCGGCGCCGCCCTCCCCCGGTGCTGTCGTGACGCCCGCCGGCCGGGCCTGGCTCGGGCCGTGGCTGGCCAGCATCTGGCTGTTCTTCCTCCTCAACCCGCTCCTGGAGGGGTGGCAGCGCCGCGACGAGCTCGCCGGCCTGCTCGGCATGGTGGTCACGGTCGCGTTCGCCGTCCTCTACATGACGGTCTGGTTGTCCTCGCGCGACCACGACGGCCGTCCGCTGCGTCGCCCGTCGCCCCGCGGCGCCGTGCTCTACATCGGCGCCCTGGTCGCTCTCGGGGCCCTCGACGTGGCGCTCCTCGGCGAGCCCGGCATCACCTGCGTCGTCTACGTCTCGGTCGGCTGCGTGATGGTCTTCACCTTCCGGACCGCGGCGGTGATCGCGGTCGGCCTGGTGGTGGTCGTGGTGGGGCTGGGGGCCCTGGAGGACTGGGGCAGCCAGGTCGGTACGGCGTTCGCGGTGCTGGCGGCCTCGGTCGCGATCTTCGGTCTCCGCGCCGTGATGACCCGCAACGTCGAGCTGGTGGAGGCCCACCAGGAGAACGCCCGGCTCGCGGTCGACCACGAGCGCACCCGCTTCGCCCGCGACCTGCACGACATCCTGGGCCACTCCCTCACCGTGATCACGGTGAAGGCCGAGCTCGCCGGCCGGCTGCTGGACGCCGACCCGGCCCAGGCCGAACGGGCCCGGGCCGAGGTGGCCGACCTCGAGCGGCTCAGTCGCGAGGCACTGGCCGACGTACGGCGTGCTGTCGAGGGCTACCGGGAGCTGACACTGCCCGGTGAGCTGGCCCGGGCGCGGACAGCGCTCGAGGCAGCCGGCATCAGCGCCGCGCTGCCCAACAGCACCGACGAGGTCGCCGGCGACCTGCGCGAGCTGTTCGCCTGGACCGTGCGCGAAGGGATCACCAACGTGCTCCGGCACTCCGGCGCCTCGCACTGCCGCGTCGAGCTGACCGCCGCCAGCGCGGAGGTGCGCGACGACGGGCGCGGGTCCGACGGGTCCGAGACCGGATCGGGTCTCCTCGGGCTGCGCGAGAGGGCAACGGCCGCGGGAGCCGTGCTGGTCACCCGGGACCTCGGTCCCGGGTTCTCGGTCAAGGTGGTCCGCGCGTGACGATCCGCCTGCTCATCGCCGACGACCAGGCGCTGGTCCGCGGGGCACTGGCCGCGCTCCTCTCCCTCGAGAGCGACCTCGAGGTGGTGGCCGAGGTCGGTTCCGGCGACGCCGCGGTCAGCGCGGCCGCCGAGCACGTCCCGGACGTCGCCCTGCTCGACGTCGAGATGCCGGGGCTGGACGGCATCGCCGCGACGTCGCGCGTGCGCTCCGTGCTCGCCCGGCACCCGGGTCCTGGTCGTGACGACGTTCGGGCGCCCGGGCTACCTGCGCCGCGCCCTGCAGGCCGGCGCCTCGGGCTTCGTCGTCAAGGACACCCCCGCCGCCCAGCTCGCCGACGCCGTGCGCCGGGTCCACGCGGGGCTGCGCGTGGTCGACCCCACCCTGGCGACCGACTCGCTGGTGAGCGGCGACTCCCCCCTCACCGCCCGCGAGGGCGAGGTGCTGCGGGCCGCGCGCGACGGGGCGTCCGTGGCGGTCATCGCCCGCACGCTCTCGCTGTCGCCCGGCACGGTCCGGAACCACCTGTCGGCGGCGATCGGCAAGACCGGTGCCGGCAACCGCGCCGGGGCCGTCCTCGTCGCCGAGCGGAACGGGTGGCTCTGAACGACCCGGTACGCCGGCATACGGGGTTACCGTGAGCGCATGCGTCCCCTCGTCGCGACCGCCGTCCTGTCCCTCACCCTGCCGCTGCTCGCCGCGCCGGTGAGCGCCGGGGCGACCGACGCCTCGGGCACCGGGACCGTGATCACCGGCGACCGGGCCATGGTGAAACGTGACCCGTCCCGGGCGAAGGCCCCGTCGCTGCGGGTCCGGACGCGGGTCCGTGGGCTCAGCCACCCGTGGGACGTCAAGCCGCTGGGCGGGGGCGACCTGCTGATCACCGAGCGCAGCCCGGCCCGGCTCACGCTCGCCGACAGCAGCGGGGCGACCCGGGCGATCCGGTTCCCCACCGGCCGCGTCTGGCAGTCCGGGGAGACCGGGCTGATGGGTCTCGAGATCGATCCCGGCTTCGCGCGCACCGGCCGGTTCTACACCTGCTCCGGGTGGGTGCGCAGCGGCGGCGACCACGACATCCGGGTGATCGCCTGGACCCTGAACGGTGCCCGCACCCGCGCGAAGATGGTCAAGCCGCTCCTGACCGGGCTGCCCACCTCCAGCGGCCGGCACGGTGGCTGCCGACTGCTGCTCACCACCGGCGGCGCCCTCGTCGTCGGCACCGGCGACGCGGCGGTGGGCACCAACCCGCGCGACCTGACCTCGCTCGGCGGCAAGACGCTGCGCCTCGACCCGCGGACCGGCAAGCCGTGGCCGCAGAACCCCTTCGTCGACGCGCGCAACCGCGCCAAGCGCTACGTGTTCACCTACGGCCACCGCAACGTGCAGGGGTTGGCGCAGCGCAGCGACGGCACCCTGTGGTCCGTCGAGCACGGCCCCGACCGCGACGACGAGGTGAACCGGCTCCGCGCGGGTGGTGACTACGGCTGGAACCCGGTCCCCGGCTACGACGAGTCCGTGCCGATGACCGACCAGTCCCTGCCGGGCCCGCAGGTGGCGGCCCGCTGGAGGTCGGGCTACCCGACGCTGGCGACCTCGGGATCGACGTTCGTCCAGGGCCGGAAGTGGGGCTCGCTGAACGGCGCCCTCGCCGTGGCGGTGCTGAAGTCCGAACGGATGGTCTTCCTGCGGTTCGACGCCGCGGGTCGCCACCCACGGGTCTCGACCCCGGGTGCGCTGCGCACGTTCGGACGACTCCGTACCGCGACGCTCACCCCCAACCGCAACCTCCTCGTCGCGACCGACGGCGAGGACGGCGCGGGTCGGATCCTGCTCGTCACGCCACGCTGACGGCTCGGGCAGACCAACTCAGGCCGTCCGGCTCAGGCCGACCAGCCCAGGAACGCTCCCCCGGCGACGAGGGTCCCGAACCACAGCACGATCGCGAACGCAGCGACGCCCACCAGCCGCCTCGGGTGCGGCGTCCACCAGGCGCAGCAGAGCACGAAGAGGGCCAGCCCACACCCCGAGCAGGAGCACCACGGCCCACCAGGGCGCGACGAGCCCGCTGGCGGCGTACAGGAAGAAGGCGGCGGCCATCAGGATCATCCCGGCGAACGGCCAGGGCGAGACGACCGCGTCCCGGGGCGCCCGGGCGACGCGCCGCCGGGACAGCCCGGCCACGCCTCAGTCCTCGAGCTGCTCGTCGTTCCAGCGCGGGTCGTGGTCCCACTCGTCGGTGCGCTCGGCGGCGGTCTGGAGCGCGCGCGACGGCCTCCGCCTCGGTGTCGTAGGGGCCGAGCCGGTCCTTGTTGGGGCAGCCGTCGTGTCCCTCGACGCGGGAGTGCTTGATGCAGTACCAGAACTCGTTGCCTGCCATGGGCCGAAACTACACTCACCGGCGTGAGCTCCCATCGCTCCCGCCGCCGTGTCCCCCCGCCGCCCGGTGCCGGCCGCGATCGCGCGCCCGGAGTACGTCGACCGCGAGGCGCCGGCCCGCTACACCGGGCCGCGAGGTCAAGGACGCCGAGACGATCGCCCGGATGCGCGTCGCCGGGCGCCTGGCCGCCCAGGCCCGCGAGCTGGTCGGGTGCGGCCGTCGTGCCGGGGTCACCACCGACGAGCTGGACCGGATCGGTCACGAGTTCCTCTGCGACCACGGCGCCTACCCCTCGACGCTCGGCTACCGCGGCTTCCCCAAGTCGCTGTGCTCGAGCGTCAACGAGGTCGTCTGCCACGGCATCCCCGACAGCCGGGTGGTCGAGGACGGCGACATCGTCAACATCGACATCACCGCCTACCTCGACGGCGTGCACGGCGACACCAACGCGACGTTCCTCGCCGGCGACGTCGACGAGGAGTCGCGGCTGCTGGTCGAGCGCACCCGGGAGGCGCTGGAGCGCGGCATCAAGGCGGTCCGGCCCGGACGACGCATCAACGTCATCGGGCGGGTCATCGAGTCCTACGCCCGCCGGCACGGCTACGGCGTGGTCCGCGAGTTCACCGGGCACGGCATCGGCACGGCGTTCCACTCCGGGCTGGTCGTGCCCCACTACGACGACCCGGAGCACGACGACCTGATCGAGGTCGGGATGACGTTCACCATCGAGCCGATGCTCAACCTCGGCACCCACGAGTGGGAGATGTGGGACGACGGCTGGACCGTGGTGACCCGCGATCTGCAAGCGCTCGGCGCAGTTCGAGCACACCCTGCTGGTGACCCCCACCGGCGCCGAGGTCCTGACCCTTCCGTGAGCGTCTCGTCGTGCTGGGCGCGACACCACCCGTAACACCCGGGCACTAGGGTCGGGCGCATGGCGATGTTCCGGGACTACGTGAGCGACGGGCCGGCGTACGACGAGATGTTCGACGGCGCGACCCTGCGGCCGCCGTACCGACGGCTGCGGCACTCGCTCGAGACCATGACCACCCCCGACCTGATCAGCCGGGTCGAGGCGCTCCAGGCCGAGCTACCTCGACCAGGGCGTGACCTTCGACATCGGCGGTGAGGAGCGGGCCTTCCCGCTCGACATCCTCCCGCGGGTGATCGAGATGGACACCTGGTCGACGATGGAGGCCGGGGTCCAGCAGCGGGTCAGGACGCTCGAGCTCTTCCTCGCCGACGTCTACGACGCCGGCCAGGTCTTCGACGACGGCGTGATCCCCCGTCGGGTCATCACGACCTCCTCGCACTACCACCGGCAGGCGGCCAACGTCCGTCCCGCCAACGGCGTCCGGGTGCACGTGTCGGGCATCGACCTGATCCGCGACAACGAGGGCGAGTTCCGCGTCCTCGAGGACAACGTGCGGGTGCCCTCGGGCGTCTCGTACGTCATGACCAACCGGCGCGCGATCACGTCGGCACTGCCCGAGACGATCGCGGCCCACCGGATCCGCCCGGTCGCGGGCTACCCGTCCAACGCTGCTGGCCGCCCTCCGCGCCGCCGCGCCGGCCGGTGTCGACCGACCCGACGGTGGTCGTCCTGACGCCGGGCGTCTACAACGGCGCCTACTTCGAGCACGCCCTGCTCGCCCGCACCATGGGCGTCGAGCTGGTCGAGGGGCGCGACCTCGAGTGCCGCCGCGGTCGGGTCATGATGCGCACCACCCAGGGGCTGGCCCCGGTGCACGTGATCTACCGCCGCGTCGACGACGAGTTCCTCGACCCGGTGCACTTCCGGGCCGACTCGATGCTGGGCTGCCCCGGGATGATCGACGCCGCCCGCGCCGGCAACGTCACCCTGGCCAACGCGGTCGGCAACGGCGTCGCCGACGACAAGCTCGTCTACACCTACATGCCCGACATCATCCGCTACTACCTCAACGAGGAGCCGATCCTCAAGAACGTCGACACCTGGCGGGTGGGCGACGCCGAGGCCCGCGAGGAGGTGCTCGACCGGCTGGACGAGCTGGTCCTCAAGCCGGTCGACGGCTCCGGCGGCAAGGGCATCGTCATCGGCCCCCGCGCCACCAAGGCCGAGCTCGACGAGCTGCGCCTCAAGGTGCTGGCCGACCCCCGCTCGTGGATCGCCCAGCCCGTCGTCCAGCTCTCCACGGTGCCGACGTTCGTCGACGGCGAGCTCGGCCCGCGCCACGTCGACCTGCGCCCGTTCGCGGTCAACGACGGCAACAGGGTGTGGGTGCTCCCGGGCGGCCTGACCCGGGTCGCGCTCGCCAAGGGCGAGCTGATCGTGAACTCCTCGCGCGGCGGTGGCTCCAAGGACACCTGGGTGCTCGCCGGGCCGTCGGCACCGCCCGCGGACGTCGCCGACGATGCCGCGGACGTCGAGACGGTGGGTGGCCCGCACGCGGCGTCCGCCGAGACGCCCGAGCTGCCGGCCAGCCAGCCCGCCCCCGCGGGCCCGGCGCTGGCCGACCTGACCGCCTCCTACGAGCAGGCCGAGCAGCAACAGCAGCAGTCGCAGCACCAGGGCCCCGCCCAGTCACAGTCCCAGTCCCAGTCGCAGTCCCAGTCCCAGCAGGGAGGTGACCGCTCGTGCTGAGCCGGATCGCCGAGTCGATGTTCTGGATCGGGCGCTACGTCGAGCGCGCCGAGGACACCGCACGCATCCTCGACGTGCAGACCCAGCTGCTGCTCGAGGACGCCACCCTCGACGAGGACGAGACCTGCCACGGGCTGCTGTCGATCATGGGCGTCGAGGACGCCCCGGAGCACGTGGACCTCGGCCTACGTGCTCCAGACCCTCGCCTACGACCCGGCGTCGCCGGTCTCGATCGCCTCGGCGATCGGGGCCGCGCGCGAGAGCGCCCGACGTGCCCGCGAGACGCTGTCGGTGCCGCTGTGGGAGGTCATCAACACCACGCACCGCGACATCGTGTCCGGGCAGTTCGCCGACCGGCGCGCACCGCACGTCTTCCAGTGGGTGCGCGAGCGGGCGGCGCTGATCAACGGCACCGCCGACGCCACGATGACGCGCGACGAGGGGTGGCAGTTCCTGATGCTCGGCCGCTGCGTCGAGCGGGCCGACATGACCTCGCGCCTGGTCGCCACCGCGTCGATCACGCACGGGACGAGCGCCCAGTGGAGCAGCACCCTGCGCGCCTGCGGCGCCTACGAGGCGTTCCTGCGCACCTACCGCGGCCAGGAGACCGAGCGGGCGGCAGCGGAGTTCCTGCTCCTCGACCGGCTCTTCCCCCGCTCGGTGGTCTTCTCGCTCAACCGTGCCGAGCAGTGCCTCGACAACCTGGAGTCCTCCGGCCAGCGGGCCGGCTTCCAGAACGAGGCGCAGCGGCTCCTCGGTCGCACCCGGGCGGAGCTGGAGTACCGGTCGCTGGCCGACGTCGTCGCCGACCTGCCCAACGAGATGGAACGCCTCCAGCGCACCTGCGCGCTGGCGACCGAGGCCGTCACCCGCCGGTTCTTCGCCGGCTCCGAGGCGATGGCCTGGCACGGAACGGGAGCGAGCTGAGCCATGAGCATGCAGCTGCGGGTGGTCCACACGACCACCTACGACTACGACGGCAAGGCGGTGGCGTCGTACAACCAGGCCCGCCTGACGCCGGTCACCACCCCGGACCAGATCGTCGTGCACAGCCGGGTCGAGGTCAGCCCGAAGCCGTGGACCTACGAGTACCGCGACTACTTCGGCACCCCGGTGACCGCCTTCGAGATCGTCGACCCGCACGAGTCGATGACGGTCAGTGCCACCTCGACCGTGCAGACCAACCGACCGCCGGCCCCCGCTCCGGTGACTGACGCTGGGAGGCGCTGGCCGACCGGGAGGTCGCCGACCGCTGGACCGAGTTCCGCACCCTGCCCGACATCGTGGCGCCGACCGCCCGACTTCGCCCAGCGCGCCAAGCAGGTCGCGGCCGACCACGAGCTGCCCGGCGACGCCGCCCGGGACCTCTGCGCGCTGGTGCACGACGAGCTGGAGTTCGTCCCCGGGGCCACGCCCGGTCGGCGGCCTGGCCTCGGTCGCCTGGCAGCAGCGCGCCGGGTCAGTGCCAGGACATGGTGCACCTCGTCGATCGGCGGGCTGCGCTCGATGGGGATCCCGGCGCGCTACGTCTCCGGCTACTTCCACCCCGACCCGGAGCCGGTCATCGGCGATGCCCGTGCGTCGGCTCGGCCCACGCCTGGGTCGAGTGGTGGGACGAGGGCTGGCACGGCTTCGACGTCTGCACCAACGAGGAGCCCGACGACCGCTACATCACCGTCGGCTTCGGCCGCGACTACCTCGACGTGAAGCCGATCAGCGGCATCTTCTCCGGCACCGGGCACCTCGCTGCCTGACGGTCGGCGTGGAGATCACCCGGCTCGCCTGAGCGATGGGTGGTTCGCACGCCCACCGCGACGGGACACGCCGACGTCGACGTCGACCCGCTGCCCCGACGGGTGCTGCTCGGGATCCTCGGCCTGGCGGCGGTGCTGACCGTCATCGGTGTCGTCGCCCTGTGGCCGGACGGCGGCAAGGTCGACGCCCTCGGTGAGCAGGTCACGTTCGCGGCACCGGGTGTGACGTTCCCGTCCGCCGAGGTGCTGGAGGTCGACGCACCGTGCGCCACGCTCGAACGAGCCGACCGACGGCTGCGGCGAGATCACCGTCCGCGTCACCGACGGCGCGGACAGTGGGGCGAGGACGTCGTTCGGGGTGCCTCCCGAGGTGCTCGACTCGGGGCTGTCCCGCGGTGACACGGTGCGGCTGATCCGCACGCCCGGCGCCGGGGCCGGGCAGGAGGTCGGCGTTCAGCTACTTCGGCACCGACCGGACCGCACCGGTCGGCCTGCTGCTGCTCGTCTTCGTGGTGGTGGTGCTGGCGGTGGCCCGGCTGCGCGGCCTGTACGCGCTGATCGGTCTCGCCTTCAGCGCCGCGGTCATCACCCGGTTCATGCTGCCCTCGCTGCTCTCGGGCGAGTCGGGGATCCTCGTGGGGGTCGTCGGCGCCTCGGCGATCATGTTCGTGGTGCTCTACACGACCCACGGGTGGTCGCTGCGGACGAGCGCCGCGCTCGGCGGCACGCTCGCCGGGATCGGCCTGACCGGCCTGATCGCGTCCTACGCCGTCGCCGGCACCCGCCTCACCGGCGTCGCCGACGAAGGCGGCCGGGTGCTGGGCACCTTCGCCGACGACCTGTCCTTCCCGGGATTGCTCACCTGCGCGATCATCGTGGCCGGGCTCGGGGTGCTCAACGACGTCACGATCACCCAGGCCTCGGCGGTGTGGGAGATCCGGGCCGCCGCACCGGGGATGTCGCGGCGCGCGGTCTTCGCCAGCGGGATGCGGATCGGTCGCGACCACATCGCCTCGACCATCTACACGATCGTCTTCGCCTACGCCGGCACGGCGCTGCTCGTCCTGCTGCGTGCTCTCGCTCTACGACCGGCCCTTCCTGGACCTGCTCGCGACCGAGGAGATCGGCCAGGAGGTCGTCCGCACCCTGGCGACCAGCATCGGCCTGGTGCTCGCCGTGCCGCTCACCACGGCGATCGCGGTCGTGACCCTGCCGCGAGGGCGCGCAGACCTGCCGGATCACTGACCGAAGTCCCCCTCGTCGGTGTCGCTCAGGCGGCACCGCTTCGTCCGCCACCGACTTCCGTCAGCAATTCGGCAAGCGCCACGGCCGCGACCAGCACCTCGCGCACCTCCTCGGGGTGGAACATCACGTCCTCGTAGGAGAACCGCAGCACCAGCCATCCGCCGACGACCATCCGGTTGTAACGGCGACAGTCCGATGCCAGCGCCGACCGGCTGCCGTGCCAGGTGAAGGAGTCGGCCTCAAGCACGAGGTGCAGCCGGCGGTCGACGAGATCGGCCCGCGCCGAGAAGGCGCCGTCGCGGATCGTCACCTGTGGTTCCACATCCAGCCCAGGGACCTCCAGGGCGATCGCGCGCAACGCCGACTCGAACGCGTTGGCCGCCTCGCCGCTCGCCGCGGCGGCCACCCGACGGATCTGCGGGGCACCCGGTCCACGGGCTTCGTCGGCAACCTGGTGGAGCAGCTGCGCGCAGCCGCTCTCGCGAAGGGCGGAGTCGGCGATCGCCAGGGCCTCGTCGAAGGGAAGCCGGCGGAGACAGTCGCGCAGGGTGACATTCTCCGACGTCGCGCCGTCGGCCACGTCCGCGGGCCCGAGCTCCCCACGGTGGACGTGCGCGAGCGAACGCCGGGCGCCCAGCTTGCGCCCGCGGCTCACTGTCACGTGCGGGCGGTCCGGCACGATCTTGACCCCCCACCCGTGGTGGAGCGCCGCACTGGTCAGAGACAGGACACCACCCAGCTGAGCCGCGACGCGGGCCGCGTCGTCGACGCCGGGCACGGAGTACAGCCCCCACGCATCGTGGACGACGGCACCCTCTCGCACCGCGCGGTCGAGGTCGCCCCGGTCCACCACGCGCAGAAGGGTGGTGCGCCGGGCGACGCCACCGAGCTCGGTGAGGAGGTCGGCGACTCGCCGTGGGTCGGGCATGGACCGAGGATGCCCTGGGGCGCCCGGGTCCGCATCCGCTCCTCCACAGGCTCCACACCCACGCCGGCAGGGCGTCGGGTGCCAGGATGGCGCCGTGCCGACCCCCGAGGCCTCTCAGCAGGCGCCCGACGCGGCTCGCACGCCGTGGTCGCCGTGGCGCGCGATCGTCGCCTTCGGGCTGGTCAGCCTGTTCGCCGACATGGTCTACGAGGGCATGCGGTCGGTGGCGGGCCCGTTCCTGGGCACGCTCGGCGCCTCGGCGGCGCTGGTCGGCCTGGTGACCGGGGCCGGTGAGGCGATCGCCCTGGTCCTCCGCCTGGTCTCCGGCCCGCTGGCGGACCGCGCCGGCGCGCACTGGCGCGCGACGTTCGTGGGCTACGGGCTCACCGCGGTGTGCGTGCCGCTGCTGGCGGTCGCCCCGTTCGCGGGGGCGGCAGGTCTGGGCATCGCGAGCGCGCTCATCCTGCTCGAGCGCACCGGCAAGGCGATCCGGAGCCCGTCCAAGTCGGCCCTCCTCGCCGGGATGACCAGGCCCGTGGGTCGGGGGCGCGGCTTCGCCGTGCACAAGGCGCTGGACCAGGTCGGCGCCTTCCTCGGGCCGCTCACCGTCGCCGCGATGGTGCTGCTCACCGACCTCACGTGGCCGGCGTTCGTCGTGCTGATCGTGCCCGGCACGCTCTCGATGGTCCTGCTCACCCAGCTGCGCCGGCGCGCACCGATCGTCGACGTCGCTCCGGTCCCGCACTCTCCGCCCCCCACCGAGGTCCGCGCCGACCGGCTGCCCGCGGACTTCTTCCGGTTCGCGGTCGCGGTCTCGGCCAGCACGCTGGGGCTGATGACGTTCGGGGTGATCTCCTTCCACCTCGTCGACGCCGGGCTGGTCGACTTCGCCCTGGTCCCGGTCGTGTACGCCGGCGCGATGGCCGTCGAGGCGGTGGCCGCCCTGGCCACCGGCTGGGCCTACGACCGCTACGACGCCCGGGTGCTGCTCGCCCTGCCGGTGCTCACCGCGCTCGTCGCGCCGCTGTCCTTCGCGAGCCTCCTGCCGCTCGCCCTGACCGGCCTGGTCGCCTGGGGGCTCGCCACCGGTGTCCAGGACTCGACGGTCAAGGCGCTCGTGGCCGACCTGGTGCCGGCGCGCCGGCTCGGCACGGCGTACGGCGTGTTCGCTGCCTTCCAGGGCGCGGCAGCGCTGCTCGGCGGCACCCTGGCCGGGGCGACGTACGCGCACCACCTCGGGCTGCTGGTCGGAGTCGTCCTGGTCGCCCAGGTCGCCGCCCTCGCGCTGCTCGTCTCGGTGCTGCGCCGCCGCCCCCGCCGTACCGAGGAGTGGGCAGGGCGGGGCTGAGCGCCCTATCCTGCTCGGGCGGACGGGCTGGCCGGGCGACCGCGTTGGCGAAGGGGCGACCCGACGTCACCGAGGAAGGTCCGGGCTCCGAAGAGCAGGGCGGTGGGTAACACCCACCCGGGGAGACCCGCGGGACAGTGCCACAGAGAACAGACCGCCACTCTCGGTCTCACGACAGGGAGCGGTAAGGGTGAAACGGTGGAGCAAGAGACCACCAGCACGTCGGGTGACCGTCGTGGCTCGGCAAACCCCGCCCGGAGCAAGATCAGACAGGGCACGTTCGAGGGCTGCTCGCCCGAGTGTCCGGGTAGATCGCTGGAGGCTGTCGGTAACGGCAGTCGTAGATGGATGGTCGCCCCTGCTCCCCCGGGAGCAGGACAGAACCCGGCCTACAGGCCAGCCCGTCCGCACCACCACAGCACCCGATCCACCACGGCGACCCACGCCGTCGCGAACACCAGGCTGGTGAGCACGTCGGTCGGGTGGTGCGCACCCTGGTAGAGCCGGGCGAGGGCGACGAGGATCGTGACCAGCAGCACGAGCGAGAGCCACCGACGCGCCCGCGGCACGGCACGCGCGAGGAGGAGAGCGGACCCGCCGTAGACGACGACGGCGGCGATCACGTGGCCCGAGGGAAAGCTGTGGTCCGGGACCAGTCCGCGGTCGAGGATCGGCACCGGGGGCCGGTAGCGCGTGACGAGGTGGGTGGCCACGACGTACAGCCCCAGCGCGCCTGACACGACAACGGCGAGGAAGACGGCCGGGCGCGGGGATCGACGCGCCACCGACACCACGACGGCGACCACAGCCGCGACGGCGAGGGTGACCCAGACGTTGCCGAGGAAGGTGCCGGCCGCGGCGACGCGGTCGAGGTCACCGGTCCTCCTCGCCGCGAGCCATCGCTCGACGTCGTCGTCCCAGCGGCCGACGCTGGACTCGCCGCCATGCGTCAGCAGCCACCCGAGCAGCAGCAGGGCGGCCAGGATGGCGCCCCAGGCTGTGCTGATCGTGACGGCGGCGCCGAACCGCGTCCGGGCCGGGCGGCCGGCGGACCACGAGCGGGCGAGGGTCACTCGGGAGCCGGCCGGGGCTGTGGGTCGGACGGCGGGGAGGTGCGAGCCGTGACCAGCTCGTTGACGTACCGCAGCACCACGGCCGCGACCGCGACGGCGGGCACGGACAGGAACGCACCGGCGACGCCGAAGAGCGTCGACCCCAGGACGATCGTCAGCAGTACGACGGCCGCATGCAGGCTCAGGGTGCGGCCCTGGAGCCACGGGAGCAGGACGTTGCCCTCGAGCTGCTGCACCACCAGCACGATCACGGCAACGACGATCGCGGCGACCCAGCCCTTGGCCACGAGGGCCACCAGCACCGCGAGGGCGCCCACCGTGACGGCACCGATGATCGGGGCGAACGCCGCGACGAACGTGAGGACGGCGAGCGGGAGCGCCAGCGGCACCCCGATCACCACGAGACCCAGCCCGATGAGGACCGCGTCGATCAGCCCCACGAGCGCCTGGGTCCGCACGAAGCCGCCGAGCGTCGCCCAGGACCGGGACAGGACCTCGGCCAGGTGGTGGCCGACCGACGGCCCGGTCACGCCACGCAGCCAGGGCACGAAGCGGGGCCCGTCCTTGAGGAAGAAGAACGACAGGACGAGCGTGAGCAGCAGGTTGATCAGGGCCGAGGTGAACGCGCTGACCCCGACGATGACCCCCGACGCGATGCTGCTGGCGCTGGAGCGCAGCCGGTCCTGCAGGGCCCCGACCGCCGAGTCGACCTGCTCCTGGGTCACCAGGTCACTCCTGGCGAACTGGTCCTGGAGCTTCGTCAGGCCCTCCGAGGCGCTGTCGGCGATGTCGACGACCTGCGAGCCGATCGACGGCGCGATGAAGAGCACCACCACGGCCACGACCCCGACCGCGCCGAGCACCCCGACCGCGGAGGCGACGGCGGGTGGGGCACCGGTCCGGCGCTCCAGCCAGAGCACCGGCGGCTGCAGCACCGTCGTCAGCACGAGAGCCAGCAGGACGGGCAACAGGATGCTCCAGACCTGCCCGAGCAGGTAGACGAGCAGACCTGCCCCGAGGGCGATCACCACCCAGCGCAGAGACCAGCGCGACAGCCACACCACCCCGTCGGCCAGCACGTCCTCGCGGCGCGGCCGCTCGGTGGTCGGGTGGTCGGGTGGCGGTGTGGTCATGGCACGAATCGTGCCGCACGGCGCGATGCCCCGGTAGCGCGACACGGCGCACCGAAGGGTGACCCAGTGGCCGGGCGCGTCAGCTCGCCGAGCGGGTCGCCTCCCAGGCGGCGTACCCACCGACGAGGTCGGAGACGTCGGTGTAGCCCTGGGTCAGCAGGTACGACGCGGCGACGCTGGAGCGCCAGCCGCCGGCACAGCTGACCACGACCGAGCCCTCCCGCGGCACCTCGCCGACGCGGCTGCGCAGCTGCGCTAGCGGGACGTTGAGCGCGCCCGGGATGGTCCCACCGTCGAGCTCGCCCTCGTTGCGGACGTCGATGACGGTGACCTGGCGCGACCGGTCGGCGAGGACCTCGTCGAGCCGGCGCGGGGTCAGCCGGCTGCTGTGCCCGACCCCGTCCGCCTCGCAGGACAGGAGGACCTCCTCGATCATCGGCAGGTAGCCGACCACCCGGTCGAAGCCGATCCGCGCCAGCCGGGTGACGGCCTCCACCTCGTGGCCCTCCGGTGCGACGATCACGATGTCCTGGTGCGGGGTCACCAGCGAGCCGGCGGTCTCGGCGAAGCGACCGTCGAGCGGGACGCTGAGGGATCCGGTCAGGTGACCCGCGGCGAAGTCGACCTGGTCGCGCGCGTCCAGCAGCACCGCGCCGTCACCCAGGGCCGCGAAGGCCGTGGTCGGGTCGAGCTCTCGGGCGGCGCCGTCGTCGAAGGAGTCGTGGACCTGGCGGTTCAGGGTCGCGTCGTGGATGAAGTACGCCGGCGCCGGCGCCTGGCCGGCCGTCACGAGGGCGACGAACGTGTCCTCGTCCATAGGCTGGCAGGCGTAGTTGGTCCGCCGCTGCTCACCGATCGTGGACTGCTTCTCGGTCGAGAGGTTCTTGCCGCAGGCCGAGCCGGCGCCGTGGGCGGGGAACACCCGAACGGCGTCGTCGAGCCCCATCAGCCGCCGCTGGACCGAGTCGTAGAGCTGGTGACCCAGCTCGTCGGCCGTCACGCCCACGGAGGCGAGGAGGTCGGGGCGACCCACGTCGCCGATGAACAGGGCGTCGCCGGTCAGCACGCCGTACGCGACCTCGTCGTCGGCCTTCTCGTACACCAGCACGCTGATCGACTCGGGGGTGTGGCCGGGTGTGTGCAGGATCTCCAGGACGACGCCGCTGTCGTCGCCGAGGTCGATCCGCTCCCCGTCGGCGAGGCCACGGATCTCGTAGTCGGTCTCGGCCACCTCGCCGTACCCGATCCACGCCCCGGTGGCCGCGGCGAGCTCGAGGTGACCGGCCAGGAAGTCGGCGTGGAAGTGGGTGTTGATGACGCCCACGATCTGTAGCCCGCGCGTCGCGGCCTCGTCGAGGTACTCCTGCACGTCGCGGCGCGGGTCGACCACGACGGCGCGGCCGGTCGTGGTGTCGCCGATGAGGTAGGAGGCCTGGGACAGGCAGTCGAGGTAGTGCTGCGAGACGTGCATGCCCGACCCCTCTCGCGGCTCCCCGACGTCCGTGATGCCCGACCGTTCGTCCGGCGCGATGACTTCCAGCCGTGCACTCATCTCGGCACTACCCCTCTGCTCGATCGACGCTAGTCCTAGAATGTACGTACATCTCGGTCCGAGCCTAGCACCTAACCCCCCGGGGGGTTAATGGTCGTGACGTCGATCCGCTCCCTGAGACAGGACCGGCGCGCCCGGTCCACCCTTGGTCCAATGGACGCATGAGCAGACCGGGGATGGGGCAGGACCCGTCCGACTCCACGGCCGCGGACGACGGCGACGCGTCTCCCGCGCCGAAGCGGTCCGCACGCCTGCGCTCGACGCTGCGCCAGATGCTCACCCTCGCCCAGCGCGCCGGCGACGACTGCGTCCCCTTCTGACCCGGACGCACGGTTCGCCGCCCTGTCGCCGGAGGCGCCTTGCGATTCGATACGGATGTACGTACATTAAGTCGCGTGGCGGCACGCGACCGCGTGCCCACGTACTCCGTCCCACCAGCCAGGAGCGACCCGATGCCGGCCGACCCCCGTTCGCGTGTGGTGCCCGTCGACCGCCAGAGCCCACTCCCCCTGTGGGCGCAGGTGCAGCAGGACATCGAACGTCGGCTGCGCAGCGGCGACTTCGAACAGTCGTTCCCCGGGGAGATGGCGCTCGTCGAGCAGTACGACGTCAGTCGGCACACCGTGCGCGAGGCGCTGCGCCGGCTGCGCGAGTCCGGTCTGGTCGAGGCCGGCCGCGGCCGCGCGCCCAAGGTGGCCGACAGCGAGATCAGCCAGCCGTTGGGGACGCTCTACAGCCTCTTCGCGTCGGTCCAGGCCTCGGGGCACCGCCAGCGCAGCATCGTGCGCACCCTCGACGCCCGCGCTGACGGAACCGTGGCGGCCAGGCTCGGGTTGGAGGAGTCCACGCCGCTGATCTACCTGGAGCGGATCCGGCTCAGCGACGACGAACCGCTGGCCATGGACCGGGTCTGGCTCCCGGCCCAGCTGGCAGCACCCCTGCTCGACGCGGACTTCTCGCGGACCTCGCTGTACGCCGAGCTCGACCGGCGCTGCGGCGTCCGCCTCACCGGTGGCCGCGAGCAGGTGCGTGCCGTCGTCCCGAACCCGGCGGAGCGGCTCCTGCTGGACCTCTCCGCCGACACCGCCGCCCTGGCCATCGAGCGCACCGGCGAGCTGCGGGGCCGACCGGTCGAGTGGCGCCAGACCGTGGTCCGCGGTGACCGGTTCAGCCTGCTCACCGACTTCAGCAGTCCGCATCAACCGACGGTGACCGTGTCGGACCGTCCCCACTCGACCACCCGGAGTTGAGCCGTGTCCTCCACCCCCGACCCGGCCAGCCCCCGACCGGCGGCTGAGAGCCGATGACCGTCCTCTGGATCGTCCTGCTCGGACTGGTGATCGGCGCGGTCCTCGGCGGTCTGGGCGGCGGCGGCGCCATCCTCACGGTGCCCGTCCTCGTCTACGTCGTCGACCAGTCGGCCCAGGACGCCACGACCAGCAGCCTCGTCATCGTCGGGCTCACCGCCGCCGTCGGTGTGATCTCCTACGTCTCGAGCAAGCGGGTCCGGTGGGGCTTGGGCCTCACCTTCGGGCTCGTCGGCTTCCCCGCCACCGTCCTGGGCAGCTATCTCAACCACCGCGTCGACGAGAACGTCCTCCTCCTCGGCTTCTCCGTCCTCATGGTCGTCGCCGCCACCGCCATGGTCGGCGACGACCTGCGCCGCGGCCCCACCCCGAGCGCCCCGACCGCCGGCTCCTCGCCGAGCCGGGAGTCGGGTCCCACCCCGTCCGGCCCGGGCCGGACCCGGGTCTCGGTGCTCGACCGCGCCGCCGTCGTGTACGACGACACCTCGACCCACCGGCCCTCGACCGTCGCGGTCGTCGCCGTGGCGCTCGGAGTCGGGCTCCTCACCGGCTTCTTCGGCGTCGGGGGCGGGTTCGTCATCGTGCCCGCGCTCGTGCTCGTGCTCCGGCTGCCGATCCAGCAGGCGGTCGGCACCTCGCTGATGATCGTGGCCCTGAACTCCGCCACCTCGTTGGTCTCGCGGGCCTCCACGTCTCACGCCGACTGGACCGTGATCGTCCCCTTCACCCTCGCGGCCATGGCAGCGACCCTGGTCGGCAAGCGCGTCGCGGACCGGCTCCCCGCCCGCCGGCTCAAGGTCGGGTTCGCCGCGCTCCTCGCCCTGGTCGCCGGCTACACCGCCTGGCAGAGCATCGACGGGCTGCGCGCCGCCGACCCGGTGGCGGCCGCGTCGTCCTCGTCGTCCTCGTCGGCTCCCTCGACAGCAGTCGTGGCGCCGGCCGCCGCACAGGCAGCGCTCCGGGGTGGCGCCGAGGCCATCGACGTCCGCACGCCGGAGGAGTACCTGGCCGGACATCTCGACGGCGCGCTCGACGTCGACCTCGAGGGAGACGGCTTCGCCCGACGCATCGCCGCGCTCCCCCACGACCAGGCGTACGTCGTCTACTGCGCCTCGGGCAACCGGGCGGGCCAGGCCATCGAGATCATGGCCGGGCTCGGGTTCACCGACCTCGTCAACGGCGGCGGGTTCGTCGACCTCGTCGCGTCGACCTCGCTCCCGCACTCCTGACGCGGCATCCTCAGCGGACCGGGCCGGCACCCACGCGGTTGGCGGCCAGCGGCTGGAAGCCCCGCAGTCGCAGGCTGTTGCCGACGACGAAGACCGACGAGAACGCCATGGCGGCCCCGGCGATCATCGGGTTGAGCAGGCCCGCGGCCGCGAGGGGCAGTGCGGCCACGTTGTAGCCGAAGGCCCAGAACAGGTTGCCCTTGATCGTGGCCAGGGTTCGCCGGGAGAGTCGGATGGCGTCGGCGGCGACGCGCAGGTCACCGCGCACGAGGGTGAGGTCGCTGGCCTCGATCGCGACGTCGCTGCCGGTGCCCATGGCCAGGCCCAGGTCGGCGGTGGCCAGGGCGGCAGCGTCGTTGACGCCGTCGCCGACCATCGCGACGACACGGCCCTCGCCCTGCAGGCGCTCGACCACGGCGACCTTCTCGGCGGGGAGCACGTCGGCGAAGACGTCCTCCGCGGCGATGCCGACCGCCGCCGCCACCGCGCGGGCGACCAGGTCGTTGTCCCCGGTGAGCAGCACCGGTCGCAGCCCCAGGTCGCGCAGCTGGGCGATGGCGTCGGCCGAGGTGTCCTTGATCGCGTCGGCGACGACGACGACGCCGCGAGCCGCACCGTCCCAGCCGACGGCGACAGCCGTGCCGCCCTCGGACTGCGCGGCCTCGAGCGCCGCGGTGAGGTCCGCGGAGAGCTGCTGTGACCAGTCGGCGAGCAGCGAGGGGCGACCGACGAGGACGGCGTGACCGTCCACGGTCCCCTGGACCCCACGGCCCGCGACGTTGGCGAAGTCCTCCACGGCGGGCAGCCGGCCCACCCGCTCCCGGGCCCCGGTCGCGACGGCCCGGGCGATCGGGTGCTCGGAGGCGTCCTCCAGGGCGCCGGCGAGCCGGAGCACCTCGTCGGCGTCAGTGCCGGACTCCGCGATCACGTCGACGAGGGCCATCCGGCCGGTCGTCACGGTGCCGGTCTTGTCGAGCACGATGGTGTCCACGCGGCGGGTCTGCTCCAGCACCTCGGGGCCCTTGATGAGGATGCCGAGCTGCGCTCCGCGTCCGGTGCCGACCATGAGGGCGGTCGGTGTGGCCAGCCCGAGGGCGCAGGGGCAGGCGATGATCAGCACGGCGACAGCGGCGGTGAACGCGGCGGCCACCCCGCCCCCGGCCACCAGCCACGTCGCCAGCGTGGCCGCGGCGAGGGCGATGACGACCGGCACGAAGACCCCGGAGATCCGGTCGGCGAGGCGCTGCGCCTCGGCCTTCCCGTTCTGGGCGTCCTCGACCAGGCGCGCCATCTGGGCCAGCTGGGTGTCGGACCCGACCCGCGTGGCCCGGACGACGAGCCGGCCACCGACGTTCACGGTGGCCCCGACGACGTCGTCGCCGACCGCCACCTCGACCGGCACCGACTCCCCCGTGAGCAGGGACGCGTCGACCGCGGAGGTGCCGGACTCGACGACACCGTCGGTGGCGACCTTCTCCCCCGGTCGTACGACGAACCGGTCGCCGACCGCCAGGTCACCGACGTCGACCCGGGTCTCGACGCCGTCGCGCAGGACGGCGACGTCGCGGACACCCAGGTCGACAAGCGCGCGCAGGGCGGCGCCGGCCTGGCGCTTGGACCTGGCCTCGAAGTACCGCCCGGCCAGGATGAACGTCGTCACGCCCGCGGCGGCCTCGAGGTAGATGTTGCCGGTGCCGCTCGTCCGCTCGACGGTCAGCTCGAAGGGGTGCGTCATGCCGGGCTCACCGGCGGTGCCGAAGAACAGCGCGTAGAGGGACCACCCGAAGGCGGCGAGGGTGCCCATCGAGACGAGGGTGTCCATGGTCGTCGCCCCGTGGCGCAGGTTGGTCCAGGCCGCCCGGTGGAACGGGAGCGCGCCCCACACGACGACCGGTGCGGCGAGGGTGAGCGACAGCCACTGCCAGTTCGTGAGCTGCAGCGCCGGCACCATCGCCATCAGCACCACCGGGACGCTCAGGACGGTCGAGACGACCAGCCGCTCGCGCAGTGCCCGCGTCGGGTCGGGCTCCGCCGCGCCGGTCTCGCCGGAGCCCCCACGGCGGTCGGGCCGGTCGGGCACCTCGTAGGCCGCCGCGTAGCCGGCGGCCTCCACGGTGGCGACGAGGTCGTCGGGCGACACGGCGGCGGCGTAGCTGACCTTCGCCTTCTCGGTGGCGTAGTTGACCGTGGCGGTCACGCCCTCGACCTTGTTGAGCTTGCGCTCGATCCGGTTGGCGCAGGAGGCGCACGTCATGCCGGTGATCTGCAGCTCGATGCTGCTGGGCTCGGGCGACACGGTGGTCGGCTCGGTGACGGCACTCATGCTTCTCCTCCTGCGGGTCGGGCGGGTGTGGCCGGGCGGGTGGCGCCGGGCACGGCTCAGGCGAGCGCGTAGCCCGCCTCCTCGACGGCGCTCCTCACGACGTCGGCGTCGACCGGCTCGTCGCTGGTCACGGTGACCGCACCGGAGTCGAGGTCGACGTCGATGCCGGTCACGCCACCGATCTCCTGGACCTCCTCGGTCACCGACGCGACGCAGTGCTGGCAGGTCATGCCGACGACGGTGTAGGTGCTGGTGGTGCTCATGGTGGTGCCTCGTCTTCCGTTGCTGGCGTGGTGGTGGTCGCGCGACGTGTCGGCTGGTCAGGAACGCACGAGTCGGGCGATGGCGTCGTTGGCCTCGCGCAGCTTGAGCGCGGCCTCCTTGTCGGAGCCGGCCGCGGCCGCCCCGACGACGCAGTGCTCCAGGTGCTCGTCCAGCAGCCCCAGAGCGACGGCCTGCAGCGCCTTGGTGACAGCCGAGACCTGGGTGAGGATGTCGATGCAGTACTTCTCGTCGTCCACCATCCGGTGGATGCCCTTCACCTGGCCCTCGATGCGGCGCATGCGCCGGAGGTAGTCGTCCTTGCGGCCCATGTAGCCGGGGGTCTGGTCGTCACTCATCCGAGGCTCCTCTCGTGGACCCGTCCGCCGAGCCGCATGTCTACCATACCCCCCTAGGGTGTATTCCCCTCGTCCCCACGGGTGAGGGACACGATCCCGGCGGAGGTCCATGCTGGTCCGATCCCCCATTCGACCCTCAGGGAGCGCACAGCCATGTCCGGAGCCCCCCGCCTCCTCGGCGACCGGTACGAGCTCGTCGAGCTGATCGGACGAGGTGGGATGGCCGACGTCCACCGGGCTCGCGACACCGTGCTCGACCGGGACGTGGCCGCGAAGGTTCTGCGCGACCTCGACTCGGTGGACGCCGAGAGGTTCGCCATCGAGGCCCGGTTGCTGGCCCGCCTCAACCACCCCTCGGTCGTCACCGTCTACGACGCCGGCGTCCAGGACGACCACCCCTGGCTGGCGCTGGAGCTGGTGCAAGGCCGCACGCTCGACGTCCTGCTCGCCGACGCCGCCCCGGACGCGCCGGCGTTGGCCGACCTCGGGGCCCAGGTCGCCGACGCCCTGGCCCACGCGCACCACCACGGCATCGTCCACCGCGACGTGAAGCCGTCGAACGTGATCGTGACCCCGCACGGCCGTGCCAAGCTGACGGACTTCGGGATCGCACGGCTGGTCGAGGCCGGTGCCGCGCTGACCCGGACCGGTCACACGATCGGTACGGCGGCGTACCTGGCCCCCGAGCAGGTCCGGGGCGAGGCGGTGTCCGGCGCCACCGACGTCTACGCGCTCGGCCTGGTGCTGCTCGAGTCCCTCACCGGCACCCGTGCCTTCCCCGGGCCGCCGGTGGAGGCAGCCCTCGCGAGGCTGCACCATGCTCCCCTGATCCCGACGTCGCTGCCGACCGGCTGGTCCGGGCTCGTCGCGGCGATGACGGCCGACGTGGCCGCCGAGCGACCCACCGCGGCCCAGGTCGGCGACCGGCTGCGGCAGCTGTCCCGGGCCGGGGTCGCCCCCGGCGCGCCCGGCCCCACCGACGCGGCCGCGTCCACGCTGCTGGTCCCGAACGCTGCCGCGGCAGCCGCGGCGCCGCCCAGCCACCGACGTCGCGGCCTGCTCGTGCTCGTGGCCGCCGCGCTGGTCGTCGTGCTCACCGCGGCCCTGCTCGCCCGCGGGCTGACCGGTGACGAACCCGCCGACGCGACGCCGACCCCGACGCCGACCCAGAGCGACGACGACCAGAGCGTCGGCCCGTCGGAGAAGCCGAGCAGCAAGCCCACGTCTGTCGCGCCGATCGTCGCGCCGGCCGGCGACACTCCCGCCACCACCACGCCGAAGGCGAGCACGAAGCCGAAGCAGACCACCAGGTCCGGCGGGAAGGCCACGAGCAAGTCCCCGACCACCAGGGCGAAGGCCAAGGGCAAGAAGAAGGCGACGGGCGGCGCGAAGGCCACGAAGCCGAAGAAGGCAAGGGCAAGGCCAAGGGCAAGGCCAAGGGCAAGGCCAAGAGCAAGTCCAAGAAGAAGGGCAAGCGGTAGGGCCCGGATCGTCACCATCCGCGGCGTAACGTGGACCCATGATCGGATTCCTCGTTGCCGGGCTCATCATCGGAGCCCTCGCCCGCCTGTTCAAGTCCGGCAAGCAGGACCTGAGCCTGCTCGGCACGCTCGGCCTCGGTCTCGTCGGTTCCCTCATCGGTGGCGCGATCGCCTGGCAGCTCGGCACCGGCTCGATCTGGGAGCTCAACATCCTGGGCTTCGTGCTGTCGGTGGTCGCCGCCGTGCTGCTGATCGGTGTGGCGGAGAACGTCACCCAGCGATCGTGAACCGCACCTTCCGCTTCTCGAGGTCGACCGACGCCAGGCGCACCCGCACGTCCTGACCCAGCGGTACGTCGTCCGCCTCCGACTCCACCGGCGCCTCCACCCCGAGGCTGCGGACGGTGACGGTCCCCCGCGTCGGTCGCTTCTCGTCCATCGCGACGACGACCGCGTCGAACTCCTCGCCGACCCGGTCCCTCACCAGTGCGCACTCGACGAGGTCGACCACGGCCCGTTCGTAGGAGTGGGCACGACGGCTCGAGCTCTGCAGCTCGCCGGGCAGCTGTGGGAGCGCCTCGAGCACCCAGTCCGGCACGGGTGTGCCGGCGCAGAGCGCGACACAGATCTCGCCGGCGTACCGGTCGCCGAGGCGGCGCAGCGGCGCCGTGACGTGCGCGTACTCGGAGGCGAGCGCCGCATGCTGCGGGTCGGCCGGGACCTCGCCGTCGAAGGCGACGTACCCGCTGCCCCGGAGCAGGCGGGTGCAGGCCAGGACCATCGCTGCGTGGTGGGCCAGGTCGGGGTCGAGGGTGCGGATGAAGTCGGGGTAGAGCTGTTCGGCCGGCCAGTCGATGCCGAGACCGCGCGCCGTGCGGTGCAGGCGTTGGACGTCGCGCGGGTCCGGCTCCGGCAGGGTCCGCAGCAGGCCGACACGCTCACGGACCATGAGCGAAGCCGCCCCGAAGCCGGTGAGGAGCGAGATCTGGGCGTTCCACCCCTCGATCGGCAGCTGGCTTCGGAACTCCAGCGCCCAGTGCCCGTCGGTGCTGTCGATCTCCTGCTCCGGCAGCGGCAGCGACACCCCGCCGCGGGCGACCTCGCGGGCCTCGCGGAGGACCCCGACCTCCTTGAGGAGCTGCAGGGACTCGTCGGCGGTGCCGGCGTCGAGCATCGCCTGCACGCCCTCGTAGGACAGCTTGGCGCGCGAGCGGACCAGCGCGCGCTCGACCCGGACGTCGGTGCCCTCGCCCTCGGCGTCGACCTGGATGGTCCACAGCAGCGCCGGACGCACCTGGTCGGCCAGCAGGGAGCCGGCGTCCTCGGAGATGGCCTTCGGGTGGAGGGGGACCTTGGAGTCGGCGCCGTACAGCGTCTCGCCGCGGCGGTGGGCCTCCAGGTCGATCGGGTCGCCGGGCGTGATGAACGCCGCGAGATCGGCGATCGCGTAGTGCACGACGTACCCGCCGCCCTCGGAGCGCTGCACGTGGACCGCCTGGTCGAGGTCCATCGCCGACTCCGGATCGATGGTCACGAGCGCCACGTCGGTCCGGTCGAGGTCGGGCAGTCGGGGTGTCCCGACCGCCAGGGCCGCCGCCTCGTCGACCTCGGTCGGGAACTCCGGGACCACCTCGAGCTCGGCCTGGATCTCGGCGATGCCTCGGTGCAGGACCGTGACGACGGCATCGTCGTCGGTGCGGAGCCTGACCACAGGGTTGCTGGGCATGCTGCGACCCTAACCAGTCGGACCGCGCATCGGCGTGACCGCCGCCCGGGAGCGGGGGGACGTGCCCTAGCGTGACCGCGTGCTGATCCTGCTCCCGCCCAGTGAGGGCAAGGCGGCCCCGCGTCGCGGCAAGCCGCTCGATCTCGGCGCTCTCGGCGCACCAGCGCTGACGTCCGCACGCGAGCGGGTGCTCGACGCGCTGGTGCGGCTGTGCGCCGAGGAGCCCGGCGCGGCGGCCGCGCTGCTCGACGTGCCGAAGTCACAGCTCGAGCTCGTGGACCTCAACGCCCGCGCCCGCACCTCGCCCACGGCCCGCGCGGACGCCGTCTACACCGGCGTGCTCTACGACGCGCTCGGCTTCGCCACGCTCACGGCGGCGGCGAAGCGGCGCGCGTCGTCGCGGGTCGCGGTCGCCTCCAGCCTCTTCGGGCTGGTGCGCCCGGGCGACCGGATCCCGGCGTACCGGCTCTCCGGCGACGCCTCGCTCCCCGGCGTGGGCCCCGTCGCCGGCGTGTGGCGCGAGGCCCTCGGTCCGGCCGTGACCGACGCCCTCGGCGCAGGCCTGCTCGTCGACCTCCGCTCCGGCATGTACGCCGCGTTCTGGCGTCCCCCCGCCGACCTGGCCGCGCGGGTCGCCACGGTGCGCGTGCTGCACGAGGTCGACGGCAGGCGCCAGGTGGTCAGCCACTTCAACAAGGCCACGAAGGGCCGCATCGTGCGCGCGGTCCTCGAGGACGGCGGCGACCCCCGCACCCCGGCGAAGCTCGCCGCTCTCCTGCGCGACCTGGGCTGGAGCGTGGAGGTCGGAGACCCCACCGCGCGGGGCACCCAGCTCGACGTGGTCGTCACCGCCGTCTGATCACCACGAGGCTAGGCCGACCGGGCGAGGTCGTCGTACGGCAGGGCCATCAGCTCGGTGTCGGTGGCCAGGTGCGGGACCTCCATCGGCACCGACGCGGCGCGGCACGACGCCATCAGCGCCGCCACGAGCGCCCGGTCGCCCGCACGAGCCCCGCCTCCTCCCGGCCGGCAGCGCAGCAGCGCCCACCGGGTGCTCGGCTCGGCTGCCTCGCCGAGCATCCGCAGCACGTGGCCCAGCGCCGCTACCTCGTCGGGTTCGGGCGGGCCGTCCGCGCCGTCGGAGATCTCCAGCAGCGCCCCGGTCGGGCGGTCGTCGGGGCCGATCGTCATCACCCAGATCGCTCCCGTCGAGAAGCCCAACGGCTCCATCAGCGAGCGCCACGCCCGCTCGAGGTCGCTCTGGGTGCGGATGATCGGTGCGTTCTCCGGGGTCGCGCCCCGGCCTGGTCGAGTGGTCATGCCCCCACCCTGCGACACCGGCGACGATCCCGCATCCCGTCCTCCACAGGCGGGACCTTTTCATTGTTTACGAACGTGTTGTCGATTAGTATAGAGCCATGTCGACGACCACCACGATCCCGGAGCTGGCCGACCGGGCGACCACTCCGGCCGCGCTGCTGGCCGACGTGGTCGCGATGAGGGAGATCGCGGAGGCAGCGCAGGTCGAGACCCTCCGCCTGGCCGCCGAGTGGGCACGCGCCCACCCCGTGCTCCCCGGCGACCAGGCCTGGAGACTCGAGCCGCCCGCCGCCTGGCACCCTGGTGAGACCGATCCCTCGGTCGCCGAGGCGGACCTGGACACGCTCGAGTGGGCCGGCATCCCGCCGGTGCGCTGGGACGCCCCGGCCGCCTTCGCCGCCGCCAACGCGATGTCCACCACCGCGGGCCAGGCCCTGATCCGCGACGCCCTCGTGCTGCGCCACCGCCTCCCGCTGGTCTGGGCACGCGTCGACGCCGGAGAGGTCCCCGCCTGGCGGGCGCGGCAGATCGCGCAGGCCGTGCTCGGCGCCCCACCCGACGTCGTCGCGGACGTGGACGCCCACGTCGTCGGCATCGCCCACACGGCGGGAGCGGTGACGCTGGCGCGCCTGCTCGACGAGGCCATGCTGCGCCTGCACGCCGAGATGCGTGAGCTCGCCCAGCTCGAGGACCTGGACGCCCGCTACGTCCGCCTCGACGAGCGGACCCTCGGCCACACCGGCATCGCCGACCTCCACGCGCGCGGTGACTGGAAGGACCTGGCCGACCTCGACCGCACCCTGTCCGACCTCGCCGGAGTCCTCGCGGAGCAGGAGGGCTACGAGCACGACTCGCTCGACGTACGACGCTCCCGCGCGCTCGGCGTCCTCGCCGATCCCGCCCGCGCCGCGGCTCTCCTCGCCGGCGCCGACGAGCTGCCGGCGCCGTCGAAGCGGGCCGTGCTGCACCTCCATCTCACCCCCGACGCACTGCGGGGGGCCGACACCGTCGGCCGCAACGACGCCACCGGTCGCGCGGAGCTCGAGCAGACCATCCGTGACTGGTGCGGCCGCACCGACACCCATCTGACGGTGCTACCCGTGATCGACCTCGCCGACCACGTCCAGGTGGGCGCCTACGAGATCCCCGACCGCCTCCGGACCCGGGTCCGGCTGCTGCACCCCCACTGCGTCTTCCCGTTCTGCACCCGCGCCGCCCGCTCCTGCGACTGCGACCACATCGAGCCACACGCGGAGGGCGGCAGCACCTGCACCCACAACCTTGCACCGCTGTGCCGACATCACCACCGGCTCAAGACCCTCGCCGGGTGGACCTACCGGCCCCTCGACCCGGTCACGGACCCCGGCACCTTCATCTGGACCGATCCGCACGGGCTCCGGTACCTCCGCGGGCCGACCGGGACGACCGGCCTCGGAAGTCGTTGACACGCCTTTCGGCGAAGCGCACACTCGTGGCGATGTCGGGTCGTCGGGTGGAGTGACTCTTCGGGTTCGGATACGGCTCGAGGGAATGTCGGTGTGGGTGGGTGGCGCGGACCGCAAGGGATCGTCGCGCTGGTCGACCCGGTGCGCCGTACCGCTTCGTTCTTGCGTCGGATGAGTCGATGTCTCCGACTCACACCATCAGCACCAGGAGCACCCATGTCGCAGAAGGCAGTCGTCACTCTCACCACGGGACTGGAGGACATCGAGAAGGTGACCGTGGCTTTTCTCGTTGCGGTCGGCGCTGCCGAGACAGGTCGCGAGACTCTCATGTTCCTGTCGCAGGAGGCCGTGCGCCTGGCACTTCCAGGGGTCGCCACCGGCCTCGGCTGCGACGGGTGCCCTCCCCTCGAGTCCCTCGTGGCGCGATACCTCGCCGCTGGCGGCCGCTACTTCGTCTGTCCCATCTGCGTCGACTCGCGCAAGATCGACGCGGCCACCCTGATCGACGGCGCGGAGCTCAACGGGACCATTCCCATGTGGAACTGGATCGGCGACGAAGGCGCCACGACCTTCAGCTACTGACCGCTCCGAGGTGAGGTCGAAGGACGAGGCCTTCGACGGATGCCGCCTGGGCGGGGCCGGCGACGTCGGCGACGTCCTCGACGGCCAGGTCGAACCAGGACCACCTGGTCGTCGCACGTCACATCGGCTCGCCGCTCTGCAGGAGACCGAGCAAGGCGCGCGCGGCCGCATCGGTGGCTCCGACGTCGACGTGCTCTTCCTGGCGATGCCCCACCTGGACGCGCACCACCTGTCCACCCGAGCGCGCGGCGAGGCTGAGGAAGTGCGCGCCAAGGGCGTCAAGCAGGTCGTCCAGGCGCGGCAGCCACACCGCCTCGCGCACCTCCACCGCGTCGAGGGCCCACTCGGTCGTCCCGTTGAAGGCGAGAACGCGACCGCCTGGCAGGTCCCGCACCTCGACCACCATGTCGCTGACGATGAACACCGTCTGGTCGAGCTCACGCTCGGGGAGCCAGAACCGGTCCCCGTTCCCGGGCGACCACGCCAGCCCGGCGACGTGCAGGCGGCGTGCGAGGTCAGGAGAGATCACCTCGACAGTGTCGCTCGGCCTCGGTGGTTCGCCTACCGCCCGATGGGCGAGCAGCCGAGCCGATCAGGGAGGGGTGGGGCAGGACGTTCCGTGGTCACGCCGATGGGCGAGCTCACGTGGAGGGACACGTTCCGGGGTGCCGAACACCGAACCACTGCTCAGCGTCGAACTCCATGAACAGCTCTACCTTCCGGAACCCGAGTCGATGGGCGAGACGCACGGAGGTGTCGTTGGCCACCTGTGTGCAGAGCACCACCGACTCCTCGGGGCAGACGTGCTCGAGCCACCCCAGCACGGCAGCGGCCGCCTCGGTTGCGTATCCGTGACCCCAGGAGGAAGGCAAGAACAGGTAGCTGATCTCGAGCTCGTTCCCCCGTGCCCGGAGATGGCCCGGACGATCCTGGTCGCGTCGCCCCAGCGTGACGATCCCGATGAACGATCCGAGCGCCTCGACCGCGAAGACACCTGGCCGGTTGCCGGGAACCGCGGGCACATCGCGCTCGACGGCGTCACGTGGCTGCGGGCCGCCGAGGTAGCGGTAGACGACATCGGAGCAGAGCAGGTCGATGTAGGACGCCCTGTCACCGGGCCTTGTCCGTCGTAGCAACAATCGCTTCGTCTCGATGGGCTCTGGCGGCCAGCTCACGTGCCCTAGAACTGTCATCCCCGCACCCTAGGCAAGTCCCCTTCACACCCCGCAACCAGGACGAGCGCAGCCACGCTGGCCCTCATCAGCGATGGCCGATCGGCTCTCGGGGTGAATGCGCGGGCATGGAGACCTGTAGGCGATCGCGTGCGGTGCGTCGACGGCCCGGCGAGACCGCCGTCGGCTGCCTACCAGGTCCCGCCGGTGAACGAGTCCCGCGCCGGCGGGAGCGCGTTGTAGAGCCGCAACGAGGCGCGGCCGTCGGGGAAGTAGGACACCACCGTCACCGAGGCCGGAGTGAGCTCCATGCGGAAGACCGCCTCCAGCGGCGCGTCCAGGGCGTCGGCGACGAGGGTCTTGATCGGGGTGACGTGCGAGGTGACGACCACCGTCCTGCCGGCGTGCTCGGCGAGCAACCGGTCGCGACCGGCCAGCACCCGTTCCTGCACGACGCGGAACGACTCGCCGCCGGTCGGAGCGACGTCGAGCGAGCCCAGCCAGGCCTTCATCTCCGTCGCCGTGGCGTTCGCCGACCTCGGCGAAGGTCAGTCCGTCCCAGTGCCCGAACTCCATCTCGGCGAAGCCCGGCTCCTCGGTGACCGCGACGCCCAACAGCTCGCCGAGGATGTCCGCCGACTCGCGGGTACGCCGCACCGGGGACGCCACGATCGCGTCGATCCGCTCCGCCATCGGTGCCAGCCACTCCCCCGCGGCGCGGACCTGCTCGCGCCCCTCCTCGCTCAACGGCGGGTTGTCCCCGCCGAGGCCGCCGGAGAACTTCTTGGCCGAGGTGTGCCTGGTGACGCCGTGCCGCACGATGATCACCGTCGTCGGGTCACCCGCGCCGCCCCAGCCTCGTGCCGGCGGGGGCTGGGGTCGCTCGGAGGGGCTCTCGAGCTCCTCGATCAACGACTCCTCCTCGCCGGCCCCGTGCGCGAGGCTCACACCGTCGCGCGTGCCGTCCAGCGCCTCGTTGGCCAACCGGTCGGCGTGCGTGTTCTGCGCCCGCGGCACCCACGTGTACGTCGTACCGGCCGGCGCGAGCTCCTGCGCCTGTGCCGCGAGCGGCTTCATCGCCGGGTGCTTGATCTTCCACCGACCCGACATCTGCTCCACGACGAGCTTGGAGTCGAGCCTGGCCTCCACGGCCGCTCCGGGGGCGAGCTCGGCCGCGAGCCGCAGCCCGGCGATCAGGCCCTGGTACTCGGCGACGTTGTTGCTGGCCACCCCGATCGCGGTGCCGTCCTCGGCCAGCACCTCACCGGTGTCGGCGTCCTTGAGCACGGCCCCGTAAGCCGCCGGGCCGGGGTTGCCCCGAGAGCCGCCGTCGGCCTCGATCAGGACCCGGCGCGGCGAGCTCACAGACCCGACTCGGACGTCCGAACCAGGATCCGCGAGCACTCCTCGCAGCGCACGACCGTGTCGGCGGGGGTGGAGCGGATGACGGCGATCTCGGCGTTGTCGATGCCCAGCTGGCAGCCGGTGCAGCGGCGCTGGCGCAGCTCGGCCGCACCCACCCCGCCCTTGGTGGTGCGCAGCTTGTCGTAGAGGGCCATCAGGTCCTCGGGCATGCCCTCGATCGCCGGCGCGCGCAGCGCCTCGACCTCGGTCAGCTCGGCGTCGAGCTCGACCAGCTTGGCGTCACGGAGCCGCGCCAGCTCGGCGAGGCGCTCGTCGGCGGCGGCGACGCGCTGGGTGTACTCCTCGAGCACCCGCTGCGCCTCCTCGAGCTGCTCCATGACCTCGAGCTCCTCGTCCTCCAGGACGGCGATGCGCCGCTCCAGCGACTCGAGCTCGTGCTGCATCCGCTCGAGGTCCTTGGGGTTGGTGATCAGGCCCTGGTCGACCCGGTCCCGGTCGCGGGTACGACGAGCCTTGACCTGCTCGACGTCGTTGTCGGCCTTGCGCTGGGCCAGGTCGAGGTCGTCGACGGCGATCTGGCGGTCGCGGCGTTCGTCGTCGAACTCCTGGCGCGACGCCTCGAGCGCCGCGATCTCGGCCAGCTCCGGCATGGCGGTACGCCGGTGCCGGGCGTGGTCGGCGCGCGCGTCGAGCGCCTGGATCTCCAACAGCTTCTGCTGGGCGGACGGGTCTGCCTTCACGGGTTCTTCCTCGATGGGGTCATCACAGGCGCATTGTCCACGGGTCGGTGTTGCGGGTGCTGACCTGGGTCTCCACCGCGGCGCCCAGCGCCTCGTCCAGGCGCGCCCGGACGACCGGGAGCCAGGTCGACTCGGCAGCCCAGTGGGCCACGTCGATGAGTGCCGGGCCGCCCTTCTCGAGGAACTCCGCGGCCGGGTGGTGACGCAGGTCGCTGGTGACGTAGACGTCGGCGTCGGTGCCCAGCACCTCGTCGAGCAGGAAGTCGCCCGCACCACCGCACAGCGCCACCCGGCGGATGCTGCGCTCCGGGTCACCGGCCACGCGTACGCCGTGCGCGGTCTCCGGGAGTGCCGCGGCGACGATGGCGGCGAACTCGCCCAGGGTCATCCGGCTGATCGTGCCGATGCGACCGGTGCCGGTCGTGGCGACCTCGCCGTCGGCCATCTCGACCACGTCGTAGGCCGGCTCCTCGTAGGGGTGCGCCGCCCGCATCGCTCGCACCACCGCGGCGCGCCGGTCCCGGTCGAGCACGACCTCGATGCGGACCTCGTCGACCTGCTGGATCTCGCCGACGGTGCCGATCATCGGCTGCGCACCCTCCAGCGGCCGGAACCGACCCAGGCCGGGTGTGGAGAACGACGCGAAGTCGTAGTCACCGATCGACCCGGCCCCCGCCTCGGCGAGCGCCGCGCGCACGATCGCCGACGCGTCGACCGGGACGTAGACCGTGAGCTTGTCGCGCGGCCTCGCCTGCGGCCGGGACGATCGGCGCCTGCTCGGTGAGCCCGAACGCCGTGGCCAGCGCCTCCGAGACGCCACCGTGGGCCTGGTCGGCGTTCGTGTGGGCCGTGAGCAGGGCGCAGCCGGCCGCGGCCAGCGTGGTCGCCGTACGACCCTTGGCGGTCGTCGCGGCGAACGAGTGCACCGGCTTGAGGAAGAGGGGGTGGTGCACGACGAGCAGGTCGGCACCCCAGGCCACGGCCTCCTGCGGCCACCTCCGGCGAGGGGTCGACGGCGAACATCACCTTCGTGACGGCCTGCTCGGGGTCGCCGAGGACCAACCCGACCGCGTCCCAGCCGTCGGCGGTGTGCGGCGGGTACCAGTCGTGGAGGAGGGTCAGGACGTCGTTCAAGGTGGGCACGCCCGTCAGGCTAGTAGCCACGCCGACAACCCGTGCAGGGGCTAGTTGACCTGGCGGTCGCGACCCTCCCAGTACGGCGCGCGCAGCTTGAACTTCTGCAGCTTGCCGGTCGCCGTACGTGCCAGCTCGTCGCGCACCTCGATCGACGTGGGGGCCTTGTAGCCGGCCGCCTTCTGCTTGCACCACGCGATCAGCTCGGCCTCGGTCGCCGACTCGCCCGGTGCCAGCACGACGAGCGCCTTGATCGTCTCGCCCCACTTCTCGCTCGGCACTCCGATGACCGCGACCTCCGCCACCGCCGGGTGCGAGAAGAGCACGTCCTCGACCTCGATCGACGACACGTTCTCGCCGCCGGTGATGATCACGTCCTTCTTGCGGTCCGAGATCGTCAGGTAGCCGTCGTCGCCGATGGTGCCGCCGTCACCGGTGTGGAACCAGCCGTCGCGCAGCGCCCGCTCGGACTCCTCCGGCTGCTCCCAGTAGCCCTGCAGCACGACGTTGGACCGGGCCAGCACCTCGCCACCGGGGTCGTCGCCCTCGTCGTCGGCCCCGGACACCGCCAGCCGTACGCCGAGCGCGGGAGCGCCGGCCCGGGTGAGCAGGACCGCGCGCTCCTCGGGCGTCTTGTCGTCCCACTCGGCGCGGGCCCGGTTGATGGTCAGCAGCGGCGAGGTCTCGGTGAGGCCGTAGATCTGGATGAACTCCCAGCCCAGCTCCTCCTCGACGCGCATCACGGTCTTGGTCGGCGGCGGCGCGCCGGCCATGATGATCCGAACCTTGTCGCGCCCGGGGATCTCGCCCTCCCACGTCTGGGCGGCCTCGAGCACCGCGGCAGCGACCGCCGGCGCCGCGCACATCACGGTGACCCCGTGGTCGCGCACCCGGCGCAGGATCTCGGCGCCGTCGATCTTGCGCAGCACGACCTGCTTCACGCCCAGGCCGGTCATCGCGAACGGCATGCCCCACCCGTTGGCGTGGAACATCGGCAGCGTGTGCAGGTAGACGTCGCGGTCGGTGACGGCCGCGTGCATCGCGAACGTGACCGCGTTGACCCAGATGTTGCGGTGCGTGATCTGGACGCCCTTGGGGCGGGCCGTCGTACCCGATGTGTAGTTGATGCAGGCCGTGGCGTTCTCGTCGGGCTCCCAGGCGCGTGGCTCGGTGCCCGCCGCGGCGTACAGGTCCTCGTCGTCGCCGAGCACGAAACGGTGCTCGGCGGTGACGCCGGCCAGCGCCGCGTCGATCTCCGGGTCGACCAGGAGCACCCGGGCGCCCGAGTGCTCGACGATGTAGGCGACCTCCTCGGCACTCAGCCGGAAGTTGACCGGGACCAGGACCCGGCCGGAACCGGCGACACCGAAGAACGACGCGAGCAGCCGCGAGCTGTTGTGGCTCACGATCGCGACGCGCTCGCCCACCTCGATGCCGAGCTCGTCGAGGCGGGCGGCCTGCCGACGGGCGAGCTCGCCCATCTCGGCGTACGTCGTGTCCCCGAGCGAGGTGGCGGGCTGGTCGGGCTCGTCCACCGCGCCCACCCTGGCGCCGTACACCTGCACGGCGCGGTCGATGAAGTCACGAGCGGTCAACGGGACGAACATGAGGCAGAGCCCTCCTGGCGATGGGTGACGGCCATCACTCTAGTGAGAGGTCGTCCGGCGCAGCGAGGACCCGGGCCGCTCTGCGCCGAGCGGCGTTCGCGGTGCGACCAACGGCCGGGCATGGCGGGGTGGGGGCTCGCGCCAGTCACCCCCACGGAATCCGGCACGAGCCCCGAAGGTGGTTCGGAGCCCGCCGGGGGCCGGATGTGGCGCACAGCCGGTGGGCGCGGAGGGGATCGAACCCCCGACCACCTCGTTGTAAGCGAGGGGCTCTACCGCTGAGCTACACGCCCGCGCTCGAAAGCGGGCACAGCCTAGCGCCGCAGGGGCACCGGTGAGAAAGCGGTGGAAAAAGTGCTGAACCGCTGGCGTCTCGGGTCACCAGCGGTTCAGCAACTCCTACGTTACCGAGGCTCGAGACCGCAACCAACGGTCCGCCGGAACTTTCCAGGAATTTACAGCCGGTGGTCTAGACGAGCGCCTTCAGCTGGGCCAGATGCTGGTCCAGGTCCCGCCCGTCCGAGGAGGCGTTGTGCACCGCCCAGCGCACGATCCCCGCCCGGTCGATGACGTACGACGAGCGCTGGGGGCAGCCCTTCCTCTCGTCGAAGACGTCGTAGGCGCGGGTCACCTCGCCGTGCGGCCAGAAGTCGCTGAGCAGCGGGAAGTTGAGTCCGTCGGCGTCGGCGAAGGCGCGCAGCGAGAAGATCGGGTCGCACGAGAGCCCCACGACCTCGGTGTCGAAGGTCATGAACTCGTCGAGACGGTCGCGGATGGCCGTCATCTCGCCGGTGCAGACCCCGGAGAACGCGAACGGGTAGAAGAGCAGCGCCACCGCCTTGGTCCCGCGGTAGTCCGACAGCGTCACGTCCTGGCCGAACTGGTCGCGCAGGGTGAAGTCGGGGGCGGGCTCGCCCAGGGTCAGGCCGGTCACGCCTCGTCCGTCCCTTCGGTGTCGGTGCTGGTGAGCTCGCGCTTGAGGACCTTGCCGGTCGCGTTGCGCGGCAGCTCGTCGAGGAAGAGGATCTCGCGCGGCACCTTGTAGCGGGCCAGGTTGGCCTTGACCCAGTCCTTGAGGTCGTCCTCGCGACACCGACGTCGCCGGTGCGCACCACGAACGCCCGCAACCGCTTGCCGAAGTCGGCGTCGTCGACGCCGACCGCGGCGACCTCCGCGACCGCCTCGTGGCGGGCCAGGCAGTCCTCGACCTCCTTGGGGAAGACGTTCTCGCCGCCGGAGACGATCATCTCGTCGTCGCGCCCCTCGATGTAGAGCCGGCCGTCCGTCGCCGAAGCGGCCCACGTCGCCCGTCGACATCAGCCCGTCGACGACCTCCTTGTGGCCGCCGCCGGTGTAGCCCTCGAAGAGCAGCCCGTTGCCGACGAAGATCCGGCCCGGCTCCCCCGCCGGCAGCTCGGCGCCGTCCTCGTCGAGGATCTTCACCACGGTGGCGTACGGCGGCCGCCCGGCCGTGCCGGGAGCCGCCCGCAGGTCCGTGGGGCCGGCGATCGGCGGCGTAGGCGACCTCGGTGGAGCCGTAGGTGCTGTAGAGGTTGTCGCCGAACTGGTCCATCCACGTCGTGGCCAGGTCGCCGGGCAGGGCGGAGCCGGAGCTGGCGACCACCTTCACGTGCGAGAGCGGGTGGCGCGCCAGGGTCTCCTGCGGGCAGCGCCAGGATGCGCTGGAGCATCACCGGGATGACAGCCACCGACTCGCACGACTCGGCCTCGACGAGCTCGAGGCAGCCCCTCCGGGTCGAAGCGTCGCCGCAGCACCATGGTGGAGCCGAGCAGCATCGACGAGCGCGAAGTGGGCGAAGCCCCAGGTGTGGAAGAGCGGCGCCGCGATGTGGGTCCGCCAGCCGTGGTGCAACGGGATGCTGCCGAGCAGCGACACCGCCGCCTCGATCCCGGCCTCGCTGCGCGGCGCCCCCTTCGGCGTGCCGGTGGTGCCGGAGGTCAGGATCACGGTGCGCCCGTGCTTGCTCGGCGGCGACAGGTCGGCGCCGTCGTGGGACTCGATCAGCGACTCCAGCGTCCGTACGCCGTCGACCTGGCCGTCGACGACCTCGGAGTCGGTCCAGGCCGAGCAGCCGCACCGCTACCTCGGTGTCGCCGACCAGGCCGGCGAACTCCTCGTCGTAGACCAGCACCGTGGGCTACGTCGCGGCCGAGCACCTCGGCCAGCTGCGGCGCCGGCGAAGGCGGTGTTGAGGTAGAGCGAGTCGGCGCCCAGCTTGGCGGCGGCGATGCTGGCGTCGACGAAGCCACGGTGGTTGCGGCACATGATCGCGATGCCGTCGCCCTCGCCCACCCCGAGCTCGCGCAGCGCGTGGGCCAGGGAGTTGGAGCGGGCATGCATCTCGCCGAAGGTCAGCGACCCGAGCTCGTCGACGAGACCGAGGCCGTCGGGCGCCCGCACGGCCAGCGAGGTGAACCCGCCGGCCGGTCCGGTACCCCAGGTCAGCAGCGTCTTGCCCGAGCCGCGCCAGCGTCAACGGGGAGTACGGGCGGATCACGCCGGCGCCCCCGAGCACCTTCAGGGAGGTCCCGGCGGCGATCGCGCCGGTCTTCAGCTTGGTGAGCACGGCCTGAGCCTAGGGGTCACGCGCAGGGCCGGAGCCTCAGGCCGGGGGCTTGGGCGCCATCAGGCGTGTCGCGGACCAGTCCTTGCTGACCGTCGCCGTGGTCGTCTGGGCGAGGCCGGCGACCGGAGCCGCCTCGGAGATGTCGGCGGCGTCGACGGCGTTCGGCCGCCCGATGCGTCGGCGTGAGCAGCCAGATCGCTCCCCCGCCGACGAGGTCGGTGAGCGAGTCGACGAGTCCGTCGACCAGGTCGCCGTCGTCCTTGCGCCACCACAGCAGCACGGCATCGACCACGTTGCCGTAGTCGCCGTCGACCATGTCGGCGTCGATCGCGTCCTCGATCGCGACACGGAGCTCGTCGTCGGTGTCGTTGTCCCAGCCCAGCTCCTGGATGACCATGCCGGCCTTGAAGCCGAGCCGGTCAGCCATGCTTGTCTGGGTGGACCCGCCACCCGCGGTCGAACTCAACGTGGTCCTCCAGTCCTCGATGATCCGCCCCTACCGGGCGGCCAAGTGGGAGTAGTCCACCGGAGTTATGCACAGGGCGCAACACCTCGCGTCCGATCCGCCGCTCCGTGGGACTACTCCGTGGGTAGATTTCGTGCCGCGCCCGTGCGTGCAACGATGAGCAGGTGACCGAAGAATCATCCTCTGCTTCAGGCACCCGTCCTGGCTCCGCACCCTCGGTGATCCACGAGGGCCTGCCGACCCAGCTGCCCGACATCGACCCCGACGAGACCCACGACTGGCTCGAGTCGTTCGACTCGCTCGTCTCCGAACGGGGCCGCGAGCGGGCCCGTTACGTGATGCTGCGACTCCTCGAGCGAGCCCGTGAGATGCAGGTCGGCGTGCCCGCCCTGCGCAGCACCGACTACATCAACACCATCCCGCCCGAACGCGAGCCCTGGTTCCCGGGCGACTACGAGGTCGAGCAGCGCATCCGGGCCTTCATCCGGTGGAACGCCGCGGTGATGGTCTCCAGCGCCAACCGCAAGGGCCTCGAGGTCGGCGGGCACATCGCGACGTACCAGTCCTCTGCCAGCCTCTACGAGGTCGGCTTCAACCACTTCTTCCAGGGCAAGGACCACCCCGGCGGCGGCGACCAGATCTACATCCAGGGCCACGCCTCCCCCGGCATCTACGCCCGCGCCTTCCTCGAGGGCCGCCTCAGCGAGGAGCAGCTCTACCGCTTCCGCCAGGAGGTCCAGCACGGCGCCGGCGCCGGGCTGCCGTCGTACCCGCACCCGCGGCTGATGCCGAACTTCTGGGAGTTCCCCACGGTGTCGATGGGCCTGACCGGGATCAACTCGATCTACCAGGCGCGCTTCAACCGCTACCTGCACAACCGCGGCATCAAGGACACCGACCAGCAGCACGTCTGGGCGTTCCTCGGTGACGGCGAGATGGCCGAGCCCGAGTCCCTCGGCGCGATCCGCATCGCGGCGCGCGAGGAGCTCGACAACCTCACCTGGGTCATCAACTGCAACCTGCAGCAGCTCGACGGACCGGTCACCGGCAACGGCAAGATCATCCAGGAGCTCGAGGCCAACTTCCGTGGTGCCGGCTGGAACGTCATCAAGGTCGTGTGGGGCCAGGAGTGGGACCCGCTGCTGGCCCGCGACGTCGACGGCGTCCTGGTCAACCGGATGAACAACACCCCGGACGGGCAGTTCCAGACCTACTCCACCGAGGACGGCGCCTACGTGCGCGAGCACTTCTTCGGCAGCGACCCGCGCCTGCGCAAGATGGTCGAGCACATGACCGACGGGCAGATCCAGAAGCTGCCGCGCGGCGGGCACGACTACCGCAAGGTCTACTCCGCCTTCGACGCCGCCACCAAGCACGTGGGGCAGCCGACGGTGATCCTGGCCAAGACCATCAAGGGCTGGACGATCGACGCCCTCGAGGGCAAGAACGCCACCCACCAGATGAAGAAGCTGACCCAGGACGACCTGAAGAAGTTCCGCGACCGGCTCCACCTGCCGATCTCGGACCGCGACCTGGAGCGCTCCTACGAGGAGACCGGCTCCGCGCCGTTCTTCCACCCGGGCGCCGACGCCCCCGAGATCGAGTACATGCTCGAGCGCCGCAAGCAGCTCGGCGGCTCCGTGCCCCAGCGCGTCAAGCGCGCCAAGGACCTGGTGCTGCCCGGCGACGACATCTACTCGACGCTCAAGAAGGGCTCGGGCAAGAACAAGGTCGCGACCACCATGGCCGTCGTCCGGATGCTCCGCGACTGGATGAAGGACCCGGAGATCGGCCAGCACATCGTGCCGATCGCCCCCGACGAGTACCGCACCTTCGGCATGGACTCGATGTTCCCGAGCGCGAAGGTCTACAACCCGGGAGGCCAGCAGTACGAGTCGGTCGACCGCAAGCTGTTGCTTTCCTACAAGGAGTCCACGTCCGGCCAGATGCTGCACGAGGGCATCTCCGAGGCCGGCGCCATGGCCTCGGCCACGGCCGCCGGGTCGACGTACACGACCCACGGCGTGCACATGATCCCGTTCTACATCTTCTACTCGATGTTCGGGTTCCAGCGCACCGGCGACTCCATCTGGGCCATGGCCGACCAGCTCGCCCGCGGCTTCCTCATCGGGGCCACGGCAGGTCGGACCACGCTCACCGGCGAGGGTCTCCAGCACGCGGACGGCCACTCGCCGCTGCTCGCCACGACCAACCCGGCGATCGTGCACTACGACCCGGCGTTCTCCTACGAGGTCGCGCACATCATGCAGTCGGGCCTGACCCGGATGTACGGCGACAACGCCGAGGACGTGATCTTCTACATCACGGTCTACAACGAGCCCGTCGCCCAGCCCGGCGAGCCCGACGACGTCGACGTGGAGGGCATCCTGCGCGGCATCCACCACGTCACGAGCGCCGAGGGCGAAGGCCCGCGGGCCCAGCTGCTGGCCTCCGGCGTGGCCTACCCGTGGATCAAGGAGGCCGCCCGGCTCCTCGAGGAGGACTGGGGCGTCAGGGCCGACACCTGGTCGGTCACCTCGTGGAACGAGCTGGCCCGCGAGGCCGTGGCGAGCGAGGACTGGAACCTGCTGCACTCCGACGAGCAGCAGCGCACGCCGTACGTGACCGACAAGCTGTCGGGCAGCAACGGCCCGTTCGTGGCCGTCTCCGACTACATGTCGGCGGTGCCGCTCCAGATCGCCCGCTGGGTGCCCGGCGACTACTGCGTGCTGGGCGCGGACGGCTTCGGCTTCGCCGACACCCGTCCCGCGGCGCGTCGCTACTTCCGCATCGACGCCGAGTCGGTCGTCGTGCGGACCCTCCAGGCGCTCGCCGACGCCGGCGAGATCGAGCCGGGGCTGGTGACCAAGGCAGCCGCGAAGTACCGCATCGACGACCCGACGGCGACCGCCGGCGTCCTCCAGGAGGGCGGCGACGCCTGACCCGTCCGACGGATCGGCTCACGGATCGGCACCGCCCAGCACGACCGGGCGGTGCCGATCTGCGTGTCCCGACCGAGCCCGCTCAGGCGGTGGTGGCGGTGCGGGCGGACGAGTCCCGCTTGGCGGCCAGCACCGAGACCGGCCTCGCCGCGCCGACCTGGCCGTTCTTCAGCAGCGCACGCCACTTGGCCCGCGAGTACGTCGCCGGCTGGGTGCTGCGGATCCAGTCGTGGACGATCTTCACGAACCGCTCCGGGTGGTCCTTGTGCGGGAAGTGGCCGGCGTTCGGGATGACCTCGATGCGCGCCTTGGGCGCGAGCGCCGCCGCGTTGCTGGCGTGTCGGACCGGGATCACCCGGTCGTCGCGTCCCCACACGACGGCCATCGGCATCGCCTCGGTGAGGTAGGCGCGGTCGGCCATGGTCACGATCTGCCCGCGCCAGTCGACCACCGCGCGCACGACGTGGGTGATCGCGGCGCGCGCGTGCGGGTCCTTGAAGCTGTCGTAGATGTCGGCGACCTCGTCGAGGTCGTGGGTGACCCGCCAACCGGTGGCCGAGAGCGTCCGCAGGCCGGCGAGGCCCAGGTGCCGGATCACCGGCATCGTGAGGACGCCCATCGCCTGGTTGAAGCCCGGGGTGCTGATGGCCCGGATCGCCGGGGTCACCTCGGGGCCCAGCCCGCCGGAGGAGACCAGCATCATCCGCTCGGTGCGCTCGGGGAACTGGTAGGCGAACTGCATCGCGACGCCACCCCCGAAGCTGTGCCCGACGACGGTCACCTTGTCGATGCCGAGCACCGTGAGCAGGTCCCGGACGCCGTTGGCGTAGCCGCCCACGCTGTAGTCGGCCCGCGGCTTGGCCGAGGCGCCGTGGCCGAGCAGGTCGGGGGCGATCACGGTGTAGCGCCGCGCCAGCGAGTCGATGACCGGGGTCCACGTGGTGTGGTCGCAGCCGAGTCCGTGCAGCAGGAGGAGGACCGGTCCCGAGCCGACCTTCACGAACGCGCGTCGGTACCCGTGGATGGTCAGGTACTGGACCTCGTGGGCGGACTCACGATCGGTGCGGGACACAGGCTCGGCCTCTTCTCGTCAGGTTCAGGATTCAACCATGCCGTACCCGATCATCAGGCCGACGTGACCTATTCCTCATCAGATCGTCACACGCCTCGCTGCACGCCCGGCTCCGGGGGCCGACGTCACCTCCGACACGGGCCGACACGGGCCCGCGGAGGCCACCGGGGAAGCAATACCCTCGGCCTGTGGCCCCTCGTACCCAGCAGACCTCGCGCCAGCGCGCAGCAGGCACCCTGGTGCGCTCCACCGGCAAGCTGAGCACGTCCGCCATGGCCCGCATGGAGAGCGAGATGCCGTGGTTCCGCGAGCTGAGCGCCGAGGAGCGCTCGTGGGTCGGCCAGATCGTCCAGGCCGGCATCCGAGCCTTCGTCGACTGGTACGGCGACGAGGACACCCACGCCACCGAGTCGTTCGCGGTCGCGGGCTCGGTGTTCGGCGCGGCGCCGCAGGCGCTGGCCGGCACCATCAGCCTCCAGCAGACCGTCGACCTCGTACGGCTCTCGATCGAGGTGGTCGAGAGCGACATCGACCACCTCCTCGCCCCCGAGCACGTGCCCGACGTCCGCGCCGCCGTCCTGCGCTACGCCCGCGAGATCGCCTTCGCCACCGCCGAGGTCTACGCCCGCGCCGCCGAGGTCCGCGGCGCCTGGGACGCCCGCCTCGAGGCGCTGGTGCTCGACGCGGTCCTGCGCGCGGAGACCGACGAGACGATGCTGTCGCGGGCCAGCGCTTTGGGGTGGGGGGCCCGCGGCGACGTGGCCGTCGTGCTGGGCTCGTTCCCGGAGCGCCGTACCGAGGCCGGCCTCTTCGACTCCGTGCGCCGGCTCGCACGCGCGGCCGAGATGGACGCCCTCTGCGCGGCGCAGGGCGACCGGCTCGTGGTCCTGCTGGGCGGTGTGCGCGACCCTCGTGCGGCCGGGGCGGTGCTGGTCGAGCTCTTCGGCGCGGGACCCGTCGTGGTGGGACCGGTCGCCGACGGGCTCGGGTCGGCACACGTCTCGGCCAGGGCCGCCCTGGCCGCGCACCGGGCCGCGGACGGGTGGCCCGAGGCCCCCCGTCCGGTGCTCAGTGCCGAGCTGCTCCCCGAACGGGCCCTCGCCGGCGACGGCCATGCCCGCCGCTTCCTGATCGACGACGTCTACCTGCCGCTCGTCGGGGCCCGCGGGTCGCTCGCCGACTCCCTGTCGGTCTACATGGCCCACGGCGGAGCGATCGAGAGCACCGCGCGAGCACTCTTCGTGCATCCCAACACCGTGCGCTACCGCATGCGCCAGGTCGCCGACCTCACCGGGCTCACCCCCGGGGTCCCCCGCGACGCGCTGACGCTGCAGATCGCCCTGGTGCTGGGTCGGCAGTCCGGGCGATTGCCTGAGTCGGAGTCGGCCCGTCGTGCCGCCGATCAAGGATAGGAAGCCTCAATTGTGGGAACCCTACAAAGGATGCCTGCCCATTTGGTGCGTGCCCGATGCGCGACCCGGCCCCCGCTACCGGCACAGTTGGCCCTGTGCTCGTCATCGTCGCTCCCGGTCAGGGTGCCCAGACACCCGGCTTCCTCGCGCCCTGGCTCGAGGACCACGTCTTCGCGTCGCGACTGCACTGGTTGAGCGCCGTCGCCGGCATCGACCTGGCCGAGCACGGCACCACCTCGGACGCCGACACGATCCGTGACACCCGTATCGCCCAGCCGCTGATCGTGGCGACCGGTCTGGTCGCCTCCCTCTCCCTGTTCCCCCGCCCCGCCGACGCCTACGGCCTCGTCGGCGCCGTCGCCGGGCACAGCGTCGGCGAGATCACCGCAGCGGTCGGCGCCGGTGCGATCACCGCCGAGCAGGGCATGGTGCTGGTGCGCGAGCGCGGCAACGCCATGGCCGCCGCCGCCGACGCCACCCCGACCGGCATGACCGCCGTGCTCGGCGGTGACCGCGACGACGTCCTGGCCACCCTCGCCCGCCACGGCCTGGTGCCCGCCAACGACAACGGCCCGGGACAGATCGTGGCCGCCGGGACGGCCGACCAGCTGGCCGCCCTGGCCGCGGACGGCCCGACCCGGGCCCGGATGATGCCGCTCTCGGTCGCCGGCGCCTTCCACACCGAGCACATGGCCAGCGCGGTCGGCCACGTCGAGCAGCTCGCGCCGGCCATGTCGACGCACGAGCCGCGGATCCCGGTCATCTCCAACAAGGACGGCGAGGCGGTCCGCGACGGGCGCGAGGTGCTCACGCGCATCGTCGGCCAGATCGCCCACCCGGTCCGCTGGGACCTGTGCCTGCAGGCGATGGCCGACCTGGGCGTCACCGGCATCCTGGAGCTGCCTCCGGCCGGCACCCTCACCGGCATCGCCAAGCGGGCGCTCAAGGGTGTCGAGACCTTCGCACTCAAGACCCCCGACCAGCTCGACGCGGCCCGCGAGTTCGCCGAGAAGCACGGCGCCGGCAACCCCGAAGGAGTAGTCGAATGACCACCACCCTGCGCGCCACCACGGGCTCCACCCACACGGCCGTGCTGGGGGTCGGCTCCTACCGTCCTCGCCGCATCGTCGAGAACGCCGAGCTGGTCGAGGCGATCGACAGCAGCGACGAGTGGATCCAGCAGCGCTCCGGCATCAAGCAGCGCCGGTTCGCCGGCCCCGACGAGTCGGTGCAGATGATGAGCGTCGCGGCCTGCCGCGGGGCGCTCGAGCACGCCGGCATCGACGCCAGCCAGGTCGACGCGGTCATCGTGGCGACCGTCAGCCACATGATGCAGACGCCCGCCGTCGCCCCGCTGATCGCCACCGAGCTCGGCTGCGACGCACCGGTCGCGTTCGACATCTCGGCCGCCTGCGCCGGGTTCTGCCACGGCGTCTCGCTGGCCAACGACATGGTCCGCTCCGGGAGCGCGACGTACGCCCTGGTGATCGGCGTCGAGCGGCTCACCGACATCCTCGACCTCGAGGACCGCGGCACCGCGTTCATCTTCGCCGACGGTGCCGGCGCCGTCGTGATCGGCCCGAGCGAGACGCCAGGCATCGGGCCGGTCGTCTGGGGCTCCGACGGCGAGCAGTACGACCTGATCCGTCAGCGCGAGGACTGGCGCGACGTGATCGCCTCGGACAAGCCGATCATGCCGCACCTGACCATGCAGGGCTCGGCGGTCTTCCGCTGGGCGTCGTTCACCATGGCCAAGGTCGGCCTGGAGGCGATCGAGGCCGCCGGCATCACCGTGGACGAGCTCGACGTGTTCGTGCCCCACCAGGCCAACATGCGCATCACCGACGCCATGGCGCGCTCGATGAAGCTCCCTGAGTCGGTCCGGATCGGGCGCGACGTCGCCCAGCAGGGCAACACCTCCGCCGCGTCGGTCCCCCTTGCCCTCCACCGGATGATCGAGGATGGTGAAGCCCGGTCGGGCGACCTCGCGCTCCTCATCGCCTTCGGCGCCGGACTGGCCTACGCGGCCCAGGTCGTCGTCGTCCCCTGATTCCCGTCCCACCACCACAGACACCGATGGCCGGCACCCGCCGACGCATCGGGATCCAACCGAAAGGAAACGCCTGATGGCCACCACCGAAGAGATTCGCGCCGACCTCGCCGAGATCGTGAACGAGGTCGCCGGCATCGAGCCCGACGACGTCCAGCTCGACAAGTCCTTCGTGGACGACCTCGACGTGGACTCGCTCTCGATGGTCGAGGTCGTCGTGGCGTGCGAGGAGAAGTTCGGCGTCACCATCCCCGACGAAGAGGTCAAGAACCTCAAGACGGTCGGCGACGCCGTGGCCTACATCGAGCGCGCCAGCTCTTGAGGGGAGACCCGATGAGCGCCCGCACACGCGTCGTCGTCACCGGCCTCGGCACCACCAACCCCGTCGGTGGTGACGTCCCGGACACCTGGGAGGCCCTCATCGCGGGCCGCTCGGGGGTGCGGGCGATCACCCTGGAGGGGTTCGAGGACCTCGCCGTCAAGATCGCCGCTCCCGCCCTGGTCGATCCCAGCCAGGTCCTGGAGCGGGTCAAGGCCCGTCGCCTGGACCGCGGGACCCAGCTGGCCATGGTCGCCACGATGGAGGCCTGGAAGGACAGCGGTCTCGACGTCCTGCAGGCCGGCGGTGACCTCGACGGTGACCGGGTCGGCGTGGCCATGGCCTCGGGCATCGGCGGCGTCACGACGCTGCTCAGCAACTACGACACGCTCAAGGAGAAGGGGCCCCGCCGGGTCTCCCCCCTGGCCGTGCCGATGCTCATGCCCAACGGTCCAGCCGCCAACGTGAGCCTGTACGTCGGCGCCCGTGCCGCGGTCAACACCCCGGTGTCGGCGTGCGCCTCGGGCAACGAGGCCATCGCCCTGGCCGTCGACCAGATCCGGCTCGGCCGGGCCGACGTCGTCGTGGCCGGCGGCACCGAGGCCGCGATCCACCCGCTGCCGATGGCGGCGTTCTCCAACATGATGGCGCTGTCGAAGAACCCGGGCGACCCCACGACGGTCAGCCGACCGTGGGACACCGCCCGCGACGGTTTCGTCCTGGGCGAGGGTGCCGGCGTGCTCGTGCTCGAGTCCGAGGAGCACGCGCGCGCTCGTGGGGCGCACATCTACGCCGAGGTGATGGGGGCCGGCATCACCGCCGACTCCCACGACATCGCCCAGCCCGACCCGGCAGGTCGGGGTGGCTCGCGTGCCATCAAGCGCGCGCTGCTCGAGTCCGAGGTCGACCCGGAGACGATCGTGCACGTCAACGCGCACGCGACCTCCACGCCGCAGGGCGACATCGCCGAGGGCCTGATGCTCCACGCGACCCTCGGGTCGCACGTCGACGAGGTCGTCGTGACGAGCACGAAGTCGATGACCGGGCACCTGCTCGGCGGTGCCGGGGCCCTCGAGGCCGTGGCCACCGTCCTGGCGCTGAAGCACCGGTTGTCGCCGCCGACGATCAACCTGGACGACAAGGACCCCGAGGTGCACCTCGACATCGCGACGTCACCGCGGGAGCTCCCGCAGGGTGACATCGCGGCGCTGAACAACTCGTTCGGCTTCGGCGGAGCCAACGTCGCGGTGATCTTCGCCAGCGTCTGAGGCGGCCGGCACGTACGACGACCCCGGACACCCGTCACCGTCGCCACGGTGGTGGGTACCGGGGTCGTCGTACGTCCGGCTCAGACGACCTGGTGGAGCCAGCGCACCGGGGCGCCCTCGCCGGCGTGCCGGAAGGTCTCCAGCTCGTCGTCCCACGGCTTGCCGAGCAGCTTGTCGATCTCGTTGACCAGCGTGGTGTCGCCCAGGGCGGTCTTGACGACCGCGGCCTTGAGCCGGTCCTCGGGGATCATGATGTCCCCGTGCAGGCCGATCACGGCGTGGAACACCCCGAGGTCGGGCGTGAAGGAGTAGCGAGCACCCTCGGTCGACGCCGTCGGCTCCTCGGTGATCTCGAAGCGAAGGTGGTTCCACCCGCGCAGCGCGGACGCGATCGCGGCGGCGGAGCCGGCCTCACCGGTCCAGGAGAGCTCGGCTCGGTAGGCGCCGGTCTGGGCAGCCTGCGGCGTCCAGACCGGGCTGACGGGCGCGCCGAGCACGCCCCCCACCGCCCACTCGATGTGGGGGCACAGGGCAGAAGGCGCCGAGTGGACGTACAGAACGCCTCGAGTGGCGCTCCGGGACGATCCGGGCGTGATGGTGCGTGCAGTCACAGCGATCTCCTTCATCTCCGGCGCGAGCAACGCCTTCCCCAGCGGCTCGTACAAGATGTAGGCCATCGCATGACAGCGACCTTGGTGCGTATGAAGTTGGTGACTCCTATTGTGACGCATGAGGCGTCTTCGCACCAGTGGGTACGCCCACCCGGTGCGTCACCGCACCCGCGGACGCCGCCTCCGACGACTCAGTGCTCGTCCATGCGGCGCTCGAGGTCGTCGGCGCGTGCTGCGGCGTCGGTGATCTCGTCACTGTCGATCGCGTGCGTGCGGTGGAACCAGGCCAGCGCGTCCTTCTCGCGACCCGCTGCCACGAGGGTGTCGGCGTAGGCGTAGCGCAGCCGGACCACCCATGCCTGGCGGCTCATGCTGCCGAGCGGCGCGAGCTCGAGCGTGCGCAGGGCTGCGTCGAGCTGGCCGAGGTCTCGACGAGCGCCGGCCTCGACGAGCGTCATCTCCGCCTTGGCCTCGGGCGCGAAGTTCGCCACCGACGGGCTCTTGGCCAGCTTCAGTGCATCCTCCGGACGACCGAGCGCGCGGTGGCAGTCGGCCATGATCGGGAGGTAGGCGGTGGCGCCGTTCATCCGCTTGGCCGCGCGCAGCTCGGCCAAGGCCTCCGCGTAGTGACCGGCGGCGTAGGCAGCCTCGCCCGTGGCCTCGCGCACGACCGCGAGGCGGGGGGCACGGGCACGCGCAGCCAGCGTGTGCTGGTAGGCGGTCTCCGGGTCGGTGTCGACCATGATCCCGGCCGCGGCCATGTGGCGCGCGACCCGGTTGGCGAGCTTCTCGGGGAGGCCCTTGAGCTGTGAGGTCACGGAGCGATCGAGCTCGCCACCGGTGATCTCGTCGGGGAGCGGGGGGCCGTCGTAGAGCGCCTGCTCCTCGTTGCGGGAGACCTGCTTGTCCGGGGAGCGCTTCCAGTCACCCTGACGGCCGCCGCCGGAACGGGAGCCGGACCCGAGAGTCCCGAGAGTCCCGCGAGTCGCCCCGGAGCGCGAGGACCCGCCACGACCGCCCTTGGCCGGGGCACCCTTGCCTGCGGGCCGGCCGTTGCCGCCCTGGGAGCGTCCTCGACTCGAGGACCCTCGTGCGTCTCCACGATCGTCCGCCACGATCTCCACCTCTTCTGTTCAGTCATCTCGTCCAACGGCTCAGGGACCATCATGCACCCCTGAAATGCGGTAGAGGCCACCTTTCGATGGCCTCTACCTGAAGAATTGTCCGGCGGCGTCCTACTCTCCCACAGCCTCGCGACTGCAGTACCATCGGCGCTGTCAGGCTTAACTTCCGGGTTCGGGATGGGACCGGGTGTTTCCCTGACGCTATGGCCGCCGTAACTCTATGAACCACCACCCCACACATGCTCGGTGGGGTGGGTTGGTCAATGGTGGTGTGTTGATATGTGTGGACGCGAGGCGCATAAGAAGCTGGTCTTACGCGCGTGATCTGTAGGAGATCTTTGTGGTGTTGGTTGAGGGTTTGTAAGGCAAGCCCTCGGCCTATTAGTACCGGTCGGCTAGGCATTGCTGCTGTACACCTCCGGCCTATCAACCCAATAGTCTGTTGGGGGCCTTAACCCACAAAGGGGTGGGAAACCTCATCTTGAAACGTGCTTCCCGCTTAGATGCATTCAGCGGTTATCACTTCCGAACGTAGCTAACCAGCCGTGCCCCTGGCGGGACAACTGGCACACCAGAGGTTCGTCCATCCCGGTCCTCTCGTACTAGGGACAGCCTTTCTCAAGTTTCCTACGCGCGCGGCGGATAGGGACCGAACTGTCTCACGACGTTCTAAACCCAGCTCGCGTGCCGCTTTAATGGGCGAACAGCCCAACCCTTGGGACCTACTCCAGCCCCAGGATGCGACGAGCCGACATCGAGGTGCCAAACCATCCCGTCGATATGGACTCTTGGGGAAGATCAGCCTGTTATCCCCGGGGTACCTTTTATCCGTTGAGCGACGCCGCTTCCACTTGCTGGCGCCGGATCACTAGTTCCGACTTTCGTCCCTGCTCGACATGTCTGTCTCACAGTCAAGCTCCCTTGTGCACTTACACTCGCCACCTGATTGCCAACCAGGCTGAGGGAACCTTTGAGCGCCTCCGTTACATTTTAGGAGGCAACCGCCCCAGTTAAACTACCCATCAGGCACTGTCCCTGATCCAGATCATGGACCTAGGTTAGACATCTAGTACGACCAGAGTGGTATTTCAACGATGACTCCACAACCACTGGCGTGGCCGCTTCACAGTCTCCCACCTATCCTACACAAGCCGAACCAAACACCAATACCAAACTATAGTAAAGGTCCCGGGGTCTTTCCGTCCTGCCGCGCGTAACGAGCATCTTTACTCGTAGTGCAATTTCGCCGAGTCCACGGTTGAGACAGCGCCCAAGTCGTTACTCCATTCGTGCAGGTCGGAACTTACCCGACAAGGAATTTCGCTACCTTAGGATGGTTATAGTTACCACCGCCGTTTACTGGGGCTTAAATTCTCCGCTTCAACCCGTAAGGGTCTAACAGGTCCTCTTAACCTTCCAGCACCGGGCAGGAGTCAGTCCGTATACATCGTCTTACAACTTCGCACGGACCTGTGTTTTTAGTAAACAGTCGCTTGGGCCTGGTCTCTGCGGCCCTCCCCGCTGCCGGCCGTAAAGGCCATGACGGTTCGGGCCCCCCTTCTCCCGAAGTTACGGGGGCATTTTGCCGAGTTCCTTAACCATGGTTCACTCGATCGCCTTAGTATTCTCTACCTGATCACCTGAGTCGGTTTGGGGTACGGGCGGCGCATAGCTCGCTAGAGGTTTTTCTCGACAGCATAGGATCACCCACTTCGCCCATACGGGCTCGGCATCACATCTCAGGCTCATCATCAAAGAAAGTGGTCCGGATTTGCCTAGACCACGCCCTACCTGCTTACCCCGGGACAACCATCGCCCGGGTTGGGCTACCTTCCTGCGTCACCCCATCGCTTGACTACTACCGGATCGGATCCCACGCTCCACCACACCCCCTCACCCCGAAGGGATCAGTAAGCGCGGCTTCAGATGGTTAGCATCACCGGCCTCGTCATGGGCGCTATTTTGCCGGTACGGGAATATCAACCCGTTGTCCATCGACTACGCCTGTCGGCCTCGCCTTAGGTCCCGACTTACCCAGGGCAGATTAGCTTGACCCTGGAACCCTTGATCATTCGGCGCACGGGTTTCTCACCCGTGATTCGCTACTCATGCCTGCATTCTCACTCGTGTCGCGTCCACCCCTGGATCACTCCGGAGCTTCACTCGCGACACGACGCTCCCCTACCCATCCGCACACCTGGACCACCGAAGGCCTAGCTGAATATGCGAATGCCATAGCTTCGGCGGATGACTTGAGCCCCGCTACATTGTCGGCGCGGAATCACTTGACCAGTGAGCTATTACGCACTCTTTCAAGGGTGGCTGCTTCCAAGCCAACCTCCTGGTTGTCACTGCGACTCCACATCCTTTTCCACTTAGTCACCACTTAGGGGCCTTAGCTGATGGTCTGGGCTGTTTCCCTCTCGACAATGGAGCTTATCCCCCACTGTCTCACTGCTGCGCTCTCACTTACCGGCATTCGGAGTTTGGCTAACGTCAGTAACCTGGTCGGGCCCATCGGCTATCCAGTGCTCTACCTCCGGCAAGAAACACGCAACGCTGCACCTAAATGCATTTCGGGGAGAACCAGCTATCACGAAGTTTGATTGGCCTTTCACCCCTATCCACAGGTCATCCCCTCAGTTTTCAACCTAAGTGGGTTCGGTCCTCCACGCGGTCTTACCCGCGCTTCAACCTGCCCATGGATAGATCACTTCGCTTCGGGTCTAGATCGTGCTACTCAAGCGCCCTATTCAGACTCGCTTTCGCTACGGCTACCCCACACGGGTTAACCTCGCAACACAACGCTAACTCGCAGGCTCATTCTTCAAAAGGCACGCCATCACCCCAACACCCACAAGGGGCAGCCGGGCTCTGACGGATTGTAGGCACACGGTTTCAGGTACTATTTCACTCCCCGCCAGGGGTACTTTTCACCTTTCCCTCACGGTACTTGTCCGCTATCGGTCATCAAGAAGTATTTAGGCTTAACGGGTGGTCCCGCCAGATTCACACGGAATTTCAGGGGTTCCGTGTTACTTGGGAAATCACTCGACAGGCACACACTTACACTTACGGGGCTATCACCCTCTACGGCGCCGCTTTCCAACGGACTTCAACTTCACGCACACTTTCTTACTGTCTCGCCCACCGGCAGATGGACATGAATGCTCCCACAACCCCCCAAATGCAACCCCTGCCGGGTATCACACATCTGAGGTTTGGCCTCATCCGATTTCGCTCGCCACTACTCTCGGAATCACTATTGTTTTCTCTTCCTATGGGTACTGAGATGTTTCACTTCCCCACGTTCCCTCCACACACCCTATTTCATTCAGGTGCGGGTGACTGGACATGACTCCAGCCGGGTTTCCCCATTCGGACACCCCCGGATCACAGCTCGGTTGCCAACTCCCCAGGGCTTATCGCAGGCTCCAACGTCCTTCATCGGCTCTTGATGCCAAGGCATCCACCATGTGCCCTTAACAGCTTGCCATTACAAACACTCAACAAACACAACAAAGACACACTACAAATCACACAGACCCACATGCACACATCACCACACCAGAACCAGCACACCCACCACACAGCAGGCCACCAGCACACTAGGGCACACACGCGGGTCAGATGCTCGCGTCCACTATCAACTTGTCAACACACACACAACCAAGAAGCAACGCCCCCACACTCACCCGCATCCACGAGCACAGGACAGACGCCTTCAAAGCCACCAACCACCACCAACCACCACCCCCGAAGGAGCAGCAACCAGTGCCGGCCTGATGCCTCAAAGCTCAACAGTGTGCCAACCCACCCCCCACCCACAACACCAACACGTTCCACACCCACACCCACCCAAAGAGCGAGACACCAGGTAGTACTCACAGCCAGCACTGCGAACAAGACACAAGCATCATCGACGATTCCACTAGTGAACACCACCAATGCCGCCTGAACATCCTCCTGGAAGACCCAGGACGACCCCAGACGCGCGGGGCATGTGCTCCTTAGAAAGGAGGTGATCCAGCCGCACCTTCCGGTACGGCTACCTTGTTACGACTTCGTCCCAATCGCCAGCCCCACCTTCGACAGCTCCCCCCACACAAGGTGGTTAGGCCACTGGCTTCGGGTGTTGCCGACTTTCGTGACGTGACGGGCGGTGTGTACAAGGCCCGGGAACGTATTCACCGCAGCGTTGCTGATCTGCGATTACTAGCGACTCCGACTTCATGGGGTCGAGTTGCAGACCCCAATCCGAACTGAGACCGGCTTTTTGGGATTCGCTCCCCCTCACGGGATCGCAGCCCTTTGTACCGGCCATTGTAGCATGCGTGAAGCCCTGGACATAAGGGGCATGATGACTTGACGTCATCCCCACCTTCCTCCGAGTTGACCCCGGCAGTCTCCTATGAGTCCCCACCATCCCGAAGGACGTGCTGGCAACATAGAACGAGGGTTGCGCTCGTTGCGGGACTTAACCCAACATCTCACGACACGAGCTGACGACAGCCATGCACCACCTGTACACCGACAAAAGGGGCCCCATCTCTGAGGCTTTCCGGTGTATGTCAAACCCAGGTAAGGTTCTTCGCGTTGCATCGAATTAATCCGCATGCTCCGCCGCTTGTGCGGGCCCCCGTCAATTCCTTTGAGTTTTAGCCTTGCGGCCGTACTCCCCAGGCGGGGCGCTTAATGCGTTAGCTGCGGCACGGAACCCATGGAATAGGCCCCACACCTAGCGCCCAACGTTTACGGTGTGGACTACCAGGGTATCTAATCCTGTTCGCTCCCCACACTTTCGCTCCTCAGCGTCAGGTAATGCCCAGAGAACCGCCTTCGCCACCGGTGTTCCTCCTGATATCTGCGCATTTCACCGCTACACCAGGAATTCCGTTCTCCCCTGCATACCTCTAGTCTGCCCGTATCGAAAGCAAGCACTCGGTTAAGCCCAGTGTTTTCACTCCCGACGCGACAAACCGCCTACGAGCCCTTTACGCCCAATAATTCCGGACAACGCTCGCACCCTACGTATTACCGCGGCTGCTGGCACGTAGTTGGCCGGTGCTTCTTCTGTACCTACCGTCACCACCCACACGGGCGCTTCGTCGATACTGAAAGAGGTTTACAACCCGAAGGCCGTCATCCCTCACGCGGCGTTGCTGGATCAGGCTTCCGCCCATTGTCCAATATTCCCCACTGCTGCCTCCCGTAGGAGTCTGGGCCGTGTCTCAGTCCCAGTGTGGCCGGTCACCCTCTCAGGCCGGCTACCCGTCGAAGCCTTGGTAGGCCATTACCCCACCAACAAGCTGATAGGCCGCGAGCACATCCCCCACCCATAAAAGTTTCCACACACAACCCATGCAGGATCGTGTCGTATCCGGTATTAGACCCCGTTTCCGAAGCTTATCCCAGAGTGAAGGGCAGATTACTCACGTGTTACTCACCCGTTCGCCGCTCGTGTACACCGAAGTGCCTTACCGCTCGACTTGCATGTGTTAAGCACGCCGCCAGCGTTCGTCCTGAGCCAGGATCAAACTCTCCGTAGAAAATACACAAATCCAAACCCGACAAACAAACCCTGACAATTATCGCCAGAATCATTGCCGAAAAAACAAACCCAAACAAAACAGACAAGGGCATAACAAACTAATTCGTCGACTATGACACACTGTTGAGTTCTCAAACATCAGACGCAGTCGAGCTCGCCGTTCCCGGTCTCACCTCACGCTGATCTCTCGTCCGCATCCGATCCGGATTTGGTTCTACGCGCTAGCGCAGACCGCTTGATCCGTGATGGACTGAGCGAGAGGTGGCCGCCTCGGGGCCGGAAGCCCGACCTCTCGGTCTTGCTTCCCGCCGCTCCCTGGCGACAAAGGAGAACATTAGGGGACATCTGGGAGAATGCACAAATCGAATGCGGAGTGACGCCGGGCCACATCTGCGTTTGTGCAGGTCAGAGGCCTGTGGGCCCCGTCGGCGGACCGGCGAGTCCGCGCGCGTCGGCGAGGCGCCCGGCAGCCCAGCGAGGCGCATCGCCTCGACGGTCTGGGAGCAGCAGCTCGGCGTGCATCCGGCGTACCCCTGCCTCGCCCCCGTCGACCAGGGCGTAGAGCGGCAGCCGGCCGAGGAACACCGCGTCGGCCCCCAGGGCCAGGGCGGTCAGCGACGTCGAGGCCCGAGCGCATCCCCCGTCGACGAAGCACCTGGCGCCGCGCGCCGCCGCACCGCCGCCGCGACCGCCGGCAGCGCCGCCGCGGTCGAGACCGACGCGGTCGAGCTGGCGCCCGCCGTGGTTGGACACCCAGACCGCCGCCGCGCCGGCGTCGACGCAGCGCCGCGCGTCGTCGGCGCGCAGCACGCCCTTGACCACCACCGGCAGGCCGGTCGCCTCGCCCAGCCACGCGATGTCGGCCGGGCCGAGGTCGAGGGCCTTCTCGGCGCCCGGGCGCGTCGCTCGTAGCCCGGGATCGAAGTTGACCCGCAGGAGCGCCGGGTCGATGACGTCCCAGACGCCGGTCGGCCGGCGGCGTACTTCGTGCCGACCACCGGGGTGTCGACCGTCAGCACGACCGCGTCGGCGCCGGCCGCCACGGCGCGCTCGAGCAGCGGCAGCGCCAGGGTGCGGTCCTGCGGGCAGGTAGGCACTGCACCCACCAGCGCACGCCCGGTCGCGCGCGATGTCGGCGAACGTCGGTGCCGGCGTTGCTCGAGACGACCATCAGCGCCGCCCGCGTCGGCGACGCGCCCGCGCCATCGCCGAGCTCGCCGTCGGGGTGGACCGCGCGCTGCAGCGTGGTCGGCGCGACCCCGAACGGGACCGGCCGTGCGGCGAGCCCAGGAGCGTCGACCGCCGGGTCGACGTCGGCGCACGTCGCGCAGCACGCGCGGGCGGAAGCCGACGTCGCGCCAGCGCCGCGCGCGACTCGTGCGCGGTCACGCCGTCGCGGGCCCCGCTGGCGACGTACTCGAAGACGCGGTCGGGCAGCGACTCGCGCGCGCGCTCCTCCAGGCCAGCGCCAGCCACGCGCGCGTCATCCGTCACCTCAGACGATCTCGATGCCGGCGAAGTTCTTCTTGCCGCGGCGCAGCACCAGCCACGCGCCGCCGATGAGGTCGTCCTCGGCCGAGCACCGCGTCGGGGTCCTCGACGCGCTGCGTTGTTGAGGTAGGCGCCGCCCTCGCCGATGGTGCGGCGGGCCTCGCCCTTGCTCTTGACCAGCCCCGACGCGACGAGCAGGTCGACGACGCTGGGCAGGCCCGTCGCCGCGGTCGACCGTGGTCGTGCCGGCCTCGCGCGAGCGCCGCGCGCCAGCGTCGCCGCGGGCAGAGCGCCGCCAGGTCGCCGCCGCCGAACAGCGCCGCGGCGGCCGCCTTGGCCTGCTCGGTCTCCTCCGCGCCGTGGACGAAGGTCGTGACGGCGTCGGCGAGCGTCTTCTGGGCCTCGCGCAGGAACGGCTTCTCGGCGTGCCGCTGCCTCGAGCGCCTCGATCTCGGCGCGCGAGAGGAAGGTGAAGATGCGCAGCAGCTCGCCGACCTTCTCGTCCTCGACGTTGAGCCAGAACTGGTGGAAGGCGTAGGGCGACATCATCTCGGGTCGAGCCAGAGCGCGCCGCCCTCGGTCTTGCCGTACTTCGTGCCGTCGGCCTTGGTGACCAGCGGGGTCGCGAACGCGTGGACCGTGCCGCCCGTCGGCGCGGCGGATCAGCTCGGCGCCGCCGGTGATGTTGCCCCACTGGTCGGAGCCGCCGAACTGCAGCGTGACCCCGTGCTCGCGGTGCAGGTTGAGGAAGTCCATCGACTGGAGCAGGACGTAGCTGAACTCGGTGTAGCTGATGCCGGACTCGAGCCGGCGCTTGACGGTGTCGCGCGCCAGCATCCGGTTGACCGGGAAGTGCTTGCCGATGTCGCGCAGGAAGTCGATGACCGACATCGACTCGGTCCAGTCGTAGTTGTTGACCATCGTCGCGGCGTTGTCGCCCTCGAAGGACAGGAACGGCTCGATCTGGGGAGCGGTACGGGGGTAGTTCCCGCGGGCGCGTTGCTCATTTCCGAATCACGATTCTCGAGGCGCGCGCCGCGCGGCAATAGCCGTGGAGCCTGGGTACGGGGATGGAGGCGTCGAGGCGCGGGGGTACTGCTCACCGCGGCCGCGCACGCACGTCGCACGGTTTCGTCAGGGCGATGCCATGGCCGTGCCTTTCCTCGACGACACGTTCGACGCGGCCGTCATGCCGCTCGCGATTCTTCGTCCCCGACCCGGCAAAGGGCGTAGCTGAAATGGCGCGAGCAGTATTGCCGGGCGGCGTCGTCGCAGGTCGCACAGCTCGCAGCGATAGGACCGAGGATATGGCCTGTCGAGGGCGGATGCGGGCACGGCTGCCGCCGGAAGATTCTGCCGGCCGTATCACCTATGGTGCCCGGGCTCAATGCCGTAAAGGGTGGCGTGAGGCGTTACGACTGATCCAGTCCGTCGATCCACAGCAGGATCGTGATCGAGGCGAGGTCAGCGGCGCCGCTCCTCGGCGATCGCTTCGAGTTCGGCGAGGGCCTCGAGGTCCTTCACGGGGCCGGTGGCGCGCTTAACCCGAATCAGGCGCTGACGAGCAGACGGCAGCGGCATTCGACTCCGAACAATGTCAGGACCTCGGTGTCAGGAAGGAGCGCGTGGTAAGCGCCACCGACGATTTCGCCGAGCAGATCGATCGGGCCGAGATCGGTCACGAGCGTGAAGTTCAGACCATGGCTGAGCGTGTCAACGTGCCAGCGAAAAGGCAAACCGGCCAGGGGCACGCGCAAGTACAGGGAGTGATGACGACTGAGGCTGTTGACGGCTCGGACCATGTTATCGGTGGTGCGTCGGTAGACGACGTCCAGGTCCAACGTCAGTCGCGCGGATCCTTGTGCCGTCGCGGCGGCGCCGCCCACGACGATGAACTCCATGCGCGCGTCGGCAAGCGCGCGGAGCAGGGCGGGGAAGTCAGTCATCGGCCGCGGGCGCGGCGGCCTGCCGCCTGCAATTCTTCAGCGAACTCCTGCAATTTCATCAACTGGAGCAGGCGTTGCTCCGGCGTCAACTTCAGGTTCTCTCGGATGAGCGTCCGGTCGACGTCCTCTTTGTACACCTCGATCACCGGATCGGGCGCGAGCGACACCTCGACGAAGGCGTCTGAATCACGCGTCGCCATGGTTTTGCTCTCCCATTCCGCTGAAGCGGGGGACTGGCCGGGCGCGACCTGGCAGAGCTGGACGAAGGACCCGTCGAGATCCTCGACGATCACCATGCGCCTGTTGTCCTTACGCGTCCTGGGCTGCGGCGTGATGGGCGTTCCACCTGCGGCTCTGATCTTCGCAAACACCGCATCGATGTCGCCGACCCTCAGGCGCAGCATGGATGCCGGCGAGAGCGTAGATGGCGGGGTCGCTAGGCGTGCGCTCGCCCTGGTGGACTTCGAGGACCTGAAATACGACGGAGCTGCCAGGGACCGCGCCAATCGCCAACCGCGTTCTGGCGGTGCCGAGCCCCGTCATCCCGCCGAGCACGGGGTCGTCGCCAAAATGGGCGGACCTCCGGCAGCGGGAAGCCCAGCGCGTCGCGGTAGAAGCGTAGGGGTCTGTTCGGCGTTCACGGCGGTCGTGAGGAAGCGTCCGGTGACGACGTTGCCAGCGGCGGCGCCTGCGGGTAACGGATTCCGTTTGCAGCAGCTCGACGAAGAATCCGTCCGGATCGCGGACGATGACAAATCGGTTTCGGTCCTGAACGACGACCGGCTGGCCGCTGGGCGTCGGGGTGGAGCCGCCGTGGCCGTCGTTGCCGCCGCTCGTCGCGGTGGCCGATGGGGCGAACGGAGAGCAGCGGGAGCACCACCGGATCGTAGACGTGCGGCTGCACCCGGCGACGTTCGACGCCGCGAAAGGCGACGAGCTCCACCGTCATCTCCGAGCCTGGCACCGGCACGGAGGTGGTGCGGAGCTCGGCGCCGGGCGCACCGTACATGACCGCGACTGGTTCGTTGCGGCCCAGGGCGCGCGCCTCAGGCAGTCCCTGTGGGTTCGGAGCCGAGCACCGCCCGGTAGAACTCGTAGAAATAGATCCAGGTCCGCGACCAGGTGCAGATACGGTCCGATGCCCGTTACTGCGCCAGCGGGCGCCGGCCGCGCCCCTGGAACCGCGTTCTGCGCGAAGGCCGGGACCTGTTGGCGCGGTGATACCCAGAGCGACCAGCATCGTGATCAAGGACACCGCGCGTCTTGCTGGGGGTGGCGCTGTGTGACTGATCTCTTTACGCCGGGTCGGCAAAATACGTAAGGTCGAGATTCACGTCGCTAACGCGTGCTCTGGTCCAGGTGCTGTTCGACGAGCCTGCCGTCGCGGATGCGGTCGCGTATCGGACGTTGAACGCCTCCCACGTCCTGCCCGCTTGATCCGGATGGGGCAGCACCTGCTTCCAGACGAGGGATGCGGGGTGGGGCTCGGCGATGGCGAGTTCGCGCGTCAGCCCGCGGCGCTTCGCGAGCACGAGCGACGCGACGAGCTGCTTGTTGGCTGCCGCCGTTGCAGCTGTTGCGGTACCGTCCGGCGCGGGCTCCGGCATGACCCGCAGCTGCAGGGGAGCCGGGGAGATCGGCGGCGAGGCTGCGGCCAGGCGGCGCGGGGGCGCGCCAGGCGTCGTCGGCGGGGAGCTGGACCTGATCCCAGTGCTCGACGAACTTGCCGTCGGCGAATCGGAACGCCTCGAACGCGAAGGCGTCATATCGTTGTCCCAGACTGGGTCGTCTGGATCGGGAATCAGGCCCCGATACACCGCGAGGCCGAGATCGCCTTCGGCGGTCGAGGGTCATCGGATTGCGGAGCGCGACGCCGCCCAGGTCGACGAGGCGGAGGTTGCCGCGGCGCGTGGCTTCTTCGTTGGCGGCCACCCACGCCTGCCAGCCATGTGCGCCGGTATACGTGTCCATCTTCAGAAACCACCAGGGGTTGTGCTGCGTGTAGGTGTCCGCCATGAACCGACGGGCGCGAGGGTCGCCAGCACCAGGAAGTTGAAGAAGTCGATCACCAACTGCTTACCGTAGCCAGCGTCGACGCAGGTCCGGCGGCGCCCTGCTGCGGCGCCGTGCTCACGAGCGCGGTCAGTGCGAACAATCCAGACGCAGTTGACAGCACTCGTCGCACGGCTACCTCTTTGCGAGAACGCCGCCGTACGCCTGGCGCAAGAACGCAGCGGGCATCGAGTTCCCGACGCGCGCATCGAACTCCTCCGTCGGCCTTGCGGCGGCAATGACCTCTTCCACCGTATGTCCCTGCTTCGCGTGATCTTCGAGGCGCTGATTGACGGCGAGCGGGATCTCGCCGGTCTGTTTCATGTCCGCCTTCGACACGCCGGCCTGGCCACCATCGCCGGGGATGATGCGTGTGTTCGCATCACCCACGTTGTCCAGCGCCTCGAGCGTCGCGGCCATGGCCGCGAGTGAGCCGCCGACGGTGTAGTCGACCACCGGGTAGCGTCCAATCCAAAGCAGGTCGCCGGTGTGCAACACGTTCGAGGTTGGGATGAACACGAAAGCATCACCGTCTGTGTGAGCCGGCGGCGTGTGCCTGTAGTCGATGGTGTCCCGACCGAACGTCAGCGTGCCGCCGGCGGCAAACGTCTCGGTTGGCTGTCCAGAGGCCGAGAGCGCCTCCATCTTTCGTCCCATTGCGGCGTTGTCGAACGTTGTGCTCAGGCGATGCTTCACGTTCTCGTGCGCCGATGATGCCTGGCGCCCTTCATCCAGCAGCTCGTTGCTGCCGACGTCAATGAAGTGGTAATGGGTGTTGAAGAGTACCTGCACCATGCCCGGGTCGACCTCGGCAATCGTCTTCGCCACGTCACCGGCGCGGTTTGCGGTGCCGCCGTAGAAATCATCATCAGGCCGTCGCCGCCAATGACGAGGCCGACGTTTCCGCCGGCGCGCCAGACGATCGCGATGCGATCGGTCACCTTCGTGGCCATCGGCGGCGCTGCGCCGCCGCGGCCCTGTCCCCACGCAGGCCTGGCGGCGGTCAGTCCCGCCGCGCCGCCGATCAACGCTTTTACAAACTCGCGGCGATCTGTCTGAAGCATGTTCTTTCGGGCGCCTCGGGGCAATGGTGCGGTGTATATGGCAATTAATAGATCCCCGTTTCCATCGGTGAGAGCCTGCACCATCGGCGAGCCGCTTGCGCGTCTTCATTCCGCGTTCGGTCCGGCCTGGTCCTGTTCGTCGGTGACATGCTCCATCCAGTCGACCGACCTGCCATCGAGCGCTTCCTGGATGGCGATGTGGGTCATCGGCGGTAGTCGGCGAGGCGCCGTGCCAGTGCTTCTCGCCCGGTCGAACCAGACCACGTCGCCGGGGTGGATCTCCTCGATCGGGCCGCCTTCGCGCTGAACGCGGCCGGCGCCGGCGGTGACGATGAGCGTCTGACCCAGGGGATGGGTGTGCCACGCCGTGCGTGCGCCGGGCTCGAAGGTGACGGTGGCGCGCCGAGCACGCGGCCGGCTCGGCTGCCCTTGAAGGGCGAATCGATCCGCACCGTGCCGGTGAACCAATCCGCGGGTCCTTTGGCGGAGGGTTGTGAGCCGCTTCTCGTGATTTCCATATTCGTCGATGATACGCGCGTTTGAAGGCGCACGGTTTGCGGTATCCTCTCCGCGGGAGTTCCACCGATGAAACCGATCATTCGCGCCGCGATCCTGGCATGCTCCGTGATTGCCGCGGCTTCCTGCCTGGGGCCGCCGACCAACTCCAGCCAGGCAATCGACGCCCAGACCGCGCATCGACGCCTGCCGCCGCGCCAGGACGCTGCCTGGCCCCCATCGCGTCTCCACTTCATCTGCAGGGGATCAAGGCACCCGAGGACCTGATTCTCATTCCAGACACGCGGTGGCTGGTGGCGGGGCTGAGCATGGAGGCTGGCAGCGGTTCTGCATCCTCATCGATACGCCAGCGGAGGACTCCGCCGGACCGTCGCCGTGAACGTCCGTGCCGACCAGACTCGCTACGCGAGCTGCCCGGGCCTCTCGACCCGAGCCTGGCCACATTGCATGGCCTGAGCCTGAGGCACGCGGCGGCGGCTACACGCTGTACACGGGACCAATCATGGCGGGCGCGAGTGGATTGAGGTGTTCGAACTCGACGCGCAGGGCGCCAGCCCGTGCCGGTCACGTGGGTGGGCTGCGTGCCGATGCCCGACAAGCTGGCCGCCAACAGCGTGGCCGCCTTCACCGACGGCACGCTCCTCGCCACCGTGCTCATGATGCCGGGCAAGTCGTTCGAGGATGTATTCGCCGGCCGGACTACGGCGCGGTGCTTCAGGGTGGACGCCGGGATCGGCGGGGCTTTCAGATGCTGCCCGGCACCGAGCTCTCCGGCAACAACGGCATCGACACCTCAGCCGACAATCGCGAGTTCTATGTCGCTGCCTCCGGCAGCGAGCGCATCGTCGTGTTCTCGCGCACAAACCCGTCCGACCCCCTTCGATACGCCCAGCTCGCCAGTTCCAGCCCGACAACGTCCGCCTGATTGGCAGCCAGCTCGTCACCGCAGGCATGATTGGGGACGAGCCGGCGTGTGGTGGCGCGCCGAAGAAGGCGGAGGACATGAGGATGCCCGCGCAGCTGGATTGTGGCGTTGGTGGAATAGCCGACGATGGCGGTGAAGGAGATCGCGCGGGGCCCTGCGGCTGCTCCGTATGGCGGCACGGCCATGGCCGTGCCGGTGGGCAACGACCTCTGGCTCAGCTCGTTCAGCGTCGATCGCGTGGCCTACCGCACGCTCGAGCACGGTAGTCGAGCTCAGGGCTGCCGGGCGCACTCTCCGTGGACGCACTGTCTCGTTGTGATTGTGAACCCGCTCAAACGCCGACGGTGACGCGCAGGAAGGTCGCGGGAATCGGCGTCTCGCCGTGCCGCTCTGGTTCTGCCGTTCGAACAGCGCCACGAGTTCCTGCTGGAGTTCCGCCGCTTGCCGGTCTGTTCCGCCGCGGCGAACGCGTTCATCGTCGGGCCGTAGTAGTCCGGAAGTCGGCCACGTACGCGGCCGGGGCGACCGGGAGAGTGAACGTGTAGGTGTCCCTCGAGCACGAGATCTTCTCTGCTGGAAATCCGGCCGCCGCGAAGTCGCTCGACGACGTTGTTCTCGATGCCCCACGTCATCGGGCTGACAAAGCCCTCGGGCGGCGGCGGCGAATACGCGGAGCTGATCTTCAGGAGTCTGCGCCACGAACGTCGGATCGCCGGGAATCCAGTTGCCCATCACGATCCGGCCGCCGGGTCGGGTGACGCGCACCATCTCCCTGGCCACGTCGAAGGGCTTGGGCGCGAACATGGCGCCGAAGATGCTGACCATGAGATCGAAGCTCCGTCGGCGAGCTCGCTCAGATTGGTGGCATCGCCTTCCTGGAACCGGCAGTTCGCCAGGCCTTCTGCTTGCGCGCGCCGGTTCCCGGCTTCGACAAGGTTGCTGGCGATATCGACGCCGAGGACATCGGCGCCCAGCTGCGCCGCCGGCAACGCCGTCGTGCCGTCGCCGCATCCCAGGTCCAGCACCTGCAACCCGGCTGGTGATGCCGAGTCCGGCGACGACCGCCTCGCCGCTCTCCCGCATGGTCGCCGCGATGCGCGTGAAGTCGCCTTTCTCCCACAAGTGCCTTGTTCGGATTCATTGGACGTTGCTCCCTCCGGGCTGACGGTCGCTCGACATCGTCTTAAGGATTCAGTGGTCGGTCAACTCGATCGGCATCGTTCCGCTCACGGTCTACAATCGTGCAGCGACTCCTGGCGGAGACGACCATGCCCGAGCGTCGCCATGACTTGCCCGAACGGCCGACGGGCGCTGATTCGCTTTGCCGCGATGCCAGGAACTTTGCAGAGAGTCCAGAGGACTGAATGGATGCATTCTCCGAAATCCTGAGCGGGGTCAAGCTGAACGGCGCTGTGTTCTTCACCGCCGAATTCTCGGCTCCCTGGGGTTTTTCGACGCCCGCGTCGAAGCTGATGGCGGCGGCAGATACGCTCGCTCCCGGGCGCGGCGCACCTGGTGCTCTACCATCTGGTCATCGAAGGCGGCGCCGTCGTCGAGTTGGCGGATGGACCGTCCATCGAGCTCGACGCCCGGAGATATCGTCATCTTTCCGCATGGGGATCCGCACCACATGAGCAGCGGTAAGGGAGCGAAGCGGCCATTCCCGAACTACGGGATTACCGCCAAGATCAAGGCGCGCGACCTGAGCCCTCTGCGCGCCGGCGGCGGCGGTGAGATTTCGCGGTTCGTGTGCGGGTACATGACTTGCGATCCCTACCTCAGCCGCCCGATACTGAGCGGACTGCCGCCCGTCTTCAAGGTCAACATCCGAACGGATCGCTCCGGGCACTGGCTGGAGAATTCCATCCTGCACCTGGTGGAAGAAGCCGCTTCGGGACGGGTCGGCAGCGAAGCCATGCTTGCCAAACTCTCGGAGGCCTTGTTCGTCGACACCCTGCGGCGCTACGTCGCCGGCTTGCCCGAACAGCAAAGGGGTGGCTCGCGGGAGCGCGCGATCCCATCGTGGGGAAAAGCCTCGGATTGCTGCACAGCCGCATTGCCCATCCGTGGACGATCGCGGATCTGGCGGACGAAGTGGGCATTTCGCGGTCCGCTCTCGTGGAGCGCTTTACCCGATATCTCTCCGAGCCGCCCATGACGTATTTGACCCGCTGGAGGCTTCAATTGGCCGCGCGGTCGCTCGAGAGGACATCGCGAGGCGTCGCGGAAATCGCCGCCGACGTCGGATACGAATCGGAGGCGGCCTTCAATCGCGCATTCAAGCGTGAGTTCGGGCAGCCTCCGGGCCGATACCGCAGCGATCAAAGGGCTTCTAACCGCGCCAGCTT
>CAVWTJ010000006.1:0-29511 GCA_963757695.1 uncultured Actinomycetota bacterium
GAGGCCAGCCAGCGCGCGTCGTCCATCGTGGTCTCAGACGATCTCGATGCCGGCGAACCGCTTCTTGCCGCGGCGCAGCACCAGCCACGAGCCTCCGAGGAGGTCGCCCTCGGCCGGCACCGCATCGGGGTCCTCGATGCGCTCGTTGTTGAGGTAGGCACCGCCCTCCGCGACGGTGCGGCGGGCCTCCCCCTTGCTCTTGACCAGCCCCGCCGTCACCAGCAGGTCCGTCACGCTGGGCAGCCCGTCACCGCGGGGGACCTGGGTGGCGCCGGTCTCGGCGAGCGCCCCGGCCAGTGCTGCCGCGGGCAGGGCGGCCAGGTCGCCGCCCCCGAACAGTGCCGCCGCAGCCGCCTTGGCGTGCTCGGTCTCCTCCGCACCGTGCACGAAGGTGGTGACCGCGTCGGCGAGGGTCTTCTGGGCCTCGCGCAGGAACGGCTTCTCGCCGTGGCGCTCCTCGAGCGCCTCGATCTCCGGGCGGGACAGGAACGTGAAGATCCGGAGCAGCTCGCCGACCTTCTCGTCCTCGACGTTGAGCCAGAACTGGTGGAAGGCGTACGGCGACATCATCTCGGGGTCCAGCCACAAGGCGCCGCCCTCGGTCTTGCCGTACTTGGTCCCGTCGGCCTTGGTCACCAACGGCGTGGCGAAGCCGTGGACCACGTCGCCCGTGGCCCGGCGCACCAGCTCGGCGCCTCCGGTGATGTTGCCCCACTGGTCGGAGCCACCGAACTGGAGCGACACCCCGTGCTCGCGGTGCAGGGTCAGGAAGTCCATCGACTGGAGCAGGACGTAGCTGAACTCGGTGTAGCTGATGCCGGACTCGAGGCGCCGCTTGACGGTGTCACGCGCGAGCATCCGGTTGACCGGGAAGTGCTTGCCCACGTCGCGCAGGAAGTCGATGACCGACATCTGCTCGGTCCAGTCGTAGTTGTTGACCATCGTGGGTGCGTTGGCGACGTCGAGGGCCAGGAACGGCTCGATCTGCCGACGCATCCGCGACGTCCAGTCCTGCACGGTCTCCAGGGAGTTGAGCGTGCGCTCCCCCGAGTCGCGTGGGTCACCGATCATCCCGGTGGCACCGCCGACCAGGAGGTACGGGGTGTGCCCGGCGTCCTGCAGCCGACGGGCGGTGGTGATCTGCAGCAGGTTGCCCATGTGCAGGCTGGGCGCCGTGGGGTCGAACCCGACGTAGAAGCTGACACTGCTCGCCTGCAACGCCTCACGAAGGGCGTCGAGGTCCGTGGCGTGGGCGATGAGCCCGCGCCACTGGAGGTCGTCGAGCAGGGTCGGGTCGACGGGCACGGGAAGCCTTTCGGGGATCGGATGACGCCCCGCACACGGTGGGCGTCACGGAGTAGTTTGTCCCATCATCGCGACTCGCCTGCCGCCCGCCCCGGACCACAGTAGGTTTGACCAGTCTGGAGGAGCGCGAGTTGATTGCTGGCAGGTACACGCTCGACCGCGAGATCGGTCGCGGCGGCATGGGAGCCGTGTGGCTCGGCAGCGACGAGGTGCTCGGCCGCCCCGTCGCCATCAAGCGCGTCGGCCTGCAGCCGGGCGGGACCAGCCCCGACCTCGTGCGCGCCGAGCGCGAGGCCAAGATCTCCGCGAGCCTCAACCACCCGCACATCGTCGGCGTCTTCGACCTCGTCGACGAGCACGACCAGCAGTGGCTGGTCATGGAGTACGTCGAGGGCACGACCCTGGCCGAGATGATCCGGACGCACGGTCCGTTGCCCGACCACCAGGTCGCGCCGATCCTGGCCCAGGCGGCGTCGGCCCTGGCCGCGGCCCACGAGAACGGCATCGTGCACCGCGACGTGAAGCCCTCGAACATCCTCGTGCGCGCGGACGGGCAGGTGAAGCTCACCGACTTCGGGATCGCCCGCAGCGCCGACGAGGCATCGATGACCCGGACCGGGCTGGTGACCGGCTCCCCCGCCTACCTGGCCCCCGAGGTCGCCTCCGGCCAGCAGGCCAACGCGGCGAGCGACGTCTGGTCGCTGGGCGCCACCCTCTACCACGCGCTGTCGGGGCACGCGCCGTACGAGGTCACCGAGAACGTCCTGGGTGCGCTCTACCGGATCGTCCACGAGGAGCCGCCTCAGCTCGCGCGACCCAGCGAGCTGGAGCCGGTCCGCGCCTCGACGATGGCCAAGGACCCCGAGCAGCGCTGGACGATGGCCCAGGTGGTGCGGTTCCTCGACGAGACCGACGCCATGGCGGGCCGGCCGGCCACTGCCCTGCCCTACGTCCCCGCTCCCGTGGCGCCTCCTGTCGCCGGCCCGAGCACCCCGGCCGACCAGGCCGTGGTCACCCGGGCGATGACCCAGGTCGCCCCGCCGCGGGACGCTGCGGAGCCGCCCGCCCCGCCGCCCGCCCCGCCGCGCGGTCCCGTCGCGCCGGGCGCGCGTCGTTCCGAGCCGGCGCGGCGCCGGGTGCTGCCGATCCTGGTGGGGATGCTCGTCCTGGCGCTGGTGGTGGCCATCGTCGTCCTCGCGCTGCAGGACGACCCGCAGCCCGGCCTGGCGGGTCAGCCCGACTCCCCCAGCGCGTCGGCGAGCTCGACGCCGCCCGAGGGGTCGCCCTCGCCGTCGGAGTCGCCCACCCCGCCGCCGCCCACCCGCGCCGAGCTGCGGTCCTACGTCGCCGACTACCTCGACGTCGCGAGCAGCGACCCCGGCAGCGGGTTCGAGATGCTGACGCCGGCCTTCCAGGAGCAGAGCCCCCAGTACGACGAGTTCTGGGGCAGCGTCAGCAACCCGAGGCTGCTGACCTTCACCGCGGACCCGCAGGCCCTGACCGTCAGCTACACCTACCGCTACCAGCGCCAGGGCCTCGGGCGCCAGGTGGACGACGTGCAGCTCCGGCTCGTGCGGCGCGGCTCGTCGTACCTGATCGACGGGCCGGCCTGACATGGACGATGCGACCTTCTACCGCACCATCGTCGAGACCTCGCCCGACGGCATCTGGGTGATCGACCTCCAGGGCCGCACCATCTACGCCAACGAGGTCATCTCGCGGATGTACGGGATCGCGCACGAGGACGTCGGCCGGCTCTGGGCCCAGGACACCCTCGACGCGCCCGGCAAGGTCGAGTTCGAGGAGCACCTGCGCAGCGTGCGAGCAGGAACGCTCAACAAGGTCGACGTCGAGGTCCGCTTCCACGACAAGGACGGCAACGGCACCTGGATCACGCTCCGGGAGAGCCCCCTGCACGATGCGGACGGCACCCTCGTCGCCCTGCTGCACCGGACGTCGGAGTACGACGACCGCTACCAGGTGCTGGCCGAGCTCCGCAGCAGCCGCCAGCAGCTGGAGGAGGCGCAGAGGATCGCCAAGCTCGGCAGCTGGATCTACGACATCCCCCACGCCCGGCTGACCGTCCTGGGCGGCGAGGACGCCTACCAGCCCGAGGCCTGGCGCGACTCCGAGGTGGCACAGTTCCTCGAGCTGATCCACCCCGACGACCTCGCGCACACCCTGGCGATCACCGAGGTCCTCCGCGACGGGCGCTCGGAGTTCTCGCTCGACACCCGGCTGCTCAGCGGTGGCGAGTGGGTCGCGCTGCGGGTGCGCGGCGTCATCCACCGTGACGCCGAGGGCAGACCGACCACCGTCGCCGGCACCCATCAGGACGTCACCGAGCTCAGGGCCACCGAGCAGGCGCTGCGCGACGAGGTGCAGCAGGCCGCCCTCATGCGCGCGATCTCGACAGCGGCCAACGGCGCGACCAGCCTCGTCGAGGTCCTGGCCGTCGCCCGCCCGCTCCTGCTCGAGCACGGCTCGTGGGAGCGCAGCGCCGTCTTCGCGCTCGACGAGGACGGTGAGCCGGTCGCCGTCCACGACGACGTCCACCCCGACGACGTCGCGCTGGCCCGGGAGACCCGTCGCGACCGGGCACCGCGCTGGAGCGCCGACGGACAGTCGCTCGCCGTGCCGATCATGGTCGCCGACCGGCTCTTCGCGATCTGCACCGTGACCGCACCGCTGCCGTCGCAGCGGCGCCAGACGGTCGAGGAGACCATGTGCTCCGTCGCCCAGCAGCTCGGGCGGGTCGCCGAGCGCGAGGAGACCCAGCACACCCTGGCCGCGGCCCGCGACGAGGCGATGAGCGCCTCCCGGCAGAAGTCGCAGTTCCTGGCGACCATGAGTCACGAGATCCGCACCCCCCTCAACGGCATCATCGGCCTCAACGACCTGCTCCTCCGCACCGACCTGGACCCGGCGCAGCAGCGCTTGTCGTCCGGCGTCCACGTGGCCAGCCGGGCGCTGCTGAACGTGATCAACGACGTGCTCGACTACAGCAAGATCGACGGCGGCGCCCTCGAGATCGAGCACGTCGACCTCGACGTCCGCTCGATGCTCGACCAGGTCGTGCGGGTGCTGTCCGGCAGCGCGATCGTGGCCGGGGTCGAGCTGATCGTGTCCTGCCACCACGACGTGCCGGCGATCGTGCTGGGCGATCCCACCCGGCTCTCCCAGGTGCTGCTCAACCTGGTCTCCAACGCCGTGAAGTTCAGCGAGGGAGGGGAGGTGCTGGTGCGGGTGGGCGTCGACCCGGTCGGCGTCGACCCGGTGGGAGTCGACGACATCCACCTGCGCTTCGAGGTCCGCGACACCGGCATCGGCATCGAGCCCGAGCACGTCGCCCGGTTGTTCGAGCCGTTCGTCCAGGGCGATGCCTCGACCACCCGCAGGTACGGCGGCACCGGGCTCGGGCTGGCCATCTCCCGCGAGCTGGTCGCGGCGCTGGGGGGTGAGCTGGGCTACGAGCCCAACCCGGGCGGCGGCAGCGTCTTCTGCTTCACCGTGGCCTGCGAGCGCCTGCCCGAGCAGACCGCCGGGCTCGACGACTACGCGCGCTCGGGGCTGTCGGGTCGCCGGATCCTGGTCGCCGACTCCGCCGAGCTCCGGGCCGTTGCGCTGGCCGAGCAGCTGACCTGGTGGCACCTGCGGACCACCCGGGCTCCCGACCCGGCCTCCGTGCACCGGGCGCTCGCCGAGTCCCTGGCCTCCGACGACCCCTTCGACGCCATCCTCATCGACCTCGACGACGACGGGATCGGGCTCGACCTGGTCGACTCGATCGCCTCGGAGGCGGCGTACGACGCGATCGCGATGCTGGCGATCGGCACGGCCTCGCAGAGCGTGATGACGCGGCTGAGGAACGCCGGGGTCTCGGTGGCCCTGGGCCGCCCCGTACCGGCCGAGACCCTGCGCGGGGCCCTGCTCGAGCAGGTCGCCGGAGTGCCGGCCCAGCCGTCGCGGCGCCACGCCCACGACGTACCGATGACCGAGCGCACCCGGATCCTCGTCGTCGAGGACAACCCCGTCAACCAGCTCGTCGCCACCGGGATCCTGGAGTCGCTGGGGTACGCCGTCGAGATCTCACCCGACGGCGCGCACGCGCTCGACGTGCTCGCGACGACGACGTTCGGCGCGATCCTGATGGACGTGCAGATGCCGGTCCTCGACGGCTACGCCACCACCCGGACCGTGCGCGAGCGCGAGGGCGGCCAGACCCACGTCCCGATCATCGCCATGACGGCCGCGGCCGTCGACGGGGAGCGCGAGCGCTGCCTCGAGGCCGGGATGGACGAGTTCCTCACCAAGCCGATCGAACCTGCCATCCTCGCGGCCGTCCTCGGTCGCTGGGTCACCACCGCGGAGGAGCCCATGCCGGACACGAGTCGCGACGCCTTCCCCCCTACGCCACCCATCCCGGGGCTCGACACCGAGCGGCTCGACATGCTGCGCGACCTCGACCCCGGCGACACGACGTACCTCGACCGTGCGATCGGCAACTTCCAGGTCAACTCGGTGGCGGCGGTCGACGCGATCCGCGACCTCGTGGCCGCGGGCGACGTGCCCGGCCTGAAGGCGACGGCCCACAAGATCGCCGGCAGCGCGCTCAACCTCGGCGTGCCGCGGGCTGGTCAGACCGCCCGAGCCCTGGAGCTCCTCGCCGACACCGGCACCGTCGAGGGCGCCGGACCGCTCCTCGTCGAGCTCGACGAGGCGATGACATCAGGGCGCAAGCTGCTGCTCGACTACCAGCGGACGTACACCGACTCCTAGGCACGCGACGCTGCGCGGCTCAGGTACGCCGGCCGCCCAGCACCCCGTGCACGACGTACTCCACGTAGGTGGCGACGAGCTCGTCGACGTCATGGTCGTCGCGCAGCCACCAGCTGATCCCGTTCATCATGTCGAGCACCGCGATCGCGGCCCGCGAGGGATCGTCGACCCGGAGCTCACCGGCGCGCACCCCGGCCGCGATCACGTCGCGAACCCGCCGCTGGTAGTACTTGCGGTAGTCGGTCACCTGCGCCTTGTGCTCCGGGGTCAACGCCGGCAGCTCGCGCAGGCTCACCAGGTGCTCGACCCGGTTCTCGGCCAGGTTGCGCACGTGCGCCTCGACGAGCGAGGACAACCGCTCGGTGGGGGTGCCGGTGGCGTCGAGGAGCGGGAGGTGCCGCTCCTGGGGCTCGCGCGTCATCTTGAGGGCGATCGCGTAGAGGATCTCCTCCTTGGAGGAGAAGTGGTTGTAGAGGCTCGCGCCCTTGATGCCGACCGCGTCGGCGATCTCGCGCATGCCGACGGTGTGGTAGCCCTGGGCCGCGAAGTAGCGGGCGGCCGCCGCCACGATCTCGTCGCGCCGCCGGGGTGCGGGCCGCCGCTCCCGTGCGGTGAGCGCGACCACCGCGTCGGTGCGTTCGTCCACCCTCAGTCCCTCACCCGGTCGCGTGCAGGCGCCGCAGCTCCCGCTTGAGCAGCTTGCCCTGGGGATCCGTGGGCAGCTCCGCGAGCACGTGCACGGCCTTGGGCACCTTGTAGGCGGCCATCTCCTCGCGACAGTGTGCCCGAAGCTCCTCGGCGCTGACGGCGGCGCCCTCGGCGAGGGTCACGAATGCCGTGACCACCTCGGACCAGTAGTCGTCGGGCAGCCCGACCACGGCGGCGCGCACCACGTCGGGATGGGCCTGCAGCGCCCGCTCCACCTCCTGGGAGGACACGTTGAGGCCCCCGGACTTGATCATGTCCTTGCTGCGGTCGAGGAAGAAGAGGTTGCCCTGCTCGTCGCGGCGGACGATGTCGCCGGTGTGGACCCAGCCGTCGGCGAGCACGGCCGCGGTCCGCTCCGGGTCCTTGTAGTAGCCGAGCATCACCGAGGGCGTGCGACACCACAGCTCGCCGCTCCCGCTCTCGTTGCCGTCCGGGTCGACCACCTTCACCTCGAGGTGACCGACCGGCTTGCCGATCCACGTCGGGTCGGCGTCGGGGATGTCCTCGAGCTGCTTGAACCAGCCCACCGACCCCAGCTGGGTGAGCTCGGACTGGCCCCAGTAGGTGCCCCAGATCGAGGCGGGGGCCGCGGCGTTCCAGGCGGCGATCGCGTGGGGTGACACCTGGCCGCCGTAGGTCAGGCAACGCTCGACGGTGCCCACCGTCTCGGCCCCGAACTCCTCGTGCCGGGAGAGCGCGATGAAGAACGTCGGGGTCTGGGCGAGCACCGTGATCCCCTCCTGGCGGATCATCCGCAGCGAGTCCGCGGCATCGGTGCTGGCCGGCAGGACGAGGGTCGCGCCGAGCAGGGTCAGCGAGGTCATCGACCCGATCCCGGCGATCGTGTGGAAGGGCATCACGTAGAGCCAGACGTCGTCGGTCAGGCAGCGCAACCCCCAGGTGTAGGCGGGCGAGGTGGAGATCAGGTAGTTGCGGTGGGCGATCATCACGCCCTTCGGTGCCGCCTCGGTGCCGCTGGTGTAGACGATCATCGCCAGGTCGTGCTCGTCCACGTCGCAGTCCGGCTCCTCCGGCGAGGCCGCCGCGAGCAGGTCGTCGAACGAGTGCCACCCCTCGGTGGCCTCCCCGAGCACGACGTACGCCGCCACGGGCGCACCCGCCCGGGTCGCGTCGACGACGGCGGTGAACTCCTGCGCCGCCACGAAGACGGCCGGCTCCAGGTGGGCGACCTGCTGGGACACCTCGCGCTCACCGAACAGGAAGCTGACCCCCGAGAACGCCGCACCCACCTTGAGCGCGCCGTAGTAGGCGACGACGGTCTCGACCCGGTTGCGCGCCATCACCGCGACCCGGTCACCGCGCTGCACACCGAGCTCCAGGAGCGCGTGCGCGAAGCGGTTGGCCAGCTCGTCGAGCTCGGCGTACGACGTGGCGTGCCGCGAGCCGTCCGGCGCATAGGCCACGACGGCCGGCTTGTCGCGCAGCGTCTGGGCGTGGCGACGCAGCTGGTCACCGATCGTGGCGCGACCCAGCGGAGCCCGCTGGGCAGCGGTGAGGGTGCCCGGCCCGCTCACGCGAACATGGGGGTGTCGAAGCTGTCGAGGAACGCGATCTCCTCGACGGGGCTCCGGGTGAGCTTCTTCGGGAAGCCCTTGGCCGGGTACCCGATCGCCATGTGGGCCGCGGTGATGAACCCGTCCGGGATGGAGAGGAGCTCCTTGACCTTCGGCTCCTCGGCGCAGAGCAGGGTGGTGATCGCCGAGGCGACTCCCTGCTCGCGCAGCGCGAGCGTGAGGTTCTGCACGGTGGGGTAGATCGACGCGCCCCCGACGACGCTCAACCGGTCGAGCTCGTGGTCGGTGGGGTGCAGTCCCTCGAGCTCGGCGCAGACGACGAGCAGGATCGGCACCTCGGCGAGGTGGTGGGCGAAGTAGTTGGCGCTCTCCACCGTGGCCGGGATCGCCCCGACCCCCTTGGTGCCCTCCAAGATCATCCCGTAGTAGGCCTCCCAGTACGGCAGGTAGAGATCGGCCAGCGCCTTCTTCTTGGCGGCGTCACGCACGACGACCCAGCGCACGGGCTGGCGGTTGCCGCCCTGCGGGCCGAAGCGGGCGTTGTCGAAGGCGGCTCGCAGCACCTCGTCGCTGACGACCTCGTCGCTGTAGTAGCGGCACGTCCCGGTCGACCGCATTGCCTCGCTGAGCTCCATGACCACTCCTGTGTGATTGAGAGGCGGACTGACCGCCGTTAGCATGACGCGAGTCACACTGTAGCCCTCAGGCCCCGCTCGTCAAGGGACAGATTTTCCATACTCTGCGGCGCTCGCCAGTTGACACTGACGACTGTTAGCCTCGCGACATGAGCGCTGTTGCCGACCTCCACGAGGCACGTCTCCGCCGGTCCGTCGGGTCGGGGAACGTGCCGACCCTGCTGGCGGTGCTGGTGCACCTGACCGGCGACCGGGCCTGGCTGGCCGAGCGCTACCACCCCACCCGCAGCCGCGGGATGGACGACAACACCACCGGCGGCCTCGACCCGGCCGTGCAGGACGAGGTGCGGGCCGGGCTGGTCGACGCCGTCCTCGCCTGGGAGCGCGCGGGCCGCCCGCCGCTGCGCACGCTGCCCGCCGACGAGCTCGCCGAGATCCTGGACATCACCATGGGCGAGCCGGTGCCCCACGAGTTCGCGCCGATGATGGACGAGATCGTGACCGGCACCGACGCGGCGCCGTACCCGGCACCACCGGCGTCCCCGGAGGACAACGGCCCGACCGCCGTGGTGATCGGCGCCGGTATCGCCGGGATGCTCGCCTCCACCCGGCTGACCGAGGCCGGCGTGCCGCACGTGGTGCTCGAGAAGAACGACGAGGTGGGCGGGTCGTGGTGGGAGAACCGGTACCCCGGGGCCGGCGTCGACACCCCGAGCTACCTCTACTCGATCTCGACCCACGACCACGACTGGTCGACCCACTTCGGCAAGCGCGACGAGGTGCAGGCCTACCTCGAGGACTTCGCGACGGCCAAGGACCTGCGCCGCCACGTCCGCTTCGGGACCGAGGTCGTGCGGGCGACGTACGACGAGCCCGGCCAGGCCTGGAGCGTCGAGACCCGCGGCCCCGAGCGGGGCCACCGAGACCCTCCGCGCCCGGCTGCTGATCAGCGCCGTCGGCGTGCTGAACCGACCCAAGGTCCCCGCGGTGCCCGGCCTCGACAGCTTCGGGGGCCGCCTGTTCCACTCGGCCCGCTGGCCTGCGGAGCTCGACGTACCGGGCGCCCTGGAGGGCAAGCGGGTCGCGATCGTCGGAGCCGGCGCCAGCGCCATGCAGATCGGTCCGGCGATCGTCGACCGGGTCGGCGAGCTGACCGTCTTCCAGCGCTCACCCCAGTGGATAGCCCCCAACGACGACTACTTCGCCGAGGTCGGGAACGACGTGCACTGGCTCATGGCCCACGTGCCCGGCTACCGCGGCTGGTACCGCGCCCGGCTGTCGTGGATCTTCAACGACAAGGTCCATCCCACCCTCCAGGTCGACCCGGGCTGGCCCGAGGAACGAGCCTCGATCAACGCGGTCAACCACGGCCACCGCGAGTTCTACGAGCGCTACCTGCGCGAGCGGCTGGGCGACCGTGAGGACCTGGTCGCGAAGTCACTGCCCGACTACCCGCCCTTCGGCAAGCGGATGCTGCTCGACAACGGCTGGTACGACATGCTGCGCCGCCCGCACGTCGAGCTCGTCACCGAGGGGGTCGCGGCCGTGACCCCGACCGGCCTGGTGGACGCCGCCGGCACCGAGCACGCGTTCGACGTGATCGTGCTCGCCACCGGGTTCCACACCGACCGCATCCTGCACCCCATGGAGGTGATCGGCAGGACCGGCCGGTCGACGCGGGAGGTCTGGGGGGACCACGACGCCCGCGCGTACCTGGGCATCACCGTGCCCGACTTCCCGAACCTGTTCGTGATGACCGGTCCGCACACGGCCATCGGGCACGGCGGGAGCTTCATCACGATCCTGGAGTGCCAGATCCGCTACATCATCGATGCCGTCGCGCAGATGCGCGCTCACGGGTGGGGCGAGCTCGAGTGCCGCGCCGAGGTCAACGACCGCTACAACGACGCCGTCGACGAGGCGCACGCCCGCATGGTCTGGACGCACCCGGCGATGGACAACTGGTACCGCAACGACGCCGGTCGCGTCGTCGCCGTGCTGCCCTGGCGGATCGTCGACTACTGGCGGATGACGCGGGCCCTCGACACCGGCGACTACCACACGGCCCCGGTCCGGTAGACAGGAGCCATGACAGACGAGGCCCAGCTGACCGACACCCACGACGCGGACCGTGCCACGCTCGACGAGCTGACCCAGGCCCGCCTGCTCGAGCTGGCTCGCGAGCGTGACATCACGGGCCGATCGTCGATGAGCAAGGAGCAGCTCGTCGAGGCGCTGCTCAGCGGGAACGGCGACGGTGGCCGTGCGGACGGCGTACCGGAGACCGGGGAGGCACAGCGACCGGCCGGGTCCCGCTTCGAGGCGTTCCGCGAGCTGGCCGGCGCCCGGTCCCGAGGCGAGATGGTGTTCCTCCCGCGCCTCCTCACCGGTCAGGACCGGCGTCTGCACGTGCGTCAGACCGTGCGTGAGGACCACCAGGTGCGGATCGCCAACCAGGACTCCGAGGCGGAGGCGAAGTTCGACAAGCTCGCCGGCTCGCTGTTCTCGTTCTTCCGGGGCACCTGCCTGCTGTTCTACCGCGACATGGCCGGGGAGGACGCCTGGATGCCGACCGTGCTCAGCCTCGGCGACGTCCACCCGGAGAACTTCGGGGTGATGCCGAGCTACGACAACGTCCCGATCTTCGGCTCCAACGACTTCGACGAGGCGTTCTACGCACCGTTCACCTGGGACCTCAAGCGCGGGGCGACCGGCTTCGTCATCGCCGCCGGCGAGCTCGGTGGGCACGGCCCGAAGCGGGCCGCCAAGATCGTGCGGTCCTTCGTCACCGGCTACGTCGACGCCCTCCGGACCTACGCCGGCACCGGCAACGAGCACCATGAGCAGATCCGGCAGGACAACGGGCCCGAGCTGGTCTCAACCCTCATCGAGGAGGCCCAGCAGAGCCGGGCCGACTGGCTGGCGCGCAAGTACCTCGACGAGTACAAGCGCGGCTTCCGCGCCGACGACGAGCACGTGCCGGTGAGCCACCGGCGCCAGGAGTTCCAGGACGCGCTCGACCGCTTCGTGGCCGACAGCCAGGTGGAGGTGCCGGACCGGACCCCCGGCATGAAGGTCAAGGACGTCTGCATGCGCCTCGGGCAGGGCACCGCCTCGCTGGGCCTCCCCCGCTACTACCTGCTCGTCGAGGGGTCGAACGCCGACGGCACCGACGACGTGATCCTGGAGTTCAAGCAGGCGCGTCGCTCCGCGCTCGCGGGTCTCGTCCCGCCCTCCGACTTCGTGCTCGACGGCAACGCCGAGCGGATCAGCCACGCGCAGGGCGTCCACCTGGTGCGGGGCGACCGCTTCTACGGCGCGGTCGAGCTCGACGGGCTCAGCTTCATGGTGCGCGAGCGGGCGCCGTACCGGGAGAAGATCGGCCTGTCCGACCTCTCGAAGCAGGAGTGGTCGACGTACGCCGCGATCTGCGGTCGATCGCTGGCACACTCCCACGCCATGTCCGACGAGTCGGGCCTGCTCGACTACGACGTCGAGCCGGCGATCCTCGCCGCGATGGGCGTCGACGAGCTGTTCGTCGACGACATCGTGCAGTTCTCGGCGGAGGCCGCCGACCGGGTGCGCAGCGACCACGAACACTTCCGGGCAGACCACGCCCTCGGTGCCTTCCACAGCATCGACCACGTGTTCCGCTGACCGGTCCCGGCGGGGTAACGGCCTCCTCGGCCTGCCCGGCTACGGTGATCTCATGGGACCCAAGGCCTCCGACCTGCTCGACTCCCTGGCCGGAGCGGTCCCCCGGGTGGTGTTCGCCATCGCCATCGTCGTGGTCGGCTATGCGCTCTCCCGCGCCGTGCGCTGGGTGCTGCGGCGGGTGCTGTCCGGGCGTCGGACCCCGAGCTTCGCCAGCGTGATCAGCAAGCTCGCCGGCTGGGTGATCCTCTTCCTGGCGGTGGCGGTGGCGGTGGTCGCGGTCTTCCCGTCGGTCAAGCCGGTGGACCTGCTCGCCGGCCTCGGCTTCTTCTCGGTCGCGGCCGGCTTCGCCTTCCAGGACATCTTGGAGAACCTGCTGTCCGGGCTGCTCCTGATCCTGCGGCAGCCGTTCCGGTCCGGTGACCAGATCACCGTCGGCGAGGTCTCCGGCACGGTGCAGGCCATCACCATCCGCGAGACCCGGTTGAAGACCTTCGACGGGCAGCTGGTGCTGATCCCCAACCGGGACGTCTACAAGTCGGTCATCACCGTCCGCACGCACTTCCCCAGCCGGCGGATGACCTTCGTCGTCGGCATCGCCTACGAGAACGACGCCGGCGAGGCGTGCCGGGTGGTCCGGGCCGCGCTCACGGAGGGCCTCCCCCGCATCGACGACACACCGCCTCCCGAAGCCGTCGTCACCCAGCTGGGGGTCTCGACGGTCGACATCGAGGCGCGCTTCTGGTGCGGCCCGGAGCAGCACGACGTGGTGCTGGCCATGGACTCGGGGATCCGCGCGGTCAAGAGGGCCCTGGACCGGGCCGGTATCGAGATGCCCGCCGACATCGTCGCCCTGCAGGGGACGCCGAGCCTTCGGGCAGCGATCTCGGGCGAGGGTGAGGTGACGCCGGGTGGGGGTGTCCGAGGGACGCCGCTCCAAGCGCGCGGCGACGCGCCGCCGTCGCCTCTGTGACCCCCCGGGCGAGGGTGGTCGCCGATCCGTCGCAGCCGTGTTGACCTGCTCTTGACGAGGTCTTGAGGAACGCCCTACCTGGGCAGGCCTACCGTGCCGAGGTCCCGATCGTCGCGGCAGCAGGAGGCTGGCCATCGCACCGTTCCGCGTCCTGCGCACTCGTAGCACCCGAACCACCCGGAGCCGCCCGGTGGACGGCTCGGGCGCACGTCGGCGCCGGATCGCTCCGGCCGCGGTCCTGGCGGTGGTGGTGGCCAGCGTGGTGGTGCCCCTCGTGGTGCTGGCGGCGGACCCCGGTCGGGCACCTGAGGGCGGGTGGCAGCTCGCGTCGCTCGTGACAGGCGTGGCGGCCGCGTCGCTCCTGCTGCTCACCTTCGTGCTGCCGAGCCGGGTCCGGGCCGTCACCGCCTACCTCGGGGTCGAGAGGCTCCTGCGGAGCCACCGGCTGATCGCGCTGGTGGCGCTCGGGCTGGTCGGCGTCCACGTGGTGGCCGTCCTCGTCCACTCCGGTGGGTTCGGCGTGCTGGACCTGCGCTCGGCCCCACCACGGGTCTGGGCCGGCTCGGTGGCGACGCTCGCCCTGCTGGCGATGGTGCCGCTCGCCATCAGCCGGCGCCGGCGCCGGCCCCGCTACGAGGGCTGGCGGCTCGCCCACGTGACGCTCGGCAACCTCGTGCTGTTCGGCACGGCGCTGCACGTGTTCTGGCTGCACGACATGACCACCCGCCTGCCCGGTGCCACGTGGTTCGCGCTGCTGGGCACCGCCCTGCTGCTGCTCACCGGCTATCGCTGGATCTGGCGCCCGTGGCGCTCCCACCAGGCGGCGTACGTCGTGGACGAGGTGCGGGTCGAGTCGCCCACGGCGGTGACGGTGGTGCTGCACGCCGTGGGCCATCCCGGCGTGGAGTTCCGCCCCGGGCAGTTCGCCTGGCTCAAGCTCGGCGAGTCGGCCTTCGTCTTCGAGGAGCACCCGTTCACGATCGCGTCGGCCGCCACCCGGCCGTGGCGCAAGGAGTTCACGGTCAAGGCCCTCGGCGACTTCAGCGAGATCCTGGCCGGGCTCCGCCCCGGGAGGCGGGTGCACCTCGACGGGCCGCACGGAGCGTTCACCCTCGACGGGTTGCGCTCCGACGGGTTCGTCTTCGTCGCCGGCGGCGTCGGGATCACCCCGATGCTGAGCATGCTGCGCACGATGGCTGACCGGGGCGACCAGCGCCCGGTGCTGCTGGTCGTGGCCGGCCGCACGGCCGACGACCTGCTGCACCGGGCCGACCACGAGCATCTCGAGCGACGGCTCGACCTGCGTCTGGTGGAGGTCCTCGAGGAGCCGCCCCAGGACTGGGACGGCGAGATCGGCTGGCTGACCCGCGACATCCTGGACTCCGCACTCCCCGGTCGGCGCGGACGGTCGCACCTGGACTACTTCGTCTGCGGTCCGGGTCCGATGGTGGCTGCGGCCACCCGGATCCTCGAGGAGGACTGGGGCATCGCCGACCGACGCATCCACACCGAGCTGTTCGACGTGGTCTGAGCGGCGCGCACGCTGTCGGCCGGGTCGACGGTCTAGCCTGGGGTCGGGCGTCGATCGACCGGCAGGTCGCGCGCGTCGTACCGGCGACCGTGGGAGGAGGACGATGGACAGCCACCAGTGGAGTCGGCGTGTCCTCGACGCAGCGGCCGAGGGCATCTGGGTGCTCGACCTCGACGGTCACACCATCGAGGCCAACCCCGCGGTGGCCGCCCTGCTGCACCTGGACCACGCCGACCTGCCGGGGCTGGACGTGGCCGACCTGTTGGATCACGAGGGGCGGGTCCAGCTCGCCGCGCACCTGTCCGACCTGCGCGCCGGACGGGTGGACCCCGGTCAGGTGGAGTGTCTCTTCCACCGCGCGGACGGCACGGCGGTCTGGGCGTCGGTCCGCGAGGCCTTCGTGCGCGACGACGACGGCACCCCGGTGGCCGTGGTGCTGAACACAGCCGACATCAGCTCGCGCAAGGAGCTCCTCGACACCCTGCGCGAGAGCGAACGCCGGCGCGGCGAGGCCGAGCGGGTCGCGCGGCTCGGGAGCTGGCAGTGGAGCGCCGCCGACGACAGCTACGAGGTGAGCGACGGCGTCCGCGCCCTGTACGGCGACCGCACCGACGCGATCTTCGCGGACTCGCCGTCGTTCCTCTCCTCCGTGCACCCCGACGACCGGCACCGGGTCCACGCGGCGATGACGAGCGCAGCCGTCGCCGGCAAGCCCTTCGAGTTCGAGGGTCGGATCCAGGCGCAGAGCGGCTACGTCTGGATCCGGGGCCGGGGGGTCAGCGTCCATGACGCCCAAGGACAGATCGTGTCGGCCTCCGGCACGCACCAGGACGTGACCAGGGCCCGCGCGACGGACGACGCCCTGCAGGACCTGGTGACGCAGAACTCCCTGATGCAGGCCGTGGCCAGCGCCGCCAACCAGGCAGTGACGTTGATCGACGTCCTCTCCCAGGCCAAGGACCTCGTGCTCCTGCACGACGACTGGGACCGGGCCAGAGCCTTCCTCCCGGTCGACGACGGAAGCGACGTGGAGCCGTACTTCGTCGACGAGCAGGACCGCGAGGAGTACGAGCGCCTCGACCACGACCCGTTGCGGGACCGCGAGCTCTCCACCGCTCGGCGGGCGCTGCGCGAGCAACAGCCGGTGTGGGACGAGGAGACCCGGCTGACCATCGCCTTCGGAGTGGTCCTCGAGGGGACCTGTGTGGCCGTCCTGGCCATCACGTCGCTGCCCCCGCTGCATCGCCACGACATGATCCTGAGCATGGTCGAGCAGGTCGCCGACCAGCTCGAACGGGTGGCCGAGCGCGAGCACTCCGCCCGGCTGATGGCGGGTGCCCGGGACCTGGCGATGGAGGCCTCGCAGCACAAGTCGGACTTCCTCGCGACGATGAGCCACGAGATCCGGACCCCCCTCAACGGGATCATCGGTCTGACCGAGCTGCTGGGCAGGACCGCCCTCGACGATCGGCAGCGCCACCTGGTCTCCGGGGTCGATGTCTCCGGCCGCTCGCTCCTCGCGCTCATCAACGACATCCTCGACTTCTCCAAGATCGAGGCCGGGCAGCTCGAGCTGGAGACCGTCGACTTCGAGATCCGCGACCTCCTCGACCACGTGTCCGGCGTCCTGGCCGAGGCGGCGCGAGCCAAGTCGCTCGACCTCACGGTCTCCTGCGGCCCCGAGGTCCCCCAGGTCATGTCGGGAGACCCCACCAGGTTGCTGCAGGTGCTCACCAACCTGGGCTCCAACGCCGTCAAGTTCACCGCCGAGGGCGAGGTGAGCATCCGCGCCACCGTCACCGCCGGACCGGACGGTGATCGCCTGCGGGTCGACGTACGAGACACCGGCATCGGGGTGGACCCGGAGCGCGCGGACGCGATCTTCAGCCCCTTCCTCCAAGCAGACAGCTCGACCACGCGCCGTTTCGGTGGCACCGGGCTGGGACTCGCGATCTCGCGAGACATCGTGCTGGCGGCCGGAGGCGACATCGGTGTCGAGAGCGAGCCGGGTCGCGGCAGCACGTTCTGGGTCGAGACCCCGCTACGACCACCGACCGGCGCACTCCTCGGCGATGCGACCGAGGGCGCCCGCACCCAGCTCCGTGGCACCCACGTGCTCGTGGTCGACGACAACCCGACCAACCGACTCATCCTCACCGAGCAGCTGGCCTGGTGGGACGTCACGAGCGTGGCGGTGGCCTCCCCTGCTGCGGCGATGGCAACGCTGCGCGAGCAGGTCTTCGACCTGGTGCTGCTCGACATGGCCATGCCCGACACCGACGGGCTCGGGCTCGCCCGGGCCATCCGCCACCAGGAGGGCGACGGGCACCGCGTCCCCCTGGTCATGCTGACCTCGTCGCTGCTGTCCGACGAGACCGAGCCGGCTTCCGCCGGGATCGACCTGTGCCTCAGCAAGCCCGTGAGCTCGGCCTACCTGCGTGACGTCCTGCTCGGCCTGCGTCGCAACGAGGCCGCCGAGCGGCCCCCGGCGATGGTCGCCCGGCGTCCGCAGCGGGTCCTCGTGGTGGAGGACAACGCGATCAACAGACTCGTGGCGACCGGCCTGCTGGACGGCCTCGGCTTCGCCGCCGACACCGCCGACGACGGCGACGAGGCCGTCGTGATGGTGGAGCAGGCCGGCTACGACCTGATCTTCATGGATGTCCAGATGCCGCGACTCGACGGCTACGCCACGACCCGCGCGCTCCGTCGACGCGAACGGCGTCTCGGCCTGCCGCCGACTCCGATCGTGGCGATGACGGCCTCGGCCGTCAACGACGAACGCCGGCGCGCCATCGAGTCCGGGATGGATGACTTCGTCACCAAGCCGGTCACCGGCGCACGACTGTCCGAGGTCATGAGCAGCTGGCTCCCCGAGGAGACGGGGGCGGCACCCGCGGTCCTCCCGTCGAGGCTCGCGGGGACGCTGCCCGGGGACAGCGTGGAGGCCCGCCAGGAGGCGGTGCTCGATCGCTCGCGCCTCACCGAGCTGGCCGAGGTCTCCCCCGCCTACGTGACCCGGGTGATCGCGAGCTTCCACGAACGGCTGCCCGAGATGCTGGAGGGCATCCGGGGCGCCGCGGCCGGCCGCGAGCTCGCCGCCGCGGCCCACACCCTGCGGGGCGCGGCGTCGAACGTCGGGCTGGTCGGCGTCGCCGGTCTCGCCGCGTCCTTGGAGGCGCTGGGTCGAGCCGACCTGCCCGCCCCGGCGCCGGTGCTGGTCGAGCTCACCAGCGCCGCCGAGGAAGGGCTGCTGGCCCTGGCCGGCTTCGTGAGCACGGCCGAGGTCGGCGCCTCGACCCGACCGCCTGGGTAGGGCTGCTGGGTCGAACCCCACGACCCGAGCATCAGGAGAACCCCTGCTCGGCTCGGCCCGGCCGGCACGGGCCTGTTCGTGACGCCGTCGCAGCGTCAGCGTCGACAACGTGCATCGCGCGGGGAAGCCTCCACCAGCGGGCGTCGGCGAGCACGACGCCGAGGACGACGACGGCGGCGATGGCGAGTGCGACCCAGCCGGTGGTGCTGCGGTCCCACCCGCCGGCGTGGTGGTGGCGTAGGGGAAGACGGCCAGGTGGCGTCGAGCGGGCGGAGCAGCGCCCACGCCGTGGTCGCCGGCACGACCGCCGTGGCGAACCTCAGCCCGGGCGACGCCTCCCCGCACGAGCGTCGCCAGCTGGCGTACGCCGCACCGGCGAGGCACGCCGCAACCCCCTGGAACCAGATCTCGTCGCGGTGCCCGAACGTGGTCTCGCGCGCCTGCGTGGAGCACGACCGCCGTCCAGGTCACGACGAGCAGCAGCGGCCCGGGACTGCGCGCCATCGTGCGCCAGGCGAGACCGCGAGGCGCCGTGTCGACGACGGCGGCGGACGTCTCGTCGAAGCACCAGGCCGTCGCGCCCGCCAGCAGGCCGACCGCCGTCCCCTCGAGCGGCCACAGGACCCACGGGTTCCAGCGGACGAGCTCCATCAGCACGACGACGAGCCCTGCCGCCAGGGCGACCCGCGTCCACGGGACCGCCCTGGCGACGTAGCCGGTCATCAGCAGCTGGCGGCAGGGAAGCGGGTTCACGAGCACGTCGGGGTAGCCGACGTACATGGTCAGCACACCGAGCACCAGCGCGAGCCCGACCAGCCCGAGCGCGACCTTGCGCAGCCGGGTCCGGTCCGACTCGGGGTCGTGGAGGACGGCGACCACGACGCCGAGCGCACACACGACCACCAGGTAGAGCACCCAGATGAACGGGTTGCCGGGCGCCGTCCTGAAGTGGATCGACCCGTCGGGGTCGGCACCCCAGCCGAGCTGGCCGAGGAAGTAGGTCCAGAACCAGAACACCCGGTAGGGCTGCCCGCCGGCGAAGTTGCCCTGCAGCATGATCGTGACCAGGACCAGCAGCACCGAGGCGATCGCCGCGACGCCGCGCTTGGGCAGGTAGCGCGCGAGCAGCAGCCCCAGGAGCGGTCCGCCCACCGCGCAGATGACGCCGTCGCCGAACATCTCGGCGTGGACGAACAGGTTGCTCACCCCCGGCGGGACGATCCACGCCTGGGGCGGCCTGGCGTACCAGGCGACGACTGCGGCGACGTAGCCGATCAGCGCGGCCGTGAACGGCACGACGATCGCGCAGGCCAGCGCCAGCGTGCGGGTGCGCTCCGGTACGGCGACCGCGCCGGCCGCCTCCGCGGCCCGGTCGGAGCGGCGGGTCAGCCCGAACATCACCACCAGCCCGAGGACACCGAGCATCGCCGCCGGGACCGATCATGTAGGCCCCGGCCGAGCCGGTGTCGTCCCAGGCGAACATCGACACGACCACGAGCGCGGTCATCGCGGCGCCGAACCAGAACAGCTTGTGCCGAGGTAGTTGCGGATCTCCTGGCGGGCGAGGACACCCAGCGTGGAGCCCGTCTCGTAGGTGGTGCTCATGGGTTGACTCCTTGTGGTGTGTGCCGCTCCGAGCGGAGCAGCAGGTACGCGTCCTCGACCGACGGGTCGACGACAGAGGAGTCGGGAGCGGGCTGCCCCCCGACGGACCGGACCAGCCCGGTTCCGGTCTTCCAGGTCTGGACCGCGCCGCTGGTGGCGGCGGGTCCGAGGTGGACACGGCCGGCTGCCGTGGCCAGGAGCTCGGGCACCGTGCCGTCGAAGCGGATGGCTCCGGCGTCGATGACGAGCACTCGGTCGCACAGGGCCGAGACGTCCTCGGTCTGGTGCGTCGAGATCAACACCGTCCCTGCCAGGCCGGAGAGAAGGCCACGCAGGGACGCGCGCTGTTCGGGGTCGAGCCCGGTGGTGGGCTCGTCGAGGATGAGCAGGTCGGGCGAGCCGATGAGGGCCTGGGCGATGGCGAGCCGTCGGCGCTGGCCGCCGGACAGCTTGGCGACCTTCATGGCGCCGCGGTCGCCGAGGTGGACGAGGTCGAGCACCCGCTGCACCTCGGCGTGGCGCCTGCTCGTGTCCGTCCACTCCTTGAGCACCGCGAGGTAGTCCAGGAAGGCGAAGGCCGTCATCCCGCGCGGGAAGGTGACCTCCTGCGGGCAGTAGCCGATGCGGCCGTCGCGCCTCGACGCGATCCGCGTGGGACTCGGTGACGTCGAAGCCGGCGACCACGATGCGCCCGCTGCTCGGGGGCAGCGCGGTCGACAGCAGGCGCAGCATCGTGGTCTTGCCCGCGCCGTTCGGCCCCAGCAGGCCCACCACCCCTCGGTGCAGGTCGAGCGTCGTGGGCTGCAGGGCCGGCGCGCGGCCGTACTTCTTGGAGACTCCCTCGAGCGACGCGACGGCGCTCACAGCTCTCCTCCCTGGAGGCGAAGGGTCGAGGTGCGCAGCACCAGCGCGAGCGCGAGCACGCCGGCCCCGACCACGAAGGCGACCTGCCCGAGGGGCGTCGTCAGCGCATCGACCTGGTCCCCGTGCGCGGAGCAGGCGACCACCGTGCACCCAGGCCGACGCGACCAGCGCACCGGTCACCCACGCCTCGAACCACGTGAGCAGCACCAGCGCCGCGACGGTGAGCCCGAGCGCCGGCGCGAGCCAGGCCAGGGCGAGGTCATCCATGTTCGGTACGACGAAGCCCGATCGCCATCGTGGCCGGCACGGCGACCGCGAGAGCGGCCGTCGCCCGGAGCAGGGCGAGCCGCAGCTTGCTGTAGGGCGTGGGCGCCATCACCTCGCGCAGCGGGTCGAGGGCGTCGTACGACGCCACCACCGCCAGCACGGGAACCAGCGGGGCGAGCGCCAGGAACGCCGCGTCGCGGCTGGCCGGGCCCAGACCCGCCAGCCCGACGACGCAGGCGGACACGACCGCGAAGCCGACGGCGACCGCCCACGGGACCAGGAACGCGTCCGCGGCGGAGACGACCACGACGTCATCGGGTGCGACGCCGAGCCGCCGCATCGACCCGCTGCGGAAGCGACGGGGCCGGAGCGGAGATCGTGGCCCGCACGTCGGACCACACCGCGTCTGCGGTCACCGGCCGGGACCTGGGACCTCGCCGCCGCGCGGCAGTCGGGGCATCCGACGAGGTGGGACTCGAGGCTCAGCTCGGCGGCCGGGTCGAGCCGCCCCGCGGCGTACGCCTCCCAGACGGGAGCATCGATGTGCCAGGTCATGACCGTGCCTCCAACGAGATCAGCTGCTCGCGCAGCTTCGACTTCGCGATCCGGGCACGGCTCTTGACCGTGCCCTGCGGGATGCCGAGGAGATGGGCGGCCTCCCTGGTGGAGAGCCCGTCGATCACCGTCGCCTGCAGCACCTGCCGCAGCTCGGGCGAGAGCGAGCGCAGGGCGTCGCCGACCGATGCCGTGCTCGACCGCGACCAGCAGCTCGTCCTCCGCGCTGCGCACGGTCGGCGACAGGGCCGACAGCATCCGGCTCTCGATCGGCACCGGCTGCGCCCGCTTGCGCAGCCGGGAGACGAGCTGCCGGATCGCGATCCCCCACAGCCACGCGCCCACGTCCCCGTCGCCCCGGAACGAGCGCGGGCTCCGCCAGACCGCGACGAAGGCGTCGTGGAGCGCCTCGACCGCCAGGTCCTCGTCAGGGGTACGCCGGCGCAGCCTCAGCAGCAGCCAGGCCGAGTGCCGCTCCACCAGCTCGCGCAGGGCGGCCTCGTCACGCTGGGCGACCAGACCCAGGAGCTCGGAGTCGGAGAGCTGCTGCACAACCACACTGTCGCGTGTGGCAGCCGGATCGGATCACGATGGGCGGAACTTTTTCCGTCACCGTGGCGGAGAAGCCTCTCCGCCTTCGGCGAGCAGGTAGCGGACGTCGACCGCGAGCCCGGCCTCGCAGCACCTGGCGATCCTCTGATCCTCTGACCATCTGCCGGCGATTCCGCAGGTCGGACTGGTAGGGCGGGTGGGGCTCGAACCCACGACCCAAGGATTATGAGTCCTCTGCTCTAACCGACTGAGCTACCGCCCCGTGATGCGTAGCAGACTCTAAGGGGTGGCGCCGTCGATCTCGGCGGTCGGGTTTGCGGGCTCGGGAGTCACCCGGGCGCTGACGCCGGGTGACGAGCCCCGCGACGAGGCTCAGGATCGCCTCCTCACGATGGTCCGGGCCGTATCCGGTGCAGCAGAGTCCACGACCGCGAGGTCGGCTACTGCGACGCGGAGACCGGGTCGGTGCTGTCGGTGCTGTGCTGCGGTGACGCCGTCGACGGGCTGGTAGGCGCACACGTCGATCGGGTTCTCGGCGGCGGCGATCTTCTCGCGCTTGCCGTTCTTCTTCTTGGGCGGGTCGATCGCCTTCGAGACGATGTCGCGCATGTAGTCGAAGTCGGGGTCGGCCGAGCTGAAGCTCTCCGAGGCGCGGAAGACCACCGAGCGCACCTTGGCGTCCTTGACCCGCAGGAGCAGCTGGACGAAGGCCGACCCGAGGTGGCGCGGGATGTCGGTGGCGACGACGTCCTGACCGGCCTTGACGATGCCTACGTAGCGCTTCAGCAGGGTCAGCGGGTCGGCCGCCTCGATGAGCGCGTCGACGGCGCACCGCTGACGGTCCATCCGCTGGTAGTCGTCGGAGCCGTAGCGGCCGCGGGCGAACCAGAGGGCGTGGAAGCCGTCGAGGTGCTGGTCGGGGCCCGGCTCCAGGTAGTCGGTGGGCGGGATGCCGAGGTCGGTGTTGCCGTTGATCGCGACCCGGGTGTTGATGTTGACGGTGATGCCGCCCATCGCGTCGACGACGGTCTTGAAGCCCTCGAGGTTGACGAGCAGGTAGTAGTCGACCGGGACCCCGAGGGTCCCCGAGACGGCGAGCTTGACCGCGTCGGCACCCTCGTTGTCGCTGTCCCCGAGGGCGCCGGGGTGGAGCAGCGGGACCTGGCCGTAGATGGCGTTGAGCATGTCGAAGCCGGGGTCGCCCTGGAAGGTCTGGTAGCCGTCGGGGTAGAGGTCGTGGAGCGGGCTGTCCTCGGGGAACTGCGCGTACATCATGTTGCGCGGCAGGCTGAACATGATGGTCTTGCCGGACCGGGTGTCCATGCTGACCAGGATCACCGTGTCGGTGCGCACACCGGTCCGCCCGACGCCGCCGTCCCCGCCGAGCAGCAGCACGTTGACGCGGTCCTGGCCGGCCCAGGGATCGTCCTCGGTCGCGGCGTCGGGGATCGTCGGGCTGACCGGCTGCTCCTTGAACACGCTGTCGACGGCGTCGGCCGTCACCAGTGCGTACTGGGCGGCGACCGCGATGGGGGCGGCGCCCAGCACGAGCGTCAGCGCGACGGTGGCGTAGCCGACCACGGTGTGGGAACGGGGCCGGGTCCGCGGCCGCACCAGGCGGTACGACGTGAGCACGACGCCGGCCCAGACCAGCAGGGCCACGCCGAGCCCCACCGCCAGCCACTTGAGGGCCGTGGGATGGAACGCGAGGTCGATGCCGGTCTCGAGGTTGCGACCGAAGTACCAGACCACGCCGCCGACCACGGCGAGCCAGAGCGCCAGGACGACGGCACCGAGGGCTCGGCGCCCGGCGTACAGGTAGCCGGAGCCCGGGATCATGGCGCCGAGGAACGTCCACCCGACCGTGCCCGGCAGCCCCCTCGCGCGGCGGCGCGGACGTCCTGTTCGCGCGGCCCGGGCTCCCCCGGGCGCGCCCGCCTGCGAGCGGCGGCGTACGCCGAAGCGCGACGACCGTGACGCCCGGCGCGCTCCCGGCGCCGTCGGCTCACGAGGTCCGGTCGGGGGCACAGCGCGAGCGGCTGTGACCTCGGGGTCCTCGTCTGACATGCGCATCCTCGTGCTGCTCGGGCCGTGCGTGCGTGTGGCGTGGGGACCCTGGGTGGCGGGCAGTGCTCAAAATAACACCGTGACCCACATCGCTCTCACCTCCCCGGGCGACGACCCTGCCCATCGTCGTCCTGGTGGTCGTCGAGGGCGCCGATGTTGCCGATGATCACGGCCGCGGGCGGCAGCACGGCGGCGACGACGCTCATCGCCACGGCCAGCGTGGTCGACCACAGCCGTACGACGTTCCAGGCCAGCAGGATCAGGACCAGGCAGGTCCCCATCAAGATGAAGTAGATCCGCTTGCGCCGGGCCTGTTGCACGCCCCCACCGTACGTCGCGGTGCGCCCCGGGCTCACCAGGATCCTCCCGCTGACCCGGGGCTGCAGGGTCGACACCCGCGACTCGACGTATCTGGCGCCGCAGGCGTTGCTCTGACAGGGGTGACCGTCGTCCCCGCCCGTGCCCCGAGAGCGCGGGTGCTCGCCAGCGTCCTGCGCGGCCCGGGCCGATCGCCGAGCCGGATGCGATCGCGGTGAGCGCGGCGGACCTGGGCGCCTTCCTCGTCGTCACGCTCGCGATCATGGCTGTCCCCGGGCCGTCCGTGGTGTTCGTCGTCACCAGGACGCTCGAGGGCGGCCGGACGGCGGGCCTGGTCTCGATGCTCGGGCTCGAGTCCGGACTGACCCTTCACGTCGTGATCGCGACCACCGGTCTCTCGGCGGCGCTGGGCTCCTCGGACACCCTCCTGACCGGGGTGAAGTACGTCGGCGCGGCCTACCTGCTCTACCTGGGAGTGCGTCAGCTGCGCTCGCCCCGGCCCGGCGGATCCTCCGCCGAGGGCTGGATCGAGCCGGCACCACGCGGCCGGTGGCGCCTCTTCGGCGAGGCGTTCGTCGTCGACGCGCTGAACCCCAAGACCGTGCTGTTCTTCGTGGCGTTCCTGCCGCAGTTCGTGGACCCGGACGCCGGATCGCCCGCCGCCCGGCTGCTGCTCCTCGGGGTCGGCGTCGTCCTGGTCGCCGTTGCCTGTGACGGCTCGTGGGTGCTCGTGTCGTCCCTGCTGGAGCGTCGCGGCGACGTCGCGAACCGCTCCGCCTCGCTGTGGCGGGTCACCGGCGTCGTCTACCTCGCGCTGGCCGCCCTCGTCGTCGGCAGGTGACGGCGGTCGCCGGAGAAGTCGCCGGGAAAACACAAGAGCCCCTGACCTGTTGGTACAGGTCAGGGGCTCTGTCCCGCTCCCCCGGTTGGACTCGAACCAACAACCCTCCGGTTAACAGCCGAATGCTCTGCCAGTTGAGCTACAGGGGATCGTGCCGGGGATACGTTAGCAAGGGGGGTGCCGGTGGAGAAATCGAGATCCCTCAGCCGAGCCCGACCTCGTCGCGGGCGGCGGCCAGGGCCTCGGCCGCAGCCAGCCTCACCAGCGGGTCCTCGGGGTCGATCCCCTCGTCGTACTCGTAGACCCAGCTGATCTCCGACGGCACGCCGGGCGCCCGCCGCGCGATCACCCGGACGCCGCGGCGGCCGTTGATCGGGACCTGCCGCTGGAGCAGCACGCTGGCGGTGACCCGCTCGCGGATCAGCTCCAGGAGGCGGTTCGGCTCCTCGATCCGAACCGGTGCTCGGGCCGTACGGCGCCCCACGAACCGACCTCGCTGACGCGCAGCTCGGAGGTCTCGCTGTCCCAGTCGGCGGCCTCGAGGAGCTCCCACGGGAGCCGCTGGGGCACGTAGAGCGCGTCGCGGGTGCCGCCGACGACCTGGCCGTCCACGGTGGTGGCCCAGGCGAGCAGCCGCTCCCCCGCGGCGACGGGCAGGTCGGGGCGGGCGTCACGGCGAAGGCCCTTCACAGGTCGTTCCTCACAGGTGGTTCCTCACGTCGGTCACAGGTCGTCGGTCAGAGGGGGCCCGCGATCCGGTCACGCAGCGTGCGGCGGTGCTGCTCGAGTGCGGCGAGCTCGCCGAACATCCGGTTGTAGTCGACCGGGTGGTCGACGGGGTTGGTGCGCTGGAGGCGGGACTTCAGGTCGGCGATGCGCCGCTGCGTGGTCAGCTCGAGGAGCTTGAAGACGTAGCTGGAGACGTAGGCGCTGTCCGGCTCCTTCATCAGCGGCTCGACGGCCAACGCGCTGATGGCCGAGGAGATCGCGGCGTCCTCGGTGGCCGCCCGCAGCTTGCCTGCCCAGCCGTCGTCGTCGACGCCGGCCAGCACGCCACCGGCCGCCGCGACGAGCTCCCACACGCCGCGGAACGTCGGGTGCGTGAAGTCGTTGCGGCCGATGTCGGCGGTGGTGCGTCCGATCGCCATCGGGGCCTGGATCACGAGCTTGAGCGTCTCGCGCTCGATGGAGAAGCGGGGGTCGCGCAGGTCGGGCAGCTGACGCGGCCGGGTCTCCCCGGGTGCGGCGGTCCGCTGGTCGGCGGCCCCCCGCCCGCCGGCGCCGTGACCTCCGGCGCCCTGGGGCCGCGAGGCGGCTCGTCGTACCTCCGACTGGACGTCGACGGGGTCCATGCCGGTGAGGGCGGCGATGTCGCGGGCGTAGGAGGAGTTGGCCACCGCGGTGTCGCGGCTGCTCGTGACCAGCTTGGCGGCCTCGCGCACCGCGGCGACCCGCCCGTCGGCCCGGTCGAGGTCGAACTGGCTGACGACGTTGCCGAGCACGAAGCGGTAGAGCGGCACCCGCCGCGCGACGAGGTCCCGGACTGCCGCATCGCCCTGCTGGATGCGCAGGTCGCAGGGGTCGAGTCCGTCGGGCTCGATCGCGACGTAGGTCTGGGCGACGAAGTTCTGGTCACCCTGGAACGTCTTGAGCGCAGCGTTCTGGCCGGCGGCGTCGCCGTCGAAGGTGAAGATCACCTCGCCACGGAACTCCTCGTGGTCGTTGAGGAAGCGGCGCAGCACCCGCGTGTGGTCCTCGCCGAACGCCGTGCCACAGGACGCGACCGCCGTGGTCACGCCGGCCAGGTGGCAGGCCATCACGTCGGTGTAGCCCTCGACCACGACGGCCTGGGACGACTTCGCGATGTCCTTGCGGGCCAGGTCGATGCCGTAGAGCACCTGGCTCTTCTTGTAGAGCGAGGTCTCGGCGGTGTTGAGGTACTTCGCGTCGATCCGGTCGTCGTCGAAGATGCGCCTCGCGCCGAAGCCGATCGTGGCACCGCTGGGGTCGCGGATCGGCCACAGGAGCCGGCCGCGGAAGCTGTCGTAGGCCGACCGGCCGACCTTGACCAGGCCGGCGGCGACCGCCTCGTCCTGGCTGTAGCCGCGGCCACGCAGGTGGCGCAGCAGAGCCTCGCCGTCGCGCGGCGCGAACCCCATCCCGAAGTGGTCGGCGGAGGCCTGGTCGAAGCCCCGCTCACTCAGGAACTGCCGGCCGGCCAGCGCCTCGGGGCCGGCGAGCTGCTCGGCGTAGAACTCCTGGGCCGCCCGGTTTGCCTCGATCAGTCGCTGCCGCGGCGGGCCCTTGGGCCGGTCGTCGCGGTCGTCGCCCTCCTCGCGGCGCAGCTGGATGCCGGCCTTGTCGGCCAACCGCTCGATCGCCTCGGTGAAGGTGAGGCCGTCGATCTTCATCAGGAAGGTGATGACGTCGCCGCCTTCCTGGCAGCCGAAGCAGTGGAAGAACCCGCGGCTCGGGTTGACGTTGAAGGACGGCGACTTCTCGTCGTGGAAGGGGCACAGGCCCTTCTGCGAGCCGCCCCCGGCGTTGCGCAGCGTCACGTAGTCGCCGACGACCTCGTCGATCCGGGACTTCTCGCGGACTTCTGCGATGTCCTCCTCACGGATCCGGCCTGCCACGTGGTGATCCTACGGGCGGGAACCGACCAGGGCACGTCGGGTTTGCCCAGGCACCCCCACGGTGGTGGGTGGGCTCACGGCTCGACGACGTTGGCGAGCGGCTCCCCCGCCGCGAAGCGGTGGAGCTGGTCGCGCACCAGGCGGTGGGCACGCGGCCACATCGCGCTGCTCGCGCCGCCGACGTGGGGCGAGACGAGCAGCCCCGGGGCGTCGTAGAGCGGGCTGTCGGGTGGCAGCGGCTCCGGGTCGACCACGTCGACAGCCGCGGTGATCCGCCCCGTGGCCAGCTCGGCGACGAGCGCCTCGGTATCGACGACGGGGCCCCGCGCCATGTTGACCAGCAGCGCGCCGTCCTTGAGCCGCGCCAGGAACGCCGCGTCGACCAGTCCGCGGCTCTCGTCGGTCAGCGGCAGGATGAGGACGACCACGTCGGCGCCCGGGAGCAGGTCCGACAGCTCGTCGATCCCGTGGACCGCCGGCGACCCGGGCGCGCGGTCCGGGCCACGCGGGTGACGCTCACCTCGAACGGCGTCAGCCGGGCCTCGACGGCCTGCCCGATCGCGCCGTACCCGACGATCAGGACGTGCCGATCGGCCAGCGCTGGGCGCCACTGCGGCGTCCAGGCGCGACGGTCGTGGTCGCGCACGAAGTCGGGGATGCCGCGCAGCGAGGACAGGATCAGGGTCAGGGCCAGCTCGGCGGTCGAGGCGTCGTGGATCCCCCGGCCGCTGCAGAGCGTGACCCCGTCCGGCACGGCGGGCCGGATCGCGTCCACCCCGGCGGTGAGGGTCTGCACCACCTCGAGCCGCGGCATGCTCGGCAGGACGTCGCCGACGACGGACCCGAGCCGGTAGGGCGTGACGTAGTACGCGACGTCTGCCACGGAGTCGGACACGTGCCGGGTCGGGTCGACGACCTCGTAGCGCAGCGACTCCGGAGGGTCGCCGAGCAGGTCCGGCTCGAAGGGCAGCCACACCAGTGGCCGGTCGTCGGGTCCAGTGGGTCCAGTGGGTCCAGCGGGTCCAGCGGGTTCAGCCATGCGAGAGCTCCGGTGTCGGTCCACGGCAATCGCGTCGGTCAGCGAGGCCACCTGGTCGATGACGACGCGCAGCCGTGCGGCGTCGTCGTTCGCGTCGTGCCAGTCGTCGGCGAAGGGACGGTCGAGGGGTCGGGCCCCTGCTCCTCCAGGAGCCCGACGAGCTCGACGAGGAGCGCGCGCTGGCGCTCCATGATCGCCATCCGGTCGGGCGTCTGCATGACGTAGTAAGCGGCGACCGCCTTGAGCACCGTGATCTCCAGCCAGGTGGCGCGGGGCACCACGAGGTCGGCGCGGTAGCGGCCAGCGGTCCCCCGCCGGCCTCCTCCGACGC
>CAVWTJ010000007.1:0-12401 GCA_963757695.1 uncultured Actinomycetota bacterium
GCCGGTCAGGTCAGAGGCCTCTGGTGCGGTCCTGGTTGCGGGCGCGTCGCAGGCGGTCGAACTCTCGAGCTGCTGTCTCTGCCGGAGGCTTGTCGAACACAGCGCGCAGGTAGCGGCCGAGCGCCTCGTGCTGGCCTGGCCCGTTGGTCGTACGGAAGCCGTACGCCGCCAGCAGCGCCTCACCGGTGTCGTGACAGGCGTCGTAGGCGACGCCGTACCTGACGGTGACGCTCGTGAGCAGCGGCAGCTGGTCCAAGCGCTCTTTGGCCTGCCGCAGGAACGAGGTCGCCCGCGCGAGGTCTGCGGGCACGGCGTCGAGACGTCGCGCCTCGACCAGGGCGAGGACCGTTGCCTGCTGGACGCGGGTGAGCGGGGTCAGCGCCACGGCAGCTCCCCGATGACGGCGACCACCGGGCCGCTGCGCACGTTGTCCAGAAAGCCGGAGGACGCTGCGAACTCCTCAGGGGTGAGGATCGTCGGGTTCACGGGACGGCGCACCGCGGCCTCGACTCGCGTGCACGCCTCATAGACCGCGTCCACGTCGGGCTCACCGAGCACCATGAGGTCGATGTCGTGCGGGGCCGGTCCAGCATCACCGAGCATCCGAGCGGCGAACGAGCCGTAGAGGAACGCGGCCTCGATCCCGTCGATGCGGGCAAGCTCCTCGGCCAGGATCACCACCGGGCCGGTCACGACCGTGAGGATTTCGCGCAAGGGCTCCACAAGCGGGCTCTCGCCATTGGCGCGGATCAGCCTTGTGCGCCCCACGTGTCGCTCGCTGAGGATGCCGGCATCAATCAGGCGCGCGACCTCGCGGTGCGCGGTCGGGTACGCCAGGTCGGCCCGCTCGGCCAGGTCAGTGAGACTCAGCTCGTCACCGGTGAGCAACAAGGTGGACAGGAGACGTGCCTGACCGTCCGACCGGAAGATCGGAGCGAGGAGGGGCGCCTCAGTTCTCATATAACTGAGGTTATCCTCCATCATATCGATAGTCAACGAGCCGCTCACTAACCCCAGAAGATCGGGTCACCACTCGTCCCGATGTGGTCGAGGAGCGCCTGGACGTTCTTCGTCGGGCGCTTGCGCTTGTACTCGTGAAACTCGAGGTTGCGGTCGCGCCAGTAGATCGCCCACACGCCGGCCGCCTTGGTGTAGCGCAGTCGCGCGATCGGGAAGCGTGTGTGCTCACCGACGCCGTCCCACGGCGGCCGCACCTCGACGATGTCGACGTGTCGGTCGGAGACGTCGGCCTCGACCTTCAGCTCGTCCCACAAGTGCTCGGGCACCCGCTCTCGCACCCACAGGCGGATGAGGTGCAGGTCAGTCTCCGGAAGTGCCACCACACCAGCGTGCCATCGAGTGAATCGAACAGCGCCTTACCGCAGAGCCGGAGCATCGGCGCCATCACTTCGAGACCACCCCTCTCCTCCTCCCACCCTACCTACAACGAACCCTCTCCTTCGTCCGCGGGATTGCGGACTGTTTGCGGACTGCCGTTGCGCCCACGACAACCATCAGACGTTGAGGAGCCGTCGGGCTGCCTTGGCGACCATCGACGACGACTTCTGTGACGCCAGTTCATGGAACTCCGTCGGCAGGTCGATCGTGCGGCCGGTCCGTTCGGCGAGGTCGGCGGCCAACTCCAGGAAGGCGCCAGCATCGCGGCGGCCGGGCAGCACCCGCGCGACCTCCTGCAGTGCGTCGAGAAGGGGCAGAACGGCAGCGTCGCCGGCACGGGCACACTCGGTCAGCCCGCCGCTGACCCGCTGCCCAACCACAATGTCATCGGTCAGCAACAGGGCAGCCTGACGGCCGAGTTCCCCACCATCGAGAACGCCGTGGCGAGCGAGGTCGAGCACCGCATCCTGCGCCGCCGTGCGACCCCGCGCGTCCTTGGCCGCGAGCGCGAGCACGAGCGCTGAGGACGCCGGAGGACCGTTGACGGTCGTGGCCCGTGCGATCGCGTCAATGACGTGAACCGTGCAGGCGCGATCCTTGCGTAGATCGCGGTGGAGGTATGGGTGGGCGTGGGCGGCCAGCACATCGTGATCGTGCGGCAGGAGGGCCGCCCCCAGCCCCAAGGTCTGTTCGAAGTGCGACTCGTACTCGCCGTAGCTGCACTCGGGTCCCAAGGTTGCTTCGGGACTTGACCTGGCAAGAATCCCAGCAGCGGCGTGCCCTTCGCTTCCCATTTCGTCCCAGAAGACAGGGATCCGCCGTTCGGGTTCCCAGTTCATCCGCCGATACTGGGCGACCCGTCGAAGCCACTCCGGCCGCCTTCCTTCCTGCACCGCGATGACCGCAGCTGACTTCCGCATGGAGCGCGGAACGTCGACGATTGACCGCTCGAGCAGGCAGAACTCGCAGAAGCGCGGTCACGAGCTCGAGCTCGAGGATCGGGCGAGATCGACTCGCGCCAGACAAACGCCGATTGAGCTCGTTGGCGTCGAGCGTGAAGTCGGCTCTGGCCGGCAGCGCGAGAGATGTGTGGCTTCCCTCGCGGACAGCGTGCGCGATGCCAGTGAGACGCCTCCCGATCGCCCCGACAAAGGTCTGCGGAGCGGCCGCATCGGCGGGAAAGATCGTGTGGCCGAGCAGGATCGGCCAGTCGCCGTCGCTGATACGCCTGCGGGGAGTCAGCCAGGCAAGGGTCAGGACGCGGGCTGCGATCCTCGGATCGTCTTGGTAGTACTCCGCGGCCGCTGCACGAGCGTGCAGCAGATCCGCCGTCGACGGGCGCTTGTCCGCAAGGCGCAGCAGGCCGTCGATCGCCCGTTCCATCTCGACGGGGTCGACCTCTTCGAAGAGGCCGAGGAGCACCTCGGCAAGTTCGTCTTCAGTCCGGACCGGCTGAACCGCCATGGCCGGGGTCCGTGCCTCAGGCTCAGCTGGAACGAACGGAGCGGCCTCATCCGCGGGGGCCTCCGCTGCGCCGAGGCGCGCCAGGATCTTCGCCGCTTGCGCGCGTACGTCGGCCCGAGCGTGCTCGGTGGCGATCCGCACGGTGTCCGTGATGGCCACGTTCGGGTGGGTCTTGGCGAGCTTCTCGAGCAGACGAAGGTGGGCGGCGACGGTCGCCTTGTCGGACCTTCCGAGCGTTGCGCTGCTGGCAGCGAGGATCAGGTCGGGCTCGAATCGCTGGTCAGGAATGAGGCGGACGAGTTCACGCTGTGCCGTCTTGACGGACGGTCCGTGTTCGACGGTGAGAAGCCGCGCATAGGTGCCTTGGCGCTCGGCGACCTCGTCGACTGTCGGTTCGAGGGCATCGTGCATGCCGATGTACCAGCCGAGATCCGCGGACGCCCAGTCGCGCAATGGAGCAGCAATAACGGTGTCCAGGAGGCGTCCACGGTCAAGGCGCTGTTCTGCGCACAAGAGTGACCAAGGCGACTCGCCAGGTTCCTGCTGGGAACTCCGCGAGATCGGGGAGGTAGGAGTGGCGGCTCTCCATGAAGCTGTCGTGGAAAGCCAGCAGCCTGCCGACCCCCTCGGTCGAGAGCATCGTGAAGAGGTGGTCGCCGATGAGGCCGGGGTCGCGCCCGACTTGCTCTGCCAGCGGCCGGCGGTTCCGCTTGTTGTACTCGGGAACCCCGCGCACTGTTCCCCGGAAGTACTCGGGATTCTCAGGCTCCGGCGCGAGACCGGCGCGGACGATGCCGCGAGCGACGCGCCAGTTCCAGGCACCTTCCTCGGCGACGATCGCTTCGACGAAGTCCGGGAGCCAAGCGGGAGAACGCAGTCCGAGGATCTCGACAGCATCGTCCACGAACCCTTCGGTCAGGCCCCAACCATGGGTGGCGAAGAGGCGCGCCTGACGGACGCCGTCAGCAGTGGCGATGACGGCGAGAGACTCGCGGTCGCGAGGGACTCGGACTGTCGAACCGTGTGTGAGCCAGCGTCTGAACTTAGGGCCGAGGGCTTTCCGCTCTTGGGGCGTAAGGCCGACGAGGAGTGACTTGGCTTCTTCGCGCGGTGCCGCCCTCGAGCACCGCCAGCGCGGCATCGAAGTCCGTCATCAACCACGCCTGATCAGGTCCGCTGCGAGCACGTGTTTGCAGGGGCCGCGAGCGCCCTTGTGCTTGGCGTACCACGGGCAGGTGCATCGGTCGCCGTCATCGGTTCGGCGTACGACGTGTTCGGTGTCGCCGCTGCGAACGTAGGCGGTCTGCCCGTCGAGCCTGACTGCGCCCGCTGTGACGAGCGCGGTCGCGTCGCGAAGGCGGGGGTGCATGGTTGCCAGGCGCTCGGCGTCGTAGGGCAGTTCGCGGTGGAAGTACGAAGTTTCTGCGACGTCGTATCCGACTCGGCCGGCCGCGCCGAGCCGACCGAGAGCGCGTGTGACTCGCACCTCCGTTAGGCCGGAGTCTGCGGCGAGTCGGGAAATGTCGATACGTGGCTCGAAGGCCAGTAGGGCAGAGATGAGGTCCGAGTCGTCGGCGGATTGCCCGTCGGCGAGGTCCCAGAGAACTCCCCCTTCGCCGGAGAAACCCCGGCTGGATTCAGGGCTGAGTGCGAGGACGAGGCGCGCGTCATCGAGCTCGAGCTCCCACACACCGGCCGCGCCCTGCGTGTCGTGCGGGGCGGCGTACGCGCGAAGCGATCGGGCGAACCGGAGTAGCGGCTCGAGCGGCTTGAGGCGATCAAGGCCGGAGAGGGACACGCCATCGGGTGTCGGTCGCGTGGTGATCCGCAGGCCGCGCCCGGCGGGGACGACCCAAACCGGCTTTCGGCTGCCGGAGCTCGGGAGGCCGCGGATGAATCGCCGAGCTTCCGAGGCTGCGACCTCGAACACCGGGGTCACGGTCGCTGAGACGAGCTGGACTTCGGCGAAGCCTTTGAGCCATCGCTCGGGCAGCGGGACCTTCTTCTCGGTCACGTCGGTGTCGAGGGTCCGGACGCGGACGTCCTCGCCGACCTGGAGGTGGAGTGGCTCCAGGCCGCCGACGCGCGCAAGGGCGTCGCGCATGGGGGGGTTGAAGTCCACGTTGGTGGTGCCGGTGTTGAGCACCCTCCCGTCGAGGCTTCCGGGTAGCGCGTCGTAGCGGGAGTACACGCCGCAGCAGGCAGAGAAGCTCTCGAAGCGAAGTCTGTCCCCGTTGCTCGTGACGACAGGGTCGGCGGCACGCAGGATCGCGGCGACCATGCCGGGCGGCACGTAGAAGCGGGTGCGGGCGACCTTGGCGACAGCGAGCAGCGCGGTCGCGCCCTGCTCGGGGTGGCCGAGGAAGCCGTCGAAGAAGACCGGGTGTGCGGCTGGACCGGCCGCAGTGCGGCCTCCACTGGTGGCGAGCATCAGGTCGGCGCGGTCGTCGCCGAAGGTCAGCTCAGACGGGCGGACGTAGTTGTACGTCTGCTCATTGGTGGTCGCTGCCATGATCGAGAACCTAGCCGAGCAGGAGCCGTGCGGTCTTGGCTGCCGCCGAGCTGCCGGAGAATGCACCGAGCCAGGTGGTCAACGCCGGGTCGGTGGCGGCACGACCGAGGCGGAGCAGCTCATCACGGAGTAGGTCCAGCAGTTTGTTGAGGCCGCGATGATCGGCGGGCAGTTGCGGGAGAAGGTGGGTCAGAAGGTCCACCGCCGTCAGGGCCCCGGCGGGTGCCTGTGCCACCGACCCGAGCGATTCCGCCCACCGGGTCGCCGGCCATGCCTGGGCATAGCGCGCCATCACTGCTGCAACCTCGTGAACCGGTGTGCGGCCCGGTACGACCAGGTCGAGAAAGGCGTCGACCGCGTGGAGCCGATGGTCACGCTGTGTTGCCGAGATGCCGGCAGCGAGCGTGGCGGCGGCAAGCGTTCCCATGCGGCCGGGATGTCGTGCCATCGCGTCGAGGGTGCGCGGCACGTCGTGGGCGGTCTCCGTCCAGCTCGGGGACTCCAGGACGGGCAGGCAGGTGAGCGAGAGGAAGTGCTCGGCGTCCTGAGGCCAGATGGCCGCCAGGGTAGGGATCCAGTCGCCGAGGAACCGGCTGGTGTACCCACCACCCCACTGATCCGAGATCTGGGCCTTCAGCGCGGTCGGCTGGTCGTCGGTCGGCCGGTTGGTGTGCGTGGTGGTGACGGCGAACCTGGCGTACCAGGATCGACGGTCGCGTCCGTTCTCCTGCCAGGTGTGTGTCTGGATATCCCCGCTCAGTTGCGGCGCATCGGTAGCTGCGTAAGGAGCCCGAGACCGTTCAGCTGCGATCCACCAAGCCGCGGGTCCTTCGCGCCTGCTGCGCCGGAGTCGTCGAGTTGGTTCGACGCCGTCCAGCGCGAACCGCGCCGCCGCGGGCAGCCTGTGCGCGGCGCCGGCAGCCTCGTCGCGCCCGTCGGGATGCAGGCGGAGCAGCGCTGCGATCACGTCGTGGTGGCGCGGGCTGGAGTTCTGCGTCAGGCGTTCTACGAAGGCCGAGGGGCTGACCCAGCCACCGGGGAGGTCGGGGGTGCCCAGCAGCGGGCCGGCTGGGGTGCGGACTTCGGAGATCCGTCGCGCAATGAAGCGCTGCGCCGGGTGGTCGGGGTCGGCGGGCGGCGCCGGATCGCCGACCGCATCGAGGATGAGTCGCGCGACCTGTCCCGGTAACCACGCGTCCCCGATGTCTGTTCGAGGACCACGGGCGACGACCATCTTGGCCCGCTTCTTCAGGGGCGCAAGGACGTCGTCGGCGCTGTGTGTGGCGAGGAAGCCGAGCACCGCCTCGAGTTCCCCGACGTCGGACGCATCCTCAAGCAGTACGGCGGCGCGCTCGGCCAAGTCGGATGCTGAGACCGGCGGCGCGACGGGCGCCAGGCTCTGACAGTGAGAAGTTCGGCGCTCGTGTCGGACCTCAGCGTGCAGTCCGAGTTCCTGACGCACGCTGGGGGTGAGGTCCTCGGCCGCAGCGAGTACCGCATCGCCTTCGCCCAGGTCGGCGAGGAGCTTGGCGGCTGCCCGCTGCACGTCGGCATGGGGGTGCCCCAGTGCTGCGATAGCCACTGCCGCGACAGCACCCGGAAACGCGACGCGTCCGACACGAGCCAGGTCAAGGGCAGCAATGGCCGTCCCCTTGGCCTTCACGAGCACGGCGGGCCGGAGCGCTTCGACCGTTGCCTCGATGTCGAGCAGGCCTGCTCTTTCCACACGGCCGAGTTGCTTGAGGGCGAAGCTCACGGTGGCCGGGACAGCGGCGCCGAGCAGTCGCCGCAGATCTGCCTGGAACGCGGCCGCCTCGTCGGTTGTCGGCTCGAGCGCCCGGTAGGTGGCCGAGAACCAGCTGGCTCGGTATGCGGCGAAGTCTCGACCCAGTGCTGCGAGGCAGGCGGACAAGACCCGGGCGCGGTCAAGGGTGCCGTCCGCTGTCAGCTGCAGAAAGGCCTTCCGCCACTCGTCGCCGCCGAAGCGATCGACGTTGGTGAGGCTGACCTCTCCGCCACCCTCGACTTCGAAGACCTTCCAGAGTGCACGCCTGACGAGGTCAGGGTCCGCCCGCAGCCGGTCAGCCTTGTTCGGGCCGAAGGCACCCACCATCGCGAGGACATAGGTGTCGTCGACGTCCAGGTCGATGAGCTCGAGCCTCTCCAACAACCTCACCAAGGGAAAGCGGCCCGCCCAGTGCGACGTCGACGCGTCCCGCAAGTCTCGTGTCACAAGGCCGTCGAGCCATCGGGGTTTGCGTGAGTCGGGAGTTCGTTCGCCGGCGGCTGCGTCGCTCAACGCCCGCTCAATTGCTTCGCGCAGGGCCCGGTCCTTCTGCCAGCCGAACTCGTAGGTGGCGACGAGCGCAGCATCCGCCCGCCCATCAATCAAGCCGTACAGCGTGGCTGGAGACACGTCGAGCAGCGACTCGTACGGCGGAAGTCCGACCACGTTCATCTCCCTTGCTCGACTCGACCCCGACTATCTGAGCACCCGTCTCAGATCGACGAAGACTATTGGCACTTGTTGACCTCAAGAACCTCCTTCAGGTCAAAGCCCCCCTCAGCGCTCAAACCTTCATTCACAGCGGCACGCATGCTACGAAGGACGTAGATGGGCCGCCCATAATCGGGCGGCCCACGCGGCAATTCTAGGGGTCCGTTGGTTGTCGACGGACGTCGTGGAGGCGGTGATCCGGGTGCACGGTGGGGTGAAGTTCTACCGCGGAGCACCGAGGGCTGCCCGGGCCTACGTCGAACAGGACCGGTCGCGGGCGGACGACTACTACCTCTCCGAGGGCAACGGCGTCGCGACGCGCTTGGTCGCCACCCCCGGCGGCGTCCAAAACCTGGGGGGCATGACCGGGGAGGTGTACGAGCAGTGGGTCGCCGGCATCCACCTGGAGACGATGACGTCCAAGGGCCACATCCGAACCGACGACAACGCGTTGCGCTTCGTCGAGGTGGTCGTCAACGGTCCCAAGACCTGGTCCCTGGCGGCCGCTCTCTACCCGGACGTCTCCGCTGCCCTGGACCGAGCCCAGGACAAGGCGGCCACCGAGATCGTCGGCTGGGTCGCGGCGCACGCGACCACCCGCGTCGGCCCTCGCGGGCGCCAGGTCCAGGTTCCCGTCGAGTCCATCGAGGCCGCGGTCATCCGCCACTACACGTCTCGCGCGGGCGACCCCCACCGCCACCTCCACCTGCAGATCAACGCCCGCGTCTGGGCGGCCGGCGCCTGGCGGGGTATCCACTCCGTCGGCGTCCGGGACAGCATCGAGGCGATCAACGGCATCGGCCACGCCGCCGTCGCGACCGACCCGGAGTTCCGGACGATGCTGGCCGCACACGGACTCACCGTCGACTCCGAGACGAGCGAGATCCGCGAGCTCGCGCCGTACGTCGGCGCCTTCAGTGCCAGGGCCGCCCAGATCCGCCGCAACGTCGACCGACTCGAGGCGGACTGGCGCCAGGAGCATCCCGACCAAGAGCCGGGTCCTCAACTGCGTGAGAGATGGGACCGGCTGGCGTGGGCGCAGGCACGACCCGACAAGGTCGTCCCCCGGGACGGTGGCGAGCTCGTCGACCGATGGAACGGCGAGCTCCGCGAGATCGGCTACCGCGACCCGGCGCACGCCGTCAACCTCCGGCGGACGCTGCCAGGCTGGATCGACCGCGACGCCGCAGCCGACCTGGTCGTTTCGATGCTCGGCGCCAAGCGATCGGCGTGGAACACCGCCGACATCCGCGGCAAGACCGAGGTCCTCCTCTCCCAGACGGCGCTCGTCACGGACGCCTCCGCCCGGATCGAGCTGGCGGAGGACGTCACCGCCAGGGCCGTTGCGCGATGTTCCCCGCTGCTGACCCGGCGCGATGTCCCCGAACACGTCCGATCCCTCACCTCGCCTGGCGTCCTTGCCGTCGAAGGCGATCTCATCGGCCGGATCGCACGACGCGCCGAGCGCCCCGCCGCCCTGCGACGTTCCGACCGCCTTGACCCGCATCAGATGGACCCCGTCCACCAGGACGCCGTCGATGCCCTGACGGGCGACGCTCCGCTCGTGGTGGTCGAGGGTGCCGCCGGGGTGGGCAAGACCACGGTGCTGCGTTCGGTCCGACAGCTGTTGGCGCACGACGGCCAGCGGCTGGTCGTGGTGACACCGACGATGAAGGCCGCCGACGTGGCCGCACGTGAGACCGGCGCTGAGGGACACTCGGCCGCATGGCTGATCCATCAGCACGGCTGGCGATGGGACGACGACGGGCACTGGTCCCGGCAGCCCGACCCGACTCCCTGTGAATCGGCAGCCCTTCGACCCGGGGACCTGCTCGTGGTCGACGAGGCCGGCATGCTCGACCAGGACACCGGCCGTGCGCTTCTCACCGTCGCCGACGAGGCCGGTGCTCGGGTCGCGTTCATGGGAGACCGCCATCAACTCCCGGCCGTCGGCCGCGGCGGCGTCCTCGACCACGCCGTCGCCTACGCGGACCCGGCGACGGTGCTCACCCTCGAGACCGTGCGACGCTTCACCGACGCGGCCTACGCCATCCTGAGCCTCCGGATGCGCGAGGGCTACCGAAGCGACGAGGTGTTCGACGCACTTCTCGCTCGCGGTCAGATCGTCGTGCACCCCTCTGACGTCGAGCGCACAGCGGCGCTCGCGCGTCTCGGTGCAGCCGGCGACCTCGTCATGGCCGACACCCGCGAGCAGGTCGCCGACCTCAACGCGGCCATCCGCGCGCAGCGCACGGGCGTCGATCCCCTCTCCGGAGGCCGCCCGACGGTGACCACCAGCCGCGGCGAGACACTCACGGTCGGCGACCGGGTCGCGACGCGCCGCAACGACCCCGATCTCCGCATCGCGAACCGACAGACCTGGACCGTGACCGGCGTGGGCGGCGACGGCTCGGTGGCCCTCCACGATCGGGGACGAGACCAGATCGTCCCCGCCGAGTACGCGCGCGAGCACGTCGAGCTCGCCTACGCCACGACCGTCCACGGAGCCCAGGGCGAGACCGTCACCCGCGCCCACGTCGCCCTGACCGACTCCACCGGCGCCGCAGCGGCGTACGTCTCCATGACCCGCGGCCGAGCCGGCAACACGGCGCACCTGGTCGCCGAGACCCTCGAGGACGCCAAGCAGCAGTGGATCGACGCGTTCGCGCGCAACCGGTCCGACCTCGGCCCCGCCCGCGCCCGCGACGCCGCCCTCGAGGACATCGAACGGTACGGACCCGCGCTGCGGACTGAAGCACCGACACCTGCCCGGGAACGACGGCACCGAGAGCGGGAACAACCGCACGGCCCGTCACGCCAGTCGGGGCTCCAGGCCCCCTCGGCCGGGCGTTGACAACTTTTTCTGAACTTTCGGGGGGACGTGCCCTGACCTGCGGCGATGCCAACGTCCCCCCCTTCGTACCTCCCCCGCGAAACCTCAGGCGGGTACGAAGGCGGGTACAACCCCCTCCCATGATGACCGGCGTGAGCCGACGCTCACCGCCACCGATCACGAGGAGCGCCACGATGACCGCACAACACCACCCCACTCTTCGCCCACAAAACCCCGGGGACGAGATGCTCACCCTCCAGGAGGCCTGCGCCTTCCTCCGGGTGCCCGAGGGCACCCTGCGCTACTGGCGCCACCTCGGGTCCGGGCCGCGCAGCTTCAAGCTCGGCCGCCACGTCCGGTACTGGCGCGCCGACCTCATCCTCTGGCTCAGCGAGCAGACGAACGGTCCACAGAACCACCGCTGAGACTGCCCGCCGTCGGACCCCGGAGAGACGATGGAGCGATCCCGGAAGGAGCATCACCATGGCGGGAAACATCGCCAAGCGAGACAACGGCAAGTGGCGGGCGCGGTATCGCGACGAATCCGGGAAGGAGCACTCTCGGCACTTCGATCGCAAGATCGACGCCCAGCAGTGGCTCGACGGGGTCACCTCGGCCGTCGTCACCGGCACCTACGCGGATCCCCAGGCCGGGCGGATCACGTTCGCCGCGTTCTTCGGCGAGTGGTCGGCCCGCCAAGTCTGGGCGCCCGGCACCGTGCTCGCGATGTCGCTCGCGGCCAGATCCGTGCCCTTCGCCGGGAAGCCGATGAAGCAGGTGCGGCGCTCGGACGTCGAGACCTGGATCAAGCAGATGGACGCCGCCGGCCTCGCCCCCGGCACGATCAAGACCCGGTACGTCAACGTCAGGTCGGTGTTCCGCGCCGCCGTCAAGGATCGGGTGATCGGAACCGACCCGACCGACGCAGTACGCCTCCCCCGCGGCCGTCGTCCCGACATCGCCATGTCGATCCCCACCCCCGAGCACGTCGGGCAGCTCATGGCCGTGGCCGACGAACGGTTCCGGCCGTTCATCGCCTTATGCGCGTTCGCCGGGCTGCGGCTGGGCGAGGCGGCCGGCGTCCAGCTCGGCGACGTCGACTTCCTCCGGAGGTCGCTCAGGGTCTCCCGCCAGGTCCAGCGCGTCAACGGTGGGGCGATCGACGTGCGGGCGCCGAAGTACGGGTCGGAGCGCGTCGTGTACCTCGCCGACAGCCTCGTCACCGTCCTCGCCGAGCACTTCGCCGCTCACGGCACCCTCGGTAAGGAGGGGTGGCTTTTCGTCGGGGACGGCGACAACCCGCCGCACCAGAACACCGTCAGCTACTGGTGGCGCAAGACGCTGCGCGACGCCGGCCTCACCGGCATCAAGCTCCACGACCTGCGGCATTTCTACGCCTCGGGACTCATCGCCGCCGGGTGCGACGTCGTAACAGTCCAGCGCTCGCTCGGTCACTCGAAGGCGACGACCACCCTCAACACGTACGCCCATCTCTGGCCGACCGCCGAGGACCGCACGAGGAAGGCAGCGGAGTCGATCATGTCCGCGTCGCGTGGCGAGCCCACCGGACGCCTCGTCGAGTACGGGACGAGCACGGGCGAATGAGCCCTCCGTCGGACCGCAGACGAATCTTCCGGGCGCGAGCCGGTGGCGCCACGGCGCCCGGCAGGGTGCGGTCCCGAGGTGCGTCCTACCGC
>CAVWTJ010000008.1:0-11389 GCA_963757695.1 uncultured Actinomycetota bacterium
CACCACCGCCGCCGACGTGCTCGCCGAGCTCGACAGCTGGCTGGACGCCCGCGACGTCGCGCTCGTCTTCGCCGAGCTCAAGGACCCGGTGCGGAAGAAGCTGCACCGCTACGAGCTCGAGCGCGCCATCTCGCCCGAGCACTTCTTCGCGACGCTCGACGAGGCCGTGGCCGCCTACATCACCGAGACCGGTTCGACCTGGCAGGACCCACCGACGCCGCACGCAGAGGAGCGCACGTGACCGAACGCCCCGGGCCGGGCACCACACCGACCCGCCAGCAACAGGCCGCCGCGTGGCTGGCCTACCTCGCCCTCGGCGCCACGGCCGTCTTCCTGGTGGTCGCGCTCCTCGACCGGTGGGACGTGCTCCTCGCCGCGCTGGCCACCCTGGCGGTGCTGATTCTGGCGGCCTGGTTCGCCGTGTCGCGCCGCGGGACGCTGCGCCTGGCCGCCGTCGGTGTCGCGGTGGTGGCGCTGGTCATCTTCACGGTGGTCATCGTGACCACGCACAGCGTCTGGGTGGTCGTGGTGGGACTGGTGCTCGCGGCCGCCTCGACGGGAGCGGCACGCTTCGCCCTGCGGCGCTCGACGCCGGACGCTGCGACCATCGCTGCAGCACCGCCCGCCCGCCACCCCGTGCTGATCATGAACCCGTGGTCCGGCGGAGGGAAGGTGGAGAAGTTCGAGCTCGAGCGGCTGTGCCGCGAGCGCGGCATCGAGCCCATCGTGCTCTACAAGGGCTCCGACCTCCTGGCCCTCGCCGAGGATGCCGTGGGCCGCGGCGCTGACGTGATCGGCATGGCCGGGGGTGACGGCTCGCAGGCGCTCGTGGCGTCGGTGGCGAGCCGGCACGACATCCCGATGGTCGTGATCCCCGCCGGGACGCGCAACCACTTCGCGCTCGACCTGGGCATGGACCGGGCCGACGTGGTGGGGGCGCTCGACGCGTACACCGACGGCATCGATAGGCGGATCGACCTCGCGGAGGTCAACGGCCGCACCTTCGTCAACAACGCGTCGATGGGCTTGTACGCCAAGATCGTGCAGTCGGAGGACTACCGCGACGCGAAGATCCGCACGGCCGCCGGGACGCTGCCCGACCTGATCGGGCCGGCCGCCGTGCCGCTCGACCTCCGGTTCGCCCCGCCGTCGGGCGAGGCGATGACCTCGGCGAACCTCGTGCTCGTCTCGAACAACCCTTACCAGCTCTCGCACCTGCGCGGCGGGTCCACCCGACCGGCGCTCGACACGGGCCGGCTGGGCGTCGTGTCGGTGCTGGTGCGCGGTGCCGCGGATGCCGAGAAGTTCGCCGCGCTCGAGGCCGCCGGGCGGGTCGGCCGCTTCTCGGGGTGGAGGGAGTGGAATGCCACCGAGTTCGAGGTCGGCTCGGGTGGGCCTGTCGAGGTTGGCGTCGACGGCGAGGCCCTCACCATGGACCCGCCGCTGCGCTTCGTCATCCGGCCGGGAGCGCTGACGGTGCGGCAGGCGCGGGCCGTGCTCATCCGGCTGGTCGCCGCCCCCGCGGTGCACGTGACGTCGGCGTCGACGCTCGGCGAGCTCTGGCGCACGGCGCTGGGCCGGCCGGTGGTGTCCGCGTGAGCGACTCAGGCGGTGTCGGGGGTGTCGGCGGCGTGAGCGCCGGGACGTCGGGGACTCCGGACGCCGCGGACGCACCGGTCGACCAGGTCGTCGGGCTGGAGCCGGTCGAGGAGCGGCTGGCGCGGCGGTTGGAGGATCGCGGTACCAGCGGGCACCCGGTCGCGGCGACGGCGTCAGGGGTCCTCCACCGGCTCGGAGAGCTCGACCGGTCGGCCTACGTGGCCGTCGCCCGAATGTCGACCGCGGCGCTTGATGCGCCCCTGAGCCGGCTGTCGTACTTCGCCAACCACTCCAAGCCGTGGTTCCTGGTGGCCGGCGCGCTGGCGGTGTTCGGCGGCCGCACCGGCCGTCGGGCCGCCCGGGCCGGGGTGGTCGCGATCGGTGCGGCATCCCTGGTCGTCAACCAGCCGATGAAGCTCGCCGGTGACCGTGCGCGGCCCGACCGCGAGGGCCACGCGGTGCCCGAGGCGCGCTGGGTGCCGATGCCGACCTCGACGTCCTTCCCGTCGGGCCACTCGGCATCCGCCCTCGCCTTCGCGGTCGCCGTAGGTTCCGTGGTGCCGGGACTGCGCTGGCCGCTGCGGGCGGCGGCGGCGGCGGTGGCCTTCTCGCGCGTCTACACCGGGGTGCACTACCCGGGCGACGTGGTCGTGGGCGCGGCCACCGGCGCCCTGCTCGGCCGGCTGGTCGGGCGAGCGGCGGTGCGGCGCGCCGCGCGCTGACGACCTGGGGGACGATGTCGGCCATGACGGCCTTCTCGCCCCCCACCCTGGTGGGTCCGCAGGTCAGCCTGCGGGCCTTTGACGACGACGACGTGCAGGCCCGCCGGCGGTTGGGATGGTTCCGCGAGATCGAGCGCGGCTACGGCGCGGACACCGACACCGGTCCGATGACCGACGACGAGGCTGCCGCGTGGCCGGGTCACCTGGCGGCTCGGGTTGCGGCCGGGGCGTGGTGCTGGGCGATCGAGACTGAAGGCGAGCTCGCGGGTGCGGTGTTCCTGTCCGATGTGCGCGAGGACGGCCGCAAGGCGCGACTGGCCATCGGCATGTACGCGCCGCAGTACCTCGGTCGGGGGCTCGGCAGGGAGGCGATCCGGTTGGTGCTGCGGCACGCCTTCGGCACGCTGAGGATGCACCGGGTCGACCTCAAGGTGCTGGTCGACAACGCCCGGGCGATCGCCGCCTACCGGGCGTGCGGCTTCGTGGTGGAGGGCCGGGAGCGGGAGAGCTGCTGGGTCGACGGCGAGTGGTGCGACGACCTGGTCATGGGCGTGCTCGACCGGGAGTTCGCCGCCGTCGACGCGCAAGGTCGATGACCCGGGCCCGGTGCCGCCGCTCACGGACACGCCGACCCGCTCAGCCGGCGTCGCGCATGCCGGGTGGTCGCCGTGGCTCGGGCAGGCCCAGGTCGAGGAGCAGCTCGGGGCGGGTCTCCTCGGCGGTGGCGGCGTCGATCAGCTCCTGCGAGGTCAGCGGCCGGGGGGCGGTCTCGACGGGGGTGAGCACCGCGATCTCGTCGCCGACGAGGTCGAGGTCGTGCATCCGCCGGGCGGTGACCATGACCCGCGACTCCAACGCGCCGACCATCGCGTTGTAGGCCTCGACGCTGGACTGCAGGCTACGGCCCACCTTCGCGGTGTGCCCGCCGAGGGTGGCCAGCCGGCGATGCAGGTCGCGGCCGAGGTCGAGCAGCTCGCGGGCACTGGCCGACAGGGCGTCCTGCTGCCAGGTGAAGGCGACGGTTCGCAGCAGGGCCATCAGGGCGCCCGGGCCGACGAGCACGACCCGCTGAGCCAGCGCCCGCTCGTGCAGCGAGGGTGAGGCGGCCAGGGCGGCGCCGAGCATCGCGTCGCTCGGCACGAAGCAGACGACCATCTCGGGGCCCTCGCGGAAGGCGGACCAGTACTCCTTGGCGGCCAGGGCCGCGACGTGCCGCCCGAGCCCGGTGGCGTGGGCGACCAGCAGGGCCGCGCGCTCGTCGTCGGGGAGGTCGTCGTCCTGCGCGTCGAGGAAGGCGTTCATCGGGGCCTTCGCGTCGATGACCAGCACCTTGCCGCCGGGCAGCCGCACGACGACGTCGGGCCGCACCCCGCGGTCGTGCGCACTGACCGCGGTGACCTGCTCGTCGAAGTCGCAGCGCGGCAGCATCCCCGACGCCTCGAGCACCCGCCGCAGCTGCACCTCGCCCCAGGCGCCCCGCACGGTGGAGGAGCGCAGCGAGCCGGCCAGCGACGCGGTCTGCCGGCCGAGGTGCTGAGTCTCGCCCTCGACCCTGGACAACAGGGCACGCAGCGAGCCGAACTGCTCCATGCGGTCACGCTCGAGCGAGCCGACGTGGGTCTCGACGCGCACCAGCGCGTCCTTGAGCGGGGCCAGCAGGGCGGCCGTCTCCATGTCCTCGGCCAGCGAGGTCTCGAGGTCGAGCACCCGCTCGCGCAGCAGGTCGCGCTCGGCGGCGACGGCGGCAGAGCGCGCGGCATACAGCAGCCGGCACACCGCCACCGCGGCACCGACGCCCACGACCAGACCGACCAGGCCCCACACCGCTGCGTTCATGGGGCGACCATCCCACCGGGCACCGACAGGGCCACACGACATCCCGCGACACGCTGATGGTCCGCACGGCTGGTCAGCGCGTCGTGGGACCTCGACGGTTCTCACCGGTCCACGTGGGTAGGGTCGCCGCATGCCCGAGGACGTCCAGACCTACGCAGCACGGGTGGAAGCGGCTGCCGGCCCCGACGGGCGGCTGGGCATCGACCCCCATGGCGTGGTCGGCTGGGACGTCTTCCCGTTCGAGGCCGAGGGCCTGCGGCTCACACCCGGCCCGACGCTGGTGGCCGAGGAGGGGCCGCGCTCGGGCGAGGACCCTGCCGACTGCCAGTGCACCCGGCCGGATGACGAGGGCGACCGCACCGGCTGGGCGACGGTGTGGGTGGATGACGACTGGCGGCTCAAGGTGGCCCCGCCTTCCGGCTCGCCCCGGGTGCTCTCGCTCGTGCCGCACCGGCACCTGGATGTGCCCGACCTGCCCGACGACCTCGCCGCCTCCTCCGGTCGCCTGCAGGCGGCTCTCGTGCGCGCGGTCGAGTCGCTGCCGAGCGTCGCCCGCTGTCACGTCATCCGCGTGGGTGACGGAGGCGCGCACGCCCACTGGTGGTTCATGGCGCGGCCCGCTCGCATGCCGGAGCTGCGCGGCTCGTTCATGGTCGTCTGGGACGACTTCCGGCCGCCCGTGCCGGTCGAGGTGCGTGACGACAACGCCGCGTTCGTCGTGGAACGCCTTGTCGCCGACCTCGGGGGGCGAGCCGTCCGTGGCTGACCGCCCCCGCCGCTCGGAGTCGGAGCGCGAGCGCCTGCGGCGCATCTCCATCCTCAACGCCCGGCTCCCCAAGAAGCGCACCATCGGCCAGGGCGTGCTGCGCAACCCTGCCGGCGAGGTGCTGCTGTGCGAGCTCAGCTACAAGAAGGAGTGGGACCTGCCCGGCGGCGTCGTCGACCCGGGGGAGTCACCGGCCACCTGCGTCGAGCGCGAGGTCGAGGAGGAGCTCGGCATCCACGTCACCGCGGGCCGGCTGCTCGCCGTCAACTGGCTGCCCCCGTGGCGCGGCTGGGACGACGCCATGCTCTACCTGTTCGACCTCGGCGTCCACGACACCGGTGAGCTCGACCCGGCGCTGTTCCTGCGCCGTGAGATCGCCGGTGCCCACTGGCGCACGGTCGCGGATGCCGCGGCGCACGTCGCGCCCTACACCGCGCGCATGCTCGAGCTCGCCCACGACGCCGAGCACACGGCATACCTGGAGAACAGCGAGCCGCCCGGGGCGTGAGCCCCCGCGTCCCGGCGCGGCGGGGAGGACCCGTGCGCGCCGGTAGACTCTCGGCCTCGTGGCCCTTCAAATCGGAATCGTCGGACTGCCCAACGTCGGCAAGTCCACGATGTTCAACGCTCTGACCAAGAACAACGTGCTCGCGGCGAACTACCCGTTCGCGACGATCGACCCCAACGTGGGCGTCGTCCCGCTGCCCGACGAGCGGCTCACCCGGCTCGCCGAGATCTTCGGCTCGGAGAAGATCCTGCCGGCCACGGTCGACTTCGTCGACATCGCCGGCATCGTGCGTGGCGCGTCCGAGGGGGAGGGGCTGGGCAACAAGTTCCTGGCCAACATCCGTGAGGCCGACGCCATCTGCCAGGTCGTGCGGGCCTTCGAGGACGGCGACGTCGTGCACGTCGACGGCAAGGTCTCGCCGAGCTCGGACATCGAGACGATCCACACCGAGCTGATCCTCGCCGACCTGCAGACCCTCGAGAAGGCCGTCGCCCGGCTCGAGAAGGAGTCGCGGATCAAGAAGGAGTCCAAGCCCGCGTACGAGAACGCCGTCGCCGCCCAGAAGGTGCTCGAGGAAGGCACCACCCTGTATGCCGGGGGAGCGGCCGCCGGTGTCGACCTCGCCCTTGCCTCGGGCCTGGGCCTGCTCACCACCAAGCCGTTCATCTACGTGTTCAACCTCGACGAGGAGCAGCTCGCCGACGCCGACCTGCACGCCCGCCTCGGGGCGCTCGTCGCGCCGGCCGATGCGGTGTTCCTCAACGCCAAGCTCGAGATGGACCTGATGGAGATGTCCGAGGAGGACGCCCTCGAGATGCTCCAGTCGTTCGGCGCCGAAGAGAGCGGCCTCGACCAGCTCGCCCGGGTCGGCTTCCACACCCTGGGCCTGCAGACCTACCTCACCGCCGGGCCCAAGGAGTCGCGGGCCTGGACCATCCACCAGGGCTGGACCGCCCCTCAGGCCGCGGGCGTCATCCACACCGACTTCCAGCGCGGCTTCATCAAGGCCGAGATCGTCTCGTTCACCGACCTGGATGCCGCCGGCTCGATGGCCGCTGCCCGCGCGGCCGGGCGGGTGCGCATGGAGGGCAAGGAGTACGTGATGCAGGACGGCGACGTCGTGGAGTTCCGCTTCAACGTCTGAATTGGCACGTTTCCGCAGGTCAGATGGGGTGCAACCTGTCCCAGTCCGCACACAGTCCGCAAGAAGTTCAGCGCGATGTGCTCGATCTGCCCGTTCAGAGGGCCCATGTCCGGTCCCCGCTGCGGCCATGTGATCCGCCCATGACGTGACCCTTTGGCGGCGGTACGCAGCAGGCCTGAAGGGACGCATACCCTTCCGGTCATGCCGACGAGCGCGCTTCGGTCACGATGCGGTGTCGCCGCCGAACGTGGGCGTCTTTCGACCGTTGTCCAGGCTTATGTTTCTGGCATGTCCACGACTCGCAGGGTCGCCGTCGGCGCCCTCGTCGGAATCGTCACCCTTCTTCTTTGCGGTTGCACGCCATCACCGCCCGGCTTCGTTGTCGTTGGCCGTGACAGTCGCGGCACCACCATTGGGGGGATGGTCATATGCAGCGACCCTCCCGATCGCGCCGTATTCGAGGCCACAGCGCTGCTGGAGACGGACCCAGGGCCTCGGCATAGTCGGCCGGGTGGCGGTCTGACCTGCACGTTTGGTGGTCACTGACGCGGTGTGGCGTGTGTGACTGGTGTGGTCGTTGGGACTTGGATGCAGGTGTCTACGCCACACCGAGTTCAAGGACCACACCAGCCAATGGCATCTTCGCGCACTGCCCCTGTCTGCCCGCAACACGCTGGGCCTCATTCTTCGACGGTATTGCTGGAACTGCTGGCCTGCGTCCCTGACCCGCGACATCCGCGCGGGGTCCGTCACAGCCTGCCCGGGCTGCTCGCTCTAGCGCTCGCCGCCGTGGTGTCCGGGGCGCGGTCGTTCGCCGCGATCGGGCAGTGGGTCGGTGACGCGGATGCTGATCTCCTTGCAGCGCTGGGCTTGCGCCATGGCAAACGCCCCTCGGAGTCGGCGATCCGCCGTGCGTTCGCACGCCTGGACGCAGCCAAGCTCGACGCGGTCCTCGGGGCGTGGATGTGGACCCGCACCAGCGTGGTCGACCAACGGCGGGTGATCGCGATCGACGGCAAGACCATCCGTGGCGCCCGGACCCCAGACGCCACGGCGCCGCACCTGATCGCGGCCTACGACCATGCCTCCGGCACCGTGCTCGGGCAGCTCGCGGTGACAGCGAAGAGCAACGAGATCCCCGCCGTGCGGACCCTGCTCGCCGGGTTCGACCTCGCTGGTGTCGTCGTGACCGTCGATGCGATGCACACCCAGAGCGACACCGCCCAGCTCATCGTCGAGGCCGGCGGCGACTACGTCTTCACCGTCAAGGGGAACCAACCGAAGCTCTACGCGGCGTGCAAGGCGCTGCCCTGGTCCCAGGTGCCGGCGCGAAGGGCCAGCAGCAAGGGCCACGGCCGTCGCGTAACCCGAACCATCAAGGTCATCACCGTCCCCGCCTGGGTCCAGTTCGCCGGCGCCGCCCAGATCGCCCAAGTCCGTAGAACCGTTACCAGGAAGGGGAAGAAGACCATCGAGGTCGTCTACCTCATCACCTCCGCCGACACCCGAGCCGCGTCCCCGACAACTCTTGCGGGGTGGGTCCAGGGCCACTGGGGCATCGAGAACAGGCTGCACTGGGTGCGCGACGTAACCTTCGATGAGGACCGCTCCCAGATCCGCACCGGCGCCGGACCACAGGTCATGGCAACCCTGCGGAACCTCGCGATCAGCCTGCTCAGGCTTACCGGCTGGACCAGCATCGCCCACGCGCTGCGACATCACGCCGCCAACAACCGCCGCCCCCTCGCGCTCCTCACAACGTGATCAAGCGACTTTGCCGAGGCCCTGGAGACGGACCCCCCGGCCGGGACACACGCGACATGGCAGTTCAAGCGCGAAGCGCTTCAGCCAGGGGGCCTCATCACGTGGCCCCTGCTTGATAGCACCGACCGCGACAGCATCCGCTCCCTGACAACGTTGAAGACTGCCCCAGAAGACGCAATGTCGCTCTATGTGCAAAGGGACCCCCAGGACGGCGCCTCCGGGATCGACTTCACGATGACTCAGGTCAACGAGCTCCCGACCTCGCAGTTCCTCTACAGAGACTCAGAGGACAAACTCCGCCGCGGTACCGAGGCCGATGTGCTCAGCGCCTCCCACTGCTAGCGCTGAGGATCAGACAACCACTATCCAGTCTGGCCATCGCTCCAACGTCCGGAAATGCCGCGATCCGGGCGGTCGACAGGCGGCGAAAAGGGACACGTGGGGAGCGAGCCGTGGCAGCGTGTCATGCGTGACCATGAGCAGAGCCGACCGGCGTCGAGAGCGGCAAGTGAGAGCGCGGGCCGAGTTCGGCGCCGACGCCGAGGCAGTCCTGGACGTCCTCGAATTGACGGAGTTCGCTTGGCACGACTGCTATAGCGAGGCCAGTCCCTCCGACCGAATCATCGACGACGTCTTCGTGGTCGCAACCGGGACCTTGGCCGGCTTCGTGAGAGCCGCACGCTTGGCGGTCGAGGATTACCGCGACCTTCGGCTGCAGGCTGACGCGGCCCGGCGCTGACCCCGCTCACGAGCAATCGAGTCACGTCGACAGGCGGCGGAAGGACGCATCTGGCGATAGGCAGGTGACGTCCAGTTGACCTCAGATATTACTGCCGTGACCACCGAGCTATTTCGGCCTCGACCGCGTCTAGCCGGGTCTAGCCTCGAGAGCGTGATTGGGCACGAGCCGCGGCCGGCGAAGGCGCCGCCCGAACCTGAAGTAGCCAACGCTATCGACGAATGTCGACGCACCCACCCCGGCACCTGGGATCGAGTCCTCGGCGACCTGGCGCCGGGAACCGTGGTGGCGGTCAACCCGTACGAGCAGACCGGGAGGATGATCCACGACTTCCTCCAGGTCGAGCCCAAGAAGCACCGGGACGATTCGGCATCACAACGCCCCGGATCTGGACGAAGACGCCCCTGGCGCGGCCGAGGGCCGCGACTGAACGCCGGCGCACCTGCAGCGGAGTCCGGATGCCGCGTCGGAGCTGCGCCGCTCTCCAGGTCGACAGGCGGCGGCGAGACGCAGTTGGGTGCTTGCGCGAAGGAGCGTGCTGTAGCCAGGTCCGGCCGCGTTGGGCAGGATTCTGGAGTGGGCACTCGAAGGACGCGAGTAGTCGGCGCCTGCCTCGCGTCGGCCATCGCCCTCGTCTGCTCGGCCTGCACCGGCACCGTCGACCCAGAGGATGCTGCCGTCGCCTCCTCAATCGGTCCATTGAGGTCGGCGTCTCCGGCGGGCACCCACGTCGTCACACGGGGGAGTGACTGTCCGGACGTCAAGGGCTCTACCTCTGCCCAGCGAGGACCGCTGTCGGCGGGACCATTCGACGCCACGATTCTGCCCTCGAGCCAGCCGCGGCAGATGAAAGTCTGGGTGGGATCCGACAGGGCTGGCGCCGAGCTTGCCCGCCTCCAAGTCACCGCTCCCGACGGGAAGGTGACCGTCGTGACACGTGACGGTGGCGTGGCTTCCTCCGGCGAGTTCGGACAGTTCTGGCCCGGCCTGATCCCGACGCCCACAGCAGGGACCTACATCATCGACATCTCGGTTGCCCGTGATGAATTGTGCGTCGCTGTGGAGTACTCCGCTCCGAGGTAGGACGCACCACTACGCGGCGGAATGCAGCAGGTCTGCGACCCTACGGGCCGCGGTCCCGGGCACCTCGGTGTGATCATGAGCGTGTGGTGCATGTGACGCGCTTGGTGACGTCCGTAGAGGTCGACGACGCGATCGCTGACCCTCGACGGCTGTCGGTGTCAGCGAGGCACGAGGCCGTCCTCTCGAACGGCGACCGAGTGCTCCTGCTCGAGGCTCGGGGTTGGAGTGTCTCTGGCCCTCCAGACATCTGGTCCTCGACGTCGGCGGAGGAGATCGAGGACACAGCACGGGTGGTCGTCGGGCCCGATGAGGCGTTCGACGGGTACTCGCAGGAGGACATGGCGGCGAGCCACTGGGCCTTCCTCGCGGCTGTCCTTCGACGTCAGAGCGCCGACGTCGAAGGGTCGGCGCTGAGGGAGCTACCGCACGACGTGGTGCTGGGGGAACGGCTACTTGCCCGCCTGAGCGCGAGTGCACGGTGACTTTGTACGGCGATTCGCGGCGGAGAGGGCTAAGTCCGTTCCGTCCGCGTCTGGGTCACGAGGACCGTGGCGAGGTGGCCGGGCGTTGCGAGTTTGGCGTCGCAGGTGACCAGCGGGATCTGGAGGGCTTCGGCGAGCGCCAGGTAGGCCGCGTCGTAGCTGGTGAACTGATGCCTCAAGGTCCAGATCCGCTCCGCGAGAGGTGGTGCCTCGTGCCGGCTGAGGGTGAAGGAGAAGTAGTCATCACGAGCCTGCTCGGCCCTGGCCAGGGTCAGCTTCCTCCCGCGTTCCAGCCCGCGCAGGACCGAGAGCACTTCGATGTCGAGCAGGTGCGGTGCGGCGAGGTCGCCGCCGAGCAGGTCCAGGAGCTGGGGATCGACGTCTGTTCCGACCAGGGCCTCGACCATGGCTGAGGCGTCGACGACGATCATCGGCGTTCGGCCGCGACCGCCTCGAGGACCTCTTGTGCGGTGGGGCCGGCGGTACGGTCCCGCTGACGCAGCCGGGTGGTGATCTGGTCGTTGGTCGGGCGCGAGGCGATCTTGGTGAGTTCCTTGGCGACGTAGGCGGACAACGAGGTGCCCTCCTGGGCCGCGCGTTCCTTCAGGGTGCGCGCCACGTCGTCGGAGACATCCCGGATGTAGAGCGTGCTCATGACGTCATGCTAGCACTGTGCAAGCAAGCGGTGAATGGTGAAGCATCCGCGTATCGCCTGCACTCGAGTGCGAACAGGGGGTAGCCCACTG
>CAVWTJ010000009.1:0-279592 GCA_963757695.1 uncultured Actinomycetota bacterium
ACACGGTGGTCGATCCTGCCTGCGGCACCGGCGGCTTCCTGCTCGTCGCGCACGAGTACGCCTCGCGAGACGCCGCACAGCCTCACCCCGACCAGCGCGACCACCTGCGGGACGGGTTGGTCACCGGGTTGAGCTGGTCGACGGCACCGCCCGGCTGGCCGCGATGAACCTGCTCCTGCACGGCATGACCGCCTAACGGTGACTCGCTGATCGACGTAAGGGACTCCCTGATAGCCGACCCAGGTGAGCGGTAGTCGGTGGTGCTGCCAATCCGCCGTTCGGCCGGAAGTCGTCCGTCACGATGATCGGCGCGGACGGCCGGGCGTGCGCGACGACCTCGAGATCGAGCGCCAGGACTTCGTGGTCACGACGTCGCAACAAGCAGCTGAACTTCCTGCAGCACATCATGACCATCCTCGACATCAACGGTCGCGCGGCGGTCGTTCTGCCCGACAACGTGCTGTTCGAGGGCGGTGCAGGCGAGACCATGCGCCGCAAGCTGCTCGCCGACTTCGATCTGCACACCCTGCTGCGACTGCCGACCGGCATCTTCTACGCCCAGGGGGTCAAGGCCAACGTGCTGTTCTTCGACAAGAAGCCAGCCTCCGAGCAGCCCTGGACATAGAAGCTATGGGTCTACGACTTGCGGACCAACCAGCACTTCACCCTCAAGCAGAACCAGCTGCGCCGGGCAGCACCTCGACGACTTCGTCGATCGTACCTGTCCGGCAAGGACCGCGCGGAGCGCGTGGAGTCCGAGCGTTCAAGTCGTTCACCTACGACGAGCTGGTCGCCAGGGACAAGGCCAACCTCGACATCACCTGGCTTAAGGACGAGTCCCTCGAAGATCTCGACAACCTTCCGGCTCCTGAGATCATCGCCCGCGAGATCGTTGAGGACCTCACCGCTGCACTGGCGGAGTTCGAGGCGGTCGCAGCTGCTCTTGAGTCGGGCGCATCAAGAATCATCGAATGACAGCTTGACCTCTCCAAGCCCTAAGGCGGGAACGGCAGTAGCGCTTTCGAGCGAGCAGGTCAGATCAGGTCGGAATGGGTAGCAAAATGCAGATCAACTCGTGGCGCCGTCGCGAAGTCAAAGATGCGTCGGTCCGCCGCCTACCGGGCGCCCGAATCTGCCTGGGTTAGAGAGAATGCCATTATGGGGAGTCCAGTCCGATACGGATCGCAGGGGCACCGTCGACGTCCGTGGTGATCGTGGACGCTCGTTTCCGAGAAACTAGTCGTAAACCCAGGCAAAATGCACGAAACCGAGCCTAAGCAGTACCAGGTGGCACGGATCATCGGCGTGCAGGTCAGCGCAAGTTTTGGCCAGCGTCGGCAATCTCCTGAGAATGTGTGATGGGGGTCAAGGGGTCGCAGGTTCAAATCCTGTCAGCCCGACCGAAGGGACCGGCCCTGACCAGCGGAAACGCTGTGTCAGGGCCGGTTCAGCATGCGGATACCTTGGTCGGAGGCGCAGGCTCACGATGAGCACGGGCCCCTGACCGGCTGAAACGTGACCTGGCCGCGCGCTCATAGCAGGCGTGGAAGAGGCTGTTCTCGGGCGCAAACTTGGTCGCGACCGCCATCGAGACCGTCCGATGCAAGCGCGCGCCGGCGGCACTCGACCTCGTGCGCTTCCAGACCCTCGACGAGGGGCGGTGCGTGCAGACCCTCCATGTCGGGCCGTACGACGCCGAGGCCGACGTGCTGGACGAGCTGCACGGCTCGTTCATCCCCGACGCGCGGTTGCAGATGACTGGTAAGCACCACGAGGTCTACCTCAACGATGCGCGTCGTACCGATCCGGCTCGGTGACGAACGATCCTGCGGCAGCCGGTGGCGTCGCGCTGAGCGGCGGCGGCGCGTCCGGTCGTCTTCGGGTTCGCGCTGTTCGCTTGGAGCTGGGGCGTGTTGGTCGATCGCGGCGGAACGACACGCGGCGTCAGACGCTCGGATCGCGGCACGAGCGAGCACTATGCCTCGCTTCGGAGTCGCCGAACGCGGCCACGGACCTCGTGCGCTCGGTGCCATCCGCACGGCGCGCGACGCTGCGGGCCGTCAACGGCACCGGGAGACATCGCGTTCGCATCAGGACCGAATCGTGATGCAGACTCCGCCCATGACCGGGGCCATGTCCGCTGAGCAAGCACGATCGGCCTACGGACTTCTCGACCGGCACGGTGTCAGGTGCTGGGTGATGGGTGGCTGGGGCATCGACGCTCTCCTCGGGCGAGTCACCCGTGAGCACAAGGACCTCGATCTACTCGTCCTGGTCACGGACCTTCCGCGCTACGACGAGATAGTTCGACGACATGGCTTCGCCAGGAAGCTGGAATGGGGCGAGAACCAGCCGATCGACGTCGACGGGATGCCCTTCGACTCAGCATTCGTCGATGCCCACCTCGACGGCCGCGAGATCGACGTTCACGTGATCGACCTCGACGAACACGGGGTCGTCACGCAGTTCCACACCGACCCTTGGCCCCTGCCTGGAAACGCCATCTCTGGGAGGGGAACACTCGCGGGAACTGCGGTGCGCTGCGTCACGCGTTCCGCCCAGATCGCCATGCACACCGGATACGACGTGCCCGAGAAGCACCGCGAGGACATCCGCCGTTTGCAAGCGTCGACCTGAAGAAGAGTCATCGATCCATCGGCGGCCGCGCGCTCATCGCGGCCGAGGCGTGCGTCTTGACCCAGGCCCAGACCATCGACCTGTCGGCGCATCATGGGACGGTCCGTCCATGAAGATCTATGTCGCCGGACCAGTGACCGATGTGGCGACTGTGCGGGCCGTGCAGTCCACCGTCGTCGCTGCTGGCCACGAGCTGACTCTCGACTGGACTGAGCGCGACGCCTCGCTGGCGGGGGACTACGGCTCACAGCTCGACGTGTCCGGCCAAGTGGCGCAGGACGACTTGGACGCTGTCATGGCGGCCGATGCGGTGCTGATCGTCGCCTCGGAGCACGACGGGCGAGGCATGTTCGTCGAACTGGGCGCCGCGCTTGCACGGGCGCGGCAGGGAGAACTTGCGCATGTTGTCGTCGTAGGCGAGATCCGGCACGAGAGCGTCTTCTACTTCCATCCCGTCGTTCAACGTGCGGCAAGGATCCAGGACTGGCTCGACCGCCTCTGAGCATGCCGCTCAGCCGCAGGTTCGCGCAGATCACGAACGCCACGGCGGAGCGTGCGGCCCCGATCTCCCACCGCCACTTCGGTCCGAGCACCCGTCGGAGGATCTCCAGTCGTGGCCGCCTCCTGCGTCTCGACTCCGCCCAGCCGACGCCGCCGACCCTCGTGTGTCTCGTTGCCGTGGCCGACCACGGGCGGAGGTCGGCGTCCTGGGACTGTCGGTGGTCGGATCTAGGATCGAACACGTGATCCCAGCCGCCGCGGAGCTCGACGACCTGCCGGTCTCGGCACGGGCGTGCGTCGAGGAGCTGGGCGAGCTGGAGCGTGCCAAGGCGGCGCTGGCGGCGCGTCAGGCGCGGGTCGCGGCGCGGCTCGACGATCTCGACCCGCGCAGCAGCGAGCGCGGGACGGGGGCGCAGGTCGGGCTGGCGCGGCGCGAGTCGCCGCATCGGGGCAGGCGGCTGCTCGGCCTCGCGCGTGGCCTCGTCGACCACCACCCGATGGTGCTGGCGATGCTGGCGGTCGGTGAGATCAACGAGCGGCGCGCCGAGCTGATCGTCACCGAGACCCAGGACCTCGAGGAGCACGATCGACGCACCGCCGACCAGATGATCGCCGGGCTGCTGTGCGATCGCGGAGGGTCGTGGGGTGATCGCAGCCTCCAGGACGAGACGCGACGGGTCGTGCAGCGCATCGACGCCGCCGGCGCGCTGCGCCGACGCGAGAAGGCCCACGCTCGGCGCCACGTCTTCACGCGCTCGTTCGGGGACGGCACGGCACAGGTCAGCGGCACGATCGCCGACTACCAGATGGTGGCGATCATGACCTCGCTCGAGGAGCGGGCGCAGGCGATGATCGCGCGGGGCGACGACGAGCGGAGCCGCTCGCAGATCATCGCCGACCTCTTCGTCGAGCGCCTGACCGGGCAGGTGACCGCGACCAGCGTGCCGGTGAGCATCGAGGTCGTGATGCCGGTCGAGACGCTGCTCGGTGATGCCGACGAGCCGGCCGAGGTGGCGGGACGGTGCCGGGACTGGGGCCGATCCCCGCCTTCGTGGCCCGTCGGCTGGTGCAGGCCTCTCCCGAGGAGGCGACCCGCATCCGTCGGCTCTTCGCCGACACCGAGCACCTCGTGGCGATGGAGTCGGTCAGCACTCGCTTCGAGGGGCTGCTGAGCCGCTTCCTCCGGCTGCGCGATCGACGCTGTCGCACCCCGTGGTGCGACGCGCCGATCCGCCACGACGACCACGTCGTCTCCCGGGCTCGGGGCGGCCCGACCAGCGCCCACAACGGCGAGGGACTCTGCGAGAGCTGCAACTACGTCAAGGAAGAGCCTGGCTGGGAGCACCGCACCGTCTCGGCGGAGGTCGTGGAGCCGCACGTCGTCGAGACCACGACGCCCGACCGGTCACCGACATCACTCGCGGGCGCCCACCCCGCCGGGCAGCAACCCGCGCGACCGGTTCGTCGAGATCCACCACGGCGTGTGGCGCTTCGTCGCCTGACCGGCCGATCCTCCGCGCGCCGCACGCGGCGAAAAGGGTGTGGTCAGGACCAGGAGATCTCACCGTGCCGGTCCACGAGGCGCCCGGAGCCGTGGCCCGGACCCTCGGTCGCGAGGGACACGACGGCGTCGGTCCCCTCGGTGACCGTCTGCGGGCCGCTGTGGGCGTTGAGGTCGGTGGCGGTGTAGCCGGGGTCGGCGGCGTTGACCCGGATGTCGGGGAATGCCTTGGCGTACTGCGTGGTCAGCATGGTGAGTGCCGCCTTCGAGGCCGTGTAGATCGGAGCGACGACGTGTGACTCGGGGCGGGACGGGTCGTGGGTGTGCTCGAGAGACCCCATTCCACTGCTGACGTTGACGATCACCGGGTCCGTGGACCGACGCAGGAGAGGGAGGAAGGCAGTGGTGGTTCGGACGACGCCCGCGACATTGACGTCGAGGACGTCGAGGACGTCGGTCCCGCTCAGGTCGGCCGCACTCGACGCCGTAGGTACCGGCGACGCCGGCATTGTTGACGAGCACGTCGACCAGGCCCTCGTGGGCCTCGACGTCGGCGGCTGCGGCACGTACGGAGTCATCGTCGGTGACGTCGATCTGGACGAATCGGACGCCGAGGCGTTCGGCGGCAGCAGCGCCGCGCTCGCGGTCGCGGGCGCCCAGGAGGACGGTGTGACCGAGCTCGGCGAGGCGGCGGGCAGTCTCGAGGCCGAGGCCCTTGTTGGCCCCGGTGATGAAGGTGGTTGTCATGAGTAGATCGTGCGGACTCCGCGAGCGGTGCACCAGGGACGTTGCGACGGTAGGAGTCGCCGTACCACCTACCGCACCACCACCGCGAGCTGTCGCGGGGGATGATCGAGTGGTGACGACTGCGACCGCCCTCGGCCCCACCATCCGTGCGTGGCGCGATCGGCTCTCGCCCACCGCCGCGGGGCTTCCTGCCCGGCACGGCCGGCGAACCACGGGGCTGCGTCGCGAGGAGCTGGCCGAGCTGGCCGGAGTCTCGGTCGACTACGTCGTACGGCTCGAGCAGGGCCGCGCCACGACTCCCTCAGCCCAGGTCGTCGCCGCGCTGGCCAGGGCCCTGCAGCTGAGCACCGACGAGCGCGACCACCTGTTCCGGCTGGCCTCGCTCACGCCCCCCAGCAGCGGCCGGGTCTCTGATCACCTGACCCCGAGCGTCCACCGCTTGGTGTCCCGCCTGGGCGATGCGGCGGTCGCCGTCTTCGCTGCCGACTGGCAGCTGATCTGGTGGAACCGCAACTGGGCCGCCCTCCTCGGGGACCCCGCCGGCGTGCCGTTCCCGGTGCGGAACTTCGCCCGATGCATCTTCCCGCTGGAAGCCGATGGTCCGGCCGTCGCGCAGTGGCCGGTCGTCGTCCAGGACCAGGCCCACACCGAGGCCGCGGTGGCCTCCGACCTGCGTCGCGCCACCGGACTCTTCCCCGACGACCCTCGCCTGGCGCACCTGGTCCGCAGCCTACTGGTCGGCAACGCCCGCTTCGCCGAGCTGTGGGCCGACGGCACGGTCAGCGCACACCGCGAGGACCGCAAGGTCGTCCACCACCCGACCGTCGGACCCGTCGCGATCGACTGCGACACCCTGACCGACGGCGAGGCCGACCTCAAGATCGTGGTGATGACCGCCGCTCCCGGCACCGAGGACGAGAGCCGCTTCCGTCTGGCTCTGCTCCACGGCGTCCAGGAGGTCCCGGCGACCTCGAGGCGCTGAGCCCGGTCACGGCTGAGCCACGTAGGTTCGCGACGGGCGTGACGGGGTCGCGACTAGCGTCGGGCGACGACCACCGCGGCGACGGTGTCGACCTTCCGGCGGTCGTGCGCCGAGCCCACGCGGATGGCGAACGCCCGGGTGCGGCCCTTCTTGGCGCGCTTGGCCTTGGTCACCTTGACGGTCAACGTGACCGACTGACCGGGCCGCAGGGTGCCGGTCCGGTAGCTGCCGTTCAGGACGGCGGTCGTGACGTCCTTGCGCCCCTTCAGGTAGACCACGGTGATCGGCGCGCTGCTCTTCGTGCCCCGGACCGTCATCCGCTCCGCGGTGTTGCCGCGGTTCGTCGTGCGGACCGTGAACCTCACGGTCTTGGCGCGGAGCCCGTTCACTGCGGCCTTCACTCGCTGGCGCGCGGGGTCGTAGCTGCCTTTGCCCACGAAGGCGTGCCCGGCCAGGCGGATCTCGGCGTCAGGGCGGTACCTCGCGGGGACGACCGGCGGGGTGACCGGCGGGGTGACCGGCGGGGTGACCGGGACGATGGCGAGCGATTGGGTCGCGCTTCCCGTGTTGCCCGCATCATCGGTGATCGAGGCCACCACCGGGTGCGTGCCCTCGGCCATGGTGTCCGCGCTGACACCCCAGGTGTGGCTGGAGGCCACCGTCGCGTCGAGGAGCTGGCCACCGACCGTGACGAGGACGGTCGTGCCTGCCGGCTCGGAGGTCGTCCCACGGATCCAGGGCGAGGTGTCGGAGGTCGACCGGGTCGCTCCGCCGTCGATGGTCACCACCGGGTCGGTGACGTCCACGGTGAGGACCTGCGTCGCGGTGCCGGTGAGCCCGCTCGCCGTGACCGACGCCGTCACGGTGTGCGACCCCTCGGCCAGGACGGCTGCGTCGACACTCCAGACGCCGGCGGCGGCTGTGGTGGTCAGCACCTGCCCGCTCACGCTGACAGTCACGGTCGGGGTCCCGGGCTCACCCGTGGTACCCGAGATCGTCGGCGTCGTGTCGGGGGTGCCCCGAGTCGCGCCGCCGTCGAGGGTCACAGCAGGTGTGGTGACGATGCTTCCGATCTGCAGGCTCTGGGTGGTGCTGCCGGTGTTCTGAGCCGCGTCGGTGATCGTGGCGAGGACGCTGTAGGTGGCTGACGAGAGCGTCTCGGCGCTCACGCCCCAGGTGCCACCGGGCTGCACGGTCGCGATGAGGGACTGGCCACCGATGGTGACGTGCACGAGTGTGCCGGCCTGCTCGGCCGTGGTGCCGTAGGTCCACGGCGAGGTGTCGGACGTCGACCGGGCCGGGCCGCCGTCGATCGTCAGGACCGGCACCGTGACGTCGACGGTCAAGACCTGGCCGGCCGTGCCGGTGTTGCCGGCTGCGTCGGTGACAGACGCCTGCACGCTGTATGTGGTCTCCGTCAGGACGGCCGCGTCGACGCTCCACCGGCCGTCCGCACCGGCCGTGGTGGTCAGCGTCTGCGCACCCGCGGTCACGACCACGGTCGGCGTACCCGCCTCGTCGGTCGTGCCCGAGATGGTCGGGGTGGTGTCGTTCGTGGCGGCGGTTGCGCCGCCGGCGATGGTGACGTCCGGCGCCGAGGTGTCCAGGGTGAGCACCTGGCTCGCGGTACCGGTGTTCTGTGACGGGTCGGTGACCGAGGCGACCACGTCGTGCGGTCCTGTGGTCAGGGCGTCGGCGCTCATCGTCCAGACGCCGGCGTCGGCCAGCGCTGTCAACACCTGTGAGCCGATCGTCACCGTCACGAGCGGACTTCCGGGCTCGTCGGTCGTGCCGGAGATCGACGGCGTCGGGTCGTTGGTCCACCGGGTGGGCCCACCGTCGATGGTCACCACCGGGGCGATGAGGTCGTCGATCGGCTTGGTGATCGGACTGTTCGACAAGGCCACCGTGCTCGGGGTCAGGACGCGGCCCTTGAGCGAGGCCCCGTCTCCGAAGGAGACCACGCCGGCACCGAGCAGCGTGCCGACGAACTTGACATTGGCGCCGAGCGAGATCGCGCCGACGACCTGCCAGTAGACGTTGTTCGCCAAGGCGCCGTTGGTGAGGACGACCTTCGTGCTGGCGGCGGAGCTCAGCGCCGCGCCCACCTGGAAGACGAACGTCGCGCTGGGGTCGCCGGCGGCGTCGAGGGTGATCGTGCCCGTGTTGGTGACGGCCGCCGCAGTCGTGTAGAGGCCCGGCGTGAAGATCTTCCCGGCCAGGTCACCGGAGAACGCGGTGCCGCCCGTCTGGGCCGCGACCGCGTCGTACGCCGTCTGCCGGTCCGCCTGCGCCGCCTCGACGGCGGCATCGGCGATGTGGGTCTCGCCCGTCACGGTGCCTGGGGGAAAGCCCGCGAGTGTGCCGCTGACGCCGAGGTCGAGTGCCAGGACGGTTCCGGCGCCGGTGTTGGCGATGCTCGGCCCGGCGAGCACCGAGAATCCCGCCGCGGCACCGAGCGCGACGGGCTCGGCTGCGACGCCCGGAGCCACCACGGCGCTCGCGGGCGACACGCCCGCCAGAGGGGCCAGCACGAGCAGCACCGAGGTGCCGATGGCCACGCGCACCGGGCCGAGCCTGGTCAAGACATGACGGAAGGACAGGGCTCGACTCATCGCGTGACACCTTCAGTTGAGGCACCGGAGTCAGCTACGCGGTCGTCCGGGTAGGGGGGGTCTCGGAGTTGCCTTCATCTCGGACAGTAGCCGCAAAGCGACCAGGCGGTGGGCGAACGCCGCGGATCCCTCGCCCGGGGGACCCCGAGCAGGGTGAGCGTCGGGAGTCGAGGTGGGATGTCCGGATCCTCGTGCGGACGTATCGTGTCGGGGTCGCTGCTACCTCGCAGAGGTTGCGCATGAACACAGGACTTCACACCAGGAGATGAGATCGATGGTCGACCCAGTGCCTGCCGCCCTTGCTGATGCCTTCGTCACCGCGAGCCGCGCGCTGGTGGGGATCGCCGTCCGATCCATCCAGGATGCGGCCGTGGACATCACCGTGGCACAGCACCGCTTGCTGGTCCTGGTGTCCGAACGGGGCGAGCTGACCATCGGTGAGGTTGCGGTGGCGCTGAACGTGGACCCGTCGAACGCCTCGCGGCACTGCGACCGGCTCGAGCGGCTGGGTCTCCTGGAGCGTCGTCGGTCGGCCAGCGACAGGCGCGTCGTCTCGGTCGTGCTGACCGACGCAGCACGCACCCTGCTGACAGCCGTGACACGCCGGCGACAGTCCGAGGTGCGGGCCGTTCTCCGCCACCTGGAGCCGACCGATGCCCAGGTCCTCGTCGACGCCCTGCAGTCGTTCAACGACGCCGCCCAGCGCAAGGCCGAGGAGGACTGGGCGGTCGCCGGCTGGTGACACGGGTCGGATGCCGGCCGCGGACTCGTGATGTGTCGGCAGTCGCGGTAAAGTGTGTGCTTACGCAAACATTGCCGCAATGCATGGGTGGGATCAGGAAGCCTGTGCTCCGGATCGGAGGAGAGACCTGTGAAGGGAAGTCCCGACCTCACGCTGCAGGTCGGACACGACGAGCTCGTGATCCGACAGCGCTACGAGGTGCTGAGCATCGCCAACGACGTACTGGTCGCGCTGTGGTTCGTCGCCGGGAGCGTCCTGTTCTTCTGGGAGTCGACGACCGTGGCGGCCACCTGGATGTTCCTCGTGGGAAGCATCGAGTTCCTCGCGAGGCCATTGATCCGTCTTGTTCGCCGTCTCCACCTCCATCGCATCCACGGTGACAGTCGCAGCACCGAGTCGTCCTTCGACTTCTGACCTCGCAGCGCACGTCAGCCGCTGTCCGGCAATCGACCCCAGGAGAAGCCCATGCATCGACCCGACCAGATCGTCCACGACCTGCACCGCATCCTCGACCGTGAGGGTCCCGACCTCGCCCGGATGGTCGAGCGCTCCCTGGACCAGGCGCGCGAACGAGCCCACGCGGAGCTGTCGCCGGAGCTGCTCGACGCGCTCGACTGGCCCCGCGACCTGTCCGAGTACGACGAGTACCTCCGGCGCTTCATCCGGTGGGTGCCCCAGCAGACCTCCGACCCCGCGTGGAAGACCTCGGCTCCGGAGGAGCGCTACGCCAAGGAGGTCAGCGATCGTCTGGCGCACTTCTTCTGGCTCGTGGACCAGAAGATCGGTGACGGGGGTGCCGCGATCGCGGAGAGCTCCGAGGCCTTCCGCGACTGGCTCACCGACTTCGCACGTCAGTGGGGCAGCTACCTCGACACGCCGGAGTCCTTCAGCCAGGAGCTCCTCGACTCGTTCATCGACAACGCCCCCGAGTACACCGATCGATGAGTCCCTCGTCGACGGCCGTCCGAACGCGCCGAGCGGTTGGCTGACGTTCAACCAGTTCTTCGCCCGCGAGCTGAACGCCGGGCTCCGTCCGATCGACGAGCCGGGGGACAACCACGTCGTCACCTCCCCGGCGGACTGCATGTTCCGACACTCCTTCGACATCGACCACGAATCGAACATCCCCTCCACGACCGTCAAGGAGACTCACCACTACGGCAACATCAAGCAGCTCATCGAGGGGAGCCGCTACGCCGACGCGTTCGCCGGAGGCACCTTCGTGCACTACATGCTGCCGCCCTCGGCGTACCACCGCTACCACGTCCCGGTCGCGGGACGGGTGGAGGAGTCGTTCGTGATCAACGGCAGGGTCTACATGGAGGTCGACCTCGAGGACCACGAGCTCCGGTCGAAGGACAGCACGGAGTCCGGGTACGAGTTCTCGCAGGTGCGAGGAGTCCTGACGATCGACACCTCGCACTCCCGCGACGGCGACGGCGACATCGGCATCGTCGCGGTGATCCCCGTGGGGATGTCACATGTCGCCTCGGTCAACCTCACCGCGGTGCCCGGGACGGAGGTCGCGAAGGGCGAGGAGTTCGGCTACTTCCAGTTCGGTGGGTCCGACATCATCGTGCTCTTCCAGGAGGGCGTCGATCCGCAGATCGACACCAGCTCCGCGCTGCGGCACGTCGGCTCCACGATCGCTCGCGTCCCGGCGGCCGGCTGATCGACTCGCGAACCTGTCGTCCGGGTGGGGGTAGGGTGCGGGCACCCGATTCCCGTCGACGTCGCGAGGACCTCCGGTCGCGCGGCACGGCGGTGCGTCGGGGCCATGACCGTGACCCAGGAGCGAATCATGGATGACCTCAGCCCACGCCCGGGCGATCTCGAACCGATCGAGCGGGCGTCGTTGGACGAGCTGCGCGACCTCCAGACCAGGCGCCTGCGCTGGACCGTTCGCCACGCCTACGCAAACGTCGCTCACTACCGAGCCGCCTTCGACGCTGCTGGGGTGCACCCGGACGACATCATGGACCTGGCTGACCTGGCCAGGCTCCCGTTCACGGCCAAGGCGGACCTGCGGGACAACTATCCGTTCGGCATGTTCGCCGTACCGCGCGAGGAGGTCGCGCGGGTGCACGCCTCCTCGGGCACCACCGGCAAGCCCACGGTCGTCGGCTACACGCGCGACGACCTCGACATGTGGGCCGACGTGATGGCCCGCAGCATCCGCGCAGCGGGCGGGCGTCGCGGGCACGTCCTGCACAACGCCTATGGCTACGGGCTCTTCACCGGTGGCCTCGGCGCGCACTACGGGGCGGAGCGGCTCGGCTGCACCGTCGTGCCGGTGTCGGGCGGGATGACCGAGCGGCAGGTCCGCCTGATCGTGGACTTCCGGCCCGACCTGATCATGGTCACGCCGTCCTACATGCTCTCGGTGATCGACGAGATGGAGCGCCAGGGCATCGACCCGCGCAGCACCTCGCTCAAGGTCGGCATCTTCGGTGCGGAACCGTGGACGAACGACATGCGTCGTGAGATGGAGAGCCGGCTCGACATGCATGCCGTCGACATCTACGGGCTGTCCGAGGTCATCGGGCCCGGAGTCGCCAGCGAGTGCGTCGAGACCAAGGACGGCCTCCACGTCTGGGAGGACCACTTCTACCCCGAGGTCATCGACCCGGTCACCGGCGAGGTGCTGCCGGAGGGGGAGGAGGGCGAGCTGGTCTTCACCTCGCTGACCAAGCAGGCGATGCCGATCATCCGCTACCGCACCCGGGACCTGACCCGCCTCCTGCCCGGCACGGCGCGGTCGATGCGCCGGATCGAGAAGATCACCGGTCGCACCGACGACATGATCATCCTGCGCGGCGTCAACCTCTTCCCGACCCAGATCGAGGAGCTGATCCTCCAGACCCCCGATCTGTCGCCACACTTCCAGTGCGTCCTGACCAGGGACGGCACCATGGACGCGCTGACCGTCGTCGTCGAACGGCGCGAGTCCGCCGATCCCCGAGGTGCCACCGAGAGCGGCCTGCTGCTCCGCCGACTCGTGAAGAGCTCGATCGGGGTGAGTGTGGACGTCGACGTCGTCGAGCCCGCCGGCGTCGAGCGCTCCCTGGGCAAGATGCGACGCATCGTGGACCGCCGTCCTGCCCGCTAGGCACTGCGTCAACGCCGGGGTTCTGCCCAAATGAGGTGGGGAGGGGTCGCGGACGCCTAGTCTCGGAGCATGCCGTCTATCCCCCCCGGGGCAAGCCGTCAGCGGATCCTGTTCCGGGTCGCTTGCGGTGCCGCTGCTGTGCTGGCCCTCGTCTTCGCCGGACTCCTGACGTCATCGCTGTCCGGTGCGACCCGCGAGAGCGCGTCCGCGGCCGGCCTGCTGCTGACCGGGCTCTTCGCCACGACCAGTACCGCGCTCCGTGCGCGCTGGTCGACGAGGGGGCGGCGGCGGGCCTGGCGCCTGCTCGCCGCGGGTGGCGTCGTGGCGCTCGTCGGCAACGTGCTGGGTGCCGCGCTGGGCCGCGACGAGACCACGGGCCTGCAGCTCGACGACGTCACCGTCGCCCTGGCGCTGATCCTCTCCATCGCGGGCCTCACCTACTTCACCCAGGTCACCCGGAGCCGGGTCGACCTGGCCGTGATGGCGCTCGACGGGTTGATCCTCGGCTCGGCGGTGCTGACGATCGCGTGGGGGGTCGTCTACGACCGTCTCCTGGCGGCCACCGACGACCTGCCGTTCCTGGCCGGGGTGCTGATCCCGATGCTCGACGTGGTGCTGGCCACGGTGGCGCTGATCCTCCTGCGACGAAGCCGTGGCCCGGACCGCCTTGCCCTCGGGCTGGTGGCCGCGGGCTTCATCGTCTACACGATGACCGACCTCGGGTACGCCCTCCGGCAGGCCGGGGGTGACTTCGTCTTCGGCACGCCCCTCGACCTGGGGTGGATGGTGGGGTACCTGTTGCTCGCGCTGGCCGCCTGGTGGCCGACCAGCTCCGGCGACATCCCGCCGGAGGACGGACTCACGGGCGCCGAGGACTGGGACACCGCCGTGGTGTTCGGGGTGCTCCTGGTGGCGGTGATGGTGGAGGTGACCGGCGGGGGAGGTGCTGGTCTGGTCAGCATCGAGACCGCCTTGTGGTTGTTCCTCATCGGCGGTGCGGGGGTCCGGCAGGGCTTGATCGCGCGGGACAACCGCCACCTGCGGAGCAACCTCGAGAACGACGTCCGAGCGCGCACCGTCGACCTGCGCCAGATGGCTCGCCGGACCGAGGTGCTGCTGTCATCGGTCGCCGACGGGATCTACGGCGTCGACACCGACGGCAAGGTCACCTTCGTCAACCCCTCGGGCGCCGAGATGCTCGGCTACGCCGTCGAGGAGCTCATCGGCCGCGTCGCGCACGACGTCTTCCATGCCCCCGCCGAGGACGGGACGCCCTACCCGGCCGAGGACTGCTACATCGCCGAGGCCGTGCGGGAGCGGATCGTCAGCAACGGCGAGGAGGACCTCTACCTGCGTGGCGACGGCGAGGCCTTCCCGGTCGAGATCACCGCCAGCCCTCTCGTCGACAGCGAGACCGGTGGCGTCCACGGTGGCGTCGTGGTCTTCCGAGACGTCACCCATCGGCGCGAGGTCGACCGGCTCAAGAACGAGTTCCTCTCCGTGGTCAGCCACGAGCTGCGGACCCCACTGACCTCGATCCGGGGCTCCCTGGGGCTGCTCTCCGGTGGGGTCCTCGGCGACCTGCCGGAGCCGGCGGGTGCGATGGTCAACCGGGCCCTGCGAAGCTCGGAACGGCTGTCCCGGATGATCAACGACATCCTCGACCTCGAGCGGATCGAGTCCGGCAACCTGGCCCTGGAAGTGCTTCCGCACGACGTCGACGAGCTGCTGTCGATCGCCGACCGCGAGATGGCGGACTTCGCCGCGAGCCGCGGGGTGATCCTGGTGCGGAGCGCCGGCTGCCCGGCCCGCGTGTTGGCCGACCACGACCGGATCGTGCAGGCGCTGACCAACCTGATCGGCAACGCGGTGAAGTTCTCGCCACCCAGCTCGGTCGTGGAGCTGGGCGCGGTGGAGGACCGCGGCACGATCGTGATGCGCGTCAGCGACCACGGCCGCGGCATCCCCGCGGACCGCCTCGAGACGATCTTCGACCGCTTCGAGCAGGTCGACTCCTCCGACATCCGTCAGCAGGGCGGCTCCGGCCTGGGTCTCGCCATCTGCCGCGGGATCGTGGAGCGACACGGTGGCCGGGTGTGGCTGGAGAGCGAGCTCGGGGTGGGCACGACTGCGTGGCTGGCCCTCCAGGCGGCCCCCGCGGTCGACGGCGTCCCCTCGTGACCTGCTGCGGACGCGGCCACGGTACTGTCGCGTCCAGCCGGCTCGACGACCTTCTTCCACCCCCGCCTCCCTGACTTTCCCCGTCCGGATCCGGAGGCGGTGCGTCCGGCCCTTCCCACCTGGAGTGCAACGTGACTAGCGACCCCCACCCCACCGGCAGACCGCCCGAGCACCCTGCTGGTCCGCACATCACCGTCCGCGCCGGTAGCGGCACCGGGCGGACCCGACTCTCGGCCTTCGACCGCGCACTGCAGGAGGCCGGGGTGGCCGACCTCAACCTGATCACGCTCTCCTCGGTGATCCCCGAGCACAGCACCGTGGTGCAGGTCCGCGAGCCCCTCGACGCCGAGCACGGCGACCGGCTCTGGTGCGTGCTGGCCAGCGCCGGAGCCGAGCAGCACGGCGAGGTGGTCTGGGCCGGCCTCGGCTGGGCCCGGGACCGCCACACCACCCGCGGGGTGTTCGTGGAGCACCACAGCGGCAGCGAGGAGGCCCTGCGTGCGCAGATCACCCTCAGCCTGGAGGACCTGTGCGTCACGCGCGGCTGGGACGACGTCGAGACCAGCATGGCGGTGGCCAGCGCCCACTGCATCGACGACCCGGTGTGTGCCCTGGTCGTGGCGGCCTACGAGGTCCGGGGGTGGGGTGGTCGTGCCTGAGCCGAAGGTCTCCCGCGAGACGATCACCATCGAGGTTCAGCGCGACCTCGCCGACGACGTCACCGAACGGTTCCACCAGCTCTACCTCGAGACCTTCGGGCCGATGGCGTTGCTGGCCGTGGCCCGCCAGGTGCTGCACCGCGACGAGTTCGTCGAGGAGATGAGGGATCCGCGGGTCATGAAGTACGTCGCTCGCGACGCCGCCGGCGAGGTCGTCGGCTTGACCACGCTGACCCGCGACCTGGAGACCGTCCCGTGGATCAGCCCGGAGTACTTCGCCGCGCGCTACCCCGAGCATGCTGCTCGCGACGCCGTGTTCTACCTCGGCTTCACCCTGGTCGCGCCGCAGCACCAGCGCTCGCACGTCTTCCAGTCGATGATCGAGGAGGTCATCGGCCACGTCCGTGACGCCCGTGGCGTGTGCGGGTGGGACGTCTGCGCCTACAACGAGAAGGTGTTCGGTTTCTCGACCATGATCGGGACGCTGCTGCACCACCACGCGGACTGCACCATCGAGGAGATCGACACTCAGATCTACTCCGTCGTCGAGATGCACGGGCCGCCGCCGGGCTGAATCCCGGCGCGGATGCCCGAGCGATAGCCTGAGGACCGTGCAGACGTCTCGGTCTGCCGCTGGCACGAGGAGGACGACGACATGCCGACCGTGCTGGTGGTCGACGACGACGAGGACGTGCGCGAGGTGACCTCGATCTCGCTGAGCCGCGTCGGGGGCTGGAATGTGCTCGAGGCCTCCCGGGGCCGCGAGGCGATCGAGATCGCGCGGACCCAGCAGCCCGACGCGATCCTGCTCGACCTGATGATGCCTGACATGGACGGCATCACGACCTTCGGTCACCTCCAGGACGATCCGACGACCCGCGACATCGCGGTCATCCTGCTCACGGCCAAGAGCCGGGTGGGGCCGGTCCAGCCCTGGGACGGGCTGCCGTTCGCGGGGGTGCTGTCGAAGCCCTTCAGCCCGATGGACCTGCCGGCGCAGGTCGCCGAGATCCTGGGCTGGGAGCCCTCGACGGCCTGAGTCGCCGCCCGCGACCCGTCCGGCGCCACCCGCCGTGACCTGCGACGTGATGCTCACCGGGGCCTCCGGTTCGCGATGAGGTCCTTCGTGCAGCGCTGATCCGCGCGAGCCCTCGGCGGGGCTCTTCCACCAGGGTTACTCGTTCCGACTCGTGAGTCGGTTGACAGCTTGAGGTGCCCCGTTCTTCGTGCCGAACGGACGAGGGCGGCTGAAGAATTACGCGGCAGAGGTAGTCAGACACGCCTGCAATGTGGCAGCCTTCACACCATCGCCGAACCGACCGGCCGGTCGGGTCAGAGGAGGACGAAGCCTTGACTGCCACAGACCTGTCCGAGCAGCGAACGCGCCAGGAGCAACTGGTGGACATCTACCGCAAGGTGGTGACGGTCCGGTTCGCGGAGCTGCGAATTCGCGAGCACGTCGAGAGCGAGGGGTTCGGCGGCTTCTGGCACCCGGGGATCGGCCAGGAGGGCCTGCAGGTCGGCGCGATCGCGGCGATGGCGCCGTCCGACTACCTGTACTACGCGCACCGCGGGCTGGGTTACGCCTATGCGAAGGGCATGGGCCTGCCCGAGCTCTTCGGTGACCTGCTCGGGCGGGTGACGGGCAGCACCGGCGGAAAGGGCGCGGGCACGGTGCACTTCGCGAGCGCGGAGCACGGCGTCCTCGGGCAGGGCGGCACGCTCGGCTCGAGCTTCGTGCTCGGCGCAGGGACTGCCCTCGGGTCGCAGCTGATGGGCGACGATCGCGTCACCGTGGTCTTCTTCGGCGACGGCGCGGCCGCCCGCGGAACCTGGCACGAGGCCGCCATCCAGGCCTCGGTGTGGAAGCTCCCGGTGGTCTGGGTGTGCGAGAACAACGGGTGGGCACTGTCGGCCCGCTTCGAGGACCAGAGCCCGACACCGAACGTCGCGGACCGCGCGCCGGCCTACGGCATGCCGGGGGTGATCGTGGACGGCCAGGACGCGATGGCGGTCATGGACGCGACGGCCGAGGCGATCGCCCGGGCGCGCCGGGGGGAAGGGCCGACCTTGATCGAGGCCAAGACCTTGCGGATCCGCGGCCACTACGAGGGTGACCGGCAGCCCTACCGGGAGGACCAGGTCCAGGGCAACGAGGTGCCCAACGACCCGGTGCTCCGGCTCGGCGAGCACATCCCGGACGACGACCGGCGGGCGATCGACGCCGACGCGCGGCGCAGCGTCGACGAGGCCTTCGAGGCCGCGCTCGCCGCGCCTCGACCCGACAACTCCGTGATCTACCAGGACGTGTGGGCATGACGACGACGCAAGCACAGCCGGCGACGGACCGGGTCACGACCTACGGGCGTGCGATCAACGAGGCGCTCGCCGAGGAGATGCGCCGCGATGAACGTGTCTTCATGATGGGCCAGGACATCGGCAAGCTCGGTGGCGTCTTCGGCGTCACCCGAGGCCTGCAGGAGGAGTTCGGGGCCAGCCGGGTCCGCGACACCGCGATCAACGAGACGTTCATCGTCGGCGGCGCCGCCGGCGCAGCCCTGACGGGTGCCATCCCGGTGGTCGAGCTGCAGTTCGCCGACTTCCTGTTCACCGCCGGCGACGAGATCTTCCACAAGCTCGCGAAGTGGCGCTACATGCACGGCGGGCAGTTCACGCTTCCGGTGGTCGTGCGGCTGCCCACCGGGATCGTCGGTGGCGCCGGCGCGGAACACTCCCAGAGCCTGGAGACCATCGCCATGCACGTGCCCGGGCTCAAGGTCGCCGTGCCCGCAACTCCTGCAGACGCCAAGGGCCTGCTGAAGTCGGCCATCCGCGATCCCAACCCGGTGCTCTTCTTCGAGCACAAGGGTCTCTACCGGGCCAAGGGCGCTGTCCCCGAGTCCGCCGACGTGCTGGTGCCCTTCGGGTCCGCCCGGATCGCCAGGGCCGGCACCAACCTGACGGTCGTGGCCACCGGCATGATGCTCGAGCGCGCCCTGGAGGCCGCCGAGCTGCTCGCACCGCGCGGCATCGACATGGAGGTCATCGACCCGCGAACGCTGGTGCCGCTCGACATCGACACGATCGTCGCGTCCGTCGAGAAGACGCACCGGCTGATGGTCGTCCACGAGGCCTCCAGGACGGCCGGCTTCGGGGCCGAGATCGCCGCCCAGGTGCAGGAGCGCGCGTTCTTCGCGCTCGACGCGCCGGTCTGGCGGGTCTGCGGCACGGACACGCCGCTGCCCCAGGACCCCGGGCTCGAGCAGGCCTGCATCCCTTCGACCGACGAGATCGTGGCCGGGGCGCTCGCGCTCGCGGCCGTCTAGGAGCTGGCGTGACAGAGGTGATGATGCCCCGGCTGGGAGTGTCGGTGACCGAGGGCGTCCTGTCGACCTGGCTGAAGGCTGTCGGTGACGACGTGGCGGTCGGTGAACCGCTCTGCGAGGTGGCGACCGACAAGGTCGACACCGAGATCGAGAGCACGGTGGCCGGGGTGCTGGCCGAGCAGCGCTACGCGGAGGGCGACGTCGTCCCCGTCGGAGAGCCGCTGGCCGTCGTGACCACCGCCGACGAACGGTCGGGGACCGAGCCGGAGCCTGCGAGCGCGCCCCCGGAACCTGCGATGGCCGAGCCCGAGCCGTCCCAGGTGGTCGAGCCGTCCGCGGTGGACGAGCCGTCCGCGGTGGACGAGCCGTCCGAGGTGCCCGAGCCCGTCCTCGGACGCCGGGGCGGCAACGGGCCTGGTGCTGATGCCCCGGCTGGGCGTGTCGGTGACCGAGGGCACCGTGTCGTCCTGGCTCATGTCCGTGGGCGACCGCGGTCGCGGTGGGGGACCCCATCTGCGAGGTGGCGACCGACAAGGTCGACACCGAGGTCGAGAGCACGGTGGCCGGGGTGCTGGCCGAGCAGCGCTACGCGGAGGGCGAGGTCGTTCTCGTGGGTGAGCCGCTGGCGGTGGTGACGGTCGACGGCACGCTCGCGGCGGACCGACCGACCGCCTCGCCCGCCACGCCCACCGCGGCACCCGCGACGGTCGAGCGCGCCGAGGTGGTCCCGGAGCCCCTCCCGAGCGGTCCCGGTGGGCCCGCCGTGCTGGCGCCCGGTCCGTTCGACCACGACGCCGCGGTCCGCAGGCTGCACGCCGGCATCGTGCGCTCGGGTCGTCAGGCGGTGTCGCCCGCCGCCCGGCGTCTGGCCGCCGAGCTCGGCGTGGACCTCGAGAGCGTGTCCGGGACCGGCGGTGGTGGTCATGTCACGCGTGCCGACGTCCAGCGCCGTGCCACCGACTGGCCCGAGTCTCCCGGCCCCCGATCGCGGCGCGCCCCGAAGCGGCGCCGCAACCGCCGTCCACGGGCGTCGGCGAGCTGCCGGTCGGCTACGAGGACGTGCCCTACGACGCCGTTCCCACCAGCCGGATCCGCCGGTTGACGGCCGAGCACATGAGTCGGTCGCGGCACACCGCCGCTCACATGACGACCGAGGTCGACGTGGACCTGGGACTGCTCACCGACGTCCGCGCCGCGCTCAACGCCCAACGGCAGCAGGCGGGCCAGGGCAAGCTCTCGTTCCTGCCGTTCATCGCTCGCGCCGCCTGTGCGGCCCTGGGGGAGCACCGCGACCTCAACGCCACGTTCGAGACCGAACGTCTGCTGCAGTGGCGTGAGGTCAACCTCGGCATCGCGGTCGACACGTCGCGTGGCTTGATGGTGCCGGTGGTCCGAGGCGCCGAACAGCTCACCGTCGAGTCCCTGGGTGCGCGCATCGTCGAGGCCGCGGAGCGAGTCCGCGACGGGCGCATGGAGGCCGACGACTTCCGTGGCGGCACCTTCACGATCAGCAACCCCGGCTCGGTCGGCGCAGTCTCCGCCCCGGCGATCATCAACCAGCCCCAGGTGGCGATCCTCGGCATGCCTACGATCGTCCGCCGGCCGTGGGTCGTCCACCTCCCGGACGGGCAGGAGACGATCGCGATCCGTCCGATCGTGCGGCTCGCGCTCACGTTCGACCACCGTGCCGTGGACGGCGCCGACGCCACTCGTTGCCTGGTCGACGTACGGCGGCGCCTCGAGTCGTGGGGAGTGGACGACTACCGCTGAAGGCACGACACGGGGCGCGCCGTGCGGGGGCCTGGTCGGGACGCGCGCAGCCCGCCGGCGCGACCGGCGGTTGCCGCGCGTCCGGGTCGTCGGGCTCAGGTCTCGGGCGTCGCCCGGGCGTAGGGGACCGGTCCGAGCTGGTCGGTCCCGAGCCCGTAGACCAGGTAGTTCCAGAACTGGTAGGCGATCTCGCGGGATCGCAGCGGGCCGCCCGGGCGGTACCACTGGTAGGCCCAGTTGCACATCCCGAACGTGGCCAGGGTGGCGAGGTGCCGGTCGGTCTGGCGGAGCACTCCCATCTCCATGCCTTCTCCGATCAGGTCCTCGACGATCCGCTCGTAGCGGTCACGCTTGATGCGGATCGGGTCGCGGGCCTCGGGCGGGAGCTCTCGATGGTGCTCGAAGAAGACGCGCACGTGACCTCGGTGGGTCTCCATCAGCTCGAGGATGTCGGCCATCGCCTCCAGGAGCAGCTGCTCGGGGCGCAGGCCGGTCCCGTCGCGCGCCTCGTGCCGGCTGATCAGCAGGTCGATGAACTCCTCGTGGATCGCGTGGAGGATGTCGTCCTTGCTCGGGAAGTAGTGGTACAGCGTCGGCTTGGCGACACCGACCTCCCGGGCGATGTCGTCCATCGTCGTGCTCGAGTAGCCGCTCTGGTCGAACAGACCAGCAGCCAGGCTGATGATCTGCTGCCGACGCTCGGCGGGGGACATGCGGCGTCGCGCTGCCCGGTCAGACGTCCTCACAGTGGTTCCCTTCGTTCGGAGCGAAGCGTACGCGAAGCGGGGCCACGCGATCCCGAAACGCCCGACCAACCGGTCGGTTCAAAGTCGCCTCGCGATTCGGACGAGGGACGCTCCGACGCGCGGAGACGCCGGAAGCCAGCATCCATCCCACGCGCAAGCGCGTCAAGGCTGGGCATTCGAGATGAGATTTGTGAGCCCGATCACGAGTTTTCCCTTGACAGTGTGACCGTCGTTACCTAGCGTCCAGGACACCGAACCGACCGACGAGTCGGGCGGGGGAAGGAGGGCATCGTGATCGACCGACCTGACGTGTCGCTCCGGTTCCGCCGTGCGGCGGACGGACTGGTGCTCGTCGACCGGTCGTGCGGTGGGTGCGCCTCCTGCACGGCGGGCGCCGGCCTGTGGTGCGCGCAGCCCGTGGGCACAGGACGCGACCTGACCCCCGCCGTCCCGGCAGACCGGGCCGGCGCCCTCGGCACCGCACTTGCGGCCGCGTCCGCCTTCCTCGAGGCACCGGCCGCCTCGACGGTGCTCGTCGTCGATCAGGAGGACGGCCCGCTGGCACTCCTCGTCCGCGCCCTCTGCCAGACCCACGTGCTCGTCGGTCCCGACCCGTTCGCTGCGTCGGTCAAGGCGGAGCTGGCAGACCTCGAGCCGACCGGGCGTGCCGCGGTGATCGTCGCCGGGGCTGACGCCCGAGCAGCCGTGAAGGCGGTTCGCCGCGGCGGGCACGTCTGTGTCGGTGACCCGGGCGCGCTGATGCCGACCGTCACCGAGCTGGTGCAGCGAGAGGTCACGCTCGTCGGGCCTCGGACGGTGGCAGAGCTGGTCCGACGCCTCGACGGCGACGTCTGGACCGCCATGGTGGCCGCCGCAGCCTGAGCTGCGACGCCATCACCACAACTTCACCCATTCCACGCAGCTACTCAAGGAGGAAGAACAATGGGCCGTACCTCAGACGGAAAGTGGTCGGACGAATGGACTCCGCCCGTCTTCTCGGTTGACGCCAATGGCAAGGTCATCGGCTACGTCAACGACCGCACCCCGAACAACTGGGGCCGTTGGGGCGACCTCGACGAGAAGGGCACCGCGAACCTCCTCACCCCGGAGCGGATCGCCGCCGCGGCGCGGCTGATCGAGACCGGCAAGGTGATCAGCTGCGCGATCCCGCTGGACAGCACCGGCCCCGTGCACCCGACCCGCACCGGTGTGGTGCACCTGTACGGCTACACCGGCTCGGACTTCGTCGCCGGGACGAAGGCTGGTCAGGACTACCCGAACTTCCAGGGCACGGACGACTACATCTTCATGCCGCTCCAGGGCAGCACCCAGTGGGACGGCCTGTCGCACTTCTTCTACAAGGACACGATGTTCAACGGCTTCTGGATCGGCAACGTCGAGTCCTACGCCGGCGCCCGCCGTGGCTCGATCCACCAGATGAAGGACAAGCTCGTCGGCAGGGGTGTCCTGCTCGACCTGCCGAAGTTCAAGGGCCTCGACCGACTGCAGCCCCAGTACGGCATCACACCGGACGACCTGGACGCGTGCGCGGAGGCACAGGGTGTCGAGATCGGTGAGGGCGACATGCTCGTCATCCGCACCGGCCACGTCCCGTGGTTCTACCAGCTCGAGGACAAGAGCGAGTACTGGAAGGTGGGTGCTCCAGGGATCACCCGCGCGGTCGTCGACTGGCTCGCCGAGAAGGATGTCGCCTCCCTCGCCATGGACAACATCGCGGTCGAGGTGGAGCCCTTCGAGGAGCCCTACGAGCACGTCTACCCCCTGCACGCGCGCTTGATCCGTGACCTCGGGCTGACGCTCGGCGAGGTCTGGTGGCTCGAGGACCTCGCCGCCACCTGCGCGGAGCTCGACCGCTACGAGTTCTTCCTCTCGGCGCCGCCGCTCAACGTGACCAACGCGTCGGGCTCGCCCGCGAACCCCGTCGCGATCTTCTGACCGGGCGTCGGCCGGCCGATGGCCGGCCGGCCTTCCACCACCCCACCCAGCACGTCTCCACGAGGTAGGTATGGACACCACACTGCAGGACCGCGATCTCTCCCGGAGCCGGAGGCTCGTCCTGGGCGAGATCCTGGCGCGCAACGCGCGTCGTGAGCCCGGGCGCACCGCACTGGTCTTCGGCGAGGCCGCGCTGACCTTCGCCGAGCTCGACGCCCGCGTGAACCGGCTCGCCAACGCCCTGGCCGAGCGTGGCGTCGGCCGCGGCGACCAGGTCGCGGTGCTGATGTACAACGGTCTCGAGGTCATCGAGTCCTTCTTCGCCTGCCAGAAGCTCGGCGCCTGCCCGGTGCCGGTGAACTTCCGGCTCGCGCCGAGCGAGCTCGCCTACATCCTCGACGACTCGCGGGCCGTGGCGGTGCTCACCGACGGCCAGCTCGTCTCGTTGGCCCTCGCAGCGACCGTCGACCTCGACGCGGTACGTCTCGTCGTGACCACCGGCGAGGTCGTCGCCGGCGCGGAGTCCTACGAGGAGCTCCTGGCGGGCGGCTCGGCCGAGGCTCCTGATGTCGAGGTCCACGAGGACGACCTCGCGTTCCTGATGTACACGTCCGGGACGACGGGGCGACCGAAGGGCGCCATGCTCACGCACCAGAACCTGGTCGCGAACACCATCAACTGGTCGATCGAGATGGAGGCGCGGCCCGGTGACATCTGGCTCTCGGGACTGCCGCTGTTCCACATCGGCGGGGTGAACGGCGTCCTGCCCTTCATCTACCTGGCCGGCACGAGCATCATCACGCCGTCGACCAACTTCGACGCGCTCGAGTCACTGCGACTGATCGAGAAGCACCGCGCGACGATGTGCTACTTCGTGCCGACCCAGTGGCAGCAGATCTGCTCCCTGCCCGAGGCGGCCGAGGTCGACACGTCGGTGCTCCGGCGGGCTCTCTGGGGAGCCTCGCAGGCTCCGCCCAGCACGCTCGAGCTCCTGGTCGCGACCTTCCCTGCCGTGGGCATCGTGAACGCCTTCGGGCAGACCGAGATGTCGTCGAACACCTGCTTCCTCAAGGCCGACGACGCGGTCCGGAAGATGGGCTCGGTCGGCCTGCCGGCGGTCAACGTCGAGGTGCGGATCGTCGACGACCACGGCGACGACGTGGCCGTGGGCGACGTGGGAGAGATCGTGTACCGCGGCCCGACCGTGATGAAGGGCTACTTCAACAAGGAGGAGGCGACGGCGGACGCCTTCCGCGGCGGGTGGTTCCACAGCGGAGACCTCGTCCGCCAGGACGACGAGGGCTTCATCTACGTGGTCGACCGCGTGAAGGACATGATCATCAGCGGCGGCGAGAACATCTACCCCGCCGAGGTCGAGCGCGCGGTGGAGCGCCACCCAGCGATCCGCGAGGTCGCGGTCATCGGCGTCCCGCACCCGCGCTGGGTCGAGACCCCCGTTGCCGTCGTGGTCGCCGGCGGTGCGGAGCACCCGGACCAGGCAGCGGTCCTCGAGTTCATCAAGGGCGACCTGGCGTCGTACAAGAAGCCGTCGGCGGTGGTCTACGTCGACGAGCTCCCGCGCAACGCGTCCGGCAAGATCCTCAAGCGCACGCTGCGTGACAGCTACGGTCACCTCTTCGAGGAGCAGCCGTGAGCTCCACCGTCGCCACCCGCGTCGACGAGCGGGGAGTCCGCTCGTACGACGTGGCGATGTCGGCCGACCTCGTCGCCGGCCTCCGCGACACCGTGGCGGCCCGGGGCTCCCACCCGGCGTACGTCACGGTCTCCGGCCAGGTCACCTGGGACGAGCTCGCGGCCGAGGTCGACGCGCTCGCTCGCCGGCTGGTCGGCGCTGGGGTGACAGCCGGTGACCGGGTGGCCGTGCTCGCCGGCAACGGACTGCCGTTCACGACGGCGGTCTTCGCGACCTGGCGCCTCGGCGCGATCGCCGTTCCTCTGAACTACCGGCTCACCGCGGCCGACCTCGGTGCCCTGCTGGCCGACAGCCGGCCCGCGTTGCTGCTGGTCGGGTCCGGGATGGGCGACCTCGCCGCGGCCGCCACGTCCGACCAGGGCGATGGACCGGTCATCGACCACGCGGACGCGTCCGGACGCTTCCTGGACGGCGCGGTCGAGGGGGACCTCCGCCGCACACACCGGGAGCCGACGCACCGGCCGCGATCATGTACACCTCCGGTACGACGGGTCGGCCGAAGGGCGTCGTGATCAGCCACGGCAACGCCGTGCAGAACAGCGTCACCTGCACCGCCGTCATCGGGCGTCGCGTCGACGACGTCGAGCTCGTGATGGTGCCGCAGTTCAACATCACCGGTCTCTGTTCGCAGACGGTCCCCGCGATGCTGCTGGGGATGACCGCGGTCCTGCTGGACGGCTTCGACGCCGCCGCGGCCCTGGATGCGACCGGACGGCACGGGGTGACGACCACCGTGGGTGCGCCCACGATGTGGTGGCGCCTCCTGGAGCAGGCCGAGCAGCAGGGCCGCACCGAGCTGACGGGACTGCGACTCGCGCTGTTCGGTGGCGCGCCGATGCCCACCGCGCTGATCGAGCGGATGCGCGCTGCGATGCCCCAGGCGTCCTTCGGCAACGGCTACGGCATGACCGAGACCTGCTCGATGATCATGTACGTCGGAGGTGAGGATGCCGTCGCCAGGCCGCACACGGTCGGCCGCCCGCTCCCGCTGACCGAGCTGCGGCTCGTCTCGCCCACCACCGGAGTGGACGCCGAGCCGGGTGAGATCGGCGAGATCGTCGTGCGCGGCGGGCAGGTCGCCATCGGCTACTGGACCTCCGACGGCGTGGTGCCGCTGACCGACGAGCACGGCTGGATCGCCACCGGCGACGCAGCCGAGATCGAGGACGGCTTCGTGGTCCTGCGGGACCGGCTGAAGGACGTCATCAAGCGAGGCGGGGAATCGGTCTTCAGCTTCGAGGTCGAGAACTGTCTCCACCAACACTCGGGGATCCTCGACGCCGCTGTCGTGGGCGTCGCGGACGAGCAGTACGGCGAGCGCGTAGTTGCCTACGTGGTCGCCAAACCGGGCCACGACCTCACATCCGACGAGGTCCGCGCCTTCTGTCGAGAACATCTCGCCCACTTCAAGGTTCCGAGTGCGGTCGAGGTACGGGAAGAGCTACCGCGAAATCCCGGCGGCAAGGTGGTCAAGTCCCTGCTGCGCAGCGACTCCCACGCCTGAGTCACCCCTCTCCACCCATTCTTCGAACCCACGACTCCAAGGAGCACGGAATGAACCGCAACATCCGCACGATGGCAACCGGTCTGGCGGCGATCCTCGCCCTGGCCGGCTGCTCGATGGGCAGCAGCGACTCCAGCGGCAGCACCAACAGCGGCAGCAGCAGCAGCGCCAACCCCGACACAGGTGGGACCGAGGAGGTCGGTGACCTCCAGATCGGCCTGGTCGCCGTCAACCTCAACTCCCCGAGCATCGCGGCGATCAAGGACTCGTTCGTCTCGGCCGCCGAGGCCAAGGGCTGGTCGGTGGACGTCTTCGACGGCCAGGGCGACCAGAACGCGACCAACAACGCCGCGACCGGCTTCATCGACCGCGGGTACGACGTCATCGTCAACAACTCCTCGCCCAACGAGCAGATGACCGCCGTCATGGACCAGGCGCACGCCGCCGGGATCCCCTTCGTCTCGATCTACGGCGGGTACGTCGACGGGGTGGACGCGGAGATCGGCACCAACGAGTTCGTCAACGCGTCGCTGATCACGCAGGAGATGGTCAACCGCCTCGGCGGCAAGGGGCGGGTCCTCAAGCTGAACTGGACCGTCCTGCAGGCGCTGCGCGACCGTGACGCCGGCTTCCACTCGGTGATGTCGGAGAACCCCGGCATCGACGTCGTCAAGGAGATCGAGGTCAAGGTCCCCGGCCAGGTCGACGACTCGTACAACCAGATCACCAACGTGCTGCAGTCCGACAAGGACATCGACGCGATCTGGATCGGCTGGGACGAGCTCGCGCCCTCGGCGGTGCGCGCCATCGAGGAGGCCGGCCTCGCCGACAAGACCTTCGTCATGGGCTTCGACGGCAACGCCTTCGCCTGGGACCTGATCCGCAAGGGCTCGCCGTACGTCATGGAGCCGGCCAACCCGTTCCCGCCGATGGGCGAGAAGGCGGTCTCCGTGGTGGAGACCCTGGCCGGCGGCGGTCAGCTCGCGAGCAAGGTCATCTACATGAAGCCCTGCCTGATGACGATCGACACCGTGCCGGCCGAGGGCGAGCAGCCCGACTGGGAGAACTGTGCGTTCTTCCCCGGCGACATCAGCTGACTGCGGGCGACGAACCAGTGACGAACGAGATCGAGCCGGGGCGGGACACCGCCTCCCGCCCCGGCCCTCTCCTCCAGGTCCGGGGGGCGGTGAAGGACTATCCGGGCCAGCGCGCCCTGGACCACATGGACTTCGACCTGCGCGCCGGCGAGGTGCACGCCCTGCTGGGCGAGAACGGTGCCGGCAAGTCCACCCTGATCAAGGCGGTTGCCGGGGTCATCGCCTTGACCTCCGGCACCGTCGAGATGGACGGCGTCGTGGTCGACCTGCGCAACCCGCAGCGGGCACAGGGACTCGGCGTCTCCGTCGTCCACCAGCACGGCAACCTGGTCGCCGACCTCTCGGTGACCGAGAACGTGCTGATGGTCGACGGGCTCGGTCGGCGAGCCGGCATCCTGGTCGACTGGCCGGCGGCGCACCGCAGGGTGCGCGAGCTGCTCGACCGGGTGGGCCTGCCCGACCTCGATCCACACCGTGAGGTGTCGACCCTGGGACCCCACGAGTCCGCGATGGTGGCCGTGGCGAAGGCGTTGGCCAGCAACGCGCGGGTCATCATCCTCGACGAGCCGACCACGGCTCTCCAGCCGGGGGAGGTGGACACCCTCTTCGACCAGATGCGCAAGCTGGCCCGGGAGGGCATCGGCTTCGCCTTCGTCACCCACCGGCTCAACGAGGTCTTCAAGGTCTGCGACCGCATCACCGTCATGCGTGACGGCAGGCTGGTCGGGACCTGGCCCGCCGACCGGCTCGACCACGACTCGCTCGTGGATCAGCTCGTCGGTCCGGACAAGTCGATCGCGCAGGACGCGGTCGTGGGCGGCTCGAGCGCCGGCGACGTCGTGCTCGAGGTGCGAGACCTGTCCGGCGACGTGCTCCGGAGGCTGAGCTTCAGGGCCCGTGCCGGCGAGGTCGTCGGCGTCGCGAGCCTTCCCGGAGAGGGTGCGGGAGAGGTCATCGAGTCGCTGTACGGCATGTGCCGGACGTCGGGGGAGATCCTCGTCGAGGGGAAGCGTCGCCGGATCGGCTCGCCACAACAGGCCGTCGCTGCCGGGTTCGGTCTCGTGCCCCGGGACCGATTGGGGCAGGGTCTGGTGGTCGACATGAACGTCCGCGAGAACGCCACGCTCGCGAGCACCAGGACCTTCGTCACCGACCCCTTCCTGCGCCTCATGCGCCGGGGCCGCGAGCGCACCCGGGTCGCCGAGGTGATGGACCGGCTCAGCCTCAAGTCCTCGAGCCTCGAGGCCGAGGTCCGCACCCTCTCGGGCGGCAACCAGCAGAAGGTCGTCATCGGACGTTGGCTGTTGCGGCGCTCGAAGGTCTATCTCCTCGACTCGCCCACGGCGGCCGTCGACGTGCACACCAAGGCGGAGATCTATGCGTTGGCCCGCCGGCTCGCGGACGACGGGGCCGCCGTCATCTTCACCTCCACCGAGCTCGAGGAGTTCGTCCGGGTCTGCGACCGGGTCCTGGTGCTCCACGACGGGGAGGTCGCCGGCGAGCTGTTCGGCGACGAGAACACCGTCAACTCGATCATGCGTCTGTCCTTCGGGAGGAAAAGTGAGTAGCACGACCTCAGTGTCCGAGCCGAAGCAGGCCGGCGGTCAACGCCGGCAGCCGTCGCTCGGCGATCGCCTCATCGACGTGGCCAGCCGCTACGGCACCATCGTCAGCCTGGTCGCGTGCGTGCTGATCTTCAGCGCGCTGCGGCCCGACATCTTCGCCACCAGCCAGAACTTCCTCAACATCCTCAACCAGGTCTCGATCCTCGGCATCATCGCGCTGGGGCTGACCGTGGCGCTGGTCCAGGGACTCTTCGACCTGAGCCTCGCCGCGATGGCCACCCTCGGGGGGTTCCTGGTCACCAAGTGGCTGTCGGACGGCACGATCGGCAGCCCGATCGTCGCGATCGTCGCGGTGCTGCTCCTCGCCCTGGTGATCGGCTGCTTCAACGGCATCGTCGTCGCCTACGGCGGGGTGTCCGCCTTCATCGCGACGCTCGCAGTCGGCTCGATCCTCACCGGTGTCGTCCTCGGCATCTCGAAGTCGGCGACGATCCTGTCGGGCATCCCCGACGGCTTCCTCGTCATGGGCCAGGGCAAGATCGGCCCGGTGCCGGCGCCCGTCGTCTTCCTGGCGATCGTGGCGGTCCTGCTCTACGTCTTCCTGGAGCAGACGCAGGTCGGCCGACACATGTACGCGATCGGCGGCAACGCCGAGACTGCGCGGCTGTCCGGGATCGCTGTCAAGCGCTACGCCCTGATCGCGCTGGGCATCTCGGCGATGTGCGCAGCCCTGGGCGGCATGATCGTGGCCGCGAACCTGGGCGTCGGTCGACCGCAGGGCGTGGGGGACACCTACCTCCTCGACTCGTTCGCCGCCGCCTTCATCGGTGCGTCCACGCTGCGGCCGGGCCGGTTCCACATCATCGGCACGGTCATCGGCGTCCTCCTGATCGGCGTGATCAACAACGGGTTGTCGATCATGGGGGTCGAGACCTTCTGGCAGTACGCCGTGCGCGGCATGATCCTGCTGCTCGCCGTCTTCGGCGCCAGCTTCCTGGTGGCGAGGCGTCGATGAGCGCCACCGGATCGCCGCGCGTCGTCGTCCTGACCGGCGGCGCCCGCGCCGGCGGGATGGGGCGGGCGATCGCCGAGTCCTTCCTCCGGCTGGGCGACGCGGTCGTCCTGTCGGACGTCGGCGGGCCCCTGAGCACTCACCCCGACTACGAGGTGGCACCTCCGGACCACCTCCAGCAGGCCGCGGCCGACCTGGCCGGGCTCGGCCCGGTGCTCGCCGTGGCGTGTGACGTCACGGACGAGGCGCAGGTCGAGGCGCTCTTCGCGCGTGCCGTCGACGAGCACGGGCGGGTCGACGTCGTCGTCAACTGTGCCGGGCTCGCGATCGGCCTGTCGCCGGTGACTGACCTGTCGCTGGCCGACTGGCAGGTGAACCTCGACGTGATGGCGACCGGCGCCTTCCTGGTGGCCCGCGAGGCAGCCCGTCGGATGGTGCCCCAGGGCTCCGGACGGATCATCACGATCGCCTCCCAGGCCGGCAAGACTGGCATGCCGCTGCTGGCGGCGTACTCCGCGGCGAAGTTCGCGGTGGTCGGCCTGACCCAGAGCATGGCCGGAGAGCTCGGTGAGCACGGCGTGACGGTCAACGCGATCTGCCCCGGCACCATCGACACGCCCCTGCTCGCGGTGAAGGGTGGCGTCTACGAGACCTTCTCCGGGGCCTCCGGCCGCACCGAGGACGACTACCGGCGACGACTCGCCCGGCAGATCCCGGCTCGCCGGTTCGGTACGCCCGAGGACATCGCAGCGGCCGCCGTCTACCTCGCGTCCGAGGGCGCCTCGTTCGTGACGGGCGAGGCGCTCAACGTCACCGGTGGCCAGGAGATGCACTGACATGCAGGGTGTCGTCTTCCACGGACCCGGCGAGGTCACCACCGATGACCTCGAGCTGCCGCCGCTCGGCCCGGCCGACGTGGTGCTCCGGGTCGAGGCGTGCGGTGTCTGCGGGTCGGACCTCGCGTCCTACGCGCATGGCCACTACATCGAGGCCGGCCAGGTGATGGGCCACGAGATGTCGGCTGTCGTCGTGGATCGCGGACCGGACCTGGCCGAGCCGTCGGTCGGGCAGCGGGTCGCGGTGCGCCCGATGCGGTCGTGCGACGCCTGCGCCTACTGCCGGGCGGGCGACACCCACCTCTGCGGATCGACGTACGGCCGTTCGCTCGGCTACGGCGTGCCGGGCGGCTTCGCCCAGCGCCTTCACCTGGCCGACGTCGTCGTCGGCCGCGACGTCGTCCCCGTGCCGGACGACGTCGACCCGTTCGACCTGCTCTGGGCCGAGCCGCTCGCGGTCGCCCTGCATGCTCTGGGCCTCGCCGGGGGCACCGGGATCTCGCGGCTCCTCGTGACCGGGGCCGGCGCGGTCGGACTGTCGATCGCGGCTGCTGCGGTGGCCGAGGGCATCGCGGTCGACGTGGTCGAGCCGGTGGCGGAGCGCCGGGATGCGGCGATCGCGCTCGGCGCAGGCGCCTGGGCGCCGGGCGAGCACCCCGCCGAGCCGGTGTACGACGCCCTGCTGGACGCGTCCGGCGTGCCGGCTGCGGTCGCGGCGGCGCTCGCGCTCCTGCACCCGACAGCCGCGGTCGTCCTGGTCGGTCTCGACGACGGACCGGTCCGGTGGCCGCTCGGTCCGCGACGCGTCACCGGGGCCTTCGGCTACCGCGACGCCGACTTCGGTCGGGCCGTCGAGCTGATCAGCACCGGACGGGTCTCCCTCGGAGGCCTGGTCACCCACCGGTACGGCCTCGACCAGGCCGACCGCGCCCTCGCAGCACCGCGGCCGGAGGACCACGTCGTCAAGGTCGCGCTCGTCCCGAACCCCCTGCCCTGATCCAGCCTGCCCTGATCCCGCCTGCCCTGATCTCGACGGTGCTGACCGCGACGCCCCGGGCGCCGGTCACCACCCCCTAGGAGAAGCCCCATGAACACAGCACCACGAGCCGAGCCGGTGACCTTCGACTTCACCGGCCAGCGGGTCTGGGTCACCGGCGCGAGCCGCGGACTGGGCCGCGCGATCGCCCTCGGATTCGCCGCGTCGGGCGCCGACGTCGCCCTCACCGCCCGGACGGCCGAGGCGGTCGGACGCGTGGCCGGCGAGGTCGAGGCGCTGGGGTGCAAGGCCCTGGTGCTTCCGGCGTCGATCTCGGACCCGGTCGCCGTCACCGCGGCCGCTGCCGAGATCTCGAGCGCGTGGGGAGGCCTCGACGTCCTGGTCAACTGCGCCGGCGTGAGCCCGACCTTCAAGCGCGCCGAGCTGGTGGAGGACGACGAGTGGCGCCAGGTGGTCGACGTCAACGTCACCGGCTCGTTCATCTGTGCGCGCGAGGCCGGTCGGCTGATGCTGGAGGCCGAGAGCGGCGCGATCGTCAACGTCTCGAGCATCCACGGGCAGGTGGGGATGGAGCGCATGGCGGCGTACAGCGCGAGCAAGGGCGCGGTCGACGCCCTCACGCGCACCCTCGCCCTGGAGTGGGCCGACCGTGGGGTCCGGGTCAACACCTTGTCGCCCGGGTACTTCGAGACCGACATGACCGCGGCCCTGCGCGATCACAAGAAGTGGCGGAGCCACCTCCTGTCCCGGATCCCGCTGGGTCGCTTCGGCGTCCCGGACGAGGTGGTGTCCGCAGCGTTGTTCCTGTCGTCGGAGGCGTCCGGCTTCATGACCGGGTCGAACCTCGTCGTCGACGGCGGCTGGACCGCCGCATGACGCTCGACGAGGCAGACATCTGGGAGTCGCTCTACACGACGAGAGCCATGCGCCGGATGCGCCCCGACCCGGTCCCCATCGACGTGCAGGCGCGGATCATGGACGCCGCTGTCCGGGCTCCCAGCGGCGGCGACAGCCAGCCCTGGCGGTTCGTGCTCGTCGACGACCCCGAGGTCAGGGCGAGCCTGGCGACGCCGTACCGCGACGCGATCAGCCTGCTCTGGCGCGGCCACTACGCCCCGCAGGTGGCAGCCGCGGAGACCGAGCCCGACAGCCCGGAGTCCCTGAAGTTCCGCGCGATGCAGTCGAGCGTGCAGTACCTCGCCGACCACTTCGAGGAGGTGCCGCTCCTGCTGTTCGCCTTCTCCCGCAACGACCGGGACGGCGGCTCGATCTTCCCGGCCGTGTGGAGCGCGATGCTCGCCGCCCGCGCCCAGGGGGTGGGCAGTGCTCTCACCAACGTCCTCGACATCTTCCGACCCGACACGACGCGCGCGGTGCTCGGCGTGCCGCCGGACCGGGGCTGGCAGCTCAAGGCCACCGTGGCCATGGGCTACCCGAAGGGTCGGTGGGGCGTCGCCCCGCGTCAGCCCGCCCACGCCGTGACCTACCGCAACACCTGGGGCGCCGGCGCGGGATTCACCATCGACGAACCGTTGTGGCCGCGATGATGCCGATCGCCGCACCGCTGTACCCACCGCCGCCGTACGAGTTCCGGGCCGCGCGCCAGACGTGGGTGGTCTACGAGGCCGACCCGGCTCCGATCGCGGCGCTGCTCCCGGACGGCGTGCGGATCGACGGTGACCCGGCCATGTGCGCAGCATGGGCGTGCCACTACCCGGTGTCGAGCTTCGGCCCCTATCTCGAGGCGTACGTCGTGGTGCGGGTCGAGGTGGCCGGCGAGAGGTTCTGGTACCAGCCGGTGATCGTGACCGACGCCGAGGCTCCGATGGCCGCCGGCCGCGAGGTGTGGGGGTACGGGAAGAAGCTCGCCCACCTCACCTGGTCGGAGCAGGGATCGGGAGGGCCGGGCACCGAGCAGCTCGTGATGACCGTCGAGCGTCCGGTGGGCCTGCGTCTGATGACGTTGTCGATGCTGCCCGAGCGGATGGTGGACGGCTCGGAGCTGAGCACGCTGGAGGCGGCGGAGCCGTTGCCGACCCTGAGCCACCGGGTGATCCCCGCCGCCGAGGCGGGCCGGGCGCCGCTCGTCGACGAGCTGATCGCCGTCGACGTCCGTCCTCGTTCGCACCGCGGCGCCGACGGGCGACTCGAGCTGTGGCGCGGACGCGGTGCGGTCGAGCTCGGTTCCGGAAGCGCGAGCGACCCGTGGCACGTCTTCCGGCCGACCAGGGTGCTCGACGCGTTCAGCGCATGCACCGACTTCGTTCTTCCCCAGGGCCGCGTGGTGCCCCGGGTCCCGACCAGCGCCGTACCCGCACCCAAGGAGTGATGAGCATGGGCTTCCGACGTACCCCCGCCGAGATCGCCGAGATCCAGCAGACCCTGTCCGACGTCGAGTTCGTGGGCGGGGAGTCGCTCAGCGTGGACTTCCTGACCAGTCCCGAGATCGTGCGAGCGATCCTGCCGGACGAGCTCGATCCAGGGGACCAGCCGCGGATCACGGCCCAGGTGAGCCGGTGGCGCAGCAACTGCGTGGGCGACTTCGACGCCTCCGCGATCTACGTGAGCGCCCGGTACGGCGACGTCGCCGGCGACTACGTCCTGACCATGTTCATGGACACCGACGTGCCGATGCTCTTCGGCCGGGACCTGTACGGCGAGCCCAAGAAGATCGGCACCTCGAAGATCTACCGCAACGACGGGCACATGTCCGGCCACCTGGAGCGCGGCGGCACCCGCCTGATCGAGATCGAGGCGGAGCTCGACGAGGACAGCGGCCCCACCCGGGTCCTCGGACGCAACTTCAACGTGAAGTACGAGCTCGGACCCGACGGGGGTGGCCTGGTCGGGAGCCCGACCCTGACCATGGCGGAGTTCGACCAGGTCGTCACGGTGCGGCGCAAGGCGCAGGCGACGCTGCGCCTCGGCTCCACCGTGCACGACCCGCTGGGAGACCTCACGATCGTCGAGGTGCTCGGTGCGGTCTATGTCGAGACGGGCATGAAGGCCAGCTGCGTGCCGGTCGCGTCCCTCGACGCCGACGCCTTCCTGCCGCTCGCGCTGGGGCGCTCGGACTACTGGCCGGCCCTGGCCACCGCACGCCTGCCGGTGCCGGCCGGCCAGCGCTGACCGGCGCACCCCGAGAGAAGGAGACTCATGAGCCCGTGCCCGGTGGGTGCCCGTGCCGCCGCGAGGGGCCGCTCCGGCGCGACGTCCCTCCCGGCGGCCCCCGGCAGCGGGTGCCGGCGGCCGGAGGCGGACCGATGACCGACGGCGTTCGCCGGGTCCCGCTGCTGATGGGACTGCTGTTCGGCCTCACCGGGCTGGGCTCGGCGTCGGCGGCCGTCGTGCTCCCGCTGCTGGGCGAGGACCTCGGGATCGACGTCGGGCACGCCAGCTGGATGATCAGCCTGTACACGCTGATGCTTGCCGTCGCGACCCCGGTCTACGGGCGGCTGTCGGACCTCGTCGGCGTCCGGGCACCGTTGCTGGCGGGCGTGTGCCTGATGTCCCTCGGCGCGGTGCTGGCCGCGACCGCTCCGACGTACGGCGTCCTCCTCGTCGCGCGGATGGTCCAGGGTGCCGGTGCCGGGGCGATCCCGACCTTGGCCGTCGCCGCCGTCACCCATCGCTACGACGGCGCCGTGCGTGCTGTGGCCCTGGGCCGCCTGGCCGGGGTCACCGCCGCGCTCAGCAGTGTCGGGCCGCTGGTCGGCGGTCTCGTCGCGGACGCCCTCGGGTGGCGCACGGTGCTCGCGCTCCCGGTCCTCGGGCTGCTGGTGCTGCCGTTCGTGTGGAGCGCGCTGACGTCCGAGGGCACCGGGGCGACCCTCGACATCCTCGGCGCCGTGCTCGTCGGGGCGACCGCCGCCGGCCTGGTGCTGCTGGTGCAGTCACCGTCCACCGGCCCGCCGGTCGCGGTGACCGGTCTCCTGCTGCTGGTGCTCGGGGTCCCCGTCGTCGTGCGCCACGTGCGTCGGAGACCCGATGGCTTCCTGCCCCGCTCGGTCGCGGGCAACGCGACGGTCGTCCGGAGCGCGATCGCGGCGGCGACGGTGCCCGGTGCGTGGTTCGGCCTGCTGATCGCCGTGCCCGCGGTGCTCGTGGGCGACGGGTGGCGGGCCTGGCAGGTCGGCCTGCTCCTGGTCCCCCCTGCGGTGCTGTCCCTGGTCGCTCCCCGGTATGCCGGTCGACTGCTCGACCGTCTCGGTCCGGCCCGCACCCTGGCGTTGGCCACGACCCTGGCCGGCTTCGCGCTGCTGCTCGCCGCGGTCTCGACGGCCCACGTGGCACCGGTACCGATCATGCTCGCCGTCGCCTGCGTCACCACGGCCTACGGGCTCGGCCAGCCGGCGATGACCGCGGCCGTGACCGGAGCGGTGCCGGACGAGGTCCGCGGCGCTGCCCTCGGCATCGCCACCCTCGTGTTCATGGTGGGTGCCTCGGTCGGCTCGGCGGCGGTCGGCGGGATCGGTGACGTCATCGGCATCCCGCGGGCGCTCGCCGTGCTCGCTGCGCTGCCGGTGCTCGCCCTCATCATCTTGATCCCCAGCCCCGAAAGGAAACCCCCCGTGACCGAACTCGACTCCTACGAGGTGACCGGTGGCTGAGCTCACGCCGACCGAGCTGTCGGCCGTCTCCGACGTGCTGGCCGGGGCCGGCGTCCCGGTCGCCGGCCCCCTCGACGCAGCGCTGATCGCGGGCGGCCGGTCGAACCTCACCTTCCGGCTCAGCGACGGCGCGTCTCGATGGGTGCTGCGGACCCCGCCCCGGGCAGGCCGGACGCCGTCCGCCCACGACGTGGCCCGGGAGTTCCGGGCCACCAGCGCTCTCGGCGCGGTCGGCATCCCGGTGCCGCCTGCGGTCGTCTTCTGCGAGGACGAGAGCGTGATCGGCGGGCCGTTCGCCGTCGCCGGGTTCGTGGACGGCACGACCGTCCAGACCCGCGCCGACCTCGACCTCCTCGACGACGCCACGGTCGCCGACTGCGTCGAGCGGTTGATCGAGGTGCTGGCGAGGTTGCACGCCGTCGACCACGTCGCCGCCGGGCTGGAGGGTCTCGGGCGGCCGGACCGGTACGCCGAGCGCCAGCTGCGCCGGTGGTCCTCGCAGTGGGAGATCGTCGGTGGTCAGGCGTTGACCGGACTGGCGACCGAGGTGGCGCAGCTGCTCGGGGCCGACGTGCCCGACCAGCGCGCTACGGGCATCGTGCACGGCGACTTCCGGATCGACAACACGATCCTGCGTCTGGACGGGCCGGTCCGGGTGGCTGCCGTGGTCGACTGGGAGCTCTCGACGGTCGGTGACCCGGTCGCCGACGTCGCGCTGATGTGCGTCTACCGCCACCCGGCGCTGGACCTGGTGCTGGGCTCGCCGAGTGCCTGGACGAGCGACCGGCTGCCCACGCCGACCCAGCTCGCAGCGGCGTACGAGTCGGCCGGTGGCGCGACCTTGGCCGCCTGGGACTTCCACCTCGCGCTCGGCTACTTCAAGCTCGCGGTCATCGCCGCGGGCATCGACCACCGGCACCGCGAGGGTGCGACCCATGGTCCCGGCTTCGACACCGCGGGCGACGCCGTGGCGCCGCTGCTGGAGGCTGCCCGGGCGGCGGCCCGGGCTCTCTGAGCCGGGGCGGTGCGTCAGCGGGCGCCGGTCCGTTGCGGCGCGGGCGGGTCGGATGTCAGTAGGGTCTGCCCCACCCGCAGGCTCGGACGGCGCCTCGACCCGATGAAAGGGCATCCATGTTCTTCGACGCACTGTCCGACCTGGTCCGGATCCTCACGGTGGCGCCGCTGGCCTACCTGTGGCTGGTGGCGGTCCTGCGGGTCAGCGGCAAGCGGACCCTCGCCCAGCTCAACGCCTTCGACTTCATCGTCACCGTCGCACTGGGTTCCACCCTGGCCACGGTGATCCTGAACAGCTCGATCAGCTGGACCGAGGGGGCGCTCGCACTCGGCCTGCTGGTGGTCTTCCAGCTCGCGGTGGCATGGGTCTCGGTACGGGTGGAGTGGGTGCGTCGTGCCGTGACCTCCGAGCCGACGGTCGTGCTGCTCGACGGACAGGTCGACCATGCGGCGCTGACGCGCGAGCGCATCTCCGAGGCCAGCCTGCGCCAGGCGGTGCGCAGCTCGGGCATCGGGGGCCTGGAGACCGTCGCGGCCGTGGTGCTCGAGCCGGACGGCACGCTGAGCGTCATCCCGGCCGAGGCCCGGGGGAGCGGGTCGGCCCTGCCTTCGGCGTGAGGAGGGCGCGCGGGGAGGCAGCCGACGGTCGCGTGGCCCCCGGGCGGCACTGTGACGCACACCACTACGCTGCCCAGATGAGTGCCACCGATCACGAACGCCGGGCCGTCGCGCTGGTGCTCGGCTCGACCCAGTACGCCGAGACGCTGGCCGCTCTCGTGGAGCGCACCGGGCGCACCGAGGCCGACCTGAGGGACGACTCGCGGACCGCCCTGGCCGAGATGGCGGCGTACGTCGACGAGTCGGCGTCGCGGGTGTGGGACCGGATGGGTCGGTGGTTGACCCGCTCCTACGAGGTCGACGTCGACACCGCCCGGATGGCGGAGCTGGCCGAGCTGGGGCGTCGGCACTCCCTGGTCTTCCTGCCGAACCACCGCTCCTACCTCGACCCGCTGATCCTGCGGGCGGCCACGGCCGGGCACGGGTTCCCGAGCAACTACACCCTCGGTGGGATCAACCTGGCCATGTGGCCGCTCTCGGAGCTGGGGAGACGCAGCGGGCTGATCTTCATCCGCCGCTCCAGCCGCGACGACCCGGTGTACCCGGCCATGCTGCGTCTCTACCTGGGGTTCCTGCTGGGCAGGCACGCCAACCTCGAGTGGTACTTCGAGGGTGGCCGCACCCGCACCGGCAAGCTCCGCCCGCCGCGGATGGGGGTGCTGCGCTACCTCGTGGACGCCTTCCGCGCGAACGGCGACGACTCCGACGACGCCTACCTCGTGCCGGTCTCCATCGTCTACGACCAGCAGCACGAGGTCTCGGCCCTCTCGCTGGAGGAGAGCGGCGGGAGCAAGGCGCCGGAGAGCCTGACGTGGCTGTACCGGTTCGCCCGCGCCCAGGGCCGGCGGCGTGGGCGCGTCCACGTGCGGTTCGGCCCGCCGCTGTCCCTGCGTGAGGCGCTGGCCGACGCCGGCTCGCGTGCCGAGACCGACGACCTCACCGCGGTGGTGCCACGTGTCGCGTTCGAGGTGGCCCACCGCATCAACGCCGCGACCCCGATCACGCCGGCCGCCCTGGTGACCTTCGGGCTGCTCGACAACGACGGTCGCGCGATGACCCTGGCCGAGACGCTCGGCGTCCTCGAGCCGTTGGTCGCCTACGTACGTCGGCGCCGACTGCCGCTCACCGCCGACGTCGACCTCGGGCGGCCCGAGGGGCTGCGCAGGGCCCTCGCGATGCTGGTCCGCGAGGGCGTCGTGGTCGAGTACGCCGGCGGGCTCGAGCCCGTCTACGCGATCGCACCCGATCGGCAGCACGAGGCGGCGTTCTACCGCAACACCGTCACCCACTACTTCATCGACCGCGCGATCCTGGAGGTGGCGCTCGTCCAGGCCGCCGGGGACCCGGTCGGGGAGGCCGACGTGGTCGCCGCCACCTGGGAACGTGCGCTGGCCCTGCGCGACCTGCTCAAGTACGAGTTCTTCTTCGCGACCAAGCACGAGTTCGACGCGCTGCTGCGCTACGAGACCGACCTGGTGCGCCCCGGCTGGGCCGAGGAGCACGCGACCCCCGCCGAGATCACCGAGATGCTCGCGGGCTCCCACCTGCTCCTGGCGCACCGGGTGATCGGCCCCTTCCTGGAGGCGTACTCCGTGGTGGCCGACCGGCTGGTCACCCGGGAGCCGGCGGCTCCCCTGGACCACGACGGGCTGATCGCCGAGAGCCTCGGCGTGGCCCACCAGCGGTGGCTGCAGCAGGACCTGCACTCGCCGGAGTCGATCTCCAAGGACCTCATGGGGGGAGCGCTCAAGCTCGCCGGCAACCGTGACCTCCTCGGCCCGGGCGGCAACGAGCTCATGGAGTCGCGCCGAGGCTTCGCCGACGAGCTCGCCGCGGCCGTCGAGGCGATCGGCGTCGTCCGCTCCCTCACCCTGAAGGGCTGACCCGTGGCCGACATCGACCTCCTCGCCGGGTGTAGCCACCCCGGACGGCTCGGACCCGCAGGCATCCGTGCGGACGGCGAGCGCACCCCAGCGGCGGACGCCGTCTAATGTGTGACGGGCGGGGACCTCCTCGCCCCCGGACACCCCATCTCCACCCTGATGACCCGCGCCGAGGATCCCTGGATCGGCGTCATCGCCCTCGGGCGGACTGCGGCCCCGGGACACCTCGACAGCCGCCGCCCCTGACACCCACGCACGCACCACACATCGCACGACCCCGACGACCGTCGGCCACGACGAAGCAGCGCTCATGGCGTCCACCGGACTGGTGACGACACCGAGCACCGCAGCACCACCCGACACCATCTCCACCGACACCGCGTCGGCCGACCACGGTCGCGACCGGCACAGAACGGACATCTAGTGAGCCATCCCCATCCCGAGCTCCAGAGGCCGCCCAAGCTGGCCGCCAAGGGCCTGCGCGTCGTCGCCCTCGGCGGACTCGGCGAGATCGGTCGGAACATGACCGTCTTCGAGTACGGCGGCAAGCTGCTCGTCGTCGACTGCGGGGTGCTCTTCCCCGAGGAGCACCAGCCCGGCGTCGACGTGATCCTGCCCGACTTCAGCTGGATCAGGGACCGCCTCGACAAGATCGTCGGCATCGTGCTGACCCACGGGCACGAGGACCACATCGGGGGAGTGCCCTACCTCCTGCGTGAGCGCAGCGACATCCCGGTCATCGGGTCTCGCCTGACCCTCGCCCTGATCCGCGAGAAGCTCAAGGAGCACCGGATCGTCCCGACCCTCCACGAGGTCAAGGAGGGCGACCGGGACCAGAACCGCTACGGGCCCTTCGACCTCGAGTTCCTGGCCGTCAACCACTCGATCCCCGACGGTCTCGCCGTCGCGATCCGCACCGGTGCGGGCATGGTGCTCCACACCGGCGACTTCAAGATGGACCAGTTCCCGCTCGACAAGCGGATCACCGACCTGCGCGGCTTCGCCCGGCTGGCCGACGAGGGGATCGACCTCTTCCTCACCGACTCCACCAACGCCGAGGTGCCCGGATTCACCACCTCCGAGCGCGAGCTCTCCCCGGCCATCGAGAAGGTCTTCCGGACCGCGCCGCGACGCGTCATCGTCTCGAGCTTCGCCAGCCACGTGCACCGCATCCAGCAGGTCCTCGACCAGAGCCACGCCCACGGCCGCAAGGTGGCCTTCGTCGGCCGGTCCATGGTGCGCAACATGCGCGTGGCCCAGGACCTCGGCTACCTCGACGTGCCCCCCAACCTGATCGTGCCCCTCGAGCAGCTCGAGAAGATGCCGGCCAACAAGGCCACGCTGATCTGCACCGGCTCCCAGGGGGAGCCGATGGCCGCGCTGTCGCGGATGGCGAGCCGCGACCACAAGATCCGCGTCGGCGAGGGCGACACCATCCTGATGGCCTCCTCGGTGATCCCGGGCAACGAGAACGCCATCTCCAACGTGATCAACGGGCTGACCCGCTGGGGCGCCCACGTGGTCCACAAGGGCAACGCCAAGGTGCACGTCTCCGGTCACGCCAGCGCCGGGGAGCTCGTCTACTGCTACAACCTGGTCCGCCCGGCCAACGTGATGCCGGTCCACGGCGAGTACCGCCACCTGCGCGCCAACGCCGACCTCGCCATCAGCACCGGCATCGATCCGGACCGGGTCGTCCTGGCCGAGGACGGCGTCGTCGTCGACCTGGTCAACGGCAAGGCGTCGATCACCGGGAAGGTCGCGGCGGGCAACATCTACGTCGACGGCCAGGTCGTCGGCGGCGTCACCGACGCCACGCTCAAGGACCGGCGCACCCTCGCCGAGGAGGGCGTCGTGACGGTGCTGGCGATCGTGGACGCCGACACCGGCGCGCTCGCGGACCCGCCCGACTTCCTGGTCCGCGGCTTCGAGCACGAGCCGAAGGCCTTCGACCCGGCCGTGACCGTGATCGAGAAGACGCTGGCCCGAGCCGCGGCGGACGGGATCGGGGACGCCCACCGACTCGAGCAGATGATCGGGCGCGACGTCTCCCGCTGGGCCCAGCGGTCGTTCCGTCGGACGCCGTTGGTCATCCCGATCGTCATCGACGCCTGAGGCGGACCCTCGTCGCGCCGTGGCCAGGCGGGACGTCCCTGGTCAGGGGGCGGCCCGCCGGTCGCGGCCTACTCAGCCCAGCAGCCGCCGGGCGAGGTCGAGGTGGAACTCCACCGACAGCAGCAGGTCGTCGACGTGGATCCGCTCGTCGGCGTTGTGGAAGCCGGCCGCCAGCACCTCCGCGGACGTGCGTCGGTACGGGTTGAAGCCGAAGGCCTCCGTGCCGACCTCGCGGAGGTAGACTGAGTCGGTGAATCCGGTGCAGAGCATCGGCAGCAGGCCGACGTCCTCGCCCTGGTCGTGCCAGAACGCCGCGATCGAGCCCATCAGCACCGATTCGGGAGACGACGAGCTCCCCGCCACGAGCCGCTCGGGCCAGCTGAGCTCGTAGGCCAGGTCGTCGCCCAGCCGGGCCCGCACCGCTGCCTCGACCTCGGACTCGGTCGTGCCGGGCAGGATCCTGCAGTCGAGCTCCATGCTCGCCCGGGCAGGCATCACGTTGCGCTTGGTGGAGCCGCTCAGCATCGTCGGCGCCATGGTGGTCCCGGCCAGCGCCGGGAGCTGGTGCCGTAGCGTCGGGTGGAGCCGGCCGGCCCGGGCCAGGGCGGCCTCGAGGTCGTCGCCGGGGTCACCGAGGAGGACCTCGAGCGTGCGGTCGACCAGGTCGGAGCCGACCCGCTCGGGCATGCCTCGACCGACTCGGCGCAGCAGCTCGCCCAGCAGGGGCACGGCGTTGTCGCCGACGTCCGGTGTGGAGGCGTGGCCGGCCTCTCCCCGGGCGGTGACGCGGGCGGGGTACGTGCCCTTCTCGCCCACCCCCACGCTGACCAGGACGCGCCCGTCGGTGAGAGGCAGCCGCTCACCGCCGCCCTCGTTGACCGCGAGGTCCGGCCGGACGTCTGGCCGACTCTCCAGCAGCCAGCGCATACCGACATCGGCAGTGCCGTCCTCCTCGTCGGCGACGGCGATCAGCCACAGGTCCCCCCGCGGTCGGAAACCGGAGCGCGAGAGCTCGGCCATCGCGACGGCCCGTGCCGCCACCTCGTTCTTCATGTCGATCGCCCCCCGGCCGTGGAGGTATCCGTCGTCATCGACGACGGCTGCGAACGGCGGATGGGTCCAGTCCCGGGCGTCGGCGGGGACGACGTCGGTGTGCCCGGTGAATGCCAGCGAGGCGGCGTCCCCAGTGCCGGCGATCCGGGCGACGAGGTTCGCGCGTCCGGGTTCCCGGGCCACCAGCTCGCAGTCGACGCCGGCTGCGGTGAGGTACTCGAGCAGGTGCGTGGCCGCCAGGGTCTCGTTGCCGGCAGCGAAGCCCGGTGCGTTGCTGGTGTCCAGACGGATCAGGTCGCGCGTCAGGTCGAGCACCTCGGCGTGGAGCCCCTCGTCGCCTGGGGGGCTGCTCATCGTGCGACCCCGAGCCGGTCGAGCACCCAGGCGGCGACCTCGGCCTCGTAGTCCAGGTGGGCGAAGCGCCCGGACGGCCCGACGTGGGCTCCGGCACCCAGCTCGCAGCGGAACAGGCAGCGCGGCGACCACTCCGGGTCGCCGGCGCGCAGCGCGGCCACCCACTTCGCCGGCTCACGGACCATCACGCGCGGGTCGTGCACGGCTCCGGTGACCAGCAGGTCGGGGCGGCCACCGGCAGGCGGCAGGTTGTCGTAGGGAGAGTAGGCGAGCATCCAGTCGAACTCCTCGCGCCGGCGGGGGTCGCCCCACTCGTCCCACTCGTTCACGGTCAGGGGCGTGTCGGCGTCGAACATCGTGGTGACGACGTCGACGAACGGGACCTCCGCGACGACGGCCCGCCAGCGCTCAGGATGCTGGCTGAAGACGACGCCCTGGAGCAGCCCGCCGGCGCTGAGGCCACGCGAGGCGAGCCGGGTGCCGTCGACGAGCGGGCGTGGACCGCCGGCGAGCCCGTCGGCGACCGCGACGTGGTCGTCGAACGAGTGCTGCTTGTGACCCAGCCGGCCGTCGAGCCACCAGCGACGCCCGCCCTCACCGCCGCCCCGGACGTGGGCGTGCACGAAGACCACGCCACGGTCCAGGAGGCTCGGCAGCGCGGGGTCCCAGTCGGGCTCGAAGGTGTACTCGTAGGCGCCGTAGGCGTAGACCAGGGCCGGGGCGGTGCCGTCGAGCGGGGTGTCCTGATGACGCACGACCGTAGCGGGCACCAGCGTCCCATCGGGTGCGGGGAAGCGCATCGGCTCGGTGACGTACCGCGCCGGGTCGTGGCCCGGCGCCTCCGCGCGCAGCAGGTCCGTGGCCTGCCCCGTGGTGGGGTCGACGTCCGACCAGACCGGCGGCTCGACGTGGGCCTGGTCGCAGACGCGGACCGCGTCGACGTCGTACGACGTGGAGCGGGCCAGGCGGACGGCGCCGCCGGGGAAGCGGCTCCCGACCTCGATCCCGGGGCCGGCCGGGTCGTCATGGCCCAGCACCCGCAGCCGGTGCTCGTTCGCTGTGCGCAGGCTCAGCACGAGGTGTCCCGCGAAGGCGTCGACGCGCTCGAGACGCTCGGCGGGATGCTCCGGGCGGACCTCACGCCAGGTGGTGTGGTCCTGGTCGTGGCCGGTCGGCACCGGCGCGCTCATCAGCCGGAACTCGACGGCGCCGTCGTTGGTCACGACCAGCAGGTGGCCGGGGCCCTCGTCATCGCGGACGTGCTCGACCCGATAGACGACCGCGGAGCGCCGCCCGCCGACCGAGCGGGCCGCGGACTCGGGAGCCCGGGCGTCGAGCGCCCAGCACTCGCCGGTGTCGCGGCTCTCGCTCCAGATCAGCACCTGCTCGCCGCTGCGACTGCCGCGCAGGTCGAACGAGAACCGCTCGTCCGGCTCGGCGAGCACCAGGACGTCCTCGGACGCCGGGGTCCCCATCCGGTGGCGCCACACCTCGTGAGGACGGTAGGCGTGGTCGTGGACGGTGTAGAAGAACCAGGTCGAGTCGGCACTCCAAGCGCCCCCGTAGTAGCTGCGCGCCACGACGTCGTCGAGGTCCGTGCCGGAGCGCAGGTCGCGGAAGCGGAGCTCGAAGACCTCGTCGCCCGTGGTGTCCACCGAGTAGGCCAGCAGGTCCTCGTCGGGGCTCACGATCGTCAGCCCGAGGTCGAGGTAGCCGCTGTCGTCGGCGAGCTCCCCGATGTCGAGCAGCACCTCGGACGACGTGCGGAAATCGTCGACATCTGGCACTTTCGCCTCGAAATCCTGTTTCCAACGGGTGTCGGAAGCATCATTTTCTCTGACCAACTGGGCGTAGTCACTACCGGCGAGGTGCTGGGTGTAGTAAGAAAACCTCGTACGCCGCCACGCGACGGACCGTTCGGCCACGGGTAGCCGTACCGCCATTTCTCCACGCAGGTTGGACACCAGGGAGCTCAGATGGGCGTACGAGGCGTCATGGAACTCGCGTTCGGCCGCGAGGTGGGCGAGCAGCGCGTCGGACGTCGCGTCGTGCATCCAGTGGTACGGGTCGGAGCGTGGCACGCCGTGCTCGCGGTGCTCGAACGAGTGGCGGTCGGCGTCCGGTGGAGTCGTCACGGCCGCCAACGTACTCCGGGACGGGTCCTCGCCGCGGCCGCGCTCCTGGCCGCCTTCGTGCTCCCCGGCCTGGCCCTGCCGGCGACCGCGGCCGACAAGGAGACGACCTTCACGGTGGCCCTGCTCAACGAGGTCGACTCGTTCAACCCGTTCCTCGGCATCGAGGCGGAGTCGTTCGAGATGTGGGCCCTGACCTACGACTACATGATCGGGTACTCGATGGAGGACATGTCGCCCGAACCCGGGCTGGCGACCTCGTGGGACACCTCCCAGGACGGCCTGACCTGGACGTTCCACATCCGTGAGGGCGTCACCTGGTCCGACGGCCAGCCGCTCACCGCCGCCGACATCGCCTACACCTACGACCGCATCCTCAACGGCAACACCGAGTCCGCGACGTGGGGCTCCTACCTGGTCGGGGTCAGCTCGGTGACCTCGCCGAACGCGACCACGGTCGTGCTGCAGCTCGACAAGCCCAATGCCGTGCTGCCACTGCTCCCGATCCCGATCGTTCCCGAGCACGTCTGGAAGGACGTCAGCGGCAAGGCGGTCAAGAGCTACGGTGCCGAGCCGACCGACGGCCGGGCGGTCGTCGGCTCCGGCCCGTTCCGGCTGGTCGAGGGGACCGCCGGGGGCTCGACGTACCGGTTCGAGGCCAACCCCGACTACTGGAAGGGTGCACCGCACATCAGCGGGGTCGACTTCCGGGTGTTCAAGAGCGAGGACCCGGCCGTGCAGGCCCTGCTCAAGGGCGAGGTCGACTTCGTCGAAGGCATCTCCGCTCTCCAGGTGAAGTCCCTGCAGGGCAAGCCCGGCATCACCGCTCAGAACGGCGACTCCCCGGGGTTCGACGAGATCTCGTTCAACGCCGGGTCGGTCGACCTCACGACCGAGAAGCCGATCGGGGACCCGAGCCCGGCCGTGCTGGACCCGGCGTTCCGGCACGCCCTCGGCTTCGGCCTCGACCTCGACCAGCTGATCGGCACGGTCTACCAGGGCGCCGGCCTGCCCGGGGACACGATCGTCCCGCCCGCCTACGGCGACTTCCACTGGTCCCCGCCCGACGACGCCGCGTTCTCCTACGATCCGGACCGAGCGGCCACGCTGCTCGACGAGGCCGGGTACGTCGTCGGTGCCGACGGGTTCCGCACGCTGCCCGACGGCAGGCCGATCGGGACCCTGCGGCTGCTCGCTCGCTCCGACTCGCCCACCTCCACCGACACGATGGCCTACTTCAAGGAGTGGCTCGCCGACCTCGACATCTCCTCCGAGGTCACCGCGGTGGAGTCCAGCAAGCTCACCTCGATCATCCTCGACGGCACTTTCGACGCCTTCCAGTGGGGCTGGTACGTCGAGCCCGACCCGGACTCGATGCTGAGCTACATGACCTGCGGACAGCGGGGCAACTGGTCGGACTCCTGGTTCTGCGACCCGGCCTACGACGCGCTCTACGAGCAGCAGCACGCCGAGACCGACGACGCGGCGCGGGTCGACCAGGTCGCGCAGATGCAGCAGCTGCTCTTCGAGCGGTCGCCGTACCTGGTGACCGCCTACAACACGATCGGCGAGGCCGTTCGCAGCGACCGGTTCGCCTGCTTCCAGCCGCAGCCAGACCCGGGTGGCATCTGGCTCTTCCAGTACGGCGTGCACAACTACCTGAGCATGCGCCCGGCGGCGGACGCCGGCACCTGCGACGGCGTCACGACGGCCAGCGACGCCACGACCGCGGCCGAGGACTCCGCAGTGGGGTCCGGGTTCCTGATCGGGCTCGGTGTGGCAGGGGCCGCGGTCGTCGTGGTCGGTGGCGTGCTCCTCGCCCGGAGGCGGGCGAGCATCGGGGATCGCGAATGACCCTGGCCGCCGCCGAGCTGTCGTCGGGCTCACACGCGCCGAGCCGCCCGGTGCGGGGCGGCTACGGCCGCTACGCCGTCGGCAAGCTCGGCGGGGCCGTCGCCAGCCTGGCGTTCATGCTGGTGGTCAACTTCTTCCTCTTCCGGGTGCTGCCCGGCGACCCCGCCCGCACCTTGGGCCGCGGGAGGTTCAGCACCCCGGAGCAGATGGCGGCGTTCAACCGGACCTACGGCCTCGACCAGCCGCTCCTCCAGCAGTTCTGGACGTTCCTGGGCAACACCCTCCACGGCGACCTGGGAATCTCCCTGCGCTACCGCGTGCCGGTCTCCCAGCTGATCGCCGACCGGATCTGGCCGACCGTGCTGCTCGTGGGGACCTCCACCCTGCTCGCCGCCGTGATCGGGATCTGGCTGGGCATCCGCGGCGCCTGGGCGCGCGGAGGCGTCTTCGACCGTTTCTCGACCGGCAGCTCGCTGACGCTCTACTCGATGCCCGAGTGGTGGCTGGGGCTGATCCTGATCGCGGTGCTCTCGGTCGGGGCCGGACCCTTCCCCGGGCTGTTCCCCACCGGGGGGCTGCACTCGATCCAGGCCGACCCGGGCTCACTGTCCGGGGTCCTGGACACCGCCTGGCACCTGACCCTCCCCGTCTTCACGCTGACCCTGGCCTACCTGGCCGACTACGCGCTGATCATGCGCAGCTCGCTGCTAGACGAGATCGGTGAGGACTACCTGGTGACCGCACGGGCCAAGGGGCTGCGCGATGCCCAGGTGCGCGACCGGCACGCCGTGCGCAACGCGCTGCTCCCGACCACCACCGTGGTCGCCCTCAACTTCGGCTTCGTCGTCGCCGGCGCGATCACGATCGAGACGGTCTTCTCGATCCCGGGGCTCGGACTGCTCGCCACCGAGGCATTGTCGGTCCCCGACTACTGGGTGCTCCAAGGCACCTTCCTGGTGGCGTCGGCCGCGGTGATCGTCGCCAACCTCGCCGCGAACCTGGTCTACGGCCTGCTCGATCCCCGGGTCCGGACATGAGTGGCGCGGAGTCGGCCGCCACCCTGACCGCACGCCGGCTCGCCCGGCGCCGTCGGGCGGCCAGCTGGAGCCGGGGCTGGAGCCAGTTCCGGCGCAACCGGACCGGCATGGCCGGTCTCGTCGTGCTCAGCATCTTCGTCTTCATGGCCCTGGCCGCACCCTGGCTCGCCGACGCGCAGGGGCTCGAGGTCACCAAGGCCACGGGCGGCGTGCTCGAGCCGCCGTCGACTGCCTTCTTGCTCGGCACCGACGACAAGGGCCGCTCGGTGCTGACCCTGCTGATCTGGGGCTCGCGGATCTCGCTCTTCGTCGGGCTGCTCGCCACGCTCATCTCCATGGTGATCGGCACCCTGGTCGGGCTGACGTCGGGCTACTTCTCCGGCTGGACCGGCGCCGTGCTGTTCCGGCTCACCGAGTGGTTCCTCGTGATCCCGTTCCTGCCGTTGGCCATCGTCCTGGCGAGCGTGCTGGGCCGCTCGCTGTGGAACATCGCCATCGTGATCGGGGTGACGTCCTGGCCGGGCACCGCGCTGCTCATCCGCAGCCAGACCCTCTCGGTGAAGGAGCGTCCCTACCTCGAGCGAGCGCGGGTGCTCGGTGCCGGGCACCGCCACCAGATCACCCGGCACGTGCTGCCCAACGTCATGCCGATGGTCTTCGCGAACACCACGCTGACGGTCGCGATCGCCATCCTCTCCGAGACCACGCTCAGCTTCCTCGGCCTCGGCGACCCGACCCGGGTCTCGTGGGGCACGATGCTGGACGACGCCTACCGGGTCGGTGCCATCACCACGGGCTCGTGGTGGTTCTTCATCCCGCCCGGGATCTGCGTGGTCCTGGTGGTGCTCAGCTTCACCCTCATCGGGCAGGCGCTCGAGGAGATCCTCAACCCGCGGTTGCGGAGGCGGTCGTGACCGAGCTGCTCCGGCTGTCCGACCTGCAGGTCACCTACCACACCGACGGCGGCGACCTGCCCGCCGTGCGCGGGGTCGACCTCGTGGTCGACCACGGCGAGATCGTCGGGGTCGCGGGGGAGTCGGGATGCGGCAAGTCCACGCTGGCCAGCGCCGTCCTGCGCCTGCAACCGAGCGGCGCGGTGATCTCGGGGAAGGTGCTCTTCGAGGAGGCCGACGTGCTGGCCATGAAGTGGGGCGACGTCCGTGCGGTGCGGTGGGCCGGGGCCTCGATCGTGTTCCAGGGCGCGCTGCACTCGCTCAACGCGGTGCAGCGGGTGGGTGCCCAGATCGCCGAACCGATCCGGATCCACGAGCCGGACGTGCGGGACAGCGAGGTCGACTCCCGCGTCGTCGAGCTGCTCGACCAGGTCGGGATGGGGCCGGAGCGAGCGATGTCGTATCCCCACCAGCTCTCCGGCGGACAGAAGCAGCGGGTGATGATCGCGATGGCGCTGGCCTGCCGACCTTCGCTGGTCGTCGCCGACGAACCGACCACGGCCCTCGACGTGATGGTCCAGGCCCAGGTGCTGGCCGTGCTCGCCGACCTCGTGCACCGGCTCGGGGTGGGCATGCTGCTGATCAGCCACGACCTGTCCGTGCTCGCCGACATCAGCGACCGTATCGCCGTGATGTACGGCGGTCGCGTGGTCGAGCACGGTCCTGCGGACCAGCTCTTCACCGCCCCGCTGCACCCCTACACGGCCGCTCTGTCCGCGGCCTTCCCGCGCGTCGGCGACCCCGCGGCGCGCTATGCGCCATCGGGCCTGGCCGGCGATCCACCCGATCCGAGGGAGCTGCCGCCCGGATGCTCCTTCGCCCCCCGCTGTCCCCGCGTCGTGGACGCCTGCCGGGAGGCGGAGCCACCGCTGCTCGAGCACGTCGCCGGTCGCGCCGTCGCCTGCATCCGGGTGGGTGAGGCATGACCACCGCACGCTACGACACCCGCACCCTCGAGGCTCGGGGGGTGGCGGTGGAGTACCGCGCGCGCAGCGGCTCGGTCGCGACCGCCCTCGACGGTGCCGACCTGGTGGTCCGGTCCGGGGAGATCGTCGCCCTGGTGGGGGAGTCCGGCTCGGGCAAGACGACGCTGGCCCGGGCCCTGATGGGGCTCCAGCCGCCCACCCGTGGCGCGATCCTCCTCGACGGGCACCCTCTGGACCGCCGGCCCCGGGCGCTGCGGGCCTTCCGGCGCAAGGTGCAGATGGTCCTCCAGGACCCGTCCGGCGCGCTGAACCCGCGGCACACCGTCTACGAGTCGGTCGCAGAGGGGTTGCGCCTGCACGGGCTGTCCGCGCGCGACCCGCAGGGACGCAGCGAGGCGCAGCAGGTCGCCGACGCCCTCTCCGCGGCAGGGCTGCGGCCGCCCGAGCGGCTGTTCCTGCGCTATCCGCACGAGCTCTCCGGTGGTCAGCGCCAACGGGTCCTGATCGCGGGGGCTCTCGTCCTCGGACCGGAGCTGTTGATCGCCGACGAGCCCGTCTCCAGCCTCGACGCCTCGATCCGCGGCGAGATCCTCGCCCTGCTCCTGCAGCTCCGGGCCGACCTGGGGCTCGGGGTCCTGGTCGTGACCCACGACCTGGGCCTGGCCTGGAACATCGCCGACCGTACGGCGGTGATGTACCTCGGCCGGATCGTCGAGGCCGGCCCCACCGAGGAGGTGCTGTCGCGTCCGCAGCACCCCTACACCCAGGCCCTGCTCTCGGTGGTGCCGGAGATGGACCGGCTGGAGCCGGTGGTGCTGGTCGGCGAGATCCCCGACCCGACCAGGATCCCGCACGGCTGCCGTTTCCACCCGCGGTGCCCGGCGCTCGCCGACGGCACGGCCGAGGCGGCCGGGGTGGCCGACGACTGTCGGCGCACCGCGTTGCCGGTGCTCCCGGCTGACGGCCACCAGGCGAGTACGTGCCACCTGGTCGCGGCGCGCACCGCCGACCGGGGCGCCTCGTGAGCCCGCTGGAGCCGGCGCTGCCGCGCGAGCTCTACGTCGACGAGGCGGCGTGGACCACCGAGCGCGACCGGGTGCTCTTCGGCGAGTGGTTCTGCGTGGGCCGGGTCGACGACCTGGGGCTGCGCTCCGGGGGCCGCCTGGCGGTCGTCGACGTCGTGGGGGAGTCCGTGCTGGTGACGCGCGACGCGGACGGCACGCTGCATGCGGCGTACAACGTGTGCCGCCACCGCGGCGCGCAGCTCGTCGCGACCGAGCCGGGGCCGGGGACGACCACCTGCGCGGTCGGCGCGCTCCGCTGTCCTTACCACTCGTGGACCTACTCACTGGCCGGTGAGCTGCTCCGGGCGCCGCACGCGGATCTCGAGGAGGGCGGCATCGATGCCGCCGACTTCGCGCTCCACCCGGTCGGGGTCGAGGAGTGGTCCGGTTTCGTCCTGGTCCACCTGACGCCGGACACGGCGGCGCCTCTCGCCGAGGCCGTGGGCCGCGCCGGGCAGCGTCTGGCCAACTACGCGATGGGCGAGCTCGTCACCGGGGCAGTGCTGACCTACGACGTGGCCGCCAACTACAAGGTCGTCGCCGAGAACTACAACGAGTGCTACCACTGCGGTCCGGTCCACCCGGAGCTGTCGCGCCTCGTACCGGCCTTCGCCGGCGGGGGCGCGGGCCTCGACTGGGAGGACGGCATACCGCACCGCGACGGCGCCTGGACGTTCACGCTGAGCGGCACCACCACCCGGGCCCCCCTGCCCGGCCTGGACGAGGCCGAACGGACCCGGCACAAGGGCGAGCTGGTGCACCCCAACCTGCTGCTGTCCTGCTCGGCGGACCACGTGGCGGCCTTCGTGCTCCGGCCGCAGGGGGTCGCCGGCACCCGGATCGACTGCCTGCTCCTCTTCGACGCGGCCGAGGTGGATGCCCCGGACTTCGACCCCACCGACGCCGTGGAGCTGTGGGACCTGGTCAACCGGCAGGACTGGGCGATCTGCGAGTCCGTACAGCGGGGCATGTCCTCGCGGAGCTACCGCCACGGGTGGTTCGCGCCGATGGAGGACGACAGTGCCGACATCCGGCGCTGGTTGCTGCCCCGGCTGGCAGCCCGACCCACGAGCGAGGGCAGCGATGACTGAGCAGGTGGACTTCGTCGTGGTGGGACTGGGGGCCCTCGGCAGCGCGGCCGCCTACCAGCTCGCTCGCCGGGGGCACCGGGTCGTCGGCCTCGAGCGCTTCGCTCTGGGCCATCACCGCGGCGCCAGCCATGACACCAGCCGGATCCTGCGGCACAGCTACCACACGCCCGAGTACGTCCGCCTGACCTGCGAGGCGTACGACGACTGGGCGCGGCTGCAGGCCGACGGCGGGCAGCGCCTGGTCACCGTCACCGGTGGGCTCGACCTCTTCCCGCCCGACCCGGCGATCCCGCTGGTCGACTACACCGACAGCCTCACTGCCGTGGGCATCCCGCACGACCTGCTCGACATCGACGAGGTGGCTCGCCGATGGCCGCAGCTCCGGCTCCCGGAGGGGACCATCGCGTTGCACCAGGAACGCGCCGCGATCGTGCCCGCCGGCCCGGGCACTGCCGAGCTGCAGCGGCTGGCGGTCCGCGACGGGGCGGTGCTGCGCGACCACAGCCGGGTCACGGCGCTGCGCGACCGGGGGCCTGGCGGCGTGGAGGTGGTCACGGACGCGACCACGTACCGGGCGCGCGCGGTCGTCGTCTGCGCCGATGCCTGGACCAACGACGTCCTGGCGTCGTTGGACGTCAGGGTCCCGCTGACCGTGACCCTCGAGCAGGCGACCTACTTCGCTCCCGACGATCCGGGGCGCTTCGCACCGGGCGTGCTGCCGCTGTGGATCTGGATGGACGAGCCGTCGTTCTACGGCTTCCCGACCTACGGCGAGCCGACGATCAAGGCCGCTCAGGACTGCGGCGGCCCCGAGGTCGATCCCGAGGTCCGCCCGGCCGACGGGTCCGACGGGATCGACGCGGAGCGGCTCCGGCTCCTGGCCGACCACGTGCACGCGATCCTGCCCGGGGCCGGGCCACCGGTGCGCTCCCTGCGATGCCAGTACACGCTGACCCCGGACCGCGACTTCGTCCTCGGTCCGGTGCCCGGGCACCCGTCGGTCGTCGTGGGTCTGGGGGCGGCACACGGCTTCAAGTTCGCCCCGACCTTCGGTCGGCTGCTGGCCGACCTGGCCGAGCACGGTGAGACCGCGAACGACCTCGCCACGTTCAGGCTCGACCGGCCGGCCCTGACCGACCCGGACTACGCGACCCATTGGCTGGTGTGAGGACGCCCATGACGACCGAGCTGAGCGACGACCTGACCGCGCTGCGCGACGAGGTGCTGTCCCGCGACGGTGCCGTGCCGGCGATGCTGCCGGCGGCGGCGTACACCTCGGCAGCGGTGCTGGCCTGGGAGCGACGCCATCTCTTCGCTGGCACCTGGACCTGCCTGGGGCGCCTCAACGAGCTGGTGCCCACGGGCAGCGCCGCGGGCGCCCGGGCCAAGGCGACCACCCAGCGGGCGTTGATGATCGGCGACGTGGCGGGGCTGCTGACCCGCGACGACGGGAAGGTCCGGCTCTTCGCCAACACCTGCCGGCACCGGGCGCACGAGCTGCTGCCCGAGGGCGGGACGGCGAGTCGCAGGGCGGTCGTCTGCCCCTACCACGCGTGGTCCTACGACCTCGCGGGCGACCTTGTCGCGGCGCCCGGCTACCGCGACGAGCCGGGCTTCGAGGCGCGCGACTACTCCCTGGTGGAGCTGCCCGTCGCGACCTGGCAGGGCTGGGTCTTCGGGCACGGTCGGCACCCGCTCGGTCATCCCGACGTGGTGCCGTTCGCCGACCACCTCGGCGACCTGGGGCCGATCGTGGCGCCCTACGCACCGGAGACGCTGCGGCTGGCCGACCGGCACACCTACGAGATCGCGGCGAACTGGAAGATCGTGGCCGAGAACTACCACGAGTGCTACCACTGCCCGCTGATTCACCCGGAGCTCTGCCAGGTGAGCCCGCCGACCTCGGGGGACAACTACGACCTCCCCGGCGCCTGGGTCGGCGGGTCGATGGTCCTGCGCGAGGGGATGGCGACGATGTCGTTGTCCGGGGAGTCCGGAGGCCACCCGATCCCCGGGGCCCCGCCCACCGCGGTGGAGTACGTCCACCTGCTCCCCAACCTGCTGGTCTCGGCCCACCCCGACTACGTCATGACCCACCGGTTGGTGCCGCTGGCGCCGGACCGGACCTGGATCGAGTGCTCGTGGTACCTCCAGCCCGGTCCCGACGGTTCGGTCCCGGACCCGTCCTACGCGGTCGACTTCTGGGACCTCACCAACCGTCAGGACTGGGCCGCGTGCGAGTCCGTGCAGCGTGGGTTGGCCGGACCGCACTACGCGCCCGGCCCGTTCTCGCCGGCCGAGGACGCGGTGGTGCAGCTGGTCGCGATGGTCTCGCGCGCGTACGCCGGGCTTCCGCTGGTCTGAGCCGTCCCGTTCAGCAGCGGGGCGGGAGGACCTCGTGCCAGCTGCGGTGCGCGACCTCGTCGCCGTCGAGGTGGGCCCACAGCCCGATCGACACGTCGAGCCCGTCCGGTCCCAGAACCACGTCCATCTCGGCGAGGACGGCCACGTCGATGCCCGGCCAGCTCAGCTCGAGGCGGGTGTCGGCGTGCGCGAGCTGGGCGAAGGAGCGCCGGTCGACCGAGACCTCGCCGCGGTAGTCCTCCAGCGCGTGGCCGTCGTACGGCGTGGGGTAGTCCGTGACCGAGCGGGTCAGGGCGGTCGTGGTGCGGGCGAGCACGTCGTCGCGCAGCTCCCAGCCGATCCCGGACGTGCCCTCGGCGGAGTCCTCGGCCCCGGCGGTGAACGTCGGCTCGGGGAAGTCACCGACCAGCAGGGGCAGCTCGAGGTGGCCCCCGTGCACGGTCAGGGTCACCGGCGCCGGGGGAGCGACGGTGTTGGGCCAGTCGGCCCCCGCGACGCTGACCCGCAGCGTCTGGCCGGGGTCGAAGGCATAGGCGCAGGCGTCGAGCTCGACGGTGACGTCGTACTCCTCGCCAGGCACCAGCGGCCTCGGGGCGCCATGGACGCCACCCCGGAAGGCCAGGTCGATGGTGCCACGGGAGACCAGGGCGGACGTGCCGTCGGCGAACACGTCGCACAGCTTCACCGAGAGCGAGGCCGCCGCTGCGTCGACGCTGATCCGCAGCGTCACCCTGGGCTGCCCGACCACCGGCTCCGGGGGCGCGGCGCCGTCCCAGGTCAGGGAGCGCGCGTCGTCGAGCCGCTGGTCGCCCGACAGGCCCCACGGCAGGTGCCCCGCGCAGTCGATCCAGGCGGCGGTGCCGACGTCGGGGATCACCCGCAACCTGCGCGGCCCGGGCAGCGCGACGGCCTGCGTCCGGGTCGGTGGCACCGACGGGAGCCGGACCCAACGACCCGCGTGGAGGTCCAGGTCCGGCTCCGGCAGCGTCGAGGAGCGGACGAAGACGTCGCAGCGGTCGACGTGAGCGCTCTCCGCCTCATCGCGCAGCCACTGGTCGAACCAGGCCACCATCTCCACGTCCAGGTCGATGCGCGGGCCGGGCATCGCGGTGGCCGGGTCGGCGTGCGCCCAGGGGCCGGCCAACAGACGGTGCGGGGTGCCGGTGTCCCGGAGTGCGGCCACGGTGCGGAAGGTGTTGTTGCGGTAGCCGTCGGCCCAGCCGGCCACCAGCATCACCGGACAGCTCAGCCGGTCGTAGCCCGAACCATCGGCGTCCAGCCGCACCGAACCGTCGCGCCAGTAGTCGCCGTGCCGCCCCTCCCGCAGCCAGCGCAGCGCCCACGGGACGGTGGTGGCGATCCGCCGGTGCCACTCGGCGGCCCAGTCGGCGCCCCATACCTCCGGTACGGGCGGCAGGACGTTCATCGCGGTCATGTAGTGGCAGTAGTCGACCAGGTCGACCAGCCGCAGGGCGCCGCCGCGCCAGTGCACGTCGTCGGTCCACCGGTCGTCGGTGGCGTAGATCGCACACACCGCCTTCAGGGACGGCGCGTCCTCGCAGGCCAGCTGGAGGGAGTTGAAGCCGGAGTACGACGTGCCGAACATGCCGACGCTGCCGGTGCACCAGTCCTGGCCGGCGAGCCAGGCGATCACCTCGACGAGGTCCGCCTGCTCCGCTCGGGGGTACTCGTCGGTGGCGTCACCACCCGACGAGCCGGTCCCGCGCACGTCGAGGCGGCACACGGCGTACTGGTGGCGGTCGCGCAGCAGCTCGTACCCCTCGGCGTAGGACGCGGTCAGGTCGTCCTTGCGGTAGGGCAGGGCCTCGAGGAGGCACGGCTGAGGGCCACCTGCCGGGTCCGGCAGGAAGAGGGAGCCGGCCAGCTCGACGCCGTCGGCCATCGTCAGCCGGACCTCGTGTCGTGTCCCGGTCATCCGCGACGCCCGTCGAGGAGGGCCAGGACCGCGGGGGAGTGCAGCGACTCGGAGGTCCTGCCGTCGCGACCCGTGGTGGTGGGGGCGGTGAACATCGAGTTGAGCACGGCCTCCTCGGCGGCCTCGACGACGGCGGCGAGGAGGGGGTCCAGAGCGCGTCCGGAGACCAGTGCGGTGGTGTCGGGACGACCGTCGCGGTCCAGGCGCATCCCGGTGCCGAAGCCGAGGAAGATCTCCCCGCTGCCGTGGTGGGCGACCGAGCCGGTACGGGCCAGGCCGAGCCCGATCCGGCGCGCGAGGCGGCTGCAGGCTGCACCGTCGACCGGGGCATCGGTGACCACCACGCCCAGGCAGGACCCGGCGGGGGTGGGTGGCCCGCCCGGCCTCGGCCCGAGCAGACGACCGACGGGCACCCCGTCCACGACCAGCTGGTCGCGGGTGCCGAAGTTGGTGAGCAGCAGGACGGCGACGGTGTGGCCCCCGGGCGTGACCCGCGAAGCGGTGCCGATCCCGCCCTTGAACCCCAGGCAGGACATGCCCGTGCCGGCGCCGACCGCACCTTCGTCGGGTGCGGAGGTCGAGCCTCGGGCCGTGAGGGCAGCCGCGTGTGCCCGGCGTACGTCGTCGGCGGTGACCTGCATCCGGCGACAGTCGTTGAGGTGGGAGTCGTCGCACTCGCCGACCACCGGGATGACCACGTCGTCGGCAACCTCCGGGTGCTGCTCGAGGGCGAGCTCGCACGCCGCGTCGTAGACGCGGCCGAGCTGCAGGGTGGAGGTGAGGTAGACCGGTGTCTCGGCGGAGCCCCACTCGACGGCCGTCAGGAACCCGGTGCACTCGCCGGCGCCGTTGAGCACCGCGCCCCCGGCCGGGACCGGGCGCAGGTAGGCGTCCTCGGCGAGGACCAGCGTGGTGACACCGGTCCGGGCGGTGCCCCGGCCCCGAGGTGGGGCCGGCTCGTCGCGGTGCACGGTGGCGTGGCCCAGGCCGACGCCGGCGACGTCGAGCACCGAGTTGGTCGGGCCGCAGGGCAGCGCCCCGACCCGGACACCGAGGTCTCGGGCACGAGGCCGGGAGTCGGACATGTCCCCATCCTGCCCGACCGAAGGCCTCCCGGAGTGAGATGCTGGCCGGGTGAGGTACTCGATCCCGGTCGTGTGGTCCGCGACCACCCGAGACCACGAGCCCCGCCATGAGATCTGGGTGGGCACCACCACCGACGGCACCGAGGTCCCGCAGCGGGTCGACGCGATCCTCGACGCAGTCTCGGCCACGCACCCGCTCCACCCGTCGGTCCCGCACGACGACGCGGTCCTGGAGCGGGTCCACGACGAGGCGATGCGCACCTTCCTCGAGGGCGCGTACGCCGACTGGGAGGCGGGTCCCTACGCCGACCTGGCCGGCCAGGACCGGGTCGTGCCCTACCTGTTCCCCACGCCGGCGATGACCCAGGGGATGCCCACGACCGGAGCGAGCGTCGTGCACGGGCGGGCCGGGACCTACTGCTACGACACGATGACGTTGGTCGGGCCCGGGACCTGGCAGGCCGCGCGGGCCGCCGTCGACTGCGCCCTGACCGCGGTCGACCTGGTCGCCGCCGGTGCCCGCACGGCGTACGCCTTGAGTCGGCCACCGGGTCACCACGCTACGCCCGGCGGCTACGGCGGCTCCTGCTACCTCAACAACGCCGCGGTCGCGGCCGAGGGCCTGCTCGACGCAGGCCACGCCCGGGTCGCGGTCGTCGACGTCGACGCCCACCACGGCAACGGCACCCAGGCGGTCTTCTGGAGCCGGGCCGACGTGCTCTACGGCTCGGTCCACGTGGACCCGGCCGCCGGGTGGTTCCCGCACCTCTTCGGGCACGCGTCCGAGACCGGGGCCGGCGCCGGGCTCGGCGCCACCCGCAACCTGCCGCTGCCCGAGGGTGCCGACGACGCCCGATGGCTGGTCGCCGTGGCGGACCTCGCCCGGTGGGTGGCCACGTCCGGGTGCTCGGCGCTGGTGGTCTCGCTCGGTGTGGACGCAGCGGTCGACGATCCCGAGAGCCCGTTGCAGGTGACCGCGGAGGGCTACCGTCGCGCCGGGAGCACGCTCGGCTCCCTCGGGCTGCCGACCGTCCTCGTCCAGGAAGGTGGCTACCACCTGCCCAGCCTGGGTGGCCTGGTCGCGGCCTACCTGGACGGGCACGGGCGCCCGTGAGCGCGACGGCCCGGACCCGAGGGCTCCACCGGCCCGGTCGCCGTTCCTCGACGTAGGACCGCGCCGTCGACGGGCCCCGTCGATGCTTTCCAGATCTCCTCGCCGCTCGTGTATCCAGCAGCGGTCGTCGGGCTCCTCCAGGGGGACGGCGCGCACCTCGCGCGCCGGGACCGACGAAGGGGATCCCCGTGACACTCACCGATCTCTCCGACCTCTACGGCAGCTTCCACGAGCGCGGGGTCAACCGGATCCTCGAGCACGTGCGGGCCAAGCGGCCCTCGCTGTTCACCTACGGGACCCAGTGGGTGGCCGATCGGTGGCAGGAGCGGTTGTGCTGCCCCCTCCGCGTCGCACCGGAGGTGCTCGCCCGGCAGAACCCGGTGGTGACCGTCGAGGACCACCTCGCGATCCCGGGTACCGGCGGGCAGTACGGCCTGAACTGGGCGCTGCAGATCGCCGACGTCACGGTCGACTTCCACCCCAGTGACCTCGAGCTCCCCGACCAGCTCGGCGGCAAGCTCGACGACCAGCAGCTCGCGCTCTTCCTCCGGGTCTGCGCGGGGATCGGGTGCCCCGGCGATCGAGCGCTCGACGCCTACCCGCCCGCCCCCCAGCCGCCGGTCCGGATCCCGGGGTCGAAGGACCGCGACGAGAGGAACGACCCCGACCCGACGGCGCCACCGGGTCGCCCGGTCACGCTGCCGGTCGAGCGGCTGACCTGCTTCGAGCTCGATGTCTACGCGACCGCTCACGCCGAGCTGCGGGGCCCCCGGGGCGCCGAGAGCGTGGAGCTCGTCCTCGACGGGATCGAGATCGTCGACATCTCGCCCGACGGCCTCGAGAGCTCCCTCGAGTGCTACCTCGAGGCGATGCTCCGCTACGTGCTCATGCCGCGCCTGCGGGTGCTCCTGCCGGTCTTCGTGTTCGACCTGCCGCTCGGGCTGGGGTCGGTCACGGTGCAGGCCGCGGACGCGGTCCCGCACAACCCCGCCATCCAGGACGACCAGCTCGAGGTCTTCGTCGACATCGAGGTGACCCCCTGATGGCCGACGTCACCGTCGCCGCGTCGGAGGCGGCATTCCAGGGGTTCTTCGCCCACGTCCGCGACAACTTCGCGCTCGTCGCGTCCGACACGGCCGACCTCGGCCCCTTCACCGCCGGCTACGAGATCGACGTCCGGCTCAAGGACGGGTCGGTCGACCTGCGCGACGACAACACGATCAGCATCCAGGAGCTCGACATCGACCCGGTCGTGTTCCGCGGCTTCGTCGGCATCGACATCCCGGGGCACTGCTTCGGGGGTTTCTGCCTCATCCCCTCGCCGTGGGGCTGTGTCCTTCGGGCACCCCGGATCTGCATCTTCGACGACGACCCGGACCTCGGGCTGGACCTCGACCTGGCGCCGTTCCTGCGCAGCGAGGTGTCGTTCATCGGGCGCCTCGCGACGCAGTACGCCGTCAACCCGGCGCGTCCCGTCGGGATGGACTACCTCACCGCCGAGGACCTGGGCCTGGAGAACCAGTGGCAGGTCTTCGTCGACACCGAGGCCGTCGACATCGATCTGTTCGACCTCGCCGACATCGCCGGCGACCTGCTCGAGGCTGCGCTCGCCCAAGCGGTCGACGCGTTGCTCGGGCCCCTGCCGGGGTGGGTGAAGAGCCTCGTCACAGCGCTCCTCGGCCCGCTCGTCGACCTCGTGCGCGCGATCCTCGACCTCCCCGACGACCTCGACGAGTGGCTGTCCGACCTGTTCGGCACCAGTCTCGGCCTCGTCGACCTGATCGCCCAGGCCGTCCTCGACCACTTCGCCAGGAAGTTCCCGATCAACGTCATCGAGGACCCCTTCCCGATCCTCGGGCCGACGAACGGACTGATCCCGGTGAAGGTTCCGCTCACCGACCTCACGGTGCGCGTCACCGACGACGAGATGATCGCGGAAGCGAACATCGGACAGGACTCCTGATGAGGACCGACGTGTTCGGCCAGATCGGCGTGGACAGCGCCGCCCTCGGGCTGTTGAGCTCGAGCGTCCACCGGTTCGGCACGCCCGGTCGCTACGTCGGCGCCGCGTACGTCGGCGACGACCCGCGCGGCGAGTACGAGGTCGTCGTGGACGACGACGGTCGGCCGGCCACCCAGATCGACCTGTCGACGTACGGTCCCTCGCGTCGACGCAGCGGGGGAGCCTGCTGTGGCTCGGGCGACCAGCCACGACCGACCTACCACGTCGCGACCGGCGGCTACGTCTCGTTCTACGTCGGCTCCGGCACCGAGCGGTGGGCCACCGTCGTGGGGGATCCGCGGGAGAAGGGCGCCGAGTTCGACAGCCGTCACCTTCTCGAGGGTGACCTGTTCGCCGCCTCGGTGCTCCGGCCGGGTCGCTACGTCGTCCGCAACACCCTCGGCGAGGGTCGCACCGAGCTGGTCGTGCCGGCGGTCCGCCCCGGCAAGGCGCCCTACCGGCCTGCGGACCCGATCCACACCAGGATGGCGGCCTTCGCCGGGCGCGCCTCGATCCGGCTCGGGCAGGCGCAGGGGCTGGTCTTCACGATCAGCGAGCCGGCGCGGGTGCTCATCGAGCTCGACGAGGCCTTCGACGACTGACCCGTCCCGGGCCCGTCCGGGGCCTGGCCCGACCCCTGGTGACGTTCACGCGTCCTCGGACCGTCCCGTGGAGATCTCGGCGAGGCGGATCAGGCAGTGCTGGCGCAACGGCTCCGGGAACCCCTGGGCGAGCCGGTAGAAGACCATCCGGCCGTCCTTGCGCCGACTGACCAGGCCGGCGGTGCGCAGCATCCTCAGCCCGTAGCCGACGGCGTCCTCGCTCGCGTCCAGGGCCATCGCGAGGTCCCCCACGCACAGCTCCTCGGCAGCGTCGAGCGCGAACAGCAGCCGCATCCGTGTCGGGTCGGCGATGAGGGTGAGGACGCTGGTGACGCGCTCGGCCTCGGCCGGCTCGGGGATCCGCTCCCGGGCGCGCGCGACGGCGCCGGGGTCGACCGGATGGGGATGGTCAGTCATGTCGCCTCCTCCGAACACCCGCACGTCAGCACGGGTGTCAGGTATGTAGTGTAAGCAACCACAGTCTGTTCGACCATGGTGCTGACGGCCGCGAGGAGGTGGACCATGACGTCGCTGCTGGCGGTGCTGGCCATGGTCCTCCTGGCCCTGGTCGGCGTGCGGGTCCTCGCCCGGTGGACGGCGGTGGTGGCGGAGCCGTTCCTCGTGGAGCCCTGGCTGTCCGGCCACCGGCCCTCCGAGCACGCGCTCTCTCGCCACCACGTCCGGTGGTACACCGCGAGCGTCGTCTTCCTGGCCTTCGACGTCGAGATGCTCTTCATGTACCCCTGGGCCGTGGTCGTCGGCCGCCTCGGCCCCGGTGCGATCGTGGAGATGTTCGGCTTCCTGCTGATGTTGCTCCTCGCCGTGGGCTGGGCCCGTCGCGAGGGGGTCTTCCGATGGGTCTGACCGCCAGGTGGCGGGGGATCGCGACCTCCCGGGCCCACGTGCTGGTCGCGGAGGCACCGGGAGCATTTCGCCGGCGGGTCGCGCTGGAGCGTGCCGTGGACGCCGCCGGCTGGTGCACGACGAGCGCGGCCGCCGATGCCGACGTACTGGCCGTGGTGGGGGAGCCGGGGCCGGAGCTGATGGCCCTCGTCGAGCACGCCTGGGACCAGATGTCGGAGCCCCGGGCGCGGATCGAGGTCCACACAGAGGACGGTCTCGCCGCCGCTCTGGCCCAGGCGCGAGAGACGTTGCGGTCGGCGCCGGCACAGCGCGCCGGCGCCGCTGCTCGGCCCCGTCGCGGGGCTGACGCCGACGAGGACGGCCAGGAGGTGGACCACGGCGGCATGGACCACGGCGACATGGAGCCGGACGGGATTCCGCTGGCGGAGGGTGCGCAGGACCGTGACGGCCTCGAGATGGACGAGCTGCACCTGCCGCTGGGCCCGGTGCTCGCGCACTGGCCGGCCGGGGTCGTGGTGCGGCTCACGCTGCACGGAGACGTGGTCGCCGACGCGGAGGTGACACGTCTCGACGCCGGACTCGAGCCGTCTCCCGCCGACGACGGTACGACGCGCGCGGCCCGGCTGCTCGACGCCGCGGCCTCGGTGCTGACGCTCGCGGGTCTTGCCCGCGACGCGGCACGGGCCGCCCGCCTGCGCGACGCCTGCCTCACCGGTGGGTCGGGCGACCCGGCGGCCGTCGGCGAGGCAGTAGGCGCGCTCGCGGAGCGGGTGCGTCGGCACCGGGTGCTGCGCTGGGTGCTGAAGGACCTCGCCGTCACCGACGGGGACGGCCGGCGTGAGGAGCTGCGCGACCGTCTGGTCGGCCTGCTCGAGCGAGCCCGGGCCGCGGTGGAGGGTGCTCCTGACGAGACGAGGCGCCAGGGCCCCGGCCTCGAGCCGCTGGCCGACCTGGTCGCCGGCCAGGAGCTCGCGGCGGTCCGCCTCTGGATGGCGGCGCTCAGCGCCGACCTCGTGCCCGACGTGGCTGCGGGGGTGTGACGTGGACACCTCCGTCACGATCCTCTACGCGGTGCCGGTGCTGGGCGCGTTCTTCCTGGTCACCGTGGTCGTGGCCGGCACCTCCGGCGCGCTCACGGCACGCGACCACGGCGCCTCGCTGCGCTCGGGTGTCACGACACCGCTGCGCGAGGCGGTGCGACTGCTGCACCAGCGTCCCCGGACCACCGTCTCCGCGGACCGGTTGCTGTGGCGGGCGGCGTCGTCGGCGGTGCTGCCGCTGGCGGTGCTGATCGTCGCGTTCGTGCCGCTCGGCGCCCACGCCCTGGTCGACCACCCCCTCGGGCTGGTGTGGCTCAACGCGCTCGACGTCGGGGCCTGGGCGGTGTGGTGGCTGCTCGGCTGGGGAGCGAACTCCCTCACCGGACTGGTCGGCGGCTACCGGTTCCTGGCTCTCGCGCTCGGCTACGAGCTCCCGTTGATGTTCGCGCTCACCGCCCCCGCGATCGCCGCGGGGAGCCTGGACCTGACGGAGATCGCCGCGGCGCAGGACGGCACCTGGTTCGTGGTGTGGGCCCCGGTGGCCTTCGCGGCGTACTGCTGGGGCGTGCTGGGCTTCTCGGTGCGGCCCCCGATGGACCCGGCCGCCGGCACCGACCTCGAGGGCGGGGTCCTGACCGAGCTGGCGGGCGTCGACCGGCTGCTGGTGCTGGCCGGCCGGTACGCCCTGCTGGTCGCGGGCAGCGCGGCAGCCGTGCCGTTGTTCCTCGGCGGGGGAGCGGGGCCGCTGCTGCCCGCGTGGGCCTGGGTGCTGGTCAAGACCCTCGTGCTCAGCCTGCTCCTCGTGGAGACCGGCCGCAGGGTCCCGACCTTGCGTCCGGACAAGCTGCTGGAGCTCGGCTGGGTGGTCGTGCTCCCGCTCGTGGTCGCCCAGGACCTCGTCGTCTCGATCATCGCCGTCGCCACCCACTAGACCCGCGCCTCACCCCGAAAGGAGGTCCCGTGACCCTCGATCCGACCGACGTCGCGTTCTGGCTGTGCGCCGTCGTCGCCGTCGTCGCCGGCGCCCTGGTGTTCTACGTCGACTCGATGGCGCGCGCGACCTATGCCCTCGCGGCGTCCTTCGTGGCCGTCGGGATCTCGCTGCTGCTGCTGCACCAGGCCTACCTGGGGGTGATCGTGATCCTGATGATGGTCATGGAGATGGCCGTGATGGCCGTCTACATGGTCATGTTCATGGGGATGAACCCGGCGCTGATGCCGATGAGCATGGTGCACTCGCACCGCTCCTCGGTCCTGGCCGCGGTCGGCACCTTCCTGGTCCTCGGGGGCGGGGCGGTGCTGGTGCCGTGGCCGAGCCGCCGGGGGGCGTCGACCGGCGACGTCACCGCCGCCCTGGGGGAGGCACTGATGGAGTCCCACATGCTGGTGATGATCGCGATGAGCCCGGTCATGGTCGCCACGATCGTGGCCGGCGTGGTGCTCTCCTCCCACCGCACGCGCTACGACCGTCTGGGTGACGACCTCGATCGACGACCCGCCGACGACCCGCACCCGGGAGGTGTCGGTCGATGACGATCCAGACGGTGCTGCTCGTGGCCGCGGCCCTGATCGCGGTGGGCGTGTACGGAGCCCTGTCGCAGCAGGTGGTGGTGATGGTGATGATGGGCCTCGAGCTGATGATCAACGGGGTGATCCTCGCCGGGGCGGGTGCCTGGTGGTTCCTCGCTCCCGACCCGTCGGGACAGGTGCTCCTCCTGGTCGTGATCGCGGCGATGACGGTGGAGATGGCGATGGGCTTCGCCGTCGCGACGCTGCTGCACCGCCAGGCCGGGCACGACATGACCGACATGGCCGCAGAGCTGCACGGCTGATGCTCGACCCCGTGCTCGACCCCGTGCTCGACCTCGTCCTCGTCGCCCTCGTGGTGCTGCCCGCCGTGGTGGGCTCGGCCCTCCTGCTCGCCGGGCCCGCGGCCGACCGGCTCGCCGCGCCGGCCGGCGTCGGCACCGCCACCCTCCTCGTACCGGCCGCGCTGGTCGTGGCCCTGCCGGCTGGGACGGCGCGACCTTCCGTGGCGACCCCGTTCCTGGCCGGGTCCGACCTGAGCCTGGCCGTGGACGGCCTCGCGGCCGCGGTCCTGCCCGCGGTCGTCCTGGTCTCGGCCCTGGTGCTGCTGTCCGCGACGGGCAGCCCCGGGCTGCGTACCGCCCGGTTCCACGGACTGATGCTGCTGTTCGTGGCGGCCGCCCTGATGACGGTGGTGGCCACCACCCTGCCCACCCTGCTCCTCTCGTGGGAGGTCATGGGTGCGACGTCGTTCGCGCTCATCGGCTACCACTGGCGCGACCCGGTCGCGGTCTCGTCGGGCACGACGGCCTTCCTCACCACCCGCGCCGCGGACCTCGGTCTCTACGTGGCCGCCGGTGCTGCGCTGGCGGGAGGCGCGGGCCTGGGTCTCGACAGCCTGGCGGACGCCTCGAGCGGCTGGCGCGACGTGCTGGCCGCGGGGGTGCTCGTGGCCGGGCTCGGCAAGGCGGCTCAGCTGCCGTTCTCGTTCTGGCTCTCGCGGGCCATGCACGGCCCCAGCCCGGTCAGTGCGCTGCTGCACTCCGCCGCGATGGTCGCGATGGGCGGCTACCTGCTCCTGCGCGTGTCCCCGGCGCTGGCGGCGACCGGGTGGGCCGACGACGCCGCCGCCTGGACCGGTGCGACCACCGCGGTGGTCCTCGGCCTGGTGGCGATCGCCCAGAGCGACCTGAAGCAGCTCCTCGCGGCCTCGACCGCGGCTCAGCTCGGGTACGTCGTCCTCGCGGCCGGAGTGGGGGCGAGCGCCGCCGGGGCGACGCACCTGGTGGCGCACGCGGCGGTCAAGGCGGGCCTGTTCCTCGCCGCGGGGCTCTGGCTCGAGGCGCTCGGCACCAAGCGGCTCTCGGCCCTGACCGGCGCGGCGCGGACCTGGCCCGTGCTCGGGGCGTGCGCCGCGGCCGGGCTCCTCTCGTTGGCCGGCCTCCCACCGCTCGCCCTGTGGGCGACCAAGGACGCCGTGCTCGCCGGTGCGCTGGAGCACTCGCCCCTGCTCTACGCGACCGGTCTGCTCGGAGCCGCGCTGGCGGCCGGGTACGCCGCCAAGGCGCTCGTCGTGCTGACCCGTCGGCCCCCCGGTGGCGTCGAGTCGGACTGGGACGAGGAGCGCACCGGCACCCGCCGGGTGCCGACCCGGTCGGTCGTGGCGCTCGTGCCTCTCGCGGTGGGCGCCGTGGTGCTCGGTGCGTCGGCGCTGCCGCCCCTGGGCGGGCACGTCCGTGACCTGGTCGGCGGTACGGCGCCCGAGCCCGGCCCGGTCGAGCTGGTGCTGTCCGCCACCCTCGCCGTCGCCGTGGTGGTCGCGGTGGTCGTCGCGACGGTGGTCCTGCCGCGTCGGCGCGACCCCGTCCGTGCCGTGAGGTGGCCTGCCGTGCTGTCCGACTGGTTGTTCCTGGAGCAGATCACCCGGCGCGTGGTCGTGCGGCCCGTCGTCCGGCTCGCCGACCTGCTCGCCCGCCTCGACGACGCGGTCCTCGACCGGTCCGTGGAGGCGCTGGCGCGCGGGACTGCCGGGCTCGCCACGGCCGCGGCCCGGGCCGACGACTCGGTCGTCGACGCCGGGGTGCGGGGGATCGCCACGGGCGCCCGTGGGCTCGGCCGCCTCGCGCAGCGGCCCCAGACGGGCCAGCTCCACCAGTACTACCTGCAGGCCCTGCTCGTGCTCGGTCTCGCCGTCCTCGTCCTCGTCCTCGTGAGGTGACCGTGCTCTCCGTCCTGGTGTTCCTCCCGTTGGCTGCGGCCGCGGTGCTGCTGCTGCCGCAGGTCGGGCAGCGCGCCGCCCGCGCCGCCTTCGTCGCCCTGACCGGGGTCGAGCTGCTGCTCGCCGCGCTCGCCTGGGCGACGTACGACACGCCGAGGCCGGGCGCGCTCGCCCTGGAGGAGCAGGCACGGTGGATCCCGGGGGTGGGGTCGAGCTACCACGTCGGGGTGGACGGGCTGTCCCTCCCGCTGGTGGTGCTGACCACGGTCGTCTTCTTCGCCTGCGCGGTCTTCGCCTCGAGGGAGTCGGAGCGCCCGCGCCTGCAGGCCGCCCTCTTCCTGTTCCTCGAGAGCGTCTGCCTGGGGCTGTTCGTCTCCGCGGACCTGGTCCTCTTCTTCGTCTTCTTCGACCTCTCGATCGTGGGGATGTACTTCTCCATCAGCGTCTGGGGCCACGGGAACGCCGCTCGGTCGGCGCTGAAGTTCTTCCTCTACACCTTCTTCGGGTCGCTGGTCCTCCTGCTCGGTTTCGTCGGCCTCTACGTCGCCTCGGACCCACACACCTTCGACATGGTCGAGCTCGCCGCCGACCCGCCCCTCCAGGGCCAGGGCCCGGTCGGCGCCCTGGTGCTGGGGGCCGTGCTGCTCGGGCTGGCCGTGAAGACCCCGACGTTCCCCTTCCACACCTGGCTCCCGCCCGCGCACAGCGACGCACCGGCGATCGGGTCGGCGGTGCTCGCGGGGGTGATGCTCAAGATGGGCGCCTACGGCTTCGTGCGGATCGCGATGCCGATGCTGCCCGACGCCTGGCGTGCCTGGGCGCCGGTGATCATCGCCGTCGGGATCGTCTCGGTGCTCTGGGGCGCGCTGGTGGCGTACGCGCAGACCGACCTCAAGCGGATGATCGCCTACACGTCGGTCAACCACATGGGGTACGTCGTCCTCGCGGTCGGCGCCGCCGGCGTGCTGGCCGACGGGTCCCAGGAGGCCCGGGGTGTCGCGGTCACCGGTGCGGTGACGCAGATGGTCAGCCACGGCCTGCTGACGGCCGCGTTGTTCCTGCTCGCCGGCGTCATGTTCGAGCGGACCGGCGACTACGCGCTCGACGGGTACGGCGGCCTGGCCGCTCCCGCGCCGCGGTACGCGACGCTCTTCACCGTCGCGGCGTTCGGGTCCCTGGGTCTTCCGGCGCTCTCGGGATTCATCGCGGAGTTCCAGGTCTTCGCGGGCAGCATCGCCACCGTGCCGGTCACGGCGGTGGCCGTGCTGGGCATCCTGGTCACCGCCGCCCTGTTCCTGCGGGCCCTGCAGCGGGTGTTCACCGGACCGACCGCGGGCCTGTCGCACGGCTTCGCCGACGTGCGCCCGCGGGAGTGGGCGCCGGTGGCGTTGCTGCTGGCGCTGTCCGTGCTCATCGGCGTGCTGCCCCGGACCCTGCTCGACCTGATCGAGCCGGCAGCCGCGACCGTCGCGCACCTCGTGGGGCGTTGACGGTGTCGATGGGCTCTGACCTGCTGGTGCTGCTGCCGGAGGCGCTGCTGTTCCTGGGGGGCATGGCGTGCCTGGTCGGCGGGTCGTTCACGCCTCGGACCCGCCAGTGGCGGATCCGGCTGCTGGCCGCCGTGGCCGCCGTGGCCGCCCTGGTCGCCGCGGTCGTCGCCTGGACCGGAGCGGACCGCACGGCCTTCTCCGGCACCTTCACCGTCGACCCCTCGACCGGGGCCGCGCGGGTGATCGTCACCTGCGTGCTGCTGCTGCTCCTGGTCCTGGCGGCGGGGGACCTGCGGGACCACCCCCGGGAGAGCGAGACCTGCAGCCTGCTCCTCTTCGGCGGCGCCGGTGCGCTGCTGCTGGCCGGCTCGACCGACCTGGCCCTGCTGGTCGTGGCGTTCCTGCTCTCCAGCATCCCGCTCTACGGCCTGGTCGGCATCGTCGCCCGCCCGAGCTCGGCCGAGGCAGCCCTCAAGACCTACCTGTTCGGCGCCCTGTTCGGCATCCTGCTCATGCTGGGAGCGGTGCTCCTCTACGCACTGGCCGGACGGACGGGGTACGACGCCGTGGTCGTCGGGCTCCAGGACGCCCCTGCCGCCGCCGTCTCGGCCGGAGGGCTGCTGGTGCTGGCCGGGCTCCTGTTCAAGGCCGGCGCCGTGCCGGCCCACTTCTGGGTGCCCGACGCCACCGAGGGGGCGTCGGTGACCGCCGCAGCCTTCCTCACCACGGTGCCCAAGGTGGGTGCGGTGGTCGCGGTGACCCGGCTCCTGGAGGTCCTCCCGGGGGAGCTGCGATGGGCGACCCTCGTGGGGGTGCTCGCCGTGGCGAGCATGACGGTCGGCAACCTGGCGGCGTTCGCCCAGACCGACGTACGCCGGCTCCTGGGCTGGTCCACGGTCAGCCAGGTCGGCTACCTGCTCGCCGCGGCGGCGGTCGCCGGGCGCACCGACCTCGGGCAGCCGGCGCTGCTGTTCTTCCTGGCCGGCTACGCCGTCACCAACGTGGCGGCCTTCGCCGTCGCAGCAGCGGAGCCGGGACGGCGCTCGCTCGCGGACTGGGCCGGTGTCGCGGCGGCACGGCCGGTGCTGGTCACCGCGCTCGTGGTGGCGCTGCTGGGGCTCGTCGGCACTCCGCCGACGGCCGTGTTCGTCGGCAAGCTGGTGACCCTTGCCGCGACCTGGGACGCCGGGCTGGCCTGGCTGGCCGTCGCGCTGGTGGTGAACACGGTGGCGAGCCTCTTCTACTACCTGCGCTGGATCCGCGCGGCGCTGCGGCCGGATCCCGAGGGCGGTGAGTCCGCCGCGACGACGCCGGGACCGGCCCTGGCGGCCGTCGTCGCGAGCACCGCGGCGGTGGTGCTGGGCCTGGTGGCAGGTCCGGTGTGGGTGCTGCTCACCTAGTGGCGCGGGTCATGGTCGTCCGCCCGCCGACGGTGCAGTGCTGACCGGCGCCTCCCTGGCCGGAGTGGTCCGCGGCCGTCACAATGGTCAACCATGACGACCTTCACCGACCGAGACCTGCTGACCTGGGGCGGGCCTCGGGCCCGGTGGGTCGTGCTCGCCACGGTGCTCGGCTCGGCGCTGGCGTTCATCGACGCGACCGTGGTCAACATCGCGCTCCCGGCGATCGGTGCCGACCTGGAGGCCGGCACCGCCGCCCTCACCTGGGTGGTCACGGCGTACGCGCTCGTGCTGGCGGCCCTCGTGCTCCTGGGCGGGTCGCTCGGTGACCGGTTCGGCCGCCGAGCCGTCTTCATCGCCGGAGTCGGCGTGTTCGCGGTGGCGTCGGCCCTGTGCGGCCTCGCGCCGAACGTCGAGCTGCTCATCGCCGCCCGCGCCCTCCAGGGAGTGGGTGGTGCGTTGCTGACGCCGGCCAGCCTGGCGATCCTGCAGTCCGTCTTCGCGCCCGAGGACCGCGGACGCGCCATCGGGGCCTGGTCCGGGCTCACCGGCGTGGCCGGGGCGATCGGTCCGTTCGTCGGCGGGTGGGTGGTCGAGGTGGCGAGCTGGCGCTGGGTGTTCCTGATCAACCTGCCCATCGCACTGGTGGTGGTCGTCATCGCGCGTCGACACGTCCCGGAGACGCGCGACCTCGGCGCGAGCAAGCACCTCGACGTGGTCGGCTCGCTGCTGCTCGCCTTCGGCCTCGGCACGCTCACCTTCGGCCTGACGTCCTGGGCGAGCAACCCGCTGGTCAGCGTCCGGTCCGGAGGTGCGCTGCTGGTGGGACTGCTCCTCCTGACCGGGTTCGCGGCCTGGGAGCACGGCGCCCGCGAACCGCTGCTCCCGCTCACGGTGTTCACCTCGAGACTCTTCGTCGCGGCCAACGTGATCACGTTCGTCCTGTACGCCGCGCTGGGAGCGCTGTTCTTTGCCCTGGTCGTCGCGCTCCAGGTCGGCGCCGGCTTCGCACCGCTGGCAGCCGGGCTGTCGTTGCTCCCGGTGACCGTCCTGATGCTCCTGTTCAGCTCCCGCGCCGGGGTGCTGATGAACCGGGTCGGTCCCCGGCTGCCGATGACTGTCGGACCACTGGTGGCGGCGGTCGGTGCCGCGCTGATGAGTCGGATCGACGCGGACTCCGGGTACCTGCTCGACGTGCTCGTGCCCACGACGATCTTCGGCGTGGGGGTGACGTTGCTCGTGACGCCCCTCACCGCGACCGTCCTCGGCGCCCTGTCCGACGACCGGGCAGGCATCGCGAGCGGGGTCAACAACGCCGTCGCGCGGACCGCCGGACTGCTCGCGGTGGCCGCCATCCCGTTGGTGGGTGGTCTCGGCGGTGACGGTCTCACCGACCCGGCCCGCGTACGCGACGGCTTCGCGGTGATCGCCTGGATCTGTGCGGGGCTCCTGGCCGCAGGAGGGGTGCTGTCGGCACTCACCGTCCGGACCCCGACATCGCCCCCGGGAGCGCCCGCGCCGCCCACCCGGGTGGCCCGCACGCACTGCGCCGTCTCGTCCCTGCCGGCCTCGACCCCCTCTGAGAGCTGACAGCTCGCCTCCGGTCGACTCCTGGCACGGTGGGGCGACGCCCTCGGGAGGGGGACGTCGTGCCGCGAGCCGACGTCGAGTCACCCCTGCGTGGGATCCGCGGTCCCGCGGTGACGTCTAGCCTCGCTCGGAGGCCGGACCGGCGACGCCGGTCGGAGGAGGAGGACGACGTGACGGTCGAGCACACCGGCGAGGCCGTGGACGTGGGGGACTCGCGGTGAGCATGCGACCGGTCCCGTCGACGGCGGCTGCCGAGGCACTGTACGGCCCCTTCGTCCGGGGCGACCGCGACCTCATGGAGCACTTCGTCTCGCTGAGCGTCGAGATCGGCAACCTGGTGCCCGACTGCGTCGGGATGAGCATCTCGCTGCGCGAGGAGGGCGTGACCCTGACGCTGGTGGCCACCGACGCCGAGGTGGCGCTGTTCGACGCCGTCCAGTACGCCGACGGCGGCCCCTGCGTCGACGCGCTGGACGCCGAGGTCGTGATCGCGAACCGCCGACGGCTCTCGATCGAGGCGGAGTGGGACCTGTTCACGAAGGTGACGCACGCCCAGGGGGTTCGCTCGACCCTGTCGATGCCTGTCCCGAGTCCTCCGGGGCCGTCGCTGGGTCTCAACCTCTACGCGTCGACCACCACCGCCTTCGACGACCACCACGCGGCGATCGCCGAGCTCGTCGGTGCCGAGATCGGCGAGCTGGCGAGGAACGCCGACCTCCGGTTCAGCAGCAGGGACCGGGCCGACCTGGCCCCGGAGATCCTCAAGCTCTCCACCGACCTCGCCGCGGTGGCGGGCCGGTTGTCCCGCGATCGGGGGATCACCGACGAGGAAGCCCACGAGCGGCTCCAGCAGGCGGCGGTCCGGGCCGGCGTGCCGCTGAGCTCGCTGGTGGCGAGCCTGCTCGACGTCATGGAGTCCTGAGCGGTTCGCGGCGACCCGGAGTCAGGAGACGTGCGAGACCATCCGCGGTCACGTGCGGTGCCGCTCCGACGTACGCCGTCAGCCTGGTCACGTGGTCCTGGAAGCCGGAGGTGTGCACTCTCACCCCACCAGATGGCGACGCGGTCCCGGAGCGACCCTAGGGTCGAAACGAAGCCGTGAGCGACGCCGGCGCCGTACGCGTCGACGTCCCGACAGCCGCAACGCGAGGAAGAGGAAACGCATGGACATCACCGAGGTCATCTTGTTCCAGCACCACCAGCAGCGCCGGCTCTTCGCCGTGCTCGACGATCTCGACAAGGACGACGTCGACTCGCTCTCGGCGATCTGGAAGCAGCTGGCGATCCTGCTCGAGGTGCACGCCGCGGCCGAGGAGAAGTTCTTCTACCCGCGCGTGCTCGAGCTCGGCCACGGAGCCGGCGGTGCCGAGAGCGCCGCCGAGGAGACCGAGGACGCCATCGGCGACCACAACGACATCCGCGACGCCGTCGCCCGCGCGGCGGACTTCGCCGTGGGGAGCGACGACTGGTGGAAGGCGGTCATCGACGCCCGGCTCGCCAACAGCGACCACATGGCGGAGGAGGAGCGCGAGGACCTGGCCGACTTCCGCCGGAGCGCCGACCTGGGCGAGCGGCACGACATCGCCGTGAAGTTCCTGGTCTTCGAGGCACAGCACGCCGGCGGGATCGACGCCCCCGACCGCGACCCCGAGGCGTACGTGGAGTCCGGCGGCAACGCCTGAGGCTCGCCCGGCAGGGAGTCCCATCGGGCCGCGAGAGGTCGGGGTGGATACCCGCCGTGCGCGAAGACCCACGTCACCGTCGTCGCGACCTCGGCGGGGCTGTTGACAGTCGGGTGTGACGCCCGTCACAGTCGGTCCTACCCTCGTGGAAGGTGGGCCTCACGGTGATGTCGTTCTTCTCCGGACTCCGCAGGGCGGCGCTCGCTGCCGGATCCTCGACCGCCCACCGCCGCGGCATCGCGGCTTCGGCGGCGCTCGCCGCGCTGACCGCGGCGGTGGCCGCCCCCGGCCCGGCCGGCGCGAGCCCCGGGCCGTCGTCGGGTACGGGCTCGACGTCGTACCTCCAGGCACCCGCGGTCGCTCGGTCCGGCGGTTCCGCACCACCTGCACCGCGCGGACGACACCACGTCGGCGAGCCGGACCTCGGCCCGAACGTCCTCGTCTTCGACCCGAGCATGCCGACGGGCGAGATCCAGTCGCAGGTCGACGCCGTCGCCGCCCAGCAGCTCGACGACGAGATGGGCGGCCGACGCTACGCCCTGATGTTCGAGCCCGGGACGTACGGCACGGCGGCCGAGCCGCTCGTCTTCCAGGTCGGCTACTACACGGAGGTCCTCGGGCTGGGCCGCAACCCCACGGACGTCACCATCAACGGCCACGTCGACGTCTACAACCGTTGTCGTCCGGTGATCGGGTGCTTCGCCCTCGACAACTTCTGGCGCTCGATGAGCAACCTCACGATCAACGTCACCGGTGGCGTCGACGGGTGCCGGGCCTCGGCGAACTTCTGGGCGGCCTCGCAGGCCGCGCCGATGCGGCGCGTCAACATCACCGGGGGCACGTTGTCGCTGATGGACTACTGCACCGACGGTCCCCAGTACGCCAGCGGAGGTTTCATCGCCGACTCGCGAGCCGGCGCCGTCGTGAACGGCTCCCAGCAGCAGTACCTGGTGCGCGACAGCAGCATCGACTCCTGGTCCAACGGGGTGTGGAACCAGGTGTTCGCGGGCGTCGAGGGGGCCCCGGACGAGTGCTTCCCGGCCGTCGCGGACGTGTGCGGCCCCTACACCACGGTGGTGCGGAACCCGGTCAGCAGGGAGAAGCCCTACCTCTACGTCGACGCCGCCGGCCGCTACCGGGTCTTCGTGCCGGCCGCCCGGACCGACTCCTCGGGCACGACGTGGGCCACCGGCGCCACGGCAGGTCGCTCGATCGCGCTGTCGCACTTCTACGTGGCGCGTCCCTCCGACCGCGTCCGGGACATCAACCGCGAGCTGGCCCGCGGGAAGCACCTGCTGCTCACCCCGGGCGTCTACGACATCGGGTCGACGATCGAGGTCCGCCGCCCCGGCACCGTCGTGCTGGGACTGGGGCTCGCGACCCTCACGGCCGTGCGAGGCGCCCTGGTCATGGACGTCGCGGACGTCCCCGGCGTCGACATCGCGGGCATCACCATCGACGCCGGTGCAACGAGCTCGCCGGTGCTGCTGCGCATCGGAGCATCGCACCGTCGTCACGGGGGCCACCACGGGGAGCCACCACGGGGAGCATCACGGGGGGCACCACGGGGGGCACCACGGGGACCACCACCCCGCCCGGGGTGACCGTCCCGCTGGTCGGCGCTCGAGCGACCCGTCCGACCCGACCGCGCTCCAGGACGTCTTCTTCCGCATCGGCGGGCCGTACGTCGGCAAGGCCGAGGTCAGCCTCGAGGTGAACAGCGACCACGTCGTCCTCGACAACATCTGGGCCTGGCGTGCCGACCACGGCAACCCCGGCACGGTCGGCTGGACCGTCAACACTGCGAAGAACGGCGTCGTGGTCAACGGCGACCACGTCAGCGCGACCGGGCTGTTCGTCGAGCACTACCAGCAGCACAACGTGGTCTGGAACGGCGAGGACGGCGAGGTGGTCTTCTTCCAGAACGAGCTCGCCTACGACCCGCCGAGCCAGGCGGCGTTCAGCGAGGCGCCCGGCGTCGACGGCTGGGCGGCGCTGAAGGTCGCCGACTCCGTCACCCGTTTCCGGGGCACCGGCATGGGCAGCTACAGCTTCTTCAACCAGGGACAGGACATCTTCGCCGAGAACGCCTTCGAGGTCCCTGCCGACCTGGCCCCGGGGAGCCTGCACCACCTGCTCACGATCTTCCTCGACCCCGAGCGGGGTGCCGGCGGGATCTCCCACGTGATCAACGGCGTCGGCGGCTCCACCACGATCGCCAACCCCGGGACCCCCGCGACGGTCGTCGACTACCCGGCGCTGCCGGGCGCGCCCTGATCCGGGCACGTCCGCACCCGTCCCGGACCGGTGACCCGCCCGTAGGGTGGTCCGGTGACCAGGACCGGACGAGCTGCCCTCATCGGGCCCGCGTCCGCGGTGCCGGCCCTGCTGCTGGCTCTCGTGCTCGCCGGCTGCGGCTCGTCCGGGACACCGGACGTCGAGGCACCGGCACCGTCGCCCGTCACACCCGCGTCGAGCTCGGCCGACCCGGGAGCCGCGCCCGACACCGCCGCTGCGCCGCCGCCGCGCCGCGCGGTCGGCCAGCGGGCGCCGGCACGCCTGCAGCGTGGTCAGCGGCGCGAGGACCGACGGGTCGCTGCGCAGGAGCAGGCGCGGCGCACGGCACAGGCCGCAGCCGACGCGAACCCGCTCGCCGGCCGCCCGTGGGGGGTCTACACCGGGGCCCGGGAGCCTGCGTGGGCGCCGTACGAGCGGGCGAGCGGCGCGACGAAGCAGGCGCTGGCCCGGATCGCGCTGGCCCCGAAGGCGGTGTGGTTCGGCGCCTGGATCCCGGACGACCAGATCGGCGCCAAGGTCGGCGACTACATCGCCAACGCCCAGGCCGGCAACCCCGAGGCACTGGTGCAGATGACGGTCTTCCGTATGGTGCCGTGGGAGCAGGAGACGTGCCGCCGCCTGCCGACCGCGGCCGAGCAGGCGTCGTACCGCACCTGGATCGACCGCTTCGCGGCCGCCGTGGGCGACACCCCGGCCGCCATCGTGCTCCAGCCCGACGGACCGTTCTCGCTGTGCGCCCCGGGTGGGCCGCGGGTGCCCGCCGGCCTGATCGCCTACGCCGCCCGCACCTTCTCGGCGCTGCCGCGGACCAGCGTCTACATCGAGGTCGGTGCTGCCGACTGGCCGGCCGTCGGACAGGGCGGGGTCGACCAGGTGCTGAGCTTCCTGCTGCCCGCCGGGATCGAGGCCGCACGCGGGATCGCCCTCAACGCGACCCACTACTCCGCCACCGAGGACGAGGTCGCGCGCGGCACCGCGGTCGTCGAGGCGCTCGCGGCACGGGGCATCGCCGGCAAGCACTTCGTGGTCAACACGTCGGGCAACGGGCACCCCTTCGTCTTCGGCGCCTACGCCGGCAGGGACCCGCTCAACGCCGACGTGTGTGCATCGCGCGCCGCCGGTGGCACCTGCGTCACCCTCGGCATCCCGCCGACCGTCGACGTCGCCGACGCGCGCTGGGGCCTGTCCGAGCAGGCGCGGGGGAACGCGCGCCGCTACGCCGACGGCTACCTCTGGTTCGGACGGCCGTGGCTCTACCGGCAGAACGACCCGTTCCAGCTCGACCGGGCGCTGGCACTGGCCCGCTCCACGCCGTACTGAGGCCCGAGCGAGGGGCGGTGACCGCCTCGCGCCCACCGGTGGTGGACGACGACCTGACCTCGCCGGCCCGGACCCTGCCGAGCCGCCCTCCGGTGGCGCTCGTCGGGCCCGGGCGGCCGATCCCCGGTGCCGGCCACTAGCCGCGCAGGTCGGCGATGGCGGCGTGGACGCGGTCGCTGACCTCCGCGACCTGCCCGTTGCCGTCGATCTCCCGCAGGAGGCCTCTCGCCTCGTAGGCGGCGGCGAGAGGAGCGGTCTGCTCGGTGTAGATCTCCTGGCGGCGGCGGATCACGTCCTCGGTGTCGTCCGCGCGGCCGACCTCGCGGCCGCGGTCCAGCAGCCGCTGCACGAGGGCCTCACCGTCGGTGTCGAGGACCAGCACGCCGTCGAGGCGGACGCCCAGGTCGGCCAGGACCCGGTCCAGCTCGGCGACCTGGCCCAGGGTCCGGGGGTAGCCGTCGAGCAGGAAGCCGGCGGCGCAGTCCGGCGCGGCGAGCCGGTCCCGGACCATCGCGTTGGTGACGTCGTCGGGCACGTACTGCCCGGCGTCCAGGTAGCGCTGGCGCCGCCACGCCGAGCGGGGTCCCGGCTGAGACGTTGGCGCGGAAGATGTCACCGGTGGAGACGGCGGGGATGTCGTGCCGCCCGCACACCGCCGCGGCCTGGGTGCCTTTGCCGGCTCCGGGTGGGCCCATGAAGATCAGTCGCATGACGAGTCCTCTGCTGTGTCGGTCGGTCGGTCGGTCGGTCGGCCGGTCGGTCGTGCCGGTGCTGGTGCCGGCGTAGGTCAGGAGCGCGTGTCGGTGGGGGAGTGCGTGACGCGGGCTGCGTGGTCGCGGGCGTGCGCGATGGCGTCGGGGGTGGTGGCGAAGAGGTGCTGCTGGTGGGCCAGTCGCCCGAAGACACCGAGCTCGCGCAGGACCTTCTCGTGACGGGGCTGTACGCCGGAGAGCAGGACCGTGATGTGGCGGTGCTCGAGCTGGCTGATGGTGTCGGCGAGGACGTGTGCCCCGGTGGCGTCGATCGCGGTGAGACGGGACATCCGCAGGATGACCACCCGGACCCGGGTCACGTCGGCCAGCTCGAGCAGGAAGTCGTGGGCGGCCGCGAAGAACAGCGGTCCGTCGAGCCGGTAGGCCACGATGTGCTCGTCCAGCAGCGAGCGCTCCTCGTCGGTGTGGTCGCTCTCGTCGAGGGGCATCTCCTTGAGCCGGGCGGAGCGTGCGGTCTGTCGCAGGGCGAAGAACCCGGCCACCACGAGGCCGACGATGACGGCGGTGACCAGGTCGAAGGTGATGGTCGCGACGGCGGTGATGACCAGGGCGGTCGCGTCGCCGCGGGTCGAGCGGAGCAGCGCCGTCAGGCTCGAGACCCGCACCATCTGCACCGCGGTGGCGATCAGGACACCGGCCAGGGCCGCGCGCGGGATCTCGCCGACCCACCTGGCGGCGACGAGCACGATGACGAGCAGGACGACCGCGTGGGTGAGAGCAGCGAGGCGGGACGCGGCCCCCGACCGCACGTTGACGGCGGTGCGGGCGATGGCTGCGGTGGCGGGGATGCCGCCGAAGAGCGGCGCGACGAGGTTGGCCAGCCCCTGACCGGCGAGCTCCCGGTCGGAGTCGTGGCGCTGGCCGACGCTCATGGCGTCGGAGACCGTGGCGGACAGGAGGCTCTCGAGCGCGGCGAGCGCGGCCACGGCGACGGCCGGGAGCAGGAGCACGTCGAGGTCGGCCCAGGGGACGTGGGGCACCGTCGGGAGCGGCAGGCTGCTCGGGACGTGGCCGATCGGTAGGGCGTCCCAGCCGAGCACGGCGTTGGCGACCGTCGCGGTCACCACCGCGATCAGCGATCCCGGCAGCAGCGGGACGACGCGCGAGAGCACCAGGACGAGGGCGGTGACGCCCGCGGCGAGGGCGAGCGGCACCCAGGCCGGCTCGGCGGCCCAGACCCGGACCGCGCGGCCGGCGAGCACCAGGACCTTCTCGGCATGGACGTCGGCACCGAGAGCCGAGGGCACCTGTTGCAGGGCGATGATCACGGCGATCCCGACCGTGAACCCCTCGACGACCGGGACCGGGACGTAGCGGATGAACCGTCCCGCGCCGGCGTAGCCGAGCCCGATCAGGATCAGGCCGGCCATCAGCCCGACGACGAGCACGCCGTCGGGCCCGTGCACGGCGATGATGGGCAGCAGGACCACCGTCATCGCGCCCGTGGGCCCGCTGACCTGGACCCGGCTGCCGCCGAACACGGCAGCGACGGCGCCGGCGACGATCGCGGTCACCAGACCGGCGGTGGCGCCCATGCCGGAGCTTGCCCCGAAGCCGAGCGCCAACGGCAGCGCGACCAGGCCGACCATGACGCCGGCGACCAGGTCGCGGCCCGGTCGCACGTGCGACCAGTCCTCCCGCCGCGGCAGGAGCTGCCGGGTCCGAGCGAGGATGGCGAGGAGTGCGTGCGTCGAGGTGTTCACGCCTGGTGGGCCACGGTCAGCTCGGCCTCGAGCTCGCCGTGCGACGCGATGATGCCGGACAGGATGCTGCGGGCGGCGAGCAGCAGGTCGCGGACCTCGGGGACGGCGATCGAGTAGACCACCTCGCCGCCACCGCGGTGCGAGACCACGAGCGACGTACGCCGGAGCACGGCGAGCTGCTGGGAGAGGTTGCTCGGCGCGATCGCGATCTTCTCGAGCAGCTCGTGCACGGCGTGGTCCCGCTCGGACAGGAGCTCCAGGATGCGGATCCGAGCCGGGTGGCCGAGGGTCTTGAAGAACTCCGCCTTCGCTTGGTAGAGCGGCACGCTCATGGTCTCACCCGTATCTGGCTCGTTGCTCCCGACGGGCAGCTCGCTGCTGCACCCTCTCAACATGAAGACTACACGAGTTGCAAACATCTTCATATTACGCGCACGTCCCTGATGGTGGCTCTCGATGGTCATCGGCTCAGTGCGGGCGACGCAGTCGGCGCGGGATGCCCGCGTCCAGCGGGGCAGACGGGGCGAGTCGGACCTTGACGTCGACCAGCGCGCACGCCGTCGGTGGCGACCAGCACCGGGTTGAGGTCGAGCTCGGCGACCTCGGGCACGTCGGTCGCGAGCGCGCCGAGTGACACGATCAGCTCCTCGAGCCCGGCGACGTCGACCCGGGGCGAGCCGCGGAAGCCGTCGAGCAGTGGCCAGCAGCGCAGCGACCGCAGGGCGCGCCCGGCATCGGCCCGGGTCAGCGGCGGGAGCAGGAAGACCCGGTCGGCCAGGAGGTCGGTCGCGACGCCGCCGGCGGCCACCATCACGAGCGGCCCGAAGCCCGGGTCGCGGACCACACCGAGCGCGAGCTCGACGCCGGACACGAGCGGCTGCACCAGCACCCCGACGTCCGGCTGCCCGAGACTGACGCCGAACCCGTCGACCGCGGCCTCGACCTCGTCGTACGACGTGAGCCCGACCCGGACCAGCCCGCGGTCGGTCTTGTGCACGATGCCCGGCTCGGCCACCTTGACCACCACCGGGAAGCCGACCTCGCTGGGCCGCCCGGGCGGCTGCCGTCGGCGCCGCGGACGACTGCGCCCGACCGGGATCAGCCCGTAGGCGCCGAGCAGCGTCGACGGCGCTGGTCGGGGCTCAGCCAGCCGTCGGCGTCGCCGGTGTCGTCGGCGAGCGAGCTCGGCGCCGACGGCGCGGGCAGCGGCGGCACGGTCCTCGTCGCGGGGCTCGGCGACTCGCGGGGGACCCGAGCCACGCGGCGTAGCGCGCCACGCGGGCGAGGGCGTGGATCGCGGCGGTCACCGAGCGGTAGCGGGTGATGCCCTGGAGCGTCGTCGGGGTGCGGGTCCAGGCCGCCCATGGGCACCAGGACGCAGTGGCTTGTCGGGGCGGGTCGGCGCGACCTGGGCCAGGGCGGCGAGCAGCGGTGCCGGGTCACCGACGCTGGTGCGGACCAGCACGACCACGACCGCGTCGACCTCCTCGGAGTCGAGCAGGGCCGCGGCGATCGCGCCGAGGTCCGCCGGGTGCGGCGCCGGCGCCGGCGTCGACCGGGTTGCTGGTGCCGGTGGTGCCGCAGGACGTGGTCGGCGAGGGTGGCGCGCAGCTCGGCGGAGAGCTCCGGCACGACCAGGCCCACGTGGTCCGCCTCGTCGGCGGCCAGCACGCCGATGCCGCCGGCGTTGCTGATCACGGCGAGCCGGGGGCCCGCGGGAGCGGCTGGTCGGCCAGGAGGAGGGCGGTCTCGGCCATCTCCTCGGCGCTGCGGCAGGCGATCACGCCGGCCTGGGCGAAGAGGGCGTCGACGCCGACCCCCGACGCGGCGGCGGCTGCGGTGTGCGAGGCGCCCGGCGCGGCGCCCACCCGAGGACCGGCCGCCGACGACGGCGAGCAGCGGCTTGCGCTCGGCGAAGCGGCGGGCCGATCCGGGCGAACTTGGGGGCGTTGCCGAAGGACTCGAGGTAGAGCGCGGCCGCGGTGACCCGGGGTCGTCGAGCCAGGCGGCGAGCAGGTCGTTGCTGGAGACGTCGGCCTTGTTGCCCAGCGACACGAAGGCGCCCACCCCGAGGCCGAGGTCGCGGGCGATGTCGAGGAGCGCGATCCCCACGCCCACCGGACTGCGAGGCGATCGCGAGGCCCGCCGGGGGCGGGCACGGCGTGGCTGAAGGTCGCGTTGAGCCGGATCGCCGGGGTCGTTGCTCATGACGCCGAGGCAGTTGGGGCCGACCAGGCGGATGCTGTGGGCACGCGCGCCAGGTCGAGCATCTCGCGCTGGAGGGCGGCACCCTCGGCGCCCATCTCCTCGAAGCCCGAGGAGATCACCACCGCGGCCGGCACGCCGGCTTCGGCGGCGTCCCGCAGGGCGTCGAGGACCCGCTCGGCCGGGACGGCGACGATGGCCAGGTCGACGCGGCTCGGGCAGGTCGACGAAGCGCGGGGTGGACGCGCGCGCCGTCCACCGTCTGCGCCGCTGGGGTGGACGACGTAGAGCGTGCCGGTGAAGCCGCCCGCCTGGATCGAGCCCAGCACGGCGGCGCCGATGCCGGTGCCGTCGCGTCGCACGCCGGTCACGGCGACGCTGCGCGGGTAGAGCAGCGGGCGCGAGGACGCGGGCCTCGGCCCGGCCCTCGCGGTCGTCGGCGGCGGCGACGGCGCGCGGCGGAGGCGGCGATCCCCAGCTCGACGTGGACGGTGCCGGCCTCGGAGTCGCTGGGTGATCTCGAAGCCGGCGTCGAGGAAGACGCCGAGCATGGCGTGGTTGTCGGCGAGCACCTCGGCGACGAAGCGGCGGATCCCGCGGTCGCGACAGGCGGCGGCGAGGTGCTCGAGCAGCAGGCTGCCGAGCCCGTGACCGTGCAGGTCCTCGTCGACCAGGAAGGCGACCTCGGCCGCGTCGGCCGACACCGGCTCGGCGGTGCCCAGCGCGACGACGCGGTCGCGGACGGTGACCACCAAGGTGGCGACCGTGGGCTTGGCGGCGTCGAAGAGGTGCTCGACGTAGTCGTGGCCGGGCTTGGTGGCCGACGCTGAAGAACCGCATCCGCAGGCTGGTGGGGGACGCGCAGTCGTGCAGGGCCGCGAGCGCGTCGCGGTCGCTCGAGCGCATGCCGCGCACGACCGCCACGGTCCCGTCGCTGAGCAGCACGTCTGCGTCGAGCGGGTCGACGTACGTCATCGGGCGGTCCGTTCGGAGGTGCGCTGCGGTCCGCCGGGGGTCGATGGGGCGAGAGCCGCCGCCCGACTGAGATCGAGTGAGTCGCGCACGTCGTACCTTCCGGTCGTGGGTCTGTCCGTCGATCCTCGGGCCCGTGGACGCCGAGCGACAGGGCCGATGGTCCCGGTCGGCCAGGCCCGTCCGTCCTCGCGTGACGCCGAGGTGTGGCGCGGATGTCAGTCAACCGACGGATGCGGTCGGGTCCCGGGAGGGGCAGCCTGGAACCAGTCGTCCGCGTCCGGTGGACCCGCCCCGAGGAAGGGCCTCCATGACCATCGCTCGCCACCCGGCGTCGCACGTCGGACGGCCGACCCGGGGGCTCGGGCGTCGGCCATCGTTCTCCGACCGCCCCGTCCTCCGGGTCCGGCTGCGTCTCGGCGTGGTGCTCGGATGACGCAGCCTCGTTCGCAGGCCGTGATCGCACCACCGGCCGAGGCGGCGATCCTCTTGGTCCTCGGTGTGCGTCCCCGCGGCGAGGACGCGGTACGCGAGCTGCTCACCGACGTCGCCGGCCTGACCAGGGCGGTCAGCTTCCGTGCCGGGGAGAGCGGCGGCCTGTCGTGCGTCGTGGGTATCGGGGCCGACATCGGGGCCGGCTGTTCACCCGCCCGGCGCCCGCCGGGCTCCACCCGTTCCGTGCTGTGGAGGGCGCCGTCCACACGGCGATCGCGACGCCCGGTGACCTCCTCTTCCACCTCCGAGCACGGCGCGCCGACCTGTGCTTCGAGCTCGCCGCACAGCTCGTGGCCCGGCTCCGAGCGCAGGTCGAGGTGATCGATGAGGTCCACGGGTTCCGGTACTTCGACGAGCGTGACCTCCTGGGTTTCGTCGACGGGACGGAGAACCCGACGGGAGTGGACGCCGAGGCCGCCGTCTTCATCGGCGAGGAGGACCGGGACTTCGCGGGAGGCAGCTACGTGGTGGTGCAGAAGTACCTGCACGACCTTGCGGCGTGGACCGCGCAACCCGTCGAGGAGCAGGAACGGGCCATTGGTCGTCACAAGCTCAGCGACATCGAGATGTCGGACGGGGAGAAGCCGACCAACGCCCACGTGAGTCTGACGACGGTCGTCGACGAGCATGGCGTCCAGCGTCAGATCCTGCGCGACAACCTCCCGTTCGGACGGATCGGCACCGGGGAGCTCGGGACCTACTTCGTGGGATACGCGTCCGGCCCGGAGGTCATCGAGGAGATGCTCCGCAACATGTTCATCGGCAAGCCGCCGGGGAACCACGACCGGGTGCTCGACTTCTCCACCGCGGTGACCGGGTCCCTGTTCTACGTGCCGACCGTCGACTTCCTGGACGACCCGGGTGGCGGCGACAGTCCTGCGACGGACACGGGGGCAACCGGCCCCTACCCGCGCGACACCCCGTCCGCCACGCCCCCGGACCTGTCCCTGGGCATCGGAAGCCTGAAAGGTCAGAACTGGTCATGACCAACCTGCATCGTGCGTTGGCGCCCGTCACCGAGGCGGCCTGGGCCCAGATCGAGGACGAGACACGCCGGACGTTCACCCGCCACGTGGCAGCGCGCCGAGTGGTGGACGTGGACGGTCCGGCCGGGCCCTCCTTGTCGGGCATCGGCACCGGCCACGTGCGCGAGGTGGTGGGCGCACCGGTCGGCGTGCGGCTCCGGGTGCGCGAGGTGCGACCCGTGGTCGAGCTGCGAGTCCCGTTCCGGGTCTCGCGGCAGGCCGTGGACGACGTCGGGCGCGGGTCCCAGGACTCGGACTGGGGCCCGGTCAAGGAGGCCGCCCAGACGATGGCCTTCGCCGAGGACCGAGCCATCTTCGACGGCCTCGCCGCCGCCGACATCCGGGGCATCCGTCCCAGCAGCTCGCACGACGTCATCTCGATCCCGCCCGACGCGCGGGGCATCCCTGACGCGGTCGCCCAGGCAGTCAGCGTGCTGCGACTCGCCGGGGTGGGCGGTCCCTACCGCCTCCTGCTGTCGGCTCCGGTCTACACCGCCGTCGCCGAGACCACCGACCAGGGCCACCCCGTGCTTCGGCACGTGCGCCGGCTGCTGGGAGAGAGCGACGAGACCGAGCGGGGCGGCGAGGTCGTCTGGGCCCCGGCGATCGAGGGCGGGCTGCTGGTCTCGACCCGTGGGGACGACTATCAGCTCTGCCTCGGTGAGGACCTCTCCATCGGCTACCTGTCCCACGACGAGCAGGCCGTCGAGCTCTACCTGGAGGAGTCCTTCACCTTCCTTGCGTTCACCGCCGAGGCGAGCGTGCCTCTCGGGAGTGCCCAGCAGGTCGACGAGGAGACCTGACGAGCAGGCGTCGCCCGCACCACCTCGACCGGCCGGGCGAGAGCGTCGGCGGCGAACGGCCCTGCCCCGCGCGCTGCCTGACCAGGTCGCGATCACCGTCACATGACCGATGGCCCGTGCGGGGTCGCCGGCCTACCGTGCTGCCATGCGCCGACGTACCTTCCTGCGGCTCTCAGCCGCTACGTGCCTCACTGTCGCCCTGGCCACGGGCTGCGACGGCTCCGACGACGACGCGCCTGACCCCCGGGCCAGTCAGGAGCCGGACGAGAACGAGAACGAACCGGACGAGAACGAGAACGAACCCGACGAGAGCGAACCCGACGAGAACGAGGACGACGGCTGACGCTGCGGGACCACCACGCCGAGAGGCATCCGCGACCACGGCGCCGGCAGCGCCGACGAGACCGGGGGTGCCGGCGTCAGCCTCCGGCGAGGGCGAGACGCACGGCATCTCCTGAGAGCTGCTCCTTCGCCACGAATCCCACGGCCGGGCTCCGAGCGATGAGCTCGGCGAGGTCGTCCGCGGAGTGGGTCGACATCAGGACCACGGACGTCGCCGGATGCTGACCACCGTCCACGAGGCGGCGCGCCACGTCGAACCCGCTGTCGACACCCAGGTTGACGTCGACGAGCGCGACGCGAGGCCCGAGGGCGGCCACGCACGTCAGCGCCTCGACGCAGCTCGATGCAGTTCCCACGACGTCGAAACCGCTGCGGGCCAGGAGCCGGGTGGCGAGCTCTCGGAAGGGAGCACTGTCGTCCACGATCACGATGCTGAGGTTCACGTGACCAGCGTCGTCCACGGCCCGTGCCAGCGCATTGCGGGTAGCGGGAAGTCGCGACTGCACCAGGGCCGATCCCGCAGTGCCGACGAGGCCCGCGAGGACACGCGTGCCTGTCACGACGGACGACACGGGCACGACCCCGCCCCAGACCGGCCCGCCGACCGGCAGCACCAGCGTGAGGCAGGCTCCCACGACCCCGAACGTCCATGCGTTCAGGACGCCCACGGTCATGGCGATGGTGCCGAAGAGCCAGCCCAGGGGATGGCCCCCGCCCAGCGGCACCCACTCGACCCAGGACACGACGCTGCCGCCCACGTGATCGGTGGCCTCGCCCGCGAGCTGGTACATCGAGAGCCGCGCGCCCGCTGCGACGAGCCCGGCGAGCGTGAGGTCACGCTCCTGGAGCAGGCTCGTGGCCCACCCCGATGCTGTGGCTGCGATCGTCATGTCCGGTCCTGCTTCCTGTGCTGGTCGACGTTCTCAGCATGGCGACGCAGGGGCGGTCATCGCTTCGTGGACAGCGGCCAACCGTGGTTCTGGACCGCAGGTCCTCGTGCCTACCTGCTGGCAGGGGGTGCCGCCCGTTCGCACCGCTCCGGGACAGTGCGCGAGCGGGCGGACCGGGTCAGCGGTTCTGCAGGTAGGCGATGACGGCGAGGACCCGGCGGTGATCGGCGACGGCCTCGTGCAGGTCGAGCTTGTGCATGATGCTCTTCACGTGCTTCTCGACGGTGCCGGGGGTCACCCAGAGTGCTTGGCCGATGCCGGCGTTGGAGCGGCCCTCGGCCATCAGCCCAGGACCTCGCGCTCGCGCGGGCTGAGCGGATCCAGCGGGTCGTCGCGTCGCTGGGCGGAGACCAGCTCCTGCACGAGCGCGGGGTCGACGACCGACCCGCCGCGGCGACGCGGCGTACGGAGTCGAGGAAGTCGTCGACGTCGACGACGCGGGTCTTCAGCAGGTAGCCGATGCCCCGACCACCGGCGAGCAGCGTCATCGCGTGCTCGACCTCGACGTGCGCCGACAGCACCAGGATCGCCACGTCGGGCAGCTCCTCGCGGATGGTGCGGGCCGCGTCGAGGCCCTCGACCGTCTGCGTCGGCGGCATCCGGATGTCGGTGAGCACGAGGTCGGGCGTCAGGGTGCGCTCCCGCACGAGGTCGAGGAGGGCGACGGCGTCGCCCGCCTCGCCGACCACCTCGAAGCCGGGCCGGCTCGAGCAGGCTGGCGAGTCCGGCCCGCAGCAGGACGTCATCATCGGCGACGACGACTCGGAGGTCATCGGGCGTGGCGCGGCCGTGCGGCAGTGGGTTCGCGGCGGAGCCAGCCATGCCTCGATTATGGCCCGCCCAGGGTCGGGTGCCTACCCGCTCGTCGGAGGATCGACCGCGCTCGCCTCGCCGCGGTGCCTCCCTGTCGCGGCGCTCCCGCCGCTCGACCAGCAACCGCCGCTCGGGCATGGGACCCTTGGCTCGCGAGGGGTTCCCGAGCAGCTGAGGCTGCCCTCGGGGGCATCCGGGTCGGTACGGGCCCAGGACGTCGGACGGCGGGAGCGGGCGAGGATGGACGACGGTGGGCGGCGGGGTGCCTCAGACGAGCCCTGGGACCTCCTGGTCCTCGGCGGGGGCACGGCGGGAATCGTCGGCGCCAAGACCGCCGCCCGGCTCGGCGCGCGCGTGCTCCTGGTCGAGCGCGAGCGCACTGGCGGTGACTGCCTGTGGACCGGCTGCGTGCCGTCCAAGGCGCTCCTGGCGGCTGCCCACGTGGCGGCGGCGGCGCGCACCGGTCACCGGTACGGCGTCGACGTGGCCGCGGTGACGGTGGACTTCACTCGCGTCATGGAGCACGTGCGCGGTGCGATCGCCCAGATCGCACCCGTCGACTCCGTCGCGGCGCTCGAGGACGCCGGCGTCGCGGTGCTGACCGGCACCGCGCGTCTCACCGGTCCGGACTCGGCGGAGGTCGACGGCGCGGCCGTGGGCTTCCGGCAGGCGCTGGTGGCCACCGGGGCGGCACCGGCTGTGCCGCCGGTGCCCGGCCTGCGCGAGGTCGACCACCTGACCAGCGAGACCGTCTGGGACCTGACCGAGCTGCCCGCCGAGCTGGTGGTGCTGGGCGGGGGGAGCATCGGCTGCGAGCTGGGACAGGCGTTCGCCCGGCTCGGCAGCGCGGTCGTCCTGGTCGAGGGCGCGACACGCGTCCTGCCGCACGAGGACCCGCGTGCGTCGGCCGAGGTGCACCGGGCACTGGTGGACGACGGTGTCGTGGTCCACGTCGGCTCCGAGGCGGCCCGGGTCGAGCCGGGCGCCGGGGGAGCCGGCGTGCTGCACCTCGAGGACGGTCGCCGGGTGCCCTTCTCCTGCCTCCTGGTGGCGGTCGGTCGCACGCCCCGCACCGGCGGCATCGGCCTGGCGCCGGCCGGGGTGGCGGTGGACGATCGCGGGTTCGTGGTGGTCGACGAGCTGCTCCGGACGACGAATCCCCGCATCTGGGCTGCCGGGGACCTGACCGGGCATCCCCAGTTCACCCACACCGCCGGTGTCCACGCCAGCCTGGCCGTGTCCAACGCCGTGCTCGGCGTGCGGCGCACGGTGGACCTGTCCGCGATGCCCCGGGTCACCTTCACCGACCCGGAGGTCGCCGCGGTCGGGCTCGACACCGACCGGGTGCCCGACGGGCTGCGCGTCCTGGAGTGGTCCCACACCCACGTCGACCGGGCGGTCGCCGAGGGCGATCCGGACGGCTTCACGCGGCTCGTCATCGACAGGCGCGGCCACGTGCTCGGTGCCACGGTGGTCGGGCCACGCGCCGGTGAGACCCTGGGCGAGGTGACCCTGGCGATCACCCGCGGGTTGACGACGCGCGACCTCGCGGGCGTGACGCACGCCTACCCCACGTACAACGACGGGCCGTGGAACGCCGCCATCTCCGACGTCCAGGCCCAGCTCGCCCGACCGGCGACGCAACGGGCGCTGGGCGCGTTGGCCCGGGTGCGCAGGTGGTGGGTCAGCCGGGACGCCTGAGGCTGTCGGCGATCAGCGCTCGACGGCCCGGGCGATCGAGACCAGCTCCCGGACCGGACCAGCCGGGGGCTGCTGGGTCCCGACCCACACCGCGCGGAAGACGCGCGTGAGGTCGACCCCGGTCGTGGGTACGGCGACCAGGTGCCCCGACTCGAGCTCGCGGGCGACGATGCGGCGGCTGAGGAAGGCCGGCGAGCTGCCGGCCAGCACCGCCTCACGGATCGCCGTGGCCGTGGTCAGCTCCACGACGGAGTCGCCCATGGTCAGCCCGCGGCGCTCGAGGGCCTGCTCCAGCACCTCGCGGGTGCCCGACCCGCGCTCGCGGCTGGTCAGCGAGAGCCCGGCGACCTCCTCGGCCGAGAGGGGTCGGCGACGCCGGGCGATCGGCGTGCCGGCGGCGGCGACGAGGATGAGCTCGTCGCGGGCGATGGGCACGGACCGCACGTCCGTGGGCGCCTCGACGCCCTCGACGAAGCCGAGGTGGGCGACACCCTCGCGGACCGCGTCGACGACCTGGCGACTGTTGGAGGCGGTCAGGCTCACGGCGGTCGGGGTGCTGCCCTCCCCGAGCTGACGTTGGCGCAGCTGCACCAGCCACCGGGGGACCAGGCTCTCGGCGACCGTCATGGACGCCCACACCGAGAGCTCACGCGTGCGGTCGCCGCGCAGGCCCTCGATCGCGGTACCGATCTCCTCGGCGACCTCCAGCAACCGTGCCGCCCACTCCGCGACGACGACCCCGGCCGGGGTCAGGTGCGACCCTCGAGCGCCGCGCTGGACGAGCGTCAGGCCGGTCTGGGCCTCCATCGCCCGCAGTCGCTCGGACGCGGCCTGCTGACTGATGCCGTGGGCGCGGGCGGTGCCGCCGATGCTGCCGTGCCGGGCGATGCCGACGAGGAGCCGCAGGCCGTCGAGATCGGGTACGTGGGAGCTGGACACAAGGGAGACCTTACGCGAACCACAAGTCCCGACCTGTGAATCCACAGTGCTCAGGCCGCTACTCGGGAGCCCGGCCGCGCGCCAGGCTGGAGCCGTGACCAGCCTCGAGGACCGGACCCGTGCCGCCGAACCGGCGACCGGCGCGCCGCCCGGTCGCCGGTTCCGCGCCGACCTCGAGGGCAGGTCCGCCATGGCCTACATCGGTCCCAACTGGTTCGCCACGGTGATGGGCACCGGCATCGTCGCGAACGCCGCGGCGACCCTGCCCGTCCACCCCCCGGGGCTCCTCGCCGCGGCGCGGGTCGTGTGGGTGCTCGACGTCGTGCTGCTGGGCGCCGTGCTCGTCGCCACCCTGCTCCACCGGACCCGGCACCCGAGGATCGCACGCGGACACCTCGGACACCCGGTGATGGCCCACTTCTACGGCGCGCCGGCGATGGCCCTGATGACCGTCGGCGCCGGCGCGATGCTCGTCGGGCAGCCGGTCGTGGGCGAGCGGGGTGCGGTCGGGATGGACGCCGTCCTGTGGACCGCGGGCACCCTGCTCGGGCTGTGGACCGCGGTCGCGGTCCCCTTCCGGGCCTTCACCACCCACGAGAACGCCCCGGACGCGGCCTCCGGCGGCCTGGTTGATGCCGGTCGTGCCGCCGATGGTCAGTGCCGCCACCGGACCGCTGCTCCTGCCGTACCTGCCCCCGGGCCAGGGACGACTCACGCTCCAGCTGGCCTGCACGATGATGTTCGGCCTCACCCTCGTGGCGAGCCTGATCGTGATCACCCTCGTCTGGAGCCGCCTGGTGCACCACCAGGTCGGCGCGGCTGCCGCGGTGCCCACCCTGTGGATCGTGCTCGGGCCGCTGGGTCAGTCGATCACCGCGGCCCACGTCCTCGGCGCCACTGCGCGTGGCGAGCTGCCCGAGCCCTACGGCAGCGCCTTCGAGGCGATGGGCCTCGTGTACGGCGTGCCGATGTGGGGCTTCGCGATGCTCTGGCTCGCCCTCGCGCTCGCGATCACCGTCCGGACCGCACGCCGTGGACTGCCGTTCTCCCTGACCTGGTGGTCGTTCACCTTCCCGGTCGGCACCCTCGTGACCGGCACGTCGGGCCTCGCCGCCGCGACCGGCGCGTACGTCCTCACGGTGGCAGCCGTGGTCCTCTACGCCGGCCTGCTCCTCAGCTGGAGCGTCGTCGCCGTGCGCACCGCCGACGGCGCGTACCGGGGCCGGCTGCTGCTCGCACCCGCCTGAGCAGTCAGGAGACCTCGCCGCGGAGCAGGCGCAGGTGCAGCTCGCGGGTCTGCTCCGACGGGTCGGCACCGAGCTCGTCGGCGAGCCGGGCGCGGAAGGCCTCGAACGTGCGCAGTGCCCCACCGATCTCGCCGAGGTCGGCCTGGGCCTGCATCAGTGCGCGGTGCGCGCTCTCGGACCCGCCGTCGATCCCGACCGCGGTGGCGGCGAAGTCGGCGGCCTCGCGCGGTCGGCCGAGGTGCAGGGCGGCCGCGGCGGCGTCGCAGAGCATCTCGTGGCGGAGACGCTCGAGACGGTTGCGCTCGGCGATCGCCCACGCACTCTGGTCGTCGTAGGCGTGGAAGCCCTGGCGATAGTGGCGCTCGGCGATCCGCGCGAAGGTGAGAGCGCTGTCGAGGTCGCGGGAGCGCGCCGCAGCGGTCGCCTCGCGGACGTCGCGATGGAACTGCTCGACGTCGACCCACGCACCCTCGAGGACGAGCGCGCCGGGCTGGCGGACCACGCAGTCGGCGCGCATCGCACGTCGGACCTGGCTGCAGGCGGTGCGGAGGCTGGCGCGAGCCCGCTCGTGGGTCACGTCGGGCCAGAGCTTCTCGATGAGGCCAGACTGGCCCACCGGCCGACCGTTGTGGAGGGCCAGCAACCGGAGCAGGTCGGCAGTCTTCCCCGTGCGCCACTCGCGGGGCTCGACGACGGACCCGTCGGGCCGGATGACCTCGAGCCCGTCGAGAAGGCGGATCATGATCAGGTGCACGGTGCCCCCATGGTTCCCCACCCCGAGTGTGATCTGCCGCCCGGGAAGCTCATGATAAGCCACCGCGCACTGCCGGTGCGAGCACGAGAAGTCGAACCCTGGACCCACCAGCCGCCACCCGGGCCCCGCCATCCGCCGCCATGGGGACATCGGGTGAGGCAGGGCCCGGGATCGCCTGGCGGTCCCGCGCGCGGGACCGGACCCGGCGTGGCGACTGGTGGGCGTTCAAGGCGCCGGGAGCGTGTCGTCCCGACAGGTACACGGTCGCTCGCGGGACCGCTCTCGCGCATCCCCAAAGCGAGGGACGCCGCGGGGTGGTGGCGCTCGGGGCGCCGGCGCCTCCGGGCTCAGTACGCGCCACGATGACCCAGCACGGCCGGCACGGTACGCAGCAGGATCCGGAGGTCCAGGCCGAGCGACCAGCCCTCGACGTAGCGCAGGTCGAGCCGGATCGACTCCTCCCAGCTGAGGTCGGAGCGACCTGACACCTGCCAGAGACCGGTCAGTCCCGGGCGTACGGCGAGTCGACGACGAGCCACGGCGTCGTACTGCTCGGTCTCGCTGGGCAACGGTGGTCGGGGCCCGACCAGGGCCATGTCGCCGCGCAGGACGTTGACCAGCTGGGGCAGCTCGTCGAGCGAGTACCGACGCAACAGCCTCCCGACCGGGGTCACCCTCGGGTCGTCGCGGATCTTGAACAGGGGTCCCGAGGCCTCGTCCGACGACAGCAGTCCCACGCGTCGGGCGTCGGCGTCGGTCGTCATCGTGCGCAGCTTGAGCATCGTGAAGGGCACCCCCTCGTGCCCGACGCGCCGCTGGCGGTAGAGCGCCGGACCGGGCGAGGAGAGCCGGACGAGGGCACCCAGGGCGAGCAGGAGCGGGGCGAGCGCGAGGAGGGCGAGCCCGGCGAAGGTGCGCTCCCAGGTGTGCTTGACCGCCCGCGACATCCGCCGGTGGGGCGTCGGTCGGGTCCGCGACACCCGATGGACGCCGGTGTCGCGAGCGCCCGACCGGGTCCTGCCACCGGAGGAACCACCGCCCGCCGGCGCCACGACGTAGGCCAGGAGCCGACGCGTGGCCAGTGAGCCGACCGAGACCGCGGCCAGGAAGACGAGCACTCGGCCGGCGTCGAGGTCGCGGGCGAACGCGGTCGCGACGGCCACGACGACCAGGCAGAGCAGGGACGCGGTCCGCGCCACCGACCCGACCGTGTCCACCGCGCCGAGCCCGGGGGAGCGGGTGGCGCGCCCGGCGTGGGCGAGCAGGGCCGTCCACCCCCCGGCGATGAGGACGTGCGCGACGGTCGGCTCCGTGGGGGAGACGAGCGGCCGCACGAGCACGGCGGCCGCCAGGCACACCAGCACGTCGACCGAGGCGACTGCCGCGGGGGCCCAGGACCGGACCGTCGGACGGGCCCCGGCGGGCGGCGCGCCCGGGGACGGGTCCGCGGGCAGCTGGGCGAGCGCGCGGGACACGTCGCGGCGGCGGCGGGGCGTGCCGAGAGCCGCTCGGCGCTCGGCCGGGAGGACCGCCGTCATCGAGACGTCGCTCCGACAGGCTCCGCGTGTGTGCCGTTGGCGCCCCCGAGTGGGCGGAAGGCCGTTGGACGGTTCACAGTCACCTCTCCGCGGACGCGCTGCTGGCCGCCCGGCTCGATCCACCGTAGGAACCGCAGCAGCCGCTCGCATGCCGCAATTAGGTGATGGTGGCCGGCCCAGGAGCCGAGGTCGCGGCCGGTCGGGCGCGACGAAGCCGCCGACCGCCCGGGGGCGGCCGGCGGCGGTGTCGGCTCAGGACGAGGCCCGGCCCGAGCTCTGTGTGGGACGCCAATGGGCCTTCAGCGCGGTCCCGACCGCGGCCAGCTGTGACGAGACGTCGAGCTTGGCCAGGATGGACTTGACCTGGGTCCGGACCGTGGCCTCCGACACGAAGGACTCCCGAGCGATCTCGCGAACGGTGCGGCCGGTCATCAGGAGGGACAGCACCTCGCGCTCGCGATTGGTCAGCGAGTCCAGCCGCGCCCGAGCGCCACGAGCCCACTGGCTCTCGTCGTGGTGGGCCTGGACGAGGCTGTCGCGGTAGTCGCGGTCGATCACGCGCCGACCCTCGCCGATGTGACGGATCGTGGCGAGGATGGTGTTGAGCGGGGCCGACTTCGGCAGCACCGTGCGCGCGCCGCGGCTGAGGCACTCGCCCCACAGCGGCGGCTCGATGGTCGCGGTCACCACCACGACGGCGACGCCGGCGCGGGTGAGCGGCTCGACGAGGCGGACGCCGTCCCCGGCCGCACCGAGGTCGAGGTCGAGCAGCACGATGCGAGGCCGGTGCCGGAGGATCGTCGAGACGAGCTGGTTCAGGGCGACGACCGAGTCCGGCAGGTCCAGCCGGAAGACCTCGTGCCCCTCCAGGGTCAGGGCGACGTCGAGCGCCTCGGCGAAGAGCGCGTGGTCCTCGACGATCGCGATCCGCGTCAGCAGGCGTGCGCGGGGCATGAACTCGCCGTGTCGTGGGCGGGCAGCTCGAGGACGAATGCGGCGCCGGCCTGAGGCGCCGGCTCGTGGGTGAGCCGACCTCCGGACTCGTTCGCGAGGCGGCGGGCGATGTAGAGGCCGAGACCCTCGCCCGGAGAGGTCTCGCCACGGACCCCGCGTTCGAAGAGCCGGTCAGCCAGGTGGGCCGGGACCCCGGGTCCGTCGTCGCTGACCCGGACCGTGACCCGCCCCGGGTCGCTGCGGACGGACACCGTGACCTCGCGGGCCGCGCCGTGGGTCACGGCGTTCTCCAGGAGCACGTGCAGCATCTCCGAGACCGCGTCGGTGTCGACGATCGCCCAGGTGGGCCGGCGGTCCCAGCTCACGCGGACGCCGCGCAGCTGTACCGACGCCACGAGCGGCGACAGCACCTCCTCCAGGTCGATGACCGCGCGGGTGCGGGCCCCTCGCGTCGGTGCGAGCAGGCGTTGGAGGCGTTCGAGCTCGCTGTGGTGCATCCGGGCGATCCGGCCGTGGTCCTCCGGCGTGATGTGGTCGCCGCTGTCGTGCAGGAGGTGGTGGGACAGCGAGAGCCCGCCCACCGTCGCTCGTACCTCGTGGAGGCGCTCCCGCTCGCGGCCCAGGGCCGCCTCCGCCTCGACCGCTCTCGTCTCGAGCGCGACCAGGTCGACGAGGTCCACCGTGGGCGCCCCTCGACGTCGGAGGCCGCGCACCACCAGCACGGTGGCCACGGCCAGCTCCAGGAGGATCTGGCCCACGACGCAGCACGTCACCAGCACGACGACGAGGTCGAGCGACGAGTGCGGCCCTCCGTGCGTGACCACCAGGCTCAGCGTCGCCGCGATCCCCGCGCCGAGACCGGCTCCGGCGACCCGTGGTCGCCAGTCCCGGGTCCCGGTGCCCCGGTCCTGCGTGACGCGCGGTCCCAGCGGTTCCTGCGGTTCGTAGGTGTCACGGAGCGGTCTGCCCCCCGTACGTCCGCCCTGCCTTGTTACCCTCGAGCTCGTCGTCCCCAGCTTGATCATGTGTCTTCCCCCCATAGAGCTCGTCCCCCACGAGCTCGTGCACCATGAATCCACGGCCGCGACAAAGAAACGTCACAGGAACGCAAAATGCGCTCTCAGGATTCGCGCGGCTGTTCGACGCGACAGGGGTCGACATAGTAGGGGCCCGACGCGGCCCTTCTCGATGGTCTAGCCCGGCCCGGCTCGGCCCGTCGCTCAAGCGCTCAGGACGCACCGTCGGACTCTCGCAGCACACCCTGCTGCTCGACGTAGGCGCGCGCGGTCACCGGGCACCGGAAGCCACCCGCGTCGCCGTCGGGCACCAGCGGCACCCCTGCCCGGCCCACCCACCGACGGAACCTGGCCGGGGTCCCCGCCACGAGGGCGAAGTCGGGCACGTCGTCCACGACGACGGAGCCGGCGGCGACCAGCGCCCACCGGCCGATCGTGACGGGGGCGACGCAGACGGCCCGGGCACCGATGCTCGCGCCCTCGCGAACCTGCACGCCGACGGCGGTCCAGGCCTCGGCATCCTTCAGCCGCCCGTCAGGGGTGACCGCCCGCGGGTAGTGGTCGTTGGTGAACACCACCGCCGGGCCGATGAAGGCACCGTCCTCCACCACGGCCGGCTCGTAGACCAACGCATGGTTCTGGATCTTGCAGCGGTCGCCGATCACGACCCCCGGACCGACGTACACCCCCCGGCCGACAACGCACTCGCTGCCGATGCGCGCGCCCTCCCGCACGTGGGCGAGGTGCCACACCCGGGTGCCCGCTCCGATCTCGGCGCCGGGCTCGACGTCGGCAGTGGGTTCCACGAGGACGGACGGGAAATGGGTCATGACGTCACTGTGACGATCCTTTGCGCCGGTCCGGAGCACCGCGCGGGCCCACTCCCCAATTTGGGCGACCGGGCGCAACGGGGGCGCTCGAGGCACGCGCGGTGCCCGACGCTGTGAGCCTCGGGGACGGTGGCCGGCGAGCGACAGCGCGCGCGGCCTTGCGCGTGATCACCGGGGGAGCTGCTGATGACCGGCCAGGACAGGGAAGGCGCGACCGTGGGACGGACAGGCGCTTCGAGGATCAGCGTGGTGATCCCCGCCCACGACGAGGCCGCCCGGATCGAGGCGTGTCTCGCGGCGCTCCGCGTGGGCGTGCCGCCGGGGCGCCTGGACGTGGTGGTGGTGTGCAACGGGTGCAGCGACGACACCGCGTACCGCGCGGCTCGGGCGTTCCCCGAGGCACGGGTGCTGGAGCTGCCCAGCCCGTCGAAGACGGCCGCGGTGCTGGCCGGCAACGCCGCCACCGACGTCTTCCCGCGCGTCCACCTGGACGCCGACGTCCGGCTCACCGGTGCCGACCTGGTACGCCTGGTGGCACCGCTGCTCGACGACGGCGTCCTGGCGACGGCACCGCGGAGGGTGCTGCGGCACGAGGCCGCGCCCCGGGTGGTGCGCTGGTACTACGACGTCTGGGAGCAGCTCCCACAGGTCCGCGGGGGTCTCTTCGGCCGCGGCGCGTTCGCCCTGTCCGAGACCGGTCAGGCGCGGGTGTCGGCGCTGCCGCGGCTGCTGAGCGACGACCTCGCCGCCTCGGAGGCGTTCGCCGACGACGAGCGCCGCGTCGTCGACGAGGCTGAGGTCGAGGTGCGCACGCCGGGGACCGTCGCCGACCTGCTCCGCCGACGTACCCGCGTCGCCACCGGGGTGGCCCAGGCCGGCAGCAGCGGGGTGCTGCGCCCGGACTCGGTCACGACCCCGCGTGGTCTGCTGGCCCTCGCGTGGCACCGACCGCGCCTGGCTCCGCGGGTGCCCGTCTTCGTCCTGGTCGCGCTCGTGGCCCGCCTGTCGAGCAGACGGGCGGTCCGGGCCGGCGACTTCACCACCTGGCTCAGGGACGAGAGCTCCCGTGGCTAGGCGGGTCGCGGCCAGGACCGCCGCCGCTCTGCTCCTCGGGCTCGCCACGCTGGCTGCACCTACCCTCACCGCGGGGCCCGCCAGTGCGGCGGCTGCGCCCTGCGGGGCCGGTGGCAACACGATCGCCTGCGAGAACACCCGGCCCGGCACGCCCCAGAGCGTCTGGGACGTCGGAGGGTGCGGGGGACGCGTCGATCCAGGGCTTCGCCACGGACATCAGCGTCAACGTCGGGCAGCGGGTCGACTTCAAGATCGACACCGACGCCCGCAACTACACGATCACGATCTACCGCAGCGGCTACTACGGCGGGGACGGTGCGCGCGAGGTCGCCACGGTCACGCCCGTCGGCCGCCCTCCCGCAGACGCAGCCGCGTGCATCACCGACGGCAAGCACCGAGCTCTACGACTGCGGCAACTGGGCCGTCTCGGCGTCGTGGAACGTCCCCAGCACCGCCGTGTCCGGGGTCTACTTCGCCCGGCTCGAGCGCCCCGACAACAGCGACGCCAGCCACATCACCTTCATCGTCCGCAACGACGCCAGCACCTCCGACGTCGTCTTCCAGACCTCCGACCCGACCTGGCAGGCCTACAACACGTACGGCGGCTCGAACTTCTACCGCGGCGCTGCCAACGGGCGGGCCTACAAGCTCAGCTACAACCGGCCGGTGCTGACCCGGGACGGCACCGGCGGGCGCGACTTCTACTTCGCCAACGAGTACCCGATGGTGCGCTTCCTCGAGAAGAACGGCTACGACGTCAGCTACATCGCCGGCGTCGACACCGACCGGTCGGGCGCACCTGCTGCGCAACCACAGGGTGTTCCTCTCCGTCGGGCACGACGAGTACTGGAGCAAGGCCCAGCGGGCCAACGTCGAGGCCGCCCGGGACGCCGGCGTCAACCTGCAGTTCCTCAGCGGCAACGAGATCTACTGGAAGACCCGCTACGAGGCGTCGGCCGACGCGAGCCACACGGCCTACCGGACCCTGGTGTCGTACAAGGAGACCTGGGACAACGCGAAGATCGACCCGTCGCCGGAGTGGACCGGCACCTGGCGCGATCCCCGGTTCGCCCGCCAGAGCGCGGGCGCCGGCGTGCCCGAGAACGCCCTGACCGGCACGGCGTACATGGTCGAACTCACGTCGACCTGCCGGTGACGGTCATCGGCCGCCGAGGGCCAGCAACCGGCTCTGGCGCAACACCTCCCTGGCCTCGCTCGCCGACGGAGCCGTCGGCGGCGCTGGCGCCGCACACGGTCGGCTACGAGTCCGACGAGGACCTCGACAACGGGTTCCGGCCGCCGGGGCTGGTCCGGCTGTCGCACCACCACCGGCGCCGTCCCGGAGTACCTCCAGGACTTCGGCAACGACGTGGCCCCGGGCACCGACGACCCACCACCTGACGATGTACCGCGCCGCCGAGCGGCGCCCTGGTCTTCGGCGCCGGCACCGTGCAGTGGACCTGGGGGCTCGACGCGGTGCACGACTCGCCGTTCGACCCGGAGCCGGCCGACGTCCGGATGCAGCAGGCCCAGGTCAACCTGTTCGCCGACATGGGCGCGCAGCCGGCGACCCTCGACCCGGCGCTCGTCGCCGGCGACGAAGTCGACCGACACCGCCGGGTCCGACGGTCACGATCACGTCGCCCGGCGGCGGGCGCCACCCGCGCCAACGGCGCCGCCGTCACCGTCAGCGGCACCGCCACCGACGCGGGCGGCCGCGTCGCGGGGGTCGAGGTACTCCACCGACGCCGGCGCGAGCTGGCACCCGGCCACCGGCACGACGTCCTGGTCGGCGACCTACGTCCAGCACGGCCAGGGCGCGACCGCCGGTCCGCGTCCGGGCGATCGACGACAGCGCCAACATCGGCGCCGCCGCGACGCGATCGATCACGGTCACCTGCCCGTGCACGATCCTGGGGGACACGACGTCCCGACGCGACCCGCCGCGGCGGACGGTTCCGCCGTCGAGCTCGGCCTGCGCTTCACGCCCCAGGTCGACGGCTTCGTCACCGGCGTGCGCTTCTACAAGGGCGCCGGCAACGTCGGCACGCACATCGGCTCCCTGTGGTCGGCGACCGGCACCCGGCTCGCGACCGCCACCTTCGCCGACGAGTCGGCGACCGGCTGGCAGCAGGTGAGCTTCACCAGCGCGGTCGCGGTCAGCGCCGGACAGACCTACGTCGTGTCCTACTCGGCGCCCCAGGGCCACTACGCCGTCCAGCCGGGTGCCTTCTGGAGCTCGGGGATCGACGCGCCGCCGCTCCAGGTCGAGGGCGGCTACGGCACGAGCCCGGCGGGGGTCTACGGCGACCTCGGCAGGTTCCCGGGCTCCAGCTACCAACGAGGCGGCTACTGCGTGGACGTCGCTGTTCACCACGACCGACACCTCGCCGCTCACGATCACGGACCGGTCGCCCGTCCCCGGCTCCACGTCGGTGCCGTCGACCACCACCATCACGGCCAGGCTCTCGCGGGCCGCGTCCGTCGCGGCCGAGCGTCAGCGTCCGCACGGCCGGCGGGGCTGCGGTCGCCGGCACGACGTCGTACGCGACCGGCACGCGCACCGTGACGTTCACCCCGAGCGCCGCGCTGAGCCCCTCGACGGCCTACACGGTGACGATCACGGCGACCGACGGCAACGGCGGGACCGTGCAGGCCGGCGGTGCCTGGTCGTTCACCACGGCGACGCCGCCCGGCACACCCGGGGTGTGCCCGTGCACCCTCTTCGACGACAGCACGCAGCCCGGCGTCCCCCAGTCCGACGACGGCGCCGCCGTCACGCTCGGGGTGCGGTTCTCGCCGACCGTCGACGGCACCGTCACGGGGGTCCGCTTCTACAAGGGCGTCGGCAACACCGGCAGCCACGTCGGCTCGCTCTGGTCGGTCTCGGGCACCCGGCTGGCCACCGGGACGTTCTCCGGGGAGTCGTCGGCCGGCTGGCAGACGCTGACCTTCGACCAGCCGGTCAGCGTGTCGTCGGGTGCCGAGTACGTCGCCTCGTACCGCACCGGCGTCGGCAGGTACTCGTACTCGTCGGGAGCCTTCGGCGACGCCGACCTCTCACGCCCGCCGCTGCGCGTCACCCGCACCGCCGGTGCCTACTCCTACGCCGACGGCTACCCGGGCAACACCGCCTCCTCGAGCTACCTCGTGGACGTGGTGTTCCTGAAGGCGGCCGCGCAGGTCGCGGTGGCGTCGGCGACCCCGGCTGCAGGTGCCACGGGGGTCGCCCGACGTACGCCGGTGACGGTCGAGCTGACCGCACCCGTGGCCAGTGGTTGGAGCCTCGCGGTGACCCGGCAGCCGGCCGGGACCGCCGTCGCGGGCAGCACGTCGGTCGACGCCTCCGGCAAGGTCGTCACGTTCACGCCCTCGGGCACCCTGGCCGGGGACGCCGACTTCCGGGCCCAGCTGAGCGGGGTCGTGTCGACCGACGGTGCGACCCTGCCCACGCAGACCTGGGCGTTCCGCACCCGGGCACCCGATCCCACGTCGGCGCAGACGATGTTCAGCGACGACGTCCCACGGGTGGTGTCGAGCACCGACAGCTCGGCGATCGAGGTCGGGACCTCGTTCCGGGTCGCCCGAGCAGGGACCGTCACCGCGGTGCGGTTCTTCAAGGGCGACGGCAACACCGGCACCCACACCGGGGCGCTGTGGACGTCCTCGGGCACCCGGCTGGCGACGGTGACCTTCACGAACGAGACCGCGAGCAGGGTGGCAGACCGCGACGCTGCCCACGCCGGTCGCCGTCGAGCCCGGCACGACGTACGTCGTGTCCTACCTGGCGCCGGCGGGGCACTACTCGGCCTCGGCGGGCTTCTTCGCGAGCGCGGTCACGAACGGTGACCTGAGCGCCCCGAGCTCCTCGAACGGCCGGTACCGCTACGGATCGGGCGGTGGGTTCCCCACCGACAGCTGGGCCTCGACGAACTACTTCGTCGACGTCGTCTTCGCACCGACCCCGGCCACCATCGCGGTGACCGGGCGCAGCCCGGCACCGGGGGCCGCGGGGGTCTCCCGCGGGGTCGCGCCGACGATCGCGTTCTCGGCACCCGTCGCCGACGGGTACGCGATGAGCCTGAAGCAGGGGAGCACGACGATCCCGGCCACGGTGGTCCGCTCGATCGACGGGGCCACGCTGACCCTGACACCGACGACCACGCTGCCCGGTGACGCCGACCTGACGGTGGCGGTCACCTCGGTGGTCTCCACCGAGGGCGCGACGCTCCCGGACCAGTCCTGGACGTTCCGCACCGAGGCGGTCGCACCCACCGGGACCTCGCTGTTCGAGGGGCTGGTGCCGGCGGTGCCCGACGTGTCAGACAACGGCTCGGTCGAGCTGGGCACGGTGGTGGTCCCGGCGGTCGACGGCGCGATCACCCAGCTGCGGTTCTACAAGGGCACGGGCAACACCGGCACCCACGTGGGATCCGTCTGGTCGGCCACCGGCACGCGCCTGGGCCAGGTCACGTTCACCGGCGAGACGGCATCGGGCTGGCAGACGGCCACGCTACCGACACCGGTCCCCGTCAGCGCCGGCCAGGCCTACGTGGTCTCGTACCTCGCGCCCTACGGGCACTACTCCGCCTCGCCGTCGTTCTTCGGCGCGGCCTGGACCTCGGGCCCGCTGACGGCTCCGGCCGGGTCGAACGGCCGCTACCTGTACGGCGCCGGGGGCGGCTTCCCGACGGGGTCCTACAACTCCACGAACTACTACGTGGACCTCGTGTTCCGCGCGAGCTGATCACCAACGTCGGGTATCGCGGGCCGAGAAGCGCCTGCGGCGACCGCGCGTCCACTCGAATAGCCCCATGGGGACGAAGGAGACGAGATGACATCCACAGCGCCGCTCCGGGCCGCGGTCGTAGGGGCCGGGTACTGGGGACCGAACCTGGCCCGCAACTTCCGGGCGAGCGACGAGTGGGACCTCGTCGCCGTCTGCGACCGGGACCTCCCACGCGCGGTCGCCCTGGCCGGCCGGGACGCGTGGGCGACCGACGACCTCACCGACGTGCTGGGCAGCAGCGACGTCGACCTGGTCGCGGTCGCCACCCCGGCCGACACCCACCAGGCCGTCGTCGAGGCGGCCCTGCTCGCCGGCAAGCACGTCGTGGTGGAGAAGCCGCTCGCGCACTCCTACGCGGCCGGCCGCTCCATGGTCCGGCTGGCCCGCGAGCGGGACCTCGTGCTGATGGCCGACCACACCTACTGCTACACCCCGGCCGTGCTGGCCATCCGCGACCTGATCGCCCGCGGCGAGCTCGGCACGATCCTGTTCGTCGACTCGGTCCGGATCAACCTCGGCCTGGTCCAGCAGGACGTCGACGTGTTCTGGGACCTGGCGCCGCACGACCTCTCGATCCTCGACTTCGTCCTCCCGGGCGGCCTGCGGCCGGGACGCGTCGCCGCCCACGGCGCCGACCCGCTCGGCGCGGGCCGCGCCTGCATCGGCTACCTGGCGCTGCCGCTGGCCGGCGGGGCGATCGCCCACGTGCACGTCAACTGGCTCAGCCCGACCAAGATCCGGCGGATGGTCATCGGGGGTGAGCGTCGCACGCTCGTCTGGGACGACCTCAACCCGCAGCAGCGGCTCAGCATCTACGACCGTGGCGTCGACCTCGCGCAGCAGTCGGTGGACGCGGCCGACAGGTCGGCCAGCCAGATCTCCTACCGGCTCGGTGACACCTGGGCGCCGGCGCTGCCCGAGCACGAGGCCCTCCGGGCGATGGTGTCCGAGCTGGCCGCGAGCATCCGCGACCGCCGCGCACCACGGACCGACGGAGCCGCGGGCCTGCGCGTCCTGGCGGTCCTCGAGGCCGCCACCGACAGCCTCGCAGCGGGCGGGGCTCCCGTCCTCGTCGACCAGGTCGACGAGCAGCAGCTGGAGGCGGTGTGATGCCCGGCGGGTCGCTGGACGGCGCCGCGGTCCTGGTCACGGGCGGGGCCGGCACGATCGGGTCGACGCTGGTGGACCAGCTGGTCGGGGCCGGTGCCGGCCGGGTCCAGGTGCTCGACAACCTCGTACGAGGTCGGCTGGCCAACCTCGCCGACGCCATGGAGACAGGCCGGGTGGAGGTCGTCCAGGGCGACATCACCGATCGCGACCTGGTGCACGACCTCACGCGGGGCAAGGACCTGGTGTTCCACCAGGCCGCGCTGCGGATCACCCAGTGCGCAGAGACGCCCCGGCTGGCGCTCGAGGTGCTCGTCGACGGCACGTTCAACGTCGTCGAGGCCGCGGCCGAGGCCGGGGTCGACCGCCTGGTGGCGGCGTCCTCGGCGTCCGTCTACGGGCTGGCCGAGGAGTTCCCGACGGGGGAGCGCCACCACCACCACAACGCGGACACGTTCTACGGCGCCGCCAAGTCCTTCAACGAAGGCCTCCTACGCAGCTTCGGTGCCACCCACGGGCTGCGGCACGTGGCGCTGCGCTACTTCAACGTCTACGGGCCCCGGATGGACGTCCACGGCGTCTACACCGAGGTCCTGGTGCGCTGGATGGAGCGGATCGCGGACGGGCTCCCGCCGCTGATCTTCGGTGACGGGCAACAGACGATGGACATGGTCTACTCCCGTGACATCGCGCGCGCCAACGTCCTCGCGGCGACCGCGCCCGGAGCCGTCGGCGGGCCGGCGGGGCCAGGCGCGGGCGGGGTCTACAACATCGCCAGCGGCGAGGAGACAAGCCTGCTCGGCCTGGCCGGCACGCTGCTGGCGGTGATGGGGTCGGACCTCCCGGTCGAGCTCGGACCGGAGCGGACCGTGAACGCGGTGCCCCGACGGCTGGCGGACGTGTCCGCCGCGGAGCGCGACCTCGGCTTCGTCGCCGAGGTCGACCTCGCGGCCGGTCTGCGCGAGCTGGTCTCCTGGTGGGGACCCCTGCGCGAGGAGATCGCGGCCGGGCGCCGGGTGGCGGTGTCGTGAGCGGGTCGGGAGCGGTGTCGTGAGCAGGATCGACGTCATGCGGCCGTGGCTCGGCAGCGCCGAGGCGGCCGCCGTCGGGGAGGTCCTGGCGTCGGGCTGGGTCGCCCAGGGTCCGCGGGTCGCGGAGTTCGAGCGCCGCTTCGCGGCCTCCCAGCAGGCTTCCCACGCCGTCGCGACGTCCAGCTGCACGAGTGCCCTGCACCTGGCCCTGCTCGTGGCGGGGGTGGGGCCCGGAGACGACGTGCTGGTGCCGTCGTTCTCGTTCGTCGCCACGGCCAACGCGCCGACGTACGTCGGAGCGCGCCCGGTGTTCATCGACGTCGACGGCGAGACCGGCAACATCACCCCGGACGGCGTGCGCGACGCGATCACCCCGCGGACCCGGGCCGTCATCGCCGTCGACCAGGGCGGGGTGCCCGTCGACCTGCCCGGCATCCGGGAGGTCTGCGACGGCCTCGGCATCGTGGTCGTGGAGGACGCGGCCTGTGCGGCCGGGTCCACCATCCTGGGCCGACCGGTCGGCTCCGGCGCCGAGATCGCCGCCTGGTCCTTCCACCCCCGCAAGCTGCTCACCACCGGCGAGGGCGGGATGATCACCACCAGCCGCGCCGACTGGGCCGAGCGGGCCGCGCGGTTGCGCGAGCACGGGATGAGCGTCTCGGCGAGTCGTCGACACGCCAGCACGCTCGCGCCCGCCGAGGTCTACGGCGAGATCGGCTTCAACTACCGGATGACCGACCTCCAGGCGGCCGTCGGCATCGTGCAGCTCGACCGGCTGCCCGCGATGGTGCGGCGGCGCCGCGAGCTGGCCGAGACCTACACCCTGGCCATCGACAAGATCGAGGGTCTGCGGGCCGTCGCCGACCCACCCTGGGGGACGACCAACTTCCAGTCCTTCTGGGTGGAGGTGGGGCCGGACCACGTGACGGACCGCGACGGCCTGCTGCGGCGCCTCGCCGACGCCCAGGTCTCGGCACGACGCGGCATCATGGCCGCCCACCGCCAGCCGGCGCACCGCGTGGAGGAGGGGCGCCGGGTCGCCCTGCCCGAGACCGACCGGCTCACCGACAACACGCTGGTCCTGCCGCTCTACCACCAGCTCTCCGAGGTCGACCAGGGACGCGTGCTGGACGTGCTCGAGGGCGTCGGTCGCCCGTCATGACCGAGCTGCTGGTCGTGGGGGCCGGCGGACTGGCGCGGGAGGCGCTGGCCGTCGTGCGCGAGGACGGCGTCCACCGCGACGTGGCCGTGCTGGACGACGACCCACGCACGTGGGGGTCCCGCCTCGGCGGCACCCCGGTCGTCGGAGGCGTGGAGCAGGTCGTCGAGCACCCCGAGGCCGAGGTCCTGGTGTGCGTCGGTCGTGGTGCCGCACGCCGGGCCCTCGTGGACCGCCTCTCCGGCCTGGGGGTGGACGCACCGCGCTACGCGACGCTCGTGCACCCCGGTGTCGGCGTACCGGACGGCTGCGAGGTGGGTCGCGGGAGCATCGTGCTGGCCGGTGTCGTGCTCACCGCCGACGTGGTCGTCGGCGCGCACGTGGTGCTCATGCCGCACGTGACCCTGACGCACGACGGCGTCGTCGGCGACCACGCCACCCTGTGCGCTGGGGCCACGCTGGGTGGGGGCGTGCGCGTCGGGACCGGCGCCTATGTCGGCATGAACGCGTCGGTGCGCCAGGGCGTCGTGCTCGGTGCGGACTCGGTCCTCGGGATGGGTGCGGTCGCCCTGCACGACGTCCCTCCCGGCGAGGTCTGGGCAGGTACGCCGGCCCACCGCCTGGCCCCGACCCTGGAGCAGGTGGCGGCGCGATGAGGGTTCCCCTGGTCGACCTGGTGGCACAGCAGGAGGAGATCGACGCCGAGGTCCGCGCGGGCCTCGACGAGGTCTTCGCCGGGTGCGGGTTCGTCGGCGGTCCGGTCGTGGCCGCCTTCGAGCGCGAGTTCGCGGCCTTCACCGAGGCCGAGCACTGCGTGGGTGTCGCCAACGGGACCGACGCGCTCGAGCTGGCACTAAGGGCCGCCGGCGTGGGCCGCGACGGAGAGGTGGTGGTGCCGGCCAACACCTTCGTGGCGACGGCCGAGGCGGTCTCGCGCCTCGGCGCGGTGCCGGTCCCGGTCGACGTGGACGAGGAGCACCTGCTCATCGATCCCGCCGAGGTCCGGCGTGCGATCACGGCTCGGACCCAGGCGATCGTGCCGGTCCACCTGTTCGGGCAGTGCGCGCCGATGCGGGAGCTCGTCGGCATCGGCGACGAGCACGGCGTCCCGGTGGTCGAGGACGCAGCCCAGGCGCAGGGAGCCCGCCACCACGGCCGACCGATCGGTGCCTGGGGCCTGGCTGCGGCCACCAGCTTCTACCCCGGCAAGAACCTGGGCGCAGCCGGAGACGCGGGTGGCGTAGTCACCCGGGACGCCGACGTCGCCCGCCTGGTCCGGATGCTCGCCGCGCACGGCTCGGACACCAAGTACGTCCACCAGGAGATCGGCGTCAACTCCCGGCTCGACGCCGTCCAGGCCGTGGTCCTGCGCGCCAAGCTCGCCCGGCTCGACCGGTGGAACGACCAGCGACGTGCCGCGGCCCGGCGCTACGACCGGCTGCTCGCCGGCGTACCGGGCGTGCGCCTGCCGGGGACCGCGCCGGGCAACGAGCACGTGTGGCACCTCTACGTCGTCCGGGTGGCCGAGCGCGACCGGGTGCTGGCCGGCCTGCACCGCGCCGGCGTCGGGGCCGGCGTCCACTACCCGACCCCGGTCCACCTCACCGAGGCCTACGCCGGGCTCGGCCTGCCGCGCGGCGCCTGCCCCGTGGCGGAGCGGGCCGCCGACGAGATCCTCTCGCTGCCGTTGCACCCGCACCTGGACGCCGCCGCGCAGGACCACGTCGTGGCCGCGCTGATCGAGGCGCTCGAGGCGCTCGGGGGGCTCGGGGCAGGACGGGCCGTCGAGGAGGCGTCCGCGTGACCTCGGTCGGGCCACCGCCCACGGTGCGCACCGACCCCGGCCCGGAGCCCGCGGCCGCCGCGGGCCGGGCTCTCGTGTGGAGCATGGCGAACACGATGGTGGCCCGCTTCGGGACCCTGGCCGTCGGGGTGGCCCTGGCCCGGCTCCTCGGCCCGGCCGAGTTCGGCACCTACGCGGTGGCGTTCGTCGCCCTGATCGCCCTGCTGAGCTTCAACGAGCTCGGCGTCAGCCTCGCCATCGTCCGCTGGGCCGACGACCCCGACGTCATCGCCCCCACGGTGACCACCATCTCGATCGCCACCAGTGCGGTGCTGACCGGTGCCGCCTGGGCGGTGGCACCCTCGTTCGCGGCCGCGATGGGCGACCCGGGCGCCACCGGGGTGATCCGCCTGCTCAGCCTCTGCGTCCTCGTCAACGGCGTCGTGGCCACCCCGGCCGCGCTGCTGCAGCGCCGGTTCCGGCAGGACCAGCGGATGATCGCCGACCAGGTCAACGTCTGGGTCGGCGCCGGCGTCTCCATCGCCCTGGCGCTCCTGGGCTGGGGCGCCTGGTCGCTGGCCGTCGGCCGCCTCGCCGGATCCTTGCTGTCGGCGGTGCTGCTGTGCCACTACGGGCCGCTGCCGCGCCGGCTGGGCTTCGACCGGACCCATGTCCGCGGGCTGCTCGGCTTCGGCCTCCCGCTCGCCGGTGCGAGCGTGGTCGTCTTCGTGGTCGGCTTCGTCGACCAGGTGGTGGTCGGGCGGGTGCTGGGACCGGTGCTGCTCGGCTCCTACGTGCTGGCGCTCAACCTCGCCAGCTGGCCGGTCACCCTCTTCTCCCAGCCGCTGCGCAGCGTGGCGCCGGCGCTGTTCTCGCGGCTCCGCCACGACCCCGACCGGATGCGGGGCGACCTGGTGCGCGTGCTGCGGCCACTGGCGGTGGCAGCGCTGCCGCTGTGCGTCGTCATCTCGGTGACCGCACCCGCCATCGTCCGCATCGTGTACGGCGACGACTGGGCCGCCGCGGCCGGGGCGCTGCGCTGGCTGGCGCTGCTGGCCGGCGTCCGGATCCTGGCCGAGCTCGCCTACGACTACCTCGTCGTCCTCGGGTGCTCGGGCGCCCTGCTGCGGCTCCAGCTCGTCTGGATCGCGGCGCTGGTGCCGGCCGTTTGGCTCGGGGTGGAGCACGGTGGTGTCGACGGGGCCGGCCTGGCCCTGGTGCTCGTGGGAGTCCTGGTCGGGATCCCGCTCTACCTCCGGCTGCTGCGCGGCGCCGGGATCGCCCTGGGCGGCCTTGCCGGCGCGCTCGTGCCAGGGGTCCTGGCCTCGATCGTCACCGCGGTCCTGGCCGCGGTGATCTCCGGGCTCGGCCAGGGGTCGTTCCTCGCCACGGCCGCGAGCGGGCTCGTCTCGGCCGTCGCGGCCGGCGCCGGGATCTGGTGGTGCCGCGCCGACCTCGGGGTCGTGCGCGGACGTGCCCCCGTCGGAGCAGGGCAGGTGTGAGGTGCGCATCCTCGTCTATCCCCACGACCTCGCGGTCGGAGGCAGCCAGCTCAACGCGATCGACCTCGCCGCCGCGGTGCGCGACCGCGGCCACGAGGTGCTCGTGCACGGGGCACCGGGACCGCTCGTGGAGCGGGTGCGCGACCTCGGGCTCGAGTTCGTCGAGGCCGCCCCGATCGGGCGCCGACCGACACCGGGGGTGGTCTCGGCGCTGGCCGCCCTCGCGACCGAACGCCGGATCGACGTCCTGCACGGCTACGAGTGGCCGCCGGGACTGGAGTGCTCGCTGGCCGCGCTGCGCAGCCCGGCGGTCGCGGTGACGACCGTGATGTCGATGGCCGTGGCGCCGTTCCTGCCCCGCACCACGCACCTGGTTGTCGGGACCGAGCAGCTCGCCGCGCACGAGCGGGGCCGAGGTCGGTGGCGTACCTCGCTCCTGGAGCCTCCCGTCGACCTGACCTGCAACCGCCCCGACCTCGGGCTGGACCTCCTCGGGTTCCGGCGGCAGTGGGGGCTCGACGACGGCCGCCCGGTCGTCGTGTGCGTCACCCGGTTCGCTCGTCAGCTCAAGCTCGAGGGGCTGCTGGCCGCGCTCGAGGCCGTGGACCGGTTGCAGGCGACGACGCCCGCGCGGCTGCTGCTCGTCGGCGACGGCGACTGCCGTGCCGAGGTGGCCGCCCGTGCCGAGGAGCTGAACCGCCGCCACGGCCCGGGGACCGTCGTGCTGACGGGCGAGCTGGCGGACCCGCGCCCGGCGTACGCGATCGCCGACGTCGCCCTGGGGATGGGCGGCTCCGCGCTGCGGGCGATGGCCTTCGGGGTGCCCCTCGTGGTGCTGGGGGAGGGCGGGTACGTCGAGCCGCTGACCGAGGAGAGCCTGCCGGGCTTCCTGTGGCGCGGCTGGTACGGCTACGGCGGCACCGACACCGCCGCGCGACTGGCCGCGGAGCTCGCGGCGCTGCTGGGCGACCCGGAGCGACACGCTCGCGCCGGCGAGCTGGCCCGGCGCACCGTCGAGGCACGCTTCTCGCTGGTCGATGCCGCCCGACGCCAGGAACAGGTCTACGCAACGGCGCTGGCCGAGCGGCCGGGGCGGGGAGAGACGGTGGCTGACGCGGCGCGCTCCACAGGAGGGTTCGGCACCCATCACGTCCGCCGGCGCGCCCGTCGCCTCGTCGGCGTGCGCTCCACCGACGACTTCAACGCCCGACCGGTCGCCCGCACGGGCGGGGACGAACGGTCCGGGACCATCCTGTGGTTCTCCGGCGCGTCCTGGGACGCCGTGGTCGGCACCGACCGGCACCTGGTGACCGCCCTGGCCCGGCGGCGGCGCGTGGTCTGGGTCGACCCGCCGATGTCGGGCGTGGCCCGGCGGCGCCGCGGGGTCGTCGTACCGCCCGTCAGCGAGCCCGTCCCCGGCGTCGTCCGGGTCAGCACGACCGTGCCCCCCGGCGTCAGCCGCCCGGGTGTACGCCGTCTCGCGCGGCTGCTCACGTCGCGTCATGCCGCCGCGGTGGTGCGCCGTGGCGGGCACCGGGTGGACACGGTGGTCGTCAGCGATCCCGAGCAGACGCTGCCGCGACGCCCGGGCGGCGCGGTCCGGGTCTACTTCGAGACCGACGACTTCGTCGCCGGGGCCGGGCTGCTCGGCACGGTCGAGACGCACCTGCTCCGGCGGCGCCGGCGCAACGTCCGCCGGGCCGACGTGGTGCTCGCGGTGACCCAGCAGCTCGCCGAGCGTCTGGCCCAGGGCGGTGCCCCCGCGCGGGTGCTGCCCAACGGCACCGACGTGGAGCACTACCGCGACGTGGACGCCACGGCCGCCGCGGTCGAGGTCACCCTGGAACGGCCGCTCGCAGGGGTGGTCGGTCAGCTCAACGACCGCCTCGACCTGGCGGCCCTCGACGCGGTGGCCGGCAGCGGCAGCCGGCTGCTGCTCCTGGGGCCGCGCCACGAGGCGCTCCCGGAGACCCGTCAGCGCCTGGACGCCCTCATCGCCCGTCCCAACGTGCAGTGGATCGATCGGCAGCCCTTCGGTCGGATGCCGTCGTTCATGGCCGCCATCGACGTCGGCCTGACGCCCTACGCCGCAAGCCACTTCAACAACGGGAGCCACCCGCTCAAGACCCTCGAGTACCTCGCCGCCGGGCGGAGCGTGGTCTCCACCGACCTGCCGGCCTCGCGCGCGATGGGCAGCGCGCTGGTGACGGTGGCGCGCACGCCGGCCGAGTTCGCCGACGCCACGCGGCGCCACCTGCTCGGGGACCCGGCGGCCGACGCGGCCTCGGCCGAGCTGCGGCGTGGCTACGCCCGCGAGCACAGCTGGCCGGCCCGCGCCGAGCGCTTCGAGGCGATCTGCCGCGAGGCCCGCGGCGCGGACTCGCCACCCGCTGGGGGAGCGTCGTGACCCCGACGCCCGCCGCGAGCCGGGCTACGTCGACCGGTGCGGTCGCCGACGGCAGTGTCCCGGGCTCGCCCCCGGCTGCGGGCTTCGTGGTGATCACCACGCGAGTGGCCGGCCACGCGCGACGGCTCGCCGAAGGCCTGCTCGGGCCCGCGGAGGTCGTGGTCGGTCCGCTGGGCCCGGGTGCCTGGGCGGCCTGCTGGGGTGGCCACGACCACGCCGCGCCCGGCGGCGACCCGATCGTGGCGGTGCGGGGTCCGCGCGCCCGCGACCGGGACGTCTCGCGCGCCGACGTCGTACGGCTCCTGGACGAGCCGGACGACGGTGGGTCGGTCGAGGAGCTGCTGCCGCCGTTCGCGGCGGTCGGGCACGTCGGGGCGGGCGAGGTCGTCGCCCAGGTCGACTGGCTGGGCTTCCGGCACCTCTACACGGCCGTGGGTCCCGGGTGGTCCGCGGTCTCGTCGTCGGCGGCCGTCCTGGGCTCCTTGCGCGGAGAGGGTCTGGAGCGCGACGCGCTCGCCGTGCAGGCCATGCTCGGCTGGCAGACGGGGCTGCGCACCCTGCACCGTGGGGTCCGCAAGCTGGGGCCGGGTGAGCGGGTCGTCCTGGTGGCCGGCGAGCTGCGTCGCCAGGTGCCGGCCCCGAGCCACGTCGGCGGTGCGCGCGGAACCTCGACGCCACCGGCCGGGGCATCGACGGACCGGCCGGGGAGAGAGGCCACCCCGGAGTCACGTGCCGCGGGGCTGGTGCGCGACCTGGTCACGAGGTTCCTGGACGACCATCCCGACGCCCTGCTCCAGCTGACCGGTGGTCTGGACTCGCGGCTCCTGCTCGCGGCGATCCCGCGCGAGCGCAGGTGCGAGGTCGAGGCGATGACGCTCGTGGTCCCGGGCTCCGCCGACGCCGAGATCGCCGCGGGACTGGCCCGCAGGCACGGCATGCGCCACCTCCTCCTCGACCTCGACGGCCTGGAGACGCTGACCCCCGAGCAGGCCTGGGCGCGGGTGCGTGCGGCCTCCGCCCGGGTCGACGGCCAGGCCGATCCCCTGGGCCTGGCCGCGCTGGCCTGGGCCGAGCGGGACCTGCCCGAGCGGCCCCGGCTGGCCGGGCTCGGCGGGGAGGTCGCGCGGGGCTTCTACTACGTCGGCCCCGCGCTCGACCTGCCGGTGACCCGCGCCCTGACCGGTGCGCTGGTGCGGTGGCGGCTGACGCCCAACGAGCGGGTGGATGCGGAGGCGCTGGATCCGGCGTTCGGCCGCGCGGCGGGGCTGCGGGTCGTGCAGGACGTCCACGCGTCGCTCGTGTCCACCGGGCTGCCGTGGTGGGAGGCGACCGACGAGCTCTACCTCTGGGAGCGCACGCACCGCTGGGCGGGCGTGCTGGCCTCGGCGACCTGCCTGCAGCGGACGACCGTCAACCCGATGCTCGACCACCGGTTCATCCAGGTCGCCCGGGCGACGCCGCCCGGGCTGAAGCGCAACATGCGGCTCCTGAGCCGGATCCTCATCGAGCTCGACCCCGACCTGGCCCTGATCGCGCATGGACGACCGGCCTGCGCCGGCGGCGTACGCCGACGCCTCGTGGCGCGGCTCGGGCGTGATGGCGATGACCCAGGCCCGCAAGGTGGCCGGCAAGGCACGGCAGCGGTTGCGCCGCGAGACCCGCCCTCCGGCCGGCGCGGGCGTGCTGTCCGCGAAGGTCGTCGAGCACTGGCGGGGCGACCCCGACCTGCTCGAGCCGGCGCGTGGTCTCGGCGTGCTGAGCGACGCGTGGCTCGACGACCTCGCCCTCGGACGGACCCGGCCCGCGCCCGGCACGGTGGCCTTCCTGGTCAACGTGCTGGTGGCCCTCGAGCCGGCGGTGCCGTCGGTTCAGCGGGGGACCAGCCGGTCGGCGCAGCCCAGCACCGCCGGTCGCGACGACGGCAGCAGCAGCGCCCGGATCGAGGCGCGGGACTCCTGATGCCCGCGCACCAGCCAGCTGAGCTCGGCGAGCACGGTCAACGCGAAGTACGCCGCGCCAGCGGCGGCGCCGGCGCGCCGCCGGTAGAGCCGTACCCGGTTCACGATCTGGAGCGTGTGGGTGTGGTCGTCTCGGCCCGACGCCCCCCCGACGTGGACGGCGGTCGCGGCCGGCGTGAACCAGGTCGCGAAGCCGCGGTCGCGGGCGCGCAGGCAGAAGTCGGTCTCCTCGGAGTACAGGAAGTAGCTCTCGTCCCAGTCGCCGACCTCGCGGGCGCAGTCCGCGGACACGGCCAGCACCGCGCCGAGCGCCCAGTCGACGGCGCCCGGACGGTCGTAGGCGTCCTCCTCCTGGACGTACTCGGACAGGGCGGGCACCCGGAGCCTGCTCAGCCCGAGCGCCCGCGCCAGGGTGGGCTCACGACGCAGCGAGTGGTGCAACGCCCCGGCGGTCGAACGGATCCGCGGCGCCGAGAGGCCGACCCCGGGACGTCCGAGGGGCTCGAGCAGACGTCGTACCGACCCGGCGTCCAGACGGACGTCGGCATTGAGGACCAGGTACGCCGCGGCGTCGTGCGCGTGCTGCACGCCGCGGTTGATCCCGCCGGCGTACCCGGTGTTGGTGGAGGCGAGGAGCCGGCAGTCCGAGCGCGTGCGGAGGAGGTCGCAGGTGGCGTCGGTCGAGCCGTTGTCGACCACCACGACATCGGCGGTCAGCCCGTCGAGCGCAGCCGGCAGCGAGTCGAGCAGCGCTCCGACGACCGGCGCGCTGTTGTAGGTCACCACGACCACGGCGACGTCGTAGGTCATGACGTCAACCTAGGCCGATGCGGCGCCGGTCGAGTCGCCCAAATCGGGGAGATCCCGGCCGTCCGGACCCGGGCCGGGCGGATCCGGGCGATAAAGGTCGGCGTCGGCAAGATCAGGGGGAGTGTGCGATGAGGGTCCTGCTGGTCGCGCCCACCGCCGACGGCACCGACGTGGGGGAGGCCTGGGTGGCCCACCAGTGGGCCCGCCGGCTCGGCGAGCGCCATGACGTCACCCTGCTGACCTACCGCAAGCGCTCGCGCCCCAGCGTCGTCGACTCGCTGCCGCACGTCGACGTGGTGGAGTGGTGCGAACCGCCGCTGCTCGGCCGGGCCGAGCGGCTCAACAGCCTGATGAAGCCGGCCTACGTCCCGTTCCACGTGCGCGCACGGCGCTGGATCGCACAGGCCCGCGAGCGGGGAGCCCACTTCGACGTCGCGCATCAGCCGCTCCCTGTCGCGATGCGGTACCCGACGCCCCTGCACGGGTCCGGGATCCCCTACGTCCTCGGCCCCGTCGGCGGCAGCCTCGTCGCCCCGCCGGCGTTCGAGGCCGAGGACACCGCACCGGCGTGGACCGCCCTGCGCCGCCTCGACGGCTGGCGGCTGCGCCACGACCCGATCCTGCGGGCCGGGTATGCCGGCGCCGGTTGCGTGCTGGGCATCGCGCCGTACGTCGCCGACGCGCTGGCACCGGTGCCGCTGCGGCGCTTCGAGGTGCTCTCCGAGACCGCGCTGGAGTCGCTGCCGGCGACCCGCGCCCGGCAGCCGCGCCGCCCCGGGGACCCGTTGCGGCTGCTCTACGTCGGGCGCCTGGTGCGCACGAAAGGGGCCCGCGACGCCGTCGGGGCGCTCGCCCACCTCCGCGACCTGCCCGTCAGCCTCGACGTGGTCGGCGACGGCTTCGACCGGGCGGCGTGCGAGCAGGCGGCCCGGGACCTGGGCGTCGCCGACCGGGTGCGGTTCCACGGCGCCCTCCCACGGCACCAGGTCGACCACTGGTACGAGCGCGCCGACGTGTTCGTCTTCCCCAGCTACCGCGAGCCCGGCGGCAACGTGGCACTGGAGGCGATGGGTCACGGGCTGCCGGCGATCGTCTGCGATCGCGGCGGCCCGGCGGAGGCGGTGACCGACGAGTGCGGCATCAGGGTCACCCCGCAGACCCCCGCCCAGCTGGCGCGCGACCTCGCGGTCGCGGTCCGCAGCCTGGAGCAGGACCCGCAGCGGTGCGTGGCGATGGGTCGGCTCGGACGGGCCAGGGTCGGGGCCGTCGGCCTGTGGGACCACAAGATCGACAGGATCGGCCGGCTCTACGAGCAGGTGGCCGACGAGGAGGATGCGCATGTACGTCCGTGACCTGCTGCAGACGGTCCGCCGTCGGTGGTACCTGGTCCCGCTGGTGATCGCCGCCGCCATCGGGTGCGGGCTGCTGGCCCTCGACCACGTCGGGCCGCAGTACCGCGGCTCGGCGAGCGTGGTGCTCGTGCCCCCCGAGACGACCCTGCAGACGACCGGCAACCCCTACCTGTTCCTCGGCGGGCTCGAGCAGAGCGTCGACGTGCTCAGCCGCACGATGGGCTCGCAGCGGGTGCGGGAGTCGATCAAGGACGACGTACCCGCCGGTGACTACACGATCACGAGCGACGTCTCGACCAGCGCCCCGATCGTCCTGGTCGAGACCGAGGCGTCCTCGGCCGACGGGGCCGAGCTGCTGCTCTCCCACGTGCTCCTCGTCGCGCCGACGGTGCTGTCGCAGCTGCAGAGCGACCTGGACGTCCCGAAGAACGCGAAGATCACCACGCAGGTCATCGCCCGCAGCACCAAGCCCCTGGCGGTGCAGAAGACCCGGTACCGGCTGACGTTCGTGGCCGGGGGCGCGGGCTTCACGCTCGGCCTGCTGCTCGTCTTCCTCCTCGACGGTCTGCTGCTGCGCCGGCGTCACCGCGCCACCCGTGCCGAGGCCCCGGACGAGGCTGCGGCGCCCGTCGAAGCGCCCGACGGCGCTCCGGGCCCCGGCGACCGAGCCGATGGTGACGCCGCGGAGCGGTCGGTGCCTGTCGCCGCAGCGCCCGTCGTGGCGCCGGGACCGGGCGACACCTGGCTCGACGACTACGAGGACGACTACGCCGAGTTCGACCTCGACGACCACGACGAGCAGGCCGGGTCGGTCGAGACCGCCGTACCGACCCTGGCCGGCACGGGGACGCAGTAGCGGTGCTCCAGGCCCGGCAGAGCTCGACGTTCGCGCCGACCCGCTTCGGCGGCGTCGACGCGACCTCGGTGCTGACCCTGTACGCCGTGCTCCTGATGGCCCTGCCCAACCGGCTGGTCATCGGGCCGCTCGGGGGCGCAGGATCGCCGGCGGGGGTGGTCGGCCTGGGCTGCCTGCTCTGGTGGGTCGCCCACCACCTGGGTCGGTCCGTGACCGCCCGGCGGTCGCCGACGACGGTCCGCACCGCCCTGCTCTGCTTCGCCTTCGCGGTCGGCGTCAGCTACGTCGTGGCGACGACCCGTCCGATCGACGGCCAGGAGTTCAGCACCGGCACGCTCGGGATCGTGCTGCTGGCGGGGTGGAGCGGGGTGCTCCTCGTCGCGCACGACGGCATCGTGAGTCGGGCCCGGCTCGTCGTCCTGGTGCGGCGGGTGGTGGCCCTGGGCGCAGTGATGGCGTTCGTGGGGATCGCGCAGTTCGTGACCGGCGAGACCCTCGTCGACCGGATCTCGGTCCCCGGGCTCAGCGTCAACCACGGACTGACCTCCCTGACGATGCGGGAGGGCTTCAGCCGCCCGGCGGCGACCGCGACACACCCCATCGAGTACGGCGCAGTGGTGACGATGGTCCTCCCGCTGGCCCTGGCGCTGGCGTTCGGCGACCGGGAGCGGTCCGGTTTGCGTCGATGGCTCCCCGTCGCGCTGATCGCGGTGTGCATCCCGCTCTCCATCTCCCGATCGGCGCTGCTCGCCGGGACGATGGGGCTGGTGATCGTCGTGGTGACCTGGCCGCCGGCGGCCCGCCTCGTCGTCGCGGTGGCCATGGCGGTGGGTAGTGCCTTCCTCTACCTGGCCATCCCGGGCATGCTCGGCAGCCTGCTGGGCCTGTTCACCGGGATCGGTACCGACAGCAGCGCGCTCTCGCGCACCGGCTCGTACTCGATCGTGGAGGAGTTCGTGGCCTCCTCGCCACTGTTCGGCCGCGGGTTCTCCACCTTCCTGCCGCAGTACCGCATCCTCGACAACCAGTACCTCGGCCTGGCCATCGAGACCGGCCTGGTCGGGCTGTCGGCGTTCCTGGCCCTGGTCGCGGCCGCCATGCTGGCCGCGCGCCGTGCCCACCGGTCGGCGCGCGACCTGCTGGGCGCCCAGCTGGCCGCCGGGCTGCTCGGCGCGGTCACCGCCGGCGCGGTCACCCTGGCCCTCTTCGACGGGCTGAGCTTCTCGATGTCCGCCGGGGTCCTGTTCCTGTCGCTCGGCCTCGCCGGTGCCTCGCGACGGTTGGAGTCGAGGCCATGAGCCAGGAGAGCGCTCACCTGTCGAGCACGAGGTTGACGGCGCCCGGACAGTCCGGGGTAGCGTCGCCTGCGCGCCTCACCCGAGGTACGCGCCGCCGTGGGAGCAAGGGATCGATCATGCTCCAGCCTGCCCTCGTGCCACGAACCACCTCGTGGCGGACCCCCCGCGTGCTCGGCTGCGTCCTCCTGGCGCTGCTCCTGGCGACGACGGCCTGCGCCACCGACGCACCGCAGCCACCGAGCCAGGGCGAGCTCTCCGTGGGCGACACGGTCAGGGGTGAGAACACCGCACAGTCGTCGGTCCGGTCCCGGGCCAAGAAGCGGCGCCACTGCGACAAGCGGCCCAGCAGGTGCGGCTACCCGGACGCGAGCAACACCGGCGTGCCGGCAGGGGTGAAGCTCAAGGCGTCCGGGCCGATCAACGCCAGCCGCGACGGCCAGGTGATCAAGAACAAGGACGTGCGCGGCGAGATCAACGTGACCGCGTCCAACGTGACCATCAAGAACACCCGGGTGACCGGTGGGAGGGGGATCGGCCCCGCGGACTGGGTGGTGATCATCCGACCGGGCGCCGAGAACCTGACCATCGTCGACAGCGAGATCCGCACCCCGGCCGGGTCCCAGCAGGACATCGCGTGCGTGTTCAACATCGGTGACACCCGACCGTTCCTGCAGCGTGTCGACATCTCCGGCTGCAGTGCCGGGGTCTCCTCGGGCGCCGCGATCGTGAAGGACTCCTTCATCCACCACATGGCGCGGGTGCCCGGGCTCTCCCACGACGTGGGCATCGCCTCCAACGGCGGTGGGGGCCTCGTCGTGCGGCACAACACGATCTTCAACCAGTACGACCAGACCGCCGCGGTGGCGATGTACCAGGACTTCGGCGGGCAGCGGAACAACGTGGTCGCCGGCAACCTGCTCGCCGGCGGCGGCTACTGCGTCTACGGGGGCAAGGGCGCGGAGCAGACCTCGCGGATCCGCTTCGTCAACAACCGTTTCAGCCGGCGCTACCACCGCCGCTGCGGCTACTTCGGCGTGGTCGCGTCCTTCGACCGAGGTGCCCCGGGCAACAAGTGGGAGCGCAACTACTGGGACCACAACCTGAAGACGGTGCGGCGCTGAACACGCACCCCGAGCCGAGCGCCGGGCAGCCGGCATGACCGCCTGGGACGTCTGGGCGGCCCTCGGGCGGCGCTGGTACGTCGTGCTGGTCGGCCTCGGCGTGACGCTCGGGGTGCTGGCCGGCGTCGCGCGGGTCGAGGGTGTCTACGTCGCGCAGGTCGACGTGGTGTTCCTGGCCCCGGCCACCTCGGCCTCGCCGAACCGGATCGCCTCGGCCTCCAACGGTGTGATCGCCACCGCCGGCCTGGTGCAGCGACTGGTGGACCCGGCCAGGGAGGACGGATCACACCTGGTGTCGACCAGCGCCGTCGTCAGCCTGGTCGGCCAGGGGGTGCGCAACGGCTCCGCGGTCGTCCTCCCCGACACCGGTGGACAGTGGGACCACAGCTTCTCGCGTCCGGTGCTGAGCCTCGAGGTGACCGGCTCCACGGCCGACGACGTGCGCGTGCGGGCGGAGGACCTGGTCGCTCGGGTGCAGGAGACGACCCGGACGGCCCAGGTCGACGCCGGGGTCATCGAGAGCAACGCGATCACGACGTACCCGCTGCCGGCCACGCCACAGGTCGAGTACCGGCAGGGGCACCGTTCGGCGGCGCTCCTCGTCACCCTGCTCCTGAGCCTCTGGGCGACGGTGTTCCTCACCCTGGTCGTCGACCGCCGGCTCGGACGGCCGCTCCGGCTGCCGCGCGTGCTCGGGGCACGCTGAGCCGCGGCCCCCGGACCGGCCCCGGACCGCCCGGGGAGCGCCGGTTCCGGCCGGTACCGCACCGGGCGGGTCAGGCGAGAGCGTGCGACGCGCCGAGCCGACGCTCGTCCCAGAGCCCGGGTGCCCAGTCGGGCAGCCGCGCACCGAGCCCCAGGTGCTGCTCGATGGCCGCCAGCACCCGTGGAGCGGAGCGTCCGTCCCCGTAGGGGTTCACCGCCTGGGCCATCTCGGCGTACGCCACGGGGTCGCACAGCAGGGTGCTGACCTCCCTCACGATCGTCGCCTCGTCGGTGCCGACCAGGCGCACGGTGCCCGCGAGGACCGCCTCGGGTCGTTCGGTGGTCTCGCGCAGCACCAGGACCGGCTTGCCGAGGCTGGGTGCCTCCTCCTGGACGCCGCCGCTGTCGGTGAGCACGAGGGTGCACTCGCTCATGGCGAAGGCGAAGTCGGCGTACGAGAGCGGCTCGGTCACGGTCACGTTGGGCAGGCCGGACAGCGGCGGGAGCAGCACGTCGCGCACCAGCGGGTTGAGGTGCGCGGGCAGCAGGAAGCGGACGTCGGGGTGCCGCACGGCCAGGCGGGCGACGGCAGCGGCCGTCCGACCCATCGGCTCGCCCCAGGACTCGCGGCGGTGGGAGGTGACGAGCACGCTCTGCGTGCCGTCGAGCACGGCGAGGTCGGCGTTCTGCACCGGGACCCGGCGCGCGACCACCTCGACCAGTGCGTCGATGACGGTGTTGCCGGTGACCACGATGTCGGCGTCGGGAGCTCCCTCGGCGAGCAGGTTGTCCCGGGCCACCGGGGTCGGCGCCAGGTGCAGCGCCGCCAGCTGGCCGGTCAGCTTGCGGTTGATCTCCTCGGGGAAAGGGTTGTACCGGTGGCCCGTGCGCAGGCCGGCCTCCACGTGCGCGACCGGGACCTGCTCGTAGAAGGCAGCCAGGGCGGCGACGAAGGCCGTCGTGGTGTCGCCCTGCACCACCAGCACGTCCGGGCGGACCTGGCGGATCACGTCGGTCAGTCCGCTGAGCACCCGCCCGGTCAGCTCGTGGAGCTGCTGGCCGGGCCGGAGCACCGCGAGGTCGTGGTCGGGCACGATCGCGAACAGCGAGTTGACGTGGTCGAGCATCTCCCGGTGCTGTCCGGTGACCACGACCACCGAGCGCAGGGTCGAGGACCCCTGGAGGGCTGACACCACCGGGGCGAGCTTGATCGCCTCCGGGCGCGTCCCGTAGACGACCATGACCGTCGGCCGAGCGTCCAGCCGCCCGTCCCGGGCCCCCTCCTGGGTCCCTGTGGGGGTCATCGCCAGAGCCCGCGGGTGTCGTAGACGACCTTGCCGGCGAGACGCGACCGGCTCAGCGACTTGAAGTGGTCGTGGTCCACCAGCAGCACGACGATGTCGGCGGCCGCGACGGCCTCGGCGGCACCCTGGAGCTGGACGTTGAGGAACCCGTCCAGCTCGGCCGGGAGCCGCTTGACCAGCGGCTCGGCGACCCGGATGTCGAGGTCGGGCCGGCCCGTCGCGAGGTCGGCGACGATGTCCACCGCGGGGCTCTCCCGCAGGTCGTCGACGTTGGCCTTGTAGGCCAGGCCCAGACAGGCGATGGTCGGGTCGCGGAACCGGGACGACTTGGCGATCACCTGCTCGGCCACGTGGTGGGGCTTGGCGTCGTTGACCTCGCGAGCGGCCTGGATGAGGGGGGTGAGGGTCGGGGCCGCCCCGACGATGAACCAGGGGTCGACCGCGATGCAGTGCCCGCCGACCCCGGGTCCCGGGGTCAGCACGTTGACCCGTGGGTGACGGTTGGCCAGCCGGATGACCTCCCAGATGTCCAGCCCGATGTCGTCGCTGATGAGCGACAGCTCGTTGGCGAAGGCGATGTTGACGTCGCGGTAGGCGTTCTCGACCAGCTTGGCCATCTCCGCGCTGGCGGCGTCGGTCAGCAGGATCTCACCCTGGCAGAAGACCCGGTAGATCGAGGCTGCCCGGGCTGCGCAGCACGGTGTCATCCCGCCGACGACCCGGTCGTTGGTGACCATCTCGATCATGATCCGACCGGGAAGGACCCGCTCCGGGCAGTGCGCGACGTGTACGTCGGGCACCCCCTCGGAGCTGTGCGGCAGCACGAGGTCGGGACGCAGGTCGGCCAGCCAGCGGCTGAGCTGCTCGGTCGTGCCCGGAGGCGACGTCGACTCCAGGACGACCAGGTTGCCGCGCTCGAGCACCGGTGCGATCTGCTCCGCCGCGGAGCGCACGAAGTGCAGGTCGGCCTGGTGGTCGTCCATGAACGGCGTGGGCACGGCGATGATGAACGCGTCGGCGCGCGGCGTCTCGGTCGTCGCGGTCAACGTCCCCTGGGCGACCGCACCGCTGACCGCCACCGACAGGTCCGGCTCGACGAACGGGACCTCGCCGTTGGCGACGGCCTTGACGGTCGCCTCGTTGACGTCGACGCCCACGACGTCGATGCCTCGCGTCGCGAGCACCGCCGCGGTCGGTAGCCCGATGTAGCCCAGGCCGAGAATCGCGACGCGTCCGGTGAACTGCTCATCCATGGTGGTGATCCCTACGTGTGGGTGGTGCGTGAAGCTGCAGGTCGTGCGGGGCCGGGCCCGATCCCGGTCGTGGTGGTGCGTCGGTCGCCGGACGACGAGGGTGGTCGCGCGCCCGGGAGGAGACCGGCTGCGGTGGTCGTGGGTAGCGCGGGCGCGGACGCACGAGCTCGGCCACGGTCAGGCCCAGGAAGACGGTGTTGGTGACGAGGTAGCGCCGCCACAGGCGGCGCGGCTCCTGGAGCACCCGGTAGGCCCACTCCATCCCGCAGCGCTGCCAGAGCAGGGGCGCCCGGCGGGTCACCCCGGCCACCACGTCGAAGGAGCCACCGACGCCGTGCACGACGGGTACGTCGAGCTGCGCGCCGTACCGTGCGACGAAGGTCTCCTTGCGGGGCGTGGTCATCCCGAGGAACAGCAGGTCCGGCCGGCAGCCGGCCACCCGGTCGGCCACCGCGTCGGCGTCGTCCTCGGCGTAGTACCCGTCGGCCGCGCCGACCACCTGGGCGGCCGGCCAGCGTTCGGCGATCACCGCCTGCAGCCGGGCGAGGACCTCCGGCGTGGCGCCGAGCAGGTAGACCCGCAGCCGCTGGTCGTCGGCGAGCCCCAGCAGCGAGGTGAAGAGGTCGATGCCGGCGACGCGCTCGGGCAGCGGGCGTCGGAGCAGCCGGCTGGCCCAGACGACCGACTGACCGTCGGCGAGCAGGAGGTCACTGGTGAGGAGCGAGTCGAGCAGCAGCCGGTCGGTCTGGAGCTTGGCGATCTTGGCCGCGTTGACGACCCCGACCAGGAGCCGTCCCCGCTCGGCGATCGTCGTCGATGCGAGGTCGACGACGGCCGGCAGCCGGACCGCGTCGACGTCCAGGCCGAAGAGCAACCGGCGCGGCGGCCCCGGTGTCCCCGGTGTCCCCGGTGTCCCCGGTGTCCCCGGTGTCGCCGTGCTCATCGAGGACCCCCGGGCTCGAGCGAGCCGTGCTCGGTGCGCGCGGGCAACCAGGCGTGCAGGAGCCAGGCCGGTTCGTAGGGCCGGCACTCGTGGTCGACGACGGAGGGGCGCAGCCAGCGATCGATGCCGGGGGCGGTCCAGCCACGGTGCACCGAGGTCGTGAGCGCCCCCAGACCGCGGGCCGCCTTGCGCGGCTCGCGCCGCCCGACCTTGCGCCACACCAGGCGGTGGCCCTCGTGCACCATCTCCTCCACCACCTCGGGGTGGTCCTCGAGCCAGCGGAGCCCGGCGGCGATCTCGGGCCGTCGGTCGGGCCCACCTGCGGCCGCCAGGTCGAGCAGCACCATGGGGGCCATCGCGTGCTGGTGGACGCTGTAGACCGGGTAGCGCTCGACCACCGTCGCGTCCCGCACGTCGTAGTGCCACCACCACTGCCCGGCCGTGCCCTGCAGGGCGCACAGGCGCTGCGCGGACCGCGCCGAGGCCGCGAGGAGGGTGCGGTCCCCGGTCAACGCGGCCGCGCGGGCGAGGGCCTGGATCGGGTAAACGCTGTCGGCGAAGCTGCCGACATGGCGACGCCACGGCGACTGCGTGCCCGGTGGGGCCAGGTGTGGGAAGAGCCCACGCGGCCCCTCGACGCCGAGCAGGCGGCGCGTGCCGCGCTCGACGAGCTCGGTGGTGTCGTGCTGCTCGCTCGAGGCGACCGCCGCGATCACGATCCAGGAGAGGGCGACGGTGCTGAGCGGCGCCGGCGAGTCGAGGACGGCCCGGCAGCGGCGCAGCAGGTCGGCGTCTCCCTCCCCGACGACCTCGGCCGCGACCCACGCGGCCAGGGCCAGGGCACCGGGGTCGTCGTCCGTGGTCCGCTCGATCAGCCGGTGCGCCAGGTCCAGGCTGGACTCACCGGCGAGCGCCTGCCGCTGCACCTCGATCGGCAGCCGGGCGAGACCGAGCGCGGCCATCGCGGTGTAGCGCGGACTGCGCCCCTCGGCGCGCACGACCACCCCGTCGGGTCCCGGCACGGCGCGCACGGTCTGCGCCATCTCGCCCCGCTCGGGCAGGTACGCCGCGGCGATCGCGCCGGGTGCGCGTTCGAGGAGGGTGGCGACGAGGGCGGCGGCGCGCGGGTCGACCTCGGCCAGCGCCGCGACGCGGGGGAGCGACCCGACCGTCACGGTCCTGGTCGTGCGGGTGCCGGGGTGCGCGCTCATGGCCGCACCACTGCCGGGGACCAGGCCTCGGTCACGAGGAGCTCCGGGACCGACCCGTCGGCGAGGCCGAGTGACCACACGTCGGTCACCCCGGGCTCCCCGGTGCGGGGGAGTCCGTAGAGCACGGTCTCGTCGTCCCACCACTCGATCTGGTCGTCGACACTGGCATGTTCGCCCTCCAGGAGGTGTTGGGTGCCGCTGGCGAGGTCGAGGACCCCGATGGTCCACGTGACGGCCGGACCGTCCTCGCCGTCGGCGACCTTGTAGGCGATGCGCCTACCGTCGGGCGAGAGCGAGGGGCAGGCGGCGTTGTCGCGCAGGGTGGTCAGTGTCCGGTCGGCGAGGTCGCCGCGGACGAGGTAGACGTGCCCGCCGGTGGCGGCGGTCGCGTAGAAGGTCCGGTCGTCGACGAAGGTGACTCCCCAGACGTTGCGGTCGCGGGCGTCGACGGTGCGGCCGTCGACGACCAGCCGGAACGTCTCGAGGTTGCCGCGGTCGCCGCCGGCCGGGTCGTCGACGGAACGGATCTCGGTGACGGTGGAGAAGCCCGACTGGACGTAGGAGTGCCCCGAGACGAAGCTGGTCGACGCGGCGAGCGAGCCGTCGGGCGAGAGGCGGGTGCGGCTGGGGATCCCTCGCAGGGCGACCGTGCCGGTGACCGACCAGTCGTCGTCGAGCAGCACCTGGTCGAACCGGGGAAGCAGACCCCGCTCGGCGCGCAGGCAGCTCACGTCGGTGGGCGTGGCGTAGACCCGGTCGCAGGCGACACCGGTGAAGGCTCGCGGTCCACCCGGGTCGTCGAGCGCGACGACCGCCACCTGGCCGTAGTGGTCGTCGATGCCGGTGTGCCGGAAGACCAGGCGCGGCCCGTCGTCGACGGCGGCCACGGCGGTGCCGGGCACCGAGGGCGGCGCGTCGAAGCGGGCGTTGCGGCTACCGCCCTCGACCACGACGTAGCCGGTGGTGAGGGCGACGGTGACGGTGGAGATGGCGAGGAAGGCCAGGCCCCGGGCGTGGACCCTCATCAGCGCCCGACCTCCGCTGCTTCGGCAGGGTCGGGGTCGGCGGTGCCGTCGAGGCCCCGCAGTGCGGCGAGGGCCAGCGGCAGCAGGAGGAGCAGGGCGGCCGCAGCCAGGGTCAGGGTCACCCGTGGACCGAGGCTCATCCAGAGCAGGCCGCAGCCCATCGTCGAGACCATCCGGGCCACCGCCACGGTGGTCTGCGCCGAAGCGATGCCGCTGGCCCGCATCGAGGGCGGCACCAGGCGCCCGGCGATCGCGGCCAGCACCCCGTCGGTGGCGGCGTAGAACGCGCCGAGCAGGACCAGGCACAGCACGGTCGCGGCGACGCCTCCCAGCGGGGAGCACGCGCACAGGTACGCCGCTCCGAGTCCGACGTGACCCAGCACGACGACCCGGGCCCGGCCGGCCCGGTCGGCCAGCCGGCCCAGCGGCAGGGCCAGGGCGAGGTAGGCGATGTTGGTGCCGACGTAGAGGAGCGGGAACCAGTGCACGGCGAACTCGCCGCGGTCGAGCAGGGCCAGGTAGACGAAGCCGTCGCCGACGGTCAGCAGACCCAGCCCGCCGGTGACCAGGAGCAGGCGGCGCAGCCGCGGGCTGGTGGCCAGGGTCCGCCAGCGGAACGGCGCCGCGGGCGTACCTGTACGCGTCGGCGAGGCCGCAGCGCGTGGCTCGGCGACCAGGAGCCCCAGCAGCGCGAGGCCGAGGATCGCGAAGCCGACCGACACCGCCATCACCACCGCGTAGCCGTCGGGGATCCACCAGAGCAGCGCGAAGGCGACGAGCGGGCCGAGCACGGCGCCGGTGGTGTCGAGGGTCCGGTGGACGCCGAACGCTCGGCCGAGGTCCTCGGGAGCGCTGGCGGCAGAGATCATCGCGTCCCGCGGCGCGGTCCGCAGTCCCTTACCGACCCGGTCGACGGCCACGACGGTCGCGACGGCGGCCAGACCGGCCGAGACCAGCAGTGCCACGCGCGCCAGGCAGGAGAGGAGGTAGCCGGCGAAGGCGACCCACTTGGGGTGGCCGCCGCGGTCGGCGGCCCAGCCGCCGCCGATGCGTACGAGCGCGCTGACACCCTGGTAGAGACCGTCGACCACGCCGTACGCCGCCGGGGAGAGGCCCAGCACGGTGACCAGGTAGAGCGGGAGCACGGCCGCCACCGACTCCGAGGAGATGTCGGTGAGCATGCTGACCAGGCCGAGGGTGACGACGACCGGTGCCACCGGGCGCCGGGCGCGACGGGTGGACAGGTCCGGGGCTCGCGCCGTCGTCGGCTGGTCGCGGACGCTGACGTACACGCTCAGGCCCTCCCCGGGACCGGGGCGCAGCACGGCGTCGGCCACGTCCTCGCCATCTCGTCCCCCCAGACTCGATCCCCTGCCCGCGGGCGAGGAACGGCCTCACCGCGGGATCCGTCCCTGATGCCCCGGGCGCGCAAGCGCCCGGGCACAGCGCGCATCCCCGCTGCGCGCCTCGCTGTGGTGGCGTCCTGGCAGGACACCCGATAGGTGCGGTTCGCCGTGGCGGGCCGGACGCGCCACGAGCACGTCGTCCACCACGGGACTTGATGGGCAGGACCCTAGGCAGCGGCGCCCGCGTCTCCGCGCGTCGGCGCCGCCAATACCCAAGAAAGGGCACGGCGGTCGTCCCCCGCGCGGCCGCGGCCACGATCGACGGCCGGCGGCGGCCGGCGGCGACCGGCGTCGGCCGGCGTCGCCGGCGTCGGCCGGCGTCGACCGGCGTCGACCGGGGGTGGTCGGCCCGGCGCCCGCGTCGGGGGTCGGCGGGGCGGGTCGGGGCGGGTCGGGTCGGTCGGGGCGGGTCGGGGGACGGCGTCAGGCCGACGCGACCTGCGGGGCGACCTCGGTCCCGAGCAGCTCGATGCCGCGCAGCAGGTCGGCGTGGGACAGCCGTGGGTTGGTCATCTGCAGCGAGATCCGGTCGACGCCGCCGAGCTGGTCGGAGACCCGGCGCGAGCTTGGTCGGCGATGCTGTCGGGGTCGCCGAGGAAGAAGGCGCCGTCGGGGCCGCTGGTGGCGTCGAACTGCGCACGGTTGGGCGGCGGGAAGCCGCGCTCGCGCGACACGCTGGTGAACATCTCGTGCCACCCCGGGTAGATGGTGTCCGCCGCGGCCTCGCGGCTCTCGCCGACGTAGCCGAAGACGTGCAGCCCGACCTGCAGCGACGCCGGGTCGTGGCCGGCCTGCTCGCCGGCGCGGCGGTAGAGGTCGACGAGCGGGGCGAAGCGGCGCGGCTCGCCGCCGATGATCGCGACCATGAGCGGGAGCCCGAGCAGGCCGGCGCGCACGAACGACTCCGGCGTGCCGCCGACGCCCGACCCAGATCGGCAGCGGGTCCTGCACCGGTCGCGGGTAGACGCCCTGCCCGGTCAGCGGCCGGGCGGTGGCGTGCCCGACCAGGTGACGTGGGGCGACTCGCGGATCCGGAGGAGCAGGTCGAGCTTCTCGGCGAAGAGGTCGTCGTAGTCGTGCAGGTCGAGGCCGAACAGGGGGAACGCCTCGGTGAAGGATCCGCGGCCGACGACGAGGTCGATCCGCCCCTGGGAGATCAGGTCGAGGGTCGCGAACTGCTGGAAGACCCGCACCGGGTCGTTGGCGCTGAGGACCGCGACGGCGCTGCCCAGGCGGATCCGCGACGTGCGGGCTGCGGCCGCGGCCAGGATCACCGGCGGGAGCGGAGTCGTAGTACTCCTCGCGGTGGTGCTCGCCGATGCCGAACGAGTAGAGACCGGACCGCTCGGCGAGCTCGATCTCCTCGAGCAGGTGCTGCATCCGCTCGGCCGGGCCGACGACGTGACCGGTGGTCGGGTCGGTGACCGCGGGAGACGAAGCTGTCGATGCCGACGTGCACGGGGAACCTCCAGGGGACGACGTGACCCGGTCGGGCCACCAGGGTGGACAACAAGTGTGCCCGGTCGGCATTCCCGGAGCCGTTGCCGCCGGCCCGGCTGCTCGTGCCCGGGGTATACCAGCTCGCGCGACGCGGCCACCTGGCCGAGGCGGCGCTGCTCCGCGGCGAGGTCGGCTCGGACACTAGTCTGGTGCGGTGACCACACCCCTCTCGAGCCCGACGACCCTGCACGTGACCGAGGTGGGGGAGAGCGGTCCCCGCGTCGTGTTCCTGCACGGGCTCTTCGGGCAGGGCCGCAACTTCACCCAGGTGGCCAAGGCGCTCGAGCCCGAGCTCCGGTCGGTGCTGGTCGACCTCCCCAACCACGGTCGATCGGGCTGGACCGACTCGACCGACTACGCGGCCGTCGCGGACGGCGTCGCCGACTGGCTGCGCACCTCCTACGGCGACCAGGGACCCGTGCACGTCGTCGGCCACTCGATGGGAGGCAAGGTGGCGATGACGCTGGCGCTGCGTCACGCCGAGCTGGTCGACCGCCTGGTGGTGGTGGACATCTCGCCGACGACCAGTGACGGTGCCGGCGAGTTCGAGCACCTCCTCGACAGCCTCGCCGGCCTCGACCTCGACGCGCTGGAGCGCCGGGCCGACGCCGACGAGCGGCTCCGGCCGCTGATCGAGGACGCCCGTGTCCGGGGCTTCCTCCTGCAGAACCTGCGCAGCGTCGGCGGCGGCTTCGCCTGGCAGGCCAACCTGGACCTGCTGCGCCGCGAGCTGGCCGTCATCGGTGGCTTCCCCGCGGTCGAGGGGACGTTCGACCATCCGGTGCTGTGGCTGGCCGGTGAGACCTCCGACTACGTCCGCCCGGAGCACGAGGCCCGGATGCGCGAGCTGTTCCCGCGGACTCGCCTGGTGACGGTGAAGGGCGCCGGGCACTGGGTCCACTCCGAGCAGCCGGAGGCGTTCGTGTCCGCGCTGCGGGTGTTCCTGCTCGCCGGCTGACCGCCGTCCGACAGCGGCCCCCGCGTACCGATCGGGTGCCGGCCCCGTCAGGTCATCACTGCCGGGTCACCACTGCCGGGACATGATGGGTGGGTGGACGAGGGAGTGGTGCTCGGGGCCGAGCGCACCCCCGACCTCGAGGAGCCGACCTGGGCACGATCGGCGCGCAGGCGGCGCCGGGGGCTGTGGATCGTGCTCCTGGTCCTGGTCTCCTGGATCGGCATCGGCGCGGTCGTGGTCGGAGACCGCCCGGCGCCGGAGCCGGAATTCGCCTTCCTCGACCTGGCCGCCGACGGCAGCCCGGTCGCCTACCCGTGTGGTCCGATCGGGTACGTCGTGCGTTCCCAGGGTGCGCCGGAGGACTGGCCCGTGACCGTCGCCCGGGCCGTCGAGGCCGTCGAGGAGGCGTCCGGCTACGACCTCGTCGACCGGACGTCGGCCGCGAGGCCGGGGAGCGAGGGGCCGGTGGTGTTCATCCGGTGGGGCGACGCCGACACGGAGCCATCGCTCGCCGGCACCGTGGTCGGGCGCGGGGGGAGCGATCCGACCGGGACCTCCGGGGACCTGCACTACGAGCGGGGCGCCATCCTGCTGGACACGACCGGCTACGGCACGTACGACGCAGCCGACCGCCGGGTGACCCTCATGCACGAGCTCGGTCACGTGCTCGGGCTCGACCACGTCGCGTCGCCGTACGAGATCATGGCCCCGGGCGAGACCCGCCGGGAGACCGACACCTTCGGCCCCGGTGACCGGATCGGGTTCGCTCGGCTCCGCGACGCCTCCTGCTGAGACCGCTCGGTCGCCGAGCACGCCGCTCGGGCGATGCTCGGCCGGACCAGGTGTCGTCCGACGCCGGCGGCGTGGAATGCTCCGACCATGCGCCCGTTCCGTCTCGCCGTCGCCCTGCCCCTCGCCGCTCTCGCCCTGGTCCTGGGCGGATGCTCCGTCAGCGTCGCCCAGTCCGAGCTGGAGACCCAGGTCGGCAACAACGTCGACGGCAGCACCGACGTCGCCTGCGACGGAGAGCTCGCCGGTGAGGTCGGCGCCACCCAGACCTGCACGGTCAGCGGCGGTGGCGGGGAGAGCGTCGACGTGGTGGCCACGGTCACCGAGGTCGACGGAAAGACCGTGATCTTCGACATCGACGAGGCCGCCGCCGAGTGATCGTCCGCCCTGCAGCGGGCTCGCGTCAGGGTGTCTCGCAGAACGCCGTCGTCAGTGTGTAGCCGGCGCCGGTCAGCAGGTCCGCCCGCGCGCCGTCGGCGGGGTCGTGGGTGACGACGGACACCGTCGCACCCCGCAGTGCCGCCGCCGCCTCGAGAGCGGCGAGCGCCGCGCCGGATCCCGGCTCGGTGACCAGCAGCAGCGGGCCGCCCGGGTCGTAGACCGGAGGCGCCGGGACCAGGCGCCCGGCTGCCCCACCGACCGCCCCGCCGACCGCAAGGGTGGTCTCGTCGTCGGGCGGGCCGGCCACGGTGTCCGGGTCCGGGTCCGGGGCCGGGGCCGGAAGGTCACGGTGCCACCACTGCTCGACCGCTCGCAGCCCGACCGTGCGTGCGGCGTCGTACCGCCCGACCTCGGCCACCGGTACGACGACTCGCAGCGCTCCGCACGCCTGCTGGGCGTGGCGCAGCAGGGTCACACCGTCGTGGGCCCAGCCGCCCTCGGCGGTGACCGCGAGGTCGTCGACGATCCAGACCGGGCCCCGCTCGAAGGCGATCAGGTAGCCGCCGGGAGTGCGCACGCTGAGCACGGCCGGGTTCTCGAGGAGGTGGGCGAGGAAGTCGCGGTGCCGCGCGGCGGCATCCGCGGCGGGGCGCCAGAAGCGCGGAGCGTGCGGCACGAGGGACTCCCGCCGGGCGCGGGTGGTGGCGACGAGCCAGTCGAGGTCGTCGCCGGTCATCGGCCGTACCGAGGAGGGCAGGGGCAGGACGGGCACCCGCGTCAGCGTCCGGTGAAGACGGCCGGGCGCTTCTCGCGGCGTGCGCTCGCGGCCTCGCGCACGTCGTCGCTCGCCCAGCAGGCGGCGAACGTCGCCGCGACGGCCTCGTCGTCACCGCCGTTGAGCACCAGCTTGTTGTGGGCGAGGGGGAGCGGTGCCAGCACCGCGATCTCGTGCGCCCACTCCATCGCGTCGTCGAGGGTGCCGGGCCGGTCCACGAGGCCGCACGCGAGCGCCGCCCCGACGTCGATGATCTCCGCGGCGATCATCACCCGCCGGGCCATCCCGCCGCCGGCGATCGCAGCCAGGGTCCGCATCGTCCAGGCGTCGACGGCCATGCCGTTGCGAGCCGTCGGTACGCCGAACCGCGCCGTCTCGTCGCCCACCCGCAGGTCGCACGCGAGCGCGAGCTGGGTGCCGGCCCCGATCGCGGGACCGTTGACGGCGGCCACCAGGGGCACCGGCAGCGCCGCGAGGCCGTGCAGCATGCCGTAGAGGGCGTCGAGGAACTCGGTCCCGTAGACGCCGTCGAGGTCCGCCCCGGAGCAGAACGACGATCCCTGCCCGGTCACGACCAGGACCCGGGCGCCGGCCTGCGCCTCGGCCTCGGCCGCCGCGAGGATCGCGCGGCACAGGTCGAGGTCGAGTGCGTTGCGCCGGTCCTCGCGCTGGAGGGTCAGCAGGGAAACGGAGCCGTCACGCCGGGTGGAGATCATCTCAGCAGCGTAGACACCGGTGTGGCCGCGTCGGACCCGCCCCGTCAGCCCTGGGCCGCGGGTGCGGCGGACTCCGGTGCGGGGACCGGAGCGGCCTCCTGGCTCGGGGGCGGGCCGACGTCGACGCGGGGCTCGACCGTCGAGGTGCCGTCGGTGTCGAAGCGGTAGAGCTGGTAGCCGGTGACCATCCGGCTCTCCTGGTCGAGGAAGATCACCGGGAAGGACGCCTCCTGCTGCGGGCGCGACCACGGCGTCGAGAAGTTGTTGATCGTGGGGGCGTCGATGGCGCCACCGGAGGTGTCGAGCTCCATGACCAGGGTCCAGGTGCCGTCGGAGTTCCAGACGACCCGCGGCGGGATGGAGCGGTGCCAGTGCCCGTAGAAGACGGCGCTGGCGGGGATGTCGTCGATGGCGTCGTCGGTCGGCTCGGTCGGCGAGCTCGGCAGCGCCTCGCCGGCCTTGAGGAAGGTGTTGACGCTGTCGATGCCGAGGAATGCCTCGGCCGCGTAGGCCTCGTGGACCAGCACGAGGTCGGGGCGGTCCGCCGGGTCGGCCTCCTCGGCCACCTGGCGCAGTCGCTCGCCCATGCCCTGCTGGGTCTCCTCGCCCCGCTGCCGCGTGGCGCCGAAGAGCTCGCTGCGGTTGGGGTCCTCGTCGCCGAGCACGCGGACCCCACCGACCTCCTCGGTCGAGCCGTCGAGGACCGTCATCCCGGCGTCCTGCATCTGGGTGATGCTGACCTCGGACTCGTGGTTGCCGGACACGGCGGCGATCGGGGCGCCACCTGCGATCTCGGCCTCGTCGGTGATGCAGACGCCTTCCGCGCCGGTGCCGTTGGTGGTGAGGTCGCCGGTGATCGCCATCAGGGCGGGGACACCGTCGCCGTGCTGCTCGGCCAGCAGCGACACGACCTGCTGCTGCAGCCGGATCATGGTGGTGTTGCAGTGCATGTCGGACTGCATGATCACCGCGGTCTCCCCGTCGCGCGGCCCCTCCATCAGGCCGGCCTGGGAGGCGAGGTCGGTCGCGGCCTTCTCGCGGTACTTCTTCTCCCGGGCGGTCTGGCGGGCGACGAGCTGCTTCGACTTCGCCAGGGCCCCGCCGGACAGGGCTCGGATCACCGGGCTGTTGGTGGTGGCCCCGGCAGCCGGCGAGTCGTCGAGCACCGGGAGCGGGTAGGGACCGGCGGTGGGCCCCCGACCGCCGACGTAGGTCTGGAGCTGGAGCACGGCCAGCGACGAGGACACCACGAGCACGAGGACCACGGCCCCGGCGACCCGGACGCGGGGGCGGGTGGTGCCGGCGCGCCAGGGCATCAGGTACGAGAAGCCCAGCAGCAGTGCGCCACCGGAGATCGTCACGACCAGCTCCGAGAGCAGCACCTGGTCGCGCAGCTCGTCCTTGACCAGGGCGACGTACTGGTCGACCGCGGCCTGCGGGTCGTGGAAGAGCCCGGTGTAGAGGCGGAGCATCTCGGGACTGACGTAGTTGGCCAGGTCGCCGTCGCCCGCCCCCGGGTCACCGGGACCCTCCACCGTCGCCACGAGTCCCACCGGTCCGAGGGACTGCGGGAGGTAGATGGTGCCGGCGATGCCGAGCCGCAGCTCGCTGCTGCCGCGCGTGGAGAGCGTGAACGTGGTGGGGGAGGTCCCGATCGTCTCGTGGACCTCGGTGTGGGTCACCGCCCAGGCGAACGCGATCGGCGCCCCGAGCACTGCGGCCAGCACGAAGCAGACCAGCGCGCGGAGTGCGACACCTCGGACCGTCGGCCATCGGCGAACGGGCTCACCGGTGCTCTCGGGCGGCTGTCCCGGTACGTCCGGCGTCTCGTCGACGGAGGCTTCGTCGGCTGACTCCATGGACCCACGCTAGTCGCCTGGTGTTCACCGGCTCGACGCCCGGGGTGCACCCGACGCGGTCCCGAGACCGCGACGAGTGCCACCCGTGGACGGCTCAGGACAGGAGCTCGACGTCCTCTCGACGCACGAACCCGACCCGGTGCCCGAGGCTGATCTGCACGTAGCGGTCGTTCCCGACGATGTCGACGTGGTCGCCCGGGGTGTCGGGGGAGAAGGTCTTGGCGCGGTAGTAGTCCGTGACCGGTGCCAGGTCTCCGACGGCGTACTCCTGGCCGGCCTCGAGCCGGTAGACCAGCGGTACGACGGCCTGCACGTCGGCCGGGTCGGCGTAGGCCGAGGGCTCCGGGTAGCAGCGCCCGTAGACCGGCGCGGAGTCGCCCTTGGGGCGCACCCGCCCGAGCGGGTGCGGCACGACCCGGGCGGTGGGGTGCCGGCGCGGGTTCGCGAACCACGCGAGGCCCCCGAGGAACCAGATGGCCGTCCAGTCGCCGTCGACCTCGGCCACGACGAACTCGGTGCCGGCGCTCGCGCGGGCGCTGATGTCGGCGACCTCCGTGGTCGCTGGCTGACCGGTCTGGTGGAGCCCGAGGTCGTTGACGAGCGCGGCGTCCGGCGCGGGCGCCACGCGGAGGGTGACGAAGTTGGTGTCGCGGGGCCCGCCACAGGTGTCGCCGACGTCCTCACAGCCGGTGACCGGCTGCACGTTGCCGGCGAACCCGGGCAGGATCCGCACCACGTCGCCGGGCCGGGCCGGTCGCGACGACGTACCGCGGGCGAGTGGCGCGCCGAGGAGGGTGAAGTAGTGCTCCCAGTCCCAGAACGGGCCCGGGTCCCAGTGCATCCCGGGGATGTGGGGTGTGTCGACGCCGGGGACCTGGTCGTGGCCGATGACGTGCGCCCGGTCGAGCGGGATCCGGTACTCGCGGGCCAGGTACCTCACGAGCGCCGCCGACGTGCGGTACATCGCCTCGGAGAACCACGGCGCTCCCTCGGCGGCGAAGCCCTCGTGCTCCAGACCGATCGAGTGCATGTTCACGTACCAGTTGCCCGCGTGCCAGGCGACGTCCTGCGGCCGCACGTGCTGGGCGATGTGGCCGTCCTCCGAGCGCAGCGAGTACTGCCAGGACACGTACGTCGGGTCCTGCACCAGGTCGAGCACGCCGTCCCAGTAGCCCTCGGTGTCGTGGATGACGAGGTGCGTGATCTTCGGGGACCGCGGACGGTCGGCGAGGTCGTGGTTGCCGTAGGCGCCCGCACTCGCGCCGTACTGCTCGTAGGGGGCCGGGACCCACTCGACGTCGAGCCCGCGCGGCGCGTCGACCTCGGGGTCCTGGTGGTCGCCCCCGTGGCCGCCGTGTCCGTGGTGACCCCCGTGGCCCCCGTGGTGGCCCCCGTGACCCCCGTGACCCACCGTGGCCGCCGTGACCCCCGTGGCGCCGGGCCACGGTCGCGCGCTCCTCGAACGGCGCGCGCTGGCCACGAGGCGCGGCGGTACGCCGGGCCGGCACGAAGAGGTGCGAGCCGTCGGCCAGCGTCAGCCGGCCGCCGTCGCGCAGCGTCTCCAGGACGGTGTCGGCGAGCTCGAGCTGGGACGCGGCGGAGGTGAGGCCGCTGGTCAGGGCCACGGTCGCGAACCAGGCGCCGGGGTCGGTGTCGACCCCTACCGGGTGCCCGGCCCCCGACTGGCGCGAGGCGAGCAGGGCAGCCGTGGCGCGGATGTTGGCCCCCGGGTCGCGACGGATCGACGCGACCGAGATCCCGGAGGCCCGGCGCCGCCTCGTGCAGCGTGTCGACGACCGTGGCGGCGCCCTCCTTGCCGGAGCGGGCCCGCGCCGCGGCCGCGGCGGCGCCGTCGACCAGGTGCATCGGGCCGTAGCCGAGCGAGGAGCTGGGCCGCCCGTCGTGGTCCTGCCAGCGGGTCTGGGCGTAGGAGAGCCCCGCCAGCAGCGCGGGCGGCACGCCGTAGGCCCGGCCGGCCCTGGTGAACGTCGGATGGGTGTCGACCTGGACCGCGGCCGCGGCCGTGGCGGGCCCGGCCGAGGTGAGGGCGGCGACCGCGGGAACGGCCGCCGTCGAGAGCAGGAAATGACGTCGTGACACGTGGGAGCCCAATGGATCCTCCTGAGACCAAAGCCCGAGACGGCTTGCGTGTGGGTGTCGCCGAGCACGCGGGGCTGCTGCTGATCCCACACCCGACCGGCGACGAGCTGGTGCACCGGACGTTACCCCTACGGAGGTCGCGGGCGGCCCGACGGACCCACGCGCCGGCCCCCACGGGCCGACCCCGGACCGCCCCCGGACCGCCCCGTGTGGGGCCGGCCCCGGGCTCCGGGTCCCGGCGCCGACGTGACCCGAGGGTTTGCGGCGGGGAGGATGGGGGCGTGGAGGAGCTGGAGATCGTGCCCGACGGCGAAGCGGGTCGCTACGTCGTCCGGATCGGCGGGCGTGACCAGTCCCACGTCGACCTCCTCGACCCCACCCGCCTGGCGTTCGACTACGTGCGGCGGATGGGCGACGTGATCGACGCGGCCGCCGCTCCGGGACGCCCGTTGCGGGTCGTGCACGTGGGCGGCGCGGGGCTGACCCTGGCGCGCTACGTCACCGCCACCCGGCCCACCTCCGCCCAGGTGGTGCTGGAGCCGGCGGCCGAGGTGACCGAGCGGGTGCGTGCCGAGCTGCCGCTGCCCCGGCGCAGCGGGATCAAGGTGCGCCCGGTCGACGGCGCGACGGGGGTGCGCGCCCTGCGCGACGCCTCGGTGGACCTCCTGGTGGTCGACGCGTACGACGAGGGGTCGGTGCCACGCGACCTGCTCACCCGCGAGCACCTGGGCGACGTCGTGCGGGTGCTGGCGCCCGGCGGGCTCTACCTGCTCAACCTGGCCGACCGGGCGCCGTTCCGGCTGGCCCGCGACGTCCTGGCCGGCCTGCGTGAGCGGTTCGGGGCGCTGGTGGTCAGTGCCGAGCCGGCCACCCTGCGGGGTCGCCGCGACGGCAACCTGCTCGTCGTGGCCGGTGCCGACGACGTGCCCGCCGCCGCGCTCCGGCACAGCGCGGTGACCTCGGCGACGCCGTACCGCGTGCTCGACGGCGGACTGCTCAGCGACACCCTGGGTGGTGGCACTCCCATCGCCGGCGGCACGGGCACCGGCACGAGCACCGGCACGAGCACCGGCACGAGCTCCGGCACGAGCTCCGGCACCGTGCCGGGGAGCGCCAGGTGAGCGCCACCGACTCGATGGGCGGGCCTCGCGTCCCGTAGCCTGGTGCCGGCCTTGTTCGACCCGACGGAAGCTGTTGATGTCCTTCTCGAGATCCCGCGTGGGTTCCCTCCCCCTGGTCGTGATGGTGCTCGTGACCGCGGTGCTCGTCCTGGCCGCGGCCGGGATCTCCACCGGTGAGGTGGGGTCGGGCCCGGGGGCTGCGACCTCCGCCGCGGCGAGCACGCCGCCGCCGGCGCCCGACCCGGGCCCCGCTCCGGGTGAGAACCCGGGCAACGGTCCGAGCGACGGTCTCGGGGACGATGTCGGTGCGACGGACCCCGGCTCCGACGGCGACCGCCCCAACATCATCCTGGTCACCGCCGACGACATGACGAACTCGGACCTCGCCTGGATGCCGACGCTGCGCGCGCTGCTGACCGACCAGGGCGTCAGCTACGCGCACTCCCTGTCACCACACCCGCTGTGCTGTCCTGCCCGCGCGGCGATCCTGACCGGGCAGTACGCACAGAACAACGGGGTCAAGTCCAACCAGTCGCCGTTCAACTACGAGGCGCTGCAGAAGGACACGGCCCTCCCGGTCTGGCTCCACCGTGCGGGCTATCGGACCGGCTTCACCGGCAAGTACCTCAACGGGTTCGGCACCAACGGCCCGCGTCAGCCGGGGTGGGACTACTGGGACCCGACGATGATCGGCCAGTACGCCTACACGCCGTTCCAGATGTACAACGACGGCAACCGCACCTGGTACCGCGACGTCAACAACGTCGACTACATCGCCGACCGGGTCGTGGACCTGGTCGACAGGTGGTCGGACAAGGACGAGCCGTTCTTCATCTGGGCGTCGCACGTGGCACCGCACGGTCGGCTCGACCAGGCCAACGGGATCTCCTCGACGGCGGTGGCCTACCCGCCGCGGCGCTTCCGTCACCTGTTCGCCGACGTCCAGTCCCCGTCGCTCAGCGACGCGGGCTACCTCGACGACGACGTCAGCGACAACAACTCGCTCGTGCAGTCGAAGAAGCTGCCCACCGTGGCCAAGGTCAACCAGGTGTTCCGCTCGCGGATCCGGGCCCTCCAGGGCGTCGACGAGGGTCTCGCCGCGATGGTGGACGCGCTGCGCGAGAACGGCGAGCTCGACAACACCTACCTCTTCTTCACCTCCGACAACGGTTTCCTCCTCGGCGAGCACCACCTGGTCACCAAGAACGTGCCGTACCACCAGTCCGTGGAGGTGCCGCTGATCGTGCGCGGTCCCGGCGTGCCTGCGGGCGCGATCCTCGACGGACGCGCGCTGATGATCGACCTCGCGCCGACGTTCGCCGACATCGCCGGCGCGACGCCGTTGGTGACCGTCGACGGGGTGTCGCTGCTGCCCAGCCTGGAGCAGGACGCGCCGCTGCGCGAGACCGTGCTGATCCAGGCCGGGATCGCCAAGCAGGCCGACGACGGGGGCACGGGCTGGTGGTGGCGTGGGGTGACCACTCCGCGCTACACCTATGCCCAGTTCTACGCCGACCAGCTCGAGGAGCTCTACGACCGCCGGCTCGATCCGTCCGAGAACGTCAACCTGTCCGACGACCCCCGGTACGCCGGTGTCCTGGCCGAGATGCGCTCGCGGACGGCGGCACTCGTGGACTGTGTCGGGCCGGGGGAGTGCAGCGCCGACTTCGGCGGCGACCCGCTTCCGTCGAGCTGAGTCGCTGACCTCGGCGCCGGCGACCTCCGGGGCGCGCCGGGTGCCTCCGGGTTTGACGGTGCCGGTCGGCGGGCAGAGGGTCATCCTGTGTCGTACTCGGTCTCGGAGGAACACCCATGAAGCTCGCCCGTCTCTGGTCCGGCGTCGCCGCCGCGACCGTCGTCGTAGGTCTCGCGCTGGTGCCGGCCTCGTCCCAGGCACGACCGACGCCCGAGCAGCCCGCTCGCGCCGCCGCCGGCGGATGGGGCAGGCCGGTGTTCGAGGAGCAGTTCGGGACCCTCAGTGTGGACCGGTGGGCGAACGTCGGCCGCACGGCGCCGATCGGCTCGTGCGGGGCCATCCGGAAGGATCCCGCCGCCGGTGACGGCTCGGTCCTGCGCGTCTATCCTCAGCCGTTCGACGACTGCCGGCTGACGACCACCTCGCCGTTCGGTGCCGGGGCGGACCGGGGCAAGACGTACAAGTTCTCGGCTCGCCTGCGGCTGCCCACGAGCCGTGGCCACTACGTCTCGTTCTGGACCAACGGCGACCCCTACAACGAGATCGACGTGGTCGAGAGCTACGGCCGTCTGTCGAAGCCACAGGCACAGGGCTGTGTGGCCGGCGCCGGCCAGACGACCAACACCCCGGTGTTCCGGGGGATCCAGAGCAACTACTACAGCGGCCCCTCCCACGCCGGCCGGCGGCACTGCTGGACCAAGGGCCAGGTCCGCGGCTACGACCCCTTCGACGGCGGGTTCCACGTCTACACGGTGGTGTGGAATCCCGGGAGCTCGCTCACCTTCCGGTTCGACGGCGCCACGGTCGCGACCTTCGGCAAGAAGTACGCGGTCAGGGGGACCATGGCGCTGATCCTCACCGACATCGACCAGGACAACGCCTCGTTGAACAAGGAGGGCATGGAGGTCGACTGGGTGAAGGCCTGGCGCAAGGGCTGACCGGTCGCCGAGCGGCCGAGCACCTCGGCCCCCGCCCGATCGGGGGTGCCAGGAGTGCCGGCCGAGTCCTAGACCGTCGTCTCTGCTCGAAGCGCGGGCACGGTGCGGGAGATCCAGCTGACGAGGGGCCCCAGGGCCAGGATCACCACGAGCGTCCCGGGCCCGATCACTGCGCCACACGCCCAACCGGCGACGGCTCCACCCCCCTGGACCACGGAGTAGCTCCATCGGAACGGGATCGGTGGGTCCAGGGCGATCGCCGCCGCCTCGGTCGGACCGGCGCCGGCGTCGGCGGCAAGGTAGCCGGCGACCCCCAGGGCGAGCACCGGGATCGCGACGACGAGCAACGTCGCACGCGCCCACCAGTGGTCAGGCTCGGCGAGCAGCCCGGTCACTGCCGAGACGACGAACCCGACGACCACGGGTTGGACCACGGTCCCCAGTCCCGGGGTCAGGCCTCGTGCCCACGCAATCGTCACGAGCACCAGGCCTACCACCAGGTTCACGATCCAGAAGTCCACCGACAGCGCCAGGGAGAGCCCGTTGATCAGGGTGGAGTACCCGTCGGACCCCAGGGCCGCGGTCAGCAGGAGCCCGACCCCCACACCGAGGATCGTGCACGAGAGCAGCAGGTGCAGCCAGGTCCGGATCACACTCGGTGAGCATGCCAGTCCCTCCCGCAGAGGGCTCCAGGTGCCTCACGGATCTTCGGCAGGAGCAGAGCTCCGCCACCCAGGGGAGCGATGACGACCACGTCGTCCTCGGGGACCTGGCGACCACTGCCGAGGCCGAGGCAGCAGACCGCCGGCTCGCCGGCGTCCACGTCGGGCCACCTCAGAGCGAGGTCATGACCCCCACGCTCTCCGGCGCGAAGCCGGGGAAGACCGTCGCGCTCGAGGCGCCCATGCGGGTCGTCACGATCTCCGACAGGACGCTGCGGTAGTCGGTCGTGACCGGGACGTCGGCATCGACGCCGGTGCCGAGGCGCGGCATGGTGCCGTAGTAGCGACCACCCTTCACGCCGGCTCCGGCGAGGAACATCACGTTGCCGTACCCGTGGTCCAGGCCGTAGCTGGCGTTCTCCTTGACCCGGCGACCGAACTCGCTGAACGCGACCAGGGTGACCTTGCCGCGTTGCGCCCCGAGGTCGGTGAAGAAGGCGGCCAGGGCACCGGCCAGCTCGTCGGCGTTGCTGCGCATGTGGCCCCAGTCGAGGGTGCCGAGGTCGGAGTGCATGTCCCAGTCGCCCTGGTCCACGGTGATGACGCCCACGCCGACGTCGCCGCGGACGATGCGGGCGACCTCGCTCATCGCCCGGCCCAGGTCGGTGTTGGGGTAGCTCGCCTTGTGGTCCGCGGTCGCGCGCGCCGGGGCGAAGTCGTCGACCGAGGCGAAAGCCGAGCGCATGCCGGCCGCGAGCGGGCCCTGCGCACCGGCCCAGGCCGTGCTCAGCGATCGCATCCGGCTCCTGTCGCTCGATGCGCCGGCGAAGGCCACCGAGGCGACGTCCCCGGACGACATGAACGGCTGGCGGCCCATCAGGGACGTCGGCGAGACACCGCCGCCGAGCGAGAAGCCCTGGAGCGGCGAGGAACCGGGCAGCGTGCCGAGCAACCGGTTGAGCCAGCCCTCGCGCTTGGCAGAGCCCGGGTCGGCGTCCTCGATCTCCTCCATGGCGGCGAAGTGCGACCGGTTCGGGACCGGCAGCCCGGTGGCGTGGACGGCGGCCAGCTCACCGGCGTCCCACAGCGGGAGGAGCGGTGCGAGCTTCGGGTGCAGCCCGAACGTCGCGTCGCGGGCCAGCAACGACTGCGCGGGCACGGCGATCCGCGGGCGGGCCGCGTAGTAGCCGGGGTCGCTGTGGGGCACGACGAGCGACAGGCCGTCGGCGGCCCCACGGAGCGAGAGCACGACCAGGACCGAGTCGGCGCTCGCGGCGTAGGCGGGCGCGGCGGTGACGACTGCGGAGCCGAGCACCGCGGCGGTGCCGGCCGCCAGGCCGCCGGTGAACAGGCCGCGGCGCGAGACCCGCGAGAAGTCGCTGCAGCACGACGGGACGGAGCGGGCGGGGGGCGGGGAGGAGGGCTGGCTCATGGCGGTCACCGGGTGTAGTGGGTGGGGGAGTCGAGGATGGTGGCGAGGAGCCGGACGAATCCCCAGCGCACCACGGGGTGCTGGGCGTCGATGACCGTGGACGGCTTCACCGACCAGTCGGGGGGGCAGGCCTGGAGGCAGGTCGTGAGCAGCACCCCCGTGGAGCGGCGCCCGAGCAGCTGCTGGGACAGGTGGTCGACCAGGACGTCGTACCGGACGCTCTTGCGGGGCAGCCACGACACCGGACTGGTGTAGCGGATGCCCTCACTGGGCCACCAGCCGCCACTCATGCCCCAGTGCACCTCCATGGAGGCCAGCAGCCGGGCCGGCGAGGACCAGGCGGCGTTGTCGATGGGTTGACCGTCGGGTCGTGGCCAGGAGGCCGGCGACTGTCCGACGGACTCGGCCTGCCACAGGATGGCCGTCGCCGCCCAGGAGTTGTCGGTCGCGGGCGGCTTGGTGACCTTCACCCGCAGCGCCCGGTAGGTCGCCACGACGTCGGCGGAGGGATCGCGGACCTTGCGGCCCGCGCTCCGCTTGAACTCCGAGGAGTCCACGAGGGCGCGCAGGACCGGCTTGATGTGGGTGCCGCTGCGCAGGTAGACGTCGGCGAGCTTGCTGACGAGACGGTCCGACGGCGTGTCGGACACGAACGCCACGCAGAGCTTGTAGGCGATCCGGCGTGCGGTCCTCGGGTGGCGGGCGAGGTAGCGCAGGTAGGCCTTGACGACGGCGCGACCGTCGGGGTCGGCGTTGGCGTGGCGGAACTCCATCACCTGCACGGGACCGGTCCAGTGGTCCCGGGTCGAGTACGTCGCGTCCCACGTGGACCACTTGTCGACCAGGTAGCCGGTGAGGATCCGCGCCGAGCTCTTGACGTCGTCCTCGTCGTAGGACCCGCGCCCGACCGTGTGGAGCTCGAGGAGCTCGCGACCCAGGTTCTCGTTGGGCGCTGACTTGGTCGACACCGCGTTGTCGAGGTACAGGCCCATCGCGGGGTGGGTGATCGCCGACTGCAGCAGCTGCTGGAAGCTGCCGAGGGCGTGGCGTCGGACGGCGCTGTCGTAGCCGCACCGGTAGGTGAACACGGCGTCGGCGTGCACGGGCACGTTGAGGTGGTTCATCCAGAACTCGGTCATCACCTCGGCGAGCTGCCGCTTGCTCTCCACGCGGCGCATCAGCAGCCAGCGCTGGTAGCCCTGCATGACCTCCCAGCCGCCCTCGGCGCCGCTGACGTTGCGCTGCCACAGGTCCTGAGGCCCCCGGCGCATGCTGGGCCACCACGAGGCGAGCCGGTCGCCGTCCGGGTCCGAGAGCTTGCCGGGGGAGAGCTGGCGCTCGAACCACTCACGGCCCCCACCGGCGTGGCGCACCTGGCGGGTCAGCTCGGGCGTGACGCCGTACGAGAAGCGGCTGACCAGGTGCCGGTCGGCCGAGGAGAGGAGCGGTGCGCCCTGGTACCGGCCCGGCTTGCGGGCCTCCGCGGACGCCGTGCCGAGGCCGAGACCCGCCGTCCCGACCGCACCGACGACGGCCCCGCGACGCAGCAGCGTCCGTCGGGAGGTGGCGGCGTCGGGGAGCGGGTCGGGGAGCAGGTCGGGCGCGACGGAGGGCGTGGGGGGTGATGTGGTCGACATGTGGAGCTCCGAGCGGGGGGAGGGCGTCGGGTGGGGGAGGGCTGATCATAGAGCGCGACGCGGGAGGGCCGTCGCAGAATCGCTCCCCGGAGGGGGCGTCCGCCGGCGAGGTCGGCGCAAGAGACGGCCGGTACGCCGGCTCGTCACCGCCCAGCGGCGCGCGCGCCCGGAGCACGGCTCCCGGACCGATCCTCACGCGTTTCACACGAGGAGCATCGGCACGGCAGGAGCATCCCTGAAGCCCCCGGCCGCCCGGGAGGACCGGCTGACGGCGAGGAGGGCCGCGGGAACGGTGCTGATCGGGCCCGGCCTCGCTACGCTGTCGCCTTCTGATCTCCACGCGAAGGACTCCGCCCCGCCCGATGGACGGTTCTCACAGTACGTACGGCCCGCTCGGCGAGGGGGCGCGGCGGTGACGCCCTGGATCCTGCTCGCCGTGGCCCTGGTCCTCATCGCCACCTGCGGCGTCTTCGTCGCGGCCGAGTTCGCCTTCGTGACGGTCGACCGCAACCAGGTCGAGCGCGCCGCGGACGAGGGCGACGCGGCCGCGATCGGAGTGCGCAGCGGTCTGCGCACGCTCTCCACCCAGCTCTCGGGCGCCCAGGTGGGGATCACGGTGACCAACCTCGGGATCGGCTACCTCGCCGAGCCCGCGATCTCCGAGATCATCCACGACCCGCTCACCACGCTGGGACTGCGCGACGGCGCCGTCGAGCCGACGGCGCTGGTGATCGGGCTGGTCGTCAGCACCGTGCTGACGATGCTGTTCGGCGAGCTCGTCCCCAAGAACATCGCGATCGCCCTGCCGATGGCCACGGCCCGCGCCACCCAGCGTCCGATCCGATGGTTCACCGCCGTCACCAGGGGCCCCATCCACGTGCTCAACGGCTCGGCCAACGCCGCTCGTACGACGCCTGGGCATCGAGCCCCAGGAGGAGCTGCGCTCGGCCCGCAGCTCGACCGAGCTGGCCTCGCTCATCGCGCGCTCGGCCGACGAGGGGACCCTCGACGCCGACACCGCCGAGCTGATGGAGCGCTCGGTGGAGTTCGGCACGCGCACCGCCGGGGAGATCATGACGCCGCGGGTGCGCACGCACAGCCTCGAGGTCAACGACCGCGCCAGCGCGGTCATCGAGCTGACCCGGCGCACCGGTCACTCCCGCTTCCCGGTGCTCGACGACGAGGACGCCGTGATCGGCACCGTCCACGTGAAGAACGCCGTCGCGCTGCCGCTGCACGAGCGGGCCACGACGAAGGTCAAGCACCTGATGGCCAAGCCGATCGTCGTACCGGACTCGCTGCGCCTCGACCCGCTGCTGGCGCTCCTGCGCGCCGACGGGTTCCAGATGGCGGTGGTGCTCGACGAGTACGGCGGCCACGCCGGCATCGTGACGCTCGAGGACGTGATCGAGGAGATCGTCGGGGACATCTCCGACGAGCACGACCGGCTCGGTGCGCAGGCCCGCCAGCGCCGCGACGGCACCTGGACGCTCTCGGGGCTGCTGCGACCCGACGAGGTGGAGGACCTCACCGAGGTCGAGCTGCCCGAGAGCGAGGACTACGACACGATCGCCGGTCTGGTGCTGCAGGTGCTCGGCCGGATCCCCGTGGCCGGCGACATCGCCGAGGTGTCGGTCCCCGACCGCAGCGATCCCGAGAACCCGGGTCAGCTGCTGGCCGCGCTGACCGTCGAGCACATGGACGGGCTGCGCGTCGACCGGCTCAGCCTGCGGCTGCACGACGTGCCCGCCGACGACGAGGACGGTGGGTCGTGAGCGGTCCCGTCGCCCTGCTGGTCGCCCTGCTGCTGGTGCTCGGCAACGCCTTCTTCGTCGCCTCCGAGTTCGCGCATGATCTCCGCGCGGCGCAGCCAGATCGAGCCCCGTGCCGAGGCCGGGTCGCGCAGCGCGAAGTACGCCCTGCTCGGCATGGAGAACATCTCGCTGGTCATCGGCGTCAACCAGCTCGGCATCACCGTCTGCTCGCTGCTGCTCGGTGCCGTCGGCGAGCCGGCGCTCGCCCACATCGTCGAGCCGCTCCTCGAGGCGGCCCGCATGCCCGGAGTCGGCACTCCACCCGGTCGCCTTCACGCTGGCGCTGCTGGTCGTCGTCTACCTCCACGTGGTCCTGGGCGAGATGATCCCGAAGAACATCGCGCTGGCCGGCCCCGAGCGCTCGGTCCTGGCCCTGGCGCCGGTCATCTGGGCGTTCGTCACCGTGCTGCGCCCGGTCATCCGGGTCATCAACGCCGTGGCCTCGGCGTTCCTGCGGCTGGTCGGCGTCCGCCTCCAGGACGAGGTCAGCTCGACGTTCACCCGCGAGGAGGTCGCGGCCCTCGTCGAGGAGTCGCGTGGCGAGGGGCTCCTCGCCGACGACGAGTACGACCGGCTGGCCGGCGCGCTGGGCTTCACCGAGAAGACCGTCGCTGCGGTGCGCCTCGCCCCGGAGTCGCTCACGACGGTCGTGCGCGGCTCGAGCGCCGCCGACGTCGAGGCCCTGTGCGCCGCGACCGGCTACAGCCGGTTCCCGGTGGCCGACGAGGCGGGGGAGCTCCTCGGCTACCTGCACATCAAGGACGTCCTGGCCCCCGACGACGAGGTGCGCGAGCTGCCCATCGACGACCAGCTGGTTCCGCCCGTTCGCGCCGGTCGCGGCGTCGGCGCCGCTGCACGAGGCGCTCGAGGTGCTCCAGCGGCGCGGTGCGCACATGGCGCGCGTCGTCGACGACGCCGGGGCGACCGTCGGGGTCGCCACGCTGGAGGACGTCATCGAGGAGCTCGTCGGGCGAGATCCGCGACGCCGCGCACCAGGAGGAGGGCGTCTGAGCACCGACACCGGGCGATGCTCCACCCGCGGCCGTCCCGGACCCATCCGCCCCCGCCCGCTGCGCGCCCGGCCGGGGCCGCGCGGGACGTCGGGGATCGACTGCTCCGGCGCTAGGGTAGGCACCGATGGCAGGTGACGTGGCACCCCAGCGCCGAGCGGTCGGCCGCGCTGGTGTGGACCCTGCCCAACGCGCTGAGCGCGCTGCGGCTGCTCGGCGTGCCGGTGTTCCTGTGGCTCGTGCTCGGTCCGGAGGAGGACGCCTGGGCGCTCGGCGCTGCTCGTGGCGTCCGGCATCACCGACTTCCTCGACGGCTGGCTGGCCCGCAAGCTCGACCAGCAGTCGGTGGTCGGCCAGATCCTCGACCCGGTCGCCGACCGCCTCTACATCCTGGCCGTCGTGGTCGGCGCTCGCGCTGCGCGACATCATCCCGTGGTGGATGGCGGTCTCGCTGCCGCTGCGCGACCTGCTGATGTGGGGGCTGGTGCCGCTGCTGCGCACCCGCGGCTACAGCGCGCTGCCGGTCCACTTCCTCGGCAAGGCCGCGACGTTCAACCTGCTCTACGCCTTCCCGCTGCTGCTGCTCGGCGACGGCGAGGGCGCCGTGGCGACCCTCGCCGAGGTGTTCGGCTGGGCCTTCGCCTTCTGGGGGATCGGGCTCTACTGGTGGGCCGGAGTGCTCTACGCCTGGCAGGTCCGCAACTTGCTGCGTACCACCGAGCGTCGTACGAGCGACGGCCCCTGACCCGCCGACGACTCACCAGTGACCCGCCAGTGACCCGCCAGTGACCCAGCCAGTGACCGACCGACGCCGAGGCAGACCGAGGAGGACCGATGCCCGACGACGACATGGCGACGCGTCCCGTGCCCTCGGCCGAGCCCGGCTCCTCCGTCGCGACGCTCGGCCCCGAGGACCTGCCCTCGCGGGTGCGGATGCCGCTGCTCACCCTGATCACCCAGCAGTCCCTGGACGAGGACTACCTGCTGGCGGCGGAGAGGAAGGCGGCCGGGGCGCCCCTGGCGCCGCGCCGCCGCCCGCACCGGGTCGCGGCGGTCGTCGTCGCGCTCTTCGGGATGCTCGTCGCCACGGCCTTCGTCCAGACGTCGCGCAACGCCGGCGTCGACGACGCCGGCCGGGCGAGCCTGACCCAGCGCATCGAGACCCAGCGCGACCGGCTGGCGCAGCAGCAGACCCGCGTCGCCGACGCTGCGCGAGGCGCAACACCGCGCTCGAGGCCGAGACCGGCGCACTCGTCGACGGCGAGCAGGCCGCGCTGGTGCGCAACCGGCGGCTCCAGGTGCGCACGGGGTTCATCGCCGTCACCGGTGAGGGAGTCCGGGTCACCGTCACCGACCGGCCCGACGCCGACAGCAACCAGCGAGATGCACGACGCCGACCTCGAGCTGCTGGTCAACGGGCTGTGGGAGGCCGGCGCCGAGGCGGTCGCCGTCAACGACCAGCGCATCACCACGCTCACCGCCATCCGCAAGAGCGGCGACGCCATCCGGGTCAACGGCGTCGGGATCACCGGGCCGTACGTCGTCGAGGCGATCGGGGACACCCGCACGCTGTCCGGTGCGGCTGTTCGACACCGCGACCGGGCTGTCCTTCGCGGGTGCCGCCGGTTTCTTCGGTTTCACCTACGACGTGGACAATGTCGCCAACCTGAGACTCCCGGCCGCACCCCTCGGAGGACTGCGGCTGCGCTCGGCATCCACCGACCTGGGTGCCCGCGGTGACACCGGGAACGACGGGACCACGAGCACCGACGGAGAAGGAGGACCGGAGCATGATCGCCGCACTCGGGCTGCTCCTCGGCGTCCTGCTCGGCCTGGTCTTCCAGCCCGACGTACCGCTGTCGATCGAGCCCTACCTGCCGATCGCGGTCGTCGCCGCCCTGGACGCCGTCTTCGGTGGCCTGCGCGCCTACCTCGACGGCATCTTCGACGACAAGGTGTTCGTCGTCTCCTTCATCAGCAACGTCGTCATCGCCGCCGGCATCGTCTACCTCGGTGACCGCCTCGGTGTCGGCGGCCAGCTCTCGACCGGGCGTCATCGTCGTGCTCGGCATCCGGATCTTCTCCAACGTCGCCGCGATCAGGAGGCACCTGTTCCATGCCTGACCCCGACGGCACCGACCCACCGACGGCACCGACCCCACCGGCGACACCCGGACGGGTCCGGCGAGCGACGCCACCGAGCAGGAGCGCCGGTGTCGACCCCGAGCGCGCCGGTGCTGGGCGCGGAGCGCGAGTCGGCGCGCGACCGGATCGAGCGCGCCGTACGCCGGCCGGCGCGCACCCAGGTCGTCGTCGGCGGTCCTCCTCGCGCTGGTCGGCTTCGCCGGGGTCGTGCAGATCAAGGCGACCAAGGAGCGACTCGACGTACTCGGGGCTGCGCGAGCAGGACCTCATCGACGCCTTCAACGGGCTCGCCGGTGACCACCCAGCGCACCCAGGCCGAGATCGACCGGCTCGCCGCCACCCGCGACGACCTCCAGTCGACCTCGAGCCGGCGCCAGGCCGCGCTCGAGCAGGCCCAGAGCGAGGTCGACAGCCTCAACGTCCTGGCCGGCCTGGTGCCGGTCACCGGCCCCGGGCATCCGGATCACGATCACCGAGGAGTCCGGCACCGTCGGGGTCTCGGCGATGCTCGACACGATCCAGGAGCTGCGCTCGGTGGGCGCCGAGGCGATCCAGGTCAACGGCACGGTGCGGGTCGTGGCGCAGACGCTCGGTCGACGAGGCGGTGGGTGGACTCACGTCGACGGCACGGAGGTCGAGTCGCCCTACGTCATCGACGCGATCGGCCTGGCCAGCACCCTGGCGGGGCCATGAACTTCGCGCTCGGGCCGCGCAGCAAGCTCGAGCGCGACGGCGCCGTCGTCGAGGTCACCGAGCTGGCCTCGCTCGACATCGAGGCGGTCCGCAAGCGTGACCCAGCCGGAGTTCGCCCAGCCCGAGTCCTGACCCCTCGCCCCGCCGCGGGCGGTGCGCGGCGCGGCTCGGTGCGGAGCCGCCGGGGCCGGGTCCGGCGTCTCGGGGCGGTAGCCTTCGGGGCGACTTGTCACGACGAAGGAGACACCGTGTATCCCGAGGACCTGAAGTACACCGCCGAGCACGAGTGGGTGCGCATTCCCGGAGAGCACGAGGGTGCGGTGCGGATCGGGATCACCGACTACGCCCAGGACGCGCTGGGCGACATCGTCTACGTCTCGCTGCCCGAGCTCGGCGACAGCGTCGAGGCCGGCACCACGTGCGGCGAGCTGGAGTCGACGAAGTCGGTCAGCGACGTCTACGCACCCGTCACCGGCGAGGTCGTGGCGCGCAACGAGACGCTCGACGCGACGCCCGAGCTGGTCAACAACGACCCGTACGGCGGCGGCTGGCTGTTCGAGGTCGTCCCGGCCGCCGGCGGAGGCGCTCGACGCGCTGATGAGCGCCGAGACCTACGTCGCGTCCCTCGACGGCTGAACCGGTCCGCCAAGCCTGGGTACGGTTGCCTCCCGACTGATAGGTTCGGGGTCAACCATCAACCTCAGCCCAGCAGTGAGGGTTGTCAGCCGCGCCGGCAGACGATGGTGCCAACCACGACGGAGGAAGCCCCCATGCCGTTCTGCACCGCCTGTGGCAGGCAGAATCCCGACGACGCCAGGTTCTGCGCGCAGTGCGGGACCAAGATCGCCCCCATCGCCGTCACCCCGCCGCCCGCGACGTCCGAGCCGGTAGGGGAGTCGACCGCCACGATCCAGATCGGGACGGGTACCGGCGACAAGGTCGAGACCAGCGACCGGGCCCTGAACCCCGTCGACGCCGCCGCGGTCGACGCGCTGCCGCACGGCCACGCCCTCCTGGTCGTCCAGAAGGGCCCGGGCTCCGGCAGCCGCTTCCTGCTCGACTCCGACCAGGTCAGCGCCGGACGTCACCCGGACAGCGAGATCTTCCTGGACGACGTGACGGTCTCGCGTCGGCACGCGGCGTTCCAGCGCGACGGCGACTCGTTCACGGTCAGCGACGCAGGCAGCCTCAACGGCACCTACGTCAACCGCGACCGCATCGAGCAGGTCCGTCTCAACGACGGCGACGAGGTGCAGATCGGCAAGTACCGGCTCGTGTTCTTCGCCGGGCACGACGCCTCGCGCGGCTGAGGGTCTCCGCACCGACCATGGCCAGCACGCTTCCGGGGCGCGAGCACGACGACCATCGCGACGACGCCGAGCACTCGGCGGCGCCGGGTCTTCGTGGCGAGCAGGCTGCGCGAACGAGCCGGCACGGGTCCCAGCACTCCCAGCACGGGGGCCGGATGAACATCGGTCAGGTGCTCGACGTCCTGCGGACGGAGTTCCCGACGATCACGATCCCCAAGATCCGCTTCCTCGAGGACAAGGGGCTCATCAAGCCCGAGCGCACCCCGTCGGGCTACCGCAAGTTCGCCGCCGTGGACGTCGACCGGTTGCGCTACGTCCTCACCATGCAGCGCGACCACTACCTGCCGCTCAAGGTCATCGGTGAGCACCTCGAGGCCATCGACCGAGGTCTCGAGCCGCCGCCGATCGAGCCGGTCGTCCCGACCGTGCCGACCGTCGCCCTGACCGCGGACGGGATGCCGAGCGCCGAGTCCTTCTCGCGGCGCGACAGCCTGCGGCTCTCGCGCCGCGAGCTGATCAAGATCGCCGAGATCTCCGAGGAGCTGCTCGAGCAGCTCGAGCAGTTCGGCCTGATCACCTCGCGCACGGGCACCGGTCACTACGACACCGACGCCCTGGTCATCGCCCAGACCGCGAGCGAGCTGGCCGGCTTCGGCTTCGAGCCGCGCCACCTGCGCGCCTTCCGCGCGGCCGCCGACCGCGAGGTCGGGCTCGTCGAGCAGGTGATCGCGCCGTTGAAGAACGGCCGGGACGCCGCTGCCAGGGCCCGTGCCGACGACACCGTCAGCGAGATGGCCGCCCTGTCGGTGCGTCTGCACGCGACCCTGGTGAAGGCCGGGCTGCGCCGCTCCACTGATCGAGGTGGCCCTCGTCCGGGCCGGCCGCGCGCCCTGCGAGAGAACCGCCCCGCCCGCGCCGACCCGCGGCATGGACCCGGGGGTAGGGTGAGGGAGTGCGCGAAGTCGATGTCATGGGAGTCCGGGTCGAGATGCCCTCGAACCAGCCGATCGTGCTGCTGCGCGAGGTCACGGGGGAGCGGTACCTGCCGATCTGGATCGGCGCGGTGGAGGCCACCGCGATCGCCTTCGCCCAGCAGGGCGTCGTCCCCCGCGCCCGCTGACGCACGACCTGATGAAGGACGTGCTCGAGGCGACCGGCAACGCCGCTGACCGAGGTGCAGATCACCGACGTCAAGGACGGCGTCTTCTTCGCGACGCTGATCTTCGAGTCCGGCGTCGAGGTCAGCGCCCGGCCCTCGGACTCCATCGCGCTCGCGCTGCGCACCGGCACCCGCATCGTGTGCGCCGACGGGGTGCTCGACGAGGCCGGCCTGGCCGTGCCGGCCGAGCAGGAGGACGAGGTCGAGAAGTTCCGCGAGTTCCTCGACCACGTCACGCCCGAGGACTTCGACGCCGACATGTGACTCGAGCCGTCCGCGGGCGATCCTGACCCTCTAGTAGAGGTTGAGGGTCGCGACACGCGGTGATGTCGTTGACCGACCCGGTCGCCGCCGTACCTTGAAGTGTCTTCGTTGTAACTCCACTCCTGTTCTTCAGGTCTTCCCCGGGGTTAGGCTGAACGAAGTAGACCTCGCGGAGGACTGAGTGAACGAGCAGAAGCCCCAGACCGGCACGACACCGGACGTCGTGCTGGCCCAGGCTGGCCCAGGAGTCGGCCGAGGAGCAGGGACTGCTCTTCAGCGACGACGTGTCGCCGCTGCCCAGCGACCTCGGCTACCGCGGTCCGACGGCCTGCAACGCCGCCGGCATCACCTACCGCCAGCTCGACTACTGGGCCCGCACCGGCCTGATCGAGCCGACCGTGCGCGGGCGCGAAGGGCTCCGGCTCGCAGCGGCTGTACTCCTTCCGCGACATCTTGATCCTCAAGATCATCAAGCGACTGCTCGACGCCGGCATCTCGCTGCAGCAGATCCGCACCGCGGTGACCCACCTGCGCGAGCGCGGCACCGACGACCTGACCCGCGTCACGCTGATGAGCGACGGCGCGTCGGTCTACGAGTGCACCTCCAACGACGAGGTCATCGACCTGCTCCAGGGCGGTCAGGGCGTCTTCGGCATCGCGATCGGCGGCGTCTGGCGCGAGATCGAGGGCACCCTCGCCGCCTTGCCCAGCGAGCGCGCCGACGAGCCAGTCGCCGGCGGCCGCTCGCGGCCGACGAGCTCGCCGCCCGCCGCCGGGCCCGCCAGATCGGCTGACCCACCAGCAGCCAGCAGCACGCTGCACCCACCAGCTCCAGGGATCGTCTTCCCCCGAACCCCGTCCGCGTCGTGGCCCCTCGAGGCCGCGGCGCGGACGTCATTTCCCCGCTGACCCGTCGTTTCCGCTGACCCGTCACCTCTAGAGCTGACGGGTCAGCGGAAAACTGACGGGTCGATGGCTGGAGGCCGGGGGAGGACCCGCTAGATTGGGTCTCGCTGACGATCCCGCGCGGGAGAGTCTTCAGCTGCACCACCGAAGCGCCGAAGGGGCAATTCCTCCCCGGAACCTCTCAGGCACCCGGACCGCGCGGGGAAGGCACCTGTGGAGCTCATCGACGAGTGACAGAGGGGGAGGGCACCCGACCGACCCGTGTCGTCTCGTCCGAGGAGCCCCCGTGACTGATCAGCCCGCGTTCGTCGACCGCCACATCGGGCTCAGCCCGACCGACGTCGCCACCATGGTCGAGCGCCTCGGCTACGACTCGCTCGACGAGCTGATGGCGGCCGCCGTGCCCGGCGGCATCCGCAGCCCCGAGGCCCTCGACCTCCCGCCGCCGCTGAGCGAGGAGGCCACCGCCCGCGAGCTGCGGGCCATCGCCGGCGGCCAACCGCCCCGGCGAGGCGATGATCGGGCTCGGCTACCACGCCACGATCACCCCGCCCGTGATCCGGCGCAACGTGCTCGAGGACCCGAGCTGGTACACCGCCTACACGCCCTACCAGCCCGAGATCTCCCAGGGCCGCCTCGAGGCCCTGATCAACTTCCAGACCGTCATCGGCGACCTCACCGGCCTGCCGACCGCCAACGCCTCGCTGCTCGACGAGGGGACCGCGGCCGCCGAGGCGATGACGCTCGTACGGCGCGCCAACCGCAAGGCGACGCGGCCCGTTCGTCGTCGACGCCGACGCGCTGCCGCAGACGATCGACGTCGTGCGCACCCGCGCCGAGGCGATGGGCATCGAGGTGGTCGTCGCCGACCTCGCCGACGGGCTGCCCGCGAGACGAGTGAGCTGTCCGGGCTGCTGGTGCAGTACCCCGGCGCCTCCGGCCGCATCCTCGACCCGCGGCCGCTGATCGAGGCCGCCCACGAGCGCAACGCCCTCGCCGTCGTGGCCGCCGACCTGCTCGCGCTGACGCTGCTCGAGTCGCCCGGCTCGATGGGTGCCGACGTCGTGGTCGGCTCCTCCCAGCGCTTCGGCGTCCCGCTCTTCTACGGCGGCCCGCACGCCGGCTACATGGCGGTCGCGCGCCGGGCTCGAGCGGCACCTGCCCGGGTCGTCTCGTCGGGGTGTCGGTCGACGCCGAGGGGCGCCCGGCCTACCGCCTCGCGCTGCAGACCCGCGAGCAGCACATCCGCCGCGACAAGGCGACGTCCAACATCTGCACCGCCCAGGTGCTGCTCGCCGTCGTCGCCTCGATGTACGCCGTCTACCACGGCCCCGAGGGCTCTGCGGTCGATCGCACGACGTACCCACGAGCTGGCCGCGCGGGCCGCGGCGTCGTTGGCGCCGGCCGGCCACGAGGTGCTCGACCACGCACGTTCTTCGACACCTTCACCGTCGCCGTGCCCGGCCGGGCCGACGAGGTCGTCGCCGCGGCGCGCGCAGCGAGGGGCTCCAGCTGCGCCTGGTCGACGACGACACGGTGGGGCTGTCGTTCTCCGAGACGAGCACGGCCGGAGACCCTGCGCGGCCGTGCACGCCGCGTTCGGCGTCACCCCGCGTCGAGGTCGAGCCGCTCCCGGCGCTGCCCGACGCGCTGGCGCGCACCACCGACTTCCTCACCCACGAGGTCTTCAGCAGCCACCACAGCGAGACCCAGATGCTGCGCTACCTGCGCCGGCTGTCGGCGCGCGACTACGCGCTGGACCGCGGGATGATCCCGCTCGGCTCGTGCACGATGAAGCTCAACGCCACCACCGAGATGGAGCCGGTCTCGCTGCCCGGCTTCGCCGACCTGCACCCGTTCGCCCCGGCCGAGGACGCCGCCGGCTACCGGCGGCTCGTCGACGAGCTCGAGGGCTGGCTGGCCGAGGTCACCGGCTACGACCGGGTCTCGATCCAGCCCAACGCCGGCTCCCAGGGCGAGCTCGCCGGGCTTGCTGGCCATCCGCGGCTACCACCTGGCGCGCGGCGACGCCCAGCGCGACGTCTGCCTGATCCCGAGCTCGGCCCACGGCACCAACGCCGCCTCCGCGGTGATGGCCGGCATGAAGGTCGTCGTCGTGAAGTCCGGGCGACGACGGCACGGTCGACCTGAGCGACCTGCACCAGCAGTGCGAGGAGCACGCCGACACGCTGGCCGCGATCATGGTGACCTACCCCTCGACGCACGGTGCCTACGAGGACACCATCGGCGACCTGTGCGACCTCGTGCACCGCTACGGCGGCCAGGTCTACGTCGACGGCGCCAACCTCAACGCGCTGCTCGGCTACGCCAAGCCCGGTGAGTTCGGCGGCGACGTCTCGCACCTCAACCTGCACAAGACGTTCTGCATCCCGCACGGCGGCGGCGGCCCGGGCGTCGGTCCGGTCGCGGTGCGCGAGCACCTCGCGCCGTACCTGCCCTCGCACGCGATGCACCCCGAGGCCGACAAGCGCGAGGGCATCGGCCCGATCAGCGCGGCGCCGTACGGCTCGGCCGGCATCCTGCCGATCTCGTGGGCCTACATCCGGCTGATGGGGCGCCGAGGGCCTGACCCGGGCCACCGCCGTGCGCCGTGCTGTCGGCCAACTACGTCGCCAAGCGGCTCGCCGACCACTTCCCGGTGCTCTACAGCGGCCACGGCGGGCTGGTCGCCCACGAGTGCATCCTCGACGTGCGGGGGCTGACCAAGGACACCGGCGTCACCGTCGACGACGTCGCCAAGCGGCTCGATCGACTACGGCTTCCACGCCCCGACGATGTCGTTCCCGGTGGCCGGCACCCTGATGGTCGAGCCGACCGAGTCCGAGGACCTCGCCGAGATCGACCGGTTCTGCGACGCGATGATCGCGATCCGCGAGGAGATCGACCGGGTCGGCGCCGGCGAGTGGTCGCCGGAGGACTCGCCGCTGCGCGGTGCCCCGCACACCTCGCGGGTGCTCGTGGGGGAGTGGGACCGCGCCTACTCCCGCGAGCTCGCGGTCTTCCCGACCGGGATCGACCCCGACAAGTACTGGCCGCCGGTCGGCCGCGTCGACCAGGCCTACGGCGACCGCAACCTGGTCTGCGCCTGCCCGCCGCCCGAGGCCTTCGCCGAGTGACGTCCCGGCGACCGTCCCTGCCTCGCGCCGCCTCGAGCGCCTCCAGGCACGTCGGCCGGCTGCCGTCGGTCGTCGCCGGCGTGCTCGCGCGACGGGGCGCTGGTCGGGGCGGCCGGGGTCGGGGCGAGCGTCGGACACGGCCTACCGGATCGGCTCGATCACCAAGACCCTCACCGCGGTGCTGGTGATGCAGCTGCGCGACGAGGGGGTGCTCGCGCTCGACGACCCGATCGGCCGCTTCGTGCCCGAGACCGGCTACGCCGCCGCCACGGTCGCCGACCTGCTCGGCCACACCTCCGGCATGCAGAGCGAGCCGGCCGGGCCGTGGTGGGAGCGCACCACCGGCGGCGACTTCGCGGCCCTGGCGCGCCGCCAACGACGGCTCCGGGGCGGTGGCCGGGCCGGGGGAGTGGTTCCACTACTCCAACCTCGGCTACGGGCTCCTCGGCGAGGCCGTCGCCCGGCTGCGCGGCGGCTCCTGGTGGGACGTCGTCACGCGAGCGGCTGCTCGAGCCGCTGGCGATGACGCGCACGACGTACGGTCCGGTGGCCCCGCACGCCCAGGGCCACAGCGTCGACCACTTCACCGGCGGCTGGCCGACGAGCCGCACACCGACACCGGCGCGATGGCCCCGGCCGGCCAGGTGTGGAGCACGGTGGCCGACCTGGCCACCTGGGCCGGCGTGCTCGCCGGGCGCCGCCCCGAGGTGCTGGCCCCGGCGACGGCCCGTGAGATGGGCGGCGACCGGCTGGCCTCCGGCTACGGCCTCGGCCTGCGGCTGGTCGACGTCGCCGGGACGACGTACGTCGGCCACACCGGCTCGATGCCCGGCTTCCTGGCTAGCCTCTTCGTCGACCAGGCGACCGGCGACGGCACGATCGCGCTGGCCAACGCCACGACCGGGCTGGACGCCGACGGCGTGGCCCGCGACCTGCTGACCGGCGACGACCCGGCGCCGGTGCCGCGGTGGCTGCCGACCGGGACGGTGCCCGAGGAGGTCGCGCGACCTGTGCGGCGTGTGGTTCTGGGGCAACACCGCGATCGAGCTGCGCTGGCAGACGACCAGCCAGACCCGGTCGCTCGAGGCCACGCGCCCTGCAGTCGGGCCGACTGATGTACACCTTCGGGCTGCGTCGAGGGTGGGCTCGTCGGCCTCACCGGCTACCACCGCGGCGAGACGCTGCACGTCGTGCGCCGAGCGGACGGGTCGGTCGGCCACCTGGAGTGCGCGACCTTCGTCTACACCCGCGTCCCCTACGACCCCGCGGCGCCGATCCCGGGCGCCTGACGGCGACGACCCAGGCGGAAGCCGGCCCACCCGGCCAGGACCACGAGCCCGAGGACGAGGACGGCGTACCCGACCAGGCGGGCGCGGGTCAGGAGCACGACGGTGCCCCCGTCGCGCCAGGACATCGACCAGTCGGGATCGTCGAGCGGGGTGTAGGCGAACCAGCCGAAGTCCGCGGGTCCGGCGGGGCTCGTCGCGGCGAGGACGCCGCCGACGGCAATCAGCACGATCGCGACCCCGAGCCAGGCGAAGCGACGCATCGAACCCCCCGAGATCGGTGTGCGGACCTGCTCCGACGGCGGTCCGGCTGGCGTCATCCTCCCAGAAGAGGGTGGATCCGACCACGGCGTTCACCTGCATCGAGTAGACATGCGGGGTGAAGGACCACCACGAGGTCGAGCGGGCCTACGCGGTCGGGCCCGACGACGCTGCTGCCACCGCTGGACCGAGCTGCCCGGCATCGCGGGGTGACCGGGGCCCCAGGGGAGACGGTCGCTGGTCGCGACGTACGTCGACACCGACGACCTGGCTCTGATCCGCGCCGGGGTGACGCTGCGTCGCCGGCTCGGCGGCTCCGACGCCGGGCTGGCACCTCAAGGTGCCGGCCGGGCAACGGCCGGGACGAGGTGCACCGCCCGCTGGGTGCCGGTGAGCGGGTGCCGACGTCGCTGTCCGGGCTCGTGACCGGGTGGACCCGGGGTCGGCCGCTGCGACCGGTGGCGGTGGTCGAGACCCGTCGCACGACGCAGCTGCTGCTCGACGAGGACGGGCCGCGCTGGCCGAGGTGGCCGACGACGTCGTGGTCGGCACGCCGGCCGACGGCGGGCCGGTCGACCGGGTGGCGCGAGGTCGAGGTCGAGCTGGTCGGCGCCGGGCCCGAGCTGCTCGACGCGAGCGACGCCTACCTGGCCGAGCACGGGATCCGACCCAGCACCGAGCAGCGCAAGATCGGCACCGTCCTCGCGCACCGCCTGGCCGACTACCCGGGCCCGGGCAAGGCCGGCCGGAGCCGCGCCGCGTCGGCGATGCTGCACCGCCGGTTCGCCGAGCTGGTGGCCGACCTCAGCCGCGCCGACTGCGACGTGCGACGCGGGGTGCCCGACGGCGTCCACCAGCTGCGGGTCACCTGCCGCCGGCTGCGGGGAGCGCTGGCGACGTACGGTCCGCTGCTCGACCCGGCGGTGCCGGAGCCGCTGCGCCGCGAGCTGCGCTGGCTGGCGCGCACGCTGGGCGCCGGACGCGACGCCGAGGTCCTGCACGACCTGCTGCGAGCCCGGGTCGCCGGACTGCCGCGCCCGCTGGTCGTCGGGCCGGTACGGCGCCGGGTCGACCGCAGCCATGCCGCCCGGATGCGTGCGGCCGGCCGCCACGCCCGCGCCGTGCTCACGTCGCGGCGCTACCTCCGGCTGCTGGCCGGGCTGGCCCGCCTGGTCGAGGCGCCCCGGTGGGCCGAGCCGGCCACCCGGCCCGCGGCCGACGTGCTGCCGAGGCTGGTCCGCCGCGACTGGCGCCGGCTGCGGCGCCGGGTCGACCTGCTGGATGCCCTCCACGCGGCGGGAGAGGGCCTCGACGACGCGGCCCGCGACGAGGCGCTGCACGACGTCCGCAAGGCCGCGAAGCGGCTCCGCTACGCCTGCGAGGCGCTGGAGCCGTGGTGGGGCGACGAGGCCAAGGCGCTGCGCAAGGCCGCGCAGGAGGTCACCCAGGTGCTCGGTGACCGCCAGGACGCCGCGGTGGCCCGCACCCACCTGCGTCGGCTGGGCCGCGAGGCGGCGGCGGCCGGCGAGAGCGCCTTCACCTACGGCGTCCTGTACTCCCGCGAGGAGGCTCGCGGCGAGCGGCTCGAGGAGGAGTTCGCCGAGGTGTGGGAGCGGGTACGACGCCCGGACCTGCGCACCTGGCTCGCCTGAGGCGGCCGGTCAGCCCAGGCCGCGGTCGCTCAGCAGCTGGTCGCGGTGGGCGGCGTACCCGACCATCCAGGAGGGGGCGTAGCGGTAGAGGACGATCTCCTCGGCCCAGGACAGGGGCGAGCTGCCGTAGTGGCGGGTCCAGTGGTCGAGGACCTCGGCGGTGTCGGGGTCGTCCGGCTGCATCTCGGTGACGTGGCCGTGGCTGAACACGGCCAGCTCCTCGTGGTCGACGTGGGCCACGCTGACTGCCGGACGCGCGCGCAGGTGGGTGGCCTTGGCCGCCGTGCCGGACGTGCTGAAGGACCAGGTCCCGTGCAGGAAGTGGCCGTCGACCGCGCTGATGCGTGGCTCGCCCGACGCCGTCACGGTGGCCAGCGACAGCACCTTCATGCCGGTCAGCAGCCCGACGAGGTCGCGAGCGCTCAGCCGTCGGTCGTCGCAGATGATGTCGCGCAGGTGCTCGGTGGAGCGGGAGTGGGACCGGTCGAGCAGCGCCTGGAGCGACTCGATCTCGGCAGCGGTCTCGTACATGGCGTCAACCTACGCCGACCCGGCTGCGGGCGCCTTGATCGTCGTTGCGGTGCCGTGGGAGGCGCGGTGGCCGGTCAGAGGGCCTGCGACACGCTCGACATGTTGAAGTCCGGCACCCGCAGGGCCGGCGTCGCGGTGCGGGAGAAGTAGTCGTCGCCCCACTCGCGGCCGAAGCTCGGCACCGTCGCCGAGGCGTGGGTGAAGCGGCGCAGGAGGTCGACCGGGCTCTCGTTGAAGCGGAAGTTGTTGACGGCTCCGGTGATCTCGCCGTCCTCGACCAGGTAGACACCGTCGCGGGTGAGCCCGGTCAGCAGCAGTGACTGGGCGTCGACCTCGCGGATGTACCAGAGGCAGGTCAGCAGCAGTCCGCGCTCGGTGCCGGCGATCAGGTCGGCCTCGGAGGCGGTGGCGCCCTCGACCTCCAGCACCAGGTTGTCGATCGCCGGGGTGACCGGCTGGGAGGTCATCGCCGCCGAGTGCCGGGTCTGCAGGAGGGCGGTGAGCTCACCGTCGCGGATCCAGTCGGTGCGGCCCAGGGGCAGCCCGTTGTCGAAGACCGAGGAGTCGTTGCCCGAGGACGACGCGACCGTGAACGGCGCGCACCGGAGCCGGTCGTGCGACGGGTCGGAGTAGAGGTGCACGCCGGGAGCGGCGATCGGCGTCGCCGATCCGGGTGCCGGCCCCGCGCTTGCTGTAGACCGACTGGCCCTCCCACGCGTCGCGGGCGCCGGCGGACCAGTAGGCGTCGATCATCAGGTCGGCCACCGCGGAGGGCGGCAGGATCGTGTCGTAGCGACCGGCCGGCAGGTCGACCCGGCGCTCGCCCCACGCGAGGCGCTGCGCGACGGTCTCGTCCATGAGCAGCGCGTCGACGTCGGTGAAGTCGCGCGTCGCGCCGCCGACCCAGGCCGAGCTCGTGAGCGCGGTGTTCTTGGCCGTGCAGCCGTAGTGACCGGTGGGCTGGACGTGGCGCAGTCGCAGGCCGGTGGTGGAGCCGACGTACGTCGTGGTGATGTCGTGGTTGACGAAGCCGTAGAGGATCCGTCCGGCTGCGCCGGCCCGGCCGAACGCCTCGCCCAGGGCGGGTGCGAAGACGTCGTAGACGTGGATGTCGGTCGGTACCGGCGCCTCGTCCCAGTCGGCGGGGGTGTCCCGTGCGCCGACCAGCGGGTTGGCGTCCTCGGCCGGGCTCGCCGCGCGGGCTGCGGCGTCCGCGGCCGCGACACGAGGGCGGTGACGCCGCACCTGGTCCGTGGCGCTGCCCGTGACCGACCCGGTCGCGACGCCGCCGTCGCCGCCACCGTGGGCGGCCACGTTGACGAACGAGATGATGGTGACCGAGACGCCGTGCATGACGCCGTTCGTGGTGAGGGTGTTGTTGGCCCAGCGCAGGTTGGCGCTGGTCTGGTCCCGCACGATCGACGATGCAGTCGTCGGCGGTCGACGTCGCGACCGCGTGGTCGACCATCGACTGCGGGTGGAGGCCGCGGCTGACGGGGTGTTCCTGGGGGTGCTCACTGACCGCCCTCCTCGAGGGTGTTGAGGATGCGGACGTCGCGGAACAGCGAGGTCGGGCAGCCGTGGCTCACGGCAGCGACCTGGCCGGGCTGGGCCTTGCCGCAGTTGAACGCGCCGCCGAGCTCCCAGGTGTCGCGGCCGCCGACGGCCTCCATGGACCCCCAGAAGTCGGTGGTGGTGGCCTGGTAGGCCACGTCGCGCACCTGGCCGACCAGCTCGCCGTCCTTGATGGAGTAGAAGCGCTGGCCGGTGAACTGGAAGTTGAAGCGCTGCATGTCGATCGACCAGGACTTGTCGCCCACGACGTAGAGCCCGCGCTCGACCCGACCGATCAGGTCCTCGGTGCTCGGCCCGCCGCCCGGGTCCGGGTCGGGCTGCAGGGAGACGTTGGCCATCCGCTGGATCGGGATGTGGCCGGGGGAGTCGGCGTAGGCGCAGCCGTTGGAGCGCGGCACGCCGTCGAGCTGGTTGAGATCGGGGAGCATCAGCGCCATCGGGCGGTCGAGCTGGTAGCCCACGAGCACCCCGTCGCGCACGATGTCCCAGGCCTGGGTCGCCACGCCCTCGTCGTCGTACCCGACGGTGGCCAGGCCGTGCTCGACGGTGCGGTCCCCGGTGACGTGCATGACCGGCGAGCCGTACTGGAGGGTGCCGAGCTTGTCGGGCGTGGCGAACGACGTGCCGGCGTAGTTGGCCTCGTAGCCGAGCGCCCGGTCGAGCTCGGTCGCGTGCCCGATCGACTCGTGGATGGTCAGCCACAGGTTGCTCGGGTGGATGACGAGGTCGTAGGTGCCGGCCTCGATGCTGGGTGCCTTGAGCTTCTCGGCGAGCAGCTCGGGCACCTCGTCGATCTCGGCGTCCCAGTCGTGGAGGCCCCCCTGCGGCCGGGCCGCGGAGGTACTCCCACCCACGACCGGCCGGTGGGGCGATGCTGGACATCGAGTCGAAGGTGTCGGCGCCGGCCCCCATCGCCTCGAAGCCGGGCATCAGCCGCACCCGCTGCTGGGTGGTGCGGGTGCCGGCGAGGTCGGCGTAGTACTTGTTCTCCTGCACCTGCTGCACGAAGGCACGGGCGTGGTCGACCGCGGCGCCGGTGCGCAGGCGCTCGGTCCAGTCGACGAGGAGGGCAGCCTTCTCGGCCACCGGTACGTCGAGCGGGTTGATCTCGTAGGAGCTGACCCAGGTCACGTCGTCGTGGACCGGCTCGTGGGCCAGCTCGACCGGAGCGGCGGTCATCGCCGACGCCACGGTGGCGACCGCGACGGCGCTCTCGGCGACCCGCACCGCCTCGTCGGCGGTCAGCACGACGCCGGACGCGAATCCCCACGAGCCCCGGTGGACGACCCGGACGGCGAACCCCAGGTCCTCGGCGTCGCTGGCGTTCTGCAGGACGCCGTCGCGCACCGACAGGCTCTGGTAGCGGACCCGCTCGAAGCGGAAGTCGGCGTGGCTGACCCCGAGCTCGCGCGCCCGTGCGAGGGCGGCGTCGCCGAGGCCGCGGTAGGGGAGGTGCGGTGAAGGTCTCGTCGAGTCCGTGGGGGGTCCGCGCCATGGGCCGAACCTATCCCAGCCCCGGACGTCCGGCACCCTTGAATAGGGTGCTGCCATGGGCACACCGGCGTGGTTGGGGATCGGCGCACAGCGCAGCGGCACGACGTGGTTGACCGACCTGCTGACCCAGCACCCCGAGGTCGGGCCTGGGCACCAACGGCAAGAAGGAGCAGCACCTGCTCCACAAGCTCGGCGACGGCTCGGATCGAGGAGGCGGAGTACCTCGACCTGTTCCCCGCCGACGGCGTACGCCGGGGCGACTGGACCCCGCAGTACCTCCGTCACGCCTCGACCCCGGCGGCGGCGGCCCGGTGGGTGCCGGACGCGCCGATCCTGGTGCGTGCTGCGCGACCCCGTGGAGCGCTTCCGCTCGGCGATGCGGCTGGCGGCGACCCGGGGCAAGTCGTGGCCCTACCCGGTGCCGATCACGGTGCAGACCTGGACCGGCTGCTACGCCGACCAGCTCGACATGTGGGCCGCCGCCGTCGGGCGCGAGCGGATGCACGTGATGGTCTTCGAGTCGGTCCGCACCCGGCCCCAGGAGACCGTCGACGGGCTCTGGCGCCTGCTCGGGCTGGACCCGGTGCCGCTCACCGACGTCGACGCCGAGTCCAGCTCGTCCTCACAGGCCGACTGGGACTGGACGCCGGGCCTGCGCGAGTCGCTCCAGACGCTGTACCGGCCGCAGGCCGAGCGGCTCGCGCGGGACTGGGGGCTGGACGTGTCGTCGTGGCGGTCGGTGGTGTGAGGTCTCCGCGGGAGTGATCCCCGGTCGACCGGGTCCGCCTGCACCCGGCGGGGTGAGCTCACCCGGCAGGTGCCGGGATCGGCCGGGCGGTGGGCGGCTCGAGACCGCCATCAGCCCCCGGGTCACCCCCGCGGGCGATGTCCGGGACTCAGCCACCTGCCTAGCGTCGAGGACATGAGCTACCGGACAGAAAGTTGCGTTCCTGACCGCCAACGAGGGTATCGAGAAGGTCGAGCTCACCGAGCCGTGGCAGGCGCTCGAGGACGCCGGCTACCAGCCGGTGCTGCTGGCGCCCGAAGCAGGGGAGGCCCAGCTCTTCGACCACCTCGACAAGGCCGGGTCGCAGAAGGTCGACGACACGGTGGCGGGCGCGAGCGGCGACGACTACGCCGCGCTCGTGCTGCCGGGCGGCGTCGCCAACCCCGACGCGCTGCGCATGGACGCCGACGCCGTCGAGTTCGTGCGCGGCTTCATGGCCTCGGGCAAGCCGGTGGCGGCGATCTGCCACGCCGCCTGGACGCTGATCGAGGCCGGCGTGCTCGAAGGTCGCACCCTGGCGTCGTGGCCCAGCCTGCAGACCGACATCCGCAACGCGGGCGGCACCTGGGCCGACGAGGCCGTCGTCACCGACGGCAACCTGATCACCAGCCGCAACCCCGGCGACCTCCCGTCGTTCAACGGGGCACTGCTCGAGGCGCTCAACCACGGGGTCGCGGGCACCGACTGAGCCGGTCCCGGGTTCGAGTCGGCGCGACGTCGCGCCGACTCGCCCGGCCCCGGGACGCTCTCATACGCGCCGCGGGTCCCTCACCACCACCGGTGGCCACTAGCCGGCGTGGTCGCCGGCCCCCGCTCAGCGGCGTACGGCGACCGTCGACCCGGTGCGCGCCTTGGTGACCACGCAGCTGGGTGGGGATCCGGTCGCGCATCTCGGCGACGTGGCTGACGAGGCCCACGACCCGTCCGCCGTCGCGCAGCGAGTCGAGGGTGTCCATCACGTCGTCGAGGGTGTCGGCGTCGAGCGAGCCGAAGCCCTCGTCGACGAAGAGGGTGTCGAGAGCCGCGCCGCCGCTCTCGTGGGTGATGACGTCGGAGAGGCCGAGGGCCAGGGCGAGGGAGACCACGAAGGTCTCGCCGCCCGACAGGGTGGCCGGGTCGCGGGCCTCGCCCGACCAGTCGTCGCGCACGAGCAGGCTGAGCCCACCGCGGGTCTCGCCGGCCCCGCGTCGACCGGTGTGCTCGAGGGAGTAGCGCTGGTCGCTCATCCGGGCCAGCCGCTCGTTGGCGGCGGCGACGACCTGGCTGAGGCGGTAGGCCAGGACGTAGGCGGAGAGCCGCATCCGCAGCAGGTTGTCGATCGACTTGCCCTCCACGAAGCTCGGGAGCCGGGTGGCCAGCGCCAGGTCGTCCCGCAGCGGGCGCCACGCGGCCAGCAGCTGCTCCAGCTCGCTCGAGCAGGCCGTCCAGTCGGCGCTCCACGGGTGGCCCAGAGCCGCTGCTCCGCCGTCGCGCCGTCACGCTGCGCCTGCGCCTGGCGGTGTGCCACCGTCAGTCGCGGGACGTCGGGCGGCGGTGTCGCCGAGCAGCGCGGCGGCCGCCGGCTCGGCGAGGACCTCCTCGAGCGCCGCACGCCGCTGCTCGTGCGCGGCGCACGCCTCGGCCAGCGTCGCGGCGCGACCGAGGTTCGAGGGAGGCTGCGAGGGCCTCCGAGGCGGTGCCGAACCCGGCCTCGGCCGCGGCCTCCTCTGCCGCCCCCTCGGCCTCGCGCGCGCTGCTCCGAGCCGTCGCCGCCGCGGCCCGCGTGACGCTGGGCGTCCCCGGCCAGCCGCTCGACGCGCCGGTGGTGGGCCAGGAGCGAGTCCAGGTCGTGGTGGCCGGAGCCGTCGAGCCGGCGCGCCGACCTCGCGCGCGCAGTGCGGTGATCTCGGCGGCGAGCGCGGCGTGCCGCGCGTCGGCACGGGCCTCCTCGGTGGCCAGCGCGGACGCCCGGGCCTCGAGCTCGGCGAGGGTGTGCTCCGTCGTCGTGAGCTCGCTCGAGCAGCGCCGACAGCCGAGCCGCCGACGCGTGCACGACTCGCCGCTCGGCGCGGAGCTCGTCGTGGTCGCGGCGCAGCTCGTCGGCGGGCAGGTCACCGGCGCGCGCCTCGGCGGCGGCGAGCGAGCTCTCCAGGTCGCGGACCTTCTGGCCGAACGCGTGCTCGACCAGTGCGGCGTCGTCGATCTCGGTGCGCGCGACGCGCTCGGCGGCCGCGTCCGGGGCGTCGGGTGCCGGGGCGGCCTTGCGCGGGTGGTCGTCGGAGCCGCAGACCGGGCAGCTGCACCCGACGGTCAGCCGGACCGCGAGCTCGGCGGCCATCCCGTCGATGCGCGCCGTCTGGAGCGCCACGAGGTGCTCGCGCCGCGCGATGGTGAGCGTCACGGGCGGCGTACCACTCGCGCTCTGCCTCGCGCAGGTCGAGGCGCAGGCGCTCGGCCTGCCCGCGGGCCTCCAGCCGCGCCGCCACGGAGTCGATGGCGGTGGTGACGACCTCGAGCCGGGCGACAGCCTCGCGGGCCTCGCCGATCTCGCCCTGGAGCCGGGACACCCGCTCGGGGAGGGGCGCCTGCCGCTCACGGGTGGCGGCCAGGTCGTCGACGAGACCCTGCCGTCGACGGGTCAGGACGGCGAGGTCGCGACCGGCGCGCGCCAGCTCCTGGGCGCGGGGCTGGAGGGCCCGCACGGCTGCCGCAGCATGGGCGTGCTCGCTCGGCCAGGTCGGCCATGGCCGCCGCCGACGAGAGGTCGAGGTCGTCGGGCAGCGCGTCGCGGAGGGTCGCCAGGGCCGTGCGGGCCGCGGTGCCGGCGGTGTCCGCCCGGGCCGCGGCCGAGATCGCCATCCGCTGGAGCGGTACGACGGGCAGCGCCCGCTCGGCGGCGTCGAGCCGGCGTCGAGCAGCGGCGTGCGCGTCGGCGTCGGCGAGCAGCGCGTCGAGCTCGACGCCGGGCGCGGTCGTAGCGGGCTCGGCGCTCGACCTCGGTGCGAGCGCGCTCGAGCAGGTCGCGTGCCGCCGACTCCTGCTCCGCGGCGGCGACGGCTCGGGCCTGCGACGCGGCACGCGCCGCCCGCACGTCCTGGCGCAGCGTGGAGCCCCACGCCAGCAGGGCACCGTCGTCGACGCTGGGAGCGAGGTCGTGCAGGTCCCAGGACTCGGGGAGGTCGACGTCCAGCGGCCTCGCTGACCCGGCTGACCAGGTCGGCGGCCTGCTGGTGGACCGTGTCGTGCTCGCGCGAGAGGTGCAGGCGGCGCTCGCGGAGCCACCGCTCGACCTGCTCGAAGCGTCCGGTGCGGAACAGCCGCTGGAGCAGCTGGTGGCGTTCCTCGGACCTGGCCCGCAGGAACGCCTGGAACCGGCCCTGCGGGAGCATCGCGACCTGGGTGAACTGGGCCAGGTTCATCCCGACCAGGCGTGGTCACCAGGTCACCGGTCTCGTCGATCCGGCTCGAGAGCGGCTGCCACCCACCCTCGACGCAGCTCGGAGAGGTCACCACCGCCGGCTGGGTCGTCAGGCCGTCGCCGCGCAGCTTGGGCCGCTCCCAGGCGGGGGAGCGCACGATGCGGAAGCGACGTCCCGAGAGGGTCGCCTCGAGCGTCACGCGCGGCGTCGCCATGGGCGGCGCCTGGTCGCAGCGCAGCCGCTTGGCGGTGCTGCGGTCGCCGGGGACGTCGCCGTAGAGCGCGAAGCAGACCGCGTCGAGGACGCTCGACTTGCCGGCCCCCGTGGCGCCGGACAGCAGGAACAGCCCGGCCGAGGACAGGTCGTCGAAGTCGATGTCGGCGGGCGCCGCGAACGGCCCGAACGCCTCGATGCGCAGGTGGTGGAGGCGCACGGCTCAGCCGCCCGTCCGGTGGTGGTCGACGGGTGCGTCGCTCTCGGAGACCAGCGTGTCGACGTCGTCGTGGCAGCACTCGTCGACGGCGCGGAAGAGCACGTCGATCTCGCCCGGGCTCGGGCTCGGCGCCGCGCAGCTCGGTCATGAACTCGCGCACGATGTCGTGGTCGCGACGGGCATGCGTCTCCGCGGCACCGGGTGCTCCGAGCGCGATCCGGGTGGAGGAGAACGACAGCACCAGCGTGTGCGGGAATCGGCGGCGCAGCCGGTCCATCGCGTCGGTGGGCCGGGCCGTGTCGGTGAGGGTCGCCTCGACCCAGGACCCCTCGTGGATCGCGAGAGCGGGATCGGCCAGCAGCTCCTCGAGCGTGCCGCGCAGGCGCGCCAGCGGCGCGCGGCACCGGCGCGTCGACGAACTCGGTGGTCACGCGCACCGGACCCGTCGAGGTCGACCAGCCAGGAACCCTTGCGGTGGGCCGCCTCGGAGAAGGAGTAGGCGAGCGGTGAGCCGCTGTAGCGGACCCGCTCGCCCAGGACGTGGGGCCCGTGGAGGTGGCCGAGCGCGACGTAGTCGACGTCGTCGAAGACCGAGACCGGCACCCGGGCGACACCGCCCACGGTGATGTCGCGCTCGGAGTCGCTCGGAGCCGCGCCGGCGACGAACGCGTGCGCCAGCACGATCGAGCGGACGCCGGGGCGGGCCGCCAGGTCGCGACGTACACGGTGCATCGCCTCGGTCAGCGCCGCCTCGTGGGAGCGGCTGGGCGAGCGCCCAGGGCTCGGCGACCGCGTGGGGGTCGAGGTAGGGGATGCCGTGCACGGCGACCGGCCCGTGGGCGTCGTCGAGGAGCACGGGCGTGCCGACCCCGCTGATGTCGGTGCGCAGGTGGACGCCGGCGGCGTCGATGAGCCGTGCGGAGAAGCCGAGGCGCTGCGCGGAGTCGTGGTTGCCGCTGGTCAGGACGACGCTCGCGCGCGAGCGGGCGAGCCGCACGAGCGTCTCGTCGGCCAGTCGGACGGCGTCGACCGGCGGCAGCGCCCGGTCGTAGACGTCCCCGGCGACGACCACCAGGTCGACCGCCTCGGACTCCACGACCTCGAGCAGGTGGTCGACGTAGGCCGCCTGGTGGGTCAGCATCCCCTCCCGGTGGAACGACCGGCCCAGGTGCCAGTCGGAGGTGTGGAGGATGCGCATGCCTCGACGGTAGGGGCCGTCGCCGACAGTGCGGTCCAGGCACGCCGGGCGGGGCGGGAGTGCGCCGGAGGTCACGTGGGGGTGCCGCGGGCGGTCTGCCCGGTACGTGACCGGGTGAACCTGCACCGGGCGGCCTGTCGACCGGACGCCGCTCGGAGCCTCAGGCGTAGCGCACCGACCGCCGGGCGCCGGTGAACCCGTACAGCGCCAGGCCACCGCGCGTGGCCAGGTCGACGGCCAGGCTGGTGGGGGCACCGACGGCGACCAGCGCGCCGGTGCCGACGGCGATCGCCTTCTGCACCAGCTCGAAGCCCGCGCGGCCGCTGACGACCAGCGCCGCGGCGGCCGGGTCGTGGCCGGCGAGCACCCGGGCGCCGGTGACCTTGTCGACCGCGTTGTGGCGCCCGACGTCCTCACGCACGACCAGGACCTCGCCCTCCGCGGTGACGAGGCCGGCGGCGTGGACGCCGCCGGTGCGGTCGAAGAGGGCCTGGTGCTCGCGCAGCAGGTCGGGCAGCCGTCGTACGACGTCGGGGGAGGGCAGGGCCCCGCTCCACGGCGAGGACGAGGCGGACAGCGCGGTCGAGACGCTGTCGCGCCCGCAGACGCCGCAGGCCGACGAGCCCGCCGAGAGGGCGGCGTGCTGGTGCGGCAGCTCGGCCGGCGGCGCGGCGAGCGTCACCGTGACCACGTTGAACTCCTGCTCGGGGGCCAGGGTGACGTCGGTGCAGTAGGCGACGCCGGTGATGCCCTCGCGCGCCGGTGCCAGGCCCTCGTGCACGACCCAGCCGGCAGCCAGCTCGAAGTCGTTGCCGGGGGTGCGCATCGTGACCCACGCGCGCTCGGCGCGTCGACCCGGCCACTCCAGGCGGAGCTCGAGCGGCTCCTCGGTGATGACCCGGTCCTCGCGGTGCCGCTCGGGGCGCTCCGGGTCGTCGGTGACCTCGGTGACGCGGACCCGGACGCTGGGCCCGGGGCGGCGGGCGCGCGCGCTCATGACGTCGGGAACGCGGCGCGCACGGCGAGCGCCCGCTCGAGGTCGTCCAGGGCGTCGCCGACGCGTCGCGCCACCGCCGGCTCCAGGATGTCGCTGTCGAGGAGCGCGTGCGCCAGCGCCGCTGTCGTCGGGGTCCACGGCGGCTGCGCGGGAAGAACGACGCCGCCGACGAGCGCCAGCACCCAGCCGCTGCGCACGTCGGCGGTCGCGGGCAGGTCGGCGAAGTAGCGCTCGACGTACGGCGCGGTGACGTCCTCCTGACCGCCGCGCCACATGCCCAGCCCGGCTCCCTCGAGCTCGTAGTTGGGCAGGTCGATCTCGCCCGGTGAACGCCGCCCACGCGCGGGCCTTGGCCTCCGCCGTCGGCAGCGACGCCGACGCGCGGGCGTGCTGGACCTTGCCGAACATCGTCGGCTCGTCGGCCAGCGCCAGCGTCGAGGGCCGCCTGGTCGGTGGCGCCGAGGGACGCGAGCCGGGTCAGCAGCCGCCACCGGACGTCGAGGTCGAGGGCGATGCCGGGCGGCAGGTCCGTGCCCGTCGCGCCACGCCGTCAGCCGGCCGACGTCGGAGGAGGTGTCACCCGTCGTGTGGATGACGGCCCGGAACGCCGAGAGCTGCAGCTCCGAGCCCGGGTCCTCGCGGTCCAGCCGCGCGGTCGCCGCCGCGTGGAGCCGCTCGAGAGCACCGGCAGAGGCGGCCGGTACGACGCTGCCCAGGGCCCACGGCAGGGTCCGCCGCGCGGTGTCCTCGGTGTCCTCCACCGGTAGTGCCGCCTCGAGCAGGTCGACGACCTGGTCGGGGTCGACCGCGGCGACCGAGAAGCCGCTCTTGACGTTGTTCCAGGTCGCCGCGCGCAGCTGGTCGTCCTCGACCGACGGGAGCGTGGCGACGAGCGTCCGCATCGTCTCGGCGTCGGGCACGTAGACGCCCCAGCTCTGCTCGCGCGGGTCGATCACCAGGGCGCCCGAGACCGAACCGAGCGGTGTCTCGGGGCCGGCCACCTCGACCGGCACCTCGTCGTACCCGCCGGGTCGCAGCGACCCGACCGAGAGCCGGTGGGTGCGGACGGCGGGGTGCTCGGCCGGGGGCGTGCGCACGAGCACGGCACGCTCCCGGTCGATCGTCAGCGTGTCGGGGCCGGCGGTGCGCAACCAGTGGTCGACGACGGGGGAGAGGTCGCCGGCGCCGGCCCTCTCCCAGCTGGCGAAGAGGTCGTGCATGGTGGCGTTGCCGTAGAAGTGGGTCTCGAAGTGGTCGCGGGCGCCGGCGAAGAACACGTCGTCGCCGAGGGTCGTGGCCAATTGCTTGAGGATGCTGGAGCCCTTGGCGTAGGAGATGCCGTCGAAGTTCTGCAGCGCGGCGGTCGCGTCGGCGGCGCCGTTGCCGGCCACCGGGTGGGTGCTGGGACGCTGGTCGGCGCCGAGCCCCCACTGCCGCCGTGACCAGGAGTTGTCGGTCCACGCGTCACCGAACTCCGTGGCGTCGGCGGCGACCCGGTTGCCGACGTACTCGGCGAAGGACTCGTTGAGCCACAGGTCGTCCCACCACTTCGGGGTGGTGATGTTGCCGAACCACTGGTGCGCCATCTCGTGGGCGACGGTCGTGGCGCGCAGGACGTGCTGGCCGCGGGTGACGCGGGTGTCGAAGAGCAGCTGGTCGCGGAAGGTCACGCAGCCCGGGTTCTCCATCGCGCCGGCGTTGAACTCCGGCACGAACGCCTGGTGGTAGTCGCCGAAGGGGTAGCGGATGCCGAAGAGCCGGTGCAGCTCGTCGAAGCTCTGCCGGGTGAGGGTGAAGAGCTCCTCGGCGTCCTTCTCCAGCGTCGGGGCCAGGCTCTCGCGGCTGCTGAGCGCGAGCGGGATGCCGTCGTGCTCGGAGCGCAGGACCCGGTAGGGGCCGGCCACCAGCGTCACGAAGTACGTCGACAGCGGCTGGGTCGGGCCGATCTCCCAGCGTCCGGGCTCGGGGCTGGTGGCGGGCGCGTTGCCGACGACCACCCAGTCCCGCGGCGCGACGACGTGGAACGTGTACGGCGCCTTCAGGTCGGGCTGGTCGAAGCAGGCGAAGATCGTCGGGGCGGCGTCCATGAACGACATGCCGTAGACGTAGTGCTTGCCGTCGGCGGGGTCGACGCTGCGGTGCAGGCCCTCGCCGTCGTTGCGGAACGGCATCACCGCGTCGACGACGAGCACGTTGGTGCCGGCGACCGTGTCGAGGGCCAGGCGCCCGCGCTCGAGGAGGTCGGCGTCGAGCGTGCGGTCGTTGAACCGGATCGCGTTGACGCGGGTCGGCTTGAGGTCCACGAACGTCGGCCCGCCGCTGCTCTCGAAGGTCAGCGTCGTGACCGAGCCGAAGGTCGCCTCGTCCGAGGCGAGGTCGAGGCTCACGTCGTACGACGTGACGTCGATGAGGTCGAAGCGCGCGAGCGCCTCGGTGTGCTGAAGACTCTGGGATGCGCTGCTCACACGCTCCACCCTAGGCAGACGGTCGGCAGCGGATCGGGCCGCCTCGGGGTCCGGGGCCCGAGGCGGCCGGGATCGGGCCCGGTCAGAGCCGGATCAGCATCTTGCCGACGTTGGCACCGGTCGCGAGGCCGAGGAACCCGTCGACCATCTGGTCGAGGCCCTCGACGAACGTCTCGCGGTAGCTGATCTCGCCGGACGCGATCCACGGCCCGACGGTGCGGTAGAACTCGCCGGCCAGGTCCTGGTGGTTGCTGACGATGAAGCCGCGCAGGGTCAGGCTCTTGCCGACCACCATCATCATGTTGCTGGGCCCGGGGACCGGGGTGGTCGAGTCGTAGCCGGAGATCGCTCCGCACAGCGCCATCCGGGCGAACGGGTTGGCGTGCTGGATCGCCGCCTCGAGGTGGTCGCCGCCGACGTTGTCGAAGTAGACGTCGAGGGGCCCGTGCTCGGCGAGGAGCGTCTTGACCGGGCCCGCGTGGTAGTCGAACGCGGCGTCGAGACCGAGGTCGTCGGTGAGCCAGGCGACCTTCTCGGGGGTGCCGGCAGACCCGATGACCTTGCGCAGCACCCAGCTTGCGGGCCAGCTGCCCGACCAGCGAGCCCACGGCCCCGGCGGCGCCGGACACGAACACGGTGTCGCCCTCCTTCATCTGGGCCACGGCGGTGAGACCGACGTACGCCGTCAGGCCGGGCATGCCGAGGGCACCGAGGTAGGTCGAGGCCGGCGCGAGGTCGGTGTCGAGCACTCGCACCGAGCCGGCCGGCAGCAGGGCGTGCTCGCGCCAGCCGGCCATGTGCTGCACGGTCGCGCCGACCGGGACCGCGTCGGAGCCGGACTCCTCGACGACGCCGACCGCGCCGCCGTCCATGGGCGCGTCCAGCGCGAACGGTGGGGTGTAGGACTTGACGTCGTTCATCCGACCCCGCATGTAGGGGTCGACCGACAGGACGGTGTTGCGGACCAGGACCTCGCCGTCCCCGGGAGCGGCGAGGGTGGTCTCGACGGTCCGGAAGTCGGCGTGGGTCGGGGTCCCGTGCGGTCGGGCGGCCAGGTGGATCTCGCGGGTAGTGGTAGTCACCCGTCGATCCTGTCAGCCCGACGGGTGGCGTGGGGCACCAGGACGCGACGAACCCCCGACCGGATCGGTCGGGGGTTCGGACGTGGGCCCGTCAGAAGGGGATGTGCGGGCCCGGAGGGTGGGCCCGGTCAGGCCTGTACGGCGAGCGCGAACTCGACCTTCCCGGCGTCGTCGACGGCTGCGTCGAGGATCTTGTCGTCGAGCAGCGCCGCAGCCTGCTCGTCGAGGTAGAGCGTGGCGCCCGACTGCTCGACCACCTTGTCGGCAGGCTCGGCCTGCTCGGCGGCTGCGATCGCGAACGACGACTGGTCGCCGTCCGCGGTGATCCGGAGGCCGGCGGTCTCGGGGAGACCGGGCTGGGTGGTGATGTCTCGGACGATCGTGCTGGCGTTCTCGGTGAGGGTGAGCATGGCTCGCCTTCCGGTTGAATGCAGGACTCCTCCAGCGTTGCCGACATCTCGCTCTCGTTCAAGTCGAGGGCCGTCCGGGCGCGTCGCACGGGGGTCCGTCTGCCACCCTGGAGGCATGGCTGACGACTCCTCCAGCGACATGTCCGACACCACGCCCGACGCCAGCTGACACCAGCTCCGACACGTCCCCGACGACGACCGGCGCGGGGTGACCCTGACCCGGACCGGCCCGGGCGCCTTCTCGATCAGCAACGCCGACGGCGCGACGATCACCGTCGGCGGCGACGGACGACCTCTCGCCGGTCGAGCTGCTGCTCGCCGCGCTGGCCGGCTGCGCGGCGGTCAACGTGGAGGAGCTCACCGGCCGCCGCGCCGAGCCGACGACGTTCGAGGTCAGCGCCACCGGGCGCAAGGTCCGCGACGAGGGCGGCGGTCGCCTCGACGACCTGCGGCTGGTCTTCGACACGGTCTTCCCGGCTGGCGAGAGCGGTGACGCCGCCCGGGCGATCCTGCCGCGCGTGCTGCGCCAGACCCACGAGCGCATCTGCACCGTCTCGCGGACCGTCGAGCTGGGCACGCCCGTCACCTACGCCCGCACCGACGAGTGACCCGTCCCCACCCGGGGAATCTCCGGTCGCGTCGACGCCCACGAGGACGTCGTACGTCGTCCGGGCAGGTCTGCGGCGGATCCGTCGCTCGAGTGCGGGGGCGGGCACTAGGATCTGTAGGTGCCCAGGGTCTCCGTCATCGCCTACTTCGCCGATGACCTCACGCGTGTCTACCAGCTCGTCCAGTGGCTGCCGGTCCTGGAGACGTTGGACGACACCCATCCGGTGCGGATCGTGCTGCGCGACCCCGGGTCCGCCGCGGCGCTGCAGGAGCGGACCCGGCTCACCGTGCACACGGCGGCGTCGTTCCCCGAGCTGACGACCCTGTACGCCGACCTGGACGCCGGGCTCGTGCTCTACTGCAACAACTCCATGCTCAACTTCCAGTCGCTGCTCGACGGCCGCATGCTGCACGCCCACATCAACCACGGTGAGAGCGACAAGCAGAGCATGGCGAGCAACAACGCGAAGGCCTACGACCGGGTCTTCGTCGCCGGCGAGGCCGCCGTGCAGCGTCACGAGGCGGGGCTGCTGGAGTTCGACGCCCGCCGCCTGGTGCGCGTCGGGCGCCCCCAGCTCGACCTGCGCCCGGACCCGATCCTGGCGCCCAGCCTGCGGCGCACGGTCCTGTACGCCCCGACGTGGGAGGGCGACGCCGACTACAACGACTACACGTCGGTCGACACCCTGGGCGAGGCGATCGCCCGCGCCGTCCTGGCGACCCCGGACGTGCGGCTCGTCTACAAGCCGCACCCGAAGGTCGTCACCAGCCGCACGCCCGCCGTACGCCGCGCGCACCGCGCGGTCCTGGCGCTGGTCGCGGACGCCGTACGACGTGAGCCGGTGGCCCGCCACGAGGCGGTGCTGGCCGGCGACATCCTGGCGGTCATGCCGGACTGCGACGCGATGGTGACCGACGTGTCCTCGGTCGGCCTGGACTGGCTCTACCTGCGCACCGACAAGCCGATCTTCATCACCGACCGGCACCACGACGCCGAGCGGCTGCGCGCCGACGTGCCGGTCAGCCGCTGCGCCGACGTCGTCGACGAGGACAGCATCGCCGGCTTCGGGGACCTGCTCTCCGCGCGGCTCGACCACGACGAGCACCACCTGGCGCGGGTGGCGATGCGCCACCACTACTTCGACGACCTCCAGGTCGGCGACAGCACGGTCCGGTTCCTGGACGCCGTCGGCGAGCTGCTCGCCCTGCGCGACCGGCTGCTCGGCGTCTCGACCGCGTCCGAGGGCGACGCCATCATCGCCTGAGCCCACCGAGGCGGGTCGAGCACGGCCCCACGACCGAACGTGGTGGGGTGTGCCGCACCCGACGGGCTCCACCTCCCGGTCGACCGGGCATGGAACGGCCGGTCCGTCAGTCCAGGGACACCTTGGTGATCGTCACGGGGGTCTTCGGTGCGCCGTCGGCACCACCACCCTGCACCCCGGCCCGGCCGACCTTCTTCAGCACCTTCAGGCCGGCGGGGGAGATGCTCCCGAAGACGTTGTACGACGCCGGCAGCGGCGAGTCGCCGTAGACCATGAAGAACTGCGACCCGTTGGTGTTCGGGCCGGCGTTCGCCATCGCCAGGGTGCCCGGGCCGTAGGTCTCGGCCCCGTCGAGCTCGTCGGCGAAGGAGTACCCGGGGCCGCCGGTGCCGGTGCCGGTGGGGTCGCCGCACTGGAGCACGTAGATCCCGTCGGTGGTCAGGCGGTGGCAGTCGGTGCCGTCGAAGAAGCCCTGCTTGGCCAGTGCGATGAAGGAGGTGACGGTGCACGGTGCCGTCGTGGGGTCCAGGGTGATCGGGATCCGGCCGGCGGACGTCGCCACGACGGCGCCGCGCTCGGCCTTGGTGGGCTTCGAGGGCGGGACGGTCGGCGCGTCTGCGGCGCCGGAGCCGTCCGGCAGGAAGCTGCAGGTGGACGAGGCTGCCGCGGGGCTGGTCGCCGGGGTGTCCGCACCGGCGGTGGCAGCACCGATGGCCACGAAGTCGAGGGTCACGTCGTCGGCCGGCGCACCGTCGCTCCCGCCGTCGGCGGTGCCCTTGTCGGCGATCGCGGTGAGCACGTCGAGGCCGTCCTGCCCGATCGAGCCGAAGACGGTGTACGACGGCGGCAGCGGCGAGTCGGCGTAGACGAGGAAGAACTGGGACCCGTTGGTGTCGGCGCCCGGCGTTGGCCATGGCCAGGGTGCCGGGACCGTAGGTCTCCGCGCCGGTCAGCTCGTCGGCGTAGGAGTAGCCGGGGCCGCCGCTGCCGGTGCCGGTCGGGTCACCGCACTGGAGCACGTAGATGCCGTCGGTGGTCAGGCGGTGGCACGAGGTGCCGTCGTAGAAGCCCTGGCTGGCCAGCGAGGTGAAGGAGTTGACGGTGCACGGCGCGGCGGCGGCGTCGAGCGTCAGGTCGATGTCGCCGGCGTTCGTCTCCAGCGTCGCCTCGACGGTGCCGTTGTAGGCCGCCGTGGGGGCCGGCGGGTCGACCGCCGTCCCCGCGGGCGACCCGGGCCCGTACTCGCACGCGACGCCGTCGGGGTCGGTCGGTTGTGCCTCGTGGCTCCTCGCCTCGGTGGTGGGGCTCTCGCTGTCGGCGGCCCCGCCGGCGCTGCCACCCGAGCTGTCGTCGCTGCCACAGGCGACGAGTCCGAGGGCCAGCACCAACGCGGCCACCAGGCCGATGAGTCGTTTCACCATGGCGCTGATCGTAGGGGCTCAACCTGTGCGTCTCCCGCGGGGTGGTCCTCGGTCGCCTGGACCACCACCGTGTGCGAGCGGGTCGTCCCGCGCCTCGGCGAGATCTGAACGTGGCCCGCCCGACCGCACCGCCCCACCGCCCCACCCGACCGACACGACGCGCCGCCGCCGAGTCGGGCCGATCGTCGGACAGAAGGGCCAGGGACTACTAGGGTGGTCGGCGGCTCGGCGTGCCCCGGTCGGGCCCGGCACGCACACTTTCCGAGGACCCCGATGTCGCTGTTCCCCGCTCGCCGCAGCCGGCTGTCGTGCCGGCTCGTCGCTGGGGGTCGCCGCCATGACGGCGTTCTCCGGGCTCGCGGTCGTCTCCTCGGCCGCCGCCGCCCCGGTCGGACTCGGCCGCGACGGTCGCCGGGGTGGTCACCGCGCCGGTCGCGCCGGCCGCACCGGTGGTGGACCCGCAGGTGTGGATCCCGACCACCGCACCCCTGCGGCGCTCGCTCCGGGGCGACCCGCGGCGGGTCGACCCGAGCGACTACGCCGGCTACCGCCTCGACCTGAGCACGCTGCGGCAACGCCTGCTCCGCGCGCCCTCCGACGTCGGCGCGCCGCGCCACGCCGTTGACGATCGAGGTGCCCGCGCCGACCGGCGAGCTCGTGGAGTTCGCGATCGCGGAGTCGCCGGTGATGGAGGAGGGCCTGGCCGCGCTGCACCCCGACATCGCCACCTACGCCGGCCGCGCCACCTCAGCCGGGTCCGTGGCGAGCATCCGCCTCGACGTCACCCCGATGGGCTTCCACGCCTCGGTGCGCGGCGACGGTCGGCTCCTGGTACGTCGACCCGGCCTACAACGGGGTCGACCAGGGCGCCGACGCGCTCTACCTGTCCTACGAGTCGGCCGACCTGCCCGCCGGACGAGGCGTCGCTCGTGGCGCCGGCGTCCACCGACGTCGTGCCGAGCGCCGGGCGGAGGCCCGGTCCGCGCCGTCGGCGAGGGCACCGACGGTGGGGGAGGGCGGAGGCGCCCTCGCGATCCAGCGGACCTACCGGCTCGCGCTCGCCAGCGACCCGTCGTACGCCGGCTACTTCGCCTCCGGGGTCACGCCCGACGCGGCGGTGAACGCGATCGTGACCGCCGAGAAGGTGACCCTGATGAACCGGGTCGACCAGCTCTACGGCGACGACCTCTCGATCCGGATGCTGCTGGTCGCCGGCAACGACGCGCTCAACTTCAACACCACGGCGCAGTTCATCGGCGCCGGCGGTCGGTGCGGTCCCGTCGCCTGCTACACCTCCGACGACTCCGGGTGCGTGACCTCGACGCTCGCGACCAACCGCTACGTCCTCGGCCAGGTCATCGGGGCCGAGAGCTACGACATCGGCCACATCATCTTCGGCGGGTCGGGCGGCGGTCTTGCGCAGATCGGCGGCGTCGGGACGTCCTACAAGGCCGGTGGGTGCACCGGCCTGCCCACGCCCACCGGCGACGGCTTCGCGGTCGACTACGTCGCCCACGAGATGGGCCACCAGTTCGGCGGCAACCACACGTTCAACGGACTCAGCGGCACCTGCGGGGAGGGCACCGCTCCGAACGAGAACCGCCATGCCCCGACCGCCGTCGAGCCGGGCTCCGGCTCCTCGGTGATGGGCTACGCCGGGATCTGCCGCCAGGACGACCTGCAGCGGCACAGCGACCCCTACTTCAGCCAGCGGACGCAGAGCGAGGTCGCGGCGTTCACGAGCGCTGCTCCCGCGTCGGACCCTGAGGTCCAGAACGTCGCGCTCAGCGGCTTCGGGAGCGGGGACTCGTTCACGATCGGCTACGGGGCGGGGAACCTGACGACGATCACCTCCGGCGCCGGATACAACGCTGCCGCCATCCGGACCGCGGTCGAGGCCGCGGAGCCGAGCAACGCCACCGCGGCCGTCACCGGGCTCTGGAACGGTGGCCCCGCGCTGACCAGGGGCTTCCAGGTCACCTGGTCCGGCTCGGCCGACATCGCCACGCCCACCCTCACGAAGGTGAGCGGCAGCTTCTCGTGGCTGGTCGGCACGACCGACAACGGGGGCGCCCAGGACAAGGGCGGGTACGCCAACCCGGCGCCCTCGGGCAACCACAACCCGGTCGTCACGGCGCCCGTGCCGAGGACGATCCCGCTCCGCACGCCGTTCCAGCTGACCGGCTCGGCGACCGACCCGGACGGCGACGCACTGGTCTACCTGTGGGAGCAGGACGACACCGCCACCAACGGCACGGTGCTCACCAGCAACACCAAGCCGGCCGGTCCGCTCTTCCGGGTGTTCGGCTCAGCCGCCCAGGTGGCCGGGGCCGACGCCGCGACGTACCGCTCGGCGGGTGAGAACGCCGCCACCTCGAGCCCCACCCGGTCCTTCCCCGACGCGGCGCAGGTCGCGGCCGGGAGCACCAACGCGGCCACCGGCGCCTGCCCGAGCACGTCGGCGACGTCGAGGCTGGCCGACGGCCCGACGCTCGAGTGCTACTCGGAGTTCCTGCCGACGACGCCTCGCGCCTTGAGCTTCCGGCTCACGGCCCGCGACCTCGGAGGCGCCGACCTCGGCCCCGACGGAGGCACGGCGTACGACGACGTCGCCCTGACCGTCGGCGCCGCAGGTCCGTTCGCGGTCACCTCGCAGGCCACCGCCGGGACCGTCGTCGCCGGCACCACCGGCACCGTCGCCTGGGACGTCGCCGGCACGGACACTGCGACGTACGCGACCGCGGTGCGGATCACCTTCTCGACCGACGGCGGCCTGACCTTCCCCACGGTCCTGGTCCCCACCACGCCCAACGACGGCAGCCAGCCGATCACCTGGCCCGGGGTGGCGACCGCCCGGGGACGGGTCCGGGTCGAGGCCGTCGGCAACTACTTCTACGACGTCAACGACGCACCGATCACGGTCACACCGACCCTCACGACGGGGGGCACCGCGGCCGGCGCGACGTTCGCGGCAGCGTCCTCCGACCCGCTGGACGCCGTCCCGTCCATCACCGCGTCGTCGTCGTCGGTGGACGGCACCGCGATCACCCGCTCGACGCTCGGCCTGCCGACGGGGCTGGCGTTGACCCGGACGCAGTCGTCCGCGGCCGGGGTGCGCCCCGGCACGACCCGGTTCGAGGTGACCGGCACCGCGCAGGTGGACCCCGGGTCCTACCCGGTCGAGGTGAGGGTCGCCGACGGGGTCGCGCCCGCCACGACGGTGGCGTTCGCCGTCGAGGTCGGCCGGGACACGGCCGCGGTGGCCTACACCGGCGAGTCCGCAGCGACGACGTACGACACCGGCGCCGGCACCGGTTCGGTCGATGTCACGGTGGCGGCCACCGTCGAGGACACCGACCCGACGCCGGGCACGGTGGCCGGGAGCATCACCTTCACCGACCAGACCACCGGCGACGCGCTCTGCACCGCGCCGGTCGTCGCCGGCGGGGCCTCGTGCACGTTCGGTGCCGACGTCGTCGGCACCGAGCGCACCTACCAGGTGGTCGGGACGCTGGCGAGCACGCGCTACACCGGCGCCTCGGCCCCGGCCGCACTCGTGGTGACGGTCCTCCCGCCGTCGCTGACGACGGGAGGCACCGCTGCTGACGCGACCTTCGAGGCGACCTCCTCGGACGCGTTGGACAGCACCGCGTCGATCACCGCGCAGGCGTCCTCCGTCGACGGCGCGGCGATCACGGCCACGCCCGTCGGGCTGCCCGACGGGTTCACCCTGGACCGGGTGCAGTCGTCGGCCGACGGCGTCCGCCCCGGGACGACGCGCTTCGAGGTGACCGGCACCGCAGACGCCGACCCCGGCAGCTACCCGGTCGAGGTCACGGTCGCCGACGGGGTGGCGCCGGACACCACGGTGGAGCTCACGATCGACGTGAGCGCCGACTCGGCGACCCTCTCCTACACCGGCGACACCTTCGGGACCGCGCTGGAGACCGGCGCCGACGTGCTCGAGCTGACCCTCTCCGCGGACGTCGCCGACACCGACGCGACGCCGGGCCCGGTGGCCGGGAGCGTCGTCTTCACCGACGACACCACGGGCGACGACCTGTGCACCGCACCGGTCGTGGCCGGCGAGGCGTCGTGCACGTTCGGTGCCGACGTCGCGGGCACCGAGCGCGCCTACCAGGTGGTCGGGACCCTGGACAGTGCGCGCTACACCGGCGCCACCGACCCCGCTGCGCTGGACGTGACCGTCGTGGGGTCCGCGACCCTGACCACGGGCGGCGACGCGGCCGGCGCGACGTTCCCGGGGGTCTCGTCCGACCCGCTCGGCGACCCGCCGGTCGTCACCGCCGAGGCATCGGCGATCGACGGCGACCGGATCACCTGGTCGGTCTCGGGCCTGCCGGCCGGCCTGGCCCTCGCCCGGGCCCAGGCCTCCACGGACGGGGCGCGACCGGGCACCGTGGAGCTCGGGCTCACCGGCACCGTCGACGACGACCCGGGCACCTATGACGTCGTCGTGACGGTCTCCGACGGGCCCGGCGGCGCCGCCGACGAGACCGTGGCGTTCGCGATCGAGGTGGGCCCCGACGCCGCGACCCTGACCTATACCGGCGACACCGCGGCCATCGCCCTCGAGAGCGGCACCGACGTGGTCGCGGTGACGGTCTCCGCCGACGTCGCCGACACCGACGCGACGCCGGGCACCGTGGCCGGGAGCGTCGCGTTCACCGACCAGGCCACCGGTGAGGAGCTCTGCAGCGCACCGGTCGCCGCCGCGGCGGCCTCGTGCACGTTCGGTGCCGACGTCGCCGACACCGAGCGCACCTACCAGGTCGTCGCCACCGTGGGGAGCGCGCGCTACACCGGCGCCTCCGAGCCGGTGGCCCTCGTCGTCTCCGTGGTGCCGCCGACGCTGACCGCGGGCGGCAACGCTGTCGAGGGGTCGTTCGAGGCGGCGTACTCCGACGCGTCGGACAGCACCCCGGCCATCACCGCGGAGTCCTCCTCGGCGGACGGCGGCGCGATCACGGCGACCCCGGTCGGTCTGCCCGACGGGTTCACGGTGACCCCGGTGGAGACGTCCGCCGACGGAGTACGACCCGGCACGACGCGCTTCGAGGTGACGGGCACCGCCGACGCCGACCCCGGCAGCTACCCGGTCGAGCTCACCCTCGCCGACGGGGTCGCGCCCGAGGTGACCGTGGCGTTCACCATCGACGTCGTGGCCGACGCGGCGACCGTGACCTACACCGGGGACACCGACGCGACGGCCACCCGGAGCGGGACCGACGTCGTCGAGGTCACGGTCTCGGCGGACGTCGCGGACCTCGACGACTCGCCGGGCACGGTCACCGGGTCTGTGGTGTTCACCGACCAGTCCACCGGTGAGGAGCTCTGCACCGCCACGATCGCCGCCGCGGCGGCCGCCTGCACGTTCGGCGCCGACGTCGCCGACACCGAGCGCACCTACCAGGTCGTCGCCACCGTGGGGAGCGCCCGTTACCTCGGAGCCTCCGAGCCGGTGGCCCTCGTCGTCACCGTGGTGCCGCCGACGCTCACGGCGGGCGGCAACGCTGGCGAGGGACCGTTCGTGGCGGCGTACTCGGACCCGTTGCTGAGCACACCGGTGATCACCGCAGCGTCCTCGCTGGTCGACGGCGGGGACATCTCGGTGTCGGCGGCCGGACTGCCGGGCGGCCTCGACGTGACGGCGCCGGTGTCCTCGGCGCCCGGCGTGCGCCCCGGCACGACGCGCGTGGAGGTGACCGGCACCGCGCAGGCGGACCCCGGGTCCTACCGGGTCGTGGTGACGATCGCCGACGGTGTCGCGCCCGACGCGACGGTGGCGTTCACGATCGACGTCGTCGCGGACTCGGCGACCGTGACCTACACCGGCGACACCGCCGCCGACGACGTACGAGAGCGGCCCGGACGCGGTCGACGTGACGGTCGCCGCCACGGTCGAGGACACCGACTCCACGCGCGGGACCGTCACCGGCGACATCCGCTTCAGCGACGACGTCACCGGCGACGAGCTCTGCACGGCGCCGCTCGTCTCCGGCAGTCCGACCGGCGGCTCGACGGACAGTCCGAGCGGCACGGGCTCCTGCACGTTCGAGGCGGACGCGGCGGGTGCCGAGCGACGCTACGAGGTCGTCGCCACCCTGGCGAGCGGCCGCGTACACCGGCGCCGCGGAGCCCGTCGACCTGGCCGTCGCCCGCGTGGACGACGTCGCCCCCCAGACCCGGATCACCGGTGGTCCGCGGCCCGATGCCTACGTCCTGGGACAGCAGGTCGTGCTGCGCTACGCGGCCGAGCCCGGAGCGACGTACACCTGCTCGGTCGGGGCCTTCGACGGGGTCTGCCCCGCGTCCGGCGTCCTGCGGCTCACGAAGCCGAGGGCGGGGTCCTACGAGCTCCGGGTGGCCGCCACCGACCGCGCGGGCAACCGCGACACCAGCCCGGCCCGCCGACGCTTCTTCGTGCCGGCCAACGACCGCGACCTCAAGAAGAGCTCGGGGCCGTGGAAGCGCCGAGGCGACGCCCGGAGCTATCGGAAGACCTACTCCGTCGTCGCCCGCAAGGGCGCCACGATGACCTACCGGGTGAGGAACGCGACCGCCCTGGCGCTCATCACCGGCAAGGGCCCGCGGCGCGGCGCGGTCGACGTCTTCCTCGGCAACCGCAAGCTGCGCACGATCCGCACCGGCGCGGGCTCGACCAAGCGCGCGGTCGTCTCCTCCGTGGTGCGCTTCTCCTCACCGGCCTCAGGAGTGGTGAAGATCCGCACGACCAGCGGCAAGCAGGTGCGGATCGAGGGGCTCGGCGTGCGGACGAGGTCCCCGAACGTGGGCCGCTCGCTGCCGCGTGGCGGCCTGCTCGACTGACCGCGGGTGCCTACGTCCGGCGGTGCAGAGCCCGTCGTACGACGGGCTCGAAGGCGTCGGCGATCCCGGCGTACCCCGCCTCGTTGGGGTGGAACCAGTCGCCGGCCAGCTTTCCCCTCCATGACTGTGGCCCCGAGGTGCGCATGTCGACGACCCGGATCGCCCCCGCGTCCCGCGCGGCCTCGATGTGGGCGTTGACCTGCTCGGCCGCGGTCCGCGGCTGGGGCAGCGTGGCGACGACCGCGCCGCGCGGCAGACGTTGCAGGAGCGCCGCGAAGGCCGCGGGCAGCGCGTCCCGGTGCAGCCGCCCGCCGAAGAGGTCGTTGGAGCCGGCCAGGACGGTGACGAGGTCGTCGTCGCGCACGCCGACGCCCTCCATCACGGGAACCTGCTGGGCCAGCACCTCCGGCACCCGGGCGCCGGTGGCCGACAGGTTCACGACGGTCGGCGGCTCGTCGAGGTCGCCCAGCCGACCGGCGAGCTGGTCGACCCACCCGGCGTCGTACGACGACGCGCCGACCGACTGCGACATGGAGTCCCCGAGCACGAACCACCGGCGCCCGGGGCGCTGGATCGCGAGGAGGTTGCGCTCGCGCCAGGCGTCGGCGTACGGGTCGGCCTGGGCGCGGACCCGGCGTACCCCCGGGGCGACGAGGCCGAGCGTGCGGACCAGCGGGCCCGGGCCGCGCCCGGTCCGGTTGTCATAGCGTGAAGTCGGTGGAGGTCACGGTGCCAGGATGGCGGGAACGAGCACGGTCTGCCTCACCTGGGTGGCGAGGAGCTCCGGCCACGCGGCCAGGTCGGCCGGGGTGGCGGCGACGACCAGGCGGCTGTCCGGGATCAGGTCGGTGAGCGCGTCGGCGGTGCTCAGCGGGTGGGTCGGGTCGTCGGTCCAGGCGAGCACCTGGACGGGCAGCGGCAGCGTCGCGAGCTCCTCGCGCGGCGGGCAGGTCCGCGAGTGGCGGCGCCCCGGCAACAGCGTCGGGCAGCAGCGCGTCCCGGACGTCGGGCACGGTCGGCGGTGCCGCGGCACGCGGCCGGGAGCGGGGCCGAGCCGGCCGCCCTGGGTCACGAAGGCCTCCACCCCGTGGGTCTCGACCAGCCGCGCCTGGGCCTCGTACGTCGCCGCCTGCGCGCGCCGGGACTCCCACGCGGTCGGCGGCACCACCAGGGTCAGTGCGCTGAAGCGCGTCGGGGTGCCGGGTCGCGGCGTGCAGCAGCGTGCCGGTGCCCATCGAGGGGCCGACCCCGTGCACCGCGCTCGCCCGGGAAGACGTGGTCGAGCAGCGCGAGCAGGTCGTCGGCGAGACGGTCCCAGCGGTAGTCGTCGGGCACGTGCGCGCCCGGTGGAGCGCGCCGTGACCCGCGGGCGTCGTAGCGCAGCAGCCGCGGGGAGCCCGGCAGCCCGCTCTTCAGCCCGCGGCCGAGGTCGAGACCGAGGGTGCGGTCGCGCGCACGGCTCGAGGTGAGCCCGTGCAGCTGGACGACCGCGCGGCCGGTGGAGCGGCGATCGCCGACGACGTCGTAGTCGATGACGGCTCCGGGAACAGCGAGTGAAGGCACGGTGTCTCCGCGTGATTCGGCGGGCGCGAGCCCCTAGGCTACGGCGATGCGGCTGACCAACGTCGCCCGGATGGGTCTGCCGCACGGTCGGCTGTTCAGCTGCTCGGTCAAGACCGGGCGCGCCCGGGCGACGGCTGCCGGTGTCCTTCGACCAGGCGCCGCCACGTCGGCGAGGGGGAGCGGCCCGGGTCCTGGATGGCGATCGCGTTCCGGCTCCCGCGCCGCTGCGACCCGGGAGCGGCTCGCCGACGCCTGGCTGGCGGTCGTACGCCGCCACGCCACGCTGCACAGCGTCTTCAGCCGCGCCGGGACCGGCGAGGTCGTGCTGCACGACGTCGACGTGGCCGCCGGGGAGTGGGTCGAGCACGAGGTCGCCGCCGGGCCGGCTGACCCGCGACGTGCTGCGCGAGGTGCTCGACGCCACGTGCACGCCGTACTCCGCGCCCTCGCACCGGCTGTGCGTCGTGGAGACCGACGACGGGCGCCCGGCGGTGGTCATCGGGTCCGACCACTCGCACGTCGACATGTGGTCGTTGCTCGTGGTCGCTGCGCGACCTGCTCGCCGAGCTCGCCGGACCGGCCGACGCCGAGCCGGCGCCGGCGGCTCGCGCGGCTTCGACGAGCACACCGCCGAGCTGGTCGCCCGCCCGCGAGCGCCCGACGAGGTGCGCGGCGGTGGGCCGAGGTGCTCGCGGCCAGCGGGGGAGTGATGCCGTGCTTCCCGCTGCCGCTCGGCGACGTCTCGCGGCCGCGGCCCGAGGTCGTCGAGGTCCGCGACGTGCTCGACGCCGCGCCAGGTGGACCGCGTCGTCGCGCACGGCAAGGAGCACGGGGTGCGGATGCTGCCCGTGATCGTGCTGGCCGCGATGACCGAGGTGACCGCCGAGCTGGCCGACGAGCCGTTGCGCGCGGTGTTCCCGGTGCACAGCCGCTACGACGAGGGCTGGCACGACTCGGTGGGCTGGTTCATCACCAACGCGGTGCTGGAGTCGGCCGACCCCGACCCGGTGGCGTGCGCCGCCGCCGTCAAGGAGGCGATGTCACTCGGGTCGTGGCCGCTGGCCGACGTGCTGGCGCCGTACGGCGGGATGCCGGCCGCGCCGGGCATGTTCGCCATCTCGTGGCTCGACCTGGGCCGGCTGCCGGTCGGCGACCGACGCCGGCCCTGGCCGCGCAGCTCGTCGGCGCGGTCATCGAGACCGACGGCGTGATGCTGTGGTTCGTCCTCGACGGGTCGGGGCTGCACCTGCGCTGCCGCTACCCCGAGACCCCCGAGGCGCGCGACTCGGTCGGGCGCTGGCTCGACGCCCTGGTCGCCGGCCTGCGGTCGCTGGCCGGCTGAGCCGCCCCAGCCGGCCATGCCAGTTCCGGGTGGTGGCGGACGACGCGGATCAGGCGGGACGCGCCTCGGCGACCTGCTTGACGTGACGGGCCCGGCGGCGGAGCAGCCGACGCAGGTAGGGGCCGGTCACCACGCGATCGACGAGGGCCCCGACCGGACCGGCCACGAACGCCACGGTCATCCGGTCGGTCATCCGGGTGCGGCCGTCGCCGAGGTCGTCGAACAGGTGCTCGTGGCGCATCGTCCGGAACGGGCCACGCACCTGCTCGTCGACGAAGCGGCTGGGACGGGTGTGCTCCGTGACGCGACTCGTGAGCGTCCACGTGAGGCCGAGGTGGCGGGCCTCGAAGGTCACGTCGTCACCCAGCCCGAGGGTGCGGCGGCCGCTGCTGGTGGTGGCGATCTCGTTGCTCGACGCCTGTGACGCAGCGTGCTCGTCGACGTCCAGCTCGAGGTCGAACACCGTGGCCGGGGCGGCCTCGATGATCGTCGTCACCTCGACCAGCACGGACACGCCCCGATCCTACGGGCGACGGCGGCCGCCGGCTCACGGCACGCGGCCGATCGCCATGAGGTGGTTGGTGAGGTCCAGGGTGCCCCGCAGGTGCCCGGTCCGGCGCGCGAGGACGAGCGCGGCCTCGAGCACCTCGGGGTCGTCGTCGGGGAGCTGCTCCAGCACGATCCCGGCCACCCCCTCGATGGCGCACAGCTCGACGTCCTCGAGCCCGGCGTCGAGGAGCTCGGTCGCGATCGACGCGGCGGTGTGGAAGTGGCCGGCCGGGAACCGGCTGCCCGGGTCCGGTGTGCCGCGCTCGAGGAGCTCGACCCACTCCGCCGGGTAGGGATGGGGGAGCGGCTGCGCCAGGGTCACCGCCGCGTGCCGGAGGAGCCGAGGGATCACGGCGGCGAGCACGAGCCCGCCGGGGACGACGACGCGCACGGCCTCGGCCAGGCAGGAGAGGCGATCCTCGGGCGAGCTCAGGTGGTACAGCGGCCCGAAGAGGAGCGCCACGTCGAAGGCGTCGTCGTCGACGTCCAGCCGGCGCGCGTCGCCGACCAGGGCGGTGAAGGTGCCGTGCCGGGCGGCCTGGGAGACGTGGCTCTCGACCGGGTCGACCAGGGTCACCCGGTGGCCGGCTGTGGCGAGTGGTGCGGCGTGGATGCCTGTGCCGCCGCCGATGTCGATGATCCGCGACCCCGGGGCGATGCGTTCGGTCACGATCTCCTGGACGCGGAGACGCTCGAGTGCCCCTTGGGCCGACCGCGTGGTCAGCCGCACCGACTCGTCGAACTGGCTGCCGTAGTAGGTCTGGATGGCCTCGTCGATCGCCCGCTGGTCCATGGGCGAAGGGTAGGTCGGGTCCGCCGTGTGTGCACCCGTCCGGCGACGGGTAGAACTGTGGCATGTCGGAGTTCCCGCACCTGATGCACACGGCGATCGACGCGACCGATGCCCGGGGGCTGGCGGAGTTCTACCGCGAGCTCCTGGGCCTGCAGTACCGACCCGGTGACGAGCCGCCGCCGGACGGGTCCGCGGACGACGACAGCTGGCTCGTCCTCGTGGACGCCGCCGGCCGGCGGGTGATCGCGGTCCAGCGCGTGGCGTCGCTGGCGCGGTCGACCTGGCCGAGCCACGACGTACCCATGCAGCTGCACCTCGACTTCTCGGTGAGCTCGCGCGCCGAGCTCGACCGGCAGCGGGACCGGGCACTCGCTCTCGGCGCGACCGTGCTGCTGGACCGCACCGGCGAGGACGAGGCGCTCTACGTGCTCGCCGATCCCGCCGGTCACCCGTTCTGCCTGCTCACCCGCTGACGACCTGCTGCGCCGCCTCGAGCCACGGCACCCTCCGGTGGCCCGGTAGCGTCACCGGGGTGACCGATCCGTTCGAGCTGCTCGACTGGCGCCGGCGTACCGACGACCTCTTCCGGCTGGCGCGGTCGGCCGACGACCCGGCTGCTGCCCATGCGAGCTGGCGGGCCGCCCGCGACGAGCTGATGCGGCATCACCCGCAGTCGCCGCTGGCTCCGGGCGACGAGCTGCGGGGGAGCGGCATCCCCTACTTCGCCTACGACCCGGCGTACCGCTTCACCGTCCCGGTGCTGGCTCTCCCCGACGACCCCGACCCGTCGAGGACCGTCGACACCGGCGCTGACGGCGCCTTGTCGATGCGCCGGATCGGTCTGGTCGAGCTGCCCGATCCGGTCGGTGCGACGCTGGACGTCTGGTGGCTCGAGCAGTACGCCGGCGGCTTGTTCGTCCCGTTGCGCGACGGCACCTCGGGCGTGGAGACCTACGGCGGTGGACGTTATGTCATCGACTCTGCCAAGGGCGCCTGGCACGGCGGGACCCGGGACGCGCTCGTCCTGGACCTCAACTTCGCCTACCACCCGTCGTGCCGCTACGACCCGGCCTGGCAGTGCCCACTGGCTCCGCCCGGCAACACGATCGCTGCGCGGGTCCCGGTGGGCGAACGGATGTCGCCCGATGACTCCTAGCCGCCGATCTTCGGTCGAGAGGGGCCCGTGCCTCCGCGACCTGACATAATGTCCGTTATCGGCGTACCTGGACCACGCTCGGAAGAGGGGCAGGGACGAACCCATCACACTTCTCGACAACCCTTTGCGCGGACAGGGCGTCGCACCTGCATGAGGACTCGAGCTTTCCTGACCACCGCGCTCGCGGCCATGGTGCTCAACGCGTGCGGCGCCACCGGCGACGACGGCGACACCGGGGACACCGGCGACACCAGCAAGGCTTCCGAGGGAACGAGTCAGGTCGCCGAGCCGGCTCCGTCAGCGCCGACGTCCACGATCCCTCCCACGCAGACACCACCGGCTGGCTCGGGACGCGACCGAGCGGGCACGGTGCGCAAGACCGACCCGTCCGGCCCCTACGACCTGGTGCCCGAGGACCTCCGGGTCCGGGAACGCGCAGATGGCGATCGAGTGGTGCTCACGTTCCGCGGCCGTGGGACGGCCGGGTGGACCGCGAGGTACGTCAAGCGGGCCGTGCTGGACGGCAGCGGTCGAGTCGTCAGCCTCGACGGCGACACCGTGTTGGCCGTCTCCGTCTTCGGGACTCCGACCAAGCCGTCCGACCGGATCCGCCGGGTGCCCACCACGGTCGGAGGTATGGTCAGCGACGTCTACGTGGGTGCGGCGTGGGAGGGCGTCACCTCGGTCTTCCTCGGGCTCGAGGGCGGCCGCGCGCCGTACCGGATCTCCACGCTCAGCTCGCCGTCGCGGCTGGTCGTCGACCTCGGCGACCACGGCTGACCCGTTGGAGCTGATGCGTTCTCCGGTCTCGGACAGCCACGTCGACGTCCGGACAGCACGTCGGATCGTGAGCTGCACCGGCGATCAGGGCACCGCAACAGGCCGTGACGATCGGCCAGTTCCGGCGATCGACACGTGTCTGTGAGCCGTCCCGCCGTCCTGGCGCACGGCAGCGCCGAGTGCCTGTCCCCCGGCCTCGACGAGACTCGCGTGCACAAGCTGGTCCGGCTGGCCGCTGAGACCGGTCGGGCAGGGCGTTGCCATGGGGCGATGTCGTGCATGAGTCGATCCGGCTAGGTGCGTAGCGGGTAGGTGGCGCCGGTGGTGTGGGCCTGGTGGTGGTGGAAGGGGCAGAGGAGGACGGCGTGGTGGGTGTCGGTGGAGCCGCCGTCGGCCCAGGCCCTGGTGTGGTGGACGTGGCAGAACGACCCGGGGACGTCGCAGGTGGGGTGTTGGCAGGTCTTCTGGGCGATGATCAGCGCGAGCCGTTGGGCCTTGGTGTGGAACCTCTGCTCGCGGCCGAGGTCGAGCACCTGACCCCGTCGGTGGCCAGGACGGCGGGGATGAGCTTGGCCTCGCAGGCCAGGCGCAGCACCAGTCCGGGTGAGACGCCTTGGCCGGTCTCGGTGCGCCCCGGCCTTCTGCCCGCCCGTGGGTGCACCGGTGGTGAAGGTGGAGCCGTCGGCGGTGATCACGATGGTCGCAGCGAGGCCGCCGTGGGTGGGGAGCTGGTCGGTGGGGAAGCGTTCGATGTACTCGCAGAACGCCTGGCCGAGCTTCTGCGGGGTCGGCTTCTCATAGTGGTAGGCGCCGGCACCCTCGACGGCGCGGACGTGCTTCGGTGCGGCCAGGGCCTTGGAGTGCCTTCGGAGCATCTCTGCTTGGAGTGCGGGGATCGTGAAGGTCCCGTGCGCGAGGCCGTCGGGGTCGGTGCGCATCCGGAACGTCGTCTTCTTCCGCGCCCTGGCCTCCTGATCAGCCAACAGCGTGGCTTCGTGGTCGTCGGCGTGGGCGGGGTCGATGGTCTCGAGGATCCGTTGACCCATCGTGGTGAGCTGGTGGGCGTCGAACCGGTCGGCTTCCCCGATCAGGTGCGCCTCAGCCTGGTCACGCAGGGACGCGTGGTCACCGCCCAGGTCGTCGACGGCCTTGGTGATCGCTTCGGCCTGCTCGACCAACACGTCGCCGGCACTCACGGCTGCCCGGGTCTGGTCGTGGGCGGCGAGCCCCTGGGCGAGGCGGACCTTCGCGTTCGCCTGCCCACGGGTCATCCGGGTCGTGTGGGCCAGCCAGGCCGCGAGGCTGTTCATCCCCGCCGCACCGTGGACGTCCAAACCCTGGGCGTGGGTCAGGAGGCGGGCCTCGACCTCGGCCAACCGGGCGAGGTCGGTGGTCAGCCGGCTGATCGCGTCCGCGGTCTGCGCGGCGTTCAGCGACCAGGTGGGGGCCTCGGTCGCGTCGTCCAGAGCGGTGTCGAGCACGTCGAGCATCCGGGTGATCGGATGACCGCTCCCGGTGCCCTCGAGGTGCCTGCTCATGGGTCCACTCAACCACCGACCACCGACATTCCAGGGCCACGAATCCGGCTCAACCACGGGGGTTGTGGACAACCATCAACGACATGCTCCACCGCTGGTTGAGGTGCGAGGGCCCCACGGGCCCGAGCCTCGAAACCCGGCGAGCCGGCACGGTGGTTGAGGTGCGAGGGCCCCTCGGGCCCGAGCCTCGAAACCCGGTGAGCCGAGAAGCAGCCGTCGGGCCCCGGACCGCTCCTGGCGGGCACGGGGTTTCGAGGCTCGTCGCTGGCGCTCCTCACACCTCAACCACCGGAGGTCGGCACCGCTGGTTGAGGTGCGAGGGCCCCTCGGGCCCGAGCCTCGAAACCCGGTGAGCCGAGAAGCGGTGTCGGGCCTGGCGGCTGCTGGTCGGCACGAGGGGTTTCGAGGCTCGTCGCTGGCGCTCCTCACACCTCAACCACCGGAGGTCGGCTGTCGCTGGCGCTCCTCACACCTCAACCACCGGAGGTCGGCCGTCGCTGGCGCTCCTCGCACCTCAACCACCGGAGGCCACCCGTCGCCGGCGCTCCTCGCACCTCAACCACTGGGGCCGGCTCGTCGATGGTCGGCGAGCGCCTGCGGCTCAGAGCGTTCGGACCCATTCGTGCTCGGGCGCGTAGCGCGCGACGGTGTCACGCAGCCACCGACGGGCGTCGGCGTGCAGCAACGGGATCGCGACCTCGGCGTCGCGCCGATCCTTCGCACGCACCTGGGCTGCCTTGAACATCAGGGTCACCTCGGGCCGTGCGTAGCGCAGGCCGTCCGGGGCGACCCAGGTGACGTCGTCGAGGTCCTCGGTGTGGGCCAGGTGGCGCTTGTTGGTCCAGCGGCCGTCGGAGTCCGGCGTGAACGGCACGTCGAGCACCCACGGCGACCGGGCGTCGCGACGTACCCACACCTGACTGTCGGGACGTACGTCGGCGAACCGGTCGTCGAACGGCCGGAACCAGCCCTCGTCGACGTTCCAGGGTGTCCACCGGTCCCCCAGGAACTCCCGGAACGCCTGGACGTCGCTGGAGAGGATCGAGATGTCCATGTCCTCGTGGTCGCGTGCGACACCGGTGAAGACCTCGATGCTCCACCCGCCGATGATCCACCACGGCCGGTCGAAACCGGCCATGAAGTCGACGATGGTGACCGGGTCGAGCGGGTCCCAGCCGCCGTACCACCGGTCGAACTCCTGCGGTGGCAGCGGGCGCGCCTCGGGTGGCTGTGCCGACGGGGGTCCTGCGGGGGCTGACGACACGGACGGCGACATGGACTGCGACATGGACGACGACCCTAGCCGGGCGACGGGCGCGTCGCCGCGGGAACGCGACACGCCCGCGGTGATCAGCCGGGATGGTTCTCGATCGGCACCGGCTCGATGCCGACGGGATGCGGCAGCCCGAGGATCTGGACGTAGAACGACAGCTCCGCCTCGAGGGAGCGGATCAGGTTCTCGGGCTTGCGGAACCCGTGGCCCTCGCCGTCGAAGACGATCATCGCGACCGGAAGGCCCTGGGCCCGCAGGGCGTCGGCCATCGTCTCGGCCTGGCTGGGCGGCACGACACGGTCGTCGGCGCCCTGGAGGATCAGCAGCGGCGTGTGCAGGCGGTCGAGGTGGTGGATCGGTGAGCGTTCGGCGTACAGCGACTCCCCCTCGGGCCACGGCGCGACCAGGCGCCACGCGTAGCGCGACTCGAGCTTGTGGGTGTCGCGCGCAAGGGCTGCGACGTCGGACACCCCGAACAGGCTGCAGCCGGCGCGGAACGCGTCGGAGCCGGTGAGCAGCGCCAAGGTGGTGTAGCCACCCGCGCTGCCCCCGCGGGTGAGCACGCGGTCGCCGTCCACGACGCCGGCCTCGGCCAGGTGTCGTACGCCGGCCAGGATGTCGGCGACGTCGACGACACCCCACTCCCCTTCCAACCGCTCGCGGAACGCGCGACCGAAGCCGGTCGAGCCGCCGTGGTTGACGTCCAGGACGGCGAAGCCGCGCGAGGTCCAGAAGGCGCGCGCCTTGCTGAACCCGGGGAGCGCAGCGCTCGTGGGCCCGCCGTGGATCGTCACGATGAGGGGCGGCAGAGTGCCCTCGGGTGCGGCATGGTCGCCGTTGCGTGGGCGGTAGAGGAAGCCGTTGGCGGTGCCACCCTCGGGAAGCGGCCACACCACGAGCTCGGGCGGGCTGACGAGGCCCGGATCCGGGTCCTCCCCCGGCCCCACCGGGTCGAGGGCGCCGTCGGCGAGGGTGACCACGACGGTCTGCGTCGGTGACATCGCGGAGCCGGTGCCGATCACGACGCGTGCAGCGTCGATCGCATGGACCTCACCGACGAAGTCGAGCCCGGTCGGCACGTCGGCGACCTCACCGCTCGCCGGGTCGAGCACCGCCAGGAGGCGGCGGCCGCCGACCGACCGGGTGGTCGCCACCCGGCCGTCGGGAAGGACGTCGTACGACGCCAGGTCGGGCACCCAGCGCGGGCAGCCGTACTCGACGTCGTGCTCGGTCACCGCCGCGACCGACGCGGCGGGTCCCGACACGTCGGCCCGGTAGAAGTTGCTCCACCCTGTGCGGTCGGACAGGAAGAGAAGCGTGTCGTCGTCGAGCCATGCGGGCTGTTCGACCGACTCCGCCTCACCCCCCGCGACCACGACCTCGTCGGTGAGCGAACCGTCCGGCGCCACCCTGGCCGTGCGCAGCCAGGTGCCGTGCCAGGCCATGTTCGGGTGGTTCCACGACACCCACGCCAGGCGGGTGCCGTCGGGCGAGAGCTGCTGGTCCAGCAGGAAGTCCGGCGGACTGTCGACCCCCGCCGCCAGCTCCGGACCGTCGACCGGACGCGCTCGGCCACCGACCGCGACCCCGCCGAAGTCGTCGTTGGGCCCGTCGAGGTCCAGGCGGACCAGGGACGTCACCGGCTCGAGGCTCCGATCGCGCTGGTCCTCGCGCAGGCACCACACCAGGCCACGGCCCACGTCGATCCGGAAGCACGAGAACCGCACCAGTCCGCCGCTCTCCGGCGTGATCGGTCGGGGCTCCCCGGTGCCGGTGACCAGCCAGACCCGCTGCGAGGCGGCGTCGACGTAGACCGCCTGCTCCCCCGTCGCGCCGTAGGCACCGCCGCCGTACTCGTGGAACGCGGTGCGTACGTCGTGCTCGGCGCCCGAGAGATCCACTGGGCTCTGCGCCGTGCGTCCGGCGCACGAGGGTGGCCCGCCCACCGTTGGTGGGGCGGACCTCCAGCCACAGGACACTGCCCGCGGTGCTCGTGGAGGCGCCTCGGGCCACCGAGGAGCTGTAGACGTCGGCCGCGCTGAGGGACGACGGCCAGGCGCCGGGCTCGTGGAGGGACACGGGCGTCAGTCTCCCCGACCGGTCGCCTTCTGCAAACGGTCGATGTGCTCGGACGCCTCGGCCTTGGTGAGGTCGGTGGACAGCGTCTCCCCCGCCTCCCGGGCCAGGGTGTCCAGGTAGCTGCGCTGCGCCCCGGTCATCGGCTCGTCGCCGGTGACCCAGGTCTCCGGGTCCTTCTCCGTGGTGCCGCCGTCGCCGCCGGTGTCACCGACAGCGCCGATCAGCTCGGTCGAATCTGTGTTCGAATCAGTCATGACTCGAACCTACGTCGCGATCGTCGACCCGAGATCCCACCTACGGGTGAGACCGCTGGTGGGTCACCGGCCGCGGAGCGATGAGGTGGCGTCGGCCCACCGGAGGAACGCACGGCCGTCGGCACCGGGTCACCACGCGTCCTGACCCTTGACATGTGCGGCCATCGGGTCGAGCGTCGTCCCAGGTGCGGGACCCGCCCAGGGGGCCCGGGAGAGGGACCGATGAGCGAGGTCGAGGGAGCCGCCGCCTTCCAGGTGTCGGGAGACGCGTACGACGCGTTCATGGGCCGCTACTCGCGGCAGCTGGCCGCGCCGTTCGCCGACGCAGCAGGGATCGCACCGGGCCTGGCGGTCCTCGACGTCGGCTGCGGACCGGGGGCGCTCACCGGTGTCCTGGTCGACCGGCTCGGAACGGGATCGGTCGCAGCCTTCGACCCCTCGCCACCCTTCGTGCACGACTGCGCTGCCCGCTTCCCCGGGGTCGACGTACGCCTGGGACGCGTCGAGCAGATCCCGTTCGGCGAGGACACGTTCGACGTGGCCCTGGCCCAGCTCGTGCTCCACTTCGTGAGCGACGCCGATCTCGGGGTCCGCGAGCTGCGTCGGGTGCTCCGTCCGGGCGGCACGGTGTCGCTGTGCGTGTGGGACCTCGCCGAGGGCATGGAGATGCTGAGCGTCTTCTGGGACGCCGCGCTCGCGCTCGACCCCGAGGCGCCCGACGAGGCGCACAACCTGCGGTTCGGTGGGGCCGGCGAGATCCCGCCGCTGCTCGAGGCCGGGGGGTTCGACGAGATCTCCGAGTCGACGCTGGGCGTCGCCTCGACGTACGCCGGCTTCGACGAGCTGTGGTCGGGGTTCCTGCTCGGGATCGGGCCCGCCGGCACCTACTGCGTCGGTCTCCCCGACGACCACCGCGAGGCGCTGCGAGCACGGCTCTTCGAGCGGCTCGGGTCGCCGTCGGGGTCCTTCACGCTGGACGCCGTCGCGCGCTACGCGACGGGCCGCACGCCTCGCTAGGCGACGGGCCCTAGACCCCGGTGTGCTGCAGCTCGCGGGCCCGGCGCACCCGGCGTCGTCGTATCGTCGCGGGCAGCGTGAGGACGACGCCGATCGCGACGCCCAGCAGGGTGCCCAGGGTGTTGGCGAGAACGTCGCGACCATCGGGGACCCGGCCGGGGATCGAGCGTTGGGCGGTCTCGATGGCCGAGGTGGCCAGGAAGCCGGCCAACGCCGAGACCCACCAGAAGCGGGTGCCCACGAGCAGGAGCAGGAACAGCCCGAACGGCACGAACAGGGCGATGTTGGCCAGGAACTCCAGCCGGTCGAAGGTCACCCACGACAGCTCGTCGTAGCGCTGCAGACGTGCCGCCACCCGGGTGAGCAGGTCGTCGTGCGTCGGGCCGAGGGGGTTCGGGGTCAGGGTCAACCAGCCGAGGACCACGAGGTAGCCCACGGTGAGCAGGCTGAGCAGAGGATGTCGGTGCAGCACCCGTCCATGATGGGGTGCGTTCCTGAGGATTCGGTCGGGCCACGCCCGGCGCGGCCCACCTCGAGCGAGGACCACCCGGACCCGGGGCCGGCGAACGCGGCGCCGGCGCCCCTACAGTCCGGGTCCCGGGAGGACGACAACCATCATGACCCCCCACCTCGTTGCCCCCAGGAGCTCTCCCATGTACGACTCAGCGGACCATCCGCCCAGCCGCATCTCGCACGATCGCCCGTGCGCCCGGTGCGGGCACCCGATGCACACCTACCTGGCCTGCTCGGAGACGTGCCGCTGCCAGCCCGCCGGCCTGCGGCGGACGGCCCTGGCGGGGCGCTGACCGGGGCCGGCGGGTCGTCGGTCCGAACCGGTGGGGTCCCCGCCCACGTCGGCGACCGGCCCGGTCACGGCTCGAGGAGCACCTTGATCGCGCGCCGCTCGTCCATCGCGCGGTAGCCCTCGGCCACCTCGGCCATCGGCAGGGTCAGGTCGAAGACCAGGCCGGGGTCGATCCTGCCGCTGGTGACCAGCTCGAGCAGCTCCGGGAGGTAGCGGCGGACCGGTGCCATCCCGCCGGCGAGGCCGACATTCTTCTGGAACATCCGGCGCACGGGCAGCTCGACGCCGTGCGGCACGCCGACGAACCCGACCGTGGAGCCGGGGCGGGCGACGGCGAACGCCGTGCCCATGGACTGGTCGGTGCCGACGCACTCGAGCACCGCGTCCGCGCCGACGCCGTCGGTGATCTCCTTGACCGCTGCCGCGCCCTCCTCGCCGCGCTCGGCGACCAGGTGGGTCGCTCCGAACGCGGTGGCGATCTTCTGCCGCGACTCGTGGCGCGACATGGCGATGACCTTCTCGGCACCCATCGTGTGGGCGGCGAGCACCCCACAGAGGCCGACGGCGCCGTCACCGACGACCACGACCGTGCCACCGGCGCGTACGCCGGCCGCGACCGCGGCGTGCCAGCCGGTCGGCATCACGTCGGAGAGCGCGAGCAGCGACGGGATCAGCGAGGCGTCCGGCATCCCGTCGGTCTTCACCAGGCTGCCCTCGGCCTGGCCGACGCGCACGTACTCCCCCTGACCGCTGCTGGTCATGCCGAGGTTGGTGCAGGCCGACTGCATGCCGGCGAGGCAGTGCGGGCAGGTGTTGTCGCAGTGGTCGAAGGGAACGACGACGAAGTCGCCGGGGCGGAACGACGTGACACCGCTGCCGACCTCCTCGACCACGCCGACGCACTCGTGGCCGATCGTCGAGCCGGCGCGTGATCGGGTTCTCACCGCGGTAGGGCCACAGGTCGGATCCGCAGATGCACCCGGCGACGACCTTGACGATCGCGTCGGTGGGGGCCTCGATGGTGGGGTCGGGGACCTCCCCGAACCGGATGTCGCCCGCCGCATGGATCGTGGTTGCTCGCATGCGCCTCATCCAACCACCAGCGGTCGCGGCACCTGGAGCCACCCGGACGTGTCGCGTTTGTCCTATCTCATATATGAGTTACCGTCGTTCTCATGCCAGTTGACTACAAGGGCCGGATCGGCAACCTCATCCGGGATGCCCGCAAGCACCGTGGACTCACGCAGAGCCAGCTCGCCGAGCTGCTCAGCACCAGCCAGAGCGCGATCAACCGGATCGAGAAGGGCCACCAGAACCTCTCCCTGGAGATGCTCGCCCGCATCGGCGAGGCGCTCGACTCCGAGATCGTCGCGCTCGGCGCGGGTCCGACCCACCTGCGCGTGCAGGGTCCGACGACGCTGTCCGGCTCGATCGACGTGAAGACGTCCAAGAACGCCGGTGTCGCCCTGCTGTGCGCCAGCCTGCTCAACCGGGGGCGCACCACCCTGCGCAAGGTCGCGCGCATCGAGGAGGTCAACCGCCTCCTGGAGGTGCTGAACAGCCTCGGCGTGCAGACCCGCTGGCTCAACGACGAGAACGACCTCGAGATCGTCCCTCCCCGCGACCTCGACCTCAGCCAGATCAACGAGGAGGCCGCTCGTCGTACCCGCTCGGTGATCATGTTCCTGGGCCCGCTGCTCCACCGCGCGGACTCGTTCGACCTGCCCTACGCCGGCGGCTGCAACCTCGGCACGCGCACCGTCGAGCCGCACATGTCGGCCCTGCGTCCCTTCGGCCTGGAGGTCAAGGCCACCGACGGGATGTACCACGCGCAGGTCAACCGGGCGATCGAGCCCGAGCGCGCGATCGTCCTGACCGAGCGCGGCGACACCGTCACCGAGAACGCGCTGATGGCCGCTGCCCTCCACCCGGGCACGACGAAGATCCGCAACGCCTCGTCCAACTACATGGTCCAGGACCTCTGCTTCTACCTGCAGAAGCTCGGCGTCACCGTCGAGGGCGTCGGCACCACCACGCTGGTCGTCACCGGGCTGGAGACCATCGACGTCGACGTCGACTACTCCCCCAGCGAGGACCCGATCGAGGCGATGTCGCTCCTGGCGGCCGCCATCGTGACCAAGTCGTCGATCACCATCTCGCGGGCCCCCATCGAGTTCCTCGAGATCGAGCTGGCCGTCCTGGAGGAGATGGGCTTCCAGTACTCCACCAGCGAGGAGTACGTCGCCAACAACGGCCACACCCGCCTGGTCGACATCCACACACTGCCCTCGCAGCTGCACGCGCCGCTGGACAAGATCCACCCGATGCCCTTCCCCGGGCTCAACATCGACAACCTGCCGTTCTTCGCGGTCATCGCCGCGGTGGCCGAGGGCCAGACCTTCCTGCACGACTGGGTCTACGAGAACCGGGCGATCTACCTCACCGAGCTCACCAAGCTCGGCGGCCAGGTGAAGCTCCTCGACCCGCACCGGGTGATGATCGAGGGACCGACGTCGTTCTCCGGTGCCGAGCTCGTGTGCCCCCCGGCGCTGCGCCCCGCGGTCGTCATCCTGCTGGCGATGCTCGCGGCCAAGGGCACGTCGGTGCTGCGCAGCACCTACGTGATCCACCGCGGCTACGAGGACCTCGCCGAGCGCCTCAACACCCTCGGTGCCAACATCGAGACGTTCCGGGACATCTGACCGAGCTTGCTCGGAGCAGATGTCCCGGGACGTCAGTGGTGGTTGAGCAGCGACCGAGGCTGAGGGACGAAGCCTCGACGGAGCGTGTCGAAACCCGGTGGGCTCCGCGACACGTTGCGCGAGGGGACCCCCGACCGAGCTTGCTCGGAGCAGATGTCCCGGGACGTCAGTGGTGGTCGAGCAGCGACCGAGGCTGAGGGACGAAGCCTCGACGGAGCGTGTCGAAACCCGGTGGGCTCGGCGACACGGCGGGCCGGACACGCTGACGCCGGCTGAGTCGCCGGGCTCACCCACGACCGGTCCCCGAACCGCCATACTCACCACGTGATCCCGCCCACCACCGGTCGCGCCTACCTGGACGCGGTCCTGGACCAACCCGGCTCGGTGCTGGCCCTGGCGCACCGCGGCGGCGCGGCGCACCCCGAGATCACGGGTCTGGAGAACACCCTCCCGGCCTTCGAGCACGCCGTGGCGCTGGGCTACCGCTACCTCGAGACCGACGTGCACGTCACGTCCGACGGGGTGCTGCTGGCGTTCCACGACGCCGTGCTGGACCGGGTGACCGATCGGCAGGGTGAGCTGGCGCTCCTCCCCTACGCCGACGTGCGGACCGCACGGATCGGCGGGCGGGTCGAGATCCCACGCCTGGCCGACCTCTTCGACGCCCTGCCCGAGGCGCGGTTCAACATCGACGTCAAGGCCGAGGGCGCGGTGCGAGCGATGGCCGACTTCATCGCGGCTCGTCAGGCCTGGGACCGGGTGCTCATCGGGTCGTTCTCGACGGCGCGGATGCGCCACTTCCGGGCCTCGACCGGCGGCCGGGTGGCCACGTCGGCGACGCCGGTGGAGGTGGCGGCGTTCCTGGCCGCCCCCAACGCCGCGATCGCGCGCCGGGTCGGGCGCGGCTTCGACGCGCTCCAGGTCCCCCACCGACGCGGGCGGCTGCGGGTGGTCACGCCCCGTGTCGTACGGCGTGCGCAGGCCGCCGGCAAGCACGTGCACGTGTGGACGGTCGACGAGGCGGAGGAGATGCACGAGCTGCTCGACCGCGGTGTGCACGGGCTGATCACCGATCGGACGGACGTGTTGAAGGACGTGCTCGTCGAGCGCGGCCAGTGGAGGGAGACGACCAGATGACCACAGGATCGACCGACGGGGCGACGGGAGGCGTGCCCGGCGGGATCGCCGACCTGGAGCCGCTCAACCGGCTGCGCGAGCAGAAGGCCTGGAACTGGTACGACTGGGCCAACAGCGCCTACTTCACGACGGTGCTCAGCGTGCTGTTCGCGCCGTACATGGCGACGGTGGCCGGTCGGGCGGCCGGGTGCGGCGAGGAGGTCGAGGGTTGTCGCAACACCCTCGGGCTCCTGGGCCTGCAGGTCAGCCCCGGCTCCCTGCCGTTCTACCTGACCAGCTTCGCCACCATCGCCAGCGCCTTCGTGCTGCCGGTCGTGGGTGCCATGGTGGACCGCTCCGCGCGCAAGAAGCGACACATGGCCGGGTTCGCCTGGGCCGGCGCCGCGAGCGCCTCGTTGCTCTTCTTCCTGCGCGGGGACCACTGGCAGCTCGGCGCCGTCGCCGTGGTCGTCAGCAGCGTCCTCGCCGGCTGCTCGCTGGTGAGCTACTCGGCGATCCTGGTCGACATCTCGACCGAGGACGAGCGCGACACCGTCTCCTCCCGGGGCTGGGCCTTCGGCTACCTGGGCGGCGGCACCCTGCTCCTGGTCAACCTGGTCCTGGTCCAGGGCCACTCGGCGTTCGGTCTCGACAAGGAGCTCGCGGTCCGCATCTCGCTGCTGTCGGCCGCCGTGTGGTGGGCCGGTTTCACGGTCATCCCGTTCCTCCGCCTGCGCGACCACGCGCCCGTCCACGTGGAGGCGGTGTCGGGCGGCCTGTTCTCCCGCAGCTTCGGCCAGCTCTTCCGCACCCTGAGGGACCTGCGCAACTACCCGATGACGCTGACCTTCCTGGCGGCGTACCTGTTCTTCAACGACGGCATCCAGACCGTGATCTACGCGGCCTCGACCTACGGCGAGAAGACGCTGAAGTTCGACACCAGCGTGCTGATCGGCACGATCCTGCTGATCCAGTTCGTGGCCTTCGGCGGCGCGCTGCTGTTCGGCCGGCTCGCCGCTCGCTACGGCAGCTACCGCCCGATCCTCTACGGCACCTTCGCCTGGATGGGGATCGTGGTCGTCGCCTTCCTCCTGCCCGAGCGGAACGTGCCACTCTTCCTGCTGGTCGCCACGGCCATCGGGCTGGTCCTCGGCGGCACCCAGGCCCTCTCCCGCTCGTTCTTCAGCCTGCTGATCCCCCGCGGTCGCGAGGGTGAGTACTTCGCGCTCTACAACGCGGCCGAGCGCGGCACGTCCTGGTTGGGCACGCTCACCTTCGGCCTGGTGTTCCAGCTCAGCGGGTCCTACCGGCCCGCGCTCCTCGCGCTGGTGGCCTTCTTCGCGATCGGTGCCGTCCTGCTGCTGCGCCTCGATGCCGAGCGGGGTATCCGCGAGGCCGGCAACGCGGTCCCCCGCACCATGTAGTCCAGCCTCACCCTGGAGGGTGGCTCGGGAACCGATTGCGACGAGGAGGCGTGGAATGTTGGTCGGCCTGGGTACCGTTGAAGACACAGAGTGGGCGGATCCGCTTGCTCTCCACGCGAACACACAAGGGAGGTGCCTCATGGCAGAGCGCACTTTGCGTGGCGCACGGCTCGGAGGCCAGAGCTTCGAGGACGAGCGCGGTATCGAGTTCGCCGCGCGCCAGCAGGTCGGCTACCGCTGCCCTCAGGCACACGAGTTCGAGATCACCATGTCGGTCGAGGCCGACATCCCGGCCGTCTGGGAGTGCCCGCGCTGCGGCGCCGAGGGACTGAGCACGGCAGGGATCCAGAAGGAGGTGAAGGCCGAGAAGCCGGTCCGCACGCACTGGGACATGCTGCTCGAGCGACGCTCCGAGAAGGAGCTCGAGGACATCCTCAAGGAGCGGCTCGACCTGCTCCGCGGCGGCGAGATCGGCCCGGCCCACCTGCACCGCCCCACGCGCAAGCGCAAGGCGACCGCCTGACGGGTCGACTACTCGTCGACGACCTCGCCCCGGATCACGGGTCCTTGCGACCCGGGTCCGGGGCGTTCCGCGTCCCAGGGGGCGCCACCGGGGCGCAGGCCCCCCATCGGGCCCATGACGGTCAGTCGGCGGGTGACGACCCGGGCCAGGAGCCTCCGGAAGAGCGGACGCGTCACCGGCAGGATCAGCAGCACCCCGAGCACGTCCAGCACGAAGCCGGGGCTGAGCATGAGCGTGCCGCCGATGAGGATCAGGGCACCGTCCGACAGCTCGTCGGCCGGCATCCGGCCGCTCTCGAGGGCCGTGCGCAGGGCCCGGAAGGCGCGTGAGCCCTCCCGCTTGATCAGCCACGACCCGATCATCGAGTCGAGGATCAGCAGCAGGATCGTCCACCAGGCCCCGATGACCTGTCCGACCTGGATCAGGACGTAGATCTCGACGATCGGCACGACCACGAAGGCCGTGACGAGGAACCAGGTGATCGGACGTCGGCGAGCCACGCCCTTACTCTACGGCGCCGCCCTGAGGCTGCTCACGCCGCCGGGCCGTGTGGTCTCCGCGCCGGGACCAGGCACGGCGCACCTGGGCACGGCGCTCCTGCAGGCCCCAGACCGTGATCCGCTTCAGCGACTCCACGGCGACCGCACCGCTCATCTTGGAGTCGCCGCGGACCCGCTCGACGAACTCGATCGGCACCTCGCGCACCCGGAGCCCGGCCTGCAGGGTGCGGGTGACCAGGTCGGTCTGGAAGACGTAGCCCGTCGAGCGGACCTGTGCCAGGTCGATCCGCTCGAGGGTGCTGCGTCGGTAGAGCCGGAACCCGGCCGTCGCGTCGCGGACCTGCAGGCCCAGCAGCAGCCGGACGTAGAGGTTGCCGCCGCGGGACAGCACCTCGCGGCGGACGGGCCAGTTGACCACCGAGCCGCCCGGCACCCAGCGGGACCCGATGACCAGGTCGGCGACGGGGAGCGCCTCGAGCAGCCGGTGCAGCTGCTCGGGCTGGTGCGACCCGTCGGCGTCCATCTCCCCGATGACGTCGTAGCCCTGCGCCAGGGCCCACGCGAACCCGTGCAGGTACGCCGCACCCAGGCCGCCCTTGGCCGCGCGGTGCAGGACTGCCACCCGGGGGTCCGCGGCGGCGAGCTCGTCGGCGATCCGACCGGTGCCGTCCGGGGACTCGTCGTCGACCACCAGCACGTCCACCGCCGGCTGCGCCGCGTGCAGGCGGCCCACGATCCAGGCCAGGTTGTCGGCCTCGTTGTAGGTGGGGACGACCATGACGACCCGCCCCAGGCCCGGGAGGACGCGGTCCCCGCCGTGGTCAGGACCTGGTGTTGGCATCTGCTCGTGTCACCCGTCGTCTGCTGCGGCGGGGGCGCGCGGTCGTGCCCCCCGTGGGTTCGCGATGATACGTGAGCAGCCCCAGGAGCAGGCCCACCGCGCTCAACGCGGCGGTCAGCAACGGGAGCACCCGCCCGACCCGGACCCCGGGGGTGACCCCGGTGCGCAGGTCGACCGTCTCGACGATGATGTCGCGCGTCAGCCGCTGGGACCGGTCCACCACGCTGCCGTCGGGCGCGATGACACCGGCGATGCCGTTGGTGGCTGCCACGACCACGTACTTGCCCGACTCGATCGCGCGGGCGCGGGTGATCGCGAACTGCTGCTCGACCTGGTCGGTGAAGATGAAGCTGGCGTTGCTGGTCTGCACGGTGAGCAGCTCGGCGCCGTTCTCCTGCTGCGTGGCCAGCCCGTCGTCGTAGCCGATGTCGAAGCAGATCGAGTCGGCCACGGGTACCCCGGCGACGACCAGCGGCGTGCTGCGGGTCCCGGCGCGCATGTCGCGGCCGATCTCGCCCAGCCTCCCGGCGGTGAGGAACCACGACGGCATGTGGCTGCGCAGCGGGATGTACTCGCCGTACGGCACCGGGTTGCGCTTGGCGTAGCGCTCCCCCGGCCCGGTCACGGGGTCCCAGACGATCCCCTCGTTGAGGATGTGGTCCGGTCCGTCGTCGACGATGGCCCCCACCATGATCGGTACGTCGATGGCGGCCAGCGCCTCCTGGATCTGCGCGTTGACCGACGCGTTGACGAACGGGTCCGAGGCGGTGGAGTTCTCCGGCCACACGACGAAGTCCGGCTGGGGGCGGCGCCCGGCGGCGACGTCCTCGGCAAGCTCGACGGTCGCGTCGACGTGGTTCTGGGTGAGCTGGTAGGTGTCGAACAGCACGTTGTTGCCGGCGCCCGGCACGTCGCCCTGGATGGCCGCGACGGTGGTCTGGCCGCTGGTCTCCAGCGTCCAGGGCAGCACCGAGGCGAGGACGCTCACCGAGGCCAGCCCGACGACGCTGACGCCCGCGAGGAGCCGTTCGTCGCCCGGGGCGGCCAGCACCAACCGGGCCAGGAGGAAGCCGAGCGCGGCGACGAGGAAGGTCACCCCGTTGACGCCCACGTAGGCCAGGGCAGGGGCCATGGGCGTGTCGACCACACCGAATCCCAGTCGCCCCCAGGGCATGCCGCTGAACGGCCACGTGCTGCGCACCATCTCGATGGTCGTCCAGGCGGCGGCCAGCCAGAACGGCCAGGCCCGGAGCCGGTGGAGCACGGTGACCAGCGACCCGAGGACCCCGTAGAAGAACGCCTCCGTGCTCGACAGGGAGAGCCACGCGTCGGTGCCGATGGAGGCCCGCATCCAGTAGATGTGCACGAAGTAGAAGCCGATCCCGAAGGCCAGGCCCACGCCGAAGCCGGCCCGGGCCCGCAGGCCGCGGGTGCACAGCGCGAAGCCGGCCAGCGCCAGGGGCATCACGTACGGGATGGCCACGGGCTCGTAGGCCAGCGAGAGGAGCACACCCGCCAGGGCGGCGATCGGGATCCGGCGGAGCACGAGGGAAGACTACCGGCGGGGTCCTCGGAGACCGCGTGGCAGGGCTACGGGAGGGCTCGCACACCTTCGGCCGTCCACCGGCCACGACTGGTTGCCGTGCCGGGGTCGTTGTCTAGGGTCGTGCGTGCCCTCCCGTGCCTCGCTCTCATGGGGTGAACCGACCTCCGCGAACCAGGTCGACGAGATGTTGGCGCTACACCTCTTTCGACAACGGCCACTCGGACGTCGGTCCACCTGCCACGACCTGCGTGAGCGGACGGCCTACGATCACCCGCGGCCCGATCGAGTGTCAACCGGGCGCTGACCTGGGAAAACCCGAGAAGCCGCAGGTCAGCGGGGCACCCCACCGTGATGAAATAGTCACCCTTTTGGTCATCACGGTCGGCGTGTCGGGTGCGACGCGCCGATCCGGGTGGATTGTTCGCATCCGCCGTGGCGGCCGATCAGGGGACGACGACCGTGCCGGTGGCCGACGTGGCAAGGAGCGGCTCGGCGAGCGCCTCCGCCGCGCCCGGCCGGGCGGCCGTCGCGGCGCCCCGGGCCACCACGTGGACGGTGAAGTCCATGACCCGCGAGCGGGTGCCGGCGCGCACCAGGACCGCGGTCACCTCGAGCACGTCACCGGCCCGCACCGGCGCCCGGAACTGCACGTCGGCGTAGGACGCGAACAGACCCTCGTCGCCGTCGGTGTGGATGCACAGCTCGGTCGCGACGTCACCGAACAGACCGAGGCTGTAGGCGCCGTCGACCAGGTTGCCGGCGTAGTGGGCGTGGGAGTAGGGCACGTAGCGACGGTGCACCACGGTGGTGCCGACGCGGTCGTCGGACGTCTGCTCGGTCATGAGGCGCTCCTGACGGGGGCGAGCCGGTGGGTGATGAACGACGCGACCTCGCCGGGCGTCGTGCCGCGTCCGAAGATCCGGTCGACACCGAGCGCGTCGGCCATCGTCTCGTCGAAGCGGGGGCCGCCCACGATCAGCAGCGGCCTGCGGTCGGAGGGGTAGGACTCCCGGAACGCCGCGGACATCTCGCGGGTGTTGAGGAGGTGGGCGTCGCGCTGGGTGACGACCTGCGAGACGAGGACCGCGTCGGCCTTCTCGGCACGGGCCCGCTCGACGAGCTGGGGTACCGAGACCTGGGCGCCGAGGTTGACCACCTTGATCTCGCGGTAGTACTCCAGGCCCTTCTCCCCCGCGAACCCCTTGATGTTGAGGATGGCGTCGATGCCGACGGTGTGGGCGTCCGTGCCGATGCAGGCCCCCACGACCGTCAGCCGGCGCCGCAGCGAGCTCTTCACCGCGGCGTTGACCTCCTTGGGGGTCAGCAGCGGGTAGTCCCGCTCGACGACGACCACCGTGCTGGGGTCGACGACGTGGTTGACCCGTCCGTAGACCACGAAGAACGTGAAGCCGGGACCCATCGGCTTGGCGTGCACCACCAGGGCGGGATCCATCCCCATCTTGTTCGCCAGCTGGGCTGCGGCGCCCTCGGCGACCTTGGAGTGCTCCAGCGGCAGCGTGAAGCTGATCTGGACCATGCCGTCGCCTCGCGTGTCGCCGTACGGCGTCACGATGCCACCGGGCACCGGAGCGGTGCCGGTCGCCTCCGCCGGGGTGGTGGACTCGGTCATGAGGTCGCCTCCAGGATCTCGCTTGCCGGGTTGTAGTAGGCGTCGGACTTCTTCGCGACGCCCTCGAGGCCGCGACCGGCGTCGGCGGGGCGCTTCATCAGACCGAACGTGCCATCGGCGATGGCCGCGAGCATCCCGTCGTCGACGATCCGGTCGAGCAGCTCGATCGACTCCCCCAGCACCTGACGTGCGCGGTTGGCGATGAAGCCGTCGGGAGCGGGGTGGAAGTCCTCGTGCAGCCGCCCGGCGGCCTCCATGACGTACCGGACGTTCTGCAGGGCCACGTCGCGGTCGGAGAGCCAGGGCGTCACGACCGCCTCGGTCATCATCCCGACGAGCAGGATCCCCTGGCCGGTGAGGGCACCGGCCAGGTTGAAGAACCCGTCGAGCAGGTTGCCCATGAACACGTCACCGGTCATGTGCCGCGTCGGGGGCATCCACTTCAGCGGGGCCTTCGGGAAGACCTCGCGGGCGAGCAGTGCGTGCGCGAGCTCCATCCGGAAGGAGTCGGGCACCTTGGGGTCGATCTCGAAGGCGTGCCCGAGGCCGAGCTGCCAGTCCTCGAGGCCGGCCTCCTTGGCGAAGTACTCGTTGAGGAGCTGGCTGGTGGTGACGGTGTGCGCCGCCTCGACCGCGTCGGCGGTGGTCAGGTAGTTGTCCTCGCCGGTGTTGATGATGATGCCGGCGCGGGCGTGGACCTGGCGGCTGAAGCGCTGGTCGACGAAGGTGCGCACCGGGTTGATGTCGCGGAAGAGGATCCCGTACATGGAGTCGTTGAGCATCATGTCGAGACGCTCGAGGCCGGCCAGCGCCGCGATCTCCGGCATGCACAGGCCGCTGGCGTAGTTGGTCAGGCGGATGTAGCGGCCGAGCTCCCTGCTGGACTCGTCCAGCGCGGCCCGCATGAGCCGGAAGTTCTCCTGGGTGGCGTAGGTCCCGGCGAACCCCTCCCGGGTCGCGCCCTCGGGCACGAAGTCGAGCAGGCTCTGCCCGGTGGAGCGGATCACCGCGATGACGTCGGCGCCCTCGCGCGCGGCCTGCTGGGCCTGCGGGATGTCCTCGTAGATGTCGCCGGTGGCCACGATCAGGTAGATCCACGGCTGTCGCGGTGCGTCGCCGTGCCGCTTGATGAGCCGGTCCCGCTCGCGGCGGCGCGCGTCGACGGTCCGGATCCCGGCCGCGACCTGCTTGCGACTGGCCGCCTGGGCCCGGGTCGCGTCGCGGCCCTCCGGCAGCCGGAAGGTCACCGAACCGGCGGCGGCCTTCTGGGCCAGCACGGACAGGTCGTCCGCCTCGCCGCGCAGCAGGGCGTCCCACACCGGCAGGGCGGCACCGTGCTCGAGCCCGACGTCGGCGCGTACGACGTCCATCAGGCGGTTGACCCACGGGGTGCCCTCCTCGTCGGCGCCGCGCAAGGCCGGCGAGGCGCATCGTCGCGCGCTCCACCGAGACGGTCGTGTGCTTCTTGGCCATCGTGACGATGGGGCGCCCGGCCTTGCGCGCCAGGCTGCGGGCGTGGCGGACGGTGGCCGGGTCGAGGTCGAGCTTGCCGCTCAGCGGGGCTCGGTGTTGTTCGCTGGTCATGCGGCCTCCTGGTCGTAGATGGTGTGGCCGGCGGACAGCAGACGGAGCAGCAGCGGCAGGGCGGTGCCGGGGCCGAGGAGCGGCAGGCCGCCCTCGTCGAGCCCGCCGGGTGTCGCCCAGGCGGCGAGGTCGGCTCGTGCGCCGGGGACCAGCAACCCACCGGTGTCGTCCCAGTGGCCCGCGAGGCTGCTCCCGCGGGTGTGGGCCCGGAACGCCTCTCCCGTGGTGAGCCGTTGCCCCTCGTGACGGTGGTGGGTGGCAGCGCGGATCGCCGCCCACGGCCCCAGGCCGGTCACCGGCGAGTCCGATCCGAAGGCGAGCCGCACGCCGCCGTCGGCCAGGTCGCGCAGCGGGTTGGTCTCGCGCCACCGCGCGCCCAGCCGGGCGGCGTACATGTCGTCGGGACCGCCCCACAGGGCGTCGAACATCGGTTGCACGCTGGCGACGACCCCCAGGTCGGCCAGGACGGCGATGGTCGCCGCGGAGGGCATCTCGACGTGCTCGAGCCGGTGGTGGGCCTCGCGGAGGGCGGGGGCTCCCACGACCTCGGCCGCGCGCCGGAAGCCGTCCCCGATGGCGTCGAGGGCAGCGTCGCCGATGCAGTGGAAGCCCGCCTGGAGGCCGGCCTCGGTGCAGGCCACGACGTGGTCACGGACCTGCTCGGCGGTCACGTAGCCGTGGCCGCACGTGTCGGGGCCGTCCGTGTACGGCGCCGAGAGAGCGGCGGTGCGCGAGCCGAACGCCCCGTCGACCACGAGGTCGCCGGCCAGCCCGGCGACGCGGAGCCGTCGCGCGGTCTCGATCGCCATCAGCTCGCCCCAGTAGACGGTGGCGTGCAGACCGGTCTCGGTGGCCGCCTGTCGGACCAGCTCGATCTCGGACTCGGGGCCGATGTGGGGCGCGGCGTTCTCGTGGAACCCGACGATCCCCTGGGCGGCCATCGCCCGGCAGGCGGCGCGCGCCGCCTCGAGCCGGTCGTGGTCGCCGATGAGCGTCTCGAGGGTGTTGCGGACCGCGTGGTGGGCGTCGCGCTCGACCCGGCCGTCGTCGCTCCAGCCGACCAGGGCACCGAGCCCCGGGACGAGCGAGGCCAGGGCGGGCGAGATCACCGAGGAGTGGCTGTCGACGCGGGTGACGTAGACGCGTCGACCCGGCGCGGCGCGCTCCAGCTCGGCCCCGGTGGGTGGTCGCGCCTCGGGCCAGTCCGTCTCGTCCCAGCCCTGGCCGACCACGACCCCGTCGTCGGGGTGGCCGGCAGCGAAGGCGGCCAGCGCGTCGAGCATGACGGCGAGGCTCGGGAGGCCGGTCAGGTCGAGACCGGTCAGCGCGAAGCCGGTGCGGACGGTGTGGACATGGCTGTCGACGAACGCCGGCGCCACCAGGGCGCCGTGCGAGCTCGACCACGACGGGTGCGTCGGAGCCGGTGCCGATCCACCCGGACGCCTGGTCGTCGGTGCCGACGAAGGCGATCCGGCCGTCCTCGCACGCCGACCGCGCGTCGCCGGTGCGCCGAGCAGCTCGCTCGTGACCACGCCACCGCGCAGCACCAGCCGCTCAGCCATGGTCGAGGCGCCGCTCGAAGAGTGACCTGACGCCGGGGTCGCCGCGCAGCAGCTCGAGGGCGTACGCCGCGTGCCCGGGGACGTAGCCGTTGCCGACGAGCATCCGCACGTCGGCGGCGAGGCCCTCGGCGCCGAGGGCGGCGCCGGAGAACGACGTCGCCATCGAGAAGAAGATGACGGTGCCGCGATCGGCGGTGGAGAGCACCGCGCCCCCCTCGCAGCCCGGTACGTCGACGCAGACCACCGTGACGTCGCCGGGTCCACCGGCCTCGGCCACCGCGTCGCGCAGCGCGACCGGGTCCCGGGCGTCGGCGAGCGTCACCTCGTCGGCCAGGCCGGCCGCGGTCAGCAGGTCGGCCTCGCCCTGGTGGGGCACCACGCCGATGGTGCGGGCGGCGCCGGCAGCGCCGGGCCGCGGCGAGGCTGAGCGAGCCGGACTTGCCGGCGGCTCCGATCACGGTCACGACCGGCGTCGACGCCGGCGGCGACGTACTCCTCGACGACGCGGGCGGTGAGCGCCGGCGCGCCGCACACGTCCATGACCGAGAGGCTGAGCGCGGTCGGCAGGTCGTCGGGCAGCACCGCGGCGATCGAGCGGCCGAAGAGCACGGCGTACCCGTCGCAGGGCACCTGCTCCCCCAGCCCGTCCCAGTCGGCGAGGCCGTCCTCGATCGACGAGCGGCGTCAGCGTCAGCGAGACGAGGGTGGCGACCCGGTCGCCGACGGCGAGGCCCGAGCGGGGACTCGGGGCCGACCTCCTCGACGGTGCCGACGAGCATGCCGCCGGAGCCGGTCTCGGGGTTCTGCATCTTGCCCCGGGTCGGCCACGATGTCGAGCACCGCCGCGCGGATGGCGGCGCCGTCCGGCGTCGCCGTCGGGCCGTGGTGCGTGCGCTCGAGCTGGCGGAAGGACGCGGCGTCGAGGTTGAGCCGCTCGACCCGGATCCGCACCTCGTCGGGCCACAGCTCGGGACGGGTGTCGAGGCGCTGGGCGGCCTGCGGCAGCACCGCCGGCCGGTCGAGGACCCGGTGCAGGCCGGTCGGATCGCCGTCTGGTGCGGTCATGACAGCCAGTCCTCCGTCGTGAATACTCGTTGTAGCGGGAAATATTGCGGTGCGGCGTGATGACGTGCCGCACGATCTCAACGTAGTCTAGCCGCGACCGTGAGGTCGCCCACCGTGCGACGCGCCGCCGGCACCACCCCCACAGGGAGAGCACATGAGCATCGACACCTCGACCGTCCCGGCCTGGACGGTTCAGCGCCGACGCCGGCCAGCCCTACCCCTACCAGCGGGTCGAGCTCGTCGAGCCCGACTGGACCCGGTTCCCGGGCTGGAAGGACGTCACCGCGCGACGAGTGGGCCTCGGTGCAGTGGCAGCGATCGCACTGCGTCAAGAACGTCCGCCAGCTGCGCGAGCTCCTCGGCGACCTCGTCGACGAGCGCTTCTACGCCGACCTCGAGCGCGACCAGGCCGAGCGCGCCACGATGTCGATGCTGGTGCCGCCGCAGATGATGAACACGATGGTGCCCCACGGCACCCGTCGGCGGGCCCGGCTCGCTCACCGAGGCGTTCTACGCCGACCCGGTGCGCCACTACATGATCCCGGTGTTCTCCGACCGCCGCACCGACTGGGCCTCGCACCCGCACGCCACCCGCGACTCCCTGCACGAGCACGACATGTGGGTCGCCGAGGGGCTGACCCACCGCTACCCGACCAAGGTGCTGGCCGAGCTGCTCCCGACCTGCCCGCAGTACTGCGGGCACTGCACGCGGATGGACCTCGTCGGCAACTCGACCCCGGTGATCGAGAAGCTCAAGTTCGTCGCCAAGCCGACCGACCGGCTCGCCTCGATGATGGACTACCTGCGTCGCACGCCGTCGGTGCGCGACGTCGTGGTCTCCGGCGGCGACGTGGCGAACATGCCGTGGCCGCGGCTGGAGGACTTCCTCACCCGGCTGCTCGAGATCGACAACATCCGCGACATCCGGCTGGCCACCAAGGCGCTGGTCGGGCTCCCCCAGCACTGGCTGCAGCCCGAGGTGCGCGAGGGCATGGCCCGCGTGGCCGGCACGGCGCGCGGGCCGCGGCGTCTCGATCGCCATCCACACCCACGCCAACCACGCGAACTCGATCACCCCGCTCGTCGCCGAGGCGTCGCGGGCGATGCTCGAGGCCGGCGTGCGCGACGTGCGCAACCAGGGCGTCCTGCTCAACGGCGTCAACGCCGACCCGCACGCGCTGCTCGACCTGTGCTTCCGCCTGCTCGACGGCGCGCAGATCATGCCCTACTACTTCTACATGTGCGACATGATCCCGTACTCGGAGCACTGGCGGGTCTCGGTCGGCGACGCCCAGCGGCTGCAGCACCACATCATGGGCTACCTGCCGGGCTTCGCGACGCCGCGGATCGTGTGCGACGTGCCGTTCGTCGGCAAGCGCTGGGTCCACCAGCTCGCCGGCGTACGACGAGGTGCGCGGCATCTCGCACTGGACGAAGAACTACCGCACCTCGATCGAGGCGACCTCGGCGATGCGCTGGAGCGCACCTACGAGTACTACGACCCGATCCACACCCTGCCGGCCGAGGGCCAGGCGTGGTGGGCCGAGCACGCCGACCTCGACACGTCGGCGCTGAAGGCGGCCGAGGTGGCCGAGGCGTCGCGACGTATGGCGGCGCTCCAGGCCTACTGAGCCCTCGGGAGCAGCGGTCGACCGCTCGGTGACCGGCCGGTTCTCGTAGTACGTCGACAGCACGATCACGGTGCGCGTCGAGACGTTGGCGGCGGCCCGGATCCGGGCCAGCAGGTCCTCGAGGTACGCCGGCGTCGCGACCCGGATCTTGAGGATGTAGGACTCCTCGCCCGCGACCGACCAGCAGGACTCGATCTCGCGGATGGTGCTGAGCCGCTCGGGCGAGTCGTCGGGCTGGGACGGGTCGATCGGGCGGATCGAGATGAACGCCGTCAGCGGCAGCCCGATCTCGTCGTGGTTGATGGTGGCGCCGTAGCCCAGGATCAGGTTGCGCTGCTCGAGCCGCTTGACCCGCTGGTGCACCGCGGAGGTCGACAAGCCCGGTGGCCTTGCCCAGGTCGGTGAAGGACATCCGGCCGTCAGCGGCAAGGAGCTCCAGGATCTTGCGGTCGGTGGCTTCGAGCTCGGCTGAGGGTCACGGCGCACAGACTAGTCCCGAATCGGGCTCGCGAAGCAGGATATGTCGTGGAGTGGTCGCGTGGCAGGATGCCGGGGTGACCCAGCCTGTCCCCGGACCAGCCGCAGGACCGCCGACCGGTGCCGGTCGGCTGATGCTGCTGGACACCGCCTCGATGTACTTCCGCGCCTTCTTCGGCGATGCCCGAGTACGCCGCCGCCCGACGGCACCAACGTCAACGCCGTCCGCGGGATGCTCGACTACATCAGCCGTCTGGTGGACGAGTACCGGCCGACCGACCTGGTGTGCTGCTGGGACAACGACTGGCGCCCGCAGTGGCGCGTCGACCTGATCCCGTCCTACAAGGCGCACCGGGTGGTCGAGGAGGTCGACGAGCGCACCGGACGTCGAGGAGGTGCCCGACCCGCTGGGCGCGCCAGGTGCCGATCATCCGCGAGGTGCTCGAGGCGTTCGGGATCCGGGTGATCGGGGCCGACGGGCTACGAGGCCGACGACGTGATCGGCACCCTGGCCACCGACGCCGGGCGGCCGGTCGACGTCGTCACCGGGGACCGGGACCTCTTCCAGCTCGTCGACGACGCCGCCGACGTCCGGGTGCTCTACATCGCCAAGGGCGTCGGGCGGCACGAGCGGGTCACCGACGACTGGATCGTCGAGAAGTACGCGATCCACGCCGCGCAGTACGCCGACTTCGCCACCATGCGCGGCGACGCCTCCGACGGCCTGCCCGGCGTCAAGGGGGTCGGCGAGAAGACCGCCGCCACCCTGCTCCAGCGCTTCGGCGACATCGACGCGATCCTGGCCGCTGCCGACGACCCGTCGTCCGACCTCGCGCCCGGGCCCCGCGGCGAAGATCAAGGCGGCGCTCGACTACCTCGCCGTGGCGCCCGCGGTCTGCGCGGTCGCGCGCGACATCGACCTCGACCGCAGCGGCACGGCGCTGCCGTCCGTCCCCCGCCGACCCCGAGCGCGTCGCTGCGCTGGTCGAGCAGTGGGGCCTGGAGTCGGCCGCAGCCCGGCTGACCGCGGTGCTGGCCGGAAGCAGCCGGTGAGCGGCACGAGTCACTCGGGCGGTGCCGGGTGAGAGGGATCCTCGCTCGCCGCTTCTGGCAGGTCTACAACGTCGTCATCCTGGTGCTGGTCGTCGGGATCGGCATCGTCACGATGCTCGGGGGCGGCACCCGCGGCCTGCTGACCGGGGCCGGGATGATCCTCGTCGGTGCCTGGCTCGCGGCGCGGACCTGGCGCACGTCGTCGCCCCGTGCCGGCGGCGCGGGGCCGCCGCAGGTCTCCGACCTGCGGGTGGGCGTGGACGGGGTCCTGCTGGTGCAGGGCGACGCCGACTCCCCCGGCACCGCACGGCTGGCCTGGGACGACGTCGCCGCGGTCGTGGCCAGCCCGGTGGCCCCGCAGGCAGCGGGCGGGCGCTCGCTCTACTACCTGCACTTCATCCCCACCTCGCCCGAGCGGGTCGAGCTGGACGGGGTGCCGGGCGCGGTGCTGCGCGCCAGGGCCGCCGTCGCCGACGTCCCCGTCTCCGCGGGTGCCGGCACCGTCTGGGTCTGCGCCGGCCAGGGCCTCGACCAGGCGTTCGCGATCCTCGACGCCGTCCGCACCGTGCGACCCGACCTCCGGATCGTCGACAGCATCCGGCGCTCGTCGTGACCCGGCACCACCGGGTGTGACGTCCAGCAGCTCGTCGGCTACTCCGCCAGGCCCGAGTAGGCGACGACCCCGCGGCGCATCAGGCGCACCGTCTCGCGTGCGGTACGACGCAACGGGGTGTCACCGGCCGCGTCGGCGACCTGACCGGCCAGGTCGAGCAGCTGCTTCATGCGGCGCACGAAGTCGCCGGCCGACATGTCGGAGTCACCGATGAGGTCGTCGAGGTCGTCGCCGTCGGTCCAGCGGTAGGCGATCCACGACATCCCCGGGTCGGGTGGGCGCAGGAAGTCGAGCTTGTTGCTCGCGCTCGAGGGAGTCGAGGTCGGCCCAGAGCCGCTGGGTCTGCTCCAGCGCGAGCTTCACCCCGCCGCCTGGCACCCGCGGCACCCGTACGTCGTCGGCCCGGCGCGCCTCGTAGACCAGCGTCGAGAGGGCCGCGGCGAGCCCGGCCGGGGTCAGGTCGTCCCAGACCCCGGTGCGCAGCGCCTCGGCCGCGAGCAGGTCGACGTCGGAGTAGATCCGCATCAGCCGCTGGCCGCGCTCGGTCACCGTGTCGCCGTCGAGGTACTCCAGGCGGGTCAGCACGTCGCACACCCGGTCGAACTGGCGCGCGACGGTGTTGGTCCGCTGCTCGATCCGGCGCCGCAACGTGCTCGGCGTCGCGCTCGAGCTTGAAGTAGCGCTCGGCCCAGCGCGCGTGGTCCTCGCGCTCCGCGCAGCCGTGGCACGGGTGGGCCTTGAGCTCGTCGCGCAGGGCGGTGATCTGCTGCTCGACCTCGCTGGGCAGGCCCGGCGCCCCGGCCCGCGTCGGGGGCGGAGGGGTGAGCCCGTGGGTGCGGTCGCGCAGCGCGGAGGCCAGGTCGCGGCGCATCTGCGGGTTGCGCCCGCTGAAGTTCTTCGGCACCTTCACCCGGGTGACCGCCTCGACCGGGGTCGGGAAGTCGATCATCGCCAGGCGCCGCGCCTGTCGCTCGGCCGTCACGACGTAGGGGCGCGGGCCTCCGTCCTCCGAGGGCGACCAGCCCGGGTCGACGACCACGGCGAAGCCGGCGAACTTGCCGCTCGGCACCATGATCACGTCGCCCGGCTTGAGCTGGGCGAGCGACTCGATCGTCTCCTCGCGGCGGTCGGTACGACGGGCCCGGGTCGCGCCCTTCTCGACGTCGCTGATCCGCCTGCGCAGCCCGGCGTACTCCATGAAGTCGCCGAGGTGACAGGTCGCGGCCTCGGCATAGCCGGCGAGCGCGTCGTCGCTCTTGGTGAGCTGGCGGGCGAGCCCGACCACCGCCTTGTCGGCCTGGAACTGGGCGAACGACTGCTCGAGCAGCTCACGAGAGCGTGATCGGCCGTACTGGTGCACCAGGTTGACCGCCATGTTGTACGACGGCCGGAACGACGAGCGCAGCGGGTAGGTGCGGGTGGAGGCGAGCCCGGCGACCTCGCGCGGGTTCATGCCGGGCTGCCACAGCACGACACCGTGGCCCTCGGTGTCGAGGCCACGCCGCCCGGCGCGACCGGTGAGCTGGGTGTACTCCCCCGGCGTGATGTCGGCGTGCGTCTCGCCGTTCCACTTGGAGAGCTTCTCGATGACCACGGTCCGCGCGGGCATGTTGATGCCCAGGGCCAGCGTCTCGGTCGCGAAGACCACCTTGCAGAGGCCGCGCAGGTAGAGCTCCTCCACGACCTGCTTGAACGCCGGCAGCATCCCGGCGTGGTGCGCGGCGATCCCGCGGGAGAGCCCGTCGAGGAAGTCGTGGTAGCCGAGCACGTGCAGGTCCTCGGGCGGAAGATCGCGGCAGGCGCTCTCGACGAAGCCGATGATCTCGCCCCGCTCGTCGGGCGTGGTGAGCCGGATCCCGGCCTTCAGGCACTGCCCGACGGCCGCGTCGCACCCGGCGCGACTGAAGATGAAGACGATCGCGGGCAGCAGTCCCTGACGGTCCAGGGTCTCGACGACGTCGGCCCGCGAGGGGATCCAGACGCGGCGCCCGTTGCCGACCGGCTTCGCCCCGCCGCGGCCCTGGTCGCGGCCCTGGCCGCCGCGCTGGTTGCGACCCTTCGGCGTGCGCCGGTCCTTCATCCGCGAGGAGGCCCAGTCGTCGCGGGCCAGCTTGACCAGCTCGTCGTTGACCGGGGCACCCTCCTTGACGAAACCGGCGGCAGCATCGACGTCGGAGGAGGCGAACAGGTCGAGCAGCCGGCGTCCGGCCATCACGTGCTGGTAGAGCGGGACCGGTCGCTTCTCCTCCAGGATCGTGGTGGTCTCCCCGCGCACGGTGGCCAGCCACTCGCCGAACTCCTCGGCGTTGGAGACGGTCGCCGAGAGCGACACGATCGTCACCGACTCGGGCAGGTGGATGATGACCTCCTCCCACACGGCTCCGCGGGCCCGGTCGGCCAGGTAGTGGACCTCGTCCATCACCACGAAGCCGAGCCCGAGCAGGGTGCGTGATCCGGCGTAGAGCATGTTGCGCAGGACCTCGGTCGTCATGACGACGATCGGGGCCTCGCCGTTGACGCTGTTGTCGCCGGTGAGGAGGCCGACCTGGTCGGCGCCGTACCGGGCCACGAGATCGGCGTACTTCTGGTTCGACAGGGCCTTGATCGGGGTCGTGTAGAACGCCTTGCGCCCGGTCTCGAGAGCCAGGTGGACGGCGAACTCGCCGACGATCGTCTTGCCCGAGCCGGTCGGGGCAGCCACCAGCACGCCCCGGCCGTCCTCGATCTCGCGGCACGCGCGGGCCTGGAAGTCGTCGAGCGGGAAGGAGTAGAGCCCCGCGAAGCCGCGCAGGCCGGGGTACTTCGCGTCCTTGCGGTACGCCGCGTAGCGCGCGGCCGGGCTCAGCTCGTCCTCGGCGCCGCTGCCGAACGTCACGGAGTCGTCGGGGATCGTCATGCCAGGACCTCCACTGCGCGGGGAACGCGGTCGATGGTGATCGGGAGCGCCCCGAACCGCTCGCCGTCGGCGTGGGCCGTGATGCCCGGTGCCGTGATGGTGACCTGTGGGTCGCTGCCGGCCAGCACCGTGACACCGGTGGCGGCCGAGCTCGGGCAGGGCACACCGGCGTCGCGGGTACGGGCGCCCCGGCCGTGGCCGGCACCCGGGTTCACGAGCAGGGAGATCTCGCGCGGGCCGGACATGGGTCGAGCCTAGTCAACGGGCGTGCACCGAAGGAGGTTCGCCCCGCCGGGCCGACGCTCCGGGACGTGGCGCAGGCTCAGCCGCCCAGGCGCAGCAGGACCGAGAACGACGAGGGGGCGGCGCCGAGTGCCTTGGCCAGCCGCCCGATGGCGTCCAGGACGAGGTCGGCGTCGAAGCAGGTCCCCGGCACCAGGATCGTCAGCCGCTCGTCGTAGCTGACCAGGTGCACCTGACCGTGGCGCCAGGCCTGGTGGACGAGCAGGCGCAGGACGTCCGCTGCCACCGGCGCCGGGTAGGCCTCGTCGACGGCCAGCAGGTCGCAGGCCAGCTCGGCCCCGCCCTCGGGCCGCAGCAGCCCACGCACGGAGTGCCCGCCGTGCAGGCCGTCGGTGGACGACCAGGTCACCGCGCCGGTGCCGAGGATGTCGGGGAGGTCGAACGGGTCGACGTCCTGAGGCACCGCGGGGCCGGAGGAGCTCACAGTGGCGACGCCGTGTCGGGGTCGAGGGCCGCGGCTGCGCGCTTCTTGGCGCGGCGACGGTCGTTGGAGCGCGCGATGACCTCGGAGATCCCGAAGAGCAGCACCATCGGCACCGCCATGAGGGTCATGGTGAACGGGTCGCCGGACGGTGTCGCCACCGCGGCGAAGACGAACACCCCGACGATGATCCAGGGGCGGTAGGCGCCCAGGGCCTTGCCGGAGACCAGGCCCGCGAGGTTGAGCAGCACCACGAACAGCGGGATCTCGAAGGCGATGCCGAAGACCAGCAGCGTACGGGTGAAGAACTGGAGGTAGTCGTCGAAGGAGACGATGTTGGTCAGCCCTGGCGGGTTGAAGCCGATCAGGATCTCCAGGCCCTTGGGCAGCGTGACGTAGCCGAGCGCGACGCCGGCGAGGAACAGCGGCCCGGCGATGCCGGCGAAGACCCGGCTCGACCTCCGCTCACGTGCGTTGAGGCCCGGGACGATGAACGCCCAGATCTGGTAGAGCCACAGCGGGCTCGTCAGCACCACGGAGGCGAACCCGCAGAGCTTGAAGTAGATCAGCAGGCCGGCTCCCGGGCCGTTGCTCGCCTTCAGCAGGGCACTGGGGTCGTCGAGGTTGGAGGCGGCGGTGTTGAGCGGTCCGTAGACGAGGTCGTAGACCTGGCCGTAGAAGACCAGCGCCAGCACGCCACCCGTGATCAGGATGAGCACGACCTTCAGGATCCGGGCGCGCAGCTCCCGCAGGTGGTCCGAGAGCGCCATGCGGCCGTCGTCACCGACGGGGTGGACCGGCCGGCCCGCGAAGATGCGGACGGCGCCTGCGATCGACATGCTGATGGGGTGGTCTGAGGCGGACTCAGCCGTTGTTGGTGTCGGTCTGGGTGTCCGGGGTCACCGGGATCTCGTCGTTCATCGTGGTCGGCAGCTCCTTCTTCGAGGGCTTGTCGTCCTCGTCGTCGTCGCGCAGACCCTTGGTCTCGGCCTTGAAGATGCGCAGCGCCTGGCCGGTGCCGCGAGCAAGTTCAGGGAGCTTGGCAGCGCCGAAGACGAGGATGACGATCGCGAGGATCACGAGCCACTCCGCGCCCTGAGGCGGTCCGATCATGGGGTTCAACATGGGGTCCTCATCTGTTGGGTGTCGATGGTCTCGATCGTACGCCGATGTCGCTCAATAGAGTGCGAGAGTGTCCTGGGCAGCTGCGGTGAAGCCCTCGCCGTACGACGCCGGCGCCAGCACGGAGGCATTCGGAGCCAACCGCAGGAGCAGCTTGGTCAGCCAGCGCCGGTCCGCGACCAGCAGGTCCACCTCGAGGTCGCCGTCGCTGCCGCTCGGACGGACGTCCTCGACCGGGTAGTACTCGATGATCCACCGCGCCTGGGCTCCCAGGAGCAGGGTGACCAGTGTCGTGTCGTCGTCGTTGCGGGCGAAGATGCCCTCCGAGAGGTCCCGCGGCGCGGACACCGGGGTGCTCACCGGGGTGTCGAGCACCCGGACGGCGGAGATCCGGTCGAGCCGGAACAACCGTGGGGCCTCGGCGGAGTGGCACCACGCGTCGAGGTAGGTGAACCCGTTGTGATCGGTCAGTCCTCGCGGGTCGACCACCCGGGTGGACTGCTCGTCGCGGGCGGGCACGTAGTAGTCGATCTCGACCTGCACCTGGCGGGCGACACCGTCGCGGAGGGCCGTGGTGAGGGCCGCCAGCTCGGAGTCGCGGTGCGGGTCGTCCGGGGTCGCGTCGAGCGGCACGCCCTCGGGACCGGCGGCCGCCGCGGTCTCCAGCTTGGCGAGCACCCGGTCCACGATGCCGACGGTGTCGGGGCCGGCGCCGGCGCGCAGCGCACGCAGGGCGACGATGACCGCCGAGGCCTCGGTGGGGGTGAGGCGCAGCGGACGGTCGAGGTAGTCGGCGTTGCTGACCCGGATCACGCCGTCGCGCTGCACGTGACCCTCCTCGCTCTCGAGCGCGTCGAGGTCCACGTCGATCAGGTCGTCGGGGTAGCCGCCCGGCAGCCCGCACATGAAGAGGACCTTGAGGTCCTTCACCAGCTGCTCGGGAGAGACGCCCAGCGCCTCGGACGCGTCGGCCAGTCGGACCCCGCCGCGCGCGTGCAGGTAGGGCACCAGCGTCAGCAGCCGGGCCACCTGGTCCCGCGCACCGCTCGGGGCGCTCACGCCAGGACCCCCTTGAGCCGGATGATGATCGCCTCGCGCAGGGCGCCGGGCTCCTCGACGTACACGCTGGGACCGTAGCCGAGGACCTCGTCCTCGATCCCTACCGCGCCGCCGGTGATGGTCAGTCGGTCCCAGCCGCTCGCGGTGTCGGGCCCGTTCACGCCCTCCTCGACGGTGTCCGCCAGCCGGCGCAGGGGCAGGGCGGCACCGGTGCGCGCGAGCACGACGCTCTGCTGCGTGCTCGGAGCCGGCGCGAGCCGGCGGGTGGTGGCGGAGATGTCGAGCCCGGCAGGGATCTCGTAGGCGCCCGGCTTGCCCACCTTGCGCGCCTCGCCCTGGACGCGGGAGAGCCGGAAGACACGCTCGGCGCCCCGGTCGATGTCGAAGCCCAGGACGTACCAGCGCCCGGAGTAGCGGGTCACGCCCCAGGGCTGGAGGTGCCGGGTGCCGGGCGTCGCGTTGCCCGAGCGCCAGTAGTCGAACTCCACCACGGAGCGGTCCGTGAGTGCTTCGAGGAACACGTCGAACGCCGGCTCGTCGGCGGCGAGGCGCGGCTGGGCGATGTCCAGCGCCGTGACGTCGATGTCGACGCCGGCCGCCGTCAGCTTGCGCACGGCCTCCGTGGTGGCGCGCGCCAGTCGCTGGTGCTCCCACACCCGGGTGGCGAGCCCCACCACGGCGGCCTCGTCGGGGGCCAGGTCGATCTCCGGCAGCGCGAACTCGTCAGGACGGATCCGGTAGCCGGGCTCGTCATCGAAGAAGGCGTCCATGTGGCCCACCTCGACGGGCACCCCGAGGCTGCGCAGCTCCTCCTTGTCACGCTCGAACATCTTCTCGAACGCCTCGGTGCTGGCATCGGGGTAGAGGATGCCCCGGATGCTCTCCTTGGACACGAAGTGACGCTGGACCAGCAGCATGATGAGCAGCTTCATCAGCCGCTCGGTCTTCGCTGCGGTGCTCACGTGGTGCTCACCTCCCCGAGGTCCGGTACGTCGTCGGTGCGTGGTCGATGTGGGTCAGCCGGCGGCGAGGACGTCGACCACGAAGTAGAGGGTCGAGCCGCCGGGGATGGCGTCTCCCGATCCGTCCTTGCCGTAGCCCAGGGCCGGCGGGATCTCCAGCACGACACGGGACCCGACCGTCACCCCGACCAGGCCCTGGTCCCAGCCCTTGACGACGGCTCCCTTTCCGATGGGCGTCGTGAAGGGCGTGCCGCGTGAGTAGCTGTCGTCGAAGGGCTTGTCGCCCTGGTAGACCTGCCCGAGGTAGTCGACCACGATCAGGTCGTCCTTCTTCACCGCGGCGCCGTCACCCTCGAGGTAGGTGTAGGTGTGGAGCTTGCCGTCCGGGGGCGTGGCGCCGGCGAAGTTGAGGGAGGCCGGGACCTTCTTCTCGATGTGGATGTTGGGCCACTCCGGCTTCCGCGGCTGGGAGGTGCCCTGCGGTCCGGCGAGCGGGACCCCGGTGATGTCGAGGACGAAGACCAGACCGTCGGTGTTGCCGATGCCGAGGCTGCCCCCGCTGAACCCGACCACCGCCGCCGAGCTGACGGTGACCACCTTGCGGGTGCCGACGGTGTCGCCGGCCTCGACCTGGCCGGCCACGAAGGCGTCCAGCAGGTAGCGGGCGATCTCGGCCTCGCTGGGTTCCTGGCTGGCCGGCTGGGCCGGCTGCCCGCCCACGGGGAACGCGTCGGGCAGGTCCTCGGCGGTGTAGGTGTCGAGGGCGGTCGACCGGGTGTAGCCGTTGCCGACCCAGTAGTTGACCAGCACGGTCTCGTCGGCGGCGAGCTCGGCGCCGTCGCCGGTGGTGACGACGTCGGTCTCGGGCTCCTCGCCCGCCGTCATCCGGCCCTTCCACTCGACCTCGGGAGCGCTTCCCACGTCTCCGCTCACCGTGAACGCGTCGGAGCCGGACAGGGCGCCGCTCTCCACGGTCTGAGGATCACCGCACCCGGCGGCGAGGCCGGAGACGACAAGGAGCGGCGCGAGGAGCACAGCGGGACGACGGAGACGTCGGAGCACGGGTTCAACCTTCGTGGACGGATCGGGATCGGCCCGCGAAGCCTACAAGCCGCGGGGTTGGCGTCGACGGCGACGCCCCCGGTGCCGACCGGTTCGTCGTACGACGTCAAGGATCGCGCTGGTCCCGGTCGGGCGTCGAGCATGGTCCGAGGGGTCGGCCAGGACTCACATGCCGTCGATGAGACGCTGCACGCGCTCGTCGTGGGCGCGGAACGGGTCCTTGCACAGGACGGTGCGCTGGGCCTGGTCGTTCAGCTTGAGGTGCACCCAGTCGACGGTGAAGTCGCGTCGCTTCTCCTGCGCCTTGCGGATGAACTCGCCGCGCAGGCGGGCCCGGGTGGTCTGCGGGGGCACCGACTTGGCCTCGAAGATCTTCAGGTCCGTGGTCACCCGGGCGACCGCACCCTTCTTCTCCAGCAGGTAGTAGAGCCCGCGACCGCGGTGGATGTCGTGGTAGGCGAGGTCGAGCTGGGCGATGCGAGGGTGGCCCAGCGGCAGCCCGTGCTTGGCCCGGTAGCGCTCGATGAGCTTCCACTTGATCACCCAGTCGATCTCGCGGTCGACCAGCCCCAGGTCGTCGGACTCGACGGCCTTCAGCCCACGCTCCCAGAGGTCGAGGGCCTGCTCGATGACGGGAGTGCTGATGCCGCGGCGGTCGACGAAGTCGCGGGCCTTGGCGAGGTACTCCCCCTGGATCTCCAGGGCGCTGGCCTCGCGGCCGTTGGCCAGCCGCACCCGGCGCTGCCCGGTCATGTCGTGCGAGATCTCGCGGATCGCGCGGATCGGGTTCTCCATGGTGAGGTCGCGCATCACCACGCCCTCCTCGATCATCCGCAGCACCAGGTCGCAGCTGGCGACCTTCAGCATGGTCGTCGTCTCGCTCATGTTGGAGTCGCCGACGATGACGTGGAGGCGGCGGTACTTCTCGGCGTCCGCGTGCGGCTCGTCGCGGGTGTTGATGATCGGCCGGCTGCGCGTCGTGGCGCTGCTGACGCCCTCCCAGATGTGCTCGGCACGCTGGCTGACGCTGTAGCTCGCACCGCGGGGGGTCTGGGTCACCTTCCCGGCCCCGACGATGATCTGGCGGGTGACCAGGAACGGGATCAGGACGTCGGCCAGCTTGCTGAACTCGCCGGCGCGGCCGACGAGGTAGTTCTCGTGGCAGCCGTAGGAGTTGCCGGCCGAGTCGGTGTTGTTCTTGAACAGGTAGATCTCGCCGGCGATCCCCTCGTCGTGCAACCGCTGCTCGGCGTCGAGGAGCAGGCCCTCGAGGACGCGCTCCCCGGCCTTGTCGTGCGCGACCAGCTCGGCGATGTCGTCGCACTCGGGCGTGGCGTACTCGGGGTGGCTGCCCACGTCCAGGTAGAGCCGCGCGCCGTTGCGGAGGAAGACGTTGCTGCTGCGCCCCCAGCTGACGACCTTGCGGAACAGGTAGCGCGCCACCTCGTCGGGGCTCAGCCGCCGCTGCCCCTTGAACGTGCACGTCACGCCGTACTCGTTCTCGATCCCGAAGATCCGCCGGTCCATGACCAAACCCTAGGCGCTCGGTGGTCGGGTTGGGGGCAGGGTCGTCCGGATCGTCGCCGTTTGGTCCCGATCGACACCGTTCCGATGCCGGATCAGGACGGGCCGGCCCGTTCCGGCGCACCGGCGCGCGTCGCGGCCGGTCCCAGAGGTGCCCGCGACCGGACCCGGGCAGGTCGCCCCGCCTCGGGTCCGGCCCCGGTGCTCACTGCGGCGGAGCGATCGGGGGCTCGCCCGTCGTCGGGTCCTCGAGGGGTGGGACCGACCCACTCACCTGGTCGGTCGGGTCGGCGGGGTCGTCCACGGTCGGTGCCGTGCTGGCCGTGCCGCCGGAGCGGTCGCCGTCGGACGGCTCGCCGGGTACGGCGGTCCCGCGGTCGCCGAGCAGCTCGTCGAGCCGCGCCGGTGAGAGCCGGACGAACTTGCGCGGCTTCAACCGGGTGCGATCGAGCACCGCGACCTCGAGGTCGGTGGTCGGGATGACCCGGGTGCCCGACTCGGACTGACCCAGCGCGACGACGGCCGCCCGCAGCGCCTGCTCCAGGGGGGCGCCGGCCACCTCGGACCTCGACAGGCTCTCGGCGACCGACTCGACCTGACCGCCCATGACCGCGAAGCCGTGCTCGTCGGCGACCTGGCCGTCGTAGGTGAGTCGGTAGAGCTGGTCGTCCTCGGCCGTGTCGCCGACCTCGGCCACGAAGATCTCGACCTCGTAGGGCTTCTCGCCGCCACTGGAGAAGATCGTGCCCAGCGTCTGTGCGTAGGCGTTGGCCAGGCCCCGCCCGGTCACGTCGCGACGGTCGTAGGCATAGCCCCGCATGTCGGCGAGGCGGACCCCGGCGATGCGGAGGTTCTCGAACTCGTTGTAGCGCCCCACCGCGGCGAAGGCGATCCGGTCGTAGATCTCGGAGACCTTGTGCAGCGCCTGGGACGGGTTCTCGGAGACGAACAGGACGCCGTCGGCGTACTGCACCGCTACCACGGAGCGACCGCGGCCGATGCCCTTGCGCGCGAAGTCGGCCCGGTCCTTCATCAGCTGCTCGGGCGAGACGTAGAACTGCTGGCTCATGGCGCACTCTCCCCTGCTGCCGGCCCGGCGGGCGGCCCGTTGGGCTGCCGCATCCGGCCGGTGATCACCCGGTCGGCGATGGCCGCCACCTCGTCGTCGGGCATCCGTGCGCCCCCCTCGGCAGTGATGACGTGGACCACCGGGAAGATCCGGCGGGTCAGGTCGGGTCCGCCGGTGGCGGAGTCGTCGTCGGCGGCGTCGTAGAGCGCCTGGATGATCGCCTCGATGCAGCCCTCGGCGCCGAGGTCCTCGCGGTAGAGCTTCTTCAGCGCGCCGCGGGCGAACATCGAGCCGGAGCCCACCGAGTGGAAGGCGGTCTCCTCGTAGCGACCGCCGGTCACGTCGTAGCTGAAGATGCGGCCCTGGTCGGTGCGGGTGTCGTAGCCGGCGAACAGCGGTACGACGGCCAGGCCCTGCATCGCCATCGCCAGGTTGCCGCGGATGAGGGTGGCGAGGCGGTTGGCCTTGCCGTCCATGGACAGCGTCGTGCCCTCGATCTTCTCGTAGTGCTCGAGCTCGGTCTGGAACAGCCGCACCATCTCGACGGCGAGGCCCGCGGTGCCGGCGATGCCGACCGAGGAGTACTCGTCGGCAGCGAAGACCTTCTCGATGTCGCGCTGGGCGATGATGTTGCCCATCGTGGCGCGACGGTCACCGGCCATCACCACGCCGCCCGGGAACGTCGCGGCGACGATCGTGGTCGCGTGCGGTGCCAGGTCCCCGGCGTTGCCCTGCGGGACGGCTCGGGAGCCGGGCAGCAGGTCGGGAGCCTGGGCACCGAGGAAGTCGGCGAACGACGACACTCCGGGCTGGAGGAAGGCAGCGGGCAGGCGGGGGCCGGTCTCGCTCACTGGCCGCCCTTCTGGATGAAGGACTTCACGAAGTCCTCCGCGTTCGACTCCAGCACCTCGTCGATCTCGTCGAGGATGTCGTCGACGTCGTTGTCGATGGCCTCCTTGCGCTCGGCGACGCTGGACTCGGGGGCGACCTCGGTCGTCTCTTCGGTCTCTGAGGACTTGCGCGGTTGCTTCTGCTCCTGGGCCATGGCCCGACCCTATCCAGTGCCGACGACTCTTTCGATGGAGATCGCGTTACGGTCCGCTCGCGCGTGTCCTGCGGACCGCCTGCCGGGTCGCCTCCGGGTCGCTGCCGGGTCGCCTGCCGGGTCGTCCGCGACGTCGACGGACCGACATCCCCGGACCGATCGTGCGGACCGACCGTGCGGACCGGCCGTGCGGACCGGCCGGGCGGACCGACGCTCAGCGGGTCAGTGCGGTGAACAGCTGCTCGGCGGTGTCGCACCGGTCGAGCAGGTCGCCGACGTGCGCCTTGCTGCCGCGCAGCGGGTCGATGGTCGGGACGCGCTGCAGCGACTCGCGGCCGGGGAGGTCGAAGATGACCGAGTCCCAGGAGGCGGCGGCGACGTGCTCGGCGTACTTCTCCAGGCAGCGGCCCCGGAAGTAGGCGCGGGTGTCGGTGGGCGGGTCGTGCATGGCGTCGTCGACCTCGCCCTGGGTCAGCAGCCGCTCCATGCGGCCGGCCGAGACCAACCGGTGGTAGAGGCCCTTCTCGGGGCGGATGTCGGAGTACTGGTAGTCGATGACCTGGAGCTTCGCGTCGTCCCAGGCGAGCCCGTCGCGCGAGCGGTACTGCTCGAGGAGCTTGAGCTTGGCGACCCAGTCGAGCTCGGTGGCGCAGAGCATCGGGTCGCGCTCGAGACGGTCGAGCACCGACTCCCACCGGGCCAGGACGTCCACGGTCTGCTCGTCGGCGTCCGCACCGTAGCGGTCCTCGACGTACTTGCGAGCCAGGTCGAGGTACTCGAGCTGGAGCTGGATCCCGGTGATCGTGCGCCCGTCGTTGAGCGTGACGGTCTGCTTCAGCGTCGGGTCGTGCGAGACCGCCCGCAGCGCCGAGACGGGGCCCTCGACGCCGAGGTCGACGTTGATGAACCGGTCCTCGATCATGGCCAGCACCAGCGAGGTGGTCCCGACCTTCAGGTACGTCGAGATCTCCGAGAGGTTGGAGTCGCCGATGATGACGTGGAGCCGACGGTACTTCTCCGGATCCGCGTGCGGCTCGTCGCGGGTGTTGATGATCGGACGCTTCAACGTCGTCTCGAGGCCGACCTCGACCTCGAAGAAGTCGGCGCGCTGGGTGAGCTGGAAGCCCTGCTCGCGGCCGTCCTGGCCCTTGCCGACCCGACCCGCGCCGCAGATGACCTGGCGGCCGATGAAGAACGGCGTCAGGTGGCGCACGATGTCGGCGAACGGCGTGGAGCGCCGCATCAGGTAGTTCTCGTGGGCGCCGTACGACGAGCCCTTGTTGTCGGTGTTGTTCTTGTACAGCGTGATCTGCGGCCCGCCGGGCAGCTGGGCGGCGCGCCTGGCCGCGTCGAGCATCACCTGCTCGCCAGCCTTGTCGAAGCGCACGATGTCAGCGGGGTGGTCACCTCGGGGGTGGAGTACTCCGGGTGGGCGTGGTCGACGTAGAGCCGGGCGCCGTTGGTCAGGATGACGTTGGCGAGGCCGAGGTCCTCGTCGGTGAGCTGGGAGGGGTCGGCGACCTGCCGGGACATGTCGAACCCGCGCGCATCGCGCAGCGGCGACTCCTCCTCGAAGTCCCAGCGCGCCCGACGAGCCCGCGCGGTCGCCGAGGCGTAGGCGTTGACGACCTGCGAGGACGCCACCATCGGGTTGGCCGACGGCTGGCCGACGACCGAGATGCCGTACTCGATCTCGGTCCCCATCACCCGGCGCACACTCATGTCATCGAGCCTACGCGGTGGTGCGTGCCGGGGCAGACCCCGACGTGCCCAGCCGGAGCGCCGGCACCATTGTCAGCGGCTGGTGACGACCTTGACGGCCAGACCGATGCCGGCGGCGGCGAGGACGACGATGAGCAGCTTCTTCATGGGGGCTCCCGGAGGGAAGGCGACAGGACGGCCGACCAGGAGGCCGACCCGGCCAAGCCAACACGATCCGGGCGCTCGGGTCACGGGTCCGCCCCGGCGCGTTGCCGCGAATTCCGGGTAGGCCCGGATCAGACCGGGTCACCCGGCGCCGGCGTCCTCCTCCCGCAGCCGAGGCTCGGTGGTGAGCTCGGCCCGGATGCCCTGCTTGTCGGCGTAGAAGGCCCGGACCCGGTCCATGTCGGCGCCGACGTCACCGGTCAGCGCGAACGTCGGACCCCATCCGACCGTGCGCGACGGGCCGTCGAGGTAGGCCAGGGTGACCGGGATGCCGGTCTGCTGGGAGATCCGGTAGAAGCCAGACTTCCAGTACTCCCCCTTGCTGCGGGTGCCCTCGGCGGCGATGCCCGAGCAGGAACGTCTCGTCCTGCGCGGCGTCGGCCAGCAGGGCGCGGATCGTGGCGCCGGGGTTGCGGCGGTCGAGCTCGACCGCTCCGGTAGCGCGCATCAGCGAATCCCAGCGGACCCTTGAAGAAGGAGTCCTTGACCAGGAGCCGGATCTGCACGCTGCTGTCCCAGGCCAGCAGCATCGTCAGCACCCAGTCCCAGTTCGAGGTGTGCGGGGCCCCGACGAGGATCCCGCGGCGCGGCACCTCCCCTGCGGTGCGCCAGCGGCGAGGCGCAGGGCCAGCCGGGCGAAGGACCTGCGGAGGAGGAAGTGACGGCGCATGGCGAGAACGTACTCGGTGCCGGCGCCGCGCTCCAGGACATGCCCTAGCGTGGCCGCATGGGCTGGTGGGAAGAGCGCGTCGTCCCGGTGATCGTCGACCGCGCGCTGCGCGGCAAGGAGATCGGCGAGCTCCGGGCCGAGGTCTGCGCCGGGCTCGACGGGCGAGGTGCTCGAGCTCGGCTTCGGCGGTGGCCTCAACCTGCGCCACCTCCCGAGCGCGGTGACGGCGGTCGACGCCGTGGAGCCGTCGGACCGTGGGTGGGCGATGTCGGAGCGCCGCCGGGCGCGCACCGCCCTTCCGGTGCACCGGGTGGGGCTCGACGGGCAGCACCTCGACGCGCCGGAGGCGCTCCTACGACCACGTGCTGTGCACCTTCACGCTGTGCACGATCCCCGACCCGGCGCTGGCCGTCTCCGAGGTACGCCGCGTGCTGCGCCCGGGCGGAACGTTCGCGTTCCTGGAGCACGGCCTGGCCCCGACCCGCCGGATGGCCCGGGCCCAACGCGTCCTCGAGCCCCTGGAACGCCGGGTCGCGGGCGGCTGCCACCTGACCCGGGACGTCCCGGCGCTGCTGCGCGCCGGCGGGCTGCGCGTGACCGAGGTGCGCGCGGAGTACCTGCCGGGACCACACTCACCGCTCACCTACGGCTACCGCGGGAGCGCGGTCGCGTCCTGAGGCGCACCCGCACGCCGTCGACGTCCGGGAGCGCCGCGGGACGGCAGCGGTCAGAGGTACTGGCCGGTGTTGGCGACCGTGTCGATCGAGCGACCCGGCTCGGTGCCCTGCTTGCCGGTGATGAGCGTGCGGATGAAGACGATCCGCTCGCCCTTCTTGCCCGAGATCCGCGCCCAGTCGTCGGGGTTGGTCGTGTTGGGCAGGTCCTCGTTCTCCTTGAACTCGTCGACGCAGGCCTGCAACAGGTGCGCGACCCGCAGCCCGCGCTGGTCCTGGTCGAGGAGGTCCTTGATCGCCATCTTCTTCGCCCGGTCGACGATGTTCTGGATCATGGCGCCGGAGTTGAAGTCCTTGAAGTACAGGACCTCCTTGTCGCCGTTGGCGTAGGTCACCTCGAGGAAGCGGTTCTCCTCGGTCTCGGTGTACATCCGCTCGACGGTCGCCCGGATCATCCCGGCAACGCAGGCGTCACGGTCGCCGTTGAACTCGCCGAGGTCGTCGGCGTGCAGCGGCAGCCGCGCGGTGAGGTACTTGCTGAAGATGTCGCGCGCCGACTCGGCGTCGGGCCGCTCGATCTTGATCTTCACGTCGAGCCGGCCCGGGCGCAGGATCGCCGGGTCGATCATGTCCTCGCGGTTGGACGCACCGATCACCAGCACGTTCTCGAGGGCCTCGACGCCGTCGATCTCGCTGAGCAGCTGCGGGACGATGGTGTTCTCGACGTCCGAGCTCACGCCGGAGCCACGGGTGCGGAAAAGGGAGTCCATCTCGTCGAAGAACACGATGACGGGCGTGCCCTCGCTGGCCTTCTCGCGGGCCCGCTGGAAGACCAGGCGGATGTGGCGCTCGGTCTCGCCGACGTACTTGTTGAGCAGCTCGGGGCCCTTGATGTTGAGGAAGTAGGACTTCCCCTCCTGGCCGGTCTTGGCGGCGACCTTCTTGGCGAGCGAGTTGGCCACGGCCTTCGCGATCAGGGTCTTGCCGCAGCCGGGAGGCCCGTAGAGGAGCACGCCCTTCGGCGGCTTCAGCTCGTGCTCGACGAACAGCTCGGGGTGCAGGTAGGGCAGCTCGACGGCGTCGCGGATGGTCTCGATCTGCCCGAACAGCCCGCCGATGTCGGTGTAGTCGATGTCGGGGACCTCCTCGAGGACGAGCTCCTCGACCTCGGACTTGGGGACCCGCTCGTAGACGTAGCCGGCCCGGGAGTCGAGCAGCAGGGAGTCGCCGGCGCGCAGGGTGATGTCGCGCAGCGGCTCGGCCAGGCGCACGACGCGCTCCTCGTCGGCGTTGGCGATGACCAGGACCCGGTCGCCGTCGGCGAGCAGCTCCTTGAACATCACGACCTCGCCGACCTGCTCGAACTCCATCGCCTCGACGACGTTGAGGGCCTCGTTGAGCATGACCTCCTGGCCGCGGCGCAGGGCGTCGAGGTCGACGGCGGGGCTCACGCTGACACGCAGCTTGCGCCCGCCGGTGAAGACGTCGACCGAGTCGTCGTCGTTGCGGGCCAGGAAGGTGCCGAAGCCGGCGGGCGGCTGCGCCAGTCGGTCGACCTCCTCCTTGAGCGTCGTGATCTGGTCGCGGGCCTCGCGCAGCGTCTGCGCGAGGCGCTCGTTCTGCGAGGAGACCGCGGCCAGGGACCGCTGCGTGTCCGCGAGCCGGAGCTCGAGGCCGCGTGACGTCGTGGGGCCGTCGGAGAGCCGGCGGCGCAGGTCGGTCACCTCGGCCTCGAGGAACCGCACCTGGGACATCAGCTCCTCGGTGCTGCGACCACCTCTGCTGGAACCTTCACTCATGTTCGACATTGGCCCACCTCCTGTCGTGTCGACCCTACCTGCGCTGGGTCCGCCACGGAAGGAGAAGGCTGCACGGTGTCGGTCACGTTTTCGTCACCGGCACGTGTCGGCGCAGGACGAACCGGTCGTCGCGCGGATCGGGGCGGCCAGGGACGCCCTCGCGATCCGGGCGGCCGGGACCGGACGGCGGCCGGGACCGAACGGTCGCCGGTCAGCGCCCGTAGCGGGCGGCGAAGTTGCGCCAGCAGCGTCATCGGGTGGTGCACGTCGACCGCAGCGCCGGCGGCGGTGAGCGCGTCGGCCTCGGACGGGGTCGAAGTAGCCGTAGGTCGCGTACGTCGCGATCCGGGTCGCCAGGCCCGTCGAGGTCGAGCTCGGGGTGGAACTGGGTCGCGTAGACGTGCTGGCCCACGCGGAAGGCCTGCACCGGGCAGGCGCGCGACGTGGCCAGCAGGGTCGGCGTGCTCGGCGGCGCGCGAGGGCCTCCTTGTGGCCGCCGTAGGCGGCGAAGTCGGCCGGCACGCCGGCGAAGAGCGGGTCGGCCTGGCCCTCGGAGGTCAGCGTCACCGCGAGCGGCCCGACCGGCTCGGGGTGCGGCGGTCGACCAGCCCGCCCTGGTGGCTGCCGAGGGTCCCGATGCCGTAGCAGGCGCCCAGGAAGGGGAAGTCGGCCGCGACGACCGCGTCCAGCAGCACCGTGAGGTCGTCCTCGGCGCGCAGCTGGGCCGCCGACTTGCTCGCCGGGTCGTCGGAGTAGGTGAAGGACCCACCGCCGAGGAGGATCCCGGACCACCGTCCAGGCGCAGGTGGAGGTCGCCGAGGTCGTCGACCCCGAGCAGCACGCGGTGCAGGGCGGCCGTCGGTCGACCCCGAGGAAGCGCGCGAACGCCGCGTGCTCGTCGTCGGCGGCGGCCTGCTCGCTCCGGATCGAGAGCAGCAGGAACGGCTTCACCCCGCCGACCCCTCGCCCTCGGCCGGCAGCTCGGGGATCCCTTCCGGACGCGGGCCGTGGTAGTCGACGCCGTAGGCACCGGGCGCGGGGCGACGCGTCTTGCGCGGTGCCTTCTGGCCCGGGCGCCATCCGGCGGGCGGTGACCAGGAACGCCGTGTGCCCGATCATCTTGTGGCCGGGGCGCACGGCGAGGCCCTCGACGTGCCAGTCGCGCACGAGCGACTCCCAGGCCTGCGGCTCGGTGAAGCCGCCGTGGACGCGGACGGTCTCGCAGAAGCGGGACAGCTGGGTGGTCGTGGCGACGTAGGCGCACACGATCCCGCCGGGCCGCAGGGCGCCGGCGGCGGCGTCGAGGCACTCCCAGGGGGCCAGCATGTCGAGGATGATGCGGTCGCACCCGCGCCCCGGAGGCCGGCAGCGCCTCGGCGAGGTCGCCCAGGCTCAGCTGCCACGCGGGGTGGGTCTCGCCGTCGGGGGCCCCGAAGAACTGGCGCACGTTCTTGCGGGCGACCTCGGCGAACTCCTCGCGGCGCTCGTAGGAGATCACCCGGCCGTAGGGCCCGACCGCGCGCAGCAGCGAGCAGGTCAGCGCGCCGGAGCCGACGCCGGCCTCGACGACGTCGGCGCCGGGGAAGATGTCGGCCAGGGCGACGATCTGGGCGGCGTCCTTGGGGTAGACCACCGCCGCGCCGCGGGGCATCGAGACGACGAACTCCGACAGCAGCGGCCGGAAGACGAGGTACTCACCGCCCGAGGTCGACGTGATCGTGAAGCCCTCCTCGTGACCGATCAGGTCGTCGTGGGCCATGCCGCCGCGGTTGGTGTGGAAGGTCTTGCCCGGCCTCGAGGCAGATGTTGTGCTTGCGGCCCTTGGTGTCGACCAGGCGCACCCACTCCCCCGCGCGCAGCGGTCCGCGGTGGACGCCGGACCAGGCGGCAGCGGGTACGTCGGGCACGTCGGGGATCGGGTGGGGTGGTGGACACCGCGGAACCGTACCGGGTGGACGCCCCCCGCTCAGCATGTGCGCGAGGCCGCCGTCAGACGCCGTCCGACCGCCCGGTCGAGGTCGCGCAGGGACAGCACGCCCACCAGCGCACCCGCCGGCGTCGACGAGGAGGTACTCGGCCATCGGCGCGTGGCTGATCGCGGCGAGGAGCTGGTCGCCGGTGATGTCGGCCGCGAGGAGCTGCTCGGGGGTCACCGCCTGCGCGACCTCCGACGTGGCCAGCCACGGGCGCCGTTCGGCGGGCGTCGCCTCCACCGCGGCGTCGCTCACGACGCCGACGAGGGTGCCGCGGGCATCGACGGTGACGATCCCGGTCGCCTCCGCCTCGTCCGCGCGGCGGATGGCCTCGGCCAGCGGCAGGTCGGGCGCGACGGTGAGCGTCGGACGGGCCAGGTCGCGCACGACGAGGCTGCCGACCTGCAGCCGAAGCGTGTTCACGGTCAGGTCGTTGGTCGACAGCGTCCACAGGAGCAGGCCCATGGCCAGCGCACAGGACGATGTCGGTGACGTTGAGCTCGACCCGCAGTACCAGCACCACGAGCGAGCGGGGCCAGGGCCACCACGACCGCGACCACGCGGCCCGTCCGGGCCGCGACGACGGCTCCCTGACGCGCCGAGCCGACGATCCGCCAGGCGACGGCCTTCACCAGCCGACCGCCGTCCAGCGGCGGGGCCGGCACCAGGTCGAGCCCGCCGAGCACCAGGTTGGCCAGCACGAGCACCTCGAGCCCGAGGGTCGCCAGGCTCTCGTCCAACGGCAGCCGCACGGCGAGCGCGACCGCGCCGAGCAGCAGCGACGCCACCGGGCCGGCGGCGGCGGTGACGAACTCCTCGCGCGGGGTGCGGGACTCGCCCTCGATCGACGTACGACCGCCCACGGCGCTCAGGGTGACCGACACGACCGGGTGTCCGTACCGTCGTGCCGCGACGGCATGGGCGCCCTCGTGGAGGAGCACGGCGAGGTAGACGAGCACCCCGACGAGCGCGCCGGCCCCGAAGGTCAGCGCGGGAGGGAGACCCGGGGAGACCCGTTCCACCTGGGGAGCACAGGCCACGGCGAGCACCGCAACGAGCAGCGCCGTCGAGAACGACACCTGGATCGCGACTCCCCGCACCGTGGCGACCCGGAGGATTCCCCGGGGCTGCTCGGTGTCGCGGATCATGTCGCCAGCCTACGGTCCCGTCCGCCGGGGACGGCATCCGTCGTCCGCGGTTGTCCCCGGGTCCTCCTAGGCTGCAGGTCATGAGCGCGCCACAGACCGGAGTCACCCCCGCCGACCGTGTCTCGACCCGGGTCGACGGCGTCGAGGTCCGCGGCGCGCTCTCGCCGAGCCGGGCCGGCGACTTCCTCACCTGTCCGCTGCTCTACCGCTTCCGCACGATCGACCGGCTGCCCGAGCCGTCCTCGCCCGACCAGGTGCGCGGGACGGTGGTGCACAAGGTCCTGGAGGACCTGTTCGACCTCCCTGCCGCCGAGCGCACGCCGGAGCAGGCCGTGGCCATGCTCGGCCCGGCGTGGGAGACCGTCCTGGACGCGGCCCCCGAGCTCGCCGACGTGGTCGCCGAGGGCAGCCCCGAGAGCGAACGCTGGTGGGCGTCGTGCCGCGCGAGCCTGGAGCAGTACTTCCGGCTCGAGGACCCCACCCGGCTCGAGCCCGCCGAGCGCGAGCTGTACGTCGAGTCGCTGCTGGAGTCCCGCCTGCTCCTGCGCGGGTTCGTCGACCGCGTCGACGTGGCACCCGACGGAGCGATCCGGGTCGTCGACTACAAGACCGGCCGCTCACCGCGGGAGGGCTTCGAGGCGGCCGCCCTCTTCCAGCTCAAGTTCTACGCCCTGGTCCTGTGGCGCATCCGTGGCGTCGTTCCCACGATGCTCCAGCTGGTCTACCTGGGCAACGGCGAGCTGCTCCGCTACCAGCCGGACGAGCGCGAGCTCCTGGCCACCGAGCGCAAGGTGCAGGCGATCTGGGAGGCCATCCAGGTGGCCGAGGCCAGCGGGGACTGGCGCCCGCGCCGGAGCCGGTTGTGCAGCTGGTGCGCGCACCAGGCGATCTGCCCCGAGTTCGGGGGCACCCCGCCGCCGCTGCCGAGCCCCCGGACGGACCCCGAGCGGTCCGCGGAGCAGCCCGCGGAGCAGCCCGTCGCTCAGCTCCCCGAGGCGGACCCGTCGCCGTCGGTCTCCGGGTAGAGCACGCACGCGACGTCGACCCCGCCGGCGCGACGCAGCCGTGGGTCCACGCCGTCGTGGAAGCGCACATCGACGCCGGTGGCGTCGGCCTGAATCGACTCCACGCCGGACCACGTCGGCTCTTCGGGGTCCTCGCGCCGGATCCCCTCGAGGAGCTCCAGCAACGCATCGGGGTCCTTGGTGGCGATCCGGACCTGGGTGAGCGGCGCGTCCAGGTCGTCCAGGTCACCGACCAGGGCCCGCTCGGTCTCGAAGTGCTCGGTGTCGCCGCTGGTCCAGTGCTGCTCCAGCAGCGCGCGCAGGTCCCGCGACTCCCAGCCACAGGCGGCGACCGCCTCGGGGCACCGCGGGTGGAACGAGCACCCCAGCGGCGGTACGGCGGCGTCGGGGATCTCGCCGCGCGGCAGGTCCCGCGGGATCATCCGCTCCGGGTCGGGCTCGGGGATCGCCTTGAGGAGCGCCTTCGTGTAGGGGTGTCGTGGGTTGGCGAAGATCTCCGCCGTGGGCCCGATCTCCACGATCCGACCCAGGTACATGATCGCGATCCGGTCGCAGAAGAACTTCGCGCTCGCCAGGTCGTGGGTGATGTAGAGGTACGTCAGGCCCAGGTCCGCCTTGAGGTCGATCATCAGCTGGATGATCTTGGCGCGCACGCTCATGTCGAGCATGGAGACCGGCTCGTCGGCGACCAGCACCTCGGGCTCGAGGATGATCGCGCGGGCGATGACCGCACGCTGCTTCTGGCCACCGGAGAGGTCGGAGGGGTACTTCGAGGCGAACCGCTCCACCGGGGCGAGGCCGACCCGCTCCAGGGCGGCGTGCACCCGCTCCTGGAGCTCGGCACCCTTGGCGATCTTGTGGATGACCAGCGGGTGCCCGACGGCCTCCTCGATCGTCATCGACGGGTTGAGCGCGGCGTTCGGGTCCTGGAAGACCATCTGCAGGTCGGTCCGCAGCCGGCGCAGCTCGGCTCCCTTCATCTGGGAGACGCGGCGCTCACCCTCGGGTGAGTGGTAGCTGATCGACCCGCCGGTCGTGGGCGCCAGGCCCAGCAGCGCCCGGCCGAGGGTGGTCTTGCCGCTGCCGGACTCCCCCACGACCCCGAGCACCTCGCCACGCCGCAGCTGCACCGTGACGCCGTCGATCGCCTTCACGGTGCGCGACTTCAGGCCGAGCAGGCGGGACAGCGCTCCGCCCTGGAGCTGGTAGTGGACCTCGAGCGCGTCGGTCTCGATGACGGTGGCGGAGAGCCCGCTCGGCGGGAGCTCGCCCTCGTGGGTCTCAGGCTTCGTCGGCAAGGGAGATCTCCTCACGTTCCAGGGGGGTGCTCTCGGCGGCCGAGAGCTCGAGGCCGTGGGCCCGCTCGGCCGCCCAGCAGGCGACCCGGGTGCCGTTCGACAGCTCCCGGTCGGCCGGCTCACGCTCGGCGCAGATGGCCATCGCGTCGGGGCAGCGTGGGTGGAAGTGACACCCGCTCGGCGGGTCGGTCAGGTCGGGCGGAGCCCCCTCGATGTAGTTCAGGCCGGTCGTCGACAGCGAGATCGTCGAGCGCAGCAGCTCGCGGGTGTAGGAGTGCTGCGGGCGGCTGAAGACCTCCCGGGCGTCGCCGATCTCGACGATCTTGCCGGCATACATGACCGCGACCCGGTCGCACGCCTCGGCGATGATGCCCAGGTTGTGGGTGATGAGCAGCAGCGAGGTGTCGTAGGTCTCGCGCAGCCCGTGCAGGATCCGGATGATCTGCGCCTCGACCAGCACGTCGAGGGCGGTCGTCGGCTCGTCGGCGACGACGAACGACGGCCGAAGGACCAGCGTCAGCGCGATCATCAGGCGCTGGCGCATGCCACCGGAGAACTCGTGCGGGTAGGCGCGCAACCGGGTCGGCGGGATCCCCATCACCCGCAGCGCCTCGAGGGACCGGCGCGTGATCTCGGTCTTGCTGATGCCCTTCTCGTGGACCTTCAGGGTCTCGGAGAAGTGCTCGGCGATGCGCATCAGCGGGTTCAGCCGGGTCAACGGCTCCTGGAAGATCATCCCGAGCGAGCCGCCGCGCAGGGCGTACTGCTCCCGGCGCTTGAGCGACAGCATGTCGCGCCCGTCGAAGGTCAGCTCGCCGTCGCGGGCCGAGCCCTCCGGCAGCAGCCCGAGCAGCCCGCGGCCGAGGGTGGACTTGCCGCAGCCCGACTCCCCGACCAGGCCGAGGATCTCGCCCTTGCGGATCTCGAAGCTCACGCCGTCGACGGCCCGCACGGGACCGCGTTCGGTGCCGTACCAGACCCGCAGGTCCTTGGCCGCGAGGACGACGTCGCTGCCGCGGTCACCGCCGGCGTCGGTGCCGGGGACGAGGTCGGAGACGGTCATCGGGCGTCCTCCTTCAGGGGTGCGGCGTCGGGGAAGGACACCTTCAGCAGGCGGCGTCGGCGCAACGCGGGGTTGAGGGTCTCGTTGAGCCCCTCACCGACCAGCGTCAGCGCGGTGACGAGCAGGATGATCGCCAGGCCGGGCCAGAAGGCCGGGGAGAAGTCGCCGGCCGACACGTTGTCGAGCGCGCGGCTGAGGTCGTAGCCCCACTCCGAGGCCTCGCCCGGCTGGATGCCGAACCCCAGGAAGCCCAGCGCGGCAAGGGTGCCGAGGGCGTCCGCGGCGTTCAGGGTGCCGATGACCGGGACCGACTGCACCACGTTGCTGAACAGGTACTTGCGCATGATCGTGACGGGCGGGGCCCCGATCGCCCGGGCCGCCTCGACGTACGTCGCCTCACGGGCCGAGACCGTGGTGTTGCGCACGACGCGGAAGTACTGCGGGATGTAGATCACCGTGAGCGACAGGGCGGCCGCCAGGATGCCGCCGCCGATCTTCTCGCGCAGCAGGAAGGAGAACACGATCGCGAGGAGCAGCGAGGGGAACGAGTACAGCGCGTCCATCAGGAACACCAGCACCCGGTCCCACCAGCCCCCGACGAATCCTGAGACCAACCCGAGCGGCACCCCTACCGCGGCGGACAGGATCACCGACAGGAACACCACCTCGAGAGCGGTGCGGGCGCCCCACACCACGCGGGAGAAGACGTCGAAGAACTGATCGTTGGTGCCGAAGATGTGATCGGCCGAGGCCGGCGCGCTCTTGGGGAACCGCACCCCGTCGATGTTGTTCTGCGCGAAGTCGTACGGCGCGATCCACGGTGCGAAGACCGCGAACACGACGAACATCAGGGTGAGGAGGATCCCGGCGGCGAGGATGTAGCGAGCCAGCCCCTTGGTGTTCCAGATGGTCCGGGCGAAACCCGGGACGAAGCGTGCCATCAGTACCTCACTCGGGGGTCGACGAGGGCGTTCAGGATATCGACCAGCACGCTGACCACCACGACGGCGAGGGCGAAGAAGGTGACCAGGCCCTGCACCGCGATGTAGTCGCGCGCGGTGAGGAACTGCACCAGCTGGTTGCCCAGCCCGGGCCAGTTGAAGGTCTTCTCCGTCAGGATCGCGCCGGAGAGCGTGAGCGCGAACTGCAGGCCGATCACCGTGATCACCGGGACCAGCGCGTTGCGGAAGGCGTGCTTGCGGATCACCTGACGCTCCGGGATGCCCCGGGCGCGTGCTGCCTCGACGTAGTCGTCCTTCATCGCCTGGATCACGTTGACGCGGACCAGCCGGATGATGACCCCCGACAGCAGCAGACCGAGGGTGAAGCAGGGCAGCACGTGGTGCTGCAGGATGTCCTTGACCGAGACCCAGTCACCTTGCAGGGTCGCGTCGAGCAGGATGATCCCGGTGTGCTCGTCGGGCTTGACGTAGAAGATGGTCTCCGCGGTGGCGATGCCGTCGATCGGCCAGCCGGGGACGAACTTGACGACGAACAGGACGAGCATCAGCCCGACCCAGAAGATGGGAGCGGCGTAGGAGACGACGCCGAGGATCCGGATGCCGGCGTCGAGCGCGGTGTCGCGTCGGCGACCCGCGATCCGACCCAGCGGCAGGCCGATCAGCAGGGCGAAGAGGAAGGCCCCGACGGTGAGGGTCAGCGTCGCGCCGCCCTGCTGCTGGATGATCTCCAGCACCGGGCGCTTGTTGCTGATGGTGGTGCCGAAGTCGAGGCGGCACACGTTGCCGAGGTAGTCGAGGTACTGCACGATCAGCGGTCGGTCCAGGCCGAGCGTGGCTCGCCGGGCGTCGAGGGCCTCGGGACTGATCTTGTCGCCCAGCGCCGCGCGGACCGGGTCGCCCGGGGCGACCCGCAGGAGCACGAAGACCAGGGTGAGCAGGACCCACATCATCGGGATGACCAGCAGTAGCCGGGTCAGGATGTAGCGAGGCAGGGACCCGGTCGATGCAGTACTCATGAGCCTCCGGCTTCCGGTGTGATGACGTAGGAGAGGGGCGCCCGCCGTGCGGCGGACGCCCCTCGCCCGTGTCAGGTGGTGATGACCTGCGGGCCGGTCTCCCGGCCCACGAGGTCACTCGGCCTTGGTGATCCCCCAGAACCGGAAGATGTACGTCGGGTCGAGGGTCTCGGCCACTCCGCTCATCTTGTCGGTCGCCACGGCGACGTTCTGCCCGTTCCACGAGGGGATCAGCGGGACGTCCTCGGCGACGATGTCCTGGAGCTGGCCGATCTCGTCGTCGCGGGCGGCCTCGTCGGTCTCGCCGAGCTCCTGGTCGAGCAGGGTGTTGACCTCGGGGTTCGAGTAGCCGTTGGCGAAGAAGCCACCGTCGCGCACGAAGGGCGTCAGGTAGTTGTCGGCGTCGAGGAAGTCGGGGTACCAACCCAGGATGTGCAGGTCGTAGGCGCCCTGCTTGTAGAGGTCCTGGTACTCCTCCCACTCGGCGTCGGCGAGCTTGACGGTGAAGAGGCCGCTGTCGTTGAGCTGCTGGGCGAACTCGCGAGCCTCGTCGACCGCGTTGGGGCCGTAGTGGGTGGGCGTGTAGCCGAGCGTGATCTTGACCGGGGTCTTGATGCCGGCGTCGTCCAGCAGCGTCTTGGCGGCGTCGACCGAGGGGGCGCCGTACTTCGCGTCGAAGGAGTCCTTCTGGCCGCCGAAGCCCGGGGGCACGATCGAGTACGCCGGCGACACGGTGCCGTCGTAGGCGTTGGCGACGATCTTGTCGCGGTCGATCAGCTGGGCCGCCGCCTGGCGGACCGCCTTGTCCTTGCCGGCGCCGGCCTCGAGCTGCCAGACCCAGTAGCGGAACTCCGAGCCCTCACCGCGGACGACGTCGACGTTGCCCTCCTCCTCGAGGGAGTTGAGGTCGGTCGGGCTCAGCGTGCGCCAGGCGATGTCGACCTGGCCGGCGCTGATCGCGTTCCGCAGCGGGGCCGGGTCGTTGTAGTACTTGACGAAGATCTGCTTGGTCTGCGGCACCCGGGTGCCGTCGTAGTCGCCGTTGGCGACCAGGGTCGCCTGCGAGGCCTCGGCGTACTGCTCGAGGACGTAGGGACCGGAGCCGATGACGTCGGAGTCGGCCATCAGGGCGTCGGCCGGGAACACCTCCTCGTCGACGATCGAGGCCGTCGCCGTCGAGAGCACCTTGGTGAAGGTCAGGTCGGGCTGGTTGAGGTGGAAGATGACGGTGAGGTCGTCGGGCGTCTCGATGGCGTTCTCGGCCAGGGTCTGGTTCTCGGCGTCGCCGTTGCTGATCGAGCCCAGGAGCACCGAGGAGCCGTTCGGGTCGTTGATCTCGAGGTTGCGCTTGAGCGAGAACGCGACGTCGGAGGAGGTCAGCTCGTCGCCGTTGGAGAACGTGAGGCCCTCGCGCAGGGTGCAGGTGACCGTCGTCGGGTCGTCGTAGTCACAGGACTCGGCGGCGTCACCCTCGGGCGTGTCGCCGCCCGCCGGGATCGTGAGCAGCTGCTCGAAGATGTTGTACTGCATGTTCCAGGAGCCGAAGTCGTAGGAGCCCGCCGGGTCCATGGCGGTGACCGTCTCGGTCGTGCCCAGGGTCCAGGAGCCGGTGGCCGCGGCGCCGGCGCCGCTGCCCTCCGAGGTGTTGTCGTTCTCGCGAGCGCTCTCGCCGCAGGCGGCGAGAGAGGCGATCAGGATGCCGGCGCCTGCGATGGACAGGACGTGCCGTGCTCTTTTCACGTGGGTCTACCTCCGGGAGAGAGATGCTGCAGAACGCCCGCAACTTACGCCCGCCCCGCCGCCACCGCCACCCTCGGACGCCAGGTCGAAGGTCGCGATCTCGCAACAATCGCGTTTCCGGAGCCCTCCGACCGGGAGATCCGGCCGGTCCCCGGGCGCGGCGCCGCAGGATTTGGGGAGGGGCTGCCGGCCGCGCCGGCCGTCAGTCGGGCCGTCAGTCGGGCCGTCAGTCGGGCCGTCAGTCGGGCCGTCAGTCGGGCATGGCATACAGGTCGAGGTGACCGCAGCGTGAGCACATCCAGGCTGCGACGGGTACCCGCTGCTTGAAGGCGACCTTGGCGCCACCGAAGATCCCCCGCTCGAGCGCGCCCGGGATCCAGCGCAGGTAGCCGCCCGAGGCCTCGCCGCGATCCTCGATGAACCCCTCGCTCGTGCTCTCGCTCCCGCAGGCGCTGCAGGCCGGGAGCACACCCTCACGTGGTCCGGTGGTCATGGTTCCTCCTGGTGGGTGGGTGGCTCGAGGATCGCCGGCGCTGCGCCGACGCTAGTCTCCTACCCCATTTCGTTCCGCCCACACCGCGGCCTGGGTGCGATCGACGACGCCGATCGCCGCGAACACCGACGTCAGGTGGGCCTTGACCGTGCGCTCGGAGATCCCGAGGCGACGGGCGATCTGCTTGTTGGCCAGTCCGGCGCGCACCAGCCCGAGCACCTGGGTCTCACGGGGGGTCAGGTCCGCGGGTGCGGGAGTGCTCCGGCGTGCCGACAGCAGCTCGCGCGCGGCTCGCGGGTGCAGCGGCGACTCACCGCGGGCGACCGCCCGGACCCCGTCGATCACGTCGTCGGGGTCGGCGTCCTTGAGGAGGTACCCGACCGCGCCGGCGTCGAGCGCGGCGACGATCCGGCCCGAGTCGGAGAACGACGTCAGGACGAGCACCTGGGTCTCGGGGTGCTCCTCGAGGATCCGGCGGGTCGCGGTGACCCCGTCCATGGTCGGCATCTGGAGGTCCATCAGCACGACGTCGGGTCGGAGCCGGGAGACGACCCCGACGGCCTCGGCCCCGTCGCCGGCCTCGCCGACCACGCGGATGCCGGCCGCGCCGCCGAGGAGCTGGGCCAGCCCGCGGCGCACGATGGCGTGGTCGTCGACCAGGACGAGGGTGATCTCGTTCGGTGCGGCTGCCCGTGGATCCGCCGGCGGATCCACGGGATGGTCGGTCGGCGGGTTCATCGGCGGCTCCTCAGGTCGACGTGCAGCACGACCCGGGTGCCCCGGCCGGGTGCGGAGACGACCTGGAGCCCGCCACCGTGATCCTGCACCAGGCTGTCCAGCCCGCGCAGGCCGTAGTGGGTGTCGGCACGGTCGGCGCTCGGGTCGAAGCCGACGCCGTCATCGGTGACCTCGAGCTCGATGCCGGTCGGCGCCCGGCGCACGACGACATCGAGCCGTCCTGCGCGGGCGTGGCGCAGCGCGTTGCGGACGGCCTCCTGGGCGACCCGCCACACCAGGGCGACCGCGTCGTCAGGGACGCCACCGAGACCCGTGACGTCCACCCGTACGTCGACCCCGGAGGAAGCCGCCGGCGCGGTGAGGTCGTCGAGCGCGGCGCGGAGGTCTCCGGCGAAGAGCCGTGGCGGGTGGATCTCCACGAGGAGCGAGCGCAGCGACCGCAGGATGCCGCGCAGCGACGAACCGACGCCGTCCAGGGCCTCGCGCTCGACGCCGTCCGTGGTCTCGCGCGCCAGCGCGGAGACCGTGAACGACGCACCGGCGAGGTCCTGCACGACGCCGTCGTGGAGGTCGCGGGCGACCCTCCGGCGCTCGGCGTCGGACGCGTCCGCGGCACTGCGCAGCAGCCGCTCGCGCTCGGCGGCAGCCCGGGTGAGGCGACGGGTCAGCACCCAGAGCATCGGGGTCGCGACCAGGACGAGCGCCACCAGGGCGCCGATCGTGATCGAGCGGAACGGAGCGATCACCTCGGCCCGCCTGGCCTCGATGTCGTCGGCCGAGTAGTAGGCCTCGAAGAGCAGCGGGACGCCGTCGGGTGCCTCGATACGGGTGTAGACCTCGACCAGGCCGGTCCCCCGCGGCTCGTAGCGGTTCTCGGGTCTGGCGAGGTCCGACACCTCGGCCTCGGACCCGCCGTCCTCCATGATCGCGGCCTCCTCCGGCCCGAGGTCGAACCGGTCACCGATCAGGCGGGCCTCGTCGGAGTAGACGATCGTCCCGTCCCGTGCCCAGATCTTGATCCGCTGCACCTCGCCCACCACGAGCCGGGTGAGCATCTCGCGGTCGTAGCGGTCGATCGCACCCGCACGGCCCGCCACGAGCCCGCGCGGGATCGCCGGCTCGGCGACCGAGTGCGCGAGCACCTCGGTCGAGGCGCGGGCGTCGGTGAGGGCCTCCTCCCGCGCGGCGCGCCCGCTGAGCGAGCCGGTGACCACGACGAGCACGACGAGCGTGACGAGGCCGGCCACGAGGAACTGGGCCACCGGGCTGCGGAGCACACGGGAGACCCCTGCGCTCATGCGGGGCGGGTGGGACATGGAGGGAGTATCGCGTGAGTCGCGGCCCGCTCCGGGCGAATCGACGCGACCCGTCCTGACCGGGCCTCGCGACGTCTCAGAGCGTCACCCGGGCGACGCACGCCGTACCGGCCCTGGTGGCCCTGAAGACGAAGGTGTCGGCGCCGGAGGCGTCGACGGTACGCCGCTCCACGGAGAAGCTGCCGCTGGGCCCGTGCGTGCGGGCCGAGCCCGAGGCCGACCGGGAGCCGTTGTGCTTGAGCACCCAGTGCCAGCGCTGACCGGACCTGGAGCTGTCGATCTCGGCCTCGACCTCGACCCGGCCGTCGTCGGGCTTGGCCTTGATCTTCCACTGGGCGCCCGGACAGGTGCCCCTCGCGATCACCCGGTCACCGCCGCCGCGGGCCTCGGCCGCGACCGGTGCGCTGACGGCGGCCGCGAGGCTGAGGGCACCGGTCAGCGCCAGCGCGGGGATGGTGCGCGTCGGGTGGGTCATCGTGGCTCCTCCAGGGTGGGTGGTGCCACCACCCTCGTCGGCCACGGGTCTGCTGTGCCATCGTCCGGTGGTACTAGGACCCGGTTGTCGACCCGCTGGCGAAGCCGCTCAGCGAGGTGGCTGCCGGGGCACGTGGAGGGCGGCCAGACCGGCGGGGTCGAGGCCCACCAAGGTGTCGCGGAAGACGCGTCTGTCGCCGGGCTCGACCTGCACGTGGTTGGGCACGGCGAGCACCGTGCACCCGGCCGCCTCGGCCGAACGAGCCCCGGGGTTGGAGTCCTCGATCGCCAGGCAGTCCGCCGGGTCGACCCCCAGCAGCCGGGCCCCGGTCAGGTAGGGCTCGGGATGCGGCTTGCCGTGCTCGACCTGGTCACCGGTGACCACGGCCTGGAACGTCCCGGCCGGGAGCACCGCCAGGATGGGCTCGACGAACCGCCGGTAGGACATCGTGACCAGCGCGCACGGCACGTCGGCCTCGTGGAGGGCCCCCAACAGCTCGCGGGCACCGGGTCGCCAGGGCACCTCCTGCTCCACCAGCGCGACCACGCCGTCGAGCAGGCGCTCCACGATCTCCTCGGGCGTGAGCGAGATCCCCATGTGCTCCCGGATGAAGCGGCCCGACTCCAGCAGGTCGTTGCCGACGAGCTGGAGCGCCAGCTCCTCGTTCCAGGTGCCACCGAGCTCCGCGGCGAGGGCGAACTCGGTCTCGATCCAGTACGGCTCGGTGTCCACGAGCGTGCCGTCCATGTCCCACAGGACGGCCGCGAGCAGCCTCGGGCCTGAGGGTGCCGGCATGCGTGCATGGTGACCGGGCGCTGCGGTGCTCAGGATGTCCTCCGAAGGCGTCTGGGCGAACACCCAGTCTAGGTCGAAGGGGTCCCCCGTCCGCCATTCTCACGCGCACCTACCCCTGCCTCGCACGCGTCAGCGGGGGCGAGGCCATCAGGCCGGCGCACGCCTGCGGAACTCCGAGGGACTCGAGCCGGTGTGGGCCCGGAAGGCGGTGTTGAAGGCCGTCAGCGACCCGAACCCGGACCTGTGCGCCAGGTGGCTGATCGTGCTCGCCCGCCAGTGCGGGTCGTGGAGCCGGGTCGCGGCCCGCTGGAGCCGCTGGGTCCGGATCATCTCCGCCGGGCTGGTCCCGATCGCGTGCAGCGACTGTTGCAGGGACCGCAACGACCGGCCCAGGAGCAGGGACAGCTCCTGCGGACCGAACGATGCCGAGTCGGAGTGCTCGCGGACCAGCGCCAACGCCTGCGTGTGGAGGTCGACGAGCGTGTCCGGCGGCAGGACGAGGGCCGCAGCCTCGCAGGCCCTGAGGAACGACGCGGCGTCCAGGTCGTCTCGCTGGTCGGCGATCTGGCGGAGCATGACGGCGAAGACCGCCCCCGCGCCCTTCGCGAGGTCCCAGACGACAGGTTGCTCGACGCTCTCCTGCCACCAGGACCTGGGCAGGCTGAGGATGAGGGCGTGAGCGGTGCTGCCCTGCTCTAGACGGAAGCCTCTCTGCATCGACATCGCCGCCGCCAGCCCGGGGGTCAGGTCACGGCGGACCCCGGCGGCGGAGATCTGCAAGGAGCCGTGCAGCGGTAGGACCACCCGCAGGCTGTCATCCCCGTCCTGGTCGACCGCGGCCGCGGACCTGCGGTAGCGAACTGCCTCGGACCGGAACTCGACCAGCTGCACGTTGCCGCAGCGTTGGACGCGGGTGCCCCCTGTGAACGCCGGTGCGGCGCCGAAGTCGACGTCCAGGTGACCGTGGTTGTCGGTGACGTGCTCACGCCACGTGGTCCGGCGCAGCTCGGGGGCGAGAGCGCGGGTGTCGGCGCCGCCGGTGACGTAGCCGGCCGTCATGTGGGACGGCCCCGGCGGCCGTGCGTGCATCCGTCCTCCTTGTGCGCAAAACGGTGAGACCGAGGATCGTCACGTGACTAGCGTCTCACCGTACAAGGGACCACGATCGAAAGAGGACACTCCATGGACCACGTCGACGTCAACGGAACACAGCTCGCCTACCTGGACCAGGGGCCCGAGGACGGGGACGTCGTGCTGCTGAGCCACTCGTTGTTCTTCGACTCCTCGATGTTCGATCCGCTGGCGGCGCTGCTCAACGAGGCCGGCTACCGCACCGTCGCCTACGACCACCGCGGGCAGGGCGGGAGCAGTGCCGCAGCCAGCCGCGAGGACCTGTCGATGGACAACCTCACCGAGGATGCGGCCGCGCTGATCCGCGCGCTGGACATCGCTCCCGTTCACGCCGTCGGGAACTCGATGGGTGGGTTCATCACGCTACGGCTGGCCGCCCGGCACCCGGACCTCGTGCGGACGGTCGCCACGGTGGGTGCGTCCAGCGAGGAGGAGCACAAGCTGGAGGAGTTCGCTCCACTCGTCGACGTCCTCGGCCAGGAGGGCGGCGCACCGGTGATCGACGTGCTGCTCCACATCATGTTCGGCGATGCCACCCTGGCCGCGGGTGGGCCTCTGGTCGAGCACTGGCGCGAGAAGATGGCAGCGCTCGGCCCGTCCATCGGGGACGCCGCACACCAGGTGATCCATCGCACCCGCATCGTGGAGGAGCTGAGCGCCTGTTCCGTCCCGGTCCTGGCCATCGCCGGCGAGGAGGACCACGCTTATCCGCAGCCGATCTCCGGGATCAACATCGCCCGGGCGTCCGGAGGCCGGGAGGCAACGCTGGCCGGTGCCGGCCACTCCGCGTCCCTCGAGAAGCCGCGCGAAGCCGCCGACCTGCTCCTCGCCCACTTCGCCTCGGCGTAGCGCCCGCGCTCACCGCGGCGCCAGGGGCCCAGCGCCGGGCGTGACCCTACGGGTCAGCCCCCGGGCAGGCAGTCCCCACCGCCGCTGCCCGGTCGAGTCGGCGCGACGTCGCGCCGACTCGACCGGGTCCTGGGACGGGTGGGAAGGGTGAGATGTGTGGACACACGCTCAGTCCTCGGGCTCGTAGCCCAGGTTGGGCGACAGCCACCGCTCGGCCTCGGCCATCGTCCAGCCCTTGCGCTCGGCGTACGACGCCACCTGGTCGCGGCCGAGGCGGCCGACGACGAAGTACTGCGACTGCGGGTGGCTGAAGTACCAGCCGGACACCGAGGAGCCGGGCCACATCGCCATCGACTCGGTCAACGTGATGCCGGTGGCCTTCTCCACGTCGAGGAGGTCCCAGAGGGTGAGCTTCTCGGTGTGGTCGGGACAGGCCGGGTAGCCGGGCGCGGGCCGGATGCCGTCGTACTTCTCGGCGATGAGGTCGGCGTTGCTGAGCTGCTCGTCGCTGACGTGTCCCCAGAACTCGGTGCGCACCCGCTGGTGGAGGCGCTCGGCGAACGCCTCGGCCAGCCGGTCGGCGAGGGACTCGATCAGGATCGCGTTGTAGTCGTCGAGGTCGTCCTTGAACGCCTGGACCCGCTCGGGCAGCCCGATCCCGGCCGTCACGGCGAAGCCCCCGACGTGGTCGGCGAGACCGGACCCGGCCGGCGCGACGTAGTCGGCCAGCGACCGGTTGGGAACGCCCTCGCGGTGCTCGCCCTGCTGGCGCAGGTGGTGCAGGCGGGCGCGCACCTCGGTGCGGTCGTCGTCGGCGTAGACGATGGTGTCGTCACCGTCGCCGGCCGCAGGCAGGAAGCCGTAGACGCCGCGGGCGGTGAGCCACTTCTCCTCGATGATCGAGTCGAGCATCGCCTGGGCGTCGTCGTAGAGCTTGCGCGCGGTCTCCCCCGACGTGGGGCTGTTGAGGATGTCGGGGAACCTGCCCTTCATCTCCCACGCGTTGAAGAACGGCTGCCAGTCGATGTACTCGCGCAGCTCGGCGATGTCGTAGTCCTCGAGCACGTGGATCCCGCTCTGGTTCGGCGCCGGCGGCGTGTACGACGACCAGTCGACCGGCGTCGCGTTGGCCCGCGCGGCGTCGTACTTGAGGAGCTTGCGGTCCCCCTTGCCGGCGTGGCGGGCCCGCAGCGCGTCGTAGTCGACCTTGACGTCGGCCATCAGCGTCTCGCGGCGCTCGTCGTGGAGCAGCGCCGCGGCGGTCGGGACCGAGCGGGAGGCGTCCTTGACCCAGACCACGGGGCCGTCGTACTTCGGGTCGACCTTGACCGCCGTGTGGGCGCGCGACGTCGTGGCACCGCCGATGAGCAGCGGGATCGTCAGGCCCTGGCGCTGCATCTCGGAGGCGAGGTTCACCATCTCGTCGAGCGAGGGCGTGATCAGGCCGGAGAGACCGATGATGTCGGCACCCACCTCGGCCGCCGTGTCGAGGATCTTCTGCGCCGGCACCATCACGCCGAGGTCGATGACCTCGTAGTTGTTGCACTGCAGGACGACCCCGACGATGTTCTTGCCGATGTCGTGGACGTCGCCCTTGACGGTCGCCATCACGATCGTGCCGTTGGTCTCCTTGTCGCTCGACGCGGTGCCGCCCGCGGCGACGAGGTCGGCCTTCTCCTGCTCGATGAACGGGATCAGGTAGGCCACGGCCTTCTTCATGACCCGCGCCGACTTCACGACCTGGGGCAGGAACATCTTGCCGGCGCCGAACAGGTCGCCGACGACGTTCATGCCGTCCATCAGCGGGCCCTTCGATCACCTCGATCGGGCGCCCGCCGCGACCCGCGATCTCGGCGCGGAGCTCCTCGGTGTCGGCCTCGACGAACCCGTCGATGCCCTTGACCAGGGCGTGGGTGATCCGCTCACCCACGGGCAGCGCGCGCCACTCCTCGGCGGTCGCCTCGACGACCTCGCCGGCCTTGTTGTGCGCCTCGGCGATCTCCAGCAGCCGCTCGGCCGCGTCGGGGCGGCGGTTGAGCACGACGTCCTCGATGCGCTCGCGCAGCTCGGGCTCGACCTGGTCGTAGACGACGAGGGCGCCGGCGTTGACGATGCCCATGTCCAGGCCGGCCTCGATCGCGTGGAAGAGGAACACCGCGTGGATCGCCTCGCGCACCGGGTTGTTGCCGCGGAAGGAGAAGCTGACGTTGGAGATGCCGCCGGAGACCTTCGCCCCCGGGCAGGTTCTGCTTGATCCAGCGGGTGGCCTCGATGAAGTCCAGGCCGTACGACGCGTGCTCCTCGATGCCGGTGGCCACCGCGAAGACGTTCGGGTCGAAGATGATGTCCTCGGCCGGGAAGTCGACCTCGTCGACCAGGATCCGGTAGGCGCGCTCGCAGATCGCCTTGCGGCGCTCGAGGTTGTCGGCCTGACCGTCCTCGTCGAAGGCCATCACGACCGCGGCGGCGCCGTACTTCTTGACCAGTCGCGCCTGCTCGCGGAACTTCTCCTCGCCCTCCTTCATGGAGATCGAGTTCACGATGGCCTTGCCCTGGACGTTCTTCAGCCCGGCCTCGATCACCTCCCACTTGGAGGAGTCGACCATGATCGGGACCCGGCTGATGTCGGGCTCGCTGGCGATGAGCTTGGTGAAGCGGTCCATCGCCGCGACGCCGTCGATCATGCCCTCGTCCATGTTGACGTCGATGACCTGCGCGCCGTTCTCGACCTGCTGGGCGGCCACCGCGAGGGCGGCGTCGTAGTCGCCGTCCTTGATCAGGTTGCGGAACTTCGCCGAGCCGGTGATGTTGGTGCGCTCGCCGACGTTGACGAACAGGCTCTCGGCGTCGGATGGTGAACGGCTCCAGCCCCGAGAGACGCAGGGCGTGGTCGTCGGCGGCGGGCTCGACCGGCTCGCGGCGCGGCTGGTCGGCGACCGCCTGCGGCGATCGCGGCGATGTGGGCCGGGGTGGTGCCGCAGCACCCGCCGGCGAGGTTGACGAAGCCGGCGCCGGCGAACTCGCGCAGCATCGCCGCGGTCTCCTCGGGCTGCTCGTCGTACTCGCCGAAGGCGTTGGGCAGGCCGGCGTTGGGGTAGCAGGACACGAAGCTGTCGGCCAGCCGCGACATCTCCGCGATGTAGGGACGCATCTCCTTGGCACCGAGCGCGCAGTTCAGCCCGATCGCCAGCGGGCGGGCGTGGCGCACGGAGTCCCAGAACGCCTCGGTCACCTGGCCCGACAGGGTGCGACCCGAGGCGTCGGTGATCGTGCCGGAGATGATGACGCGGCCAGCGCCGGCCGTACTCCTCGAAGAGCGTCTCGACCGCGAAGATCGCCGCCTTGGCGTTGAGGGTGTCGAAGATCGTCTCGATGAAGATCAGGTCCGAGCCGCCGTCGACGAGCCCACGGCCGGCCTCGAGGTAGGCCTCGACCAGCTGGTCCCACGAGACGTTGCGGGCGCCGGGGTCGTTGACGTCCGGCGAGATGGACGCCGTCCGCGTCGTCGGACCGAGTGCCCCGCCGACGTACCGCTTCTTGTCGGGCGTCCGCTCGGTCATCTCGTCGCACACCCGGCGGGCCAGCCGCGCCGCCTCGTGGTTGAGCTCGTAGGCGAGCTCCTCCAGGCCGTAGTCGGCCAGGGAGACGGAGTTGGCGTTGAACGTGTTGGTCTCGATGATGTCGGCGCCGGCCTCGAGGTACTCCCGGTGGATGCCGAGGATGATGTCGGGCGCGGTGATCGTCAGCAGGTCGTTGTTGCCCTGCAGGTCGCTCGGCCAGTCGGCGAAGCGCTCCCCGCGGTAGCCGGCCTCGTCGGGGCGGTCCCGCTGGATGGCCGTGCCCATGGCGCCGTCCAGCACCACGATCCGTTCGCGCAGGAGCGCGGTGAGCTCGTCGGTCTGGTCGGGGCGAAGGTCGGACAAGTGGATCTCCTCGATCGGGGTCCATCCGGCGGTACGTCGACCCTAGGCAGGGCTGTCCACGTGGTGGACCGAGTTCCCAAATCGTGACACCGCCGGAGGGAGGGCACGAAATCCTCAACACCGGCACCGGCACTAGGCTTCCCGGGTGATCGAGATCGAGGAGACACCCGAGCTGGTGCAACCACTGGTGATCGCCGCCTTCGAGGGCTGGAACGACGCCGCGGACGCCGCGTCGTCCGTCGTCGACCACCTGATGGAGGTCTGGAACGCGCGGGTGGTCGGTGCGATCGACCCCGAGGAGTTCTACGACTTCCAGGTGAACCGTCCGCTGGTCGGCACCGACGCGTCCGGGCACCGCCGGCTGACCTGGCCCAGCACCCAGATCGCGGTCGCCTCGCCGCCCGACCTCGACCGCGACGTGATCCTGATCCGGGGCATCGAGCCCAACATGCGCTGGCGTCAGTTCTGCGCCGAGCTGCTGGCCGCCTGCGACGAGCTCGGGCGGCGAGCTGGTCGTCACCCTCGGCGCACTGCTCGCGGACACGCCGCACACGCGGCCGATCCCGGTCACCGGCACGGCCACCGAACCGGAGCTGGTGGACCGGCTCCAGCTCGAGCAGTCGACGTACGAGGGCCCGACCGGGATCGTCGGGGTCTTCCAGGACGCCTGCGTCCGTCTCGACATCCCCGCGGTGTCCTACTGGGCCGCCGTGCCGCACTACGTGGCGCAGCCACCGTGCCCCAAGGCGACGCTCGCGCTGGTCGGGCAGCTCGAGGAGCTGTTGCAGGTCTCGATCCCGCTCGGCGAGCTCCCCGAGGACGCCCGCGCGTGGGAGCGGGGTGTCGACGAGCTGGCCGAGGAGGACGAGGACATCGCCGACTACGTCCGCTCCCTGGAGGAGACCCGCGACACCGCCGACCTGCCCGAGGCCTCGGGTGAGGCGATCGCGCGCGAGTTCGAGCGCTATCTCAAGCGTCGTGGTGACGACGAGGGACCGGGGATGGGCTGAGCCCGGCAGGTCGACCGACCCGGGAGGGTGTGCTCGCGGCGGGTCCCGGGTCCGCCGGAGCTCACCGCTCGGCGAGACCGAGCTCGCGCCCGGCGCGGGCCAGGAGCGAGAGCGCGCGGACGCTCTCCCACGTGCCCGCCGTCATGCCGGCCGCCACGTCGAGTGCCGACCGGTAGAGCTGCTCCGCCTCGGGCCGGCCCCGTGCCTCCACGGCGAGGACGGCCAACGCCTCGACACTCTCCCAGGAGCCTGCCCGCAAGCCGGCCGCTGCCGCCAGGGCTCGGTCGAGCGGGGCCCGCTGGTCGTCTCGTCGTCCGAACATTGCTGCTTCCTGCCTCTCCTCGACCGCCGGCGGTCCCTGGTCGTCAGAGCGCGATGCCGAGCGCGGCGTCGACGAGTGCCACGATCGCGATCGCGGCGTGGGGGTCGGAGGTGTCGGCGAGCCCGTCGGTGCCCAGCGTGGCGGCCACCCAGGCCTGCACCGCCGCCACCGCACGCGGAGCGTCGAGGTCGTCGGCCAGGGCCGCCAGGACCTCGGTGACGACCGGTGCCGGCGGGGGCGCCGGCACCCAGGGAGACGGCCCTGCGCCACTCGGTGACGGTGTCGACCGCGTCGAAGAGCTCGGCGTCGGTCCACTCCCAGTCACTGCGGAAGTGGTGGCGCAGCAGCGCGAGCCGGATGGCCATCGGGTCGATGTCGCTGTTGCGCAGCGCGGAGACGAAGACCAGGTTGCCGCGCGACTTCGACATCTTCTCGCCGTCGTAGGCGACCATCCCGGCATGGCTGTAGATCTTCGCGAAGGAGGTACCGCGCGCGACGACCTGGGCGTGGCCCGGCGCACATCTCGTGGTGCGGGAAGACCAGGTCGCTGCCCGCCGCCCTGGACGTCGAAGCTGCTGCCCAGGTGCTCGCGGGCGATCGCGGCACACTCGATGTGCCAGCCGGGGCGACCGGGTCCGAACGGGCTGGGCCACGACGGCTCGCCGTCACGCTCGCCGCGCCAGACCACGCAGTCCAGCGGGTCGCGCTTGCCGGCGCGGTCGGGGTCTCCCCCGCGCTCGGCGAAGAACCGCAGCATCGTGTCGCGGTCGTAGCCGGACTCGGCAGCCGAAGGCCTCGTCCGCGCGCGACCGAGTAGTACAGGTCGTCCTCGACCCGGTAGATCGCACCGGCGGCGTCGAGGTCCTCGATCATCGCGACCACGAGCGGGATCGACTCCACGGCACCGATGTAGTGGGCCGGCGGCAGCACCCGCAGCGCCTGCATGTCCTGGCGGAACAGCTCGGTCTCGCGCTGGGCCAGCTCCACCCAGTCGACGTTCACCTTGGTGGCCCGCTCGAGGAGCGGGTCGTCGACGTCGGTGACGTTCTGCACGTAGGTGACGTCGTGCCCGGCGTTGCGCCAGGCGCGGTAGAGCAGGTCGAAGCCGACGTAGGTCGCCGCGTGGCCGATGTGGGTCGCGTCGTACGGCGTGATGCCGCAGACGTAGAGGCGCGCAGCGCCCTCGGGAGCTCGACTCGAGGAGTCCCCCGCTCGCCGTGTCGTACAGCGCCACGGGGGGCGCGGTGACGGACAGGGAGGGGATCTCCGGGGCGTTCCAGGCTCGCATGATCCGGAGCCTAACGAACCGTCACGCCCGCGCCACGGCGGCGTCGCCGCAAGCATCGGGCGCACGCCCGCCGGAGGTCCTCAGAACGGCGGCCACGGGATCGAGGGCCACTGCCCGCGCGACGTCGGCAGCACGCCGTGCTGGACCAGGCGGCGGCAGCGACGCGACAGCACGTCGATCTCCCGGTCGGTGATGTGCTCGGCCAGGGTGGTGCCGAGGTCGCCCGGCCAGCGCCGCCAGGACCCGCTCGATGCCGGCGACGTCCTCGTCGTCGAGCGGCTCGCCGTGCCAGCCCCACAGGACCGTGCGGAGCTTGGTCTCCTGGTGGAAGGTCAGGCCGTGGTCGACGCCGTACCGGTGGCCGGACGGCATCGCCAGCACGTGGCCGCCCTTGCGGTCGGCGTTGTTGGTGATGACGTCGAAGACCGCCATCCGGCGCAGCGGCACGGTGTCCTCGTGGATCAGCGCCACGTCGCGGTCGAGGTCGTCGACGCCCTCGAAGACCGCGCGCCAGCCGGCCGGCACCTCGTCGGGGCGGACCAGGGTGACCGCCTCCTGCTCGGGGTCGGGCTCCTGCCACTCCTGGATCATCCCGGGGCCGTGCGGGCCGTCGCCCAGCCAGGTCGTCGGTACGACGTCCCAGCCGGTGGCCTGCGACACGGCGTACGCCGCGACCTCGCGCCCGGCGAGGGTGCCGTCGGGGAAGTCCCACAGCGGCCGCTCCCCCGCCACCGGCTTGTAGACGACCTTGCGTCCGTCGAGCGTGCCGAGGAACGTCGCGTTGGACGCAGGCATGATCCGGCCGTGCAGCTCCAGCTCGCCCGACGCCGTCGTCGGTCCGCCGGCTCGCTCATGCGACGCCTACGGGTCCCGTCGGCGGAAGCCGTTGGCGCGCACGCACAGGTGGCCGTCGGGGTCGATGGGGTTGCCGCAGAACGGGCAGCTGGGCCGGCCGGCCTCGAGCACCTGCTCGGCGCGCTTGACGAACGCGCGGGCAGCGGCCGCGGTGAACCGGACGAGGAACACCTCGTCGGGCTCGGGCTCCTCGAAGTCCTCGTCGACCTGCTCGGGCGAGACGATGGCTGCCTCGGTGAACGGGAAGACCTCGATCACGATCGCGCTCGTCGGCGGGGTCCCACGACAGCGTCATGGTGCCGGCGCGGAACTCCTCCTCGATCGGCTGCTCCAGGGGGGCGGTGTCCTCCAGCCCCAGCGGGCGCGACCGCGGGGATCAGGCTCTCGCTCGCCTGCGTGGACAGCACCTCGTCGAGGAGCTCGTCGACACGCTCGGCGAGCGCTGCGACCTGCTGCTTCTCCAGCGAGACGCTGGTGATGCGGGTGCCGGTGCGGGCCTGCAGGAAGAACGTGCGCGCGCCGGGCTCACCGACGGTGCCGGTGACGAAGCGCTCGGGGGGGTCGAAGCCGTGGACGATCGGGGCCATGTCACTCACCCTATGACCGAGGCCCAGGACCGGCGCCACCGCCGACGGCTGCCCCGTCGTCGGCCCCGTCGTCGCACCCCGTCGTCAACCGCACTGTCGGCCGCCTTAGCAGCGCGTCGAGGTGCGCCTGCCTCGGCTTCTTCGCCGGGGGCGGCACCAGCCAGGAGAGGTCGCCCTCGTGGGTGTTGGAGGCCAGCACGTAGGGCCGGGCGCCGGTGTAGCGGATGATCGAGATGGAGGCGGGGTCGACGCTGATCCGCTGGAAGAGGTCGAGGTGCATGCCCAGGGCGTCGGCCAGGACCGACTTGATGATGTCGCCGTGGCTGACCGCCACCCAGACCGCACCGGCGCCGTGCTCGGCCTCGATGGCGGCGTCACGGCCGCGGATCGCGGCCACCGAGCGGGCCTGCATGGTCGACATCGACTCCCCGCCGGGGAACTGCGCCGCCGAGGGCTGTGACTGCACGATCTTCCAGAGCGGGTCCTTGGCGAGGTCCTGAGCGCCTGGCCCTGCCACGAGCCGTAGTCGCACTCCGAGATCCCCTTCTCGGTGGCGATCTGCTGCTGCACCGTCCTGGGCGGCGAGCACCGCCTTCGCGGTCTGCTTGCACCGCTCGAGCGGGCTGCTGACGATCGCGGCGAGCGGGACGGGTGCGATCCGAGCGCCGGCCCTGACCGCCTGGGACTCCCCGGTCTCGTCGAGCCGTACGCCGGGCGTCCGGCCCGCGAGCATGCCGGACGCGTTGGCCGTCGTACGGCCGTGCCGGACGAGGATCACCGTTGCCATGACGGCGACTCTAACCAGCGTGCCGCAACCGGCACTCGTGAGCGTCTACGGTTGACCTCGTGATCGTCGACAGCGCCGTGTACCGCGGTGGTTCCCGCCTCCCGGTGGACTGCTCCACCCACGACTACGAGCGCGCTGCGCGCCTCCGCCACCGACGACCGGGACTTCGTGTGGGTCGGGCTCTCCCAGCCCACCGAGGCCGAGCTGGACGACGTCGCGGCCGCGTTCGGGCTCCACCCGCTCGCGGTGGAGGACGCGTTCACGGCCCACCAGCGGCCCAAGCTCGAGCTCTACGACGGCAGCCTGTTCCTGGTCCTCAAGACCCTCTGGTACGTCGACGAGCACGACGCCGTGGAGACCGGCGAGATCAACCTCTTCGTCGGCGCACGACTTCGTCGTCAGCGTCCGCCACGGCAGCGGCTCCCCGCTGCACGACGCCCGCGCCTTCCTCGAGCGGTCCCAGGAGCTGCTCGTGCACGGCCCCGCCGCCGTCGTCTACGCCGTCTGCGACGTCGTCGTCGACGCCTACGTCGACGTCGTCGAGGCGCTCCAGGATCGACGTCGACGAGGTGGAGGAGTCGGTCTTCTCCGCCGCCCGCACCCGCGACTCGGCCCGGATCTACACGCTCAAGCGGGAGATCGCGGAGGTACGCCGTGCGGTGCTGCCGCTGCGCGAGCCGATGCGCCGCTTCGCGGCGGGGCACGTGCCGGGCGTGCGCCCGAGAGCCGGCGCCGTACTTCCGCGACGTCGTCGACCACCTCACCCAGACCTCGGAGATCGTCGACAGCCTCGACGGGCTGCTGTCGACGGCGTTCGACGCGCACCTGGCGTCGATCTCGGTCCAGCAGAACGACGACATGCGCAAGATCTCCGCAGGCGCCGCGATCGTCGTGGTGCCGACCCTCATCGCGGGTGTCTACGGGATGAACTTCGACCACATGCCCGAGCTGCACTGGGCGTTCGGCTACCCGTTCGCGCTGGTCCTGATGTTCGGCTCGTCCGCGCTGCTGGTGTGGTTCTTCAAGACGCGCCGGCTGGCTCTAGGGCTTCCTGCGCCCCGGGGGCGGCCGGAGCCGCCCTCAGGAGGCGCTGAGGACGCCGGTGCCGAGCAGCACCATCACGGCCGACGCCGAGGGCGATCCGGTAGAGCACGAACGGCGTGTAGGAGCGGGTCGTGACGTAGCGCAGCAGCCACGCGATGGCGGCGTACCCGACGACGAACGACACGATCGTCGCGACGAGCGTCGGTCCCCAGCCGTAGGCGTTGTCCGAGCCGGGGATGTCCTTGAGCTCGAACAGCCCGGCACCCGACCACGGCCGGGATGGCCAGCAGGAACGCGAACCGGGTGGCGGCCTCGCGCTCGAAGCCCGAGGGCCCGGCCCATCGACAAGGTGGCGCCGGAGCGGGAGACGCCGGGCACCAGCGCCATCGCCTGCGCCAGTCCCATCAGCACGGCGTCGCGCAGGGTGAGCTTCTTCGAGGGTGCGCTCGGTGCGTCCGAAGCGGTCGGCGAGGCCGAGCACGATGCCCAGCACGATCAGGGTCGTCGCGATGATCCAGAGGTTGCGGAAGTCCTGCTCGATGACGTCCTTGAGCAGCGATGCCCAGGACCACGATCGGGAGCGAGCCGACGATGATGAACCAGCCCATCCGCGCGTCGAGGTGCCCGCCGCAGCTCCGGCTTGACCAGGGAGCGCAGCCACATCGACGCGATGCGCCAGATGTCGTGGCGGAAGTAGATCAGCACCGCCAGCTCGGTGCCGATCTGGATCACGGCGGTGAAGGCCGCGCCCGGGTCACCCCAGCCGAACAGCTCGGGGTAGATCCGCAGGTGCGCGCTGCTGGAGATCGGCAGGAACTCGGTCAGCCCCTGGATGATGCCGAGCACGATGGCCTGGAGCATGTCCCACACATGCGAAGCGTAGTGACCCCTCCGCGTGCCGGTGTCCGGCGGGTCACGCACCGGTCGTCTAGGTTTTCGACCATGCTGCAGCGCCTCCTCGGCAACACCGGACTCAAGGTCTCCCGGCTCGGTCTGGGCACGATGACCTGGGGCCGCGACACCGACGAGCACGAGGCCCGCGACCAGCTGATCGCCTTCGCCGAGGCCGGTGGCACCCTGCTCGACACCGCGGCCGGCTACACCGACGGCGACTCCGAGCGGCTCATCGGCTCGCTGATCGGCGACGTGGTCGCCCGCGACGAGATCGTCCTGGCCACCAAGGCCGGCATCTCGCGTCGCTCGGGCGAGCGGGTCACCAACACCTCGCGCGGCCACCTGCTCACCGCGCTCGACGCGTCGCTGGCCCGCCTCGGTGTCGACCACGTCGACCTGTGGCAGGTGCACGTCTGGAACGACGAGACGCCGATCGAGGAGACGCTCTCGGCCCTCGACCTCGCGGTCACCTCGGGACGGGCGTCGTACGTCGGGATCTCGCAACTACAGCGGCTGGCAGACCGCGCAGGCGGCGACCTGGCAGCGCGCCGTGCCCGGGGCGCACCCCGCTGGCCTCGACCCAGGTCGAGTACTCCCTGGTCAACCGCATCGTCGAGCGCGAGGTGCTCCCGGCCGCACGGGCCGCTCGGCCTCGGCGTGCTGCCCTGGTCGCCGCTGGGTCGCGGCGTGCTGACCGGGCAAGTACCGCGGCGGGACCCCGTCGGACTCGCGTGGCGCCTCGCGCGCCTTCTCCGGCTTCGTCGGGGCCTACCTCGACGACGACAGCGCCCGCATCGTCGAGGCGTGTCGCCCGCGCCGCCGAGGGCCTCGGCTGGACGCCCCTGGAGGTCGCGCTCGTCTGGGTGCGCGACCGCCCGGGCGTCACCGCCCCGATCGTCGGCGCCCGCACCGCGGCCCAGCTGCGCGGCGCGCTCGAGCATCGAGGACAAGACGCTGCCACCGGAGCTGCTGGCCGCCCTCGACGACATCTCGAAGGGAGCGACATGAGCCGTCACGAGCGACGAGCACCCCGGTCCGGGGTCGAGTGGGAGTTCGACAAGGTCTCGTTCGACCGCGACTTCCCCCGCAACGTGGTCACCAAGCTGCTGGTCGAACGCGCCGAGCACGGCGGGTGGGAGCTCGACCGGGTGCGGATCGGCAACGACGGCAACCGCCGGGTGGTCCTGCGCCGCAAGATCATCCGCGCGGTGCGGACCGCCTGATCAGACCTGGTCGAGGAACCGGTCGAAGACCCGGGCCCCGAACTCCAGCGCGTCCACCGGCACCCGCTCGTCCACCCCGTGGAAGAGCGCGGTGAAGTCGAGGTCGGCCGGGAGCCGCAGCGGCGCGAAGCCGTAGGACCGCATGCCCAGCTTGCGGAAGTGCTTGGCGTCGGTGCCACCGCTCATCGTGTACGGCGCGACGATGCCCTCGGGGTCCTCGGCCAGGATCGAGCGGGTCATCGCAGCCGACCAGGTCGCCGTCGTACGGCGTCTCCCAGGGCTGCTGGTGCGACAGGAACTCCCACTCGATGCCGTCGCCGCAGAGCTCGCGCAGGGTGGTGAAGAACTCGTCCTCGTAGCCGGGCAGGAACCGGCCGTCGACGTGCGCGGTGGCCTCGGTGGGGATGACGTTGACCTTGTAGCCGGCGCCGAGCTGGGTCGGGTTGACCGTGTTGCGGATCACCGCACCCAGCATCCGGGCCGCTCCCCGAACTCCTCGATCAGCGACTGCGCGTTGTCGGGGGTGGCCTCGGTGCCGGCCAGGTCGGCGACGGTGGCCAGCAGCACCTCCATGGTCGGCGTGAGCCGGACCGGCCACTGGTGGGCGCCGACGCGAGCCACGGCCGCGGAGAGCCGGGTGACCGCGTTGTCGGTGTTGATCATCGACCCGTGCCCGGCGCGGCCCCGTGCGGTGAGCTTCATCCAGGCCATGCCCTTCTCGGCGGCCTCGATCAGGTAGAGCCGCCGACCGCGCACGGTGGTGCTGAAGCCGCCGACCTCGCCGACGGCCTCGGTCACGCCCTCGAACTCGTCGCGGTGCTCGTCGACGAGCACCTCGGCACCGTGGTGGCCACCGGCCTCCTCGTCGGCGGTGAAGCAGAGCACGATCGGGCGCTCGGGGACCTGGCCCGGCCCGCTGGCGCGCTCGCACCGTGGAGAGCAGCATCGCGTCGAAGTCCTTCATGTCGACCGCGCCGCGGCCCCAGACGTAGCCGTCCTTGATCTCGCCGCTGAACGGGTCGACCTGCCAGTCGTCGGCGGCGGCCGGCACGACGTCGAGGTGGCCGTGCAGCAGCAGGCGGCCACGCTCGGCCGCGGCGCCGTCCCCGGAGCCGCCCCAGGTCGCCATGACCGACGTACGTCCCGGCGTCGACTCGTAGAGCCGGGCCTCGATGCCGACCTCCTCGAGCAGCCCGGCGACGTGCTCGGCGGCCTTGCGCTCACCCGGCCCGTCGTCGCTCCCGTAGTTGGTCGTGTCGATCCTGATCAGGTCGCGACAGAGGTCCACCACCTCCGCTGCGGGGTCGTAGGTGGGCTCGTAGGCGACGGTCTCGTCGCTGGTCCCGGGCTCGGCGTTCATGACACCCATACTGACACCGACACCGAGCGACCCCGATGCGGGCAACACCCCCGACATTTGCTACGGTTTCCCAGCACTCGTCCGGGTGGCGGAATTGGCAGACGCGCTAGCTTGAGGTGCTAGTGCCCGTATTAGGGCGTGGGGGTTCAAGTCCCCCCTCGGACACTCAGAAGGCCCCGGCTCCACGGGGCCTTTTGTTCATTTGGCCGTGCGGGCGGGCGCCGGGTACCGGGCCCTTCGGCACTGTTCCCAGGGGCTCACGCCCCTGTGGCAGGTCCGGCCCGGTGGGGCAGCGTGGGGACATGACCACCGACTCGAACCCCACCGTCCGCGAGGCGCGCACCGGCACGCAGGTGCTCTCGTGAGCGCCGCGCAGCTCACCGAGGCGGACCTCGACTTCCTGAGCGACCTGGTCGCCCTGCAGCACCGGGCCGTGCGGATCAGCGACGTCGCCGCGACGCGCAGCCCGGACCCGGAGGTCCGGGCTCTCGCCCACGCGACCTCCATCTCGGAGAGCGCCCAGATCTCGGCGATCAAGCGATGCCTCGCCGAGCCCGGGTCCGCCTCCCCGGCTCGCACCGGCCCACCCACCGGCCCACCCACCGGCCCGCCCACCGGCCGGCCCGCGCCACCGGCCCGTCGGCCGGCCCGTCGGTCCTGCTGCCCTGGATGCTGCCCACCGAGGCAACCGAGGACCTCGCGACCGTCGCCGTCGCCGAGTTCGACGCTCACTACCTGCGTCGCCTCGCCGAGCACCACCACGCCACGATCGAGAGGTCGCGGTCCGAGATGGTCGAAGGCCTGAGCAGTCGTGGACGCCGGCTCGCCGAGGAGGCGATCTCGCGCAACTGCGCCGGGCTGCACCGCCTGCGCAAGCTGTCCCCGGCCTGACGCCGCCGGCCGCGCGGCAGGGCCGAAGGGCCTGCCGGCCGGGGACCGATGCCGCTGCCGACGGGTGGCGGGCACCGCGATGCTGGACCCATGAGCACCCCACAGGTACCCGCAGGCAGTGTCGTCGTCGGCATCGACGGCTCACCGTGGTCCGACGGCGCGATCGACTGGGCCGCCGACCAGGCCGTCCTCGAGCATCGAGGCCTCACCGTCGTCCACGCGATCCCGCCGATGGGCCTCGACGCCGCGAGCGGCTTCGAGGTCGAGCCGTACCGGGAGGACGGCCGCTCCTACGGCCAGGTGCTGCTCGACGACGCCGTCGCCCGCGCCCGCGAGGGTCGGCCCGGGCTACGCGTGCAGGACGTGCTGAGCGTCTCCGACCCGCGCAACCTGCTGCTCGGTCTCGGCGAGCACGCCGCGATGATCGTCGTCGGCTCCCGCGGTCGCGGCCCGGTCGCCAGCCTGCTCCTGGGCTCGGTCAGTGTCTCGGTCTCCAAGCACGCGTCGTGCCCCGTCGTCGTCCATGGCGGCGACACCGGACCCGCCGCGCCCGTCCGTCGGGTCCTGGTCGGCGTCGACGGGACCGAGCGCACCCTGCCGGCGATCGAGTTCGCCTACCGGATGGCGTCGGTGCGCGAGAGCTCCCTGACCGTCCTGCACTGCTACTGGACCTCGACCCCCGTGGCTCCCCTCCCGGACGCGCGAGCCGCTGCCCGACCTGAGCGCCGAGCGCGCTCTCGTCTCGGAGTCCCTGGCCGGGATGGCGGAGAAGTTCCCCGAGGTCGAAGTCACCGTGCACCTGGTCGCCGACCTGGCCGACCATCGGCTCACGGCTGCCGCGGCCGAGAACGACCTGGTCGTCGTGGGTCACCGCCGCAGCGGCTACCTGAGCGACCTCGTGCACGACTCGGTCGCCTCGGCCGTCCTCGAGCACGCGCACGGCTGCGTGGCCGTCGTCCCGTCCTACGCGCCGGCCGCGACCCCGCCCGCCGACGCCTGAGCCCGTCGGGCGTCCGGGACTAGTGGTGTGGGTCGGACGTTGTTGATTGCTTGGCGTGCTCGAGGTGCGTGCAGCGCAAGGCGCCGGCGCGACGTCATACCGGGTTGTCTGCTGAGCGCCGGCAACGCCGCGAGGTGCGTGCCATGGGTGCGCGAAGCGCCCAAGAACTTCTGACCCGCGCCACTAGGTGATGCTGACGAGCTCGGTGACGTCGTCTCCGGGGAGGTAGCCCTCCACCACGGCGCCGACCTCCATCTGGATCAGCGAGATCGCGCCGCCGTGGTTGGTCAGGAACGCCGTGTCCGCGGCGTCGCGGCCGGTGGCGATGCGCACCAGCGAGGACCGGGGTGCCAGCAACGAGGGGTCGACGACGCGCCATGCGCCGTCGACGCATGGCCTCGGCGACCGCGTGGAAGTCCATCGGCCACAGGCCCGGGGCGTAGACCGCCGCGACGCGGGCGGGCACGCCGCAGGCCCGCAGCAGCGCGACCGTGAGGTGGGCGTAGTCGCGGCACACGCCCCGCTGGGCCAGCAGCGTGGCGACCGCCCCGTCGGTCGGTCCGCTCGAGCCGGGCACGTACTCCAGCCGGTCGCCCACCCACGACGACACCGCCGGGAGGAGGTCGGTCGCCGACGCGAGCCCACGGAACTCCGAGGCGGCGAACCCGGCCAGCCGGTCGGACTCGCAGTAGCGGCTCTGGCGGGTGTAGATCATCGGGTCCAGCGGCTCGACCCGAGCCGGCGCCGTGGGTACGTCGATGGTGGCGGCGTACTGGACGTCGACGGTGCCGCGGGGCACCTGGACCAGGTGGTGGCGCGAGCCGACCTCGCCGACGAGCTCCTCCACCGCCATCGGCACGCCGTCGAGCGTGACCTCCGGGACCGCGGCGTTGCCGTACTCGGCGGACACGGCCACCTGGAGCTCCAGGGTGCACGGTGAGTCGACCCAGTACACGAGGTGAGCAGTCACGGACCGTTGCATGACCCCATCCTTGCGTGCGCGGGCCGGGATCGGGCGCACCACCCACCCTGCGGCGCCCCGCGTCCTGCGCTGCCGGCGCGTCGCCGGCCATTGCCGCCAGCAATCTTGACTCGTTCAAGAAACTGCGCGAGAGTGACCGGATGGTCGACGCCGGGTTCGAGGAGCAGCTCCGCGGAGCCGGTCTGCGCGTGACCCGGCCGCGGGTCGCCGTGCTGGCGGCAGTCGGGTCCACCCCGCACGCGGACACCGACCACATCATCCGGGCCGTACGTCAGGACCTCGGCGACGTCTCGCACCAGGCCGTGTACGACGTCCTGCGCGCGCTCACCCAGGCGGGCCTGGTCCGCCGGATCCAGCCGTCGACCTCGGTGGCGCGCTACGAGGCACGCGTCGGTGACAACCACCACCACGTCGTGTGCCGCACCTGCGGCGCCATCGCCGACGTCGACTGCGCCGTCGGCGACACCCCGTGCCTGACCGCCGCCGACGACAGCGGCTTCACCATCGACGAGGCCGAGGTCATCTACTGGGGCCTCTGCTCGACCTGCTCGACCGCCCGGCAGGTCGCCGTACCGGCCGCCGGGCCCTCGAGCGACCCGACCCACGCTGCGCCCTGAAGCACCAGCACGACCACCCCATCCCCATCCCCAAGCCCGGAAGGACTCCCGTGTCGGACACTCACGAGACCGTCGAGAAGAGCATGAACGAGGAGGCCGGAGGCTGCCCCGTCATGGGTCACCACCCGACCCACCCCACCGAGGGAGCGGGCAACCGCGAGTGGTGGCCCAACCAGCTCAACCTCAAGATCCTGCGCAAGCACCCGGCGGTGGCGAACCCGATGGGCGCGGACTTCTCCTACGCCGAGAAGTTCGAGTCCCTGGACCTCGGCGCGGTGAAGGCCGACCTCGCGGCGCTGATGACCGACTCCCAGGACTTCTGGCCGGCCGACTTCGGCCACTACGGCCCCTTCTTCATCCGGATGGCCTGGCACAGCGCCGGCACCTACCGCATCCAGGACGGACGCGGCGGCGCGGGGGCCGGCATGCAGCGGTTCGCGCCGCTCAACAGCTGGCCGGACAACGGCAACCTGGACAAGGCGCGCCGCCTGCTGTGGCCGATCAAGCAGAAGTACGGCCAGCAGATCTCGTGGGCCGACCTCATGGTCCTGACCGGCAACGTCGCCCTCGAGTCGATGGGCCTGAAGACCTTCGGCTTCGCCGGGGGCCGCGCCGACGTGTGGGAGCCCGACGAGGACGTCTACTGGGGTCCCGAGAGCACCTGGCTCGGCGACGAGCGCTACACCGGTGACCGCACCCTCGAGAACCCGCTCGCGGCCGTCCAGATGGGCCTCATCTACGTCAACCCCGAGGGCCCGAACGGCACCCCGGACCCCGTGGCTTCGGCCCGCGACATCCGCGAGACGTTCGCCACGGATGGCCATGAACGACGAGGAGACCGTGGCCCTCATCGCCGGCGGTCACACCTTCGGCAAGACCCACGGTGCGGCCGACCCCGAGCAGTACGTCGGCCCCGAGCCCGAGGGCGCGCCGCTCGAGGAGATGGGCCTGGGCTGGAAGCAGTCGTTCCGCAGCGGCAAGGGCGAGGACGCCATCACCAGCGGCCTGGAGGTCACCTGGACCTCGACGCCCACGCAGTGGAGCAACGGGTACTTCGACAACCTCTTCGGCTACGAGTGGGAGCTCACCAAGAGCCCGGCCGGCGCCCACCAGTGGCAGCCGAAGGACGGCGGCGGGGCCGGCACGGTCCCCGGGCCGGCCGAGGGCTCGGCCAGGCGTCCCCCGACGATGCTCACCACCGACCTCGCCCTGCGCATGGACCCGGTCTACGAGGAGATCTCCCGGCGCTTCCACCAGGACCCCGCGGCCTTCGCCGACGCTTTCGCCCGGGCCTGGTTCAAGCTCACGCACCGTGACATGGGCCCCCTCCCGCGCTACCTCGGCCCCGAGGTCCCCCAGGAGGAGCTGCTCTGGCAGGACCCGGTCCCGGCGGTGGACCACCCGCTCGTCGACGAGGCCGACCAGGCCGAGCTGAAGGCCCAGATCCTGGCCTCCGGGCTGAGCGTCTCGCAGCTCGTCTCGACCGCGTGGGCCGCTGCCTCGACGTTCCGTGGATCCGACAAGCGCGGTGGCGCCAACGGCGGGCGCCTGCGCCTCGAGCCGCAGAGCGGCTGGGAGGTCAACACCCCCGACACGCTCGCCGGCGTGCTGCGGACCCTGGAGGGCATCCAGACGTCGTTCAACGCCCAGGGACCGACGCAGGTCTCGATGGCCGACCTGATCGTCCTCGGCGGCGCGGCCGGGGTCGAGAAGGCCGCCGCGGACGCCGGTCACGAGGTCCGCGTCCCGTTCAGCGCCGGTCGTGCCGACGCCTCGGCCGAGCAGACCGACGTCGAGTCGTTCGCGGCCCTCGAGCCGCAGGCCGACGGGTTCCGCAACTACCTCGGCAAGGGCCTGCCCCTGCCTGCGGAGTACCTCCTCGTCGACCGGGCCAACCTGTTGACGCTCTCGGCTCCCGAGATGGCCGTGCTCGTCGGTGGCCTGCGCGTCCTGGGCGCCAACACCGCGGGGTCCACGGTGGGTGTGCTGAGCGCCAACCCGGGCACCCTGACCAACGACTTCTTCGTGAACCTGCTGGACATGGGCATCACGTGGTCGCCGACCTCGGAGTCCGCCGAGACGTTCGAGGGCACCGACGCCTCCGGCAACGTGGTCTGGACCGGCAGCCGTGTCGACCTGGTCTTCGGCTCGAACTCCGAGCTGCGCGCCCTCTCCGAGGTCTACGCCAGCTCGGATGCGGCCACCAGGTTCGTCGCGGACTTCGTCGCCGCCTGGGCCAAGGTCATGGACCTGGACCGGTTCGACCTGGTCTGACCCACCGGGGCGGAGGCCCCGAGATCGACACGACGCCCAGGGCGGCCCGCACGGGTCGCCCTGGGCGTCGCTGTACGCCGACCGAATTGCACCAACGTGGGGGGTCGGGAGCGCCTGGACGGGCCTAGGCTGGACGGGTGCGAAGGTCCGCGGCCGCCGGCCGCCGTTGCCCGGACGCCGCGAGCCGCCCCTCTCGAACGCCCCTCGGACGCCTCTCGATGATCCAGATACCGAGACGCGCGGTGCTCAGGCGAAGATTTCGACGCCTCCTGCCAGCCGCCCGGCCGGCTGCGCTGCGCGCCGTCGGCGCCGGTTGGTCCGACCCTCGGTCACGACCGACTTTGCAGTCGGGGCGCACCCGACGGGCCGATCAGAGGTCGTCGAGGAGCCTTCGCGCGAGGGGTCGCCAGAGCGCGCCTGATCGATTGCGGCCGTGTTCACGCACGCCCGCAGCGATCATGCGGCACAATCAGTGCTGTCACATCCGTTGACAAAAGATTACCGTTGCCCGGCAACGCGTCGTTGCGACGCACCAACCAAGGAGATCCCCCATGAACAAGTTCCGCGCTGCCCTGGTCACCGCTGTTCTCGCCGTCAGCCTGGTGGGCGGCACCGCCGGCGCCATGTCGTCCAACACCGCTGCGAAGGACTCCGGCAACAAGGTCGTGAAGACGATGAAGGACGGCGGCGGTTGGTGCTGCTGAGCACCCTTCTCCCCCCTCGTGCTCGCCGCTGACCTCGTCCGCGGCTGCACCTCTCAGAGCTAGCGCGTGAGGTTCACCCCGGACCGGCTCTCCATGCGCTGCCCTGTCTCGACACTCGTCCGACTCGTCAGACCACTCGACGCCGCTGCGCGTCGGTAGGCGTCGAGCGCATCGTCGGTCTGCCCGCACGACTGGAGCAGTCCACCGAGCTCGAACCAGAGCTGGGCGGCGCCGCGGTCGGCACCGACGGCGGAGAGCACCAGGATCGCCTCCCGGAACGCCGCGACGGCATCCTCCACGCTGCCCCTGGCTGCGGCGACCTGCCCCTGGAGCACCCGCGCCTCCGCGGCCAGCAACGGGACCGTGGCTCCGGTCATGGCGTACGCCCGAGTCGTGAGCTCCTCGGCCTCGACGAGGTCACCGCTGAGGTAGCGAGCCCGGGCGAGACCGATCTGGTTGCGCGCGACGTCCGACTCGCTGCTGTCGGACAGCTCGAGCTCGAGCTCGGCACGGGTGAAGTTGCCGATGGCGGCATCGAGCTCCGGCGGGTCCATCTGCAGCTGGAGCCAGGCGAGCACCGTGCGCAACCGCGCCTGGTTGCGGGCGTCGGTCGTCTCGTCGAGCAGCGCGATCGCCTTCTCGGCCAACGGCAGTGCCGCGGAGACGTGGCCCTGACGCGACTGCATGATCGAGCTGTTCCAGTACGCCGCCGCCCGCGCCGCCGGTGAGTCCAGGTCCTCGGCGGACTCGATGGCGCGCATGCACAGCCGCACGGCATGACTCACGTCGCCACGCTCGTAGTGGGCCGCGGCGACGGTGACTGCCAGCTGCAGTCCCTCCGCGCTGCCGTGCAGGTGGGTGGCCTCGACCAGCGCCTCGGCCCGGTCGCCGATGTCGACGGCACGCGCGTAGTCGCCGGAGTCGCGGTAGCCGCGGCTCAGCGAGATCAGGGCCCGCAGCATCCGGATGTCGTCGCGACCCGGGGCATCGCGGCCCTCGTCGGCGACGAGGTCCTCGAGCTCGATGATCGCGTCCTGGAGGTTGCCGAGCGACTCCATCGCCAGGGCGTGCAGCAGGCTCGCCTGCCGACGCAGCCCGACCGGCACGGCGGTGGTCGTCTCGGCCTCCTCGAGCACCGCGGTCGCACGGGCCAGGGCGGCATCGAGGCTGCCGGTGCGCAGCTCGAGCTCGGCGTAGTCGAGCTCGAGGGTCACCCGCGCGACGACCGCGAGGTCGTAGGTGTCGACGGACTCGTCGGGCGCGAGCAGCTCCTCGGGACTGCACTGCAGCCGCTGCGCGAGGCCGGAGAGCAGCTCGGGCCCGGGCCGGCGCTGGCCGGCCTCGATGCGGGAGATGTACGCCGTCGACATGGTGGTGCCGGCGGCCTCTCCCTGGGTCAACCCGGCCCGCTGCCGGGCGTGCCGCAGGCGGCGTCCGAGCAGGGTCGCGTCGATCGTCTTCAGTAGCACCCGCAGGTCAGGGTGGACGTCGTAGGTCTGGCTCACCCCAGCATTGTGCCCGAATGTGACAGCCGGACACCCCTGTTCCCCAAGTTCTCGGGATTCTCCTGGAAAATGGACTACTCGTACGCCCCGGTGGGTATGTGACCTGGGGCGGGAGCGGTCGCTCCTCGGGTGCCCTACTGGTCCGCCACGCGGAGGGTCGTGCCCACCCAGTCGGGATCGCTGTCGGCCTCGCCCTGGATGTCCCCGTCGCTGCTGGTCGCGTCGGTGACGCCGGCCAGCGACCGCGTGATCGCCTCGTCCAGGGACAGGTACGACGATCCCGGGTCCAGCTCGCGACGGACGTCGTCGTCGCGACAGACCATGTCGTGCGACAGGCTCTTGACCAGCGCCAGCACCGTCGAGCGGGGCACTCCGGTGATCAGCGCCACGGCCTCGCCCACGAGGAACGACGGCGCCACGGGCACCGGCACCCGCGGCCGCACCAGCCCGGCCCGGTCGGCGAAGCGGGCGAGCAGGTCGGCGTAGGTCAGCACCTCGTCGCCGCCCACGTCGTAGGAGCGCACGCGGGGGGTGCCGTCCAGCGCGGCCACGAGGAGGCGCACGACGTCCTCGGTCGCGATCGGCTGGATCCGGCTGCTCATCCAGCGCGGCACGGCGCTGACGGGGAGCCGCTCGGTCACCCGGCGCATCACCTCGAACGACATCGAGCCGCCCCCGATCACCATCGAGGCGCGCAGCACCGTGGCCGGGGTGGGGCCGGCGAGCAGGATCTCCTCGACCTCGAGCCGGGAGCGCAGGTGGTCCGAGAGCTCGACCGTCGGGGACCAGGCCGGACAGGTAGACGATGCGGCCGACCTCGGCGTAGGCGCAGGCGTCGCGCACGTACTGGGCGGCCTCACGGTCGCGCTTGACGAACTCGCCCGCGCCCATCGAGTGCACGAGGTAGAAGACCGCGTCGACGTCGCGGATCGCCAGGTGGACCGAGACCGTGTCCTCCACGTCGAGATGACGGTGCTCCACGTCGGCTCCCCAGGCGAACCTGTCCAGGGCCGTGGTGTCGCGGGCGGTGGCCACGACCTCGTGCCCGGCCTCGAGGAGGGCGGGGACCAGGCGGGATCCGATGTAGCCGGTGGCACCGGTGACCAGGACGCGCATGACCACGACGCTACGGGAGCGGCCTGACCCACGGCTCACCCCCATACTGGGGACATGACGTCTGCCCCGTTCCGGATCGGTTTCGTGACCGGGGCGACCCCCGACAAGTGGGCCCGCACGTGGCGCGAGCGCCGCCGCGACCGGCTCGAGCTGGTCCCGGTGACCGAGGAGGAGCAGGAGCTCGGCCTGCGCGCGGGTGACCTCGACATGGCGCTGGTCCGGTTGCCGGTCGACCGCGACACGCTGCACTGCATCCCGTTGTACGACGAGGTGCCGGTCGTCGTCGCCGGGCGGGAGCACTTCGTGGCCGCCGCCGACGACCTCCGTCGACCTCGGCGACCTCGCCGACGAGCAGCTCGTGCTCCCGCACGCGTCGGGCTGGACGCCGAGCGCGCCGCAGCTGGCGTGGCCGACGATGACGCGCCGAGGAGGCGGTCGAGACCGTCGCCGCCGGCACCGGGATCGCGATCGTGCCGCTGTCGGTCGCCCGCCTCTACTCCCGCAAGGACGTCGTCCACCGCGAGGTCGCGCGACCTGGAGCCCACCACGGATCGGGCTGTCCTGGCTCCTCGAGCGCGACGACGAGCGGGTCCAGGCCTTCATCGGGATCGTCCGCGGGCGCACCTCCAACTCCAGCCGCGGCTGAGCCGAGCGGGACCGGAGCCCGAGGCGCCCTCACCAGCTCGTGGCCAGCGGCCGTCCCTCGGTGAAGCCGGCCGCCGACTGCGACGCCGACCAGCGCGCGGTCGTGCAGCTCGGCCAGCGTGGTCGCGCCGGCGTACGTGCACGAGGAGCGCACGCCCGAGCAGATCTCGTCGATGAGGTCCTCGACGCCGGGGCGCGGGGGGTCGAGGTACATCCGCGAGGAGGAGATGCCCTCCTCGTAGAGGCCCTTGCGGGCGCGGTCGTAGGCCGACTCCGTCGACGTCCGGTTGGCGACCGCGCGTGCCGACGCCATCCCGAACGACACCTTGTAGGGCGCGGCCGTCGGCGTCGTGGAGGAGGTCGCCCGGGCGACTCGTGCGTGCCGGCGAACCAGGAGCCCGATCATCACCGACGACGCGCCGGCCGCCAGGGCGAGCGCCACGTCGCGCGGGTGGCGTACGCCGCCGTCGGCCCACACGTGGCCGCCGAGCTCGCGCGCCACCGCGGCGCACTCCAGCACCGCGGAGAACTGCGGCCGCCCGACCCCGGTCATCATCCGGGTCGTGCACATGGCGCCCGGTCCCACACCGACCTTGACGATGTCGGCGCCGGCCTCGATCAGCGCGCGCGTGCCCGTCGGCGGAGACGACGTTGCCGGCGGCGACCGGCACCTCGGGTGCCAGGGCGCGCACGGCGCGCAGCGCCTCGACCATGCGCTCCTGGTGGCCGTGGGCGGTGTCGACGACGAGGCAGTCGACCCCGGCCTCCAGCAGCTCCGCGGCCTGGGCGCCGACGTCGCCGTTGACCCCCACCGCGGCGGCGATGCGGAGCCCGCCGCCGCGTCGACGGCCGGGCGAGTAGAGCGTCGCGCGCAGGGCACCCGTCGCGGTCAGCACGCCGACGCAGGCGCGCCGTCGGCGTCGACGGCGACGGCGAGCGGCGCCCGGGCGGCGTCGAGGCGGTCGAAGGCCTCGCGCGGGTCGGCGTCGCGGCCGATCACCACCGCGGTCGGTCGCATCACCTGGCCGGCCTGGGCGAACCGGTCGACGTCGCGGCAGTCCTCCTCGGTGACGATCCCGACCGGACGACCCTCGACCACGACGACCGCGGCCCGGTGCGCGCGCTTGGGGATCAGCGAGAGCGCCTCGGCCACGGTCTGCTCGGGGCGCAGCTGGATCGGGGTGTCGAAGACCAGGTGCCGCGACTTCACGTAGCGACACCACGTCGGCCACGACCGCCGGTCGGGATGTCCTGCGGGATCACCGTGAGGCCGCCGCGCCGGGCGACCGTCTCGGCCATCCGCTTGCCGGCGATCGCGGTCATGTTGGCCACGACGAGCGGCAGCGTGGCCCCGGTGCCGTCGGTCGGTCGGCCAGGTCGACGTCGTACCGGCTGGCCACCGCGGACTCGCGCGGCACCATGAAGACGTCGTCGTAGGTGAGGTCGTGGGCGGGGGTCGGTCGTCGAGGAAGCGCACGTGGGGGCATCGACGTAACGCGACGTCCGAGCCGCGCAGGTGCCGGTGGCCCAGGACCTCGTCGACGCCGGCGACACTACGAGCTGTGGCCGCGTCGATGACCCGTGCACGGTCAGTGCCTCGGCGTCGCGGCCCCCGGCCGGAGCAACCTGATCGGGGAGCACACCGACTACAACGAGGGGCTCTGCCTGCCGGTCGCCCTGACCGTGGGCACCACGGCCCGCGCCACCCGGCGCCCCGACGCCACGGTTCCGGCTGCGGAGCGCGCAGCAGAGCGAGGAGTGGACCGGGACGCTGGCCGAGGCCGGCCCCGGACGGGTCTCGGGGTGGGCCGCGTACGCCGCCGGCGTGCTGTGGGCGCTCGAGCAGGCCGGGCACGACGTACCGGGCATGGACCTCGAGCTCGACGGCTCGGTCCCCCTCGGTGGCGGGCTGTCCTCGTCGGCCTCGCTGGAGGCGGCGGTCGCGGTGGCGGCGTGCGGGCTCATGGGCCTCGAGCTCGACGACGCGCTGCGCCACGAGCTCATCGACGTCTGCTGCCGGGCCGAGACCGAGGCGGTCGGCGCCCCGACGGGCGGGCTCGACCAGAGCGCCGTGCTGCTCGGGGCCCGGGGCCAGGCGATGCTGCTCGACTTCGCCGACGGGTCCGCCCGCGCTGTGCCCTGCGACCCGGGCTCGGCCGGACTGGCGCTGATCGTGGTCGACACGCGCGTCTCGCACGCCCACACCGACGGCGGCTACGGCAACCGCCGCGCCGAGTGCGAGGAGGCCGCCGCGCTGCTCGGGGTGTCCAGCCTTCGCGAGGTCGTGTCGAGCGACCTCCCGAGCCTCGACGGGCTGGCCGACCCGGTGCTGCGGGCGCGGGTGCGCCACATCGTCACCGAGAACGACCGGGTACGCCGGGTCGTGACCGCGCTCGAGGCCTCGGACTGGCAGCAGGTCGGCGACGAGTTCGTCGTCTCGCACGCCTCCATGCGCGACGACTTCGAGATCTCGTGCGCGGAGCTGGACCTGGTGACGTCGACCGCCGTCGCCGCCGGCGCGCTCGGAGCCCGGATGACCGGTGGCGGCTTCGGCGGTTCCGCGATCGCGCTGGTGCCCACCGACCTCGTCGCGACCGTGCGCGACGCGGTGGACACCGCCTTCGCCGGTGCCGGCTTCGCCCCGCCCGGGCACCTCGACGGCAACCCGGCCGAGGGAGCGCGGCTGCTGCCGACCCCCGGCTGAGCGCCTCACGTCGAGGCGACCCCGATCCGGCCCCGGCGGAAGGCCTCCACGAACAGGGCGTGGTCCTCGCGGACCGTGGCGGCGTACGCCGTCGCGAACCGCGTCACCCACGCCACGAGGTCGTCGTCGCGACCGTCGATGCCGGCGGTGATCGCCTCCTCGACCTGGAAGTCGACGAGGTCCTGCTCGCTGTCCTCGTCGGAGGCGCAGTGGATCTTGGCCGTCGCGCGGCCGAGCAGGTCGACCACGGCCGCGATGTCGTCGGGCTCGGTGAGGTTGCCCCAGTCCAGGTCGACCTCGTACGGCGACACCTCGGCGACGACGTACCCGACGCCGTCGATGTCGGTGTAGCCCAGCAGGGGGTCGGTGTGGACCTGCAGGGCCCGTTGGCTCACGACCGTGCGCTGGCCCTCGTGCTCGAAGTAGCGCTCGACGGGGCCGGTGGCGACGTACCGGCTGATCGCAGGCACGTTGGCCTGCTTCATCGACAGCAGCACGTCGTTGTCCAGGGCCTGGCTGTGCCCCTCGATCAGCACGTTGTACGCCGGCAACCCCGCGCTGCCGATGCCGAACCCGGACTTCCCCACGACGTCACGCACGTCGTAGAAGATCTCGCGCTCGGCCCGCCGACGCGCCGGGATCGTGTCGAGGTAGCGCGCGAAGGCTGCCGCCACGGCATCCCGCTCCTCGTCCTCGAGCCGGCGCACGGAGGCGTCGTCGGCGAAGACCCGCACTCCGTCCCGGATCGTGGTGTTGGCGTCCAGCAGGTCCAGCCGCCGGCGGTGGCGGGCCTGGACGAGGGCCGCCCGCACCGGGCCCTCGGTGTTGTCGAGGTGCAGGGCGAAGTCGTCCTCGTCGGTCCGGCAGTAGTCGGCGACCTGGTCGAGGTAGGACCGCACGAAGCGACCGATCAGCGCCTCGACGTCACTCTCGGGCAGCGCCTTCTGCCAGCCCACGAGGGCCAGCGAGGCGGCGAATCGCTGGAGGTCCCAGGTGAACCGCCCCAGGTAGGCCTCGTCGAAGTCGTTGACGTCGAAGACCAGGCGTCCGTCGGCGTTGAGGTAGGTCCCGAAGTTCTCCACGTGCAGGTCCCCGTGGACCCAGATCCGGCTGCTGCGCTCGTCGGCGAACGGGTCGTCGGCGTCGACGAGGTCGGCATAGAACAGGCAGGCGGTCCCCCGGTAGAACGCGTGGGGGTCGGCCGCCATCGTGCGGTACTTGGCCCGGAAGGCCACCGGGTCCGCGGCCATCAGGTCCGCGAACGCGCCGTCGAGCACGGAGACGATCAGGTCGGTACGGCTTCCCGGGTCGGACATCGCTCCACCGTGCCAGACGACCGGGCGGTCGTGCCGGCGAGGCGTGGTTGAGGCCGGGTACTCACTCCTGGTCGAGTACGTCGCCGGGTTCGCCGGGAAGGGGATCCGGAGAGGCTGCTCGGCATGACGAACCAGCCGCAGAACAAGAACACCTCCGCCTTCTTCGCCCAGGCCGCCATCAGCTTCGGTGTCGCCCTGATCGCGATGGTCCTCGCCGTGCTCTACCTGCCGGTCGACCCGTGGGTGCGTGCCTTCCTGGCGCTCGGGACGCTCTACCTGACCACCTCGGCGTTCACGCTGGCGAAGGTGGTCCGCGACAACCAGGAGAACCAGTACGTCGTCTCGCGCCTCGACCAGGCCCGCGTCGACCGACTGCTCGCCGAGCACGACCCGTTCCGCACCGTCTCCTGACCTGTCTCGTGACCAGGGCTCTGGCGCGTGCCCCGACCCTGTCGGGAGGCCCCGTCGAACGCTCCCATCGCCCTCCCGCCCCGCTCGCGACGACGGATGTGGACGTCCGTGGACGACCACCCGCGTGGGCTGTCGTCCGTGCTTGGATGGGGCGCCCGAGTCCCCGACCACGAGGAGCATCGCGTGCCGTCCCCCGCGTTCGAGAATCTCAAGAAGGCCGTCAGCACCACGATCTCCACGGCGGTGAGTGCGGGCGACAAGGTCTATCGCAGCGCCGTGCCGCTCGCGCGGAAGGCGGCCGGCACGATCTCCGACCGGATATCCGCCCCCTCGTCCGGCGCGCCGGGCACGGGCGCCGGACAGCACCCCGGCGAGACCGGTCCGGAGATCGCCTCGGACACCACCACCGGGCCTGCTCCCGACGCCGGGCCCGATGCCGGTCCCGACACCGCCGCTGACAGCGGGGCTGGGGAGGCCCCCGCCGGGGAGCCCGCACCCACGCAGCCAGAAGCCGTCAGCCCGGCCGCCGTGGCCAAGAACATCGGCCACCAGCGGCCGGTGGCGAAGCCTGCCCCCGAGCGGAGGGCTACCCCCGAGGACTCCCCCGGCGGCAAGCTGCCACCGCCGCACTGACGCAGCGGCCCCGGCTCGCCCGGCGGCACCCGCGGCGCACCGGGCTACTTCAGCTCGGTGCTCGACAGCCCGAGGACCCGGCGAGCGACGATGAGCTGCTGGATCTGCTGGGTGCCCTCGAAGATGTCGAGGATCTTGGAGTCGCGCGCCCACTTCTCGAGCAGCTCACCCTCGCTGTAGCCGATGGCGCCGGCCAGCTCGACGCAGCCGAGCGTGATGTCGGACCCGACCCGCCCGGCCTTGGCCTTGGCCATCGAGGCCTCGAGCGAGTTCGGCTGCCGGTTGTCGGCCATCCAGGCCGCCTGCAGCGTGAGCAGGTGCGCGGCCTCCCACTCGGCCTCCATCCGCAGGAACGTCGCCGCGGCGGCCGACTGCGTGAGGGCGGGGCGGTCGTGGTCGACGACGACTCCGGCCTGCTCGAGCAGGTCGCGCGTCAGGTCGAGTGCCGCCTTGGCACACCCGACCGCCATGGCCGCCACCAGCGGGCGCGTGTTGTCGAACGTCGCCATCGCCCCGGCGAAGCCCTGCTTCACGTCGACGTCGGGCGAGCCCATCAGGTTCTCGGCCGGGACGCGGCAGTCCTCGAAGATGATGGTCGCGGTGTCCGAGGCCCGGATGCCGAGCTTGTGCTCGAGGCGGTCCACGCGCATGCCGGGCGTGCCCTTGGGGACCACGAACGACCTGATCGCGGCGCGCCCGGCGGCGCGGTCGAGCGTCGCCCAGACCACGACGTGGTCGGCCCGGTCACCGGACGTGACGTAGACCTTCTCACCGTTGATGACGTAGTGGTCGCCGTCGAGGGTCGCTGTGGTCCTGATGTTCGCCGAGTCGGACCCGGTGCCGGGCTCGGTGATGGCCATGGCCGCCCACACGCCCGCGAACCGCGCGGACTGCTCGTCGTCGGCCACCGAGGCGATCGCGGAGTTGCCGAGTCCCTGGCGCGGCATCGACAGGAGCAGGCCGACGTCGCCCCAGCACATCTCGGCGACCGACATGACCGAGGCCAGGTTGGTGCCGTTCCTGACGCCGGGCTCGGTGTCGGTGTCGTCGCGGCGCACGCCGGCCGCGCCGGCACCCTCGGAGGCGCCGGACTCCGAGAGGCCGTCGATCATCGAGGCGAGCATGTCGAGCTCCTTGGGGTACTCGTGCTCGGCGCGGTCGTAGGTGCGCGAGATGGGCCGCAGCATGTTCATCGCCACCTGGTGGGCCTGCTCGGCGAGCGGGCGGAACTTCTGGGGGTCGTCCAGGTTGATGGCCATCAGACCAGCACCGTGCCTTCCATGATGCCGACCGCGCGCAGGTCGCGGTACCAGCGTTCGACGGGGTGTTCCTTGACGAAGCCGTGGCCGCCGAGCAGCTGCACGCCGTCGAGCCCGATCTTCATGGCCTTGTCGGCGCACAGCCGGCGGGCGAGCGCGACCTCCTTGCCGACGTCCTTGCCCGCGGCCGCACGGGCGGCAGCCTTGTAGGTCAGCAGCCGCATCGACTGCAGCTCGATGGCGATGTCGGCGACCATGAACGCCACCGACTGGCGATGGGCGATCGGCTCGCCGAAGGCCTCGCGCTCCTTGACGTAGGGGGTGACGTAGTCGAGCACGGCCTGCGCCGTACCGACGGCGAGGGCGCACCAGGCGAGGCGCGAGAGGCGCACGCACGCGGTGTACGTCGTGCCGTCGGTCTCGCCGAGCACGGCGTCGGCGGGCACGGCCACGTCGGTGAGCGTCAGGCGGGTCAGCGAGGCCGCACGCACGCCCATCGCCGGGTCGCCCTCGATCGCGAGACCGGTCGTGGACGACTCGACCAGGAAGAGCACCGGCTGCCCGTCGAGCGCGGCCCCGACCACGAAGAGCTCGGCCTCCGCGCCGCGGGCCACGAGCGTCTTGACGCCGTTCAGGACGAAGCCGCCAGCGGTGCGGGTCGCCGTGGTGGACGGCGAGAGCGCGTCGAAGAGCACGCTCGGCTCGGTCAGGGCGAGCGCGGCCGCCGGGGCGTCGGCGGCGGTGAACGCGGGCAGGTAGGTCTGCTGCTGGGCGTCGGTGCCCCAGAGCCCGAGGGCGGTCGCGACGGACCCGGGCGCGAGGTTGGCGACGGCGAGCCCCATGTCGCCGCGGGCGAGGGCCTCGGCGACGAGCACGCCGGCCATGGCGGACCGCTCCTCGGAGATCCCGCCGAGGGCCTCGGGGAGGCCGAGGATCGGAAGCCCGATCTCGAGCCCGGCGGCGAGCACGGCCGCGGGTGCCGCACAGGCGTCGTCGGCGGCGCCGGCGGCCGGACGGAGCACTTCCTCGGCGTACTCGGTGGCGACGTCGACGAGCATCTGCTCGTCCTCGGTGGGGGTGAGGTCGAAGAGGGCCCGGTTCGTGGTCGGCGCCGGGCGGGTGCCGGGCCTGCCGATCCGGCCGGCCCTGGCGAAGGTCCGGTTGGCCGCGGTCACCGTCCGGAAGCCGTCACGGGTCACGGAGAAGACGGCCTGCTCGGCGGTCCTACGCAGCCCGACCCGATCGATGAGGTCGCTCTGTGCCAGGCGGTTGAGGCCGGCGACGAGGTAGCCGATGGGATCGCGTGACTCCGTGCTGGCAATGCCATGACGGCCACCCGGACGGAGGTGGGTGAGGAGGGACATGCAGATAATGTAACTGGCAGTTACAACGACCGCTACACCTGTGCTGCACGGATCGGGCGGGGCGGGGTCACCCGACCAGGGACCCGGGACCGCTGCGTCGTTCCCTAGACTCCGCGTCATGTCCGACGCGCCACCACTCACCCCGCACGGCCCCCTCCCCGAGGGCGGCACCGTGCGCCCCGTGACCCGCTGGGGCACGCCCGTCATGCACCGGCCCCAGGCCCTGGTCACGTCCTACGACGACGCCCTGCGCGCGCTCGCCGCCGACATGGTCGCCACGATGTACGCCGCCGACGGCGTCGGCCTCGCGGCGTGCCAGATCGGCGAGGACGTGGCGATGTTCGTCTTCGACTGCCCCGACGACTCCGGCGAGCGCACGGTCGGCCTCGTGTGCAACCCCGTCCTGACCCTGCCCGAGGGCAAGGACCGTCAGCTCGACGAGGACGACGAGGGCTGCCTGTCCTTCCCCGGCGCCTTCGTGGAGTGCGCCCGCCCCGACCACGCCTCCGTCACGGGCACCGGGCTGGACGGGGAGCCGGTCACGTTCACCGGCGAGGGGCTGCTCGCGCGCTGCCTCCAGCACGAGACCGACCACACCTTCGGCACGGTCTTCGCCGACCGGCTCCCCACCAAGGCGCGCAAGCGGCTCACCAAGGCCCACGACAAGGCCGCCGAGGACTTCCCGCCCGACTGGCCGGCCTCCGACGCCTGACCCCTGCACCCCTGACCTGTGGATGAACCTGTCGAGTCGGCGCGAGCTCGCGCCGACTCGACATCGTCTGTGGACGAGCGGGTCGGTCGGTCAGCGGCGAGCGGTGACGTAGCAGGCGACGGCGGTGGCGGCGGCGACGTTGAGGGAGTCGATGCCCTCGCGCATCGGGATGATCGCTCGCCGGTCGGCGACCTGCTCCCAGTGCTCGGAGAGCCCGTGTCCCTCCGAGCCCAGGACGAGCGCGACCTTGTCGAGCCCCGACACCGCGTCCTCGATGGGGACCGAGTCGGGGGCGAGGGTCAGGGCCACGGTCGTGAAGCCGGCCCGGGACAGCGACGGCAGGGCGTCGGCCCAGTCCGGCACCCGGGTCCACGGAACGGCGAACACCGCACCCATCGCGACCTTCACCGCGCGGCGGTAGAGCGGGTCGGCGCAGCGCGGCGCCAGGAGCACCGCGTCGAAGCCGAGCGCGGCACCGGAGCGGAAGATGGCGCCCACGTTGGTGTGGTCGACGATGTCCTCGAGGACCAGCACCGAGCGTGCCCCCTCCAGCACCGACTCGACCGTCGGCAGCGGGTGGCGCTCCAGCGAGGCCAGCGCACCGCGGTGCACGTGGAAGCCGGTCACCTCCTCGGCCAGCGACTCGGCCAGCACGAAGCACGGCGCCGTCGAGGTCGCCAGCACGTCCGACAGGCCGTCGAGCCAGCGTGGTGCCATCAGGAACGACCGGGCGGTGTGCCCGCCCTCGACCGCGCGGCGCACGACCTTCGCGCCCTCGGCGAGGAACAGGCCGTGCTCGGCCTCGAGGTGCTTGCGCAGCGTCACGTCACGCAGGTCGCGGTAGTCGGCCAGCCGCGGGTCCTCCGGGTCGGTGATCTCGATCAGCTCGACCAC
>CAVWTJ010000010.1:0-151402 GCA_963757695.1 uncultured Actinomycetota bacterium
GGTCACAATTGGCGTTGGAAAAGCCTGACAAGGAATCCGGGGTCCTGGTATTCTCCTCAAACCTTCCAACCCTATGCGTAAGCCTCAAATGCTCAATCCCAGGTTCATCACCGTCCTGCTCGCGCTCGCGTTGCAGTTGCTCGTCGCGGCAGTCGCTGCGGATCGCATCCCAGTCGCCTTTGATACCGACATTGGGGATGATATCTGGGACGACACGTGGGCCCTGGCCCTGATTCTTAAAAACCCTGAACTCGACCTGAAACTGGTGACCACGACCTGCGGCAAGGCTGAATACCGCGCCAAGATTGTCGGCACGCCTTCTCACCGTGGCCCAACGGACCACGATCCCGATTGGCCTGGGCGCGGGAGGCAAGGACGGAGAGGGCGGGCGGGCGGCCTGGGTCAAGGATTATAGGCTCGATAGTTATCCCGGGAAGGTCGAGCAGGATGGCGTGCAAGCGCTCATCCAGCTTCTTCTGAACGCCCCGGAGCCGGTCACGCTGATTTCCGTCGGCCCGTCCCACACGGTTGCGGCCGCCCTGGAGCGCGAGCCACGAATCGCCGGGCACGCCTATTTCGCCGGAATGCAAGGGAGTGTCCGCAAAGGTTACGACGGCGGGCCAGTCTGCGCGGAATACAACGTCAAAGCCAACGTCCCCGCCGCGCGCAAAGCCCTGCTCGCCCCTTGGCTGAAATGCACCATTACACCGCTGGACACCTGTGGATTGGTGAAGCTCGATGGGGACCGTTTCCAATCTTTGACCCGCAGCACGGACCCGTTGGTAGAAGCGGTGCTGGAGAACTACCGCATCTGGGCGAAGAAGACCGATGTGACCCGGAGCAGTATCCTGTTTGATACGGTGGCGGTTTACCTGGCGTGTCCCGGGCCGAGGACGCTTTTGCGGCTTGAGGACCTGCGCATCAATGTCAATCCGGACGGTTTTACGAAGATCGATCCTGCTGGAGTGCCAATGTCCGTCGCCACAGGCTGGAGAAGCCTGGGAGGGTACGGAGATTGGATTGTGCGCGGATTGCTGAGCCCCGTGGCCGGGAAGTAGGGCCCGGACATGAATCTTCGGCAACCGTCTATTTCCTCACCATCTCCCGCGCTTGTGCGGAAGGTCAACTGCACCGGCAAACGCTCAAAGGATGATAAGGGGGAATGCGATTACGAGTAGGATTACGAGAAGGACTGGAGAAAGTGAGGAAATTGGAGCTGCCCGATCCCGCCGAGGAGGTCCTCTGAGGGCGTTTTCAGGTTTTATCTGAATAGCCCCGGGAAGGTTGGGGTGGAATATTGCGTTCGACCCAGACCTTATGAAATACCGCGCGCGCATCGCTTCCCGAGAGATCAGCTCTGAACAGCCTTACATTGTTTACAGCCACACGGATGGGGTGCTCGCCACGGGAGAAAATTTCGAGGAGGCAAAGCGGTTTTGGACCGTGGCCCTCGCCCAGGAACGCGAACGCGGCAAAGAATCAGACTGCATGCTCTTTGGCTGGCGCGACGATCATTGGGCCTTGTGCGGCAGCCTGTATGACGACCTTCACCCGGCCAGTTTCGCCCCTGGCCTGCCGGATGTGTAGACGGGCCAGACCGGAGCAATTGTCGCTCCCGGTCTTCCCCACCCGTCGGACGCAGTCTATTTTCGCAATCGATAGAACCGCATCCCGGAACCGGGATTGACCAGGACGGAGTTATTGCTGATGCCCGAAACGGCAGTCCAGGTAGGATTGTTGAGATTATCTGTGCTTTCCAGGGTGAAACCGGTGGCGTTGGAATCCCAGGAAATCGTCAGTCCGGCATTGGCGAAGGTCGCGGTGAGCGTCGGTGGACTGCTTGAAATGCTGGGAAGCAGGGGAATGCCATCGGCGGAGGCGGCGCCAAGCGCGGCGGCCTGCTGGGCGGTGAGTGTGCCGTCGCGGAATTGGAGGCTATTCACGTAAAAGGTATTCACCTCGTTGTCATCTTCGCCGTCGCCAAAGATGCGGATGACCGGGGGAATGGCATGTCGTTGGTCGAAGCCCCAGCGGTCGCCTGGGTCATCTGACCGAAGCGGACGCCATCGATGTAAAAGGTGATATTGGGGTGGCTTCCGCCATATCCACAACGACCGCGACTCGCTGCCAATGTCCGCCCTGGATCCAGGTCACGCCATCGCCATTGTACTGGCCGCTGATGCCGATGCCGCCGGTGTTATCGCCGCCAATATCGTTGGCTTTGATGGAAATGCTGCCGTCGATACTGAAGTCATCCACGGCCTCCCATTTGACCACGGTGTTGTAGCCATCGCCGAGGTGCAGGTCCGGAATCATCAGTCGAGGATCATGGTGAACTGGTTGACTTTGGTGCCGCCGCCATTGGGAATAAGTCCGTGGGCGCAGAGATAACCGCGGGGGCCGACAGGGGCAGGGGGATCTTCGTCGCGGGTGTATTTCAGGACCCGGGCCGGTTTGCCGCCGATGTCGGGAATGCCAAAGGAGGTCGTCGTGCCAAAGGAGGTATGATCCTTCATGGCCGTTTCGCCCTCGGCGTCGCCGTATTGCAGGTCGTTGCCAACCGTGGCGCGAAGTCGCCCTGGTCAAAATCCCATTGGCCCCCGACGAAACCCGGGATACGGAATGCCATCTGCGGAGGCCGCACCGAGGGCGGCCACTTCCGCGCGTCATGGTGCCGTCGCGGAACTGGATGCTATTGACGTAGAGGGTGTTCACCTCGTTGTCATTTTCGCCATCGCCAAAGAAGCGGATGAGAGGGGGAATGGCGTGTCGTTGATCGAAGCCCCAGCGGTCGCCTGGGTCATTTGGCCGAAGCGCACGCCATCGATGTAAAAGGTGATGGTTGGGATGGCATCGGCCATATCGACGACGACCGCGACCCGCTGCCATTTGCCGCCCTGGATCCAGGTGACGCCATCGCCATTGTACTGGCCGCTGATGCCGATGCCGCCGGTGTTATCGCCGCCAATATCGTTGGCCTTATGGAAACGCTGCCGTCGATATTGAAATCATCGACCGCCTCCCATTTGACCACGGTATTGTAGCTGTCGCCGAGGTGCAGGTCCGGAATCATCATGTCGAGGATCATGGTGAATTGGTTGACCTTGGTGCCGCCGCCATTGGGTGCCATGCCATGGGAACAGATGTATCCGCGCGGGCCGACCGGTGCGGGTGGAGCATCGTCGCGAGTGTATTTGAAAACCCGGGCCGGCGCGGCCCTGGATGTCGGGGATTCCGAAGGAGGTGGTCGTCCCAAAGGAGGTGTGGTCCTTCATCGCGGTTTCGCCCTCCGCGTCGCCATACTTGAGATCCGCCCGATGGTGGCGCTGAGATCGCCCTGGTCGAAGTCCCATTGGCCCGTAACCTGGATGATTCGGCCCGTGGTGAATTGCCATTGCTGGGTGCGCACATTGGAGGGCGTGGCATTATCTGCAAAGATCAGGGCCAGCCGGTGGGAGGAGAGGTTTTCAAGGTCGGCGGGGTCTGGTAGCGCAACAGGGTTTGCCTGTCCCTCTTGGGTGACGGACGCGTTAGCGGTTGTCATCGAGGAATAGTTTCACTGAGCCGGCACGACCTGTGTTCCATCGTCGAGAAGCACGACATTGATGGCGGGACGGCGGCTGACATTAATTCGTCGGGTTTCGGACTTACGCACAGCACATACGCGGGAAGCGTGGCCGCCGCCTTCCTGGAACGAAAGGCCGGGATGGCGGTGGTGTCCGACGCGTCATTGATCAGCACGTGGGCGTTGTCGGTGGGGCGTACCGAATAGAAGTGGAGCGTCGCGTTGCCCGTGCCGTTTTCCCAAAGGAGTCGGAACCGGATAAAGGCCGGATTGCGGGGCGAGGATAGCGAAGGTGGTGTCGCCACCCCCGGCGCGGGTGCCGTCCAATTGACCCAGGAGGGTGGCGAAGGCGTCGCGCGGATCGTTTCCGGCCGCGAGCCGGAAGCCATCGTCGCTAGTGACGCGAAGACGTAATAGCCCGCGCTCCAATTGGAGATAAGTGGTCACGTCCGCTGCGCAAAATCGGTGTTGCCCTCCGGTGCCCGGGAGACCCGGGAGGCGATGGCCGGAACTATCATAATCGATCACTCCCAATTCATTGTAGCTTCCATCCGGATTGCCCCCGGCGATGGACTTGTCCGTCGAACGGCTGCTCGGTATCGGGTCGATGAGAATACCGGCCAACTGCGCATCGGCCCGCGCCAGGCTGTTCAGGAGGCCTGCGCCCGAGCGCGCCTGGACGGTGCGGACGCGGAAGCCAGGTTGGGTGTATCAATGTCGTTCCGGTCAGGACGGAGAGGCTGGAAGAGTGAGGTAGTGGGCGACGGTGAAGGTCGAAATGGTCTGTCTCGTGCTGTTGGCGCTATCGGAGTAAGAGCAGGCGAACGGTGGGTCGGAGCCCGGCGCAAGGATATCGGGCGGCGCAAAGCTGACGGTCGTAACGCATGCCGCTCCTCGAACGGCTCGGCGTCACGTCCGCCCCATCGAATTGCATGTGACGGTAGAATCGTTCACCTGGGTTGTGACGTCCTGGAGTTCCAATGAAGGGTGGGAAAGGCACTGGCGTCGTCCCCGACGGCTGCATCGCCTGGACGTAGGGCCGGCGAGCGGGGTGGTGGTGATGTTGAGATCGTCGACCCAATGATTGTCATGCGACCCCCCCGTGGCCGCGCCCACGCCGAACCGGCCGGAGATTGGAACGTAAGCAAACACGTTGGTGTAAACGACGTTGGTGCCGTAGGTCACATCCATGGAGCCGTCCGTCTTCGCCTCGATGACCACGTCAACGAACTGATTGGCGCGCAGGAATCCGCCGGTGACCTTCTTATGCTGGACGACAATCCTCCCAACTTGAGTCGAGGCCGGCGCCTCGCCTCCCCCATTGTCGTAGGTGTCGAACGCGACCGTCAAGCCCGTGCCATCGCCCTCCTGGCCGAAGGGGGCATCGGGCAGATCGGGGGCGAAGTTGAAACTAAAGCCGTCCGCGCCGTTGCCGCCGCCGATGAAGAGCTTGAACTGGCGGTGAAGCTGCCGCATTGCTGGCCGGCATCCGAGATCATCGATGATCATGGAGCCCTTCTCGCCTTTTTCGAAGGCATAGGTCAGCTTGAGACGCGCCATCTTCCACCGCCGGGTATTCGGATCCGTCTGGCCGAGTTCCACCGTAGAGATGGGCATTGGCCGGGAGGGCTCCGCTAAAATCAGTGTTGAAGCTCCCGGCGCGCACGGCCGTCGAGAGGCCCACCACAAGAAGCGCCCAGGCCAGGAGAAGGCCCAGAGGAAGGGGTGATCGTTGCATAGATTTCTTTCTGCTCGTGAAGCGAACGTTAGCTGGTGTAAGCTGCGGTTGTTTTAACTCGATCCGGAACGCGTGGATATCGCCAGTTTTGGGCATATTGGCTAAATGTCACGCGGTCGTAACAAAGAAGACTCGGCTCGACGGCTTCAAGCCGCCGGCTCAGCAGCACGAATCCGACTATGGACCCGCTGTCGCACATGCGTTCATCCAATCCGATCCCGTCGCCTTAGCCCCGAACCGGCCAATGCGATCGCGTTGCTTCCGAATCCGCCGCGCCGAGATCGCAGGTTGGAAAGAGCAATGGCCCATCGGCCCCATGGGCGCTCGTCCGGCCGCGCCCTTTTCGCGAACTCTCAGCCCGCCTAGAGCACGAGCATCGGGATTTCTTCGTCCCTCTCGAAACCGATGATCCCGAGACTGGAGCCGTTCGCGCGCGCAATATCTGTCGCGCCGCTCTGAGGAAGGCTGGCCGGCATGTCTCCGCCGCCGCCCGCGAGAGTTTACCCTCGCGGTTTTCTGGCTGGAGAATCCGATGGCATTTACCTATACGACGATGTATACGGCCGTCGCCGAGGAGGCCCTTCGGCGAAACCCGGTTCCCTTATCCGAGGCCGCAAGGTCGGCGTCGCCATTGTTGAGGCTGACGACGGCTGCCGCCGAGCCCTGGCAGCCTGGGTCGAAGTTCCTGGATGCCTACGAGTGCCTCGACTCTTTCGCGAGCGGACGGCCGCGCTTGGCAGAGTTTGGCCCGACGGCCGCCGACCTGGTGCTCTTTAACCGGCGGTTGCCAGATCTGCCATCCGGCCGCCCGTCCGAGGCGCGGAAAACCCATCGCGCCTTGGTGCCTTGGGTCGGCTACCGTATTTACAACACGAGCGATGAGCTTTTTTACTCCCAACCGGGCGTCGCCGGAGGTTACTATTTCCGCCGCCGCCCACCCGCGCGACTGCTGGAGCCATTGCGGGATGCGTGTTAGCAAACGGTCCGCCTTTACCCGAAGATTGGCAGGCCCGAGTTTGCAGGTATGTGCAGAAGCAGTTCGTTTCCCGCCAAAGCCCGAAGAGGCTGGGGATCCGCTGGGCCTGACTTCGCGCGAGCGAGACATCTGGGTCTGCCTGCGCAAGGGGTGCACTGATAAAGAGATCGCCAGCGCCCTGGATATCAGCGCCTGGACCGTGCACGCGCATCGAAGAAGGTGTATGAGAAACTCGGTGCCCGGTCCCGAACCGAGGCGGTCGTCAAATCCCTCGAAATGTAGCGGGCCTCTATTCCTCGTGTTCTTCCGCGCCTTCCGGCACGGAAAGAGGTTCTTTTCTTTGTTCGCGCGTGGCCAGGAGGACGGAGAGGAGCATGGAGATCAGAATCAACGAGGCCACCACGATCAGCGAAACGCTGGTCGGAATGTCCAGATCGAAGTAACCCAACAGCATTTTGGTCCCGATAAAGACCAGCACGAGGGAAAGCCCAAACTTGAGATATCGAAAATAGCCGATCGCGTTTGCCAGAACGAAATAGAGCGAGCGCAGCCCGAGAATGGCAAAGGACGTTGGAGGTAAAAACGATGAACGGCTTGCGGGTGACGGCGAAGATGGCCGGAATCGAATCCAGGGCGAAGAGCAAATCGGTCGTTTCCACCATGAGCAGGACCAGAGCCAATGGCGTCAGGGCCAGCTGATCCTCCAGCCGGACGTGAACTTCTGCCCGTCAAATTCGTCGAAACTGGGAAACAGTCCGAGCGCAAGCGCAGGACGACGATTCTTCTCCGGATGCACTCCTTCCTGTCCGGAAAAGACCATCCGGATCCCGGTCAGAATCAGAAACGCCCCGAAACACGCACAGCATCCAGTCGAACCGCTGATCAGGGCCGCCCCAACCCGATCATCAGCCCGCGCATCACAACGCCCCAAAACTCCCCAGAACAGGACCCGATGCTGGAATTCCAGCGGAACGCGGAAGTAGGCGAAGATCAGCGCGATGACGAAGACATTGTCCAGCGAGAGGGAAAGTTCGATGAGATACCCGGTCAGGAATTCCGTCGCTTCCTCCCGTCCGCGCATCGGGATCGAGCGCGGCCGCAAAGAGCAAGGCCGCCACGAAGAAGATCGCGGTCCAGAGAAAGGCTTCTTTGAAACGGACCACATGGGCGCGCCGATGAAGGAACCCCAGGTCGAGGCCAGGAAGATCAGGACTGCAGCGATGAAGGCAATCCAATGCCAGGCATGGATTTCGACGCAGCGCAAGCATGGCCGGGACTACGCCCGCGCTGCCGCTGTCGATCAATGTACCTGGCTGGTCGAGACCGGCTTTTCGCCTTTATGCCACCAGAGGACGAGGGCGCTGGCAATGTAGATACTCGAGTAGGTGCCGGTCAGAATGCCGACCAGGAAGGTGAAGGCGAAGTCGTTGATCGCCCCTCCGCCGAAGATGTACAGCGACAGCGTGGCGAGGAACACCGTGCCGGAGGTGATGATCGTCCGGCTCAGGGTCTGGTTGAGCGCCTGGTTGATGATCTCCTTGAACGTGCCGCGCACGCCCAGCTTCAAATCTTCCCGGATGCGGTCGAAGATGACGATGGTGTCGTTGATGGAGAAAGCCGATGATGGTCAGCACGGCGGCGACCACCGTGGCGTTGAATTCGCGGCCGACACGGCGAGGCACACAGAACCCGATCGTCATACAAGACGTCGTGAATGACGGCCACAACGGCGCCACGGCGAAAGAGAATTCGTAGCGGAACGCCACGTAGACCAGAATGCCGAACATGGAGAGCAGCGATGGCAATGATGGCCGATTGCAGAATTTCCTTTCCGACCGTAGGACCGACGCTCTGTCCAGCTGACTCCGTAAACTTCGCCTCCGGAAATTGCTCCTGCAGGCATCCTGCTGCACTTTTTCCGAAGTGCCGTAGGGCGCCGTCACCCGAAGGGTCCTGCGCCGGAAACCATGATCTGTTTGGAACTGCACGAGCGTTCCTTGACGCCAGTCCTCCGCCAGCGTCCCGAACCTTGTCCCGGTTCTGCTCCACGTTCCAGGTCGGGGCGAAGCTCAGGATGGTGTTGTCGCCGCCCGCAAAATCAGTGCCCAGGTTGCCTCGCCGCGATAGAGGCCGTAGCCGATGGCCCGATGAGGATAATGACCAGGAGACAATGAACGCCGGCTTCGCCCAGCGCATGAAATCGATCCTGGCTGCCTCGGATGATGTGAAGCATCCGCAGCGATCTAGCCAGCCCCGCTCGAGCAGCCAATCAAAGATCATGCGCGTCACGACCAGAGCGGTGAACATGCTGACGTCACACCGATGGTCAGCGCCACACCGAAGCCTTTGACCGGCCCGGTGCCCATGAAAATCAGAATGATCGAGGCGATCAGGGTCGTGACGTTCGAATCCAAGATCGTCCCGAACGCTCGGTCGTACCCGGCGGCCAAAGCGCCCCGGAGCGATTTGCCCTTCGCCGCCTCCTCTCGGATGCGCTCGTAGATCAGCACGTTCGCGTCCACAGCCATACCGACGGTCAAGACGATACCGGCGATGCCGGGCAAGGTCAGGGTCGTGCCGACCGAACACATCACCCCCATCAGAACGACCAGATTCAAAAGCAGAGCCGTGTTCGCGACCACTCCCGCGAACATGTAGTAGACCAACATGAAGACCACCACCGCGGCCGTCCCGATAATGCACGCGATGATGCCGCTCCGGATGTTGTCTTTGCCCAAAGAAGCTTCCACGCTGCGCTCAGAGATGAGCTTGAGTGGCGCCTGGAGCGGATTCTCCAGCACGTTCGCCAGGCTGTAAGCTTCCGACAGGGTGAAATCGCCCTCGATCACTGCGTTCCCGTCGAGAATGGCGCTCCGGATGACGGGGGCAGAATAGAGTTCGCCGTCCAGGACGATGGCCAGATCTCTCCCAACATTGTTTTGCGTGACTTTACCGAAGAGTTCCGCGCCCTTTGCATTAAAGGTCAATGCAATCTGCGGTTGATTGGAGATCGGGTCGGCGTCACATAGGCCCGCTGCACGTATTGGCCGCCGAGTTCCGCCTTCTTCTTAACCAGGTAGGAGTCAACCCGCTCTTGACCATCCCGCGACTTCCGGGTCATTTTGAGCACCTCGTTCCGGGCGGCACCAGGCCTTGCTTGAGCAATTGCTCGCTGTTCTCGTGGACCAGGCGGAATTCCAGAAAGGCCACTTTCGAGATTTGTTCTTTGGCGTTCTCTTTGTCTGCCTCAGACAGGCCAGGAAGTTGCACGCGACATCCGCGACAATCGGTACTCGGGGCTTTTCCCGCAAGCTGCTCAAACTCCGTTGCGCACTCGAGCAGGATCGTCGCTTTGTCCTTTTTCGGTCCGGCCTCGGATTCCGTCCGATGACTCGCAATTTGGCTGTGAACATCCGCCTTTAGGTCCGCGGCGACTTCATCGAGTAGGGCCTCGATCTCACTCTGAGCGACGCTACTAACTTGGGCAAGCAGAACCGGCTTACGGTGAATAATTCTGCACTTCCTTGCGATGCCAGATGTGGACAGGGATATCGAGTCTGGCGAAGCCAGCCGTGCGCCTGGCCAACTGGACGAGAATCGCTGCATCACCAGTAAGGACGACGTCGTCGGGTTCGAACAGGACGTCATGCCGTACAGGACCGACTCAAAGCCTCGACATGCACATGCGGGCTCACGAAACCGTCCCCTTCGACAATAGCGACCCCAAGCTCCTTGTCGATCGCCAGGAACTCCGCGGTGTAGATTGCGGTAATACGAAGAAGCTGTGCGTCTGACCCTCGAGGAACAACACCGCTCTAGACCGTAACGCCTTCGCCAGGCCCAGATTAAAGCGGCTGCCTCTGATCTGATATCCCGAGCAAGCCTGAATTGTTCTTCGGTCTTTTTGGTGCGGACCGTGTGGACCGATCAACCAGTGTAATGCTTTTGGCGTCCAACTTCAGCGAGAAGTTCGCTCAAATCAGTAGCGACGATGATTTGCTTATCAGTATCATCAAGTAATCGCACTAGACAGCGCTGAAGGTACGGTCAGGAAAACTTCAGGTTCATCAAGGATGATGGTGGGCAGGTCGGAGTTGCGGAAGAATCGTGATGAAGGATCTGCCACCACACCTGCATTCAGTCCTGCCCGTGCAATCTCCGCTCGAGTCTGCGCACTCCTTCAACATATCAGACACTTGTCGAATCCGGCGCCATCGCTGGAGACGCTGGTGCGACGCGTGTGCAGGTCAGGTGTGACTCGTTCGCGAAGCGAAGAATAATGAGCTTGGTCCGACTGCCTGAGCAGAAGGAGTTGATTCGGAAATGGCGGCTTGACAACCGGCCGCCCATGTTTGCGCGCACGTACTTCTCGGAAAGAATAGGTTCTGATGTGTCGACTGGGCCTAGCGGAGGAACTACGCCAAGTGAAGGATAGAGGCGGCGGACCTCCTTTGGCTCCCTTGGCTGACCACCATTCGCATAGTGGAGAAAGAGAAGGGATCGCGCCGCTCGTAGGCGTCGAGATGTGCCGAGTCTTCCGGCCAGATTGCCACGAATTTCAGTCCCCCACTCCGTCGACTTTGACCCTGGATTCCTCCAACCCAAAATCGTGTCGAACGCTCTCCGCAAGGGTCGGAAAGTCTTCCATCGAAAGCGGGTAAGCATAGTCCAGTTTCGTCGTGGCATTTCAGCGTCGGCTTCCTCTCGCGAAGGCAGTCCGCGACTCGACATCTTTTCCATGCGAAGTGCCATGAGGATCGTCGATTTTCCGCATTGTTTAAACAAGCAGACGTGGCCAACAAAGCTGGCCGAGAAACGACTGAACCCACGAAACCGCTCAAGCTGTATTTGGGAAAGCACGGGCGTCCTTCGTCGTCGATAGAGGAGATGGTACGAGACTGGCTCTCGAAACGGCTCGACATCGCCGGAGTTTTGTCAGGCATTCGGTTCCCGGCTGTCTGCCGGCCTCCAACGGCACACGCGCCGGCAGTGCTGTCGCCGTGCCTTACTTCTAGGCGTGCTCGACGCACAGACCCAGCAAGAAGGCGGAACCATCAGATGGGTCGGCGACTTCGTCGCCGACCCCGTCGGCGCCCATCTGGGCGGTTCATGCGCCATCGCGACGTGCGAATCCTTGGGCGCGCCGCGAAGCCGTGCTGCGCGCAAACGCGGCTAGCGGCAGTGGAACGGTTTGAGCGTCACCTGCCCCTTGACTCCACCGAGGCCCGCGGGTGCAGTCAGATAGTGTGCCGATGCGGACTCCGAAGGCCGGAGGTACTCCGACATAGAAGGAGGTCTCGATGAATGTAGATATCCAAAATTCCAGTTACGGAAGGGTGGATCACGGACTGGATATCGCGCTCTGTCGCGGACTAAACGTAGTTGTGGGTCCCACGAGGTGCGGGCAAGACCGCTTTTCTTGAGTTTCTCCGGCACGCCCTTGCAGCGGCGCCGCCAACCGGAGCCCGGAGGCCGAGCGACAGAGAGCCTCATTCCTCCGAGCCGTTTTGGGCGCAAGGAAGATGGATCGTTGACGTAGGGTCGACGGATGGGGGTCGCCGCCTAGGTTCGTAGACGCTAAGGGGACGGGTCAGCGTGCTGACCTCTCCCCGCCTGCGTAGTGCTAGGGGCAGAACGAACTAGAAGGGATCGCGTCCGACGCTTCCTCCCCCGACTGAACCTCCTTGACCTCCGCGCGAGGCCGGTCGCTACCAACGTCGAGGCGAAGGATGCCGAAGGCGTGGCACACTTGCTGCCGTCCTATACGACATCCGGGCGGAGTTGGAGGAGCGGATTGAAGAGGCCGAGAAGCGCACCCGACTGGTGGCGGACCAAGATTTCCTAGCCTCGCAGGAGGCGGTGCTCCTTGGTCGCCGAGGCTGCGGAACTCGCGGAGAGGCGCAAAAGTTCTGCGGGCCGCCGAAGAGTTGGTGATCGGGAGGGCGCGGAGAGCACGAGAGGGATCGATCTGCTGCGAGTTGAACTGCAGCAGGAGGGCGCGACGAGCGATCAACTCCTGGCGCGTCTCCTGGCGATGCGTGTCCCGAGTGCCCGGTGTGGTCGAAGCTGAGGTTGGCCGGGCGGTCGAGGCGGCAGGAGCAGACCCGTCCCGCGCTTGAAGACGCCCTCGCCAAGTTGCTCGTGACGGGTCAGATGACCTCCGGGACGCCATCGCAGTCGCGCGTCACGCCGCCGCGCCTATCCGGGAGGAGCTCGAGGAGGCGGAGTCCGGGGCTCGGGCAAATCACCGGTCAGTTGCGGAACATCGACGTCTGGGCAGCTGAGAAGACTCAATGACAACGATGAGCGGGAGACCAGATGAGCTGAGGGCGCGTCTGGACGCCATCACCTCCGCCGGTCCGGCCTGTTCGACGAAGTTTGAACAGGTCGAGGGGCTAGACTTGAGAAGTGGCTCGGACGTGGCCCAGGGCCACGTCGGGACAAGTAAGTGCGAATGTGGTCGTGGTGGTTGAAGCATCTTGCCCGACACGAGCGACGTTCAGGTCGTTCTTGCAGCACGCGCTCAAGGAAGTAGCACTGGTGGATTCGTGATTGACGCAGTCGCGGACCGGGTGCTCCCACGACAGCTTCTTCGAGCTGGTCGAGTCCCGAGACGCCGTCGGCTGGCTGCAGCAAGCGGCCTGGCATTGGAACGTCGCGAGCAGCTCGTTGGGAAGTTCGACGACCGGGACACACTTGCCGGGCTGGCGCGCGTGCGGCTCGAAGACATGGTCGATTTCAGGCTGCGGGACGGGGCGCTGGACAGAGCGTCGATGGAGCTCTCGACGAGGAGAAGTCCTCAGTCACGTTACCGATCGTCATGTCTGAGCGCGATCAGCAGTTTGGATCGCTTGATCAGCCCGAGGACCACCTGGACAACGCGTTCTTGGTCTCCAACGTTGTGAACGGCCTGCTTGGGTCGGACTGTCGAGGGGGCGCAGACCATCGTGGCCACTCATAACGCGAACATTCCCGTGCTTGGCGCCGCAGACAATGTACCTGATCATGCTGCTCACCAGCAACGGCACCACCGGGGCTGTCGACGTGCAAGGCCCGTTTGACCCACCCGACGTTGTTGATCGCATCACCCAGATCATGGAGGGTGGCCCGGGAAGCGTTCGCGCGACGGGTGGAGCGTTTCTCTCGGTACGAGGGGACGGAGTGGGACGATTTCGCGCGACGAGATTCCGCGCCGGGTTGTCTTCGAACGCGCCTAGCGAGCGGGCTCGGGCGGCTGCCCGGTTGCGCCGGGCACGCCCAGGACATCTCGACTCGCGAGCTCGTGCAAGCCCTCCAGGCTGAGACGGTCCCGCAGGTCGCGTGCACGTCCTGCTCGGAGGTGCTTCCGTCTGGCAACGAGAGAGGCGTCGGTGACCCCAAGCGCGCCACAACAACGAAGTAGGCCCAGCCCGAAGACGAGGATTTCTTCCGCGTCAGAGGCGTCCGCCCGAGCGCCGGTGAGATCGCTTCTCTGGTTCGTCACGAATTCGCTCCTGCGATCGGGATGGATAAGGCTTGCGGCTGACGCCGAGATACCCGGGTTCGCGACTAGCCGCACCAATGACGCGGTCCGCCGACTCCAGTTGCGCATCGACGGCTTGGTCACTCTCATCATGTCGCGCGCCGAGCTTGACGTGCGAGTACGTCGACTTGCCACTGGAACTCACTTCTCACCTGGCCCGATCCAACAACAAGCCCGAGGATCTCCTCCGGTCCCCCCAAGGTTCTTCCGCTGAGATTGAAACCGACCAGGGGCTATTCGCGCTGTTGCTGTCAAACATCTTCCAGAACGCTATTGACGCATCCGTCGACGCCACGGGCGTCAGGCCAATGTGATATTCATAATGGGGAGTAACTGATCGAAGTTTCTGGGTCCGCGTGACCAAGACTTACCGACTGCACGGACAGCGACTAACTTTGAATAACGTGGCCGCGTATAGGTATAAGATCAAAAGCCGGACGCCTGGGTAGGGGTCTCGAACTCATCCAAAGGATTGCGGCACTCCTTGATGTCGTTGTCTTCTCCCTGATGGCTGAAGTGGCGCAGCCGGCTTCGTTTTCGTCGACAGAAGAGGATTCGTGGTTAAGCCTGTTTATCGCGGTGCTTGTCAAGAGGATGATCCCGAGCAGGCCGCGGTGTCGATTGCATTTGCTGAAATGACGGTGCGAATCAAGTGCCGCGTTTTCAACGCTGTCGCACCGGTGCTCGACTACCTACAAAGGCCGCCGGAACTTGTTGACCTGTTCGTGTTAGATCGCCGGCTCCCGGTGCAGGTCGGCGGTTGAGCCAGCGTCCAACGAACTGGGTCGCGAGCTACTTGACGAAGTCCGCAGCAGGGTTCACGACGCTCGAAGACATCATGCCTTTACGGGTTCCGCGAGCATCGAGCAGGTCAAAACCTGGCTCGCGGAAGCGGCCAATTGCCTAGTCACCTTGGCGAGCCGATCAATCATGTAAGCGCGTTGCAGAAGAGCCAGTCGCTAGAGTTCCAGAGCCCAGTGCCGCTGCTGCCGATCCTTGCTGCAGTCGATCGACGACATCGAAATCATCCCGGTCGGAGTTGGCTTGTCGTCGATGGGGCAGATGCATCGCCGCATGCTTGAGAAGGCTGACCGCATCACTACGGCGCAGTTTCCGTTGACCGTTCGTCCTCTGGGCGGCAGCTCACGGGGGCGTCTGTCTGGCTCTGTGAGCGTGAGGGACGGCAAGGATCGTTGGGACCGGTCGTGGTCAAGCGAACAGGGCCTGACAAACCTCCACAGGCGGTCCTTACTGAGTTGGTGCCGCGATCGTGCGTGGCGACGCGGATCGACGGGGCATCTGGCTGATGTCCGGTGAATCGCTCGCCGTCTTCCAGGTGGCAGGCCACGTCCGGTGCCCTTAATGGACCTGACTGACCACAGACCGGCCCAGCACGGCCGACATAGCGCGGCCCAATTGAAGGCGCTGCGCGCGGTGCCGGCACAACGTCGCGTGCTATCATGGCGGAACTGTCCGCGCCTCTTCGTCGAGTGGTGGAAGACTGAAAGACTTGCTCGAGCGACACGAGGTCGATGTACCGCCGGACTCACTCACCGTCTACAGGCGGGCATCGCCGGTGCAAGCATGCGGACCTGCATCCTGGCAATCTGAAGAGCGTGGACGGCCAAGGGGTTCTGATCGACTTCGACGACGCTGCGTACGGGGCGGGCGGTATTGACCCGATCACGCTGCTCTTCTCCACATTGGCGCGCCGGGACTATCCCATCAGAGGGGCTGGCTTCGCGCGACATCTCGCGCATCAAGGCGACCTTCGGCACCCGCGACTTGGCCATGGACGCCCCGGTGCGGCGTCGTTAAAGGACATGCGTGTTGACTTTTGAAGATCGAGCGGGGCTGCCGTCGGGCGGCGTGAGCGCTGGGGACTGACCCTCGCGTACGCAGGCAAGCAGCTCGAAATACCCGACGTCTACGGCGACCTCGATGTGCTGGTCCAGGGTGACGGCGGTTGCCCGGCGGGCGTCAGCCGAGATTGTCCTGTAGCCCCGGCGTGCGCTAGCCAGTTCAGCGTCATAGTCGTCAGGAGGAGACACACAGCGCATTCCTGCGTCCGTCCCAGCCGAGCCGCTCAGTCCGTGTCGACCAGCCGCAAGAACGTCGTCCGCACGTTGTGCCGCTCGACCACGAGCGACGGGTGGCCGGCGGTGGCGTCGGTCCAGCGGCGGAGGATCTCCTTCTCGTCGGCCCGGTCGGTGTCGTCGAGGACGACGAGGGCGGCGGGGTTGAGGCGGGCGCCGAGGACCGGCAGCGCCGGGTAGCGGGCCAGCGGGGAGGTGCCGCCGATCGGCCCGTCGACGAAGAGCAGGTCGATGCCGGCCGGCTCGGGCAGCGCCGCGAGGTCGTACCAGAGCCGCTGCTCGCCGCCGATCTCCTGCTCGACGAGGGGCGCGTCGATGACGGTGGCGCAGCGGTCGGCGCCGTGTCGCCGGAGCTGCGCTCGGGTCTCCTCGGCGAAGGCCGGGTCGCTCTCCAGGGCGATCACCTGACCGCCGAGGCCGCGCTCGGCCAGCGCCAGGGCGATGTAGAGCGTCGAGGCACCGGAGCCGCACTCGAGGACGGTGACGTCGGCGGGGCGCGCGTAGACCTCGTCCAGCAGCGTCACGAGCGTGCCCGGGGTCACCGCCCAGTGGCCCAGGCCGGGCAGCCTCGTGGATGTCGGCGCCAGCAGGTCGGCATACCGCTGCAGGCGCAGCAGGTCGCTGGGGAGCGTGTCGAGGCTGGTCCGGAAGCGGTGGCTGTCGGCTCGACGGCGCGCGTCGAGGTCATCGACCTGCCGCACGAGCCGGTCGAGGCGTCGGGCGAGGTCGGTGTCCTTCCGCTTGGCCTGTACGGCGCGACGCGTGTGCCGCGTAGTGGCGCCCACCCCGGCCACCCGGTCCCTGAGGCCGCGAAGCATCCGCGCAGACCCCACGAGGGCGAGCCCCACCCCGAGCGAGAGCAGGACCAGCCCCGCCTCGACCCCGCCGACGATCGTGACCGGTGCGGCGGCGACGGCGAGCGCCCCGCCGGCCGCCATCCACGCATCACCGCGCAGGAGCACGTTCGGCCTCACGACGGGGCTCGGCTCTGACGCCGGCGCCACGCTGCGGAGGCATCGTTCGTCACCCGCCGACCCTAGCGGCTCAGTGCGTCCTGTCGAGCAGCCCAGACGCTCATCCGATGAGCGCCCTCACCTCCGCCGGCAGCTCCGGCGAGTCGAGGGTCAAGGTGTCGCCGGGCACGCTTCCCTCGATGGCCTCGATCTTCTGCTGGACCAGGAGGAGCTGCTCGTCGCTGAGGGCGTTGATGGTCGTCTCGATGCTGACGCCCGCGCCGGCGGCGACGTCGGCGGCGTACTGCGCGGGGTTGTTGCCGCCGTCGCCCGCGGGTGCATACCGCTGGAAGGCCTGCAGGATCGAGAGGTTCGCATAGCCGGGCCCGCGCAGCAGCCGACCGATGGCCGCGAACCCGACGTCGTGGCTCGGGAAGATCATGAAGTGGTGCCAGTTGGCCTTGCCCGGGTACTGCCCGTAGTCGCCGCCGCCGGCGGTGATGTTGCCGGGGTTGCGGTTGAGCCAGGCGAAGCTCCGCGCCCACTCCTCATGTGGGGCTGGCCGCGCAGGATCGTGCCGTCGGAGTGCACGACGTACTCGAAGATGCTGGTGCCGTTGCCGAGGTAGTCCGTGGCCCCGGTGGAGGTGGGGAACCAGGTCAGCCGCGGGATCTCCGGGCCCTTGGAGACCTGCCCGTTGAAGTACCAGATGCAGTCGCCCGCACCGGCCGTCCCGGACGCGGGTGCAGCCGGTCCGGGTGCGGCCCCGGCGTTGAGCCGCACCCACGCCGCCTCGACCTGGTCGAAGCCGACGTCGCCGAAGCCCGTCCAGCCGGCCACGGTGGAGGCGGGGCCCTCGGTGACCGCGTCGGAGGCGGCGTCGTAGCCGACGTACTGGTCCCCGCGGAAGAAGTAGTAGACGCCCGTGCCCCAGTTGACCGCCGCGTCCACGGAGTCGGCGAAGCCGGCGTCCGCCAGGCCGCCCCAGTCGTCCGCGATCGAGGCCGGGCCGCCGGAGACTCGGTCGGCTGCGATGTCGTAGGTGACGTACTGGCCACCACGGAAGAAGTACGCCGTCCCCGCGCCGTCGTTGATCGCGGCGTCGAGGCCGTCGGCGAAGCCGGCCTCGGCCATCCCGGGCCAGTTGCCGGCGATGGCCGACACCTGGCCGTCCACGGAGTTGGTGGCGTTGTCGATCCGCAGGTAGGTGTCGCCCTTGAAGAAGTAGAGCTTGCCGGTGCCGAGGTCCAGACTCGCGTCGACGCCGCCCTCGAAGCCGGTCCCGGCGAGGCCCGACCACCCGTCCGACGTCGACCGGGGATAGCCCGCGTCGATGCCGCCTCCCCCGACCTCCCACCGGAGGTAGGAGCCGCCCCTGATGAAGTACCCGCTGGCCATGTCCGTTCCTCGTCTCCTGTGATGTGTGGTGGGTTGTCGATGACGTGGGGCCTGCGGCCGTGGGCCGAGGCCGCCTGCTCAGGCGGACGGTGGGAGCGGGACGAAGCTCGTCAGCCGGCCCTGGGCGGTGGTGAACTCGTCGTCCTCGGCTCGTACGAGGACGCCGCCGTCGGGCGCGGGCTCGACCGGGCTGAGCTGCACGACGAACGACCCGTCCGCGCCGGTCTCCGCCTTCACCGACACCAGCGACCCGGGCAGGTCGACCGAGACCTCGACGGGGACTCCCGCGGCGAACCTGCTGCCGACCACCGTCACGGCGTCGGCCGTCTCGGTGAGGGTGAGCGCAGGCAGGGTCGGGTCCTGGTCGGGCACGGGCGGAGGCGGGGGCGGCTGGTAGTAGACCTGGACGTCGGTGCTCGCGGCCACGTCGTGGGTCGCGCCGTTCGCGCACAGCCCGACCGGCGTCCCGGCGTCGGTGAGCACCAGCTGTCGGCAGACCGCGCACATCCGCCACCCGGTCTCGAACGTGTCGACCCCCTCCTCGGGGAGGAAGTCGCGCGGCAGCCCGTGGTTGGGGCTGTCGGTGTAGTCGTGCGGAGCGCCGTCGAAGCACACCCCACCGAAGGACGGCCCGTCGGACTGCACCAGCCCCTGGCACCGACCGCACCAGTACCAGCTCTGGTCCAGGCCTCCCACGGCACCGGGGTCCCCGACCTGGTAGACGCGGCTCCTGCTGGTGTCGTGCAAGGTGCCGTCGCGGCAGAGCCCGTCGGAGAGGGGCGCGAACACCATCGAGCGACACTTCGCGCAGGAGCGCCAGCCGCGGGTGCGCCCGTCGACCTCGTCGGCCAGCACGCTGTAGGCGGCGCTCTGGCTGACGTCGTGGCTGTCGCCGGCCGGGCACGGCTGGTCGCCGAAGGTGGTGAACGTCATCACCTCGCACTTCGAGCAGTGCCGCCAGCCGGCGATCTCGTCGATCTCCTCCGCGTCCTGGGTGACGTGGTAGCGGCGGCTGTCCTTGAGCTCGTGCGGCTGCGTGGACCCGTCGTCGAGGGGCACCCGGCACACGCCCGGTGACGTGACCCCGCGCACGAGGCACCGGCACCGGCTGCACCGGCGCCACCCCTCCTGCGCTTTCTCCCGGCCACCGCCGTAGGCGACCCTGACGCCTACCCCCGCGACGTGCGCCGCCCCGTCGAGGCAGCCCGCGCTCGTGGTGGCCTCCACCAAGGACTTGCACGTCGAGCACTGCGCCCAGCTCTCGAGCCCCATCGCCACCTCGATCACGACGTAGTCGGCGCTGGCGCTGCCGTCGTGGTCGCCGTTGCCCGTGAAGCACGGGACGGGTCCGTGGTTGGTGTCGAAGAGGATCTGGCAGTTGCGGCACCACCGCCACCCGGTCTGGGCGTCGGGGTAGGCCCCGAACGGCATGGCGTAGGGCACCGGGACGACCCCGGGCAGGTCGGGCCCACCCTCGACGGCGTGCGGGCCGCCGTTGGGGCACACGCCCCCGCCGGGCTGGTAGAAGAGGCAGCTGCAGTGGCGACAGAGCCGCCACCCGGGCTGCATGCTGCCCGGCGCGTCCCCCGCCACCAGCTTGTACTCGCGCTCCTCGGTGAGGCCCGGGTGATAGCCGCCGGCCCCACCCTCGCAGCCGCCCTCCCCGTTTCCGTGCGACCTCACCAGCCCGCCGCACCGCCCGCAGCGCAGCCACCGTCGCTCCAGCTCCATCGCTCCGTCCTCCCTCCCGCGCCTAGCGCGCGCTCTCGACCTGGTCGAACCGAAGGCCGCTGTCGCCCTCGCCGCGTCCCGTACGACGACGCCGGGCCTGCCACACGTGTCGGGAGCCGTCGTGCCAGCGCGCGTACTGCCAGGTCCGGTCCACCTGCACGCCGGACCGTGGCACCTCCTCCTCGTGCAGCCAGCGGTCCTCGGCGGGCAGCAGGGTCCCGGTCGGCTCCAGGGCGGCCAGGCGGCCGTCGCGGATCCGGCTGAGGGTCACCAGCCGGAGCCGGATCGCGTCGTCGGCGCCGTCGCGCTCGGGCACGAGCGGGAACCAGTGGTCGGGCACGTCCGTGGCCACCCGGTAGAGCGGCACGTCGGAGGCCACCGGCTCGGCCTGCTCCCGCGCCGCCCACTCCGCGAACCGGTCCCGTGGGCGGCCGGTGTCGTCGGCGACCACCGCCTCGACCGCCCAGGCCAGGTTGGCCATCTCGTCGCGCAGCAGGAAGACCGTGTCCGTCGGCTGGCTCTCCAGCGACGCGGGCAACGACGGGGCCAGGAAGAACCACGGGCTGGTGGGCCGCTCCTGGAGCGGCTCGAGGGGCTGGTCGGCCCGGGTGAGCCCGAACAGGTTCCAGCCGTCGACGTCGGCGGCGACCCCGGTCAGCGTCGTGCTGTCGCCGAAGACGTCGCGGACCTGCAGGTCGGTGACCCGGCTCAGGCTGCCGGCGGGCAGGCTGACCGGCACGACGAACCAGTCGTTGCCGTAGACCGTGGCATAGGAGACCAGCATCAGCCGCCCCAGGTCGATCGGCGCCGCGTCGACCGAGCCCGGGTCGAAGCGTGCGTCCTCCATCTCCCAGAAGCGCGCCGCCGGCATCCCACCGAACCTGGCCGGCGCCGGGACGCCCGTGCGGGTCACCGACAGCGCCTGCCCCGGCGCGCCGGGGTCGCCGGGAGGCTGCACCGCGTCCACCGCGGACCAGTCGAGCCGCCCGCCGGCGTACTCGGTCGCGGCGAGCTCGACCTCGGGCAGGGTGGTGGCCCGCAGCGCGAAGCGGTGCTCGAGGCGGTGGTCGTCCCAGCAGTCCTCGTCGGCCGGGATCACCCGCGGGGCACGCGCCGACCACCACGCCAGCCAGGTGGTGGCCAGCCCGGTCAGCACGTCGTCGGCCGACGCCAGGCCGGCGTCGCCGAGATCCGCGATGACAGCCGCCTGCGTCCCCGGGTCGACGAGCCGCTCGAGGATCCCGGCCAGCGACGCACCGTCCGGCACGCGGGCGCGCAGCAGCACGAGCTCACGCGCCATCAGCGGGTCGTCGACGAAGCGGCAGTGGGCCACGAAGGCCTGGGCGTCACCCTTCTTCCCGGCGGCCTCCATCGCCCGCAGCCAGCGCCGTCCGCCCTCCAGCCGCAGCCGCGGGGTCGGCCCGCCCTGGTGCTCCTCCACCATCCGCTCCAGGGGGACGGCCGCGAGGTCGTACGGCTGCCAGCCGGCCTCGTCGGCGGGCCGCCACTGGTCGAGCCGGTGGGCCTCGACGGTGGTCTCGACCCACGCCGGCGAGGCCGCGTTCTCGTGGCGGAACTCGCCGAACTGCCACTGCCGGGCGAGGAACCACAGCGGGTCCTGCACCCGGGCCGCCAGCCCCTCCTCGATGCCGCGCCCGCGGCCGGGGACCTCGATGCTCACGACCGCACCTCCAGCGGGATCGGCAGCTGCTGGCGAGAGCTCGGGCACGTCGGCCAGGATCAGGCTGCGCACCCGGGCCAGCGCGAGCGTGTCCTCCACGCACCCGTGCAGGTCCTCGACGCACCAGCCGCGGGCGGGGTCGGGCGGCACGGCGACGAGCAGCGCCTGCGGCGCCCGGGCTCCGGGCCGGTCGTAGTCGAACGCCACCCCGACGACCTCCTCCGGGCCGTGCTCCGCAGGGCTGCGGGGCACGACCTCGGTCCAGGCGTCCACCAGCAGCCCTCGCACCGTGCCTGCGCCGGCCGAACGCTCCAGCACCAGCGCGGACCGGGTCAGCGGCCGGTCGGGGGCCGGCGCTGTTGCCAGCCAGGGCCCGCTCGAGCCGTCCGGTCCGGGCTGCTGTACGACGCCCAGGTCGGCGGGCGCGCCGTGGCCCACCACCTCGGCGGTGAGCAGGGCGGTGTCGAACGCACCGAGCTGCGGGCGCACCAGGGCGAGGTCTCGCCACCAGTCCGCCACGTCGTCGGTCGAGGGCTGCGGATCCGGTGCGGCCGGGAGCTCGACGGTGAGCCGCGGCGCGACCACCAGCCAGGGCGGCAGCAGGGCCGCGGCCCGGCCCAGCAGGGCGCCCAGCCAGGCATCGGCACCGGCCGCGTCGTCGTCGACCGACGGGGGCGCACCCAGGCCGTCGAGGTCGTCGAGCGCCGCGACCGCGGTGAGCGTGGCCAACAGCTGCTGCCGCTCGCTCTCCGGCGTGCCGGCGCCGACCAGCAGACCGTGCGCCCTGAGGGTGGCCAGCGACCCGGCGACCTCAGCCTCGGCGGCCGACCTCAGGGTCTCGGCCGCCGTCCGGACGGCGGTGAGCCAGCCACCGACCCGGTGGTGCAGGTCGGCGAGGTCGTGACCGGCCGCGGCAGCGCCGACCGGCCGGCCGAGATGGGCCGGGGCCAGCGGACGGGAGGCCGAGAGCACCGCACGGAGCTGGCCGCACACCACGTCGAGCCGCTCCAGCTCTTCGCCGTCGGCGCCGTCACCCGCGGCCACGCGCAGGGCCTCCGGTGGCAGGGCGAGCACGTCGAGGGCGCAGAGGCCGAGCCGTTCGAGGGCCCCGCCGAAGGGCCAGTCGGAGGTGCGGCCCAGCCTGGTGCGGGCCCACCCCTCGAGCCCGGGCTCGAGCGTCGACCAGGGGTCGGGCGTCGGCCCAGCCGGTCCTCGTCGCGGAGCTCACCGGGCCAGCAGGATCCCCACGTGGTGGGTGACCGCCAGCCCGCTGCGCGGGGTGCGCAGCACCTCGAAGTCGCTCGGCAGGTCCTGGGCGCGGCCGACGGCGTCGGCGGCGAGACCGGCCCGCAGCGCGCTCCCCCCGACCAGCTGGTGCACGCTCTCGGCGAGCAGCAGGTCGCCGACCGCGTCGAAGGTCTCCTCGAGCTCCCGACGATGCGGCGTACGACGGGAGCGTCGCGCCCACGGCCGTGCCCGCCGCGTGCGAGAGCGCGGCCTCGGCCCGGCGTCGTCCCCGAGCGCCGTGCGCTGTCCAGGCGGAGCGCCTGGCCGTCGACCACGTTCTGGGCGCCGATGCGATACCGCGCCGTGTCCGCGTCGGGGGCGTCCGGAGTGACCAGGGGGGCGAGCGGGTAGGTCGCGCGGAAGCCCGCGATGAGCCGGTCGAGACCGTTGTCGTGGAGAGCCCGCTCGAGCTGGTAGCCGAGCAGCGCCCCGACCGTCTGCCCGCGCGCACCCCGTCGACCATCGTCTGCGCGCGACGCACCCGGGCGGACTGGATGTCGACGGCGAAGGCCTTCTGGTCGGAGTGGGCTGCCACCCCGAGCGCAGCACCGCCGCCGTCGTGGCGTGCTGGAGCGAGGGGGTGACGACATACCCCTCGCGCGACGGGTTGGGGTCCGTCGCCTCGACGTCGGTGAGCCACCCGTAGGCGCCGGTGCGCACGCCCGTCGGCGACGCCGAGCGCAGCGTGCCGAGCCGCCGGGTGACCAGGGACGTGACCCACGCGTCGACCCGGTGCGACAGCGGGCGCAGCGTCTCGCGCATCGGCCCTCCACCCGGGGCAGGTCGCGATCGCGTCGTCCTCGAGCGCGACGAATCCCGCCAGCGCCCTCGAGCAGCGCCTCGGCCGTGATGACGCCCCTCGAGCCCTCCTCGCGCATCGGCTCGGCACGGTGAGGGTGTGGAAGAGTTCTGGCCGCCACGTCGGCCGCAGAGGGAAGAAGTGGCTGACCGTCGGCGCCTGCGTCACCTGCCAGAGGTCTCCGCTGTAGCGTCCGGGTCGAACGGGACGCGTACGCGTCGACGGGAGGCCGGTCTGCCGCATCGAGGTGACGACGGCGTCGAACATCGACGGCATCCGGGCGAGCGGCCGCTTGGCGAGGCAGTCCCTCGGCGCGACGGGGACGGTCGAGGGGAACTCGTCGGCGACGTGGGCTCGGCGGGAAGGGCGTCGACCTGGCGGTGCCGTCGGTGAGCGGTGACAGCTGCGACGTGGTCAGCGCCCAGCCGCGAGTCGTGGGGCATCGCGCCACCCCTGCCGGGGCGGCACCGCTGGTGATCCCCCGCAGGTAGTAGGTGGCCCACCACTCGTGGAGGTGGCGCGGGGTTCCCTCCCGGCTCAGCAGGTCGAGGAGCGCGGCGTCCTGGTCGGCGCCCTCACCCACGCTGCAGCGCGCGGTCGAGGTGCTCGGCGAAGACGGGGTGGAAGGAGCCGACGTACGCGGCGATCGCGCCTCGTCACCGTCGGCCTGCCAGAGCTCCGTCGAGCAGACCGGGAGCACGGCGTAGGGCTGGCGGCCGATGCGCAGCGACGGGAGCGGGCCGCGGCTGCGCACGTGCTCGGTGAAGTGGTTGGCGGCGACCGGCCACCACGGCGGCGGGGTCGGCCGGCGACGTAGGGACCGCCGGCCCGGCCGGGTGCCAGTCCACGCAGTAGCAGGCGTCGTCGGCCTTGAGCTGTGCATGCCGCAGCACGGTCGCGTCGTCCTCCGCGGGGTCGCAGACGGCGGCGAGGACGGGCAGCCCGTCGACACCGAGGGCCGGGCCAGCCGGGCGGCGTCCTGGCGGGCCGTCCGGGTCGAAGGCGGCACGACGTCGCGCGGTCACGTCGGGCGGCCGGGCGGGCTCGCGGGAGCGCCACCCGACTGCGGTGCCGGGGGTGTTGTTGGTCGGCGTCCCGAGCGGAAGCGTGTCAGGCCGGAGTGGCGTCGTGCGCGACCAGCGCGGCTGCACCCGGTCGGCGCCGGTCGCAGGTCCTGGCGGCCGACGCCGACCACGGTCAGCAGGTCGAACGCTCGTCGGGACCTCGAGGGCGACCACCAGGCCCATCCCCGGGCGACCGCCGCGGGGAAGTCGACCAGCCAGCGGCTGCGGCATCGAAGGGAGCCCGTCGGTCGGCTGGTCGGGGTGGTCGCGGCCCGCGGGGGCGCATGCCCACCGGCAGCTCGTCGGGAGGTCGGCACCGGGACCCGCCAGACCAGTGCGCCGTCGCGGTAGGCCAGAACTCAAGCCGGTCCGGCAGCAGCCGGGTGCGCCGCGCGGCTCCAGGCCTCGGCCGGAGGGCGACCTCGGGAACGCGGCGGCCGGCCCGCCGGCTGCTCGTCGGTGGGACGCAGGCCTCGGCGGACCCAGGGGCGCGCCCGGGACCGCTCCCGTGGCGGCCAGGGGCCTGACAGCCGGTCGCGCCGGGTCGTCGCCCGCGGCGCAGACCCGGCGCCAGTAGGCGGTGCCCGCCGCCATCTCCCGCGGGTCAGCGCGGGCTCGTGGCTGTCGACGTGGACGTCGTCGGGGTAGACCCGCACCGCAGTCGGGCGCGCCCGTCTCGCCGCGGGCGGTAGACGGCCTCGACCCGCACCGGGAGCAGCAGCACCGGGTCGACGCCCCCGGCTCGAAGAGCGGTGCCGCCGCGGCGAGGCCGACGTAGGTGCTCATCGCCCGGTCGTACGCCGAGCGGGCGGCGGTGTCGGCCGCCGTCGCGGATCAGGTCGGCGGTGGCGGTGTCGAGCTCCCGGCGAGCTCGTGGGTTGAGCGCCGGTCGAACGGCGCGACAGTCCCATCGCGGTCGAGGAAGCGGCTCATCCGACTCGGCGCGGTGCGGCCCGCCAGGCCACCTCGCGCTCGGCGCGGGCCACCCCGACGGCGAGACGGGCGGCGGCGAGCTCGGTCATGCCGGCACCTCGGGAGGTTGGAGCAGCAGGTCGGCCTGGATGGCGACGCGGAAGGGACGCTGCAGCACGATGCGGGCGACGTCGGCCGAGTCCCGGTCCCACCGGGGCTCGGTGACGCCGCGGCGGCCCGAGCCGCTGCCCGCCACCGCGTGTCCCCGTCGCACCGGGACGCACGCGGCCCGCCGGGGCTCCCGTCGCGGTGCGGCCACGCGACGGCGTTCCAGCTCGTCGAGGGCGGGCGCCGGGAGCCGGTGGTCCAGCTCGTCGAAGCCGAAGCGGGTCCGGTAGCTCGTGCTCGGCGAACACGAAGAACCAGCCGGGCGCGTCCGGCGTGGCCGGGGAGGAGAGCTCGGGCTCGGCGGGATCTTGAACGCGTAGGCGTTGGTCTGGGCGTCGACCTTGACCACGAAGAGCGGGGGCAGCGGCGCGGCCGCCGGGTCGGGCCGGTGGCGCCCGTCGGCGTCGGGGGCGCCGGAGCGCACGGCCGTGACGACGGTGTCCGGGATAGCGCCGCAGCACGTCCCCGCGGACCAGCAGGACGGCCAGGTCCTCGTCGTGGAGCAGCCGGTCACCCAGCGCGGCGGCGTCGGTCCACGTGTGGAGCGGGGGGATGTCCGGAGCGCCGTCCGGGCGGGGCCAGAAGCGCGAGAACGGCGTGCCGCGCCGGTCGGTGGGGTACTCGCGCCAGAGCAGCTCGCGCATCATCTCGTGGTTGATTCCGACCAGGAACGACTCGATGAAGGCCGAGTTCTGCTTCAGCAGCGCCACCTTGTTGGTCGGCAGCGCTCCCAGCCCCGGCAGGAACCACTCGGGATCGGAGTCAGGAGGGCGAGTGCGGTCGGCACCGGGAAGTCCGGGTAGGCGAGCACCGGGTCGCCGTACCCCGACGCGCTCACCTCGCCCGGCAGCACGAGTCATCGACGCCAGCCTCGCCCAATGGCTGTCACCGGGCTGCAGCGCGGTGCGCACCCGGCCGGCCATCTTGGCGGCGTCGAGCGTCAGGCCGCGGCTGCTGAGGTCGCCGAACGCGTCGGGCGTCTCGGCGAGCGCGGTGAAGATGCCCTTCGTCACCGTGGTGACCTCGGCGACCGAGCCGGCGATGTCGGCGGCCAGGGTCGTCACGTCGCCGGCCGCGCTGAGCGACAGCACCCGGTCGCCGAGCCGGGACAGCTGGTGCGTGCACGGCGCCGTCGGCGAGACCGTTGACGGCGGCCACGTCGGCCATCGCGCTGAGCACCATCATCTGCCTCGCCGCCGCCGGGTTCACCACGTCGGCGACCGCGAAGTCACCGACCTCCGGCGGGGCCGCGAGCACCGGTGCGGGGTCCGGCACGTCCACCTCGCCGGCGAGCGCCCGCCCGACCACGCTCTGCACCGTGACTCCGGAGCGACGCGGCAGCTTCGAGGCGGGCCGGACCCGACGGGCGAAGGCGCTCGAGGCCAGCCCGTCGGTGACCACGGACATCCCCAGCTCCAGCGAGAGGGTGGTGGACGCGCTCGTGCGGGTGCGCGCGCTCGCCGGGGCGGTGAAGGTCGAGCAGCTCGCCGACGCCGAGCGAGGTGACGTGCTTGTCGTGGAGTCGCTCGGAGACCGCGGTCGTCAGCTCGACCATCGCGCGCCGACGGTTGGCCTCCCGGACCTCCCCGACCTGCTCCCAGGCCCTGGCCATCAGGTCCTCCTGGTGCACCCGCACGTAGGTGGCGCCGAGCCCCGCGGAGATCCGGTGGGCCACCGAGGTGTTGAGCTGGGCGATCCACGCCGGGTCGGACTCGACCCGGCTCTGCACGACATGGCGAGCGCCGTACAACGGCGGAGCGAGCGCGCCGGTCTCGTCACCGGGCTCCACACCTCCCTGCGCACTGCCGGTCGGCGTCGTCGGGCGAGTCGAGCTGTGCGCGGAGGAGTCGGTCCAGGTCGGCCCGCACGGCCTCGGTGACGGCGGGCTCGGCCTCGGGCGGGTCACGGAACGGGACCAGGGCACCGGTGACGCCGACGAGCTGCGGGCCCGGGTCGAGAGGGGTGTTGCCCACCCACGGCTCGCGGACGTCGACCGAGCGGGTCGCCGAGACCCGGAGCGCCTCCTGGTCCGCCGGGCCGAGCCGGCTCACCAGCTGCTCGAAGTCGCCCTCGGGCCCGGTGCGGAACGTCCAGTGGTGGTAGGACCGGCAACGTCACGGTCTGGTCCCGCCCCGACGTCCCACGCGAGCTGGTGATCCGCGCCCGGGGACTTCCCCAGCCCCGCGTCCCGGCCGGAGGCGAAGGCGGGCACCAGGCAGGCGCGATAGTCGACCTCGGGGTCGAGCCGACGCGGACAGAGCAACCGGGCCACCGACTGCCCCGCCGAGTGCTGAACGTGGGCCCAGCCCCAGGAGTCGGACAGGTCCGGCAGCTGGGCGACCTGGGCGGTGATCGTGGCAGGCGGCCCCTCGGTGAGAGGAGTGGTGGCGGCGTCGACGACGACCAGCACCAGCCACGGCCGGAGTCGCTCGCGGGCCAGCCCGTCGCCGGTGGTGACCGCCGCCCGCGCCGGGGTCAGCACCCAGGGCAGCTCGGGAGGGCGGACTTCGATACAGGCGAGGTAGTTGGGCTCGACGTCGACGGCGCCGGACACGGGCTCGCGGCGGACCACCGTGCCGGGCGCCAGGCCGGCGACGTCACCGGGCCCCAACAGCCCTACCTCGGGGCCTCGGATCACACTGGGCCCGGGCTCGCCGGCGCGCTGCAGCGACACCGAGGGCCGGAAGCGGGGCGCCGGAAGGGCTCCCATCGTGTCGACGGTCTCGATCGCCTCGCCGAGCGGGCCCTGGAGGAAGGAGCCGTAGCTCAGCCCGGCCACGTCACAGCTCCCACTGCTCGACGGCCATGACCTGCAGGTCGCTGACCGCCACCAGCTGGTCGGCCTCCACCAGCGACCCGACGACGGTGTCCGTCGCCGCCATCGACCAGGCGGTGGCGGTGGTGACCGGCGGCTGGGCCGTGACGACCACCGTCTCCTGCGGCGGCTGCCACCACTGCGGCTCGTCGAGGGCGAGGGCGACGGTCAGCTGCTCGACCGCCACCAGGTCGACGAGAGCGCCGATCGGACACCTGACGACGCGGCGCAGGTCACGGGCGAGCACCGACTCCTCCCAGGACTGGTCGACGTCGCGGAGCTGGGCCCCCGCAGCGGCCTGGGGGTAGAGCTGCGCACCGGAGGCGAGGGAGACGAAGGCCGGCCCGGCCAGCGCCTCGTCGTCGGAGCGGGGCGTCAGGTAGAGGCCCGGGGCGAAGGCGTTGCGCAGCTGGTCCACCCGGTCGGCGGGCTCGACCGGCTGCCCGCCCGCATCGTCGTAGCGGAACGCGCCGCCGACGATGTCGTAGCGCTGGGGCGGCACCGGGATCCCGCCGTACTCCTGGATCTCGATGCCCAGCGGCACCACGGCCTGGTCGACCGAGACGGTGCCGTAGGGATCGACGGCCTCCCCCGCCTGGGCCCGGGTCGCGCCGGCGTCGGTGAGCAGGAGGCCCGGGCAGGAGCTCCCGAGCGAGCGCCAGGCGGTCGGATCCTCCAGGGCCTGCCGGAGCTCTCCCGCGACGTCGCGCGCCGAGATCGCGCGCGGCCGGCGCCCCCCAGCCGATCTCGAAGTCGAAGGAGACGTCGAACAGGAACAGGTCGATCGAGCCCCGGCCTCGGGCCAGGTAGGGCGCCGGTCCCTCCAGGTGCAGGGCCAGGGCGACGCCGACGAGCGTCTCCCCGAAAACCCGGAGGGACACCCCGCCCGACAGGTCGGCCTGGAAGTGGAACGGAGAGAACTCCACCAGAGCGTCGAAGCCGAACCAGCCACGCAGCCCGCAGTCGGCGACCTCGGCGACGAGCTCGAGCTCGGCGCCGAACTGCAGGGTGTTCGACGTCAGGGCGAAGTAGCCGTCGCAGCGCAGCTGCAGCAGCGGCGAGGGCGACAGGTCGAGCTGCATCCTGCTCAGCGCCGGCACTCCGGCAGGTGGCCGGTAAGCCGGGTGGAAGCCGCCCGCGCTGATCACCATCGCGGGGTCCGGGCCGCCGCGCACCAGGACCAGCAGGTCGCCGGAGAGGGAGGCACCCACGACGTGCGACCCGGTCAGGCTGGCCACGAACATGACGCTCGGCTCGGCGGGGTCGATGAAGCCCGCGAACGTCGCCTGGAGGTAGATCAGCGGCGCCAGCGGGTCGGGCACCGCGACGACGAGCTTGCCGATCATGGTGATCCGCACCGACCGGGAGATCTCGGCGAGCACGGCGACCGACAGCGCCACGATCCGGCCGCCCCAGCCGATCTGGAACATCGGGCCGGCGACCACGGAGCCGGGCGCGGAGGGGAAGAGCGCCGGCAGGGCACCGGCCGCCTCGGCGCCCTTCGCCGGGTCGCTGGGGAAGAGGATCTGGGCGGCGGTCCCGTCGGCGACGGCGCGGATCAGGGCGTCGCGGTCCACTCGACGGTTGACGCCGACGATGCCGCCCACGCCGGTGATCGCGAAGCCGAAGCCGATCTGCACGCCGGGCGGCGGGAAGGTCGCGCTGAGGATCGCGAGCAGGGACATCGGGACGTCGCCGTGGGGCGGGGAGAGGACGGCGTACGCGCTGACCGACATCGGCGGGATGGTCACCGCGAGCCCTCCGACGAGGTCGGAGCCCAGCTGCGCCAGGAAGCCGGAGCCGGAGAGCACCGGGAGGTCCAGCGCGGCACCGATCTCCGACGGGAGGGCGGCAGGAGGCGGGCCGGGTCGGGGAGCAGCGGCGTGCCGAGCTCGAGCGCGAGCGGCAGGTCGAAGCCGAGCCCGCCGATGTCCAGCTCCACCGGCGCCCAGGGCAGGCTCGCCTTGAGCGAGGTCCGGAAGCCGAGCAGCAGACCCGTCCCGGCGCCCTCGGCCAGGTGGCTCACGAGATCCAGCCAGTGTCCGTCGCTCCCGGTCAGGCGCAGGCTCAGCGCGGGGCTGCCGCCGAAGGTCACGCCCGTCCCCGGCGCCACCTTCGCGTCGAGCGCGAGGGGGAATCGGGTCTGGATCGGCACCAGGTCGGCCAGGAAGCCGGGGCCAGGGCGACCTCACCGTCGCGCAGGGTCAGTCCTCCGCCTGCGTCGAAGCCGCCGGCGGCGTCGCCACCGGCCCAGAGGTTCGCCTGCACGGCCCCGAAGAGCACCGACGGCCCCTCGTCGAGACCGAGCCGGTTGCCGGTGCCCGCGCGCGTCAGCACGAGCTCGACGTGGGCGTCGGGGTGCAGCGAGACCACCTCCGGCGGCGCGTCCGCGGTGAAGGCGATCTCGACCCGGTCGTCGGTGCGGCCGGTGACGGACAGCGCGAAGCCGCCGAGGAGCGGGGCGTCGAGGAGCGACCCACCCATGAGACCCGACGCGCGCAGGGTGAGCCGCGGGCCGTGGTCCGGCACCGCCGACAGCACCACGACCGCACCGGCCGGTCCAGTCGCGACGTAGGCGATCCCTCGCGGTGCGTGGTCGTCCGGGGTGTCCCGCCAGCCGTGCAGCGCGAGCGAGACCGGCGGCTGGTCGACGGTCAGCAGCCCGAGTGCGACGAGCACCGGGTGCGCCGCCTCCACCTTGCCGAGCACCAGGCCGTCGTACGGCGTCCCGGCGAAGGCCGGATCGACCGGGAGCCCGGCCAGGCTGGGGAGGACGGCGGCCGCCGCGTCGTGCAGGGCCGAGATGACCTCACGGCGCAGCGCGTCCAGCAGCGCGCGGCCGGGGTTGTCACCGCTCACCATTCCGCCCTCCCGAAAAAGTGGGTATTCGAGAGTGGCACGAAATCGACGCCTCGGACCTAGTCATTTCGGGTCATTGCTCGGCTTCTCGGCGCTGCGCCACACTCACGAGACAGGCGGTGCGCGCGCCGACATCCGGGGGGACCAGCCGTGAAGATGACAGGATTCGCAACCTCCACCGGCGACAAGGCCTACTTCTTCCGCGGCGGCTCCTACGTGCGCTACGACGTCGCCGGCGACCGCGTCGACGACGGCTATCCCTTGGCCATCGCCGACCAGTGGCCAGGGGTGTTCGGCTCCGACATCGACGCGTGCCTCGCGTGGGACGACGGCACCGTGTTCTTCTTCCGGGGCGATCAGTGCCTGGCCTACGACCTCGCAGCCGACCAGGTGGTGGCGGGCTCCCAGACGACCATCAGCGCCGCGTGGCCGGGAGTCTTCGCCGACGGCATCGACGCCGGCGTGCTCCTCGCGAGCGGCAACGTGCACTTCTTCCGCGGGAGCGAGTGCGTGACGTGGGACCCGGCTGCCGGCGCCGTGACCGGCGATCCCAGCCGATCGCCGACACCTGGCCGGGGCTGTTCGAGGCCGCTGTCGACGCGGCGGTGCGGTGGTGGAGCTCGGAGAGCCTCTACTTCTTCCGGGGCGACGAGTACGCGAAGTACGACGTCGAGGCCGACACCGTGGCGGACGGCTACCCGCTGCCGATCGCCGACAACTGGGCGGGCCTGCCGTTCGACGACGCACCGGTCCAACCCGACCCGGCGCCAGGTCCGGGACCGGTCCCGGTGCCCGACGGGACGCCGGCTCGCGCGATGAGCGTGCAGGACGCCCGCGCCGAGCTGCAGGCCCTGATGGACGCCGGCACCATCCTGTTCGCTGACTCGACGCAGATGACCGGGAAGGTCGACCTGGACGGCCTCGTCCCGAACAGCGGCGGGCAGAAGCAGGACGGCAACGTGGCCGGCGTGGTGGTCCGTTACCTCCCGTCCGGGAGCAAGAACGTCGGCGCGCCGGCCCACCCCAACGCGCCCGACAGACTCGATCCGCGCAACGCGTTGGCCCTGGTCCGGCTCTGCCAGTGGCTCCACCAGAGCTTCGGCGTCACTCAGCTCTACCACCTCGGCGTCGACGGCGACGGCTCCGGCGCCCGCACCGACTGCCACGGGCAGGGGCGAGCGATCGACTTCTGCGGAGTGAAGGCCGTGCGTGACGGTGCGGAGGTCGTGCTCACCGTCAACGACGACTGGGGCACCGTCGACACCCCCGGCACTCCGGGTGGGGCATGGCAGCCCCTAGCGACCAACCAGACGCACTTCCGCCTCGACGACGCACCCGGCCACGAGTTCGAGCGGGACTTCTTCCGCGCCGTCTACACCTTCGTCGCGAGCCAGTGGCAGGACCACTCCGCGAACCCGGACGGCCCGTCGGAGCCGAGCGCCATCGGGAGCGGGACCTTCATCATGAACCCCGACCACCCGACGTCCGCGCCCGGGACGAAGCACGGCCGCGAGGCGCACGCGAACCACCTCCACATGCAGATCGGGGTGACCGGCACTGCCTGAGGTCGGGCCCGGGTGCCCGTCGTCCCGCTGATCGTCCCTCCTCTCCCTCCCACCCTCTTGTGGTCAGGACGGCGGCCGCGCCGCGTCCCGGTGGAGCCCGGCGTGCCGACCCTGGAGGCGTTCCGGTTCCGCTCCGCCGACCAGCTCCGGCGCTGCCTCGACGGCACCCGCCAGCTGAGATGCTGAGCCGACCGGTCCGTTCGAGACCGGGCGTCACGTGCTGCGCGTCGACCCATCTCCGCGTTCCCCGTCCAGCGGCTCGGTGGCGGATGGCTGACGGTGGCCACAGATCAGGTCACCTTCGAGGTCATGCCCGCGCCCTACGCCGTGGGTGGGGGGTCGGAGGAGGCCTGGTGGCAGGAGAAGCTGATCGCCGACACGCGAGGCTCGCTGGGTGCCGTCGTTGCTGCAGCCAACACCTGGCAGGGGTACACCGCCACGCTGCTCGCACCTCGAAACCCCTGGTGCCGACAAGCAGCGCCGGTGGACGCCGGTGGTCGGTGGGGTGGTTTCGAGGCTCGCTTCGCTCGCACCTCAACCACCGGGGACGGCTCGCTCGCTCGCACCTCAACCACCACCGCTGGTTGAGGTGTGAGGGCCGCCAGGCGGATTCAACCTGCGTCTGCAACACCGGTGTTGTTGTCGTGTTCGGAGAGTAGTTTGTCGAAGGCTTCGGCGGGGGTGGCCCAGCCGAGTCGTTTTCGGGGGCGGTTGTTGAGCTCGATCGCGACGGCTTCGAGGATCCCGGGGCCGTGGAAGGACAAGTCGGTGCCTTTGGGGAAGTACTGGCGCAGCAGTCCGTTGGTGTTCTCGTTGCTGGGCCGTTGCCAGGGTGAGGCGGGGTCGCAGAAGTAGATGTCCAGTCCGGTGGCCTCAGCGATCTTGGCGTGGTTGGCCAGCTCGATGCCCTGGTCCCAGGTCAGGGTCTTGATCATCAGCTCGGGCAGGCCCGCGAGCGCTGTGGTGATCGCGTCTTGTACTGCGAGCGCACCGTGGTTGTCGGGCAGGTGGAGCAGGACAACGAATCCGGTGGTGCGTTCGACCAGGGTCCCGATCGCGGTGGCGTTGCCGGCTCCGGTGATGAGATCACCTTCCCAGTGCCCTGGCACGGCGCGATCAGCGATGTCGGGACGATCGGCGATGTTGATCATGTCCTTGATCCGCTCGCTTCGCGCGCGTCGTACCTGCCCTTGGCGTTGAGGCTTGCGCAGGCTCCGACCGGTACGCAGGTGCTTGGCCAGCTCACGTTTGAGCCCACCACGGCCCTGGATGTAGATCGACTGGTAGATCGTCTCGGGTGACACCCGCATCTCCGCATCGTCGGGGAAGTCGACTTCGAGCCGGTTCGAGATCTGCTCGGGAGAATGATTGTCCTTCAGGTGCTGCTGGACCACCGCGCGCAACCTCAAGTTGGTGCCCAGCTTCGCTGGGCGCGCGAGTCCACCGGCCCTGGCGCGCGCATCGGTGCCCTGCTGGGCCGCGCTGGCCCGGTAGAGCCCACCGGAGCCGGTATTGCGGGCCAGCTCGCGGCTGATCGTCGAGGGCGCACGGCCCAACAGCGCCGCGATCTGTCGCACGCCCAGGCCGCTGTGGCGCAGACAAGCGATCTCTTCACGATCAGCAAACGACAACCGGGCACCAGGCACCGGTGCGGGCAACGATGGATTCACACCACCAGATCGTGCAAACAACCGCTGTGCCGTAGCCCGCGACACGCCGCACACCGCGCCAGCATCAACCACCGAGAGCCCCACCGCGACCTGCTCCCAGAACTCCCGCTGGACCCCCGTCCTCGTCGGTGGCCTACCCATCTCCCACACCCCGTCCCTACCCAGGGTGTTGCGAACGCACCTAGGACCCGCCCCAGGCCCGAGCCTCGAAACCCCTGGTGCCGAGAAGCAAGGTCGTGCGCGGTGCCCGGGGTGGCTATTCGTGGCGTGGTCGGTGTCGGATCCAGGTCTGTGGGTGGTGGGTCGTGGGCTCGCCGTGGTGGTGGGAGGAACTCGGGCGGCCGTCGGCGGCGAGGCGGACCTGCCAGGTGGTGTCGTGGAGGGTGCGGTGGTGGTGGCCGCAGAGCATGACGAGGTTGTCCAGGCTCGTGGGGCCACCGTCGGCCCAGTGGCGGATGTGGTGGGCGTGGCACATCACCGGTGGTCTGGTGCAGCCGGGGAACGCGCAGTGCCGGTCGCGGGCGATCAGCGCGAGCCAGAGGGCGGTGGTGATGAGGCGGTGGGTGCGTCCGACGTCGAGGGGCTGGGCCTGGGTGCCCAGGCCGATCGGGATCAGGTCGGCGTCACACGCCAGGCGGCGGACGGCGGCGTGGGAGAGGCGCAGCCCGTCCTCGGTCACCGCAGGCTGGCTCGGTCGCGGGGCACCGCCGTTGGCGATGTAGGCGCGCAGGGCGTCGAGGTCGATCAGGACGCTCACCCTGGGTCGGGCGCCGTGGGACTCGGGCTGGACGTCGGTGTCCAGGGAGTGCTGGGCGATCCCGATCAGGGCGTCCCAGGTGCGCGCGCCGTGGTCGCGCACGTCGCGGTGGGCGGTGGCGGGGTCGTCCTCGACCGCCGGACCCCCACCCCGGCAGCCGTCGGCGGGATCGGTGGTGGGTTTGGTCAGGGGCAGCAGGGCGGCGCGCAGGGCGGCGCCGTCCTCGACCGACCCGCGGCCGCGGAGGCGGACTCCGCCGGCGCCGTCGTCGGTGATGGACAGGTGCCGCCCGAGGTGCGCGGCGCGTTCCTCACGGGCCAGGGCTGCTTCGTCGGTGCGTTCGGTGCCGTCGGGGTCGACCACGGCGATGATGCGGCGCCCGGCCTGGGTGAGCTGGGTCGCATCGAGGCACTCCGCATCGGCCAGGAGCCGCTGCTCGGCCTTCGCGCGCAGGGCCGGGTTGGTGGGGAGCTTGTCGAGCGCGTCGCAGACCACCCCGGCCTGGACCGCGGAGATCCTGCCCGCCCCGAGCGCCTGCAGGGTCGCCTCCCGCTCAGAGGTGAGCACCGTGGCGTGGGCCACCGCCCGGTGCCCGGCGGTGCGGGTGGTGCCGGCGAGGTGGGCATACCAGTCCCCGGTCGAGGCCCACGACAGCTCCTTGCGGGGCAGCTCGCGGGCGGTGATCTCGCCCAGCAGCCGGACCCGGATCGCGGCGACCTTCGCGTCGTGGGCGACCAGCGCGGCGATCCCGTCGAGGAGGTCCTCATCGGTGGCAGCCGCCCACAACCGCTCACCCAACGGCTCAAGCTGCGCGTCGGCAGCCTCGATCACCGCGGCCGGTGGGCTGGCGGTGTCGGACTGAGCATCGGGACTGTCCCCTCAGGGGGCCAGAGTCTGCCTGGGTATCTCTCCACAGGACTTATCAAGGACGGTGAGGCAAGGCGCCAGACATGACGGGCCCCGGAGCACACCCGGAGGACTCCTACCTCGGTGCGGCCCAGACCTGCCGCGTGCTACATCCATTAGAACACATGTTCTCCATCGGCAAGAGCATGCCGCGCCTCTCTGTTATGTCGCAGGACATCGGTGACAGTTCTGCATCAGGACATCGGTGACAGTTCGGGTGGTCTTGGTGGTGACACTTCTGCCCTGAGGCTCGGGCGGTGGCTGCCAACGAACCCATCGATCCCCGTGTCCGTCTCGCGATCGCGCAGTGGCCCGAGGATGCGCCACGCGGGGCGGTCTCGACGTTCTGTGCCGAGCACGGCATCTCGCGCAAGTCGTTCTACGAGCTCCGCAAACGCGCGCAAGACCGACGGGCCGGCGGCGGTGCTCGAGCCCAGGTCCAGACGTCCGAACTCGAGCCCGTCGAGGCTGAGCGAAGAGGTCAAGGACCAAGCCGTGCAGGTACGTGCCGCTTTGGAGGCTTCCGGGCTGGATCACGGGCCGATCAGCGTGCACGACAAGATGCACGCGATGGGGCTGGACCCGGTGCCCTCGATCGCGTCGCTGGCGCCGGATCTTCCGCGAGGCCGGCGTCGCTCGACTCGAGCCGAAGAAGAAGCCACGCTCAGCATGGCGCCGGTTCGTCTACCCGGCACCGAACGCGTGCTGGCAGCTCGACGCCACCGAGTACGTCCTGACCGGTGGCCGCAAGTGCGTGATCTTCCAGCTCATCGACGACCACTCCCGCTACGCGGTCGCCTCCCATGTCGCCTGGAGCGAGACAGCCGCGGCAGCGATCATCGTCTTCGACAAGGCCGTGGCCGCCCACGGCGTACCCCAACGACTGCTCTCCGACAACGGGCTCGCGCTCAACCCATCGCGGCGCGGCGTCCTGGGCCAGCTCGTCGTGCACGTGATGCGCACTCGGCACCGAGCCGATCACCGGCAAGCCCTACAAGCCGACCACCCAGGGCAAGAACGAACGGTTCCACCAGACCCTGTTCCGCTACCTCGACAAGCAGCCACTGACCGAGCACCCTGGCCGAGCTCCAGGACCAGGTCGACGCCTTCGACCACATCTACAACACCCAGCGACCCCACCAAGGCCTACCCGGTCGGCTCACACCCCAAGCCGCCTGGGACAGCCACCGCGAAGGCCGAGGCTCCTCGCCCCACCCGCGAGCAACTCGACCGGCCCCGCACCCCCCGACCCCGACCGTTGCCCGTGCCCAGCGACCTACCCGCCGACACGACCTTCAAGACATTGACCAGCGGCGGGATCTTCATGCTGAACAAGGTCTTCTACAACGTCGGCGCACGCCATGGCTTCAAACAAGTCCTGGTCCTCAGCCACGGCGAAGACGTAGGCGACAAGATCACCATCACCGACCTACTAGGCGAGATCCTCATCGAACACACCCGCCCCGCACCCGGCATCACCTACGTCGGCAACGGCCGAGCCCGCGGCCCACACAAACACACCTGAACGTCACCGATGACCTGAGACACCAAGCGTCACCCATGTCGTGATGCAGAACTGTCACCGATGACCTGAGACATCACAGCATGCCGCGCCTTTCGCGGGGATATGACGCAGCCCGCCGTTGCGCGGGCACCGGCTACCTGATCAGGACGGAATGGTTCCGTCCTGGGTGCGATGGTCGCGCCTCGGCTGGTGCGCCTCCAGCACTGCGTGGTTGAGGCTGGGGTGATCGACGGCTGCCCCAGCGACCGGGAAGTGACCGGTGACCTCAGGTGGTCTCAGCGACGGACTCCCCAGCGTTGGCTGGAGCGACTCTGCTGATGAAGTCGAGGGCCACCTGTGCGACCTCCTTCCAGCCGTGGTCGATCGTGAGGGAGTGGCCGCGGTTGGGAATCTCGACGAACTCGGTGATCGCGGTGTTCTTGCTGTGCTTCTTGTACGCCGCGTGGGCGATGGCATGCGGGACGGTGTGGTCCTTCTCGCCTGAGATCACGAGGAGCGGGCCGCGGTCCTCGGCCCGGTACTGCACCTTGGTCTCGCTGAACGGGTTCAGGTTCGCGGCCGCGGCCTGGAAGATCGGGACGCCGGAGGCGGCGACGTGGAACTCGTCGTAGAGCGCCTGCGCCTCGTCGTCGTCGAGGGTGTTGGCCCAGCCGTACTTGAACTCTTCTAGGGTCAGGGTTACCGCGCGGCGCGCGTTGGCTGGATTGCCGAGCACCGGTGACCCGGACTTGAGGGCAGATGCCGGGAGCGGCAGCACCCCTCGGCCAGGGGCGGGGTCGATGGTGACGGTCGCGATGGCCGCGCCTTTGCCGGCGAGCTTTTGCACGATCAGGCCGCCGAACGAGTGACCGACGATCGCGGGTGTGCGATCGAGCCGGTTGATCGCCTCGGAGTAGTGATCGGTCACCGCTTGAACCATCTTGTGTGCGAAGACGTCCGGGTTCTCGCGGGCTTCAGCGATCGTCTCCGGGTCGTCCGGCCATCCGGGCGCGACGGTCGCGTAGCCGGCATCCTCGAACAGTCGGCGCCACCGGTCCCAACTGCTGGACAGCAGCCACAGGCCGTGCACGAAGACGACCGGGGTCGTGTTGCTCGCGTTCGCGCGCTCGATCTGGTCGAGCTCTGATGCGATCAGGGTGGTGCTGCCGTTTTCGGACATGGTGCCCTCTCTCGATGGTTGGGCGTCAGCTGCTCCCGAGTGCCGCGCTGCCCTGGGTCTTTCCAGCCAATCCTGGGACCAGTGGAGGGCGCCGGCTCGGCGCCGGGTGCCATCCAGTCGGCTGTGCGTGCCAGGCTCGCCGATCTATCTGTCGCCCGCACGCGCGTTCTTGCGCCACTCGCGCGGGGGGTCGCCGTACGCCTCCTTGAACACGCGGCCGAAGTGGGTCATGTCGACGAAGCCCCAGCGATGGGCAATCGCAGTGATCGTGCGGGTGTCGGCGCGGTCGGCAAGCGCGCGGCGACACGCATCGAGGCGCTGGTCGCGGACCCAGTCGCCCAAGCTGATACCGCAGGCGCCCAGTAGACGGTAGAGGTGTCGGACGGACACATGGTGCTCGTCGGCGATCCGCGCGGCCGACAGATCATGGTCGCCCAGGTGTTCGCGAACGAAGTCGATGATCCGCACCTCGAGGCTGCGGTCGAGATACTCACGTGCCTCGGGCAGCTCGGTGATCTGAGAGGCGAGCAGGGCCCGGATCAGCAAGATGCTGGGTTCCACGACCTGCTCGACATCGCCCCCGGAGAGCCGGTGGGCGCTCTCCGCAAGGAGCCTCAGGTGACTGGCCGTCACTCGCGCCAGCGGGCGGCGGCCGTCTAGACGAACCGCTGTGACCTTTTCCAGCACCGGACCCGGCAGCTCGAGCTCCGCCACGGGGACGCGGAAGAAGTGCTGGTGGATACCGTGATCGTTGACGAGTGTGTACGGGCGCCTGGTGTCGTAGACCGCGAGATCACCCGGGCCGAGCACGGCTTCGCGACCGTTCTGGACCACCAAGCTTCGCCCGGAGAGCTGCAGACCGACGAAGACGAACGAATCCACTGGGTCGTGAGCCAGTCGAGCTGTTCGTTCGATCGTGGTGGCGTTGGAGCGGATGGAGCAGAGGTTGAGTCGTCCGAGATCGCTGATCCGGCCACGCGCCTCGATCTTGGTCGGATCGGACTGATGCTCGATCTCGACGCGGATGACCGTCTCCCAGATCAGCGCCCGAATCGCGTCCTCCCGATCGTTCGGCGGCAGGGCGCGCGCATCGAGGGTGACACTCATCGCTCCGCTCCCTTCGCGGTCGTGACCGCCCACGACGCTCATCAGCCGTCGAGATCACTGGCTTTCTACGATAGGACCTGTTCGAGTCCACGTCATCAGTGACGCGGACCGGGCTGAGCAAGCCGCGATGCGGACGGGTGGAGAGCCGCGGGTACCCTGTGCGCCTGAGGGCGGAGCGATCGCTGCACCTGGGGAGCGTGACCGGCAGTCGCGGTCCGAACCGAAACGGCCGCAGCGAGCCTGGTCGGCGTTGCACTCGCGGGGGAATGAGGTGCTTGGACGCTCATCAATCTGACTCGCCGAGCAGCGTTGGTCTGCGGCACCTCTCAAGAGGTCCGAGGGTGCGGTCCATTCACGGGCATGAACTGAGTGCCCCGAGTCCGTTGGAATCGCACGCGCGCGAGCCACCGGCACAGTGAATCCAAACCAGCAGTCGCTGGAGTCTCAAAACTGGGGATTCTCCGAACTCGCCGGGGGAATTCAGTCCGTTGTCCGGGTATCTTCGTTCGAGCCGCTGGGTGCCAGTGAGCCACTAGGCGGAGGTCCAAGGTCATGCGTGTCCTGATGTTGAGCAAGTACAACGTTGCCAGAGTCGTGGCCGTTGTCGCGACGGCAACACTGATGAGCCCCTCGGTGCCGGCCCACGCTGATGTCACCCCCGGGACGGGGCCAGCCGGTGGCGGGAGTGCGGTGTCCGGCACGGTGCCCGACACGGCATTCACACAGATCAGCACCGGCGACGCCCACTCCGTGGCACTCGACGGCAACGGCCAGGCCTACAGCTGGGGTGACGGCTACTGGGGTGGCCTGGGCAACGGCACGTCGGGCGGCTCTACCGGTGAGAGCGCTGTGCCGGTCAAGGTCACCCAGGGTGACTTGGTCTTCACCCGGGTCAGCGCGGGTGACGACTACTCCCTGGCCCTGACCGACGACGGCAGGATCTACGCGTGGGGTTACGGCTCCCTGGGTGCGCTGGGTGACGGTGGCACCGAGTACCGCACCACCCCGGTGCTGGCCAGCACGCCTAGCGGCGTCACGTTCAAGGAGGTCAGCGCCAACGACGGGCATTCCTTGGCTCTGGCCAGCGACGGACGGGTCTGGTCGTGGGGAGACAACACCTACGGCCAGCTCGGGCGACCCGGCGGGGCTGGTCTGACGCCGGCTCCGGTGCCCGGGTCGCCGGTGTTCGCCAAGCTCGGCCACAGCCCCGGCGAGGCTTCGTCGTTCGCGATCACGTCCAGCGGTGGCGGCTACGCCTGGGGCCGCAACTACTCCGGGCAGCTCGGGATAGGCACCGAGGTGCCGTCGGGCCAGTCCAACACCGGAGTTGCTACCCCTACCGCGATGCTCGGCGGATTCCAGTACGCCGCGATCTACAGCATCGGAAACCGCACCACCATGCTGACCACCGGCGGCGTGGTGACCACCGCGGGTGAGCAGCCTCGACCGACGGGTCAGACGACGCCGTCCGAGCAGCTCACTCCCGTCGCGGTCGACACCGGCGGCGTCCGCTTCCGCAGCATCGGCGTCTGGTCCCACGTGGTCGGGGCCGCCACCGACGGCAACGTGTACACCTGGGGATCCAACGAGGAGGGCGAGCGCGGCGACGGCACGTTCCGCACGCCGTACAGCACCGCGCTTCACCAGGTCACCTTCGGCGGCAGCCCCGTGCGCGCCACCGAGGTCCACGCCGGGCGCTACTACTCGCTGGCCTACGACTCCTCTGTGGGCCAGGCCCGCGGCTGGGGCTACGGCTACGACGGCCAGCTTGGTGACGGGTACATGACGCGCCAGCTCTCCCCGACTCTCGGTGCGCACTGGCGCATCACCGGCGCGACCTTCGGCGGCACCCCTGCCACCGAGGTGTTCGGCACCCCGTCGAGCTGGACGGCGACCACGCCACCGGCCGCGGCTGAGGGTCCGGTCTCCGTGCGCGTGACGGCGACGGTCTTCGGTGGCGGCTTCGCCGGCACCGCCACCCGCGACCTCGCCGCGGGCAAGTTCGTCTACGGCGCTCTGGCGACCTCCAGCACCACGTTCGCGGTGACCGGTCAGCGGGTCGCCGGCCAGGTGCTGATGCTGCGGGCCGACGCGTCACCGGCAGTCGCTGGGACGATCGAGTTCCTCGACGGCACCACGGTCCTGCGGTCGGTGGCAGCGCCCTCCGGCACGGCCGCCTACGCCGTGAAGCTCCCGGCCGGCGCTCACTCCCTCAGCGCCCGGTTCGTGCCGAGCTCCGACGTCGCCGTCGCGCCCTCGACCAGTACGCGTACCTCCGTCGCGGTGGCGAAGGCCAGGCCGACGCTGACGGTCCGCGCCCCGAGACAGGTCCGCAAGGGTAAGAACGCCGCGGTCGCCGTCGTGGTCGACGCGGCCGGCCTGGTCGCAACCGGCAAGGTCAGCGTGAGCATCGCCGGGCGCAAGGCCACGGGGACCCTGCGCAAGGGCAAGGTGACGGTCGTGGTCAAGAAGCTGACCAAGCTCGGCCGCAACCAGGCCGTCACCGTCGCGTTCGCCGGGTCGACCCAGGTCGCCGCAGCCAAGAACGCGCGCACCAAGCTCAGCGTGGTCGCCAAACGCTGACCCCAGCACACGGCCTTCACGACGTCGACCAGCCGAGCACGCGACACACATCATCAGACCCGTGGGCCGAGCGGATCGCGCGCAGAGAGGACGAAGCCCTGGCTCGCCCTAGTCGTGTGAAAGCCCGACTACCAGGCACGTGAGCGCGAGTTGTCCGCGCTCAAACGCGGTGGAATGACGCACGTTGTCGCGCCGCAGATCGCGACTACAGCACCTGCGTCTCGTGACAGGTCCAAGCGCCGGCGACCTGGCTGAGGTCGCTATGTCCTGACGATGGTCATGAGAGCGGCGCTGAAGGGTGCGGGGTCGAGGTCGCCTCGAACGGCGAGCTGCTGGCTGTAGCCGATGACAGAACGGCGACGAAGGCCTCGGCGATCTGCGCGGCGTCGTCGGCCGTGCGGTCGACCAGCAGCGCGGCGACCGCGGCCCGCAAGGCGGCGAGCTGTCGCTCGACGATGGCCGCGAGCGGTGGTGAGACCGCGGCTTCGGCGTAGATCTGGGCGACCAGCCGGGCATGGTCGTGCTCGCGGGCCATGGCGCGGATGTGCTCGAGGAAGTCGTGGACGGCCTCGGCGGTGAGCTCGGTCGGGAACACCTCGCTGGACTGCTCGCAGATCGCGGTGACGATCTCGTCCTTGCTGGAGAAGTAGCGGTAGATGGCGCCGATCGAGAGGCCGGACGCGGCGACGAGGTCGGCCATCGACGTGCGGGCGAAGCCGTGGCTGGCGAAGCGGGCTGCGGGCGGCGTCCACGATCTGCTGCCGGCGGGCGTCGAGGTGCGCCTGGGTGACCTTCGGCATGAAGTAGAACGACCCTTCGTTTTAGATGTACCGTTAGTGACTCTACCCGCCATCGACCGCCAGGAGCCTGCCGTGCGCTACCAGACCTTCGGAGGACGCACCGGACTACGCGTCTCCGAGTACGTCCTCGGGACAGCCAACTTCGGCTCTGCTGCACCGGAACTGCCGGGCTGGACGGATCCCGAGCAGATCTTCGAGGCCTACGTCGCGGCCGGCGGCACCACGTTCGACGTCTCGAACATCTACCAGGGCGGCGAGGCCGAGACCGTGCTCGGCGGGCTGCTCGGCGAGCAGCGCGACGACTTCGTGGTCATCACCAAGTACAGCGGCACCCGGCAGGCTCAGCCCCGACCCGGCACCACCGGCAACAGCCGCAAGACCATGGTCCGGTCCCTGGAGGAGAGCCTGCGCCGGCTCGGCACCGACTACGTCGACGTGTTCATGCCGCACTTCCCCGACGGGACCACTCCCGTCGCGGAGATCCTGGCCGGCTTCGACGACCTGATCCGCGCCGGCAAGATCCTGCACGGCGGGCTGTCGAACTTCCCGGCCTGGCGCGTGGCCGGCGCCGCCACCCGCGCCGACCTGCGCGGCCTCGCGCCGCTGGTCGGCATCCAGACCGAGTACAGCCTGGCCGAACGGTCCGCGGAGCGCGAGCTGCTCCCGATGGCCCAGGCACACGGCCTGGGGGTCGTCCTCTACTCACCGCTCGCGGGCGGCCTGCTCACCGGCAAGTACCGCCACGGCGGAGCAGGGCCGGCTCAGCGCCCGCGGACCCGGTGTCGAGGGCGACGCCCAGCGGACCGCGGTGATCGACGCCGTGCTGGCCATCGCCGACGACCTCGGGACCAGCGCCGTGCAGGTGTCGCTGGCCTGGCTGCGTCGCCGAGCCGCGCTCGCCTCCACCTCCATGATCCCGATCGTCGGCCCGCGCACCCCGGCGCACCTCGACGGCGTACCTCGAGGTCACTGACCCTGGAGCTGGGCGACGAGCACTACCGAGCGCCTCGACGAAGTCAGCGCGGTCCGGCTCGGCACCCCCCACGAGGACGTCGCTGCCGCCCTCACCCACGGCTTCGACGGCGACCGCAGCCTGCTCGACACCCACACCCTCGCCATCTGACCCACCAGGAGATCCATGTCCGTCGCCCGCATCGCCGCCATCAACCTCGAGTGCCCTGACCCTGCTGTCCTGGCCGACTTCTGCGCCGCCCTGCTGGGTGGTGAGGTCGTGCTGACGACCGCAGACTTCTGTGCCGTCCAGGCCGGGTCGATGGTACCTCGGCGCCTTCCGCGTCGACGGCTACTGCCACCGACCTGGCCGTCCGTCGAACGCTCCCAGCAGCTCCACCTCGACCTCGCGGTCGACGACCTCGACGACACCGAGGCCGACGCGCTGAGACTCGGTGCGACCAAAGAGAGCGAACAGCCGAGCCCAGAACGGTCCCGGGTCCTTCGCGACCCAGCCGGCCACCCCTTCTGCCTCCGCGCCTGAGGCGCACCCCGGGCCCGAACGCATCGATCAGCCATGATCGACCGCGTACGGACATCGCTCAAAGGCGGTGGAGTGACACACCTCCACGAATGCCCAGCTCGCGACAGAGTGTCGCGACTTCTCAGACTGTCCGATGACGGTCAACGGGGTGGTGCAAGTCTGCGCCGGTCACCAGGACCTCACCCGGCATCCACCGGCTGGCGCTCGGACTCGGCGAGGCCGGCGTTGAGCTCGTCGGCATTCGGTGCGCGCCACAAGACGATGAACGCGGCGATCCCGAGGGCGCAGGCTGCGACCAGGAAGGCACCACCGGTGGCGTCGACGAACGCCTGCTGGGCCGCGGCCACCAGCTGGGATCCGGCCTCGCCGAGCTGGGTCGTGCTCTGCTGCACTGCGCCGAGCGACGACGTGGCTGCCTCGGCGAGGTCGGGCGGCAGATCGGTCACGGCGGGTTCGAGGTTGTTGCGATACTGCGAGTTCAGCACGCTTCCGAGAATCGCGATTCCGAGCGCGGAGCCGAACTCGCGCGAGACGTCGTTGACGGCTGAGCCGACGCCCTGCTTGGACGCGGGGAGCGAGGAGGTGATCGCCATCGTGGCCGGGGTGCTGGAGAGCGCCATCCCGGCGGCGAAGACGGCCAGCGCGGCGCCGAACTGCCAGTAGACCAGCTCGGTGTCGATCCCGACTGCGAGCAGCAACATTCCGGCGGCGGCCAATAGCAGACCGCTGCCGGCGATCCGGTTGGTGCCGAAACGTTGTGCCAGCACGGGCGCCTGACGGGCCAGCGGGATGAGCACGATCGGCAGCGGGAGCAGTGCACACGCGGCCTCGAGCGGGCTGAGGCCGGCGACGTACTGGAGATACTGCAACCCGATGTAGAAGAACCCGAAGCTCGCGAAGAACTGCACCGCCATCGAGAGTGTCCCAGTGCTGAACCCGGCCAGCCGGAACAAGCGGGGATCGAGCAGGGGCTGTTCCTGGCGCAGCTCCCACAGCACGAAACCGACCAGGGCGACCACGCCCACCACGAAGCCGATCACCGTGGTCGGGTCACCCCACCCGCGCTCACCTCCCTCGATGAAGCCGAAGACGAGACCGCCCACCAGAGCCAGCGACAGCAGCGACCCGACCGGGTCCAGGGCGGGCGGGTGCGCGTCTCGGGAGTTGGGCACGACCACCGCGCTGCCGAGAAGGCCGATCACGGCGAAGGTGACGTTGAGTCCGAAGAAGGAGTTCCACTCGAAGAACTCCAGCAGGATGCCCGAGCCGAACAGCCCGACCACCGCGCCGCCACCGGCGACGCCGACCCACACCCCGACGGCCCGGGCCCGCTCCTGGGGCGGGAAGGAGGTGGTGATCACCGAGAGCGTGACCGGCATGATCGCCGCAGCACCGATGCCCATGCAGGCCCGCACCACGATCAGGGTCGCCGGATCGCTGACGAACAGCCCGAACGCCGAGGCCGTCCCGAAGGTGGCGAGCCCGGCCAGGAGGACCGGTTTGCGTCCGATCCGGTCGCCCAGGGCCCCGATGGCGAGCAGCAGGCCGGAGAAGACCAGCGTGTAGGAGTCGACGATCCACTGGATCTCGCTCTGGGTCGCGCCGGTATCTCGCTGCAGACTGGGCAGGGCGACGTTGAGGCCACTGACCGCCGAGACCACCGTCATCAGCGAGATGGCGATGACGGCGAGCAGCGCCGTTCGGCGACGCGGACTCAAGGTCGACGCTGCGGCCGTCGCATGTGGGGTAGAAGCAGACATGTCGGGTAATCTCCTGGATCTCGAGGCTAGTTCATCGTTCGCTGAACTAATATTCAACACACGGTGAATTACTGTCAACCGCCAGAGGGGACTCACCATGAGCAACACCCACCGGCCTTCAGCAGCACGTGAGGCCGGACGCCCCGGACGCCGAGGCCGCACCAGCACCGCGCGCGGGGACATAGCCGCGGCCGCACGCGAGCTCTTCGGTGAGCTCGGCTACGACCACGCGAGCCTGCGCCAGATCGCCGAGCGAGCCGACGTCGACGTAGCGCTGGTGAGCTACTTCTTCGGCTCGAAGCAGCAATTGTTCGTCGAGGTCATCGACCTGCCCTTCGAGCCCGAGCTCGTGCTACCCCGGGTCCTGGGCGGTGATCGTGAGCTCGTCGGGGCCGCCCTCGCATCGGTCATCCTCGACATCCTTGAGACACCCGCGCTGCGGGCCAGAGTCCTGGGGATGATCCGTTCCGCTTCCAGCCAGCCCGATGCCGCCGAGCTGGTACGCGAGCGGCTGACACGGCAGCTGCTGGTGCCGATAGCGACCCACCTCGGCGCCGCCGACGCCGAACTCCGCGCCGGTCTCGTCATGTCCCAGATCGTGGGCTTCACCTTCGCCCGCCACCTGGTGAGTCTCGAAGTGCTTGCCCAGGCCGACCGGGCCACCCTCGAGGTGCCCCTGGCCCACACCATCCAGCACTACCTGACCGGCGACTTGGAGACGCCTTAACCGGCTGACCCCGTCGCTTCGGCGGGAGCCGCCCGCGGTGTCTGAGGAATGAGTCACCGCGCGGCGGTCCCGCCGCGTCATTCGGGAGCCGGTGCGACGTGGGTCCACGTCGCGGAGAAGGAGCGACGCGACGAGCGTCTCGGGCGGAAGGTCCGACAGCGCCGGCGGCTAGGCTCGTCAGATGAACGCGGCAGTCGGCACGGGACCACCGTCACGCTCGGCGCTGCCGTCCGATTCTCCGACGACCCACCACCCGGCATGCGTGGCGCTGCCGCGGCCGACGTGACCGGCTCCGGTGGCGAGGCGGCGCTGCTGGAGCGCCTGGTCTCGGCGGTGCTCGACCCGGTGCTCCATGGCAGTCCGTTCCGGCGTGGCGACGGCCAGCCCTACGTCGACGACGAGCTGGTGGGGGAGTGGCCATCTCCTTGGCCGGAGCCGGAGCGTTCGCTCCAGCTGTTGTGGTGTGCGGCTCCACCGGAGGTCTCCGGACTGCTCCCGGGCCTGTGGCGGCTGGTTCAGGACCAGGTGCCGCCCGGCGGGTGCGTCGACCTCACGGTCGACCTCGACGTGCTCGGACGGCTCGTCGCGTCCGACGTCGAGGCCGTGCCGCTGGCCGAGCTGTTGACGCGCTCGGGCGACCCCGAGGCAGCCGCTGCGGCCGCCGAGCTCCTCGGCCTCCCCGCTGAGGTCGCCGTCCCGGCCCTGGCCGACCTGCTCGAGCGGCTGCTCGCCGCGACGCGGACCGCCTGATCAGCGTCGCGCCGCGTAGACCCGTCGTACGACGTCCTCGACGTCGGGCTCCTCGACGGCGAGGTCGAGGACCTCGACGCGCTCGGAGACCGCGGCGAGCACCCGGGCGGCCGTGGTGCGGTCGGGGTCGAAGGCGAGCCGTTGGCGCAGCCCGCCGCCCTCGCTGCCGAGGTGCTCGGTGTCGGGGACCTCGACCAGGTCGGGGGTCGACTCGGCCAGGTCGACGACCAGCACCCGCTGGGCGCCGACGGTGCGCGAGAGCCCGGCGAGGGTGCCGTTCCAGACCAGCCGACCGCGGTCGACGAGCAGCACCCGGTCGCACAGCCGCTCGACGTCGCCCATGTCGTGGGTGGTGAGCAGCAGCGTGGTGCCGTGGGCGGTGCGCTCGCTGACCAGGAACTCGCGCAGCCGCTGCTTGGAGAGCACGTCGAGGCCGATGGTCGGCTCGTCGAGGATCACCAGGCGGGGCGAGTGCAGCAGCGCCGCGGCGACCTCGGCGCGCATCCGCTGACCGAGCGAGAGCTGGCGGACCGGCGTACCGAGGAACTCGGCCAGCTCGAGCCGCTCGACCAGCTCGTCGGTGCGGGCCCGTCTCGGCGACGCGGCCCAGCCCGTGGATGGCGGCCAGGATGCCGAACGACTCGCGCACCGGCAGGTCCCACCACAGCTGGGTGCGCTGGCCGAAGACGACGCCGACCTCGCGGGCGAGGCGACGCCGGTCGGCGACGGGCCGCAGCCCGCACGTCGTCACCGAGCCGCGGGTCGGCACCAGGATGCCGGTGAGCATCTTGATGGTCGTCGACTTCCCGGCGCCGTTGGCGCCGATGTAGCCCACGGCCTCGCCCGCGTCGATGCTCACGCTGAGGTCGTCGACCGCGGTGAGCGTGCGGCGGCGCACGCCCGTCGCGGACCTTGAAGTCGCGGCCCAGCCCCTCGGTCGTCACGATCTGCTCGCTCATCCGCCGCCTCCTCGGTAGTGCCGTACGCCCACCCGCCACGCGAGCAGGGCCATCGTCCAGGTCCACACCGCCGCCACCGGCGCGCACCAGCCGAGCCACGCCGGGAGCCAGTCGGTCCCGGGCAGCCCGAGCAGGGTGACGGCCGGCAGGTAGGCGGTGAAGGCCATCGGGAAGAAGAACGCGAAGACCACCTTCAGCGGACGGTTCCACACGCTGGCCGGCTGGGTGGCGGCGTACCGGCCGCCGTAGACGAACGCGTTGGTGGCCTCGGCGCCGTCGACCAGGAAGAACTGCGCACCGGCGGCCCAGACGAACATCGCCGCGAACGTCGCGGTCGCCGCTGAGGAGCGCGATCAGGAGCAGCGCCACGGCGGCGAGCGACCAGTCGACGTCGGCGAGCACCAGACCCGGTCACCAGGGCGGCCAGCCCGACCAGCGGCCCGGGCCAGGCGGCGCAGGGAGATGTCGGAGGTGATCAGCTGGAGCAGCAGCGGCTGCGGGCGCAGGTAGAAGACGTCGAGCGTGCCGGCCCGCAGGTACGTCGGCAGGTTGTCGCAGTGACCGAAGGCGAGGTCGGCCAGCGAGAACGCCAGGTCCGCCAGGCCGAAGACCACCAGGATCTGGGTCGATCTCGAGGCCGCCGAGGCTGTCGACGTTGGCGAAGAGGACCAGGACCTCGGCGAGCTCGACGACGCCGACCAGCACCGAGCTGAGCAGGTCGAGGGCGAAGTTGGCGCGATAGCAGCGCTGGGAGCGGATCCGCGAGGCGAGGACGGCGCGGTAGGGCCGCAGCCGGGTGCCCCAGCCGCCGTTCGCGGAGCCTCGCCGGTCGGGGACCGGAGCCCGGCCTCAGCCACCCTGCACCTCCAGCCGGCGGCGTCCCGGCGCGCGTCAGCGCCTGGCCGGCGGCGGCCGTGACGACGAGCCACAGCACCTGGAGGCCGACCAGCCCGAGCGCCGTCGAGACCGGTGACCCGGCCGGAGAGGACGTCGACGGGATACATCAGCATCGACGGGAACGGCGTCACCTCGGCCACGATCCGCAGCCACGTCGGGAACAGGTCGATCGGCACGAAGAGCCCGGCGAGGAAGCCCGAGACGACCATGTAGAGGACCTGGACGCCCCGGGTCTCCACCAGCCAGAAGCCGGCGGCCGCGACCAGGTAGACCGTGGTGGCGGACACGACGATGCCCAGCAGCAGGCTCGACCGGCGCCCAGCAGGTAGCCGGCGGGGGAGCCGGGCACGGTCATGCCGACCACGAAGATCCCGATGCTGACGGTGGGCAGCCCGCGCGGGATCAGCGCGAAGACCGACTGGCCGACCTCGGTGGCGATGCTGGCGGCCTGCACGTCGAGGGGGCGCAGGAAGTCGACGACGACGCCGCCGTCCTTGATCCGCGTCGCGATGTCGGTGCGGCCGTTGAGGTTGACCGAGCCGAGCATCCCCTGCGAGATCCAGATGTAGGCGCTGATGCTGCCCACGTCGTAGCCGTTGAGCTCGCCACCGGCAGCGCGCACGGTGGCGAAGAGGATCGCCACCTTGAGCAGGCCGAACGTCGTGTTGGCGACGAGACCGCCGAGCGCCGCGAGCCGGTAGGTCGACTGGCGGCGGAAGCCCGCGACGAGCAACCGGCGGTAGGTGCGCCCGGTGCTGAGGATCGTCGGGGACACAAACGCAAGACCCTACGTCAGGAGGTCGGCGACCGCACCTCACCTCGGGCGGCGATCCGCCTCCCGCTCGCCTCAGGCTCACCCCTGCGGGGCCTTGAGCTGGAGTGCGCTCCAGGACCTACCGTCGAGGACATGACACAGAAGACCTGGTTCATCACCGGTGCGTCGCGCGGCTTCGGTCGCGAGTGGAGCACCGCCGCCCTCGAGCGCGGCGACCGCGTGGCCGCCACCGCCCGCGACACCTCGTCCCTCGACGACCTCGTCGCGACCTACGGCGACGCGATCCTGCCGCTGCGGCTCGACGTCACCGACCGCGCGGCCGACTTCGCCGCCGTCGCCGAGGCCCACGAGCACTTCGGCCGGCTCGACGTGGTCGTCAACAACGCCGGCTACGGTCACTTCGGATTCGTCGAGGAGCTCAGCGAGCAGGAGTTCCGCGACCAGCTGGAGACCAACGTCTTCGGCGCGATGTGGGTCACCCAGGCGGCCCTGCCGTTCCTGCGTGAGCAGGGCTCGGGCCACATCCTGCAGGTCTCCTCGATCGGCGGGATCTCGGCGTTCCCCCTCGTCGGGGCCTACCACGCCTCGAAGTGGGCGCTGGAGGGCTTCTCGCAGTCGCTCTCGCAGGAGGTCGCCGACTTCGGCATCAAGGTGACCCTGATCGAGCCCGGTGGGTTCTCCACCGACTGGAGCGGCTCGTCGGCGAAGCACTCCGAGGAGCTCCCGGCGTACGCCGCCCTGCACGAGCAGGTGGCCGAGCAGCGCAAGCAGCGCAGCGGCTCGGCGGGCGACCCCGAGGCGTCGGCCGCCGCGGTGCTGGCGTCGTCGACGCCGACGAGCCGCCGCTGCGGGCGTTCCTGGGCGAGGCGCCGCTGGGGATCGCGAAGGCCGACTACGAGTCGCGGCTCGCGTCCTGGGAGGAGTGGCAGCCCAACGCGGTCGCCGCCCAGGGCTGAGTGCCGCGGCGGTCCTCCTGCCGAGTCGGCGCGAGCTCGCGCCGACCCGGCAGGGATCCGTCCGTAGGGGCGGGTGTCGGTCGTTGAGATATCCCTCGACGTCATGTATCTTGATGTCAAGATAAAGTAGTGGTTAGGCCCGCCTTACTACCCCGCACGTGTGCAACGGCGGCAAGATGGGGGCAAGACTTCGACGAGACTTCGACGCACCACGAGGAGACGACGGATGGCCAGTCAGGACAGCTTCGGCGCCAAGAGCACCCTGGACGTGAACGGGAAGTCCTACGAGATCTTCCGCCTCGACGCGGTGACGGGGGAGGGTGTCTCCGACGATGCCGTCGCGAGCCTGCCCTTCAGCCTCAAGGTGCTGCTGGAGAACCTCCTGCGCACCGAGGACGGCGCGGACATCACCGCCGACGACATCCTGGCGATCGCCGGCTGGGACGCGGACGCGGACCCGAGCCAGGAGATCCAGTTCACGCCGGCGCGCGTGATCATGCAGGACTTCACCGGCGTGCCCGTGCGTCGTCGACCTCGCCACCATGCGCGAGGCGATGGCCGACCTCGGCGGCGACCCGGCCAAGATCAACCCGCTGGCGCCGGCCGAGATGGTCATCGACCACTCCGTCATCGCCGACGTGTTCGGCACCGCCGGCGCGTTCGAGCGCAACGTCGAGATCGAGTACGAGCGCAACCGCGAGCGCTACCAGTTCCTGCGCTGGGGCCAGGGTGCCTTCGACGACTTCAAGGTCGTCCCCCCGGGCACCGGCATCGTCCACCAGGTCAACATCGAGCACCTGGCCCGCACGATCTTCACCCGCGAGGTCGACGGCGTGCTGCAGGCCTACCCCGACACCTGCGTCGGCACCGACTCCCACACCACGATGGTCAACGGCATCGGCGTCGTCGGCTGGGGCGTCGGCGGCATCGAGGCCGAGGCCGCGATGCTCGGCCAGCCGGTCTCCATGCTGATCCCGCGCGTGGTCGGCTTCAAGCTCAACGGCGACCTGCCGGCCGGCGCGACCGCCACCGACCTGGTGCTGACGATCACCGAGATGCTGCGCAAGCACGGCGTCGTCGGCAAGTTCGTGGAGTTCTACGGCCCCGGCGTCTCGGCGCTGCCGCTGGCCAACCGCGCCACGATCGGCAACATGAGCCCGGAGTTCGGCTCGACGATCGCGGTCTTCCCGATCGACGAGCAGACGATCGACTACCTCAAGCTCACCGGCCGCTCCGAGGAGCAGCTCGCGCTGGTCGAGACCTACGCCAAGGAGCAGGGCCTCTGGCACGACCCGAGCGCCGAGCCGCGCTACTCCGAGCAGCTCGAGCTCGACGTCTCCACCGTCGTACCCAGCCTCGCCGGGCCCAAGCGTCCGCAGGACCGGGTCTCGGTCAGCGAGGCCGCGACCGGCGTTCGCCGAGGCGCTCAAGGACTACACCGACGCGCCCGAGCGCACGATCGACTTCGAGATCGACGGCCAGCCGGTCACGCATCGGCCACGGCGCGGTCACGATCGCGGCGATCACCTCGTGCACGAACACCTCCAACCCGTCGGTCATGATCGGCGCGGCGCTGCTGGCCAAGAAGGCCGTCGAGAAGGGTCTGACCCGCAAGCCGTGGGTCAAGACCACGCTCGCGCCCGGCTCCAAGGTCGTCTCCGACTACTACGACAAGTCCGGCCTCACGCCGTACCTCGACAAGCTCGGCTTCAACCTCGTCGGCTACGGCTGCACCACCTGCATCGGCAACTCGGGCCCGCTGATCCCCGAGGTGAGCGCCGCGGTCAACGAGGCCGACCTGGCCGTGACCAGCGTGCTGTCGGGCAACCGCAACTTCGAGGGTCGGATCAACCCCGACATCAAGATGAACTACCTCGCCTCGCCGCCGCTGGTCGTGGCCTACGCGCTGGCCGGCTCGATGACCGTCGACCTGTTCAACGACCCGCTGGGTCAGGACACCGACGGCAACGACGTGTTCATGAAGGACATCTGGCCGACCTCGACCGAGATCGAGGAGGTCATCGCCAGCGCGATCAACTCCGAGATGTTCGACGACCGCTACGCCGACGTCTTCGCCGGCGACGAGCAGTGGCGCTCGCTGCCCACCCCCGAGGGCAAGACCTTCGAGTGGGACGCCGACTCGACCTACGTCCGCAAGCCCCCGTACTTCGACGGCATGCCGGCCGAGCCGACGCCGGTCACCGACATCGAGGGCGCCCGCGTGCTCCTCAAGCTGGGCGACTCGGTCACCACCGACCACATCAGCCCGGCCGGTGCGATCAAGAAGGACAGCCCCGCCGGCGACGTACCTCGCCGAGCACGGCGTGGGCCAGCGCGACTTCAACTCCTACGGCTCGCGCCGCGGCAACCACGAGGTCATGATCCGGGGCACCTTCGCCAACATCCGGCTGCGCAACCAGCTGGCCGAGGGCACCGAGGGCGGCTGGACCCGCGACTTCACGCAGACGGACGCGCCGGTGACGACCATCTACGAGGCCTCCGAGGCGTACGCCGCCGCCGGCACCCCGCTGGTGGTCCTGTGCGGCAAGGAGTACGGCTCCGGCTCGTCGCGCGACTGGGCGGCCAAGGGCACCGCGCTGCTCGGCGTCAAGGCCGTCATCGCCGAGAGTCCTACGAGCGCATCCACCGCTCCAACCTGATCGGCATGGGCGTCATCCCGCTGCAGTTCCCGGCGGGCGAGAACGCCGAGTCGCTGGGCCTCGACGGCACCGAGACGTTCGCGATCTCGGGCATCACCGAGCTCAACGAGGGCCGCACGCCCAAGACGGTCAAGGTGACCGCCACCGGGCGGCGACCGGCGACGACGTCGACCTTCGACGCCGTCGTCCGCATCGACACCCCCGGTGAGGCGAACTACTACCGCAACGGCGGGATCATGCAGTACGTCCTGCGCAACCTGCTCCGCGCCTGACCCGTCGCTCCTCCGCTGACCCGTCTCCTCCAGAGGAGACGGGTCAGCGTGGTTTCGGGGTCCGGGCGGGGATGATGAGTCTCGTGGCCAGAAATCTCCCGGGTGCCCCCCTCCACGGCACCCGGTCGGGGCGTGAGTCCTGGTGAGAGCACCCAGGAGGAAGCCATGACCACCATCCACGACCGGCTCGACGACCTCGCCGAGGACGCGCCGCGCGACCTGCCCGCCACGGACCTGTGGGCGCGGGGCAGGCGGCGCCGGCGCCGGCAGCGCGTCGCGTCGGGCGTCCTCGCCGTCCTGCTCGTGCTGGCGGTCGGGTCCCTCTCCACCCTCGCGATCGGTACGGCGCGCACGCCAGGCCCCGGTCGCCGACGCACCGACGGACGGTGCCCTGGTCCTGCCCCGACGGCTCGACGTCCCCGCGCGCGGACGCCGGGCACCGACGACACCGGACCGATCGGGCCCCTGTCGGCCGTCGTCGGTGCCGAACGGCGGACCTCCTTCTGGGGCGGCACCACCATCGACCTCGCCGGTGTCTCCCGCGGCGGGTACTCGTTCCTCGACCTGCCCGGCCGCGCGCGAGACGTGCCGCTCCAGGACCCGGTGGCGCTGTCGGCCGACGGCCGCTACCTGGCCTACCTCCTCGCAGGTGCCCCGCCGGCGGGCGGCGACGGCGCCGTCGGCGACCGCGTGGTCGGTGTGGCGGTCTACGACACCGTCAGCGGCGAGGTGCTGCAGCACCGGGTCGACTCGGAGATGGGGCTCGACGTGTCCGGCCTCGACTGGGCCGGCTCCACCCTGCTCGTGCAGTTCGGTGTGTACACCGAGATCACCCCGTCGACCTCCACCAGCGTGGGCGGCCGCCTGCTGCGCTGGGACCTGGACACCCGGCAGGTGACGGAGCGCGCGACGACCGAGGACGCGATCTTCGACGCCAGTGCGGTGGGCGAACGCTCGATCATGGTGTCGGGGCGGCAGGTGTCCTTCGTCGACGCGACGGGCGCCGTCAGCGACGGACCCCGCCTCGACGTCCGCCCCGAGGGCGGGGTCGTGGCCAGTCCCGATGGATCGCTCCTCGCCGCCCTGCGCGACCCCGATGCAGCCGGCACCTATCGTGGGCGGCAGGCCCAAGCAGGTCCTCGTCGCCGACCTCACCGGGCCGGAGCGCCGGCGTGACCCGTCCGGTGCCGGGGGCGACCGGCGTCCGGGTGCTCGGCTGGCGCGACGACGCCCACGTGCTGGTGCTCGACCGGGACGGGCGGACGGTCCGCTCGGTCGACGTGGTCACCGGCGACGCCGAGCGGGTCCTCGCCCTCCCCGGTGGCGGCTACGCGCCGGGCCCGGTGCTGGCCGCGGACGCGCTCCAGGGACCGGCGTACGACGTGCCGGACCCGACCTGCCCCCGGACCCCCGGCTGCTGGCCGGCCTGGGAGTCCTCGTCGTGCTGCTCGGCGGCGCGCTGCTGGGGTGGAGGCGCCATGTCCGTCGCCGATGACCGCTCCGACGGCCGCTCCCGGCGACCGTGGTGACGGTCGCGGCGACGACCGGGCCGGGTTCGAGGAGTTCGTCGCGGCCCGGCGCCAGGCACTGCTGCGCACGGCGTACCTGCTCACCGGCCAGCACGCCGATGCCGAGGACCTGGTCCAGCGGGCGCTGATCAAGGCCGTGCCGCACTGGCGGCGGATCAGCGACAACCCGGAGCCGTACGTGCGCCGGATCCTGGCCCGGGAGAGCGTGTCGCGCTGGCGGCGTCGGCGGTGGCGCGAGATCAGCAGCGACGACCTCCCCGAGACCCACCACGAGGACCCGGACGTCGCGTCCCGCGAGGACCTGCGTCGCGCCCTGGCCGCGTTGTCGCCGCGGCAGCGCGCGGTGATCGTGCTGCGCTACTTCGAGGACCTGACCGAGCGGGAGACCGCGGACGCGCTCGACCTGGCCGTCGGCACCGTCAAGTCCCACGCGCGGGACGCGTTGGCGGCCCTGCGCCGGGTCCTGCCGGCGGTGGAGGAGGACCGGCTGCTGCGCGGCTGACCTCGGCGGGCTCGGACCCGCGCCACGCGGCGGGCCTCCCGGGTCCCGGGCCCGCGGCTTGCCACCATGGGGCCGTGATGCGACGACTTCCCCTGGCCGCTGCCGTGGCTGCGCTGCTCCTGGCCGTCTCCGCCTGCGGCTCCGACGACACCCCCACCCCCGAGGCCGACCCCACGTCGACGACGAGCGCGCCGGCCACGCCGACGCCGAGCGACGACCTCGAGCGTGCCGGAGACACCGGAGCCCACGACCGCGGAGCCGACGACCGCGGAGCCGACCACGGTCGACCCGAGCGACGTACCCACCACCGACGTGCCCACGACCGCGAGCCGACGACCGCCGAGCCCACGCAGGCTCCGGCCGGCGAGCAGCTGCCGGCGACGTACGCCGACGCGGTGGCACGCTTCGACGCCAAGGGGCAGGAGCCGGTACGCCGAGCCAGGTTCGTGACCGCCGAGCGACACCTACTGCCTGCTCGACTCCGACTTCGTGATCGGCTGCGAGCTCGCCCAGGGCGCCGCGATCCCGACGTCGGGCGTCTGCAACGACGCACCCAGCCAGAAGGTCGGCCGGATCGAGGTCGATCGTGGCGGACCCGAGGCCGTCTGCAACACCGACACCATCCGGGAGCCGGGTGCCCGCACGCAGGCGCTGGACACCGTGGCGATGTCGCGCACCGGACTGCATGTGCCTGGTCGAGAAGATCGGCGTCACCTGCATCGACCGCGACAAGCAGCAGGGCTTCTTCCTCGGCTCCGGCCGCTACGCGCTCTTCTGAGGCCCACCGGACGCCGGCCGTGAGGGGCGGGTCGCTAGCGTGGCCCCATGATCGTCGCCTTCAGCATCAGCCCGACCTCCGGTGACGCCGACGGCGGGGTCGCCGACGCGGTCGCCGCCGCGGTCCGGGTGGTCCGCGAGTCCGGCCTGCCCCACGAGACGAACTCGATGTTCACCAACATCGAGGGGGAGTGGGACGAGGTGATGGCCGTGGTCAAGCAGGCCGTCGACGTCGTCGCCGCGGTGTCGCCACGGGTCGGGCTGGTGCTCAAGGCCGACATCCGCCCGGGCCGCACCGGCGAGATGAGCGCCAAGCTCGAGCGCCTCGAGCGCGCCCTCGAGGACTGAGTCCGCGGTGTCCGAGTCGTTCCCTCCGCCCGGCCCGCCGGCCGGCTCCCGGGCCGGGCCCGACCGGACCGCCGCCCACCTGGGCGCCACCTCCGCCGCAGCCCGGACCGCCCCCGGCGACGCCTCGGCGCAGCCGGGTGCCGCTCGTGCTGGCGGTCGGCGCGGCCCTGCTGCTGGTCGGTGCGGGCGCGATCGCTGCCGTTCGTCCTGGGCGACGACGACGCTCCGGCGACGACGAGCAGCCCCGACCACGCAGGCGGACACCGACCTCGGCGGTGTCGCGACCTACGACGACCTCACCCGCGAGCACACGACCCGGGCGGTGGAGTACCCCCAGTCGCCGCCGGTGGGCGGCGACCACTTCGGGGCCTGGGCCGACTGCGGGGTCTACGACGCACCTCTGCCCGACGAGCTCGCGGTCCACGACCTCGAGCACGGTGCGTTCTGGTTCTCCTACGACCCCGGCGCCCTCGACGCCCCTGCCGTGGCGGCCCTGGCCGCCGAGCTGCCCGAGAACGGCATCATGGCGCCGTACGACGGGCTCGACGCCCCCGTCGTCGCCACGGTCTGGGGCAGGCAGCTGGCCCTGACCGGCCCCGACGACCCGCGCCTGCCGCTCTTCCTCGACGCCTTCGCCGGCGGGGACACCGCCCCGGAGCCGTTCGCGTCGTGCGCGGGCGGGCTGAGCGGCGCCGACCTCCAGCGGGCCGCCGACGCGCTGAGCGGGACGGGGTCGGCCTGATGGACAGCACGACCCGCAGCTACCGGACCGGCGACAGCGAGCGCGTGCTCGACCTGACCGACGACGTGGCCGACTTCGTGGCCTCGCGTGGCGACGGCATCGTGCACCTCTTCGTGCCGCACGCGACGGCCGGGCTCGCGATCCTGGAGACCGGCGCCGGGAGCGACGACGACCTGCTCGCGGCGCTGGGCGACCTGCTCCCGGCCGACGACCGGTGGCGCCACCGCCACGGCAGCCCCGGTCACGGGCGCTCCCACGTCATGCCGGCCCTGATCCCGCCGTACGCCACCGTGCCGGTGCTCGGCGGGCGGCTCGCGCTCGGCACCTGGCAGAGCATCTGCCTGGTCGACCTGAACGTCGACAACGCGGTGCGCGAGGTGCGGTTCAGCTTCCTCGGCGGGTGAGTGCCGCGCAGGTGTCGAACACGTGTTCGACTAGTCTGGACGCCATGTCCTCCCTCGTCGCCCCGCCCGGCTGGCCCGTCGCCGTCCGACCCCCTGACGCGCCGCGGTGGGAGCTGACCGCCGAGTCGTGGCTGCTCGACCTGTGCCCGCCGGAGTTCCGCTCCTACCCGACCCTGCGCCGCCACGTCGTCGTCCTCGCGCGCTTCGCGGTCCTGCACGTCGAGGCCTGCCAGGCGTCCTGCCGGCGGGGGCTGAGCGAGGCCCGCTCCGAGCTGCGGGAGGTCGCGCCCGCCGGACGTCGTCGACGAGGCGGTCGAGACGTGGCTGACCGAGGACGCGCGCCTGTCCGCCGTACGGCGCGAGGTGGGGCTCGTCGAGGAGGCGCTGCGCGGCAAGCGCTACCGCGCGCGGCTGTGAGCGATCAGAGGGCGTCGGCCGAACCGAGGCGCCACAGGGCGAGGCCGTGCACCCCGTGCTCCCGGGCCAGCCGGGCGCGCTGCCGGTAGGAGCGGGCGTCGGACCACCACAGGACCGTCCCGCCCGGCAGCCGGGCCGACCACTCGCCGGCGCGCGGGTGCCACACGGGTCGTACGCCGGCCTTCCGGGCGCGCTTGCGGGCGCCGTTGACCTGCAGGCTGGTGCCGGTGCCCCGCCGCGGCCACGAGTAGCCGTAGCCGGCCACGCCGAGGTCGACCTGGCCGGCCGGGACCTTGCGCAGGAGCGCGGTCGAGGGCGTCGCGCTGCCAGTCGAGACCACCGATCGGGCCGGGGCCCGACCAGGTCGGACCGTGCTGGTCGTAGGCCATCACGGCGATGACGTCGGCCGCCCCGGCCAGCGCCGCGAGCGCATAGCCGCGCTCGCGGTAGCCACGCACCGAGGTGGCTGCGCTGATGTCGACCGAGACGGTCCGCTCGTCCGGCAGGGCGGCCTGGAGGGCGGTCACGAAGGCGACCAGGCCGGCGGCGTCGTCGCTTGCGCACCCGCTCGAGGTCGACGTTGACGCCGTCCCAGCGGCCGTCGACGACGTGAGCGGCCACGGCCGCCGCGACCTTGTCGATCCGGGCGGGCGAGGCCAGCAGCCGGTGCGCGCGGCGCGGGTCGAAGTCGCCGAGGCGGTTGCTGTAGTTGCTGACCAGCAGCTCCGAGCGGAGCCCGTCGCGACGAGCCGTGCGGCTCAGGCGACGCAGGTCGTCGGTGGGGGCAGCCGACCCCGGACCCGTCCGCGGTCAGCCCGATGCCCGCGACGGTGAGCGTCGCCAGGGCGTGGGCGTCGCGGTGGACGGTCCGTGGGCGCAGGCTGCCCAGGGCGAACCCGGTCACCGCCAGGGGAGCGGCCCGCTCCGCCGTCGGTCGGCCGAGGTCGGCCGAGGCGCGCGGCAGGGGCGTGATGAGGGTGAACGCGAGCGCGATCACCGCGGCACGACGACGAGTCATGGGGCCACTCTCGCACCACGAGGCCCACGGCGTGCCTCGTGTCGGCGGCGCCGGGCGGACACGCCGACGACACCCCGGCTGACACCCCGGCTGACACCCCGGCGGACACCCCGGCGGACAGGGAGGCATGCCCTACCGTGGGCCGATGCCCCGCTTCGCATCCGTCATCCTCGTGGACCGCGCCGGTCGGCTGCTGCTGCAGGAGCGCGACGAGCACCCACGGATCGACCCCGAGTGCTGGGGCCTGCCGGGCGGGCACGTCGAAGCCGGCGAGAGCGACGAGCAGGCCGCCTACCGCGAGCTCGCCGAGGAGACCGGCGTCGAGCTGGCCCCCGGGACGCTGCAGCGCTACGACGAGTTCCGGGTCTGGCACGAGGCCTACGGCGTCCCACGACCCGATCCAGCGTCTACGCCGCGGGCTGCGACCTCACCGACGCCGACATCGAGTGCCGCGAGGGCCGGCAGATCGTGTTCGTCGCCCCCCACGAGCTCGACGGGTCGCCCGCTGGCGGCCGGGCTCGCCGCGATCGCGCCGCCGTTCCTGTCCTCCGACCTCTACCGAAAGCTGGCCACCCCATGAGCTTCTCCGTCATCCCCGTCCCCGGGCCCGGCGCCGAGGACGTCGTCGTCGGGCTGCTCCGGCGCCGACGAGGGCGCGGTCTTCACCGGCACCGAGGACGGCTCGATCTTCCGGATCAGCCACGACGGCGGCAAGGTCGACCGGATCGCCCGGACCCAGGGCCGTCCGCTCGGGATCGAGATCGACCTCGACGGCCGGCTGCTGGTCTGCGACGCCCACCGCGGGCTGCTGCGCATCGACACCGCCAACGGCGCGATCGAGGCGGTCACCGGCTGAGATCGACGGCGTACGCCGATGCGGTTCTGCAACAACGCCGCCATCGCCTCCGACGGCACCGTGTGGTTCTCCGACTCCTCGACCAGGTACGGCATCGCGGACTGGAAGCGCGACTTCGTGCAGAACACCCGCACCGGGCGGCTGATGCGCCTCGACCCCGACGGCGTCGGTGACGGTGGTGCTCGACGGGCTGGCCTTCGCCAACGGGGTCGCGCTGTCGCCGGACGAGGACTTCGTCGCCGTGGCCGAGACCGGGGCGCGCACCGTCGTACGGCGCTGGCTCACCGGCAACCGGGCCGGCATGCGCGACCTGCTCTGCCAGGACCTGCCGGGCTACCCCGACAACATCGCTCGCGGCTCCGACGGGCTGATCTGGGTCACCCTGGCCAGTCCCCGGGACCCGCTCGTCGAGCGGCTCCAGACCGGGCCCATGCGGCTGCGCCGGCTGGCCACGGCACTGCCGGAGAGGCTCCAGCCCCAGCCGAAGGCGACGGTCCGGGTGCAGGCCTACGACGTCACCGGCGCCCTGGTGCACGACGTCGACGTCGATGCCGGCGCAGCACGGGGCGGCGTACCACATGGTCACCGGCGTGCGGGAGCACGAGGGCCGGGTCTGGATGGGCAGCCTGCACGAGCCGGCCGTCGCGGTCTGGGACCTCTGAGCCGGTCGTGGGCAGGCTCACCCGCCTGGTACGAGGACGAAGGAAGTAACCTGATGGACATGTCTCTGCTCGCCTCCATCAACGAGCCCCGCGACCTGCGCGGGCTCACCGACGAGCAGCTGGTCGGCCCTGGCTGCCGAGATCCGCGACCTGCTGGTCTCGACGTGCTCGCGCCGCAGCGGACACCTCGGCCCCAACCTGGGCGTCGTCGAGGTGACCCTGGCGATCCACCGGGTCTTCGACTCCCCGCGCGACCGGGTGGTCTTCGACACCGGTCACCAGTCCTACGTGCACAAGATGCTCACCGGCCGGGCCGGCGACTTCGACTCGCTGCGGCTCGAGGGCGGCCTGAGCGGCTACCCCAGCCAGGCGGAGTCGCCGCACGACATCGTCGAGAACTCCCACGCCTCGACCGCGCTCAGCTACGCCGACGGCATCGCCAAGGCCTACAGGATCCGCGGCGAGGACCGGCACACCGTCGCCGTCATCGGCGACGGCGCGCTCACCGGCGGGATGGCCTGGGAGGCGCTCAACAACATCGCGATCGCCGACAGCCGGCTGGTCATCGTCGTCAACGACAACGGGCGCTCCTACACGCCCACCATCGGCGGCCTCGCGACCGCGCTGACCTCGCTGCGCACCAACCCGCGCTACGAGCACTTCCTCGACCTGGTCAAGAAGCGGCTCACCTCCGTCAAGGGCGTCGGCCCGGCGGCGTACGACGCCCTGCACGCGATGAAGCGCGGCCTCAAGGACGCGCTGGCGCCGCAGGGCCTCTTCGAGGACCTCGGCCTCAAGTACGTCGGACCGATCGACGGCCACGACCGCGCCGCCATGGAGCAGGCGCTCACGCAGGCCAAGCGGTTCGGCGGCCCGGTGATCGTGCACGCGATCACCCGCAAGGGCTTCGGCTACGACCCGGCGGAGCGGCACGAGGCCGACCAGTTCCACGCGCCGCAGCCCTTCGACATCGAGACCGGCGTCGAGCAGGCCAAGGGCCCGATCTGGACCGACCACTTCGCCGACCACATCGTCGAGATCGGCGCCCGGCGCCCCGACGTCGTCGGCGATCACCGCCGCGATGATGCACCCCGTCGGGCTGCACAAGTTCGCGGCCGCCTACCCCGACCGCACCTTCGACGTCGGCATCGCCGAGCAGCACGCCGCGACCTCCGCGGCGGGACTCGCCATCGGTGGCCTGCACCCGGTGGTCGCCGTCTACGCGACGTTCCTCAACCGCGCCTTCGACCAGGTGCTGATGGACGTCGCGCTGCACCAGCTGCGGCGTCACGTTCGTGCTCGACCGCTCCGGGGTGACCGGCGACGACGGCGCCAGCCACAACGGCATGTGGGACATGTCGATCCTCCAGGTCGTGCCCGGGCTGCGGCTCGCCGCGCCGCGCGACGCCACCCGGATGCGCGAGCTCCTCGACGAGGCCGTCGAGGTCGACGACGCCCCCACCGTCGTGCGCTTCCCCAAGGGCGCCGCCGCCCGAGGACATCGCGGCGGTCGACCGGGCCGGCGGCGCCGACGTGCTCGTGCGCTCCGGCGACCCGCGACGTGCTCGATCGTCGCGGTCGGCGTCGATGGCCGCCGACCGCCGTCGACGTGGCCGAGCGGCTGGTCGCCCAGGGCATCGGCGTCACCGTCGTCGACCCGCGCTGGGTCAAGCCGGTCGACCCGGCCGATCGTCGAGCTCGCCCGCGAGCACCGGCTCGTGGTCAGCATCGAGGACAACGGTCGCGATCGGCGGCTGCGGTGCGGTGCTCCTCCAGACCCTCAACGACGCCGGCGTCACCACGCCGTTCCGGCTGCACGGGATCCCGCAGGAGTTCCTCGACCACGCCAAGCGCGACGCGATCCTGGAGCGGATCGGGCTCGACCGCGCAGTCGCTGGCCCGTGGGCATCGTCGAGGACATGACCGCGCTCGCCGACGGCGGCGTCCTCGTCGATGCCGACCGCACCGTCTGAGCGCGTCCGGCGCGTCGCCACGCGGGTCGCGTCGTCCGCGCGGCCTGCTGCTCGCGGGCTGCTGCTCGCGCTGGCGCTGCGCCGGCTGCGGCGCCTCCGACCGCGGCCGCCGGCGCCGACGCCGTCGCGCAGTCCGGCGACGGCCCGGCGGGGCGTCGTCGTCGCCGTCCCCGGTCGGCCCGAGCGAGCCGCCCGAGGTCGAGGGCGTGCCCGTGCCGCAGGACCTCGACCGCGACTTCACCCGCCTGCTCGACCGGCGCGCGCACGCCGTGCTCGACGGGCGACCGCGACGCGTTCGTCGCCGGTCTCGACCGCCGCGAGCGGCGGCCTCGTGGCCGCCCAGGAGGGCTACTTCGACAACCTGCAGCCGGCTCCCGCTCGAGGAGCTTCCACTACGGCCTCGACCGGACCAGCCTGGTGCGCGAGGGCTCGCGGCTACTGGGTGGTGGTCGAGCTGGCGATGCAGCTCGACGGCTACGACGACGTCGCCGTCGACGACCCTCGACCGGTTCCGCTTCGACGTCGCCTCGCGGGCGGCGCGTTCCGGCTCGCCTCGGTCACCGACCCCGACTGGGAGGAGGCCAACGACGTCCAGCAGCAGCCCTGGGACGTCCGCCCGATCCGGGTACGCGACGCGGCGCCGGCGTGCTGGGGATCTTCGACGCCGGCACGGCACCGGAGGCGCGCTCGCTGGTGCGCTCCTTCGAGCGGGGCGATCTCCGACGTCGGCGCCCGCGTGCCCTACTCCTGGGACCGCCGCGTGGTCGTCTACGCGCTGTCCGACACCGCGTTCCTCGAGCAGCCTCGACAACCTGCCCGGCGAGGACCCCGACGCCCTGGACGGCGTCGCCTTCACGATGCCGGCCGGCCGCGGCACCACGCAGCGTGGCCGACACCCGGATCGCCCTCAACCCGCGGCTGCTCGACCCGCACCGGGCCGGCGCGGGACCGGTTGGTGCGCCACGAGCTGACCCACGTGGCGGTCGCCGAGCACGACGACCACGCCCCGACCTGGCTCAGCGAGGGCCTCGCCGAGTGGGTCTCGGTGCAGGCCCTGTCCCCGCGCCAGCGCCGCGTCTCGCGCCGAGCGCCTCGACGAGGCGGCGGGCGTCCGACCGATGCCGCGCGACCGCGACGTTCAACGACACCGAGCGCCGAGGCGCACTACACGGTCGCCTGGTGGGCGTGCGAGTACCTCGCCGCGACCTACGGCTCGAGCGCGCCGTGGGTGGTGCTCGACGCGTTCGCCGCGCCCGCGCGCTCCCGAGCCCGACCTGATCACGACCCTGCTGGGCTACTCCGAGGACGCACTGGCCCGACGGGGCGTCGAGCTGCTGCTGACGGACCGACGACCCGGCGCGCCTCGAGCCGCGGCGAGTCGGCGCCGACGACGCGCGAGCGGCGGCGCCTCCGGAACGCGACGGCGGGGTGACTCCGGGCACGTCGGCGGCGCCGAGCGCCGGGTCCTCGCCCCACCGGGTGATCGGCTCCTAGGGTGGGCGGGTGACCTCAGACCGCCTCGTCCACATCGTCGACGACGTCGCCGATCTCGACGGCGTCCGAGCCGTTGACCATGGTCGTCGCGCTCGACGGGTTCCTCGACGCCGGCAGCTCGGCCGCGATCGCGGCCCGGCACCTCACCGCCCTCGGGGCGGGCGGGGCGCCCGGCGGCTCGGTCGTGGCGACCTTCGACGTCGACCAGTTCCACGACTACCGCGCCCGCCGCCCGGCGGTGTCCTTCGCCCGCGACCACTACGAGGCCTACGACGCGCCCCGTCTGGTCGTCCGGCTGCTCCGCGACAGCGGCGGCACGCCGTACCTGCTGCTGCAGCGGGCCCGAGCCCGACAACCGCTGGGAGGCCTTCGCCCGCGCGGTGCGCGAGGTCGTCGAGCGGTTCGGCGTGACCCTGGTCGTCGGGATGGGCTCGGTGCCGATGGCGGTGCCGCACACCCGTCCGATCGCGATCACCCACCACGCCAACAACCCCGACCTCGATCACCGGCCGTCAGCCCGTGGAGCGGCGACCTGCGGGTGCCGAGCAGCGCCCAGGCGCTGCTGGAGATCCGGCTGGGCGAGTGGGGGCACGACGCACAGGGCTTCGTCGCCCACATCCCGCACTACCTCGCGCAGCTGGAGTACCCGCAGGCCTCGGCCGATCCTGCTCGAGCAGGTCGAGCTCGCCGGTCGCCTGACCCTCGACCTGACCGACCTCACAGCCGCGGCCGACGAGCGCGAGGCCGAGATCACCCGCTACCTCGCCGACAACGAGGAGGTCGGCGAGGTCGTCGCCTCCCTCGAGCGCCAGTACGACGCGTTCGCCGCAGTCCGAGGAGAGCGGGTCCAACCTGCTCGCCGAGGACGAGCCGATCCCGACCGGCGACGAGATCGGCCAGCAGTTCGAGCAGTTCCTGGCCGGGCTCGAGCACCCGAGACGAGACCCGAGCGGTGACGCCGTCATGACCGGCGACGGACCCGGCCCGCCGAGCTGCTCGAGCCTGCTCGACCTGGAGTACCTCGACGTCGACCTCTTCCGCGGCCGCCAGCCCGAGTCGACCCGCCAGCGCGTGTACGGCGGGCAGGTCGCCGCGCAGGCGCTGATCGCCGGCGCGCGCACCGTCGACGCCGGACTTCCACGTGCACTCGCTGCACTCCTACTTCCTGCTGCCCGGCGACTACCAGGTGCCGATCGATCTACGACGTCGAGCGCATCCGCGACGGCAAGTCGTTCGCCACCCGCCGGGTGATGGCCCGCCAGCACGGCCGCCCGATCTACTACCAGACGCTCAGCTTCCAGCGCGTCGAGGACGGCTACGAGCCACCAGGACGTGATGCCCGAGGTCGCCGGCCCCGAGGAGGGCATGGACCTCGTCGAGCTGATGCGCCAGGGCGGCAACGAGGACGCCGACGCGCTCGGCAAGGAGTGGGCCGCGCTCGACGTGCGCTGGCTCGGCAACTCCCGCCACGGCCTCGAGCCCGACCCCGTGCACCCCTCGCGGGCGCAGATGTGGATCAGGATCGCCGGCGAGGTCGGCGACGACCCGATCGACCACCTCGCCGCGTTCACCTACGCCAGCGACGTCTCGCTGCTCGGCGCCGCCCTGGCCGCCCACGACGCCGACCCGTCGAAGATCCAGATGGCCTCGCTCGACCACACGATCTGGTTCCACCGACCCTTCCGGGTCGACGAGTGGTGGCTCTACGACCAGTTGTCCCCGTCGGCGAGCGGCGCCCGCGGGCTGTCGCTCGGGCGGTGTACAAGCCCGACGGCACCCTCGTGGCGACCGTGGCCCAGGAGGGCTGATCCGGCCTCGCCCGTGAGGGTGGCCGGCGGAGTCGCGGGGATCCCGGTCGACCGGGTATCCCTGCACTGGACGGCTGAATCACCCGCAGTGCAGGAGTGGCCGTCCGGTGGGGCGCGCGGGGCGGCTGTGGACCCACTCCGCCCACGCCCCGACGGCGGCCCGACCGCGTCAGAGCGCCGTCGTGCGCCCCGCCAGGTGCGGCGCGCCGCTGCGCGGGCTCGTCAGCGAGAACGCGAAGCCGCCCGTCGACCGGCGTGGCGCCGAAGACGACGCTGCCCGGCAGGAAGACCGGCTTCTTGAACGCCACGTCGACGCGGACGGCGTCCGGCAGCCGGTTCTCCAGCGCCGCGACGCAGCGCGCCTTGGTCCACATGCCGTGCGCGATCTGGCGCGGGAAGCCGAGCGCCTTGGCGGTCAGCGGGTAGAGGTGGATCGGGTTGTGGTCGCCCGACACCGCGGCGTAGCGTGCGACCGAGGTCGGCGGGCAGCCGCCAGGCGATGCCGCCGGGCTCGGCCTCCGGGAAGTCCATGCCGTACGACGCGTCGGCGTCGCCGCGTCCGCGGCGCAGGTAGGCCGACGTCTCCTCCCACGACCAGCTCGCCGCCCGCGCGCACCTCGGTGAGGAACTCGTAGACCGTGCCCTTGGCGTGCGGCGACCGGGGCGCCGACGCGCGCCGCGACCGCGAGGGTCTCGCCGATCGCGATCGGGCGGTGGCTGGTGATGGAGTTCTCCAGGTGCACGGTGCCGATCGCCGGCGCCGGGAACGCCGGGGTCGCTCATCATCGCCATCTGCAGCCCGAAGGCCAGCAGGTGCGGGTAGGGGAGCGGCACGGTGTCCTTGCGCGGGAAGCCGCAGACCGCGGCGTAGGCGTCGACGTCGGCGCGCTCGACCGTGACCGGCGGGCGCGTGAGCGCCAGCCCGGTGAACGTCCGACGCCGGCGCCTTCCGGACCCCGGGCAGCGGGTTGACGCACCGGGATCGAGGGCAGCGCGGCCTTGAGCAGCACGCCGAGCCCGGACGGCGGGCTCGACCTCGCGGCTGCGCGAGCCGCGGCGTCGGCAGGTGCCGGCCACCTCAGGCACCCAGCATCATCTGGCCGCAGACCCGCACGACGTTGCCGTTGACCAGGCTGGAGGCCGGGGTTGGCGTACCAGGCGATCGTCTCGGCGACGTCGACCGGCAGGCCGCCCTGCGACATCGCGTTGAGCCGCTGGCCGACCTCGCGGGTCGCGAACGGCACGGCCGCGGTCATCTGCGGTGATGATGAAGCCGGGGGCGACGGCGTTGATGGTGATGCCGTCGCTCGAGCTCGTCGGCGAGGGAGTCGACGAAGCCGATGACGCCGGCCTTGGAGGCGGCGTAGTTGGTCTGGCCGACGTTGCCGGCGATGCCGGCGATCGAGGCGACGCCGATGATCGAGCCGAACTCGTTGACGACGCCCTGGTCGAGCAGCTCGCGGGTGATCAGCTCGGGGGCGGTGAGGTTGACCGCGATCACGGAGTCCCAGCGCGACTCGTCCATGTTGGCGAGCTTCTTGTCGCGGGTGATGCCGGCGTTGTGGACGACGATGTCGACGCCGCCGTGCTTCTCCTTGAGGTGGTGCGCGATCCGCTGCGGCGCGTCCTTGCCGGTGATGTCGAGGGTGAGCCAGTCGCCGTCGAGCTCCTTCATCAGCACCTGCAGCTCGCTGGCGGCCTGGGGCACGTCGACGCCGACGACCGTGGCGCCGTCGCGGTGCAGCACCCGGGCGACCTCCTCGCCGATGCCGCGGCTGGCGCCGGTGACGAGCGCGATCTTGCCGGCCAGGGGCTTGAGTCAGGTCGGCGACCTCGGGCGGTCGGTCGTTCCGGAGCCGTGGGCGCCGATCCGCACGACCTGGCCCGAGACGTAGGCCGACTTGGGCGACAGCAGGAAGCCGAGCGTGCTGGTGACGCCGCCCTCGGCGCCGTCGGCGACGTACACGAGCTGGACGGTGCTGCCCCGGCCGATCTCCTTGCCGAGGCTGCGGGTGAAGCCCTCGAGCGCGCGCTGCGCGACCCGCTCGCGCGCCCTGGAGCAGCTCGGGCGGCGTGCCGATGACGACGACGCGGGCGCAGGTCTCGAGGCGGCGCATGACCGGGGTGAAGAAGTCGCGCAGGCCGGCGAGGTCGGCCGAGGAGGTGAAGCCGGTGGCGTCGAAGACCAGGCCCTTGGCCTTGGCGCCGCTCCGGCGAGGCCGGGCGGTGGAGGCGATGCCGAGCGTGTCGAGCAGGCCGGGCAGCGACTCGGCGAGGCGACCGCGGCCGCCGACCAGCACGGTGCCGTCGACCAGCGGGCGCGCCCGCGGTGTAGCGCTCGAGCTTCATCGGGTTGGGCAGGCCCGAGGTTCTTGACGAGCAGCTTGCCGATCGGCGAGGTGGCGAAGCCCTGGTACTTGTCGCTCATGGGTCTGCGTTCCTCCGGTGCTCGTGTGTCGTGGGGGCTGTGCTCGGACGCGAGATCGCCGTGAGCCAGTCATGTAACTACGTGTGTAACTCAGTGTCCACAGTTGGTGACGTGGCCCTCACCGACTTCTCCATCGCCTGGTTACTTGTCAGTATGGTCCCATGACCGACACGCACTCGTCGCGTCGCCGTCATCGGCGGCAACCGGATCCCCTTCGCCCGCTCCAACACCGCCTACGCCAACGCGTCCAACCAGGAGATGCTGACCGCCGCCATCGACGGCCTCGTCGCCCGCTTCGGCCTCGAGGGCGAGCGCCTCGGCGAGGTCGTCGCCGGCGCCGTGCTCAAGCACTCGCGCGACTTCAACCTGACCCGCGAGTCGGTGCTCGGCTCGAAGCTCTCGCCCGAGACGCCCGCCACCGACATCCAGCAGGCCTGCGGCACCGGCCTGCAGGCCGCGATGCTCGTCGCCAACAAGATCGCCCTCGGCCAGATCGAGGTCGGCATCGCCGGCGGCACCGACACCACCTCCGACGCCCCGGTCGCGATCAGCGACAAGCTGCGCAAGAAGCTGATGAAGGTCAACGCCGCCCGCGACACCAGGTCGCGGCTGAAGGCCCTCGGCCAGATCCGTCCCGGCGACATCGGCCTCGAGATCCCGCAGAACGGCGAGCCGCGCACCCGGCTGTCGATGGGCGAGCACGCCGCCCTGACCGCGCTGGAGTGGCAGGTCGGCCGCGAGGAGCAGGACGAGCTCGCCGCCGCGTCGCACCAGCACCTCGCCGCGGCCTACGAGCGCGGCTTCCTCGACGACCAGGTCACGCCGTTCCGCGGCGTCGAGCGCGACAACAACCTGCGCGCCGACTCCACGGTGGAGAAGCTCGCCAAGCTCAAGCCGGTCTTCGGCAAGGGCGAGGCCGCGACGATGACCGCCGCCAACTCGACCCCGCTGACCGACGGCGCGTCCGTGGTGCTGCTGGCCTCGGAGGAGTGGGCCGCGGAGCACGACCTGCCGGTGCTGGCCTACCTCACCGACTACGAGACCGCCGCCGTCGACTACGTCCACGGCGCGCGAGGGGCTGCTGATGGCGCCGGCGTACGCGATGCCGCGGATGCTCGAGCGCGACGGCCTGACGCTGCAGGACTTCGACTTCTACGAGATCCACGAGGCCTTCGCCTCGCAGGTGCTCTCGACGCTCAAGGCGTGGGAGGACCCGGTCTTCTGCAAGGAGCGCCTCGGCCTCGACGCCCCGCTCGGCTCGATCGACCGGTCGAAGCTCAACGTCAACGGCTCCTCGCTGGCGGCGGGTCACCCGTTCGCCGCGACCGGCGGGCGGATCCTCAACGTCCTCGCCCAGCTGCTCGCCAGACAGGGCTCCGGCCGCGGCGTGATCTCGATCTGCGCCGCCGGCGGCCAGGGCGTCGTCGCGATCCTCGAGCGCCCCTAGCCCCACCGGCTCCAGCACCCTGGGTGTCGAGTCGGCGCGACATCGCGCCGACTCGGCATCGCGGGGCGAGCAGGAGGTCAGGCGGGACGGCCGGCGAGGGCCAGGGCGGAGGCCACGAGGTGTGCGCGGACCTGGTCGGCCGAGATGTGCCGACGGTCGGGATCCCCGGAGCGGCCTCCCTGACCAGGATGCCGACCCGGGCGAGCTGGAGCGCGCCGAGGCCGCTGGCGTAGAGCACGTTGGCCATCAGGACCGGGTCGTCCGCGGTGGTGAAGTCGCCCGACGCGATCCCGTCCTCGAGGGCGCCCGAGAGGATCGCGAGGCAGGACGAGATGCCTCGTCCGAGCCGGAACAGCGGCCCCTCGGCGACCTCGTCGAGCAGCTCGTCACCCGGCATCCGCATCAGCGACTGGGCGCAGTCGACGAAGGCCGGGTGGTCGATGCCGTAGTCGACGAACGCGCCGACGATGGCCGCGAGCCGCGCCGGCGGCTCCGGGCGGGCCTCGGCAGCCGCCGCGAGCGCGTCGCGCAGCTCGTCGAGGTAGGAGACGAGGGTGAGCGCGAAGAGCTCCTCCTTGCCGGTGAAGTGCCGGTAGACGATCGCCCGGTTGATGCCGACGGCCCTGGCGATGTCCTCGATCTGCGCGTCGCGCACGCCCCTGGCGTCGAACAGGGCGCGGGTCGCGGCGATGATCTCGGCCTCGCGGGCGCGCCGTCGTGCGGCGGCTGCCCGGCGCCGCCCGTCGGTCTCGGGGAACGTGCTCATGAGCGCCACTGTACGACGCGTGCAACTCACAGTTGCACGACTGTGGTCCGACCTACCGCCGGCGGCCCAGCGCCAGGTAGGCGAGCGGCCCGACGGGCTGGACGGCGCACACGGCGGTCCAGAGCAGCTTCGGGCCCTTGACCTCGTCCGAGGGCGACGGGCGAGGTCGCGCAGCGCCACCGAGGTGACGACCGCCTCGAACGCGCCCGCGACGATGATGACGCGCTGCTGGGTGGGGGTCAGGTCCTTCCAGGACTTCTTCGTCTGAGCCATGCCACCACCCTACTCACGGGCGTGCTCCCGCACGGCCTCGATCGTGTCGGCCTCGTCGCGGCCCCTTGTCGTCGCGGTAGCGCACGACCCGCGCGAACCGCAGGGCGACGCCCCCGGGGTAGCGAGTCGATCGCTGCACGCCGTCGAAGGCGATCTCGACGACCTGCTCGGGCCGCACCCGCACCACCCAGTCGGTGCGGGAGACCTCCAGCTCGGTGAACCGCTCGGTCTGCCATGCGAGCATCTCGTCGGTCATCCCCTTGAAGGTCTTGCCGAGCATCACGAACTCACCGGGACGCTCGGGGTCGCGGGCGCCGAGGTGGATGTTGGAGAGCAGCCCCGTGCGGCGGCCGGAGCCCCACTCGACGGCGAGCACGACGAGGTCGAGGGTGTGGACCGGCTTGACCTTGACCCAGGCGGCGCCACGGCGCCCGGCGGCGTACGGCGCCGCGAGGTCCTTGACCACCACGCCCTCGTGGCCGGCCTCGAGCACGGAGGCCACGAAGGCCTCGGCCGTGGCAGGGTCCGCCGTGACGAGCCGGGCCGCGCGGTGCGCCTCGGGCACGAGGGCGTCCAGCGCGGCCGCGCGCTCGCGGGCGGGGGAGTCGAGGAGGTCGCGGCCGTCGAGGTGCAGCAGGTCGAAGAAGTACGGCGTCACGACCACGTCGCCGCCGGCGGCGAGCGCGGTGCGGGACGCCGTCTCCTGGAACGGTCGCGGGCGACCGTCGTCGTCCAGGGCCAGCGCCTCGCCGTCGAGCACGAACGACGTCGCCTCCAGCCCGCGCGCGACCTCGACGACCTCGGGGAGCCGGGACGTGATGTCCTCGAGGCTGCGGGTCACGACCAGCACGTCGTCGCCCGAGCGGTGCACCTGGATCCGGATCCCGTCGAGCTTGGTGTCGATGGCCGCGCCGGCGTCGGCGATCGCCACCTTGGCCAGCGCCTCGGCGACCGTCTTCGCGCTCGAGGCCAGCATCGGGAGCACCGGCCGCCCGACCTCGAGGCCGACCGCGTCCAGCGCTGCGGCGCCGCCGTCGACAGCCGGTCCGACGACCGTCCGGGTGGAACCGGCCAGCATCGCGGCCCGCCGGATGGTCGCGAGCGGGATGCCGGTCACCGCGGCGAGCGCCTCCTGGACGAGCGCCTCGGAGGCACCCTGACGCACCTCGCCGGTCGCGAGCCCGCGCAGCCAGGACTGCTCCGGCGCGGTGGCCGCACCGAAGAGGTCCGCCACCGCGGCGGCCCGCGCCGCCTGGGAGCCCGGACCGGACAGGACGGCGAGAGCGGCGAACGCCGCGTCCACCCCCGACACGGTGAGCGTCGCCTCGTCGGCCGGCGGCGGGAGGTCGGCCAGGCCGCGCCACCCGAGTCCGGTACGACGCTGGAGCAGCGCCCCGCCGACGTACGACGAGACCACCTCGATCTCGGCGCGCCCGGACCGACCCAGCAGCTCGGCGATCGCCGCGACCTTGGCCGTGCGCGAGCGTGTGGCGGCGACCGTGGCCGAGGTACGGACGACCTCCTGGAGCAACATGCCTGCCATTGAACACGGCACCACCCCCAGCGCTTCGCCGCTGTGCGTTGCGCACCCGGGCAGGAACGCACGGAGCGACGGTCGTGCCCGTCAGCTCGCTCTCGGGCCAGGCACCTGGCCGGTCGCGGCCGAGGTGTCGGTGCCGCCCTCGAGCTGCGTCGCGAGCGCTGCCTGGATCCGGACGTGCCGCTCGAGGAAGGTCCGTTCGTCGAGGCGCTTGCGCCGCAACCACCCGGTGACCTCGCTGTTGCACTTGCTCGCGTTGCACGACGCGCAGGCCGGGGCGATGTTGTCGAGCGTGTAGCGGCCACCGCGCGAGATGGGCTGGACACAGTCACGCTGCACCGGCTTCCCGACCACACCGCAGTAGGCGCACCCGCCCCAGGCCTCGGTGAGGGCCGCCCACTGCTCCGGGCTGAGGTCGTTGACCACGGCCGCCACCCGACTCCGACGCCGTCGGGCGTACCGGCCCTTGCGGCTCCGGTCGGCAGGCATGCCCGAACGCTACGCGCCCGCAGCCCCGCCTCCCGGGCGGTCGGAGGCCACGGCGCGTCGCGCGGCCGGGCGTCGCCGGGCGTACGCGCGCGGCCGTCCCGGCACGCCGGACCGGCGTCGCGTGGCGTGGATCGCGCAGGCACGTCGGTCCCGGCTCCTAGGCTGGCCCCATGACGAGCGAGGGAGGCCGCAGCCGGGTCTGGACCCCCGACTGGCCCTGCCTGGTCGCGGGGACGCTGCGCCAGCAGCGCCGCGGGGGGATCGACCCGACGTTCCGCATCGACGAGGCGGGGCGTCTGTGGCGCGGCCTGCGGACTCCCGAGGGCACCGCCACCCTGCTGGTGGAGGCGCGCCCGCGCGACGGGGACGTGTACGCCGAGGCCTGGGGCGACGGCGCCGACTGGGCGCTCGAGTCGGTGCCGGGCCTGTTGGGTGCCCTCGACAGCTGGGACGGCTTCGAGCCCCGCCACCCGGTCCTCGCCGAGGCCCGGCGCCGGCACCCGCACGCGCGCCTGGGGCGCAGCGGGCTGCTGATGGAGGCGCTGGTGCCGTCGATCATCGAGCAGAAGGTCACCGGGCAGGAGGCGTTCGGCGGCTTCCGGGCCCTCGTGCACCGCTTCGGCGAGCGCGCGCCGGGGCCAGGCGTCGAGCGCAAGGTCTGGGTGCAGCCGGATGCCGAGACCTTGCGCACCATCCCGTCCTGGGAGTGGTTGCGCCTGCACATCGACCCGGCGCGCTCGCGCGCGATCGTCACCGTGGCCCGCGTCGCCGGCACCCTCGAGCGGCTCACCACGGTGTCGCCCGAGGAGGCCGACCGCCGCCTGCGCACGGTGCCCGGGATCGGGGTGTGGACCAGTGCCGAGGTCCGCCAGCGGACCTTCGGCGACCCCGACGCGGTCTCCTTCGGCGACTACCACATCGCCAAGGACGTGGGCTGGGCGCTGACCGGCACCCCCTTCGACGACGACGAGATGGCGGCGTTCCTCGAGCCCTACCGGCCCCAGCGCGGTCGGGTCCCGGCGCTGATCTCGCTCGCCGGGCTGCACCGACCCCGACACGGACCGCGGATGGCGCCACGCACCCACCTGCCGACGCGCCCCTGACGATCGGCTCGCGAGGGGTGGTGGTGAGCATCGGCGTGGCTTTCGGCTTGCGGGGGTCGCGATACGCCGGTCCCTCGCTGGCGCTCGTGGCCGGCTGACTCGACCGGCGGAGGGGCCTCGTGCCCGGCTACTCGAAGGCGTGCTCCCGTGACACCGGGACCAGGCCCACCGCGACCAGCGGGAACAGCGCGGCGACGGCGAAGGTGGCCGGGTAGCCGGCGTGGGTGACGGCCAGGCCGCCGAGCGGCGGCACGAGCGCACTGGTGAGGAACTGGGCGGTGTTCTGGACGCCCAACGCGCGGCCGGACCAGTGCGCACCCGCCCGTTCGGCTACTGCGGTGAAGGCCAGGCCGTTGTCAGCCACCGTCAGGACCGTGGCGACGACGACCAGCGGCACCGCGACGGCCCAGTCGAGCCCCGCAGCGGCGCCGAGGGCCGCCATGGTCAGGCCGGCGGCGATGGCGACCCAGCGCAGCGGCCGCATCCGGGAGCCGACCAGGTCGGACAGCTGGCCGGCGGCGATCCGTCCCAGCGCGCCCGCGACCTGGGCGCCCGCCACCAGGGAGCCGGCGGCGCCCGGGCTCCAACCCCGGTCCTGCACGAGCCACACCAGTGCGAAGGTCCACACCACGAACTGCGGCACGACGAGCAGCACCGAGACGCCGTGGATCCGGGCGAGGAAGTCGTCCGCGCGGTACGGGTTCGCCGCCGGGGTGGACCCACGCGGCGGTCGGGGTGGGTCGATCACCACGACCGCGACCACGACCGCGGCGATCGCGGTGGCCACGGTGGGCACCCACAGGGCCGCGTAGACGCCGTGCCGGTCCGCGATGACGGCGATCGAGATGGCCGCAACGCCGACGCCGACCGGCTGGGCCATCTGCCGGATGCCCATCGCGAGCCCCCGGCGCTGCGCCGGGAACCAGCCCACCACCACCCGTCCGCTCGCGGCGTTCGTGCTCGCGGCCGCGGCGCCCCCGAAGAACAGGGCGACGGTGAGGGGCACGAGGCCGTTCACCTGGGTGGCGACGAGCCCGGCGAGCGTGGTGAGCACGAGTCCGCTCAGGAGCACGACCCGCTCGCCGCGCCGGTCGGTGACAACACCCCAGAGCACCAGGGTCAGCATCACGCCGACCACGGGAGCGGCTGCGACGACGCCGGCCTCGGCGAGGGAGAGTCCCTCGCGGTCGTGCAGCGCCGGGATCAGGAACGCCGGGCCGTGCATCATGATCGCGGCCGCGGCCTGCGCCAGGGTGCTGGCTCCGAGCATGCTCCAGCGTCGCCGCGCGCCGACGACGGCCGTCGCAGGGGTCCCCGGGGACGGAAGGTCGCGGGAGGTCGAGGACGGCAGCACCCGACGATTGAACGCCTCCCGACGGGGTGGACAGGGCGCCGTCTCGACGGCTGGCCTGTGAGATGGGCGACGTCGGAGGTGGCGGTCTCGCGTGCGGTGCCCCTCGCGCCCGGCTCCCACCCGGCCTCGTGTCGAGAGCGGTGGGCGCTCCCGACTAGATTGACCCCGTGAGCAGGAGGCGTGGCGTCGAGCGGGCGATGGGACGGGTCGCGGCCGGCCTGCGTCGCACGCTGCTCACCGTCCTGGGCATCCAGCTGGTCGTGGCGATCTCGATGTCGCTCGTCGACTCCTACCGCCGTCGCGGCAAGAAGCCCAAGCCGTTCCCGGTGACCGCACCGAGCACGGTGGAGGTCGGCGAGGGCACGGTCACGACGTACACCTACGGCCGCGACCTCTACGACGACATGATCGCCGCCATCGAGGGCGCGAAGCGCCAGATCCTCTTCGAGACCTACATCTGGAAGGGCGACGTCACCGGCGAGCGCTTCAAGCGGGCGCTCTCCGCGGCGGCCGACCGCGGCGTCGAGGTCTACGTGATCTACGACGGCTTCGCCAACCTGGTCGTCTCGCCGGTCTTCAAGCGCTTCCCGGCCAACATGAAGGTGCTGCGCTTCCCCGTGTACGCCGCCGGGTGGAGGTTCTTCGACCTGCGCCGCTACGGCCGCGACCACCGCAAGATCCTGGTCGTCGACGACAGCGTCGGCTTCGTCGGCGGCTACAACATCGGTGATGCCTTCGCGACGGAGTGGCGCGACACCCACGTGCGGATCACCGGACCGGGCGTCTGGGACCTGAAGCGCGCCTTCGCGGACTTCTGGAACCTCAACCGTCGGCGCCGCATCCGGCACAGCGAACGACCGCTGCTGCTGGAGACGGCCTCGGAGTGGGAGGCCGAGGATCCGGGTGCAGCGCAACGTGCCGCGGCTGTGGATGTTCCCGATCCGGGCGATGTACATCGAGGCCATCAACCGGGCCAGCCGCAACGTGTGGATGACCCAGGCCTACTTCCTGCCCGACCAGGACTTCGTCGACGCGATGACCAACGCGGCCCGCCGCGGGGTCGACGTACGACTGCTGCTGCCGCTGAAGTCCAACCACATCGTGGCCGACTGGATCTCGCGCGGCTTCTTCTCCGAGCTGCTCGACGCCGGCGTGAAGATCCTGCGGTTCAAGGGCGCCATGGTCCACGCCAAGACCGCCACCGTCGACGGCACCTGGTCGACGGTCGGCACCGCCAACATCGACCGGCTCAGCCTGCAGGGCAACTACGAGATCAACGTCGAGTTCATCGACCCGGGCCTGGCGGCCGACCTGGAGAAGATCTTCCTCGTCGACGAGGCCAACTGCGCGCCCCTCACCCGCTTCGAGTGGGAGACCCGCGACCTGCACCGCAAGTTCACCGAGTACTTCCTCGCGCCCCTGCGCCCCCTCCTCTGAGGCGGTCGTCACCCGTCTCACCCTGTCGTTGTCGGTGGTCGACCGTAGGCTTGAGTCATGCGTCCAGTCACCGATCTCGAGCGCCGCGTCGCCCCCTTCAAGGTGATCTCCGACTACCAGCCGGCGGGCGACCAGCCGGCGGCCATCAAGGAGATCACCAACCGGATCCAGGGCGGCGTCGAGGACGTCGTCCTGCTGGGTGCCACCGGCACCGGCAAGACCGCGACGGTGGCCTGGGTGGCCGAGCAGGTCCAGCGTCCGATGCTGGTGCTCCAGCCCAACAAGACCCTGGCCGCGCAGTTCGCCAACGAGCTGCGCCAGCTCTTCCCGGACAACGCGGTGGAGTACTTCGTCTCCTACTACGACTACTACCAGCCCGAGGCCTACGTCCCCCAGACCGACACCTACATCGAGAAGGACTCCTCCATCAACGAGGAGGTCGAGCGGCTGCGCCACTCGGCGACCAACTCGCTGCTGACCCGCCGCGACGTCATCGTGGTCTCCACCGTCTCGTGCATCTACGGTCTCGGCACCCCCCAGGAGTACGTCGACCGGATGCTGCGGCTGCGCGTCGGCGAGGAGCGCGACCGGGACTCGATCCTGCGCCAGCTCGTCGAGATCCAGTACACGCGCAACGACATGAGCTTCACCCGCGGCACGTTCCGCGTCCGCGGCGACACCCTGGAGATCTTCCCGGTCTACGAGGAGCACGCGGTCCGCATCGAGTTCTTCGGCGACGAGATCGAGCGGCTGATGACGCTCCACCCGGTCACCGGCGAGGTCATCACCGACGACACCGAGCTCTACGTCTTCCCGGCCACCCACTACGTCGCCGGCGCCGAGCGGATGGAGCGCGCGGTGCGCGGCATCGAGGCCGAGCTCGAGGAGCGCCTCGCCGAGCTCGAGCAGCAGGGCAAGCTGCTCGAGGCGCAGCGGCTGCGGATGCGCACGACGTACGACATCGAGATGATGCGCCAGGTCGGCTCCTGCGCCGGGCATCGAGAACTACTCGATGCACATGGACGGCCGCACCCGCGGCTCGGCGCCCAACTGCCTGCTCGACTACTTCCCCGAGGACTACATCGTCGTCGTCGACGAGTCCCACGTCGCGGTGCCGCAGATCGGCGGCATGTACGAGGGCGACATGTCGCGCAAGCGCAACCTCGTCGACCACGGCTTCCGGCTGCCGAGCGCGATGGACAACCGGCCGCTGCGCTGGGAGGAGTTCCTGGAGCGGATCGGCCAGACGATCTACCTCTCCGCGACCCCGGGCAACTACGAGCTCGACAAGGTCGAGGGCGACGTCGTCGAGCAGATCATCCGCCCGACCGGCCTGATCGACCCCGAGGTCGTCATCAAGCCGACCAAGGGCCAGATCGACGACCTGATCCACGAGATCCGCACCCGCGCGGAGAAGAACGAGCGGGTCCTGGTGACGACGCTGACCAAGAAGATGTCCGAGGACCTCACCGACTACCTCCTCGACGCCGGCATCCGCACCCGCTACCTGCACTCCGAGGTCGACACGCTGCGCCGCATCGAGCTGCTGCGCGAGCTGCGGATGGGGGAGTACGACGTCCTGGTCGGCATCAACCTGCTCCGCGAGGGACTCGACCTGCCGGAGGTGTCGCTGGTCTCGATCCTCGACGCCGACAAGGAGGGCTTCCTGCGCTCCGACAAGTCGCTGATCCAGACCATCGGTCGTGCCGCCCGCAACGTGTCGGGCCAGGTCCACATGTACGCCGACAAGATCACCCCCTCCATGGAGAAGGCGATCGAGGAGACCAACCGGCGCCGCGAGAAGCAGGTGGCCTACAACCTGGCCGCCGGGGTCGACCCGCAGCCGCTGCGCAAGAAGATCGCCGACATCACCGAGATGCTGGCCCGCGACAGCGAGGACACCGAGGCGCTGCTGCAGACCTGGGCCGGCACCGAGGCCAAGGGTCGTGCGGGCGGCGTGAAGCCGAAGGCCGGTGGCGGTCGCCAGACCGTGCCGGTGCTGGGCGAGAAGGCCTCCGGCCACCACGCCAAGGACCTCGCCGGGCTGCCCAGCTCCGAGCTGGCCCAGCTCATCCAGGAGCTCACCGACCAGATGCGGACCGCCGCCGCCGAGCTGCAGTTCGAGCTGGCCGCGCGGCTCCGCGACGAGATCAACGACCTCAAGAAGGAGCTCCGCCAGATGATGGAGGCGACGAAGTGAGCGTGCGCCAAGCGAGGAACGAGCGTGAAGCGCTGAGACGCGCGCGCGGGAGCTGTGCGAGCGCAGCGAGCACCGGCGACGACGTGAGGAGCTGACGCCGAGCGGCCAGCCTGGCGGCACTCGCCCTCAGGTGTGGCAGTCACTGGACTAGCCTCGGCTCGTGAGGACAGTAGCTCGGGGGACGCACGGCGTACGCCGTGTGGGCGGTCGCCATCGCGACCTACCTGCTGGCGATCTTCCACCGCAGCTCGCTGGCGGTGGCCGGGCCTCGCGGCCACCGAGCGGTTCGACATCTCGGCCGTCGCAGCTGGCGACGTTCACGATGCTCCAGCTGCTGGTCTACGCCGGCGATGCAGATCCCGGTGGGTCTGCTGGTCGACCGCTTCGGCCCGCGGGCGGTGATGCTCGCCGGCACGTCATCCTCACGCGTCTCCCAGGTCGGGTTCGCGCTGGCCGAGAGCTACCCGACGGCGCTGGCGGCGCGCACCTTCGTCGGCATGGGCGACGCGATGACGTGGATCTGCGTCCTGCGACTGGTGAGCCGGTGGTTCCCGCCGCGCCGGGTGCCCGATCATCACCCAGCTCTCGGGCACGATCGGTCAGTTCGGTGCGATCATCGCGGCGGTGCCGATGACGATCGCCCTGCGCGAGCTCGGCTGGACCGGCGCCTACCTGAGCACCGCCTCACTCGGGCATCGTGCTGGCGATCGGGCTGGTCGTCGTCGTGCGCGACGCGCCCGAGGGACGGCGGATTCGCGGCCCGCGCTGTCGTGGCCGACGGTGCGCACCAGCCTCGCCGCCTCGTGGGCGCACCCGGGCACCCGGCTGGGGTTCTGGATGCACTTCACCTGCCAGTTCAGCGCGACGAGCCTGGCGCTGCTGTGGGGCTACCCCTTCCTGGTGCAGGGGGAGGGCCGTTCGGAGGCCACCGCCGGCGTCCTGCTCACCTTGATCGTCGTGGCCATCATCTACTCCGGCCCGCTCCTCGGGACTGCTGGTGGGCCGTCACCCCTGGCACCGCTCGTCGATGGTGCATCGTGATCGTCGTGGCGATCGTGGCGGTGTGGACCGCCGTGCTGGCGTGGCCCGGGCAGGCGCCGCTGTGGCTGCTGGTCCTGCTCACCCAGGTCGTCGGGTTCGGCGGTCCCGGCCTCGATGATCGGCTTCGACCTGGCGCGCACCTCCAACCCCGTCGGCGCGGCTGGCGAGCGCCACCGGGCATCATCAACCAGGCCGGCTTCGCCGCGAGCCTGGTGCTCGTGATGACCGTCGGGCTCATCCTCGACTGGCGCACCCCCGGGGCTCGACGGCCTACACCCCGGACGCCTTCCGCTGGGCGATGAGCGCCCAGTACGTCCTGTGGGCCGTGGGACTCGTGCAGATCTGGCGCTACCGTCTCCGCGCGCGGGCCGTGATCGACCGTGCCGCACTCGAGTCGGGCATCCCCGTCACCTGAGGCGTGCGGTCACCCCGGGCCCCGCGGCGGGTCGCCTACCCCCGCCAGCCGCGCTTGCGCAGCGCCTTGGCCTGCTGCTTCTCGAGTCGCCGCAGCTCCTCGCGCTGGATCTCCTGGTGGCTGGCCAGGGTGCGGATCAGGTTGAGCCCGGTCGCGGCCATCACGATGAGCGGCCAGACGAACCCGTCGATCCTGCCGCCGTTGACGGCCAGGTAGATGGCCCAGCAGATCAGGGTGGGGCCGAGGAAGCCGAAGAAGGCGTTGCGCCGACGGTCCTGCCAGGCCTCCTCGGCCTTGCGGTCGAGCTCGGCGGGGGAGGCGACGGCGAGCTCGTCGGTCGGACGCCGCGCGGGGACGCGCTCGGGCACCAGGTCGGCCACGATCGGCGGCAGCTCGCCGAGAGTGCGAGCGGCGGAGGCGGTCTCGGCGCGCTGGTCGAACTCCTCACGGTCGAGGCGGCCGTCGGCGTACGCCGCGGTCAGCACCCGCGCGATGACCTCGCGGTCGGTGTCCGAGGCGCGCAGGACCGCGTTCGCGCGGTCGCGAGGGTCGTGCTCGAACGATCCCCAGACCGCGGCCGCGCTGGTCGCGTCGTCCCTGGCCACCTCGTCCTCCCCGTGTGCTGTCCCCACGATCCTGCCACTTCGCTCGAAGTGGCGCCGTTCGACCTCCCGGCCGTCGGGCCGTGGCCCCACCCGGCCCGGGCCGGCCGGTGCCCGGCGGGAGCGCCTCGCGGGCATGGGGAGCCAGGTACGTCGCCCGAGGGCGTTGCCGCCGGCGCCGCGGACGGGGAGGATCGCCCAGGTGACCACCATCGCAGGCCCCGACGCCTCAGCCCCCACGCCCGACTCCGGCATCGTCGAGGTGGACCTGCTCATCGTCGGCGCCGGGCCCACCGGGTCTCTTCGCCGCCTACTACGCCGGCTTCCGCGGTCACCGCATCGCCGTGGTGGACTCGCTGCCCGAGCTCGGGGGCCAGATCACCGCGATGTACCCCGAGAAGCAGATCCTCGACGTGGCCGGCTTCCCCAGCGTGAAGGGCCGCGACCTGGTGGAGGGTCTCGTCGCCCAGGCGGCCACGGCGCACCCGACGTACCTGCTCGACCGGACGGCAAGCACCCTGGAGGTCGACGACGACGGGGTCGTCGTCGGCCTCGACGACGGGACGACGGTGCGCGCCGGTGCGGTCCTGATCACCGCCGGCATCGGCAAGTTCAGCCCTCGTCCGCTGCCCGCGCAGGGCGACTGGCTCGGTCGCGGGCTGGAGTTCTTCGTGCCCAGCTTCGCGCCGTACGCCGGCAAGGACGTCGTGATCGTCGGCGGTGGCGACAGCGCGTTCGACTGGGCGGTCCACCTCGAGCCGGTCGCGCGCTCGGTGACGCTCGTCCACCGCCGCGACGCCTTCCGCGCCCACGAGCGGACCGTGCAGCAGGTGCGCGACTCCTCGGTCGAGATCATCACCAGGGCGGAGGTGAGCGCCATCTCCGGCACCAGCGACGGTCGAGTCCATCGACATCACCGTCGGTGACCGGACCACCACCCGTCCGTGCCAGGCGGTCGTCGCCGCCCTCGGCTTCGTGGCCGACCTCGGGCCGCTCCAGCAGTGGGGGATCGAGGTCGAGAAGCGCCACATCGTCGTCAGCCCCTCGATGCAGACGAGCCTGCCCCGCGTCTTCGCCGCGGGCGACATCACCGAGTACGTCGGCAAGGTTCGCCTCATCGCCGTCGGTTTCGGTGAGGCGGCCACCGCGGTCAACAACGCCACCGTCGCGATCGACCCCGACGCCAAGGTCTTCCCCGGCCACTCGTCCGAAGGTTCCTGAGAGGATCACTGCATGAAGATCACGGTCGACTTCGACCTGTGCGAGTCGAACGGCCTGTGCGAGGCCATGGCCCCGGAGGTCTTCGAGCTCGACGACGACGACTACCTGGTCGTGAAGACCGAGGAGACGACGCCGGAGAACCTCGAGGACGTCAGGCGCGCCGTCGCGGCGTGCCCGCGGGCCGCGATCCGGCTCGAGGGGTGAGGGTGACGTACCTCGACGACGTCGGGACCGCCAGCGACGGAGGAGTCGTCGTGACGCCTGGTCTCGGTGGCTAACCAGCGCGGCCAGGTCGTGATGAGCGACGTGGAGGTCGAGGAGTTCCTGACCCAGCAGCGGTCCTCGACCGTCGCGACGATGGGCCGGCGAGGCCAGATGAACCTGGTCGGCATGTGGTACGACTGGCACGACGGCCACGTCTGGATCGAGACGAAGGCGAAGTCGCAGAAGGTCGTCAACCTGCGCCGTGACCCGCGGATGAGCTTCCTCGCCGAGGCGGGACACACCTACGACCAGCTCCGCGGCGTCGCCCTCGAGGGCAGCGGCGTGGTGGTCGAGGACGAGGACGTCGTCTGGGACGTCTGCGTGCGGATCTTCGAGCGCTACCAGGCGCCCTACACCGAGGAGCTCGAGCCGTTCGTCGAGGCGATGGCGCGCAACCGCGTCGTCGTCCGCCTCGACGCCGACCGGGTGCGCTCCTGGGACCACCGCAAGCTCGGGCTGCCGGCGATGGACCTCGGCGGCACGACGGCACCCTCGGTCACCGGGTAGCCCGGCCGCGCGACCCGGGGTGCCGGACGAGAAGGTCGGCGGACCGCTCCGTGACGGCGTTGCCCGGGGACGTCGGGATCGTCGCGAACGCGCGCACTAGGCTGTCGACCGGTGCTCACCGCAGGAACACGATCCACCCGGACCGGCCCGGCGCTTCTCGCGTACACCGAGCACCCCCCCGACGAAAGAGGTCGCGCCTCATGCGCATCGCCATGCTGTCCTACCGCAGCAAAGCCCACTGCGGCGGACAGGGCATCTACCTGCGACACCTGAGCCGTGAGCTCACGGCGCTCGGGCACCAGGTCGAGGTCCTCTCGGGGCAGCCGTACCCGGAGCTCGACGAGGGCGTCGTGCTGACCAAGGTGCCGAGCCTCGACCTCTACCGCGAGCCCGACCCGTTCCGGGTGCCCGAAGCTGGGCGAGTTCCGCGACCTGATCGACGTCGAGGAGTTCGCGACGATGTGCGTGGCCGGCTTCCCCGAGCCGAAGACGTTCAGCCGGCGGGTCTCGCGGATCCTGGAGCAGCGCGCCGGCGACTTCGACATCGCCCACGACAACCAGGTCCTCGGCACCGGCATGCTCGACATCGAGGGCTACGGACTGCCGCTGATCACCACCGTGCACCACCCCATCACCTTCGACCGCCGCATCGACCTCGCCCAGACCCGGAGCCCGTGGCGCAAGCTGACGCTTCGCCGGTGGTACGGCTTCCTGCGGATGCAGGCCAAGGTGGCCCGACAGGCGCGCAAGATCCTCACGCCGTCGGAGACCTCGAAGCGCGACATCGCCACCGACTTCGGCGTCGACCCCGCGCGGATGCAGGTGATCCTGCTCGGCGTCGACGACATGTTCGTCCCGCCGACCACCCCGCGGGTGCCCGGGCGGATCATGGCGATGGCCAGTGCCGACGCGCCGATGAAGGGGATCTCCACGCTGCTGGAGGCCTTCGCCAAGCTGCGCACCGAGCGCGACCTGGAGCTGGTCCTGGTGAGCCGGCCCTCGCCGGGTGGACGCACCGAGAAGCTCATCGAGAAGCTCGGGATCGGCTCGCACGTGCGCTTCGTCCACGGTGTCTCCGACGCCGAGCTCGTCGAGCTCATGGGCTCGGCCGAGGTGGCGTGCGTGCCGTCGCTCTACGAGGGCTTCTCGCTTCCCACCGCGGAGCTGATGGCCTGCGCCACGCCGCTGGTGGTCTCGCGCGCCGGGGCGATCCCCGAGGTGGTCGGCCCCGACGGCCTGTGCGCCGACCTGGTCACCCCCGGCGACGTGGGCGAGCTGATGCACGCCCTGGCCCGGGTGCTCGACGACCCCGGACGGCGGGCGACCATGGGTGCCGCCGGTCGCCGGCGGGTCCAGGAGCTCTTCAGCTGGCGAGCCGTGGCGGTGACGGTCGCGGCGGCGTACGAGGAGGTCATCGCCGACTTCCACCGCGAGCGCGGCACGCCTCCCGCTCGCTCCGCGGCCGGCGTGGCCGCGAACCCGACCGTGAAGGAGGAGAGCTGATGCTGACCGTCGACTTCGAGCGCCTGGGCCTGCGGGCCGGCGACCGGGTGCTGGACATGGGCTGTGGCGCCGGGCGTCACGCCTTCGAGATGTACCGCCGCGGCGGTGACGTCGTGGCCTTCGACATGGACGCCGACGAGCTGGCCGGGGTGCTCGAGCTGTTCGGCGCGATGAAGGAGGCCGGCGAGGTGCCGGCCGGGGCCGAGGCCGACATCAAGCAGGGCGACGCGCTCGAGCTGCCCTTCGCCGACGGCGAGTTCGACCGGGTCGTGGCGGCCGAGGTGCTCGAGCACATCCCGGCCGACATCCAGGCGATCCGGGAGCTGGTCCGGGTGCTGCGCCCCGGCGGCACGATGGCCGTCTCGGTGCCGCGCTGGCTGCCCGAGATCATCAACTGGAAGCTGTCCGACGACTACCACAACGTCGAGGGCGGCCACATCCGCATCTACACCGACAAGGAGCTGACCGACAAGGTCACCAAGGCGGGCCTGGAGTACGCCGGACGGGACTACGCCCACGGCCTGCACTCGCCGTACTGGTGGATCAAGTGCGCCGTCGGCGTCACCAACGACGACCACCCGCTGGCCAAGGCCTACCACCGGCTCCTGGTGTGGGAGATCATGAAGCAGCCCACGGCGCTGCGGCTCGCGGGCAAGGTGCTCGACCCGCTGATCGGCAAGAGCATGGTGCTGTACTTCCGCAAGCCGCGGGTGGCCCGACCGACGGGACCGCGGATGGGTGAAGCGCTGCCGTACGTCCGCGGCCTGCTCACCGAGGGCCAGGTGGCCGAGACGGCCGGGTCCATCGCGTCGATGCAGGAGCCGTGCGGCGCCATCCCCTGGACCGTGGGCGAGCACGTCGACATCTGGAACCACGTCGAGGCCGCGATGGCGCTGCTCGTGGGCGGACAGGTCGAGGCCGCCGAGCGCGCCTACGCCTGGGTGCCGACGATGCAGCGCGCCGACGGGTCCTGGCCGATGAAGATCGTCGCCGGCGAGGTCGACGACCCCCGCGGCGAGGTCAACATGAGTGCCTACTTCGCGGTCGGCCTGTGGCACCACTGGTTGGTCCGGCACGAGATCGCCTTCCTGACGCGGCACTGGCCGTCGGTCCGCGCCGGTCTCGACTGGGTCGTGCGCCAGCAGGTGGCTTTCGGTGGTGTGCAGTGGACCCCCAGCGAGGACTTCTGCCTGCTCGCCGGGTCCTCGAGCATCTACCAGTCGTTGCGCGCCGGCGTCGCCCTCGGCGAGCTGCTGGGCGACCCGCAACCGGAGTGGGAGCTCGCCGGCGGGCGCCTGGGCCATGCGATCCGCGAGCACCGCGACCTGTTCGCGGACAAGTCGACCTACTCGATGGACTGGTACTACCCGGTCCTGGGCGGGGCCGTCCGCGGCCCCGGTGCGCTCGAGGAGCTCGCGCCGCGGTGGGACGACTTCGTGGTGCCCGGACTGGGCATCCGCTGCGTCGACACCAACCCGTGGGTGACCGGCGCCGAGACCTGCGAGCTCGCGATGGCCCTCGACGCGGTCGGCGACCACCGTCGCGCGCTCGAGCTCGTGCGTGACATGCAGCACCTGCGCGGCGAGGGCGGCGCCTACTGGACCGGCTGGGTCTACGCCGGCGACAACCCCGGCGTCTACTGGCCGGTCGAGCACACGACGTACACGGCGGCAGCGGTGATCCTCGCCGTCGACGCCCTGGGGGAGACCTACGGACACTCCTCGCCCGGCTCCGGCATCATGCGCGGCACCTCGCTGGCGCCGCACTTCCCGGAGATCGCGCTGGAGTGCGGCTGCGCGCCGGCCCCGTTCCGCTGACCCGTCTCCTCCGGAGGCGACGGGTCAGCGGCAACCTGACGGGTCAGCCGACGGGGTGGCCGGCGTCGCCGGTGACCCGCCGCAGGACCCGCATCGAGCCGACCGTCCCGACCTCGACGAAGGCGCCGCTCGCGAGCGCCCGGAGGAACACGTGGTACGGCGGCTGCCCGCCGTCGGCCGGGTCCGGGAAGACGTCGTGGATCACGAGGCTGCCGCCGGGCATGATCCAGCGGGCCCAGCCGGTGTAGTCGTTCTGCGCGTGCTCCTCGGCGTGGCCACCGTCGATGAAGAGCAGGCTGATCGGGGTACGCCAATGAGCGCTGACGGTGGTGCTGCGACCGACGACCGCGACCACCTGGTCCTCCAGCCCGGCGTGCGCGAGGGTGCGGCGGAACACCGGCAGGGTGTCCATCAGCCCGCTCCCGGGGTCGACCAGGCTGGCGTCGTGGTGCTCCCAGCCGGCCTGGTTCTCCTCCGAGCCGCGGTGGTGGTCGACGGTGAAGACGACGGCCGACGGGCCGACGGTGCGGGCCGCGGCCCCGAGGTAGATCGCGGACTTGCCGCAGTAGGTGCCGACCTCGAGGGCGGGGCCGTGGGGCAGTCGGTCGAGGGCGACCCGATGGAGCAGAGCGCCCTCGTCCTCGGGCATGAAGCCCTTCGCGGCGAGCGCGTGGGCAAGCAGGTCGGCGGGCAGGGCGGCGGGCAGGTCGGTGGGCAGGTCGGTGGGCAGGTCGGGCACGGCCGCAGACTACGGGTCTCCGCCCCGTGCTCGTCGCTCGCGCGCGGTACGACGTGTGGTCGACCCCGACGGGTGCGCTCCTCGATCCGTTCGTGCGACGAGCGTATGTGGGACTGCCGCCGGCTGGAGTAGCGTGTGGAGAACGAGCTGGACGCCGGCTCGCGGTGCGGCACAGGTGCGGCGCCGAGCCGTCATCAGGAGGCAGCCGTGGCCGTGATCGTCGTCGCCGAGGACGACCCGGACGTGCACGCCCTGCTCGAGCTCCTGCTCCGCGCCGAGGGCCACGACGTCCGGATGGCCAGGGACGGGGCGGCCGCGCTGGCCCTGGCCGCGGACGACCGCGCCGAGCTGGCGCTCCTGGACATCGCCATGCCCGGTGAGCTCGACGGGATCGCCGTGACCCGCGCCCTCCGGGCCGACCCGTGCACCGCCGAGCTGCCGATCCTGTTGCTGAGCGCACGCAGCAGGGACGAGGACGTACGTCGCGGCCTGGCCGCCGGCGCCCACGACTACGTGGTCAAGCCGTTCGACGCCGAGGCGATGCTGGAGCGGGTCCGTGCGCTGCTGGGCCGGCGGGGAGCGTGAGGGGGCGTCACGGTCCCGCCGTGCCGGCGGACAGCACCTCGTCCACCCGGGCCACGAGGTCGCGGATGCTGAAGGGCTTGGCGCGGTAGTCGTCGGCGCCGGCGGCGCGTCCGGCCGCGACGTCCCTCTCCGCCGCGAGCGCGGAGAGCATGAGGATGTGGGGCCGGCGCTGTGCCTGGCCCGATGCCACCCGCTGCGTGATCGTCCGGGCGACCTCGAGGCCCGAGATGCCGGGCATCGAGACGTCCAGGACCATCAGGTCGTAGTGCTCCTCGGCGACCCGGGCCAGGGCCTCCTCGCCGTCACGTGCGGCATCGACGAGGTGGCCGGCCCGCGTGAGTCCGTAGGCGAGGAGATCGCGGATGTCTGGATCGTCGTCGACGACCAGAAGGTGAGCCATGGGTGCCTCTCTACATGCAAGTATCGAGTCTGGCAGGCTGCTGTGAGACCGACGTGAAGTCGGCTGGTCTCGACGTGAAGAACGTGTGAAGAAGGACGGCTAGGCTGCCGTTCGTGACCCGGGTCCTGATAGTGGACGACGACGAGTCGCTCACCCGAGCGCTCGTCACGATGCTCCTGCGCGAGGGCTTCGAGGCGGCGGCCGTCGGAGACGGGGCACGCGGCCTGGAGCAGCTCGCCGTCTCCGGACCCGATGTCGTGGTCCTCGACCTGGCGCTCCCCGACCAGGACGGCGTCGACGTCGTACGGCGGCTGCGCAGCTGGAGCGACGTACCGGTGCTGATCCTCTCCGGTGCCCGCGACGAACGACGCCGGGTCGAGGCACTCGACGCGGGGGCCGACGACTTCCTCCAGAAGCCGTTCGGGATCGACGAGCTGATGGCCCGGCTGCGGGCGCTGACCCGCCGGGTGCGCATCGCGGGCGAGGCGGACGGGAGTGCCGTCAAGGTGTTCGGCGGTCTGCGGATCGACCTCGCCAACCGCACCGTGGAGCTGCCGGACCGTGAGGTCCGGCTGACGCCCAAGGAGTGGCGGATCCTCGAGGTCTTCGTGGCCCACCCCGGCCGGCTCCTGACCTACTCGTGGTTGCTCGGGGAGGTCTGGGACGACGGGTACGGCGACGAGACCCGGGCCGCGCTGCGGGCGCACGTGCGCACGCTGAGGGCCAAGATCGGGGACGACGCCCTCGACCCGGGGTTCCTGCGCACCGAGAGCGGGTCGGGCTACCGCTGGATCGCCGTCGAGAACGGCCAGGGTGTCCCGGGCTCCGCGGCCTCGGGCGGGCGCCCGCCGGCGGTCCGCGACGAGCCGGCCGGGCTCGGCGGCGTCGAGACCGGGGCGCTCGTGCACGACCTGAACAACGGACTGACGGCGCTGCAGATCGCCGTCCGGCTGCTCCGGCCCCGCCCCGACGGCGGCACCGTCGACGTCGCTGCCGTCGCGGAGCGGGTCGACGAGATCGTGACGCGGGTGTCCCGGCTGGCGGTCGAGCTCGAGACGCGGGTCCAGGGCGGGCGCGGCGACGGCTGAGCGCCGACCGGTCAGGACGGGGTGCTGCCGGGTGCCTGCGACTCGTCGGTGAGCTGGTCCTGGTGGTCGAGCCCGGCCCGCCAGGTGTGCCAGTGCCAGTGCAGGTAGCGGTCGATCGCCCGCACGACCTGGACCGAGCGGATCGAGGGGAACGTGTCGAAGGCGTGCTCGGCGCCCGGCAGCTCGGCGTAGACGACCGAGGAGTCCGAGACCCGCTTGAGCTGCTCCACGAACAGGCGCGCCTGCCCGACGTCGACGAGCGCGTCCCGGTCGCCGTGCAGCACGAAGAAGTCGGGCGCCTCCGCGGTCACGCGCAGGATCGGGGACGCCGCCTCGAAGGCCTCGGGCTCCTCGGACCAGCGCTTCTTCAACACCGACGGCGCCAGGAAGCGGTCGCGCATCGTGATGGCCGAGGCGAGCCCGGTCGATCCGGCGAAGTCGTAGACGCCGTAGTGCGGGACGGCGCACCGGACCGACGTGTCCGCGTCCTCGAACCCGGGCTGCCACGTGGGGTCGCCCGCGGTCAGGGCGGCCAGGGCGGCGAGGTGACCGCCGGCGGAGCCACCCGTGATCGCGAGGTAGTCGGGGTCCCCGCCGTAGGCCGCGATGTGTTCCTTGATCCAGGCGATGGCCTGCTTGACGTCGACGATGTGTGCCGGGAACGGGTCGCGGGGCGCGAGCCGGTAGTTGATGGCCACGCACACCCACCCCTGGGCGGCCAGGCGGGTCATCAGGGGGACGGCCTGGCGGTCCTTGGTGCCGATGGCCCACCCGCCCCCGTGCACCTGGAGCAGCACCGGGGCACCGGACAGGTCGCTCCGGGCAGGTCGGTACACGTCGAGCAGGCCACGCCGCCCGTGGTCGTTGTAGGCGATGTCGCGCTCCACGACGACGTCAGGATCGCGAGTGCGGCGGAACGGGTTGACCAGGACGCGCCACGGTGTGGAGGGCTCGGCGGCGGACGGGCGCGCGGCGCGCACGTCCTGGTACTCCCCGCCCAGCGCGTCGGTGAGTGCCGCCTCCGCGACCGTGCCGGCCCGGCGGGACTGGGCGATCACGTAGCCGAGCCCGGCGGTGGCGGCGCCGGCCGCGGCCAGGGCGAGCCGGTCGCGTGGTGCACCCCGGCGGCGTCGTACGGCGTGCGCCAGCGTGTCGGCCACGGTGGCCGCGAGCACGTGCGGAGCGAGCTCGCCCACCAGCCAGCCGGCGAGGAACGCGGGCATGCCGGCCCGGTAGCCGGGGACCGGGCGGATCGCGTTGGCGGCGAGGGCAGCGGTGACGAGCCGACGACGGCGGAATCCCATGACCCGAACCTAAACCGCGCCCGGCGCCGCCCCGGGGGTGGGTCCGGCCGAGCCCGCGGACCGCATCGGGAGGCCGGAATTCATCCGTGGCGTTCATTTCTCGCACATGAAGGTATGATCTTCACATGAGCGAGATGAAGGCCCACGGCTCGGTGGTGGTGATCGGTGACGTGGTGGGCTCGCGCACCTCCACCGACCGACCAGCGCTCCATGCCGACCTGTCACGGGCGCTCGAGGAGGTCAACGCGACCTGGGGCACCGACCTGAGGATCACCGTCGGCGACGAGTACCAGGGCACGGTCGCCTCCGTGGGCGCGGCCACCGCCATCACCCTGGCGCTGCGGCTCGCGCTCCTGCCGGACCACGACCTGCGGCACGGGATCGGCCACGGGACGACGACGGTGCTCGACGAGGGCGGCCGCATCGAGGACGGGCCCGGTTGGTGGGCGGCCCGCGCCGCCATCGACGGTGTGAAGGAGCGCGCCAGGCGGCCGGCGACCGGCACCGCGCGGACGGCGTACGCCTCCGCGGACCCCGGCGAGGCGACCGGAGCGCTCGATGCCGCGCTGCTGGCCCGCGACGAGCTCGTCGCCCGCCTCGACGAGCGGTCGCTGTCGGTGCTGCGTGGTCTGATGGCGGGACGGACGCAGCGGGAGATCGCCGCCGAGGAGGGGGTCTCGCCCTCGGCGATCTCCCAACGGTTCCGGCGCGACGGCATCGGAGTCGTCGTCACGATGAGCGAGTGGCTGGAGGTCCGGCCGTGAGAGGGACGATGCGGGGATGACATGGCTCGGGCTGCTCCTGGTCGGCGTGGGGCTGAGCGACCTGGTGTTCTCCTGGTCGCGCCGCCCGCGGCTCGCCGAGGGAGGTGCCGCGCTCGCGGTCGTCGTCCTCGCGCTGCTGTGCGGCGTCGACGGCGTCGGGCAGGCCGTGGGCGTGCTGGTGGTGGCGGCCTGTGTCGTCGGGTGGGGCGAGAGCGTCACCTTCGGCTTCGGAAGCCTGCGGTTCGCGGTGCCGCTGACGGTGCTGGCCGCCGAGATGGCCCTGATGATCGCGGCCTCGGTGCGGTCGGCTCCGGGCGGTGGCCCCCTGGGGCAGTGGCTCGGCGACTCCTCGCTGCCGCTCCTCGCCGGGCTGGACCCCGACCGAGCCGTCCTCCTGGCGGGTCTGCTGCTGGTCCAGCTCTCGACCGGCAACGTCCTGGTCCGTCTCGTCCTCGGTGCCAGCGGCACCACCCACCCGATGCGTTCCGCGACCGGGGCCGCCCCGGCGCTCAAGGGCGGGCGGCTCCTCGGGCCGATGGAGCGGGTGTTCATCGTCGGGCTCGGCCTGGCCGGCGAGGTGACCGCGGCGAGCATCGTGATCGCGGCCAAGGGTCTGCTCCGGTTCCCCGAGCTCCAGTCGGCCCGCTCCGACGCCAAGGGAGGCCATGCCGCGGGCCCGGGCATCCACGAGGTGACCGAGTACTTCCTGGTCGGCAGCTTCGTGTCGTGGACGATCTCCCTGGTGGCCCTCGCGCTGGCAGCGACATGAGAGGCGACACGGGCGGCGACACGGGCGGCGTCGTCCCGACGGTCGCCTCCCTCCACGTCGCCAAGGCGACGCGGTTGCCGATGCGCGCGGTCGGGAGCATCGAGGTCGAGGCCGGCAAGGGGATCGTCGGCGACCGCTACCACGGCACCAGGCACCGCCACGTGACGGTGCAGAGCGCCGACGGCCTCGCCGAGGCCGCCGTGGTGTTCGGCGCCGACGTGCCGGCAGCCCTGACCCGGCGCAACATCACGATCAGCCACGGCGTCGTGCCTCGCGACCCCGGCGCGCGGATCCGCATCGGCGAGGTGCTGCTCGAGGTCGTCCGGGTGGCGGCGCCCTGCAAGCTGCTCGACGACACCATCGGCCGCGGCGCGCAGGAGGCACTGCGGCGCCGTGCAGGATCGGTGTTCCGCGTGCTGGAGGGCGGCCCGGTGGGTGTCGGTGACGAGGTCGACCTGACGGTCGCCGGTCCCGCCGACGGATCCGCCGACAGCCCCGCCCGGTCCTAGGGCGCGTCTCCTCGGGCAGCACCCGCACGGCGCTGCCGAGACCCGACGTACACCCGAACACGGAGACCCGCCTAGTCCGCCAGGATCACCGGCGACTCGTCTGCCGACGGGCTCGCGAACGCACCGCGACCCACGACCACGTCGCAGGACCCGGTCTGGAGGTCGCACGTCACCAGGTCCACGAACGGCGTCCGCCCCGACGAGGTGACGCCGTCGTCGTCGTAGCTGCGGGCGAGCAGGTAGACCCGCGACGTCACGAGCACCAGGTCGCCGTTCGGGGCGAACCTGGCCTCGAGGATCCGCGAGCGCTCCGGGAGCCGCAGCGGCACGGCAGCGAGGTTGGCGCCGGAGCCGCCGAGGATCAGGTCGGGCTCCTGGGGCACCCAGGCCGCGACGATCAGCCCGCCGGGCGACAGCGTGGCCTGGCGGTCGGCTCCCACCCCGAACCGCTGGGGGCCCGGAAGGATGGAGCTCCCGGTGCTGGCGGGCGGCATCGCGACCAGCAGGACCCCGTTCGCGGCGTCGAGCACCCGGTCCCGGATGGGCCGCGCCTCCGCCTCGCCGAGGACCCAGCGGCTGGTGCCGGCCGGCGAGCGCAGGTAGACCGTGTCACCGTCGAGCGCCACGACCTGGGTCTGCAGACCCGTCCGTGAGTCGGTGAGGGGGAGCCGGTCGACGACCTCGCGGGCCTCGGTGTCCCACACGACGACGCTCGGGATCGGGTCGGAGACGTCGACCCACGTCGCGAGCCCGTCCAGCGACGCACGGATCGTCGCGCCGAGCTCGTAGGTGCCGATCTGCACCGGCTCGAGGTCGTCGCCGACCTGGGACACCCGACCGCGGTCGTCACCGATGACCACCGGGTACGACGCGCCCTGCCCGGCCTGAGCCAGCGCGGTCAGCCCCGGCACCGTCACCTCCCCGCGCGCGAGGTGGAGCGTGTCCTGGCTCCACCAGGCCAGGGGCAGCGGGTTGACCACCACGGGCGGTGGGTCCGGCGGGGTCGGCTCCTCGCCGAGGAGCAGCACCAGGCCGGCCACGACGGCGGTCACGGCCGCCGCGGCCGCGACGAAGGTCGTCGTACGACGCCGCCGGCGGCGCAGGTCGTCGCGGATCGACGCGAGTGGCGCGGCGCCGCGGTAGGCGTCGTCGCGGTCCTCGGGCTGCCACTCCCGGAGCGGCATCGCGCCCGGGTCGGCCCCGGTGACGCGCTCGGCCGCGTAGTCCGACAGCCGTCCCTCGGCCACGAGCGTCCGGGCGACGTCGTCGGCCCCGACCGCCGGGTGCTCGCGGGGCCACCCCCACGCACGCAGGAGCGCACCGTAGACGAGGACGTCGACGTCACCCGAGCGGTGCTCCTCCTTCCAGGCGTGCCAGCAGCGCACGAGCGCCGCTCGGGCGGCGAGCTCGGCCTCGGGCACGTCGGCGCCGAGTGCGACGAGCGTGCGGACCAGGTCGTTCCACCGCGCATGGGTGTAGGACTCGACGTCCTCAGCTGCGTCGAGGGACTGGTGTCCGTCGTGACGTCCGATCATCGGCCTCAGACGGTGAGCTTCTCCTCGAAGAACGCCAGCACGCGGTCGACGCCCTCCTGCCGGCGGTGGGCCGTCACGGTGGAGTGCTGCTTGCCGGGGAGCTCGACCTTGATGAAGGCGTCCCCGATCTCGCCGGTGAGGGTCTCGAAGCGGTTGCCGACCGCGGGGTCGTCGAGGAAGCGGAGGCCGAGCACCTCGCAGCCGGCGGCCGCCCTCGCCTTGACCGCAGCCAGGTCGTCGGGTGACAGGTTGAGGTCGGCCTTGCGCTTGCTCCCGATCGGGAACGGCACCGACGGCTGGCACAGCACCGGCGCGGCCACCGACTCGTCGACCATCATCGCCAGGGCGAAGCCCCCGGTGAAGCACATGCCGAGCGCGCCGACACCGGGGCCGCCGAGCTCGGCATGCAGGTCTCGGGCGAGGCTGCGCAGCCAGTCGGCCATCGGCGTGGTCTGCCGGGTGGCCAGCTTCGTGAACTCCCTGCGCACGCACAGACTCGCCATCGACCTCAGGGCGTTGCCCGTGGTGCCGGGGATCTCGGGGTAGCCGAAGAGCTGGGGCATGACCACGGTGAAGCCGGCGGCCACCACCTCCTCGCCGAAGCCGATGACCTCCGGGGTCAGTCCGGGGATCTCGTGGATGACGATCACCCCGGGCCCGGTGCCCTTGCGGAACGTGTCGTACGTGCGACCGTCGGCGGCGTGCACGTCGCGTTCCCAGCTGTCGAGCAGGCTCATGTCCCCGACGCTAGTGCCCGGGCGGTAGCCGGGTCTCGCGATCTGCCTGCGCACCACCGACTCCTCGGGGTGAGGAACGCGGGACCGGCGCTGGGTAGGTTGCGTGCCATGGCCGCACGCACCGTCCGGCTCGTGCTCCCGCACCAGCTCTTCGCCGCCCATCTCGACGCCCCGGCCGGCACGACGTTCGTGCTCGTCGAGCACGACCTGCTCTTCCGTCAGTACCGCTTCCACACCCAGAAGCTCGTGCTCCACCGGGCGAGCATGCGCCGCTTCGCCGAGCGGCTCCGCGACGGCGGGTACGACGTGGAGCAGGTCGAGACCGACGCCCGGACGACGACCCGTGCGGCGACGGCGCGGCTGCTGCGCAGGCTGCGCCCGACCCGCGTCGAGGTGTACGACGTCGTCGACGACTGGCTCTCGCGGGACCTGACCGCTGCCCTCGCCGACGCGGGCCACGAGCTGAGTGCCGACGAGGTGCTGGAGACGCCGAACTTCCTGACCTCCCGGAGGCAGGTGTCCGACTTCTTCGGCGGCTCGGGCCGCTCGCGGATGCAGGACTTCTACGCCTGGCAGCGGCGTCGCCTCGACGTCCTGATGGACGGTGACCGCCCGCGGGGCGGGAAGTGGTCCTACGACGAGGACAACCGCAAGAAGCTGCCCCAGCAGCACCCCGTGCCGGCGCCGGCACGGGTCGGCTCGGCCGAGCGCCACCCCGAGGTCGAGTCCGCGATCGCCTGGGTCGGACGCGCCTTCCCGGACAACCCCGGCAACGCCGACGCCTTCGCCTGGCCCACCAGCCACGCCGAGGCCGAGGCCGGCCTGGAGGAGTTCCTCGCCGAGCGGTTCGTCGAGTTCGGTCCCTACGAGGACTCCCTGTCGACCCAGCACCCGTTCGTCTTCCACTCGCTGCTCACGCCCGGGCTCAACGTCGGGCTGCTCTCTCCGCGGCACGTGCTGTCGCGCGCCCTGGAGGTGGGGGAGCGCGACGACATCCCGCTGGCGTCCCTGGAGGGCTTCGTCCGTCAGGTGATCGGGTGGCGGGAGTACATGCGGGCGACCTACCACCTCCACGGGCGGCGAATGCGCACCCGCAACCACCTGCAGCACGCCCGACCGCTCGCGGCGGGCTGGTGGACGGCCGAGACCGGCCTCGATCCGGTCGACCACGTCGTCCGTGGGGTCCTCGAGCGCGGGTACGCCCACCACATCGAGCGGCTGATGGTCCTCGGCAACGCCATGTGCCTGCTGCGCACCGACCCCGAGTCGGTGCACGAGTGGTTCATGGAGATGTTCGTCGACGCCTACGACTGGGTGATGGTGCCCAACGTCCATGCGATGAGCCAGTTCGCCGCCGGCGACGCGATCACGACGAAGCCGTACGTGTCCGGCAGCAACTACCTCCGCAAGCTGGGCGACTACCCGGCCGGAGACTGGGCTGCCGACTGGGACGCCCTCTACTGGACGTTCGTCCGCGACCACCACGACGTCTTCGCGGGCAACTACCGTTCGAAGATGATCGCCACGCTCCACGACCGGATGGATCCGCAGACCAAGGCCGCGCACACCCGCCGCGCCCGCGGGTGGCTGGACTGATGCCGAAGCTGCATGCGCTCGAGCTGCTCCCCGACGAGGCCGGGGAGGCCGTCGTACGACGTGGGTGGCAGGCGTTGCACGACGCCGGGCTGCCGTCGATGCTCGACCACACCGGTGGCACCAACACCCCGCACGTGACCGTCCTCGCCTGCCCTGTCATCGACGACGCCGCCGAGGCGTTGGCCTCCGAGCTGCTCGCGCCGCTGCTCCCCGTGCGGGTCGAGGTGTCGGGCCTGCTGGTGCTCGGCGGGGAGCGGACGACGCTGGCGCGGCTGCTCGACGTACCGGACGAGGTGGTGGCGGCGGTCCTGCGGCTGCGGGCAGCCACCTCCGGGCACCAGCACCACGGCTGGGTGCCGCACGTGACCTTCGGCCGTCGGATCACGCGAGCGGACCTGCCGGTCGCGATGGCGGCCGTGGGGCACGCGGAGGAGTCGGTGGTGCTGACCTCCCTGCGTCGGTGGGACCCCGAGGCGAACGCCGTGCGGGCCCTGTGACCTCGAGCGGGGGGAGCCGCAGCGCGCCCACTGATCGCGCCCGTCGTGCGGTCGTTGCCGGGCGCGGCCGGCACCTCGGCGTACCTGGTCCCATCGGCGCAGGTCCTGCGGGGTGAGGCGGGCGCAGGCGCACCTGTCTAGCGTGGAGGCATGCCTACTGTGAGCCGCACCTTCACCGTCCAGCCCGCTCCCGCCGCCGTGATCGACTACCTCAAGGACTTCAGCAACGCCGAGGAGTGGGACCCGGGCACGGTCTCGTGCACCCGGGAGGACAGCAACCCGATCCAGGTCGGCTCGCGGTTCCACAACAAGTCCAAGATCGCCGGCATCTCGACCGAGCTCACCTACCGGCTCGAGCAGTTGACCGATGCCAAGCTGGTCTTCGTCGGCGAGAACGACTCCGCCCTCTCCACCGACACGATCACCGTGCGCCCCCACGGCTCCGGCAGCGAGATCACCTACGAGGCCGTCATCGAGCCGAAGGGGCTCGGCAAGCTCGCCGACCCGATCATGAAGCTGGTCTTCGAGCGGATCGGCTCCAAGACCGAGACCCAGATGACCGAGGTGCTCAACAAGCTCTGACGCCGGTCCTGGTGCGTGAGGACCGCCGGCGACGGCCGACCTCCGCTGGTCGAGGCACGAGGAGCGCCGGCGACGGCCGGACCCCGGTGGTTGAGGTGTGAGGAGCGCCAGCGACGGCCCTCCGGTGGTTGAGGTGTGAGGAGCGCCAGCGACGGCCCTCCGGTGGTTGAGGTGTGAGGAGCGCCAGCGACGAGCCTCGAAACCCCTGGTGCCGAGAGTCGGTCCGGGGCCCACGGCTGCTGCTCGGCTCACCGGGTTTCGAGGCTCGGGCCCGAGGGGCCCTCGCACCTCAACCAACGGTGCCGACCTCCGGTGGTTGAGGTGTGAGGAGCGCCAGCGACGAGCCTCGAAACCCCTGCACCCAGGAGTCGATCCCGGCTCCGGCGCTGCTTCTCGGCTTGCGGCGCCTCGATACGCCGGGCCCTCGCTGCGCTCGTGCCCGGCTACTCGACGAGCGGGTGGCCACCAGCGGTGCCGGCCCCCGGTGGTTGAGGTGTGAGGAGCGCCAGCGACGAGCCTCGAAACCCCTGGTGCCGAGAGTCGGTCCGGGGCCCACGGCTGCTTCTCGGCTCACCGGGTTTCGAGGCTCGGGCCCGAGGGGCCCTCGCACCTCAACCAGCGGTGCCGAGGGGCCTCCGGTGGTTGAGGTGTGAGGAGCGCCAGCGACGAGCCTCGAAACCCCCGCACCCGACAAGTCGGTCCGGGGCCTCCGGGCTGCTTCTCGGCTCACGGGGTTTCGAGGCTCGGGCCCGAGGGGCCCTCGCACCTCAACCACCGCGCCGGCTCACCGGGTTTCCAGGCCAAGGCGCCAGCGCGCCTTCACACCTCAACCAGCGGTGGGCCACGTCGTTGATCGTTGTCCACAACCCCCGTGGTTGAGCGGGATTCGTGGCCCTGGAATGTCGGTGGTCGGTGGTTGAGTGGACCCATGAGCAGGCACCTCGACGGCACCGGGAGCGGTCATCCGATCACCCGGATGCTCGACGTGCTCGACACTGCCCTGGACGACGCCACCGACGCCCCCACCTGGTCGCTGAACGCAGCTGAGACCACCGCGGCGATCACCCGGCTGACCTGCGACCTCGCCCGGTTGGCCGAGGTCGAGGCGCGCCTCCTGTCTCACGCCCTGGGTTTGGACGTGCCCGGTGCGGCGGGGATGAACAGCCTCGCCGCGTGGCTGGCCCACACGACCCGGATGACCCGTGGTGCCGCGAACGCGAAGGTCCGCCTCGCCCAGGCCCTCGCCGGCCACGACCAGACCCGTGCAGCAGTCGCAGCCGGTGGGGTGCTGGTCGAGCAGGCCGAAGCGATCACCAAGGCCGTCGACGACCTGGACGGTGAGCATGTCGCGCTGCGACCGCAGGCTGAGGCGCACCTGATCGGGGAAGCCGACCGGTTCGACGCCCACCAGCTCACCACCCTGGGTCAGCGGATCCTCGAGACCATCGACCCCGCCCACGCCGACGAACACGAGTCGAAGCTGCTCGAAGACCAGGAGGCCCGGGCGCGGAAGAAGACCGCGTTCCGGATGCGCACCGACCCCGACGGCCTCGCGCACGGGTCGTTCACGATCCCCGCACTCCAAGCAGAGATGCTCAAGAAGGCCCTCCAGGGCCTCGCCGCACCCAAGCGCGTCCGAGCCGTCGAGGGTGCCGGCGCCTACGACCACGAGAAGCCGACACCGCAGAAGCTCGGCCAAGCGTTCTGCGAGTACATCGAACGCTTCCCCACCGACCAGCTCCCCACCCACGGCGGCCTCGCCGCGACCATCGTGATCACCGCCGACGCCGCAGCCTTCACCCAGGGCGCCGCGAAGGCCGGGCGCACCGAGACCGGCCAAGGTGTCTCACCGGGACTGATGCTGCGCCTGGCCTGCGAGGCCAAGCTGTTGCCCGCGGTCCTGGGCGTCAACGGGGTCGCGCTCGACCTCGGACGCGGAGCAGACGCGTCCACACCAAAGCCCAACGACTCGCGCTCATCATCGCCCAGCAGACCTGCCAGCACCCGACCTGCGACGTCCCCGGGTCGTTCTGCCACGTCCACCACACCCACGCCTGGGCCGACGGCGGCTCCACCGACACCCACCACGCCGTACTCCTCTGCCCGTTCCACCACCACCAAGCCCACACCACGGGTGCCACCTACCCGCTCCGCACCTAGATCGACGCAGCATGAGGAGCGACCCGCCGACGAGCAGCCGTGGCCCCCGATGCTGCCGCTCGGCGCTGGTTTCGAGACTCAGGCGCAGGGCGCCTTCGCACCTCAACCACCGTGCCGACTCACCGGGTTTCGAGGCTCTGGCGCCAGGGCGCCTTCGCACCTCAACCACCGTGCCGGCTCACCACCCGTGCCGACAAGCAGCCGCCGGAAGGGGGCCGGCCGGGGAGCCGGGTCCGGCAACCCGCCCTGGGCCCGCGGATCGTGGGTTCGCAGCGTGACCTAGGTTTCCCACGTGGACATCGAGCGCATCGGGCCCGACGACTGGGAGCGGTTTCGCGCCGTACGACTGGCGTCGCTCGCCGACGCTCCGGCCGCCTTCGGGTCTCGGTACGAGGACTGGCGCGAGGCCTCGGAGGAGCGGTGGCGATCGCGTCTCACCGACGTCCCGCTGACCCTGGTCGCGCACGACGGGGGCGTGGACCTCGGTGTGGTCAGCGGGCTTCCGGTCGGGGAGCGTTGGGCCGAGCTGATCTCGATGTGGGTTCACCCCTCGGCGCGCGGCACCGGTGCCGCTGACGATCTGATCGCCGCCGCAGTGGAGTGGGCTGCAGGACAGGGACGGTCGAGCTACCTGATGGTCCGTCGCGACAATGCGCGGGCGCGCGCGGCCTATGAACGGGCCGGCTTCGTCGACCGAGGCGTGCCCGAGGGGGTGCCCACCGGACCGACCGAGCACCGGATGGAGAGGCGTCCCTGACGCCGGGTGTCGCCCAGCTCCGCCACCGACCCGATCCGGGTGCGGTGGAGGACGCACCGCCGGTAGCGGACACGGCGGCCTCCTCCGCCCCGCAGCCGACCGACCCGCGTCAGCCCGCGTCCGGCGCCGGCGGCTCCCACAGCTCGATCGCGTTGCCCTCGGGGTCGTGGATGCGAGCGAACCGGCCGGCCTCGACGGAGTTCCACCCGGGCTCCACCCTCACCGCGACCCCGTCGGCGGTCAGCCGCTGGAGCAGGCCGTCGAGGTCGCTGACGCGCAGGTTGAGCATGAACTGCTTGTCCGTCGCCCAGTAGTCGGTCCCGCTCTCGAAGGGAGCGAAGACGAGCGGACCGCCCTGCGTCGTCCACGTCCACTCGTCGGGTGGTCCGGTGTCCTCGGCGGAGCAACCGGCCCCGATGCCGAGGTGCGCCCGGTACCAGGCGGTCAGCAGATCGGGGTCCTGCGCGCGGAAGAAGATCCCGCCCACTCCCAGCACCGGCATGTCGTCCTCCTCGTCGGCCCGCCCGCGGGTCGTGTCCACGTGTCTCGCGACCTACGCGGGCGCACCCCTGCGCGGCGGCGTCCGCCGATGCTATCGCTGACGGGACGGGAGCGGCGGGCCTCGGTCCTGAGCCCGACACCGCGTCGGAGTTCGTCGCCGGATCCCGTCGCCCGTCGCCCGTCCCCCGTCGTGCGACCGCGGACCGGGGCCCGAACGACCCAGGGCCGCGGTCGTCAGGCGCGTCGTGCGTCGATCGCGGCGCCGATGGCCACCCCGACACCCGCGCCGACGGAGATGCCGACCGCGATCGCCCAACCGCCTACCAGGACACCGAGCGTCATCCCGACGCCGGCGCCGATCGCGGTGCCGATACCGGTGTACTGCGCGGCGACCGGAGCCGGTCGTGACGTGCCGGTGCGAACCATCGTCGGTCTCCTCACGGTCGCCGTCGGTGTGTCGGAGGCCGTGCTCAGCGTCGCGCGGTTGCCGCCTCCACGTCAGAGGAGAAGGTCACGTCCGCTCGCCCGCGCCGTCCACCAGGCGCGACCTCCGGACCGGATGACACGCCCGACTCGGGGCCTGGTGCCGACTCAGCCGGCCGGGACGTAGACGAGCTTCTTGTTGACGAACTCGTCGATGCCGTAGGCACCGAGCTCGCGGCCGACGCCGGAGCGACTTGGTGCCGCCGAACGGGAGGTCGGCCATCGAGCCCTGCGGGCTGTTGATCCACACCATGCCGGTGTCGAGCCGGTCGCGCCAGCGCCTCGGCGGCGGCGACGTCGGCACTCCACACGACGCCACCCAGGCCGAAGCGGGAGCCGTTGGCGAGAGCGACTGCCTCGTCGGCGTCGGCGACGCGGTAGACGACGGCCGCCGGGCCGAACAGCTCCTCGTGGTAGGCGCGCATCTCGGAGCGTCACGCCGGTGAGCACCGTGGCCTGCATGAAGGCGCCGGGCCGGTCCAGACGCTCGCCGCCGGTCTCCACGGTGGCGCCGTGGTCGACGGCGTCCTGGATCTGCTCGAGGAGGTTGCGCACTGCCTGCTCCGACGAGAGCGGGCCGAAGCCCGCGGACGGAGTCGGTCGGGTCGCCCGGCTCGAGGCCGGCCATCGCGGCGGTGAACTGCTCCAGGAAGTCGTCGTACAGCTCGTCGACGACGATCATCCGCTTGGTGCCGTTGCAGGCCTGACCGGCGTTGCCCATCCGGCCCCGCACGGCGGCCTTGACCGCGGCACCGAGGTCGTCGGCGTCCGAGCAGGATGAACGGGTCGGAGCCGCCGAGCTCGAGCACGACCTTCTTCAGGTGTGCGTCCGGCGACCTCCGCGACCGCCGACCCGGCGCGCTCGCTGCCGGTGACCGAGACCCCGGCCACGCGGTCGTCGGCGATGATGTCGGCCGCCTGCTCGTTGGTGGCGAAGATGTTGAGGTAGGCGTCGCTCGGCAGCCCCGCGTCGTGGAAGATCTGCTCGATCAGCGAGCGCCGACTCGGGACACTGCGGCGCGTGCTTGAGGATGATCGTGTTGCCGATCATCAGGTTGGGGGCGGCGAACCTGGCCACCTGGTAGTAGGGGAAGTTCCACGGCATGATCCCGAGCAGCGGCCCGATCGGCTCCTTGCGCACCAGGGCGCGGCCGCCCGCCTGCGGGTCGAGCGGGGTGTCGGCGAGCAGCTCGGGGCCCTGCTCGGCGTAGTAGCGGTAGATCGAGGCGACCAGCTTGACCTCGCCCTTGCCCTCGCGCAGCGGCTTGCCCATCTCGCGGGCGATGATCAGCGCCAGCTCGTCGATCCGCTCCTCGTAGAGGTCGGCGACGCGGTTCAGGATCGCGGACCGCTCGTCCTTGCCGGTCGTGCGCCAGGCGCCGTACGCCGCGTGCGAGCGCTCGACCACGTCGCTGACCTGGGCGTCGGTCGCGGTGTCGAACTCCCGCTCGACCTCGCCCGTTGCCGGGTTGACGACCTGGTAGGTCGCTCATGCTGTGTCCTCTCGCTGGGGTGGGGCGGGCACGCCGGACCGGCGGCCTCGCCACTACCTCCGACGCTAGGCCGTCTGGCGGGGATAGCAAGGACCGCGCGGGTGAGGAGCCCCACCGCGATCCGCACCACGATCCCGACGACCGGGGGCGGAGCCGGACGTCGGGCGGGGGAGTGACGGGCGCACCGGGCGCGGCCGGGCTCAGCGGAGCCGGAGCGCCTCCGCACCGACCAGCCGGTGCACCTCCCACGCGAAGGCGCGGGTGGGCGCCGCGAGGGCGGGGTCGGCGTCCCGGTGCACGCGCTCCCACGGGTCGGGTCGGTCGGCGACCGCGCGGCGCACCAGGGCGTGGTGCTCGGGCGGCAGGTGGTCCAGCGCCCACGCGGCTGCCTCGGACTTGCTCGCCACCCGGCCCGTGTGTGTCGTGTGGAGCGCGCGGCACAGGGTGAGGACGAGGTGGGGCTGGTACCAACCGTTGGCGAGGTGCTCCGGGTGCTCCTCGACGTCCTCGGCCCGGGCCCGGGCGACACCGATCATCTCGGCGCGCAGTGCGCCGCCGTCGATCGGCGCGACCCACGTCGCGGCGGCGGGCCCGAGCAGGGGCACGCCGTGCTCGCGCAGCAGCCAGCGCGCGTGCAGCGTGTTGTCGTGGTCGGACGGCGTCAGCTCACGCGCCCCGTTGTCGACGTACGGCCAGGACCGGCCGACCGACATGGGGCTGCGCAGGTCGGCTGCGGGGGCATAGCTGCCCTCGAGGTGCTGCGCCCAGGGCCCGGGGAGGTCCGGCAGCCGTGCGTGCAGGCCGGAGAGCGCCGCCAGCCGGTCGGCGGTGAGCCGGTCGGCGGTGACGGCGAGGAAGTCCACGTCGCTGTGCTCGTCGCCGGCGCCCAGGGCGAAGGACCCGACGAGGTAGAGCCCGAGCAGGCCGTCGCCCAGGGCGTTTCGTGCGCCGTCGGCCAGCTCCGTCATTACTCCGTCGAGATCCACCCCTCGATCCTCTACCGTCACCCGCGATGCACGCCAACGAGCACGTCGCCACCGCGGACCAGGTCGCCCGCCTCGTCCGCGCGCAGCTCCCGGCTTGGGCGGGCCTGCCGGTGAGCCCGATCAGCGAGCGCGGCACCGACCACTGCCTGTTCCGGGTCGGCACGGACCTGGTCGCGCGGATGCCGCGGGTCGAGGGGGCGGTCGAGCAGGTCGACACCGACGCGGCCTGGTTGCCCGTCCTCGCCCCGCACCTGACCGTGCCCGTGCCGGCACCGGTGGCGCAGGGCGAGCCGGGGGAGGGGTTCCCGTGGCGCTGGTCGGTGGTGCCGTGGCTGCCCGGGACCACCCCGACGGCGTACGACGAGACCCTGGGGCATCTCGCCGACGACCTGGCCGACGCGGTCCGGGCGCTGCACGCCGTGCCACCCGGCGGGGGACCGGCGAAGGCTGCCGGGACGCGGGGCTCGGCGCTGGGGCACTGGGACGAGGCGGTGCGTGAGGCCGTCGCGGCGTGCGGAGACCGGGTCGACCGGAACGCGGTGCTCGAGGCCTGGGACGACTGCGTCCACGCGCCGGCCTGGGACGGCCCGCCGACCTGGATCCACGGCGACCTGATGGTCGGCAACCTCCTGGTCGACGGCCGGGGTCGGCTGAGCGGGGTGATCGACTTCGGGGCGCTCGGGGTGGGGGACCCGGCCCCCGACCTGCTGCCGGCCTGGTGCGTCGTGGCGCCGTCGAGCCGACAACGCTTCCGCGAGCGGACGGGGTACGACGACGCGACCTGGCGCCGGGGCCGCGGCTGGGCGCTCGGCCCGGCACTCACCGGGATCCCGTACTACTGGGACACCGTCCCCGCCTTCGCCGAGCGCGGCCTGCGCACCATCGAGGTCGTCCTGGGCGACCTGGGACTAACGTGAGCGCCGTGGCTGACCTCCTCGACCTCACCGCTGAAGAACAACGCGTGCTCGGCAGCCTCCTGGAGAAGGAGGTGACGGTGCCGGCGTCGTACCCGATGTCGGTCAACGCGGTGATCACCGCGTGCAACCAGACGAGCAGTCGCGAGCCCGTGACGGCGTACGACGAGGCGACCGTGCACCGGGTGCTGCGCTCGCTCAAGGAGAAGGACCTGGTCGCCGTGACCTGGCAGGACTCGGGTCGGCGCACCCTGAAGTACGTGCAGACGATCGCCGCGCGCCAGGACTGGCGTGCCGACGAGCGGGCGCTGCTGACCGTGCTCCTCCTGCGCGGCGCGCAGGCGCCGGGCATGTTGAAGACCCGCACCGAGCGGTTGCACCCCTTCGCGGATCGTGGCGAGGTCGAGCAGTGCCTGGCGCGGATGGCGGCGGCCGAGCCGCCCCTCGTGGTCGAGCAGCCGCGCCGTGCCCGGGAGCAGGACAACCGGTGGATCCACCTGCTCGGCGAGGTCGACGTCGCCGCCGGCGGGACGGCCGCCACCGTGGAACCCGGGCCCGCCGGCCCGGACCGTGAGTCGGTGGTCGCCGCCGGTGCCGCAGCGCGCGACGACAAGGTGCGCGCGTCGTACGGCGCCGTGGCGGCGTCGTACGCCGAGGCGCTGGCCGGCGAGCTGGCCGACGGCCGGCTGCCGTTCGAGACCTGGTTGCTCGACCGTGTCGCCGCCCACGCCGACGGCGGCCCGGTGGTCGAGGTCGGGTGCGGGCCTGGGCACACCACGGCGTACCTCGCCGCAGCAGGTGCGGACGCCACCGGGATCGACCTGACCCCGGCGATGGTCGAGCAGGCGCGCGAGCGCTTCCCCGAGGGCCGCTACGAGGTCGGTGACCTGCGCCGACTGATGCGCCCGACCACCGCCGAGGGCTGGTCGGCGGTGCTGGCGTGGTACTCGCTCATCCACCTCGCGCCGTCCGAGCTGCCCGAGGCGGTCGCGTCGCTGGTGCGGCCGCTGGCGAGCGGCGGCTGGCTGGTCCTCGGCATGCACTGCGGCACCGACGTACGCCACAACGCACGGTGGTTCGAGCACGACATCGACCTCGACTTCGTGTTCAACGAGCCGGCCGAGGTCGTCGGGCTCGTCCAGCACGCCGGGCTCACCGACGTCGAGTGGTACCGCCGCGGGCCGGTCGGCGGCCGGGGCGAGACCACCGAGCGCCTCTACGTCGTCGCGCGCAAGCCCTGACCGGCGCCGGGCCGTCGAGCCCCGGCGGCCGGGGAGCGACCCGCCCTCAGACCACCGTGATCTGCGCGGCGGCCGCGCGCGCGGTCGCCCGGGCGGTGTCGACGTCGTCACCGAGCGCGAGGGTGACCGCCATCCGTCGGCGGCCGACGACCTCGGGCTTGCCGAAGAGCCGGACCTGGGTGTCGGGCGCTGCCAGGGCGCGCTCGAGGCCGGCGAAGGCGGGGGCGACCCGGTCGCCCTCGACCAGCACCGCGCACGAGGCCGACGGGCCCCGACCCCGGATGGACGGGATCGGCAGGCCCAGGATCGCGCGGGCGTGCAGGGCGAACTCCGACAGGTCCTGGGAGACCAGCGTGACCAGTCCGGTGTCGTGGGGGCGCGGGGAGAGCTCGGAGAAGATCACCTCGTCGCCGCGGACGAACAGCTCGACGCCGAAGAGGCCGCGACCGGTCGTCCCGCACAGCTCACGGACGACCCTCTCCGCCATCGTCCGGGCCGCGGCGAGGACCTCGTCGCTCATCGGCTGGGGCTGCCACGACTCGCGGTAGTCGCCGTCGACCTGGACGTGGCCGATCGGGTCGCAGAAGGACACGACGTCCTGGGTCGGGTCCTGCGGTGCCTCGGTCGAGGCGTGCTTGACGGTCAGCAGGGTGATCTCGTAGTCGAAGTCGACGAAGCCTTCGACGATCACCCGTCCCTGACCCGCCCGGCCGCCCGACTGGGCGTAGGCCCACGACGCCTCGACGTCGGCGCGGGTGCGCACGACGGACTGGCCCTTGCCCGACGACGACATCACCGGCTTCACGACGCACGGGACCCCGACCGCCGCGACGGCGGAGGCGAACTCCTCCGCCGAGTCGGCGAAGCGGTACGGCGACGTGGTCACGCCGAGGTCCTCGGCGACCAGGCGCCGGATGCCCTCGCGGTCCATCGTCAGCCAGGCGGCGCGCGCGGTCGGGATCACGGTGACGCCCTCGGCCTCGAGGGCGCGCAGGGTCGGGGTGTGGATGGCCTCGATCTCGGGGACGACCCAGTGCGGCCGCTCCAGCTCGACCACCCGGCGCACCTCCGCGGCGTCGAGCATGTCGATCACGTGGTGGCGGTGGGCCACCTGCATCGCGGGAGCGTCGGCGTACCGGTCGACGGCGATCGTCTCCACACCGAGCCGCTGCAGCTCGATCACGAGCTCCTTGCCGAGCTCTCCCGAGCCCAGGAGCAGCACGCGGGTGGAGGTCCGGCTCAGGGGGGTGCCCAGGATCGTCACGCAGACAACGGTAGTGCCCCGGCGCGATCGTCGGATCGCGGCCGGGGCACCGGGCCGACCACCGGCGCCGGCCGACGGCGGCGCCGATGGCGCCCGAGGGCCGGGTCGAGCCGGCTCTCAGCCCTCCAGGGCTGCGTCGAGGGTGATCTCGACGCCGGTGAGGGCCTTGCTGACCGGGCAGCCGGCCTTCGCGGCCTGTGCGGCCTCGGCGAAGCCGTCGGCGTCGACCCCGTCGACCTCGCCACGCACGGTCAGCGTGATGCCGGTGAGCTTGAAGCCACCGTCGGAGGAGTCCGGGCCGAGCGAGACGTCGGCCGAGACGTCGAGGGACTCGATGGTGCCACCGGCCTCACCGAGGATCGCGGAGAGCTGCATGGCGTAGCAGGCGGAGTGGGCCGCCGCGATGAGCTCCTCGGGGCTGGTGGAGCCGCCGGCCTCGTCGGCCGCGCGCTTGGGGAACGAGACGTCGTAGGTGCCGACCTTCGAGCTGGAGAGCTCGACCTGGCCGGAGCCCTCCTGGAGCGAGCCGGTCCAGGCAGTGCGTGCGGTGCGAGTAGGCATGAGGTGGAGTCCCTTTCGTCGGAGATGGTGCGTACCTTGTGCGCAAGTCAATACCCGGTGCCCGCATTCCCGCCAGGGCCTCCCAGCATGCGGCCGCGTGGACGGGTCGCCGACGCGCGGCCACGCCGGCCCGCGGCCGAATGACGAGACGGTGTCGTGCTCGACGGGTCGGCGCGCTCGTCCGGTGTCGTCGACGCCGAGCCCCAGGAGCGACGGGTGGGCGCGGCACGACGACCGCCGTCACCTACCCGGGGGCACGAGGTCACGGTCGCGCAGCGATGCGTAGCCTGGACGTCGTGCCGAGTTCCGACCACGCGAGCCCCGACGTGCCCGACGGGACGCCGCCCGACGCGCTTTCGACCTGGCCGAGCGACGAGCTCATCGACTCCTGGCTCTCCGACTCCGTCTACGACTTCCAGCTGCACCCGGGCGAGCAGATCGAGCTCGACTCCGCCTCCCCGGAGGCGGTCGCCGAAGCGCGGCGGTTCCGCGACGTCCTCGGTCGGTTCGCCTCCGGCGTCACCGTGGTCACCGCCGTCAGCGACGGCGAGCCCGTCGGACTGACCTGCCAGTCGTTCTCGAGCGTCTCCCTCAACCCGCCGCTGGTGCTCTTCATCCCGGCCCGGACGTCGCGCGCGTGGCCGCGCATCCAGCGTGCCGGCCGGTTCTGCGTCAACTTCCTCGCCGCCGGCCAGAGCGAGCTGTCCAACACCATGGCCAGCCGTGGCACCGACAAGTTCTCCGGCGTCGACTGGACGCCCTCGCCGGTCACCGGCTCACCCGTCCTCGCCGGCACGCTGGGCTACGTCGACTGCACGATCCACGCCGTGCAGGAGGCCGGTGACCACTACGTCGTCATCGGCAAGGTGGACGACCTCGTCGCCCACGACGTCGACGGTCCGCTGCTCTTCTTCCAGGGCCAGTACCGGACGACGGACGACCGCTGAGAGGCCGCCGGGGGACACCCGGTCGGCCGGGAGACGGACGAACCCCCACCTCCCGCAGCGCGGGGGACGAGGGTGGCGTCGGGTGTCGCCCGTCGGGACGACTCTCAGAGCTGGGTACGCGTGGGGCTGGCGAGCATCCCCTGCGGGAAGTCCGCGTCGGCCGACTCGGAGTGCTCGTCGTGGGTCGTGGTGTCATCGGTTCTGGTCATGTCCCCAGCCTAGGCTCCTGTGATGACCGGTGCAGGAGCACGACGGCAGCCCCGCACCAGGGGTGTCGTGTGCATCACACCGTTACGCTCCGGAGGGTGGCCACGCTGACCGACAACGCCGTCCGACCTCGACGGATCCGGTCGACCCACGGCCCCCGACGTCGACCCGGTGGGCGAGCTGTTCGCCAGCCGCTCGGTCGGCGTGCACCTGGTGCGCGGACTGGTGGGGCTGGTGCTGCTCGTGGTCGGACTGGCGATGGCGCACGCCTCGGCGCTCTGGCTCCTGCTCGTGCCGCTCACCGTGGCGTGCTGGCGCGGGTGCATGTCGTGCTGGACGATCGGTCTGATCGCCACCCGCGCGAAGACCTGCCGGCTGCGCTGACCGCGCGCGGCCGGAGCTCGCCGGCTCCGTGCTGACGACCAGCCGGCCCGGAAGCTCCCGACCGAACTTGCACGTTCGTGCAGTGCACGTTCCTGCACGGCGTAGTCGTTGACCGCCCCGCCCGGCAACGGAAGAGTTCCCGACGCCCGGTCCCCACCACGGACGACCTCCGGACGAACAGCGACCGGGCCACTGCATTTCCACCATCTCGGGTGGACCCGCTGCCCGGGGCCAGGAATGAGGAGAATCGTGAGAAGAGTCGTCGCAGGGAGCTTCACCGCAGCTCTCGTCTCGGCGGTGGCGATCGTGTCGGCACCGACCGGTGCCACCGCCGCCCCCGCAGGCAGGTCCATCTCCACGAGCGCCGTCGCCGGGTCGCTCGCCGCGAAGGCGACCGGCAAGCCGGACCCGAAGCGACCGGCCACCCCCCAGGCCCGCGCCCAGGAGTCGGCCAAGCGGTACGTCGCCGCCCGCCCCGCCGCTCTCAAGGCGAGCGCGAAGGACGCCTTCCGTGCCCAGGCCCCGCTCTCCTCGGGTGGCGTCCAGTACGTGCCGTACGAGCGCACCTACCGCGGCCTGCGCGTCGTGGGAGGTGACTTCGTGGTCGCGACGAACGGCGCCGGCCGCATCGTCTCGACCTCGGTCGCGCAGCGGAGCAAGACCTCCCTCGCCTCCGTGACAGCGACGCTGACCAAGGCCGAGGCCCGCGCGATCGCCAAGCGCCAGCTCGCCCGGCCGAGCGTCGGCCGTACCGAGCTGGTCGTCCTGCAGCGGGGGGCCTCGAAGCTGGCCTACGAGACCACGGTCCGCGGGTTCACCAAGGGTGCCGACGCCGACGTCTCGCGCCTGTCCGTCTACGTCGACGCCGCGCAACGGCCGGGTGCTCACGACCCGGGAGCACGTGCTCGAGGGGTCCGGCAGCTCGGCGTACGCCGGCAGCGTCACGATCCCGACCAGCGGGTCCGGCACGTCGTACTCGATGACCAACACCAACGCCACGACCCTCAAGTGCCAGAACGCCACGGGCAACGCGACCTTCACCGGCACCGACAACGCGTGGGGCAACGGCAACGCGACCAACCGCGAGACCGGCTGTGTCGACGCCTTCTACGCCGCCGAGCAGGAGCGGCTCATGCTGTCGTCGTGGCTCGGCCGCAGCGGCATGAACGGCTCCGGGGGCTGGGTGCCGATCCGGGTCGGCCTCAACGACGTCAACGCCTACTACGACGGCACCCAGGTGCAGATCGGCCACACGTCCTCGGGCGGCAGGTGGATCGGGTCGATCGACGTCGTCGCGCACGAGTTCGGCCACGGCGTGGACGACAAGACGCCCGGCGGGATCTCCGGCGGCGGCACCCAGGAGTTCGTCGCGGACACCTTCGGTGCGGCGACCGAGGCCTACGCCAACAACTCGGTGGACCGTCCCGACTACACCGTCGGCGAGATGGTGAACCTGGTCGGCAACGGCCCGATCCGCTACATGTACAACCCCTCGCTGGCCGGCGACGCCAACTGCTACTCGTCCTCGACGCCCGGCTCCGAGGTCCACTCGGCCGCCGGCCCGGGCAACCACTGGTTCTACCTGCTCGCCGAGGGCAGCAGCCCGACCAGCGGCCAGCCGTCCAGCCCGACCTGCAACGGCAGCTCGGTCACGGGCCTGGGCATCCAGAAGGCCATGAAGATCATGTACAACGCGATGCTGCTCAAGACCTCCAGCTCGTCGTACGTCAAGTACCGCACCTGGACGCTCACCGCGGCCAAGAACCTGTACCCGACCGGCTGCACCGAGTTCAACGCCGTCAAGGCGGCCTGGGACGCCGTCAGCGTGCCGGCCCAGTCGGCGGACCCGACCTGCAGCACCAGCGGCGGCGGGGGCGGCACCGGCGGTGGCACCGGCTGCACCGGACAGAAGCTCGGCAACAACGGCTTCGAGACCGGCTCCGCGGCTCCGTGGAGCGCCTCGTCCGGGGTGGTCGACAGCAGCACCTCGCAGCCGGCCCGCAGCGGTTCGTGGAAGGCCTGGATGAACGGCTACGGCTCGACCCACACCGACACGGTGTCCCAGTCGGTCGCGATCCCGGCGGGCTGCACGGCGACGTTCAGCTTCTACCTCCACATCGACACCGCGGAGACGACGACCAGCTCGGCGTACGACAAGCTCACGGTCAAGGCCGGTTCGAGCACCCTGGCGACCTACTCGAACCTCAACAAGGCGTCCGGCTACGTCCTGAAGTCGTTCAACGTCTCCTCGTTGGCCGGCCAGACGGTCACGTTCAGCTTCAGCGGCGTCGAGGACTCCTCGCTGCAGACGAGCTTCGTGGTCGACGACACGGCGCTCACACTGAGCTGAGGCCGGGCCGAGCCACGGCTCGGACAGGCTTCCTCCGGCACCGACCGGACGGCCGTCACCCTCGCGGGTGGCGGCCGTCCGGCCGTCCACCAGGACGTCGCGCGAAGCGCGGGGAGCGTGGCGGGTCAGCCCAGGATGATGACGAGCCCGATGGCGGTGGGGATCAGCCCGACGGCCAGCCACGGCGACAGGATCGAGCGACGGTGGATCGCGAACGCCGCTGCCACGGCCGCGATGCCGAAGGCGCCGCCCAGGAGGCAGAGCCCGACCTGGGCGACGCGCTCGGTGTCGTCGATGAACGCGGCCGCGATGACGAGCCCGGCCGAGAGGTGGAAGATCGTCGTGGCCACGAGCACCGACATGACCCAGCGCTGGACCCGCTCCAGTCGGGCGCGATCCTCGGCCGAGGCCCGCTGGCGCGGCGCGTTGGGGTCCATCAGGTGCCTGGCGCGCGGCGGCGGGGTCGGGGGTTGGCTCATGCACCCAGGATAGGGCGCCGCCCCGCCGGGCCGACCGGCGCGCCCGCGCCGCCGCTCGCCCCGCCCCCCGGAAAATCGGTGGCCCCGGGCCCCGCCGGGGGTGGATGCTGCCTGGATGGACATCCGACGCTTCGGCCCTGACGACCGGGAGGCGCTCCTGGGGTGGGTCGACGTCGCGAACGCCGTACGGCGCTCCGATGCCCCGTGGGTGCACGAGTGGACGCCGCACGTGGCCTGGGGGTCCTTCGCGCACGGCTGGGACGGCGAGGCCGAGGTCGGCTTCCTGGGGACGGTCGACGGCGTGCCCGTCGCGACCGGCAGCTACCACGCGAGCGAGCTCGACAACCTCGACGTCGCCTGGTTCGACGTCCAGGTGCACCCCGACCATCGCCGCCTCGGGCTCGGCAGCGAGGTGCTGGAGCACCTGACCGGCGCCGCAGCCGCGCTGGGTCGCACGTCGTTCGGGATGTCGTGCTGGGAGAGCCCGGCCGGTGACTTCGAGGGCTTCGGGCGGCGGCACGGCTACGAGCGGAAGGCCGTCGGGATCAGCCGCCGCCAGTACCTCGCCGAGGTGGATCCGAGCGTGGTCCGCGACCTGCACGACGCGGCGCTCGAGCGGGCGGGCGACTACGAGCTCGTCCGCACCCTCGGCAGGTCGGACGAAGGTGACCTGGAGGCGCTCGCGGTGCTGACCGCCGCCATCAACGACGCCCCCAAGGGCGAGCTCGACATCGAGGACCAGGTCTTCACCGCGGGCCGGATCCGGGCCTACGAGACCGCCCAGAGCGAACGGGGTGACCTGCTCCACCGGGTGGTCGCCCGGCACCGCGGCACCGGCGAGCTGGCCGGCCAGACCGTGGTCGCGGTCGACGGGGAGCGGCCGCAGTACGCCGAGCAGCACGACACGTCGGTCGTGGCCGAGCACCGCGGTCACCGCCTCGGTGCGCTGCTCAAGACCGACATGGTGCGCTGGCTGGGTGAGACGCAGCCGCAGCTCGCCGAGATCGACACCTGGAACGCCGAGTCGAACTCGTTCATGATCGACGTCAACGAGGCGCTCGGCTACCGCGTCGTCGGGCGGGCGTTCGACCTGCAGCGCGCGGTCGCCTAGCCGGTCCGCTGCCGGTCGCCGACCCGCCGGCGAGTCGGCGCGACGTCGCGCCGACTCGACCGGACCTGTGACGGGTGGCCGGTCAGTCCCGAGCGGTCAGGACGAGCGGTCCGTCCTCGGTGATGGCGATGGTGTGCTCCATGTGCGCGCCGCGGGAGCCGTCGACGCTGCGCAGGGTCCAGCCGTCCGGGTCGGTGAAGATCTGGTTGGTGGTGTGCATGAACCACGGCTCGATCGCGATCACCAGGCCGGCCCGCAGCTTGAGGCCACGGCCCGGGCGCCCGTCGTTGGCGACGTGCGGCTCGCCGTGCATGGTGCGGCCGACCCCGTGCCCGCCGAACTGCAGGTTCACGCCGAGGCCGGCGCTGCGCGCGACCTCGCCGATGGCGTGCGAGATGTCGCCCATGTGGTTGCCGGGCCGGGCCCACTGGATGCCGGCGTCCAGGGCGCGTGCCGGTCACCTCGATCAGCTCGAGGTCCTCCGGCCGGGCGGTGCCGACGACCTGCGAGAACGCCGAGTCGCTGACCCAGCCGTCCACCGAGCAGGCGAAGTCGACCGAGAGCAGGTCGCCGTCCTGGAGGACGTAGTCGCGGGGGAGCCCGTGCAGGACCGCGTCGTTGACCGACGTGCAGAGGACCTTGCCGAACGGCGAGGCGCCGAACGACGGGTGGTAGTCGATGTAGCAGGACTCCGCGCCCTGCGCGCGGATCATGTCGTGGGCGAGCGCGTCGAGCTCGAGCAGGTTGACCCCGACGTCGGCCTTCGCGGAGAGCGCGGAGATCACCGAGGCGACGAAGCGCCCGGCGGGGCGCATCTCCTCGATCTGGGCAGGGGTGCGGAGCTCGATCACGCAGCCAGCCTAGTGACCGGTCCCCGCCGCGCCGCGGGCGGACCCGGCCGCGTCAGGTCTGCGGGGAGCGGATCCGCCAGGGGCGGAATCGCTGGGCACCCGGCTCGCGCCGGACGCACGCTGGCCCCATGACCCAGACACCAGGCCTCACCGCGGCCGACCGGCTCCTGCACCAGCGGATCATCGTGCTCGGACAGCAGGTCGACGACGACATCGCCAACAAGATCTGTGCCGAGCTGCTGCTGCTCTCGGCAGAGGACCCCACCCGCGACATCAGCCTCTACATCAACTCACCCGGCGGCTCGGTCACGGCCGGGCTGGCCGTCTACGACACGATGCAGCTCATCCCCAACGACGTCAGCACCCTCGCGATGGGGATGGCCGCCAGCATGGGCCAGTTCCTGCTCACCGCGGGCGCCCCCGGCAAGCGCTACGCCCTGCCCAACAGCCGGATCCTGCTCCACCAGGGCTCGGCCGGGATCGGAGGCACGGCGGTCGACGTCGAGATCCAGGCCGAGAACCTCGAGCACATGAAGAACGTCATGATGCGCATCACCGCCGAGCACACCGGTCAGCCGCAGGAGGTCGTGGAGCACGACGCGCTCCGGGACCGCTGGTTCACCGCGGAGCAGGCCCGCGACTACGGGTTCGTCGACGCGGTGCTGACCCAGGTCGCCGCGGTGGTGCCTCAGCGTTCGGTGCCGTCGTTCGGAGTGGCGTCCCGGGTGGGTGCCTGACATGAGCAGCTACACCATCCCCAGCGTCGTCGAGCGCACCGTGCGCGGCGAGCGGGCCGTCGACATCTACTCCCGGCTGCTCACCGACCGCATCGTCTACATCGGCACCGAGATCGACGACGGCGTCGCCAACGTGGTCATCGCCCAGCTGCTCCACCTCGAGTCCGAGAACCCCGACCAGCCGATCAGCCTCTACCTCAACTCGCCGGGCGGCTCGGTCACCTCGGTCCTCGCGATCTACGACACCCTCACGTTCATCCGCAGCGCCGTGGCCACCACCTGCGTCGGGCAGGTCGGCTCATCGTCCGCGCTGCTGCTGGCCGCGGGGGAGCCCGGGCGCCGGATGCTGCTCCCGCATGCGCGGGTGGTCCTCGACCAGCCCGCCGGCGGCGGCCAGGGGACGCTGCCGGACCTGGCCGTGCAGGCCAAGGAGATCGTGCGGCTGCGCGCGGCGATGGAGGAGCTGCTGAGCCACCACACCGGTCGCAGCGTCGAGCAGCTGCGCCACGACACCGACCGCGACCTCGTCCTCACGGCGGCCGAGGCGGTCACGTACGGCGTCGCCGACGCGGTCCTGGACAGCCGCAAGTCGCCCGGCCACCCGTAGCAGAGGGCGAGGTGTCGGGGGCCTCCGCCGTAGCCTGGGGCCCCGGAGCAGCGCGGGAGACCAGCGGGAGGCTAGGGGTGGAGCCCGTCCAGCCTCGCGACGTCCTCGGCGGTGAGCGACAGGTCGGCGGCCGCGAGGTTCTCCTCGAGGTGGGCCACCGAGCTGGTGCCCGGGATGAGCAGGATCGCGGGCGAGCGTTGGAGCAGCCAGGCCAGCGCGACCTGCCGACCGGTCGCGTCGTAGGCCCGGGCGATCTCGTCGAGCTCACCGAGGTCGAACGGCGTGAAGCCGCCCAGCGGGAAGTACGGCACGTAGGCGATCCCACGCGCGGCCAGGTCGTCGATGAACGCGTCGTCGTCGCGCAGCGCGATGTTGTAGGCGTTCTGCACGCACGCGACCGGCGCGATCCCCTCGACCTCGGCCAGGTGCTCGGCGGTGACGGTCGAGAGCCCCAGCTCGCCGACGAGACCCTGCTGCTGCAGCTCGGCGAGCACCTCCCACTGCGGGACGATCGTGCCCTCGTGGCCGTCCATGACCCGCAGGTTGACCGCGCCGAGGCGCTCCACCCCCAGGCGGGTCAGGTTGTCGTGGACGGCCTGGCGGACCTCGTCGGGCGAGAACGCCGGCAACCAGGCGCCGGCGTCGTCGCGCCGCGCGCCGACCTTGGTCACCAGCACCAGCTCGTCGTCGTACGGCGCGAGCGCCTCGCGGATGACCTCGTTGGTGACGTGGGGGCCGTAGAAGTCACTGGTGTCGATGTGGTCGACACCCCACTCGACCGCGCGCCGCAGCACGCGCACGGCCTCGGCGCGGTCGGCCGGCGGGCCGAAGATGTGGGGGCCGCTGAGCTGCATGGCGCCGTAGCCCATGCGGTTGACGTCGCGAAGCTGCTTCATGCCTCCACTCTGCCCGGCCGTGGGTAACCAGCACCCGACGCGCGCCACGGGGCTCGCACCGCTCGCCCGCACGGACGGCGACGGCTGCGAGCAGACTCTAGGCTGGCCCCATGACCTCGTCCTCAGGCTCCACCGACCCGCTCGCCGGACGCATCGTCGCGTCGCTGCGCACCCACCACGACCTGCTCGCCGGTCTCGTCGCCGACCTCCCCCCGGAAGCGCTGGTGGGCCCGAGCGGTTCGTCGGAGTGGCGGATCTGCGACGTGCTGTCGCACCTGGGCAGCGGCGCCGAGATCATGGTCAAGCCGCTCCTCGCCGCGGTCGAGGGGGTGCCGGCGCGGAGAGGCGGACAACCAGGCCGTCTGGGACCGCTGGAACGCCGCGTCACCGCAGGAGCAGGCGTCCTGGTTCGTCCAGCACGACGCCGTCATGGTGGAGGCTGTCGAGGCGCTGGACGACGGGCAGCTCGCCACCCTCCGGGTCGACCTCGGGTTCCTGCCGGAGCCCGTGCCCTTCGACGTGTCCGGCGGGATGCGGCTCAACGAGGTCGCCCTGCACACGTGGGACGTGCTCGTCGGACTCGACGCCGAGGCCACCCTCGACGAGGAGGCCGCCGAGATCCTGCTCGACCTCCTCGGGGGTCCGCTGGGCTTCCTGCTGGGTTTCAGCGGCAAGGCCGACGCCCTGGCGGAGCCGGCGGTGGTCGCGATCGAGGGTGATCGCGGCCTGGTGATCGGCGACGGGGTGTCGCTGGTGCCGGAGGCGCCCGTCGCACCCACCGCGACCCTGGTCGCCCCGGCCGAGGCCGTCGTCCGGCTGCTGGGTGGGCGGCTCGCGCCTGCGCACACCTCGCAGGAGATCAACACCACCGGCAACGTCACGGTCGACGACCTGCGGCGCGTCTTCCCGGGCTACTGAGCCCGAGCCGCGCGCCGACGCCGGTCTGGACCGGGGTCAGGGCCGGGGTCAGGGCCGAGGTCAGGGCCGGGGTCAGGCGGCGAGGCAGACGGGCCCCGAGACCCGGTGCAGGCTGCGCGCCACCCGGACCGTCAGGTCGACCAGCCGCAGGCCGAGCGCGCCGCTGACCGCACCGAGGATCTCCGAGCTCGGCTCCTTGAGCCCCCGCTCCACCTCGGACAGGTACTGGATCGACACGCCGGAGCGCTCGGCCACGTCGGCCAGGGTCCGCTGCTGCTCCTGTCGTGCCGTCCGCAGCTCGGCACCGACGGCCTCGCGCCACAGGGGCTCCGGCTTCGATGCTGTCCGGGGCCGGGGCGGGGGCGCCGCGGGACGGCGGAGGGGGACGACGTTCTCGGCGCTCATGAGCCGACGGTACGCCCGCCGTGACCGGTCGTCGTCGCTGTTCGCGACCGGCGAACGGAGGGCGGGGGACGCGATCAGGCTGCCGGCAGGTCCTCGGCGCCAGACGCCCGGCTGCGGTGACGGTGCGGTGACCGCGCTCGGCCTGCTCGTCTTCGTCGCGCTCGTCGGGTACGTCGCGCTCACCCACGGTGACGTCGAGGGCGCCCACGCCGCGGAGCCGCACGCTCGGGCGCGGCTGACCGGCGTCCCGGTCGTCGGGGAGCCGAGCGCCTAGATGGCCTGCTCGGCGGACCGGCAGGTGCTCAGGCGCCGAGCAGCTCGCGGACCAGGTGCAGGGCGACCACGACAGAGCGGGCGCGGACGTCGGCACGGGAGCCGGGCAGCACGATCCGGCGGGCCACCGTGCCGCCCGCCGAGGAGGCGCAGAGGTGGACGAGACCGACCGGCTTCTCGGCCGTCCCCCCGCCGGGTCCGGCGATGCCGGTGATGCCGACCCCGATCGTCGTACCCAGCCGGGTGCGGGCGCCCAGCGCCATCGCCTCGGCCACCTCGGCACTGACCGCACCGACGGTGTCGAGCAGCTCCTGGGCGACGCCGAGCTCGCGGTGCTTGACCTCGTCGGCGTAGGTCACGAACCCGCCGAGCAGGTACGCCGAGGAGCCCGGGCGGTCCGCCAGCCGCCCGGCCAGCAGGCCCGCCGTGCAGGACTCGGCGGTGGCGATCGTGGCCCGCTGCTCGAGGAGCGCGGCGGCCACGATCTCGTCGATGGTCCGGCCGTCGGCGGAGAAGAGCGTGTCGGCGAAGTCGGTGCGGATCGCCGACTCGAGGGCGCCGTACGCCGCCGCCGCGGTGGGGGAGTAGCGGGTGACGATCTCGAGCTCGCCGCTGCGCTGGCACGTGGTGATCTCCAGCCCGGCGAGCTCGTCCTCGTGCGCGCGCAGCGTGGCGGCGAGCTCGGACTCGGGGCTGCCCCACAGGCGCAGCGTCGACTGGCGCAGCTCCTCGCGTCCCGCGATCGCCTCCTGGACCAGCGGGTCGGCCAGGGCCTGGGGCCACATGCCCTGGAGCTCGGACGGCGGACCCGGTAGCACCACCACGGGCGGCCCGGTGCGGCCCTCGGCGACGGGCACGACGAGTCCGGGTGCGGTCCCGACCGGGCTGAGCACGTGGGCGCCACGCGGCACCCACGCCTGCTTGCGGGTGGCGGCAGCGGTCGCCGCCGGGTCCATCCGCCAGCCGCGCTGGGCGCTCAGCCGCTCCACGATCGCGGTGATCTGCTGCTCGAGGGCAGCGTCGAGCTCGGGCTCCCGGCCCTGGACGTCCGCGACGATCTCGGCGGTCAGGTCGTCGGCGGTGGGTCCGAGACCACCGGAGGTGATGACGAGGTCGTGGCCGCCGGAGAGGTGTCCGAGTGCCGAGCGCAGGTCGTCGGGACGGTCGCCGACCACCACGACCTGGCCCACGTCGACGCCGGCCGCCCGCAGCTGCTCGGCGAGCCAGGGCCCGTTGCGGTCCTGCACGCGGCCGGTGAGGACCTCCGTGCCGGTGACGACGATGCCTGCCCGGGTGCCCATGGGCCGATCCTAGTGATGGCCCGGAGCGGGCGCCCGCACCAGCCGCAGGACGACGTCGGGGTGCTGCTGGACCCCGTGGGTCACCGGTTCTGCCTCGCCACCCGACCTGGTCGGCCCTGCTGCGGCCGGAGCCGGCACCCGGCCGTCCTCGGCGCGGGATCTCTGCCAGGGTGGCGACCATGAGACTGGGACTGCAGCTGGGGTACTGGGGGGCGCAGCCGCCCGCGGGGGTCGGTGCGCTCGTGGCGGCGGCGGAGGAGGCCGGGTTCGACGCGGTGTTCGCCGCCGAGGCGTGGGGCTCCGACGCGTTCACACCGCTGGCCTGGTGGGGCCGGGAGACCACCAGGCTGCGCCTGGGCACCTCGATCGTGCAGATGTCGGGTCGCTCGCCCGCATCGATCGCGATGCACGCCCTGACCCTCGACCACCTCAGCGGCGGCCGGGTGGTCCTGGGGATGGGCGTCAGCGGTCCGCAGGTCGTCGAGGGCTGGTACGGCGCGCCGTTCTCCAAGCCGCTCGCGCGCACCCGCGAGGTCGTCGACATCATCCGACAGGTGCTCGCCCGCGAGGCGCCGGTGACGAACGCCGGGCCCCACCACCCGCTGCCGTACACGGGCGAGGGTGCGGTCGGTCTCGGCAAGCCGCTCAAGCCGATCGTGCACCCGCTGCGCGCCGACCTGCCGATCTGGCTCGGCGCCGAGGGCCCGAAGAACATCGCCCAGACCGCCGAGATCGCCGACGGCTGGATCCCGCTCTTCTACACGCCGACGTCCGCGGAGATGTACCGGCCCTGGCTCGACGAGGGCTTCGCCCGCCCCGGTGCGCGGCGGACGCGGGCCGACTTCGAGATCGCCGCCAGCTGCCACCTCCAGGTCGTCTCGAACGCCGCCGAGAAGCAGCGGGTGGTCGACGCGATCAAGCCGTCGGTCTCGCTCTACATGGGCGGCATGGGCGCCGCCGAGGCCAACTTCCACAACCAGGTCTTCGTACGGATGGGGTACGCCGACCTCGCCGCCGAGGTCCAGGACCTCTACCTCGCCGGCCAGAAGGACCGGGCCACCGCGCTGATCCCCGACGAGCTCGTCGACGACCTGCACATCATCGGCGAGCCGGGGGAGGTCGTCGAGAAGGTGGCCGCCTGGGAGGAGACCGGGGTGACCACGCTGATGCTCAGCCTCCGCGAGGCCGACGACGTCCGGCGGGTCGCGGAGCTGTTGGCCTGAGCGCGCCCGGGAGCTCGTCGGCGGCGTCCGCCCCCTGCGCCGCGTCGGCTGACCTAGACCCGGTCGTCGGCCAGCAGCCGGTTGAGCAGGCGCGGCACGTCGAGGACGCTCTCCACGCCGGCCCACCGAGCGCCGGACTCGCCGGCCAGCCGCTGCGCTTCCTCGCAGTCGGTGGCCGGGGCGAGGATCACCAGCTCCTGGAGCGCGGCCGCGGCGGCGACCACGGAGGTCTCGTCGGTGGCGCGACAGTCCGACAGCAGCAGGGTCACCCGACGCCGGGCCGCGGAACCGGCCAGCTGGGCGCGGGCCGACGCGAGCGCGCGGTCGAGGGACGTCGTGCCGTGCCCGCGCAGCGACAGGATGCTGGCCACGGTCTCCGTCGCCGAGCGCCGCTGCCCGCGGGCCTTGATGACCGTCACCCGGGAGGCGAACGTGAGCACCGCGTGCTCGCGGGGCGCGAGGCTGGCGCAGGCGGCCGCCGCCACGGCCGCGGTGGTGAGCCGGGGTCCGTTCATCGAGCCGGAGCGGTCGACGACCAGGCACAGCGCCAGGTCCGGCCTCGCCCACTCGCTGACCATCAGCTCGTCGAGCCTGGGGCGGCGTCCCTCGGCGCGCGCCGCGACGACCAGGTCCATCGACCGGTCGAGGTCCACGTCGCCACCGTCGGTGGCGCTGCGGACCCGGCGCCTCGCGACACCGGCCGAGCGGGGCAGTCCACGGCGGGTCTGCTCGAGGATCAGTCGCGGCGCCAGACGACGTACCTGGGCGCGGAGGGCCTCGTCGGTCGCCCGGGACATCTCCACGAGGAGCAGGAGGGTCTCGTCGGCGTCCTCGGCCAAGGCCGCGGCCAGTGCCTCCTCGTCGACGACCCCGACCTCGGGGGAGATCTCCTCGAAGCGCGGGTCGGCGGCGAGCTCGGAGCGACCCGTCGTGCGCTCGCTGCGTGGGCGGTCGCGAGGTGTCGGGCTCGGCGGTCGAGGGGTGCCCGTCGGGGTCGACGGGCTCAGGGTTCCCCCGGCGACCCCTGGGGTCCCGGGTCCGGCGACGACTCGGCCGGCTCGGGCCCGAAGACCCGCTCGTACAGCTCGGTCACCACGCTCTCCGGCGTACGCCGGGCGGCGTCGTCCAACCGGATCCGGCCGCTCAGCGACACCTTCGCGGCGTCCAGGCCGGTGTGCCAGTCGGTGACCGGCACGGCGCGCAGGACCGCGAGCTCGACGGCGATGCGCGCCATGTCGATCGCGCCGCGGACCGACGACCCCCACTCCAGCGACTCGTGGACCCGCGACGCCCGCACCAGGTCGACGACCCGGTCGCGCCAACCGGCTTCGACGGTCGGGGTGTGCAGGGCGACGATCTCGCGCTCCGCCTCCACCGACTGGTAGCCCATGGAGATGCGGCACGTCCGGTCGTAGAGCGCGCTCGACACCCGCGCGGTCCCGACCGCGTCGAAGGGGTTCATGGCCGCGACGAGCCCGAATCCCGCCGCGGCGTGCACCCGGCCGAGGCGGGGGATGGCGACCTCCTTCTCGGACATCGCCGCGAGGAGCAGGTTGAGCGTCTCCTCGGGGATCCGGTTGAGCTCCTCGACGTAGAGGAGCCCGCCCGAGCGCATGGCCTCGAGCAGCGGGCCGTCCTGGAAGATCTCCGCGACGTAGCCGCGCTCGAGCACCAGCGCCGGGTCGAAGTGACCGATCAGCCGGGAGGGCGTGAGCTCGGCGTTGCCCTCCACCAGGACGAACGGGATCTCCCGGTCGTGGGCGACCTGGCGCAGCAGCGTGGACTTGCCCGTCCCCGGAGGACCCTCGAGCAGCACGTGGGCGCCGCTGAGGAGCGCCGCCTGCAGGAGCTGCGCCTCCACGGTGCGGGCGACAGCGGCCACGGGTGGGACAGGAGGTCCCTGCGGTGCCGGTGCCGGTGCTGGTGCTGGTGCGGGTGCCGGTCGATCGTTCACTCAGTGCTCGTGGACGACGACGCCGCGGACGTTCTTGCCGGCCAGGAGGTCGTCGTACCCCTCGTTGACCTGGTCGAGGCGGTAGGTGCGGGTGAGGATCTCGTCGAGCTTCAGGTCGCCGCTCTGGTAGAGCCCGAGGATCTTCGGGATGTCGACGGTGGGGTTGCAGTCGCCGAAGAGGCTGCCCTTGATGGTCTTGCGGAACAGCGTGAGGATGGAGCCGGGGAGCTCGATGTTCTGCTCGTCGAGCTTGTTGAGCCCGGTCACGACGACGGTCCCACCCTTGCCGATGGCGTTGAACCCGCTGGCCACGATCTCCGAGGTCAGGAGACCGGGCGTCAGGATCGCCGAGTCGGCACCCTGTCCCCGGGTGAGCTCGACGATCTTGTCCTGCGCCTCCTCGGCGCTGGCGTAGGCGTGCGTCGCGCCGAGCTCCATGGCCTTCTCGCGCTTGTTCTCGAGGGGGTCGATCGCGACGATGTTCTTGGCTCCGGCGAGACGGGCGCCCTGGACGGCGTTGATGCCGATGCCGCCGATCCCGTAGACCGCCACGGTGTCGCCGGCACGCACGTTGGCGGTGTTGACGGCAGCGCCCCAGCCGGTGGGCACGCCGCAGCCGACGAGGACGGCCTTCTCCAGGGGCAGGTCGTCGTCGACCTTGACGCAGGAGTTCTGGTGGATCACGCCGTACTGGCTGAAGGTCCCGAGCATGCACATCGCGCCGTACTGCCCGCGCGGGCCGGTGATCGGGAAGCGCTCGCCGGGCAGGTAGCCCTCCAGGATCGTCGCGCCCATGTCGCAGATCGACTGCTGGCCGTTGGCGCAGTAGCGGCACGAGCCACAGTTCGGGATGAACGAGCACACCACGTGGTCGCCGGCCTTGACGCGGGTGACCCCGGGGCCTACCTCCTCGATGATCCCCGCCCCCTCGTGACCGAGGACCATGGGGAGTCGTGCCTCGAGGTCGCCGTGGGCGATGTGCACGTCGGAGTGGCACAGCCCGGCGTGCGTGTAGCGGATCAGCACCTCGCCCTCGCGGGGGCCGTCGAGGTCGAGCTCCTCGATCTCGATCGGCTTCCCGGTCTCGTACACGACTGCGGCGATGGTCTTCACGTGGGCTCCTAGTTGTGATCGGGACCACACCGTCGCAAGATTGCGGCACACCGTCTGTTCAATGTCTGGACAGGTCCGTCGACGGACTGCCTGAGGAGGCCGCTGTGAGCTCAGCGCCGCGCGAGGACATCGCCCTGTCGTGGCGGCGGGTGAGCATGACCGGCCTGGACCCGGCGGCAGCCTTCGACGTGCAGGCGCACGACGTCGACCCGCGCAGCACCCTGCTCGTCGGGGCGACTCCCGTCCTGGAGGAGCTGGAGGACGGACTCAAGGGAAGCAACTACTCGACGCTGCTGGTGGACCGCGACTGCCGCGTCGTCCGCCGGTGGTTCGACGACCCTCGGATCGAGAGCGGTCTCGACGCGCTCAACGTGACCCTCGGAGCGAGCCTGATCGAGGAGAACATCGGGACCAACGCGCTCGGCACCGCCATGGTCACGCGCCAGGCCATCACGATCAACGGTCGTGAGCACTTCGCGGAGTCCCTCAAGGGGTTCAGCTGCTACGGCCACCCGATCCGACACCCGCTGACCAAGCGGATCGAGGGGGTCCTCGACATCACGGCGATCCTGGCCGAGGCCAGTCCGCTGCTGCCGGCCCTGATCTCGCGTGCCGCGCACGACATCGAGCAGCGGCTGCTCGACGGCAGCCGGGCGTCGGAGAAGGGCCTGTTGGCGGCGTTCCAGGGTGCGGCCGGGCTCCGCCGCCGCGCCATCGTGGCGATCGGTGAGGACATCGTGCTGTCCAACCACGCGGCCAACGACCTCCTCAGCCCCTCGGACGTGGCGCTGCTGCGGGCACTCGTCGAGGAGCCGCAGCCCAAGGCCCACCACACCCTCGAGCTCACCCTGGAGTCCGGCAAGGCGGTCAGCATCGAGATCTCGCGGGTCAGTGGTGCGCGCCGTGGGGCGCTGCTCCGCGTCGACGTGGTGAGCGGCGACCGGGCCCGCGCGGTGCGCAATCGCTCGGAGACCACCCTGACGCAGGTCGGAGCCCCGCGGATGGTCACCGGCGTCCCCGGCACCGGCCGGTCCACCCGGGCCCGCGAGCTGGCCGCCGATCGGCCGCCGTTGAAGTTCATGCGTCCGGCGGCCGCGCTCCTCGAGGGTGGTGCCGAGTGGGCTGCGGAGTTCGAGCAGGCGATGTGTCGGGCCACCGGCACCGTGTGCGTCGACGGGATCGACCTGCTGGCCGACGAGCTGCTCGACCTGGTGATCGACTGGGTGGAGCGCGAACGACGTCCCGACCTCATCCTCACCTCCGGACCGGTGAACGGCCTCGCGGGCCGGAGCGCGACCCTCGCCGCGATGGCCCTGAACCGGGAGGAGCTCGTGCCCCTCGCCGCGCGGCGCCACGACATCCCCGCGCTGGCGGCGGCGATGTTGAAGGACGTGGCACCGGGTCGTCAGCTCCACCTCGCGCCGAGCGCGGCCGGTGCCCTGGTCGTCCAGGCCTGGCCCGGGAACCTCCGCGAGCTCAAGGCGGTGGTCCACCACCTCGCGCAGCAGCGCTCGGTCGGTGCGCTGACCATCGCCGACCTTCCCGAGCAGTACCGGTCGACGGCACCGGAGCACCGGCTGACCGCCCTGGACCAGGCCGAGCGCGACGTCATCGTCGACGCTCTCCGAGCGGCCAACGGCAACAAGGTCCGGGCGGCGGACGAGCTGGGCATGTCCCGGACGACGCTCTACGCGCGCATGCGGAGCCTGCGGATCACGTCGTACTGACGGCGGGCGGGTCACAGCGTCCCAGCGCGCCCTGCGGGCTCACCTGCAGCATCGGGATCGTGGCGGTCGGACCGCACCCGTGTCGCCCAGGTGCATGGTGAGCACCGAGCAGGCGTGGGTGGTGCTGTCGTCGCCCGAGCCGGTGACGTAGCGGTAGACGAAGGCCAGGAACGGGAGCCCCTCGTAGCGGCCCTCGACGACGTTGGTCGCCCGGCGCGCGCGCCCCCGGCCGAACGGGTCCCCCCTGAACCGAGACTCCAGCCCGGCGCCGTCGGCGGTGAAGCGCCACTCGCGGGTGCCGGCGTACATGCCGCGTCACTCCACCAGCGCGAGCAGGCCCAGGGCGACGGCGACGATCGCGATCGAGGCCACCAGGCCCCACCAGTTGTTGCGACTCATGCGCACACGCTCCCACATCCGCGCCGCGGGGCCCCACGGGTGTCCGGCGGCCCGCGTGGGGCGCGCCGAGGGGTGGGGGAGTGGGATGACGGACTGCCCGGCACCCATGCTCGACGGGCGCGCGACCGCGCCGGTCCGGCCCGCCGAGGCCGGTCAGAAGTCGTAGTCGAACTCGGCGATGTCGGCCGCGAAGACCTCGCCGACGATGTCGCGGGTCCGGGCGTCGTAGTAGTCGCGGTAGCCCACCCGCTTCGACCGGTTGTCGTGGCCCAGCCCCTCGGCGTTCAGGCCCACGTGCTCGAGGGCGTGGCGGGTGTCGGCGTCGAGGTTCTCGGTGCGGCCGATGAAGTCGGCGCGCCGGTTCCGGGTGCGCAGGTAGTCGATCTGGTTGCGTCGCAGTCGGACGAACGACTCCGGGCCCTCGACGACGAACTGCTCGAACGACTCGTACGTCGACGCCGTGCGCCACATGTCGTTCCACCGGTCGTCGATGTCGATCTGCTTGCGCTCGCTCCAGCTGCGCCAGTTCTCGATCATCGACCACCACGAGACCATCCGGTCCCACGGGTTGCGCACGAACCCGAAGGTCCAGTAGTCGGCGAGCGCCGGCTCCTTGCGCAGGATCGCGCGCAGGGGAGCGTGCCGCTTCGAGACCGACCGCACGTCGGGCAGCTGGGCCTTGAGCAGGTTGGTGAGCGTGACCCCGCCGGTCTTCTGGACGTGGACGAAGACCAGCCTGTGCGAGTCGGAGATGATCACCGGCGCAGCCTATCCAAGCGCGTACGACGCTCCGCGCTGCGGCGCGCAGCCCCGGTGGTGAGCCCTGTGCGAGCATCGAGGCCGCCGCCCCAGCCCACGAAAGAGAGCCTGTGCAGACGGAGTCCTTCGACCTCGAGGTCGTCGACGTGGTCGACGAGACCGCCGACGCCCGCTCCTTCACCTTCCGGGTCCCGGCCGGGGCCGAGGAGCAGTTCCGCTTCCGCCCCGGGCAGTTCCTCACCGTCGCGGTGCCGAGCGACCGTACCGGGGTCGCGGCCCGCTGCTACTCGCTGTGCAGCAGCCCGCACGACCTCGGTCCCACCGGCGACCAGATCACGATCGCGGTCAAGCGCACCCCGAGCGGCTACGCCTCGAACTGGCTCAACGACCACCTGGCCGTCGGGAGCACGCTGCGGGTGCTGCCGCCCAGCGGGATCTTCACCCCGGTGTCGCTGGACGCCGACCTGCTCCTGTTCGCCGGCGGCAGCGGCGTCACCCCGATCCTGTCGATCGTCCGAGAGACCCTGTCCCACGGCACCGGTCGGGTGGTGGTCCTCTACGCGAACCGTGACGAGAGGTCGGTCATGTTCGCAGGCGAGCTGCGTGACCTCGCCGCGGCGTACCCGGGGCGGTTGCAGGTGGTGCACTGGCTGGAGAGCCTGCAGGGGCTGCCCAGCGCCGAGCAGCTGCGCGCGTTCGCGAGCGAGCGGGCGTCGTACGACGCCTTCGTGTGCGGCCCGGCGCCCTTCCTGAAGGCGACCGTCGGCGTGCTGCGCGAGCTGGGGTTCCCGCGCGAGCGCCGGCACCAGGAGAAGTTCATCTCGCTGGGTGGCAACCCGTTCGGCGACGCCGTCGAGGCAGCGGAGGCCGCTGCGGAGGTGGCCGCGGCCGACGACGCCGGTCCGGCCGGGCCGGGCCGTGGCACGACCCCCACGGGGTCCGCAGCAGTAGCTCGCCCATTGGTCTAGACCACACATTTCGGAATCCGGCATCGGGTCGCGATGTCCCGCGAAGTCGCGTTCAATGGGGGCACCCTGCTTCTCTCCCCCCAGCCCGGACACCCCCAGCTCGACGTCCGGGAGCCTGAAAGGAGGGGCCATGAACGCCACCCACGTTCTCATCGGCCTCGTCATCGGCGGTCTCTACCTCGCCGCCATCTCCTCCCGGCCGGCCACCGCCCGGTCGCGCAGCAGCCTCGGCGCCCGCCGCCTCGCCTACCTCGAGCAGCACCCCACCCACGTCAACAGCGCCGACGTCCTGGCGATGCTGCGCGGTGACGGACTGCCCGCCGACCAGGCCCACTTCATCGTCGACAAGGCTGCCGAGGACGGCATCCGCCCGTTCACGATGTGGCTGTGGCTCACCCAGTTCGACGCCGAGGGCCTGGGCCTGGTCGTGGCCGCCGACGTCACCCAGTCCCAGCTGCTGAGCCACATCGGCAACGACACCACTCCCGACCTCGAGGAGCTGCGACTGTTCGCGGCCCTCAACGGGTTCGAGACGCGCGGGACCGTGCCCACCCCGACCCGCGTCGCCTTCGAGGCCGCGCGACGAGACGCGTCGGCCGCCGAGCGGCGCGGCCGCGACGGTCTGGCCGCCTGAGCGACGCCGCTCCGCGGCTCACCAGCCGCGCGAGCGCCACTCGTCGAGGTGGGGCCGCTCGACACCGAGCGTCGAGTCGCCCCCGTGGCCGGGGTAGAACCACGTGTCGTCCGGGAGACGACCGAAGATCTTGGTCTCGACCTCGTCGACGAGCTGGACGAACGCGTCCGCGTCGCCGAACGTGTTGCCCACCCCGCCGGGGAACAGCGAGTCGCCGGTGAACAGGTGCGGGTGACCGCCGGCGTCGGTGTCGTCGTACAGCAGGGCGATCGATCCGGGGGTGTGGCCGGCGATCGCGATGACGTCGAGGGTGCAGTCACCCACAGCGACCGTGTCGCCCTGGACCACGGGCCGGGCGACCTCGACGCCGGTCTGCGTGGTGATCGCCTCGGCGTCCGGTACGCCGGCCACCACCGCTGCACCGGTCGCCTCGACGACGTCGGCCAGGGCCCGGTGGTGGTCCCAGTGCTGGTGGGTCGTGACCACGGTGGTGAGGCCCGCGTCGCCGATCAGCGGCAGCAGGGTCTCGGGCGCGGCGGCGGCGTCGACGAGGACCTGGTCCCCGGTCGCGCGACAGGTCAGCAGGTAGCAGTTGTTGCTCATCTTCTCGTCCACCGCGACCTTCGCGATGGTCAGGCGGGACAGCTCGCGCACGTCGGCAGGGCCGCCCACGCTCACGTCACCGGTGTAGGTCTTGTCGCTGGACATCTGCTACCACGCCTCCATCCTCGGCACTGAGCCGTCTTCGCTGGTCGGGGCGGATCCGGCGCCGCGTCCGTCGAGCCGGCAGCCGAGGCCGGCCGCGCGGACCCGGACCCGGTCGGTCCGCCCCCACCAGCCTGCCACGACCGGCAGGGGTGGTCGGCGCGCAGGCCGGTCCGGCTCTCGTCGGCCCGCACCGCGAGGGAGCGCGCGAGGGAGTGCGCGAGGGAGTGGCCGCGGCGGACCTGCGTACCCTCCACGCGGGTGAGGGGATCCTTGGGCCCGCCCGGCATGCTGGTCATCGGACATCGTCCGTCCGCCGAGGACCTGTCGTCACCGGCCCGAAACCCGAGTGTCGGTGCCGCGACCTAGGCTGGACGGGCTGGTGCGTGGGTTGCCTTCGCCGCCGGCATGACGAACACTTGTTCGAACGATCTCCCGTCCGACTTCCATGCGCGACCTCGAGGACCCCAGTGGCCGACCAGCTCATCATCCGCGGTGCCCGCGAGCACAACCTGAAGGACGTCTCGCTCGACCTGCCTCGCGACGCCCTCATCGTGTTCACCGGCCTGAGCGGCTCCGGCAAGTCCTCGCTCGCCTTCGACACGATCTTCGCCGAGGGACAGCGCCGGTACGTCGAGTCGCTCTCGGCCTACGCGCGCCAGTTCCTCGGCCAGATGGACAAGCCCGACGTCGACTTCATCGAGGGACTCTCCCCGGCGGTCTCGATCGACCAGAAGTCCACGTCGAAGAACCCCCGCTCGACCGTCGGCACCATCACCGAGGTCTACGACTACCTTCGACTGCTCTACGCCCGCGCCGGGCCGTCCGCACTGCCCGACCTGCGGGGCGCCCATCGAGCGGCAGACCCCGCAGCAGATCGTCGACCGGATCCTCGCCCTCGAGGACGGGGCCCGGTTCCAGGTGCTCGCGCCGGTCATCCGTGGCCGCAAGGGCGAGTACGTCGAGCTGTTCAAGCAGCTCCAGACGCAGGGCTTCTCCCGGGCCCGGGTCAACGGCGAGACCCACACCCTCGAGGACCCGCCCAAGCTCGACAAGCAGAAGAAGCACACGATCGAGGTGGTCGTCGACCGGCTCGCGGTCAAGGCCTCCAGCAAGCGCCGGCTGACCGACTCGGTCGAGACCGCGCTCAACCTCGCGAGCGGCCTCGTGCTGTTCGACTTCGTCGACCTCGACGCCAAGGACCCGGGTCGCGAGCTGCGGTTCAGCGAGAAGATGGCGTGCCCCAACGACCACCCCATCGACACCGACGAGCTCGAGCCGCGCTCGTTCTCGTTCAACTCGCCGTTCGGTGCGTGCCCGGTCTGCAGCGGCCTCGGCACCCGGATGGAGGTCGACCCCGACCTCGTCGTCCCCGACGTGACCGCGACGCTGGCCGAGGGAGCCATCCAGCCCTGGAGCCAGGCGCACGTGGCCGACTACTTCCTCAAGCTGATGGGCGCCCTCGGCGACGAGCTCGGCTTCGACATCGACACCCCGTGGGAGGACATCTCCGCGCTCGGCCGGTCCGCGATCATCGAGGGCCACAAGACCAAGGTCCACGTCGTCACCCGCAACCGCTACGGCCGCGAGCGCTCCTACTACGCCCAGTTCGAGGGCGTCCGTGCCTACATCGAGCGGCGTCACCGCGAAGCGGAGTCCGACACGAGCCGCGAGCGCTTCGAGGGCTTCATGCGCGAGGTCCCGTGCCCCACCTGCGGCGGCAGCCGGCTCAAGCCGGTCTCGATGGCGGTGCTCCTCGGCGGCCTCAACATCGCCGAGATGTGCGCGATGCCGATCAACGAGACCGCCGACTTCCTCAAGACGCTCGATCTCAGCGCGCGAGAGCGCCAGATCGGCGAACGGGTGCTCAAGGAGATCCAGGAGCGGCTCAACTTCCTGCTCGACGTCGGCCTCGACTACCTCTCGCTCAACCGGGCCTCGGGGTCGCTCTCCGGCGGTGAGGCCCAGCGGATCCGGCTCGCCACGCAGATCGGAGCCGGCCTCGTCGGCGTCCTCTACGTGCTCGACGAGCCGTCGATCGGCCTGCACCAGCGTGACAACCAGCGCCTCATCGAGACCCTGGTGCGCCTCAAGGACCTCGGCAACACCCTGATCGTCGTCGAGCACGACGAGGACACCATCAAGATGGCCGACTGGGTCGTCGACATCGGTCCGGGCGCCGGCGAGCACGGCGGCCAGGTCGTGCACAGCGGCACCGTCAAGGACCTCTACGAGCACCCCGACTCGATGACCGGGCAGTACCTTTCCGGCCGACGCGAGATCCCGGTGCCCGAGATCCGGCGCCCCCGCACGATCGGCCGTGAGCTGACGGTCCACGGCGCCTACGAGCACAACCTGCAGAACGTCGACGTCTCGTTCCCGCTGGGGCTGTTCGTGGCGGTCACCGGCGTGTCGGGCTCCGGCAAGTCGACCCTGGTCAACGACATCCTCTACACCTCGCTGGCCAAGCAGATCTACCGCTCGCGCCAGGTGCCGGGACGCCACCAGAAGATCACCGGCCTCGAGCACGTCGACAAGGTCATCCACGTCGACCAGTCGCCGATCGGGCGCACGCCGCGGTCCAACCCGGCGACGTACACCGGCGTCTTCGACCACGTGCGCAAGCTCTTCGCCTCGACGCCCGAGGCCAAGATGCGCGGCTACCTCCAGGGGCGGTTCTCCTTCAACGTCAAGGGCGGCCGCTGCGAGGCCTGCTCGGGCGACGGCACGATCAAGATCGAGATGAACTTCCTGCCGGACGTCTACGTCCCGTGCGAGGTCTGTCACGGTGCCCGCTACAACCGCGAGACCCTCGAGGTGCACTACAAGGGCAAGACCATCGCCGAGGTCCTCGACATGCCGATCGAGGAGGCCGTCGACTTCTTCGCCGCGGTCCCCGCGATCGCGCGGCACATGAAGACCCTGGTCGAGGTCGGACTCGGCTACGTGCGCCTGGGCCAGCCGGCCACGACGCTGTCCGGCGGCGAGGCGCAGCGGGTCAAGCTGTCCTCGGAGCTCCAGAAGCGCTCGACGGGCAGGACCGTCTACGTCCTCGACGAGCCCACGACGGGCCTGCACTTCGAGGACATCCGCAAGCTGCTGCTGGTGCTCGGCCGCCTGGTCGACGCCGGCAACAGCGTGCTCGTCATCGAGCACAACCTCGACGTCATCAAGACCGCCGACTGGCTGATCGACATGGGCCCGGAGGGCGGCTCGCGCGGCGGGGCGATCGTCGCGGAGGGCACGCCGGAGGAGGTGGCCGCGGTCGGGGACTCCTACACCGGCCAGTTCCTCGCGCCGTTGCTCGAGGGCCGCGAGGCGACCCGCTCCGCCGCTCGCAAGGCACCCGCGGACGCCGCCGCGCCGGGCCGTCCGGGCGCGAAGAAGGCGGCAGCCAAGAAGCCGGCGACGAAGAAGACGCCCACCAAGAAGGCCGCGGCGAGCAAGACCGCGGCGAAGAGGACGCGGGCCAGGGCCACGGCCCAGGGGTGACGGGCGGCACCGGGTGGGTGGCTACGCTGATCGGCATCCACCGCGGGTCGGCTCTCGGCGTGCCGCGGTCTGCAGCCGTTCGATCCTGAGGAGTTCGACAATGAGCACACCTGGAATCAGTCGGCGCGCCCTGGCCGGTCTCACCAGTGCGGGGTTGTCCCTGCCCCTGCTGAGCGCCTGCGGGGACGAGACCTCGTCGTCGTCCGGCACGACCGCGGGGTCGGACGGGGCCGGCGACACGTCGGGCGGGTCGGCGGGCGGGGCGATCGCCTCGACCGACGAGATCCCGGTCGGAGGCGGGCTCGTCGTGACCGCGAGCAAGGTGGTGCTCACCCAGCCGACGGCGGGGGACTTCAAGTGCTTCACGGCCGTGTGCACCCACTCCGGCTGCCTGGTCAACGCGGTGACCGAGACGATCAACTGCCCCTGCCACGGCAGCGAGTTCGACCTGACGACCGGCGCCGTCGTCGCCGGACCTGCACCGTCGCCCCTGGCCGAGGTCGGGTTCACCACCGACGGCGGCTCGGTGACGCTCACGTGACGACGGTGCGACCCACCCGCCGCATCGTCTTCCAGGGCCTCGGTGCGCTCGGGGTGGCCGCAGCCCTCGCCGGCTGCGGGTCCGGCGGCGAGACGCCGGCGCCGGAGAGCGGTGCCGTCCTGGCGACCACCGACGAGATCCCGGTCGGCGGGGGCGTGGTGCTGAGCGACGAGGGGGTGGTGCTGACCCAACCGACCGCAGGGACGATCAAGGCCTTCGTCGCCATCTGCACCCACCAGGGGGCAGCGCTGGCCCGGGTGAGTGACGACGGCATCGAGTGCGACCTGCACGGGAGCCGCTTCTCCGTCCAGGACGGTTCGGCCACCAAGGGCCCCGCGACCGCCGCCCTCGCCGAGGTCCCGATCACCGTCGAGGGCGACCGGGTCCTCGCTGCCTGACGACGACACCCCGGGGCACGCGGCCACCGCTGCCCGTCGGGGTGTCGGTGTCGCCTCCTAGGCTGGACCCATGTCCGCCACCCGTCCCTCCCGCACCGCCGGCGGCCCGCTGTCCTACCGACCGGAGCCGGGATCGATCCCCACCCGGCCCGGGGTCTACCGCTTCCGCGACGCCCGGGACCGCGTCATCTACGTGGGCAAGGCGAAGAACCTCCGCGCGCGGCTGTCGTCGTACTTCCAGGACATCGCCAACCTCCATCAGCGCACCGCCACCATGGTCACCACCGCGGCCCGGGTGGAGTGGACCGTCGTCAACACCGAGGTCGAGGCACTCCAGCTCGAGTACTCCTGGATCAAGGAGTTCGACCCGCGCTTCAACGTCAAGTACCGCGACGACAAGTCCTACCCCTGGCTCGCGGTGACGGTGGGCGACGAGTACCCGCGCGTCATGGTGGGCCGCGGCGCCAAGCGCAAGGGTGTGCGCTACTTCGGCCCCTACAGCCACGCCTGGGCCATCCGCGAGACCGTCGACATCCTGCTGCGCGTCTTCCCGATGCGCTCGTGCAGCAACGGCGTCTTCAAGCGCTCCGCCCAGATCGGCCGGCCCTGCCTGCTCGGCTACATCGGCAAGTGCTCGGCGCCCTGCGTCGACACCGTCAGCGCCGAGGAGCACCGCGCGATCGTCGACGACTTCTGCGACTTCATGGGCGGACAGACCCGTCCGTTCGTGAGGCGCATCGAGAAGGAGATGTACGCCGCCAGCGATGCGATGGAGTTCGAGAGGGCCGGTCGGCTGCGCGACGACCTCGGCGCCCTCCAGAAGGCGCTGGAGAAGCAGGCCGTCGTCCTCGGCGACGGCGCCGACGCCGACGTGATCGCCCTGGCCGAGGACCCGCTGGAGGTGGCGGTCCAGATCTTCTACGTGCGCGGCGGCCGGATCCGCGGCCAGCGCGGATGGGTCGCCGACCGGGTCGAGGACGGCGGCACGGCCGAGCTCGTGGAGGACTTCCTGCTCCAGCTCTACGCCGGCGACCCGGAGTCGGTGCCCCGCGAGATCCTGGTGCCCGAGCTCCCGCCCGACGTGGTCACCTTCGAGCAGCTGCTGAGCGACCTGCGCGGTGCCCGGGTGGTGATCCGGGTCCCGCAGCGCGGTGACAAGAAGACGCTGCAGGAGACGGTCGCGAGCAACGCCGCCCAGTCGCTGGTCCTGCACAAGACCAAGCGCGCCAGCGACCTCACCACCCGCAACCGCGCACTGGAGGAGATCCGGGAGGCGCTCGACCTGGAGGAGGCGCCGCTGCGCATCGAGTGCTACGACGTCTCCAACCTCCAGGGCACCGAGGTCGTCGCCTCGATGGTCGTCTTCGAGGACGGGCTCCCGCGCAAGGGCGAGTACCGCCGGTTCGTGATCAAGGGCGTCGACGGCCAGAACGACGTCGCGTCGATGCACGAGGTCATCACGCGACGCTTCCGTCGGCTCCTCGACGAGCAGGCGCGCTCGGAGGAGCGCGTCACCGAGAGCGGTCCGATGCTCGTCGACCCGGAGACCGGCCGGCCGCGCAAGTTCGCCTACGCGCCCGGGACTGGTCGTCGTCGACGGCGGACCGCCCCAGGTCGCGGCGGCGCAGACCGGCGCTCGTCGAGCTCGGCATCGACGACATCCCGGTCGTGCGGCCTCGCCAAGCGGCTCGAGGAGGTCTGGCTGCCCGACGAGGAGGACCCGGTGATCCTGGCGCGCTCCTCGGAGGGCCTCTACCTCCTCCAGCGCGTGCGCGACGAGGCGCACCGCTTCGCCATCAACCACCACCGCTCGCGCCGCTCCAAGACGATGGTCGAGAGCATGCTCGACGACGTACCCGGCCTCGGTGAGGTGCGTCGCAAGACGCTGCTGAAGCACTTCGGGTCGCTCAAGAAGCTGCGCGAGGCGTCGGTCGACGACATCGCTCTGGTGCCCGGGATCGGGCCGCGCACCGCCGAGTCGATCAAGGCCGCGGTCGCCCGCGACGACGAGAGCGGCAAGACTGTGTCCGTGAACACCGCGACGGGAGAGGTCCACGAGTCGTGACCGAGGATCCAGAGCTGCCCGAGCCCTCCGCGACGTCCGACCGGCCGGACCCGACCGGTCCCGCGGAGGCACAGGGCCAGGTCGTGGTCGTCACCGGGATGACCGGTGCCGGTCGCAGCACGGCCGCCAAGGAGCTGGAGGACCTCGGCTTCTACGTCGTCGACAACCTGCCGCCCAGCCTGCTGCCCGACGTCGTGCGGCTGGTCGACCAGGGGCTCGGCACCCGGCAGCCGATCGCGGTGGTGGTCGACGTCCGCTCGGGATCGTTCTTCGCCGCCCTGCACAACCAGCTCGGCCAGGGCTTCCCGGGGCGGCGTACGACCCTGGTGTTCCTCGACGCCGCGGACGAGGTGCTGGTCCGGCGCCAGGAGGCCGCCCGCCGACCGCACCCGCTGCAGGCCTCCGGGCGCCTGCTCGACGGTCTGCACCGCGAGCGACGGGTGCTGGCCGACCTGCGCAGCGACGCCGACCTGGTCATCGACACCGGGGCCCTCAACGTGCACCAGCTCACCGACCGGATCGCCGGGGCCTTCGGCACCCCCGACTCGACGCGCGCTCAAGGTGACGGTCGTGAGCTTCGGCTTCAAGTACGGCATCCCGGTGGACGCCGACTTCATGGCCGACATGCGCTTCCTGCCCAACCCGTTCTGGATCCCCGAGCTGCGCAGCTACACCGGCCGCGACGCCGACGTGGCGGCGTACGTGAAGTCGCGGCCGGGCGCCGCCGAGTTCCTCGACGCCTACGTGCCGGTGCTGACCGGCGTTGCCGAGGGCTACCTGCGTGAGGGCAAGCGGTTCATGCGGGTCGCCATCGGCTGCACCGGAGGCAAGCACCGCAGCGTCGCGATGACCGAGGAGATCGTCGCCCGCCTCCAGTGCCGCCGGGTACGACGCCCGGCCGGCGCACCGCGACCTGGGCCGCGAGTGAGCACCTGCCGATGACCCGCTCCGCCGACCGGGCCCAGGCGGTGGTCGCCTTGGGCGGTGGCCACGGCCTGCACGCCTCGCTCTCCGCGCTCCGGCTCCTCGTCGACGACCTCACCGTCGACGACCTGACCGCGATCGTCACCGTCGCCGACAACGGCGGGTCGTCGGGCCGACTCCGGGGCGAGTTCAACGTGCTGCCGCCGGGCGACCTGCGGATGGCGCTGGCCGCCCTGTGCGGCGACGATGCCTGGGGCGACACCTGGGCGCGGGTGCTGCAGCACCGCTTCGCGGGCGAGGGTGAGATGCGCGACCACGTCGTCGGCAACCTGCTCATCGTCGGGCTGTGGGAGCTGCTCGGTGACCACGTCGACGCGCTCGACCTGGTCGGCCGCCTCCTCGGCGCCAAGGGCCGGGTGCTGCCGATGGCGCTCACACCGATGGACATCACCGCCGAGGTGCGCGGGCTCGCCGCTGACCCCGACGAGCTGACCACGGTCCGCGGCCAGGTCGAGGTGGCCACGACCGACGGCGTCATCGTCTCGATCGACCTCGAGCCGCCGGACCCGCCGGTGAGCGCGGACGCGTTGGCCAAGCTGGCCGAGGCGGACTGGGTGTTCCTGGGCCCGGGCTCGTGGTTCTCCTCGGTGCTGCCGCACCTGCGCGTGCCGGCCCTGCGCCAGGCCGTCGTCTCCACCGCGCGCCCGCCTGGTCGTCGTGCTCAACCTGGGGGAGCAGGCCGGGGAGACCGGTGGCTTCGGCCCGGCCGACCACCTCTCCGTGCTGCTCGAGCACGCGCCCGACCTCTCGCTGCACACCGTGCTCGCCGATCCGACGCGGCATGGACCCCGAGCACCTCCAGGAGCTCGCAGGAGATGGTCGCGCGTCGACCGGCGCCGAGCTCGTGCTCGCCGACGTCGCGGTCGACGACGGGAGCCCGCGCCACGACCCGCGCAAGCTGGCCTCCGCCTACGCCCGGATCGTCGCGGGCGGGTCGCGGGTGACCCGGTGCCGGTCGGGGGCGGGAGCGGGGTGCGAGGGTTGTTGACGCTCGTGGGAGACTCGCCCTCATGGCGATGACGGCTCAGGTGAAGGCGGAGCTCGCCAACACCCAGATCACCAAGACCTGTTGTCGCAAGGCCGAGGTCGCGACGATGCTGCGCTTCGCCGGCGGCCTGCACATCGTGAGCGGCAAGATCGTCGTCGAGGCCGAGCTCGACCACGGCGCGACGGCGCGGCGGCTGCGCAAGGACATCGACGAGGTCTACGGGCACAAGTCCGACGTCGTCATGGTCCAGGGCAACGGCCTGCGCAAGGGCAGTCGCTACATCGTCCGCGTGGTCAAGGACGGCGAGTCCCTCGCCCGCCAGACCGGGCTGCTCGACCAGCGCGGACGACCGGTGCGCGGACTGCCGCCGGCGGTCGTCTCGGGCGGTGGCTGCGACGCGGTGGCCGCGTGGCGCGGTGCGTTCCTCGCCCACGGCTCGCTCACCGAGCCGGGCCGGTCCTCCTCGCTCGAGGTCACCTGCCCCGGGCCCGAGGCGGCCCTGGCCCTCGTCGGCGTCGCCCGGCGCCTCGGCATCCAGGCGAAGGCGCGCGAGGTGCGCGGCGTCGACCGGGTCGTCATCCGCGACGGCGACGCGATCGGTCAGCTGCTCACCCGGCTCGGCGCCCACGAGACGCTGATGGCCTGGGAGGAACGTCGGATGCGGCGCGAGGTCCGCGCCACGGCCAACCGGCTCGCCAACTTCGACGACGCCAACCTGCGGCGCTCGGCCCGGGCCGCGGTCGCGGCCGGCGCCCGGGTGGACCGCGCTATGGAGATCCTCGGCGAGGAGGTGCCCGACCACCTGCGGATGGCCGGGAGCCTGCGCCTCGAGCACAAGCAGGCCTCGCTTGGAGGAGCTCGGACAGCTGCACGTCCCGGTGCTGACCAAGGACGCCATCGCCGGCCGGATCCGGCGCCTGCTGGCCATGGCCGACAAGCGAGCCGAGGAGCTCGGCATTCCCGACACCGAGGCGTCGCTGACCGCCGAGATGCTCGCCGACGACGACTAGGCCGGGTCTCTCGGGCCCCTCGGGCCTGACACCGGTTACCGGCACGTACCGCGGGACACCGGTAGGTCCTGCTGTCGACGGGGGATAGGGTCGACGAGCCCCATACAGACGAGCAGCAGGAGCATCGCAGTGACCGTTCGCGTAGGCATCAACGGCTTCGGCCGCATCGGCCGCAACTTCTTCCGGGCCGTCCGGGCCTCTGGTCTGGACATCGAGATCGTGGGGGTCAACGACCTCACCGACAACGCCGTCCTCGCCCACCTGCTCAAGTACGACTCGATCCTCGGGCGCCTCGACGCCGACGTGTCGTCGACCGACGACGCGATCGTGGTCGGTGGCACCGAGATCAAGGCGTTCGCCGAGCGCGACCCCGCCAACCTGGCCTGGGGCGACCTCGGCGTCGACGTCGTCGTCGAGTCGACCGGCTTCTTCACCGACGCCACCAAGGCGCGTGCCCACGTGGACGCCGGCGGTGCCAAGAAGGTCATCATCTCGGCGCCCGCGACCAACGAGGACATCACCGTCGTCATGGGTGTCAACCACACCGACTACGACGGCGCGGCGCACACGGTGATCTCCAACGCGTCGTGCACCACCAACTGCCTCGGCCCGATGGCCAAGGCGCTCAACGACGACCTCGGCATCGTCAAGGGCCTGATGACGACGATCCACGCCTACACCGCCGACCAGAACCTCCAGGACAACATCCACAAGGACCTGCGTCGCGCCCGCGCCGCCGCGCTGAACGTCGTACCGACGTCGACCGGCGCTGCGAAGGCGATCGGACTGGTGCTGCCCGAGCTGAAGGGCAAGCTCGACGGCTTCGCCCTTCGCGTCCCGGTCCCGACCGGCTCGGCCACCGACCTCACCTTCGAGGCCGGTCGCGAGACGACCGTCGAGGAGGTCAACGCGATCATCGAGAAGGCGGCCGACGGCCGGTTCCTGAAGTACTCGACCGACCCGATCGTCTCCAGCGACATCGTCACCGACCCGGCGTCCTGCATCTTCGACGCCCCGCTGACCAAGGTCATCGGCAACCAGGTCAAGGTCGTCGGCTGGTACGACAACGAGTGGGGCTACTCCAACCGACTCGCGCGACCTGATCGCCTACATCGGCGAGACCCTCTGACGTGTCGGAGTACTCCACCCTGGGCGACGTCGCCGGCAAGCGGGTCCTGGTCCGCTCGGACCTCAACGTCCCGCTCGACGGTACGACGATCACCGACGACGGCCGGATCCGTGCCAGCGTCCCGACGATCAAGGCGCTGGCCGAGGCGGGTGCGCGGGTGATCGTCACCGCCCACCTCGGACGCCCGAAGGGGGCTCCAGAGGACCGCTACTCGCTGGCCCCGGTCGGCAGCCCGCCTCGGCGAGCTGCTCGGCCAGGAGGTCGCCTTCGCGACCGACACCGTCGGGGAGTCCGCGACCGCCACGGTCGCCGCGCTCGCCGACGGCGAGGTGGCCCTGCTGGAGAACGTCCGCTTCAACGCCGGCGAGACCAGCAAGGACGACGCCGAGCGCGGCGCGTTCGCCGACCAGCTGGCCGCGCTGGCGGACGCCTTCGTCTCCGACGGGTTCGGCGTGGTGCACCGCAAGCAGGCGTCGGTCTACGACGTCGCCCAGCGGCTGCCGCACGCCATGGGTGCGCTGGTCGCCACCGAGATCGACGTGCTGCGTCGACTCACGGTCGACCCGGCGCGTCCCTACGTCGTCGTCCTCGGCGGGTCGAAGGTCTCCGACAAGCTCGGTGTCATCGACAACCTGCTCGGCAAGGCCGACAAGCTGCTGATCGGCGGCGGGATGGTCTTCACCTTCCTGGCCGCGCAGGGCCACGAGGTCGGCAAGAGCCTCCTGGAGGAGGACCAGCTCGAGACCTGCCGCTCCTACCTGGCGCGAGCCGAGGAGAGCGGCGTCCAGATCCTGCTGCCGGGCGACATCGTGGTGGACACGACGTTCCCGACGGGTGAGACGACGCCGCAGCCGCGCGTCGTGCCCGCGGAGGCGATCCCGGCCGACTGCCTCGGCCTGGACATCGGGCCGGCGTCCGGTGCGGACTTCGCGGCAGCGCTGGCCGATGCCAGGACGGTCTTCTGGAACGGACCGATGGGGGTCTTCGAGGTCGCCGGAGTTCAGCGACGGCACCCGTGCCGTCGCCGCGGCCCTGACCCGCATCGACGGCCTCTCCGTCGTCGGTGGCGGTGACTCCGCCGCCGCGGTGCGGGCGCTCGGCTTCGACGAGTCGTCGTTCGGCCACATCTCGACCGGCGGCGGCGCCAGCCTGGAGTACCTCGAGGGCAAGGAGCTGCCCGGCATCACCGTCCTCGAGGACTGACGCGCGGGGGCTCCGGCCCCCGTGCGCCCTCTCCCCGGGCTCCGTCCCCCGATCTCCGAACCGAAGGAGGCCGCAATGGCCGCGACACCCCGGACCCCGCTCATGGCGGGCAACTGGAAGATGAACCTCAACCACCAGGAAGCGGCGCACCTGGTGCAGAAGCTGGCCTGGACGCTGTCGGACAAGCGCCACGACTACGGCAAGGTCGAGGTGGTGCGTCGTCCCGCCGTTCACCGACCTGCGCTCGGTGCAGACGATGGTGGACGGCGACCGGCTCTCGCTGAGGTACGGCGCCCAGGACGTCTCGGCGCACGACTCCGGTGCCTACACCGGTGAGATCTCGGCCGCGATGCTGGCCAAGCTCGGCTGCTCCTACGTCGTGGTCGGCCACTCCGAGCGCCGCGAGCTACCACGCCGAGACCGACGCAGGTCGTCAACGCCAAGGCCCACCAGGCGCTGGCGGCGTCGATGACCCCGATCGTGTGCGTCGGCGAGGGCCTGGACGTGCGCAAGGCCGGCGAGCACGTGGCCCACACCCTGGCCCAGCTCGACGGCTCGCTGGCCGGCTTCACCGCCGAGCAGGTCGCCGGCCTCGTCGTCGCCTACGAGCCGGTCTGGGCCATCGGCACCGGTGAGGTCGCCACCCCCGAGGACGCCCAGGAGGTGTGCGGCGCGATCCGCGGCGCGGATCCGCGAGGTGCACGGGGACGCCGGCGGCCGACGGCGTACGGGTCCTGTACGGCGGTTCGGTGAAGGCCGCGAACGTCGCCGGGATCATGGCGAAGGACGACGTCGACGGCGCTCTCGTCGGAGGTGCGAGCCTCCAGGCCGACGAGTTCGGCGGAATCTGCCGCTTCTACGACATGCCGATCATCTGACTTCGATCGACCCTGACGTAGAATCCGGTCCCGTGGAACTCCTCTTCACCATTCTGCTCATCGCAGCCAGCGCCCTCATGATCCTGCTCGTCCTTCTGCACAAGGGTCGCGGCGGCGGTCTGTCCGACATGTTCGGTGGCGGTGTGTCCAGCTCGCTGGGCGGATCTTCGGTCGCCGAGCGCAACCTGGACCGCTTCACCATCGGCACCGGCATCATCTGGTTCGCCTGCGTCATCGCTCTGGGCCTGCTCAAGGCCTACTGAGCCCATCCCCACCACGAATCCGAGGAGACACCCCCATGGCAGGTGCAGGAAACGCCATCCGAGGCAGCCGCGTCGGCGCAGGCCCGATGGGCGAGGCCGAGCGCGGCGAGGCCGCTCCGCGGCAGGCCGTCACGTACTTCTGCTCCCACGAGCACCGGTCGGTGATCACGTTCTCCGTCGAGGCGACCGTCCCGGACTCGTGGGACTGCCCCAAGTGCGGGCTCCCGGCGTCGCTGGACTCCGACAACCCGCCGCCGGCGCCGAAGATCGAGCCCTACAAGACCCACCTGGCCTACGTGAAGGAGCGTCGCTCCGACAAGGAGGCCGAGGTCATCCTCGACGAGGCGATCCAGCTGCTGCGCTCGCGCCGCAAGTCCGGCGACATCATCTTCTGAGCTCTGCCCCCACCGGCTGAGCACCGCTCGAGCCGGAGGTCTTCTGTCGAGTCGGCGCGACCTCGCGCCGACTCGACGTCGTTGTGGGACCGGTGTGGCGGAAGAGGTGGTCGGTGCGGTCGGGTGTGGCGGACGGTACCGATCTCGAACTCAGCTCGCGCTGCGGCCGAGGAGCCGCTCGGCTCGCGCCGCACCCATCCGGAGTCGCAGCTCCGCGTCCGCTCGGTGCCCGAAGAGGTCCTCGGCCACGAACACGTCGATGAGCCAAGCCTCGTGCGCGACCTCCTCGGGGAGGGCGGCCGGTGGAGACGGGTGCCGAGGGGTCGGGTGGGTCAGAGGTGGGAGGCGGCGGGGGTGTCGAGGAACCAGACGGTCTCGTCGCGGCCGGTGACGCCGCGGGCGGGGGTGTCGTGGACCGACCCCTCGTCGGCGAGGGTTGCTGCCACGGCGGCCGCCTTGCCCTCGCCGCTGGCGAGGAACCACACGGACTCGGCGCGGTTGAGCGCGGCGAAGGTCAGGCTGATCCGCTCCGGCGGCGGCTTGGGGGAGCCGAGCACCCCGACGGTCATGGCGTCGTCGACGTCGAGGGTGGCCTGGCCGGGGAAGAGCGAGGCGACGTGACCGTCGGGGCCGATCCCGAGCATGAGCACGTCGAGCTGTCCGGCGCCGTGCTCGCGCATCGTGGCGGCGTACGACGCCGCTCCCGCGTGCACGTCGGCCGCGTCGGCGGTGGAGGGCATCTCGTGCACCTCACGGGCGCCGACGGCGTCGAGGAACGCCGCCCGCGCCTGGCCGGACGTTGCGGTCGGCGGAGTCCGGGGCCACGAAGCGCTCGTCGCCGAACCAGACCACGACCCGCGCCCAGTCGACCTCGCTGCCCGGTGACAGCCGGGCCAGCTCGTGGTGGACGGCATCGGCGATCGTGCCGCCGGTGAGGGCGATCTGCGGGACGTGGCCCGAGGCCTGCGCCGCTTCGAGGCGCGCGATCAGCTCGCCCGCGATCGCGGTCGCGAGCGTGGCGGCGTCGGGGTGGACCTCGATCAGGGGTTCGGTCACGACTTCCTCGCTGCTGTCTTGGATGATGAGGCGGACTTCTTCGGCTTGGCAGACATCGCGCGCACCGTGGCGGCGTAGACGTCGTCCTCGTCGAGACGGCGCAGCTCCTCCATGAGCAGCTCGGGGACGCCGCGTCGCTTCAGCGCGATGGGGCGGTCAGGGCTCGCCGGGGTGGTGAACGTGGCGAGCGCGCCGTCGGTGCGGGTGATCTTCACCGGGCCCTCGCCGCTCTCGAGCACCACCTCGGTGATCCCGGGACCGGCCGAGCTGTGCCGGGTGATCGGCACCTTGAGCCGGTTCGCCAGCCAGGTGGTGAGCAGGTCGGCGCTCGGGCTGATCGCGCTCGGCCGTCACCGAGCCGCCGGTGACCTTGAGCGGGTGCTGGTCGAGCGCAGCGGCGAGCAGCGCGCGCCACGGCGTGATCCGGGTCCAGGCCAGGTCGGTGTTGCCCTTGACGTACGACGAGCACTGGGTCGACAGCGCCGTCGTGCGACCCGAGGAGACCGAGGCGGCATCGGTGATGCGGCGCTGTGCCAGGGCACCGAGCGGGTCGGCGGCAGGGTCGGCCGGCGCGTCGTGCGGCCACCAGATCGCGACGGGGGAGTCGGGCAGCAGGAGCGGGAGCACGACGGACTCCGCGTGCTTGACGACCTCGCCCTTGAGCCGGATGAGGGCGATCTCACCGGTCCAGCCGTCACCCATGCCGACCTGGGCGTTGACGACGCCGGCGCCGCGGCCGTCGCCGAGGATCACGCCGATCACCCGCGCGGGGTGCTCGTGCGAGGCGAGGCGGGCGGCGTCCATCGCGGCCGTGGCCTCGTCCTCGTCGACGACGATCACCAGCGTCATCACCATGCCCATCGCGGGGCTGCCGGTGCGCTTGCGGGCGCGGACGAGCTCGGCGGCGATGCCCGAGGAGTTGGTGTCGAGCAGCTCGATCATGGCCGCCTCCAGACGCGGTCGGTGCGGGCGAGCATGGCATCGGCCGAGGCTGGGCCCCAGGTGCCGGCGCCGTACTGCTCGGGCTTGTCCTTGTCGGCACCGCGGGCGTCCTGGCGGGCCCAGTGCTCGAGGATCGGGTCGAGGATCTTCCAGGAGAGCTCGACCTCCTCGTGGCGCGGGAAGAGCGGCGGGTCGCCGAGCAGGACGTCGAGGATCAGCCGCTCGTAGGCCTCGGGGCTGTCCTCGGTGAAGGAGCCGCCGTAGGCGAAGTCCATGTTGACGTCGCGGATCTCCATCGCCGTGCCGGGCACCTTGGAGCCGAACCGCATCGTCATGCCCTCGTCCGGCTGGACCCGGATCACGAGCGCGTTCTGGGTGAGCTCCTCGGTCGCGGAGGCGGTGAAGGGCAGGTGGGGTGCCCGCTTGAAGACGATCGCGACCTCGGTGACGCGGCGTCCGAGGCGCTTGCCGGTGCGCAGGTAGAACGGGACGCCGGCCCACCGCCGGGTGGCGACCTCGAGGGTGATCGCGGCGTAGGTCTCGGTGGTCGAGCCGGCCGTGATGCCCTCCTCCTGGAGGAAGCCGGGCACCTTCTCGCCGCCGGCCCAGCCCTCGGAGTACTGCCCGCGTGCGGTCGTCAGGTCGAGACGCCTGCGGCAGCGTGACGCTGGAGAGCACCTTCTGCTTCTCGATGCGCAGCGCGTCGGCGTCGAACGACGCCGGCTCCTCCATCGCGACCAGCGACATCAGCTGCATCAGGTGGTTCTGGATGACGTCGCGCGCGGCGCCGATGCCGTCGTAGTAGCCGGCGCGGCCGCCGATGCCGCCGTCCTCGGCCATGGTGATCTGCACGTGGTCGACGAAGTGGGAGTTCCAGATCGGCTCGAACATCGCGTTGGCGAACCGGATCGCCAAGATGTTCTGGACCGTCTCCTTGCCGAGGTAGTGGTCGATGCGGAAGATCGAGCCGGACGGGAAGACCCCGGCGAGGATGTCGTTGAGCTCGCGGGCCGACTCCAGGTCGTGCCCGAAGGGCTTCTCGACGACGACCCGTCGCCAGGCGTCGCCGTCGGCCTCGGCCAGGCCGTGCTCCTGGAGCTGTCCGACGACCGTGCCGAAGGCGCCGGGCGGGATCGCCAGGTAGAACGCGTGGTTGCCGTCGGTGCCGCGGACCTCGTCGAGCTCCTCGATCGTACGGCGCAGCCGGGCGAAGGCCGCGTCGTCGTCGAAGCTGCCGGGGACGAACCGGAACCCCTCGGCGAGCTGCTGCCACACCTCCTCGCGGAACTCGGTGCGGGCGTGGGTCTTGACCGAGTCGTGCACGATCTGGGCGAAGTCCTCGTCGGCCCAGTCGCCGCCGGGCGAAGCCGACCAGGCTGAAGCCGGGCGGCAGCAGGCCACGGTTCGCGAGGTCGTAGATCGCCGGCATGATCTTCTTGCGCGACAGGTCGCCGGTGACGCCGAAGAGGACGAGGCCGCACGGGCCGGCGATGCGGGGCAGCCGGCGGTCCTGCTCGTCGCGCAGGGGGTTGGTCCAGCTCGGTGGCCATCAGCGGCGCTGCTCCCGGTAGTAGGCGATCAGGGCCTGGGTGGAGGGATCCTGCTCGGCGGCGACCTCGGCGTCGCCGGCGACCGCGGGGCTGATCTGCTGGGCGAGCTGCTTGCCGAGCTCGACGCCCCACTGGTCGAAGCTGTCGATGCCCCACACGGCGCCCTGGGTGAAGGTGATGTGCTCGTAGAGGGCGATCAGCTGGCCGAGCACCGACGGGGTCAGCTCGGGCGCCATGATCGAGGCGGTCGGCCGGTTGCCCGTCGAACACGCGGGCCGCGACGACGTCCTCGGCGGTGCCCTCGGCGCGCACCTCCTCGGCGGTCTTGCCGAAGGCGAGCGCGCGGGTCTGGGCGAAGAAGTTGGCCAGGAACAGCTCGTGGACGTCGACGTCGCCGTCGCGCAGCGGGTGCGCCGGGTTGGCGAAGGCGATGAAGTCGGCCGGGATGAGCCGGGTGCCCTGGTGGATCAGCTGGTAGAACGCGTGCTGGCCGTTGGTGCCGGGCTCGCCCCAGAACACCTCGCCGGTGTCGGTGGTGACGGGGGTGCCGTCCCAGCGGACGCTCTTGCCGTTGGACTCCATCGTGAGCTGCTGGAGGTACGCCGGGAACCGGTGCAGCAGCTGGGCGTAGGGGAGCACGGCGTGGGTCTGGGCGCCGAGGAAGTCGGCGTACCAGACGTTGAGCAGTCCCATCAGGATCGGCACGTTGGCGCGCCGGCTCGGCGGTGCGGAAGTGCTCGTCCATCGCGTGCATGCCGGCCAGGAGCTCGGCGAACCGCTCCGGTCCGATCGCGATCGCGATCGAGGTGCCGATGGCGGAGTCGACGGAGTAGCGCCCGCCGACCCAGTCCCAGAACCCGAAGGCGTTGGCGGGGTCGATGCCGAAGTCGGCGACCTTGTCGAGCGCGGTGGAGACGGCGACGAAGTGCTGCGCGACCGCGTCGTTGTCGTCGCCCTCGCTCGAGCGCCCCGGCCGCGCAGCCCGTCGAGGAGCCACGCCGCGGCACAGCCGGGCGTTGGTCAGCGTCTCGAGCGTGCCGAACGTCTTGCTGGCCACGATGAACAGCGTCGTCGCCGGGTCGAGCCCGGCGAGCGTCGTGGCGCAGTCGGTCGGGTCGATGTTGCTGATGAACCGGCACTCGAGGCCGTCCTGGCGGTAGGGCTCGAGCGCCTCGTAGGCCATCACCGGGCCGAGGTCGGAGCCGCCGATGCCGATGTTGACGACCGTGCGGATGCGCTGCCCGGTGGCCCCGACCCAGGCGCCGCAGCGGACCTGGTCGGCGAAGGCGTAGACCCGGTCGAGGACCTCGTGCACGTCGGCGACGACGTCCTGGCCGTCGACCTCGAGCGAGGCGTCGGCCGGGCAGCCGCAGCGCGGTGTGCAGCACGGCGCGGTCCTCGGTGACGTTGACGTGCTCGCCGGCGAACATCGCGTCGCGCCGCTCGGCCAGCCCCACCTCGTCGGCGAGGCCGAGGAGCGCCGTCGAGCACGTCGTCCGTGGACCAGACCCTTCGACAGGTCGACGTGCAGGTCGCCGGCGGTGAACGTGAGCCGCGTCGACCCGGTCCGGGTCCTCGGCGAACCAGGCCCGCAGGTCGGGCTCGAAGCCGTCGGCGAGGGACGTCCAGCCGCCCCAGGCCGCGGTCGTGGTCGGGTCGACCGGGCCGGTGGTCACGAGCCCTGCTTCTCCATCTGCGTCTTGACGGTCTCGACGAGCTCGTCCCACGAGGCGACGAACTTGTCGACGCCCTCGTCCTCGAGGACCTTCATCACGTCGTCGCAGTCGACGCCGGCGGCGGCGATCTGGTCGAGGAGCGCCTGCGCGTCGTCGGCGGTGCCGGTGACCTCGTCGCCGGTGACCTCGCCGTGGTCGGCGAAGGCGTCCATGGTCTTCTCGGGCATCGTGTTCACGGTGTCGGCGACGACGAGGTCGACACGTACATCGTGTCGGGGTAGTCGGGGTTCTTGACGCCGGTGGAGGCCCACAGCGGACGCTGCGCGTTGGCGCCGGCGGCGGCGAGCGCCTCCCAGCGGTCGGAGGCGAAGAACGTCTCGAAGGCGTCGTAGGCGAGCCGGGCGTTGGCGACGGCGGCCTTGCCCCGAGCGCGAGGGCCTCGTCGGTGCCGATCTTCTCGAGCCGGGCGTCGATCTCGGTGTCGACGCGCGAGACGAAGAACGACGCGACCGAGTGGATGCTGCGCGAGGTCGAGGCCGGCGTCGCGGGCCTGCTCGAGACCGGCGAGGTAGGCGTCCATGACGGCCTGGTAGCGCTCCAGGCCGAAGATCAGCGTGACGTTGACGCTGATGCCCTCGGCGATGGTGTCGGTGATGGCCGGCAGCCCTCCATGGTCGCCGGGATCTTGATCAGCACGTTGGGCCGGTCGACGGCCGCCCAGAGCGCCTGGGCCGAGGCGATCGTGGCTCGGTGTCGTGGGCCAGGTCGGGCTCGACCTCGATCGAGACCCGGCCGTCGTCGCGTCGGTGGACGTCGGCGACCGGGGCGAACACGTCGCAGGCGTTGCGGACGTCGTCGGTGGTGAGCTCGAAGATCACCTGGTCGACGTCGGGGCCCTCGGCGGCGAGCTCCGCACCTGGGCGTCGTAGCGCTCGCCCTTGGCGATGCGCGCCTGCGAAGATCGCGGGGTTGGTGGTGACGCCGACGACCGACTTCTCCTTGACGAGGTCGGCGAGGTTGCCGGTCTCGAGCCGCTCGCGCGAGAGGTCGTCGAGCCAGATGGACACGCCGGCGTCAGCGAGCGCCTTCAGTCGGTCGTTCATGTGGTCCTCCTGTGATCGGCGGGTGGGGAGGACGGTGGTGGCGGGTCAGGCCTGGCGGCTGACGGTGTCGCGTCGCGCGCGGCCCGACGGCCTGGGCGGTGATGCCGAACTCGGCGTAGAGGGTGCGTAGTCGGCCGAGGCGCCGTAGTGGTCGATCGAGATGATCCGGCCGTGGTCGCCGACGATCTCGCGCCAGCCCTGCTTGACGCCGGCCTCGACCGAGACGCGGGCCTTGACGCTGGGCGGCAGGACGGTGTCGCGGTAGGCGGCGTCCTGCTCCTCGAACCACTCCAGGCAGGGCATCGAGACCACGCGGGCGTCGATCCCGTCGGCGGCGAGCAGCGTCGCGGGCCGCGACGGCGAGCTGCACCTCGGAGCCGGTGCCGATGAGGATCACGTCGGGCGTGCCCCTCGGTGTCGAGCAGGACGTAGCCGCCGCCTCGACGCGCTCGGTGTCGGGTAGCCGTCCTCGCCGCGGGGGAAGATCGGCACGTTCTGCCGGCTCAGCGCCAGCGCCGCGGGCGGTCGGTGTGCGCGAGGATCGCCTGCCAGCAGGCGACGGTCTCGTTGGCGTCCGCCGGGCGGACGACGTCGAGGCCGGGGATCGCCCGCAGCGCGGCGAGGTGCTCGATCGGCTGGTGGGTCGGGCCGTCCTCGCCGAGCCCGATGGAGTCGTGGGTCCAGACGTAGGTGACCGGCAGCTGCATCAGCGCCGCGAGCCGGACGAGCCGCGCATGTAGTCGGAGAAGGTGAGGAACGTGCCGCCGAAGACGCGGGTGACGCGGTCGGCCGCGATGCCGTTCATGATCGCTCCCATGCCGTGCTCGCGGATGCCGAAGTGCAGCACCCGGCCGGTGAGCGGGTCGCCGGTCCACATCTTGGTGGAGCGGTCGTCGGCAGGAACGAGGCGGCGTCCTCGATGGTGGTGTTGTTCGACCCGGCGAGGTCGGCGGAGCCGCCCGAGAGCCGGGCACGGCGGTGGCGATCGCGTTGATCACCGCGCCGGAGGCCTTGCGGGTCGCGACGCCCTTCGGGTCGGCGGCGAACGTCGGCAGGTCGGCGTCCCAGTCGTCGGGGAAGCGTGCGGGTGAGCCGGTGAAGAAGCGGCCTCGCGGGCAGGGTTCCTGGCCCAGGCGTCGTACTGCGCCTCCCACGCGCGCCGGCCGCCTCGCCACGCTCGAGCACCCTGCGGGTGTGGGCGAGCACGTCGTCGGCGACCTCGAAGGTGTGGTCGGGGTCGAAGCCCATGACCTTCTTGGTGGCCGCGACCTCCTCGTCACCGAGGGCGGAGCCGTGCGGAGCCACCGGTGCCCTGCGCGTTGGGCGCGGGCCAGGCGATGATCGTCTTGAGCTGGATGAAGCTGGGCCGGTCGGTGACGGCCTGTGGCCGCCTGGATCGCGTCCCACAGGGCGGGGACGTCCTCGTGGTAGTCGCTCGCCGCCGTTGGTCCAGTCGACGGTCTGGACGTGCCAGCCGTAGGCCTCGTAGCGC
>CAVWTJ010000011.1:0-289239 GCA_963757695.1 uncultured Actinomycetota bacterium
AGGAGCCGCTGTTGATCATCCCGGCGCCGACGGTGACGCCGGTGGCCTCGTCGATGAGGATGAAGGAGCCGGTGGTGCGGTTCTGCGAGTACGGGTCGCACAGCAGCGGCACCGTGGTGCGCAGCTGGACGCGGCCGATCTCGTTGACGCCGAGCTCCTTGGTCTCCTGGTCGCGGTGCAGGGTGTTGACGTCCAGGCGGTACTGGATGTCCTTGACCAGGGCCCGCGCGGTGCGGGTGGTGTGCTTGATGGCCAGCTTCTGCCGCGGCTTGAGCGGGGCGTTGGTCATCCAGCAGACCATCGCGTCGATGTCCTGGCTGGGCACCGGGGCGTTCTTGACGCGGGCGATCATGTCGCCGCGCGAGACGTCGACGTCGTCCTCGAGCCGGACGGTCACCGACATCGGCGGGAACGCCTCGGTGATCTCCTTGTCGAAGAGGTCGATGCCGGCGATCTTCGACGTCATGCCCGAGGGCAGGACGACGACCTCGTCGCCGGGCTTCAGGACGCCGCCGGCCACCATGCCGCCGTAGCCGCGGTAGTCGTGGTGCTCCTCGGACTTCGGGCGCACGACGTACTGCACCGGGAAGCGGACGTCGACCAGGTCGCGGTCGGAGGCCACGTGGACGTGCTCGAGGTGGTGCATGAGCGTGGGGCCGGAGTACCAGTCCATGTTCTCGGAGCGGTTGACGACGTTGTCGCCGGCCAGCGCCGAGATCGGGATGACCTCGAGGTCGGGGATGTTCAGCTTGGTGGCGAACGTCGGTGAACTCGGCGTGGATCTTCTCGTAGACCTCCTGCGAGTAGTCGACGAGGTCCATCTTGTTGACCGCGAGCACCAGGTGGGGCACCCGCAGCAGCGACAGGATCACCGCGTGCCGGCGCGACTGCTCGGTCAGGCCCTGACGGGCGTCGACCAGCACCAGGCCGAGGTCGGCGGTCGAGGCGCCGGTGACCATGTTGCGCGTGTACTGCACGTGGCCGGGGGTGTCGGCGATGATGAACTTGCGCGTCGGGCGTCGCGAAGTAGCGGTAGGCCACGTCGATGGTGATGCCCTGCTCGCGCTCGGAGCGCAGACCGTCGGTCAGCAGCGCCAGGTCGGTGTAGTCGTAGCCCTTCGACGCGCTGGTGGCCTCGACGGCCTCCATCTGGTCGGCGAAGATCGACTTGGAGTCGAGCAGCAGGCGACCGATGAGGGTCGACTTGCCGTCGTCGACGGAGCCGGCGGTGGCGAAGCGGAGCAGGTCCATGTTGGTCACCGACGACTCGGTGGTGGAGTCGGTGGCGGCGTCAGTGCTGGCGTCGGTGGCGGGGGTGCTCATCAGAAGTAGCCTTCCTTCTTGCGGTCTTCCATGGCTGCCTCGGAGAACCGGTCGTCGCCACGGGTGGCGCCGCGCTCGGTGAGCGTGGCGACCGACACCTCGTCGATGATCTCGGGGATGGTCGAGGCGGTCGACTCGACGCAGCCGGTGAGGGTGATGTCACCGCAGGTGCGGAAGCGGACGGTGCGCTCCTCGACGACCTCGCCCTCGCGGAGCGGGTTGAGCGGGGTCTCGCTCATCAGCATGCCGTCGCGGACGAAGACGTTGCGCTGGTGGGAGAAGTAGATCGGCGGGATCTCGATGCCCTCGCGGCCGATGTAGTCCCAGACGTCGAGCTCGGTCCAGTTGGAGATCGGGAAGATCCGCATGTGCTCGCCCTCGTGCAGGCGGCCGTTGTAGAGGCTCCACAGCTCGGGGCGCTGCATCTTGGGGTCCCACTGCCCGAACTCGTCGCGGTGGGAGTAGACGCGCTCCTTGGCGCGGGCCTTCTCCTCGTCGCGGCGTCCGCCACCGAAGGCGGCGGTGAAGCCGTTCTCCTCGATGGCGTTGAGCAGGGTGCCGGTCTGCATCCGGTTGCGGCTGGTCTTGCCGTCGTCGATCACCACGCCGTTGGCGATGGCGTCGTCGATGGAGGCCACCACCAGCCGGACGCCGAGGCGGTTGACCCAGTTGTCGCGGGTCACCAGCACCTCGGGGAAGTCCAGGCCGGTGTCGACCTGGAGCACCGGGAACGGGATCTTCGCCGGGTAGAAGGCCTTCTCCGCCAGGCGGAGCATGACGATGGAGTCCTTGCCGCCCGAGAACATCAGGACGGGCTTCTCGAACTCGGCGGCGACCTCGCGGAAGATGTGGATCGACTCGGCCTCGAGCTGGTCGAGCTGGCTCAGCCGGTAGTCGCTGTGCGTCGTGGTCATGAAGAAGGGGTGCCTCTCGCAGGGGAACAGCAGCCGTCATCGTAGCCACGTGGGGGACGCGTGGTCGAAGCGGCGATTATGTCGACTCTCCCACACTACTTTAAGAGCGGCGCGCGACCGGGCTCGGCCTGCTGGTCCGCACGACCGTCGTGTAGCCCGGCTTCGTCACGGTCGTGCGCACCGTGAGGCGCTTGCCGACCTGGCCGCTCCGGATCCGGTAGGTCGTGGCCGTCGCACCGGCGATCGCCCGCCCGCCGGCGTACCAGCGCAGCCTGACCCGGGTGCCGGCGTCGTGGCGTCCGGCGACGGCGCGCAGCGGGCGACCGACCTTCGCCGTCCCGCGCACCTGGGGTCGCGGGTGCCGGGCCTGGACGCCGAGCGCGACCGGGGTGGTCGGGTCGCTGGTCCGCGACGCGGTGGCGGCACCCGGCTTGGTGCCGGTGGCGACCACGGCCAGGCGGTGGCCGCGGTCCTGGGCGCGCAGCTGGTAGGACCGGCTCGTGGCCCCGGCCAGGGGGGTGCCGTCCCGCAGCCAGCGGTAGCTCATCGTCGCGCCGCTCTCCCACGTGCCGGGGTCGGCCGTCAGGGTGGCGCCGACCCGGACCCGGCCGGTGATCGTGGGCGTCGAGGTCGCGGTGAGCTCGCGCGCCAGCACGGCGGCGGTGGGGCTGGCGGCGCGGGTCGTGTCGGCGTACCCGTCCAGGTGGCCGGTCACGGCCGCGGTGATCCGCGCGCCGAGCTGGGCGGCGCTCGGCGTGTACGTCGCCCCGGTCGCCCCGGGGATCCGGACGCCGTCGGCGAGCCAGAAGGAGGTGAACGTCGTGCCCGCGGGCCAGCCGGAGGTGTCGAGCGAGCTCGTCAGCTCGGCGCCCACCCGGGCGGTGCCGGTGGTGGTCGGTGCGCTCGACCGGGAGATCGGCGCCGCGCCGATGCCCACCGAGACGCTGCAGGTCTCGCACGAGCCGCCGGCCGTGGCCGGTGCGGCCACGGCGGCCAGGGTGGCGCGGGTGACCGTCGACCGCACCACGACGCGGAAGCCGACCGTCGTCGGGCTGCCCGGCGGGGTCTCCGGGATCGCCCAGGTCAGGGTGTCGCCGTCGACGCTCAGCGCCGGGTTGAGGAACCCGGTCGCGAGGTCCGCGTCGTCGAGCACGTCGGTCAGGTCGACCTTCGCGACGCTGCCGTCCTGACGCACCGCGCCGGTGTTGAGGCTGCGTCAGCTCGACGACCACCACGTCTCCGGGACCGGCCGTGGACGGTGCGCTGATGCCGAGGGTGTAGCGCACGCCCGCGGCCTCGGCGGCGGTGGCGGACGGCGCCCCCAGGGCGCCGGCGACGAGCACCAGCGGCAGGACGAGCGCTGTGGCAGCCCTCAGGCCGCGGGTGCGGGCGTGGGCGCGGGCATGGTCACGGGCGGTGGTGCGGCGTACACGAACCATGATCCAGCTCTCAGAAGTGGGCCGAGTCTCCTGAGGCTGGACACGTGGGGCATCGACGCTTCGCAGGAGGGAGCACTGTCGAGCGTACGTCGATCTCGGCCAGGACGGGAGGGTCGGTGGCCGACGACCCCATCCGGCTCGTGCGGTGGGGGTCGGGGCGGCGTCCCGGGGGGGGGGCCGCCGGCTGCGGCCCGGCTAGCCGGGCCGGCTCGCCTGGTCGGGTCGGGCGGCCCGGTCGGCCGCCGACGACCCCTCCAGCTCGGCCACCGTCGGGGCGCCGTACAGGGGCAGGCCCTGGCCGCGGCGCAGGATCCCCCACACCAGGGGCACCAGGACGACCATCGCGACGCCGACCCCGGCGATGAGGAAGGGGTGGGTCTCCTCCGCGCCGAGCGGCTTCCAGCCGGACTTGTCGAGGAGGGCGACCCCCGACATGGTCAGCACGACCACCACGCGCGCGGCGGATGAACGACTGCGGGACGCGGGGGGCGATCCGGCTGCCCAGGATGGTGCCGGGCACCGAGCCGATGAGCAGCGGGACCAGGATCTCGGTCTCCAGGCCGTGCAGCGCGATGTTGGAGATGGCGGCGGCGAGCACCAGCGGCACGGCCTGCACCAGGTCGGTGCCGACGAGCTTCACCGCCGAGAGGCCCGGGTAGAGCATCAGCAGCGCGACCATGATCACCGAGCCGGAGCCCACGCTGGTCACGCCCACGAGCAGGCCGCCGAGGGCGCCGACGAGCAGCGTCGGGATCGGGCGGATCTTCGGGTCCGGGTCGCCCAGGTCGCCGCCGGTGCGCACCCGGCGCAGGTTGATGTAGAGCCGGATGGCGTACGTCGAGGCGGCCAGCAGCAGGGCGAAGCCGATCGACATCTTCAGCACGAACTCGAGCTGGGTCGGGGTCGTCGGTCACCGCCTTGACGATGTAGGGCCCGGCCAGCGCGAAGGGCACCGAGCCCGCGATCAACCACTTCGCGAGGGTGAGGTTGGGCGAGCCCTCGCGGGCGTGCACGATCGCCCCGCCGGACTTGTAGACCGCCGCCGCGGTGAGGTCGGCCGCCACGATCGCGGCCGCACCCCCGCTGCCCGCGCCGAGGAAGAGCAGCGCCGGGGTCATCAGGGCGCCGCCGCCCATGCCGGTCAGGCCGACCACGATGCCGACGAAGAAGCCGGCCGCGAGGATCGACCAGAAGTCGGCGGACAGGAAGTCGATCACGGTCAGTTCCTCTCAGCGGCAACGAGTGCCGGGATGACGACGCGCAGGTACGAGTCGATTTGCTGGGCGCACGCCTCGGCCTTGGCCGAGCCCCGACCGAAGGGGTCGCCGATGTCGAGGGTGCCCTCGGCCGATCCGCGGCGCTCCCCGATCTGCTCGAGCAGCTCCCCCCGGCCCAGGCCGGCGTCGGCCGCCTGCACCGCCTGGGCGAGCTGGCCCAGGGTCAGCACCTTGCGGAACGCCGACGGGTCGCCGTCGAGCACGAACGAGCGGTGCGTCGCCTCCGCGGAGACCACCAGGTCGGCCAGCTCGACCTCCTCGCGGGTCAACGCCGAGGTGCGGAAGTCCTCGGCGCGCGATGCCGCGCGACTCCAGCGCCGCCGCCATCGGCGGGTCGACCGGCTTGTCCCGGAAGCCGTGGGTGCCCGAGCTGGTGAACTCCACCGCGCCGCCGGCACCGAGCTCGGCCGCCAGCGACCGGGCCGTCAGCTCCATGAAGGGCGAGCGGCAGATGTTGGCGGTGCACACGAAGTGCACCCGCAGCGGGCGGCGGTGCGACGGCGGCCTCGCGGTGCGGGCGTCCTCGGTGCGCAGGTCGACGTACCCCTCCGCGGCCAGCGCGGCCACGACGTCCTCCAGGGCGTCGTCGATCGTGCGGCCGGTGGTGTCGACGCGGACGTCGGCGTCCTGGGGCTCCTCGTAGGGCGAGGAGATGCCGGTGAACTCCGGGATCTCCCCGGCGCGCGCCTTCGCGTAGAGACCCTTGCGGTCGCGGCGCTCACACTCCTCCAGCGGCGTCGCGACGTGGACCAGGAAGAACGCGCCCCCGGCCTCGTCGACCATCGCGCGCACCTGCTGGCGGGTCTCGTCGAACGGCGCGATCGGGCTCACCACGGCCACCCCGCCGTGGCGGGAGATCTCGGCGGCGACCCAGCCGATCCGGCGGATGTTGGTCTCCCGGTCGGCCTTGGAGAACGACAGGCCCGCCGACAGGTTGCGACGCACGACGTCGCCGTCGAGGCTCGTCACGGTGCGGGTGCCCTGCTCGAGCAGCCGGTCCATCAGCGCTCGCGCCAGCGTCGACTTGCCGCTGCCCGAGAGGCCGGTGAAGAACAGCACCAGCCCCTGCTCGTCCGGAGCCGGCCGGTCGGCCTCCAGGATGTCGTCGAGGAGCGCGAGCGGGTCCCCCTGGTCGTCGGCGAGCCCGGCGACCGGGTCGTCGCCGGCGTACGTCGGTCACGACCTGGACGCCGAGGTCGTGGTCGCTCTCCGGGTCGTCGTGCGCGGCGAGCGGCACCGCGACCACCACGGCGTCGATGAGGTCCGCCACCCGCAGGGTGGCGCGCAGCAGCGCGACGGGGGAGAGGTCGGGGGTGCCGGTGCCGACCAGGGCGAGGAGCACGACCGGTCCCAGCGACCTGAGGTGGTCGAGCTGGGCCTCGGTGACCGGCCCCGTGACCGGGACGACCGTGCGGCCGGCGTACTGCCCCCGCACCTGGGCGGGGGTCAGGTAGAGCCGTCGGAACGGGCCGAACTGGGGAGCCGTCAGCTGCTTGACCACGCGCGCGCCGGAGCGGTCGAGGACCGCCCGCGCCAGGGGCAGGCCCTCGGGGTCGACCAGCTCCACGACCGGGGCGTCGCTCAGCTCGGCGGGGAGGGCCAGCGTCACCGGGCTGCCGGGCTCGTCGAAGCCGGTCAGCGGTGCGAGCGCGCCGGAGCCGAGCAGCTCGAGATCGTCGAGCTCACGGGCAGATGGGCAGAACTGCGGCACAGCGGGACTCGACACGACGGTGATTATGCCAAAGTCGCCCGCGTTACTCGACATCCACGACCCGGGCGCGCCCCACCGGTGGTCGAGCAGGCGGTGTCCGGTGGTCGAGCAGCCCGGGTGGCCTCCGGTGGTCGAGTAGCCCGGGCGAGCGGAGCGAGACCGGGCGTATCGAGACCCGGTGGGCCGAGAAGCAGCCTCGGGCCCGGCGGTTGCTGGTCGGCTTGCGGCGCCTCGATACGCCGGTCCCTCGCTGGCGCTCGTGCCCGGCTACTCGACGAGCGGGTGGTGACCGTCCGGTGGTCAGAGCAGCGCCGGTCGCCTCGCGGTGGTCGAGTCCCGGCGTGCGCTCGTCCGGTGGTCGAGTAGCCGGGCGAGCGCAGCGAGACCGGGCGTATCGAGACCCGGTGAGGTGAGAAGCAGCCTGGGGTCCGCGAGGGCCCTGTGGATGACCGGAGCGCGAGACGGCGTACCGGGTCCACCATGCCGAGATGGGCTACGTCTACATCCTGTTGTGCGCTGACGCGTCGTACTACGTCGGCAGCACGGTCGATCTCCCGTTCCGGGTCTGGCAGCACAATCAGGGGCTGGGGTCTGCCTACACGCGCCGCCGCGGCCGTCGGCCGGTGGAGCTCGTCTTCAGTCACCAGTACGCCAGCATCCGCGACGCCTTCAACATGGAGAAACAGATCCAAGGCTGGTCGCGCGCCAAGCGCGAGGCGTTGATCCGAGGTGACTTCGAGCTGCTGCCGCAGCTGGCTCGCAAGGACTTCGGTGAGCCGGAGAGCGCGTTCCCGGCGCTGGTCGATCCTGACCGGTAGGTGGCCGCACGGCCTGGCTGGTTGGCTTGCGGCGTCTCGATACGCCGGGCCCTCGCTGCGCTCGTGCCCGGCTACTCGACGAGCGGGCGGTGACGGCCTCCGGTGGTCGAGTACGCCGTACGGCGTCGACCGTCCGGTGGTCGAGTAGCCCGGGCGAGCGCAGCGAGACCGGGCGTATCGAGACCCGGTGACCGGTGGGCTGGAGGCGGCTCGCTCGGCGTCTCGATACGCCGGCGCCTCGCTGCGTCGTGCCCGGCTACCGACGAGCGGGTGGTCCGGGCTGGTCGACGAGCGGGGGCTGCGGCTGGTCCGCGAGCGAGGGTGTGACGGGTCTGGCACGGGGCGGCCGAGTTCGGTAGATGGGTGTCGGCGGCTTATCGTTCGCGACATGGCCAACGAATCGCAGGACCGCCCTTGGGGGAGCTGGCACGTCATCGAGGACGGGCAGGGCTACAAGGTCAAGCGGATCGTCGTGACACCAGGAAGTCGTCTGTCCCTCCAGACCCACAAGCACCGCTCCGAGCACTGGGTGGTGATCTTCGGGATCGCGACCTGCCAGGTCGGCGAGAAGAAGTCCGTGGCCGGCCCGGGTGAGTGCATCGACGTACCCCTCGGAGCGGTCCACCGCCTCTCCAACGAGCACAGCGAGGACCTCCAGATCATCGAGGTCCAGCAGGGTGCCTACACCGGCGAGGACGACATCTGCCGCCTCGAGGACGACTTCGGTCGCTGTGACTCGGCCACGGAGGCCGCCGACCCCGACGCCGCCCCGGAGGCGGTCCACTCGTGAGTGCCCCCGTCATCGCCGAGATCGTCCGGTCCGGCTTCGTCGAGGGCCACCACTACGGCTCCGTCGTGGCCCTCGCCGCCGACGGCAGCATCGACTGGTCGGTCGGCGACGTCACGTCGCCGGTCCTGCCCCGCTCGTGCAACAAGCCGCTCCAGGCGCTCGGGATGGTCCACGCCGGCCTCGACCTGCCGCCCGACCTGCTCGCCCTGGCGTGTGCGTCGCACTCGGGGGAGGACTTCCACCTCGACGGCGTACGCCGCATCCTCGCCGGCGCCGGGCTCGACGAGTCGGCGTTGCAGACGCCGCTCGACTTCCCGCTCGACGACCTCGCGCGCGAGGTCGTGCTGCGTGCGGGCGGCGAGAAGACCTCGCTGGCCATGAACTGCTCGGGCAAGCACGCCGCCATGCTGGCCACCTGCGTCGCCAACGGCTGGGACACCGCGACCTACCGCGACCCCGCCCACCCGCTCCAGGTCGCCATCGCGGAGACCTTCGCCGCCGCCACCGGTGAGCCGGTCGAGGCCGTGGCCGTCGACGGCTGCGGGGCACCCCTGCTCTCGACCTCGCTGGTCGGGCTCGCCCGCGCCTTCGCCCGCCTCGCCACGGCGACCGAGGGACCCGAGGCGCGCATCGCCGAAGCCATCCGGACCCACCCCGAGATGGTCTCCGGCACCCGCCGCGACGAGCTGGCCCTCCTGCGCGCCATCCCCGGCGCGATCGGCAAGGCCGGCGCCGAGTCGTGCTACGCGATCGCGCTGCCCGACGGGCGTGCGTTCGCCCTCAAGACCGACGACGGCGCCGCCCGGGTGCGACCGGTCGTGATGGCCGCCGCGCTCGCCCGCTCGGGTGTCGACCAGGAGCCCGGGGTCGACGGTGACGCGGTGCGTCGTACCGGTCTCCTCGAGCTCCTCGGCGGAGGCGTGCCGGTCGGCGAGATCAGGGCGACGCTGGCCGCGAGCTGACAGCTCGTCTCCTGCTCGACGTCGGCACGGCGTCGATTCTCGGCTCACGGCGTCTCGATACGCCGGTCCCTCGCTGGCGCTCGTGCCCGGCTACTCGACGAGCGGGTGCGTTCCGGTGGTCGAGTGCGCCGTACGGCGACGTTCCGGTGGTCGAGTGCGCCGTACGGCGACGTTCCGGTGGTCGAGTAGGCCGGGCGAGCGAAGCGAGACCGGGCGTATCGAGGCCCGGTGAGGTGAGAGTCGGCCTCAGGTGTGGCGGTTGCTTGTCGGCTTGCGGCGTCTCGATACGCCGGGCCCTCGCTGGCGCTCGTGCCCGGCTACTCGACGAGCGGGTGGCCGGCTGTTGACGAGCGGGTGTCGGCGAGTTCGGATTCTTTTGCGTCGGACAGGTCGCTGACCTGCGGTTATGTGCGTGTGCAACAGATCACGCTAGCAGAGTTTGCATTTTGCTAGCTGCTGCTAGCACAGTGGAGGCATGGGCAAGAGCAAGGTCGGGCAGACAGTCGAGTCGCTCGGTGACTACCTCAAGGAGCAGCGCGTCGCCGCGCGGCTCTCGCTGAGGCAGCTCGCCGTGCAGGCGGGTGTCTCCAACCCCTACCTCAGCCAGATCGAACGCGGGCTGCGCAAGCCGTCCGCCGACGTGCTCCAGCAGATCGCCCGCGCGCTCCGGATCTCCGCCGAGCAGCTCTACATCCGGGCCGGGATCGTCAGCCCCGACGACGGCGTCGGTGGATCGGTCGAGCTGGCCGTGCTCAACGACAGCGGCCTCACCGAGCGTCAGAAGCAGTCCTTGCTCGACGTCTACTCGTCGTTCCTCGCACTCAACGCCTCTCAGCGTGTGCACGAGGAGCGACGACAGCGACGACGACGTCGACGGTGAGTCGGCGGCGTCCCCCACGCAGGCACCAACAGAAGCTTCATCAACCATCACAGAGGAGAACTGACATGGCCAAGGCCACGTTCGATTTCAAGTCCATCGACCTCCCCGCGGCCGCGCAGAAGCCGCTGTACGCCGGCGTCGGCGCCGGTGACCTCGCCGTCACCGCCGTCAAGGAGTACGTCGCCGACGTGCAGAAGAAGATCACCGGCTACCAGAAGGACGCGCAGACCAAGGTCTCCGACGTCCAGAAGAGCGTCACCGAGATCGACCCCAAGGCCCTGCGCGACTCCGCGCTGTCGGCTGCCAAGGCCCGTCGCAGCGCCGTCGAGGCCCGTGTCGCCGAGCTCCAGGCCGAGGCCTTCTCGCTCCCGACGAAGGTCCAGACCGTCGTCAACGACAACGTCACCACCGTGACGTCCACCGTCTTCGGCACCTACGGCGACCTGGCCAAGCGCGGCGAGGCCGTCGTCCGCGGCACCAAGCTGCCCTCGACCGCCAGCGTCGAGGTCAAGGTCAACCCGACCAAGCCCGCCGCCAAGAAGGCCCCGGTCCGCAAGCCGGCCACCACGCCCGCCACGAAGCCGGTCGCGAAGAGCGCCCCGGCCAAGAAGGCCACCGCGAAGAAGGCCCCGCGCCAAGAAGGCTCCGGCGAAGAAGGCTCCGGCCGCCAAGAAGGCCCCCGCCGCCAAGAAGGCTCCGGCCACGCCGGCTCCGGCCACCACCTCGGCCACCACCTCGGCCCCCGCCGCCACGCAGGAGTCGAGCTCCACGCAGGCTTGAGGAGCCGACGGCGACGGGCAGCCGACCCTGTTCTGAGCGCTGCCCCAGCCGTCAGCACCACACCCGGCGCCATCGGCGCCGACGAGACCCCCGCAGCCACGAGCTGCGGGGGTCTCGTCACGTCCGGGGGCTCGTGCATCGGCCGTACGGCGTGGATCGGGTCGTCTAGGCTTGGCCCATCATGAACATCTTCCTGGTCGAGGGCTACGTCGGAGTGCTGGTCGCCTTCGCGCTGCTCGCGGTCGCCATCTTCGCCTTCGTCAACTCCCTGCTCTACTCCGCCGAGGCCTACCAGGCCGCCGGCAAGCTCACCAAGGCCACCTGGGTGGCGATCCTCGGCATCGGGGTGGTCCTCCAGGTGGTGCCGATCGGCATCCCACTGGTGAGCATCGCGCTGCTCGTCGCGGCGCTGGTCTACCTCGCCGACGTGCGCCCGGCCCTGGGATCCCTGCGCCGGCGGTGAGGCGCGCGACGCGCTCCCCGGTCCCGGCCCCGGGACCGTGCGTCACCTGGGTCCGGGCCCCGGCCCGCCTCGTCTAGGATGAGCGCGCACGCACCGGCAAATGATGGGAAATGCACGTGGAGCTTCGGGACTACTGGCTGACCATCAGGAAGCGGTGGCGCCTCGTTGTCCTCTGCGTGCTCCTCGCCACCGGCGCCTCCGGGCTCCTCACCTGGCAGGCGACACCGATCTACGCCTCCTCGGCGCAGCTCTTCGTCTCGACGGCCTCCGCCGACACCGCGGACGCCGCGACCGGCAACACCTTCGCCACCCAGCGCGTGGCCTCCTACGTCGACCTGGTGAAGACCCGCAAGCTCGCCGAGAGCGTCGCGGACGCGCTCGGCGACGACCTGGACGCCACCCAGCTGCGCAACGACATCAGCGCCCAGGCCGTGACCAACACGGTCAACCTGGTGATCACCGCCCAGGACCCCGACCCGGTGGTGGCCCGTGACGTCGCCCAGGCCTACGCGGTCGCCCTGAGCGAGCTGGTGCGCGACATCGAGACCCCCCTGGGCGGGGACGTCGCCCCGATCCGGGCCTCCATCGTCGACAACGCCAACCTCTCCTCGATGCCGGTGAGCCCCAACCCCACCCGCAACTACGCCCTGGCCCTCGTCCTCGGGCTGCTGCTCGGCGTCGGCCTGGCCGTCCTGCGCGACCTGCTCGACACCTCGATCTCCACCAGCGAGGACATCGCCGCGGTGACGACGGCGCCGATCCTGGGGCACATCAACACCGACGCCTCGGCCGTCAAGCTCCCCCACGCCGTCGCCCTGGGCGACACGACCCCGTGGGCCGAGGCCTACCGCGTCCTGCGCACCAACATGCAGTACGTCGACGTCGACCACGAGCAGCGCGTCTTCGTGGTGTCCAGCGCGCTGCCGGGCGAGGGCAAGTCCACGACCGCGACCGGCCTGGCCGTCACCCTGGCCATGGCGGGGGAGAGGGTGTGCCTCGTCGAGTGCGACCTGCGCCGCCCGACGGTGGCCGACCGGCTCCAGCTCGACAACGCCGTGGGCGCCACCAGCGTCCTCATCGGCAAGGTCGCGCTGGACGACGCGCTGCAGACCTACCGCGACACCACGCTCGCCGTGCTGCCCTGCGGGCCCCGTCCCCCCAACCCCTCCGAGCTGCTCCAGTCGCACGCCATGGAGACCATGATCAAGGAGCTGCGCGGTCGCTTCGACGTCGTGCTCCTCGACTCACCGCCGCTGCTCCCGGTGACCGACGCTGCCCTGCTCTCGGCCCGCGCCGACGGGATGCTGGTCGTCGTACGCCACGGCAAGACCACCAAGGAGCAGCTCGGCCACGCCCTGGAGCGTGTCGAGTCGGTCGGCGCGCGCTGCGTCGGTGTCGTGATGAACCTGGTGCCGCTCAAGAAGGCCAACAGCGCCTACGGCTACGGCTACGGGTACGGCTACAGCTACGAGCCCCTCCCCGAGGAGGTCGTCAAGACCGTCAGGGCGGGCAAGACGTCCAAGAAGGAACCGGCCAGGCGCGCCCCGAAGCGCCGGAGCGCCTAGCCCGAGACAGTGCCGGCGCCGCGGGCCGTCATGCCCCGAGGTAGCGACGCAGCGCGCTCGCGGCGTCCTCGGGCGTGAAGCCGGTCGCGGTGAGCTTGGCCAGGTCGACATCACGCTGTTGGCCGGTCGCGGCGCGAGCGGTCGCGCCGGCGGCGTACTCCTCGGTCGTCACCTCGGTGACGTCGTCGGGCGAACGGTCCGAGAGGGCGAAGACCCGGCGCGCGACCTCGGCCCACGACGTCGGCTCGCCGCCGTTGCTGACGTGGTAGGTGCCGTACGGCGCCGCGACGTCGAGCAGGTGCCGGGTCGCGCGGACCAGCTCGTCGGTGAACGTGAGCCGACCGACCTGGTCGCCGACGACCGAGGGTGAGACCCCGTCGAGGGCCAGCCGGTGCATGGTGGCGACGAAGTTGCGCCCGGCGCCGATCAGCCACGAGGTGCGCAGCAGGTAGTGGCGCTGGGCGGTGCCGACCGCGATCTCGCCGGCCGCCTTGGACTGGGCGTAGACCCCCAGCGGGGAGAGCGGCTCGTCCTCGACGTGCTCGGTCGCGGTGCCGTCGAAGACGTACTCCGAGGAGTAGTGCACCAGCGTGAGCCGGTGCCGGTCGGCGATCCGGGCCAGGGTGGCCGGTGCCGCGGCGTTGGCCGACCAGGCGGCCACCCGACCCTCGGGCGTCTCGGCGACGTCGACGGCGGTGTAGGCGGCGGCGTTGATGATCACGTCGTGCTCGTGCCACGGCCACGCCTCGACCGCGTCGACGTCGGTGACGTCGAGCTCGTGCTCGGCGCCGGTGCCGGGCAGGTCGACGCCCACCGCGTGCGGGAGCGCCTCGAGCAGGGCCCGCCCGAGCTGGCCGCGGGCACCGACGACCAGGGTCGTCAGCGGCGCCATCGGCGCCACGTCGGCCAGGGCCGGGTTGGCGCGGTCCTTGGCGGAGATCTCGGCCTCGGCGAGCGGGATCGGCCACTCGATCGCGGCGGTCGGGTCGGCCAGGTCGAGGGCCGGGTAGGTCCGGCCGGGACGCCAGTGGTCGTTGACCAGGTAGGTGTAGGCGACGTCGTCGTCGAGGGTCTGGTAGCTGTTGCCGACCCCCCGCGGCACGAAGACCGCGACCGACGGGTCGAGCACGATCGTGAACGTCGTGCCGAACGTCGCGCCCTCGCGCATGTCGACCCACGCGCAGAACGCGCGACCGGTGGCGACCGCGACGTACTTGTCCCACGGCTCGGTGTGGATGCCGCGGGTCGCGCCACGGGTGGCGTTGAAGGAGACGTTGTTCTGCACCGGGCCGAAGTCCGGCAGCCCGAGCGCGGTCATCTTCTCGCGCTGCCAGTTCTCCTTGAACCAGCCGCGGGCGTCCTCGTGGACGGGGAGGTGGACGACCAGCAGCCCCGGGATCGGGGTCGTGTCGACGGTCAGGTCACTCATCGCAGGGCTCCTTGGTGGGTGGTCCGACCCGCTGGTCGATCCACCGGTGGTTGAGGTGCGAGGGCCCCTCGGGCCCGAGCCTCGAAACCCGGTGAGTCGAGAAGCAGCGTCGGTCGGTGCGGGTCGGCTCCTCGCGGCTGCGGTGGTCGAGGCTCGTCGGGCGGTGCTCGGACTCGAGCACCGGGGGATCGAGGCGCGTCGCTGGCGCTCGCTCGCACCTCAACCACCGGGGGACCGTCCGTCGCTGGCGCTCCTCGCACCTCAACCACCGGGGGTGCTCATGCCTGGCCCTTGGCCGCGTAGGCGGCCTCGGTGGCCTCCTTGTGGGGGCGCCACCAGTCCTCGTGGTCGCGGTACCACGCGATCGTGCGCTCCAGGCCGGCCTCGAAGTCGGGGTAGGTCGGGAGCCAGCCGAGCTCGGTGCGCAGCTTGGTGGAGTCGATGGCGTAGCGCAGGTCGTGGCCGGCGCGGTCGGTGACCAGGTCGAAGTCGTCGCCGGGGCGGCCGAGGTGCTCGAGGATCTGGCGGACCACCTCGAGGTTGGAGCGCTCGCCGTCGGCGCCGATCAGGTAGGTCTCGCCGATGCGGCCCTGCTGGAGGATCGTCCACACCGCCGAGCTGTGGTCCTCGGCGTGGATCCAGTCGCGCACGTTGGTGCCGGTGCCGTAGACCTTGGGCCGGCCGCCGTCGAGCACGTTGGTGATCTGGCGGGGGATGAACTTCTCCACGTGCTGCCAGGGGCCGTAGTTGTTGGAGCAGTTGCTGATCGTCGCCTGGACGCCGAAGCTGCGCACCCAGGCGCGCACCAGGTGGTCGGAGCCGGCCTTGGCGGCGCTGTAGGGGCTGCTCGGGTTGTAGGGCGTGGCCTCGGTGAAGCGCTGCGGGTCGTCGAGCTCGAGGTCGCCGTAGACCTCGTCGGTGGAGATGTGGTGCAGCCGCGTGCCGTGGCGGCGTGCCGCCTCCAGCACGCAGAAGGTGCCGACGATGTTGGTCTGGATGAACGGACCCGGGCTCGGTCAGCGAGTTGTCGTTGTGGGACTCGGCGGCGAAGTGGACGATCGCGTCGTGCTCGGCGCGCCAGCCGGTCGACCAGCGGCTGGTCGGCGACGTCGCCCACGACCAGGCGACACCCGGTCCGACGGCAGCCCGTCGAGCGACTCCCGCGAGGCGGCGTACGTCAGCTTGTCGAGCACCGTCACCGTCGCGCGACGGTGTGCCGCACCAGGTGGTGCACGAAGTTGGAGCCGATGAAGCCGGCGCCGCCGGTCACGAGGATGCGTCCACGACGCGGACTGTAGACCCCGGACCGCGAGGCCGGGGGGCTCAGTAGGCGCCGCGGGAGCCGACGACGGCCCCGAGGGTGCGGGCAGGATCGCGAGGTCGGCGAACATCGACCAGTTGTCGACGTAGTAGAGGTCGAGGCGGATGGCCTCGTCGAAGGACAGGTCGGAGCGGCCCGAGACCTGCCACAGGCCGGTGAGGCCGGGGCGGACGTGCAGGCGACGCGCGGCGTCGGCGTCGTACGACGCGACCTCGGCCGGCAGCGGCGGGCGCGGGCCCGACCAGGCTCATCTCGCCGCGGACGACGTTCCACAGCTGGGGCAGCTCGTCGATCGAGAAGCGACGCAGCCAGCGGCCGGGCTTGGTGATGCGTGGGTCGTCCTTCATCTTGAACAGCCCGCCATCGTGACCCACCGCGGCGTGCAGCTCGGCGAGCTTGGCCTCGGCGTCGACGACCATGGTGCGGAACTTGAGGCAGGAGAACTGCTCGCCGTCGCGACCCACCCGGGTCTGGCGGAAGAGGATCGGGCCGTCACCGGCAGGGCGACCCGGAGGGTGGCCACCAGCAGCAGCGGCGAGAGGACGACGAGCAGCCCGAGGGAGCCGGCCAGGTCGAAGAGACGCTTGCCCCAGCGCGAGGCGTTGATCGAGCGGGGCGGCTCGATGTGGATCAGCGGGAGGCCGCCCACCGGGCGGACCGTCACCCGGTCGCCGGCCACGTCGGTGATGCTGGGGGCGACCACGACCTGGATGTCACGGTGCTCGAAGTCCCACGCGACCCGGCGCATCTCGTCGGCCGACGACACCCCGCCGTCGACGAAGAACACGATGTCGGCCCCCGACGAGGCGGCCAGCTCGGTGACCTCCGAGCAGCGGCCCAGCACCGGGATGCCCATCGGGGTCTCGGCACCGTGGTGGTCGGGTGTCAGGGCGCCGGTGATCGGCGTAGCCGAGACGCCGCTCGCGGCGCAGCACCCGCGCCACGTCGTCGATGCTGTGCGGGCTGCCGACGAGCAGCACGCTGTGGAGCAGCGAGCCCCTCCGGCGCGCCCGGACGACGGCCGCGCGCAGCAGGACCCGGCCGAGCAGCAGGGCCGGGACGCCCAGCAGGAAGATGCAGGGAGAAGAAGCCTCGGGAGAGCGGGAACTTCACCAGGTAGCAGGCGACGCCCACCAGGCCGGCGGTGAGCAGGCCGGCCCGGGCCACCCGGCCGTACTCGTCGGTGCCGACGTCGAAGACCGTCGAGGAGTAGCCGCCGAGCAGCGCGATGCAGGCCAACCAGCGCGAGCACGACGAGCGGACCGGCCACGGTCAGGGACGAGGTGACGTCGGTCGAACCCTCGAACGACTTCGAGGCGCTCGCGCCCCATCACCGCGGCCGCGGCACACAGGACCACCAGCGCGGCGTCGAGGGCCAGCGCGGTAGCGGGGAGATAGGCGAGGGCTCGCGAGGCACGGACGCGGTGGGTGCGTCGACTCTCCAGCAAGCTCACGTATTCATCCCCCATGGTGATCCGCAGCACTTCCCGGCAGCCGAGTCTGTCGGTACGGAACGTTCCTTTATGTTAAGGAACCGTGGCAGTCCTGTCTGCCGAATGTGACCATCTCGTGTGAATTCGCGGTTAATAGCCCCGCTGTGGCCGCCATCCCCGAGCGACGGAGGCGCACCCACCGCGGAGCAGCAGCGGGGAGCCGTACGCCGTGTGCATCCCGCGCACAGGATAAGGCATCATCGGCGCCGTCCGCACACCGACAGGAACGAGGCGCGCATGCGTGGGATCATCCTCGCCGGAGGCACCGGCAGCCGGCTCCACCCGATCACCCACGCCGTCAGCAAGCAGCTGATGCCGGTCTACGACAAGCCGATGATCCACTACCCGCTGTCGACGCTCATGCTCGCCGGGATCCGCGACGTCCTGGTCATCACCACGCCCCACGAGGCCGACCAGTTCGTGCGGCTGCTCGGCGACGGCTCCCAGTTCGGGATCTGCGATCACCTACGCCGTCCAGCCCAGCCCCGACGGGCTCGCCCAGGCGTTCCTGATCGGTGAGGAGCACATCGGCGGCGAGCCCGTGGCGCTCGTCCTCGGCGACAACATCTTCTACGGCTCGGGCCTCGGCGCGCAGCTGCGCCGCTTCTCCGACCTCGACGGGGCGGCCGTCTTCGGCTACCGCGTGGCCGACCCGACGGCGTACGGCGTGGTCGAGTTCGACGACGACTTCACCGCGATCTCGCTGGAGGAGAAGCCGGCCGCGCCGCGCAGCCACTTCGCCGTGCCCGGGCTCTACTTCTACGGGTCCGACGTCGTCGACATCGCCAAGACGCTCGAGCCCTCGCCCCGGGGCGAGCTGGAGATCACCGACCTCAACCGGGTCTACCTCGACCAGGGCCGGCTCCAGGTCGAGGTGCTGCCGCGCGGCTCCGCCTGGCTCGACACCGGGACCTTCGACGACCTCAACGACGCCAGCAACTTCGTGCGCGCCATCGAGGCCCGCCAAGGCACCAAGGTCGGCGCTCCCGAGGAGGTGGCCTGGCGGATGGGCTTCATCGACGACGACGCCCTCGCCGCGCGTGCCCAGGGCCTGCTCAAGAGCGGGTACGGCGGCTACCTGCTCGGCCTCCTCGAGGAGTCGCGGGCGAGCGGAGCCCGCGGCTAGCCACCTCCGGTGGGTCGAGTAGCCGGGCGTTCCGTCCGGTGGTCGAGTAGCCGGGCACGAGCGCCAGCGAGGGCCCGGCGCATCGAGACCCGGTGAGGCGACGTGCAACGCCGGTACCGAGGCCGACTCTCACCTCGCTGGGTCTCGATCCGCCCGGGTCTCGCTCCTTCGTCGCTCGCCCCGTGCTACTCGACCACCGGAGGGTCGCGTTCCGGTGGTCGAGTAGGCGGGCACGAGCGCCAGCGAGGGGCCGGCGTATCGAGATCCGCCGTCGTGCCAGGCCGACGTGTCATGCGCCGGTACTCGACGAGCCGACTCTCACCTCGCTGGGTCTCGATACGCCCGGGTCTCGCTCCTTCGTCGCTCGCCCCGTGCTACTCGACCACCGGAGGGTTCGCTCGCCCCGTGCTACTCGACCACCGGAGGGTTCGCTCGCCCCGTGCTACTCGACCACCGGCGGGGGCCCGTCCTTCCGGTGGTCGAGACCCGGGTGCGGGCGGCCGGGTAGCCTGCCGGGGTGAAGGTTCTGGTCACCGGCGGCGCCGGCTACATCGGCTCGACAACTGCGAAGGCACTCGAGGAGGCCGGCCACACGCCGGTCATCCTCGACTCGCTCCTCAGCGGTCCCCACGCGTTCGTGCGCGATCGCATCTTCTACGAGGGCGACATCGCCGACCGGCAGCTGCTGCGTCGCATCGTCGACGAGCACCCCGATCTCGACGCCACCATCCACATGGCGGCCCGGATCGTCGTGCCCGAGTCGGTCGAGAAGCCCTACGAGTACTACCGCGACAACGTCGCCAAGTCGCTGGAGATGTTCGACGAGCTCACCGCCCTCGGGATCACCCGGGTGCTCTTCTCCTCCTCGGCCAGCCTCTACGCGACCAAGGAGGGCTTCGAGGTCACCGAGGAGGACCCGGTCGCCCCGGCGTCGCCGTACGCGCGGACCAAGCTGATGATCGAGCAGGTCCTCACCGACCTCGCCGCCGCCACCGACCTGCGCGCGGTCATCCTGCGCTACTTCAACCCGATCGGCTCCGACCCGGACCTGGAGTCCGGCATCTACGTCAAGGAGCCGTCCCACGTGCTCGGCCAGCTGGTGCTGGCCGCGCGCGGGCAGAAGCCGTCGTTCACGATCACCGGCACCGACCTGCCCAGCCGCGACGGCACCGGACTGCGCGACTACATCCACGTCTGGGACCTGGCCCGCGCCCACGTGCGCGCCATCGAGAAGTTCGACGAGGTCATCGCCGAGGTCGGCGAGCCGAGCACCATCATCAACCTCGGCATGGGCGAGGGCGTGACCGTCCGCGAGCTCGTCGCGTCCTTCGAGCGGGTCTTCGGCGGCGACGGTGCCGATCACCGAGGCGCCCCCGCGTCCCGGCGACGTCGTCGGCGCCTTCGCCAACGTCGACAAGGCCCGGCCGCCTGCTCGGGTGGTCCACGGAGCTCTCGATCGACGAGGCCATCTCCGCGGCGCTGGCGTGGGCCGACCGGCGCCAGGAGATCCTGGGCTACGAATGAGCCCGCACCGGCTCCTCCTCGGTGCGCTCGGCGGGGCGCTGGCGCTCTCCGGCTGCGCCGCTGCGCCGGCGGCGACCCCGGTGGCCGCTCCCGCCGCCGTACAGACGCGGCCGGAGCCGGGCCCGGAGGTGGCGGCGCGGCGCGGCGGCGACGACCCGCTGGCCGGCAAGGTCGTCGTGCTCGACCCCGGCCACCAGCTCGGCAACCGCAACTTCCCCGCGAAGATCCGCCGACAGGTGCCGGCCGGCGGCTTCCGCAAGGACTGCAACACCACCGGTACGGCGACCAACGGCGGCTACCCCGAGGCCACCTTCACCTGGCAGGTCTCCAGGATCGTCGCGCGCCGGCTCCGCGCGCTCGGCGCCACCGTGAGGTCCACCCGGACGAGCAACTCCGCCAAGCGCTGGGGCCCGTGCATCGACGCCCGCGGCCGGGCCGGCAACAAGCGCGACGCCGACCTCAAGCTCAGCATCCACGGCGACGGCTCCTACGCCGCCGGCGCGCACGGCTTCCACGTCATCGCGCCGACCGACCGGCGGCCCTGGACCCACGACATCTTCCGCTCCTCGCGCCGGCTGGCGCGGATCACCCGCAGCGCCCTGCGGCACGCCGGACTGCCCGTCGCGACGTACACCGCCGGCGGCGACGGCCTCGACTTCCGGGGCGACCTCGGCACGCTGAACCTCTCCGACGTGCCGACGGTCATGGTCGAGCTCGGCAACATGCGCGACGCCGGTGACGCCCGCCGGATGACGAGCCCGAAGGGCCGCACGAGGTACGCCGAGGCGCTGGTCCGCGGGATCCGCACCGCCCTGCGCTGAGCCGGTCCGGCGAGCACCGGCTCGCCCGGCACGGCCCCGGGCACGGCTCGACCGGCTCGCCCGCGCGAGAGCGGGGCGAGCCGGTCGGGTGGGGTCCGAGGATCAGCCGCGTCCCGGGCCGATCGCGAAGAAGTCGCGGGAGGGTGCGGTGCCCTTGAACTTGGTCACCGAGTTGCGGCACCCGCTGGCGTTGCAGCGCACCCGCTTCACCTGTCCCTTGAAGTCGTAGACGTAGGTGCCGCGCTCACAGTGCCCGAACTTCTTCGGCCCCAGCGTGAAGGTGGCCGAAGCCGTGTCCTGCGTGGTGTAGCTCCGGCTCACGGAGGCGGTGGCGGAGAGCTTCACCTTGCTGAAGATGACGCCGGCCTCGACCTCACCCGTGACGGAGGCGCCGAACTCCCAGGTGGTCTGCTTCGAGGTGCTGCACGTGAACTCCTTGCGCTTCTTGAACTTGTTCTGGAACGTCCGCTGGTAGTCGACCTTGAACTTCTCGTTGAGCACCGAGAGGCGGGCACAGGTCTTGCCGACCACGGAGGGGCTCTTGAAGGGCTTGCACTTGTAGGTGCCGAGCGCCTGACGCCTGGCCGCGGTCGGTGCTGTCTTCGCCGACGATGCTGTCTTTGCCGACGGCGTCGACGATGCCGAGGTGGTCGCCGAGGTGCCGGTCGGCGCGGCGGCCTGGGCGAGGGGAGCGGGCGCCAGCGCGACCGAGAGCGCCAACCCGCCGGCGGCGATGAGCAGAGCAGTCTTCTTCATGGGTCCTCCGAGGGACAAGGTGCCGAGGGTCGGCGAGGCCACCGTCCCCTCGACCGCCGACCTCAAACCTCGGGCCGCTCGCGGGCACCGGCACCGGCAGGGGGAGCAGTCAGAGGGAGGCGGTCAGGACGACGTCGCCCGCCTGGTCGAGGATGACGACCTGGGAGGCCTCGTCACGGAAGAGCGCCGACTGCAGGTTGCAGGTCATCGGCTTGGCGCCGGTGCCGATGAAGGCGCCGGCCATGACCAGCTCACCGGTCCTCCGGTCGCGGAACGCCGCCTGGAAGACCCGTCCCTTCCGGAAGCCGGTCGCGGTCATCCGCAGCTCGACGCCCCACGTGTGGGCCACCAGCCCGGCGGTGTCCACGTCCAGCCCGGTCAGGTCGACCGGCTGCAGGTCCACCGGCTCGATCGGCACCGGCGGCGCCGCGTGGGGGTGACGGGCGTCGTCGGTGCGGGCGGCCGCGGTCGGGGCGGTGCTGCGGCCGATGGCCAGGCCCCCGACGAGCGAACCCGCCAGCAGCACGACGGCGGCCGCGACCAGGCCGACCCGCACCAGGGCGCGCCGGCGCGCCTGCGTGCGTCGTGCGGCGAGCTCGTCGGCCTCGCGCGCGTGCGCCGTTCGGCCGCGACCCGGTGCCGGATGCTGCTCGCCGAGCCCGACGGGAGGCGTCGGGCGGCGCGTCGAAGTGGGCGGCGTCGACGAGGTCGAGCAGGCCGCCGAGCGGCGCGATCTCCTCGAGGTCGGCACGACAGGCCGCGCAGCCGTCGAGGTGGGCGCGCACCATCGCGGTGTCGGCCGGGTCGAGGTGGCCCAGCGCGTAGGAGCCCAGCATCTCGCGCAGCCGCTGGTGCGTCGTCGCGGTTCACGGTGTCACCCCCATCTCGTCGATCGCCACTCTCAAGCGCCTTGAGTCCGTAGAACACCCGGCTCCGCAGCGTCCCGACCGGGACCCCGAGCTCGGCGGCGACCTCGTCGTAGGGCCGGCCGTGGAGGTGGGTGCGCACGATCGCCTCCCGGTGGTCGTCGCTGAGGTTGCGCAGGGCCTCCTCGACGAACCAGGACGTGATCAGCCGGTCGGTCGGGTCGCCCGTGATGTCGCCGAGCGCCTGCGCGGTCGGCGGGTCGATCAGGTTGTCCTGCCAGGGCCGCACCTTCGAGGCCCGGGCATGGTCGATCATCGCGTTGCGGGCGATCCCGAAGAGCCAGACCCGCAGCGAGGACAGGGCGGGGTCGTAGCGGTCGGCGGAGCGCCACGCCTTGAGGAACGTCTCCTGGACGACGTCCTGGGCGGCGCCGGGGTCGCCGAGCCCCCGGAGCAGGAAGCGGTAGAGCTCCGGGCCGTGCTGCAGGTAGGCCGCGTAGACCTCGTCCTCGCCGGCCAGGCCCGCCACCGTCGTACGGGAGCCTGGCTCGTCCATCGGTGCACCACCTCTCGGGTCCCGACCGGTGGTCGCCACCGGTTGCCTCATGACTGTCCATACGGATCGGCGGGGTGCCGTGTTCAGTCCTCGGCCGACAATCCGGAGCCGAGGGCCGGATCGGATTGCCGCGGCCGCGCTCGCGGGGCGCCGCGCAGGCGTCGTCGACGGACCGCCGAGGACCCGTCGTCCTCGATCTCGCTGAACGCGATCCACGTCACAGCCGTAAGTACCTGCGAGGTCGTCCCGTGGCGGCCCCGATCCGTCGCCGTCGCTCGACCGAACGATCCGAAAGGAACAGATCGATGAATCCCTCCAGGACCCCTCGGGTCCGACTCTTCTCCGGCAGTGCCGCCGGAGTGCTGGCGCTCGCCGCCCTGGCCGTCACGTCCCCGGCAGCCGAGGCCGCCTCGGTGCGAGCGGCGGCGGCTCCCGCCTCCGCGGCCGTCACGACGAGCGCCGCGCCCGTCGCGGCGAAGAAGACCGCCAAGCCGAAGACCCTCCGGGTGCGCACGAGCAAGGAGCTGCGCAGGGCGGTGGGCAAGTCCAACAACCGCAGCGGCCCCTACCGCATCGTCCTGACCGACAACGTGAACCTCAACCCGAGCAGCGCCGGCAACGGCGGCGCGTACAAGGGCGACCTCGACGTGCTGGACAACCTGATCGTCGAGGGCCGCGGGCACTACATCAACGCGCGCCGGATCGACCGGATCTTCGACGTGCCGGCCGGCCAGCGACTGGTCCTCAAGGGCATCACGCTCAAGAACGGCCGCGCCGGCGCCGGCGAGAGCGGCGGCGCCCTGCGCAACGCCGGCACCGCGATCCTGCAGAACGTCACGATCGTCGACAGCGTCGCACGGGGCACCGGTGCCTCCGGCGGTGGCGCCTTCAACGACGGCGGCACGCTGAAGGTGTCGGACTCCGACATCAAGCGCAACAGGGCCACCCGCGCAGGTGGCGGGGTCGAGGCCGACGGCGGTGCGTACGACGATCTCCTCCTCGAACCTGGCCAACAACAGCACCGGCGCCGAGCCCGGCAACGGCGGTGCGGTGCACCTCACCGGCAAGGGCGACGTGCTGGTCGAGAAGACCCGCGTGGCCAAGAACTCCGCGAGCCTCGAGGGTGGTGGCCTGTGGAACTCCGCCGAGGGCACCATGCTCGTCCGGGGCTCCGTCGTCAGCGCCAACACCGCGTCCGGCGCGGCCGCCAACGACGGCGGCGGCGGCCTCTACAACGACGGCGGCGAGCTCTCCGTCGTCCGCACCCTGGTCAGCAAGAACGCCGCCGACGGCGCCGCCGGCTCGGGTGGCGGCATCCTCAACGACGAGGGCACCCTCAGCGTCGAGAAGCTCGACCATCACGAACAACTCCGCGGTCCGCGCCGGTGGCGCGATCGAGGCCAACGTCGGTACGACGAGCGTCACCGACACCGAGATGTCGGACAACCGCGCGGGCGCCACACCCGGCAACGGCGGTGCCCTGCACCTGACCGGCGCCGGCGACGTGACGCGTCGAGGGCGGCAGCGTCACCGGCAACCGCGCCGCAGCCGAGGGTGGCGGCCTGTGGAACTCCGCCACCGGCACCATGGACGTCGTCCGGGTCCTGCTGAGCGGCAACGTCGGCGCCGGCCCCGACGCCGACAACGGCGGCGGCGGCATCTACAACGACGGTGGCACGCTCAACGTCAGCGGCTCCACCCTGGAGGGCAACGCGGCCACCGGCGCCAACGGCTCCGGCGGCGGCATCCTGTCCGTCGGCGGCCCCGTCGACGTCTGGAAGACGGCCCTCACCGAGAACGCCGCCCTGCGCGCCGGCGGCGGCATCGAGCTCGTCGAGGGCGCGCTCACCGTGGGCCAGTCGACGTTCGACCGCAACACCGCGGGCCCCAACCCGGGCAACGGCGGCGCCGTCCACGTCAGCGGTGCGGCGACGACCACCGTCGACGCCACCCGGCTCACCGGCAACGTCGCCGAGCGTGAGGGTGGCGCCCTGTGGAACTCCGCCACCGGCACCATGACCGTCACCGGCAGCACGCTGACCGGCAACAGCGCCAACGGCATCGCCGCCGACGACGGTGGCGGCGCGATCTTCAACAACGGCGGGACGCTCTCCGTGTCCGGCTCGACCATCGAGGACAACGACGCCACCGGCACCGCCGGCTCCGGGGGCGGCATCTTGTCCCTGGGCCCGCTGGACGTCTCCGACACGACCCTCCAGGGCAACACCGCCAAGCGCGCCGGTGGCGCCATCGAGCTCAACGGCTCCGTGGTCCCCGGCTTCGAGGCGACCGTCTCGGACAGCATGCTGCTCGACAACGCGGCCGGCGCTGCCCCCGGCAACGGTGGCGGCCTGCACGTCTCGGCCGGCGTGGTCAGCACGATCACGGACACCGAGGTCCGCGGGAACTCCGCGGCCGCCGAGGGTGGCGGCCTGTGGAACTCCGGCGTCGGGACGATGACCGTCACCGACTCCGAGATCTGTCGAGAACACCGTGGCCGGCGCGGCTGCCGACCAGGGCGGTGGCGGCCTGTTCCAGGAGGCCGGTGACACCGGTTCGCTCACCGTCACCGGCACCTCGGTGCACGACAACGACGCGACCGGCAGCCGCCGGCTCGGGTGGCGGCCTGCTCAACGACCGCGGCACCGTCACGGTCACCGACAGCACCTTCACGGGCAACTCCGCGGTGCGCGCCGGTGGTGGCATCGAGCAGAACGTCGGCACGACCACGCTCGCCGACGTCGACCTGACCGGCAACGTCGCCGGCTCGACGCCCGGCAACGGTGGCGGCATGCACGTCTCCGGTGCGGGCACCACGACGTACACGGGTGGTGCGGTGAGCAACAACGAGGCCGCCAACCAGGGCGGTGGCCTCTGGTGCAGCAACACCGGCAGCTTCACCGCCACGGGCCTCACGTTCTCCGGCAACAGTGCCGGCGAGGGTGACGACGTCTACCACCAGGACCCGGCGAAGCCGGCCACGACGAGCCTCTGCTCGATCAACGGCACCACCGTGGCGCAGGGCTCCGGCCTCCCCGCCCTCCCCTGACGGCCCCGCTCTCCGCACCTCAGCCACCGGCGGCTGTCCGCTGGTTGAGGTGTGAGGGCCGCCAGGCCCGGCCGACCCGGTGGTGAGGCGTCGGGCCGCGGTCCGGTCGGCCGGTGGTTGAGGTGTCGAGGGCCGCTAGGCCCGGCCGTCCCGGTGGTTGAGGTGTGAGGGCCGCCAGGCCCGAGCCTCGAAACCCGGTGAGGCGAGAGTCGGCGTCGGGGGCGACGGCTGCTTGTCGGCACGGGTGGTTTCGAGGCTCGTCGCTGGCGCTCCTCGCACCTCAACCACCGGGGGCTTTCCGCTGGTTGAGGTGCGAGGGCCGCCAGGCCCGAGCCTCGAAACCCGGTGGGCCGAGCAGCGGTCGGAGCCCGAGCCAGCACCCGATTCACGCTCCCCTCCACCAGGCCGACCTGGTCGCCCTTGCGCCCGCGGACGTCGGTCCTCGACGCTCTCGCCATGGCCTGGACCTACATCCTTCTCTGTGCCGACGGCAGCTACTACGTCGGCAGCACCGTCGACCTCGGCAAGCGGATCAGCGAGCACAACACACCGGATCTCGGCGCCGTCTACACCCGCAGTCGTCGACCCGTGGTCCTCGCCTGGGCCGGCGAGTTCGGATCGATCCGCGATGCCTTCGCGTTCGAGAAGCGGGTGCAGGGATGGAGCCGGAAGAAGCGTGAGGCACTCATCCGTGGCGAGTTCGAGGCGCTCCCCGCCCTGTCTCGGCGTAAGGCAGTGCAGGACCGTGACTGAACGCCACCGGTGGTTGAGGTGCGAGGGCCGCCAGGCCCGGCCGGTCCGGTGGTTGAGGTGTGAGGGCCGCCAGGCCCGAGCCTCGAAACCTGGTGAGACGGGAGTCGGCGTCGAGCTACGGCGTTGGTCGGTGCGGTGGTTTCGAGGCTCGTCGCTGGCGCTCCTCGCACCTCAACCACCGGGGCGGTCGCGCTGGCGCTCCTCGCACCTCAACCACCGTGAGGTCACGCTGGGGCTCCGCACCTCACCACGGGGGGGGCTTCGTGGTTGAGGTGTGAGGGCCGCCAGGCCCGAGCCTCGAAACCCGGTGAGGCGGGAGTCGGCGTCGGGGGTGGCGGTGCTTGTCGGCACGGTGGTTTCGAGGCTCGCTTCGCTCGCACCTCAACCACCGTGGGGGTCGCGCTGGCGCTCCTCGCACCTCAACCACCGTGGAGGCCGTGCTGGCGCTCGCACCTCGACCACCGGGTCAGGGGGTGACGTCGAGGCGGCCCAGGGCGCCGAGGACGGCGACGATCTGGGGGACCTCGTGGGTGCGGTAGACGCCGGTGCCGCCGAGGTGGGCGAGGGTGGTGAAGAAGCCCTCGGCGATCCGGAACTGGTCCTCGAACAGGTCGAAGGAGTGCGGCAGCGAGTGGCAGACCGGCAGCCCGAGGCTGCGCAGGCGGAACGAGCTGAGCAGCACCGAGGCCTGGTGGCGGGCGCGGCTGACCTGGTCGTCGAGACGGAAGCCGAACCCGAGGCCCGGGTCGATCGTCAGGTCGCGCACCCCGCGGCTGCGGGCGTCGGCGATGCGCTCGCTCGAACTGCTCGCGCATCTGCGGCACCGGGTCGGCCGCGACCGCGTCGGCGCGCGCGTCGAGGGCGCGCGCATGGGCGCCGTACACGTGGCACAGCACCACGGCCGCGTCGTGCTCGGCGGCGAGGTCGAACATCGCGGCGTCGTCGGAGGACCCGGTGAGGTTGATGACGCGGGCGCCCGCGACGAGCCCGGCCTTGACGGTCGCGGCGGCGTAGCTCTCGATCGAGACCGCGATGCCGTCGGCGGCGAGCGCCTCGATCACCGGCACCAGCGCGCGGGCCTGCTCGTCGGGGGTGACGCGCGCCGACGTGCCGTTGCTCGACTCGGCGCCGAGGTCGATCAGGTGCGCACCCTGCGCCGCCAGGACGCGGCCGCGCCGGATCGCGGTCTCCAGGGTGGTCGCGACGCTGTCGCGGTACGTCGAGTCGCGCGAGAGGTTCACCACCCCCATCACGACGGGTTCGGTGTCGGTCGTCGAAGGTGCGTCCGCCGATCCGCAGGTCGGCGACCGGGTGGTCGAGGTCGTCGGCGTGCGCGGCGGCGAGGGCCGCGAGCTCGCGCAGGCCGATCATGCGACGCCCCTCCTGCGGGGCGGGTGTAGCGGGCCATCAGGAAGCTCTCGGCGTGCAGCACGTGCTGGAGCTCGAAGCCGGCGGTCTCGTCGAGGCCGGAGGTGCGCGGGGTCTGCGCCGTGCCGGCGAACATCGGCGAGATCGTGATGTCGGCCTCGTCGAGCAGGCCCGCTGCGACCATCGACTCCAGCAGGGTCGGCCCGCCCTCGCAGACGATGCGCCTCAGTCCGCGGTGCTCGAGCACGTCCAGCACGGTGTGGGCCTCGACCGACTCGGCGTCGGTGACGACGACGTCGCAGTGCCTCCCGGCGCGCTCCACCGCGTCCGGGTCCGCCTTCGACCCGGTGATGATCAGAGGGCGCATCGTGGAGTCGGTGAAGAGCTCGCCGTCCCAGTCGAGGTCCAGGGAGCCGCTGACGATGGCCAGCACCGGGGCCGGCGCCTGTCCCTGCGCGGCACGGCGTACGGCGTCCTCCGGCTTGGCCTTCATCGGGCCGTAGCCCTCGGCGCGGATCGTGCCCGCGCCCACCAGCACCGCGTCGGCGAGGCGTCGTACGGCGTCGAAGACCGCCTTGTCGACCGAGGACGAGATCGATCCGCTGAGCCCGTCCGGCCCGGCGGCTGCGCCGTCGAGGGTGGTGACCATCATCGCCCGGACGTAGCGCCCCTCGGCGGGCCACGGGTAGGCGTCGAGCACCTGCTCGTCGTCCAGTGGTCCTGACTGCGGGCCGGTGATCATCTCCACGCGATCGAATGTAGTCGGCCGACGGCCACCCCTTCGGATATCCGCGGTCCTGGTACCGGGGAGCCGTCGGGGGAGTGGTCCCCGGCCTCCGGACGCGTCGCTCCCGGCGCGGTCCGTCGACCTGTCGGCGTACTCCGCAGCGACTTCGTGAAAACTTTCACAAGCGCCGTTCCGGGCGTATCGTCGATCTCGTGACCAGCACCGGCGCGCACCTGATCCAGCTCGTCTCCACCATGACCACGGCCCCCGAGCCGGCGGGTCTCCTCCCGGCCCGCGAGCAGATGGCCCTCTCGCTCGGATGGCACATCATCCTGGCCTGCTTCGGCGTCGCCTTCCCGGCGATGATCTTCGTGATGCACCGCCGCGGCATCGTGCGCGACGACCCGGTCGCGCTGGTGCTCGCCCAGCGCTGGGCGAAGGTCTCGGCCGTGCTCTTCGCCATCGGTGCCGTGTCCGGCACGGTGCTCAGCTTCGAGATGGGAGTGCTCTGGCCGGGGCTGATGGGCCGCTTCGGCGACGTGCTCGGGCTGCCGTTCGCCTTCGAGGGGCTGTCGTTCTTCGTCGAGGCGATCTTCCTCGGCATCTACCTCTACGGCTGGGGCCGGATGCCGGCGCGTCAGCACCTGCTGATGCTGGTGCCGATGGGCGTCGCCGGGGTGGTCGGCACCTTCTGCGTCGTGTCGGTCAACGCCTGGATGAACAACCCGACCGGCTTCCGGCTCACCGCCGACCGGCGAGGTGGTCGACGTCCAGCCGTGGCGGGCGATGTTCAACGACGGGGTGTGGCTGCAGTTCGCCCACATGTGGGTCGGGGCGTTCATGGTGGTCGGCTTCATCGTCGCCGGCGTGTACGCCGTGGGGCTGCTGCGCGGCCGCCGCGACGAGCACCACCGGCTCGGCTTCGTCGTGCCGTTCGCCTTCGCCAGCGTCGCGGCCGTCGTACAGCCCCTGGTCGGGCACGTGCTCGGGCTGCGCCTGGGCGACACGCAGCCGGCCAAGCTGGCGGCGTTCGAGCTGGCCACCACCACCGAGAGCCCCTCGCCCGCTGCGGCTCGGGGGAGTGCTGATCGACGGCGAGGTCCGCGGTGCCCTCGACATCCCGTGGCTCGGCTCGCTGATCGCGCGCAACTCCTTCACCAAGGGCGTCCAGGGCCTCGACACCATCCCGGTCGCCGACCGGCCACCGGTCAACCTGGTCCACCTCGTCCTTCCAGTCGATGGTCGGCATCGGCACGCTCCTGGCCCTGGCCGCCGTCGCTCTTCTGGCTGGCGCGACGCCGCGGACGCGACCTCACCGAGCACCGTTGGTTCCTGCCGCTTCGCCGCGGTCGCCGGCCCGCTGGCCGCCCTCGCCCTCGAGCTCGGCTGGATCTCCACCGAGGTCGGCCGTCAGCCCTGGACCGTGTACGGCGTCCTGCGCACCGTCGACGCCGCCGGCCAGAACTCCGGGCTGTGGTGGGTGTTCGGCGTCGTCGTTCGTGGTCTACGCGCGCGATGACGGTCGCGGCCTACGTGGTCCTGCGCTCGATGGCCCGCCGCTGGCGCGCCGGCGAGCACGACCTGCCGAGTCCCTACGCGCCGGACGGATCGCCCGACGGCCGACGTGCACGAGGTGCGGGCGATGAGCCTCGCCGGTCGTCGTGGCCGCCGCGCTGTTCGTCGGGGTGGTGGCCTACGCCCTCTTCGGCGGGGCCGACTTCGGCTCCGGCTTCTACGACCTCACCGCCGGCGACGCCCGTCGCGGCGCCGAGCTGCGCACCCTGGTCGACCACAGCATCGGGCCGGTCTGGGAGGCCAACCACGTGTGGCTGATCTACGCCCTCGTCATGTGGTGGACCGCCTTCCCCCGCTCCTTCGCCGCGACCACCAGCACCCTGGAGGTGCCGCTGCTCCTGGCGCTGCTGGGCATCGTGCTGCGCGGCGCGTCGTTCGCGTTCCGCAAGTACGCCGCGACGCTCGGCCAGGCCCGCCTCTTCGGCGTGGTCTTCGCGTCCTCGTCGCTGATCACGCCGTTCTTCCTCGGCTGCGTGGCCGGCGCGATCGCCTCCGGCCGGGTGCCCGCCGAGGGCAACGGCGACCCCTGGTCGTCGTGGCTGGGCCCGACCTCGATCGTGGGCGGGCTGATCGCGGTCGGCACCTGCGCCCTGCTCGCCGGGGTCTTCCTGACCGCCGACGCCGCCCGCGCCGGCAAGGCCGACCTGGCCGCCGGGCTGCGGGTCCGGACCCTCCTCGTCGGGGCGGTCACCGGCGTGGTCGTCGTCGCCGGGCTCGCGCCGCTGGCCCACGACGCCCCCACCCTCTGGGACGGCCTCACCGGTCGCGCCCTGCCGCTCGTGATCGTCTCGGTCCTCGCCGGTACGGCGACCCTCGCGCTGCTGGCCGTGCGCCGCTACGGGTGGGCGCGGCTGAGCGCCGTCGTGGCCGTCGCCGCGGTGGTCTCCGGCTGGGGCATGGGCCAGTACCCGTGGCTGCTCGTCGACCAGGTCACCATCGCCGACGCCGCCGGTGCGACCGCGACCCTCCAGGCGCTGCTGGTGGCCGTCGCGCTCGCCGGCGGTCGTCGTGCTGCCGGCCCTGGCCTACCTCTACCGGCTCACCCAGTCCGAGAGCTGGACCGTGCACCACTGACGTTGCTTGTCGTCTCACCGGGTTTCGAGGCTCGGGCCCGGGGGGCCCTCGCACCTCAACCAGCGTCGGGCGGCCCTCGCACCTCAACCAGCGTCGGGGCCCTCGCACCTCAACCAGCGTGGGGGCCCTCGCACCTCAACCAGCGTGGTGGCCCGCTCGTCGACCAGTGTGGTGGCCCGCACCTCGGCCGGCGGCGGCGCTTGCCGGCGCCCGGCACACTGGAGCCATGGCACGACAGCCGGCCCGACGCGGGGGCGACGGACGCCCGACGTGGATGCTCGCCGCCGTGGTGACGCTCGGCTTCGTGGTCGCGCTCTACGTCATCGAGGTCGTCGACGTGCTGGTCGGCCACCGCCTCGACCGGCTCGGCGTCGAGCCGCGGAGTGCCGACGGGCTGTGGGGGATCCTCTTCGCACCCGTGCTGCACGGCGGCTGGGGCCACCTCGAGGCCAACACGGTCCCGACCCTGGTCCTCGGCTTCCTCGTGCTGGTCACCGGGCTCGTGCGGGGACTCGAGGCCACCGCGGTCATCTGGGTCGTCGGCGGGCTCGGGGTGTGGCTCGTGGCCCCCGGGAACTCGATCCACCTGGGCGCGTCGGTGCTGATCTTCGGCTGGCTCGTCTACCTGATGATCCGCGGCGTCTGGACCAGGCGGATCGGCGAGATCGTGCTGGGGGTCGTGCTGTTCCTCGCCTACGGCACCGTGCTGCTCGGCGTGCTCCCGGGCGAGCCCGGGATCTCCTGGCAGGGCCACCTCTTCGGCGCGATCGGCGGGGCCCTGGCGGCCTGGCTGGTCAGCTTCGACAGCGAGAGCACCGCCAAGTCTCGCGCCACTGCCTGACCCCTGCCCCCGAGACGTCGTCGCGGCTCGCGGAATGTCTGGGCGCCCGGATGTGTTGGGCACGACCGTGACCTCCGAACCCGTCGCCGTCGAGGCCTCCGCGGCCGGCCTGCCGACGGCCGACGACTCGCGACGGGTCTCGCTGCTGCTCGGCCTGCTCTTCGGCCTGGCCGGGATGGGGTCCTCGTCGGCCGCGATCGCGGTGCCGCTGATCTCCGCCGACCTCGGGGTCGGCGCCGGACTGGCGACCTGGACGATCTCGCTCTACGCGCTGATGCTGGCCGTGACGACCGCCGTCTACGGCCGCGTCTCCGACCTCGTCGGGGTCCGCATCCCGCTGCTCGTCGGCGTCACCCTGATGACCGCCGGCGCCATCGTCGCGGCCCTCGCGCCGACGTACGCCGTCCTGCTGGTCGCGCGGCTCTTCCAGGGCGCCGGTGCCGCCGCGATCCCGACCCTCGGGGTGGCCGTGCTCAACGCCCGGTACGCCGGCGCGGTCCGCGGGCTCGCGCTCGGGCGCCTCGCCGGGGTCGCCGCCGCGGTCTCCTGCATGGGACCGCTCGTCGGCGGCCTGGTCGAGCACGCGCTCGGGTGGCGGGCCGTGATGGCCCTGCCCGTGCTCGGCCTCGCGGTCGTGCCGGTCGTGTGGCACGCGCTGACCGGGGAGGGCTCGGGGGCCCGGCTCGACATCCTCGGTGCCGTGCTGGTCGCGGTGACCGCCGCCGGGGTGGTGCTGCTCGTGCAGTCACCCTCGACCGGCATCGTGGTCGCGATCGCCGGCGGGGTGCTGGTCGTCCTCGGCACCCCGGCCACGGCCCTGCGCATCCGCCGCCGCCCGCACGGCTTCCTCCCGCTGACGGTGATCCGCAACCCGGTCGTCATGCGCAGCGCGGTCGCCGCCGCGGCCGTGCCCGCGGCCTGGTTCGCGCTGCTGGTCGCCGTACCGACCGTGCTGCTGGCCGAGGGCTGGGAGGCGTGGCAGGTCGGGCTGCTGCTGGTGCCCAGTGCGGCCGTGGCGCTCGGCGTGGCACGCGTCGCCGGTCCGCTCATCGTCCGCGCCGGTCCGACCCGGGCGCTGGCCGTCTCCGGGATCGTGGCGACGATCGCCCTCGGCATCGCCGCCGTGGGGGCGGCGCTGGTCTGGGCGCCTCTGCTCGGCTTCGGGGTGATGCTGGTGACGGTCGCCTTCGGCATCGGCCAGCCGGCGCTCAGTGCGGCGGTCGCCGACGCCTCCGAGCCCGACGTACGCGGTGTCGCCCTCGGGATCGCCACCCTGCTCTTCCTCGTCGGCGGCAGCGTCGGCTCGGCCGTGGTCGGCGGGCTCGGCCCCGAGATCGGCGTCGCCGCCGCGCTGTCGGTGCTGGCCGTCGTACCGCTGCTCGGCCTCTGCGCCCTCGCCTCCGACCTCCGCCCCCGCTGACCCGTCACTTTTCCGCTGACCCGTCACTTCTAGAACTGACGGGTCAGCGGAAAACTGACGGGTCAGCTGCCGAGGGCGTCGCGGACCGGCACGAACTTGGCCTGCGTCTCGGCCAGCTCGGAGGCCGGGTCGGAGTCGGCGACGATGCCGCAGCCGGCGAAGAGACGCACGGTCGCGCCGGAGATCTCGGCGGAGCGCAGGGCGATGCCCCACTCGCCGTCGCCGCTGGCGTCCATCCAGCCGACCGGGCCGGCGTAGCGCCCGCGCGGCATGCCCTCGATCTCGGTGATCAGCGTCGGTGGCCACGGTCGTCGGGGTGCCGCCGACGGCGGCGGAGGGGTGCAGCGAGGCGGCGAGGGCGAGCGACGAGACGGTCTCGGCGTCGTGGACGACGCCCGGCGACGTCGGTGGCCAGGTGCATGACGTTGGGGAGGTGGAGCACGAACGGCGCCTCGGGCACGTTCATCGACGAGCAGTGCGGCTCGAGCGCATCGGCGACCGAGCGCACGGCGTACTCGTGCTCGGCGAGGTCCTTGGAGGAGCGGGCGAGGGTGGCGGCGAGGGCCAGGTCGCGCTCGTCGTGGCCGGTCCGCCGGATCGTCCCGGCGAGGACGCGCGACGTCACGAGGCCGCGCTCGCGCCGGACGAGCAGCTCGGGGGTGGCGCCGAAGAGCCCGTCGACGTGGAAGGTCCAGCACGTCGGGTAGAGCTCGGTCAGGCGCCGTAGCGGCCACCGCACGTCGATCGTCTCGTCGGCCGTCGCGATCAGGTCCCGCGCCAGCACGACCTTCTCCAGGTCGCCGGCGTCGATCCGGGCGACCGCGTCGGCGACGACACCCATCCAGGTCTCACCCTCCAGGGCTCCGTCGGCGAAGCGCAGGCCTAGCGGCGGCAGCGGGCGCCTCGGTGGGGGTGAGGTCCACGTCGAGGAGGTCCCGACCGGTGGCCGAGACGGTCGTCAGCCAGGCGACGTCGCCACGGCGGCCCACCAGGACCTCGGGCACCACGAACGTCGAGTCGCCGGGCTCGTCGGCGAAGCCGAGGCTGCCGAAGCAGACCAGCCCCGAGCCGGGCTCGTCGACGTCGCTGCTCACGTCCGCGCGGGCGGTCGTCTCGGACCACCACTTGTCGGCGTCGGCGAAGCGGGTCGGTCCCGACGTGCGGACCTCGGCGGCGACACCCCAGCCGACCAGCCCCTCGCCACGGCGCAGCCAGGCGACGCGGGTCGACGGCGGGCAGCAGCTCGACCAGGGTCGAGGCGGTCGCCGGGTCGAGCCGGACGGTCCGGACGACGAGCGGCGCGGCTGCCGCGTCGTCCACTGCGCCCATGGTCACGTGACCACGGTACCCAGCGACCCGTGACGCCCGGTCAGGACCCGGCTGCCACCATCGAGGACATGACCAGCTCTCGCACGTCCCTGTCCCGCGGCCCCGTCGTGGGTGCCGTCCTCGGCCTCCTGCTCCTCGTGGGGATGGTGGCCTTCGCGGTCGGCCTCCCCGAGGCGTCCGGTACCGCGTCGGGTACGGCGTCCTCGGACTCGGCCGCCGACACCACGGGCAGCGCCGCGACGCCCGACACGGTCGTCCTGCCCGACGAGGTCGCGGGCGGCCTCGTCTCCGCGCTGAGCGACGCCGCGCCCGAGGAGCTCCTCGCGGCGTACGGCGGCCGCGAGTCGCTGGCCACGAGCCTCGACGCCGCCCAGCAGGGCATCGAGGACCTGTACGGCGCGCCGAGCGCCTTCGCGCTGTACGCCGACGCGGCCGGGAGCGCCGGTGCGACGGTGACCGTAGCGCCCGGCGAGCCCGGGATCTTCCTGCCCGACGGCGCGCCGATCTCCGCCGAGGCCCAGGGGGTGGCCCGCTCCACCGTCGTGGTGACCCGCGCCGACGGTGCGACCTGCTCGGCGACGTTCGCCGAGCCCGTCGCGGCGGGTCAGCCGGTCGACGAGAACGAGGTGCCGAGCGGGGTGCAGTGCCAGCTCGACTCCACCGGCGACGGCCTGACCTACCAGCTCACGGGCGGCGGCCTGACCGTCGCGGGTGCGACGGCGGTGCTCCGGTCGGTCGCCGACGCTCAGGAGCGGTAGACGATCACCGGGTCGCCGACGTTCACCTTGTCGAAGAGCGCCGCGATCGCGTCGTAGTCGCGCACGTTGACGCAGCCGTGGGAGGCGCCGTCGTAGCCGCGGGCCGCGAAGTCCGACGAGTAGTGCACGGCCTGGCCGCCGGAGAAGAACATCGCGAACGGCATCGAGCTGCCGTAGAGCGACGACACGTGGTCGCGGCTCTTGAAGTTCACCGAGAAGGCGCCCTCGCGGGTCGGGGTGTACTCCGCGCCGAACCGGACGTCGACGGTCGTGCTGGACCTAGCCGTCCACGACCCAGCGCAGGGTGCGGCTGGTCTTGTCGATGCACAGGACGCGGCCGGTCGTGCAGCGGGCGTCGAGCGCGCCGGGCACGTTGTGACCGACCCGGTTGGCGAGCTCGTCGGCGGTCGGCTCGGTCGTCATCGCCAGCAGCCGGTCCATCGTCTCCTGGTCGACCTTGCCGGTGACCGCGATCTCGCGCTTGGCCTGGAAGCCCTCGACGGCGCTCGTGGTCACGTCGCCGTAGAAGCCGGTCACGTCGGTGTTGAACCAGTAGATCTGGCGCAGCCGGGCCTGGAGCTCGCGCACCTCGGTCGCCCTCGGCGCCCGACGAGAGCAGCGCAGGACCCGCGGTCGGTGCCGCCGGCTCCGGCTCCGGCGTCTGGGTCGGCTTCTTGGTCGGCTTCGTGGTCGGCTCGTCGGTGGGCTCGGGCGACGGCTCCGGGGTCGGGGTCGCGCTGGGCTTCCCGGTCGGCTCGCCGCCGGGCTTCCCGGGCGAGTGCCGGCGTCGCGTCGGGGGTCGGCGTCCGGCGAGGGCGTCCGGGGCGGAGCCGAGGGGTCCCCGGCGGCCGGCTCGTCCTGAGCCTGTCCAGCCGTCGGCGGTGTCGCGGAAGCCGCCGAGGTCCGTGCCGTAGGCGACGCCGAGTCCGGCGGCGGTGAGGACGGCGAGCGTCACGATGGTGAGCACGAGGCGGGCGGACGATCTTCATGGCTCTCTTCCTGGAGTCGATGTCGGGGGTGCAGTGGTGCGGATGGTGCAGATGCATGCGCGGTGGTGCTGGTGTCTTGATTGTGGGGCACGTGCGCCGATCTGCTCGATCGCACACACTGATGACGCACTGCGCGGTGGATTGGTTGCAGGCCGATCCCGACTCGACGCTCCGGAAGCGGCGCCGGTCGGCCCGGGCGACCGGCGGCGGCGACCGCGGCGGCGGGCGCACCCCGTCCCCGCCCAGGTGAGGCGGCGTCGGCGGCGACGCCCTAGGCTCCGACCCGTGGCCCGTGCCGATCTCGACAAGCAACCGACCGACGTCCGACGCATGTTCGACGAGGTCGCGCGCCGTTACGACGTGACCAACGACGTCCTGTCCCTGGGGCAGGACCGCCGCTGGCGGCGGGACGTGATCGCGGCCGTCGACCCGCAGCGCGGGGAGCGCGTGCTCGACCTGGCGGCCGGCACCGGCACCTCGAGCGAGCCGTTCGCGGACCGCGGTGCCCTCGTCGTCCCGTGCGACTTCTCCCTCGGCATGCTCCAGGTCGGCAAGGAGGCCCGCCCGCAGCTGCCGTTCACCGCCGGTGACGGCACCCGGCTGCCGTTCCGCGACGACACGTTCGACGCGGTCACGATCTCCTTCGGGCTGCGCAACATCGTCGACCCGCTCGCCGGGCTGCGCGAGCTGCTGCGCGTGACGCGACCCGGTGGCCGCCTGGTCGTGTGCGAGTTCAGCCACCCGACGTGGTCGCCGTTCCGGACCGTGTACGTCGAGTACCTGATGAAGGCGCTGCCCCCGGTGGCCCGCGCGGTCTCGTCCTCGCCCGACGCCTACGTCTACCTCGCCGAGTCGATCCGGGCCTGGCCGGACCAGCAGGGGCTCGCCGAGCTGGTCGCCGAGGCCGGCTGGGCGCGACCGGAGTGGCGCAACCTGACCGGCGGCATCGTCGCCCTCCACCGCGCCGTCGCACCGTGACCCGGCGCTGACGACCACGGCCATTTAGGCAACGCTCTTGTGCACTAAATGCGCTGGTCAGGACGGGTCCCACGGCCGTCCGACCCGGGTGTGACGCAGCTCGCGAGGAGTGGCAGTATGAGCGGTGCGCCACTCGTGATTCAGTTCACAAAGCCACAATCGTGGTGGGTCGCGGGTGCGTCTGGACCTGCGGAAGGAAGGCCCCGATGGAGCTCTACACACCAGTACTCGTGCTGGCCGGCACTGGCGACGCTCTTCGCCGTCGGCTCGATCATCACCAGCGCCGTCGTCGGCCCCGCCCGCTACAACCGGGCGAAGCTCGACTCCTACGAGTGCGGCATCGAGCCGACGCCGCAGCCCGTGGGCGGCGGACGTTTCCCGGTGAAGTACTACATCACCGCGATGCTCTTCATCGTCTTCGACATCGAGATCATCTTCCTCTACCCCTGGGCCGTGAACTTCGACGCCATGAAGGTCTTCGGCCTCGTCGAGATGGTCCTGTTCATCGCCACCGTGTTCATCGCCTACGCCTACGTCTGGCGCCGCGGTGGACTCGAGTGGGACTGACCCCCGACCCGGATTGAGAGTGCTGACATGGGAATCGAAGAGAAGCTCCCCAGCGGCGTCCTGCTGACCTCGGTCGAAGGGCTGGCCGGCTACATGCGCAAGGCCAGCTTCTGGCCGGCGACGTTCGGCCTGGCCTGCTGTGCCATCGAGATGATGACCTCGGGCGGTCCCAAGTACGACCTCGCCCGCTTCGGCATGGAGGTCTTCCGGGCCAGCCCCCGCCAGGCCGACCTGATGATCGTGGCCGGCCGGGTGAGCCAGAAGATGGCCCCGGTCCTGCGCCAGATCTACGACCAGATGGCCGAGCCCAAGTGGGTGCTCGCCATGGGCGTGTGCGCCAGCAGCGGCGGCATGTTCAACAACTACGCGATCGTGCAGGGCGTCGACCACGTCGTCCCCGTCGACATGTACCTCCCCGGCTGCCCGCCGCGCCCGGAGATGCTCATCGACGCGATCCTCAAGCTCCACGACCAGGTGCAGGCGACCAAGCTCGGTGCCAACCGCCTCGCCCAGATCGCCGACCTCGAGAGCGAGGGCCTCACGCGCCCTGCCGACCTCGGAGATGAAGGGACTGCTGCGTTGAGCGACGACGACCAGACCGCCGACAGCACCGCCGGCGGCCAGGTCCCGGACACCACCGACCCCGAGGTCCGCGCGGTCGGCGTCCGCACCGGCATGTTCGGCGCCCGGGGCACCGGTGACACCAGCGGCTTCGGCGGCATGGTCGCGCCGATCGTCTACCCCGGCGACGCCCAGCGCCCGTACGGCGGCTGGTTCGACGAGGTCAGCGACGCCCTCGAGGCGGCCGGCCCCGGCCCCTACCGCGTCGTCGTCCACCGCGGCGAGATCACCTTCCACGTACGCCGCGAGGACCTCGTGGCCGTCATGTCGTCGCTGCGCGACGACCCGGCGCTGCGCTTCGAGCAGTGCACCGGGGTCAGCGGCGTCCACTACCCCGACGACACCGGCGCCGAGCTGCACGCGGTCTACCACCTGCTCTCGATGACCTACAACCGTCGGGTACGCGTCGAGGTCTCGGTGCCCGACAGCGACCCGCACCTGCCCTCGACCGTCGCGACGTACCCGGCCAACGACTGGCACGAGCGCGAGGCCTGGGACATGTTCGGCATCGTCTTCGACGGACACCCGGCCCTGACCCGGATCCTGATGCCCGACGACTGGCCGGGCCACCCGCAGCGCAAGGACTACCCCCTCGGTGGCATTCCTGTGGAGTACAAGGGCGGGACGATCCCGCCGCCCGACCAGCGGAGGTCTTACAACTGATGGCCTGAGCACGGCGCGAGACGATCGCATGAGCACCACGGACGACATCTACGCCGGCAGCACCGAGACGACCGAGGGCAAGGTCTTCACGGTCAGCGGCCGCGACTGGGACGACATCGTCGAGGGCCTGGCCAACGCCGAGGACGGCGTCGAGGAACGCGTCGTCGTCAACATGGGTCCCCAGCACCCCTCCACGCACGGCGTGCTGCGCCTGATCCTCGAGATCGACGGCGAGACGGTCACCGAGGCCCGCTGCGGCATCGGCTACCTCCACACCGGCATCGAGAAGAACACCGAGTACCGCTCCTGGGTGCAGGGCACGACGTTCGTCACCCGGATGGACTACCTCTCGCCGTTCTTCAACGAGGCGACCTACGTGCTCGGCGTCGAGCGCCTGCTCGGCATCGAGGACGACATCCCCGAGAAGGCCGACGTCATGCGCGTCCTCCTCATGGAGCTCAACCGGATCTCCTCCCACCTGGTGTGCATCGCCACCGGTGGGATGGAGATCGGCGCCCTGACCGTGATGACGATCGGGTTCCGCGAGCGCGAGCTGGTCCTCGACGTGTTCGAGCTGATCACCGGCCTGCGGATGAACCACGCGTTCATCCGTCCCGGCGGTGTCGCCCAGGACCTCCCGCCGGGTGCGCTCGACGAGATCCGCGGCTTCGTGGCGCTGATGAAGAAGCGGCTGCCCGAGTACGCCGCCCTCTGCAACGCCAACCCGATCTTCAAGGGCCGCCTGCGAGGGCGTCGGTCACCTCGACCTCGAGGGCGCGATGGCGCTGGGCATGACCGGCCCGGTCCTGCGCAGCACCGGCTACGGCTGGGACCTGCGCAAGTCCGAGCCCTACTGCGGCTACGAGGACTACGAGTTCGACGTGCAGACGTGGGACACGTGCGACGCCTACGGCCGCTTCCGCGTGCGCCTCAACGAGATGTGGGAGTCGCTGCGCATCATCGAGCAGGCCGCCGACCGCCTCGCCGGCCTCGAGGGCGCGCCCGTGATGGTCGCGGACAAGAAGATCGCCTGGCCCAGCCAGCTGTCCATCGGCAGCGACGGCATGGGCAACTCCCTCGACCACATCCGCCACATCATGGGCGAGTCGATGGAGGCCCTGATCCACCACTTCAAGCTGGTCACCGAGGGCTTCCGGGTCCCGCCCGGGCAGGCCTACGTGCCGATCGAGTCCCCGCGCGGCGAGCTCGGTGCGCACGTCGTCTCCGACGGTGGCACGCGTCCGTTCCGGGTCCACTTCCGCGACCCGTCCTTCAACAACCTGCAGGCCACGAGCGTGATGAGCGAGGGCGGCCAGGTCGCCGACGTCATCGTCGCCATCGCCTCCATCGACCCCGTCATGGGAGGAGTCGACCGATGAACCACCCCACGAGCTCACGGCGTCCGCCGCCTCGCGCCCCCGACCGACCACTCCGAGGGGACCCCGGGACTGATGTCACTCGACCAGACCACTGTCGGCGAGCTGCGCGAGATCGCAGCCCGCTACCCGCAGAAGCGCTCCGGGCTGCTGCCGATGCTGCACCTGGTGCAGTCCTCCGAGGGTCGCGTGACCCCCGAGGGGATCGAGACCTGCGCCGAGATCCTCGACCTCAGCCCGGCCGAGGTCAGCGGTGTGGCGACGTTCTACACGATGTACAAGCGCAAGCCCGTCGGCGACTACCACGTCGGCGTGTGCACCAACACGCTGTGCGCGGTCATGGGTGGCGACGAGATCTTCGCCGCCCTCAAGGACCACCTCGACGTCGGCAACGACGAGACGACCGACGACGGCAAGATCACGCTGGAGCACCTCGAGTGCAACGCAGCCTGTGACTACGCCCCGGTGATGATGGTCAACTGGGAGTTCATGGACAACCAGACGACCGCGTCGGCGATCGAGGTCGTCGACGACCTGCGTGCGGGCAAGGACGTCCACTCGACCCGTGGGCCCAAGCTGTGCACCTGGCGTCAGGCCGAGCGCGTCCTCGCCGGCTTCCCCGACGGCCTCGCCGACGAGGGTCCCGGCGCCGGGGCGCCGAGCCTGGTCGGCCTCGCCCTCGCCCGCGAGCGCGGCTGGACCGCCCCGTCGGTGGACCGGGACGAGGACTCCCGCAGCAGGACCCCGCACCGGAGGTCCCCGAGGAGCCGGAGCACGTGGAGCAGGCTGCCGCCGAGACCGACGACACGGTCGCCGAGGCCGCCACCGTCGAGCAGCAGGACCCCAGCGACGAGACCGCCGCCGACAAGGGAGAAGCCAAGTGAGCGCCGCGAGCATCGACACCCTGACCCCGGTCCTGACCGACGACTGGGACGCGGAGCGCAGCTGGACGCTGGCGACCTACGAGTCGCGCGGCGGGTACGACGCGCTGGCGAAGGCGCTCACCATGGCCCCCGACGACATCATCGCCGCGGTCAAGGACTCCGGGCTGCGCGGTCGTGGCGGCGCCGGGTTCCCGACCGGGATGAAGTGGTCCTTCATCCCGCAGGACAACCCCAACCCGAAGTACCTCGTCGTCAACGCCGACGAGTCCGAGCCGGGCACGTGCAAGGACACGCCGCTGATGATGGCGAGCCCGCACCTCCTGGTGGAGGGCGTGATCATCAGCTCGTTCGCGATCCGCGCCAACACCGCCTTCATCTACATCCGCGGCGAGATCCTCCACGTCGTCCGCCGGGTCCAGAACGCCGTCGCCGAGGCCTACGCCGCCGGCCACCTCGGCAAGGACATCCACGGCTCGGGCTACGACCTCGACGTCGTGGTCCACGCCGGTGCCGGTGCCTACATCTGCGGCGAGGAGACCGCCCTCCTCGAGGGCCTCGAGGGCCGCCGCGGGCAGCCGCGCCTGCGCCCGCCGTTCCCGGCCGTGGCCGGGCTCTACGCCTGCCCCACCGTCATCAACAACGTGGAGTCCATCGCCTCGGTGCCCAGCATCGTCGGCAACGGGGCCGAGTGGTTCTCCTCGATGGGCACCGAGAAGTCCAAGGGCTTCGGCATCTTCTCGCTCTCGGGCCACGTCACGACCCCCGGTCAGTACGAGGCTCCGCTCGGCATCACGCTGCGCGAGCTGATCGACATGTCCGGCGGCATGCGCCACGGCCACGAGCTGAAGTTCTGGACGCCCGGCGGCTCCAGCACCCCGCTGCTGACCGCCGAGCACCTCGACGTGCCGCTCGACTTCGAGGGCATGGCCGGGGCCGGCACGATGCTCGGCACGCGGGCCATCCAGCTCTTCGACGAGACCACCTGCGTGGTGCGCGCGGTGCTGCGCTGGACCGAGTTCTACAAGCACGAGTCGTGCGGCAAGTGCACCCCGTGCCGCGAGGGCACGTGGTGGCTCGTGCAGACCCTGGCCGCGCTGGAGAAGGGGCAGGGCGCCGAGTCCGACCTCGACCTGCTGCTGGACCAGTGCGAGAACATCCTGGGGCGCTCGTTCTGCGCCCTCGGCGACGGCGCCACCAGCCCGATCTCGAGCTCGATCCAGTACTTCCGCGACGAGTACCTCGCCCACCTGACCCACGGCGGCTGCCCGTTCGACCCGGCAGCCTCCACCGTCTTCGCGACCGCCGGAGCAACTGCATGAGAACCCCACCGAGTTCTCCTCGTCCCCCGCTCCGCTCCTCCCTCGGACAACTCTGCGAGGACCCCGCATGACAACCACACCCCAGAAGGCCGGCCAGGAGGTCGAGACCGTCTCGGTCACGATCGACGGCATCCAGGTCGACGTCCCCAAGGACACCCTGGTGATCCGGGCCGCCGAGCAGATCGGCGTCCAGATCCCGCGGTTCTGCGACCACCCGCTGCTCGCGCCGGCCGGAGCCTGCCGGCAGTGCCTGGTCGACATCCCCGACGCCGGCAACGGCCGCGGCTTCCCGAAGCCGCAGGCCTCCTGCACGCTGCCCGTCGCCGAGGGCATGGTCGTCAGCACCCAGCACACCAGCGAGGTGGCCGACAAGGCCCAGCAGGGCGTGATGGAGTTCCTGCTCATCAACCACCCCCTCGACTGCCCGGTCTGCGACAAGGGCGGCGAGTGCCCCCTGCAGAACCAGGCGATGAGCAACGGGCAGGGGGAGTCCCGCTTCGTCGCCTCGGGCAGCGGTGGCGTCAAGCGCACCTTCCCCAAGCCGATCAACCTCTCGCCCCAGGTGCTGCTCGACCGGGAGCGCTGCATCGTGTGCCAGCGCTGCACCCGCTTCGCCGAGGAGATCCCGGGCGACCCGTTCATCTCGCTGATCGAGCGCGGCGCCCAGCAGCAGATCGGCATCGCCGAGAACGCGCCGTTCCTCTCCTACTTCGCCGGCAACACGATCCAGATCTGCCCGGTCGGCGCGCTCACGTCGGAGTCCTACCGGTTCCGCTCGCGCCCCTTCGACCTGGTCTCCAGCCCCGCGATCGCCGAGCACGACGCGTGCGGTGCGGCCATCCGCGTCGACCACCGTCGCGGCAAGGTCATGCGCCGCCTGGCGGGCAACGACCCCGAGGTCAACGAGGAGTGGATCACCGACAAGGACCGCTTCGCCTTCACCTACGCCACCGAGGCCGACCGGATCACCTACCCGCAGGTCCGCGACGAGGACGGGTCCCTGCGGCCCGCGTCGTGGCCCGAGGCGTTCGCCGTGGCCGCCCGCGGCCTGGCCGCTGCCCGCCGCGCCGGCGGTGTCGGCGTGCTGACCGGTGGTCGGCTGACCGGCGAGGACGCCTACGCCTACAGCACCTTCGCCCGGGTCGCGCTCGGCACCAACGACATCGACTTCCGCGCCCGGCCGCACTCCGCCGAGGAGGCCGAGTTCCTGGCCGCCCACGTCGTGGCCACCGGCCCCGAGGGCGGCGCGGTCACGTACGGCGACCTGGAGAGCGCCGCGACCGTCGTCCTGGCCGGCTTCGAGCCCGAGGACGAGGCCGGGACGATCTTCCTGCGCCTGCGCAAGGCCGCGCTGCACAGCCGCACCCGGGTCCTGGCGGTCGCGCCGTTCACCACCCGCGGGCTGACCAAGATGAACGGCACGCTGCTCCCGACCGCGCCCGGCGACGAGCCGGCCACGCTGGCCTCGCTCGTCGGCCACGCCGACCACGGCATCGACAGCACCGCCGTGATCCTGGTCGGGGAGCGACTGGCCACCGTGCCCGGTGCCCTCACCGCCGCCGCCGACCTCGCCGCCCGGACCGGTGCTCGCCTCGCGTGGGTGCCCCGTCGCGCGGGTGACCGCGGAGCCGTCGAGACCGGCTGCCTGCCCAACCTGCTGCCCGGTGGCCGCCCGGTCGCCGACGCCGCTGCGCGGGTCGACGCCGCCGCGGTCTGGGGTGTGGACGCCGTACCCGTGGCCCCCGGCCGGGACGGCGACGGCATCGTCGCCGCGCTCGCCGCCGGCGAGCTCGCCGGCCTGGTCATCGGTGGCGTCGACCCCGCCGACACCGCCGACCCGGTCGCGACCGAGGCCGCCATCGCCGCCGCCGACTTCGTCGTCGCGCTCGACCTGCGTGCCAGCGACGTCACCCGCGCCGCCGACGTGGTCTTCCCGATCGCACCGGCCACCGACAAGGCCGGCTCCTACATCAGCTGGGAGGGCCGGGTCCGCTCGTTCGAGGCCGTGCTCAGCAACCCGGCGTCGCTGCCCGACCTGCGCATCCTGGCCGGCATCGCCGAGGAGATGGGGACGCCGCTCGGCTTCCGCACCGTCGCCGACGTGTGGGGCCAGCTCGAGCAGATGGGTCCCTGGGACGGCGAGCGCGCCACCATGACCCCGGTCGCGCCCCCGGCGCCGAGCTCCGACACCGGTGCCGGCCTGCTGCTGTCCTCCTGGAAGCAGCTCATCGACCAGGGCACCATGCAGGACGGCGACAAGCACCTCGCCGCCACCGCCCGACCGGCCGTCGCCAAGGTCCCCGCGACCGTGCTCGCCGCCGTCGGGCCGACCGTCACCGTCACCGGCGACCGCGGCTCGGTCACGCTGCCGGCCGAGGTGGGCCACGACCTGGTCGACGGCGTGGTGTGGCTCCCGGCCAACTCCAGCGGCCGCGGCCTGCTCACCGACCTGGCCTCACCCGGCAGCCGGGTCACGATCACCGGAGGAGACGCGTCATGATCACCGGGCTCGGCGCTCTCGCGCCCCTCGCCACCGACGAGATCGTCGGGTTCGGCGTCGACAAGTGGTGGATCGTCCTCATCAAGACGGTCCTGATCTTCGTGATCCTGGTCCTGCTGACCCTCTTCAACATCTGGTGGGAGCGGCGCGTCGTGGCGCGCATGCAGCACCGCATCGGCCCCAACCGCAACGGCCCCCAGGGCACGCTGCAGTCCCTGGCCGACGGCGCCAAGCTGATGTTCAAGGAAGACATCATCCCCAAGGCGGCCGACAAGGTCGTCTTCGTCCTCGCGCCGCTGATCGCGGTCATCCCGGCGTTCATCACCTTCAGCGTGATCCCGTTCGGACCCGAGGTGAACTTCTTCGGCGAGATGACGCCGCTGCAGCTCACCGACATGCCGGTCGCGGTGCTGTTCGTGATGGCGATCGCCTCGATCGGCATCTACGGCATCGTGCTCGGCGGCTGGTCCAGCGGGTCGACGTACTCGCTGCTCGGCGGGCTGCGCTCGAGCGCCCAGATGATCTCCTACGAGGTCGCGATGGGCCTCGCGCTGGTCGCGGTGTTCCTGTACGCCGGCTCGCTGTCGACCTCGGAGATCGTCGCCGCGCAGGACGACTTCTGGTTCGGCCTGATCCTGGCGCCGTCGTTCGTCATCTACATCATCTCGATGGTCGGGGAGACCAACCGCGCGCCGTTCGACCTCCCCGAGGCCGAGGGCGAGCTCGTCGGTGGGTTCCACACCGAGTACTCCTCGATCAAGTTCGCGCTCTTCTTCCTCGCCGAGTACATCAACATGGCGACGGTCTCGGCCCTGGCCACCACGCTGTTCCTCGGCGGCTGGCACGCGCCGTTCTGGCTGGACCGGGTCTGGGAGGGCGCGAACGAGGGCTACGTGCCGCTCATCTGGTTCTTCGGCAAGGTGCTCCTGTTCGTCTTCTTCTTCATCTGGCTGCGCGGCTCGCTGCCGCGGCTGCGCTACGACCAGTTCATGAAGCTCGGCTGGAAGTACCTCATCCCGATCTCGCTGGCCTGGATCGTGGCCGTCGCCACCCTGCGCGTCGCCAAGACCGAGGGCTGGTTCGACAGCAGGGGAGTGCTGATCGGCATCGCCGTGGTGCTGGCCGCGCTCGTCGTGCTCTTCTTCGTCGGTGAGTCCGACACGTCCGACACCGGGACGGTCGACGAGCAGGCCGCACCCCGGCCCGGCTCGTTCCCGACCCCGCCGATGCCCGCCGGTGGCCCGGTGCGCGGTGCTGCCGCACCGCTCACCTTCGCCACCACTACCCAGCTGTCCACGGTGGCAGGGGAGGACGACTGATGTCCGACAACATGGGCAACAAGCCCGAGCCGAAGACGCTCAGGGAGCAGTTCTGGGACCCGGTCGCGGGCTTCGGCGTCACCTTCCGCACGATGTTCCGGAAGGTCGTCACCGAGCAGTACCCGGACGAGAAGTTCCCGACCGCGCCCCGCTTCCACGGCCGCCACCAGCTCAACCGCTGGCCCGACGGACTGGAGAAGTGCATCGGCTGCGAGCTGTGCGCCTGGGCCTGCCCGGCCGACGCCATCTACGTCGAGGGTGCGTCCAACAACGACGACGGTGCCGAGGGCAGCGAGCGCTTCAGCCCCGGCGAGCGCTACGGCGCCGTCTACCAGATCAACTACCTGCGCTGCATCCTGTGCGGCCTGTGCATCGAGGCGTGCCCCACCCGGGCGCTCACGATGACCAACGAGTACGAGCTGGCCGACAACAACCGCGCCGACCTCATCTACGAGAAGTCCGACCTGCTCGCGCCGCTGCTGCCGGGCATGGAGCAGCCGCCGCACGCGATGCTGCTCGGCGACGACGAGGGCGACTACTACCGCGGCACCTTCGGCGCGCCGCCGCCGGCCGCCGCGGGAGGTGAGCACCAGTGATCGCGTTCTGGATCCTGGCGCCGATCATGGTGCTGGCCGCGCTCGGCCTCCTGATCGTGCCCAAGGCGGTCCACGCGGCCCTGCTGCTGGCCGTGGTGATGATGAGCCTCGCGGTGCTCTACCTGACCCTCGATGCGCCGTTCCTCTTCGCGGTGCAGATCATCGTCTACACCGGCGCGATCCTGATGCTCTTCCTCTTCGTGCTGATGCTGGTCGGCGTCGACTCCGCCGACTCGGTCGTGGAGACGATCAAGGGCCAGCGGGTGATGGCCCTGGGCGGCGGACTGCTGCTCGGGCTGGTGCTCGTCGTCGCGATGGGCCAGCTCACGCTCGGCGCCACCGTCGGCCTCGACACCGCCAACGACGGCGGCAACATCGAGGCCCTGGCCAACATCATCTTCTCCCGCTACGTCTTCGCCTTCGAGGTGACCAGCGCGCTGCTGATCACCGCCGCCGTCGGCGCGATGGTGCTGGCCCACCGCGAGCGGCTCACCCCGCGGCCCTCCCAGGCCGACCTCGCCGCCCAGCGGCTGCGCGACTACGCCGACAAGGGCGCCCACCTCGGTCCGCTGCCGGCCCCGGGTGTCTACGCCCGGCACAACGCCGTGGACACCCCCGCCCTGCTGCCCGACGGCACGGCGTCCGAGGCCTCGGTCTCGCGGGTCCTGGCCGCGCGCGGCACCGTGCGCTCGGCCCCGGCGATGGCCGAGGACATCGAGCAGCTGCGGCGCCAGCTCGGCGTCGAGCCCGACACGATGCCGGAGACCGCGGGCCGCGACGGCGGCCCCGCATCCACCGAGGAGGACGTGACGTGACCGAGTACATCCTCCTCTCCGCCGTGCTGTTCACGATCGGCTCCGTCGGCGTGCTGATCCGCCGCAACGCGATCGTGGTGTTCATGTGCGTCGAGCTCATGCTCAACGCGTGCAACCTCGCCCTGGTGGCCTTCGCCAAGCAGAACGGCAACCTCGAGGGGCAGGTGGCGGCGTTCTTCGTGATGGTCGTCGCGGCCGCCGAGGTCGTCGTCGGCCTCGCCATCATCATGACCATCTTCCGGACCCGACGCTCGGCCTCGGTCGACGACGCCAGCCTGCTGAAGTTCTGAGGGAACGACTGTGTACGTACTCGAAGCCGGCCACGTGCCGGCCGTGGTCCCCGAGAGCGCCGAGGGAGTCTTCTCGCTGCTGTGGCTGATCATCGCGCTGCCGCTCCTCGGCGCCGCGATCCTGCTGCTCGGTGGCAAGGCCACCGACAAGTGGGGCCACTGGCTCGGCGCCGCCATGCCGATCGGCTCCTTCGTGCTCTCGCTGGTGCTGTTCTTCCAGCTCCTCGGGCGTGACGAGGAGAGCCGCCAGATCGGTCAGCACCTCTACGACTGGATCCAGGTCGGCAACCTGAACGTCGGCATGGACCTGCTCTACGACCAGCTGGCCGCGCTGTTCCTGCTGCTGATCACCGGTGTCGGCTCGCTGATCCACATCTACTCGATCGCCTACATGGAGCACGACCCGCGCCGGCGCCGGTTCTTCGCCTACCTGAACCTCTTCGTCGCCGCGATGCTGACGCTGATCCTCTCGGCCAACTACGTGGGACTCTTCCTCGGCTGGGAGGGCGTCGGCCTGGCGTCGTACCTGCTGATCGGCTTCTGGCAGCACAAGCACTCCGCGGCCGCCGCGGCCAAGAAGGCGTTCGTCATCAACCGCGTCGGCGACATGGGCATGGCCTCGGCCATCTTCCTGGCCTTCGTCACCTTCGACACCACCGACTTCGCGGGCATCAGCCAGCTGGCCGACCAGGCACCCGAGGGCACGATGACGGCGTTCGGGATCCTGCTGCTCGTCGGCGCCTGCGGCAAGTCGGCGCAGGTGCCGCTGCAGTCGTGGCTGCTCGACGCGATGGAGGGCCCGACCCCGGTCTCGGCCCTGATCCACGCCGCCACCATGGTCACCGCCGGGGTCTACCTGGTGGTGCGCTCCAACTTCGTCTTCGAGTACGCCCCGACCGCCCAGACCTGCGTGGTCGTGGTCGCGGTCGTCACGCTCCTGTGGGGCGCGATCATCGGGTGTGCGAAGGACGACATCAAGAAGGCCCTGGCCGGCTCCACGATGAGCCAGATCGGCTACATGATGCTCGGTGCCGGCCTCGGCCCGGCCGGGTACGCGTTCGCGATCTTCCACCTGCTCACGCACGGCTTCTTCAAGGCCAACATGTTCCTCGGCGCCGGCTCGGTCATGCACGCGATGGACGACGACGTCGACATGCGCCACTACGGTGCCCTGCAGAAGGCGCTGCCGATCACCTTCGGCACCTTCGCCATGGGCTACCTGGCGATCATCGGGTTCCCCGGCTTCTCGGGCTTCTGGTCGAAGGACAAGATCATCGAGGCGGCGCTGTCGCAGAACCCGATCGTCGGGATCGCCGCGATCATCGGCGCCGGCGTCACGGCCTTCTACATGACCCGGCTGATGGTGCTCACCTTCTTCACCGACAAGCGCTGGCAGAAGGACGTGCACCCGCACGAGTCGCCGGCCCTGATGACGTTCCCGCTCATCGTGCTCGCCGCGCTCTCGGCGCTGGGCGGGCTGCTGCTCCTCAACGGCTGGATCGTGCACTGGCTGGAGCCGGTCACCGGCCCCGAGCCCGAGCTGGACCTGCCCTTCGCGCCCATCGTGCTGACGATCATCGTCGTCGCCGTGGTGGCGGTCGGCGTGGCCACCGCGATCATGCTCGTGGAGCGCAAGCCGGTCCCGCAGACCGCCCCGACCGACGTGTCCCTGGTGACCCGCGCCGCCCGTGCCGACCTGTACGGCGACGCGATCAACGAGGGGCTGGTCGTCCAGCCCGGACGTCGACTGGTCGCCGGCCTGTTCGCCTTCGACCGCAGCGGTGCCGACGGCGCCTTCATGGGTGGCGGTGCAGCCGTCGCGGCGATCGGTGGCCAGCTGCGCAAGCTGCAGACCGGCTACGTCCGCTCCTATGCCCTGTCCGTCCTCGTCGGCGCCGTGATCGTCGCCCTCGCCATGCTGGCGGTGAACCTCTAGATGCTCTCCACCCTGATCCTCGTCCCGCTCGTCGGGGCGCTCCTGATCGCCTTCCTGCCCGCCACCGTCAGCCGCGCCGTCGGCATCGGTGTCTCGGCCGTCACCCTCGGCCTCGGCGTCGCCGTCGCCGTGCTGTTCAAGCTCGACGAGGGCATGCAGCTGACCGAGCAGGTCAGCTGGATCAAGTCCTTCGGCGTCCACTACGCGCTCGGGGTCGACGGCCTCGGCCTGCTCCTGGTGCTGCTGACCGTGGTCCTGGTCCCGGTGGTCCTCGTCGCCAGCTGGGACGACGGCGACAGCGACCCCAAGTCGTTCTACGCCTGGGTCCTGGCCATGGAGGCGCTCTCGCTGGCGGTCTTCCTCGCCACCGACGTGTTCCTCTTCTACGTCGTCTTCGAGGCCACGCTGATCCCGGCGTACTTCCTCATCGGCGGCTTCGGCAAGGACGGGCGCTCCGCCGCCGCGGCCAAGTTCCTGATGTTCCAGCTGGCCGGCGGTCTGGTGCTGCTCGCCGCCGTGATCGGGCTCTACGTCGTCTCGGCGCAGCAGGGCACTCCGTCGTACCTGCTGTCGGACCTGATGGAGCTCGACATCTCCACCGAGGCCGGTCGCTGGCTCTTCGTCGGCTTCTTCATCGCGTTCGCGGTCAAGGCGCCGCTGTTCCCGGTGCACACCTGGCTGGCCGACACCACCGAGAAGGCCACGCCCGGCACCAGCGTCCTGCTGGTCTGCGTGCTCGACAAGATCGGGACGTTCGGGATGCTCCGCTTCTGCCTCGGGATCTTCCCGGAGGCCTCGCAGTGGGCCACGCCGGTCGTGGTCACGCTCGCGGTCATCTCGATCATCTACGGCGCGCTCGTGGCCATCGGCCAGGACGACGTCCTGCGCCTGATCGGTCTGACGTCGCTGAGCCACTTCGGCTTCATCACCCTGGGCATCTTCGTGTTCAGCAGCCAGGGCGGCTCCGGCGCCGTCCTCTACATGGTCAACCACGGTCTGGGGACCGCGGCGCTGTTCCTCGTCGCGGGCTACCTCATCAAGCGCCGCGGCACCACGCTGATCAGCGAGATGGGCGGCATCGAGAAGATCACGCCGGTGCTGGCGGGCCTGATGCTCGTCGCCGGCCTGGCCACGCTCGGCCTCCCCGGCCTCAGCCCGTTCGTCTCGGAGTTCCTGGTGCTGCTCTCGGCGTTCGACTACGCCTGGTGGGTCGGCGCCTTCGCGGTGACCGGCATCGTGCTGGCCGCGATCTACGTGCTGTGGATGTACCAGCGGATCATGACCGGTCCCACCCCGGTCGAGGTCGAGGGCACGCCCGACGCCAGCATCCGCGAGATCGCGGCCGTCGCCCCGCTGATGATCGCGCTGGTCTTCTTCGGGTTCTTCCCCAAGCCGCTGCTCGACACGGCCAACCCGTACATCTCCGACCTGATGTCCCACGTGGGCGTCACCGACGACGAACCGACGGTGCCCAGCGGCGCCCTGACCCAGGAGGGGGGTAACTGAGATGGACTACCTCAAGCCCACCATCGAGTACGGCGAGCTCTCACCGCTGCTGATCATCCTCGGCGTCGCCTGCCTCGGCGTCGTGGTCGAGGCCTTCGTGGCCCGCGAGCGTCGCCACCTGATCCAGGTCGCGCTCGCCGGGACCGGCGTCGTCGCCGCCCTGGTCGCGACCATCGTCGTCGGCATCAACCTCGAGGACGTCGGCTCCGGTCGCGGCCTCGTCGGCGCCGAGGGCTCGATCGTCGTCGACGGCCCCACGATCTACCTCTGGGGCCTCGTGCTGGTCTTCGCCCTGGGCGGCGTCGCCCTCTTCGCCGAGCGCAAGCTCGAGGCGGGCGTCTCGGCGTTCGCCGGCAACGCCGCGGCCCTGCCGGGCACCGAGGCCGAGCGCGAGGCCTCCACCCGGGGCCTGGCCCACACCGAGGTCTACCCGCTCCTCATGTTCGCCGTCGGCGGGATGCTGCTCTTCCCGGCCTCCGGTGACCTGCTCACCATGTTCGTGGCCCTCGAGGTGCTCTCGCTGCCGCTCTACCTGCTCAGCGGCCTGGCGCGACGTCGCCGCCTGCTCAGCCAGGAGGCGGCGATGAAGTACTTCCTCCTCGGCGCCTTCTCCTCCGGGTTCTTCCTGTACGGCGTGGCGCTCGTCTACGGCTACGCCGGCTCGATGGACTTCGGCGCGATCCACGAGGCCGTGCTCAACGGCACCGAGAACCGTGCCCTGCTGCTCATCGGCATCGGCATGCTCTCGGTCGGCCTGCTGTTCAAGGTCGGCGCGGCGCCGTTCCAGGCCTGGACGCCGGACGTCTACCAGGGCGCCCCCACCGCGGTCACGGCGTTCATGTCGGCCGGCACCAAGGTGGCGGCGTTCGGCGCGATGCTGCGGCTCTACTACGTCGCCTTCGGCGCCAACCGCTGGGACTGGCAGCCGATGCTGTGGATCATCGCGATCCTCACGATGGTGCTCGGCGCGGTCCTCGCGATCGTGCAGAGCGACGTCAAGCGGATGCTGGCCTACTCCGCCGTGGCGCACACCGGCTTCCTGCTCACCGGCGTGCTCGGCGTGCAGAGCGCCGGCTCGCTCGCCGACGGCCAGGTCACCTCCCTGCAGGCGGTGCTGTTCTACCTCACGTCGTACGGCGTCGCCTCGCTCGGTGCGTTCGGCCTGGTGACCGTCGTCCGTGACGCCAACGGCGAGGCCCCGTCCTTCGCACGCTGGGTCGGGCTGGGCAAGCGCTCGCCGATCGTGGCCGGCGTCTTCGCGTTCTTCCTGCTCTCGATGGCCGGCATCCCGCTGACCGCCGGCTTCGTCGGCAAGTGGGCCGTCTTCACCGTCGCGATGTCGGCCGGAGCCTGGCCGGTCGTGCTCGTCGCCATCGCGTCCAGCGTCTTCGCGGTGTACTTCTACGTCCGCTTCATCCGGCTGATGTTCTTCACCGAGCCGCAGGGTGCCGTCGGCGAGCTCGCCACGGTGACGCTGGCCTCGCCGTTCACCACGGTCACGATCGCGGTCTGCGCGGTGGCGACGCTGGTCCTCGGCGTCGTACCCGGTCCGGTTCTCGATCTCGCCGGTCGTGCGGGAGACTTCATCAGGTGAGCCTGAACCCGACTCGGAGCGACGCCGTGCCCAGCCCCGCTGACCTGGCCCTGCCGATCGCCGACGAGGCGCTCGCCAACCGGCTGCGGGACCGGCTGACCGAGGTCGAGGCCGCGCTGTTCGAGCACGCGGCCAGCACCTCGTCGTACGTCACCGAGGCGGCTCAGCACCTGCTCTCCGCCGGGGGCAAGCGGTTCCGCCCGCTGCTCGTCCTGCTCGCCGCCGAGGCCGGTGCGCACCCGGAGTCGGACGACGTGATCACGGCGGCCTGCGTCGTGGAGGTCACCCACGTCGGCTCGCTCTACCACGACGACGTCATGGACGAGGCCGACCTGCGTCGGGGTGCGGACTCCGCGAACGCCCGCTGGGACAACCACGTGGCGATCCTCACCGGCGACTGGCTGTTCGCGAAGTCGTCCGAGCTCACCGCGATCCTCGGCGCCGACGCCGTCCGGATCCAGGCCGAGACCTTCACCCGCCTCGTCGAGGGCCAGATCCTGGAGACCGTCCAGCCGGGACCCGACGAGGACCCCCTGCAGCACTACCTCGACGTGGTGGCCGGCAAGACCGGCTCGCTGATCGCCACCTCGGCCCGCTACGGCGCCCGCTTCGGTGGAGCCACCGAGGAGGTCGAGGAGGCGCTCACGGCGTACGGCGAGATCGTCGGCTCGGCGTTCCAGCTCTCCGACGACATCCTCGACGTCGCCTCCGAGTCCGACGAGTCCGGCAAGACGCCTGGCACGGACCTCCGCGAGGGGGTGCCCACGTTGCCGGTCCTGCTGGCCCTCGCCTCCGCCGACCCGGCCGACGCCCGGCTCCACGAGCTGCTGCGCGCCGACCTGACCGACGACGCGCTGCACGCCGAGGCCCTCGCCCTCCTCCGCCGGCACCCGGCCATGGACGCCGCCCGCGCCTACGTCGTCGCCCGCGCCGCCGAGGCCAAGCAGCTGCTCGTCGCACTCCCCGAAGGCTCCGTCCGGACCGCTCTCGAGGACTTCGCCGACGTCGTCGCCATCCGCTCCGCCTGACCCCCCGCCCCGGCGGGCTTCCATCCGGTGGTCGAGTAGCCGGGCCGCCCGGGGTCGGCGATCGATGGGGGCCGCTCGCGGGCACGAGCGCCAGCGAGGGTCCGGCGTATCGAGACCCGGTGAGCCGAGGGTCGGCCTCGGTGGTGGGGGTTGCTGTTTGACCTGCGGGGTCTCGATACGCCCGGGTCTCGCTCCTTCGTCGCTCGCCCCGTGCTACTCGACCACCGGTGGGGCGTCGCTCGCCCCGTGCTACTCGACCACCGGAGGGCTGCTCGACCACCGGTGGGGCGTCGCTCGCCCCGTGCTACTCGACCACCGGAGGCTGCTCGACCAGGGCTAGACGGCGGGGGAGGTGGCGACGGTGAGGGTGAGCTGGCGGCGGCGGTGGCGGACGGCCTCGACGGTGAACACGGCCAGCGCGGCCCAGACCAGCAGGAAGCCCACCCAGCGACCCGGCGTCATGTCCTCGTGGAAGACGAGGAGGCCCAGGGCGAACTGGAGGGTGGGCGCGAGGTACTGGAGCAGCCCCAGCGAGACCATCGAGACCCGGGTGGCAGCGGCGCCGAAGCAGATGAGGGGGATCGCGGTGACGATCCCCGCACTCATCAGGAGCAGCGCGTGGCCGGGCCCGTGCGCGGTGAAGCCCGAGTCGCCGTGGGCGGCGAGCCACCACAGGTAGCCGGCCGCGAACGGCGCGATCACCGCGGTCTCGAAGGCGAGGCTCTCGACCGCCCCGACACCCGCCGACTTCTTGGCCAGGCCGTAGGTGCCGAAGGAGAAGGCGAGCACCAGCGCCAGGTACGGCGGCTGCCCGTAGTCCCACGTCAACACCCCGACCGCGACGAAGCCGACGCCGAGCGCGCCCCACTGCAGCGGGCGGAGATGCTCGTGCAGGACCAGCACCCCCATCAGCACCGTGACCAGGGGGTTGATGAAGTAGCCCAGCGAGGTCTCGAGGACGCGGCCGTTGTTGACGCCGTAGATGTACATCGTCCAGTTCGAGGTGATCGTGGCAGCCGCCACGACCAGCAGCAGCGTCACCCGCCGGTCCGCCAGGATCCGGCGTACCGCCTGCCCCCGGGAGAGCGCCAGCACCAGCACGCCCATCGTGAGGGCCGACCACACCACCCGGTGGGCGAGCAGCTCGAGCGCGCCACCGGGCTTGAGGAGCGGCCAGTAGAGGGGGAACGCTCCCCACCAGACGTACGCCGCGGCTCCGAGCAGCAGGCCGCTGCGACTCTCTGACACGCGGCGAGCCTAGTGCTGGGGGATCGAGGTCGGGACGCTGCCCAGGAGACAACGGTCGAGATCACCGCCGGTGCCTGAGTTGTCACCGGTATCAGGTAACTTTCTCGCTCCGGGACTCTCCATGCCGATCTCGTGTTTGGCGCACGTCGTCGCGGGGCAGACCAGTTCCGATCCATTCCGTGACCTTGAGGGAGACCCACATGCGATTCGCTCGCATCATCACCGCCATCGTGGCGTTCGCACTGCTCGGCCTGCTGCCGGCCGCAGCCGCGCCCGCCAACGCCGCCGAGCCGAGCGCTCGTGCCGCCGCCAAGAAGATCGAGGTCAAGATCGTCAAGAAGAAGGGCAAGCTGATCCTGCAGGGTCGGGTCAAGCCCTCGCAGCGCTACTCGGTCATCGTCCAGAAGGCCACCAAGTGCAACGTCAAGAAGGGCACCTGCAACTTCAAGTTCTACAAGAAGGTGCGCTCCACCAAGAAGGGTCGCTACCAGACCCGCGTCTACGCCCCCACCAACGGCAGCTGGGCCTGGCGTGCCCACATCGGCAAGACCAACAGCGACATCTGGGTGACCTGCAAGCGCCGGACCAGCACCTCGCCCTGCCCGACCCCCTGACCTGATCCCCGGCTGATCAGCCGCAGGTCCCGTCGTACGACGAAGGCCCCCACCGCTCGGCGGTGGGGGCCTTCGTCTGTTGTCGCGAGGTCGGAGGGCTACACCACGGTCCAGGTGTCGCCGCCGCTGATGAGCGCCTCGAGGCGCTCGGTCGGGCTGCCCGGAGCGGCGGCGATCGACGACGAGATCTGGGCTCGCGCCTGGTCGTCGTAGGTGGGGCGATCGACCTGGCGGAAGATGCCGATGGGCGTCTGGTTGAGGTAGCCGGTGTCGGTCAGCCGGCTGATCGCGAACGCCGTCGACGGGTCGGGGCTGTGCGCGTCGTGGACCAGCAGCTGGTCGTCGGCGGCCTCGCCGAGGTCGGCGACGAGGGCGGTCTTGACCCCGCCGGTCTCGGCGTCACGGATCAGGCCCCTGGTGCCCTTGCCGTCCTCGGTGAGGGACCCGAAGCGGATCTGCTCGCCGTGCACGAGCGGGATCAGCGCGTCCTGCTTGGTGTCGCGGTCCTTGATCGCGTCGAACGCTCCGTCGTTGAAGATGGGGCAGTTCTGGTAGATCTCGACCAGCGACGTGCCGCGGTGTGCGGCCGCCGCCGACAGCACCGAGGTGAGGTGGGCCCGGTCGGAGTCGATGGTGCGCGCGACGAACGACGCCTCGGCGCCCAGGGCGAGCGAGACGGGGTTGAACGGGTGGTCGAGGGAGCCCATCGGGGTCGACTTGGTGACCTTCCCGGCCTCGGAGGTGGGGGAGTACTGGCCCTTGGTCAGCCCGTAGATCCGGTTGTTGAACAACAGGATCGTCATGTTGACGTTGCGTCGCAGGGCGTGGATGAGGTGGTTGCCGCCGATGGAGAGGGCGTCGCCGTCCCCGGTGACGACCCACACCGACAGGTCCTCGCGGGCGGTGGCGATCCCGGTCGCGATCGCCGGGGCCCGGCCGTGGATCGAGTGCATCCCGTAGGTGTCGAGGTAGTACGGGAACCGGCTCGAGCAGCCGATCCCGGACACGAAGACGATGTTCTCGCGCCGCAGCCCCAGCTGGGGCAAGAACCCCTGGACGGCCTTGAGCACGGCGTAGTCGCCGCACCCGGGGCACCAGCGGACCTCCTGGTCCGAGGTGTACTCCTTGCCCGTCTGGGGGGTGTCACCCTCGTAGGTCGGGACGGTCTCGGTGCCGGAACGCAGTCCGGGGACACCCAGGTCGGTGCTGGTCATGAGGCACTCTCCTCAGCGGGGGTGGTGGTGAGGTCGACCTCGATGCCCTCGGCCTCGGCGACCAGGGTGGCGATGGCGTCGGCCAGGACGGCGGCCTTGATGGGCATGCCGTTGACCTGGTTGTAGCCGACGGCGTCGACGAGGTAGGTCCCGCGCAGCAGCAGGGACAGCTGGCCGAGGTTCATCTCGGGGACCAGGACCTTGTCGTAGCGGGCGAGGATCTCGCCGAGGTCGTTGGGGAACGGGTTCAGGTGGCGCAGGTGGACCTGTGCGACGTGGTAGCCGGCCTTGCGGACCCGGCGGCAGCCGGCCCCGATCGGTCCGTACGTCGAGCCCCAGCCGATGACGAGCACCTTCGCCGTGCCCGAGGGGTCGTCGACCTCCAGGGGAGGCAACGAGTCGGCGATCCGGGCGATCTTCGCGGCCCGGGTGCGGACCATCAGGTCGTGGTTGGCGGGGTCGTAGGAGATGTTGCCGTGTCCCTCGCCCTTCTCGAGCCCACCGATCCGGTGCTCCAGGCCGGGGGTGCCCGGGACCGCCCACGGCCGGGCCAGGGTCTCGGGGTCGCGCAGGTAGGGCCAGAAGTCGGTGTGCTCGGTGCCGTCGTCGTCGGTCGCCACGAGGTGGTTGGTGCTGGTGGCGAAGTCGGGGTCGATCACCGGGAGCTCGGCCAGGTCGGGGATCCGCCATGGCTCGGAGCCGTTGGCGAGGTAGCCGTCGGAGAGCAGCATCACCGGGGTGCGGTAGGTGATGGCGATCCGGGCGGCCTCGACGGCCGCGCTGAAGCAGTCGCCGGGCGACTGCGGGGCCACGATCGGCACCGGCGCCTCGCCGTTGCGGCCGAACATGGCCTGCATCAGGTCGGCCTGCTCGGTCTTGGTCGGCAGCCCGGTCGACGGTCCGCCGCGCTGGACGTCGACCACGAGCAGCGGGAGCTCGGTCATGACCGCGAGCCCGATCGACTCGGACTTCAGGGCCACCCCGGGTCCGGAGGTCGTGGTGACGCCCAACGAGCCGGCGAAGGCGGCGCCGATCGCGGCGCCGATGCCGGCGATCTCGTCCTCGGCCTGCAGCGTGGTGACGCCGAACGCCTTGTGCTTCGACAGCTCGTGGAGGATGTCGGAGGCCGGCGTGATCGGGTAGGAGCCCAGGAAGACCGGCAGGCCGGACTGGACGCCGGCCGCGATCAGGCCGTAGGACAGCGCGAGGTTGCCGGTGATGTTGCGATAGGTGCCGACGCCCATCTTGGCCGGCTTGACCTCGTAGGAGACGGCGAACGCCTCGGTCGTCTCGCCGTAGTTCCAGCCGGTCTTGAACGCCGTGATGTTGGCGTCCCGGATGTCGGGGACCTTGGCGAACCGCCTGCCGAGGAACTCGATGGTCGACTCGATCGGACGGCCGTACATCCACGACAGCAGGCCCAGCGCGAACATGTTCTTCGCGCGTGCGGCGTCCTTGCGGGAGAGACCGAACTCCTTGACGGCTGCGATCGTCATCCCGGTCAGGTCCACCGGCTGCACGTTGAACTCGGCCAGCCCGTGGCCCGGCGCCGCGTCGCCCAGCCCCTCGAGGGGGTTCGCGTCGTAGCCGGCCTTGGCCAGGTTGCGGGTGGTGAAGTCGTGGGTGTCGACGATGATCGTCGCGCCCTTGGGCAGGTCGGCCACGTTCGCCTTCAGTGCTGCCGGGTTCATCGCGACCAGCACGTCGGGGGCGTCCCCGGCGGTCAGGATGTCGTGGTCGGCGAAGTGGACCTGGAACGACGACACACCGGCCATCGTGCCCGCGGGTGCCCGGATCTCGGCCGGGAAGTTGGGCAACGTCACGAGGTCGTTGCCGAAGACGGCCGACTCCTGCGTGAACCGATCCCCGGTCAGCTGCATGCCGTCCCCGGAGTCGCCCGCGAACCGGATGATCACCCGGTCGAGCTGCTTGACCTGCTTGGACACCTGTCCCACCTTCGTCATCTCGCGCCGTGCGCGCCTGCCGGCCAGGACCGGAGCAGGAGCTACCGCCCGCCCGGACGCCGTGCGCGTCTCCACGATAGTCCGCTGCCACGGCCAGAGAAGGGCATCCTGCCTGCTGGAAGTGCTGTGCGGCGTGACGTGGGCCACGCCGGTGTGACGTACTCGCAACACGGACGCCTCACGGCGGGCCTTGGCCGCTGCCAGACTTCGTCCATGGACGCCGGATGGGGACGCGTCGAGCGCCCCGACGCCGAGATCTGGTGGTACGAGACGTCGGGCGACCTGCCGGTCCTGGTCCTCCTCCACGGACTGGCCGGATACGCGCGCGAGTGGTGCGCCACGATCGAGGCGCTGCGCACCCAGTTCAAGGTGGTGGCCATCGAGCAGCGCGGCCACGGTGGCAGCACCCGCCGCCCGGTCGACGTCTCGCGGGCGGCGTACGTCGCCGACGTGGTCGCGGTCCTCGACGAGCTCGGGGTGGACCGGGTCCCCATCGTGGGGCAGTCGACCGGGGGTCACACCGCGATGCTGGTGGCCGCCCACCATCCTGACCGGGTGGAGCGGCTCGTGCTCGTCGAGAGCGGCCTGGGCGGCGAGGAGGCCGAGGTGACCTCGGCGCTGGGGGACTGGCTGGAGAGCTGGCCCGCGCCCTTCGCCGATCGCGAGGCCTTCGTGTCGTTCTTCGGCGGCGACCGCCTCGTGGCCGAGGCCTGGGCCGACGGCCTCGAGCTCCGGGTCGACGGGCTCTGGCCCCAGTGGGACCCGGGGACCCTGCGCCAGGCGCTCGCCGACGTCCACGACCGTGAGTACGTCGAGGAGTGGGCCGAGGTCCACGCGCCCACGCTGCTCGTGCGTGGTGAGCACAGCTCGGTCTCCGAGCGCACCGTCGAGACCATGTGCGCCCTGCGGCCCGACCTCGAGGTGTGCGTCGTCGCCGGCGCCGGGCACGACATCCACCTCGAGGCGCCGGCCACCTGGGTCCGGCTGCTCAGCGGGTTCCTCGCCGACCACTGATCCCGGTCGGCGGTCCCGCACCGGTGCGGCCGGTGGAACCCGGAGCGACGTCCCGGCGTCTCGTCGGCGCGCCGGATTCGTCTGTGTCGCTAAACATGAGTAGTCTACGCGACATTACAGACCTTGGTCAGTTCGAGAACCGACCCACAGACGAGAGCAGGACCCCGATGAACAAGACCTTCAAGGCAGCCATTGCCGTGTCCGCCGTGGCGTCGCTCGGCGCGCTGGCCGGCTGCTCGAGCAGCGACGACAGCACCGACAACGTGACGGTGGTGGGCTACTCGGTCCTCGAGAGCGCCAACGAGGCGGTCTTCGCGGCCTTCGAGAAGACCGACGCCGGCTCCGGAGTCACCTTCGACGGCCCGTCGTACGGCGCCTCCGGGGAACAGAGCCGGGGCGTGGCCGACGGCCAGGACGCCGACCTCGTGCACTTCTCCCTCGAGCCCGACATGACCCGGCTCGTCGACGCCGGCATCGTGGCCGAGGACTGGAAGGACAACGACACCGCCGGGATCTGCACCGACTCGGTCGTGGTCATGGTGGTCGCGGCCGGCAACCCGAAGGGGATCGAGACCTGGTCGGACCTGACCCGTGACGACGTCTCGATCGTGACGCCCAACCCGGCGTCCTCCGGCTCGGCGAAGTGGAACCTCCTGGCGGCCTACGGCTCGGTGATCGCCGAGGGCGGGAGCGAGAGCGACGCGACGTCGTACATGGAGGACTTCTTCGCCCACGTGGCCTCCCTGCCCGACTCCGGCCGCGACGCGACCACCGCCTTCACCTCCGGCACCGGCGACGTGCTGCTCTCGTACGAGAACGAGGCCATCCTGGCCCGCCAGAACGGCCAGGACTTCGACTACGTCGTCCCCGACGACACGCTGCTCATCGAGAACCCGTGCGCGGTCACCGACGGTGCACCTCAGGCCGCCTCGGACTTCCTGGACTACCAGAAGAGCGAGGAGGGCCAGCAGCTCTACGCCGCGACCGGCTTCCGCCCGCTCCCCGAGTCCGGGGTCCCGGCCGACCTGGAGGTCGAGGGTGCCAACGACCCGACCGACCCGTTCCCGACGCCGTCGACGCTCCTGACGATCGACGACGACTTCGGAGGCTGGGCCGAGGCGAACGGCAAGTACTTCGGTGACGGCACCGACGGCGCACCCGTCGGCATCCTGACCGACATCCAGTCGCAGTTCGGGAGCAGCTGAGCCATGGCCAGCACGCTCGTCCGGCCCGAGGGACAGTCGCGGCAGGGGCCGCCCCGTCGCGCACGTCGACGCGCCACCTCCCCGGGTGCCATGACGCCCGGCTCCACCCTCGGCCTGGGGGTCGGGCTCCTGTGGTTCAGCCTGCTCGTGCTGATCCCCCTGGCCGCCATCGTGGTCGAGGCGACCGGGGGTGGCCTGTCGACGTACCGCGACACGCTGACCAACCCGCAGACCCTCAGCGCCCTCAAGCTCACGGTGGGGGTCTCGATGGCCACGACCGCGGTCAACATGGTGATGGGCACCGTCATCGCCTGGGTGCTCGTGCGCGACCACTTCCCCGGCAAGGCGGCCCTCGACCTGGTCATCGACATCCCGTTCGCGATGCCCACCATCGTCGCCGGCCTGGTGCTGCTCGCGCTCTACGGCAGCCAGGGTCCGCTCGGGACGTCGTTCGAGAACACCCAGAAGGCGGTCTTCCTCGCGATCGCGTTCGTGACGCTGCCGTTCATCGTGCGCACGGTGCAGCCGGTGCTGGAGGAGATGGAGACCGACGTCGAGGACGCCGCTGCCTCCCTCGGCGCCGGCCGGGCGACGACGTTCCGCCGGATCGTGCTCCCGACGCTGGTGCCGGCGATCTTCGCCGGTGCGGCCCTGTCGTTCGCCCGCGGGATCAGCGAGTACGGCTCGCTGGTGCTGCTCTCGGGCAACCTCCCCAACAAGACCGAGGTGACGTCGTTCCGGGTCGCCTCGATCCTGGAGGGCGGCAACCGGCCCGCGGCCGCGGCGCTGGCGACGGTGATGCTGGTCGTCGCCCTGCTCGCCATCGTGGCGCTCGACCTCACCCAGCGACGGCTGGCCCGTCGTGGCTAGCCCGGCGAGCAGCGCGGTCGGGGGACGCTCCCGCACGCTGACCTGGACCCTGCGGCTGGTCGTGGTCGCCTACCTGGTGATGCTGGTGGCGTGGCCGACCGGGCTGGTCGTGAAGAACACCTTCGGCAACGGCCTCGAAGGCATGCGCACCGCGCTGGGCGACCCCGACGTCACCCACGCCCTGCTGCTCACCGTGCGGGTCGCGGTCATCGCGGTCGCGATCAACCTGGTCTTCGGCGTGGGGATGTCGCTGCTGCTCGTGCGCTACGAGTTCCCGGGCAAGCGGATCCTGTCGGCGCTGATCGACCTGCCGCTGTCGGTCTCGCCGATCGTGGTGGGTCTCGCGCTCGTGCTCGTCTACAACCCGCGCTACGGGTGGTTCGGCGAGACGCTGGACGGTGCCGGGGTCGACGTCGTCTTCGCGACGCCGGGCATCGTGATGGCCACCTGCTTCGTCGCGCTCCCGCTCATCATCCGCGAGGTCGTCCCGGTGCTCGAGGAGCTCGGGGACGACCAGGAGCAGGCGGCGCGAAGCCTCGGGGCCAGCGGCCTGCAGACCTTCCGACGGATCACGCTGCCCGGCATCCGCTGGGCCATCGTGTACGGCGTCGTGCTCAGCCTCGCCCGCTCGCTGGGCGAGTTCGGTGCCGTCAAGATCGTCGCCGGCAAGTCCATCGGCGACATGGAGACCGCCACGCTGCTCGTGCAGCGCGAGTACCAGAACTTCCACCAGGACGTCGCCTACTCGGTCTCGTTCCTGCTCGTCGCCGCGGCCGTCCTGTGCCTCGTCGTCGTCGCACTGCTGCGACCCAAGCCCGCACCGCTCGTGAAGGAGAAGAAGTGAGTATCGACGTCCACGGACTCAGCAAGCGTTTCGGTGACTTCGTCGCCCTCGACGACGTCACGGTGTCGCTGCCGACCGGCCAGCTGACCGCCCTCCTCGGCCCCTCGGGGGGCGGCAAGTCGACCCTGCTGCGGATCATCGCCGGCCTCGACTCCGCCGACGAGGGCACGGTGACCATCGAGGGCACCGAGGCGACCCACCTGCCGCCGCAGAAGCGCAACGTCGGCTTCGTGTTCCAGCACTACGCCGTCTTCAAGCACATGACGGTCGCCAAGAACGTCGCGTTCGGCCTCGAGATCAGGAAGCGGCCCAAGGCCGAGGTGGCCGAGAAGGTCGACGAGCTGCTCCGGCTCGTGCACCTCTCGCAGTTCGCCCACCGCCTGCCCTCCCAGCTCTCCGGCGGGCAGCGGCAGCGGATGGCGCTGGCCCGGGCGCTCGCCGTCGAGCCGTCGGTGCTGCTGCTCGACGAGCCGTTCGGTGCGCTCGACGCCAAGGTCCGCAAGGAGCTGCGCGAGTGGCTGCGTCGGCTGCACGACGAGGTGGCCGTGACCACGGTCTTCGTCACCCACGACCAGGAGGAGGCCCTCGAGGTCGCCGACGAGATCGTGGTGATCAACGAGGGTCGCGTCGAGCAGATCGGCTCGCCCGACACCCTGTACGACGCCCCGGCGAACGACTTCGTGATGGGGTTCCTCGGCGAGGTCACCCGCCTCGGCGACGTCACGGTCCGCCCGCACGACATCGAGGTGGACATGTCGCCCGGTCGAGCCGGAGCGCTCCCCGGCACGGTCACCCGGATGCTGCGGGTCGGCTTCGAGGTGCGCCTGACCGTGGCGCTGGACTCCGGGCCGGACGTGCTCGTCGTGCTCACCCGCACGCACGCTCGAGCCCTCGACCTGGCCGAGGCCGAGCGGGTCTGGCTCACCGCCGCGACCGGTGCGATCACCGTGCCGGCGATGGTTGCTGTGTGAGGGCCGGCCGGCCGGGTGATGTCACACGCCGTCCGCTGATGTCACACGCCGTCCGCTGCTCTCGCGAACGCGTGCTCGATGTCGGCCTGGGTGACGGGCGGACCGGGCAGGTCGATGGGCCCGCTCCCGGCGATGCCGTTGAGGAAGTTCGCGACCTGGCGCGCGGCCATCGTGGGCCAGCTCGGCCCGTGGGGCAGCGGGTGGGTGATGAGTGCGCTGAAGGCGATGACGTCCGTTGCGTTGACCGGGGACCGGATGCTGCGCTCGGCCCGGCCTCGGGCCAGGTAGCGCTCGAGGCGGTCGTTGATGTCCTGCCGGGCGCGGGCGGCCTCGGGGCCGACCAGGGGTGGGGCGCCATGGAGAGGGAGGACGAGCTGGTCGCCGATCTCCAGTGCGCGCGTCAGGAACTCGCCCACCGAGTCGAGACCCGACAGGGGCGCGTGGTCGATGTCGTCGAGGATGTCGGTGAGCAGGTGGTACGCGCGGAGCTCCAGTGCGTGCAGGAGGGCCTCACGGTCGGGGAAGCTGCGGTAGAGGGTGGCGATACCGACCCCAGCACCCGCCGCGATCGTTGCCAGCGGCACCCGCGCGCCATCGCGCAGGATCACCGGCGCGGCCGCCGCGAGCACCCGCTCGCGGTTGTCCTCGGCATCCTGCCGGGGCTTGCGCGCTGCCGATCTGGATCCTGCCACCGAGAAACCGTATCGGACGCCGACCTCTCCCTTCTCCCTGGTTCGGGGGAGCGCGATCCGCTATCGTGGCCAGAAGTGGATGAAATCCTCCACTTAATCGGGTAGGGAGTCCTCATGGATCTCGGAATTCTCGGCACCGGCCGGGTCGCTCAGACGTTGGCCCGACGGTGGGCGCAGGCCGGTCACGAGGTGACGTTCGGATCGCGGGACCCGGAGTCGGCCACCGGCCTGGAGGCGCCGGTCACCTCCTCGGCGCGGGTGGTGGCCGACAACGAGGTCGTCGTCAACGCCACCCCCGGGGCGGCGTCCCTGCGCCTGGTCGAGGAGATCGGGGCGGACGCGTTCGTCGGCCGGGTGCTCATCGACGTGGCCAACGCCAACACACCGGCCTTCGAGCTGGTCTACCCGAACTCGAGTCTCGGCGAGCGGCTCCAGGCGGCGTTGCCGGCAACCAAGGTGGTCAAGACGATGAACACCGCCGCCATGACGGTGATGACCGAGCCCGCGACCCTCGCCGCCAGCAGCGTCTTCCTGTCCGGGGACGACGCAGGCGCCAAGGACACCGTCAGGTCCCTGCTGGAGGACCTCGGTTGGTCGGGCGACGGCATCGTCGATCTCGGCGGGATCGCCTCCGCCCGCGGGACCGAGCACTACTTCTTGATGTTCGCCGCCCTCATGCAGTCGCTCGAGAGCCCCCAGTTCAACATCCGCCTCGTGCGCGAGGAGACCTCGTGAGCATCGCCTATCTCGCTCAGCCCGAGCAGCAGCAGCAGCTGGAGTGGCTCGACGGAGGCACTCTCGCCCTGCTGCTGGACGGCGCTGCCACCGCCGGACAGCTGATGATCGGACGCTTCGACGTCAGCAGGGGCGAGGCGCCGCCCTACCACCTGCACACCCGGGAGGACGAGGTGTTCCTGCTCATCAAGGGGACTGCTCTCGTGTGGGTCGACGACGAGGAGATGGAGCTGTCCGAGGGCGGGATCGTCTTCCTGCCCAAGAACGTCCCCCACGCCTACCGGATCACCTCCGAGAAGGCCGACCTGCTGATGATCAACACCCCCGCCGGGATCGAGGGCATGTTCCGCGAGACCGGGCAGGGACATGGCGACGCCCCGCCCGCCGGACTTCGAGGTGACACCCGACCCGGCGGTCTCCGAGCGGTACGGCAACGTCGTCGTCGGGCCGCCGCGTTGACGACCCTCGCGCCGACGGCCGAGGTCCTCGAGGATCCCGAGCGCGGTCGGATCCTCGACCGTCAGGCCGCGCGCTACGCAGGCTTCCCGGCCTACCGGGACAGGGCGAGCCGAGCCATCCCGGTCGTCACACACCATCTCCAGGAGGAGGAACCGCATGTCCCTTGACCTCGACCCGCAGATCGCGGCGGCGCTCGCGCCGCTGCTCGAGCACGCAGGCGACACGTCGCCGGCTCCCGCCGGTGACGTCACCGCTCGCCGCGCGACGCTGAACCCGATGCTCGCCGCGATCAACGACCTCGAACCCGCACCCGACGACGTGACCAGCACCGACCACCACCTCACCACCGACGACGGGGCCGAGCTCCTGCTGCGCTGGTACACCAAGGTCGGCGAGCAACCCGGGTCCGCGGTCGTCTACTTCCACGGCGGAGGGATGATCCTCGGCAGCGTGGCCATGTGGGACGGTCCGGTGAGCCGGATCGTGTCGCGCAGCGGCGTGCCGTTCCTGTCGGTCGAGTACCGGCTCGCACCGGAGCACCCCTACCCGACCGGCGTCGAGGACGCGCACGCCGCGCTGACCTGGCTCCACCAGCATGCCGACGAGCTCGGTCTCGTACGGAGCCGGATCGCGGTCATGGGCAACAGTGCCGGGGGCGGACTGGCGGCCGCCGTGTCCATCCTCGCCCGGGACCGCGGGGGACCGGCGATCGCCCGGCAGCTGCTGATCTTCCCCATGCTCGACGACCGCACGACCGTGACCGACGAGCACATCGCGCCCTATGCGGCCTGGACCTACGACGACAACATCACCGCCTGGCGGGCCATCCTCGGAGAGCGCGCGGGTGCCTCGGACGTGCCGGCGTACGCCGCCCCCGCTCGGGTCACCGACACCAGCGGGCTGCCGCCCGCCTACATCGAGACCGGCCAGCTCGACATCTTCCGGGACGAGGGTCTCCGCTACGCGACCCGGCTCAGCGTGGGCGGCGTGCCCGTCGAAGCCCACCTCTACCCCGGTGCGCCCCACGAGTTCGACGTCATCGCCCATCGACAGCGACGCCGCCCGACGGGCCGTGGCTGACCGCGTCCGCGTGCTCCGCTCCTTCTGAGCGACACCGACTCCTGCGATGTCTGGCGACGTCAGGAGTGCGCGAGGACGGGGTCGGGAGCGAGCGCCGCCGACTCGGGCGCGCCGGGGGGAGTCCGCCCGCTCGCGGTCCGGACGACCAGCGGTGCGATGCCCGCCGCGGTGGCGGCGATCGAGACCGCCACTGCCCAGGTGGGGACGGTCTCGCCGAGGAGGTAGACGAACGCCGGCACCGTGCACGTGGTGAAGGCCATCACCAGCGTCAGCCAGCCGGCGACCGCGGTCCACCGGGTCCTGCCGAGGCCGATCACGACGAAGAAGATCCCCCACAGCACCGACCACTGGGCCCACAGGAGGGCTGAGGCGTTGTCGTCGAAGCGGACGGCGTTGGTGATCGCGAAGCCGATGGCCATGACCGAGACCCAGGCGGAGTACCACCCCAGACCATTCCCCTGGTAGCCGGCGAGGTTGTTGATGCCGACGTAGAGGTAGGTGAAGCCGAACATGAAGACCCCGGCGGCGGCCAGGACCTGGTCGGGGTCGTCCGCGGTGGCGATCGCGTAGAACGGGATCGCGACCTGCAGCGCGCCGACGAAGAGGTTGAAGACGCCGGCGGTCTTGGCGTCGACCTGGCCCAGGAACAGCAGGCCGTTGACGAACAACGCGGCCCCGACGAAGAGCAGTCCTACAGATGACACGGGTGTCCTCCTTTCGTGTCCGAGGATCAGAAGTAGGCGTTGCCGGGGAAGGCGGCACCGTTGACGTGGTGGTCGCCGATCGCGGAGGCCTTGAGGAAGGCCGGGTTGTGCGTGGAGGCGACGCGAGCGTTGCGCCAGTGCCGGTCGAGGTTGTGCACCTTCTGGGTGGCCGAGGCGCCGCCGACGTCGAAGAGCTGGGAGGCCGTCGCGTAGGAGAAGCTGTCGATCGCGACCTTCGCCTGCGCGGCCGCGAGCTGCGCGGCCTCGGCCACGGCAGGGTCCGGGACTCCTTCGACGACGGAGTCGAACGCTGCTGCGATGGCGTCGGCGGCCGCGAGGACGATCGCCTCGGCGGCGAACGCGTTGGCGGAGATCTCGCCGACGACCTGGAGCACCTGACGGTCCTCGGAGGGTGAGCCCGCCGCGGCGTGGCTGAAGTTGCGGCCGCGACGGTGCACCAGCGCCACGGCGTCGTTGCGGACGCTGCGCAGGATGCCGACGGTCACCGCCTGGAGGTAGAGCTGGAGGAAGGCGCCCATGTAGCCGGTGGGCTGGTCGTCGGGATCGCCGAGCTCGAAGAACTCGTCCTCGCGCACGGCCACGGACTCCAGGCGGGTCGTGCCCGTGGCGGTGAGGCGCTGGCCGAAGCCGTCCCAGTCGTCCTCGACCGTGACGCCCGCGCGATCGATCGGTACGACGGCTCCGGCGATGCTGTGCTCTCCCGACGAGGCCCAGATCTGGGTGTAGTCGCAGTACATCGTGCCGGTGGAGTAGAACTTCTCGCCGTCCAGGACGTACCCGCCGCCGGGCTGCGCGGTGATCGTGGTGTCGAAGTGCAGACCGACCGCGTGCTTGCTCTGCTCGCTGAACCCGTTGCCGACGAGCTTGTCGGCGGTGATGATGCCCAGGCCCCGCGCGCGTGCGGCGGGATCGACGGCGACCAGCTGCTGCTCGACGAACCAGAAGTGCGTCCGCAGGATGTGGGCGACGTTGGAGTCCGCCTCGGCGAGGGCGATCAGGGTCGAGAAGAACTCGCGGATGCCGGCACCGCCCCCGCCCTCGGACAGCGGCACGCGGAGCCGACCGAGGCCGGCCTGCTTGACCCACGCGATCTGTTGGAACGGTGCGACGGCGTCCTTGTCCCGGAGGTCGGCATCGACCGAGATCCGGTCGAGCAGCGCGGTCAGCTCGGGTGACCCGGGCCGCACCGGAGCGGCCGATGGGGTCTCGGTGTCGTCGCTGCGGGGGTGCTCGTGGGTCTGGGTGGTGCTCACTCGGGTCCTCCTGCGGGGCAGGTCGGATCGAGCGACGCTCGATCTCTAACCCGAGTGACTCTATTGACTTTGTCTAAATTGATCAACCGTCGCCGGTACGCGGCGCGGCGTCCGTCGTGAAGATGCTCCCCGCGCGCTTGCCGATGTCGCTGGGCCCAGGAACGGGCGAGCGAGGCGAACCTCGGAGGGTCTCGCGGACCAGGGGCGGACCCGTGAGAGCCCACACGCCCGCTGTCCTGCGTACGGACCCTCGGATCAGCGGTAGTTGGTGAACTGCACCGCGAAGTCGAGGTCCTGACCCTTGACGAGCGCCTGGACGGACTGCAGGTCGTCGCGCTTCTTGGAGGAGATGCGCAGCTCGTCGCCCTGGATCTGGGCCTTGACGCCCTTGGGGCCCTCGTCGCGGATGAGCTTGGAGATCTTCTTGGCGTCCTCGGAGGTGATGCCCTCCTTCAGGGCGATCCCGATCTTGCTCTGCTGGCCGGACTGGCGCGGCTCGGAGGCGTCGAGGATCTTCAGGCTCTGCTGACGCTTGATGAGCTTGTCCTTGAAGAGGTCGAGGACGGCGGTGGCGCGGTCGTCGGCGGAGGCGCTGATCTCGATGGCCTCGTCGCCCTGCCACTCGATGGTCGCGCCGGTGCCCTTGAAGTCGAAGCGGGTCGCGATCTCGCGGGCGGTCTGGCCCAGCGCGTTGTCGACCTCCTGGCGGTCGATCTTGCTGACGATGTCGAACGACGAGTCGGCCATGACGTGTGTGCTCCTATGCGATCGGCACTGATTCTGGGATCGTGGTCGTGCTGCGCTATTGTTTCGCCTCGTTGCCCACCGGCCAAGCCGGGGGTGACATCCCGGCAGGTTGCCCGAGCGGCCAAAGGGAGCTGACTGTAAATCAGCCGGCACAGCCTACGCTGGTTCGAATCCAGCACCTGCCACTGGGCACGATCGCTCAGGCAGCTGGCCCCCACCGATCGGTGGGGGCCACTCGCATTTTCCGCCGGTCCCGCGGCGCCTCACCAGTCCCATGCGTCACTCCTGGACGAGCCGGCGTCCGTCCGGTGTGCCGCTGGAGCCGATCGAGGGAGGCGGTGCGTCGAGGTTGCGTCGCTGGAGCCGACTGGTCACCCACCAGCCGACGCCGAAGACCACGACGATCGCGTACCCGGCGACCCCCAGGTCGACGCCGGCGACCCAGCTGGTGACCGGGTCCGCCAAGCCGAGCGCGTCGCGGGCCGTGGCGGTGAGCTGGATGGTGCCGATCCCGATGGCGACGGCCACCGAGAGTGCGGTCACCGTGACGTTGTAGTGCCGGCGGCGGGCCGGGTCCTCCGCGGCCCAGTGGTAGGCCGCGCCCATCAGCAGGCCGTCGAGGGTGTCGAGCAGCGTCATGCCGCACGCGAACAGGAGCGGGAGGAGTAGCAACGCGTACCACGGCAGGCCGCCCGCTGCACCGGCCGCCGCGAGCACCAACAGGCTGACCTCGGTGGCGGTGTCGAAGCCCAGACCGAAGAGCAGGCCCACGGCGTACATCTGGCCGGGCCTGGTGGTGCGCCTGAGCAGCCCGCCGAGGGCGGTCCCGACCGGGCCGCGAGGCCCGACGTGCGGCGCGTCGGGTCGGCGGGCCCGACGGAGGCTGCCGATGTTGACCAGCCCCAGGAAGAGCAGGAACGTCCCCGAGGCGAGCGTGCCGGCCAGGGCGAGCGACTGGTGCAGCTGGGAGTCGTCACTGGCCATCTTCGCGGCCAGCCTGGCGCCGCACGCCACCAGGACGGTCAGCAGGAGCACGACCGAGGAGTGCCCGAGCGCGAACCAGAAACCCACGAGGTGTGCCGGCCTGCGCCGGGTCACCAGCGTGCGGGTCACGTTGTCGATGGCCGCGATGTGGTCGGGGTCGAAGGCATGCCTGCTGCCCAGCACGTACGCCGTGAGCGCGAGCCCGGCGCCGTAGACCTGGACCTCGCCGCTCACCGAGGCCGGCACCGGGACCGCGACCACGGCGACCCAGGCCGATGCGCTCACGGTGATGATCGCGGCGATCAGCACCACTGCTCGCCGGTCCTGGCGCGTGTAGGTCAGGACCGACGAGAGCGGGCCGGTCACCGGGCACCGGCCGTGACGCGCACGCGGTAGGACGCCCCGAAGCGCTCTGCGTCGAACCCGAGAGCGCGAAGCACCCTGACCAAGGTGTCGGTCATGATCGCCTCCACCTCGACCAGCTGAGGGTCGATCGGCTCGAACGAGTCCGGATGGGGGGCCCAGCTGACCAGGACGCCGACCTCCGGGTCGTCGTACGTCCGGATCTCGACGCCCCCCACGTCGTCGTCGGCTGCGACCACCGTGAAACCGGCGAGGTGCAGCCGTTCCTGCACGCGCGCCGCCGACGGATCGACCGGAGGAGGCTCGAACGGCGCGAACCAGGGGGCGTTCCGGGGGACGGTCATGCCGCGCCGCCCACGTGCTGGTGAGCGAGGTACTGCCGGTCCAGGGTCTCCCGGTCGCCGCACACGGCGTGGGTCCAGGCACGGCGAGCTCCTGAGGCACGGAGGACGAGCACCGCGATCGGCGCCGCCGCCAGAGGCGCGACGAGGTAGATCGCCCATGATCCGGTGACCCCGGAGAGGACCTGGGGGCCGAAGTTCCGCGCGGGGTCGATGCTGCCGCCCGAGCTCGAGCCGGTGAGGGTGATCAGCCCCGCGGTGACGATCCCGATCCCGACAGCGGCGGTGACCGGACGGGGCCGCGCGGTCAGCCACGCGATGCTGAGCAGCAGCACGAGGGACGCCGCGGCCTCGATCACCGCGGTGGCCCGAGCCCCCACCCCCGCCGCCGGTTGGATGACTCCGTCGGCGACCGGGTCCATCGCGGACCGCCACAGCAGCCGCGCGAGGAGGACGCCTGCCACCGACCCGATCAGCTGAGCGGCGACGTAGCCGACGAGGTCGCGCAGGCCGAGGACGCCGCGCAGGGTCATGAAGAGGCTGACCGCCGGGTTGAGATGCGCTCCGGAACGTCGTCCGAGGGGGCTCACGGCGATCAGGGCGATGGTCGCGCCGACCGTGGTCCCGATGACGAGGAGTCGCACGTGGAGGGGCCAGTGCTGGACGTGAATGCCCGGGTCCATGGTCCAGCGGACCGCGGTGAGCGCGGCGAGGACGAACACCGCTACGCCGGCCAGCTCAGCAGCCCAGGCCGTCCCGTGGTCCAGCCGGAGGGATCGGCTCACGGTCGGCTCCGAGCGGGTGTCGGCGCCCCGGCGGGCGAGGCCCCGATCGTCGTGTCGCCGATCGTCAGCGCCGCCGGCTCGGCCCCGGACCGGGGCTCCGTGCGTACGACGCCGTCCGGCGGGTGCGCGATCGGCACCGCGCTCGGTGGGGTGTGGATTGAGATCGACATCAGGAGCTCCTCGGGCTCGGGCCTCGCCCTTCGCGGGCGACCTCAGTCGACCTCCGGGACGGGTGGCGTACATCGGCCAGATGACTCGGACGCCGTCGCCGTGGCGGTGTCCCCTCTCCGCCAGGGCCCGCACGGTCGGTGGAGGAGTCGATTGACCGATGCAGCCTCCTCGGCGCCGGGCCACCGTTGCGTCACGACCTCACCAGCACCGAAGGGCTCGACAGCATGGCGCCAGCTGCAACCGTCCGCCGAGACCATCGTCGGGTGACGACGGAGGCCGCGGCCCTCGTCCCACCGGGCTCCGGCCTGCGCACGCCGACGGCTCGGGTCGACCGCCGGTGAGCTCGGTGGCAGGTGGTCTCGTCGCACTCGCGCAGATGTCCCAGGGGGAGTCTTACGGCGACCTGCTCCGCAGCGGACCTCACTGGCTGTTCGAGCTCACCCTCGAGCTGGTCTCGGCCCCGGTGGCGTTCGTGGTCGGCTGGTTGTGGCACCACGGGCTCCTGCGTCACGTCCATCGAGACCTCGATGCCGTCAGCCACGAGCTGGCCACCCCGTCATCGGGCTGTGCGCTGCTGGCGGGAGGAGCCAGGACACCGGCCACGGCGACGGGGGCGAGCCGGCGCCACCCCTGGAGCCCGCCGTGCCCTCGGCGTCCCGCTCGCAGGACCGGACCTGTGGGGCGCGCGGGCGAGGCTCGGTCGCCGGCCGGTCGTCCCACCGCGGGGCCGGCGACTGCCCGGGTCGGCGCGGGCTCGACGCGAAGCCAGGGAGACCTCGCGATCGACCGTGACCACGAGCGTGCGGTGGTCGGTCCGGGTGCGCCGACGAGCAGCAGCGCCCTGGCTGTGCCGGTGGCGATCGACGACCTCGGGGCGGACCGGCATGGCACCCCGGCCGTGCCGCGGTCGTGCGCGCACCCAACCCGACCCTGAGCCACCGGTCCGGGGGGGGGTACGTCGAGCCGGGGCCCCCGACGGGCGTCGGCCGCCCCCGTGGGTGGCCGGCCCTCGACGGCGGGCCCTAGGAGGAAGCGACCTCGTAGATGCAGGTGCCGGCCGTCTGGGCGTAGCCGAGACCCTCGTAGAGCCGCAGCGCCCCGGTCGGGTTGGCGGCATCGACCCCCAGCGCCTGCCGCGTCGAGGCCGGCGGCGGCGAAGCGGCGCATCGACTCGCCCAGCAGCGCGCCGGCGATGCCGCGGCCGCGCCGTTCGGCAGCCACCCCGAGCTCGTCGGTGTAGCCCTCGGTGAAGCCCTGGGGCGCCCAGTCCTGCTCGTAGGCGCAGCTGAGGGCCGCCCCGACGACGGCTCCGGTCGCCTCGTCGAGCGCGAGCACGGTCCAGTCGGGGCGGAAGACCTGCGATGCCACGAGCTCGTCCCACATCTCGTCGGTGCGGTCCGCGTGGCCCCAGTGGTCGCGGAACGCCGCGTCGATCAGCCGGTGGACCTCCCGGGTGCGGGCCGGGTCCCAGCCGGTGAGCCGGATGCCGTCGGGAGACGGCGTGGTCGGCACGTCGTCCAGGCGGCGCGACATCTCGAAGAAGTACCGCTCGGCCGCCAACCCGTGGCGCTCGGCCAGGTCGCGCACGTCCTGCTGGTCGGTCGGTGCCTGCAGTCCGCATCACCAGCGGCCCGAAGCCGTCGCGGCGGGTGGCGGTGTCCCAGGCGGTCCCGTGCGCCAGCTGCCACTCCAGCACGGCGCCGCCGATGCCCTCACCGCGTCGGTCGGGCCGCACGGCCCCGCCCAGGTGGACGCCGCGCCGCTCCGTGACCACGCGGTTGCAGCCGGCCCACGCGGTCGCCACGACGTGGCCCTCGCGGTCGTGGGCGACGAGCGTGTCGGCGTCCGGGCGCGAGCGTGGTGAGTCCCAGAACTCCTGGAGGCCGACGAGCGAACGACGTTCGGGGTTGCGGTCGTGGGTCTCGCACTCGGCATAGAACGCGGCGACCGCCGGGAGGTCGTCGCGACCGAACGGGCGCCAGGTGAGGCCGGGGAGGGCGTCGAGGGCGGCTCGGGCGCGGGGCTCGTTCGACGGATGATCCATGGGGCGATCCTGCGGGGGTCATCCGCGTGGTGCAACCGACATTCCCGCCGGGCCCGCCGGTGCTCAGCGCGGTCCCGGCCCGGTCTCGGTGGCGGTGGCGGTGGCGGCGGCGGTGGCGACGCCGAGCGCGATCCAGGTCCTGAGCGCGGAGGTCGTGCGCACGCCGTCCTCGGTGACGCTCACCCAGGTGCGCGAGCGGCGCGCGCCCATCTGCATCGGCGCGACGTGCGCGTCCCGGACGAGCCGGTCCTGGTCGGCGGCGGGGACCCGGACCAGGAGCCCGCCGGTGCTGCTCGCACTGACCGCCAGGTGCCCGTCGACCAGGAACGACAGCCCACCGAACATCGCCTTCTCCTCGACCGGGCCGTCGACGAGGTCGCCGAGCATCACCCGCACGCGGTCGGCGAGGTCCGGGTCGAGGGCCATCGCAGCAGTGTCGCGCAGGATGTCGAGCAGGGACAGGCCCTGGTGCAGCGTGGTACAGCGTGGTGCCAGGTGCCCGACCCGGGCCTCAGCCGCGCGTCGGCTCGATCCGCCCCGTCACCTCGCCGAGGGTGAGCCGCCCGCCACCGGCCGCCGGGCGCGGAGTAGCGCAGCACGACGACGTCGCCGTCGGACAGGAAGCCGCTCCCCGCCGTACAGCTCGAGCAGCGACCCGACCTGGTCGGGCGCGGGCCCGCTGATGGTGCCGGAGCCGAAGAGGTCGCCGGTGCGCAGCGAGGCGCCGTTGACGGTCAGGTGCGCGAGCATCTGCGCCGGCCCCCAGTACGTCGAGGCGGTACGCCGGCCGGCTGACCACCTCGCCGTTGACCTCCACCTCGACGGCCAGGTCGAGCCCGCGGGCGGCGTCGGGGTCGAGGTAGTCGGCCGGGCGCGGGTCCTGGCCGGGCAGGTCGCACCAGGCGGCGTCGAGGGCCTCGAGCGGGGTGACCCAGCGCCGAGACCGAGGTGGCGAACGACTTGCCGAGGAACGGACCGAGCGGCACGTACTCCCACGCCTGGACGTCGCGCGCCGACCAGTCGTTGAGCCCGACGACGCCGAAGACGTGCTCGGCGAACGCGACGACGGCACCGGGGTGCCCGAGCTCGAGCCGACGCCGACGACGAAGCCCAGCTCGGCCTCGAGGTCGAGGCGCCGAGTCGGTCCACGTCGCCACCGGGCCCCGCTGACCGCGCGGGTCGCACGACGGGCGTGCCCGAGACCACGACGGTGCCGGCCCGACCGTGGTAGCCGACGGGGAGGTGCTTCCAGTTCGGCAGCAGCGCCTCGCCGTCGGGACGGAAGATCCGCCCGACGTTGGTGGCGTGGTGCTCGGAGGCGTAGAAGTCGACGTAGTCGGCGACCTCGAACGGCAGGTGCAGGGTCACCTCGCCGAGCGGGACGGTCTCGCGCGCCGTCCTCGAGCAGGGCGACCACCTCGGCACGGGTCTCGCGCCAGGCCTCGGGGCCGAGGGCGAGGAAGGCGTTGAGGGAGGGCCGGGCCAGCTCCGGGCGGCCGGTCTCGAAGGCCAGGTCGAGCACCCCGTCGCCGTACCGGACCCCCACGCGGGGCGGGCCGCCGTCGACCGAGAAGACGCCGTACGGCAGGTGGTCGAGGCCGAACCCGCTCAGCCGAGCAGCCCTGCAGGTCCGCGGTCGTACGAGCAGAGCCGAACGACGTAACCAGCGGGTGCCGACCAGGTCGAGCTCACGCGCGGCCGACCAGGCGGCGACCGCGCTCCTCGCGAGGTCCACCCCTCGGCGGGGCCCCAAAGCCGGGCGGTCGCGGTGGCACGGAGGAAGCCGTGGCGCACGAAGCCGCGCTCGACCGTGCCGACGCCCGGTGCAGCCGCCGGCAGAACGGCAGCTCGCGGTCCAGGGCCGCGTCGATCCAGCCGTCCAGGGTCCGGCGCCAAACGTCGAGCGGCAGGCGCCGGCGCGGAACTTCAGCTCCGCGGCGGCGAGCTCGTCGGCCGCCGCGAGCCAGGCGACGTCGGCGCGGCGGCCGGGATCCCCACGTGGACCGGCCGTGTCGTCGAGGAGCGCCTCTCCGCGCGCACGGCGTCGACGGCCGCGACCACGCGCCGGGCGTTGCCGGCCGGGTCGTCGAGGTCGCGCAGGGTCACGTCCAGGGCCACCAGCTCGATCCCCAGCCGGTCGCACAGGGCGACCGGGCCGGCGACCTGCCCGGCGCCGCCGGTCACGACGACGCGTACGTCGCCGCGGTAGCCGCGAGCCGCGGCAGGTCGGTGTCGGTCACCACCCGGGCGCCCACGGCCGGCGACGCGCGCCGTTCGCCGGCGCGCCGGTGGCGGCGCGGCAGTGGCTCGCGTCGTCCACGAACCTGCTCCAGGCCTCGGGCGTGCTCGCGCCGGAGGTCGTCGATGTGTCTGCGGTCACCACGGCGTTAGTGTCCCAGGCATGGCGTACTACCGAAGGCTCGGCACGGTCCCGCCGAAGCGGCACACCCAGCACCGCGACGCCGACGGGCAGCTCTACTACGAGGAGCTGATGGGGGAGGAGGGCTTCTCCTCCGACTCCTCGTTGCTCTACCACCGCGGGCGTGCCCTCGGCGATCACGCACTCCGAGGTCTGGGAGCTGCCCGACCAGCTCACGATCCCCAACCACCCGCTCAAGCCGCGCCACCTCCGGCTGCCCGACCTCGAGACCGGCACCGACGCGGTCCTCGACCGGCGGCTGCTCCTGGGCAACAACGACGTCCGGATCTCCTACGTCGTCACCGACGCCGGCGAGTCCGGCCCGACGCCGCTCTACCGCAACGCGGTCGGCGACGAGTGCGTCTTCGTCGAGGCCGGCAGCGGCACGGTCGAGACCGTCTTCGGGGTGCTGCCCTACCGAGCCGGCGACTACGTGTCGTGATCCCGCGCGCCACGACCCACCGCTGGGTCCCGGCCGAGGTCTCGCGCGCTGTACGCGATCGAGGCCACCAGCCACATCGCGCCGCCCAAGCGCTACCTCTCGCGCTACGGCCAGCTGCTCGAGCACGCGCCGTACTGCGAGCGCGACCTGCACGGACCCGACGACGTGCACCTGGCCGCGGCCCCGCCGGCCAGGTCGAGGAGGAGCCGGTCGACGTCCACGTCAAGCACCGCACCAGCCACGGCATCGTCGGCACCCGGCTGACCTATGCGTCCCACCCGTTCGACGTCGTCGGCTGGGACGGCTGCCTGTACCCCTACACGTTCAACATCGAGGACTACATGCCGATCACCGGCAAGGTGCACCAGCCGCCACCGGTGCACCAGGTCTTCGAGGGGCACAACTTCGTGATCTGCAACTTCCTGCCCCGCAAGGTCGACTACCACCCGCTCGCCGTACCGGTGCCCTACTACCACTCCAACGTCGACAGCGACGAGGTCATGTTCTACGTCGGCGGCGACTACGAGGCGCGGAAGGGGTCCGGCATCGGCCTGGGCTCGATCTCGCTGCACCCGGGCGGGCACGCCCACGGGCCGCAGCCCTCGGCGATCGAGGCGTCGTTGGGGGCCGAGGCGTTCGAGGAGTCGGCCGTCATGGTCGACACCTTCGCCCCGCTCGAGCTCGGTGAGGGAGCGCTCGTCGTCGAGGACCCGGCGTACGCCTGGAGCTGGGCCGCCGACGAGCACCACCCCGTGCGCCGCCCTCATCCCGGCTCGCACCCCGGTTCGCACCCCGATTCCCACCCATAAGGGGATCGCCGGGGGCAGGGTCGGGGGGCTCCACTGGAAGCCAGACGCGCGGGCACCCCGGCCCGGCCGATGCGGAGGAGCACCTCATGGCGACCAGCACCCAGTCCCTCGACGGCCAGGACGACGTCCTCGACTGGACCGACCTCGGCCAGAAGATGTGGGACTTCCTCACCGGCCGCCAGGCCGCGATCCACTACCGCTTCGAGGACATGTCGGTGGAGGTGCCGCGCGACACCGGTGCCGACGCGCCGCGGGCGACCTGGAAGCTCACCGGCACCCTGACCGTCACCACGAGCGACGCGCTGACCGCGGACGCCGGCCGGGCCTGACCGTGCCACGCACGGGGCCGGGCGGCAGGGGCGGCCTGACGACGCGGGTCGACGCCGACCTGTCGTTCTCGCTGGACCGGGAGGGGCGGACGCCGATCACGGGTCGGCTCACCGGCACCGACAACGACCTCGTGCTCGAGGTGAGCGACCCGGGTGCCTTCGCCGGGGCCGGCGACGCGGCAGGCATCCGCGCGCTGGCCGAGACCCTGGCCGAGCGCGGCGTGCGGGTGCGCGTCGAGCACGGTCGCACCCACCTGGTCTCGCTCGGTGCGGTGCGCGCGCCGTGGTGGCAGCGCCGTGCCACCGGCTCGCGACGGATCCGGCTGGGCAGCCTGCGAGGGGCCTGGACCGCGGCCCGGTCCCGGGCCACAGCCCAGGAGTCGGTGCTGCCGAGCGCGGCGACGCTGCCGCCGGCCACCCTGTGGCCGATCGCGCCGACGTTCTCGCCCCGGTCGCGGCGCCGGGTGACCACCACCCACGACCCGGGTAGGGGCGGCAGCGCCCGCCTGGTCATCGAGAAGGGCGAGATGTGGGGCGGCGAGAAGCAGCGGCTCTTCTGGCTCGAGGACGGCATGACCATCGGGTCGCGTCCGGGGAGCGGCATCGAGCTGCCGGGCCTCGAGGACCTGCACGCGACCGTGCACCACGACGAGCACGACGAGTGGGTCGTCGTCGCGGTCGCCGGGGTCACCCGCGTCCACGGCGCCCGGGTGACGCGGCAGGTGCTGCGGACCGGCGCCCGGGTGGAGGTCGGCGGGCACACCCTGGCGTTCCGCCGCGACGAGCACGCCGACCACGGGCGACCGCACTACGGACGGGTCGGCGGCGAGCTCGGCCGGCAGGTGCCGCAGCCTCCCCGACCTTCCGCGCGCCCCGGCACGGGCGAGTGGGACGGCTCGGACGCCGCAGCCGACTGAGCCCGACCGAGACCGCTGAGCGACGACGGACGGCGCCGACCCCCTGCTCGGGGACCGGCGCCGTCGCGGGTGCGGAGTGTGCCGGTCAGGCGGCGACCTGCTGGTGGGTGAGCTTCTTGTAGACGAAGGCGTTGCCGATCAGCACGACCGGGATCGCCACGATGAGGCCGACGCCGCACAGGATCGCTCCGAGGATCGTCAGCCCCAGCGTCACCAGCCACCAGACGAAGACCTCGCCGAGGTTGTCCTTGACCAGGTTGAAGCTGGCCGTGACCGCAGCCACCGGCTCCATCTCCTTGTCGATGACGAAGTAGATCGCGAAGGACAGGAAGAACGCCGCCGCGATGCCGGGCAGGAAGCACAGCACGGTGCCGATCGCGATCGCGGCACTGACGATGAGGGCGGTGATGACGATCTGGCGCACCCGCTCGAGCTGGAAGATCTCGCCGACCACGAACGGACGACCCTCGGTGATGCCCAGCGCGCCGCGGATGATCCCCGCGCCGACGACCTGGTAGGCGACGTAGAAGAAGAACGTCACGAACATGTTCGCGATCTGTCCCACGATGAAGCCCGACCCGTTGGTGCAGCGCAGGCCACGGCCGTTGGTGAGGGTGCACTCGGGATCGCTGACGATGAGGTTGCGGATGACGCCGCCGATCGTCGAGAGGATCACGATCGCGACGAGCACCACGAGCCCGGCCAGGATGATCTGGCCGGCGTTGGCCTGGAACTTCTTCCAGCCGTAGGCGACGGCGTCGCCCACGGTCCAGCCCGGGCCCGAGGGCGGCGGTGGGCCGCCGTACCCGCCGGGGGGTGGGGGCTGGCCGCCGTACCCCGGGCGGCGGCGGGGGTGCCGTATCCCCGGGCGGCGGCGGAGGCGGGTTGCCGTACCCGTCAGGGGGCGGCGGGTTGCCGTACCCACCGGGCGGCGGGGTCTCGCCCGGAGGCGGCGGCGGCGTGTTCTCGGACATGGCGTGCTCCTTGAGGGTGAGACGATGGGGGCGCGAAGGACCGCGCCCCGGCCGTGCCGCTACGTCGCGACGCTTCAGGACTCTTCAGGCCGGAACCTATCGCCTCCGACACCTGCTGCCCAGGGTCCTGCGGGGACGTCCAGACACCTGGCCGGCGGTCGCGGGCGCCAACCACCCCACGCGGAGATCGCCCAGCAGAACGGCGCCCGGACCATCGCCGTCGACCCGGGCGCGACGCCGGTGGCCTGGGTCGTTCGCACCCGCGGGCCTCGACGCGGGTGCCACCATGGAACCCGTGAGCAACCTCGAGGACGACCCCGCCGAGCTGACGTGCGAGAGCACCACTTCTGACGGGGCCGTGGTGCTCACCCCGCGCGAGGTGCCGCTGGGAGGACCACGGGCGATGACCGTGCGCCGCACCCTGCCGGCGCGGGAGCGCTCGCTCGTCGGGGCCTGGTGCTTCGTGGACCACTACGGCCCGGACCCCGTCGCCGGTCCCGACGGCACCGGCGGCATGTCGGTGGCCCCGCACCCGCACATCGGGCTCCAGACGGTCAGCTGGCTCTTCACCGGTGAGGTGGTCCACCGCGACAGCGCCGGGCACCACGCGATGGTCCGCCCCGGTGAGCTCAACCTGATGACCGCCGGTCGCGGGATCAGCCACTCCGAGGTGTCGACGGCCGAGACGACGGTGCTCCACGGCGCGCAGCTGTGGGTGGCGCTGCCCGAGCACTCCCGGCAGACCGAGCCCACCTTCCAGCACCACGCGCCGTCGCCGGTACGCCGGCCCGGGGTCGAGGCGCGGGTCTTCCTCGGCACCCTGCTCGGCGACACCTCACCGGTGTCCACCCACACGCCGCTGCTGGGCGCCGAGCTGACGCTCGAGGCCGGGGCGCACCTCGAGCTGGACGTCGACCCGACGTACGAGCTCGGGGTCCTGGTCGACCACGGCGAGGTCGAGGTCGCCGGTCGGCAGGCCCACCCGCACGACCTGGTGTGCCTCGACCCCGGTCGGTCGACCCTGCGGCTCACCGCCGGCGCGGAGCCCGCGCGGGTGCTCGTGCTCGGCGGCCCGCCGTTCGGCGAGGCGATCGTCATGTGGTGGAACTTCGTCGCGCGCAGCCACGAGGAGGTCGTCGAGGCGCGCGAGCAGTGGCAGGCCCAGCTCACCCCGCAGGGGTACGTCGACGGGCGCTTCGGCCGTCCGGTCGGCGAGCCGCTCCCGCCCCTGCCGGCCCCCGGGCTCCCGGGGGTCCGGCTCAGGGAACGTCGATGACGCCGCACCCCACCGGCGAACCGCCCGGTCCCGCCGACAACTCCGCACGATTGCTGCGAGAGGCCCCTTCGCGGTCAGCGACACCGTTGTCGGGATGACCCGCGAGCAGCAGCGCGTCGGGTTCGAGTCCTTCCAGCAAGCCGGCTCCTCGATCACCCGGCTCTACGGCGGCACCGGGCTCGGGCTCTCGATCGTGCGGGAGCTCGTCGACCTGATGCAGGGGACGGGACCTGACACTGGCACCTGACGAGAGGATCTGTCGGCGGCGTCGGGCAGGATGCGGGGCATGGGACCGGTGGTCGGCGAGGACGAGGTGGCGCGCTGCGCCTGGGCCGGTGGCCCGGGCGTGATGCGCGACTACCACGACACCGAGTGGGGCCGTCGCGTCCACGGGGAGGCCGCCTACCTCGAGCGCCTCACCCTCGAGGCGTTCCAGTCCGGGTTGTCGTGGTCGACGATCCTGCACAAGCGCGAAGCGTTCCGCGAGGTCTTCCACGGGTTCGACGCCGCGCGGATCGCGGCGTTCGACGAGGACGACCAGCAGCGCCTGATGCAGGAGCCTCGCATCGTGCGCAACCGTCTCAAGATCGCGGCCGCGGTGACCAACGCCCGGGCCACGCTGGCCCTGCGCGAGCAGGAGGGGCTCGAGGCGCTCGTGCTGTCGTTCGCGCCCGAGGTCGCGCCCGCGCCGACCGACACCGAGACGATGGCGACCAGGTCACCGGAGTCGCTGGCGCTGTCGAAGGCCCTGAAGAAGCGGGGCTTCACGTTCGTGGGGCCCACCACCATGTACGCCCTGATGGAGGCCATCGGCGTCTTCGACCCCCACCTCGTCGGCTGCCACCGACGCGGCTCGTGACGACCCCGTGATCGTCGGTCTGCTCTGGCTGCTCGGGTGTCAGCTCACCGGTGAGGTCGTCGTCCGGCTGCTCGGCGTCGCGATCCCCGGTCCGGTGGTCGGCCTGGTGCTGCTCCTCGTCGTGCTGCGGGTACGACGACCGCGCACCGGCGACCCGTTGGTCGCCACCGGGGACCGGCTGCTGGAGCACCTCCAGCTGCTCTTCGTGCCGGCCGGCGTCGGGGTCGTCGCCTACGCCTCGACGCTGCGCGACCAGGCGCTGCCGCTCGGTCTCGCAGTGGTGCTCTCCTGGCTCGCCGCGCTGGCGACCGTCGGCTGGACGCTGACCCTGCTCTCCGGCCGCCTCGCCCGCCGGAGCGCGTCGCCCGGGGGAGACCCACGATGAACGAGGCCTGGGAGTGGGTGCGCACGTCCCCGCTGTTCCTGCTGACCCTGACGGTCGCCGCCTACCAGGGCGGCTGCTTGCTGCGAGCTCGCAGCGGCGGTCACCCGCTGGCCCAGCCGGTGCTGGTGGCGGTCGTGGTGGTCGCCGTGGCCATCACGGTGCTCGACGTCGACTACGCCGACTACCGCCGGGCGACCGAGCTCATCGCGTTCTGGCTCGGTCCGGCGACCGTGGCGCTGGCCATCCCGCTGCACCGCCAGGCGCACCGGCTGCGCGGGCTCGTCGTACCCCTGGTCGTGGCGATCACCCTGGGCGCGGTGGTCTCGGTGACGACGGCCGCGCTCGTCGTCCGGGTCGCCGGCGGCGGCGACCTGCTGGCCCGGACCGTCGCACCGAAGGCGACCACCACCCCGGTCGCGATCGCCCTGGCCGACAGCCTCGGCGGCATCGCGCCCCTGGCGGCCGTGCTCGCGATCCTGGCCGGCATCCTCGGCGCCGTCGCCGGGCCGGCCGTGCTCGACCTGCTGCGGATCCGTGACCCACGGGCGCGGGGGATCGCCCTGGGCTCGGTCTCGCACGGCATCGGCACGGGTCGCCTGCTGCACGACGACGAGACGCAGGGCGCCTTCTCGGGCCTGGCCATGGGCCTCACCGCCCTCGCGACGAGCGTGCTGATGCCGGTGCTCGCGCTGCTCCTCTTCGACCAGGCCTCCTGACCGCGGGCTACCCCCGCCGGGTGACGAGCAGGGCCTGGCGGGAGCGCGCCACGAGGCCCTCGGTGTCGTAGACGTCGGCCGTCGCGATGCCGACCGAGCCGGGGCCCAGGGTCGTCTCGGCGTCCAGGCACACCCACTCGCCGACCGGCGGGCGCAGGAGGTGCACGGTCAGGTCGGTGTTCAGGAACGCCCACTCCCGCACGTCGAGGACCGCACTGGCACCCGACGCCGAGTCGACGCAGGCCAGCAGCCGCTGGACCGGCGTGATCGGCTCGCCGGCGACGAGGTCGGGCGGCCGCATCCACACCGTGCCCGGACCGGGTACGTCGACGCCGCCCTCGATCCACGACCACTCGACCGCGTCGAGGTAGCCGCCGTGCCACGACGACGGCCGTGCCCGGCCGACGCCGTCCCCGGGTCCGTGCGCCGGCGGCTGCGCGCTCGGCACCGGACCGTCCTGGGACGCCGGGAACAGCCAGGCCTGCGCCGTCGCCACCACCCGGTCGCGCCGGACGTCGACCAGCTCGGCGGCCGCCAGGCACACCGAGCGTCCCGGGCGCCGTACCCGGGCACGGACCGCGAGCGGGGCGAGCGGGACCGGCCCCCAGAGCTCCATCGTGAACCGCCCCACCACCCGGTCGGCGGCTTCCGGGAGACGTTCGACCGCACGGGCGAGCAGTGCCGCCGGCGGGCCGCCGTGCTGGGCGTCGGGAGACCACGGCCCAGCAGTCGTCGACAGCGGCTCGAGCGTCTCCGCGACCCCCTCCGAGAAACCCTCCGAGAAACCCTCCGAGAGACCCTGCGGAGCGCCCCCGGCGACCCGTGCGCCAGGCTCGGCCGACGGGTCACCGGAGCGGTCCTCGAGGGTGTCCGAGGTACGCTCGACGAGGCGGTAGAAGGGCCCCGATCGAACCGATTTCTTCATTCGTGTCCCCCTGTGTAATCTTCTCTGTCGTTGCCCCTTTAGCTCAGTCGGCAGAGCGTCTCCATGGTAAGGAGAAGGTCTACGGTTCGATTCCGTAAAGGGGCTCTGGGTTTGGATCCTAGGGAGCCAAGACCCCACCCTGGCGGGGTAGCTCAGGTGGTTAGAGCACACGGCTCATAATCGTGGTGTCGCGGGTTCGAGTCCCGCCCCCGCTACAAGCACTGACCCAGACCTACCCGCACCACCCACCGACAGAGGACTTCCCGTGGCCAGCAAGAGCTCCGACGTTCGCCCCAAGATCACGCTCGCGTGCGTGGTCTGCAAGGAGCGCAACTACATCACCAAGAAGAACCGCCGCAACGACCCCGACCGGTTGGAGCTGGCGAAGTTCTGCCCGCGTTGCCGCACGCACACCGCGCACCGCGAGACCCGCTGACGTACGCGATCGAGTCGGCCCGCCTGCACCGCAGGCGGGCCTTTCGGGCTTTTTGCTCCCACCGACCGGCGCCGCCAGGGCGGGGCACTAGGTTGGGGTCATGCCAGTCGACCAGTCACTCGTCGGGCGGACCTTCCCGCCCCGTGACCCCTTTGTCGTGACCGAGGAGCGGATCCGCGAGTTCGCCGCCGCCGTCGGTGCTGCCTACGACGGGGGAGCGGCCCCCGCGACGTTCCCGATCGTGATGGCCTTCGACGCGATGAACGCGTTCCTCGACTCCGAGCAGCTCGACCTGTCCCGGATCATCCACGGCGAGCAGCGCTTCAGCTACGAGCGGCCCGTGGTCGCCGGCGACGTGCTGACCGCGGTGCTCAGCGTCGCGAGCCTGCGCCAGATCGGCGGCAACGACATCATCGGCACGACGAGCACCATCACCGACGACACCGGAGCCCTCGTGTGCGCCACGAGCGCCACCCTGGTCCACCGGGGGCAGGCATGAGCCTCGAGCCCGGCACCACGTTCCCGATCCGCGAGTACGCCGTCACGCGGGCCGACCTGGTCCGCTACGCGCAGGCCAGCGGCGACCACAACCCGATCCACCAGGACGAGACGGTCGCGGTGTCCGTCGGCCTGCCCGGCGTCATCGCCCACGGCATGTACACGATGGCGCTGCTCGCCCGCGCGATCGACGAGTGGTCCGGGGGTGCCGAGGTCCTCGAGATCGGCTGCAAGTTCACCAACCCCGTCGTCGTGCCCGCGGACGAGGTCGGGGTCGTGGTGAGCATCGGCGGCACCGTCAAGACGGTGGCCGACGGCCGTGCGGCGCTGGCCCTCGAGGTCACCTGCGACGGGCAGAAGGTCCTCGGCATGCCGAAGGCCGTCGTCCGTGCCTGACGCGACCTCCGCCCGGGTCGACCTCGCCGACCACACGACGCTCCGCCTCGGTGGACCGGTCGGCACCTTCGTCACCGCGACCACCGAGGCCGAGCTGGTCGAGGCGGTCGCCACGGCCGACGCGGCCGGCGTACCGGTCCTGGTGCTGGGTGGCGGCAGCAACCTCGTGGTCGCCGACGACGGCTTCGACGGCACCGTCGTGAAGGTCGCGACGAGCGGGATCACCAGCGACGTCGAGCGACGCCGACTCACCGTCGTGCGGCGGCGCCACGGTCACGGTGGCGGCCGGCGAGGACTGGGACGGTCTCGTGGCCACCGCCGTGGAGCGCGGCTGGGTCGGGATCGAGGCGCTCTCCGGCATCCCCGGCTCGACCGGGGCGACGCCGATCCAGAACGTCGGCGCCTACGGCCAGGAGGTCGGCCAGACCGTCGCCCGGGTCCGCGTCTACGACCGTCGGCTGCGCGGCGTCCGCAGCTTCGCCGGCGCCGAGTGCTCCTTCGCCTACCGCCACTCGCGGTTCAAGGCCGACCCCGGGCGCCACGTCGTGCTCGAGGTGTCGTTCCAGCTGCGCCAGGGGACCCTCGGCGCGCCGGTCACGTACGCCGAGCTGGCGACGGCCCTCGGCATCGCGGTCGGCGAGCGTGCGCCCCTGGCCGACGTCCGCGCCGCCGTGCTCGGGCTGCGCCGTGGCAAGGGCATGGTCCTCGACGCCGCCGACCACGACTCGTGGAGCGCCGGCTCGTTCTTCACCAACCCGCTCGTGCCCGCCGAGCAGGTGCCCGACGGCGCGCCCGCGTGGCCGGCCGACGACGGGCTGGTCAAGACGAGCGCGGCCTGGCTCATCGACCACGCCGGCTTCGCCAAGGGCTACGGCTCCGAGCGCGGTTCCGGGCGGGTGTCGCTGTCGACCAAGCACACCCTGGCCCTGACCAACCGCGGCGGCGCCACGACCGCGGAGCTGCTGGGCCTGGCTCGCGAGGTCCGCGACGGCGTCCGGGCGGCGTACGGCATCACGCTGGTCAACGAGCCGGTCCTGCTCGGCTGCGAGCTCTGAGCCCGGCCGGCTCGCTCCTCAGGGGGCGGTCGTCAGCCAGGTGTCGATGTCGGCGAGGGCTCGGTCGCGCAGGTCGGCGGGGGCGCGCGAGGCGCGCAGCGACATCCGGGCCAGCTCGGCCAGGGTCTCGTCGGTGAGCTCGTGGGCGGCGCGCATCGTCGCGTACTGCGAGGCGAGCTGGGAGCCGAAGAGCAGCGGGTCGTCGGCACCCAGGGCGACCGTGGCGCCCGCTTCGAGCAGGGTGGGGAGCGGCACGGACGTCAGGTCGGTGTAGACGCCGAGCGCGACGTTGGAGACCGGGCAGACCTCCAGGGCGACCCCCGCCTGCACCACCCGGTCGAGCAGCTCGGGGTCCTCGGCCGTGCGGACCCCGTGGCCGAGCCGTTGCGCGTGCAGCGAGTCCAGGCACGTCCGCACGTGCTCCGGCCCGCGCAGCTCCCCGCCGTGGGGCACCAGCAGCAGGCCGGCTCGCTCCGCGATCGCGAAGGCCCCGGCGAAGTCGGCGGTGCTGCCGCGACGCTCGTCGTTGGACAGTCCGAAGCCGACGACCCCGCGGTCGACGTACTGGGTGGCGAGACGGGCCAGGGTCCGGGCGTCGAGCGGGTGGCGCGTCCGGTTGGCGGCGATCACGACGCCGATGCCCAGCCCGGTCTCGCGTGAGGCGTCCCGCACGGCGTCGAGCACCAGGTCGGTGAAGGCCGTGATGCCGCCGAACCGGGCGGCGTACCCGCTGGGATCGACCTGGATCTCCAGCCACCGGCCGCCGTCGCGCACGTCGTCCTGCGCGGTCTCGCGCACGAGCCGCCGTACGTCGTCCTCGGTGCGGAGCACCGAGCGCGCGACGTCGTAGAGGCGCTGGAAGCGGAACCAGCCCTTCTCGTCGGCGGCGCTGAGCCGGGGCGGCCAGTCGGTGACCAGCGAGTCCGGCAGCACGATGCCGTCGCGCTCGGCCAGCTCGAGCAGCGTCCGGTGGCGCATGGAGCCGGTGAAGTGCAGGTGCAGGTGGGCCTTCGGCAGGGTGTGGAGGTCTCTCACCAGCACCGCTTCCCTCGCACCATGCGGTCATCCTAGAGGCGGTGCCGAAGGGGGACCGGACCGCGGGTCGGCCGGCGGTTGCCGCTCGGTCCGTCGCCGGTCGGCACCCGGGTCGACGGTCGGCGCACGGGGGGTCGCTGACCGGGCGGTGCCGCCGGGCCGAGCCGAGCGACGCGATCCGCGGGGCGGTTTGGACGCACCTGACCCCCAGGACGTAGACTCCACGGTTGGTGGATCAACCCCGCTACTTCGGCGTGCCTCCGGGCAGGTCCGAGGCAGGGGCGGATCGACGAAGGGCACTAGCTCAACTGGCAGAGCATCGGTCTCCAAAACCGAAGGTTGGGGGTTCAAGTCCCTCGTGCCCTGCAACATCTGCAGGAACCACATCCGGGTCGGAGTGCGGCCCGGGCGCCAAGCACCAGCCCGGCGACAACATGGCAGCACGACGACGAGAGGTGACCAGCGTGTCGGACAGCAGCGCCGTCCGCGGCAACCGAGACGACAGGTCCGGTGACGCGCCCAAGCGCACGAGCATCCCGACGTTCTACCGTCAGGTGGTCGCCGAGCTGCGCAAGGTGGTCTACCCGACCCAGGAGCAGCTGGTCACGTACTTCACCGTCGTGATGGTCTTCGTCATCGTGATGATGGCGCTCATCTCGCTGCTGGACCTGGGCTTCGGCAAGCTCGCCTTCGCGGTCTTCTCAGGCGGCAACAACATCTGAGCCGGCCGTCCGGCCAACCGGTCGGTCCTGGGCGGCGAGCACGTCCCAGCAATCCCCGAAGAGCAAAGCGATGGAGCCACACGTGTCTGAGCAGTACGACGAGTCGGTCGAGCCCACCGAGGCAGCCGACGTCCCGTCCTTCGACGAGGACGTCGTCGAGGCCACCGCCGGCGCCGCCGAGGGCACCGCCCCGACCGCCGTCGACACCGACGACGACGTCGTCGACGTCGAGCCCACCGACGAGCCGATCGAGGAGGTCGTCGAGGCCGAGGCCGAGGTGGCCGACGACGCCGCCGCCGAGCTCACCGACGTCGCCGTCGACGAGATCGAGGCGTCCGAGGTCGAGGAGCTCGACGAGGTCGACGGCGAGGTCGTCGCCGAGGACCCGCTCGAGGCGTTCCGCCGCGAGCTGTGGGCCAAGCCCGGTGACTGGTACGTCATCCACACCTACTCCGGCATGGAGAACAGGGTGAAGTCGAACCTCGAGAACCGCATCCTGTCCTTGAACATGGAGGACTACATCCACGAGATCGTGGTCCCCATCGAGGACATCGTCGAGATCAAGAACGGCCAGCGCCGCACTCGCAAGAAGCCGTCGCTGCCGGGCTACGTCCTGGTCCGCATGGACCTCACCGACGAGTCCTGGTCGGCCGTGCGCCACACGCCGTCGGTCACCGGCTTCGTGGGCAACAGCCACCAGCCCGTGCCGCTGAGCATGCAGGAGGTCGAGGACCAGCTGGCCCCCGCCGTCCTCGCCGAGGCCGAGGCCGAGGCCGTCGCCGCCGGCACGGCGTCCCCGTCGTCGGGCAGCAGCACCACCGCCAAGAAGCAGATCGAGGTCGCCGACTTCGACATCTCCGACTCCGTGATGGTCGTCGACGGTCCGTTCGCCACCCTCCACGCCACGATCACCGAGATCAACGCCGAGTCGCAGCGGGTCAAGGCGCTCGTCGAGATCTTCGGCCGCGAGACGCCGGTCGAGCTCAGCTTCAACCAGATCCAGAAGGTCTGACCGAGCGAGCAGCGCCGTGCGAGGAACGAGCACGTCGCCTCGAGACCCGGTGCGACCGGTGACGACCCCGAACCGGATTTCGCCCCACCGGACCATGTCCGGCACACTGGACCGGTTCCACCAGCACCACTGAGCACCACCCAGCTACACACAGGTGGCAGAGCAAGGCCCGGAGTACCGGGCTCGAGCTCGTGAAGACCACGAGGAAACAACCCAGAAAGGGCATCGAAGAATGCCTCCCAAGAAGAAGATCGCTGCGCTCGTCAAGGTGCAGCTGCAGGCCGGCGCCGCGACGCCCGCCCCGCCCGTCGGTACCGCCCTCGGTCCGCACGGCGTCAACATCATGGACTTCTGCAAGGCCTACAACGCCCAGACCGAGTCCATGCGCGGCAACGTCGTCCCCGTCGAGATCACCATCTTCGAGGACCGGTCGTTCACCTTCATCACGAAGACGCCGCCGGCTGCCGAGCTGATCAAGAAGGCCGCCGGCCTCCAGAAGGGCTCGGGCGTCCCGCACAAGGAGAAGGTCGGCAAGCTGACCAAGGACCAGATCCGCGAGATCGCCACGACCAAGCTCCCCGACCTCAATGCCAACAACATCGAGGCCGCCATGAAGATCGTCGAGGGCACCGCTCGCTCCATGGGCGTCACCACCGACTGATCACCCCGATGAAGAAGTGACCGGTCGAGCACGACCGGTTGCTGTGGCAGGGCCGCGCTGGCCCACATCGACCACACCTGGCACTGAAGAAACGAGAGAACCAGACATGCAGCGCAGCAAGACGTACCGCGCGGCCGCCGAGGCGTTCGACAAGGACGAGCTCTACGCCCCCCTGACCGCGATCAAGATCGCCAAGACCGGCTCCAAGAAGAAGTTCGACGAGACCATCGACGTCGTCATGCGTCTCGGCGTCGACCCCCGCAAGGCCGACCAGATGGTGCGCGGCACCGTCAACCTGCCCCACGGCACCGGCAAGACCGCTCGCGTCCTCGTGTTCGCGAACGGCGACAAGGCCGAGGCTGCCCGCGAGGCCGGCGCCGACATCGTCGGTGGCGACGAGCTGATCGAGAAGGTCAGCGGCGGATGGCTCGAGTTCGACTCCGTCGTCGCGACCCCCGACATGATGGGCAAGGTCGGCCGTCTCGGCCGCGTGCTCGGCCCGCGTGGCCTCATGCCGAACCCGAAGACCGGCACCGTGACGCCCGACCCGGCCAAGGCCGTGACGGACATCAAGGGCGGCAAGATCGAGTTCCGTGTCGACCGCCACGCCAACCTGCACTTCATCATCGGCAAGGCGTCCTTCGCCGAGGCCTCCCTGGCCGAGAACTACGCCGCTGCCCTCGAGGAGGTGCTGCGGCTCAAGCCGGCCAGCTCCAAGGGTCGCTACCTGCGCAAGGTCACGGTCTCGACCACGATGGGCCCCGGTGTCCAGGTCGACCCGAACCGCACCCGCAACGTCGCCTCCGAGGAGGAGGGCGAGGCCTGAGCCTCCCCCCTCTCGAGGACCACGTACGACGGCCCGCCGCCCCTCGGGGTGGCGGGCCGTCGGCGTTGCGAGGTGGTCAGGTGTGACAGCCGCCAAGCCCGGTCGTCCCGGTGGTCGAGGTGTGAGGGCCGCCAGGCCCGGCCGTCCCGGTGGTTGAGGTGTGAGGGCCCCCCGGGCCCGAGCCTCGAAACCCGGTGGGCCGGGAGTCGGCGTCGGTGGCTACGGCTGTTTGTCGGCACGGGTGGTTTCGAGGCTCGTCGCTGGCGCTCCTCGCACCTCAACCACCGTGCGGTCGCGCTGGCGCTCCTCGCACCTCAACCACCGGGGAGGTCGCGCTGGCGCTCCTCGCACCTCAACCACCGTTGGGGGGCGCGCTGGCGCTCCTCGCACCTCAACCACCGGGGAGGCTCGTCGCTGGCGCTCCTCGCACCTCAACCACCGTGGGCGGTCAGGGCTGGGTGAGCTGCTCCGCGGCGGCGAGGGCCACGCAGGTGGCGACACCGGCCATCGCCGTCTCGACCTCCGCCAGGACCGGGAACGTCGGCGCGAGGCGGATGTTGCGGTCGCGCGGGTCCCTGCCGTGCGGGTACGACGCCCCGGCGGGGGTGAGGGCGATGCCGGCCGCCTTGGCCAGGGCGACCACGCGGGACGCGGTGCCGTCGACGACGTCGAGGTTCACGAAGTAGCCGCCGGTGGGCTTGGTCCACTCGGCGATCTCGAGCCCGGTCAGGGCGGACGTCAGGGCGTCGTCGACGGCGTCGAACTTCGGAGCGATGATCTCGCGGTGCTTGCGCATGTGGTCGCGCACACCGTCGGGGGAGCCGAAGAACTCCACGTGGCGCAGGTGGTTGATCTTGTCGGGCCCGATCGAGGCGAAGGCGAGGTGCTTGAGGTACCACGCCTTGTTGGCCGGCGACGCGGCGAGCACCGAGACGCCGGCGCCGGCGAAGGTGATCTTCGAGGTCGAGGCGAACATGATCGGTCGGTCGGGGTGGCCGGATGCGGCCGCGATCGAGAGCGCGTCGGCGCTCTTGGCCTCGTCCTCGGTGAGGTGGTGGAACGCGTAGGCGTTGTCCCAGAAGATCCGGAAGTCAGGCGCCGCGGTGGGCATCGACATCAACGCTGCCGCGACCTCCTGCGAGCAGACCGCGCCGGACGGGTTCGCGTAGGTGGGCACGAGCCACATGCCCTTGACGGCGGGGTCGTCCTTCACCAGCGCGGCGACGGCGTCCACGTCGGGCCCGTCGTCGTGCATCTCCACCGACAGCATCTCGATGCCGAAGTCGGCCAGCATGGTGAAGTGCCGGTCGTAGCCGGGGACCGGGCAGATGAACTTCACGACCGGCTCGTCCTTCCACGGGCGCTCCGAGCCGGGGCCGCCGTGCAGCAGCAGGTCGACGAGCACCTGGTGCATCATGGTCAGGCTCGAGTTGCCTCCGCAGACCACCTGGTCGACCTCGACCCAGAGCAGCTCGGCGAAGATCTCCCGCAGCTCGGCGAGCCCCTCGAGCCCGCCGTAGTTGCGCACGTCGGCACCGCTGCGGTCCGTGGTCGTCGTCGGGAGGGCCAGCAGCGCGTCGGAGAGGTCGAGCTGGGCGCTCGACGGCTTTCCCCGCGTCAGGTCCAGCGTGAGCGCACGAGCCTGGAGTGCGGCGTACTCCTCCCGCTTCTCGGCGAGGAACGACGCGAGGTCCTCGGCGGACAGGTCAGCGAGCGGGGTGCTGGTCATGCCCCGATCCTGTCAAAGACCTCCCCACGGCGCCCACGCGGTGCGCAACCCTGGACGCTCCCGACGTACGTCGAGCCTCGGAGCAGGGTGCTGCGACGGGCGATCGCCGGCCGCACGGCCCCGTCCGCGCCACCGGCTGCGGCCGCCGTCATCGCCGCCGTCATCGCCGGGGGTCGACCCGATTTGGTGCGGTTGCCCGATCGCCGTACAGTTCCCCACGAAACCAGAGACCGCCGGTTGTCCCGCTGTGCATGCAGCAGGATCGAAGGTGCCGCAGAGATGCGGACGGCCCGCGTAGGATTTCAGAGCAGGATCCGCTTCGGATCCGTCCACGCCCTGAGCCTGCGCTCGGGGCGTTCGTCATCTCAGTCCAGTGCCGGGCGTCGGTCTCCCAGTCCGGAAGGAGACCCATGGCGCGGGCAGACAGGAACGCCGCCGTCGCGGAGATCGTTGATTTCTTCAACGACACCGACGGCGCCGTGCTGACCGACTACCGCGGTCTCACCGTCAAGGAGCTGCAGGAACTTCGCCGCTCCCTCGGTGAGAACGCCAACTACGCCGTGGTCAAGAACACGCTGGCCAAGATCGCCGCCAACCAGGTGGGCATCTCCGGCTTCGACGACCTGCTCGTCGGCCCCACCGCCATCGCCTTCATCAAGGGCGATGTCGTCGAGGCTGCCAAGGGTCTGCGTGACTTTGCCAAGGCAAACCCCGCCCTGATCATCAAGGGCGGTGTCCTGGACGGCGACATCCTCGACGCGAAGCAGATCGCCAAGCTGGCCGATCTGGAGTCGCGCGAGGTCCTGTTGGGCAAGCTGGCCGGTGCGATGCTCGCGTCGCTCAGCCAGGCCGTCTACCTCCTCAACGCCCCGCTCGCCCAGGCTGCCCGGCTCGCCGGCGCCCTGGAGGCGAAGGCACAGGAGGACCCCTCGATCCTCGCAGGTGGTGCCGGTACGCCGGCTGCCGCCGAGGAGGCCCCGGCCGTTGCCGAGGAGACCACGGACGAGGCCCCCGCAGAGGAGGCGACCGAGGCTGCTGCAGAGCAGACCGAGGACGCCCCCGCCGCGGAGAGCACCGACGAGGCTCCCGAGGCTGCTGCCGAGACCACCGAAGCCTGATCCAAGGCTGACCACCACCACCTGAAACCAGGCTCGGGCGCACTGTGCGACCCGGCCACCGAAAGAAAGGTTCGCATCATGGCGAAGCTCAGCACTGACGAGCTCCTTGAGGCCTTCAAGGAGATGACCCTGATCGAGCTCTCCGAGTTCGTGAAGCAGTTCGAGGAGACCTTCGGCGTCACCGCCGCCGCTCCCGTGGCCGTTGCCGCTGCTCCTGCTGCCGGCGGCGCCGGCGGTGGCGAGGAGGCCGCTGTCCAGGACGAGTTCGACGTCGTCCTCGAGGCCGCTGGCGAGAAGAAGATCAACGTCATCAAGGAGGTGCGCGCCCTCACCTCGCTGGGCCTCAAGGAGGCCAAGGAGCTGGTCGAGGCCGCCCCCAAGGCTGTCCTGGAGAAGGTCGACAAGGCCTCGGCCGAGAAGGCCAAGGAGGCCCTCGAGGGCGCCGGCGCCACGGTCTCCCTCAAGTGATCCACCGGTGACGCCACGACGTCGTACCAGGACTCGTTCCTGATCGACGCCGCCGTCACCACCCACGCAACGGCCATCCCCGATATCGGGGGTGGCCGTTTCGTGCATGTGGGCACCGTTCGCGGCGCCGGTGTCGTCGATGCCCCCAGGGGTACGGGCGGTGCGGACCGACGGATATGAATACCCGGGCCGGCGCCGCGGTGCTCGGTCTCGACCAGGTGGGGGCGCCGTGCCGCCGGTCGGCCCCGGGATCGAGAACTACGTGACGAGCAGCACTTCGACGCGTAACCTCACCGCGTCCGGCGCGTTGTTACTGGTGAGTCGGGTGCAGAGCAGGACGTGGAGCGTGGCATCCCGGCGATCCGGGCGTGCGAGCCGGCCGAGGGGTCGAGGAGAAGGACTGACATGGGTGTTGAGATCAAGATCGATAACCTCAGCAAGTCGTTCGGCAAGCAGCTCATCTGGGGCAACGTCTCGCTGACCGTCCCCGCCGGAGAGATCTGCGTGATGCTCGGCCCGTCCGGGACCGGCAAGTCGGTCCTGCTCAAGACCCTCATCGGCCTGCTCAAGCCCGACCAGGGCTCGGTGGTGATCGAGGGCACCGACATCGCCTCGTGCTCCGAGAAGGACCTCTACGAGATCCGCAAGCTCTTCGGGGTGCTGTTCCAGGACGGCGCCATGTTCGGCTCGATGAACCTCTACGACAACGTCGCGTTCCCGCTGCGCGAGCACACCAAGAAGTCGGAGGCGCAGGTCCGCGAGGTCGTCATGGAGAAGATGGACCTGGTCGGCCTCCTCGGCGCCGAGGACAAGCTCCCCGGCGAGATCTCCGGAGGCATGCGCAAGCGGGCCGGGCTGGCGCGCGCACTCGTGCTCGACCCCGAGATCGTCCTCTTCGACGAGCCCGACTCCGGCCTCGACCCGGTGCGTACGGCGTTCCTGAACCAGCTCATCGTCGACCTCAACGCCCAGATCGACGCGACGTTCCTCATCGTCACCCACGACATCAACACCGCGCGCACGGTCCCCGACAACATCGGGCTCCTCTACCACCGGCACCTGGCGATGTTCGGGCCCCGCGAGATGCTGCTGAGCTCGGAGGAGCCGGTCGTGCGCCAGTTCCTCAACGCCCAGAAGGTCGGCCCGATCGGCATGTCGGAGGAGAAGGACGCCGACGAGCTGGCCGCCGAGTCCGGCCAGGAGCTCCCGCCGCTGCCGCCGATCCCGATGCAGCTCGAGCCGTCCAACGGCATCCCGCGCCGCAGCCAGCGCGAGCCGGGCTCCTGGTGCCGCGAGAACGGCGTGACGCCGCCCCCGGGGTCGTTCGAGGCCAACATGAACATGACGACCGGGGTCTGAGGCACGGGTGGCATCGCTGACCTCGACGCGCGTCCTCGCGCCCGTAGGGACCGCCGGCAAGCTCTTCGCCTTCGGTCTCGACGTGGCGCGGGCGCTGTTCCGTCGCCCCTTCCAGACGCGGGAGTTCATCCAGCAGGCCTGGTTCCTGGCGTCGGTGACGATCGTCCCGACCGCCCTGGTCGCGATCCCCTTCGGTGCTGTCATCGCGCTGCAGGTCGGTGGGCTGATCAAGCAGTTCGGCGCGCAGTCGTTCACCGGCTCCGCCTCGGTGCTCGCGGTCATCCAGCAGGCGGGGCCGATCGCCACGGCGCTGCTGATCGCCGGCGCGGGTGGCTCGGCCATCGCCGCCGACCTCGGCGCCCGCAAGATCCGCGAGGAGCTCGACGCCATGATGGTGCTCGGCATCGACCCGATCCAGCGCCTGGTGGTGCCCCGCGTGCTCGCCTGCATGCTGGTGGCGTTCTTCCTCAACGGCCTGGTCAGCGTCGTCGGCGTGGGCGGTGGCTACGTCTTCAACGTCGTCCTCCAGGACGGCACGCCCGGCTCCTACCTGGCCAGCTTCACCGCCCTGGCCCAGCTCCCCGACCTCTACATCGGCCTGATCAAGGCCATCATCTTCGGGTTCATCGCCGCCATCGTGGCCTGCTACAAGGGCATGAACGCCGGCGGCGGACCCAAGGGCGTCGGCGACGCGGTCAACGAGTCGGTCGTCATCACCTTCCTGCTGCTCTTCGTCGTCAACTTCACGCTGAGCACGATCTACCTCCAGCTCGTGCCACCGAAGGGCGGGTAGCGCCATGGCAGGCATCAGAGCGGTGTACGAACGGCCCCTGGCCTCGCTCGACAGGCTGGGGGGCCAGCTCTCCTTCTACCTGGGCGTGATCCGCGCGGTCCCGCGCTCGGTGGTGCGCTACCCGAAGGAGATCCTGCGGATCCTGGCCGAGGTCACCCTCGGCTCCGGCTCGCTCGCGGTCATCGGCGGCACGGTCGGCGTCATCATCGGCATGACGTTCTTCACCGGCGCCCAGGTCGGGCTGTCCGGGTACGCCGCGCTCGACCAGCTCGGCACCGCCGTCTACGCGGGGTTCGTCTCGGCGTACTTCAACACCCGTGAGATCGCCCCGCTCGTCGCCGGCATCGCGCTGGCGGCGACGGTCGGGTGCGGCTTCACCGCGCAGCTCGGTGCGATGCGGATCTCCGAGGAGGTCGACGCCCTGGAGGTGATGGCGATCCCCTCGATGCCGTTCCTGGTCGCCACCCGCGTCGTCGGCGGCCTGATCGCGATCATCCCGCTCTACGTGGTCGGGTTGTTGTCGTCGTACTTCGCCAGCAGGCTCATCGTCACCCAGTTCTACGGCCAGAGCGGGGGCAGCTACGACCACTACTTCAACCAGTTCCTGCCACCGGTCGACGTGATGTGGTCGTTCGGCAAGGTGCTCGTCTTCGCGGTGGTGGTCATCCTGATCCACTGCTACCACGGCTACACCGCGTCCGGCGGCCCCGCCGGCGTCGGCGTGGCCGTGGGTCGCGCCGTGCGCACCAGCATCGTCGCGGTCAACGTGATCGACCTGTTCCTGTCGATGGCCATCTGGGGCACCACGACCACCGTCAGGCTGGCTGGTTGACGTGGCGAACCGCATCCTGGGCATGTACAAGCTGCTCGGCGTCATCTTCCTGGCGCTGCTGCTCCTCGGCGTCTACCTGACGTACGCCGTCTTCACCAAGCAGTTCACCGCCTACGACCGGGTGACCCTGAAGACGTCCTCGATCGGCCTGCAGCTCCCGGCGCGGGCGGACGTGAAGATCCGTGGCGTGATCGTGGGGGAGGTCCTCGAGACCCGGGCCGACGTCGACGGCGCCGAGCTCACCCTGGGCCTCTACCCGGACCAGGTGGGCGTGATCCCGGCGGACGTGACCGGGTCGATCGTCCCCAAGACCCTCTTCGGCGAGAAGTACGTCTCGCTGCTCGTGCCCGACGCACCCAGCGGCGACCACATCCTGGCCGGCGCCACCATCGAGCGCACCCGGGTCAGCACCGAGGTCGAGCGGGTCCTGTCCGACCTCTACCCGCTCCTGCGCACGGTCCAGCCGGCCCAGGTCAACATGACCCTCAACGCGATCGCCACCGCCCTGGAGGGCCGGGGCGAGGAGCTGGGCCAGACGCTGGTCACCTTCGACGGGTACCTGAAGAAGATCAACCCCGAGATCCCGGCGCTGGTGGAGGACCTGCGCCAGCTCTCCACGGTCTCCGACATCTACTCCGACGTGCTGCCGCAGGTCGCCACGATCCTCGACAACACGGTCACGACGACGACGACGCTCGAGGGCCGCGAGGCCACGCTCAAGAACCTCTTCGTCGACGTCGCGGGGCTCAGCGACAGTGCGCGGACCTTCCTGGCCGACAACGAGGACAACATCGTCCGCTTCGGCGAGCTCGGGGCGGCCCAGCTGCGGGTGCTCGCCCGTTACTCCAGCGAGTTCCCATGCCTGGCGGGCGGCATCGTGAACTCGGGCGACGCGTTGGCCGAGGCGTTCCGCGACTTCACGCTGCACATCGTGCTGGAGACCCTCCCGCGCCAGCCGCGCGGCTACAACGCGGGCGACCGGCCCCGCATCGGCGACGACCGTGACCCGAGCTGCCAGACCCTGCCCAACCCGCCCTGGAGCCAGAGCAACCCCTTGACGAGCGTGCCCGACTTCGACGACGGCGTCGACGAGCCGACCGGCAAGGGCACCGACCGGGTGGCGCCCGGCTACCTCCTGCGCGACGGGAAGAGCTATCCCGGGAGCTCCTCCGAGGCCGATCTCTACCGCCGGCTGCTGGCCCCGGGGATGGGTGTCTCGCCCGACGAGGTCAGCGACCTCGGCGCGCTCCTGATGGGCCCGATGGCGCGGGGAGCGAAGGTGTCGCTGCGATGAAGCTCTTCGACAAGAAGACCAGTGGCGACTTCGTGCGGCTGATGATCTTCATCGTCGTCACCTCGCTCGCCTCCGGGGTACTGGTCGTGCTCATCGGCAACCTGACCTTCCAGGGCAGCAAGGACTACGAGGCGGTCTTCGCCGACGCCACCGGCGTCAACAAGGGCGACGACGTGCGGATCGCCGGGGTCCGGGTCGGCACCGTGAAGGGCATCGAGATCGTCGACGCCGACCCCGCGAGCGACACCCCGGCTCGCGCCCGGGTCGCGTTCAGCGTCTACGACGGCACCACGCTGATGGCCTCGACCCACGCCGCGATCCGCTACCGCAACCTGGTCGGGCAGCGCTACATCTCGCTCAGCCAGGAGATCGGGGAGCCCGGCACGCTCGCTCCGGGCGACACCATCCCGATCGACCAGACCACGCCGGCCCTGGACCTGACGGTCCTGTTCAACGGGTTCAAGCCGCTCTTCCAGGCGCTGTCCCCCGACGACATCAACAAGCTCTCCTACGAGGTCGTCCAGGTCTTCCAGGGCCAGGGCGGCACGCTGGAGGGGCTGCTGAGGAGCACGGCCTCGGTCACCCAGACCCTGGCCGACCGCGACCAGGTCATCGGGCAGCTGATCGACAACCTCGACTACGTGCTCGACCACCTCGCCGACCGCGAGGACCAGCTCAGCTCGCTGATCACGAGCTTCCGCACCCTCGTCCGCGGCCTGAAGAACGACCGCGGTGCGATCCTCGACTCCCTCGACGGCATCAACGACCTGTCGCTGAAGACCGCCGACCTGGCCAAGGACATCCGACCGCCGTTCGTCCAGGACATCAAGCAGCTGCGGCGCCTGAGCGGGGTGCTCGACAAGAACAAGGGTGAGCTGGACCGCGCCCTGCAGGTGCTCCCCGTCAAGCTGGAGAAGATCGGTCGCACGGCGACCTACGGCTCGTGGTTCAACTTCTACCTGTGCGACTTCAAGGGCCGGGTGACCCTGCCCGGGGTGACCATCCCGGTCGACGTCAACGTCGGTGCCGATCGGTGTGATCTCGGATGAGGCGCACCACGCCGCGCCGGTGGCCCGCGCCGCCCGCGACCAGCACGCTCCCGAGGGGGGCCCGGTGAAACCGTTCCGCGAACGCAACCCCGTCATCATCGGCGCGGTCAGCCTGACCGTGCTGGCGCTGCTGCTCCTCGCGGCCTTCCGGGCCCAGGACCTGCCGCTCATCGGCGGCGGCGACACCTACCGCGCCACCTTCACCGAGGCGGGTGGGCTGAAGACCGGCGACGAGGTCCGCATCGCCGGCGTCCGCGTCGGTGAGGTCCGCGACGTCGCCCTCGACGACGGCACGGTGCTGGTCACCTTCCGGATCAAGACCGACGCCTCCTTCGGTGACGAGACCCGCGCCGAGATCCAGGTGAAGACCCTGCTGGGGTCGATGTACCTGGCCCTGGAGCCGGCCGGCGGGGGCCGGCTCGAGGCCGGTTCGACGATCCCGCCGGAGCGGACCAGCTCGCCGTTCGACGTGATCGACGCCTTCTCCGGCCTGGCCGAGACGATCGGCGAGAACACCGACGTCGGCATCGACACCGATCAGCTCTCGCAGTCCCTCACCGTGCTCGCGGACCTGACCCGCAACACCCCCGAGGAGTTCCAGGCCGCGCTCACGGGCGTCTCGGAGCTGTCGAGCAACATCGCGGCGCGCGACGACGAGATCGGCTCGCTGCTGAAGAACCTCAAGCGCGTCTCCACCGTCCTCTCGGACCGCGACCAGGACATCGTCGGGCTGATGAAGGACTCCGACGTCCTCTTCCGGGCCCTCGTCGCCCGGCGCGACCAGATCCACAACGTGCTGGTGTCGACCTCGACGCTGTCGAGCGAGCTCACCGCCCTGGTCCGCCAGAGCCGCGGGGACCTCAAGCCGGCGCTGACCCAGCTCAGGAGCGTGCTGGAGGTCCTGACGAAGAACGAGGACAACCTCGACAACAGCCTGCGGCTGATGGCCCCGTTCTACCGGGTCTTCGCCAACACGCTGGGCAACGGCCCCTGGTTCGACACCTACATCCAGAACCTGCCGCCGGTGCCCAGCGTCCGATCGGGAGGTCTCGGCTGATGCCCACGATCCAGCGGGCCGTCGTGCCCCTCATCCTCCTCGTGTTCGTCGTCGTCGCGGGCTTCACGGTCCTCGGTGGTGGTGACGACCGCAAGACGGTCACCGCCTTCTTCCCGCGCACCGTCTCGCTCTACGAGGGCAGCGACGTGCGGATCCTGGGCGTCGCCGTCGGCACCGTCGACACGGTCGAGCCGCAGGGCACCCAGGTCAAGGTCGTGATGTCCTACGACGGCGACGTCGACGTGCCCAGCGAGGCGCAGGCCGTCATCATCTCGCCGGCGATCGTGGGGGACCGCTACGTCCAGCTGACCCCGCCGTACACGACCGGCGACACGCTGGCCGACGGCGCCGAGCTGGACCAGACCGACACCCAGGTGCCGCTGGAGCTCGACGAGATCTTCAGCAGCCTCGACGACCTGACCGTGGCCCTCGGTCCGGACGGCGCGAACTCCGACGGCGCGCTGACCGACCTGCTCGAGGTGACCGCGAAGAACTTCGGTGGGCAGGGCGCCAGCTTCAACACCACGATCCGCAACTTCGCCCGGCTCAGCCGCACGCTCGACGACAACAAGGAGGAGTTCTTCGGCTCCGCCGCCGAGCTGCAGAAGTTCATCACCACCCTCGCCGACAACGACTCGACCGTACGGCGCTTCAACGAGTCGCTGGGCAAGGTCTCGACCGTGCTGGCCGGCGAGCGCGACGAGCTGGCCGAGGCGCTGAAGAACCTCGCCGTGGCCCTCGACGAGGTGGGCGGCTTCGTCAAGGAGAACCGCGAGGTGCTCGGCCAGAACATCCGGGGGCTCAACCGGGTCACGAAGGTGCTGGTCAAGCAACGCTCCTCGCTCGACGAGGTCCTGCGGGTGGCGCCGGTCGCCCTGAACAACCTCGCGCTGACCTACAACCCGGACACCGGCACCCTCGACACCAACGCCAACATCGGCAACCTCGTCAACGAGGTCGGGAGCGACCCGGCCGGGGTGCTGTGCGCCCTGGTCAGCGCCAACGACCCCAAGGGCTCGGCCTGTGACCTCATCCGGTCGCTCCCGCTGCCCCGTACGGCGCCCTTCGGGCCGGGCACCGGGTCGTCGTCCGACGCCCAGTTCGACCTCACCCTCGGGGGACTCGTGGAGGTGACCTCATGACCCGCCGCCTGCGCCTCCTGGCCGGCCTGCTCCTCGCCACCGTGATGTTGACCGGCTGCGACTTCGACGTCTACGACCTGCCGCTGCCCGGCGGCACCGACGTCGGGGACGACCCGATCACGGTCACCGTGGAGTTCCGCGACGTGCTCGACCTGGTGCCGAAGTCGACGGTGAAGGTCAACGACGTCAGCGTCGGCCGGGTCCAGGACGTCGAGCTCACCGGCTACACCGCCACGGTCACGCTCACGCTGCGCAACGACACCGAGCTGCCGTCGAACACGGTCGCCACGATCCGCCAGACCAGCCTGCTGGGCGAGAAGTTCGTGTCGCTGGCCGGCCCCACCGACGAGGACCCGGTCGGCACCCTGGGGGACCGGTCGGTCATCCCGCTCGAGCGCACCGGTCGCAACCCGGAGGTCGAGGAGGTGCTCGGCGCGCTGAGCCTGCTGCTCAACGGCGGCGGCGTGGCCCAGGTCAAGACGATCGCCCAGGAGGTCAACACCGCCCTCGACGGACGCGAGGGGTCCGCCCGCTCGCTGCTCGGACAGGTCCGCACCCTCGCCTCGCAGCTCGACGACAACAAGGGCGACATCGTCACCGCCATCGAGTCCCTCAACCGGCTGGCCCTCTCGGTCAAGAAGCAGCAGGGGAGCATCGACCGGGCGCTCGAGGAGCTGCCCAGCGCCCTGGACTCGCTCGACCGGCAGCGCGACGACCTGGTCACGATGCTGCAGGCGCTGGACCGGCTCAGCAACGTCGGCGTGCGCGTCATCGACCGCTCGAAGGACGCGACCCTCGAGTCGCTGCGCCAGCTCCAGCCCGTGCTCACCAAGCTCGCCGACTCCGGTGACGACCTGGTCAACTCGTTCAGCGTGATCCTGACCTACCCGTTCGTCGACGAGGTGGTGGGTCGCGACCCGCAGGTGGCGCGCAACATCCACTTCGGCGACTACACCAACCTCTCGGTCCGGCTCGACCTGGACGTCACCGACCTGCCCGACGTCCCGGGCGTGCCGTGCACCCCGCTCGACGCGCTGCCCGACCCGCTGCCGGTCGACCTGCCCAACCTGTGCCAGGGCGCGCAGGACGCCATCGCCACGTGCGTCAACGACCCGTCCGTCGCGACCTGCAAGGGCCTGCCGGGTGCGGTCATCGACGTGGTCTGCGCCTCGGTCGACCTCCCGCTCCCGGTCCTGTGCCCCGACGGCACCGGTGGCGGCGGGGGTGGCGGCGGCGACCTGCCGCTGCCCGAGCTGCCCGACCTGCCGCTGCCCGACCTCCCGCTGCCCGACCTGCCCGGTGGGCTCGGCGGGCTGCTCGGACGCACGGCCGTCGGCGCCCAGGGCGCCACCGACACGGAGCCGAGCGCCGTCGACGGCCGCGGGCCGACGTACGGCGAGCTCATGGAGAGCTACGACCCCGCGCTCGTCAACCTGCTGATCCCCGGGATGGTGCTGCGATGATCACCAACAGGACCAAGGTCCAGCTCATCATCTTCGTGATCATCACGATGGTGGGCGTCTCGTTCGTGGGTGCCCGCTATGCGCGCCTCGACCGGCTGGTGCGCGACGACGCGTTCACCGTCGTCGCCCACTTCGCCGACTCCGGCGGCAGCTTCGCCGGCGGTGAGGTCACCTACCGCGGGGTCAAGGTCGGCACGGTCGACAAGCTCGTGCTGACCTCGGACGGGGTCGACATCTACCTCGACATCGACAATCGCTGGGACAGCATCCCCACGGAGAGCAAGGCGCTCGTGGGCAACCGCTCGGCCGTCGGTGAGCAGTACGTCGAGCTGCAGCCGCAGACCGACGACGGTCCCTACCTCGCGAACGACTCCGAGATCCCGATGGGCATGACGTCCACGCCGATCCAGACAGACACCCTGCTGACGCACCTGTCCAACACCGTCAGCTCGGTCGACCGCGACGCCCTGCGGACCACGGTCGACGAGCTGGGGACGGCCTTCGCCGACACCGGCGAGGACCTGCAGACGATCCTCGACACCGGACAGTCGTTCATCGAGGAGGCCGACCGCAACTTCGAGACGACCTCCCGGCTGATCCGGGACGGCAACACGGTCCTCAACACCCAGGTCGCCTCCGAGAGCTCGCTGCGGACCTTCGCCTCGCAGCTCTCGAAGTTCAGCACCACGCTGGCCGGGTCCGACCCCGACCTGCGCACGGTCATCGACACCGGCTCCTTCGCGGCCAACCAGCTGCGCGGTCTCATCGAGGACAACCGGGTGGAGCTCGCCGAGCTGCTCAACAACCTGGTCACGACCGGTGAGATCGTGGTCAAGCGGCTGCCGGGCATCAAGCAGATCCTGGTGATCTACCCCTACATCGTGGAGGCCGGGTTCACCGTCGTCTCCAAGTCCGCCGACACCGGCCTGTACGACGCGCACTTCGGGATGATCCTCACCGACCAGCCGGTCTGCCACCAGGGCTACGAGAGCACCGACCGCCAGTCCCCGCAGCAGCAGGAGGACCGGAAGATGAACGTCGACGCGAAGTGCACCGAGCCGGCCGCCCTCAGCAACGCCCGTGGTGCGCAGAACGCACCGCCGCGCGTCGGCACGTCGTACGACCCCCCGACGGTGGCCTCGTTCGACCCGGCGACCGGCGCGCTCACCTGGGGCGACACGGTCGACCCGTCGCTGGCGCAGACCGGTACGTTGGCACCGCCCTCGCTCGGGAAGGAGTCGTGGAAATGGCTGTACCTCCAGCCGATGACGGCACCGTAGCCGTCGTCGACACCTCGCCCCGCGCGTCCTCCCGCCTCACGATCCTCTCGGCCGTGCTGGCAGTCGTCATCGTCGCGTGCCTCGGCGTGCTCACCTACCGCTACGTCGCCGACACCGAGGGCTCCTCGGTCGGCAACCGCGTCGGCCAGCTCTTCGGGGCGGACGCCGCCGACGCCGTAGCACCGGACGACGCGAGGGCCCGCGAGCTGCTCCTGAGCCAGGCCAACCAGTTCATGCTCCGCATCAACACCTACGGGCCCGGCGACCTCGACGCCGCCAACACGCTGCCGACCTACACCGACCGGGTCCACGAGGTGATCACGGACAAGTTCACCGCCTCCTTCGACGAGAACGTCACGCTGGCCGAGCAGACGGTCGCCCAGGCCGGCTACGCGCGCTCGGCCCAGCTGTTCTCCAGCGGTGTCGAGTCGATGGACGAGGACTCCGCGTCGGTCCTGGTGGCCGGGGTCATCAACGGCAGCTACCCCGACCCGGACAAGGGCTCCGGGAAGGACGGCGGGCGGATCGAGTACGAGCCGCAGCCCTTCCGCGTCGCGGTCTCGCTGGTCCTGGTCGACGGCACCTGGCTGGTCGACGACTTCGCCCCCGTCACCGACGGGACCGGCGACGCAGGCGCGACCGACGGCCCCGCGGGCCTCCCGACCGACGTACCGACCGACGTGCCGACCGGTCAGCCGACGGGCACGCCCCGGAGCGGAGCGACCCCATGACGCCCAGCTGGTACGACGTCCTCGGGGTGGACCCCGACGCCGGCACCGAGGAGGTCCGCGGCGCGTTCCGCGCGCAGATCGCCGACCTGGACCCGACGGACCGTCGCTTCCGCCTGCTCAGCAGGGCGGCCGAGGTGCTGCTGGATCCCGACAAGCGTGCGGCGCACGACGCCGAGCTGGCCGTGCAGGAGCCGGAGCACGACGACTACCTCGACGACTACCGGGCCGACGTCGACGGCGTCGCCATGGCGGACGGCGCCGCGAGCGACCGGGCGGACGGGCAGGCTGACCGGGAGGCTGACCGGGAGGCTGACCGGGAGGCCGCGAGCGGCCCGAGCGTCGTGACCCGCGACGAGTCCGTGCCCGACGAGGGCTCGCGAGACGAGGAGAGCCGCGACGAGCCCGCGCCCGCCGCGGCACGCCCCCGCTCGGCGCTGCTCGTCGCCGCCGTCCTCGCGGCACTGGCCCTGGTGCTGGTCGTGGCCACGCTGGTCTCGGTGGTCGGTGGGGGATCCGGCGACGAGGCCGCCCAGGACCAGCAGGCACAGTCACCCGGCGCCGACACCTCGACCACCGGCTCCACCGGGGCGCCCGCCTCGGCGGACGGTCTTCCCGACACCAGCCAGGTGGCGGCCGCCCGTGCTGCCGCCGAGGCAGCCATCGTGCCGGTCCTGTCCTACGACTACCGCCACCTCGACGAGGACGAGCAGAAGGCGCTCGGCTTCGTCACGCCGGCCTTCGGCGAGGAGCTGGAGAAGATCTTCGCGGGAGTCATCTCGGAGAACTCGCCGTCCACGCAGACGGTGGTGGTCGCCAAGCTGCTGGCCTCGGGCATCTCGCGCACCGGCGCCGGACGGGTCGACGTCGTCCTCTTCGTCGACCAGGACACCACCAACGTGCAGGCCGAGACCCCCGACGTCTACCAGAACCAGGTCATCGCGCAGATGGTCGACGTCGACGGCGCCTGGCTCGTGGACTGCCTCGTGACCACACCCGGTGGGGGCTGCGAGCGCTGAGCCGGGCCCGGCGGGACCAGACCGGGTCCCTCTCGTCGGCCAGGGTGCTTGACCAGGATCGCGCTGGGAGCCATCATCATCGCAACGCTCGTCGCTGCGGCGCTCGCCGGGATTGTCGCGCGCCCGTTCTTCGTGTAATGTAGCGCTTTGCGCCTGCCCTCAAATACTCCTCGACCTGCCCGGTGGTTGATGAAGTGGTGGCCGGGCGCCCTCCACCAGCGTTTCTGTCGAAGGACGTCTCTTGGCCGCGCGCAGCACCTCTGCAAACACCAGCACTTCCAGCATTTCCAGCTCCCGCCGCATCTCATTCGCGAAGATCGACGAGCCGCTCGAGATCCCTCAGCTGCTCGCCCTCCAGACCGACAGCTTCGACTGGCTGATCGGCAACGAGAAGTGGAACGCCGTCGTCGAGCGGCGCCTCGCCAACGGCGAGGACGTGTCGAGCAAGTCCGGTCTGACCGAGATCTTCGAGGAGATCTCGCCGATCGAGGACTTCTCCGAGACGATGTCGCTCTCCTTCGAGAACCCGGTCTTCTACGACCCGAAGTACACCGTGGACGAGTGCAAGGAGAAGGACTTCACCTACTCCGCCCCGCTCTACGTCTCCGCCGAGTTCACCAACAACGACACCGGTGAGATCAAGGGCCAGACGGTCTTCATGGGTGACTTCCCCCTGATGACGCCCAAGGGCACCTTCGTCATCAACGGCACCGAGCGCGTCGTCGTGTCGCAGCTCGTCCGCAGCCCCGGCGTCTACTTCGAGCGCACCGCCGACAAGACGTCCGACAAGGACATCTACACCGGCCGACTGATCCCCTCGCGCGGCGCCTGGCTCGAGTTCGAGATCGACAAGCGCGACCTGGTCGGCGTCCGCCTCGACCGCAAGCGCAAGCAGAACATCACGGTCCTGCTCAAGGCCCTCCAGGCCGTCGCCGAGGACACCGGCGAGGAGTACGACTACGAGGCCGTCATGGCCGAGCTGCGCCAGTACGAGTCGATCCAGCTCACCGAGGAGAAGGACCACACCCAGGGTCCCGACGACGCGCTGCTCGACATCTACCGCAAGCTGCGCCCGGGCGAGCCGCCCACGCGTGAGGCCGCGCTGACCCTGTTGAAGAACTACTACTTCAACCCCAAGCGCTACGACCTCGCCAAGGTCGGTCGCTACAAGATCAACAAGAAGCTCGGCCTGGTCGAGGCCTTCGACAAGCAGACGCTGACGATCTCCGACGTCGTCGCCGCCATCCGCTACATCGTGGCGCTGCACGACGGCAAGGAGCAGGTCGACGCTCCGCAGGGTGACCTCGTGGTCAGCCCCGACGACATCGACCACTTCGGCAACCGCCGGATGCGCACCGTCGGCGAGCTGATCCAGAACCAGCTCCGCACGGGCCTGGCCCGCATGGAGCGCGTGGTCCGCGAGCGGATGACGACCCAGGACGTCGAGGCCATCACGCCGCAGTCGCTGATCAACATCCGGCCCGTCGTGGCGGCGCTGAAGGAGTTCTTCGGCACCTCGCAGCTGAGCCAGTTCATGGACCAGACCAACCCGATCGCGGGCCTGACGCACAAGCGTCGCCTCTCCGCGCTCGGCCCGGGTGGTCTGTCCCGTGACCGCGCCGGCATGGAGGTCCGCGACGTGCACCCGTCGCACTACGGCCGCATGTGCCCGATCGAGACCCCGGAAGGCCCGAACATCGGCCTGATCGGGTCGCTGGCCTCCTACGGCCGGATCAACCCGTTCGGCTTCGTCGAGACGCCGTACCGCAAGGTCGAGAACGGCACCGTCACCGACAAGATCGACTACCTCACCGCCGACGACGAGGACCGCTTCGTCATCGCGCAGGCCAACGCCCTGCTCGACGACAACAAGAAGTTCCGCGAGGAGCGGGTCCTGGTCCGTCAGCGCGACGGCGAGGTCTCCGAGATCCTGGCCGCCGAGGTCGACTACATGGACGTCTCGCCGCGCCAGATGGTGTCGGTCGCGACCGCCCTCATCCCGTTCCTCGAGCACGACGACGCCAACCGCGCGCTCATGGGCGCCAACATGCAGCGTCAGGCCGTCCCGCTCATCACGAGCGACTCGCCCTTCGTCGGCACCGGCATCGAGTTCCGTGCCGCCGTCGACGCCGGCGACGTGGTCGTGGCGGAGAAGGCCGGTGTGGTCAAGGAGATCTCGGCCGACCTGGTCGAGACGATGAACGACGACGGCACGTACACGACGTACAAGCTGGCGAAGTTCCGCCGCTCCAACCAGGGCACCTGCATCAACCAGCGTCCGCTGGTGGCCGAGGGTGACCGGCTCGAGGTCGGCTCGCCGATCGCCGACGGTCCGTGCACCGACGACGCCGAGATGGCGCTGGGCACCAACCTCCTCGTGGCCTTCATGCCCTGGCAGGGTCACAACTACGAGGACGCGATCATCCTCAGCCAGCGTCTGGTGCAGGAGGACGTCCTCACCTCGATCCACATCGAGGAGCACGAGGTCGACGCCCGCGACACCAAGCTGGGCCCGGAGGAGATCACCCGCGACATCCCCAACGTCTCCGAGGAGATGCTGGCCGACCTCGACGAGCGCGGGATCATCCGCATCGGCGCCGAGGTCACCACCGGTGACATCCTCGTCGGCAAGGTCACGCCCAAGGGCGAGACCGAGCTGACCCCGGAGGAGCGCCTGCTGCGCGCGATCTTCGGTGAGAAGGCGCGCGAGGTCCGCGACACCTCGATGAAGGTGCCGCACGGCGAGTCCGGCACGGTCATCGGCGTCCGCGTCTTCGACCGCGAGGACGGCGACGAGCTGCCCCCGGGCGTCAACCAGCTCGTGCGGGTCTACGTGGCGCAGAAGCGCAAGATCTCGGTCGGCGACAAGCTCGCCGGTCGCCACGGCAACAAGGGCGTCATCGCCAAGATCCTGCCGATCGAGGACATGCCGTTCATGGAGGACGGGACCCCCGTCGACGTCGTGCTCAACCCGCTGGGTGTGCCGCGCCGGATGAACATCGGTCAGATCCTCGAGCTCCACCTCGGCTGGCTCGCCAAGCAGGGCTGGGACCTCGACCTGTCGGACGAGAAGAACGACGCCGACTGGAAGCAGCGGCTCATCAAGATCCACGCCGACAAGGCCGAGCCCAACTCCAAGGTCGCCACGCCCGTCTTCGACGGTGCGCAGGAGGACGAGATCACCGGGCTGCTCGGCTCGACGATCCCCAACCGTGACGGCGTGCGCATGATCGACGCGACCGGCAAGGCCAACCTCTTCGACGGTCGCTCCGGCGAGCCGTTCGCGGACCCGGTCTCGGTGGGCTACATGTACATCCTCAAGCTCCACCACCTCGTCGACGACAAGATCCACGCACGCAGCACCGGCCCCTACTCGATGATCACGCAGCAGCCCCTGGGCGGTAAGGCCCAGTTCGGCGGCCAGCGGTTCGGCGAGATGGAGGTCTGGGCGATGGAGGCGTACGGCGCCGCCTACGCCCTGCAGGAGCTGCTGACGATCAAGTCGGACGACGTTCCCGGTCGAGTGAAGGTCTACGAGGCCATCGTGAAGGGCGAGAACATCCCCGACTCGGGCATCCCGGAGTCGTTCAAGGTCCTCGTCAAGGAGATGCAGTCCCTCTGCCTCAACGTGGAGGTGCTGTCCCAGGACGGCTCCGCCATCGAGATGCGCGACGCGGAGGAAGACGTCTTCCGCGCCGCCGAGGAGCTCGGCATCGACCTGTCCCGCCGCGAGCCGTCGTCGGTCGAAGAAGTCTGAGCGTGACGCGGTACGCCGGCCCAGCCGGCGTACCGCGCGCCTCGGTCCCTTTCCTGCACCAGCCTTAAGAACCAAAGAAAGCGAAGGGTTGCAGCCATCGTGCTCGACGTGAACTTCTTCGACCAGCTTCAGATCGGCCTGGCCACCGCGGAGGACATCCGCGGATGGAGCCACGGCGAGGTCAAGAAGCCGGAGACCATCAACTACCGCACGCTCAAGCCGGAGCGTGACGGCCTCTTCTGCGAGAAGATCTTCGGTCCCACCCGGGACTGGGAGTGCTACTGCGGCAAGTACAAGCGCGTGCGCTTCAAGGGCATCATCTGCGAGCGCTGCGGCGTCGAGGTGACCCGCTCCAAGGTGCGTCGTGAGCGGATGGGCCACATCGAGCTCGCCGCTCCCGTCACCCACATCTGGTACTTCAAGGGCGTCCCGTCGCGACTGGGCTACCTGCTGGACCTCGCCCCGAAGGACCTCGAGAAGGTCATCTACTTCGCGGCGTACATGATCACCTCGGTCGACGAGGACGCGCGCCACCGCGACCTGTCCTCGCTCGAGGCGAAGGTCGCCCAGCAGCGCGAGATGCTCGAGAAGCGTCGCGACACGTCCCTCGAGGACCGCACCAAGAAGCTCGAGGAGGACATGGCCGCCCTCGAGGCCGAGGGTGCCAAGGCCGACGCACGCCGCAAGGTGCGCGACGGTGCCGAGCGCGAGATGAAGCAGCTGCGTGACCGTGCGCAGCGCGAGATCGACCGCCTCGACGAGGTGTGGAACACCTTCAAGACGCTGAAGATCCAGGACCTCATGGGCGACGAGCTGCTCTACCGTGAGATGAAGAACTGGTTCGGCAAGTACTTCGAGGGCCACATGGGCGCCATGGCGATCCAGAAGCGCCTCCAGGGCTTCGACATCGAGGCCGAGGTCGAGTCGCTGCGCGAGACCATCGCCACCGGAAAGGGCCAGAAGAAGGTCCGCGCCCTCAAGCGCCTCAAGGTCGTCGACGCGTTCCGCAAGACCGGCAACAAGCCCGAGGGCATGGTCCTCGACGCCGTTCCGGTCATCCCGCCGGACCTGCGCCCGATGGTGCAGCTCGACGGTGGTCGCTTCGCGACCTCGGACCTCAACGACCTCTACCGCCGCGTCATCAACCGCAACAACCGCCTCAAGCGGCTGCTGGACCTGGGCGCGCCGGAGATCATCGTCAACAACGAGAAGCGGATGCTCCAGGAGGCCGTCGACTCGCTGTTCGACAACGGCCGTCGTGGTCGCCCCGTGACCGGCCCGGGCAACCGGCCGCTCAAGTCGCTGTCCGACATGCTCAAGGGCAAGCAGGGTCGTTTCCGTCAGAACCTGCTCGGCAAGCGCGTCGACTACTCGGGCCGTTCGGTCATCGTCTCGGGTCCGCAGCTCAAGCTGCACCAGTGCGGTCTGCCGAAGAACATGGCGATCGAGCTCTTCAAGCCGTTCGTGATGAAGCGCCTCGTCGACCTGTCGCACGCGCAGAACATCAAGTCCGCCAAGCGGATGGTCGAGCGCGCCGTACGCCCCGAGGTCTGGGACGTGCTGGAAGAGGTCATCACCGAGCACCCGGTGCTGCTCAACCGTGCGCCCACGCTGCACCGACTCGGCATCCAGGCCTTCGAGCCCCAGCTGATCGAGGGCAAGGCCATCCAGATCCACCCGCTCGTCTGCACGGCGTTCAACGCCGACTTCGACGGTGACCAGATGGCGGTGCACCTGCCGCTGTCCGCCGAGGCCCAGGCCGAGGCGCGGATCCTGATGCTGTCGACCAACAACATCCTCAAGCCGTCGGACGGCCGTCCGGTGACCATGCCTACCCAGGACATGATCATCGGCCTGTTCTTCCTCACGGTGGACCGGGAGAACAACGTCGGCGACGGTCGTGCGTTCTCCTCGCCGGCCGAGGCGATCATGGCCTACGACCGGGGCGAGCTGACCCTGCAGAGCAAGGTCAAGATCCGCCTGACCGACACGGTCATGCCGGTCGGCCACGAGCTCGGCTCCGTCGGTGCGCAGACCGTCACGCTCGACACCACCCTGGGTCGGACGCTGTTCAACGACTGCCTGCCGATCGACTACCCGTTCGTCAACGAGCGCGTCGACAAGAAGAAGCTCGGCCAGATCGTCAACGACCTGGCGGAGCGCTACACCAAGGTCGAGGTGGCTGCCTCGCTCGACGCCCTCAAGGACGCCGGGTTCCAGTGGGCCACCCGCTCCGGTGTGACGGTCTCGATCGACGACGTCACCACGCCGGCCGACAAGATCGAGATCCTGTCGTCCTACGAGGCGCAGGCCGCCAAGGTGCAGAAGCAGTTCGAGCGCGGTCTGGTGACCGACGACGAGCGTCGCCAGGAGCTCATCGAGATCTGGACCGAGGCTGCGTCCAAGGTCGGTGACGCGATGGAGAAGAACTTCGACCGCACCAACCCGATCTACATGATGGTCGACTCGGGCGCCTCCGGAAACATGAACCAGATCCGTCAGGTGGCCGCCATGCGTGGCCTCGTGGCGAACCCCAAGGGCGAGATCATCCCGCGGCCGATCAAGTCGAACTTCCGCGAGGGCCTCACGGTCCTGGAGTACTTCATCGCCACCCACGGTGCCCGCAAGGGTCTGGCTGACACCGCGCTGCGTACCGCCGACTCGGGGTACCTCACCCGTCGTCTGGTGGACGTCTCGCAGGACGTCATCATCCGCGAGGACGACTGTGGCACCGAGCGCGGCCTGCCCAAGGTCATCGGTGTCGTCGGCGAGGACGGCGTGGTCCGCCACGACGACAACGCCGAGACCGCGGCGTACGCCCGTTCGGCGGCGACCGAGGTCACCCACCCCGAGACCGGCGACGTGCTGGTCGAGGCCGGCGGCGACCTGGGCGACGTCAAGATCAACGAGCTCATCGCGGCCGGCATCCCGACCGTCAAGGTCCGCTCCGTGCTGACCTGCGACGCGAAGACCGGTACCTGCGCGAAGTGCTACGGCCGCTCGCTGGCCACCGGCAAGCTCGTCGACATCGGTGAGGCGGTCGGCATCATCGCCGCCCAGTCCATCGGTGAGCCCGGCACGCAGCTGACGATGCGTACGTTCCACACCGGTGGTGTGGCCTCCGCCGACGACATCACGCAGGGTCTGCCCCGCGTGGTCGAGCTCTTCGAGGCCCGCTCGCCCAAGGGTCGTACGCCGATCGCCGAGGCGGCCGGACGGGTCGAGATCGAGGACACCGACAAGGCCCGCAAGGTCCTGGTCACCCCCGACGACGGCTCCGAGGTCCAGGAGTACCCGGTCTCGAAGCGCTCGCGCCTGCTGGTCTCCGACGGCGAGCACATCGAGGTCGGTCAGCCCCTGATCGTCGGTACCCCGGACCCGCAGGACGTCCTGCGCATCCTGGGTGTCCGCAAGGCCCAGGAGCACCTGGTCGACGAGGTGCAGAACGTGTACCGCTCGCAGGGCGTGTCGATCCACGACAAGCACATCGAGATCATCGTTCGGCAGATGCTGCGTCGCGTCACGGTCATCGAGTCCGGCGAGACGGTGCTGCTGCCGTCCGACCTGGTCGACCGGACGAAGTTCGAGGAGGAGAACCGTCGCGTGGTCTCCGAGGGCGGCAAGCCGGCCTCGGGTCGCCCGGTCCTCATGGGCATCACGAAGGCCTCCCTCGCGACCGAGTCGTGGCTCTCGGCGGCCTCCTTCCAGGAGACCACCCGAGTGCTCACCGACGCGGCGATCCACGGTCGCTCCGACAGCCTGCGTGGCCTGAAGGAGAACGTGATCATCGGAAAGCTCATCCCGGCCGGTACCGGCCTGGAGCGCTACCGCAACATCCGCGTCGAGCCGACCGAGGAAGCCCGCGCCGCGGCGTACTCGGTCACCGGCTACGACTCCTACGACTACGAGTTCGGCAACGCCGGCTCGGGTCAGGCTGTTGCCCTGGACGACTTCGACTTCGGGTCGTACCAGAACTGACGCACCGCGTCCGCTGAGGACCCCCGCCCCCCTTCCGGGGGCGGGGGTCCTTGCCTGTCCCGTCACGTGTCGGATGCCCAGCGGGCCACGCGGTCCGGAGTCCTGGGCCGTTGATCTCCCACGAGATCCACGAGCGGGTGTCGAGTCGGCGCGACGTCGCGCCGACTCGACCGGGTTGTCCACGCAGGAGTGACGGGTGGTGCACGGGTGATCCCTTGCGGGAGTCGGTGGGGGAGGGGGTGAGGGGGTCTCAGGGAATGTTCAGTTGCGGTCGACAACTTCGGTGCGGTGCGTGCTGTCTCATGTGTGTCGGGCGGATGGCGCCCGACACGATGAAGGGAGACAAGCACCATGCGTATCACCCGCACTCTGGCCCTGACCTCGACCGGACTGGTCGCCGCCGCCGTGCTGAGCGCCTGCGGCACGAGCGCTGACGGGTCGGCGTCGAGCGCATCGCCGGCCGACCAGGCCGCTGCGAGCAGCCCCAGCACCCCGGCGGCCCCCGCCGAGCCCGCCACTCCTGCCGATACCGCCTCCTCGGCCGACCCCACGACCCCAACGGCGCCCAGCACCCCGACGAGCGCCTCCAGCACCCCGACGAGCGCCTCCAGCGCCGCGGCCAGGACGCCCGAGTGCACCGCGGCCGACATGTCGGCCGCCTACCGGGGCGGCGACGCCGCCACCAGTCACCGGTTCGGCAAGATCGTGCTGACCAACACCTCGGACGCCGCCTGCCGGATCAAGGGCTACGGCGGACTGTCCTACGTCGGTGGCGGCAAGGGGGTCCAGGTCGGAGCGGCAGCCGACCGCGACCGGGCCACGAAGGTCCGCCCGTTCGTGGTGCTGCCGGGTGGGCACGCGTGGAGCGAGGTCTCCGAGACGACGACGGGGCCGTACTCCGCGAAGGAGTGCAAGCCGCGCCCGGTCGACGGGTTCCGCGTCTACGTGCCCGACGAGACCGCGTCGCTCTACGTCAAGCACCCCACCACCGGGTGCGCGGCCGGCGACGTCCACCTCCTGAGCCACCGGGCCTACACCCCGTCCTGACCCTCACCCCCAGGTGTGCGCGGGCACTGCGAGAATGGAGACATGACGTCTCGCCCCGCCCGCACCGATGTGCTCGTCGTCGGTGCCGGCCCGGCCGGTTCGGCCGCGGCCGCCTGGGCGGCCCGCTCCGGTCTCGACGTGGTGCTGGTCGACGCCGCGGTGTTCCCGCGCGACAAGACGTGCGGAGACGGGCTGACCCCGCGTGCGATCGGCGAGCTCTCGCGGCTCGGCCTCGAGGACTGGCTGCGCGGACACGTGGTCAGCCAGGGGCTGCGCGCGCACGGGTTCGGCCAGACCCTGCTGCTGCCCTGGCCGGGCGGCACGCTGCCCGACTGGGGCAGCGCCGTGGCGCGCACCGAGCTCGACGACCACCTCCGCACGACCGCGGTCGACAGCGGCGCGACGGCCGTCGACGGCGCCCGTGCGGTCGACGTGCGCCGAGAGGGCGGACGGGTCGCGGGCGTCGTCTTCAAGGACGCCGAGGGCACCTTCGAGATCGCCTGCTCGCGCCTGGTCGTCGCCGACGGGGTGCGGTCCCCGCTGGGCAAGCTGCTGGGCCGCGAGTGGCACCGGGACACCGTGTACGGCGTCGCCGGCCGCGCCTACATCGACTCCGCGATGGCCGACGACCCGTGGATCAGCTCCCACCTCGAGCTGCGTGGCGCGGACGGCAAGATCCTCTCCGGCTACGGATGGATCTTCCCGCTGGGCAACGCCGGCGGCTCGCAGGGCACCGGCGAGGTCAACATCGGGGTCGGCACGCTCGCGACCGCCAAGCGCCCGGCGAACATCGCCATCAAGCCGCTCATGAGCTTCTACACCGAGGAGCGCCGCGAGGAGTTCAAGCTCTCCGGCGACCTCCGCGCCCCCACCTCGGCGCTGCTGCCGATGGGCGGCGCCGTCAGCAACGTCGCCGGTCCCAACTGGGCCCTCATCGGCGACGCCGCCGGCTGCGTGAACCCGCTCAACGGCGAGGGCATCGACTACGGGCTCGAGACGGGCCGGCTGATCGCCGAGATGCTCGTCGAGACCCCGCCGGGACGCGACGACCTGGCCACCGCGTGGCCGGCCCTGCTCCGCGACCACTACGGGGAGTCCTTCTCCATCGCGCGCCGGCTCGCCGGGCTCGTCACCGTGCCGCGGCTGCTGCCGACGCTCGGGCCGGCCGGCATGCGCTCGGACTGGCTGATGACCCTGGCCCTGCGCTGGATGGGCAACCTCGTCACCGACGAGGACCGCGACCGGGCGGCACGGGTGTGGCGCTGGGCAGGGCGGCGTTCCCTGGCCGTCGACCACCGGCCGCCGTTCGCGTGACCCGGCCCTCGGCGGCCGACCCGACGAGGGCGCAGGAGGGCTCGTGAGACGGGTCGAGCCCGTCTACCGAGCCGCGATCGCGGCCGGCAAGGTCGCCTTCGGCGCGCTCGACCTCCGGGTGCGGAGCGAGGGCGCCGCGCACGTGCCCCGCAGCGGTCCGGTGGTGCTGGCCAGCAACCACGTCTCGTTCCCCGACTTCCTGTACGTCGGCGACGCCCTGCTCGCCACGAAGCGACGGGTCCGCTTCCTCAGCCGCGCCGACGTGTGGAGCTCGCCGGTCGGGTGGGCGATGGATGCGATGTGCCACGTCCCGGTCGACCGGGAGGCGCCGGCAGCGGCCTACCTCCGTGCGCGGACCCTGCTGCGGGCGGGCGAGGTGGTCTGTGTGTTCCCGGAGGCGGGCATCTCGCCCGCGTACGTCGTGCGCTCGATGATGCCCGGCGCGGTGGCCCTGGCGCGCGAGACCGGGGCGCCGCTGCTGCCGGTCACGGTCTGGGGCGGGCAGCGGCTGTGGGGGCAGAAGCGCTCCCTCGGCGCCCCGCTGCCGCGTCCGCAGGCCCTGCGCGGGCTGACCGTCGACGTCCGCGTCGGGGCGCCGATGCACGTGCCGCCGGACGCCGACCTGGCTGCCACCACCCGGGAGCTCGGCCGGCGCCTGCACGCCGTGCTGGAGGAGGTGCAGCGCCTGCCCGAGCACCGGCCGCGCCCCGGCGAGTGGGCCCCGTGGTACCCCGCTCACCTGGGCGGCGACGGCATCGAGCGCGCGGCCTCCTTCGCGCTCGACGCGATGCCCCGCTCGGCGGTCACCCCCACCTGGGGGCCGGGCGCGCCGGCGACCGACTGACCGGCCCGCCCGACCGCGCGGACCCGCCGAGCACCACCCGTGGGGCCGGACAGCCCGGGACCGTTGGATAGCGTTGGGGCATGTCCAACCAGGTGCAACGTGTCGCGGCGTACGCCGTGATCGTGCGCGACCAGATGATCCTGCTGAGCCGGTTGGCCCCCCGTATCTCGCGCCAGGAGCAGTGGACGCTGCCCGGCGGCGGCCTCGACCACGGCGAGGACCCGCGCGACGCGGTGGTGCGCGAGGTCCACGAGGAGACCGGCCTCGACGTCAGCATCGGAGAGACCGCGCGGACCTTCTCCCTGCACCTCCCCGACACGTGGCGGCGCGGCCGGCGCGTGGACGCCCACTCGTTGCGGATCGTCTACGACGGGTGGGTGCCGGTCGACTCGCCGGAGCCGCACGTGGTGGAGGTCGACGGGTCCACCGTCGAGGCGGCCTGGAAGCCGGTGGCCGGTGTGCTCGACGAGACCGTGCCGACGGTGGCGCTGGTCCGCGAGGCGCTCGCGGCCTACCGGCCCCACCGCTTCCAGCGGGTCGCTGCCTATGCCCTCGTCCAGCGGACCGAGCCGGAGCCGGCGGTGCTGCTCACCCGCATCTCGCCCCGCGGCTTCCACACCGGACAGTGGTCGCTGCCCGGTGGTGGGGTGGAGCACGGCGAGGCCCCGGCCGCGGCGGTCGTGCGGGAGGTCCTCGAGGAGACCGGGGTGACGTGCTCGGTCGCCGAGCTGCTCACCGTCGGCGACGTCATCGTGCAGGGGACCGCCCCCTCCGGTCGCGACGAGGCCTTCCACTCCGTCGGCCTGGTCTTCGCCGCGACGGTCCCGCCGGGCACGGAGGAGTTCACCGTCGAGCGCGACGGTACGACGGACGCGGTGGCCTGGGTGCCCCTCCGCGAGGTCGAGTCCGGGGCGCTGCCCGTGGTCGACCTGGTGCGCGAGGCCCTGACGCTCTGACTCCGGCCCGCCCGGCGAAGACGTTCGTCGCCCGTGCTAGCTACGGCGTGCCCCGACCGTGGTCGCGACGCGCCACCTCGACCCGGGTGTGACGTGCATCACAGAGCGGCCCCCGGAGTCGCCGCTTCGCAGGCCCCGACCGCCTGGTCGAGGACGCACCGTCGGGTTCCACGAGGCCGGCGACGTGCGCAACGTCCTACAGTGGCAGCATGACGGAGACGATCTTCACCTATGCCGCACCAGCCCTGAAGTTCGGCCCCGGGTCCTCCCGTGAGGTCGGCCACGACCTGGTGGGGATGGGTGCCAAGCGGGTCCTGCTCGTGACCGATGCCGGAGTGGCCGCGGCGGGGCACCCGGCGCGGATCGCCGAGGAGATCGCCGGCTACGGCATCGAGGTCACGACGTACGACGGAGCCCGGGTCGAGCCGACCGACGAGTCGCTCGTGGCCGCCATCGAGTTCGCCCGCGGCGCCGGGTCGTTCGACGCGATCGTGGCCGTGGGCGGTGGCTCGTCCATCGACACCGCCAAGGCCGTCAACCTGCTGACCACCAACCCGGGCGAGCTGATGGACTACATCAACGCCCCCGTCGGCAAGGCGATGGCGCCCACCAAGCCGCTGCTGCCGCTGATCGCGATCCCCACGACGACGGGCACCGGCAGCGAGAGCACGACCATCTGCGTGCTCGACGTGCTCTCCCAGCACGTCAAGACCGGCATCAGCCACGTGAAGCTGCGCCCGACGCTGGCCATCGTCGACCCGTCCCTGACGCTCACCCAGCCGGCGATGGTGACCGCGGCGGCGGGCATGGACATCCTCTGCCACGCCCTGGAGAGCTACACCGCGCGCTGGTACGGCGACTTCGACGCCAAGCAGCCCGAGCAGCGGGTGCCCTACTGCGGCGCCAACCCGATCGCCGACATGTGGTCGGAGAAGTCGATGGCGCTCCTCGCGGAGGCCTTCCGGACCGCGGTCGGGGACGGGACCGACGCGGGAGCGCGCGAGAAGATGTCGATGGCCGCGACGTTCGCCGGCATGGGGTTCGGCAACGCGGGCGTCCACATCCCGCACGCCAACGCCTACCCGATCGCCGGCCAGGTCCACGACTTCCGCCCCGTCGACTACCCGCAGGACGAGGCGATCGTGCCCCACGGCATGGCCGTCTCGCTCACCGCTCCCGAGGCCTTCCGCTTCACCTTCGAGGCCTCCCCGGAGCGTCACCTGCGCGCCGCGCAGCTCTTGGAGCCCGGCGTCCAGGGCTCCGGGCCCGACGTGCTGCCGGGCGTGCTGTCGCGCCTGATGCGTGACATCGGGATCCCCAACGGCCTGGCCGAGATCGGCTTCGGCGACGCCGACGTCGACGACCTGGTCGAGGGCTCCCTCAAGCAGCAGCGACTGCTGGCCACCGCGCCGCGCGAGGTGACGGGCGACGACCTCGCCGCCGTCTTCCGCGGCTCGATGGAGCACTGGTGAATCCCCGTCACCGTCGCCTGATCATCCCGTTGTCCCTCATCGCCCTCCTCGTGGTCGTCGTGGTCTCGGCGGTCCTCAAGTGACCCGCCCCCTGGCCGAGGTGCTCGCCGAGGTGCGGGCCCACCTCCTCGACCCCACGGCCCTGGTCCGGGCCGTCGCCTCCGGACGGCAGCGGGCGAACCAGCCGCGCTGGCGCCGGGTGGAGCTCCGGTACGTCGACCTCAAGGCCGGCCCCCACCTCCAGGTGGTCTGCTACGACGCCACCCAGGCCCACACCTCCAACCATGCGGTCGGCGACCGCGCCGCGGAGCAGGTCGACCAGCTCCTCGCCGAGCCCTTCGGCAACTGGCACGTGGAGACCACCACCCAGACCCACCAGGTGCGCGTGACCAAGCGGCTGGAAGCCGTCCTGAGCACGACCGACCGGGCGGCCGAGGTCCAGGCCGTGCGGGAGCACGACCGCGACAAGGACCGGCTGCTGCCCGAGGACGACCCGGTCTTCCGGGCGCTCGGCCTGGCCGACGCCCAGGGGCGGATGAAGCCGAGCCGGCAGGCCAAGTACCGCCAGGTCGAGGAGTTCCTGCGGATCCTCGACAGCTCGGTGACCGAGGCGATCGCCAAGGGTCACCTGCGCCGGCCCACGGCCGAGGACCCGCTGCGGATCGTCGACCTCGGCTGCGGCAACGCCTACCTCACGTTCGCGGCGCACCGCTTCCTGACCTCGGTACGCGGGCTGCCGGTGGCGATGACCGGCGTCGACGTGCGCGAGCAGTCGCGCGACCACAACGCCGGGATCGCCGCGAGCATGGACGCCGACCTGGGCTTCGTGGCCGGCACCATCGACGGCGTCGAGCTGGCGGAGGCGCCCGAGGTCGTCCTGGCCCTGCACGCCTGCGACACCGCCACCGACGACGCCCTCGCCCGGGCGGTCGCGTGGGACTCGACCCTGGTGCTCGCCGCGCCCTGCTGCCACCACGACATCGCCACCCAGCTGCGGCGGACACCGGCCCCGGCGCCGTACTCGATGCTCACCCGCAACGGCATCCTGCGCGAGCGCTTCGCCGACACCCTCACCGACGGGCTGCGCGCGTCGCTGATGCGCCTCGAGGGCTACCGCGTCGACGTCATGCAGTTCGTGGAGAGCCAGCACACGCCGCGCAACACCCTGCTCCGCGCCGTCCGGACCGGCGGCGCGGTCGCCGACGGCGGAGCCGTGCGCGCCGAGTACGACGAGCTGGTGGCCGCGTGGTCGCTCGAGCCGAAGCTGGCCGAGCTGCTCGGGTCCTGAGCCGGTGAGGCTGCTGCGGACGCTCGTGGCCGGTGCGGTCGCACCGGCCGTGGTCGCGGTCGTCGTCGGGGTGACCGGCGTCGCCGGGAGCGAGCCGGACCGGCGCGGGAGCGTGGAGTTCCGCTTCCAGGACCCCGCGATCATCGAGTCGAGCGGTCTGGTCGTCAGCGACGAGCTCTTCGTCACCGTCAACGACTCGGGTGACTCCGGCCGGGTCTTCGTCGTCGACCCCGCTGATGGCCGCACCGTCGGCGTGACCACGTGGAGCCCGGACCCCGTCGACGTCGAGGCGATCGCGCCCGCCGGCCCGGGGGAGGTCTGGGTGGGCGACATCGGCGACAACGCCGCGGCCCGCGACTCGGTCACCGTCGCCCGGGTGCCCGTCGGTCGGGGCGACCTCGAGGTCGCGGTGCCGACGTACGAGCTCGTCTACCCCGACGGGGCGCGCGACGCCGAGACGCTGCTGATGGACCCGCAGGGCCGGCTGCTGGTGGTGACCAAGGGACTCCTCGGTGGGGAGGTGCTGCGCGCGCCGGTCCGGCTGGACCCCGACGGGCCCAACCTGCTGCGCAGGGTCGGGACCGCGGTCGGGGTGGCCACCGACGGCGCGTTCTTCCCCGACGGCCGGCACCTGGTGGTGCGGACCTACACCGGGGCGACGATCTACGACTACCCCGGCCTCGAGGCGGTCGCCTCCTTCGACCTGCCCGCCCAGAACCAGGGGGAGGGGATCGCCGTCGCCGCCGACGGGTCGGTCTTCGTCAGCACCGAGGGCTCGGGCACGCCGGTGCTGCGCGTCCGGGTGCCGGCGCGGGTGCAGACGGTGCTGGCCGGGCCGCCGACAGGCTCCCCGAGCTCCCCGACAGGCCCCCCGACCGCGACGACGGCCGAGCCGCCGACGACGTCGCCCGCACCGAGGTCCGATGCCACCGCGTCCTCCCGCGCGGACCAGGAGGGCTCGTCGTGGCTGGTGATGGTGGCGCTGATCCTCCTCGTGCTGGTGCTCGTCGGGTTCGTGGTGGTCTCCACGGTCGTCGCCGTCGTACGGCGGGATCGTCCGCGCGGGTGAGCCCGGAGCCGCGCGCGACTTCCTAGGCTGCGTGGGTGGTGCGACTGCGGCGGACGTCCCCGGACCAACCCGGCTGGACGCGGCGTCGGGCCGGTGCGGGCTTCGTCTACCTCGACGAGGGCGGCGCCCGGCTGCCGGCCGAGGACGCCCAGCGGGTGCGCGACCTGGTGATCCCGCCGGCGTGGAGCGACGTGTGGGTGACGCCGTACGCCCACGGTCACCTGCAGGCCGTCGGCACCGACGACGCCGGTCGGCGCCAGTACCTCTACCACCCGGAGTGGCGGGTCCGGCGCGACGCGGAGAAGTTCGACCGGATGCTGCTCTTCGGCAAGGGTCTCGTGAAGGCGCGCGAGCTGGTGCTGGCCGACCTGGGCCGCGAGGGGATGCCGAGGGAGCGGGCGTGCGCGGCCGCCGTGCGGCTCCTCGACCTCGGGTACTTCCGGATCGGCAACGACGTCTACGCCGACGAGCACGGCAGCTTCGGGCTCACCACCCTGGAGCGGCGCCACGTGAAGCGGCACCAGGACCGGCTCGTCTTCGCCTTCGTGGGCAAGTCGGGCGTGGAGCACCGCATCGAGATCGACGACGAGACCGTGATCGAGGCGGTCGAGATCATGCGCCGCCGGCGCAGTCGCGACCACCCGGGACTGCTGGCCTACAAGGACGGCCGCTCCTGGCGCTCGATCATCCCCGACCTGGTCAACGAGTACGTCCGCCAGACCACCGGGCTCGAGGCCACCGCCAAGGACTTCCGCACCTGGCACGCGACGGTGCTCGCGGCCGCCGCGCTGGCCGAGACCCCGGAGCCGGGGGAGACCAAGGCGTCGCGCAAGCGCGCCGTGGCGGGCGCGATGAAGGAGGTCTCGGAGTTCCTCGGCAACACGCCCACCCTGGCCCGCTCGTCGTACGTCGACCCGCGCGTCATCGACGCCTACGAGCGTGGCCGCACGATCCGCGGCACCACGCGGCGCACCCACGACACCCCCGACGAGCGGCAGGCGGCGCTGGAACGTGCGACGCTGAGGCTGATCAAGGAGGGTGTCCTGATGGAGCTGAGCGTCGTCGAGGGCGACATCACCGTCCAGGACGTCGACGCGGTGGTCAACGCCGCCAACCGGGCGATGCGGGGCGGCGGCGGTGTCGACGGGGCGATCCACCGTGCCGCCGGACCGCGGCTGCTGGAGGACTGCCGGCGCCGGTTCCCGCACGGGCTCGCCACCGGCGATGCCGGCTGGACGACCGGCGCGGACCTGACCGCTCGCTGGGTCATCCACGTGGTGGGGCCCGACCACCACCGCGGCGAGACCGACCGGTCACTGCTCACCTCGTGCTACGCCCGCGCGCTGGCGGTCGCCGACGAGCTCGGTGCGCGCACCATCGCCTTCCCGCTCGTCTCGGCCGGGGCGTACGGCTGGCCGCTCGACGACGCCGTCGGCGCCGCGGTGGAGACCCTGCGCGCCACCCCGACCGACGTCGTCGAGGCGCGACTGGTCGCCTTCGGCCGCCCGACGTACGACCGGATCTCGGTGGCGCTCGCCCGGTAGTGCCGGACGAGCGGGCTCGCGATCGGGGGACCGGCACCCGTCTCGTCGGAGGCGATCCCCGGCGACCTGCCCGGTGCGTCGAGGTCAGCCGAGCCGGCTGACGACGTGGTCGATGCAGGCGGTGAGGGCGGCCACGTCGGCCGGGTCGACGGCGGGGTACATCGCGACCCGGAGCTGGTTCTGGCCGAGCTTGCGGTAGGGCTCGGTGTCGACGATCCCGTGCGCGCGCAGGATCGCCGCGACCGCGGCGGCGTCGACGGAGTCGTCGAAGTTGACGGTGCCGATCACCAGCGAGCGGTCGGCGGGGGCGGCGACGTAGGGGTACGCGTACGACGACCGCTCGGCCCAGCCGTACAGGAACGCGGCCGAGGCGGTGGTCCGCTCGACCATGCCATCCAGCCCGCCGAGACCGTTCATCCAGTCGAGCTGCTCGGCCATGAGGAACAACGTGGCGACCGACGGGGTGTTGTAGGTCTGGTTCTTGGTCGAGTTGTCGATGGCGGTCGGCAGGTCGAAGAACGCCGGGACGTGGCGGTCCGACGCCGCGATCCGCGCCGCCCGGTCGAGTGCGGCCGGCGACATGACCGCGATCCACAGCCCCCCGTCGGAGGCGAAGGACTTCTGGGGAGCGAAGTAGTAGACGTCGGTCTCGGTGAGGTCGACGGGCAGACCGCCCGCGCCCGAGGTGGCGTCGATCAGCACGAGGGCCTCGTCGGCGCTCGTGCCGGCGGGGCGTACGACGGGTGCCATCACGGCGGTCGACGTCTCGTTGTGGGCCCATGCGTAGGCGTCGACACCGTCCTCGGCCACCGCCTCGGGGCGGGTGCCGGGGGCGCTGGAGATGACCGACGGGTCCTCGAGCCACGGCGCGTCGGCTGCGGCCTTGGCGAACTTGGAGGTGAACTCGCCGAACGTCAGGTGCTGGCTCCGGCGCTCGATCAGGCCGTACGTCGCGACGTCCCAGAACGCCGTCGCCCCACCGTTGCCGAGCACCACCTCGTAGCCGTCGGGGACGGGGAAGAACGAGGTGAGCCCCTCGCGCACCCGACCCACCAGGTCACGCACCGGCGCCTGGCGGTGCGACGTACCCATGAGCGACCTGCCGGTCGCGGCGAGGGCCTCGAGGTGGGCCGGCTGGATCTTCGAGGGACCGGCCCCGAACCGCCCGTCGGCGGGCAGCAGCTCGGCGGGGATCTGGACGTCGCTCACGGGCAACCTTCTCGGCGATTGAAGTGGTCTTCAGCGGGGTAGGGACTCGGTGTTCCCTCCTCGCCACCATTCTGACAGCGCCCTCGCGCTCCTAGCTGCAGGAGTCCACATGGCTCGCACCGCGTACTCGCCCACGGCCCGCAACGTCTTCCGCGTGCTGGGGGTCGTGCTGCTCCTCGCCGGGATCTTCCTCGCGATCCGCGGTGGCCTCGCGATCGCCGATGCGACACCGTCGGACGAGGAGTTCTTCGCCGGGGACAACAGCGGCCCCGGCTTCGCGGAGCTCGGCCAGCTGGCCGGTGGCATGTTCCTCCTCGTCGCCGGCCTGGCCTCGTTGAGCGCAGGCTTCCTCGGAGCCCAGGCCAGCTACGCGGCCGGGGAGACGTCCGGTGCGGTGCGTGAGTTCGGCAGCGCGTTCCGGGGCGACGACGGCCGCTCGTCCGGCACGTCGGGTGCGAACGGCAAGAACGGCTCGTACTGCTCGGAGTGCGGAAACCGAAATGACCTCGGCGCACGCTTCTGCGACGCTTGTGGGCATGCGCTCGTCCCTGCCTGAGCCCCGCCTGCCGTCACCGGCGTCACCGGCGGCACCGTCCCTGCGCCTCGAGCGTGTCGGCTACGGGCACCCCGACGCGTTGCGCGTGGTCGCGGAGGTCCAGGCCGAGTACGTCGCCCGCTACGGCAGCCCCGACGACACCCCGCTGGACCCGCTGATGTTCGAGCCGCCGACCGGGAGCTTCTTCGTGGGCTACCTCGACGGCGAGCCGGTCGCCAGCGGTGCCTGGCGGCGGCGGTCGGACCTCGACTTCTTCGGCAGCACCGCGACCGCCGAGATCAAGCGGATGTACGTCGCCGCCTCGGTGCGCGGCCGGGGCTTCGCGCGCACGGTGCTGGCCCACCTCGAGCGCACCGCGGCGGCGTCCGGTGCGGAGGTGATGGTGCTGGAGACCGGGACGGGGCAGCCGGAGGCGATCGCGCTCTACGGGTCCGCGGGCTACACCCGGGTCGAGAGCTTCGGGCACTACGCCTTCTCGCCGCTCAACCGCTGCTTCGCCCGGCGGCTCTGAGCACCGCCCGACCGGGCTACCGGCCTCCTCCGATCGGGTGGAGGTCGCGCGAAGTCCCTCCGGCCGCCGCCGACCGTGCCTACGGTGCTCGGCGGGCTTCGACTCGCCGGCGCGGCTTCGTTCCTCAGCCGCGTCCGGCGATCTTGCTCGGCCTGGCACGGGTTTCGACTCGCCGGCGCGGCTTCGTTCCTCAGCCGCGTCGCTCGCTCAACCGGGAGAGCCTCGACCCGGCGTTCGTCCCTCACGCCAGGTCGGCCTGACCCCAACCGGGACAGCCTCGACCCGGCGTTCGTCCCTCACGCCAGGTCGGCCTGACCCCACTCAGCCTTCCAGCCGTCGACCGCGTCGGCCGGGCGGGTCGCCGGGCCGGTGTAGATCGCGGACGGGCGGATCAGGCGACCGGTGCGCTTCTGCTCCAGGATGTGGGCCGACCAGCCACCGGTGCGGGCGCAGGTGAACATCGAGGTGAACATGTGCGCCGGCACCTCGGCGAAGTCCAGGACGATGGCCGCCCAGAACTCCACGTTGGTCTCGAGCACCCGGTCGGGACGGCGCTCGCGCAGCTCCGCGAGCGCGGCCTGCTCGAGCGCCTCGGCGACGGCGTAGCGGGGAGCGTCGAGCTCCTTGGCCGTACGACGCAGCACGCGGGCGCGCGGGTCCTCGGCACGGTAGACGCGGTGGCCGAAGCCCATCAGCCGCTCGCCACGGTCGAGCAGGCCCTTGACGTACGCCGTCGCGTCGCCGGACTCCTCGACGTCGGCGATCATGCCGAGCACGCGCGAGGGCGCACCGCCGTGCAGCGGGCCGCTCATCGCACCGATGGCGCCGGAGAACGCGGCTGCCACGTCAGCACCGGTCGAGGTGATGACGCGTGCGGTGAAGGTGGAGGCGTTCATGCCGTGCTCGGCCGCGCTGCTCCAGTAGGCGTCGATCGCCGTGACGTGCTTCGGGTCGGCCTCGCCCTTCCAGCGGATCAGGAACTTCTCGGCGAGGGTCTTGCCCTCGTCGACGACCTTCTGCGGCACGACGGCCTGGTTGAGACCGCGAGCCGACTGGGCGGCGTAGGAGAGCACCATGACGGCGAGCCGGCCGATGTCCTCGCGGGCCTGCTCGTCGGAGATGTCGTAGGTCTGACCGAAGCCGAACGCGGGTGCGAGCATCGCCACCGCCGCCTGCACGTCGACGCGCACGTCGCCGGTGTGGACCGGCAGGTTGTAGGGCTCGGCGGGAGCGAGACCGGGGGTGTAGGCGCCGTCGATGAGGAGGCCCCAGACGTTCTCGAACGGCACCCGGCCGACGATGTCCTCGATGTCGACACCGCGGTAGCGGAGGGCCGATCCTTCCTTGTCCGGTTCGGCGATCTCCGACTCGAACGCGATGACGCCTTCCAGGCCGTGGTGTACCTCGGTCATGCGGTGGGTGCTCCTTTGCATCGGTGTGGGGCGCTCCGAGCGGGACGCGCCCCGCCCGGCATTCTGCACCACCTGCCCGGAGATGAGGACAGGTCCTACTCTCGGAGACATGGCCGACCCCACCCGACCCGTCCCAGCAGCCGACCCCGACCTCGCCGCGCTCCGCCGCGACTACGCCGCCGGGGGCCTGGCCGAGGACGACCTGACCGACGACCCGATGGCCCTGTTCGAGCAGTGGTTCGAGCAGGCCCGCACCGCCCGCCTCCCCGAGCCCAACGCCATGGTGGTCGCCACCGTCTCGCCCCAGGGGCAGCCCAGCGCCCGCACGGTGCTGCTGAAGGGCGTCGGGCCCGACGGCTTCCGGTTCTTCACCAACCTGCGCTCGCGCAAGGGTCTCGACCTCGCCGCCGAGCCGCGCTGCTCGGTGCTGTTCCCGTGGCACGACCTGGAGCGCCAGGTGCGGGTCGACGGCGTGGCGCACGAGCTGTCCCGCGACGACGTCGCGGCGTACTTCGCCGTGCGCCCGCGCGGCTCCCAGCTCGGCGCCTGGGCCTCGCACCAGTCCACGGTCGTGCCCGACCGCGAGTCGCTGTCCACGGCGTACGACGAGGCCGAGGCCCGCTTCGCCGACGCCGACGTGCCGGTCCCCGACGAGTGGGGCGGGTACGTCGTGCGCCCGGAGACCGTCGAGTTCTGGCAGGGCCGCACCAGCAGGCTGCACGACCGGTTGGTCTACCGGCGGACCGCCGAGGGGTGGACCACCGAGCGCCTGGCGCCGTAGGCGGGCGGCCGGGCGCGAGCGCCGGCGCGGCGGGGGCGTCAGGGGCCGGTCACGAGATGACGGCGTCGACGGTCTTCTTGAGGGCGCTGGGCTGCGCGGGGGAGGTCGGGGCCTTCTTCTTCGCCTCGATCATCTCCTCGCCGATCTCCTGCAGCACCTTGCGGCCCAGACCGTCGCGCACCTGGGGGAACCAGTCCTGCTCCTCCTCCTCGATGTGGTGGCGCACGTTCTCGATGAGGACGGTGGTCTTGGCGGTGAAGCGCTCGGCGTCGGACGTCATCGCCGCCAGCTCGGTCACGAGCACGTCGGCGACGTGGTGCTCCTCGTAGGACTCGAGCACGTCGTCCTCGAGGGCGGGGAGCAGCTCACGCACCCGGGGGTACATGACCTCGTTCTCGATGTAGGTGTGCACGGTGAGCAGCTCGATCATCCTGGTCACCAGCTGGCCCTTGCGGACGTGGGCGTCCGGGCCCAGCTTCTCGAAGTCGCGGAAGGTCTTGAGGATCTCGCGGTGGTCGTTCTTGAGCAGCACGATGGCGTCGGTGGACATGTCGTCCCTCGCTTCGGTAGTGGGCGGCACGTCGGACCCTCACGCTAGGCCGGGCGTCGCCGCGCCGGCCTCACCCGCAGGGGCCCGGATGCGCCGTACACGTGACTGTTACCTGCGGCCAGGGCGCTGGAAACACCCGCTGTGTTTCATGACAGCAGACAATGTTTCCTAGCATGATCGGATCCCACGATGACGAGCACCGGCACGGACACCCCGTTCCTGGTCACCCCCGAGGCCTGGACCGGCCTCCCGCGGATGACCGAGCACCCCGAGTCCGAGGGCTACATCAAGGACGTCTACGAGAACCCCGAGGGCAGCCGGATGTGCAGCGGCTTCTTCGAGCTGCACCACACCGACGCCCCGCTGGTCTACACCTACGACTACGACGAGATGAAGGTCGTGCTCGAGGGCGAGTTCCTCCTCGAGAACGTCGACACCGGGCAGCAGACCGTCGCCCGGGCCAAGGACGCGATCTTCTTCCCCAAGGGGTCGCGCATCGCGTTCTCCACCCCGTCCTACGCACTGGCCTTCTACGCCGGTGACCGCGACGCCACCCTGCTCTGAGGCGCAGCGATGAGCAGCGAGGTCCTGGGTCTGCCACGGTGGCCCGCGGCGCCCGGACCCGTCGACCCCGCAGGCGCGTCGTACCTGGTCGTGGCGCTCGGTGCGCACCCCGGAACCACCGAGGTGGCGGCGCGCTGGGTGCGCCTCGGCGAGCGGCGCGCCCCGACGCGCTCGCTCACGGTCGCGGGCATCGACGGCGATCGGGCCGCGATCGTGCGGGCGCTGGAGGAGGCGCGTACCGGGGTCCGGATCCTCGTCGTCGGCCCGCAGTACGACGTGCTGCTCACCCTGGCGCTCGCCCGCGAGCACGGTGCCGGTCCGGCCGAGCTGAGCTGCTTCGTGGTCGACGCGGGGAGCGGCCCCACCGCGCTGCCGGTCTTCTGCGCCCACTGCCGCGCGACCCACCGGGTGGTGGGCGAGCCCGGCGGCGAGGTCACCTGTCCCGGGTGCAGCCGCCGGCTCGAGATCCATCCCCACCACTCGGCGCGCGGCGGCAGCTTCCTGGCCTCCGACGCCCGGGCCCGGGAGCTGGCATGACCCCGGCCCCCACCGCCGTGCCCGGCACGCCGACCGGCGCCGTCGGCGCGCACCTGCACCCCGCCTACGGCGTCGCCCCGCGGCTGCTGCGGGTCATCGAGGTCCGCGACCTGACCTCGGCGGTGCGCCACGTCGTGCTCGCCGACCCGGCGGGCTCGGCGCTGGCCTCCCACGAGCCCGGCGCCCACCTGGTGGTGACCACCGCGCCCGGTACGCCGGCGGCGAAGCGCAACGCCTACTCGTTGACCGGGGACGGGGTGCTGCCCGGGCGCTACGCGATCTCGGTCCTCCGCAAGGACGTCGCCGACGGCGGCTCCGGGGGGTCGGCCTGGATGCACGACGTGGCCCTCGACGACCTGGTCGAGGTCGAGGGTCCGCGCTCGAGCTTCGCGCCGCGCCACGACCAGCGCCACGCGCTGCTGGTCGCGGGCGGCATCGGGGTCACGCCGGTGCTCTCCCACGCCCGGGCCGTCCTGCGCTGGGGCGGCACCGCGGAGGTGGTCTACTCCTACCGGCCCGGCCACGCGGCCCACCTCGAGGACCTGCGCGAGCTGGCCGGCACGACCCGGATCACGCTGCGCGAGGCGACCACGGTCCCCGACACGGTCGCCCTGCTCACCGAACGCCTCGCCGACCAGCCGCTCGGCACGCACGCCTACGCCTGCGGTCCGCCGGCGCTGCTGGAGGCCTACCTGGCCGCCGGCCTGGCCGCCGGTTGGCCGGAGGAGCGCCTGCACCTGGAGCGGTTCGCCGCGCCCGAGCTCGACCCGGGCTCGCCGTTCGCGGCGCTGGTCGTCTCGACCGGCCGGCGCGTCGAGGTGGCCCCCGGCACCAGCCTGCTGGCCGCCCTGGTCGCGGCGGAGGTCCCGGTGCCGAGCCTGTGCCGCCAGGGGGTGTGCGGCGAGTGCGTCGTACCGGTCCGGTCCGGTGCGGTGGAGCACCGCGACCTCGTCCTGTCCGACGCCGAGCGTGCTGCCGGCGACCGGATGCTGTCCTGCGTGTCCCGCGGCGCCCACCCGGGCGCCCTGATCGAGGTGGATCTCTAGTGACCCCGTCGCTCACCGCCCTGCCCCTGGCCGGCCACACCACCCGGCTGCCGTGGCCCTTTCCCGACGACCTGGAGGCGTTCCGCTACTCGGTCAACGTCGAGCCCGCCCGGGTCCCCAGACGCACCGCAGCGGGGGAGTGGGGCGCCCACGTCGTCGACCTCGGCGGCGAGGAGTACGGCGCGATCATGGCCGACCGACGCCGGATCCTGGCGGCCGATCCGCACCGCGTGCGGATCCTGCCGGGGATGCTCCCGGCGTGCTGGGACCTGCTGCTCTACTACCTGCGCGACCTCGCGCTCTCGTTCCCGCACGTCATGGAGCTCGACGAGGACGGCGACCGCTTCCACTGGCGCAACCACGCGCTCGGCACCGACCAGCGCTTCGTGCTCGGCGACGCCACGTCGCTGCCCTGCGACCCGATGACCTTCCTGGGTCGCGAGGTGCCCGACGACCTGCTGCTGGTCAAGGAGCGCGACGGGCGGCTCTGCTTCGACGCCGGCCTGGTCACCTTCGCGGCGGCGTGGTCGGTCTCGTTCGACGTCGGCATGACGATGGACGAGATCCACCACCCGGTGCCGCGCCTGACCAGGGAGGGCGTGACCTCACGCGCCGAGCAGTTCCTGCGCCGGCTGCCCCTGGACCAGGTCTTCCGCCGGGTGAACTGGACGCTGTCGGGGTCCGGCTCGCGCACCCTGGACGTCAGCCTCGAGGAGCTGCCCGCGTGGGGCACCGACATCCCGACGCTGGTGCGCGACCAGGACTGGGGCCGGCTCCAGCTGCGCATCGAGGTGGAGCACTTCATCCGGCTCCCGATGACCGGTGCGGTCACGTTCAACATCCGCACCCACATGACGTCCCTCGACGAGATCCGCAGGATCCCGGCCTGGCGCGACCAGCTGGCCCGCGTCGTGCTGGAGCTGCCCGAGGACCTCGCCGCCTACAAGGGCTTCCTCGACTACCGCGAACCGGCCATGGCCTGGCTCACCGCACCGACGGGGGCGACCGCGTGACCGCGCCGCACCCCCCGCACTACACCAGCGTCCCGGCCTGGGCGCGCACGCCGGCGGTGGAGCCGGCCGACCCCAGCGGCCGGTCGCACACCCTGCTCGAGGTGGGGGAGGACCCGGCCACCGCGCCGGTCGTCGCGGCCTGGCTGGACGAGCTGGGCGGGCTCGACCGGCTCGACGGGCCGACCGCAGCCGTCGTACGACGCCACCGGTGCGCCGGGCAGGACGCGGCGGTGGCGGCGCTCGAGGACGACCTCGCCACGGCCCGGGTCGGCCACCGACTGCTCGTCACGGGCTCGGCCGACGACTGCCTCGCGGTCCGGGCGGCTGCGGTCCGGGCCGGGCTGGGCGACGACGAGATGCGCTTCGGCGTGGTCTCGGTGCACACCCGCACCGTGTGGTGCGTCCACTGCTCCGCCGCCACCCAGGGTGGCCTGGCGCTGGAGGACGTGGTCGCCTGCTCGGGCTGCGCCCGGAGCCTGGTGGTCTACCCGCACGTCTCGCGCCGGACCGGCCGGCACCTGGGCTTCATGGCCGACGCCGAGGCTCCCGCATGAGCACCGACCTGAGCACCGGCACGAGCACCGGCCCGAGCACCTGCACGAGCGCCGGGACCGGCATGAGCACCGACCTGAGCACCGGCACGAGCACCGGCACGAGCACCGGCACGAGCACCGGTACGAGCACCGGCACGAGCACCCGTACCCCGGGGCGGCTCCGGCTCGTCGTCACCTCGGTCGACGACCGGGTGCCCGGGGTGCGTCGGCTCACGCTCGCCGCTCCCGACGGGTGCGAGCTGCCGTCGTACACGCCGGGCAGCCACCTCGTGGTGGACGTGCCGGCCGGCGCCGGGCGCGGGCGGGCACTGGCCAACGCCTACTCGCTGGTGGGCGACAACCTGCACCCGCACGCCTACGAGATCGCGGTGCTCCGCTGCGACCCGGAGCTCGGCGCCGGCGGCGGCTCCGCCTGGCTGCACGGGCTCGGCGTCGGCGACCCGGTCACGTCGATGGCGCCGCGCAGTGCGTTCGCGCCGGTGCAGCCGGCGACCCGGCACCTGCTCGTCGCGGCCGGCATCGGCGTGACGCCCCTCGTCTCGCACCTGCGTTCCCACGCGCGCTGGGGGCGCGAGGTCGAGGTGCTCCACCTGTTCCGGGAGGGGCGGGGAGCACTGGTCGAGGAGGTCGCCGAGCTGGCCGGCGGGGCGGTCACCTGCTGGCAGGACCGCGAGGCGCTGCTGGAGCACCTGCGCCACCGACTGGTGGACCAGCCGATCGGCACGCACCTCTACACGTGCGGCCCGGCCGGGTTCATGGACCGGGTGGTGCAGGAGGCTGCGGCCGCCGGCTGGCCCCCGAGCCGGCTCCACCTGGAGCACTTCACGCTGGGCGACCTCGATCCCGGCGACCCGTTCACCGTGTCGGCGGGAGGGCGCACCTTCGAGGTCGCCTCCGGCACCAGCCTGCTCGAGGAGCTGGAGCAGCAGGGCTTCGAGGTCCCGTACCTGTGCCGCCAGGGCGTCTGCGGCGAGTGCCGCCTCGACCTCGGCTCCTCGAGCACCGGCGTCTGGCACCGCGACCTGTTCCTGAGCGACGACGACAAGGCGGCGGGCGACTGCGCGATGGCCTGCGTCTCCCGAGCCCTGCCCGCGACCGACGGTCGCGCCCACCTGGAGGTCCTGCTGTGACGCCCACGACCGCACCCGACCTGGCCGGCCTCGTGTCCGCCATCGACCTGGTGACCGGGTTCCCGTTCCCGTTCCCCCAGGAGACCTACCGCTACAGCACCAACGTCGAGCCGGCGCGCGGCGCCGTACCGACCCCGGCCGGGCAGTGGGGCGACGCCGTGGTCGACGTCGACTCCGAGTACCGCCACGAGCTGGACGAGCGCGCCGCCGTCCTCGCCCGCGACCCGTCGCGCTACGCGTTCCTGCCGCACATGGAGGTCGCGTGCTGGGACGCGATGCTCCACCTGATGCGCGAGCTCAGCCTCACCCGGCCCGACGCGATGTCCCTCACCGTGCTCGACGGCGGGGCTCGCCCGCGCTACCGCTGGCGCAACGACCTGCTCGGCATCGACCACACGTTCGTGCTCGGCGACCTCGCCGGCCTCCCCGCCGAGCCGCTGGCCTGGATCGGGGCGCAGGTGCAGGAGGACATCGTGCTGCTCGACCAGCGTGACGGCGTCCTGTACGGCGACGCGGGGCTGGTCACCTTCGCGGCCGACTGGTCCTTCGGCTTCGACGTCGGCATGACGTTCCTGGAGATCCACGGCCCCGTCCCTCGGCTGCACGCCGAGGGCGTGATCACCCGGGCCCACGAGTTCCTGAAGCGGCTCCAGCCGGGGGAGTCCTTCCGGCGCACGAACTGGACGCTGACCGTCGGGCGTCGCCTCGACGTCTCCACCGAGCTCTACCCGGAGTGGGGTCCCGACCGGGACGCGATCCTGCTGCTCGACGACGAGACGTTCGGTCGCGTGGTCCACCTGCGGGTCGAGGTGCAGCACCTGATCCGGCTGCCGGAGTCGGGGGCGGTGATGTTCCTGATCCGCACCTACCTGCTCCCACTGGTCGACCTCGCGCGGGTCGAGCACTGGCGGCTGCGCACGGCGGACGTCCTCGAGGAGCTGCCGCAGGACATGGCCGACTACAAGGGCGTCGCGAAGTACCGCCACCGCACGGCGAGCTGGCTGCGCACGCACTGACCCGGCCCGGCGAGGGGCGCCGCTTGCACGGACCTGGCACCGGCCGTCACACGCCCGACGCAACCGGGCTGCTGGGCAACGGGGTGTTTACAGCACCGGTCATCAACGGCAACCCACCCATCGTTTCTTCCCAGCAGACTTTGTTCACTTTCATGACAACCAGGAGGCACCCGTGACACCCGAGGACACCCTTGCATCAATGGAAGGGGTGATGACCGACTTCTTCTACTGGGTCTCGATCGCCCTGATGATCGCGATCCACGCCGGCTTCCTCGCCTACGAGGTCGGCGCCTCGCGATCCAAGAACGTGCTGGCCGCGGCCATGAAGAACCTGCTCACCTTCGCGGTGGTGATCGCGACGTTCTTCTTCTTCGGCTGGTGGTTCTACAACGCGTTCTACCAGTTCCCCTTCGGCGCCATCGACTCCGCGAAGGCGGCGCTCCCGTGGAGCGAGGACATGGGGCCGAACCTGACGTCGGTCACCGGGATCTTCTGGGGCGCGTTCGCCCTCTTCGCCGCCACCACCGGCTCGATCCTCTCCGGCGCGGTGCTGGAGCGGATCCGGACCAGCGCCTTCCTCATCCTGACCACCGTCCTCGGGTCGGTCGTGTGGATCATCGCCGCCGCCTGGGGGTGGCACCCCAACGGCTGGCTCCTCACCGAGTGGGGCTGGCACGACTTCGGTGCCGCCGGATGTGTCCACCTGGTCGCCGGTGCCTTCACCCTCGGGGTGCTCCTCAACCTCGGTCCGCGGATCGGCCGCTTCGTGAACGGGAAGGCGATCACCATCCCGCCGCACAACCTGCCGCTCACGATGCTCGGCCTGATGCTGATCTTCGTCGGGTTCTTCGGCTTCCTGATGGGCTGCGTGGTCTACACCAACACCGGCTTCTTCTCGATCTTCGGCAACCCGACCACGCTCTCGGCGATCGCGTTCAGCACGCTCATGGGCCTGGCCGGCGGGATCATCGGGGCCTACGTCAGCTCCAAGGGTGAGCCGTTCTGGACGATCTCCGGCGGCCTGGCCGGCGTCATCGCGGTGGCCCCCGGCATGGACCTCTACCACCCGGCCCTGGCGTTCCTCATCGCCGTCGGCGGCGGCATGCTGATCCCGTTCTTCGGTCGGCTCATCGAGAAGTTCGAGATCGACGACGTCGTCGGTGCGGTCTCGGTCCACGGTGGGTGCGCGTTCTACGGCCTCGTCGTCTCCGGCTTCGTGCTCTGGGGCTACCCCAACGTCGCCGTCGACGGCTTCGGCACCCCGCCCGACATCAACCCGCTCGGCCAGATCGGCGGGACGATCGTGCTGGCCCTGCTGGGCTTCCTGCCCGGCTACGGCATCTCGAAGGCGCTGAAGAAGGCCAACATGCTGCGCATCCCGTCCGAGGTCGAGCTCGCCGGGCTCGACCTCAGCGAGGTGCCGGCCACGCCGTACCCCGAGGGGATCCCGATCACCACACTGCGTGAGTCCGACGCCGTGCTCGCCGAGGAGGTCACGTCATGAGCCCCATCGACAGCTGGGACGGTGCTACCGCCGTCTTCACCGGAGGGCCGAACAGCCTGCTCACCGTGTTGTTCGTGCTGGCCAGCATGGCCGTGCTCGTCGCGTTCCTGGTCACGATGATCCAGCACGAGAACCACGCCTACGCACAGATGATCCACCACGAGCCGGTCGAGGCCGGCCCGGCGGTCGAGGGGGAGCCGCCGGTCTACTGACCGGCCACGCCTCCGGCCGCCGCGTACCGGACCGACCCGTACGACGCCGTCCCCGCCACCCGGCGGGGGCGGCGTCGTCGTTCCTGAACGTGATCGACGCGAAACGTCGGCGACACACGACGCCTGTCTACTAGTCGTAGACAGTGATTCACAACAGTAGACACCGCACGACACCCCAGCCACCACCGAAGGGTCCGCCCCATGACCGACATCAGCACCGGCACCAGCACCGAGGCAGCCGACCTGGCCACGCTCGCCGAGAAGGCGGAGACGACGTTCATCCTCGCGCTCTTCGTCGACCTCGACGGCAAGCCGTGCGCCAAGCTGGTGCCGGTCGAGGCCGTCGACGAGCTGGCGACCAACGGGGTCGGGTTCGCCGGCTACGCGGTGGGCTCGATCGGCCAGCAGCCCAGTGACCCCGACCTGATGGCGATGCCCGACCCGGCGTCGTTCACGCCGGTGCCCTTCATCAAGGAGGGGCTGGCGATCGTCCACTGCGATCCGCACGTCAACGGCAAGCCGTGGCCCTTCGCGCCGCGGGTGATCCTGCGCTCCATGCTGGCCCGGCTCGCCGAGACCCAGGGACTGGAGGCCTACGTCGGCGCCGAGGTCGAGTACTTCCTGCTGCGCCGCGAGGACGACGGCACCCTGGCCACCGCCGACCCCGGCGACCACTCGGCCCGGCCCTGCTACGACGCCCGCGGCGTGACCCGCATGTACGAGCACCTCACCGCCGTCTCGCGGGCGATGAACGAGCTGGGCTGGGGCAACTACGCCAACGACCACGAGGACGGCAACGGCCAGTTCGAGCAGAACTTCGAGTACGCCGACGCCCTCACGACCGCCGACCGGGTCGTCACGGCCCGCTACCTGATCAGCATGCTCGCCCACGAGCGCGGGATGGTCGCCACCTTCATGCCCAAGCCCTTCGCCGACCGCACCGGCTCCGGTCTGCACCTGCACCTGTCGCTGTGGCGCGACGGTGCCTCGACGTTCCCCGTCGCGCCCGGCGACGCCGACGAGAAGGGGCTCGGGCTCAGCGGCACGGCGTACTCCTTCGCGGCCGGGATCCTCGAGCACGCCTCGGCCCTCCAGGCGGTGCTCGGACCGAGCGTGAACTCCTACAAGCGCACCGGAGCGGTCAGCACGACCTCCGGCGCGTCGTGGGCGCCCCGGCTGCCGACGTACGGCGGCAACGACCGCACCCACTTCCTGCGGATCCCCGACCACCACCGGATCGAGCTGCGCGGGGGCGACGGCTCGGCCAACCCCTACCTCGCCATCGCGGCCGCCCTCGGGGCCGGGCTCGACGGGATCGAGCGTGACCTCGACCCCGGCACCGCCGGTGGCGACAACGGCGTGACCCGTCCGGCGCTCCCGCGGACCCTGCTGCACGCGGTGGAGGCGCTCGAGGCCGACCCGGTGGTCGCCGCGAGCCTCGACCTCGCCGGCGCCGCCGACGGGCACCGGGTCGCGGCCTACTTCGCCGAGCAGAAGCGCGAGGAGTTCTTCGCGTGGCACTCCCAGGTGAGCACCTGGGAGGTCGACCGCTACCTGACGGCGTTCTGAGCACCAGCCCGACCCCCAGCCCGACCCCCAGCCCGACCCCCAGCACCACGCCCAGCACCACGCCCAGCACCACCCCCGACCGAGAGGAGCCGTCCATGTGCGGCATCGTCGGGCTGCACCTGCGCAGCCCGGATCTCCATCCCCAGCTCGGCGAGCTGCTGACCGGCATGCTCTGCGAGATGCAGGACCGCGGCGCGGACTCCGCCGGCGTCGCCGTGTACGGCGACCCGCGCTGGTCGCCCCCGGGCCGCGTCACCGTGTCCTTCGTGCCCGACGCAGCCTCGACCTCGCTGTCCAGCGGGGTCGACGTGCCGGACGCGGAGCGCGCGCTCACCGACGCGCTCGGCCCACCCGTCACCGTCGTCGACGCAGGCCCCACGCTGGTCGCCCACGTGGCCGCGGCGACCGGCGTCGACGCCCTGCGGAGGGCGGTGGTCGAGGCCTACCCGAGCGTCCTGGTGACCGGCTTCGGCGAGGACGTCGCGGTCCTCAAGGGCGTCGGCCACCCACGCGACCTCGCAGCGGCCTACGGGCTGGCGTCGGCGCAGGGCTGGCAGGGCGTCGGTCACACCCGGATGGCCACCGAGTCGGCGGTCGACGCCGGCGGGTGCCACCCCTACGCCGTCGGACCGGACCAGTGCCTGGTGCACAACGGCTCCTTCGCCAACCACGCCACGATCCGCCGCGACCTGCGCGCCCGCGGGGCGACCTTCGACTCCGAGAACGACACCGAGGTGGGTGCTCGCTTCGTCGCGGACCGGCTGGCGGCCGGCTACGACGTCGAGACGGCGCTCAAGGAGCTGTGCACGACGTTCGACGGCTTCTACACGCTGCTGGTCAGCGACTCGCGACTCCTTCGCGGTGGTGCGTGACGCGATCGCCTGCAAGCCGGCCGTCATCGCCGAGACCGAGGACTGGGTCGCCATGGCCTCGGAGTACCGGGCCCTCGTCGGGCTGCCCGGCATCGAGTCGGCCCGGATCTACGAGCCCGAGCCGGAGAGGATCTACGCATGGACACGCTGAGTGCGCCAGGTGCCACAGGAACCAGCACAGGGACGGCCAGCACAGGACCCAGCACGGGACCCAGCACGGGGACCGGTGCCGGGGTCGCCGCTGCCCGCCGGCTCGACCTGACCGAGGTCCCGCTGCGCTCGGTCAACGCGCTGCTGCACGGCCGCGAGGTCGAGGGGATGGAGGCCCTGGCCCCGGGTGAGAGCGTGGTGCTCGCCCGGCCCCAGGGGGCGCACGCCGTCGCCGTGGGCCTGGACAGCCCGCGCGAGGTCTGCATCGACGGCCACGTCGGCTACTACGCCGCCGGCATGAACGCCCGCGCCGACGTGGTCATCGAGGGCAACGCCGGGGTCGGCGTCGCGGAGAACATGATGAGCGGCTCGGTGACCGTGCGCGGCAACGCCTCCCAGTCGGCCGGGGCCACCGCTCACGGCGGGCTGCTGGTGATCGAGGGCGACGCGGCGGCCCGCTGCGGCATCTCGATGAAGGGCGTCGACATCGTCGTGGGCGGCTCGATCGGCCACATGAGCGCGTTCATGGCCCAGGCCGGGCGGCTCGTCGTCCGCGGTGACGCCGGTGACGCGCTCGGCGACTCGATCTACGAGGCCCGCCTCTACGTGCGCGGCGAGGTCGACCTCGCTGGGCGCCGACTGCATCGCCAAGCCGATGCGTGCCGAGCACCTCGAGGAGCTCGCCGCGCTGCTCAAGGCGGCCGGCTACGAGGACGACGACCCGACCTCGTACACCCGCTACGGCTCGGCCCGCACGCTCTACCACTTCCACGTCGACAACGCCTCGGCGTACTGAGGAGACGCGATCCCCATGGACCAGCAGCCCGACCCCACCCTCGACCTCGCCCGCCGCGGCCTGCGCGCGTCGGCGACCTTCGACCCGGCGACGATCCACGACATCCAGCGGGCAGCCGAGACCGGCATCTACGACATCCGCGGCGGGGGCGCCAAGCGCGCCGTGCCCCACTTCGACGACCTGCTGTTCCTCGGGGCCTCGATGACCCGCTACCCGCTGGAGGGCTACCGCGAGCGGTGCGGCACCGACGTCGTCCTCGGCGCCCGCAACGCCCGCTACCCGCTGCACCTCGACATCCCGGTGACCATCGCCGGGATGAGCTTCGGGGCGCTCTCGGGGCGGGCCAAGGAGGCGCTCGGGCGCGGCGCCTCGGAGGCCGGCACGTCGACCACGACCGGCGACGGCGGGATGACCCCCGAGGAGCGCGAGCCAGTCCAAGCACCTCGTCTACCAGTACCTGCCGAGCCGCTACGGGATGAACCCCGACGACCTCCGCAAGGCCGACGCCATCGAGATCGTGCTCGGCCAGGGTGCCAAGCCCGGCGGCGGCGGCATGCTCCTGGGCCAGAAGATCTCCGAGCGGGTCGCCGGCATGCGCACGCTGCCGCAGGGCATCGACCAGCGCAGCGCGTGCCGCCACCCCGACTGGACCGGGCCCGACGACCTCACCATCAAGATCGCCGAGCTGCGCGAGATCACCGACTGGGAGAAGCCGATCTACGTCAAGGTCGGCGCGTCCCGGCCCTACTACGACGTCAAGCTCGCCGTGCACGCCGGCGCCGACGTCGTGGTGGTCGACGGGATGCAGGGCGGCACGGCCGCGACGCAGGACGTGTTCATCGAGCACGTCGGCATCCCCACCCTCGCGGCGGTGCCCGCAGGCCGTCCAGGCGCTGCGCGAGCTGGGGGTCCACCGCTCCGGCCCCGACGCCGTGCAGCTGATCGTCTCCGGTGGCATCCGCACCGGCGCCGACGTCGCCAAGGCGATGGCGCTGGGCGCGGACGCGGTCGTCGATCGGCACCGCGGCCCTGATCGCGCTCGGCGACAACGACCCGCGCTGGTCGGCGGAGTACGCCGAGGTCGGCTCGGCAGCCGGCTACTACGACGACTACCAGGACGGTCGGGACCCGGCCGGCATCAGCACCCAGGACGAGGAGCTGGCCTCGCGGCTCGACCCGGTCGAGGGCGGACGCCGGCTGGCCAACTACCTGCGGGTGCTGACGATGGAGGCCCAGACGATCGCCCGCGCCTGCGGCAAGGCGCACGTGCAGCACCTGGAGCCCGAGGACCTCGTGGCGCTGACCCTCGAGGCGGCCGCGATGGCCCGGGTGCCGCTGGCCGGCACCGACTGGATCCCCGGCGCACCCGGCGCGAGCCGTGGCTTCTGAGCTGCCGGCCACGGCCGAGGTGGTCGTGGTCGGCGGTGGCCTCGAGGGGTGCGCCACGGCCTGGGCGCTGGCGACGCCGCGGGATCACCGACGTGCTCGTCCTGGAGCGCGCCACCGTCGGCTCGGGCGGCACCGGGAAGTCCAGCGGGATCGTGCGCTGCCACTACGGCGTGCCCTCGCTGGCCGCGATGGCCCGGGCCGGGCTGGAGGTCTTCGAGTCCGCCGCCGACCACTTCGTGCACCGAGATCGGGTTCCACGGCACCGGCTACGTCGTGGGCGTGGGGGAGTCCGACGTCGCGGCACTGCGGGCCAACCTGGCCAACCAGCGTGCGGTCGGCGTGGAGACCGAGGAGATCGGCCACGACGAGGTGGCCCGGCTCTGGCCGGCCGCCCGGCTCGACGACTTCGCGGCGTTCGGCTGGGAGGCCCGCGGCGGGTACGGCGACGCCTACCTCACCGCCCAGGCCTTCGCGGCGACCGCGCGCGCGGCCGGCGTACGCATCCGGCAGGGGACGCCGGTGGCCGAGCTGCTGCGCGACGAGGCGGGCGTGTGCGGTGTCCGGACCGCCGACGGCTCGGTCGTGGCCACCCGCCGGGTCGTGCTCGCCGCCGGACCCTGGTCGGTCGCGCTCGCCGCTCCGCTCGGCATCGACCTGCCGATCCGGGTGCACCGCGAGGAGATCGTGCTGCTCAAGCCGGGCATCCCCACCGAGGGGCTGCCCGTCTTCTCCGACCTGGTGTCGCTGCAGTACGTGCGCCCCGACGTGGGCGGCGAGATCCTCTTCGGCAACTCCGACCTCGACACGCTCAAGCCGGCCGACCCGGACGCCTACCTCAACCGAGCCGACGACGCGTTCGTCGAGATGACGGTCGACAAGGTCAGCCACCGCTTCCCCGGGCTCGAGGACGCCGTCCTGTCCAGCAGCTACGCCGGCTGCTACGACGTGACGCCCGACTACAACCCGATCATCTCGCGCTGCGACGTCGACGGTCTCGTGGTCGCGGCCGGCTTCAGCGGGCACGGCTTCAAGATCTCGCCGGCGGTCGGGCGGCTGGTCGCCGACCTCGTGGTGGACGGGGTGAGCAGCGACCCGCTCGTGCCCGAGCGCGACTTCCGCCTCGCGCGCTTCGCCGAGGGCGACCCGCTACGCAGCCCGCACCCCTACGCCACCGCCGGACAGATGCGCTGATCGCGACCATGGGTCTTCTAGGGTTACGCCATGTCCACCGATGGTGATCAGGTCGCCGAGCAGGTCACCGGGCAGGTGACCGGGCCGCGTGCCGATCCGGTCCTGGTCCGCAACCGTGCCGGCACCGCCCGCGAGCGCGACCCGGCAGAGCCCCTGGAGGAGCTCGAGCTCGAGGAGGCCATCGCCCGCAACGTGCGCACGCTCCGGCTGCAGCAGGGGCTCTCGGTGGGGGAGATGGCCGACCGGGTCGGCATCTCCAAGGCGATGCTCAGCAAGATCGAGAACGCCCAGACCTCCTGCAGCCTGTCGACGCTCGCGCGGCTCGCGACCGGTCTCGACGTACCGGTGACCTCGCTGTTCCGCGGGGCCGACTCCGAGCGCCCCGCGTCCTACGTCGCCCGTGGCACCGGCGCCCGGATCGTGCGCGCCGGCACCAAGGAGGGCCACGAGTACGAGCTGCTCGGATCCCTGCGTGGCGAGCACCGGCGCCTGGAGTGCCTGCTCGTCACCCTCAGCGAGAAGAGCGAGACCTACCCGCTCTTCCAGCACCCCGGCACCGAGTTCATCTACGTGCTCGAGGGCGTCATGGACTACAGCCACAGCCGCACCGTCTACCGCCTCGGCCCCGGCGACTCCCTCCAGCTCGACGGCGAGGGCCGGCACGGGCCCGTCGCGCTCGTCGACCTGCCGATCCGGTTCCTCTCGGTCATCGCGTTCCCCGAGGTGGCGCTCTAGACCCCCGACCCCCGGCGTCCCGGTGGTTGAGGTGTGAAGGCGCCCTGGCGCCTGAGCCTCGAAACCCGGTGGGCCGGGAGTCGGCGTCGGGGCCTGCGGTTGCTTGTCGGCACGGGTGGTTTCGAGGCTCGCTTCGCTCGCACCTCAACCACCGTGGGGTTCCGGTTGAGGTGCGAAGCTCCGGCCGTCCCGGTGGTTGAGGTGTGAAGGCGCCCTGGCGCCTGAGCCTCGAAACCCGGTGAGACGACAGGCAGCGTCGTGCGGGCACGGGTGGTTTCGAGGCTCGCTTCGCCTCGCACCTCAACCACCGGGGAGGTCGCGCTGGCGCTCCTCGCACCTCGACCACCGGGGGTCCGTCAGCCCGCGGCAGCGATGAGTCCCGCCCTCCCGGCTGGTCTGGCCTCTCATGGACCTGCTGCTGGACGGCCTGGTGTTCGGGGAGTCGCCGCGCTGGCGCGACGGGCGCCTGTGGGTGTCCGACTGGGGCGCGGGCCGCGTCTACTCGGTCGTGGCCGGTGCGGCGCCGCGGCTGGAGGCCGAGGTGGCGTCGTTCCCCCTGTGCCTCGACTTCCTGCCCGACGGGCGGCTGCTGCTCGTCTCGTCGGCCGACCGCGCCGTGCTGCGCCGCGAGCCCGACGGGTCGCTCGTCAGGCACGCCGACCTGGCGCCGGTGTCCACCGAGCCGTGGAACGACATCGTCGTGGACGGACGTGGCAACGCCTACGTCAACGGCATCGGGTTCGACTTCCCCGGCGGCGACGTCGCGCCCGGGCAGGTCGTCCTCGTGGCCCCCGACGGCACGGTCACCCCGGTGGCGGGCGACCTGGCCTTCCCGAACGGCATGGCCGTCACCGCCGACGGCACCACGCTGCTCGTCGCGGAGTCGTACGCCGAGCGGCTGACGGCGTACACGATCGCCGACGACGGGTCCCTCACCGATCGCCGGGTCTGGGCGGCCACCCCGGGTGACCACCCGGACGGGATCTGCCTGGATGCGACGGGCGCGGCCTGGTACGCCGACGTGGGCAACCGGCACTGCGTCCGGGTCCGCGAGGGCAGCGAGGTCCTGGGCGCGGTCGTCCTGGACCGGGGTGCGTTCGCCTGCGCGTTGAGCCGCGGCCCGGACCCCCAGCTCTACGTCGTCGGCCAGGACTGGGGCGGACCCGACGCGGTCGGCGGCACCACCGGCCAGGTCGTGAGCGTACCCGCACCGGCGCCGGGCGCCGGGTGGCCCTGAGTTGCACACGGCGCGGACGCGACTACGTTCGGACGTCATGACCGACGCCCTCTTCTCCGACCCGCGTCTCGCTGGCGTCTACGACGCGTTCGACGCGCCCCGCGACGACCTGGCGGCGTACGTCGCCCTGGTGGAGGAGCGGGGCGCCCGCCGCGTCGTCGACGTCGGGTGCGGCACCGGCACCCTGGCCCTCCTCCTCGCCCAGCGGGGCTGCTCCGTCGTGGGGGTGGACCCGGCCGAGGCCTCGCTGGCGGTCGCGCGCGCGAAGCCGGGCGCCGGCTCGGTCACGTGGGTCCACGGGGACGCCACGTCGCTCGGCCCAGGGGTGGCGGACCTGGCGCTGATGACGGGCAACGTCGCCCAGGTCTTCCTCACCGACGCTGCCTGGAGCGCGACCCTCCAGGCGCTGCACGGCGCACTTCGGACAGGCGGCCACCTGGTCCTCGAGGCGCGACGTCCCGAGCGCCGGGCCTGGGAGGACTGGGCCGCCGATCCCGGTCCGGTCGTCCGTGACGTCGCGGGCGTCGGCGAGGTCGAGCAGCGCCGCGAGGTCACGGAGGTGGACCTCCCGCTGGTGTCCTTCCGGCACCGCTACGCCTTCTCGCGCGACGGCGCCGTGGTGGCCTCCGAGTCGACGCTCCGCTTTCGCAGCCGGGCGGAGATCGAGGACTCTCTCGTCGCCAACGGCTTCGTCGTCGACGACGTCCGTGATGCTCCGGACCGCCCGGGGATGGAGCACGTCTTCCTGGCGCACCGAGCGTGACCGGCCAGCGTCCTCGCCCACACCGGTGCGATGCGTCCCGGTGGTTTCGAGGCTCGCTTCGCTCGCACCTCAACCACCGTGCGGTCGCTTCGCTCGCACCTCAACCACCGTGCGGTCGCTTCGCTCGCACCTCGACCACGGTCGTGCGGTCGCTTCGCTCGCACCTCAACCACCGTCCGGCCGCGCTCCTCGCACCTCGACCACCGGGGAGGTCGCGCTCGGCACACCTCGACCAGCGTGCTGGGCCGCCTGGCGTATCAGCGGCCTCGTCCCAGCCCTCCTCCGATCAGGCGTGGCGCCCGCCGCGTCACATCGAGTGAGAGACAGGGACACCACCATGAACGAGCTCAATCCCCAACCGCTCCCGCCCCGCGAGATCGCGGTGACGGTGCACATCCCGACCGCGATCCTGGGCAACATCGACTCCTTCGAGAAGGTCCAGGCGAAGCGTCTTCGACCGCTTCGGGTGCGGCGGGTGCAACTCCGGGATCATGATCGACTGGCGCCACCTCCGAGGAGTTCTACGTGACCCCGGAGCTCGAGGTCCAGCCGGTCCTGGTCGACCAGCGTCGCCTGAAGGGCTGAGGCGGCCCCGTCATGGAGTGGTCACGGCTCGACCTCGGCGTGGGCATCATCGCCCTCGGTTCGCTCGACCAGCTGTGGTCGGGCATCGAGGACCTGGTCGACGTCGTCGAGGTCGAGCCGCAGACCCTGTGGCAGAGCCGGTTCGGCGGCGGCCGGGTCATCGCGCCCGAGGCGCTGGCGTGGCTGCGGTCCTGCGGGCGTCCGCTGCTCGCCCACGGCGTCGGCTTCCCGGTCGGCGGGACGACCGCTCCGGAGGAGGACGGCGTCCGGGCGATCGGCGGACTCGACCCGGGCCCTCGACGCCGTGCACTGGAGCGAGCACCTGGCCTTCAACGCCGCCGGCGGCTCGTACGCCGGCTTCCTGCTCCCGCCCGTGCAGACGTCGGAGGGGGTGGACGCCGCCGTCGGGCACATCGCGGCCTACCAGCGGCTCCACGACCGGCCGTTCCTCGTCGAGACGCCGACCAACTACCTGCAGCCGGTCCCCGGCGACCTGGGCGACGGTGAGTACGTCGCTGCCATCGCCGAGGCCGCGGACTGCGGCATCCTGCTCGACCTGCACAACATCTGGACCAACGAGCGCAACGGACGCCAGCCGGTCGAGGACTACCTGGCGGCGCTGCCGCTCGAGCGGGTCTGGGAGGTGCACCTGGCCGGCGGCTTCGAGACCGAGGGCTACTACCTCGACGCCCACGTCGGGCCCGGTCGACCCCGAGCTCCTCGAGCTCGCCGCCAGGGTCGTCCCGCGGCTGCCCCGTGTCCGCGCGGTCATCTACGAGGCCGTGCCCGTGTCGCTGGCCGGCGCAGGGGGTCGAGGGGCTGCGCGACGTGCTGTCCTCCATCCGCAGCGTCGTCGAGCTCCCGGCGGCCGGGCCGACGCCCGCGCGACCCGTCGTCCGTCGCCCGGCGGCGACCCGGCCCGCCACGGGTACGACGACCGCACAGCGCGAGGCCGAGCTGCTGGCCTACACCACCCGTGGGTCAGACGACCTGGCGGTCAGGGACCCCGGTGCCGACCTCATGCGCGCCCTCACCGACCAGGCCCGCCTCTCGCTGCTGGTCCGGCACCACGAGCCGGTGCTCGGGTCGCTCGTGGCTGCCCTGGGTGCCGGCCGTGCCGAGGACGTCCTGACGCGAGTTCCTGGCCGCGACGCCCGCCAGCGCCTGGGGCGACGAGCAGAGCCGCGCGTTCAGCAGCTGGCTGGAGACCCGCCCGGACCTGCTGGCCCTGACCAGACGCTGAGTGGAGCCGCCGGCAGGCGTGCGGCCGAGCAGGACGCGGAAGGCGACCCCGAGGGCGGACCCGCCCGGCGGCACGCACGACTGCGGTGAACGACGAAACCTGGCGGTGACTTTCGTCCACTACCGTGAGACCGGTGACGGCGTACTCCCAGTCGGTGGCTGGCCACACCTACGAGTTCGGGCACCTGGTCGAGGTGCTCGCCAAGGCCTCGCCCCGCCGCAGCGGCGACGAGCTGGCCGGCTGTGCCGCCGAGACCGACGCCGAGCGCGCCGCGGCCCAGTGGGTGCTGGCCGACGTCGCGCTGACCGAGATCCTCGCGACACCGGTGGTGCCGTACGAGGACGACGAGGTCACCCGGCTCATCGTCGACAGCCACGACGCGCGCGCGTTCGCCCCGGTCAGCCACCTCACCGTCGGCGGCCTGCGCGACCACCTGCTCGAGGTCGTGGCCGGTCCGGACGCCGCCGCGACCCTGACCGCGCTCTCGCCGGGGCTCACCCCGGAGATGGTCGCCGCGGTCAGCAAGCTGATGGGGAACGGCGACCTGTCTCGGTCGCCCGCGCGTGCGAGGTCGTCACCGGCTTCCGCTCCACCGTCGGCACCCGCGGCACGCTGACCACCCGGCTCCAGCCCAACCACCCGACCGACGACCCGCGCGGAGTCGCGGCCGCGGTGCTCGACGGTCTGCTGCTCGGGTGCGGCGACGCGGTCATCGGGATCAACCCGGCCACCGACTCCCCGCGCGCGGCGGCCGACCTGCTGCGCCTGCTCGACGACGTCCGCGCACGCTACGAGATCCCCACCCAGTCGTGCGTGCTCAACCACGTGACCGCCACGATCGAGCTGATCGAGCAGGGGGCGCCGGTCGACCTGGTCTTCCAGTCGGTCGCCGGCACCGAGGCCGCCAACCGCGGCTTCGGCATCGACCTCGCCATGCTCGGCGAGGCCCGCGAGGCGGCGCTCTCGCTGCGCCGCGGCACGGTCGGTGACAACGTCATGTACTTCGAGACCGGCCAGGGCTCGGCGCTCTCGGCCGACGCCCATCGCGGCGTCGACGGGCGACCGGTCGACCAGCAGACCCTCGAGACCCGCGGGTACGCCGTCGCCCGCGCCTTCGACCCGCTCCTGGTCAACACGGTGGTCGGCTTCATCGGCCCGGAGTACCTCGCCGACGGCAAGCAGATCATCCGCGCCGGCCTGGAGGACCACGCCTGCGGCAAGCTGCTCGGCCTGCCGATGGGGGTCGACGTCTGCTACACCAACCACGCCGAGGCCGACGCCGACGACATGGACACCCTGCTCACCGTGCTCGCCGCCGCCGGGATGGGCTTCGTCATCACCGTGCCCGGCAGCGACGACGTCATGCTCGGCTACCAGAGCCTGAGCTTCCACGACGTGCTCGCGCTGCGCCGCACCCTGGGGCTGCGCCCGGCGCCGGAGTTCGAGGCCTGGCTGGACCGGGTCGGGCTGCTGGCAGCCGACGGGCGGATCGCCGCCGTCGACGCGGGCGCCAGCCGCCTCGCCGCACTGGTGGCCCGATGAGCGGCCGCGACCCGAGCGACCGACCGGACCGAGGGCTCGACTTCTGGGACCCGTTCCGTGCGGCCACCCAGGCCCGGATCGGCCTCGGCCGGGCCGGGGACGCCCTGCCGACGCGCGACAAGCTGGCCCTGCGCTCGGCCCACGCGGTGGCGCGCGACGCCGTCCACCTGCCGTGGGACGACGCCGCCCTGGAGCGCGGCATCACGGCTCTCGGCCTCGACGTGGCGCGCGTGCGGAGCAGGGCAGGCGACCGGGCGACGTACCTGCGGCGCCCCGACCTCGGCCGCGAGCCCGAGGACCTCGCCGGACTGCCCGAGGGGTCCGCCGGCACGTACGACGTGGCGCTGGTCCTCGCCGACGGACTGTCCGCGCGCGCCCACGACGAGCACGCCGTCGCGCTCGTGACAGCGCTGCACTCCCACGTCACCGAAGCCGGCCTGAGCCTCGCGCCGGTCGTGCTGGCAGAGCAGGCGCGGGTCGGGCTCGGCGACCCCGTCGCCGCGCACCTCGGCGCCACCACGGTCGTCGTGCTGGTGGGGGAGCGCCCCGGGCTCACGGTGGCCGACAGCCTCGGCGCCTACGTCACCCACCTGCCGCGACCGGGACGACGCGACTCCGAGCGCAACTGCGTCTCCAACATCCGCGCCCCGCACGGGCTCGGCTACGACCGTGCCGCCGCGGTCCTGCTGGCCCTGGTGCAGGGCGCGCGCGAGCTGGGCGAGAGCGGGGTCCGGCTGAAGGACCGTTCGGTCGCCCCGCCGCCCGAGCTGGGCTGAGCGGACTGGGCGAAGCGGGCGGCTTGGGCTGAGCGGGCGGCCGGGAGGACGACCCGAAAACACGTTGTGAGTGAGTGCTCACTCAGTTACGCTTCCGGGGTGTCTCCCCGAGCTCCTGCCATGTCTGCGGTCGACCGCCGTGATGCGCTGGTCGACGTCACCCTGCGCCTGCTCCGCGAGCACGGTCGGGCCGTGACCACGCGCCAGATCGCCGAGGCGGCCGGGATCGCCGAGGGCACCATCTTCCGGGTCGTCGACTCCAAGGAGGAGCTCGTCGACGCCGCGATCGCCCGGGCCTTCGAGCCGGGTGAGCTCGTGGCGCGGATCGTCGAGATCGACCGGGACCGGCCGCTGCGCGACCGGCTGGTCATGCTGGCCTCGATCATCCAGCAGCGCTCGCGTGCGACGTTCTCGCTGATGCGCCGGGTGGGTCTCGTGCGGCCGCCGGACCACCTGCACGACAGTGCCGAGGCGATCGCCTGGCGCGCCCGCATCAACGCCCTGGTGGTCGAGCTGATCGGCGACGACGTCGACCGCCTCGCCGTACCCGTCGACCACTTCGTCCATGTCCTGCGTCTGCTGGCCTTCGCCGGCAGCCACGACCAGATCGCCGACGGCCGCCTGCTCACGCCCGAGCAGATCGTCGACACCGTCCTCACCGGCCTGCTGAAACGAGACTGACCCGTGCTCCTGCGACTCCTGCGCTCCCGACTCGCGCCCTACCGCTCCCTGGTGGCGGCGGTGATCGGCCTCCAGTTCGTCAGCGTGCTGGCGATGCTCTACCTGCCCAGCCTCAACGCCCGGATCATCGACGAGGGCATCGCGCTCGGCGACACGGGCACGATCTTCCACCTCGGCGCCATCATGCTGGCCGTCTCCTTCGCCCAGGTCCTGGCGTCGGTCGGTGCCGCCTGGTTCGGCTCCCGCACGGCGATGTCGTTCGGTCGCGACGTCCGCCGCGACCTGTTCCAGCGGGTCGGGACGTTCTCCCAGCGTGAGGTCGACCAGTTCGGGGCGCCCTCGCTGATCACGCGCGGCACCAACGACGTCCAGCAGGTGCAGATGCTGGTGCTCATGGCCTGCCTCATCGCGGCCTCCTCGCCGATCATGATGGTCGGGGGCGTCATCATGGCGCTGCGCGAGGACGCCGGGCCTCGGCTGGATCCTCGCCGTCGTCGTGCCCGCCCTGTTCCTCTCCGTCGGCTTCGTCGTGGCGAAGATGGTGCCGAGCTTCCGGCTCATGCAGGGCCGCATCGACGAGGTCAACCGGGTGCTGCGCGAGCAGATCACCGGCATCCGCGTCGTCCGGGCCTTCGTCCGCGAGCCCCACGAGGCCGAGCGCTTCGGCGACGCCAACGCCGACCTCACCGAGGTCGCGGTGCGCGCCGGTCGCTGGCTGGCGACCATGTTCCCGCTCGTGATGCTCGTCGTTAACGTCGCCAGCGTGGGCGTGATCTGGTTCGGCGGCATGCGCGTCGACAACGGGCAGATGGGGGTCGGGGCGCTCACGGCGTTCCTGTCGTACCTGATGCAGATCCTGATGTCGGTGATGATGGCGACGTTCATGCTGATGCAGGTGCCCCGCTCGGCGGTGTGCGCCGACCGGATCATGGAGGTCCTCGACACGGCCTCGTCGGTGGTGCCGTCGCCCGACCCGGTCGCCCCGGACCTGGCCCGCCGCGGGCACCTCGACCTCGAGGGCGTCACGTTCGCCTACCCGGGCGCCGAGGCGCCCGTGCTCGACGACATCAGCCTGAGCGCCCGCCCCGGACAGACCGTCGCCGTCATCGGCTCGACCGGCGCCGGCAAGACGACGCTGCTCAACCTCGTCCCGCGACTCTTCGACGCCACCTCCGGCACCGTGCGGGTCGCCGGGGTCCCCGTCCGCGACCTCGACCCGCCGCTGCTCTGGGACCAGATCGGGTTGGTCCCGCAGAAGGCCTACCTCTTCTCGGGCACGGTCCGCTCCAACCTCGAGCACGGTCGCGCCGACGCCACCGACGAGGAGATGTGGACGGCCCTCGAGGTGGCCCAGGCCCGCGACTTCGTGGAGGCGCTGCCCGACGGGCTCGAGTCCCGCGTCGCCCAGGGCGGCACCAACTTCTCCGGCGGTCAGCGCCAGCGCCTCGCCATCGCGCGTGCCGTCGTACGACGGCCGGGGATCTACCTGTTCGACGACTCGTTCTCGGCCCTCGACCTCGCCACGGACGCGCGACTGCGCGCGGCACTGGCGCCGGTCACGACCGATGCGACGGTCGTCGTGGTCGCCCAGCGGGTCTCGACGATCCGCGACGCCGACCTCATCATCGTGCTCGAGGACGGCCGCGTCGTGGGCCGCGGCACCCACGACGAGCTGCTGGAGTCCTGCGGGACCTACCGGGAGATCGTGTCCTCCCAGCTGAGCGCCGCCGAGGCGGCGACCGGGGCCGTCAGCACCCTCGGCGCGGAGGTCCGGGCATGAGTGACGACACCACCACCGGCACCGGCCCCCAGGGCGGCGGTTCGCCCAAGGGCGGTGCCCTGAAGGCCACCGAGCGCATCGAGGCGCCGGGCGGCGGGCCCGGGCGGGGCCCGATGGGCGGCGGGATGGTCGCCCAGAAGGCGATGGACTTCGGCCCGTCGGCCAAGCGGATGGTCGCCCGGATGCGTCCCGACCGTGGGCCCGCGCTCGTCGTGGTCGCGCTCAGCGTGCTCAGCGTCGTGCTGATGTCGATCGGGCCCCGGCTCCTCGGTCGGGCCACCGACCTGGTGTTCTCCGGGTTCATCGGGCGCCAGGTCCCCGCCGGCACGCCCGACAGTGCTCTGCCCGACGCGGTCCAGGGCCAGGACGTCGTGCCGGGCCAGGGGGTCGACTTCGGGGCGGTCGGTCAGGTCCTGCTGTGGGTGCTGGCGGTCTACCTGGTCGCCTCGCTGCTCGGCTGGCTCTCGGGCTTCGTGCTCAACGGGGTCGTGCAGCGCACGATCTACCGGATGCGGCAGGACGTCGAGGACAAGATCAACCGGCTGCCGCTGGGCTACTTCGACCGGAGCCCGCGCGGTGAGCTGCTCAGCCGCGTCACCAACGACATCGACAACGTCAGCCAGACCCTCCAGCAGACGATGAGCCAGCTGCTCACCTCGCTGATGACCCTGGTCGCGGTGCTCTCGATGATGCTCTGGATCTCGCCGCTGCTGGCCCTGGTGGCGCTGGTGAGCGTGCCGATCTCACTGACCGCGACCCGGGCGATCATGAAGCGCTCGCAGGGGCAGTTCGTGGCGCAGTGGCGTCGTACCGGTCAGCTCAACGCCCACATCGAGGAGTCCTTCTCGGGGCACTCGCTGGTCAAGGTCTTCGGGCGCCAGGGTGAGGCGGAGCGCGTGTTCGCCGAGCAGAACGACGAGCTCTACGGCGTCAGCTTCAAGGCCCAGTTCGTGAGCGGGCTGATCATGCCGACCATGATGTTCATCGGCAACCTCAACTACGTCGTCATCGCCGTGGTCGGAGCGCTGCGGGTCTCGAGCGGGTCGCTGTCGCTGGGCGACGTGCAGGCCTTCATCCAGTACACGCGCCAGTTCACCCAGCCGCTCACGACGGTGGCCTCCATGGCCAACCTGCTGCAGTCCGGCGTGGCCTCGGCCGAGCGGGTCTTCGAGCTGCTCGACGCCGAGGAGGAGCCGGTCGAGGGCGGGGTCGCCGCGGCCGCCGTGACCCGCGGCGAGGTCGCCTTCGACCATGTCGCGTTCGCCTACGACGCGGACCGGCCGCTGATCACCGACCTGTCCCTGGTCGCGCGACCGGGGCAGACGGTGGCGATCGTGGGACCCACCGGTGCCGGGAAGACGACCCTGGTCAACCTCGTCATGCGCTTCTACGACATCGACGCCGGCCGCATCACGATCGACGACGTCGACATCACCGCGATGCCGCGCGCCGCGCTGCGCGGTCAGATCGGGATGGTCCTCCAGGACACCTGGCTCTTCGAGGGGACGATCCGCGACAACATCGCCTACGGCCGCCCCGGAGCGACCGAGGACGACGTGCTGGAGGCGGCGCGGGCGACCTTCGTCGACCGGTTCGTGCACTCGCTCCCCGACGGCTACGACACGGTCGTCGACGAGGAGGGCTCCAACCTCTCGGCCGGCGAGCGTCAGCTGATCACCATCGCCCGGGCCTTCCTGACCGACCCGGCGCTGCTGATCCTCGACGAGGCCACCTCGTCGGTCGACACCCGCACCGAGCTCCTCCTGCAGCAGGCGATGGCGGCGCTGCGCACCGACCGGACGTCGTTCGTGATCGCCCACCGGCTCTCGACCATCCGCGATGCCGACCTGATCCTGGTCATGGAGGCCGGCGCGATCGTGGAGCAGGGGACGCACGACTCCCTGCTGGAGGCCGGTGGCGCCTACGCGCGGCTCTACAACGCGCAGTTCGCCGCGGCCGTGGACGGGTGAGCCGTCACGCCCGCCGGTGAGCAAACCCCTTGCCCGTTCGGGGTGCGCGATCTACCGTTGTCGTACACGGGAAAGGAGGTGGTCCGAAGAATGCATTCTTCAAGGACGCGTGAGGTGGCTGCCCGCTAGCAGCCCAGCATCACGGAGGGCAGAGTCCCTTCGCGGCTGCTGGTGAATTCCACGCAGTCACCCGACCCGCAGGCGATCCCGGCAGTCACGTCCCCGGGAGCGGCCCCCGGATCTCCGGATCCCGGCCACGCTTGCGGGTCGTCCTTTTTTCGGGGGTGAGCCGGGTCACGGCTTCTCGATGAGGCGATGCCGGCCATGCCGGAATATAGTTGCCGATAGCAACCTTCTAGTACGCATGAGGCGAGACGACGTGACCCACGCAGCACCCCAGCCCACCACCGCAGTCCCGGCGCCCAGCGCCGAGGTCGCGGGCGAGATGACGCACCGCCAGGTGCTCGAGGCCCTCAGCGGCCTGCTGCTGGCCATGTTCGTCGCCATGCTCTCGAGCACGGTCGTCTCCAACGCCCTGCCCCGGATCGTGACCGACCTCAACGGGTCGCAGTCGGGCTACACGTGGGTCGTCGTGTCGACGCTGCTGGCCCTCACGGCCTCCACCCCCATCTGGGGCAAGATGGCCGACCTCTTCAGCAAGAAGATCCTCGTCCAGCTCGCCCTCGTGATCTTCTCGATCGGATCCCTCGTGGCCGCCTTCGCTCCCACGATGGGGGTCCTCATCGGGGGCCGCACCATCCAGGGTCTCGGCGCCGGCGGCCTCACCGCGCTCGTGCAGGTCGTCATCGCCTCGATGGTCTCCCCGCGTGAGCGGGGCCGGTACTCCGGCTACATCGGCGCGGTCTTCGCCACGGCGACCGTCGGCGGCCCCCTCGTCGGTGGGCTGGTCGTGGACAGCCCGCTCGGCTGGCGCGGCTGCTTCTTCGTGGGCCTCCCGTTCGCCGTCGCCGCCTTCTTCGTGCTGCAGCGCACCCTGCACCTGCCCGTCATCAGGCGTCCCGACGTGAAGATCGACTACCTCGGCGCGACCCTGATCGTGGGCGGCGTGAGCATCCTGCTCGTCTGGGTCTCGCTCGCCGGTCAGCAGTTCGACTGGATCTCGCCCACCACCGCCGTCCTGGTCGTCGCCGGCGTCCTCGTCATCGCCGCCGCGTTGTACGTCGAGGCCAAGGTCGCCGTCGAGCCCGTCATCCCGCTGCGTCTCTTCAAGGACCGCACCACCGCGCTGGCCACCGCCGCGTCGGTGATGATCGGCGTCGCGATGTTCGGCTCCACGGTCTACCTGAGCCAGTACTTCCAGCTCGCCCGCGGCATGAGCCCGACCAAGGCCGGCCTCATGTCGATCGCGCTGGTCGGCGGCCTGCTGGTCTCCAGCATCACCAGTGGCCGGATCATCTCCGCCACCGGCGTGTGGAAGCGCTGGCTGGTCGGCGGCGTCGTGCTCGTCGTCGTCGGCTTCGTGCTCCTCGGCTCCATCGACGCCCAGACCCCACTCGCGCTCGTCGGGGTCTACATGGCCGTCGTCGGCGTCGGCCTCGGTGCGACCATGCAGAACCTCGTGCTCGCGGTGCAGAACAACACCAAGCTCGAGGACATGGGGGCGGCCAGCTCGGTCGTCTCGTTCTTCCGCTCGCTCGGCGGCTCCATCGGCGTCTCGGTCCTGGGCGCCATCTTGGCGACGCAGGTCGCCGACACCGTGAGCACCGGGGGCGCGGCGCTGGTGCGCTCCGGCGTCCCCGTCCCCGCGCAGGGCACCGAGAGCCACTCGATCCCCGACCTGGGCGCCCTGCCCGGCCCGTGGCGCGACCTGTACGAGCACGCGTTCGGGACAGCAGTCGGACACATCTTCTGGGTGGCCGTGCCCTTTGCCATCCTTGCGCTCGTGTGCGTGCTGTTCATCAAGGAGGTCCCGTTGCGGACGACCGTCGGCGACGAGATCGGCGAGCCCGGCAACACCACCGCGGCCGCTGAGCCCGTGGGTCCGCTCGCGGGCCCGGCGACGTCCGGGTCGGGCGCGACCTCCACCCACCTCGTGCCGGCGTCCCCGGACCGTCGATGACCCGGACCGACTCCTTGCGCGCGCTCGAGCACGAGCTCGGGATCCTGGTGCGCCGGGTGCGGCGCGTCATCGGCGAGCGGGCCCGCGCCGTGCACCCCGAGCTCCAGCCGGCGTCGTACCTGCTGCTGTCGTCGCTGGGTCAGAGCGGCCCGGTGCGCGCCTCCACCCTGGTCGAGCAGTTCGACGTCGACAAGGGCGCGATCAGTCGCCAGCTGCAGCACCTCGGGGAGCTCGGTCTGCTGGACAAGAAGCCCGACCCGGACGACGCCAGGGCGTCCCTGATCTCGCTGAGCGAGGAGGCCGTCGCCCGGATGGCCGCCGTCGCCGAGCACCGCCACAAGCTGCTCGACGAGCGTCTCGGCGACTGGAGCGCCGCCGAGCTCGAGCGCTTCGTCGGCGAGCTGACCCGCTACAACGCGGCACTCAACCTCGCCGCCAGCGACGCCAGCGACGCCAGCGACGCCGCCGACGCCAGCGACGCCAGCGACGAGGCCGAGAGGCCGGGCCTCAGCTGAGCCAGACGGCGGTGTCGGCCGGCAGCCCGGTGTCGTCGGTGTCGCCGGTGTCGAGCGGGCCGCTCGCCACGACCACCCGGCCCTCGGGGAGGGCCACCGGACCGGTCCCGCAGTTGACGACCACGCGCAGCTCGCCGCGGTGGATCGTGAGCACGTCGCCGCTCACCTCGACGGTGGCGGTCGTCGCCGGGTCGAGCCCGCGGCGAGCGGCCAGCGCGGCCCGGTAGAACTCCAGCGTCGAGGCCGGGTCGCCCTCCTGCGCCTGCGCGGTCAGCGGACCCCAGGTGTCGGGCTGGGGGATCCAGGGCTGCTCGGTGCCCGGTCCGAAGCCGTACGGCGCAGCCTCGCCGGACCACGGCAGCGGCACCCGGCAGCCGTCCCGGCCGACCTCGCCGGTGCGGAACCACGACGGGTCCTGGCGGTCCTCGGGAGCGACGTCGACCTGCTCCAGGCCGAGCTCCTCGCCCTGGTAGAGGTACGACGAGCCGGGCAGCGCCAGCATGGCCAGCGTCGCGGCGCGGGCCCGGGCCAGGCCGACCCGGCCGCCGCCGTACCGGGTGGCGTGGCGGATCACGTCGTGGTTGCTGAGCACCCACGTGGGCGTGGCGCCGACCTCGGCGAGTGCCTCGAACGTGCCGGTCACGACGTCGGCGAAGTCCTGCGCCGACCAGTCGGCGAGCAGCCAGGAGAAGTTGAACGCCTGGCTCATCTCGTCGGGTCGCACGAAGGCCGCCATCGAGGCCGGGGTCTGGGTCCAGGCCTCGGCGACGTCCATCCGGTCGCCGGCGTACTCCGCGAGCACCCGGTGCCAGCGGCGGTAGACGTCGTGGACCTCGGGCTGGTCCCACATCGGCTCGTCGCGCAGGGTGCGCTCGACCATCGACGTCGGGTGGTCGGCCGCGTCGGAGGGCGCGGGGCCGTCGGTGCTGGACGCGACCGCGGTGCCGGGACGGCCGGGACCGTCGTCGAGGACCTGGTCGCGCAGCGACTCCTCCTTGTAGAGGCCGTGGGCGACGTCGACCCGGAACCCGTCGGCGCCCCGGTCGAGCCAGAACCGCAGGACGTCGACGAACATGTCGCCGACCTCCGGGTTGCGCCAGTCGAGGTCGGGCTGGGTGGTGTCGAAGAGGTGGAGGTACCACTGGCCGGGGCGGCCGTCGTCGGTGACGCGGGTCCAGGCCGGCCCGCCGAACACGGACTGCCAGTTGTTGGGCGGCTCGCTCCCGTCGACCCCGCGGCCCTCCCGGAAGAGGTAGCGGGCGCGCTCCGGGCTGCCGGGCGCGGCGGCCAGTGCCGCCTGGAACCACACGTGCTCGTCGGAGGTGTGGTTGGGGACGAGGTCGACGATCACCTTCAGGCCGAGGTCGTGGGCCGTGGCGAGCAGGGTGTCGGCGTCGGCGAGGGTGCCGAAGAGCGGGTCGATGTCGCGGTAGTCGGCGACGTCGTAGCCGTGGTCGTGCTGCGGGGAGGTGTAGAACGGCGTGATCCACACCGCGTCCACGCCGAGCGCCTCGAGGTAGGGCAGGCGCGACGTGATGCCGGCCAGGTCCCCGATCCCGTCGCCGTCGGCGTCGGCGAAGCTGCGGACGTAGACCTGGTAGACGACCGCATCACGCCACCACGGTGCGGCGGAGGTGGGGTCGGTCGTGGGCGTGCTCATGGGGTCTCCAGGGTGCGGGGGTCGGCGTCCGGGTGCAGCTGTGGCGCACCCCGGTCGCGGGCGAAGCCACAATCCTAGGTGGGGCCCGGCGCGCGGCCACAAGTGAGAACGGTGCCCGTCCACCGCTCGGAACAGCAGGCACGGGTGTCGCGCCGAGGTCGACCGACCCAGGACGCCGCCCTAGGCGAAGTCGGCCGGGTCGACCGCGAACCACACGTGCTCGGCAGTGCCCAGCAGTCGTCCGTCGGCGGTGTAGAGCGACGCCGCGGTGAAGGTCTTGCGACCGTCGCTCCCGCGACCGCCGCCGACCACGACGTGCTCCTCGCCGACGCGCGGCAGGTCGCGCACGTCGGCGGTCATCGCGCCCAGGACCATCAGCCGCTCGCCCAGGTCGCCGGCCCAGCCGCCCACGCAGTCCAGGGCCGCCCAGGTCGTGGCGAACGACGCGGTCCCCACGCCCGCATCCTCCGCGCGGTCGTCGCCCTGGCTCACGTCCGGGGTCCACGTGGCAGCGACCCGCGCGCGACCCTCGTCGTCGTCGGCGACCCGACCCGGGAAGATCCGCAGCCCGTCGCCGGGCGCGCGGCCGGTGCCGCACGAGTAGCAGGTGGGGAACGGGTGGTCGTCGCGCCCGACGTAGCGCTCCTGGGCCGCGCGCGCCTCCTCGACCGGCACCATCGGCACGGGCACGACGTCGGCGTCGGCCGGGGCGGCGACCGCGACCACCCGGTCGAGCAGCGACGCGGCGGCGCTGTCGCCGTCGATGGCGACCGCCAGGGGGGTGTCGAGCGGCGGCGGGATGCGGAGCATCACCCGCACCGGGCCGGGGGCCAGGTAGCCGGCCAGCGCGCCCGCCGTCCAGCCGCCGTTGCCCGAGGACGCGGGCCCTCGGAAGCGTGCCGGGATGGTCAGCGGGGAGGCGAGATCGGTCACCTCGTCACCGTGTCACGTCGGGCGGGCGCGCGCCAGACAACTGCGGGTGTTCCTCGCCGGCGTCCGGGCCGCGGTCAGTCCCGGATCTCCTGCCACCGCTCGAGCGCCTCGAGGCGCTCGGCCTGGTGGTCGACGATCGGCTCGGGGTACCCGACGAGGTCGCGGTCGTCGCTGCTCGGCTCGTGCGGGTCGGCCACGTCGGCCAGCTCGGGCACCCACTGGCGCACGTAGCCGCCGGCGGGGTCGAACCTGCGGCCCTGGCTGGTCGGGTTGAACACCCGGAAGTACGGCGCCGCGTCCGTCCCGGAGCCGGCCGTCCACTGCCAACCGTGCTGGTTGGAGGCGAGGTCGGCGTCGACCAGCCACTGCATGAAGTGCCGGGCGCCGTGCTGCCACTCCAGGTGCAGGTCCTTGACCAGGAAGCTGGCCACGATCATCCGGACCCGGTTGTGCATCCAGCCGGTCGCGCGCAGCTGGCGCATGCCGGCATCGACGACCGGGAAGCCGGTGCGGCCCGCCCGCCACGCGTCCAGGGCCGGGCCGGGGGCGTCGTACCGCATCCGGGCGTAGTCGGGGCGCAGGTACTCGCGGGCCGTCTCGGGGCGGGCGGCGAGGACGTCGGCGTAGAACTCGCGCCACGCGAGCTCCTTGCGGTACGTCGGCCGCACCGGCGCTGCGCAGCGGTGCGAGGTCGGCGAGCATGGTGCGGGGATGGATCTCGCCCCACTTCAGGTGCACCGACATGTGGGAGGTGCCGTCGACCCCGGGCTTGTCGCGGTCGTCGTCGTAGGCGGCGACCCGGTCGAGGAAGTCGTCCCAGCGGCGGCGGGCCGCGGCCTCCCCGGCCTCGGGCAGGCTCAGCCCGTCGGGCAGGTCCACGGACGGGAGGTCGACCTGGTCCTTCAGGTGGCGCCACGACGGGTCCACCGGCGGGTCCACCGGGGCGCGCCACCCGTGGTCGGCCCAGGCGCGGGAGAACGGCGTGTAGACCTTGTACGGCTCACCGCTGCCGGCGGTCACCCGGCCGGGAGCGACGGCGTACGGCGAGCCGGTGCGGACCAGCTCGATCCCGGCCTCGGCGAGCGCCTCGGCGACCCGGGCGTCGCGCGCGCGGCCGTAGGGGCCGTAGTCGGCGGCGACGTGGACCCGCTCGGCACCGACCTCCCGGGCGGCGTCCAGCGACGCGTCGTACGGGGTCGCCGGCGACGATGCTGAGCGGCACGTCGGCGCGCAGTGCGCGGAGGCTGGCGACCAGGTAGGCGCGCCGGGCAGGCCCCGCCGGACCCCACAGGGCGTCGTCGAGCACGAACAGCGGGAGGGTCGGACCCTCGGCGCAGGCGGCCAGCAGGGCAGGGTTGTCTCCGGCGCGCAGGTCGCGGCGGAACCACATCAGGGAGGTCATCAGGGGACAGGCTGCCAGGGGTCGTGGTGCGCCGCTCCACCCGCAGGGAGCCATGAGTAACAATGGGATGGTGAGCGACCTCATCGACACCACCGAGATGTATCTGCGGACCATCTACGAGCTGGTCGAGGAGGGCATCGTGCCGCTGCGGGCCCGGATCGCCGAGCGCCTGCACCAGAGCGGGCCGACGGTCTCGCAGACGGTGGCGCGGATGGAGCGCGACGGGCTGCTGACCGTCCAGGGCGACCGGCACCTCGAGCTGACCGAGGAGGGGGACCGCCTCGCGACCCGGGTGATGCGCAAGCACCGGCTAGCCGAGCGGCTCCTCACCGACGTGATCGGGCTCGACTGGGAGCTCGTCCACGAGGAGGCGTGCCGCTGGGAGCACGTCATGTCCGAGACGGTGGAGCGTCGCCTCGTCGAGCTGCTCGACCACCCCACCGAGTCGCCGTACGGCAACCCCATCCCGGGCCTCGACGAGCTGGGCGAGGTCACCGTGATCAGGGCCTTCATGGACGACGTCGAGCCGCTGTCCAAGGCGGCCGGCGCCGAGGAGGGTCGCGTGCTCGTGCGGCGCATCTCCGAGGAGATGCAGAAGGACGAGGCCCTGATGAGCGCCATGCGCCGCGTCGGTGCCCTGCCCGACAAGACGGTCACGATCATCGCGACGCCCGAGGGCGTCCTGGTCGGCTCCGGCGGCGAGACCGCCGAGATCGAGCCGGACGCCGCCGACCACATCTTCGTCAAGCGGCTCTGACGGTCGCGGGGGCTGCAGGAATCCCCGGTTCACCGGGGATTCCTGACGTTCTCAGGCGACGCATTCCCTGAGAACGTCAGCAGACCCCTGAGAACCGGGGCTCTGGCGGTCGCGGGGCTGCATGAATCCCGGTTCACCGGGGATTCCTGACGTTCTCGCCGCGGTGCATCCCCTGAGAACGTCAGCAGACCCCTGAGAACCGGACCGCCACCAGGGCCTCGAGGAAGTCGCTGCAGCCGACCTCGAGCTTGTACGTCGCCAGCTCGTCGCCGCGGGTCACGCCGCGGTTGACGATCACCACCGGCGTCTCGGCCTTGGCGGCGCGGCGGACGAACCGGAACCCGCTCATCACCGTCAACGACGATCCGACGACCAGGAGCGCACCGCCGGTCTCGGCGAGGGCGTCGACGGCGGCGTAGCAGCGCTCGACGCGGTGGGGCGGCACGTTCTCGCCGAAGAACACCACGTCCGGCTTGAGCACGCCGCCGCAGGCCTCGCACGGGGGGACGACGAAGCGCGCGGTGTCGTCGAGGTCGACGTCGCCGTCGGGGCGGATCTCGGCGGCGAGGTGCTCCTCGCGGAAGCCGGGGTTGGCGTCCTCCAGGCGGGCGTGCAGCTCGGCGCGCGAGGTCGTCTCCCGGCACCCCAGGCAGACCACGTCGGCGATCCGGCCGTGCAGGGCGACCATCCGGCGCGAGCCGGCGGCCTCGTGGAGGCCGTCGACGTTCTGGGTGATGAGGAGCTCGGGGTCGAGCGCGGCGAGGGCCCGGTGGCCGGCGTTCGGCTCGGCTCGGCGCATCCGGCCCCACCCGATGTGCGAGCGCGCCCAGTAGCGCTGCTGCGCCTCGGGCCCGGCGACGAACTCCTGGTAGGTCATCGGCGCCCGAGCCGGCGACCCCGGTCCGCGGTAGTCGGGGATCCCCGAGTCGGTCGACATCCCGGCACCGCCGAGCACCACGAGGGGCCGGTCGGTCAGGAGGTCGAGGGCCGCACGCATCACGTCGTCGATCGTACGGAGGGCCGGGTCACGCGCCGTAGCGCAGCCGGGCCCGCGCACGGGCCTTCTCGGCCTCGGTCTCGCGGTTCTTCGGCGGCGCCGTGGTCACCAGGTCCTCGAGCAGGTGCGCGGTGACGTGGGCGATCTCGTGGACCGCCCGGTCGAACGCCGCCTGGTTGGCGCTGGACGGCTTCGTCGCACCGGCGACCTTGCGCACGTACTGCAGGGCCGCGGCCTGCACCTCGTCGGACGTCGCCGGCGGCTCGAAGTTGTTGAGCGGGCGGATGTTCCTGCACATGCTGCTCACCCTAATCCGCCGCCGGCCCGCCGACGTCTTCTCCGCCGACCCGTCACTTCCAGAAGTGATGGGTCGGCGGAAAGGTGACGGGTCAGCGGGGATCGGGGGTGGGGGTGAAGAACTCCACGTCGTCGCCGGTGACGAGCGCGACCTTGTCGTCGGGCAGCGGGACGAGGCGTACGGCGGCGACGTCGCTGCCGTACTCGACCTGGGTCATCGTGTTCCGGAACCGGCCGCCGCCGAGGCGCAGCGAGGACACGTACCCGGTGCGGCCGCGCTCGATCACCGTCAGGACGGTGCGCGAGCCGGGCAGCCAGGTGAACTGGCGTGGGTCGTCACCGGCCAGGGCGCGGGTGCCACCGCCGTACGACACGACGTCGAGGCGGGTCAGGTCGGTCAGGTCGGTGACGTCGAAGAGACCGGCCTGCGCGCCCCAGCGGCCACGGCCGCCCTGCGGGCCCTCGCCGATCCCCACGACGCGCATCGAGCCCAGGGGGTGCAGGTAGGAGGAGAAGCCCGGGATCTTCAGCTGCCCGATGAGGGTCGGGTCCTGCTGGTCGCTCAGGTCGATCGCGAAGAGCGGGTCCACCTGGCGGTAGGTCACGAGCAGCGCGAGCCCGTCGAACCAGCGCACCGAGGTGATCTGCTCGCCGCGGGCGATCTTGTCGAGCCGGCCGATCTCGACGAGCTCGTCGCCGTCGGCGCGCAGCGTGACGACCGCGTTGAAGTCGCCGGTCTCGGCCGACGGCCCGACGGCCAGGCGCAGGACGCCGTCGTGCTCGTCCATCGCCCAGCGGTCGGCGACGGTGCCCTCGACCTCACCGGCCCCGACGTACGACGCTGCGGTGCCGTCGAGCGCGAAGTCGTAGACGTGGGTGGTGCCGGCGGCGGTGCCACCCGCCGACGGGACCCGCACCGCGGGCAGGCAGTCGAAGCACCCACCGGAGAACCCGATGCTGGGGGACGCGGCGAGGTAGAGGTGGTCGGCCGACTCGTAGGCCAGCGGCGCCTGCCCGGCCAGGCCGAGGGCGTCGAGGTCGCCAGGAGCGCCGACCGGCACGCTCGCGGAGAAGCCGACGACGGCCATGGTGCCCAGCCCGAGCTCGGCGCGGGGGAGCGCGACCCGGTCGCAGTCGAGGAGCTGCGCGGGGGCGCCGCCGTCGATGCTCACCCGAGGCAGCCAGTCGTCGAGCGTGGACTCCTCGACCGCGGTGCGGTTGGTCGCCAGCGCGGTCCTCCGGCTGCCCTTGCCGCGGCCCGGCGTCACGAAGTCGAGGTCGGGCAGGCCGGCCGAGAGCACCAGCCGGACGGCGTCGCCGTGCTGGCGCGCGGTGACGCTCGCCGCGCCGTAGTCGAGGGTCTGCACGACGTCGGGCGCGGCGGCGTCGGTGAGGTCGATCGTGACCACCCTGGTCTGCGGCGAGACGCCGTAGCCGGCGTCGTCGTAGGCGACGTCGTTGCGCGGGCGGGTGCCGTCGTTGCCGATCGCGACCACCGTGTCGCCGGAGAGGAGGATCTCGCCGTCGTGGAAGTCGCCGAGGTCGAGGACGCCCAGCTCGCGGACCGCCGCTCCGGACACGTCGTACGTCGTCAGGGTGGCGCCGTCGAGGCGCACCAGGACCTCGCCGTCGGTCTTGACGCTGTCGGGCTCGTCGACGCCGGCCTCCTGGACGTTGGTGCCGGTGTCGCTGCTGGTCTGGCGCGAGGTGCCGACGTCCGCGCTCTTGCCGGACGCTGCCGGCGCACGACCGGCGGTCGGGGTGGCCGGTGCGTCGAAGCGGGACAGCTCGTGCACGTACTGGAGGCGCGAGTACGGCTGCGTCCACCCGTAGGCGGTGACCAGGTCGACACCGGCGTCGACGTACGACGCGAGCAGGTCGGCGCACGACTCCGGGGCCTGGAGCTCGCCCTGGAACGCGGCCGGCACGACGCCGGGCGCCAGCTCCGCGGGACCGCTCCCGGCCGGCGGGGCCGCGCTCGGGGTCGCCCCGTCGGGTGCGGCCACGATCGTCCCGGCGACGAAGGCCGCGGCGATGCCGCCGACGGTCGCGGCGCCGAGCACCGATCGCCGCAGCCGCGCCGCCGGCGTACGCCGTCCTCGGCGCGCAGCGGAGCGCCGACCCTCACGCAGGATCGCGTCCATCGGGGCGGGACCGACGGGCAGGTCGTCCCAGTCGCGCTCGAGGTCGGTCATGAGCTGCTCCGTTCGGGGGTGGTGTCGGGCCGGGACGGGTGGAAGTCGGAGAGGTGCGCGTCGGCGGACAGCGCCGCCAGCGAGCGGGACAGCCGGCTCTTGACGGTGCCGACCGGCACGCCGAGCGCCTCGGCGGTCTCGGCCTCGGTGAGGCCGGAGAAGTAGCGCAGCACCACGACGTCGCGGTTCGCCTTGCTGAGCCCGCCCAGCGCCCGGTGGACGGCGTCCGCGGTGTCGATGCCGGCCGTGCGGTCGGGTACCTCGCCCCCGGGCTCCGGCAGCCGCTCGGTCGCGCGCTCGCCCCACCAGCGCCGCCGCTTGGAGTCGCGCAGGCAGTTGAGCAGCATCCGGTAGACGTAGGCCGCCCGGTTGTCGGCCGCTCGGACCTTCGGCCACGCGGTGTAGCAGCGCACCAGCGTGGTCTGGGCGAGGTCCTCGGCCTCGTGGAGGCTGCAGCCGAGGAAGACCGCCGAGCGCACCAGCGGGCTCCACGCGTCGCTCGCGTAGGCGGCGAAGTCGTCCTCGTCGTCGCGCTGCTGGGCGTCCATGGGTCCTGTCCGGTGCTGGCGGGCGGTGGCTGGTCGGTGGCTGGTCGGTGGCTGGTCGGTGCTGGTCGGTGCCTGGTCGTTCTCGCGTACGACGGGTCGGCCCCCGCCCGAGGTTCCACCTCGCGGCCGCGAATTGCTACCCGTGGGTAGGCGCACTGTCGGCGGTTGGTCGGCGGCTGCCACGATGAGCGCCATGGCTGACAGCTCCCGCGACCTCGACCTCGTCCTCTTCGGCGCCACCGGCTTCACCGGGGGGCTGACGGCGGAGTACCTCGCCACCCATGCCCCGGCCGGGCTGCGGTGGGCGCTCGCCGGACGCAGCCGCGACAAGCTGGAGCGGGTGCGTGCGCGCCTGGTCGCGCTCCAGCCGAGCAGCAGCGATCTCGAGCTGATCGTCGTCGACTCCGCCGACGACGCGGGCCTGGCCGAGGTCGCCGCCCGGACCAAGGTCGTCATCACCACCGTCGGCCCCTACCTCCAGCTCGGTGGCCCGCTGGTGGCCGCGTGTGCCGAGGCCGGCACCGACTACGTCGACCTCACCGGCGAGCCGGAGTTCGTGGACCGCACCTACCTCGAGCAGCACGCGACCGCCGAGCGCACCGGCGCCCGGATCGTGCACGCCTGCGGCTTCGACTCCATCCCGCACGACCTCGGCGCCTACTTCACCGTGCTGCAGCTCCAGGCGGCAGGCCCGGTCACCATGCGCGGTGTCGTGCGCGGCAGCGGCACCTTCTCCGGTGGCACCTTCCACTCCGCGATGGGCGCGTTCTCGCGCGCCAAGCAGGCGGCGGCGACCGCCAAGGAGCGCCGCCGGGCCGAGCCACGGCCCGAGGGGCGCTCGTCGCGGGCCGTCGCGGGCAAGCCCGGTCGGGACCGGGTGCTCGGCTACTGGCTGCTCCCGCTGCCCACCCTCGACCCGCAGGTCGTGGCGCGCAGCGGGGCGGCGCTGTCGTCGTACGGGCCCGAGTTCCGCTACTCCCACTTCGCCGGTCTCAAGACGCTGCGCTACGCCGTGGGCGGTGCCGTCGGGGTCTCGGCGATCGCGGTTGCCGCGCAGGTCAGGCCCGTCCGGACCTTCCTGCTCGGCAAGGTCAAGCAGGGCGAGGGCCCGGACGCCGCCAAGCGGGACACGTCGTGGTTCACCGTCGACCTCGTCGCCGAGGCCGACGGCCGCACCCTGCACACGCGGGTCTCCGGCGGCGACCCCGGCTACGGCGAGACCTCCAAGATGCTCGCCGAGTCGGCCCTCTGCCTGGCCTTCGACGACAACCCGACGACCGCCGGCTGCGTCACGACCGCCCAGGCGATGGGCGACAACCTGACCTCCCGGCTGCGCGCCGCCGGCATGACGTTCGAGGTCGTCGACTGACCGCGCTCCCGCGCCGTCCCGGCGGCGGCTGGGCTAGACCGGTCCTCCACCCGCGGGGATGGGATCCGAGTCGAGCGGGTTTGGGCCCCGGTGCGTCGGGCAGGGAGCAGCCATGGCCTCCATGACGACCGAACCCGACCACGGCACCACCGAGCAGACGCTGAGCATCCTCTTCCTCTTCGCCGGCCCCGTGCTCGCGTTCGTGCTGGCGTTCCTCTTCGTCTGAGGCGCGGACGTCCGGACCCGATGGCGGTCCGGCGCCGCCGACGCTCACGGCCCCTCGAGGGCCGCTCGAGCGCGCAGCGCTCGCACTACCGGTGAGGGAGTGGTCTGGTGCCCCGGGCGGGAGTCGAACCTGCGACCTCTCGCTGAGGAGGCGGCTGCACAGATGGCCCGGACCTGCGGCGCAAGGCGTTGCAGGCCGCGATTCCCATGGACATCCCCATCCGGGTCACCGCTGTCGACCGCGGTCCCCAGGACCGGTCCTGAGCGCCGTGAACGACGACCGCGCCTCGAGAAGTCGCACCGGTGTCTGTCCGTGACGGCACCAACCGCATGCACGCCGGTAATGCATGCACCCTCAGCCGTCATCTCGCACCTTGCACCCTGAGTCTCTGGACATCTTGTAGGTGTCCTGGGCCCTCCGCCCGTCCTGAACCGCCCATCCCCGACGGTGCCTGGGTGGGAGTACTCGGTGAGCGTTCGGCGATGCGGAAATTCGGCGGGTCAACTGGCGCTCGTCGGTCTCCGTGCCAAGCCGGCTGCTGTCGACGGGCTCCGAGTCGAGGAGTCGCGGGTCGTGGGCTTGCACATGTAAATAAACGGATGTAACTTAACGCATGTAAACCCTTCCGAACGAGGAGAACCTTCCATGACCGCCACGGCACCCCGAGTCCAGCTCGACGCCCATCCCTCTTCGCAGCCCACTGAGCTGGAGACCTCCATGTCCGAGAGCCACCCGACCCACCCTGGGCCGGGCGCCGTGACCACGACGACCATCGCACCAGCACCCGCCACGACGACTGCTCGCTGGGTGGGGGCCGTCCTCATCGCCGCAGTCGCCACCTACTTGGTTGCCGAGGCGGTCGTGGCCCTCGCTTGGGATCGTCGGGCGTACAGCTACATCGACGACTACGTCAACTTCCTCGGCAGCCCGTTCGAGGGCAATTTCGAGGGCTTCGTCATCTCCTCTCCGCTGTGGTGGGTGATGAGCTCAGCCTGGATCCTGACCGGCGTTCTCCTGGCTGCCGCAAGCATCGGCCTGAGCCGTGGGCTGGCCGGTTGGAGGCAACGGACCGTGGCATCGCTCGGAGTCACGGAGGGAATCGCGTTGATACTGTTCGCAGTCTTTCCGCTGGGACCGGAAACGATGGACAACGGGACCCTGCCTCTGTACCTGCTCGGCGCATTTCTCTCGATCATCGCCGGCAACGCCCTGGCCATCGTGACCGGTCTGTCCGGCCGCGACCTGGGACTGCCGAGCTGGCTCGCGAGGTCCAGTCTCGTTCTCGGGGCAATGGGTCTGATCAACATCCCCGCTACCTACGGCTGGACACCGACGGGACTCGCCGAGCGGATCTCCCTCTACAGCTTTCTGCTGTGGGCGCTCCTCATGGGAGCCCACGTGCTCAAGGTGAGGAACGGCACTGCCCGCGCAGCCCGTTGACGGCGCAGCCTCAAGGCAGCACGAGGTGAGATCGATGCCAATCCCTCTTCGCACCCCATTGAACTGGAGACCTCCATGTCCGAGACCAACCCGACCCGCCCCGGCCCGAGTGCCTTGACCATGACTGAGGTCGTGCTTCCGGGAGTCGTCGAACCAGACGGCCTCGAGATCCGCACGCGTGACCTCCCACCCGTTGCGAAGGGTCAGGCGATCGTCGCCGTCGAAGCGACAGGAATCTCGATGGCCGAGCAGTCCATGCGGCGCGGCCGCTACCCCGGTCAGCCGAAGTTCCCCTTCGTGCCGGGCTACGACCTCGTCGGCACGGTCACGGACACCGGCCCGGGTGTCGATCCAACTCTGCTGGGCGCCCGTGTTGCAGCCATGACGAAGACCGGCGGATGGGCCACTCACGCTGCGCTCAGCGCCAAGGACCTGGTCGTCGTGCCTCGCGAGCTGGACCCCGTCGAGGTCGAGACCCTCGTCGTCAACGGCGTGACCGCCTGGCAGATGCTGCATCGCAGCGCGAGGGTGGCGCCCGGCGAGACAATTCTCGTTCACGGCGCCAACGGTGGGGTGGGGACCACGCTGGTACAGCTCGCCGTGCACCACGGCGTTGTCGTGATCGGAACCGCCCATCCCCGCCACCACGAAGCTCTACGCGCCATGGGAGTCATTCCAGTCGACTACGACGACCCCCAGTTGTCCGAGACCGTGCGTCGCCTCGCGCCCAACGGCATCGATGCGGTGTTCGACCACCTGGGCGGCGAGAGCCTCGATCGGTCATGGAACCTTCTCGCGCCTGGCGGGAGGCTGGTCGCCTACGCCATCGCAACCAAGGTGCAAGGGACAGGATCGATCTGGGGCCCCTTCTTGGCGGCCATCGGCAAGGTCGTTGCTTGGAACGCCATGCCGAACGGGAAGCGCGCGACGCTTCTACGACCTGTGGTCCGGGCATCTGCGCCGGCCCTCGCGATTTCGATCCCGTGTGCAGGAGGACATCCATGCGGTGCTCGCACTGCTGGCCGACGGCACGCTCACGCCACAGGTCGCGGCGACGTATCCGCTCCTCGACGTACGTGAGGCGATGACCTTGGCCGAGTCGCGAACGGTGCGCGGGAAGGTAGTACTGATCCCGTGAGTGTCTCGGTGGGGAACTCGGCTAGCGTCGCGCGTGTGAGCAAACCCTCGGAGGGCCACACCCGGAAGCGGAACCCGCGCGGCCAGGGCGACCGACTGCGCGACGAGATCGTGCAGGCGGCCGCAGCGTTGCTCGACCAGACCGGCAGCGCAGAGTCGGTGACCCTTCGCGCAGTTGCCCGTCGGGCCCGCATCAGCGCCCCCTCCATCTACCGACATTTCGCGGACCCCCAAGCCATCCTGCTTGCCGTGACACAAGAGGCCTTCGAGTTGCTTCGAGGTCGACTCAGTGAGGCGTCCGAGTCGGCACCCGACGACCCGACCGCTCGACTGGAAGCTGTCTGCCAGGGGTATCTGACGTTCGTCGAAGAACACCCGGCGCGCTACCGCGTCATGTTCGGCGGCGTATGGACGGCTGACCCCGCCAGCAGTGACTCAGTCTCCGAGGCCGACCTTCTCGACCTTGGAGCCGAGGCTCTTGAAGTTCTGACCGCCAGCCTCGTCGACTGCGTCGAGAGCGGAGCATCCAACAGCACCGCCCCTCATACCGATGCCATCGCCCTCTGGCTGGGGCTTCACGGACTGGCACACCAGCGTGCCGTTCTCCCTCACTTCCCCTGGCCCGAGGACCTTCCGAGCCGGATCGTCCATCTTCTCGCGAGTCTCGAACCGGGGCGATGAGTCGACCGCGGGGGAGTGGAGCGCCGTGGCTGAGGACCTCTGCGGAAGCCGGCCACGGCACGTGGGATAGCGAGGAGGCTGATGCCGGGCCAGCTCGGTCCTTCCGGATCAGACCTGCGGTTCTGCGGTGGTGCCCCAGGCAGGAGTCGAACCTGCGACCTTTCGCTTAGGAGGCGGCTGCTCTATCCACTGAGCTACTGGGGCGGGTCGGGTACGCCAGGAGCGCACCGCGGCAGCGCTCATCTTGTCAGGACCCCGCGCCGGGGTCGAAAACGACCCGCTGGCGAGGACTCGTCCGGTCGGCGGCTCCGCCGGAGACCCCGTGAGCGGCACACCCCGGTAGCAGCGAGCACCGCCTGAGGAGCGGGCCCAGGTCCTGAGCGGCACCTGAGCCCCTCCTGAGGCTCTCCTGAGGGCGGCCGCCGGCGTGAGCGAGCCCACGGGGAACGGGCCGGCGCGGATTGGATCGCTGCCCCGCTGTTCCGCACAATGAGGGGAAACCGCGCTGTGGCGCTGTCCACGACGGCGTGGTCACCGCTCAGCTGGACCAGCCCCGTTGCCGACAAGGTGAACATGTCCGACGAACACTCCGGATCCGACGTACTGCGGTACGACGGCGGCAGCACCGCGCCCAAGCGGCGCGGCCGCAAGAAGAAGCGGCACACGGTCGCGACCGTGATCACGGCGACGGTCGTGGCCCTCAGCCTGGTCACCGGTCTGGGCATGGTGTTCTTCTACCGCCACCTCAACGACAACCTCGACGTCGTCTCGGTCGAGCGGCAGCTGCACGACCGCCCGGCGAAGCAGGCGGCCGCCGACGAGCCGCAGGAGCCGATCAACATCCTGGTCATGGGCTCCGACACCCGCGACGGCGCCGGCAACGACATCGACGGCCTGACCGGCGGCGGGCAGCGCTCGGACACCACGATCATGTTCCACCTCTCGGCCGACCGCACGTTCGCCTACGGCATCAGCATCCCGCGCGACAGCCTCGTCGACCGGCCGGACTGCCTCGACGGCAAGGGGAACGTCATCCCCGGCGCCGACGACGTGATGTGGAACGAGGCCTTCTCGCTCGGCGGCCCCGCCTGCACGATGCAGCAGTTCGAGCAGCTCACCGACATCCGGCTCGACAACTACGTCGTCCTCGACTTCAACGGCTTCCAGGACATGGTCGACGCCGTCGACGGGGTCGAGGTCTGCATCCCCGAGGCGATCGAGGACAACGCCCACGGGATCAACATCCCCGCCGGCACCCGCGAGATCTCCGGCAAGGAGGCGCTCAACTACGTGCGGGCCCGCTACACCCTCGGCGACGGCTCCGACCTCGGCCGGATCAAGCGGCAGCAGGCGTTCATCGCCGCCATGGCCGGCAAGGTCGTCTCCGCCGGCACCCTGACCCGCGTCGACCGCGTGGTCGGGTTCCTGAACGCCGCCACGAGCTCGCTCACGACCGACTTCACCTCGATCACCCAGATCGGCAAGGTCGGCAACGGCTTCAAGAGCATCGGCCTGGACAAGATCAAGTTCATCACCGTCCCCTGGCAGTACTCGCCCGCCGACCCCAACCGGGTCGAGTGGCTCCCCGAGGCCGACCGCCTCTGGCAGCGCGTGATCGACGACGTACCGCTGACGCGGGGGCTCCAGGACGGCGTGATCAAGGCCAGCGACGACGTCGACGGCTCGAGCGGCAGTGGCAGTGGTCGGGGGCAGTGGTGGGGGCAGTGGTGGGGGCGGTGGCAACGGCTCCACCGACTCGAAGTCGGCCACCGAGCGGGCTGCGGCCGGTCTCTGTGTCTGACCGGAGACCGGGCCGGGCGGGCCGGACCTGCCGGACGAGGTCGAGCCGGTCAGCGACTGGGAGCGCCGGCGCCGGCTCGCCGAGGTGTTCGGCGACGTGCTTCCCGACACCACCAGCGACGAGCGCGAGGACTCCGACGGGCGTCCGTCGTCGCCTCGCGGCGACTCCGCCTCGGAAGCCTGGCTGAAAGCACAGGTGCCGCCTCATCACGGATGAGACGGCACCTGGAGCCCGGATCGTCGCGAGGACGCTACTGGCCGTCGGTGGCCGTGGGCCGCTGGCCCTGGGCGACCGCGAGCAGGTCGCGGATCTCCTGGAGCAGCTTGACGTCCTCGGGCGTGCCCGGCGCGGCGCTGGGGAAGAACTTCTCCTTGGCCTTGACGTAGGGCGACACCACGAAGAAGTAGACGACGGCGGCCAGGATGAGGAACGCCACGGTCGCGGTGACGAACGCCCCGACCGGCACGCCGCCCGGCGCGTAGCTGTCGAAGTTGGGCCGCTCGCCTCCGAACACCTTGCCGATGGCCGAGAGCAGCATGGCCGTGAACGTGGTGACCACGGCCGCGAAGGCCGTGCCGACGATGACCGCGACCGCCAGGTCCACCAGGTTGCCGCGCAGGATGAAGTTCTTGAACCCGTTCATGGGTCTCCTTGGGTAGAGAAGATCCGGGCCCTCGTGCCCGCTGCGCACGAAACTAGCGGCTCGACCACGTGTACGTCACGAAGGACGCGAGCAGCGACGCCGCTACCCGGGTGACCTCCTCGTCGTCGAGACCGACGACGACGAGGCGCCCCGGCAGTCCGGCCGCGGTCTCACCCGGGTCGGCCGCCGGCAGGGCGAGGACCGGTACGCCGGCCGCGACCGTCGTCGCGTGCCCGGCCCGCGGGTCGGCCGCCACCAGGTCGACGACGTCGCCGACCCGCAGCAGCGCGACCATGCCCGGATCGGGCAGCCGGACCGGTACGGCGGTGCGCCCGGGGTGCCCGTCGGCGAGGCCCGGACCCACCAGGCGCACGCCGGTGACCGGCCTCGCCGGCGCTGAGCGGCGCCGCCAGGACCCGGCCCGCGGGGTCGGCCGCGAGCCCGGCCGGCTCGGAGCCCGGGCGGAACTCGCGCACCGCCAGGTCGTCCGGGCTCAGTCGCGTGCCGGCCGGCAGGTCGCGGGCGGCCACCACGACCTCCACGGTGGCCGGGGCCGGCGCAGCGGTGGCGGAGATCGCGGCCGCGACCGCGACGCCGGCGCACAGCGCCGCGAGCAGCCGGCGGCGCCGCAGCACGGCTCGGCGTACGCCCTCGCGGACGCGGGCCAGGCGGCGCGCTGCGCTCCGCGGGTCGTGGGTCGAGATCACGGGCCGACGCTAGGTCACCCGCGCCGATCGTGCCGGGGCCCTCCACAGGCTCGGGACCGGACAGGTCGGCAGGGTCGGGAGATCGGCTCGGTCAGGAAGCGGCGGGGGTGCTGCTCGAGGACGACGAGGAGCCCGACGACCCCGCCTCGGACTTCTTGGTGCCGTTGGACCCGCCGTCGGAGGAGGTCGAGGAGCCTGAGTCTGACGTCGAGGAGCCCGAGTCGGACTTCGAGGAGCCCGAGTCGGAGCCGCTCGCTGCGGCCGGGCTGGTGCTGGTCGTCGTCGAGCGACTGTCGTTGCGGTAGAAGCCCGAGCCCTTGAAGACGACGCCCACCGCGTTGAAGACCTTGCGCAGCTTGCCGTCGCACACGGGGCAGACGGTGAGCGCGTCGTCGCTGAAGCTCTGGACCTGGTCGAAGGCGTGTCCGCACTCGGTGCAGGCGTACTGATAGGTGGGCACTGGTGAACTCCTCGTGGTGGGCCGGGGGAGGGGATTGGCACTCTGACCCGCCGACTGCCAATGCTACGTCACCGGGGTGGCACGGCAGAATGGTCCCCACGATGACGGTCACCACATCCGAGGAGCAGCCGGCGGCTCCCCAGCAGCGCCGCTGGCCACCCCTGTGGTGGCGGCGCCTCCGCCTCCTCCCCACGCCGGTCCGGGTGCTCACCGGCGTCGTCGTCGCGATCGTGCTGGTGCTCGTCATGAGCGCCCTCGCCGGCGTCGTGCTGGTGCACCGCTCGCTCCCGCAGACCAGTGGCACGATCGAGGTGCCGGGTCTCGCCGGGCGGGTGGAGGTGGTGCGCGACGACCACGGCATCGCCCAGATCTATGCCGACACCACCGAGGACCTGCTCTTCGCCGAGGGCTTCGTCCACGCCCAGGAGCGCTTCTTCGAGATGGACGTACGGCGCCACGCGACCGCGGGGCGGCTCGCCGAGCTGTTCGGCCAGGACGCGGTCGAGTCCGACGTCTACGTCCGCACGATGGGCTGGCGCCGGGTCGCCGAGCAGGAGCTGCCGCTGCTCGAGCCCGACACCCGGGTCGCGCTCGACGCCTACGCCGACGGCGTCAACGCCTACCTCGCCGGCAAGGGCCCCAGCCAGGTCTCGCTCGAGTACGCCGTCCTCGACGCCGGCGGGCTCGACTACACCCCGGAGCCGTGGACCGCCATCGACTCGCTGGCCTGGCTCAAGGCGATGGCGTGGGACCTGCGGGGCAACATGGCCGACGAGATCGACCGCACCCTCTCGGTCGCCGCGGTCGGCCGCCCGCGCGCCGAGGAGCTGTTCCCGGCGTACTCCTACGACGAGCACACGCCGATCGTCACCCAGGGCAAGGTCGTCGACGGCGTCTACGAGCAGGACGCCACGACGGGCGGCACCCGCAACCCGACGCGACCCGCGACCGGTGCCGCGCTCGACGCCTTCGACGCGCTGAGCGGCCCCGACGGGGCCGGGTTCGACGCGCTGAGCCGGCTCGGTCAGGGCACCGGCCGGATGCCGGCGTGGCTCGGCCGCGGCGACGGCATCGGCAGCAACTCCTGGGTGGTCTCCGGTGAGCACACCACCACCGGCGAGCCGCTGCTCGCCAACGACCCCCACCTCGGGACCTCGCTCCCCGGCGTCTGGCTGCAGGTGGGCCTCCACTGCCGCACCGTCGGGCCGGACTGTCCCTACGACGTGGCCGGGTTCTCCTTCTCCGGGTGTCCCCGGCGTGATCATCGGCCACAACGCCGACATCGCGTGGGGCTTCACCAACCTCGGGCCCGACGTCACCGACCTCTTCGTCGAGCGGGTCCGCGGCGACGCCTACCGGCACGCGGGGAAGCAGCTCGAGCTCCGGACCCGTACCGAGACGATCCGGGTCGACGGCGGCGACGACGTCCGGCTGTCGGTCCGGTCGACCATGCACGGCCCGATCATCTCCGACGCCGACGAGGTGGTCGGCGACGTCGCCGACCTCGCGACCGTGCCGCGGCCCGTCGTGCCCGCCGGCGACGAGCCGGAGGAGTACGCCGTCGCGCTGTCCTGGACCGCGCTGACACCGTCGCGGACCGCCGACTCCATCCTGGCGCTGGACCGGGCCGGCGACTGGGACGAGTTCCGCGAGGCCGTCTCGACCTTCGCCGCGCCCGCGCAGAACCTCGTGTACGCCGACCGGGCCGGTCACATCGGCTACCAGGCGCCCGGGCTGATCCCGATCCGCAAGTCCGGCAACGACGGCCGGATGCCGGTGGCGGGGTGGCGCCAGGAGAACGACTGGAGCGGTCAGTACGTGCCCTTCGACGGGCTCCCCAGCGTGCTGGACCCGGACGAGGGCTTCGTGGTGACCGCCAACCAGGCCGTCACCGGCCCCGGCTACCCCTACTTCCTCACCGACGACTGGGACCACGGCTACCGCTCCCAGCGGCTGCGCGACCTGATCACCGCCCGCATCGCGGACGACGACCCGATGTCGGTGGACGACCTGGCCCAGATGCAGCTCGACGACCGCAACCCGATCGCCCCCCTGCTCACCCGCTACCTGCTGAAGATCGGGCTTCCCCGGGGGCTACGACGACGACGGCCAGTCGCTGCTGGGCTCGTGGGACTTCGGCCAGCCGGCCGACAGCGCGGCCGCGGCGTACTTCAACGTGGTCTGGAAGAACCTGCTCGAGCTCACCTTCCACGACGAGCTCCCCGAGGAGCTCTGGCCCGACGGTGGAGAGCGCTGGATGGCGGTCGTCGCCGACCTGCTCGCGGACCCGACCAACGACTTCTGGGACGACGTCACCACCAGCGAGCGCGAGACCCGCGACCGGATCCTCGCCCAGGCGATGCTCGACGCACGCGACGAGCTGACCGCACGGCTCGCGGTCGCCGCCGACGAGTGGACCTGGGGCGCCCTGCACGAGCTCGACCTGCGCTCACCCACGCTCGGCGAGTCGGGGATCGGCGTCGTCGAGCGGCTGTTCAACCGCGGCGGCCGGGAGGCCTCGGGCAGCGGCGCGGCCGTGAACGCGACGTCGTGGGACGCGGCCGAGGGCTACCACGTCACCGCCGCTCCGTCGATGCGGATGGTCGTCTCGCTCGCCGACCTCGACGACTCGCGCTGGATCAACCTCACCGGCGTCTCGGGCCACGCCTTCGGCGGGCACTACACCGACCAGTCCGACCTGTGGATCGACGGCGAGACCCTCCCGTGGGCCTTCGGGGAGGACGCCGTGCGCGCGGCCGGCACCGACGTGCTGGTCCTCGAGCCGCCGGCCGGCTGACCGCGCCGGGCGCGCTCAGAAGCGGTGGAGCCGCGACGGCGTGACCGCGGCGGTGACCGGCCGGTCGTGCGGCTCCACGGGCACGTCGAGGCCGACCTCGTCGTCGTAGAGCAGGGCACAGGTGAACGTGCCGACCGGCACGCGACCCAGCGCGCGGTCGTAGGAGCCCCCGCCGCGCCCGAGACGCTCGCCGGTGGGCGAGACGGCCAGGCCCGGCACCAGCACCACGTCCGCGGTGGCGACGGCCTCGACCCCGAGACGCCGGCCGGTCGGCTCGAGGAGGCCGTAGCGGGCGGGGGCGAGCGCCCCCTCGCCCTCGTAGGCCGCCCAGTCGAGGTCGCCGTCGGGCAGCAGCACCGGCAGCACCACGCGGGTGCCCGCGGCCCGCAGTCCGTCGAGCAGCCAGGAGGTGCCGGGCTCGGCGCCGATGGAGACGTACGCCGCCACGGTCGCCGCCCGACGTACCTCCGACACCTGGAGCAGCTGCCCGGCCAGGGCGCGCGCGTAGAGCCCGGTCTCGGTGAGCGTCGAGCCGGTTGCGGGCGGTCGTCAGCTGGTCGCGCAGGGCCAGCTTGGCGGCCCCCTGGCCGGGGCTGGGGGAGGGCGTCGATCCGGACGGTTGTGACGTGGCCACGCGTGAAGCCTACGATCGAACCCATGGGTAGTCCCGGAATGCACAAGGCACGCGAGAAGATGGTCGAGGCCGGCGTCGACGAGGTCGCCATCGACACCTTCTCCCACTACTACCGCCTGCTCGAGCACGGCGAGACCGGCATGGTGCCGGAGGCGACGATCGACCCCGTCGACATGCCGAGCCTCGCCGACGTCGAGGTCGATCCCGACGCGGCGGCCGAGGCGGTCCGACGCACCGCGGTGATCAAGCTGAACGGCGGCCTGGGCACCTCGATGGGCATGGAGCGCGCCAAGTCGTTGCTCTGCGTGCGCCGCGGGCTGTCGTTCCTCGACATCATCGCCCGCCAGGTCCTCCACCTGCGCGAGCAGTACGACGCCACCCTGCCGCTGATCTTCATGAACAGCTTCCGCACCTCGGCCGACACCATGGCCGCGCTGGGCCGCTACGACGGGCTCGCCGTCGACGGGCTGCCGCTGGAGTTCCTGCAGAACAAGGAACCCAAGCTGCACGAGAAGGACCTCAGCCCGGTCAGCTACCCCAAGGACCCCGACCTCGAGTGGTGTCCGCCCGGGCACGGCGACGTCTACACCGCGCTGCGCGGCACCGGCCTGCTCGACCTGCTGATCGAGCGCGGCTACCAGCACGTGTTCATCTCCAACTCCGACAACCTCGGCGCCGTGCCCGACGCGCGGGTCGCCGGCTGGTTCGCCGCCTCCGGCGCACCGTTCGCGATCGAGGCCGTGCGGCGCACGCCCTCGGACCGCAAGGGCGGCCACTTCGCGCGCCGCAAGAGCGACGGGCGCCTCGTGCTGCGCGAGACCGCACAGACCCCCCCGCAGGACGCAGGATGCGCTGGCCGACCTCGAGCGGCACCGCTTCTGCTCGACCAACAACCTGTGGTTCGACCTGGCCGCGATGAAGCAGGCGCTCGACGTGCGGCAGGGCATCCTCGGGCTGCCGCTGATCAAGAACGTCAAGAACGTCGACCCCGGCGACACCTCCACGGCCAAGGTCATCCAGGTCGAGACCGCCATGGGCGCCGCGATCGAGGTCTTCGAGGGCTCCCAGCTCATCGAGGTCGGCCGGGACCGGTTCGTGCCGGTCAAGACGACCAACGACCTGCTCGTGCTGCGCTCGGACGTCTACACGATCGGCAAGGACTTCGTGCTCGACCAGGCCGCCGCCGAGGTGCCCTACGTCGACCTCGACGCCAGCGTCTACAAGCTGGTCGGCGAGTTCGACCAGCGCTTCCCCGAGGGCGCGCCGTCGCTGGCCAAGGCCACGTCCCTGCGCGTCGAGGGCGACTGGACCTTCGGTCGCAACGTCCAGGTGATCGGCGACGTCGTCCTGGACGCCACCTCGGCCCAGCGGGTGGACCCGGAGACGGTGCTGCAGCCCGATGAGTGAGGCTCCCCGAGCGCTCCGCTCGGTCGAGGAGCACCTGGCCGAGGTCCTCGCGGCAACGAGCTCGCCGGCACCGACCGACGTGGCGCTGCTCGACGCGCTCGACCTCGGCGCGGCCGAGCAGGTCGTGGCTGCGATGCAGCTGCCGCGCTTCGACAACTCCGCGATGGACGGCTACGCCGTGCATCGCTGCCGACGTCGGCGTCCGCAGCCGACGCCGCTCCCGTGCGGCTGCCGGTGATCGGCGAGATCGGGGCCGGCCAGTCCGCCACGCCGGTCGACGTGCTGCCGGCCGGCACGGCAGCGAAGATCATGACCGGAGCCCCGCTGCCGGCCGGCGCCGACTGCGTCGTGCCCTACGAGTGGACCGACCGCGGGGTCGCCGAGGTGGTCGTCACCCAGCGCGGCGACCGCCGGCCAGCACGTGCGCTACGCCGGCGAGGACATCGCCGTGGGCGACGTGCTGATCGAGGCCGGCACCGCCCTCGGGCCCCGTCACCTGGGCCTGCTGGCCTCCGTCGGGCGCACCTCGGCGCGGGTGCGCCCGCGCCCCCGGGTCGTGATCGTCTCGACCGGCTCCGAGCTGCGCGAGCCCGGCACCGCGCTGGCCGCCGACTCGATCTACGACGGCAACTCCTTCCTGCTGGCCGCCGCCGCGCGGCGCGCCGGCGCCGTGGCCGACCGCGTCGGGCTCGTCCCCGACCAGCCCGACCTGCTGGTCGCCGCGCTCGACGAGCAGCTGCGCCGCGCCGACGTGATCGTCACCTCCGGCGGCATCTCGATGGGCGACTACGACGTCGTCAAGGAGGCGCTGGCGCCCGCTCGGCACCGTGTGGTTCGGCGGGGTCGCGATGCAGCCCGGCAAGCCGCAGGGCTTCGGCACGCTGACGGGCTCGGCCGCCGCCGGCGGCCGCGTGGTGCCGTTCTTCGCGCTCCCCGGCAACCCGGTCTCGTCGTACCTCTCCTTCGAGGTGTTCGTGCGCCCCGCCCTGCGCCGGATGATGGGGCTCACCCCGGAGTCGCGCACGCCCGTCGCCGGCCCGGCTGACCCATCGGGTGCGGCTCGCCACGCGGGCGCCGGCAGTTCCTGCGCGGCGTGCTGACCGTGGACGCCGACGGCGCTCACCGTCGCCGAGGTGGAGCCGGTCGGCGGATCTGGCTCCCACCTCGTCGGCGACCTCGCCGCCTCCGACGCGCTGATCGTCGTGCCCGAGGACATCACCGAGCTCGCCGCCGGCGAGCCCGTGACCGTCATCCGGCTGGACCAGGAGTGAGCACGTGAACGACCGAGCTGACCCACGTCGACGAGCGCGGCGCCGCCCGGATGGTCGACGTCTCGGGCAAGGCGGTGACGGCCCGCACGGCGACCGCGTCGGGGCGGGTGCTCGTCTCGCCGGCCGTGATCGAGCTGCTCCGCGGGGCCGGCGTGCCCAAGGGCGACACGCTCGCCGTCGCCCGGCTGGCCGGGATCATGGGCGCCAAGCAGACGCCGGCGCTGATCCCGCTGTGCCACCCGCTGGCGATCTCCGGCGTCACCGTCGACCTCGTCGTCACCGACACGTCCGTCGACATCACCGCGACCGTGCGCACCACCGACCGCACCGGCGTCGAGATGGAGGCCCTGACCGCGGTCTCGGTCGCCGCGCTGACCGTGGTCGACATGGTCAAGGCCGTCGACAAGGCGGCCGTCATCACCGACGTCCGGGTCGAGACCAAGACCGGCGGCAAGTCCGGCGACTTCGTGCGGGGCGCCCGTCGTGAGCGCGCCGCCGATCGCGCGGTCGCGCCGAGGTCGTCGTCGCCTCCAACCGGGCCGCCGCCGGGGTCTACGAGGACACCACCGGCCCGCTCATCGTCGACGCGCTGCGCGAGCCCTGGGCTTCGTCGGTCGACGCGCCCGGTCGTCGTACCGGACGGGCCGGCCGTGGGTGCGGCGATCGCGGCCGCCGTCGAGGGCGGTGCGCGCGTCGTGCTGACCACCGGCGGCACCGGCCTGACCCCGACCGACCTCACCCCCGAGCAGACCCGGCCGCTGCTGGACCGCGAGGTGCCCGGGCATCGCCGAGGCGATCCGCAACGCCGGCGTCGCGGCCGGCGTACCGACCGCGGCGCTGTCGCGCGGGCTCGCCGGCGTCGCCGGCGCGTGCCTGGTGGTCAACCTGCCGGGCTCGCGGGGTGGCGTGAAGGACGGGCTCGCGGTCCTCGAGCCGCTGCTGGTGCATGCCGTCGAGCAGATCGTCGGGAGCGACCACTGAGCACGCGCGGGTGGCCGGCCCGGCTGACCTCCGGCACGTCGCCGGTCGTGACGCTGCGTCCGCTGCGCTACTCCGACCTGGACGCCTGGCGCGACGCCCGCCGCCGCAACGCCGCCTGGCTGGTGCCGTGGGACGCCACGGCTCCGCCGGGTGCCTCCGGCGCGCCCGGTGACCTTCCGGGCCCTGATCCGCCGCCTCGGCGCGCAGCGCCCGGGCGGGGACGACCCTGCCGTTCGCGATCGAGGTCGACGCGGCGTTCGCCGGGCAGGTCACGGTCAACAACATCGTGCGCGGCTCCGCCCAGTTCGCCTCGATCGGCTACTGGATCGACCAGGCAGTACGCCGGCCGCGGCGTCATGCCGAGGGCCGTGGCGATGGCGATCGACCACTGCTTCACCACCGTGGGGCTGCACCGCATCGAGGTCGCGATCCGCCCGGAGAACTCCAACTCCCTGCGCGTGGTGGAGAAGCTCGGCATCCACGAGGTCGGCTACGCCCCGAAGTTCCTGCACATCGACGGCGAGTGGCGCGACCACCGCATCTACGCCATCACCAAGGACGAGGTGCCCCGCGGCCTCGTCCACCGCCTCGAGCACCCCTGACGCTCGCCGACCCGGTGCGCAGGCAGGTCGAGTCGGCGCGAGCTCGCGCCGACTCGACGGGTCGGCGACCCGAGTCAAAACCACATGAGCCACACCAGCAATTTGCGACACACGGGTAGACATCCACCTCTGCCTGGGGTATCGCTCCTAACCTCAGGGACGTGGACCTGAGCGCACTCATCTTCGTCGCCCTGGCGGTTGCCTGGGCGGTCTATCTGATCCCCAAGGCGCTCAAGCAGCACGAGGCGAGCGCCGCCAGCCGGACCATCGACGGGTTCTCCGACCGGATGCGCGTCCTCGCGCGCCGTGAACCGGTGGACACCAAGACCGCCCGGCTCGTCGTGACCCCGGGACGCCCGTCCTCGACCCAGGTCGAGGTGCGAGGTGTCGGTGGCCGAGGTCAGCGTGGCCGATGCCCAGGAGATCTCGGCGCCGCCGCCGACCCCGCAGCAGCGCCACGCCCGCCGCGCCGCCGCCGCCCGCGCGGCCAGGCGTCGGCTCCGGGTCGTCCTCACGATCCTGGTGGGCCTGGCCGTGGTCGGCACGCTGGCGGTCGTCGGCATCGTCGATCCGCTGTACACCCTCGCCCCGACCGGCCTGCTCGGCGCCTGGCTGGTCGCCTGCCGGCTGATGGTGAGGAAGGAGCGCGGCCGTCCACGTGCCGGCCACCCGCCGTCCGGCCGCCGAGCCCGCGCGCCGCCGACGACCCGCTACCGAGGAGATCGAGGTCGTCCGGGCCGAGCTCCCCGAGGAGCCGGTCGACCGAGGAGCCCGCCGCGACCGAGGAGCCCCCGGCGTCCCGGTGGCTGGGACCCGGTGCCGGTCACGCTGCCGACGTACGTCGCCAAGGAGCCCGCCGCCCGCCGCAGCGTGCGCACCATCGACCTCGACTCGACCGGCGTGTGGAGCTCCGGCGCCAGTGCCGCCGACTCCGCCCTGGCCCGCGAGGCCGAGCGAGGCCGAGCGCGACGCCAGGTCCGATGCCGCGGAGACCGAGCAGCGCCGGGCGGGTGGGTCGGGCGCCTGACGCGTCCGTCCCGGGGTGACCCGAGCCGATTCGAAGCCGCCCCCGATCGGGTGCTAACGTTTCGCTTCGCGTCCCTCGGGGCGCACAGCTGGGGCTGTGGCGCAGTTGGTAGCGCGTCTCGTTCGCAATGAGAAGGTCAGGGGTTCGAATCCCCTCAGCTCCACCAGGTGATGTCTCAGGACATCCGAAGGGCCCGAACCGGCGGATGGTGGTTCGGGCCCGATTCGTTTCGGGAGCGGGGCAGAGCCGCCTTGCCGGCCGGTGCCACGGCGGCGGAATCGCGGCCTGTCAGGCCGAGGTGAGCGCACTCCCGGCGCCGTCCCTACTCACCCGGACGGACCGGCTCGACCGACTCCTCCGACTCCTCCGACTCCTCCGACTCGACCGGCTCGACCGGCTCCTCCGACTCCTCGCGGTCCTCGGCACGCTTCTTGGCGGGCGCGAATCGTCTGCTCGGCCACGCGCTGGACCGGCCGAACAACGTCAGCAGCGCCGGTAGGAGCAGCGATCGCACGACGAGCACGTCCAAGGTGATGCCGACGAACATCAGGAACGCCAGCTCTCGGAACGGGGCGAGCGGTACGACGGCCAGGGCCCCGAAGCTCGCCGCCAGTGCGAGGCCGGCGGTGAGGATCGCTGCGATGGCGCCGGGCATGGTCCGCTTGATCGCCTCCGGGAGCGGATGCGTCCTGGCGTTGTCCCAGACGCTGCCCACCACGAAGATGTTGTAGTCGGACCCGAACGCCAGCAGCAGCACCGCACCGGCGAAGGGGACGTAGAACGTCAGGCCGGCGCCGGGGTCGATGTGCTCGAAGAGCAGCATGGTCGTACCGAGCGCCGCGGCCAGGGACAGGACGCTGCCGATGAGGAGGTACACGGCTGCTACCAGGGCGCGCAGGAAGATCACCAGCATCAGCAGGTTGGCCACCAGGGCCGCGATGGCGATCCGCATCAGGTCGTCGGTGGTCTGTTCGACGATGTAAGCCGCGGTCGCGCTGTCGCCGGCGATCCCGGCGGTCGCGCCGCCCAGGTCGCTGCGGGCCAGGAGCACCGGGAGGTTGCGCTGGAGGCCGTTGACGGTGGCGATCGCGGCGGCGCCCAGTGCCGGGTCGTCCAACACCACGAGGAACCGGGCAGCGTTGCCGTCCGCGGTGAGCAGGATCTGCTTGTCGAGGGCGCGGGGCAGGGTGCCCGGTCCCAGGACGCCGGCAACGCCGGGCTCCTCTGCCAGGAGGTCGCTCAGCTCCCGGAGCCGAGCGGGGTTCTTGGCGAGCCCCGGGTCCTCGACCACGACCGTCGTGGGGGAGAGGATCCCCTGGGCGAAGCCGGAGCGGGCCGCGTCAGCCGCCTGCCGGACGCCGTTGTCGGGTGGCAGGGACCCGATGAAGGAGACGCCGAGCGAGAGTCCGCTCAAGGGTGTCGCGGCCAGCAGGAGTCCGGAGACCGCCGCGGCCACCACGACCGCGGCGACATCTCGACGGGTGGCCAGCGTCGCGAAGAGGGCGCGGCCCGGGGACCGGGGACGTCGGGTCGTGGGTGGCAGCGGCTCGGAATCGGTCGGGTCCGGCCGGCTCGGCCAGAAGATCCACGAGCCGAGCACCGACATCAGGGCGGGTACGAGGGTGAAGGCCACCAGCAGGCCCATCAGCACCGTGAAGACCAGTGCAGGCCCGAGGGCACGGAAGAAGAGGGAGTTGGCGACCATCAGCGCGGCGGTCCCGGCCGCCACCGCGAGGCCCGCGACGCCCACGATCGGCCCGTAGGACGAGGTCGCCGCCCGCGCCGCGTCGAGCCGGTCGGCGCCGGTCCTCAGCTCCCGGCGCAGGGCGGCGAGGTAGAAGACCACGTAGTCGGTCACGACGCCGAGGAGCAGTGCCACGATCACCGGCTCGAGCTCACTGGGGGTCGCGGCACCGAAGAGCTGGGCGACGCCTCCGGACAGTCTCAGGGTCAACACGTAGGCGACACCGGTCGTGAGCACGGCCACGACCGGCGCGACCACCGAGCGGAACGCGAACCCGACGATGATGATGATCGCCCCCAGCGTGAGCACCTCGGCCAGCGGCAGCGCGTCACGGATGATGTCGCCCTGTGCCGCCCGGGCCGGAACGGAGCCGGTGACGCCGACGACGCTGTCGCGCGGCCCGAACAAGCGGTCGGCGTACCGCTGGGCAACCCTGGTCTGGACGCCGAAGGAGTCGCCGGGGTCGAACAGCAGGAACGTCAGCGCGGTGGTGTCGTGCTCGCTCGAGGACGGGAACGCCCCGAGGGCGTTGGTCACGGGGAGGGCGCCGAGGATCTTGCGCATCCCCTTCGGTGGATCCTTGGTGACCGACGCCGCCCGCACCACGGTGCGCGACTGGTCGAAGGCCGTCAGGCCGTCCGGGTCGCGCTGCACGACCGTGGTGCGCCCCGACAAGGGGAAGCCGAACAGGTCCACCGAGCGACGCTCGGTGACGATGGCCGGTGCGTCGTCGGGCAGCAGGCCCTTGAGGCTGCTCCCGCCGGACGAGTCGGCCAGCGACGGCAGGATCCACGTCGCAGACAGGCAGGCGAGCACCCAGAAGCCGATGATCCACCACCGCAGACCCACCAGCAGCCGACCCAGCAGGCGGGAAGCGACACCCGAACCGGCCGGGGCCGCGGCCGACGACCGGGTCGTCACCGGGTCGTCACCGGGTCACCGGCGACGGTCGCCGCAGTCCGAAGCGGGCCAGCTCGGCGTCCGCCAGCCGACGCGTCCGGCCGTCCTCGATCGCCTGCCACGGGTCGCCCACCATGGCGTGGAGCCGGGGGTACGGCAGGGCGCGGACGGCCCGCTCGGCGAGGTAACGGTCGAGCGACTTCTCATCGGCAAGGTCCTCGAGGCTTCGCCTGAGCTGTTTCTTGCCACGACGTCGCGACAGCCGCTGGGGGAGGTAGAAGCCCAGGAGAGGAGTGGTCGGCATGAGCGCGATGGCAAGTCCGAGCAGCAGGGCGAGCTGTCGCATCTGACCCTTGACCTGCTGGCCCCGGCTCGTGATCTCGTCGCCCGTGGCGGAGATCTCCATGCCCAGCTCGAGAGGCTTCTTCCCGATCAGGGGCACCCCTCCGACCACCTGGAGTGCGTCGCCGGCGCTGTTGGTCGCCTGCCCGGAGGAGCTGATCGTGTCACCGAGGTCGGAGAGGTTCCAGAACGTGTACCCCGCCGCCGCGCCGATGGCCAGCCAGAGCACGAGCCAGAAGACGACGAGTCCGTCCAGAAATCGTATGGTGGATTCGTCGGAGGAACGGATCGTCAGGTCCATCTCCTCAACCTAATCGCTGGAGACCGCGGCGCCACCACCATTCGGTCCCAGCGCCGCGACTTCCTGGAGGCAGCATGACCGAGAACGCGTCCGGCAGCGATGACGGCCGAGCCCCCGACACCGAGCCCGCAGGCCGCGACCAGCCCCCGACGGAGCGGAAGATGCAGTGGGGCTTCGTCGCGGTGCCGGCTGCAGCACTCGTGGTCGGTCTCGTCCTGGGTGGTCTGATCGTGGGCGTGGGGACGGGAGGGGACTCCGCACCCGACGCCGCCGAGACGGTGACGGTCACCCCGACCGCGAACTCCACCGACGACACCGCCGTGATCGTTCCCAAGGAGTGCGTCCAGGCCGCGGAGTCGCTGCAGGAGGCGACCCAGCTCATCCGCGACAGTCTGTCCGCGATCCAGAGCTTCCAGTCCAACAAGATCGTCGACATGCTCAACCAGCTCGAGGACCTGACCAACCAGGCGACGGACCAGGCCCAGACCTGTTCGGACATCTCGGTCACCCCCACGACGGACACCGCCTCCCCGACGTCCTGACGCGGAGCAGCTCGGTTCGGACGACGACATCTCCGCGCACGAGCATCGGTCCGATGGGACACAGGACGATGCCGGCGCTGCGCCGCGGTCACCCACGCCCTGGTGACCGAGCCGGTGCGTCGTCGCGTACCCGGCACCGTCGCGGACCGCTCGGCGGGTGGGTCCCGAGGGCCGGTCGTCCGGTCCCGCGGTGTCGGGCACGGCGGGGTCACCGGTCCGCGGTCAGCCCGGAGCGGCCCGGTCGAGCCGGACCCAGTCCCGCTCGTCACGGCGGACGAGTCCCATCTCCTCGAAGGCCTCCAGCCAGCCCAGCATCGGCCACCACCCCCAGCGGTCGTGGAAGATCCGCGCGTTGCGCAGGATCGAGTCGACGTGCTCGATCGGCGGTCGGCTGACCGGATGGTGCTGGTGATAGGCGCGTGCGCCGCCGACCCAGCCGAGCTCGACGCCTCGAGCGGCGGCGCGGTGGCCGAAGTCGGTGTCCTCGGCGCCGTACCCGGTGTAGGCCTCGTCGAACCCGCCGATCCGCTGCCACGTAGCCGCACCCACGGCACACGAGAGTGACCAGAAGAGGTCGGGCTGAGCCGGCAGCAGCAGCTCCCCGGGACCAGGTGCGGGCCGTGCCGGGTGCGGATCGTCCCAGGTCGCGAGGACGTCGAGGTCGCTCAGGTCGTAGCCACCGGCGGGCGGGGGCGGGAGGTAGGTCACCGGCCCGGACCACAGGATGTCCGGGCGCTCGGCGACCGTGGCGGCGTACGACGCGACCAGGCCCGGCCCGGCGAGGCAGTCGACATCGAGGAGCACCACCACGTCGACGCCCGCTGCGAGGAGCGTGGCCACGCCGAGGTTGCGGGCGCCTGCGAGGGGAAGACCGGCGGCAGCGCGTCCGTCGTAGCGCACCACGTCGTACGCCAAGCCGCCCCGCTGGGTCGCGACGATCTCGGGGTCGTCCATGGCCACGACGACGTAGAGATCCGGGTGTCGGGTACCCGCGGCGAGGGTGCGGAGCTGCGCCCCGAGGTGGTCGTGGCGTCCGTGCGCGATGGTCACGACTCCCACCGAGGGGGTGGCCGACGTCACCGGGACGCTCTGAGTCGAGTGGCATCCACCACGGCTGCGAAGCGATCGAGCGAGCCGTCGTCGCACCATCCGGCCCAGCCGCTCCCGTCGAGCTCGCGGGCCTCCTCCAGCACGGCGCGCCACTCGCCGTGCGGCCAACGGGGACGAACCAGCGCGGGCCACTCGCCGCCCTTCAGCACGTCGGCGGTCGTGACCTGCTCGTCGTGCGGGCGCCGCTGCGGGAGCACCACTGCGGGGCGGCGCAGGGCGGCGACCTCGGCAAGCGCGTTCTGGCCCGCGTGGGCCACCAGGACGTCGGCCTGCGCCAGCCGGGCGGCCGGGTCCTCGACCCATCCGTCGGAGCTGCCGTCGAGGACGTCCCACGTCCAGTCCGCCGCCTCGGCCCGCGCCGCAGCGATGTCGGCGGCGGAGATGTCGTGCCCGCCCCGACCGAGCAGGAGCGCGACCCGCCGACCGGCGCCGGGGTCGCGGTCCTCGGCGACGGCGAACCGGGAGAAGGCCCCGACGCAGGTCAGCCGCCGCAGCACGTCGTCGGGCACGCCACGCAGCATCCCGCCGGCCCCCGCAGCACGCTCGGGCCAGAACCCCACGAGCGCGTCGGCGACGTCGAGCCCGAGGAGGTGGGCCGGGTCGTCACGTCGCCCCGGCAACACCACCGACACCGTGGGCACACCGTGCAACCGGCTGAGCAGCAGGACCTCCACCGAGACGTCCACCACCATGACGTCAGGACGCGTGCTGCCGATCCAGGCCGAGACGGCAGCCATCCGGTCGCGCAGCCCGGCATGGCCCAGAGGCGCCCAGTGCAACCGTCCCCGCGCCGTGGGGTCGCAGGGTGCTCCGCCGCCGGCGTCGGGCGCCAGCTGCACCCAGTCCCCGACCCGGTCGGGAGGGGCGGGGAGGGACGAGAGCACGGTCACCGGGCGCCCCCGCCGGGCACCGAGGTCCGCGAAGGCGATCGCGCGGTTGAGGTGCCCGCGGCCGACGTGGTGCACGTAGTAGCCGATCACGCCGCCAGTCCGCTCATGCCGCCACCGTGCCGCCCGTCACCACGGCGAAGCACTGCTCGTACTCGTCGATCATCCGTGTCGCCGAGCACGTGAGCTCGGCGTGGCCGCGCACGACTCGACGGTCGAGCGCGCGCGCGCTGTCCACCGCGGCTGCCAGAGCACCGACGTCACCCGGGCGGACCAGCATGCCCCCGTCGTCGCCCACGACCTCGGGCAGTGCCCCTCGCGCATATCCGGCGACCGGCGTGCCGCAGGCCATGGCCTCGGCGGCCACGAGTCCGTACGGCTCCTCCCAGGCCGGGGTGACGACGGCGACGGACGCCTCGCCCAGCACCCGCGCCAGCTCGTCGTGCCGCAGGTGGCCGGCGTACTCGACGCCGCTGCCGAGAAGCGGACGGATCTCGCTGTCGAAGAACGCGCTGTCGTGCACGGGACCCGCCACCACCAGCGGCACACCGGCTCGCCGACACGCCGCGATCGCCTCATGGGGAGCCTTCTCCGCGACGAGGCGGCCGGACCAGACGGCCGGGCCACCCCCGGCGCCGAGAGGCCACTCCTCCAGGTCGAGCCCGTTGCGGATCACCGTGCTGGGGACCACGTGCTCCCAGGCGCCGGCGATGAAGTCGCTCACCGCCGTGAACGTCGACCACCCCGGCGCCAGGTGCAGCGCGGACTCCATGAGCGCGAGTGGAGGGGTGTGGAGCGTCGTGACCACTGGCACGGGAATCGCTGGAGCCATCGCCACCGGTAGGTGGTGCAGGCTGTTGTTGTGGACGACGTCGAAGGGGCCCGTGAGTCCCGACGACAGGTCGAGCATCAGGCTCAGGTAGGCGTGGTGCTCGGCGACGGCGAGCGTCGAGGGCGCGTTCACGTCGCGCATGGCCTCGACGCTCGGCACGAACGTGCTGATGGGGAGCACCCTCACCGGGAGGGCCGGGTCGGACCCGGGCCCGGCGAACAACGTGACGTCGTGCCCGCGCGCCGCGAGCCCGCGGGCGAGGACGTGGGTCATGGCCTCCAGACCACCCGCGAACGGCTCCGCGATCGGGAAGCGGGTCGAGCCGACCAGGCAGATCCTCATCGCCGTCGGTCTGCGACTGCGCGATAGACCAGGTCATGTCCGGCCGCGATCCCGCGCCGCTGGCGTCGACGCTCCTCGACCGAGGCGCCCAGCGAGGGACGATCGCGGTAGGCCGTGCCGACGGCGTGGGCGAGCGATCCCGCGTCGAAGCCGTTCTCGCTGTGTCGGTAGGTGAGCACCGGACCCTGGTCGGCGAAGTAGCCGCACGAGGGTGCGACGACAGTCGTGCCGAGGTCGCGGCACGCCTCGAGCCAGCCACTGTGGGTGCCGAAGCGGTACGGCAGCACCGAGACGTCCAGGGACGAGAGGTAGTCCCAGAGCTCGTCGTCGGTGAAGTAGTCGTGGACGCGGAGGTCGATGAGCCCGGACCGCGAGTACTGCCGGAGCAGCCGGCTCAGCGTCACGTCGTGTCGGGCGCCGTCACGCTCCAGGACGTCGCGGTGGGCGTCGACCTGCAGGATCGCCCCGTCGAGGTGCCGCACGGTCTCGACCAGGGTCTCGATGACCGGGACCGGGTTCATGCCGGCCCGCAGGCTCTTCACGTGCACCCCGACCAGGAAGGGATGGTCCCGGCCGCCTCGCCGCTGCACCTCGCGACGCGACTGGGCTGCTCGCATCGTGTCGAACGGGACGACGTGCGGGTGGGGCAGCACCACCGCCTCCCGCGCCCAGCGCCGACGGATCTCGTCGGCCGCGCCGGTGGTCAGGGTGATGACCTCGTCGGCGGCGGGCACGAGCACGTCGAGCTGAGCATCGTGCAGCTCGCGCGCCACGTGGTGCGGGTTGCGCAGGTCGTGGACGGTGTAGACCAGCGGCTTGTTCCTGCGCCGCAGGGCGGCGACCAGCTCCTCGAGGTCGGACGTGGAGCGCGCGTCGAAGCCGAAGTGCAGGTGGAAGACGTCGAAGTCGTTGTCCTCGACCCACTGCGGGTCGAGCATCACCGGCGGCCACCATCGCTGGGTGGCAGCCTGGCTGCGGTGGTCCGGGTCGGGATCGGGGAGACGGACGGGCCCACCGCCCGTCTCGGGCGCCAGGTGACGGACGTAGACGTGGTTCGCCGGCACCGAAGCGATGCGCATCCGCTCGGCTTGGCGCGTATTCGCCACGCCGGGCTCGCTCCGTGAATCCCCGAGCACCGTGGAACTCCATCCCCCTCAGGTCGCCAGGTGACGACGTCGCGACGCTAACGCGGAATCCGTCGGCGCCGCCGCCCCCGTGAGGGTGACTGGGACCAGACACGTAGGGAGTCGCTCAGCTGCGGCTGCCGGCGTACCCCAGCACCGCCGAGAGGCCGAGCGCGCTGCGTGGCTCGTACGGCGCACGCCACAGCCCGCCATGGACGGCGGCGTACGCCTCGTCCTGCCAGGGGTGGTCGTGGGGCGGGGTCCCGACGGTCAGGTCGTGCACGAGCAGCGCCGCCATCAGCACGTTGGAGGTGCCGGGCTCGAAGACCTCGACCCCGAACCGGTGGGCGCCTGCGAACGCCGCCGCGAGCGCGCGGTTCTTGACGACGGACCGGGTGCGGGTCGAGGGAGCGACGTGGAACGAGACCACCTGCCCGTCGCGTCGGGCGGCGGTCGCGCGCCAGCGCTGGATCCGCTTGGCCAGGGCGTAGTTCGGGCCCTGGACGGGGACCAGGGCGTCGCCGATGCCGGGCCCCGCGTGGGGCGGGTAGGCGCGATGCAGCAGCCGGCCGCGCGTCGCCCAGCTCACCGGTCGGCCCAGGACCTTGGCCGCCCGCGAGCGCTGGGCCCAGGCGCGGTTGGAGTGCTCGACCGCGTCGGATGGTACGACGAACACGTCGGTGGGAGTGGCCAGGAACGCGAGCGCGGTGTCCGGCCGGGCGCCGGTGAGACGCCGGGCGAGCACGTCGGCGGCCACCGAGACGAGCGCGTGGGTCGCTCCGTCGGCGTAGAGGTAGTTGCCCAGGGTCACCCGGCCGTCGAGCGATGCCAACCAGTCACCCACCGCCGGCACCTCGGCGAGCAGGTCGACTCCCGCGGAGCCGGCGAGCCCCGCCGAGTCGACGTCCGTGCCCGGCTGGACCGGCACGAGCAGCCGGCCCGCCCCCTGCTCGGCGGTGGTGAGGACCCGGTCCCAGACGGCCGGCGCGGGCAGGTCGACGGCCGCCACCGTCGCGCCCCACCTCAGCAGGGCGGTCAGTGGTCCCATCTCGGCGCCGGCGCCGAGCACGGCCACGGTCTGGCCGGGCAGGGCCAGCCACTCGGGGTGCGCCGCCACCTCCAGCACCGCGTCCACGGCCGACGGCTCCAGCACGCCCTGGCGGGCCCACTGCCGGAGCTGGGCGCCCAGGGCCGCGCCGCTCAGACGGGTGCCGCGGTAGGGCAGCGTGAGCTCGTGGTCCGGTTCCCGACGACCGCGCACCTCCACGGTGTCGAGGGCCTTGGTGCTCGCGACCCCGGTCACCGAGGCGACCGGGAGGTCCTCCCCGGACTCGGTGACCACGCGCATCCTCGAGTCGACCGAGGCCAGCCCCGCGTCCGCGATCGACCGCCACGCCTCCGGGGTGACCATCCCCGCCTCGACCAGGCGTCGGAAGTGCAGGAGGTAGCGGCTGCGCCACGCCGTCTCCTGCTCGGCTGCGCGCGCACCCACGGGGTCCACGCCGCGCAGAGCGTCGGCGACGATGGCGCGGCCCGCGGCCGTCGTGCTCCGACCACCGTCGGGCTGGGCAGGAAAGGCGATGCCGAGGGTCACGGTCCCCATCATGGTGCACCCGGCCGCGTCTCGGGGGCGACCGGACGGTGCTCGAGCCGGCTCGACCCGGCTCGACCCGGCTCGACAAGGCCACCCGTACCGGTGGGCCGGAGGACGGTCGTGCGGGGATAGCGTCGGTGCTGGTCGCAGCCGAGGCATCTCGAGGCTGGGCCGGACCGATGCGAAGGGACGATCGAACGTGTTCAAGCACAAGGACGGCGACTACTCGGAGGCTGACCTGAAGGTCACCGGACCCGAGGACCACGCCGCCGGCCCGACCGCGGTGGCGGTGTCGATGAAGCGCTCGGTGGAGCACATGGGTGTCAGGCGGACCGCGCAGACGCTGCGGCGGCTCAACCAGGCCGAGGGCTTCGACTGCATGAGCTGCGCGTGGCCGGACCCCGACCCGGGCCACCGGCACGCGGCGGAGTTCTGCGAGAACGGCGCGAAGGCCGTGGCCGAGGAGGCCACCCGTGACCGGGCCACCCCGGAGTTCTTCGCCGAGCACAGCCTGGCCGACCTCGACGCGCGCTCGGAGTACTGGTTGGGCCAGCAGGGCCGGATCACGCACCCGATGGTCAAGCGACCGGGGGGCACCCACTACGAGCCCATCGAGTGGGACGAGGCGTTCGAGCTGATCGGGGCCGAGCTGCAGTCGCTGGGCAGCCCCGACGAGGCGACGTTCTACACCTCGGGCCGGACCTCCAACGAGGCGGCGTTCGCCTACCAGCTGTTCGTGCGGGCCTTCGGCACCAACAACCTGCCGGACTGCTCGAACATGTGCCACGAGTCGACCAGCATCGCGCTCCAGGAGTCGATCGGCATCGGGAAGGCCAGCGTCACGCTCGACGACGTCCACGACGCCTCGGTGATCGTCATCGCCGGGCAGAACCCCGGCACCAACCACCCGCGGATGCTCTCGGCGCTGGAGGAGGCGAAGGAGAACGGCGCCCGGATCATCACCATCAACCCGCTGCGCGAGGCCGGTCTGGTCCGGTTCAAGAACCCGCAGAAGCCGCGGGGCGTCGTCGGTCACGGCACCGCCCTGTCCGACCTGCACCTGCCGGTCAAGATCAACGGCGACCTGGCTCTGTTCCAGGCCATCGGCTCGCTGCTGGTGGAGTGGGACGCGCTGGACCACCCGTTCCTCGAGGAGCACACCACCGGCTTCGACCAGTGGCGCGACCACGTGCGCGAGATCGACTGGGACCTGACCGTCGAGACCACCGGGCTGTCGCGGGAGCTGATCACCGAGGCCGCGCAGATGCTCCGTGGCTCCACGAAGACCGTCTACTGCTGGGCGATGGGGCTCACCCAGCACCGCAACGGGGTCGCCACGATCAAGGAGGTCGTGAACCTCGCCCTGGCGCAGGGCAACATCGGCCGCCCCGGCGCCGGTCTGCTCCCCGTGCGCGGGCACTCCAACGTGCAGGGCGACCGGACGATGGGCATCTGGGAGCGGCCGCCGGCGCACTTCCTCGACGCCCTGGAGCGCGAGTTCGGCTTCGACCCGCCCCGCGAGCACGGTCTCGACGTGGTGGACTCGTTGCGCGGCATGCGTGACGGCAAGGTGCACTTCTTCATGGGCCTCGGCGGCAACTTCGTCCAGGCGGTCCCCGACACCGACACCGCCAACCTGGCGCTGCGTCGCGCGCGGATGACCGTGCAGGTCTCGACCAAGGTCAACCGCTCGCACCTCGTGTGCGGCGAGACCGCGCTGATCCTGCCGACCAAGGGCCGCACCGAGAAGGACATGGCCGCGAGCGGAGAGCAGTGGATCTCGGTGGAGGACTCGACCTGCTCGGTGCACGCGTCCCGGGGTCCGCTGGAGCCTGCCAGCCCGCACCTGAAGTCCGAGGTCGAGATCGTCACCCGGATCGCGGAGGCCACGATCGGGGACCGTCACGGTCTGCGCTGGTCGGAGATGCGCGACGACTACCGGGTGATCCGCGAGCACATCTCGCGGGTGGTCCCGGGGTGCGAGAGCTACGAGGTCAACGCCCGGAGGCCGGGCGGCTTCGTGATGCCGCACCCGCCCCGCGACTCGCGCACGTTCCAGACCACGTCGGGCAAGGCCGAGCTCGTGGCGTCCCCGGTCGAGGTGGTGCAGGTCCCTGAGGGGCACCTGCTCCTGCAGACCCTGCGCAGCCACGACCAGTACAACACCACGATCTACGGCCTCAGTGACCGCTACCGCGGCGTCGAGGGCGGCCGCAAGGTGATCTTCCTGCACCCCGACGACATCAGCGCCGGGGGCCTCGAGGACGGTCAGCTCGTCGACATCACCACGCGCTGGGACGGAGACGACCAGGTCCGTCGCGTGCACGACTTCCGGGTGGTGTCCTACGACACCCCGCGCGGCTCGGCAGCGGCGTACTACCCGGAGACCAACCCCCTGGTGCCGCTGGACTCGACGGCGATCGCGAGCAACACCCCGACGTCGAAGTCCGTCGTGGTGAGCCTGACGCCGGCGGCGCGAGGACACGGCCAGGAGACTGTCGGGTCGGCGAACGTCGGTGCCTCCCAGGAGCCCACCGGCGCGGACCGGAGCCACAAGCGCGACCCGGAGCCGCACCACCTGTCCTGACGTGTCCTGAACGGTCGCCGGCGCGGGCCGGTGCCCGAGCCGGCGCCGCGACCCGGCTCAGCGCAGGTCTGCGCCGACGTCGTGGAGGTGGCGGGCCACCGCGGCGTACGTCGCCCGGACCGTCGCCTCCTCGTAGGGCACTCCCTGCTCGGTGCAGAAGCGGCGTACGACGACCTGGGCCCGGCGCAGGTGGGGGCGCGGCAGGCTGGGGAAGAGGTGGTGCTCGATCTGGAAGTTGAGCCCGCCCAGGACGGCACTGAGGACCGGGCCGCCCGCGACGTTGCGGGAGGTCAGCACCTGGCGCAGCAGGGGGTCGGACGCCTGCTCGGGACCGAGGATCGGCATGCCCTTGTGGCCCGGGGCGAACGAGGCGCCCAGGTAGACCCCGAAGACGACCTGGTGCACCGCGAAGAAGACCAGCGCCTGGCCCCAGGTGAGCGTCAGTGCCAGCAGCGCGACGTACGCCGTGATGTTGACGGCGAGCAGCACGGCCTCGGTGCGGCGGTGCTTGAGTCCGGGACGGAGCACCGCCTGGATGCTGGAGGCGTGCAGGTTGAGCCCCTCCAGGGTGAGCATCGGCAGGTAGAGCCAGGCCTGGTGAGCCGTCACCCATCCGGTGAACCCGGTGCGCGTCGAGGCCTGGCCGCGGTCGAAGACGACGGCGCCGGCATAGACGTCGGGGTCGGACTCGAGGTCGTTGGGGTGCGCGTGGTGGGCGTTGTGCTTGGCCATCCACCACCCGTAGCTCAGCCCGCCCAGCAGGTTGCCGGCCAGCATCCCCAGGATCCGGCTGGTGCGCTCGCGGTGGCTGATCTGGCGGTGGGTCGCGTCGTGGCCGTAGAAGCCGAGCTGGGCGGAGACGACGCCGCAGACCGGCGCCAGCAGGAGTGCCCACCAGGAGTGCGCGAGGGCGACGAGGCCGACCACCGACAGGACCATCGCGAGCACGAGCCCCGCGAGCAGCAGGCCGTAGAAGCCGGGTCGACGCCGGGTCAGGCCCTCCGCGCGGACCTCGGCAGCGAGGGCGGCGTAGCCGCCGGTGGGCAGGAGTGATGGCGGTGGGCTGATCGACACAGGATCCCCGAACGGCTGATCGCACAGGCACAGCCGGGGGCACGGGCTGCTTGGACCATCAGCGTACCGCGGTCGACCAGCCTCGGGTCAGGGCTCGGCGGAGGCGCCGTACCGCGCCTGGCTGAAGGACTGGAGCCGCTGCGCGAGACCACGCACGGCGTCGACCGCGTGGTGGCCGGGGGCCCAGGCCGCGTGCAGGGTCACCACGACGGGTCCGTCGCTGCCGGAGATCGCCACCGGCACGAGGTCGAACCGCTGGTCGTCGGAGACCACGGCGACGCCGCGCCCGGCGGCCGCGACCGCCTGGGCGACCTCGGGGGTGCTGAACTCGATGACCGCTCCGAGCGGCAGCCGGTCGCGAGCCAGGGCGCGGTCGAGCGCGACCCGGGCGTGCTGCTCGGGTCCGAGCAGCAGGAGCCGACGGGCGACCAGGTCCTCGAGGTCGACGTGGTCGCGGCCGGCCCACTCGTGGTCGCTGCGCACGTAGGCCCAGACCGGGAGCACCGCCAGTGGCAGGTGGTCCAGGTGCGCGGGCGGCGGCTCGGTCCCGATGGCGAGGTCGGCACCCCGGTCGATGGAGCCGTAGATCTCGGCCGGCACGGCCTCCCAGACCTCGGGCACGGGGTCCTCGTCGCCCCAGGTGGCCAGGAACGGCGCGATCACGTCGGTCAGCGTGGTGCCGGTCGCGCTGAGCACGATCGAGGCGAGCGCCCCCTCACGCAGGGCCCGCACGGCCTCGCGCGCCAGGTCGGCGCGGACCAGCAGGTCGCGGGCCAGCGGCAGGAACCGCCGCCCCGCCGCGCTGAGCACCAGCCGCTGGTCGCGCCGGTCGAACAGGTCCACGCCGAGCTCCTGCTCGAAGCGGCGCAGCCGGCGGGAGAGCGAGGGCTGGGTGACGTGCAGCCGCCGGCCGGCGGCCGTCACCGAGCCGGCCTCGGCGACGGCGACGAACGTGCGCAGCTCGCGCAGCTCCATGGTCGACCTCCGGCGTCACTTCATGTCTTCTGGGCATGGACCTTAGCCCGAACTGGCATTGGACAGCATGGGGGAGGGCGCGAAGGATGAGGCCATGACCGTGAGCCAGGAACGCCGACTCCTCACCGAGCTGCCCGGACCTCGGTCCCGCGAGCTGCACGCGCGCAAGACGGCGGCTGTCTCGGCCGGCGTGGGCGTGGGCCTGCCGGCCTACATCGCCCGCGCCTCGGGCGGCATCCTCGTCGACGTCGACGGCAACCACCTGATCGACTTCGGGTCCGGGATCGCGGTCACCACGGTCGGCAACGCCGCCGAACGGGTGGTCGCCAACGTGCAGGCGCAGGTCGCCGACCTGACCCACACCTGCTTCATGGTCACCCCCTACGCGGGCTACGTCGAGGTCTGCGAGGCGCTCGCCGAGCTGACCCCGGGCGACCACGAGAAGCGCAGCGCGCTGTTCAACTCCGGTGCCGAGGCCGTCGAGAACGCGGTCAAGGTCGCCCGGGCGGCGACCGGGCGGCAGGCGGTCGTCGCCTTCGAGCACGGCTACCACGGCCGGACGAACCTGACGATGGCGCTGACCGCGAAGTCGATGCCCTACAAGGCCGGCTTCGGGCCGTTCGCGCCGGAGGTCTACCGGGCGCCGATGGCCTACCCGCTGCGCTGGCCCTCGGGTCCGGAGCGCTGCGCCGAGGAGGCGTTCGCCGCCTTCGTCGAGATGGTGCACACGCAGGTCGGCGAGACCGACGTCGCCGCGGTGGTCGTCGAGCCGATCCAGGGGGAGGGCGGCTTCGTGGTCCCGCCGGCCGGGTGGCTGGGACGAGTCGCCGACTACTGCCGCGAGCACGGCATCGTGCTCATCGCCGACGAGATCCAGACCGGCTTCTGCCGCACCGGCGACTGGTTCGCCTGCGACCACGAGGGCGTCGTCCCCGATCTCGTCACCACCGCCAAGGGCATGGCCGGCGGTCTGCCGCTCGCCGCGGTCACCGGCCGCGCCGAGCTGATGGACGCCGTGCACGCGGGAGGGCTCGGTGGCACGTACGGCGGCAACCCCGTGGCCTGCGCCGCCGCCCTCGGCGCCATCGCGACCATGAAGGCCGACGACCTGTGCGGCCGGGCCCGGCAGGTCGAGGAGCTCTTCGTCCCGCGCCTGGAGCGGTTGCGCGAGAAGTACGACGTGATCGCCGAGGTCCGCGGACGGGGCGCGATGCTCGCGATCGAGCTCACCGCCGGGACGGGCGACCTCACCCCGAACCCCACCCTGACCGCAGCCGTCAACGCCTACTGCCACTCCCAGGGCCTGGTGACGCTGACCGCCGGGACCTTCGGCAACGTGCTGCGCTTCCTGCCGCCGCTGGCGTCGCCGGACCACCTGCTCCACGAGGGGCTCGACATCCTCGAGGACGCGGTCGCCCACACCGTCGGCTGAGCACAGCTGAGCACGCTGGGCACGCTGAGCACAGCCGAGCGCGACCGAGGCTCCCGGAGGCGTTCCGCCGGTGGTGGTCCTACACCCCGCCCTCGACGCGGCGGGCGAGGTCGTCGTACCAGCCGGCTTCCGGCTTCGCCGTCTCGATCCACCAGGTCGCCCCGGCATCGACGTACGCCGGCAGCTCGTCCCGCACGCGGGCCGGGTCCGTGGCGACCTCGGCCCAGACGGCGATGTCGAAGTCGGTGGTGTGACCGCGCTCGCGGAGCACCTGGTCGCGCACCCCGGCGATGTCGACCGCGGTCGGGCGCGCGAGCCGGCGCTCCGCCCAGGTGATGGGGACGGCACCGTCCCATCGGGCGGCCCGGCTCATCGGCCTGGTGAGCGGCAGCGTGCCGCCGACCCAGATCGGGATCCGGGGCCGCTGGACCGGCCGTGGGGTGAAGGTGACCTCACCGATCGTGTAGTGCTCCCCGTCGAAGGAGAACGGCTCCCCGCTCCACAGGCCGTCGAGGACGCTCAGACCCTCGTCCAGCATCGCGGCGCGCACGACGGCGTCCGTCTCGTCGCCGAAGATCCCGAAGTCGCCGTGCGGCGGGGAGCCGAGGCCGACGCCGAGCACGAGCCGCCCGTCGCTGATCAGGTCGAGGGTCGCGGTCTGGCGGGCCAGCACCCACGGGCGGCGCCGGCTGACGGGAGTGATCATCGTCCCGATGGTGATCCGGTGCGTGCGGTCGGCGATCAGGGCGAGCACCAGCCACGGGTCCACCACGTCCGGGCCACGACCGTCGTTGGCGAAGAGGACGTGGTCCCACAGGAAGAACCCGTCGAAGCCGGCCTCCTCGGCCCGCACGGCCAGGCTCACCAGGTCCTCGGGGTCCGCCACGAAGTTCGGAGCGGCGATGCCGCGGCGAAGACTCATGACCGGACCAGGCCGGCGAGGAGGTCGGAGGTCACCCCGGCATGGTCCTCGCCACGCACGTCGAGCTCCAGCACCGCCCGGGGCACCGACAGGATCGGCATCAGCCCGACGCCGTGACCCGGTCGCGGGCTGGTCGTCGTGACCGCGACCCCGACCGTGGCCCACCCGGAGCGGTAGCCCACGTTGTGCCGCACGTCGAGGTCGTCGACCGCTACCAGGTCACCGATCGCCAGGTGCTCGAGACCCAGCGCGGGCGCCGTCCCGGCATCGACCTGGAGGTCGAGGTCCCACTGGTGGGCGGGTCGGCCGATGCCGTTGCCGACGATCTTGGAGCCGACCACGCCGCGCACCGACGCGGCGACGGAGGTCTCCGCCACGCTGATCCCGAGCGCCGCCAGCAGTCGCGGGTCGACGTTCAGCAGCTGCCCTCCGGCCTCCGCGAGCCCGTCGGGAAGCCGTGCGCCCTGGCCGTGGGTACGTACGGCCATGGCGTCGCCCGGGACCAGGACCTCGAGCACCTCGGGGGCGAACCATGCGAGCACCCGACCGGCCTCGCCCCGCTTGCCGAGCACGACGCCGGTCGCCCCGGCGGCGGCACCGCTCCGCACGGTCACCTCGTTGCCCAGGCAGGCGAAGGCGGTGAGAGCGTGCCGGGCCGCCGGATCGGGGTGGACGAGGGAGACCGCCGGGCTACCGTGGTCGGTGTCGAAGGCGAAGACGCTGTCACCCAGCGAGATCCCCAGGACGACACCGCCATCACCGATCGGCACGTAGGGGCGCCCGTCGGCGTCGACCAGGTAGGGGTTGCTGTCGAGCCCGGGGTGCTCGACGAAGCCGGCAGCATTGGTGGAGACCAGGGTGGGGTTGCTCATGCGGATGCTCCCAGGAGGGTGAAGGCGGCGTCGAGGTTGGCCGCGTCGCTCAGTCGGATGTCGAACGACGACGTCGGTCCGCTCAGCAGGGTGCTCGGGCCGGGGCCGTGTCCGAACAGGCGGCAGTGGCCGGTGCTGATCACACCGATGGTCGTCCACCCGGGCCGGTGGCCGCGCCCGAAACGGTGGTCCTGGTCCTCCAGGACGACCACGTCGCCGATGCGGAGGCTCTCGAGCCCCAGGGAGAGGTCGTCCCCCTGTCCGACATAGGCACCCATCAGGTCGGTGTTGGCGTACTCGGAGTACATGCCGGCCCCGGCACCGACTGCCTCGGAGGGGACGCGGACCGCGACCGGCACGACGAGCCGGCCGTCGGCGCCGGTCTCGACGCCGAGCAGGTCCAGCAGGTCCGGGTCGGTGTTCTTGACGACGACCTCGGGGTGGTCGGTCAGCTGCAGGCCCTGGCCGTGGGCATGGACCGTGACAAGGTCGCCCGTGCAGACGCCGGCCAGGTCGTCGTCGGCGAGGTCGGCGAGCACGTAGGCGTGCTGGCCGATGACCCGGCCGGTGGCACCCGTCGACGGCCCGGTCCGGACGGTGACGAGGTTGCCGACGCACGACAGGAACTGCAGCGCCATGTTCGGCCGGTCCTCGCGGTGCCGGATCGACAGCCCGGGCTCGAGGTGGTCGGCGGCGTAGCCGGCGGCCGGGTCGCCGGGGTGGACGCCGAGGGTCACCCCGCCCATGCCCGGCAGCACGAACGGTGCACCGTCGGCGTCGGTGCGGAAGGCGTGCCGGTCGCCGAGGGCCGGCCAGACCTCCCCGGAGAGCACCTGGGTGACGAGGCGGTCTCGGTTGGTGAGCAGGGTCATGGGGTTCCTCCGGGTCGGGGTGCCGGGGCCGCGCCCAGGCGGAAGCCGTGGGCGCGGATGGCGGGGGCTGTGGTGGCGCCGTTCCAGACGTTCATCACCGGGGAGGAACGACGGACGTCGCCGACACCGTCGACGCTCGCGAGCAGGCCGAGCACCGACTGGGTGAAGCGCATCCCGGTCAGGGGACGGCCGAGCCGGCCACCGACGATCTCGAAGCACGCGTCGCGGGTCACCCCGGTGATCGTCGACGAGCTGCGGTCGACGGGCCGCGTGTACCAGAACCGCTGGAGGTACACCCCGTGGTCGACCCCGGCGATCAGCTCGGCCTCGGTCGACCGGCCGGCGGCCATGACGATGTTGGCGGCGCGGGTCTCGGGCACCTCCTCGCGGGCGATGTGGGCGTGCCCGGTGGAGGTGCGACCGAGGGCGTCGGCCGTGTGCAGGTCGGTGACGGGGGAGTCGACGACGCCCGCGGTCAGCAGGGGGACCCGGAGCTTCGGCACCCCCTCGATGTCGAACCCGATCGGCAGGCCGATGCCGGCCGAGCCGTCGTCGGCGACGTCGACCAGGTCGGTGGCGACCTGCCGGCCGGCCGACTGTGCCCACACCCCGACGCCGCTGGCGGCGAGCTCACCGGAGAAGCCGAAGTACGGCAGGAACTCCAGGAGCTCGGCGGTCGCCTCCGGGCCGAGCACGACGGTGTACTCACCGGCAGGCAGCTCGGTGCGGCCCGCACCGGCAGCCGCCTGGGCGGCGGTCGTCGCGATCGCCTCGTCCAGTCCCAGCCGACCGACGGACCGACCGAGGTCGATGAAGTGGGCCGTGCCGTCGGCGACGTTGACGGTGAGACCTGCGAGTGCCTCGGTCGCCAGGGTGCTGCGTGCGACCCCGGCGCTGGTGGCGACGACCAGCTGGGTGATGGCCCGGCCGATCATGCCGGCCGTGGTCCCGCCGGCGGCGTGCGCGGTCGCGACCGCGGAGCGCACGACCGCGACGCGGGCGGCCTCGTCGAAGCCGGCGGTCCCGTCGTCCCACAGCAGGTCGGCGGCCGGCCCGACGGGCCCGGTGCCGTAGGTGTCGGCCGCCGCGACGCGGGTGTGGCCGCTCGAGCCGGACCCGGCCGCGATGGCTGTCGCCATGGCGACGGCGGACCGTGCCGCCCGGGCCGCGCCCGAGAGGCTGCTGGTCGAGGCGCGGGCAGCGTGACCGTCCACGACGGCGCGCACCATCACCTGCACCTCGGTGATGTCCTGGGGCTGGTGGATCCGACCGTCGGCGAAGCGGGTGTACTGCCCGGTCCGGCCGGTGACGAAGGCGTCCACCTGGTCGGCACCGGGCACGGCCACGACGTCGAGGAGCCGGGCGGCCGCCTGGTCGGGATCGACCGCGGGGCCGAAGTCGTCGGGGGAGGGCCGGGTCATCAGGCCACCCCGATCCGCTGGCCGCGGACGAGCATCGGCGCGGCCCCATGGCTGAGGAAGCCCCACTGCTTGGGCTCGCCCTTGCCGCAGGGGTACCCGAAGTTGCGGACCTCCTCGGGACCGGCGACCGCCTCCACCGAGCCCCAGAACTGCGGGGTCACACCGCCGTAGCTGAAGTTCTTGAGCAGCCGGCCGCGCTCTCCGTCGCGCACCTCGTAGGCGACCTCGGTGCCGAACTGGAAGTTGAGCCGCTGGTTGTCGATCGACCAGCTGCGGTTGTCCTCGACGTAGTAGCCGTCGCCCAGTCGCGCGAGGAGCTCGTCGAGCGAGCCGCTGCCCGGTTCGAGGTGGACGTGCGTGGAGAAGCAGACCGGGAGGTAGCCCCAGCCGTCCGAGCGTGCGGCGCCGGTCACCGGCAGCCCCGCTCGGGCAGCCGAGTCCCGCGAGGAGAGGGTGTTCTGCACGATCCCGCCGACGATCAACGGGGTGCGGGACGCGGGTGTGCCCTCGTCGTCGAAGGCGAAGGTCCCGCGGGTCCCCGGCACGGTCGGGTCGGAGGTGATGTTCACCGCCGGTGAGCCGTAGCGCAGCCGACCGACGTCGTCGACGCCGATGAACGACGTGCCGGCGAAGTTCTGCTCGTCGCCGAGCATCCGGTCGAGCTCGAGGGCATGGCCGGCCGACTCGTGGATCTGCAGCGAGACCTGTTGGGCGCCGAGGACGAAGTCCGCGGTGCCGGCCGGCGCGACGGGCGCGGTCAGCAGGGCGACGGCCTCCTCGCCGACGCGGCCGGCGTTGCCCGCCAGGTCGAGCCCCAGCACGAACTCCCACCCGGCACCGCCGGTGTTGCCGTGGAACGAGTTGGGGTAGCTGCGGCGCTGGACGTCGTGGTCGCCGACGGCGACCGCGACCATCATCGCGCCGGTCTCCATGAGGTGCTGGTGCTGGCGCGAGCCCTCGGTGTCGGCGTAGTGGCGGTGCTGGCGCTTGGCATTGACGCCGGCCTGGGCGTCGCGGACCGCCGCAGGCGCGGTCATCGCCGAGCTGACGTCGGCGAGGAGCGAGTGCCGCTCGGCATCGGGGACCGCGAACGGGTCGGTCCCGACCTGCGTCTCGTAGCGACCCGAGGTGCCGAGCCGCGTCGGCAGACGCACGGGGGCGCCGAGGCCGGCTCCGGCGCGGGCGACCGACACGGCCCGGCGCGCCGCGGCGGCGGGGTCGCCGGTCTCGCTGAGGGGGCGTGCGGCGAAGCCCCAGGCACCGTCGACGAGCACCCGCACGCCGATGCCGAGGCTGTGCTCACGCCGTTCGTCCGGGTCGCCACCGAGCCGGTGGTACAGGCGCAGCTCCTCGGCCTCGATCACGCGCACGTCGGCGAACTCGACCCGGTCGACGACCTCGGCCAGCGCCTCCTCGAGCAGGACGGTGGCCGTGGCGTCGTCGGCGAGGTCGCCCCAGGTGTGGCCGGTGCTCCGGCTCGGTCCTGTGCTCATCGCGCCCGAGCCCCCTCGGTGTCGAGGAAGGCTGCCAGCTCGGTCAGGCCGTGCACGATGGCGTCGGCGTCGGCCGCGAGCGAGACCCGCACGCGTCCGCGACCGCCTGAGCCGAAGGCGATCCCCGGCGCCACGGCGACCCGGCGGGCGGCCAGCAGGTCGAGGGCGAAGATCGAGGTGTCCACCACCGAGTCCGGGAGCGTGACCCAGAGGTAGAAGGCGCCGGCCGGCACCACGTGGGGGAGCCCGAGCCGGGTCGCGGTGCTGACGGCGAGGTCGCGCCGGAGGCGGTAGGTGTCCCGCATCGCGGTCGCGGCGTCCTGGGGCCCCGTCAGGGCTTCGACGCCGGCCCACTGGGCGACGGTGTTGACCGACGAGGCGATCGTCTCCTGGACACGTGTCATGCGCGCCACGACGTCCGCGTCACCGACGGCGTACCCGACCCGCCAGCCGGTCATCGCATACGTCTTCGACAGCGAGAACACCGTGACCGACCGGGTCTGCGGAGCGGCGAGCGCGAACGTGGTGTTCGGGCGGTCGAACCAGAGCTGGTCGTAGCACTCGTCCGAGATGACCCAGAGCCCGTGCTGCGTCGCCCAACGGCCCAGGGCGGCCTGGGCGTCGTCGGACCAGACCGCGCCGGTGGGGTTGGAGGGGGTGTTGACCACGACCGCCTTGGTCCGTGCGGTCAGCAGCTCGTCCAGGGGCTGCGTCCCGGTGAAGGCGCCCGTGAGCGGGTCGAGGGGGTAGGGGACCGGCACCGCGCCGACAGCCAGGGCGAGGGACGCCAGGTTCGGCCAGCCCGGGTCCGGCACGAGGATCTCGTCGCCGGCATCGAGGATGGCCCGGTAGGCGCTGTTCAGGCCTCCGACTCCTCCCGCGCTCACGAGGACCTGGTCGGTCGTGATGCCCTCCAGCCCGTTGTCGCGGGCCAGCTTGGTGCAGACCGCTGCCCGCAGCTCTGGGACGCCCGCGCTCGGCGAGTAGCGCGTCCGTCCGGCGCGCGCGGCCCGGTCCGCCGCCTCGACGATGGCCGGCGGGGTGGCGCTGTCGGGCTCGCCGATCTCCAGGTGCACCGCACCCGGTGTCGCCCAGGCGGCGTTGGCGAGCGCCCGGATGCCGGACGGCGCGATGAGGGCGACCTGTCGACCCAGCTCGGCGGTGGTCGCGGTCACCACGTGCCCTTCGCCTGGCCGCCGTCGCAGGACACGTTGGTGCCGGTGACGTACGACGCGGCCTCGCTCGCCAGGAACAGCGCGACGGCCGCGAACTCGGCCGGGTCGCCGTACCTCCCCATCGGGATCGCGGCCGCGCTCGCGGACCGCACGTCCTCGACAGCACGGCCCTCGCGTGACGCCCGACCCAGGTCCAGCTGCTCGACGCGGGGGGTGGCGATCCGACCAGGGAGGACGCCGTTGACCGTCACCCCGTCGGGCGCGACGGTCGTCGCGACCGTCTTGAGCCAGCCGCTCAGCGCGGACCGTCCGGCGTTCGAGTAGGACAGGTCGAGCAGCGGCTCCCGCACGCCCGAGGACAGGACGGCGAGGACCCGGCCCCAACCGGACTCACGCATCCCGGGCAGCAGCCGCGTGGCGAGGTCGATCGGGGTCACCGCCAGCAGCTGCAGCGCGGTCCGCCAGGAGTCGGCGTCGGTGCGGTCGGGCGGGCAGGCGGGCGGCCCGCCGGCGTTCAGGACCAGGACGTCGACCCCGCCCAGGGTGCTCAGCGCGACGTCGGCGACCTCGGCCGCCGCGGTGGGCTCGGACGCATCGGCGGCGTGGACGTGGATCCGCGCTCCGGGGTGGTCGGCCCGCAACGCGGACGCCGTCGCCTCGAGGCGCTCGGCGCCCCGAGCCCACAGGAGGAGCTCGGCGTCCTGCGCGGCGAAGCCGGCGGCGATCGCGAGGCCGAGTCCCGACGTGGCTCCGCCGACGACGACTCGTCGGGTGCTCATCGGGTGACCGCGAGGTCGTCGATCACGAGGGCGGAGCGCGCCGGGGTCAGGTCGACCCGGGCGAGGACGCCGTCGATCTCGGAGAGGGTGAGGTCGTCCAGGTAGGGACGCAGCCCGCGGGTGCGGGCGTCATCGATCACGCCGCGACGACGGAGCACCTCCTTGCGGATCGCCAGGCCGACCCCGGGCTGGCCCTCGAACGTGATGTAGGGCAGGTAGCGGTCGAACAGCGCGGCTGCACCGGGCGCGTCGCCGGACCCCATCGCGACCCGGATGGCGCGCAGGATCTCGGGGAACGCGAAGCCGGTCATCGTGCCCGAGGCGCCCCGGCTCAGCTCGGCGTACGCGCTGACGCCGCCCAGGCCGCCGAACACGGTGAGCTCGGGTCGGGCTGCCAGCAGGCGGGTGATCTTCGGAGGCGTGGGCGGGTCCTCGAGCTTGACGACGGTGCTGCCGGCCGCGTCGAGAGCCGCGAGCAGGGAGGAGACCGGCAGGTTGACCCCGGTGGCGGCCGGCTCGTCCTGGACGATCACCGGCACGCCGGCACCGGAGCAGGCCTGGGTGTAGAAGCCGGCGACCTGGTCGGTGTCCTTCAGCAGGCTCGGGGCGGAGACCATCACGGCGGCGGCACCCATCTCGACGGCCTGGGCCACCCGCTGCGCGGTCAGCGGCGCGGAGGGTGACGAGCAGCCGACCGCGATCGGGACGGATCCGCGGGCTGCGTCGAGCACGGCGCTCAGCACCTCGTGGCGCTCCTCGTCGCTCAGTGCGCTGACCTCACCCATCACCCCGAGCACCGTGATGCCGTCGACCCCCCAGTCGGCGGTCGCCTCGACGATCGCGCGGAGCCCGGCCGCATCGACGACTCCCTCCGAGGTGAACGGAGTGGGGCTGACGAACCACGTGCCCGCGAGCATGGTGGGACTGTTCTGCACGGATCTCTCCCTTGATCGATGGGCGTGCGGCTCAGTAGCCGCGGGCGCGTTGGTACAGGTTCCGCAGCGGCTCTCCGGCGACCAGGCGCCGGAAGTTGTCGATGAAGAGGTCGGTGAGGACCTCGTTCTCCTCGGCCGCCGTCGAGGCCGAGTGGGGTGAGACGAGCACGTTCGGCAGGTCCCAGAGCGGGGAGTCGTCGGGCAACGGCTCCGCGGCGAAGACGTCGAGCGCCGCGCCGCCGAGGCGGCCGGACACGAGGGCGGCGGCCAGGGCCGGCTCGTCGACGACCTGGCCCCGAGCGATGTTGACGACGATGGCGCCCGGCGGCAGCGAGCCGATCCGTCCGGCGTCGATGAGGTTCTCGGTCTCCGGGGTCAGCGGGGTCGCCAGGACCAGCACGTCGGTCGCCGCCAGCACGTCGTCGAGCTGCTCGGTGGACACCTGGGTCACACCCGCCGGCAGGTCGTAGCTGCCGCCCACCCGCCCGACACCGGTCACCCGCATGCCGAGCAGGTCGAACACGTGGACCACCTGCCGACCGATGGAGCCGAGGCCGACCACCGTGGCTCGGCGTCCCGCCAGCTGGCCGCTGACGTGGCGCTCCCAGTGGTGCGCGCGCTGGTGGGCGAGCAGCCCGGGCACGTCCTTGACGAAGTGGAGCACCCCGGCCAGGGCGAACTCCGCCAGTGGGGCCGCGTGCGTGCCGGCCGCGGTGGTGAGGACCAGCTCCCCACCGTCGAGGCCGTAGCGCTGCACGAAGCCGCCGATGCCCGCACTGGTGGCCTGCACCCACTGCAGACGCGGTGCGTTGGTGAGCAGGTCCGCCGGCGCTCGCCAGTCGAAGTCGTAGGCCACGTCGGCGCGGGCCAGCAGGTCGAGCCAGCGCCGCTCGTCCGCGTCGGACAGGGTGGGCCGGACGCCTCCGTGGTCGTTGCCGTAGCGCGGTGTCGGGAGCAGGTCGGGGGAGTAGAGGACCTCGGCGTCGAGGCCGTCGACGATCCGGTCCACCAGGTGCGGCTCCAGGTACGTCGAGATCAGCACGCACGGTCGATCGGGAAGCTCGGTGGGCCTGCTCATGAGGTGGCTCCTGGTGCGGCGGCGCGGACGAGGTCGAGGGCGCGGGCCTGGCCGAGCGAGTCGTCGACGGCCCGGTGCCGCGGGGTGGCGCCGTCGGCGATCACCGCGTCGATGTGGTCGACGGCGTGGCGGAAGGCGGTGCCGGCGGCGGCCGGCCAGGTCTCGACGAGGGAGCCCTCGGACCACAGCTCGACGGTGTCGTGCTCGCGCGGGTGGAACGGGTTGCTGACCCGGAGCTCGCCGGTGGTGCCGATGATCCGGGTGTACGTCGACATCGGTCGGCGCATCCCGGCCGACAGCACGAGACGCCGGCCGCCCGGGAAGTCGAGGACCGCGGCCACGTCGAGGTCGACGCCGCCGGGCTCCGCAGACATCCTGGTGGCCGCAGCCACCGGCTCGGAGTCGAACAGCAGGCGGGCGAGCCGGACGGGGTAGCAGCCCACGTCGTACAACGCGCCGCCCCCGAGCACGGGTTGCAGGCGGATGTTGTCGGTGGCACCGCCGAGGTCGAAGTGGAACTCGGAGACGACCTCGCGCAGGCCACCGATCCGAGCGTCGGCGACGAGCCCGGTGATCAGGGCGGTCTGCGGGTGGAACGGGAAGACGAACGACTCCCACACGTGGGTGTCGGGTCCGATCGCGTCGAGCAGGTCGGTGGCGGCTGCCGCGGTCAGGGTGAGGGGCTTCTCGCACAGGACCGCCTTCCCGGCAGCTACTGCCGCGGCCGTCCACCGCGCGTGCTGGTCGTTCGGGAGCGCCACGTAGACCGCGTCGACGTCGCGAGCGGTGACCACGGACTCGTAGGTCCCGGCCCGCGCGACGTCGTTCTCGGCTGCCCAGGCGCGGGCGCGGTCGACCGAGCGGCTCCCGACCGCGGTCGCCACGCCTCCGCTCTCGCGCAGGGCCGGGAGGAACGCGCGCGCCGCGATGTTGGCGGTCCCGAGCACTCCCCAGCGGATCGGCTCACCCATGGGTGGGGCTGGTGAGGTAGTGGTCGCGCAGCGCCGCGATCGCGACGGCCGAGTCCTTGCGGCGGAAGGAGTTGAGCAGCTTGGTGTGCAGGACGACGGTCTCCTGGAGCTCCATCGCCTGACGATCGAGGGAGGAGCGCATCAAGGCGCCCATCTGGCCGTTCATCGTCGACCACAGCTCGGTCACCCGTGGGTGGCCGCTGGCCTCGACGATCAGCCGGTGCAGCTCGGTGTCGCACTCCACGATCCCGGCGACGTCCCCCTTCTCGGCCGCGAGCTCCATCGAGCGCACCACCTCGGCCATGCCGGTCACCAGACCGGTCCGGGCCGACTCCCACACGTCGGCCAGTCCGGCCGACTCCAGCACGTAGCGGGCGAAACAGGCCTCGGTGACGTCCTCGGCCGACATCCTGGTCACGATCGTCTGACGCCGGGGCTGTACCTCGATGAGCCGCTCGGCCTGCAGCTCGCGAAGCGCTGCCCGCACCGTGGTGCGGGAGACCCCGAACTCCTCGGCCAGGTTCAGCTCGACCAACGGCGTGCCGGCAGGCAGCTCGTTGTTCAGGATCCGCGACCGCAGGATCTCGTGGACCGACTCCGGCAGCGATCGGTGTCGTAGGACGTTTCGACTACGGCTACCCGGGTCGGCGGCGTTGCTCATCGGGGTGCTCCTTCGCTTCTTCGAGGTGGTGGTGGGGTGGCGATCACAAGACTGCCGGTACCTCGGCGTCCGAGGCGAGCGGGAAGTCGACCCAGGCCCGCGTGCGGTGGGCCCGCTCGAAGGCGTTGATGGTCTGCTGGACCAGCGCACCCTGGCGGAAGTCGCCCTGGTTGGTCGATTCTCCGCTGAGGATCTCGTCGGTGAAGTCGCGCAGCACGTTGGAGTAGAACAAGAACGGCCACGGCTCGGTCGAGCTGCCCCCGGCCGGGAAGAACCGCTGGGGGATCTCGAGCTCGACGAACTCCACGGAGTCCTTCTTGGCCGCCTTGATGGTCTGGCAGATGCCGAACTCCTCGACCAGGCGGACGACGATGGCACCTTCGGAGCCGAAGATCCGTACCTCGATGCCGGGGTAGTTGCCCACCGTGACGAACGACGACTGCACCGAGGCCAGTCGCCCGTTGCCGAACTCGGCGATCCACATGTCGCCGTCGTCGATGTTGACCCGGGTCATCTCGCCGGTCTCACGCACGATCCGGTTGGGCACGAAGTTGCGCATGGTGCCGACCACGGACTGCAGTGGCGCGTCCATCCACCAGTGCATGATGTCGATGACCGGGGCACCGTAGCCCTCGATCGACGACACCTGGATCTCGTCGGTGTCGGTGGCGTTGCGCAGCTGGCGCAGCGGGGTCTGGGGGTCGAGCCACTGGCTGTTCTGCTCGAAGGCGTTGAGCATGTACGGCTCGCCGATGAAGCCCTGCGCGATCAGCTCGGCGGCGTACATCGTCGCCGGTGCGTAGCGGAAGGTGAATCCCAGCTTGGTCTTGAGGCCCCTGCTCTCGGCGAGGTCGGCGGCCGCGATCACCTGCTGGTAGTCCGAGTGCACCGGCTTCTCGCACAGCACGTGCTTGCCGTTCTCGAGCGCGGCCCAGGAGACCTCGAAGTGCATCTTGTCGCCGGTCACGACATCGATCACGTCGATGTCGGGGTCCTCGACGAGCGTGCGGTAGTCGCTCTCGAGCCGGCTGATGCCGTACTCCTTGCCGGCCGCGGCCAGCGCGTCGGGATCCGTGTCGGCGAGCGCGACCACCTCGACCCGGGGATCGCGCTGCCATCCCGGGATGTGTGAGCGCATGGCCCAGCGTCCGGCGCCGACAACGCCGACTCGCAGCTTCTTCTCCGACACGGGGGTTCTCCTTCTGGGCAGTTCGGTTCGCGGGTGCGACGTTCAGGGGGTCGAGCGGGCGTGATGGTCAGGGGGTGAGCGGGGCGTGCATCGGCTCGACCAACGCAGCCGGGTCCGCGGCGTCGCGAGGCACGTGGACGGTCGGCGCGAGCGTGAGCACGTCGTGGCGGCGGCACCGGACGCTGGCGTCGCCGGAGTCGTGGACGGCGGGCAGCAGCTCGGAGTCCCAGGTCCCGCAGGCGTCCTCGGCGAAGCCGCAGCGCGGCAGGTAGCGGCAGGTCTGCGGCAGGTCGATCAGCCGCGGCGGCGAACCGGTGATGGTGGTGAGCGGCTGGTCGCGGGGCACCGCGCCGGGCAGGGAGCTCAGCAGCGCAGCGGTGTACGGGTGCTGCGGGCGCTCGAGCAGGTCGGCGGTGTCGGCGAGCTCGACGATCTGGCCGCCGTACATCACCGCGACCCGGTCGCAGACCTGGGCGATCACGGACAGGTCGTGGCTGACGAGCACCAGGCTCATCCCGAGGTCGCGCTGCAGGTCGACCAGCAGGCTCAGGATCTGGTCCTGGATGATCACGTCGAGCGCCGTCGTCGGCTCGTCGGCGATCAGGACCTGGGGGTCGCTCGCCAGGGCGATGGCGATCAGGGTGCGCTGCAGCATCCCACCGCTGAACTGGTGGGGGTAGTCGTGCATCCGCTTCTCGGGGATGGGGATGCCGACCCTCGTCATCAGGTCCACGATGCGGCGGTGCCGCTCCGACTTCGACATCGTGGAGTGCGCCGCGATGGCCTCGTCGATCTGGGCGCCTACCCGGTGGACCGGGTTGAGCGAGGTCATCGGGTTCTGCGGGATCATCGAGATGAAGGTGCCCCAGTGCCGCCGCATCCCCTTGCGGCTGGCGTCCAGCACGTTCGACTCCATGACGCCGGGGTAGGTGACGGTGCCCGTGTGCCTCGCCTTGGTCGACGGCATCAGGCCGAGCAGCGACCGGCAGGTGACCGTCTTGCCGCTGCCGGTCTCCCCGACGATGCCGAGGACCTCGCCCTTGCGCAACGTGAGGGACACGTGGTCGACCGGGGTGATGACGCCGGCCGGCGACGGGATCTGCACGCAGACGTCGTCGGCCACCAGAGCGGCGGGCGCTTCGCTGCCGGGCATGTCCGGCTCCTCTGTGGTTGGGGGACGGTAGGGGTATCGGGTCCGGGTCATCGCTTGGTCCTCAGCAGGTCCGAGAGCCCGTCGCCGATCAGGCTGAGCGAGACGCCGAGCAGGACGAGTGCTGCGCCGGGCATGATCGAGAGCCACCAGTTGGACAGGATGAAGTTCTGGCCGGCCGCGATCATCGAGCCCCACTCCGGTGTCGGCTGGGGGATGCCGACGCCGAGGAAGCCGAGCGAGGCTCCGAGCAGGACGTTGCCGACCGCGTCGACCATCGCGAAGATGATCACGCCGGGGAGCACGCTCGGCAGCAGGTGCCGGGACATGATCCTCAGGTGGGAGAAGCCGAGCGCCTTCGCGGCGACGACGTACCCGTAGCGGTTCGCCGACAGGGTCTGGCCGTGCGCGATCCGGGCGTAGCTGACCCAGCTGACGACCCACAGGGCGATGAAGAGGTTGATGAGGCTCGAGCCGAGCGTGGCGATGATCGCGATCACCAGGACGATGAACGGGAACGCGAAGAACAGGTCGACGATCCGCATGACGACCGCGTCGGTCCGGCCTCCGATGTGCGCCGAGACCAGGCCGATGGCGGTCCCGACGATCAGCGTGACGATCGTCGCGCCGAAGGCGATCGCGAGGTCGTAGCGCCCGCCGTACAGCACCCGGGAGAGCAGGTCCCGGCCGTACTCGTCGGTGCCGAGCAGGTGGCCCTCGGAGAAGAGGGGCGCCAGCGGGTTCATCGCGTCGATGGCCGTAGGGGAGTACGACGTGAAGAGGGGCGCGCCGTAGCAGGCGACCACGAGCGCGAGCAGGATCGCGAGGCCGAGGACCAGCGAGGCACGGCCGCGGAGCCGGGCGGGCACCCAGGACCGGCGTCGGTTGCTGCGGGCGATCCTGGTCGTCGGACGTTCGAGGACGGACACGGTCATCTCCTACGCCGCCGCGAGCCGGGGGTCGATGGTCAGGTGGACGATGTCGGTCAGGAGGTTCGCCAGCAGCACGAAGAGTGCGAAGACCAGCGTCAGCCCCTGGACGACGGGGTAGTCGCGCGTCGAGACCGAGTTGACGAGCAGCGAGCCGAGCCCGGGGATCGAGAAGACGTTCTCGACGACGACGGTGCCCCCGACCAGGAACGCGAGGTTGACGCCGAAGACCACCACCACCGACATGCCCGCGTTGCGCAGGATGTGTCGCGACACCACGCGTCGCCAGGAGATCCCCTTGAGCAGCGCGGTCGTCACGTAGTCGGCGTTCAGGGTCTCGATCACGCTCGAGCGCAGTGACCGGACGAGGACGGTCGAGAAGGGGATCGCGAGGGTGATCGACGGGAGGATCAGGTGCCGGACGTGGTCGACGAACCCGTCGCCGTACCCACTGATCGGCAGGATCGGGACCTTCACGCCGAACGCCAGGATGAGCAGCACGCCGACCAGGAAGCCCGGCAGGGCGTAGCCGACGAGCAGGAACATCCGGGTGCTCTGGTCGAAGAACCCGCCGCGGTGCAGGCCGGCGTAGAGGCCGGTGGGGATGGCGAGCAGGGCGGTGAAGGTGCCGGCCTCCGCGATCAGGAAGAGGGTCGAGCCGAGCCCGTCGACGATCAGGTGCCCGACGGAGGCGTTGAGGGCGTAGGAGTGGCCGAAGTTGCCGGTGAACGCGTGGGAGACGAACACCCGGTACTGCCCCAGGATGTTCCCGTCGAGCCCGAGCTTCTCGCGGATCGCGACCGCGGCGTCGGGGGTGTAGTGGTTGCCCAGGATCAGCGCGGCCGGGTCACCGGGGACCAGACGGATCAGGACGAAGGACACGATGGTGATGCCGATGACGATCGGGATCATCTGCACCAGCCGGCGGCCGATGAAGGTGAACGAGCCCATGGTGTCCTCCGTCCTGTTCCGGTGTGGCTCAGTGCTCGTCGACCGTGAGGGTCAGCAAGGAGTCGTTGTAGTTGCCGAGCGGGGAGACGGCGAAGCCGCGCACCCACGTGCCGCTGGCGTAGCGGAAGGGCGGGTAGTTGACCGGGAGGTAGGGCGTCTGGTCGTAGACGATCTCCTGGATCCGGTTGTACATCTCGGTGCGCTTCGCCTCGTCGATCTCCGAGCGAGCCTTGTTGGCGAGGCTGGTGGCCTCCGGGTCGCTCCAGCCGGTGTTGAAGGAGTTGGCGCCGGCCTCGACGTCGACCCCGAAGGTCACGACCTCGTCGGGGTCGATGATGTCGTTGGTCCAGTAGCGCTCGCCGAGGCCGTACTCGCCGTTGCGCTCCTTGTCGTAGGCCGTGACCAGCTCGTACGACTCGATCTTGACGTCGATGCCGATCTTGGCGAGCGAGTCCTTGATGACGACCGCCTCGGCGGCGCCGGCGGCGTCCCCGCTGACGGTGATCAGGTTCGTGCTGAAGCCGTCGGAGTAGCCCGCGTCGGCCATCAGCTGCTTGGCCTTGTCCAGGTCGACCTCGGGCTCGGGGAGCGAGTCGTTCCAGTAGAGCATCTGGTAGGGCATGAACGACGTCGCAGGGACGCCCGAGTCGTCGTAGGCGAGCTTGTTGATCTGGCCCAGGTCGATGGCCGCGCGCACGGCCTGGCGGACCCGGACGTCGGAGAAGTGCTCGTCCGCCCCGTTGATCTCGACGAAGTCGACCCGGGTCGAGGGGAACTCGTCGACCCGGAGCTTCGGGTTGGCCTCGATCTGCTTGGTCAGGTTGCCCGGCGGGTTCTCGATGACGTCGACGTCGCCGCTCTGCAGCGCCAGGACCCGCGTGTTGTCGTTGGTGATGACCTTGATCTGGACGTTCTCGATCTTGGGCATCGTGCCGTAGTAGTTGTCGTTGCGGACCAGGTCCACCTCGGTCTCCGGGTCGTAGGAGCTGACCGCGAACGGACCACTTCCGACCGGCTTGGTGAAGAAGTCGTCCCCCTGCTCCTCGACGAGCTTCTGGGGCAGTGCGGAGAAGGCGTACATGGCCAGGTCCGCCAGCAGCGGCGCGTGCGGCTGGGTCAGCTTGACGACCACGGTGGAGTCGTCGGGTGCGGTGACCGACTTGACGGCGGTGATGAGGAAGCCCCAGCCACCGTCGTAGGCCTGTGCCCGGTTGATGGACCAGGCGACGTCCGCGGCCGTGACCGGCGAGCCGTCGGAGAACATCGCGTCCCGGAGGTGGAAGGTGTAGGTCAGGTTGTCCTCGGAGATGTCCCAGTCGGTGGCGAGGTCCGGCTCGATGGTCGTGCCGGTCGGGTCGGCCTGCACCAGGCGGCTGTAGAGGTTCTGGTCGAGCCAGATCGACTCGTTGACCGACGCGACCTGCGGGTCCAAGGTGTCGACCTTGACGGCGTTCGCCATGACCAGGGTGTCGACCGCGCTGGTGGCCGCGGGTGTGCTGGTGCCGTCGTCGTCCGAGCTCGTGCCCGAGTCCGACCCCGAGCAGGCGCTGAGGGCGAGGGCCCCGGCCAGGACTGCTGCCAGGCCCAGGCCGGGCCACCCCCGGTCGGCTGTGCTGCGAGCGCGAGACAGGCCGCGTGTACGTGTCGCCATGCTGGTTCTCCCTTGTGAGCGGTTCGGTGGCGTGGCCGGACGGAGTTCGGGTCGAGACATCCGGGTTGAACGGTGCATCTGCGGGTGGTGGAGCGGGGTCGGCTCAGCGGGCCGCCGTGGCCTGGGGTTCCTCGGCGGGTGCGGCGAGCGGTCCGCTGTGGAGGTGACAGGCGACCGAGCGGTCGGCTGCCGGTCTGATCGTCAGCGGCACCTCGCGCCGGCAGATGTCCATCGCCTGCGGGCAGCGAGGATGGAAGACGCATCCGGTCGGCGGGTTGATCGCGTTGGGCAGGTCGCCGGGCAGCGCCGGCGTCCGGGTCGTCTTGCGCAGGTGCAGCTCGGGAGCGGCGCGGAGCAGCGCATGGGTGTACGGGTGGAGCGGCCGGCGGAACAGCTCGGCCGTCGGCGCCTCCTCCACCACGCGTCCGAGGTACATGACGGCGATGCGGTCACTGAGGCGGCGTACGACAGCCAGGTCGTGGGTGATGAAGACGTAGGTGAGGCCGAGCTCCTCACGCAGCTTCTCGAAGAGGTTGAGGACCTGGGCCTGGACGGAGACGTCGAGCGCCGAGACCGGCTCGTCGGCGACGATGAGCCGCGGCTTCACGGCGAGCGCGCGGGCGATGCTGACCCGCTGCCGCCCACCACCGCTCAGCTGGTCGGGGCGCTGGTCCACGAGCTCGGTCGGGAACCCGACCGTGCCCAGCAGGCGGACGGCCTCTGCGCGGCGCTCGCGTCCCGACATCTCGGTGTGGACGCCGAGGACCTCTTCGATCGAGGTGCCGACGGACTGGTACGGGTTGAGGGTCGAGTAGGGGTCCTGGAGGATGATCTGGATCCGCTGCCGCAGCTCGGCCGAGCGGCTCCGCGAGGCCGTGAGGATGCTCTCGCCCTCGTACTGCACGTCGCCCGAGGTCGGCTTCTCCAGCCGCAGGATCAGCCGGCCGAGGGTGGTCTTGCCGGATCCGGTCTCGCCCACGACGCCGAGGGTCTGCCCCTCGCGCACCTCGATGGTCACGCCGTCGACGGCGCGCAGGACGTCGCTGCCGGCTCCGCGGAGCCGGCCCAGCGCGGGTCGGCGGACCGGGAAGTGCTTGGCCAAACCGGAGGTGCGCAGCAGGATCGGCGCGTCGTCGGTGCCAGCCATCAGGTGCGACCTGCCTTCCGGGTTCGGTGGTTCTCGGCCGATCCGGCCCGTGGTTGGGGCGTCGGACTCAGCGATGGAGTGAACGTAAGTCGGTTGTCGACAATCAGTCAACGGGTGCGCAAGAAGTTTTCATCGGCGCAACAAGCGGCCGGATTTCCGCCTTGATCGACGTTCGTGTGTCGAACGTGGAAACTTTCCCGCGGATGATTGCCGATTGTCGACAATGCATTTATGGTCGCGTGAACGCCCCTGAAAGGACTGCCCATGGATGTTCGTTACGACTTCTCGGCCAAGGTCGTCGTGGTCACCGGAGCCGCTCGCGGCGTCGGCCGCGCGATCGTCGACTCCTACGTCGCGGCAGGGGCCCGGGTCGTTGCCGCCGACCGGGACGCCGCCGGCCTCGACGAGACGAGCGCGCGGCACGGCTCGGCCGTCCACCAGGTCGTCGGTGACATCAGCACCCCGGCCGGAGCACTCGAGATCGTGTCCGCGGCGGCCGACCACTTCGGCCGGCTCGACGTGTGCGTCAACAACGCGGCCGTGGCCCCCCATGCGGCCCTGCTCGACGAGCGGGTCGAGGTCTGGGACACGGTCTACGCCGTCAACTGCCGAGGCACCTTCCTGATGACCCAGGCCGCGGCTCGCGTGATGATCGCGCAGGGTGCCGGCGGCCGCATCGTGAACTTCTCCTCGGGTGTCAGCAGCCGCGGGTCGGCGGGGGCAGCCGCCTACGCGAGCAGCCGAGCGGCGACGGAGAGCTTCACGCGGGTTGCCGCGATCGAGCTGGCCCCGCACGAGATCCTGGTCAACTGCGTCAGCCCCGGCCTGATCGACACCCAGCCGAAGCCGCTGCCGCCGTCGATGGCCGAGAGCCTGTCGCAGCGGATCCCCTCGCTGCCGCTCGCCCGCGCGGGCGAGCCCCAGGAGGTCGCCGACGTCGTGCTGTGGCTGAGCTCGGACGGCGCCGGCTACGTCACCGGTGCGACGTACCCGGTCGACGGCGGGGCCGGGGTCGGAGGCCGTGCGGGCCGGCCGATCGTGGACGAGGACGTCCGCTACGACTGGGTCACCGGTCGCGACCGGGACCAGGCCTGACCCTGCGGGGAGCCCCGGCGTGCGGCGGGAGCGAGGCCGCGGCGCCTCATCCCAGGCTGTCGAGGTAGAGCGCGAGGACCAGTCCCAGCGACACCGCGACCCCGGTGGTGTACCCGCTCTCCTTGAACGCCTTGGGGAAGACCTCGATCGCCAGCGAGCCGACGACGGCGCCGCCGGCGAAGCTGCGGATCAGGCCGAGGGTCGACTCCGAGGCGCCACCCAGCAGCAGGTTGCCGGCCAGGGCGGCGACGGTGAGCAGCGCCGCGGTCGCGGCCCACAGTCCCAGCACGGCCGCCTTCGACCGGCCCCCCGAGCTCATGTCCCGGGCGCCTCCCGCGGCCTCGGGGAGGTTGGAGAGCAGGATGCTTCCGGAGAGGGCGGCGGCGCCGAGCGGGCCGGTGCTGATGAGGGCGACCCCCAGGGCGAGGTTCTCCGGGACGCCGTCGAGGGTGATGGCCGCCAGGAGCCCGCCGCCGCTGTCGCCGCCCCACCGCTGCTTGACCAGGTGGTCCAGTGCCGCGAAGGCCACGGCGCCACCCACCACGAGCGCCGCCACACCCCAGAACGGCGCGACGTGGGACGCCGGCTCGATGAGCTCGAGCACTGCCGAGATCATCAGCGCCCCGCCGGCGAGGGCGACGACGAGGCCCTCCACCTCGTCGGTCAGGGTGCCGTAGATGCCCCACACCGCACCGACGACGAGCGAGGCGGACACCACGGCGATCACGAGGACGGTCACGTAGGCCTCCTGGTCCAGGGCTTCGGGTCGGTACGCCGGGGCCGGCGCACCGCGCTCGGTCACGACCGGGATCGGTGCCCAGGTCGGCGACCTCGACCCGACTGTGAACGCCCTGAGGCTCGTTGCGCGCCACCCCCACGGGTGCTTTCCGTCCGGGCGCCCGCTCGCCAGAATGGCCTGGCGGGCCTGCCCCGGGTTCCGCGGGAAGGGGACAGACGATGGGCAACGAGGACTTCCGGCCACTGTCACAGGACGCCGCCGCCGACCCGCCTCGACCGGTGAGCGTCGTGATCGACGGCGAGGAACGTCCCGCTGAGGAGGACCGGCCCCTCATCGAGGTGTTCACCCGCGATCCCGACAGTGCCAAGGCCTTCCCGCAGGTCTGCTACCACCCCGACCTCGGCGCCATCCAGACGTGTGACACCTGCTTCGTCGAGATCGACGGGGAGCTGGTGCGGGCGTGCGCCACGCCGGCGACGCCCGGCCTGGAGGTCACCACGACCGGTGCCTCGGCGAAGGCTCGCGAGGAGGCCGGCCAGCGGCTCGTGCGCAAGCACGTCCTCTACTGCACGGTGTGCGACCACAACGACGGCGGGTGCACCCTCAAGCACGGGGTCGAGGCCGCCGGTGTCGAGCACCAGCGCATCGACTTCGAGCCGAAGCCGTACGAGATCGACGACAGCAACCCGTTCTACCGCTACGACCCCGACCAGTGCATCCTGTGCGGCCGGTGCGTCGAGGCGTGCCAGGACGTCCAGGTCACCGAGACCCTGTCCATCGACTGGGAGTCCGACGACCCGCGGGTGCTCTGGGACGGGGGGTCGCTGATCGGAGAGTCCTCCTGCGTGTCCTGCGGGCACTGCGTGACGGTGTGCCCCTGCAACGCCCTCATGGAGAAGACCATGCTGGGTCGGCACGGGCTGTTCACCGACTGGCCGACCGACACCCGCGAGGAGGCGATCGACCTGGTGAAGGCGGTCGAGCCGACGACGGGCTACCTGCCGCTCTACGCGCTGTCGAAGGCGGAGTCCACGGCCCGCCAGGCGGTGACGAAGGTGACCAAGACGGTGTGCACCTACTGCGGGGTCGGCTGCTCCTTCGACGTCGAGACCCGCGGCCGCGAGATCCTGCGCATCCAGCCGCAGTCCGAGGGCCCGGCGAACGCGATCTCCACCTGCGTCAAGGGGAAGTTCGGCTGGGACCACATCAACGCCGCCGACCGGCTGACCGTGCCGCTGGTCCGCGACGGCGACCGTTTCCGGGAGGCGACCTGGGACGAGGCGCTCGACCTGATCGCCTCCCGGCTGCGCGGCATCGTGGAGGAGAGCGGTCCCGACGCCGTGGCGGTGATCGGGTCCTCGAAGGCCACCAACGAGGAGTCCTACCTCACCCAGAAGCTCGCTCGTCAGGTGCTCGGCACGCACAACACCGACAACTGCTCGCGCTACTGCCAGGCGCCGGCGACGAAGGGCCTCTGGCGCACGGTCGGGTACGGCGGCGACGCCGGCTCGATCAGCGACATGGAGCGCGCCGAGCTGGTGCTCATCGTCGGCTCCAACACCTCCGACTCGCACCCGGTGATCGCCGCGCGGCTGCGCCGGGCCCAGAAGCTGGGCGGCCACCAGCTCGTCGTCGCGGACCTGCGGCGCCACGAGATGGCCCAGCGCGCCGACGTGTTCCTGCGGCCGAACCCGGGCACCGACCTGATCTGGCTCTCGGCGGTCACCGAGCACATCCTCGACCAGGGCTGGGCCGACGACGCGTTCCTCGAGGAGCGCGTCAGCGGCCTCGACGACTACCGCGCCTCCCTGGAGCCGTTCACCCTGGAGTACGCCGAGCAGCGCACCGGCATCGCGACCGAGACCCTCGTCGACGTCGCCCGTCGGGTCGCCGAGGCGGGCTCGGTGGTCGGGCTGTGGGCCATGGGGGTGACCCAGCACTCGATGGGCTCGGACACCTCGACGGCGATCTCCAACCTGCTGCTGGTGACCGGCAACTACGGTCGACCGGGCACCGGCGCGTACCCGCTGCGCGGGCACAACAACGTCCAGGGCTGCAGCGACTTCGGCACCATCAACTCCTTCTACCCCGGCTACCAGCCGGTCGGGCGACGAGGAGGTCCGCGACAAGTTCGCCCGGGCCTGGGGCCGGGAGCTGTCGCTCGAGCCCGGCCTGGACAACCACGGGATGGTCGACGCCGCCCAGGACGGGTCGGTGCGCGCCATCGTGGTCGTCGGCGAGGAGCTCTCGCTCGTCGACGCCAACATCCACTACGTGCAGGAGGCGCTGGAGAGGCTGGACTTCCTCGTCGTCTCCGAGCTGTTCTTCTCCCGCACCTGCGAGTTCGCGGACGTGATCCTCCCGGCCGCGGCCTCGCTGGAGAAGGACGGCACGTTCACCAACACCGAGCGACGCATCCAGCGGCTCTACGCCGCGATGGACCCGATCGGCGAGGCCCGGCCCGACTGGCAGATCCTCCAGGGCATCGCCGCCCACCTCGGCTACGAGTGGGGCTTCACCCACCCCAGCCAGGTCATGGACGAGATCGCCGAGCTCACGCCGATGTTCGCCGGGGTCTCCTACTACCGGCTGGAGGGCTACGACTCGTTGCAGTGGCCGGTCGCCGAGGACGGCACCGACACCCCGCTGCTCTACACCGACCGGTTCCACTTCGACGACGGGCTGGCCCGGCTGCACCCGCTCGAGTTCCGCGAGCCCACCGACCAGCCCGACGAGGAGTACCCGCTCCACGTCAACAACGGCCGGGTGCTCGAGCACTTCCACGAGGGCAACCTGACGCTGCGCTCCGCGGGGCTCAGCCGACTGGTCCCGGACACCTACGCCGAGATGATCGCGCACCACGGCCCTCGACCAGGGCGGCCTGGTCACCGGCGACTGGGTCCGGCTGATCTCCCGGCGCGGCGAGATCACCGTGCGGGTCCTGCTCTCCGACCAGGTCGCCGACGGCGAGCTGTGGGTGCCGATGCAGGCCGCCGAGATCAACCTGCTCACCTCCAACGAGACCGATCCCGACTCGCACACCCCGGCCTACAAGGAGATCGCCGCGCGGCTCGAGCGCGCCGACGGGCCCCAGGAGCTGCGCGGCGGGGCCCGCAAGGGCGCCGACCGGGCGCGCCGTGGCGCTCGTGACGTGGAGGGCGACCCCACCGGCTCCCCGCTTCCTCGCCACCACCACCGCTACGGCAACCCCACCCCGCAGGCCGGGGTCGAGGTCGAGCGCAAGTGGGCACGCGACGACTACATCGCCCCACCCGACCCGGAGCCGAAGGGAGCAAAGGCATGAGCCGCCCACTCGGGTACACGCCGCCGACACCGCCCGACACGTCGGCGACCGACGAGGTCGACGACCTGGTCCGCGCCCTGCACGACAGCGGCCTGCTGCGCGCGCTGGCCGGTGGTGCCCGCGCCTATCCCAGCCTGCTGCGCACCCTGCTGGACGGCGTCGACGCCGACACCCTGCAGGTCGATCATCGCCCTGACCGGGGCGGCTCGGGACCTGGACCCGGTCGAGTCCGAGCGGTTGGCCGACGGCATCCGTCAGGCCCGACACGACGCCGCTGCGGCGGTCGGGTCCGAGCCCGAGGGTGCGCTGGCGCTCTTCCGGCGCATGCGCGACCCGGACACGCGCCGGGGCATCTCGGCGGCGCTGGCCGCACTGCGGGCGGTGGGTGCCGCGCTCCGTCAGCCCGCCGACTGATCGCGCGGGCGGCCGGCCCCCGGCTCAGCGCCGGACGCGCTCCGAGCCCGGGCGCGTGGGGGAGGCCAGGCAGACCAGGGAGCAGGCCAGGACGACGACGCCGCAGGTCACCAGGAACGCGACCGTGCCGCCCCGGTCGTGCTCGGCCAGGAAGCCGGACAGGATCAGGCCCACCGCGGCGAGCACGCCGGCCAGGGCGAAGACCGCGTGCCGGCCGGGCGAGACGAGGTAGCGCAGCCCCACCGCAGCACTCACGATGGCGCCGCCCACGGCCCGCTCCGCGTTGGCGGAGCCGACGGCGGTGGCGGGGAAGAACGCGCCCTGGGACACCAGGAGGCAGAGGGCCACCACGAGCAGCACGACCGCCGCCAACGGCGCCAGCGCGGGACGGGGTGTGCGGGCGCGCTGCCGCACGATCGCCTCGCGCCGCTCGTCGAGGTCCCGCGACCGGTCCCGGGCGGCCGGTGAGCGCACCTGGTCGCCCGGCGCCGCGCCCTGGTGGGAGTTCCCCTCGAGCACGTCGCGGGCCTCGGTCCCGACCCGGCCCGCGCCCGCCACGTCGTACAGGCCGCCGCTGAGCACGGCGAGCACGCCGCCGCCCGCGAGCACGGCTACCCCGACGAGTGCCACCGGCCAGGACGGAAGGATCACGCCGAGTCCGGCGATCGCTGCTCCCAGCACGCCGAGGGCCGTCCCGCCCCACACCCCGCGGGGCCGCACCATGCGGTCAGGTCGCGTCCGCGGCGAGGTCATCGCCGACGCAGCGCCTCGACGAGCCCGGCCTTGTTCATCGTCGATCGGCCCGACACGTCGAGCTCGCGGGCACGCTCCCGCAGCTCCTCGACCGTCCAGTCGTCGTACGAGCCGGCCTTGCCGCCGCGGCGACCTATCGTGGACGAGCCCTGCGCCGCGACCGCGTTGGCGATCCGCGCGGACTTCTCCTTGCTGTTGCCCTCCCGGCGGAGCGCCTCGTAGCGCTCGTCGTCCTTCACGCTGGGTCCTGGCTTCTTCGGTGTCGGCATCGCAACCTCCTCTGTCCGGGTGCTTCGACGCTACGCACCGGAGCCAGGGATCGGATCCACCCTGAGGGTGAGCGGGACGTCCAGCCCGGCGGGCTTCGGCACCCCCTGCAGGGTCCCCGGTCCCGGGGACGTGGGCCCCGCGACCCTGCCCGCTCCGGCAGCCGTGCGGCAGCGTGGAGGGCACACGCAGAGGGAAGGCTGGGTCATGAGGGTCGCAGTGGTGTTCGAGTCCTTGTTCGGCAACACCGAGGTGCTGGCGGACGCCGTCGCCCGCGGACTGGTCGACCGTGGTGCCGAGGTCGTGACGCTGCGCGCCGGCGACCGCGACGACCACCTCCTGACCGGGTTCGACCTGCTCGTGCTGGCCGCGCCGACGCACGCGCTGTCGCTGAGCAGCGCCGCCACGCGGGCAGACGCCGTCGCCCGCGGTGCCGACGCGGTCGACGCGACCACCGGGCTGCGCGAGTGGCTCGCCGCCGCCGCGACCATCGACGCCGACGACCGTCCTCCCGTCGCCGTCTTCGACACCCGGGCGAGGATCGCGCGCCACTGGCCGGGCTCGGCGGCCCGCAGCAGCGCCCGCCTCCTGCGGCGGATGGGGTTCACCGTCGTACGGCGCACCAGCTTCTACGTCCGAGAGGTGAAGGGACCGGTCGTGGAGGGCGAGGTCGAGCGGGCTCGCGAGTGGGGCCGGAGCATCGCCGGCTCGGCCCGCGGCCGAGCCGTGACCGGCGACGCCGGCAGCTGACCCGACCGGGCCCGCGGGACTCGTCGGCCCGCCACCCGGAGCCGTGCCGGACCGCCGTCAGGGGATGACGCGGGAGCTGCGGTACTGCTGGGCGTAGGCGAAGAACGTGGCGCGGGTGTCGCGCGTGGCCGAGAAGCCCGGCGGTCCGGCTCTTGTTCATGTCGGTGACGACCTCCATGTCGCGGCCGAGGTCGGCGTCGGAGTGCCACCAGGAGGCGACCCGTGCCAGGTCGGGCTCGACCAGGTCCTCCCGGGAGGCCAGGTCCCGCCAGACCTCCGCCATGTCGGCCATCGAGGCCTCCAGGGTGCGGGGCCGGTCGGCGAAGCCCTCCCACTCGAGGCCGAACCAGGCCGCGACCTGGGGCCACAGCCAGCGCCAGCGGAAGACGTCGCCGTTGGCGGTGTTGAACGCCTGGTCCTGACCGTCCGGGTTCGAGGCCGCCCACAGCATCTGCTCGGCAAGCAGGTCGGCGTCGGTCACGTCGGTCAGGGCGTTCCACTGGGTCTCGGAGCCCGGGAAGACGAACGGCAGGCCCCGGTCGCGACACAGCGAGGCGTAGGCGCACAGCGTCGCCACCATGTTCATCGCGTTGCCGGTGGCGTAGCCGAAGACCGTGTGCGAGCGGTGCACGCTCCAGGTGAAGCCGTCGCGCTCCGCCGCGGCGAAGAGCTCGTCCTCCTGGGCGTAGTAGAAGTTCGGGTACGGGAGCCGCTCCTCGTCCTCGTGGAAGGGCGTGTCCGGCATGTCGCCCTGCCCGTAGGCCTCGAAGGGCCCGAGGTAGTGCTTGAGGCCGGTCATCAGGGCGACGTGGCGCACCGAGCGTGCGGGCGCAGGGCGGCGAGGAGGTCGCGGACGGCGCCGCCGTTGACGCGGATGTTCTCCGCCTCGGTGTCCATCCGCGTCCACGCCGTGAACGCCACGAACGCCGGCTCGACCTCGGCCAGCGCGGCGACGAGCGACTCGGGGTCGGTCAGGTCCGCCTGCACCGGCCGCACCTCGGGGTGCTGCGTGGTGCCGCTGCGCGAGAGCCCGTAGGTCTCCCACCCCTCGTCGACGAGGCGTCGGGCGACGGCCTGGCCGACGATGCCGCTCGCCCCGACGACCAGGGCACGACGCGGCGCCGTGGACGACGATGCGGGCGACGGCACGGGCGATGACTCCACGGGCGATGACACGGGGGCGTCCTCTCGGCGTCCTCGGGACGCGGGTCGGGTCGGGGATCTGGTCGGGTGCTGGGTCGGGCGGTGAGTCCCGGGCAGCGACGATCCGACCCTAGCCACGGGGCGGCGAGCAGCGTCATCTCGGGCGACGTGCCCCATCTCTCATCGCTCGGGCCGGCCCCGAGGGAATGCGCGGGGCCGTCGCGACGCTGGGCCCTGAGTGCCCGGTCGCGGTGATCGCGTGTGGCACGCGATCCGACGTCCGACCGAACAGGGAGCCCCTCCATGCCACGCGTAGGCCAGCGCACCGACTACCGAGTGACCTTCATCGTCCTGTGCGCGGGGGTCGCGTCGTTCTCGCTGCTCCAGTCGATGGTCAACCCGGTGCTGCCGACGATCGAGGCGGCGCTCGACACCGACCAGGCCACCGTCACCTGGGTCCTGACCGCCTACCTGCTGTCCGCGTCGGTCTTCACCCCCATCATCGGACGGGTCGGTGACAAGGTCGGCAAGGAGCGGATGCTCGTCGTCGCGCTGGGCGCGCTCGCCGTCGGGTCGCTGCTCGCGGCCCTGGCCCCGACCATCGGCGTGATGATCGCCGCCCGCGCGATCCAGGGCGTCGGCGGCGGCGTGCTGCCGCTGACCTTCGGGATCATCCGCGACGAGTTCCCCCGCGACAAGGTCGCCGGCGCCGTCGGTACGTCGGCCGCCCTGCTGGCCGTCGGTGGCGGGATCGGGCTCGTGCTCGCCGGCCCGATCGTCGACGCGCTCAGCTACCACTGGTTGTTCTGGCTGCCGATGATCCTCACCATCCTCGCCGCGCTCGCCGCCTACTTCTACGTGCCGGAGTCGCCCGAGCGCACCCCCGGCCGGATCAACGTGACCAGCGCGCTGCTGATGTCGACGTGGCTGGTCACCCTGCTCCTGGCCGTCAGCCAGGGGCACAGCTGGGGCTGGGCCTCGGCCACCTCGATCAGCCTGTTCGTGGCCACCGCGGTCGTCCTGCCGATCTGGGTGTGGGCCGAGGCGCGCAGCGACAGCCCGCTCATCGACATGCGGATGATGCGCATCCCGACCGTGTGGACCGTCAACCTGGTGGCCCTGCTGTTCGGGATGGGCATGTACTCCATGTTCGCCTTCCTCCCGCAGTTCCTCCAGACCCCCGACGGCCTCACCGGCTACGGGTTCGGTGCCTCGGTGACCCAGTCCGGCCTGCTGCTGCTCCCGCAGACCGTCGCCACCTTCCTGGCCGGTGTCTGGTCGGGCCGTCTCGCGGCGCGCTACGGCTCCAAGGCGGTCCTCGTGGTCGGCGCCACCCTCACCTCGGTCGGCACGCTCGGCCTGGTGCTCTTCCACTCCCAGGTGTGGCAGGTGCTGGTGGAGACCACCGTCCTGGGCCTGGCGTTCGGCCTGGCGTTCGCGGCGATGTCCAACCTGATCGTCGACGCCGTCCCGCAGTCGCAGACCGGTGTCGCCAGCGGCATGAACGCCAACATCCGCACGGTCGGTGGGGCCCTGGGCAGCGCCGTCCTCGCCAGCGTCGTGACGGCCGGCGCCCGCCCGGACGGGTTCCCGGTGGAGTCCGGCTACACCACCGGCTTCCTCGTCCTGGTCGGCACGTCCGCCCTGGCGGCGCTCGTCGCGGTGTTCGTGCCGGTGATCCGGGCCCGCACGCACGTGGTCCCCGGCCCCCAGCAGGAGGCCGAGGCCGCCGAGCGGGCCGCGCACGACGGCGAGGCCGTCGCGGCTCCCCGCTGAACGTCGCCGGGTCGGCCCGGTCGGCCCGCCAGGCCCGACCAGCGGGCGCGGCTCGACGGTCCCGGTAGGTTGGGAGACGTGACGGCCTTCGACCGCGCCGACGTCCGCGACTTCCTCCGAGCCGCCGACGAGCTGCGCGGTCAGCTGATGATCTACCAGTTCGGGCTGGAGGAGATGTTGACGAAGATCAACATCCTCACCCAGGAGCTGTCCCACGGCGACGACGCCGACTGCCCGATCGAGCACGTCACCCACCGCCTGAAGCGCCCCGAGAGCATCATCGAGAAGGCCGAGCGGCTGGGGATCGGCCTCGGCCTCGACGACGTCCGGGACCAGATCTGGGACATCGCCGGGATCCGGGTGGTGTGCAGCTTCGTCAGCGACGCCTACACCGTGCTCGAGATGCTCCAGCGCCAGCCCGACGTGTCGGTCTTCCTCGTCAAGGACTACATCGCCGCACCCAAGCCGAGCGGGTACAAGAGCCTGCACCTGATCGTCGACATCCCGGTGTTCCTCTCCGACCGGACCGAGGACGTCCGGGTGGAGATCCAGATCCGCACGGTGGCGATGGACTTCTGGGCCAGCCTCGAGCACAAGATCCACTACAAGTACCACCGCGAGGTGCCGACCCGGCTGCGCGAGGAGCTGGTCGAGATCGCCGCGGCGACCGACCGGCTCGACCAGCAGATGGAGGACCTGCACCGGGAGTCCCGCGCCCGGTAGGACACGCCTCCGCGGCCCGGGGAGCGGGGCGCCAGGAGCTCCCCGCGCGCTCGCCACCCAGCCGTTACCGGCCGGGTGGCGCGGGCTGGTCAGCCGCAACGTTTCATGCGATCGCCTGTAATACAGCGTCTCTAATCTCCGAACCGTCGACCGTCGACCTCGGAACCAAGAGACAGGAACATCGGTGAGGAAACTGACCACCGCACGAGGGCGCCGCTGGGCGCTCCTCCCGCTGCTGGCCGCGCTGGCACTGCCCGGGACGATCCCGGCCGCGCAGGCCGCCGTGCCCCGCGCCTCCGCGGCAGCACCGGACCCGGGCGCGCTGCCCGACCCGCTCGACCGGGGCAGCTACACCCCGGAGACCATCCAGGAGACGAAGCTCGGCCTGGCCGCCATCCAGGAGCCCAGCTCGGCGGGGTCCGCTCCCACGGCCGGCACGTCGCAGGCCCCCGAGAACGTCGAGATCCGCGGAGCGCTCTACTACCCGGCCGACCGCGCGGAGCCCTCGCCGTTGATCGTCCTGGTCCACGGCAACCACGGCTCGTGCGACGCCGGCACCGACAACGTCAACCTGACCTGCTCGGCGTTCAAGCGCAACGAGGCCGGCTACGCCTACCTGGGCGAGAACCTCGCGACCTGGGGCTACACGGTCTTCTCCCTGTCCCAGGACCAGCTGATGATGCGCCAGGACAATGCCAAGGGCAAGGGCATGCACCAGCGCCGCATGCTGATCGCGGCGACCCTCGACGCCCTCAGCGCCGCCAACGAGCCGGGCGGGCTCCCGATCGACGCCCACACCACCATCGGCACGACGCTCGCCGGGCACCTCGACCTGACCCGGATCGGCCTGATGGGTCACTCGCGCGGCGGCGACGCGGTCACCAGCTTCATCGACTACAACCGGATCCGCACCGACGGGCCGCGCTACCCCCTGCGCGGCGTCATCGCGCTGGCGCCCGTCGACTACGAGCGCAAGGCGCCGTACGGCACGCCGTTCATGACGATCCTGCCGTTCTGCGACGGTGACGTCTCGAACCTGCAGGGCGCGCGCTTCTTCGAGCGCAGCCAGTACATCAACGGCGACGACCCGTTCCCGCGGATCCAGTCCTCGCAGCTCGGCGCGATCCACAACTGGTACAACACGGTCTGGTACGCCGACGGCGGTGCCGACGGCCAGAGCAACAACGACGCCGCCTGCGGCAACTCGGCCCCGTTCGCGAGCAACAACGTGCACCCGCACAACGTCCGCCTCAGCGGCGCGGCGAGCTACACGGACCCGTCGGCGAACTACGTGGTCGACAACTCCGACACCTACAACCCGGACGTCAACACCAAGATCTCCGGCGACCCGGAGCGGATGGGCGACCAGGAGAAGATCGGTCTCGCCACGATGGCGGCCTTCTTCCGCCGCTACGTCGGCGGCGAGGGCGCGTTCGAGCCGTACATGACCGGTGAGCTGTCCGACCACCGAGTCGCACCTGCAGATCCCCGAGTCCGCCTGCCCGACCAGCGAGTCCGGCACCCGCGATCGGCTGCGAGGAGTACGTCTCGACCAGCTACTTCGCACCGCCGTCGGAGCGGGTCGACGTGATCCGCCCCGAGATCGAGAACCCGCTGGGCCTCAACGCGCTCGGCGGCACCCTCAGCGGCACCGGCTTCGCCAACCCCTACGTCGACAAGCGGCGGCGTCACGCCGAAGCCGGCGACGACCGCAGGTGGCTACGACTGGTGCAACCCGGAGCCCGACGACTTCGCGCCGTCGCAGCTGGGCAAGGGCGGGCTGCCGACGGCGGCCAAGGCCTGCCCGCTGCCCGACGCCAGCTGCCCTCGGCGGCCAGAGCAACGGCATGCGCGAGAACGCTCCGGTCAACCACTCCTACGGGCGTCAGCTGGCGCTGGCGTGGGAGGCCGACCAGCCGGCCGAGCTCACGGCCGACATCCCGGCCGCGTCGCAGGACATCAGCGGTCTGAAGGCCCTGACGATGGGAGCCGACGTCAACTTCTTCGACCTCCGCAACCCGGGAGCCGACGACCGCGGCGACAACACGAGGGACACCACCGGTGCGGGGTGCTCGACCGCGCTGCCGTGCTGGCCCAACGAGCTGCCGACGTCGTACGACACCAGCGCGACGACGCAGGACTTCCTCATCGCGCTGACCGACACCGAGGGCCACCAGGGCACGGTGCACGCCGGCGACGAGCGCTGGGGCAACGCGCTGCACATGTCGACCGGCACGAACACCGCCGAACACGCACATCGTCCTGGACCAGATCCGGGTGCCGCTGAGCGAGTTCGCCGCCCAGGGCGTCGACCTCGGCTCGCTCGACAAGCTGCGAGCTGCGCTTCGGCGAGGAGGGCACGCCCGAAGACCGGGCTCGATCCAGCTGGCCGACGTCCGGTTCCAGGAGGCCGCGGTCGACGCGCCGCTCGTCCTGTCCGACGGCACCGCCGTCGACCAGGGCGCCGGCTACGGCTCGCCGGCCACGGGTCCCGACCCGGCCGACCTGCTCGCGGGCTACGACAGCTCCCCGGGCAACGTGGCGCTGGTCGACACCGTCGGTCGACGCCTACGTCCAACACGACGTGGACCGTCGACGACGACAAGAAGCAGTGCCCGGACGCCAACGTTCACCTCGATCCAGGACGCCGTCGACTTCGCGTCGCCCTGGGACACCATCGTGGTGTGCGAGGGCGTCTACGAGGAGTCGTCGACCCCGGTGTTCGGCCCGGGCAACCCGGTCGCGACGGGGGCCCTCAACGGCCTGACGATCACCAAGCCCCTGAAGATCAAGGGCGCCGGTGCGGACAAGGTCACGATCATGCCCGACCAGTCGCTCGGATCGCTGGCGGGGCTGAAGCCCTACCTGCGTGACGGCGGCGGCAACGTCATCACCGTCTCGCGCCAGTCGCTCGGCTCGACCGACACCAACGAGATGTTCGTCGACATCTCCGGTGTCACGGTGACGTCGGGCGACACCTTCGCCGAGGCCGGCATCGCGTTCTTCGGCGCGGCCGGCCGGGTCTCGGAGAGCGTCGTCGGGCCGATGAAGGTGGCCTCCACCCCCGACGAGCTGACCGACAACCCGCACGGCTGGGGCATCGTCAAGACCGGTGTCATCCAGGGTGCGGGCCCGGGCACCGTCGAGAGCGAGGTGACCGTCGCCAACAGCGTCGTCACCGGCTACCAGTCCGGCGGCATCCTGTTCGACGGCGCCCGCGGCGTCGACGGCAGCCCCGACAACACGGTGCGCACCGGGATCATCCAGCACGGGTACGTGACCGGACACGGTGGTCAAGGGCAGGCCCAACAGCCTCTACCCGCAGACCGGCATCGCGTACACGAGCGGTGCGGACGGCTTCGTCAGCAGCAGCCGGATCACGGGCAACTACTACCGCCCCGACCCGGCCAGCTCCTTCGGCATCCTGCTGACCGACGCCGGCACCGACACCGCCGCCGGCCTCACCGCCTCGGGCGACGTCATCACCGGCAACGGCTTCGCGGCGTTCAACGCGAACGCCGACGGCTCCGCGGTCCGCGAGGCGGCACCGTTCGAGGTCCGGGGCAGCTACCTCGGCCAGGGCAACCCGGTGCCGGGTGGCCCGGCCGACCCGACCACCGGTGTCGAGGCCGTCTCCGGTCCCGACACGACCAGCGCCGCCACGGTCACGACGCCGCAACGCTCGTCGACGACCCTGTCCGGCGTGCCGACCCGGGTCGGCGCCGTCGTGGACTCCGCGCCCACGGCCGAGGTCATCGACCCGGCCGGCGGGACGGGCGTCATGGTCGGGGAGACCGTGTTCCCGCTGGTCCGCGGACGGGACGACTTCGCCGTGACCTCGGCGAGCCTCCTGGTCGACGGCCAGGTCGTGGACGTGGCGACGAAGGCGCCGTACGCCTTCGACTGGACCCCGGGCAAGGCGTACGCCGGCCGCGAGGTCACGTTCACCGGCATCGTCACCGACTCGTCGGGCGTCCGGACGACGTCGGCCCCGGTCACCGTCTCGGTGGCCGAGGAGACGGTCGCGCCGTCGCTCCGCATGGGCGCGGTCGCCAAGAAGCGCAAGGCCGGCACGGCCACGATCAAGGCGACGGTGAACACCGCCGGCAAGGTCGTGCTCAAGGGCGGCAAGGTGGTCAAGGTCGTCAAGCGTCCCGGTGGCGCGCGGACGATCACCGTCCCGATCAAGGCGAAGGCGCCCTACCGGAAGGTGCTGAACAAGAAGGGCCGGCTGAAGGTGTCGTTCACGGTCACGTTCAGGGCAGCCAGCGGCGGCACCGTGACGAGGAAGCGCACGGTGGTGCTGATCAAGAGGTGACCCCCCAGGGCCGGTGGCCCTGCCCCGTGGGCGGCGTCGGCGCCGCCCACGGGACGCCCGGGCGGCGTTGCCGAGGCTCGACGGACACCGGGCAGGCGGTCCCGACTCCCGCCGGCACCTGAGCCGACCCGGCCGCCCCCCGACCCCCAGACCCCCCGACGAGAAGGGTCCTCACCCGCGGGTGAGGGCCCTTTCTCGCGCTCCCGGGACCGGCCGCGGCGCGCCGAATCGCCGCACATGTGCGATGTGCGCCCGGGACCCGCCGAAAGTCCTTACAGTTCTCGCGCAACCAGGAGCCTGCGGCGCACGTCACACCGGTTGACTCGGGGGCCGGACCAGCCTGCCCCCCATCGGAAGGGTTGGCCCCCACATGTCACGTCGAACTACTCGCCGACGGTCGTCCGCCGTCGTCCTCACCTGCGCAGGCCTGGCTCTCGGGGCCACCACCCTGGGCGCCGCGGCCGCCACCGGCGCCACCGCGAACGGCGCCCCCCTGGACCCGGTCAGCGACTGCGCCGTGCCCTTCCCCGTCTCCGAGCTCGCCACCGGCGATCCCGTGGACGGCCTCACCGTCACCTCGGGGACGACGCCCACCGGCTTCACCGGCACGGTCCTCGGCGTCCTCCAGGACGGCATCGCCCCCGACATCGACATGATCATGGTCGATCTCGACATGCCGGAGTTCGCCCGGACCGGTGGGGTCTGGCAGGGCATGTCCGGGTCCCCGGTCTACGCCCAGGACGGCCGCCTCATCGGTGCCGTCGCCTACGGGCTCTCCTGGGGCCCCTCGCCGATCGCCGGCATCACGCCGTACGAGGCGATGGACGACTACCTCACCCCGAGCACGACCCTGCGCGGCTCGGTCCGCCTCGGCAAGGCCGACGCGCGCCTCGTCGCCGATCGGGCCGGGGTGACCCGCGAGCAGGCAGCGCGGGGCTTCCAGGAGCTCCCGATGCCGCTCGGTGTCGCCGGGGTCTCCGCGCGGCGCCTGGCCCAGGCCGAGAAGAGCGGTCCGAAGTTCCTGCAGAAGGACACCTACCTCCTGGGTCGTGCCGGCGTCGACGCGGCCGGGCCCGAGACGATCGTGGCCGGCGGCAACCTGGCTGCCTCCGCGTCGTACGGCGACATCACCTACGCCGGCGTCGGTACGGCGACCTCGGTCTGCAACGGAGAGGTCGTCGGCTTCGGCCACCCGCTCTTCGGGCTGGGCGACACGACGCTCGGCCTGCACCCGGCCGACGCGATCTACATCCAGCCCGACTCGCTGGGCTCGCCGTTCAAGGTCGCCAACATCGGGCCGGTCGCCGGCACGATCACCGATGACCGGTCCACCGGGATCACGGGTGCCTTCGGCGCCGCCCCGGACGCGACCACCGTCAGCTCCGACGTCGTCTACGGCGCCCGCTCACGGCTCGGCACCACCGACGTCACCGTGGCCGACGCGCTGCCCGACGTGACGTTCTACGAGCTCCTGGCCAACCAGGACCGGGTGCTCGACGGCAACCACAAGGGCACGTCGGTCCAGGGCTGGACGGTCCGCGGCAGCGACGACGGCTCGCCGTTCAGGCTCCGCTTCGAGGACCGCTTCACCTCCAGCGACCTGAGCTTCGAGACCTCGTGCGGGCCTGGCCGACCTGGCCTGGAACCTGACCACCATCGACGGGGTCACGGTGGACTCGATCGCGGCCACCTCCCGGGTCAACGACAACCTCAAGCGCTCCACCATCACCAAGGTCCAGCAGCACGTCGGGTCGACGTGGACCACCGTGACCGGTCGCAAGCCGGTGCTCACCCGCCCCGGCGGCGTCGTGCGCCTGCGCCTGCTGCTCGGCGGCAGCGCCGGCGCGAAGAAGGTCCACCTGAAGCCGATCACCATCCCGAAGCGTGCCTCCGGGCGGGCCGCGCTGGTGGTGCAGGGTGGCGACTCCGGCTACTCCAGCATCTCCGGTGACACGGTCGCCTCGATCCGCGCCTCGATCCGCGGCGCGCTGCGCCACGACGAGATCAGCGTGCAGCTGGCCACCTACGACAAGATCGACTTCGGGGGCTCCTACGAGGAGGTCTTCTTCAAGGGCTCCGGTCCGGCGAAGCCGAGCGGCTCGTCGAAGCCGGTGTCGTTCTCGTCCAAGCAGGTCGTGGGCCCGCGCTCGTCCGTCGTCGGCGGCTCCAAGAGCATCGTCGTCAAGATCCGCTGACCCACCGCTCCCCAGGAGCACCGCACCGCCGGCCCGGACCACGATGGTCCGGGCCGGTCGTGCGCTCCCGGGGCGGCCCGGCCCTGCGGTCCTCGGATCGACGGGCCGAGGCCACGACGGCTGCGTCGAGCGAGCCGATCAGCCGATGAGCGAGGCGGAGCCCGTGAAGCGCGAGACGGAGATCCGGATCGCCACGCGCTCGGGGTTGGGGCGCGGCACGCGGTAGCGCTCGGCGTACCGCTCACAGGCGCGGGCCACCGACTCGGGGTCGTGGACCACGACGGCCGTGCCGTCCAGGGTCGACCAGCGGGCGCCGTCGACGGCGCAGGCCGCGACCGCGCCGCCCTCGGCGCCGGCGGCGAGCAGGTTGCGGACCTTGCGCGACGTACCGGAGGTGATCACCCAGGCGCACTCGCGCTCGTGGTCGAGCGCGACCCCCACCGGTACGACGTGCGGGCGGCCGTCGGGCCGCAGGGTGGTGAGCGTGCAGAGGTGACGCTCGGTCCAGAAGTCGAGCAGTGGATCGGGGAACGAGCCCCAGCCCGGGGTCCACGAGGTCATGGCCCCACGGTACCGACTGCCGGGCTGCCGGGCTGCCGGCTCCTGCCCGGCCGCCGCCCGGCACCGCCGCGTTGGTCAGATCCAGCGCTGGAACCACATCCGGTCCAGCCAGGCCGATCGGGGGATCACCTCGTAGGAGAAGATCGGGTAGAAGTAGGCGAAGTTGATCAGCACCAGCACGAAGAACGAGCCCGACACCACCACCCCGGTCGTCCGGCGCGCGGACGGCAGCCGGGAGGGCCCGATCAGCAGGCCCATCACCAGGGTGATCGCCAGCACCATGAACGGCAGGAACGCGATGCCGTAGAAGAGGAAGATCGGGCGGTCGTCGTACAGCAGCCACGGCAGCCAGGTCGACAGGGTGCCGACGATCGCGACGCCGTAGCGCCAGTCGCGGGTGCCGAGCCACAGCCCGCCGGCCGCGATCAGCGCCAGGCAGCCGCCCCACCACAGCAGCGGGGTGCCGAGCAGCAGCACCTGGCGGTAGCAGACGGTGCCGGCGGCGGCCGTGCACCCCTGCTCGCCGGGTTGGACGGTCAGGTCGGTGGCGACGCCGACGCCGCGGTTGAGCAGCGGCCAGCCCGGACGGCTGGGACTGGTAGGGATGGCTGCTGCAGTTCAGGTAGTGGGTGTGGAAGATGTAGACGTCGTGGTGGTAGTGCCACAGGCTGCGCAGCGACTGGAGCAGCTCGGCCGGCCCGGTGGCGTCCGGCTCGGTGGCGGTCGGCCAGGTGGCGTCGTCGTCGGAGAGGTTGTCGGTGCGCCGGTCGTCGCCGGTGCCGACGCAGGGGCGCTCCTCGACGAACCCGGTGTACTGCGTGCTCGACAGGTTCTGCTCGTAGGCGTCGGCGTGGACGAGCCAGCCCGGTCCAGGAGGCGACGTAGACGAACAGGGCGACGAGCACCAGCTGGGCGAACGCCGGGAGCCCGTCGGCGACCATCCCGCGCAGCAGCGACCACCGCACGCCGAACGAGCGGCGGGCACCGGCACTCCAGACCCACACCAGGACCCCGAACGCCGCGAGCGGGTAGGCGGCGGTCCACTTCGTGCCGAGGGCCAGCCCGAAGCAGACCCCGCCGAGCAGCAGCCACGGGCGGAACAGCACGCCGCGCACCGGACCCCACTGGGCTCGGCCCCGGCGGGGCGTCGGGGTCGAGCAGGCGGGCGAGACGGCGCCGGTGCCAGTCGCGGTCGTTGACGACGCACGCCACCGCGCAGAGCAGGAAGAAGGCCAGGAAGATGTCGAGCAGGGCCAGTCGCGACAGCACGAAGTGCAGGCCGTCGAAGGCGAGCAGCAGTCCGGCGACGAGCCCGAGCATCGTCGAGCCGGTGAGCCGCCGGGCCAGCCGGCACAGCACCAGCACCATCAGCGAGCCGATCACCGCCGAGGCGATCCGCCAGCCGAACGGGTCCATCCCGAAGGCCTTCTCGCCGAGCGCGATCAGCCACTTGCCGACCTCGGGGTGCACGATCATCGAGGGCCCGGAGTCCCAGATGTGCTGGGTGTGACCGGACAGGATCGCGTCGTCGATCTTCTGCCCGTCGACCTCGCTCGAGGTAGGTGCGCACGTAGCCGTGGTTGGCCATCGACCAGGCGTCCTTGGCGTAGTACGTCTCGTCGAAGGCGAACCGCTTCGGGGTCCCGAGGTGCCAGACCCGCATGCCGAACGCGAGCAGGGTGACCGCGAGCGCCGCACAGCCAGGCGCTCAGCCGGTCGTCGAGGGCGGCCAGGCGTCCCCGGGCCCGCTGGAAGGCGGTCGGTCCGGTGAGCCCGGTCAGCCGTGTGACCGGCGGGTCGTCGAGGTCGGTCACGAGGGGAAACTGTACGTCGGGGGCAGCAGCGACCCGCCGCGTCACCCCACCCGTGTCGATCGGGCATGATCGGAGCGTGAGCCCCCACCACGACGACGCCCCCGAGCCGGTGGTGCGACGCCGGCGAGGCCGACCGCGGACGGGGACACGCCGGGGAGCACGGCGTGCTGGTGCTGGCCGCGACCCCGATCGGCCGGGTCGGCGACGCCTCGCCGCGCCTGGCCGAGGAGCTCGCCGACGCCGACGTGGTCGCCGCCGAGGACACCCGTCGGCTCAAGCGGCTCACCGGCGACCTCGGGGTGACGCTGAGCGGACGGGTCGTGTCGTACTTCGAGGGCAACGAGCAGCAGCGCACGCCGGTGCTGCTCGACGCGCTGCTCGCCGGGCAGCGGGTGCTGCTGGTCACCGACGCCGGGATGCCGAGCGTCTCCGACCCCGGCTACCGGCTGGTCGTGGCCGCGGTCGATGCCGGCGTGCTCGTGACGGCCGTGCCGGGGCCCTCGGCGGTGCTGACCGCGCTGGCCGTGTCCGGGCTGCCGGTCGACCGGTTCTGCTTCGAGGGCTTCCTGCCGCGCAAGGCGGGGGAGCGGTCGCGCCGGCTGGCCGAGCTGGCCGGCGAGCAGCGCACGATGGTGTTCTTCGAGGCGCCGCACCGCACCGAGGCGGCGCTGGCCGCGATGGCGCAGGCGTGGGGCGACGACCGGGCCGCGGCGGTGTGCCGTGAGCTGACCAAGACCCACGAGGAGGTACGGCGCGGCCCGCTCGCCGACCTCGTCGACCTGGGCGGCCGAGGGCGTGCGCGGCGAGGTGACGATCGTGGTCACCGGCGCCGACCCGGCCCCCGCCGTCGCGTCCGACCCGGAGTCGCTGCTGGCCGCCGTGGCGGAGCGGGAGCAGGGCGGGCACGAGCCGCAAGGAGGCGATCGTGGAGGTCGCCCGGCTGGCCGGGCTGCCCAAGCGGGACGTCTACAACCTGGTGCACGGAGGCAAGCGGACATGACGACGGCTCGCCCGGGACGGATCACGTCGTACACGCGGGGCGCGCTGCGCTTCGACGTGCTCGACGAGGGACCGCTCGACGGCGCGCCGGTGGTGCTGCTCCACGGCTTCCCCGAGCGCTCCACCTGCTGGCGCGACGTGGCGCCGCTGCTGCACGCGCAGGGCCTGCGCACCTTCGCCCCCGACCAGCGCGGCTACTCGCCGGGCGCCCGACCCTTCGGGCGGTGGCGCTACCGGATCGGGGCGCTGAGCGACGACGTGGTCGCGCTCGATCGAGGAGATCGGCCGCCCGGTCGACCTGGTGGGCCACGACTGGGGCGCCGCCGTGGGCTGGAGCGTCGCCGCGCGCCCGGCCCGACCTGGTGCGCACCTGGACGGCGGTGTCGGTGCCGCACCCGAGGGCGTTCGTGACGGCTGCGCTCACCAGCAGCCAGGGCCTGAAGTCCTGGTACATGCTGCTCTTCCAGGTCCCCCTGCTCGTCGAGCTGCTCGCCCGGGTGGCGCCGGGGGTCTTCCTCTCGTCGCTGCGCCGGGCCGGGATGACCCGCGACGAGGTCGAGCGCTGTCGTCGCGAGATCCTCGACCACGGCGCCCTCCCCGGCGGCCTCGGCGTGGTACCGCGCCCTGCCCGCTGGGCGGCGCCGCCTCGGGGGACTCCACGGTCACCGTCCCGACCACCCTGGTGTGGAGCGACCAGGACGTCGCGCTGGGTCGGCGCGGCACCGAGCTCACCCCCCAGCACGTCAGCGGGCCCTACGAGCTCGTCGAGCTGCAGCGGGGTCAGCCACTGGATCCCGACCCAGGCGCCCGACGCGCTCGCCGAGGCGGTCCTGCGCCGCGATCGGGTCGCTGTGACGGCGTCCGACGAGCCGACCCGGTCCCGGGCCGCGACCGAGGAGAAGTCGGGCTCGCGCCGCGACCGCGAGCGTCCGCCGGCCCCCGAGCCGCTGCCGGCACCGGTGGTCGACAACCACTGCCACCTCGACATCGCCGACGGCGACTGGCTGGCGACCGAGACGGCCATCGCCGAGGCGGCCGCGGTCGGCGTGCCCCGGATCGTGCAGATCGGGTGCGACCTGCCCGGCGCACGCTGGGCGGTCGAGGCCGCGGCGTCGTACGACGCCCTGGTGGCCGGCGTCGCGCTGCACCCCAACGAGGCGCCCCGGCTGGCCGCCGCCGGCGAGCTGGACGCGGCGCTGGCCGAGATCGAGGCGCTGGCGCGCACCCACGACAAGGTGCGGGCCGTGGGGGAGACCGGGCTCGACCACTTCCGCACCGGCGAGGAGGGGCGGGCGGCGCAGGTGGCGTCGTTCCGGGCCCACATCGACCTCGCCAAGCGGCTCGACAAGACCCTGGTGATCCACGACCGCGACGCCCACGACGAGGTGCTGCAGGTCATCGACGAGGAGGGTGCGCCCGAGCGGTGGGTGATGCACTGCTTCTCCGGCGACCCCGACGTCGCCCGCCGCTGCCTCGACCGGGGCGCCCACCTCTCCTTCGCGGGCACGGTGACGTTCAAGAACGCCCAGCCGCTGCGCGATGCGCTGGTGCTGGCTCCCGCAGGACCGGATCCTGGTCGAGACCGACGCGCCGTACCTCACGCCGACGCCGTACCGGGGGCGTCCCAACGCCTCCTACCTGGTGCCGCTGACGATGCGGGTGATGGCCGAGACCCGGGGCGAGGACCTCGAGGAGCTGTGCCGAGCGGTGGAGGCCAACACCTTCGCCGCCTTCGGCGGTGCCTGGTAGCTGCCAGGACCACGACCAGTCCCGGGACCGGGCGCGACGCGGCCGATCCCCTCCGTCACACCCGTCACATTAAGCATCGCTCCTAGGTGATCCTCGCCACAACGCCTCGCCCCGCGGGGGTCGGTGGGTTTGCTTTTGCCGCTCGGTCCCCTGTCTGCTGGACGGGTTGGCCGGGATCGGGAACGACCTCACCAGCGCATTCGTGTGGCCCGCACCTCGGGGAGCGGGCCATCTGCACGACACCCGCACGACGCGAATCGTCCCACCGGACGACCGCCCGCGCGGGGCGCTGATCTCCCGAGGCCCGGAGAGTACGACGTATCGGAGCACCGTGCCGATCCATCAGCACAGCACCCCAGACCCCACCACCACTTCCTCTGCCGCACCGACCGCTCCCCGCGGACGGGTGGCGCAGCTGCTGCGCAGCAAGGCCGTCCTGGCCACGCTCGTGGCCGTCGTCCTGCTGGCCGTCGCCGGCACCACCTACGGCTACGCGAGCATGCGGACCACCGTCACGCTCTCGGTCGACGGCGACGCCCGCGAGGTCACCTCGATGGGCCGCACCGTCGGCGACGTCCTCGACACCGAGGGCATCTCCGTCGGCACCCACGACATCGTCGCCCCCGCGCTCGACGAGCCCGTCGAGGAGGGCACCCTCATCAACGTCCGCGTCGGCAAGCCGATGGAGCTGACCGTCGACGGCGCGACCACCACCCACTGGGTCACCGCGACCGACGTCAGCTCCGCCCTGGGCGAGCTCGGTACGACGTTCCCCGACTCTCGGCTCTCGCTCGATCGCGGCCTGAGCATCGGCCGCGGCGGCGTCGACCTCGAGGTGGTCACCCCCAAGAAGCTCACGCTCCGGCTGGCCGGTGCCAAGAAGGTCACCCGCGAGCTCCCGGTGACGACCGTCGAGGACGCGCTGAAGCAGATGGACGTCACGCTCGGCAAGCACGACCGCGTCACCCCCGGCCGCAAGCACGAGGTCACCGACGGCGACCGGATCCAGTTCACCGACGTGCGCTGGAAGCAGCGCACGGTAAAGGGTGAGGACGTGGCCTTCGCGACCGTGCGCAAGGAGGACTCCTCGGTGCTCGAGGGCACCACCGAGACCGACCGCAGCGGGCAGGTCGGCCGGCGCACCGCCGTCTACCGCGACGTCTACGTCAACGGCAAGCGCGAGAAGACCAAGCTGCTCGAGTCCACGGTCACCCGCAAGCCGGTCGACGCGATCGTCCGGGTCGGCACCAAGCCGAAGCCGGTCGCCCCGCCGGCACCCTCCAGCTCGCCCAACTTCGCCGGCGGCAACACGGTCTGGGACGCCCTGGCCCGCTGCGAGTCCGGCGGCAACTGGGCGATCAACACCGGCAACGGCTACTACGGCGGGCTGCAGTTCAACCTCGGCACCTGGCGTTCCTACGGCGGCAGCGGCCTCCCGAGCCAGAACTCGCGCGAGACCCAGATCGCCATCGCGACCAAGGTGCGCAACGCCGCGGGCGGGTACGGCGCGTGGCCGGGCTGCGCCGCCAAGCTCGGTCTGCCCCGCTGACCTGCCTCACGGTCGCACCGCGGTGCCCCAACTAGGGTTCGCACCATGACGTCGTCCGCCTCCCCGAGACTCCTCGGGGCGGCGGACGTCCGCCGTCTGGCCGAGCGTCTCGACCTGCGCCCGACCAAGCAGAAGGGGCAGAACTTCGTCATCGACGGCAACACGGTGCGGCGCATCGTGCGCGAGTCGCGGATCACCGGCGAGGACGTGGTGCTGGAGGTCGGCCCCGGACTGGGCTCGCTCACCCTGGCGCTGCTCGAGGTCGCGGCCCACGTGGTGGCCGTCGAGATCGACGACAAGCTGGCCGGCCTGCTCGAGGAGACCGTCGCGGTGCAGGCTCCGGACCACACCGAGCGCTTCACCCTGGTGCACGCCGACGCGCTGCGGATCACCGGGCTCCCCGGCGCGCCCCCCACGGCGCTCGTCGCCAACCTGCCCTACAACGTCTCGGTGCCGGTGCTGCTGCACCTGATGGCCCTGCTGCCCTCGCTCGAGCGCGGCCTGGTGATGGTGCAGGCCGAGGTGGCCGACCGGCTCGCCGCCGGCCCCGGCAGCAAGGCGTACGGCGTCCCGTCGGTCAAGGCCGCCTGGTACGCCGACGTACGCCGGGCCGGGTCGATCGGGCGCAACGTCTTCTGGCCGGCCCCCAACGTCGACTCCGGCCTGGTCGCCTGGACCCACCGCGCCGCCGCCGACCACGACCGTCTCCCGCGAGCAGGTCTTCGCCGTCGTCGACGCGGCCTTCGCGCACCGGCGCAAGGCGCTGCGCGGGGTGCTGCGCGAGCTGGCCGGCTCCGCCGAGGCCGTCGACAGCGGCCCTGCGGCACGCCGGCGTCGACCCGCTGGCGCGGGGCGAGTCGCTGACCGTGACCCAGTTCGCGGCGATCGCGGAAGGACTCCTGCCATGACGTCTGCATCGAGCCGCACGGGCGGCCAGGGCCGTCCCGGTCGCCACCCGGTGACCGTGCGCGCCGCGGCCAAGATCAACCTCCACCTGGGGGTCGGCGCACCCCGCGAGGACGGCTTCCACCCGTTGACGACCGTCTACCAGGCGATCGGGCTGTGCGACGACCTCACCGCCTACCCCTCGCTCGAGCTCGAGCTCTCGATGTCGGCGACCGACTGGATCGCGGTCGGCGACGTGCCGGTCGACGACCGCAACCTCGCCTACCGCGCCGCGATGGCGCTCGGCGATGCACCACGACCGCGACATCACCGGTCGCCTGGTCGTCGAGAAGGCGATCCCGGTGGGCGGCGGCCTCGCCGGCGGGTCGGCCGACGCCGCCGCGGCGCTGGTCGCGCTCGACCGGCTCCACGACCTGGGCACCAGCGACGACGACCTGCTGCGGCTGGCCGCCGAGCTGGGGAGCGACGTGCCGTTCGCGCTGATCGGCGGCACCGCCCTCGGCACCGGGCGCGGCGAGCTGGTCGAGAACGTCGCCGACGTCGGCACGTGGTGGTGGGTGCTCGTCCCCGACCGGGTAGGCCTGTCGACCCCCGAGGTCTACCGCCACTTCGACAAGCTCTTCCCCGACGCCTCGCCCACGCCGCCCGATGCCGACGCCCTGCTCGCGGCGCTGCGGACCGGACAGCCCCTGAGCCTGGCCCGCGCGCTCCACAACGACCTGCAGGAGCCGGCGGTCGACCTGCGTCCCGACCTCGGCGCCCTGCTGACGCTGGGCGAGAGCGAGGGCGCGCTGCGCGGCCTGGTCTCCGGCTCCGGGCCGACCTGCGTGTTCCTCTCCGAGTCCGCCGACCATGCGCGCGACCTGGCCGGCGCACTGATGCGCTCGGGCCGCGAGATCGTCCTCGTCGCCAACGGTGCCGTCGCCGGCGCCCACGTGGTGCATGACCATGCGTGAACCGTGCACGACCAGAACCCAAGTGAGGTGACCCGTGGCTAACCTCCTGAACCTGGAGAAGGTGTCCAAGTCCTACGGCGTACGGCCGCTGCTGAGCGAGGTCTCGCTCGGCATCGGTGCCGGAGACCGGATCGGCATCGTCGGCCGCAACGGCGACGGCAAGACCACCCTGCTGGAGGTGATGACCGGCATCGAGACGGCCGGACACCGGCCGGGTCTCGCGCCAGCGGGGGCTGCTCGTCGGCTACCTGCACCAGGGCGACGAGCTGGTCGACACCCACTCCGTGCGCGAGGCGGTGCTCGGTGGCCGCTCCGACCACGAGTGGGCCGCCGACGCGATGCTGCGCGAGATCGTCTCCGAGCTGCTGGCCGGGGTCGAGCTCGACCGAGCGGTGCTCGGCCTCTCCGGTGGCGAACGCCGCCGCTGTGCCCTGGCCGCGCTGCTGCTCGGCGACCACGAGCTGATCGTGCTCGACGAGCCCACCAACCACCTCGACGTCGAGGCCGTGGCCTGGCTCGCCGACCACCTGCGGCGGCGTACGTCGGCGCTGGTCGTGGTGACCCACGACCGGTGGTTCCTCGACGAGGTCTGCCAGTGGACGTGGGAGGTGCACGACGGCGCCGTCGACGTCTACGAGGGCGGGTACGCGGCGTTCGTGCTGGCCAAGGCCGAGCGGTCGCGCCAGGCCTCGGCCTCGGAGTCGCGCCGGCAGAACCTGATGAAGAAGGAGCTGGCCTGGCTGCGCCGCGGCGCCCCGGCGCGCACCGCGAAGCCGAAGTTCCGCATCGACGCGGCCAACCAGCTGATCGAGGACGTGCCGCCCCCGCGCGACCGGCTCGAGCTGCAGAAGTTCGCCACCCAGCGCCTGGGCAAGGACGTCATCGACGTCGAGGACGTCGACCTGTTCCGCGGCGAGCGGCAGCTGCTCTCCGACGCCACCTGGCGGCTCGGGGCCGGCGACCGGGTCGGGATCGTCGGGGTCAACGGTGCCGGCAAGACCTCGGTGCTGTCGCTGCTCTCCGGCACGCTCGCGCCGAGCGCCGGGAAGATGAAGCTCGGGCGCACGGTCGCGCTCCAGCACCTCACCCAGGCCCTCGACGACGTCGACCCCGACGGACGGGTGCTGCCCACCGTCGAGGCGATCCGACGGATCACGACCACCGTCGACGGCGAGATCACCGCGACCTCGATGCTCGAGCGCTTCGGCTTCACCGGCGACCGGCTCACCGCGCGGCTCGGCGACCTGTCCGGTGGCGAGCGCCGCCGCTTCCAGCTGCTCAAGCTGCTGCTCACCGAGCCCAACGTGCTGCTGCTCGACGAGCCGACCAACGACCTCGACATCGAGACCCTCAACGTCCTCGAGGACTTCCTCGACGCCTGGCCCGGCACGCTGGTCGTGGTCTCCCACGACCGGTACTTCCTCGAGCGCGTGACCGACTCGGTGTGGGCGCTGCTCGGCGACGGCAAGCTGTCGATGCTGCCGCGGGGGGTCGACGAGTACCTCGAACGACGCGCGGCCGCGCTGCGGCCCGGCGTACCCGTCGAGTCGGCGGGCTCGGGCTCGGGCTCCGGCTCGGGTGGTGCGGGACCGAGTGGCTCGGGCGGCTCGACCCCCGGCAAGGCCAAGGTCGGCGGTGCCGAGGAACGGGCGGCCCGCAAGACGGTCGCGCGCCTGGAGAAGCAGCTCAAGCGGGTCCTGACCCGCGAGATCGAGCTCAACGCCGAGCTGGCCGCCAACGCCGCCGACTACGAGCTGGTCGCGACCCTCGGCGCCGAGCTCCGCACGGTCCTGGCCGAGAAGGACAGCCTCGAGCTGGAGTGGCTCGAGGCCGCCGCGGTCCTCGAGTAGGCCCTCGTGGCTGCCCGCGCGCGGTAGTCCCTGACGAATGTGCGGTGAGATGCCCGATTCGACCACCCATTCGTCAGGGACTACCTCGGTCGGGTCAGGAGAACGGCGTGAGCAGGGTGCGGAGCAGGTCGGCGAGGCGGGTCTGCTCGGCCGGCGGCAGGCCGGCCAGGATGTCCTGCTCGGCCAGCAGCAGCGCCTCGAACGCGCCGTCGACGGCCGTCTTGCCCTCGGGGGTGAGCCGGACGATGACGCCGCGGCGGTCCTCCGGGTCGGGGGAGCGCTCCACGAGCCCGCGCGCGGCGAGCCGGTCGACCCGGTTGGTCATCGTGCCGCTGGTCACCAGGGTCTCGCGCAGCAGGCGACCCGGTGAGAGCTCGTACGGCGACCCGGCGCGGCGCAGCGCGGCCAGCACGTCGAACTCCCACGACTCGATCTGGTGGGCGCTGAAGGCCTCGCGGCGGGCCAGGTCGAGGTGGCGGGCCAGGCGGGTGATCCGGCTGAAGACCGCGACGGGCGCCACGTCGAGGTCGGTGCGCTCGCGCGTCCACGCCTCCATCAGCTCGTCGACCTCGTCCCGCATGCGCCCACCCTAGCCCGTCGAGAATCTTGACATCGAGATAGTGACGGGAGAAGGTGAAGTATCTTGACGTCAAGAGAAATCGGAGCATCGCCCATGCCGACCTCGCACACCTGGGACCCCGACCGCTACCTCGCGTACGCCGACGAACGCGCCCGGCCCTTCGCCGACCTGCTCGCCCGCGTGCCGGACGGCCCGCGCCGGACCCGGACGACGACCCGGACGACGGTGCCGCCTCGCACGGCTCGGACGCCCCCGTCCGGACCGTCGTCGACCTCGGCTGCGGCCCGGGGACCCTGACCACGCTGCTGGCCGACCGGTGGCCCGACGCCGACGTCCTCGGCCTCGACAGCAGCCCGGAGATGATCGCCCGCGCCCGCCGGCTCGAGGGCCCGCGGGTCACCTTCGCCGTGGCCGACCTGCGGGAGTGGGCGCCGGACGCCCCCGTCGACGTGCTCGTCTCGAACGCGACCCTGCAGTGGGTCCCGGGTCACCTCGACCTGCTCGGCCGACCTCGTGGCCGCCGTCCGCCGCGGCGGCACGCTGGCCTTCCAGGTGCCGGGCAACTTCGAGGAGCCGAGCCACGAGCTGCGGCGCAGCCTCGCCGAGGAGGCGCCGTACGCCGCCCACACCCGCGACCTCGCGACGCCCGCCGGCCACGACCCCGTCGTCTACCTTGATGCGCTGACCGCGCTCGGCTGCTCGGTCGACGCGTGGGAGACGACCTACCTGCACGTGCTCACGGGCCCCGACCCGGTCTTCACCTGGGTCAGTGGCACCGGCGCCCGACCGACCCTGGAGGCGCTGCCCGACGACCTGCGCCCACGGTTCGCCGAGGAGCTCAAGGCCCGGCTGCGCGCGGCGTACCCGGAACGTCGGGGCGGTGTCGTCCTGCCGTTCCGGCGGATCTTCGTGGTGGCCCGCGTCGGTGCCGGACGGGGGGTGTGCGATGAGGCTCCACCACGTGCAGGTCGCCTGCCCGGTCGGCGGCGAGGAGGACGCCCGCCGCTTCTACGCCGACGGGCTCGGCCTGACCGAGGTCGCGAAGCCGGCGGCGCTGCGCGGTCGCGGTGGCGCCTGGTTCCGCGCCGTCGACGTCGTGGGGGTGGTGGTGGCCGAGCTGCACGTCGGCGTCGAGGACCCGTTCGTGCCGGCGCGCAAGGCGCACCCCGCCTTCGTCCTGGCCTCCGTCGCCGAGCTCGACGAGGTGGGGGAGCGGCTCGCCGTGCTCGGCTGCCGGGTGGACGACGCCGAGCGGACGACGTTCCCCGGCCACCAGCGGCTGCACGTGCGCGACCTGGCCGGCAACCGGGTGGAGCTGCTCGCGCCGTCGCCGTGACGCGGCGTGCGGTGAGCCGGGGTGTCGTGAGCCGGTCGCGACTCGTGGGGCGCGGCCCGTAACCCCATGCCCCCCAGGGCGTTAGAGGGTGAGAGCGGAGAGGCCATCGGGGGTCACGACCGCCGGACCCCACGGGCCACCGCCGACCCACGTCGACGCGGCGCTCGGGGGCACGATCAGGGGAGATGCGAACATGGGCGCCACCCCACCACCGACCGCTCGGCGGTCCTCAACCGGGTCAAGCGAGCGCACGGGCCAGCTCGCCGGCGTGCTGCGGATGATCGAGGACGGGCGCGACCTCACCTCCGTCATCCACCAGCTCAAGGCGGTCTCGAGCGCGCTCGACCGCGCCGGGTTCGCGATGGTGGCCGCCGAGTGGCGCACGAGCGTCACCGACGACGGCGAGGTCACTCCCGACCAGCTCGCCCACCTCGAGCGGCTCTTCCTGACCCTGGCGTGACCCGCTGGGGACCGGTCCCGCACGGACGCCCTGCCACCCATGGTTACCTGCGGGTAATGTCTGCCGCATGAGCCAGGTCCTCTCGCTGTGGCAGCGTGCCAGCAGCCTCCCTCTGGTCGGGTCAGTCGGTCGGCACGCGGGTGTTCTCGTACGCGTTCAGCCAGCAAGGCGCCGTACTTCTCGACCATCCGGGCGCGCTTCGTCGAGCTGCGGCCCAACTACGCCGAGCTGGTCGTCCCGCGGCGCCGCAGGGTCCAGAACCACCTCGGCACCGTCCACGCGATCGCGCTGTGCAACGGCCTCGAGGCCGCCATGGGAGCGCTCGCCGAGGCGACCATCCCGGCCGACAGGCGCTGGATCCCGCGGGGCATGGAGGTCTCCTACACCGCCAAGGCCACCAGTGACATCACCTGCATCGCCGAGACCGACCCGGACCAGTGGACCGGCGACGACACCGAGCTCCCGGTGCGGGTCAGGGGCGTGCGGGACGACGGCACGGTCGTCGTCGAGGGCGTCATCCGGCTCCACGTGACGCCGCGGACGTAGCCCTCGGTCGCGGGGCCCTCGGTCGCGGGGCCTCAGTCGCGGGGGCCCAGTCGCGGGGACTCAGTCGCGGGGGGTCGCGCGGTCGGCGTTCCTGCGGATCGCGCTCGTGAAGGTCTCGTAGAGCGATGCCGGCACGTCGTGCCCCATGCCGTCGATGAGCAGCAGGTCGGACACCCGGCACGGCGGCCGACGTGGCCCGTCCGCCGGAGACGTGGACCATCTTGTCGGCGAGGCCGTGGATGACCAGGGTCGGCACCCGCAGCCCGCGCAGCCGCGGACCGCGGTCGGGCTGGGTGATGATCGCGGCCATCTGCCGGGTCAGGCCCGGCCGCGGTGACGCCGCGGTCGTAGGTCTCGGCCGCGCGCTTCTCGGTGTCCTCGCGCGACTGCGGGTAGCCGGGGGAGCCGATGATCGCCCAGGTCGCGACGCTGGAGCGGATGTAGGCGTCCCGCCCCGAGCTGCGTCCCAGCAGGGTGCGCGCCAGGCTCGGGTGCTGCCAGCCCACGGTGCGCTTGCCGGTCGTCGACATGATGCTGGTCAGCGAGCGGACCCGACCCGGGCTGGGCCAGCGCCATCGTCTGGGCGATCATGCCGCCCATCGACACGCCGACGACGTGGGCGGCGTCGAGCCCGAGGTGGTCGAGCAGGCCGAAGCCGTCGGCGGCCATGTCGTCGAGGGAGTACGGCGCGCGCGTCGGGCAGCCCGGCGAACGCGCGCACCAGCGTGGTCCGGGTGATGCGGCCGCGAGCCCGGCTCGAGCGACCGGCGTCACGGTTGTCGAAACGGACGACGTAGAAGCCGGCCGCGGGCGAGCATCTCGCAGAGGTCGTCGTGCCACCAGGTCATCGGTCCGCCGAGGCCCATGACCAGCAGCAGTGGCTCGTCGCCGCAGTCGCCGAAGGTCTGGTAGCACAGCTCGATGTCGGCCGAGACCGGTGCGAAGAGCTCCTCGGACCGCGCGACGGGTCCGTCGCTTCGGCGGTGTGCGAGGAGCCGTCGGCGGGCGGTTCGTGAAGGCTCGACGGCCATGGGCTCCAGTCAACAGCATCGGCGTTTGTACCGTTGCAAAGACTCGGTCGGAATCGAGCCCCGAGTGCCTGCGAGTGGTCGCCGCGCCGGGCTTGTCGCGATCGCCCGTCGAGCATCGCCACGCTAACGGCCGTAACGTGCGTCACATGACCGACTCCCCGCTGGCCTCGTTCCTGCTGCCCCCGGGCTTCGAGCGGCCCGCCCCGGCAGCGTTGCTGCGCGAGGCGAGCGTGGTCGGGGAGGTCGGCCGGTACGCCGTCCGCAGCGTCGAGGAGCGCCGGTTCCGCAGGTCGCGCTCCTACACCGGGCGCTCGGTGACCGCGCAGCCCCGAGCCGGTCGTCCTGGTGCCCGGGCTTCATGGCCGGTGACACCAGCCTCGCGGCGATGTCGGCAGCCTGCGACGCCGCGGGTTCCGCACCTACCGCTCCCACGATCCGCGCCAACGTCGGCTGCACGCTCGACGCGGGCGCCGAGCTCGAGCTGCGGCTCGAGGCGATCGTGGCGCGCCGCGGCGTCCGGGTGCGCATCGTCGGGCACAGCCTCGGCGGCATGCTCGCCCGCGGGGTCGCCGTACGCCGTCCCGACCTGGTCTCGGGCATCGTCACCATGGGCAGCCCCATGCTCGCGCCGGCGCGCCCACCACGTGGCGCTGTCGTGGGGCGTCGACGCCCTGGTGAGCCTGAGCCGGGTGGGCGTGCGCGGGCTGATGTCGCAGGAGTGCGTCGCCGGGACGTGTGCGCGGCAGAGCTTCGACGAGAGCCGCGAGCTGCTCGCCGCCGACGTCGCCTTCACCGCGATCTACTCCCAGCGCGACGGCGTCGTCGACTGGCGGGCGTGCATCGACCCGACCGCGGTGGCCGTGGAGGTCGCACTCGTCGCACCTGGGCATGGCCGTGGACCCGCGCGTCATCGACGAGGTGACGGCCGCGCTGCGCGGCGGACGCCGCGCCCCGAGCGGGCCGGCCTGCGGATCGCCTGAGCGGCCCGGTGGCCTCGGGACCACCGCCCGACCCACCGCCGGACCGGACGTCGGGGCCCGGCTGTCGGGGATCAGCTGTCGAAGTCGATGGCGGAGAAGGGCGCAGCTTCTCCAGGCGGTGCTCGGAGGTGATCGAGCGGATCGTGCCGCTGCGCGAGCGCATCACGAGCGAGTGCGTGGTCGCGCCTCCGGCGGTGTAGCGCACGCCCTTCATCAGCTCGCCGTCGGTGATGCCGGTGGCGACGAAGAAGCAGTCGTCGCCGGTGACGAGCTCGTCGGTGGTCAGGACGGCGTCGGGGCGACAGGTCGTGCCCGGCGTCGACGGCCCGCTCGCGCTCCTCGGAGCCCTGCGGCCAGAGCCGGCCCTGGATCACGCCGTCCATGCACTTGAGGGCGCAGGCCGCGATGATGCCCTCCGGTGTGCCGCCGATGCCGAGCATCAGGTCGATGCCGGTCTCGGGACGCGCGGCCATGATGGCGCCGGCGACGTCGCCGTCGGAGATGAACTTGATCATCGCGCCGGTCGCGCGGATCTCGGCGGCCATCTTGTCGTGGCGCGGGCGGTCGAGCAGCACGACGGTGACGTCGGAGGGGCGCTTGCCCTTGGCCTTGGCGACCTGGTGGATGTTCTCGGCGATGGGGTAGCGCAGGTCGACGACGTCGGCCGCCTCCGGCCCGGTGACGAGCTTCTCCATGTAGAAGACCGCCGACGGGTCGTACATCGAGCCGCGCGGGGCGACCGCGAGCACCGAGACCGCGTTGGTCATGCCCTTGGCGGTCAGCGTGGTGCCGTCGATCGGGTCGACCGCGACGTCGCACTCGGGGCCGGTGCCGTCGCCGACCTCCTCGCCGTTGTAGAGCATCGGGGCGTTGTCCTTCTCGCCCTCGCCGATGACGACGACGCCCTGCATGCTGATCGTCGAGATCATCACGCGCATCGCGTTGACCGCGACGCCGTCGGCGCCGTTCTTGTCGCCGCGACCGACCCAGCGCCCGGCGGCCATCGCGGCGGCCTCGGTGACGCGGACCAGCTCGAGCGCGAGGTTGCGGTCGGGCGACTCGGGGGCGACGGCGAACTCGGCGGCACGGCGTTCTGGCTCATGGGCGCATCGTAACGGCTCGGACGGACGCCGAGCCGGTCAGACACGAGGTGAGGGCCGTGACGGCCGCCAGCAGCGTGACCGGGGTCAGCAGCAGCGAGACCCGGTGGAACTCCCGCAGCGGCTCGTGGTCGTCGCCTCGCTGCAGTGAGGGTGCGGCGCCACAGCAGGTTGGCCAGCGAGCCCGGACAGGGTCAGGCCGGCGCCGACGTTGAGGCCGATCAGGGCGGCCAGGACCGCGGCGTCGCCCGAGCGGCGCGACCAGGGGCACGAGCAGGAGGGTCGCCGACAGGTTGGTCACCAGGTTGGCGAGGACCGTCGGCGAGGAGCGCGATCACGAGCACGGCAGGCAACGACGTGGAGGCGGGCACGACGCGGGCGACCGCGTCGCCCAGGAAGCCCTGGGCGATCGCGGCGACGACGACCCCGAGCGCCAGCACCAGCAGGGCGAACTCCGGGTGGGTCGACGCGGGCGGCCTCGCGCACCGCGACGAGCCCCTGCGCGCTGCTCCCCACGCCGCGAGGGCTGCGGCCGCGGCCGCGGCCACCCACCACGGGTCGATGCCGAACGGCGAGGTGGCGGCGAACCCGGCCAGCATGGCGACCACGACCGACGGCCGGCACGACCGGCACGCGGTACGTCGACCGAGGTCGCTGCCCGGCGCGGGCGGACGGCTCAGCTCGGCGCGGAACAGCAGCCGGAGGCCGACGTACTCGACGACGAGGACGACCACCAGCACCGGTGCCATCCGGGCCGCGAACCCGGCGAAGGTCAGGCTCAGCGAGGGCAGCGCCAGCAGGTTGGTCAGGTTGGAGACGGGCAGCAGCAGCGAGGCGGAGTTGGCCATCCGCAGGCAGGCGTAGGCCGCCGGTCGGGGGCTGGTCCCGCGCGCGGCCGCGGCCGCGACGACCACGGGAGTCAGCAGCACGACGGTCGCGTCGAGGCTGAGGACCGCGGTGACCGCGGCCGCGAGCAGGAGCGAGACCGTCAGCAGGCGGGTCGCGCCGCCGCCGCGCAGCAGCCGGCTGGTGGCCGCGAAGAGCCCGGCGCGGTCACAGACCGTCGCGACCACGAGGATCGCCACCAGGAACGCGACCACCGGGAGCAGCTCGTCGAGGATGGTCCGGACCTGCGGCACCGGTCAGCACCCGGGAGGCCAGGGCCAGCGCGGCGGCCGCGACCGAGACGGTGGCCTCCACCCAGCGCGGCGGGTGGCGGTAGGCGACGACCAGGAGGGCTACCAGGGCCGCGGTCGGCGCAGACGTCGCCGAGGGGTGGCACTTTCGAAGGGTAGGACACCTGGGACCATGGACGGGTGAGCGACTCCGGCAACCGGCAACCCGCGCAGGGCGGTGGGAGCCGCTACGCCGGCGGACCGGCCGCCATGGGCGGGCGCATGCTGGTGATCGTGGTGCTGGTGCTCGGCGGTCGTCGGCCTACGGGCGCTGTTCCGCGCCGACGCCGACCAGGGCCCGCCGCGTGCCATCGACTACCTCGACACCGTGCAGGGCCTCCAGGCCAACGGCCTCGACCTCGTCTACCCGCCCACGCTGCCCGAGGGCTGGATCGTCACCGACATCCGGCCGACCTTCGGGGACCGGCCCACCGTCGGCATCAACCTCTACACCGCCGAGGACACGTTCGTCGGGATCCGGCAGCAGGACGCCTCGGTCGACGACCTGCTGTCCACCTACGTCGACGACAACCCCGCCGACGAGGCGCCGCTGGACGGCGTCGGCGAGCTCTCGGCGACGTGGCAGGGCTGGTCGGACGGCGGCGGCGACCACGCGTACTCGACCGAGGTCGGCGGCGACACGGTGCTGGTCTTCGGCGACGTCCCGGCCGCGGAGCTCGCCGAGCTGGTCGCGCTGCTGACCACCGACCCCGTCCCCGGCACGACGACGAGCCCGACGCCGGGCTAGCCGGCTGGCCGACTGGCTGGCGCTCTCGTCCGTCGGCGCCGATCACCGCGTCGAGGCGCTGCCGCGCGCCGTCGAGCCAGTCCTGGCAGGTCGTGGCGAGCGCCTCCCCGCGCTCCCAGAGCGCGAGCGACTCCTCGAGGGTGATGCCGCCGGTCTCGAGGCGCCGGACGACGTCGATCAGCTCCTCGCGGGCCTCCTCGTAGGTCGGTGCCGACGTCTCGGTGCGGTCACTGGTCTCGGGCATCGGGGTCCTCCGTGCTGCTCGTGGTGCTGCTCGTGGTGACTCGGCTGCTCGTGGTGCTGCTGATGTCGGTGACGGTGGCGTGCAGGCGGCCGTCGGCGACGCGGACGCTGACGGCGTCGCCGGCGGCGGCGGCCGCGATCGAGGTGACGACGTGGCCGTCGGCGCCCTGGAGCACGGCGTACCCGCGCGCGCAGGGTGGCGAGCGGGGACAGGGCCCGGGCCCGGGCGCGGTGGTGGTCGATGTCGTCGGCGGCGCGGTCGAGCGCGTGGCCGACGGTCCGGCGAGCGCGACCCACGAGCGCGTCGAGCTCGGCGCAGCCGGTCGTCGAGCAGGGAGCGCGGGTCGGCGAGCGCCGGGCGCGAGCGCAGGGCATCGAGGCCGGCCTGCTCGCGGGCGATGCGCCCGCGAGACGGCGGCCCGCAGCCGTTCGCGCGCCGTGGCGACGGCGTGGGCCTCGGCGGCGACGTCGGGCACGACGAGCTTGGCGGCGTCGGTCGGCGTCGAGGCACGCACGTCGGCGACCAGGTCGAGCAGCGGCTGGTCGGGCTCGTGGCCGATCGCGGAGACCACCGGCGTGCGCGCCGCGGCGACGGCGCGGAGCAGCCCCTCGTCGGAGAAGGGGAGCAGGTCCTCGACCGAGCCACCGCCGCGGGCGATCACGATGACGTCGACCGCGGCGTCCTCGTCGAGGCGGGCGAGGGCCTCCATGACCTCGCGGGCCGAGCGGGGGCCCTGCATGGTGGCGTGGGCCACGCACGAACTCGACCGCCGGCCAGCGCCGCCGTGCGTTGTCGAGCACGTCGCGCTCGGCGGCCGACTTGCGGGGCCGTCACCAGCCCGACCTTGCCGGGCAGGAACGGCAGCCGCCGCTTGCGGGCGGCGTCGAAGAGGCCCTCGGCGGCGAGCAGCTGGCGGCGCCGCTCGATCTGGGCGAGCAGCTCGCCGAGCCCGACCATGCGGATGTCGCGGGCCGCGAGCGAGAGGGTGCCCCGGGTGGCGTAGTAGGACGGCTTGGCGTGCACGATCACGCTGGCGCCCTCGACCAGGGGCGGGTTCATCGAGTCGATGAGCACCCGGGAGCAGGTGACCGGCACCGAGATGTCGGCCACCGAGTCGCGCAGGGTGAGGAAGACGGTGTTGAGCCCGGGTCGCTTGCTGAGCTGGGCGACCTGTCCCTCGACCCAGATCGGTCCCAGCCGGTCGATCCAGCCGGAGATCGCGGTCGCGATCTGCCGGACCGGGGCCGGCTGCTCCGGGGAGGTGTCGAGGGCCATGCGTCGACCCTAGTGTCCGCGACCGACAGGGCCGGGGCCCGCTCCGATGCCCCAGGAGAGCTCCAGCAGCCGGGTCGCCTCGGGCAGGGTGAGACCGAGCCGGCGCGCCGTGGCGGCGTACTCCTCGGCCGCCTCGGTGGCATCGGCCGGCGCCTGGGGCGCGGCGACGAAGGTGCCGCGTCGTCCCTCGGTCACCACGACGCCGTCGGCCTCGAGCTCCTTGTAGGCGCGCGCGACGGTGTTGACCGCCAGGCCGAGCTGGGTCGCGAGCCCCCGCACGGTGGGCAGCCTGGTGCCGGCCGGCAGGTCACCGGTGACCGCGCGCGCGGCGATCTGGGCGCGCAGCTGCTCGAACGGGGGAGTGGCGGAGGCCGCGTCGAGGGGCAGGACGGTCACCCCTGGAGCCTAGTGGCGCGTGGCGGCCGTGCCGGTGTGCTGCGCACCCTGCGATCCGTCGCGATGCGCGCCCTACGCCGCCCACCGGTCAACGAGGTCCGCCACGAGCCACGAGAAGGTGGTAGGACATCTTCATGCAGCCCTTCGCACTCGTCGTCGGCGAGGCCCTGGTCGATGTCGTGGAGTCCGGTGACGGCACCCGCGTCGAGCACCCCGGCGGCAGCGCCGCCAACGTCGCCGTCGCGCTCTCCCGCCTCGGGCGCCCGGTGCTGTTCGCGACGGCGTTCGCCGACGACGAGCGGGGCCGTGCCCTCGACGCCCACCTCCGCGGCGCCGGGGTCGAGTACGCCGGCGACCCGCACGTGCTCGACCACACCTCGAGCGCGGTCGCGACGATCGCCCCGAACGGCTCGGCCTCCTACGTCTTCGACCTCGAGTGGCGGCTCGGGCCGGTCGAGGTGGAGCCGCCGGCCTACGTGCACGTCTGCTCGATCGGCGCCGTCCTCGAGCCCGGCTGTGCCGACGTGCTCGCGCTGCTCGACCGCTACCCCGAGGCCGTGGTCACCTACGACGTCAATGCCCGCCCCGCGATCACCGGCACCGGCCCCGACGTCGTCGCGCGCGTCGAGGACGTCGTACGACGGGCGGGGGTGGTCAAGGCGAGCGACGAGGACCTCGAGGCGCTCTACCCCCACCTCGACCTGGAGGCCGCGATCGAGCACCTGCGCAGCCTCGGCCCGGACGCGATCGTCGTGACCCGGGGTGCCGAGGGCGCCACCTGGACCGATGCGTCCGGCACGATCCTCGCGCCCGGCCGTCCGGTCGACGTCGTCGACACCATCGGCGCCGGTGACACGTTCTCGGCCGCGATCCTGGACGCGCTCTGGGACGGCCTCGACGCCGCAGCCACCCTCGCGCACGCCGCGCGCGCGGCCGCGATCACCGTCTCGCGCCCCGGGGCCGACCCGCCCACGCGGGCCGACCTCGACGCGGCCGGCTGAGACCGCGCTCGCCCCAGCGCTGCTGCCGGGCCGCTACGGGGCCAGCCAGGCGTGCACGAGCGGCACGACGGACGAACCCTCGCCGGACGCTGCCGCGACCCGCTTCATCGAGGCGCTGCGGATGTCGCCGACGGCGAACACACCGGGCAGCGTCGTGGCCAGGTTGGTGGGTGGCAGCCCGTCGACCCACTGCTCCCGGGGCACGTCGCGGCCGGTGAGCAGGAAGCCGTGGTCGTCGCGGGAGATCTCGTCGGGGAGCCAGTCGCAGTGCGGCTCGGCGCCGAGCAGGAGGAACAGCGCCTGCGCGTTGCGCCGGGTGACCGTGCCGGTCTGGACGTCGCGGACGTCGAGCCACTCCAGGCGACCGGCGCCGCCGCCGTCGGCTATCTCGGCGCAGGTCTGCACGGTGATCCGTGGGTTGTAGTCGATCTCGTTGATCAGGTACGACGACATGGTGGCCTCCAGCGAGGGGCGGCGGACCATGATCGTGACCGAGGAGGCGAAGCGCGCGAGGTGGATCGCGGCCTGACCGGCGGAGTTGCCGCCGCCGACGACCACGACGTCGGCGCCCTCGGTCTCGCGGGCCGCGCTCATCACCGAGCCGTAGCTCACGCCGAGGCCGACGAGGCTCTCCACGCCTTCGATCCCGAGCTTGCGGTAGGCCACGCCGGTGGCGACGACGACGCTGCGCGCCTGGACCGGTTCGCCCGCGGTCCGCAGCAGGAACGGCGCTCCGGGCGTCGCCGGCGGCTCGAGCGCGGTGACCTCCCAGCCGGTGAGGAACTGCACCCCGAACCGGATCGCCTGGTTGCGGGCACGCTGGGCCAGCCGCATCCCGGAGATGCCGCGCGGGAACCCGAGGTAGTTGCGGATCATCGAGCTGGTGCCGGCCTGGCCGCCGACGGCCTCCGCCTCGAGCACGACGGTGCTGAGGCCCTCGCTGGCGCCGTACACCGCGGCCGCGAGGCCGGCCGGGCCGGCGCCGACGATCGCGAGGTCGACGACGCCGGCGACGTGGAAGGAGCCGGGTGCGCCGTAGATGGCCATCGCGATGTCGCGCACGGAGGTGGCCGCGATCGGGTCGCGGTCCATCGCCCCGACCAGGGGGAACGTCGTGGTGCCTCCGGCGGCCTCGTGCCGCGCGATGAGCTCGCGGCCCTCGTCGCTGTCGGGGACGTGCACGCGGGTCGGCATGCCCATCCGCTCGGCGTACTCGCGGATCGCGGAGGTCAGCGGGTTGCCGGGCTCGGAGATGATCCGCACCGTCTCCACCTCGGGCGCGGCCACGGTCGAGCCCCAGTCGGACAGCATCTCGGTGATGGCCCCGTGGAACTCCTCGTCGCGCACCCCGCGGGGCATCAGGAGGTAGGCGTCGTACTTGCCCTTGGCGAGGCCGGGGCGCAGCGCCTCGGCCTGGGTGAGGAACCGGTCGTACGGCGCCGCGATCACCCGGCGCGCGGTCGGCACGACGGCGCGCCACTCGCTGAACGCCTCCAGCGGGTGGGCGTCGGGCAGGTTGCCGTCCTGCACGAAGAGCGCGACCTGGGCACCCTCGGCGCGCGCCTGCTTGATCGTGGAGAGCGCCTCGCTGCAGCTGCGCGCCGTACGGACGTCGTAGTCGCGGTGGTAGCGCCCGAACTCGTCGAGCAGGAAGTCGGCGTGCTGCTCGGACACCAGCAGGATCACGGGATCGGACACGGTCAAAGTATGCCCCCGACCGGGTGGGCGTGGGGTGGGCGCCGAGAGGGATGTTACTGACCGTTGTGCCGACCTGCTGACCCTTGTAAGGGTCGGCCAGTAGGCGCAACGGTCAGTAACATGCGCGCAGGACCCCTGATCGCCGGGGAAGTGACCCCGGCGCCCTGGCTCCGTAGACTCGCCGCTCGTGGCACTCACCATCGGTATCGTCGGTCTCCCCAACGCGGGCAAGTCGACCCTCTTCAACGCCCTGACCAAGAACAACGTGCTCGCGGCGAACTACCCGTTCGCCACGATCGAGCCGAACGTCGGGGTGGTCGGCGTGCCCGACGACCGGCTGGCCAGGCTCGCCGAGGTGCACGGATCGGCCAAGCTGCTGCCCGCGACCGTCGAGTTCGTCGACATCGCCGGCATCGTCAAGGGCGCCTCGCAGGGGGAGGGCCTGGGCAACAAGTTCCTCTCCCACATCCGCGAGTCCTCGGCGATCTGCCAGGTCACCCGCGTCTTCCGCGACGAGGACGTCACCCACGTCGACGGCGAGGTGAACCCCGGCAGCGACATCTCCACGATCCAGACCGAGCTGATCCTGGCCGACCTGCAGACCGTCGAGAAGGCGATCCCGCGCCTGGAGAAGGAGGCGCGCGGCAACAAGTCGGTCGCCGCCAAGCTCGACGCCGCCAAGGAGGCGCTCGCCCACCTGGAGGCCGGTACGCCGATCAGCTCGACCTCCGTCGACCTCGACCTGGTGCGCGAGCTGTCGCTGCTCACCGCCAAGCCGTTCATCTACGTCTTCAACTGCGACGCCGACGAGCTCGCCGACGACGACCTCAAGGCGAAGATGCAGGCCCTGGTCGCCCCCGCCGAGGCGATCTTCCTCGACGCGAAGTTCGAGGCCGAGCTCGTCGAGCTCGGCGACGACGACGAGGCCCGCGAGATGCTCGCCGAGATGGGCGTCGACGAGCCCGGCCTCGAGGTCCTGGCCCGCGTCGGCTTCGACACCCTCGGCCTGCAGACCTACCTGACGGCCGGCCCCAAGGAGACGCGGGCCTGGACGATCCCGAAGGGCGCCACCGCCCCCGAGGCCGCCGGCGTCATCCACACCGACTTCCAGAAGGGCTTCATCAAGGCCGAGATCGTCTCCTTCGACGACCTGATGGAGTCCGGCACCATGCAGAAGGCCAAGGAGGCCGGCAAGGTGCGCATGGAGGGCAAGGACTACGTGATGGCCGACGGCGACGTCGTGGAGTTCCGCTTCAACGTGTGAATCGGCCTGTTTGCGCAGGTCAGAGGCTTGTGGGGTGCTCCTAGTCCGCACCTAGTCCGCAAAAGTTTTAGCGGCGTCGGCCTCGATCGGGCTGTTTCGGAGGGCCGATCTCGGGGCTCGGTGTTAGGCCGACGTGCCCCAGTCAGGTCGCTCAGAGCAGCTCGCGGCAGACGCTGGTGCACGTCTCGCGCCACACGCTCGGGTCGGTAGCCCAGAAGTCGTGAGGCACGTCGGGCACGATCTGGAAGGTTGCAGTCCGGGACCAGGTTGGCGAGCTGTTGCAGCGGCCAGCTCGGCCGGATGTCGTTGCCGGCTGCCACGAACCGCATCGGAACCGGGCTGTCCGCGAGGGCGCGCCACAGACCCGGCTGGTGGATCCAGTCCGGGAAGGATCCCCACAGCGCGGCATGCACCTCGGGGACCCAGTCGATGTCGATCGCGACCTCTGAGGCTTTGCCGGCCTCGTAGGCCGCCGACCACTCCCGGTCGCGATGCAGCCCATGGCCCGCGATGCCGGCCACGCCTCGGACGCTCTGGGGATGATCGAGCGCATAGCGAACCGCGAGGTCCGAGCCCCACGAGTGCCCGAGCACGATCCACTCGGCGACACCGACGGCCGTGCGGACGGTCTCCAGGTCGTCGATCGCCTGGGCCATGTCGTGCGGCCCACCCTCGGACTGGGCGACGCCACGCGGGTCGGGGAACCAGCAACGGAAACCGATCGGGCCAAGGACTCGTCCGCGAGGTAGTGCACACATCCGGGACCGCCGGACAGGACCAGCACGTCAGGGCCAGACCCGCATGCCGCCACGTGCAGACGGACACCATCGCGCGCAGCAACGACGAGGGACTCCACCGCGACAGTTCTGCCCACACGAGTGGAGCTTCAGTCGTGATCGGCCACCGCCGCGTTGCCGTCCTGCACGTCGACCGAAGGATCGACCGACCGAAACGCTCGGGGCAGCGTGATCGGCTGGCGGGCATGTGCGGGGGTAAGGCGCGGTGGTGATCGCCAGTCGCACTGGTATCGCGAGCCCAACCTGTCGGTGCGGTCAGACACACTGCTGGGATGGAGTGGACGCGGCGGGGATTGACCGAAGCAGGGTTCGACGGGTTCGTGAGATTCGGCGATCTGCGGTCGTCGCCGGTGCCCACCGGGGCAGGCGTATACATCGTTCTGCGTGAATCCGCTGACAACGTGACGTTTCTCGATGTCAGCCCCGCCGGCTGGTTCAAGGGCAAGGACCCGTCGGTTTCACAGAGCACCCTTGAAGCAGCCTGGGTCAGCAATACGGGCGTGATCTACATCGGCAAGGCGAGCCCGGGAGCCTCAGGGCGCCGAGGCCTCAAGAAGAGACTCACCGAATACCACCGGCACGGAGCCGGTGATGCTGTTGGTCATTGGGGTGGCCGATACATCTGGCAGCTGACCGACCACGATCAGCTCCTGGTCGCATGGCGAGAGACCCCTCACAGCGATGCCGAAGATCTCGAGTCTGAACTGATTGCTGCGTTTGTCGACGATCACGGGGCACGGCCGTTCGCCAACCTGAAAGGTGGCCGGGCGATCGCCAGTACGACGGCGACGCCGTGAATCTCCCCGACGCAGAGGTAGCCAAGCGCTTAGCCTGAGCCACATGGGAGAGACGATCACGCCGCGTGAACTGGCCGAGAGAGCTGGGGCTCAGCGCTCGCACCATCCGCGGGTGGCTACGCGCGCAGGGCTGGCAGAGCCAGCCGTACACGCGGTGGCACCTAACCGCGGACCAAGCCGAACTCGTACGGCCAACTTCAAAGGCTGATTTGGGCATTGTGGTGGAGGGACGTGCCCTTCCCGCTGACCGAGTGGTGTCCGCGACTAGGGTCGTCGCCAACAGCCAATCATTGGAGCGGGAGCCGCGTTGAGTGCAGCTTGTTGCCTTCTACGAGGAGGAGCCAACAGCCCTGAGAGGGCGCGTTGAGCTTCACCAAGAACCAGTAGCTGTCGCCGCAGGCGCGCGATCGACCGATGGGGCCGTCCGCGCATCCCTGGTGTACGTGCGGCGGGACAGTGAGGCGGGGCCGTTCCTGGTTCCGTTCGGCGAATTCGATGACTGGTCGCTTCGCGACAGGTACAACGAGGCAATCCGCATCATGAACACGCTCGGCGCAGCGTCGATCATCTGCGAGACCTTTCGCGAGGTCTCAAGGCGGCGAGGGATCCGAGGCAAGGTCCTAGGCCGCGGAGTCGAAGCTGACCCAGCAGCGTGTCGAGAACAGTGGATTCGACTTCCGCCATGAGGGAGCTGGCAGCGCTCCCAGGGACCCGCGCCCTCTGCGCTGGCCGGACGAGCCAGGATTCTCCGCCGCGGTCAGCAGTGTCTTCGACAACGGAGCAACCGAAGTCGTCATCAACATTCGCAGTAACCGCACCTACGCGATTGACGGATCGCTGGGCATCCAACTGAAGAAATTGGGGTTCGAACTAGGAGCCGGTGCCCAGCAGTCTGGAGCGACCAGTCTGCACATCCGCGCCACCTTCCCGTCATCAAGGAGGTCCTGGCGGTAGTGGGAACATCACCGCAACGCACGTAGGCCGTGGAACGACGCAACGCATCAGAAGAGAAGCCTGGCCGAGGCCTAGGGTCGTTGACCCGAATCGTTTGCCGCTCGGACCAAGGCGCCAGCGTCGAAGTCCAGATAGCGGGAAACGACATGATTGAGCGCCGACGCGATGCCTTCCGTCGATCGAGCACGCACAAGCGGAGAGGCACGGTGACGCTGCCGCAGATCGTGGGATGCGGTGATTCAGAACCCGACGGGTACTCGACGGACCGTCGGCAGGGTGTGGCGCTCTCCTCCATCGTCCGTGATGGCGATCGTGTCATCGCAGTGCTTCCCGCGGCGGCGAGACCCACCAACCGGTTCTCATCAAGTCGCACTTTGCGGGGAGCGGTGTCGACATAATCGCAGCATGACCACCTTCCGAGTGCCGCAACGGTTGAACGAGCTCTTATCGGTGGTGCGGGAGGAAGTAGGCGGGCCGTTGGAGGGAGCCTGGGTTGGAGCCACGAACAGCCGCGACGATGTCCTACTGGTGCTGTCTGCTTCGCAGTGCCGGGTTGCCCTGGGAGCCAAGAATCAGAGGGCATGGGCGCGAGAGAAGACGCGAATCAGTGCAGACGTTACGAGGCGGACGGTTCTCATCGAGTCTGGGCGCACCAAACCCTTCCGGCTCGCCATGGATGCGGCCTCGATGGAGGAAATCGCCTTCGTCCTCCAGGGCGAGGATGGCAATGACCAACCTCGCCCTACGGTCAGCCCTGTCCGCATCGTGACGCTCGCCGAGTTCCCTGGTCACACGATCGAGAAGGTCCATGGCGTCGTCACGGGCGTGGGGTCTCTATCGGGTTGGACCGCTCCATCCAAGGGACGGGGTGCACTCGAAATGGCGTTTCCAGATCTCCTCCGATCCGCCGAGGCCCCCGGTGCCAACGCCATCGTCGGAGCCTAGGTGTCATCGTTCGGTGCTGCAGGAGGGATCACCAACATGTTTGGCGGTGACGCTGTAGGAGTTCTTGTCGCCGGCACGGCCGTAACCGTCGTGCCGTTCGACAAATCAGAGGTCAACATCCAAGACCATTGACGAGACCCCGGCGGCTCACGACCGGATCTGGAAGGCCGCCCACCATGGCGGCCACGACATCGGGCGCGACCAGGTCGCCCGGCTGATGCGGACCGTGGGGATCGGGGCCGTGCGGCGTCCCAAGCGGGTCCGGATCTCCAAGCCCGACCGGGGGGTGCCACGCCACCCCGATTGGTGGGTCGTGACTTCACCGCCGCAGCACCGAACCAGCTGTGGATCGCGGTGAAACGGTCGCCCCGTGGCGAGCCAGCGAGGGTCTCGTCTACCCTCCTGGCATGACCTCTCGCGCCTTCATCGCTGCGCTCGGGCTCCTCGTTTCACTTCTCGTCGGGGGCCTGTCAGCACCCGCGCAGGCAGCGGCTGGGTGCAAGCCCTACTGCAGCAAGGCCACCATCCACGCAGCGAATCGGCTGGACGGTAAGGGGCACGGAGGTTGGCTCGCAACCGAACTCGACATCAACGGGTACCGCGGGAAGCGCTGGGCCGAGATCGACCGCATCCCGCCGCGTCATGGCAAACGGTATGTCGGCATCATCCAGGTCCCGAAGCAGAACGCCGCGAAAGCTCGGCGTGCGCTCGTGGGCTCGTGGTTCGCCAAGCGGGGCAACCTATTCGTCCTTCCTCTGGCGACTCAATACGACACTCGCGGTGCCTCCGGTGCCAAGTACAAGACGACCGCGCGATGGGCGGCCAAAAGGCTTGGCAAAGGTTGGAAGGTCGTCGCGCCCTAACTCCATCGGCGAACATACAAAGACGCCAGTTGACGACAGTCCCGACTTCGTAGCCGAGGGGCCAGTAGCCGAAGCGCTTGACGTGACGGTCTTACACGGGCGTCGATACGCACGGGCGCATGTGCAGTTGCTGGCGACGTACTCGGCCAGCAGGTCGACGAGGCTGTGGGCGAGGTGGATGACGCGCTCGGACCCATATTTCGGTGCTCGCACGTCAACGACGCCACCGCTGAGACAGTGGACCTGCCGAGCGACCTCGAGCGTCTTGCGGAGGAAGTCGATGTCGCCGACTCGCACGCCAGCAGCCTCGCCTGGACGGAGGGCCGCGAACGTTGCCTCCACGCTGGTGGGCCCGGCCCGTGGACAACCGTGCTGTGTACCGGGCGGCTCTCTTGGATGGCCTCGAGTGCGCGACGAGACCGCCCATTGCGCCCTCGTGCACTCGGCCCGGGAGGTCCGCTCCTGGTACTGATTCGGGTCGCTCGTCGCGCTCCCTGCCGACTTGTTCGGTCGACACGCCTGGCTTACAGGGTCTGAGGCTGTTGACGGCGGCCACTTCTGAGGCATAATGGTCTGGCCATTAGTCAATGCGAGGGAGCCGAGTGGTGCCGAAGGTCATGTACGTGGGTAGTGACGGGGATACGCGGGTCATCGACGCGTCCGTGGGCGACACCGTCATGAGCGCCGCCCTCCGCAACGGGGTCCCAGGCATCGTGGGTGAGTGTGGCGGTAACAACTCCTGTGCGACGTGCCATGTCTGGGTCCGCGAGGACTACGTCGACCTCGTCGGCGGCCCAGGCGACCTTGAGGACGACCTGCTGGACCTCGGGGTCTCGGACCGGCGTGACCACAGCCGGCTCGGCTGCCAGATCGAACTGACCGAGGACCTCGACGGACTCACGGTCGACGTTCCCCCCACTCAACCCTGATCGCAACCCGGTCGCCTAAGGGCGGGCTGTCGCAGCCCGCTCTTGTCACTAGTCTCTCGGTCTGGAAACAAGCTTTAGGCCGGCTCTGGAAGGAAATCAAGGATGCTCCGCACCGAGATCAACGAGCTGCTCACGCAGACCGGTCCCGGCACGCCGATGGGCGAGCTGTTCCGCCGGTACTGGCTGCCGGTGCTGCTCGCGGAGGAGCTCCCCGAGAACGACTGCCCGCCGGTGCGGGTCAAGCTCCTCTCTGAGCGGCTGATCGCCTTCCGCGACTCGAGGGGCGCTACGGCCTGATCGACGAGTTCTGCGCGCACCGCGGCGTGTCGCTGTGGTTCGGCCGCAACGAGGAGCGGTGGTCTGCGCTGCCCCTACCACGGCTGGAAGTACGACGTCACGGGGCAGTGCGTCGAGGTCCCTCGCGAGCCGGACACCAGCAGCTTCTGTGCCAACGTGCAAGCTCAAGCGCTACCCGCTGGTCAAGCTCGGCGACGTGCTCTGGGCGTACATGGGCGACCCGGCGAAGCAGCCGCCGCTGCCCGAGTGGGAGTTCGCGCAGGTGCCGGCCGGGCAGACGTACACCTCCAAGCGCTGGCAGGAGTGCAATTGGCTGCAGGCCCTCGAGGGTGGCATCGACTCCAGCCACGTGTCCTTGCTGCACTCCGGCGGGCCTCGAAGACCGACCCGCTGTTCAAGGGCTCCAAGGGCAACGAGTACAACTAAGGCCGACCTGCAAGCCGTCCTTCGAGGTCGTCGACTCCGACGGCGGCCTGTTCATCGGGGCTCGCCGCAACGCCGAGGAGGGCCACTACTACTGGCGCATCACGCCGTGGGTGATGCCGAACTTCACGATGGTCCCGCCGCGCGGCGACCACCCCGTGCACGGCCACTTCTGGGTGCCGATCGACGACGAGAACTGCTGGGTCTTCACGCTTCGACTACCACCCCATCCGGGCGCTGACCGACGACGAGGTGCGGCCATGCGGGCCGGCCACGGGCGTGCACAACGAGTACGTGCCGCGGCACCTACCGTCCGCTGCAGAACAAGGACAACGACTACCTGATGGACCGCGAGGCCCAGCGGCGCGGCGACACCTACTCCGGGGTCAAGGGCATCGCCATGCAGGACGCCTCGCTGCAGGAGAGCATGGGCCCGATCGTGGACCGCACCAAGGAGCGGCTGGTCGCCGCCGACAGCTGGCATCATCAAGGCGCGGCAGCAAGCTGCGCAAGGCCGCGCTCGGCGCTGCGCGACGAGGGCGTCGAGCCGCCCGGCGTCGACGCCGCCCACCAGGGGTGCGCTCGGCGGCGGTCGTGCTGCCCGCGGACGCAGTCCTTCCTGGAGTCGTGCACGGCGACGCGATGACCGCCACGCCCGGCGTGCCGCAGACCTCGGTCTGATGCCACCGTCCGTCCTGTCGAGCAGCTGCGATGCGCCCGTCGGGCCGAGCCTGCGTCCGCGGCGAGCCGCCGCGGCCAAGGAGGCGCGGTACCGGCATCGACTACCCGCTCGCGGCCGCCCGCGACACGCGGGTCGCTCGCGCTCGGACGCCCGGCGGCCGGCCGATCGTCCGGCGGCCGCCGAGCGCGAGTGGAACAGCGCCCGGTTCTCACCTGTCGGCGTCCGACCCGGGCCGACACGGCCTGGTCTGCCATGGCCGGCGGGCCGCTGCCGACCTGGCCGAGGAGCTGGACGACGCCAACCTCGTGGTCATGGTCGCCAGCGACGGCGAGACGGCGCGGCGGCGGCCACATCGGCGCGCGCCTGCGAGGCCCGCGGCATCATGACCGCGGGCGTCGTGCTCGGTCACCCGGGCGCTGACGACGCGAGCGTGTCGCCGCCTGCGCCCGCACGCCCGGGTGCTCCTGGTGCCCGCGGACGAGGACGACATCGTCGAGATGCTCAGCGGCGTTGCGGGCCTGACGCCGAGGCAGCGTCGACCGTCACGGTCCGGTGCTGCAGCCGATGAAGCGCGACGGACGAAAGAGCGTCGGCGTCGTGGCCTGGGACTACCAGATGGCCCAGATCGCCGACCGCGCCGGCGTGGATATCGTCTCGGTCGGCGACACCGTCGGGGTCAACCTCTGGGGCCACGACAACCCGCTCGAGGTGACGATGGACGAGATGCTGATCGTCTGCCAAGGCGGTCCGGCGCGGCGTGCAGCCGGGCGCTGGTGAGCGGCGACTTCCCGTTCGGGCCGCTGCAGGCAGGGCACCGCGCAGCGCGGTCGCGGCGGCGATCCGGCTGGTCAAGGAGGCCGGCGTCGACATGGTCAAGCTCGACGGTGCCGCCGACTACCTGAGGCGGTGACGGCCGTCACCCGCGCCGGCATCCCGGTCTTCGCCCAGTTCGGCATCACTCCGCAGACGGCGCTGCGTTACGGCGTCGCCGTACGCGCCCAGCCGTCCGCGCGCCCAGGTGCCGGCCGGCGATGACGCGACGAGCTGGTCGCCGAGGCCAGGCGGCTGGAGGCGGCCGGCGCGGTCGCTGCTCGACTTCACCAACTCCGGGCCGGTGGTCGGCCCGGCGGTGGTCGAGGCCGTCTCGATCCCGGTGATCGGCGGCTTCGGCGGCGGGCCGTGGCTGGACGGGCGCGTGCGGATGGCGCACGCCGCGATCGGCTACGGCGCCGAACTTCGGCGTCGACACGGAACCGGACACCTACGCCAACGTCGCGCAGGATCGCGCTCGACGCAATCGCCGCGCTACGCCGCCGACGTGCGCGCCGGCGCGCCAGATGCGCGGCGAGTATCCTGCCAGGTAGCCATGGCCATCGCGTCGCCATCGACGGGATCACGACCCGCTACGAGGTGCACCGGCTCGGGCCCGCCGCTGCTGATGTTCTCGCCGGGCGGTTTCGACGCGACCGCGGAGAACTGGCGACGCTCGGCGTCTACCGCGCGGCTCGGGCTGCTCGATCGGTCTGCCGCGAACATACACCTGCGTCGTCTTCGACCGACGCGAGTCGGGCGGTCCGGCGGCCGCGTCGAGCGGGTCACCTGGGATCGATTACGTCGCCGCAGGGCAAGGGCTGCTCGACCATCTCGGCATCGAACGGGCGCATCTGATCGGCGGCTGCGTCGGCTGCTCCGCGGCTGGCGATCGCCGTCGGCCTAGCCGCGAGCGGGTGCGCCGGCATGGTGCTGTATCTCGCCGGCCGGCGGCGCCCGGTACCGCATCGGCGCCAGCACGCGGTTCGTCCAGACACCTGGCGTTCGTCGGCGGAGCACGGGCTGGACGCGGTGGTCGCGCTGGCCAAGGGCCACGACGAAGAGCTTTGCCGAGGACCCGCGGGTCGGTCCGTGGGCCGCGGTCATCCGCAGCGATCAGACGTTCGCGACGGCCTACGCGCACCAGGACGTCGAGCGCTACAAGCTGCATCGTCGCGGGCATGCGCCGGATGCTGTTCGACCGCGACACCGTGCCCGGCGCCGAGCCGGAGGACCTGATGCGGCTCGACGTGCCGGCGCTGGTCGTCCCGGCGAGGACGCGTCGCACGCCCCCTCGGCGGCGCGCTACCTCGAGGAGTGCCTGCCGCGGGCCGAGTACTGGGACGTGCCTGTCGCCGAGCAGACGCCCGACGCGTCGCAGCAGCGGGTGCTCGACTTCCTGAAGCGGCACTAGGGCGTGCTGTCCTGGCCCGCCACGGCGAGAGCGTCTGGAACGCCACCGACCGATTCACCGGTTGGGTTGACGTGGCGTTGACCGAGAGCGGGCGGGAGGAGGCGCGCGACGCCGGGCGATCGCTGCGCGAGCAAGGCATCGTGCCCACGGTCGCGCACACGTCCCTGCTGCGCCGAGCGCGGAGCACCGCTGATCTGATGCTGGCCTCGAGCGGGGACCTTGACCGCGCCTGTCGTGCGCACATGCCGGCTGAACGAGCGCCACTACGGGGCGTTGCAGGGACTGCGGCGAACCGAAGCGGCGGGCGCGTATGGCTCTCAACAGCTTGCCCGGTGGCGGCGCGGTGTCGACGACCGACCGCCGGCCGATGAGGAGGGACGAGCCGGAGAGCCTCGCCGACGTCCGCGTCCGACTCCGGCCGTACGTGCGACGAGCAGCTGCTCCCCGCCCTCGACGCCGGGCACACCGTGCTGGTGGTGTCGCACGGCAACGCCTGCGGATGCTGATCCAGCTGCTCGAGGGGATCAACGACGAGGCCGCGGTGCACTCGCGATCTCGACGGGGCCGCCGGATCCTACGAACGGTCAGAGGTCTGCTCCGAGACGGGTTACATGCGCGCCCCCCCGTGTGCAGGTCATGGTCGGCGGCGACGCGCGGAGCCTTGGTCAGCCGAGCAGGTCGAGGGTGTCGGCGGCGAAGACGTCCTCCGGCGCAACGGGCCGGGTCAGGATCCGCCGGTCGAGCGCATGGCTCGAGCAGCTCGTGAGCACGGTGTGGTTCGGTCGAAGCCGTAGGGCAGCGGGTCGTCGCCGTCACCTCGAGGACCCGACCGAGCAGGCTGTCCTGCCGCGTATCGGCCAGGCCGTTGCGCAGCTGCTCCACGTAGCTCTGCTTCGCCTCGGCGAAAGCCTCGAAAACGCGCGGCGACAGGTCTGGGTGCGCGCGGCGAGCAGATCGTCCTTGACGACGACGAGGTGGTTGATCGGGAAGATGCCGCGCTCCTCCAGCAGCGCGATCCCGGCGTCCTCGGCGTCGGGGATCAGCGGCACGACGTCGGGGTGGTCGATGTCGGCGCCGATCGACGGCGGCGAGCTCGCCGGCGAGCAGCAGCTCCTCGAGCGTGCGCCCCGGCGCGGCCGGCACGACGTTTGCCGGCGGGCCGGTACTCGGCGACGTGCTCGTCGCCGGAGCAGGACCCACGTCACGCGAGTCGAGGTCGACGCCCGTGCTCGTCGGCGAGGATGCCGCGCGCGCCCAGACGCCGGTGGTCACCGTGTAGCCGCGGTTGACGCCGACCCGGCCGCCCGTCAGGTCCTTCGGGCTCGCTGATCCGGCCCTCGCGAGCACCTGGATCGCGCCGTGGTGGAAGCCGCGCACGAGGAACACCGGCAGCGCGGTGAACGCGCATGCCGTGCTCCTTGGCGCATGAGGTAGGTCGTGAAGGCCATCTCGGCGACGTCGTACTCGAGCGCCGCGCACCATCCGGCGGAAGCCCGTGACCAGGACCGGCACGTCCGCGAAGCGCGAACGCGTAGCCGCGCCGGCGTCACGCGCCGTCCTTGAGCGCGCGGTTCGCGCCCTGGGTGCGGGTGACGGTCGTGAGCGTCGCATGGGGCTCCTGCCGTGGCGAGACTGGACCGCGGCGTGTCGTGACCCACTCAGTACCGATGACAGTGGTCAGACCATCTGCCAATACCCTCGACGGCGAGGAGCCGAGATGACGGAGCAGGTGCTCGCGGCAGTGCGAACCGCGCCCGGGCACGACCGAGCTGCGCGAGTTCCCGATGCCGGAGATCGCCGCCGACGGCGCGCTGCTGCAGGTGGAGGTCGCGGGCATCTGCGGCACCGACGTCAAGATGTATGCCGCGACCGCCCGCCGATCCAGGGCCCGGTGATCATGGGTCACGAGAACGTCGGCGTCATCGCCGAGGCGGGCCGCGACGTTCATCGAGCGCCACGGCGCTGCGGCGAGGGCGACCGCGTCTTCGTCGAGCACTACGTCGGCTGCTATCAGCTGCGAGTGGTGCCGCATCGGCGAGTACCGCCACTGCGAGGCCACCGACTGGCGCACCAACCCCGACGCCCGCCGGTACGGCTACACCTCGCCGACAACCCGGACCACCTCTGGGGCGGCTTCGCGCAGTACATGTACCTGCCCTGGAACGCGGTCGCTCCACAGGGTCCCCGACGGCGTCACCGCCGAGCTGGCCGGGCTGGTCACGCCGCTGTCGAACGGCATCGAGTGGGCGCTGCTCGACCGCCGGCGTCGGCTACAACGTCGACCGTGCTCATCCAGGGCCCGGGCCAGCAGGGCCTGTCCCAGGTCGTCGCGTGCAAGCAGGCCGGCGCGTCGCTCGATCATCGTCACCGGCACCACCCGCGACGCGGCCCGCCTCGACCTCGCCGAGGACGCTCGGCGCCGACGACGTCGATCGACGTCGCACGCCGAGGACCCGCTGCGAGCGATCATGGAGCTCACCGGCGGCGCGCGGCGTCGACGTCGTGCTCGACTGCACCGCCGGCGCCGGCACGGCGCCGGTGCTGCTCGGCATCGACGCGCTCAAGCGGCGCGAGGGCACCCTGCTCATCCAGGGCGAGCTGGCCGCGTTCCCGGACTTCCCGGTCAAGAAGCTGACCGAGAAGGCGATCACCATCAAGAGCGCCCGCGGGCACGCTTACCGCGCCTGCGAGCTCGCGCTGGCCCAGCTCGCCTCGCGGCGCTTCCCGCTGGAGCTGCTGGCCACGCACCGTTCGGCCTCGACCAGACGTCGACCCGCCATCCGCGCTGCTCGGCCGGCGAGACCGACGAGGACGCCATCCACATCTCGCTGATGCCGTCGGATGGCCGACGGCGGAGTGCGCGATGAGCGTCGTCGTCACGCAATCCGCCGCGGCCGACCGCGCGGTCGTCGACGCGCTCGCCGGCTTCGGCGTCGCGACCGTCCACGAGGCGCAGGGCCGCACCGGCCTGCTCGGCCCGCACCTCAGCCCGATCTAGCGCGGCGCGCGGATCGCCGGCACCGCCGTCACGGTCAGCGTGCCGCCCGGCGACAACTGGATGATCCACGTCGCCGTCGAGCAGTGCCGCGACGGCGACGTGCTCGTCGTCGCGCCGACCGCGCCCTCGCGACGTCGGCTACTTCGGCGACCTGCTCGCCACCGCGCTGCAGGCGCGGGGCGTCCGCGGCCTGGTGATCGACGCCGGCTGCCGCGACGTCGCCGAGCTGCACGCGATGGGCTTCCCGGTCTGGTCGCGGTGCGTCTCGGCCGAGGGCACGGTCAAGGGCACGCTCGGCGACGTCAACGTGCCGATCGTCGTGCGCCGGCCAGCATCGTCGAGCCCGGTGACGTGATCGTCGCCGACGACGACGGCGTGGTCGTCGTGCCCGCGGCTGCGGGCGGCCGAGGTGCTCGCGGCGTCCCAGCGCGCGCGAGGACAAGGAGGCGACGTCGCGGGCGCGCTACGCCGCCGGCGAGCTCGGCCTCGACGTCAACAACATGCGCGCCGCTGCTCGAGCGGGCCGGCGTCACGCTACGTCGACCACGAGACCACCGCAAGGAGCAGCGCGCGGTGATCATCGACATGCCACGGCCACTACACCACCGCCCCCGGCCAGCTCCAGGCGTTCCGCGACGCCCAGCTGGCCGGCCGTCGACGGCCGGCGGCGCCGGCCCCGCCGGCGCCCGATCATCGCGACGACGAGATCCGCGAGAGCGTCGAGAACAACCAGCTGCGGGTGCTGCGCGAGCGCGGCGGCGACCTGATGATCTTCTCGCCCGAAGGCCTCCGGCATGGAGCACCACGTCCGGACCCGGCGGTCGCCGCGGCCTGGGCGCGGGCCTGCAACGACCTGGTCGCACCGGGTCGGCGGAGCTCTATCCCCGAGCACTTCGCGCCGGTGGCCCAGCTGCCGCAGACGCCCGGCGGCTCGACCTCGACGAGCTGCCGTCGCCGAGCTGCGCCGCTGCGTCGAGCGAGCTCGGCTTCGTCGGCGTGCAACCTCAACCCCGACCCGTCGGGCGGCTACTGGACCTCGCCGCCGATGACCGACGAGTACTGGTTCCCGGTCTACGAGGCGATGGTGGAGCTCGACGTGCCGGCGATGATCCACGTCTCGACCGTCGTGCAACCCCAACTTCCACACGCTCGGCGCGCACTACCTCAACGCCGACACCAGCGTCTTCATGCAGCTGCTCCAGGGCGACCTGTTCGACGCGTTTCCCGACGCTGCGCCTGGTCATCCCGCACGGCGGCGGCGCGGTGCCCTACCACTGGGGCCGCTTCCGCGGGCTGGCCGACGCGCATCGGCCGGCCGCGACCGCCGAGCACCTGCTGCGCAACGTCTTCTTCGACACCTGCGTCTACCACCAGCGCCGGCATCGACCTGCTGCTCGGGTCATCCCGGCCGGACAACGTGCTGTTCGCCTCCGAGATGCTCGGCGCGGTCCGCGGCGCCGACCCGGAGACCGGCATCGACGTGGGACGACACCCTGCGCTACCTCCAGGCCGCGAGCATGTCGGACGACGACCGTGCCAAGGTCATGAGTGAGAACGCGTTCCGGGTCTACCCAGCCCTGGCCCAGCGCCTCGGCGTCGTCCGCTGATTCGACGACTCCGCTGGGTGTGATGCTTGGCACCCTCAGTCCTTTGGTCTAACCTATAGACCATATCCACGCCACCGTAGGAATCGATTCTTGTTGCAACGCAGGTCGGTTCCGTTCGTCTTCGCACCGCCCTTGGAGGCTCACTGATGTCCCACCACGACACGACCGAGAAGGTTTGGCATGAGCCGACCGGGCAAGCGGGCCGGCTTCGGCGAATTCCAGAAGCAGCCGACGCCCTACGACGTGTTCATGGAGTCGGAGGGCATTCCGGTCTTCCGCGGCATCGGCGTCCGCAAGGTGCAGAACCTGCCGCTGCGCCCTGGAAGCGCACGCGGCGGGCAGCGGCACCTACATCCAGCTCCACGGCACCGAGAGGCAAATGGGGCTGCTACGTCGTCGAGGTGCCGCCGGCGCGGCGCGCTCAACCCCGAGAAGCACCTCTACGAGGAGATCTACTTCGTCGTCGAAGGCCGCGGCACGACCGAGGTCTGGCTCGACGGCGACAGCAAGCGGCACGTGTTCGAATGGCAGAAGGGCTCGCTGTTCTCGATCCCGGTGAACGCCTGGCACCGCATCGTCAACGCGAGTTCGCAGCCGCGCGCTGCTGCTCGGCCGGCACCACCGCGCCGAACCTGATGAACCTCATCAACAACGTCGATGCGATGTTCAACTGCCCGTTCGAGTTCCGCGACCGCTTCTCCGGCGCCGACGATTTCTACAAGTCCAAGGACGACATCGAGCCCGATCCGGTGCGCGGCCTCGCCATGCGGCGCACCAATTTCATCCCCGACATCGTCAATTGCGACCTGCCGCTCGACAACCGCCGCTCGCCCGGCTACCGCCGCGTCGAGCCGTTCATGACCGGCAACACCTTCTATCTCTGGATCGGCCAGCACGAGAACGGCCGCTATTCCAAGGCGCATGCGCATACCTCGGCGGCGGTGCTGATCTGCCTGAAGGGCAAGGGCTACACCTACACCTGGCCGGAGCGCTGCGGCGTCGACGCCGTGGAAGGACGGCCATGCCGACCAGGTCAAGCGCGTCGATTACGAGCCGGTCGGCATGGTATCGGCCGCGCCCGGCGGCGCGCGCTGGTATCCACCAGCATTTCGGCGTGTCGAAGGAGCCGCTGCGGCTGACCGCCTGGTTCGGCCCGCACAATCCCGGCCGCGAGCCCGGCCCGCCCGGCGAGAAGCACACCGACTACACCGCCATGGACATCACACGAAGGCGGCACCGCGATTCCCTACTGGATGGAGGACCCGTTCATCCGCGAAGGAATACGAGGCGACTGCTGCAAGGAGAACGGCGTCGCAGAACCGGATGGAGCCGGAGCTGGTACGAGCCGGCCGCGCCAAGGCATCGACCTTGGACGGCAAGAACGGCGATGGCCGATGGCGATCATGACCGCGGCTGAGTCGACGACGATGAGCCGGGCGGCCGCATCTTCTTCTCCTCGACCGGGCGCACGCTGGCGAGCGAGGACGAGATCGCCTCGTCTCAGCGTCGGCGTCGACATCGGCTCGTCGACCTCGCATCTGGTGTTCTCGCGCATCGTGCTGGAGCGGCTCGACAGCCGCTACGTCGTCACCGAGCGCGAGACCTTCTACGAGTCCGACATCCTGCTGACGCCCTATCGCGACGGCGAGACCATCGACGCCGACGCGCTCGGCGCCTTCATCGAGAAGCAATACGCCGACGCCAAGGTCGATCCCGACGAGATCGACACCGGCGCGCTGATCCTGACCGGCGTCGCGGTGCGGCGGAGCAATGCGCGCGCGATCGGCGAATTGTTCGCGCGGCAGGCCGGCAAGCTGGTCGCGGTCTCGCGCCGGCGACAGCCTGGAGACCGATGATGGCCGCCTACGGCTCCGGCGCGGTGGCGCGCTCGATCCGCGACGAAGGCGACGCGTGATGAATGTCGATGTCGGCGGCGGCACCTCCAAGATCGCGGTCTGCGCCGACGGCAAGGTGGTCGACCTCACCGCGCTCGATGTCGGCGCGCGGCTGGTCTGCCTCGACGCCGACGGCCGGATCGTGCGCGCTCGAGGAGGCCGGCCGCCGCTTCGGCGCCGAAGCTCGGCATCGAGCTGGACGCTCGGCGACGATGCTTACGCCGAACAGGCGCGACGCGCTGGCCGAGCGCGATGGCCGACTGGCTGTTCGAGGCGATGCGCGGCGGCGACGCCGTCGGCGACGGCGCTGCCTGCTGCGGCTCGATCCGCTCGCCTATCGCGGCCAGATCGACGAGATCACGTTCTCCGGCGGCGTGTCCGAATACATCTACGGCCGCGAGCGCGAGCACGTTCGGCGATCTCGGCCCGCTGCTGGCGCAGGCGATCCGCGCGCGCGTGGCGAGCCTGGGTGCCCGCGCTGCGAAGCCGTCGATCGAAGGCATCCGCGCCACCGTGATCGGCGCCTCGCAATACACCACCCAGGTCAGCGGCAGCACGATCTACGTCGCGCCGCTGGACGTCCTGCCGCTGCGCAATGTGCCGGTGATCGCGCCGCGACTGCCGCTCGACGGCGAGAGTCATCGACGCCGACGGCGATCGCGAGCGCCGATCGCGCGACGTGCTGCAAGCGGCTCGAACTCGACGATGGCGAACAGCCGGTGGCGATGTTCGTGCCGTGGCAGGGCTCGGCGACATTCCAGCGGCTCGACGCCTTCTGCCGCGGCGTCGTCGAAGGACTTGCCGACCGTGCTCGCGCGCGGCCATCCGCTGGTGCTGGCCGGCGACGGCGATGTCGGCGGCCTGATCGGCATTCATTTCCGCGAGGAGATGAAGCTCGCCGAGCCCGATGGTGTCGATCGACGGGCTCGAACTGAAGGAGTTCGACTACATCGACATCGGCGACCATGCTGGACAGCCTCGGGCGCCGTGCCGGTGGTGATCAAGTCGCTGATCTTCCCGGCGACCGCCGCGTTGGGCGCGTCGCGGCCTCTGCCGGTCGCGCACCCGCCGTCGGGGCGGCCGATGGCGCCGACCCGGTGTCGTTCTGACGTCACGACGCACCATCGCCCGCCCGTCTAATGGTCTGATAGTTTGACCAAAGGTTTGTGTTGTCCACCACACGTTCTCCGAAGGAGGTCATGCACCCCATGACGCAGACATCCGCCCAAGCGGCCGACGCTCCGATTGCCCAGGCTGAGCCGGGCTATCTGGTCGATCCCTATATGGACTGGGCCGAGGGCGAGGGCATCCCGGTCCATCTCGATTTCGGCCACGACCTGCTGGCGCTCGAGACCGGACCGTGGGACCGCTACGACGCCAAAGGCTGCTTCGCCCACACGCATGGCCGCGGCGACTTCATGGCCAACTACGTTCTGGAAGTCGAGCCGAGCAAGAAGACCGCGGCCGGTCAAGCACCTCTACGAGGCGCTTCTTCTTTGTGCTCGCCGGCCACGGCTCGACCGATCGTCTGGCTGCCGACGGCGAAACGCGCACGTTCGAATGGGGTCCGAAGGCGATGTTCGCCATCCCGCTGAACTGCACAGTACCAGATCTTCAACGGCTCCGGCTCGGAGCCGGCGCGGCTTTCCTGCACCAATGACGCGCCGCTGACGATCAATCTCTACCACAACCTCGATTTCGTCTTCGACAACGATTTCGGTTTCCCGAGCGCGTCGGCGAGCGCCAAGCATTTCGAAGGCGAGGGCGATCACAGCGTGCCGCGCAAGTCCGCGGCAACAAGGCGCACCAACGTCTGGGAGACGAATTTCGTCCACGACCTGACCAGCTTCAAGCTCTACGAGCTCGACGCCCGCGGCAAGGGCTCGATGAACGTCTACTTCATGCTGGCCGACGGCACGATGCACGCGCACATGTCGCAGATGCCGGTCGGCCGCTACAAGAAGGCGCATCGCCACGCGGCCGGCACCCATGTGCATGCGGTCGACGGCGCGGGCTATTCGCTGCTCTGGTACGAAGGCGACGCCGAATTCGTCGAGTTGCCCTGGCGGCACGGCATCATGTACACGCCGCCGTTCTGGATGTTCCACCAGCACTTCAATACCTGCGACCAGCCGGCGCGCTATCTCGCCTGCGCGCTCGGCAGCGGCCGCTATCCCTTCATCTCGCTGCGGCGCGTCGCAGCGCCGAGGGCGGAGGCGCGATCTCGGTGCAGGAGGGCGGCCGCCAGATCGAGTACGAGGATCAGGACCCGCGCATCCACCGCAAGTTCCTCGAGGAGATCGCCAAGACCGGCGTGCCGTCGCAGATGGGCGACATCTTCGACGAGACGGCCATCATGGCGATCCCGAGGGAGAGCTGACCGGCGTCATCTCGACCCCTCAGTCCACCGGCCCGGCGGTCTGAGACCGTGCACGACCTGGACTTCGAGCACTACCACGAGCTCGGCATCACCGAGGACGAGGCCGTGGCCATTGCCCGGCTCATCGAGGAGCAGGACACCCTCGAGCTGGTGACGGTCGGGATCGACATCGGGTCCTCCACCTCGCACCTGCTGTTCGCAAAGGTGTTGATGCGGCGGCGCACGACGGACCTGTCGAGCAAGTTCGAGGTGATCGACCGCCAGGTCGTGTGGACCTCGCCGATCATCCTCACCCCGTTCCGGGCGGACGGGATGATCGACGCCCACGAGCTGTCGCACTTCATCGCCGAGGCGTACAGCGCCGCCGGGTTCGCCGCGGCCGACATCGACAGCGGTGCTGTCATCCTCACCGGCGAGGCGATCAAGCGGCCGAACGCTCGGGCGATCGACGAGATCTTCGCCAGTCAGTCCGGCAAGTTCGTGTGCGCCACCGCCGGCCACGAGCTGGAGAGCCTGCTCGCTGCTCACGGCTCGGGAGCCACGACGTTCTCGCGCCAGCACAGCGGCACGGGCCTCCACATCGACATCGGCGGAGGCACCACCAAGCTGGCGCTGATCAGCGACGGTGAGGTGCTCGACGTCGCAGCGTACGCCGTCGGCGGCCGCCTGCTCGCTCAGGACGCCGACGGGGCATGGAGCCGCATCGACGACTCGGCCCGTCTGGTCGCGGAGGATCTTGGCATCGAGCTCACTCCCACGACGGCTGCGGACGCCGAGATCCGCCGGCACATCTGCGAGCGCCTCGCCCAGGTCTCGGTCGACGAGATCCTCGGCACCGAGGTCGACGATGCTAGGACGGGCTCTGCGGCTCACCCCGCCGATCGAGCGCAGTGCGAAGCCGACGTACTTGACCTTCTCGGGAGGGGTCTCGGAGTACGTCTTCGGCAATGAACCCGGCGACTACGGCGACATCGCTCGCGAGCTGGCGACCCAGATCGTGCGTCAGCTGGGCGAGCGCACGGAGGTCCCGGCCATCGATGCCGGCCAGCGGATCCGGGCGACCGTCATCGGCGCGTCGCAGTACACGGTGCAGGTCAGCGGCAAGACGATCTATGTCACCGATGAGTCGGTGCTCCCGGTCCACAACCTCCCGGTGGTGCACCTCGGAGTGATCGACGCCGCGACGGTCTCGCGCGACGAGATCGCCGCGTCGATCCGGCGCGGGGCGCAGATACGAGGGGCCGACGTCGCCGCGCCGGTGGCCCTTGGCTTCGGCTGGACCGGCCTGCCGGCGTACGCCGCGCTGGAGGAGCTCGCCCTCGGCATCCGCGAGGCCGTGGGCGCCTCCAGCTCGCCGCTCACCTTGGCGATCAACGGCGACGTCGGTCAGCTCGTCGGCCGAATCCTGGATGTCGACCTCGGACTGGAGCGGCCCGTCGTGTCGGTGGACGGGGTCGAGCTCAACGATCTGGACTTCGTCGACATTGGCGAGGTGCTCACCCCACCGGGCGTCGTGCCGGTGGTCATCAAGTCACTTCTGTTCTCGTGACGCTGGAGGGCTGAGGGTGGCCGAGCTCCTGCGCAACAGGTCGTTCGTTGCCTATCTCCTGGGTGTGGTGCTGTCGCAGATCGGCACGCGCGGCGCAATGGCTGCGAGCCTCTACCAGGTCTACGACCTCACCGGCTCGATCGCAGCCACCGGACTCGTGGGCGCGGCGGGTGGCGCTGCCATCGTCGTCCTCAGCCCGGTCGGCGGCGCCTTGGCGGACCGCATGGATCGCCGACGGCTTCTCCAGCTCTCCCAGTCGGCAGGGGGCCTGGTCGCCCTCACCCTGGCCGTCCTGACCTTGACCGACACGGTCCGTGTCTGGCACGTGGTGCTCGCCTCGTTGCTGTCGATGGCGGCGACGACCTTCGACAACCCGACCCGCAACGCATTGATCGGCTCGATGGTGCCGAAGGAGCGGCTGCCTCAGGCCTTCGCCATGCTCAACCCTGCGCGTGAGACCGCGGTGTTGGTGGGTCCGGGTCTGGCAGGTGTCCTGATCGCCCTCGGCGGCCCCGGCATCGTCCATGCTGTCGATGCCGCGACGTTCGTCGCGATGGTGGCCCTGCTCTTCTTCATCAAGGCGCCTTCAGACCATGTCGGCGCCGAGCACAAACCGATGCTGGGGGCGATCCTGGACGGCGCACGATACGTCTCGGGTCGTCCCATCATCATGCTGCTGATGTCGCTCGACCTGTCGGCGATGATCTTCGGTGCCTACCGGGTGCTGCTGCCGGCCCTGGCTCTCGACGTGCTCGAGGTCGGGCCCCGGGGGTACGGCTTGCTGGCGGCCGCGCCATCGGCCGGCGCGTTGTTGGCGGCGTACAGCATCGTCAAGGTTCTTGGGCGTAGCCCTCAGATCGGCCGGGTCCTGCTGCTCGCGACGGGAGGGTTCGCCCTCGCCGACCTCGTGCTGGCACACTCGCGCTGGTTCGCCCTCACGCTGGTCGCCGCGCTGTGTCTGGGCGTCGCGGACGCGCTCGCCACCTCGATCCGCCACGCCGCCGTGCAGATCGAGACGCCGGACGAGCTCCGCGGCCGGGTGAGCTCGATCTACCAGATGTCCTCGCGCGGAGGGCCCGCCGTCGGGGACGCTGTCGTCGGCGGCATGGCGGGTTTGGTCGGACCGGCCGCGGCCCTCACGCTCGGCGCGGCCATCACGCTGACCTACGTCACCACCATGCTCGTCCGTCCCAACCCCGTCCGCTCCTACAGCGGGCCCGAGAGACCCTCCGTTTCGGTGGGCTGATGGCACTGGTCGGTGTGCGGACCGTCCGCGTGACGCTCGGCCCTCACGACGCCCGCGTCGTGACGCGAGTCGACGGGGTGCGCGTCCACGAGGGCAGGGTTGCCTATCGACCGTCACCGTGGGGGCTGTCGCGCTGGATCGACCCTGGCGACGGCTCCGTCTACGTCGTTGCCAGCGGCGCTCTCGATGGCGCGACCGACCTGCTCGGCCCCGTGCCGGGTCCGGACGACGTGATGCCAACGACTGTCGTCGTCGTCGGAGCGGACTCGGTCGTGGCGCCGCCGTCAGGGGCGCTGCTGGCCGGTCACCACGTCGGGTTCGCCGCCGGCCCGTGGCGTCGGCACGATCGGGAAGGCGTGACGATCCATGCGCGGCGAACCCTGCATGGCGACCTTTCGCCGATGCTTGCGGAGAGCCGGCAGGCGCTGGACTGGCTGCTCGGCTGGTTCGGTGGACCGGCGCCTTGGGGAGCCGACTACGCCCAGGTGCTGCTGCCTGACGCGCCTTGGCTCGCGATGGAGCACCCGGGATGCGTCCTGCTCTCCGAGCGGTTGTTGACGACCACCGCCGACCGCCGGATAGCGGTGCTTGCGCACGAGGCCGCGCACCAGTGGCTCGGCAACCTCGTCCCTCCGCGGTCCTGGTCAGACCTTGGTGTCTTCGAGGGGCTGGCCGAGCTGCTCGGGCAGCTGACCTGCCGGGCATTGCTCGGCGGCGGGGCCGACTCCTATCTTGCGCACCGGCGCCGGGCCGCGCCACTTGTCGACCTCCCCGGAGTCGACCCCAGGACACTTCCGTCGACGGCCGGGCTCTCCGAGGTTGCCGGGCCTGTCCAGCACGCCGCGCTCTTCGCCCGCAGCCGCGCGCGCCTCGGCCCAGACGTCTTTCGGGCGCGCTTGCAGGAGCTCGTACGCCGCCGGGCTGGAAGCCCGACCAGCGCCGCGGACGTCTGGGCGGCCCTCGGCGAGCAGCCACAGCAGCCAGCTCGCCTGCGGCTCCGGGGGCTGTCATACCTCGCGGAAGAATCGGGGCGGACCGGGCCGAGAGCGCACGCGGAGGACGACCCCGCTACCGCCGTCGTGCGGGCCCGCTGTGCCTTCCGCGGCGCCGGCGGGCACCGAGTGTCCGAAGCACTGGGCGCTCTCGGCGACCCGTCGCTGTCCGTCGCTGTCCGGGTGGGCCTCGCGACCGAGCTGGCGATGGGCACCATCGACGTGGGCGAATGGTCTTAGGTCTTACCATCAGTCCAAATATGTGATACTCATCTCTTAGTGGACTGATCGCGGTCCCACGCGGCCACCTCCGGCCTGAGCAGAGTTCTGGGAGACACTATGAAGAAGCCCGCCCTGATGGTTTCGGTGGTCGCGCTGTCCGCCGCGCTCGCCGCGTGCGGCAGTCCCGTTGCTGGCGGTACTGACGACGCCGCTGCATCGAAGGTCGACGATCACGCAAAGGAGGTCTTCGACGACTACAACTCCATGTCCGGACAGGAGCGCACCGACGCCCTCGTTGCTGCGGCTGAGGAGGAGGGCGAGGTGAGTGTCTACACCTCCAACACGGACCTGGATGCGATCGTGGACGCCTTCAGCGACAAGTACGACGTCGACGTGAACGTCTACCGGGGCAACTCCGAGTCCGTGCTCCAGCGAGTGCTCGGGGAGTCCAGGGCGGGCTTCAGCGGGGTCGACCTGGTCGAGACCAACTCGGGCGAGATGAACATCATCAGCCAGGAGGGTCTGTTCTACCCCTACGAGAGCGAGCTGCGTGACGCGGTTCGGCCTGAGGGTCAGGAGGAGGGGTGGACCGCTGACCGCTTCAACGCGTTCGTGGTCGCCTACAACACCGACCTCGTCAAGCCGGACGAGATGCCAGCCACGATCGAGGACTTCGCGGACCCGAAGTGGAAGGGGCGGATCTCCATGGAGCTCGGTGACGTCGACTGGTTCGCTGCGGCGTTCAACTACTTCGTGGAGCAGGGCAAGACCGAGGCTGAGGTCACCGACATGTTCAAGGCGATCGCGGCGAACGCGAAGGTGGTCAAGGGTCACACCGTCCAAGCCGAGCTGCTCAGCGCGGGGGAGTTCGGCGCCGGGATCTCGATGTACTCGCACTCCGTCCAGGAGGGCACCGAGGAAGGCCGCCCGATCACGTGGGAGCCAGATGGTGTCGCCCCGGTGCAGCCGATCGTCATCCGGCCCAACGGGGCTGGCCTGATCGGCACCGCCGAGCACCCTGCCGCGGCGGTCCTCTTCATGGACTTCCTGCTCAGTGATGGCCAGAAGAACATCGCTGACGAGTACCGCATCGGCTCGGTCCCCACTGACAAGGACCCGCTAGCCGGCCTGGAGACCATCGAGGTCGACGAGGACGAGATGCTCGACAACGTCAAGAAGTGGGACGACCTCTACGCCGAGATCCTCCAGGGCGGCGAGATCACCGAGGAGTGACCTCCCCTCGCCCATAGCGCCTCGGCTCGCCCAGCGAGCCGAGGCGCTTCCACGTGACGTCACGCCGCCGACAGAGGAGCGCCCTCGTGAACTTGCCGCGGATCATCCCGAGGTTCGAGGCCGACGGCCACTGGGTCGCCAGCACCAACGCCGGCTTCTCGTTCGCCTTGGGCGCGTCAGCGGTGGCGCTCCCGCTACAGGCCGTGTCCGTCGGCTATTCGGCCGCCGAGGTGGGTGTGCTGGTCGCTGTCTCCGCGGTTTCGCAGATGGTCGGACGGCTCTACCTCGGCCGGTTGATGCGGGTCGTGCCGGACTGGCTGATCGTGGCTGCGGCCTGCGTGTTCCTGGCAGTCTCTTGCCTCGTCGTCGTGGGCAGCAGCGCTGTGGTCCCGTTCGTCGCCGCGCAGCTCCTCCAGGGCTTCGCGCGAGCAGCTTTCTGGACCGGGAGTCAGACCCATGTCGTTCGCGGCGACATGTCGTCGGTCAAGGCGCTTGCCTCGGTCAACCTGGTAGGGAACCTGGGACTCCTGGCGGGTCCAGTGGTGGCGGGCTTCCTCATCGGCGGTGGGGATGCCCGCTTGGCGCTCACCGTGTCGGCGGCCGCGGCCGTCCTCTCCGTGCTGCCCGCTGCAAGGCTCGACCGGCTGCCGCCCTTTCTGAAGCTCTCGAACCGTCAGCCCGGCCACATGTGGCAGCGCCAAGGCGTCTGGGAGGGCTGCCACGCGGGTGTCGCGGCCGGGGCCTGGCGCGGGCTGCTCGGGTCGTACGTGCCATTGGCCCTGGTGCACGCCGGCCACGCGTCCCTCGTCGTGGGGGTGCTGGTCGCCGTAGCCAACACTGCCGCGATCCTCGGGGCGTGGCTGGTGGGGCGCGTAGTGGACGAGTCGAAATTGGTATACGTCCTGCGGCTCGGTACGCCGGTAACCGGGCTCGCCCTCGCGGCGATGGGACCCCTGGCGTTCTCGTCCCTGCTCGCCGCAGTGGCGCTGGGCGTGTCCGGGATCGCGGCCGGCGGCTTGCAGGTGCTCGGCCCGGCGATCGCGGCCGACGCCGTCCATCCGGAGGAGCGCGGCGAGGCGATCGCGGCCACCGGCACCTGGCGTGCAGCATCTCTTTTCGTGGCTCCACTCGTGACGGCCGGCCTGGTCGCGGTCGTCCCGCTCGGGGCGGCAATGGCGGTCACCGGGGCGGCGATAGCGGTGCCGGTCGGTCGATGGTTGAAGCCCACGGCCTAGCGCGTCAGGCCGGTCCCGTCGCCTTCAGGTCGCGCACTAGCGCAGCGGTGCGGCCGAGGTGAGTGGTCGTCACCTGGATCGCGGCCTCGAGGTCGCGCGCCTCGATCGCGTCGACGAGGGCGGCGTGCTCCTCGGTGCCCTTGCGGCCCATGCTGGGCTCGACGTTCCGTGCCTGACGCAGCGAGAGCAGCATCGGGCCGTGGAAGCTCTGCACGAGCGACTCGATCGCGGGGTTGTGGGCGCTCGTAGCGACGCCGACGTGAAAGGCCGCGGACAAGTCCATCGTGTAGGCGTTCCGGTCCAGCGCGTCATGGCCCTCTTCCACCATGCGTCGCAGGCTGGCGATATCTGATTCGGTGGCCCGTTCGACGACGAAGGGCAGTATGCCCAGCTCGATCACGGTGCGCGCCTCGGTCACGTCGCCCGGGGTGAGCGAGGAGAGGGTCATCAGACCCGCGAGGCCCTCGCCCAACCGTTTCGTCGTCGGGGAGGCGATGAATGCACCCCCGTGCGCGCCTACCCGGATCTCGATGAGGCCCGTCGCCTCCAGCACCCGCAACGCCTCTCGCACCGTCACCCTGCTGACGCCGAAGCGCTGGCACAGGTCACGCTCGCTGGGCAGGCGGTCGCCGCTGGTGAGCTTCCCCTGGCGCATGAGCAACTTGATCTGGTCGACGATGACCTGGGATACGCGCTCGGCGCTGACGGGACGAAACATATTCGCCTCGGGAGTGTGTTCCTCGGGCATCGTTTCCTCAAGGCTGTGATTGGACGGATGGTCTGACCTCAATCTATACGTCGGCAGAGAGTTTGCGCAGCGGGACGGCTGCCAGTCAAAAAATCCCTCAGCGGCTTCTTCCTTCGATAGGCGTGATGTGCGACACTCTTGGTCAATGGTCTGACCGTCAGGCCACGTGATCGAATCCGACGCTTGAGGAGCATTCTGATGTCACCAGCCCGCATCCTCCGGGTCCACTGGTACGGCGAGGCGACGTGAGCGTCCTCACCACCCCTCCGCCGGAAGCAGAAACTCCCGCCAAGTCCACGGCCGAGGTCGAGGCCCCCTGGAAGCGCTTCGTGCCGACGCCCAAGCTCCTCATCTTGGCCGTTGTTGCGATCGTGGTCGCGTATCTGGCGATCGTTCCCCTCTGGTTCCTGATCCAGGGCACGTTCTTCGACTCCACGACGAACGTCCTCACCCTCGACGGCTTCAGGCGCGCCTACACCGACGACCAAGCGTTCGAGATGATTCGCAACTCCGTCTGGTTTGCGATCGGCTCGGCCGCATTGTCGTTGGTCGTCGGCACCGCGCTTGCCTTTCTGAACGTGCGCACCGACGTACCGTTCAAGGCCCTCTTCTTCGCAGCGTCGATCATTCCGCTGGTGATCCCGGGCATCCTGTACACCGTCGCCTGGATCTTCCTGGCCAGTCCTGACATCGGGCTGATCAACGTCGTGTTCGAGCCGATCTTCGGTGACAGGGCCGTCAACATCTACACGGTCTGGGGCATGATCTGGGTCGAGGGCCTGCACCTCTCGCCCATCACCTTCCTCTTCATGGTGGCCGCCTTCCGGGCGCAGGATCCCTCACTCGAAGAGTCCGCGCTCATGTCCGGTGCTTCCCGCTTCGCGGTCCTGCGCAAGATCACGGTGCCGCTGCTGCGGCCCGCCATCGCCGCGAGCGTGCTCATCATGGCGGTGCGTTCCCTGGAGAGCTTCGAGGTCCCGGCGCTGCTGGGCCTGCAGAACGGCATCTACGTCTTCACGAGCAAGATCTACTTCATGCTGCGGACCTACCCGCAGGACCTCAACGGTGCCGGCGCGCTGGCGCTGGGTCTCCTCGCGATTGCGGCCGTCGGCATGCTCTTCGAGCACCTCCTGAGTCGCGGCTCCAAGGCGTACCAGACCGTCACCGGCAAGGGTTTCCGTCCGCGGCCGATCGAGCTGGGCAAGTGGCGTCCGATCGCCGGCGTCGCCATCATCGGCTACTTCCTGCTGACGGTGGTCTTGCCGATGCTGATGCTCATCTACACCTCGCTGCTGCCCTACTACCAGAAGCCGTCCGCCGACGCCTTCGGCTCGATGACCTTCGACAACTACCGCGAGCCTCCTGCACATGTCGCAAGCGGCGACCGCGCTCAAGAACTCGCTCCTCCTGGGGCTGGTTCGGCCACGCTCGTCATGCTCTTCATGGCGATCGCCTCGTGGATCGTGGTCCGCTCGAACATTGCGGGACGCAGGATCCTCGACCTGCTCTCGTTCGCGCCGCTGGTGATCCCGGGCCTGGTGCTCGGCCTGGCGCTGTCAATTCGTCTACCTGAGGACGCCCATCGCGATCTACGGGACGATCTGGATCCTGCTCTCGCCTACTGCACCCGCTACCTGCCCTACGGCATGCGCTATGCGTCACCTCCATGACGCAGATCGCCGCGCGAACTCGAGGAGTCCGCCTCGGTCAGCGGCGCGACGTGGTGGCAGATGTTCCGCCGGGTCTGCTCCCGCTGCTCATGCCCGGCCTCCTCGCTGGCTGGATCTACATCTTGGTGGTGTCGTTCCGCGAGCTGTCCAGCTCGATCCTGCTCTACAGCCCCGGCAAGGAGGTCCTCTCGATCCTGATCTGGGAGCAGTTCGAGACGGCAAGTTCACCCACGCTCGCCGCCTTCGGCGTGCTGCATGGTCGGCGATCCTCATGGTGCTCGTGCCGTCGCCTACAAGCTCGGTGCCAAGGTCGGCTTGCAGCAGGACTGATCAACGAGATCACGAGACGCCAAGCGGACCACTCGAGCTGGCGATCAGCGACGCTCGTCAAGACGCTCGCGGCGAGAAGGCCGCGGCGCGTCGCTCGCAGGGCGACGCGCGTGCTCGCCGTCGACGGTGTGATCTGAGGTACGGCCGGGGAGCTGTTCACCCTGCTCGGCCCGTCCGGCTGCGGCAAGACGACGACGCTGCGCTCGATCGCCGGCCTGGAACGACCCGACCGGGCGACGATCGTCGGTCAACGGCCGGGTCGCTCTTCGCGCCGGAAGGCGTCGTCATCCGCGTGCCGGCCAACGCCGCGGCCTCGGCATGGTGTTCCAGTCGTACGCGATCTGGCCGCACATGACGGTGTTCGAGAACGTCGCCTTCCCGTTGCGGGTCGCTGCCGCGCGCCAGCGTCCGGCCGAGCGGACATCGAGGAGCGCGTGGAGCGGTGCTGCGAGGTCGTGGGGCTCGGCAGCCTCGCCGAGCGCGACGGCGACCGAAGCTGTCCGGCGGTCAGCAGCAGCGGCTCGCGCTCGCCCGCGCGCTCGTCATCGAGCCGCGAGCTGCTGCTGCTCGACGAGCCGCTGTCGAACCTCGACGCCAAGCTGCGCGAGTCGCATGCGCTTCGAGCTGAAGCGCCTCCAGCGCGAGCTCGGCGTCACCTCGATCTACGTGACGCACGACCAGACCGAGGCGCTGGCCATGTCGCAACGACATCGCCGTCATGCGCGACGGCAAGATCGTGCAGATGGGCAAGCCGCGCGAGATCTACGAGCAGCCGCACGACCAAGTTCGTCGCCGACTTCATCGGCTCGTCCGAACTTCGCTGTCGGGCCACGTGCGGAGCCGGAACGGCGCAGACTACGTGGTCGATGTCGCGGCTGGCCGGCTCCACCTGCAGTCCGCGGCGGCGATGCCGATGGGCGCGAAGTGTCGATCTCCATTCGACCCGAGGCGGTAGAGCTCCACACGCAGCGCCCGGCCGACCTGCAGAACGTCTGGGAGGGCGTGGTCGGCACCCGCGCGTTCCTTGGCGATGCCGTGGACCACCTGGTCTCCGTCGACAAGATGAACTCCGGGTCCGCTCGCTGCCCGACCTGTCGCTGCAGCCGGGTACCAAGGTCTATGCGAGGCTGCCAGCCGACAAGTTGTCACTGGTTCCGATCGGTTGAACGTTCCACTCCGACCCGCCACCTGCTCACCATCGGGTGGCGGGTCGGTGTCGTTGAGCGGCGTTGACCTGCGGCTCGTGAGCAGCGAGGGCCCTTCGTCAGGCGATGCCTGCCGCTTGGCCGAAACTCCGCCGCTGACGAGCGCGATGGGCTGCCGACGCCAACCGGTCTGGCACCCGCGCGGGCGGGTGATCGGGGTGACCGGACGTGCCGGGGATTGGTGAACAGCAGGCGGCCGAGCCGACTGAGCAGCCCGCCCCGCGCCAACGGCCGTATCGGTCAGCGCGGGATGAGCGTTTTCAGCTGGACGCCGACGTCTGCGGCGATCTCACGGGGCACTGAACCGCCTCTCTCGAGGATCTTCCGCACGGCCATGTAGTCGCGAGGGGCGTTCACCGCGTCGATCGCGATGAGGTCGGGGCCGGAGTAGTAGAGCGCGGAGAACTGCTCGGTGGTCGGGTCGCCGCGCAGCACGACGTCGTCGTAGCCCGCGTTGAGGCCTGCGATCTGCAGCTTGAGGTCGCCCTGGTCTGACCAGAACCAAGGCAGGGCCGACAGGGGATCGTGCACCCCGGCGAGCGTGGCCGCAGCCGCCCGACCCTGAGCTATGGCGTTGGCGACGGACTCGATCCGCAACAGGTCGGAGGTGGACGCCAGACGTAGTGTCGTGCAGTCTCCAGCGGCAACGACGCCGGGCGCGCTCGTCCGAGCGTGCTCGTCGATCACGATGCCGCCGTCGCAGTGCACACCCAGCTTGCGGCGAGGTCAGGTGAGGGATCAGCCCGATACCGACCAGGACGATGTCGGCTGGGATGCTCGACCCGTCGCTGAGTTCGACCGACGTGGCCGCGTCATTGCCGGCGATCGCGACCACGCCGGTGTTCAGCAGGACGTCCACGCCTCGACGGCGGTGCGCCTCGAGGTAGAACTGGGAAATCACCGGTGCGACGGCGCGGGCGAGCAGCCGGTCCAGCGCCTCGACGACCGTCACTTCCTTGCCCAGGGCCCTCGCCACAGCTGCGGCCTCCAGACCGACGAACCCGCCGCCGACGACGACGACGCGCGTGGCCGTCGCGAGACCGGTGCGGAGCGCGGTGGCGTCCGTGAGGTCCCGCAGATAGTGGACGTTGCTCAGGTCAGCGCCCGGTACCGGCAGGCGTCGTGGTGATCCGCCCACGGTCAGCGCCAGCTGGGAGAACCCGAACGAGCGCCCCGAGGCGGCAACAGCGCGTCCACCGGACGTGTCGTGATCAACGTGCTCGATCCACTCGCCCGTGATGACGTCGATGCCCTGGTCGGCGTAGTAGGCCGGGGAGCGCAGGGTCAGCTGCTCGGCCTCCACCTTGCCCTGGAGGAACGCCTTCGACAGGGGCGGTCGCTGGTAGGGGAGGTGTGGCTCAGCTCCGACAAGGGCAATCGGGCAGGTCGCGCCGAATTCCCTCAGCGACGTGGCGAGCTGGGCACCGGCCTGGCTCGCGCCGACGATCAGCACACCGGGATCGGTCATCTCACACTCCTGGACTAGTGGTCATACCATTGAACCACAGGAAGGTGGGTGAGCGGATGGTGGTACGCATGGCGTACTATCGTCGGCATGGCCGCCGTGGATCCCTCTCAGGTGACCGCGTTGCGGCTCGCGGTGGTCCGACTGGACCGCAAGCTCCGCAAGGCGGCTCGCTCCGGTGGCCTGACGCCGTCCCAGCACTCCGCCCTCTTCTCCTTGGACCGGCACGGACCGTTCAGCCTCGGCGAGCTCGCGCGGCGCGAGCAGGTGAGCAAGCCGACGGTGACTCGGCTCGTCGCGAACCTGGCGGCGAAAGGCCTCGTCGAGCGTGTCGCGGATGATCTGGACGGACGCAGCAGCATCGTCTCGCTCACCGCGCACGGCCAGGCCCTGCTCGCCGCAGTTGGTGAAAGCTCCGACGACTACCTTCACGAGCGGCTCGTGGCCCTCGCGCCCGACGACCTGGCCCGGCTGCTCGACGCCCTCGGCACGCTGGTGGAACTCGCGGAGCGCCAGTGACCCCCTTCCTGGACGCGACTTGCGCTCGTTGGGTCACCGCGCCTACCGGCTGTACTTCACCGGTCAGACGATTTCCACCATCGGCAGCTCGGCTCAGAAGGTCGCCCAAGCGTGGTTGGTCCTTGAGATCGGGGGCTCGGGCACGTTGCTCGGAGTCACCGCTGGCCTGCAGCAGGCGCCCACGCTGTTCTCGACGCCGTGGGCCGGCCTGTTCGCGGACCGGATCGATCGCCGGACGATCCTTCTGTGGACGCAGGCGGGCGCCGCCGTACCCGCAGCGTCCCTGGCGATCCTGGCGCTGCTCGACCGGGTGACGGTGCCGGTGATCATGGTGATGGCGGTGGTGGTCGGCATCGTCGAGGCGTTCGACAAGCCGGTACGACACACCTTCGCCGCTGACCTCGTACCTCCTGAGGACGTCACGAACGCCGTGGCTCTGAACTCCACGATGTTCAACGCCGGCAAGGTGCTCGGCCCAGCCGCCGCCGGCATCGCGATCAACGTCCGGGGGTGGCGGCGACGTTTCTCTTCAATGTCGCGTCCTTCGCCATCATGGCGTTCGCGTTGGTCCGGATCAGGCGCGACGACATCCAGCCTCGCGTGCACGCGCGC
>CAVWTJ010000012.1:0-1133894 GCA_963757695.1 uncultured Actinomycetota bacterium
CATGTGCAGGCGATCGCCCGAGACGTCGGCTACAGCACCGGTTACGGGCTCGCCGCGGCGTTCAAACGTGAGGTCGGCGTCGCACCCGGGGCATGGCGGGCAACTCAGCGCCACAAATCCCAACGCCTGCTCGATGCTTCCTGAGTGAGTGCGTCGGCGCGGCAGTGACCGCGTCCGCCTGGATGGCGGACGCGGTCGTCGGCTCGTCGCTGGGAGCGGTCAGAACGGGTTCGTGGTGGGGTCCACGACCGGGCGAACCTCGACGCCGCCGCCGGGGGCGGGGACGGGGCACACCTTGGCGATCGCGATGGCGTGGTCGAGGTCACGCGCCTCGACGACGTAGTAGCCGTTGAGGGTCTCCTTGGTCTCGGCGAACGGACCGTCTGTCACGGGGCCGGACCTGATCGTCGTGGCAGCCGTGGGGGGCGCCAGCGCATCCCCACCCGCAAGTGACCCACCGAGCTCGGAGACCTGCTCGACGAACTTGCCGTGGGCGCCGACGATCGCCGGCCACTCCTCGGGTGAGAGGCTCTCGTAGAAGGCCGGGTCTTCGTAGATGAGGATCGCGTACTTGGTCATGGGACTGCCTCCTGCACGTGGTCGCGGGCCGGCTGTCCGGCTCCGTCATGAGTCACAGCGAACGGCGCATCGCCAGATCGACAGGCTCATCTGAATTTCTTCAAAGATCGTTCGTTGCTAAAGCTGCTCGGCCTGGCGTCTCCGGGTGAGGTGGCGCTTTCGCGGCACGCGTCGAGGCGGGGTCCGCTTCAGCGATCGACCCGCGCCTCCAGCAGGCGCCGCTCGGCGTCGTTCGCCGTGAGTTCCAGGGCGAACAGGTCTTCGGCCATCGCCTCGTCCCGACGGCCGAGTTGCCGCAGCATCCGCGCGCGCACGGCGTGCCAGAGGTGGTATCCCGTGAGGGCGTGTCGGAGCGCATCCACCTCCGTCCAGTGCCGCCTGCGGTCCGTCGACCTCAGCGAGCGCCACCGCGCGGTTCAGCCGCACGACCGGCGAGCGGTCGTACGCCAGCAGCATGTTGTAGAGCGTGAGCACCTGGAGCCAGTCGGGGTCGCCGCCGTCGCGCGTGTCGGAGTGGCACGCGGCGATCGCCGCGTGCAGCTGCCAGCGTCCCGGGCGTCGTAGCATCGCCGCCTTCTCGAGCACGGCCTGTGCCTCGGCGATCAGTGGGCGATCCCACCGCGCCCGGTCCTGATCGGCGAGCAGGACGAGCTCTCCATCGACGGCGCGTGCCCCTTCGCGTGCTCGGTGGAACAGCAGCAGTGCGAGCAGTCCCTGCGCCTCCGCCTCGCGCGGCAGTTCGTGGGCGACGACGCGCGCGAGCCACAGGGCGTCGTCGGCGAGGTCGCGGTCCGCGGCCGCGTCTCCGCCTGCGACCAGGTGGGCCTCGCTGTACATCACGGAGACGACGGTCAGGACGGTATCCAGGCGCGCGGCCCGCTCGGATCCCTCGGGGATCCGCAGGGGGATGCCGGCGGTACCTATCTTTCGCTTGGCCCGCACAATCCGCTGCGCGACCGTCGATTCCGAGGCCAGCGTGGCACGTGCGATCTGCGCGGTCGTGAGGCCGCAGATCGCACGGAGCGTCAAAGCGAGCTGCGCGTCCGGGGAGATAGCGGGGTGACAGCAGCCGAACAGGAGAGGCAGTCGCTCGTCAGGCCCGCCAGTGCCGGTGAGCGGTGCGGCCTCGGCCGGATCGGGGAGCAGGGCCAGCTTCTCGCGGTACCGCTTCTCGCGCCGCAGCCGGTCAAGGGCGTTGTTGCGGGCCGCTCGCGTCAGCCATCCCCCGGGATTGGAAGGCACCCCGCGCGTGCGCCACTGGCGCACGGCCTCCTCGATCGCCTCGGCGACCGCCTCCTCCGCGAGGTCGAGGCTCCCGAGCCAACCCGTGAGCGCCGCGACGATCCGCGCGGACTCCTCGCGGATCACCCTCGCGAGGAGTTGATCGGATGCCGCGGCGTGGGCCCGGCCTGACTCCGCCGCCGCGGCATCCGACTCGTCCACCACTCGACGTGTCTCTAGTAGACGACGATCGGGCGGATCTCGACCGAAACGCCGGGCAGCTCGAGCAGCGGCCACGTCTTGACGATGGCGATCGCCGCGTCGAGGTCGGGCACGTCGATCACCTGGAATCCGCCGATGACCTCCTTCGCCTCCGAGAACGGCCCGTCGGCCACGACCGGTCCGTCGCCGCCGTAGCTGACCGTGGTCGCGGTGTTGACCGGCTGCAGCTGGGCGCCGGACTCGGTCATCACCTCGCGGTGCGTGCCGAACCACTCGTAGGTGCGGCCATAGACCTGCTCGGCGTGCTCAGGCGACACCGCTGCCTCGAGCTCGGGCGTGGTGGTGAACATGATGACGTACTTCACGGTCGTGTCCTTTCGTCATGGGAACCGTTTCACCCCTGCAGCGAACGGGCAAGCGCCGAAATCGACACGAACCGCGGAATCGGCGTCAGACGAGCCGCAGCGCCTGGAGATGGGGCGACTCGTCATAAGATCCAGCGTCATCGTCGAGACCAGCCATGCCAAAATTGCCCCCGCCTCAGCCACCATGAGCGGTCCTTCACGATTGACGGTGTGGTCGTCGGTTGAGCGCTGCGGCGCGTCGTTGACCGGATAGGCGTCGAGGCCACCGCTTGTCAGACAGTCCCGACCTCCCTGAGGTCACCGGATGGGGTTCGGCACGCGGCGCGTGCCGATTGCGTAACGATCCGTCTCGTTCCGCGTCCCAACTCACAGATCGCCGAGATACAGGCTGACGCAGGGTCCGGGTTGGCCGAATCGATTCGCCGTACCCGCCGACGAAGACAAGTTAATCATCGGTGCAGCCCACCATCGAGAGCGCCGTCCATCCTTGAGTTGCGCGATCTGGGTCGCGTGGCCCGTCCCGAGGTCGAACGAATCCACCCCCAACCGCGCCACCGACTACATTCACGCGGTCGCTGGGACCGCCTTGACCGGTCCGTCAACATGTACTTACCCGTCATCATGTCGGGGCCCGGAGGCAAGCAACGGGCTGCCGGGTGACACAACTCGCTACCGCTGAGCAGCGGCGCCTATGCACCCAAGGGCAAGCCTTGCCTCACCACCCAGCTACTCGTCGAAATCAACCTCCGATAGTTCCTCCGACTAGGTTTGTGGTCACAGCAATTCCTGCCAAGTCGCCCCGCTCAATTATATCGAATGTGATGCTGGCTGCCAATTGGCTTGACCCCTTGATAAGAATGACAATTCTGCCGGGGGCTGCGCTTTCGCTGCCTCTGAATTCCGGATATCTATTTGACCACACCGGCGTGAACTCGGCCAACGCCTGCGCTACCGTCCTACCGTCGAGGAGGTCGCCGGTGATGAAGCGAACTGGGATCGGGCCCGACTCGTACCTCCGAGCCAACTTGTCGGCTGCAACCTTGGTAGTTACCGCAACCACTAATGATAGGTTCGGCTCATGCCGAAAGTCGACACTGACAAGTGACTCGGCAGACGCAGCCATGATTTCTTGAGTGTATCCAATCGCCCCCGGCAATAAGGCGAGTTCTCGCGCTGCTTGATCTAGATCAAGGCCGTACTCGTGAGCGTATTCCGATATAGTCGGCATTCCGTACGCCTCGTACACTGGGCTGGTTCTCACTTCGGATTGCTCCGGGGGGAGTTCAGAATCGAACCGAGAAGCAAGACCAAATGCACCTATCGTCGCAGCGATAGCGATCGCCGACATAGCAATCGTGGAACGTCTGCCAGCCCACCCACCGTCGATTGACTGAGCGACCGTAGAACGCGACTTCATTGAGCCGCGACCACGATCTGGACCATCGGAGGTGCTGAACATTGTCAACTCCCCTCAGGTCTGGTTCACGTTCAGCATAGTCCACGCCGCTTATTGTGAGTCTAGATGATGCTCCAGCACGGACGTGACATTGAGACTAGAAACTTCGACAACGTGAGCAACAGTTGAAAGATTGCGATTGCCAGGAGGCGGTTGGCCTGGCGCTTGGAGGAGCGCCATTGTTCATACGATGGTCTGCGGTTATTTGGGTCATCACTTGAAGTCCGAAGATTGAAAGCTTTCGTACCGGGGTATAGAAAGCATAGTAGCAATCTGCAGCGGATGTGCTCGGCGTTGCGCTTTGTCCCATATAGATTCCGCATGCCGTCGCGCCAGAGAACCATCCCCCGCCGCTGTCACCCTTTCGACACCTGAGGGCTTGCGAACTCACTCTGACAAATACATTGTCACAGATCTGATCTGCAGCATCTGAGCATGCCACACTGGGTGGATTATAGACAGGCGCAAAGTCATTCGATGTTATCACCGCGGCGAGCCTGGCCATCGCCTCCGGCGCGGACGTGAAGGTCGTCCAGCAGATGCTCGGGCATGCTTCGGCGGCGATGACGCTCGACACCTACGGGCACCTGTTCGAGGACCGTCTCAACGAGGTCGGCGACGCGTTGGACGCCGCTCGTCGGGCCGCTCAGGAACGTCGGGCAACGCGTGGGCGCTCTTTCTGCTGTTGCCCCAGTGTTGCCCGAGCCCTCCGAGGCCGAAATGACGAAGAGGCCCTGTCCTGCGTCTCCGCAGGTCAGGACCCCTCCACTGCTCTGTACCCCCGACCGGATTCGAACCGGCGCTACCGCCGTGAGAGGGCGGCGTGCTAGGCCGCTACACAACGGGGGCCTGAACTGCCTGACGAACTCTAGCCGAAGCCATTTGTCCGCCCAAAATCGGGGCCCGTGGACCTCGATCTCGCTGGGATACTAGGACTCGAACCTAGAATAACTGGACCAGAACCAGTCGTGTTGCCAATTACACCATATCCCATTAAAACCACTGACTCAGTGGCCTTCGGCCACCCTGTGACGCGACTTCCGCCGTTGAGGCTGACCGAGGAGAAACACTACACGCGGGCTCGCGGCAGGGCCAAAACGCCCGGCTCCGTCCGGGTCTGGATCCCCATCCTGCGGGCCGCGAGGACGGCCAGCGCGACGAAGACCACCGACTTCACGAAGCTCAGCACCACGTCGGCCCAACCGCCGCCGGTGGGGTTGAGGGTGTCGGTCATGTCGCCGTAGAAGACCGTGATGCCGAAGGCCAGCAGGTTGTTGACGACGTGGTAGGCGATGCCCGCCTCCAGTCCCCCGGTCGCGATCACCAGCACGCCGGCCACCAGCCCGAAGGCGAAGCGGTCGAAGAAGATCGGCGCCGACTGGCCGAGCCCGTGGAAGAGCGCGAAGATCAGGGCCGGTACGACGACCGCGACGACCCGCGCGAGCGCTGCCCTCGGCACGAGCCGGCCGAAGGCCTGGGTGAGGTAGCCGCGGAAGATGTACTCCTCCGCGGTCGCCTGGAGCGGCACGCACAGCAGGATCACGAGCAGGAAGTCGCGCGAGGTCGCGGTGAAGTCGTTGGCCGGACCGGAGAGCTCGCCGGTGTCGCTGCTCGACGGCAGCAGCGCGCCGAGGGCGATCGCGGCGAGGAGGGAGACGAACGCCACGCCCACGCAGACCGCGAGCCACTGCCAACGGATGCGCGGCGCCACCGAGGCCAGCCAACGCGGCTTGAGGCCGGTGATGACCCGCTGGCAGAACCACGCCACCGGGATGGAGACGATCAGCAACGAGAAGACGTAGAGCAGCACCGCCGGGGTCACGTTGTCCAGGTCGGCCAGTGCCGTCAGCCGGTCGCCACCCGCGTCGACTCCCTCGACCGCGAAGACCACCGCGGCCAGCGGCACCGTCACCAGCAGCGGGCCGACGATGAAGAACCCGACGATGACGGCCACGGCACCCAGGAGCGACCATCCCCAGCCCTCACGGCCCGCGAGGTGGATCCGGTGGTACTCCAGGCCCCGCCGCAGCTCCTCGGCCGCGGCGCCGGTCGGCTGGGCCCGGGCGTCGGGGACCGGGGCGTACGGCGCGGGGCCGGGCATCCCGCTCGGCGGCGGGTAGGCACCCCCCGGAGGCGGGTAGGCACCCCCCGGAGGCGGGTGGTCGCTCACGACAGGGCGCCCTGCAGACGTCCGAGGCTCCGCTCGCGGCCCAGCAGCTCCATCGACTCGAACAGCGGCGGGGAGATGCGCTTGCCGGTGATCGCGACGCGCACGGCGCCGTACGCGACCCGCGGCTTGAGCCCACGCTCCTCGACCAGGGCGGTCTGCAGCGCGGTCTGGATCGCGTCGGTGGACCAGGTCGGCAGCTCCTTGACCGCGTCGTACGACGCCTGGACGATCTCGCGCCCGGCCTCGTCGAGCAGCTTCTCGGCGTCGGCCTCGTCGAGCACGAAGTCGGCCTCGTCGACGAAGAGGAAGCCCAGCATCCCCGGCGCCTCGGCGAGCTTGTTGATCCGCTCCCCCACCAGCGGCATCGCCAGCTCGAGCAGCTGGGCGTCGGCGTCGGAGACCGGGTCTCCCACGACTCCCGCCCGCTTGAGGAACGGCAGCACCCGGTGGGTGATCTCCTCGAGCGGCAGCAGCCGCAGCTGCGAGGTGTTGATGGCGTCGGCCTTCTTGAGGTCGAAGCGGGCCGGGTTGGGGTTGACGTCCTTGATGTCGAACGCCTCGACCATCTCCTCGAGGGAGAAGATGTCGCGGTCGCCCGAGATCGCCCAGCCGAGCAGTGCGAGGTAGTTGAGCAGGCCCTCGGGGATGAAGCCGGCGTCGCGGTAGCCGAGCGCGTTGGCCTCGGGGTCGCGCTTGGAGAGCTTCTTGTTGCCCTGGCCCATGACGTAGGGCAGGTGGCCGTAGGCCGGGGTCTCCTCGGCCACGCCGATCGCCTTCAGCGCGTCGAAGAGCGCGATCTGGCGGGGGGTGGAGGAGAGCAGGTCCTCGCCACGCAGCACGTGCGTGATGTGCATCGTGGCGTCGTCGACGGGTGCCGTGAGGGTGTAGAGCGGGTCGCCGTTGGCCCGGCAGAGGGCGAAGTCCGGCACGTTGGTGGTGTCGAAGGTGACCTCGCCCCGCACCAGGTCGTCCCAGGTGATCGCCCCGTCGGGCATCCGGAAGCGCACCAGGGGGGTGCGGCCCTCGGCCTCGAACGCGGCGCGCTGCTCGGCGGTGAGCTCGCGGCAGAAGCCGTCGTACCCCATCGCCTTCGAGCCGCTGGCCTTGCGCCGGGCGTCGACCTCCTCGTTGGTGCAGAAGCAGTCGTAGGTGTACGACGAACCCGCGAGCCTGGCGAGCACGTCGCGGTAGAGGTCACCCCGCTCGGACTGGCGGTAGGGACCGTAGGGGCCCCCGACCTCGACGCCCTCGTCCCAGTCGAGCCCGATCCAGCGGAACAGGTCGAGGATCGCCTGGTAGGACTCCTCGGTGGAGCGCTCCTTGTCGGTGTCCTCGATGCGCAGGACGAACGTCGCCGGCCGGCCGTTCAACGCGGCGTGGCGCGCGAAGGCGTAGTTGAAGAGCGCCGTGCGGACCAGCCCGACGTGGGGGGAGCCCGTGGGGCTGGGGGCCATCCGGACGCGGACGGGGGTGGTGCTGCTCATCGCGTGGCGATCCTGTTCGTGAGGGAGCCGAGACCGGCGATCGAGACCTCGACCTCGTCGCCGACCTGCATGGGTCCGACACCCTCGGGGGTGCCGGTGAGGATGACGTCTCCGGGCAGGAGCGTCATCGCGCTGGAGACGTGGGCGATCAGCGTGGGGATGTCGAAGATCAGGTCGGCGGTGGTGCCGTCCTGGACCACGTCACCGTTGAGGTGGGTCTGGATCCGGACGCCGTCGGCGAAGTGCTGCGGGTCGAGGTCGGTCTCGACCCACGGCCCGAGCGGGCAGAAGGAGTCGAAGCCCTTGGCTCGGCTCCACTGGCCGTCGGAGGCCTGCAGGTCGCGGGCGGTGACGTCGTTGGCGATCGTGTAGCCGTGGATGACGTCGGTGGCCTGGTCGACCGGCACGTCGCGGCAGATCCGGCCGATGACGACCGCCAGCTCGCCCTCGTAGTGGAGGTTCTGGGTCTGCGGCGGGTAGAAGACCGGGTCACCCGGCCCGCACACGCTGGTGTTGGGCTTGAGGAACATCAGCGGCTCGGCCGGCAGGTCACCGCCCATCTCCGCGGCGTGGGCGGCGTAGTTCTTGCCGATGCCGACGACCTTGCTGCGGGGCAGGACGGGTGCCAGCAGGCGGACGTCGGAGAGCTGGTACTCCTGGTCGAGGAGCTTGACGCCGACGTACAACGGGTCGCCGGCCAGGGCCACGACCACGGCATCCTCCTCGGGCTGCCCGAACTGGTCGAGCTCTCCCGTCACGACGCCGTACATGGGTTCTTCGCCGGTGGTGAATCTCGCGATGCGCACCCCTCGACCCTAGCGACCGGGCGGCAGGGAGGTGATGGTCCGGTCGGTCAGTCTCCCCAGCCCATCGGATACACCTGGAACCCGGCGGCGAACGGCACGCCCAGGCGCTGCCCCGCCGGGCGCGCGCCGCCCTCGAGGAACTCGCGGGCATCGAAGTGCTCCCACCCGAGCCCGTCGATGTAGGCCCGGTGAGCCTCGAGCGAGCGCACCCCGGCGTCGAAGGTGTCGGTGGTGTCGACACCGTGGCCGCTCAGCGGCGAGCCGAACGCCCACACCGCCCGGACGCCGTCCCACTTCTGGAGCCCGTCGGGCCCGTCGCCCAGCTGCTCGGGGAAGACCCACCGGTTGCCGGCATCGCGCACGGCGTCGAGGACGGCCCTGCCGACCGCGATGTGGTCGGACTGGTTGAGGTTCTCCCCGCCCCAGGTGTCGTGGGGGTTGCCGGTGATCACGATGTCGGGGCGGTGGTGGCGCACGACCCGTGCGATCGCGGCACGCAGGGGGACGCCGTACTCGAGGACGCCGTCCGGCAGCCCGAGGAAGTCGACCACGTCGACCCCCACGATGCGCGCCGACTCGACCTGCTCGGCCTCGCGCAGGGGCCGACACTCCTCGGGAGGCAGCGCATCGATGCCGGCCTCGCCGGAGGTCACCATGCAGTAGACGACCTCCTTGCCCTGGCCGGTCCAGCGCGCGATCGCCGCGGCGGCGCCGAACTCGAGGTCGTCGGGGTGGGCCACCACGCACAGGGCGCGCTCCCACGACTCGTCGAGCGGCTCCAGCGGCGTGGGTCGGTCACTCATGCCGCGAGCCTCGCACCGAACCGTGTTGCGCGACAGGGGGGCGAGCGGGTTGGCTCGAGCCATGGGTGAGCCGGAGGTCGTCAGCATCGACGCGCACGACGCCCCGGTCGCGACCAGGCACGAGTGCAGCGTGTCGGCTGAGCTCGCGACGGCGGTCCTCGAGGAGTCGGCCTGGCGCGCCCGCGCGGCCGCCCACGCAGAGCTGGTCGACGCCTTCGTGCGGCCCCACCTCGAGCGGCGCGACGCGCACGTCAAGCACCCGGTGCACGACTTCCTCTTCACCTACTACGCCCAGCGGCCGGCCCAGCTGCGCCGCTGGCACCCCGGCTTCGGGACGACGCTGGCGGCCGGCGGGGCGGACTACGGCCACCTCAGGGGCTACGAGCCGGTCGGCGACGGCGACGCGGCCGTCGCGGCGTCGTACGTCGCGAAGCAGCGCCCGCTCCTGCAGGCGCTGCACCGGCTGCTGCGCGCCACGGCCGCACGCCCGGCCCACACCGGCTGCTTCGGGCTGCACGAGTGGGCGATGGTCTACCGCCTCGGCGACGACGAGACCCGGCACGCGGACTGGCCGCTGCGCCTCGGCGGCGTCGGCACCGACGAGGTGGTCGAGTCGCACCGGATCGCCTGCTCGCACTTCGACGCGTTCCGCTTCTTCACCGAGCCGGCGCGGCCGCGCAACACCCTCTCCCCCGGTCGAGACGACCGCGTCGACTTCGAGCAGCCGGGGTGCTTGCACGCCGGGATGGACCTCTACAAGCACGCCTTCCGGCTCACGCCGATGATCTGCTCCGACCTGGTCGCCGACTGCTTCGAGCTGGCGCGCGACATCCGGGTCCTCGACATGCGGGCAGCGCCGTACGACCTGGCCGGCCTGGGCGTGGAGCCGGTGCGGATCGAGACCGCCGACGGCAAGCGGGAGTACGCCGCCGCGCAGGCGGCCTTCGCCGAGCGGGGCGCGCCGCTGCGGGCCCGTCTGGTCGAGGAGTGCGCCCGGCTGCTGGCAGCGCTCCCCCAGCCGGCTCAGGCCGGCTGAGCCGACCGCGAGGGCGCGGTGCCGAGGCCGCGGTGGCGGGCGGTGGCGACCAGCGTGACCGCGGCGCCCACCACGGCGTACGCCGTGATCAGCAGCACCTGCCCCGTGACGGACTGGTCGGGGAAGTAGACGATCCGGCGGACGGCGGTGGTGCCGGCGCCGTTGGGGATCCAGGTCCCGAGCACCCGCCAGAACGCCGGCAGCAGCTCGGTCTGGTAGGCGCCCCCGGCGCTGGGGTTGCCCAGCACCACGAAGAGCAGCACGGTCAGGCCGATGCCGAGCGTGCCCGCGAGCACCTGCAGCGCCATGGTGACCGTCGCCGCCGACAGCACGAGCAGGGTCCCGAGGCCCCAGAGACCCCAGAAGTGGCCGGTGAGCGCCCCCAGCAGCGGGTCGACGACGAGCGCGCCGCCGAGGCCGGACAGCACGGCGTACGGCACCGCGGCACCGAGCCGGATCGCGGCGCGGCGCGCGGTGGCGGGCCGGGCGCCCTTGGCCACGCCCAGCAGGGAGGCCACGAGGTAGCCGCCGACGAGCCAGCCGATGACCAGGTAGAAGCCGGTCAGGCCCCGGGCGTCCCCGGACTCGAGCGGGACCACGTCGGTCACGTCGATCGCGCGTCCCTGCTGGGTCTCGACGCCGGTCAGCACCTGCTCGACCGCGGTGACCAGGGACGAGCCGCCACCGGACGCGACGATCAGGGAGTCGCGCGCACCCTCGGCGTCCTCGGGGCCGACGACGAGGGCCGCGGTGAGGTCACCGGAGATGACCCGCTCGCGCGCGCCGGCCTCGTCGGCCACCACCTCGGCCGCCAGCGGCGCACCCTCGAGGGCGTCGAGCCGCGCGGCGACCGCCTCGGCGTCGGGAGCGACGACGCCGATCGTGACGTCGTGCGGGGTGGGGTCGTGGAAGGCGCCGACGTAGGAGGCGATGAAGGCCACCTGGAGCAGCAGCACCCCGAGGACCAGTCCCACGGTGCGCAACGAGACAGCGTCGTAGACCTCGGCCCGCCACGTCCTGCGATGCCCGGTGTCGTTCATGTGGATCCCCCTGCCGCCTTGGTTATGAAACTGTTGGTATCGTATCTAGCGTAGGGCGTTCGCGACCCCACCACCAGCCCGGACGACCCAGGAGGCCCGTGATCATGAGCACGTCGAACGACCCGAGCCGCTCGCGCGGCGGGCGGCCACGCCGGGCCGACGTCGGCGACGCCGTCCTCGGGGCCGCGACCCGTCTCATCGCCCAGCAGGGGTACGCCGGCACCACCCTCGACCAGATCGCCGCGGCGGCCGGCGTGGCCAAGTCCACCGTCTACCGGCGGTGGCCCGGCAAGGCGGTCCTCGCCGTGGACGCCCTGGCCGCCGCGCTCGGTGACCTGCCGTTGCCGGCAACCACCACGGACGGCTCCCCACGCGCCGCGCTGCACGCCTCGGCGGAGTGGCTGGCCGGGCGGGTGGGCGACCACGACGTGCGCCGCCTCCTGGCCGGTGTCCTGGCCGAGGCCGGCCAGGACACCTCGTTGCGCGAGCTCCTGCGCTCCCGGATCCGGGACCCCTTCTGCACCGAGCTCGTCCGTCGGTGGGAGGTGGACGCGAGCACCGTCGACCTCGCCTTCGACGTCGTGGTCGGCACCCTGCTCCACCGCTGGGCCACCACCGGCACGCTCGACCCCGAGGCCACCGCGGCCGTCGCCGAGCTGGCCACCACGATGGTGCTCGACCCCCACATGTGAGAGTGGACCCATGGACGAGCGAGTGCTGCCCCGCTTCCTCGGGCCGGACGGCCGGCTGACGTCGATCCCCCGCAAGCACGCCAAGCTGCTGGTCGTGCTCGACCACGTGGCTCAGTCCTTCGAGCTCGGGCGCACCTACACCGAGCCGGAGGTCGATGCCGCCCTGTGGCGCTTCCACGAGGACCACGCGGCACTGCGGCGCTACCTCGTCGAGAACGGCTTCCTCACGCGCGACACCGCCCCGGGCACGACCTGGTACTGGCGCAGCGGCGGCACGGTGGACCTCGACGATGTCTGAGGACCGGCAGGCACCCGAGGTCACCGAGGGCGGGACGATCCACGACGAGGACTGGTACGGCGACGACCTCGCCGACGCGCGCTTCGTGGGCACGACGTTCGTCGGGGTGGACCTGAGCGAGACCACCACGGCAGGCGCCCACTTCGAGGGCTGCACCTTCCGCGACTGCCGTCTCAACTCCTCGACCCACGTCGCGTCGGCATTCGTGGCCTGCACGTTCGAGGGCACCAGCTTCTTCGACGCGACGTTCGACGGCTGCAAGCTCACCGGCTCGGTCTTCACCCGCTGCACGCTGCGGCCGATGACCGTGCGCGGCGGGCAGTGGGCCGGGGTGACGATCCGGGGCGCCGTCCTCACCAAGCTCGACCTCACCGGGGTCGACCTGCGCGACGCCGACCTGTCGCTCTCCGACCTCACCGGCTCGGTGCTGCGGGACTGCCGGCTCGACGGCGCGACCCTGCGCGAGGCCGTCCTCACCCGTGCCGACCTCCGCGGCGCGTCCCTCGACCGGGTCGACCTGGCCTCGGCCGGCCTGCGCGACACCCACCTCGACCTGCGCGGCGCCGTGCTGCTGGCCGAGCTCAGCGGTGCCGTCGTCGACCCGGGGCCGGCCGGGTGAGCGGAGCGACCCGCGCCGACCGGCGTACGCTCCTGGACGCCTCGGTCACCCCGCTCGCCTCGATCCTGGGCTCCGGCCTGCTGATCATCGTCCCGGTGCTGGAGGGCGTGCTCGGGCCGTGGTCGTTCGCCGGAGCGCTGGGCGTCGTGGCCGTCGCCTGGCTGGTCGGCATCGGCGGTGCGGCACGGCGTCCGCGTGGTCGAGCCGATGGCCGCCGACGGATCCCTGGACCCGACCACGCGGCGCGCTGGAGGAGGTCGCCGACGCCGTCATCGTCGTCGCCTACGTCATCTCGGTGGCGCTCTACCTGCGGATCATGGCGCAGTACGTCGTGCAGTACGCCTCGGGCGGCGACAGCGGGCTCGCGGAGCGGGTCCTGGCCTGTGCCGTCATCGTCCTGATCGTGCTGATCGGGGTCACCCGCGGGTTCTCGGGCCTGGACAAGCTGGACCGGGTCAGCCTCGCGGTCGTGCTCGCGCTCACCGTCGTGCTCGGCGTGACGCTGGCGGTGAAGGGCGGCACCGACCTCGTCGGTGGCGACCTGCGGCTGCCGCCGGTGCCGCGACGAGGGAGTCGTCGCACACCCTGCTCGTGCTCGGCGGGATCGTGATCACCGTGCAGGGCTTCGAGACGGTGCGCTACCTCGCCGACGACTACGACGGACCGACCCGGATCCGCGCCTCGCGGGTCGCCCAGGTCGCGGCCGGGTCGATCTACCTCGGCTTCGTGCTCGTGGCCACGCCGTTCATGGGCCTGGGGACCTCGGCCGGTGCCGACTCGACCCTGATCGACATCACCGAGCGGGCCGCTCCCCTGCTCGTGCTGCCGCTGGTGGCTCGGCGGTGCTGAGCCAGTTCAGCGCCGCCACCGCAGACACCGCGTCGGCCGACGGCAACCTGCGCGGACTCTCGTCGTGGATGAAGGGTCCTCGGCCGTTCCTGGTCAGCGGCGTGGCCGCCCTGGCGCTGGCCGCGACCGTGCCGACGTACACGATCGTGGCGGTGGCCTCGCGCGCCTTCGCGGCCTACTACGCGCTGATCTGCATCACCGCGTTCCGGACCACCACCGGGTGGCACCGCAAGACCGGCTACGGCCTCCTCGCGCTCCTGATGCTCGCCATCGCCGCGCTCGCCGAGCCGGCCGGCTGACGGCGCCCGCCGCGGTAGTCCCTGACGTTTTTGCTGTGATTTCGCCCGATCGACGACAAATGCGTCAGGGACTACCGCACGCGGCGGCCTCGGGATGGACCCCCGCACACGGGGCGGGTGCGGGTCGGCATACTGAGCAGCGATGTCGATCTCGCCACCTGCAGCACCGGGAGTGCCCATGACCACGTCGTTCGACCAGCTGGCCACCACCATCCTCGCCGGCAAGCCGGCCACCGAGGACGACGCCCTGGCCGTGCTGCGTGCCCACGACGACGAGCTGCTCGACGTCGTCGCCGCGGCCGGTCGGCTGCGCCGCGAGCACTTCGGCAACACGGTCAAGGTCAACTACCTGGTCAACCTGAAGTCCGGCCTGTGCCCGGAGAACTGCAACTACTGCTCGCAGGCGCTCGGCTCGACCGCCGACATCCTCAAGTACAAGTGGCTGGGCACCGACGAGGCGCTCGAGCAGGCCGCCGCCGGGCTCCGGGGCGGCGCCACCCGGGTGTGCATGGTCTCCAGCGGCCGCGGCCCGACCAACAAGGACGTCGAGCGCGTCGCCGACATGGTCGGCACCATCAAGTCCGAGCACCCCGAGGTCGAGATCTGCGCCTGCCTCGGCCTGCTCAAGGACGGCCAGGCCGAGCGGCTGCGCGAGGCCGGCGTCGACGCCTACAACCACAACATCAACACCGCCGAGTCCCACCACGACCAGATCGTGCAGACCCACACGTACGCCGACCGCGTCGACACCGTCACCAAGGTCAAGAGCGCCGGGCTGTCCCCGTGCAGCGGCCTCATCGCCGGTCTCGGCGAGAGCGACGAGCAGCTCGTCGAGGCGCTCTTCGCGCTGCGCGAGATGGAGTCGGACTCGATCCCGGTCAACTTCCTGATGCCCTTCGACGGCACGCCGTTCGAGAACACCTGGGAGCTCACGCCCGCTCGCTGCGTGAAGATCCTGGCGATGGCGCGCTTCGTGTGCCCCGACCGTGAGATCCGGATCGCCGGCGGCCGCGAGATGCACCTGCGCTCGCTCCAGGCGATCGCGCTGCACGTCGCGAACTCGCTCTTCCTCGGCGACTACCTCACCTCCGAGGGCCAGGCCGCCGAGGCCGACCTCGAGCTGATCCGCGACAACGGCTTCGTGGTGCTCGGCGCCACCGAGGACCCCCGCCCCGACGACACCGTCGAGTCGCGCGACCCGGCCAAGCGTCGCCGCGGCGCCGGCACCGCCGCGCTGCCCAACGCCTGATCCGCGCCTGATCGACGCTCGCGACACCCCTGTCATGACGCTCCTGGACTTCGACCGCGAGCACGTCTGGCACCCCTACACCTCGATGACCGAGCCGACCCCGGTGCGCCTGGTCACCGGCGCCAGCGGCAACCGGCTCACCCTCGACGACGGCACCGAGCTGATCGACGGCATGTCGTCGTGGTGGGCCGCGATCCACGGGTACGGCGCCCCGGCGCTCGAGGAGGCCGTCCGCTCGGTCGACTTCGCGCACGTCATGTTCGGCGGGCTCACCAACGCCCCGGCGATCCGGCTCGCCCAGCGACTCGTCGAGATCACCCCGGCCCCGCTGGAGCGGGTCTTCCTCGCCGACTCCGGCTCGGTGTCGGTCGAGGTCGCGCTCAAGATGGCGCTGCAGTGGCAGCGCGGCGCCGGACGGCCCGAGCGCACCCGGATGCTGACCGTCCGGGGCGGCTACCACGGCGACACGTTCGGCGCCATGAGCGTGTGCGACCCCGTCGGCGGCATGCACTCGATGTTCACCGACGTGCTTCCCCAGCAGCTCTTCGCGCCCGCGACCGCCGGCCCCGGGCGGCGACGTGGAGGCGTGGGCCGCAGGCGTTCCGGTCCCTGGCCGCCGAGCACGCCGACGAGCTCGCCGGCGATCATCGTCGAGCCGCTCCTGCAGGGCGCCGGCGGCATGTGGGTCTACGACGCCGAGTGCCTGCGCGTCCTGCGCGCGGTGGCCGACGAGCACGACCTGCTGCTCGTCCACGACGAGATCGCGACCGGGTTCGGCCGCACCGGCACGCTCTTCGCCGGCGATGCCGCGGGCGTCGTACCCGACATCATGTGCGTCGGCAAGGCGCTCACCGGCGGCTACCTGTCCCTGGCCGCGGTGATCTGCACCGACCGCGTCGCCCGCGGGATCTCCGACTCGGAGTCCGGGGTGCTGATGCACGGACCGACGTTCATGGGCAACGCGCTGGCCTGCACGGTGGCGCTCGCCAGCCTCGACCTGCTCGTCACCGACGACTGGGAGTCGTCCGTACGACGACTCCACACCGGCCTCACCGACGGGCTCGGCCGGCTGTCGCGACCTGCCCGGGGTCGCCGACGTGCGCACCCTCGGGGCCGTGGGCGTGGTGCAGCTCGACCACGACGTCGACGTCGTGCGGGCCACCGCGGCCGCCGCCGAGGCAGGCGTGTGGCTGCGTCCCTTCCGCGACCTCATCTACACGATGCCGCCCTACGTCACCAGCGACCCCGACCTGGCGCGGGTCTGCGCGGCGATCAGCCGTGCCGCCGAGGTGGCGTGATGGTCTGGGAGCAGTGGCTGGCCGAGCAGGCCGAGCACCGGGAGACGCGCGGGCTGGTGCGGCGCCTGCACCCCCGGGCCGCCGACGACGCCACCATCGACCTCGCCGGCAACGACTACCTCGGCCTGGCCCGCGACCCCGCGGTGGTCGCCGCGGCTGCCGAGGCCGTCCGGACCTGGGGCGGCGGAGCGGGCGCCTCGCGCCTGGTCACCGGCACCCTCGACCTGCACGTCTCGCTGGAGGGGGCGCTCGCCGGCTACCTCGCCCAGCCCGCCGCGCTGGTCTTCTCCACCGGCTACCACGCCAACCTGGGGCTCGTGACCGCACTGGCCGACCCCGGGTCGCTGGTGGTCTCCGACGCCCACATCCACGCCTCGCTGATCGACGCGGTCCGCCTGTCGCGCGCGCAGGTCGAGGTGGTGGCCCACAACGACGTGCGCGGCCGTACGCCGGGCCGTGGCGGCCGGCCGGGACGCGGGGCGTCGTACCCTCGTGCTGGCCGAGTCGGTCTACTCGGTCCTGGGCGACGCCGCCCCGCTGCGTCGAGCTCGCCGAGATCTGCGCGGACGCCGGCGCCCTGCTCGTCGTCGACGAGGCCCACGGCCTCGGGGTCCACGGGCCCGGGCTGGTGCACGCGTCAGGCCTGGCGTGGCAGCCGCACGTGGTCGTGACCGCGACGCTGTCCAAGGCGCTCGGCAGCCAGGGCGGGGCGGTGCTCGGCTCCCCCGCCATCATCGAGCACCTGGTCAACGCCGCCCGCCCGTTCATCTTCGACACCGGGCTCGCGCCGGCCGCGGCCGGTGCCGCCCTCGCCGCCCTGGAGGTGCTCGTCGACGCGGCCCGGACCTGCCCGGGCGTGATCCGGCGCCGGATGGACGACCTGGCCGCCGCCCTCGGGGTCGAGCCGAGCGCCGGCGCGGTGCTGTCGGTGCCGATGCCGTCGCCCGAGACCGCCGTCGCCGCCCAGGCCGGTGCGCTCGCGCAGGGCGTGCGGGTCGGGTGCTTCCGGCCGCCGTCGGTGCCCGACGGCATCTCCCGGCTGCGGATCACCGTCAATGCCGGCACCGGCGACGCGGACTGGGCCCGCGCCGTCGACGTGCTCGTGGCCGTCGTCAAGGAGCACGGATGAACACCGCACGCGGGCGCGTCGTCGTCGTCACCGGGCACCTCGACCGACGTCGGCAAGACCATCGCGACCGCAGCCCTGGCGGCCACCGCTGCATCGACCGGCTCGGTCATCGTCGTGAAGCCCGTCCAGACCGGGATCGGGGACGGCTCCCCCGGCGACGTCGACGTCGTGCACGCCCTGACCGGCTGCTCGGTGCAGGAGCTGACCACGCTCGACGAGCCGCTGGCACCCGACACGGCCGCCCGCCGCGCCGGCGTCGCGATCCCCCCGGTGGCCGAGCACGCCGCGTGGATCCGGGCGATGGCCGACCTCCACGACACCGTCGTCGTCGAGGGCGCCGGCGGTCTGCTGGTGCGCCTCGACACCGAGGGCGGCACCCTGCTCGACCTCGCCGCGTCCCTCGCCGAGACGCTCACCGTCGAGGTCGTGCTGGTCTGCGGCGCCGGGCTCGGCACGCTCAACCACACCGAGCTCACCGTCGGCGCCCTGCGCGGGCGGGGCCTCGAGCCGGCGGGGCTGATGATCGGCTCGTGGCCGCGCGACCCCGGCCTGGCCGAGACGTGCAACCGCGAGGACCTGCCGCGGGTGACCGGTGTGCCGCTGGTCGCCGTGCTGCCGGCAGGATCGGGCGCCCTCGACCCGGAGTCCTTCCGGGCCGCGGCGCCGACCTGGTTCGACCCACCGCGGTAGTCCCTGCCGAGGTGAGGGTCGATCCGGCCCCAGCCGCCCCTCATCGTCTGGGACCGTCGTCGATCGGGCACGCACACCGGCGACCTATCCTGGTGCCATGACCTCCACCCTCGAGCCCCTGTGCGCCGGCGAGGTCTACGTCCACGCCCTCGAGCCCAAGCCGCGCCGACGCGGCGGACGGGTCGTCGCGGGGATCCTGGACCTGTGGTGCGCCACCGCGGGTGGTCAGTTCGAGCTGAGCAGCGTGGGACAGGTCGTCGTACGACGCCGCAGCGACGGGTACGCCGAGCTGCGGATCCCCGTCGGTGGCGGCGAGCAGGCGGCCACCCTGCTGGGCCTGGTCTCCGAGCAGCTCGAGCACCTCTCGCCCGAGGAGTTCCGTGAGGCGTGGGGCGTCTCCTGACGTCGTGCCCGTGACCCCCGGAAGCCGCACGCCCGGCTACCAGACATCACCGTCGCGCCAGTCGCAGGCGATCCCCGCATCCCGGTCGATCCCCTCGCCACCGAGGACGTAGATCGACCCGTCGTCCTCCGGCGTGGGCCGGGTCCCGTGTGGAGTGATGACGGCGGAGGGCCCGCGCCACAGCTTCCACCCGCGAGCCTCGTAGAACCCGACGGCTGCGCGCGAGGCACTGAGCGCAAGGACGTCGTACCCGCTCGCGAGGTCCTCGAGGTCGATCATCACCCGGTTGCCGAGGCCGCGCCGCTGTCGATCGGGACGGACCGCGACGGCCTCGACGTACCCGCAGCGCAGCGAGCGACCCGCACACGAGCAGCCGCCGCTGCACCAGGGCACCGTGCGCGACGACGATCCCCTCCTCGCGCACGACGGCGTGCAGCCCACCGAGGCCGTGGCTCCAGTCATGGTCGGTGAAGTCGGTGAAGGCGGCGTCCATCAGGTCGCGGATCGAGCCGAGGTCGGCAGCGGAGAGGTGCGCGGTGGGTTCCACCATCGGCTCACCAGCCCGGCGGACGGCGGTCGTGCCACGGTGCAGCCGCCTCGACCTGGGCGGCCAGCGAGAGCAGCAGCTCCTCCTCGGCCGGCCTGGCCGCGAGCATCACGCCGACCGGCAGCCCCTCGGGGGTCCAGTGCAGCGGCAGGTTGATCGCCGGCATGCCGGTGACGTTCCAGGCCGACGTCCACGGGGTGAAGGCCTTCTGGTTCTCGAAGTCGCGGGCCGGGTCGGCGTCGTCGCGCAGCGCACCGACCTTCGCGGGCGGCGCGGCGAGCGTCGGGGTGAGCACCGCGTCGTACGGCTCCAGCGCCTCGAGCGCGCCCGCGGCGAAGCGGCGCATCGCCCCGATGGCCAGCCCGAACTCGGGCCCGCTCACCGCTCTCCCCCGCGTCGAGAGCCAGCGGGTCAGCGGGCGCAGCAGGTGCTCCTTCTCGGGCGGCACCACCGACAGCGCGGTCAGGACCGACCAGCAGGTCTCGAAGACCTCCACCGACTCCGGCGGGAGCGGGACGGGCACGTCGACGACGAGGTGGCCGAGCGACTCGAGCACCCGGGTGGCGTCCTCGTAGGCAGCGACGCACTCCGGGTCGACGGTCACGTCGGCGATGACCGGCTCGACGAAGCGGGCGATCGCGCAGGCGCGGCGGCTCGCCGGTCGCAGGCGGAGAGGAAGGTGCCGGACGGCGGCTGGCGCCCACGACGGGTCGCCGGCGCGCGGCCCGGCCAGGACGTCGAGCAGCGCGGCGGCGTCGCGCACCGTGCGCGCGATCGAGCCGGCCGTCGACAGGCCGACCGGGTCGCCGTACGTCGGGTAGCCGCTGACCCGTCCGCGGCTCGGCTTGAGCCCGACGAGCCCGCAGCACGACGCGGGGATCCGGATCGAGCCGCCGCCGTCGGAGCCCTGCGCGACGGGCACGAGGCCGGCCGCGACCGCTGCCGCTGCGCCGCCGGAGGAGCCACCCGCCATCCGGGTGCGGTCCCACGGGGTCACGGCGGGCGGGCGCGCCCTCGGGCTCGGTGTAGCAGGGCGAGCCGAGCTCCGGCGTGCTCGTCTTGCCCAGGCTCGGCATCGCCGGCCGCCTCGAGCGCGAGCGTCACCGCGTCGGAGACGTCGGGCACGAAGTCGGCGAACGCCGGGGAGCCGAACGACGTCGGCACCCCGGCGGTGAGGTTGAGGTCCTTGATGGCGGTCGGCACGCCGTACAGCGGAGGCCTCGGGCCGGCCCAGTCGTGCGGTGCATCGGCGGACCGAGCCTGCTCGCGGGCTCGCTCGGGGTGAGGGTGACGAACGCGCCGACGTCGTCGAGGCGGGTCGGCGCGGTCGAGGTAGTGCTCGGTCAGCTCGAGCGAGGAGACCTCGCCGTCGGCGACGAGCGCGCCCTGCTCGAGGGCGGTCAGGTCATGGAGGTCGGCCACACCCCGACGTAGCCGCTGGTCCGGCCGCTCCGTCCGACGTGGTCGAGGTGCGAGAAGCGCCAGCGACGAGCCTCGAGCACCCGTACCGACCAGCAGCGCCACCCCGACAACTCGACCGGCGCTGCGCGCGGGAGGGTCAGGCGGCGGCGCGCTCGTACGTGACGAGCGCGTTGACGACGCTGGTGAAGCGACCCAGGACGTCGAGGTCGGTCAGCACGTCGACGTCGAGGGCGGACTGCGAGTGCACGGCGTCGTCGACGACGACGGCGCCGGCGATCCCGGCGGAGCGCACGGCGTCGGCGTGGGCCCACTTGCCGCCGTACGGCGTGGGGGTGGCGCCGATGACGCCGAAGGGCTTGCCGGTGATCGCGCCGATCCCGTAGGGGCGCGAGAGCCAGTCGATGGCGTTGTTGAGCACGGCGGGCATGGTGCCGTTGTACTCGGGGGTGACGGCCAGCACGCGCGTCGGCGGCGGCGACGTGCTCGCGCAGTGCCACGGCGGCCGGCGGGGGTGGTGTCCGCGTCGAGGGCTCCTCGTAGAACGGGATGCCACCGAGGTCGACGATGTCGAGCACCACGCCGGCGGGGGCCTGGTCGCGAAGGAGCTCGGCGATCTTGCGGTTGAGGGAGTCGGCGCGGAGGCTGCCGACGAGGACGGCGACACGGGTGTCAGTCATGTCAAGCGAAACGGACCCCGGTCCGCTTCTATTCCCGGTCCGACTGCTCTCCCGGGCAGTAGGGTCGCGAGCATGGATCTGCCGCCGGCTGCTGCCGCTGGTCGACGCGCCCGCCCCCGAGCGCGCCGACGCCGCCCGCAACCGCGAGGCGCTGCTGCGCGCCGCCACCGAGCTGATCGAGGAGCTGCAGCGTCGACGAGCGTCACGATGGACGCCGTCGCCCAGCGCGCCGGGGTCGGCAAGGGCACGGTCTTCCGCCGCTTCGAGAGCCGCGAGGGCCTGATGGCGGCGCTGCTCGACCACTCGGAGACGGCGTGGCAGGCCGCCGTGATCTCCGGGCCACCTCCGCTCGGACCGGGTGCCGCACCACTGGACCGGCTGCTCGCCTTCGGCCACTCCCGGATCGAGGCCAACCTCACGCACGCCCACCTGATCCGCGCCGCCGGCCAGTCGGCGCACGCGGGCGTACGCGGCGGTCTCGTTCGCCGCGATGCACGTGCGCTACCTGCTCGCCGAGCTCGGCGTGCACGGCGACGTCGCCTTCCTCGCCACCGCCCTGCTGTCGCCGCTCGAGCCGGTGGTCCTCGAGCAGCAGATCCAGCGTCGAGCACCTGCCGGCTCGAGCGGATCGAGGCCGGGTGGGACGACCTGGTGCGGCGGGTGGTCGGCGAGCGTGCCGGCTGACGGTGCCTGACGCGAGGTGGTGGCGGTGGTGAGGGCGGGCGCCCAGGTCTACCCGGTCGACCGGGTAGATCCGCACTGGGCGGCCTATTCCGCCGCGTGCCGCCGCAGCCCGTAGGTCAGGCCGTCGACGAGCGCACCCCAGGAGGCCTCGATGACGTTGTGCCCGACGCCGACGGTGACCCAGGAGGTGGCGCCGTCGGTGGTCTCGATGAGCACCCGGGTGATCGCGTCGGTGCCGTGGCCCTGGTCGAGGATGCGCACCTTGTAGTCGATCAGCTCGAACTTCGCGACCGCCGGGTAGGCCTGCACGATCGCGGAGCGCAGCGCGGAGTCGAGGGCGTTGACCGGGCCGTTGCCCTCGCCGGTGACGACGTAGCGCACGCCGGCGGCCTTGAGCTTGACCGTGGCCTCGGAGACCGCCTCCTCGGAGCCGGCGCGGTGGGTGAGGGTCTCGGTGATGACCCGCCACGACTCGACGTCGAAGTACGACGGCCGCCGACCCTCGACCTCCTCGACCAGCAGCAGCTCGAACGACGCGTCCGCGGCCTCGAAGGTGTAGCCGGTCTGCTCCAGCTCCTTGACCCGGGCGGTGACCCGGCTGACCAGCGCCTTCTGCTCCGGGGAGTCGCCGGAGAGGTCGAAGCCGAGCTCCTTGCCCTTGAGCTCGATCGTGGCGCGCCCGGCCATGTCGGAGACCAGCAGCCGCATGTCGTTGCCGACGCCGATCGGGTCCATGTGCTGGTAGAGGTTCGGGTCGACCTTGATCGCGCTGGCGTGCAGGCCGGCCTTGTGGGCGAACGCCGACGTGCCGACGTAGGGCTGGCGCGAGGCAGGCGCGAAGTTGGTGACGTCGGCGACCGCGTGCGCGATCCGCGTCGACTCCTCGAGCAGGCCCGGCGGGCAGCACCGCCCGGTCCAGCTTGAGCTCGAGGTTGGCCACGACGGTGACGAGGTCGGCGTTGCCGGTGCGCTCGCCGTAGCCGTTGATGCAGCCCTGCACGTGGGTCGCGCCGGCCTCGACGGCGGCCAGCGTGTTGGCGACCGCGCAGCCGGTGTCGTTGTGGCAGTGGATGCCGACCCGCGTCTGGGTGGAGGTGATGACGTCGTGCACGACGTCGGAGACCCAGTTGGGCAGCATGCCGCCGTTGGTGTCGCACAGCGCGAGCACCTCGGCCCCGGCGCCGTACGCCGTGCGCAGCACCTCGAGGGCGTAGTCGCGGTTGGCGCGGTAGCCGTCGAAGAAGTGCTCGGCGTCGAGGAAGACCTGCTGTCCCTCGGCGGTCAGGTGGCTGACGGTGTCGCGGATCATCTCGAGGTTCTCGGCGAGCGTGGTGCGCAGCGCCAGCTCGACGTGCCGGTCGTGCGACTTGGCGACCAGGGTGACCACGCCGGCGCCGCTGTCGCGCAGCGCGGCGACCTGCGGGTCGTCGGCCGCGCGCACGCCGGCCTTGCGGGTCGACCCGAACGCCGCGAGCTTGGCGTGGGTGCAGGTCGAGCTCGGACCGGGCGCGGCGGAAGAACTCGGTGTCCTTGGGGTTGGCCCCCGGCCACCCACCCTCGATGTAGCCGACCCCGAGGCCGTCGAGCTGGCGCGCGATGGACAGCTTGTCGGCGACGGAGAGGTTGAGTCCCTCCTGCTGCGCGCCGTCGCGCAGGGTCGTGTCGTAGACGTGGAAGTCGCCGTGCAGGTCCATCGGTTCGCTCTCGGTTCGGGGGCGGTGCAGGTCTGGTGCGTGTCGTCGCGGTGCGTCGGGCAACAAAAAAACCTCCCGGTGGACGAGAGGTTGGCGCATCGGGCGGGGCTCGATGCGCTAGCGAATGATGATGCGCTGGTGATGCACGTCTCCATGGTGCCACGCGGGGCCGTGCGACGGCACCCGTTCCACCATGTGGCTGACCCCCGCGCGACTCATCCGAACGGCTGCCCACCGGCGGGGAGCCACGAGATCCCCTGTGCCTCGACGTACAGCCCGGCCGCGACCGACAGCGCGAGCAGGACGACGACGCCGACCAGCCAGGGTCCGCCGACCCGGCTGGCGGGTACGACGAGCCGGTTGAGCGGCGAGCGCACCCGGCTGCCGCCCGGCCCCCACCACAGCGACAGCGCGAGCAGCACGCCGCTGAGGAACAGCGACACGGTCAGCGGCGCGGTCACGGCGTAGCAGACCAGTCCTCCGGCCACCGCCAGCCCGGAGCTCCACAGCACGAGCAGCACGGTCGTCGGGATCGACTGCACGAGGTGCCACGGCGCGTGGACCAGCAGCTGGACGCCGTCGTACCACTTGCGACCGCGCAGCTGGCGCCGTGCCTCCACCCCGCTCGCGGCGAGCGAGCCGCTGCGCAGCAGCCACACCGCCACCACGATCACGGTGGTCGCGATCCACGGCGCCAGGACGCAGGCCGCTCCGACGGCGACGCTGCCCGCCAGGACCAGGGTGCCGCGCCGCAGGCGCTCGGCGAGCCCGACCTGCGGCGTCTCGGGCTCGTAGGGCCAGGGGTCCTGCTCGTACGACGGGGTGTGGGGCGGCGGGTAGCCCGGCGCCGGGCCCGAGGCGTAGCCCGGGGGGTACGCCGGCACTGCCCGCGGCACGGGCATCGGAGCCGGCGGGTACGTCGGCTCGACCCGCGTCGCGGCGTCGGGCGCCGGGTCGCGCCGGGTGTCGGGCTGCACGGGCAGGACCAGGGTGCCGGTGGGCGGCTCCACGAGCGTGGGCGCCGCCGCGTCGTCGTACGCCTCGCGGTCGAAGACCGCGCCGTCGTCGTAGGAGGTGGGGGGCAGGTCGCCGTGGGCGAGCGCGGCGACCGCGAGCGCGTCGTCGAAGGCGTCGCGTGTCGGTTCGCGGCGAGCCTGGGGCGGCGCCCCGAGCAGCGCGGCCGGCTCGGTGGTCTGGGGCCGCAGCCAGGCGAGGATCGCGGCCAGGGTGGGGCGCTCGACGGGCTCCGGGCGCAGGGACGCGGCGACGACGTCGCGCAGCGGGCCCTCGAGCCCGGTGAGGTCGAACTCCCCGCGACGCACCCGGTCCATGATCGCCATCGACGGCCCCCGACCGAACGGCGAGCGTGCGGTGCCGGCGAAGGCGACCGTGGCCGCCCACGAGTGCACGTCCGAGGCGGTCGTGGCGCTGTCGCCGTACAGGATCTCGGGGGCGAGGTAGCCGGGGGTGCCCAGCAGCCACCCGGTGTGGGTGAGCTTGGGGTCGTCGGCGACCCGGGCCAGGCCGAAGTCGATGAGGATCGGGGTCCGGCCCTCCATCAGCACGTTGGAGGGCTTCACGTCGCGGTGCAGGACGCCGACCGAGTGCACGGACGCGAGACCTTCGGCCAGGCACGCGGCGAACCACAGCAGGTCGCGGCCGGAGATCGGACCTTCCTCGTGGACGTGGTCGTGCAGCGACAGGCCGGGCACGTAGCGGGTGGCGACGTACGGCACCGGTGCCCACGGGTCGGCGTCGAGGATCTCGGCGACCCAGCGGCTGCGGATCCGGCTCAGCGAGCTGACCTCGCGCGCCAGCCGGCGGCGGGCCTCGTCGTCGCCCACGATGTGGGAGCGCAGCACCTTGAGCGCCACCCGGTCACCGCCGGGCCTGCGGGCCAGGTGGACGACGCCCATGCCACCCTCACCGAGCTTGGCCAGGAGCGTGTACTCGCCCACCACGACCGGCGCCGGTCCGGACCCCGAGCCGACGGACGGCGGCGCGTGGCGCCGCACCGCCGTGGGCGTCGCGTCATCGGGATGGGTCGTCACGCCATGAGATTACCCGCGCGCGCGACCCGCCGACCGGACCCGGGGCCACCGAGTCGCCCGAGCGCGAGCCGGCGACGGACGTCGAGCACCCGGTCCGGCCGGTCGTCGCGTCGGTCGTGGGGCGACGACCACCGAGCCTGGAAGCCGGTGGGCCGGTGGCCGCCCGCGTCAGCCGATGCGGTGCATCCAGCCGAACGTGTCGTCGCGGCGACCGAACTGGATGTCGACGAGCTCCGCGCGGATCCGGGCGGCCACGTCGCCGGCCGGGACGCTCGGCACCGATCCCCCGGCCCACTTGAGCTCCCCGACGGGCGTGACGACCGCGGCCGTGCCGCAGGCGAAGATCTCGGTGATGTCACCGCTGGCCACTCCGTCGCGCCACTCGTCGATGGAGAACTTCCGCTCCTCGACCTGGTGGCCCATCTTGCCGGCGAGCTCGACGATGCTGGCGCGGGTGATCCCCTCGAGGATCGTGCCGGTCGCCGGGGTGACGATGTGGCCGTCGGCGTGGACGAAGTACAGGTTCATGCCGCCGAGCTCCTCGACGTACCTGCCCTCCTGGCCGTCGAGGAAGACGACCTGGTCGCAGCCGTGCGCGGTGGCCTCCTGCTGGGCGACCAGCGAGCTGGCGTAGTTGCCGCCGGTCTTGGCGGCACCCATCCCACCGCGGCCGGCGCGGGTGTACTCCTCGGTGAGCCAGAGGCTGACCGGCTTCACGCCGCCCTTGAAGTAGGCGCCCGCCGGGCTGGCGATCACCATGAACGTCACGTGCTGCGAGGGGCGCACCCCGAGGAAGGCCTCGGTGGCGATCATGAACGGACGGATGTAGAGGCTCTTCTCCCCCGTCGCCGCGTCCGGCACCCAGCGCTGATCGACCTCGACGAGCGCGTCGACGGCCTGGACGAAGTCGTCGACCGGCAGCTCGGGCAGCGCGAGCCTCTGGCTGGAGCGCAGCATGCGGGCGCCGTTCTCCTCCGGTCGGAACGACCAGATCGAGCCGTCGGGGTGCCGGTAGGCCTTCATCCCCTCGAAGGTCTCCTGGGCGTAGTGCAGCACCGCGGTCGCCGGGTCCAGCACCAGCGGGCCGTAGGGCTCGATGCGCGCGGCGTGCCAGCCGGCGTCCGGCGTCCACTCGACCGTGAACATGTGGTCGGTGAAGTAGGTGCCGAACCCCGGGTTGGCCAGGATCTCGGCGAGGCGCTCGTCCGAGGTGGGCGTCGTGGTGAGCGTGGTGCTGATCTGCATGGGGGCCACGTTATGGGACCTTCCTAGGAAATGGCGACGACCGGGCACGCTGTCGCGTGGCCCGGCCGTCGGAGGACGTGCGTGTGCGCCGGTGTCAGCCGCCTACGCGTGCGGCGATGGCGTCGCCGATCTCCGTCGTACGGCGGCTGGTGCCGGGCGTGCGCTCGGCCAGGTCGGCGATCACCGCTGCCTCGACGGCGCCGGCAGCCACGGGGTGGCCGAGGTGGTCGAGCAGGAGGGACACCGACAGGATCGCTGCGGTCGGGTCGGCCTTCTGCTGGCCGGCGATGTCGGGGGCGGAGCCGTGGACGGGCTCGAACATGGAGGGGGCGGTGCGGTCCGGGTTGATGTTGCCGGACGCCGCCAGCCCGATGCCGCCGCTGATGGCGCCGGCCAGGTCGGTGATGATGTCGCCGAAGAGGTTGTCGGTGACGATCACGTCGAAGCGGGACGGGTTGACCGTCATGTGGATCATGGCCGCATCGACGTGCATGTAGTCGACGGTGACCTCGGGGAACTCCGCGGCCACCTGCTGGGTGATGCGCCACCACACGGCGCCGGCGTTCACCAGGACGTTGGTCTTGTGGACCAGGGTGAGCAGCCGGCGCGGGCGGCGCTGGGCCCGGGCGAAGGCGTCGCGTACGACGCGCTCGACGCCGAACGCGGTGTTGACCGAGACCTCGGTGGCGATCTCGTGGGGAGTGCCGACGCGCAGCGCGCCGCCGTTGCCCGTGTAGGGGCCCTCGGTGCCCTCGCGCACGACGACGAAGTCGACCTCGCCCGGGTTGGCCAGGGGTGAGGCCACGCCGGGGAAGATGCGCGACGGACGCAGGTTGACGTAGTGGTCGAGCTCGAACCGCAGCCGCAGCAGCAGGCCGCGCTCCAGGATCCCCGGAGGCAGGTTCGGGTCGCCCGGCTTGCCGCCGACCGCACCGAGCAGGATCGCGTCGTGGGCGCGGATCTCGGCGAGCACGGAGTCGGGCAGCACCTCGCCGGTCGCGAGGTAGCGCTCGGCGCCGAGGTCGTAGGCGGTCTGCTCGAACTCCACGCCCTCGGGAGCAACGGCCTCGAGGACCTTGAGCGCCTCGACCGTCACCTCTTGACCGATGCCGTCGCCGGGGATGACGGCGAGCTTGACGGTGCCGGTTGCGCGCGTGGAGTTCATGGGATCGGTCACGTGGCAGAACGTTAGTTGTCGTCCGGTCGTTCGCCGCCATTGTCTCGCAGGTCGAGGCTCCACTGCAGCGACTGCGCGGCGCTCGCCGGCGCGGCGTCGTCGTTGCGGTGCTTGGCCGGGCCCCACTCGGGATACATGTCGTACATCGGCTTTCTCCTTCGATAGGTCGTACGGGTCATCAGGTGTCCGGTCGGCTCACGCCATATCCGGAGATGACCCCGCGGTGGGACCCTCGACGCACGGATCGCGTGCGTGGAGATGGACCGTCAGGGATGCGGGTCGCGCACGTGCTGGTGGCGTACCGCCGCGGAGACATCTACCGATGTGCCGTGAGGCATGGACTCCACGGGAGGGAGTCCGATCAGTGAGGCCGCGCAACGCCGAACACCGCGACGAGGGGCCTCACTCGCAGGTCATGCCTGCTGGGCCTCGTCGCGGCACTCGATAAGTACGAACACGCTCCGCATAGTGGGTCCACCGTAGGACGACCCGTCGGGCGCGGCCACCGCTTTCCAGGAAGAGTTCACATGGCGAGACGAGCGTCTTGCCATGGAAGACTCGCCGCATGAGCGCCTCCCCCGATCTCCCCGACGTGGTGAGGCGCGCGTTCGACGTCTCGCGTCGCGCGGGCTACGTGTCCTTCTGCCGCAACGAGACCGGCCGGCTGCTGGCCATGCTCGCCGCCACCCGCGACGGCACGATGGCCGAGTTCGGCACCGGCTGCGGCGTCGGGACGGCCTGGCTGCGCTCCGGCGTACGGGGTGAGAAGGCACGGATCGTCACCGCCGAGCTCGACCCCAAGCTGGCCCGGCGCCGCGTCCGAGATCTTCGTCGACGACCCGCAGGTCGAGGTGCTGGCCGCCGACTGGTCGACCCTGCTCGACAAGGGGCCGTTCTCGCTGCTCTTCCTCGACTCCGGCCAGCCCGGCGAGGTGGGCGTCGACGCGATCGCCGACCTCGTCGAGGACGGTGGCATCGTCGTGCTGGACGACTTCACCCCCTGCGAGAGGTGGCCGCCGATCACCTACGGCCGCGTCGACACCCTGCGCGAGCAGTGGCTCACCGACGAGCGCTTCACCGCCGTCGAGGTGATGGTCGCCCCCGACGCGGCCACGATCATCGCCACCAAGCGCTGACCCGCGGCACCGCAGACCGACTGCGCCATCCACCACCAGCCCCGCACAGCCAGCCACGCACCACCAGCCACGCAGACACCACAGCTGTACGAACCCCCGTCGAGTCGGCGCGAGCTCGCGCCGACTCGACCCCCGCCTGTGGAGAACCCGCCCGACAGTGCGGACAGCAGACGGCCCCCGCGAGGCATCGACCCGGACGCCGGACCCGGCCCGTCGGGCTCAGACCTCGCCGGGTGCCGCCTTGCGGATGACGATGCGGGTCCAGGCGCCGAGGTAGATCCGGTCGTCGCCGGTGACCTCGTTCTTCTGACCGACCGGGATCGCGGTGGTCGGCAGGCTCGCCGACGTTGCCGCCGACGTAGGTGCCGTTGGACGAGCCGAGGTCCTCGACGAACCAGCGGGTGCCGTCGGTGGTGAGCTGGGCGTGCCGGCGGCTGATGCCGTTGTCGGTCTCGAGGTCGATGTCGGGGTGGATGTTGCGGCTGCGCGAGACGCGACCGATCAGCACCGAGGTGTGCCGGAGGGCGACCACGGGCGGCAGGCCGGGCGAGGGCAGCGGGTCGGTGCTCTGCTGGTCGGCGTACCAGTCGGGGTCGATCCAGATCTCGGCGACCCAGGTCTCGGCCAGCGCCGGCGAGGGGTTGGCGTCGGCGGGCGCCGGCGCACCGGTGTCGGCGCCGGCCGGGTCGCCCGGGTCCACCGGCAGGTCCAGCGACGACGACGGCTCGACGGGGCGCGGGAGCGAGCCGGTGGTGAAGTCGTAGCCGCAGGTCTCGCAGAACAGCGCGTTGGCCGGGTTCTGGCGTCTGAGCAGTTGGGGCAGGCGCCCGACGCGGCGGGGGCGGGTACGTCGGCGGCGGGGCCACCCGTGGCACCGGCGGGCGCGGCGGCGTCGGCGGGCGGTGCGGCGTCCATGGCGATGCCGCAGGTGTCGCAGTAGTCGGTGGCGGTCGTCTCGTGACCGGCGGGGCACTTCACGGTGCCCACTTCTTGATCCGGGTGGTCTTGGTGGAGGCGGTGTCGAGCGCCATCTCGTCGGCCTTGGCGACCGCGGCCTTGAGCCTGACGGTGCCCTCCTTCTCGTCCTGGACGTCGACGACCTTGCGCAGCTTGGAGGTGGCCTCGTCGTTGCCGGTCTCGGCGGCGAGCTGGACGGCTCGGCCGAGCTTGGTCGTCGCGGTCGCCTCGTCGCCGGCGCCTTGGCGGCGAGCCCCTCCTGGATCATCGAGGCCAGCTCGGTCTGCCCGGTGTAGTGGGCGACCTGCTGGTCGATCTTGGCGGTCAGCTCGGAGTTGTTCGACCAGGTGGCCTTGACCAGGCCCTGGGTCAGCACGTCGTCGCCGATCGCCAGCTGGACGCGCGCGGCGAGCTGCTCCTGGCCGATCGCCTTGGCCGCGACCCGGATCGCCGACGTGGTAGTCGCGCGACTCGTCGGCCCAGGCACCCGTCGGGTAGCCGCCGGTCAGCGGGTTGACCGCGACCCGCCGGTCGGTGAGGTCCTCGACCGTCGGCGAGACCTGGCGCACGAAGAGGACCTGGGCGCCCTGCGGGGTCCAGACCCGCAGCTGGGCGTCGGCGACGCCGCGCGCCATCGAGGCCCGCATCATCTCGCGGAACTGCGCCTCCATCTGGCCCGGCTCCGGGATGATGTCGACGGTGCCGAGCAGCGCCTGGCGCGATCCGGCGGATCTCGCTCGACCTGCCAGTCGGTGCCGGCGCCGCGGCAGTCGCACTGGAAGTAGCCGGTGGCGCGGGCGATGGCGGCCGTCGAGCTTGTCGCCGGTCTCGCGGTTCTCGCCGTCGGTGAGCAGGATCGCGTGCCGCTGGGTGACCTGCGGCACCGAGGTGAAGAGCTGCCGGCGAGGTCGAGCCAGGTCAGATCGCCGTGCCGCCGCTGCCGACGAAGCGGCCGATCGCGGCCGCTGGCCTGGGCGCGTGCGGAGGCGTCCATCGGGACCATGCCGGGACCCGACGAGACGGCCGGGTAGGCCAGCATCGGCGCGGTCGGAGCCGGCGATCACCGCGAACCAGGTGCCGTCGACGATCTCCGTCGAGCGCCGCCTGGGCCGCCTGCTTGGCGGCCGCCATCGTCTGCGGGCCCCATCGAGCCGGAGGTGTCGACGATGATGATCTCGCCGGCCGCGCCCCCGCCGGTCTGGCCGGCCGTGCCGGCCCCGGAGCAGGTGACGGTGACGATCGCGTTGACGTCGGTGCCTCCGTCGGGCAGGAACTCGTTCTGGTAGACGCTGGCGGTGAACTCAGCCATGGGGCTCCCTCTCGCTCGGTGTGGAGCGGTGTCGGGGTACGTGTCGGCACTGGGTCGGGCACCGTCTCCGGTGCCGCATTCTGCCCTGCCGGCGGCTCGACGGGGGACCGATCCGGGCCAGCGCGGCGGTGATGTTGTCGCGTCCGCCGCTGGGCGTTGGCGAAGGCCACCAGCGCGAGGGCGAGGTCGAGGGGCGCCACCGCTCCGGCGGCGAGCGCCGCGGCGACCTGCTCGGCAGCGCGGCGGGCTCGGAGGCGTAGTTCCACAGCCCGTCGGAGCAGGCCAGCACCCAGCCGGGGCCGGGTAGATCTCGAGCTCGGCCGACGCGGGGCGTGAGGTCGGGCGCGTCGCGACCCAGCCACTTGGTGATCGCGTGGCGCCTGCGGGCCGTTCTCGGCGGCGCTCGCGGTCGATGCCGGCCTCCATCAGCTGCTGGGCCGCCGAGTCGTCGACGGTCAGCTGGACGGCAGGTCCCTCGTCGGGCAGCCAGTAGACGCGCGAGTCGCCGATGTTGGCGACCGAGCAGCCGCCGTGCCCTCCACGACCGCGACCGCGAACGTCGCCGAGGCCGGGTTGGGCGAGTCGTCGGTCGGTGGTCGCGACGATGGCGTCGTTGGCGGCCCGGATCGCCGCGGCGAACGCCGAGGTGACCGCGGCCGAGCGCGGCTGCCGGCGGTGCCCATCCCGCGCGGGAGCGGCGTCCGCAGCGCGTCGCGGGTCGCCCGGGCGCCGGCGAGCGAGGCGACGTCGGAGTCGATCGAGCTGGAGACCCCGTCGAGGACGACCAGCACGGCCCGCTCGCCCGGTGGCTCGGTCGGCCAGCAGCGCCATCGCGTCCTCGTTGCGTGCCGTGCACGATGCCGCGGTCGCAGACGCCGGCGACCCAGGAGGCGGGCGTCTCGCGGAAGTGGTCGCGCTCGGTCGGCTGCCTTGGTGCCGCAGATCTCGCAGTAGCCGTCGGCGTCCGACGACGCCGCCGCAGACCAGGCACGGCCGCCGGCCGGTCGACGTCGACGCGTCGGTCGGCGTGCGGTGGGTCGGCGCGCTGATCGGGCCGCTGCCGAGGTCGTCGGCGCTGATCGGCGAGGGCTCGCCCGCCGCCGGGTCGAGCGGCGGCCGCGGCGTCGGCGGCCGGGTCGACCGGCACGGCACCGACCGGCTTGCCGCAGGTCTCGCAGAACGCGGCGCCCGTCGTCGGCGGCGGCGCCGCAGGACGGGCAGGTCGCAGCGGGGGTCGGTGGTCTCGGTCATGTCAGGCTCCAGCTCCGTACGGCGTTGGCCTGGTTGACCAGCTCGACCCGCTCGGGGAGCGCTGGGCGTCGCGGGCGAGCAGCGCGGTAGCCCCGCTCGAGCCCGTCGCGCAGTCCGGCCTCGTCGGCCTCGTAGCTGCCGATCGGTGGCGCCTCGAGGCGCCGCCTGCCGGCCGATCACGATCGCCGAGGGCCTGCTCGAGGATCCGGACGGTGTAGCGCCCTGGGTGGCGGGGTCCATCGACACCGACTCGATGCAGCGCATCGCCTGGTCGAGCACGGCGAGGTCGTGGGAGCCCTGGCCGAGCAGCACCTCGGCGCGCAGCTGGCGGCTCTCGGGGTAGCCGCGGCTGGTCGCGGCACCCGGTCGAGCGCCTCGACGGCACCCGCGGCGTCGCGTCGCTCGGCGCGCACCCGGGCCACCCCGAACGCCGAGGCGGCGACGTACGGCGCGTCGGTGGAGGCGCAGGTGACGTAGAGCCCCTCGGCGACCTCGGGCAGGCCGCCCCGCTCGCAGGCGACCGCCAGCGCCAGCTTGGGGGCGAGCTCGCCCGGCACCTGCTGGTAGACGGCGTTGAACGACGCCTGCGCGGCGTCCCAGTCCCGCTCCTGCATGGCGGCCAGGCCGTCGACCCACAGCGCCCGCCACTCCCACGGGTCCTCGGCCGAGCAGCTCGGCGGCGACCGCGTGCGCGCCGGTCGGCGTCACCGAGCTCGAGCGCCGCGTGGGCGCGCGCGAGCAGCACCTCGGCGCGACGTCTCCGGGCGCCTCGTAGGTGGCATCGCAGCCGCTGCGGCGGGGTCGTCGTCGCCGATGCCGGAGAGCCAGGCGTGCTGCGGGTCGGTGGTGTCGGCGCGCAGCTCGGGCAGCTGCGGACCACTCGAGCACGGACGCGCGAGGTGGCCGGCGCCTCGAAGAGCACCGAGGCCGCCGAGGTCGAGCGACGGTGCCGGTCGTGCGCTCGCCGACTACCTCGCGCAGCACGCCGAGCAGCTGGGTGCGCAGCTCGTCGGCGGAGGCGAACCGGTCGGCCGGGTCGGCGGCGCAGCACTTGGCGATCAGCCAGTAGAGCGAGTCGTTGCTCGGCGAAGAGCGGCGTCGACTCCGGCGGCGGCAGCGTGTGCAGGTAGGTGCCCTGGTAGCCGCGGAACTCCATGCAGAGCACCACCAGGGTGCGCCCGATCGTGTAGATGTCGGAGGCCACGCTCGGCCCGACCTCGGCGACCTCGGGCGCCTGGTAGCCGACGGTGCCGTAGATCGCCGAGTCGTCGTCGTCGATCCGGCGGACGCCGCCGAGGTCGATCAGCTTCATCGCGTCGCCGACCTGGATCAGGTTGTCGGGCTTGAAGTCGCAGTAGACGAGGCCGAGGTCGTGGAGGTACTGGAACGCCGGCAGCACCTCGATGACGTAGGCGAGCGCCTGGTCGACCGGGAGCGGGTCGTAGGCGCCGCCGTTGGCGCGCATCCGCTCCTTGAGGATCTGCTTGAGCGACTGGCCGCCGACGTACTCCATGACGATGTAGCCCGCGCCCTCGTGGGTCACGAAGTTGTAGATCTCGACGATCAGCGGGTGCTCGACCTGGGCCAGGAACTGCTGCTCGGCGATCGCCGCCGCCAGCGCGTCGGGGTCACCGGAGTTGAGCAGGCCCTTGAGCACGACCCAGCGGTTGGAGACGTTGCGGTCGCGTGGCGAGGTAGATCCAGCCGAGGCCGCCGTGGGCGAGGCAGCCGACCACCTCGTACTGCCCGGCGACCAGGTCGCCCGGCTGCGAGCTTGGGCGTGAAGGAGAACTCCTGGCCGCACTGGGGGCAGAACCCCTCGGTGCGCCCGGGCTTGCCGTCGCGGCTGCGCCCGATCGCGTTGCCGCACTTGGAGCAGCGTGCGCTTGGCCTCGGGCACCTCCGGGTTGGGGTTGATCGCCTTGACCGGGTCGACCGGCGGGGCCGGTGGGACGATGGTCAGGCCGGCGCCGAGCCGGGCCGCGCGCAGCCGCTGGGAGCCGCTGCGGGCGCGCCGGGTCGCCAGTGAGCCGGCCGCCGGCGCGCTCGGAGCCGAAGGCGGCCGACTGCACCCGGCTGGCCGAGGTGGCGACCGAGACGTCGCCAGCCGCACAGCGGGCTGCCCGACGGTCCGGGGCCGCGCGTCACGGTCCCGGCGATGCCGCACACGTCGCAGTAGCCGTCGAGGATCGGCCCGGTGCAGCCGGGCTGGGTGCACCGGCTGCCGTCCGGGGCGGGCGCAGCGGCGGCGGCCGGGGTCGACGGGGCGGCGCTCGTCGCACTGGCCGGTACGGCGGCACCGGGCTCGGCCGCCATGCCGCAGGTGTCGCAGTAGCCGTCGGCGATCGTGCCGCCGCAGCCGGGCTGGGTGCACGCACCACCCGCAGCGGCTCGGCCGACCGGGGCGCCGGGCTCAGCGGGCTCGCCGGGGACGCCGGGGCGCGGCGGCCGGCGCCGCCGTGCCGGGCGCCGCGGCCATGCCGCACACGTCGCAGTAGCCGTCGGCGATCGTGCCGCCGCAGCCGGGCTGGGTGCAGGAGGTGCTCGTGCTGCTCATGCGGGGTCCTTCGGGTCAGCTGGATCAGCCAGGTCTGGTAGGTCGTGACGAGCTGGCGGCAGACGACCATCGGCGCCGGCTCGCGGGCGAGCACCTCGCGCGCCCGGCGCCTCGCTGCCGGCGAGGTCGTCCCGGTCGGCGACGCCCGAGGGCGCGGGCCTTGGCGACGTAGGCTCGAGCAGGCCGACGAGGTCGGTGTGCTCGGCCAGGGCGGCGGCGTAGGCCTCGCTGGGCGATCGTGAGCGCCTGGCCGACGCGGCCGAGGCGGTCGAGGTAGGGGCCGATCGCCTCCGGGGTGTTGGGCACCGGTCCGAGCGCCTCGACGTCGGGAACGGCGTAGCGCGGCGCCGGCTCGACCGTGCGCACGCAGGTCGCGGCGAGCCGCCGCAGCGCCGCGGCGCGGGCCGAGCAGGTCGGCGCGCAGCGTCGCGGGCCTCGGCGACCTGGTCGCGGGCGCCGCGGCGCCGGGCGTTGCCGACGATGAGGTCGCGCTCGAAGATCGCGGCGTCCTGCTCGAGCGGGCCGAGGAGGCCACCGACGTCGGCGCCGCGCCCGGCCCGCTCGGTGACGTCGTCGAGCCGCGCCATCAGGCCGCGCGAGCCGGTCGACGGTCGGCGTCGCGGCCCAGCGGCCGGCTCGAGGCGCGACCTGGTCGCGGATCCGCTCGAGCTGGGCGCGCAGGTCCTTGATCCGGGCGGCGGCCTCGTCGGCGCCGGGCTCAGCGAGAGCTGGTGCGCAGCTGGCCGGCCAGGGCGTCGGAGAGCCGGCACGCCTCGGGCAGCGAGACGGCCATCGCCTGCGCCGAGGGTGGCCGTCGAGGCGGCCCCAGATGAGCGTGGCGATCTTGCTCGCGCTCGGCTGAGCACGCGGCCGCCGTCCCAGGTGGCCAACATCAGCTGGTAGCGGTCGGAGACCGCCTTCCACAGCGCGAGCGACAGCGCCATGTCGGAGGCGACCTCGCGCGCCGCGACCGGCCGCCAGCGCCGCGGCGTCGAGCTCGTCGAGCTCGGCGCGCCGGCCGCGCACCCACGCGTCGAGCGCCGTCAGGTAGTCCTGCAGCGGCGCCGGCTCGGGCGCGCGCCCGATCGCCCCCGGCGCCGGCGGGGCGACGGTGGTGGAGAGCCCGGACATGTCGGTCATCGGTCGGCGATCAGCCCGTCGTCCGTAGACGGGCTGGGGCTGGACGCCCTTGACGCCGAGGGCCGGGCGCAGCCAGGTGTCGTAGGACTCCTGCCAGCGACCGTCGGCGCGCATGCCCTCGAGCACCGCGTTGATGAAGCGCGACCAGGTCGACGTTGTCGGCGTTGACGCCGATGCCGTAGGGCTCCTGGGTCAGGAACGGCGTGTCGAGGACGACGGCGTACGGGTCCTGGGCGGCCAGGCCGGCGAGCACGGTGTCGTCGGTGCTGACGCCGTCGGCCTCGCCGTTCTGGAACAGCACCATGCAGCCGGTGTTGTCGCCGGCGGTGACCGGGATCGCGTCGGGCTGCGATCTTCTGGATGTTGTCGATGCTGGTGGTGCCGGCGGGGGCGCAGACCCGCTTGCCGGCGAGGTCCTCGATCGTGGTGATGCCGGAGTCGCGGCCGACCAGGACCTTCTGGCCGGCGTGGTAGTAATCCGCCGAGAACGCGATCTGCTCCCACCGCGCGCAGTTGATCGTCATGTTGCGCGCGACGATGTCGACCGTCGCCGTCCTGCAGCAGCGGGATCCGGTCGGCGGCGGTGATGACGCGCAGCTCGACGTGGCCCTCGGCGGTGCCGAAGATCGTCGGCGGCGATCGCGTTGACCATGTCGATGTCGAAGCCCTCGATCTGGTCGGTCGCGCGGGTTGCGCGAGCCGAGCAGGTAGGTGTCGGCGGCGACGCCCGGCGATGAGCCGGCCGCGGGACTTGATCGCCTGCACGTCGGCGGCACGCCGAGCGCGCTCGCCCTCGGGTGCGTAGGAGCGCGACCTGGGTGCCGTCGTCCTCGCAGGTCGCCGCGGCTCCGGGAGCAGCGGCCGAGGCGGTCCGCGGGCGGAGCGACGCCTCGTCGCGTCGTACCGCCGCAGGCCGCGAGCGTGACCGCCAGGACAGCGACCCACGACGACGGTGCCGACGCGGGACCGCAGGTGCGGGGACCGGTGCCTCATGCGTACTCCCTCCGTCGCTGGTTGATGCCCCAGGCGGCAGGCCGGCGGCGGCCACCAGCCCGCCAGCAGGGTGACGATCCGAGCAGCAGGATGCAGGTGTTGCCGCCGGAGCGGAAGCGTCGGTCGCCTCGGCGGCCGAGTCGGCGACGACCTGCTCGGCGGCGTCGTCGACCTCGTCGAGGGCCGCGGTCGGTGCGTCGCTCTTCTTGGTGCTCGTGGCCAGCGAGCCGGGCGTCGTCCCACTGGCCGGCGTCGTCGAGCGCGACGACCTCGTCGTGGACTGCTCGACGTAGTCGTCCCACAGCCGCAGGGTCTGCGGGCGAGGCGTTGTCGCTCCACGATGTCGCGCCGCGTCCGCCCAGTCGTCCTCGTAGACCTGGCCGGAGCCGCGGTTGATCAGGCCCAGGCTCTCGTTGGCCTTGGCGTCGTTGGCGGCGGTGCGGGCCGAGGCCTCCGGCGACCGCGCTGCGGTAGGGCCCGTCGCGCGGTGCGTCGTTGTCGCCGCCGCGCGCCACCGGCGTGGAACGTCGCCGAGCAGGGTCAGCACCGCGACGACGACGCCGGCGGCCGCCGACGCCGACGTTGAGGCGGCGGCGGAAGCGCCGCGGCGAGCTCGCGGTTGACCAGCCACAGCAGCGACCAGCGCGAGCAGCCCCGAGCAGCAGGAGCCAGAGGGGTGCTGGCCGCCCATCTCGTCGTCGGCCCGCTCGGAGTTGGCGGCGACCAGGGCCTGGACGATCGGCAGCGGCGTCGAAGCGCAGCGCGTCGCTGGCGGAGTTGAGGTAGGCGATGCCGACCGACGAAGTCCTGCCGGTTGTTGTCGCGGGCCTGGGCGACGGCGGTCGTGTAGGTCGCGTACCGCGACGTTGAGGTCGGCCAGGACCTCCCGGTCGGCGGGCTGGGCCTCGGCCGCGTCGGTGATCTGGCGCGGCACGTCGTCGATCGCGTCGTCGTACGCCGCCCGCTGCGGCGGCCGGCTCGAGGCCACCGACGAGGAAGGCGTTGGTGGCGAGGGCGTCGGCGCGCAGCAGCGAGGACTGGATCTTCTGCACCCGCACCAGCTGCTCGGTGTTGTCGGCGGCGCGACCGTTGGCCTGCCAGCGACAGCACCTGGACGATCGGCGGTCGAGCACGGCGAAGAGCACGCAGGCCGCGACCGCGAGGACCTGCAGCCGGTTGAGCAGGCGCGGGACGTCCTCGGAGAACGACGCCGGAGCCGACTGGGACGCCGGGTCCGTCTGGGACGCCGGGGCCGTCGGGACGCCGGGGCCGTCTGGGCTGCCTGGGTCACAGGGTCTCCTCCTCGGAGGTGGTGGACGGGTCGTCGTCGCCCTCGGGGACGTCCGAGGTGTCGGCCGGCTCGCTCGTCGCCTCCGGCTCAGAGGGATCTTCCCCGAGCTCGACCGGCTCAACCTCCGCCGCGCCCTCCGGCGCGACCAGCTCGCCGCCGGTGCCGCTCGGGCTCTGCCACCGCGGCGACCGTGACCGGGTCGAGGTCGTCGGCCACGAGCCGGCGCAGCTGCTCGAGGGTCGGCTGCCTCGACGTCGCGCAGCCGCCAGGCGTGGCGGCCGATCGCGGCCTCGAGCAGGTTGCGCACGTAGCGGGCGTTGCCGAACGTCGAGCCCGCGCTCGACACCGGCCGAGGATCTCGCGGAGCCGGGCGAGCGACGTCGTCGCCGACGTCGTACTCGGCGCCCGTCGCCATCACGCGCGAAGATCTGCGACCAGCTCGTCGTCGGTGTAGTCGGCGAAGTCGATGGTGGTGCGGAAGCGGCTCTCGAGGCCCGGGTTCTGGGCGATGAAGACCTGCATCGGCAGCGGGTAGCCGGCGACGATGACCACCAGGTCGTCGCGCTTGTCCTCCATCTCCTTGACCAGGGTGTCGATGGCCTCGGTGCCGTACTGGTCGCCGGCGAGCGAGTAGGCCTCGTCGATGAAGAGCACGCCGCCCTCGGCGGACGTCGACCACCTCGGCGGTCTTCATCGCCGTCTGGCCGAGGTAGCCGGCGACCAGCTCGGAGCGGTCGACCTCGACCAGCTGGCCCTTCGAGAGCAGGCCGAGCGCCTGGTAGATGCCGGCGACGAGCCGGGCCACGGTCGTCTTGCCGGTGCCGGGGTTGCCGTTGAAGATCAGGTGCCGGGTGATCGTCGGCGAGCTTCAGGCCCGGCCTCGCGGCGCAGTCCCTCGACCCGCAGCACCGCGGCCTGCCGGTGGATCTCGGCCTTGACCTCGTCGAGGCCGACCAGCGCGTCGAGCTCGGCGAGCAGCTCCTCGACGGTCCTGGTCGGGGCCTCGGGCTCGGGCGTCGGTCGGGCTCCCGGCGGCCTCGGCCGGCGGGGCCTGGGTGGCCACGGACGGCTGGGTCGGACCGGCCTCGCGCTGCTCTCCGGTCGGGGTTCCTGGCGGGGTCCGGTCGAGGCGCCGGGCGAGGGTGCCGGGCGGGGTGCCGGCGAGGGCCGACAGGTCGATCCCGGCGAGCTTGCGCTGCACCACCGACAGCTGCTGGACCAGCGACGACGGCGACCTCGTCGCCCAGGGTCGGGGCAACGGCGGCCGGGCGACCGGCGCCTCGCCCAGCTGGGCGGCGGCGGCGGTCGCGGCGTTGCCGGTCGCCCGCGGGTCGGGGGTGCCGAGCGCGGCTGCGGCCAGCGCGACGTCGCCGAGCGCGGCGGCGTACGCCGGCGCCTGCGCGGACCGCGGTCAGCGAGAGGGCGCTCATCGCGGCGTCGGCGCGGAGCGGTAGCGGCGGCCCCGCGAGGCGGCGTCGAAGAAGTCCTCGGCCGAGGTCGGCCGCCGCCGGTCTCCGACGCACCAGTCGACGAAGGCGCCCGTCGAGCGGCTCGGCGACCGTCGGCGGCCAGCGCCTCGCCCTCGCGGCGGGCGGCGGCCGGGTCGACGCCCGCGTCGGCGGCGACCCGCGCCAGGGCGTCGAGGGCGGTGGCCAGGCGTGGTGCTCACGTCGTGCTCCTCGAGGTCGCGGCGTGCGGCGTCGGTCATGTCGGCGGCTCCCGAGGTGAGGTCGGGTCCGCCGTCGGCGGGTGCCCGAACTTGGCCTCGAGGAACATGCCGTGCGCGATGCAGCGCCTGGGCGTCGGCGCGGTTGGCGGCGTCGAGGATCTTGTCCATCGTCGCGGCGAGCAGCTCGAGCTGGTCGACCAGGACCATCAGCGAGGTCTTGTAGCCGTCGATCGGGCCGGGTGTCGGCCCACTCGCGCGGCAGCCGGAGGTAGCCGCCCACCGCCTCGGGCAGGTAGTCGGTGGCGGTGGCCACCACCGAGTAGCCCTCCATGCTGCCCAGCCCGAGGTTGCGCAGCCGCGGGCAGCGTGTCGTTGATCGTGCGGGCGATCCGCACCACCCGCGACGGTCACGACCGGCGGCGCGTTGCCCTCGGCGAGCATCGCGCTGACCCGGTTGAGGGACGGCCAGGATGTCCTGCTCGGTCGGGCGGTGCCGGCGAAGGCGTGACGTCGTCGTCGTCCGCCTCCGTGCCCACCACGACCTCAGTCCCACGTCAGCCACGTCCCACATCAGTCTCACGGTCGGCCCCCGGCTGGTGAGCGCGGTCAGCGGAGCGGCTGGTCGGTGAGGTCGAGGGTGCCGGCGGCGTTGCGGGCGTCGTGCTGCCTGGACCCGGTCGAGGTAGGACGCGCGACTTGTCGACCTCGGTCTCGAGCACGCCGATGGTCTGCGACATCGAGTCGAGCGCCTTGAGCTTGAACTCGTCGATGGAGTCCATGGTGGCGTAGATGTTGGCGAACGCCGCCTGCAGCTGCTCGATGCCGATCGTCGAGGAGGCCGCCTGCTCCTGGATCGCCGCGGAGTTGTCGCGGAGCATCTCCGAGGTGCGCTGGATCATGCCCGGACGTCGTGGTGTTGAGCGCGCGAGATCTGGTCGAGGACCAGCTTCTGGTTGCCCAGCGCCTGGGCCACGATGACCGCCGTGCGCAGCGCGGAGATCGTCGTGGTCGAGGCCCGGTCGACGCCCTTGATGAGCTCGATGTTGTTCTTGATGATGATGTCGATCGCCAGGTAGCTCTGGATCGAGACCGCCAGCTGGGTGAGCAGGTCCTGGTGCTTCTGGCGCACGTAGAAGAGCACGTCCTGGGTCAGCGCCTTGCGCGCGCCTCGGGGTCGCTCAGCTCGAGCTCGGCGATCTTGCGCCGACGAGCTTGGCGTCGAGCCGCTCGGCGACGTAGACGTACTGGTTGAGCCGGCCCATCGACCGCCCAGAGGTTGGTCTTCTCCAGGTTGAGCGCGACGTTGTCCTTGGTCAGCTCGTCCTGGCCGTTGCGCAGGCTGTGCAGGATCCCGTTGAGCTGGGTCTGCGCGGACTGGTACTTGCGGAAGTAGTCGGTGACCTTGTCGCCGAAGGGCAGCAGGTCGAGCCAGCGCTTGCGCGCCCGGTGGCCTGGCTGGGGTCGAGGTCCTCGACCGTGCGGCGCAGCTCGAGCAGGGTCTTGCCGACGGCCGAGCCCTCGGCGAGGCCGCCCTCCTTGAGCGCGGTGACCGGCTTGCTCGAGCATCCGGTTGGACGTCTCGGCGGCCTTGCGGATGTCGGCGTCGCCCATGGTGCGGACGTTCTCGGCCTGGGCGGCGAACTCCGGGCTGCCGGCCTGCGGTCGAGCTGAGCGCGGTCATGAAGCCCTCGACCTTGGCGTCGAGCTGCGGGATCGCCTCGGCCGAGACCGGAGGTGCCATCTTCGGCGCCTGGGTCTCCAGGACCACCGCCGGCGCTGCCGGCGCCGTCAGGGTGACCACCGGGTCGGGTGGCGCGAGCGGCATCGGCTCGGCAGCGGCTCCGTCGGACGTGCTCATCGTTCCTCCACCAGGAATTTGGGTGTGGACCTGCTCGTGATCGCTGGGGGGAGAGTACCCATGCCGGACGCCGGGCGCGACGGTGGTGTTGCGTCCGGGCTGCCGCCGGGGTGGTGGAGCGGGCGGCGACCACGTCCTGCCCACGACGGCTCAGGGAACGCGAGGGCCGCCGACGTCGACGACCAGGAGCGGCATGAGCGCCTGGGCGATCGGTCCGATGGCGAGCGCGAAGAGGACGGTCCCGATCCCGAGGGCGCCGCCCGAGCAGCAGGCCGAGGAGGACCACGGCGACCTCGAGCCCGGTGCGCACCAGGCGCAACGAGAGCCCGGTCCGGCGGTGCAGGCCGGTCATCAGCCCGTCGCGGGGGCCGCGGCCGAGCTGAGCGCCGATGTAGAGCGCCGTGGCGAAGCCGCAGAGCAGCGACGCCTGCCGACCATCAGCGCGACCTCGGCGGCCAGGGCGTCCGGACGGTCGAGGACGGCCAGGGTGGCGTCGGCGGCGAACCCGACGACGAGGGCGTTGGCGATGGTGCCGATGCCGGGCTCGCTCGCGCAGCGGGATCCACAGCAGCAGCACCACGAAGCTCATCACGACGACGGCCTCCCCGAGGGTGAGCGGCACGTGCCTGATCAGGCCCGGAGTGCAGCACGTCCCAGGGCGCCAGGCCGAGGTCGCCGCGGACCATCATGGCCAGCGAGACGCCGTACAGGACGAGACCGACGAGCAGCTGGGTCAGCCGCCGCGGCAGGCGGCCGGCGCGCAGCTGGGCGATCGGCCCGAGGTCGAGGAGCGTCCGCGGAGCCGGACGGGTCGGCTCGACGGTGGCGTGCGTCGTGGGGCAGGGGGCGGCCTCGGTCATGGGTCCAGCCTGCGTGAAATTGGCATTGGCTGAAATAGCCAATCGTGATTCACTGGCCTGCATGAGCGAGCCCACGCGCACCATCGGCGCGACCCGGGTGGCCACCCTGGTCGGCGTACTTCGACCGCAGCCCCGCCTACGCCGGGCTGGCCGACGCCCTGGCCCTGCTCGTCGGGGACGGGCGCATCCCGGCGGGGACCCGGCTGCCGAGCGAGCGCGACCTCACCGAGGCGCTGCCCGTCTCGCGCACCACCGTGACCCGCGCCTACGCCGCTGCTCCGCGAGACCGGGTACGCCGAGGCCCGCCGGGGCGCGGGCACCTTCGCCGCGCGTCCCGGGCGGGCGCGCCCGGGTCCACGACCGCGCGCTGCTGCCCCGGCCCGGCGACCACGACGCGATCGACCTGGGGTGCGCCGCCACCTCGGCTCCCCCGGGCATCGCGGCGGCGTACGCCGAGGCGGCCGCCGAGCTGCCGGCGTACCTCGGCGGCCACGGCTACTACCCCTCGGGCCTGCCGACGCTCCAGGCCGCGATCGCCCGGTCCTACGACGACCGCGGGCTGCCCACCGACCCCGACCAGATCATGGTGACCCCGGGCGCGCTCACCGCGACCTCGATCGTCGCGCGCGCCCTGACCGGTCCTCGCAACCGGGTGCTCGTCGAGTCGCCGGTCTATCCCAACGCGACCCAGGCCATCCGCAACAGCGGCGCGCGGGTCGTGGGCTCACCGGTCGACCCCGAGGGCTGGGACCTGCCCGCGATCGGCACGGTGCTGCGCGAGGTGGTTCCGACGTTGGCCTACCTGATCCCGGACTTCCAGAACCCCACCGGGCACCTGATGAGCGAGGATCAACGCGAGGAGTACGCCGGGCACCTGCGCCGCACGGGCACGGTCGCGGTCGTCGACGAGGCGCACCAGGCCCTGGCCCTGGACGGGCAGCAGATGCCGCGGCCGTTCGCGGCGTTCGCGCCGACGAGCATCACGGTCGGCAGCGCCAGCAAGTCCTTCTGGGGCGGCCTGCGGCTCGGGTGGATCCGGGCGCCGCGGGAGCGGATGGACGCGCTCACCCACGCCCGCCTGGGCCTCGACCTCGGCTCGCCCGTGCTGGAGCAGCTCGTGCTCGCCCGCCTGCTCGCCGACCCGGCACCGGTCGTCACGGCCCGGCGCGAGCGGCTGCGGGAGCAGCGCGACCGGCTCCTCGACGCGCTGGCCGTCCACCTGCCGTCCTGGACCTTCGTGCGCCCCGGTGGCGGGCTCGCGGTCTGGTGCCAGCTCCCGGAGGCGCGTCGGGACCGCGCTGGTCGCCGAGGCCGAGCGGCACGGCGTGATCGTGTCACCGGGCCCGGTCTTCGCCGCCGAGGGCGGTCTCGACCGGTTCGTGCGGATCCCCTACTCCCGGCCGGGCGACGAGCTCGAGGAGGCGACCGTCCGGCTGGCCCGCGCGTGGGACGCCGTCGTGGGCCGGGGCGCGCCCGGCGCGAGGCGATCCGCGCCAGGCGCGCAGCGCCCCGCGCGGGTGATGGTCGCCTAGCGCCTCCTCACCCGGCACGGGTCGCGCCCCGGTGACCTGCCGGACGCCGGTGGGAGGCGACCGCCGACGGCCGAACCGCCGCGGATCAGGCCAGGTCCACGGTGCGGGCCGAGTGGGCGCCGGTCGCCGTCTCGATCTCGGCGAGGACCTCGGGGACGATGGCGGTGTCGACCGAGAGCGCCATCAGCGCCTCGCCGCCCTTGGCGTTGCGGGCCACCTGCATGCCGGCGATGTTGATGCCGGCATCCCCCAGCACCCGTCCGACGGTGCCGACCATGCCGGGCCGGTCGGCGTAGGTGAAGAACGCCAGGTGGTCGGTCGGCTCGAGGTCGACGTCGTAGCCGTTGACCTCGACGAGCCGCTCGCGCTGGTTGATCCCGACCAGGGTGCCGCTGACCGAGACCTGCGACCCGTCGGGCAGCGTGCCGCGCAGGGTGATCAGGTTGCGGTGGTCCGGGCTCTCCTGCTCGGCCACCAGCCGCACGGCCGTGCCACGCTCGGCAGCCAGCAGTGGCGCGTTGACGTAGGAGACCGCGACCTCGGTCACGTCGGTGAAGACACCCTTGAGGGCGGCCAGCTGGAGCACCTTGACGTCGTACGCCGTGATCTCGCCACGGACCTCCACGTCGATCGACTGCGCCACCTCGCCGGCGACCCCGGTGAAGATCCGGCCCAGCTTCTCGGTCAGCGGGATCCCCGGGCGGACCTCCTCGGCGATCACGCCGCCCTGCACGTTGACCGCGTCGGGCACCAGCTCGCCGGACAGGGCCAGCCGCACCGACCGGGCGACCGCGAGCCCGGCCTTCTCCTGCGCCTCGTCGGTCGAGGCGCCGAGGTGCGGCGTCGCCACGACGTTCTCGAGCTCGAAGAGCGGGCTGTCGGTGCACGGCTCCTGGGCGAAGACGTCGAGCCCGGCGGCCGCGATCTGGCCGTTCTTGAGGGCGTCGTACAGCGCCGCCTCGTCGACGATCCCGCCGCGCGCGGCGTTGACGAGCACCAGGCCGGGCTTCGCCGCGGCGAGCTGGTCGGCACCGATGAGGCCGATGGTCTCCGGGGTCTTGGGCAGGTGCACGGACATGAAGTCCGACTCGGCCACCAACGTGTCGAGGTCGACCAGGCGTACGCCGACCTGAGCGGCCCGCCCGGCCTGCACGTAGGGGTCGTAGGCGAGGACGTTCATCCCGAACGCCGCGAGGCGCTGGGCGACCAGCACCCCGATCCGGCCGAGACCGACGATGCCGACGGTCTTCTCGTAGAGCTCGGTGCCGGTGTAGCGGGTCCGCTTCCACTCGCCGCCGCGCAGCGCGGCGTGGGCGGGCGAGACGTGGCGCGCGGCAGCGAGCATCAGCGCCACCGCCAGCTCGGCGGCGGAGACGATGTTGGACGTGGGCGCGTTGACGACCATCACGCCGGACATGGTGGCGGTGCGGACGTCGATGTTGTCGAGCCCGACGCCGGCGCGGGCGATCACCCGGAGCCGTCGCGCGGCGGCCAGCGCCTCGGCGTCGACCTTGGTGGCCGAGCGCACCAGGATCGCGTCCACGTCCGCGATGGCCGCCAGGAGGGCGGCGCGGTCGGAGCCGTCGCAGTGCCGGATCTCGAAGTCGGGCCCGAGCGCCTCCACCGTCGCCGGGCTGAGCTCCTCGGCGATCAGCACGACGGCGCGCTGGTCCAGCAGGTCGGGAGGGGTCACAGCGCGGATCCTCACATCTCGAAGAGGGAGGCTGGGTGAACCAGCGGGGGAAGGCACAACGCTGTGCGCTGCGCCACAGTACCGGACTCGTCCGCCGAGAAAATGGCTCGTCCACGCAGGGCCCCGGCCCCTAGGCTCGTCCCGACCGCGTCCCCGCCGGAAGGCCCGCCTTGAAGCTCTGAGCTCTGACCTCCTCCTCAGACCTCTACCCGACCCCGGGAGCTTCCGCATGCCGTCATCCGACCACCCGACCACCGCCTCCGGAGCCCCGACCGGCGCCTACCGCCCGGTCGCGACCGCCTCCGACCTGTCCTTCTCCTGGCCCGACGGCACGCCCGCGCTGACACACCTCGACCTGCTCGTCGCGCCGGGGCGCTCCGCGCTCGTCGGCGACAACGGCGCCGGCAAGTCGACGCTCCTGCGGCTCCTGGCCGGAGAGCTGAGCCCCACGTCGGGCCACGTCTCGATCACCGGCCGGCTCGGCTACCTGCCCCAGGACCTGACCGACGACGTCGCCCGCCCGGTCGCCGCCTTCCTCGGTGTCGCACCGGTCCTGGCGGCGCTGCGCGCCGTCGAGGCCGGGTCGGTCGACGTGCGCGACTACGACGCGATCGGTGACGACTGGGACGTCGAGGCCAGGACGCGGGCGACCCTGGCCCGCCTGGGCCTGCCCGACGACACCCTCGGGCGGGTGCTCGGCGAGCTGTCCGGCGGCGAGGTCGTCCAGCTCGGCCTGGCCCGGCTCCTGCTCGCCGGGCCGGACGTCCTGCTGCTCGACGAGCCGAGCAACAACCTCGACGGCGCCGCCCGTGCCCGGCTGCTCGACCTGGTCGACTCCTGGACGGGTTCGCTGCTGCTCGTGAGCCACGACCGGGAGCTGCTCGAGCACGTCGACCGGATCGGCGACCTGCGCAACGGATCGGTCCGCTGGTACGGCGGCGGCTACGCGTCGTACGTCGCCCAGGTGGAGGCCGAGCAGCACGCCGCCGACCGCGCGGTCACCGCCGCGCGCGCCGACGTACGCCGCCAGCGCGCGGACCGTCTCGAGGCCGAGCGCCAGCTGGCGCAGCGCCGGCGGGTGGCCAAGCGTGCCGAGGTCTCGGCGGGGCTGGGCAAGGGGCAGATCAACGGCAAGCGCAACCAGGCCGAGCTCTCGGCGGCCAAGCTGCGCGGGGTGCACGACGACCGGGCGGACACCGCTCGCGAGCGCCTCGACGCGGCCGAGTCCCGTCGGCGGGCGGACCGGGAGATCCGCGTCGACCTCGCCGGCACCGAGGTGCCCCGCGGCCGGGTCGTGCTGCGGACCCGCGACCTGGTGCTCCGGCACGGGGTGGCGGTCGAGCTGGACCTCAGCGGTCCGGACCGGGTCGCCGTCGTCGGGGCCAACGGCAGCGGCAAGACCACCCTGCTCCACACGGTGGCCGGCCGGCTGCCGCCCCGGTCGGGGTCCGCCGAGGTGCCGGTGCCGGTCGGGCTCCTCCCCCAGCGGCTCGACCTCCTCGACGACCGGCTCAGCGTCTACGCCAACGTGGCGGCCGCAGCACCCGGCGCCGACCGCAACGAGGTCCGGGCCGCCCTGGCCCGCTTCCTCTTCCGTGGGGCGGCCGCCGACCGGCCGGCCGGTGAGCTGTCCGGGGGCGAGCGCTTCCGCGCCACCCTGGCGGCGGTGCTGCTGGCCGACCCGGCACCCCAGCTCCTCCTGCTCGACGAGCCGACCAACAACCTGGACTTCTCCTCCTACGCCGCGCTGGTCTCGGCACTGTGCGGCTACCGGGGCGCCCTCATGGTCGCCAGCCACGACGAGGTGTTCCTCGACGACATCGGCGTCGACCGGGTCCTCGTGCTCGCCGCCGACGGGGAGGGTCCCGACACCCGTTGACATCGATGGTCGATATACATATCGTTCTTCATTGTTATCGATGATCGATATGTCCCCGGAGGACGCCATGACCGCACGAGCCACCGGCCCGACCGCTGCTGCTGCCACGCCGAGGCGCGACCTGCTCGCCTTCGACCGCGCCGACCGCTGGGGCCTGGCGGCGCTCCTGGGGCTGGTCTCGGCCGGCGCCTTCGTCGGGCACGTCGTCGTCCCCCTGGTCGGGTGGGCCTCGGGAGGCTCGCTGCGCGTGCCGTTCTTCAGCCCGGTCGTCGTCCCTGCGCTGGAGGGCACCGGGGTCGGTCACGGCGAGGCGGACTACGACGTGGTCATCGCCGGTCCGAGCGTCGGGATGCGACTGCTCGACCTGCTGACCGGGCTGGTGTGGCTCGCCCTCGTCGCGGCCGGCTGCTGGCTGCTGCTCCGGGTCCTGACCGACATCGGCCGTGGCGACCCGTTCCGACCTGGCAACGTGCGCCGGCTGCGGGCCATCGCCGGCCTGCTGGTCGTCGGCTGGCCGGTGGCCGCCGGGCTCCAGTCGGTGGTCGCGGTCGCGCTCCTGGCAGACGTCGACCTCGGCGACCTCGGCCCGCGCGCCACGTTCACCCTGCCCCTCGTGCCGATGCTCGTCGGGCTGACGGTGGCCCTCCTCGCCGAGGCCTTCAGGGCCGGCAGCCGGCTGCGCGACGACGTCGACGGGCTGGTCTGATGCCGGTCGAGGAGCCCCACCGCGTCGTCTGCCGTCTCGACGACCTGCTCGAGGCCCGCGGCATGACCCTGGCCGCGCTGGCCGAGGCCGTGGGCGTCACCGTCGTCAACCTCAGCGTGCTCAAGAACAACCGCGCCAAGGCGATCCGCTTCGGCACGCTCACCGCCATCTGTGAGGTGCTGGACTGCCAGGTCGGCGACCTGCTGGCGGTGGGCGAGGTGCCGGCGTACGCCGGGTCGTGACCCGGGCGGGCGGCACTCCCGACCGGGCGGCCCGGGTTCAGGCGAAGAGCGCCTGGCCGACGTGCTCCCCGGCGCGGATCCCCGGCGGGACCGCGAACAGCGCGGAGCCGGTCACCTTGAGGTACTCCATGAGCGCGTCCGACTTCGCCATCGCGTTCTGGATCGGGATGAAGTGGGTGTCGGGGTCGCGCACGTAGCCGATGAAGAACAGGCCCGCGTTCAGCCCACCGAGGGCGTCCGTGCCGTCGACGAAGTTGTAGCCGCGGCGGAGCATGCGCGCACCACCGTGGAAGTCGGGGTGGACGATCCGCACGTGCGCATCGGCGGGGATGGTCGGCTGGGTGTCGGTGACGGCCTCGAAGTCGGGCTGCGCGAACTCCGACCCTCCGCTGAGAGGTCCGCCCTCCCCCTTGGTGCGCCCGACGAACTGCTCCTGCTCGCCCAGGGGCTGGCGGTCCCAGACCTCGATCGTCATGTTGATCCGGCGGGCGGCGAGGTAGGAGCCACCGACCAGCCACTCGGCGTTCGCGTCGTCGTCGGGGTGCACCCAGAGGTGCGTGTCGACCTCGCGGCTCTCCTCGGCCTTGAGGTTGGCGGTGCCGTCCTTGAAGCCGAACAGGTTGCGCGGGGTGTCCTGGGTCGTCGAGGTCGACGACGTGCGTCCGAAGCCGAGCTGCGACCAGCGCACCGCGGCCCGGCCGAAGGCGATCCGGGCGAGGTTGCGGATCGCGTGCACGGCGACCTGCGGGTCGTCGGCGCACGCCTGCACGCACAGGTCGCCGTACGACTGCTGCGGCACCAGGGCGTCCCCTGGGAAGTGCGGCAGGGTCCGCAGCGCGTCGGGCTTGCGGTCGGCCAGGCCGAACCGGTCGACGCCGTCGTCGTCGACGAAGAGCGTCGGACCGAAGCCGAAGGTGATCGTGAGTCCGGCCGCCGGAAGCCCGATCGCCTCGCCCGTGTCGTCGGGGGGCAGGGCCGGGTTCCCCTCCACCGGCCCGACCTCACCTGCCGGGTCGCCGGCGGTCATCCGCTCGGCGGCCAGGGTCCAGTCCCGGAGCAGCGCGACGAGCTCCTCGCGGTCGGTCGTGGTGACGTCGAACGCCGCGAAGTGCAGGCGGTCCTGGGCCGGCGTGACGATGCCGGCCTGGTGCTCGCCGCGGAAGCCGTACGACGCCACCCGGGTCGCGGTCGCGGCCTCCTCGTCGCTCAGCCGACCGGCAGCGAACGCGCCGACGACCCCGGCCGCGGCGACGCCGCCACCGAGGAGTCCTCGACGCGAGACCCGGGCGCTCAGGACGCGACCACCGCTGCGGTGAGCAGGGAGAGCGGCTCGGACAGCGCGTTGACCGCGTCGGACAGCGCCTTGACCTCGTCCTGGCTCAGGTCGGTGTAGAGCACGAACCCGTCGCCCTCGCGGTGCGAGTCCAGCAGGGTCTGGAGCTCGTCGAAGCGCTTGGTGAGGGTCTCGGCGAGCTCGGGGTCGCTCTGCTCCACGATCTGCTCCACGCCCTCGAAGCCCACGCGGGCGCCGTCGACGTTGGCCTGGAAGTCCCACAGGTCGGTGTGCGACCAGGCCTCCTCCTCGCCGGTGACCTTGCCGACCGCGACCTCCTCGAGCAGCCCTCGCGAGCCGTTGGCGATCTGGTCCACGGTGTACTCCAGGTCCTGCACCCGGGAGTCCAGCTCCTCGGTGTTGGCGAGCAGGTCCGCGGCGTACGTCCGGCGCTCCTCGGGGCTCAATGAGCGGTACTTGACGGCGTCCGCGGGCCAGAGGTCCTTCTCCAGCAGGTGCCAGCCGGTCCACTCCTGGCCCGGCTCGAGGTCGGCCTCGCGCAGGTCCATCTCCGGGTCGAGGTCGCCGAAGGACTCCGCCACGGTCTCGATCCGCTCCCAGTGCGTGCGGGCGACGGGGTAGAGCGCGCGCGCCTCGTCGTCCCGGTCGCCGGCGGTGTAGAGGTCGACGAACTGCCGGGTCTTCTCGAGCAGCTGCGCCGACTGGTCCTTCACGTAGGCCTGGTAGTTGTCCAGCGCCTGGTCGACCAGCTCCTGGTCCCCGGCCGCGATCGCGGGCGCGTCGTCGGACTCGGTCACGGTGAACGCGTCGCGCAACCCCTCCCCCGCCATGCCGGGCTTGCAGACCGTGAAGTAGTCGCCGGCCGTCGCGTTGACGGTGAGCGTGCGGTTGATGCCGGGGCCGATGTTCTCGACCTCGCCCGCGATGCGCAGCCCGTCCCCGGCCAGCAGGTAGAACTCGGTGACCTGGGAGCCGGTGTTGGTGACGTCGAAGGTGAGCGCTCCGGCCGGCGCCTCGGTGGCAGAGACGCCGCAGTCGTCGTCGGCGGCGTTCACGCTCAGGGTGCGCACCGAGTCGGAGGCGGGGTCCGCAGAAGGGCTGTTGCTGGTGCAGGCGGCGAGGGTGGGGACGGCGAGCAGCACCGCCCCGATCAGGGTCGTACGCATGAAGGAATCCTTCGGGGACGGCCGGGTCAGTGCGACGCGGTCTCGGTGGACGTGGGAGCAGTCGTGGTCGGTGCGGTCGTGGTGGGAGCGGTCGTGCTGGGAGCGGTCGTGCTGGGAGCGGTCGTGCTGGGTGCGGTCGTGCTGGGCGCCGGCGCCGCCCGACGGCGGGCGCCCCGGACGAACAGCGCCATCACCGGGACGACGTACAGCACCCAGGCGGTGGCCTCGAGCACGGTCGTGACGGGCGAGAAGTTGAAGACGCCCTTGAGCACCGCGGCGTACCAGGAGCCGGGGTCGACGACGCCGGAGACGTCGAAGGCGAGGGTGTTGAGGCCGGGCAGGAAGCCGGCCTCCTGGAGGTCGTGGATGCCGTAGGCGAGCACGCCGCCGGCGACCACGATGAGGAACCCGCCGGTCCAGGTGAAGAATCGGCTGAGGTTGATCGAGATGGCGCCGCGGTAGATGAGGTAGCCCAGGGCCACCGCCACCGCCAGCCCGAGCACCCCGCCGAGGAGGGGCTCCCAGGTCGGCGCGGCGACGCCGCCGGACTCGCGCAGCCCCGCCTGGGTGCTGGACCACAGGAACAGCGCGGTCTCGAGGCCTTCGCGGCCCACCGCGAGCAGCGCCACGATCGCCAGGGACCAGCTGCGGCCGTCGGCCGCCTTGTCGATCTGGCCGCGCAGCTCGCCGCTCAGGCTGCGGGCCGCCCGCGCCATCCAGAAGATCATCCAGGTCACGAAGGCCACCGCGACGATGGACAAGGTGCCGCCGATCAGCTCCTGGGCCTCGAAGGTCAGCGTGCTGGGCCCGTAGGTGAGGACGGCACCGAAGCCGAGGCTGATGGCGATGGCGAGCCCGACACCGGTCCAGATGCGCGGCAGCAGGCCGCGGCGTTCGGTCTTGACCAGGTAGGCCACGAGGATGCTCACGACGAGAGCAGCCTCGAGGCCTTCACGGAGTCCGATGAGGAAGTTGGCCAGCACGTCGCCGACGCTACACCCATCAACTTAGGTATGGCTAACCAAAGTGAGGCATACCTCTGCTCAGACGGTCAGGCGCAGCCCTCGGGGCCGCACACGGCCCCGTCGGCGGAGCCCGAGTCCGTGGCGTCGGTGGCGTCGGTGGCGGGGTCGGTGGCGGGGTCGGTGGCGGAGACCATCGAGAGCGGCGCCCGGTCGGCCCAGGCCTGCTCGAGCGCACGGGTGAACACCTCGACCGGCTGCGCGCCGCTGATGCCGTAGCGCCGGTCGACGACGAAGAACGGCACTCCCCCGGCGCCCAGGTCCTGCGCCGCCTCGACGTCGGCCGCCACGTCGTCGCGGTGCGCGTCGGAGGCCAGCACCCGGCGTACGTCGTCCTCCGGCAGCCCGACGCCCACGGCGATGGCCGTCAGCTCGTCGTGGTCGGCGACGTTGCGCAGGTCCACGAAGTAGGCGTGCAGCAGCGCCTCCTTGAGCTCGCCCCGCAGGTCGCCGGCGGCGTGGAGCAGCCGGTGGGCGTCGACGGTGTTGACCCGCTGGCTCTCGGTCATCCGGCTGTAGTCGAGACCGACCTCGCTCGCGACCTCCTGCACCTGGGCCATCATCTCCCGAGCACCGTCCACCCCGACGCCGTACTTGCGACCGAGGGACTCCGCGACGCTCTCCGTCGGGACCTGCGGAGCCGTCGGGTCGAGCTGGTAGGAACGCCACTCGATCTCCACCTCGTCGCGGTGCGCGAACCCGGCAAGGGCCTCCTCCAGGCGGCGCTTGCCGATGTAGCACCAGGGACAGACGACGTCGGACCAGATCTCGATACGCATGTGGGGCGAACGCGGGCTCGGCACGCGGTGTTCCGCCCGCCGTGACGGAGCTCCCGCTTCTGGTGCGAAGGTTCATGACAGAAGCGGGAGTTTCACCACCTCAGCGGAGAAACTCCCACGCTGCGGCTCGGTGGGCGCTCCCGCGCTCGCCGACCCTGAGCCCGTCTCAGGGTCGACCGGGGTCGCGAACCAGGGTGCGGCTCAGCGGGTTCCCCGATGCGGCCGACACCCGGCCGGCAGCAGGCTTCTCACCATGATCACCATCGACCACCTCTCCCGGACCTACGGCTCCTTCACCGCCGTCGACGACGTGTCCTTCACCGCGCGGCCCGGCCGCGTGACCGGCTTCCTCGGCCCCAACGGCGCCGGCAAGTCGACCACCATGCGAGTCCTCGTCGGACTCACCCCGGCCGACTCCGGCTCCGCCACCGTGTGTGGCAGCGCGTTCTCCGACCTGCCCAACCCGGGCCGCCAGGTCGGCGTCCTCCTCGACGCCTCCGCGCAGCACGCCGGCCGCACCGGCCGCGAGATCCTGACGATCGCCCAGCGCACGCTGGGGCTGCCCCGCGAGCGCGTCGACGCGATGCTCGACCGGGTCAGCCTGACCGACGAGCGAGTCCGAGCGCCGGGTCCGCAACTACTCCCTCGGCATGCGCCAGCGTCTCGGGATCGCCGTCGCGCTGATCGGCGACCCGGAGGTGCTGATCCTCGACGAGCCCGCCAACGGGCTCGACCCGGCCGGGATCCGCTGGATGCGCGACCTGCTCCGCGACTACGCCGACCGCGGCGGCACGGTCCTGCTCTCGTCGCACCTGCTGCACGAGATCGAGGTCATCGCCGACGACCTGGTCGTCATCGGCAACGGCCGCATCGTGGCGTCGGGCACCAAGGCCGAGCTGTTGGCCGGCGCCGGCACGCTCGTCCGCACCCCCGAGCTCGACGCGCTGGCCCGTGCCCTGACCGAGTCCGCCATCACCGTCTCCCCGATGGACGGAGGACTGCGGGCCGACGCCGAGCCCGAGCTGGTCGGCAAGGTCGCCCTCGCCGCGGGGATCCCGCTGGTCGAGCTGCGGGGCGCCGACGGCGCCGGCCTGGAGGAGATGTTCCTCGAGCTCACCGCCGACACCCAGCGCGAGCAGTCGCCCACCCAGCCCACCGTCCCGACCTCCTCGAACGGAGCAGCAGCATGAGCACCACCCTGACCCAGTCGACCCCGTCCACCGCCCTGGGCGGCGAGACCTACGCCCCGATCCCCTTCTCGCCGCCTCGTCTCGGTCGAGCTGCGCAAGATGTTCGACACCCGATCGGGCTTCTGGCTGATGGCCTCGGTCGGCATCCTCGCCGGCGTGGCGACCGGCGCGGTCATCATCTGGGCCGGCGACCTCGACATCACCTACGACACCTTCGCCTCGGCCTTCGGGATCCCGATGACCGTCATCCTGCCCGTCATCGCGATGCTGTCGGTGACCAGCGAGTGGAGCCAGCGCACGGGCCTGGCCACCTTCACGTTCGTCCCACGGCGCGGCCGGGTGATCGCCGCGAAGGCCGTCTGCACCCTGGGGATCGGCGTGGTCTCGATGCTCGTGGCCGCCGCGATCGGCGCCGTCGGCAACCTCCTCGGCGCCTCCATCAACGGCGTCGATGCGGTGTGGAACCTCAGCATCCTGCAGTTCACGATGATCACCCTGGCCACCGTGCTCAACATGTTCATCGGCTTCATGCTCGGACTGCTCGTGCGCAACTCGTCAGCCGCCATCGTCGCCTACTTCGTCTACCAGTTCGTGCTGAGCGGGCTCACCGTCCTGCTGGCCAGCACGCAGCAGTGGTTCGCGGACCTGCAGCCCTGGGTCGACTTCAACTTCAGCCAGGGCGAGCTGTTCAACACCATCCCCAGCGCCGAGCAGTGGGCCCAGCTCGGGGTGTCCGGGTTCTTCTGGCTGCTGCTGCCCCTGCTGGTCGGCCTGCGGCTGGTGATGCGGACCGAGGTGAAGTAGCGGTGGCCCCGGCCGCGGCCTGACGAATCTCCCGCTTCTGTCATGAACCTTTGTGACAGAAGCGGGAGATTCACCGCTTCAGCGGAGAAACTCCCGCCCGCACCCCCAAACCACCGACCCGTCTCCTCCGGAGGAGACGGGTCGGCGGAGAAGCGACGGGTCAGCGGGTCGCGGTGCCCTCGACGTAGTCGGAGTCGTGCGACTTCACCCAGGCCATGAGCTTGCGCAGCTCGCGGCCGGTCGACTCGATCGGGTGCGCCTCGCCCTTCTTGCGGAACTCGGTGAACTCCGGGGAGCCGTTGTCCATGTCGGTGATGAACCGCTCGGCGAAGGCGCCGTTCTTGATGTCGGCGAGCACGTCCTCCATGTTCTTCTTCACGTCCGGCGTGATCACCCGGGGGCCGGAGACGTAGTCGCCGAACTCGGCGGTGTCGGAGACCGACCAGCGCTGCTTGGCGATGCCGCCCTCGTACATGAGGTCGACGATGAGCTTCAGCTCGTGGAGGCACTCGAAGTAGGCGACCTCGGGCTGGTAGCCGGCCTCGGTGAGGACCTCGAAGCCGTACATGACCAGCTGCGAGGCACCGCCGCAGAGCACGGCCTGCTCGCCGAACAGGTCGGTCTCGGTCTCCTCGGTGAACGTCGTCTTGATGCCGCCGGCGCGCAGGCCACCGATGGCCTTGGCGTAGGACAGTGCCAGCGGCCAGGCGGTGCCGGAGGCGTCCTTCTCGACGGCGACGAGCACGGGTACGCCGCGTCCGTCGACGTACTCACGACGCACGAGGTGGCCGGGGCCCTTGGGGGCGACCATGAACACGTCGACGCCCTCGGGCGGGGTGATGTAGCCGAAGCGGATGTTGAAGCCGTGGCCGAACACCAGGGTGTCGCCCTCGGCGAGCTGGGGGGCGATCTCCTCGGCGTACAGCTTCCGCTGGTGCTGGTCGGGGGCGAGGATGACGATGACGTCGGCCTCCTCCGCGGCCTCGGCGGGCGTGAGGACGCGCAGGCCCTCGGCCTCCGCCTTGGCGCGGCTCTTCGAGCCGGGCTGCAGACCGATGCGGACGTCGACGCCCGAGTCGCGCAGCGAGAGCGCGTGCGCGTGACCCTGGCTGCCGTAGCCGATGACGGCCACGTTCTTGCCCTGGATCAGCGAAAGGTCGGCGTCGTCGTCGTAGAACATCTCAGCCACTGGTGGCTTCTCCTTGTGTGTTGGGGTGGTGCTGGTGGGTGGTGCCGGACGTGGTCTGTGGTGCCGGACCGCCCGCAGGCGGAGCCCGGCCCGGACCTCAACCGGCGTGAGCGGGCGGAACCGGTACGGCGACCGGGCGCAGGCTGCGCTCGGAGATCGAGCGGGAGCCGCGGCCGATCGCGACCTGGCCCGACTGCACGAGCTCGCGGATCCCGAAGGGCGCGAGGATGCTGAGGAAGTCGGCGAGCTTGCCGGAGTTGCCGGCGATCTGGATCGTCAGTGCATCGGGGGCGACGTCGATGACCTTGGCCCGGAACAGCTGGACGGTGTCGAGCACCTGGCCGCGGGTCTCGACGGTGGCCGACGACCTTGACCAGCAGCAGCTCACGGTTGACCGACTGGGTCGGCGTCGAGCTCGACGATCTTGATGACCTCGACCAGCTTGTTGAGCTGCTTGGTGACCTGCTCGAGGCGGCGTGCCGTCGACGTCGACGACGATCGTCATGCGCGAGACGTCGGGGTGCTCGGTCGGGACCGACGGCCAGCGACTCGATGTTGAAGGCCCGGCGGCTGAAGAGCGCCGCGATGCGGGCCAGGACGCCGGGCTTGTTCTCGACGAGGACGGACAGCGTGTGACGGTCGGACATCTCAGAGGTCGTCCTTGTCGAACTCGGGCGCGAGGTCGCGCGCGTACTTGATCTCGTCGTTGCTGGTGCCGGCGGCGACCATCGGCCAGACCATCGCGTCGCGGTGCACGCGGAAGTCGACGACGACCGGGACGTCGTTGATGCCCATCGCCTTCTCGATCGTGGCGTCGACGTCCTCGGGCTTCTCGCAGGCCAGGCCGACGCAGCCGTAGGCGTCGGCGAGCTTGACGAAGTCGGGGATGCGCTTGGAGTGCAGGTCGGTGTTGGAGTAGCGCTCGTTGTAGAAGAGCGTCTGCCACTGGCGCACCATGCCGAGCGACTCGTTGTTGATGATCGCGACCTTGATCGGGATGTCGTTGATCGCGCAGGTGGCCAGCTCCTGGTTGGTCATCTGGAAGCAGCCGTCGCCGTCGATGGCCCAGACGGTCTGGTCGGGGCAGCCGACCTTGGCGCCCATCGCGCCGGGGACCGCGAAGCCCATCGTGCCCGAGGCCGCCGGAGTTGATCCAGGTGCGCGGCTTCTCGTAGCCGACGTAGTGCGCGGCCCACATCTGGTGCTGGCCCACGCCGGCGGTGTAGATCGTGTCGGGGCCGGCGATCGCGCCGAGACGCTCGATGACGTACTGCGGGGCGAGCCCACCGTCGGTGGGGGTGTCGTAGCCGAGCGGGTACGTCGACTTCACGCCGGACGAGGAACGCGACCCACGCCTCGTAGTCGCCGGTGTTGCCGGCCGCCTCCTCCGCGCGCAGTGCGGTGACCAGGTCGATCAGCACCTCGCGCACGTCGCCCACGATCGGGACGTCGGCGTGGCGGTTCTTGCCGATCTCGGCCGGGTCGATGTCGGCGTGGATGACCTTGGCGCCGGGCGCGAAGGAGTCGAGGTTGCCGGTGACCCGGTCGTCGAACCGGGCGCCGAGGCTGATGATCAGGTCGCTGCGCTGCAGCCCCGCGACCGCTGCGACGGTGCCGTGCATCCCGGGCATCCCGAGGTGCTGCGGGTGGCTGTCGGGGAAGGCGCCGCGAGCCATCAGGGTGGTCACGACGGGCATGCCGGTCAGCGCGGCGAGCTCGGCCAGCTCCTTCGACGCCGCGGCGCGGATCGTGCCGCCGCCGACGTAGAGGACCGGGCGGCGCGACTCCAGCATCAGGCGGGTCGCCTCGCGGATCTGCTTGGCGTGCGGCTTGGTGACGGGGCGGTAGCCGGGCAGGTGCAGCTCGGTCGGCCACTCGTAGGAGGTCATCGCCTGCAGCGCCGACTTCGCCACGTCGACCAGCACGGGACCGGGGCGGCCGGTGGAGGCGATGTGGAAGGCCTGGGCGACGGTACGCGGGATGTCGGCCGGGTCGGTGACCAGGAAGTTGTGCTTGGTGATCGGCATCGTGATGCCGCGGATGTCGGCCTCCTGGAAGGCGTCGGTGCCGATCATCGAGGCACCGACCTGACCGGTGACGGCGACCATCGGCACCGAGTCCATGTGCGCGTCGGCGATCGGTGTCACCAGGTTGGTCGCGCCGGGGCCCGAGGTCGCCATGCACACGCCGACGCGCCCGGTGGCCGAGGCGTAGCCCTGGGCCGCATGCCCAGCGCCCTGCTCGTGGCGCACGAGGATGTGGCGGATCGACGAGTCCATGAGGGGGTCGTACGCCGGGAGGATCGCGCCTCCGGGGATGCCGAAGATCGTCTCCGTCCCGGCGGCTTCCAGCGACCTGATCAGGCTCTGGGCGCCTGTCATCTCTTCGCTCATCGACTCATTCCTCTTATCTCTGCGGTGCTGACTGCTGGGCAACCTGATGGGCAACAAAAAACCCCTCGGCCACAAGGCAACGAGGGGTGACGCGCTGGCTGATCTGAATCAGCTGGCGCGTCGCATGCGTACAAGAAGGTCCTGGAACACACCCTCACCGTAGCCGGTGCCCCCACGGGGCCACAGCCGAGTGTGCCACTGTCCCACATGTTGGGATACTCGTCCCGTCATGTGGTCGCCCGGGCGGGACCGCTCCCCCGGCAGCGAGCGCCCGTCGACAGCGGAGGACGCGAGCCGTGCGAGACGCCGCACCCGCGGCCGGCAGGATCTCGACCCTGTCGACCGCGGGGCGCTAGGGGCGGCCTGGCGTCATCTCGTTCCGACGACGGGCACGCCCGGCCCGGGGGCTGCCTGCTCCGTCCCCGCGCGTGGTCGTCGGGCCGTGGGGGGCACCGACGCGGTCCGCGTCCGGTGCGTGGCCAGCCAGTCGTGGGAGCTGATGGACAGGCTGGGCGTAATGGGCACGGGGTGCTGCTGGCGGCGGACGAACCGGTCCAGTCCGGGCGGCAGCACCAGTCCGACACGGGTCATGTCCCACAGCGCCCTGCCCAGGTTGGCGGCCGTACGGCGGGTGTCGGGGCGAAGGGCGTACCGGCGGGCGATCGTGGTGAAGTCCTCCGGTGCCCGGCCGGTGAGGTCGAGGACGTGGCTGGTGGGCGCGCCGACCTCCCAGGTACCGGCCTTCTGCTCCTCGTAGTACCAGCGCGCGCCGGTCATCTGGAAGCGGTCGATGCCGAACCGCGGCCCCATCACCTTCAGCGCGCGCATGAAGGCCCAGACGGGCAGGTCGAGGTGGCGGACCCGCCGGCCGAGGACGTCGGTGAGGGTGGCGGCCATGTCGTTCGCGTCGATGAGGTCCGGCCCGGTGGGCCGGTAGGTGGCGCCGTCGTGGGCACCGGGGTCGAGCAGGACGGCCGCCACGACCCGGGCGATGTCCTCGTTCGAGGGAGGTGCGTTGCGGCCCTCGCCCGAGGGGACGGGCAGGATTCCCAGCTGCGCGGACAGCCCGATGAGTCCTTGGAGGTAGTTGTCGGCGAAGAAGCCGGGGTCGACCACGGCGTGGGTGGCATCGGGGACCATCGCGAAGAGCCGGTCCATCAGCCAGTTCTGACGGGTGGCCAGCGAGGGGTGGTCGGGCTGGGCGAGCCACTGGGAGAGCCCGACGACGGCCTCCACGCCGGCGTCTCGTGCAGCGGTGGCGAAGGTGACGGCGCTGTACAGCACGTGGGGGTGCCAGGGCGGGACGTAGTAGAGGCGTTGGACGTCGCGCATCGCGACCGCGACCTGGTGGGGGTCGAACATGTCGGCGACCACGACCTCCGCCCCGGCAGCGACGAGTCGACGGCTGCGCGGGTCGTCGGTGCGCACCAGGGCCCGGACGTCGACCCCACGAGCGAGGAGCTCGTGGACCACGGCCCCTCCCGTCTTGCCGGTGGCGCCGGTGACCAGCACTCGCGGGCCGCTCATGCCGCACCGTCCTCGACGATCCGCTCGGCGGTACCGCCCGTGCCCGAGGCGATGCCGCGCGCGGTCGCCGGTACGACGGTCTCGACGAGTCCGGTCTCGAGGTCGTAGACGTGTCCGGAGACCGTGACCCCCGGTGGCACCAGCGGATGAGTGAGGAGCAGGGCGACATCGGTCCCGACGGTGGACCGGGGATCGACGACGGCCTCGGCGAGCAGGTCTCCGTCGGCGTACCCGCTGTGCTCCGCGTACGACCTCCGGAAGTCGTCGTCGGCCAGGAACCCGGTCCCGCACCCGGTGTGATGCACCACGGCGAGCTCGATCCCGGCCCCGCCGACCATCAGCCGGGCCATGAACGTGGTGAAGGAGAGGTCGGCGACGACCCGCTCGGTCACCCGGCCCCCGGCGTTGCGCAGCACCATGGCCTCGCTGAGACCCAGCCCGAGGAACGCGGCGGGGTCCACCCGGGGATCCAGGCACGTGACGATCCCGACGCCGAGGCGGGGCATCACACTGGCGCCTCGATGTCCCGAGGCGCCGGCGAAGCTGCGGTTGCGGACCAGCAGGTCCTCGAATCCGGTCATGGTCGTTCCTTCCGTTGCAGGATGAGATATGGTGCGTGTACACCACTTTCCATCACCCTAGATCCAAGAAGGTGTATATGCAACACAATGCGGAGGTCGAGGCATCCGAGCTGGCGCAGGACGTCTGGGAGAGGTGTCTCGGGTCGCGGGTCACGCGGCTGCACCGGCTGCTGTCCCTGCGCTACGACCAGGCCCTGGCGGAGGCGGGGGTGACCCTGCCGCAGGTGGAGATCCTCGCGGCGCTGGTGATGCGCGGGAGAGCGGTCCGGCCTGCCGAGATGGGCCGCAACCTGGTGGTCGGGCGCTCGGCGATGAGCCGCAAGCTGGCCGCACTGGAGGACCGCGGCTGGGTCGAGACGGTGGAGCGCTCCGACTCGGGGAGGTCGATGAGCTGTGCGATCACCTCGGCGGGCCTGGACGTGCTCGCGGGGGCGTCGCAGGCGTGGAGGCGCGTGCAGGAGGAGACCGAGCGACACCTGGGCCCCCAGGCTGCGGCCGAGGTCGACGACTGGCTGGCCCGGCTCGCCACGGACTGACTGGAGTCGGTCAGGCGTGGGTGCGACCCTGCCACGTCGTCAGGCACGCCTGGTTGCCCTGAGCGTCGGCCAACACCCAGAACCTCGGCGCCTCGGCGTCGCTGACCAGCGTGCCGCCGGCCTCGAGAGCGGCCGCGATCCGCGGTTCGATCACCTCGGGCGGCACCCGCAGGTCGAGGTGCCACCGCTGGTGCGGGGTCTCGTGGGGTTCGCACGTCTGGAACCACACGTTGGGGTGCTGGCCCGTCGGGTCGACCAGCTCGTCGGATCGGTCGGTGGTGTCGTAGCCGAGCACCGCGCACCAGAACGGCTTGATCTCCTCGTGATCCGGGGTGTCGAGCGCCAGCTCGAGCGCGGAGAGCACCGCTGGGGTCGAGTCCGCGCCCAGCTGGGCGGCGATCTCGCTGATCGCCCGCGCCAGCACCACGTCGCGCCGAGTCACTCCGCCGACGTCGTGACTCGTGAGCCGGACGTCGACGTACGGGTAGGTGAGCTCGACGTCGGGGTGGTGGTTCATCTCGTCGGCGCCGGCTCCGATCGCCTGCACCAGCTTCACTCCGGTGTTGAAGTCGCCGGTGGCGAAGCGGGCGTGCAGCACTCCGAGCAGCACGCGCCAGTCGGCAAGGCCCTCGGCCTCGATCCCTGGTCCGTCCAGCACGATCCGGTCTGCTTCGTCGATACTCATGCCGTCCACTGTGTCACCGAAGCCCAGCAGCATCCAGGAGCCCTCTGATGACCCGCAGCGTGCGCACCTTCTGCCGGATCTGCGAGGTCCACTGCGGTCTGGTCGTCGACGTCGAAGCCGACGCGACGACCGGAGTGGAACGGGTCATCAAGGTCAGCCCCGACCGGGAGCACCCGGTCTCCCAGGGCTACTGCTGCGTCAAGGGGCTCGGGCTCGGCGCCCTGCATCACGACCCCGACCGCGTCGACGTACCCCTCAAGCGGGTCGACGGCGAGCTGGTCGAGATCGGCTGGGACCAGGCGCTGTCGGAGATCGGGTCGCAGGTGCGCGGCATCGTCGACGAGCACGGTCCGCGGGCGGTGGCGCTCTACCAGGGCAACCCGACGTTCTTCTCCCTGCAGGGCACGCTGATGTCGACGGCGTACGTCGAAGCGCTCGGCTCCCCGAATGTCTTCGCGTCGCACTCCATCGACGTCAACACCAAGTTCCACGTCTCGACCGAGATGTACGGCCTCTCGCTCGTGCACCCGGTGCCCGACTTCGAGCACCTCGAGCTCTTCATGTGCCTGGGCTCCAACCCGCTGGTCAGCCAGATGTCGGTGCTCCAGGTCGCCGACGCCGCCGGCGTGCTGTCGTCGGTGGTCGATCGTGGCGGCCGGGTGATCATCGTCGACCCGCGCCGCACCGAGACCGCGCGCCGCGTCGGCGAGCACGTGCCGATCCGCCCGGGCACCGATGCCTATCTGCTCGCCGCGATGCTCCACGTGCTGACCGCCGAGATCGGCCTCGACCTGGCCCCCGCCCGCAAGGTGGCCCGCGGCGTCGACGAGTTCGTCGCCGCAGCAGCACCCTGGACGCCGGAGCGCGCCGAGGCCGTCACCGGGATCTCGGCAGCGACGATCCGCGACCTCGCGACGTCGTACGCCGCCGCCTCCGACGGCAGCGGCAAGGGCGCCGCGCTCTACTGCTCGACCGGCGTCAACATGGGCCCGTTCGGGTCGGTGGCCTACTGGCTCATCCAGGGCATCAACCTGATCACCGGCAACCTCGACCGCCGCGGCGGGCTGCTGGTGCCGCGCGGCGCCTTCGACACCCTCCGGCTCGCCGACCTGGTCGGCCTGGGGCGCTTCGACGAGCACCGCACCACCGACGGGCGCTGGCACCGCGTGGCCGGGGCGTTCCCGGTCGCCGCGCTCGCCGACGAGATCACGACCGAGCACCCCGATCGGGTGCGCGCGCTCGTTCGTGACGGCCGGCAACCCCGTGCACTCGGTGCCGGGCGGGGCGCTGGCCGAGGCGCTCCCGCGGCTCGACCTGCTGGTGAGCATCGACCTCTACCGCAACGAGACCGCGGCGTACGCCGACTACGTGCTGCCGGCCACCGACATGCTCGAGCGCAGCGACTTCCCGGCCTCGCACCAGTCGCTGCAGATCGTGCCGCACGCCCAGTGGACGCCCGCCGTCGTCGAGCCGCTGGGGCAGCGACGCACGGAGTGGCAGATCTTCTCCGACCTGGCCCTGGCCTCCGGGGTACGCCCCTGGGGCACGACCGCCGCGCACGCCCTCCCCCGCCTCAACCGGCTGCTGGGTCGGCTGCCGCGCTCGCCCCAGGTCACCGCCGACCACCTGCTCGCGCTGCTCCTGCGCTGGGGCCGGCGCACGTCGCTGCGCGAGCTGAAGCGCCACCCCGAGGGCGTCCTGCTGCCCGCGACCGAGCCCGGGTCGTTCCTCGGCCGGCGGGTCGCGACACCCGACGGTCTCGTCGACCTGGCCCCGGCCGACCTCGTCGCAGACCTCGACCGGCTCGCCGCCGCCGAGGCCGACCTGTCCCGGCCCGGCGTCCTGCGGCTCGTCGGGCGGCGCGACCGGCGCTCGCACAACTCCTGGATGCACAACAGCTCCTACATCCGGCAGCCCGACGGCAACACCGCCCTGCTCCACCCCGACGACGCAGCCGAGCGGGGCATCGTCGAGGGCCGATGCGGATCGAGGTCTCCAGCCCGACCGGGGCCGTCGAGGTGCCCGTCTCCCTCACCGACGACGTCGCGCGGGGCGTGGTCGTGGTGCCGCACGGGTGGGGTCACGCGACGACGGGGCCGCGACGGGCCCGGGCCCTCGGCCGGCGCCAACATCAACACCGTCGTGCCCGGCGGCTCCGCCCAGATGGACCCGGTGTCCGGGCAGGCCATCATGCTCGCCCACGAGGTCGAGGTCCGGGCGATCGACTGGGGGTCCGGCTCAGGGCAGGACGCTGAGCCCGATCGGACCCGGGTTGTGGGCGACCTCCCAGCGATAGCCGTCGGGGTCGGCGAAGTAGCCCGTGTAGCCGCCCCACTCCCGCTCCTGCGGCTCGGTGACCGGGTCGGCGCCGGCCGCTCGCGCGGTGGCGAGCACCACGTCGACGTCGGCCGGCTCGGCCACGTTGTGCGCGAGGGCGACGGGTGGCACCCCGGCCCCACGGGCGACCGGCCCGATCTCCGCCTCGAAGGCGGTCCGGTCCCACAGCGACAGCACCAGTCGCTCCCCCGCCATGATCATCAGGACGTCGTCGCCGTCGTACGCCGGCGGCCAGCCGAGCCCCTCGACGTAGAACCGCCGTGAGGCGGCCACGTCGGCGACCGCGAGCGTGACGAAGCTGATGCGTGGGTCCATGGGTCCGACCATGCCACGGCGCGCCGACAGGTGCCATCCGCAGCGGTGCACGACAGCTCGCCCACCCGCGGCCCGCCGGTCGGTCCTCTCCTGCGCCGGACGGGCGCGCTCGGGCCGGCCGGTGCAGGTCTACCCGGTCGACCGGGAAGGTCCGCAGCCGTCCACCCTCATCGGTTGCGCCGCCAGATGCTCACGTTGAGCGCGGTGGCGAACCCGGTCCACGCGACGTACGGCGTCAGCGCGGCGGCTGCCGTGGTGTCGTGGCTGCGCGGCCTCGCGGACGAGGGCGACGTTGAGGCCGTTGAGCACGGCGATGGTGGCCAGCCCCGCGCGCGGCGACTCGCGGTCGAAGAACGCCCAGCACCAGGCCGCGTTGGCGGTGAGGTCGGCCGCGGTCAGTGCCCACAGGCGACGGCGGTCACCCTCGGGGGCCGCCTCGATCGCGCGCCCGGTGCCCCAGCCGATGAGGCCGTAGAGCGGCGTCCACACCAGGGGGAAGGCGATGCCCGGTGGCTCCCAGGACGGCTTCTCGATCGAGCGGTACCAGGCCGAGTCGGGCTTGGTGCCGAGGCTGCCGAGGGTGGCTGCGGCTGCGGTGAGAGCGGAGGTGATCGCAGGTGGGGCGCATGTCTCCTGCCTACTCCTGCCGCTCAAGTCGGGCCGGCGCCGCCTCAGGCACCCGCAGCCCGGTGCGCTGGCCGCCGTCGCGGTCGACGTTCGCGGGGTCCAGCCACCGCTCGTGCTCGGCGCGGATCGCGGGCCACTCGCGGTCGGTGATCGAGAACCAGTCGGTGTCGCGGTTGCGGCCCTTGACGACCAGGTGGTTGCGGAAGCGGCCCTCGTAGGTGAAGCCCAGCCGCGCGGCTGCGCGGCGCGACGGTTCGTTGTGGCTGTCGCACTTCCACTCGACGCGGCGATAGCCGAGACCGTCGAAGGCCCACCTCAGCAGCAGGTGGGTCGCCTCGGTCGATGCGGGGGTGCGCCGGAGGCGCCGCCCGTAGAGCACCCCGGCCACCTCGACCTGGCCGTGGTCGGGCTCGACCCGCATGAACGACGTGATCCCGGCGGCGCCGTCCGGCAGCACCACAGCCCAGGTCTCGGTGCCCGTCGTGTCGAGGACCTGCTCGACCAGCGCTGCCATCGCCGGCACGTCGGGCGGCGGCTCGGTCGGTCGGTAGGTCCACAGGTCGCGATCGTCCGGCCCGGCCACCGCGGCGTGCAGGTCGGCCGCGTGCGCCACGGTCAACGGCTCCAGCACGACGTAGCGGCCCTCGAGGCGGACCGGGTGCGGCCAGGCGCGCGGCGACCAACCGGGCACGACGTCGCCGACCCGCTGGCCGAGATCGTTGTCCTCGGGCATGGGAGGACCGTAGCGTCGAGCCCGACCGGAGTGGCTGCCGCGCGCCCCGTGTCCCGCCGTGTCGAGGCGGACGTCGCGCCGCCGCCCTAGCCTGTCGGGGTGACCGAGACTTCCGCCCGCCGCTGGCACCTGCTCACCGCGGTGGTCGCGATCGTGGCGCTGGCACTGCAGCTGGCGTTGGTGATCCGGGGCGGGCAGGTGCTCGACGAGGTCGAGCCGCCGGTGATCGGCCTTCGCCTGGCGCGCTTCATCGCCTACTTCACCATCCAGAGCAACGTGCTGGTCGCGGTCGTCGCCACAACGCTGGCGATCGACCCCCTGCGCGACGGGCCCCGGTGGCGGGTCGTGCGCCTGGCCGCGATCACGGGCATCACCGTGACGGGCCTGGTCCACTTCGTGCTGCTCCGGCCGCTGCTGCACCTCGACGGCGCCGACTGGGCCGCCGACAAGCTGCTCCACATGGTGGTGCCGGTCCTCGCCGTCGCCGGCTGGGCGGTCTTCGGTCCGCGCCCCCGGGTCACCCGCTCGGTCGCCGGCTGGGTCCTGGTGTGGCCGATCGCCTGGCTCCTCGTCACGCTCCTCGTCGGGGGTCTGACCGGCTGGTACCCCTACCCCTTCCTCGACCACCGCGAGGACGGCGCCGCCGCGGTCGCGGTGACCTCCGTGGGCGTGACGGTGCTGTTCCTCGCCCTGCTGGCACTCGCGTCGTACGTGGACCGTCGACTACCGGGCCTGAGCGAGGCAGACTGAGGACATGAGCTCCTCCGACGGCATCGACCCCACCGTCCCGCCCAGCGGCACCGGCTGCGTGGAGTGCGACGCGGCCGGTGGGTGGTGGGTGCACCTGCGCCGGTGTGCGGCCTGCGGACACGTCGGGTGCTGCGACTCCTCGCCCAGCCAGCACGCCTCCGCGCACTTCCGCGACACCGGCCACCCGGTGATGACCAGCTTCGAGCCCGGCGAGGACTGGTTCTGGGACTTCGAGCGGGAGGTCGGTCTGGCCGGCCCCGCCCTGGCCGCGCCGACCGCGCACCCCGACGACCAGCCGGCGCCCGGGCCTGCCGGACGAGTGCCGGCCGACTGGCAGGACCACGTCCACTAGCCCGTCCCCCGCGACACGTCGGCCGGCACCTCACCCGGCGACGACCCCACGGACCGCGAAGGAGCACCACATGGACCTGACCGAGGCCATCGCCTGGGCCGGCACCCGCGACAAGGCCGTCCTGGTCACCCTGCGCAAGGACGGTCGCGCCCAGTCCTCCGACGTCGCCTACGCCGTGGACGGCGACACGTTCGTGGTCTCGGTGACCGACGACCGCGCCAAGACCGCCAACATGCGCCGCGACCCGCGCATCGTGCTGCACCTCACCGACCCCCCGTCGTGGTCCTACGTCTCCTTCGACGGCACCGCCGAGCTCTCGGCGGTCACCACCGAGCCGGGGGACGCCACCAGCGACGCGTTGTGTGCCTACTACGAGCAGGTCGCCGGCGGACCCCACGACGACTGGGACGAGTACCGCGCGGCCATGGTCGCCGAGAAGAGGCTCCTCGTCCGCTTCACCCCCACGTCCGCCGTGGGACAGGTGCACTGAGCCCGTCCGGCTCTCTCCCCCCGGACCGGGTGGCGCTGGCCGGCCCGGGTGAGCTGGAGGCACGGCGACCGACTGACGATCGGACCGGATGCCCTCCACGCGGACAGCGGCGGCGCCCGGGTGGGACCCGGACACCGCCGCCGGCCGTCTCAGGCGTGCGGTTGGCGCGGTCCGCGGACCAGGTCGAGGTCGAGGCCTCCCCTGCGCCGGGAGTCGTCGGCGCGGGTGGTCGAGAAGTCCTTCGAGGTCGACACCATGCCGAGTCCGACCCGCACCCACCGCGGGTCTCCCAGGCAGGTGCGCGGGATCGTCATCGTGACGGTGCCGGTGGCCCGGGACAGGTGCCACGACGTACCCCGACAGGTGCTCGACGTGGCGTCGCCGACCACCAGCACCCGCGAGCCCGTGCTGGTGCGCGAGAGGTCCAGCATCGCGTCGTAGGACTGCGAGTCCGACGTCCGGATGCCGGCGATCACGAACCGGTAGTCGGCGAGGACCAGCCGCCGCAGCCGGACCTTCAGGACGAGGCGCTCGGCCCGGTGGTCGACCACCGTGCCGACGATGTCGGTGGTCCGGTCGTACGGCGTGCGCCGGTGCTTGCGGCCGGCGACCCGGACGACGTCGCGACGCGCGTCCCGGTGCACCACGCGGTGGCCGGCCGAGCGGGTGGCGGCGGGCGTGCCGGTGGTCGCGGCGGAGTGGGGCGCGGCGGAGTGGGGCGCGGCGGCCGGGGCCGCCGTAGCCGCCGTAGCCGTTGACGGGGCCGCGACGAGTCCGGAGACGACCAGGGCCGCGGCGAGGAGGAGCTGACGGGTGCGTGTGGTGTGGGTGGTCATGACCACACCCTGGCCGCGGGGCCCGGGCCTCGGATCCGTCCGCGTACTCAGTCGCACCTGCGCGTCCCCGCCCTGTCACCGCCCCGGCGAGCGCCGCCAGGCGCTGAAGGAGCGCACCGACGCCGACCGCGGCCGCACCAGCCAGGGCCACGGGTGCACCTCGGGCACGTCGAGCCGCGCCCGGTGCCGCGCCCACCCCGGCACCGGTGCGTACGTCGCCGCCAGCGGCTCGGCCCCCAGCTCGGCGACCACCTCCCCGCGCCGGACCTCCAGGTCGTGGGTCTCGGCCAGCTCCCCCAGGGTCTCGGCCAGGAACACCAGCCGCTTGCCCGGAGAGCCGCAGCCGCGCGAGCAGCGGCTCGTCGAAGACGAACGTCGCCGGTCGCGTCCGGGTCCTCGGCGAGCGCCGGGTCGCCGGAGCCGAGGGACTCGGCGGTGAGCCAGACCCGCTCGCCCGCCCCGGGCGACCCCGGCTCCGTCGGGCCGCCCGGCACCGGGGCCTGGCCGAGGTCGGGCCCGGGCAGGGTGCGGCCCGACCTCCGCCTGGGGCCACCCCTGGATCGGGCACGCCTGCGCGAGCGGGCACGCCTCGCACAACGCCGGCGCCCGCTTCTCGACCTGCCAGCGGCTGAACCCGTAGGCCTTGCCGCTGCCGGTGCCCGACGGTCCACTGCCACCCGAGCCGGTTGGCGGCCCGCGACCCGTCGAGCAGGTGCGCGAACATCTCGTCCTCCCCGGCCCGCCACTCCGCGCCGGCCCGCACCGCCCACTGCGAGGCGAGCCACATCCGGGTCTGGTTGACCAGCCACCCGTCGCGCTCCAGGCCGCCGACGACGTGCTCCATGCAGGCCATGTCGCGCGGCCACGGCTCGCTCCCACGGCTGCGCCGCGCCGGGGCTGGTCGCGCCGCAGCGAGGAGCCGAGGTCGGGCCCGACCCGGGCGTAGAGGTGTCGGGCGTACTCCTGCCAGAGCAGCTCGTCGCGGTACTTGCGACCCGGTCGCCGGACCGGGCGCGTCCGCGACCCGGTCCCAGACCTCGGCCAGGTGCACCAGCCCGTGCCGGACGTACGGCGACATCCGGGTCGCGCCCTGCCGCGCGACCGGCAGCACCGTGCTGCGCGAGCGGGCGTAGCCGTCGACGTCGAGTGCGGCCAGCGCGGTGTCGGCCGCGAGCTGGCCGCCCCGCAGCGCCCCGGGGCGGACGCCCTCGGGCCCCTCGCGGGCCAGGTCGCCGAGATGGGAGGAGACCCATCCGGCCACGTCGTACGGCGTGGCGCCGGATGCCAGGGAGGGAGGTGGCGGCAGCAGGGGCACCGCGACATGGTGTCCCGCGTCGCCCGGCGCCACCTCACCCCGAGGTCGAGGTGCCGCGGCGCTCGGTGCCGGGCTCGGTGCCGGGGTGGGGCTCGGGCGAGCTCAGACGAGCTCCTGGGTGATCTCGCACCGGTCCCGCTCGATGACCACGCGGCCCAGCGACCCGGTCACGAGCGGCAGGAAGGGCTGGGTGTGGCCGCACTCGACGTCGAGCACGATCGGGATGTCGAGCATGCCGAGGGCGTCCTTGACCGCCTCGTGCTGGCTCAGGTCGTCGTGGCCCGGGGCCGTCGTCCGCCCGATCAGGATCGCCGTCGCGTCGTCGAACCACCCCGCCAGCCGGAGCGCGTGCAGGTGGCGCCCGACCGCGTAGGAGTCCGTCCTCGGCGGCCTCGAGGAAGACGATCAGCCCGTCGTCGGCGTACTCGCGACCGAACGCGGCGACGTCGCCGAAGCGGGTCGCGGCGAGCGCGGAGACGATCTCGATGCAGCCGCCGACCAGACGGCCCGAGACGTCGAGCCCGCCACCGCCCAGCAGCGTCCAGGACCCCTCGCCGTCGAGCGTCATCGTGTCGACCGTGGGGTCGCCGCGGTAGTCGTCCCAGCCGCCCGTGCGGAAGCGGCCCGGGGCTGCGTTGGACGAGGGGCCGGGCGACGGGGCGCTCGGCCGCCGCGATCTCGGTCCAGTGCAGCAGCCCGGCCGGCACGTCGTAGGCGGTGTCCATGAGGTTGGAGCCGTGGATGGTGCGCCCACCCCAGGAGCGTGGTCACCGGCAGCATCCAGGCGCAGGAGTCGCTGTAGCCGACGCGTCCAGGTCGGTTCCAGGGTGGCGAGCTCGGCCCAGTCGAGCTGGTCGAGCAGGTCGATGCCCAGCTCGCCGCCCCACGGCGGCACGATCGCCCGCACGTCCGGGTCGCGCAGCATGGCCATCAGCTCGTCGGCGCGCTGCTCCTTGGGCGCCGAGACGACCCGGTCGCCGCCGAGGCACTCGCCGACGCGGACGTCGTACCCGCGAGCGCGCAGCCAGGCCACGTTGTGGTCGAGGCGAGGACGCATGCCGGCGTCGACGCCGCTGGACGGCGCGGTGACGCCGATGGTGTCGCCGGGACGGAGCGGCTGGGGGAAGCGCATGGTGCCCACCCAACCACCTGCCGCCGGGGTGGATGTTGCTGACCGTCGTGAGGACCACCGATGCTCACCAGGGTCAGCCGGTCGTCACGACGGTCGGCGACATGCGCGCCCGCCCCTCACCGGGGCCCGTCCTCGGCGGCGGCCTCGGCCACCGTGAGCGTCTCCGGCGCCACCAGCCACGGCAGCACGGCGAGCAGGCTGATCACCGCGGTCGCCCCGAAGGCCCACCCGAAACCCACCTGGTCGGCGACCACGCCGACCAGCACGGGGCCGAGGATGGCGCCGCCGTCCTGGGCCATCTGGAACGTGCTGAGCACGGTGCCGCCGGAGCGGCCCGCGCCGACGACGTCGGCGACCGTGGCCTGCTGGCCGGGGTTGACCAGCCCGGCACCGATGCCGGAGAGCCCGGACAGCACCAGCAGCACGACGAGGCTGCCGCTGAGGCCGATCGGGCCCAGCGTCGCCGCGGTCATCAGCAGCCCGACCACCACCAGCGGCCGACGCCCCACCGTGTCGGCGACCCGACCGGCGACCTGCAGCGTCAGCGCCGTGCCGAGGGCGGCCAGCGCGAGGGCCACCCCGGCGACCCAGGTGTCGTCGCGGACCACGAGCGCGAACTGGGGCAGCACCGCGACCCGTACCCCGAAGTTGCACCAGCCGTTGGCGAAGGCCGAGGCCAGGCAGGCCCGGTACGACGGGTGGGCCAGCGCCTCGCTCAGGAGCATCGGCGGCGCGGGCGGGCCGGTGGTCGCCGGGCGCAGCTGCGCACCGGAGAGCCGCACGGCCACCACGGCGGCGGCCACGACCAGCGCGACGGCGTAGGCGATGAACGGCAGACGCAGCCCGAAGCCGGCCAGCGCACCGCCGATGACCGGGCCGAGCATGCCGCCGATGAGGAACGACGACGGCGTACGCCGACGACACCCGCCCCCGGATCGTGGGCGGCGCCAGGCGCACGAGCAGCGCCATCGCGGAGACCGTGAACATCGTCGAGCCGATGCCGCCGAGGCCGCGGAAGACCAGCAGCTGCACGTAGGACTGGGCGAACGCGGTGGCCAGCGACGACGCGGCGACGAGCAGCAGTCCGGTGAGGTAGACCGGGCGCTCCCCCAGCCGCGAGACGAGCTTGCCGCCGGCGGGGGCGAAGACCAGCCGGAAGAAGGCGAAGATCGAGACCACGAACGACGCCGCGGCGACCCCGACGTCGAAGCTGCGCGCGTAGGCCGGCAGCACCGGCGAGACCAGGCCGAAGCCGATCGCGATGACGAAGGCCGACGCGATCAGGACGCGCAGCTCGGTCGGGATCGCCGGGCGCGTCCACCTCGTCGGCGGGAGCCCCCTCAGCCACGGGAGTCGAGCACCTCGCGCACGGCGACCAGCCCGCGCTCCACCTCGTCGTACGACGTCGACAGCGGCGAGAGACCGAGCCGCAGGCCGCCCGGGTCGCGGTAGTCGGGGACCACGTCGCGCTCCCACAGCGCAGCGGTGACCTCGCGCATCAGCGGGTGGTTGAGGGTGACGTGGCCACCGCGCCGGGCGGGGTCGCGCGGGCGAGGCGAGCGTGGTCTCGGGGAGCAGCTCGGCCGCACGCTCGATCGCGTAGGTCGTGAGCCCGAGCGACTTCTCCCGGATCGCACCCATGCCGACCTTCGCGACGTGGCCGAGCATGTCCTGCAGCGCCAGCATCCCCACCACCGGCGGGGTGCCGGACAGGATGCGGCGGATGCCTTCGGCCGGGCGGTAGGTCGGACCCATCAGGAAGATGTCGGTCGCGCCCATCCAGCCCTGGATCGGCTGCACCAGGTCGTCGAGCAGCCGCTCGGCGACGTAGGCGAACGCCGGCGCCCCCGGACCGCCGTTGAGGTACTTGTAGGTGCAGCCCACCGCCAGGTCGGCGTCCCAGTCGTCGAGGGCGACCGGCACCGAGCCGACCGAGTGCGAGAGGTCCCAGAGCACCAGCGCACCCGCGTCGTGGGCGATCGCGGTGAGCGCGGCGCCGTCGGCGAGCCAGGCCGAGCGGTAGGCGACGTGGCTGAGCACGACCAGCGCGGTCTGCTCCCCCACCACCTCGGCCAGCTGCTCGGGGGTGACCCCGGCGGTGGTGTCCACGTCGATCCACCGCAGGCTCAGCCCGCACTCGCGGGCCACGCCGTCGGCGACGTACCGGTCGGTGGGGAAGTTGTCGCGGTCGAGCACGATCTCGGTGCGCCCCGGTCGCAGCCCGACGGCGGCGCGCATCAGCTTGTAGAGCAGCACGGTCGTGGAGTCGCCGAGCACGGTCTGGCCGGTCGAGGCGCCCAGGCACTGCGCACCGATCGCGTCGCCGAGCACCTCGGGCAGGTCCATCCAGCGCTCGTCCCACCCCCGGATCAGCCGCCCGCCCCACTCCTGCTCGACGAACGTGCTCAGCCGCTGCGCCGTCGCCCTCAGCGGCCGGCCCAACGAGTTGCCGTCGAGGTAGACCAGCGGGGTCTCGGTGCCGACGAAGAGGTCGCGGTACGACGCCAGCGGGTCGGCGGCGTCCAGGGCGGCTGCGTCGAGCATCGAGGCGTCGGGAGCGGTGGGGACAGTCACGTCATGAGCGTAGGAGATGACGGTCGAGGCCCCGCCGCGGGCCGGTCGCAGTCAGGTCGCGCCGGCCTCGTCGTAGGCGGACGTACGGAGTGGTGACGACCCCTGCGGTCCCAGGCGTGGAGAGTGCTGTGGGATCGCCCGAGAGCCCGTCTACGTACGTTCGACTACGAGGGTCGCTGCGCTGTGTCGCCGGCCAGCGCGGCGGACAGCTCGTCTCGAGAGTGGATGCCCAGCTTCGTGTAGACCTTGCGCAGGTGGTACTCCACGGTCTTGGGGCTGAGGAACAGCGCCGCGGCGGCCTCGCGGGTGGTCCGCCCCTCGGCCAGCAGCAGGCTGACCTGGAGCTCCTGCGGCGTGAGCGACGTCCGCCAGCCGGCATCGGCCCGCTCCACGGTCTCGCCGGTGGCGGTCAGCTCGGCCGCTGCGCGCAGTGACCAGCACCGGGCCCCGAGCTGCTCGAAGCAGGCAAGGGCGCCGCGAAGCTCGACGCGGGCATCGACACGACGCCCCGCTCGCCGCAGCCGCTCGCCATACGCCAACCGCGTCCGGGCGGTCTCGAACCGGTCCGGCGTCAGCGCGTGGAGGCCCAGGGCAGCCGAGAACGTCGCGTCGATCTCGTCGTCCCCGGCGACCAGGCCCTCCGCCCGTCGAGCCCTCGCGCGAGACCACGGCTGGCCCTTGGCGTCCGCCGCCACGACGTAGGGCGCCACCAGCTCGACCGCCGTCTGCGCCTCGCCGCCGCGCAGCAGGGCGTCGACGAGCTCCGGGACCGGCGAGAGATCGGGGTCGGCCATGCCTCGGTCGACGAGGAGGGACTCCAAGGTCCGCAACCAGGTGACGGCCGCGGCGGCGTTCCCGAGCGAGAGCTCGAGGTCGCCCAGGGCCATCAGCGCGAACGCCTCGGGCAGGTGGATGCTGCGCTCGCGACACAGGGCGAGCGCCTCCTGTCCGTCGTCGCGGCATCGCGTCTCGTCACCCTGCCGAGCGGCCAGGCAGCACCGCCCGGCCAGGCAGGCAGCCAGCTCGGTGTGCTGGCCGGTCTCGCGGGCGAGTCGGACGCCCTCGGTGAAGTCCGCCCCGGCCCGGTCCCACTCGTCGGTGGTGGCCTCGTCGCGGCCGACGAGGAAGAGGAGCGCCGGCAGGGTGCCCACTCCTGACGCGCTCCGGACCTCGTCGACCATCGACCTCAGTCGACCTCCCCCGGAGTGCTCCCGCAGGAAGAGGGGCGCCAACATCAACCACGGCAGCCGGCGTGGGTCGGACCGCAGGTCGACGCTCGACTCCAGCAGGGGCACCGCCTCCCGGATCTCCTCGGCTCCCCCTCGACCGGTCAGCACCCGTGAGATCCCGCCGGCCATCAGGCCCAGCGCACGTGAGCGCTCCGTCGTGGTGCGCGCGACGAGCTCCTCCAGGGTGTCGGCGACGGCGATCGAGGTGGCGGTGTCGCCGAGGAAGAACGCCGTGTGGGCGGCGTCGGCCAGCAGGACGACGGCCCGGTCGACGGTCGTCTCCCGCGCAGCCGCGTCCTGGAGCATCACCAAGGCCTCCCGCAGTGAGCCGGTCCGTGCCGCGACCGTGGCGCGCAGCTCCACGGCACCCGCCGCGACCACCTCGTCGGGACGAAGCCCGACCAGCTCGTCGAGCAGGGCGGTCACCCGGTCCGGCTGGCCCGCCGCCCACGCGGCCTCGGCGGCGCGCAGCAGCCGCGAGCACCGCAGCCGACCGTCCGGACTGAGGGACGCCGCCCGGTGGAGGGCCGAGGCCGCCACGGCGTACCCGGACCGCGCGAAGGCGCCCTCGCCCGCGCGCACCAGCAGGTCGGCCACCTCGGCGTCCGGTCCCCAGGCAGCAGCGGCGAGGTGCCAGGCGCGGCGGTCGATGTCGCCCTGCGGCAGCGACGCCGCGACCGCGCGGTGCGTCCGGTGCCGCTGGTCGGCCGTCGAGCCGGAGTAGACCGCAGCCCGCAGCAGCGGGTGCCGGAAGTCCACCCGGCCGTCGTGCACGGTCACCAGGCCGTCGTCCACGGGCCGCGCGAGCCCCGCGACGTCGTGGCCCAGCTCGACGCACGCCCTCGCCACGAGCGTCATGTCCCCGCCCGCCACCACGGCGGTCAGCAGCACCGCCCGGGTCGGGTCGTCGAAGGACTCCAGCCGTCGGGCGAAGGCGCGCGTCACCGCGGTCGGCACCGTGGCCGGCAGACCGGGCGGCCCCGGGTCGAACCCGGCGAGGTCGGAGCCGAGCTCGTGCAGCGCCAGCGGGTTGCCGGCCGTGAGGCGGAAGACCTCCTCGAAGCGCTCACTCGTCACCGCCCCCGGGCCGGCGCCCTCGAGCAGCTCACGGGCGGCCCGCGGACCCAGACCCGAGAGCTCGAGCAGGGGCAGCCCGGCGAGCGCCTCGCCCAGCTCGTGGCGTCGGGCCGCCAGCAGCACCAGCACCGGGTCGGAGTGGAGCCGTCGAGCGGCGAACGCGACCGCCTCGAGCGTCGGTGCGTCGAGCAGGTGGGCGTCGTCCACGACGACGGCGACCGGCCCCCTCTCGGCGTAGGCCGTCAGCACGCTCAGCGTGGCGGCACCGATGGCGAACCGGTCTCCCGGTTCCCCCTCCCGCAGCGCCAGGGCGGACTCGAGTGCCTCCGCCTGCGGCCGCGGGATCGAGGGCAGGGTGTCGAGTGCCGGACCCAGAAGCTGGGACAGCCCCGCGAACGCCAGCTCCTGCTCGGTCTCGATCCCGGTCGCGCGCAGCACTCGGCAGTCCCCGGCGAGGCCCGCCACGACGTGCTGCAGCAGGGCCGTCTTGCCGACACCGGGGTCCCCGAGCAGCACCCGCACCGCCGCCGATCCCAGCCGTGCCTCGGCGACGAGCCGGGCCATCGTCTGCATCTCGGGAACCCGTCCCACCAGCATCCCCACACCCTAGTGGCGCGCCAGGCGTCGTGGGCCCCACAAGGGCACGCGCCCGGCCAGGACCAGGGGGGTCACCGGAGGCGAGGGAGGCCCCGCGCTGCCTAGGTTGCTGGACAGGGAAGCAGCCGGGCGAGGGTCCGGCTCCCGCCACCTGACCGACACCACGAGGGAGCACCACAGATGACCACCACCCAGGCCGCGACGTCGGCCGCCCCGTCGGAGCCGACCACCGAGGTCGACACCGACGTACTGATGCAGTTCGTCTTCCGCGCCGTCGGCGAGGTCGGCGCGACACTCAACGCCGCCCTGGTCGTCATGGGCGACAAGCTCGGCTACTACCGCGACCTCGCCGAGCACGGCCCCAGCACGCCGGCCCAGCTCGCCTCGCGGACGGGGACGCTGGAGCCCTACGCCCGGGAGTGGCTCAACGCCCAGGCCGCCGGGGACTACGTGACCTACGACGCCACGTCCGGTCGCTACACCCTGCCGCCGGAGCAGGTCGTGGCTCTGACGGTCGAGGACAGCCCGGCGTTCCTGCCGGGCTTCTTCCAGATCGCGCTGGGCACGCTCCAGGGCACCGACCACATCATCGACGCGGCCCGCAACGGCGCCGGCTTCGGCTGGCACGAGCACGTGAGCGACGTCCACGAGGGGTGCGAGCGCTTCTTCCGACCCAGCTACCACGCGCACCTGGTCGCGGAGTGGCTCCCGGCGCTGGACGGGGTCGTCGACAAGCTCCGCAGCGGTGCCAGCGTCGCCGACGTCGGCTGCGGGCACGGCGCCAGCACCATCTTGATGGCCCAGGCGTTCCCGGACTCGACGTTCGTCGGCTTCGACTACCACGAGGGGTCGATCGCGACGGCTCGGGAGCGGGCGGCGGCCGCCGGCCTCGGCGACCGGATCCGCTTCGAGGTGGCCTCGGCGCAGTCCTTCGGCGGCAGCGGCTACGACCTGGTGACCATGTTCGACTGCCTCCACGACATGGGTGACCCGGTGGGTGCAGCCGGCCACGTCCGCGAGGCGCTCGCCGACGACGGCACCTGGATGGTGGTGGAGCCGATGGCCGGCGACCGGATCGAGGACAACCTCAACCCGGTCGGTCGCGCCTTCTACGGCTTCTCCACCCTGCTCTGCACGCCCTCGTCGCTGTCGCAGGACGTCGGGCTCGCGCTCGGCACCCAGGCCGGCCCGGCTCGCATCCGCGACGTCGTCACGGCCGGCGGGTTCACCCGGTTCCGCAGTGCCGCCGAGACGCCGTTCAACCGGGTTATCGAGGTGCGCCCCTGACCGCAGGGGTGCACACTGACCGGACGAGGGGGCCGAGATGACGTCGCAAGCGCCGCACAGCGGAGTCGCCACGACGCGCCCCCGGCTCCCCGACCGGGCCGGTCGTGTGGCCCGGGACGGCGTCGAGCTGGCCTGGCAGGTCTGGGAGCGAGACGCACCGACCGTGCTCCTGCTGCCGACCTGGGCGCTGGTCGACTCGCGCCACTGGAAGCTCCAGGTCCCCTACCTGGCCCGGCACTTCCGGGTCGTGGCGTTCGACGGACGCGGTTCGGGCGCCTCGGACCGCCCGGTCGGTGCGGCGGCGTACGGCGACGGGGAGATGGCGGCCGATGCCGTGGCGGTGCTGGACGCGACCGGCACCGACCGCGCCGTGGTCGTCGGCCTGTCCTGCGGGGCGACCTGGGGCGTCCACGTCGCGGCCAAGCACCAGGACCGGGTGAGCGGCCTGGTGGCGATCGCCCCCTCCTGCGGCATCGACGTCGGGAGCCCCGCACGCGAGCTCTGGGCGTGGGACGAGCGCCACGACACCGCCCAGGGCTGGGCGTCGTACAACCGCTACAACTGGCTGGAGGGCGACCTCGACGCCTTCCGCCGGTTCTTCCTCGGCCAGGCGCTCAGCGAGCCGCACTCCACCAAGCAGCTCGAGGACGCCCTGGCCTGGTCGGCCGAGGTCACGCCGCAGGTGCTGGTCGACTCCACCGCCGGCCGGATGGGCCTCGACGGCGCCGAGCACGAGGACGTCGTCGCCCTGTGCGCGCTGGTCGAGTGCCCGGTGCTGGTCATCCATGGCACCGGCGACCTGATCCGCACCCACGTGGTGGGCGAGCGCCTCGCCGAGCTCACCGGCGGCCGCCTCGAGCTCCTGGAGGGCTCGGGCCACTTCCCGCACACCCGCGACCCGGTCCGGGTCAACCGGCTGGTGAAGGCGTTCGTCGACCGACACGCCCCGACACCGGAGCCGGCCCGCCATGCCTGGACGCGCGCGCCCCGACGACCGCGCCGGGCGCTGTACCTCTCCTCCGCGATCGGCCTCGGGCACGCCCGTCGCGACGTGTCCGTCGCCCGCGAGCTGCGGCAGCACCACCCCGACCTGGAGATCGACTGGTTGGCCCAGCACCCGGTCACCCGGGTGCTGGAGGAGGCCGGCGAGCGGGTACACCCCGCGTCGCGCTGGCTCGCCAGCGAGTCGACCCATGTCGAGGACGAGTGCGGCGACCACGACCTGCACGCCTTCCAGACCATCCGGCGCATGGACGGGCTGCACCTGGCCAACTTCATGGTCTTCGACGAGGTCGTCGAGCAGGACCGCTACGACCTCGTCGTCGCCGACGAGGCCTGGGACGTCGACCACTTCCTCCACCAGAACCCCGAGCTGAAGCGGTTCTCCTACGCGTGGATGACCGACTTCGTCGGCTGGCTGCCGATGCCGGACGGCGGAAGCGCGGAGGCTGCCCTCACGGCCGACTACAACGCCGAGATGATCGAGCAGCGCGCGCGCTACCGCCGACTGCGCGACCGCTCGGTCTTCGTCGGCAACCCCGAGGACGTCGTGCCCGGCTCGTTCGGCCCTGACCTGCCCGGTATCCGCGAGTGGACCGAGGCGAACTTCGACTTCACCGGCTACGTGACGGGGTTCGTCCCACCCGACGAGGTGGAGGTCGCCCGGCTGCGCTCACGGCTCGGGTTCACCCCCGACGACCGCGTCTGCGTGGTCACCGTCGGCGGGTCGGCCGTGGGAGAGACACTGCTGCGGCGGGTGCTGGACGCCGTCCCGCTCGCGCGGCGGACGTGCCCGGAGCTGAGGTTCCTCGTGGTGACGGGCCCCCGCATCGACCCGGCCTCGCTCCCCCGGCGCCGGGGCGCGACCGTCCGGGGCTACGTCCCCGAGCTCCACCGACACCTGGCCGCCTGCGACCTGGCCGTCGTCCAGGGCGGCCTCACGACCTGCATGGAGCTGGCCGCCGCCCGCAAACCGTTCGTCTACGTCCCGCTCCGCCACCACTTCGAGCAGAACTTCCACGTCCGGCACCGGCTGGAGCGCTACGGCGCCGGCACTCGCCTGCCCTACGAGGAGGCGGCCGACCCCGCCGCCCTGGCCGCGGCCATCTGCCGCGAGGTCGACCGCGAGGTGTGCACGCTCCCGGTCGAGGACGACGGCGCCCGCCGGGCGGCTGCGCTGCTGGCCGAGCTCGTCTGAGGCCGACCACCGGCGGGTCCGGGGACGGGCGGCATCTCCCTAGCGCGACGCCAGCACGCAGAGCTCGTGACCGTCCGGGTCGGCCAGGACCACCCGGTCGACCTCACCCTGGCCGATGTCGGCGTGCGTCGCACCGAGGGCCAGCAGTCGCGCCACCTCGGTCTGCTGGTCGCTGTCGGCGGACGGCGCCAGGTCCAGGTGCGGACGCCACCGGCCGGTCCTGGGCAGCAGCGGCGGGCCACCCCACGACATCTTGGTGCCGCCCAGCGGCGACTGGATCGCGGTCTCCTCGTCCTGGTCCCAGACGAGCGGCCAGCCGAGCACGGCGCTCCAGAAGCAGCCGGTCGCCCGCGACCCGTCACCGGACAGCGCACCGATGGAGCCGCACCCGGCGGTGAAGCCGTTGCCGGCCTCCAGCACGCAGAACTCGTTGCCCTCCGGGTCGGCCAGCACGACCTGTCCCTCGTCCGGCAGCTGCCCCACGTCGAGGTGGCTCGCCCCGAGCGCGAGCGCCAGCGCCACCGTCGCCTCCTGGTCCTCGGGCGTGGCGCTGGTGAGGTCGAAGTGCGCCTGGAGCCGTCCGGTCTTCGGCTCCGGGTTCGCCGCGAACCTGATCGGGAACCCCGCGTCGTCCTCGGGCCGCAGCACGACACCGAGACGCCGGTCCTCGACCAGCTCGCGACCGAGCACCTCGCTCCAGAACCGGCCCAGGCCGACCGGGTCGAGGGCGTCGAAGCACAGCGCGGAGATCGTCAGGGTCATCTCGCCATCGTGGCCCGCGAGGCGCCGCCGGCGCCAGGCGATTACCGCGGCCGCCCCTACACTCGCGCCCATGCCACCCGAGATCCGCCCCGAGCTGCTGGAGGTCCTCGCCCGTCGGGCGCTCACCGAGGACGCCGCCCGCCCGGAGGCGGTCGAGCGGCTGCACGCCCGGGGCGGACGCACCGCCCGCGAGCAGGTCGCAGCACTGGTCGACGAGGGCAGCTTCGTGGAGTACGGCCGCTTCGTGACCGCCGCACAGGCCGGCAAGCGCAGCGAGGACGACCTGCTCGACCGCACCGTCGCCGACGGCATCGTGGGCGGCCTCGCCACCGTCGACGGTCACCAGGTGGCGGTCCTGTCCTACGACTACCTGGTCATGGCCGGCACCCAGGGCATGCGCGGGCACCGCAAGACCGACCGGCTCCTCGACGTGATCGGGCGGCTCGGCGTCCCGACGGTGTTCTTCGCCTCCGGGGGCGGGGGTCGTCCCGGCGACACCGACATCCCGCTCGTCTCGGCACTCGACGTGACGACGTTCGCGGCGTGGGCGCGGCTCAGCGGGACGGTGCCGAGGATCGCCGTCGTGGAGGACAACTGCTTCGCCGGCAACGCCGTCATCGCCGGGTGCGCCGACCTGATCGTGGCCACCCCGCACGCCTCGCTCGGGATGGGCGGCCCGGCGATGATCGCCGGTGGCGGTCTCGGGGACGTCGCCGCCGCCGACGTCGGGCCGCTGGACGTGATGGTCGCCAACGGCGTCGTCGACCTCGCGGTCGAGGACGGCGAGGCGGTCGGGGCTGCGGCCGCCCTGCTCGGCTACTTCCTCGGCCGGACCGACGCCTGGGAGGCCGCCGACCAGACCCCGCTGCGCGACGCGGTGCCCGAGGGCGAGCGGACGTCGTACGAGCTGGTGCCGATCGTGGAGACGATCGCCGACGTCGACTCGGTGACCGTGCTGCGCAGCGGGTTCGCCCCCGAGCTGCTGACCGCACTGGGGCGCATCGAGGGCCGCACGGTCGGGTTCGTCGGCAACGACACCCGCCACGTCGCCGGCGCCGATCACCGCGGACGCCGGGGACAAGGCGGCGCGCTTCCTCCAGCTGTGCGACGCGTGGGGCTTCCCCGTCGTCTCGCTCGTCGACACCCCCGGGATGATGGTCGGCGCCGAGGCGGAGCGCACCGGGCTCGTCCGGCACACGACCCGGCTCCTCGTGGCCGCCGCCGCGATGCAGGTGCCGCTCCTGGGGGTCGTGCTGCGGCGCGGGTACGGCCTGGGCGCGCAGGCGATGCTCGGCGGCAGCACCCACGAGCCGCTCATCACGCTGGCCTGGCCCGGTGCGCACCTCGGTGCGATGGGGCTCGAGGGCGCCGTCCGGCTCTCGATGCGACGCGAGCTCGAGGCGATCGAGGACGCCGAGGAGCGCGAGCAGCAGGTGCGCGAGCTGACGGCGTACGCGCAGGCGCACTCGACCGCCCTCAACGTCGCGCGGCACTTCGAGATCGACGACGTGATCGACCCGATCGAGACCCGCGGGATCCTGGCACGCCTGATCGATGCCGCCGCCCACGACGGCGGGCTCGTCGGCAGCCGGCGGACCGTCGACACCTGGTGAGCGCCCGCGAGAGAGGTTGAGCGCCGACGGATCGGCGACGCCGCACTCCCGGGGACACCGTAGGTTGACCACCGTGCAGATCCGCAAGCTCACGCTCGACGACCTCGCCCAGGGATCCGACCTCTCCTCGGAGGCGTTCGGACCGCCGCCCGCCGGGACGCCCGCACCGGCGGCGCCCACCGAGCTGCCCACCCGGGCGCCACACGTGGGGCGCCTTCGACGGCGAGCGTCTGGTGGCGAAGGCCGTGGCTCTCGAGCTCGCCTCCTGGTACGGCGGCCACGAGGTCGCGACCTGTGGCATCGCCGGCGTCGACGATCGCCGCCGAGCACCGCGGCGAGGGCCTGCTGCACCGGGTCCTCGAACCGCTGCTGGCCGAGGCCGCCGGGCGCGGCGAGACGATCTCCACGCTCTACCCCACTGCCAACGGCATCTACCGCTCCCTCGGCTGGGAGCTCGTCACGTCCTACGACTGCGTCGAGGTCCCGACCGCCGACCTGGCGCGCGGTGCGCCCGCCGGCGACGACGCGGACGAGGCGCGCCACCGCGGCCGACGTACCGGCCCTGCAGGAGGTGTACGCCGCCTGGGCCGCTGCCCAGAACGGCCCCCTCACCCGCACCGGGCTCCGGTTCACGCAGAGCCCCGAGGACCTCCTCGGCGACTACACCGGCATCACGCTCGCCGTCGACGGCGGCGGCGCGATCGTCGGCTGGATGGGGTCTGGGAGCGCGGCGACGGCTACGGACCGCACGCGGCTCGTCGAGGTCTGGGACCTCTACGGCCTGAGTGCCGACGCCTACCGCGCCCTGTGGGCCGTCGCCGGCTCCTTCGTCTCGGTCGCCGGCACCGTGCGTGTGCGTACGTCGGGCGCCGACCCCGCGCGACTCGTGCTCCCGACGTCGGCCTGGGCCGGCGTGGCCCGCCACCGGCACCCCTACATGCTCCGGGTCGGCGACGTGGCCGGAGCGTTCACCGCGCTGGCACCGCGGGTGCCGGGACTCGCGGCCGATGTCCGGTTCGCCGTCGCCGGCGACCGGTTCGCGACGACCGACGGGCACTACCGCCTCATCCTCGGCGACGGCCCCGGGGGTGCGAGCGCGGATCCGGTACGCCGCCCGACGACCTGCCGACGTTCACCACCCAGGGGCTCGCCCTCGCCTTCGCCGGGGCGCAGTCGTGCGCCAACCTGCGCCTGCTCGACCACCTGACCGGCCCCGCCCACCACGACCCGGTCCTCGACGCAGCCCTGGGCGGCCGACCGCTGCACGTGCGCGACTACTTCTGACCCGCCCCGGGCGGTCGGGATGCGAGCCTGCCCCGGTGGTTGAGGTGCGAGCGAAGCGAGCCTCCCCGGTGGTTGAGGTGCGAGCGAAGCGAGCCTCCCCCGGTGGTTGAGGTGCGAGCGAAGCGAGCCTCCCCCGGTGGTTGAGGTGCGAGCGAAGCGAGCCGCCCCCGGTGGTTGAGGTGCGAGCGAAGCGAGCCTCGAAACCACCCGTGCCGACAACCAGCCGCATCCCCCGACACCGACCCCCGGCCCACCAGGTTTCGAGGCTCAGGCGCCAGGGCGCCTTCACACCTCAACCACCGGGAGGGCCGGCCGTCGCCGGCGCGGGTCCGCGGCGCTACTGGAAGCTGACGAACCGGACGTCGGGTCGGATCCGGTGCACGTCGGCGGGCGACATCCGCCGGACGTCCTCGTCGTAGAAGAGCTTGAAGCCGAGGACGAACTTCTGCGGCTGGGCGACGGCGTGGAACGTCGCGAGCTTCTGGGCCGGGGTGCCGAAGCCGTCGACGTGCTGGACCATCGCCAGGCTCGGACGGGTACGGATCTCGCCGATGTGCTCGACCATGTCGGTGCGGAACTGGTGGAGCACGAACAGCTTCTGCGGGCAGCCGGTGGCGCGCGCTGGAGGTCGACCAGCCAGCGGGTCACCCCGTTGACCTCGCGCGGCGACGACCGCGCCGATCGACCCGACCGGGCACCTGGCGCGGTCCCATCCGCCACTCGGGGTCGAGCGCCAGGCCGACGTGCGGGTCCGCGCAGCGCCCAGGCCCACCGCTTGGCCACCGTCGAGGAACGGCGCCCGCCCGGTCTGGAGGTCCAGCAGCAGCAGGACGCCGTGCCGCCGGGCCGCCTCGATGTAGCGCTCGACGTCGGCGCGGGCGATGTCGTGGCTGTAGTCGCCGTCCGGGCCGGGGACCGAGTCGGCGACGGTGACGATCAGCTCGAAGACCGGCTGGACCGGCTGCCCGGGCCGCTCGAACGGCGCGCGCGGCACGGGTCAGCCGCCGGAACGGCGGTCTCGGGGTCGGTCTCCCCGAGCACGCCGAGCGAGCCGGTCCGCGCCGTGCCGTAGTAGGCGACCAGGATCCGTCCGTCGTCGGAAGATGCCGCCCGCCGGCGGCCGCGCGGCCGGGCGCGGGCTCGGTCGGGCTCCGTCGGCTCGGTCGGGGCTGGGCTCGGTCGGCCGCCGGGGCCCGGGGCTCGTCGGCCGCGCTCGCCGCGGCTCGGTTCGCGTGGCATCGGTACCGGGCTCGGCCGCGACGCGCGCGGCCGGGCCCGGGTCGTCGTCGACCAGCCGCGACCAGCCCGGCGACGCGAGCGAGCAGGCCGATCAGGACGAGCACGGCGACCCGCAGGCCGTCGCGCGTCGGAGCCGACCTCAGCCGGTGACCGCGCCGTGCGCGGCCGAGGCCGACGGTCCTGGCGTACTTGCCCAGGACACCGCGGGTGTACTTCGGCGGGTTCGGCTCCCAGCCGACCTTGCGGGCCTCCCAGGCTCCTCGCCGTCGGCGGGCTCGACCTCGAGCGACCGGTTGAGCACGTCGAGGGTGATCGGAGTCGCCGTCGCGCACGAACGCGATCGGGCCGCCGTCGGCCGCCTCGGGCGCGACGTGGCCGACGCACAGGCCGGTCGTGCCGCCGGAGAAGCGGCCGTCGGTGAGGAGCAGCACGTCCTTGCCGAGGCCGGCGCCCTTGATGGCGCCGGTGATCGCCAGCATCTCGCGCATCCCGGGGCCGCCCTTGGGGCCCTCGTAGCGGATGACGACGACGTCGCCGGCGCCGATCTTGCCCTCGGTGAGCGCGTCCATCGCGGCGCGCTCGCCGTCGAAGACCCGGGCGGTGCCGGTGAAGACCGACTCGTCGAAGCCGGCCGTCTTCACCACCGCGCCCTCGGGGGCCAGCGAGCCCTTGAGGATGGTCAGGCCGCCGGTGGCGTGGATCGGGCGGTCGAGCGAGCGGATCACGTCGTCGTCGAGGGCCGGCGGGGCGAGGGCCTCGAGGTTCTCGGCCATCGTCTTGCCGGTGACGGTGAGGCAGTCGCCGTGCATGAGGCCGGCGTCGAGCAGCGCCTTCATCACGACCGGGATGCCGCCGATCTTGTCGACGTCGTTCATGACGTAGCGGCCGAACGGCTTCAGGTCGGCCAGGTGCGGCACCTTGTCGCCGACCCGGTTGAAGTCGTCGAGGGTCAGGTCGACCTCGGCCTCGCGGGCCATGGCCAGCAGGTGGAGCACGGCGTTGGTCGAGCCGCCGAGGGCCATGACGACGGTGATGGCGTTCTCGAAGGCCTCCTTGGTCATGATCTGGCGCGCGGTGATGCCGTGGCGCAGCAGGTTGACGACGGCCTCGCCGGAGCGGTGGGCGAACCCGTCGCGGCGACGGTCGACGGCCGGCGGCGCGGCCGAGCCGGGCAGGCTCATGCCGATCGCCTCGGCGACCGCGGCCATCGTGTTGGCGGTGTACATGCCGCCGCAGGCGCCCTCGCCGGGGCAGATCGCGCGCTCGATGCGGTCGACCTCGGCGCGGGTGATCTTGCCGGCCAGGCACGCACCGACGGCCTCGAAGGCGTCGATGATCGTGACGTCGTTGCCGTCGACCTGGCCGGGCATCGTGGAGCCGGCGTACAGGAAGACCGCGGCGAGGTCGAGGCGGGCGGCGGCCATCATCATGCCGGGCAGCGACTTGTCGCAGCCGGCCAGCAGCACCGAGCCGTCGAGCCGCTCGGCCATCATCACGGTCTCGACCGAGTCGGCGATGACCTCGCGCGAGACCAGCGAGAAGTGCATGCCCTCGTGGCCCATCGAGATGCCGTCGGAGACCGAGATCGTGCCGAACTCCAGCGGGTAGCCGCCGGCCGCGTGCACGCCGTTCTTGACCGCCTTGGCCAGCCGGTCGAGCGAGAGGTTGCAGGGGGTGATCTCGTTCCAGCTCGAGGCGACGCCGATCTGCGGCTTGGCGAAGTCGTCGTCGCCCATGCCGACCGCGCGGAGCATGCCGCGGGCGGCGGCCTTCTCGAGGCCGTCGGTGACGTCGCGGGAGCGGGGCTTGATGTCGGGCTGGTCGGACGTCGTCGGGGTCTCGCTCATGACGTCAGGATAGGGCCGGGCCGACGACGGCCCGCAGCGGGTGTTCAGGCCTCGGCCGCTGCCTTGAGCCGGGCCAGGCCCTTCTCGAAGTCCTTGCCGACGAGCCGGTCCATCGAGACCACCCTGCCGACGAGCCCCATCACGCCCCGCTGCTCGCCGCGTCATGCCCCACACGACGGTCGTCGCACCCGCCGTGCGGAGTCAGCTCGAAGGTCACGTCGTTGGTCGACGCCTGAACGGCTTGAGGAAGGTCAGCGTCGATGTCGACCTGCTGCGGGGTCGAGCCGATGATCGTCATGGTGCCGCTGCCGGCCCTGCGGTTGCCGGACCAGGCGTAGTGCGCACCGACGCCGGAGTCCGCGCCGCTGTAGGTGCGTTCCATCGGTCGCGTCGAGCCCCTCCCACGGCGACCAGGCGGTCCACGCGTGGAAGTCGTCGACGAGTGCGTGCACGGCGCCGGGTCGGCAGCGATCGGTCGTGGCCCGGCTGACGTGGAAGCTGCCCATCGCGGCATCGTGGCACATGCCGCGGCGACGCCGGAGCGCGGATCCGGCCGCCGTACATTGAGCCGGTGCCGCGCCCCTCCCCCATCGTGCTCGTGCTGATCGGCATCGTCTCGGTGCAGCTCGGCGCCGGGGTCGCCAAGTCGCTGTTCGACGAGGTCTCGCCCGACCGCGATCGTGTGGCTGCGCCTCGTCACCAGCGCGGCCGTGCTGGCGGCCTACGCCCGCCCGCGGCTGCGTGGGCGTACGCCGCACGACTGGTGGGTGGTGCTCGCCTTCGGCGCCAGCCTGGGGCTGATGAACCTGGCGATCTACCAGTCCTTCGCGCGGATCCCGCTCGGGCATCGCGGTGACCATCGAGTTCATCGGGCCGCTGGTCCTGGCCGTGGTCGGCTCGCGCCGTCCGCGCGACCTGGTGTGGGTGCTGCTGGCCGCCGTCGGCGTCGCGCTGCTCGGCGCCGAGCGCGCCGACCTCGACCTGGTCGGCGTGCTCTTCGCGCTGCTGGCCGGCGCCATGTGGGCGACGTACATCCTGCTCAGCGGCGCCACCGGCCGACGCTGGGACGGGCTCGAGGGGCTCGCGCTGGCCAGCGTCGTCGCCGCCCTGCTCGTCACCCCCGTGCTCGCCGCGACCGAGCTGCTCGGCTCCGGCGACACCGAGCTCTTCTCGGCGCGGGTGCTGCTGCTCGGCGCCGCCGTCGGGCTCCTCAGCTCGGTGGTGCCCTACAGCTGCGAGCTGGTGGCGCTGCGCTCCCTGCGCCCGGCCGTCTTCGGCATCCTGATGAGCCTCGAGCCGGCGGCCGCCGCACTCGTCGGCATCCTCGTGCTCAGCGAGCTCCTCAGCCGCGCTGCAGTGGGCGGCGGTCGCCTGCGTGATCGTCGCCAGCATCGGCGCCACCCGCCAGCGGAGCGCCCTCGCCGAGCCGGCTCCGGTCTGACCTCAGCTCAGTCGAGGCAGAACTCGTTGCCCTCGACGTCCTGCATCACCAGGCACGACTCGTTCTCCTCGTCGGCCAGCAGCAGCTGCACGCGTACGGCGCCCAGCGGGAGCAGTCGCGCACACTCGGCCTCGAGCGTGGCGAGACGTTCCTCCCCCACGAGCCCGGTCCCGACCCGCACGTCGAGGTGCAGCCGGTTCTTGGCGACCTTGCCCTCGGGAACGCGCTGGAAGAACAGCCGGGGGCCCGCACCCGTCGGGTCGACGCACGCGTACGACGAGCCCTGCTGCTCCGGCGGCAGCGAGCGGTCGGCCTCCTCCCAGCTGGCGAACCCCTCCGGTGGCGGCGGCACGACGTACCCCAGCACCTCGCACCAGAAGCGAGCGACGCGCTCCGGCTCCGCGCAGTCGAACGTGACCTGGACCTGCCGCACCGACGTCATCGCGCCACCCTAGGCACCGCGAAGGCCCCGCGCGCACCATTTCCTGCTGCCTGAACGACGAGCCTCGGATCCCCCGCGCCCGACGCCGACTCTCGACCCGCCGGGTAGGTTGCGGGTGGCTGCACGGCCGCCTCTCTCCAATCCCCTGGGACACCATGCGCCTCCTCCTCACGTTCGTCGGCGGCCTCGGCCACCTGACTCCCCTGCTTCCGCTGGCGCGTGCCGCGCGCGATGCCGGGCACACGGTCGCCATCGCCGGGTCCGGGGGCCTGGTCCCGTGGATCGAGGAGGCCGGGTTCGCCGCCTTCGCCACCAGCCCCGACCCGCACCACGACCAGACGCCCGCGACCCGGGGTCGCCGGCCGCTGGAGGTGATGGACGCCCGCGCGGCCGAGGTCGAGTTCGCCGAGAACTTCGCGGACCGCGCAGCCCGTCGGATGGCGGGGGCCATGCCGGGCGTCATCCGCGCATTCCGGCCGGACCTGGTGCTCCGCGACGAGACCGACCTGGGTACGACGATCGCCGCCGAGCTGCTGGACGTGCCCGTGGCGAGCCACCTCGTCCTGGCCGCCGGTCTCCTGGTCCGACCGGAGCTGGTCGCCCCGCGCCTCGACGCCGTACGCGCCGAGCACGGGCTGCCGCCGGACCCCGGCCTGGCCCGGCTCACCTCGGGGCTCGTCCTGACCCATGCGGCGCCGTCGTTCCTGAGCCCGGAGTCTCCGTTGCCGTCGAGGCCGACCCACTACCGGTCGGCGACCACCCGGATGGCCGGGCGCGGTGGACGGTCGAGCATCTACGTCACGCTCGGCACGATCTTCAACAGCGCGTCGGGTGACCTCTTCGAGAGGATCCTGGGCGGGCTGGCCGACCTGGGCGTGGACGTCGTCGCCACCGTCGGAGCGGGGACCGACCCCGCCGACCTCGGGCCCCAGCCCGCCCACGTGCGGGTGGAACGGTTCCTCCCGCAGGACGACGTCCTCCCGTTCGCCGACCTGGTCGTCTCGCACGGCGGCTCGGGAAGCCTGATGGCGACCCTCGCCCACGGGCTCCCGTCGCTGCTGCTGCCGCTGGGCGCCGACCAGCCGCACAACGCCCGGCGCGCCGCGGAGCTCGGCCTCGCCGTCACCCTCGACGCGATGTCCGCCACGGCCGAGGACGTCGCGACCAGGGCCGCCGAGGTGCTCGCCGACGTCGCGATGCTGGAGCGGTGCATCGCCGTCGCCGACGAGCTGCAGGCACTGCCGGGTCCACGAGCGGCCGTCGCGGCGTTGGAGGCGGCTGCCTCCTAGCGGTGGGCTCAGCCCGGCAGGAGTGCGACGGCCTCGATGGACACGAGGAGGCCGCGGGGCAGCCTCACGTTGGCCGGGCGCCGACCGGGCCGGTGGCGGGTCGGGCATGAAGCGTGCGTAGACCTCGTTCAGCTTCGCGAAGTCACTGACGTCGGCGTAGAAGATGGTGGTCTTGACCAGGTCCGCCAGGGAGGCCCCGGCAGCCTCGAGGATCGCCGAGATGTTCCGCAGGGCGAGCTCGGTCTGCGCCTCGATGCCCTCCGCGATCTCGCCCGTCGACCGGGTCGATGCCCACCGTCCCGGAGCAGAAGACGAGTCCGCCGGCGACGACGGCCTGGCTGTAGGGCCCCCCGGCGGCGGGGGCGGCATCCGTGGCGACGGCACGGCGGGCCGAGCCTCCAGGAGTGGACATGGCCTGACGATAGTGACGGCGGGCGTCCCCGCCAAGTGCCTCGTACCCGAGCACCCCGACCGGGATCGCCGGCCGACGATCCGGGGCCCGTCGCGCGGCGGCTCCGGCTGAGAGCCGGCTGTGCGTTCACCCAACTGTCACGTCCGGGTGATGCCGCGGGGGGCGTCGCGGTTAGCGTCTTCCCCATGCTCGGAGACTCCGCCCTCGACCACCCCGCTGGTCAGCACTCTCGCGGCACCCGCCACCACACTCGCCACCACACTCGCCACCACACTCGTACGTCGGGTCCGCGAGTGGCCGGTCGCCGCTCAGCAGCAGGCCCGGCGCAACGCCATGATCGCCGCCACCGCCTGCGCCCAGCGGCGCGCCGAGCGCGAGGACGCCGCCGACTTCGTGCGCGCATCGCGACGAGGAGCGCGCGGCCGCGGCGACGGTCGGGTCCGCGCCGTCGTCGCGCGCACGCAGGCCGACGCACGCCTGACCCGGGGAGTCCAGCCCCGGCACCGGCTCCGCTGCGGCACAATCTGGGCATGACGACCTCCGCCCAGCGCGCCGCCACCGTCTCCACGCTCGAGTTCCGCGACATCCTGTCCGACGACGGGACCCACCTGCGTGCCTGGACCAACGACCCCGAGGGCCTCCTCGACGGCCCGACCGTCGTGCTGTGCAACGGGCTGGGCACCAACGCCTACTGCTGGCCGGCGCTGCTCGACCCCGACTGCGGGGTGCGCATCGTGTCCTGGAACCACCGCGGCGTCGGCGGCTCCGACCGCCCGGCCGACCCCACCCACGTCGAGATCGAGAACTTCGTCGAGGACGGGCTCTCGGTGATGGACCACTTCGGCATCGACTCGCGCCGTGCTCATGGGCTGGTCGATGGGCGTCAACACGATGTTCGAGCTGGCCGCGCGCCACCCCGAGCGGGTCGACGGGCTGTTCGCCGTCGCCGGCGTGCCCGGGCGACACGTTCGCCACGATGCTCGCCCCGCTCCACGTGCCCCACGTCGTCGCGCGCGCCTGACGGTCAACCTCTCGCGGGTGCTCACCGTGGCCGGCAAGGCCCTGACGCCGATCGCCCGGCGGCTCCCGATCGGCCCGAGCGATCGTCGCGGTGGTCTCCCACTCCGGCTTCATGCTCCCGGTCGCGCGACCCCGAGCTCACCGCGGCTCGGCGATCAAGGAGTTCCTCAGCACGCCGCTCGACTGGTACTTCCACCTCGCCCTGAGCACCTCGCGCCACGCCCGCGTGCGGCTGAGCTCGATCGCCGTCCCGGCGATGTTCGTCTCGGGCACTGGGACGTGCTGGCCGGCGCCCGCGACATGGCCACCGCCGCGGCCCGCATGAGGATGCCGAGTACGTCGAGCTGCGTGGCTCGCACTTCCTGCCCATGGAGCAGCCCGAGGTCGTCCACCAGCTGCTGCTCGACTTCCTCGACGTCGGGTGACGATGACGCCGGGAGCGGCGCGCGCCCGCGGCGGCGCCGCGTCGCCGGAGGCCTCGGCGTGGCGGCGCTCTGTCTCGCCGGGCTGACCGCGTGCGGCGGCAGCGAGCAGCCGTCCGCCGGCTCGCCGACACCGTCCCCACGCCCGACCTCCGCCACGACCTCGGCCGCACCGTCCGCCCGAGCCCACCGAGCCCACCGAGCCCACCGAGCCGACCGGCGTCGACCGACACCGACCCCCGGCCGACCCGACGGTCGTCGTCGACGATCGCGACCGGCCTGCAGGCGCCGTGGGGGCTGGACTTCTTCGCCAACGGCGACGCGATCGTCACCGAGCGCGACACCACGCGAGTGCTGCGGATCGGCGGCCGTCCGACCACCGGGTCACCGAGCTCGGCGTCCTCGACGGCGCGGCGCCCGAGGGCGAGGGAGGGCTGCTCGGGCGTCGCGCTCTCCCCCGACTTCGGCACCGACCGGACGGCTGTACTTCTACCTCACCACCGCGACCGACAACCGCGATCGTGCGGCGCTCGCGTCGCCGGCGGTCGGCTCGGCCCGGCCGAGGTGCTCCTCGACGGCATCCCGCGCGGCTTCATCCACGACGGCGGCCGGCTGGTCTTCGGACCCGACGACGGCTACCTCTACGTCTCCACCGGCGAGACCGGGCAGCCGCGACCTCGCCCAGGACCGCACCTCGCTCGCCGGCAAGATCCTGCGGATCACCACCGACGGCGACCCGGCTCCCGGCAACCCGTTCGACTCCGCGATCTGGTCCTACGGCCACCGCAACGTGCAGGGACTGGCCTTCGACGACGCCGGCCGGCTGTGGGCCTCGGAGTTCGGCCAGGACCGCCTTCGACGAGCTCAACCTCGTCAGTCCGGGCACGCAACTACGGCTGGCCCGCCGTCGAGGGCCTCGGCGGTGCCCGCCGACTTCACCGATCCGCAGCGGGTCTGGTCGACCGACGTCGCCTCGCCCTCCGGCCTGGCCTTCGCCGACGGAGCGCTCTGCCTGGCCGCGCTGCGCGGCGAGCGGCTCTGGAGGTCGGCGCTGCGCGGGTCCGGGACCCGGCGACCGCGGCCGTTCTTCGTCGGCGACCACGGGCGGATGCGCACCGTCGCCCTGGCGCCCGACGGCACCCTGTGGCTGACGACCTCCAACACCGACGGCCGCGGCACTCCGGTGGACGGCGACGACCGGATCCTGCAGATCAGGCCCTGACCGGCGCCCGGCTCAGCCGCGGGAGAACTCCGAGGCGCGGCGCACCTGGTCGTCGGTGGGGGTCACGCCGGTGTACAGCACGAACTGCGCGGCCGCTTGGAGCGCGATCACCTGCGCGCCCGTCACCACCTGGAGTCCGGCGGCGCGGGCGGAGCGGACCAGCGGCGTCTCGGCCGGTACGGCGACCACGTCGAGCACCGCCCCGGCGCGCGCGACCAGGCGCTACGTCGTACGGCGAGGCGTCGGCGTCGGGTCCACCGGCCATGCCGATCGGGGTCGCATTGGCCAGAGGACGGCGCGCCGACGGGGACCGGGGACCAGGAGTAGCCGTAGGCCTCGGCGAGCGCGCGGCCGGCCGGCTCGTTGCGGGCCACGACCGTGCCGTCGGTGAAGCCGCTGTCGCGCAGCGCCGCGACCACGGCCTTGGCCATGCCGCCGCTGCCGGTGACCGCGGCCGAGCCACCGCGCGGGAAGCCGTCGGCACCGACGAGGTCGGCGACGGCCTGGTAGTCGGTGTTGTAGGCGTGCAGGACGCCGTCCTCGTTGAGGATGGTGTTGACCGAGCCGATCGCGGTGGCGGAGTCGTGCAGCACGTCGACCAGCGCGATGACGTCCTCCTTGAACGGCATCGAGACCCCGCACCCACGGATGCCGAGCGCTCGGATCCCGGCCACCGCGGCGGGCAGGTCGGTCGTGGTGGAGCCCTTGTAGACGAAGTTGAGGTCGAGCTCGTCGTAGAGGAAGTTGTGGAACCGGGTGCCGATGTTGCTGGGTCGCCCCGACAGCGACAGGCAGATCAGGGTGTCCTTGTCCAGCGTCCTCGGCATGGCGCCGAGCCTAGTGACCGCCCGGGTCACCGCTCCGAGATGCCCCACGGACTGCCGTAGGCGCTCAGCAGCTCCAGGAACGGCACCGCGTCGAAGGCCTCCGGACCGAGGACCCCGGCGCCCTTCCAGACGCCCGTGGCCAGCAGCTCCAGCGCGACGACGGGGTTGACGGCGGTCTGCCAGACGACGCACTGGTGGCCGTACTCGCGCATCGACCACTCGTTGTCGACCACGTGGTAGAGGTACGTCGAGCGCGGCTCGCCGTCGATGCCGGTCCCGGTCACCCAGAGCCCGGCGCACGTCTTGCCGGTCATCCGCGGGCCGATGGTCGCCGGGTCGGGCAGGCAGGCCGCCACCACGTCGCGCGGGGAGACCTCGACGCCCTTGACCCGCACCTTCTCGGTGCTGTCCAGGCCGAGGGTGTGCAGGACCTTCAAGATGGTGATGAGCTCCTCGCCGAGGCCGTACTTGAACGTCGCCCGCTCGCAGTCGACCCACCGCGGCATGAGGAGGACCTCCTCGTGCTCGACGTTGACGCACTCGACCGGACCGATGCCCTCGGGGAAGTCGAAGACCTCGGGCTCGGAGAACGGTGGGGTGGTGAACCAGCCGCCGTCGACGTCGGCGCGCGCCTTCTCGTAGACCACCGGCGGGTTCAGGCACTCCTCGATCGTGGTCCACATCGAGAACGACGGCGCGAAGACCTCCTGGCCGTCGTCGCCGGTGACGACCAGGTTGGCGCCGTCGCGGGTCCCGAGCTCCTCGATGTGGGAGAAGAGGTGGTCGGCGGCGTACCGGGCGAACACGTCGGACAGCCCGGGCTCCACGCCCATGCCGACCAGGGCGAGGCGACCGGACTCCTCCCACGCCGCGGCGCGGGCGAGCTGCTCGTCGCCGAGCTTGACCCCCACCCGCTCGTACGGCGCCTCGGGGTGCGGACGCGACAGCGACATCGCCATGTCGACGTAGTCGGCGCCGGCCGCGAAGGCGCCCTCGAAGAGGGGCATGTCGAACACCGGGTCGACGGCGTTCATCACGTGGGTGATCGCGTGCTCGCGGCACAGGGTCGCGACGGCCTCGGCGTCGGAGGCGTCGATCCGGACGCCGTCGAAACGATCGTCGACCTCGGCCGCTCGCGCCGCCTTGGCCGCGTCGTAGTCGGCGATGAGGATCCGGTCGAAGAAGTCGCGGCGCGCGGCGATCGCGGCGAACGCACCGCCCACGCCGCCGGCGCCGACCAGCAGGATGCGCATGTCGGTGTCACTCACCGAGGTAGCTCATGACGTGCTTGATGCGGGTGTAGTCCTCGAGCCCGTACATGGACAGGTCCTTGCCGTAGCCGGAGTGCTTGAAGCCACCGTGCGGCATCTCGGAGACGAACGGGATGTGGGTGTTGATCCACACGACCCCGAAGTCGAGCTTGCGCGACATCCGCAGCGCCCGGGCGTGGTCCTTGGTCCAGACGCTCGACGACAGCCCGTACTCGACACCGTTGGCCCAGCGCAGGGCCTCGGCCTCGTCGGTGAACTTCTGGACCGTCATCACCGGGCCGAAGATCTCGTCCTGCACCTGCTCGTCGTCCTGGCGCAGCCCGGAGAGCACGGTCGGCTCGTAGAAGTAACCGCGCTCGCCCTTGCGGGTGCCGCCGGTCTCGACCGCGGCGTGGTCGGGCAGCCGGTCGACCATGCCGGCCACCTTGTCGAGCTGGCCCTGGCTGTTGAGCGGGCCGTAGTACGTCGCCTCGTCGTCGGGCAGCCCCGTCGGCATCCCCTTGGCGGCCTCGGCCAGCGCCGCCACGAACTCGTCGTGGATGCCGGCGCCGACCAGCACGCGGGTCGCGGCCGTGCAGTCCTGCCCGGCGTTGAAGAGCCCGGCGCCGGCGATGCCCTCGGCCGCCTTGGCGATGTCGGCGTCGTCGAAGACGACCACCGGCGCCTTGCCGCCGAGCTCGAGGTGCACCCGCTTGAGGTCGGTGGCCGCCGACCCGGCGACCTCCATGCCGGCCCGCACCGATCCGGTGATCGCCACCATCTGGGGGGTCGGGTGGGCGACCAGGGCGCGGCCGGTGTCCCGGTCGCCGCAGACGACGTTCAGCACCCCCGGCGGCAGGAACTCCTGGCACAGCTCGGCGAGCAGCGTGGAGCTCGCCGGCGTGGTGTCGCTGGGCTTGAGCACGATCGTGTTGCCGCCGGCCAGAGCCGGCGCGATCTTCCAGATCATCATCAGCAACGGGTAGTTCCACGGCGTCACCTGCCCCACGACACCCACCGGCTCCCGGCGGATCCACGACGTGTGGTCGGCCAGGTACTCCCCCGCGGACAGCCCCTGGAGCAACCGCGAGGCGCCGCCGAAGAAGTTGAAGTGGTCGGAGGCGTAGGGCATCTCCTCGCTCATGGTCAGCCCCAGCGGCTTGCCGGTGTCGAGGCACTCGACGGCGTTGATCTCCTCGGCGCGCTCCTCGATGGCCCGCGCGATCCTGAGCATCGCGGTGGAGCGGTCCTGAGGGGTCGTGTCGCCCCAGGTCTCGAAGGCGGCAGCGGCAGCGGCGTACGCGCGATCCACGTCCTCGGTCCCCGACAGGGGTGCCGAGGCGTACACCTCGCCGGTGGTGGGGTCGACGACGTCGTACGTCTCCCCCGACACCGAGTCGACGAGCTCACCGTTGACGACGTTCTGGAAGGTCTTGTCGGCCATGCCCGAAGACTAGTCAGAGAAATGCGGAATCGATAGGTCCGTGCGACGTCCATCACTGAATCCGTCGTTAAAACTGCGATCTGCTACGCATTCGGGTGGTTTCCACTTGCTTCCACCACCGGCAAGCGAGCACCATGGGGGCATGCACCCGGACTACGACCACCTGCAGCGCGCCGCGAAGGACCACCTGTGGATGCACTTCACCCGCCACGGTGGCTACGACACCTCCGACGTCCCGATCATCGTCAAGGGCGAGGGCGCCTACATCTGGGACGCCCAGGGGCGCCGCTACCTCGACGGCCTCGCGGGCCTCTTCGTCTCCCAGCTCGGTCACGGCCGCACCGACCTCGCCGAGGCCGGGATGAAGCAGGCATCCGAGCTGGCCTTCCACCCGCTGTGGTCCTATGCCCACCCCAGCGCCATCGAGCTCGCCGAGAAGATCGCGGGCTACGCGCCCGGCGACCTCAACCGGGTGTTCTTCACCAGCGGCGGTGGCGAGGCGGTCGAGTCGGCCTGGAAGCTGGCCAAGAACTACTTCAAGCTCACCGGCAAGCCGATGAAGCACAAGGTCATCAGCCGGGCGATCGCCTACCACGGCACCACCGCCGGTGCCCTGTCGATCACCGGGCTGCCGGGGCTCAAGCAGCAGTTCGAGCCCCTGGTGCCCTCGACGTTCCGGGTGCCCAACACCAACATCTACCGCGCGGCCGAGATGACCGGCGGGTTCCTCGACGGCAGCGACCCGGAGGCCTTCGGCATCTGGGCCGCCGACCAGATCGAGATCGCGATCCTCAACGAGGGCGCCGAGTCGGTCGCCGCGGTCTTCCTCGAGCCGGTGCAGAACGCCGGCGGCTGCTTCCCCCCGCCGCCCGGCTACTGGCAGCGGGTCCGCGAGATCTGCGACCGCCACGACGTGCTGCTGGTCTCCGACGAGGTCATCTGCGCCTTCGGGCGGCTCGGCCACATGTTCGGCGCGGAGCGCTTCGGCTACCAGCCCGACATCATCACCTGCGCCAAGGGCCTGACCTCCGGGTACTCCCCGCTCGGCGCGATGATCACGTCGGACCGGCTGATGGAGCCGTTCCTGCACGGCGCCGAGATGTTCGCCCACGGCTACACGTTCGGCGGACACCCGGTGTCGACCGCGATCGGCCTGAAGAACCTGCAGATCTTCGAGGACGAGAAGGTCCTCGAGCACGTGCGCGACAACCGCGACGCCTTCCGCACGACGCTCGAGCGTCTCAAGGACCTCCCGATCGTGGGTGACGTCCGCGGCGACGGCTTCTTCTACGGGATCGAGCTGGTCAAGGACCAGGACACCCGCGAGACCTTCACGGCCGAGGAGAGCGAACGCCTGCTCTTCGGCTTCGTCTCCAAGCAGCTCTTCGCCGAGGGCCTCTACTGCCGTGCCGACGACCGCGGCGACCCGGTCATCCAGCTCTCCCCGCCCCTGATCTGCGACCAGTCCCACTTCGACGAGATCGAGCAGATCCTCCGGGTCGTCCTCGACAAGGCCTCGACGATGATCTGACGAGGGACCCGCGAGCCTGCGAGCGGGTGCCCTCGTCGAGGGTCCGCGCGCGTCGAGCAGCCGGGCACGAGCGCCACCGGAAGCCAACCGCTCGTCGAGCAGCCGGGCACGAGCGCCACCGAGGGCCGACCGCTCGTCGAGTAGCCGGGCACGAGCGCCACGCGAGGGCCGACCCGCTCGTCGAGTAGCCGGGCACGAGCGCAGCGAGGGCCACCCGCTCGTCGAGTAGCCGGGCACGAGCGAAGCGAGGGACTCTCGGCGTATCGAGACGCCGCAAGCCAACAAGCAACCCCCAGACCCGAGGCTGCTTCTCGACTCACCGGGCCTCGATACGCCCGGTCTCGCTCCGCTCGCCCGGCGCTACTCGACCACCGGACGGGCCACCCGGGTACTCGCACCACCGGAAGTGACCCCCCGCTCGTCGAGTAGCCGGGCACGAGCGCCAGCGAGGGACCGGCGTATCGAGACGCCGCAAGCCGACAAGCAACCCCCAGGCCCGCCAGCCTGCTTCTCGGCCCACCAGGTCTCGATACGCCCGGTCTCGCTCCGCTCGCCCGGCCTACTCGACCACCGGACGGGCCGTCCGGCGTACTCGCACCACCGGAAGTGTCACCACCCGCTCGTCGAGTAGCCGGGCACGAGCGCAGCGAGGGACCGGCGTATCGAGACGCCGCAAGCCAACAGGCAACCCCCGGCCCCCAGCCTGTCTCTCGACCCACCAGGCCTCGATACGCCCGGTCTCGCTCCGCTCGCCCGGCCTACTCGACCACCGGAACGTCGCCGTACACCGTGCTCGCCCACCGGATCGCCGTACGGCGTGCTCGACCACCGGCCCGCGGGGCGGGCGCCGATCAGCTGTCGAAGCCCAGCCCGGCTCGGTCGAGGCCGCGCAGCCACAGGTTGCGTCGGCCCTCGTGGCGGTCGGCGTGGTCGAGCGACCAGCGGGTCGCGTTGATGCCGATCGCCCGGAGGGGCTCGGGCGGGAACGGCAGCGGGGTGCGGCGCACCATCTCCAGCTCGGTCCGCTCGGTCGGTACGCCGTCGAGCAGGTCGAGCATGACGTCGGCGCCGAAGCGGGTGGCGGCGACGCCGAGGCCGGTGTAGCCGAGGGCGTAGGCCGCCCGCCCGCCGTACGCCGTCCCGAAGAAGGCGGCGAAGCGCGTGCACGTGTCGATCACCCCGCCCCAGCGGTGGCTGAAGGCCAGGCCCTCGAGCTGGGGGAACGTCTCGAAGAACTGCTCGGCGAGCATGCGCGTGGGTGCGCTCGGACTGCTCGAGCGAGCGCGCGATCCGGCTGCCGTAGTGGTAGGTCGCGTCGTAGCCGCCCCAGAGGATCCGGTTGTCGCGGGTGAGGCGGAAGTAGTGGAACTGGTTGGCGCAGTCGCCGACCCCCTCGCGCCCGGCCCAGCCGATCGCCGCCAGCTGGGCCGCCGAGAGCGGCTCGGTCATCAGCACGTGGTCGTAGACCGGGACGGTCATCAGCCGCAGCCGGCGCAGCAGCGGCCGGAACGCGTTGGTGGCCAGTGCCACGTGGCGGGCTCGCACCGCGCCGTGCTCGGTCCGGGCCAGGACGCGGGTCCCGCCGTCGGCCTTCACCGATCGCACGGGCGACGCCTCGTGGATCACGACGCCGAGCTCGAGGCAGGCCCGACGCAGCCCCCAGGCGAGGCGGGCCGGCTCGACGAGGGCGGTGCCGGTGCGGTCGAGCAGACCCGCGACGTACGTCGGCGAGTCGACGTGGGCGCGGACGCGCGGCGGCGTCGAGCAGCTCGACGTCGTGGCCGTGGGCGCGCATCAGCTCGGCCGCCTCGGCCAGCTCGACGGCCTGGTGGGGGGCCGCGGCGACCGACAGCTCGCCGGTCTCCTCCCAGTGGCAGTCGATCGCCGTGGCGGGCGATGGTCTCGCCGATCGCGCGCAGGTTGTCCGCGCCGAGCGCGTCGAGCCGGGCCAGCTCGTCGGGCCAGCGCTCGAGGCCGTTGCCGAAGCCGTGGGTCAGCGAGGCGGCCGCGAAGCCGCCGTTGCGCCCGCTCGCCTCGTAGCCGCACGCGCCGGCCTCCAGGACGACGACGCGTCGACCGGGGTCGCGCTCGACGGCCCGCAGCGCCGTCCAGAGGCCGGTGTAGCCGCCGCCGACGACGACCAGGTCGGCCTCGACCAGGCCGCGCAGTGCGGGCAGCACCTCGGGGCGGTCGGGGTCGGTCGAGCCAGAAGACCGACCGTCTCGGCGCCGGCCAGCGCGGCCCGGACGCGCCGGCACCCGTGCGCGAGCTCACGCCAGCACGCGCCGCCGCCGGTTGCGCAGCTCACCGGCGACGACGATGGTGATCGACACGATGATCATCACGGTGCCGATCACGTTGATCTGCATGGGCACGCTGCGCCGGCTGACGCCGTAGACGTACATCGGGAACGTCGTGGTGTTGCCGGAGTTGAGGTTGGTGATGATGAAGTCGTCGAACGACAGCGAGAAGCTGAGCAGCGCCGCTCCCAGGATGCCGGGGAACACCAGCGGGAAGGTGATCCGCCAGAACGTCTGCGACGGCGTCGCGTAGAGGTCCATCGCCGCCTGCTCGAGGGTGTCGTCCATGCCGGCCAGGCGGGCCCGCACGGTGACGACGACGAACGACAGGCAGAACATGATGTGCGAGATCAGGATCGTCCAGAAGCCGAGCTGACCGGCGAGACCGGCCGCGACGAACATCGCCAGCAGCGAGGAGCCGAGCACGATCTCCGGGGCGGCCATCGGCAGGAAGATCAGCAGGTTGCTGCTGGAGCGGCCGACGAAGTCGTGGCGGACCAGGGCGAACGCCGCGAGCGTGCCGAGGACGGTGGCGACGAGGGTGGCGAGCAGGCCGATCTCGACGCTCCGACCCAGCGCCTGGCACATGCTGGGGTCGTCGCAGGGGTTCAGCCAGTTGTCGAGGGTGAAGCCCTTGAACTGGTAGATCTTCGACTGCTCGCTCAGCGGCTTGTTGAAGCTCATCAGCACCACGATGGCGATCGGCACGAACGTGTAGACCAGCACCAGCAGACCCAGCAGCAGGACCAGGTGGTCCTTCAGCCACCTCATCGTCGACCGCCTCCACGGCGTACGGCGACCCCGGCTCGCTCACAGCAGCTCCTCGGTCCCGGCCTTGCGCACGTAGAAGAGCACCATCGCCAGGATCATCACCATCAGGATCACCGAGAGCGCCCCGGCGGCCGGGTAGTCGTTGGCGTCGGTGAACAGGCTCTGGATGACGTTGCCGATCATCCGGGTGTTGGTGTTGCCGAGGATCTCGGCGTTGATGAAGTCGCCGACCGCGGGGATGAAGGTGAGCAGCGTGCCCGAGACCACCCCGGGCAGCGACAGCGGCCACGTCACCTTGAAGAACGCCCGCACCGGGTTGGCGTAGAGGTCGCCGGAGGCCTCGATGAGGCGGTAGTCGATCTTGTCGAGGCTGGCGAAGAGCGGCAGCACCATGAACGGCAGGAAGTTGTAGGTCAGCCCCGCCACGACGGCGAACGGCGTCGCGAGGAGCCGGCCGTCGGCGGGGAGCACGTGCACGAGCTGCAGCGTGTTGACCACGAAGCCGTCGTCGGCCAGGAGCAGCTTCCAGGACAGGGTGCGGATCAGGAAGCTGGTGAAGAACGGCGCGATCACCAGCACCAGCAGGAGCGTCTTCCAGCGCCCCGACTTGAACGCGATCGCGTAGGCCAGCACGTAGCCGAGCACCAGGCAGAAGAACGTCGCGAGGCCGCCGTAGAGCAGCGAGCGCAGCATCGGCTGCCAGTAGGCCTTCACGACGTCGACGAAGTTGCCGAACGCGTAGGTCATCTCGTAGCCGCGGAAGTCCGAGCCGGACGGGTCGTAGAGGCTGGTGGCGATCAGCGAGTAGAACGGCAGGGCGAAGAACAGCAGCAGCCAGATCCCGCCCGGCAGGATGAGCAGGTAGCCGGCGCGGCCCTTCCTGCGGGTCATCTCAGCCATCGGCGTCGACCCGCTGCGCACCGGCGCTGGCGTCCTGCGACTGGTCGAGGACGAAGGCGTACTCGGGGCGCCACGAGAGCTCGACCGACTCGCCGACCCGGAACATCCGCACCCGGCCGGTGTTCTGCTGGAAGACCTGGAGCTCCTGGCCCCACGGCATCCGGACCAGGTACTGGGTGCTGACGCCCACGAAGCTCACGTCGGTGATGACCCCGCCCGGGATGGTGTTGCCGGGAGCGTCGAGCTCCTCCCCCACCTCGCCGATCAGCACCTTCTCGGGCCGGATGCCCACCCAGCCGGCGTCGCCGTCGGTGTGGGTCCGTGCGGTCGGCACCGAGACCGGGATGCCTTGCATGTCGACGGTGACGAGGTCGGCGGCGCGCGCGGTGACGGTGCCGGCGATGAGGTTGGACTGGCCGAGGAAGTTGGCCACGAAGGTGCTGCGTGGGTTCTCGTAGAGCTCCGCCGGCGCGCCCATCTGCTCGATGAGGCCCCGGTTCATCACCGCGACCGTGTCGGCCATGGTCATGGCCTCCTCCTGGTCGTGGGTGACGTGGATGAAGGTGAGGCCGACCTCGGTCTGGATGCGCTTGAGCTCGATCTGCATCGAGCGCCGCAGCTTCAGGTCGAGGGCACCGAGCGGCTCGTCGAGGAGCAGCACCTCGGGCTTGTTGATCAGGGCGCGGGCCAGCGCGACGCGCTGCTGCTGACCTCCGGAGAGCTGGGCCGGGCGCTTGCGCGCCTGGCTGCCGAGCTCGACCAGCTCGAGCATCTCGTTCACCTGCTGCTCGACGTTGCGCTGCTTGCGCCGCCGCAGCCCGAAGGCGACGTTCTCGAAGATGTCGAGGTGCGGGAAGAGGGCGTAGTTCTGGAAGACCGTGTTGACCGGTCGCTGGTAGGCCTTGGTCCGGGTGATGTCCTGCCCGGCCAGGGTGATCGTGCCCGACGTCGGGCTGTCCAGGCCGGCGACCATGCGCAGCGTGGTGGTCTTCCCGCACCCGGAGGGCCCCAGGAGCGCGAAGAACGACCCCCGGGGTACGTCGAGGTCGAGCGCGTCCACCGCGGTGAACGTCGCGAACGACTTGGTCAGCGCCGAGAGCCGCAACCCGTCGAACGACGAGGGTGCTGCGATCTCCTGGTCGGTCTCAACCGCCTGTGACATTGGCCCAGTCCCTCTCGTACTGCTGTGACTGCCGGTCGTCGAGCGGCATGAAGTCGAACGTGTCGGCGAGGTCCTTCTCGTCGGGGAAGATCAGCGCGTTGTCGACGAGGGAGGGATCGACCTTCTCCATCGCCTCCCGGGCACCCTCGACGGGACAGATGTAGTTGACCCAGGCGGCGAGCTTCGCGGCGACCTCGGGCTCGTAGTAGTAGTCGATCCAGGCCTCGGCGTTGTCCTGGTGGGTCGCCAGGTTGGGCACCATCATGTTGTCGCTCCACAGCGACAGGCCCTCCTCGGGCACGACCCACTTGATGTCCGGGTTCTCGAACGTCGCCTGGATGACGTCACCGGACCATGCCTCGCAGGCCAGCACGTTGCCGGAGGCGAGGTCGTTGAGGTAGTCGTTGCCGACGAAGGAGCGGACCTGGCCGTCGGCGACGACCTGGCGCAGCTCGTCGATGGCGTTGTCCCACTGGTCGGCGGTGAAGTCGTCGGGGTCGGCCCCCTGCACCTTGAGGACGAACGCCATCGTGTCGCGCATCTCCGAGAGCAGGGTGACCCGGCCCTTGAGGTCGGTGCGGTGCAGGAGCTCGTCGAAGGAGCGGACCTCGCCGACCTTGGCGGAGTTGTAGGCGATGCCGGTCAGCCCGCTCTGCCACGGCGCGTGGTAGGTCAGGTCGGGGTCCCACTGACGGTCACGCAGCGGCGCGATCAGGTTGGCGTGGAGGTGGGGGACCTTGTCCTTGTGCAGCGGCTGGATCCAGCCGAGCGAGATCATCCGCGCAGCCATCCAGTCGGTCAGCACGATCAGGTCCCGCTCGATCGGCTCGCAGGCGCCGAGCTGGTTGCGGACCTTGGCGTAGAACTCGGCGTTGTCGTTCACGTCGTCGGTGTAGTCGACCGTGATGCCGGTGCTGGCCTCGAACTGCTGGAAGGTCGAGGTCTTCTTCTTCCGCGGGTCGATGTAACCGGTCCAGTTCGAGATGACCAGCGACGTGTCCGAGCCCGAGGCGTCGGGCGCCCGGCACGTCGCCGGGTCCTGGGTCGCCCCCTCCGCACCGAAGAAGGGCAGCTTGAGCGCGGCGCCACCGATCCCGAGCGCGGCCACCGTGCCACCACCCCGGAGCAGCCGGCGTCGCGTGATGCCACCACGTCCGCTCCACGTACCTGACGACATGCGGTTCCCTTCGTGCCGGGTGGGGGTGCACGGATCCTGGCACGATGCCCGGACGCAGACAAGGGATTCAGTCGACTGGAAACAATCTCGCAACGAAATCCATCGTTTCGCCGGTCCAGATTAACGGAGTCCCACCCCGGAGGGCTCCCGCGTGCCGTACGTTTGCGGCCATGAGCAGCAAGCCTCCACCGCACCCGCTCGACGAGGTCTCCAAGTCCATCATCGAGGAGCTGCAGCACGACGGCCGCCGCTCCTACGCCGCCATCGGCAAGGTCGTGGGGCTCTCCGAGGCCGCCGTACGACAACGGGTGCAGCGTCTCGTCGATGCCGGCGTGATGCAGGTCGTCGCCGTCACCGACCCCCTCCAGCTCGGCTTCGCCCGCCAGGCCATGGTCGGGCTGAAGGTCACCGGTCCCCTCGAACCCATCGCCGACGCCGCCGCCGCGATCCCCGAGGTCGACTACGTCGTCATCACCGCCGGCTCCTACGACCTCCTGGTGGAGGTCGTGTGCGAGAGCGACGAGCACCTGCTCGAGCTGATCTCGTCACGGATCCGGACGATCCCGGGGGTCGTCGCGACCGAGACCATGATGTACCTCCAGCTGCGCAAGCAGACCTACTCCTGGGGTGTCCGCTGACCTCGCTGTGGCAGGCGAGCGCCGACGCCCCCGTGGCGTCCGGCCCGCCGCTGGAGGGTGACCTCGACGCCGACGTGACCATCGTCGGCGGCGGCTACACAGGTCTGTGGACCGCCTACTACCTCGCCGAGGCCGACCCGACCCTGCGGGTGGTCGTGCTCGAGGCCGAGACGGTCGGGTACGGCGCCTCGGGCCGCAACGGCGGTTGGTGCTCGGCGCTCTTCCCGGCCTCCCTCGACACGCTCGCCGCGCTGCCCACCGGCTCGCGTGCCGGTGCGATCGCCCAGCACGCCGCCATGCGGGCCACGGTCGACGAGGTCGTGCGCGTCGTCGGGGCCGAGGGCATCGACGCCGGCCTGGGCCACGGCGGCACGATCACCCTCGCCCGGACCCCGGCGCAGGTGGCACGGGCGCACGCCGAGGTCGAGCACGCCCGGTCCTGGGGACGCGACGAGGACGACCTGCGGTGGCTCGACACCGCCGGTGCGGACGCCGTGCTGCGGGCGACCGGCACGCGCGGGGCGACGTACACGCCCGACTGCGCGGTCGTGCACCCGCTGCGGCTGGTGCACGGTCTCGCCGCAGCCGCCCGCCGGCGCGGCGTCACCATCCACGAGGGCACCCGCGTCACCGCGCTGGACCCGCACCTGGTGACGACCGAGCGTGGCCGGGTGCGGACGTCGTACACGGTGCGGGCCACGGAGGGCTACACCGCCTCGCTGCCCGGTCACCGCCGCGCGCTGGTCCCGGTCTACTCGCTGATGATCGCGACCGAGCCGCTGCCGGCGCAGGTCTGGGACGAGATCGGCCTGGCCCGGCGCGAGACCTTCGCCGACCACCGGCACCTGATCGTCTACGGCCAGCGCACGGCCGACGACCGGCTGGTCTTCGGGGGGCGCGGGGCGCCGTACCACCTGGGCTCGCGGACGCGGGCGGCCTTCGACCAGGACCCGCGGGTGTTCGCCGGGCTGTGGTCGACGCTGCTGGAGCTGTTCCCGGTGCTCGCCGGCTCGAGGGTGACCCACGCCTGGGGCGGGGCGCTCGGCATCCCGCGGGACTGGTGCGCATCGGTCGGGCTCGACCGGGCGACCGGGCTGGCCCACGCCGGCGGGTACGTCGGCGACGGGGTCAGCACGACCAACCTGGCCGGGCGGACCCTGCGCGACCTGCTGCTGGGCCGCGACACCGACCTGACCCGGCTGCCGTGGGTGGGCCACCGCTCCCGGGCCTGGGAGCCCGAGCCGCTGCGCTGGCTCGGCATCAACGCCGGGCTGCGGGCGATGACGCTGGCCGACGCCGAGGAGTCGCTGACCGGTCGGCCGAGCCTCGTCGCCCGGGCGGTCGCCCCGCTCCTGGGCTGAGGCCCGGGCCTCGGTCGCCGGTCAGGCCTGCCGGTCGGGGGCATGACGGCCCGGCGCGAGGCGCGGCGCAGCGTCGTCAGCACGGCCGGGCCGAGCACGGCGACGGCGATCGCGGTGGTGATCGCACGGCCGGTGTCGAAGCTGCCGGTGGAGGTGATGACGGTGTAGACGAGGAACGTCCGGAGGTTGTCGAGCAGCGGCGCACCGGCGACGTACGACAGCGAGCCCTCGTGGCCCGGCACCGCGATGCCGAGCAGGAACGGCCAGCCCGAGAGGTTCATCAGCAGGCCGAACGACGTACGCCGCCACGACGCCGTACGCCGCCAGCATCGCGATCTCCCAGCGGCCGGTGACGCGGCGCGGGCAGAAGGCCGGCGCCCAGGCCGACCCAGGCCGCACAGATCATCTGGAACGGCAGCCACGGGCCCGACCCCGGCCGTCATCAGCGCCGAGGCGAAGAGCGACGTGCAGCCGAGCACGAACCCGAACCCGGCCCCGAACACGCGTCCGGACAGGATCAGCAGGAAGAAGACCAGCTCGATCCCGGCGGTGCCCGCCGACAGCAGCCGCATGAGGGCGTTCACGGCGCTGAGCACGCCCAGGATCGCGAGCACCCGGGAGTCCATGCCGCCCTCGCTGATCTCGGCCAGGACCACGGCGATGATCACCGGCAGCAGCAGCAGGAACAGGAACGGCGGGCTCACCTGGCTGCCACCCTCGGGCACCCGCAGCACCAGCGGCCAGCACAGCATCAGCAGGCCGGCCACCGAGGCCAGGCCGAGCACGAAGCGCGAGCGTGGGGCGAGCGGGAGGGCGCGCGGGTCCAGCCGGCGCACGGGTCCGTCGGTGCTGGAGGTGTTCGTCCGGCTGCTCACAGGGCTGCCACCACCTCGTCGACGCGGAGCCAGGGCGCGCCGAGCACCTTGGTCACCTGGGGCGCGAAGGCCGGCGACTCGGCGACCACCCGGCGTACCGGGCCCTGCGAGACGACCTCGCCGTCGGCGAGCACGACGACCTCGTCGGCCGCGATCGCGACGAACTCGACGTCGTGGGTGGCCACCAGGACGGCGTGCCCGTCGTCGGCGAGGTCGCGCAGGATGGCGGCCAGCGCCCGCTTCGCGGCGTAGTCGAGGCCACGGGTGGGCTCGTCGAGCAGCACCACGCGCGGCTCGCGCGGCGAGCACGAGCGAGAGGGCGAGCGCCAGCCGCTGGCCCTCGGACAGGTCGCGGGGGTGGGTCGTGTCGTCGATGCCGGGCACGAGCCGGTCCAGGATCTCCCGGGTGCCGCGCCCCCCGGCGGCGCACTCGTCGGCCACCGTCTCGAGGTAGAGCAGGTCGGAGGCGGTCTGCGGCAGCAGCCCGACCGCCGTACGACGCGGCGCCGGCGTCGAGGTCCATCGGGTCGCTGCCGGCCACGTCGACCGCGCCCGAGCGTCGCTTCCGGGTGCCCTGGAGCGTCCAGAGCAGGGTGGACTTGCCGGAGCCGTTGCGGCCCATCAGGGCGGTCACCCGGCCGGTGCCGAGGGTGACGTCGACCTCGCGCAGCGCGACGACCGTGCCGTGGGCCACCACCAGGTCGGTGCCGGTGAGGAGCGGCGCGGCCGGCGGCAGCTCGACCTCCACCGGCGGCACCAGGTCGAGGCCGCGGACGGCCCGGCGTGCCTCGCGCACCGTGAGCGGCAGCGGCGACCAGCCGGCAGCACGACCCAGCTCCACGATCGGTGGCACGACCGGCGAGTGCGCCAGCAGCGCGGCCGGCTCCCCCACCTCGACCCGACCGTGGCCGGTGAAGAGGGCCATCCGGTCGGCGAAGGGCACGACCCGCTCCAGGCGGTGCTCGGCCATCAGCACCGAGACCCCGAGGTCGTGGACGAGCCGGGTGAGCGTGGCCAGCACCTCCTCGGCGGCGGTGGGGTCGAGGGCGGAGGTGGGCTCGTCGAGCACGAGCAGGCGCGGGTGCATCGTGAGCACCGAGCCGATCGCGACCCGCTGCTGCTCGCCGCCGGAGAGCGTGTGGAGGTCGCGGCGGCGCAGGTCGGCGATGCCGAGCAGGTCGAGCGTCTCCTCGACGCGGCGACGCATCGTCTCGGGAGGCAGGCCGAGCTGCTCCATGCCGTAGGCGAGCTCGTCCTCGGCGGTGTCGGTGACGAAGCCGGCGACCGGGTCCTGGCCGACGTACCCGATGACGTGGGCGCGCTCGCGCGGCGGGGTGCGCACGATGCTGGTGCCGTCGAGCAGCACGTCGCCGGTCAGGACGCCGCCGGTGAAGCGCGGCACCAGGCCGGTCACGACCCCCAGCAGGGTCGACTTGCCGACGCCGGTCGGGCCGGAGACCACGACCAGCTCGCCCTCCTCGATCTCGAGGTCGACGTCGTCGAGGACGCGTACGTCGTCGTAGGTCAGCGAGATCCCGCGCAGCTCGATCATGGCGTCGCTCCCGAGCCGGCCGGCAGCGGCGTCACGGCGAGCGCCAGCAGCCCGAGGAGGGCCGTCACGAGGGCGACGATGCTCACCTGGGGGGCCGAGGTCAGGTCGGGGTAGGCGATCGGGATCTGGTGCCGGTTGACCCACCACCCGAGCGTGCCGACGGTCAGGCCGACGGCGACGACCGCGAGCTCGGGGCCCCGCCAGCGGTCGGGGCGGTAGCGGGTGCGCTGCACGCGCTGCCCCGAGACGACGAGCCCGCCCACGGCGAGGAGCAGCCCCAGGGCCAGCATCGGTGCGGCCAGCAGGCGGGGTGCGGTCTGGTCGAGCAGCGCGTAGACCCCGACGACGACACCGCTGAGGCCGACGAGCATCAGGCCGCCGGTCAGGCGGCGCTGGCTCGCGCTGGCGTCGCCGGAGCGGCCGTAGCCGCGGGTGTCCATGCCGGCGGCGAGCGCGAGCGAGCGCTCGAAGGTGTCCTCGAGCACCGGGACCAGGAAGCGGCGCAGGCGGCGCACCCGGCCGGTGTCGCCGGCCCGCAGGGCCTGCGCGGCCCGCACCCGCTGGATGCTCTGGGTGAACTGCGGCAGCACGGTCACGGCCACGACCAGGGCCGTACCGATCTCGTAGAGCGCCGGCGGCAGCGAGCGGAGCAGCCGCTTGGGGTTGGCCAGCGAGTTGGCGGCGCCCACGCAGATGACGATGGTCGCCAGGCGCAGGCCGTCGTACAAGCCGGCCAGCAGGGCCTCCTGGGTGAGCGGGCCGAGCAGGGTGATGCCCAGCACGAAGTCGGGCAGCGGGACCTCCGGCAGGTCCAGCAGCACCGTGCCGGGGTAGCCGCCGCCGAGCACGACCCGGAAGAGGACGCGCAGGAACACCGCGGCCACGCCCAGCCAGACGTAGAAGCGGAACGAGCGCGCCCACGGGTGGTCGGTACGACGCGACGTGACCACGACCGCGGCGACGCCGATGATGAGCAGCAGCACCAGGGGGTTGGTGGTGAGCGAGGCTGCCGTCGCGAGACCGATCGCCCACAGCCACCAGGCCACGGGGTGCAGGTCACGCGACAGCATCCTCGTCATCGACTCCGCCTCAGGACCCGGCCCGGCGACGGAGCAGCAGCGTCACCCCGGCCGCACCGAAGAGCAGCACGATCAGGGCCGGCGCGACCCACCCCGGCAGGCCGCCGTCGTCGGGCGTCGCCGCCACGGTCTCGATCCCGTCGGGGTCCGCCGCGCCGGTGCCGTCGAGGCCGTCGGGTGCGACGTCGGCCGGGCCGGTCGTGCTGGACGGCGCGTCGGTCGTCGGCACGTCGGTCGGCCTGTCGGCCTTCCGGCCGCCCTTCTTGCCGCCCTTCGTGCCGGGCTTGGCGTCCGTGCCCGTCGTGGCGTCGGTCGGGTCGCTCGTCGGGGAGTCGGTCGGCGACGTGGTGCCGTCCGGTGCGTCCGGTGCTGCGTCCGGGGACGGCGCGGGCTGGTTGCCACCGCCGCCGTTGCCGGTGGTCCCGCCGGTCCCGCCGGTGGTGCCGCCCGTCCCGGTGCCGCCCGAGCTGCCGCCGGTCCCGCCCGAGGTGCCGCCGGTGCCGGCCGACCCGCCGCCCGTGGACGGCGAGGGGGTCGACGACGGGGCGGCCGGCGCCGGCCGCGTGGCCGGCGCACTGGGTGCGGCGCTGCCCGGGCTCTGGTCCCAGGAGAAGGCCACGAGGCGATCCGGCGGGGAGCTTCAGCGAACCCGCGCCCAGCGAGGAGTAGGTCCAGCTCGCACCGGCGTCACCGGTCGACCACCACAGGCCCCAGTAGGCGTTCTCGGGTGAGGTGTTGACGCACGGGTCGCTCGTCGGCACTCCCCTGACGCGGCAGACGAAGCCCGGCATCCGGGACGCGTAGCTCAGCTTGAAGCCGGCGGAGGGGAAGAGGTCCTTGGCGTAGCGCCCGGCGCCGCCCGCCTCGCAGACGGACTGGACGCCGCCGCCGAGCTCGTTGAAGTCGACGACGACGCTCACGCCGGCGTCGGTGCCGCAGGCCGCTGCCTGCGCGGGTGCCGGGAGGGCGAGGCCCGCCGCCGCGGTCAGCACGACCACGGCGGCGAGACGGGCGAGGCCCGAGATCACGCGTGCCCTCATCAGCCCTTGACGACCCGGAACTTCTTCGTGGCGGTGCGGTTGCCGAACTCGCCGACGACGCGCACCTTCTGCAGCCCGACCTTGCGGCCGACCGGGAAGCGGGCCGTGTAGCGACGCTGGGCGTTGGCGGTGCCGCGGTCGACGACCTTGCCCTTGTAGTAGACGCGGACCGACTCGCCGGGGGCCAGTCGCTCGAACTTCAGGCGCTGGTTCTTGCCGGCCTGGACGCGCGTCTTGCGGTCGACCCGCAGCGTCTTGGCGGCCAGGGCGTGGAACGACGTCGTACCGGCCACCCGGTCGGAGGTCCGGGCGGCGTAGGTGCGCTCGCCCGAGCCGCCGGGCAGCACGACGGAGCCGCGAGCGGTACCCGTGGCGTCCGCGTTGGTCAGCACCCCGTCGCCGCGGCGGGCGAAGCAGACGCTCTGGCCCGGAGCGACGTCCGCGGCGATGACCGACTGCTTCGAGCCGGCCTTGACGTAGGCGGCCTTCACGGTCTCGCTGGAGCCGGTGCCACCTGCCGGCGCCCACTGCAGCGCGGGCAGCGCCTGGGCGGTGGCCAGGTAGAACTGGTCCAGGGCCTCGGTCGTGACACCGGCGTCGCGCCCGGTGCTGAGCGCCAGGTCGTCGTAGGCGATGGCGCCGGTGTCGGCGGCCAGGGCGGTCGCGCAGGGGGCGAAGTCGTCGGCCTGGTGGCTCCGCAGCCACACCGCGGCCTTCGCGGCGCGGCGCGGTCACACCGCTCTCGCCGAGCGCCCAGCCGGCCAGGCCGGTGCTGTTGGCGTTGGGAGCCGCGGTCGGCGCCTCGCCACCCCAGGAACCGTCCGTGCCCTGCGTCGCGATGAGCCAGTCGGTGGCCGATGCGACGGCCTCGGCGACGTCCGCGTCGTCCAGCTGGGTGCGCAGGCTGAGCACGGCGTACGCCGTGGCGTCGGTGTTGGCCGAGGAGCCGTCGCCACACGTCTGGTCGGCGGCGTCGATGGGCGAGAAGCTCAGCCTGAAGAAGCCCTCCGGGCACTGCTGGTCCAGGAGGAAGTCGCGTGCCGCGGGGGCCAGGTCGCTGCCGGCACCGTCGAGGCCGCGAACGGCGAAGGTCTGGCCGATGACGTTCGCGTAGTCGCCGTAGGTGCTGACGTCACCGATGCGCCCCTCGACGCCCTCGGTGGTGTTGACCAGGCTCTCGACGTCGGTCTGGAGGTTGCGACCTCCGAAGTCGGTGTACGTCGCGTCGGCGGACTCGGCGAAGACGAGCGGCCTTGGACGCAGCGCCGGCGTACAGGCTGCCGGTGTCGCCGAACGCCTCCCCGGTGACGTAGTCGTCGAGGTCGGTCTCGATCCGAGCCGAGATGGCGCTCACGGCGTCGGGCTGGGCGCCGATCGTGGCGAGGGCGAGCGCGGCGTCGATGGTCGTGCCGTAGGTCGGGCCGTACTGGCCGACCAGGGCTCCTCCGTCGAGCTCGCCGGCGAGCCAGGCAGCGCCGTGGGCGAGCGGCGCCGGGTCGGTCGTGGGGCCTGCGGCGTACGACGGCGCCGACGGCAGCGCGACGAGGCCGGAGAGGGCCAGGGCCGGTGCCGCGACGAGCGCGATCCGGCGTGAGAGGTGGGACATGTGTTCCTTCCCGCTGCACGCAACGGGAGCCCTGACGGGTCACCCGCTGCTTTTCCGCGACAGCGATGTGGTGGGACGCGCCGTGGCGGGCACTCCGGCTTGCGGGCCCCTCGGAAGGGACCTGCCTACGGTTGCGGGTCAGCGCCGGACTTGGACCGGCTTTCCCCACCACGAGCGTGATGAATGATTCGGGCGCAGCGTAACCCCACCCGCGCCGAACCCCGATGTCGGCGTTCCGCTGTGGACGACCACGTCGGCATCGCCGGTGTGGATGACCGGCGGTCCGGACCGGGGTCGGACCGTCCGGGAGCGGGTCAGGTGAGCTTCTCCAGGATCAGCTCGCGCACGCGTCCGGCGTCGGCCTGCCCCTTCATCTCCTTCATGACCGCGCCGATGAGGGCGCCGGCAGCGGCGACCTTGCCGTCGCGGATCTTGTCGGCGATGGCGGGGTTGGCGGCGATGGCGACGTCCACGGCGGCACCGAGGGCACCGTCGTCGGAGACGACCGCGAGGCCTCGGGCCTCGATGATCTCCTCGGGAGTGCCCTCCCCGGCGACCAGGCCGTCGAAGACCTGGCGGGCCAGCTTGTCGTTGATCGTCTTGGACTCGACCAGCGCCTGTACGGCGGCGACCTGCGCGGGCGAGACGCCCAGGTCGGCGATGTCGGTGCCGGTCTCGTTGGCGCGTCGGGCGAGCTCGGAGAGCCACCACTTGCGTGCCGACTGCGGGCTGGCTCCCTCGGCGATGGTCTCCTCGACCAGGCCGAAGGCGCCTGCGCCGACGGTGTCGCGCATCTCCAGGTCGGTGAAGCCCCACTCGGACTGCAGCCGGGCGCGCTTGACGGTCGGGTTCTCCGGCATCGTCAGGCGCAGCTCCTCGACCCACTCACGGCTCGGGGCGACGGGCACGAGGTCGGGCTCGGGGAAGTAGCGGTAGTCCTCGGCGTCGGACTTCTCGCGGCCCGAGGTGGTGATGCCGGTGTCCTCGTGCCAGTGCCGGGTCTCCTGGAGGATCGACCCGCCGGCGTCGAGGATGCCGGCGTGGCGCTGCATCTCGTAGCGCACCGCCCGCTCGACCGAGCGCAGCGAGTTGACGTTCTTGGTCTCGCTGCGGGTGCCGAGGCCGCCCTGGTCCTTGGGGGCCAGCGAGAGGTTGACGTCGGCGCGGATCGAGCCCTGGTCCATGCGGGCGTCGGAGACGCCGAGGGCGACGATCAGCTCGCGGAGCTGGGCGACGTAGGCCTTGGCGATCGCCGGCGCCTTCTCGCGGGCGCCCATGATCGGCTTGGTGACGATCTCGATGAGCGGGATGCCGGCGCGGTTGTAGTCGACCAGCGAGTGGTCGGCGCCGTGGATGCGACCGGTGGCGCCGCCGACGTGCAACGACTTGCCGGTGTCCTCCTCCATGTGGGCGCGCTCGATCTCGACGCGGAAGGTCTCGGTGCCGCCGTCGGCCGACGGGATGTCGACGTCCATGTAGCCCTCGAAGCAGATCGGCTCGTCGTACTGGGAGGTCTGGAAGTTCTTCGGCATGTCGGGGTAGAAGTAGTTCTTGCGCGCGAAGCGGCACCACTCGGCGATCTCGCAGTTGAGCGCGAGGCCGATCCGGATCGCCGACTCGACGGCCTTGCGCGTTGACCACCGGCATCGCGCCGGGCAGGCCGAGGCAGGTCGGGCAGACCTGGGTGTTGGGCTCGGCGCCGAACTCGGTCGGGCAGCCGCAGAACATCTTCGAGGCCGTGTTGAGCTCGACGTGGACCTCGAGACCCATCGCCGGGTCGTAGGACGCCAGCACGTCGTCGAAGTCGACCAGCGTCACCTGGGTGGTGGTCATGCGGCGTCTCCTGTCAGGGACGGGGCGCGGTCGAGCAGCGGCCCGCCCCACTGTGCGGTCGAGGGCGGCCTCGAGCGCGGCGCCGACCCGGTAGAGCCGGTCGTCGGCCAGGGCCGGGGCGAGGATCTGGATGCCGGCCGGCAGCCCGTCCTCGCGGCGAGGCCGCTCGGCAGCGAGATCCCCGGGACGCCCGGCCAGGTTGGCCGGGATGGTGGCGAGGTCGTTGAGGTACATCGCCAGCGGGTCGTCGAGCTTCTCCCCCAGCTTGAACGCCGTGGTCGGCGAGGTCGGCGAGACCAGCACGTCGACCTGCTCGAACGCCGCGGCGAAGTCGCGGCTGATCAGCGTGCGCACCTTCTGCGCCTGGCCGTAGTAGGCCTCGTAGTAGCCGCTCGACAGGGCGTAGGTGCCCAGGATGATCCGGCGCTTGACCTCGTCGCCGAAGCCGGCGTCGCGCGAGGCGCGCATGACCTCCTCGGCCGACGGCGCCTCGATGCCCTCGGGCAGCACGCGCAGGCCGTAGCGCATCGCGTCGAACTTGGCGAGGTTGCTCGACGCCTCGCACGGCATGATCAGGTAGTAGGTCGCCAGGGCGTGCACGAACGACGGGCACGACACCTCGCTGACCGTCGCGCCGGCCGCGACGAGCAGGTCGACGGACTCCTGGAAGCGCTGCGAGGACGCCGTCCTGGTAGCCGTCCCCGCCGAGCTCGGTGATGACGCCGATCCGGACCCCGCTCATGTCGCCGTCGGCGCCGCGCCGGGCCGCCCCGACCAGGTCGGGCAGCGGCTGGTCGATCGACGTCGAGTCGCGCGCGTCGTGCCCACCGATGAGCTGGTGCAGCAGCGCCGAGTCCAGGACCGTCCGGGTGACCGGGCCGACCTGGTCGAGCGAGTTGGCCATCGCGACGAGGCCGTAGCGCGAGATGCCGCCGTACGTCGGCTTCACCCCGACCGTGCCGGTGACCGCGCCGGGCTGGCGGATCGAGCCGCCGGTGTCCGTGCCGAGCGCCAGCGGCGCCTCGAAGGCGGCCACGGCCGCGGCGGACCCGCCGCCGGAGCCGCCGGGGATCCGGTCGAGGTCCCACGGGTTGTGGGTCGGGCCGTAGGCGGAGTGCTCGGTGGAGGAGCCCATCGCGAACTCGTCCATGTTGGTCTTGCCGAGGATCGGCAGGCCGGCCGCCTTGAGCCGGGCGACCACCGTGGCGTCGTACGGCGGGATCCAGCCCTCGAGGATCTTCGAGCCGCACGTGGTCGGCAGCCCCTCGGTGGCCAGCACGTCCTTGACCGCGATCGGGACGCCGTCGAGGTCGGAGGCGGGGGCGCCCGCGGCGCGACGCTCGTCGGAGGCGGCGGCCTGGGCGAGCGCGCCCTCGGCGTCGACGTGGAGGAAGGCGTGGACCGCGCCGTCGACGGCGCCGATGCGGTCGAGGTGGGCCTGGGTGAGCGCGACCGAGGTGGTCGCGCCGGAGGCGAGGTCGGCGGCCATCTCGGCGGCCGTCCTGCGGATGTCCACGGGGGTGGTCACTGCTCGTCCCCCAGGATCCGCGGCACCAGGAAGCGCTGCTGCTCGGACGCCGGCGCCATCGCGAGCGCCTGCTCGGCGGTCAGGCACGGCGTGACGACGTCCTCGCGGAAGACGTTGGTCAGCGGCAGCGCGTGCGACGTGGGAGGCACGTCGTCACCCGCGACCCCGCTGATGGAGGCGACGGACTCGAGGATGACCGACAGCTGGGGCGCGAGGTGGTCGAGCTCGGCGTCGTCCAGGTCGATCCGGGCGAGGTCGGCCAGGTGGGCGACCTCGTCTCGTGTGATCTCAGGCATGGGGGTCAGTCTAGGAGTGCGCGGCCTCGGCGGGGCGGTCGGGACCTCTTGGCAACCTGTGGCGCCGGACGCTTTGTATTGATACATTTGCGTCAGAGGTTGACACAACGAGGAGGCGGTGCCGGATGAGCCACGCGATCTACTGGACAGGACTGCTGGTGATCTTCGGGCTCACCACGTGGGGAATATGGGCTGCCTCCAGGAACGTCAGCGAGGACAAGCTCCAGGAGCTTGCGACAGCCATCCCGGCGCCACTGACGGACGATGTCCGGCAATGGCTGGAGCCTCAGCTCGTCAGGCGCTCCCTCTATCCGACGCTCGGTGTCGTCTGGGGAGGGATGGCCTCGAACCTCCCCCTGAGCCCTGGCTGGCACGAGCTGCCCTGGTTCTGGTTCAGCGCCGTCATCGGTGCCGGCGTCGGCGCGACGGCAGGGATCCTGCTGGCCGGCTACCGGACCACCCCGCTGCTCGACGGCTCACTTCGCACGGTCGACCCGGTGCGACGTCGGATAGCGGACTACTTCGACCGCGCCGCCGTCCTGCGTCTCCGCCTGGCCATGGTCGTCTCGGGCGCCGGACTCGCCCTCGCGTGCGCGATCACGGTGTCGGACGACACGGCGGTGGCGCGACGTTCGCTGCTGGCCTGTGCTCTCGGCGCCCTCCTGGTGGCCGCGTACTACTGGGTCATTCGTGCGGTCATCAACAGGCCCCTGGTCGCGAGCACGCCCGTCGGCCTGCTGTGGCAGAAGGCACTCCTCGCCAAGACCGTCGAGTCGATGCCCACCAGCGCGTTCCTGACGGCCGCGTTCAGCGCCGCGATCGCGATCTTCGCCTCGGCCGTGACCTATCGGGACCTACCCCTGCCCGTCGTTCTGCTCGCTGCATGCTTCGCGCTCGTGGCAGCGGCGTCGGCAGCCGGCACGGTCGTCAGCGCCTGGAAGGAGCGACAGCAGTCGCTGATGGAGCCGACCGCCCCATGAACATCGCCATCGACACCGCCTCCAACGTCCCGCCCTACGAGCAGCTGCGAGCGCAGGTCTCGGCCATGGTCGCCGGCGGCAGCCTTCCCGCTGGAACGCGCCTGGCCACCGTCCGTCAGATGGCGGCCGACCTCGGGCTCGCGCCCAACACCGTCGCCCGGGCCTACCGCGAGCTCGAGGCCGACGGCGTCATCGGCACCCACGGGCGCCGAGGGACCTTCGTCCGCTCCGCGCGCCCGCCGAGCCCATCCCTGACCGGGCTGGTGGCCGACTTCATCAGCAACGCCCGCACCCTCGGCCTCACCTGTCCCGAGGCGGTGAGGCTGGTGGAGGAGCACTGGACGGGCCAGGTGCCGGCTCAGCAGGCCCATCGCTGACCGGATTGCTGACTGAAGTGCTTCGCAGAGGCGCGGCTGAGCCTGCGCGGGGACGATCGGGGGGACTTCGTTCAGCAATCTGGTCGGGCTACCGCCCTGCCTCCGACAACGTCAGACCCGTGTCGGCGTCGAAGAGGTGCGCCCGGTCGAGGTCGATCGTCACCGACAGCCGCTCGCCACGCGTGCCGGTGACCGAGGGCCGCGCCTTGACCTTGAGCAGCTCCGCGCCGACCTTGACGTCGACGACCGTACGGTCGCCGAGCGGCTCGAGGCCGTAGAGCTCCCCGGCCAGCGCAGCCTCGCCGCGCTTCTCGACCGACAGGTCCTCGGCGCGTAGTCCGAGCAGCAGCGGGCGCCCGTCCTCGGCCGTGCGTCCAGCGGGGCCGCGGCAGCGTCCAGCCCTGGGCTCCGACGAGCTGGTCGCCCTCGGCGTGGCAGGCGAGCAGGCTGATCCGCGGGCTGCCCGACGAAGCCGGCGACCCACTGGTTGGCCGGACGCTCGTAGACCTCGGTCGGCGTCCCGACCTGCTGCACCTTGCCCTCCCGCAGCACCGCGACCTGGTCGGCCATCGACAGCGCCTCGACCTGGTCGTTGGTGACGTAGACGAAGGTCCCCCCGAGGCTGCGGTGGATGCGGGTCAGCTCGGTGCGCATCTCGACGCGCAGCTTCAGGTCGAGGTTGGTCAGCGGCTCGTCCATCAGGAACGCGCGCGGGCGGCGGACCAGCGCTCGCGCCAGAGCGACGCGCTGCTGCTCGCCGCCCGACATCTGCGCGGGACGACGCTCCAGCAGACGCTCGATGTGCAGCAGCGACGCCACCTTCTCGACGGCGGCGGCGATCTCGCCCGAGGAGGCCTTGCGGGCGCGCAGCGGCGAGGCGATGTTCTCGTAGGCGGTGCGCCGCGGATACAGCGCATAGCTCTGGAAGACCATCGCGAGGTCGCGGGCGGCCGGAGTGTCGCCGTCGCGTCCCGGCCGTCGAGGTGGACCGATCCGGCGTCGAGCTTCTCGAGGCCGGCGATCGCCCGCAGGGTGGTCGTCTTGCCCGCCCCCGAGGGCCCCAGCACGACGAAGAACGAGCCGTCCGGCACGTCGAGGTCCACGCCGTCCAGGGCCTGGACCTCACCGAAGGACTTGCGCAGCCCGTGCGCTGCCACGGTTCCCATCAGGCCACCAGCTCTTCGGTGTCAGCGTCGTAGACCGGCGGGGTCCCGCCGAGCGTGCCGCAGCCCGACCGGTGCGTCCGTGGCGAAGCGGACCGTCGGTGGCATCCGCACGCGCACGTCGCGCTGCCCGCCGTGGTCGAGCGACGTAGATGATCTCGTCGCCCAGCGCCTCCGCCGAGACGACGCGAGCCGGGACCGAACGCTCCGCGCCGGGCGCGGTGACCTCCAGCGCCTCCGGTCGTACGCCGGCGACCAGCGCGCGGTCGCGCGGCAAGCCCGGCGGCGGCGTGAGCGACCAGCCCGCCCGGACCGCGCAGCGCCCCGTCGTCGACCTCGACCGTCGATCAGGTTCATCGGCGGGGAGCCGATGAACGCCGCGCAGAACAGGCTCGCCGGACGGTCGTAGACCTCCAGCGGCGTGCCGATCTGCTCCACCCGGCCCTTGTTGAGGATGGCGATCCGGTGACCGAGCGACATCGCCTCGACCTGGTCGTGGGTGACGTAGACCATCGTGGCTCCCAGCTCGGCCTGCAGGTGCTTGATCTCGGTGCGCATGTCGGCGCGCAGCTCGGCGTCCAGGTTGGTGAGCGGTTCGTCCATGAGGAAGGCCCGTGGACGTCGTACGAGGGCACGGGCCAGGGCGACGCGCTGCTGCTCGCCACCGGAGAGCCGCTGCGGTCGACGGTCGAGGAGCGGGTCGAGGCGCATCATCCGCGACGCCTCCGCGACCCGCTCCTTCACCTCGGGCTCGGGAAGCCCCTCGGCGCGCAGCGGGAAGGCCAGGTTGTCCCGGGTCTTCAGGTGCGGGTAGAGGGCGTAGAACTGGAACACCATGGCGATGTCGCGCTCGGCCGGCGGCAGGTCGTTGACCAGCGTGTCTGCCGATGCGGATGTCGCCCGACGTCTGCCGTTCCAGGCCGGCCATCGCGCGCAGCGTCGTGGTCTTGCCGCAGCCCGACGGGCCCGAGCATCACGAACAGCTCGCCGTCGCCGATGGACAGGTCCACCTCGCTCCACCGCGACCGTCCCGTCGGGATAGCGCTTGTGCAGGTTCGTCACCTCGATGCCCGCCATCAGCGACGCACCGCCCCGAGGGTCACGCCGGCGACGAGGTGCTTGCGCACCAGGTAGGCGAACACCAGCACCGGCAGCGCGAACACCACCGCCGAGGCGGCCACCAGACCCCAGTCCACCGTGGTGCCGCCGATGAGGCCGGCGATGGCGGGTGGCGCCGTCCGCACCTCCTGGCTGGAGGTGAGGAAGATGGCGAACACGAACTCGTTCCAGGAGAAGATCAGCGCGAAGACCGCCGTCGCGGCGATCCCGGGCACCAGCAGCGGCAGGGTGAACTTCCAGAACGCCTGCAGCCGGGTGTAGCCGTCGAGCATGGCGGCCTCCTCGTACTCGGCGGGCACCTCGTCGACGAAGCCCTTCATCATCCAGATCGTGAACGGCACGTTGAACGCGGCGTAGATGAGGATCAGGCCGAGCCTGGTGTCGATGAGCCCGAGCTCGCGGTACATCAGGAAGATCGGGATCACGACCACCACCGGCGGCATGAAGCGGGTGGACAGGATGAAGAACAGCTGGTCCTTCTTGGCCTTCAGCGTGAAGCGCGAGTAGGCCCACGCCGCCGGCACCCCGAGCAGGGTGGCCAGCACGGTCGACGCCCCGCCCACCACCACCGAGTTGATGAACGCGACGGACAGGTCCGAGCGCCCGCCGTCGCGGCCGACGAACACGTCGCGGTAGTGCTGGAAGGTGATGTCGAAGCCGAAGAACTGCGCCGGGATGGCGTAGACGTCGCGGTTCTCCTTGATCGACGTCTCGAGCATCCACAGCACCGGGAAGAGCATGGTCACGGCCAGCACTGCCAGCAGCAGCGACCTCGAGCACGGTGCGGCCCGCCCCGCCACCGCCGGATGTACGCCGCCGCCCGCGCCGGCGTGGCTCACCCGGCACAGGACCGGCGGTCACGGCCTCGTCGACGGAGATCGCCATCAGCCCTCCTTGAGCTTGTTGAGGTAGCGCAGGTAGAACTGCGCCAGGACGATGACGACGAGGACCATGAGGATCCCGTACGCCGACGCGGTGCCGGTGTTGAAACCGAGGAACGCGACCTTGTAGACGTGGAACGACAACGTCTCGGTGGACACCCCCGGACCGCCGTTGGTGAGGATGTAGACGAGGTCGAAGAGCCGGAAGGCCTCGATGGCGCGGAACATCACGGCGATGAGCAGCAGCGGCCACACCATCGGCAACGTGATGTGCCGGAAGCGGAACCACTCCGAGGCCCGGTCGATCGACGCCGCCTCGTACAGGTACTTCGGTACGGCGGTCAGGCCGGCCAGCGCGATCAGCATGATGAACGGCGTCCACTGCCAGGTGTCGACCACGATCAGCGACAGCAGCGCCGTCCGCTGCTGGGTGAGCCACTCCACCTGCCCCAGCCCGAGCGAGCCGAGCATGCTGTTGACCACGCCGAACTGCGTGTCGAGCATGAAGCGCCAGAACAGCCCCACCACGACCGGCGACAGCATCATCGGCACCAGGAACAGCGTGGTCAGCAGCCCGCGACCATGCGTACGCCGCGAGATCAGGTAGGCGATGGAGAAGCCCAGCACGGTCTGCAGGCCGACCGCGCCGACGACGTACAGCAACGTCGTCAGCGCCCGCTGTGTGCACCTCCGAGGAGGTCAGGATGTCGGGTGTAGTTCTCGAACCCGACGAAGTTGGCGGGCACGTCCCGCGTCGCCGAGTAGTCGGTGAACGACAGGTACAGCGCCCACAGCAGCGGGAAGACCGACATCGCGAGCAGGAGCAGCATCGCCGGGGAGATGAAGGCCACGGCGAGCCCGCGGTCGCTCAGGCGGCGGAAGCGCCCCGGTGCAGGCGTGTCCTGGCGCCTCCTGCACCGGGGGGTCGGTCGTCGTCGTCATCTGGTCAGCTCACAGCCCGCCGCCGCCGGAGTCCAGCACGTCCTGCTGCTGCTCGGCGATGTCGTCGAGCGCCTCCGTCGGGTCCTTGGCGCCGTTGAGCGCCGCGTTGACGTTGGTGTTCTCGATGTCGATGAGGCGGGCGTACTCGGGCACGTTCCACATGTCCCGCATCCGCGAGACGGAGTCGGCGTACACCTGGTTGAACGGTCCGGCCTCGAGGAACTCAGGCGACTCCAGGGCGTCGGTGCGGGCCGGCACACCGCCGGCCGCGGCCCACTTCTTCTGGATGTCCTCCTGCTCGAACCACTTCATGAAGTTCAGGGCCTCCGCCTGGCGGTCGTCGGGAGCGTAGGCCGAGATGTGCATGCCCATGCCGCCGAGCGGCACGAAGTCGGTGTCCTGCGTCGGCAGGGTGGCGAAGCCGAGCTTGTCGAGGATCTCGTCACGCGAGCTCGCCGAGCGTCGACTGCTCGGGGTCGAGCAGACCGCCGCTCGCGGCGATCCAGTTGAACGCGATGCACGCCTTGCCCTGGGCGACCGCAGCGTTGACCTCGTCGATGAACCAGTTGCCCGAGCCCTTGGCGGTGAGCGGCTTCATCTCGTTGACCAGGACGTCCATGGCCTTCTGGCCGGCGTCGTCGTTGATGACGCCCTCGATCTGACCGTCGCCCGACGTTCCACAGGTTGCCGCCGTAGACGCCGTTGACGGTGTTGTAGGTGACGGCCGCGGCGTCGGAGCCGTTGGACTGGTGGAAGGCCAGCCCGCTGACGCCCGGGTTCTCGTCCTGGCACTTCTGCGCGGCCGAGATCATCTCGTCCCAGGTCTGCGGGGGCTCGTCGCCGATCAGGTCCTTGCGGTAGATCATCGTCCAGGTGTCGCCGAGCAGCGGCAGGCCGTAGAGGCTGGCGTCCTCGTCGCGCTGACCCGTCTCGGCCTGGGGGTACTGGCCGTAGGCCGCCAGGAGGTAGGGGTCGTAGGCGTCGACGTCGATGTTCTCGTTGACGAAGTCGGTGATGTCGAGGATGTTGCCGTTCGTCACCGCCTCGCCGATGTGCTGGGAGTCCAGGATCGCGATGTCGAAGTCGGTCTGGCGCGCAGCGAACTGCGTGAACATCGCGTCGTGCCAGTTGGCGTTCGGCACGGTGTTGACCTCGATGGTCACGTTCGGCCGCTCCTTGGTGTACTCCGCGTTCGCGAAGTCCTCCAGCGCCTGGGCCGGGGGCCACTCGAACCAGATGAAGCTGAGCGTCAGCGGGTCGTCGGTCAGCTCGGGGATCGTGGCCGGCGCCTTGGGGCCGCGCTCGCTTCGCCGCCGCCGCCGTCGCCGCCGCCGCCGCAGGCCGCCAGGGCCGCGGCCATCAGGATGGCGGCCGTGGCCAGCCGCGCCTGCCGGCCGGGACGGGACCGCCGTCGCGCTCGCTGTGGGTAACGCATCTGTTCTCCTGCTTCCTGCATCGGGATGGTGCCGGTGGTGGTGCTGTGAAGCTGTTGGGGCTGGTACTGCTTCCGAGCTTGTGGTGGAGCTGATCGCCGTCACACGGAGATCGCTGTGGCGTCACCGGGTCGTCACCAGGACGTCGCGATGTACTGGGTCTCCATGAACTCGAGGAGGCCTTCGGTGCTCCCCTCGCGGCCGAGGCCGCTCTGCTTGGTGCCGCCGAAGGGCGCGGCAGGGTCGGAGACCAACCCGCGGTTGAGGCCGACCATGCCGCTCTCGATGCCTTCGGCCAGGCGCAGGCCGCGGGCGAGGTCGGCGGTGTAGAGGTAGCTGACCAGGCCGAACTCGGTGTCGTTCACCGTGGCCAGCACCTCCTCCTCGCTGCTCGAAGCGGACGACCGGGGCCACCGGTCCGAAGACCTCCTCGTGCAGGACCCGGGCGTCGAGCGGTACGTCGACCAGCACGGTCGGCGGGTAGAAGCAGCCGGGCCCGTCCGACGGGCTGACCACCCAGCACGGCCCGGGCGCCCCTGTCGATCGCGTCGCGCACGAGCACGTCGACCTTGCGTACGGCTGCGGCGTCGATGAGCGGACCGCAGTCGGTCTGCTCGTCGGTGCCCGGCCCCACCCGCACCGCCGCCATCCGGGCGACGAGGCCCTCGACGAAGGAGTCGTGGACGGCCTGCCTGCACGAAGAACCGGTTCGCGGCCGTGCACGCCTGGCCACCGTTGCGCATCTTGGCGACCATGGCGCCCTCGAGCGCCGCGTCGAGGTCCGCGTCGTCGAGGACGACGAAGGGGGCGTTGCCGCCGAGCTCCATCGCCGCACTTGAGGACGTTGTCGGCCGCCGTGCGCAGCAGCAGCCGCCCGATCTCGCGTCGAGCCGGTGAACGACAGCATGCGAGTGCGGCGGTCGGTGAGCATGGTCTCCACGACCGGACCGGGGTCGGAGGTGGTGACCACGTTGAGCACGCCGGGCGGCAGCCCGGCCTCCTGCAGCAGCGCGGCCACCGCGAGGGCCGTGAGCGGCGTCTCGGCGGCCGGCTTGAGCACCGCCGTGCATCCGGCGGCCAGCGCCGGCGCGATCTTGCGGGTGGCCATGGCGGCCGGGAAGTTCCACGGGGTGATGAGCACGCTCACTCCGACGGGCTGGTAGGTCACCAGCAGCCGGTTGGCCCCGCTCGGGGAGCGGCCGATCTCGCCGCGCAGCCGGACGCCCTCCTCGGCGTACCAGCGGAAGAACTCGGCGGCGTAGGTCACCTCGGACCGCGCATCGGCCAGCGACTTGCCGTTCTCGAGGGAGATGAGCCGGGCGAGCTCCTCGCTCCTGTCGTGCATGAGCGCGAAGGCCCGCATCAGCAGGTCGGCGCGGAAGCGGGGAGCCGTCGCCGCCCAGTCGGCGGCCGCAGCGGCCGCGGCGTCGACGGCCGCGCCGGCGTCGCCGGTGTCGGCGTCGGCGACCGAGGCGAGCACCTCGCCCGTCGCCGGGTCGTGGACGTCGAGCCGCCGCCCGCTGGCCCGCCGGGCGCCACGCGCCCGCCACCAGCAGCTCGGTGGGCACATCGACTGCGTCGACGACCTGGCCCAGGGCAGTCATCCAGGACGGTCATCGGGCACCCACCGTCGATGCCAGGTCAGCGGAGGACACCGTGGTCTGCACGTCTCGCAGGGCCGCCCGGTCGCCGGTCGTAGGCGGCGCGGACGATGCGCTCCAGCGCGTCGACGTCCAGCGGCCGCGGGTTGTTCGCGATCAGTCGCTCGGCACCCATCGCCTGCTCGGCGGTCCACCGCAGCCGGTCGAGCGGCAGTCCCAGCTCGGCGAGAGTGGACGGGATCCCCACCGACGCCAACAGGGCGGCGACCCGATCGATCGCCTGGTCGGCCAGGTCCTCGGGCGACGCGTCCGCGGCGCGCACCCATCGCCACCGCGATCGCGGCCAGCTCCGGGACCCGGACCGGCCGGTTGAACTCCATGACGTACGGGCAGGAGGGCTCCGACGCCGACGCCGTGCGGGGTGTGGGTGAGGGCGCCGACCGGGTACTGGATCGCGTGCGCCGCCGCCGTGCCCGCGGTGCCGAGGGCGAATCCGCCGGCGGTGGCCCCGAGCATCATCGCCTCGCGGGCAACGCATGTCGCCCGGGGTCGGACCAGGCGCGCTGCAGGCTGCCTGCGATCAGGCGGACGCCCAGGAGAGCGTAGGTGTCGGTCAGCTCGTTCTTGCCGACGAAGACGCGCTCCGTGGCCAGCTCGGGCGTCGACCGGACGGCGCACGGCGGTGAAGGCCTCGATCACGTGCGAGAGCGCATCGGCACCCGCGCTGGCCGTGAGCGCCGGCGGGCAGCCGAGGGTGAGCTCCGGGTCGCAGACGGCCGTGTGCGGGATGAGGTAGGGGCTGGAGATGCCCACCTTGCTGACCCGCTCGGGATCGGTGAGCACGGCCACGGGCGTCACCTCCGAGCCGGTGCCTGCGGTCGTGGGCAGCGCGACGACGGGCACGACGGGGCCGGGCACGCGGAGCTCGCCGTAGTAGTCGGAGGCGTGGCCGCCGTGCGTGAGGACCACCGCCACCGCCTTGGCGAGGTCGAGGCAGCTGCCGCCGCCCATGCCGACCACGACGTCCGGGTCGACGCGGGCGGCGAGCTCGGCGCACTGCCGCGACCTGGTGCACCGGGACGTCGGGCAGCACCTCGGTGAAGGCCGTCACCTGCACGCCCGCGTCCTCGAGCAGCCGTACGAGGTCGGCGAACTCGGGCGTCGCCCCGAAGCGGGCGTCGGTGCACACCAGGGCCCGGGACCCGAGGGCGGCGGTCACCGTGCCGAGGGCATGCCGCTGCCCGGCTCCGAACAGGACCTGTCGCGGTCCGCGCAGGACACCAAGCATGCTCATGGGAGCTCCGGGCTGTAGAAGGTGATGGGAGGAACGTGCCTCTGGACCGAACCGCAATCCATGCGGGGCTTCGATGCTCGGGGCATTTCCTATACGATTCTGATGTGACCGGGAGCATGAACGGCACCGGAACGGCCGCTGTCAACAGATTCGCAAAGATTCAGAGAGGGACCCCCACACGTGGACGGCGAGACAGCGGTCGAGCAGGCGCACGAACCGGATGCGGGCGATGGGTCGCTTGGCGCGGAGGTCCGTCGGGCGACTGGCCGACGAGGTGTACGACACGCTGCTCGCACAGCTGATGTCACTGCGGATCGTGCCCGGCTCCCGGGTCACCATCGACGCGCTCGCCCGCGAGCTGGGGGTCTCGCAGACGCCCATCCGAGACGCCCTCAACCGCATGGAGGGCGACGGTCTCGTCGTACGCGTGCCCCACGCCGGCTACCGGATCCCCCCGCAGATACCCGTGACCGGTTCGAGGAGATGCTGGAGATCCGCCTGCTCCTCGAGCCCGCCGCGGCCCGCAAGGCTGCCGAGCTCGCCTCTGCCAAGCAGGTTGCCGGACTCCGTCGGATGCTCGACGAGATGGCGCAGGTCGAGGGCGACGGCCACCTGGCCTACGGCGCCTTCGGGCTGCGCGACGCCGCCTTCCACGACCTCGTCGCCCAGAGCGCGGGCAACCGACTCGTCCGCGAGGTGCTCGCCCGGCTGCACACCCACGTGCACCTGTTCCGGCTGCTCTACGACACCCAGGTCACCTATCTGGCCATGGGCGAGCACGACGACGTCCTCACCGCGATCGCCGGCCGCGACCCCGACGCTGCCGCTTACGCCATGCGGCGCCACATCCTGCTGTCCGGCGACCGGTTCCGGCGACTGTTCGACCGGGCCGAGGAATCGGACTCTCGGGGCTAGGCCTTGACGCGTGAGCGGGATCACGTGATCCTTGCCACAGCGACCCAGATCAGATCGGATCGGATTCGCCTCTTACCCGACACTCAGTGCGAGGAGAACCAGGTGCCCAGAGCACTGCTCCTGACCGGCGACGCCGCCGAGGAGCTCGACACCATGTACCCCTACTACCGCGTGCAGGAGGGCGGCTGGGACGTCGACGTCTCGTCACTGACGATGCGCGACATCCAGCTCGTCATCCACGAGTTCGACCCCAACTCGGACGCCTACGTCGAGAAGAACGGTCGCAAGCTGCCGGTCGACGTGCCGTGGTCCGACGTCGACGTCGACCTCTACGACGCCCTGATCATCCCCGGCGGCCGCGCCCCCGAGTGGATCCGTGTCGATGCCGACGTCCGGCGCATCACCGAGCACTTCTTCGCCCGCGACCTGCCGATCGCCCTGGTGTGCCACGGCGCGCAGGTGCCGGCGGTCTACGGCCTGCTCAAGGGTCGCAAGACGGCGTGCTTCCCGCCCATCACCGGCGACATGGAGAACGCCGGAGCGACGGTCGTCGACGCTCCCGACGTCGTGGACGGCAACCTGGTCTCCTGCCGCGGCTGGCCCGACATGCCTCAGTTCGGGCGGGCGATGATGGAGCTCTTCTCGAAGTCCGTCAGCTCGTAGACCGATGACGGCTCCCCGGACCGTCGACGTCGCCGTCGACGGCTCCCCGGTGCACGTCCTGGAGGGCGGCTCCGGTCCTGCGGTGCTGATGCTCCACGGCTCCGGACCCGGCACGACCGGGTCCGGAGCATGGACGGCCACCGCCGAGGCACTCGGATCGTCCTGGCGGATGGTGGCTCCCGACCAGGCAGGGTTCGGTCGGAGCCCACTTCCGCCTGGCTCGTCCGGCGGACTCCGGCTCTGGACCGAGCGGGCCGCGGGCCTGATGGACGCCCTCGGCATCGACTCCTACGCGGTGGTCGGTCACTCGATGGGTGGTGCTGTGGCGTTGGCGCTGGCTGCTGCCCGCCCCCGGCAGGTCACCCGGGTCGTGGCAGTCTCCACGATGGGTTGTCCCGGAGCCCCGTTGTCACCCGATCTCGAGGCGCTGTGGGCCGCGCCTCCTGGACCTCCCGGAGCGCGCGACATGCTCAGTCGCCTCCTCCTCGACCAGGCGCTCGTGACCGACGCGGCGGTCGAGGCCCGGGCAACCGCGATGCAGGCAGGGGCGGACGCGTTCGCGTCGTTGTTCCCACCACCGCGGGCCCGATGGGTCACCGACCTCACCCTCTCCCCCGAGACGCTGGCCGACGTGCGAGTGCCGGTGCTGCTCGTCCACGGCGCCGAGGACAGCGTCACGCCGCTGCGTGACTCGGCTCTTCCGCTCCTCGAGCACCTGCCCGACGTCCGCCTCCACGTGTTCGGTCGATGCGGCCACGCGCCTCCGGTCGAGCACCCGCGCGACTTCCGACGCCTCCTGTCGGACTTCCTCAGCCAGGGCTGAGCTCGAGCTCCGTCCGGCACCCGGGCGAGGTCGGTCACGGTGGCGGGGTCGTGCTCGCGCGCAGTCAGCAGGCCCATCGCTGGCCGGATTGCTGACTGAAGTGCTTCGTGGAGGCCGCGGCTGAGCCTGCGCGGCGACGATCGCGAGGACTTCGTTCAGCAATCTGGTCGGGAAGCCATCCGCGGGAGTCGACGGTGACACCTGATGGTCAGCCCGACCACGTCCCGACCTTCACGGACACGTCCGCTCGCGGACGCTCCCGCACTGTCGGCGGGGACTTCTACCCTCGACAGCATGTCCGCCCCCCTCCACACCGTCTTGATCCCCGGCCTGCTCTGCTCGGCGCGAGCCTACGAACCGCTGCGGTCGTGCACGGCACCGGAGACCGACTGATCACGTCGGACCACGCGGTCGAGACGGCGGAAGCCATCACGGGTTCCCGCCTCACCCTGGTCCCGGGCGCGGGACATCTGATCGCACAGGAGCAGCCCGAGTCGCTGGCGATCGCCGTCGCTGGTCTGCTCGACGCGGCGACGTCATGACCGGCCACCAGCAGCCAGGTCCGGACCAGCAGCCCCGTCGCTGAGCAGCCACCACGCTGAGTCGACGACGTCGCTCGACTCCCTACCAGGGAATCGTCCCGTCGTCGTTGAAGTAGCCCCCGGTAGGACCGTCGTCGGGCAGCGTCGCCAGGTGCAGCGCGATCGCAGCCCCCTGCTGCGGCGTACGCGTGCCGCGGAAGCCGTTGAGGTCGGTGGCGACGAACCCGGGGCAGCCGAGGTTGATGAGGATGTTGGTGTCGGCCAGCTCCTTGGCGTACTGCACGGTCACCGCGTTGAGGAACGACTTCGACGGCGAGTAGGCCACCGAGATCGGCCCGGTCGTGCCGTCGTTGGCCGACTGGAGGGTCAGTGAGCCGACACCGCTGGACATGTTCACGATCCGGGGCGAGGCCGCGTCGCGCAGCAGCGGGAGGAAGGCGTTGGTCATCCGGATCACGCCGTAGACGTTGACGTCGACGGCACGTCGGACGGTGTCGAGGTCGACGGTGGTCGGCATCTGGTCGGCGCTGCCGGTGATCCCGGCGTTGTTGACCAGCACGTCGAGGCGGCCCTTCTGTGCTGTGAGGAGCTCGGCGGCTGCGGCCACGCTGGCGTCGTCGGTCACGTCGAGCGGTACGCCGAACGCGTCGACACCACGCTCCCGCAAGCTCGCGACGGCGGCCTCGCGCCTCGTGTCGTCGCGGGCGCCCACGCCGACGCTCCAGCCGAGGGCACCGAGCCCGGCGGCGATCTCGTAGCCGATCCCCTTGTTGGCACCGGTTACCAGTGCGACCTTCTGGTCAGTCTTCTCAGTCATGCCTCGATCGTGCTCCGCTCGACGGACGCGCCCAACACCGATGCGTGCCGGATCGATGCTTCGCGGGTATCGATCCGGACGCCGACTGGGTATCGTCGGCGGCATGGAGACCCGAGAGCTGACCTACTTCGTCGCGGTCGCCGAGGAGCTCCACTTCGGACGGGCAGCCGAACGCCTCGGTATCACCCAGCCGCCGCTGTCGCGGGCGATCGGTCGGCTCGAACGCCGCCTGGGCGCCACCCTCCTCGAGCGCACGAGCCGACAGGTCACGCTCACCGAGGCCGGGGCCGTGCTGCTCCAGGAGGGCCGGGCCGCCCTGGACGCCGTCGCCGCGGCCGAGCGGCGCGTACGCCGTACCGCGCTGGCACTCACAGGTCAGCCCAGCGTGGTGCTGGCCTCCAAGGCCGGTGCCTCCGCCGAGCTGCTCGCCAAGCTGCTCCACGCCTATGACTCCGAGCCCGGCGCCGCCGCTGTCGAGGTGCTGCTGTGCGGACCCGGCCAGCAGGAGGGGCTGTTGCGCGACGGGCGCGCCGACGTCGCGCTGCTGCACCGCCCATTCGACTCGATCGCCGGTTTCGACGTCGAGGACCTCCTCACCGAGGGCCAGGTCCTCGTGATTCCCGCGGGTCACTCGCTCTCCACGCGTACGTCGGTGACGATGGCCGAGGTGGAGTCGCTCACCGACCTGCCACTGCCACGGTGGCCGCAGCGCGACGGCAGCCATCTCGACGGACCGGGACCGGCGGTCCGCGATCTCACCCAGCTGCGCCAGCTCATCGCCCTGGGTCGCGCCTGCACGGTGGCACCGGCGTCCATCGCCGCCGACCTCAACGAGGATCTCGTGTGCGTCCCGGTCTCCGACGCCGTCGAGGTCACGACCGTGATCGCCTGGCCTCCCCACAGCAGGTCCGAGGCCGTGGCTGGTCTGGTGCGCGCGGCCACGTCGATCTGAGCGCACCGCACCGCGGCCCGCGGCTGGACCGCGCGGCCACGGCCCGGCCCGGTCCACACCGTGGAGACCACCACCCCCACCGGACCCGCCTGCACCTCCAGGGCACCGGCCGTACGCGCACCCACGCGAGTCGAGGTCGAGCCCGGCACCTGGCAGCTCAGCGCGTGACCGATCGGCTCGGCGCCCTACGATCGGGGCGATGAGCAAGAACTCACCGTTCGAGGACGCCGTCTTCACCCGACTCGCCGACGGTGTCGAGGACGGTGTCGCCGACGAGCCCGGCGGACTCAGCGACCGCGCCGTCGACCGCGAGGCGGCGAGCTTCACCCGGCACGTCACGTCGCTCACCGCGACCAAGGTCGCCGACGGCCTGCTCGACCCCAAGCTGGTGCTGAGCTGGCTGCTCGACAACCTCGGCGCATCGAGCGTCCTCACCGGGCTGCTGGTCCCGCTGCGCGAGGCCGGCTCGCTCCTCCCCCAGCTCGTGCTCGCCCCACGCATCCACGCGCTCGCCCGGCGCAAGTGGGCCTGGGCCGCGGGCTCGTTCGTCCAGGGCCTGGCCTGTGCGGGCATCGCGATCAGCGGTCTGACGATGGACGGCAACGTAGCGGGCATCAGCATCTGCGTCCTGCTCACGATCCTGGCGGTCGCACGGGCCGCCTGCTCGGTGAGCCACAAGGACGTCCTGCGCAAGACCGTCGGCACGTCCCGCCGCGGCTCCTCGACCGGTTTCGCGTCGTCCACGGCGTCGGCCGGCGTGATCGTGTTCGCGGTGCTGCTGATGATCGGCGCACCGAGCCGGTTCACGCTCGTGACCAGTGCTCTCGTGCTGGCGGCAGCGCTGTGGCTCGTCGCTGCTGCCGTGTTCGCCACCATGCCCGAGGAACCCACCCCGGGACAGGTGAGCGATTCGACGTGGGGCCAGCTCGCGCTCCTGCGTGACGACCCCCAGCTGCGCCTGTTCATCGTGGTGCGAGGCCTGCTCACCGCCACGGCCCTCGCTCCGCCGTACCTGGTGCTGCTGGCAGCCTCCGACGCCAAGGACTCGCTCGACCAGCTCGGCGCGCTCGTGCTCGCCTCGGCCCTCGCGTCCCTGGTCAGCAGCTATGTCTGGGGCAGGCTCAGCGACCGGTCCAGTCGCGCCGTGCTCCAGCGCTCCGGCATCGCCGGAGCCATCGCGCTGACCGCCGGCGTCGGCTTCCGGGTCGTCGGGCTCGCCGACACGCTCTGGGCCATGCCGCTCACGCTGTTCGCGCTGATGATCGCCTACAACGGCGTCAGGCAGGGTCGCTCGACCTACCTGGTGGACATGGCGCCGGCGGACCAGACGCCGGCGTACACCGCGGTCGCCAACACCGTGATCGGGGTCGCTCTCCTGGCCTCCGGGCTGTTCGGGGCGCTGGCCTCCCTCGCCGGTCCGGTGGTGACGGTGGCACTGTTCGCCGTGATGTCCGCGGGCGCAGCCGTGACCGCTGTCGGGCTCCGCGAGGTCGAGAAGGGCTGAGGTCCGCCGACTGTCACGCCTCCGCCGACCTGAGCCGGTGTCCTCCTTCCGGTCCCCACGGAGACCCGGCACAATGGTGCGCATGCCCGTCACCCGAGGCTTCTCCGGACGTCGCCGCAGCGACGACACCCCCCAGCGTGCCGACCGACTGCCCCCGGGCCAGTACGACACCGGCGCCGACTTCCCGTCCCTGACCGCCGAGGCGACACCCCTGGTCGACGTCGAGAAGTGGTCGTTGAGCATCGACGGACTCGTCGAGAGCCCGCAGCGGTGGTCCTGGCGCGAGATCCACGCGCTGCCGGGCGACGCCTACTTCGGCGACATCCACTGCGTGACGACGTGGAGCAAGTTCGACACGACGTTCACCGGGGTCAGCGTCGACACCCTGCTCGAGGCGGCCGGGCCGCTGCCCGAGGCGGCGTACGTCATGGCGCACGCGACCACCGGCTACACCACCAACCTCCCGCTCGAGGACCTGGTCGGCGGCAAGGCGTGGGTGGTGTGGGACTTCGACGGGAGACCGCTGACCCCCGAGCACGGTGGGCCGGTGCGACTGCTGGTGCCGCACCTGTACTTCTGGAAGTCGGCCAAGTGGGTCACGCGCCTGGAGGTGATGGCCACCGACCGGCCCGGGTTCTGGGAGCAGAACGGCTACCACGACCGCGGCGACCCGTGGCTGGAGCAGCGCTACCAGGGAGACCCGTGAGCGACACCCCACCCGTCGGCGCGTGGACGACGGCGCGGCTGGTCGAGATCGAGCGCGACGACCGCCTCGTGCGGCTGCGCCTCGACGTCGCCGACCGCGTCGACCACCTGCCGGGCCAGCACTACGTCCTGCGGCTGCGCGCCCCCGACGACTACACGGCCCAGCGCTCCTACTCGGTCGCCTCCGACCCGGCCGACCCGCTGCTGGAGCTGATGGTCGAGTGCCTGCCCGACGGCGAGGTGTCCGGGTTCCTGCACGACGAGGCGAGCGTGGGCGACGTCTTCGAGGTGCGCGGCCCGATCGGCGGGTGGTTCACCTGGACCGGCGAGCAGCCCGTGATCTGCATCGCCGGCGGCACCGGCGTCGTGCCGATCGTCGCCATGCAGAGGTACGCCGCCCGCCTCGGCCTCGCCGACCGGCTGCGGGTCGTCGCCGTCGGCAAGACCCTGCCCGAGCTGCCGTACGCCGAGGAGCTCCTGGCCGCCGGAGCGTTCGTCGCCACCACGCGGGAGAACCTGGGCAGCCGGGTCGCCGCCCCGCCGTACCCCGACGAGGTCCGGCACCTGGCCGAGGGCGTCGAGCGCGGCTACGTGTGCGGCTCGGTCGGCTTCGCGTCGTACGCGACACGGCTGCTGGGCGAGCTCGGCGTGCGTGCCGACACGATCCGGGTGGAGCAGTTCGGCTCGACCGCCTGACCTCCGCCGGTCGAGCCTCGGCTCGGACCCGCTGGTCGAGGTGCGAGGCCCCCGGGCCCCCTCGTCCCGCTGGTCGAGGTGCGAGGGCCCCCCGGGCCCCCTCGTCCCGCTGGTCGAGGTGCGAGGGCCCCACAGGCCCCCTCGTCCCGCTGGTTGAGGTGCGAGGGTTCCACGGGCCCCCTCGTCCCGCTGGTTGAGGTGCGAGGGCCCAGGCCCCCTCGTCCCGCTGGTTGAGGTGCGAGGGCCCCCCGGGCCCCCTCGTCCCGCTGGTTGAGGTGCGAGGGCCCCCCGGGCCCGAGCCTCGAAACCCAGTAGGACGACAGCCGGCGTCGGGCCCACGGCTGCTTCTCGACACCAGGGGTTTCGAGGCTCGTCGCTGGCGCTCCTCGCACCTCAACCACCGGGTCTCGCTCAACCACCGGGGCGCGCTCGACCACCGGGGGTCGTGCGTCAGTCCGGCTCGCGGACCAGGGTGACCGTGCGCTCCCCCGGCTCGAAGCCGAGCCCGCGGTAGAGCGCCCGTGGCGCCGGGTAGGCCTGGTCGCCGCGCGGGCACACCAGCGCCTCGGTCGCGCCGGCCTCGCGCGCCGCGTGCAGGGCGGCGAGGCTGACCGCGGCGGCGAGGCCGCGGCGGCGGTGGGCGGGGACGCAGCCGACCGGCTCGAGGAGCACGACACCGGTCGTCTCGTCGAGCCAGGCGAGGCAGGAGGCTGCCCACTCGCCGTCGCCGGAGACCGCGACCAGGTCCAGGTCGAGCCGGTACGGCGCCGTGCGCATCAGGCCGTCGTACGCCGCCGTGGTGACCGCCGACGTGCTGCCCGGAGCGCTCCACGAGGCCCGGTGGCAGGCGGCCCGTGGGGCCGCCTCGCCGTCGCGCACCGCCCGGACCCGGTAGCCCTCGACGTGCGGCACCGGCGCCAGCCGGGCCAGGTCGAGGTGGTGGTGGGTGAACCACGGCCCCTTCTCGGGGAGGAACCCGGCCTCGCCGAGCACGTCGAGCAGCAGCTGCTCGCTCTCGAGCACCATCGTCCGCGTCGGCTCGGCGGGTGCCGCGTCGAGGAACCAGGCGACGGCCTCGCGTGCCACGTCGGTGGCGTGCGGGTCCGCGGCGTCGACGCAGAGCTCGAGCCACGTCGGCTCCTCGGCCCAGGCCCACCCGGCGACCCTGCCGTGCTCGGTCCAGGACCGGACCGGTCCCGCGTCGGCACCCTCGGCGTACCGCGCGCTCCAGGCGAGCTGGCCGGGGTGCTGGCGCGAGGCGCGCGACCAGGTCCGCGACGCGAGGGCCTGCATCCGGGCCAGGTCGTCGTCGTTCACGGCTCGAGCGCCCGTCGCAGCGCCGGCAGCACGTCGTCCAGCGGCTGACCGGAGCGGAGCACGACGACCGTCGTACCCCCGGCGGCCCCGGCAGCCCCGGCACCTCCGGCCCCGGGACCGACGTCACCAGGCCCGCCCCACGCGGAGGTCATCGCGAAGACCGTCGCCATCGAGTCGGCGAACTCCCGTCGCGGCTCGTCGGTCTCGCCGCGCAGCCAGCGCCTCAGCACGACGTTGTGCGCCGTGACCACCGCCGCGGCGAGCAGCTCGGCGTGCAGCCCGATGTCGGGCCCGCCCGCCTCGGCCAGCCAGGCGCGCGCGTGCTCTCGGAAGAGCCGCTGGTAGCCGAGCATGCTGGCGATCTCGCGGTCGCGCAGCGTGGGCACCGAGCGGGTCAGCCGGTAGCGACCGCGCGCCTGGTCACCCTCGGCGAGGTACTGCTCCAGCACCAGGCCGGCCGCCTCGGAGACCGCCAGCAGGTAGGTGTCCCGGCTGCCGGTCGAGAGCCGCGCCTCGATCCGTGACTGGAGGTCGTCGTGGCGGGGGAAGATCACGTCCTCCTTGGAGCCGAACGCCCGGAAGAACGTGGAGCGGCTCACGCCCGCACGCTCCACGATCTGCTCGACCGTGGTGGCGTCGTACCCCTGCTCGTCGAAGAGCGCGAAGGCCGCTTGGACCATCCGCTCGCGCGGGGTGGGGCTCGCCGTGCCGGCGGCTCCGGCCGTGGGGTCCGACATGGTGGTCCTCCGGGTTTGTCTGCGCGTCGACGTCGTGTGAAACTGAGTGTCATCACAACGATACCGAGTTTCAGGGGTATGACATGACCGGCGCCACCACGAGCCTTCCACGACCTGTACCGCACCACCGACGACCACGAGGAGCTGCGCGCGGCGGTGCGCGACCTCGTCGCCGACAAGGTAACGCCGTACGCCGCCGAGGTGGACGACAAGGCCGAGTACCCGCAGGCCGCCCACGACGCGCTGGTCGCCTCCGACTTCCACGCCCCGCACGTGCCCGAGGCCTACGACGGCGTCGGCGCCGACGCGCTGGCCACCTGCATCGTGATCGAGGAGGTCGCGCGCGGCTGCGCGTCCTCCTCGCTCATCCCGGCCGTCAACAAGCTGGGCTCGCTGCCGGTGATCCTCGGCGGGTCCGAGGAGCTCAAGCAGGCCTACCTCCCCCGGCTCGCCCGGCGGTGAGGGCTTCTCCTACGGTCTCTCCGAGCGCGACGCCGGCAGCGACACCGCCTCGATGAAGACCCGCGCCAAGGCCGACGGCGACGACTACGTGCTCAACGGCCAGAAGTCCTGGATCACCAACGCCGGCGTCTCGGAGTTCTACACCGTCCTCGCCGTCACCGACCCCGACGCCGGCGCGCGGCAAGGGCATCAGCGCGTTCGTCGTCGAGAAGTCCGACGAGGGCTTCACCTTCGGCGAGAAGGAGCGCAAGCTCGGCATCAAGGGCTCCCCCACCCGCGAGCTGCTCTTCGACAACGTCCGCATCCCCGCCGACCGGATGATCGGCGAGCCCGGCACCGGACTCCAGCTGGCCCTGCAGACCCTCGACCACACCCGGGTCACCATCGGCGCCCAGGCCGTCGGCATCGCCCAGGGCGCGCTCGACTTCGCCCTCGGCTACGTCCAGGAGCGCCAGCAGTTCGGCAAGCACATCTCCGACTTCCAGGGCATCCAGTTCATGCTCGCCGACATGGCGATGAAGCTCGAGGCAGCCCGCCAGATGGTCTACGTCGCCGCCGCCAAGTCCGAGCGCAACGACGCCGACCTGACCTTCTTCGGCGCCGCCGCCAAGTGCTTCGCCTCCGACACCGCGATGGAGATCACCACCGACGCCGTCCAGCTCCTCGGCGGCTACGGCTACACCCAGGACTTCCCGGTCGAGCGGATGATGCGCGATGCGAAGATCACCCAGATCTACGAGGGCACCAACCAGGTGCAGCGCGTGGTGATGGCGCGCCAGCTCCTGCGCTGACCCGTCACTTCTCCGCCGACCCGTCTCCTCCAGAGGAGACGGGTCAGCGTCGTCTCGGGGGGTCCGACGACGGTGAGGCAGCCCGTCCACCCCCTGCGGACCCGTTTTGATGGAAGCGCTCTCACCTTGCTGACCTGGGATTCTAGTCTATTTTGAGCGGAAGACTTGACACCTGATGTGACGCATGTCATGTTTCTGACGCACCACGAATGGAAGCGCTCTCACACCGTGCGGAGCAGTACCTTCCACTCAGCCCACGAACCCGCCAGATGTCAGGAGCAGTCCACCGTGCCGCACTCAGTCACCCGCCCGGGCCACCCGCGCACCAGCCACACCCGCCGCCTTCGTCGGGGACTGGCGCTCGCCTCCGTCGGCACCCTGCTGCTGGGCCTCGCGGCCTGCGGCGGCAGCGACGACGCGTCGGCAGACGGGCCGGTCGAGCTCACCGTCGCCACGTTCAACGAGTTCGGCTACGAGGGCCTGATCGACGAGTGGAACGCCGCCAACCCCGACATCCAGGTCACCCAGTCGAAGGTCGGCACCTGGGACGACGCCAAGGCCAACCTCTACACCAAGCTCGCCGCCGGCTCGGGTCTCTCCGACATCGAGGCCATCGAGGGCGACGCCATGTCGGCGATCATGGCCGAGTCGGACGCCTTCGTCGACCTCACCGACCCCTCCCTCGACGGACGCTGGCTCGACTTCAAGGCCGCGGCCGCGCACCAACGCCGACGGCCAGATGATCGGCTACGCCACCGACGCCGGCCCCGAGGCCATCTGCTACCGCGCCGACCTCTTCAAGGAGGCCGGGCTGCCCACCGACCGCGAGGAGGTCGCCGTCACTCCTCGACGGCAGCTGGGACGACTACTTCGCTACTCGGCGAGAAGTTCGTCGCGAAGATGCCCGACACCGCGTGGTACGACTCGAGCGGCGAGCACCGCGCAGGCGATGCTCAACCAGGTCCCCAACCCCTTCGAGGACAGACGACGGCACCATCGACTCGACAACGACGGCCTCGCCGAGGTCTGGAGCGCCGTGACCACCAACATGGACAAGGGCCTCTCGACCCGCCTCTCTCAGTTGGGCGACGACTGGACCGCGTCCTTCCAGGACGACGGGTTCGCCACGATGGCCTGCCCCGGCTGGATGCTGGGCATCGTCGAGGGCAACGCCGACGGCGTCGACGGCTGGGACATCGCCGACGCCTTCCCCGGCGGCGGCGGCAACTGGGGCGGCTCCTTCCTGACCGTTCCCACGCAGGCGCGACCACCCGGACGAGGCCAAGGAGTTCGCGGCCTGGATCACGGCCCCCGAGCAGCAGGCCAAGGCCTTCGCCGCCATCGGCGCCTTCCCGAGCCAGGTCGACGCACTGGACTCCCCGGAGGTCCTCGACGCGACCAACGCGTTCTTCAACGACGCCCCGACGGGCAGATCCTCTCCGACCGGGCCGAGGCGATCACCGTGCAGCCCTACAAGGGCCCGAAGTACTCCGACATCCTGCAGGCCTTCCAGGCCGCCATCCTGCGGGTCGACGACGAGCTCGAACTCCCCCGACGAGTCCTGGGCGACGTTCCTGTCCGACGTCGACCAGCTGTCCTGATCGACGCCACCGACCGATCGGCCGACATGACTCATCGTCTCGACTCCCCTGCCGGGGGTGGGCACTCCTCCCCGCCCCCGGCAGCGGCGTCCACCGAGCCGACCCGCCCACCGACCCGCAGGACTCCCCGCCGAGGCTCCGTGGACACCGACGCCGGCCGCCCGGAGCGAGCGCCGTCGTTCGGCGGCCCTGCGCTGACCCGCAGGCAGCGGCTGTCGATCTTCGACGTCAAGCTCTCGCCCTACCTCTACGTCTCGCCGTTCTTCGTGCTGTTCGCCGTCGTCGGGCTCTTCCCGCTCGTCTACACCGCCTACGTCTCGGTCTTCGACTGGAGCCTGCTCGGCGGCAAGGGCGACTTCGTCGGGCCTGCAGAACTTCCGCGACGTGCTCGGCAACCCGTACTTCCTGAAGTCGCTGGTCAACACGATCAGCATCTTCCTGCTCTCCTCGGTGCCCCAGGTGCGTCATCGCGGTCTCGGCTCGCCGCCCTGCTCGACACCCGACTGCGCGGGCGCACGCTGTGGCGGATGAGCATGCTGCTGCCGTTCGTGGTCTCGCCGGTCGTGGTCGCCATCGTCTTCGGCAACCTCTTCGGCGACACGCTACGGCCTGATCAACCAGGGCCTCGAGCAGATCGGGCTGCCGCAGGTCGCGCTGGCACACCAACCGGTTCGCCAGCCACCTCGCGATCGCCAGCATGGTCAACTGGCGCTGGACCGGCTACAACGCGCTGATCTTCCTGGCCGCCATGCAGGCGGTGCCCCGCGACCTCTACGAGTCGGCCGCCCTCGACGGCGCCGGCGCGGTGCGTCAGTTCCTCCGCATCACCCTGCCGATGATCCGGCCGACGATGATCTTCGTCGATCATCACCTCGACCATCGGTGGCCTGCAGATCTTCGCCGAGCCGCGGCTCTTCGACGACACCATGGCGCAGAACGGCGGCAGCGACCGCCAGTTCAGCACCCTGACGATGCTCATCTACGACTTCGGCTGGCACCTGCGCGACCTCGGTCGCGCCTCGGCCACCGCCTGGCTGCTGTTCCTGCTCATCGTCGCTGATCGCCCTGGTCAACTTCCTGGTCTCGCGCCGACTCCGACTCCCTGGGAGGTGGGCCGATGAACCGCCGACCCGGCTTCCTCGTCTACGGCCTGCTGATGGCCTTCGTCCTGGGCTCGGCCGCCCCCCTCTACTGGTCGTTCCTGATCGGCTCGCAGACCAAGGAGGTGATGACCCGCGAGTGCCGCCGCTGCTCCCGGGCGGGCACTTCTTCGAGAACGCCCAGCGGGTCTTCGACACCGTCCCGTTCTGGAAGTCGATGGGCAACAGCCTGCTCGTCTCGGGCGTGACCGCCACCTCGGTGGTGTTCTTCTCGACCCTGGCCGGCTACGCCTTCGCCAAGCTGCGCTTCCGCGGCACGCACCGCACTGCTGGTCTTCGTCATCGCCACGATGGCGGTCCCGACCCAGCTCGGGCGTCGTGCCGCTGTTCATCCTGATGGCCAAGCTCGGCTGGACCGGCAGCGTCTGGGCCGTGATCGTCCCGTGGATCGTCACGGCGTTCGGCGTGTTCTTCATGCGCCAGTACCTCGTCGACGCCGTGCCCGACGAGCTCATCGAGGCCGCCCGGGTCGACGGGTGCTCGCAGATCCGCATCTTCCTGACCGTCGCGGTCCCGGCCGCCCGTCCGGCCGATGGCGATCCTGTGGCTCTTCACGTTCATGCAGGTCTGGACCGACTTCTTCTGGCCGCTCATCGTGCTGCCCGGCGGACAACCCGACCGTCCAGATCGCCCTCAACCAGCTGCAGAGCGGCTACTACAAGGACTACAGCCTGGTCCTCGCCGGGAGCCACGCTGGCCACGATCCCGCTCCTGATCCTGTTCGCCGCCACCGGACGCCAGTTCGTGTCCGGCATCATGCAAGGAGCCGTCAAGGGATGACCACTCCAGCACCCACCACCGCACCGGGCACCGGCCGTCGGCCGTCGACCAGCGATCGGCGCGGCTCGAGCTTCCCGCCCGACTTCCGCTGGGGCGCCGCGACCGCGGCCTACCAGATCGAGGGCGCCGCGGCCGAGGACGGCCGACGCCCGTCCATCTGGGACACCTTCTGCCAGCGTGCCCGGGGCGGTGCTCGGCGCCGACAACGGCGACGTGGCCTGCGACCACTACCACCGGATGCCCGAGGACGTCGCGCTGATGCGCCGGCTCGGCCTGGGCTCCTACCGCTTCTCGACGTCCTGGGCGCGCGTCTGCCCGGACGCGCGGGCCGGTCAACCCGGCCGGGCTCGACTTCTACCAGCGTCTCGTCGACGAGCTGCTCGGCCACGGCATCCGACCCTGGCTGACGCTCTACCACTGGGACCTGCCGCAGACGCTCGAGGACGCCGGCGGCTGGACCAACCGCGACACGGCGTACCGCTTCGCCGACTACGCCCTCGCGCTGCACGACGCGCTCGGCGACCGGGTGCCGACGTGGACGACGCTCAACGAGCCGTGGTGCTCGGCGTTCCTCGGCTACACCTCGGGCCAGCACGCCCCCGGGCGCCAGGAGGGCGCGGCCGGACTCGTCGCGGCCCACCACCTGCTGCTCGGCCACGGGCTGGTCGTCGACGAGCTGCGCCGACGCGGCGACGACGGCCGAGCTGGGCATCACGCCTCAACCTCACCGTCGCCGACCCGGCCGACCCCGAGGACGCGCTCGACGTCGACGCCGCCCGCCGCATCGACGCCCTGCACGAACCGGGTGTTCCTCGACCCGCTGCTGCGCGGCTCCTACCCCGCCGACCTGCTCGAGGACACCGCGCGACCTGCCCTGGAGCGGCGCCCCTGGCACGACGTCGTCGCGCCCGGCGACCTCGACGCTCATCTCGCGCCCCGATCGACGTGCTCGGGCGTGAACTACTACCGCGGCGACTGCGTCTCGGGGCACCCGCTCGCCGAGCCGCTCGACGACGGCATCGAGCACCCGTCCCGGCCGGTGTCGAAGCCGTTCGTCGGCTGCGCGGACGTCACGTTCCCCAGCCGCGGGCTGCCGCGCACCGACTCCGGGTGGGAGATCCAGCCCGAGGGCCTGACCCGGCTGCTGGTCCGGCTGGACCACGACTACGACGTGCCGCCGATCGTGATCACCGAGAACGGCGCCGCCTTCCGCGACGCGCCCGTCGCCGACGGCAGCGTCACGGACCCGGACCGGATCGCGTTCCTCGACGCCCACCTGCGGGCCACCCACGCCGCGATGGCGGCCGGGGTGGACGTGCGCGGCTACTTCCAGTGGTCGCTGCTCGACAACTTCGAGTGGGCCTACGGCTACGCCAAGCGGTTCGGGATCGTCCACGTCGACTACGACACCCAGGCGCGCACCCCCAAGGCCAGCGCCCACTGGTACGCCCGGATCGCCGAGCGGGGGTCCAGCGCCGGCAGCGAGTCGCTCGCCTCGACGCCAGGACGCCACCGAGCGTCACGGAACCGAGGCCACGGACCGATCACTACCAGCGACCGCGGGCCGGAGGATCGGTAACGTGACGCGCATGGACCGGGATCGGCGCGGTCGAACGGCGGCTCGCCCGACCCTCGACGAGGTGGCCGGGCTCGCCGGCGTCTCGCGCGCGACGGCGTCGCGGGCGGTCAACGGCGGCAACCGGGTCAGCCCGCGCGTCCCTGGCCGCGGTCGAGGCCGCCGTGCGGACGCTCGGCTACAGCCCCAACCCGGCCGCCCGCAGCCTGGTGACCCGGCGCACCGACAGCGTCGCGGTCGTCGTACCGGAGCCGGACGAGCGGGTCTTCCACGACCCGTTCTTCGCCCGCACCCTGCGCGGCGTCAACCAGATCCTCGTCCGAGCGCGACCTGCAGCTCGTGCTGCTGATGGCCCGGCCCGGTGAGCAGGAGACGCGGATGCTGCGCTACCTGAGCCGCCGCCACGTCGACGGGGTCATCGTGGTCTCCCACCACCGCAGCGACCACCTCGCCGACCACCTCGCGCGACCTGCGGCTGCCGTGCGTGTTCGTCGGTCGCCCCTGGACGAGCGCCGACCGGGTCGCCTACGTCGACACCGACAACGTCGCCGGTGGCCGCGCGGCCGCCCAGGTGCTGCTCGACCGGGGCTGTCGCCGCATCGGCACGATCGCCGGCCCCGCGGACATGACCGCCGGCGTCGACCGGCTCCAGGGCTGGCGCGACGCGATGCACGACGCCGGGCTCGGACGACACCGCCATGGAGCACGGCGACTTCACCGAGGAGGGCGGCGCGGCCGCGACGCGGCCGTCTGCTGGACGCCCACCCCGACCTCGACGGCATCGTCGCCGCCTCCGACCTGATGGCCGTCGGGGCGCTCGCCACCCTGCGCGCCGCCGGCCGCACGGGTGCCCGACGACGTCGCCCTCGTCGGGTACGACGACGTCGGCGTCGCCGAGCGCGCCGAGCCACCCCTCACCACGGTCCGCAACCCGATCCGGCGAGATGGCCGAGCAGGCCACCCGGCTGCTGCTCGAGCAGGTCGACGGTGATCACCCCGACCACGTCATGCGGGTCGTCTTCCCGCCGGCGCTGGTCCGGCGTAGCAGCGCCTGAGCCTCCGGCTTCCGGGCCCCGGGCCGGGTCTCGCGACCGTGTACGGTCGAGAGGACGACATCCCCCGACCAGTCCCCATCAGCGCCGACCAGCGCCGACCAGTGCCGCCAGCGGCCCTGAGTGCCCGAGGAGTGCGAGCTGCCGCGTGCCGCCCGACGACGCCGCTCCGCAGCACCGACGCCGCTCGGTGACGAGGTCGATGCTCGTCGAGATCCGGGAGGACCGCGTGCTCGGTCTCGCGGCCGAGATCGCCTTCTTCACCGTGCTCAGCCTCTTCCCGGGGCTGCTCGTCGCCGCGGGGCTGTTGAGCTACCTCGAGGTGATCGCCGGCGCCGACGTCGCGAGCCGTACCCAGGAGCAGGTGTCCACGACGCTCAGCACGATCTTCGACGACCAGGCCTCCACGCTCACCGACGCGGTCGAGGCCGTGCTGTCGGGTCGGTACGGCGGCCTGCTCACCGTCGCGACCATCGGCGCCCTGGTCACCCTCTCGGGCGCCTGGGCGGTGGTGATCGAGGCGCTCAACCTCGCCTACGACATCGAGGAGCACCGCAGCTGGATCCGACGCCGCCTGCTCGGGCTGCTCCTCGGCGCTGCGACCGCGGTCGTCGTGGTGCTGTCCCTGGCGGTGGTCGTGGTGGGTCCGCTCCTGGGCCGGGGCGAGGACGTCGCCGACGTGGTCGGACTCGGGTCGACGTTCGTCTGGTTCTGGGAGACCGCGCGCCTCCCGACGCTCTTCCTCCTGATCGGGGCCTGGCTGGCGCTGGTCTACCACGTCGCGCCGAATCGGCGGACCTCGTGGCGGGCGAGCCTGCCGGGAGCCCTCCTGACCACCGTGCTGTGGATGCTCGCGACCGCGGGCTTCAGCATCTACGTGCGCATCGTCGCGGAGCGCAGCCCGCTCCTGGGCGCGCTCGGCGGCGGGGTGATCCTGCTGACCTGGGTCTACCTGCTGGGCATCGCGCTGCTGCTCGGCGGCGAGCTCAACGCGATCCTCCTCGACCGGGCCGACGACGCCGACACCGGGACGGACGAGGAGGACCCCGAGGCTCCCGGGAGCCCCGTCAGCGGGTGATCGTGAAGGCGTCGACGAGGCCGCCCCGCTGGTCGACGGCGCGCAGCTCGAGCCGGTCGGGGTAGGCGACCAGGTCGACGTAGTGGCGCACCGAGCGGCTCACCGCGGTGAACGACGCGCGACCGGTGTCGCGCAGCTTGGCGCCACCGCCCGAGACGACGTAGGTGACCCCGCCCTGCGGCGTGGAGCGCTGGTAGTCGTGGTCGTGCCCGGCCAGCACCAGGCGTAGCCCGGCCGCACGGAACATCGGCACCCAGACCTCGCGTACGGCGGGGTCCGAGCCGTGCACCCCGGCGGAGTAGCCGGGGTGGTGCATCGCGGCGATCGTCCAGCCGCCTGCCGGGTCCGGCTCGGCCAGCCGCGCCCGCAGCCACGCGAGCTGGGCCGGGTCGCGCACCCGGGTCGAGTCGAGCACCAGGATCCGGACGTTGCCGACCTGCTGGGCGTAGTACGTCGAGGTGCGCCCGAGCTGCCGCATGATCTGGTCCTGCTGCCGGCTGTAGGTGTCGTGGTTGCCGATCACCGGCACCAGCTCGGTCCCGGTGGCGAGCAGCGGGGCGAACGGGTCCAGCACGACCCGCTGCGTCCTGGCCGCCTCGCCCTGCTCGTAGACCAGGTCGCCGAGCAGGAGGAGGGCGTCGTAGGGCCGGTCCGCACTCTCGGACACCATCCGCGCAGCAGTCGCCTGCTCCGCCGCGTCCCCGGTGCCGGTGTCGCCGGCGATCGCGATCCTGGTCGACGTCTGCGGGGCGACCTCGGGCTGGGCTCGGGGCTGGGCTCGGGGCTGGGCTCGGGGCCGGGCTCGGCGTGCGCTTCGGCTTCGGCGTGCGCTTCAGCGTCGGCCTCAGCGTGGTGGCCGGGGCCGGGGCCGCAGGAGCACTCGTCGCGGTCGTGGACGGCGCGCTCTCCACCGGGCCGGCGCTCTGCGGCGAACCGCCACACGCCGCCAGCAGCGCCCCGGCGGCGACCAGGCCCACCACCCACGGTCCCCGCCTGCGCTCGGTCATGAGGCGGAGCCTACGGCCGGGGTGTCGACCGCTCGAGCAGGAGGATCACCTCGTAGTGGGCGGTGTGGGCGAACATGTCGACCACCCGCCCGCGCACCGGACGCCACGAGGGCATCGCGGCCAGGTCGCGGGCGAGGCTGGTGGCGTTGCAGCTGGAGTAGACGAGGTGGCCCGCGGTCGAGCCGTCCAACCGGGCCGCGAGCTCAGGGCCCAGTCCGCGCCGGGGCGGGTTGACGACGACCAGCTCCGCGTCGCCGTCGTACGCCGTCGCGTCTCCACACACGAAGTCGACGTCCAGGTCCGACTCCCTCGCGGTGGTCCGCGCGCTGTCGACCGCCTCGGCGCTCACCTCGACGCCGGTGACCCGGCGCCCCGGTGCGGCGAGGTGCACCGCGAACCCGCCGACGCCGCAGTAGAGGTCGAGCACGGACGCCGGCGCCACCTCGTCGGCCCAGGCGGCGGCCTGCCGGTAGAGCACCCCGGCGAGCGCGGTGTTGGTCTGGAAGAAGCTGCGTGGGCGCAGGTGCAGGGACCGTCCGTCGATCCGCATCGGCAGGGTGAGCCGGTCGGTCAGGGTCTCCTCGTGCTCACCCTCCAGGATCGCCTTGTGCTCGGGCTGCAGGTTGACCGACACGACCGCGATGGCGGGCTGCTCCACCAGCAGGCTCGGCAGGTGCTTGCGGATCCGCGGCACCGACTCGGTGGACCGCAGCACGAAGCGCACGAGGAACTCGCCGTCGGGCGACTCGGTGACCACGACGTGCTTGAGCTCGCCGCGCCGCGCGGCCACGTCGTACGGCGTCAGGCGAGCCGTGGTGACGAACCCGGCGAGCACCTCCAGCAGGTCGTGCAGCGCCGGTGAGTAGAGCGGGCAGGAGCGCAGGTCGACGCCGGTCCCGCGCGGGTCGAGGATGCCCAGCGTCGGTGCCTCCACGGTGCCGGCGACGACCATCTTGGCCTTGTTGCGGAACGCTGCCTCCCGGCTCTGCGCCGTCGGGAGCCAGGTCAGCGCCGCCGCGCCCGGCACGCTCGCCAGCAGGTCACGACAGGTGCGCTCCTTGGCGGCCAGCTGCTCGTCGTACGGCGTGGGGAGCTCGGTGCACGAGCGACACACCCCGGCGTCGTAGTAGGCACACTGCACGCGGCGAGCCTAGTCGGCCTGCCCGGTGTTCCGGAGACAGCCGGGAGCTGCCGCGCGCCCTGACCGACCTGCTCGCAGTCGCACGGCGCCGGGGCCGACTCGTCCGAGCACCGGACCGACCAACCGAACCGGCACTCGGCGCATCTGACAAGGTGACCGCCACGCCCTCACCGGGGAGACCTTGCATGCCACGACCACCGTCCGACGCCGACTTCGACGAGTTCGTGCGGGCCACCTGGCCCGCGCTGTACCGGACCGCCTACCTGATGCTGGGAGACCGGGCGGAGGCCGAGGACCTCGTCCAGTCTGCGCTGGCCAAGACCTACGCGTCGTGGGGCCGGGTGCGTGACCTGTCGGCGGCACCCGGCTATGCGCGGACCACCCTGCTCAACACCGCCAAGTCGTGGTTCCGCCGCACGTCGTGGCGCAACGAGCACCCCACCGAGGTGCTGCCCGAGCACGGGCACGACAGCGACCCGACCGACCGGCCCGCCGTGATCGTCGCGCTCGGCCAGCTGCCGCCGCGACAGCGAGCGGTCGTCGTCCTGCGCTACTACGACGACCTCAGCGTCGCCGAGACCGCCGCTGCCCTCGGGATCGCCGAGGGCACCGTCAAGAGCCAGACCTCCGATGCCCTCGACAGGCTGCGTGGCCTGCTCGGTGACGCCGTCGTGCCGCACACCCAGGGAGCCCACCATGACTGAACGACTCGCCCGGCTGATGACCCTCGAGGCCGACCTGCTCGACGTCCCGCCCGCACCCACCTCCGTGGTGCGGCAGCGGGGCCGGGGCATGCGTCGGCGCCGTCACGCCGGGCAGGCGGTCGCCGGGCTCGCCGCCCTCGTCCTGGTCGGCAGCGGTCTCGCACTCCTGCAGCACCGCGCCGATGACAACGCCTCGGTCGTCGACCCGGCCGGGCCCTCGCCCACCACGGGAGCCGGCGTCGCCGACGTCGGTGTGGCCTTCACGATCGGCACCACCGTCTATCTCGACGGTGGCGCGGTCACCGCCACGATCGACGACAAGGCGGTGAAGTCGCTGTACTACACCTCCGCCGGGCTCCTCGTGCGCCACGGCAACAACCCCAACAGCGACGGTGGCGGACCGCAGCGCTTCTCCCTGGTCACGCCCGACGGCACCGTGAAGCCGGTCGGCGTGGAGACCGAGGGGACCGTGCACGCGACCGACCCGACCCAGCCCTACCTGGTCTACGTGCAGGAGATCGGCGGTGTCGCGACCGTGCTGGTGCACGACGTCGAGACCGACGAGCAGGTGGCGCAGGTGCCGCTGCCGGGCGCGAACGACTCCTACTCCTCCCCGGCCATCGACGGCGACACCGTCTACGTGCGCAACGGGCGGAAGATCTTCGTGGTCGACTGGCGGAGCGGTGACGTGAGCACCTCCGACACCCTGGTCACGGAGTCGGTCGCCGGCGGTCACGTTGCCGTCAGTGGTGACGACCAGGCCCGCGTGATCGACGTGGCGACCGGAGCGACGCTGGTCGAGAGCGCCCTCGCCGCGGGTTCCTACGGCTACCTCACCCTGTCCCCCGACGGCTCCGGGGCCGTGCTCAGCAGCGAGGACATGCCGGCCCGGGGCGAGCAGCAGCAGACCACCGTCTACGACGTCGCCAGCGGCGACTCGTTCACGGCGCCGGGGTCGAGCTACGACGTCGGCTGGAGCGCCACCGGCGACCTCTTCCGGGTGAGCGACGACGGCACGCTGACGACCTGCACCCTCAGCACCGGCGAGTGCTCCGACACCCGGCTCGACCTCGCGGTGCTGCCGAACTCGGCCCCCGACGCCGGGATCGACTGCAACCTGGCCGAACGGAGCTGTGGCTTCCCATCCGAGGACTCCGACGACGACCTCGTCCTCGGCGGCACCACCCGCGAGTCCTGACGTCCGAGTCCTGGCGAGTCGGCGCGACGTCGCGCCGACTCGGCAGGGCAGGACGGCGGCAGACGGGGGTCAGCAGCGGCGCAGGTCGCCGAGGGCGAGCGTCCCGCCGCCGCCGTACTGCGAGGCGGCCAGGGAGAACTCCATCTGGAAGCGCGGCTTGCGGGACACGACCAGCGACTTCGCCGCGGAGACGCGACCCGGCTCGGTGAACGGGATGGTGAAGCGCTGGCTGGTGCGCTTGCCGTCCTCGAGGACGTAGACGCCACCGCGGACCGCGTCGTTGCCGCGCTTGCCCCGCGAGTTGTCGATGCGACCGAACACCTTGAATTTGGCGCCGCCCTGCACCGGCACCTTGCACACCTGGAGGCGGGCCGCGTCCAGGGAGCTGACGGTCGTGTAGCGCCGGCCCGCGGCCTGCGCCTCCGGTACGACGAGGGCGAACGAGGACAGCAGCAAGGTCGCCGCGGCGACGCCGCCGACGGCCCGAGAGATGAGGGTCATGGCGGGATCGTGTCACCCCCGCCCGATCGGCACAGCCGAATCCCGGATGTCCGACCCGGCCCCGCTCGCTGCCTCCCGGTCGACGATCAGTCGTCGTCCGGGGTCGGCCCCGCCGGAGTCTCGGGAGGCCCCTCCTGCAGCAACGCCTTGAACCCGTCCTCGTCGAGGACCGGTACGCCGAGCTGCTCGGCCTTCTCGGCCTTGGTGCCGGCGTTGTCACCCACCACCACGAAGTCGGTCTTCTTCGACACCGAGCCCGACGCCTTGCCGCCACGGGAGAGGATCGCCTCCTTGGCGGAGTCACGGCTGAAGTCGACCAGCGACCCGGTCACGACGATCGTCAGCCCCTCGAGCGTGCGCGGGGTCGACTCGTCGCGCTCGTCGGCCATCGACACCCCCGCCGCGCGCCACTTGTCGACGATCTCGCGGTGCCAGTCGTGGGTGAACCACTCGATGACCGCCTCGGCGATCGTCGGGCCCACCCCCTCGGCGGCCGCGAGCTCCTCCTCGGTCGCCTCCTCGATCGCGGCCATCGACCCGAACTCGGTCGCCAGCGCGCGAGCGGCGCTCGGGCCCACGTGGCGGATCGACAGCCCGACGACGACGCGCCACAGCGGCACCTGCTTGGCCCGGTCGAGGTTGTCGAGGAGACGCTGGCCGTTGGCCGAGACGACCCTGCCCTCGGTCGCCTCGTCGAGCTCGGACTTCTGGGCGGCGCGGGTGAAGAGATCGGTGCGCAGCAGCTTGGCCGCGTCGAGGTCGAAGACGTCACCCTCGTCGGCGATCACACCGGCGTGGAGGAGCGAGGCGGCGGCCTCGGAGCCGAGTCCCTCGATGTCGAAGGCACCCCGCCCGGCCACGTGGAAGACGCGGTCGAGCATCTGGGCCGGGCACCTGCGGTGGTTGGGGCAGCGCAGGTCCTTGTCGCCCTCCTTCTGCTGGACCAGCGTCGTGCCGCACGAGGGACACTCCGTCGGCATCACCCATGCCTCGAGCCCGTCCGGACGCAGCGCGAGCACCGGTCCGACGATCTCGGGGATCACGTCGCCGGCCTTGCGCAGCACCACCGTGTCGCCGGGTCGGACGTCCTTGCGGGTCACCTCGTGGGCGTTGTGCAGCGTGGCCCGCTCGACGGTCGAGCCGGCCACCCGGGTCGGCTCCATGACCCCGAACGGCGTCACCCGACCGGTGCGACCGGTGTTGACCTCGATCGCGAGCAGCTGGGCGTTGACCTCCTCGGGCGGGTACTTGAACGCGATCGCCCACCGTGGTGCCCGGCTGGTCGAGCCGAGCCGGCGCTGGAGCGAGACGTCGTCGACCTTGATCACGACGCCGTCGATCTCGTAGGGCTCGACGTCGTGGCGGTGCTCGCCGTAGTGCTCGATGAAGTCCTGCACCTCGCCCAGCGACTGCAGCACCCGCACCCGCTCGGAGGTGGGCAGCCCCCACGCGGCGAGGGCGTCGTAGGCCTGGGACTGCGCCGCGAGGCTCGAACCCCTCGCGCGCGCCGATCCCGTGGCAGACCATTCCGAGCGCCCGGGTCGCGGTGACCCGGGGGTCCTTCTGGCGCAGCGACCCGGCCGCGGCGTTGCGCGGGTTGGCGAAGACCGGCCTGCCGGCATCGGTCATCGACGCGTTGAGCCGCTCGAAGGCCTCGGTCGGCAGGAAGACCTCGCCACGCACCTCCACCAGCGCCGGGACCGGGAACTCCTCGGTGCCGCTCAGCCGGTGCGGGATCGAGTCGATGGTCTTGACGTTGGGCGTGACGTCCTCGCCGGTGCTGCCGTCGCCGCGGGTCAGCGCCCGGGTCAGCCGGCCCTGCTCGTAGAGGAGGTTGATCGCCAGGCCGTCGACCTTCAGCTCGCACAGCAGGGCCGGGCGACTCGACGCCGTCGCGGGCCAGCCGCGCGTGCCAGGACGTCGAGCTCCTCGTAGCTGAAGGCGTTGTCGAGGCTCTCCATCCGCTGGCGGTGGTCGTGGGCGGTGAAGTCGGTCGAGACCGCGCCGCCGACCTTCTGCGTCGGCGAGTCCGGGCGTGCGCAGCTCGGGGTGCTCCTCCTCGAGCGCCTCGAGCCGGCGCAGCCGACGGTCGAAGTCGGCGTCGTCGAGCGTCGGGTCGTCGAGCACGTAGTAGCGCCAGCGCGCGTCCTCGACCTCCTCCGACGAGCAGGCGGTGCTCCTCGCGCGCCTCGTCGGTCGCGGGCGGTCGGGGCCGGCATGGGGCTCCGCGCCGGGCACGTCGGCGTCATGGGCGGACATCTTGCCGTGCCAGCACCGACAGGTCGCGGCCACGCCCCGGTCCGGCGGCGCGGCGTCGGGCAGCCTGCACCCATCCGGAGCGCCGGCCCGGCTCCGAACACGACCGTGACCACCCACGAGTCGCCGGACCACCGCGCTGACCGCGCCGAGCGCTGACGCGGCTCGACGCACCGGGCCGCCCGCGCGCCGTGGTCCTGGTGCTCCACGGCGGCAAGCAGGCGAGCCGGCAGCCCGTCGACGGGCGCAGCGCGTCGTGGCGGCGGATGGCGGCGCATGCAGCGCTCGATCACCCCGCGCGCTCCACGAGGAGCGGGTCGAGCACCTGGCTGCTGCGCTACCGCGGTGCGCGGCTGGAACGGCGGCGGCCCCCGTCGCCGACGCCCGCTGGGCCCTCGACGAGGTACGCGCGCGAGCTGGGCGACGCTGCCGGTCGTCCTCCTCGGGCACTCGATGGGCGGGCGGACGGCCGTCTACGTGGCCGACGACCCCTCGGTGGTCGGGCGTGGTGGCGCTGGCGCCGTGGTGGCAGCCCGACGACCCGGTCGCCGCGCTGCGTGGGCAAGCCGGTGGCCGCCGCCCACGGCCGCACCGACAAGATCACCTCGGCGCGGATGACCCGCGGCCTTCCTCGCAGCGGGCCGAGGGCGTCGCCGCGTCCGACCGAGTTCGCACGACATGGGCCGGGTCGGGCACTACATGTTCCGCCGGGTCGCGCGCCTGGAACGACTTCGCGGTCACCCGCGCCCTGGACATCCTGGTCTGACCGTGAGCCGGTCGCCGGCGACGGCACATGCCGTTGATCGCCCGTGCTCGGAAATTTATCGACTTGCCGGGAATGAAACGGATCCGTACCATCTTGATGGAACGAAACCGTTTCGTTTCATCGAGTGACGAAGGACACACGCCATGACCCCCAGCCCGCCGGCGACGGCCGCCGAGGCCGGCACCCGACCCGCGCGTCGAGGGTGACCGCGAGCAGGAGATCCTCGACGCCACCCTCGACGTCCTGGCCGACGTCGGCTACGACCGCCTGACCATGGACGCCGTCGCCTCCGCGGCCCGGGCCTCCAAGGCCACGCTCTACCGCCGGTGGACCAGCAAGGCCGTGCTGGTCATCGACGCGCTGCTCTCCCAGAAGGGCGCCGCACGCGCTCCCCGACACCGGCAACCTGCGCGACGACCTGCTCGGCACGTTCTGCGGCATGGGCGGGCTGACCGACGAGCAGCAGGTGGCGATCCTGGCCAGCGTCATCACCGCGATCGCCCGCGACGAGGAGTTCGCCGACGGCGTTCCGTCGCGACTTCATCGGCCCCAAGATCGGCCAGCAGCCGCCAGCATCTTCGCCCGGGCCCAGGCCCGCGGCGAGATCCGCGCCGACCTCGACCTCGACCTGCATCGCCCCGGCCCTGCCGGGCATCGTGCTGCACCGCCAGTTCCTGCTGGGCGAGTCGCCCGACACCGCCTACATCACCCACGTCATCGACCAGATCATCCTGCCCGCCGTCGACCGTCGTGCAGCCGCACCACCCAGACCCACACCAGAAGGACCACTCATGACCGACGTGACCGACCTGACCGGCGACGAGGCTGAAGCCGCGCCGTCAAGCCTCGGAGAGCTCCACCTCGGGTGGGCGCTCGTGCTCATCTCGATGGCCCAGCTGATGGTGGTGCTCGACGCCTCCATCGCCAACATCGCGCTGCCCTTCATCGGCGCCGACCTCAACATCAACGACGCCAACCTCACCTGGATCGTCACCGGCTACGCCCTCGCCTTCGGCGGGCTGCTGCTGCTCGGAGGCCGGCTCGGTGACCTCTACGGCCGCCGCCGCGTCTTCATGATCGGCCTGTCGGTCTTCGCGATCGCCTCGCTGCTGGGCGGTATCGCCGGCAACGAGGGCCTGCTGCTCGGCCTCGCGTGGCCTCCAGGGCCTGGGCGCCGCACTCGCCTCGCCCGCCGCCCTGGCGCTGATCACCACGACGTTCCCGGCCGGCCCGGCCCGCAACCGCGCCTTCGCGGTGTACGCCGCCATGTCCGGCGCCGGTGCGGCGGTCGGCCTGATCCTCGGTGGCTGGCTCACCGGCACTCGACCCGATCCTCGGCCTCGAGGGCTGGCGCTACACGTTCCTGATCAACGTCCCGATCGGTCTCATCGCGGCCTCCCTGGCTCCCCGCTTCCTCAACGAGTCCGAGTCGCACCCCGGTCAGCTCGACATCCCCGGCGCCATCACCGGCACCTTCGGCCTGCTCGGTCTGGTCTACGGCTTCAGCCGCGCCGGCGAGGAAGCCCACGGCTGGGGCGACACGTGGACCATCGCGTCGCTGGCCGCCGGTGTCGCACTGCTCGCCGTCTTCGCCTTCATCGAGTCCCGCGTGGCGCACCCGCTGCTCCCGGTCCGGGTCTTCGCCAACCGCACCCGCGCCACCAGCTTCCTGGTGATGGCGCTCGTGCCGGCGGCGATGTTCGCGATGTTCTACTTCCTCAGCCTGTTCATCCAGCTGGTCGTCGGCTACAGCCCGCTGCACACCGGGTTCGCGTTCCTGCCGTTCTCCGTTCGGCATCGTGGTCGGTGCGGGCATCTCGTCCAACCTGGTCAACCGGATCGACGCGCGCTACATCGCCGGGGTCGGCACCCTGATGGCCGCCGCCGCCCTGTTCGGCTTCTCCCGCCTGTCGGTCCCGACCGGCACCGATGACCTGCTGGCCATCGGTCCCGGCAACTTCCTGGGCGCCGACGTCAACTACTGGTCGTCGATCTTCCCGTTCATCGTCTTGATGTCGGTCGGCATGGGCATGGTGTTCGTGCCGCTGACCCTGACCGCCGTGCACCACCTCCGCTCGGAGGACTCCGGCATCGGCTCCGGCGTGCTCAACACGATGCAGCAGGTCGGCGGCGCGCTCGGCCTGGCCATCCTCGGCACCGTCTCGCTGCACTACGCGAGCAACACCAAGACCGACCTGTTCCAGAACCTCGTGGCCCAGGGCAAGTCGCCGAGCGAGGCCGGCCAGCTGGCCTACCTCGGCTCGTTCACCGAGGGTGCCTCGGCGGCGTTCCTGGTCGGTGCGGTGCTGATCCTCATCGGCTCGCTGGCGATCTGGGTGTTCCTCAACGTCAAGCACCAGGAGCTGGCCACCGACGGCCCCGAGGGCCTGCCGGTCCACGTCGGCTGACGCTCGACCCGCACGTCGTACGACGAGGGCCCGGTCACCGTTGCGGTGACCGGGCCCTCGTGGCGTGTGCGGGGATGCCCGGTCGGTCGGCCTCGAGCTCGACGACCGACGCACGGTCAGCAGGGAGAGCCGCCCGTCCGGGGCCGGCCGATCGCGACGGGCCATCGCGCGACCGTCCTCCTCAGCCGAGGTTGGCGGCCGTGGTGCGCGTGAGCGCCAGCGCCCGGCGCGCCCACTCGTCGGACGCCCCGGCGAGGCCGCACGCCGGCGAGACGCCGAGGAGGGGTGCGGCGGCCTCCGGGTCGAGGCCGAGCATGTCGAGCCACCGCTGGACCCGCTCGGTGAGGGCCGCGTCGGTGAGGGACGAGCCGGTGCCGTCGTCGCTCGACGGCACGACGCCCAGGACCACCGCCTCCCCGGCCTCGACCGCCTCGCCGAGCGTGTTGTGGCCGGCGCCGTCGAGGACGTCGAGGTCGACGACCAGGCCGCGCGCGCCGGCACCGCGCAGGAGCTGGAGCGGCGTCTCGGGAGCGCAGGAGTGCGCCCACGGCTCGGCGCCCTCCGCGGTGATCGCGGCGAACAGCCACTCCAGGTGCTCGGAGGCCTCCGGCGGGTGCACGACCCGGTGCCGGCCGAAGCCGGACGCGGTCGGCACTCCCCCGCCCGTCACCGCGGCGAGGGACGGCTCGTCGACCTGGACGACGAGCCGCTCGACGTCGCCCATCCGGCGACGCAGGTCGCGCGACGTGGCCGCGCACGCCCTCGGCCAGCGCCTGGGCCAGGTCCCGCCGGGCGCCGACGTCGCTGAGCACCTTGTCACCGCGTGGCTTCTCGACGGTGGCGGCCAGCGTCCAGGGCCCCGCGACCTGCACCTTGAAGTCGCCGGCGTAGCCCTGGGTCAGCTCCTCGAGGGCGTCGAGGTCCTGGTCGAGCCGACTGCGCGCCCGGCGTACGTCGATCCCGGCGGCGTCGGTCAGCCGCCACCCGGCGGGCTGGAGGTCGACGCCGATGCCCGAGACGAGGGCGAGCGTGCGTCCGAGCATCCCGGAGGTGACCCCCCGCGCGGGCAGCTCGGGCAGGTACGGCAGCCCGTGGTCACTCTCGCCGAGCGCGTCGAGCACCATCGCGAGCGAGCGCGGCGAGGTCCTCGCCGGGCATCGACCCGACACCGGTGGCCAGCGTCATGGGGCGGCCGGCGTCATGAGGTGGCCGCGATCGTCGCGGAGCCGACGACCCGGGTGCCGGCGTACACGACGGCCGCCTGGCCCGGGGCGATGCCGTACGCCGGCTCGAGCAGCTCGATGGCGACCTCGCCCGCGGGCTCGACCTCGACCCGCGCGGGCAGCTCGCTGCCGTGGGCGCGCAGCTGCACCGTCACGCCGGGTCCGTCGAGGCGATGCGGGACGGTGCCGCACCAGCGGGGCTTGATGCCGGTGAGGCGGTGCACGGCGAGGCGCTCGTGCGGGCCGACGGTGACGGTGCCGGAGACCGGCTCGATGTCGAGCACGAAGCGGGGCTTGCCGTCCGGCGCCGGGCGACCGATCCGCAGGCCCTTGCGCTGGCCGATCGTGAAGCCGTAGGTGCCCTCGTGCTGCCCGAGCACCTCGCCGGTGGTGTCGTCGACGATGTCGCCACCGTCGTTGGGGGCGCGGTCGCCGAGCTTCTCCCGCAGCCAGCCGGCGTTGTCGCCGTCGGCGACGAAGCAGATGTCGTGGCTGTCGGGCTTGTCGGCGACCAGCAGCCCGCGGCGGGCGGCCTCCGCGCGCACGGCGGGCTTGGTCGAGTCACCGAGCGGGAAGAGCGAGTGCGCCAGCTGGTGCTGGTCGAGCACCCCCAGCACGTAGGACTGGTCCTTGCCGTGGTCGACGGCACGGTGCATCTCGATCAGCCCGTCCTCGCCCGTGCGCAGCTGGGCGTAGTGGCCGGTCGCGACCGCGTCGAAGCCCAGCGCCAGGCCACGCTCGAGCACGGCGGCGAACTTGATCTTCTCGTTGCAGCGCAGGCACGGGTTCGGCGTCCGCCCGGCGGCGTACTCGTCCATGAAGTCCTCGACCACGTCCTCGTGGAAGCGCTCGGAGAGGTCCCACACGTAGAACGGGATGCCGATCACGTCGGCAGCCCGGCGGGCGTCGTTGCTGTCCTCGATGGTGCAGCAGCCGCGCGCGCCCGAGCGGTAGGACTGCGGGTTGCGCGACAGCGCGAGGTGGATGCCGGTGACGTCGTGGCCGGCCTCGGCGGCTCGAGCGGCCGCGACCGCGGAGTCGACGCCGCCCGACATCGCGGCCAGCACCTTCAGGCGGCGCGTCACCGGCGTGCTGCCCGGGCCCGTTCGACGACGGGACCGATCGCGGCGACGACGGCGTCGACGTCGGCCTGGGTGGAGGTGTGGCCCAGCGAGAAGCGCAGCGAGTGGCGCGCCGCCTCGGGGTCGCAGCCCATCGCGAGCAGCACGTGGGACGGCTGGGCGACGCCGGCCGAGCACGCCGAGCCGGTCGAGCACTCGATCCCGCGGGCGTCGAGGAGCATCAGCAGCGAGTCGCCCTCGCAGCCCGGGAAGCCGAGGTGCGCGTTGCCGGGCAGGCGGTCCTACGGCGTCGCCGTGCAGGTGGGCGCCGGGCACGACCTCGATGACGCGTCGGACGAGGTCGTCGCGCAGGTCGGTCATCAGCGCGGCGTGCTCGGCCTGCTGCTTGACGGCCAGCTCGACGGCGGCCGCGAAGCCCGCGATGGCCGGGGCGTCGAGCGTGCCGCTGCGGATGTCGCGCTCCTGCCCCCCGCCGTGGACGAGCGGGGTGACGCCGAGCTCGCGGCGTACGACGAGCGCGCCGACGCCGTAGGGGCCGCCGACCTTGTGCCCGGTCACCGTCATCGCGTCGACCCCGGAGGCAGCGAAGTCGAGGGGCACCGAGCCGAGCGCCTGCACGGCGTCGGTGTGCACGGGGATGCCGTGCTCGGCGGCGATCGCGACGACGTCCTCGATCGGCTGGAGGGTGCCGACCTCGTTGTTGGCCCACATCACCGAGATGAGCGACACGGGACGGTCGGCGGTCAGCTCGCGGAGCTCGTCGAGGTCGATCCGGCCGCTGCCGTCGACGCCGAGCAGGCACACCTCGGCCTCGCCGACCGCCTGCATCCAGTGCAGCGGGTCGAGGACGGCGTGGTGCTCGATCGCCGAGGAGATCAGGCGTGGCGTGGGTCCCAGCGCTCGCGCCCGCGACCAGTGGATGCCCTTGAGCGCCAGGTTGTCGGCCTCGGTGCCGCCGGAGGTGAAGACCACCTCGCCCGGGCGGCAGTTCAGGGCCTGCGCGATGGTCTCGCGCGACTCCTCGACGACGCGCCGCGCGGCACGGCCGGAGGCGTGCAGCGAGCTGGCGTTGCCGACGTCGCGCAGGTGTGACGGTCATCGCCTCGATGGCCGCGGGCACCATGGGGGTCGTCGCGGCGTGGTCGAGGTAGTGCACGTGACCGTCGGTCGGGTCACTGGTCGGGTCCGTCATGGCCTCCCCAGCCTACGCGGCGGGGGATGCGCAGCCCTCACCCGTGGTGAGGAGGTCGTGCCCGGCCCCGCTCACGCCGAGGTGTCACGGCCCCGGTCAGCCGTCCCCGGGGGTCGCCACTCCCGCCGGAGCAGCCCGAACACCCAGGAGTCCGACACCTCGCCGTCGACGACGCAGTCCTCCCGCAACGTCCCCTCCCGGGCGAATCCGACCTTCGTCAGGACGCGGGCCGACGCCTGGTTGCGCGTGTCGGTCTCGGCTTGGACGCGGTTCAGGTCGAGCGTCTCGAACGCCCACCCCAGCACGGCGCCCACGGCCTCCGTCGCGTAGCCGTGACCCCAGGCGCCGTCGTCGAGGCAGTAGCCCAACGACGCACTCCGGTAGTCGGGGTTCCAGCGGGTCAGGCCGCACCAGCCGATGAAGCCCCCGTCGGAGACCCGGTCCAGGGCCAGCCGTGCCCGCTCCCGTCCACCGCCAGCTGCCGGCACGCGGCGATGAAGCGATCGGCGCGCGCCGGGTCGTCCCACGGCGGGGCGTCCCAGTAGCGCAGCACGCGGGCGCTGCTGTGCAGCGCGAAGAGCGCGTCCGCGTCCGCCTCGGCGAAGGGGCGTAGCCGCAGGCGAGCGGTGACCAGCGTGGGGGTCGGCAGGGACATGGGTCCCATCGTGCCTGGTGGGCCGCGCCCGTCTCATCCGGTTTCTGTCTCCCTCCACGCCGGCGGGGCGGCGAGATAGGTTGAGGTGTGTTCCACGTGATGTTCTTCGAGCCCCGGATCCCGCCCAACACCGGGAACGCGATCCGGATGACCGCCGGGACCGGGACGACCCTGCACCTGGTCGAGCCTCTCGGTTTCGACCTGTCGGAACCCAAGCTGAAGCGCGCCGGGCTGGACTACCACGACCTGGCGTCGGTGGTGGTGCACCCTGACCTCGACACCGCCCTGGCCAGCCCGGCGCTCGCCCCTTCGAGGGTGTTCGCCTTCACGGCTCACGCGACCCGCTGGTACGCCGACGTCGACTTCGAGCCGGGCGACGTGCTCCTCTTCGGGCCCGAACCGACCGGTCTGCCTGCGGAGGTGCTGGATCACGTCCGGGTGACCGACCGGCTCCGGATCCCGATGGTGGGCGGTCGCCGGTCACTGAACCTGTCGAACTGCGCGGCTCTGGTGACCTTCGAGGCCTGGCGCCAGCAGGGGTTCCCCGGCGCGAAGTAGGGGTCGGTGCTGGGAGCTGGCGCTCCGCAGGCTGGGATCCGAGGGCTCCCGGCACGTGGACGGCAGCCTTACGGCCGACTCGAAGAGATGCAGCGATGAGCGCCGACCTCCCGGCACGGGGACGGCAGCCTTACGGCCGACTCTCAGTGGCCCCGAGCACACGTTCGAATGTCGGTGGTCACGCCTAGAATTCAGACATGACCCGGACCACCACATCGGCCGCGATCGCCGCGGTCCGCGACCTGAAGAAGGAGCGCGACGCGGCCGATGCAGCGCTCCTCCAGGGCGTGGTGGCCTGGACCGTCGAGCACCGCGTCGAGCACGACGAACCCGGTCTGGTCACCGCCGCGACCTTCGGTGCCAACGGTGTCCTCCTCGGCGGCGTCGGATGCCCCCTGGTCTCCGAGTTCGACGTCTACGACCTCGCGACAGGGCTGGGCCTGACCTCCGAGGCCGGGTGCGCCTACGTCGCCCGGGTCCTCGAGCTGCGCTACCGCCTGCGCCACACCTGGCAGCGCGTCATCGCCCTCGACGTGCCGGTCTGGAAGGCCTTCAAGGTCGCCGACGCCACCATGAACCTCACCTACGAGGCCGCCCGGTTCGTCGACCAGATGCTCGCACCGACCCTGCACTCGTGCACCTTCGCCCAGATCGAGCGCACCCTGGCCCAGGCCATCGACCTGCACGACCCCGAGGAGGCCGAGCGCCGCCGCCGCAAGGCCGCCGACGACCGGTCCTTCGACATCCACCTCGACACCGCCGCCGCCCCGATCACCGGCACCACCGGCACCGTCGCGGTCGAAGGCACGCTCGCCCTCGAGGACGCCCTGGACCTCGACCGAGCCATCAAGGACGGTGCGCAGGCCCTCGGCGACCTCGGCTGCGAGGAGAGCCTCGACGTACGACGCGCCATGGCCCTCGGCGAGATGGCCCGCCACCAGCTCGCACTGGACCTCGAGAGCGAGACCGGCGCCGGCAGCGGCGGCCGCGGGGTCACGCTGTTCGCCCACCTCGACGCCGACTCCCTGCACGCCACCGTCGACAACCCCGGGTGCGGACACGTGCTCGTCGAGCAGGTCAAGGCCTGGTGCCAGAGCGCCGGCACCACCGTCACCGTCCGACCCGTGATCGACCTCAACACCGAGATCTCCACCACCGCCTACTCCCCCAGCCCCCGCCTCGTCGAGCAGGTCCGCCTGCGCGACCAGGTCTGCGTCTTCCCCCACTGCACCCGCCGCGCCCGCTCCTGCGACCTCGACCACCGCGACCCGTTCGACAAGCTCGACCCCACGGCCGGCGGCCGGACCACCACCCGCAACCTCGCGTTGCTGTGCCGCAGGCACCACCGCGCCAAGACCTTCTCCGTCTGGACCTACGGCTCTCCCGAGCCAGGCGTCTACGAGTGGACCAGTCCCTCGGGCCTGCGCTACCGCGTCACCCGGGGCCACCGGCACGGACGGTCGCCGCGCACCACCGAGCTACGGCCCGCTCGCGCATCCTCCGAGCCCTGAGGCCCCCGCCCCGACACCCCGCCGATCACGACGGGGTCACCGGCATGTCCGGGACCACGGCCGATCTGCGATGCAGACCTACAGACTGGCTTCCCACCCGTCGTAGAAGCCGGAGTGAGCAGCCGCGACGCTCTCGAAGAACGATCGTGCTTCCCGAACTGCCGTGGCTGTGGTGACCGCATGGCTCTCGGCGATGACCACCCAGCCGTGGAAACCACCTGCGGCGAGATCGACCCGCTGGATCTGCCAGCCGGCATCGACCACCATCTCGACGGCACTGTTCGCCTGCACCTCGTCCGCGACGTAGAGGTAGTGGACCCAGTGCCGCGGCGTCTCGATGTCGCTGCCGGCGGCGATCTGGAGAAGCAGCGCGTCATCCAGGGCGTGTCCCGTCGTCGTCGGCGGGGTGGTCAGGTGGGGCCGGCGCGCCGGCCGGCGGCGGAAGCGATTCATGGAGCGGGAGCCTGGCACAGCCATCGCCGTCGCGGTGTCACTCATCCACAGGGTCGACCGCCAGGTCACCACCGCCGTGCGACGTCGATCAGCCGGGCAGCAGCACCAGGTCGTCGCGATGGACGACCTCGCGCTCGTAGCCGGCGCCCAGCTCACGCTTGAGCTCACGCGAGGAGCGGCCCTGCAGGCGCGGGACCTCCTCGGCGTCGAAGTTCACCAGGCCGCGCGCGACGGACACGCCGTCGGGGCCGACGAGGTCGACGGGGTCACCCGCGACGAAGCGCCCGGTGACACCCACGACCCCGGCCGCGAGGAGCGAGGCGCGGCGCTCGACCACGGCGGCGACGGCACCCGCGTCGAGGAGCAGGCCACCTTTGGGCTCGGTGGCGTGGGCGAGCCAGAGCAGTCGGGTCGACTGGCGTCGGCCCGTCGGGCGGAAGAGCGTGCCGACCTCCTCGCCGCGCAGGGCAGCGTCCGCCCGGGCTGCCGACGTCAGCACGACCGGGATCCCCGCGCCGGTCGCGATCCGGGCGGCCTCGACCTTGGTCAGCATCCCGCCGGTGCCGACTCCGGCCGAGCCGGTCTTGCCGATGCGGACGCCGACCAGCTCGTCGAACGAGTCGACCCGCCCGATCAGCGCCGTGCCCGGGTCGCTCGGGCGGCCGTCGTACAGGCCGTCGACGTCGGAGAGCAGCACCAGCAGGTCGGCGCGCACCAGGTGCGCCACCAGCGCTGCCAGGCGGTCGTTGTCACCGAACCGGATCTCCCCGGTCGCGACCGTGTCGTTCTCGTTGACGATCGGCAGCACGCCCAGCTCGAGGAGCTTGTCGAAGGTCTGCGACGCGTTGCGGTAGTGCGCGCGCCGCACGACGTCGTCGACGGTCAGCAGCACCTGCCCGGTGACCAGCCCGTGCCGCGAGAGCTCCTCGGTGTAGCGGTGCACCAGCAGCCCCTGCCCGACCGACGCCGCGGCCTGCTGGGCCGGAAGACCGGTGGGGCGCTTGGTCAGCCCCAGCGGCGACAGCCCCGCGGCGATCGCACCGGACGAGACCAGCACCACCTCGGCGCCCCGCGCCCGCGTGGCCGCGAGCACGTCGACGAGCGCACGCAGCCGTTCCGGGTCGATGCCGCCCGCGGCCGTGGTCAGGGACGAGGAACCGACCTTGACGACGACACGACGGGCGTCGGCGACCTCAGGCCTTGTCACCGGGGTCGGCCTCGGCCCAGTCGGGGTCGTCCCTGGAACCGATCTCGTAGGCCAGTGGGCCGTACTTCTCGGGCTTGTCGAGGCGACGCGCGACGTCGGCGCGGGTCTCGGTCTCGGCGCGGTCGTCCATCGCGCCCTCGATCGCGCGGCGCCGTTCGGCGGCCGGACGCGACTCCTTCAGGCGGGTGTCCTCGCCACGCCGGGCGAGGTTCTCCGCACCGGCGTCGAGGCCGGGCTTGAAGTCGAAGACGACCGCGTTGTCGGGGTCGCCGATGAGGACCGTGTCGCCCTCGAGCGGCACCCAGCTTGACCAGCCGCGCCTCGACACCGAGCCGGTTGAGCCGGTCGGCGAGGAAGCCGACGGCCTCGTCGTTGCTGAAGTCGGTCTGCCGCACCCAGCGCTCCGGCTTGGTGCCGCGGACGCGCCAGCCCTCGGGCTCCTCGGCGATGGTGAAGTCGGCGGAGCCGTCGGCGCTCGGGGGTCGCAGCACGATGCGCTGGGCCACCTCGACCGCGCGCTCGGCGCGGGCCGCCTGGACGATCTCGGCCATCGCGAAGACCAGCTCGCGGGTGCCCTCGCCACTCGCGGCGGAGATCGGGAAGACCCGCAGGCCACGCGCCGGAGCTCCTCGATGACCATGTCGGAGATGTCGCGACCGTCGGGCACGTCGATCTTGTTCAGCGCCACGAGGCGCGGGCGGCCCTCGAGGCCGCCGTACCGGGTGAGCTCGTTCTCGATGATGTCGAGGTCGTCGACCGGGTTGCGGCCCGGCTCCAACGTCGCGGTGTCGAGCACGTGGAGCAGCGCCGCGCAGCGCTCGATGTGGCGCAGGAAGTCGTGGCCGAGACCGCGGCCGTCGCTGGCGCCCTCGATCAGTCCGGGGACGTCGGCGACGACGAACGTCGTGTCACCGCCGGTGACGACCCCGAGGTTGGGGACCAGGGTGGTGAACGGGTAGTCGGCGATCTTCGGGCGGGCGCGAGAGATCGAGGCGATCAGGCTCGACTTGCCCGCGCTCGGGAAGCCCACCAGGCCCGACGTCGGCGACGACCTTCAGCTCGAGCACCACCTCGAGCTCGTCGCCGGGCTCACCGAGCAGCGCGAACCCGGGGGCCTTGCGCTTGGCGGAGGCGAGGGCGGCGTTGCCCAGGCCGCCACGGCCACCCTCGGCCACGACGAGCTCGGTGCCGGGACCCACCAGGTCGGCGATGAGCTCGCCGTTCTTGTGGCTGACGACGGTGCCGTCGGGCACCGGGAGGACCAGGTCGGCACCGTGGGCGCCGTTGCGGTGCGAGCCGGCGCCACCGGAACCGTGCTCGGCCTTGCGGTGGGGGCTGTGGTGGTAGTCGACGAGCGTGGTGATGTCGGGGTCGACCCGCAGGATCACCGAGCCGCCGGGGCCGCCGTTGCCGCCGTCGGGGCCGCCGAGGGGCTTGAACTTCTCACGGTGCACCGACGCCACCCCGTGACCGCCGCGGCCGGCGCTGACGTGCAGCGTGACCCGGTCGACGAACGTGGGGACTGCCATGGGGTGCTCCTTGGAGAAACGCTAGAAAATACCGAAAGGCGCCCCGGGAATCGGGACGCCTCTCGAGGAAGTGTTGCTGGCGAGCGTCAGATCACTCGCCCGGGACGATGTTGACGACCTTGCGGCCGCGCTTGCGGCCGAACTCCACGTCGCCCGCGATGAGCGCGAAGAGGGTGTCGTCGCCGCCCCGGCCCACGCCGGCGCCCGGGTGGAAGTGCGTGCCACGCTGGCGGACGATGATCTCGCCGGCGTTGACGGTCTGGCCGCCGAAGCGCTTGACGCCGAGGCGCTGGGAGTTGGAGTCGCGGCCGTTCTTGGTGGACGCCGCGCCCTTCTTGTGTGCCATCTGAGATGTCCTTGAGTGTGAGTCGAGAGTCGGGGGTGGGCCGGCTCAGAGGGTGATGTCGGTGACCTTGACCTGGGTGTACTTCTGGCGGTGTCCCTGGCGCTTCTTGTAACCGGTCTTGTTCTTGTACTTCTGGATGATGATCTTCGGGCCCTTGGTGGCGCCGAGGACCTCGACGGTCACCGCGGCTGCACCGAGGTCGGTGGCGGTGACGGTCTCGCCGTCGACGGCCATCACGACGGGCAGGGTCAGCGTCTCGCCGACCGGCGTCGAGATCTTGTCGATCTCGATGACGTCGCCGACAGCGACCTTCTGCTGCTTGGCGCCTGCGCGCACGATCGCGTACACCGCGGTCTCCTTCGTTGGTTCAGCTCACATCTGGGTCTGCAGCACACCGATGCCTCGTTGCGATCCGGGGAACGATCGAGGTGGGCGCCGACAGAGGGACGCATGGTGGATGCGCCGAGGGTCAATACTACGGACGCCGGGCGAACACCGCAAAACAGCGTCGACCCGAACGTTCCGGCAGGCCCTCACGGGCCCGCCGGAACAGGGGTTCAGCGCTTGCGGGTGCGCTTCTTCTTGATCGGCACGTGACCGACCTCGGCCTCGTCGCCGGCGGTGTCACTACCGGTGTCGATATCCGTGTCGTCACTGTCGGCACTGTCGGCACCGGCGTCGCCGGGGCGACCGCCGGGCTCGATGTCGACGAGGGTGTTCTCGACGAGACCGTCCGTCGCCGGCGTACCGACTCCGCCGGAGGTGGCCGGCAGCTCCAGCAGGCTGGGCTGCTCGGTGGTGGCCGCGGCGCGGCGTCGACGACGCGCCACCCCGGGTCCGGGTGATCACCTTGGGCGGCTCGGGCGCGGCGTCCGGCGGCATCTGCCTCGGGCGCCGCGGCGGGTGCCGCGACCTCGACCGGCTGGGCCGGAGCCATCGTCGCCACCGTGCGGCTCACGCCACGACGGGTGCGCGTGACGACCTGGGGGGCGCTGGGAGCCACCGCCTCCACGCTCGTCCGTCTCCGGTACGTCGGCAGCTGCCGTCGGCTCGGCCGGCGGCTCGGCGGCGGGGCTCTCGCTGGCCGCGGGCTCGGCGACCTCGGCGTGCTCCGCCGACGTGGAGACCGGCTCCGGGCGGCTCGCGCCACGCCGGCTCCGGGTCACGACCTTCGGGGCGGCCGGCTCGGGGCGCTCCTCCGCGGCGACCGGCGCCTCGTCGGCCACCGGCTCCGCTGCCGGCTCGGACACCGGGGCCGGCTCCTGCGGCTCGGTCGACACCGGGTCCGGGCGACTCGCCCCGCGACGCGAACGCGTCCGGGTGACCACCTGGGGAGGCCCGGTCTCGGCCACCTTCTCGGTCGGGGTCTCGGTCGGCGCCTCGGTCGAGGCACTCGGCTCGGTGTCGGTGTCCGCCGCCTCGGCAGCGGCCTTGGCCTCCTCCTCCTGACGGTGGCTCTCGGCCTTCGCCATCGCCGCGAACTCCGCCGGGGTCGGCTTGGACGCCGCAGGCGCCTCCTGTCCCCCGGTGCTCGAGTCGCCGCCCTGGGCGCCGTCACCGTCGCCGCCACGGCCACGGCCACGCCGGCGACCGCCGGAGCCGGTGGCACCGCCGCCGCCACCGCCGCCACCGCCGCCACGGCGGGGCTCGTCGTCGCCGCCCTTGGGGTCGACCGGCATGTCGTGCACGACGACGCCACGGCCCTGGCAGTGGTCGCAGTTCTCGCTGAAGGACTCCAGCAGCCCGGTGCCGATGCGCTTGCGGGTCATCTGGATGAGGCCCAGCGACGTCACCTCCGCGACCTGGTGGCGCGTGCGGTCGCGGCCGAGGCACTCGACGAGGCGGCGCATCACCAGGTCGCGGTTGGACTCCAGGACCATGTCGATGAAGTCGACGACGATGATGCCGCCGATGTCGCGCAGCCGCAGCTGACGCACGACCTCCTCGGCGGCCTCGAGGTTGTTCTTGGTGACCGTCTCCTCGAGGTTGCCCCCGGAGCCGGTGAACTTGCCGGTGTTGACGTCGACGACCGTCATGGCCTCGGTGCGGTCGATGACCAGCGAGCCGCCGGAGGGCAGCCAGACCTTGCGGTCCAGCGCCTTCGCGATCTGCTCCTCGATCCGGTAGGCACCGAACAGGTCGACGCCGTTGTGCTCCGCGGCGACGTACTTCTCCAGGCGCTGCTCGAGGTCGGGCGCGATGTGCGCCACGTAGCCCTGCACGGTGTCCCACGCGTCGTCGCCCTGGACGACGAGCTTGGCGAAGTCCTCGGTGAAGAGGTCCCGGACGATCTTCAGGGTCAGGTCGGGCTCGCCGTAGAGCAGCTGCGGGGAGCTGGCCTTGCCCTTGGTCTTGGCCTCGATGTCGTCCCAGCGTGCCTTGAGGCGCTCGACGTCAGTGGTGAGCTCCTCCTCGCTGGCGCCCTCGGCGGCGGTGCGCACGATGACGCCCGCCGTGTCCGGGACGATCTCCTTGAGCAGCGTCTTGAGCCGGTTGCGCTCGGTGTCGGGCAGCTTGCGGGAGATGCCGCTGGTGGTGCCGTCGGGCACGTAGACGAGGAACCGTCCGGCCAGGCTCACCTGGCTGGTCAGGCGCGCGCCCTTGTGGCCGATCGGGTCCTTGGTGACCTGCACCAGGATCGTCTGGCCCGAGGAGAGCACCGACTCGATCTTGCGGGCCTGCCCGTCCTTGTGGCCGAGCTGCGACCAGTTGACCTCGCCGGCGTAGAGCACGGCGTTGCGGCCCTTGCCGATGTCGATGAACGCGGCCTCCATCGAGGGCAGCACGTTCTGGACGCGGCCGAGGTAGACGTTGCCGATCAGCGACGTCTGCGACTCGCGGGCGACGTAGTGCTCGACGAGGACCTTGTCCTCGAGGACGCCGATCTGGGTGATCTCGTCGCGCTGGCGGACCACCATGACCCGGTCCACGGCCTCACGGCGGGCCAGGAACTCGGCCTCGCTGACGATGGGCGCACGGCGGCGACCGGCCTCGCGGCCCTCGCGGCGGCGCTGCTTCTTGGCCTCGAGCCGGGTCGAGCCGGAGACCGCGGTGATCTCGTCCTCGGGGGAGCGCGTACGACGCGCACGGGGGCTCCCACCACCGGACCCGCCCGAACCGCCCGACCTCCCGAACCGCCGCCGGAACCGTCCCCGGAGCCGTCGTCGTCACGGCGGCGGCGGCTGCGCCGACGCCGGGACGTGCCCTCGCCGGAGTCGCCGGAGTCGCCGGAGTCGTCGCCGTTCGAGCTCTTGGAGCTGCTGTTGCCGTTGCTGCCCTTCGACGACTTCTCGTCGGCGTCGTCGCCGGTCTCCTCCGCGGAGCCGTCGTTGCGGCCGCCGCCCTGGCCGTCGCTCTGGTCGCCGCCCTGGTCGGAGGCACCGTCACCGCTCTTGCGGCGGCGCCGACCACCGCGACGGCGACGGCGACGCGGGCCGTTGCCCTGACCGTCGTCAGAGTCGTCCTGGTCGGAGTCGTCGGAGTCGTCGGAGTCGGAGTCGTCGGAGTCATCGTCGGTGCTGGTGTCGGACGCTGCCGGGGTCTCGGCCTCGGTGCCGGCGCCGGTGTCGTCCGTGACCGCCTCGGTCGTGGTCTCGGCCGCCTCGTCCGTGGGCTCCTCGTCCTCGGCCGGGGCCTCGGGCGCGGGCACGGCGGGCATCCGGGTGGTCGTCCGCTTGCGGGGCGCGCTCTTGCGTGCACGCGGCGCCGCCTCCGGGGCCTTGAACAGCACCGCGGGGGCCGAGGCCTCGGCGGAGCCGGCGTCCGGGGCGGTCTCGCCGACCGGCTCGGCAGTGGACCCGGGGCTGGACTCGGGGGCGCTCCCGGCCGGTGCCGCGGCCTTCTTGGCGGCGGCCCTCTTGGCCGGGGCCTTCTTCGCGGTGGCCTTCTTGGCCGGCGCCTTCCTGGCCGCCTTCTTCGCGGGGGCGGCCTCGGCCGGCGCGTCGGCCTCCACGGCCGACGGGTCGTCCGCCACGGCGGACTTCTTGGCGGGGGCCTTCTTGGCGGCCGCCTTCTTGGCGGGGGCCTTCTTGGCAGCCGCCCGCTTGGCGGGGGCCTTCTTGGCCGGCGCGGCCTCGGCCGCGGGGGCGCCGGCCTCGGTGCCGGACTCCGGGGTGGACTGGTGGTCGTCAGCCATGGGTACTCCTCGGCCCGACGCTCAGGTCAGGCCATGTATGGCGCCGCCGTGCCGGACGAGGTCCGGACTGACGGTGCAAAGCCTCAGTGGTACGGCGACACCCTCCGCGGTGCGTCGCTGGACACCGGGCGTCACCTGCCGCGGTCGCCCAGCTCTGGATCGCTGTCACCGATCCGGGCCGCGTCGCGGTCTGGCGACGACCTGTCTCCACCGTGTCGACCCCGTCCAGGCAGCCGACGAGAACGTCGTCGGGTCGACTCACGAGGCAGGTTGCGCCGGTCATCGACCATGGCGAGTATCGCACATGCCACACCCGGGGGCGGTTTCACGGCGTGGCGCGGACAACGCCAGGAGCGCCGGCTCAGCCTGCAGGGAGCAACGGATCGCCGACCGTGCCGGCCTCCGCGTCGAGAGGCCCCTGCGCGACGCGGGTGAGCAGCGGCGCGCCCGGCAGGTCGAGCCCGGCCTCGCGTGAGAGACCGGTCAGGACGTCGTCGGGACGCACCGACGGGACGCCGTGGCGCAGCACGAGGTCGAGCCGCGACCCCTCGGCCGGGTCACCGGGCACCTTCTCCGCCGCCGACAGGGCCACGACCGCAGCGCGGCAGTCGAACTCGCGCAGCCCCTTCTTCGTCATCCGCTCCACCAGCACCGACTCCGCCGCCAGGAAGCCGTCGACAGCAGCACGGGCCTGCTCGACGTCGGTGTCGAGGTCGAGCAGCCACCGGCTGCCTTCCAGCAGGTCGGCCAGGCCGCCCTTGGGCAGGGTGGCCGCGTCGACGACCTCGAGCACGTCGAGGCCCTCGGGGAGGGCCTCGTCGAGCAGCGCGTGCACCTCGGCCGGTACGACGAGTCGAGCGAGGGCGATCTCGAGGTACTCGGCCTCGCTGGCCGAGCCGGTCGGCGCAGCGCCGGCGTAGGAGATCCGGGGGTGCGGGTTGAAGCCGGACGAGTAGGCCATCGGCACCCGCGCCCGGAAGACCGCGCGCTCGAAGGCACGGCTGAAGTCGCGGTGGCTGGTGAACCGGAGCCGGCCGCGCTTGGCGTAGCGGATCCGCAGCCGCTGGACCGGCGGGGCCTGCTGCTCGGGAGGCTGGCGGCTCATCGGGTCGATCCTCCGTCGGTCGGTGGGTTCTTCATCGCAGGCGAAGGGTAGACCGTGCCGACCCGGAGCCCGCCCAGCCACCCGGTCAGGCGCGCTGCCTCGGCCTCCAGCGCCAGCCTCGACGCCGTCGGCACGTCCTGCGCCAGCCGCACCTCCACCACGCCGTCGTCGTCCTGCACCCAGCACCCGACGACGCGACCGTCGACCCAGGCCGTCGTCCCGGCGTTGCCGTTGCGGTCGAAGAGGGCCGGCCCGTGCTCGCCGAGGTAGAACGACCGCTCCTTCCAGCCCATCACGGTGGGGTCGAGCACCGGCAGCAGCGCGACCCACGGCTCGTCGCCGACCCCCCGCGCGGGCGGGTCGACGTCATCGGGCAGCACCCAGCCGGTGCCACCCCCGTCGAGACCGACCTCGACGGCCCCCAGCTCGCCCAGCGCGGCGCGGACGATGCCCTTGGTCGCACCGAGCCACCAGACCAGGTCGGCCTCGGTGCCCGGCCCGAACGTGCCCAGCCACCGGCGCACGATCTCGCGGTAGCCCGCGGCCGCGTCCAGGGGCGGCTCGACGTGGTCGAGCCAGTGCCGCATCAGGGTCCAGCGCGGGCGTGACGTGCGCCAGTGCCCCGCGTTCACGGCCCGCACCAGGTCGCCGGTCGCCCCGAGGTGGGTCAGCACCCGCGAGGCGGACCACACCGACCCGGCGGACACCGCGACCTTGACGTCGATCAGCGGCACCGCCTGCCGGATCTCGGCGGCCGGCAGGCCCTCGGGCAGGTCGGCCAGCAGCGTCGTCACCGCCCGGCGCGCGTCGTCCAGCCAGGCCTCGCCGTCGTCGGCGAGACCGGCCTTGACGACGTCCTTGGCCATCCGGGCGGCCTCGGTGCGCGCCGTGCGCTGCGCCGCGCTCCCCCAGCTCGCCGGGAGGAGGTCGCGCGGGAAGACGAAGAGGGTGCGTCGCATCGCGAGCTGCTTGACGAGCGTGCGGTCGACGTACAGCGCACGCTCGACGTCGGCCACGGTGACGTCCTCGACCCGGCACCAGCAGGACAGGAACACCGTGGCCGGCTCGGTGGCGTGCAGCACCGTCATCGCGCGGGTCGCGTCCTCCACCGACCCGGCCCGGGCTCCGGGTGCCAGCGCGTGGCGCTCGGCGAGGCGCGCACGGCGCTCCAGGTCGGGAATGTGCCGCATCTGCGCCATCCTGCCTGACTCCGGGGACAACGGCTGTCACACTGTGTGCCGACCACAGACCGGATCTCCCCCCGGCCGAGCCGAAGGACCCCCGATGAGCAACCCCTACGACCCGTACAACCAGGGTCAGTCCGGAGACCCCTACGACGCGGAGGGGTCCTCGGGCGGCACACCGCCTCCCCCGCCGCCCTACGGCGGCGAGCAGCAGCGCCCTACGGCCAGCAGCCGCCCTACGGCCAGCAGCCCCCACCGCCGTACGGCGCCCAGGGTGGCGGCGGCGGCGGATACCCCGGATCGCCGTACGGCCAGGGTGGCTACGAGCCGGCGAGGAAGACCGACGCGGTCTCGATCACCGGCTTCGTCCTCAGCCTCACCTGCTGCCTGTCCGTCGTCGGCGCGATCCTCGGCTTCATCGGGCTCGGCCGCACCAAGAACGGCCAGCGCAAGGGCCGCTGGGCGGCGATCTCAGCGCTCGTCATCGGCATCCTCGGCACGCTGGCCTTCGCCGGCATCATCGTGGCCGTGGTGTTCGTCGCCAAGAACGCCGTCACCCCGGGCAACGCCAGCGCCGGCCAGTGCGTCGACGTGACCGAGAGCGACGGCAGCTACAGCTTCTTCAAGAAGGACTGCACCGAGTCGCACGAGGCCGAGATCGTCTACGTCGGCCAGGCCTCCGACTACGACGGCGACCTCGCCGGTGCGATCGACCCGGTCCAGCTGTGCACCGGCCTGATGCCGGCCGGCGACGTCGACACGCTGAACTCCTACGCCGGGGAGCTCGACTTCAGCGTCATCATCGAGGACCCGGAGGACATCAGCCCGAGCGACAAGTTCTTCTGCTACGTCGAGCCCGCGACCGGCAAGCTGAGCGACCCGATCCTCTGACCCCGACCGGTCCGGTGACTGCCGGGTCGGCGCGAGCTCACGCCGACCCGGCAGCACCGGGGCCCGGGAGGTCGGGCGCCGGGCCGATCAGACGACGCTGAGCGGCAACAGCTTCTGGCCCGTGGGGCCGATCTGGATCTCGGTGCCCATCTCGGGGCAGACGCCGCAGTCGTAGCAGGGCGTCCAGCGGCAGTCCTCGACCTCGACGTCGGAGCTGCCGTCGGCGACCGCGAGGGCGTCCTCCCAGTCGGCCCAGAGCCAGTCCTTGTCGAGCCCGGAGTCGAGGTGGTCCCACGGGAGCACCTCGTCGCAGGTCGCGCTCGCGGGTGGTGTACCAGTCCAGGTCGACGCCGGTGCCGGCCAGCGCCGCGGTCGCGGCAGCCTCCCACCGGTCGAAGGAGAAGTGCTCGCTCCAGCCGTCGAAGCGTCCGCCGTCGGCGCCACACGGCCTCGATGACGCGCGCCGACGCGACGGTCGCCGCGCGAGAGCAGTCCCTCGATCGTCCCGGGGCGGCCGTCGTGGTAGCGGAACCCGATGGCTCGTCCGTACTTCTTGTCCTCGCGAACCGTGTCGCGCAGCTTCTTCAGGCGCTCGTCGGTGGTCTCGTGGTCGAGCTGTGCGGCCCACTGGAACGGCGTGTGCGGCTTGGGCACGAAGCCGCCGATCGAGACCGTGCACCGCACGTCGTTGCGCCCCGAGACCGCGCGACCCTCGGCGATGACCCGCTTGGCGAGCTCGGCGATCTGCAGGACGTCCTCGTCGGTCTCGGTCGGCAGGCCGCACATGAAGTACAGCTTCACCTGGCGCCAGCCGTGGGAGTACGCCGCGGAGACGGTGGCGATGAGGTCGTCCTCGGTGACCATCTTGTTGATGACCTTGCGCATCCGCTCGCTGCCACCCTCGGGGGCGAACGTCAGGCCCGAGCGACGCCCGTTGCGGGAGAACTCGTTGGCCAGCGAGATGTTGAACGCGTCGACGCGGGTGCTCGGCAGGCTCAGGCTCACGTTGGAGCCGTCGTAGCGGTCCGCGAGGCCCTTGGCGAGGTCGCCGATCTCGGTGTGGTCGGCGCTGGAGAGGCTGAGCAGGCCGACCTCCTCGAAGCCGGACTTGCGGATGCCGTTCTCGACCATCGCCCCGATCGTCTCGATCGAGCGCTCGCGCACCGGCCGGGTGATCATCCCGGCCTGGCAGAAGCGGCAGCCGCGCGTGCAGCCGCGGAAGATCTCCACGCTGAACCGCTCGTGCACGGTCTCGGCCAGCGGCACCAGCGGCTTGCGCGGGTAGGGCCAGGCGTCGAGGTCCATCAGCGTGTGCTTGGTGATGCGGTGCGGGATGCCCGGGCGGTTGGGCACGACGGCCGCGATCGCGCCGCCGTCGGCGGGGTCGGCGTAGGTGACGTCGTAGAACCGCGGCACGTAGATGTTGCCGGTCACCGCGAGTCGGCGCAGCAGCTCCTCGCGCCCGCTCGCCATGTCGCCGGCCGGGCAGCCCTCGACCTTCCACTCCTTGATGACGTCGGAGATCGCCAGGACGACCTCCTCGCCGTCACCGAGGACGGCCGCGTCGAGGAAGTCGGCGATCGGCTCGGGGTTGAACGCCGCGTGCCCGCCGGCGAGCACGATCGGGTCGGCCTCGGTGCGGTCGACCGCGTGCAGCGGGATGCCGGCCAGGTCGAGCGCGTTGAGCATGTTGGTGTAGCCGAGCTCGGTGGAGAAGCTGAGCCCGAAGACGTCGAAGTCCTTGCACCGAGCGGTGCGCGTCGACGGTGAACTGCGGGATCGGTCCCTGCGCGTCGCCCTCGCGCATGACCTTCTCCATGTCGGGCCACACCGAGTAGGTGCGCTCGGCGACGATCCAGTCGCGCTCGTTGAGGACCTCGTAGAGGATCGCGACGCCCTGGTTGGGCAGCCCGACCTCGTAGGCGTCGGGGTACATCAGCGCCCAGCGGACCGTCTTCCCGTCCTCGGAGGCGGCGCCGCAGTCCCACTCCTTGACGGTCGAGTTGAGCTCGCCGCCGACGTACTGGATCGGCTTGGAGACCGAGGGCAGGAACGGCTCGAGGCGGGGAAAGACACTCGTGGACACAGGCGACACACCTCAGGTGGGCGACGGGGCGGGACAACGACCCAGCGTACGTCGTCGGGCCGCATGGAGCCGAACCCGAGGACCTCGACCGTCCCCGGGCCGGCGAGCGGTACGGCGGCGTCGGTCAGGACTCCTCGGGCGCCTGCACCGCAGCGGTCCGCGCGGCCGCCGACGCCGAGGTGGCGCGCAGCTCGACGGCCGGCATCAGCAGCAGGATCAGGAAGGCGATCAGCCCGGCGCCCGAGCCCATCAGGAACACGGTGTCCATCGACTCGGCGAACCCGGCCTTGAACGGGTGCGCGAGGACCGGGGTGATCTCCTCGATGATCGAGGAGTCGTCCTGGACCGAGGCCAGCAGCTCCGGGTCGCCGGCCACGATCCGGGCGTCGAGCGAGCCCGGGTCCTCGGAAGCGGTCGCTGCGGCCTGCTGGAACGCCGGGGTCTGCGACTCCTCCGCGAACGCCGAGGAGATGTTGCCCCCGACGGTGCTGAACAGCACCGACAGGAAGACCGCCACCCCGATCGTGCCGCCGATCTGGCGGAAGAACGTCGCCGACGAGGTCGCCACGCCGATGTCGCTGGGCGGTACGGCGCTCTGCATCGTCAGCAGCAGCGGCTGCATGCACTGGCCGAGCCCGAGGCCGAGGACGAACATCGCGAGCGCCACGAGGACGAGCGAGGTGTCGGCCGTGGTGAACGACAGCGACAGCAGCGCCAGACGTGATGAAGATCGATCCGACGATCGGGAAGGTCCGCACCTTCCCGGTCCGGCTGATGATGCGTCCCGAACCGATCGAGGCGACCATCATCCCGGCCACCATCGGCAGCATCAGGAAGCCGGACTGCGTCGGGGAGGCTCCGTGCACGATCTGCATGTACAGCGGCAGGATCAGGATCCCGCCGAACATCGCCACCCCGACCACGACGCTGGCCGCGATCGTGACCGCGGCGGCGCGGATCCGGAACAGCTTGGGCGGGATCAGGGCGGCGTCGCCCATGGCGCGCTCGATGATCACGAACGCCGCGAAGCCGAGGGCACCGACGGCGTAGCAGCCCAGCGAGCGCGGGTCGGTCCAGCCCCACTCCCGGCCCTGCTCGGCCACGGTGAGCAGCGGGACCAGGGCGACGGCGAGCGACAGCGCACCCCACCAGTCGATGCGGATGTCGCGGGCGTCGCGGGGGGTGTGGGCCACGTGGAGCGTGCGGTAGATGACGACCAGCGCCGCGGCGCCGAGCGGCACGTTGACCAGGAACACCCAGCGCCAGCCGGTCAGGCCCAGCAGCTCGCTGCGTCCGGCGAGGAATCCACCCACGAGGGGGCCCAGCACGCTCGACGTACCGAAGACGGCCATGAAGTAGCCGGTGTACTTGGCGCGCTCGCGCGGCGAGACGATGTCGCCGATGATCGCGAGCACCAGCGTGAAGAGCCCGCCCGCGCCGAGCCCCTGGAACGCGCGGAAGAGGGCCAGCTGGGTCATCGAGGTCGCGAACGAGCAGAGCGCCGAGCCGAGCACGAAGACCGTGATCGCGAACATGAACAGCTTCTTGCGGCCGTAGAGGTCGCCGAGCTTGCCGTAGATCGGCGTGGTGAGCGTCGCGGTGATCAGGTAGGCCGTGGTGGCCCAGGCCTGGAGCGACAGCCCCTGGAGGTCGTCGGCGATCGTGCGGATCGACGTGCTGACGATCGTCTGGTCGAGGGCACCGAGGAACATGCCCATCATCAGCCCGGACAGGATCGTGAGGATCTGGGCGTGGCTGTACTCGCCGGTCTCGGCGTCCGGCGCGGTGGAGCGAGGCGTAGTTGTCATCAGCAACCATCGTAGAGGGCGCGCGAAGCGGTGTCGCCTCCACTTTCGAACCCTCCCTAGGGTGGGCGCATGTCCTCCCCGACCGGAACCCGCTGGCCCTGGACGACCGTGGCGCCGGTCCTGGCCCTGGTGGTGCTGGCCGCGGCCTGGGGGCGCGACCTCCCCGTGGCCCTGACGGTCGTCGTGGCCGCGCTGCTCGTGGGCGCCGTCCTGGCGGCCGTCCACCACGCAGAGGTGGTGGCACATCGCGTCGGCGAGCCGTTCGGCTCCCTCGTGCTCGCGGTCGCCGTGACCGTGATCGAGGTGGCGCTCATCGTCACCCTCATGGTCAGCGGCGGCAAGGACACCTCGACCCTGGCGCGCGACACCGTCTTCGCCGCGGTGATGATCACCATGAACGGCATCGTGGGCCTGGCCCTGGTCGTGGGGGCCCTCAAGCACCACCTGGCCCGCTTCAACGCCGAGGGCACCGGCTCGGCGCTCGCCACCGTCGCGGCCCTGGCCGGGGTCACCCTGGTGCTCCCCCGCTTCACCGAGGCCGAGGCCGGCCCCGAGTTCTCCGCCAGCCAGCTGGCCTTCGCCGCCGTGGCCTCGCTCGTGCTCTACGGCATGTTCGTGTTCACCCAGACCGTGCGACACCGCGACTTCTTCATGCCCGTCCCCGACGACCGGCCGGGGGCACACGACCGCGACGGTGACCTGCACGGCGACCTGCCGGGCGACCGCCAGACGCTGGTCAGCCTGGCGCTGCTGGTCGTGGCGCTCGTCGCCGTGGTGGGCCTTGCCAAGGTCGAGTCGCCGGCGATCGAGGACGGTGTGTCCGCGGCCGGGCTGCCGGCGGCGTTCGTCGGCGTGATCATCGCGCTGCTCGTCCTCCTGCCGGAGTCGATCGCGGCCACCCGGGCCGCGGCCGGTGACAACGCCCAGATCAGCCTCAACCTGGCCTACGGCTCGGCGATGGCCTCGATCGGCCTGACGATCCCCGTGATCGCGGTCGCCTCGATCTGGCTCGACGGCCCCCTGGCCCTCGGGCTGGACCCGATCCAGATCGTCCTGCTCGTGCTCTCGGTGGTGGTCAGCGTGCTGACGGTGGTCCCCGGTCGGGCCAAGCCGCTCAACGGCGGGGTCCACCTGGTGCTGTTCGCGGCGTACCTGTTCCTCGCCGCCAACCCCTGAGCCGCCCGGGTCGGATCAGCTCGGGGGTCGCGTCCACTCGTAGGGCGTCGTCGTCGTCACCTTGACGAAGCCGGAGCGCTCCAGGATCGGTCGCGAGAACTCGGTGGAGTCACTGTTCATCAACGTCCTCCCCCGGCGCAGCGCCGAGCGCGCGCGCTCCGAGGTGAGTGCCCGGTAGATGCCCCGGCCCCGCCAGGCCTCCAGCGTGCAGCCACCCCAGAGACCGGCGAACCGGGAGTCGTCCACCGGCTCGAGCCTCCCGGCCGACACCATCACGCCGTCGGCCTCGGCCACCCAGAGCTCGAGGTCGTCCTTGCCGAGCGCGAGCCGGTCGAGCAACGACTCCGCCATCCCGGGGATCTCCTCGCCGAACGCCTCCTCGGCCATCGCCGACATCCGACGTACGTCGTCGGCCTCGGAGATCGTCCGCAGCGCGACCCCGTCCGGGAGCGGTACGTCGGCGACCAGGTCGGTGCAGCGACCGATCATCACGGACTCGGGGTCGTCGGGCACGAAGCCGGCCGCCAGCAGCGCGTCGTGCAGGCCCGGAGCGTGGTCGTGCCCGCGCGTCTTCCACTCCACCCTCGTGATCCGGGGGTCCGCCCGGTAGTGCTCCAGGGTGGTGGTGACGAGCTCGGGGAGGCGGTCGGTGTACCCCTCGAGGCTCGGGTAGGTGACGAACCCGCGGCCGCTACCGAAGCGCCCCCACACCAGCGGGCCGTGCACCTCGATCTCCTCCGCGGACGGGAGCTCGGCGGCGCCGCGGAGCTCGGCGTCGTAGGCGGCGAGCAGCTCGGCCGGTGCCCGGGTGCCGGTGTCGTCGGGGTCGTCGGGGTCGTCGGGGTCGTCGGGGTCGTCGGGGTGGTCGGGGTCCGTGGTGTCGGTGGTCATCGGAGGCAGCCTGACGCGCAGCGGGCCGGTGGGCAACCGGGTTTCCACCGCACCGGACGGCCTCACCTCACCGTCGCGGACACCGGCACCGTGTGCACGAATCCGTCGACGCGCACCTGCACGAAGAACCGGTAGCGGCCGGGCTCGGAGAAGGAGGTGTGGAACTCCAGCTCGCTGCCGTCCTCGGTGATCGTGGGTCCACCGAGCGGGTGGGCGTGCACGAAGGCGCCCGTCTGGACGTCGAAGCCGGTCAGGTGCGCGTAGGCGCCGAGGTAGGTCCCGAGGTTCAGCACTCCGCGGTCGCCGTCGCTGACGGTCAGCACCATCCGCTCGTCGGTCCCGGTCGCGAGCATCGTCGGCGCCGCGACGGTGACCAGCCCGTCGCTGCCGACGGACTCGGGCTCGTCACCGCCAGCGCCCGGCTCGCCCGGCTCGCCCGGCAGCGTGGCGCGCCGGCCCAGCACGACGTGGCTGCCGCCGGCCCGGGCGGCCGGGACGAGCTCCGCGACCACCCGGTAGCGTCCGGGCCGGTCCAGGGCCAGCCGTGCGGTCCACGTGCCGTCGGGGGACAGCGTGGGGTGCAGGTGCCGGAAGACCGCCAGGTCCTCGCGCACGACGTAGAGGTGCAGGAGCTTCGTCTGCTCCTCCACGTAGTCGGTGACCGGCTCCCCCTGGGCGTCCTCGATCCGGAAGCTGAGGTCGCCGGGCCGGCCGACCGTGCGCGGGAAGGTCAGCCCGCGAAGCGTATAGCCGCCGGCGGTCGGGAGCGTGCCGTCGCCGATGGCCGTCTCGTGGGTGTGGCGGGGTGCGTCGGGGTCGGGCGGCGAGACCACCAGCCGCTCCGGCGCCGGGTCCGAGCCGGACCCGGCAGCGCAGCCGGTCAGCAGCGCGGGTCCCGCCAGCAGGGCCAGCAGCAGCGCGGGGAACACCCGGGGCACGGCACGCATCTGTCTCCTCATCGGATCTCGATCTCGAGCGTCGTCACGGGGTTGTCGAACTCGGAGCGACGCAGGCTGACCTGCAGCTCCCACCGGCCCGGGGTGGGCAGCACGACCTCGGCCGCGTAGGTGCCGGCGGCCACCGGCACCACGGCCACGGCGCCCAGGTCGACCTCGCCGCGGACCACGAGCCCCGGGGCGTCGTAGCCCTCGACAGGCTCGCCCGAGGAGTCCTGGACCTGCAGCATCACCGTGGTCGGCCCGCGGGTGCCCGGGGTGGCGGTGGCCAGCACCACCAGGTCGTCGTCGACCACAGCAACCGTGACCCGGGACGCGACCGGTCCACGCGGGGCCTGCTCGTCGCGCGGCGAGGTGGTGACCAGGAACCCGGTCACCACCAGCAGCACCAGCAGGAGCCCGGCCTCGACGCGCACCACTCTCGCCACGTCGAGCACGGCGCCCCGGCGGGCCGCGTGGCCCACCCCGTCGCGGACGCGCGGCATCAGCCGGAAGCGGTTCCAGCCGCCGACCGCTGCCGCCACCAGGGCCAGGGCCACCTTGACGAGCAGCAGGCGTCCGTACGTCGTGTCGACCAGCGGCGTCCAGCCCTCGAGGATCCGCCACCCCAGGAGGACCCCGGTGACCGCGAGGACGAGCAGCAGCGCGCCCGCGGCCTCCGAGAAGCGGGTGAGCACGAGCGCGGCGTCGCGCTCGCGTCCGGCCAGCGAGCGCAGCACCAGGCCGAGACCGACCAGGCCGCCCAGCCAGGTAGCACCGGCGACCAGGTGCAGCACGTCGGTGGCGACGACCAGCCAGACCGGCTCGACGGCCCGCGCGTGTCCGACGAGCGCCGGGGAGGTCGCAGCCACGATCGCGCCCAGGACCGCCACCACGGGGGCGGCCGGCACCGCTCCGGCGCGCTGCACGGTGCCGGCGCCGCCCCGGAGGGCCGCGACCGCCGCCAGCAGCCCCGCCGCCTGGAGCCCCAGCACGATCAGGTCGTCGCCGACGAGGGCCGGGTCGACGGTGGCGGTCCCGACCACGGACCCGGGCCCGAGCCCCAGCTGGTAGGCGCCGGTCAGCGGCAGCGCGAGGGTCCCGGCGAGCACGGCCACCATCGCGGCGGCTCGGAGCACGCGGTCGACCCGCCGGCGGGTCGTCACCTCCAGACGGATGCCGCGCACCGCCCCGGCGAGGAACAGGACGAGGCCACTGGCGACCAGCAGCCCGCCGTACCCGATGCCCTGGGTGACGCCCAGGGCGGTGCGGACGCTCGTGCCGTCCACCTCGGGCACCCGCGGGGGCGCGACGGTGGCGCTGGGGCTCCCGATCGCGAAGGTCAGGGAGCCGGCGACCGGGTGGCCGTCCGCGCTGACGGCCCGCCAGACCACGACGTAGGAGCCGTCGTCGAGGCGTTCGGGGAGGTCCGTCGTGATCGTCCGGTCCCGGCTCGCCGACTCCGACGGGACGGGGTCGCCACCGGCGTCGAAGACCCGGACGCCGTCGGGCGGCAGCGCGACCGGCTCGTCGAAGGTGAACGAGACGGCGTCGGGCGTGACGGCAAGGACCTCTCCCTCGGCCGGGTCGCTGGAGACCAGGGTGGCGTGGGCCGATGCCGGTGCCGCTCCCCCGAGGAGGGCGAGCAGCACCAGCAGGCCCACGACCGCGCCGGCGCGAAGCGCCCGGGGCCGTGGACCGCTGGTGGGTGTCATGCCGGGCTCACCCGGAGCCGATCACCCTGCTCGGTCCGCGGGTCACGACCGGCGTCCGCTGCGGGCCAGGGCCACGCCCCCGACCAGCAGCCCGAGCAGGCCCGCGACGAGCCCACCGATCGCCAGCGCGTCGGAGCCGCCGGCACCCTCCGCCCCGTCGGCGGACTCGGCCGAGGCCCGCGAGGACTCCTCGTCCTCCGTCGCCGACGCCGCGTCGAGGGCGACCTCGTCGGCCGGCTCCGCAGCGTCGTCGTGGTCCTCCGAGGCGCCGTGGTGGTCGTCGTCGCTCGCCTCGGTGACCGCGACGACGGGCGCCGGGTGGTCGAGCTCGGTGTCGTCGCCCGAGGCCGCGACCTCCGTCCACGCCGTCTCCCCCTGGGTGCAGGTCTGGATCACCGGGAAGGCGAGCGTCTCCCCCGCCGCGTCCTCGGGCAGCTGCAGCGAGAGCTCCATGGTGTCGCGGTAGCCGTCGGGCAGTGGGCTCCTGGCCGTGTAGGTCACCACCGAGACGCGCTCGGTGACCTCGTTGCCGTGAGCGTCGGTGACCGGCGGGTCCAGCTGCTCGGTCTGCTTGGCCACCCGGTAGAAGGGGTTGCGGGTCGGGGTCACGGCGTTGATCCCCTCGGGGACCGAGATCGCCACCTTCGTGGTCGGCCTTCCGTCGCAGCCGTGCGGCACGCTCAGGGTGAGGATCGCGTAGGCGCCGGCGGCCGTCGTCGACGGTGTGACCGTGACGTGGGCGGAGGCGGGGGCCGCGAGGCCGAGGGTGAGCAGACCTGCGGCCGTGGTGGCCGCGGCCACTCGAGCTCGGGTGCGGGTGGTCGGGCGGGTGGACGTACGTCGCTGGGGCATGGGTGTTCCTTCGTCTGATCGGACGCGAGTGGTGGTCGAGGGCGTGCGCCGACGCCCGACCACCAACGGCGGTCAGGCGGGCGCGACCAGCACCGGCGGCCCGCGGCGCGGAGCGGCGGAGACGACGTACCTGACCCCGAGCCGCGGTGGGGCCGGGAGGAGGCGGGGCCGCAGGGCGGGTGGCAGCACCGGCGGAGGCGGGGCGCTCGTCCAGGAGACGACCACCTCGCCGACGCGGGCGCGCACCTCCCAGAGCAGGGCGGTGAGGAGGGCCCCGGCGGTGTGGACAGCCAGCATCCGCGGGTCGAGCACCCCGTGGTCACCACCCATCGGCATCCCGTCCATCGCGGCGGACGGTGCGAGGACGGTGAGCCAGGCGTGCATGAGCAGCTGGGTGACGACCAGAGCGGGGACGGCGTGACGCGGCCGGACCCGCCCGCGCAGCACGAGCAGCCCGGCACCGAGCACGGCCGAGGCCATCAGGACGATCCACGGCAGCGACGGGAGCATGCCGCCGGCCCAGACGTGCCCCGCCACGAGGACCCCGGTGCTCTCGAGGCTCGCGACGGCGGCGCGCAGGGGGACCCCCCGCTGCGGCAGCACCCGGACCGTCAGCACCGCCCCATCATGCCGCACGTCCCGGTCACCGCTCGCGGGCGGTCGTGCGTCCCCGGACCGCGATCCAGCAGCCGATCACGAGGGGCACGGCGACGAGCGGCACGACCGGGTGATCGGCCAGCAGGCTCAGGGCCGCGCACCCGGCGAGGCCGACGGCGAGCGGCACCCAGGCGCGGTCGGGGCCGGCGTTCCAGGTCGCGATCATCATCGCCGCGACGAGGGCGACGAACGGCACCCATCGCCAGCCGCCGGGGCTGTCGAGGTCGGCGATCATGACGACCGTGCCGCCGAGGGCGTAGCAGGCCACCGTGAGCAGGCCGGCGAGCTCGGGCACCGTCGCGTGGCCGCGCGGTGAGCGGGCGCCTGGCACGTCGGTCACGATCATGATCCTAGTGGCGCGGGTCAGAAGCTCGTGGGCGCCTCGCGCACCCATGGCACGCACCTCGCGGCGTTGCCAGCGCTCAGCAGACAACCCGGTATGACGTCGCGCCGGCGCCTTGCACTGCACGCACCTCGAGCACGCCAAGCAATCAACGACGTCCGACCCACACAACTGGCGATCGGGCGGCGGCCCGGTCCACGACGCGATGGGCCACCATGGGCGCATGGACAGCGACCAGCCGAGCACCGGCAACGGCGACACACCGCGCCTCGCCCACCGCCGGCTGCGGATCCTCGGTGCGGTCCTGGCGGTGGCCGCGTTCGCGCTCGTCGGGCTGACCGTCGGCCGTGGCGGGATCGCCACGAACGGTCCCGTCGTCGCCGACCACCGCCCGTGGTTCAGCATCGGCTCCGGCAGCGGCTCCGACGCCCTCGTCGGCGGGACGCTCGAGCTCGAGGGCGAGTGCCTGCTCCTCTCCGGCAACCCGGTCGTGTGGCCCAGCGGCACCAGCTGGGACCCCGAGACGCAGGTGCTCAGCGTCACCGGCCGCCGGGCCGAGCTCGGCGACCGGGTCTACGGCGGGGGTGCCGTGCGCGGCGAGCAGGGCGACGGCGGGTGGGATGCCACCGACGCGGGTCGGGCCACCGCCGACTGCCGGCAGCCGGGGTCGGCCGTCGTCGTCCTCAACCGCGACGACGAGGTCACGGTCAGCTGACCCGGGCTCAGCCCGCGCGCACCAGGACCCGCTTGGCCGGCTGCAGGCGGGCGGCCGGGGCCTCGGCGGCGCGCCGGGAGATGTTGAGCAGCAGCCCGACGGCGAGCATGCCCGCGAACATCGAGCTGCCGCCGTACGACACGAACGGCAGCGGGACGCCGGTGACGGGCATGATCCCCAGGCACATGCCGATGTTCTGGAAGGCCTGGAAGCCGAACCAGCAGGCGATGCCGGCCGCCGCGACCCGCCCGAAGACGTCGTCGGTGCGGGCCGAGATCGCCAGCGCGCGCCACAGCACGATCCCGAGCAGCGCGATGATGAGCGGCCGCCCCGACCAGCCCGAGCTCCTCGCCGGCGACGGTGAAGACGAAGTCGGTGTGCTGCTCGGGCACGAAGCCCGGACCGGGTCTGCGAGCCGTGGAAGAGCCCCTGGCCGAAGAAGCCGCCGTTGCCGACGGCGATGCGCGCCTGCTCGACGTTGTAGCCGGCGCCGCGGGGGTCGAGGTCGGGGTTGGTGAAGGCGAGGAACCGGTCGACCTGGTACTCCTTGAGGAACCCGCCCTGCACGGCCGCGACCGCCGTACCGACGGCCGTCACGCGTGAGCAGGACCAGCCAGCCCGCGCGCGGCACCGGACGCGGCGAGCACGCCGAAGACGGTCGCGGCGAGCACCAGCATCGTGCCGAGGTCGGGCTGGAGCATGATCAGGGCGGCCGGCACGGCGGCGATGAGCAGCATCGCCAGCACGTCGGTCGCACCCACGCGGGCGCGCCAGCGTCCCTCGGAGCGCTCGGCCACGATCAGGGCCATGCCGATCACCACGGCCAGCTTGGCGAACTCCGAGGGCTGGATCGACAGCCCGCCCGCCATCAGCCAGGACCGCGAGCCGTTGACGACCGTGCCCATCGTCAGCACCAGGACGAGCCCGCCGATGGAGGCGACGTAGACGAGCGGAGCCACGATCCGCACCCACCGGTGGTCGGTGGCCAGCACCACGCACGCAGCAGCCCCAGCCCGATGGCGACGTTGACGATCTGCTTCTCCAGGTAGGCCCGCGGGTCACCGCCGGTGAGGTCCGCGCGGGCGCTCGTGGCCGACCAGACCAGCAGGCAGCCGATCACGCTCAGCAGCACCACGGCGCCCGAGCAGGAGCCAGTCGAGTCCGGGACGTCGCGTCACTGGTGCGCCTCTTTCCGCTGGGACAGCGCGGGCGGCAGGATCGAGCCGTTGCGCTGGAAGATCGGGAGCCGCTTCGGCGCGCACGACGCCGGGGATCGCGGCGCTGCGCGGCTTCGACGTCCTCGCCGTCGATGCCGTAGAGCGACTCCCAGATCGCGCGGACGCCGGGACCCGGACGTGCCCGAGCCGGTGCCGCCCTGGCTGACCATCATCACCACGACGTAGTCGTCGGAGTACGACGCCACCCACGAGGTCGACTGCTTGCCGTAGACCTCCGCGGAGCCGGTCTTGGAGCGGATCGGCACCTGGTCCTGGGGGAAGCCGATCATCTTCCAGTACATGGTGCCCTCGCGGGTCACGCCCTGGAGCGCCTCGTCGATGTAGCCCTGCACGCCCGGCGGCAGGTCGACGTGCCCGGTCACCTTCGGCTCGATCCTGCGGACGACGGTCCCGTCGGCGGCGACCACGGCCTTGCCGATCCGCGGCGCGTAGAGGGTGCCGCCGTTGGCGATCGCGGCGTATCCCCGAGCCAGCTGGAGCGGGGTGACGACGGTGTCGCCCTGGCCGATCGCGAAGTTGACCGCGTCGGCCACCTTGTAGGCGTTGCCGTCGATGCAGAACTCGCTGGCGAACTTGTAGACGAAGTCGCTGATGCCCTCGTTGGCCGGGTCGTCCTGCGGCTTGGCCGCGATGCCGCAGTAGTAGCCCTTCTGGGACTTGTAGTAGGCGAGCTTCCACTTGCGGTCGGCGATCCGGCCGGAGGCCTCGCCCGGCAGGTCGATCCCGGTCTTCGACCCGAAGCCGAACGCCTCGGCCTCCTCGACGAGCGGGTCCTTCGCGCTTCACGTCGTCGGCGTCGGAGCCGAACTGCTGCCAGTAGTTGTAGCCGATGCGGTAGAAGAAGGTGTTGCAGGAGACCTCGAGCGCCGGGCGAAGGTGATGTTGCCGTAGGCCGCCGACTCGTGGTTGTGGAAGTCGCGGTTGCCGACGCGGAACGCCGACGAGCACGGCAGGGTGGTGTCGGTGCCGTAGCCGTGGGTGAGCGCGGCGGCCGTCATGAACGGCTTCCAGGTCGAGCCGGGCGCGAACTGGCCCTGCGTCGCGCGACCGAGGAGCGGCGTGCCGGCCTTCTCGGAGTAGAGCGTCGGCGAGCTGCTTCTTGGTGATGCCGCCGACCCAGACCGACGGGTCGTACGTCGGCTGGCTGGCCATCGCGACGACCCGCCCGGTGTCGGCCTCGAGGACCACGGCGGCACCGGAGTCGGCGTCGAAGTTGCGCCCGGTCACCGGGTCCCGGGTCGCCCGGGCGGTGGCGATCATCTGGGCGAGCTGCTTCTCGACCACGGACTGCACCTTGGCGTCGATGGAGGTGACCAGGGTGTCGCCGGGCTGGGCCGTCGACCTCGCCGTCGTCGCCGATGGTGCGACCCATCGAGTCGACCTCGACCTTGCGGTAGCCGGGCATCCCGCGCAGCCACTCGTCGTACTCCTGCTCGACGCCGGCGCGACCCACCACCGAGGCACCGTTGACCGAGCGGTCGCCGTCGGACTCGGCCCGGTCGAGCTCGTCCTCGGTGATCGGGCTGAGGTAGCCGAGCAGGTGGGCGGCGTTGATGCCGAACGGCTGCGGGTAGGCGCGCACGCTCTGCTGGTCGACGACCACCCCGGGGAAGTCCTCGGGCTCCTCGAGCATCCGCTGGGCGGCGGCCTGGGTGACGTCGAGCGCGACCGGGCACCGGCTGGTAGGGCGAGCCGTTCCAGCACACGCCCGGCACCGAGCCCTCGGCGCCGCAGCGAGACGAGCTTCTTGGTGATCGCGGCCGGGCCGCAGGTCGACCGCCTTCGCCACGCGCCTGACCAGCGTCGTGCGCTGGTCGGCCGGGAGCTTGCCCAGCACGGTGCGGTCCATCGAGACCACCCAGGAGAGCCGGTTGGCGACCAGCGGCCGCCCCTGGGCGTCGACGATCAGGCCGCGGGTGGGCTGGACGACGATCTCGCGCACCGACTGTGCGGCGGCGCGGCCCTGGTACTCCTCGCCGGAGACGACCTGGAGGTAGTAGAGCCGGACCAGCAGGGTCGCGAAGAGCGAGAAGACCAGGGCCTGGATGACGATGAGCCGCAGCCGGCTGCCGGTCGGCGTTCAAGCGAGCCGACCCGACGGGTTCGAGGCGTGCGAGGCCCCGGCGACCACCACCGGGATCACGAACGGCGCCAGGGCGAGGTCCCACACGAGCGCGGCGAGCACCACCTGCAGCAGGTCGGGGATGGTCGCGGGCGGGTCCTGGAGGACCAGCCCGCTGAGCGCGAAGACCGAGGAGGCCAGGAACGAGCAGGCGGCCACGGTGGCGAGCGAGGCGACCACGCCGGGCGGCGACGGCGCCGTCAGCGGCGTGCCCGGCGTCCGGTCGTGTCCTGGCGCACCCGGCCGGCGACGTACCCGGCGAGCAGCAGGGCCAGCGCCCACCGACCGGCGACGTGGTCGGCGGGCGGCGCGAGGTCGAGCAGGAGGCCCGGCGCCGAAGCCGAGCACCATCGCGAACTGCGAGCCGCGGACGAGCCCGGCAGCGACCACGACGAGCAGCACCAGGTCGGGCACGACGCCGTGCCAGGCGAGGTGGGGGAAGACGGTGGTCTGGAAGACCAGGGCGACCGACACGGCGAGCGCGACCAGACAGGCGCGCGGGCAGTGGTCAGGGCACTCATCGGATGCTCCCGTCGGCCTCGATGACGGCGCGGTCGCTGCGTCGAGCCGGAGGCGACGACGACCCCGACGAGGTCGAGCTCGGTGAAGTCGACGAAGGGGTCGATGACCGCGCGCTGCGAGGTCTCGCGCAGGCTGGAGTAGACCGAGGTGACCTCGCCGACCGGGACGCCGGCGACGTAGGGGCCGGCGTTGCCCTGCCGTCGCTGCCCCACGTCACGACGGTGTCGCGCTTGCGCGGGCACCACCGTCTGGTCGAGCAGCTCGAGGTCGAGGCGGCTCTTGCCGCCGATGACGCCGCGGCCGTGGAGGAAGCCGAGCTCCATGCTCTCCCCGATCCGGCCGCCGACGGTGGAGTCGGCGTCGACGACGAGCAGGACCGTGGCGGTCGTGCGGGTGACCCGCAGCACCCGTCCGACCAGGCCGTCGTTGTTGAGCACCGTCATGTCGGGGCGAGATGCCGGCCGCGGAGCCGGCGTCGATGGTGACCGTGCTGGAGAACGACTGCGAGGCGCCGATCCCGATCACCCGGGCCGGCACCAGGGCGTAGCCGAGGGTCTCGGCGGCGCTGGTCAGGCCCTCCAGCTCGGCGAGCTTGTTGCGGCGGTAGCCCGAGGTCCGCACCTCGGTGCGGAGGTCGGCGTTCTCGGCCTCCAGCGCCGGCGAGCTCGGCACGCATCTCGTCGCGGCTGCGGAAGAAGTCGGGCAGCTCGACGACCGGGCGGATCGCGCTCGCGACACCGTGTCCTGGGCCGGGCCCGAAGACCTCGCCGACCGCGCGCCGAGCGGGATCGAGCGACGGAGCCGTCGTCGGCGGAGCCCTGGTCGAGCAGCATCAGGCTCGCGCAGGCCAGCAGCAGGGCGACGACGAGGGCCCGCGGCGGCGTACCGCGCGGGTGCGTCGTGGCCCGGCTCGCGACCGAAGCCGCGCTTGCTCGAAGGCCTTCATCGGCGCCGCCTGGTGTCGGCGACCAGCACCTGCTGGAGGGCCTCGAACTCCTCCACGCACCGCGCCGGCGCCCAGGGCCACCGAGAGCAGGGGGTTCTCGGCGACGTGCACGGGCATCCCGGTCTCGTGGCGCAGCCGTTCGTCGAGGCCGCGGAGCAGGGCGCCGCCCGCCGGTGAGCACGATGCCGCGGTCCATGATGTCGCCGGCGAGCTCGGGCGGGGTCTGGTCGAGGGTGACGCGGACGGCGTCCACGATCGCGTGGAGCGGCTCCTCGATGGCCGCGCGGAGCTCGACCGCGGAGACGGCGACCGTGCGCGGGAGGCCGGTGACGAGGTCGCGGCCGCGGATGTCGGCGGTCGGCTCGTCGGTGGAGGGGAACGCCGAGGCGAGGGTCATCTTGACCTCCTCGGCGGTGCGCTCCCCCAGCATCAGGGAGTGCTCCTTCTTCATCCAGGTCACGATCGCGGCGTCGATCGCGTCGCCCGCGGTGCGGATCGAGAGCGACGTGACGATGCCACCGAGCGAGATGACGGCGACCTCGGTCGTGCCGCCGCCGACGTCGACGACCATGTTGCCGGTCGGCTGGTGGACCGGGAGCCCGGCGCCGATCGCGGCAGCCATCGGCTCCTCGATGATGTAGACCCGTCGGGCGCCGGCCTGGTAGCCGGCCTCCTTGACCGCGCGCTGCTCGACCGCGGTGATGCCGCTCGGGACGCAGATGACCATCCGCGGCTTGGCGAAGTAGCGGCGGCGGTGGACCCGGCGGATGAAGTAGCGCAGCATCTGCTCGGTCGCCTCGAAGTCGGCGATGACGCCGTTCTGGAGCGGGCGCAGGGCGGTGATGTTGTCGGGAGTGCGGCCGATCATCCGCTTGGCCTCGTGACCGACGGCCAGCACCTCGCCGGTCGTGTCGTTGAGCGGCGACCACGCTGGGCTCGTCGAGGACGACGCCCTTGCGGCGGACGTAGACCAGCGTGTTGGCGGTGCCGAGATCGACGGCCATGTCACGGCCGATGATGCTGTTCGCCATGCGCGCGCGCCTCACTGCTCCGTGCGCAACAGGGGAAGGAGGCAGCCGGGCGCACGATCCGTCGTACCCACACGCGAGCGTAAGGAAGGTCCGGTCGCATTCGGCGCAGGCACGCCGGGCGAGTCACACGAGTCACATGCGTCTCAGGAGGCGCTCGGGGCCGGGGTGTCAGTGCCGCTACAGCGGGTCCTCGCCCCGCCGCCGCTCGGACCAGCCCTCCCGGTCGGCCGCGGGGACCTCCACGCAAGGGCCGTGGACGGAGACCAGGAGGTCGCCGGTGCCGCCCGGCGGCAGGCTCCACAGCGAGACCTCGAGGTCGCCGTCGCGGGCACGGACCGTGCCGGGGTCGGAGCGGTCGAGATCGTGGAGCCCCCCGTCCGTGGCCACGGCCTCGAGCGCGGCCCCTAGCCGGGCCCCGGGCTCCGAGCCGCCCGGTGCGGTCGCGGCCATCCGCACCCGGGCGACGTAGCGGAGCCCGGACGGGTCGTCGGCGGGCTGCGACGCACCGCAGCCGTCCCACCCGGCCGTCGCCTCGAGCGCGCTCCCGCCCCACGTGACCGCGACCTCGTCACGGAGCGAACGGGCCAGGTCGCGGACCGCGAGCCGCTGCTGCTCCAGCCGCGCGTCGGCACTCCTGTCGTCTCCTGACGGCATCTGGGGATCCCTGCCGGCGCACCCGGTGCCGGCGAGGACGGTGCCGAGGACGATGAGGACCCTCGCCACGTCGTCGCGCGTCCTGGCGCGGCGTGGCGACCCTGTCATGGCTGCCTCGAGGTCTGCGGCGCGCTCGGCTCTCGGTCGCTCTCCGGGTCCCGCGGCGATCCCCACCAGGGGTCGGTGACGGGGCCGGCCTCGCTCACCTCGTCGTAGTCACCGGTGACGACGTGGCCGATGTTCTCCAGCGACTCGGTGCCGTGGTCGAAGTACTTGGAGTGGTCGGCCAGCGGGTTCGGCCCCGCGCCCCGGGTCGTCGACTCCGCGCGGAACCGGGTCGCGCCGAAGTCGTCCTCGGCCGGGTCGTCACCCAGCCCGACGCCGGCGACCGTGCCCAGGTTGACCCAGCCGTGGTTGCCGAGGTCGGCGACCGGGTCGCGGCTGTTCGCACCGGCCCAGACATGGCCGGGATCGACGCCGAGGTCACCGGCGTGGTGCGTGCCCCCGCCGACGCCGGGGCTGCCGACGAACACGACGTCGTCGATGTCGGTCTCGTGGTCGTGGGCGGCGTGGCCCACCGTGGTCGAGCCGTAGGAGTGCCCGATGACCGTCAGGTGGGCCGGGTCGCCGTCGCGCGCTGCCCGCAGCCCGTCGAGGGCGTCGGCGAGCCGGTCGCCACCGCGCTCGGCCATGCCCTCGGTCACGACCCCGACCGCGTCGCCCCCGAAGCCGTCCTTGCCCGGGAGGTCGTCCGGCGCGTCGTAGCCGACCCAGACCAGGGTCGCGGTGGTCGCGTCGGCGTCGTGGTCGAGCGTGCGTGCGGCCTCGTAGACGTTGGCGCCCCGATCGACCAGGTAGTCGATGCTGGTCGCGTCGGTGCCGAAGCCGGGTACGACGACCGCCACGTCGCCGGCGGTGTCCAGGTCGCCGACCGCGACCGCCACCGACCCGTCGCCGTCGAAGGCGCGCGGGTCGTAGGAGTGGAGCTGGGCCGGGAGCGGGTCCCCGGTGACCGGGTCGACCCGTCGTCCGACCCGGCGCAGGGCCTCCTCGGCGGCCTCGGCGTTGGCCAGCGCACGCCGTTCGTCGTCGGTCAGGACGCCCTGGTGCTCCAGGGATCGCCACTCGGCGAGGTCGCGGCGCAGGGCGACCGTGTTGGCCCGGTGCCGGGCCCCGGCCGGGACGCCGTCCAGGTTGCCGATGGCGCCCGGGGCGGCCGCCATGATCGCGAGCCGCTGGCGGCGGGTCAGCCCGGTCCACCACCTGTGGACCTCCTCGGGCGAGGACCCCGGGGGCGGACGGGCGCTCAGCGCGCCGTCGGCGGGGTCGGTCGCGCCGCCGTACCGGTCCTCGACCTGCTGGAGCGTCAGCACGCGCTCGAACGCGGCGACCATCGCGCGTTCCTCGGCGGCCAACCGCGCCATCCAGGCCAGTCGGTCGCGCTCGTAGCCGGCGATGCTGTCGGCGACGCCGTCGGCGCGCGCCTGGAGGACGCCATAGCGGTCCGGCGTGGCGCGGGAGACGTCGTCGCGCAGGACCTGGACGCCGTCGGCGAGCAACCGCTGGACGCGGGAGAGGTCGGCGCGCTGCTCCAGCAGCTCGGCCATGGCCGTGGAGTGGGCGTCCACCCGGCGGGCGACCCCGCGCAGCGCCAGCGACATGGCGTCGGCGACACGTCCGATCGGCCGGAGCTCGGCGTGGTAGACGAGCGACGCCTCGCCGGTCCAGTCGTCGAGGCGGGCGGGCCCGGCCACGAAGGTGCCGAGGTCGTCGATCTGGGCCGAGGCCGCCAGGAGGTCGACGCCACCGTCAGCGATGGCCGCGGGGTCGACGGCCAGGTCCGGCATCGAGGCCGGCAGCACGGGCAGCCGGACCCCGGTCACCGGAGCTCCGAGACGTACGGCGCCAGCCGCATCACCGAGTCGGCCGCCCGACCGTCGGTGGCCCACCAGTCGGCGAGCGTGGCGCGCAACCCGTCGGCCCGCTCCTCGCAGAGCGTGGCGGACCGTTCGGCGTGGCGCTCCCAGGCGCGGGCGAACCGGGCGGCGGTGCCCGCGACGTCGGTGGTGAAGCCGCGCGCCGAACCCCCCGATCTGTCCCCCCGCCGCGTGCAGGTCGAGGTGCTGCTCGTCCCAGGCCCGCGCGGTCCTGCCGATCGACGCGGCGACCATGTCCATCAGCGACCACCGGCCCGCACCAGGTCACGGGCCCGCTCCACGCCGACCCGTTGGTCCGCCGACGACAGGGTCAGCACGACGACCCCGCTGGCGGCGGCGTACGTCGCCTGCGCGTCGAGCCCCGCCCAGGTGGCCGTGACCTGCTCGACCCGCCCGGGGCGGTGGGTCACGCGCCACCCGGCCCGCTCGAGCGTGGCTCGCAGCGCGACCATGAGCTCCGCACCGTCGGCACGCCGACCCGCCATCCGGGCGACCGCCCGCACCACGGACTGCTCCGCGCCGTAGCGCAGGTCGGTGTCGGGCTCCGGCTCCTGCCGCACCGACCCGGCGTCGGGTGGGGTCGCCGAGGCGCGCCACAGGCGCCGGGCCTGGGCGGCGAGGCGCACCCGCAGGTCGAGCGCGTCGGCATCGCTCAGGTCGACCGGCGGCGCCCCGGACGGCGGGTGCTCGGGTGGCAGCAGGACGAGGTCGACCTCGGGGTGGCGACGTCGTACGGCCGTGAAGAACGGGTCGTGGACCGGGGTGCCGGGCTGCTCGAGACGCATGTCTCAACGCTGCCCGGCAGCTCCGCTCACAAACGCACGAGCCCGTCGCCTGTGGACAACCACGTCGAGTCGGCGCGACCTCGCGCCGACTCGACGCTCGACCGTGGACCGCGGGCGCGCGGACGGCTCGGGGACGACCCGGCGGTGACCCCGCGGGGTCAGGCGGGGGTCAGGTGGCGGTCAGGTGCGGGTCAGAGGTCGGGGAACCAGAGCGCGATCTCGCGGGCCGCCGACTCGGGAGAGTCGGAGGCGTGCACGAGGTTCTCGCGGTTGGACAGGGAGAGGTCGCCACGGATGGTGCCGGGGGCGGCCTTGCGACCGTCGGTCGCGCCGTTGAGGGCGCGGACGACGTCGATCGCCTCGTCGCCCTCGAGCACGAGCGAGACGAGCGGGCCGCTGGTCGCGAACGCCCGGAGCGGCGGGTAGAAGTCGCGCTCGACGTGCTCGGCGTAGTGCTGGTCGGCGAGGTCGCCGTCGATGAGGCGGTGCTCCATCGCGACGATCGTCAGGCCCTTGGCCTCGAACCGGGACAGCACCTCCCCCACGAGTCCCCGACGGACCGTGTCGGGCTTGAGGAGGACCAGGGTGCGCTGTGTCATGGGTCTCAGCCTAGGGCGCTCGCACGGGCGAGCACGTCCTGGGGCACGTCGTGGTGGGAGTCGGCGCCCGAGACGGGCGCGCCCGCGAGCCGGCGTACGGGGATGACGCCGCCCCAGGTCCCGGCCTCGACGTCGCCTGGCTCGTCGACCGGTCCCTCGGCGCGCTCCTTCATCGACGCCTCGTGCAGCGGTACGGCGAGCACCGAGGTCGCGGCGAGCTCCTTGCGGGTGCTGGGCCGCAGCGTCGCCGCCCGGCCCGGGATCATGTGGTCGACGGTCAGGGCCAGGGCGTGCGCCTTCTCGTCCGCGTCGCTGACGGTGCGGGCGACGCCGATGACCACCGCCGATCGGTAGTTCATCGAGTGGTGGAAGGCGGAGCGGGCCGCGACCAGCCCGTCGACCTCGGTGACCGTGACGCAGACCGTCGCCGAGTCGGCACCCGCCAGCCAGCGGGCAGCGACGGAGCCGTGGACGTAGAGCGTGCCGCCCTCGTCGGGTCCGTCCAGGTCGACCGCGAACGCCACCGGCAGCACGACCGGATGGTCGCCGACGACCACGCCGAGATGGGCGACGAGCCCGTCGGCGAGGAGTGCGTGGAGCGGCCCGCGGTCGGCGAGGGCCCGGCTGCGGCCGCGATGGACAGTGGTGCGCTCGGTCGGCGACAACGGCTGGTTCATGGTCCTAGGCTGGCAGCAAGGTGGCCCGGTGTCCCGGTCCATTCTCCGACGACTTCACCAGGACACTCGTGCCTCCACTGCCGGTCACGCTCCCCGTCGCCCTCGACCGCACCGCCCTGGAGCCGCTGGGACGACAGCTCACCACCCGGGTCCGCGCCTTGGTGCTCGACGGCACCGCGGCGCGCGGCGACCGGCTTCCGAGCTCCCGTGCCTTGGCGCGGGAGCTGGGCGTCTCCCGCTCGGTCACCGAGCAGGCCTACGAGCAGCTGGTCGCCGAGGGGTGGCTCGAGACCCGGCACGGCGCCGGCACGTTCGTCGCGTCGGGCGGGGCGACCGCACCGACGCCGCCGGCGCCGCGAAGACCGTCCGCCGCCCGACCCCGCGTGCGGCTCGACACCGGGACGCCGTGGATCGACCCACGGCACGCGGCCGGCTGGCGACGGGCGTGGCGCGAGGTGTCGGCGGCCACGCCCCCGCGGGGGTACGACGACCCCCGTGGCCTGCTCGAGCTGCGCACCCTGCTCGCCGAGCGGCTCGCCCGCACCCGCGGCGTCCAGTGCGACCCCGACGAGGTGCTCGTCACCGGCGGCACGACCGACGGCCTGCGCCACCTGCTGGGCGTGCTGTCCCGGGGGCCCGTCGGGCTCGAGGACCCCGGCTACCGGGCCGCGGTGGAGACGGTCCGCGCCGACGGTCGGGAGGTCGTCGACCTACCGGCCGGTGACCCGCTCGGCACCCGCCCCCGGCAGGATGCCACGGCCGGCGGGGCCGGTCGGGCCGGTCGGGCCGGCGGGGCCGGTCTGGCCGGGCTGCGGGCGGCGTACGTCACCCCGGCCCACCAGCACCCGCTGGGCCACGTGATGCCGGCCGCCGACCGGCTGGCCCTCCTCGCGGCGGCGGCCGGTGCGGACACCCTGGTGATCGAGGACGACTACGACTCCGAGTTCCGCTACGACGTCGCGCCGGTGCCGGCGCTGGCCGCGCTCGACCGCTCCCGGGTCGCCTACCTCGGGACCGCCTCGAAGTCGGTCGCCCCGAGCCTGCGTCTCGGCTGGCTGGTCGCACCGCCCCCGCTGCTCGACGACCTCTGCCGGCGCCGCGAGGTCCGCCACGACGGGGTCGCCTGGCCGGTGCAGCGCGCGTTCGTGGCCCTGCTGCGCGACGGCTACGTCGACGCGGTCGTTCGCACCGCACGCCGGGTCTACGCCGAGCGCGCCCCACGGGTCGCGGCCGTGCTGGCGCCGTACGCCGAGCCGGCCGGCCCGAGCGCGGGCATGTACTCGACCTGGCTGCTGCCCCACGACCGGGCGCTGGCGGCACGGAGCGCCGCCCGGGAGGCGGGGTTCGAGGTGAACCTGCTCGCCGACTACTGCCGCTCGGCGCGGCTCACCGGTCTGGTCGTCGGGTTCGGCGGGGTCACCGACTCCGAGCTCGACGTGGCGCTCGGCGCGTTGGCGACGGGGCTGGCCCGAGCAGCGCGGGCGCAGGAGCACGCACGGTGAGCCCGGGCGCCGGTGGTGCACCGGCTCGAGATCAGGCGTCGGGCTGACCGGCCTGTTGGGCGTCGAAGCGGGCGAACGCCGCGGCACGCTCCCGCTCGATCTTGCGGCCGAGCAGGTCGGCACTGCCCCAGAGCAGGGCGAAGATGCCACCGAGGACGAACATCGTGGTGACCAGGAAGCCGAGCGCGAGCGCGGCCCCCTGGATCGTCCAGCCGGCGCCGTAGGCCCACTCCTTGCGGAGCATGCCGGAGACCAGGACGCAGGCCACCGCCAGGCCGAGGCCGACGGGCAGCGCCGTCGCGGCCGGGACGTCGGCCACGGCGATCATCACCGGCGTGCTGAGGCCGAGCGTGATCGCCTCGAGGAACAGCACGGCCGAGCACATGCCCCGGCGCGGGGACTTGTCCCGCTCGGCGGTCACGACTCCTCCTCGGGTGCTCTCGGGGCGCGGGGTCGTGCCTTGAGGAGGGTGCGGGCCTCCCCCACCGTGACGACGGACCCGGTGACCAGCACGGCACCGGAGCCCAGCGGGCTGCCGAACGCCTCGCCGGCCTCGGCGAGCGTCGCGGCGCTCTCGATCGCGGTGAGCAGGTCGGGCTCGATGCTGACCCGGTCCTCGCCGTACACGTCGATCGCGATGGCGGCGAGGTCGGCGGCGCTCAGCGAGCGCGAGCTGGAGTTCTGGGTGCACACGACGTGGGCCAGGTGCGGCTCGAACGCCGCGAGCAGGCCCTCCTGGTCCTTGTCGGCCATCACCCCGAAGACCCCGATGAGCGGCGAGAACTGGAACGAGTCCTCGATCGCGGCGGCGGTCGCCTCCGCCCCCATCGGGTTGTGCGCGGCGTCGAGGACGACGGTGGGGCTGCGCCGGATCACCTCGAGGCGACCCGGGGAGTCGACCTCGGCGAACGCGGCGCGGACGAGGTCGTCGTCGAGCGGCTGCTCGCCGGCGAAGGCCTCGACGGCGGCGAGCGCGACGGCGGCGTTCTGCGCCTGGTGGGCACCGAAGAGCGGCAGGAAGAGCTCGTCGTAGCGGCCGCGCAGGCCCTGGAGGGAGATCACCTGGCCACCGACGGCGGCGGCTCGGGAGATGACGCCGAACTCGAGGCCCTCGCGGACGACGGTCGCACCGACCTCGGCCGCCCGCTCGAGCAGCACGGTGGCCGCGTCGGCCGACTGCTCGGCCAGGACGGCGATGGCGCCGGGCTTGATGATGCCGGCCTTCTCGCGGGCGATCTGGGCGGGCGAGTCGCCGAGCAGCTTGGCGTGGTCGACGGCGACCGGCAGCACGACGGCCACGTCGGCGTCGATCACGTTGGTGGCGTCCCACGTGCCGCCGAGGCCGACCTCGACGATCGCCACCTCGACGGGCGCGTCGGCGAACGCGGCGTACGCCATCGCGACGGTCGTCTCGAAGAACGACAGCGGGTGCGGCTGGTCGGCGTCGACGATCCCGAGGTACGGCGCCACGTCGTTGAACGCCCGGACGAACTCCTCGTCGGTGAGCTGCTCGCCGTCGATGCTGATCCGCTCGGTCATCCGCTCCACGTGCGGCGAGGTGAACCGACCGGTGCGCAGCTCGAGGGCGCGCAGCAGCGTGTCGATCATCCGGGCCGTCGACGTCTTGCCGTTGGTGCCGGTCAGGTGGATCGACCGGAAGGAGCGCTGCGGCTCCCCGAGGACCTCGCAGAGCGCCTCGATCCGGTCGAGCGACGGCTCGAGCCGGGTCTCGGGCCATCTCGAGAGCAGGGCACCCTCGACCTCGTCGTAGGTCTGGGCGAGGCGGGGGACGTCGGCGGCTTCAGGGGTGTCACTCATGTCCCCCCGAGTCTAGGGCGACCCGTCGCATCCCCGCTGACCCGTCGCCTCCGAAGGCGACGGGTCACCGGAAACGAGACGGGTCGGCGCACGATCGTGACGCCGAGTTAATCCACCGGACATCCACCACTAGGATTTGAGGCATGACCGAGATCATCGAAGGCCAGGCCACGGACCCGACGAGCGACGCGGAGACCCCCGCCGGCGCAGTCGTCGTACCCGACAAGCCGGCACTCGAGGGCCTCGAGGCCAAGTGGTCGGAGCAGTGGAAGGCCGACGGGACCTTCACGTTCGACCGCACCCAGCCCCGCGAGAACGTCTACTCGATCGACACTCCCCCGCCGACGGTCAGCGGCAGCCTGCACGTCGGTCACGTCTTCTCCTACACCCACACCGACCTGATCGCCCGCTACCAGCGGATGCGCGGCAAGGCCGTCTTCTACCCGATGGGCTGGGACGACAACGGCCTGCCGACCGAGCGCCGCGTGCAGAACCACTACGGCGTGCGCTGCGACCCGTCCCTGCCGTACGACGAGGACTTCACCCCGCCCGACCTCAGCCGGCTGAAGGGGGCCGACGCCAAGCGCCAGGTCTCGATCAGCCGGCGCAACTTCGTCGAGCTCTGCGAGGAGCTCGTGCCCGAGGACGAGCAGAAGTTCGAGGAGCTGTGGCGCACCCTCGGCCTCTCGGTCGACTGGGACCAGCACTACACGACCATCGGACCGAAGGCCCAGAAGATCAGCCAGACGGCGTTCCTGCGCAACTTCGCGCGCGGCGAGGCCTACCTCCAGGAGGCGCCGACCCTCTGGGACGTCACCTTCCAGACCGCCGTCGCCCAGGCCGAGCTCGAGGCGCGCGAGTACGCCGGCGCCTACCACCGCGTCTCGTTCCACACCGCACCCGCCGACGGCAGCGCCGGCGAGCCGGTCTACATCGAGACGACCCGGCCCGAGCTGATCCCCAGCGTGGTCGCCCTGATCGCCAACCCCGACGACGAGCGCTACCAGCACCTCTTCGGCACCACCGTCACCAGCCCCGTCTTCGGCGTCGCGATCCCGGTCGTCGCCCACCCGGCGGCCGAGATGGACAAGGGCTCCGGCCTCGTCATGTGCTGCACGTTCGGTGACCTCACCGACGTCACGTGGTGGCGCGAGCTCGACCTGCCGGTGCGCACCGTCGTCGGGCGCGACGGCCGCCTCACCCGCGAGACGCCCGAGTGGCTGTCGAGCGAGCAGGCGACCACGGCGTACGCCGAGCTGGGTGGCAAGACCACCTTCTCGGCCCGCGAGGCGATGGTCGGTCTGCTGCGCGACAGCGGCGACCTCGACGGCGAGCCCACGCCGACCCAGCGGATGGCGAACTTCTACGAGAAGGGCGACAAGCCCCTCGAGATCGTCGCCACCCGGCAGTGGTACATCCGCAACGGCGGCCGAGACGCCGCGCTGCGCACCGAGATGCTGGACCGTGGTCGCGAGCTCGCCTGGGTCCCGGCCCACATGAAGCACCGCTACGACAACTGGGTCGGTGGTCTCAACGGCGACTGGCTGATCTCGCGCCAGCGGTTCTTCGGCATCCCGTTCCCGGTCTGGTACCCGCTCGACGACGAGGGCGAGCCCGACTACGCGCACCCGCTCACCCCCGCCGAGGCCGAGCTGCCCGTCGACCCGTCCTCGCAGGCCCCGCGCGGGTACGACGAGAGCCAGCGCGGCGCCGCCGGTGGCTTCATCGGCGACCCCGACGTCATGGACACCTGGGCGACGTCCTCGCTCACGCCGCTGATCGCCGGCGGCTGGGAGACCGACGCCGACCTCTTCGGCCGGGTCTTCCCGATGGACCTGTGCACCCACGCCCACGACATCATCCGGACCTGGCTCTTCTCGCGCATCGTGCGCGCGGACGCCGAGTTCGGCACGTTGCCCTGGAAGAACGCGCTGATCTCCGGGTTCGTGCTCGCCGGCACCGGCAAGGGCAAGATGTCGAAGTCGAAGAACAACAACAAGATCGACCCCGAGTACCTGCTGGAGACGTTCGGCGCGGACGCCGTCCGCTGGCGCGCCGCGATCGGCCGTCCTGGCCTGGACTCGCCGTTCGACGAGACCCAGATGAAGGTCGGACGTCGCCTGGCGATGAAGGTCCTCAACGCGTCCAAGTTCGTGCTCGGCAACATCGGCGGCAGCGCCCTCGACCCGGTCCGGGTCACCGCTCCCATCGACACCGCCCTCCTGGCACGGCTGGCCAACGTCGTGCACAAGGCGACGGAATCGTTCGACGCCTACGACTACACCAGCGCGCTCGAGGCGACCGAGAAGTTCTTCTGGGAGTTCTGCGACGACTACCTCGAGCTCGTCAAGAACCGGGCGTACGCCGAGGACGGCGGCGCCGGCACCGAGTCGGCCCGCGCCACGCTGACCATCGCCCTCGAGATGCAGCTGCGCCTCCTGGCGCCGTTCCTGCCCTACGTCACCGAGGAGGTCTGGTCGTGGTGGCAGCCCGGCTCCATCCACCTCGCCGACTGGCCGGTCGTCACCGAGCTCGGCTCCGCCGCTGCCTCCGACCCGTCCTCGATCGACGCCGTCGCGACCGCCCTCGGCGGCATCCGCGGCGCCAAGTCGCAGGCCAAGGTCTCGATGCGCGCCGAGCTGTCCCGCGTGGAGATCAGCGGCCCGGAGTCGCTGGTCACCGGCGCCCGACTGGCCGAGGACGACCTGCGCTCGGTCGGCAAGATCACCGGCGACCTGGTGTTCACGGTCGTCGACGACGCCACCGAGCTGACGGTCACCGCAGAGCTGGCACCGACCACCGACTGACCCGTCGCGGGTCTCGAGCCTCGACCAGCGGGTGCCACCCACCATCGATCACGCCGGCTACGCCGTCGTGATCAGGCCGACTTCTTCTTCTTGGTCTCGGTCTCGCGAAGGACCAGCTCGGGGACACCCTCGCCGAGGACGGCGGGGCCGTTGATGATGACCTTGGCGACGTCGCCGCGGGAGGGGACGTCGTACATCACGTGGAGGAGGACCTCCTCGATGATGGCGCGCAGGCCGCGGGCGCCGGTGCCGCGCTCGAGCGCCTTGTCGGCGATCGAGGCGATGGCGTCCTCGGTGAACTCCAGCTCGACCCCGTCGAGCTCGAAGAGCTTGCGGTACTGCTTGGTCAGCGCGTTGCGGGGCTCGGTGAGGATCTGCACCAGGGCTTCCTGGTCGAGCTTGGTGACACTGGCGATCAGCGGGAGGCGGCCGATGAACTCGGGGATCAGGCCGAACTTGGTGAGGTCCTCGGGGCGGACCAGGGCGAGCAGGTCGTCGGCCGCGCGCTCCTCGGCACCGCGCACCTCGGCGGTGAAGCCGAGGGTCTTCTTGCCGACCCGCTGCTCGATGATGTGCTCGAGCCCGGCGAAGGCACCGCCGACGACGAACAGGATGTTGGTCGTGTCGATCTGGATGAACTCCTGGTGCGGGTGCTTGCGACCGCCCTGGGGCGGCACCGAGGCGGTGGTGCCCTCGATGATCTTCAGCAGCGCCTGCTGGACGCCCTCGCCCGACACGTCGCGGGTGATCGACGGGTTCTCGGCCTTGCGGGCCACCTTGTCGATCTCGTCGATGTAGATGATGCCGGTCTCGGCCTTCTTGACGTCGTAGTCGGCGGCCTGGATGAGCTTGAGGAGGATGTTCTCGACGTCCTCACCGACGTAGCCGGCCTCGGTCAGCGCGGTCGCGTCGGCGATCGCGAACGGCACGTTGAGCATCCGGGCCAGGGTCTGCGCGAGGTACGTCTTGCCACAGCCGGTCGGGCCGATGACCAGGATGTTGGACTTCGCGACCTCGACGACCTCGTCCTTGGAGTGCTTGCCCGAGACGGGCTGGAGGCCGGCCTGGACCCGCTTGTAGTGGTTGTAGACCGCAACCGCCAGCGACTTCTTGGCCTGCTCCTGCCCGATGACGTAGGAGTTCAGGAAGTCGAAGATCTCCTTGGGCTTGGGCAGCTCGTCGAGGCTGACCTCGGTGCCCTCGCTGAGCTCCTCCTCGATGATCTCGTTGCAGAGGTCGATGCACTCGTCGCAGATGTAGACGCCGGGTCCGGCAATCAGCTTCTTGACCTGCTTCTGGCTCTTTCCGCAGAAGGAGCACTTGAGCAGGTCGCCTCCGTCACCGATGCGTGCCACGGGACATCCTCCAGACAGGTGGTACATGGGGTGGTGCGACGAACAACTGGGGAACTGCGCAGGGTCGGGACCGTCGAGAGGCCGCGAAACCCCTCAGACCGTACCCCGTGCCGCCCCCCGGAGGGGGGACGGACACGAGGTGCGTCAGGCCAGGACCGGAGTCTTGAGCGACTCCAGGACACTGTCGATCAGGCCGTAGCTGACGGCCTGCTCGGCGGTGAGGATCTTGTCGCGCTCGATGTCGCGGCTGACCTCCTCGATGTCCTTGCCACTGTGGTCGCTGATCATCTTCTCGAGCAGCTCGCGCATCCGGAGGATCTCGTTGGCCTGGATCTCGATGTCGGAGGTCTGGCCGAAGGTGCCCTCGGTGTAGGGCTGGTGGATCAGGATCCGGCTGTTGGGGAGCGCCAGGCGCTTGCCCTTCGTGCCGGCGGCGAGCAGGATCGCGGCCGCGGAGGCAGCCTGGCCCAGGCACACCGTCTGCACGTCGGGCTTGATGAACTGCATCGTGTCGTAGATCGCCGTGAGCGCCGTGAAGGAGCCACCGGGCGAGTTGATGTAGATGTTGATGTCCTGGTCGGGGTTCATCGACTGCAGGCACAGGAGCTGGGCGATGACCGCGTTGGCCACGTCGTCCGAGATCGGGGTGCCGAGGTAGATGATGCGCTCCTCGAACAGCTTGCCGTACGGGTCGATCCGCCGGAAGCCGTAGGACGTGCGCTCTTCCCACTGCGGGATGTAGTAGTTCATGTCGGTCTTACCTCAGTCCTTCTGGTGGGCCGGCCGGCCGTCGTCGGCGGCTTCGCGGGCGCTCTTGACGACCTGGTCGACGAGCCCGTACTCCTGGGCCTGCTGGGCGGTGAACCAGCGGTCGCGGTCGGCGTCGGCGATGACCTGCTCGATCGGCTGTCCGGTGTGCTCGGCGATCAGGTCGAGCAGCACCTTCTTGATGTGCAGCGACTGCTGCGCCTGGATCTTGATGTCGGAGGCCGAGCCGCCCATGCCCGAGGAGGGCTGGTGCATCATGATCCGCGCGTGCGGCAGGGCGTAGCGCTTGCCCTTGGTGCCGGCGCAGAGCAGGAACTGGCCCATCGAGGCCGCCAGGCCCATCCCGACCGTCGCGACGTCGTTGGGGATGTAGTTCATCGTGTCGTAGATCGCCATCCCGGCGTCGACGGAGCCACCGGGGCTGTTGATGTGGAGGAAGATGTCGGCCTCGGGGTCCTCGGCCGAGAGCAGGAGCAGCTGCGCGCAGATCGCGTTGGCGTTCTGGTCGCGGACCTCGGAGCCGAGGAACACGATCCGCTCGCGCAGGAGACGCTGGTAGATGTGGTCGTCGAGGACGTTGAGTCCCCCGCCGCCACCCATCATCGGGGCATGGTGACTGGAGTACTGGTTCACGTCGCCGACACTAGCCCGAAGCACCGACACAACCACGGGATATCCCACCCTGTTCGCCGACAGCGGAAGTCGTGCGCCCCGCTCAGCCCTCGACCGCTGTCCTGAGCCGGTCGGCCGTGGTGGCCATGCCCGCCTCCAGCTCGTCGGCGTGCCCCACCGCGCCGCCGAGGAAGAGCCGGGCGAAGACCCCGCTGACCCGGGTGAGCCCCTCGGGCACGGGACGCCGGTGCACGACACGGGTGCCGGCGACCCCGTCCACGTCGGCCGCCTCGAGCTCCCAGATCCACCGCGCACCGCTGGACCGGGTGTCCCAGGCCAGCGTCCGTCCCGGCTCGAGCACCGCGACCACCGAGCGGGTCGGCCACACCACGCCCTTGCGCCGGTTGATGCCGACGTACTGCTGCCCGAGGCGCAGGCCACCGGGCAGGACCGGGAACATCCGCACCAGCTCGGGGCTCCACGCGGGCATCGAGGCGACGTCGGACAGGGTCGCCCACACGCGCTCGGGCGACGCGGCGACGGTCGTCTCGACCCTCAGCTCGCGGTCGGCCCGCTGGTCGGTCAGGTGGTCCGGGGAGGAGGGAGGCACGCGCGGATCATCGCAGCCAGTCGCGCAGCGCGTCGAGCACGCGCGGGTGGTTCAGCAGCCCGAAGTGGTCGGTGCCGCCCACGTGGAGGGTCTCGGCGCCCGGGAAGAGCTCGCGGCCGCGGCGGTCCCGGCCGTACGCCGAGCCGGGGCGGACCAGCAGGTCGCCGAGCACGTCGCCGACCGGATGGCGGGCCGACGCGGTCAGGGTGGCCGACACCAGCCGGTACCGGGCGTGCGGCAGCGGCGGGACGTCCGCGGACAGGCCCACGACGAGGTCGTGCACGCCGACCGAGCGCATGTCGAGGATCCGCCCGAAGGCCGCGGTCTCGGGCAGCAGGCCGAGGCCCCGGCTGCCGTGCCCGATGCCCCAGGCGACGGGGGCTCCGAGGTGGGGCGTGCCGAGGGTGACGACGTCGGTGACGCGCTGGTTCCAGTCGGAGGCACCGGGGTCGGCGGCGACGGCGCCGGCGGCCCGGATCACCAGCCCACCCATGGAGTGGCCGACGAGGGCGACCCGGGTGACCGGGACGGGCCACTCGTCGAGCAGACGTCGCATCAGAGCCGCCAGCGCCACGCCGTTCTCGCGCAGGGAGAGCCCGGAGTTGGCGCGCAGGAAGAGCGGGGTCCAGCCGTCGGCGGCCAGCGCCTCGCCGTACGTCGTACCGGTGCGGTCGCGGTGCCGGTCCCAGTAGGACTCGTTCTCGCAGAGCCCGTGCAGGAAGACGACGAGCTCTCCGCTCGCGTCGGGGAAGGCCCGGGCGAGGTCGGGGCGCACCGGCTCGACGTCGGCACCGTCGCGGCGCACCGCCAGGGGGATCGCCAGGTGCGGCCGCTCCCGCAGGAGCCGGTCCCCGATGAGGCCGTTGACGGCCGAGTGGAGGAACCGACCCCGGGAGGTCGCCTCCAGGCGGGGTCCGAGCCCGGCCTCGGCGGCCTTGTCGAGCCCGGTCGCGGTCGCCCGCAACCCCATCCCCAGGCCCGCGTAGACGGCGGAGGCGATGCCGTGGTGCCCCTGCTCGACGGCTGAGGCGATGCCGCCGGCGCTCAGCCGGCGGGTGAGGCCGTGGGCCCGCCGGGCCCAGGCCAGGTGCGTGTCACGTACGGCGCCCAGCACCAGCTCGTCGGCGACCTCGGAGAGCAGGGACAGCGCGTCCAGCACGCCGGGCCCGGGCACCGCCGGGACTGCCGTGCTCGAGCTCGCCATGGCCGCACCCTACCGCTTCAGTGAACAATCGTGCACCAGAGCCGGGGAGTGAGCCTCTCCCCCGCGCGGCCACGTCCGCGGTGGGCCCTGTGGTTGGATTCGGGCATGCGTGCGGGTGCGGTCGGACAGGCGGTGCTGCCGTGCTGCGCGTGACCCTGCGCGGATCCGGCCTGCCCACGGTCACGCTGGGCTCCGGCGAGACGCTCCTCTTCGGACGCTCACCGCACTACGCGGTCCCGGCCGACGATCCGCACGACGCCCTGCGCGTCACCGCGATCGACCTGCCCCGGTGCGCGCCGCACGTCTCGCGCCTCCTCGGCGAGCTCGTGGTCGGCGACGAGATCGCCCGGTTGCGGTGGCACGGCTCCGGCGAGACCCAGGTGGCCAGCCTCTTCGACGCACCGGGGGGCGCCCGCCGGGTGACCGTCGCCGAGGGGATGTCCCTGCTCCTCGACGAGGGGGAGAACCAGCTCGTCGTCATGCGCGGACGCCAGACCGGGCCCGACACCTTCGACGACCTCGCCATCGTCGTCGACGTGACCACGTCCACGCCCGAGATCACCTCGCGCCCACGCCCCACCGACGAGCTCGACGAGGACCTCGACGCGATGGCCACCGCGCCGGCGCCGCACCTGCCCCGCCTCTCGCGCGAGTGGTACGTCGCCCTGGCGCTGGCCGAGCCCTGGCTCAGCGGCACCGACGACTACCCCCGCCCCCCGTCGAACCGCGAGATCTACGAACGGATCCTCGCCTGGCACGGCTACGCGTGGAACCTCGAGCGCGCCCAGCGGGTCGACGACGCCATCCGGTCGATCTCGTCGCTGGCCTTCGGCCCCAAGGAGGACCCGTTCCGCGCCGGCAGCGGACGGGCCCAGAACGTGCGGTTCGCGGTCGGCCGACGGACCGCGGAGGTCCGCCTGGTCACCGTCGAGGACCTCGAGAGCGTCGGGCGCAGCGCGGCTACGCGGAAGGTTCCGCCCCCCGTCGCCTAGCGATATCGCCGCACAGTGCCTACCGTCGTGGATGACGGATCACGTCACCACAACTCAACGACTCGACGCGCGGTGCCGCTCGCGGCTCCACCTCGGCAGGCCCGCGATCTCGGCTACCAGACCGAACCTCCGAACGGACCCCGACGCACCCCATGGCGGCGGAGGTCAAGCCACGAGCCACCGGCCGTATGTCCCCACCCGGTGGCTCGTGGCGTGCCCTCGTGCGCTCAATGTGCCACGTCCCGCGGCGTTCGAACACCCCGAACTCGTCTCGAACCGTCCGTCCGACTCGCCGGTCGGCCCGCGAAGGGTGACCTGATCCGGGCTTTTCGACCCCGATTTGGGTGTGATTTGCACGTCCTGCGCCGTTCTCGTGGCCGAAGGCCCCGTTCTCTGGGATGCTGTCCCCGGAGTCGACGAGCACGACGTACTGCGCGGACCGTCTCCTGGACGTCCTCGGAGCACATGCCCGGCGAGCTGTCGCCGGACGTGCGCGCCGCGAGCACCCGGGTGAAGGCACGTGGCGGCGCGGAGGAGTGGTCGACACCGCACGCCGGTCCCGGCGCGCCTGCAGCTCCGCGCGGAGCGAGGGCGGCGGGGCGACCGTGCCGGTGCCGATGCAGTCCCCCGATCCGCCGAACAGTCCGCCGTGGGGGTGGGTGCGACGAGGCTCCGCACGAGGCGGTGCATCTCAGCCCTGCCGCCTCGTGAGGGATCTTCGAACAGGAGCAGTCATGACGCGTGGGGGGGTCGGCGCCCGGATCGGGCGCACGGCGGGACGCATGGCGTCCTCGCTGCGCCGGCACCGCCGCGCCACCCGCCACGACAAGCGCCGTAGCCGCGGGACCGCGGAGCTGTCGGTCGTCGTGGTCGCCGGCTCGCTGGTGGCCGGTGTCCTCTTCGGACAGGGCCTCTCCAACACCGCCGTCGACCTCGCCGACGGCCTGACCTGGCTCAGCGACAGCCCGTCGGGCGAGGTCATCCAGGTCAACCCCGCCACCGGAGCGCTCGAGGTCCGCCAGAGCATCGGCAACCCCGGCGACGACATCGACGTGGCGGCCCAGTACGACGGCCACATGTTCGTGATCGACCACACCACCGGCAAGCTGATGTCGTTCGACCTCACCAGCATCCTCGTCTCCGGCCAGCGCCAGATCAGCTCGGGCGGGTCCGTCGAGACGCTCGTGCACGACGGACACGTCTTCCTCGTCGACCCCGAGCGCGCCACCATCTCGTCCATCGACCCGGTCCGTACCGACGCGATCGGCACGATCTGGGTGGCACCGGCCGGGCTCGCCGACGCCGCGATCGATGCCGACGGCACCGTCTGGGCCATCGAGGACGACGGCACCCTGCACGCCCTGACGTGGTCCGACAAGGGCCAGGAGTTCGAGGAGGGCGACATCGTCGACGTCGCCCGCAGCGGCCCCGGCTCCGTCCTGGTCGCCCACGACCGTGGCGTGACCGTCTTCGGTCCGGACGAGGGCGTCGTGGCCCAGGTGGGCTCCGGCACCCCGACGCGGCTCGGTTCCGACCAGCTGTCCGGCACGATCCTGGCCCCCGAGACCTCGCCGAACGACCTCGTCCCCGCCGCGGCCCCCGACACCGGCACCGTCGTGATCCTCTCCCCCGCCGGCCTCCGGGAGGTCGCCACCGGCCTGATCGGGTGCGGCGATCCCGGCACGCCCGAGGTCTTCCGCGACCGGGTCTACGTGCCGTGCCGCGGCGCCGGGAAGGTCGTCCAGCTCAGCGCCGAGGGCGCGAAGGTCGGCGACGACATCCTCACCCCCGGCGCCGACGACCCCGAGCTGATGCTCGACGACGACAACCTGATCATCAACGCCCCCGGCGCCGACCACGGCATCGTCGTGCACGGCAACGGCAGCACCGGCACCATCGTGCGCCAGGACCTCGACATCCCGCTGACCTCGCCCGGGACCACCAGCGCTCCTCCGGCTGCACCGGCAGCACCGGCACCGCCCGCACCGACCTCGCAGGCGGCGCCCGACCCGCTCCTGCCCGGTGGCACGAGCGGGGGCACCGGCAACCACCACCCCGACCCCGCGACCCCGCACGTGCCGACCACGCCCACCCCGACCGCCGGACCGGGTGGCCCCGGAGGCGGCACGGGTGGCACCCCCGGAGGCACCCCCGGTGATGGCACCCCGGGCGGCGGCACGGGCGGCCGCGGCGACGACGACGGTGCCGACCCGCTCAGCGCCCCGACCAACGTGGTGGCCACCGCGCTGCCGGAAGGTCAGGTCAAGGTGACGCTGGGCCTTCTCCGACTTCCGTGACCCCAGCGCCTTCGCGATCCGGTCCACCGGAGAACGTCGAGCTGGCAGAGGTCAGCCCGGCCGCCAGCCAGGCGATCGTCAACGTCACCCCGGGCGAGCCCACCGCGTTCACGGTGACCGCGGTCCTCGAGGACGAGGAAGCGACCTCCGACCCGAGCAACGCCGTCACCACCACCGCTCGCCCCGGCGCACCTACCGTGTCGGGCACCGCCAGCTACCAGGGCGACGGCGCGGTGGAGCGGTTCGTGGTCGAGCTGTCCTGGACCGAGCCGGCCGCCAACGGCAAGGCGATCCTCGGGTACGACGTGTCCGTCAACGTCGGCGGCGTCTCCAAGTCGAGCCACACCGAGCGCCGGTACCCGCAGCGTCTCCTTCACCTGGACCTGCGACCGTGTCGCGAACCCGGGGTGCCAGGTCGGCGGCGACTTCACCGCCACCGTGACGGCCACCAACGTCCTCGGGCGGGGCGAGCCCGGCGTGCTGTACGCCGTCGCTCCGACCCAGCCCCCGCCGCCGCTGCCGGCCGGTGACGGCCAGATGGTGCGGTCGTCGAGCCCCAGCACCGTGACCGCCACGGCCGACGGCGACGGCCGGATCAGCCTGCGCCTGAAGCCCGGCCGCCGACTGGGCCCGGTTCCCGGGCGCGTGCGCGGTCGTGCTCGACGGCGTCCCGAACGCCTTGGCGTGCAGCTCCGCCGCGGCTGACCCTGCCGTTCGCCAACGGCCCGCTCCACGCGCCGTCGGACGGCACGGTGGAGCACACCGTCCGGTTCACCGCGACCAACCCGCGCGGGGTGGCGACGAGCGCTGCCTACTCGTTCACCTCGACGCAGCCGGTGGTCGACCCCCGTGGCGGGGGCGCGCCCGCGTGCCCGGCGTCGCCCGCACCGTGTCGCTCGGGCCACTGACCCCCGAGGCCCGACGAGAGGAACGACCCTGACCGCGCTCATCCAGCCCAGTGCTCCACCGAGCAGGACATCGCGGACTTCGGTCGGCTGCACCAGCGGCTCGGGCGACGCCGTCGAGTCCGCGGTGCACGGCAAGCGCGGCCGTCATCGACCTCGCCCTCGTGGCGACGTTCGCCGGCGGCCACGTGCTCCTCGAGGACGTGCCCGGCACCGGCAAGACGACCCTGGCCCGCGCGATCGGCCGCGCCCTGGGCGGCAAGGTCGGTCGCGTGCAGTTCACCCCCGACCTGCTGCCCAGCGACGTCACCGGCACCACGGTCTTCGACCCGCGCGACGGCCAGATCCGCTTCCGTCCCGGCCCGGTGTTCGCCAACGTCCTGCTGGCCGACGAGATCAACCGCGCCGCGGCCAAGACCCAGTCGGCGCTGCTCGAGGTGATGCAGGAGCGCACGGTCACCGTCGACGGCGACGGCCCACCCGGTGCCGGACCCGTTCATGGTCATCGCCACCCAGAACCCGGTCGACCTCGACGGCACCTACCGGCTGCCCGAGGCCCAGCTCGACCGGTTCCTGCTCCGCACCTCGCTCGGCTACCCCGACGCCGAGCACGAGATCGCGGTGCTCCGCCCGGGCAGCGCGGCCGGGCGGGTCGACGACGTGCCGACGGTGACGACGCCCGACGAGGTGGCCGCCATGGCGCGACTGCTCACCCGCCTGCACGTCGCCGACCCGATCCTGCGCTACGTGCGCGAGCTCGGCGTCGCCGTCCGCGAGCGACCCTCGGGTCCGTATCGGCGCCAGCACCCGCGGCCTGCGAGCGCTCGTCGGCGGCCTGCAGGTCTACGCCGCCGCGCGGGGACGCCACTACGTCGTCCCCAGCGACGTGCAGCGGCTCGCCGAGCCGGTCCTGGCGCACCGCACGGTGCTGGCCCGCGACGCGGTCCTGGCCGGCCACACGCAGGAGGAGGTCGTCGCAGGAGATCCTCGAGACCGTCCGCCCGCCGCAGCCCGACGCCGGCTGAGGGCGACCGCGTCGATGCGCACCACCTGGCGGGCCGCCACCGGGCGCGGTCGGGCGCTGCGCTCGTGCTGGGGCCGCTGCTGCTCGGTCGCCGGTGCGTCGTGGCGCTACCCCCTGGTCGCCGGCCTCGGCGCCTGCCTGGTCGCGCTCGTCGCTCGCCGAGCTCGTCGCCGTCCTCGGGTCGCGCCCGGTGCGGGTACGCCGCGAGGTGACCCCCGCTGGTCGTGCTCCGCCACGAGCCGTGCCAGGGGCGCGCTCGAGGTCCTGGGCCGGCGGCGGCGCGGACTGGTGCGGCTCGACGTGGCCGAGCGGGTCGGCAGCACGCCTGGTGCCCGTGCCGCTGCCCGACCACGGTGCCGACCACGGTGGCCGGTGCCGACGGGCCCGGCCACCGCGCGAGCTCGGCGACCCTCCGAGGGACCGGCCGGCGTCGCCCTACGACATCCCGACCCCGCGCCGCGGGCTGGTCGGGGTCGGACCGGTGCAGGTGCGCCTCGTCGGGCTGGCCGGGATGGCGGCGCGGTCCACCGAGTCGGGCTCGCGTCGACGAGGTGCGGGTGCTGCCCCGCCGGATCCCGGTCGCGCGCGATGATGCCCGGCCACCGCCGCGCCGCCTCGGGCGGCGACGACAGCCTCGAGATCGGCGGCACCGACCTGGTCGGCCTGCACGAGTACGGCATGGGCGACGACCTGCGCCGGCTCCACTGGGCCACCAGCGCCCGCACCGGCACCCTGATGGTCCGCGAGGACGCCGAGCCCTCCGAGCCGCACGTCTGCGTGCTGCTCGACGACCGCGCCGCGGCCTACCGCGGCGACGGTCGACCTCTTCGAGGAGGCCGTCGAGCTGGCCGCCGCGCTGTGCCCGCACCGCCTCGGAGGCCGGGCCACCCGGTCCGGCTCCACACCGTCAGCGGCCGGCACGAGGTCGTCGTACCCGGCTCCCCGACGCGCCTGCCCCGCCGCGAGCAGCGGGACCTCGACTGGCTCTTCGCCGAGATCGAGCTCACCGACGCCGCCGAGCACGATCCGGCTCCCGGAGCGCGACCTCGACGTCGCCGTCGCGGTCACCGGCCCCGGCGGCGACCTCCAGGTGCTCGGCCTCACGCTGGGCTCGGCGGCCACCCGGGTGCTCGCCGTGGTCGACCCGGCCCCCCGGTCAGCGCCCTGCAGCACCTCGGGCTGCTGACCCTGCGCGGCCGCGTCGTCCGAGGCCCTGGCCGCGCTGTGGGACGAGGCGGCCCAGACATGAGCGCCGGCACCGCGACCCGCACCCGGGCGCCGAGCGGTACGCCGACCCGCACCAGCACCCCCGGCGACGGCGGCGGTCCGGCCCGCGCGCTCCGGCTCGCCTGGCCGGTCGTGCTGCTCGTGCTGGGCGCCCTCGTGCTGGCGACGGCCTGGCACCGGTGGCCGGTCTCGCTGCTGTTCGCGCTGGCCGCCGCGCTGCCGATGCTGCTGCTCCGGGGCGCCCTCACGGTCGGGGTCTCGCGCTGGGCGGCGTCGTCCGATGCTCGTGCTGCTGAGCGTGATGGGCGCCTACCTCGCGACCGCGGGCGCCGGTCTGACGCTGCACGAGACGGTGCGCGACGCCGTCCCGCGGCTGCTCACCTCGCCCCAGCCCTACGCCGCCGCGCCGGACCTGCTCGTCGGACCCGCTGCTGCTCACCGCCCTCGTCTCGCTGCTGGTCGGGCTGCGCGGCGACAGCCGGACCCGGGTCGAGCCGGTGGCCGGCGGCGCGCGTGCTCTACGTCGCCGGCGCGCTGCTCACCGACGGCGGCGCCGACCCGTGGGGCCTGGTCGCGGTGCTCGTCCTCGTCGTCGCGCTGCTCGGCTGGGTCCTGCTCGACGAGCACTCCGAGCCGGTCCGCCAGCGGCTGTCCGTCGCCGCCCCGGTCTCGGTGATCGGCGTCGGCGCTGCTCGCGGTCCTGGCCGCCGCTGCCGGCCGACCCAGCCGTTCTCCCCGCGCGCCCTCGTCGACGCCGCCCACGCTCGACGTCGTCGCCTCCAACCCGCTCGCCCAGCTCGGCGCCTGGGCGAACAACCCCGGCGTCGACCTGCTGACGGGTCACCGGCGACGCGGTGCCGCTGCGCCTGGTCGTGCTCGACGACTACAACGGCGCCCAGTGGACCGCGGCCACCACCTACACCCGGCTGCGGACCGACGGCACGACCGGCCTGGACGTCGGCGCCTACTCCACCGAGGCGCGGGTGCGGGTGCGGTTCGACCGGCTCGGGGGCAGCTGGCTGCCCACCCCGGGGACCCCGGTCACGGTCGGCGACGACGACGGCGCTGGTCGACCTCGACACCGGCACGCTGCTCTCCCTCGACACCGCACGCCGGCCTCACCTACGACGTCGCCGGCGCCTTCGACGACCCGCCGACGGCCGCCCTCGAGGCGCGCCACGGTGCCCGACGACCCCGACATCGCCCGCTACACCCGCGCTGCCCGGCCCTGCACCTCCGCCCTGGCCGAGTACGCCGCGCGGGTCACCGCGGACGCGGCCACGCCCTACGAGCGGGCCAGCGCGATCGAGGAGCGCGCTCCGGAGCGGCTACACCCTGTCCCCCCGGGCCATCTCCGGCTCGGCCCTGTGGCGCATCGAGGACTTCCTGCTCGGGGACGCAGACCCGCCCGGCGGCCAGGACGGCACCTCGGAGCAGTTCGCGACGGCGTTCGCCGTGCTGGCCCGCTTCAACGGGCTGCCGACCCGCGTGGTCGTCGGCTTCCGACCCGGCGAGGAGCAGGCGCGACGGCACCCGGGTCGTCCGCGGCGAGGACGCCTTCGCCTGGGCCGAGGTCTACTTCGGCGAGCTCGGCTGGGTGCCGTTCTCCCCGTCGCCGGACGACGACACGTTCACCCGGCCGCGACCGGTGCCGGCCGAGACCCCCGACCTGCCGGCGCCGGCCGACGACCGGCACCCCGGCGATCCGTGCCGACCTCACCGGCAACCGACCACGGCCACTCCCTCGAGCAGGCCGCTCCGACCACCCCGCCCGGCGTCGGGACCGGTGGCAGCGGTCCCTCGGTGCTCGCCACCGGTCGGTGCGCGCCGCCCTGGTGCTGCTCGTCGTCCTGGTCCTGCTGCTGGCCCGGGCGCCTGCGCCGGCTGCGCCACCGCCGCCGCGGAGCGGCCGGGGCCTGGGCGGAGGTGATCGACGCCCTCCGCCTGGCCGGGATCGCCGCCGTACCCGCACGAGCCGGCCGACGTCCTCGCCGCACGGGTCGACGCCCGGCTCGGCGCCACGGCCACCGTCGTCGCCCGTCGCGCGGAGCGGGTCAGCTTCGGGCCTCCTCCGCGGAGGCCCGGGCGACCGTCCGCGGACGGGCGGCAGGACGTACGCCCGGCTGCGCCCGCACGTCATCGACGTACGCCGCGCCGCGCGCCGCACGATCCCGCTGTGGCGGCGCTGGTGGTGGGCCTCGACCCGCGGGTGCTGGGCCGCGGCGCGCGGTAGGTCCGTCTCAGCCAGGGACGTCGACGCAGCGCAGGTCGGAGAGGCCGTAGGGCGCCGAGAAGGATGTCTCACGACCAGCTTGAAGCAGGTCGCCCAGGCGGCAGCGGCAGTGCGAGTCGGCCGACGCGCTGTCCCGGCGGGGAACGTCTCGACACGGTACCGAGGCGCCGTCCTCGACGATCTCGACGAGGTTGAACCTGCCCTCGCCCTCGCTCGGGTCGGTCCACTTGAGCCTCAGGATGCCGTCCCTCGTACGTCCGTCGTCAGCGTCGGGGCGAGCGCCGGGTCCGGGGCCGGGGTGCCGGGTGCCACCGGCGGCGTGGTCGAGGGTGCATCGGGTGTGGTGGGTGCCGTGGACACCGGTGATGCCGTCGGGCCGGTGACCGACGGCGTCGGGTCCGTCTCGTCGCCCCGCAGCACCGCGCCCGACGATCCCGAGCACCAGGCCGACGACGAGCGCGACCACGCCGAGGACGATCGGCAGCCGACTGCGACCGACGCGGCTCGTCCGGCGTCCTCCGCCCTGTCGACGGCCGTCTCGAGCGGTGGAGCGCCGCTCGTCCGCATCCGGAGCCGCCGGGCAGCCGGGCCTCGGCCGGTCCGGCGTCGTCACGACGGTCGGCGATGCGTCGAGACCACCGGTGTCGGCCGGCGCGGTCGGCGCGGTGGTGGGCGTGGCGCGGCGTGCACCGTCGAGGTGATGACCAGCGGTCCCGCGAGGTCCGACCGTGGAGCCGGACGGCGTGGGCGGCGGGCTCGCGGGCGCCGGCGCGGCGGCCAGGGGCACCGCGGTCGAGGCGCCGCCGGGCTCCCACGCCGAGGTCCGCAGCGCGAGGAGCGCGTCGCGCAGCTCGGCGGCGGAGCCCCACCGCCCGGCGGTGTCCTTGCTCAGGCACCGGGCGATGACCGACGCGATCCGCTCCGCACCGGCGACGGCGAGCGGCCGGGGCGGCTCGGTCCGGGCCCGGCGCAGGTAGGCCAGCGCCGAGTCGTCGTCGGGGTCGCCGCTGGCGAACGGTGGACGACCGTCGAGCAGCGTGTAGAGGGTCGAGCCGAGGGACCAGATGTCGTCGGCAGCCGTCGGCGGTTGGCCGTCGAGGATCTGCGGGGCCGCGTGCCGGTAGGTGAACGTCTCGGCCGACGAGGTGTGCTCGGACCCGACCAGCCGGGCGATCCCGAAGTCGGTGAGCACCCACGAGGTCGGCAGCACCAGCACGTTCTGCGGCTTCACGTCGCGGTGCAGCACCCCGCGCTCGTGGGCGAAGGAGAGCGCGTCGGCGAGCACCGCGCCGATCCGGCCGACCTCCTCGACCGGGAGCGGGCCGTAGCGAGCGGAGCCGGTCGTGGAGCGTGCCGCCCTCGAAGAAGTCCATGACGATCGCCGGGCGACCCGAGACGGTCGTGCCGACGTCCAGCACGGTGACGATGTTGGGGTGCTGGCGCCCGAGCTGGACGGTGATCTCGATCTCCCGCGCGAAGCGCGCCGCGCGGGCCGGGTCGTCGACGTCGAGGACCTTGATCGCGACGTCGCGGCGCATCGACTCCTGGCGGGCCCGGTAGACGACCGAGTCGCCGCCGCGGCCGACCTCGACCAGGTCGGTGTAGCCGCTCAGCTCCTCGACGTCCGCTCGCCGGGGTGTCGGTGGTCGCCAGGCAGCGTCGGAGGTATCGCGCCACTGCCCCGGTGCCATGGCCGAAGCCTAAGCCATGTCCTCCGGCCCCAGGTGCGGCGCTGACGGCCCCCACCCGCCGCTGCAGCCGACCCGAAGGAGGAGGCGGCACGAGGCCCCCGCGACGCGACCGAGTCCACGGAACCTGGGGCTCCGTGGACTCGGTGGTGTGGCTGTCGGGCTTGATCGGCCCGGGCGGATCAGGCCTCGGCGTGCGCCTCGTCCGACTCGCCGGCCTCGCCGGCCTCGGCGATCTCGTCCGGCTCGTCGCTCGGCTCGACGATGGTGCCGTCGGGCTGCAGGTTCTTCAGCTCGACGTGGTTGCCGGACTTGTCGGTGACCGTGGCCGCCTCCACGAGCAGGGCCAGCGCCTTGCCGCGCAGGATCTCCTGCACCAGGTCCGGGATGTGGTTGTGCTCGAACATGTGGTTCGCGAACTCCTGCGGGTCCTGACCCGACTGCTGGGCCCGGCGCACGAGGTGGTTCGAAAGCTCCTGCTGGTCGACGCCGAACTCCTCGGCCTTGGCGATCTCGTCGAGGACGAACTGGGCGGCGACGGCGTCGCGGACCCGGCGCTCGAGGTCGGCCTCGAACTCCTCGACGGTCTGGCCCTCCTCCTCGAGGTACTTCTCCATCGTCATGCCGGCCTGCGCGAGCTGCTGCTCGACGCTCTGGCGGCGCGCGGTGAGCTCCTCGGCGACGATGCCGTCGGGCAGCGGGACCTCCATGGTCTCGAGCAGACCCTCGAGCACGGCGTCGCGGGCGGCCGCAGCCTGCTCGAGACGCTTGCCGCGACCCAGGCGCTCGCGCACGTCGGCGGTGAGCTCCTCGATCGTGTCGAACTCCGAGGCCAGCTGGGCGAACTCGTCGTCGAGCTCGGGCAGCTCCTGCTCCTGGACCTGGCTGATGCTGACGACCACCTCGACCTTCTCGCCGACCAGGTCGCCGCCGACGAGCTCGCTCTCGAAGAGCTTGTCCTCGCCCGGGCTCAGGCCGATGAGTGCCTCGTCGAGACCGTCGATCATGCCGCCGCGACCGACGCGGTAGGACATCCCCGTGACCTCAGCCCCCTCGACGACCTCGCCGTCCTGGGTGGCCTTGAGGTCGAGGACGACGAAGTCGCCGTCCGCGGCCGCGCGCTCGACGTCGATCAGGGTGGCGAAGCGCTCGCGCAGCGCCTCCCTCTGCTCCTCGACGTCCTCGTCGCTCAGCTCGATGTCGTCGACCTCGGCCGTCAGGCCGTCGAGCGACGGCAGGACGATCTCGGGACGGATGTCGACCTCGGCGGTGAACTCCAGCGTCTCGTTGTCCTCGAACTTCGTGACCTCGATCTCCGGCTGCGCCAGCGGGGTCAGCGAGTTCTCCTCGAGAGCCTCCACGTACTTCTTGGGCAGGACCTCGTTGATGGCCTCGTCGAGCACCGCACCGCGGCCCACCTGACGGTCGATGACCATCGGCGGGACCTTGCCCCGGCGGAAACCGGGGATGTTGATCTGCTGCGCGATCTTCTTGTACGCAGCGTCAAGGCTTGGCTTGAGCTCCTCGAAAGGCACCTCGACAGTGAGCTTGGCCCGGGTGGGGCTCAAGGTCTCGACGGCGCTCTTCACAGGTGGTCTCCTTCTGCTTCGTTGATCAGGGACATGCTGGTGTCGGGGCGACAGGACTCGAACCTGCGGTCTCCTGCTCCCAAAGCAGGCGCGCTAGCCACTACGCTACGCCCCGCCAAGACGGCCCCCGATCGCTGTCGGAGGCACCTCTTGGAGCGGATGACGGGAATCGAACCCGCGTAATCAGTTTGGAAGACTGGAGCTCTACCATTGAGCTACATCCGCGCGCTCCGGGACTGCTCCCAGGACCGTTCAATCCTGCCATACCGGGCGTGCACCCGGCCAAACGGCAAGGCCCGCCCGGTGCTGGGCGATCCGCGGGGACGGGGTGGCGCGGGTGGCGTGCGGGGGTCGGCGTCGCCCGGTGGCGACGGTTCAGTCGCGGTGGACGACCATCATCGCCCGGTCGTCGTGCCGCGAGCCGAGCGAGGAGGCCAACCGCTCGGCCGCGCCGAGGAACGAGCCGCGCAGCATCGACTCGGCCTCCCCGAGCATCCGGTCGATGCCGAGGTCGATGTCACGGCGCGGCTCCTCCACCATCCCGTCGGTGTAGAGGAGCACGGCGTCGCCGTGGCCGAGCCGGGCGCGGATGCAGGTGAAGGTCGCGTCCTCGATCAGCCCGAGCACCGGCCCCTCGGTGCGCAGCACCGACCAGCGGCCGGTCCCCGCCATCCGGTGGGCCGCCGGCGGGTGGCCGGCCGAACGGACCTCGAAGTCGCCGGTGGCGAGGTCGAGGCAGAGGTGGATCGCGGTCGCGAACCCCTCCTCCCAGTCCTGGCGCACCAGGTAGTCGTTGGCGGCCGGGAGGAAGTTCTGGGGCGGGAGCGCGCCGAGGAGCCCTCCGAACGCCCCCGACAGCAGCAGCGCGCGGGTGCCGGCCTCCTCGCCCTTGCCGGACACGTCCACGACCACCACCTGCAGGGTCCTGCCGTCCGGGTCGAGGGTCGCGACCACGAAGTCGCCGGCGAAGGCCGTGCCCCCGGCCGAGTGCAGCGCGGACTCCACGATCCAACCCTCGGGCAGGCGCGGGATGCCGCCCTGGTTGAGGATGCGGTCACGCAGGTCGACGAACATCGACTCCCCGCGCAGCCCGGCCACGCCTAGGCGTGATCGGCGCACGCTCGCCAGCACCACGATGGCGCCGACCACGAACTGCACGATCGCGGCGCCGACGACCCGGCTGGTCACCGACGTCTGGGCGGCCAGCGCGACGGCCAGGAGGCCCATCACGAAGACGACGAACCAGGGCAGGCTGCGCGGTCCGAGCACGATGCTCCCGAGCACCACCGGGATCACCAGGCTGGCGAACGGGACCCGGGTCGGCGCGAGCACGACCAGGGCGGTGAGCGTGACGGCCAGCAGCCCGAGGACGAACGCGATGCGGAGCTCGGAGGAGTCGGACCGACGCTTGAACCGCACCCACCGTCGCCGGAGCAGTGAGATCCTGGCCGGGTTGATCGCCGAGGAGGCGCGAGTCATGTGGGGTGGGGCCTTCGAGTCGGGACCGGAGCGTGCTCAGGATACGGCTGCGGAGGCCGCGCGGGACCGAAAGACCGGCTGACACCGCGGACACCAGAACAGGTTCCTGCCCTGGAGGACCTCGGTCCGGATCGACCGGCCGCACACCAGGCAGGGCTGGCCCTGGCGGCGGTAGACGTAGACCTCTCCCCCGTGGTCGTCGCGCCGCGGCTCGCGGCCCATCGCCTCCGGGGTGTGCTCAGGGCGCACGGTGTCGATCCGACCGGTGCGCACGCCCTCGGTCATCAGCTCGACCAGGTCGTCCCACAGGGCCCGCCACTGCCCCACCCGCAGGCTGGTCCCCGGGCGATGGGGGTCGAGACGGTGCCGGAACAGCACCTCGGCGCGATAGACGTTGCCGACACCGGCCAGCACGGACTGGTCCATCAGCAGCGCCCCGATGCTGCGCCGGCTGCGGCGTACCTTGTCCCACCCGCGGGTCGGGTCGGCGTCCGACCGCAGCGGGTCGGGTCCGGCCGCCGCCACCAGGGCGTCGCGCTGCGCGCCGGTCCACAGCTCGCAGGCGGTGGCGCCGCGCAGGTCGGCGTACGCATCCGACGTGGCGATCCGCACCCGCACCTGGCCCACGGGGAGCGGCACCTCCTCGACGCCGGAGTGGACGTCGAAGTGACCGATCAGGCCGAGGTGCACGTGCAGGACGCGGTCGCCGGGGAACTCGACGAACAGCTGCTTGCCCCACGCCTCGGCGGCCAGCAGGACCTGACCGTCGAGGAGTGCCGCGGACTCCGCGAACCGCCCCTGCGGGCTGCTCACCCCGACCCGGCGCCCGGCGAACGCGGCGCCGAGGTCGCGCGCGAGGCGGTGCAGGGTGTGGCCCTCAGGCACGGTCACCCGCGTGCGTGGAGAGGAACGACGCCACCTGCGCCATGAGGGGCTCGGCGGAGCCGAAGACGCTCGGGTGCCGCCAGAACCCGTGGATCTGGCCGAGGTAGCGGGTGGCGACGACGTCGACGCCCTGCTGGGCGAGCAGCCGGGCCAGGTGCTCGCCCTCGCCGCACAGCGGGTCGTGCTCGGAGGTCATCACGAACGTCGGCGGGAGCGTGGCGAGCCGGTCGGACAGCAGCGGCGCGAGGTCCGGGTCGTCGTGGTGACGGGTGTCCCCACCGGCGTACTGGGTCCAGTACCAGGCGACCTCGCGGGGGTCGAAGCCCTCGGTCTCGGTGCGGTGCGAGTCGAAGCCTGCCGTGGGGTCGAGGAACGGGTAGATCAGCGCCAGCGCCGAGAACCGGCCCGGGTGCCGCAGGGCCGCGACCAGCGCCAGGTTGGCGCCCGCGCTGTCGCCGTGGCCGAGCAGCGGACCGCCCAGGTCGTGGGCGGCACCCTCGCGCTCGAGCCAGCCGAGCACGGCGTCGACGTCGTCGGGTGCGGCGGGGAACGGGTGCTCGGGCGCCAGCCGGTAGTCGACGCTCACCACGGCCCGTCCGGCGCGGTTGGCCAGCCGGCGGGCGGACGCGTCGTGCACGTCGACGTCGTTGAAGACGAAGCCGCCGCCGTGCAGGTGCAGGACCACGCCCGGTACGGCGTCGGCGGGCAGGTAGACGCGGCACGGCACCCCGTCGGCGTCGACATCGCCCACCCGGGCGACGTCCTCGCGGGGCTGGCGTGCGGCCAGGGTGCGCGCGGCCGCGCGAGCGGCGGCGATGTCGTAGCCGGGCGTGAAGACCGGCGTCTCCTGGGCGGCGTGGTCGATCGCGGCTCGGGACTCGGGGAACAACATCAGCAGGACTCGGTCGCGAGGAGCATGCGGTGAGGTTACCCACCGGGCCGACCGGGCCGCCGTCACGAGTCTCCGTGACGCCTCCCGGACGATGCGCGCCACGCCCGGGCGAGCGTCGAGTACCTGGTCGACACCTACGGCACGAAGCGCTACCTGAGGCTGCTCCGCGACTTCACCACGAGCGGGGCCGTCGACAGTCCCGGAGCGACCGACGCCGCCCTGCGCGAGGCCTACGGCGAGCCGGCGGTCTCGGTCGGTCGGCACGCGTACGCGCTGCTGGACCACTGAGCGGCGGCGCTCCACCGGCCGGTCGCCACCACGGGGTGGTGTCAGGTCAGGGGTGGTCGGACACAATGGCGACATGGCCGATCTCCCCCGCAAGGCAGCCGCCCGGACAGCGAGGCTCGCCGCCCTGCCCCTGGGCTACGCCGGGCGCAGCGCGCTGGGCCTGGGCAAGCGGCTCGGCGGTGCGCCGGCGGAGGCGGTCATGGGCGAGATCCAGGCGCGCACGGCCGAGCAGCTGTTCCGCACGCTGGGCGAGCTCAAGGGCGGGGCGATGAAGTTCGGGCAGGCGCTTTCGATCTTCGAGGCCGCGCTGCCGGAGGAGATGGCTGCGCCGTACCGCGACCAGCTGACCAAGCTGCAGGACTCCGCTCCCCCGATGCCGACCCAGACCGTGCGCGAGATCATCGCCGCCGAGCTCGGACCGGACTGGAAGGACCAGCTGGTCTGGCTGGACGGCGGCCCGACGGCGGCGGCGTCCATCGGGCAGGTCCACAAGGGCCGCTGGTACGACGGCCGCGAGGTGGCCGTGAAGGTGCAGTACCCGGGGGCGGCCGACGCCCTGCGCGCCGACCTGAAGCAGCTCGCCCGCCTCGCCAAGACGATCGGGCCGGTCTTCCCGGGCATCGACATCAAGCCGCTCGTCGCGGAGGTGCAGGACCGCGCCGAGGACGAGCTCGACTACGCGCTCGAGGCCGAGGCCCAGCGCACGTTCGCGGAGGCGTTCGAGGGCGACCCGGAGATCGTCGTGCCCCACGTCGTGGCCGCCGGCGAGAAGGTGATCATCACCGAGTGGATGGACTCGGTGTCCTCCCTGGCCGCGATCATCAAGGGCGGCACGGTCGAGGAGCGCAACCACTACGGCGAGCTGATGGCGCGGTTCATGTTCTCCGGGCCGGTCCGGACCGGGATGCTCCACGCCGACCCGCACCCGGGCAACTTCCGGATCCTCCCCCACGACGACGGCACCCCGGGCCGCCTCGGCGTCCTCGACTACGGCGCGGTCGCCCGGCTGCCCGAGCGCGGCCTGCCGCGCGCCATGGGGTCCCTGATCCGGCTGTGCGCCCTGAACGACGGTGAGAAGCTCCTCGAGGGCCTGCGCGCCGAGGGCTTCATCAAGGACAAGGTCAAGCTCGATCCGCAGCTGTTGATGGAGTACCTGGAGCCGTTCGTGATCCCCACCCAGGTGGAGCGATTCCAGTTCAGCCGGGAGTGGATGCGCGAGCAGTTCGCCCGCATCAACAACCCGCGGGAGCCGGCGTACACGATCGCGATCAAGCTGAACCTGCCGCCGTCGTACATGCTCATCCACCGCACCTGGATCGGCGGGATCGGCGTGCTGAGCCAGCTCGAGGCGGAGGCGCCGTTCAACGCGATCCTCACCGAGTTCCTGCCGGGCTTCGCCGACGCCGAGAGCTGAGCAGGCGCGCCCGGCCTGAGCGTGGGCAGGCCCGACACGCCTGCGGTGCCGGCAGACCTGACGAAGGGGTGACGGCTCTCGTCGGCCGGGGCGGTGGCGCTCTCGCGGCGTCCGCTCAGAGAGCCAGGTGCATGACGTGCAGCCCGACCCGACCGTGTGCAGTCGACTCGTAGGCGCCGGGCACGGTCCCGATGATGGTGAACCCCAGGTCCTGCCACAGGCGGACGGCGGCGGTGTTGGTCTCGACGACGGCGTTGAACTGGATCGCGGCGAAGCCGGCGTCGCGGTGCCACTGCACGACGTACTCCCCCAGCCGCCGGCCGACCCCTCGCCCTCGGGCCGCCTCGGAGACCATGAACGACGCGGTGCCCACGTGGCTCCCGCGCCCCGGACGGTTGGGCCCCATCGTCGCGCTGCCCAGGACGACGTCGTCCTCGACGAGGACCACGGTCTGCCCCGGCGGGCGCATCGTCCACAGCTCGCGGGCCTGGTCGCCGGTGAGGTCGAGCGGGTAGGCGTAGGTCTCCCCCGCCCGCACGATCGCGTCGAAGAAGGGCCACACCTGGGTCCAGTCGGCCTCGGTCATCGGGCGGATGTCGCTCATTCGCCGACCTCCCCGTCGACCGACTCGCGGATCAGGTCGGCATGGCCGTTGTGCCGGGCGTACTCCTCGATCATGTGCAGCAGGATCCAGCGCAGGCTGACGCGCTCGCCGACCCGGTCGCGGACCGACAACGTGTCGAGGTCGCCGTCGACCAGGACCTCGCTGACGATGCGGTCCGAGGCTGCGACGGAGTCGTCGAGGAGGTCCCGGAGCTGGTCCGCGGTGTCGAGGCGGCTCGAGGTCAGCTCCCAGTCGCGGTCGGCGTCCCAGTCGGCGCTCGCCCACGGCTCGACGGGCTCACGACCGAGCAGCACGTACCCGAACCAGTTGGCCTCGACCGAGGCGAGGTGCTTGAGCAACGCACCGAGCGTGAGGTCGGAGGGCGGCAGCGGCGTACGCAGCTGCTCGTCGTCGAGACCGGCCGCCTTCCGGCGCAGGGTGCGGCGCTGGTAGTCGAGGAAGGCGCGCAGCATCGTGACCTCGTCGGCGACGAACGGCGGGTCGAGGCGGGGGTCGGTCATGGCCGCGACGTTAGTGGTCGGGGTACGCCGTCGGCACCCGGGTTGTGTCCGGCGTGCAGGCCTCAGCCACCGAACCCGGCCAGGCGGAACCCGGCCAGGCAGACGCAGCGCCATCGGCGCGACCAGCAGCGCAGCCCGGGGCAGCTGCCTCGCGGAGTCCACCGCAAGGCCCAGGAGCGCGATCCCGAGCAGCGCGGTCAGCACGGCCGTCGCCAGGAGGTCGCCGCGGTCCCAGGACGCGGCCGAGCCCAGCGAGAGGAGGCGCAGCAACGCCTCCGCGACCAGGACGCCGGAGCCGAGCGCGAGGGCGGCTGCGCCCCGCCAGGTGTGCTGGTGGTCGCGCGACCAGGCCGCCGCGACACCGAAGACCGCTCCGGCGACGACCGCCATGCTCGCCCAGGACGCGGCGGTCGGCGAGAGTGCCCGGGTCCACGACCCGAGCCCGACCACCCAGGCCAGGACGTAGTAGGCCTCGCTCGCGACCACCAGGAGCATCACGCCGGAGGCGGCCGACCACGCAGGCGACACCCCCAGTGCACGCACGACGAGGAACGCGACCACGGCCCACACCGCGCTGGAGTCGGCGAGGTTGGCCAACGGGTACGGCAGCGTCGCCTGCAGGGCGAGGTCGAGGCATCCCAGGAGCAGACCCGCGACGAGCGCCGTGCTCAGTGCGGACCCGACCGGGCCGGGATCGGAGTGGTGCGCGGCAGGGATCGGGGACGTGGGCCGGTCGTAGGAGGTCATGGAGCCGACGCTAGGAGCGCCGCGAGCTCCCCGCCTCCGCCGCAGGTGCCGACCGCCCGACCGCAGGTACCGTCCCCGGCCCCCCGCTGGTTGAGGTGCGAGGGCGCCCCGGCGCCTGGGCCTCGAAACCCAGCGAGTCGAGAAACAGCGTGGGAGTGCTCAACCGCCGGGGGCGGTGGCGGCGTCCAGGTCTCGGTCGGTGACGCAGTAGAGCGAGCCGCCCGGGTCGCGCAGCACCGTCCAGACGTCGTGCTCGGCGACCAGCGTCGCCCCGAGCGCCAGGTGCCGTTGCACCTCGACGGGTCGGTCGCTCGCCCCGAGGTCGAGGTGCGCGCCCGCGGGCCCCTCCTCGTCCAGGCGTTGCAGCAGGAAGCGGATCGCGACGTTGGTCGGGCCGCGCAGCCGACGGAACTGCGCCAGGCGCGCCGCGGCCAGGTCCCAGCCCAGGACCGCTGCCCAGAAGTCGCACTCCACCTCGTACGCCGACGGCGGGACGTCGAGGCAGACCTGGTCGACGACCGAGCGGGTGCCGGGCCAGGCCGCCGGGGGCGGTCGGACGGCGGCCGGGTGGCTCACGAAGCAGAAGGTGAGGCCCGCCGGCGAGGTCAGCACGACGTAGCCGAGCTCGTGCCGCACCTCGACCGTGGCCCCCAGCAGGGCGGCGCGGTCGGCTGCGGCGTCCGGGTCGGCGACGTGCAGGTCGAGGTGGATCCGGGACGGCCCCTCGGCCCGGCGCTGCACCCGCAGGAAGTCGTCGCCGTCGGGCGGGACCAGGGTGGCGAACTCGTCGGCGGCACCGCGGGCGGGCGAGACGGCGTACCCGGTGACGGCGCTCCAGAACGCCGTGCCGGCCTCGAACGCGTCGCGCTCGAGGTCGAGGAACGCACTCACCCAGAAGGGCTCGGTCCCGCTCATCGAGGCACGTCCCCCACCGGGTGGCAGTCCTCGCCACAGCCACCCGGCGCGGCCGGGCCGTCGCTGTGGGCGGCCGGGCGGTGCAGGACGGCGCTCAGCGGCGTGACGAGGACGTCCTCGCCCTCGACCGACTGCCTCGCCGTCGACGAGCAGGGTGTAGCCGCGCTGGGCGAGGGGTGGGAACAACAGGGTGACCTGGGCGTTGTCGCCGACGTTGGCCAGCGACCCGCGACCGGGGCCCGAGACGCGGAGCAGGCCGTCGAGCACCCGGGGCTCGACGGTGACCGCCTTGACCCGACCACCCGGGGCGGCGCTCAGCAGGTAGCCGGCGCCGAAGTCGGCCAGCGCGGTGTTGAGGTCACTCACAGCCACCGGGATGCTCATGTCGCCAACCTACGCCCCGGTTCGGCCACCGACGTCGACCCAGTGCTCGCCCGCCACGGTCGCCTCCGCGGTGCCGGAAGTCAGCTCGGCCAGCAGCGCGTGCACGGTCGGCTCGTCCTCGGGGGACGCACCGAGCCGCAGCGTCACCGCGGCGCCGTACGTCGCGTCGAGCACGACGACGCCGCGGGTGCGCAGCTCCCCCTCGACCCGCCCCGCGTCCGCGTGCCCGATCTCGACCACGAGCTCGCGCAGCAGGCGCCGCTCGAGCGACCCGGCCTCGGCCAGCGCGGCGCGCACGGCGTCGGAGTAGGCGCGCACGAGGCCGCCGGCGCCGAGCAGGGTGCCGCCGAACCACCGGGTCACGACCGCGACCACGTCGGACAGCTCGGCGCCGCGCAGGACGTCGAGCATCGGCGCACCGGCGGTCCCGGCGGGCTCGCCGTCGTCGCTCGAGCGCTCGAGGGCACCGCGAGGTCCCAGGACGAAGGCCGAGCAGTGGTGCCGGGCGTCCCAGTGCTCCCTGCGGGCCGCCTCGACGACCGCGCGGGCGGCCTCCTCGGTGGACACCCGCACCAGCTCGCAGCGGAACCGCGACCGCTTGACCTCGATCTCGGCCGTCGCGTCGCGCGCGATCGTCAGGTAGCCCGACGCGCCACCGCCGGCCACTCCGCCCGGGTTCACCAGAGCCCCAGCACCTGGCCGCCGATCCGCACGATGAAGGCGGAGACCACGACGATGAAGAACACCCGCACGAAGCCGGTGCCGCGGGCGACGGCGGTCCGCGCGCCGACGTACCCGCCGACCAGGTTGGCCGCGCCCATGACCAGGCCGACCTTCCACAGCACCGCACCCTGGGGGACGAACACGACCAGCGCCGCCAGGTTGGTGGCCCAGTTGGCGAGGCGGGACTTGGCGCTGGCCTCCAGGAACGAGTAGCCGAGCAGGCCGACGAGGGTGAAGACGAAGAAGCTGCCGGTGCCGGGACCCAGCGCGCCATCGTAGAACCCGACGACCAGGCCGGTGACCATCGCCGCACCGAGGTGGCGGCCGCCGGCGAAGCGCAGCACGGTGTCGCCGCCGATGTCGGGCTTGAGCAGCACGTAGGCGCCGACCACGACCAGCGCGACCAGCACGATCGGGTCGAAGGCCTCCCTCGGCAGGTGCGAGGCCACCACGGCGCCGGCGGCCGACCCGACGAACGCGAACAGCATCAGCGGTCCGAAGGTGCGGGGGTCGGGGCGCACCCGGCGGTAGTACGTGGCCGCGCTGACGGTGGTGCCGCAGATCGAGGCCACCTTGTTGGTGGCCAGCACCTGGACGGGCGCGGCGTTCGGCAGGCCCAGCAGGAGGGCCGGCAGCTGGACCAGCCCGCCACCCCCGACGACGGCGTCCACGAACCCCGCCGCGAGTCCGGCGAGGGCGAGGAGCACGAGCACCTGGAGGGTCGGGTCGGACACCCCGGCGACCCTAGTGCCAGCCGCCCGTCGATCCACGTCGGCGCGGGTGGCAGTCGTCACGTGGAGCGCCGGCCCGTCATGACCGGTCCCTAGGATGGGTGCTCGCACCACTGGGGGCGTTGCAGACACGGGGAGCACATGTGACGGACGGCGCACGGATCACGGTCAACGGCCACGACCGGGCCCTCGGGACGGCGCGGGTGCACACCTCCGCGCTCGACTGGTTGCGCGACCAGGGCCTGACCGGCGCCAAGGAGGGCTGCGCCGAGGGCGAGTGCGGCGCGTGCTCGGTGCTGGTCGCCCGTCCCGACCCCGCCGACCCCGGCGCCTCGCGCTGGACGGCCGTCAACGCCTGCCTGGTGCCGGCGGCCGCCCTCGACGGCCAGGAGGTCGTCACCGCCGAGGGCCTCGGCACGCCGGAGGACCTGCACCCGGTGCAGCACGAGATGGCCGTGCGGGGCGGGTCGCAGTGCGGCTACTGCACCCCCGGGTTCGTCTGCAGCATGGCGGCCGAGTTCTACCGCCCCGGGCGGGGAGCGGAGGCGTCGGGCCCGGGCGACGACCACCATCGCGGCGAGGTCGGCCCCAACGGCTTCGACCTGCACGCCTTGAGCGGCAACCTGTGCCGCTGCACCGGCTACCGCCCCATCCGCGACGCCGCCTACGCCCTCGACCTCCCGGCCGACGGCGACGCCCTCGCCGCCCGGCAGGCCTCCCCGCCCCCGGAGCCGGTGGCGACCCGCCGCAGTGACGCCGACGGCACGTTCGCGCGTCCCGGCTCCCTCGCCGAGGCCCTCGACCTGCTGCGCGAGCACCCCGGGGCGGTGCCCGTGGCCGGCTCCACGGACCACGGCGTGGAGGTCAACCTGCGCGGCCTGCGGGCGCCGTACGTCATCGCCCTGGACCGGCTGCCGGCCCTGCGCGGGCTGTTCGTCGGCGCCGACTCCGTCGAGATCGGTGCCGCCCTGACCCTCTCGGAGATCGAGTCCGGGCTCGCCGCGGCGAACGTCGGGGTGCCGCTCCTGGAGGCGGTGTTCCCGCAGTTCGCCTCCCGCCTCATCCGCAACGGCGCCACGCTCGGCGGCAACCTGGGCACCGCCTCGCCGATCGGCGACACCGCGCCCGCCCTGCTCGCCCTCGACGCGAGCCTGGTGCTCGCCTCGGCCGACGGCGAGCGCGAGGTGCCCCTGGCGGCGTACTTCACCGGCTACCGGACGACGCTCAAGCGACCCGACGAGCTCATCCGCGCGGTCCGGGTCCCCCTGCCGCTGGCTCCGGTCACGGCGTTCCACAAGGTCGCCAAGCGCCGCTTCGACGACATCTCCGGGGTGGCCGTCGCGTTCGCCCTCGACGTGGTCGACGGGGTCGTGACGAGCGCCCGGATCGGCCTCGGCGGCGTCGCGGCCACACCCGTACGCGCCACCGCGACCGAGGAGGCGCTGTCCGGGCAGCCGTGGAGCGCGGAGACCGTGGCCGCGGCGGCCACGGTCCTGGGCGCCGAGGGCACCCCGATCGACGACCAGCGCGCCAGCGCCGCCTACCGCTCCGCGATGCTCGCGCAGGCCCTGCCCCGCCTGTGGCACGAGCACGGGCCCACGCCCTCCGGACGGTCGGCCCGGGCGGGGGTGCCGGCATGAGCGACCTCGCCACCCGGCCCGACGGCGCGGCCGTCGGCCTGGACGTGCCGCACGAGAGCGCCGCGCTGCACGTCACGGGCCACGCCCTCTACACCGACGACCTCGTCCACCGCACCAGCCACGTGCTGCACGCCCACCCGGTGACCTCACCGCACGCACACGCGCGGGTCACCGGCCTGCGCCCCGAGCCGGCCCTGGCCGTGCCGGGCGTCGTACGGGTGCTGACGGCAGCCGACGTGCCCGGGGTCAACGACGCCGGCGTCAAGCACGACGAGCCGCTCTTCCCCGACGAGGTCATGTTCCACGGCCACGCCGTGTGCTGGGTGCTCGGCGAGACGCTCGAGGCCGCCCGCCGGGGCGCGCTCGCGGTGGAGGTCGACTACGAGCCGTTGCCGGCGCTCGTCACCGTGCAGGACGCGATCGCCGCCGAGAGCTTCCAGGGCGGGCGACCGACCGTGGCCCGCGGCGACGTCGAGGCCGCCCTCGCCGCGGCGACCCACGTCTTCAGCGGCGAGATCGACTTCGCCGGCCAGGAGCACTTCTACCTCGAGACGCACTGCTCGCTGGCCCTGGTCGACGAGGCCGGGCAGGTCTTCGTGCAGAGCAGCACCCAGCACCCCACCGAGACCCAGGAGATCGTCGCCCACGTGCTCGGGCTGGCCAGCCACGAGGTCACCGTGCAGTGCCTGCGCATGGGCGGCGGGTTCGGCGGCAAGGAGATGCAGCCGCACGGCTTCGCCGCGATCGCGGCCCTCGGCTCGCGGCTCACCGGCCGACCGGTGCGCCTGCGGCTCTCGCGCCAGCAGGACATGACGATGTCGGGCAAGCGGCACGGGTTCGCGGCCCAGTGGCGCGTCGGGTTCGACGACGAGGGCCGGCTGCTGGCCCTCGACGCGACCCTGACCTCCGACGGCGGCTGGAGCCTCGACCTGTCCGAGCCGGTCCTCGCGCGGGCGCTGTGCCACGTCGACAACGCCTACTGGGTGCCCGACGTACGCGTCAACGGGCGGGTGGCGCGCACCCACAAGACGTCCCAGACCGCCTTCCGCGGGTTCGGCGGCCCGCAGGGGATGCTCGTCATCGAGGACGTCCTCGGCCGCTGCGCGCCGCTGCTCGGCATCGAGCCGCGCGAGCTGCGACGCCGCAACTTCTACGCCGACGGCCAGGAGACGCCGTACGGGCAGCCGGTGCGGCACGCCCACCGGATCGCCGCGGCCTGGGACCAGCTCACCGCGAGCGCCGACCTCGACGCGCGGCTCGCCGAGGTGGCGGCGTACAACGCGACGCACGAGCACACCAAGCGTGGGCTGGCGGTGACCCCGGTGAAGTTCGGCATCTCGTTCAACTTCACCGCCTTCAACCAGGCCGGGGCGCTGGTGCACGTCTACAAGGACGGCTCGGTGCTGATCAACCACGGCGGCACCGAGATGGGCCAGGGACTCCACACCAAGATGCTGCAGGTGGCGGCCACGGCGCTCGGCGTACCGCTCGCACGGGTGCGGCTGGCGCCCACCCGCACCGACAAGGTGCCCAACACCTCGGCCACCGCGGCCAGCTCCGGCGCCGACCTGAACGGTGCCGCGATCAAGAACGCCTGCGACCAGATCACCGCCCGGCTCCGCGAGGTCGACGCCGGTCGCGACCTGCCCTGGGAGGAGCTGGTGCGGGAGGCCTACTTCTCCCGCGTGCAGCTCTGGGCGGCCGGCTACTACAAGACCGAGGGCCTGCACTGGGACTCCTCGCTCATGCGCGGCCACCCGTTCAAGTACTTCTCGTACGGCGTCTGCGCGGCCGAGATGGAGGTCGACGGGTTCACCGGCGCCTACCGCACACGTCGCGTCGACATCGTGCACGACGTCGGCGACTCGCTCTCCCCGCTGGTCGACCTCGGACAGATCGAGGGCGGCTTCGTGCAGGGCGCCGGCTGGCTCACCCTCGAGGACCTGCGCTGGGACGCGAGCGACGGGCCGCACCGCGGGCGACTGACCACGCAGGCGGCCAGCACCTACAAGCTGCCGTCGTTCTCGGAGATGCCGGAGGTCTTCAACGTCGCCCTGCTCGAGCAGGCCCACGAGGACGGCGTCGTCTACGGCTCCAAGGCCGTCGGCGAGCCGCCGCTGATGCTGGCCTTCGCGGTGCGCGAGGCGCTGCGGCAGGCGGCTGCGGCGTTCTCGCCCGACCCGCGGCTCAGCGTCGACCTGGCCTCGCCGGCCACCCCGGAGGCCGTGTTCTGGGCGATCGAGGCGGCCCGGGCGCACGGGTCGGCGCACGTCGTCGAGGGCGCGCCCGGTGTCGAGCCGGCGCAGCCCGCGTCCGACGCGCCGCGACTCCACCCGCGCTCGGAGCAGGTGGCGGCACGAGTGCCCGAGCACGACCATGGGTGAGCCCGGCGCCGCCGACGGGCTCGGCTGGCTGGACGCGCTCGTCGCGTTGCGCCGCGACCGCGTGCCGGCGGTGCTGGTCACCGTGGCCGTCGTACGCGGGCACGCCCCGCGCGAGGCCGGCGCGAAGATGGTCATCACCGCCGAGGGGCAGTGGGGCACCATCGGCGGCGGCAACCTCGAGGAGACCGCGACCGCCCGCGCCCGGGCCCTGCTGACGGACCGCAGCGTCGCGCCCGAGCAGCTCGCGATGTCGCTCAACGACGTCACCCGCACCGAGCACGGCCGACAGTGCTGCGGTGGCGAGGTGACGCTGCTGCTGGAGCCGCAGCCCGTCCGACCGGCCGTCGCCGTCTTCGGCCTCGGCCACGTCGGGCGCGAGCTGGCCCGGATCCTGGTGCGGCACGACGTCGAGCTGCACCTGGTCGACTCCCGGGCGTCGTACGTCGACGACGCGGCGACCGCCCCGCTCCGTGACGGGCCGGCATCGGTCGTGGTGCACCACTCGCCGCTGCCCGAGGTGACCCTCGGCGAGCTGCCCCGCGGCACCCACGTGCTGGTGATGAGCCACGACCACGCCGAGGACTTCGCGCTCTGCGACGCCGCCCTGCGCTGCGGCCACCTGGGACCGGTCGGGCTGATCGGCTCGTCGGCGAAGTGGCGCCGCTTCGAGAAGGGCCTCGGCCTGGAGGGGCACCCGCCCTACGAGGTCGCCCGCATCCGCTGCCCGATCGGGGACCCCGACGTCGTGCGCAGCCTCGGCGGCGCCAAGCAGCCGGCCGCCATCGCCCTCGCCGTGGCCACCGAGGTCCTCGCCGCCGTCCGCACCCCGGTCCCCCGCTGACCCCTCGCTCCTCGCTCCTCCACAACCTTCTGTCGAGTCGGCGCGAACTTGCGCCGACTCGACGTGTTCCTCCACAACCCCCTGTCGAGTCGGCGCGATGTCGCGCCGACTCGACGTGCTTGTCCACAGGTGGGGGAGGTCGTGGAGGATGGGCGGGTGCGCATCGTCTCCCTGCTGCCCTCCACGACCGAGATCCTGTTCGCGGTCGGCGCCGGTGCCGAGGTCGTGGGGGTGACGTTCGAGTGCGACCACCCGGTCGAGGCCCGCGAGCGCCGCATCGTGTCGACCTCCTCGATGCCGGAGGGGCTCACGCCCGCCGAGATCGACGCGTACGTCGTCGCGGCCGTCGCCCGCGGTGAGGACCTCTACCGGCTCGACGCCGGTGCCCTGGCCGACCTCGACGCCGACCTGGTGGTCACCCAGGACCTCTGCGCGGTGTGTGCCATCGACGTGAGCCTGGTCGACGACGCCCTCGCGCACCTGGGCTGCACCGCCGACGTGCTGACGTGCGACCCGCACACGCTCGAGGAGGTGCTCGGCACCGTGCTGACCCTGGGCCACGCGGTCGGACGCACCGCCGAGGCCGACCTGCTGGTCGCCTCGCTCCGGACCCGCCTGGACGCCGTCCGGGCGGCCACCGACGACCGCGAACGGCCCCGGGTGGTGCTGCTGGAGTGGACGGACCCGCCGTACGCCCCCGGACACTGGATCCCCGAGATGATCGAGGCCGCCGGCGGTCGCTGCGTGCTCGGTACGGCGGGCGAGAAGTCGGTGCGGGTCACCTGGGACGACGTGCACGCGGCAGCCCCGGACGTCGTGCTGGTGGCGCCGTGCGGCTACGACCGGGCCGGCGCGCAGGCGCAGGCCGACGCGCTCGTCGAGCAGGGGCTGCTCCCCGACGGGGTGCGGGTGCACGCCGTCGACGCCGATGCGATGTGGGCGCGCCCGGGTCCGCGGCTCGTCGACGGGGTGGAGGAGCTGGCCGGGGTCCTGGCCGTGACGACTCGCCGTGACGGCTCGCTGAGCGGGGCCTGACGGCGTCCGGGCGCACCCGACCCGTCTAGTCACTTCGGACCATCTTCGGCACATCTGCCGCGCGGGACACCCTCGGGGTGGTGTGGTCGACTCGCACCACTCTGCGCCGAGGCCCACGCCTGTCGCGAGACCCATGCGTCTCGCTCTCGGCGACCCCGACCCTAGGACGCGTTCATGCCGGAGGCCGCACCCCAGCACCGTCGAGCTGGAGCCCGACGTGCGGCACGACGTGCGCTCCCGCGTACGGCGCGGTACGGGCTGGCGCTCGTCCTGGCCACGACCGCCACCGGCTTCGTGCCCGCCCTGGCCGGCCCGGCCGCGGCGGCCGACACCAGCGCGACGAGCACGGCCCAGCTGGTCACGCAGCTCGCCGCCTGCACCGACGGCGACACCGTGACGATCGCCGGCTCCGCCACCACGCTCTCCGGGCCCGCCGTGAGCCTCACCGTTGGCTGCACGGCGACCCTCGACCTCGACGACCACCACCTCACCGTCGGCAACATCCTGGTCGCGACCGGCGAGACGCTGACCGTCACCGACTCTGCTGCCGCCCCGGCGCGGCGCACGCTCACCGTCGACGCCTCGGCGCTGACGCCGTCGGTCGCGGGCATCCAGACCTCGGGCGCCGCCCTGGTCGTCGAGGGCGGGGTGGACGTCGTCGCGACCGGCGGACCCGGCAGTGCGGGCATCGGCGGGTCGGTCGGCCTCGCGGGCGCCCCCGGCGCCGACGGTACGACCGGCACCACCGGCCCCACGGCCGGTGACTCGGGAGGCCCCGGCACCGCCGGCACTGCCGGAGACCCGGGCGCCACCGGAGGCAGCGGCGGCACGATCACGACCCGCGGCACGGCAGCCGTCACCGCCACCGGAGGCGTCGGCGCGGCCGGGATCGGCGGGGGCCGTGGCGGGGTCGGCGGCGCGGGCGGCCACGGCGGGACCGGTGGGACCGGCGGCGCGGGCGGAGCGGGAGCGGCGGGCGGCGTCGGCGGCACCGGAGGCCTCGGCGGCGACGGCGGCACGGGTGGCACCGGCGGCGCGGGCCCGGTCCTCACCAGCGAGGGCACGTCGACGGTCAGCGCCGTTGCCGGTGCCGGCGCGGCCGCGATCGGCGGCGGCGCCGGTGGTACGCCGGGCGCCGGCGGTGCCAGCGGCCCCGGCGGCAGCGGCGGGGCCGCTGGCTCGGGTGGCGGGACGACCGGCACCGGCGGGACGGCCGGCAGCCCCACGACGGGTGCCGCCGGTGCGGCCGGCACGGGCGGCGCCGGCGGCGCCGTCGACGTGGCCGGCACCAGCACCGTCACGCCCACCGGCGGCACGGCGCCGCTCGGTGCCGGCGCCGGCGGTACGTCGTTCGGCTCGCTCGTCGTGGGCGGCACGCTGCGGCTCCCCTCGGGCACGCTGACGGTGCCGGACGGGTCGGGCACCGAGATCACGGTGCTCGCGGGCGGGGTCGTCACCGGTTCGACGGGCAGCCCCTCGACCTACGCGACCATCACCGGCACCGGTCAGGTGGCCAACGCGGGCGCCATCCGGCTGCCGACGACCAACGTGGTCGGGGTGAGCGTGACGGGCGAGAACCACCTGGTCACGTTCAGTCCCGGGTTCGGGACCGCACCGGCCCCGGTGCGGGTGCTGGCCCCGACCTTCGACGCGGGTGCGCGCACCTTCCCGGCAGACCCGGTGCGCCCGGGCTTCGCCTTCGTCGACTGGCGGACCGGTGCCGACGGCACGGGCGCCGTCGTCGCCGCCGACGCGGTGCTCGTCGGTGCCGCGATCACGGCGTACGCGACCTACACCGACCCGGGCGCGGACATCGCCCAGCTGCGCTCCGCCCTGGGCACGTGCACGGACGCCGACGCCCTCGCCATCACCCTGACCGCCGACCTCGGCGACGGCACCGACTCGGTGCCGGTCGCCTGCTCGGCCACCCTCGACCTCGCCGGCTTCGACCTCGACGTCGCGAACGTCGTGCTCGCCAACGGCACGACCCTGACCGTGACCGACAGCGGTGCAGGCGGCACCCTGACCGCCGACGCCCACGCGGTGGCCGGCGTCGCTGGCATCCGGACCACCGGCGCCACCCTCGCCGTCTCGGGCACGGCCCACGTCGTCGCCCTGGGCGGCTCCGGTGCCGCCGGCATCGGTGGCGCTCGCGGGGTCGACGGCACCATCGCCTCGCCCGGCACCGTCGGCGGCCCCGGTGGCGCCGCTGGTACGACGACCGCGAGCGGCACCGCCACGCTCACCGCGACCGGCGGTGCCGGCGCGGCCGGCATCGGTGGCGGCCGGGGTGGCGACGGCGGGCGCGGCGCCAGTGCCGGCAGCGCCCGCGACGGGGGCGACGGTGGTCCCGGAGGCGCCGGCGGTACGACGACCACCACCGGTACCGCCACGATCACGGCCGTCGCCGGAAGCGGCGCCGCGGCGCTCGGCGGCGGGCGGGGCGGCGACGGTGGCAACGGCGCCGCGTCGGGCGGGTCCACCCGCACCGGTGGCACCGGTGGCGCCGGCGGCGCCGGACCCACCGCGACCACGACCGGGAACCTGACGGCGACCGGTGGCACGGGAGCCGCCGCGATCGGCGGTGGCGCCGGCGGCAGCGGCGGCACCGGCAGCACCGGCAACCCGGCCGGCGCCACGGGCGCCGGCGGCAACGGCGGGACGGTCACGCTGACCAGCGGCACCGTCACCGCCTCCGGTGGGGCGACCGCGGTCGGCGCCGGCACCGGCACCGGCGGGACCTCCAGCTTCGGCTCCCTCACGATCACCGCCGCGACCCTGCGCCTGACCAGCACCGACCTGGTCGTCACCACCTCGACGGCCGTCCCGGCGCAGGTCGTCGTCGCCACCGGCGGCAGCATCGTCCCCGGCCCCGCGAGCACCGCCCGGGTCCGCGGCGCGGGCGTCGTCCAGAACGACGGCCGGATCACCCTGGCGACCGGCGACGTCACCGCCACCGTCACCCACCGCCGCTACCGGCTCACCTTCGAGGCCGCCGGCGCCACCGAGACCGACGGCACCACGCCGGCGACGTACGCCGCGCTCACCGTGCTCGCCGGCACCGTCACCGACGGCGCCCGCACCCTGCCGGTCCCGACCCGACCCGGCTTCTCGTTCAGCGGGTGGGTCACCACGACCGGCTCGACGCCGCTCACCGCCTCGACCGTCCTGACCGGTCTCGGCAACGCGACCACCACCGCGGCGGTGACCGTGGCGCTCACCGCGACCTGGACCGTCACCGACCCGGTCGCCTCGGTCGACGCGCTGCGGGAGGCGCTCGGCACGTGCGACACGAACCCGGTGGTCGCCCCCGGCGCGAGCGGCGGCGGCGCCACTGCCGGCGACCCCTACACGGTGACGCTGGCCAAGGACCTCGGTGACGTCGCGGCGAGCCTGACCGTGGCCTGCTTCGCCACGATCGACCTCGGCGGCTTCGACCTCACCCTGCAGCGCGTCGTCGTCTCGAGCACCAAGGCCCTGACCGTCACCGGCTCCGGCGGGCTGCTGACCGCCGACGCCTCCGCGGTGAGCGGCCAGGCCGGCATCCGGACGACCGGTGCCGCCCTGACCGTCAGCGGCCAGGCCTCCGTCGTGGCCCGTGGGGGCAGCAACGCGGCCGGCATCGGCGGCGCCTCCGGCGCCGCCGGCGGCACCGTGACCCTCACCAGCATCAGCCCGCTGGTCGCGACCGGCGGCTCCTCCGCCATCGGCGCCGGCACCGGCGGCAGCGCGTTCGGCACGCTCCTCGTCGACGGCGGTGCGCTGCGCCTGACCACGTCCGACCTGGTCGTGGGCCCGGCGGGCACCGGACCCGAGGTGACACTGCGCAACGGCGGGCGGATCATCCCGGGGTCGGGCAGCACCGCGGCCATCAGCGGCGCCGGCGTCATCCGCAACGACGGCACGATCACCGTCGATCCTGCCCGGGTCACCGCCAAGGTCAGCCGACGCAACTACCGGGTCAGCTTCGACCTGGCTGGGGGCAGCCCGGCCACCGGCGGCACCTACGCCCCCGCCACGGTCCTCGCGGCGGCGTTCAGCGACACCCTGGCGGCGTTCCCGGCCCTCGACCCGGTGCGGCCCGGCTTCACCTTCGACGGGTGGTACAGCGACCTGACCTCGCCGGCCACGCGGATCACCAAGACCGGCGACCTGGTCGTCCTGGGCAACGCCCCCGGCCTGGCGTTGGCCGTGACCGCGACCGCGCGCTGGACCCTGGCCGACCCCACCGCGTCCGTCGACGCCCTCGGCGAGGCGCTGCGGACCTGCGGCACCTCCCCCGTCACCGGCACCCACGCCACCGGTGCCGGCACCGAGACGAGCCCGTACGTCGTCACCCTCGCCGCCACCCGCACCAGCACCCCCACCCTGCCCCTCACCGTCACCTGCTTCGCGACCCTGGACCTGCACGGCTTCGACCTCGCCGTGCGCAGCGTCGACGTCGGCACCGGGCTGACCCTGCAGGTGACCGGGACCGGCGGCACCCTGACCGCGGATGCCCGGGCGAGCGCCGGCGTACCCGGGGTGGGGATCACGGGGGCGACGCTCCTCGTCGAGGACCACGCCACGCTCGTCGCCCTCGGCGGCGTCCAGGCGGCCGGCATCGGCGGTGCCGACCTCGAGGGCGGCGGGACCCTGACCGTCCGCGCAGCCGCGGCGGTCACGGCCACCGGCGGCGACTACGGCGCCGGTGTCGGCGGCGGCAACCGGGGACCCGGCGGCACCACGTCGGTCGCCGGCAGCAGCACCGTCGTCGCGCACGGCGGCACGGAGGCAGCCGGTGTCGGCGGTGGATCCCGCGGCGCCGGCGGCGTGACCGACACCGACGGCAGCGGCCACCTCGACGCGACCGGCGGCGACTTCGGCGCCGGTGTCGGCGGCGGCATCCTCGGCGACGGCGGCACGACCACCACCCACGGCAGCTCCTCGATCACCGCCCACGGCGGCAAGCAGGGCGCCGGCATCGGCGCCGGCGACCGGGTCGGCGGCACCTTCACCAGCACCGACCCACGTCCGAGCACGGGCACCACCACCGCCCGCGACACCAGCACGATCACGGCCATCGGCGGCCGCTTCGCGGCCGGCATCGGCGGCGGTGCCTACGGCGGCGGTGGCGCGACGGGCAGCCAGGACGACGCCGCCGTCGTCGCCACGGGCGGCTACCAGGGCGCCGGCATCGGCGGCGGCTACCTCGGCGACGGCGGTGCCACCACCAGCACCGGCACGTCGCGCCTCACCGCGGACGGCGGCTACCAGGGTGCCGGCATCGGCGGCGGCTACCTCGGCGACGGTGCCGGCACCACGCTCGCCGGAGCCTCGCTCACCACCGTCGTCGGCGGCAGCTACGCCGCCGGGGTCGGCGGCGGCTTCCGGGGGGACGGCGGCACCACCGCCACCACCGGTTCGGCCCGCCTCGTCGCGACCGGTGGCGAGTTCGCCGCCGGCATCGGCGGCGGCAGCGCCGACAGCGGCACCGCCGCACCCGACGGCGGCCACGGTGGCACCACGACCAGCGCCGACACCTCGAGCGTCGTGGCCATCGGCCGCACCTCCGCGGCCGGCATCGGCGGCGGCTACCGCGGCGCGGGCGGTACGACGACCGTCGGCGGCGCGAGCACCGTCACCGCGTCCGGCGGCTACAGCGCCGTCGGCTCCGGCCGGCCCGCCGCGTCCGACACCGCGGGCCTGGCCTTCGGCACGGTGACCGTCGGTGACGCCACGCCCGCCACCCCGCCCACGCTCGCGACGCTGCGGCTCCCCACCGGCCCCGTGGTCCTGCCCGACTCCGCCGCCGGAGCCGAGCTGGTCGTGACCGCGAGCGGGCTGCTCGCCGGGTCGACCGACGCCACCCCGACGTACGCGACCTTCGCCGGGGCCTCGGGCTCGAGCCGCGGTCAGGTCGCCAACGCCGGGCGGCTCGCGCTGCCCGCCGTGAACGTCACCGGCACCACCGGGTCTCCCGGGGTGGGCGTGAGCGGGCGGCACTACGTGACGGTCTTCGACAGCGCCGGAGGCAGCGCGACGGCACCGGTCACCGTCTTCGGACCGGCCTTCGACACCCTCCACCCGTTCCCGGCCGCCCCCACCCGCGCCGGCTACGCCTTCCTCGGCTGGAACACCGCGCTCGACGGGTCCGGTGACACCGTCACCGCCGCCACCCGGTTCACCGGGTCGGCGCCGGCGACCGGCACCCCCGTGACCACCACCGTCCACGCCCAGTGGGCCGTGTCCGAGGCGACCGCCACCATCAGCACCGTGCGCGACAGCCTGGGCACGTGCGACCCGGCGTCCCCGCCCGCGCTCAGCCTGACCGTCGACCTGGTCGACCCGGCCGCGACGCTGGTCGCGGGCTGCGACGCCTCGCTCGACCTGCACGGCCACGCCCTGAGCGTGCGCGACGTGGTCGTCGCGCCCGGTCGGACGCTCACCGTCACCGACTCCACGACCGGGGGGCCGGGCGGTCTGCTGACGACCGACGCCTCCGGTGCCGGCGTCCCGGGCATCGCCACGACGGACGCCACCCTGGTCACCTCGGGCACCGCCCGCGTCGACGCGACCGGTGGCGCCGACAGCGCCGGCATCGGCGGAGGCAGCGACCAGGACGGCGGTCAGGTGCAGGTCACCGGGGACAGCACGGTCACCGCCCGCGGCGACACCACGGCCGTCGGGGCCGGGCTGTCGCTGACCGGTGACCGCCTCTTCGGGGAGCTCATCGTCGCCGGCGGCACGCTCCGGCTGCCCTCCGGGCGGCTGGTCGTGCCCGACTCGGTGGTCGACGGCCCCGAGGTGACCCTCTCCGACGGGGGCACGATCGCCGGCTCGTCGGGCGCGACGCCGACGTACGCCACCATCACCGGGCGCACCCTGGCGGCCGTCCCGAACGCCGGCCAGATCGCCAACGGCGGCGCCATCACCCTGCCCACCGCCCGGGTCACCGGGGACGGGGTCACGGTCACCGACCGCCACCACCACGTCGTCTTCGACCCGCAGGGCGCGACGCCGATCCCGTCCGCCGTGACCCTCTTCGCCGACACCTTCGTCGCCGGCGCCCGCCCCTTCCCGGCCGACCCGGTCCGCCCCGGCTACGCCTTCCAGGGCTGGAACACCGAGCCGGACGGCAGCGGCACCATGGTCGCCGCCGGCACCGCCCTGGCCGGCACGTCGACGGGCACGGCCCTCGAGACGGCCCTCTACGCCGTCTACAACGACCCGGGCGAGTCCTTCCCGGGCATCCGCGACGGCCTGGCCGGCTGCGCGGGCACCACCGCGGCGCCGTACGTCGTGCAGCTCTCCTCCCCCGCGTCGGTCGCCGACGAGGACCTGGTCGTGCCGTGCGTGGCCACGATCGACCTGAAGGGTCGCGACCTCGACGTCCGCAGCGTCCTGCTCCGGCCGGGCAGCACGCTCACGATCACCGACACCGCCACCCCCACCGGAACGGGCACGGGCACGGGCCACGGCACCCTGACCGCCGACGCCTCGGCCGTCGACGGCGTGCCCGGCATCCGCACCACCGACGCCACGCTGCTCGTCGCCGGCGGCGCGCGTGTGGTCGCCCGCGGCGGCACCGACAGCGCCGGGATCGGCGGTGGCGCGGGCGAGGCCGGCGGCACCGTCTCGATCGGCGGCACGAGCGAGGTGACCGCCACCGGCGGCTACACCGCCGTCGGCTCGGGAGCACCGTCCGGAGGGCCGGTCGGCTTCGGCACGGTCGAGATCACCGGAGGCACGCTGCGGGTCCCGGCCGGCGAGCTCGTCCTCCCTGACAGCGACCCGACCGGCCCCGAGCTCACGCTCGGCGCCGGCGGCGTCCTCACCGGCTCACCGGGGCCCGGCGTCGACGTACGGCACCGTCGTAGGTGCCGGCGCCGGGGCCGGCACCGGCCAGATCGCCAACGGCGGCGCGATCCGGCTGCCCACCACCGACTTCGCGGCCGGCGGGATCTCCGTGACGCAGCACCACTTCGCCGTCACCTTCGACGCCGCGCTCGGTACGCCGGTCGCGCCGGCCACCGTCCTGGCCGCCGACTTCCAGCAGGCCGACATCGGCCTCGAGGCCCCGTGCCGCGGCGGCTTCACCTTCCAGGGCTGGGACACCCTCGCCGACGGGACCGGCACCAGGATCGCCGCCGGCACCGCACTGCCGGGCAGCGCGGTCGGTCCGCCCCTCGCGCTCGAGCTCCACGCCCAGTGGGCCCCGACCGAGGTGGACCTGCGCGACGTGGCGGTCGCCAACGTCTCCCGCCCCGGCGCCACCTCGCCGATCGTCGGCGACGTGCTGAGCGCCTCGGCGACCGGCACCGAGCCACGCGCTGCCCCCCGAGTGCGACCCCGACCCCGACGCGCCGCTGGCGGACGCCGAGCTCACCTACCAGTGGCTGCGCACCACCGGGACCGGTGCGGACGCCGACACCTTCGCGATCCTCGGCGCCACGGCTGCGACGTACACCCTGACCCCCGCCGACCAGGACGCGGTCGTCGGCGTCACGGTCACCGGGAGCCTCGACCCCTTCGCCGCGGCCAGCGCGACCGCCGGTGCGAACGGTGTCACCGGCCCCGGCACCTTCACCGACCCCCAGCTCGCGGTCAGCGCGGTCCCCCAGGTCGGGGTCGGCGTCACCGCGACCCTCCGGTCGAACGTGACCGGAGCGGTCCCCACCTGGCAGTGGCAGGTCCTCGACGCCGGCGGGGTGGCCACCGACATCGCCGGCGCCACCGCGGCCGCCTACCGGCCGACGGCCCAGCAGGCCGGCCTGCGACTGCGGGTCGTGCTGACCCTGACCGCACCGGGCTACGACGTCCTCGTCGTCGGCACGGACACCGCGGGCGTGCTGCCGGGCATCCTGCCGGCACTGTCGGTGACCGTGAGCGGGTACGCCACGGCGCAGGCGCTCCTGACGGCGGCACCGGTGCTCGGCACCGGTCCCGGCGCCGACGACGCCACCTACGCCTACCAGTGGTACGCCGCCGGTCAGGCCCTCGTCGGCCGGTCCGGGCCGACCCTCGACCTGACCGACGACCTCGTGGGCCGCTCGGTCACCGTCCGGGTCACCGCCGATTCCCCGGGGTACACGCCGGCGGCGGCCGACTCGGTGCCGCTGCGCGTGGCCGACGCACCGACCCTCGTGCTCACCCTCGACGGCGCGGTCCGCGTCGGGGAGACGGTCCACGCCGACCTGGCCGGCGCACGGCCCGGCGAGGTCGTCAGCTACAGCTGGCAGCGCGACGCCGACGTGCTCGCCGGCGAGACCGGTGCGACGTACCCGATCGTGCCGGCGGACCTCGGCTCGCGACTGCGGCTCGAGGCGACCGTGCGGGTGCCGGGCGCCACGGGTCGGTCCCGGGTCTCCGTGGTCACCGCGGCGGTCGGGCTCGGTGTCCTCGCGGCCCCGGTCGTCGGCCTGTCCGGCCGGGCCCGGGAGAACTCCCTGGTGACCGCGGGTGTCGCGGGCGACCCGTCCTGGCCCGACGACGCGAGCGTGGGCTACGCCTGGTCCAGCGCGCGGCCGCGGACCACCCCGCAGGTCCGCCTGGTCACCGCCGACATCGGCACCCGGCCGTCGGTCAGCGTCACGGTGACCGCCACCGGCTACGCCCCGAGGACCACCCGCCGGAGGACGGCCCGGGTGCAGCCGCAGCAGTACTTCACCAGCAACGCTGCGGGCGGGAAGGTGCGCCGCGGCCGGGTCGTCACGCTCTACGGCCGCGGTCCCGACCGGGCCCGCACCTACGAGGTCGTGGTCGCCAACCCCGGGCACGCGCGCTCCTACTCCGGCAGGCTCGCCGGCGACGGGTTCTTCCGCCAGCGGGTGCGGATCCCCGGCAGGGCGACGTGCGGGACCACCCCGGTCACGCTGGTCCAGCGCGACCGGCACGGCCACCTCGTGCTCCGCGGACGGATCGACCTGGTCGTCCAGGGGTGCGGCTCGTGACCCCGGTCAGGTAGCCGCGTCGTCCGGTGTTCGCCTGCCGGGCGCACCGGACACGCCGGACGCGGCTACCGGATCCCGGTCCACGTCGCGCGCTCGGCACCGTCGGGGTCGTCGACGACGGTGACCTGCTCGGTGATGACGCCCGTGGTCCGGGTCGCGCCGGTGTACGGCGCCCAGCCCGGGTCCCCGGTCGTCACGAAGGCGACCCACGCGCCGTGCGCGGCGTCGGCGACGGCCTGCGAGGGGGCGTCGCCGATCAGCGGCTTGGACTGCTCGAGACCGATGGTGTCGAAGACGAACGGGATCTCGACCGCGTGCGCGGCCCCGAGCCGGTGGTTGTCCTCCGGCGATGGCCGGTCGAACCGGTAGGCCCAGGTCGTCGCTCCGGCGGCCTCCCGGGCCTCGGCGACGCGGATCGCGGGCACGGCGAAGAACCAGTCGGTCACGACCGCCGCCATCACGTCGCCGTACGAGGCGCCGGGACGGTTCTTGCGGTAGAGCTCGAGACCGTCCGGCGAGAGCCCGTAGGCCGCCGCGCCGCCCACGAGCGTCGGCTCGTCGACGAGGTCGATCACCCCCGGCGCCACCAGGAAGAGGCGCGACTCGTCCCGGTTGGAGCCGACCATGACCCGTACGTCGGCCGACGCACCCTCGGCGAGGGCCTCGAGCGGGTGCCGGTCGAGCACCGTGCCGTCGACCACCGGCGCGAAGGGCAGCAGGCTCAGGGCCAGGGAGCCCCACTTCACCGGGTCGGGCGCGGTCTGCACCTCGACGACCAGGTCGGAGGCCGCGGCGACCAGCACGTCCAGGTCGACGGCTGCGATCGCCTCGCGGGTCGGCTCGACCCCGAGGGACTCCGCCAGGGTGCGCAGGACCGTCAGCCCGATCTCGGGGGTCAGGGTGTGCGCCGCGGCACCCGACTGGGTGATGGCCTGCGCGAAGAGCCCGCGCGCCGACGGCATCGCCAGCAGCGTGGTCACGCTCATGGCACCGGCCGACTCCCCGGCCACCGTCACCCGGTCCGGGTCGCCGCCGAACGCCGCGATGTTGTCCTGCACCCACCGCAGGGCGGCCACCTGGTCCTGCAGGCCGAGGTTGGCGGTCCCGGCGGACGCGTCACCCTCGGCGTAGAGGAAGCCCTCCGCGGCGAGCCGGTAGTTGATCGTCACGCACACCACGCCGTCGCGGGCGAAGGAGGTGCCGTCGTACTCCAGGACCGAGCCGGACCCGTTCATGAACGAGCCGCCGTGGATCCAGACCAGCACCGGGAGGCCCTCGTGCGAGCCGCTCGGCGTCCACACGTTGAGGTTCAGGCACTCCTCGCCGGCGATCACCTGCTCGGTGAGCAGCGGCTGGTACTGCGGCGGGTAGTCACCCTTCGGGCACGTCGGGCCGTACGCCGTCGCGTCGCGCACGCCGTCCCACGGGGTCACCGGCTGCGGCGGCGCCATCCGGTGGGCACCGAACGGTGCTGCGGCGTACGGGATCCCGAGGTAGCGGGTCACCCCGCCCTCGTCGGCGCCCCGGACGTGTCCACCGCTGACCTGTACGTCCATGTGCCCGCTCCCCGTTCGTGGCCGATCCGTCGTGGACCGGTCGCCTCGACGAGTGTGGTCGTCGTCACAGGAGCGGTCAAGGCGGATCGAGCCGCGCTGCCCCCCGCCCGGACCGAAGGCTCAGTCGCCGACCCAGTAGCCGCGACCACCGAACAGGTCGCCGTACGCCGAGCGCAACCCGCTCATCCCACCGGGTCGACCCGAGTCGCGGGAGCCGAGGTAGGACCCGACGACGGCGGCGCCGAGGTCGTCGAGCTCGGGGCTGACCATGGTGCCGTCGACCCGGTGCGCCATCTGCTCGATGAACCGGGCCAGGCCCGGGTCCTCGCCGAGGCGGAAGAACGTCGTCTGCGCGCCCATCCGGCGGGCGTTGTCGAGCTCGCGCACGGCGTAGGCGACCGTCATCGGGTGCGGCGGGTAGGAGAAGTAAGACCTCGCCGCTGCTCTCCAGGTGCGACGTCGGCTCGCCGTCGGTGACGATCAGCAGCACCGGCTGGGCGTTGGGGTGCTTGCGGAAGTGGCGGTTGGCCAGCAGCAGCCCGTGGTGGAGGTTGGTGCCCTTGTCCCACATCGCGTCGAGCGCGGTCAGCTGCTCGATGTCCATCACCTCGGCGTGGCGGCCGAAGGCGATGAGCTGGAGGTGCGTCGCCGCGGAAGCGGCTCTTGATCAGGGTGTGCAGCGCCAGCGCGGTGCGCTTCATCGGCACCCACCGGCCGTCCATCGCCATCGAGAACGACGTGTCGACCAGCAGCGCGACGCAGGCCTGGGTGCGGGCCTCGGTCTCCTGCACCTCGACGTCGTCGATCGCGAGCAGCGGACCGCCGCCGTCGGCGGCCCGGCGGGTGACGCCGTTGAGGACGGTGCGCGGGCAGGTCCCAGGGCTCGGTGTCGCCGAACTCCCACTCGCGCGTCGCGCCCGAGCGCTCGCCGGCGGCGCCGGCCTTGTTCATGTCGCGCTGGCCCTGGCGTCCCGACATCTTGTCGGCGACGTCCTTGAGCAGCGCCTTGCCGAGCTGGCGCATCGCCTTGGGGCTCAGCTTGAGCTGGCCGTCGGTGCCGCGCTTGAGGGTGCCGCCGTCGCGCAGCGCCTTCTCGAGCTGCTGCAGCGTCTTGGCGTCGACCGCGGCCTGGTCGCCCGAGCTGGCGGGAGAGCGTGTCGAGGTCGAGGTCGTCCATGCGGGCGCCGCCGTAGGACTGCGAGAGCTGCTCGGCGAGCTGGTCGAGGTCGGCGAGGTCCTGGAAGACGCCGGTGCCGTCGCCGAGCCCGAGTCCCTGGCCCTGTCCCTGGCCCTGGCCGTCACCGAACTGCTCGGAGCCGCCCCAGTCCTCCCCGGGGCGCAGCCCCTGGAGGTTGGCGTCGAGGCGGGCCAGCGACTCCATCAGCTGCGGTGAGCCGAACGCCTGCGCGGAGAGCTCCATCAGCTCCTGGCGCTGCTCGGGGCTCATCGAGTTCATCATCCGCTGGGCGGCGGCCGCCCGCTGCGCCATCGCGTCGAGGAGCTCGTCGATGTCCTGCGGGTTCTCGGGGAAGAAGTCGCCGTGCTTGTCCATGAACTGCTCGAAGTCCTCGGGGGTGTCCTCGCCCCGGGAGTGCTTCTCCAGCAGCTCGTTGAGGTCGTCGAGCATCTCGTTGATCGCCTGCGCGGTCCTCGTCGGTGGCGTTCTCGAGGGCGTCCTTCATGCCCTCGAACCGCTGGTCGAGCAGCTCGCGGCCGAGGAGGTCCTTGATCTTCTCGAAGTCCTCGCGCGCCTGGCTGCTCTGCCAGTCGTAGCTGCCGAGCTCGCTGACGGCCGCGGCGGTGTTCGGCGGCAGGTTGTCCATCTGCATCTCGCGCAGGGCCCGGTCGCCCTCGTCCATCATCGCGTCGCGGGCCAGCTGCTTGCGCTCCTCCAGCACCGCCTTGTCGAGCAGCTCCTTGATCTCGGCGAGCGTGCCGTCGAGGTCGTGCTTCTGCAGCAGCTCGCGGCGCCGCTCGGCGACGCGGCGAGCCAGGTCGTCGAGACCCTGCTGGTCCTGCCCGCCGCGGCGCAGGAACTCCCGCATCGCACGCTCGGGGCTGTAGCCGGCCATCACGTCCTCGCCGATGGCGTCGAGCGCCTCGGCGAGGTCGACCGGGGCGGCGAGCGGGTCGCCGCCGTCGTACTTCTTGAACCGGTTCTCGCGGGTCCTAGGCATGGTGACCGCCGGGGTGCGTGGGGTGCGTGGGACGGCAGGAGTCCCCGGTGACCCGGGTATTGCGGATGTTCTCAGGCGCAACATCGCCTGAGAACGTCAGGAGTCCCCTGATCACCGGGGACTCCGACACCCCGCATACCTCACCCATAGACCGTCTCCGAGCCGTCGGTGTCCTTGCCGACCTTGCGCGCCAGGTAGAGCCCCTCGAGGGCGAGCTCGATCGCGCCGGCGCGCTGGCCGTCGTTGGTGGCGCCGAGCGCGTCGCAGACCTGGTCGTAGAGCTCGGACTCGCCCAGCACCGGCAGCCCGGTGAGGAAGTCGCGGGCGGTGACCTGCTCGCCGGTGGTGACCATGGCGCCGGCCTCGATGGCGTCGACGAGGATGCGCGAAGTCGATGCCGCGGAAGTGGGCGCGGACCGTCTCGGCGGTCGCGGTGCGCAGCAGGTGGGTGAGGATCTCCTCCTCGCGGCCCTCCTCGCCGGACTCGAACTCGATCTTGCCGCCGAGCACGTCGACGGCGGTCTCGAGGTCGACCACGCGGGCCACGGCCTCGTCCTCGCCCTGCACGGTCGCGCGGTGGATCGCCGCGGCGGCGATGGTCTCGGCGCCGGCGATCGCGAAGCGCGCCGAGACGCCGGAGCGCTGGTCGACCGGCGGAGGACTCGCGCAGCTGGCGGGTGAAGCGGGCCAGGATCTCGACGAGGTAGTCCGGCACGTCGGCGACCAGGTCGGCCTCCTGGCGGATCACCGCGATCTCGGCGTCGAGCTCGGTCGGGTAGTGGGTGCGGATCTCGGCGCCGAAGCGGTCCTTGAGCGGGGTGATGATGCGGCCGCGGTTGGTGTAGTCCTCGGGGTTGGCGCTGGCCATCACGAGGACGTCGAGCGGCAGCCGCAGCACGTAGCCGCGGATCTGGATGTCGCGCTCCTCCATCACGTTGAGCATCGCGACCTGGATCCGCTCGGCGAGGTCGGGCAGCTCGTTGATCGCCACGATGCCGCGGTGGCTGCGCGGGATCAGGCCGAAGTGGATGGTCTCCGGGTCACCCAGGGAGCGGCCCTCGGCGACCTTCATCGGGTCGACGTCGCCGATCAGGTCGGCGACCGAGGTGTCGGGGGTGGCCAGCTTCTCGGCGTACCGGTCGCTGCGGTGGCGCCACTCGACCGGCAGGTCGTCGCCCTCGAGCGTCGCGGCGCGCGCTTCGACTCCACCGTGATCGGCTCGAACGGGTGCTCGCCGAGGTCGGAGCCGGCGATGACCGGCGTCCACTCGTCGAGCAGGCCGACCATGGTGCGCAGCAGCCGGGTCTTGCCCTGGCCCGCGCTCGCCCAGCAGGACGATGTCGTGGCCGGCGATCAGGGCCCGCTCGAGCTGCGGGATGACGGTGGTCTCGAAGCCGTGGAGGCCCGGCCACGGGTCGCGGCCCTCGGCCAGGGCGCCGAGGAGGTTGTCGCGGATCTCGGTGCGCAGGGACTTGGCGACGTGGCCGGAGGCGCGGAGCTCGCCGACGGTCGTAGGAGTGGGAGCAGAGGCGGGTCCGGAGGTCACCATTTCACGCTACTCCCGCCCCCAACCCGTGGGTGACGGGCGTGTGACAGTTCCCGGCACGATCGGCGCTAGGGTCGAGCTCGTGCAGATCACGGCCGCCTCCCACGACGCCGGGGCGGCGGGCCGCGCGGTGGTCCGCCGGTGAGCGGGGTCTTCGGGGGCGACGACGCCACGGGCGGCTGCCCGTGCGGGACCGGCACGCCGTACGACGCCTGCTGCGGCCGCCTGCACCGCGGGGCCGCCGAGGCCGCGACCCCGGAGGAGCTGATGCGCTCGCGCTACGCGGCGTACGCCGTCGGCGGTGCGGCCGGCGACGCCTACGTCTTCCGGACCTGGCACCCCCGGACCCGGCCGTCGGACGTCGGGACCGACCCGGGCCTGACCTGGACCGGGCTGCGGGTGCTGCGGGCGGAGGACGACCTGGTGGAGTTCGTCGCGACGTACACGTTCGGCGGGGTCGCCCACGAGCTGCACGAGCTCAGCCGGTTCGAGCGCCGCGCAGGTCGGTGGGTCTACCTGAGCGCCGTCACCTCGGAGCCGGGCCGCGACGCGTAGCAGGGACGGCACCAGGGGCGGCCAGGGGTTGTCAGGGGTTGTCAGGGCGGACGACGAGCTCGAGGACCGGCTCGTAGGGCCCCGGGTCCGTGCCGGGCTCGTCGGCCAGGATGCGGAACGCCAGCGCGCGCAGCATCGCCTGCCGGTCGCTCCCGCTCGCCCACCCGCCCAGGGCCTCCGGCGGCGCGTCGTGCCACATCACCGAGTCGAGCACGCACACGGCCTCGGCCCACCGCACCGACCGCCAGGCCGGGGCCACGTCGATGACGACCGGCGCGCCCGCAGGGTCGAGGAGGAGGTTGCCGGCCAGGTCGGCGTGCACGAGCTGCTCCGCCCCCGACGGCTCCGGGGACAGCCCCTCGGCGAGCCGCAGGACCAACGGCGTCCGGGCCTCGTCGGCGGCGGCCACGAGGGTACCCACGGGGCCGAAGGCGAGCCGCTCGGCGCGCGCCCAGCGGTCGTCGCGGAGGTCGAGCCCGGCCGGCCGGGCGCGCACGGCGACGTCCAGCTCGGCGTGCAGGAGGCGGCCGGCGGCGAGCGTGACGTCGAGGTCGTGGCAGGCCTCGGTGCCCGGCTCGAAGCGACTCGCGCCCCAGCCGTCGACCACCCACGACCCGTCACGGGCGGGCACCGGCATCGCGATCCGCAGCCCCCGCGGACGGCGTGCCCGCGCCTCGTCGAGGCGGACCGCGAGCCGGGCGAGCACCGGGTTCAGCCAGGCAGCCACGTCCGCGTCACGGCCCGGGGAGAGCACCAGGTCACCGGCCCGCACGCTGCCGCCCTGGCCGCCCGGGACCGGCTCGCCAGGGCCGGGGACGGCGAACAGGTCGAGCACGTGGTCGGGGGGCGGTACGGGCACCCGCCGAGGCTATCCGCCCGCTGTGCGACCGGGTGCCGCCCGGCCCGGTGCTCGATGTAACACGCCGTCCACCGAGCTACTCACACGCTGCAACGGCGTGGAAGTCCCGTGGACGGCGTGTTACATGATCACGCGGGCGGGCTCAGCGGGCGAGGTAGGCCAACAGGTCCTGCCGGGTGAGGACCCCGACCGGCTTGCCGGCCTCGTGCACGAGGACCGCGTCGGCCTTCTCGAGCAGCGCGACGGCGGCCGAGGACTCCTCGCCGGAGCCGATCGTGGGCAGCGGCGGCGACATGTGGTCCTCGACCGGGTCGGTGAGCTTGGCGTGCCCGGCGAAGATCGCGTCGAGCAGACCGCGGTCCGAGACGGAGCCCGCGACCTCGGCCGCCACGATCGGCGGCTCCGCGCGGACGACGGGCATCTGCGAGACGCCGTACTCCTGGAGGATGGCGATCGCCTCGGCGACCGTCTCGCTCGGGTGCGTGTGCACCAGGTCGGGCAGCCGGCCGGACTTGCCGCGCAGCACCTCACCCACGGTGCGAACGGCGGCCGGACCGCCGCCGGCGAAGCCGTACTGGCCGAGCCAGTCGTCGTTGAAGATCTTGGTGAGGTAGCCGCGCCCGGAGTCGGGCAGAAGCACGACGATCACCGCGTCCTCGCCCTCCGGCGTGCCGGCGAGCTCCTGGGCCAGCTTCCGGGCCGCGAACGCCGCCATGCCGCAGGAGCCGCCGACGAGCAGCGCCTCCTCGCGCGCCAGGCGGCGGGTGAAGGCGAAGCTGTCGGCGTCGCTCACCTCGATGACCCGGTCGACGATGGTGGGGTCGTAGGTGCCGGGCCAGAAGTCCTCGCCGACGCCCTCGACCAGGTACGGCCGGCCGCTGCCGCCCGAGTAGACCGAGCCAGACGGGTCGGCGCCGATCACCTCGACGCCGGGGTTCTGCTCCTTGAGGTAGCGACCGGCGCCGCTGATCGTGCCGCCCGTGCCCATCCCGGCGACGAAGTGGGTGATCCGGCCGTCGGTCTGCGCCCAGATCTCGGGGCCGGTCGTCTCGTAGTGCGAACGGGGGTTGTGCGGGTTGGAGTACTGGTCGGGCTTCCAGGCGCCCGGCTGCGAGGCGAGGCGGTCCGAGACGTTGTAGTAGGAGTCGGGGTGCTCGGGGGCGACCGCGGTCGGGCAGACGACCACCTCGGCGCCGTAGGCCTTGAGCACGTTGCGCTTGTCCTCGCTCACCTTGTCCGGGCACACGAAGATGCAGTGGTAGCCCTTGGCCTGGGCCACCATCGCCAGCCCCACGCCGGTGTTGCCCGACGTCGGCTCCACGATCGTGCCGCCCGGCTGGAGCTCGCCGGACTCCTCGGCGGCCTCGATCATCCGGGTGGCGATGCGGTCCTTCACCGAGCCACCCGGGTTGAGGTACTCGACCTTGGCCAGCACCAGGGGTCCGTGCTCGCCCGGCGGTCCGTCCGCGGACGCAGCCAGGTCGAGGGTGCGCGACAGCCGCACGAGTGGGGTGTTGCCGATCAGGTCCAGGAGCGAGTTCACGTACTGCACCCCCTCAACCTAGGTGCCCAGGGGCCGGTTCGTAGAGTTGGCACATGGGAAAAGCCGGAGCCGCCCGCAAGCTGGCCGCAGCCGCGGCCTACGGGGGTGGGGGATTGTCCGTGCTCGGCGGCGGTCTGTACGGCGTCCTGCGGGCCGAGGCCAGGCTCGCGCGCAAGACGATCGGTGAGGTCTCCGACGACCCGGTGCCCGACGCCACGGGCTGGTACGGCCGCGGCCGGCCGGGTCCGGCCGTCAAGGTCGCCATCTTCGGCGACTCCAGCGCCTGCGGCTACGGCGTCGACCGGGTCGAGGAGACACCGGCCGCGCTGATCGCCAGCGGCATCGCCGAGCAGGGCGACCGCCGGGTCTACCTGCGCACGTTCTGCAAGGTGGGCGCCGTCTCGGCCGACCTCGCCGCCCAGATCGACCGCGCGCTGCCGATCGAGCCCGACGTCGCGATGATCCTCATCGGCGCCAACGACGTCACGCACGTCACCATGCCGTCGCAGTCGGTCCGCCACCTCTCCGAGGGCGTCCGCCGCCTCCACGACGCGGGCGTCGAGGTGGTCGTCGGCACCTGCCCCGACCTCGGCACGGTCAAGCCGATCGCGCCGCCGCTCAAGCAGATCGCGCGGGCCTGGTCGCGCCGGCTGGCCGCGGCGCAGACGATCGCGGTGATCGAGGAGGGCGGTCGGACCATCTCGCTGGGCTCGGTCCTCGGCCCCGAGTTCATGGCGGCCCCGGCCCTGCTCTTCGGCCCCGACCAGTTCCACCCCTCCGCCGAGGGCTACCGCGCCCTCAGCCGGATCCTGCTGCCGTCGATGCTGGCCGCGCTCGGCCTCGCCCCCGACGACGAGACCCACCCCGAGGCCGTCCGCGGCGAGGGTGTCCTCCCGGTGACCCGCGCTGCGCTCCAGGCGGTCAACGAGCCCGGCACCGAGCTGGGCGGCACCGAGATCGGCGGCAACCGGCTCGGCGTACGCGGCCGCTGGGTCGAGCTGCGCCACCGCCGCCGCCGGCCCCAGGCCGAGGCCGCGGCGCCCGAGTCCGACGAGCACGACGGCACGCCCGGCGCGACCCGCGAGCCCGGGCGGTCGGACGCGCCCTGACGGGACGCTGGGCTGCTGGGGTGGGGGCCGCGGGTGCCGGAGTACCCGGTTCACCGGGGACTCCTGACGTTCTCAGGTGATTGATCACCTGAGAACGTCAGGAGATCCCTGAGAAGTCGAGTCGTAGGTGCTGGAGTACCCGGTTCACCGGGGATTCCGACACCCACCCGCCCGCCGGCCGTCCATCCGGCCCACCCACAGGAACGGCCCCGGACCGAGGTCCGGGGCCGCCTGTGACGCTGGTGCGTCAGTTGTCGCTGAAGTACGCCAGGATGCGCAGCAGGTTGGTGTAGATCCAGACCAGGCTGACCGTCATCGCGAACGCGGCGCGCCACGACTCCCGCTCGGGGAGGCCGTTGGCCACGCCCTTCTCGACGAAGTCGAAGTCGAGGATCAGCATGAAGACACCGAGGGCCAGGCCCGCGAACGCCGTGATCATGCCGAGACCGCTGACCCCGAAGAGCCCGATCTCGGACCCGAAGGCGCCGAGGACGAGCTCCATGACACTCAGGCCGATCATGCCGAAGACCGCGGCGACGACCATCCGCTGGAACTTCGCGCCGACCTTGATGTTGAAGAACTTGTAGACGGCCAGCGTGCCCGCGAAGGCGGCGAAGGTACCGATGACGGCACCCTGGACGACGCCGTCGCCGTACATCAGGTTGAAGAGCTTGCTGATGCCGCCGAGCGCGACTCCCTCGAGCGCGGCGAAGGCCAGGACCAGGGCCGGGCTGATCACGCGCTTGAACGAGTTGACCAGGGAGAGACCGAAAGCACCGAGCGAGCCGATGGTCACGGCCGCGAACAGCGGGCCGAGGTCGGACGCGGCGGTCTCCTTGGTGACCTCGGGGGTCAGGACCCACGTCGCCAGGGCGGTGATGATCACCACACCGAGGGAGATGGCGGTCTTCTGCACGACGCTGTCGATCGTCATGCGGTCCATGGCGCCGGGCGCGGTGGGAGCCTCGTAGCCGGGCACACCACCGGAACCGGTCGACCAGGTCGAGGGCTCTCCGTAACCGGCGTACGTCTGACCGCCGCCGGTCTTGTTGAACTCCTCAGAACGTCGGAACACCGGGTTGTTGCTCTGCATGGTCTCCTCCTTGGAGGCCGATTGACCCGTCGACCTGACGAGTCACGAACTGGGACTCACTGTACCGGTCCCACATGATCGTCAACGCCCCGTCGGCCCCAGAAGTTCCCGGTTTCCGGAGGGTCGCACCCCGGTGTCGGCCTCCCGACCACGTACAAAGGACGGGTGGAGAGGAAGGGGACGGCGGGCCGGGCTGCGAGCCGCGCCGTCACCGGGAGGACTCCGGCTTTCCGGGGCGACATCCAGGGCCTGCGGGCCATCGCCGTGCTGACCGTGATCGCCGCCCACGCGGGGGTCCCGGTGCTTCGCCGGGGGCTTCGTCGGGGTCGACGTCTTCTTCGTCATCTCGGGCTTCCTGATCTCCCAGCTCCTCTTCCGCGAGATCGACCGCGACGGCACCCTCTCGCTGCGCGGCTTCTACGCCCGCCGGGCGCGGCGCATCCTCCCGGCCGCCACCGTGGTGGTCCTGGCCACCCTGGTCGCGAGCACGCTGCTGATCAGCGCGATCGATGCCCTCGAGGTGGTGCGCGACGCCGTGTGGACGACGTTCTTCGCCGCCAACGTGCGCTTCGCCGCGGTCGAGACCGACTACTTCGCCCAGGACCAGATCGCCTCCCCGCTCCAGCACTACTGGTCGCTGGCGGTGGAGGAGCAGTTCTACCTGCTCTGGCCGTTGATCCTCCTCGGGTGCGTCTGGGTCGCCCGGCGCAGGACCCGGCGGGCGAAGGGGCCCGCCCGTGGCCAGGTCGGCGGGCGGGGGCACCTCCCCCGGCTCGCCGTGTTCTGGGTCCTCTGCGCGATCGGGGTCCTCTCGCTGGCGTACGGCGTGATCCTGACCGAGACCGACCGCTCGGCCGCCTACTTCTCGACCCCGGCACGCGCCTGGGAGCTGGCCCTCGGCGCCCTGGCCGCGCTGGTCGCACCCGCCGTCTCGCGCCGGATGAGCGCCGGCGTGCGCGCGCCGCTGGTCTCCGCCGGCCTGACCGCGATCCTGGTGTCCTGCCTGCTCTACGGCGAGGAGACGCCGTTCCCGGGAGTCGTCGCCCTGATGCCGGTCCTGGGCACGCTCGCGGTGCTCGTCGCGGGCGCAGCCCCTCTCCCCGGCCAACAGGACCCGCTCCCGGTCCGGCTCCTGTCGATCCGGCCGATGCGGGTCGTCGGCGACTGGTCCTACTCGCTCTACCTGTGGCACTGGCCGCTGCTGCTGATCCCGTACCTCCGCACCGGTCGCGAGCTGAGCGGCGGCTCCGCGGCGCTGGCCGTCGCGGCGGCGTTCGTGCTCGCGGGTCTCACCTATCGCTTCGTCGAGACACCCATGCGCACCGCCCGGTGGCGCCCGCTGCCGCGTGGGCTCGTGCTGTACCCGATCTCGATCACGGTCGTGCTGGCGGCGGCCCTGGGCGCCCACTCCTACGCCCGCGACAGCATCGGGGGCGACGGCCCGGCGATCACGCTCAACAACTCCGGGCTCGCCGAGAGCGGCGCGAAGGTCAGCAGGAACGAGACGGTCGCGCTCGCGCAGGCCTCGGTCGAGGCGGGGCTCAACCATCGAGCGCTGCCGGCCGTGCTGCGTCCCGACCTGGCCACCCTGCGCGACGACGTGCCCCCGGTCGGTGAGTGCGACTACGACGACGAGAGCGTCCGGCTCGTCTGCCCCCGCGGCGACCCCGACGGCGACAAGGTCCTGGCGGTCATCGGCAACTCGCACGGGCGGATGTGGATCCCGGCGTTCGAGCGGATCGCGCTGCACGAGGGCTACCGGACCTACTACTTCGTCAAGCCCAACTGCTCGGCCGCCGACCTGCTGATCAGCGACATCGACAACGGCAACGCGCCCTGGCAGGCCTGCTCGGACTGGCGGGAGTGGGCGTTCTCCCAGATCGAGCAGATCCACCCCGACCTGGCGGTGGTCTCCACGAGCCGGCCCAACCCGGTGATCTACGCCGACGACGGTCGCGAGCTGCGCCAGGGCGACGAGGGCCGCCTGCAGGTGACCGAGGACGGGTTCGTGAGCACGTTCGAGCGGCTGAGGACCATGGCCGACCGAGTGGCGCTCATCCGCGACGTCCCCAAGAACCAGGGCGACCCGGGCACCTGCCTGACGGCCGGCAAGGTCGATCTCGGCACCTGCATGTTCAAGCCCCTCCCGTCGCAGGAGGCCGACTCCGACGTCGCGGTGGACGCCGCGATCCGCACCGGCACCGACCACGTCGACCCCCGGCCCTGGCTGTGCTGGCGCCAGCACTGCGCCGTGGTGGTGGGCGACACCCTGACCTACCGCGACCAGGGCCACCTCAGCGCGACGTACGCCGGGGAGCTCGGCGACGACCTGGGCCGCAAGCTCGGCATCTGGACCGATTGAGGCCAGCGGCGCGACCGACGTGGCCGACCCAGCCGACGGCGCCGGCACAGGCCGTGGGACAGCACGGTCCCGACCGAGCGGTGCCGTCTCGTCGTGCCAGGCCCCGGCCCGCGCCGAGGCACCGCGTCCTTGCGGCACGGGGTCCCAGGAGATCGGTCGCCGGGCCCCAGCCAACCGGTCCCGGACCTGTCTAGACCACCACCGCATGCCGACGTCCGATCCGGCATCTGTCAAGCGGGCAAGCTTCCTTGCCGGAATTTTCCACGACTTGCGGGGTTAGCGCCACGGACCCGAGCGGGCAGGGTTGCCTCACTGCCGTTAGATCACCACCTCGGGAGGGTGCGTTGACCACCGACTTCATTGCCTGCACTGCGGACATGCTGACCCTGCACACCCCTGTCGGAGCTCTTCCGGAGTCCACCCGTGACGCCGTCACCGCCTGGCTGCGCCAGCACGACATCGACCCGGTGGCCGTCGCCGTCGGAGAACCGATCGAGCGGGACTCTCAGCGCGAGATGCTGGTCTGGCGCGAGCAGGCCGACGACGGAGTGACCGTGCGTACGCGGCTGCCGGCCGTCGCCAAGGGCCGCACCTGGCCGGCGCCGTTCCCTCCGGACCTGCGCAGCGCCTGACCCCCGCCGCCCGGCTCGCCCGACCGGCTGTCGAACCCACGGGCACTACGAGGACCACGAGCGACGCTCGGAGTCCCGTGCACCGGCGCGCCACGGCAGGACGTGCCGGTGCCCCCGGTGGGGCTCGAACCCACACTGGGCCGCTTTTAAGGCGGCTTCCTCTGCCGATTGGGATACGGGGGCCTGCGACCTGCGTGCCGGGCGCGCCGGTGGTTACAGGTAGGTCTGCCGAGCGTAGACCGCGTGGGCACCGACCACCCGGTCCAGGAACAGCAACCCCGCGCAGTGGTCGATCTCGTGCTGCAGCGCCCGCGCCTCGAAGGCGTCGGTCGTCACGGTGAGCTCCTCACCCGAGCCCGGGAGGGTGCCGCGCACGACGAGCCGGGTGGCCCGCTTCACGTCGCCGGTGAGGTCGGGGACGCTCATGCATCCCTCGCGCGCCTTCTCGTTGCGCGAGGACTCCACCACCTCGGCGTTGCAGAGCACGAAGGTCCCGTGGTGCTGGCGGGCCTTGGGGTGCGCCGAGACGTCGACGCAGAACACCCGCGCTCCGACGCCCACCTGGGGCGCGGCGAGCCCGACGCAGCCCGGGCTGACGCGCATGGTCGCGACCAGGTCTGCGGCCAGCCGGACGACCTCGGGGTCGGTCGGGTCGACGGTCGCACCGGTCGTGGACAGGACCGGTGCGGGAGCGACGACCACGTCGAGGATCCGGCCCTCGATGCCGAGCTCGGCCTCGGTCCAGGCCCGGAGCCGGTCGCCGTCGTCGCCGGGGCCCTGATCGACGGACGGGTCCTGGGCTGGGCTGCTCACAGGTCGTCGGCTTCCGCCGGCCGGAGCGTGGCGCCGACCCCGAGCTCGGCCGCCGCGGCGCCGATGGCGACCTCGAGCGCGGCGGCGTCGGCACCCTCGGGGAGGTCGATCTCGGCGATCAGGAGGTAGAGGTCACCGGCCAACCGCGTGGTCAGGTCGGTGATGTTGCCGCCGACGTCAGCGACCCGGGCGACCACGGCCGAGACGATCCCGGGGCGGTCGCTCCCGTGCACGGTCAGCACCCACGGCGTACCGACCCCGGCCGCGGGCTCCTCGACGGGGATCTCGCGGACGGTGACCCCGAGCGTGCCGTCGCCGGTGAGCGGGGCGAGGGCCTCCTCGATGGCGGACCCCTCGAGGTCCCCGGCGCACACCAGCATCATCGCGAAGTGCCCCCGGAGCAGCGTCATCGTGCAGTCCTCGAGGTTGAGGCCCAGCACGGCGAGGCACTCGGTCGCCTCGGCGATGATCCCGGGCCGGTCGTGGCCGAGCACGGTGATGGCGTAGCGGGGCGGTGTGGTCACGGGTCCGGTCACTGACGAGGTCACGGGTGCATTGTCGCAGCGGCCCTGCCGAGCACGTCATCGAGCATCGACTCCGTGAGCCTTCCGGTGAACGTGTTCTGCTGGCTGGGGTGGTAGCAGCCGAGCAGGAGCACGTCACCGTGCGGCCCGCGGAGCACCGCCTCGGCGCCGTGCCCGAAGCGGGGCTGGGGTCGCGGCACCTCCCACCCGGCCCGGCGTACGGCGCGCACGGTGGCCGCCCAACCGATGCCGCCGAGGGCCACGACCGTGCGCACCGACGGCGCCACGAGGGCCAGCTCGCGATCGAGCCACGGGGCGCAGCGGGTGATCTCCGCCGTGGTCGGCTTGTTCTGCGGCGGTGCGCACCGCACTGCGGCGATCATCCGGGCGCCCCGCAGCTCCAGACCGTCGGCGGCATCCACGCTGCTCGGCTGGTTGGCCAGGCCCACCCGGTGCAACGAGGCGAAGAGCCAGTCGCCGGAGCGGTCGCCGGTGAAGACCCGGCCGGTGCGGTTGGCGCCGTGCGCCGCCGGCGCCAGGCCGATGACGAGCAGCTGCGGCTGCGCCGCTCCCCAGCCGGCGATCGGACGGCCCCAGTAGGGCTGGTCGGCGTACGCCGCCCGCTTGGCGCGGGCGACGTCCTCACGCCAGCGCACCAGGCGTGGACAGCGGCGGCACACGCTGATCCGCGCACCGAGGTCGCCCAACGGGGTCCCCGTCCGGTCCTCGGCAGCAGGATCGCCCGGCCACCCGGTGGCCGGCGGGACCGGGGAGGCGAAGCGCACGCCGGTGCGCGGGTGCGGCAGGTCGGTCACCCACCCAGTGTGCCGTCACCGATCGGTAAGGGTCATCTGGGTCGAGGAGGCCTACCGTCGAGAGACGACCTGACCCAGGTCACCCCACCGCCCCAGGAGGCACCCGATGCCGGACATGACCATGACGCAGTCCACCGTCCTGATGATGGGCCTGCTGGGGTTCCTCATCCTCGCCGCGGCCAGCGTGCTCGTCGCCTTCCGCCTGTACGCCGGCCGCGAGGTCCGGGCGAACCACCCGGCGAGCGCCGGGGACGGGTCCCCGTCCGTCGCCCGGTTCCGGCTCGGCGCCGGCGGCCGGGTCGAGCTCACCGGACCGGTCGGGGCCGACCGGCACACCGCGGCGCCGCTCGCGGTCGGTGGGCAGGTGGACCGGGCCTAGCGAACGGCCGCCGCGGGCCGACGCGCGCGGCGGCACCGGACCCTGACCGGGAGCTCGCTACCGGGAGCTCGCTCAGCCCCGGAGCGACCAGGCGATGCCGTCGAGGATGTCGCTCTCGGAGACCACGAGCTCGCGGACGCCGGTCCGTCGCAGGACGGCCGACAGGATCAGCGCACCGGCGTCGATGACGTCGGCGCGACCGGGGTGCATCCACGGCAGCGCCAGTCGCTCCCGGCGCGTCATCGCCACGAGCCGGTCGACCAGCTCGTGCACGGCCGGGACCGGCAGTCGGCACCGGTCGATCGCGTCCCGGTCGTAGGCCGGCAGGTCGAGCACGCCGGCGGCGATCGTGGTGACGGTGCCGGCGACCCCCACGACCGTCGTCGCCCGACCGGCCTCGACCGGGCACGCGTCGAGCGCCGCCTCGATGTCGGCGAGGACGGCGGCGACCTCGGCGACGGTCGGCGGGTCGGTGCGGACGTGGCGCTCGTGGAGCCGCACCGAGCCGATGTCCATGGAGTGGGCCTGCTCGGGCACCCGTCCGGTCGCGGACCCGAGGATCAGCTCGGTCGAGCCACCCCCGATGTCGACGACCAGCACGTCGCCCTCGGGGGCCGGCAGGCAGCGGGCGCAGGGCACCGTCGAAGGCCAGCGCGGCCTCCTCGGCACCGCTCAGCACCTCCGGGCGCACGCCCAGCCGGGCCAGCACGCCGTCGCTGAACTCGTCGGCGTTGGCGGCGTCGCGGGTCGCCGACGTCGCGCAGAAGCGGATCCGCTCGACCCCGTGCTCGGCGACCAGCGCGGCGTACTCCTCGACGGCGGCGAAGGTGCGGGCGAGCGCGTCCGCGCCGAGCCGACCGGTGCGGTCCACCCCCTCGCCGAGACGCACCATCCGCGACTCCCGGACACGTACGACGGGTGGGGAGCCGATGAGCAGCTTGATCGTGTTGGTGCCGCAGTCGATCGCCGCGATCGGTGCCGGCCCGGCCGGGTCAGTCACCGGCGGGGGCGCTGGAGGAGGCCTCGGCGGACGGGGCAGGCTCGACGCTGACGCACGGGCCGGTCGCCCACCACTCCCCCAGCAGCTCGAGCACCTCGTCGCCGAGCGGGTTCACGCCCGGACCGGCGGCGAGGGCGTGGCCCGCCAGCACGTGCAGGCACTTGACCCGGTCGGGCATGCCACCGGCCGTGACGCCGTCGATCTCCGGCACGTCGCCCAGGGTCCGGCGGAAGGCGAGGTAGGCCTCGTGTGCGCCCCGGTAGCCGGCGGCGAGCTCGTCGTCCTCGCTCAGCCGCGCCTGCATCTCCTTCATCAGCCCCGAGCCCTCCAGGGTGCCGATCAGCGAGGCCGCTCGCGGGCAGGTCAGGTAGAAGGTCGTCGGGAACGGCGTCCCGTCCGGCAGCCGCGGCTCGGTGGTGACCACGTCGGGGTTGCCGCAGGGGCAGCGGTGCCCGACGCCGTGGATCGCCCGCGGTGGACGGCCCAGCTGGGCGCGGATCGTCGCCTCGTCGTCCGGTTCGATCATGGCGCGCTCACCCGGCCGGGGTGTCGTCGGAGCCGTCCGGAGCCGGCTCGTTGACCCGGGTCAGCGGCGGCGGGTCGGTGCGCACCTTGGGATCGCCGGCCACCAGGACGGAGTCCCAGGCCTCGTCCCACCACGCCGGCGGCAGCTCGGTCGCGAGCGTCGACGGGTCGGTCAGAGAGCTCTCCGGCTCCAGCGGCAGGCCGTCGCGCAGTGCCACGAACGGCGTCTCACCCGGCAGCACCATGCCCAGCCGGGCCCGGGCCTGGGTCTTGATGTACTCCGGGTCCTGCCACTGCGCCTTCTCGCGCTCGCCGGCCTCGATCTCGGCCTGGCGCTCCACGATGGTGGCCTGCTGGCTCTCGATGTGGGACCGCTGCTGCAGGTAGGCGCGCAACGACGAGGCGTAGGAGACCGCCAGCACCGCGAGGACGATGACCAGGATCGCGGCCCGCCCGGTGAACCGGGTCCGCGGCGCGCCCGGCCGTGCCGCCGCGACAGGCCGGGCCGCCACGCTCGCCGCGCCCGGGCCCGGTGCCGGCGTCGAGCGGGCCGGAGCCCGACCCGACGACGTCCGGGAGGAGACGTCTCGAGCCGTGCCGCGCTGGGCGCGACCGGGTCCGCTGCGAGCGGAGGATCGACCTCCGCGCGCGGAGGTACGGCGGCTGCCCGACTGCGACGACATGCCGCCCATCCTCCCCCGCGCGGAGCCAGGATCAGCGCGCGAAACGCGGGAAGGCGCCGGCTCCTGCGTATCGAGCGGCCTCGCCGAGCTCCTCCTCGATGCGCAGCAGCTGGTTGTACTTCGCCACCCGGTCGGAGCGAGCGGGTGCGCCGGTCTTGATCTGGCCACAGTTGGTCGCGACGGCGAGGTCGGCGATGGTGGTGTCCTCGGTCTCGCCCGAGCGGTGGCTCATCATGCAGCGGAAGCCGTTGCGGTGGGCGAGCTCGACCGAGTCGAGCGTCTCGGTGAGCGAGCCGATCTGGTTGACCTTGACGAGCAGGGAGTTGGCCTGGCCGCCGGTGATGCCGCGCTGGAGGCGCTCGACGTTGGTGACGAAGAGGTCGTCGCCGACGATCTGGGTCTGGGTGCCCAGCAGGTCGGTGAGCGTCTTCCAGCCGTCCCAGTCGTCCTCGTCGAGCGGGTCCTCGATCGAGACGATCGGGTACGACGCCACCAGGTCCGCGTAGTAGGCCGTCATCTCGTCGGCCGACTTGGTGCCGCCCTCGAACGCGTAGGCGCCGTCGGTCGAAGAACTCGCTGGCGGCGACGTCCATGGCCAGCGCGATGTCGGTGCCGAGCGTGAGGCCGGCGGCCGAGACGGCCTCGGCGATCAGGTCGAGCGCGGCGCGGTTGCTCGCCGAGGTCGGGGGCGAAGCCGCCCTCGTCGCCCAGGCCGGTGGACAGGCCCTTCTTCTTCAGCACCGACTTCAGGGCGTGGTAGACCTCCGCGCCCTGGCGCAGCGCCTCGCGGAACGTCGGGGCACCGATCGGCGCGATCATGAACTCCTGGATGTCGACGTTGGAGTCGGCGTGCGAGCCACCGTTGAGGATGTTCATCATCGGCACCGGCAGCACGTGCGCGTTGGGACCGCCGACGTAGCGGTAGAGCGGCAGCCCGGCCGAGTCGGCGGCGGCGCGCGCGACGGCGAGCGAGACGCCGAGGATCGCGTTGGCGCCCAGGTTGGCCTTGTTGGGCGTGCCGTCCAGGTCGATCATCGTCTGGTCGACCAGGCGCTGGTCGTCGGCCTGGACGCCCTCGAGGGCCGGCCCGATCTTCGACAGGACGCCGTCGACCGCGCCGAGCACGCCCTTGCCGACGTAGCGGTCGCCGCCGTCACGCAGCTCGACCGCCTCGAAGGCACCGGTGGAGGCGCCGCTGGGCACGGCTGCCCGGGCGAACGACGCCGTCGTCGAGCTGGACCTCGACCTCGACGGTGGGGTTGCCGCGCGAGTCGAGGATCTCGCGTGCTCCGACGGCTTCGATTGCTGCCACGATGCTCACTCCTGGGTGGGGCTGATGGGGTTGTCGATCCACCCTAGACCCCAGCGTCGTCGCGCCGCTCCGGGCGTTCGTCGTCGTCCACCAGGTGACCCGCCGGGCCTGCGGAACGACGTTCGCGGGGCCGCTCCCAGGCGTCGTCGGGTCGCCGCCGCTGCTCGGCGTCGCTGCGGCTCAGCCGCCCTTCTCGGCACGCTTGGCCTGCTGCCACACGGCGTCGACCTCGGCCGCGGTGAGCGGCGGGTCGTCGGGACCGCGACCGATCGACGCGGGGTCGAAGACGTGGGGGTTGCGCCGGCGCAGCTTGGCCACGATCCCGGCAGCCACGTCGTCGATCGTGAACGTCCCCGCCTGCTCGGCGACCGCAGCGTGGAAGACCACCTGCAGCAGGACGTCACCGAGCTCCTCGCAGACGTGGTCGAGGTCGCCGGACTCGACCGCCTCGACCAGCTCGGCGGTCTCCTCGCGCAGGTAGGGCAGCAGCGACTCGTGGGTCTGCTCGGCCTTCCACGCGCACTCGACGCGCAGCCGGCGCATCACCTCGACGAGCTCGAGCAGCGCCGCACCGTCGGCCGGCGCGCCGGCAACGGGTCCGACCACGGGGCCGGACACAGGTCTGCCGGTCAGCCGCAGACCTGGTCGGCAGGGAGGCTCGCGACGTAGCTCAGCCGCTTCTCCTGCTCGGCCTGGGCCTGCGGGTCGCCGGGCGAGTCGACGGGAGCGATCGCCGCCATCGTCGCCAGGTCGCTGCTCGCCACCGCGAGCTCGTCAGGGGCGACGGCGACGACGCCGCCCTGCACGGACAGGCCGTACTGCGGGTTGAGGGCGACGTCGTGCGAGGCGAGCCAGTCGGTGAGCGCCCGCTTGCCGCGTACGGCGGCCTCCTGGTCGACCGGGGCCGTGGCTCCCTCGTCCTCGAGCAGGGTCCGGCCGATGAGGGTGAGCGCGCGGTCGGAGTAGGTGCCGGCCTCGACGCCGAGGCGCACCGCAGCCCGCTCGTCGTCGGTGGCGTCCTCGAGCTGGGGCAGCTGGTTGGCGTCGAAGTCGTTCATCGTCGAGCTGTAGTCGGTGTCGGCGATGTCGAGCCCGGCCTCGTCGAGCATCTGCCGGGTGATCGAGCGCTGGACGAGCACCTGGAGCAGCGTGTTCTTGATCGCGCTCCTGGCCACCGGGGCCTGGCTCTTGCCCGCGAAGTAGGAGCAGTAGTCGGTGACCGCGCCGTCGACCTCCGAGGTCGCGATGCGGTCGCCGTCGACGACGGCCGCCGCACCGGGGTCGAAGGCGGAGTCGCTGACACCGCACCCGGACAGCACCAGGCCCGACGAGCATCAGGCCGACCAGGCCCAGGCCTGCACGGCGCGACTTGACGATGGTGCTCACGCGGACTCCTTCGGGTCGAGAACGCTGTCGATGACGACGCGGGCCCATTCAAGCAGGGCGATCCCCTCGAGCGGACGCCCGGTCGCCCCCGGCGTGCCCGGGCGCGGCACCAGCACCGTGTCGACGGTGTTCTTCACGATCGACTTGGGATACATCCGGCCGAGCCGGATCTGGCGCGACTCCGGCAACGAGACGGGGGCGAAGCGCACGTTCTTGCCCGCGATCGTCACCTCCCCGATGCCGGCGGCCCGGGCCCGCGCCCGGAACCTCGCCACGAGCTGGATCGAGACGACCTCCTGCGGCGGCTCGCCGTACCGGTCGACCATCTCCTCGGCCAGCTTGTCGACGTCCTCGTCGCTGCGCACCTCGGCGAGGCGCTTGTACATCTCCAGGCGCAGCCGCTCGCTGGGGATGTAGTCGTGGGGAAGGTGGGCGTCGATGGGCAGCTCGATGCGGACCTCGTTGAGCTCCGGCTCGGTCTCGCCCTTGAACTCGTTGACCGCCTCGCCGACGAGCCGGACGTAGAGGTCGAACCCGACGTCGGCGATGTGACCCGACTGCTCCCCGCCGAGCAGGTTGCCGGCCCCGCGGATCTCGAGGTCCTTCATCGCGATCGCCATGCCGCCGCCGAGGTCGGAGTGCTGGGCCAGCGTGGCCAGCCGCTCGTGCGCGGTCTCGGTGAGCGGCTTCTCGCCCGGGTAGAGGAAGTAGGCGTAGGCCCGTTCGCGGCTGCGACCGACCCGACCGCGCAGCTGGTGCAGCTGCGAGAGGCCCAGGGTGTCGGCTCGCTCGATGATCATCGTGTTGGCGTTGGACACGTCGAGTCCCGACTCGACGATGGTGGTGCACACGAGGACGTCGAAGTTCTTCTCCCAGAAGTCGAGCATCACCCGCTCGAGCTGGTGCTCGCCCATCTGGCCGTGGGCGGTCGCGACCCGCGCCTCGGGCACCAGCTCGCGGATCCGGGCCGCGGCCTTCTCGATCGAGGTGACCCGGTTGTGGATGAAGAACACCTGGCCGTCGCGCAGCAGCTCGCGGCGCACGGCGGCGGTGACCTGACGGTCCTCGTAGGCCCCGACGTAGGTGAGCACCGGGTGCCGCTCCTCGGGCGGCGTGGTGATCGTCGACATCTCGCGGATGCCGGTGATCGCCATCTCCAGGGTGCGCGGGATCGGGGTCGCACTCATGCTGAGCACGTCGACCGACGTCCGCAGCCGCTTCATCTGCTCCTTGTGCTCGACACCGAAGCGCTGCTCCTCGTCGACGATGATCAGGCCGAGGTCCTTGATCCGGATGTCGGGGTTGAGCAGGCGGTGGGTGCCGACCACGATGTCGACCGTGCCCTCGGCCAGCTCGGCGATGACCTGCTTGGCCTCCTTGTCGGTCTGGAACCGGCTGAGTCCCTTGACGATGACCGGGAAGCCGCTCATCCGCTCGCTGAACGTCGACAGGTGCTGGGTGACCAGCAGCGTGGTCGGCACCAGGACCGCGACCTGCTTGCCGTCCTGGACGGCCTTGAACGCCGCCCGGACGGCGATCTCGGTCTTGCCGTAGCCGACGTCGCCGCAGACGAGGCGGTCCATCGGCACCGTCTGGCGCATGTCGGACTTCACCTCGTCGACCGTGCTCAGCTGGTCGGGGGTCTCGGTGAACGGGAACGCGTCCTCGAGCTCGCGCTGCCACGGGGTGTCGGGGCCGAACGCGAAGCCCTTGGTGGCCTGCCGGGCGGCGTAGAGCTTGATCAGCTCGGCCGCGATCTCGCGGACGGCCTTGCGGGCGCGGTTCTTGCGCTTGGTCCAGTCGGCGCCCCCGAGGCGGTCGAGACCGGGCTGCTCGCCGCCGACGTAGCGGGTGACCTGGTCGAGGGCGTCGGCCGGCACGAAGAGCCGGTCCGGCGGGGCGCCGCGCTTGCTGGCGCCGTACTCGAGCACGAGGTACTCGCGGGTCGCCCCCTGGACCTCGCGCTGCCTCATCTCCACGAAGCGTCCGACGCCGTGGCTCTCGTGGACGACGTAGTCGCCGGCCTTCAGCTCGAGCGGGTCGATCTGCTTCTTGCGCCGCGCGGGCATCTTGCGCATGTCGCGCGTGGAGGCCTTCTGGCCCGAGATGTCCTCGCCGGTCAGCAGGGCGATCCGGTTGGTGTCGTCGACGAAGCCGTGCTGGAGCCCGCCGCAGGTGACGGTGACGACACCGGGCACGAGGTCCTCGAGCGTGTCGACACCGTCGACGAGGCGGGCCGGGACGTCGCGCTCCCCCAGCGCCTCGACGGTGCGGCTGGCCGGCCCGTGGCCGGGGTGCACGACGAGCACCCGCCAGCCGTCGGAGCGCCACCGGTCGAGGTCGGCGATCGCCTTCTCGACGTCGCCGCGATAGGCGTCGGCCGGGGCCGCCGGCAGAGCGCGGCCGACCGGGTCCCCGGCCGCGGCCACCGGGTCGGTGCCCACGTCGGTGCCCGGGTCGAGGCTGCCCTCGAGCGCGGTGTCCAGGCCGAACGGGCTCAGCGTCCACCAGGGCAGGCGGCGCTCGAGGACGGTCTGCCGGACGTCGCCGATCTCGCGGAACGACGCGGAGCCGAGGTCGATCGGGGCCGAGCCACCGCCCGCGGCGGCGGCCCAGCTCGCACCCAGGAACTCCTCGCTGGTCGCGACCAGGTCGTGGGCCCGGCTGCGGGCGCGCTCGGGGTCGAGCACCAGCACGTGGGTGTCGTCGGGCATCAGGTCGACGAGCAGCTCCATCTCGTCGACCAGGACCGGGGCGAGCGACTCCATGCCCTCGGTGGCGATGCCGGCGGCGATCTTGTCCGTCAGCTCCAGCAGGACGGGGTGCGCGGCGCCCAGCGCGGCCGCGCGGCGTCGTACCTCGTCGGTGAGGAGCAGCTCGCGGCACGGCGGCGCCCACAGCCGCTCGGCCTTCTCGAGCGTGCGCTGGTCGGCCACGGAGAACCAGCGGATCTCCTCGACCTCGTCGCCCCACAGCTCCACCCGCAGCGGGTGCTCCTCGGTCGGCGGGAACACGTCGATGATGCCGCCGCGCACCGCGAACTCGCCGCGCTTCTCGACCAGGTCGACCCGGGAGTACGCCGCGTCCGCCAGCTGCTCGACGAGGTCGTCGAGCGCCACGGAGTCGCCGAGCGCGAGCTCGACCGGGGCGAGGTCGCCGAGGCCCTCGACCTGTGGCTGGAGGATCGAGCGCACCGGAGCCACGACGACGCGCAGCGGACCGTTGGTGGCGTCGGTGCCGGGGTGGCACAGCCGCCGCAGCACCGCGAGCCGCTTGCCGACCGTGTCGCTGCGCGGGCTGAGCCGCTCGTGCGGGAGCGTCTCCCACGAGGGGTACGCCGCCACGACGCTCGGGTCGAGCAGGTCGCCGAGGGCTGCGACCAGGTCGTCGGCCTCGCGGCTGGTGGGCGTGACGGCCAGGACCGTGCGTCCGCTGCGGGCCAGGCCGGCCACGAGGAAGGGCCGCATCGCGGCCGGCGCGGTGAGGTCGAGCGTGCGCACGCGGTCGGCCCGGGCGTCGTCGAGGGCGGCGGCGAAGGTCGGGTCGGCGAGGACGGCGTCGGCGAGGCCGGTGAGGCTCACGGAACTCCTTGAGGCCCGCAGCAGCGCGGACCGGACGGTGGGGACACACAAGTTGCCCCCTGCCGCAGTGGGCGGGGGGTGCTGACGACCATCGTACGTCCGGGCACCGACAGCCGGCTGTGGCCGGTGGTCGGCGGCGGATCACCCCCGGGGCATCGGGCGCCGGCGTCCGGCAGAATTCGCGGCGGCACATCGCGCACGCAGGAGGCCGACCGGGCTTAGAGTCCCCCTACGACCCGACGCTCCGGGCCGGGACCCATCGTCCTGCAGAGGAACCCTCACCATGTCTCTCGTCTCCTCCTCCCGCCGACGCCTCCGCTGTGCGGCGCTCCTGGTCACCTGTCTCGCCCTCGTCACGGCCGGGTCGAGTGGCGGGCAGGCGACGGCCGTCACCACCGGCCTGCCGGCCACGACGGCGACGGGGAGCGCCCCGGAGTCGTCCGCAGCCGCCGCGGCCGCGCCGAAGCTCGGCGCCCGCGGCGAGTCCTCGGGCAACTACGACGCGCGCAGCGCCGCCACCCCGGCCCTCGCGCGTCGCGCCACGCTCACCCAGAGGACCCGCGGTGCGGCCGCGTCCCGGCTGGCCCGGTCCCTCGGCAACGACACCTCGGTCTCGCTCGACCCGCTGACGGGGACCCCCAGCGAGGTGTCCTCGCGACTGGGCTTCCTCACCAGGCCCAGCACCGGACCGGCGGCAGCGGTCGCCCTCGGCTTCCTGCGCACCCACCTCGACGCGTTCGGGCTGAGCACGGCCGACCTCTCCACCCTGGTCAAGACCCGCGAGTTCACCGACATCAACCGGATCACCCACGTCTACTGGGTCCAGCGGATCCAGGGCATCCCGGTCTTCGGCAACGGCCTGCGGGCTGCGGTCGACCGGCGCGGCCGGTTGATCTCCGTGCAGGGTGCGCCGGTCGCCGGGGTCACCGGCCAGGCCTCCCGCGCGGCCAGCCCCACCGTCTCGCGCTCCGGAGCCATCAGGGCGGCCGTGCGTGACGCCCGTGGCACCACCGCCCGCGAGGGCGCCACCGCCCAGCGGGTGTGGTTCGTGACCACCCAGGGCCTGCGCCCCGGCTGGTCGACGTACACCCAGCCCAGCGGCACCGAGGCCTACCAGCACGTGATCGACGCCCGTTCGGGCCGCACCCTCTACCGGCACAGCACGATCAGCTTCGAGCGTGGCGACGCCTACGTCTTCGAGAACTACCCGGGCGCGCGCGGCTCCAACTCCGGTGGCGAGCAGCACGTCGTCAACCTGTTCAAGCGCGGCTACCTGCCCCGCAGCGCCTCCTGGATGCGGGGTCACTGGGCCTCGGTCTGGGCCGACCTGAACGACGACGACGCCCTGCAGCGACGCGAGAAGACCCGGGTGCCCTCCCTGCGCCACCGCGCGCAGTTCCCGTTCCGGCCGTTCCGGAGCGCGAAGGGCGAGGCGCGGTGCACCGTGAGCTTCCAGTGCACCTGGGACCCGAGCAAGCCGTACTCGTGGCTGAGGAACAAGAACCAGGACGGCGTCCAGAGCCTCTACTACACGAGCAAGTACGCCGTCTGGCTGAAGAAGGCGCCGTTCGGCTTCACCCCCGCGCTCGGCAACTTCGAGCGCAGCGGCGGCGACGAGGTCCACGTGCACACGATGGACGGCGGCGCCACGGCCAAGGGCCTCCCCGACGGCGCCCACACCAACAACGCCAACTTCAACACCCCGCCCGACGGCCAGTCCCCGATCATGCAGATGTACCTCAACCAGGCGCCCTACATCGCGGCGAGCTCGAGCGACGCCTTCGACAACATCGGGCACGAGTACACCCACGGCCTGTCCAACCGGCTCGTCGTCGACCCGCTGGGCAACTCGACCCTCAACAGCTACCAGGGCGGCGCCATGGGTGAGGGCTGGAGCGACTTCTACTCCTTCGACTACCTGCTGGCCCACCGCCTCGTCACCGACACCAAGAAGTCCGGCGAGCTGATGTACGACCGTTACCTCAGCCGCAACCGTGCCTTCACCCGCAGCCAGGCCATCGACTGCGCCGTCGGGGCCGACGCCCGGCTGTGCAAGCAGATGGACGGCGTCGGCGTCGGCGGCTACACGTTCGGCGACATCGCGGGCCAGCTCGGCACCGAGGTGCACTCGGCGGGCGAGGTGTGGGCGCAGGTGCTGTGGGACGTCCACGAGCGCCTCGGCCACCAGGTCACGATGCGGCTGGTGACCTCCGCGATGACCCTGGCCAACGACGACCCGTCGATGCTCGACATGCGCGACGCCATCATCACCGCGGACAAGGTCATCTACGGCAAGGCTCACACCAAGGGCCTGTGGCGCGACTTCGCCCGGCGCGGCTTCGGCTACTTCGCCGCCTCGGTCGACGCCGGCGACGCCACCCCCGTCGAGGACTTCCACGTCCCGCCGGCCACCAACCGGGCACCGGGCGCCATCACCGGCACCGTCGCCGACGGCAACGGCGCACCGGTCCCCGGTGCGGTCGTCCTCGTCGCCGGCCACACGTCCGGCCTGACCGGCAACTACTCCGACGTCACCGGCGCGGACGGCACCTACCGCATCTCGGGCGTCGTGCCGGGCACCTACCCGAAGGTGGTCGCGTTCGCCGACGGCTACGAGAACACCCCGCAGGCGGTCACCGTCGCCTCGGGTGCCGTGACGACCGCGGACTTCGCGTTGCGCCGCGACTGGGCGGCCGCCACCGGCGGTGCCTCGGTCGTGGCCTTCGACGGCGTCGACTACACGGCCTACGGCTGCGGTCCGGGCGGCCTGATCGACCTGGCGCAGGGCACCGGCTGGGGCAGCACCACGGGCCCGACCGAGACGCCGGTGACCGCCCGCGCCGACGTCGACCCCAAGTCGATCGTCGTCGCCCTCCCGGAGCCGATCGACATCACCTCGGTCGCCGTCGACCCGGGCAGCACCTGCGGCGACCCGGGCAGCTCCTCGACCGCCGAGTACTCCATCGAGGTGGCCGCCACCGAGACCGGTCCATGGACCCCGGTCTCCTCCGGCACCTTCACCGAGGCCGACCGCGGCGTGCTCGTCGAGCTCCCGGTGAGCGCTCCGCCGGCCCAGCAGTACGTCCGCTACACGATGATCAGCCCGCAGGTCCCGGACTTCGCCGGCTGCCCCGACACCTACGGGGGCTGCGGCTACATGGACACCTCGGAGCTGGCCGTCTACGACGACTGAGGCGGAGCGAGCAGCCGTCCGCGAGGAACGAGCGGGCGGCGTGGGCGAGCGAAGGTGGAGCAAGCGGCGCGACCGAGGGACGAGGTCGCGGCCCGCGCGTCGAAACCCGGTAGGAGACGAGCAACGCTCGGCACCGGCGCCGACTACGCCGACAACGCCGGGGACGTCACGCCGTCGGGTCCAGCACCCGACCGAGGAAGAGCGGTGCGCCGTGCTCGACGTCGTGGATGACGAAGAGGTACGGGCGGTCGGCGACGAAGCGGAGGTCGTCGACCGGGGCGCTGGTGGCGCCGGCGACGACCGCGGTCGCGGCCGCCGCCTCGGTGCCGTCCTCGTCGACGGCGATGAACACCTCGTGGAGCACCGCGGCGACGTAGAGCTGCTCCTCGGCGGTCAGGGCCGAGAAGTCGGCCGTGCCCGGGTCGAACGGCGCCACGACGCCGAGCGCCTCGAGCGCCGGGCGCAGGGGCGACTGGGTGCGGAACGTCCACGAGGGAAGCCGCACGTTGACCGGCCGCGCCTCGAGGGCGTCCAGGTACGCCGGCAGCCCGCCCCCGACCACGGCCGCCTCGACCTCGTCGTAGCGACCCTCGTCGGGCAGCACGAGCGTCATCGCGACCCCGCGTCCGGCGTAGGCGAGCTGGACGGCGCTCCAGCCGTCGCCGCCGGCGGTGGGCGCCTCGATCGCCCCCGGCGACTGCATCATCGGCGGCCTGCACCGTGGAGCCGTCGAGGCGGGTGAAGGTCTGGGGCGCGGTGATCCCCTGCTCGAAGGGTGTCTCCCAGGGCGCCTTGAGGTAGAGGGTGTTGACCAGCACCAGCCGGGTCAGCTCGTCGAGGATGCCCTCGGGGATGATCGTCGGGATCTTGTCGCGGGTCTGCTCGGCGGTCCACGCGTTGATCGCGGTGCGTGCCGCCTCGGTGTCGCCGACGTAGTCGACGGTCCGGATCCCGGCGCCGTACTCGGCGGCGAGGGTGTCGAGGAACGGCTGCTCCCACGCCACGCCCTCCTGGCCGAACAACGCGTTGGCCGCGTCGAGGGCGAGGTCGGTCCGCGTGCCGTCGCTCTTCCGGACCCGGCCCGCCAGTGACTCGACGTGCGCGGTCAGCGCGTTGAGGCCCCCGTTGACCGTGTCGACGTCCGCGCCGCCGTAGAGCCCGAGCAGCTGGCGCCGGGTCTCCCCCGCGGCCCCGTTCGCGGTGAGCCCCATGGCGACCAGCACCGAGTACGGCGACAGCGCGAGGTTGCCAGGCTGGGCCTGCGCCACGGAGCCGAACAGCGCTCCCCCGGTCGTGTGCAGGGCCCTCACCACGGTCGGCACGGCCGCGGCGTCACCCTCCACCCGCGGCACGTCGGCGGCGACCAGGTCCACGCCGCTCACCTCCTGCGAGCTCCCGCCGGCCTCGCCGCAGGACGCCAACGCGCCGCCGCCGGCCACCGCGAGCACCGAGAGGGACATCAGCCTGAGCACGTCGCGTCGCTGCATCATGCTCCTCTGACGCGGCAGGCGGTGGCGGCGTTCCCTCAGCCGCGCCACCGACCGTGCACCGCCGAGTCGGCGCGACGTCGCCCCGCCCGACGCTGCGGCTCAGCCGAAGCGGCCGTTGACGTAGTCGCTGGTGCGCGAGTCGCGCGGGTTGCCGAACATCGCCGTGGTGTCGCCGTGCTCGACGATGATGCCGGGGGTGCCCTGGGAGGCCAGGAAGAACGCGCACTCGTCGGAGACGCGGGCCGCCTGCTGCATGTTGTGGGTGACGATGACGATGGTGACCTCGCGCGCCAGGTCGAGCATCGTCTCCTCGATCACGCGGGTGGAGGTCGGGTCGAGGGCCGAGCACGGCTCGTCCATCAGCAGCACGCGCGGCTTGATGGCCAGCGAACGGGCGATGCACAGCCGCTGCTGCTGGCCTCCGGAGAGGCCGCCGCCGGGGGCGTCGAGGCGGTCCTTGACCTCGTTCCAGAGCCCGCCCTTGACGAGGCAGGACTCGACCAGGGCCTCCCGCTCCGAGCGCGAGGCCTTGGTGCCGGTGAGCTTCAGGCCGGCCAGGACGTTCTCCCGGATCGACATCGCCGGGAAGGGGTTCGGCTTCTGGAAGACCATGCCGATCGCACGACGGGCGTCGATCAGCCGCTTGGTGGGGTCGTAGATGTCCTCGCCGTCGAGGAGCACCTGCCCGGCGAGCTGGGCCGACGGGACCAGCTCGTGCATCCGGTTGAGGATGCGCAGGAACGTCGACTTGCCGCAGCCGGACGGTCCGATGAGGGCGGTGATGCCACCCGCGGGCATCGTCAGTGACACCCGGTCGAGCACCTTGTGCGTGCCGAACCAGGCGGTGATGTCGCGCGCCTGCATCTCGGCCAGCGGCCGGGTCGGCGCTGTCTGCGCGGCCGCGGTGGCCGGGTCGCTGGTCGAGACGACGGGAGGCAGGGCTGCGGTGTCCGGGCCGGGAGGCACGAGGCTCATGGTGGTGTCCGATCTGGTCGTGCGTGACGTGGGACCCGGTCGGGCCGGGCGGCCGCTGCTGCGGCCGCCCGACCCGCGGGGTGGCACACCCGGAGGTACGCCGGGTGACGAGGTGGAGCTACTTCTTGACGGTGACCGTGAACGACTTCGTCGAGCCGCTCGCGAGCGCGTTGCCGGGCCAGCTGACCTTCAGCTTGCTCTTGCCCTTGCCGAGCTTGGACTTGCTCAGCGTGATGGTGGCCTTGCCGGACTTCAGGCTGCCCTTGCCGACGACCTTCTTGCCCTCCTTGATCGTCACCTTGCCGGTCGCCTTGGCCGACGTACCGGCCAGCTTGACGGTGACGACGCCCTTGGCCTTGGCCGCGCCCTTGACGACGCTCTTGAAGCGTCTCCTTGACCGACGAGGACGTCTTCACCTTGGCACTGGACGCGGTGGAGGAGGCGAGGAAGGTCGAGCCGGCGGTCGGCGCGTAGGTCGCGGTGACCGCGTAGGCGCCGGGGGCGACACCCGCCTTGGTCAGCGTGCCGGTGCCACCGATCAGGCTGACCGTGCCGAGCGCCTTGCCACCGGCCGCGAACGTGACCGTGCCGGTCGGCACCGTCGAGGACGTCACCTTGGCGACGAGCCTCAGGACGCGCGGCTTCGGGCTCGACGAGGTCAGCTGGGTGGTGGTGGGCAGCCATGACGGCCGGCTCGTTGATGGTGAAGTTGGAGGTCGGCGGCCTGGGTGGCGACGCCGCAGACGCCGCCGTTCTCGGGCGGGCGAGCTGCAGGAACCCGGCGGCGAGGATCTCGTCGCGTGCGGCGTCGGAGCAGACGAAGCCGTCCTCGCCGAAGATCGCCTGGATGTCGGGGTCGGCGAGGTCGGCCTGGCGCACCACGTTGTAGAGCGCGCGGTCGGCCGAGAAGCCCGGTCTCGAGACGCAGCGCCGTGCCGGCGAGCCCGGCGCGACCGGCGGAGAACGGCGCGACCGCGTTGGCGTCGCCCTGGATCGGGGTCGGGTCGTGCTCCTGGACCTCGACCACCGCGCCCGCCAGGGTCACGGCGACGCCGCCGTTGGCGGCCTTCAGCTGGGCCTTGAAGAACGAGCGCGTGCCCGAGCCGGCCTGCGGGATCAGCGGCTTGATGGTGCCCGCGGTGCCACCGAGCGTCGACCAGTTCGTCACCGAGCCGTCGTAGATGCTCACGATCTGCGCGGGCGTCAGCGCCCGCCGGGGCGTGCGAGGCGACCGTGCCCGAGACCGCCATCTTCAGGGTGTCGAGGGCGAACGGGAAGGCCTGCAGGCTCGTTGCTGATCTCGGTGGGGTTGAGCGCCGAGGACGAGCGGGCGAAGTCGATGTCGGTGTTGTTGCCGGCGCCGTAGAGCAGCGCCTTGCCGGCACCCGAGCCGTTGGGCCGGGCGATCGCAGCGGTGGGCAGCGTGATCGTGCCGCCGCTGGTCGCGGCGAAGCTCGCCAGCCTGTGGGCCGGCGCCGGGGTCTGGGCGTTGTAGGCGTTGGCCAGCCGGAACAGCGCGTTCTGGCTGGTGTCCGAGCCGACGCCGATCACGTCGGCGGCGACAGGGGTGAAGGTCGTGTCGTCGACGTCGACCGCTGCCTGAGCAGCGCCGGCGGCGAGGACGAGCGTCGAACCGGCCAGGGCGGCGGTGACGACACCCGTGAGTGACTTGCGTACGAACATCTCAGTTCGCTCCTTGAGAGAGGTGGTGCGGATGGGATCGAGGTGGAGCCGGTGGTGCTGGTGGTGAGCTGCGGGTGGTGCGGGTGCCGGTCACAAGACGTTGGGCAGCAGGCGGCTGACCGTGTCGGTGGTCATCCAGGCCAGTGCCAGGGCGAGCGGACTCGCCATGACCCAGACCAGTGAGGCCGACCAGCGTTGGCGTGCAGCGATGACCCCGAGAGTCAGCGCGAGGAGCAGGGCCAGCCACAGCGCGAGGAGCGGAAGTGCTCCCGTGTCCGTGGCCATCACCGTCTCCGGATCAGGGATCGCCGTCGGGCGATCGGGTGGTACGCCGAAGCCGTCGCTGGCCTCGGCGTCGACGTAGACGGCACGGGAGGCCGTCAGGGCCGAGAAGCGTCCGGAGCCCTCGGCCGTCACCAGGGTGAGGCGGGTGCTGCCGGCGGGCCCGGCGGCGGGCACCGGGTCGCCCTCCCGGCGCACCCCGAGCACCCGCAGCGTCTTCTCGCCCTGGGCGGTGACGACGGTGACGGAGTCGCCCGGACGCAGCTCGGTGATCCGCCGGAACGGCGCGCCGTACGTCGCGTGCCGGCCGAAGACGAAGGAGAAGCCGGCCTGGCCGGGCAGCGGGGTGTTGCGCTGGTGACCGGGCCCGACCAGCGTGTCGCCGGAGGCGGTGCCCTCCACCACGACCTCGTCGAGGCCGATGGCCGGGATGCTGATGATCGCGACCGGGTCGCCCACGGGGACGACCGGCCCGAGCGGCGCCGTGGTGGCGGCCAGCTGGGTGCGGAAGTCGCGCGTAGAGCACGGTCTGGGCCCGGTCGTGGGAGACCGTGCTGAGGAACAGCAGCTGGGCCGCGGTCCACAGGCAGACCAGCGCCACCATCGTGAACGTGGTGCTCACGATCGCGACCCCACCCTCCGGCGCCGGCTGCGGTGCCCGGGGCGGCTGCGGTGCGACCGGGGCCGATCGAGCGGCCCGGGACGGACGCGGCGCGCCCCGGGTGCGGGAGCGGCCGACGTGCGGGGCGTTCCACGGTGGGCGCGCTCATGCGGACCGCCGCGGCACCCGACGAAGAACCGCGAGCCCGAGCGAGCCGACCAGGCCGACGGCCCCGAGGACCAGCAACCGGGGAACAGGGCCCCCTCCTTGCCGGCCTCGATGCCGCGGGGTCGCCGAGGTCGGCAGACGCCTCCAGCTCGGCGTACGTCGGGGCCACCGTCGCGGGCTCCGGTGCCAGGGCCGGCGCCTCCGAGCCGGGCGGCGGAAGGTCCGAGCCGCCGTCCGTCGTCCCCGGCGGCAGGGTGATGGTGGGATCGGTCGCCGGGCCACCGGGGTCGGGCGCGCCCGTCGGCTCGGTCGCCGTCGGCTCCTCCGGCGTCGGAGCCGGTGCCTGGGCCGCGACGGCCGCCGCCACGTCCTGCGCGACGCGGTAGAGCTTGGCCGTGCGGCCGGACGTCGCGGATCGGGAGGTAGCCCTCGGGCAGCTCGCCGTTGCCGCTGCCCTGGACTGCTGTCCCTCGCTGGTGGAGACCCGGATGAACTGGGCGACCTGGTCGGCGGTGTCCTGGTCGAGGCCGCGCAGCTTGGCCGCGGTGTAGACGATCATCGTGCCGGGGTAGGCGTCGCCGGCCTCGACGGACGTCGGCCTGGTCGAGCACGAACGGGTCCGCGCTTGCCCGTCCTGCTCGGTCGAGCGCGACCGCGTTGGCCAGCGTGCTCGTCGGTGGGGACGACGTACCGCTTCTTGCTGGTCTGCAGGGCGGCTGGGCGCAGGCCGTAGCGCGCCGCGTCACCGAGGCTGACGATGCCGAGCATGAACCGCGAGCCGAACGACTGCCGGTCGATGCGGCCGATCTTGTACTGCTGCGTGGAGAGGTCGAAGTCGCAGCGGGTCTGCACGTTGGGCCAGGCGTCCAGCAGTGCCTCGGAGATCTTGCGCATCGTCGTGACCGGAGCGGCGAGCGGGGTGAAGTAGACCGACGGGTTGGCCTGACGGCAGCTGTTCTGGGTCTCGGGCACGTAGGTGTCGAGCAGCGGCCACTCCGCGCGCGGCAGCGTCAGGTCGCGGTACGCCGGGTTGACGACCATGCCGTAGGGGTCCGGCTTGCCGGCCATGAACGCCGCGGCGTCGGCGTCGGCGGCGATGTACTCGGTCAGCTGCTCGATGACGTCGGAGGCGTTGGACAGCGACAGCACCGTCGCCGCTGCCTCCTGGCTGACCCGCGTCAGGTCCGGGTTGAGCTTGACGAACTCGGGGTCGGTGACGATCGAGAGCGGGTTGTCGGCCATGCCCGGGTGCCCGCGGCCGAGGTCGGAGCCCAGGTAGCTCTGGGACAGCAGCTTGGCGATCAGGCGCGCGTTCAGCCGCAGCGAGGTGAACTCACCGGCGTTGTCGGGCCGGTCGATGATGTAGCCGACCGCGAAGCCGGTCACCGCCGTCGGCGCGTAGCCGACCGGGTCCGTCCCGGTGTTGGTGTGCTTCGAGGAGACCACGGCCGCCGGGCCCTCGCCCGACTCCATCAGGTTGAAGCCGGCGGCGTCGGACATCTGGTTGAGCTGGAACTTGAACCGCTTCGCGTCCAGGCAGTACGCCGGCGACCACTGCAGCGCGGCCTGCGCGAGCAGCTCGGAGCCGTAGAACCCGGTGGGGGCGCGGCTGTCGAGCACGTCGCAGGCGTCCGGCGGCAGCCCGAAGGTGATCGGGATGGTGAACCGGTTGCGCCAGTTGGACTCCGACCACCACAGGGCCGGGCCGACCGCCTGGTCGATGCCCTCGTTGGTGAAGTTGCTCGATCCGGGGGCGAAGCGGCCGAGCTTGCGGCACGAGCGGTCCGCCGAGGGTCGGCCGGCTCGGCCGGCCGGTCGCAGCTGAGGCCGGCGATCGGGATGACCACGATCGAGCACGCCACCGAGCTGTTGCAGCCGAGCGACTCGTTCTCGACGTCGCTGCGCAGCTCGAACTGCACCGATCCGGCGCCGTCCTCGTCGGTGAACGCCGCGATCTCGGCCGCCGGGAACGCGGCGCCGACGGCCGCCTCGGGCGGCATCGAGTCGCCGTCGCAGCCGGCGTACCGGGTGCCGTTGGCGCCCTGGAACGGCGTCAGGTGGGTGAAGTACGGCGCGATGTCGGCGCTGGGGCACTCCTCGGTCGGGAACGGGTCGATGCCCGACACGCGCTCCTTGTCGGCTCGCGTCGGCGTACGCGTCGTGGGTCCAGGTGGCCTCGCTCGTGGAGCGGACCAGCTGGGAGCGCTGGGCGACCGAGGCGGTCCAGCACGTCGAGGGCTGGAGCTGCTGGTCGGCGGGGAGGGTCGGGTCGTCGGTGCCGCGGCACTGCATGACGACGACCGGGTACTCCTGCTGGAGGCCGTTCTCGCCGTACGGGTTGCTGGCCCGGCCGCCGCTGGGCTGGGCGCCCTTCCAGGACACCAGCACCCGTTGGCGACCGCGCAGGTTCTCGGTGTGGTCGGCACGCACCGTCACGGTGTTGCTGCTGATCGTGCTGACGGTGCCGTCGGCCTCGGTGAAGGTCCGGTTCAGGGTCTTGGTCTGGCGGAACGAGTCGTCGCCGCTCGCCGCCCGGACCACCTGGGACGGCGCGGCGGTGTCGCCCACGGCGGAGGCGTCCGCGCCACCCGGCACCGTCAGGGTCAGCAGGCCGAGGAACGCCGCCACCGCCCCTGCCGACAGCCCGCGCCTCATGCCTGCGCCCCGTGGCGTCGACGCCGCCGGGCCGAGGCCACGAGCAGCCCCGGCAGGAACACCAGCGCGAGCAGCTCGACCACGGCGACCCAGCCGAACGTCTGCGTGTCCAGCGGACGGTCGGAGACGAGGGTCGGGTTGGCGTAGAGCATGGTGCCGTCCGCCGGGGAGCCGGTCGTGTCGGTCGACGTACCGATGACCTCGCCGGTGGCCGGGTCGACGACGGGCACGGAGCCGCCCGGAGCGGCGCCCGGGTCGGTGCCGCCGGCGTCCGGCCCGGTCGTGGCGCCGTCGGTCCCGGGGGTGGCGCCCGTGGTCGGGTCGCCGCCGCCCGGATCCGACCCGCCACCGGGATCGGTGCCGCCGGGCGTCGCGCCCGGGTCGGTCCCGCCGTTGCCGGCCGGGGTCCTCGCTGTTGACGCCGGTGTCGAACCCGCACGGCCCCTCCCCCTGCTTGTCGCAGGACGGCGGCTGGGCGGCGTTCTCGGCGAGCAGGTTGCGGCTCAGGTTGGTGCCGTCGAACGTCGGGTTGTTGCAGGTCTTGACGTCGCGGTCGGTCAGGTCGACCGCGGGGTCGGCGCTTCTTGAGCTTGGCGATCTGGCTGAACCCGGCCTGGACGAGGTTGAGCGGCAGTGGCGAGTAGCCGTAGGGGCCGGCCTTGGTCTGCCCGCCGCACAGCGAGTAGTAGAGGAAGTCGGCCAGGCTCTGCCGCTTCGCCGTCGTCATCCGGGGGTCGGTCGCCGCCGTCGGGATGATCATGTAGGAGTACGACGAGATCGGGTAGGCCCGCGGGTCGGGGTTGGCGTAGACGCCGTCCAGGATCTGGGTGAGGTACTTCGTCGGGTCCGTCTTGTCCTGGTTGATCTTCGCCTTGGTCAGCGCCACGGCGGTCGCGTACCGCGTCGGCTCGACGTAGTAGCCGGCCTTGTTGAGGACCTTGACGACCGGGTAGTCCTTGTTGACCGGGTAGGAGTACTCGACGTAGCCGATGGTGCCGTCGCCGGCGAAGCCCGAGACAGTGTTCATCACCTGGTCCGAGCCGGCCTGGCCCAGCATGTTCACCCCGCTGGGCCGCGGGTAGTACGACGTGAGCCCGGACCGGCCGAAGTAGGGCCGCCAGATGCCCGGGTAGATCTTGTCCATCCAGGTGGTGAACTGGGCGGTCGTGCCGGATCCGTCGGAGCGCACGACCGGGGTGATCGTCTTGTCCGGGAACGCACGGCCGTTGTTGTCCTCGGCGATCTGCGGGTCGTTCCAGTTCGTGATCTTGCCGGTGAAGATCTTGGCGATGGTCTCGCCCGACAGCCGCAGGTTGCGGACCAGCTGGTCGCCGACCTTGAGCTGGTAGGTGAACGCCGTGCCGCCTGCCACGATCGGCAGGTAGGCGTAGGGCGCGACCGTTGCTCGTGTCGGCCTGACCGCTCTCGTCGGTCCCCTGGTAGGGGATCTCGGAGATCGCGAAGTCGGTGCTGTTCTGCGAGAAGTCCTTGCGGCCCTTCGTGGATCCACCACCGGTGTAGACGACCTGGATGCCGTTGCGGTTCACGTCGGCGATCCACTGCTGCAGGATCAGCTCGGACCAGGTGGACCCGGTCCCCTCGATGGTCGCGTAGGCGGCTCGGGCGGCCGCGGCGTCGGCGCGACCGGACGTGGCGTCGGCGCTGGCGGTGCCGGCGCCCGTCCCGAGGATCGCCAGGGCGAGGGCGAGCCCGCCGAGCAGGGTGACGAGGAGCGGGGTGAGGCGGGTGTTCATGAGGCCTTCCGGTTGGCGCGAGGGCCCGAGAGTCGGCGGGTGGAGCGAGTGGTGGTCCGGGTCGCGCGCCAGCAGGCGGGCGACCACGAAGAGGACGAGGACGAGGGCGAGCAGCACGAAGGCGGCGCCGTAGGCGCGCTGGATCGCGGTGGGGTCCCCGCTGCGGACGTTGGTGTAGATGAAGAGCGGCAGCGAGTTCATCGCCCCGGTGCTCGGGTTGGTGACCAGGAAGCCGGCGGCACCGCTGGTCAGCAGCACCGGGCTGGTCTCGCCGATGCCGCGCGCGACGCCGAGGATCAGCGCGGTGGCCAGCCCCGGCCGTGCCGTGGGCAGCACGACGTGCCAGACCGTGCGCCACCGACTGGCTCCGAGCGCGAGGCTGGCCTCCCGCAGGCCGCCGGGCACGACGCGCAGCACCACGTCGGAGGCGCGCGCGATGATCGGCAGCATCATCACCGAGATGGCCAGCGACGCCGCGAGTCCCGACTTGGGCTGGCCCAGGGCCAGGATCCAGACGCTGTAGACGAAGAGCCCGGCCACGATCGAGGGCAGGGCCGTCATCGCCTCGACGACCGTCCGCACGATCCGGGCGAAGCGCCCACCGACCTCGGTCATGAAGACCGCGGTGCCGATCCCGAGCGGCAGGGTGATCGCCACGGCGATACCGATCTCGATCAGCGAGCCGACGATCGCGTGCTTGATGCCGCCGGTGGTGAACGCGTCACGCGGACCCACGCCGGCCATGTCGGAGGTGAAGAAGTTCAGGTGGGTCACCGGTCGCCATCCCTTGGCGGCCACGTAGACCACGGTGCTCAGCAGGGCGGCGCCGACCAGGAGCGCGGCGCCGGTGACCACGGCCGCGGCGAGCCGGTCCGTCACCTCCACGGCGGTGCCGGTCATCGTCGTGGCGATCGCCGTCACCAGCAGCCCGAGGAGGAACCAGGCGACGAGGAAGTAGGGGATCCCCGGCAGCGGCAGGAGCCGCTGCGTCGTGAGCCACGCCAGGCCGAGGGCAGCACCCCAGGAGCCGACCCGGACGAACAGCTCGTCGGGCGTCATGCGTCCGAGCGAGGACCGCGGCTGCGGCGGCGGTGCGTCGTCGTCGTACGACGGGAGGAAGGTGCGGTGCCCCGCCCGGGGCTCGTCGTCCTGGCCCGCGAGCGGGCCGGCAGTCATCGTCATCAGCCGGTCTCCGCTCCGGAGCGGCTGCGGTTGACCACGATCGCGGCCAGCGTGTTGATGCCGAGGGTGATCAGGAACAGCACCAGGCCGGCCGCGAGCAGCGCCGAGAGCTGGGTGCTGCTGGCATCGCCGAAGCGACCCGCGATCAGCGAGCTCACCGTGTTGCCGCCGGCCTCGAGGACCCGCGGCTTGATCTCGAAGGCCGGGGAGAGGATGAGGACGACCGCGATGGTCTCCCCCAGCGCGCGACCGAGGCCGAGCATCGTGCCGCCGATGATCCCGCCGCGACCGAAGGGCAGCACGACGGTGCGGACCATCCCCCACTTGGTGGCGCCGAGCGCCAGCGCCGCCTCCTTCTCGCCGGGGGGCGTCTGCGAGAAGACCTGGCGCATGACCGCGCAGGCCATCGGCATGACCATCATCGCCACCGCGATGCCGGCACAGAAGGCGCTGAAGCCGTAGCGGGTCAGGGCCGGCACCGGCGCGTCCGGGTTGCCACCCTGGACGTCGAAGATCGGGATCCAGCCGAAGTGCCGATCCATCCAGACCGCGAGCTCGGCGGCGTGCGGCATGATCAGCAGCGCCCCCCAGAGGCCGTAGATCACCGACGGGACCGCGGCCATCAGGTCGATCATCGAGACCAGCGTCGGCTTGATGCGGGGCGGCGCGTACTCGCTGATGAAGATGGCGGTGAGCAGCGAGAGCGGGAAGGCGAACGTCATCGCGACCAGGCCCACGGCGAAGGTGCCGACCAGCACCGCCGCGATGCCGAGCACGTCGGCCTCCGGCTGCCACTGGGTCTCGGTGAAGAACCCCAGACCGTAGCGCTTGATGGTCGGGTAGCCCTGGTAGCCGAGGAACACCGCGACGCCGCCGGTGATGACGAGGACCGACGCTCCGACGGCGCGGGCGACGTTGGCGAAGACGGCGTCGCCGCCCGTCGCCGTGCGTGAGATCGTGCGAGGGCGGACCTCGACGAGCGCGTCGTCGAGCTCCGGAAGCGTGGTGGTCACCTGTGCTCGGGGTCCTGAATCTAGAAGCAGCCACAAGGCGGTCCACGCGGCGCGGAACCAAGAGGAGTGTCGGGATCCTCCGGGAACGGGGGAGGCGCGAGACGTGAACGACGGGCAAACCTCTGGCCCGTCTTCGGGGAACTCAGCGGCGGACCCCAGCGGCGGCATGGCTCGATCGGGCCAGGCCCGGCCCGGGGTGCTCGCCGGAGCTCCACGAGCGGCCCACAGGCCATCCACGAACGGTGCACGACCGGTCCGGGAACCGGCCGGGATCCGGTCGAGTCGGCGCGACGTCGCGCCGACTCGAGGAGGAGCGCGACCTCAGCCGGCTGCGGCAGCCTCGCGCTCGGCCTCGGAGCGCACGACGCAGAAGACGTTGCCCTCGGGGTCGGCGAAGGTGACCCAGCCGGTGCCGGGTCCGTACGTCCCGCGCCGGTCGGCGACCTCCGCCGCACCGAGCCCGCGAAGCCGCACGACCTCCTCGTCGCGGGTCCCGGTGCGGGCGGCGAGGTCGAAGTGGATGCGCTTGGCCGGCAGCTCGGCGTCGGGCACCTCGATGAAGAGGAGCTGGTGGCCGGTGGCGGGATCGCGGATCAGGCACTCCTCGTGCCCGGGCAGGTTGGGATCGTCGTCGAGGTCGACGTACCCGAGCACCTGCTTCCACCACTCGGAGAGCTCGTAGGCGTTGCGGCAGTCGATCGTCGTGTGGGAGATGAAGGAGGTCACGCCTCGAGCGTGACACCGTGCTGCGAGAGCCGCGACTCGATTTCGGCCAGCCCCTCGGTGAAGGTCCAGTGCACGCCGGCCAGGCCGACCGACCGCGCCGCCTCGACGTTGTCGAGCCGGTCGTCGACGAAGAGGATCTCCGCCGTCGGTGCTCCGATGAGCGCCGCGGCGCGCGTGAAGTACGCCGGCTCCGGCTTCATCGCGCCGAGCTCCCAGGAGTAGCAGGACACGTCGAAGAGCTCGTCGTACCCGAGCGCCGTGCGCATGTAGGTCGCCCGGTGCCGCTCCTGGTTGGTGCCGAGGTGCACGCCGTACCCGGCGGCGCGGAGCCGGTGCACCAGGTCGATGGAGCTCGGCACCAGCTCGATCGAGTGCCACACGGCCGCGTAGACCTCCTCGACCGGCACCGAGACCCCGAAGTCGGCGAGGTGGCCGGCGAGCAGCGCGACGAAGTCGCCCTCACCGCGCAGGCAGGGCAGCTCGCGGCGCCACGAGGTGTGCATGAACTCCTCGGCGCGATCCCCCAGGTAGGGCTGCACCGACTCGATCCAGCCACCGGGGAGGTCCTGGAGCACCCCGTCGGCGTCGAGCAGGACGTGGCGGATCGGACCGCCGCTCATCAGCCCACGTCGTGCGAGGTCACCCAGGCGACGATCCGCTCGGCGAGCTCGGGGCGGCACACGATCAGGTCGGGCAGGTAGACGTCGTCCTGGTTGTAGCGCAGCGGGGTGCCGTCGATCCGGCTGGTGAACAGCCCGGCAGCGCGGGCGACGGCGACCGGGGCCGCGCTGTCCCACTCGTACTGGCCGCCCGCGTGCACGTAGGCGTCGGTGACGTCGCGCGCGACCGAGAGCACCTTCACGCCGGCCGACCCCATCGGCACCAGCTCGGCACCGAGCTCGGCGGCCAGGCCGTGGACGAACTCGGGCGGACGGCTGCGCGAGACCGCGATCCGCGGCGTCGGGGCCGTGGCGGGCGGTACGACGGGGGGCCGGCCGGTGTTGAAGGTCTCGCCGAGCGCCGGCTGGGCCACGGCACCTGCGGTCAGCTCACCACCCTCGCCGGCGCTGCGCTCCCACAGCGCGACGTGGACGGCCCAGTCGTCGCGAGGCGGCTCGGAGAACTCACGGGTCCCGTCGAGCGGGTCGACGATCCACACCCGCTCCGCGCCCAGGCGGACCTTGTCGTCCTTCCCCTCCTCGGACAGCACCGCATCGCCGGGGCGGTGCTCGGCCAGGAGCGACATCAGCAGCTCGTGGGCCGCGGCGTCACCGGCGTCCTTGAGCTCGCGTCCCTCGAGGCCCTCGAGACGGACCTCGAGCAGCCGGCGGCCGGCCTCCTCGGCCAACCACGTGGCGAGCACGTGGTCGTCGGTCGCGGCGGCTGCGGGCGGGGTGCTGGGGGTGTACGTCACGCCGCGCAACCCTAGTGGAGGCCCCTGGAGCATCGCGCCCAGCGACCCGCGGCCGGGCTAGGCCTTCGGTCGCTTGCCCGCGTCGACGTCCGGGTCCAGGTCGGAGCCGGCGTCGGCGTCCGGATCCGGGTCGGCGTCCGGATCCAGGTCGTCGACGTCGGTGTCGTCATCGAGGTCGGCGTCGGCGTCGGCGTCCGGATCCAGGTTGGCGTCGGGGTCGGTCGTCGACGTGCAGTGTCGTCGTCGAGGTCGGCGTCGGCGTCCTGGTTCAGGTCGGCGTCGAGGTCGGCGTCCGGATCCAGGTCGGTCTCGTCGAGGTCGGTGTCGTCGAGGTCGGTGTCGTCGACGTCGTCGTCCGGGCTCGGGGCCGACCCCGCCAGCGGGCCCGGCGCGGCGACCAGGCTCTCCCGCCGGGCGCGACCGGCGGCGGTCGCGAGGACGAAACCGGCGATGACCAGCGCCGCGGCGACGCCGGCGGCGACGCCTCGACGCACCGGGACCGAGGCCACGGCGGACTCCCCCGTGGCCCCCGCGGCGTCGGACTCGTCGACGAAGGAGACCCCCAGCGCATGGGGGCCGCCGCGCGCCTGGTCGGCCTCGGTGGCCGCCAGGGTCTGCACGGTCGACGAGGCCCGGTCACGGGCGGCACTGAGCATGTCGAAACGACGGGCCTTGTTGACCAGACCGGGGACCCGCTCGCGCAACGCGGCCCGCTTCTTGAGCTGCTTGTCGGCGGTGGCCTGGCTGATGGCGGCACGGAGGCGCTCGAGCTGGTTGGTCGGCGTGTCGCCGCCGTTCTGCCTCAGCGCGGCGTAGTAGGCGTCAATCGCCTCCTGCTCGGCGCCCTGCGCCTCCTCCAGCTCCGCCGAGGGGGTGACGGGCGCCAGGAAGTCGGTGGTCACCGAGAGCAGCGACCGGAGGACACGGCGCCGGGCGTCGGTCGGCAGGGAGGCGGAGGTGAAGCTCAGCCGCGCGAACGAGGAGGCGTCGACCCGCTCGAAGCTCAGCCCGTCGCGCAGGTCCGACACCGAGAGTCCCTCGGCGTCGGCGACCTCGGCCAGCACGGGCTGCAGCTTCACCGCGGTGGCGAGGTCGTTGATGAGGTCGATCCGCTCGTTGGGGACGTCCGAGGCGGGCCGCGTGCTGATCACCGCGGTGCTCACCGGCTGGTCGGACTGCTCGGTGAAGAATCCGACGCCGAGACCGACGATCAGTCCCATCGTGACCGGGATGCCGACCAGCAGCGTCAACGGCACGCGACGCCAGAGGGGGGTGTGGGTGTTCATGTATCGTCTCCTTGATCGAGCCGGTCGGAGACCGCCCCCCAATGACCCTGCGCGGCCTACACTAACGGGTGAGATCAGTGGTTCGTCGACGTATGGGGGTTGAGCGATGCTGGCCGACGATTCCCCGTCGCTCGCTGCCGGCCGGACCCGGATGACGGCGCCCACGACGGTCGTCTACGTCGCCGGCACGGGTCGCAGCGGCTCCACCCTGTTGGGGAACGCGGTCGGTTCCCTGCCCGGCGCCCTCTCGGTGGGCGAGGTCAAGCTCGGTTTCCGTCGGGGACTGGTCGAGGGCGGCGCCTGCGGGTGCCGGCTGCCGGTGCGCGAGTGCCCGGTCTGGCGCCCCGCGCTCGAGGCCACCTTCGGCTCGGTCCCGGACACCGCGGAGGCGGGCCGCCTCGACGAACGTCTCACCGCCGCCGTCCGCACCCGCCGCGTCCCGTGGTGGGTCGCCGGGCGGCAGAGCCACGAGGTCGACGAGCTCGTCGACGTGCTCGGGCGCCTGCTGCGCAACCTCGCGATCGCCAGCGGTGCGGAGGTGATCGTCGACTCCAGCAAGCTGCCGGCGTACGGTGCCCTGCTCCAGCGCAGCCCCCTGCTCGACGTCCGCACCGTGCACCTGGTGCGCGACCCGCGCGCGGTCGCGTACTCCTGGCAGCGCTCGACGGCCTCCCAGCAGGTCGCGGGCTTCGAGGAGGAGATGGAGCGGTTCTCCCCCACCAAGGCAGGGCTGATGTGGCTGGAGGCCTCCAGCAGCGTCGCGGCCCTGGCCCGACGGTCCGGCACCAGCGCCCACGTCGTGCGCTACGAGGACCTCGTCGACCACCCCGAGGAGACCCTCGGCGCGATCGCGGTGCACGCCGGGATCGAGCCCGACCTGTCGTTCATCGGCCCCGACGGCCTCGACCTGCGCACCTCGCACGCCGTCGCCGGCAACCCCAACCGGGTCCGCTCCGGCCCGCTCACCCTTCGTCGCGACGACGAGTGGGCCACCCGGATGCCGGCCCGTCAGCGGCGCCTGGTCTCCGCCGTCACCGCGCCACGGAGGCGAGCCCATGGCTACTGACCACCTCGCGCCCGGCCCGCCGCCCCGGTCGGGGGATCCCGCCGTCCCGCGTGATCCGGGAGCGCCCCGGCGACGCACCCGCCTCGAGGCACTGACGAGCACGACATCGATCTCCCTGATCGGCTCGCTCGTGCTCGGGCCGGCCGTGCTCGTGGCAGCGCTGTCGCGCAACTTCGGCCTCGGGCTGGCCCTCCTCGTCGTGGTCGCGCTCGTCGTGGTGGCCGTGGCCAGCGGGTTCCGGTCCTTCGTCCACGTCTTCGTGTTCGCATGCGTGCTGCGCCCCCTGGTCGACCTGTCCGCAGGGACCCGTGGCAACGGTGTCTCCTTCACCCAGGTGTTCGGCATCGGCGTGCTCGCCGTCATGAGCGGCTGGCTGATCCTCCACCGCGCCGAGCTCCGACCGCGGCTGCTGCGCCCGCTGCCACTGGCCCTGCTCTCCCTCGTGGGGATCCAGGTGCTTGCCACGCTCGGCAGCACAGCCCCGGGCGAGGGCCTCGCGACGACGCTGCGCATGGCTGCCGGAGTGGCGGCGTTCCTCGTGACCGACCTGCTCCTGGCGACCGGCCGGCTCACCGTGCGCCACGTGGTCCAGCTCGTGGTGACCGTGAGCGCGCTGCCCCTGCTCTACCCCCTCCTCGGCCTCGTCGGCGTCACCGTGACGGCGAACAAGGACGACGTCACGGCACTGAAGTCGGTCTTCTACCTCTCCAACAACTTCGCCTACTTCCTGGTGCCGCTCGTCATCCTCGGCACCGCGTGGATCCTGCGCACCACCGGCGCCACCCGGTACGCAGCCCTCGCCTACACCGCGGTGGTGGGGGTCGAGCTGATCCTCACCGAGACGCGCGGCGCCTGGCTGTGCGGGGCGCTCGGTGCCCTGGTCGTGTGCCTGCTGCTCGACCGGAGGATCGCGGTCCTCGCGATCCTGGGGATGGTGCTCGTCGTGCTGTTCGTCCCGTCGGTCAACGCGCGCATCGCCGACCTCGCGCCGAACCCGGACCAGCCGCGCACGCAGAGCTCGCTGGCCTGGCGCTTCGACCAGTGGGAGGGCCTGGTGCCGAGCATCCAGTCCGCGCCCGTCCTCGGCGGTGGGCCGGGCGAGGCGTTCCGCCTGACCGGCAAGGACGCCCACAACGACTACCTCAAGGCTCTGATCGACACGGGCGTGATCGGGCTCGGCGTCTACCTGTGGTTGCTCTGGGCGCTGCTCTCCGTCGCCTGGCGCGCGGTCGCCCGGGTCGGCGCGCTGCACCGCGACACCCGTCGAGATCCACTGCTGGTGGCCACGCTGGCCGGGGTCGCCGGGTATGCCGTCGCGATCGTGGTCGCCTCGGCCGGCGACAACCTGATCGACAACGTGACGTTCCTGTGGAGCACCCTGCCCCTCTTCGCCGTGGCGCAGTGGGCCCTGAGCGCTCGCGACGACCAGCTCGACCCGGTCGGTGGTGACGCCCGATGAGCGAGCGGTCCACCCTCCTGCCCCCGGCCAGTCGTCGGCTGCGGCACGCGGCGGCGCGGCGGGTGCACGCCCTGCGCCGGGGTGAGCGCGAGCTGCCGAGCTACTTCATCGTCGGCGCCAAGCGCGCCGGTACGACGTCGCTCGACGAGTACATCGTCGACCACCCGCTCGTGCTGCGAGGACTGGTCGAGAAGGGGTGCCGCTACTACGACGTCAACTACCACCGGGGCCCCTCGTGGTTCCGCGGCCACCTCCCGCTCAGCGCCGACCTCGACCGGCTCGAGGCCAAGCTCGGCGCCCGGCCGATCTTCGGCGAGTCCAGCCCCTACTACTGCTTCCACCCCGAGGCACCGGCACGGATCGCCCGGGACGTGCCCGACGCCCGGATCCTGATGGTCCTGCGCGACCCCGTGCAACGCGCCTGGTCCCACTACCGCTACGAGGTCGCCCGCGGCTTCGAGGACCTGGACCCGCTCGCAGCACTCGCCGCCGAGGCCGGGCGGCTCGCGGACCCCGTCGAGCGGACCCGGTGGTACGCGCACCGGCACTACAGCTACGCCGGACGCAGCCGGTACGCCGAGCAGGTCGAGCGGCTGCGGGAGCACTTCTCGGCTGACCAGGTCCTGGTCGTGCGCAGCGAGGACATCTTCGAACGACCCAGCGAGACCCTCGCCGTCGTCTTCGACCACCTCGGCCTGCCGCCCCACTCCCAGCCCGACTACCGCGCGCACAAGGCGCTCAAGGCGGCCGCGGTGCCCGACGACTTCCGCGACCTGCTGACCGCCACGATCGCCGACGACATGGCTCGACTCCCCGACGTCCTGGACGCCTGAGCCGCTCGGGCTCGCGGTCAGGTCCGGCTGACCGGCGAGAGGCGCCAGGCGGACACGGGTCCGCGGTTGTCCGGCACCCGCAGGTGCTCGATCAGGTCCGCCCAGCTCTGCACCTGGTCCCGCTCCTCCGGCGCGACGAGGCCACAGGCCAGGAACGCCAGCCCCTCCCGGTCGTCGGTCCGGCCCGAGGACAGGAGCCGTTCGGTGTTGTTGGGCGGCACCTCGCCCTCCACGACCAGGTAGTCGTCGGGACCGATGGACTGCACGCCCTCGACGACGGCCAGTGCCATCCGGTGGCCACCGTCGAGCAGGACCCAGCGGTCCTCCCCGAGGGTCCACTCGCCCACCGGTGTCCCGGCCGGCACCCGGGTCACGGTGACCTTGCCCAGCGCCTGCCGACCGAGGCGGTCGTATCGCTCGAGGAGCTGCAGGCTCGAGCGGACGATCGAGCGGAAGGTGCGCTCGAGGGCTGCCGCGTCGTCGCCCGGCACGTGTCCGCGGTGCACCAGCACCTCCTCGAACCAGACGCCGTACGGGCCCTCCCGCACGAGCGCCAGGAAGGCGGCCTCGTCCTCGCGGAGCAGGTCGGCGTGCGCCCGGGCCTGCTGGAAGAGCTCGGCACGCGCCAGGACGTCGACCCGGAACGGGCTGATCAGCTCGTCGAGGAGGATCTCGTCGTGGACGACGGTCGCCCCCCGCAGCTGCCAGCGGACCCGCGCGCGCCGCAGTCCGGGCCACCGCAGCGAGATCTCCCGTGAGACGATCCCGCGCTCGGCACGGGTCAGTCCGGTGCCCACCACCACCAGCAGGTAGGTCCCGATCACCAGGACCGAGGCCACGAGGAGTCGCACGGCGACGATGTCGGGCAGCACCTGGGCCGCGGCGAAGGCCACCACCGAGGCCACGGCTGCCCCGGCGATCGCGGCGAGCAGCTGCGCGCTCCACGGCCACCGGTCGATCGCCACCCGCCGGACGACGACCACGCGCACGACAGCGCCCAGCACGAGCGTCAAGGCCCACACCCCGGCTGCCCCCTCGATGCCGAGGACCGGGATGACGGCCACGTTGAGGCCGATGTTGAAGACCAGCGCCGCGACGTTGATGACCATGTTGAGCCGGTTGCGGCCGATGTAGTTGAGCACCACCGCCGAGGGCGCCCCGGCGATCTCCGCAACCGCGCCGACCGCCAGCAGCACCACCACCGTCGTGGCGTCACCGAAGTCGGAGCCGAAGACGTGGAGCACTGCCGCGGGCACGGCGACCAACCCGGCCAGCAGCGGCAGGGTCAGGCGGGCGCTCCACAGCACGACCCCGACGTAGGCGTCGGAGGTGGCGGCGACGTCGCCACGCTCCCAGGTCGACGCGATGCGCGGCGCCATCGCTGCGGTCAGCGACGTGATGACGACCATGGCGACGAGCACCACGCGGGCCGCGACCTGGTAGGCGCCGACCTGCTCGTCGCTCACGAGCACGCCGAGGATCACGACGTCGGCCCACAGCAGCCCCTGGGTGGCCATCGACGCGACCCAGCTGGTCGCGCCGAACGACACGAGCTCGCGGCCCGGGTAGGACAGCGGCGCCCTCGGCAGCCGCGCGACCATGCGCACCAGGGCGAGCACGGCGAGCACGCCGGTCACGACGCTGGCGACGAGGAGGGCGGCCGAGGCGGCGACGATCCCACCGCCGAGCAGGAGCAGCCCCGCGGTCAGCACCAGGCGCAGCGCCGGCTCGAGGACCTGTCCGACCCAGGTGTAGGCGCGCAGGTCGGAGAAGCCCTGGGTCGCGGCGAGCGCGGTGTTCATGGCGACGAAGAAGGGCAGGCTGGCGGCGAACACCCGCATCGGGACGACCAGGTCCGGGTTGCCGAACGCCGACGTCGCGAGCGGTTCCGCGAGCGCGAACCATCCGATCGCGACGGCGAGCGAGAACCCCACCGGCACGAGGACGCCGAGCAGCGCCGAGCCTCGTACGGCGCCCGGCTCGTCGTGAGCCAGGTGGGCCGCGACGAACCGGGTCATGGAGGTGCGCATCCCCAGCCCGCACACCAGCAGCAGGATCGCGCGAACGGCGAAGGCCAGGGTGTACTGACCGACCGCGCCGATGCCCAGCGTGCGGGCGATGACGAGGATGACCAGGACGTTGCACAGGTTGCTGACGACCGACCCGACCAGCGTGCGTCCGCTGTCGCGGGCCAGGGTCGGTCGTCGGGTCTGGCTCATCACCCCCGAGTATTCACCCGGAAGCTCCTGCTCGCAGGCGACTTGGACGTGTTCCGGCTCGCATCGATCGGGACGGCCTTGACCAGGTAGCGGGCGGCGGGGAGCTTGAGGCGCAGCTTCCACGTGACCGACCGGTTGCCGGGCTTGACGACCTTCGTGCGCAGCAGCGTCGCCTTGCGACCCCAGCTGCCGTTCTTCTGGAGGTAGCGGTGGCCGGACTTCGCGCCGAGCTTCTTGACGCTGAGCTCGACCAGCATGACCGACGAGTTGTCCTTCGCGGTGCCCGCCACGTCGACGCGCCGCAGTCCCGGGCTGCCCTTCACCGAGGTCGAGGTGATCTTGGCGAACGGCGCCGAGCTGTCGCTCCCCACGGTGAAGGGGGTCCACGGCGCGGCCGGGTCGATGTTGCCGATCGCGTCGACCGCCTTGGCATCCATGCCGTAGAGGCCGGCCGGCAGGGTGAGCGGCACGCTCCACGTCGTCGAGGCGGCGCCGGGGTTGTCGAGCGTCGCCAACGTGTAGGAGTACGACGGCCCGAAGGTGCCGTTGGGCTGCAGCCACTTGTTGACGGAGTCGACGCGGTTGAAGATCGCCACCCGCACCTGCTTGACCGCGACGTTGTCGGTGCTCGTGCCCGACATCAGCACCGAGCCGGCGCCGACCGTGCTGTTCTTGATCGGCCTGCTGACCACCGTGCTGGGCGGCGTCGAGTCTGCCGCGGCGGCACGGACCTCGAACGGGTTCCACACCGTGGCGGCGAGGTTGCCGGCGGCGTCGCGGCCCCTGACGTCGAGGGCGTAGCTGCCGCTCGACAGGGTGAGCGGGAGGCTCCAGGCCGAGCTCGGGGCGCCGGACTGGGGCACGGTCGCCTCGCGGTAGGCGTAGGACGTGCTCCACGTGCCGTTGGCCTGCAGCCACTTGCTGGTGTTGCGGTCGTAGATCCCGACCCGCACGGTCCCGACGGCGACGTCGTCGCTCGTCGTCCCGCTGGCGATGAGGCTGCCGGCACCGACCGTGGCCCGCAGGCCCGGCGCGCTGACGACGGTCGACGGCGGCGTGGTGTCGGTCCCGGCGCTACGGACCGCGAACCTGCGGAAGGCGCTGGTCGGGTCCTGGTTGCCGGCGGTGTCCACGGTGACGGCGTCGATCGCGTAGTTGCCGGCCGGGATGCTGACCGAGGTCGACCAGGTGGTGGACGTGCCGCCCGGGGTCGCCAGGGTGGGCGTCCGGTAGGCGTACGACGGGCCGAAGGTGCCGTCGGCCTGCAGCCAGCGGTTGACCGCGTCGTCCCGGTTGTAGACCGCGACCCGGACCGAGGCGACGCTGCGGTTGTCGGTCGCCGTACCGGTGACGTTCACGGTGGACGAGGTGAGCGTCTCGAGCTCGGCCGGGGTGGTCACCGCGGTGTCACCCGGGAGGTTGTCCGGCTCGGGAGCCGGCTCGGGGGCTGCGACGACCGAGGTGGTCACCTGGATCTTGGCGCCCCCGGCGTTCTCGTAGTACTCCACCCGGACCGTGTGGTCGCCGGCCGCGAGGGCACCACTGGTGCCGGTCCGCAGGTCGCCACCGCTGTCGACCCAGCTGTTGATGACGCGGACGCCGTCGACGTAGACGCGGACGCCGTCGTCGGCTGCCGCGTCGACCTTGATGGCACCGGGCGCAGCGAGCGTCACGGTGCGCTGCCAGCTGGCCGAGAAGTTGTTGGCCGGGAGGCCCGTGCCCGAGGGGGCGCCGGTGCCGTAGTCGTAGCTGACGTCCGCCTCGCAGCGGGTGACGTCGGCGGCACCGGACAGCGACTGGTTGGACCAGTAGGAGGCCGTCCACGGCGTCGCCGACGTGCAGCTCAGCGAGGGCGCGGCCGGCGGCACGGCGGTGCCGGTCGTCGGCGTCGCGAAGAGGCCGTGGACCTGGCTCCAGTCGATGCCGTGGTTGACGTCGACGATCTGGTTGCTGTCGAAGTCGACGTTGCCGCCCGGGGCGTAGAAGCGGTACAGGGCGCCGTCGCTCCAGGCCGCGTAGAGCCAGTCACCGACGAACTCCAGCGCGCGGGCCCCGGCGAAGGAGCGGTTCGAGGCGACGTACTCGTAGCCGTCGATGATGCCGCTCTCGAGCGAGACACCGCGGCGGTAGAGCTTGTTGTCGCCCGACTTCACGTAGTAGATCTGGCCGCTCGCCGGCCGGTAGCCGGCCACGGTGGTCTCCGCCACGCCGTAGGGCTGGTCGTAGGGAGTCAGGTCGTAGTTGGTGTCGACGTAGCCGACGCTCGTGGACAGGTTCGTCGGGCTGCCGATCGCCGAGGACGAGAAGGGGCGCGAGTAGAACGCCTGGTTCTCGCCGTAGTACATCAGCTTGCCGTTCTGCACGAAGCCGTCGCGGAACCCGCTCCAGCTGGTGCCGGCCGAGCCCGGCGTCTCGGTCGCGGCTCCGACGGTCTGGCCGTCGAAGGACGCCGAGCGCAGCTGGGAGCCGACGGCGAAGGTGAGCGTCACGGGCAGCGAGACCGGGCTCGGCTGCGGGTTGGCGCTCCCCCCCACGACGGGCAGGTCGGCGAGCCGCTGCCGGACCTGGCCGGCGAAGAGGTCGGTGTCGTTGCCGACGAAGAGGTAGTCGTCGTTGCTGGTGATCACCTCGGCACCCCGGCCGCGGTCGCGGCCCGGGTTCCAGGAGAGCGGCACGCCGGTCAGCGGGTCGAGCGCGACGATGCCGTAGCGCTCCACCGAGCCGGGGCCGTCGTTGTCGCCGCCCGGCGAGGGACGCGGGTTGTTCGTCCACCGCTGGTGCCCGCCGAGGTAGACGGCCGAGTCGGTGATGTGGCTGGACCAGAACGTGTCGCCACCCGTGAGGTTGCGCCAGGTCGGGTGCAGGTTGTCGCCGGACTGCGTCGGCGGGAGCTCCCAGCGCGAGGCGGAGTCGCACAGCTTCTGCGTGCCGCCGTAGGCGCCGGTCGTGCCGATCACCATGAACGAGCTGTCGGGCGAGATGTCGATGCCGCGGATGTAGGAGTCGTCGGTGACCGAGGAGCAGGTGGCGGCGTAGTCGTCGGTGGACCAGTTGGCCACCTTCGGCGTCCCCTGCAGGTCGATCAGGGCCAGCTGGTTGCGGGGCTGGTTGCCGATGGTCTTGAAGCTGCCGGCCACCGCGAGCCAGCGTCCGTCTGCCGAGGCGTCCATCTCCTGGATGTACGGCGCGTACTGGTCGCGGGAGTCCGTGGCCGGGAGGTTGAAGTCGGACTGGGTCGCACCGGTGGCCGGGTCGAGCGAGACGAGCTTGCTGACCGGCTGGTCGTTGACGACGCTGAACTGGCCGCCGAGGATCAGCCGTCCGCCGACCAGCGCCATGTCGTTGATGGGCTGGTTCACGCTGGCCGAGAACGACGCGCGACGGGTGCCGTCCAGGTTGAGCTGGACGACGCGCTTGACCGACTGGCCGTTGACCGAGGTGAACCAGCCGCCGACGTAGAGCGACTGCCCGTCGGGGGCGAACTCGATCGCCTCGACACCGGGCTGCGGGGCGACGAGACCCGTGGTGATCGGGGTGGGCCCGGTCAGCACCGGGTTGAAGGAGGAGACGATCTGCCCGGTCTTGTAGTTGTACATGAAGATCCACTGCCGCGCCTCGTTCGGCGCGTTCGGGGCGCCGTTGCGCACGGAGGTGAACGAGCCACCGACCGCCACGAGGTCACCCTTGGTCGCGATCGCGTAGACGCGACCGTTCAGGACCCGGGGGTGGCTCTGGTCCGGGTTCGGGCTGACGACGACCGGCTGGCCGGCGTACGACGGCGCGGGAGCCAGGGCGAGCGCAGACATGCCGACGACCGACGCCAGGACGGCTACGGCGACCTGTCGTGCTCCGCGGCGGGGGCGGAGACGGGAGTAGAGCTTCATGCGTGCAGGACCCTTTCACGGGGAGCAGACTGGGAAACGACAGGACCGGTGGACGTGCCGACGCCGGAGCGTTCGGCCTGGTGGTGCGCGGCGGCGGTGGAACGGCGGCGACGACGAGGACCGCCCACGCGGTGCACGGCGTCGTCGTAGATGACCTCGAGCGCGTCGACGCAGGCCGACCAGTCGTAGGTGGAGAGAACGGCGTCGCGCACGGCGCGGGCCGCCTCGTGCTCGGACGGTGCTGTGGCGACCACCCGGCGCAGGGCCGAGACCAGCGCCGCCTGGTCACCCTCCTCGAAGACGCGCGCCCCAGCGCGGTCTCCGGTGACGATCTCGAGGTGCGGCTCGATGTCGCTGACGACGACCGGCACCCCGCTGCCCATCGCCTCGAGCAGGGTCAGCGGCAGACCCTCGAGCGCGGACGGCTGCACGAACGCGGTCGCGTTGGTGAACAGCTCGTCGAGCTCGGCGCCGTAGAGGTAGCCGGGCATGATGACGCGCGGGTCCTGGGCGGCCAGGCGATGCAGCTCGGCGACGTACTCGTCGGTGTGGCTGGAGCCGCCCACGAGCACGAGCTTCTTGTCGGTGGCGACCTGGGCGAAGGCCTTCAGGAGCAGGTCGGGGCGCTTCTCGGGCACGAGGCGGCCGACGAAGAGGAAGTAGTCGTCGCCCTGGAGGCCGAAACGCTCGCGGATGACCTCGGGGGCACGGCTGGGCTTGATGCTCACGCCGTTGGGCACGTAGCGGCAGGCGCGGTCGTAGCGCTCCGAGTAGTGGTCGGCCAGCGCGCGCGACACGGTGACGGTGGTGTCCGGGACCCGGGCGCTCATCCACGTCGCGAGGTTGAGCACGCGCCGGGCGCCGCCACCCCACTTGGCACGGTCGGCGTCGAGGCCGTGGACGGTCTGGACGATCGCCGAGCGCGAGCCGAGCCGAGCAAGCGGTGAGAGCAGGCCGGGGCCGACCGCGTGGTAGTGGAAGACGTCGTGGCCGCTGCCCAGGCCGTGCGCCGTGGCGAGGGCCGAGTGGAACAGTGCCTCGAAGCCGCGGACCGGCACGGTCGGCAGCGTGACGACCCGCATCCCGTGGTGGTCGGTGACGGCCTGACCCGGTGCGTAGCGGCTCTGGGAGTAGACGGTCACCTCGTGACCGCGCTCGACCAGCTTCTCGCCGATCTTCTCGACGTGGTGCTCGACCCCACCGAAGGTGGCCGGCAGTCCACGCGTCCCCAGCATGGCGATCTTCAAGCTCATCTGTGATGCCCCCTTGAACCTCTTCCCCGTGCCGTCGCCCGCAGCGAAGCGAGCGTCAGGTCCTCCGAGGTCGGACCCGCCACGGCGGAGACGGGGGTGCGTTCGTGACGCACTCCCCATCGCCCCCTGTCGGCCTGGATGTCCCCATGACATGTCCCCCAAGACATGTCCCCCCGGTCGAGCCGAGACCGTCTCGGGAGGATGAGTTCACGTTAGTGACCTTGACCGCAGCGCCGCCCTATGCGTAGCGACCACAGAAACCGAAGATTTGCTCAAGGACCCTGAGACGCCTTGATCCCGGGGCCCGGGATGCCGATCTACCCGGTGCGGGTCCGGTCCCGGCGGTGCCTCGCGGCCCGGGCGTAGACACCTTCGAGGTGCCGCACGTGGGTCTCGAGCGAGTAGCCGGACGTCCCGGCGCGGGCGGTGCGGCCCCAGGCGTGGGCGGTGGCCGGGTCGCCGGCGAGCTCGCTCAGCGCGCCGGCCAACGCGGTCGGGTCGTCGTGCGGGACCAGCCGCCCGGTGGCGCCGTCGGTGATCAGCTCCGGGAGACCGCCGAGGGCCGAGGCGACCACCGGGCGGGCGCAGCCGAAGGCCTCCAGGATCGTCATCGGCTGGTTCTCGTACCAGCGCGAGGGCACGGCGAGCACCGCGGCCGCGCGCATCAGGTCGTGCACCTGCTCGCCGGGCACCCGGCCCAGGAAGCTCACCCGGTCCGCGACCCCGAGGTCGGCGGCCCGGCGTTCGAGCGCGGCCCGCTCGGGTCCGTCGCCGGCGATGGTGACGCGGATCGACGGCGGCAGGTGCGCGGCGGCATCGACGAGCACGTCGACGCCCTTCTCGGGCGAGAGCCGCCCGGCGTAGAGGACCCCGGACCCGGGCTCGGTGGCCGCGCTCACCCGGGAGACGTCGCAGAAGTTGGGCAGGTGGACGAGGCGTTCGGGATAGACCCGGCCCTCGGTCATCTTGAGCTTCATGAACTCGCTCGGGCACACGAGCGCGTCGACCGCGTCATAGGCGTGCGTGGCGCGGTGGACGTTGAGCTCCAGGGTGGCCAACGCACTCCCCGCCAGCGAGCCGCCGTTGCAGCGCTTGAGGGTGGCGTGGCGGAACTTGCCGGGCAGGCACGCCTCGCAGATCTGACCCTCGGCGTCGAGGAGCTGGTACGTCGGGCACGCCAGCTTGTAGTCGTGCAGGGTCATCACCGACGCGATCCCGCGGGCCGCGACCGGACGCAGCACCGACGGCGAGAGCTGGTGGTAGATGTTGTGCAGGTGGACCACGTCGGGCCGGTCCCGCTCCAGCGCGGCCTCCATCCCCCGGCGCGCGTCGCGACGGTAGAGCACCTGCCCGGCGGTCCGCAGCCGCGCCGCGATCCCGTCGGGCGGCGGGTTCAGCTCCATCCGCTCGGGGAACAGGTCGGCGTTGGGGTCGGCGTCGTTGTCCGGGTGCTGCATCGCGAAGAAGGTCGTGGTGTGGCCCTGGGCGCGCTGCTCCTGGGCCAGGTCGAGCATGTAGGACTCGGCTCCCCCGCGGCGGTACAGGAACTTGTTGACGTGCAGGATCCTCATCGCGCACCCGCCAGCGGCGGGGCGGACGGCGCGAGCGGCGCCCCGGTCCCGCCGATCGACTCCGGGCCGTTGTCGTCGACGATCTGCAGGGCGGCCTCGATGGTCACCAGGTCGGCGAGGAAGTCGCGCTGCTCGCCCGTGGCCTCGGCCACCCGGCCGGTGAAGGAGTAGCCCCAGGCGCTCTGGAACTCGTCGAGCACGCGGCCCTGAGGGCCCCACTCCACGGCCAGGCCGACCGTCGACCGACCGGCGCCGTCGACGACGTAGGCGCCGTACCCGACGAGGGTGCGCGCCAGGATCCGGGCCGCCTCGGTGGCCAGCCCGTCGACGTCGAAGTCCGGTGCGAGGGTGAGCAGGGCGCCCATCCGGGCGGCCGTCTGCGACCCGCGGTACCCGACCTCGTAGCCGCTGTCGGCGCGGTCGGCGGGCCACCGGAAGCCGCCGGCGGCCGAGGACAGCAGGGACCCGTCGATGGTGACCTTGAGGGCGTGCGGGATCCGGCCACCCGGCACCCACTCGCCGAGGCGGATCGTGCCGCCGAACGCCGTCAGCCCCGACCCGCCGTGGGCCCCGCCGCCGATGTCGCCGGGCACTCCCCCGGTCAGGATCGAGCTGCCGCGCCAGGCCGACGGGGCGTACTGCGCGGTGACCCGGCCGTCGGGACAGATGTGGAAGGGCTGCAGCTCGACCAGGGTGTCGTCGGGCAGCAGGACCGCGGCGGACTGGTTGGGCGTCGTACCGAAGTAGCCGGGGTCGGTCGCCCAGCCGGTGGGGATCGGCAAGCCGGGGACCAGGACGTCGTCGGTGATCGCGCCGCAGCGGGTCTGGCCCGGGTCCCAGCCGGCCGTCGTGGCGTAGACGTCCTGCACGGGGGCGTCGGGGGCCAGGATGATGACGTCCTCCTCCGGAGCCAGGGTGCGCTGTGTCGTCGTCAGGGGGAAAGGCACCAGGCTAGCCGCGTCACCGCGCGGGTGGTTCCAGATCGAGTCGGCCGGGTACGGCCAGGTCCGCGGGTCGCGCGCGGTCGGCAGCTCGCTCGGGAGCGCGTCCGGGGAGGTGGCGGAGGGCGTGGTGGGTGCGGCGGGTGTGGTGAGGGGCCCCTGGCCGTCGTTCTCGCGTGCGAGGGCGCAGGCGGCGACCAGTGCTGCCACGGCCGCGACCGCGACGAGCAGCCGAGGTAGGCGACCCACCGTGGTGGATCGCCTCATCAAAAGGCGCCGCGGCGCAGCAGGACTGCGTCGACGGTGCGCAGCAGGATGCGCGCGTCACCGGCCGGGTGCCAGTTGTCGGCGTACCCCGCGTCGAGCTGCATCGAGCGCTCCCGGCTCAGCGAGGACCGGCCGCTGACCTGCCAGGGCCCGGTCATGCCCGGCTTCACCGCGAGGCGTCGGACCTCGAGGTCGGTGTAGAGCGCGACCTCCTCGGGCAGGGCCGGGCGCGGACCCACGAGCGACATGTCGCCGCGAACGACGTTCCACAGCTGCGGCAGCTCGTCGACCGAGCTCGCGCGCAGGAACCGGCCGAGGCGGGTGACCCGCGGGTCGTTCCTGATCTTGAAGAGCACCCCGTTGCCCTCGTCCTGCTCGACCAGCTGCACCTTGGCGACCTCGGCGTCGACGGTCATCGTGCGCAGCTTGTAGAGGGTGAACGGGCGACCCCGGTGACCGACGCGGGTCTGGGCGAAGACGGCGGGACCGCGCGAGTCGAGGCGCACGAGCACCGCGAGCACCGCGATCAGCGGGGCGAAGAGCAGGAGCAGGGCGAGTCCGAGCACCCGGTCGGAGATCGTCTTGACCGAGCGGGTCAGGGCGGTGGCCGGCGCGGAGACCACGGCGAAGGTGGTGCCGTCGACCGACGTCCAGCCGAGGCGGTGCACCGCTGCGTGGTCGGCGGCGTGTGCGCACAGGACGGCGGCAGCGGTGCCCTCGAGCTGCCACTCGAGGCTCCGCACGGCGCCGGGTACGGCGGCGGTGGCCGACCCGACGAGGACCACGTCGACGTCGTGCTCGGCGACGAAGTCCGCGAGACCCTCGCGGTCGCCCACGAGCGGCAGGCCGAGCGAACGCGCCGCGGCGGCGGTCGGTGTCGCCTCGCCGGAGAGGCGGGCGCCGACCACGGTCAGCTCGCCGCGGTCCTGCCACTGCGCGTGCAGGCGTCGAACCTCGTCGGCGTCGCCGACCAGGAGCACCCGCGGCGGGTGGCGCAACGAGGCGGCGCCGAGGGCCACGGCGCCGGAGACGAGCGCGGCGAGGGTGCCGAGGAGGATCGTGTCGTCGACGATGCCGCTCGATGCGTGCAGCGCGCTGAGCACCACGACGACGAACGCGAAGGTCACCCCGAGCGAGCGGGCCACGACCCACCCGTGGACCCACGACGAGACGGTGTGGGGGGGCGTGGTCAGCGCGACCCGCACCGTGGCCGGCACGAGCATGCCGACGACCACCCGGGCGTCGACGCCCAGGGCGAGACCGACCAGGACGAGGACCAGGGCGACGGCGGCGGCGCCCGCGAGGGGCGCGACCGCGAGCCGTACGGCGCGGGAGCGGCGCGACGCTCTCGGCACCGGTGAGGTCAGCGCTCCGGGACCCTCCGAGGCCGACGCGATCGTCAGGCCGGTGGTCGACCCGTCGAGCGGAGAGTGGCGCGTCGGCGTCGCTCCCGGTGCGGGGTCCCCACCCCGTCCGTTGATGACTGTCGGGTCATCGAAAGACGCCTGACGCATGTCTGTTGCACCCCACTGCTCGACTCGGAAGTTCCCCATGTTTTCCGTGCGTGTCCCCGCGTGTCCCCGCGTGTCCCCGTCGCTGCGACGCGTGGGCTCCGAGTCCTCGCGTCGTGACGACGACTCACCGTAACCGCGCCTCGCCAGGGGTAGCCCTCTGGGAAGCGTCCACAAAAACGAAAGGAATCCTCAAGAAACATGAGGCTCGTCGGTCAGGAGTTGAACGCGCCCTGGGTCGCGGAGAGACCCCGGTCGATCAGGCTCTCCACGGCGTCGGCCGCGCGGTCGACCTGGAAGGGCAGCTCCTTGCGCTCGACCGTCGCGTAGTTGGACAGCACGAAGTCGGCGACGTCCTGACGCCCCGGCGGCCGGCCGATGCCGGCGCGGACCCGGTAGAAGTCGCCGGTGCCGAACGACGAGCGCAGCGACTTCAGGCCGTTGTGGCCGTTGTCGCCGCCGCCGAGCTTGACCCGGAGCGTGCCGAAGTCGATGTCCAGCTCGTCGTGGATGACGACGAGGTGGTCGGGCTCGACCTTGTAGAAGCTGGCGAGCGCCTTGACCGGTCCGCCGACCTCGTTCATGTACGAGCGAGGACGCGCCAGCACGACGCGCGGGGCCGTCGGATCCCGGGGGCGCCGAGGCGACCCTCGACGACGTCGGCGCGTCCCGACTTGTGGGCCCGGAAGGACGAGCCCATCCGGGTGGCCAGCTCGTCGCAGACGAGGTAGCCGATGTTGTGCCGGTGACCGGCGTACGTCGGACCGGGGTTGCCCAGCCCGACGACCAGCCACACGTCCGTCGAGGTGCTCATGTCGGCGCTCCTCAGCATGCGGTGGCCCCGGCTGCCCGCCCGGCCCCTCGACGAGCGAGGGACCGGCGGGCGAGACGAGACGGCCCAGGTACCACCTGAGTCGCGCGCGCAGCATGCGGCCGCGTCACTCCTCGGTGTCGGCCTCGGCCGCGTCGCCGCCCTCGGCGCGTCCTCGTCGCTCTCCTCGCGCTCGATGCCGGCCTCGGCCTCGGCCTACTCGAGCTCGGCCTCCAGGGCCTCCTCGCTCTGCTGCTCGGTGATGTTGACGATCAGCGTCTCGGGGTCGAGCAGCAGCTCGGAGCCGGCGGGCAGCGTGAGGTCGGAGGCCAGGATCTGGGTGCCGGCGGTCAGGCCCTCGATGGAGACCTCGATGTACTCGGGGATGTTCGTGGCCTCGGCCTCGAGCTGGATCGTGGTGGTGTCGGTGAAGACCATCGTCTCGCGGGCGGCCTCGCCCTCGAGGTGGACGGGCACCTCGACGGTGACCTTCTCGCCCTTGATGACGGCGACGAAGTCGATGTGCTCGAGCGTGCGGCGGATCGGGTCGATCTGGACCTGCTTGGTCAGCGCCAGCTGCGAGGTGCCGTCGATGTCGAGCTCGAGCAGCGCGTTGGCGCCACCGTGCTTGAGCGCCATCATCGTGTCGTGGCCGGGCAGGGTGACGTGCATCGGCTCGTTGCCGTGGCCGTAGACGACCGCGGGCACCTTGTCGGCGCGGCGGATGCGGCGGGCGGCGCCCTTGCCGAACTCGGTGCGGGTCTCGGCCTGGATCTTCTCGGTGGACATGCTGGTGCTCCTTCGTGTCGGTGTCGGGGGCCTGGCCGGGGCTCGGAGCGCCGCGCGACAGCGCGGCACGCAGTCGAGACTGTCAGCCGGCCCTGTCGATCACGGAGCATCCGCTCCCTCGCCGAGGCAACCGGAAGAGTCTAGGCCGGGTCACCGGGGTGACACCAATTCCCGGCTCGTCGCGGGCTCGGTCGCGCCGCCAACGGGCGCAGGGCGTCGGCCGGCCGTGACCGGGCGTCTCCTAGGCTCGGCCGGGTGAGCCTGACCCTCGACGAAGCCCGCCGGCGCGCCGCCGACGTCTCCGACGTCTCCTACCGCCTCGACCTCGACCTCACCGGGTCCGTCGGACACGTTCGGGTGCCGCGCCACGATCGCGGTTCACCTGCACGCGCGGCCACGACGTTCCTCGAGCTGGCTCGGCCGACCGACGTGACGGTCGTCGTCGACGGCAGCCGGTCGACGCGTCGTACGACGGGCGCCGGCTGCACCTGACCGGGCTCGGCGGGCGCCACGAGGTGGTCGTCGACGCCCGGGTCCCCTACGTCACCGACGGCGACGGCATGCACCGCTTCGTCGACCCGGCCGACGGCGCGACGTACCTCGCGGCCTACGTCGGGATGGACGTCGCCCAGCGGGTCTTCCCCTGCTTCGACCAGAACGACCTCAAGGCGACCTACGACCGTCAGCGGTGCTGGCCGAGCCCGGCGCGACGGTGCTGGCCAACGGGCGCGAGGTGGGCCGCGAGCGCGAGCCCGCGGCGTGCGGTGGACCTTCACGCACCACGCTGCCGATCCCCCCGGCGATGTTCGTCGTGGGCGCGGGACCGTGGCACTCGCGCACCTGGGAGCACGCCGGGCTGCCCTTCGGGTGGCACGCGCGGCGCTCGCTGGCCGCCGAGCTCGACCGCGACTTCGACGAGCTGCGGCGCACCACCGAGGCGTGCTTCGACCACTACGGCACGCTGTTCGCCGAGCCGATGCCGTTCGACTCCTACGACCAGGCCTTCGTGCCGGGGCAGAACTGGGGCGCGCTCGAGACACCGGGCTGCGTGACCTACCGCGACGAGTACCTCCCGCGCGGACGGCTCACCGGACCGGGTGCGGGCCTCGCGCGCCACCACGATCGCCCACGAGATGGCGCACATGTGGTTCGGCGACCTGGTGACGATGACGTGGTGGGAGGACACCTGGCTCCAGGAGTCGTTCGCCGACTACATGGGCTACCGCGTGGCCGAGGCGGCGGCCGGCTACCCCGACCTGCTGGTCGGCTTCGAGACCACCCGCAAGGCCAACGGCTACCTCGCCGACGCACGGCGCTCCACCCACCCGGTCGCCCCGCTGCGCCGAGGACGTGCCCGACGTCGACGCCGCCTCCGGGCAACTTCGACATGATCAGCTATGCCAAGGGCAACTCGTGCCTGCGCCAGCTGGTCACCTGGCTGGGCGACGAGACCTTCCTCGCCGGGGTCAACGCCTACCTGTCCCGGCACCGGCTCGGCAACGCGACGCTCGCCGACTTCGTCAGCGCGCTCGACGAGGCCGGACGCCGAGCGGCGCGACGCGGTCGGCGTGGGCCGAGGCATGGCTGCGCACGAGCGGGTTCGACACGATCCGCGTCGAGCGCGACGCCGGCGGCGCACCCGTGCGACCCGCACGGTACGCGCCCGCACCGGCGTCGGGTTCACGGCGTACGACGACGACCTGGTGCTGGTGGAGCGGCGCGAGGTCGACCTCGCCGACGAGCCGGTCGTCGCTCGACGGCTGGGCCGGCCGGGTGGTGCTGGTCAACGTCGGGTCAGCGAGACGTTCGCCCGGATCGCCCTCGACGAGCACTCGCAGCGGCGCCGTCCGCTCCGGGCTCTCCCGGCTGGCGGACCCGTTGGCCCGCGCGGTCGTGTGGGGTCAGCTCTTCGACGCCGTCCACACCCGCGACCTCGACCCCACGGCCTACCTCGACGTGGTCGCGCGAGCAGCTCCCCCTCGAGACCGACCCGTCGATCGTGACCGCGGTGGTGGGCCGGACGCTGCAGCGGATGCGTGCCCTTCCGGGTGACGGCCGCGGAGGCGGCCGACGCGGTCGGCGCACGCTGGCGTCGCGACGTGCGTGGCCGGGATGGCCGGCGCCGGCGACGACGAGCTCCGGCTGGCCTTCGCCGAGGGGCTGGCGGCCACCTCGACCGACGTCGACCTGCTGACCGGTTGGCTCGGACGCCGACGCGATCGCCGGCCTTCCGCTCGTACCCGGCGCTGCGGTGGCGGGTGGTCGCGCGCCTGGCCGCGATCGGAGCCGCCGACGCGACGTACATCGAGGCCGAGCGCCGCCGCGACGGCACCGTCGACGGCGAGCTCGGCGCCGCCCGCGCCCTCGCCGCGCGTCCCACCCGGGAGGCCAAGCAGGCCGCCTGGGCCGCCGCGGTCGAGCCGGACGTGTCCAACCGTCGCTTCCAGGCCGTCATGGAGGGGCTCTGGTCGACCGACCAACGCCGAGCTGGTGGCGCCGTACGTCGACCGCTACCTCGCCTCGGCGCCCGACCTGGCCCGGCGGCGCGGCCAGGCGTTCTCCCAGATCGTCGGCGCGGCCTTCCCGCGCCCTGCCGCTCTCCCCCGACCAGCTCTCCGCCCTGGAGACGGCCCTCGCCGGCGACGTGCCGTCGGTCCTGCGTCGCGCCTGGGAGGACCGGTCGACGACCTGGTCTGAGTCGGCGGTGTCGGTGTCGGTGGGTGCGGGTGGTTCGGTGGTGGTTCGGGGTTGGTGGTTCGGGGTTGGTGGTTCGGGGCCGCGCGCGTAGCCGATCGGGTCTCCGCGTCAAGGACCTCGCTGCGCTCGGCCGCTGCGCGGCGGCTTCGCCGTCCTTGACCCGCAGCCTCTCTCGATCGGCTCCAGCGGCGCCCGGGACGGACGCCGGCTCGCTGGCGCTCGCCAGCGCCGCCCGCGCAAGCGCGGCTCCGTCCAGGAGTGGCCCGTCCAGGAGTGGCTGGTGGGACTGGTGAGGCACCAGCAGCTAGTGCCGTACCTGGGTGTCAGCCGGTGACACCCACGTACGGCACTAACCCGATCTGGGGCTGATGTGACGCACGGTGCATGGAGAACGGGGCGCCCGCGCATGCGGCGGCGCGGGCGGAGCCCGTGCCGGCCTGCGCGCCGTGAGTCGGCCGGGAGCGGCTCGCGGTCAAGGACGCCGCAGGCGCCGCGCAGCGGCCGAGCGAAGCGAGGTCCTTGACGGCGAGACCCGGTCGACTACGCGCGTGGGCGCCCCACCCACCACGAACCTCACCACGAACCACGCCGACCGCGAAGCGGCCAGGCATCGCGCCGAGCGATCAGGCGTGACCGTCGAACATGCTGGTGACCGAGCCGTCCTCGAAGACCTCGCGGATCGCGCGCGCCACCAGCGGCGCGATCGAGAGGATCGGTGAGCTTGTCGAACTCGTTCTCGGGCGCGATCGGCAGCGTGTTGGTGACGACGATCTCGGTGGCCGAGGAGTTCTTCAGGCGGTCGACCGCGGGGTCGGAGAGCAGCGCGTGGGTCGCGGCGATGACCACGCCGGCCGCGCCCTCGGCCATGATCGCCTCGGCAGCCTTCACGATCGTGCCGCCGGTGTCGATCATGTCGTCGACGAGCACGCACATGCGGTCCTTGACGTCACCGACGACGCGGTTGGCGACGGTCTCGTTGGGACGGTCGGTACGACGCGACTTGTGGATGAAGGCCAGCGGGCGCACCGCCGAGGCGGGCCGACCAGCGCTCGGCGACCTTGATCCGGCCGGCGTCGGGAGACACGACGGCGAGCGCCTGGCCGCCGTACTTGCTCTTGACGTAGTCGGCCAGGACCGGGAGCGCCATCAGGTGGTCGACGGGGCCGTCGAAGAAGCCCTGGATCTGGTCGGCGTGCAGGTCGACGCTGATCAGGCGGTCGGCGCCGGCGGTCTTGAAGAGGTCGGCGACCAGGCGGGCCGAGATCGGCTCACGGCCACGGTGCTTCTTGTCCTGGCGGGCGTAGCCGTAGAACGGCATGACCACGGTGATCCGCTTGGCCGAGGCCCGCTTCAGCGCGTCGACCATGATCAGGTGCTCCATGATCCACTCGTTGATCGGAGCCGTGTGGCTCTGGATCACGAACGCGTCGCAGCCGCGGACGGACTCCTCGTAGCGCACGTAGATCTCGGAGTTGGCGAACTCGTACGCCGACGTCGGCACCAACGCGATGCCGAGGATCTCACTGACCTCGGTCGCGAGGACGGGGTGCGCGCGTCCGCTGAAGACCATGAGGTTCTTCTCGGTGGCTTTCTGGATGCTGGACACGCTTTGCTCCTGGAATGGTCGCCGAGGGGGATCTCAGGATTGTCCCGCACCGGGGTCCGGTTCGGCGACCCCGGGGTCGCCTTCCTGAGACGTCTCAGCGGGTTCCGCCCGGAGCGAGCCGGCCGCCGCGGCGGCGTCGGCCTGCTTCGTGCCCGGTCGGCGGCGCAGCGCCCAGCCCATGATGTTGCGCTGGGGGCCGCCGCTGACGGCCAGGGCACCGGCCGGCACGTCACGTCGTACGACGGTGCCGGCACCGGTGGCCGCGCCGTCACCGATCTCGACCGGGGCCACGAACGTGTTGTTGGACGACGTGCGGGCGTGCTTGCCGACGCGCGTGCGGTGCTTCTCGACGCCGTCGTAGTTGGCGAAGATCGTGCCGGCGCCGATGTTGGTGCCCTCGCCGATCTCGGCGTCGCCGACGTAGGAGAGGTGCGGCACCTTGGCGCCGGCGCCGATGGTGGCGTTCTTGGTCTCGACGAAGCCGCCGATCTTGCCGCCGTGCGCCGAGGTCGGTGCCGGGGCGCAGGTAGGAGAACGGGCCGACGCTGGCCCCGGCCCCGATGACGGCGAGCTCGCCGTGGGTGCGCACGACGCGCGCCCCGGCGCCGACCTCGCAGTCCTTGAGCGTGGTGTCGGGCCCGATCACGGCGTCCTCGGCGACGACCGTCGCGCCGAGCAGCTGGGTGCCGGGGAGCAGCGTCACGTCGGGCGCCAGCACCACGTCGGAGTCGATCCACGTGGTGGCCGGGTCCATCACGGTCACGCCCTCGCGCATCCACCGGGTGACGATCCGCCGGTTGAGCTCGGCGCCGAGGGCCGCCAGCTGGGCGCGGTCGTTGACGCCCTCGGTCTGCATGACGTCGTCGATCGGGTAGGCGCCGACGGCGAGCCCGGCGTCGCGCGCCATCTGCACGGTGTCGGTGAGGTAGTACTCGCCCTTGGCGTTGTCGTTGCCGATCCGTGGCAACGCCTCGGCGAGGAACGCCGCGTCGAAGGCGAGGATGCCGGAGTTGATCTCCTCGATCTCGCGCTGCTCCGGGGTGGCGTCCTTCTCCTCGACGATCGCGAGCACCTCGCCCTCCTCGTCGCGCACGACCCGGCCGTAGCCGAACGGCACCGCCACGATCCCGGACAGGATGCTGACCGCGCACTGGGCGGCCTCGTGCTCGGCGGCGAAGGCGCTGCAGGGACTCCCCCGTCAGCAGCGGGGTGTCGCCGTAGGCCACGAGCACGGTGCCCTCGCCGATCCCGCCGCGCTCGGCGAGCGCCTCCACCGCGACGCGTACGGCGTGGCCGGTGCCGTGCTGGTCCTCCTGGACCGCGAGCACCGACTCGGGCGCGAGCTGGGTGATGTGGGGCCCGACCTGGTCGCGCTGGTGGCCGACCACGGCCACGATCTGCGCCGGCTCCATCTCGCGCACGGCCATGAGGACGTGCTCGATCATGCTGCGCCCGCCGATGGGGTGCAGGACCTTCATCGTCTTGGACTTCATCCGGGTGCCGCCGCCGGCGGCGAGGACGATGACGGTGAGGTTGTCGGGCACGGTGGCCACTGTAGGAGATCATCGGCTCCTGCGGGGTACAGGTGGTTCGGCGTCACCGCACCCGGACGGTCCGCGTGGGCGAGAGGCCGCGGGCGTTGCCCGGCGCTGCGGACTCGGCGACCTGGACGCGCCATCGCCCCGGCCGGAGCCGCTCACGCGTGCGGGCACGCGGTCACGGTCACCGCGGATCAGCCGCGGTCAGGGGTAGGGCTGTCCGACGATGGCAGCGAGGCGGGCACAGAGCTGGTCGAGGTCGGCCGGCAGGGTGTCGTGCCGGTCGGGGGTCATCGGGTCGGCCGAGGGGGGTGCGGCCGCGTCAGCCAACCGGTGCGACGCGTCCGACTGCCCGTTGGGTGTCGTGGCGCCCGACCGGGTGGGTCCGAGGCGGTTTCCCAGACACGGCCGGGCGCCCACGGTTACTCTCGGCGTCCATTCGCGCCCCACACCCCCGGAGCCTCTCGTGCAGCGTCGCCCGAACTCGTCGTCCCACGCTCGCGCCCTGGCCAGCCTCGCTGTCGCCGCGCTCGTGCTGGCTCCCCTTGCGGTGCTCGGCTCGGCCACCACCGCCGGCGCCGAGGCCGCGCCGACATCCTTCGTGCCCGCCGACGGGTCGCACCACGTCACCGCCGAGTTCGGCTACACCGGCGCGCCCCAGAGCTTCACCGTGCCCGCAGGCGTGACGTCGTTGGAGGTGACCGCCTACGGCGCGTCCGGCGGCAGCGCCACTCCCAATGACGGCAGCAACCTCACCGGCCTGGGCGGACGGGGCGCTGCTGTGTCCGCGATCCTCGAGGTGCAGCCCGGTGTGGTGCTCAGCGTCATCGTCGGTGGTCAGGGCGGCGACAACGGCAACGCCGGCGGCGACGGTGCAGCGGGCTGGAACGGGGGCGGCGCCGGCGGCGCCGCCGACCGGGTCGGTGCCGGCGGCGGCGGGGCCACCGACCTCCGCACCTGCGCGCCAGGCGCCGACTGCGACTCCCTCGCCTCGCGGATCCTCGTCGCGGCCGGGGGCGGCGGTGCCGGTTTCGGCTACGACAACGTGATCACCGGTGCCGACGCGGGCGCGGCCGGCGAGGGCTACACGAGCACCCGGGGCGCGGTGGAGGGCGGTCAGCCCGGCACGGCGACCGCCGGCGGCACGGGCGGGGCGGCGGGCGACGAGAACGACCGGATCTCCCGAGGTGGCGACGGCGTGCTCGGCAACGGCGGGGTCGGTGGCGGGCGCACCGGACCGGACTACCTCCCCACCCTCCAGGAGAACGCCGGCGCCGGCGGCGGCGGGGGCGGCCTGTACGGCGGGGGCGGCGGCGGCGACAACCGCTACTACGGCGCTGCCGGCGGCGGCGGGTCGAGCCTGGTACCGATCGGCGGCAGCCAGGGCCTGGCCGGGCCGAGCATGAACGGCATCGTCTACCTCACCTACGACCTCGGCCCGATCACGACCGTCGGTGTCAACCTCGACGACACCAGCCTGCCTGCCAGCGGCGTCGCCATCACCGAGGTGACGGTCTCGCCGCGCACCGCCGGCGGCGCGGCCCTGTCCGGCATGGACGTGACGCTGTCGAGCAGCGACCCGGGCCAGACGTTCGACGAGGTGATCGACCTGGGCAACGGCGACTACACGGCCGTGCTCCACGGCTCCACGACCGTCGGCACGGCCAGCCTGCTCGCCACGGTGGCCGGCGACGTCACCAGCCCGTCGGGCGCTACCACCATCGAGACGGTCGCCTACGCCCCGCCCGCGATCACGGCCGCAGTCGCCAGCGCCAAGCCGAAGAACGCCGGCTGGTACCGCACGCCGGTGACGGCGACGTTCACCTGCACCGGCAGCCGCCCGGTCGACTGCCCCGCCCCGGCGAGGCTGTCGCGCAACGGCAAGAAGCAGGTCATCAGCCGCACGATCACCGACGACCAGGGCTTCTCCGCCGCGGTCAGCACCACCGTGAGCATCGACCGCGCCAAGCCGACGGTGAAGGTGACCGGCGCGAAGAACCGGGCGACCTACCCCGTCGCGAAGAAGCTGACCTGCAAGGCCACCGACACCGTCTCGGGCGTGGCGGCGTGCAAGGTCACCACGACCAAGAAGAAGACCGGAGACAAGACCTTGGTGCGCTGGACCGGCGTTGCGAAGGACAAGGCCGGCAACACCGCGACGACGAAGGGCAGCTACACCATCCGGAAGCGCTGAAAGCGGCGCGCACCACGGTGAGGGCAGTCCACGCGAGTCGCTGACCGCTGGCCGCTGCCGCTCACCGGGGAGGCGAGGGTTCTCAGGCTCCATCCGCGTGCACGTGGGGAGGGAGCCCGAGTGCCGCCTGATCTGGTTCGATGCCTGCGTCCTGTTGCTCCCCGGGATGGAGTCGAACCATCGTCGCTAGTCCTGATTCAAAGTCAGGCGGGCCCTGCCGGCAGACCAACCGGGGATAGGCGCCCCACAATAGAGCCCCGGCGACGGCGTCCCGGCGCGCACCCGACGTGCGACGACACCGGGTCGGCGCGACACCGCGCCGACGCGCCGCCCGATCCCGTCGAGTCGGCGCGACATCGCGCCGACTCGGCAGGGCTAGGGTCGACGGGTGGACCTGCCCGTGATGCCACCCGTGCGCCCGATGCTCGCCAAGGCCGTGAGCGGCGTGCCCGACCCGGCCAAGCACGGCGGGCTGAGCTTCGAGCCGAAGTGGGACGGCTTCCGCTGCCTGGTCTTCAAGGACGGCGACGAGGTCGAGCTGACCAGCCGCAACACCAAGCCGCTGACCCGCTACTTCCCCGAGCTCGTCGCGGCCATGCGCGGAGCAGCTGCCGGAGCGGTGCGTGCTCGACGGCGAGGTCTTCGTCGCGCTCCGCGACGACGCCGGCGTCGACCGGCTGCGAGTTCGAGGTCCTCCAGGAGCGCATCCACCCGGCCGCCTCGCGCGATCGCGATGCTGGCCGAGAAGACGCCGGCGAGCTTCGTGGCCTTCGACCTGCTCGCGCTGGGCGACACGTCGTACGTCGACCGGCCGTTCGCCGAGCGCCGCGCCGCGCTGGTCGAGGCGCTGGGCGGCCTCGACGCCCTGGACGGGCCGTGCCACCTGACCCGCACCACCGACGACCCGGCGGTGGCGGAGGAGTGGTTCCACCAGTTCGAGGGAGCCGGGCTCGACGGCGTGATCGCCAAGCCGCTGGGGGCGCCGTACGTCGAGAACGGCCGCACCATGATGAAGATCAAGCACGAGCGCACCGCCGACGTCGTGGTGGCCGGCTACCGCGAGCACAAGACCAGCACGCCGGAGCAGCCGCTGCTCGGCAGCCTGCTGCTGGGCCTCTACCGCGACGGCGAGCTCCAGCACGTCGGGCGTGAGCGCCAGCTTCACCGCCGCCCGCCGCGCCGAGCTGATCGAGGAGCTCGCGCCGCTCGTCTGCGACATCGCCGAGCACCCGTGGGGCGCGTGGCAGGACTGGGCCATCGCGAACCCCGACCGCGCGCCCGGCACCCAGAGCCGCTGGAGCGCCGGCAAGGACCTGTCCTTCACCCCGCTGCGCCCCGAGCGCGTGCTCGAGGTGAAGTACGACGCGATGGAGGGGCGCCGCTTCCGCCACACCGCCCACTTCAAGCGCTGGCGGCCCGACCGGGACCCCGAGTCGTGCGGCTACGAGCAGTTGGAGCAGCCGGTCTCCTACGACCTGGGTAGTGTCCTCGGCGGGAGCTCCTCCTAGAGCACCCGTGACCGGTCCCGATCGGACCGGCCACCCAGGTCCTGCCCGACCCCCGGCTCGACCTCGACCCGTGAACCAGAAGGACGACAGATGGCCGACTACGACGTGGTCCTGCTCGTGGAGCAGCAGCTGACCGAGCCAGGACGCCCGCCAGGTGCGCTCGCTGCACGAGGGCCTCGACGACCCGGTGACCTACCACCTGCTGCTCCCGCTCGACGACGCCGCCGCACGGGTCGAGGCGTCCCTCGGGTCGCTCTCGCAGGGCGAGCTGATGGCCTCGCCCGGCATCCCGATGGACGAGGTCGACCTCGAGGCCGTGCGCGAGGACGCCGACGAGCGCTCGCAGGAGCGCCCTCACCGCCAGCGTCGCCGCTCTCGAGGCCGCCGGGGCGACCGTCGCGAGCAGCACCGTCGTCTCCGGCTCGCCGGCCGACGAGCTGGCCGCCAAGGTCGTCGCCGTCGACGGCCGCGAGGCGATCGTGCTGACGCGTCCGCACGTCGTGGCCGAGTTCTTCCACGTCGACTGGAGCTCGCAGGCCCGCCGCAAGCTCGGGCGTCCCGGTGCTGCACCTGCTCGAGCACCAGACCTTCGACGAGCAGGCCGAGGGCCTCTGATCCCGCGCGGCTGCCCCGAGTCGTCCGGACGCTCGGCGCGGGTCGCGATGGACTAGGGTCGCGCGGGTGAAGTCGCTCGACGACGCGCGACTAGCGACCCCGGTGCCGATCGCCCCCGGCGACCCCGCGCACCCCGGCGGCGAGGACCGGTGACAGCGCCGCGGAGGCGCCGCCGACTCCTCCGCCCGGGCGGCCGGACGGTCGTACGACGGCCAGGTCGTCGACGGCGAGCTGCTGTGGGTCGCGATCGACGGCCCGCCCCGGCGTCCTGGCGCTGCGCGACGCCGCCACCGGCGACGTCGTCGGCCCTGCCCGACCCGCCGCCGACGACCAGCCGGCCTACACCGCCGCCTGCCTCGACCTGTCGCGTCGCTGCCCCTGCCGACCGCGACGACGGCCCCGTCGTACGACGTCGTCCTGGTGCACCGCACCCGGGGCCGCAGGCCCGGTGGCGGTCTGGACCGCCGACCGCTCGGCCCCGTGGCCAGCGGACCGCGACCGCGACGAGCGGCACGCTGTCCACCGGCTGCGCCGCGGCCCGGACGGGAGCCTGCGGGTGGCCGCGCGACTCGGTCCGGACGCCGGCCCTGCTGCGGCGGTCCGCGGTCGAGCCCGGCGGCCAGCGGTCGCGCTGCGCCGGAGCGCAGCGACCGGCCTGGCCGCCCTCGGTGAGGACGACGAGGTGGTCGCGTCCTGGCCGGTCGAGGACGACGACGGTGCTGGTGACTCGCTGGACCCCGCTGGAGCAGGTCGAGCCGCAGCATGCCGCGCCTCGTCACCGGCGAGCCCGGCGCCTGGCGCCCCGTGCGCGCCGCGTCGGGGGGCTGCTGGACCCCCGGAGGGCGCGCCCCTGGCCCAGGTCTTCGCCCGGGGACCGAACCAGCCCCGGCTGCGGCTGCGGTGGTCGCGGAAGTCCGAGCCCAGCTCAAGCTGAACCTGCGGATCGCACCGGCCGGCCGTCGACGCCCGCCGACGCGAAGCGGGGCGGACGACATGAGGATCGGCTTCCTCGTCTTCAACCTCGACGGGATGGGCGGCACCAGCCGCTCGGCGATCACCCAGGCCAACGCCCTGGCTGCCGACCACGACGTCGATGATGCTGAGCGTCACCCGCTCGGCCGAGCGCCCGCACTACCGGATCGATCCCGCGCGTGCGGGTCGAGCACCTCGTCGACGTGCGCGACCCCGCGCACCCCGCCGTACGGCGACCTGGGCGCCGACCTCGCGGCTTCGCTGCACGCCCGCGAGTCCGTGCTGGTACCCGCGCGCTGGGACGCCCAGTTCACGGCGCTGTGCGACGTCGCCCTGGAGGCCAGGCTGCCGACGCTCGACGTCGACGTGCTCGTCACCGTGACCCCGGGCCTCCTGGCCTGCGGGGTGCAGCTGTCCCCCGACCGCGTGGTGCGTGGTCCACCAGGAGCACCGCTCCTCCAGCGACCGCACCTCCGGGCTCGAGCCGCTGCTGGCCTTCGCCCCGCGCGCCGACGTCGTGGCCCTGCTGACCCCGACCATCGAGGCGTGGCTGCACGAGCAGCTCGGGGCCCTCACCCCGACGACGGTCGTCATGCCGAACCCGCTGCCCCATCGGGTTCGCGGCACGCTCCTCGCTCACCGAGCCGCTCATCATGACCGCCGGCCGGCTGGTGCCGGAGAAGCAGTTCCCCAAGCTCGTGCAGGCGTTCGGGCAGATCGCGGACCAGGTCCCCGACTGGCGCCTGCGCATCTGCGGCGAGGGCGGCCAGCGCAACGAGATCATCCGCCAGATCCGCCAGAGCGACCTCTGGGACCGCGTCGAGCTGCCCGGCGCGGTGCCCGACATGATGACCGAGTGGCCCCGTGCCTCGGTGGTGGCACTGACCTCGAACGCCGAGGGCTACCCCCTCGTCCTGCAGGAGGCGATGGCCGCCGGGGTGCCCGCCGTCAGCTTCGACTCCCCCTCCGGTCCGCGCGAGATCATCGAGCACGAGGTCAACGGCCTCCTCGTCGGCACCCCAGTCGATCGCCGGCATGGCCGCGGCACTGCTCCGGGTCGCCACCGACACCGACCTGCGCCGACGCCTCGGTCGCGGGGCCGTGCACACCAGCCGCGGCTGGGACTCCGCCACCCTGGCCGAGCGCTGGGTCGGGATCTTCGCCGACGCGCGTGCCCGGCGCGGCCACCAGGGTCGCCTGGAGGCCCGCGCCACCACGGTGCTGCCGCGCGCCGTCCCCGACCCGACGGCGGGCATCGACGCCACCGCCGTCACTCCCGAGCAGGCACGCCACGCCACCCTGGCGCTCGCTGCGTACGCCGCCGGCGCGACCGGAGCCACCTGGCTCGTCATGCCCGCCCACGAGCGCCCGGAGCCGACCGTGATCGTGCCGATGACGGCACGCGACGCGTTCCTCGAGGCGCTGGCGGCCACCGATGCGCCGGCGTACCTCTCGCTCCAGGACCCGGCCGAGAACGGCTGGCACGAGCGCCGCGGCACCGTCGCCGACCTCGCCACCGACCTGCGCGCCGGCCGGACCTCGCTGGTGCGCCTCGAACCCTGGCCCACGATCGACGGCCGAGCCGGCCTGACGGGCCAGGGGTGCGGGGTCGAGATCCAGTTCTGGGAGACCTCCCCCGACGGGGAGCTGGTGGCGCCGCGGCCGAACCCGTACGCCGACCGGATCCCCCGCGAGGTCGACCACGGTCGAGACGGAGATCGACGGGGTCACCGTCCCGTCCCTGCCGCTGATGGTCGCCCCCACGGTGACGCAGTGCCGCTTCCCCGTCGACGTCGTCTACACCTGGGTCGACGGCAGCGACGAGGTCTGGGACGCCTCTCGCGCAGGAGCGGCTGGCGGAGGTCACCGGCACGGCCCGGACCCGCGAGTCCAGCGGTCGCGCCCGGTTCCTCGACCGTGGGGAGCTGCGCTACTCGCTGCGCAGCCTGCACCTCTTCGCTCCGTGGGTACGCCGCATCCACCTCGTCACCGCCGGCCAGGTGCCCGACTGGCTCGACACCGACCACCCGACGATCAACCTCGTCGACCACCGCGACCTGCTCCCGGCCGAGGCGCTGCCGACCTTCAACTCGCACGCGATCGAGACCTCGTTGCACCGCATCGAGGGTCTGGCCGAGCACTTCGTCTACTTCAACGACGACTTCCTGCTCGGCCGCCCGGTCCGCCCCGAGAGCTTCTTCAGCCCGGCCGGGCTCACCCCGGTCGCGTTCTCGCAGCAGACCATCGGGCTCACCGACACCGAGGGTGCGCCGCCGTTCCTCAAGGCGGCGTGGAACAACCGGACGCTCCTGCAGGAGGCGTTCGGGGCCGCCACGACGAGCAACCTGGCCCACCTCCCCTACCCGCACCGGGTCTCGGTGCTGGAGGCGCTGCACGAGCGCTTCCCCGAGCCGCTGGCGGCGACCGCACGCTCGCCGTTCCGCAGCGACGCCGACGTGTCGACGCTCAGCTCGCTGGCCCAGCACTTCGGGCTGCTGACCGGCACCGCCTACGTCCGCCCCGAGGGTGCCTCCGGCCTGGCCTACGTCAACCTCGCCAACGCCGACGTCGAGTGGCAGCTCAAGCGCGTGATGGGCCGAGAGCACGACTTCATCTGCCTCGGCGACCACCACGACCACGCCCTGCGCCGCGACAAGCTCGACGAGCTCCTGGCGGTCTTCTTCGACGCCTACTACCCGGTGCGCGCGCCCTGGGAGAAGCAGGACCTGGACTGATGGCACTCTTCTCGCGCTCCGGCGCCCCGGCGGAGGCGGTGTACGCCCGGGTCCTCGACGGCGAGCACCTCTGGCTGGCCGTGCGCGGCGACGGCCCCCTGACCCTGCGCGCCGAGGGGCGGCCCGACCTCGAGGTCGTCACCGACGAGCCCGGCGAGCCGTTCGGTGAGGAGGGCCTGCTGACCGCGATCGTCCCGCTCGGCGCGGTCACCGCCGGGCTCGACGCCGCGACACCGCTCCGGCTGTTCAGCGGCGCGGGTCGCAAGGCCGCCCCGGTGCGCCACTCCGCTCCGACGACGACCAGCGACGTCAGCGTCGACCCCGGCGAGCTGGTGGTGGCGTCGGTCGACGGCGAGGTCGTCGTACGGCGCCGCCCGTCGCCGTCGGTCGCCGTGCGGATCGTCGGCAGCACCGAGGAGGGCGTCCTGCTCGCGCTGGGCGCTCCGGCCGACCAGGTGTCCGTGACGGTCAAGGACCGGGTGCTCCTCGACCTCCCGGTCACCGACGGACGGTTCGTGCTCGGTGAGGTCGCGGCGCTCGAGCCCGGCACCACCGCGACGCTGCGCGTCGGCGGGTGCCCGGTCGTCCGGCCCCACAACGTGCTCGCCCGCCCGCACTTCGCGGTGACCCTGCCGCCACTGCCCGATCCGGACCTGGAGCTGCGCTGGCTCAGGAACGGTCGGATCGCGGTCCACCGCAGGGGTGCGTCGTGAAGATCGTCTTCCTCATCGCGACCGTCCACGACATCGGCGGCACGGCCGGCGCGGTGATCACCCAGGCCAACAACCTCGTGGACCACCACGACGTGGAGATCCTCAGCGTCTACCGCACCTCCGACGCCCACCACTTCCCCCTCGACCCCCGGGTGGTCGTGCGCGACCTGGTCGACCAGCGCGACGACCGGGTGGTCGTCGCGGGCCTCGACCCCACCGCCGCGGCAGCCCTGCAGGGCCGTCCGCCCCTGCTCGTCACCGCGAACGCCGACCCGGGGCTCGACGCGCTCACCGACGTGGCCCTCGAGGCCGCCCTGCCCACCCTGCAGGCCGACGTCCTGGTCACCGTCACCCCGGCGCTGCTCGCCTACGCCACCCAGCTGGCGCCGGCCCGGGTCGCGCTGGTGCACCAGGAGCACCGATCCTCCAGCCAGCGGCCCAACAGCCGTGACGTCCTGCTGGACCATGCCCGACGCGCCGACGTGGTGGCGATGCTGACCGAGCCGATGGCGGCCTGGATGAAGCGCGAGCTCGGCCCCACGGCCCCCGAGGTCGTCGTGGTCCCCAACGCCCTGGCCCCCGGCTACCGGCCCCGCTCGCTGCTCACCGAACCGGTGATCCTCGCCGCCGGCCGGCTGGCCAGCGAGAAGCAGTGGCCACACCTGATCTCCGCCTTCGGCCGCATCACCGACCGGATCCCGGAGTGGCGGCTGCGGATCTTCGGCGACGGCCACGGGCGCTTCGACGCGATGGGCATCACCAAGCGCCTCGGGCTCTGGGACCGGGTCGAGCTGCCCGGACCGACCTCCGACCTGACCAGCGAGTGGGGCCGGGCCAGCATCTCCGCGCTCACCTCGCAGCCCGGCGAGGGCTTCCCGCTGGTGATCCAGGAGGCGATGGCGGCCGGCGTCCCGGTCGTCGCCTACGACATGCCCTCCGGACCGCGCGACCAGATCGACGACGGGGTCGACGGCCTGCTGGTGACGTCCGGTTCCGAGGCCGGCCTCGCGGCCGGGCTGCTGCGCCTGGCCACCGACCTCGACGAGCGGCGCCGGCTCGGCGCCGCTGCGCGCGCGAAGGCCGCGACGTGGGACAGCGCCTCGATCACCGCTCGCTGGCTGGAGATCTACGACGCCGCCGTACGACGCCGCGCGGCGTCGGCCACCGGCCGGGCGACCGCCCTGCACGTGCACGCCCCCGCAGCAGCCGTGGTCTCGCCCGACCGGGCGCCTGCCGGGCGTTCCGGCGTGGGCGTGACCCCGGAGCGGGCGCGGCACGAGACCCTGCGCCGCGGTCGTGTCGTTGGCGTCGTCGCTCTCGAGCGCCTGCTTCGTCGTCCCGCCGGTCGGCGGTGCCGACCCGGTCGTCGTCCTTCCCATCGAGGCGCGGCGCCCGTTCCTCGGCTCGCTCCTCGGGCCGGACGCGCTGCCGGCGTACGTCTCGGTCCACGACCCCGAGAGCCGCGGCTGGCCGAGCCGGCGCGGGCTGCCCGCCGACGTGGTCCCGCACCTGCTGCGCGGCCGCACCGGCCGGTTGCTGCTCGAGCCGTGGCCGCGGGTCGAGGACCCCGACTCCACCTCCGGCGCGCTGCTGGGCCGCGGGTGCGGGGTGGCCGTGGAGTTCTGGGAGCGCGGCCCCGACGGCGACCTGCACTCCGCCCGGGCGGCGACGTACGCCGCGGTGGTGCCCCGCGACACCGCGACGGTGACCACCCGCGTCCACGACGTCGAGGTGCCGACCCTGCCGCTGATGACCGAGCCGACGCCGTACGGGTGCGAGTTCCCGGTCGACGTCGTCTACACGTGGGTCGACGGCAACGACGAGGCCTGGAACGACGCCCGCGAGGCGCGGCTGGCCGAGGTCTCCGACGCCACGATGCTGACCCGCGCCGCCAGCGGACGCGCCCGGTACGTCGACCGCGGGGAGCTGCGCTACTCGCTGCGCGGCCTCCACCTCTTCGCGCCGTGGGTGCGCCGGATCCACCTCGTCACCGCCGGGCAGGTGCCCGACGTGGCTCGATGCCGACCACCCGATGATCAACGTCGTCGACCACCGCGACCTGCTGCCGCCCGACGCGCTGCCGACGTTCAACTCACACGCGATCGAGGCCGCGGTGCACCGCATCCCCGGTCTTGCGGAGCACTTCCTCTACTTCAACGACGACTTCTTCGTCGGCGCCCCGGCCGAGCCGGAGGAGTACTTCTCGCCCACCGGCGCCACCGCCGTGTTCCCGTCGTCGATGGTCCTCGGGGTGCCCGGTCAGGACGAGCTGCCCTACGCCCGGGCGGCCGCCAACAACCGACGCCTGCTCCAGGCCGCCTTCGGGGTGACGACGATCAACACCCTGATCCATGCGCCGTACGCCCACCGGGTCTCGGTGCTGACCGAGATCGCGGAACGGTTCGCCCCCGAGGTGGAGGCCACGCTGCGGGCGCCGTTCCGCTCGGCCGACCGACGTCTCGATGCTGTCCTCGCTGGCCCAGCACTACGGCCTGATGTCCGGCACGGCGTACGTCGGCGCGGCCGACTACGCCTTCGTCGACCTCGCCGACACCGTCGTCCGCCGCGCGTCTCCTCGACCTCCTGGGCCGCGAGCGGGCCGGCTTCTGCCTCGGCGACGGCCACGACTTCGCCCGCGACCCCGCGAAGGTCGATGCGATGGTCGCCGACTTCCTCGAGGAGTACTACCCGATCGCCGCACCCTGGGAGCGCCAGTCTGCCGGCGGCGGGGCGGCGCCCGTCAGTCGCGGCGGAAGAAGCGGCTGAAGCCGCCGCCCTGGGTCTCCTCGAGCTGGGCCTCGAGCTCGGCGACCTGCTCGGCGTGCTCGGCCTCGAGCGCGGCCCGGACGTTGGCCTTGGTCCTGCGGCGCACGTGGACCTCGCGGGTCTGGGTGTGGTCGAGGGCCACCCCGACCGCGTGGTCGTGGAGACGGTCGTAGTCGCGGCGCAGGGCGGCGAGGCAGTCAGACGACCGCGGCGTCGGTCGGGGTCCGTCGACCAGCCGACTCATCTGCTCCCAGACCCCCTCGGCGACGGCCCGCAGCGTGTCGGGGACGTCGACGGAGTCCCAGGTCGACTCCGAGCGCCGCAGCGCCGGCGTCGATGAAGTCGTCGATCGGGTGCGCGGCCGCCGAGGTCGGCATCCACCTCGAGACCCGAGGCGGTCCACCACCGGGCCGATGGCGGCGCGCCAGTCGCCGAGCAGGTCGGAGTAGCGCACGAACACCCGCCGGTCGGGACGGGTGACCCGCTCGGTGACCAGGCAGGCGTTGACCCAGCCGGCGATGTTGGCCGTGGCGCGCTGCCGCCGGAAGCCCTCGCCCCGGTCGGTGGGCGTGTAGTGGGTGTCGCGCGACTTGGCGACCTCCACCGGGTGCCGCAGCATCGTCAGGAAGCCCAGCTCGGCGCCGTGGCGGTGCGTCGCACCGCGCCAGAGGTCGTGGAACCAGAACGCCCGCGGGTCCTTGACGAGCACCTGGGGGTGCGCCAGCTGCTCGCCGAGCCAGGCGCCGAGCCGCTCGGCGTCCGCCGGGGTGGGCGAGGGCCGTGGCCAGCTCGACGGCCTCGGGCCGTGAGTCCAGGGTCCGGACGACCGGCGAGCGGTTGAGCAGCTCCTTGTGGAAGTCGACGACCCACTGCGACTCGAAGAAGCCGCGCGGGTTGGTCTCGTCGGCCGGCACCTCCGGCTGCGGGAGGTGCAGCCCGAGCAGGGTGAGCGAGCCGGCGATGGTGCTGGTGCCGCTGCGACCCGCGCCGGCGACGATGACGACCCTGCTCATCGTGACCCCTCCCCGGCCTGGGAGCCGCCGCCCCGGAGCTCGGCGAGCTCGGCCCGCAGCGCCACGAGCCGCGCCTGCTTCTTGTCGATGCGCTGCTGGAGGACCGCCGTCTTGGCGCGCAGCTTCTCGAGCCGCTCGTTCTTCGCCGCCAGCCGGCCGTTCAGCACCGTCTCCACCGCCATCACCTGCGCGGCGGCATCGTCCGAGGCGATCGCGGCGGCGGAGGTGTAGAGGTCGCCGTAGGCCGCGGCCAGCCGGTCGAGCTCGGCCATCGCCGCCTCGTCGTACGGCGCCTCGACCAGCGTCAGCGCCGCCGCCCACGTCTGCTCGGCGAGCTCGCGCAGCTCGAGCGGCACCTCGAGGCCGTCCCAGGCGTCGGCGGAGCGGTTGAGCGAGGGGGTGATGAAGTCGTCGACCGGGTGGGGCGCGCTGAGGTCGCCGGGATCGACACCGATCTGGGCGCAGGCGCGGGTCATCGCGGCCCTCCAGTCACCGATGAGGTCGTAGTAGGGCACGAAGGCGCGCGGGTTGCGCCGGGTGGCGCGCTCGGTGGTGAAGACCGAGTTCATCCACGCCGCCACGTTGGTGGTCTCGCGCTGCTTGCGCAGCTCGTCGGTCCGTCCGGTCAGGTACGCCGAGTCGCGCGAGCGCACCACCTGCGTCGGGTGGCGCAGCATCGTCAGGCTCGACAGGTCGGCACCGGTGGCGGCCGCGACCCGCTCCCACAGCGGGTAGACCCAGTAGGCACGGGTCTCCTTGACCACGACGACCTCACCGTCGGCGTAGCGCGCCAGCTCCTCGGCCAGCCAGGCCCGCAGCGTCTCCTCGAGCTCAGGGGTGACGTCGGCCATGGCCACGTCCCCGGCGTGCGGGCGACTGTCGATGGTGCGCACCGAGATGGAGTTGAGCCACTGCTTGTGGAACTCCGCGACCCACAGCGGCTCGTAGTAGCCGAGCGGGTTCCGCTCGTCGGTCGCCACCTCGGGCTGGGGGATGTGGAAGCCGAACCGTTTGAGGGTGCCGGCGACGCTGCTGGTGCCGCTCCTCCCGGAGCCGGTCACGATGACGAGCCTGATCACGCCGAGAGGCTATCCGACGAGACGACCTGAGGGATTCGGGTACACCCCCGAACGGGACTGTTACTCAAGAGGGCGCCAGTTATGGCTGTGTTGTCACTCAATTGTGTAGATCGTGGACCTAGCGTTGCAGATGTTCGCAGATCTTAAATCTGTGGGCCTGATCGAACCCGTTCGTACCCAGCCGGGGGGCTGGTGCAGGCGGCGCAGGACACCCGCAGTTGCAAGCCCGGGGGGGCCACACAACGCGGTAGCGAGGCCCTGATGCTCATGTCCCGGGGGGGACGGTGCAGGCAGGGCCTCGATCATTTTCCCGCGATCACTCGTCCGCCCCGGTGCGCCACCGCGGCTACGCCTCGATCCGGTTGCCCTCCGCGTCCCAGTGGCCGGCCACCTTCTTGCTCGGCTGCACCCGCGGCGGCTCACCCGGCATCTTCGGGTGGTCGGGCGGGAAGCTCAGCTCACCCAGGCCCGCAGCCACCTGCTCCTCCCAGAGGGCGAGCAGCGGCTCCAGCGAGTACGCCGTGTCGTCGATGCCGGCCCAGGGGTCGCCGTCGGCGAGCCGGTCCGGCACCGAGAACAGGTGGTACTCCCCCGGGTCGCGCACCCCTGCGAGCTCGGCCCAGGTCATCGGCGTCGAGACCGGCGCCCCCGCGATCGGGCGCAGCGAGTACGCCGAGGCGATGGTGCGGTCGCGGCAGTTCTGGTTGAAGTCGACGAAGATCCGCTCCCCCCGCTCCTCCTTCCACCACGCCGTGGTCACCTGGTCGTCGCGGGCCGCCAGCTCGCGCCCGAAGCCGATCGCGGCGTGTCGCACGGCGGCGAAGTCCCACCGGGGCTCGATCCGCACGAAGACGTGGACGCCCCGGTTGCCCGAGGTCTTCACGAAGCCCACCAGGCCGAGCTCACGCAGCAGCTCGTCGGCCACGCCCGCGACCCGGACCGCGTCGCCGAACGTCGTCCCCGGTTGCGGGTCGAGGTCGATGCGCAGCTCGTCGGGGTGGTCGACGTCGTCGCGGCGGACCGGCCAGGGGTGGAAGGTCAGCGTGCCCATGTGGGCGCACCAGACCGGCACCGCGACCTCGGTCGGGCAGATCTCGTCGGCCTGCCGACCGCTGGGGAAGGTGATCCGCACCGTCTCCAGGTAGTCGGGCGCGCCACGCGGCACCCGCTTCTGGTAGAACGCGTCGGCGTCCTTGTCCTGCGGTCCCGTGGCCAGGGTCATGCCCGGCCGCACGCCGGACGGCCACCGCTCCAGGGCCGTCGGACGATCGCGCAGGGCCCGCATCAGCCCGTCGTCGACGCCCGCGACGTACTGCGCCACCATCAGCTTGGTGACCTCGGGCGTCCGCTCGGTCGCCTCGTAGATCACCCGGTCCGGGCTGGAGACGCGCACCGAGCGCTCGCCGGCCTGCACCTCGGCAGCGGGAGTCTTCGCCATGGGCTCAACCTACTGCGAAGCGCCGACGCATCCCCGTCAGAGCAGCGAGTTCGGCACGAACGTCGGCCGCCGGTCCTGGTCCCCCGTGGCCGCCCGGACGAACTCGAACCCACTGGTCAGCACCACGTCCCACGAGGCGTCGACCTCACGGCGTACGTCGTCGGCGCAGGCGGCGTGGAGGGGTGGGGCGTGGAACGCGTTGCGGTCGGCCTCCTCGGCGGTGCCGACGAAGGCGATCGGTCGCCCGAGCGACCGGCCACAGGCACCGCAGACCCGGGCGAGCGCGCACTGGGTGACCTTGGCCTTGAGCAGCTCGCCCTCCGGCCACGCGAAGAGCCTCACGAGGCCGAGCGGGACCAGCCGCCGAGCTCGAGGCGGCGCTGCTGCCGCTCCTCGTCCTGGCGCCGGCCGTGGTCCACGGTGACGTCCTTGCCGGTCGGCGGCTTGTCGTCGGTGGTCCAGCCGTTGGGGACCGCGAGCTTGTGGACGACGCGCAGCACCTGGCCGTACTGACGGTGCAGCGGTCCGGTCGTGTAGGGCAGGTCGTACTTCTCGCACAGCGCCCTCACCCGCGTGGAGATCTCGGCGTACCGGTTGCTCGGCAGGTCAGGGAAGAGGTGGTGCTCGATCTGGTAGCCGAGGTTGCCGCTCAGCACGTGCAGGAGCTTGCCGCCCTCGAAGTTGGCGGTGCCGAGCACCTGGCGCAGGTACCACTCGGCCCGGGTCTCGTCCTCGAGCTCGTCCTCGGTGAAGTGCAGGGCGCCGTCGGGGAAGTGCCCGCAGAAGATGATCAGGTAGGACCACACGTTGCGCATCAGGTTGGCGCTCGCGTTGGCCTTGAGCGTCGACCTCCACCGCCGACCCGACAGCGCCGGGTAGACGACGTAGTCCTTGAGGACCTGGTTGCGGCCCTTCCTGGCGATCTGCTTGAGCTGCCGCTTCATCTCCTTCGGGTCCTTCTTGCCCTTGCGGATCGCCTCGAGGTCGAGGTCGTGGAGCGCCACGCCCCACTGGAAGAGGCTCGCGAGGAGCGCGTTGTAGACCGGCTGGCCCAGGTTGACCGGGTGCCACTTCTGCTCGCGCGCCATCCGCAGGACGCCGTACCCGATGTCGTTGTCGTAGCCGAGCACGTTGGTGAACTGGTGGTGGATGTAGTTGTGGCTGTGCTTCCACTGCTCGGCCGGCTGCCCGGTGTCCCACTCCCACGTGGAGGAGTGGATCTCCGGGTCGTTCATCCAGTCCCACTGCCCGTGCATGACGTTGTGGCCGATCTCCATGTTCTCCAGGATCTTGGCCAGACCGAGCGAGACGGCGCTGGCGACCAGCACCGGCCCCCGGACCTTCCTCCCGAACGGCGTGCTGGCGATCATCCCGATCCGGCCGGCAGCCGCCATCCACCGCTGGGTGGTGATCACCCGGTTGATGTAGGCGGCGTCCCGGTCGTTGCGGGACTCCTCGATCTCGGCGCGGATCGCGTCGAGCTCGGCGCCGATCTGTTCGACCTCCTCGGGCGTGAGGTGGCAGTACTCCTTGACGTCGGCGATGGCCATCGATCTGTCTCCCTGGTGTCGGATCGGTCGTGGTCGGTCGTGGTCGGGCTGGTCAGATGTTGAGCACGCAGGGGCCGACCGGGACGGTCACGCACGTCTGCACCTGCTCGTTGGGCTGGTCGAACTCGGCGCCGTTGCGCAGGTCGCGCAGGGTGCCGCTGATCTTGGTGACGGTGCAGGTGTGGCAGATCCCGACCCGGCAGCCGTACGGCATGCCGACCCCGGCCTGCTCCCCCGCCTCGAGCACGGTGGTCGCGCCGTCGACCTCGACCTCCTTGCCGGAGTTCCGGAAGCCGATCGTGCCGCCCTCGCCCCCGTCGCCGGACAGGGCGAGGGAGAACCGCTCGAGGTGCAGCCGGTCCTCGAGGCCCGCGGACTCCCAGAAGTCCTCGACGGCGTCGAGCATCCCGGCCGGCCCGCAGGCCCAGGTCTCCCGGGCGCGCCAGTCGGGCACCAGGTCGTCGAGGGAGGCCAGCTCCATGATGCCGTCGGTGTCGGTGTGCCGCTCGTGGACGACGAGACCGGCGTGCTTGGAGTGCAGGGCGCGCAGCTCGTCGCGGAAGATCATCCGCTCGGGGGTGGTCGAGGAGTAGTGCAGGACGACGTCGCCCATGGTGTCGCGGCGGTCGAGGGTGCGCAGCATCGCCATCACCGGCGTGATGCCGCTGCCACCCACCAGGAACAGCGACGTCGCCGGCGGTGGGTCGGGCAGCACGAAGTCGCCGGTCGGCGTGGCCAGCCGGATGATCGTGCCGGGCTCCAACCCGTTGACGAGGTGGTCGGAGAGGAAGCCCTCGGGCATCGCGCGCACGGTGATCGCCAGGGTGCGGCCCGAGCGCCGTGGCGGGGAGCTCACCGAGTACGAGCGCCAGTGGTACTTGCCCTGCACCCGGACCCCGATGCCGACGTACTGTCCCGGGCGGTGGTCGTAGCGCCAGCCCCAGCCGGGCCGGATGACCAGGGTGGCCGCGTCGTCGGTCTCCGCGATCACCCGTTCCACCCGGCCGCGCAGCTCCCGCGAGCTCCAGAGCGGGTTGAGGAGGGTCAGGTAGTCGTCGGGCAGCAGCGGCGTCGTCAGCTTGTCGGCGGCGCGGCGGACCCGGTCCCAGGGCACTGTCGGGCTGGTCGTCACCGGTTCAGTGAACAACCGTTCTCCCAAACCGTCAATGTCCCCTGGGGTGTCGGTCCCGCCCTCAAGTCGTCGACCAGGGATGCCGACGTACCCCCTGACGGGGCAGCTCCCCCACCCCACCCGCGCTCGACCCTCCCAGCCAGGCCCGCCCCATGACCCACTCCCACCGCAAGCCCCCCGCTCGGCCACCCAGGCGGCATCCGCCCCTCGTGGCCGCCGCGATCGGGGCCGGCCTGGCCACGGCCCTGGTGGTCGGCACCGGGGTGGCTCGGCTCGTCGCGGACGTCCGCGGTCCTGCTCGCCGAGGTGGCCGCACCGACGCTGCTCTCCCCGGCCGTCGCGGACCCCGTGGACACCGGTGCTGAGACCGCTGAGACCGGCCGCCCGCGGGCCCGGGTCGCCGTCGCCCACCTCGCGGCCTTCGGGGCCGCCCCTCGGAGACGGACCGGCCCGGTCGGTGCAGGTCAGCGAGGAGGGCGAGCACGGCGTGCCGGTGGCCGCCGTGCGCGCCTACCGCCGGGCCTCGCGCGAGGTGCTCGACGAGTACCCCGGGTGCGACCTGCCCTGGCAGCTCCTCGCCGGCATCGGCCGCGTCGAGACCGACCACGGGCGGTTCGGTGGGGCCGAGCTGGGAGTCGACGGGATCTCCCGTCCGCGCATCCGCGGCCTCGCGCTCGACGGGGTGGGACCGGTGGCCGCGATCCACGACACCGACGACGGAGTCCTCGACGGCGACAAGGTCTGGGACCGAGCCGTCGGCCCCATGCAGTTCATCCCGTCGACCTGGGCGGTGATGGGCCGCGACGGCGACGGCGACGGGGTGCTCGACCCCGACGACCTCGACGACGCGGCCCTGGCCACCGCCGCCTACCTGTGCCCAGCCTCCGGCTCCCTCCGGGACGAGGCCGTGCGGCGCGCCCAGGTCTTCTCCTACAACCACTCCACCTACTACGTCGACCTGGTGCTCGCCTACGCCGACGGCTACACGACCGGCGTCTTCGACCTGCCGCCACCCCCGCTGGAGGAGCCACCCGGGAATGAGGGTGAGAAGGAGGACGACCAGACCCCGCCCGCCGACGCCCCCGACACCGGTGACAAGCCGGGGAAGGGCACCCAGGGCCACGGGAACGGCCACCAGCCCGCCGGCACCGCCGGGACCGGTCACGGCTCGGGCGGCTCGGGCGGCTCGGGCGGCTCCGGTGGCTCCGGTGGCTCCGGTGGCTCCGGGCACGGAAGCGGCCACGGCTCGGGGGGCTCGGGCGGCTCCGGCGGCTCCGGCGGCCCGGGGCCGGGACCGACCCCGGCGGGACCGACCGCACCACCGACGTCCACGCCGAGCGCGGAGCCCCCCGACGAGCCCGCCCCGGCGGAGCCGAGGCCCGGCCGCTGCGGGCGCCGACCTATCGTGGGGACGTGTCACTCTTCCGTAAGCGCCGCACACCACAGTCGCTGGCCGAGACCCGTAGGCTCGAGGGCATGGCATACGACGTGGAGAAGACCGACGAGGAGTGGCGAGCAGAGCTCTCGCCCGAGGAGTACCAGGTGCTGCGCAAGGCCGGCACCGAGCGCGCGTTCGTCGGCAAGCTGACCGACACCGAGACCAAGGGCGTCTACAAGTGCAAGGCCTGCCAGGCGACGCTGTTCGAGTCCGACACCAAGTTCCACTCCGGGTGCGGCTGGCCGTCGTTCTACCAGCCCGTCACCGACACGATCGAGTACATCGACGACTCGACGATGGGCATGAAGCGCACCGAGGTCCGCTGTGCGAGCTGCGGCTCGCACCTGGGTCACGTCTTCCCCGACGGCTACGGCACGCCCACCGGTGACCGCTACTGCATCAACTCGGTCAGCCTGACCCTCGAGCCCGTCGACGGGTCCGGCCCGGTCGTCGGCTGACCGTCGACCTGCAGGCGTCGACGAGGCGCGCCGGTGACCACGACCACGCCCGCCCCGTAGGCGGCGTCCGCGTAGTCCTGGAGCGTGCCGTCGTCGTACAGCACGTCGACCAGCACGTGTCCCTCCTGGTCGGGGTAGGAGCTCTGGTAGCCGGGGAGCACGTCGCGCAGCGAGTCCGACAGGGTGGCCAGCTCGGCGGCCGGGTAGTCGCGCTCCGGTGTGGGCAGCACCGGCGGCTCGACCGGCATCGGGTCGTAGAGCGCCCCCGAGATCGCGTCGGTGAGCGGTGAACGCCGTGCCGTCCCAGGTCCCGGTGACGGCGTACGTCGCCCACCGGACCTCGCCCTGCTGCTCGAAGGTGCCCCGGTGGTCCTGCCAGCTCCAGCCGGTGATCGCGGGGCCGCTGCACTGCGGCGGGTAGGACTCCGCGATCGCCCCCAGGCACAGCTCGGCGCCGCTGCCGGCGTCCATGACGGTCGGGAGGTAGCGCGAGCGGACCGGGCCGGGCGCGGCCGGCGCGTCGGTCGGGGGCCGGACGTCCGGCTCCCCCGCGCCTCCAGCACCTCCCGAGGCGGCCGGGACCGCCGGGTCGGTCGCCCGGGTCGGACCGTCGTCGCCGGCGCACGCGGTGAGGGACAGGGCCAGCGACGCGCCGACGCACAGCAGCAGCGCGGGGGCGGGCACGGGGATCTTCATGCCCTCTTCGACGTCGCCGGGCGGCCGCGGGTTCCCGTCCGGAGGCGCACCACTAGATTGGGCGACGATGACCCACCGGATCGCCATGTGGTCGGGGCCGCGCAACCTGTCCACGGCGCTGATGCGCAGCTTCGAGAACCGGCCCGACTGCAGCGTGGTCGACGAGCCGCTCTACGCGGCGTACCTCCTGGCGACCGGGCTCGACCACCCCGGCCGCGACGAGGTGATCGCCTCCCAGCCGACGTCCTGGGAGGTGCTGGCGACCGCGCTGGTGAGCGGTCCCGTCGCGACGCCCGTGCAGTACCAGAAGCACATGACCCACCACCTGCTCCCCGCGATGCCGCGTGACGCGCTGGCCCCGCTCCAGCACGCGTTCCTGGTCCGCGACCCCGAGCGGGTGCTCACGTCGTACGCGAAGGTGCGTGACGAGCCGACCCTGGAGGACCTCGGCCTCCCGCAACAGGTCGAGGTCTTCGAGCGGTACGGCGGCCCCGTGGTCGACGCCGCCGACGTGCTCCGCGCGCCGCGCGAGACGCTGGGCCGTCTGTGCGCGGCACTCGGCCTGACGTTCGACGCCGCCACGCAGCAGGCGATGCTGGCGTGGCCGGCCGGTCCCCGTGCCAGTGACGGCGTGTGGGCGCCGCACTGGTACGCCGGCGTCCAGGCCTCGACCGGCTTCGCCCAGGACTCCCCCGGCGGCGGCGACGCCCTTCCCGACCGCCTCCAGCCGCTGCTCGAGCGGTGCCGACCCTTCTACGACGCCCTCGCCCCCTACCGGATCCGGACGGACTGATGCACCAGACCTACGACCCCCGCAACGCGAACCTGCTGGTCAACGTCGCCGGGGTGATCTCCCGCCCGGACGAGGCGAGGATCAGTCCGTTCGACTCCGTCGTCCAGGGCGGGGACGCCGTCTGGGAGGGCCTGCGGCTGACCCGCGGGCGCATCTTCGCCCTCGAGGAGCACCTGGCCCGGCTGCGTCGCTCGGCGCAGGCGCTGGCATTCGCGACGATCCCGACGGCCGAGGAGATCACCGAGGAGATCCGTCGCACGCTCGCGGCCAACGCGATGTACGACGACGTCCACGTCCGCCTCACCCTCACCCGCGGCGTCAAGGTCACCAGCGGCATGGACCCGCGGCTCAACCAGGCGGGCCCGACCCTGATCGTGCTCGCGGAGTTCAAGTCGCCGGTCTACGACGACACCGGCATCCGCCTGGTGACCTCGTCGGTCCGTCGCCACCGCGCCGACTCGCTCGACCCCAAGATCCACCACAACAACCTGCTCACCTCGATCCTGGCCAAGATCGAGGCCAACGTGGCGGGAGCCGACGACGCCCTGATGCTCGACGACGCCGGGTTCGTGGCCGAGACCAATGCCACCCACGTCTTCCACGTCACCGACGGCGTCCTGCGCACCCCCACCACCCGGGCCTGCCCCGAGGGCATCACCCGCGAGACGGTGCTGGCCCTCTGCGCCGACCTGGGCGTCGCGACGGCGGTCGGGCGACTACTCGCTCACCGACCACTACACCGCCGACGAGGTCTTCTGCACCGGCACCATGGGCGGCCTCGCACCGGTCGTGGCGATCGACGGCCGCACCATCGGACCCGGCGGGCTCGGACCGGTCACCGAGCGTCTCGTCGCGGCGTACGCCGACTTCACCGCGCAGTCCGGCACACCGGTCGCCACCAGGGACGGCGCAGAGGGCCCCTAGCGTCGCCACCGCCGCGAGGCGCGCGCTCAGGGTGCGAATGGTGCGGATAGTGCGACGAAGCTCGTGTCGGGGGCACTAGGCTCCTGCCGCCCGGCCCGACCCGGGCTCGCCCTCTCCCCGAACAGGTCGCTCATGTCCTCCACCAGCAGCTCCCCCGGCGCGGGTCGCGCGGCCGCGCTGGTGCTCGCCGCGCTCCTCCTCACCACGCTCGGTGTCGGCACGGTCGAGGCGCCGCCCGCCTCCGCCGGCGGAGCCGCCAAGGTGACGGCCACGATCAAGCTGAGCTCCGGCTCCTCGAGGCTGCTCGGCACCGTGAGGTCGGCCCGGAAGCCGTGCCGGAAGGACCGCACCGTCAAGCTGTTCTGGAGGAGCGTGGGCGCCAAGGGCTTCGTCCGGGTCGCGAAGGACACCAGCGGCAACGCCGGCGCCTGGGCGATCCACGCACCGGGCGACACGATCCCTCCCGGGAGCTACTACGTGACCCTCGCCAAGCACCGGGGCTGCCGGTCGGCCAGGTCCGCGACGCTCCGGGTCGGCTGACCCTCCCGCACCCGCCTCCCAGGTGGCTCGCTGTGGTCCGCCACGCCGGGCCGCACCCGCGTAAAGGATGAGCAGCCGGGCGTCACCCGCGTCGTATCGTTGCGCCCATGCTCTCGATCACCTACCTGAGCTCGGCGACCTCGCTGATGTCACCGGACCAGCTCGTCGACATGCTGCACGCGATCCGGCCGCGCAACGCCGAGCGAGGAGTGACGGGGATGCTGCTCTACAGCGGCGGCAACATCATCCAGACCCTCGAGGGCCCCGACGACGCCGTCCTGGCCACCTACGGTGCGATCACGGCCGATCCCCGCCACAAGGGACTGATCGAGATCTTCCGCGACCCGGTGGAGGAGCGGTCCTTCCCCGACTGGTCGATGGGGTTCAGCAACCTCAGGGGCGTCGACGCGGACGCCGTCGAGGGCTTCAACGGCTTCCTCCAGAACGCGACGGGCGACGACGGCCCGGGGCCGGAGAACGTGCTCACCATGCTGCGCGTCTTCCGGGAGCACAACCGCGACTGACCAGGTCAGGGCAGCCGGTCGACCAGCTCGGCGACCGGGGTCAGCGCAGCCGGTGTAGAACGGGATCTCCTCGCGCACGTGGCGCCGCGCGCGCGAGGCGCGCAGGTCACGCATCAGGTCGACGATGCGGTAGAGGTCGTCGGCCTCGAAGGCGAGGATCCACTCGTAGTCGCCGAGCCCGAACGACGCGACCGTGTTGGCCCGCACGTCGGGGTAGGGACGCGCCTGCATGCCGTGCTCCTTGAGCATGTCGCGCCGCTCCTCGTCGGGCAGCAGGTACCACTCGTAGGACCGCACGAACGGGTAGACGCAGACGTGCCGGCGCGCGGTCCTCGCCGTCGAGGAACGCCGGCACGTGGCTCTTGTTGAACTCCGCCGGGCGGTGCAGCGCCATCTGCGACCAGACCGGCGCCAGCCGCGCGCCGAAGGCCGTGCGGCGGAAGCGGTGGTAGGCCGCCTGCAGCGCCTCCGAGGAGGCGGAGTGCCACCAGACCATCACGTCGGCGTCGGCGCGCAGGCCGCTGACGTCGTAGACGCCGCGGACGACGACGTCGGCGCCGCCGAGCTCGGCGAAGAGCTTCTCCACCTCGGCGCCCTCGGCGTCGCGGTCGGCGTCCTGGCCGAGCACGTCGGCGAGGCGGAACACCGACCACATCGTGTAGCGGATGGATTCGTTGATCTCGCGCAGGCGGGCGGCGTTGGTCTGGGTCTCGCTCATGACCCCATTGTGCCGCGCGCCTGCGCGACCCGGCCGCCGCGTGCCCCGACCCGATGCAGGCGGCGATGCCGACCCCGTCGTACGCCGCCCCGCAGACGGCGAGCCCCGGCACCTCGGCGACGGCCGCGCGGATCGCGCGACGTCCGGTCGAGATGACCGACGGCGTACTGCGGGAGCCCGCCGCCCCAGCGCTGGACGTGGGTGTCGACGGGGGTCGCCGTCAGGCCGACGGCGTCGCGCAGGTCGGCCAGGGAGTCCGCGACGAGCTCGTCGTCGGCGCGCTGGAGGACGGCCTCCTCGCCGAGCCGGCCGAGCGAGGTGCGCAGGAGAGCCAGGTCTCCGCCGGCCTCGCGCACCCAGTCCCACTTGGCGAAGGAGAAGGTCGACGCCTTGATCCGGCGGCCGTCGACCGGGGGCACGAGGAAGCCCGACGCCTGCGCCATGCCCGGCGGCAGCCCGGACACGGGGAAGGCGAGGGTCACCACCGCCATCGAGGCGTAGTCGATCGCGCCCAGCTCGCTCGCCGCGGCGGGGGCGAGGGCGGCGAGCAGGCGAGCCGCCGGCGCTCCCGGCACGGCGAGCACGACGGCGTCGGCGCGCACCTCGACCGGTTCGGGGACGGGGCCCGTCACGAGCCGGAAGCCGGGGCCGGCACGGTGCAGCTCGCGGACCGTCGTCGACGTCCGGACGTCGAGGCCCCCGGCCAGGGCGTCGGCCAGGACGCTCATCCCGCCCCGGAAGCCGGCGAAGACCGGGGTGGACGAGGTCGGCAGCGCCGAGGCGTGCTCGACGATCCCACCCCGTCGCGCCAGGTCGAGGAGCTGCGGCATCGCGGCCCGCGCCGAGATGCCGCGCGCATAGCCGGCGTAGACCCCGCCGAGCAACGGCTCCACCAGCCGGTCGACGACCTCGTCGCCGTACTCACGCGCGACGATGTCCCCGACCGACACGTCGCCGTCCGGGCAGCTCACCGGACCGGGGCTGCCGGGCGCGGGCCATGCCCTCGGGCGAGAGGATGCCGGAGGCCTCGAGCTGGTCGAGGTCGAGCGGTGCCCCCATCAGGGTGCGCGGGAGGGGCCGCAGCGCGCCGCGGGTCCAGATCCGCGACGACGCGGTGGAGGGATGGACGACGGGCAGGCCGAGGTCCGCCGCGAGGCCGATCCCCTCGGGGCGCCGGTTGATCATCGCCTCGGCGCCGACGTCGACCCCGACGCCGGCCACCTCGTGGCGGCGGATCTTGCCGCCGACGTACGGCGTCGCCTCGAGCACGACGACCTCGTGACCGGCGGCGACGAGGTCCCGGGCGGCCACCAGGCCGGAGATGCCGGCCCCCACGACCACCACGCGCATCGGGACCGTCGGACTCACCCCGCCAGCCTACGGCCGGTGCGGGTCCACCCCGGTAGGGCCTTCGGTCCCGAGCTCCAGCCCCCTCCTCCCTCCGATCGACCCGCCAACCTGTGGACAACCCGGTCGAGTCGGCGCGAGTTCGCGCCGACTCGGCACTTCCCTGTGGACAACGGCGGGTCGGGGCGGGTCGGGTCAGGCGGTGGCCAGGCCGAACCCGCTGCGGTGGAAGACCAGCGGCAGCGAGGTGTCGGCGTGCTCGACCGCGTGCAGCTCGAGCAGGACGATCGTGTGGTCGCCGGCCTCGATCTCGCGGTAGATCGTGCAGTCGAAGCGGGCCAGGCCGTCGTCGAGGGTGAGGGCGCCGTCGGCTGTGGCGGTGTGGTCGATGCCGGCGAAGCGCTGCGTCGACCGGGCCCGCCAGCTGGCGGCACGCCTGGCCGTGGTGGTCGGCGAGGATCGTGACACCGAGGTGCGTCGGAGCGGCGCAGGTCGGGCCAGGTCTTGGACGTGGTCGCGATCGAGAACGACACCAGCGGCGGGTCGAGGCTCACCGAGGTGAAGGAGCTGGCGGCAAGCCCGACCGGCCGGCCGTCGACCTCGGCCGCGATGGCCACGACGCCGCTGGGGAAGATGCCGAACGCCTCGCGCAGCCGGACCGGGTCGAGGTCCTGGTTGGTGGTCAGTACCGGGGTCGTCGCTGCTGATGTCGTCATGATGCGGCCCTCCCGGCCATCTGCGAAGGGGACCGCGGTCGTGTGGTGGGCGGCCGGTGCGGGGTGGTCCCACAGACCTCGCTCGGCCAGGATCGGCAGCACACCCTCGCCGAAGTGGTAGGCGCCCTCGAGGTGCGGGTAGGCCGAGAGCACGAACTCGTCGATGCCGAGCGCGTGGTACTCCTCGATCCGGTCGGCCACCTGCTCGTGGCTGCCCACGAGCGCCGTGCCGGCGCCGCCGCGGACCAGGCCGACCCCGGCCCAGACGTTGGGGTAGATCTCGAGGTCGTCCTTGCTGCCGCCGTTGAGGGCGAGCATCCGGCGCTGGCCCTCGGACTCGCTGTGCCGCAGCCCCTCCTGCACCGCGGCGATGGCCTCCGGGTCGATGCCGGCCAGGAGCCGGTCGGCCTCGGCCCAGGCCTCCTCGGCGGTGTCGCGGGTGATGGTGTGCATCCGGATCCCGAACGTGATCGGGCGCTCCGGGTCGCGCCCCTCGCTCGGCGGCGAGCTTGCGGATCCACGCGATCTTCTCGCGCGACCGCCTCCGGCGGCTCGCCCCAGGTGAGGTAGACGTCGGCGTGCCTGGCGGCCACGACACCGGCCGCCGGCGAGGACCCGCCGAAGTAGATCTCGCGGCAGCGGGTCGGGGACCTGCTCGAGCCGCGCGCCGGCGACCCGGAGGTGCGTCGCCCTCGAAGTCGACGGTCTCCCCCGCCCACAGCCGCCGGACGATCTCGAGGAACTCGTCGCACCGCTGCGTAGCGGGCGTCCTTGTCCTCGAAGTCGCCGTACATCTGCTGCTCGTGGCTCTCGCCGCCGGTGACGACGTTGAGCAGCAGCCGCCCGCCGGTGAGGTTCTGGAAGGTGCCGGCCATCTGGGCGGCGAGGTACGGCGAGACCAGGCCCGGGCCGGAAGGCGACGAGGAACTTCAGCCGCTCCGAGACCTGGCTGAGCATCGCGGTCGTCAGCCAGGCGTCCTCGCACCAGGCGCCGGTCGGGGTCAGGGCGGCGTCGAAGCCGTTGGCCTCGGCGGCGCGGGCGACCTGGCCCAGGTAGGGCACGTCGGCCGGGCCGGCCGGCGGGGCCGGCGGACGATGCCGTGCCCGCCGCCGACGACCTGGCGGCCGTCCCCGCCGTTGGTGGGCAGGAACCAGTGGAACGTCAGCGGGTGTCATCGGTGGATGCCTTTCGCGTCAGAGCTGGCCGTGGTTGGGCGGCAGGGTGCCGTCGACGGCGTAGCGCCCGAGGTGCTGGACCTTCCACGACGGCCGGGTCGTGCAGGGTGTGGGTGCGGGCGTTGCGCCAGTGCCGGTCGAGGTTGAGCGAGGCCGAGCGCCGAGCGGGTGCCGGCGACCTCGAAGAGCCGCGATGCCGACCTCGACCGACGCCGCCGTCGTCGCCGCGCGCGCCGCCGCGACGGCCAGGCTGGCCTCGCCGGCCGTCTGCGCGGTCAGGTCGCGCGTCCGCCCGGTCGACCGCGCGGCGGCCTCGGCGGCAGCGCCTCGCGCGGCGCGCACGGCCAGCTCCATCTCGCCGAAGGCGCGCACGACGAGCGGGTCGTCGGCGTGGCGCTCGACGTCGTACGCCGCGATCGCGTCGGGGTAGGGCCGGCTCTTGGTGGTGACGAACGCCGCGGCGTCGTCGAGCGCCGCGCGGGCGATGCCGGCGTCCATCGCGGCGTGCAGCACCTGGGCGAACGCGCCGTAGGTCTGCGGCGCCCGTCGAAGGTCAGGTGGTACGGCGTGATCAGCGTCGTCGGGCACCTCGACGCCCGTCGAGGTGGACGGTGCCGCTGCCGGTGGTGCGCTGGCCCAGGCCGTCCCAGTCGTCGACGACGCGGACGCCGCGGGCGTGCCGCTCGACCCAGGCGACGTGCATCGGCCCGTCCTCGCCGAGGTGGGCGAGCACCGGGATCCAGTCGGCGAAGAGGGCGCCGGTGCAGTAGCCCTTGTCCCCGTCGAGCACCCAGCGCCCGTCGGTCGGCCGAGCGGCGCAGGGTCGTGCGGTAGTCGCGCACGTGCTTGGTGCCGAGCTCGGACTGGGCGTTGCCGAACCGCTTGCCGGCGAGCACCTCCCCGAAGAGCAGCGCCTGCTGGGCCGGGGTGCCCTGGTGGCGCAGCGCGTTGACGTAGACGAAGTGGCTGTGCGGGATCTGCGCGACGTTGGGGTCCCCGGTCGCGAGGAGCCGGACCACCTCGGTCAGCGGTCTCGGTCGGCAGGTCGGCGCCGCCGTACGACGACGGGCACGGTGAGCGCGAGCAGGCCGGAGGCCGACAGCGCGTCGAGCTCGGCGCGCGGGCAGGATCCGCTCGGCGTCGCGCTGCGCCGCGCCGGCGGCGAGGTCGGCGGCGAGCTCGCGGGCCACCCGGACGGCGGCCTCGGCGGTCGAGCACCGGGACCCGAGGAGCGTCGGGCCGGGGCGATCGAGCGCGTGGTCCCGGTCGTGTCGAGGGTCGAGGTCATCACAGGCTCGCTCCAGCTCGGCGGCCTCGAGCTCGCGCACGATCGGCAGGACGTGCGCGGCCGAAGTACTCGACCTCCTCCTGGAAGTGCAGGAAGCCCGAGCAGCATCAGGTCGACGCCGCGGCGCTTGTACTCGAGGATGCGGTGCGCGATCTGCTCGGGCGTGCCGATCAGGCCGGTCCGGAAGCCGTCGTTGTACTGGACCAGGTCCTTGAAGTCCGAGTCCTGCCACATGCCCTTCTTGTCGCCGGTCGACTGGCCGGCCTGCGTCACCGCGGAGCCGAAGCCCTCGACGGCCTCGACGTCGGCCTTGGCGATGATCTCGTCGAGCACGGCGTGCGCCTCGGCCTCGCTGTCGCGGGCGACCATGAAGCCGTTGACGCCGAACGCACGGACCGGTGCGGCCGTGCACGGTGGCGACGTCGGTGACGTCCTGGACCTGCTCGGCGATGCCCTCGGGCGTGTTGCCGTTGCAGAAGTACCAGTCGGTGACCCGGCCGCCCATGCCGCGGGCGTCGGTGGAGTTGCCGCCCATGAAGATCTCCGGGTGGGCTCGGCCCGGCACGTCGAGCGGCTTGGGCTTGCAGGTCGAAGTCGTGCAGGCGGTAGAAGTCACCGCTGAGCTCGGCGTGGTCGCTGGTCCAGATCTCGCGCACGTAGCGGATGAACTCCTCCGAGCGGCGGTAGCGCTCGCCGTGCTCGAGCCACGGCTCGCCCAGCTTGGTGAACTCGTCCTTGAACCAGCCGCAGACGACGTTCATCGCAGACGCGGCCCGCCGGTGATACTGGTCGGCGGTGGCGACGAACTTGGCCAGGACGCCGGGCTGCCACAGCCCGGGGTGGACCGCGGCGATCACCTTCAGCCGCTCGGTCGCCAGCAGCGAGCGCGAGGCTGAAGCGCGGTCGACTCGTGCTGGTACGCCGCGCCGTACGACGCCATGTAGCGCACCTGGGTCAGGGCGTAGTCGAAGCCGTTGTCCTCGGCGAGCCGGGCCAGCTGGACGTTGTAGTCGTAGCCCCAGTCGGTGCGCTGCTCGATCGTGCTGACGACCAGGCCGCCACTGACGTTGGGCACCCAGTAGGCGAACTTCAGCGGCTCCGCGGAGGCCGGCGGGAGGGACGTGGTGCTCATGCTGCTCCTTCGAACGACGAGGTCGAGACGGGACCTGAATGTCTAGTTACTTTATCGAGTTATGTCCCAAACCGAAGGCGGCAGGCACTCCGACGCGCACGGAAGGCACGAGGGGGTGATCGGCCCTGCCTCTCACCCGGGCCCGCGGGGCGAACCCGCGCGGGCGGGGCGCGTGTCGGACCGCAGGGCCGCCAGGGCGACCCCCGTCGTGGGCTACTCTTTGTCTAGTGTCTTGATCGATTTAAGCGTTCGGCATGGTCCTCGCCGTCCGGGTCGCCGTGCACCACGCCCCTCCGGTCCTCTCACCGCCCTCCCGCCGAAAGGCAGCCTCGTGCGCATCGAGCAGCTCGAGTACCTCGCCGCCGTCACCCGACACGGCTCGCTGCGACGCGCCGGCGAGCACCTCCACGTCTCCCAGCCCGCACTGAGCGAGGCCCTCGCCAAGCTGGAGCGCGAGCTCGGCGTCGCCCTGCTGGACCGCCGACGCTCCGGCGCCCGGATCTCGCGCGACGGCCGCGAGCTGCTGCCCCACATGACCGCCGTCCTCGACGCCGTGGACCAGCTCCGAGCAGCGGCCGGCGACTGCCGCCGCGACGTACGACGCGTCCGACTGGGCACCGTGAACGCCGCCACCACCTCGCTGCTGGTCCCGGCCCTCGCTGCCTTCGAGCGGGCCCATCCCGACACCGGGCTGGAGCTGCTCACCCTGCAACAGACCGAGATCGACCTGGGTCTGACCGAGGGGTCTCTCGACCTCGGGCTCTGCAACGTCCTGAGCGGCGACGACGCCGCCCGTGGACCTCGTCGGCACCGAGCTGCTCCGCGGACGCCCGGTCGCCGTCCTCCGCACCGACCACCGCCTCGCCGACCGGTCCTCGGTCACCCTCGAGGACCTGCGCGACGAGCACTTCGTGGCGATGCGGGCCGGCTACCTGATGCACCGCGTGGCCCATCGGCTCTTCGGGTCCGCACTGCCGACGACCTGCCACTCCGCCGACGGTGCCGAGATGGGCAAGACCCTGGTCGCCCAGGGGTTGGGCTTCACGCTCCTGCCGGACTACAGCGTCCACGGCGACCCCCTGGAGCGAGCCGGACTCATCACGAGCCGGCCGCTCGCCGACGACGCGACGGTGGTGACGCTGGTGCTGAGGCGGCGCCGGACGGTCTCGGCCCCGTCCCGACAGGTCCAGGCCCTCCACGACGCACTGGTCGCCCAGGCTCGGGCCTACGGGGCGACCGCGAACAGACCTCGCTCCGTCCCTCCCACAAACGGGCGGGCTCTCCTAGGCTGACCGGGTGCCTCCGATCTCGGCTCGCCTGGCGGTCCTCATCGACGCCGACAACACCTCCGCCAGTCATGCCTCGGCGCTCTTCGAGGAGCTGGCCCGCTACGGCGTGCCCACCGTGCGGCGGGCGTACGGCGACTGGACCACCCAGCGGCTGGTCGGCTGGAAGGAGGAGCTCAACCGCAACGCGATCCAGCCGGTCCAGCAGTTCGCCTACACGACCGGGAAGAACTCGACCGACTCGGCGCTGATCATCGACGCGATGGACCTCCTCTACACCGGCAACCTCGACGCGTTCGCCATCGTGTCGAGCGACTCCGACTTCACCCGCCTGGTCACCCGGCTGCGGGAGTCGGGCAAGACGGTCTACGGCCTCGGCCGACGCCGTACGCCGCAGTCGCTCCAGGCCGCCTGCGACAAGTTCATCTTCCTCGAGGTGCTCGCCGGCGAGCCGGAGCCGGACCCGCAGGACGTCGGCGGCGCGAACGGCATCGCAGCTCCGCTGCCGGACCTGGAGCGGATCCTGGTCGCCGCCGTCAAGGCGACCTCCGGCGACGACGGCTGGGCGCACCTCTCGGCGATCGGCAGCTACCTGAGCTCGCGCGACACCGCCTTCGACCCGCGCAACTACCACTTCCCCAAGCTCATCTCGCTCGTCCGCGCGCAGGCCTACCTGACCGTCGACACGTCGACCACCAACGTGACCCGGGTCCGGCTGGCCGACGACGCCGCGACGTCGGCCGGGGCGGCCGTCGCCGAGGCCCCCGCCGCGCCCACGTCGGCGCGGCAGCCCGCCAAGAAGGCAACGAAGAAGGCCGCCGTGAAGACGACGACCAAGAAGGCCGCCGTGAAGAAGGCGGTCGCCAAGAAGGCGGTCGGGAAGAAGGCAGCGAAACAGACCACCGGGCCCGCGACGCCAACCTGACACCGCCCTGACACCGCCCTGACGCCCACACCGGCCCGGACGGACCGGAACCGGGACGGACCCGGGCGCGTCCGACCTCGCATGACCACTCGTCCAGCCCTCTCCCACATGCGTCGTACCACTCGTGCCCGCCGCACCGCTCGTGCCGTCGCCGCCGCTGCCGCCGTGGCGTTCGTCGCCCTCGGTGTGGCGGGCTGCTCGTCCATCGGCTCCGAGGACTCGGACTCGGGAGGATCGGTCGCAGCCGAGGGCACCGACTCCGGCTTCGCCGACCTCGGTGGCGACACCCGCGCCGAGTCGGCCGGCGGTGGTGCCGACGAGGCTCCCGCGGCCCCGACCGAAGCGTCGGGCGCCGATGCCACCACGGTCGCCGACACCCCGGGCGAGGCGCGCTCCCTGATCAAGACCGGCAACGTCACCCTGCACTCCGACGACGTGGCGCGAGCACGGTTCGACATCCAGAGCATCGTCGACCGGCACCGTGGCGAGGTCTCCGACCGCGCGACCGAGGCCGACGAGGACGGCGTCGAGGCGCGGGCACGCCTGGTGCTCCGGGTGCCGGTGAGCGAGTTCGACGCCGCGATCCAGGAGCTCGAGGGCGTCGGCGACCTGGTCAGCTCCGACGGTGCGGTCGAGGACGTCACGACGCAGGTGATCGACACCGATGTCCGCGTGGAGCTGCAGAAGCGCAGCATCGACCGGATCAGCGTCCTGCTCGACCGCGCGACCAGCATCCGCGACATCGTCAGCATCGAGCGCGAGCTGTCCCAGCGCGAGGCCGACCTCGGCTCCCTCGAGAAGCGTCAGACGTTCCTGGCCGACCAGACCGAGATGGGCACGATCACCGTGTCGGTGCAGCTCCCGCCCCAGGAGGGGCCGGCCCCCGAGAAGGACGACGACGGCTTCCTCGCCGGCCTGGCCGGCGGGTGGTCGGCCTTCACCTCGGTCACCGTCGGCCTGCTCACCGGCGCGGGCGCCGTGCTGCCGTTCGCGGTCCTGCTGCTCCTGATCGGCGTCCCGGCGCGGCTGCTGTACCGCCGGCACCGCGCGAACGCGCCGGCCATCATGACCCCTCCGCCCACCGACGCGCCCCAGGGGGCGTAGGAGGCGTAGGAGGCGTCGGTCAGAGCGGGTAGGACTGCACGAACTCCGTCAGCCGCTTCAGCTGGTCGGGGTCGGTCGAGGGGATGACGCCGTGGCCCAGGTTGAAGATGTGACCGCGCGCCGCGCGGCCGGCCTCGATGATCTCCGCGGCCCGGGAGGTCAGCACCTCCGGGGGCGCGAAGACGAGGGTCGGGTCGAGGTTGCCCTGCACGGCCCGCTCGCCCACCAGGGGCAGGGCGGACGCCAGCGGGGTGCGCCAGTCGACCCCGACGACGTCGGCACCGGCCTCGCCCATCAGGCCGAGCAGGTTGCTGGTGCCGACCCCGAAGTGGATGCGGGGCACGCCGAGCGCGCCGGCCTGCTCGAGCACCCGGGTCGAGTGCGGCATCACGAACGAGCGGTAGTCGTCGGGCGTGAGCGCGCCGGCCCACGAGTCGAAGAGCTGCACGGCCGAGGCGCCGGCGCCGACCTGCACCTCGAGGTACGCCGCGGAGATCTGCGCGATCTTGCGCATCAGCGCGTCCCAGACGTCGGGAGCACCGAACATCATCGCCTTGGTCTTGGCGTGCTCCTTGGACGGACCACCCTCGACGAGGTACGACGCCACGGTGAACGGCGCGCCCGCGAACCCGATCAGCGGGGTGGAGCCGAGCTCCCCCACCAGCGTCGAGACGGCCTCGGTGATGAAGGGGACGTGGTCGGGGGTCAGGTCCGGGATGGCCGCGACGTCGGCCAGCGTCCGCACCGGGGAGGCGATCACCGGCCCCACGCCCGGCTTGATGTCGAGATCGACGCCGACCGCCTTGAGCGGCAGCACGATGTCGGAGAAGAAGATGGCCGCGTCCACGCCGTAGCGGCGCACCGGCTGCAGGGTGATCTCGGTGACCAGCTCGGCGTTCATGCAGGACTCGAGCATCCCCACGCCCTCGCGCAGCTTGAGGTACTCGGGCAGGGAACGTCCCGCCTGGCGCATGAACCACACCGGGGTGTGGCTCACCGGCTCGCCGCGGGCGGCCTTGAGGAAGTCGCTGCCGGCCAGCGTGTCGGCACGCTCGTCGGTGTGCTTGCCGGTGGGCTGGTCGGCCTGCTGAGAGGCGTCGGACGTCGAGGTCACGGAGCAAGCCTCGCACCCCGTCCGGCGTGTTCCCATATCGGATCCCGCCTCGCCGCCCTACGGTGAGGGAATGGTCGTGCGTCAACAAGCGAGCCCGGGGCCGGGATCGGTTCCCCAGGAGTTCCGTGCCGCCGTGGCCGCGATGCGAGCCGCGGTGCTGCGGCCCGAGGTCCTGTGCGAGGAGATGCCCGCCCCGCAGCGGATCGCGCCGTACGCCGCCGCCCTGTCCGCGGACGTCACCGTCGACGACACCGACATCGGCACCGGGCGGATCATCCTGCTCCACGACCCCGACGGCAACGACGCCTGGGACGGCACCTTCCGCTGCGTCGCCTACGTCCGCTGCGAGATCGAGCTCGACCTGGTCGCCGACCCGCTCCTCTCCCACGTCGGCTGGACCTGGCTGACCGAGGCGCTGGCCGCGCACGGCGCGCAGTACGTCGCCGACTCGGGCACCGTCACCCGCGTCGCCACCGAGAGCTTCGGCGGGATGGCCGACGAGAGCGGCAGCGCGCAGATCGAGATCCGGGCGTCCTGGACCCCGGTCGCCGACGCCTCCGGCGTCGACATCACTCCCCACGTCGAGGCCTGGGGCGAGCTGCTGTGCACCGCGGCCGGCCTGGAACCGGTGCCCGAGGGCGTCGCGGTGATCCCCAGCAGGCGCGGCCAGCGTGGTGCAGGCGCCTGATGGTCCCCGCGAACGACGAGTCCGTGCCGGAATCACCCGACCCCTCGGCGACCCCCGAGACCCCCGAGACTCCCGAGGAGCCGCTGGCCGAGCTCCTGACCCTCGCCGACGGCCTCCCGACGGTGACCGAGACCGAGGCCGGGCTGGCCGAGGTCTGCGCCCGCCTCGCCGCCGGCACCGGCCCGGTGGCGATCGATGCCGAGCGCGCGTCCGGCTACCGCTACTCCAACCGCGCCTACCTGATCCAGCTGCGCCGCAACGGCAGCGGCACCGCCCTGATCGACCCGATCGCGTTCGAGTCCATGGCGCCGCTCCAGGAGGTGCTCGAGGGCACCGAGTGGATCCTGCACGCCGCGACGCAGGACCTGCCGTGCCTCAACGAGATCGGCCTGTACCCCACCGAGCTGTTCGACACCGAGCTGGCCGGTCGCCTGCTGGGCTACCCCCGCGTCGGCCTGGCCACGCTCGTGGAGACCCTGCTGGGCTTCCGGATGAAGAAGGAGCACTCGGCGGCGGACTGGTCGACCCGGCCACTGCCCGAGGCGTGGCTGGAGTACGCCGCGCTCGACGTGGAGGTCCTCGTCGAGCTGCGCGACCGCCTCGACGACGAGCTCGTCGCCGCCGGCAAGCGCGACTGGGCACGCCAGGAGTTCGACCACCTGCGCGGCTTCGAGCAGGCGGTGCGCCAGGAGGCGTGGCGGCGTACCTCGGGCGTGCACCGGGTCCGCGGACGTCGCGCGCTGGGCGCCGTACGCGAGCTGTGGGAGGTCCGCGACGACCTCGCGGCCCAGCGCGACGTCACCCCCGGCCGGATCGTGCCCGACGCGGCCCTGGTCGCGGCCGCCGTGGCGCTGCCGACGGACCGGGCGGCGCTGTTGTCGACGAAGGGCTTCCACGGCCGCGGCGCCGAGCGGTACGCCTCCCGTTGGGTCGAGGCCCTGCGCGTCGCCGCCGAGATGGACGAGGACGAGCTGCCGACCCGCGCGCCCCGCGGCGACGGGCCGCCCGTGCCACGGGCCTGGGCCGAGAAGGACCCGGTGGCCGGACGCCGGCTCCAGCTGGCCCGCGAGGCCATGGCGGTCCTCGCCGAGGAGCAGCACATGCCCCTGGAGAACCTGCTCACCCCCGACACCCTGCGCCGCGTCCTGTGGTCGCCGCCGGAGACCCGGGACCCCGGCGAGCTGCTGGACGGCGTGGTGGACGCGCTCGTCGACCTCGGCGCCCGCAACTGGCAGATCGCCCTGACCGCCCCCCTGATCGCGAACGCCGTCACCGCGGCCGACGTCGAGCCCGACCCCGAGCCGGCGGCTCAGGGAGTCGAGGAGACCGTCGCCGAGTCCGGCTGAGCCGGCTCCGAGCCGTCGGACGTGCTGGAGCCGTCGGTGGGTGAGCCGGACGGCGTCGGCACGTAGTCCGGGTCGAGCACCGCGCGCGACGCCTCGTCGATCTCGGCGGTCACGGTCGCGATGTCGTCGATCGTCGGTGCGGTGAAGAGCTCCTCGAGCAGCGGGTCGACCACGGCTGCGAGCTCGTCCTCCTCCGGGAGCAGGGGCTCGAGCACCATGTTGTCGACCCCGGCGTTGAAGGTGCCGCCGTGGGCCGGCTGCTGGTCGGGCTGGAGGAAGGCGTCCGAGCGTGCCACCGGCAGGCTCGCCGGCACGACGTACCCGGCGGCGACGACGGGGTCGTAGCCCTCGGGGCTGATCGCGTGGACGAGGAAGTCGGCGGCCTTCTGCACCTGGCGGCCGGGGGCGATGCACAACCCGCTGATGTCGCCCACGGTCGCGTCGCTGTCGACGCGCGGGACCGGCATCACGTCGAAGTGCAGGCCCGGGATCGCCCGCAGCTCCGGGGTGAGCGAGCGGAAGCCCTCGACCATCCCGAGCCGGCCCTTCTCGAACCACTCGGTCGGCGAGGCCTTGGCCAGCTGCTCGTTCGTCAGCGTGATGCGAGGGTTGCGGAGCACCTCGAGGATCGTGGTGAGCGTCGCCTGGTTGCTGTCGCTGGACAGGTCGAGCGACGTCGGGTCGTCGTCGTCGTCGTAGAGCTGGCCGCCGCCGGAGTAGAGGAACGGGGCGATGCTGGTCAGGTGGGGCGTGATGCTCACGCCCCGGCTCCGCATGCGCTTGCGGGTCGCGAACTGGGCCGCGGTGCGGAACTCCTCGATGTTCCAGCTGCGCAGCTCCGGTGCGGGCGCCGGGAGGCCGCGGTCGCGGATCGTGGCGAAGTCGACGAGGTCGGTGTTGATGTAGACCACCATCGGCGACACGCTGTAGGGCATGCACTGCAGGTCGGCCTCGTCGGAGAACGCCTCGAGGGCGTCGCGCGCGTAGCCGTCGCCGTAGCTGATGTTGCGGTCCTCGAGCAGGTTGAACAACGGCACGTTCAGCCCGGCGTCGACCACCTGGGCCAGGTCGGAACGGGCCACCATGTAGATGTCCGGCACCTCGGTGCCGGCGTCCACGTCGGCCATCATGGCCGCGCTGGTCGGCCAGGTCACCAGGTCGACCTCGACCGTCGAGGCCTTCGCGTTGTAGGCGTCGACCACCGCCTGGTAGGACGCGATCTCCTCGGGGCTGCCGAAGACGCCGTAGGTCAGCTTGGTCACCTTGGTCGGCTCGGTGGGTGCCGACGAGGTGGGCGTCGGCGCCGGCGCGGGCTCGGTCGAGCCGCCGCCGCAGGCGGACGCGACGAGGGCCAGGGCGAGGAGGCAGGCGAGCACGAGGAGCGAGCGCCTCATCATCACCCCTTCGTCGTCGTCCCACACCGGGTGGGACACCGGCTCGGACACCCTACCCAGGGCCACCGAGCCGGGCACCACCGGCGGAGGGCCGGTCCGGTCTCGGACGACGGGACCTGACGCACCGGCCGGGACGAGGGCGAGCACGCCGGACCGGGAGCGCCTCACGGCGCGTGGCCGCTCGTGGCGGCTTATTGTGGGACCCGGGGCTGCCGCGGTCCGGCATGCTCTGCTCCCAGTCTAACGGGTCACGCCAGCCGGGACTCCAGCTCGAGATGGGCGGCCTGCTCGAGCTGCTCGGCGAGCAGCATCATCCGGCGTACGTCGGCGTCCGGCGACTCGTGCAGCACGGCCCGGCCGGTGGCGACCACCCGGGCGAACGCCGCCGCCCGCAGCAGCACGTCGGCGAACTCGGTGACGACGATGCCGCGCAGGACCTCGTCGACCATGCTCCGCAGCTCGGCGGGGCCGGGCGGGTCGGCGACCCCCGCCACCACCTCCGCCACCTCGGCCCGGGTGCGGCCGGCGTCGAACTCCCGGGAGACGCGCAGCGGGTCGGCGTAGACCCACGCACGGAGTACGTAGAGCCGCCACAGGCAGCCGGCCAGCGAGTCGCTCGGCGACCCGGCCCACACCTCGGCGATCGTCTCGATGCCCTCCTCGTCGGCGAGGTGGAGCAGCCGGTCCGCCACCACCTCGTCCTCGGCGGCCCGGGCACCGCGCACGAGCAGCGTCGCCGCACGGTCGGCCGCATCGCTCACCAGGGCAGGGTCCGCTCCACCCTCGAACTCGTCGAAGTAGTCGGACCAGCGGGCCAGCGGCCGGTGGTGGGGGCGATCGGTCACCGCTCGAGCCTACGTCCCTTCCTGGGTCCGGGAGCTCAGCCCAGGGCCTTGCGGATGCGTTGGTCGCTCACCGGACCGTCGGTGCGCAGCTGCTGGGCCCAGAGCGAGACCCGGAACTCCTCCAGCATCCACCGGACCTGACGCAGCCGCTCGTCGGGCGGTCGGCCCGCGGGGAGCGCGTCGAGCCGGTGCAGGTAGGCCTCCTGCAGGTTGGCGACCTGGTCCTGCTGGAGGCGGTCGCGCTGGGTGGCGGCCGCCACCCTCGTCGAGACGCGCGCGACGCTGCTCCAGCGCGCGCAGGTACGTCGGGTAGCGGCGCAGCCGGCTCGCGCCGGCCTCGCCCACGAACCCGTCGCCGACCAGCCGGGCGAGCTGCGACTTCATGTCCGTCAGCGCCGGCAGCTGGGCCATGGCGGCGCGGCCACCGAGCGCCTTGTCGGCGGCCCGCCAGCGCTCCAGGACGCCGATGACGTCGGTGACCGTGGCGCGCACGGCGGCCTCGTGCCCGGCCGAGGCCGCGCCGACGAGCGCCGCGAAGGCGCCCTCGTCGCGGACGGCCGGCCGGGCGTCGACCAGGTCCTGGAGGACCGCCGTACGGCAGTCGGCCAGCAGCGCGGCCACGGACGGGTACGGCGAGCCGGCCAGGCCGAGCTTCTCGGCGTTGCCCGAGACCGTCGAGCACCCGTCCGGTCGGGTCCGGTACGGCGTGCTCCAGCAGCCGGCGTACGCCCAGGCGGTGCCGGGCCTCGGCCTCCTCCGCGGAGCCGTGGACCGCGAGGCCCACGGTGTCGCCCTCGTCGACCAGGGCGGGGTGCGCGGTGACCTCGTGGCCGGCGCGGCGCTGGGTGATGGTGGGCTCGATCGTGCCGAAGACCCAGGTCGTCTCGCCGGTCCGGGCCAGCCCGGAGTCGCCGGCGACCTCGGCGAGGGCCTCGGCGAACTGCGGGCGCAGCGGCGCCTTGAGCGCCTCCAGGTCCTTGCCACGGGCCTGCTCGGCACCGGCGTCGTCGACCACCCGGTAGGTGGGGCGCAGGTGCTGGGCGATCTTCGACCAGTCCCAGGCCTCCCGCGGCACCACGACACCGGTGGTGGAGCGGCACCAGCGCTCGAGCGCGTCGAGCAGCGGCTCCTCGCCGGCCGGGGTGGTGGCGAGGAACTCCCGGGCCCGGTCGGGCGCGGGGACGAACGCGACCCGCAGGTTCTTGGGCAGGCTGCGGATCAGGCTGGTGACCAGCTCCTCGCGCAGGCCCGGCACGTTCCACGAGAAGTCGTCGTCGGCGACCTGGTTGAGGGTCGCGACCGGCACGTCGATGGTGAGCCCGTCGTCGGCCGAGCCCGGCTCGAAGTGATAGCTGATCGGGAAGGTCAGCCCCTCGCGGGTGCCGCTCCACGCCGTCGGGAAGTCGGTCTCGCGAACCTGCTCGGCGTTGTCGTGGGTGAGCATGTCGAGGTCGAACATGAGCAGGTCCGGGCGCTGCTGGCGCTCCCGCTTCCACCAGGTGTCGAAGTGGGCGCCGCTCACGACCTCCGCACCGACCCGGGCGTCGTAGAAGTCGAACAGGGTGTGCTCGTCCACGACGATGCCGCGGCGCCGCGCCCGGTGCTCCAGCTCGGCCGCCTCGTCGAGCAGGTCGCGGTTGTGGGTGAAGAACTTCTGCCGCGTCGACCACTCGCCGTAGACGAGGGCGTGGCGGATGAAGATCTCGCGGCTGTAGGCCCGGTCGACCTTGCCGAAGCTGACCAGCCGGTCGGCGACCAGCGGGACGCCGTACAGGGTGACCCGCTCGTGGGCCATCACCGAGGCACGCTTCTTGGACCAGTGCGGCTCGGAGTAGGTGCGCTTGACCAGGTGCTCGCCCAGGCGCTCGGCCCACTCGGGCTTGATCGCGGCGTTCTGCCGGGCGAAGAGGCGGCTGGTCTCGACGAGCTCGCCCGCCATGACGAACGCCGGCTGCTGGCGCGCGAGCCCGCTGCCGGGGAAGATCGCGAACTTGGCGCCGCGGGCGCCGAGGTACTCGCGCATCGGCCGCCGCCCGCCGCCCCCGCGGCCGTGCTCCTTCTCGCGCTCCTCGAGCAGACCGATGTGGCTGAGCAGCCCCGAGAGCAGCGCCTGGTGGATGCCGTCCGCGTCGGGGGTGTCGGCCGGCTGACCGACCTGGATCTTCATCTCCTTGCAGACCTGGCGCAGCTGGGACTCGAAGTCCTGCCACTCCCGCACCCGGAGGTAGTTGAGGAACTCGCGCTTGCACATCCGGCGGAACGCCGAGCTGCTGAGCTCCCGCTGCTGCTCCTTGACGTAGCGCCACAGGTTGAGCCAGGTGAGGAAGTCGGAGGCGTCGGCCTTGAACCGGGCGTGCTGCTGGTCGGCCTGCGCCCGCATGCTCGGCCGGTCGCTCGCGCGGGTCCTGCAGCGACAGCGCGGCGGCGATCACGATCACCTCGCGCACGCACCCCATCCGCTCGGCCTCGAGGATCATCCGCGCCAGACGCGGGTCGATCGGCAGCCGCGCCAAGCGCTGGCCGACCTTGGTCAGCCGCGGACCGGTCTCCTTGCTCCCTCGCCGCGGTGCTCCCTGACGATCTCGGCGGGAATCGGCCGATTCGGCAGCGACGACGTCAGGCACGACCACCGCCGGCTCATCGGAGACCGCTCCCAGCTCCTCGAGGAGCTGGACGCCGGCCTGCACGTTGCGCTTGTCGGGGGGCTCGACGAAGGGGAAGCGGGCGACGTCGCCGAGGCCGAGGGAGGCCATCTGGAGGATCACGGAGGCGAGGTTGGTGCGCAGGATCTCGGGGTCGGTGAACTCCGGGCGCGACTCGAAGTCCTCCTCGGAGTAGAGCCGGATCGCGATGCCGGCGGCCACGCGGCCGCAGCGGCCGGAGCGCTGGTTGGCCGAGGCCTGGCTGATCGGCTCGATGGGCAGCCGCTGCACCTTGGTGCGCACCGAGTAGCGCGAGATCCGCGCGACGCCGGAGTCGACGACGTACCGGATGCCGGGGACGGTCAGCGAGGTCTCCGCGACGTTGGTCGACAGCACGACGCGAGCCCCCGAGCCCGAGCGCGGCGTGAAGACGCGGTGCTGCTCGGCGGCCGACAGCCGCGAGTAGAGGGGCACGATCTCGATCCCGGCGCGGCCGCCGCGGCTCTCGGCGAGCGGCGCCAGCGCGTCGGCGGTGTCGCGGATCTCGCGCTCACCGGGCAGGAAGACCAGCACGTCGCCCGGGCCCTCGCCGGTGAGCTCCTTGACCGCCTCGACGATCGCCTCGGTCTGGTCGCGCACGACCGGCTCGCCCTCGTCGTCGTCCTCGGACAGCTCGACGAGCGGGCGGTAGCGCACCTCCACCGGGTAGGTGCGCCCGGAGACCTCGATGATCGGTGCGGGAGCGCCGCGGCGGTCCGCGAAGTGCTGGGCGAAGCGCTCCACGTCGATGGTCGCGGAGGTCACGATGAGCTTGAGGTCGGGCCGCCGCGGCAGGAGGCGCCGCAGGTAGCCGAGCAGGAAGTCGATGTTGAGGCTGCGCTCGTGGGCCTCGTCGATGATGATCGTGTCGTACTTCCTCAGCTGCCGGTCGCGCTGCAGCTCGGCCAGCAGGATGCCGTCGGTCATCAGCTTGACCCGCCCGGCGCGCGAGGTGCGGTCGGTGAAGCGCACCTGGTAGCCGACGATGCTGTCCGGGTCGCCGATCCGGGTGCCGAGCTCGTCGGCGATCCGCTCCGCGACCGAGCGCGCGGCGATCCGCCGCGGCTGGGTGTGCCCGATGATCCCGCCCTCGCGCGCCCCCTTGCCGCGCCCGAGCTCCAGGCAGATCTTCGGGATCTGCGTCGTCTTGCCCGAGCCCGTCTCCCCCGCCACGATCACGACCTGGTGGTCGCGGATCGCCGCCGCGATGTCGTCGCGGCGCTGGCTGACCGGGAGGTCGGCGGGGTAGGTGATGGTGAACGTCGGGGCGCGCGGGTGCTCGGCCTCCGCGTCGGTCGGCTGCTGGTGGGGCTGCTGGTCGGGCTGCTGGTCGGAGGGTGGGGCGGACATGATGACCCCATTCTGCCGACCACGTCGAACGAGTTCTCGACGCGGTGGTCCGATCGCCCTCCACGGAGCTCGTCACCCCACCCCGGCACCGACCACGGAAGGAGCGCGTGCCGTGGCCGGCGTCGCGCCTCAGGTGTTCTGACCGGTGCCGGCACCGCCGTCCGGCTGCGCGTCGGGCGACACGTCGTCGCGCGGCGTCGTGCCCGGGGGCAGCTGGGCGCCGGGCGGGGTCACGCCCTGCCGACCGCCACCGGGGAGCTGACCGGGCTGCTGCTGCCCGCCGGGCTGACCGCCCGGCTGGAGACCTTGCTGACCACCCGGCTGACCACCCGGCGCACCGGGGAGCTGACCCGGCTGGAACTGCCCGTTGCGTCCACCCGGCCCCCGCTGCTGGTCGTCGGCGCCGTTGCTGAGCACGCCGAGCAGCACGCCTCCCCCGCCGCCCAGGACCAGCGAGGCCACCGCCACGGCGGCGAGCCCGCGCCATCCGGCCAGCCGGGCGCGCAGCCGCGGCCTCGGCTCGCCGTACGCCGGGGTCGCGTCCGGGCCCGGCGCCGACGCCGGTGCCGCTCGCGCCGGGGTGCTGGCCGGGTGAAGAGGTCGGGGGCTCGAGCGTGCGGGTGTCGTCGTCCATGCCCCCAGGGTCCGAAGCGGACCTGTGGTGAGCCTGTGCTCCGCCTACCAGCGTGCTACCAGCTGGCGGCGTCGGTCAGGCAGAACGGGTGCCCGGCCGGGTCGAGCACCACCCGCCAGGTCTCGCCGGGCTGCTCGTCGGGCACGGTGCCACCGAGCTCCACGCACCGCGCCTCGGCGGCGGCGACGTCGGCGCAGGACAGGTCGAGGTGGAACTGCTTGGTGCCGCCCTCGTTGGGCCAGGCGGGCCGCTGGTAGTCGGGCACCTGTCCGAAGCCCAACGCGCTCGACGGGCCGGTGAGCATCCCGTACTCGTCCTGCACGTGCGCCACCGGCCAGCCCAGCAGGCCCGACCAGAACGCCACCTCCGCGCGGACGTCGTCGCAGTCCAGCGTCGTCATCCTCAGCTCGGCCGGCGGCCGGGCGCCCGTTTCCTGGGTGGTGTCCTGGGTGGTGTCCTGGGTGGTGTCCTGGGTGGTGTCCTGGGTCATGTCGGTGATCCTTCCTAGGATCGGGTCGTGGCGACTAGGACAAATGCGACACCGGCGACATCGACCGACCGCGGCATCCTGCGCCCCGAGGAGCTCGCCCGTCACGCGACGCGTCGAGAGGCTGCGCTGCGACCCGGGCCTGGCGCCCTGGGTGGAGAACCACTGGCACCTGACGTGGGACCTGCCGCAGGGGGCGTCCTACGCCAGCCAGACGCTGCCGCACCCGGCCTGCACCCTGAGCGTCGAGCTGGGCCACCCGCGCACCGGCGTCGGCGACGAGCGCGTCCTGCTCACCGGGGTGGTCACCCGGCGCTTCGACGTCGACCTGCGCGAGTCCGGGTGGGTCCTGGGCGTGAAGTTCCGCCCCGGCGGGCTGGCCGCCCTGGCCGGGTTGGACGGGTCGGCCCTGACCGACCGGGTCGTGCCGGCCGGCGACCACCTCGCCCGGTCCCCTGGTCGAGTCGATGCGCGCCCTGACCCCGGCCACGACCGCGCACGACGCAGCGGCGATCGCCGACGCCGCCCTGCTGACGCTCGTCGAGGCGATCGACGAGGAGGTCGCGGACGACTACGCGCTCGTGCTCGCCCTGGTCGACGACATGCTGGGCGATCGCTCGCTGGTGCGGGTCGCCGACGTCCTGACACGCCACGACCTGCCGCGGCGCCGGGTCGAGCGGCTGTTCGCCCGCTACGTCGGTGTGGGACCCAAGTGGCTGCTCGCCCGCTACCGGATGCACGACGTGGTGGCGGCCCTGGACGCCGGGCACGACGGCTCGCTCGCCGACCTCGCGGCCGACCACGGCTGGTACGACCAGGCCCACTTCACCCGCGACTTCGTGCGCCTCGTCGGGGTGACGCCGAGTGCGTACCGCCGGACGACCTGAGCCGGCCTCCACGCCTGACGGCGCGCGTGGAGGCCACGTTGACACCCCGCTCCCGGCGCGTTCACAGGAAAGCCACAGACAGGATCGTCACAGTGATCCCATGGCCGCTCCCGATCTCACCACCCTGACCCGCCCCGACGGATCGCCGGTGCGGGTCCTCGTCGTCGACGACGAGGTCAACATCGCCGAGCTCATCTCGATGGCGCTGCGCTACGAGGGGTGGCTGGTCGACGTCGCCCACACCGGTACGAAGGCGGTCGCGTCCGCCAAGGAGCAGCGGCCGGACGCCGTCGTGCTCGACATGATGCTCCCCGACTTCGACGGCCTGGAGGTGATGCGTCGGATGCGCGGCACCGACCCGGACGTCCCGGTGCTGTTCCTCACCGCTCGCGACGCGGTGGAGGACCGGATCGCCGGTCTCACCGCCGGCGGGGACGACTACGTCACCAAGCCCTTCTCCCTCGAGGAGGTCGTGGCCCGGCTGCGCGCGCTCATGCGCCGCTCCGGTGCCCAGCAGGCCGCCACCTCGTCGGTGCTGAGCGTCGGCGACCTCACCCTCGACGAGGACAGCCACGAGGTGGTCCGCGCCGGTGCGGAGATCACCCTGACGGCGACCGAGTTCGAGCTGCTCCGCTTCCTGATGCGCAACCCCAAGCGGGTGCTCAGCAAGGCCCAGATCCTCGACCGCGTCTGGAACTACGACTTCGGCGGCCAGGCCAACGTCGTCGAGCTCTACATCTCCTACCTGCGCAAGAAGGTCGACGCCGGCCGGGAGCCGATGATCCACACGATGCGCGGCGCCGGCTACGTCCTCAAGCCGGCCGCGGCGAGCGTGGCGTGAGGCTGCCCGGCCCCAGCGGTCGGCGCTTCGCCTCGTTGACCTCGCGGCTCGTCGTGACGGCGGTGCTGCTGGTGGCCGTCGTGTCGCTGCTCGTCGGCGCCGTGACGACGCTGGCGATGCGCGACTACCTCACCGGCCAGCTCGACGAGAAGGTGCGTCTCGTCGGTCAACCGCGCCGGCAGCGTCCCGGACCGCGACGACCTCCCCGAGAACGGCCCGGGCTCCGGTCCGCCCGAGATCAACGGACGCGACGTCAACCAGGGCCCCGGCACCCTCGTCGCGTTTCCCGGACCAGTCGCTCGGCGGAGTGCTGACCGAGCGGCGCGACGAGAGCGACGTCCTGTCCGCGGCCGCGCTCGCCGTGCTGGCCGCCGTGCCGGTCGACGGCAAGGTCCACCAGGTCGACGTGCCCGGCCAGGGCACCTACCGGGTGGCCGTGGTGCGCACCGACCGGGGCACCGCTCGTGACCGGACTGCCCGACCCGCGAGGTCGACCAGGCGGTCACCTCGCTGATCCGGGTCGAGCTGCTCCTGGCCCTGCTCGGCGTGCTCGTCGCCGCCGTCGCCGGGCGGGCCGTCGTACGACGTCAGCTGCGTCCGCTCACCGAGGTCGCCGCAGACCGCCCACACCGTGGCCGGGCTGCCGCTGGACTCGGGGCTCGATCGGGGTGACCGAGCGGGTGCCCGCGCACCTCACCGACCCCGACACCGAGGTCGGCCAGGTGGGCGCGGCCCTCAACACGCTGCTGGCCCACGTCGAGGACCTCCCTCGACGCCCGGCACGCCAGCGAGCAGCGGGTGCGCCAGTTCGTCGCCGACGCCTCGCACGAGCTGCGCACCCCGCTGACCACGATCGCGGGCTACACCGAGCTCGCCCGGCGCCACCCCGAGGACGCCCAGGCCAGCGCGACCGCGCTGGCCAAGGTGGAGGAGGAGTCGGCGGCGGATGACCGCGCTGGTGGAGGACCTCCTGCTCCTGGCGCGCCTCGACTCCGGCCGTCCCCTCGAGCGGCGACCCGTCGACCTGACCCGGCTGCTCCTCGAGGCCGTCTCCGACGCCCGGGTGCGTCGACCCGGACCACCGCTGGCGCCTCGAGCTGCCCGACGAGGCGGTCGAGGTCGCTGGGCGACGAGCAGCGGCTGCACCAGGTGATCACCAACCTGCTGACCAACGCCCGCAAGTACACGCCGCCCGGCACGACGGTGACCGTGACCGCGCGTGGCCGACGGCTTCTCGGTGCTCGACGACGGGCCCGGGTTCGCGGCCGGGCTCGTCCCACACGCCTTCGAGCGGTTCGCCCGCGGCGACGCGGGCCGGCACCGCGAGGGCGGGGTCGGCCTCGGGCTGGCCCTGGTGCGACGCGATCGTCACGTCGCACGGCGGCACCGTCACGCTCGACGAGCGAGCCCGGGGACACCCGGATCGACGTACGCGAGTTGGTCAGCAGCCAGATTGTCTGACAATCTGGGGCGGCCCACCTACGGTGGTCCATGACCCAGGACTGATCCACGAGAGGAGCGACCCGTGACCACGACGGCGACCACCACCGCGAGCCTGACCGCAGGCGACATCGAGTTCGGTCGGGCCGAGGCCCGCACCGCGCACAACTACCACCCGCTGCCGGTGGTGGTGTCGCACGCCGAGGGCGCGTGGATGACCGACGTCGACGGGACGCCGCTTCCTCGACCTGCTGGCCGGCTACAGCGCGCTCAACTTCGGCCACTCGCACCCGACGCTCATCGCGACGGCCCACGCGCAGCTCGACAAGCTGACGCTGACCAGCCGCGCCTTCGTGCACGACCAGTTCGCCGACTTCACCGCCAAGCTCGCCGACCTGTGCGGCAAGGACCTGGTCCTGCCGATGAACACCGGCGCCGAGGCGGTCGAGACCGCGATCAAGGTCATCGCGCAAGTGGGGCTACACAGGTCAAGGGCGTGCCGGCCGACCAGGCCGAGATCATCGTGGCCAGCGGCAACTTCCACGGCCGCACCACCACCATCGTCGGCTTCTCCGACGACCCCGACGCCCGCGACGACTTCGGCCCGTTCGCGCCCGGCTTCGTCACGGTCCCGTACGGCGACCTCGCCGCGCTCGAGGCCGCGATCACGCCGAACACGGTCGGCGTGCTGATCGAGCCCATCCAGGGCGAGGGCGGCGTCGTGATCCCGCCCGAGGGCTACCTGCGCGGCATCCGCGAGGCGTGCACCACGCAACGACGTGCTCTTCGCCGCCGACGAGATCCAGGCCGGCCTCGGCCGCACCGGCCGCACCTTCGCCTGCGACCACGAGGACGTCGTGCCCGACCTCTACGTGCTCGGCAAGGCGCTCGGCGGCGGCGTCGTGCCGGTCTCGGCCGTCGTCGCGGACCGCGACGTCCTCGGCGTGCTCAAGCCCGGCCAGCACGGCTCGACCTTCGGCGGCAACGCGCTGGCCTGCGCCGTCGGCAGCGCCGTCGTCGACCTGCTCGCGACCGGCGACTTCCAGCAGCGCGCCGACCGACCTCGAGCGTCGCTCCTGCGCGAGCGGCTCGAGGCGATGATCGGGCACGGCGTCGTCGGCGTACGCGTCCGCGGCCTCTGGGCCGGCGTCGACATCGACCCCGCCGTCGGCACCGGTCGCCAGGTCTGCGAGGCGCTGATGGCGCGCGGCGTCCTGGCCAAGGACACCCACGGCTCCACCATCCGCCTCGCCCCGCCGCTCGTCATCTCCGCGGAGGACCTGTCCTGGGGCCTCGACCAGCTCGCCGCCGTCGTCTCCGGCGTCGACGCCGGCTGATCCTGCTGCACCCGACGGTCGAGTCGGCGCGAGCTCGCGCCGACTCGACCCGGCCGTCGGCGCTCGGCGCTCGGCGGCGCCCGACGGCGGTCCGCGAGGACGCCCGACGCCTCACAGGAGGCTTGACAGTGAGAGCAGGCCGCCAGCCTCAGCCGCTCCGTCATCGTCGGTCCCATGACGACGACGCCGACCCATCGCGACTCCTCCGCCCCGCCCGGACCCGAGGAGGAGAGCCGGCCCGCCCCGGCGCACGAGTCCCCCGTCTACACCGACCTTCGCCCCGGATTCCGGCAGCGCTGGAGCGGGCTCGACAAGCAGCGCGCCGCACTGTCGGCGCTCCTCGGCGGCACCGCGCTGCTCTACCTGTGGGGCCTCGGCGACTCGGGCTACGCCAACTCGTTCTACTCCGCCGCGGTCCAGGCCGGGTCGGAGTCGTGGAAGGCGTTCTTCTTCGGGGCCAGCGACGCCGCCGGGTCGATCACGGTCGACAAGCCGCCGCTCTCGCTGTGGCCGATGGCGCTGTCGGTGCGGATCTTCGGGCTGTCGTCGTGGAGCATCCTGGTGCCGCAGGCGCTGATGGGCGTCGGCTCCGTCGCGCTCCTGCACGCCACCGTCCGGCGCGCGACCGGCTCCGGCGCCGCCGGCCTGCTCGCCGGCGCTGGCCCTGGCGACGACCCCCGTCGCGGTGCTGATGTTCCGCTTCAACAACCCCGACGCCCTGCTGGTGCTGCTCATGACGGGCGCGGCGTACGCCGTCGTCCGCGCGCTGGAGTCGCCCCGGGCGCTGCGCTGGCTGGTCCTCGGCGGTGCGCTGATCGGGCTCGGCGTTCCTCACCAAGACCCTGCAGGCGTTCCTGGTGCTGCCGGGACTGGCCCTGGCCTACGCCGTCTTCGCGACCGTCCCGTGGCGCACCCGGCTCGGCCACCTGCTCGCCGCCGTTCGGCGCGATGGTCGTCGCCGGCGGCTGGTGGGTCGCGATCGTCGAGCTGTGGCCGGCGAGCTCGCGGCCCTACATCGGCGGCTCCCAGACCAACGACTTCCTCGAGCTGACCTTCGGCTACAACGGCTTCGGCCGGATCACCGGTGACGAGGCCGGCTCGGTCGGCGGCAGGCGGCGGCTGGGGCTCGACCGGTCTGCTGCGCCTCTTCGGCTCCGAGAACGGCGGCCAGGTCGCCTGGCTCGTCCCGGCCGCGCTCATCCTCGGCGTCGCCGCGCTGTGGGCCGGCACGCCGGCTGCGTCAAGGCCACCGCGACCCTGCTGCTCGGGCTGGCTCGTGGTCACCGGGCTGACCTTCTCGCCTCATGGCCGGCATCTACCACGCCTACTACACCGTCGCGCTCGCCCCGGCGATCGGCCGGTCTCGTCGGGCTGGGCGCCTGGGCGCTGTGGCAGCGCCGCGACTCGCTCGCCGCCGCCGCCGTCCTGAGCACGACGATGGCGTTCACCTCGGCGTTCGCGTTCGTCCTGCTCGACCGCACGCCCGGACTTCTGGCCGTGGCTGCGGTACGCCGTCGTGGCGCTCGGCCTCGCTCGCGGCGGTGCTCGTCGTCGGGCGTGCGGCACCTCCCGCCGACGGCTCGCTGCCGCCGTGGCTCGCCGTTGCCGTGCGTCGCCGCGCTGGCCGGCCCACGGCGTACGCCCTCGACACCGCCGCCACCGCCCACACCGGCTCGATCCCGACCGCCGGGCCGAGCTCGGGCACCGGCTTCGGACGCATGGGAGGGCCGGGCGGCCAGCCGGGCGGCGGGGGCTTCCCGGGCGGGGCCGGCTTCCCCGGAGCCGCTCCTGACGGCGCCGGGACCGGGACCGGGACCGGCGCGGTGGCGACGTCGGCGGGCTGCTCGACGGCAGCACGCTCCACGACTGCCATCGACGAGCTGCTGCTGGCCGACGCCGACGCGTACACCTGGGTGGCCGCCACCGTCGGGGCCAACTCCGCGGCCGGCTACCAGCTGGCCACCGGCGAGTCGGTGATGCCGATCGGTGGGTTCAACGGCAGCGACCCGAGCCCGACGCTCGCGCAGTTCCAGGCCTACGTCGCCGCGGGCGAGATCCACTACTTCATCTCCGGCGGTGGCGGGCTGGGCGGTCGCGGCGGCCCGGGCACCGACGACGCCACCACCTCGGAGATCGCGACCTGGGTGGCGGACAACTTCACCGCCCAGACCGTCGACGGCGTGACGCTCTACGACCTCGGCTGAGCCGCGATCGCGGCCGGGCCGCCGCCGAGGTCGGACAAGTTCCGGCAACTTCCTGACAAACCCGGCGTAGCGGCCCTACGATCAACTCACCCAGCGCGACGGTCGAGTCCCCCTCGTCATGCGCGAATCAACCCCACCCCCCCACCACGACTCGTGCCGGCTCCCCCAGCCGGCACGAGTCGTGTCTTCCTGGCCTCCTGGACCACCCGTCTGCCGACCGGGCCGTGCGGAGACGACCGCGGAAGCAGGGACGGGTCGGTCGTCAGAGGGTCGCCACGAGCGCGGGGAGCGACGCGGCCAGCAGCGCCAGCAGCTCCTCGCGCGTGACTCCCCTGGGGTCGGCGGCCCAGGTCATCACGATCTCCTCGGTCATCGCGGCCCAGCCGCGCACGACCAGGCGGGTCGCGGGCGTGTCGGCGATGACCTCGGCCTGCGCGTCGGAGGTGAAGATGCGGTCGCTGAGCGCCGAGCGCGCCTCCTCGTAGATCGCGCGCAGGGTCTCGTTGCCGCTCGCGGCACCCTTGACCAGCGAGAGGTAGCCCTCGTAGTTGGCCACGACGTAGTCGAGGTAGGCCGTCACCGAGGCCGCCAGACGCTCGATCGGGTCAGCCGTCGCGGGCGGGGCGGTCCGCAGGATCAGGTCGTCGGCGGCACGACGTACCACGGCCTCGTGGAAGGCGTGCTTGTTGCCGAAGTAGTGGTAGAGCAGGCCGCGCGAGATGCCGGCCTCCTCGGCGAGGAGGTCGATGGACAGCTCGTCGAGGGACCGGGTCGCCAGCAGCCGCACGCCCAGGTCGAGGAGCTGGGCGCGCCGCTCCTCGGGGCTGAGCCGGGTCCGGCTGGGGGCGGTCACCCGACCATCCTAGGCAGCGCACCGGCGATCGTGCGACCGCCCTATTGACGCATTTTCAATAAGCCCGGTACGGTCGGGTCATGCCCGTCCCCTCCGAGACACGTCGGCCGCGGCCCGTCGACGCCCGGTGGACGTCACCGCCCGGACCGTGACCGCACCGGACACCCCGGACCCGCCCTCGCCACCACCCCGTACCCGGCTCCGTACCCATCCCGTACCCACCCGAGAGGCAGTCTCCGCATGAAGCAGCTCAAGGACAAGGTCGTCGTCATCACCGGTGCCGGCTCCGGCATCGGTCGAGCCCTGGCCGTGAACCTGGCCGGCAAGGGCTCCCGGCTCGCGCTCTCCGACGTCGACGAGGCCGGCCTGGCCGAGACGGTGGTGCTGGCCGGCGCCGCCGGAGCCCGCTCGGTGCGCAGCGACCGGCTCGACGTCGCCGACCGCGACGCCTTCGCCCGCTACGCCCTCGACGTCGTCCAGGACTTCGGCCGGGTCAACGTCGTCATCAACAACGCCGGCGTCGCGCTGGCCGGCGACCTCACCGACCTCGAGTACGACGACATGGACTGGATCATCGGCATCAACTTCTGGGGCGTCGTCCACGGCACCAAGGAGTTCCTGCCCCACCTCATCGCCAGCGGCGACGGCCACCTGGTCAACCTGTCCTCGCTCTTCGGCCTGATCTCGATGCCGGGCCAGACGATGTACAACGCCTCCAAGTACGCCGTGCGCGGCATGACCGAGGCCGTGCGCGAGGAGATGCTCATCGCCGGGCACCCGGTCGGGGTCACCTCGGTCCACCCGGGTGGCATCAAGACCGCCATCGCCCGCAACGCGCCGGGTCTCGGCCAAGGAGGACCAGGCCGCGACCGCCGACCTCTTCGACAAGAAGCTGGCCCGGATGACGCCCGAGCGGCCGCGGAGATCATCGTCAAGGCCATCACCAAGAACCGGGCCCGCGTGCTGGTCGGCCTCGACGCCCACGCCCTGCACACCCTCGGCAAGCTCACCGGCTCCCGCTACCAGGACATCGTGGCAGCCTCGGCGAGGAAGATGCTGCCCGACAGGACCACCGTCGTCTGATCGCCGCCGCACGCCGACCCGTCACTTCTGGAAGCGACGGGTCAGCGTCTAATGGAGGGATGGAAGCCGGACAGACGATCAGGGTCGCGATGACCAAGTGGGGCGACGTACCGCACTGGGAGTACGACGCCCGCTACCTCGGTCGCGACGCCCACGGGGACTGGTACGGCGTGCCGCGCGGCACGATGATGGCGCGGCCCGGCGCCGGCTTCGAGGCCGAGACCGACCAGGTCGGCCTGGTCCCCGCACCGACCGGCGACGGTCGGGACGGCTGGGTCGCGACGTTCCACGCCCCCGGCTACGTGCTGGCCACCTACGTCGACATGACCTCGCGGCCGCGATGGTCGGCCGACGGTACGACGCTGCACGCGGTCGACCTGGACCTCGACGTCGTGCGGATGAGCGACGGGAACGTCTTCGTCGACGACGAGGACGAGTTCGCCGAGCACCGGGCGGCCTGGGGCTACCCGTCGGAGACGGTATCGCTGGCCGAGGGGTCCTGCGCGTTCGTGCTCGAGTCGGTGCTGGCGGAGCGGGCGCCCTTCGACGGCGCCACGTCCGATCCCTGGTTCGCCGTCCTGGCGGACCTGCGGCGCGTCTGACCCGCCCCCGGGGCACGTGCGGCGTCGTGCGGGTGCCGCCACGGGCGGCTCCGCGTGTGCCGCAGCCGCCTCGCCCTCGCACGCTCGCGCCGGGGCAGCGCTCCGTGGAGCGGGCCGACGAGCCGCGGGCCCGACAACCGCTGCTCCATCCGGCGGGCCTCACGGGCCAGCGGCTGGGCGAGGTACTCGCCGAGGATCACCCCGGCCGCGAGGGCCAGGGCGACGGAGGCGGCGGTGATGATCGCGACGAGGCCCTCCGCGGTGTCGCGGCGGCTGCCCTCCCCCAGGAGCGAGAGCCCCCGGTAGATCGAGACACCGGGCAGCATCGGTACGACGGCCGAGACCACGAGGATGAGGGGCGGGACCCGCAGCCGTTGGGCCACGGCGTACCCGACGAGGCCGACGAAGAGCGCCGCGAACGCCACCGACCAGCTGCGGGCGATCCCGGGAGCCTCGATCGAGCTCGAGATCAGCATCGCGACCGCGGCCGTGACGGCCACGGCGCCGAGCACGCGCCGCGGTGAGTACGACGCGTAGGCGAAGGCCGCCGCCGCGACGGCGGCTCCCAGCGCGGTGAGCCCCAACCCGTTGATGCTCGTCTCCCCCGGCTCGATCGTCGGCAGGTCGACCCCGACCGCGTAGGCGAGGCTGAGGCCGCCGCTGACGCCGGCGATGATCCCCGTGGTCGACAGGAGCGCCTCGGTGAGCCGGGCGCCCGCGGTGATGTAGAAGCCCGACAGGGCGTCCTGGAGCGCGCCCATGAAGCCGATCCCGGCGAGCAGCATCACGATGTTGGACGTGACGACCAGGGAGACGTCGATGTCGTCGCTGAACGCCGCGGCGGTCACCGCGACGAGCGTGCCGACGCCACCGCCGGCGACCTGCTGGTAGAACGGCGGGATCCGGCGGCGGGCGATGCGCTGCTGGAGGCGGTCGATGGCCACGGCCGAGAGGAACGCCAGGACCATCACGAGCCAGTCGCCGCCCAGCTGGACCGAGACGCCGGCGCACATGGCGCCCCAGCCCAGGGTCACCGCCCAGCGTGGCCGCTCGTGCCCCGTGGAGACGATGCGCCGCAGCTCGGTCCGAGCCGAGCGCAGGTCGATGTGGGCATGGATGACGTCGCGCACGAGGTGGTCGACCAGGGTGAGGTCCTGGTAGTCGATGACGCGCTGTCGCACCTGGCGCGTGGAGATGATCGGCACCTCCTCCGGGCTGCGCTGGTAGCTCATCGCCAGGGAGGTGAAGGTCAGGTCGACCTCGGCGTCCCCGGCGTCGAGGCTGCGGGCCAGCGTCAGCATCGTGGCGGTGACGTCAGCGGCACCGGCACCCGAGGACAGCAGCACCTCGCCCACCCGCAGACAGAAGTCCAGGATGAGCGCGAGGTCGCGGTCGGAGGAGGGTGCGGAGGGCATCTCTCGATGGTGACGTACGGACCGTCCGGCACCCAACCCCTCGTCGTGGCGATCCTCGTCACCCGCCGGCTGCCGCCGCACGGCGCGGATGTGGAACGCTGCGGGCGTGCGCATCGACTTCCACGCCTCCCCCGCGCCGACGCTCGGGGTGGAGTGGGAGCTGGCGCTGGTGGACCGTCGTACCCGCGACCTGCGCAACGACGCCTCGCACCTCTTCGCCCGCGCCCGGCCCCGGCTGCCCGACGCCTCGCGCCTGCACCAGGAGCTGCTGCGCAACACCGTCGAGCTGGTCACCGGGATCTGCGACACCGTCGCCGGGGCGATGGCCGACCTGCGCGCGACCCTCGAACCGGTGCTCACCGCCGGTGACGACCTCGACATCGACCTGTACGGCGCCGGGACGCACCCCTTCGCCTCGTGGACCGGGCAGCAGCTCACCGAGGGCCACCGCTACGAGGAGCTGATCAACCGGACCCAGTGGTGGGGGCGGCAGATGCTGATCTGGGGGGTGCACGTGCACGTGGGGCTGCCGGAGAGGGCGCGGGTGCTGCCGGTCCTCTCGGCGCTCCTGACCTACTACCCGCACCTCCAGGCACTCTCGGCGTCCTCCCCCATCTGGGCCGGTGTCGACACCGGCTACGCCTCCAACCGGGCGCTGATGTTCCAGCAGCTGCCGACGGCCGGGCTGCCCTTCCAGTTCGAGACGTGGGAGGAGTTCGAGCACTTCGCCTCCGACCAGCTCACCACCGGGGTCATCGACACCCTCTCGGAGATCCGCTGGGACGTGCGCCCAGCGCCACACCTCGGCACCCTGGAGAACCGGGTCTGCGACGGTGTCTCCACGCTGCCCGACCTGGCCGCGCTCACCGCCCTGACCCACTGCCTGGTCGTCGACCTGGACACCCGGTTGGCCGCCGGGGAGGCCCTCACGACGATGCCGCCATGGCACGTGCAGGAGAACAAGTGGCGGGCCGCGCGCTACGGGCTCGACGCGATCGTGATCCTGGACGCGCACAACAACGAGCGGCTGGTCACCGACGACCTCGCCGACCTGCTCGTGCGGCTCGAGCCCACGGCAGCCCGGCTCGGCTGCACCGCCGAGCTCGCCTCGGTGTCCGACATGGTCGAGCGCGGGGCGTCGTACCAGCGACAGCGGCGGGTGGCCGAGCGCACCGGTGGCGACTTCGTCGCCGTGGTCGACTCGGTCGTGCGCGAGCTGCGGGCGTCGTTGTGACGGGCGTACCGGCAGGAGTGCGGTCGCTGGCCTGGCGCACCGACCTCGCGCTGCTGGCGCACGGTGGCACGACCCGCGCCTGGCGATGGTCGCCGACCCGGCTCCGGCGCCCTGCGCCTCTACCGCCGCCTCGGGTTCACCGAGACCGAGGTCCAGGTCCAGGCCTCGCTGCGTACGTGACCGGGGCTCGATCCAGGCGCCTCTACCCACGATTCGTCCACAGCCGACACCGTCGCGAGGTTGTCCACAACCCGCATGGTTGAGCCAGATCGACGAGACCGGACTGTCGGTGGTCGGTGGTTGAGTGGACCCATGAGCAGGCACCTCGACGGCACCGCGAGCGGTCATCCGATCCTCGCGTTCCTCGACGTGCTCGAGGACCGACTCGATGACATCGCCGATGTCGCGACGTGGTCGCTGACCGCTGATCAGACCACCGAGGCCATCACCCGGCTGACCACCGACCTGGCTCGCCTCGCCGAGGTCGAGTCCCGCCTCCTGCTGCACGCCCGGACCCTCGACGTCCACGGTACGGCCGGGATGAAGAGCCTGGCGACGTGGTTGGCGCGCGCCACCCGGATGACCCCGAGCGAGGCCAACGCCGGGGTCCGCCTCGCCGACGCGTTGGCCGGCCACGAGCAGACCCGACAGGCAGTCGCCGAGGGTGCGGTGCTGGTCGAGCAGGCGCTGGCGATCACCCACGCGGTCGACGACCTCTCCGACGAGCATGCCGGTGATCGTGATCGTGCCGAGGCCCACCTGATCGAGCAGGCTGCGCACCACAACGCCCACCAGCTCGCCACGCTGGGGCAGCGGATCCTTGAGACCATCGACCCCGACGGTGCGGATGCCCACGAAGCGGCGCTGCTCGAGGCCCAGGAGGCCAGGGCGCGGAAGAAGACCCAGCTCAAGCTGCGGATCGACGGCGACGGTCTGGCGCACGGGTCGTTCACGATCCCCGCAGCTCCAGGCCGAGATGCTCAAGAAGGCGCTCCAAGGCCTGGCCGCACCCAAGCACGTGCGTGCGAACGAGGGCGCCGGGTCCTACGACTACGACAAGCCGACCCCGCAGAAGATGGGTCAGGCATTCTGTGAGTACATCGAGCGCTACCCGACCGACCAGCTCCCCACGATGGGCGGCATGCCCGCCACGATCGTGATCACCGCCGACGCCGACATCTTCACCCAGGGCGCACCCAAGGCCGGTCACACCGAGACCGGCCAAGGCATCTCACCGGGCCAGCTCATCCGGTGGGCGTGCGAGGCCAAGGTCATGCCCGCCGTCCTGGGCACCGACGGCCAGGTCCTCGACCTCGGCCGCGAGCAACGCTTCCACACCAAGGCCCAACGGATCGCGCTGATCATCGCCCAGAAGACCTGCCAGGCCCCCGGCTGCGACGTCCCGGGCTCGTTCTGTCACGTCCACCACACCAGGGCCTGGGCCGACGGCGGCGAGACCAACACCCGCGACGCCGTCCTCCTGTGCCCTTTCCACCATCACCAGGCCCATGCGAGGGGAACGGCCTACCCGCTCCGCACCTAGATCGGAGCACGCGAGAACCACACAGCGGCGGAAGACGCTCGGTGCGCACTCTGGCGTGGGTGCGCACGCTTCTGCCGAGTTGAGGGCAGCGCTGACGACTTGCTCGCCGTAGAGGCAACCGCATGACGTGACCGCTGAGGTGGCCATCTCGCTACCGAGGTCCCGGCGGTCCAACCATGGGGATTCGCTGTACGACCTGTCCGTCACTGTCGAGCCCCACTAGGGCAGTCACATCCTCTATCGGCGGTCGGACGAGGACGAAGGTACGCAGGGGGCTGCCGTCGTCTGTCGTTGCCGCAGGGAACGGAACTGTCGCGACCTCAGACTGATCGCGCTCATTGTGGCTCTCTGCTCGCACCAGCACGATGCGGGAGGTAGCGAGACCATAGAGGTAAAAGTGCCTCTGTCCTGATCGCAGCCCACCCGAGAACCCGATCTCGGTACTCCCCGGAATGTCCCAGCCAGCCCCCTCCTCATCCAGCCCCCCGTTCTTAAGCAGCGCCATATAGTGACGCCCACCGAAACCCTCCGGTCGATACCTCAGAGACCAAGCATCGCCGTTCGGGGCAACCCCCTCCGCCGCGACTACTTCGTCTTCGTTCATGAGCTCAGGCTGACATGCCGCCGTGTGGGCTCTGCCCGATCCTGCCGGTGAGTCTTCAGTAGCCGCCCCACGGCTCCGCCCGACCACGCCGCATAGTGCGCGCAACTGCCGATGAGCGGACTCCTGGCGGCGTTTCACCGGCGACATGCCGTGTAGGAGTCGGGCCACCAGCCGTCGTTGCGCTCGGTGGCACCGAAGACGCGCTGCACGACGCCGCCGGTATCGGTGCCGCGGATCTCTGCCTTGCGGCCGCTGCCTTGTGCCGGGGCCGACCATCGTCGTGAGGGCGAGCCCGTCGGCGTACGGCGCGACCGCCTCGGCGGGTGTGGTGCGACCAGGACCGGGGACGTCGAGATCGGTGGCGACCTGGTCCTCGCGCGCGCACGTCAGGTCAAGGACGTCGGCGTCAGACGGGGCGAGGGTGACCGTCGTGCCTGCCTCTACCACCGTCCCGCCTTGGGGCGAGAGGGTCGCGTCGTAGTTGTTGATGCGGTCCCGGTTGACGACCTCGACCTCGAGACCGGCGGCCGTGAGCGCGTCCAGTCGGTCCCGGACCTTCATGCCCCAGCCGAACGGCACTGTCGTCCAGCCCTGCGGCACGGCGATGGCGCTGTTGAGGACGTCGCGCACCTGCTGCTCGCTGTCTTCGCCGATGATGCGGACGGTGACCTGAGCGGCCATGCCGTCGTCGTTGAATATCCGTGACTCCGCGCAGTTCGTTCGCCGCTCCGTGGTGCAGTTCAGCAGCGAGGGGCGTGCGTTTCGTGCAGCGGGTCGAAGCGCACAGTCGCGACCTGCCCGCCCTGGGATACACAGTCCACGACGGGCTCGTACGTTCCGTCGAAGACCAACGCGACCGCGTCGACACCGCAGGGTTGCTCGGTCACCGCCCAGTCGGTCGGCACTGCTACGAGGACGCCGTCCTGGCCGACCCACTTCGTCCCGGCCGGCGGCGCGGGGAGGGTCGAGGCTCCGCTCTCGGTGGCCTCGCCTGTGTTGGCAGCATCGACCCGGGTCGGCGTAGTTCGGTCATTGTCGGGTGCGGTCAGCGCGAGGCCGGTGACCGCAACGACTACGGCCGCAGCGACCGCGACCGGCGGCGGCGCGTCTACGGCGCGACCGTGCGGCGCGGACAACGCGGCCGACGTCGAGCGGCGGCACGGGGATGGCGCGCGCTGCCCGGGTCAGCATCTCGATGCGTGGGTCGTCTGAACGGTGGTCGGTGTTCATATGTCGTCTCCTGCGAAGTCGGTGAAGTCGGCGGGGTCGAGCGCAGCGAGTGCCCGAGAGGCGCGGCTCTTGACGGTGCCGACCGCGATGCCGAGGACCTCGGCGGTGGCGCGTTCGGTAAGGTCTGCGACGTAGCGCAGCACGAGGACCTGCTGCTGCTCGACCGGGAGCTTGCGTAGCGCCATCGTGACCGCATGTCGGAGCACAATGTCGGCGGTCACATCCGCATGGACACGGTCGGGTAGTTGGTCGGTGGGGTGTTCTGCGTGCCACTTGCGGCGCTTATTGGTAGACAGCGAGTTGAGCATGATGCGGTACACGTAGGCGTCGGGTTCAGCGGCGTTCTTCACGCGCCGCCAGTGCGACCACGTCTTGATGAGCGCGGTCTGTGCGAGGTCCTCGGCATCGGCCGGCGAGCACCCCAAAAGCATCGCGGCGCGCACCAGTGAGGCCCAGCGTCCGGCCGCGTAGGCGGTGAAGTCTTCGCCGCGGGTGTCCATCACTACGAAGACAACACGGGACTCGAGAAAGGTTCCGTGCTCCGCGCCGGGGCATCGCTAGATGTCGTCACAACCTTAGCGTTGCCGCACCCTGTCCGTGACAGATAGCGAACGCCGGTCAGGCCAGTACCCCCGGGGGATTCACTCCCCACACAAACGCCCGACCATGCCGCGACTGGTGCGCCACTCTGGCGATGAGCGGTTGAGCGGCGCGCCCCTTGGGAGATGCTTGCTTCAACGGGTTTGTCAGGCTTACCCTGACAAACCCGTCAGGAAATGCCTGACAAAGCATGAAAATGAGGTCTCATGGCCACCAAGGATCACGACAACTACCACTGCTCGTTCTGCGGCAAGATCGCGACTGAGGTCGAGCAGATCATCGCCGGTCCCGGCGTGTACATCTGCAACGAGTGCGTAGGGGTCTGCGACCTCATTCTCGCCAAGAAGCCAACGCCTCCGTTCCCCTCGCTCGACGACAAGACTGATGACGAACTCGTCCTCGACATGGCCCGCATCGCGGGGTCTCGCGATCAGGTCGAAGAAGCGGTCATGGACCGGGTTCAGAGGCTGCGTGGTCGGGGCGTGACGTGGGCTCGCATCGGCGAAAGTCTCGGGATGACGCGGCAGTCGGCTTGGGAGCGCTTCTCAACCGATTCAGACTGATGCATACGCTCATGGCGCGTAGCGGGCGCTCGAAGACGCAGGCTTCTGTCGCATGGTGTGCGCGTCAGCGCGCACCGGCCGTCACCGCAATGACGTTGTCGTGACGTGGGACAGTTCGCGCATGCGTGTGCGTCGAAGGTCCGCCGTCGTCCTTCCAGCGACGGCGGCTGTCGCGCTGGTGAGTGGATGGGGAGGCTTGCGGTGGTTGCGAGATGCAGTCCGTGCAGACATCTTCCCAGCTCCACTGTCGCCCGGTCCTGTGCCGGTTCCGTCCGGATTCGAGCTACTGCACGCTTCCGGTCCGGATCCAGTCCCGGTCTTGTATGCCGCCCCGCCCGCGGAGGCGGCGACGGTCGTGTTCTTCCACGGCAACGCCATGGACCTGGAGTCCTCCACTGACGTGTTGGTCCGTCTGCGGGACGCCGGCTTCGGTGCCGCCGCCATCGAGTACGTCGGCTACGGACCCAACCCCACGGCAAAGGCCTCCGAGCCACGTATCGCCGACGCCTGCGAGCATGCGCTGGACACGCTCATCACGCGCGCCGAGGTGGGCACCGTGGTCCTGCTCGGCTTCTCGCTCGGGTCCGCATTCGCGACGACCATGGCTGCCCGCGGACACGGTCAGAGACTCGTCATAGCAGCGGGCTTCACCTCGGGACACCAGATCAGTCGGGCAGCCAGCCGATGGGTGCCGCCGAAGATCTTTCTCGGCGAGCAGAAGTTCGACAACGTCGGCCAAGCCCCGTCGATCGGCATACCGACCTTGGTGGTCCACGGCGCGATCGATGAAGCCTTGCCGATCGCCATGGGTCGCGAGCTGGCCGCGGCATTTCCCCACGGTCGATTCCTCGACGTACCCGACGCGGACCACAACGGGATGGGCGATCACCTGGTGACCGCAGTCACGATCGCAGTCACAGACCCAACAACATGGCCAACGCAATGGCCCTGAGCACGTTCTGTCCGGTCGGGATCGTCCTGAGGCACCCTCCGTGTGTCGATCGGCTACCGGGCCGTCCGCTTCTGGCGCGCAGAGCGCGGCGGCAAGCCGAGCTACCGGCACGAGACCGACGACGCCGTCCAGGCCGTAGATCGCCTGCTCTCAGTAGCCGCCCTCGGGCTCGACCATCTCCAGCCGGACGCCGAGCAGCCGGATCGGGCGCCCCCGCTCGATCCGGTCGAGCAGGGAGGCTGCGGCTTCGGCCAGGGCGTCGGGGTCGTCGGTCGGGGCCGGCAGGGTCAGGCTGCGGCTGACGGTGAAGAACGGTCGGTAGCGCACCTTGATCCCGACGCGCGCCGCCGGCCGGCCCTCGGCGTCGATGTCCTCGACCACGCGACGGGTGATCCGCCGGACGGCCTCCTCGACGGCCGCGTCGTCCTCGAGGTCCTCCTGGAAGGTCTCCTCGCGGCCGTGGGCGCGCGGCACCCATGGCGTGGGGTCGACCGGGCTGGTGTCGACGCCGCGGCCGAGGCGGTGGTACCACGGACCCATCGTGGGGCCCAGCTCGGCGGCGAGCAGCGCAGCGTCGCGAGCCGGCCAGCTCGGCGACGGTGGCGATGCCGAGGGCCGCGAGCTTCTTCTGGGTCTTGGCCCCGACCCCCCACAGGGCCCGGGTCGGGCGCTCCCCCATCTCCTCGACCCAGGTCGCGTCCGTGATCCGGTAGACCCCGCGGGGCTTGCCGAAGTCGGTGGCGATCTTGGCCTGGAGCTTGTTGTCACCGATCCCGACCGAGCAGTGCAGCCCGGTGGCGGCCAGCACCTCGGCGCCCGGATGTCGCGCGGCGAGCCGCCTCGGGGTCGTCGGCCTCGTAGCGCCACGAACGCCTCGTCCCAGCCGAGCACCTGACGTCGACCGGGTCGCCGTCCCAGCGCAGCGCCCGCAGGGTCGCCATCACCTCGGCGGAGGCGGCGTCGTAGGTCGGCTTGTCGACCGGCAGGAACACCGCGTCGGGGCACTTGCGGGCGGCCAACCGCAGCGGCATGCCCGAGCCGACACCGTAGGCCCGCGCCTCGTAGGACGCCGTGGAGACGACCCCGCGCTCGGTCGGGTCGCCGCGACCCCCGACCACCACCGGGCGTCCGGCGAGCTCGGGACGGCGCAGCACCTCGACAGCGGCGAGGAACTGGTCGAGGTCGACGTGGAGGATCCACACCCCGCTGATGCTGCCACGCCGCGCCGACGCTCCACCGGCCTCGCGCGTCGTCGCGGACCCGGCACGGCTCGCAGGCCGCACCCCTCACCACCTCACCCACCGTCACCGAACCGTCAGCACTACTGGGGAGATCGCGCCCGCGCGCCGACTACCCTCGCCCCATCCGACCCGAGAGGACCACCATGGCTGCCCGCCGCGAACGCATCACCTTCCCCGGATCCCAGGGGGCGGAGCTCGCCGGCAAGGTCGAGCTGCCCGCCGGGCCGGTCCGGGGCACGGCGGTCTTCGCGCACTGCTTCACCTGCTCCTCGGACTCCGCGGCCACGGCACGGATCTCGGTGGCGCTCGCGGAGGCCGGGATCGCGGTGATGCGCTTCGACTTCACCGGTCTCGGCTCCTCCGAGGGCGACTTCGCCGACACCAACTTCACCACCAACGTCGCCGACATCGTCGCCGCGTCGGCCTACCTCAGCGAGCACTACGACGCTCCTGGCCTGCTCGTGGGTCACTCGCTGGGCGGGGCCGCGGTGCTCGCCGCCGCGTCCGAGATCGACTCGGTCCGCGCCGTGGTCACGATCGGTGCCCCGTCGGCACCCGACCATGTCGAGGCCCTGTTCAGTGCCGGCCTCGACGAGGTCGAGGACGACGAGACGGCGACCATCGACATCGGCGGGCGCCCGTTCAAGGTCAAGCGCCAGCTGCTCGCCGACCTGCGCCGCCGCACGCTCGACGAGTGCCTCGCCGGGCTGGGCGCGGCGCTGCTGGTGATGCACTCCCCCGTCGACAACACCGTCGGCATCGAGCACGCCGCCACGATCTACAACGGCGCCCGGCACCCCAAGAGCTTCGTCTCCCTCGACGGCGCCGACCACCTCCTCACCGACCGGGCGGACGCGACGTTCGCCGCCCGGATGATCCGGACCTGGGTCGAGCGCTACCTCGCCCCCGACAGCCCCGAGAGCCTGGGGAGCACCGAGAGCACGGGAGTGTCCGGGAGCGGCGAGACGGTGGGCGGACCGGACCTGGTCGCAGTCCAGGACGCGGTGGTGGTCGCCGAGACCCGGGAGGGGACGTTCCTCAACCAGGTGGTGACCGGGCGGCACCGGTTCACGATGGACGAGCCGCCGTCGGTCGGCGGCGACGACGCCGGGCCCAACCCCTACGAGCTGCTGGGCGCGGCGCTCGGCGGGTGCACCTCGATGACGCTGCGGATGTACGCCGAGCACAAGGGCATCCCGCTCGAGCGGGTCGAGGTCGAGGTGCGCCACGACAAGACGCACTGCGCCGACTGCGAGCAGACCTCGTCGGGCAGGGGCACCCCGAAGATCGACCGGTGGGAACGGCGCATCCACCTCACCGGCGACCTCACCGACGACCAGCGCTCCGCGCTGCTCGAGATCGCCGACCGGTGCCCGGTGCACCTGACCCTGGAGCGTTCCTCGGTGGTGGTGACCGAGCTCGTCTGACGTCGGCCGCAGCCGTCCACGCCGGCGCTCACGCCGCGGCCGCTCGGCGTACCCGTCCTTGTGGTGGCCTTCACACCGCGCAAGGATCAAGGCAACGAAAGGTGCTCTCCCTGTGGCTACTCCCGATCGACCCCACCTCCGCCGCGTTCCTGCTGGCGGAGAACCGTCAACATGCCGATGCACGTCGGCGGGCTCCAGCTCTTCAAGAAGCCGGAGGGGGCCGGGCGCGCCTACGTGCGCGAGATGTACGAGGAGATGCGCGACGTCGACGAGGTCGCGCCGCTCTTCCTCAAGCACCCCTACCGCTCGGTGCGCACGGGCGGGCAGCTGGTGTGGAAGCCCGACGAGGAGTTCGACATCGAGCACCACGTGCGCCACAGCGCGCTGCCCAAGCCGGGCCGCGTGCGCGAGCTGCTCGAGCTCTGCTCGCGGCTGCACAGCACCCGGCTCGCCTGGGAGCGGCCGCTGTGGGAGGCCCACGTCATCGAGGGCCTGCGCGACGGACGGGTCGCGATGTACACCAAGACCCACCACGCGCTGGTCGACGGCGTCTCGGCGATGCGGCTGCTGGCCGGCACGCTGAGCACCGACCCCGACGAGCGCGGCATGCCCGCACCGTGGGGCAAGATGCCGCAGAAGCGGGCGCCGCGTGCCACCGAGGACGCCAGCCTCGCCGACCTGCCGCTCAACGCGCTGCGCACGGCGCTCGGCATCACCGCCGACGCCGCCGGGCATGCCCAGCGCCCTGGTCAAGACGCTGTCGAAGGGCCTGCGCAACGAGACCTCCGCGGTCTCGCTCTACGCCCCGCGCACGATCTTCAACCAGTCGATCACCGGCTCGCGCCGCATCGCGGCCCAGGACTGGCCGATCGAGCGGCTGCGCGCGATCGGCAGGGCCACCGGGACGACGATCAACGACGTCGTCCTCGCGATGTGCGCCGGCGCGATGCGCACCTACCTCCTCGAGCTCGACGCCCTCCCCGAGGCCCCGCTCGTCGCGATGGTGCCGGTCAGCCTCACGACCAGGCAGTCGCAGGACGCCTCGACCGAGGGCGGCAACGCCGTCGGCGCCGTGATGGTGCAGCTCGCGACCGACAAGGCCGACCCGGCCGCCCGCCTCGGTGCGGTGCACCGCTCGATGAAGGACGGCAAGGAGGCGCTGTCGTCGATGACCCCGATGCAGATCCTCGCCATGAGCGCGATCGGCCAGACCCCGGCCATCCTGACGCCGCTGCTGCGGATGCAGGGCATCGTGCGGCCGCCGTACAACCTCATCATCAGCAACGTCCCCGGGCCCAGGACCACGCACTACTGGAACGGCGCGCAGCTCCTCAACACCTACCCGCTCTCCATCCCGATCAACGGCATGGCGCTCAACATCACCTGCTCGTCGTACGACGGCAACATGGCGTTCGGCCTCACCGGGTGCCGTCGTACCGTCCCGCACCTGCAGCGGCTGCTGACGTTCCTCGACGACGAGGTCAAGGCGCTGGAGAAGGCTGCGGGGCTCTGAGCCAGGGTCGGGCCGCGGCGCCGGTGGCCTCCGTACGTCGCTGCCCCGCACGCTCGGGGCGGACCGTAGGCTCGGCACTGCCAGACGGCTCCTGATCCACAGGCCGAGGAGGCCACGTGTCCCGCGCTTCAACCCGACTCCGGACGATCCTGCCCACCTCGAGCCGCGCCGCCCTCGGCGCCACCGTCGCCGGCGGTGTGCTGACGGGGCTGGCGTCGACGCCCGAGCGAGTGAGCCGGATCTTCCGCGGCCGCTTCCCCACGGTGGCCGTGACCGGCATGACCGGGGTCGGCAAGACCCAGCTCGCCGACCGGCTCTCGCGCCGTACCTCCGCCGGCGGGGCCGGAGAGGTCGGCTCCGCGGTGATGGAACGACGCACCCGCCGCTCGCGTCGGTTGCAGGGCTTCCGCTTCCTGGTGGTGCCGGGCGACAACGCGGCGACGCGGCTCGGCGCCCTCGACGAGGTCTTCCACGACGAGCCGGTCGACGGGGTGATCCACGTGGTCGCCAACGGGCACGCCACCCCCCGGCGTACGGCGGGCACCACCGGCGAGGCGACCGCCACCCGCGACCAGCAGCTCGCCACCGAGCTCGAGGACTGGGCGATCACGGCTCACCGGATCGCCTCGATGGCCGTCCGCCGCGACCGGCCGGTCTGGCTCGTGATCGCGGTCACCAAGACCGACCTGTACGCCGACGACATCGACGACGTCGTGCGCTACTACTCGCCGGGCAGCGGCTCGCCGTTCGGCGACAAGGTCGACGAGCTGCGTGCGCTCGCGGGCGGTGCGAAGCTGTCGGTCGACGTGCTCCCGGTCTCCAGCCAGGGCGGCGACCGCAAGGCCCCCATCTCGACCCCCAGGGCCAACGCGATGGTCGACTCCCTCGCGGCTCGGCTCGACCAGCTCAGCGGCCACGTCTGAGCGACCGCCGCCGCACCCCTGTTCGCCCACGACGAACACCGGAACACGCGCGACATCCCCGCCGTTGAGCGGGTATGAGCCAATCGCTTCCCGTCCTCTTCGTCACCGATCTCGTCGTCCTGCCGGGCATGGTCGTGCCCGTCGAGCTCGACGAAGCAGCCCGCGCGGCCATCGACGCCGCGCGCGCCTCCAGCGACTCCCAGCTCCTGGTCGCCCCCCGCCTCGACGACCGCTACGCCTCCTACGGCGTGGTGGCGACGATCGAGCAGGTCGGCCGGCTGAGCGGGGGCGCGCCCGCCGCCGTCCTCAAGGCCGTACGTCGCGCCCGCATCGGCAGCGGGGTCAGCGGACCCGGAGCCGCCCTGTGGGTCGACGTCGACCCGGTCGAGGACGACGGCCGAGCCGAGCGACCACGTGAAGGAGCTCGCCGAGGAGTACAAGCGCCTCGTCGTGGCCGTCCTGCAGCGTCGCGAGGCCTGGCAGGTCATCGACTCCGTGCACCGGCTCACCGACCCGAGCGCGATCGCCGACACCGCCGGCTACGCGCCGTACCTCTCCGACGAGCGCAAGCGCGAGCTGCTGGAGACCCCCGACGTCGAGCAGCGGCTCGAGACCGTCATCGCCTGGACCCGCGAGTACCTCGCCGAGGCCGACCTGACCGACAAGATCGCCGACGACGTGCGCGACGGCATGGAGAAGACCCAACGCGAGTACCTGCTGCGCCAGCAGCTCGCCGCCATCCGCAAGGAGCTCGGCGAGGGTGAGCCCGAAGGTGCCGACGACTACCGCACCCGCGTCGAGACCGCCGACCTGCCCGACGCCGTGCGCGCCGCGGCGATCAAGGAGGTCGACAAGCTCGAGCGCTCCAGCGACCAGAGCCCCGAGACCTCCTGGATCCGCACGTGGCTGGACACCGTCCTCGAGCTCCCCTGGGCGGTGCGCACCACCGACTCCACCGACATCCCCGCCGCCCGCGCCATCCTCGACGCCGACCACCACGGCCTCGAGGAGGTCAAGGACCGGATCGTCGAGTACCTCGCCGTGCGCGCCCGTCGCGCCGAGCGTGGCCTGGAGATCGTCGGCGGACGCGGCTCCGGCGCGGTGATCCTGCTGGCCGGACCTCCCGGAGTCGGCAAGACCTCGCTCGGCGAGTCCGTCGCCCGCAGCCTGGGCCGTGAGTTCGTGCGCGTCGCCCTCGGTGGCGTCCGCGACGAGGCCGAGATCCGCGGCCACCGGCGCACGTACGTCGGCGCCCTCCCGGGCCGCATCGTGCGCGCGATCAAGGAGGCCGGCTCGATGAACCCGGTCGTCCTCCTCGACGAGGTCGACAAGCTCGGCGAGGGCGCCTACTCGGGCGACCCGTCCGCGGCCCTGCTCGAGGTGCTCGACCCGGCGCAGAACCACACGTTCCGCGACCACTACCTCGAGCTCGACCTCGACCTGTCCGACGTGCTGTTCATCGCGACCGCCAACGTCGTCGAGCAGATCCCGAGCGCGCTGCTCGACCGGATGGAGCTGGTCACCCTCGACGGCTACACCGAGGACGACAAGGTCGCCATCGCCCGCGACTTCCTGCTGCCCCGCCAGCTGGAGCGCAGCCGCGCTCGGCGCCGACGAGGTCACCCTCACCGACGCCGCGCTGCGCGAGCTCGCGGCCGACTACACCCGCGAGGCGGGCGTGCGGCAGATGGAGCGGCTGCTCGCCAAGACCCTGCGCAAGGCGGCGACGCAGATCGCCACCGACCCCGAGGTCACCCGCGTCGACATCGACCAGCCCGACCTCAAGGGCCTCATCGGCCGCCCGCGCTTCACCTCCGAGGTGGCCGAGCGGACGACGGTCCCGGGTGTGGCCACCGGCCTGGCCGTCACCGGGCTCGGCGGCGACGTGCTCTTCATCGAGGCCACCGCCCACGACGGCCCGGCCGGGCTGACCCTCACCGGTCAGCTCGGCGAGGTGATGAAGGAGTCCGCGCAGATCGCGCTCACCTTCGTCCGCTCCCACGCCGAGGCGCTGGGCGTCGACCCGGCCACGCCTCGACCGGGCGATCCACCTGCACGTGCCGGCCGGCGCGGTGCCGAAGGACGGCCCCTCGGCCGGCATCACGATGGTCACCGCCCTCACGTCGCTCGCCACCGGGCGCCCGGTGCGCTCCGACGTCGGGATGACCGGCGAGGTCACCCTCAACGGCCGGGTCCTGCCGATCGGCGGGCTCAAGCAGAAGCTGCTCGCCGCCCAGCGGGCCGGACTCACCGACGTCTTCGTCCCGTTGCGCAACGAGCCCGACCTGGACGACGTCCCGGCCGACGTGCTGGAGACGGTGACGGTGCACCCGGTCGCCGACGTGCTCGACGTGATCGCCGGCGCGTTGGAGCCGGCCGCGGGGGCCGCGGACACGGCGGGTGCCACGGCCGCCTGACGCACAGGTGAGCTGCGCGGACGGCGCGAGCTGCGGCACGCGACCGCGCTGTCCGGCGGCCACCGAGTCCACCCGGGCGACGGCGCCTCGGCGGTCAGGCGTTGCCGAGGCGTGTCGGGGCGATCCTCCGCCGGCCGGTGCAGGACCCAGTCCAGGAATGCCTCGGCGGCAGCGGCTGCCATCCGGGCACGAACGGAGCCGAAGCGGTCGAAGCTGTGCTGGGTGTGCGGCAGTGCGACGAACACGACCGGGCTCCGGGACGCGCGGCGGATGGTCGCGGCCACCGCCTGGGCGCTCTGCACGGGGACCGCAGTGTCGTTGGTGCCGTGGACGACCAGCACCGGCGGCGCACCGGGTCGCGCGAGCAGCGCCGGGGAGCTCGACGGGGCGTCCGTACGGGGACCGAGGTAGCCGTACCAGACGATCACCCCGGAGACGCCGGTGTCGGCCGCCTCGAACCCGGGCTGGAGCTCGGCGACGTCCGGGGTGAGCCCGGCGCTGAGCGCGAGGTGGCCCCCCGCGGAGCAGCCGGCGAGGAAGACCCGGGACGGATCGGCGCCGAGCTCGTCGGCGCTCGCCCGGACCCAGGCGATCAGCCTCTTGGTGTCGACGAGCGGGTGGGGGTGCTGACCGTCGGCTCGCAGACGGTAGTCGGCGCTCAGGCAGAGCCAGCCGTGCGCAGCCAGCCGGTTGAGCAGCGCGACGCTCTCGCGGCTCCTGCCCCCCGAGACGAACCCACCGCCGTGGAGATGGATCAGCACCGGGCGCACGGTGCTCGCCCCCGGTCCGCGGTAGAGGTCGAGACGGTGGGCGGGATCGGGGCCGTAGCTCAGGTCCACCACCCGCACGACGCCTTTGGTCCGGCGTTGGAACGGCAGCAGGATGCCCGACCACCACGGCGTGGGCGGGAGCCCTCCGGATCGGTCGTCGCCGCGCTGAGCGGTCCGCCGCCACTCCCGACCCAGCCCTTCGTCCAGACCGTCCTCCAGGGCGGCCCGAGCGGTGCGAGCCCGCACCTGCAGCCGGATCAGGCCCGCCACGGTCGCGGCCGCCAGGAGCGCGGCGAGCACCGCCGTGGACATCCCCTCCGGGCGGCTCACCAGCCCCATCGAGATCACGAACACACCCAGCAGGAGCACCGGGATCTCGTTGATGCTCATCGTCAGCACGAAGACGGCGAACCCCAGCGGACCGCGGCGGAAGGGAGGCCGCACGGTCGCGGCGACGAAGAGCAGCCACAACGCGGCGCACACCACCATGGGCCGCATCCTCTCCCAGACGATCGCCGTTGACGATCCCGACGTGCCACGCTCCGCGTGCTCATCCGCCTCCGGCCGCCGCCTCCTCTCCTGCACCCTCATGGCGCAGATGGTGCGCGGCCATGGCGATGAGCGAGCCGGGGGCGTGCCTAGGCGGGGCCCGGCGCCTCGGGATCGTCAAAGGTGATGGTCGTGCGGGAGCGGTAGGAATCTCCCGACGTCCCCGGCTCAGCGCGGTGCGGCTCCCGATCGGCGGGCCATGCCTCGATCGCCACGAACGAGCAACCGTCTTGCTCGGCCGGCTCGTAGGTCAACATCACCGACTGTCCTGCTGCCAGGGCTCGATAACCAGGCACGAGAACAGCGGAGAAGTGCGCCCAGCAACCTCCGGGAGTGCCCGGGGAGTCGATCACTCCCCAGCCCTCGTCGCCATGCCAGACCCGAACGACCCCGCTGACTGCCACCACCCGAGTATCCCCCGGAGCCGACCGTTCAGCCGCCCCATCACGTCTTGGCTGTCGGCTGTCCAGTCGTCGCGGGGCGCACTAGCATCCGACGGGTGGTGGCCTCGTACCCCGACTTCGTCGACATCGTGGTGGCCGACCGCGACCTCGTGGTGACGAGTGCGGGTGAGCACGTCTGCCGGTTGGAGCCGCGGGAACCGGATGACCTCGCCTGGCACTGCGACCTCGATGACGGCACACCGACCGCCGACGACCACGACCCGGCGTCGTTCGTCCGGTGGGTCTGCCCGGCGCTGCGGGTCGGACGTCCGGCGACGGGGACATGGCGTGCCGGTCCTCGACGTGCAGCCGGCCGGGGCCCCACTCCGACCTCGGCAGGTGGTGGAAGAGCCTCGGTCGCCTCGCCGGTCGGGCACCTCGCCGCACGCCCGGGACCGATGTCGAGGGCCGGTTCGTCTACACCGACCCCGCCGGGGTCCTCGACGTCGCACTGCGCCGGCGCATCGAGAACTGGCCCTCGGCCCTGCACGGCGACGGTGTGGTGCAGGCCCGCCGAGCTGTGGTCGATCAAGCTCACCGGCGAGGGCCTCGTCGTGGAGTCGGTGTCGTGGTGGGGCAGCGCGCCGGCCCTCGATCACCAGATCGGACTGGCCGTCGACATCGCTCGTCGCCTGGCAGCACGGCCCTAGTCCACGCCGCGGCTGAGCCGACGGCACCTCACCGATGCCCACGACGTCGGTCGCGCCGACCGTGAGCGCTGGGGGGCTCTCGACCTGCCGACCGAGCGGGATCCGCCTCGCCCACGGGCCCGCTGCGCATCCTCCCCCGGGGTGAGAGCGAGGCGCTCGGCCGGGGAACAGGATGAGGGCGCCTGCGCGGGTGTGGGCGTGGGGCGCGCCTTCGGGGGTCCGTCCCGGCAGGTCGCCGGGGCGGTTGACGGGTTTCCCTCGGAGGTACCCCATGAAGCGCACTGCCAGCGCGGCGCTCGTCGCCGCCACGGTCCTGGCCGTCACCTCGGCGGCCGGTAGCACGTCAGGTCCCCAGCCATCGCGGGACGAGGTCGCGCTCCGGCCGACCCACCACGAGCCACGCCGACTCGGACGAGGCCAGGATCAATGCCCTGGTCGCGAAGATGACCACCGGGAGAAGCTGCAGCAGGTCCAGCTGCTCTCCGACGGCCAGGTGACCGATGCCGACGCCGCGCCGGGGTCGGCGGCGTGTTCAGCCTCGTCGACCCGGCCAAGATCGACCACTCCAGCACGTCGCGGTGGAGCAGTCCCGGCTGCACATCCCGATCCTCTTCGCCTACGACACCATCCACGGCTACCGGACGATCTTCCCCGTCCCGTTGGCCGCGGCCGGCTCCTTCGACCCGGCGGTCGCGCAGGCCGACGCCACGATCGGCGCCCGTGAGTCGGCGGTCGTCGGCCTCAAGCAGATCTACAGCCCGATGGTCGACGTCTCCCACGAGCCCCGCTGGGGCCGGATCGTCGAGGGCAACGGCGAGGACCCGTACGTCGGCTCCGTGATGGCGGCGGCCCGGGTCAAGGGCGCCCAGGGGTCCGACTACGGCAAGCGCGACAAGGTCGTCACGAGCGTCAAGCACCTCGTCGGCTACGGCGCGCCCGAGGGCGGCCGCGACTACAACACCACCGACATGTCCGAGCAGCGGTTGCGCAACCTCTACCTCCCGCCCTTCAAGGCGGCCATCGACGCCGGCTCCGACACGGTGATGTGCTCGTTCAACACGATCAACGGCGTCCCCGGATGCGCGAACCCCTACACCGAGACCGACATCCTCAAGCACGAGTGGCGCTTCGACGGCTTCATCGAGAGCGACTACACCGCCGTCGCCGAGACCCGTGCGTGCCCGCCGGTGACCCCCGACGAGGGGCCCTGCGGCCACGGCACGGCAGCCGACGGCCCGGAGGCGGCCGCGAACGCGTTGATGGCAGGCACCGACTCGGAGATGGTGAGCACCAACATCCGTGACTACGGCGCACAGCTGCTGGCCCAGCACCGCATCTCCCGGAGCCGGCTCGACGACGCGGTCCGCCGGATCCTCGGGTCAAGCTCCGTGCGGGTCTCTTCGACCACCCGTACGTCGACCAGGCGAAGGCCACCGACCCGGCCAGCTTCCTCACCGCGGCGGACCGCGCCGCGGCACGCACGGCTGCCGACAAGTCGATGGTGCTGCTGAAGAACGACGACGCCACCCTGCCCTTCGACCCCACCAGGAAGACCGCGGTCATCGGCCCGCTCGGCGACGACCAGCACGACATGCTCGGCCCGTGGTGGGGCCGCGGCGAGGACGCGGACGCGGTGAGCGTGCTCGACGGCATCAGGGGCCAGTCGCCGGGGGCGACGTACGCCGAGGGCTGCACCCTGAGCAACGACGAGCCGCCGGCCTACGACCCCGCAGACGACTGCTCGTCCGACGCCGGCTTCGCCGCGGCGGTGGCGGCCGCCAACGCGGCCGACCAGGTCGTGCTGGCCGTGGGCGAGACCCGGGAGATGAGCGGCGAGGCCACCAGCCGTTCGACGCTCGACCTGCCCGGTCGCCAGCAGGAGCTCATCGACGCCGTCGAGGCGACCGGGAAGCCCTTCGTGGTCGTGCTCCTCAACGGCCGACCACTGACGCTCGGCGACGTCGCGGCGAGCTCGCCGGCGATCCTCGAGGCATGGTTCCCCGGCGTCGAGGCCGGCAACGCGGTGGCCGACACCGTCTTCGGCACGTCGAACCCCGGCGGCAAGCTGCCGGTCTCGTTCCCGCAGCGGCTCGGCCAGGTGCCGATCTACTACAACCACGAGCCGACCGGACGGCCCTGCGACGTGACCCAGAAGTACACCTCGCGCTACCGCGACCTGCGCACGTGCGACCCGCTGTACGCCTTCGGCTACGGGCTCAGCTACACGACGTTCTCGGTCACCGACCTCACGCTCGACCGGACCAGGGTGTCGTCGCGCGGGCGGGTGCGCGCCACCATGACGGTGACCAACACCGGTGACGTCGCCGGCGACGAGGTCGCGCAGCTCTACCTCCACGACCCGGTGTCGAGCATCTCGCAGCCGGTACGCCGACTGCGGGGCTTCGAGCGGGTCACCCTGGCGCCGGGCGAGTCCCGCGAGGTCGGGTTCACGCTCGACCGCAGCGACTTCGGCTTCTACGACAACCGGGGCCGCTTCGTGGTGGAGCCCGGGGAGATCGAGGTGTACGCCGGCAGCTCGTCGCAGGCGACGATGGAGAAGTCGTTCACCGTGACCGGCCGCCACCACTGACGGTGGAGCGTCACTGATCGCGGTCCGGACCGGCGTGGAGCGATGCGCCGGTCCGGACCGACGACGTCAGCCGCGCGCCGAGGGCTCGCGCGCGCCCCGCCGCGCGCCGTGGACTCGCCGGGCTGCGGGTGCCGTCGTCCCTCCGAGCGCGCCCGGACGGCGGAGCCGGCGGTGACGATCACCGCCGGCGCGCCGAGGACGGTGGCGAGCGAGACGTGCTCGCCCAGCAGGAGCGCCGCCCAGCAGATGCTGAGCACGGGCTGGACGAGCTGCACCTGGCTGACCTGCGCCATCGGGCCGATCGCGAGGCCGCGGTACCAGGCGAAGAAGCCGAGGAACATGCTCACGACGGCCAGGTAGCCGAACGCCGCCCACTGCCCCCGGCGGCGCCGAGACGGCTGCCTGGACGACGGACACGGCGGCGAGGGCCGCCATCACCGGCAGCGCGAGGACGAGCGCCCAGGAGACCGTCTGCCAGGAGCCGAGCTCGCGGGCGAGCAGCCCGCCCTCGGCGTAGCCGATCGGCCGCAGCGACGACGGCGCCGAGCAGCAGGAGGTCGGCGCTGCCGAACCCGCCGAGGCCGCCACCCTGCACGAGCGCGAAGCCGATCGTGGCGAGCACCCCGAGCGCCGCGAACACCCAGAAGCGCGACGGCGGCCGCTCGTGGCCGCGGAGCACCGCCATCGTCGCGGTCGCCGCCGGGGAGCAGCGCGATGACCACCGCGCCGTGGGCGGCCGGCACGCTCGTCAGGGCGAACGACGTGAGCAGGGGGAAGCCGAGCACGACGCCGCCGGCGACGACGGCCAGCCGGCCCCACTGCCGCCCGCGGGGCAGCCGCTGCCGCGTCAGGGTGAGCGCCAGCGCGGCGAGGGACGCGGCGACGACGGCGCGGCCGGAGCCGATGAAGAGCGGCGACAGCCCTCGACGGCGACCCGGGTGAACGGGACCGTGAACGAGAAGGCCAGGACACCCGAGAAGTCCCCAGCCGAGACCCGAGGTCGGGGCCGAGGGTAGCGGTGGCACCGGCGCGGGTGAGTAGCGCTACTCTGGATCGTCATGAACGACGATAGCAGTGACCGGATCGTCGGCGTCGCTCCGGGACTGGATCGCCGCCGCCCCGCCCGGCGCCCGGCTGCCCTCCACCCGCGCGCTCGTGGCCGAGCACGCGCGCCAGCCCGGTCACCGTGCAGAACGCGCTGCGCACCCTGGCCGACCCAGGGCCTGGTCGAGACCCGGCCCGGGGTGGGCGCCTTCGTGCGCGCCGCGCCGCGCGACGCGGCCGGCCGACTACGGCTGGCAGACCGCCGCGCTGGGCACGCGTGCCGCGGGCGCCGTACCGATCCCGACCTCGCTGCGCACCGTCACCAACGACGTCATCGCCCTGCACTGCGGCTACCCCGACCGCGAGCTGCTGCCCGAGCGGCTGGTGCGCGCGGCCCTCACCCGCGCCGCGCGCGGCGACGCCGCCCTGGCCCGGCCGCCGGTGACCGGCCTGCCCGAGCTCCAGCAGTGGTTCGCCGCCGAGCTCGGCGCGGTGACCCCGTCCCACGTCACCCCACCGGCCCCCAGCGACGTCATCGTCCTGCCCGGCAGCCAGAGCGGCCTGAGCGCCGTCTTCCGAGCCCTCGTCGGGCGCGGGCAGCCGCTGCTGGTCGAGTCGCCGACGTACTGGGGCGCCCTGCACGCGGCCGCGCAGGCCGGCGTCGACGTCGTACCGGTGCCGAGCGGGCCCGACGGGACCCGACCCCGCCCAGCTCGAGCGGGCCTTCGAGGAGACCGGCGCCCGGCTGTTCTACGCCCAGCCGACCTACGCCAACCCCGCGGGCGCGCAGTGGAGCCGCGAGCTGTCCGACACGGTCCTCGACGTCGTACGACGCCACGGCGCCTTCCTGCTCGAGGACGACTGGGCCCACGACTTCGGGATCGACACCGACCCGCAGCCGCTCGCCGCCCACGACGACGCCGGCCACGTGCTCTACCTGCGCTCGCTCACCAAGAGCGTCTCCCCCGCGATCCGGATCGCCGCGGTCGTGGTCCGCGGGCCCGGCGCACGAGCGGATCCTGGCCGACATCGGCGGCCGAGCTCGATGTACGTCAGCGGCACCCTGCAGGCCGCGGCCCTCGACGTCGTGACCCAGCCCGGCTGGCAGCCGCACCTGCGGCGGATGCACCACGCGCTGCGCGACCGCCGCGACCTGCTGCTGTCGCTGCCTGCGCGAGCACGCACCCCAGGCGCTCGTCGAGCACGTGCCGGCCGGCGGCCTCAACCTGTGGGCGCGACTGCCCGACGGCACCGACGTCGGACGGCTCGCCGAGCGGTGCCGCAGCCAGGGGCTGGTCATCGCGCCCGGCACGGAGTGGTTCCCGGCCGAGCCCTCGGGCCCCTACGTCCGCCTCAACTTCTCCGGCCCGCGTCCCGCGGCGTTCGGCGAGGGCGCCCGCATCCTCGGCGCCGCGCTCAGCGAGGACTGAGGGCGTCACCGGTGGCCACGCCGGGCGGCGTCGACGCCCCGCACCAGCTGCCCATCGCGTCCTCGAGCCCGGCGGAGGTCCCGTCGCCCACCCAGGCCACGTAGCCGTCGGGGCGCACCAGCACCGCGCCCGGCGCCTCGACCGCGCCGATCACGGGCAGCTGCCACGCCCCGTCGTACGACGCCGCGACCAGCCGCACCCGGTCGGCCCAGGCGCCCAGGGCGACGCCGCCCGGCCGTCCGAGGTCGATCAGCACCGGCCGGGCCGCGTGGAGCAACGAGTAGACGCGCACCGTGCCGCCGTCGGTGACCAGGTCGAGGTCGGGCATCCGCCGGCCGAGCAGCGGATGGCCCTCGCCGAGGTCGTAGTGGACGTCGAGGCCGGTGACGAGACCGGTGAGGTGGTGGCGCGGCTCGTCCATCACCGCCAGGCGGTCCACCAGCTCGCGCACCGCCGCGATCCGTGGGTCGTCGCGCTGGAGGGCGCTCATCGCCTTCGTGTGCTCCAACGCGCGGGCCGCGGCCGGGTGCCGTTCGGCGTGGTAGCTGTCCAGCAGGCGCTCCGCCGACCGGCCGGAGACCACCTGGGCCAGCTTCCACCCCAGGTTCACGGCGTCCTGGATGCCCAGCCCGATGCCCTGACCTCCCGCCGGCGAGTGCACGTGCGCGGCGTCCCCGGCCAGCAGCACCCGCCCGCTGCGGTACGCCGCCGCCTGGCGGGTCGCGTCGGTGAACCTCGAGATCCACGTCGGGCTGTGCACCCCGAAGTCGGTGCCGAAGACCGCGGCCAGGTTGCGGCTGAGGTCACCGAGCGTCGGCTCTCCCGCGGCGCCCGGCGCGGGCTCGCTGGTGACCACCCGCACGGTCCGCCCGTCCTCCATGAGGCTCAGGCCGTGGACGCCGCCGGCGTCGTAGCGGACGCCGACCGGCAGGTCCTCGGTCACCTCGACCTCGGCGATCAGCGCGCTGGTGGTCGCCTCCCACCCGGGGAACCCGATCCCGGCAGCCGTGCGGACGACGCTGCGCCCGCCGTCGGCGCCGACGACGTACGCCGCCCGCACCGTCTCCCCGCTCGCCAGCCGGAGGTCGACCCCGCGGTCGTCCTGGGCGAGACCGGTCACGTCGACCCCGCGCCGGACCCGCACGCCGAGCTCCTCGACCCAGCCGAGCAGGATCCGCTCGATGTGGTTCTGCCAGAGCCCGAGCGTGTAGGGATGCCGGGTGGGGACGTCGCCGATGTCCAGCATCGTGCGGCCCGACCAGGGCACCGGATAGGTCTGCCCCTCCGCGAGGAAGCGCTCGGCGATGCCCCGCTGGTCGAGGAGCTCGATCGTGCGGGCGTGGAAGCCCCCGGCCCGCGAACCCACCAGCTCCGCGGTCGGACGCCGCTCCACGACCGCGACGTCGACACCGGCCAGCACCAGCTCGCCGGCCAGCATCAGCCCCGTCGGGCCGGCCCCGACCACCACCACGTCCGGCACGTCCGGCACGCCGTCCGTCACGTCGCCCGTCACCTCGTACGCCTCAAGCTCCGCCATGTCGTCCCCCTCGTCATCCCCGCTCGTACCCGTCGCAGCGACGATCCTGAGGCCTCGGAGGGGCCTTGCCGCAAGCCCCCCGGTGCGCTATATCTTGGACATGGCAGGGAGCGGTGGCTCCGTGCCATCGCTGTTTTTCTAGGTCCCTGCGCGCCGGGCGCAGCCCCGCCCTCAGCCGGGCGTGAGGTCCGCGAAGCCGCCGCCGTACGTCGCCGCGACGGCTCGCAGCCGCGCGCGGGTGATGTCGGCGACCGTGGCGTAGCCGGCCAGCGCGGCGTTGGAGCCGGGGCGGGTGGGTTCGGCGGAGTTGATGCTCAGACAGGTGCGGGTGCCGCCGTCGGCGAGGTTGGCCAGGGCGACGGCGTGGCCGGTGGTCCCGGAGCCGGCGAAGAAGTCGAGCACCACCGCGTCGGACGGCATCGTCGCGAGCAGCCGGGTGATCAGCCCCGTCGGCTTGGGCGACTCGAAGACGTGGCCGAGGATCGCCTTGAGCTCGGCGACCGCGGTGTCGGTCGACCCGACCTCCTCCGAGAGCCAGACGGTGCGCAGCTTCTTGCGGCGCCCCTCGTGCAGCCAGTCGCGCTGGAACACGTCGACCCGGTCGCCCAGCCGCCCGGTGATCCGGCGGCACACCAGGTCGTCGGGGCGCTCGTCGATGCGGGGGCGGCTCCAGCGCCACACGGCCGGCGTACCGTCCCCGAAGACCGGCAGGATCTCGACGGCCCCCTCGAACGGACTCGTGCGCACCCGCCCCGAGACCGGGTCGCCCCACACCGCGAAGTGCAGCGTGCGCGCGGTGACCGGGTTGAACTTCTTGTTGGTGTTGCGCAGCGGCAGGTGCCGGAACCGGCGACCGTCCCCGAGCGTCTCGGGGAAGTCGCGCGGGTCGACGGTGTCGGTGGTGGAGGCGTCCAGGACGCAGCGGTTCGCGTCGCGGGCGTAGCCCAGCAGGTACTCGTGGCTGGTCGCGAAGCCCTTGCCGAGCTGGCGGCCCTTGGGGTTGAGGTTGACCACCAGCTGGCCCAGCAGCTGCTCCTCGCCGAAGACCTCGTCCATCAGCAGCCGCAGGTGCGCCGCCTCGTTGTCGTCGATGCTCACGAAGATCGCCCCGGTCGAGGCGAGCACGGTGCGCGCCGCGACCAGGCGGGGCCGCATCATCGCCACCCACGCCGCGTGCCGGCCCGCACGCCCGGTCAGCGGGTCGCGGAAGTCGTCGACGTAGGCGAAGTCGTTGCCGGTGTTGTAGGGCGGGTCGATGTAGACGAGGTCGACGCTGCCGGGCGCCAGGGTCGCCAGCACGTCGAGGTTGTCGCCCTCGGCGAAGCGGTTCCAGACAGGTCGATCGACGGGCTCCGCGGCCACGTCGTCCGCCACCTCGTGGCGCGTCGCTTCACTCACCGCGCCATCATGGACGACATGGCCGTCGGACGGGAGCGCGAACGCACCGTGACGGTCCTGTCGATCGTGATCACGCTGGTCGTGCTCGTGGGGTACGTCGCGTTCGGCAACAGCGCGATCAGCGTGCGACTGCGCGGGCTGACCGGCCTCGACGACCGGCTCCGCGACGCGGTCGCCGCCGACGGCGACGGCAGCTACGCCTTCCTCTACACCCAGCCGGGCACCGACCGGCCGGTCGGGTTCAGTCCCTGCCGCACGATCGGGTACGTCGTCAACCCCGAGGGCGCCCCGAACGGCTGGGCCGACCTGGTGGGGAGCGCGGTGACCGAGGTCAGCGACCGCACCGGGCTGGAGTTCGAGGACCGGGGCACCACCGACGACCGGACCTTCGACGGCCGCACCTCGCGCACCGGCAAGCCGCAGCCGGTGATCATCGCCTGGGCGGACGCCGACGAGGTCGAGGGCCTCGCCGACGACGTCGCGGGCCTGGGCGGCCCGACGATGGTCCAGCTCGCCGGGAGCCGCGCGTTCGTGACCGGCTCCGTGGTCCTCGACACCGCCACCACCGACCGTCTGGCCCAGGAGCCCGGGGGCCGGGCACGCCAACGCGGCCTGCTCCTGCACGAGCTCGGCCACCTCGTCGGCCTCGACCACGTCGACGACCGCAACGAGCTGATGTATCCGCAGGCCGGGACGCGGACGACGTACGGACCCGGCGACCGGGCGGGGCTGGCCCTCATCGGCGCCATCCCCTGCTGATCCCGGACCGGCGCCCGATCGGCGCGCCGATCGGCGCCCCACGGCGACACGGTGGCCCGGCTCCCGGCAGCAGCCGTCGACCTCCCTACCCTGGTGCGGTGCGGCCCTCCCCCTCGCTCGTCCCGGTCAGCGCGCTCGCGTGCCTCCTCGCGCTCCTCGCGCCGGTCGCCGCCGCCGACCCACCACGGGCCGATGCGGCCCCGAGCGCGGCCTCGCGGCAGCCGGCGACCCAGCGGTGGGCGGGCGGCGCCGAGCCCGGCACGGTGATCGGCACCCACGGCGTGCCCCAGACCAGCGACGGCCGGACCGGCGCGGTCGCGCGGCCCGTGCCGCCGTCGTACCGCGGGGACGCCACGGCCGTGATCCGCAAGCGGTGGCAGGTGGCGCCCGGGGTGCGGGCCACCGTCTGGGACCAGACCGACGCCCGCGGCCCGATCCGGGGCCACCTGCTCTCGATCGACTGGAGGGCGCCCGGGATCAAGATCGACCTCGCCAACGACGGTCCGGTACGACGCACCGCCCCCGTGAAGAAGATCCTGGCGCGCGACGGGGCCGTCGCCGGGGTCAACGGCGACTTCTACGACATCGGCGACACCGGTGCACCGCTGGGCATCGGCCGCGACCGCCAGCGCGGCCTCCTGAACGGACGCGCGGCCGGCTGGAACTCGGCGTTCTACCTCACCCGGGCCGGACGCCCCGAGATCGGTCCGATCACCGCCACCGCCTCGATCAGGCAACGCCCAGGGCTGACGGTGAGCCACGTGAACTCCCCCGAGGTGCTCGGCGACGCGATCGGCCTCTACACGCGGCAGTGGGGCACGACGACGGGCTACCGGATCACCGGCGGGCAGCGCACGCACGTGCGGATGGTGGAGATCCGCGCCGGCCGGGTCGTGCGCAACAGCGCCGAGCTGCCCTCCGGCACCGAGATCCGAGGCCAGGTGCTCGTCGGCCGGGGCGCCGGGGCGAAGGCGCTGCGTCGGACTCCGGCGCGGCACCCGGCTCACGGTCCGCACCCACGTGCAGACCCGGCCACGGATGGCGATCACCGGCAACCAGTTCCTGGTCGAGGACGGCGCGATCTCGGTGGTCGACGACCGCGAGATGCACCCCCGCACGGCGATCGGCATCGACCGCTCCTCGCACCGGATCCTGCTGCTGGTCGTCGACGGCCGGCAGCAGCGCAGCCGCGGCTACACGATGGTGGAGCTGGCCGACCTGATGATCGACCTCGGCGCCGACGAGGCCCTCAACCTCGACGGCGGCGGCTCCTCGACGATGGTCGCCAGGCACCACGGCCGCGTCGGGGTGGTCAACTCGCCCTCCGACGGCTTCCAGCGCTCGGTCGCGAACGCGGTCGAGGTGCTCTACACCAGGCCGAAGCGCTAGCGTCCCGCACGCTCAGGCCGGCACCGCGACGACCGCGACGGTGGTGACGGCCGCCAGGCACTCGGGCAGCGGGTCCTTGACCTTGAACGGGCTGACCGCCCAGCCGTCGTCGGTCGCGCTGACCTCGACCCCGGGCGGTACGTCGCACCCGACGTAGACGATCGCCGCCAGCACCTCGGTCCCCTCGGGCGCGGTGGCGGCCGCGGCCCGCACCTCGTCGCCGAGCTCGGGGGTGCGGAACTGTGAGACGAACGCGTCGAGCTCGGCGTCGGTGCCGATCGGTGTGAGCATCTCCGTGGCCTGCCCGCCGGCCGCGGTCGAGGAGACGAGCCCGAGCACCTCGTAGCCGCCGGGGGTGGCCTCCGACGTGGTCGACCCGCTCGGCTCGCTCGCCGGATCCGTCGTCGGCTCGGGCGATGTGGTCTCCGGGTCGCCGGCGACGGTGCCGGCACCGGTGCCGGGACTGTCGTCGCTGCCGCAGGCCGACAGCGGGCCGACCAGGGCGGTGATCAGGAGCAGGGTTCCGAGAGTGCGTCGCATGGTGATGGGACGGTACTGCCCACCGTCAGGTTCCCGCGACCGGCGGTCGACGTGCGACGGCCCTCCGCTGGTCGAGGTGCGAGGGCCCGCACCGGTGGGCCGGGTCGTGGCGGTGGGCGGGGTGGTCGATGATGGAGCGTGGCCAGCAGATCCTTCACCCGCGCCGAGCTCGAGTCGTTCCGTGACACCGAGGTCCCCGACCTGCTGCCCGGCGCGGACGACCCGCCGCTGCGGCTGCTCTTCGTCGGCATCAACCCCGGGCTGTGGACGGCGGCCACCTCGACCCACTTCGCCCACCCCGGCAACCGCTTCTACCCCGCCCTGCTCCGGTCCGGGATCCTCACCGCACCGGTCGACCCGGCCGCTGGGATGACCGACGCCGACCGGGACCGGTTGCGGGCACGGGGCCTGGGCATCACCAACGTCGTACGTCGCGCCACGGCGAAGGCCTCCGAGCTCACGCCCGACGAGCTGCGTGCGGGCGGCGCCGAGCTGACCGCGCTGGTGCGGCGGGCGCGGCCGGCGGTCGTGGCGATCGCCGGCATCACGGCGTACCGGACCGCGTTCGGGCAGCCGAAGGCCGTCGCGGGCCTGCAGCCGGAGCCGTTCGCGGGAGCCGAGCTGTGGGTGGTGCCGAACCCGAGCGGGCTCAACGCCCACGAGACGGTCGAGAGCCTGGCCGCCGCGTACGCCGAGCCGGCGCAGGCGGCGGGCCTGCTCTGACCCGTCCGACGTGACTACGCCGGGAAGGCCTGGTCCTTGCCGAGCACGGTCAGCCCCTCCTCGACCATGAAGCCGCGGGCCCGGTCGGCGTCGTGGTCGACCCCGATCTCGGCGCCGGGCGGCACGACGACGTTCTTGTCCAGGATCGCGTTGCGGACCACGGCCCCGGCGCCGACCTGGACGCCGTTCATCAGGACCGAGCCCTCCACCGAGGAGCCGGCGTTGATCCGCACGGCCGGCGAGAGCACCGAGCGGGAGACGTGCCCGCCGCTGACCACGACCCCGGGCGAGAGCACGGAGTCGTGGACCGTCGAGGCATGCTCCTCCGAGGCGACCACCTTGGCCGGCGGCTGCGGGCCGTAGGAGGTGTAGATCGGCCACTCGAAGTTGTAGAGGTTGAAGACCGGGAGCGGCGAGACGACGTCCATGTGGGCGGCGTAGTAGGAGCCGAGCGTCCCGACGTCGCGCCAGTAGCCACGGTCGCGGTCGGTGGACCCGGGCACGACGTTGTCCTGGTAGTCGTAGACGCCGGCCTGGTCGCGCCGGACGAACGCCGGCACGATGTCGCCGCCCATGTCGTGCTTGGAGCCGTCGGTGCTGGAGTCGCGGGTGACGGCCTCGACGAGGGCGTCGGCGTCGAAGACGTAGTTGCCCATCGAGGCGAGCACCTCACCGGGGCTGTCCGGGAGGCCGATCGGGTCGGTCGGCTTCTCCAGGAAGTCGCGGATGCGGCGCGGGTCGTCGGGGACGACGTCGATGACGCCGAACTGGTCGGCCATCGCGATCGGCTGCCGGATGGCCGCGACCGTGCACGCCGCGCCGCTCGCGACGTGCTGGTCGACCATCTGCGAGAAGTCCATCCGGTACACGTGGTCGGCACCCACGACGACCACGATGTCGGGCTTCTCGTCCTTGATCAGGTTCAGCGACTGGTAGATGGCGTCGCCGCTGCCGAGGTACCAGTTCTTGCCGACCCGCTGCTGGGCCGGCACCGGGGTGACGTGGTTGCCGAGCAGCGTCGACATCCGCCACGTCGTGGTGACGTGGCGGTCGAGGCTGTGGGACTTGTACTGGGTCAGCACCACGACCTTGAGGTAGCCCGAGTTCACGACGTTCGACAGGGCGAAGTCGATGAGTCGGTAGATGCCGGCGAACGGCACGGCGGGTTTGGCTCGGTCGGCGGTCAACGGCATCAGCCGCTTGCCCTCCCCGCCCGCGAGAACGATGGCCAGGACGTTGGGGCGCGCACTCATGGAGCCAACCTAGACCACCGTGACCGGTGCCACACGTGTGCGACGACGGACCGATGTGTTTCCCTAGGGCCCATGTCTTTCCCCGGTCGCCGCTCCCTCTCCGCCCTCGGCACGCTCGCGCTCGCCACCGCCCTCGCCGCCCCCGTGGGCCTGACGACAGCGGCGCCGGCCGGCGCCGACGGTGGACACACCGACGCAGCCGCGGTCTTCAAGTGGGGCTACGCCGCGTGGCGGGCCGAGTTCGAGACGCAGGCACCGCTGACCGACTGGAAGATCAACAAGCCTCGGCGGGTCAGCACGAAGTTCGGCATGCTCAACATCGAGTCCGCCAAGGACGGCGGCGGCGGCACCGTCGTGGCCCGGGTGACCGACCAGGCCTCGAAGTACGGCCGCTGGGAGGCGCGTGTCCGGGCCCACCGGTACACGTCGACCGGCTCGCCGTACAGCGCGATCTGGGAGCTGGTCCCGCTCAACCGGTACAAGTGCGGCGCCAAGAGCATCGTGCTCTCGCAGTACTCCCCCGGCGACGGCCGCGCCACCGGTGCGGTGCGCACGGCTCCCAACAACGAGTTCTCCTTCGACATCGGCCTCGACCTCGGCAACGACGCGTGGCACACCTACGCGGTCGAGGTGACCAAGGACCACGTCTCCTGGTTCGTCGACACCAAGGTGATCCACACCGAGCGTCGCCCCGAGGCCCTGTCCGGGGTGAAGTACCAGCCGCGCTTCCGCCTCCAGGCCGTCGCGGGCGCCCGGATGGACCACACCCGGATGCAGATGGACTGGGTGCGCCACCACACGCTCGAGCGCCCCAACCAGAAGTCGATCGCCGCGCCCCCGATGGAGCAGGGCAGCGTACGCCGACAGCTGCGCTCCGGCGGCGCCGCCGCTGGTGCCGGTCGCCGAGCGCTGGCGCCGGCAGTAGGCCTCGGCGATCGTCGCGGGCCCGACCGCGCGCGTTCGGGTAGGTTCGCTCAGGTGCGCGTCGACATCCTGACCAAGGAATATCCCCCCGCCGTCTACGGCGGCGCCGGGGTCCACGTGGCCGAGCTGGTCCGGGCCCTGCGCGGCCTCGACGGGCTCGACACCCGGGTGCGTGCCTTCGGTGCGCCCCGCGAGGAGCCCGGGACCAGCGGCTACCCCGACCTGGCCGAGCTCGCCGGGGCCAACCCGGCCCTGGCCACGCTGGGCGTCGACCTGACGATCGCCGACGCCTGCGGCGGCGCCGACGTGGTGCACTCCCACACCTGGTACGCCAACATGGCCGGCCACCTCGCCTCGCTGCTGCACGGCGTGCCGCACGTCGTGAGCGCCCACTCCCTCGAGCCCCTGCGTCCTTGGAAGGCCGAGCAGCTCGGCGGCGGGTACGCCGTGTCGTCGTGGGCCGAGCGCACGTCGTACGAGGCCGCGGCTGCGGTGATCGCGGTCTCGGCGGCCATGCGCGACGACGTGCTGGCGTCGTACCCGTCGATCGACCCGGCGCGGGTGCACGTGGTCCACAACGGCATCGACGTCGCCGACTGGTCCCCGCTGGTGGCACCCGACCGGGTGCGCGAGCTGGGTGTCGACCCCGACCGGCCGTCGGTCGTCTTCGTCGGGCGGATCACCCGGCAGAAGGGGCTGCCGCTCTTCCTGCGCTCGGTCGCTCAGCTGCCCCCCGACGTGCAGATCGTGCTGTGCGCCGGCGCCCCCGACACACCCGCCATCGAGGCCGAGGTGACCGCCCTGGTCGACGACCTCTCCCGCTCGCGCACCGGGGTGGTCTGGATCCGCGAGATGCTGCCGCGCGCCGACGTGGTGGCGCTGCTGACCGCGGCCACGGTGTTCGCCTGCCCGTCGATCTACGAGCCCCTCGGCATCGTCAACCTCGAGGCGATGGCCTGCGAGACCGCCGTCGTCGCGACCGCCACCGGTGGCATCCCCGAGGTCGTCGTACCCGGTGAGACCGGGCTGCTGGTGCCCATCGAGCAGGCCACCGACGGCACCGGCACCCCGCTGGACCCCGAGCAGTACGTCGCCGACTTCGCGGCCGCGCTCAACGAGCTCGTCGCCGACCCCGACCGTGCGGCCGCCTTCGGTCGCGCCGGGCGGGCGCGCGCCACCGCGTCGTTCAGCTGGGGTGCGATCGCCGAACGCACCCGCGAGGTCTACGCCTCGACGACGGCCTGATCCTGCGTCCGGCGGCCGCGCCGGCGCGCGTCGAGGTCGAGCACGACCGCGCTCTCACCGTCCGCAGCGGTGGCGTCGTCCGAGAACGGCGGGACGTAGTCCTTCAGCGGCACCCGGCGCTCGAGGGTCAGCACCCACTCGCTGATCCTGTTGCGATCGACCCGGATCTGCCGGTCGAGGCCGATGCGCATCACGCCGTTCAGCTCGTGGCCGCCGCGCAGCCCCTCGGCCAGCGCCCGGCTGAGCGCCGCACCGGTCGACGGCGCGAGGAGCTCGGTGGTCAGGAAGCGCAGCCAGGCCGTCGCGTTCGCAGCCTCCTGCGCCCCGTCCACCGCGTCACCCACGGCCGTCACGTCGGCCACGGACGGGTCCCGCTCGAGCTCGAGCCGGGTGCCGTCGGCGGTGACCCGCCACGGGCACGCGGACGCCGGCTGGCCCGGCCAGACCCGACGTACGGAGGAGTCGGGAGCCAAGGACGCCAGGAAGTCGACCTCGCACGCCACCAGGGGCGGGTCGAGGCGCAGAGTTGCCCACGGGTCGTCGTTCACATGCAGCCCGTACCCGACCGCCGGTGGTCCATACCGGCGAGGTGCGACGTTTTCGCTCCGGCGCTCCGGCGCTCCGGCTCCGGTGGGGCCGCGGGCAGCCGGCTCCCGGTGGCCGGTCGACGCCCGCTACGACGAGACGCGTGAGGTGAGCGTGCGCAGCGCCGTCTGGAGCGCCTGGAACTCCACGTCGTCCAGGGCCAGCAGCTCCTTCATGTCGCAGTGGATCTGGGAGGCGTGCACGCGCATCGCGTCACCGGTCGCGGTCAGCTCGATCTCGACGAAGCGCTCGTCGGACTCGGAGCGGCGACGCGAGACCAGGCCGTGGGTCTCCATCCGGCGCAGCAGCGGCGTCAGCGTGCCGTGGTCGAGCAGGAGCGCATCGGCGAGCGCGCGGACCGTGCAGGTGCCCTCGCGCCACAGGACGATCAGCACGAGGTACTGGGGGTAGGTCAGGCCGAGCTCGCCCAGGACCGGGCGGTAGGCGTTGGTGAGCGCTCTCGACGCCGCGTAGAGGTCGAAGCACAGCTGGTCCGACAGCGGTGGGGTGTCGTCGCCCCGGGATGTCGCCATACGACACATGGTGTCACGAAGTGCGATACCTTGCGTCCAAGTTACTTGTGCATGTCGTGGCCGTGGGGGCGCCGCGTGCCGACTCCAGGATCCCTAGGACACCCATGCCCCCCTCACACGCCCCCCCGGCCTCCCCCCGTGCCGCACCCGAGCCAGGAGAGCTCGAGGCGCTGCTCGTCGCTGCTGCTGCGGGCGACCAGCCCGCCTTCGCGGAGGTCTACGACGTCACCGCGTCCCGCGTGTACGGCGTCGTGCTCCGCGTCCTCCGCGACGCCCACCAGGCCGAGGAGGTGACCCAGGAGGTCTACCTCCAGCTGTGGCAGAACGCGCAGCGCTTCGACCCCGACCGCGGCTCGGCGCTCTCCTGGGTGATGACCCTCGCCCACCGCCGGGCCGTCGACCGGGTGCGGTCCAGCGCCGGCGTCCGCCGCCGTGACACCGAGCACGTCGAGCGCAACCACGAGGCGCCGTACGACGAGACGGCCGCGAGCGCCCTGGCCTCCCTCGACGCCCAACGGGTCCGGGTGGCCCTCGCCACCCTGGCGCCCGCCCAGCGCGAGGCGCTCGAGCTCGCCTACTTCGGCGGCCACACCCACGCCGAGGTCTCCGCGCTGACGAAGGTCCCCCTCGGCACCGCGAAGAGCCGGATCCGTGACGGCCTCGTGCGGCTCCGCGACACCCTGGCTCCCGCCGGTCACGAGCCGGCGGTCTCCTGAGCCGGCGGTCCACCCCGGCGACGTTCTCCACAGATCCGGCCACGCGTCTTCCGCTGACCCGCCCGCTTGGGTAATTTCGCTGGACGGCCCCGGTCTGCGTACGACTCTCGGGAAGGACCGCCACCATGCGACGAGCTCTCCTGGCACCCCTGGCGCTCGCCGCTGCGCTCGCCCTCGGCGCGTGCGACGACGACCCGCCGAAGCCGCGCCTCGAGTCCGACCCGACCTCGACTCCGAGCACCACCCTCCCGCCCCCGGCCACGCCCTCCACGTCGGCCCCGACCACCCCCGCCACCGAGCCGGCGCTGTCGCCGGAGGAGACGGTGCGTGCGTGGGTGGAGGCGAGGAACACGATTGTGCGCACGGGAGACGATGCTGACGCGCTGCAAGGTGTCCAGCACCGCGAGCTGCGACACTTGCGACGACCAGATCGATCCCGTGCTCGCAGGTGTATCGAGAATGGCGGGCGGTTCAAGACTCGTGGCTGGCGCGTCGGATCGCCACCGAGGTCGAATCGAGCAGTAAGGAGGCAGCGCGATCGCCGCCGCTCTCGAATTGATGCGGCACGGCACGACGACTTTCCCGGCACGGGCGAAGCACCGGTCAGTTATGAGAAGGACAGACCAAATCGCAGTCTTCGAGCGTCACCGAAGCCGAAGGCTCATGGCATCGAAGTTCATGGGGTTCGCTACAGTGAGGCGCACCGCCATCGGGGCGATCCTCGCCTGTCTCATCGCGATCGCTACTGGTGGTCTTCACCGCCGGTCCCGCGGCGGCCGAGTGCACGAGAGAACGAGGTTGCAGAATTGCTCAATGGCGTGCTCGTTTATACAACGATCCTGGTGTGCGCCGACGAGATACCGCGATCGACCGACGTCACGAGCACCGATCCGCAGTCCTCCACGTCCGATCGGAATCTGGCGCTTGCATCGGTTCGGCCATCGGATTCGGAGCTGCATGTCGCTCGGACTACTGCGGCGCCGCCGCCGAGCCTCAGCAGCTCACGCGTGAGCATGGTCGCCGAGGCCTTCCGACGACTGCCGCTACCGGCCGCCACCCTCCAGATCCAACCGCCGGGCGGGCGCACCCTGGTGAACTTCGCGACGAACTTCTACACCGACCGCGGAGCGTTCACCCGAGGTCTCACGCTGCTCGGCCAACGCGTCACGCTCCGCATCGAGCCCGTCTCGTTCACGTGGCGCTTCGGCGACGGCACCACCACGACGACCACGACCCCCGGCGCGCCGTACCCGGCCCTCGACGTCACCCACACCTACCTCCGCGCCGATCCCGTCAGCCCCAGCGTCGACACCACGTACGGCGCGACCTGGCGGGTCGGCAACGGCGCCTGGGGCCCGGTCCCCGGGACGGTCACCATCGCCGGCGGTGCCGTCGACCTCGCGATCACCGAGGCGCGGCCGACGCTGGTGTCCTACGAGTAGGGCTCGACGTAGGCGAAGGGCACGCGGAGGACCACGCGGCCGGTGCGCACGTGGTAGCTGGTGCGGCCGCGCTTCACGACCTTGCCGACGACGCCCTGGTGCTCGCCGGGAGCGGTCACCCGCGCGCGCGTGCCGGGGCGCAGCAGCGTGAGCGGCCGGCCGGCGCGGAGCCGGTCGAGCTCGGCGACGTAGTTGGGGTGCATGAGCGCCGGCCGCCCGTGATGGGTCCAGCTCAGCACGTGCGCCAGGTCGAAGGTGCGCGAGCAGCGCGCGCACGCCATCACCCGTTCGGGGCGCCGGTGGCGCCCCGTCGTGTGCCCGGCCGGGCAGGTGCCGAGCCACGCCGACTCGACCCGCGGGGCCTCGGCGGAGACGCACCGCTCCCCGCTGGACCCGATCCGGACGGCGATGTCGCGCCACGTCTGGTCGTGGCCGTGCCGCGGCCCGGCGAGCGCGTGGGCGATCTCGTGGAGCACCGTGTCGCGCACCTCGTCCTCGGAGTGCAGCGCGGTCAGCGGCGCACTCAGCCCGAGCACCTTCGGCCCGAACCGGCACACGCCGGCGCGCCGCTTGGCGGAGTCGTAGGCGACGGTCCACTGGTGCAGGCCGTGGTGCTCCAACAGGTCCTCGGCGAGGGCGAAGGCATCGCGCAGGTCCATGGCAGAAGGCTAGAGCCCCCCACCGACAAACCGGCACGCGACGAACCGGCGCCCGGAACCGCCACCGAGCCCGGGCACCGACAGCTCCGCACCCCAACGGGCGGTGTGCGCGCCCGCGACGGCGAGCAAGGATCGTCGGATGCCCGAAGGCCACTCCATCCACCGCCTCGCCCGCCACCAAGGCCGACGGTACGCCGGCCAGCGGGTGCACCTGTCGAGCCCGCAGGGGCGGTTCAGCGAGGGCGCGTCGCTCCTCGACGGCCGGGTGCTCGAGGCGACCGACGCGTGGGGCAAGCACCTCTTCCACCGCTACGACGACCTGTGGCTGCACATCCACCTCGGGCTGTACGGGAAGTTCCGCGAGGGCGAGCTGCCCGCGCCGGAGCCGGTCGGGGCACTGCGCCTGCGCCTGCTGACCGACGCGCACTGGCTGGAGCTGCGCGGCCCGATCGCGTGCGAGGTGCTGACGACCGCCGAGCGTGACCAGGTCCTGGCCCGGCTGGGCCCGGACCCGCTGCGCCGCGACGCCGAGCCGGGCGCGGCGTACGCGAAGATCCACCGCAGCCGCCGCACCGTCGGCGACCTGCTGATGGACCAGTCGGTGCTCGCAGGTGTCGGGAACGTCTACCGCGCCGAGGTCCTCTTCCGGCACCAGGTCAACCCCTACCTGCCGGGGCGCGACCTCGACCGGAGCGAGTGGGAGGCGATCTGGGAGGACCTGGCGGTGCTGATGCGCTCCGGCGTCCGCAGCGGCCGGATCGTGACGACCGAGCCGCAGGACCGGGAGCGACCCGCGGGGCGGGCCAGGCGCGTCGACTCCCACTACGTCTACCGCCGCGCCGGCCTGCCCTGCCGTCGGTGCGGCACGCCGGTCGCGAGCGCCGTCATGGTCGCGCGCAACCTGTTCTGGTGCCCGACCTGTCAGGCCTGATCCGGACCCTCGGCCAGTCGCTCGTGCAGCCGCTCACGCACCTGCTCGGGCGTGAGCTGCACGCGTTGACGCTGGTCACGCGCAATGATGACCCCCGTAGCAGCCACTCCGGCCACTCCGGCCACGCCCAGCACCTTCCACAGACCCAGCTTCATCCCGGCAGCTCCCTCGTCCCCAGTACGTCCCCGGCCCGCAAGGACTCGTCTCGATGCTTCGCAACAGGTTGACCCTCGATGCCGCCGTCGACCTCACCCGCACCGGCGACATCTGGCTCTTCCGCGGGAGGTCCGCTGCCGACCACGCTATCCGGGTCGTCACCAACGCACCCGTCAACCACGTCGGCATGGCGATCGTGATCGACGACCTGCCGCCGCTGATGTGGCACGCCGAGCTCGGCAAGGGCCTGCTCGACGTCTGGAGCGGCGACCACCACCGTGGGGTCCAGCTCCACGACCTGCGCGCTGCCGTCACCCAGTGGTGCGGCCGCTACGAGCAGCACGCGTGGCTGCGCCAGCTCTCGCCCGCGGTCACCCACGAGATGGAGAGCGCAGCCCTGCAGACGGTCGCGCGGATGGACGGTACGCCGTTCCCGGCCACCGCCGCCCTCGCCGGCCGCTGGGTGCGCGGCCGCCTGCGCCGACCGGCGAGCGTGGAGATGACCTACTGCGCCGAGGTCGTCGCATCGACGTACCAGGCCATGGGGCTGGTCGGGGGCGACCGGCCCGTCGAACTACTACGACCCCGGCAAGTTCTGGTCCGGCGACGACCTCGAGCTCGAGCTGGGCGCGAGCCTGGGGGCGGAGATCCAGGTCATCCTCTGACCCCGATCTCCGCCGGCCGAGCGATCTCCAGGACGTCGACCCGCCGGTCGCGGTCGGCACCGCCCGAGCCGCCCGCCACCAGGTCGGCCGCCCGCACCGCCGCGGTCCCGAGCCCGGGCGGCCCGGCGGCAGCGGCGGGCGGGCCGACGCCGACGTAGGCGAGGGCGGCCGCCGGGGCCAGGGCCGTCAGGAGTCCGAGACGTCTCCGCATGGCCGCGAACCTAGGCCGGTCCGGAGCCGCCCGCCACCGCTGTCGTCGCGCCTGTGGACAACGCCGACCGACGGATCGTCGCCGGACGACGCGGACCCGGACCCGGACCGCCACGCCCGCTCGGGCGGGCCCGCTCGGGACAGGTCTCGGGCGCCGCCGACGGGGTCACCAGCGCGGGTGGATGGCCGCGCGCAGGTGGGTGTCGTAGATCCGTCGTACGCCGTCGAGCAGGTCGGACCCGAGCGCCGGCAGCTCGCCGGCCGCGGCGTTGGAGCGCGCCTGGTCGGCATTGCGGGCACCCGGGATGACCGTGCTGACGCCGGGCTGCTGCGCGCACCAGGCGATGGCGACCTGGGCGGCCGAGGCATCGGCCGGGCCGTGCTCGCTGACGAGCGCGGTGAACTCCTGGGCCGCCGCGATGCCGGTCTCCCACTCGACGCCGCTGAAGGTCTCGCCGATGTCGAACGCGCTGCCGTCGCGGTTGAAGGTGCGGTGGTCGTCGGCCGCGAACGTCGTCGTGGCGTCGTACTTGCCGCTGAGCAGCCCCGACGCGAGCGGCACCCGGACGATGATCCCGACGCCGGCTGCCTCGGCGGCCGGGAGCACCTCGTCGAGCGGCTTGAGGCGGAAGGCGTTCAGGATGATCTGGACGCTGGCCAGGGCCGGGCGCGCGATCGCGCTGAGGGCCTGGTCGACGGTCTCCACGCTGACGCCGTACGCCGCGATCGCGCCGTCGGCGACCAGGGTGTCGAGGGCGTCGTACGTCGCGTCGTCGTCGATCGTGGCGCTGGGCGGGCAGTGGAGCTGCACCAGGTCGAGGGTGTCGACGCCGAGGTTGCGGCGCGAGCGATCGGTCCACTCGCGGAAGTGGTCGAGGGTGTAGTTCTCCGGCACCTGGTCCATCCGGCGGCCCATCTTGGTGGCGACCGTGAGCCCCTCGTGGTCGCGGAGGAACCGGCCGATGACCTGCTCGCTGCGGCCGTCGCCGTACACGTCGGCGGTGTCGAGGAAGGTCACCCCGGAGTCGACCGCGGCGGAGAGGACGTCGAGGGCGTCGGACTCGCTCACGTCGCCCCAGTCGGCGCCGAGCTGCCAGGTGCCGAGGCCGATGGAGGACACGGTGCGGCCGGTGCGGCCGAGAAGGTGGTGATCCATGCCTCGACGCTACCGGCCATGTGGGCGCTCACATCCGCGACCCTGCCGAGGCGGCGGTTATCCACAGATTGCCCGCGCGGGGCCCGTTCGCGCCGCGGGCCGGGCAGGCTGGACGGCGTCGTACCGACGTCGTCTCGGGAGCTGGCCATGACCGTCAACCTGATCCATCCGGACCTGCTCGACACCGTCGCGCTGCTGCGCGGCGTCGCCGAGACCCTCGCCGAGCAACGCCGCCTCACCGACCACCAGGTCGACGTGCTGCTCGACGGCGGGTGGTCCGGGCGCGCCGCCCGGGACTACCGCGAGGGGTGGCAGCAGTGGCGCGCCGGCTGCGACGAGGTCGTTGCCGCGCTGCTGGTGATGGGCGACCTGGTCGCCGGGGCACGCACCGAGCTGGTCGAGCAGGACGAGCTCGTGCGGTCGGGACTGGTGGCGCTGGCCGGAGGACTCCACGGCCGACTGCCGGGGCGGCTCGGATGAGGCCGGGCCCGCACCCGGCGTACGCCGTCGACCTCGACCAGCTGCAGGCAGCGATCGACGCGCTGGTCCGCTGCGAGGCCTCCTGCGACGACGCGTTGCGGCAGGTCAGCCGCCGCGTCGCCGAGCTCCAGGTGTCGTGGTCGGGCGAGGCGGCGCTGGCCCAGGAGGCGGCGCAGGCCGACTGGGAGGCCGGGTTCACCCGGACCCGCGCGGGTCTTGCCGACATGCGGCGCGCGGCCCGCACCGCCCTCGACAACTACCGCAGCGCCGCCGACACCAACGTGCGGATGTGGGGCTCGCTGTGACCCGCGTCGCCGTCGACGGCGTGGGCTACACCGAGGCCTCGACGCTCCTCCACGACGCCAACCAGTGGGCTGCGCGCTACCACGGCGAGCTGCGGGCGGGCCTCGCCGAGACCGGGGCGATGGCCGGCGACTCGTCGTTCGCCGACGGGTTCGCGACCTCCTACGACAAGGCCGCCAGGGCCGCGACACAGGCGTTCGACGACCTCGTCACCAGCTGCGCCAACCTCGGCCGCTACGCGTTCGCCTCGCTGGAGAACCACACCCGTGCCGAGCTGGCCTCCACCTTCGGCGGGACCGTCGTCACCGACCAGCCCTCGATGCTCGGCCGCGACTGGTGCGACGTCGCCCCGATCCAGGTCCCCAGCGCTCTCGGCGGCGACCCCTCGTCGCTGCCCGGCTGGGCCAACGCGATCCTCGACCACGTGGAGGGGTTCGTCTGGCCCGACGCCGACCTCGACCGGCTCGCCGCCGCCGGCACCACCTGGCGCACGGCCGCGGGGCATCTCGAGCTCGTCGCCTCCCACGCCGACCGGGCCGTGCCCTGGCTCTGGGAGGAGCGCTCCCCCGAGATCCCGCTCGCCGCCGACGCGATCACCGACCTCGCCTCCGCCACCCGCGACCTCGCCGCCGAGTGCACCGCCCTCGGCGCCTCGTGCGACGACTACGCGCGAGCCGTCCGGGAGCAACGCGACGCCATCCTCGACCTCGTCCACGACCTCCTCCGCGACGCCGTCCTGATCCAGGTCGGCGGCGCCGTCCTGACCGGCGTCACCGCAGGCTTCTCCAACGCCGGCGCCGCCGGCCTCAACGTGCTCAAGATCGGCGCCGAGGCCCCCCGGTTCCTGCGGATGCTGAACGCCCTCAGGCTGTACGCCGCCGGTGCCGCGCTGCGCCTGGAGAGCACCGCGACCGCGGTGACCTCGGCCCGGCTGCGGTTGGCGCGGTTCGTGGAGGCCCGGGCCGTGTTGCGGGGAGAGGCGGGGTCCTTCCAGCTCGGTCGGAACACCGACCGAGGGACGTCGTTCCTCGAACGACACGAGGGCGGTCCGATGAGAGCGCATGCCATCGAGAAGCACGTCGGCAAGAGTGACGACTACCTGCGGGCCAGGCTCGCCGCCGAGGGCAAGAGAGCGGTCTCGACCTTCGCCGACGAGCGGTCGCGGACGATCGCTGCCGGCCACGCGCTGACCGAGCATCGGGTTGCCGGCCAGATCGCTGGCTTGCGATCGAGCAGTGCAAGGAGGGCCTTGCCGATCGAGTCGCACGATTCGAGCGGCCTCTGGGGCGGGTCATGCTGAGGTCACGGCGAGGTCGGTCCCGGCCACACGGCTCCGCATGCGTTCTGGTCAAGGACGCTACCATGCCCGAGGGTTATCGGATATTGACCGCCTACGTGAAGCCATGAGAGGAGACCATGGAGACCGCGCACTGAGAAGTCCTGATCGGCGCGCTACTTCCACGAGGACTTCGACGGCCTCTGGGAGACCCTCGATCGACGTATCTCAGGCAAGTCGGCGCCGAACGGACGCGCTCGAGCTCGTCGTCGAGATCCACCACGTCCTGGCGACAGTCACCGACGACCGGAGCTGGACCAGCTGCTCGAGGACCTGGGCAGCTACGCCTACCTCGGCGACGATCCCGCCGCCTACCGCACCTGGCTCGAGGAGATCGCGCGGCGCGTCGGGTCGGCGTAGGAGTCGGCGCCGACCGTCCTCGAGGTGCCCGAGCTCCTCGTCGGCCCCGTCCACCTGATCAGCGCCCACGCACCGCGACCGCCGTGACGACGAGGTTGTCGGCGTAGTGGAACCCGCCGCTCGTCCGACGGCGCCCGGTGCACGTCACGAGGTGGAGCAGGTGCGGACCGGTGGTGCGCAGCAGGGCAGCCGGCACACCCACCCGTCGCGGGTACCGCCGCACCCGGCTCACCTCGAACCGCCGCACGACGCCACCGGGCTCACGCCACCGGATCACGTCGCCCGCCCGCGCCTCCCTGAGCCGCCACAGGGCGCCCGGTCGGTCGTGCCGGTCGGACACGTGCCCGGACATCACGCTCGAGCCGAGCAGGTCGCCGGCGGTCGCCGTCGTGCGCAGCCACCCCACCTGGCCGGGGTCGTCGGGGATCGCCATGGTCCCGCGGTCGAGGCCCACCGCGGCGACCGGCGCACCGATCCGCAGGCGCCGGAGGGTCAGCGTGCCGCCCGACGTACGACGAGCGAGCAGCCCGCTCGACGGCGGGGCGGAGTAGCGCCGGTGGAGGTAGCGGATCCTCGCCCGTCGCGTCGGCAGGTCGACGTCGTCGAGCCCGATGGCGAACCCGGACGGGATCTCCGGGACCACCGGCGTCACCGGCCGCGTCACGAGGGAGGTCTCGACGACGAGCCCGGGCAGGGTCGCCACGGCCTCGGTCGCCGGGGTCCGCGGGAGCCGCTCGCGGTAGGTGTAGCAGCCGGCGGTCGAGACGGTCGTCCCCCGGGTGCGGCGCGTCCCGTTGCCGCGTGCGGTGACGGTCCCCTGGTCGGCGACCGGGGCTCCGGCCCAGTCCAGGTCGCGACAGGTCCCGCTGCCGTCCGGGGCGACCGGGCCGAGCAGCCACCACCTCACGACGACCCGGTCGGCGGAGCGGAGACCGCGCAGCCGCACCTCGTCGCGCAGCCGGTCGCCCACCAGCGACCGCTGCGCCGAGACGAGGGTCGTGACCGTCGGCACCCGACGGGTGACCAGCGTCGTCTCGCTCGCCAGGCCGGGCGGGCTGGCGGCTTCGTCGCTGAGCGACGTGGCCGGGATCCGGACCTCGTAGGTGTGGCAACCGGCCGACCCGAGCAGCGAGTCCGGCGTCGCGTAGCGACCGTCGCCGGGGACCACCAGCGATCCGCGGTCGGCGATCGGCGCGCCGCTCCAGTCCAGGTCGCCGCAGCTGCCGTCCCGGGGCGCGCGCGGACCGCGCAGCGTCCACTCGACCACGAGCGGCGTGCCCTGCACCCCACTCACCTCGACCAGGTCGCGCGCCTCGTCACCGACCTGGGCCCGCTGCCGCGAGACGGTCGTCCGGATCGTCGGCGTGAACGGGACCACCCGGGTCGTCTCCGCCACCAGTCCGCACCGGGTCGTCAGCGGCACCGTCGCCTCGTCGCCGGGCAGGTCCTCGACCCAGGTGTAGTAGCCGACCTCCGTCACCCGCACGGACGGGGTCGCGTAGGTGCCGTCGGCGGCGATCGGCAGGCTGACCCGGCCCGCACGCAGGTCGGGCGTGCAGGAGTCGCGGCCGGGAGGGGACGCGAACGGGCCGAACAGGGTCGCGCGCACGGTCGCGTCGTACGACGCCGGCAGCCCGCTGACCGTCACCACGTCGTGGAGCTCGGCTCCCGGTCTCACCAGCGCCTCGGAGGTCTGAGTGAGGACCTCGGGACGGGCCTTGCGCACGATCGCTGTCGCCCCGGCGCTCGCTGTCGTCCGGTTGGACCGGGCGATCCACGCCCGCTGGTGTCCGGCCGGTCGGGCGGTGCTGCCGCCGTGGCTGTGCCAGGAGCGCTCGCGGTAGAGGAGTCCGTCGGCGGCGGGACCGCGGGCGGTGGCCCGGATCCGGAACCGGCCGAGGTCACGGGGCGTCAGGGTGAGGGCCCGTGCTCGGGCCTTGGTGACGACCCGTGCCGGGCAGCGGACCGGGCCCCGGCACGTCAGCCGGACGCGCACCCCGGGCACCCGGCGGCCGGTCGCGGAGAGGACGCTGACGCGGAACGTGCGCGAGCGTCCGAGGCGGACGGGGCCTCGCCTCGGCCTGGTCAGGCTCAGCCGGTAGGGCCCGCGGAGGGTGGCCGCCTGCGTCCACATCCGCCGGGCCAGTCGCAGCACCCGGCCACCCAGGCCGCCCGCCGGCGGTCGCACCCGCTCCCCCACCTCGAGCCCGCGCGGGTAGACCACCGCTCCGCCCGGACGGACCCCGTCGCCCATCACCTCGCGCACGATCAGCGCGATCGCGGCGTCGCGGGCGTCGCTGCCCGTGGAGCCGTGCGCGGCCCAGGTGGAGATGACGTGGTTGACGGCCGCCACCTCGGCGGCGCCGACGCGCTGGCCGAGCTGGTTGACCAGGCGTCGGGTGGAGACGGTCCGCGCGTGCGCGGGGAGCCGGGAGTCGTAGAGGAAGTCGATGCAGAAGAACACCCGGCCGTCGGGCGCGCGGTAGCTGCCGATCCAGGTCAAGCCGCTCGCGCGGCCGGTGCGGTAGCGCAGGCAGACGCCGTTGACCAGGTTGGGGTCGATGGCGCGACAGGTGTCCTTGGTGACCCGGCCCTCGGCTCGGGCCGGTGACATGAGGGGCGTCGGGGTGGCGACGGCGCAGAGCAGGCCGGCCACGAGGGCGAGCACGAGGAGCAGCGGACGGAGGGCGAACCGGGAGCGAGACATGGCGACGACCGTGGCCGGTGCGGCGCCCGGTGAAAAGCGGCGATTCGTAGCCTGTGGACGGGAGCGTGGATCGAGTGCATCTTCGAGCGGCCCAGCCCCGCCCGACCGATCGGCCACGGCCGGCCGGACGACGTGCCCTAGCGTTCGCCCCATGCCTGCCGTCGCCGTCGCCGCGCCCAACGAGGCAGCAGCCGACGCCGGCGAGCAGGTCGCCCGCGCAGGCGGGAACGCCGTCGACGCGGCCCTCGCCGCTGCGCTGGTCGCGATGGTCAACGAGGTCGGGATCGTCTCGCTGAGCTCGGGTGGCTTCGTGACCGTGCAGCCGTCGCCCGTGACCGGCGCCGGCCGCCCGACGCCGTACACCGTCGACGGCTGGATGGACATGCCCGGCCGGGGTCGGGAGCTCGGCGGCGGCGACGTGGGACGTCCGCACCGAGTACGGCGGCGGGGTCGACGTCACGATCGGGCCGGGCTCGGTCGCGGTGCACGGCGCGGTCGCGGCGTTCGGAGAGGCGCACCGTCGCGACGGGCGACTGCCGTGGCGCGAGGTCGTGGCACCGGCGATCGACGTGGCCCGCGACGGCTTCCGGCTGAGCTCGGCGTCGCGCTACTACCTCGACTACGTGCACGAGGACATCTTCGGCTGGGACGAGGCCAGCCGCGCCGCGGTGCATGACGACGACGGCGCGATCACGACGGGTCTCGTGGTCGTCCCGGACCTTGCCGCCTCGCTGGCGAGGATCGCCGACCGAGGGCCCCGACGCCCTGCACACCGGACCTCTCGCCGAGGCGATCTGCACCGACGTGCTGGCCCGCGGCGGGATCCTCGGCCCGGAGGACCTGGCGGCGTACCGGCCCGTCGTACGCCCCTCGTTGCTGACCCGCCTCGGCGGTTGGACGCTCGCCACGACTCCCCCGCCCTCGGTGGGCGGGGTGTGCGTGGCGGCGATGCTGCGGCTGCTGGACGGGCGGCCGCTGCATGGCTGGGACGCCGACGACGTCGCCCACCTGGTGCGCGTGCAGCGCGCGGTGCTCGGCCACCGCCTCGACGTGCTCGACCACACCGACGACGTCGAGCGTGACGCGGCGGCCTACCTCGCCCTCGTCGACCGCGACCACGTGGCCGCCCTCGAGTCGGGCTCGACCGCCCACGTCTCGGCGACCGACGGTGACGGCGGGGCCTGCTCGGTGACCGTGTCGTCGGGGTACGGCGCCGGCATGATCGCCCGCGGCACGGGCATCTGGCTCAACAACTGCCTCGGCGAGCAGGAGCTCAACCCGCGCGGCCTGCACGGCTCCGCACCCGGCACCCGGCTCATCTCCAACATGGCACCGACGGTCGCCACCCACGACGACGGGTCGGTCCTGGCCGTCGGCTCGCCCGGCGCCGACCGGATCACCACCGCGATCACCCAGGTCGTCGCCGGCTTCACCAGCGGCCTCGACCTGACCGAGGCCGTCCACCACCCCCGCGTCCACGTGCACCGCGCGGGTCGAGCGGAGGAGGTCGTCAAGGTCGAGGACGAGGCGGCGCCGACGATGTACTACGGCGGGGTCGGCGCCACCCTGCTGCGGCCCGACGGGCACCTGGTCGCCGCGGCCGACCCGCGTCGCGACGGTGCTGTCCGGATCGTGCGCGGCTGACCCACGACGCCTACGTCGTCACCCTGGGCTGAGCAGCACCTCCTGCACCGCTGGCCTGCCCTGCCTCACGCCGACCACCCCAGGTCGAGCGCGTCGTCGCCGAGGTCGGTGTCGGGCAGCAGCGACTCCTGGATGCTGAGCGGCTTCGGCCGCGGGGGCAGGGTGGGGTCTCGGCGCGGGTCGGCCTCGCCGTCGGAGGCGATCCGCAGCGCCTTGCGCAGCAGGGTCAGGACGACCTCGGGGTCGTGGTCGGCGCACGACTGGAGACCGGTGCGGATCCGGACGATCTGGCGGATGATCTCCAGCCGGTCGTACTCGAAGAGCCCGACGACCGTGGTCGCGCGCAGCCGACCGAGGTGGAGCAGCTCGAGCAGGCCGACCATGGCCGGGTGCACGTCGTCCTCGTCGGCGGCGGCGTCGATCGCGGCCGGATCGGCCTCGAAGAACCGGCGCCCGCCCACCCGGACGCTCAGCGCCCTGGCGATCTCGTCGACCTCCGCGGCGAACTGCTCGACCACGGCCCGCAGCTGGGCGGGAGCGAACGGCACCGCCGGCAGCTCGTAGCGCATCGTGACGTCCGGGCCGTTGCTCGTGAACTTCCACAACGGGTGGGACGCGTTGAGCAGGTCGAGCTCGAGCGGGAGCCGGTCGCGCTGCTCCACGTCGACCAGGAGCTCGGCGAAGACCTCCACCGCCGGCCGGTCGCCGCGGACCCGGACGAAGAGCGCGCTCTGCCCCGCCAGGATCGGGATGTCGCCGTCGGAGTCGTGGCGGAGGTCGGGGTAGACGACCCGCATGGCGTCGTCGACGGCAGCCCGGAGACGCTCGGGCTCGACCACGAACGTCGCGACCGGCTCCTCCCCCGCCGCCGCAACGGTCCGCTCCCGCACCGCCCGGGACTCCCCCAGGCCCTCACGCGCCGCCGCCGGGTCGGTCTCGAGGCCCGCCGCGTCGAGGAACGAGGGGTGCGGGACGGCGTACACCTCGCGCAGGGTGTCGACGGTCAGCACCGCGACCTCGTCGGCGGAGCGACGGTGGAAGGTGAGGTGGAAGTTCTCCCAGCCGGGGTCGTCCGTGGGCGCCTCCCAGCCGAGGTCGAGCAGCGCCTCCTCGTCGGCGGCGGACAGCGCGCAGCGCTCCTCGAGCCAGTGGTTGCTCACCGCCTCGACCTGGACCATCGTCTCGCCGTAGGCGCACATCTGGACGTAGGGGGCGGACCCGCTGTCGTCCTCCACGACCGCGTCGGCGAACTCGACGATCAACACGTCGTCGTCCTCCATGCTCGCCAGTCGGTCGGCCAGACGGGCGCGGAACGCCGCCCACGCCGCGTCGGTCTCGGCACCCAGATCCTGCTCGCTGCTCATGCCCGCTCCCTCTCTCGACCTCGACCTCGACCTCGACGTCGCAGACGCTAGATCCCACCACCGACAGAGCCGCGCCCTCCGGACCGACCACGGCACCGGGTTTCGCGCCGCGACGGCGGGGAAGGAAGGAGCCATGAAGCACTGGGCGGTGGGATGCGTCGTCGCAGGTCTCCTGCTCGCCGGCTGTACGTCCGGGTCGGACGACCCGGGACCGTCCCGGACCTCCCCGAGTGATCCGGCACCGACCAGCGACTCCGGGCTGACCGCGGCCTGGAGCACCGCCGTGGGCGATTCCCCGGCCACCTTCACCCTCCCCGACGAGGGCACCAACCCGCTCCCGGCCGGGGACCTGGTCCTGACGTTCGGCACCCAGCAGGTGACGGCCATCGACGTCGCCACCGGCGCGATCACCTGGGTCGTCAACCTGCCCGAGCCGGTGTGCGCCGCCGCCCGCACCGTGAACGACGACGGGGTCGCCGCGGTGCTCCTGGGCAGCGAGGGCGAGTGTCGGCGGGCCGTCGCACTCGACACCGGTGACGGCCGCGTCCTCTGGACGGCGCCGATCCCCCGTGCCGGGGCCGCCTTCGGTCACGAGGTCTCGATCGGCGCGGACTCGGTCGTCGTGGCCGGCGAGTGCGCCGGCTTCTCCTTGCTGTCGGTCGCCGACGGCTCGGTGGTCGACACCGTCACCGGCGCGACCGTCGACGGCAAGTGCGCCTCGGCGACCAGCGACGGGTCGAGCGTCGTGCTCCTCTCCCGCGGCCGCTTCTCGGTCTTCGACGCCGGCACCGGACGGCGCTCGACCTCGCTGCCCGCCGAGGGCGTGGGCCGCGTCGGCGACGTCGTCGCCGTGGACCCGTTGGTGGTCTCCGCCCGGTTCGGCTCCGGCGGCCACCTCTTCGACCTCTCCGGCGCCGAGCCGCGGGCGTTCGGCCGCGACCGGGGCGGCTTCGGTGGCGAGCCGGCTGCGTCGGTCCGGCTCGGGGACACGCTGTGGCTCCAGTACGACGACGTCGACACGCTCGTCGGCGTCGACATCGCCACGGGGAAGGAGACCGGCACCGTGCAGGTCGGCCTCACCGCCGACCTCCTCGGAGCCCACGACGACCGTCTGGTCGTCACGATCGGCCAGGACCTCCGCTTCGACGTCCACACCTGGCTGGTCGACCCGGCCATGCCCGACGCGCCCGAGGACCTCGGCGCGCTCCCCGCGCCCACCGCCCAGGACACCACCCTTCCCCGCGCCGCCGTCGTCGGCGACCACCTCGTCCGGCTCTGGGACGGGCGCGTCGACGCGATCCCGCTGCCATGACCACGCGCCCTCCGACCCCTCCCAGCACCCAGGAGAAGCCATGACCGCCTACAGCCCCGCTGCCCTGCGCGAGCTCAAGAAGAAGATCGTCCATGCCGCGATCCGCCAGACGCTCTACGAGGAGCCCGTCCGGTGGGACGGCAACGCCGAGGAGGGCTTCTACGGCGCGATGTGGGAGGGCAGGCTCCCACCCGTCGGCGGCCCCACCGGCACCATCACGCTGAAGTACTCCCCGCCCGGGCTGGGCTTCGCCGCCGGTGCGCCGCCCGGTGCGGTCTACGTCGGCGACGGCTACGACGCCGCCGGGCAGCCCTACCTCCGCTACACCGTCGACCCCTGGACCTCGATCTACCAGCCGTGGATCGACCGGATCGAGCAGGCCTTCCTCGGGTGGGACGAGATCCCCGACCCCGGCGACTTCGAGGACCCGATCGAGCACGTCCGCCTCGCCGTCGGCCGGCTCACGCCGTTGCCCACCGGCGCCGGCGGCAACGACGAGGACGGCGACTTCGCGACGACGTACAGCGACGTCGAGGTGGAGACGGCGCTCGGGACGATGGACGCGTTCGTCGGCGCCGACACGGTCGGCGCCGAGGAGGGCCTGCTCGTCTACGCCTTCCGGCAGGGCTACGGGCCGGACCGGATCCGCGCCATCATGGGCAACCAGGCCCAGGTCGCGATCCTGCTCGGCATCGCGCTCCAGGGCGAGAAGAACCTCTGGGCCGCCGCGCGCGACGACATCATGAAGATCGCGGCCACGGCCGCGGAGAGCTTCGGCCCCGGCGGCGCCACCGGCGGCGGCTCGATCGACCTCGGGGTCGTGAAGGCGTTCGTCGGGCTCCTCGGCGCGTTCGCGCCGGCGCCGCTGAAGCCGGTCCTCGCGGTCGGTACGGCGTCCCTCGCCCTCATCGACGAGCTGATCCCGGAGGAGCAGCCCGGCGGCGACTCCTCCGTCGAGCTCACCGGCTGGACGCCGGAGGAGGTGTACTCGAGCCTGGTCGACGTCATCGGCACCCTCGAGCAGCGGGTCTTCGACCAGGAGTACGAGCTGGCCTACAAGACGCTCGGTGGGCTGCTCGACTACCTGCACGGCCACGCCGCCAGCCAGTTCCACATCCACCCCACCCAGGGCATCGATGCCGACCTCGCTGACGCCCCCGCGCTGAGCGTGCACCCGGAGTACCTCCGCAAGGTCGGCTACCAGCTCGTCCCCCGCATCGCCGCCGCGATGGGGCACGCCGCCGAGGACGCCCTCGCGGCCAACCGGTCCGGGATCTGGCTGCGCTCCAACGCCATCGGCATGGGCTCCAGCGGCCCCTACGCCAAGTGGACCGAGGTGCAGGGCGAGTTCGACAAGGTCACCACCGGCTCCGGCCGGGAGCTGGTCGAGGCAGGCCGGCTGCTCGCGGTGGGTGCCGGCTGGACCGAGGACTCCGACCAGGACAGCAGGACCGAGCTCGAGGGCGTCCAGGACGACCTCGACCGCGGGAGTGACGGCTGGGACAACAGCGTCCCGAAGGTGCCGACCGGCCCGGGCGGCTTCTTCAACCGCCCGATCTGAGCCGGCCGGGGCGGCGGCCCAGCACCACGCGGCCGCCGCCCACGCGTCCGAGGGGTGCACCTGTCCCCGGGCAGGGGGTCGAACGGGCGCCGAGGTGGGCTACGCGTCACCGACGGAGGTGACGACGTGGTGTCGCGCGACCGACGGCCCCAACCGGTCCGGCTCCTCGGTGGCCAGCGCCGCGCGGAGGAAGCGTTCGAGCACCGGGGAGGGTCGTTCGTGGCGCCGCCAGACGACGGCGGCCTCGATCGGCGCGAGCGGGGTCGCGAGCCGGACCATGCGAGCCGTCGGTCCGAGCGCGCGCACCGACGCCGGCACCATCGCCACCCCCAGTCCCGCGCCCACGAGCTGGACCATGGTGCTGAGGCTCCCGACGGTACGGCGCACCTCCGGCTCGATGCCGGCCAGCTCCCACGCCGCCCTGGTGTGACCGGCCAGGCCCGGGAAGCCGTCGTACGACGTGGGCAGCAGCCAGCGCTGCGCTCCGAGCGAGGCGAGGTCGACGGTCGGACCCTCGGCCAGCGCCGACTCCCGCGGGACCACGATGACCACGGGCTCGCGGTGGATGAGGGCGACCTCGAGGTCGCGGCCGCGCAGCCGCTCGAGGTGCTGGGTGCGCGTGCAGTAGACGACGCCCACGTCGGCGCGACGGTCGCGGACCTGGTCGATCACGTCGGGCTCGCCGGCCTCGACGATCTCGCTGTCGACGTCGGGCGAGCGCCGGTCGAACGCCGCCAGCAGGTTCGGCAGGATCTCCCAGGTCACGGCCGCGGTGGTCGCGATCGTCAGCCGACCGATCCGACCCCCACCGATACCGCGTACGGCAGCGACCAGCTCGTCGACGCCGGCGAGCAGCCGCACCGACTCGCGGGCCAGGAACGCTCCCGCCTCGGTCGCGTCGACGCCCCGCGAGTGCCGCTCGAGCAGACGGACGCCGAGCTCGCGCTCCAGCTGGGCGATCGCCGAGCTCAGTGGCGGCTGGGTCATCGAGAGGTTGGCCGCCGCTCGGGACACCGATCCCTCGTGCACGACGGCCGCGAAGTAGCGAAGCTGACGCAGATCCATACGCGGATCATATCGCAGGCCATAGGGATAGATATTGGACGTATGGCACGGCTCGTCACACACTGATCCGACAGCACATGTGTGAGGGCAGTCACACACGATCGGCTTCGGCGGGAGGGGAGAGCTCATGGCAGCCCTGCAGTTCGAGCACCAGACCTACGCCCAGCGCGTGGTCTTCGGTGCCGGCTCGGCGCGCACCGGCCTCACCGAGGAGGTCGCCCGGCTCGACGCGCACCGGGTCCTGCTGGTCTCGACCGCGGCGGAGTCCGAGCTCGCCCGCTCCATCTCCGCCGACCTGCCGGTGGTCGGCCACTTCCTCGACGTCCGGCCCCACGTGCCGGTCGAGGTCGCCGACGAGGCACGGCGGCTCGCCGACGAGGTCGGCGCCGACCTGGTGCTGTGCGTCGGCGGCGGGTCCACCACCGGGTTCGCCAAGGCGGTGGCGCTGACCAGCGGCCTGCCGATCGTCGCGGTCCCGACGACGTACGCCGGCTCGGAGGCCACCCCCGTGTGGGGCCTGACCGAGGACCGGCGCAAGACCACCGGCACGGACCCGGTCGTCCTGCCGCGCACGCATCGTCTACGACCCCGAGCTGTCGGTGACCCTGCCCGTGGAGCTGAGCGTGGCCAGCGGCCTCAACGCGATGGCCCACTGCGTCGACTCGCTGTGGGCACCGCGCGCCAACCCGATCCTGTCGGCGATGGCCACCGAGGGCATCCGCGCGCTCGCACCCGCCCTGCGCGGCATCGTCGCCGACGGCGACGACCTCGACGCGCGCGCCGGCTGCCTGTACGGCGCCTACCTGTCGGCCGCGACCTTCGCCGGGGCCGGCTCCGGGCTGCACCACAAGATCTGTCACGTGCTCGGCGGGACCTGGGACCTCCCCCACGCAGCGACCCACGCCGTGGTCCTGCCCCACGTCCTGGCCTTCAACGTCGACGCGGCACCGGAGGCCGCGGCACGCGTGGCGAGCGCCCTGGTCGCCACCGACGCCGTCGCCGGTCTGCGCGCGCTCTACGAGGACCTGTCCGCGCCGACGTCCCTGCGCGACCTCGGCCTCCCCGAGGACGCGCTCGACGAGGCGACGGACCGCGTCGTCGAGGCGGCCCCCGCCGACAACCCGCGCCCCGTCCGGGCCGCCGCCGTACGACGCCTGCTGCAGCGCGCCTGGGCCGGCGAGGCACCCCTGACCGAGAGGAACGACGCATGAGCGAGCCCACCCCGCAGGCCACCGCGGACCCGACGTCCGAGCAGGCGGACCGCGAGCGGTACGTCACCGACCAGGTGCTGGCCAGCTTCACCGACTGCACGTCCCCCCGCTTCCGCGAGCTGATGGAGTCGCTGGTCGAGCACGCGCACGCCTTCGTCCGCGACGTCCGCCTCACCCAGGCCGAGTGGGAGCAGACGATCGACTTCCTCAAGCGCTCCGGCGACATCACCGACGACAAGCGCCAGGAGTTCATCCTGCTCTCCGACGTGCTGGGGCTCTCGATGCTCACCATCGCGGTCAACCAGCCGCCCGGACCCGCGGGCGACCGAGGCCACCGTCTTCGGTCCGTTCTTCGTCGAGGACGCGCCCCGGATCGAGATCGGCGGCGACATCGCCCAGGGCGCCACCGGCCAGCCGTGCTGGGTCTCGGGGACGGTGCGCGGCACCGACGGCGAGGTCCTGCCCGGGGCCAGGCTCGACGTCTGGGAAGCCGACGACGACGGCATGTACGACGTCCAGCACGCCGTCGAGGTGACCCAGGGCCGCGGCTGGCTGCTGACCGACGACGCGGGGCACTACGGCTTCTGGGGCGTCACGCCCACGCCGTACCCGATCCCGCACGACGGCCCCGTCGGGGACCTCCTCACCGCCGCGGGCCGCGGACCGATGCGCGCCGCCCACCTGCACTTCATGGTCACCGCACCCGGCTACCACCGACTGGTGACCCACATCTTCGTCCGCGGCGACACCTACCAGGACTCCGACGCCGTCTTCGGGGTCAAGGAGTCCCTGGTCGTCGACTTCGACGAGCAGCCGGCCGGCACCCCGCCTCCCGACGACGACCCGGGGAGCCGCGCCGTCGACGGCACCTGGACCCGCGTCCGCTTCGACGTCCACCTCACTCCCACCAGCACGAACTCCGAGGAGCAGTCATGACCGATCCCGTCCTGGCCCACGAGACCACGCCGAGACACCCGGGCTCGATGACCCGCATCGACGGCGAGCGCGAGGACGACCTCCACACCGACGTGCTGGTGATCGGGAGCGGTCCGGCGGGAGCCTCGGCCGCGCTGTTCCTGGCGACGTACGGCGTCGACCACCTGGTCATCACCAAGTACCGGTGGACCGCGAACACCCCGCGGGCGCACATCACCAACCAGCGCACCGTGGAGATCATGCGCGACATGGGCATCGAGCAGGACGTGATCGCCGAGGCGACGCCCCACGAGATGATGGGCGACACGGTCTTCTGCTCGAGCCTGGCCGGCGACGAGATCGGCCGGATCCGCACCTGGGGGACCCACCCGGTGCGGGAGGCGGACTACCGGATGGCCAGCCCGTCGATGAACTGCGACCTGCCGCAGACGCTCTTCGAGCCGATCCTCATCGGCCACGCCGCCTCCCGCGGCAGCCGGATCCGCTTCGACACCGAGTACGTCTCGCTGGTCCAGGACGCCGACGGCGTCACGGTCACCGTGCGCGACCGGCTCTCGGGCCACGAGTTCCGCATCCGGGCCCGCTACGTCATCGGCGCGGACGGCGGCCGCAGCCAGGTCGTCGCCGACCTCGGGCTGCCGATGGCCGGCCAGATGGACGTGGCCGGCAGCATGAACATCGTCTTCCACGCCGACCTCACCGAGCTCGTCGGGCACCGCCCGAGCGTCCTGTACTGGGTCCTCCAGCCCGGCGCCACCATCGGCGGCATCGGCCTCGGGCTGGTCCGGATGGTCCGCCCCTGGGACGAGTGGCTCATCACCTGGGGCTACGACATCAACCAGCCGCCGCCCGACCTCGACGACGCCATGGCCACCGAGATCGTCCACAACCTGATCGGCGACGACACCGTGCCGGTCACGATCCGCTCGCTCTCGCTGTGGGGCAACAACAAGATGTACGCCGAGCGCTACCGCGAGGGCCGCGTCTTCGCGGTCGGCGACGCGGTGCACCGGCACCCACCGAGCAACGGGCTCGGCTCCAACACCTCCATCCAGGACTCCTACAACCTGGCGTGGAAGCTGGCCTACGTCCTGCGCGGCGACGCCGGCGAGGAGCTGCTGGACTCCTTCGACGACGAGCGTGCGCCGGTGGGCAAGCAGATCGTGCTGCGCGCCAACAAGAGCATCGACGAGTTCGGCGCGATCCTCGAGGCGCTCGGCCTGGAGGACAGCGGCCAGAGCATCGAGGAGATGCAGCGCGGCATCGACGCGCTCGCCGACGACACCGAGGAGGGCGTGAAGCGGCGTGCCGAGCTGCGCACCGCGCTCGAGCTCAAGGACTACGAGTTCAACGCGCTCGGCGTCGAGCTGGGCCAGCGCTACGCCTCGGGAGCGGTCGTCGGCGACGGCACGCCGGAGCCGGCGTACGACCGCGACCCCGAGCTCCACCACCACCCCACGACGTGGCCCGGAGCGCGCTTGCCGCACTGCTGGCTGGGCGACAAGGGGCGCCGCGTCAGCACCCACGACCTGGCCGGCAAGGGTGGCTTCACGCTGCTCACCGGGGTCACCGGCGCTCCCTGGGTGGCGGCCGCCGAGAAGGTCCGCGACGAGCTCGGCATCGACCTGCGCGCCTACGTGATCGGCCCCAAGGCCGACTACAGCGACCTGTACGACGACTGGGCGCGGCTGCGCGAGGTGGCCGAGGACGGCTGCGTGCTCGTGCGCCCCGACGCCCACGTCGCCTGGCGCTCGGCGCGCCTGGTCGAGGACCCGACCGAGGCCGTCACCGCGGCCCTGCGCGCCGTGCTCGCCCGCTGACCTCCCGCGCCACCCGCCGTACCTCCCACTCACCGTACCCTCGACCCACCGTTCGACCCCGAGGAGCACCGATGAAGCTGCCGCACCTGAGCATCGCCGCCACCGCCGCACTGGCGCTGGTCCTGTCCGCCTGCGGAGGAGAGGTGGGTGGCGGGTCGTCCGACGGTGGCGGTGGCGACGCCACCACGCTGACCATCGGCTACGTCTCGCCGCAGACCGGGCCGCTGGCGCCGTTCGGCGAGGCCGACTCCTTCGTCATCGACCAGATGGAGTCCTACTTCGCCGACAACCCGCTGGTCGTCGACGGCCAGGACGTGACGGTGAAGGTCGTCGTCAAGGACGCCCAGTCGGACTCGACGCGGGCCAGCGAGGTCGCCGCGGAGCTGATCAACAGCGACGACGTCGACCTGCTGCTCGCCTCCTCGACCCCCGACATCGTCAACCCGGTCTCGGAGCAGTGCGAGGCCAACTCGGTGCCCTGCATCACCACGGTCGCGCCGTGGCAGACCGTGGCGCTGCGCGAGGGCGCCGAAGCCGGCCGACCTGCAGTACACCCACCACTTCTTCTGGGGCCTCGAGGACGTCGCGGCGGTCTACAGCGACATGTGGAGCCAGGTCGACACCAACGAGCAAGGCCGGCGGACTGTTCCCCAACGACGCCGACGGCGAGGCGTGGAGCGCCAACTTCCCGGCGCTCACCGAGGACAGCGGCGTCACGATCGAGAACCCGGGCCTCTACCCGAACGGCACCCAGGACTTCACCGCCCAGATCTCCGAGCTCAAGGGCAACGACATCCTGATGGGCGTGCCGATCCCGCCGGACTTCACGACGTTCTGGCAGCAGGCCAACCAGCAGGGCTACCAGCCGAAGCTCGCCACGATCGGCAAGGCGCTGCTCTTCCCCTCGGTCGTCGAGGGCATCGGCGAGACCGCGAACAACCTCGGCACCGAGGTCTGGTGGCACCCCACCGCGCCGTACACCAGCTCGCTGACCGGGCAGAGCGCGCAGGAGCTCGCCGACGCCTACGAGGAGGGCACCGGTCGCCAGTGGACCCAGCCCCTCGGCTTCAGCCACGCGCTCTTCGAGGTCGCGGCCGCCGCGGTCACCGCTGCCGGCTCCACCGACGGTGACGCCATCAACGACGCCCTCGACGGGCTCAGCGTCGACACCGTCGTCGGCCCGGTCGAGTGGGGCACGGAGGGCCGTGCCGTCCTACATCGCCAAGACGCCGGTCACCGGTGGACAGTGGCGGATGACCGACGGCGGGAAGTACCCGTTCGAGCTCGTCGTCGTGTCCAACACCCTCGCCCCCGACGTGCCGACGGGCGGCTCCGTCGAGCCGCTGAACTGATGGCCTCGCCGCTGCTCGAGGTCCGGGGGCTGCACAAGCGCTTCGGCCGGGTGGTGACGGCCGACGACGTGACGTTCTCGGTCGCGGCCGGCACCGCCCTCGGGATCGTCGGTCCCAACGGCGCCGGCAAGTCCAGCCTGCTCAACCTGGTCAACGGCACCCTGGTCGCCGACCGCGGCACGATCCACCTCGACGGCCGCGACGTCACCGGCCTCGGGGCGGACCGGCGCGGTCGGCTCGGGATCGGGCGCAGCTACCAGGTCCCGCGCCCGTTCGGCGGGATGACCGTCTTCGAGAACGTACTGGTCGGGGCCCGGTTCGCCGGCGGCCTGCGCGCCGCGGGCTGCCTACGACCGCGCCCACGAGGCCCTCGAGACGACCGGGCTCGAGCCGCTGGCCAACCAGCAGGCGGGATCCCTGCGCCTGCTCGACCGCAAGCGGCTCGAGCTGGCGCGGGCCCTGGCGACCGGGCCCCCGGCTGATCCTGCTCGACGAGATCGCCGGCGGGCTCACCGAGCGGGAGCTGCCGGCCCTGGTCGAGGTGATCGCCGGGCTGCGGACCGCCGGACTGGCGGTGGTGTGGATCGAGCACATCGTGCACGCCCTGGTCTCGGTCGTCGACGAGCTGATGTGCCTGGCCGCGGGCGAGGTCGTCGCGATCGGCGAGCCCTCGTCGGTGATGGCCGACCCTCGCGTCGTCGAGGTCTACCTCGGCTCCAGCGTCGGAGGTGGGCTCGTGAGCCGCGCTGCTCGAGGTCGACGCGGTCGACGTGCACTACGGCGACTTCCAGGCGCTCTACGGACTCTCGCTGGCCCTGGACGAGGGCGAGACCCTCGCGGTGATCGGGGCCAACGGCGCCGGGAAGTCGACCCTGCTCAAGACCATCGCCGGCCTGTTGCGACCGACGTCCGGGCAGATCCGGCTCGACGGCGAGCGCCTCGACGTGGTGCCGGCGCTACCGGCGGGTGGGTCGGGGGGTGGCGCTCACCCCGGAGGGGCGACGGATCTTCGCGTCGCTGTCGATCGAGGAGAACCTGCTGGCCGGCGCCTACTCCGGCCGGACGGGACCGTGGGACCTCGAGGCGGTCTACGACCTCTTCCCGCTCGTGGCCGACCGGCGCGCCCGGATGGGCGGCCACCTGTCCGGCGGCGAGCAGCAGGCGGCCGCGATCGGGCGGGCGCTGATGTCGAACCCGCGACTCCTGCATGCTCGACGAGGTCTCGCTCGGCCTGGCACCCGTCGTCGTCGGCGACATCTATGCCGCGATCCCCCGGATCACCGCCACGCGGCACGACGGTGCTCGTCGTCGAGCAGGACCTCGGCCACGCGCTCGGGGTCGCCGACCGGGTGCAGTGCCTGCTCGAGGGGCGCACGGTCCTGGAGGGCCGGGTCGGCGACGTCAGCCGCCAGCAGGTCGCCGACGCCTACTTCGGGCTGGCGCCCAGCGATGCCCCGACCGAGGGAGACAGCTGATGGAGTGGGTCAACGCGGTCGTCCAGGGGGTCCTCCTCGGGGGGCAGTACGCCCTGCTGGCCTGCGGACTGTCGCTGATCTTCGGCGTCATGCGCATCGTCAACCTCGCCCACGGCGTGCTCGCCGTCGCGGCGGCGTACGCCGCCTACTGGGTGCTCGAGCAGGTCTCGGTGTCGCCGTTCCTGGCCCTCGTGGTCGTCGTACCGGTCTTCGCGCTGGTCGGCTACGCCCTGCAGCGCGGGCTGTTCAACCCGGCCCTGGCCCACGGCGAGCTCTCGCCGCTGCTGGTCTCCTTCGGGGTCGCGGTGATCGTGGCGAACCTGCTGCAGGAGGGGTTCAGCGCCAACTCGCGCAGCATCTCCATCGGCTCGTTGGGCACCAGCAGCATCTCCCTCGGCGGTGGCGTGGCCGTCGGCACGTTCTCGGTGCTGACCTTCGTCGTCGGCGTCGCCGTCATCGCCGCCGTGCAGCTGTACCTCGCCCGCACCCGCACCGGACGGGCGATGCGGGCCACCAGCGACGACCCGGACGCCGCGACCCTGATGGGCATCGACAACCGGCACCTCTACGCCCTGGCCACCGCGATCGCGGTCGCCACCGTCGCGCTCGCCGGGGTCTTCCTGGCCATGTCCACCCAGTTCTCCCCGACCTACGGCGACCTGGTGCTGATCTTCGCGTTCGAGGCCGTGATCATCGGCGGGCTCGGGTCGCTGTGGGGCACGCTCATCGGCGCGCTCGTGCTCGGCGTCGCCCAGACCGTCGGCGCCCAGGCGGACCCGTCGTACGGGCTGCTGGTCGGGCACCTGGTCTTCCTGCTGGTTCTCCTGGTCAGGCCCAGTGGCCTGATGCCGAAGGTGGTGGTCGCATGACGACGGACGTGCACGTGCCGAAGGCGGGACGCGCGGGCTCCGCGGGCGCGCACGTGCGGGTCGTGCGGGCCGACCGCGGGTCGCTGATCGGCGGTGCGGTCCTGCTGGTCGTCGTGGCGGCCCTGGCGCTGTGGGTGCCGTACAACATCGACCTCGGCGGGCTCTCGAGCCTGGTCGGGCTGTTCGTGCTGGTGATCCTGGCGATGAGCTGGAACCTGCTCGCCGGCTACGGCGGGATGATCTCGATCGGTCAGCAGGCCTTCATCGGCGCCGGCGGCTACGGGCTGATCTACCTCGCCGACACCGTCGGCGTGCCCCTGGCGCTCGCGGTCCCGCTGGCCGGGGTGGTCTGCGCCCTGCTCGCGCTGCCGACGTCGTTGCTGCTCTTCCGGCTCGCCGGCGGCTACTTCGCGATCGGCACCTGGGTGGTCGCGGAGGTCTTCCGACTCGTGACGGTGCAGATCGACGCCCTGGGCGGCGGGTCCGGGCTGTCGCTGACCGCCTTCCGCGGGGTCGACCGGGTCGACCGCGTCGCCACCGTCTACTGGACCGCGCTCGCGGTGATGGTCGTCGTGGTCGTGGCCACCTACCTGCTGATGCGCAGCACCGTCGGCCTGGGCCTCACCGCGCTGCGCGACAACCCGACCGCGGCGGCCGGCCTCGGCGTACGGGTGGAGCGGAGCCGGCGGATCGTCTACGTCGCGGCCTCCGCGGCCGCCGGCATGGCGGGGGCCCTGATCGCTCTCAACACCCTGCGCGTCACCCCCGGCTCGATCTACTCGGTGAACTACTCGGCCTTCATGATCTTCATCGTCGTCATCGGCGGGCTCGGCACGATCGAGGGCCCGATCCTCGGTGCCGTGGTGTTCTTCGCCCTCCAGCAGAACCTCGCCGACCAGGGGTCCTGGTACCTCGTGGTCGTCGGTGCGGTCGCGATCGCCGTCGTGCTGCTCGCCCCGCGCGGGCTGTGGGGCGCGCTGTCCCGCGGGCGGTTCCAGGTGTTCGGGGTGGGGTACCGGGTGCGGTCGTAGCCGCGTCTCAGCTGGGCGGCGTCGAGCTCAAGCGGCCCGGTCGAGGTCGTCGGCGAGCGCCGCGATCCACGCATCGGCCGGCTCCGCGAGGCGGTGCCGGAGCTCACGGAGGAGCTCCGCGTCCCGTGAGCTCGACCACCCGCGGCAGGGCCTCGAGCACCCCAGGGTCGAGCAGGGCGGCGTGCAGCTGGGCCCAGTACTCCTCTCCGAGCTCGCAGTCCTCACCCGGCGCGTCGGCGTCCTCCCCCGCCGTCGACGCCTCCGCGACCGCTTCGGCCGCAGCGTCCAGCACGTGGCGCGCCTGGACGTCGGTGCCCGCATCGGTCGCCACCCGTCGCTCCTCGGGGCTGTAGCAGAGGAGCAGCGCCGTGAGGCTGAGCGGCACGTCGCTCAGCAGGCCGATGTCCACCCGTCCGTCGACCCGGACGGTCCCGTCCCGCACCGCGCCCGACTCCCGCAGCAGGTCCATCCACCGGCCCGGTTCCGCGGCCACGTCCGCGGCGAGCTGTCGGGGGACGGCGAGGGGCACGCTCTCGAACATGACGCCGCCCTCCACCGGCACCGCTCGGCCGATCACGGCTGCGCCCGGGGCCAGCCCGAGCCCCGTCCCGATGTTGGGCGTCCGCACCGCCGTCCCGCTGGCCAGGTCCCGCCACAGCAGTGTCTCCTCGGCCGGTCCCAGGTAGACGTAGCCACCCATCGGCGTGAGCTCCCACTCCCGGATCCGGTCGGCACTCGCGACGAGGTCCGGCGAGCAGCCGTCGCGCAGGAACGCGGCGAGTCCGCCGAGCTCGAACAGGCGGACCTGGCGGTAGACCCAGTCGCGGTCCATCACGCGCGCGTGCCGGTCGCGCGACCCGACGCCCTTGGCCCCCAGCACGTCGCCGCGCACCTCAGCGGCGAGGACGAGGGCCCGCGACCCGCGCGAGGTCGGGCCCCGATCGGTCTCGCTCAGGTGCTGCAGCGCCTGCTCGAGGATCCAGCGCGACCGCGCCCACGGCGGGACGAACCCGTCCAGCAGGACGAGCTGCTCCAGCCGACACAGCCGCGAGGGGCGCCAGAACAGCTGCCCGTCGGGCCCGAGCAGTCGACGTCGGACCGCCGCGAGCGCGGCCGTGGCGTCGCCTCGACGTTCGGCCTCGTCGGCGTCCTGCATGGCCCACAACCAGGGCTCCATGCCCGCCGTCGCGGAGTGGCGCGCAGGCGCCGCGGTCACGTCGGGTGCCGAGACCCGGGGGCGCTGCCGGCGCTGGTCGGTCGGCCTCCTGCGGTTCGACACCGCTCAGCCCGCCAGGTCGTCGGACGAGGCGGCGTCGATCATCCACAGCGCCGTCTCGCAACGCCGTCGGGCCCACGGCGGCACGACGGCGGCGAGCGCGGTCCAGGCGTCGCGGTATCTCGGGGTGGCGAAGCGGGCCAGCGTCCGGTCGTCGAGCAGCTCGTCCAGCAGCAGCTCGGAGACCAGGTGGCGACGCGCGGCCGCGGTGTCCGCGGGCAGGGTCAGTGCTGTCTTCAGCGCCTGGGCGACCATCGTCTGCGGCGGGCGTCGCAGCGGCGCACCGATCTCGTCGCCGAGCAGTCCCACCCACGAGTGCTGCGGAAGGTCGGCGCTCAGCGAGGCGTCCTCGAGGTGGGCGAACCCCGGGGGCAGGGCACGGGAGCGAGCACGGTCGCTGAGCACGTCGAGCCACTCCGCGGGGCTGGTCGCCACCTCGCGGGCGACGCGCGCGTCGACCGGCAGCGGCTGGGCGTCGAAGAGCCGGCCCGGGCCGGAGTCCGTCGGCACGACGCGACCGAGGACGTGGGTCCCGGGGGCGTGCTGGGCGGTGAGACCCAGGTCGAGGAGCTCGACCCCGTCGCCGGTGAGCGCATCGGCGACGGTCAGCACCGCGCCGTCGGCCCCCGTCACCCGGTAGCCGCCCATCGGCGCCTGCAGCCACTCCTCGACGTGCTCCGCCCGGGCGACCGCACCCTCGACCCCGTCGAGGCCGAGCAGCTCCTCGAGGCCACCCAGGTCGTAGAGGTCGGCCTGCCGCACCACCCAGTCGCGTGCGTAGACCCACGGCGCCGACCTGCTGCGCGTGCTGGCAGCCGATCGCCTCGAGCGGGATGCCGTGGGGATAGATCTGCGGGACGACGTACTGCAGCACCCGCCCGGCCCGGCGCGGTTGTCCGTACACCTCGAGGCGACGAGCCATGAGGGTGAGGAAGCGGGTGCCCAGCCACGCGGGGCGCGTCGTCACCGAGGCCGACGAGCACGTGGAGCATCGCCCCGTGCACCGACTCGGCGAACATCGGCACCGATCGATGGCGTTCGAACGCCGCGGCCCAGTCACCGCGCAGCTCGGCTGCGGCGGCCTCCTGGACGGCGACCTCGTGGTCGAACGTCATCCGGCTCGCGACGGAGCGGTAGGGACGGGTGGGCGGGTTGGACCTGGATGACCGAGACATGTCCCCGAGCGTGCGCCGTCGACGATCCCTCTCGCCAGGGGGTGAGAGGGATCTGTGGACAACCTCCGGCGCCTCGGGGACCGGCTCCGCGCCCACGCGCCGCCGGAACCGGCCGGGCCGGCGGGACGGGCCGTACGTGGTCGGCTCAGCTCGCGCCGAGCCGGCTCTCGGGCCGCAGCTGGTCGTCGAGCTCCTCGCCGTCGACGGCGGCCGCGAGCTGGCGACCGAGCCCCGGCGCCTGCTTGAAGAGGTTGTGTCCGACCGGGAACAGCATGCCGTCGGCCTCCCATACCGCCATCCCGTCGTCACCCCAGGGCAGGGTGGTGACCCAGCAGTGGCGGATGTCGACCGGGTCGGGGTCCAGGCCCGGGAGCGCCCGGCGCACGTACTCCGCCGCCCGCCCGGCCAGCTCGTCGAGCCCGCGCTCCGCGGTGAGGCTGCCGTCGTCGCGCGCCTGCGTGGTCTCGCTCAGCCCGACGCCGTACGACGTGTTGCCGGGTGCCGCCGCGGCGTAGATGCCCGTCTCGCCGAAGACCCCGCTGGAGTCCTGGAGGGTGGCCAGCGTCTGCGGGGGTGCGCCGCGGACCGCGAAGGTGAGCCGGACGTGGGCGGCCTGCTGCACCGGCAGCGCGAGCCCCATCGTGCGGGCCAACGCCGCGGTCCCGCGACCGGCGCAGACCACGACCCGACGGTAGACGTCGGTGCGCCCGCCGCTGCGCACCTCGACCCCCTGGGCGGTCGGTCGCACCGACAGCACCTCGTCGGCGACCAGCCGGTCGCCGAGCGCCCGGGTCAACGCGTCGATCGTCGCCGTGGTGCGGATCGAGCCACCGCGTACGTCGAGCATCGCGGGGCCGTCGTAGCCGGCCAGCAGCGGCACCCGCGCGGCCAGCTCGGCGGCGTCGATCTCGCGGGCGTCGACGCCGGCGTCCAGCAACCCCGGCAGCTGGCTCTCGACGGCGGACCCGATCGCCACGGCCCCGTCGCCGGAGACCAGCTCGACGCCCAGGCGCTGACCCCACTCGTCGTACGTCGTGCGGCTGGCCTGTGCGGCGGCGATCATCCGCGGGTCGGCGTGGGCGTGGCGGAAGATCCGTCCGACGCCGCCGGACTGCCCGTTGCCCGCCACCCCCTGCTCGTAGACCCGGACCGACACACCCCTCTCGAGAAGGGCGTAGGCGGTGCTGAGACCCACGATGCCCGCTCCGACGACGGCTACCTCGGGACGTTCGGACTGATCCACCTGCGACGTCGACATGGGTCCACCCAACCAGTCGGCCCCAGCCGGTTCCAGCCCGGCGTCGTCGGCGCCCGTCCGTCACTCCGCGATCGCCTCGGACCCGAAGCGAGCCGCGTCAGCAGCCTGCCGACCGTGGGCGTAGCCCAACGAGTCGTAGCCGCCGCGGACGGCGCTGCTCGTGATCGTTTCGCCGTACCACTGCTCGAACGCCGCCTCGACGGCGTCCTCCCGAGCCCGCAGCACCGGCAGGTGGGCGCCGTCGCCGGCCTCGGCCAGCACCTCGTCGGTGACGACCTGCAGCCGCTCGCCGATGCGGTGGGCGTAGGAGAGGTAGAACGCCGAGCGGTAGGAGGCGGTGCGGGTCCGGGCGTGGGCGCCACCGCCCGCAGCGGTCAGCGCGTGCTGGGCCTGGACGAGCAGCGAGGTGAAGATCAGCTCGACCGCGCGCAGGTCGCCGGCGTACCCCACCACCGAGCTGAGGTCGAGACCGCGCAGGAAGATCGCCTTGCTGCGTTGCCCGCCCGCGACCAGCTGGAGGAGGAGCGACTTGGCGTCGGCGTAGGGCGCGTCGATCGGCACCCGGATCGTGCACGGCACGTCCCCGGGCTCCGACGCGTGCAGCACGGCCTGGTCGATCGCGTGCTTGGTCATCAGCTCGTGCGCCTTGGCGGTGAGGGTGTCGGCCTCCTCGTCGTACGACGTCGATTCGGCCTTGGCGAGCAGCTTGCGCACCCGGCGCAGCACCGGGTCCTCGGCACCGGTGTCCCGCGGCAGGCCCCGCACGGACGCGCCCCGGAGACCCGGCGGCGGGATGAGGGTGTCGACGACGGGCAGGTAGCCGATGGCGGCCAGCGCCTTGGCGACCTGGACCGCTGCCCACGCCTCGTCGTGGCCGTGCTGGCTCACCCACAGGGGCAGCCAGCCGTCGCGGGTGGGGATGCGACGCCCGCCGAGCTCGGCGAGCTGCTCGGACCACCGCGGATCGATCGCCTGGCCGGCGCGGCGGGCATGGTCGGCGTGGATCGCGACCTCGACCACCTGCGCGGCCGCCTTCGTGGCCCTGCGTCGCGCCTGGCGCACGACCTCGGCCGGCTGCCAGCCGTGGCGCCAGAGCTCGTCGACGTACGACAGGAGCTGCCGCTCGGCGATCCGTGGCCCCGCCACCGGGTCGTCGCGGACCATGAGCGCGGCGAGCCTCTCGAGCTCGTGGTCGTCCTTGTGTCGAGCCGCCGTCTCCATCGACTCCCATCGCGCGTAGGGCGCCGAGCGGCGCGGCGGCTCGGAGGGCCGGTCACCACGACGGGCACCGGTCGGATCACCGAACGGGCTACCAGCGGGCGCACCGAACGGATTGACGAACGGATTCTCGGAGCTGCCGGCCGAGCGGCCTGCTCCGCGGTCCGGCCCGCCCGCGCCCTGCCCGGCCCTGCGCGCCTTGGCCTTGGTGGCCCGGCGGGCCTTGTTGTTCTTACCCATCGTCACGCCCGATCGGTCGGAGCTGCTGCTGGTGCGGGGCACGCTACCCGTGCGCGCCGACGCTCCGTCGCTGCGCCCGTCATGCTGTCCGTCCGGGCGTCGGCTCGACCGGGTGGTCGCAGGACCGCGCCCACCCGGCCTCGGGCACGCGGTCGCTGGTGAGCGGCGTCGCCTCGCCGGAGGCGAAGTGCAGGGGCAGCCGCCCCGCATCGCACCCCGTGCTGAGCGCAGCCAGCCACTCGTCGGGACCGTCCGACCGGGCCACGCCGAGCGCCGTCTCGTCGTCGACGACCAGGGGGCGTGACTCGAAGAAGAGACCCGGCTCGACGTCGATCGGCACCAGCCGCCCCAGCACCGCGCACCCCGACCGACGATCGGCGAGGGCGCCGAGGTCGAGCGCCTTCAGCCTCGCACCGTCACGCAGGTCGCGGACGTCGAGGAATCCGTCGCTCGCCTGCCGGAGCCGGTACCCACCGAGCTGGGTTCGCGCCCACCCGGCGAGCGGCCCGCACCGGGACAGGAGCCGGTCGCCGATCTTCACGTCGAGGAAGTCCGACAGGCCGCCGGAATCGTAGACAGCGAGCTGTCGGGTGATCCAGTTGCCTGCGGCGAGCCGCGTGCCGAACTCGGTGAAGCTCAGGCCGAGCGGCCGATCGAGGTCGACGTCGAGGTAGCACGCGGCGATCGTCTGCAGCACGGCGTCGTCGGTGCGCTGGTCCTTCTCATGCAGCAGCCAGAGGTAGGCCTGGTACGACGCCCACCGCGCGAGCGCCCACGACGGCGCCTCCTCGCCGAGGTCGATCAGCTCGGCGAGGTGCGCCAGGTGCGTCGACCCCTGCACCCGAAGGCCCCGACGGAAGCACGCGGCGGCCAGGTGCGGATCACCGGCGGCCGCTGCGTCGACGTACGCCCCGAAGGCGGCGCGGTCCGTGGGCGTGATCAACGCGTCGATCTCGGTGTGGAGCTCCGGCCCGACGAGGTCGAGACACTTCTCGCCCGGAGGCGGTGCATGGTGGCGATGGCGGCCGAGGTCGGAGCTGCGGGGGTGGCCTGAGGTGCGAACGCGCCGCTTCCGGGGTGTGGGCATGTCACGAGGCTCGCCTCGCACGCGGCGCCGCACCAGGGGGTCGGGCGCATCTGTGGACAACCAACCCTCGTGTGATCGAAACCGCATCACTGCAATATTGCAGTCCTGCACTTTTGCAGTACTGTAGAGACATGACCGAGCCCACCACCCCCGGCCGTCGCGACCGCAAGCGGGTCGAGACCCGTGGGCGCATCGAGGCTGCCGCGCTCGACCTCGTCCTGCGCGACGGGCTCGAGGCCGCGACGGTCGATGCCATCAGCGAGCAGGCCGACATCTCGCCGCGCACGTTCTTCAACTACTTCGACAGCAAGGACGCCGCGCTGCTCGGCCTGCAGCCCCAGGATCTCGACGAGGAGGCACGTCGCCGAGCACGTCGCCCTGCGCGAGCGACCGCGACCCGCTGGAGGCCGTCGTCGGTCTGCTGTCGTGGTGACGATGGGCATGGACGAGGGCGGCCGCTCCGAGCTGCACGCGCGTCGCGATCGAGGTGGTGCGCCGCCACCCCGAGATCGTGGGCGGCCACTTCGCCCAGCTCAACGCCCGCAAGACGCGGCTGGTCGACCACGCCGTCGCAGATCCTCGCCGGGCACGACGCCTTCCGCGACGATCCCAGATCTGATCGCCCGTGCCGGCGTCGTCCTGGCCCTCGCCGGCTCCGCCGTCCGCGCCACCGTCGAGGGGCCTCAGCGACGAGGCCCCCACCACCTCACTCATCGAGCAGCGCGCCGTCGCGCTCGTCCGCACCACCTTGGAGAAGCTCTCATGACCCAGCACACCCGACCTCGCCACCACCGGCGAGCCCGACGTCAGCGGCACCACCCCCGATCGGCGCAGCATCCTGCTCGTCTTCTCGGGCCTGATGGTCGCGATGCTGCTCGCCGCCCTCGACCAGACCATCTTCAGCACCGCGCTGCCCACCATCGTGGGCGAGCTCGACGGTGTCGACCACATGCTGTGGGTGACCACGGCCTACATCCTGGCCTCGACGATCATGATGCCGGTCTACGGCAAGGTCGGCGACCTGATCGGGCGCAAGAGCATCTTCATCGCCGCGATCAGCCTCTTCATGGTCGGCTCGCTCGATCGGCGGCCTCGCCGGCAGCATGACCGTGCTGATCATCGGCCGCGCCGTGCAGGGTCTCGGCGGTGGCGGGCTGATGATCCTGTCGCAGGCGATCATCGCCGACGTCGTCCCGGCGCGTCAGCGCGGCAAGTACATGGGCGTCATGGGTGGCGTCTTCGCCCTGGCCTCCGTGGCCGGCCCGCTGCTCGGCGGCTTCTTCACCGAGGGCATCGGCTGGCGCTGGGCGTTCTGGATGAACCTCCCGCTGGGCGCCCTGGCCATCGTCGCCGCGGTCTTCTCGCTGCACCTCCCCCGCCACGACCGTGAGCGTCCCGAGCATCGACGTCGCCGGCATCATGCTGCTGGCCGTCGCCTCCGCGGCGCTGGTGCTCACCTCGGTGTGGGGCGGCACGACGTACGCCTGGACCTCGCCGGTCATCCTCGGCCTCATCGTCCTCACCCTCGCCGCCGCGGTCGGCTTCGTGTACGCCGAGAGCCGCGCCGCCGAGCCGGTCATGCCGCTGCACATGTTCCGCGAGCGCAACTTCGTCCTCGCCACCGGCGCGGGCCTCATCATCGGCGTCGCGATGTTCGGGGCGCTGGCCTACATGCCGACCTACCTGCAGATGGTCACCGGCTCCGGCGCCACCAAGGCCGGCCTGCTGATGATCCCGATGATGGGCGGCCTGCTGGTCACCTCGACGGTCTCCGGGCAGATGGTCAGCCGCACCGGTCGCTACAAGGCGCTGCCGATCGTCGGCACCCTCGTCACCGGCCTCGGGCTCGCCCTGCTGTCGACGATGACGCGCCGGCACCTCGATCGTGGTCACCTGCACCTACCTCGCGGTGATGGGCATCGGTCTCGGCCTGTCGATGCAGATCCTGATCCTGATCGTGCAGAACACCTTCCCGGCCCGCGAGGTCGGCACGGCGACGGCGGCCAACAACTACTTCCGCCAGATCGGCGCCTCCCTCGGCTCGGCCGTCGTGGGCAGCCTCTTCGCCACCCGTCTGGCCGACCTGCTCGCCGGGTCCGCCGGTGCGACCGGCGGCCGGTGACAGCAACTCGCTGACCCCCGAGGCGGTCCACCAGCTGCCCGCGGCCGTCCAGGGCGTGGTCGTCAACGCCTACGCCGACGCGCTGACCCCGGTCTTCCTCTACCTGGTGCCGCTGCTCGGTCGTCGCCGCGGTCCTGCTGGCCTTCGTCACCGAGAAGCCACTGGCCACCACCATCGAGGCCGACGCCGCCGACCTCCGCTCGCCGGAGCCCGTGCTCGCCTGAGATCTCGTACGACGAGCAGCACGGCGCCGTGCAGGCCCGTCCCTCCGGGGGCGGGCCTGTGATGCGTCTGGTCGCTCTCGCCTGTCGGGCTACGGCCTGCGGGAGCCCAGCTCCGGCGCCGCGACCATCGCCAGCTCCTGCCACCAGGCGAGGCGCGTCGGTCGCCCGTCGTAGTCCTTGCGGTGGTTGGCGCCGCTCGTGCCCGGCAGCACGAACACCTCCGACCGGCCGATCCCCCAGCTCGGCGAGGCCGAGGCCCGGGGCGCGGTGCCCGAGCGCCTTCGCCGCATGCCCGGCCGTGCCCTTCGCGGTGAAGGCCACGAACGCCGGCTCCCACTCCTCGACCTGGGCGATCAGTCGGTCGATCTCGACCCAGCCGCGATTCTCGTCGTGGTCCCAGTGACCGACCAGGTCGGTGAGGCCGAGCCCGTGCTCGACGACCTGCGCGTCCTCCTCGGGTCGCAGCCGGTGCGGGGTCAGGCCCGACAGGTGCGCGCTCTCCCAGAAGCTGTTGCCGGGCGAGGCGTAGTAGTGGTCACGACTCTTGGTGCTCTCGGCACCCGCCATCCCGCAGAAGACGATGACCGGGCCGTTGCCGACGATGGCTGGCAGGACCTCCATGCCCCAACCCTGGCACGGCCGACCGCACCGGGTGGATTGGGAGTCGCGACGTCGCTGGTCTGGCGGCCGGCGGCCAGGTCAGCGGAGCCAGCCGGACGGGCCGAGCCGCTCCTGCGGCCCGAATCGCGCCTTGTAGTCCATGCTCGGAGACCCGTCGACCCAGTAGCCGAGGTAGAGGTACGGAAGGTCTGCGGCGAGGGACTGCGTGATGTGGTCGAGGATGACGTGGGTGCCGAGGCTGCGTGCGCCGAGGCTCGGCTCGAAGAACGAGTACACCAGCGACAGGCCGTCCTCGAGCACGTCGTGCAGCCCGACCGCGACGAGCTCGCCATCCGAGCGGTACTCCACGATCCGCGTCTCGACCGGCCCGCCTGCGAACATCTCGCGGTAATCGTCAGCACTCATCGAGGCCATCCCGCCCGTCGGCGTGCCGCTCCTGGAGATAGCGCGAGAACAGCGCGTACTGCTCCGCCGACACCCCGTCACGGGCATCGAGCACCTGCGCCGACAGGTCGGTGTTGCGGGCGGCCACCCGCCGCATCGAGCGCGTGGGCGCGTGCTCGCGGGCGACCACCCGCACCGACACGCAGGCCTGACAGCTGTCGCAGTACGGGCGGTACGACACGTCACCGGAGCGTCGGAAACCTGCCCCGGTCAGCCGTGAGCTCACCGTGGTGGCGTCGAGCCCCGTCCGCAGCGCGGCCTCACCGAGCCAGGTGAATGCGCGCTGCTCCGTGCGTCCCGGCAGGTAGGGGCACGGGCCCGGAGGGCTGAGGTAGAAGGTCGGCTCGTTCACGTGCAGCACACGCTACGACCTTGTGGGTGATCGGTGCCGCCATCTGGTTCGGATGCGGTGGCGAAGCGGTGGGGAAGCGGTGTTGATGCGGTGGCGTCCAGGGAGCAGGCGCATCACGGAGTAGGGCGTTCCTTGGCGCGGGCCCGCCCCCAACGCCGGCGTTCCGACAGAGTCGTGGACGACAGGTCCTAGCGCTGGCGCATTCTCGCGGCGTGCATGCCGTGATCGTGCTTGCATGTGCGCACCGGGCACTCAGTCGTCCGCCCATCACTCGGACGAAGGTGTCATGCGCGAAGGTCTCCATGAATCACTCGTGACCAGGCGGCTCGAGGATCAGATCCTGCGGGCACTGGGACTCGAGCCAGACTTTGCTCAGGTCGATGACGCGGACTCCACGCATGTCCTGACGAGGCATCTCGGTGCCGAGATCGGTCGACGCCTGTCGTCGATCAAGGATCCCCGCCAGCGGCTGCTTGCAGCCAACCGGATCCTTGAGAGCATCCCCGGGGCAGACGACGAAGTGCTCACACCGGTGCGCGAACTTCATGCCCTACGGGCCCCAACCGGGCCACGATCGACAGGTCGCTCGATCAAGCGACCCAAGACGCCACTCAACGACGCCGCCCTCCTCACCAATGCTCACGGCGAGCCCTCGCTCGCGTCCGAACTGAGGGCGGAGCTCGACTCGGCGGATCGCGTCGATCTGCTGTGCGCGTTCGTCATGTGGCACGGGGTTCGCCTCCTGGAGAGGGATCTCGAGCGCGTCCGCGAAGCCGGCATTCCATTTCGAGTCATCACCACTACCTACATCGGCGGAACAGAGAGACGAGCTCTCGACCGCTTGATCCGGGAGTTCGGGGCTGAAGTCAGCATCCAGTACGACGCTGCACGGACTCGTCTTCACGCGAAAGCGTGGCTCTTCGGGCGTGACACCGGCTTCGACACGGCCTACGTCGGATCCTCCAACCTGACGACGAGTGCGATGCTCGAAGGAGTCGAATGGAACGTTCGACTCTCGACCGCCGCGACACCCAGCCTGCTCGACAAGTTCCGAGCAACCTTCGACACCTATTGGAACGCCGCGGAATTCGAGCCGTATGATCCCGATCGCGATCGGGATCGCCTCGACGATGCACTCAACGAAGCCTCGGGCCGCGAGTCGCCACAACCGGGTCACGATCTCTCTCTCCGGCCTCGAGGTGCGGCCTTATCCCGTACCAACAGGAGATGCTCGACGCGATCGCTGCGGAGCGCTACATACACGATCGGCATCGAAACCTGGTCGTCGCTGCGACCGGCACGGGAAAGACGGTCATCGCAGCGCTCGACTACCGGTCGCTCTGCCCTGGGAGCGACGACACCACTCGCCCCTCGCTTCTCTTCGTCGCTCACCGCAAGGAGATCCTCGAGCAATCGCTTCGGACCTACCGCGAGGTCCTGTCCGACCCGAACTTCGGCGAGCTCTACGTCGGATGGCTCCCGCCCGGAACGGTGGCGGCATGTCTTCGCGAGCGTCCAGTCGCTCACGGCCTACGGGGTGCAGAACATTCCTCGTGATGCCTTCGACGTCGTGGTCATCGACGAGTTTCACCATGCCCAAGCCCGCACCTATCGCCGGATCCTTGACCACTTTCAGCCGACCGAGTTGCTCGGCCTCACCGCAACACCGGAGCGGACCGACGGGACCGACGTACGCAGCTTCTTCGATGGGCGGACAGCAGCCGAGCTTCGCCTGTGGGACGCACTCGGAGCCGACCTACTCTGCCCCTTTCACTACTTCGCGATCGCCGACGGCACCGATCTTCGCTCGGTGAGCTGGAGCCGAGGCCGCTATGACGAGATAGGCCTGGAGAACCTGTACACCGGCAATGACGCTCGTTCCGCTGTTGTCCTGCGTGAGCTGCGCAGCAAGATCGGCGAAGTCGAGGCGATGCGCGCCCTTGGCTTCTGCGTCTCAGTGGATCACGCAACGTATATGGCCCGGGTCTTCAATGAAGCGGGCGTCCCCGCTCTGGTCGTGAGCGGCCAGACCCCGAGGGCCGATCGTGAGGATGCACTGCGCAAGCTTCGCCAGCGAGAGGTCAACGTCCTCTTCACCGTCGACGTCTTCAACGAAGGACTCGACATCCCCGAGGTCGACACTGTCCTGTTCCTACGACCGACCGAGAGCGCCACGGTCTTCATGCAGCAGCTGGGTCGGGGACTCCGGCGGACTCGCGACAAGGCTGTGCTGACGGTGCTCGACTTCGTGGGCTACCACCGGCGGGAGTTCGCCTTCGCGGCTCGGTATCGCGCGATGACGGGTCTATCAGGTAAGCGCCTCGCCAAGGCTGCTGCCGAAGGCTTCCCGTTCCTGGCCGCCGGCTCGCAGATCGTCCTCGACCGGCAATCGCAGGCGATGGTGTTGGAGAATCTTCGCTCCCAGATTGCCAATCGATGGCAGCACATCGTCGCTGAGCTGAGGCGCAGCGAGGAGCCAGACCTGTTGAGCTTCCTCGACTCGTCCGGACTCGAGCTCAGCGACATCCTTCGTCGCGGCAGCCATTCCTGGACGCGCTTGCGACGAGACGCCGACCTGCAGACCCTCCCCGGTTCACACCTGGAGGAACATCTCCTCAAGCGGGTCAGAGCGTTCGCTCATGTAGACGACCCAGACCGGGCGCGGATCTACACAGCGCTCCTCGACGACACGGCCCCGTCGTACGACGCACCTACCGCCTGGCGAGCAGAAGTACGCCCGCATGCTCTTCTACTCGATGTGGTCCGACGGCGGTCCCACTGAGTCCTACGCCGCAGGCCTCGCACGCACTCCGTTCTGAACCGGCTAGTCGGGCAGAGATCCGTAGCGTGGTCGACATCGCCTTCGACGCGGCCCGCCATGTCTCGGTCGAACTCGGCGGATCGCTGAGCACCGTCCCCCTGCGCGTGCACGCCCGCTACCAGCGAGAAGAGATCCTTGCCGCCCTAGACTTCCCGCGGAAGCCCAACAGCTTCCGGGAGGGCGTGTGGTACTCGCCCGACCACAACGTCGACGCCTTCTTCATCACGCTCAAGAAGTCCGAGGCCGACTACTCCCCCAGCACCATGTACGCCGACTATCCGATCAGCCCGACGCTGTTTCACTGGGAATCGCAGTCGACTACCTCAGTGGCGTCACCAACGGGACAGCGCTACGTGCGAGGCACCAGCACGGTCCTGCTCTTTGCGCGGCACGAACAGCGGGACGAGTTCGGGACGTCGCCCTACCTGTGCCTCGGGCCTGCGACCTACAGCAGTCACACCGGCGACCGGCCTATCGCCATCACCTGGCATCTGAAGCACGCACTGCCGACCGATTTCTACAACGCCGCTGCTGCGGTAGCGCTCTAGCGAGGAATGTCACCGCGGTTGGTCGGCTCAGAATCGTTGAAGCCATGACCAGCCATCAGGGATCAACCTGTGCCACAGACAATCGGGCCCGACGCCAGATGGCGTCGGGCCCGATCGTCCAACTCGGTGGTCAGCTGCAGCCGGAGGTGCTGCCGCAGCCCTCGCACACGTAGCAGGAGCCGGCGGGGCGCATCTTGGTGCCGCAGGTCATGCAGAGCGGGCTGTCGACGGCGGTGCCGGTGAGCTGCTCGAGGAGCTCGGCGGAGGTGTGCGCCGTGGTGGTGCGCTCGGCGGGGACGGCGCGGGTCGAGGACCCGCTGGTGTCCTTGGTCTCGACGACCTCGGCCTCGACGGTCTCGGTCGCAGCCGAGGACGGGGTGGAGTCGCGGAGCTCGGAGGCGGAGCCGGTCTCCTCGACGAGCTCGTAGGAGCCGGTCTCGAGGTGGCGCTGGCGCTCGTCGGCCGAGTAGATGCCCATCGCGGCGCGCTCCTCGAACGGGAGGTAGTCCAGGGCCAGGCGGCGCCACACGTAGTCCATCAGCGACTGCGCCATCCGGACGTCCGGGTCGTCGGTCAGACCGGCCGGCTCGAAGCGCAGGTTGGTGAACTTGGCGACGTAGGTCTCCAGCGGCACGCCGTACTGCAGGCCGATCGAGACCGCGATCGAGAAGGCGTCCATCACGCCGGCCAGGGTCGAGCCCTGCTTGCCGAGCTTGAGGAAGACCTCGCCGAGCTGGCCGTCGTCGTGGGCACCGGAGGTCATGTAGCCCTCGGCACCGCCGACGGTGAACGACGTGGTGCGCGAGACGCGCGACTTCGGCAGACGCTTGCGGGTCGGGGCGTAGACGACCTTCTCGATGACCTTGGTCTCGACCTCGGCGTCGGCGGACTTGTTGGAGTCCTTGCCCTTGTTGTCGCCCTTGCCGTCGGAGAGCGGCTGGCCGACCTTGCAGTTGTCGCGGTAGACCGCGGTCGCCTTGAGGCCGAGCTTCCAGCTCTGCAGGTAGACGTCCTCGATCTCCTCGACCGTGGCCGACTCGGGCAGGTTGACCGTCTTGGAGATGGCACCGGAGAGGAACGGCTGGCAGGCGGCCATCATCCGCACGTGGCCCATCGGCTTGAGCGAGCGGGCGCCCATCGCGGTGTCGAAGACCTCGTAGTGCTCGGTGCGCAGGCCGGGGGCGTCGATGACGTGGCCGTGCTCGCCGATGTAGGCGACGATCGCCTCGACCTGCTCGGGCTGGTAGCCCATCTTGCGCAGCGCACGCGGGATCGTCTGGTTGACGATCTGCATCGAGCCGCCGCCGACGAGCTTCTTGAACTTCACCAGCGAGAAGTCGGGCTCGATGCCGGTGGTGTCGCAGTCCATCATGAAGCCGATGGTGCCGGTCGGCGCGAGCACCGAGGCCTGCGCGTTGCGGAAGCCGTTGGACTCCGCCGAGCTTCTGGACGTCGGCCCACGCCTGGGTCGCGAGCTTGTGGACCTGGCTGTCGGCGATCGCGAGGGTGCGGATCGTGTCGTTGGCCGCCTGGTGCTTGCGCATGACGCGCTTGTGGGCGTCGGCGTTGCGGGCGTAGCCGGCGTACGGGCCGACGACCGCGGCCAGCTCGGCCGAGCGCTTGTAGGACTGGCCGGTCATCAGCGAGGTGATGGTCGCGGCCATCGCGCGGCCGCCGTCGGAGTCGTAGCCCAGACCCATCGCCATCAGCAGCGCGCCGAGGTTGGCGTAGCCGATGCCGAGCTGGCGGTAGTCGCGGGTGGTGTCGCCGATCGGCTCGGTCGGGAAGTCGGCGAAGCAGATCGAGATGTCCATCGCGGTGATGATGAAGTCGACGGCCTTGGCGAACAGCGCGCCGTCGAACGTGTCGTCGTCCTTGAGGAACTTCAGCAGGTTGAGCGAGGCGAGGTTGCACGAGGAGTTGTCGAGCGACATGTACTCCGAGCACGGGTTGGACGCGGTGATCCGGCCGGTCTCGGGGTTGGTGTGCCAGTCGTTGATCGTGTCGTCGTACTGCAGGCCCGGGTCGGCGCAGGCCCAGGCGGCCTCGCTGATCTTGCGGAAGAGCTCGCGGGCGTCGACGCGCTCGATCTCCTCGCCGTTCTTGCGACCGCGCAGGGCGAAGTCGGTGCCGTCCTCGACGGCGCGCATGAACTCGTCGGAGACGCGCACCGAGTTGTTGGCGTTCTGGTACTGCACGGAGGTGATGTCGGCGCCGCCGAGGTCCATGTCGTAGCCGGCGTCACGCAGGGCGCGGATCTTGTCCTCCTCCTTCGCCTTGGTCTCGACGAACTCGACGATGTCGGGGTGGTCGACGTCGAGGACGACCATCTTGGCCGCACGGCGCGTGGCGCCACCGGACTTGATGGTGCCGGCGGAGGCGTCGGCGCCGCGCATGAACGAGACCGGGCCCGAGGCGGTGCCACCGGAGGAGAGGAGCTCCTTGGAGGAGCGGATGCGGGAGAGGTTGAGGCCGGCGCCGGAGCCGCCCTTGAAGATGAAGCCCTCCTCCTTGTACCAGTTGAGGATCGAGTCCATCGAGTCGTCGACCGAGAGGATGAAGCAGGCCGAGACCTGCTGCGGCGACGCGGTGCCGACGTTGAACCAGACCGGGGAGTTGAAGGAGAAGTACTGGTTGACCAGGAGCCAGGTCAGCTCGTGCTCGAAGACCTCGGCGTCGCCGGGGGTGGCGAAGTAGCCGTGGTCGAGGCCGGCCTTCGTGTAGGTGTGCACGATCCGGTCGATGAGCTGCTTGAGGCTCCACTCGCGGGCGTCGGTGCCGACGGCGCCGCGGAAGTACTTGGTGGTGACGATCGTCGAGGCGTTGACCGACCAGGTGTCGGGGTACTCGACACCGCGCTGCTCGAAGACGGACGCGCCGGTCTTCCAGTTGGTCTGGACGACGTCGCGACGCTCCCAGGTGAGCTCGTCGTAGGGGTGGACCCCGGCGGTGCTGAACACCCGCTCCAGGGTCAGGCCCTGCGTCGCTCCGGCGGACTCCTGCTCGGTGGAGGGGCTGGAGGCGCTGGCGCCGCTCACGGTCTCGGTCATCTGGGGTGTCTCCTCTGGGGTGGGCCCGGGTTCGTGTGCAGTCTTGCGTGGACCACCGACAGTCCCGCCCGGGTGAGGCGGGATGGTCGGTGGTCGTGGCCGTTCGTGGTCGTGCGGTCGTTGCTGGCGGTGGTGCGGTGCCAAGGGGGAGAGGTGGTACGCCCGGCAGGCAGCTTCCCCACTACCTGCCGGGCGGTCTGTGGATCAGCCGGTCGGGACCGGCTGGGTGGTGGCCGCGTCGCGCGCAGCGGCGGTGGCTGCGTCGGCGTGCATGTCGGCGATCTCCTTGATGAAGTCGTCGGCGGACTCGAAGGCCCGGTAGACGCTCGCGAAGCGGAGGTAGGCCACCTCGTCGAGGGCACGCAGCGGGCCCAGGATCGCCAGGCCCGACCTCGTGGGCCGGGATCTCGGCTCCGCCGGCGAGGCGCAGCGCGTCGTGCGACGTCCTGGCCGAGGCAGGCGAGCTGGTCCTCGGAGACCGGGCGGCCCTTGCAGGCCTTGCGGACGCCGGCGATCGCCTTGTCGCGGTTGAACGGCTCGGTGGCACCGGAGCGCTTGAGGATCGTCAGCTGCATCAGCTCGACGGTCGTGAAGCGACGCTCGCACTCACCACAGGTACGGCGCCGGCGGATCGAGCCGCCGTCGTCGGCCACCCGCGAGTCGAGGACCCGGGTGTCGGTGTTGCGGCAGTAGGGGCAGTGCACGGACTCGGCTCCTCTCGGGCGTGGCTCGACACACCCCGACCGGGGGTGTGAACCTGTGGAAAACTCGGACTTCTCTGGGGATAACAACCAGCGACCTGTGAGTCATCCGCATCTGGATGTGAACTAGATGTGGATAACTACAACGGTGTAAGTACTAGATGTTGTGGTAACCGTACGCCCCGGCCACCAGGCGCGCAAGTGGAACGCCGAGATTGCTCCGAGCGGACTTCGAGGACCGGTAAAACCCCAGGTCAGCGCCTTCGCAGCACCCGCGATCCGGCTCGGCGTACGGCGTGTCGAGGGTCGGTCCGGGCGCGTCGTACCGACCTGTCAGGCGCCGTCGGACACAATGACCCGGTGGCCGGAGGGAAGCGCGCAGGAGCACGCCAGAAGCGACGACCGAGCCCTGTCCTGCTGCTGCTGGCGCTCGGTGTCACCGGCGCCGTCGTGGCCTGGGGCTACCTCGTCGTCGCGGCCATCGACTTCGGCAAGGCGGCCCGCGACGGCGACTCCGCCTCCTGGGGCTTCCTCGCCCTCGCCTCGGCCGGCGCCGTCGCCTGCCTCTTCCTCGCCCTGGTGCTGCTGGCCCGGATCTCGCGAGCCCTGGGGATCACCAAGCCTCCCCCGCCGCGCGAGCCCCGGGAGCCGACGTCGCCGCGCGACCCGTCGCTCCCGCCCGGCGGGAAGCGCGCCGCGCGCTGATCTCGCTGGTTGAGGTGCGAGGGCCCCCCGGGCCCGAGCCTCCCCGCTGGTTGAGGTGCGAGGGCCCCCCGGGCCCGAGCCTCCCCGCTGGTTGAGGTGCGAGGGCCCCCCGGGCCCGAGCCTCGAAACCCGGTGAGCCGAGAGTCGGCGCCGGGGCCACGGCTGCTTCTCGGCACGAGGGGTTTCGAGGCTCGTCGCTGGCGCTCCTCACACCTCAACCACCGGGTGGCCGTCGCTGGCGCTCCTCACACCTCAACCACCGGGTGGCCGTCGCTGGCGCTCCTCACACCTCAACCACCGGGGCCGGCCGTCGCTGGCGCTCCTCGCACCTCAACCACCGGAGAAGGCACGGGGCCGATTGCAACCTTCTCGGCGGGGCTCGCGTCTTGGTCTCGTGAACGAAGGAGGGACGATGATGCAGCTCCACCACCGGGGAAAACCCCACACTGGTGCCATGAGATCGAGGACCGCGGCGAAGGACGCCGAGTTCACCGACTACCTGGCCGCACGCCAGCCCAGCCTGCTGCGCACCGCCTACCTGCTGACGGGTGACCGGCACCAGGCCGAGGACGTGCTCCAGACCTCGCTGGCCAAGCTCTACCTGGCCTGGGACAAGGTCCAGGACCGCAGCTCCGTGGACGCCTACGTCCGTCGGATCATGGTCAACGAGAACAACTCGCTGTGGCGCCGCGGCTGGAAGAAGCGCGAGTACGCGACCGAGGTCATGCCCGAGCCGTCGCCCCACGTCGATGAGTACGACGAGGGCCGCAGCGCCGCGCTGTGGGACGTCGTCCGGTCCCTGCCGCCGAAGGCGCGAGCCGTCGTCGTCCTGCGCTACTACGAACAGCTGAGCGAGGCCGAGACGGCCGACGCGCTCGGCATCTCCGTCGGCACCGTCAAGTCGCAGTGCAGCCGCGCCATCGCGGCCCTGCGCGAACGGGTGCCCGCCGATCTCCACCCCGGACGAACCGAGGAGTCCTGATGAACGACACACCGCGTGACCCCTGGGAGGGCGAGATGAGCGACGAGTTCGACCGCCGCGTCCGCGACCTCCACGAAGCACCCCTCGACCTCTCCTCCGTGAAGGGCAAGGCCATGCACATCCGACGCAAGCGCCGCGCCGCGGTCGCCGGCGGCATCCTCGCGGCGGCCGCCGTGATCGTCCCGATCGCCGTCCTCGCCGGCAGCGGCAACGACCGTGCCGACACCATCGACCCGGCACCGTCGGTGACGATCAGCGACACGCCCACGGTCGAGCCGAGCGAGGAGCCGACCGCGGTCGACACCGACAACCCCACCGACGCGCCGACCCTCCAGGCACCGACCGGCCTCGACGCCGACTTCGGCTTCGGGGTCGACGTCCTCGAGGTCGGGCAGGACGGCGCCAACGCCCTCCTGCACACCGGTGACGACCGCACGATCGAGCTGCCGCGGCCCGACTACACCGCGGCCACCGAGCTGGGCGAGACCTCGCTCGCGGCCTACCGCCAGGGCAAGAACGGCAACCCCTTCGTCGACTACGTCTCCGACGGCGTCGTCACCACGACGTACCGGGTGCGCTCTGCCATGAGGGTCTCCCCGGAGGGCACCGCGGCCGCGTTCATCACCACCGACGACGAGCTCGTGTTCCTGGGCGCCACCGGGGAGACGTCGTTCGGCACGGGCTTCGCCGACGTCGACCTGGCCGCGATCCTCGGGAACGGCGACTGCGCCACCGAGGCCGGCTGCCACCCGTTCCTCGAGTACAACGACTTCGAGACGGAGCCGTACGAGATCAACTACGAGGGCCCCAGCACCACCCCCGTGCCCGGCGCCATCACGATCAACGACGCGGCCGACGGCTTCCTGGTCACCGCCCAGACCTCCTACTCCGACACCGGCTCGTGCGGGGTCCTCTACAACCGGCAGACCCAGACCGAGCTGTTCCAGACGTGCACCTCGCAGGTGCTCGACATCTCGCCGACCAGCGCCTTCGTGATCGGCACCGACCCGTACGGCGACGGGCTCGGCCCGCGCTACTTCTCGATCCTCGACGCCACGACGGGCGACGAGGTCGCCCGCTACGAGGTCGAAGACGCAGGGCTTCGTCGCCCAGATGGCGTGGGCCGAGGCGCGCCACGCCGTCGCGACGGTCTACGAGGACGGCGCCTGGTCGATCGTGAGCCTCGACGCGGTGACCGGACGGTCCGAGGTCCTGGTCGGCCCGGTCACCGGCTACGACGAGGCGTCGCCGCCGTTCTTCCTCACCGGCGGCAGCTGAGCCCCACCCGAGCCGGCAGGACCACGAGAGGCAGCGCCGTTCCCGGCGCTGCCTCTCGTGCGTCGTACGGGCCGACCTGTCGGCGGGCCCGTCCCCCTCCCCTTCGGCGGCTTGCGCGGTCTGGTGTGCTGGGAGCATGACGACTTCACGAGTGATGCAGGTGGCCGCCGCGGGCGGCGAGATCGAGCTGGTCGAGCGCGAGGTGCCCTCGCCCGGTCGCGGCGAGGTGCTGGTCCGGGTCGAGGCGTGCGGGGTGTGCCACTCCGACGCCTTCACGGTCGAGGGCGGGATGCCCATCGAGTACCCCCGGGTCCCCGGTCACGAGATCGCCGGCCGGATCGAGGCCGTGGGCGAGGGCGTCGAGCCCTGGGAGCCCGGTCAGCGGGTGGGCGTCGGCTGGTTCGGCGGCAACTGCGGCCACTGCGACCCCTGCCGGCGCGGCGACCTGATCAGCTGCGTCAACGGCCAGGTCCCCGGCATCGCCTACGACGGCGGGTACGCCGACCACGTCGTCGTGCCGCAGAGCGCGCTGGCCTCGATCCCCGACGACCTCGCCGCCGTCGACGCCGCGCCGCTGCTGTGCGCCGGCATCACGACGTTCAACGCCCTGCGCGAGAGCGGCGCGCGACCCGGCGACCTGGTCGCGATCCTCGGCGTCGGAGGCCTGGGCCACCTCGGGGTGCAGTTCGCGCGTCGGATGGGCTTCGAGACCGTCGCCATCGCCCGCGGCACGGCCAAGGAGGAGCAGGCGCGCGCGCTCGGCGCCCACCACTACGTCGACTCGACGGCCGGCGACCCCGCCGAGGCGCTCCAGGCCCTCGGCGGCGCGCAGACGATCCTGGCCACCGTCACCGCCCCCGACGCGATGAGCGCCGTGGTCGGCGGCCTGCGTCCCCGCGGCCGGATGGTCGTCGTGGGAGCGTCGGCCGACCCGATGCAGATCCCGCCGTTCGCGCTGATCCCGGGCAGCACCGGGGTCCTGGGTCACGCCTCGGGCACCTCGAAGGACTCCGAGGACACGATGCGCTTCAGCGTGCTGCACGACGTGCGCCCCAGCGTGGAGACCTACCCGCTCGAGCAGGCCGCGGACGGCTACGCGCGGATGATGAGCGGCGACGCCCGCTTCCGCGTCGTCCTCACCATGGAGTGACCCGGAAGGTGCTCAGTCGTCCTCGACCAGCGGGCGGCTGAGCACGATCGCGGTCGCGCCGTCGCGGTAGTAGCGCTTGCGGCGGTCGAGCTCGACGAACCCGGCCGCGGCGTAGAACGCGATCGCACCCGCGTTGTCCTCGCGCACCTCGAGCAGCAACCGGTCGGCGCCGCCCGCGTGCGCGGCTCCGACGACCTCGGCGAGCAGCGCCGCCGCGAGCCCGGTACGACGACGGGCCGGCGTCACCGCGATCCGCTGGAGCTCGGCGATGTCGGCGACGACGCTCGCCGCGGCATGCCCCACGACCTCGCCGTCGACCTCGGCCACCAGGTAGAGCACCGTGGGGAGCCGGCCGGACACGCCCTCGGCGACGAGCCCGTAGGACCAGGCGTCGTCCCCGAGGCACTCCTCCTCGAGCGCGGCGACCGCGTCGGTGTCGGCCTCGCTCGCCCGCCGCACGAGCGACGTCACGAGACCCGCTTCGGCGTCCCGGGCACCTCGGCGTCGGGCCGGCGCAGGTAGAGCGGGTCGGGGTCGAGCAGCGCGGCGCGCTCCCCCACGATCACCCGGCCCACCCAGCCGGCCGAGACCCGCCGCGGGCCGACGGCGTGCGGCAGCCACTCGGGGTAGAGCAGCGCGCCCTCCCCCACGACCGGCGCATCGGTCGCCACCGCCTCCGGCTTGTCGACGGTGGGGCCGCTGGTGCGGGTGCCGTGCGCGTCGTAGGAGGCGAGGTAGACCTCCTTGCGCCGCGCGTCGGTCGCCACCACGAACGCACCCTCGACCGCACCCGTGTCGAGCGCCTCGATCGCGAGCACGTCGAGCGAGCACACGCCGTGGACGGGTACGTCGAGCACGAGGCCGAGCGTGCGCGCGGTGACCAGGCCGACCCGGAGCCCCGTGAAGGGACCCGGTCCGACGCCGACGCCGACGGCCGTCAGGTCCCTGCGGGTCGCCCCGGCGTCGGCCAGGACCTGCTCGATCAGCGGGGCGAGCTGCTCCCCGTGGCGCATGGTCTGCTCGGAGACGAGCTCGGCCAGGACCCGGTCGTCGTCCAGCAGCGCGACGCTGACCGTCGGGGAGGCGGTGTCGAAGGTGAGCAGCACCGCGTCAGGCTAGCGGCCCGTCGGGCATCGGGTAGGGGCGGTTGGGATGGGTCGCCCAGCGCGGGCCGATGCCCTGCACCTCGACGACGCGCGGCGCGATCGGCTCGACCTCGTCCTCCCCCTCGTCACCGTCCTCGTCGGTCCCCTCCACCGCCCGGTCGGCGACGGGGACCCCGTCGCACCGACGACGTGCCGGATGCGCACCTCGAGGCGCGACGGAGCCAGCGCCTCGGCCATGTCCTCGCCCCACTCCACGACCGTCACGACCTCATCGAGGGAGGTGTCGAGGTCGAGGTCGTCGAGCTCGTCCTGGCCACCGAGGCGGTAGGCGTCGACGTGCACCAGCCCGGGCCGCACGCCCGAGGGGGCGTGCTCGCGGGCGATGACGAACGTCGGCGACGTGATCGGACCCTCCACGCCCAGCCCGGCGCCCAGGCCCTGCGTGAACGTCGTCTTGCCGGCCCCCAGGTCGCCGGTCAGCACGACCAGGTCGCCGGCCTGGAGGGTGCGCGCCAGCCGTCGGCCGAGCTCCTTCATGTCCTCGGCCGTCGCCACCTCGTGGATCCGGGGCAGCCGCAGCCCCAGCTCGACGTACGGGCTGCGGCGGTCGATCTGGGTGAAGCCCCGGTTGGCCCAGAAGGCGACCGTGCGCGGCAGCTCCTGGCGGGCCACCACGCTGAGCCGCGTGGCGCGACCGGTGGCGGCCTCGACCGAGGCCTGGATCAGCGCACCGGCGACGCCCTTGCCCTGGGCCGAGGCGACGACGCCGAAGCGGCGCAGGTACATGGTGTCGCCGACCAGGTCGAGGAGCACGCAGCCGACCGGCTCGTTGTCGACCCGGGCGACCAGGCCGCCGCCGAGCGCGAGGCGGGTGGCCATCGAGCCGCGGGTCTCCAGCAGCGCGTCGGCCGGCGGGTCGAGGGGCGGGCGGCTGCCGAAGGCGTCCTTGACGATCGCCAGCACCACGTCGGCGGACTCGGGGCCGACCCGTCGTACGCTCAGGCTCATCTGCTGGCCGCGCGGGTGGTCGCGGCGGTGATCAGCTGGTCGAGCTCGGCGTTGACCTGGTCGTGGCGCTCGAGCAGCACCATGTGACCGGCGCCCTCGCACTCGAGGAGCCGCGAGCCCGGGATCCGCGCGTGCAGCTTGCGCGAGTGCCCGATCGAGGTCATCCGGTCGGCCGTGCCGCAGATGACCGAGACCGGCACCCGGTCGAGCACCTCCACGGAGTCGAACTTGTCGAGCGAGCCGAGGCTCGGGAAGAAGTCGGCCACCACCTCGAACGGCGTCGCGGCGAGCATGCTGTCGACGAAGCGCACGTAGGAGCGCGGCACCGTCTCCCCGAACGCCAGGCGGCTGGTCGCGGCGTTGGCGATGACCCGTCCGACGCGGCGCACCTGGTCGACCGCGGCATGGCCGTGCTGGAGCGCCGCGACGGTGCGGGAGGTCAGCCGCCCACCCAGCCGGCTCGGCAGCAGGGGCAGCAGGAGGCGACCGGTGTCGAGCCCGCCGGCCGTCGTCGAGATCAGGGCGGCGCCGATGACCTTGTCGCCGATCAGCTCGGGGAACTGCTCGACGAGCGCGACGATCGTCATCCCACCCATCGAGTGGCCGACGAGCACGACCGGTCCGTCCGGGGCGGCGACGTCGATCACGTGCTTGAGGTCGCGGCCGAGCTGGTCGATCGTGGCGTGGCTGCGGTCGGAGCGCCCGGAGCGGCCGTGGGAGCGCTGGTCGTAGTAGACGGTGCGGACCAGCCCGCGGTAGGCGGCGCGCTGGAAGTGCCAGGAGTCGAGGTTGAGGCAGTAGCCGTGCGCGAAGACCACGGTCACCGGTGCCACGCTCCCCCGCTCGCCCCGGGAGGTCTCGGACCGGAGCTCGCCGCGCCGCACGTCGTCCTCGGAGACCTCGTCGATCTCGACGTGCAGCGGCACGCCGTCGTCGGCGACCACCGTGATCGGCGCGGTGTGCAGCGAGCCGAAGGTGACGTCCTCGCCCGCCGTGCGGCTGAGCTGGCGGTGCTGGCGCACGATGCCGACGGCGGTGCCGGCCGCGGCGAGGCCGACGGCGCTGCCGATGCGAGCGCAGCGCCCACTGGCGGCGGCTCAGGTGGTGGCTCATGCCACGCCTCCGGTCGGGATCTGCGAGTCGACGTAGCGGCGGGTCAGGCGACCGCCGATGCGGGTGACGATCTCGTAGTTGATGGTGCCGCAGCCTCGCGCCCAGTCCTGGGCGGTGGGCTGGCCACCGGTCGGTGGGCCGAACAGCACGACGTCGCTGCCGACGGGCGGCTCGTCGCCGCCGAGGTCGACCATGACCTGGTCCATGCAGACCCGGCCGCGGATCGGGCGCCGCTTGCCGTCGACCGAGACCTCGGCGAGGTTGCTGGCGTGGACGGGCAGGCCCTCGCCGTACCCGACCGGCACCAGGCCGACCGTGGTCGGGGTGGTCGCGGTCCAGGTGTGGCCGTAGGAGACGGAGTCGCCGGCGTCGAGGTGCTTGACCAGGGCGAGGTCGGCGCGCACCGTCATCGCCGGGCGCAGGTCGAGGCCGTGGTCGACGTCCGGGGCCGGGTCGAGGCCGTACGTCGCGATGCCGCACCGGACCGCGTCGAAGCGCGCACTGGGCCGCAGCACCGCGGCCGCGGAGTTGGCCAGGTGCACCATCTCGGGCCGCAGCCCGGCCGCCTCGGCCAGCGCCAGCGCCTCGCGGAACGCCGCTTCCTGGGCGTCGTTGGCCGGGTGGTCGGGCTCCTCGGCGCACGCCAGGTGCGACCAGATCCCGGTGACCCGCCAGTGGCCGGCCTCCTCGCCGGCGCGTGCCCGGGCGAAGAACGGCTCCCAGTCACGGCGCGACGCGCCGCCACGGGAGAGCCCGGTGTCGACCTTGAGCTGCAGCCGGGCGGGAGCGCCGACGTAGACCGCCGCCGCCTGGATCTCCTCGAGCTCGGCCAGGGAGTACGCCGTGAGGTCGACGTCGGCGCGGATCGCGTCGTCGTAGTGCTCGTCGGGGACGGTCAGCCAGGTCAGGATCCGCCCGGTGTCGCCGGCGGCCCGCAGCGCCGTCACCTCGTCGAGGGTGGCGACCGCCAGCCACTCGGAGCCGGCCTCGCGTGCTGCCCGGGCGACCGGGAGCATGCCGTGGCCGTAGCCGTCGGCCTTGACGACGGTGATCATCGTGACGCCGGTCAGCTCGCGCAGCAGCCGCACGTTGTGCCGGATCGCGTCGAGGTCGACGACGATCTCGGCGCGGGTGGGCGTGGTCATGTCAAGGATTGTCCCACTCCGACGCCGGGGGCCCGAGGAGACCGTCCGAGCACCGCCGGCAGGGCGAGAGCCGACGTCACCGGCCACGATCGGGCCGCGCCGGGCGGCGTGGGTGGCGGCCGCGCCGTGCAGCCACGAGCCCACCGACGCGGCGTCGAAGGGATCCAGGCCGGCCGCGGCGAGCGCGCCGATCACCCCACCGAGCACGTCGCCGGCCCCGGCCGTGGCCAGCCACGGGCGTGCCGGTGAGGGTGACCCGCACCCGTCCGTCGGGGTGCGCGACCAGCGTGTGGCGGCCCTTGAGGAGCACCGTGCAGCCGTAGGCCTCCGCGGCCCGCGCGCGCGTGCTCGAGCGGGCTGGGCCTCGATCGTGGCGCGCTCGACGTCGAGCATCCGGGACAGCTCGCCGGCGTGCGGCGTGAGGATCGCGTCGGGTCGGTCGGTCGGGGCGTGCTCGAGCGCGTCGGCGTCGATGACCGTCGGCACGTCGTCGGCCAGCGCGTCGGCGAGCGTGCCGGCCGCCCCGTCGCCGCTGCCGGAGCCGACCACCCAGGCCTGCACCCGGCCGTCGCCGACGACCTCGGGGTGCGCGCGGCGTACCTGGTCGCGCACGGCGTCGTCGCCGACGTAGCGGACCATCCCGACGAGCCCGCAGGCGGCGCCGGCGACGGAGAGGAGCCCGGCTCCGGGGTACTGCGCCGACCCGGCCCGTACGCCGACGACGCCACGCGAGTACTTCTGCGCCTGGGCCCCCGGCCGCGGCAGCAGCGCCGCCACGTCGGCGGGCTGGAGCGCCTCGACGGCGGCAGCGGGCAGGTCCAGCCCGAGGTCGACCAGGTGCACCGCGCCGGCGTGCTCGGCCGCCGGGTCGACGAGGTGGCAGATCTTGTGGGTGCCGAAGGTGACGGTCAGCAGCGCGCTGACGTGGGCGCCGTCGAGCTCGCCGGTGTCGACGTCGACACCGCTCGGGGTGTCGACCGCGACCACGGGTACGCCGCCCAGCGCGGCCAGCGCACGCTCGGCCTCCGGACGCAGGCCGGGGCGACCACCGATGCCGACGATGCCGTCGACGCACCAGGTCCGGGGCCGGGCCGCTCGGGGGGCCGCTCACCAGGCGACCGCCGGCCGCCACCAGCGCCCGGGAGCCGGCCTCGTGGGCCCGCTCGGAGAGCAGCCACGCGCTCACCTGCACGCCGCGACGGGCCAGCACCGCGCCGGCGTACAGCGCGTCGCCGCCGTTGTCGCCCGAGCCCGACCAGCAGCACGACGCGTCGACCGTAGGCGGCGCCGAGCAGGTCGAGGACCGCGTGGGCGAGCCCGTGGGCGGCGCGCTGCATGAGCGCGCCCTCGGGCAACGTGGCCAGGAGCCGCCCCTCGGCCGCACGGACCTGCTCGACGGTGTGGGCGCGGATCATGGCTCCACGCTAGCGGCACCGAGCCGTGGCCAGTGGGGCGCCGCCGACCCTCCCGAAGCCCGGCGACGCGGCCCGCGAGCCCGTAGCATCCTCCGCAGCGACCCCGCCCGCCGCAGGTCGCGGACCCGGCAACGCCGACCCGACGCTGCCGACCGTCGTACCTGGGGACCCATGACACACACCGACCCTCGCGCCGTCACGCTCGGCCCGCAGCAGCCGCTCCCTCGGCTCGCTGCGTCCGTCCTCGTGCTGGTCCTCACCGCGGTCGCCTTCGTGGCGATCAGCGCGGTGACCCGCGAGCCCGCCAGCGCGGGCCGCCTCGGCGTGGTCGACTACTCCCCCGTCGACACCGCCCTCGACCCGGCCACCTGCGCCGACCTCGGGCGGGTCTGGGCGACCCGCCGTGGGCAGACGGGGTGCCAGCGGGTGCGCTGCCTGCGCGCGGGTGCCACCATCGCCGGCGACTACAACACCGAGAGCTGCCGGCTGGGCGGCAGCGACTACGCGGTGTCGCTGGAGTCCCGCCTCTGCCGCCGGCTCGACCGGCGCTGGATCGGCGCCGTCAACCGCTGCCTGGCCAACGTCGATCGCAGCACCCCCCGCAACCTCTTCCACGACGCGCGTCAGTGCCGTGCGCCGGCGACGACGTACGTCGTCATCAAGGCCCGCGACGGCATCGACCTGTGCGTGACGCCGACCGAGCTCCAGGCCGCGCGGCGTACCGCCGCCGTCCGCGGGATCCGGCTCCCCGACGCCGTCCTGGCCCGCTCCGAGGTGCTCTGCGCGACCCGCGCGTCGTACCAGTGGAGCGGACGCACCTGCCGCGCGCTGCGGCCCGGCGAGGAGAAGCACAAGCTCACCGACCGGGTCTTCGTCATCGGCGACTCGGTCACCTGGCGCGCCGCCGACGAGATCGCCCGCCGCCACCCCACCTGGGCCGTGGACGGCCGGCCGGGCTCGGCACTGAACTCGTGGACGCCCCGGTTCGAGAGCTACCTCGGCACCCACACGATGCCGCGGACCGTGGTCCTCGCCCTGGGCACGAACGGCACCCGCACAACCCGCCAGGACTACCTCGACGCACTCCGGCTCGTGCCGGCCCGCACCCGAGTGGTGCTGGTGACGCCGTACCGGGACCCGGCGGTCTACGGCCAGCGCAGGGCCGACCTGATGACGGACATCGGGCACTGGATGAGCGAGATCGTCGCCGACCGCCCGCACACCTGCCTCGCCCCGTGGCAGGTCACCGCCACCACCCGCCCGGACCTCCTCGTCGACGGGGTCCACCAGCAGCGCTCCGCCGAGAGGACCTGGGCCACCCTCGTGGCCCGCGCCGCGTCGTCCTGCTCCTGATCGACCGGGGCCGCCGCCGGTGGTCGAGCAGCCCGGGAGCCCCGGTGAGGAAGGCTCGGGACTAGGACTCCAGGACCACCACGGCCGAGGCGATCCCGGCGTCGTGGGAGAGCGAGACGTGCACGTGGACGGCACCGAGGTCGTTGGCGCGGGCCAGGACGCTGCCGCGCAGCTCGAGCCGGGGCTGGCCGGAGTCCTCGGAGACCACCTCGGCGTCGTGCCAGGCGAGGTTGCCGGGGGCACCGAGGGCCTTGGCGAGGGCCTCCTTGGCGGCGAAGCGGGCCGCCAGGGACGCCGGCGCGCGCACCGCCTCGGACGGGGTGAAGAGCCGCTCGCGCAGGCCCGGCGTACGACGCAGGGAATCCTCGAAGCGCACGATCTCGCACACGTCGATGCCGATCCCGATCACTGCCATCGCGACCCGCTACTCGACCGTGACGGACTTGGCGAGGTTGCGCGGCTGGTCGACGTCGTGGCCCAGCGCGCTGGCCAGCTCGCACGCGAACAGCTGGAGCGGAACGACGGCCACCAGCGGCTGGAGCAGCGTCGGCACCTGGGGCAGGCGGATGAGCACGTCGGCGTACGGCTCGATCCGGGTGTCGCCCTCCTCCGCGAGGCAGATCGTGCGGGCACCGCGGGCACGGACCTCCTGGATGCCGCTGAGCATCTTCTCGTGGAGCTGGTCGCGGCCCCGGGGAGGCACGATGCACAGCACCGGCAGGCCCTCCTCGACGAGGGCGATCGGGCCGTGCTTGAGCTCGCCGGCCGCGAAGCCCTCGGCGTGCAGGTAGGCGATCTCCTTCAGCTTGAGCGCACCCTCCATCGCGATCGGGTAGCCGGCATGGCGGCCCAGGAACAGCACCGAGCGGGTGTCGACGTGGGCGGCGGCGAGCTCGTAGACCTGGTCGGCCCGCGACAGGACCGTCGCGATGTGCTCGGGCATCTCCTCGAGCTGACCCATGACCTCGTCGATCTCGTCGCCGTAGCGGGTGCCCTTGACCTGCGCGATGTAGAGCGCCAGCAGGTAGCAGGCGATGAGCTGGGTCAGGAAGCCCTTGGTCGAGGCGACGCCGATCTCCGGACCGGCGTGGGTGTAGATCACCGCGTCGGACTCGCGCGGGATGGTGGAGCCGTTGGTGTTGCAGATCGCGAGCACCTTGGAGCGCTGGGTGCGGGCGTGCCGGATCGCCTGGAGGGTGTCGGCGGTCTCGCCGGACTGGCTGATCGCGACCACGAGGGTGGAGTAGTCGAGGATCGGGTCGCGGTAGCGGAACTCCGAGGCCAGCTCGACCTCGACCGGCACCCGGGTCCAGTGCTCGATCGCGTACTTGGCGACCATGCCCGCGTAGAACGACGTGCCGCAGGCGATGATGATGATCTTGTCGACGTCGCGGATCTCGTCGTCGGAGAGGCGCATCTCGTCGAGCTGGAGCAGCCCGGTCGGTGCCGCGGCGACCCAGCAGCGAGTCGGCCACCGCGCGCGGCTGCTCGAAGATCTCCTTGCGCATGAACCAGTCGTGGCCGTCCTTCTCGGCGGCCGAGAGGTCCCAGTCGACGTGGTAGGGCACGGCCTGGGCCGGGTGGCCGTCGAAGTCGGTCACCTCGCACGCCGTCGCGGGTGATCGTGACGACCTGGTCCTGGCCGAGCTCGAGGGCCTCGCGGGTGTGCTCGATGAACGCCGCGACGTCGGAGCCGAGGAAGTTCTCGCCCTCGCCCAGCCCCACCACCAGCGGGCTGTTGCGCCGCGCGGCGACGACCCGGTCGGGGTCCTCGGCGTCGATCGCGACGAGGGTGAAGGCACCCTCGAGCACCTGGCAGACCCGCTGCATCGCGGTGGTCAGGTCGACGCCCGGACTGGAGCTGCAGCTCGACGAGGTGGGCGACGGTCTCGGTGTCGGTCTCGGAGACGAGCACGTGGTCGTCGGCCTCGAGGCGGGCGCGCAGGTCGGCGAAGTTCTCGATGATCCCGTTGTGCACCAGCGCGACCCGGTGGGCGTTGCCGGCGTGCGGGTGGGCGTTGACGTCGTTGGGCGGGCCGTGGGTGGCCCAGCGGGTGTGCCCGATGCCCGATGTGGGACGGCGGCAGCGCCTGCGTCGGCGATGACCTTCTCCAGGTTGGCGAGCTTGCCGGCCTTCTTCGCCGTGGCGATCGCCCCGGACCGGCCGTCGTGGACCGTCGGTGCCCCGCCGGGCACGACGAGCGCCACCCCGGCCGAGTCGTACCCGCGGTACTCCAACCGACGGAGTCCCTCGATCACCACGCCCTGGGCCTGCTGGTGGCCGACGTACCCGACGATGCCGCACATGGGACGTGACTCTACGGGGCATGGACCGCGCAGCCGTGCAGGCGGGCGTGCTGCAAGAATCGCCGGTCATGTCGCAGGGCGCTGGCCATCGCGGGTCGCAGACCAAGCCGGACCACGGTTCTCACCACGGGTCCCGCAACGGCTCCCACGGGCTCGACGACAGCGGGCACGAGGCTTCGCCGTACATCGAGCTCGACCGCAGCGCCTGGGCCAAGCTGGCTCGCGAGAGCAACAACCCGCTCAGCGCCGAGCGAGATCGCCCGCCTGCGCGGCCTGGGCGACAGCCTCGACCTCGAGGAGGTCGAGGAGGTCTACCTCCCGCTCTCCCGCCTGCTCAGCCTGTACGTCGAGGCGGCCGGCGACCTGCACCGCGAGCAGGAGGAGTTCCTGCACCAGCCGACGCCGCCGCGCACGCCGTTCGTGATCGGGCTGGCCGGCTCGGTGGCCGTCGGCAAGTCGACGACCGCGCGCGTGCTCCAGCAGATGCTGGCCCACTGGCCCGAGCACCCCAACGTCGCACTCGTCACCACCGACGGGTTCCTCTACCCGAACGCCGAGCTGGAGCGCCGCGGCATCCTGCACCGCAAGGGCTTCCCGGAGTCCTACGACCGGCGCGCGCTGCTGCGCTTCGTCGTCGACATCAAGTCGGGCAAGGACGAGGTGGAGGCGCCGACGTACTCCCACCTGGTCTACGACGTCGTCCCCGACGAGAAGGTCGTGGTCAAGCGGCCCGACATCGTGATCATCGAGGGCCTCAACGTCCTCCAGCCGGCCCGGGTGGACGACGACGGTCGCGCCGGGCTGACCCTGAGCGACTTCTTCGACTTCTCGGTCTACGTCGACGCCGGGCGCGACAAGATCCGCGAACTGGTACGTCTCGCGCTTCCTGCGGCTGCGCGAGACGGCGTTCCGCGACCCGGGCTCCTACTTCACCAAGTACGCCGGCCTCAGCCACGACGAGGCGGTCGCCGAGGCCTCGCGCATCTGGGACTCCATCAACGGACCCAACCTGGTGCAGAACATCCTGCCGACCCGGTCCCGCGCGACCCTGGTGATGCGCAAGGACAAGGACCACTCGGTGCGCTACGTGCGGCTGCGCAAGCTCTGACGCGACCCGCCGCCCACCAGGTCCGTCGGCGCTACTGCGCGTCGATGATGTCGATCACGAAGTACAGCGTGGCGCCACCGGGGATCACCGGCGGCGAGCCGGCGTCGCCGTACCCGAGGTCCGGTGGGACCGACATGATGACCCGGCTCCCGACCGGGACGCCGACCAGGCCCTCGTCCCAGCCCTCGATGAGGGCGCCCTGGCCGATGGGTGCGTCGAACGGCTCACGCGGGTAGCTGGAGTCGAACGCCTCGTCGGCGTCCGGCAGCTGGCCGTAGTAGTCGGCCGTGATCGTCTGGCCGGCCTCGACGGGCGGGCCGTCACCGGTCGTGACCTCGGCGACCAGCAGCTCGTCGCTGGGTGCCGCGGCGTCGGTGAAGTCGAGGCCGGTCACGTCGCCGGCGTCGTCGGTGAGGATCTCCGGCGCCCAGTCGGGCAGACCCGAGGCGTCCGCCGCCGGGGCGCCGGTGTCGCTGGCGACCGTGTCGCCGTCGTTCTCGGAGCCGCACCCGGCAAGGACGCCCGCGAGGAGCACGGCGGCGGCCAGCGCCGGGGCGAGGCGCGCCGGTCCGGGTCGTTCGGTGAAACGCATGAGGATCCTGTCGTCGAGGGGTCGCCAGGGTACGGGGACCCTTGCCGGGGCCGGGATCCGCCACGGCTCCACGCACCGTAGGGCACACTTGGGTGGTGCGCCCCCTTGCCCTCCCAGCGGTGCTGCTCCTGGCTCTCCCCGCCCTGTTCGGCTGCTCCGGCGACTCCACCGGCGCCACCGGCGAGAACCTCCTCAAGGAACGCACCCAGGTCGCGGTGACGCCGCCGCTCCTGGCGGCGGCCTCCCGCCAGGCCGAGGCCGACGGGGACACCCACCGGATCGACGTGCTCGAGCGGCTGTCCTCGACCCCGACGGGCATCTGGCTGACGCCCGAGCGCCTTCCCACCGACCAGGTCGGCGACTACGTCGCGTCGGTGGTTGCCGACGCCGGCGACGACCAGGTGCCGGTCTTCGTCCTCTACGGCATCCCCGACCGCGACTGCACTGCCGGCTTCTCGGCGGGCGGTCTCACCGCCGACACCTACCTGCCGTGGGTGCAGGCGATCGCGGACGCCCCGGACCCCAGCATCGCGATCCTCGAGCCCGATGCCCTGGCGGCGACCGCCTCGGCCTCGTGCGTCGACAGCGAGACGCGGATCGGCCTGCTGCGCGACGCGGCGGCCGCGCTGACCGAGGGCGGGGTCACGACCTACCTCGACGCCGGCCACTCCGACTGGATCCCGGCCGCGGACATGGCCGACCTGCTGCGGGAGACCGGGGTCGCCTCGGTCCGCGGCTTCGCAACTGACGTCGCCAACTACCAGCCGCTCTCACGCGAGCTCGCCTACGCGAACGAGCTCAGCGGCCTGCTCGACGGCGCGCACTACGTGATCGACACGGGCCGCAACGGCGACCCGTCAGGAACCGGCCAGCCGGTGAAGGACTGGTGCAACCCACCCGGGCAGGCGCTCGGGCGCGACCCGGGCTTCGTGGACGACGGCACCCCGCTCGATGCGTTGCTCTGGATCAAGCCCCCCGTCGAGAGCGACGGACCGTGCCACGACGGCCCGCCGGCCGGCGACGTCTGGATGACCCGCGCCCTCGAGCTCGCCGATGCGGCCGGCTGGTGACAGTCGTCTCATCCTTTCGAAGCGTCGCCTGGCGCGACGACGTTCGATAGGGTTCGGACGTGGTCTCAAGCCGGATAGCCGTAGTCGCGGAAGACGACTCTGATGTGCGTGACCTGATCGAGATGGTGCTGACGCAGTCGGGGTTCAAGGTGATCCTCGCTCCCGACGGCTACTCCGCGCTCCAAGCGGTGCGTGAGCACTCGCCGATCATCACGACCCTCGACATCAACATGCCCGGCATCGACGGGTTCGCGGTGGCCAAGCGCCTGCGCGAGTTCAGCGAGACCTACCTGGTGATGATCACCTCCCTCGACGAGGAGGTCGACATCATCCGCGGGTTCGAGGCCGGCGCGGACGACTACCTGGTCAAGCCCTTCCGCCCACGCGAGCTGCGCGCTCGCGCGGACGCGATGCTGCGCCGGGTCGGGTACGTCGGCCCCCTGGGGCCCGGCGAGGGTTCTGCCGTCCGACCGCCCGAGCCCGAGCCCGAGTCCTGGGCGGCCGCCGCCGTGCGTGAGCTGAAGGTGAAGTCGGGCGGGACGACTCCCACGCCCGCACCCGGCACCGTGCCCGGCCTGTACGTCGTGTCGGGAGAGCCGGACACCCAGAAGCCCGCCGGCGCGCCGACACCGGCACGTGCACAGGCACCGACACCGGCACGTGCACCCGCCCCCACTCCCCCGGCCGCGACACCGGCCGCGGAGCCCTCGCGTCCGACGCCGCCGGCCGCCGTGGCGGCCGCTCCGGCTGCGGACAAGAGCCCGGTCCACGCCTCCGGCGACGTACTGACCTTCCAGGACCTCGCCGTGAACGCCATGACCGGGGCCGTGGTCCTCCACGGGAAGTCCCTCGAGCTCACGAAGCCCGAGACCGATCTCCTGGTCTCCTTGATGAAGACCGGGCGGCGCGTGCGCAGCAAGGCCGACCTCGTGCTCACCCTCCGGCCGCCGGACCAGGCGTCCCGGTTCGTCAACGAGGCCGACAAGCGCACTGTCGACGCCCACATGACCACCCTGCGCTCCAAGCTCGGCGACCAGAGCCAACGGGCGCAGTACATCGAGACCGTCAAGGGGGTCGGCTACCGGCTGGCCCCGGTCGCCGCCTGAGCGTCACCCGGGGCCCGCGCAGGGACTCTGAGACCGTCACGGCGACGTACGTGTCGCCCCGCCGAGCGTGCCTTCAGACGTGCTCGACGACGATCGCGGTGGCGCCCTCCGTGGCAGACCTCGACCTCTGTCGCTCGCCGACGCGCTGTCCGACCACGACCGCGCGTTAGCCGCTCAGCCGTGTCGTGCCGGAACATGCTCACATGACGCCAGAACCCAGCGCGGACACCCATCCGCTCGACCGGTATCGCGACCCGTCCGACGTGGCCTTCGTCCGAGGCCTGGCTGCCGACGTCGCAGCCCGGTACGGCGGGGAGCTCACCGGATGCGGCGAGCGAACGGTTACTCGAACGCGACGTGGGTCGGTGACGGGATCGCCGTGCGGATCGCCCACACACCCCTCGACATGGCTCGCGAGGCAGCGCTCGTGCGTGCTCTACCGGGAGAGGTCGGGCATCCAGGGATCCTCGGGGAGGGTACTGCCGGCGGGCACGGCTGGATCGTGACTGCGGAGGTTCGCGGCCAGAACCTGCACGAGGCATGGCCGACGCTGACACCTACGGAGCAGCAGCAGGCGGTCCGTCAGCTGTGGGCTCGGACCCAGACCGTCCACGACGCGAGCCCCTCTCTCCGGGCGCATGTCGCATCGCACGGGGGTTTCGTACCGGCCACCCTCGGCGATGCCACCGCGGCAGCCGGACGCGCCGAGGTTGCGCTCGGACTGTCCGGCGCCCAGCAGTCGCGGCTGCACGACGTCATCGAGGGCTACTTCCGGGCCGCGCCCCTGGTCGAGCAGCGTGTCAACCACGGCGACCTCGCCTTGATGAACGCCCTGTGGGACGGCGAGGTCATCGCCCTGCTGGACTTCGAGTTCGCCGTCCTCGGTCCGGTCGAGATCGACCTGTGCCGACTGGTGTGCGAGGCCCGCGTGTCGGAGGAAGGCCAGCAGGTCGATTCGCGAGCAGGCACAGCCGCGCTGGAGATCGCCGCTCGCCACCTGGATCCGATGCATGGGCGCACGCTCGTCCACGGCGCCGCGGTGCTCGACCAGCTCCGCGACCTCGATATCTGGCTCGGCCACGACAGCACCGAGGAGCGGGTCGAGGACTGGCGCCCGTGCCGCCTGCTCACGGACCTCCTCGCCGCCGAGGGCGGCTATCTGGCTCCGCTGCTCGGGTGACCGCGTCCTTCGGGGGCGCGCCTCGGCGTCAGCCGGCCGCCGGCGTCGCCGAGGCGGCATCGGCAGGCGGGAAGATCGCGATCGGTACGACCTGCTTCACCGTCTCGCGCACGAACCTGTTCGACCCGGCCCTGCGCTCGACGTTGACGACGGCGACGAACGTCAGCTCGACCCCGATCGTGTCGGCGGACACCTCCCCGATCACCTGGTCGCGCAGCTCGAAGGCACCCTTCGGTGAGGTGACGATCATGCCGTACTTGGTCGTGACCGGCTCCGGGTCGAAGGTCGAGTTCGCAGCGACGACGTCGAGGTCGTAGGGGTGCTGGGTCGGGCTGCCGTCGGTGGTGGTGGTCGCGGAGGTCACCCTCATCGTCTTGAGGTAGACCTCGCGCTTGGTGTCGAACGGGTCGCGTGTCTTGCGCGACCGGTCGATGGCCTGGAAGGTGAAGGTGAAGTACTTCTTGCCGCTCGGGAACCAGTCGCTCGTGCGGGGAGTCTTCGTGGCCGGGTAGACCGTGTAGACGAAGTCCATCCCACGGATCCCGGGGATCTTCGTGCGCGAGGAGAACGAGCCGTCCTCGGTGAACCGCGAGTCGATCGTCAACGTGGTGGACGTGTCGGCGCTGGCCGGCGTCCCGGACGGCGTCTGCGTCGCATCGCTACCCCCGATCGTGCAGCCGCTCAGGGCCAGCAGGACAGCGGTCGAGGTCGCCAGGGCTCGGAAGGAGCGCCGTGTCACGACTTGAACCCGCGGTAGCGCCGCGTCACCTTGAAGAACATCCAGGCAGTCTGCAGGACCGTGACGACACCGAGGATCGGCCAGCCGACCGAGAGCACGTTCGAACGCAGCGAGACCGGCAGCTGGACCCAGATCGCGAGCGCCGAGACCAGCGAGGACGATGAGCGTCAGGTACGGGTAGATCCAGGACCAGCCCTTGCCCCGCTCGGCCTTGGCCTGAGCAGCCCAGTTGTCGGTCTGCTGGTGGCTGAAGAACTTCAGCCAGGCGCGCACGAAGTGGCCCATCCGGGTCCACATGTAGAGCTCGGCCGGGACCAGGGTCATCGCGAAGAGGTAGTCGCGCCGGTTGGCGAAGGCCATCGACAGGGCGACCCGGCGTTGAGCAGGATCGCGATCAGCGGCGGGATCACCCACCAGGCCTGGAAGACGAAGGCGTTGATCGGACAGCGATCCGACGAGCAGGAGCAGGAACATCAGCCGGGTGATGATGTTGATGACCATCGAGACGTGCTCGAACCACCGCAGCCGCAGGTTGGGGTGCAGCGGTTGGCCGCGGGTGTCGCCGCGCTGGCCGGGCCACATCAGGTCGATGGCGCCGAAGTTCCACTTCACCTGCTGGGCGTCCAGGCCGCGCAGGGTGGTCATGCCGCCCACGTGGGCGCGAGCGGTGGCGCTGATCTTGGTGAGGTAGCCGGCGCTCTTGATCTGCAGCGACAGCAGCGAGTCCTCGACCTCACTGTCCTTGACCCACGGCGTGCGCTGGTGGCTGTCGTGCATCACCTCGCGCAGGGCCTTCGTGGAGAAGATCGAGAACTGCCCACCGAGGACCGCCATGTTGCGGCCCCGCAGCAGGTTCTGCATGTTGAAGGCAGCGAACTGGGCGCGCTGCCCGGCGATGAGGAACTTCGCCATCGGCCCGTCGAGGGCACTGTCGTCGATCGAGTAGATCGCCGAGATGCCGCCGATCCGGTCGTCGCTGGAGATCTCCGCGACCAGCGCCTCGATGGCGTCGGGCTCCGGGGTCGTGTCGCCGTCGACGCCGAGCAGGAAGTCCATGTCCTTGACCAGCGAGTAGCCCGTAGTTGAGGGCACCGACCTTCTTGTCCGGGTTCTTGCCGATGTCGTGGACGAAGATGTCCGTGCTCTGCTCGCCCGAGGGCGTCATCCGGGTGTGCGGTCCCGCGTAGTGCGAGGCCACCTCGACCGAGTCGTCGCTGGTGTTGTTGATGATCACGTGGATGACGTCGGGCAGCCGGGTCTGCATCAGCAGGGAGTCGAGGACGCCGGCGATCGTCTCGCCCTCGTTGTACGCCGGGATGACGCAGCCGACGGTGGCCCGCTTCTCGGGGATCGCCGCGACCTCCTCGAGCAAGTGGTCGGCGTAGGCGCTGAGCGACGGGTCGGGCACCCGGAGGTACTGGGTGGGCCCCAGCGCGGCAGCGGACGCGGCGTCCTGGGTCTGCTGTCCGGTCATCTCGTCGGTCATCGGAGGGACCTCTCGGTGGTCGCAGCGGGGCTGGCGGTGGAGCTGCAGCTCGGGCTCTGGGCGCCGGCCAGGTGGGGCAGGGCGAGCGGGGCGACGGTCGTACGCCTGCCGGTGGTCACGGAGACCGCCGAGAGGGTGACCTTGCCGTACATGCAGCGGTAGGGCTCCGCACCGAGGTACGGCGCCGCGGGGTCCTTCGGCGCGGCGACCACGGTCATGCCCTTCTGGGTGCGCAGCGGACCGACCAGCACGAACGCGCCGCCGCTGCCCGAGGTCGTGCCGGCGACCGCGTTGCCGGCGGCGTCGTACAGGGTCACCGTGGCCCCGGCCAGCGGGTAGGTGGGGTCGTTGGCGGCGACGACCGTGCCGCCGACCGAGCCGCCCTGCTTGGTCAGGCGCACGCTGCTGAACCGGATCTTCCCCGACTTCACCGGCCCTTGGCCCGCACCCGGGCGTCCAGGTAGCTGCCCACGCCGGGCACCTGGAGGGTGTAGCCCCCCGGGTAGAGGCCCTCGAAGGTCACCGAGCCGTGCGAGGAGCGGGCGGTCCAGAACTGCCCGGTCGCCTTGCTCACCGCGGTCACGAAGTGCTTGCCGGGATAACGCCGCGACCCGGCGTAGAGGTCCACGAGGAAGTTGCCCGCACGCTTGTTGAGGTTGATCGAGGCCGAGTGGTACGAGCCGCCCTTCAGCTTCTGGAGGTACAACGACTTCGCGACGTACTTCTTGGCCTTGTCGTAGGTGAAGACCGAGTAGTTGCCCGGCGGGAGCCCGCCGAGGGCGAAGCCGCCGGACTTGTCGGCCGTCGTCTCGAACGACTGCTCGTCGGCGCTCGCCGCCACGACCCGGGCACCGCCCGCGACCTTCCCGCCGGCCTTGACCGTGCCGCCGATCGCCGCGCCCGGCAGCATCCGCACGTTCTTGATCGTGGTGCTCCCCGCACGGACCCGGACCTTCACGGTCGCGGGACGTCGCTTGTGCACGTCGTAGGTCGGGGCCAGGTCGACGAACTGCAGGTAGTACGAGCCGGGCTTCAGCGAGATCGAGTAGCCACCGCCGGAGGTCTTGCGAGCGCCCAGGTATCCCCAGTCCGCGGAGAACCAGCGCATCTTGACCTTGATGGTGTCCCCACCCTTGACCTCGATCGCCCCACGGACCCGACCCTGGGCGGAGGCCGCCTGTGCCGAAGCCGGCTGGAGCGGCACCGCGGCCGAGCCCAGCAGCACCGCGACGAGGGTCGCCAGGACCACCATCCACGTGTTCCGACGTAGCACCACGTACTGCTCCCATGCTGGGTCGCCCCGGGGGGGTGAGGGGGACGGCGGACGTGCGTCCGCGTCGGGGTTCGGTAGAAGCGTACGACGAGTTATCACGGCCGGTGACCGAATCAGCCACCGGGGGCCAGAAATGGCCGATCGGGCGTGTGATCTTGCCCACCGACCCCCGGTTTGGGGCTCAGCAGCCGGGTTTCGTCAGGCGGGAAGCACCTGCTGAGCGCCGTGCGGCGCCGTGCGGCGCCGGGACGCTCAGAGCGCGAGGCGCTCGAGCACGACGCCGGCCAGCCGGTCGGCGACGTCCTGGGCGAGGCTCTGCGTGGGCGCCTCGACCATCACCCGCACCAGCGCCTCGGTGCCGGAGGAGCGCAGCAGCACCCGACCGGTGCCGCCGAGGGCGCCCTCCTCGGCGGCGACCGCGGCGGCGAGGACCTCGTCGGTCGCGGCGCGCTGCTTGTCGACGCCGGGCGACGTTGACCAGGACCTGCGGCAGGCGGGTCATCACCCCGGCGAGGTCGGCCAGCGGGCGGCCGGTGCGCGCTCATCCGCTGCAGGACGTGCAGCGCGGTCAGGATGCCGTCGCCGGTCGTGGCGTGCTCGCGCATGATCACGTGGCCGGACTGCTCCCCACCGAGGGTGTAGCCGCCGGCGCGCATCGCCTCGAGCACGTAGCGGTCGCCGACGGCGGTCTGCAGCACGCGGACCCCGTCGGCCTCGCAGGGCCCGCGACCAGGCCGAGGTTGCTCATCACGGTCGCGACCAGGGTGTCGTCGACCAGGTGCCCCGACTCGTGCATCGCGAGCGCGAGGATCGACCATCAGCTGGTCGCCGTCGACGACCGCACCGGTGTGGTCGACGGCCAGGCAGCGGTCGGCGTCGCCGTCGACCGCGAAGCCGGCGTCGGCGCCGTGCGCGACGACGGCCTCCTGGAGCGGCCCGAGGTGGGTGGAGCCGCAGCCGTCGTTGATGTTGAGGCCGTCGGGCTCGGCGCCGATCGTGATGACAGTCGGCGCCGGCGTCCTGCAGGGCTCGTGGGCCGACCTCGCTGGCGGCGCCGTTGGCGCAGTCGAGCACGACGGTGAGGCCGGTCAGCGGTCGCGTCAGCGGGCGGTCGAGCGTGCTGACCGAGGTAGGCGGCGTACTGCGCGACCGTGCCCTTGTGCGGGGTGACCCGGCCGACGTCGGCGCCGGTCGGGCGGTCCCAGTCCTGGCCGAGGCAGGCCTCGATCTCGGCCTCGAGGGCGTCGTCGAGCTTGACCCCGCCGCGGGCGAGGAACTTGATGCCGTTGTCGGGCATCGCGTTGTGCGAGGCGCTGATGACCACGCCCACGTCGGCGCCGAGGGCGTCGGTGAAGTAGGCGACACCCGGGGTCGGCAGCACCCGCAGGCGCAGCACGTCGACCCCGGCCGAGGCGAGACCGGCGACGACCGCGTGCTCGAGGAACTGCCCCGAGATGCGGGTGTCGCGGCCGACCACGGCCAGCGGACGGCTGCCCGGAGAACTCGCCGTGGTCGACGAGCACGCGGGCAGCGGCAACGCCGAGGTCCAGGGCCAGCTCTGCGGTCAGCTGACCGTTGGCCAGACCCCGGACCCCGTCGGTGCCGAAGACACTCGGCATACGAGTGCGTCCCGCGCGATCAGCGCTTGCTGAACTGCGGAGCCTTGCGGGCCTTCTTGAGACCGGCCTTCTTGCGCTCGATGACGCGCGCGTCGCGCGTCAGCAGACCGGCCTTCTTCAGCGTGGCGCGGTTGGCGTCGAGGTCGATCTCGTTGAGGCAGCGGGCCACGCCGAGGCGCAGCGCGCCGGCCTGGCCGGTGATGCCGCCGCCGTGGATGCGGGCGATGACGTCGAAGCGGCCCTCGAGCTGCAGCGCGGCGAACGGCTCGTTCACGACCTGCTGGTGCAGCTTGTTCGGGAAGTAGTTGTCGAGCGTCGCGACCGTTGACGGTCCACACGCCGGTGCCGGGCACGATGCGGACACGGGCCACGGCCTCCTTGCGGCGGCCGGTGGCCGCAGCGGGGGCGATGGTCGCGGGGCGCTCGGGGGCGTCGGCGGAAGGGGCGCTCTCGGAGCTGTAGGCAACGCCCTGCTCGTCGGTCTCGAAGGTCTCCTCGACCTCATCGGTGGTGGTGGTGTCAGCCACGATAATCCTCGGGTTCTCTTAAGTCTCGGTCGTCTGGAAGTGCTGAGTTACTGCGTGATCTGCGTGATCACGTAGGGAACGGCCTGCTGGGCCTCGTGCGGGTGGGTGGGCCCGGAGTAGACCTTGAGCTTCGTCAGCAGCTGACGGCCGAGCTTGTTCTTCGGGAGCATGCCCCACACGGCCGTCTCGATGGCCTTGCGGGCGTCCTTCTCGAGGATCTCGCCGATGGGCGTCGCCGACAGACCACCGGGGAAGCCCGAGTGGCGGTAGGCGAGCTTCGTGGTCTTCTTGTTGCCGGAGAGGGCGACCTTCTCGGCGTTGACGACGATCACGAAGTCACCGGTGTCGGTGTTGGGGGCGTAGATCGTCTTGTGCTTGCCGCGCAGCAGGTTGGCGCTTGCGACGGCCAGCTTGCCGAGGATGATGTCCTCGGCGTCGATCACGTGCCAGGTGCGGGTGATGTCACCGGGCTTCGGGGCATAGGTACGCATGGCGGAGCTCTTCTTCGTTCGTAGGTTCCGGCCAGGGTCTGCCCTGGACGGGGGTGCAACACGCCTTTCTGACGAACACGGCCCGGCTTGGTGTCCGGGACTGCACCACGACCGAGGTACGGCGGTCGGGATGCGGCAGGAGACGCGACGTACCAAGGTAGGTGCCGCCGGGCGGGCAGGTCAAAACGCGTGGGCCGCTTCGCGTACCCGTGCGTGGACACCGCCTTCGCGCGCGCTGGGGCTGCCGTCTAAGTTGGAGGTCGTGACTGACTCTCTCACCGTCCGCGACAACCGCACCGGGCTGGAGTACGACGTCCCGATCCTCGACGGCACCATCAAGGCCGGCGACCTCGGGAAGATCCGGACCACCGACGACGAGCCTGGACTGGCCGTCTATGACCCCGGTTTCACCAACACTGCCTCGTGCCGTTCCGCCGTCACCTACATCGACGGCGAGAAGGGCATCCTGGAGTACCGGGGCTACCCGATCGAGCAGCTCGCCGAGAGCTCGAGCTTCCTGGAGGTGGCCTACCTCCTGATCCACGGCGCGCTGCCCACCAAGGACGGAGTACGACGCGTGGGTGCACGAGATCACCTACCACACGTTCGTCCACGAGAACGTGAAGAGCTTCATGCAGGGCTTCCGCTACGACGCCCACCCGATGGGCATGCTGATGGCCTCGGTCGGCGCGCTGTCGACGTTCTACCCGGATGCCGCAAGATCTCCGACGCCGACAACCGCCACATCCAGGTCGTGCGGATGATCGCCAAGATGCCGACCCTCGGCGCCTGGGCCTTCCGGCACGCGCAGGGCAAGCCCTACGTCTACCCCGACAACGACCTCAGCTACACCGCCAACTTCCTCTCGATGCTGTTCAAGATGAGCGAGTCGAAGTTCGAGGCCGACCCGCGCCTGGTCAAGGCCCTCGACATCCTCTTCATCCTGCACGCCGACCACGAGCAGAACTGCTCGACCAACGCGGTGCGCTCGGTCGGCTCCTCGCAGGTCGACCCCTACTCCGCCGTCGCCGCGGGCGTGGGTGCGCTCTACGGCCCGCTGCACGGCGGCGCCAACGAGGCGGTGCTGCGGATGCTGCGGCGCATCGGGTCGAAGGAGAACATCCCGGCCTTCATCGAGGGCGTCAAGAACGGCAACGAGAAGCTCATGGGCTTCGGTCACCGGGTCTACAAGAACTTCGACCCGCGCGCCACGATCATCAAGAAGGCCTGCGACGACGTCTTCGAGGTCACCGGGGTCAACCCGCTCCTCGAGATCGCCAAGGAGCTGGAGAAGATCGCGCTCGAGGACGAGTACTTCATCAAGCGCAAGCTCTACCCCAACGTCGACTTCTACTCCGGGCTCATCTACGAGGCCTTCCAGTTCCCGCCGGAGATGTTCACCGTGCTCTTCGCCATCGGCCGTACGCCGGGCTGGCTGGCGCAGTGGGTCGAGCTGGTGCAGGACAAGGAGCAGAAGATCGCTCGCCCCAAGCAGATCTACACCGGCGACCGCCGCCTGACTTCGTCCCCGCCAGCGAGCGGTGGAGCTGGGAGGACGCGACAGCGGACTCCTCGAGGGTGGTCGAGCAAGCGGCGCGACTGAGGAGAACGCGTCAGCGGACTCCTCGAGGGTGGTCGAGCAAGCGGCGCGACTGAGGAACGAGGTCGCGACCCGCGTGTCGAGACCCATCAGGATCTGAAGCAACCCAGCGACCCCGGTTGACGAGTGAGGAACGAACTCGACAGGCGGGGTCGCTGACTTTCGGGCACGCATACCCACAGCAACGGAGAAGCCATGACCCCCACCGGAGTCGTCTGGGACCTCGGCAACGTCCTCATCGACTGGGACCCCCACGCCGCGATCGCGGCCGGCGTCGGGGCCGAGGAGGCCCGCCGCTTCCTGGACACGTTCGACTTCCGCGCCTGGAACCACGGTCCCGACTCGGGCGGCGTCGTGGGAGGACGCCGAGGCCTGGCTCGACGCCGAGCACCCGCAGTGGTCGGCGCACGGTCGCGCCTACCGGCCGCACTTCGGCGCCTCGCTGCTCGGTGAGGTGCCGGGGAGCGTCGACGTCGTACGAGCCCTGCACGGGGCCGGCGTGCCGCAGTGGGGGCTGACGAACTGGTCGGCCGAGCTGTACCCGCACGCCCCGGCCCGCTTCGACTTCCTGGGGCTGCTCGAGGAGGTCGTGGTGTCCGGGGTGGAGGGCGTGGCCAAGCCGGACCCGGCGGTCTACGAGCTGATGCGCGGCCCGCACCGGGCAGCCCTGGACTCGCTCGTCTTCGTCGACGACCGCGCCGACAACGTCGAGGCGGCGATCGCGGCAGGGCTCGACGGGATCGTCTTCACCGACGCCGGCTCCGTCCGCGCCGAGCTGCTGGCGCGGGGACTCCCCGTGTGACGACCTCCGCGGTACGGGTCGTGCTGCTGGACGCGACCGTCGACGACCGGGGCGAGCTGCGCCGGGTCGCGCACGCCCGGCTGGCCGCGGAGACCGGCGCGACGCTGATCGGCCGCCTGTGCCCGCGCTGCGCCGGCCGGGACCACGGCCGCCCGTGGGTGCGGGTGGAGGACGGTCCGGCGCCGCACGTGAGCCTGTCGTACGCCGGCCGGGTCGTGCTGCTGGCCTGGACCTGGGCCGGACCGGTGGGCGTCGACGTCGAGCGTGCCGGCACCGACGCCGGGGTGTACGGCGACCTGGCGACCTGGACCCGCGCCGAGGCGGTCCTCAAGGCGTCCGGCGAGGGCCTCCTCCGCGACCCCACCGACCTGCCGGACCTGTCGCCGCTGGGAGCAGCGCCTCGCCGGTCGACCTCGTCGGCCGCCTGCCGGCTCCGGTGGTCAGCCGACGTCGCCGTGCTGAAACCCGGCGGTCGAGCCGACCTCCGCCGACCAGGTCGAGCTCTGGGCGACCTACGAGGTCGCCGTAATGGCGAACCCGCCGCCGGGCGCCGTGCGGACTCCGCACTCGGCTGAGGTGGCCGTGCGCGCTCACCACCGGGTCAGCCTCGGGGCCGGCCGCAGCAGTCGTCAGGTGGGCAGGTCGGGAAGGGCGGGCTTGTCGAGCCAGGCGACGAAGAGGTCGGCGAGGTCGTGGCCGGTCTCGCGCACCGCGTGGGTGACGAACTCGGAGGTGGTCACGGTGCCACCGGAGTGCGCGGCCACCCACGACTTCAGCAGCGCGAAGAACGCGTCGTCGCCGACGGTGCGGCGCAGCGCGTGCAGGGTGAGCGCGCCGCGCTTGTAGATCCGGTCGTCGAACATCAGCTCCGGGCCGGGGTCGGCGAGGACGAGGTCCTGGTCGAGGTCGGTGAGGCGCTCGTGGTGGCGTGCGGCCCATGCGATCCGCGGACGTCGCCGCCGGACTCCTCCGACCACAGCCACTCGGCGTAGCAGGCGAACCCCTCGTGCAGCCAGATGTCCTTCCAGTGCCGCAGCGTCACCGCGTTGCCGAACCACTGGTGCGCCAGCTCGTGCGCGACGAGCCGCACGCAGTCCCAGTCGCCGTCCATGAAGTTGCGCCCGAACGTCGACAGGCTCTGCGACTCCAGGGGGATCTCGAGGTCGTCGTCGGTGATCACGACCGTGTACGACGGGAACGGGTAGGGCCCGAACAGCTCGGCGAAGTGGCGCAGCATGTCGGCGTTGCGGCCGAATGCCGCCTCGAAGCCGTCGCCGGGGTCGGCGGGCACGGCCGCGAGCAGGGGGATCTCGGGGTCGAGCTCGCGAACGTCGTACCGCCCGATCTGGACGGTGGCGAGGTAGGTCGACATCGGCTCGACCTGGTCGTAGACCCAGGTGGTGGAGCCGGGCCCGCGACCGCGCCTGGTGAGCAGGCCGTTGGAGATCACCGTGTAGTCGTTGGGCGCCGACACCGAGATCCGGTACGACGCCTTGTCGTCGGGCCGGTCGTTGCAGGGGAACCAGGTCGGGGCGCCGTGCGGCTGGCCCGCGACGATCACGCCGTCCTCGAGCTCCTCCCACCCGGCGTCGCCGTGGTGGCGCTCGACGAGTGGCTTGGGCGTGCCGGCGTAGGTCACCTTGAGCGTCGAACGACGTCCCGGCCGCGATCTGCGACTTCAGCGTGACCACGAGCCGGTGTCCGCGGGCGGCGTAGCGGGTCGGCGCCTTGCCGTCCACCAGGACCTTGGACGCGTTCAGGTGGGCCAGGTCGAGCACGACCCGGTCCAGGTCGGTCTCGGCGACGGCCCGGATGACGGCCTGCCCGCGCAGCTGGTTGCGGGCGAGGTCGTAGCCGAGGTCGAGGTCGTAGTGCTCGGCGCTCCACGACGGGTCGCCGTGACCGGGCAGGTAGGGGTCGGCGGTGGGGAGGTCGCCCGGACGACTTCACGGGCGCAGGTCCCACGGACCGATGGGGTTGCCGATCCAGACCGTCTTGTCGGGCACCGACTCGCCCCTCATCACCAACGACACGGGACCGACCGTAGCGTGACGCCCGAGGGTCGCCGCGGGCAGGATCACGCTGTTGGGACCCAGGGTGGCGCCCCGCTCGAGGGTCACCACGTCCTTGGCGAACCGGCGGTCGTGGAAGAGGTGGGTCTGCACCACGCTGCCCTGGTTGACGGTGGCGCCGTCACCGATGACGACGAGGTCGGCCTCGGGCAGCCAGTACGACTCGATCCACACCCCGCGCCCGATCCGGGCGCCCATCAGGCGCAGCCACGCGTTGAGCACGGGGGTGCCGCTCACGGCCCGGGCGAACCAGGGCGCCGCGACGACCTCGACGAACGTGTCGGCGAGCTCGTTGCGCCACACGAACCCGCTCCACAGCGGGTGGCTCCCGGGTCGCATCCGCCCGACGAGCAGCCACTTGGCGGCGGTGGTGACCAGGGCGGCGAGCAGTCCTGCGACGACCAGGACCGGCCCGGCCAGCAGCAGCGCGACGACGGCGCCGGTGCCGTCGAGCAGCGCCAGCACGGTCCCGGCGGCGACGGCGGTCAACGCCAGGCCGACCATCAGCGGCACGAGCCGGCAGAGCTCCACCAGGCCGCGGAGCACGCGCAACCGGGTCGGCGGGTGGTAGGTGCGGTGGTCGGCCGCGGCGTCGGCGGTACGACGCAGCGGGGCCGGCGGGCTGCCCAGCCACGACTCGCCGCGGTGGGCGGTCCCGCGGCGCGGCGCCGCGGACAGCACGGCGACCAGCGAGGCCTTGGGCACCTTGCGGCCGGGGGCGGCCATGCCGGAGTTGCCGACGAAGGCGCGCTTGCCGATCTTGACCCGCTCGACGCGCAGCCAGCCGCCGCCGAGCTCGTAGCCACCGATGAGGGTGTCGTCGGCGAGGAACGACTCGTCGTTGACCTGGGTCAGCGACGGGATCATCAGCACGGTCGAGGCCTCGACGTCGCGGCCGACCCGGGCGCCGAGCCGGCGCAGCCACCACGGCGTCAGGGTCGAGGAGTAGAGCGGGAACAGCCAGGTGCGGGCCTCGTCGAGCACCCGCATCGTGGCCCACACCGCGAGGGCCGGCACGCTGCGCACCGGGTGGACGCCGGCCGAGATGCGCGCTCCCGGCCAGGCGTACGACGCCCCAGACGAGCACCGCGAGGACGACGAGCCCGAGCACGGTCGCCGGCGGCAGCCACACCAGCAGCCCCACCAGGTCGCCCGGCCCGGCCGGACGCTCGGCCAGCAGGAGCACCGGCAGCACGGCCACCACCCCGGCCACGATCGGCAGCAGGCTCGAGGAGCGCCGCCGTCAGCGACGTACGCCGCCGACCCACAGCCGGCTGCCGGACGGGCGCGCCGACCACGGGCCGCGGGCGGCGTCGGCACGTCGTACGGCCGGCGAGCCGGACCAGTACTCCCCCGCCGGCACCTCGCCGAAGACCGAGGAGCCGGCCTCGACCTCGGCATCGGCGCCGACCCGGGCTCCGGGGCAGAGCATGCTGCGGGCGCCGATCCGGGCCCGGGCGCCGACCCGGACCTCACCGAGGTGCAGCACGTCGCCGTCGACCCAGTAGCCGGTCAGGTCGACCTCGGGCTCGATCGAGCAGCCCTTGCCGAGCCGGAGCAGGCCGGTGACCGGGGGCAGCGAGTGGAGGTCGACGTCGCGGCCGACCTCGGCTCCCAGCAGGCGGGCGTACCAGGTGATCGAAGCGGCGCACCGGCGAGGCTGGTCGCGCCGAGCTCGTCGGCGACGTGGGTGGCCAGCCAGAGCCGCAGGTGGGTCTTGCCGCCGCGCGGGTGGTCGCCGGGGGTGACGCCGCGCAGCAGGATCCGCGCGGCGGCCGCAGCGACGACCATCCGCCCCGGCGGGAGCACGAACAGCGCGCCCGAGCACCGCGAGCAGCGACCGGCGGGGTGTCGGGCAGCCAGGCGAGTCCGTCGAGCCCGCCGAGCACCAGGGCGGCGAGACCGACCCAGAACACCCAGCGCGGCGCCGCGAGGCAGCGCACCAGCACCGTCGCGACCACCTGGGCGGTCTGGGTCTTCAGCGGGGTGGGGCGGACGCTGCGCCGGTCCGCGGGACCGGCGGCGGCCATCCCCTCGAGGTGGACGGCCAGGGCACCGAGCGTCGGGTGCTCGTAGAGGTCGCCGACGACGACCTCCGGATAGCGGGACGCGGAGCAGGGAGACGAGCTGGGCGGCGGTCAGGCTGCCCCCGCCGAGGTCGAAGAAGTCGGCCTCGCGCGTCTCGACGCTCGCGGCGAGGATCTCGAGCCACAGCTCGGCCAGCCAGGTCTCGGTCTCCCCCAGCCCGGCGGCGGCGGGTTCGACGGTCCGGGGCAGCGGCCACGGGAGGGCGTCGCGGTCGACCTTGCCCGACGTACGGGTGGGCACGGCGTCGACGACCGCCAGGCGCGGCACGAGCGCGGCCGGCATCGCGGCGCGCAGGGTCGCGAGTGCGGCACCCTGGTCGAAGGTGTCGTCGACGGCGACGTAGCCGACCAGCAGGCTGTTGCCCGCGCCGGTCCTGCGCACGGCGGCGGCCGCGCCGTTCACGCCGGGCAGCGCGAGCAGCGCGCTGTCGATCTCACCGAGCTCGATGCGGCGCCCGCCGAGCTTGACCTGGTCGTCGGCGCGGCCACCGAAGAGCAGCCCGGCGGGGTCGTTCACGACGAGGTCGCCGCTGCGGTAGGCGCGCTCCCAGCCGAGGGTCGGCATCGGCGCGTACTTCTCGGCGTCCTTCTCGGGGTCGAGGTAGCGGGCCAGTCCGACGCCGCCGATGATCAGCTCGCCGGTCGCTCCCTCCGGCACCGGGTGGCCGTCGGCGTCGACGACGGCGAGGTCCCAGCCGTCGAGCGGCAGGCCGATCCGCACCGGCGCCTCGCCGGTCAGCTCGGCGCCGCACGCGACCACCGTGGCCTCGGTCGGGCCGTAGGTGTTCCAGACCTCGCGGCCCGGCGCGACCAGGCGCGCGGCCAGCTCGGGCGCGCAGGCCTCGCCGCCCATGATCAGCAGCCGCACCTTCGCCAGCGCCTCGAGCCGGCCACAGCGCCACCAGGGTCGGGACGGTGGAGACGACGGTGATCGCGTTGGCCACCAGCCACGGGCCGACGTCGATCCCGCTGCGCACCAGGGCGCGCGGCGCGGGCACGAGGCAGGCGCCGTACCGCCAGGCCAGCCACATCTCCTCGCAGCTCGCGTCGAAGGCCACCGACAGCCCCGCCATCACCCGGTCGCCGATGCCCAGCGGCTCGGCGTGCGGGGGCTGCAGGAACATCCGCGACTCCGCATCGACGAAGGCGGCAGCCGAGCGGTGCGACACCGCCACGCCCTTGGGCCGGCCGGTCGAGCCGGACGTGAAGATCACCCACGCGTCGTGGTCGAGGCCGGGCTCGGCGGGTTCCTCGGGCTCGGCGGGCTGGAGCCCGGGCGCGGGCGCGGTACGCCGCGAGGCGATCGCGAGGTCGTTGCCGATCACGGCCGCGACGTCGGCCTCGTCGAAGACCAGGCGGGCACGCTCGTCGGGGTCGTCGGCGTCGACCGGCACGTAGGCGGCGCCGGCCAGCAGGATGCCGATGATCGCGACGTAGAGGTCGGTGGTGCCCGAGCTGACCCGGACCCCGACCTTGTCGCCGAGGCCCACGCCGTACGACGCCAGCTCGGCGGCGAGCCCGTCGGCGGCCTCCTCGAGCTCGGCGTAGGTGAGCACCCCGGTCCCGGCGTCGACCGCCGGCTCGTCGGCCGCCTGCGCGGCGGTCTCCCGGAAGATCTGCACGAGGGTGCGTGGGGACGGCGCGAAGGCGCCGCGGAGCAGCGGGTCGGCCGCGGTCGCCGCGGGGTCGCCGACCTCGGCAGGCTCGTCCACGGGGTCGGTCACTCCCCCAACCTGTCGAGTGCAGGTGAACGGCAGGTGACCCGTCCGCGGGCTGGGCGGTGGGCCGTCACCGTTCGGCGCGGCGCCCGGAGGTCGAGAAGGCGTCGTCGACGCCGGCCGCGTCGCGCAGCGCGCCGGCGATCACCCCGAAGTCGCCGGCCGGCACCTCGAACAGCCCGCGGCGGAACGGCAGCCCCCACCGCTGCTCGTCGAGGATGAACCCGAGCATCGGCAGGAGCGGTCGGATCGGCACCGGGGCGACCTTCTCGAAGTCGACGCGGCGACGCCACGGGTGGACGTCGGCGCTCAGCTCGACCCGGTAGGGCTCGTCGTCGGCGAGCACGCCGAGCGCGGTGAGCTGCTGCAGGACCCGGCCCTGCCCCAACGCCGTGCGCGGCGAGTAGAAGGCGATCCGGTCGCCGCGCCGCAGTCGTCGGAGCCGGGTGTCGTGGCCGTGGCCGGCCTGGGTGAAGCCGCCCTCCACGCCCAGCAGGACGTGGTCGAGGCTGATCGTGTTGACCCAGTAGCGGGTGCCGGCGGGATCGCTCATGGGATCAGTCCAGCACCGGCCACCGACAGCCGCTCGGGCGACGATCCACCGCTGGCCGGTCACCCGGTGGCGCGGCCGGAGCCCTGGACCACCTTCTCGTGCGGGCGGCCGGGATCAGGATCCACGGGCGCGTCGTCGGGGGTGCGCAGTGCCTCGAGCTGGGCGCAGACAGCGATGCCGCCGAACAGCGCGATCGACGACATCAGGCTCCACAGCAGCAGGGCCACGAAGCCCGCCAGCGGGCCGTAGGTGCTGTCGAAGGAGCTGCTGATGTTGACGTACGCCGCGAGGCCGCCCGCGGCCACCATGCTCAGCAGGACCGCGACGCCCGCGCCGAGGGCGAGCCAGGACAGGGCCGGCTGGCGTCGTCGGGGTGCGTGGTTCAGCAGCACCGCGATCGTGGTCACGAGCAGGACCAGCCCCGCCGGCCAGCGCAGCACCTCCCAGAGCGTGTGCGTGCCGGCCGACCAGCCGTACTCCTCGACCATCGCGTCGCCGAACGCCCCGCCGGCGACGAGCAGCCCGAACCCGAGGCCGACCGGCCCGGCGAGCACGGCGGTGAGCACCGCGGCGCGTCCGTACTTGACCGGGCCGGGCCGGTCCCGCCGGATGCCGTAGATGCGGTTGGCGCCCCGCTCGACCTGGGCCATCGCCGTGGTCATGGACACCAGCGCCAGGAGCAGCCCGAGCACGAGGGCGACGTCCCCGGTCCTCGTCGAGCCCTCGGTGACGGCATCGGCCAGGGCGTCCTGGCCCCGTCCGCCCGGGGAGACGGCGCTCACCGTGCGCGCCACCACCCGGGCCCACGTGCGGTCGTCGATGCCGCCGACGAGCCCGGTCACCGCCACCAGGAACGGCACCAGCGCCAGGCACGTCTGCAGGGCCAGCGCCCGGCTGTTGGTGAACCCGTCGCCGTAGCGGAAGCGCAGGAACGAGCCGACGGCGATGGTGCGCAGCCCGTAGCGGCGGGCGAGGTGCCAGGCATCCGCCGCGTCGAGCTCGTCGCCGTCCATCTCGGTGGTGACCGGCACCAGGCGAGCCGTGGTCATCGTGCAGCCTCCTCGTCGGCGGACCGGTCTCGTGGTCGCGCGTTCACACCGCCCGGTCCCGACCGTCCCAGTACGGCTTGCGCAGGTCGCGCTTGAGGATCTTGCCGGTGGGGTTGCGGGGCAGCGGCCCGGTGACGTCGACGGACCTGGGGCACTTGAACGCCGCCAGGTGCTCACGGCAGAAGGCGATCAGCTCCGCCTCGGTCGCCGCGGCGCCCTCCCGCAGCGACACCACGGCCTTGACCGATTCGCCCCACGTGTCGTCGGGGACGCCGATGATCGCGACCTCCATGACAGCCGGGTGCTCGGCCAGGACCCGCTCGACCTCGGGTGAGTAGATGTTCTCCCCTCCGCTGATGATCATGTCCTTGAGCCGGTCCTCGACGAAGACGAACCCGTCCTCGTCGACCTTGCCCAGGTCGCCGGTGCGGAACCAGCCGTCCTCGGTGATGACCTCGGCCGTGGCCTCGGGCTTGCCGAGGTAGCCCTGGAACATCTGCGGCGTGTGCAGCCAGATCTCGCCGGCCTCACCGGTCGCGACGTCCTCGCCGGTGCCCGGGTCGACGATGCGGACCCGGACCCCGGGGATCGGCTTGCCCGCCGAGACCAGCCACTCCGGGTGACCCGACGACACGGCGTTGCGGTGGTCGTCGGCGCTGAGCTGGGTGGCGACCCCGCCGACCTCGGTCAGCCCGTAGACCTGGAGGAAGTCGGTGTCCGGCCAGGCCTCCATCGCCGCGCGCAGCAGCGGCGGCGGCATCGGCGCGGCGCCGTACGTGTAGGTCTTGAGGGCGCCGAAAAGCCTGATGGCGTCCGGGCCGCTCTGGAGCACCTGGGCGAGCACCGCCGGCACCAGGAACGTGCGGTTGGCGCCCCCCAGGATCGCACCGGCCAGCGAGGCACCGTCGGGGTCGCGCGTCATGATGCTGGGCACGCCGTCGTTGATCGGGAACATCACGTACGACGACCCTCCGACGTGGAAGAGCGGCATCGCGACCATCGCCTTGTCGCCCGGCTCGAAGCTCCAGCCGTCGTGGGCGCTCCTGGTGTGGGCGATCATGTTGCGGTGGCTGAGCATCACGCCCTTGGGCCGCCCGGTCGTGCCGGAGGAGTACATGACCAGGCAGGTGTCCTCGGGTGAGACGTCCGCGGCGCGAGTGACCGGCGTCGCGGCCGCGAGCCACGCCTCGTACTCGTCGTCGACGCCGTCGGGGGTGACCTCGATGATCTTCCGCACCCGGGTGAGGCGGTCCCGGATCGGCTCGATCGTCGCCATCAGCTCCCTGCCGACGAACAGCACCGTCGCCCCGGAGTCGTTGACGGCGTAGTCGACCTCGTCGCCGGCCGAGCGCCAGTTGATGATCGCGTTGGCGGCGCCGAGCGACCCGGCCGCCATCGACGTCTCCACACAGGCGGGGTGGTTCTTGTCGAGGAACGAGACCACGTCGCCGCGCCCGATCCCCAGCGCCTTCAGCCCACCGGCGTTGCGGCGCACCCGGTCGTCCCACTCGCGCCAGGTGAAGGTGCGGGCGCCGTAGGTGATGGCCTCGGCGTCCGGGCTCTCGCGCGCCCAGTGGGCGATGCGGTCGTCGATGAAGGTCGGCTCGGGTGCGCTCATGCGACCCGATTGTGGCCGGTCACGTGTGAGCCGCGCCACAGGGGGTCGCGAACGTTTCTTCTCGGTGGACCAAGCCTCGTCTCAGGCTGGTCACAGGGGCACCCAGCAGAGTCGAGGACATGAACGATCAGAACTCCTTCCCGTCGGACGACCGCCCCGTCGACCCGCAGCACGTCCCCCCGGCCGGCCAGCCGTCGTCGAACCAGCCGCCTGCCTCGACCCCCGGCTACCAGGAGCTCTCGCCCCCTGCCTTCCCGCCGCCCGTCGGCCCTCCGGCCGGGGTCCCCGCCGGGCAGCCCGGCCAGCTGGGCAGCCAGTACGGCGCCACGGGCAACCCCTACGCCACCCAGGTCCTGCCGACCCAGCAGCGGGCCAGGGTCGAGCGGGCGCGCGGCCGCAAGCGCTTCGCCGCGGGCGTCGTCGCGGCCGCTCTCCTCGTCGGCGGCGGAGCCGGGCTCGGCGGCGCAGCGGCCTACAGCGCCTGGCAGGACGACCCGTCCTCCGGTGCGGCCGGCAGCGTCGCCCACCACCAGCCAGGTCGTGAGCAGCCCGGACACCCCGGCCGCCGACGGCAGCGTCGAGCAGGTGGCCGCCGCCGTGCTGCCCTCGGTCGTGAAGCTCGACGTGAGCAACGGCCAGCAGGCCGGGTCCGGCTCGGGCATCATCCTCAGCTCCGACGGCCAGATCCTCACCAACAACCACGTGGCCGAGGTCGCCGGCAACGGCGGCCAGATCACCGTCTCCTTCAGCGACGGCACCCACGCGCCGGCCACCATCGTCGGCACCGACCCGCTGACCGACACCGCGGTCGTCCAGGCCGAAGGCGTCAGCGGCCTGACGCCGGCGACCATCGGCTCGTCCAGCGACGTCGCCGTCGGCGAGGAGGTCGTGGCGATCGGCTCGCCGTTCGGCCTCGACGCCACCGTCACCTCGGGCATCGTGAGCGCGCTGGCCCGACCGGTCAACGTCGGCTCCGACGCGGCCGGCAACGCGACCGTCTACCCGGCGATCCAGACCGACGCCGCGATCAACCCCGGCAACAGCGGTGGCCCGCTCGTCGACCTGCAGGGTCACGTGATCGGCATCAACTCCTCGATCCAGTCCACCAGCACCACCGGTGGCGAGTCCGGCTCCATCGGGCTCGGGTTCGCGATCCCGATCGACGAGGTGCTGCCGGTCATCGACCAGATGAAGAACGGCGAGACGCCCACCCACGCCAAGCTCGGTGTCTCGGTCGAGGACGTCGCCACCGGCGCCCAGGTCGCCGACGGCGCCCAGATCCGCACGATCGGCGACGGCTCGGCCGCCGAGCGGCGCCGGCCTGCAGACCGGCGACGTGATCACCAAGGTGGACGACACCCTGATCACGAGCTCCGACTCCCTCGTCGCGACCGTGCGGTCCTACCGCCCCGGCGACAAGGTCACGGTGACCTACACCCGCGACGGCGCGGAGAACACCACGGACCTCACGCTGGACTCCGACGCGGGCGGCTCGAACTCGTGACCCGGACCCGCTCGGCGGCGCCACTGACCGGCCCCGCCTGACCCCAGAACCACACGCGTCGGCCCTTTTGGGAGAGGGGGACCGACTCTGCCCATGGCGCCGACGGCCACCGCTTTCCCTCGACGTGGCCGTCGGCGCCCCACCCTCCTCTGCGGGCGCTCCGCCACCCACCCCCGGGTTTGCCCGTAGGTACCGTCGAGTCGGCGCGACATCGCGCCGACTCGACGTGTTTCTGCGTGGGGCGTCGACGGATCGGCGACGGACCTGGGCCTGGTGGCGGCTCAGGTGAGCCGCTTCTGGAACTCCCCGGCCCGCGCGACCGGCACGAAACCGAGGCGGTCGTTGATGCCGACCATGTGGTCGTTGACCTCGGCGTTCCAGGTGACGACCCGGGTCACACCGAGGTCGAGGCTCTGCAGCAGGCGCAGGTTGGCGACCTTGACCGCCAGGCCGAGCCGGTGACCCCGGTCGGCGTCGCGGACCAGGGTGCCCCACTGGTAGGACTTGCCGCTCTCGTGCGGCGTGACGCCCAGGTCGCTGTACGCCGCCACCTCCCCCGCACCGTCGAGGGCCACCGTGCAGACGACCGTCCGGCCCTGTTTCGCGGCGATCGCCTCCCGCTCGCGCAGGTTGGCCACGTCGACGTCCTCGGGCTCGATCTCCGAGTCCCCCGTCGGCGCCTCGGTCATCAGGCTGCTGCTCAGGGTCTCGTAGCCCAGCGCCAGCGACTCGGGCACGGCGCCGACCCACGAGGTGACGGTGTACCCGTCGTGGTGGGGCGCCGCCTCGGCGAGGAGCTCGGCCAGGAAGGCGTCGTCGACGGGCAGCGACAGCTCGCGCTGGACGTCACCGAGGGTCATCCGGTAGCCATGGGCCACGGCGAACTCCCGGGCAGGCCACCCGGCGCCGTCGGCACCGCAGGCCTCGGGCCAGTCGATGTTGTGGTTCAGCAGCAGCCGTCCGAGCTCGCGGGCACGCGACTCCAGGTGCTCGAGCAGGGTGGTGCCGTAGCCGTGACGCCACCGTCCGGGATGCACCTCGACGGTGATCGTGGCGCTCTCGAGGTTGTCGAGGAGCGGCACCACCAGGCCGCCGGCGGCGACCACGGTGCCGTCGACGCGGCCGGCGACCAGCTCCACCCGCTTGACCCGGCTCGGCTCCCGGACCGACACCGTCAGCTCGGGCAGGCTCCACACGGTGGCCCGGTCACCGAGACCCTCGCGCAGCGCGGCCGCCGAGACGTCGTACCACTCCGCCAGGGCCGCGTCGTCGTGGACGTCGACCTCGCTGATCTCCAGTCGTGCTGTGCTCATCGTGTGCGCTGCACCCTTCCCTCGTCCCACACGGGACCGTCGGACTCGTAGACGTCGCCGTCGGCGCCGTAGACCAGGAACCGGTCGAAGCCGCGGGCGAACCAGCGGTCGTGGGTCACGGCGAGCACCGTGCCCTCGAAGGCCTCCAGGCCGGTCTCGAGTGCCTCGGCCGACTGGACGTCGAGGTTGTCGGTCGGCTCGTCGAGCAGCAGCAGGGTGGCACCCGACAGCTCCAGCAGCAGGATCTGGAACCGCGCCTGCTGACCACCGCTGAGCGAGTCGAAGGTCTGCTCGGACTGGATGCTGAGCTCGTAGCGATCGAGCACCCGCGCCGCCTGCTCGCGGCCCATCCCGGCGCGGCCGTGGGGCGCCCCGTCGCCACGGTGCAGGATCTCCAGCAGGGTGCGCCCGACGAGCTCGGGATGGTCGTGGGTCTGCACGAACCACCCCGGCCGCACCCGGGCGCCCAGCTTGGCCTTGCCCCGATGGTCGACCGGGTGGATCTCGGCGTCGCCGACCGGCTGGTGCTCGACGTCCGGGTCGCTGCCACCGTTGGCGAGCAGACGCAGGAAGTGGCTCTTGCCCGAGCCGTTGGAGCCCAGGACGGCGACCCGCTCGCCGTACCAGACCTCGAGGTCGAAGGGGTGCATCAGCCCGGTGAGCTCGAGGTCGGTGCACACGACCGCACGCTTGCCGGTGCGGCCGCCGGTGAGCCGCATGCTCACCTGCTGCTCGCGAGGCTGCTCCATCGGCGGCCCGGCCTCCTCGAACTTGCGCAGCCGGGTCTGGGCGGCGCGGTACTGGCTCGACATCCCGTCGTTGTACTCCGACTTGATCTTCAGCCGCAGCACCAGCGCCTTGATCTTGGCGTGCTCCTCGTCCCAGCGCCTGCGCAGCTCCTCGAAACGGGCGAAGCGGTCCTTGCGCGCCGCGTGGTAGCTCATGAAGTCGCCCGGGTGCGTCCACACCTTGTTGCCCGACGCCGGTCCCCCGCTGCCGAGCTCGACGGTGACCACCCGGGTGGCGGTGTTGCCGAGCAGCTCGCGGTCGTGGCTGATGAACAGGATCGTCTTCTCGCTCGAGCGGATCCGGTCCTCGAGCCAGATCTTCCCCGGTACGTCGAGGTAGTTGTCCGGCTCGTCGAGCAGCAGCACCTCGTCGGGCCCGGCCAGCAGGTACTCCAGCACGAGCCGCTTCTGCTCACCGCCGGAGAGGGTGGTCAGGGCGCGGTACTTCGCCCGGTCGAACGGGACCGAGAGCGCCTTCATCGTGCACACGTCCCACGTGACCTCGAGGTCGTAGCCACCGGCGTCGGCGTACTCGTGCAGCGCCTCGGCGTACTTCATCTGGGTCTTCTCGTCGTCGGCCTCCATCATCGCCAGCTCGCACGCGTCGACGGCCGCGGCCGCCTCACGGATGCGGACGGGCGAGACGCTGAGGAGCAGGTCGGCCACGGTGGCGTCGTCGCCGAGGCGCGCCTTGACGTCCTGGCGCATGACCCCGAGCCCGCCGGTGCGGGTCACCGCGCCGGCGTGCGGCACCAGGTCGCCGGTGATGATCTTGAAGAGCGTCGTCTTCCCGGCGCCGTTGGCGCCGACGAGGGCGACCTTGGCCCCCTCGCCCACCCGGAACGACACGTCGTCGAGCAACAGCCGCCCGTCGGGCAGCTCATAGCGCACTCCGGCGACGTCGACATGGCCCACGAGACCTCATTGTCCGTCATCGCGTCCCGGTCGCGCACCCGGGTTTGTGCGGGGGCCGTGGAGGTCAGGTGGAGGTCAGGTACGGGGTCAGCTGCGGGTCAGTAGCGCTCCACCAGGTGCGCCCGGTCGGCCGGGGGCTCGTAGGCCTCCGGCCAGTAGTCGTCGACGGTCAGGATCCGTCCCGCGTCGTCGAAGCCGAAGAAGCAGATGCCGATCATGGTCCCCCCGCCGATGGTGAACGTCGTCCTGGAGACGACCCGGGCCCCGTCGGCGAGCACCTCGTCGATCACGAGGTGCCAGTCGCCGGGGAACTCCCGGTTGAACCGCAGGTAGCGCTCGCGGCCGCTGACGCGCTCCCGGGTCTGCGGCACCTCGTAGCGGACGTCGGGGGCCAGGGTCTCGGAGAAGGCTCCCCAGTCGCGCTCCTCGGCCGCCGCCCAGTAGCGCCGGACCGTCGCCGCGTGGGGATGCTCGTCGTACGTCATGGCGCCAGGCTAGGCGCGGCCGCCGACGACGCCCGGGTCGCGGGCCTACCGCGGGCGGCGCAGGTCGAACCGTTCACCGAGCTCGTAGTAGGCCGTCGGCCCGCCGGCGCGCAGCACCGGCCGCGCGAGCGCGGTGTCGTAGATGCCGTCGACCAGGAACGCCTCGTCGATGTGGACCCCGACGACCTCGCCGAACGTCATCCACGCGTCGACCTCGCCGCCGTGCTGGTCGAGCAGCCGCACGACCTGGGTGACCTTGCACTCGAAGCTCACCGGGGAGGCGGCCACCCGCGGCGGCGCCACCTCGACGGACGAAGCGGCCTCCAGGCCGCAGCGCTCCCACTCGTCGACGCTCTCCATCGTCGAGGTCTCGTTCATCGCCTCGGCGAGGTCCCGGGTCACCAGGTTCCACACGAACTCTCCGGTCGCCTCGAGGTTGCGCACGCTGTCCTTGTGCCCGACGCTCGAGAACCCCACCAACGGCGGGGTGTAGTTGAAGGCGTTGAAGAAGCTGTACGGCGCGAGGTTGCGGCTGCCGTCGTCGCCCAGGCTGCTGATCCAGCCGATCGGGCGCGGGCCCACGATCGCGTTGAACGGGTCGTGGGGCAGGCCATGGCCCTCGGCGGGGCGGTAGAAGTGGGTCACGGCACCATCGTCGCAGCCGGGGCACCGGCGGGTTGGTCCACCCGTCGCCGTGCGCCAGCGTCGGCTCCCGTAGCCCGAGCCTGCCAAGCGCGCGCCGACCACGCATCCCGTCACCCACAGGCCACTTCGACGTGCAGTAGTCGCCATGACGGCAGCGCCCGAGCGTCAGGTGCCGGGCGGGGCGGCGCCAGGGCACGTCCGGCGGTACGACGACCTCAGTCGCCATCCACCGCGGAGGACGCGGGTCCGGGCCACCGCCCCACCCAGGCGCTCGCCGAGCTCGTCGACGTCGACCTGCCGGAGACGACGGTCGCGGGCGCGGGCGAGCACGTGCCCCCTCTCGACCGGCGACGTCGGCGGCGTCACGTCGGCCACCACGGCGAGCCACACCTGACCGGCCGTCGGCCGCTGCTTCTCAGGCCACTCCTGACGTTCTCAGCCGATGCTTCGCCCGAGAACGTCAGGAGTCCCCGGTGATCCGGGGATTCCGACCTCCACCCCCGCCTCGGACCGACCGCACAAGTCGGTCGTTGTGCGCAGCGCCCAGGACGCTCTGGGAGGTCCCCTTCTGGTGGAGTCCACCTACCGGCGAGTTAGATGGGAGGGAAACCCCCGTCGGCGCCGCGTCCGGCGCGGCACCGGATCACCCGTCGATCCACACCCCACAGAGATTTCAGGGAGGCACCCCGCATGCAGCTCGCACTGTCCGCCGAGGACCAGGCGTTCCGCGAGGAGATGCGCACGTTCTTCACCACGAAGGTGTCGGAGGAGATCCGCACCGCCGTGGCCGAGGGCCGTGAGCTCACCAAGGAACAGATCGTCGAGAGCCAGCAGACGCTCAACGCTGCCGGGCTGGCGGTGCCGCACTGGCCCGAGGAGTACGGCGGCCGCGGCTGGACCGAGCTGCAGCGCCACATCTGGAACGAGGAGATGCAGGCGGCCTGCGTGCCGATCCCGCTGGCCTTCAACGCCTCGATGATCGGCCCGGTGCTGGCGCAGTTCGGGAGCAAGGAGCAGAAGGACGAGTTCCTGCCGAAGACCGCCAGCCTCGACATCTGGTGGAGCCAGGGCTTCTCCGAGCCCGACGCCGGCTCCGACCTGGCCGGCCTGCGCACCGCCGCGGTCAAGGACGGCGACGACTACATCGTCAACGGCCAGAAGACCTGGACGACGCTGGGCCAGTACGGCGACTGGATCTTCACCCTCGTCCGCACCAACCCCGACGTGAAGAAGCAGGCCGGCATCTCGATGCTGCTGATCGACATGCGCAGCGAGGGCGTCGAGGTCCGCCCGATCGAGCTCATCGACGGCGGCTACGAGGTCAACGAGGTGTGGTTCACCGACGTCCGGGTGCCGGCCAAGCAACCTCGTCGGCGAGGAGAACAGCGGCTGGACGCAGGCCAAGTTCCTCCTCGGCAACGAGCGCGTCGGCGTCGCGCCGGTGGGCGCCACCAAGCGGGTGCTGGCGCGGGCCAAGGAGCTGTGCGCCGACACGATCGCGGCCGACCCGCTGCTGCGGGCCCGCGTGGTCGGAGCTGGAGAACGAGCTCCTCGCCCTCGAGCTGACCGCCCTGCGCGTGGTCGCCCACTCCGAGGGCAGCGAGCCGCACCCGGCCTCGAGCGTGCTCAAGCTCAAGGGCACCGAGCTCCAGCAGGCCGTCAGCGAGCTGGTCGTCGACCTCGGCGGCCCCGACACCCTCGCCTCCGGCGAGGCCGGCGACACCGAGAGCTGGTTCCGCCGCGCCACGCCGACCTACCTCAACCTCCGCAAGGCATCGATCTACGGCGGGTCCAACGAGGTCCAGCGCCAGATCATCAGCCGCACGATCCTCGGCCTCTGAGCCGGCCCAGAGACAGGGAACGGGAGACACACACATGGACTTCACCTACGACGACGAGCAGGACGCCCTGCGCGACGCGGTGCGCGGACTCATCGGCAAGGCCTACTCCGACTACGAGAAGCGCCGCCAGACCACCAAGGAGGAGCCGGGCTTCGACGAGAAGGTCTGGACCCAGCTCGCCGAGATGGGCCTGCTCGGCCTGCCCTTCAGCGAGGCCGACGGCGGCGTCGGCGCCGGTCCGGTCGAGATCGGCATCGTGTGCCAGGAGCTCGGCCGCGTCATCGCACCCGAGCCCTACCTCGAGCTCGGTCGTGCTCGCCGGCGGGCTCGTGTCCGCCGTCGGCACGCCGGAGCAGCGCCAGGAGCTCCTCGGCGCCCTCTCGGCCGGCGACAGCGTGCTCGCCTTCGCCCACGCCGAGCCCGGCGCGCGCTGGTCCGACTCGGCCTCGGCCGTCACCGCGACCGGCGAGGGCGACGCGTGGACCCTCAGCGGCACCAAGGACGGCGGTCCTGCACGGCGCCCGCGCCGACGTGCTCGTCGTCAGCGCCGCCCTGCCCGACGGCGGCACCGGCCTGTTCGTGGTGACCGGCGACGCCTTGTCGTCGGTGGAGCGCACCGGCTACTCGACGTACGACGGCGGCCGGGCGGCGCGGGTGACCTTCGACGGCACGGCCGCGACCCCGCTCGGCACGCCCGGCGCGGACGTCACGCCGAGCATCGCGATCGTGCACGACATCACCCGGATCATGGCGGCCAACCAGTCGCTCGGCGCGATGCAGACGCTGCTGAAGCAGACGACGGAGTACCTCAAGAGCCGCAAGCAGTTCGGCGTCACGCTCAACACGTTCCAGGCGCTGACCTTCCGGGCGGCCGACATGTACACCTCGCAGGAGCTGACCCACAGCCTCGTCGACTGGGCGACCATGGTCGTCGCGGCCGGCGACCCGACGCAGGTGGCGGACGCCGCGGCGCGGGCCGGGCTGCAGGTCAGCCGCGGCGGGCGCCACGTCGGCCAGGAGGCCATCCAGCTGCACGGCGGCATCGGCATGACCGCCGAGTACAGCGTGGGCATGTACACCGCCCACCTGACCGTGCTCGACCACCTGCTCGGCGACGCCGGGCGGCACCTCCGGGTGCTCGACGCCACGCTCGACGAGCACGGCGCGATCGACCCGCTCGACCGGTCGAAGGCGACCGCATGAGGGGTCTGAGCGGCAAGGTCGCGGTCGTCACCGGCGCCAGCCGCGGCATCGGCCTCGGCATCGCCGAGCGACTGGTCGCCGAGGGCGCGCGGGTGGTCATCACCGCCCGCAAGCCCGAGGCCCTGGCCGACGCGGTCGAGGGGCTCGGCGGCGCCGACCATGCCCTCGGCATCCCGGGCAACGCCGGCGACGCCGACCACCGGGCCGACGTCATGGACGCCGCCATCGAGGCCTTCGGCAGCGTCGACCTGCTGGTCAACAACACCGGCATCAACCCGGCGTTCGGGCCGCTCATGGAGCTCGACCTCGATGCCGCGCGCAAGATCATGGACGTCAACGTCGTGGCCGCGCTCGGCTTCACCCAGGAGGCCTACCGCGCCTGGATGCAGGAGCACGGCGGCTCGGTGGTCAACGTGTCGTCGCTGTCCGGCGTGCGCCCGGCGCCGTACATCGCCATGTACGGCGCCAGCAAGGCCGCGATGATCAGCCTGACCGAGACCCTCGCCGAGGAGCTCGGCCCGAGGATCCGCGTCAACGCGGTCGCCCCGGCGGTGGTGAAGACGAAGTTCGCCGAGGCGCTCTACGTCGGCCGCGAGGAGGAGGCGGCCGCCGCCTACCCGCTCAAGCGGCTCGGCGAGCCCGACGACATCGGCAGCCTGGTCGCGTTCCTGCTCTCCGACGAGTCCTCGTGGATCACCGGCCAGACGATCGTCGCCGACGGCGGCGTCAGCATGACCGGTGGTGCCTGACATGACCCTCTCGGCTCCCTCCCCCGCAGGCTCCGACCACCCGGTCCTGCCGACCGACGGGCACGGCGCCGGCTGATGGGACACGCGAAGCTCGAGGGCACGGGTGCCGTCGTCACCGGCGCGGGCGGCGGGATCGGCAAGGCGCTGGCCACCCGGCTGGTCGCCGAGGGCGCACGCGTGGTGGTCAACGACCTCGACGCCGCGTCGGTCGAGGCGACCGCGGCCGAGATCGGCGCGATCGCCGTGCCGGGCGACTGCTCCGTCGGCCGACGGCGTCGCCCACCTCGTCGCAGACCGCGAGCCACGCGCTCGGCGGCATCGACGTCTTCTGCGCCAACGCCGGCATCGACCGCACGCAGTCCGACAGCCTCCAGGCCTCCGACGACGACTGGGAGCTGATGCTCCAGGTCAACGTGATGAGCCACGTCCGAGCCGCGCGGCTCCTCGCCCCGGTGTGGGCCGAGCGGGTCGCGAGCGGCGGCCCGGGCGGCCGGTTCGTCGTCACCGCGAGCGCTGCCGGGCTGCTCACGATGATCGGCGCGGCGCCGTACTCGGTCACCAAGCACGCCGCCGTCGGCTTCGCCGAGTGGCTCTCGGTCACCTACGGCGACCGCGGGGTCGCCGTCCAGGCCATCTGCCCGCAGGGCGTGCAGACGGCCATGCTCGAGCAGGCCGGGCCGCTCAAGGACCTCCTGTCCCACGACGAGGCGCTGGCCCCCTCGGCCGTCGCCGACGCGTGGGTCGCCTCGCTCGACGACGACTCCTTCCTCGTCCTGCCGCACCCCGAGGTCGCCGGCTACTACGCGGCCCTCGCGGCCGACACCGACCGCTGGCTCGCCGGGATGCGCCGCCTGCAGGCGAAGGTGGACGCGCTGTGAACGGTCCCGCACCCGAGGACCCCGCACCCGTGGACCCCGCACCCGTGGAGCCCGCCGGCACCGACCTCCCCGGCCTCGACCTCGACGCGTTCCGCACCTGGTTCGACGGCGAGCTGCCCGGCGCGATCACCGGCGAGCTGTCCGGCTCGCTGCTGGCCGGCGGCAAGTCCAACCTGACCTACCAGGTCACCGACGGCGCGTCGGTGTGGGTCGTCCGTCGTCCCCCGCTCGGCCACGTCCAGGCGACCGCCCACGACATGGGCCGCGAGTACACCGCGATGTCGGCGCTCGGCGGCACCGACGTGCCCGTGCCGACGATGTACGCCCACTGCGCCGACCCCTCCGTGCTGGGCGCGGAGTTCTACGTGATGGAGAAGGTCGCGGGCAAGGCCTACCGCACCGCCACCCAGCTCCGCGACGTCGGCGCGGCCGGCACGACCGAGCTCGCCGGGGCGATGGTCGACGTCCTGGCCCGCCTGCATGCCGTCGAGCCGGCGTCGGTGGGACTCGCCGAGTTCGGCCGGCCGGCCGGCTTCCTCGAGCGTCAGGTACGACGCTGGGGGCGCCAGCTCGAGGGCTCAGCGACCCGGCCGCTCCCGGATGCCGAGACTCTGCTCGCCCGACTCGCGTCGAGCATCCCGGCCGGTGACGCCGAGCGCGACGCGGCCGGGTCCGCCATCGTGCACGGCGACTACCGCCTCGACAACCTCCTCACCGTGCCGGGCGACGCCCAGCCGGTGAAGGCCGTCGTCGACTGGGAGATGGCGACCATCGGCGACCCCCTCACCGACGTCGCGCTGCTCCTGGTCTACGACAACCTCGGCACGATCACCGGCGGCTACGCGGTCGCCGACGCGAGCACGGCGCCCGGCTATCCCGACCAGCGCGCCCAGATCGACCGGTACGTCGCCGCGAGCGGGCGGGACCTGCCCGACCTGGCCTTCCACCTCGGCCTGGCCTACTTCAAGATCGCGGTCATCCTCGAGGGGATCCACCACCGCTTCGTCGCCGGCCAGACCGTCGGCGAGGGCTTCGACGCCGTGGGGGAGGCGGTCGAGCCGCTGCTCGCCGCCGGCCTCGCAGCGACCGACAGCTGAACCACCTGACACCACCCGAGAGAAGGAGCAGTCATGGACCTGTCGCTCAGCGACGAGCAGGAGTCCTTCCGCCAGCTGGCGCGCGAGTTCCTCGACAAGGAGGCTGTCCCGCACCGCACCCAGTGGGACCGCGACGAGTCGGTCGACCTCGCGATCGTGCCGAAGATGGCCGAGATCGGCTTCTTCGGCCTCACCATCCCCGAGGAGTACGGCGGCCTCGGCGGCGACTACGTGACCTACGCCCTGGCCATGGAGGAGCTCGGCCGCGCCGACTCCGCGCTGCGCGGGATCGTGTCGGTGAGCAGCGGCCTGGTCGGCAAGTCGATCCTCTTCAACGGCACCGAGGAGCAGAAGCAGGAGTGGCTGCCGCAGCTCGCGGCGGCGACCAAGCTGGGCTGCTTCGGGCTCACCGAGCCCGACGTCGGCTCGGACGCCGGCAACCTCACCTCGCGCGCCACCAAGGACGGTGGCGACTACGTCATCAACGGCCAGAAGCTCTTCATCACCAACGGCACCTGGGCCGACGTGGCGCTGGTCTTCGCGCGCACCAGCGACGACGGCCCGCGCGGCGTGACGGCGTTCCTCGTCCCGACCGACACCCCCGGCTTCGAGGCCCGCGAGATCAAGGGCAAGCTCGGGCTGCGTGGCCAGGCCACCGCCGAGCTGTTCCTCTCCGACGTACGGGTCCCGGCGTCGGCGGTGCTCGGCGAGGTCGGCAAGGGGTTCAAGATCGCGATGAGCACGCTCGACAAGGGCCGTCTCGCGGTCGGCGCCGGCTGCGTCGGCATCGTGCAGGGCTGCCTGGAGACCTCGGTCGAGTACGCCAAGAACCGCACCCAGTTCGGCCGGCCGATCGCCGGCTTCCAGCTGGTGCAGGACATGATCGCCGACATCTCGCTCGACGCCGACGCCGCGCGGCTGCTGGTGTGGCGCTGCGCCGACCTGATCGACCGCGGCGAGCCGTACGGCGTCGCGGCGTCCAAGGCCAAGCTCTACGCCTCCGAGGCGGCCGTCCGCGCGGCCAACAACGCCATCCAGATCCACGGCGGCTCCGGGTACGTCGACGAGTACCCCGCCGCGAAGTACCTCCGCGACGCCCGGGTGATGACCCTCTACGAAGGCACCAGCCAGATCCAGAAGCTGCTCATCGGGCGCGCCGAGACCGGGATCAGCGCCTTCGTCTGAGCCGGCGCGGCCCGCGGCCGGCGGCCTCGTCCGACCCGCCGCGGCCGGCGGCCGGCGGCCGCGTCGGCGTCGGGGTCTCCTGGCCGGGCCGTCAGGACTGGCGCGCGGCCGCGCTCACCGCGAGCCCGAGCAGCAGCTTGTCGCGCGGGTCGGTGAGCGAGCGGCCGGTCAGCGACTCGATCTGCTTGAGCCGGTAGATCACCGTGTTGCGGTGGCAGAAGAGGTCGGCCGCCGCATGGGTCGGCGAGCCGTCGTGCGTGAGCAGGGCCTCCAGGGTGTGCAGGAGCGTCGTCGCGCTGCGCCTCGGGCTGCGCCAGCAGCGGGCCCAGGACCTGCGACACCAGCAGCGCCGCCACCTGGGGGCTGCCGACCATGAGCACCTCCGGCAGGCGGTCTCCGACCCCGACGACGCGCCGCTCGTGGCGGGCCAGGGTCTCGGCGGCCCGGTGGGCGAGCAGGTAGGCCGTGGCGAACCCGGGCAGCCCGTCGGAGGCGAGCGCGACACCCATCCGACCCGGCGCCGACGGGGTGAGCAGCTCGACGAGCCCCTCCTCGTCCGGGAGCTGGCCGAAGAGGAGCCCGAAGTAGACCCCGCCCCGGATGTGCCACCGCGCGCCGATACGGGCCCGGTCGAGCCGGTCCTCGACGGAGGCCAGCTCGTCGGAGGGATCACCGTCGTGCAGCACCACCAGGCAGGCCAGGGCGTCGTCGGGGTCGATGCCGAGCACCGAGCGGGCCTCCTCGACGTACGCCGGGTCCGCCCCGCGGCCCTCGAGCAGCGCGTCGAGCGTGGCCTGCTGGCGCTGGAGGTCCTGGCGCTGCAGCCGCGCGCTCTCGCGTCGGTAGGCGTCGATGAGCACGGCGTTCTGCACGTCGAGGTTGGACCAGACGGTGCTGGCCGCGGCGAGCAGCACACCCTCGCCCACGCCGGTGGTGCCGTCCTCGCGCACCCGGTCGACCAGGGCCTCCCAGAGCATCCGCGCGCCGAGCGTGTACGCGTGCAGCACCGTCTCCAGGGGCACGCCCTGACGGGCCCGCCGGCGACCGGTCTCGCGCCACAGCTCGGGGGCCGACTCGGCGTGGCTGCCCCGGCCCGCCAGGATGGCCAGCCCGCGCTCGATGTGCTGGCGGCAGCTGGCCCGCACGTCGGCCCGCAGCTCCTGGCCGGCGCGCTCGTAGATGTCGTCGTCGCGCTCGAAGAGCGTCAGCGTGATGCTGTCGGCGATGGCGTCCGTGCTGTCGAGCAGCAGGGTCCAGGCACGCTGCATCTCCTCGGCCCGGTCCGCCTCGGTGCGGGTGCCGGGACCGGGCGTGCTCATCGCGGCACCGGAAGTCATATCCGCACCGTCGCACTCTGCGCACAAGTTTGAACACCCCCAGATGCAATTGAGGTCCAACTGACCAAGTTTCTTTAGGCTTCCCGCCCAATGCGGGATATAGCCTCCGCGCACCAGAGTGGTGCGGGTCACACTGCCCAAAGATGTGCGAGGAGGTCCGCCACGTGAGCACGCTCGACGCCGGATCCACGATCGGAACCACGCCGACGTCCGCCGACGGCGGATCCCTCGAGCTCGAGCTGCGCGAGATCACGGTCACCTTCGGTGGTCTGACCGCCCTCGACGAGGTGGGCCTCGCCGTCTCACCCGGCCGCGTCCACGGCGTGATCGGTCCCAACGGGGCCGGCAAGACCACCCTCTTCAACGTCGCCTGCGGCTTCGTGACCCCCGACTCCGGCACGATCCACCACCGGGGCGCACTCGTGCCCCGGCTGCGCCCCCACGCCCTCGCCGGCATGGGCATCTCCCGCACCCTGCAGGGGCTGGGCCTCTTCGACCACCTCGACGTGCTCGCCAACGTGGTCGTCGGCGCCGACCGGCACGCCAGGACGAGCTTCTTCCAGGCACTCCTGGCCACTCCCGGCAGCAGCCGCGACGAGCACCGGCTGCGCGAGCGGGCCCGCGCCGTGCTCGCCGACCTCGGCATCGAGGAGTACGCCGGCCGCTACCCCTCCAGCCTCCCGTACCCGGTGCGCAAGCGGGTCGCCCTGGCCCGAGCCCTGGTCGCGGAGCCCGACCTGCTGCTGCTCGACGAGCCGGCGTCGCGGTCTGTCCGCCACCGAGATCGACGAGCTCGGCGACCTCGTCCGCGGACTCACCGGCCGGATGGCCGTGCTGCTCGTGGAGCACCACATGGACCTCGTGATGCGGGTCTGCGACGAGATCACCGTCCTCGACTTCGGCAAGGTCATCGCCCACGGCACGCCCGACGAGGTGCGCCGCGACGAGGCGGTCCTGGCTGCGTACCTCGGCGAGGAGAGTGCCGACGGCGCGCCCCAGCCCCCGACACCCCCGACACCCGCGTCGCCCCCGGCACCCGCGCGCCCCGCCCCCACCGACACGGCAGGAGCCGTCGACTGATGCTGGCCATCTCCGACCTGACCGCCGGCTACGGTCCGATCACCGCGCTCCACGGCGTCACGCTGACCGCCGAGCAGGGTCGCATCACCGCGGTCCTCGGCGCCAACGGCGCCGGCAAGACCACCCTGCTGCGCACCGTCTCGGGCCTGCACCGCTCCTCGGGCGGCACGGTGGCGCTCGAGGGCAGGCCGATCACCAACGTCGCCGCCGAGCAGATGCCGGCGCTCGGGATGTCCCACGTGCCCGAGGGCCGGGGCGTGATCACCGAGCTCACCGTCGACGAGAACCTCCGCCTCGGCGGCCTGGCCCGCGGACGGGTCCAGACCTCGGAGCTGGACCGGATCTACGCGCTCTTCCCGCCGCTCGCCGAACGCCGCCAGCGCCTCGCGGCCACGCTCTCGGGTGGCGAGCGCCAGATGCTGGTGATCGGTCGCGCCCTGATGGCCCGGCCCACCCTGCTGCTGCTCGACGAGCCGTCCCTCGGGCTGGCGCCCCGCATCGTGACCCAGATCTTCAGCTGCTGCGCGACCTGGTCACCGACGAGGGCCTGAGCGATCCTGCTCGTCGAGCAGAACGCTCGCAGCGCCCTGTCGGTGGCCGACCGGGGCGTCGTGCTGAACCTCGGCCGGGTCGTCGCCGACGACGACGCAGCGACCCTGGCCGCCGACGAGCAGCTCCGACACGCCTACCTGGGCTTCTGACGAAGGACTGAGAGGGAAACCGTTGCTGCAGTTCGTCAACACCGCGCTGTCCGGCCTGGTGCTCGGGATGGTCTTCGCCGCGTTCGCGCTGGCGCTGGTCCTCATCTGGCGCTCGACCCGGATCTTGAACTTCGCCCAGGCCCCGATGGCGGTGCTGACCACCTACATCGCCCTGGTGATGATCGAGGACGGCCGGTCCTACTGGCTGGCCTTCGTCGTCGCCCTGGTCTGCGGCCTCCTGCTCGGGGCGGTCCTCGAACGGGTCGTCATCCGGCCGGTCGAGGGCAAGCCCGACATCAACGCCGTGATCCTCACCCTCGGCCTCTTCATCGTCTTCAAGTCGGGCGCCGAGGTCATCTTCGGCACCAAGCTGAAGACCTACCCGCCCAGCTTCGGCATCCGCGGCATCACGTTCGGTGACACCACGGTCGGCATCACCACCTCCGACTTCTTCACCATCGGCGCGGTGCTCGCCACGATGGCCGTGCTCATCGCGCTCTTCCGCTTCACCGACCTCGGGCCTGAAGATGCGCGCGGCGGCCAACAACCAGGAGGTCGCGCGGCTGCTCGGCGTCAAGGTGGGCGCGATGCTCACCCTCGGCTGGGCGCTCGCCGCCGTGGTCGGGTCGCTGTCCGGGCTGCTCATCGCCAGCGGCGGCCTCGTGCAGCCGTCGTACATGGACTCCATCGTCGTCTTCGGCTTCATCGCCGCGGTCATCGGGGGCCTCGAGAGCCCCGTCGGAGCCGTCGTCGGCGGGCTGCTGCTCGGCTTCTCGCTGAGCTTCGTCAGCGGCTACATCGGCGCCCAGCTGGTCGCGCTGGTGGCCCTGGGGATCTTGATGCTCGTCCTGATGCTGCGACCCGGCGGCCTGTTCGCCGCTACCCAGGGAAGGCGGGTCTGATGCGCACCCTGCCCACCAAGCTGCTCTCCGTCTGGCGCGGCTACCCGCTCGTCCGCGCACCTGGTCACCGCCGCCCTGGCGCTGGTCGTGGTGATCGCGGTGCTGACCGCGGTCGACGACTTCCAGAGCACCCAGCTCACCGAGATGGCCTACATCGGCATCGCCGCCGGCGGCCTGACCCTGCTGACCGGCCTCAACGGCCAGATCTCGCTGGGCCACGGAGCCCTCATGGCGTTCGGCGCCTACACGACCGCGCTGCTGTACGACGAGCGCGACGTCGCCACCCCGCTCGTCGTGGTCGTGCTCGCTCGCGGTGCTCGTGACCGTCGTGGTCGGCGTCCTGATCGGCATCGCCGCCGCCCGCCTGCACGGCCCCTACCTGGCCGGTGCCACCCTGACCCTGGCCGTGGCCGTGCCCGACCTGGGCAAGCAGTTCAAGGAGACCCTGGGCGGCGAGCAGGGCCTGCGCACGTTCGTGCCCGAGATCCCGCAGTGGGCGACCGACCTGGCCTACTACGTCACCGGATCCGACCCGAGCCGCAGCAAGTACGTCGCCTTCATCGCCTGGGTGACCCTCATCATCACCTTCGTCGTGCTGGCCAACCTGGCCCGCTCGCGGGTCGGGTCGTCGGTGGGCGGCCGTCCGCGACGACGAGGTCGCCGCCGAGCTCGCCGGCATCAACCTCACCCGGGCCCGGGTCTCGGCGTTCGTCGTCAGCGCGGCCGCGGCCGGAGCCGCTGGGGCCATGTTCGCCCTGGCCCAGCGCACGGTGGCCCCGGGCGGCTTCAGCCTGACCCTGAGCCTCACCCTGCTCGCGATCGTCGTCCTCGGCGGTCTCGGCAGCCTCGGCGGCGCACTCCTGCTGTCCGGCGTGCTGGTGTTCCTGCCGCAGCTGGTGCAGGACCTCGGCTCCGGGGCCGACATCGACGCCACTCGCGCCTCGCAGATGGCCACCCTGGCCTTCGGCCTGATCATGGTGCTCGTCATCCTCCTGGCACCGCGCGGCCTGGCCGGCTTCGTCCAGCTGGTCTCGGGCCGCGCTGCGTGACCCTTGCCGCCGGCCGCTCCCGCGGCGGCACACCGCGACGCCACCCACAGACTCGGCCTCCACGTCGACAGCGGAGACAGAGAACAGCTCGAACCCCACCACCACGAAGAAGGGAACATCATGAAGCGACTCACCCGGGGCAAGGTGGCCCCGGTCGCCGGTCTCCTCGCCGCAGCCCTCGTGCTCGCCGGATGTGGCTCCGGGGGCCGCAGCGACGGCGGCGACGGCGGAGACGGCGGCGACGGCGCAGCCGCCGGCGACACGACCGGGATCACCGACACGAGCATCAAGGTCGGCGCGCACTTCCCGCTCACCGGCGTCGCTGCCCCGGGCTACAGCGAGATCCCGACCGGCGCCCAGGCCTACTTCGACTACGTCAACGAGGCCGGCGGCATCAACGGCCGCACCATCGACTACATCTACAAGGACGACGGCTACGACCCGTCCAAGACCACCGCCGTCACCGACGACCTCGTCCTGCGCGAGGAGATCTTCGCGATGGTCGGCGGCCTCGGCACGCCGACCCACCGCGCGGTCGTCGACGACCTCAACGCCGAGGGCGTCCCGGACATGTTCGTCTCGTCCGGCTCCCTGCAGTGGGGTGACGACGTCGCCAACCGGCCCACCACCTTCGGCTGGCAGCCCGACTACGAGATCGAGGGCAAGATCATCGGCCAGTACATCGCCGAGAACATGCCCGACGCCAAGGTCGGCCTCTTCCTCCAGGACGACGACTTCGGCCAGGACGGCGAGAAGGGCGTGCGCCAGTACCTCGACGACCAGATCGTCAGCGTGCAGCGCTACACCTCGGGCAACACCGAGATCGGCCCGCAGATCGCGGCCCTGCAGGCCGACAAGGCCGACCTGGTCATCGGCTTCAACACGCCGGCGTACACCGCGCTGACGCAGCTCAACGGCCTCGGCCTGGGCTACACGCCGCAGTGGTTCTACAGCAACGTCGGCTCCGACCCGACGCTCGTCGGCGGCCTGCTCGCGAACTTCTCCGAGGGCAAGGTCGACGGCACCGGCGCACTGGACGGGGCGCTCACCACCGAGTACATCCCCAGCGTCGCCGACACCGACAGCCCCTGGACCGCGCTGTGGCAGAAGGTCTGGGACGCCTCCGGCCAGGACGGTGACCTGACCAACTTCCGCATCTACGGCATGTCGCAGGCCTACACCTTCGTGCAGAGCCTCGTGGCAGCCGGTCCGGACCTCACCCGTGAGGGCCTGATCGCCGCGGTCGAGGACCAGGGCGGCGACTTCGCCGGCCCCAACCTCGCGCCGTACCGCTACTCCGCGGAGTCGCACCTCGGCATCTCCGGCATGCGCGTCTCCCAGATCAAGGGAGTCGCCTCCGAGCCGCTCACCCCGATCCTGGTGACCGACATCGGCGAGGCCGACATCACCGAGGACAGCTCGGGCCAGGGCGACGACGCCCCGCCGGAGAGCGGCATCCCGGAGTGATCGACTGACCCAGCACCACCCGCTCCAGCCGGACGGCGCGTCTCCTCACCGGGGGCGCGCCGTTCGGCGTCCCGGGGCGCGCCGAGGAGCGCGCGAGCCCGGCCGGCGGCGACGCCGGGACCGACACCGCCCTCAGGCGGCGGGGCGGCGTGCCTCCAGCACCCGGAAGCCCTTGCCGCTCGCCAGGCGGGTGGTGGGCCAGCCCTGCTCCCCCAGCCAGCGCTGGAGGGAGTCGGCGCCGAGGTTCTTCCCGACCACGAGGACCGCACGCCCGCCGGGTGCCAGGCGGGGCAGCCAGGTGAGCAGGAGGACGTGCAGCGCCTCCTTGCCGATCCGGATGGGCGGGTTCGACCAGATCTCGTCGTACGTCGCCGCGGGGTCGACGGCGTCGGGGGTGGTCGCGGTGAACCGGTCGGCGAGGCCGAGCGCGGCTGCGTTCTCGCCGGCGAGGAGGAGCGCGCGCTCGTTGACGTCGACACCGGTCACGACCGCATCGGGTACGGCGGCTGCGACGGCCAGCCCGATCGCGCCGTACCCGCAGCCGAGGTCGAGCACCGTGCGGGCGGTCGCCGGCGGGTCGGTGAGCCGGAAGAGCATGGCCGTGCCGACGTCGACCCGGCCCACGGCGAACACCCCGGACCCGCTGGACATCTCGAGCGTGTGACCCCACACCTCGGCGGTCACCGGTGCGCGCCGGAACGCCACCGTCGGGTCGGCGGAGAAGTAGTGCTCCTGCTCGTCGTCAGCCACGCTTGGCCCTCGTCTGCTCGGCGCGGGCGAGGAGGTCCTCGTCGGCGGGGTAGGCGACCTCCTCGAGCGTGAGGCCATGGGCATGCGCGACGGTGACCCCGGGGTCGCGCCGCCGCCCCCGCAGGATCTCACCCGCCCAGTCCACCGGTCGACGTCCGTCCCCGATCGCCATCAGGCAGCCGACCAGCGAGCGCACCATCGAGTGGCAGAACGCGTCCGCCCGCACGCTCGCCACGGCGATCCCGTGGTCGTCGCGCGACCACTCGAGGTCGAGCAGCGTGCGGATGGTGGTGGCCCCCTCGCGGCGGCGGCAGAACGACGCGAAGTCCTGCTGACCGAGCAGCAGCGCGGAGGCGGCGTTCATCGCGTCGAGGTCCAGCGGGCGCGACCAGGCCAGCACGTAGGCACGCGCCAGCGGGTCGAGCAGCTCGGTCGCGTCGGCGATCCGGTAGGCGTAGCGCCGCCAGAGCGCGCCGAACCTGGCGTCGAAGCCCGGGGGCGCCGGCGCGGCCCGTCGCACGCGGACGTCGCGAGGGAGGATGCCGTTCAGCCGACGCGCCAGCTGGGCGGGCACGCCGCGCGGCGAGCGACGTCGGGGTCGAGGTCGAGGTGGACGACCTGGGCCCGGGCGTGGACGCCGGCGTCGGTGCGACCGGCACACACCAGGCTGACCTCGGGCACCCGCAGCGCCGTCGCCAAGGCGGTGGACAGCTCGCCCTGCACGGTGCGCAGGCCCGGCTGGACGGCCCACCCACGGAAGTCCGTGCCGTCGTAGGCAAGGTCGATCCGCAGGCGCACGGCCCCGATTCTGTCAGCCCTCCCGGCGTGACACGAAGTCGCCGTGGGATCGGGCACCTGGCGTTTCGGCCGCGAGCGCGGCGATCGCGCACAATGACGTGGTGCCCGCCGGCCCGACCGGGACCGGCGTGCCGGGACCGTGCCCGAGGCCCCACCACCGGTCGCCGCAGCCGCAGGAGCAGCCGGACCTCGGGGCCGGTCCCGCAGCCTGGGCGACCGGGCACCGTCGCCGCCTCGCACGAGCCCACCACGAGCCATCACGAGCCATCACGAGACCCAAGGAGCACCGTGCGCCTCGCCACCTGGAACGTCAACTCCCTCCGCTCCCGCATCGACCGCGTGGAGGCGTTCCTCGAGCGCCACGACGTCGACGTGCTCGCCCTGCAGGAGACCAAGGCCCGCGAGGACCAGCTGCCGCTCATGGGGCTGCAGTCGATGGGCTACGAGGTCGCGGCCGCCGGCTACAGCCAGTGGAACGGCGTCGCGATCATCAGCCGGGTCGGGCTGGAGGACGTGAGCGTCGGCTTCCCCGAGATGCCGCCCTTCGGCGACCCTCCGGTGCCGGAGGCCCGCGCGCTCGGCGCGACCTGCGGTGGCGTGCGGGTGTGGTCGCTCTACGTCCCCAACGGCCGCAAGGTCGACGACCCGCACTACGCCTACAAGCTCGACTGGCTCGCCCGGCTCCGCGAGGCGGCCGCCTCGTGGACCGACGTACCGACGGCGCTCGTGGGCGACTGGAACATCGCCCCGACCGACGAGGACGTCTTCGACATCGCCCAGTTCGCGACCTCGACCCACGTCACCCCGCGCGAGCGGGCGGCCTTCCAGGGCTTCCTCGACGACGGGTACGCCGACGTCACCCGGCCCTACACGCCGGGTCCGGACGTCTACACCTACTGGGACTACTTCCGGCAGCGCTTCGAGCGCAACCGCGGCCTGCGGATCGACTTCGTGCTCGGCTCCGCACCGTTCGCCGAGCGGGTCACCGGCGCGTTCATCGACCGCGACGAGCGGGCCGGCAAGGGCGCCTCGGACCACGCTCCGGTCGTCGTGGACCTGGCCGAGTAGCCCGAGTAGTCCGGGGCTCCGGGGTGGTGCGGGACGGTCAGGGGTAGCAACCCCCTGATCACCGGGGAGCCCGACGCCCGGCGCGTCCACCGCGCCGGCCCGCTGTCGGTGGTCGCCGCCATGCTGGGGCCATGGAGACCTCCACCGTCCTGGTCCTGCTGCTCGGCCTGCTGCTCGGCGCCGTAGCCGGCGCCGCCCTGGGGTACGCCGCGGGAGCGCTGCGACCGCGCCCGCCCACGCCGTACGACGACCGGGTGGCGGCCGCGCTCGACCAGCGCACCGGGGACCAGGCCGTCGTACGGGAGAGCCTGGAGCGGCTGCACGACCAGATGCGCGACCTCGAGCACACCCGCGTCGCCTGGCAGAGCCAGCTCCACGAGCAGGTCTCCGACATGCGCCGACTCGACCGAGAGCCTGCGGCGCGAGACGCGCTCGCTGTCGACGGCGCTGCGGCGACCGCAGGTGCGGGGACGCTGGGGCGAGCTCCACCTGCGCCGCGCCGTCGAGCTGGCCGGCATGGTCGACCGCTGCGACTTCAGCGAGCAGGTCCGCCTCGACGACGGCGCCCAGCGACCCGACCTCGTCGTGCACCTCGCCGGTGGACGCGCGGTGGTGGTCGACGCCAAGGTCCCGCTCGACGCCTACCTCGATGCCACCAGCACCGACGACGAGACGGCCCAGGGCGAGCACCTGGCACGCCACGCCCGCCAGCTCCGCACCCACATCGACCTCCTCGGCTCCAAGGCCTACTGGCGCACGCTGAGCGAGACCCCCGAGTTCGTGGTGCTGTTCGTGCCCGCGGAGTCGTTCCTGTCGGCGGCCCTCGAGGCCGACGGGTCCCTCATCGAGCACGCGGCGGGGCGCCAGGTGGTCCTCGCGACCCCGACCACCCTCATCGCCCTGCTCCGCACCGTCGCCCACGGCTGGTCCCACGCCGCGCTCAGCGACCGGGCCGCCGAGATCCACCGGCTCGGCCGCGAGCTGCACACGCGGCTGCGCACCCTGGGCGGCCACCTCGACCAGGTCGGGCGGTCCCTCAACCTCGCCGTCGGACACTTCAACAGCGCCGTCGGGTCCTTGGAGTCCCGTGTCCTGGTGCAGGCCCGTCGCTTCTCCGACCTGGGCGTCACCGACGACGAGCTGCCCACGCCGCGGGCCGTCGAGCTCGTGGCGGTCGACCGGCGCGCCGACCGGGAGGAGGAGCCGCCGACGCTTAGCGTGGGCACGTGAGTCTCCCAGGCTCCCGCACCGTGTGGGAGGAAGGACGACGAGCCCGGCCGCGAGATGGTCGCGCTCGGGGTGGCGCTCGCCCTGACGGCGGCGTCGTTCGACCTCCTGCTGACCGACGGCGTCGGGATGCTCTTCGACCTCGCCTTCGTCGCGGTCTGCGTGACGCTCGCCCTCGGCGTCCGCCCGAGCGACTTCTTCACGGTCGGGGTCCTGCCTCCGCTGCTGATGCTGGCGACCTTCGCCCTGCTGGCCATGTCGCGTTCCCAGGCGATCGCCCCGGGCGACCACGGGCTGTTGTCGGCCGTGGTCGGCGGCCTCTCCCACCACGCGGCCGCCCTGGTCCTGGGCAGCGCGCTGTGCCTGGTCGTCCTCGCGGTGCGCTCGCGGGTGCTGAGCCTGCGCGAGGACCACGCGGCGTCCGTCGTACCGGGCTGACTCAGCCGAACCGATCAGGGTCCCCGGCTCCGCGCCGCAGGACCTCGGGCTCTCCCGAGGACCAGTCGACGACCGTGGTCGGCTCGGGCGAGGTCTCCCCCGCCTCGACCACGATGTCGACCTCGTGGTCGAGGTCCTCCTTGATCTCCCATCCCATCGTGCGCACCTCGGTCTCCCCCGGCAGGATCAACGAGCTGCTCAGCAGGGGCTCGCCGAGCTCCTCGAGGAGCGCCTGGACGAGCACGTGGTCGGGGATCCGCACCCCGACCGTCTTCTTCTTCGGGTGCAGCAGCCGCTTCGGCACCTCCGGCATCCCGGGGAGGATGAACGTGTACGGGCCGGGGGTGGCCGCGCGGATCGCCCGGAACGCCGCGTTGTCGACGTGCACGAGCTGGCCGAGCTGGGAGAAGTCCTTGCAGACCAGGGTGAAGTGGTGGCGGTCGTCGAGCCCACGGATGCGCAGGATCCGGTCCCGACCGTCCCGGTTCCCGACCCGCGATCCCAGCGCGTAGCCCGAATCGGTCGGGTAGGCGATGAGCGCGTCGTCGCGCAGCGCCTCGACCACCTGGTGCACCAGACGCGGCTGGGGATTGTCGGGATGGATGTCGACGAACCGGGCCATGGGTCGATCTTGGCAGATCTCGGCCGGCAGGTGCAGTCCGTCGGACCACCCGTCGTCCCACGGCGGTCGGAGCCCGCTCGCGACGACGACGCAACCGGCATCCGACCGGCGACCGATCGGGAGCCGACCGCCGTCGAGGGCGGCGCCGGCCGCTGCTCGCGCGCCGGCCGGGACCCTGCCGGACCCGGCTCGGTCCTGCTCGGCCCTCACTGCTGTCTAATGGTGGCCTCACAGCGACCCACAGGGTGTGGCCTGTAGAGATGACGCAGCACACCAGGACCAGCGGCCCGGACCGGGACGGTCGCGGCCACGCACGGAGGAGCCGAGAGCGATGACCACTGTCGAACCCCAGCGATCGGCCGGGTCGACGCGACGCCTCGTGTCCTTCGTGCTGCCGGTCTACAACGAGGCCGACAACATCGCCACGTTCCATGCCGCGGTGACCGAGGCGGTGGCCGCCCGCGGCGACCTCGACTTCGAGCTCGTCTACGTCGACGACGGCAGCCGCGACGACTCGCTGGCGCGCCTGCTCAAGCTCCGCGCGGACGACGACCGGGTCACCGTGCTGAGCTTCTCGCGCAACTTCGGCCACCAGCTCGCGGTCACCGCCGGCCTCGACGCCTGCCTGGGCTCTGACGCCGTCATCGTGATGGACACCGACCTCCAGGACCCACCCCGGGTGAGCATGGAGATGATCGACATGTGGGAGGACGGCGCCGACGTCGTCTTCGCCCAGCGCCGCAGCCGCAAGGACTCGGTGTTCAAGCGGACGACGGCGTACGGCTTCTACTGGCTGCTCGACCGGATGTCCGACGTGGAGATCCCCCGCAACGTCGGTGACTTCCGGCTGATGGACCGCAAGGTCGTCGCCGAGGTCTCGCGCTACCGCGAGCAGGACCGGTTCCTGCGCGGCATCGTGGCCAACGTCGGCTTCCGCCAGGAGGCCCTGCTCTTCGACCGCGACTCCCGCCACGCGGGCGAGACCGGGTACCCGCTGCGCAAGATGATCGCGTTCGCGACCAGCGGCATCGTCGGCTTCTCCACCGCCCCGCTGCGGCTGATCTCCCGGATGGGCTTCGCCATCTCGTTCCTCTCGGTCCTGCTGGCCTGCTACGTCCTCGGCGTGCGCATCTTCGCCCCCGAGCGGTCCGTGCCCGGGTGGGCGTTCCTCGGCGTCGGCATGTTCCTGCTCAGCGGTATCCAGCTGATCATGATGGGCGTGATCGGCACCTATCTCGGCCGGGTCTACATCGAGGCCAAGGACCGTCCGCTGTACTCCCTCGCGCTCACCGCGCGCGGGCCGCGCGGGGGTGACTCCTGAGCAGCGACGCCGGGGCCGGGCCCGGCCGCCCACCGTCGACCCCACAGTCGACCCCACCGTCGACCCCACCGTCGACCCCACCGTCGACCCCGCTGGGGCGTCGTACGACGGTCCTGAGGTTCGCCATGGTCGGCGTGGTCAACACGCTGCTGGACCTCGGCCTGTTCCTGCTGCTGCACGACCGGCTCGGCATCGTGCTGGCCAACTTCGTCTCGACCAGTGCCGGCATGACGTTCAGCTTCGTGGTCAACGGACTGTTCACCTTCAGCGCCGGCCGCCTCACCCTGCGCCACGCGCTGCTCTTCCTGGCCACGACCGGCACCGTGATGTGGGCGCTCCAGCCCGTCGCCATCCATGCGCTGCTAACGCTCGCCGACGCCTCGGGGATGGATCCGGACGCGACCTGGGTCGTGCTGCTCGTGAAGGTCGCCTCGATCGGGGTCAGCTTCGTGGCCAACTTCGCGGCGTACCGCTTCGTGGTGTGGCCGCACGAGGACGCCGGGGCGTCGCCGGCGACGCCCTAGGCGTCCGACCTAGGCATCCGACCTAGGCCGACGTCTCGGTCCGCTCGGCGTCTCGCTTGTCCTTCGCCAGGCTGGCGACCGCGGTGACCGCCAGCGTCACGATGATGACGCCGAGGCTCACCAGCGAGCTGATCTCCGGCACCGCGGTGATGTGCTCGCCGCCGTTCAGGAACGGCAGCTCGTTCTCGTGCAACGCGTGCAGCACCAGCTTGACGCCGATGAAGGCCAGGATGAACGACAGCCCGAGCGACAGGTAGACCAGGCGCTGGAGGAGGCCACCGAGCAGGAAGTAGAGCTGGCGCAGCCCCATCAGGGCGAACACGTTCGCCGTGAAGACCAGGTACGGCTCCTGGGTGATGCCGAAGATCGCGGGGATCGAGTCCAGGGCGAACAGGATGTCGGTGGTGCCCAACGCGATGATCACGATGAGCATCGGGGAGACGTAGCGGACGTTCTCGAGCTTGTACCAGAGCTTGAGGCCGTGGAAGTCGGTTCCGACGTTGAGGCGGCGGCGCGCGAACGTGACGACGGCGTTGTCCTCCGGGTGCTCGTCGTCGTCGTGCGCACGGTAGCTCTGCACCAGCTTGGCGGCCGTGTAGACCAGGAAGGCGCCGAAGATGTAGAAGATCCAGCTGAAGTTGGCGATCAGCTGGTAGCCGGCGGCGATGAAGATCGCGCGGAACACCAGCGCCAGGATGATCCCCACCATGAGCGCCTCCTGCTGGAGCCGCCGGGGCACCGCCAGCGCGTTCATCAAGATGATGAACACGAAGAGGTTGTCGATCGAGAGGCTGTACTCGGTCAGCCACCCGGCGAAGAACTCCACGCCGAAGTTGTGACCGTCCGCGGAGCCGTGGAAGAGGAAGATCCAGATGCCGAAGGCGATCGCGGCACCGACGTACACCGCGAGCGCGGTGGAGCACTCCTTCAACGAGGGCTCGTGAGGATGCCGGGCGATGACGTACGACGTCGAACACCAGCACCCCCACCGTCACGGCGATGGTGATGGTCCACTCGAGGGCGGATACGTCCACGAAAAGCTCCTGCAGCTAGGGGATGGCCGAACGCCTGAGGTCTCTTCCGCCGCCCCTGGGGCGACCCGCGGACCCGGACGGACACCCCGCGCGAGCGGAGGAACGACGTGCTGACGAGACCGCAGCGAAAGGAATACTCCCCTCCTGCCCGGTCATCCTGGCACGCGGACGCGCGAGCATGAAAACGAGGTCACTCGCCGCCGTACGGCGCCCCGCGCGCCGCGAGCGCCGCCTTGCCGCCGTCGAGGGCGGTCAGCACCCACGCGCCTTCGGCCAGCAGGGTGAAGCTGTGCTCGGAGTGCGCTCCCCACGAGCCGTCGACGGTCACCACGGTCCAGTCGTCGGCGAGGATGTCGGTCTCGGGGCTGCCGAGCGTGATCATCGGCTCCACGGCGAGCGCGAGGCCCGGCACCAGCTTGGGTCCGCGGCCCGCGCGCCCGTAGTTCGGCACGTCGGGGGGCTGGTGCATCGCCGAGCCGATTCCGTGCCCGGTGTAGTCCTCGAGGATGCCGTAGTCGCCGTGCGCGCGCACGTGGCTCTCCACGGCGTGCGAGATGTCGCTGACCCGCCCGTCGAGACGAGCGGCGGCGATGCCGGCCCACATGGCGTCCTCGGTCACCGCCATCAGCGCGCTGACCTCGTCGGGCACGTCGCCCAGCGCCACCGTGATGGCCGCGTCCCCGTGCCAGCCGTCGACGATCGCGCCGCAGTCGATCGAGACGACGTCGCCCTCGGCCAGCACGCGCGGGCCGGGCACGCCGTGCACGACCTCCTCGTTGACCGAGACGCAGATCGAGCCGCTGAAGCCGTGGTAGCCCAGGAACGACGGCGTCGCCCCCAGCTGCCGGATGTGAGCCTCGGCGAGTGCGTCGAGCTCGGCCGTCGTGAGCCCGGGACGCGCCGTCTCGCGCAGCATCTCCAGGGTGCGGCCCACCACCAGCCCGGCGACCCGCATGCCGTGGATCTGCTCGGGCGTCTTGAGCTCGATGCCCCGGTCTCGCCAGCCCATGTCGTCGATCAGCTCCCTGCGAGCAGGGTGGCGATCAGGACTCCGGGACCTCGTCGAGGGCAGCGAAGATCCGCGCCGTGACGTCGTCGACCTCGCCCATCCCGTCGACCTCGACCAGCTTGCCGCGCTGGCGGTAGAGCTCGATCAGCGGCTCGGTCTCCTCGGCGTAGACCTCCTGGCGGCGGCGGATGACGTCCTCGGAGTCATCGGTGCGGCCGTCGGTCACCGCGCGCTGCAGCAGACGCTGCACGAGCTCCTCGGGGTCCACGGTCAGCACGACCACGGCGTCGAGCTTGTGCCCGGTGAACGAGATCATCCCGTCGAGCTCCTCCACCTGCGAGGTGGTCCGGGGATAGCCGTCGAGCAGGAAGCCGGGGACGGCGTCGGGCTCGTCGATCCGGTTGCGCACCATGTGGTTGGTGACCTCGTCGGGGACGTACTCCCCCGCGTCCATGAACCGCTTGGCCTCCACCCCGAGGGGCGTGCCCTGCGACACGTTCGCCCGGAAGATGTCGCCGGTCGAGATCGCGGGGATGCCGAAGTGGTCGGCGACGTACTTCGCCTGGGTGCCCTTGCCGGCTCCAGGGGGACCCATCAGGATCAGCCTCAACGCAGGAATCCTTCGTAGTTGCGCTGCTGGAGCTGGCTCTCGATCTGCTTCACCGTGTCGAGTGCGACGCCCACCATGATCAGGATGGAGGTACCGCCGAAGGGGAAGTTCTGTTGCGCGTTGATCAGCACCAGGGCTATCAGTGGCAACAGGGCGATGATGCCGAGGTAGAGCGCGCCGGGCAGCGTGATGCGGGACAGGACGTAGGACAGGTAGTCCTCGGTCGGCTTGCCCGCCCGGATCCCGGGGATGAAGCCGCCGTACTTCTTCATGTTGTCTGCCACCTCGTTGGGGTTGAAGGTGATCGACACGTAGAAGTAGGTGAAGAAGATGATCAGGCCGAAGTACGTCGCCATGTAGAGCGGGTGGTCGCCCTGCACGAAGTGGTCGTTGACCCAGCCGACCCACGGGGAGGTGCTGCTCTGGTTGAACTGCACCGCCATCCCGGGCAGGTAGAGCAGCGAGGAGGCGAAGATGACCGGGATGATGCCGGCCTGGTTGACCTTCAGCGGGATGTAGGTGGAGCTGCCGCCGAACATCTTGCGACCGACCATCCGGCGGGCGTACTGCACCGGGATCCGGCGCTGCGCCTGTTCGATGAAGATGACCGCGGCGACCACGACCAGTCCGACGGCGAGCACGATGCCGAAGACCCACCAGCCCTGCGACTTGCCGACCTGCCACAGGCCCGAGGGGAAGGTCGCGACGACCTGGGTGAAGATCAGGATCGACATGCCGTTGCCGACGCCGCGGTCGGTGATGAGCTCGCCGAGCCACATGATGACCGCGGTGCCGGCGGTCATCGTGAGGACCATCGTCAGGAAGGTCGAGAGGTTGTCGTTGTAGAGCAGCGGGAACTGGGTGTTGTCACAGTTCTGCAGCAGGTTGCCCGAACGGGCGAGCGCCACGATGCCGGTGGCCTGGAGCAGTGCCAGGCCCAGCGTCAGGTAGCGCGTGTACTGGGTGATCTTCGCCTGGCCGCCCTGGCCCTCCTTCTTGAGCGCCTCGAGCCGCGGGATGACCACGACGAGCAGCTGCAAGATGATGCTGGCGGTGATGTACGGCATGATCCCGAGCGCGAAGATCGTCAGCTGCAGGAGCGCGCCGCCCGAGAACAGGTTGATCAGGTTGTAGACGCCCTCGCTGTTGGCCTGGTCGCCGAGGCAGTCCTGGACGTTGGCGACGTTGACGCCGGGGGCGGGGATCTGCGAACCGGCCCGGAAGATGACGATGATCATCAGGACGAACAGCAGCTTGCGCCGCAGGTCCGGGGTTCGGAAGGCGTTCACGAACGCGCTGAGCACGATTCCTCTTTCTCCAGCAGATAATGTCCCGGAACTCGACCGGGCCGAGACGTCACAGTCGTGGGGACCCGGCGAAGCCTAACAGGAGCCTGCGCACGACAGGGGCGCCACCGCCCCCATGAACAACATGGAGGGCGGTACGGCGCCCCTGCGTGTCGTCAGACGTGGTCCGACACGGGTGCTTCGGTGATCAGGCGACGGTGACCGAACCGCCGGCCGCCTCGATCTTCTCCTTGGCGGAGGCGGAGAAGGCCTGAGCCGTCACCGCCACCTTGACGGTCAGGTCGCCCTGGCCGAGGACCTTGACCGGGTGGCCCTTGCGAACGGCGCCGCGCTCGACAGCGAGGCCACGTCGACGTCGCCGCCGTCGGGGAACAGCTCGCTGAGCCGGTCCAGGTTCACGACCTGGAACTCGACCTTGAACGGGTTCTTGAAGCCCTTGAGCTTCGGGAGCCGCATGTGGATGGGCATCTGGCCACCCTCGAAGGCGACCGGGACCTGGTAACGCGCCTTGGTGCCCTTGGTACCGCGACCCGAGGTCTTGCCCTTGGATCCCTCACCACGACCCACGCGGGTCTTGGCAGTCTTGGCACCCGGGGCGGGGCGCAGGTGGTGCAGCTTCAGCGTCATGTCAGTCGACCTCCTCGACCGTCACCAGGTGACGGACGGTGTGGACCATGCCCCGGATCTCCGGGCGGTCCTCCTTCACAACCACGTCACCGATGCGCTTGAGGCCCAGCGAGCGAACGGTGTCGCGCTGGTTGGCCTTGCACCCGATGGTGGACTTCTGCTGCTGGATCTTGAGCTGAGCCATCAGGAGGACACCCCCGAAGCAGCGGCAGCGGCAGCGCGCTCGCCCTCTTCCTTGGCCCGCAGGAGCGCCGCCGGAGCGACGTCCTCGACCGGGAGACCACGCCGTGCGGCGACGGTCTCGGGCATCTCGAGCATCCGCAGCGCCTCGACGGTCGCGTGGACGATGTTGATCTGGTTGGACGACCCCAGCGACTTGCTGAGGACGTCGTGGATGCCGGCGCACTCGAGCACCGCACGCACCGGGCCACCGGCGATGACGCCGGTACCGGGCGAGGCGGGGCGGAGGAAGACCACGCCTGCGGCCTTCTCACCCTGCACCGGGTGGGGGATGGTGCCCTGGATCCGGGGGACGCGGAAGAAAGCCTTCTTCGCCTCCTCGACACCCTTGGCGATCGCCGCAGGCACCTCCTTGGCCTTGCCGTAGCCGACGCCGACCATTCCGTCGCCGTCACCGACGACGACCAGGGCGGTGAAGCTGAAGCGACGACCACCCTTCACGACCTTGGCGACACGGTTGATCGCGACGACACGCTCGAGGTACTGGCTCTTCTCGGCCTGACCGCGACCTCCGTCGCGACCACGACCCTGACGATCGCCGCCTCCACGCTGTCCGCGCTGAGCTCCGCTCATGGTTCTCTTCTCCCTGTTCTCTGCTGGCTCAGAACGACAGCCCGCCGGAGCGGGCTCCGTCGGCCAGGGCCGCGATCCGGCCGTGGTACTTGTTGCCGGCACGGTCGAAGACGACCGACTCGACGCCCTGGGCCTTCGCGCGCTCGGCGACGAGCTCGCCGACGCGGGTGGCCTTGGCGGTCTTGTCGCCGTCGAGGGACCGCAGGTCCGCCTCCATGGTGGAGGCCGAGACCAGGGTCTTGCCGACCAGGTCGTCGACGACCTGGACGGTGATGTGCTTGGTGGAGCGCGTGACCACGAGCCGCGGCCGCTCCTGCGTCCCGCTGATCTTCTTGCGACCGCGGATCTGACGCTTGAGGCGCGACTGCAGGCGCTTGGACGCGTGCTTCTGCTGCTTGAGCTTGATCGCCATGGTTACTTACCAGCCTTTCCGACCTTGCGGCGGATGTGCTCGCCGGCGTAACGAACACCCTTGCCCTTGTAGGGCTCGGGCTTGCGCAGCTTGCGGATCTTGGCCGCCGTCTCGCCGACGAGCTGCTTGTCGATGCCGATGACACCGAGCTTGGTGGGGCTCTCGACGGCGAACGTGATGCCCTCGGGTGCGTCGAAGACGATCGAGTGGGAGTAACCGAGCTGGAACTCCAGCTGGGTCGGGCCCTTCGACAGCACGCGGTAACCGACGCCGACGATCTCGAGCTTCTTCTCGTAGCCGTCGGTGACACCGACGACCATGTTGTTGACCAGCGTGCGGGTCAGTCCGTGGAGCGACTTGCTCAGGCGCTCGTCGTCGGGGCGCTTGACGTCGAGGACGCCGTCACCCTTCTCGACGATGATCGGTTCGGCGACGGAGTGGCTGAGGGTGCCCTTGGGACCCTTGACGGTCACGAGCGGACCGTCGATCGCCACGTCGACACCGGACGGGACCGCAACGGGGAGCTTGCCAATGCGCGACATGCTGTTGTTCTCCTATCTCGGTCTCGGGTTACCAGACGTAGGCGAGGACTTCTCCGCCCACGCCCTTCTGGTTCGCCTGGCGGTCGGTGAGCAGGCCCTGGCTCGTCGAGATGATCGCGACGCCGAGGCCGCCGAGCACCTTGGGCAGGCCGGTGTGCTTGGCGTACACGCGCAGACCGGGCTTGCTGATCGCGGCGTACGCCGGCGATCGAGCGCTCGCGGTTGCGGCCGAACTTGAGGGTGATGGTCAGCGTCTGGCCGACGCCCTCGTTGTCGGTGACCTCGAAGGAGGTGATGTACCCCTCCTGCTTGAGGATCTCCGCGACGCCCTGCTTGAGCTTGCTGTAGGGCATCGCGACCTGGTCGTGGTACGCCTGGTTGGCGTTGCGCAGACGCGTCAGCATGTCTGCGATCGGGTCAGTCATGGTCATTGCTGGGTGTTCTCTCTCTTCTGTGGTTTCCCGCTCTCACCGAGGTGAGGACAGGACCTTCAGCGGTTGGATGGTGTGGTGATCACCAGGAGGACTTGGTCACGCCGGGCAGCTCGCCGCGGTGAGCCATCTCGCGCAGGCAGATACGGCACAGGCCGAACTTGCGGTAGACGGCCTTCGGGCGGCCGCAGCGCTGGCAGCGGGTGTAGCCGCGGACGGCGAACTTGGGCTTGCGAGCGGCCTTGACCTTGAGCGCGGTCTTCGCCATGTCAGTTCTCCTTGAACGGGAAGCCGAGCTGCTTGAGCAGCGCGCGACCCTGGTCGTTGGTGGTGGCGGTGGTGACGACGGTGATGTCCATGCCCCGCTGACGGTCGACCTTGTCCTGGTCGATCTCGTGGAACATGACCTGCTCGGTCAGACCGAAGGTGTAGTTGCCGTTGCCGTCGAACTGGTTGGGGTTCAGACCGCGGAAGTCGCGGATGCGGGGCAGCGCGAGCGACAGCAGACGGTCGAGGAACTCCCACATGCGGTCGCCGCGCAGCGTGACGTGGCAGCCGATCGGCATGCCCTCGCGCAGCTTGAACTGGGCGATGGACTTGCGGGCCTTGGTCACCGACGGCTTCTGGCCGGTGATCGCGGTGAGGTCGCGGATGGCGCCCTCGATCAGCTTGGAGTCGCGAGCAGCCTCGCCGACACCCATGTTGACCACGATCTTGGTCAGGCCGGGGACCTGCATGACGTTGGCGATCTCGAACTCCGACTTCAGAGCCGGGAGGATCTCCTCGCGGTAGCGCGTCTTGAGGCGGGGGGTGACTCCGCTCCACAGTGGTCTCGCTCATCAGATCTCCTTCCCGGTCTTGCGGGAGATGCGCACGGAGCGCGTCGAGGTGTAGGTGGAGCCGTCGGGACGACGCTTGGTGACCTCGTCGCGGCGGAAGCCGATGCGGGTCACGCCGTCGCCCTCGACCAGCATGACGTTGGAGACGTGGATCGGGGCCTCGGTGGTGATGATGCCGCCGGTGGTCCCGCCGCGTCCGCCCTGGTCGACGACCTTGGTGTGACGCTTGATCCGGTTGACACCCTCGACGATCAGCCGCTGCTCCTCGCGGAGCACCTTGATGACCTTGCCCTCGGCGCCCTTGTCCTTGCCGGCGATCACCTTGACGGTGTCGCCCTTCTTGATGTTCACGCTTGCCTTCTTCGTGGCCTTCTTCGACTGAGCCATGTCAGAGCACCTCCGGAGCCAGCGAGATGATCTTCATGAACTTCTTCTCGCGCAGCTCGCGTCCGACGGGACCGAAGATGCGCGTGCCGCGCGGCTCTCCGTCGGCCTTGAGGATGACCGCGGCGTTCTCGTCGAAGCGGATGTACGAGCCATCCGCGCGACGGCGCTCCTTGACGGTGCGCACGATGACGGCCTTGACGACATCGCCCTTCTTGACGTTGCCGCCGGGGATCGCGTCCTTGACGGTGGCGACGATGACGTCACCGATGCCGGCGTAGCGGCGACCCGAGCCACCGAGAACGCGGATGCACAGGATCTCCTTGGCACCCGTGTTGTCGGCGACCTTGAGTCGCGACTCCTGCTGAATCATTGACTTCTCCTTGTCGAGCCGGTTCTCGCCTGCCTCGAGCTGCGGGCTGGTGAGCCTGGCCGAACCGAGCTGTCTGTTCGTTCTCGCGGCGAAGCCGGCGAGGGTGCGGTCTACTTGGCCTTCTCGAGGATCTGCACGATGCGCCAGCGCTTGGTGGCCGACAGCGGGCGGGTCTCCATGATGAGGACCCGGTCGCCGATGCCGCACTCGTTGAGCTCGTCGTGCGCCTTGAGCTTGCTGGTGCGGCGCATGATCTTGCCGTACATCGGGTGCTTGACGCGGTCCTCGACGGACACGACCGCGGTCTTGTCCATCTTGTCGCTGACGACCAGGCCCTCGCGGGTCTTGCGGGCGTTGCGCTCGCTCTGGTCGGTGCTCTCGGTGCCGGTGGTCTCAGGAGTGCTCATGCGTCTGCCTCGTCCGTGCTCGAGCCCGGCGCGGTCCGGATGCCGAGCTCGCGCTCGCGCACCACGGTGTAGATCCGGGCGATGTCCTTCTTGACCGTGCGGAGCCGGCCGTGGCTCTCCAGCTGGCCGGTGGCGGCCTGGAAGCGCAGGTTGAACAGCTCTTCCTTGGCCTCGCGCAGCTTCGACTCCAGGTCGACGGCGTTGAGCTCGTCGAGCTCGTGGGCCTTGGTGTCCTGACTCATCAGAACTCACCAGCCTCTCGGGTGATGAAGCGGCACTTCATGGGAAGCTTGTGGATGGCGCGGCGCATGGCCTCGCGGGCGGTCTCCTCGTCGACACCGGACAGCTCGAACATGACGCGGCCGGGCTTGACGTTGGCGATCCACCACTCGGGGGAACCCTTGCCGGAACCCATGCGGGTCTCGGCAGGCTTCTTGGTCAGCGGGCGGTCCGGGTAGATGTTGATCCAGACCTTGCCGCCACGCTTGATGTGACGGGTCATGGCGATACGGGCCGACTCGATCTGGCGGTTGGTCACGTAGTGACCCTCGAGCGCCTGGATCCCGAACTCACCGAAGGCCAGCGAGGTGCCACCCTTGGCCGCGCCACGGCGGTTGGGGTGGTGCTGCTTGCGGTGCTTGACACGACGGGGCATCAACATGCGTCAGCCCTCCGTTCCGGGAGTCTCAGCCGCGGGAGCGACGGCAGCCGGCGCCTCGGCGGCGGCGGTGGCCGGAGCCTCGCGGTCCGCGCGGGCCGGGCGCGAGCCACGGCTCGGACGCTCGCCACCGCGCGCAGGGCGGTTGTTGCCGCCGCGGCCGGGGACACCGGCGCGGGCAGCAGCCTGGGCCTGACGCTCGGCACGGGTGCCGGCGACCTCGCCCTTGTAGATCCAGACCTTGACGCCGATGCGACCGAAGGTCGTCTTGGCCTCGTAGAAGCCGTAGTCGATGTCGGCACGCAGCGTGTGCAGCGGGACGCGGCCCTCGCGGTAGAACTCGGTGCGCGACATCTCGGCGCCGTTGAGTCGACCGGAGCACTGGATCCGGATGCCCTTGGCACCGGAACGCATCGTGGTCTGCATCGCCTTGCGCATCGCGCGGCGGAACTGCACACGACCGGCGAGCTGCTCGGCGACACCCTGGGCGACCAGCTGGGCGTCCATCTCGGGGCTCTTGACCTCGAGGATGTTCAGCTGGACCTGCTTGCCGGTGAGCTTCTCGAGCTCGCCGCGGATGCGGTCGGCCTCGGCGCCGCGGCGACCGATGACGATGCCCGGACGCGCGGTGTGGATGTCCACCCGCACGCGGTCACGGGTGCGCTCGATCTCGACCTTGGAGATGCCGGCCCGCTCCATGCCCTTGGAGAGCAGCTTGCGGATCGCGACGTCCTCGCCGACGTAGGCCCGGTAGAGCTTGTCCGCGTACCAGCGCGACTTGTGGTCGGTGCTGATGCCGAGACGGAAGCCGTTCGGGTTGATCTTCTGGCCCATCAGGCACCCCTCCTGGAGTTGGTGGAGCCGTTCTTCGACTTGGCGACCACGTCGGCGGGCTGGACCACCAAGGTGATGTGGCTCGTGCGCTTGTTGATCCGGGTGGCCCGGCCCTGGGCCCGGGGGCGCCAGCGCTTCATCGTCGGGCCCTCGTCGACCATGGCGACCGAGACAACGAGGTTGTCGGTGGCCAGGCCTTCGGTGGTCTCGGCGTTGGCGATCGCGCTCTCGAGGACCTTGTAGACGGTCTCGGAAGCCGCCTGCGGCGCGAACTGCAGGAGCGCGAGGGCGTCCTCGGTGCGCAGACCGCGGACCAGGTCGACGACCCGGCGGGCCTTCATCGGCGTGATCCGCACGAAACGGGCGCTCGCGAACGCGCCGGGGGCATCCCCGAGCAGCGTGTCGCGGCGGGCGCTGCTGCGCCGGCGTTCAGTGGTAGGCATCAGCGACGACGTCCTTTCCGGTCTTCCTTCACGTGCCCGCGGTAGGTGCGGGTCGGGGCGAACTCGCCCAGCTTGTGGCCGACCATGGAGTCGGTCACGAAGACCGGGACGTGCTTGCGTCCGTCGTGCACGGCGATGGTGTGCCCGATGAAGTCCGGGGTGATCATCGACCGGCGCGACCAGGTCTTGATGACGTTGTGTGAGCCCTTGTCGTTCTCGACGTCCACCTTCTTCTGCAGGTGGTCGTCGACGAACGGGCCCTTCTTGAGGCTGCGAGGCATCTGTCTATTTCCCTATCAGCGCTTGTTCTTGCCGGACTTGCGGCGGCGGATGATCTGGGAGTCGGAGGCCTTGCGCTTGCGCGTACGGCCCTCCGGCTTGCCCCAGGGGGACACCGGGTGACGACCACCCGAGGTCTTGCCCTCGCCACCACCGTGCGGGTGGTCGACCGGGTTCATGACGACACCGCGGACGGTCGGGCGCTTGCCCTTCCAGCGCATGCGGCCGGCCTTGCCCCAGTTGATGTTCGACTGCTCGGCGTTGCCGACCTCGCCGATCGTGGCGCGGCAGCGGACGTCGACGAAGCGCATCTCGCCCGAGGGCATGCGCAGCGTGGCGCGCGAGCCCTCACGGGCGACGAGCTGGGCGCTGTTGCCGGCCGAGCGGGCGATCTTCGCCCCGCCGCCGGGACGCAGCTCCACGCAGTGGATCGTCGTACCGACGGGGATGTTGCGCAGCGGCAGGTTGTTGCCCGGCTTGATGTCGGAGCCGACACCGGACTCGACCCGGGTGCCCTGGACCAGGTCCTTGGGGGCGATGATGTAGCGCTTCTCGCCGTCCACGTAGTGGAGCAGCGCGATGCGCGCGGTGCGGTTGGGGTCGTACTCGATGTGAGCGACCTTGGCCGGCACGCCGTCCTTGTCGTAGCGACGGAAGTCGATGACGCGGTAGGCACGCTTGTGACCGCCACCCTGGTGCCGGGTGGTGATCCGGCCCTGGTTGTTGCGGCCGCCCTTCTTGGGCAGCGGACGCGTCAGCGACTTCTCCGGCGTGGTCCGGGTGATCTCGACGAAGTCGGCCACCGAGGAGCCACGACGGCCCGGGGTGGTCGGCTTGTACTTACGGATAGCCATTGGCTGTCTTCCCTGCTCTATCTATCTCTTCGGGCCGGTCAGGAGACCGGTCCCCCGAAGATGTCGATGCGGTGGCCCTCGGCGAGGCTGACGATCGCGCGCTTGGTGTCCTTGCGCTTGCCGAGGCCGTTGCGCGTGCGGCGCGTCTTGCCCTGGCGGTTGAGCGTGTTCACCGAAGTGACCTTGACGTTGAAGATCTTCTCGATCGCGATCTTGATCTCGGTCTTGTTCGCGTCGGGGTGCACGAGGAACGTGTACTTGTTGGCGTCGAGGAGGCCGTAGCTCTTCTCCGACACGACCGGCGCGATCAGGACGTCGCGGTAGTCCTTGTGAAGGGTGCTCACTGGTCGACCTCCTCGGTCTCGGTCTCGGCCTTGGCCGAACGGGCGACGAAGGCGTCGTAGGCGCCCTGGGTGAAGACCACGTCGTCGCAGGCCAGCACGTCGTAGGTGTTGAGCTGGTCGACGGCGACGATGTGCACCTCCTGCGCGTTGCGCAGCGAGAGCCAGGTGACGGAGTCGGAGCGCTCGAGCACGAGGAGGAACTTCGTGCGCGGGGCGATCTCGGTCAGCGCGGCGAGGGCGGCCTTGGTCGAGGGCTTGTCGCCCGGCGACCAGGGAGTCCACGACGTGGATCCGCTCGTTGCGGGCCCGGTCGGAGAGGGCACCGCGCAGGGCGGCGGCCTTCATCTTCTTGGGCGTGCGCTGGTCGTAGTCGCGCGGCTTGGGGCCGTGGACGACGCCACCGCCGGCGAACTGCGGCGCGCGGGTCGAGCCCTGGCGGGCGCGGCCGGTGCCCTTCTGCTTGTAGGGCTTGCGGCCACCGCCGCGGACCTCGCCGCGACGCTTGGTGGACGCGGTGCCCTGACGGGCAGCGGCCTGCTGGGCGACGACGACCTGGTGGATCAACGGGATGTTGACCTTGGCGTCGAAGATCGCAGCGGGAAGGTCGACCTTCACGGTCTTGGTAGCCATGCTCAGGCCTCCTGGCGGTGACTGCTTCGCGGCCGAGCGCAGGACGATGAGTCCACCCTTGGGGCCGGGAACGGCACCCTTGAGGAGGATCAGGCCCTTCTCGACGTCGACGGCGTGCACGGTGACGTTCTGGGTGGTGACGGTGTCACTACCCATCCGGCCGGCCATGCGGGTGCCCTTGAAGACGCGGCCCGGCGTGGCGCAGGCGCCGATCGAGCCGGGCTTGCGGTGGTTGCGGTGCGCACCGTGGGAGGCGCCGACGCCGTGGAAGCCGTGCAGCTTCATGACGCCGGCGTAGCCCTTGCCCTTGCTGGTGCCGGTGACGTCGATGACGTCGCCGGCGGCGAACGTGTCGACGGCCAGCTCCTGGCCCACCTCGTAGCCGGAGGCGTCGGCGGTGCGGATCTCGACCAGGTGGCGACGCGGGGTCGAACCGGCCTTGGCGAAGTGACCGGCGTGCGGCTTGTTCACCTTGCGGCCCTCGATCTCGCCGAAGCCGACCTGGATGGCGTTGTAGCCATCGGTGGAGGGCTGGCGGACCTGGGTGACCACGTTGGTGTCAGCGGCGATGACGGTCACGGGGACGATCTTGTTGTTCTCGTCCCAGAGCTGGGTCATGCCGAGCTTGGTGCCCAGCAGTCCCTTGACGTTGCGTTCGAAAGTCATGACTGGCGACCTCAGAGCTTGATCTCGATGTCGACACCGGCCGGCAGGTCGAGGCGCATGAGCGAGTCGACGGTCTTCGGCGTGGGGTCGATGATGTCGATGAGACGCTTGTGCGTGCGCATCTCGAAGTGCTCGCGCGAGTCCTTGTACTTGTGGGGCGAGCGAATGACGCAGTACACGTTCTTCTCGGTCGGCAGCGGCACCGGGCCGGCGACCTTCGCACCCGTACGGGTCACGGTGTCCACGATCTTGCGCGCCGAGGTGTCGATCACCTCGTGGTCATAGGCCTTGAGCCTGATGCGGATCTTCTGTCCCGCCATAGGTCTCTCTCGTCCTTACTCGTTAAGTACTGGTCGTACCGCGTGCGTGTCCGGGGCTTCCTCGGGCTTGAGTGGGTCCCGCCCTGCTGCTCACCACTCTCCGGCCCACCCCCGCGGTCGGGCGTGTCGCGCATCCTTCTCGCGACACAACCGCTCCTGAATCTTCCAGGAGGGGGATCTGCTGGTGTTGAGTGGCGCCCGACGGTTCGTCGGGCTGATCGGGTCTCCCGGTGCGGTGCGGCCGATGAACCTGCACCGAGTCATGCGTCCAGCACGCACGCAGGCGGTCGGACGGGGAGACGCGATTCAGAAGTCAAGGTGTTCCGCACCCCGGCAACCCGCCGGAGCAACCTGAATATCTTGGCAGACATCCAGATCGTCACCAAATCGAAGTGATCCGCCGCGTCAGGACCCTCGGGCGGACCTGCCGTCCGAGACGCTCTCGCCTGGCACCTGAGCAGGATAGTCGCGACGCCGGGCCAGTCGAAATGGGGAGCCATGTCCGATCAGCAGTCGTACCCGCCCCCGGGCTCCCCCACGCCGGATGGCCCCCGCCGGCCCGCCGCCGGCACCGGGCTTCACCGGCGTACGGCGCCCCGCAGCCCCCGCCGCCGCCGGCCCGGTGGGGCGGCTACCCGGCCCCGGCGGCCGCCGGCCGGCGGCTGGGCGCCGCCGCCGGGGATGCTGGGCGCGGCCCACAAGCCCGGCGCCGTGCCGCTGCGGCCGCTGGGGCTCGGCGACATGTTCGACGCCGCGTTCAAGATCATCCGCTTCAACCCCCGCGCCACCGTCGGGTCGGCCGTACTGGTGGCCGCGGTGGCCATGGTGCTCCCGGTCGTCGCTCACCGCGGTCCTGACCTGGACCATCGGGCATCACCTACGACGCCGGCAGCGGCACGCGCAGGACGGCGAGCGACCTCGCTCGGCCTGTTCGCGTCCTACGGCGCGCTGCGGCTTCGGCGGCGTGCTGCAGAGCATCGGACTGATCTTCGTGACCGGCATGATCGCCCACGTGACCGCCGCGGCGGCGATCGGCAGACAGCTCTCGCTCGGCCAGGCGTGGGCTGCGACGGCCGGCAAGCGGTGGCGGCTGGTCGGGCTGGCCGCGATCCTCGGCTCGCAGTGCTCCTCGTCGCTCTCGGCGCCTACGTCGTGGCCTGGGTGCTGGTCGTCGCGCCTGCGCCGGCACCGGCGGTCGTCGTCGTGTGGGGCCTGGTCTCGGTGCCCGTCGTTCGTCGCCGCCCTGTGGTTCTTCTGGATCCGGTGCTACTACCTCCCGGTGCCGGCGCTGATGCTGGAGGACGTCGGCGATCTTCGCCGCGATCGGCCGCGGCTCCGACTCACCAGGCGCCAGTTCTGGCGGACTGTTCGGCATCGCCCTGCTGACCGTGATCCTCGCCCAGGTCGCCGGCGGACATCCTCGCCCTGCCGTTCGGCGATCGTCGGCCAGGTCGCCGCGCTTCACCATGGACCCGCCGCTACACGTTCCTGATCCTCATCGTGTGCCAGGCGATCGGCTCGGTGCGTCTCGACCGCCTTCACGGCGCCCTTCACCGCCGCCGTGGCGTCCCTGCAGTACCTCGACCAGCGGATGCGCAAGGAGGCCTTCGACGTGGACCTCATGCGCAGGCCGGGGTCCTGCGCCAGTGAGGGTCCCGGGGGCGTCGCGACTGCGCCGAACCGCCGCTCCTGCCCGCGCCCGACGAGGCCCGCGGGCGACCTTCGCCGCGAGCTGCTCAAGCCGGCGTACAACGACCAGGACCTGCTCCAGCGACTCCTGGACTGGATCGGTCGGCGCATCGACGGCGCCGTCGCCGCGGCCTCCGGCACGCCCCCGCTCACCTGGTTCGCGCTGACCGCGATCGGTCTCGGCCTCGTCGTCGGGCTGGTGCTGCTGCTGCGTCGCGCCGAGCGCTCGCGCCGGCCGCGCGAGTCGTCCGAACGCCGTGCTCACCTCCGAGTCGGTCCCCGCGGCCGAGCTCCGAGCCCGAGCCGAGCGCGCGCTGGCCGAGGAGCGATTCGCCGACGCGGTCGTCGACGGCTTCCGCGCCCTGGCGCTCGGGCAGGTCGAGCGCGGCCGTCTCGACGACCGCCCGGGCGCCACCGCCCACGAGGTCGGCCGCCGCGCTCGGCGACGACGTACCCGGAGCAGCGCGGGCAGGTGCGGACGGCGCCGACCTCTTCGACGCCGTCCGGTACGGCGAGCGCGCGCGCCACTCGCGAGCAGGCCGTCGCGGTGCTCGCCATCGACGCCGACGCTGCGCAGCCGCCGATGACCACGCTCGCTGACGACTCCGGAACGCGACCGCGAGCACCGACGTCGTCGGGCTGGCGGCGCCATCGCTCCAGCATCCTCGATCGGCACCATGCTGGTCGTGGCGGTCGCGGCTGTCGTCCTCACCAGCCGGCAGTCCGACCCGGTCCGGCGCCTACGACCCCGACAACCCCGGGCCCGGCGGCGCCCAGGCGGTCGCCCGCGTGCTCGACGACCAGGGTGTCGCGGTCGACGTCGTCCGCTCGGCCGCCGAGCTCGACCGACGCCGGCGCGCGGGCCGGGCGACACCGTGGTGGTGACCTCCTCGAGCAACCTCGGGCCGAGCACGGTCGAGCGACTCCTCAGCGACGCCGGCGGCGCCCGGATCGTCGTGGTCGACCCGTCCTCGGCCCTGCTCGACGTCGCTCGGGATCGACGGCCGCGTCACCTCGAGCCTGGACGCAGCCGACGACGTCGCCGCCGGCTGCGACGACCCGACTACGACGGGCTGACGATCGCGGTCGACGACGGCTCGGCACTGCCCGACGCGGCACCACGACGGCGCTGCTTCGACCGCTCGCTGGTGCGTCGGCGACCGGTTCACGCTGCTCGGCGCCGGACAGCTGCTGACCAACGACCAGGTCCTGCGCGCCGACAACGCCGCCGTAGCGCTCCGGCTGCTCGGCGGCAGCGGCCGACTGGTCTGGTACGTCGCCGAGCGCCGGCGACCTGGTGGCCGAGGACAGCGTCAGCATCACCTCGCTGCTGCCGGACTGGCTCGGCCCGGGCGCTGTTCGCTGCTGGTCCTGGCCTCGGTCGGCCTGGTGCTGTGGCGCGGTCGTCGGCTCGGCCCCTGGCAGGCGAGCCGCTGCCGGTCGTCGTGAAGGCGATCGAGACGACCCTGAGCCGCGGCCGGCTCTACCGTCGCTCCGGCGACCGGGCCCACGCCGCGCAGCGCGCTGCGGCGGGCCGCCCGCGAGCGTGCCTGCCTCGCGGCTCCGCCTGGGCCGCGCCGCCGACGAGCAGGCACTGCTCGCACGACGTCGCCCGCCACACCGACCGTCCCGTCGAGGACGTGGCCGCGCTGCTGTCCTCCACCGCTCCCCCACCCGGCTCCGACCGGGACCTGATCGCGCCTGGCCGACGCCCTGGCCGCACTCGACAGAGAGGTACGCCGCACATGACCGACTCCCCCTCCGAGACGCCCGAGCCCGCCGGCACCACCGACGGCCGACCGCGCACGGCCGCGACGCGGCGCGCGAGCGTCTCGTCGCCGTGCGCCACGAGGTCGCCAAGGCGGTCGTCGGCCAGGACGCCGCCGTCTCCGGGCTGCTGGTCGCACTGCTGTGCGGCGGGCACGTGCTGCATGGAGGGGGTGCCCGGGCACCGCGAAGACCCTGCTGGTGCGCACCCTGGCGGCGTCGCTGTCGGTGGACACCCGCCGGGTGCAGTTCACCCCCGACCTGATGCCGGGCGACATCACCGGCTCGATGGTCATCGACTCCTCCCAGGGCGAGCTGAGCTTCCGCGCAGGGCCCGGTCTTCACCAACCTGCTGCTCGCCGACGAGATCAACCGCACCCCGCCCAAGACCCAGTCGGCGCTGCTGGAGGCGATGGAGGAGGGGCAGGTGTCGGTCGACGGCGTCACCCACCCGCTGCCCGAGCCGTTCCTGGTCGCGGCGACCCAGAACCCGGTCGAGTACGAGGGCACCTACCCGCTGCCCGAGGCCCAGCTCGACCGGTTCCTGCTCAAGGTCGTGCTGCCGATCCCCGAGCGCGACCAGGAGCTGGAGATCCTCGCCCGCCACGCCGCCGGGTTCGACCCGCGCGACGTCGCCGGCGCCGGCGTGACCGCGGTCGCCGGCGGCGCCGACATCGCGGCCGGGCGCCGGGCGGTCCAGGGCGTGCAGGTCTCGCCCGAGGTCGCGGCCTACATCGTCGACATCGCGCGGGCGACCCGGGTCTCTCCGTCGCTGTCGCTCGGGCGTGAGCCCGCGCGGCGCGACCGCGCTGCTGCGCGCCGCCCGGGCGTGGGCCTGGTTGGCGGGACGCGACTTCGTGACGCCCGACGACGTCAAGGCGCTGGCGCACGCCACGCTGGTGCACCGGCTCGGCCTGCGCACCGAGGCCGAGCTCGAGGGCGTCGACGTCGGCCAGGTGCTCGCCTCCGCCCTCGGGCTCGGTCCCGGTCCCCCGGTGACGCGGCCCTGATGGCGATCACCGGGCGGGTCCCGCTGCTGCTGCTCCTCGGGCTGGTCCCCGTGGTGCTGCGGCCGACCACGGGCACCGTCTGGCTGTGGCTGCTGCTGCGTGCTGGTGCTCGTGCTCCTCGACTGGGCTCTGGCTCCGCGGCCGGCCTCGCTCTCCTTCGCCCGGCGACCGACCGGCTCGACCCGCCTGGGCAGCCCGGCGGAGTCGCGTGCTCGTGGTGGGCAACGAGGGCCGCCCACGGCGTGCGCGGCGTCCTGCGCGACGCCTGGCAACCCAGCGCCGGTGCCACCGACAACCGCCACCGGCTGCGGCTGGGACCCGGCGACCGCGCGCTGCTGACCACCCCGCTGCTCCCCCGGCGCCGCGGGGACCTGCGCGCCCTCGGCGTGACCCTGCGCCTGCGGGGCCCGCTCGGGCTCGCCGCCCGCCAGCGGACCCGCGAGGTCCCGGGCACGGTGCGCTCGCTGCCGGCGTTCGACTCCCGCAAGCACCTGCCGTCGCGGCTCGCCCGGCTCCGCGACCTCGACGGCCGGGCGGCGGTGCGGGTGCGCGGCCAGGGCACCGAGTTCGACTCGCTGCGGGAGTACGTGCGCGGCGACGACGTCCGGTCCATCGACTGGCGGGCCTCGGCCCGCACCTCGAACGTCGTCGTGCGCACCTGGCAGCCCGAGCGCGACCGTCGGGTGGTGCTCGTGCTGGACACCTCCCGCACCTCGGCCGGACGGGTCGAGGACGTGCCGCGGCTCGACTCGGCCATGGACGCGGCCCTGCTGCTCGCCGCCCTGGCGGCGCGCGCCGGCGACCGGGTCGACCTGGTGGCGGGTGATCGCCGGGTCCGCAGCCGCGTCCGCTCCGGCGGAGGTCGCGGCGACCTCACCGCACGCCTCTCCGACGCGATGGCCGACCTCGAGCCGGTGATCGTCGAGGCCGACTGGGACGTGCTGGCCGGTGCGGTGCAGGACCTCGGCCGCCAGCGGGCACTCGTGGTCCTGCTGACACCGCTGGAGCCGTCGGCGATCGAGGAGGGCCTGCTCCCGGTGCTCCCGGCGCTGACCCGGCACCACCGCGTCGTGCTCGCCTCGGTGAAGGATCCCGAGCTCGAACGGCTCACCACGGCCCGCGGCGACCTCGCCGAGGTCTACGGCGCCGCGGCGGCCGAGCAGTCGCTCAGCCGGCGCACCCGCACCGGCGAGCTGCTCCGACGCCTGGGGGTGGACGTCGTCGATGCCGACGCCGAGCGGCTGCCTCCGGCGCTGGCGGACCACTACCTCTCGCTGAAGGCCCGCGGCCTGCTCTGACCCGGTCCCGGCAGGCGTCCGGACTCAGCGGGTCCGGTAGCGGACGTGGACCAGGCCACCGGCGAACGACCGCTCCTCGACCAGCTCCAGGTCGAGCCGGACGCCGTCGGGGAAGAAGCGTGTCCCCCCGCCGACGACCGTGGCGTCAGGAACAGGTGGTACTCGTCGACCAGGCCCGCCGCGATCATCTGGGCCGCGAGCGTCGGGCCGTTGACGGTGAGGTCGTGCTTCGCCTCGGCCTTGAGCCGCCGGACCGCGTCCGGGTCGAAGGCCCGCTCGATCCTGGTCCTCGCGCTCGACACAGCTCCCAGCGAGGTGGAGTAGACGATCTTCTCCGCCGCCTGCCAGTCGAGGGCGTACTGCACGACGTGGGGTGGATGGTCGGGGTCGGCGTTGCTGCGGTCTCCCAGAAGACCATGGTCTCGTACATCCGTCGGCCGTAGAGGTAGGTGCCGACGGAGCGGTAGGCGTCGTCGATGTAGGTGTGCACCTCCTCGTCGTCGGCGCCGCCGGAACCCAGGTCGCCCTCGGTCGTCGCGGCGTAGCCGTCGAGCGAGGTGATCATCGAGTAGATGAGCTTGCCCATGGGGTCTCCTCCGGGTCCGGACGTGTCCTGCGGTCGGAGGCTAGACCTCCGCGGGACCTCGGAGTCATCGACCGGAAGGTGGTCGGACCTAGGGTGGTGCCGTGGACCTCGACGCCTACGTGCTGGCACACGCGCACGAGTGGGCGCGCCTGGACCAGCTCGCGTCGGGTGGTCGCCTGTCGGGTCAGGAGAGCGACGAGCTCGTCGAGCGCTACCAGCAGGTGGCCACCCACCTCTCGGTCATCCGTACCTCCGCTCCCGACGGCACGCTCGTCGCGCACCTGTCGTCCGTGCTCGCCCGGGCGCGGATCCGGATGGTCGGCACGAGGACGAGCACCTGGCGCAGCGTGGGCACGTTCTTCACCGAGCGCTTCCCGGCCGCGCTCTACCGGCTGCGCTGGTGGTGGCTGGCGACGACCGCGGCCAACGTCGTCGTCGCCGCGGTGATCATGCTCTGGTTGCTCGGCCATCCCGTCGTCGAGCAGAACCTCCTCTCGCCCGACGAGGTCGACCAGCTCGTCAACAACGACTTCGAGGGCTACTACAGCGAGTACGCCGCCAGCCACTTCGCCGCCCTGGTGTGGCTCAACAACGCCTGGGTCGCGGCCCGGGTCATCGCGCTGGGCGTGCTCGGGGTGCCCGTGGTGTTCCTGCTCTTCACCAACATCCTCAACGTCGCCATCCTCGGCTCGGTGATGATCAGGGCCGAGCGCGGCGGGCTCTTCTTCGGGCTGATCCTCCCTCACGGACTGCTCGAGCTGACCGCGGTCTTCGTGGCCGGCGGGGTCGGCCTGCGGCTCTTCTGGTCCTGGATCGAGCCCGGTGGCCTCAGCCGGTCCGCGTCGATGGCTCGCGAGGGACGCACCGCGATCACGGTGTCCCTCGGCCTGGTGGTCGTGCTCCTCGTGAGCGGCGTCATCGAGGCCTTCGTGACCCCGTCCCCCCTCCCCACGTGGGCCCGGATCGGCATCGGCGTGCTCGCCGAGGCCGTCTTCTTCGCCTACGTCTTCGTCCTGGGCCGTCGCGCCGTGCTCCGCGGCCAGACCGGCGACCTCTCCCCCGACCTCCTCGAGGACACCGTCGCCACCCAGGCCTGATGCCTCGTCAGTGGTGGTCGAGGTGCGAGGAGCGCTAGCGACGAGCCTCGAAACCCGGTGAGCCGACCGACTGCCTTGTGCGGGCTGCGGGGGTCTCGACGACGGCTCCTCCGTCGCCTGCTCGACCACCACCGGTGGTGGCGGCTGCATGTCGGCTTACGAGGTTTCGAGGCTCGGGCCTGGCGGCCCTCGCACCTCAACCAGCGGCGGTTGAGGTGCGAGGAGCGCTAGCGACGAGCCTCGAAACCCGGCGAGCCGACCGGCGGCCTCGTGCGGGCTGCGGGGTGGGTCGGAGCCACCTACGATGGTGGGGATGGCCGGTCCCGAGTTCGCGACGATCACCGGTGACGACCTCGTCACGGGTGAGGGTGTCGCGCTCGACCTCCCGGCAACCGGGCTGGGGACCCGGATGCTCTCCGGGCTCATCGACCTCGCCGTCACGGTCGCGCTGTTCATCGTCTTGGTGATCGTCTTCAGCGTCGCGAGCCTGAGCCTCGACGAGGCGCTGACCACCGTGCTGATCATCGTCGTGACGGTGCTGGTCTTCGTGGCGTTCCCGACGACGCTCGAGACCCTCACCCGAGGACGGTCGCTGGGCAAGCTGGCCCTCGGACTGCGCACCGTCCGCGAGGACGCGGGTCCGATCTCGTTCCAGCACGCCCTCATCCGCGCGCTCATCGGCTTCGTCGAGATCTACCTGCTCCTGGGCGTGCCGGCCTTCTTCTCGATGCTGGTCAGTCGGCGCGGCAAGCGGCTCGCCGACTACGCGGCCGGCACGTACGTCGTGCGCTCCAGGGTGCCCCTCAGGCTCCCGCACCCCACCCCGATGCCGCGGCACCTCGCCGGCTGGGCGGCGAGCGCCGACATCGCGTCGCTGCCTCCCGGCCTGGCCCTCGGCGTGCGGCAGTACCTCGGGCGCGCCGCGGCCCTCGACCCGGTCTCACGCACCACCGTCGGCGCGCAGCTGGCCGACCAGGTGAGCGTGCACGTGGCACCGCTCCCGCCTGCCGGGACCCTGCCCGAGGACTTCCTCGCCGCCGTCCTCGCCACCCGACGCGACCGGGACACGGCCCGGCTGCGTCGACAAGGAGACTTCCGCGACCGCCTCGTCGCGCGACGCTGAGTCACTGCCAGACTGGGGTCGTGGACCTCTCCTCGATGTGGGACTTCGACGACCCGGCCGGCTCCGAGCAGCGGCTGCGCGACGCGGCCGCGCAGGCCGAGCCGGAGGATCGGCGGGTCCTGCTGACCCAGGTGGCGCGCGCCCTCGGCCTCCAGGAGCGCTACGACGAGGGGCACGCCGAGCTCGACGACACCGAGCTGGACGCGGGCGGCATCGAGGTCGCCGTACGACGGCTGCTGGAGCGCGGCCGACTGCTCCGCTCGTCGGGGGACCCGCGCGGCGCCCGCCCGGCGTTCGTGCAGGCAGCCCTCGCGGCCGGCGCGGCCGGCCTGGAGGGGCTCCAGGTGGACGCCCTGCACATGGTGGCGCTGGTGGGTGCGCCCGCCGAGCAGCTCGGCCTGACCGAGGAGGCACTGGCCGTCGCCCGGACCTCGTCGCAGCGCGACGCGCAGGAGTGGGAGCCGTCGCTCCTCAACAACCTGGGCATGATCCACGCCGACGCGGAGCGCTGGGACGAGGCACTCGCGGCCTTCGAGGAGGCCCTGGCCGGACGGGAGCGGCTCGGCGACGACGCACGCACCCGCGTCGCCCGGTGGATGGTCGGCTGGTCGTTGCGCCACCTCGGTCGCACCGACGACGCGCGTGCCGTGCAGCTGGCGCTCAAGGCCGAGCTCGACGGCCTCGGCGAGCAGGATCCCTACGTCGACGAGGAGCTGGCCGCCCTGGCCGAGTGACGGCCGGGCGCGGGCTCAGGGGGTGATGCGCTCGAACTCCAGGCCCTCGAAGACGCCGGTGCAGCACACTCCGGGCACCGCGAGCAGCGCCGCGGACTCACCGGCGTCGAGGGAGCTGGTCAGCACGTCGAGGATGACCTTGCCGCCCTCGGTGATGATCGGCCCGTCCTTGCCGGTGGCGAGCCGCAGCTCGACGTCGTCGACGTGGGGCAGTGCGTCCAGGGCGTCGAAGGCGACCAGCAGCAGGTCGGGGTCGACCTCGACCGGCACCCGGAAGTTCTCGCCCAGCCGGGAGACCGTCTTGGACTCGTCGGCCACGATCAACCGTCGACGGGCGGCCGCGAAGACGTGGTGCTCGCGGTGCAGCGCTCCCCCACGGCCCTTGATCATCCGCTGGTCGGGGTCGACCTCGTCGGCGCCGTCGAAGCACCAGTCCATCGGCGCCACCGGGGTCCGCTGGACCCGCAGCCCCAGCGTGAGGGCGACGAGCTCCATCTCGATCGAGGTCGGGACCACGGTGAGGCTCGCCGCGATCGACAGCTCGCCCAGCGCCACCAGCGTGAGGTAGGACGAGGACCCGGAGCCGGCGCCGATCACCTCGCCCGGCAGGGCCCGGGCGGCGACGGCGCCGGCCAGCTCCTGCTTGGCCTCGAGGTTGCTGATGGGCTGGCCGAAGTCGCTGCCGGGACGGGTGCTCACCCGGCGAGCCTATCCAGCGTCGATCCCGCGTCCACGACGTGCCCGACCGGTAGGGGAGGTCAGTCGGTACGGCGGTAGGCGAGGTCGGTGATCGCGCGGCCGGCGGCGAGGCCCCGACGCTCGAACTTCGTGAGCGGACGCTCGGCCCAGCGCTCCACGACACCGCCGGTCAGGCCGGGCTCGGCGTCGAGCACCTCGATCATCTGCTCGGCGTACTGCCCCCAGTCGGTCGCCAGGCGCCACGTGGCCCCCGGGGCCAGGCGAGCGGCGGCGATCGCCGCGAACCGCGGTGTCACCAGACGACGCTTGTGGTGGCGCACCTTGTGCCACGGGTCGGGGAAGAACGTCCACAGGGCACTCGATGCTCCCCGGGGCCATCAGGTGCTCGAGCGACCAGACAGCATCGACCATGCACAGCCGGACGTTGGTGACCTCGGCCTCCGCCAGCCGCCCCAGGGTCTCGGCCACGCCCGGGCGCCAGACCTCGAAGGCGACGACGTCGACCTCCGGACGGGTCGCCGCGAGGGCGACCGTGGCCTCACCGATGCCCGACCCGATCTCGACGGCCAGCGGCGCCTCGCGACCGAACGCCTCCGCCCAGGAGAAGCCCGGCCCGTCGACGGACTCCTCGGGCACCACCCAGGCCTCGTGGTGCTCGGTCCACGCGCGTGCTTGGCGCTCGTTGAAACGGCTGCCGCGGCGTGCGTAGGTGAGCACCTCGGCAAGGCGCCGCCCGTCGTCGGTGAGCTTCTGGTGCGGACGGGCAGGTAGCGACTCCACCACGCGCGCTCAGCCGGCCACGGCGAAGCCGCCGAGGACGACGGCGAACAACACGACGAAGGCCAGGAGACCGAGGATCAGCAGCACGGACATGATGATGCCGAGGATCCAGCCGATCGTCACGTTCTGGAGGCCGCCGAGCCGTCCGTTCGAGGCCTCGATCTCCTTCTTGACCCGCGATCCCATGATCCACGCGACCGGCCCGACGACGCCCACGAAGACACTGGCGATCCCGAGCACCAGCACCGTGGTGGCCTGCGGGTGATCCGGCACGGCGGCTCCGTAACCGTACTGGCCGTACCCCTGAACATAGGGCTGGGCATAGGGCTGGGCATAGGGCTGGCCGTACCCGTAGGACGACTGCTGGGCCGGCGCCGTTGGCGGGGGCGGCGGGCCGCCGGCGGCGTTCTCGCCCGTCCCGGCACCGGGCTGGTAGGGCTCGAACGGGTCGGGCTGCGGCGGCTGGCTCACGTCGACATCATGCCACCGCGGGGGCGCGTCACACGCACGAGACCCCCGCACCCATGACGGGTGCGGGGGTCTCGTTGTGGTGCAGGTGCGCCCTGGGGCGCGGGGATCACTTGGTGATCTTGACGACCCGGCCGGCGCCGACGGTGCGGCCACCCTCACGGATCGCGAACCGCAGGCCCTCGTCCATCGCGATGGGCTGGATGAGCTCGACCGACATCTCGGTGTTGTCACCCGGCATGACCATCTCGGTGCCCTCGGGCAGGGTCACGACGCCGGTCACGTCCGTCGTACGGAAGTAGAACTGCGGGCGGTAGTTGTTGAAGAACGGCGTGTGACGGCCGCCCTCGTCCTTCGAGAGGATGTAGACAGACGCCTCGAAGTTGGTGTGCGGGGTCGTGGTGCCCGGCTTGATGACGACCATGCCGCGCTCGACGTCCTCGCGCTTGGTGCCACGAAGCAGCAGTCCGACGTTCTCGCCGGCCTGGCCCTCGTCGAGCAGCTTGCGGAACATCTCGACGCCGGTGACGGTCGACTTGATGGCGCCCTCGCGGATGCCGACGATCTCGACCTCCTCGTTGACCTTGACGATGCCGCGCTCGATACGGCCGGTGATGACCGTGCCGCGACCGGTGATCGTGAAGACGTCCTCGACAGGCATGAGGAACGGCTTGTCGGTCTCACGGTCCGGGGTCGGGATCGCGGTGTCGACGGCGTCCATGAGCTCCATGATCGACTCGCTCCACTTCGCGTCGCCCTGGAGCGCCGGGAAGGCAGCAACGCGCACGACGGGGATCTCGTCGCCGTCGAACTCGTACTCGGAGAGGAGCTCGCGCACCTCCATCTCGACGAGCTCGATGAGCTCCTCGTCGTCGACCATGTCGCACTTGTTGAGCGCGACGACGATCGCGGGCACGCCGACCTGGCGGGCCAGGAGCACGTGCTCCTTGGTCTGGGGCATCGGACCATCGGTCGCCGCAACCACCAGGATCGCGCCGTCCATCTGCGCTGCGCCGGTGATCATGTTCTTGATGTAGTCCGCGTGACCCGGGCAGTCGACGTGCGCGTAGTGACGCGCCTCGGTCTGGTACTCGACGTGCGCGATCGAGATCGTGATGCCGCGCTGACGCTCCTCGGGAGCCTTGTCGATCTCGTCGAAGGCCGAAGCCTCGTTGAGGTCCGGGTGCTTGTCGTGCAGAACCTTGGTGATCGCCGCGGTCAAGGTGGTCTTGCCGTGGTCGATGTGACCGATGGTCCCGATGTTGACGTGCGGCTTGGTCCGCTCGAACTTCGCCTTAGCCACTGTGGGCTCCTCCTGGTGTGGTTGTTACTTGACTCGTACGGGTTGGTTGGTGCGCCGAGGGTACGGAACGGGTGACCGGGAAGGTCACTCGCCCCGAACCTTCTTGATGATCTCGTCGGCGATGTTCGTGGGAACCTCGGCGTACGAGTCGAACTCCATCGAGTACGAAGCCTGGCCAGAGGTCTTGGACCTCAGGTCGCCAACGTACCCGAACATCTCGGACAGTGGCACAAGGGCGTTGATGACCATGTCACCGTGACGCTCCTCCTGTGCCTGGATCTGGCCCCGTCGGCTGTTGATGTCGCCGATGACCGTGCCGAGGAACGTGTCCGGCGTGGTCACCTCCACGGCGAACATCGGCTCGAGCAGGACCGGCTTGGCCATCCGGGCGGCCTCCTTGAAGGCCTGGTTCCCGGCGATCTTGAAGGCCAGCTCCGAGGAGTCGACGTCGTGGTAGGCGCCGTCCTGGAGCGTGAACTTGACGTCGACCATCGGGTAGCCGGCGAGGACGCCGAACTCCATGGCCTCCTGGCCACCCTGGTCGACCGAGGGGATGTACTCCTTGGGCACGCGGCCACCCGAGGTCGCGTTGACGAACTCGTAGCCGGCGCCGACGCCGGTCTCCGGGTCGATGTTCGGACCGAGGTCGATGACGACCTTGGCGAACTGACCCGAGCCACCGGTCTGCTTCTTGTGCGTGTAGGAGTGCTTGGTGACCTCCTTGCGCAGCGTCTCGCGGTAGGCCACCTGCGGCTTGCCGACGGTCGCCTCGACGCGGAACTCGCGCTTCATCCGGTCGACGAGGATCTCGAGGTGCAGCTCGCCCATGCCGGCGATGATCGTCTGGCCGGTCTCTTCGTCGGCCTTGACCGTGAACGTCGGGTCCTCGTCGGAGAGCCGCTGGATGGCGGTTCCGAGCTTCTCCTGGTCGCTCTTGGTCTTCGGCTCGATGGCGACCTCGATCACCGGGGCCGGGAACGTCATCGACTCGAGGATGACCTGGTTCTGGGGGTCGGACAGCGTGTGACCGGTCTTGGTGTCCTTGAGACCCATGACGGCCACGATCTGCCCGGCACCGACCGACGCGATCTCCTCACGCTTGTTGGCGTGCATCTGGTAGACCTTGCCGATCCGCTCCTTGCGACCGTTGACCGAGTTGACCACGGTCGCGCCGGCCTCGAGCTTGCCCGAGTAGACGCGGACGTAGATCAGCTTGCCGAGGTGCGGGTCGGTGGCGATCTTGTAGGCCAGGCCGGAGAAGGGCTCGTCGTCGGAGGGCCGACGCAGGATCTCGACCGACTCGTCCTTGGGCGAGTGCCCGACGATCGCGTCGATGTCCAGCGGCGAGGGGAGGTACTTGACGACGGCGTCGAGCAGGGGCTGGACGCCCTTGTTCTTGAACGCCGTGCCGCACAGGACCGGGTTGATCTTGTCGGCCAGGGTGGCGCGACGGATCGCGGCGTCGATCTCCTCGACGGTGAACTCACCCTCCTCGAGGAACTTCTCCATGACCTGGTCGTCGGCGTCGCTGAGCGTCTCGAGGAGCTTCTCGCGGTACTCGGCGGCCTGCTCGACCATGTCGGCCGGGATCTCCTCGACGGTGTAGTCCTCACCGATCGCGGTCTCGCCGCGCCAGACGAGGGCACGCATGCCGACGAGGTCGACGACACCGAGGAAGTCGCACTCGGCACCGATCGGGAGCTGCAGGACCAGCGGGGTGGAGTTCAGCCGCTCGACCATCATGTCGACGCAGCGGAAGAAGTCGGCACCGGTGCGGTCCAGCTTGTTGACGAAGCACATGCGGGGCACCGAGTACTTGTTCGCCTGGCGCCACACGGTCATCGTCTGCGGCTCGACACCGGCGACACCGTCGAAGACCGCGACGGCGCCGTCGAGGACGCGCAGCGAGCGCTCGACCTCGGCGGTGAAGTCGACGTGCCCGGGGGTGTCGATGATGTTGATCTGGTGGTCCTTCCACCAGCAGGTGGTCGCGGCGGACGTGATCGTGATGCCGCGCTCCTGCTCCTGCTCCATCCAGTCCATCGTGGCCGCGCCGTCGTGGACCTCACCGATCTTGTAGCTGATCCCGGTGTAGAAGAGGATCCGCTCGGTGGTGGTGGTCTTGCCGGCGTCGATGTGAGCCATGATGCCGATGTTGCGGACCACGTTGAGGTCCGTCGTGATGTTGACAGCCACTGTTGTCAGCGTTCCTTAGATAGGAGTGAATGATCGAGCGGGACGGGCGCGGGGCAGTGCGTTCCCGTGGCGGTTGATCGCCCGGGCGGTGCACGTGCCCCGCGGCACCATCACCAGCGGTAGTGCGCGAAGGCCTTGTTGGACTCGGCCATCTTGTGGGTGTCCTCACGCTTCTTCACCGCGGCACCGAGGCCGTTGGAAGCGTCGAGGATCTCGTTCATGAGGCGCTCGTGCATGGTCTTCTCGCGGCGGTCGGCCGCGTAGCCGACGAGCCAGCGCAGCGCAAGCGTGGTGCCGCGCGTGCCCTTGACCTCGATCGGGACCTGGTACGTCGCGCCACCGACGCGGCGGGACTTGACCTCGAGGGCCGGCTTGACGTTCTCGAGCGCACGCTTCAGCGTGACGACCGGGTCGGTCTGGTTCTTCTCGCGGCAACCCTCGAGAGCGGTGTAGACGATGCGCTGGGCAACCTGCTTCTTGCCGTCCTGGAGCACCTTGGAGACGAGCTGGGAGACCAGCTGCGACCCGTAGACGGGGTCGATGTCGATCGGCCGCTTGGGGGCCGGACCCTTGCGGGGCATTAGCTCTTCTCCTTCTTCGCGCCGTAACGGCTGCGGGCCTGCTTGCGGTTCTTGACACCCTGGGTGTCGAGCGAGCCGCGAATGATCTTGTAACGGACACCGGGGAGGTCCTTCACCCGGCCGCCGCGGACGAGCACGATGGAGTGCTCCTGGAGGTTGTGACCGACACCCGGGATGTAAGCGGTGACCTCGACGCCACTCGACAGGCGCACGCGGGCGACCTTGCGGAGAGCGGAGTTCGGCTTCTTCGGGGTGGTGGTGTAGACGCGGGTGCACACACCGCGTCGCTGGGGCGAACCCTTGAGGGCAGGCGTCTTGTTCTTGGACACCTTGTCCTGACGGCCCTTGCGGACCAACTGCTGAATGGTGGGCACCTGGTGGTTCCCTTTCGGTCTACTCTCAGTACCCCGCGATCTGCCGGGTACGAGGACTGCGCTTTCAAGCGCCGTCCCGGTCAAGTTCATGCCTGTGGAGGAGTGCCTGATATCCGGGCACGCGTCAGTGCCTGGATCTGCCAGGCACGAGGTCCGAGGTTACCGGCCGCCGGGGCTGGGGACAAAATCACGCAACGGCGTGCTTCTCCGCCTCGACCCGGGCGTCCGCGACCGTGAGGTCGCGCCGGGCTGCGGCGCTCCCACACGGTGATGTGGTGGTGCCCGATGCGCAGGTAGGCGATCGCCGCGACCGCGACCCCCACGACCGTGGCCGCTCCCCCGGCGATCAGGGTCCAGCGGGCGCCGTACGCCTCACCCACCCAGCCGATCAGCGGCGAGCCGAGCGGCGTACCGCCCATGAAGACCATCAGGTAGAGCGCCATGACGCGACCCCGCATGCCCGGGTCGGTGTGCAGCTGCATGAAGGAGTTGGCGCCCGGTGATCATCGTCAGCGCGGCGAGGCCCAGGACCGGGCACAGCAGCGCGAAGGTGAGGTAGCTCGGGGCGAGGCCGGCGACGATCTCGACGAGCCCGAAGGCGATGGCCGCGCCGATCACCATGCGGTGCCGCACCCGCACCCGGCCGGCTGCCATCAGCGAGCCGGCCAGCGAGCCGACCGCCATGAACGTGCCGAGCAGCCCGTACTCCGTCGGGCCCTTGTCGAAGACCTCGGTGGCCATCAGCGCCGACGTCATCTGGAAGTTCAGTCCGAAGGTGCCCGCGAAGAACACGGTCGCCAGGATCAGCAACAGGTCGGGGCGGCCCCGGACGTAGGAGATCCCGGCCAGGATCTGACCCGGGCCTCGCGCGACCAGGGCCGGCGAGTGCAGCCGGCTGCCGTCGAGGCTCGCCAGGGTGAGGATCGGGCGCGGCGTAGCTGATCGCGTTGGCGACGATCACCCAGCCGGTGGCGGTCACGCCGCCGCCCAGCAGCGCGATCGAGAGGCCGGCGACGGCCGGGCCGACGATGCGCGCGACGTTGAAGCTGGCCGAGTTGAGCCCCACGGCGTTGGTGAGGTCGGCCTGGTCGACCATCTCGGAGACGAAGGACTGGCGCGCGGGGGCGTCGAACGCGGAGGAGATCCCGAGCACGAAGGCCAGGACGTAGACGTGCCAGACCTGCACCGCGCCGGTGACCGCCAGGACGCCCAGCACCATCGCGGGGGCGGCCATGCCGACGTTCGTCATCTGGAGCAGGCGGCGCTTGGGGATCCGGTCGGCGATGACGCCGGCGAACGGCGACAGCAGCAGGATCGGGAGGAACTGCAGCCCGGTCGTGATGCCGATCGCGGCCGCGCTGTTGGCGGTCAGCAGCAGCACCAGCCAGTCCTGGGCGACGCGCTGCATCCAGGTGCCGACGTTCGACACCAGGTTGCCCGATGCGTAGCGGCGGTAGTTGGCGTTGTGCAGGGAGCGGAACGTGGGGCTCACGACCACCCCACGACGTTCTGTGCTCGGGGCGAGGGGGTCATGTCGAGGCCAGTCTCTCCAGGATCGGAGCCGCTGCGCGCAGCACGGCTCGTTCGTCAGGGGTCAGGTCGCCCATCCGCTGGGCCAGCCAGGCGTCGCGCCGGCGGCGGTCGGCCAGCACCGTCGTCGCGGCCGCGCTCGGTGAGCGTGACCAGCACCTGGCGCCGGTCGGTCTCGTGCGGACGTCGTACGACGTAGCCGCCCTCCTCCAGGCAGGTCACCGTGCGGGTCATGCTCGGCGGCTGCACCCGCTCGCGGGCGGCCAGCTCGCTCGGCGTCAGGTCGCCCTGGCGGTAGAGCGCGCCCAGCACCGCCATGGCGTTGAGGCTCAGCTCGTTGTCGGGGTGGCGCTCGTTCGCGAGGCGCCTGCGCAGGCGCATGACCGAGAGCCGGAGCTCGGAGGCGAGTCCGGCGTCGGTGCGGGAGGCCCTCTCGACGGTGGGCATGTACTTAGCATAAGTCATTACCCTTGCTAAGGATTCCCGCGCGAGAGCCGCGGGCCGGGTCTCGTGGCTCACACGGGGTCCTCGTCGATGCGGAGGGCGCGCGAACCCGCAGGGACCGAGACCGACCTGGCGACGGCGCGGCCGGCGCGGCGGCGGCGGGCGGACCGGCACCGGCACCGCCTGACGGCGACCCCTCCCCGCCACGGGCTAGGGTCGGTCCGTGGACTTCCGGGACGAGCAGCCGATGCAGCACGAGTTCCGCAACAAGACCTACGTGCTCGCCGAGGTCGAGCCGCTCGACGTCGACGGCGTGCGGACCGTCGAGGTCGGCACCGCCGTCTTCTTCCTCGGCTTCCTCGCCCTGCTGCCGTTCTACGGACGACTGGCCGACGACGGCCACACCTGGTGGCTGTGGACCTGCCTGGCCGGGGTCGGGCTCGGGCTGCTGGGCCTGGAGTACTGCCGGCGCCGCCGCGCGCGCGCCGGGTCCGCGCGCCCGAGGCTGCCACCGTGGGCGACACCGTGCCGAACCGACGTCGAGCAGGCCGCCGGCGGCGTCGACTACAGGGTCTCGACGTCGTCCGTGGTCAGCGTGTCGAGGACGTGGTCGGGCAGCGGCTGCGGCTCGTGCCGCTTGGCCAGGCGCACCTCGGAGTGGGCCCCGCAGCCGTGCTGGAAGGCGACCACGCGGCCGTCGTCGTTGGCGTTGCCGTTGGCGCAGACGCCGAAGGTGTCGGCCAGCGGCCCGGCGAGGCGGACCAGGAAGCCGCAGGTCGAGCAGGCGTCGGGCGCGACCTGGGCCAGCGCGGAGTCCGGGCCACCGTCGCCGTCGTACCAGCGCTCGGCGGCGGCGTCGCGACCCTCGGGCGAGAGCGTGCGGACACGGCCGAGGCCGAGGTCCTTGGCGACCTCGCGGATCTGGGCCTTGTCGTCGGCAGTCGAGCGGGTCGTCGCCGAAGGAGTACGTCGGCACCAGGCGCGGGTCGTCGTCGTCGACCGGCAGCAGGTCGCCGGGCGACAGGTCGCCGGGCTGGACGCGCTCGCGGTAGGGCACCCACGGCGGGCGCGACGATCGCGTCGGCGCCGGGCAGCAGCACGATCTCGTCGACCGTGACCCGCTTCTGGCGCGAGGCACGCGCGACGGTCACGGCCCAGCGCCAGCCGACGTAGCCCCGCGAGCTCGCAGGCGAAGCAGTGGGTGACGACGCGCTCGCCCTCCGCCTCGACGCCGAGGTGGGCACCGACCTGGGTCGGCGCTCGACCTCCTCGAGGAGGGCAGCACGCGCCGCGTCGACGGCCGCCGCAGCGACGCTGTCGGGCTGGATGCGCTCGAGCGTGGTCACGGGCGACAGCATGACTCATCGCGGCCCGACCTGTCAGGTCGGGGCGGGTCCCGCGTGTCCTGGCGGCGCTCAGGGGGCAGGATGGGGACATGACCTCCGGCCCTCCTGACGACCCCCGCACGCGGGGCCCGGCGGGCCGGCGCGACGCGCAGACCCAGCCCTACCGAGCGGCCTCCTCCGAGGACACGCACGCCCATTCCCACGGCACCGGTGGCAGCACCGGTGGCGGCCGGCCGGGCACGACCGACGACGGCCGCGCCACCTCGGGCGAGCGGGCCCGCGCCGTCGGACAGGGCCTCGGCACCGGCGCCAAGGTGACGGCTCGTGGGGTGAAGGGCGCGGCCCGGGTGACCGGTCGCGTTCGGCGGGTACGCCGTGCGCCAGGCCCAGCGTGCCGCCAACGCCCAGGGCGCCGAGGACTCCGGCCTCAACCGGCTCATCTACCTGCACGCCGCCAACGCCGCCGGCGACGCGGCGGTCGCGATCTCGCTGGCCACGACGGTCTTCTTCGCCGGCGCGACCAGCGACGCGCGCGGCCAGGTCGCGCTCTTCCTCGGCCTGACGATGCTTCCCTTCGCGATCGTCGCGCCCCTGATCGGGCCGTTCCTGGACCGGTTCAGCCACGGTCGCCGCTGGGCGATCGGGGCGACGTTCGCGATCCGCGGCGTTCCTCTGCTGGGTGCTCGCCGGTGCCGTCGCCGCCGACTCGGCGCTGCTCTACCCGGCCGCGCTCGGGGTGCTCGTCTCGTCCAAGGCCTACGGCGTGACGCGGGCGGCCGCCGTACCGCGACTGCTGCCGAAGAACTTCACCCTGGTCAAGGCCAACGGCCGGGTCTCCCTCGCCGGCGTCGTCGGTGGCGCGCTCGCGGCCCCGATCGCCGGCGGTGCGGCCTACCTCGGGGCGGAGTGGTCGCTGCGCTTCGCGTTCCTCGTCTTCGTCGTCGGCACGATCGCCGCGATCCTGCTCCCGGCCCAGGTCGACTCGACCGAGGGCGAGCAGCAGGTCACGATGGGCCCGGACCCCAGCGGCGAGCGGCGCGCCGCAAGGGCACGAACATCCCGCCGGCGGTCGCCTTCGCGCTGCGGGCCAACTGCGGGCCGCGCTGGCTGTCGGGGTTCCTGACGATGTACATGGCCTTCCTGCTCCGCGACCATCCGCTGCCCGGGTTCGAGGGCAAGGAGGCGATCCTCCTCGGCATCGTGATCGGCGGGGCCGGCCTCGGCAACACGATCGGCATCCTGCTCGCCTCGGTGCTGAAGAAGATCAACCCGGCGGTCACCGTGATGGTCGCGCTGCTCGCCGGATGCGGCGGTCGTGGCACTGAGCGCCCTCTTCTACGGCGTGCTCGTCCTGGCCCTCCTGGGACTCGTCGCCGGCCTCTCCCAGTCGCTGGCCAAGGTCTCCCTCGACTCCACGATCCAGAGCGGCGTGCCGGTCCACGTGCAGGCCAGCGCCTTCGCCCGCAGCGACACGACCCTGCAGCTGGCCTGGGTGATCGGCGGGTTCGTCGGCATCGCCCTGCCCCAGGTGCCGCGGCTGGGCCTGGGCGTCGGGTTCGCGGTGCTGGTGGCCTGGACGATCTTCGTGCTGTCCTCCCGTCCGCGTGCGCGCCGTCCCGGACCTCGGCCACGGCCGCGACCCGGGCCCGCCGACCGCACCCCGCCGTCTGACGCGCGGCCGACGACGACGACGTCGCCGCCGCCGGCCCGACCGGGCCGGGATGGCGGGCTAGGCGGAGGTCAGAGCTCGAGCTCGTCGGCGAGCGCCCGCAGCACCTTGGCGGCCGGCTTCGCCGTACGCGCCTCGGGGTGGCGTCCGCGACGGTAGGTCTCGCCCACCGAGTCGAGCATGCCGGATGAGGTCCTCGACGATCGTGGACATCTCCTCGGGGCTCTTGCGACGCGCCTGGGACTGGTTGCGCGAGACCGAGGCGGGGGCGTCGAGCACCCGCACCTGCAGGGCCTGGTCACCGCGGCGGCCCTGGGCGATCCCGAACTCCACCCGGGTGCCGGGCTTGATGGCGGCGCCCTCCGGGAGCGCGTCGGAGTGCACGTAGACGTCGGGCCCCGTCCTCCTGGGACAGGAATCCGAATCCCTTCGCCGGGTCGTACCACTTCACCTTGCCACTGGGCACTGCTCTGCCTCTCTCACGCTTCATCGAGACGCCCGGACCGGGACCGGTCCGAGCGACGAGGCAAACCCTAGAGCGGACGCGCGCGACCAACCACGACGGGAATCCGGTCAGGTCGTCGAGCACGGCGTGCGTGCCGGCCGCGAGGAGGTCCGTCGCCGGTGCACCCGCCGGTGAGCACCGAGACGCTCGTGACGCCGGCGGCGAGGGCACCCTCGACGTCGTGCACGTGGTCGCCGACGTACGCCGTCGCGCCCTCGCGCCGCAGCACGTCGGCCTTGCCGGCGCCCCACACCCACCCCTCGAGCACGTCGACCTCGAGGCCGAGGTGGTCGAGGTGGAGCCGGGCGTTCGGCGCGTACTTGCCGGTGACGACCAGCACCCGGCCGCCGCGCTCGCGCACCGCGTGCGATCGCCTCGGCGGCGCCCGGCAGCAGCGGCACCGAGGTCGATGGCGTGGTCGGGGTAGAGCGCTCGGAACCGGTCGCCGGCGGCCGCGATCTCGGGCTGCGCAGGTACGGGCGCGAGCATCAGGTCCAGCGGCGGGCCCAGTGCCGCCGTCATCTCTGCGACCGGGAAGTCGACACCCAGCTCGGCGCCCAGCCGGGCCAGCACGGCCCGGAAACCGGGGGCGGTGTCGATGAGGGTCATGTCGAGGTCGAAACCCACGACGAGCGGGGTGGTCACCGACTCAGCGTAGGAGCAGCGCCGACCGCCTCGTGTGGAGTACCCGTGCGTCCTCGGCACGAGTGCGCCACAATGGAGGGCTCAGGGTCGTCGAGTCGCCTCGGGCTCCACCGACGCCCGACCCCACGAACGCCACTCGCCGCGACCGAGGCCGGAGGAGAAGCGCATGCGCCGTCACCGCCGTACCCACCTGCTCCGACGTCGCGCCGTCGCCCTCCTCGCCGCCACGGCCTGCGCCCTCGCCGGCACCCTCGCCCTGGGGGTCGGTACGCCGGCCCACGCGCGTGACGGCGACGCCGAGCTCTACCTCGTCACCCTGCGCGGCCCCGGCACCGCCGGGGCGACCGGCTTCCTGCCCACCGCGCCTGCAGGCGGTGCGGCTGCGCGCTGCTCAGGACGCGACCCTCGCCGACCTCGGGGCACCGGCAGCCCGACGTACCGCTGGACCACCGCGCTCAACGGGTACGCCGTCGAGCTCACCGACCGACCAGGCCGACCTGCTGCGGTCGCCGACCCGACGTGACCTGGTCGAGCCCAACTCGATCCGCCCGCTCGTCCGGCGCCGTGGACGCGGCGAAGGCGCTCGACCGGTCGGCGCCGGAGCACGGAGGGGCCGGGCGTCGTGATCGGACTGGTCGACACCGGGCTGGCGCCCGAGAGCCCGCTCTTCGCCCAGGTGCGCCACCGCGGCCCGACGAGCCGCTTCGCCGGCGCCTGCATCGGCGGACAGGACTGGGACGCCTCCGACTGCAACGGCAAGGTCGTCGGCGCGCGCTGGTTCGTGCGGCGGCTTCGGCACCGACCACGTGCGGGCCGCCAGCAGGCTCTCCGCGCGCGACACCGACGGCCACGGCACGGCCATGGCCTCGATCGCCGCCGGTGACGCCGGGGTCAAGGTCGCGGATCGGCACGCGAGCGCCTTCGGCACCTTCGGCGGCCAGGCGCCGCAGGCGCAGCTGTCGATCTACAAGGCCTGCTGGAGCGCGCCCGACCCCGCCGACGACGGCTGCGCGACCGCCGACCTGGTCGCCGCCATCGACCAGGCCACCGCCGACGGGGTCGACGTGCTCAGCCTCTCGGTCGGGGGTCCCGGCGAGTTCGACACGGTCGAGCGGGCGCTGCTCGGCGCCGCCGAGGCCGGCACGGTCGTCACCGCCGCCGCCGGCAACACCGGCGGAGGCTCGTACCGTCGCCCACCCCGGCCCCTGGGTGACCACCGTCGGCGGCACCACCGGCGACCTGCGCCGCGGGCGCGTCGTCCTCCCCGCACGGACGGCGATGGAGGGCGCGATGCTGTCGCGCCGCACCGTCGGTCCGGCCCGCGTGGTCCTGGCCGCGCTCGGTGCCCGCAGCCGGCGCGAGCGCCACCGACGCCGCGGTGTGCGCGCCCGGGCAGCCTCGACGCTGCGCGCGTCGAGGGCGCGATCGTGGTCTGCACGCGCGGCGAGCGTCGGCCGGGTCGACAAGTCCGAGGCGGTGCGACCTCGCCGACGGCGTCGGGATGGTCCTCGTCAACGCCGGGCTCGGCTCGGTCGACGCCGACGCCCACCGGGTGCCGACCGTGCACCTGCCCGCGCCGAGGGTCGCAGCCTCGTCCGCTGGGTCGAGCGGCCACCCCGGCGACGAGATCACGCTCGAGTCGGCCGGGCGTCGCCCGCCGCCCGGCCCGCGTGGCGCCGTACTCGCCGCTCCGGCGACCCGGAGGGCGGCGTCCTCAAGCCCGACGTGCTGGCGCCCGCGACCGGCGTCCTCGGCGGCGTGCCCACCGGCGACGGGCGACGCCTGGGACTTCGTCACCGGCACGTCGGCCGCGACCGCCTACACCGCCGGCGTGGCCGCCACGCTGCTGGGTCGGCGCGACTGGACGGCCGCCGAGGTGCGCTCGGCGATGGCGACGACCGCCGCCCCCGTCGACGGCGGCACCTCCCTGGCACAGCGGCGCCGGCCGGGTCCGGCCCCGACGCCGCGGCCGCCGCCGGGCTCGGCTACCTCGTCGACGCCGCGCGACTACCGGTCCTGGCTCGAGGGCGACAGGACCACCCTCAACACCCCCTCGGCCCTGCTGGGCGGCACCGTCCGGACGTTCGAGCGCAAGGTGACCAACCTCGGGCGGCGTCGCGACAGGTTCACGGTCTCGGCGCGAGGCTTCCGGGCCGGGGTCGGACGTCGAGCCGACCACGCTGCGGCTGGCGCCGGGCGAGAGCGCGACGTACACCGTGACCGTGCGACCGCGCGGCAGTCGCCTCGACGACGGGTACGTCGTGTGGCGCGGGGACCGACGGCAGCGTGACGCCGAATCCCGGTTGTCCTCGCCCGCTGAGCCCACCATGATCGACGGGTGCTGAACCCGCTGCCGCTGTCGACCGAGCGTCTGGTCCTGCGCGAGGTGCGCGACACGGACCTCGCCGACCTTCTCGTCTACTACCGCGACGCCGACGTCGCCAGGTACGTGCCGTGGGAGCCGCTCGACGAGGACGGCGTACGCGCCCGCATCGAGCGGTTCCGCCCGTCGACCGAGGCCGGTGGCCGACGAGGACGACGACGTCGCTCCAGGCCGGTGATCGAGCTCGAGGGGCGGGTGGTGGGAGACCTGATGCTGCGGCTGAAGGGCGGTCCCGGCCCCCGCACCGTGGCCGAGCTCGGCTGGACCCTCAACCCGGCGTACACCGGTCGCGGCGTCGCCGCCGAAGGTGCCCGCGCCCTGATCGACCTCGCCTTCGGCGAGCTCGGGTGCCACCGGGTCTTCGCCAACCTCGACGCCGAGAACGGCGCCTCCGCCCGGCTCTGCGAGCGGCTCGGGATGACACGTGAGGCCTTCCACCGCCAGGACTACTGGATGAAGGGCGCCTGGACCGACAGCCTCATCTACGCGTTGCTGCGCGACGACTGGGCCGGCAGAGGGTGAGCCACGGACGTGCCCGTCGATCGCCGCAGGCCCTCGCATCCTCAGGACCAGCGACCTAGCGTGGACGCCATGGACTACAGGAGCCTCGGCAACACCGGCATGATGGTCAGCCCCCTCTGCCTCGGCGCGATGATGTTCGGCCAGTGGGGGGAGCCCGACCACGACACCTCGGTCGGGATCATCCACCGCGCGCTCGACGCGGGCATCAACTTCGTCGACACCGCCGACGTCTACTCGCGCGGCGAGTCGGAGGAGATCGTCGGCAAGGCGCTCAAGGGTCGGCGTGGCGACGTCGTGCTGGCCACCAAGTTCCACGGCCCGATGGACGTCGACATGGGCCAGACGGGCGACCCGCTCAAGCGCGGCAACTCGCGACGCTGGATCGTCCAGGAGGTCGAGAACAGCCTGCGGCGACTGCAGACCGACTGGATCGACCTCTACCAGGTGCACCGCCCCGAGCAGGAGACCGACGTCGAGGAGACGCTGAGCGCGCTGACCGACCTCCAGCGGGCCGGCAAGATCCGCGCGTTCGGCTGCTCGACCTTCCCCGCGCACGCGGTCGTGGAGTCGCAGTGGGTCTCCGAGCGAGCGCGGCCTGGGCCGCTTCGTCACCGAGCAGCCGCCGTACTCGCTGCTGGCGCGCGGCGTCGAGGCCGACCTGCTGCCGGTCGCCGAGCAGTACGGCATGGGCGTGCTGCCCTGGAGCCCGCTGAACGGCGGCTGGCTCACCGGACGCTTCCGCAAGGGCCAGGACGCCCCCGAGACGCACCGCGCCAAGCTGCGCTCGAGCCAGTACGACCTCTCCAACCCGGAGAACCAGGCCAAGCTGGACGCCGTCGAGGAGCTCGCGCTGCTCGCCGAGGAGCTCGACCTGACGCTGGTGCACCTCGCGCTCGCCTTCGTGCTGCAGCACCCCGCCGTCACCTCGCCGATCGTCGGCCCGCGCACGATGGAGCAGCTCGAGACCCAGCTCGGCGCGGTCGACGTGACGCTCACGCCCGAGGTGCTCGACCGGATCGACGAGATCGTCCCGCCCGGGGTCAACCTCGGCTCGTGGCGACGCCGGCTACCAGCCGCCGTCGCTCACCGACCCGTTCCTGCGCCGGCGTCGCACCGCCTGAGCAGGCGCTGCGACCTCAGCCCGACAGCCCCAGCTCGGCCGCGGACTTCTCCCGCATCTCGACCTTGCGGATCTTGCCGGTCACCGTCATCGGGAACTCCTCGACGGTCATCACGTAGCGCGGGATCTTGTAGTGGGCCAGGCGCGCCGGAGCAGTAGGCCCGCACGGCGTCGGCGTCCAGCGGCGCGGCGCCGGCCTTGAGCTTGATCCAGGCGCACAGCTCCTCGCCGTACTTCTGGTCGGGGACGCCGATGACCTGGACGTCCTCGATGTCGGGGTGGGCGTAGAGGAACTCCTCGATCTCGCGCGGGATAGACGTTCTCCCCGCCCCGGATCACCATGTCCTTGATCCGCCCGACGATCGTGCAGTAGCCGTCCTCGCGCATCACGGCGAGGTCGCCGGTGTGCATCCAGCCGTCGGCGTCGATGGCCTCCGGCGGTCTTCTCGGTGCCCTCCGGCGCGTCCAACGGCCAGTAGCCGAGCATCACCGAGTAGCCGCGGGTGCAGAACTCACCGGTCTCGCCGCGCTCGACGGTCTCCCCGGTGGCGGGGTCGACGACCTTGATCTCCACGTGCGGGTGCACCCGTCCGATGGTCGCGGTACGGCGCTCGAGGTCGTCGTCGGCGCGGGTCTGGCACGAGACGGGGCTGGTCTCGGTCATGCCGTAGGCGATCGAGGCCCCCGCCATGTGCATGTCGTCGATGCAGCGCCTCATCACCTCGATCGGGCAGATCGAGCCGGCCATGATGCCGCTGCGCAGGCTGGAGAGGTCGTAGTCGGCGAAGCCCGGCGGCGTTCTGCATGGCGATGAACATCGTCGGTACGCCGTAGAGCACGGTGCAGCGCTCGTCCTGGACCGCCTGCAGGGTCAGCGCCGGGTCGAAGCCCGGGCGCCGGGATGACCATCGTCGCGCCGTGGCTGGTGCAGCCGAGGTTGGCCATGACCATCCCGAAGCAGTGGTAGAACGGCACCGGGATGCAGAGCCGGTCCTCGTGGGTCAGCCCGATCGTCTCGGTCGTGAAGTAGCCGTTGTTGAGGATGTTGCGGTGGCTCAGGGTGGCGCCCTTGGGGTAGCCGGTCGTGCCCGACGTGTACTGGATGTTGATCGGGTCGTCGGGTGAGAGCCGCGCCGAGCGCTCGGCCAGCGCTGCGGCCGGCAGGTCGGCTCCCCCGGCCACGAGGTCGGCCCAGTCGTCGGTGTCGACGTACACGGCCCGCTCGAGGCCGGGGCAGTCGGCGCGCACCTCGCTCGACCATCGCGCGGTAGTCGCTGGTCTTGAAGCTGCTCGCTGCGAGCAGCAGCCGCAGGCCGGACTGGTTGACGGCGTAGGCGAGCTCGTGGGTGCGGTACGCCGGGTTGATGTTGACCAGCACGATGCCGGCTTGCGCCGTGGCGTACTGCGCGATCGTCCACTCGGCGCAGTTGGGTGCCCATATGCCGACCCGGTCGCCGACCTCGATCCCGGCCGCGACCAGCCCGCGCGCGACGGCGTCGACGTCGCGGTCGAGCTCGGCCCAGGTCCAGCGTCTGCCCGAGGCGACCTCGACGAGTGCCTCACGCTCGGGGTACGACGCCACGGTCGCTGCGAGGTCGTCGCCGATCGTGGTCTCGAGCAACGCCTGGTCGGTCTCTCCCCGCGCGTAGGACTCCATGCCATCACCGTAACGCGCGTCACAGTCCGATGCCTCGGACCGGCCCGCACGCCGGGTGCCCGGGGCCGGTCCGCTCAGGTGCCTGGCGTAGATTCCACCTCGTGCCAGATGACGACGCCGCCGACGGCACCGCCGCCGACGCGCAAGCAACGGACGGACCGACGGACGAGACGTCGGACGGCCCGCCGGCGAGCGCCGGGGGTGAGTCGACGCCCGCCGCCGCGGAGCCGACCACCGCGAGGAAGAAGCCCGAACGCCGCACGCCACTGTGGCTGGAGACGGTGGTGCTGCTCGTCGTCGCCCTCGGACTGGCGCTGCTCATCAAGACGTTCCTGGTGCAGGCGTTCTACATCCCCTCGGCCTCCATGGAGCCCGGGCTGGTGGAGAACGACCGGATCCTGGTGCAGAAGCCGTCGTACTGGTTCGGCGAGCCGTCGCGCGGCGACGTCGTCGTCTTCGAGGACCCGGGCGGCTGGCTGCGCGGCGAGGAGCCCGGTCCGCAGTCCGTGCTGGCCAAGGGCCTGTCGAAGGTCGGCCTCTACCCCACCGGCGGGCACCTGGTGAAGCGTGTGATCGGCACCCCCGGCGACACGATCCAGTGCTGTGACGCCGAGGGCCACCTCACCGTCAACGGCATCGCGATCGACGAGGACGACTTCATCCGGCCCCAACGCACGTGCGACGGGCCCATGGTCAACGCCTGCACGGTCGACTGGAGCGTCACCGTCCCCGACGACCGACTGTTCGTCATGGGGGACAACCGCAACGAGTCGGCCGACTCCTCCGACCGGTTGTGCCGCAACCTGGTGGTCAAGGGTCGGACGCCCAAGGGCAGCTGCGACAACGACCGCGCGTTCGTCCCGGTCGACCTCGTCGTCGGCAAGGTCTTCGCCCTCGTCTGGCCTCCCGGCCACGCCCACTTCATCACCCGCCCGGACGTGTTCTCCACGGTCCCGGACGCCGACTGACCCGTCTGACCCGCCCCCGGTCGCCGATGCTCAGCCCGCGTCGACCGCCCTGCTCACGACCATGCTCCGGTCGCCGAAGCGGACCGTGTCGCCGTCGAGGAGGGTGGCCGGGCGACCCGCGGTCAGGGCCTTCGACACCCCCTTGCGGATCACCACCGAGCCGTTGGTCGAGCCCCGGTCCATGACCACCAGGGCGCCGTCGGGCACGACCTGGAACTGGGCATGGGTCTTCGACAGGGACATGTCGCTCGAGCGGAGCGGCACCAGGTGGGTCACCGGCTCCCCCCCGCGCGGCTCCGGGCGCCTGCCGACCAGGGCGAGGCCCTCGACCACGAACGTCTCTCCGGTGTCGAAGGCGACCCGCCAGGTCGGCTTGGCGGCGCCCGGCGCCGGCACCGCGGGACTCGGTGTCGCGGGTGTACGCCGTTGCGTCGGCGCGTCGAGGTGCGACGCAGGGTGGGCGTGGCGGGGCACCGCCGCAGGCGGGGCCTCCGGCGTGGGCAGCGCGGCGGTCGGGGGCGCGGGTGGCACGGGTGGCGCGGGTGGCACGGGTGGCACGGGTGGCACGGGTGCGGGCGGGGCCGGGGCCGGGCCACGGCGTGTCGCCGGAGGCGGGGTGGTGGGCGCCGGAGGGCGGCGCTGCCCGGCGCGCGGCAGGGGGCGGCGACTGGGCCGGGGCCGGCGCCGGCGGCGGGCTCGCGGTCGGCGCCGCGCCCGTCGGCATCAGCCGCATGGCGGTCAGGTTCACGATCTGGCGCGGCCGGTTGTCCGCGGCCTGCTCCGGTGCCGGCACCGGACGGACGTCGACCACGACCGCGTCGCTCATCCGGTCGTGGCCACCGCGGCGGCGCCCACTGGGGTCCATCACCGCGGTGAACGCCAGGGTGGCCAGGCCGAGGCCGGCGGTGGGCAGGGTGAACATGCCGAGCACGGCGGTCCGCAGCGAGCGCGTGGGAGATGCCGATCGGCCGACCGTCGCCGTACCCGACGACCCGCAGGCCCACGAGGGCCTTGCCGGGCGAGAGGCCGGTGCGCCCCAGGAGGACGGCGTAGACGGCCGAGACCAGCACCACGGTCCCGGCGATGACGGCGATCCCGGCGATCGTCCGTCCCTCGTGGAGCAGGAAGCGCCACGCCAGGTAGGCGGCGCCGACGAAGACGCCCCAGGCGACGAGCCGGTCGATCGCGAAGGCGTAGAAGCGCCGGTCGAGCTCGGCCGCGGGGTAGGAGACGGGCTCGCCGGGACCGGTCCCTGGTGCTGGTGGGGTCATCGGCGCCTCAGGCGCGGGTGACCTGGATGGTCACACCATCGCCCAGGTTGATCGTGGCGCCGGGGATCAGCTGTACGGCGATGCCCGGCTTGAGCTCCTCGGGACCGAGACCGGGCTGCTCCAGCACGGTGCCGTTGGTCGATCCCATGTCGGTGACCACCGCACTGCCGTGGTCGGCCCCCGAGCCCGGTCGCACCTCGACGTGGGTCGACGAGATCTCGTGCAGCGGGCTCGGCACCGTCACCAGCCGCGGCTGGTCGGTGGTCGTGAACCGCCGGGCCTCCGGGGCCCGGCCGATGAGCACGACCCGGTCGACCTCCACGGTCTCGCCGTTGGAGATCACCAGCCGCGCCACCGGGGCGACCACGCTGGGCGCCATCTGCTGGCCCGGGATCCCGGGCTGCGAGCGGGAGAACTCGCCGCGTTCGACCCCGGCCCGGGTGAGCCCGTCGTGGTCGGCGTCGTCCTCGGGGGTGCCGGTCGGCGTGTCGGTCGGCGTGTCGTACGGGTCCGCGGGCGGCACGTACGGCGGCGGCGGCGGCGGACCACCGGCGGCGGGCGCGCCCGGCCAGTCCGGAGGGCCGGACGGCGGCGGGGGCGTGGTGGGCACGGCGTCCGACATCGGGTCGGGACGGCCGTCGTGCAGCGGATCGGTCAGCGGGTCGGACAGCGGGTCGGACAGGGGATCGATCCGGTCCTCGGCGAGCGGCGCCGGCGGGTCGACCGGGGCGGACCCGGCCCCGGTGTTGAACGTGTCGGCTTCGTCCTCGAGCGGGGACGGCTCGAGGTCGAGCAGCTCGGTCGGCGGCGGCTCGTCGGCGCCCACGGCTTCGTGGCCCCCCTCGGGGCCACCGGGCTCCTCGGCCTCGTCGGCCTCGTCGGCCTGGTGCGGCTCGGCCGTCGCAGCCTGGTCCCCGTCGAACGGAACGGGAGGCGGCGGCAGCGAGGGCGGCGGCGGGATCGGGGGCATCCCCGGCGGCATGGCGGGCGGCGGCGCGGACGGAGGAGCCGGCGGTGACGACGGCAGTGATGACGACGGTGGATGACGACGGTGGAGCCGACGGCGGTGGCGACGTGGGCATCGGCGCCATCGCGGACGACTCCGCCGGGGCGGCCGCGGACGTCGTACCGCGGCCGCGGGGAGGTCGACGCGGGCGGCCCGGACGAGACCACCGAGGATCGGCAGGTCGTCGCCGTCGGCGTCGGCCTCCTCGGCCACGACGAGGGACAGGGACTCGACGTCGTGGAGGGTCCGCTCGACCCAGGTGAGCGCGGCGGATCCGTCGAGCTCGGTCTGCTCACCGCCGGCGACCACGGTGGCACGCACCGACGCTCCGCGGACGAGGATCTTGGTGGGCTCGTCGCCCGAGCTGACCAGCACGAACCCGGGCAGCGCGCCGAGCCCGGTCTGGAGGAGGACGTCGAGCACCTCGTCGAAGCCGGCTCCGTCGTCGATGCGCGACCAGAGGTCGCCCACGCGGGCCTTCTCGGAGGCCGGCAGCAGCAGGGTGGTGGCCTCGCCGACGACGGCGAACCACGGCCCCGGACGGTAGGACCACGGGCGTGCGGGCGCCTCACTCATGGCAGCGCTCCCAGCTTCTCTTCGAGACTCACCCGCTGGGCGTCGCGAGTCGTAGGTCAGATCCGGGACCAATCCCACCACATCGACGACCACCGCCGTCGCGTTGTCACGCCCGCCGGCCGCCACGGCGGCCGCGACGACCTTGTCGGCGGCGTCGCGCGGGTCGGGCGAGGAGGCCATGATGTCGGCGATGACGGCGTCCGTCGATCATCCCGCTGACCCCGTCGGAGCAGAGCATCAGCCGCTCGGCACGCGAGAGCGGCAGCACGAAGAAGTCGGCCTCGACGCTCCCCCGCCCACCGAGCGCCCGGGTGATGATGTGCCGCTCGGGGTGCACCGCGGCGGCCGCCGCCGTGATGGTGCCGGCGTCGAGGAGCTCCTGGACGACGCTGTGGTCGACGCTGACCTGCTCGAGGACGCCGTCGTTGAAGCGGTAGATCCGCGAGTCGCCCAGGTTGGCCAGCAGCCACTTCGGGCCCGTCGCCCTGCTCGATCAGCAGGGCCACGACGGCCGTCGTGCCGGCGGCGAAGTCGGTGGCGCCGCCGGCGCGCTGTGCGTCGTCGTACGCCGCGATCCGGGCCTGGCACGACCGCAGGGTCTCCGCGACGGCCTCCGGCCCGTGCTCGGAGGTCGTAGCCGGTCGCGGAGAGCTGGCCGAACTCCTCGACGACGATCTGGCTCGCCACGTCGCCGCGGTCGTGGCCACCCATCCCGTCGGCCACGACGAACACCGGCGGCGCGACCAGGAAAGCGTCCTCGTTGACCTCGCGGACCCGTCCGACGTCGCTGGCCGCACCGTGGTGGAGCTCCACCCCGGTCATCGGATGCCACCCGACGAGCCAGGGAGAGATAGCGTCTGGAGGATGGGCACCACGACGGCTGACGGAGCGGGCTTCCGCTCGCTCGCAGACCAGCTGCGCAGCTGGTCGGACGCGCAGCTCAGCGCGCTTCTCGCCGACCGACCTGACCTCACCACACCCGCCCCTCACGACTTCGGACAACTGGCTTCGCGAGCCGCCGTCCGCGCCTCGCTCTCCCGTGCGCTCGACACCCTGACCCGGCTCGAGCTCTCCGTGCTTGATGCCCTCGTCGTCGCCGGCCAAACCACGCGCGCCGAGCTCCGCTCGATCATCCTCGCCGACCCCGGCGCTGTCGATGCCGTCGCTGGACCACCTGCTCGGGCTCGGCCTGGCCTGGCAGGCCGTCGGCGGGCTGCGGGCCCTCACCGGCGTCGCCGACGCCCTCGGCACGGGCCCCGGCTCGAGCGGGTTGCGGCCGCGCTCCCCCGAAGCCGCGAAGCCCACCGCGGTCCGCAAGCGGATCGGCGAGCTCTCCCCGCCCGCGCTGGCCATGCTGCGAGCACGTCGTCGACCACGGCGGTGAGGCCACGGCCGGCTCCGCGCGGCTGACCGTCTCCCCGGCCGACGCCGCCACCCCGGCCGAGGAGCTGCTGGCGCGGCGGCTGCTGGTCCCCCGTCAGGGGAGCGGCACCGTCCAGGCCCCGGGCGAGGTCGGGCTCGCTCTCCGCTCGGGGCGCACGACGACCGAGCGGCTGGACGACGTACCGGGGATCGCGACGGCCGAGCGGCCCCGTCGACCTGGTCGACCGGGCGGCTGCGGGCGCAGCCTTCGAGGCGGTACGACGCGTCGAGCTGCTCCTCGACCACTGGGGCACCCACCCGCCGGGGATGCTCCGCAGCGGCGGCCTCGGCGTGCGCGACCTCAAGGCCGCCACCGTGCTCCTCCACGTCGACGAGCGGACCGCGGCGCTCGTCGTCGAGACCGCCGGGGTGGCCGGGCTGCTCCACCACCGTGCCGACACCGTCGGCGACGCGGTGTGGGTGCCCACCGACACCTTCGACGCGTGGGTCGCGCAGGGCCCCGCCGAGCGCTGGGCCGTGCTCGCGCAGGCCTGGCTCGACAGCACCCGGCTCCCGGGCCTGGTCGGCACCCGGGACCCGGCCGGCAAGACCTGGAACGCGCTGGCGCCCGAGCTGTCCTCCTCGACGATCCCCGAGGCCCGGCACGCCACCCTGACCGCACTGGGCACGCTCGAGCCCGGGCAGACCCTCGCCGCCTCGACCGGCCTGCCGTCCCTGCTCGAGCACGTCGCCTGGCACCGGCCGCGACGTCCGCGCTCGCGGGCCGACCAGGTCGCCTGGACGGTGGAGGAGGCGGCGCTGCTCGGCTTCACCGGACTCGGGGCCCTGTCCACCTTCGCCCGCGCCCTGCTCGCCGGCGACCCGCCGAAGGGCCTGGCCGAGCTGCTGCCCGACCCGGTGGACCACGTGCTGATCCAGGCGGACCTCACCGCGGTCGCGCCCGGACCGCTCGAGACCGGCCTGGCCCGCTCGCTGCAGCTCGTGGCCGACGTGGAGTCGCGTGGCGGCGCGACGACGTACCGCTTCACCCCGTCGTCGGTACGCCGTGCGCTCGACGTCGGCTGGACCTCGGTCGAGCTGCACGACTTCCTCGCGTCGGTCTCACGCACCCCGGTGCCGCAGCCGCTGACCTACCTGGTCGACGACACGGTGCGCACGTTCGGCGCGATCCGCGTCGGGCACGCCGAGGCGTTCCTGCGCGCCGACGACGAGGCCGCCCTCACCGAGCTGCTCCACCACCCCAAGGCCGGCCCGCTCGGCCTGCGCCGGATCGCCCCGACCGTGCTGATCAGCACCGTGCCGATCGACGTGCTCCTCCCCCGGCTGCGCGACCTCGGCGCGGCGCCGGTGATGGAGGCCGCCGACGGGTCCGTGCAGGTGTCGCGTCCCGACGTGCTGCGGGCGCGGCCGCCGCGCGAGCGGCGCGCCTCGGCCCGGTCGGTCCGCGAGTCGGCCCGGCTGGCGTCGGTGGTCACCGCGATCCGCTCCGGTGACCGGGCGGCCTCGTCGCGCCCGGCGTCGCCGTCGACCCCGCTGACCCCGAGCGGGTCGCTGGCGGCGCTGCGCGAGGCGATGGAGGCGGGCGTCCCGGTGCTGATCGGGTACGTCGACAACCAGGGCCTGTCGTCGGAACGGGTGGTCGAGCCGATCGCCATCGAGGGCGGGTCCCTCACCGCCCACGACCAGCGCGCCGACGACGTCCGCTCGTTCGCCGTGCACCGGATCACGACCGTGCGGATGCTCGGTCGAGGCTGAGCCTCACGCCCGCCCACCGGCTCCGTAGACTCGGCAGGTGAGCCATCTTTCCCACCACCCTGTCTCCCGATCCCGCTGCGCGCGGACCGCGACGACCTCGCGGGGGCTCCGATGAGCAACGACGGCCCCCTCATCGTCCAGTCGGACAAGACGCTGCTGCTCGAGATCGACCACGAGCGCGCCCAGGACTGCCGCAAGGCGATCGCGCCGTTCGCCGAGCTGGAGCGCTCGCCCGAGCACGTGCACACCTACCGCCTCACGCCCCTCGGGCTGTGGAACGCGCGCGCCGCCGGCCACGACGCCGAGCAGGTGGTCGACACGCTGCTGAGCTTCAGCCGCTACGCCGTGCCGCACGCGCTGCTCGTCGACGTCGCCGAGACGATGGCGCGCTACGGGCGGCTCCGGCTGGAGAAGCACCCCGTCCACGGCCTGGTCATGGCCAGCACCGACCGGCCGGTGCTCGAGGAGGTCCTGCGCGCCAAGAAGGTGCAGGGCATGCTCGGCGCCCGCCTCGACGACGACACCGTCGCGGTGCACGCCTCCGAGCGCGGCAACCTGAAGCAGGCCCTGCTCAAGCTCGGCTGGCCGGCCGAGGACTTCGCCGGGTACGTCGACGGCGAGGCGCACCCGATCGACCTCGACGAGCGGGAGTGGTCGCTGCGTGACTACCAGCGCGACGCGGCCGAGTCGTTCTGGCACGGCGGGTCCGGGGTCGTCGTACTCCCCTGCGGCGCCGGCAAGACGATGGTCGGTGCGGCCGCGATGGCCCAGGCCAAGGCGACCACGCTGATCCTGGTCACCAACACCGTCAGCGCGCGGCAGTGGAAGGACGAGCTGATCAAGCGCACGTCGCTGACCGAGGAGGAGATCGGCGAGTACTCCGGCACCGTCAAGGAGATCCGCCCGGTCACCATCGCGACGTACCAGGTGATGACGACGCGCCGCAAGGGCGTCTACAGCCACCTCGAGCTCCTCGATGCCCGCGACTGGGGCCTCATCGTCTACGACGAGGTGCACCTGCTGCCGGCCCCGATCTTCCGGATGACCGCCAACCTCCAGGCCCGCCGCCGCATCGGCCTCACCGCCACCCTGGTGCGCGAGGACGGCCGTGAGGGCGACGTCTTCTCGCTCATCGGTCCCAAGCGGTACGACGCCCCGTGGAAGGACATCGAGGCGCAGGGCTGGATCGCACCGGCGGACTGTGTCGAGGTCCGGGTGACGCTGCCGACCGAGGAGCGGATCGTGTACGCCACCTCGGAGCCCGAGGAGCGCTACCGGCTCGCCTCCTGCACCCACCAGAAGGTGCAGGTCGTGCGCGACCTGGTCGCCCAGCACCCGGGCCAGCCGACGCTGGTCATCGGTCAGTACATCGACCAGCTCGACGAGCTGGCCGAGAAGCTCGACGCGCCCGTCATCAAGGGCGAGACACCGGTCAAGGAGCGCCAGCGGCTCTTCGAGGCCTTCCGCACCGGCGAGATCGGCCTGCTGGTCGTGTCCAAGGTGGCGAACTTCTCCATCGACCTGCCCTCCGCCGAGGTCGCCATCCAGGTCTCGGGCTCGTTCGGCTCCCGCCAGGAGGAGGCCCAGCGCCTCGGCCGCCTCCTGCGCCCCAAGTCCGACGGCAAGTCCGCGCACTTCTACACCGTCGTCTCCCGTGACACCGTCGACGCCGACTTCGCCCAGAACCGCCAGCGCTTCCTCGCCGAGCAGGGCTACGCCTACCGGATCCTCGACGCCGAGGACCTGCCCGCCTGACCCCTCGAGCGCCGACCCCGCCTCCCCGGTGGTTGAGGTGCGAGGAGCGCCGGCGCGGCCTCCCCGGTGGTTGAGGTGCGAGGAGCGCCAGCGCGCGGCCTCCCCGGGCCGGCGTACCTCACACCTCGACCAGCTGAACGTCGGCGGTCTGCAACGCCGGGACGGCGGCGGGAGTCGTAAGGGGTAACAGCGGCCCCGAGCCACGGGGTCGCCCGTCTTGGGAGGTACCCCGTGAAGAACCGCACCAGCCGCCGTCTTGCCGCCACGCTCGCAGCGATCGCCAGCACCGCACTGGTCGGGGTGGGCCCCGCCCATGCATCGTCGGAAGGGCCCTACACGGGGAAGGTGACCGCCCATGGCGGGCTGGTCGCCCGCCGTGCGCCGGCGACCAGCTTCGCGCGCACGGGCGGGTTCGCCCAGGGCGCCCGGATCAGGATCATCTGCAAGGTCCACGGGCCCGCGGTCCGCGGCAACGACCTGTGGTACTCGGTGAGGGGCAGCCGGAGCCGCTGGGTCTCGGCGCGCTACGTGCGCAACATCGGCAGGGCCCCGCGGCTGTGCGGCGACGGACAGACCTCGACAGGCACCGTCCGGGTCGGCACGGGAACCCACCTGATCCTGCGGGCCGGGCCGAGCACGCGTACCGCGCGCGTGGGCGTGCGGAGCAAGGGCGACACCCTGCGGGTCTCGTGCTGGTGGGACGGACAGCGGCTCGGCAACACGTCGCAGTGGTACCAGCTCACCAACGGCGCGTGGGTCGCGGCACACCTGATCTCGCCCACCAGCCCGCGCGTCGAGATCTGCGCCTGAACCATCCAGCGGCCGGCGGTCGTCGCCCACCTGGCGCGATCCGTGGCCCCGTCAGCTGCGCCCGGCCGCCTTGAGGTCGCGACGCAGCTCCTTGGGGAGCGCGAAGATGAGCGACTCCTCGGCGGAGTGGACGGCCCGGGCGTCGGGATAGCCGCGCTCCGAGAGGAACGCCAGCACGCCGTCGACGAGTGACTCGGGCACCGAGGCACCGGAGGTGACCGAGACCTTGTCGACACCGTCGAGCCAGGCCTCGTCGATCTCGGAGACGTCGTCGACGCGGTACGACGCCTTGGCGCCGGCGTCGAGGGCGACCTCGACCAGCCGGACCGAGTTGGAGGAGTTGGCCGAGCCGACGACGATCAGCAGGTCGACAGTCCTGGGCGATGTCCTTGACCGCGAGCTGGCGGTTCTGGGTGGCGTAGCAGATGTCGTCGCTGGGCGGGTCGAGGAGCAGCGGGAAACGCTCCCGGATCGCGGCCACCGTCTCGAGCGTCTCGTCGACCGACAGCGTCGTCTGGGAGAGCCAGGAGACACGGGCAGGGTCGCGTACGACGATCCCGGGGACGTCGGCCGGGCTCTGCACGAGCTGGATGTGGTCCGGCGCCTCGCCCGCCGTGCCCTCCACCTCCTCGTGGCCCTCGTGGCCGATCAGGAGGATGTCGTAGTCGTCGGCGGCGAAGCGCTTCGCCTCGTGGTGGACCTTGGTCACCAGCGGGCAGGTGGCGTCGATCGTCTTGAGCTCGCGCTCCTCGGCCTGGCGATGCACCTCGGGCGAGACGCCGTGGGCGGAGAACACGACGGTGGCGCCCTCCGGCACCTCCTCGATCTCCTCCACGAAGATCGCACCGCGCGACTCGAGATCGGCCACGACGTGCTTGTTGTGCACGATCTGCTTGCGGACGTAGACCGGTGAGCCGTAGAGGTCGAGCGCCTTCTCGACGGTCACGACCGCACGGTCGACCCCCGCGCAGTAGCCGCGCGGGGCCGCCAGCAGGACGGCCTTGGCGTCCTCGGGCGAGAGGATCGGGGGTGTGCCGAGGTCGGTGCTCATGCCCCGAGTCTACGGGTCGTGACTGACCCGCCCGCCGCGGTCGCCGCGGTCGCCGCGAGGGTTCAGTCGACCCGCTCGTAGAAGGCGATGTCCACGCGGCTGCCGTCCGCCAGGACGTCGTCGTCCCCGGAGCGTCCCCCGGCGCCACGGGTGAAGTCGAGGGTGACCGTCCCGCCGGCCGCGACCGTGTCCCAGGTCGACTGCGAGCTGGTGCCTCCGAGCACGGTGCTTCCGCTGTTGCCGTCCCAGTCGACCATCGAGGATCCGCTGCCTCGCTGGTCGAGGCCCAGGACCGCCAGCATGGCGCCCCGGTCGCTGGGCGCGGTGGCCGAGATCCGAGCGTCGCCGGGATCGCCGACGGTGGAGCGCTCGACCAGTCGCCACGTGTGACCGCCCTCCTCGCGCAACACGGGGAAGTACCCCTCCATCCCGGTCGCCTCCTCGTCGTTCGCGACTGCATAGGTGCCGATACCGATCCGCAGCGACGGGTCGTCGAGGGCGCGCCCGTTGCGGCCCTCGGTGACGTAGAACCGGATGCCGACGTCCTCCCCCGGCGTCGACGTGAAGCCGGACCCGCCCAGTGAGGCCGGGTCGACCGGGACGGCGTCGTGGCAGACCCGGCCGAAGACCTGGTCGTCCTCGCCGCCGATCGCGATGTGGAGGTAGGCGTTCGGCGCCTCGCTGCTGCAGAAGTACGGGAGCTCGATCCCCCGGCTCGTCGCGGTCGCCTCGTAGGAGACCTCGGCCTGGCCGAGGTCGCCGATCGCCGCACCGAGCAGCGTCAGACCGGCGACGTCCTCGCGGAAGGTGACGCCGTCCTTGGTGATGCCGGGAGGCCGCTCGTCGGTCAGCGTGTAGACCGCGAGGCCGAGCCCCGGCTCGCCGCGGTCGGCGACGACCTGGACGGCCGCCCGGCTGCCGGCCGGGACGTAGGTGAAGTCGCCGAAGTCGGGGACGTCGTACGCCGTGGGCCCGGGCAGCGTCGGCGCCTCGACGGTGACGTCCTGGTCGTCACCCGCGGTGGCCCACGAGACGAGCCGGGGCTCGGAGGATGCCGGCAGCGCCACCTTCACGCGGCCGAGGCTCCCCTCGATGCTCTGGGCGAGCTCGTAGGTGAAGCCGAGGGAGTCCATGGTGGGCGGGACGTCGACACCGACGACGACGTCGTCGGTCGAAGGCTCGGGCGCCACGGTCTCGTCCCCACCGGGCAGCAGCGCGACGCCTCCCGCCACGACCAGGACGGCCGCGGCGGCGCCGACCGCGGCGCGACGGCGGCGGCGGACCACGCCCACCCGGGTGTGGACGGACGCCGCTCGCACAGCGACGTCGGTGTCGGCAACGTCGGACGCGTGGCCCTGGAGGGTGGCACGGAGGTCGTCGAGGCTGGTCATGACGCGTCCTTCGTCGTGCTGGGGTCGGTTCCGCGGGGGTCGGGTTCGCGGTCGGGTTCGGGGTCGGGCTGGTCGGGCTGGTCGGGGGCGAGCGCCGGGTCGATCCGCAGCTTCGCCAGCGCCTTGCTGGTCTGGCTCTTGACGGTCCCGACCGAGCAGCCGAGCAGCTCGGCGGTCTGGGCCTCGGTGAGGTCCTCGAAGTAGCGCAGGACCACGACGGCCCGCTGGCGGCGCGGCAGCCGCTCCATGGCGCTCCACAGGTCGAGGCCGGCGCTGGCGGCGGTGGTGCCGTCGGAGACCCCCGCGTCGGGCAGCTCCTCGGTGGCGTGCTCGCCGTTCCACTTGCGTCGCCACCAGGTGGCGTAGGTGTTGAAGAGTGCCTTGCGCACGTAGGCCTCGGGGCTCTCGGTGACCTTGTCCCACGAGAACCAGACCTTGGTGAGGCTGGTCTGGAGGAGGTCCTCGGCCAGCGCGTGGTCGTGGGTGAGCAGGTAGGCGGTCCGGAGCAGCGCGGTCGAGCGGGCTGCGACGAACTCGTCGAAGGTCGGTCCGGGCGTCACGTGCACCTCGTCCCCGTGCCGGGACACCGCCGAGTCGGGTGTCGTGGTGTCGATCATGTCTGGGAGGACCATCCAGCCACGGCACATGGTTGCCCCGGCCGACACGCGAGTCGCTCACCTCTCGCGGCCGCCGGCCGGACGCACAGCGTCATGTAACACGCCGTCCACCGGACTCCCACGCCGTCGCGGCGTGTGAGTAGACCGGTGGACGGCGTGTTACATGGTGTCTGCGGCGACTCCCGACACGTACGACGAGGGCCCGCCACCGGTGACGGTGACGGGCCCTCGAGGGTGCTGCTGGTGGTGCGGTGCGCTCAGGCCTTCGACTCGTCGTCGGTGGACTCGGTCGCGGCCTCGGCAGCCTCGGGCTCCTCGGCGTTCTCCGCGGACTCGGGCGACTCGGCGTCCATCTCCTCGGCCGGGGCCTCGGTGTCGACGTCTGCCTCGGTCTCGGTGGCCTCGGTCTCGTCGGCCGGGGCCTCGTCGACCGGAGCCGGGGTGGGCTCGGACTTCGTCGCGGCCTTGGCGGTCGTCGCCTTCGGCGTGTACGCCTCCGTCACGAGCTCGATGACGGCCATCGGCGCGTTGTCGCCCTTGCGGGGGCCGATCTTGGTGATCCGGGTGTAGCCACCCGGACGCTCGGCGAACGTCGGCGCGATCTCGGTGAAGAGCACGTGGACGACACCCTTGTCGCGCACGGTCTTGAGGACCTCGCGACGCTGGTGCAGCGGGTTCTCGCCGTTGTGCGCCTTGACCGCCTTGGTGATGAGCTTCTCGGCGTGCGGGCGCAGCGTGCGCGCCTTGGCCTCGGTCGTGGTGATCCGACCGTGCTCGAACAGCTGGGTCGGCCAGGTTCGACAGGATCAGGCGCTGGTGGGCCGGGCTACCGCCGAGGCGGGCACCCTTCTTCGGTGCGGGCATGGTGCTTCTCGATTCTCCCGAGCCGTGTCAGGTACTCGGGTTAGAGGTGGTGCAGAGGGATGGTGCGATGCAGATGGAACCTGCGTGGCGCTCGGCGCGCGCCAGCGCCGCGCAGGTCAGTACTGCTCGTCCTCGACGAAGGCGTCGTCGTCGTCGTCGCCGTACGCCGCCAGGGCGGCGTGCGGGTCGAAGCCGGGCGCGGAGTCCTTGAGGGACAGACCCATCTCGACGAGCTTGGCCTTGACCTCGTCGATCGACTTCGCACCGAAGTTGCGGATGTCGAGCAGGTCCTGCTCCGAGCGGCTGATGAGCTCACCCACGGTGTGGATGCCCTCGCGCTTGAGGCAGTTGTAGGACCGGACGGTCAGCTGCAGGTCCTCGACCGGGAGGGCGAGGTCGGCGGCGAGCTGCTCGTCGACGGGCGACGGGCCGATGTCGATGCCCTCGGCCTCGACGTTGAGCTCACGGGCCAGCCCGAAGAGCTCGACCAGCGTCTTGCCGGCCGACGCGATGGCGTCGCGGGGCAGGATGGACGGCTTGGTCTCGACGTCGATGACGAGCTTGTCGAAGTCGGTGCGCTGCTCGACACGGGTGGCCTCGACCTTGTAGGTCACCTTCAGCACGGGGCTGTAGATCGAGTCGACCGGCATCCGGCCGATCTCGTTGTCGGCGCCCTTGTTCTGGACGGCCGAGACGTAGCCGCGGCCACGCTCGACGACGAGCTCCATCTCCAGCTTGCCCTTGTCGGACAGCGTGGCGATCTTGAGCTCGGGGTTGTGGACCTCGACGCCGGCCGGCGGCGCGATGTCGGCGGCGGTGACGTCACCGGCACCGGACTTGCGCAGGTACATGGTGACCGGCTCGTCGTGCTCGGAGGAGACGACGAGGCTCTTGAGGTTGAGGATGATCTCGGTGACGTCTTCCTTGACGCCCTCGATGGTCGAGAACTCGTGGAGGACGGTGTCGACCTTGATGCTCGTGACCGAGGCACCGGGGATCGACGAGAGCAGCGTGCGGCGCAGCGAGTTGCCGAGGGTGTAGCCGAAGCCGGGCTCGAGGGGCTCGATGACGAACCGCGAACGGAACTCGTCGACGGTCTCTTCCGACAGGGTGGGGCGCTGTGCGATGAGCACTGTTTGTTTTCCTTTCCGGGCCCACCCGCTATTTGACGGACCCGAACTGCAGAGGTGAAAAGGAAGGTGGTTCTTCCTGCTGGGGCCCCGCCACGGACCGGGGTCCGGTGCGGAGCTCCAGCAGGGGTAGTCGGGGGCGGAGCCCCCAACCGACTACTTCTTGGAGTAGAACTCCACGATCAGCTGCTCCTGGATGGGCATCTCGATCTGCGCACGCACGGGGGTCTGGTGGACCAGGATCCGCATCCGCTCGGGCAGGACCTGGAGCCAGGCCGGGACGATCCGCTCGCCGTGGGTCTCGCGAGCCACGATGAAGGGGGTCATCTCGAGCGACTTCTCGCGCACGTCGATGATGTCGTAGGCGGTCACCTGGAACGACGGGATGTCGACCTTGTGGCCGTTGACCAGGAAGTGGCCGTGGACCACGAGCTGGCGCGCGTGACGACGCGTCCGGGCGAAGCCGGCGCGGTAGACCACGTTGTCGAGGCGGCACTCGAGCAGCTGGAGCAGGTTGTCACCCGTCTTGCCGCTGCGGCGCGAGGCCTCGACGTAGTAGTTGTGGAACTGGCGCTCCATCACGCCGTAGGTGAAGCGGGCCTTCTGCTTCTCCTGCAGCTGCGAGCGGTACTCGCTCTCCTTGATGCGGGCGCGGCCGTGCTGGCCGGGAGGGTAGGGACGCTTCTCGAACGCTGCGTCTCCACCGACGAGGTCGACACCGAGACGGCGCGACTTCCGGGTCATGGGTCCGGTGTAACGGGCCATGGGTCAGTCTCCTTCTATCTCAGTGTCGGGTCAGACGCGCCGGCGCTTGGGCGGGCGGCATCCGTTGTGCGGGGCAGGGGTGACGTCCTGGATGGTGCCGACCTCGAGGCCGATCGCACCCAGCGAGCGGATCGCGGTCTCGCGACCGGAGCCGGGGCCCTTGACGAAGACGTCGATCTTCTTCATGCCGTGGTCCATCGCCCGACGACCGGCGGCCTCGGCGGCCATCTGCGCGGCGTACGGGGTGGACTTGCGCGAGCCCTTGAAGCCGACGGTGCCGGCAGAGGCCCACGAGATCACGGCCCCGGTGGGGTCGGTGATCGTCACGATCGTGTTGTTGAACGTGCTCTTGATGTGGGCTTCGCCCTGAGCGATGTTCTTCTTCTCCTTGCGGCGCACCTTCTTGGCTGCCGCGCGAGCCTTGGGAGGCATCGGTTATCTCCTTATGGGACGAGTGAGCTGGTCTGATGGATGAGAAAGCAGTGATCACGCCGCGAGGGCGAGAGATCACTTGGCCTTCTTCTTGCCGGCAACCGTGCGCTTCGGGACCCTTGCGGGTGCGCGCGTTGGTCTTGGTGCGCTGACCGCGGACCGGGAGGCCCATGCGGTGACGGCGACCCTGGTAGCTGCCGATCTCGATCTTGCGGCGGATGTCGGCCTGGACTTCACGACGGAGGTCACCCTCGATCTTGAACTCCTGGGCCTCGATCTCGTCGCGGAGCTTGACCAGCTCGTCGTCGCCCAGCTGGTGCACCCGCATGTTGGGGTCGACACCGGTGAGCTCGAGGAGCTTCTGGGAACGAGTACGGCCGATGCCGTAGATGTAGGTGAGCGCGATCTCGACGCGCTTGTCGCGCGGGAGGTCGACGCCGACGAGGCGTGCCATGTGATGGCCTTTCGAATGCTGCAGAGGTTTCGTACGCGATGCGTCCGGTGTGTACCGGCTCCGGCCTGCTGCTCCAGAGGTGCTTCGGCCCGAGGGCCTAGCGATCGCGTTGCTGGGTGTATTCAGTTGTGGTGCTGGTGGTGCGGCGTCCCTCAGACTCGCTGGATCTCGATGCGCCCGTTCCGGCCTCGCAAGCTCGGCCGGAAGGCTTGCTCGATCTGCGGCTGAGACGCCATCCGCGACTTCGTCGCGTATGGCTTCAGCCTTGACGCTGCTTGTGGCGCGGGTTCTCGCAGATCACCATGACGCGACCGTGGCGACGGATCACCTGGCACTTGTCACAGATCTTCTTGACGCTCGGGTTGACCTTCATGTCAGCCCTTTCTTGCTAGTCGGCTGGTTACTTGTAGCGGTAGACGATCCGACCGCGGGTCAGGTCGTACGGCGAGAGCTCGACCACGACCCGGTCCTCGGGGAGGATCCGGATGTAGTGCTGACGCATCTTGCCGCTGATGTGAGCGAGCACCTTGTGGCCGTTGGACAGCTCCACGCGGAACATCGCGTTGGGGAGGGCCTCCGCTACGGTGCCCTCCATTTCGATCACGCCTTCTTTCTTCGGCATGTCCTCACAATCTCTGATCGTTGGTGTGTCTACCGTCCGGCCCGGGAACCTCCCCGCTCGCCGTCCGGCGGACGACGGGCGCGGTGGACCTCGTGCAGCCGCTTCGTCGCGCCCCATCCCGAGCACCGCGCTGGACTCCCGTGAGAGAGTGGTCAGCGATGGTCCGGGCAGCCGCAAGGCGTCACGAAACAGACCCACGTTGGGCCGACATCCCAGTCTACGTTCGCCCCGACCGGAAACACGAATCGGGCACCCGGCACCCCCTCTCTCGCTCAAGTCGGCGGCGCCGGATGCCGACAACCCGGTCATGCCGCCGACCTCCCGGCCCCTGCGCACCGCCGCCGCTCTCGCCGTCGGCGTGACGTGCGGTGCCGCGGTGGTGGTCGCCGGCGCGACCTCGTCGAGCGCGTCCGCGCCTCCGTGCCCCGGTACGACGCACCTCACCGGCTCCCCCGCGGGCGGGGCCCGCTCCCCCGGCGCCGCCTCCTGCTCGCTCCGGACGCCGTCCGTCACGCTCGACAAGGGCGTGGACACCGTGCGGACGGCGTACGACACCCCGGTCGTGCTCGACCTCGCCGAGCACGACACCACGGGCGACATCGGGCTCGGCGCCGGGCCGGATGCCGCGTCCGCGCGCTTCCGACCCGGCGACAACCCGGACGCGTGGGTCGTCGGTGGCGGTGGCAGCACCATCGCGGTGCCCGGCGAGGGCGAGTACGCCGTGCGCGCCGACGGCACCGGCAGCTTCACCCCACAGACCGGCTTCGTGGGGCAGACCTCGACGGTCACCTACGCCGTCCGCGGCAGCGACGCTGCGTCGCGCACGGCTCGGCTCAGCGTCGTCGTCCGCCCCGGTCCGCACGCCGTCCCGGACAGCGCGGCGACGCCGCAGGGCGTCGACGTGACCCTCGCGCCCCTCGCCGGAGACGGACCCGGGCTCCGGGCGGACGGCACCGGCGGCGGGTGGGACGTCGCCTCGCTCGCCCTCCGCGCCACGCCGGACCTCCCGGCCGGCTCCGAGGTCTCGCCGGACGGCACCGTGCTCACCGCACCCGGCGAAGGCGTCTACACGGTCGCACCGGGCGGCAGCGTCACCTTCGATCCCGAGCCGTCGTTCCGGGGCACGGCGTCCGCAGTGGGCTACGTGGTGAGCGACGGCCTCGGCAACCCGGCATCGTCGACGATCTCGGTGACCGTCTCGGCCATCGACCCGGTCGCCAGCGCCGACACCGCGGCGACCCCCATCGACACGCCCGTCCTGCTCACCGGGGCCACCGACGACCTGGCCGGCGCCGACACGGCGCCGCTCGTCCCCGGCGCCACGGTGTTCCCTGCCCCGGCCCGGCCCGCGGGCGCCGTCGTCTCTGCCGACGGCACGACGGTCACGGTGCCCGAGCAGGGGCGCTACGAGGTCCAGCCGGACGGCGCCGTGCTCTTCACCCCGGTCCCCGGCTACGCGGGCACCACCACCGCGGTCGGCTACCGGGTCGAGGACACCAACGGGACCCCGGCCTGGGCCGACCTGCGCGTCGTCGTGCGCGACGGCTCCGCGGCCGCCCCCGACAACGCCCGGACCCCGCAGAACGTCGACGCGACCCTCACTCCGCTGGGCAACGACTCACCGGGACCGACGGCGAGCGGCCGGCTCGACGGCTTCGACGTCGCCTCGCTGGTGTTCACCACCGGCGACCAGCCGGCCGGCGCCACGGTCTCGGCCGACGGCACCGGGCTGACCGTGCCCGGCGAGGGCGTCTGGACCATCAGTGCCGACGGCGTCGTCACCTTCGACCCCGGCCCCGCCTTCTCCGGCACCGCGTCGCCGGCGACGTACCGGGTCGCCGACCCCCTCGGCGGCACCGCCTCCTCGACGATCACCGTGGTGGTCGAGCCGGACCTGCCGTCGGCCGCCGCCGACCGCGTGCGCACGCCGTACGAGACCGCGGTGATGATCGACGTCCTGCCCAACGACGTGGCCGGCCGACACTCCAGCCTCGACCCGGCCACCCTCCGCCTGGTCCACCCCCGGACCGGGATGCCGGTCCAGCAGGTCGTGCGCCGCGACGGCGCGTGGATGGTGCGCGACGGCGTCGTGGGCTTCGTGCCCGGGGACGGCTTCTCCGGCTCCGTACAGCCGCTGGGGTACGTCGTGTCCGACAGCAACGGCTCCGAGACGACCGCCAGGATCCGCGTCGTCGTGGGCGGGTCCGGCACCTCGGCACCCAGCGAGGGCGCGACCACCCCAGGCGGTGCCGTGACCGTCGACGTGCTCGACCACGTCACGGCCGCCCCCGGTGAAGAGCTCCTGGAGGGCACCGCGTGCCTCGTGCCCGGCGCTGCCTCGGTGACGGCCGCCGGTCGTGACCACGCCGTCACCGGCGCGGCCGAGCGCGACGACGCCTGCTCCACCGAGTACGCGCTGGAGGGGATCGGCGCCTGGACCGTCGAGCCCGACGGATCGATCACGGTCACGCCCCAGGACGGCTTCGTGGGCGCCGCCGCCATCGACTTCACCGTCGAGGACACCGGCGGGACCGTCTACCAGGACTCGCTGACGGTCACGGTCCGGTCCGGGGACCCGGTGCCCCGGGAGCGGGTGACCGGGCGCGTGGCGTCCGGGCTGCCGAGCGACGGTGGCCCGGCGCCGGGCTGGCTCGGGCTCGGCCTCGCCGCGCTCCTGGGCGGCCTCGCCCTGACGCCCGCGGGGCGGCGTCGCCTCGTCCCGCGCAGGCGTCGCTGAACCGTCGTGGGGCCCGACCGGTCGGGTCGCGTGCCGCTCGTGCGGCGCCGGGTCAGCCCGCCAGCAGGCGGAGCGTCTCCTCGCGGGCGGGCGCCGCACCGGGCTCGGTGCCGACGTGGGCGCCGGCGACCGGGTTGATCATGACCTCGTCGACGCCGTACGTCGCCGCGAGGTCGGCGAGCTGGGCCCTGCCGGTCTCGGCGTCGCCGATCACCCATCGGCGCGCCATGGCGTCCATCATCTGGCGCTGGGCGTCGGACAGCTCGGCCTCGTCGCGCTTCTGGGCCTCCTCGACGAGGTACTGCGCACTGAGGGGCAGCCCGCTGCGCAGCGCCAGCATCATCTGCAGCTGCGGCAGCGCACGCAGGCGGGCCTCCTCGGCGGTCTCGGCCACCGAGGCGTTGACCGTCAGGAACGTGCGCGGCTCGGCGAGGACCGCGGAGGGTCGGAAGCTGGTCCGGTAGAGCTCGAGCGCCTCGGCGGTGCCCTGGCCGGAGAAGTGGTGGGCGAACACGTAGGGCAGGCCCTTCTCGGCGGCGAGGCGGGCGGAGTAGTCGCTGCTGCCGAGCAGCCAGATCATCGGCACCGAGGCGGCCGCGGGCGTGGCGGTCAGCGTGTGCACGCTGCCGCGCAGCTGCAGGCCGACGCCCTCGGGCTCCATCATCGCGAGCACGTTGTCGACGTACTCGGGGAAGTTGGTGACGTTGTCGTCGCTCACGCCGCCGGCGCCGTGGCGCAGCGCCCAGCTGGTGACCGGGTCCGTCCCCGGGGCCCGGCCGATCCCGAGGTCGATCCGGCCCGGGTGGGCCGCCTCGAGCAGGGCGAACTGCTCGGCGATCACGAGCGGGGCGTGGTTGGGCAGCATCACGCCGCCGCTGCCGACCCGGATCCGCTCGGTGGCCGCGGCCAGCATCGCGATCAGGACCGGCGGGTTCGTCGAGGCCACGGCCGGCATGTTGTGGTGCTCGGCCACCCAGTAGCGCTCGTAGCCGAGCGCGTCGGCGGTGCGCACCAGGGACCGCATCGCGGCAAGTGCGTCGGAGGTCGACTGGTCGGAACGGACCGGCACCAGGTCGAGCACGGACAGGGTCAGCGGCTTGGCAGTCATCATCCGTCTCAACGCGGCGACCCCACGCCGCATTCCTGGATCGGGCGCCGGCGCCGGCGCCGGTGAGGCCGGGAGGTGCCGGCTCAGGGTGCGAGCCCGGCGGCGGAGCCGGCGCGCGGGGCACTAGCCTGACGGCTTCCGGCAGCGGGGGGTCCTGGACGACGTACCCGGCCGCGATCCTCCTCCGACACGCCTCTGACACCCCCACAACGGGAGCCCGCACCGTGCGCAACCGCATCGCCGACCGACTCTCCGCGATCGCCCACGAGCGCATGCACCTGGTGCTCATGCTCGCCCTGACCTTCGGCACCGGCATCGTCGACGCCGTGGGCTACCTCGGGCTCGACCGGGTCTTCACCGGCAACATGACCGGCAACGTGGTGATCCTGGGCATGGCCCTCGTGGGCGCCGACGACCTCCCGATCCTGGGACCGATCCTGGCGCTGGCCGGCTTCATGGCCGGCGCGGCCCTCGCCGGGCGGGTGCTCCGCCGCCAGCCGGGCGCCTGGAACCCCCGCACCACCGGTCTGCTGGGCGCGGTCGCCCTGCTCTCGCTGGCCCTGGCGATCCTCCTCTTCGCGCTGGGCGACGAGCCCTCGACGGCGGAGGCGCTGCCGGTGACGTTCTTCCTCGGCGGCGCGATGGGGCTGCAGGCCGCCACGGCGCGGGTGATCGCGGTCAAGGACGTCACCACGGTCGTGGTGACCTCGACCATCACCGGGCTCGCCGCCGACTCCGTCCTGGGCTCGGGCAAGGGCGGCGGCAGCGGACGTCGGGTGCTCGCCGTGGTGCTCATCGTGGCCGGCGCGATGGCCGGGGCACTGCTGCAGCGCTGGCACCTGGGCGCCGGCCTCCTGCTGTCCGCCGTCCTGGTGGCGCTCGTGACCGTGGTCGGCACGCTGCACCACCGCGTGCACCTGCGTCTGCACCCCTGACCTGCCCACTGACCTGCCAGGGGCCGGCGAACGTCCTGGGCTCAGGGCCCGTCCGATGCCCCGGCCGGGCGTGGCAGCGCGTCGCGCCGCGACGCCGCGGCCTGCCACACCGCACAGGTGAGCGCGGTGCCGACACCGAGCGCGACGACCGAGGCCACGACGACGTCGAAGGCCACGGCGCGCAGCCCCTCGCCGACGGCGCGCACCCCCGCGACCAGGCCGACCAGCACCGCGCCGCCCAGGAGGACGCCCAGCACCGCACTGCCCAGCACCCGGGGCGGCCGATCGATGCGGAGCACCGGGAGCGAGCGCAGGTGACGCACCGCCACCACACCCAGGATCGCCAGCCCCACGACCCCGGACCCGTACTGCGCCCAGGAGTAGGCCGCGAGCCCGCCGTGCTCGGCACGTAACCAGGACACGTGCTGCACCCCCCAGCCGTCCAGGTGCGTGAACGCGTCCCACACCACGTGGGAAGCGGCACCGACGGCCCCGGCCAGCGGGGCCAGCATCCACTGGCGCGAGCTCAGGCGCGCCTGCGGCGCCAGGCGGGAGCGGACGTACGTCGGCGCGAGGTCGACCAGGGCGTCGCGCACGAGGACGGACCAGACCCCGAGGGCGACCAGGACCAGCACCACGTCGATCGTCACCACCCCGACCGGGCTGTGGGTCACGACGTAGGCCGCCGTCCAGCGCGCGAAGACCGGCGCGTCGGGGGCCATCGAGCCGAGCACCAGCGCCGCCATCGGCAGCCCGAGCCGTCGCAGCGGCAGCACGGCGACCGGGTGACTCAGCGTGAGCGGCACCGCACCAGGGTAGGTCCGCGGCGGTCCACCTCCCCGCGCGTCGGGCGCGGGGCCGGTCCTCGGCTCAGTACTGGGTGCGGGCCGACTCCGACAGCCAGGCGTCGAACGGCGCCACCGCGCGCTCGACCGGGCCGCGCTCGACCAGCGTCGGCCAGGTCGCCCGGTCCTGGGCGAAGAGCTCGTAGAACGCGCGGTCGTCGAAACCACCCCGGGCCGCGTCGTCGCGGTCCGCGGCGAAGACCACCCGGTCGAGCCGCGCCCACAGCGAGGCCGAGACGCACAGCGGGCAGGGCTCGCAGGAGGCGTAGAGGACGCACCCGGCCAGCGAGAAGTCACCGAGGGCACGCCCGGCCGCGCGGATCGCCTGGACCTCGGCATGGGCGGTCGGGTCGAGGTCCCGGGTGACCCGGTTCTGTCCCTCGGCGACGAGCTCGCCGTCGCGCACGACCACGGCCCCGAACGGCCCGCCGCCCTCGGCGACGTTGGCGACCGCGAGGTCGATGGCGCGGGCCAGCCAGGGCTCGTCGGTGGGATGGCTGCTCATGGGTCCTCCGTCGGTGCGGTGCGGTGCGGTGCGGTGCTGGTCGGTGCTGGTCGGTGCTGGTCGGTGCTGGTCGAGATGGAGTCGGGCGCGGGTCGTCGCTACTCGACCTCGCCGAGGCGGCGGTAGCTGCGGGTGATCGCGGAGACGCGGGATCGGGCCGGGCGGCCGAGCTCGGCGTGCACCCCGTCGGCGAGCACGCTCACCAGGCTCATCGCGGCGGCGTACGAGTCGAAGGCCAGGGTGGTGCCGACCGGGCACTCCAGCCAGACGGTCGCGTGCCGGGCGAGCGCTCGGGCCGTCGGGTCGGCCACCAGCACCACGTCCGCACCGGTGGCGACGGCCGCGGCGAGGAACCCGGCGAAGCCGGCCGGGCGACGGCGGAACCCCACGACGATCACGCAGTCGCCGGTGGCGAGGTCGGCGAGCTCCTCCCCCACCACCTGGCCGGGAAGCGGAGCCAGCCGTACGTCGGGCCGGGCCTGGGTGAGCTGCTGGCGCAGGTGGAGCGCGACCGGGTGGCTGCTGCGCCACCCGACGACCAGCACCCGCCGGGCCCGCGCGATGACCGTGACGGCCGGCAGGACCGGCGCCCGGTGGAGCACGCCGGCGATCGCGGCGGCCTCCTGGGCGATGTGGGTGCCGACGTCGGCGAGCCCCTCGGTGCGCAGCGGAACGCCGGTGGTGCGGACCTCGCGGAGGTGGTCTCGCACCTCGTCGAAGCCGGCGAACCCGAGCGAGCGGAAGAGCCTGCTCATGGTGGCCTTGGAGACCCCGGCGAGGTCCGCGAGCTCGGCGGCGCGGTAGGTCGCCAGGTCGTCGAGGTGCTCGAGGAGGGTCTGCGCGGCCTTGCGCTCCTGCGGTGACAGCTCGTGCTGCCGTTCGACGATGCGTTCCTCGATGCTCGGCGCACCGGCCCCCATGCCGCTCGGCGTCGGCCGCGGCGCGGCGCCGCTCACCGCACGGCCTCCCGCGCGTCGTAGGCTGCGGCGACCGCGAGCACCGCCTCCTCGAAGGCCTCGATGCCGCGCTCGACGTCGATCGGGCGCACGTTCTCACCCGGGTGGTGGCTGATCCCGTCGTAGCAGCGCACGAAGAGCATGCCGATGTCGGTGAGCCGGGCGATGGCCATCGCGTCGTGCCCGGCACGGCTCCACAGGCCCATCGGGTCGCCGTCGCCGGTCGCCCGGATACCCGCGACGACCGCCTCCTGGAGCCACGGGGCGCACGGGGCGGCGGGCGCGTCGTGCGTCTCGAGCGCCTCGAACCGCAGGCCACGCTCGGCGCACATCGCCTGGATCTCGGCCTGCATGACCTCCCACAGCGCGTCGCGGTCGGCGTCGGAGGCAGCGCGCAGGTCGAGGCTGAAGTCGGCACGCCCGGGGATCACGTTGACGGCGCCGGGAGTCACCTCGATGCGCCCGACGGTGGCGATCGCGTCGCTGCCGCCCTGGGCCTCCCGGGCCAGCCGCTCGATGCCGGCGATCGCCAGGCTGGCGCCCACGAGGGCGTCCTTGCGCCGCGGGTACGGCGTACCGCCGGCGTGCCGGGCCTCGCCCAGGATGCTCAGCCGGAACCGGCGGGCGCCGGCGATGGTGGTCACGAAGCCGAGCGAGCGGTCGGCCGCCTCGAGGTAGGGGCCCTGCTCGATGTGGGCCTCGAGGTAGCCGACGAGCTCCTCGGGCCGCCGGGCGGCCTCGTGGACGCGGCGGGGGTCGAGGCCGAAGGCGGTGAACGCCTTGCCCAGCGTCATCCCGTTGCGGTCCCGCAGGTCCCACCAGTCCTCGTCCCACAGCCCGGCGACGGCGCAGGAGCCGAGGAGCGCGGTGCCGAAGCGGGTGCCCTCCTCGTCGCTGAACCCGATGACCTCCACGGCGAAGGGCAGCTCGTCGATCCTGGCGCCGAGCCGCTCGACCACGGCGATCGCCATGACGACGCCGAGCATCCCGTCGAAGCTGCCCGCGTCGGGCACCGTGTCGAGGTGCGAACCGAGCAGGAGCGCCGGCAGCCCGGGCTCGCGCCCCTCCCGCCGGCCGCAGATGTTGCCGGCGGCGTCCTGCCAGGTGGTCAGCCCGGCGCGCTGCATCCAGCGCGCCGCGGCGGCGTTGGCCTGGGCATGCTCGGAGGACAGGTGGACCCGTTCGAGCTGGGGCAGCAGCGAGCTGAACTGGTCGAGGTGGCCGCAGCGGGCGAGCGCCTCCTCGGAGCTGCCCGCGGGAGCCAGGTCGGTGCTCATGCCACACCGGCCGCGTCGGCGTAGAGCTCCTGCGCCGCACCGACACCGCCGCCGGCGGTCACCGGTACGCCGCCCGCTCGCAGCGCCTGCTCCAGCACCGCCAGCGTGACCAGGACGGTGTCCTTGCGGGCGTTGTAGCCCATCGTGCCGATCCGCCACACCTTGCCTGCCAGCGGCCCGAACGACGTGCCGATCTCGATCCCGTAGTCGCTCAGCACCGCGGCTCGCAGGGCGTCGCCGCCGGCGCTGCCGAGGCTCTCGGGGATGCGGACGGCCACCACGTTGTGCATCTTGTGCGCGACGTCGCCGAAGACCTCGAGACCGAGGCCCCGCACGCCGGCCAGCATCGCCGCGCCGTGCAGCCGGTGCCGCTCCACGGAGGCGTCGAGGCCCTCCTCGACGAGCAGGCGGGCGCACTCGCGGGCGCCGTACAGCATGGTGGTGGCCTCGGTGTGGTGGTTGAGACCGCGCGGACCCCAGTACTCCATCACCATCGCGAGGTCGAAGTAGTTGGACGCGATCACGGGCCGGGCCTCTGCCTCGGCCGCGTCGTCGGCCGACTCGCGGATCCCGAGCTCGACGTGCTTGCGGGCCATGATCACCTCGACCGCGCGCGGCGAGAGGGTGATCGGGGCGCTGCCCGAGGGCCCGCCCAGGCACTTCTGGAGGCCGGCGGTGACGGCGTCGAGACCCCACCCGTCGGTCTCGAAGGCGTTGCCGCCGAGGCTGGCGGTGGAGTCGCAGTAGAAGAGCACGTCGTGGCGCCGGCAGATCTCGCCGAGGTCGGCGAGCGGCTGGCACATCGTGGTGGAGGTGTCGCCCTGGACGACGGCGAGCACCTTCGGGCGCACCGTCGAGCACCGCCGCCTCGACGGCCTCGGCGGTGAAGACCTCGCCCCACGGCACCTCGATGGTGTGCACCTCGGCGCCGCAGCGTGCCGGCGATCTCGGTGAGCAGGTGCCCGAAACGCCCGAAGACCGGCACCAGCACCCGGTCCCCGGGCTCGAGCAGCGAGACCAACGCCGCCTCGATGCCGGAGCGGGACGTGCCGTCGACGACGAACGTCTGCTCGTTGGCGGTGCGGAACACCTCGCGGTAGAGCGCCTGCGTCTCGGTCATGCACGCGCGCATCCACGGGTCGTACTGGCCGACCAGCTGCGCCGACATCGCCCGGAGCACGCGGGGGTCGGCGTTGATCGGGCCGGGCCCCATCAGCAGACGGGACGGCGGGTCGACGGGTGCGGGAACGGGCACAGCGGGTCCTTCCGGGTCGGGCGGCCAGGATATGAAACGAAAGTTTCAGGATCGTTTCACAGAGACGGCGGGATGGGCGGCGCGATGTTACGGACCGTCGTGACGGCTGGCCGACCCGTGGAAGGGACAGCTGGTAGGCACGACGGTCGGTGACGCGACCGGGTCAGCGGAGGAGCTGGCGCCCCCAGCCGTGGTCGGGGCGCTCCACGTCGATCGCGTTGCCCCGGACCACGGTGCGGGTGACGCGGCCGCCGTAGCGGACGCCGTCGTAGGCGGAGATCGGGTTGCGGTGGGCCAGCCGGGTCGCCTCGATGCGGAAGTCGACCCCGGTGTCGTAGATCGCGAGGTCGGCGTCGGCGCCGGGCTCGATCCGACCCTTCTGGGTCAGCCCGACCAGGTCTGCGGTGTTGCGAGACATCCACCGGCTGACCGAGCTCAGCGCGATGTTGCGGCGTCGGGCCTCCTGCGCGACCGCGCTGAAGCCGACCTGGAGCCCGGACACCCCGCCCCAGGCCTGCTGGAGGTCTCCCCCGCCACGGTTCTTCTCCTCGGCGGTGGCCGGCGAGTGGTCGCTCACGATGGTGTCGATGATGCCGGCGCGCAGCGCCGACCAGAGCTCCTCGCGGTTGCCGGCGTCGCGGATCGGCGGGCAGCACTTGAACTGCGGCGAGGCGTCCGGGATGGTCTCGGCCGCGAAGCACAGGTAGTGCGGGCACGTCTCCACCGTCAGCGGCAGACCCTCGGCGCGGGCGTCGGCGATCAGGTCCAGGGCCCGGGCGCTCGACAGGTGCAGGACGTGGACCCGCGCACCGGTCTCCCGCGCCCCCTCGATGACCTGGCGGATGGCCGCGGTCTCGGCCTCGTCGGGTCGCGAGAGCAGGAAGTCGGAGTAGGCGCGGCTCGGCGGGGACGGTGCCGCCTCCAGCGCGGCGGCGTCCTCGGCGTGCACGATCATCAGCCCCCCGAAGCGGCCGATCTCGGCCAGGGCTGCGCGGAACTGGTGGGGGTCGAGCGGCGGGAACTCGTCCACCCCCGACGGCGCCAGGAAGCACTTGAAGCCGAACACGCCGGCCTCCCACAGCGGCTCGAGGTCGGGCAGGTTGCCCGGGACGGCCCCGCCCCAGAACCCGACGTCGACCATCAGCTCGCCCTCGGCCGCCGCCTGCTTGGCGCGCAGGCCGGAGATCGTGGTGGTGGGCGGGATCGAGTTCAGCGGCATGTCGACCAGGGTCGTGGCGCCGCCGAGCGCGGCCGCCTCGGTCGCCGACACGAACCCTTCCCACTCGGTGCGGCCGGGCTCGTTGATGTGGACGTGGGTGTCGACGATGCCGGGCACGACGTACGCCGTGTCGGCGGCGCTCAGCACCATCCCCTCGACCTCGTGGTCGAAGGGGAGCACCGCCTCGATGCGGCCGTGGTGGAGCGTGACGGTGGCGGGCACGAAGGTCGTGTCGACGAGGACCCGCTGGGCTCGGAGGGCATCGAGGCGCATGCTGAGGTTCTACTCCTGCGGGGTCGGGGGCACGCCGTCAGGGCGGCCCGCGGTGAAGGATCCGCCCTCGGCCAGCACCTCGGCCTCGTCGGCGCGGACCTCGATGGCCGGAGCGGCGGCGATGCCGGTCGGGTCCTCGGGGGTGCCGGGCAGCAGCACGTTGAAGAACAGGTTGAGGACGAAGGCGACGATCGCGGCCGCGCTGATCTCGGAGTCGAAGACCGTCTGGAACCAGTCCGGGAAGTCGGCCCAGAACTCGGGCCTGGCGATCGGCAGCACGCCGAAGCCGATCGCCGTCGCGACGATGACCAGGTTGTTGTTGCCGCCGTAGTCGACGCGGCCGAGCGTGCGGATGCCGCTCGCGGTGACCGAGCCGAAGAGCACGATGCCGGCGCCGGCGAGGACCGCCAGCGGGAGCAGGTTCGACCACCGCCGCCAGGAGCGGGGAGAGCCCCAGCACGGCGAGGACGCCACCACCGACGGCCACGACGAAGCGGCTGCGGACGCCGGTGAGGGCCACCAGCCCGACGTTCTGGGCGAAGGCGGTCGCCGGGAAGGAGTTGAAGATCGGCGCCAGCACCGAGGAGAGCATGTCGGCGCGCAGGCCGGCGGCGATCCGGGGGTTGTCGACCGTGGTGCCGACGACCTCGCCGACGGCGAGGATGTCGGCGGTGGTCTCCACCATGATGACCAGGATGACGATGGTCATCGAGATGATCGCGCCGACGGCGAAGATCGGGCGACCCGAACGCGAACGGCGTCGGGATGGCCACGACGTCGGCGTCCCCGCCGTTCCAGGTGGTCTTGCCGGCGATGGCGGCGATGACGGTGCCGCCCACCAGGGCGAGCAGGATCGCCAGGCGCGAGAGCATCGGTGTCTTGCTGAAGAGCAGCACCAGCAGCAGGGTCACCCCGGCCAGCACGATCGAGGAGGTGACGCCGACCGCCAGCACGTCCGCCGGGTCGCTCGCCCAGCCGGCGGCCACCGGCAGCAGCGACAGACCGATGACGGTGATCACCGAGCCGGTGACCACGGCCGGGAAGAAGCGCACGATCCGTGAGAAGACCGGCGCCACGAGCAGCCCGATCACCGCCGAGACGATGATCGCGCCGAAGACGACCCGCAGGCCACGCTCGCCGCCGCCCTCGCTCAGGATGATCGTGATCATCGTGGAGACCGAGGCGAAGCTGATGCCCTGCACCAGCGGCAGCTGGGAGCCGAAGAACGGCAGCCCGAGGGTCTGCAGGACCGTGGCCAGACCGCTGACGAAGAGCGCACCGGACACCAGCAGGGCGGTGTCCGAGGCGGAGAGCTGTGCGACGCCGCCGATGATGAACGGCACCGCGATCACGCCGCCGAACATGGACAGGATGTGCTGCAGGCCGTAGCCGAACAGCTGCGGCACCGGCATCATCTCGTCCTCGGGACGAGTGGGGCCGGCGCTGCCGGTGGCTGGTGGGGTGGGACGGCGAGTGCTCATGGAGGCTCCCGGTGCAGTGCGAGATGGACTCGGAGCTGTCGGGGCTTCGTCGGCTCGACGGCGGGGGTGGTGCCGTTGCGGGTGGTGCCGGGTTGCGTCTGGTGCGGTCGCGGGTGCGCGTGGCCGAGCGGGGAGGTCGGTCAGCAGAAGCCGGGCACGGTCGCCCAGGCGGCCGGCTCCGGTGGGTGGCCCTCGCGGTGGACCGTGGCCTCGATCAGGCCGTAGGGGCGGTCGGCGGCGAAGAAGACCTCGTTCGGGTTCTCCTGCCCGAACGGCGCGAGGTCGACGAGGAAGTGGTGCTTGTTGGGCATGGAGAACTTGGCCTCGCCGATCTCGGGGAACGCCTCGAGCACCGCCTTGCCCATCGCGAAGAGCGACTCCTGCAGGGCGCGGGAGTGGAACGTCGCGAACGTCTCCAGGAGCAGCGCCTTGACCGCGTCGTAGGTGGCGTTGAAGTCGAGCCCGTCCTCGATGGCCGCGCTCGTGTAGCGCCACCAGGCCGTGACCGAGGTCGCGAGGATCCGGTCGTCGGTCTCCTGCAGGGTCGTGTACTGGTCGCGGGGGAAGCCGTGGAACTCCGAGCCGGTCGACTTCAGCACCGTGCAGTCGGTGAAGCCGGAGACGACGTGCGTCGTGTCGCCGTCGAGCTGGACCACGGTGCGCCGGGTCTCCCTGCCGGTTCGCACGAAGCTGTGGTCGTGCGGCGCACCGCCGGCCGCGATCCGCTCCCACTCGTACTTCTCGGCGGCCCAGCGCCCTCCGGTGACCCACTCGAAGTCGTCGACGAAGTGCCGGCCCAGGGTCAGCAGGAACTGCTCGGGCGAGCCGATGCCGTGCTCGCCGGCGAACGCGTAGATGGTGTTCTTCTGGGTGTCGGTGGCCACCACCTGGCTGTTGTCGCCGTCGGTGTGACAGGCCTCGAAGTCGCCGCGCAGCTGGGAGGACACGTTGAGGTCCTCGATCTCGTGCACCTCGGTGTCGCGGGTGATGCGCACCAGGCGCACCTCCGCCTTGCCGTACTGGTTGTCGCCGAGGACGATCCTCGGTCCGCCGTCGCCTGTCGCCATGTCAGCTCCCTCGGTAGGTGGTGTAGGACCAGGGCCCCAGGAGCAGGGCCACGTGGTGGTGCTCGTCGGCGGCGACGGTGAAGCCGACGACCACCTCGGGGTAGAACGTCGCGCGGTCGGCGGCCGCGAACCACGGCCCCGTCGCGAAGGTCAGCCGGTGGTCACCAGCGACGAGGGGGTCCTCGAAGCGGATCCGTCCGTCGGCGTCGGTGACGGCCTCGGCGACCTCGAAGCCGACGGGGTCGGTGAGGACGACGCGGATCCCGGCCGCCGGGCGGCCCAGGGCGGAGTCGAGGACGTGGGTGCTCAACGTGGCGGTGGCGGTCATGGCACCAACCCTCGCAGTCGCAGCGCGGCGATCTCGCGCAGCTCGCCCGCGGTCACCTCGAGCTCGGTGGCGGGGTCGTTGGTGAGCCGCTGCTCGAGGAGCGCCAGGATGTCCTCCGCGCTGCGCCCGGCGGCACGCACGAGGTAGATCCGGTCGAAGGTCTCCTCGTAGGCCCGGTTGCCCGCGGCCAGTCGCGCCGCGACGGCGCCGTCGTCCGGGTCGACCCCGGCCTGCTCGCGCTGCGAGTGCTCGGCGCTGCTCCCGGCGCCGGCGTGCCTCTCGCCGATGCGCGGGTGGTCGGCGAGCGCGTCGCTCACCTCGGCATCGCCCCAGGCTGCGGCGAGGTCGGCGGCGTGGGCGTGCAGCGCGGTCGCGTCGTCGTAGGGCCGCGCGGCGACGACGGCCTCCGCCCAGCCCGGGATCCGGGCGCACGCCTCGCAGCCGGGCGCGCGCCTGCGCGGCGTCCAGCGCGTTGAACTCGTCGATCTGCACCTGCACTCCCTCCGGAGAACGGAACGTTAGGAGGGCAGTGTGTCGTGCACGTAACGGTTGGCGTCCTCGATCGACACGATTGCTCCGGGCGGCGCCGGTGGTGGCCGCGGGGGCGTCAACCCGCGACGAACGCGAGCAGGTCGCGGTCCCGGCCGGGAGCGGCCACGAGGCAGAGCCCGGCCGGGAGCCCGGCGGCAGTGGTCACCGGGACGTTGACGGCGGGCAGGCCCGCGATGCCGGCCAGGCAGGTCAGGCGGAGGGTCGCCTCGCGGATCGTGTCGAGGTCGCCGCCGACGAGCGGCGCCACCGAGGAGGCGGACGGCAGGGCGACCACGCGGTCGCCGACGAACGACCGGATCTCGTGGCGGGCGGCCAGCACCTCGGCGTACGCCTCGAGGGCCCGTGGCTCGGCGATGCCCGCGGCCATCTCGAAGCGACCCCGGACGTCCGCACCCAGCGTGTCGAGGCGTCCCCGGAGCCAGGGGCCGTGCGCCTGCCAGGCCTCCCACGCCTGCCAGGTCGTGAACGCGGCACGCCACGCCGGGAGGTCCGAGAGGTCCCAGGACTGCTCGACCGCACCGAGCTCACGCGCGCCGGCACCGACGGCGGTGGCCACGTCGGTCGTCGGCCAGCGCCAGCAGGTCGGGTACGACGACCAGGCCGGCCGGGTCGACCGGCCAGGCCGGCCCCGGCGGCAGCAGGACCTCGCCGACGGCCGCGAGGAGGGCCGGCGTGCGCGCGAACCACCCGACCGTGTCGAACGTCGGCGCGAGCGGCAGCAGCCCGCCGCGGTCGACGGCGCCGTGGGTGGTCCGGATGCCCCAGACCCCCTGGTAGGCGGCGGGGACCCGGATCGAGCCGCCGGTGTCGGTGCCGAGGCCGATGCTCACGTGGCCCAGCGCGACCGCCGACACCGAGCCGGAGCTGGAGCCGCCGGAGATCCGGCGCGGCGCCCTCGGGTTGGGCGGGGTGCCGAAGTGGGCGTTGGTGCCGGCGAGGCTGTAGGCGAACTCGTCGGTCCGGCTGATCCCGGTCACGTCGGCGCCCGGCGGCGCGCAGCGCGGCGACCGCGGCGGCGTCCTCGGGCTCGACCCGCGCCTGCGCCTCCCAGGCCGGGTTGCCGGCACCGATGCGCTGCCCCGCGACGGCGTACAGGTCCTTCACGGCGAGGGTCTCGCCGGCGAGCGGTCCGGCGCCGGTCGCCGGCGCCAGCGGGTCGCCCAGCCGACGCCAGATGCGGGTGTCGTACGCCGGCGGCGACACCGCGACATGCGCGGCGGTGACCACCCAGCCGGCGTCCTGACGCTCCCAGAGCTGCGTCTGCTGGCCGCGTCCGCCGCGGACGAGCTCGGTGATCGCGACGACCAGGGCGTGGTCGTCGTCGACGGCCTGGACGTGGGTCTCGACGACGGTCCGCTGCGGCGCCCCGCCGCGGCCGGACCGGAACGCGCTGATCTGCTCGTGCCCGACGAGCAGTCCCTGGGCGTCGCCGCGCAGGGTGGCCGGGCCGGGGGCGAACAGCCGGTCGAGCGCGGCGGTGTCGTCGGCCATCAGCGCCCGCTCGTAGGCCCAGAAGGCGTCCATCAGCCCGGGGGGCGCGTCGTACCTCATCGCAGGCCCTTCTCGACGGCGACGAAGTCGCTGCGCCGGATGCGGGCGTGCACGCCCTTGACCAGGTCGACGACCTGGCTGATGTCGAAGTCGGTCGCCGCCGACAGGTAGGCGTAGGCCAGGGACGGCTCCATGCCGTAGCGGGCGCCGAGCAGCGCGATCGCGTTGCGCACGCAGTTCTGCATCGCGACGTCGAGGTCGGGGTCGAGACCGGTCGGCACCAGGTAGTCGCCGGTCGTCGGCCAGCGGCCCGGCGACCTCCCCGAACTCGCGCACGGCGTCCTCGTGCGCCACCACCTCGAGGCGGACGGTGGCGCGCAGCGACGCCTCCATCGCGGTCAGCGACACCTCGCCGTCACCCTGCGCGAAGTGGGGGTCGCCGACGTAGGCGAGCGCGCCGTCGACCTGCACCGGGAGGTAGAGCGTGGCGCCGACGGTCAGCAGGTTGATGTCGATGTTGCCGCCGTACGGGCCGGGCGGGACCGAGTGCGGTCGCTCGTCGCCGGCGACGGCCACGCCCATGATCCCGAGGAACGGCGCCAGCGGGAACCGCACCACCGGCTCCCCGCCCTCGGTCAGCGGCAGCGCACCCACGCCCTCGTCGACCACGGCGGCGAAGGCCGAGTAGACGTCGCCGGACAGGGGGTACTCCCCCGGCAGGGCTCCGCGCTGGTGACGGTTGGAGATCACGCCGTACGGCACCCGCGGGAGGGTCTCCAGCACGGTGATCGCCAGCAGGTCACCCGGCCGCGCGCCGGCGACGTGGATCGGACGCGACACCACGTGCGGGCCGTCGACGCCGAAGGTCCTCGGGTGGCTCGCGTCGTCGGACGCCGCCAGGTCGATCGCGTCGGCGAGCACCTCGCTCGCGCCGTGACCCGCGAAGAAGGCGCGCGGGTCGCGGCCCTGGTCCTCCAGGATCCCCTCGTGGCTCAGGGTGTCGATCGTGACCTCGGCGCCGGACTCGACCCGGAGCACCGGCTCGTCGGCCCCGCACGGCAGCCGTCCCCACAGCACGTGCTCGGGGGTGGAAGGCAGGTAGGTGGCCGACCGGATCGGACCCACCCCGGCATCGAGGACAGGTGTGGAGGAGTCGCTCATGATGCGCGGGAGCCTAGTGCGCCGATGTTTCGGGCCGTCGTGCGGTTTCGCGCCCGCCGGGTCAGTCGGTGACGCGGCCGCCGTGCTGGACCCACCAGGACGCCAGCGCTCTCAGCGGGCCCGGCACGGACGGGTCCTCGACCAGCTGCTTGACCTCGGGCTGCTCGGCAGAGCCGAGGGCGCGGACGATCGCGCGGGTCGCGGGGGTGTCCTCGTGGAGCGCGGTGATCGCCTCGGCAGGAAGGGGCAGCGCGTACTGCTCGGCGAAGCCCACGCGGCGCATCCGCTCCGCGGGCGGCTGGGCGCCGAACCAGTCGGCCATCAGCGCGTCACTGCTCGGGGTGGCGCTGGTGAAGAGCAGCGAAGCGGCGCCGCGGGCCGAGACCTCGTCCGGCGGGTCGTCGAGGACGCGGAGCAGCTCGGCGTGGATCGTGGTGGCGAAGGGCGTGACGCTGATCAGCCAGCCCGAGGTCATCATCGCCGAGCGGAAGTCGAAGAGCGCCTCGAAGAGCAGCCGGGCGAGCATGTCGTGCTCGGCGATGCCGTGCTCGCGGGTCACCCGCGCCGAGATCTGCCGGCAGAGCGCCCAGTGGGCGTTGCCGGCCGGGTCCCGCTCCCAGGAGACGGGAGCGTGCGACGGCGACAGCGGGACGGCGAGCCGCGGTGAGATCAGGCGTCGCACGTCGGCAGGCAGCTGCTTGAAGAGGTCGGTGAGCAGCATCTGGCGCGCCTGGTCGTCCCGGGTCCTGGCATGGGCGTCCACGAAGGGGCCGACGACGCTCCCCCAGTCGGCGGGCGACAGCCCGCCGACGTGGCGCATGTTGGAGATGCCCATCGAGGCGCCCTTGAAGATGCTCCAGCTGTCGCGTTCGAGCAGCTCGAGCATCCAGGCCAGCACCTGCGGCGTGGGTCGGTCGGAGACCAGCGTGATGGCGTTGTTGGACATCTCCTCCGAGCCCGGAGCATCGACGAGCTCGCGGGCCGCGCGCGCCACGAGGTCGCCGTACGCACCGTCCTGGAGCCGGGCGAGCGCCTCGTAGCGCAGGTAGTAGGCCGGACCCACCGCGCGCATCAGCTCGTCGAGCAGCCGCTCGACGTACGGCGCCAGCACGGCCGTCGGCACGACGCCTCCCCTGAGCGACGTGAGGACCCGCGCGAGCCGGTGCCAGTCGCTGCCGCTCGGGTCGTCGCGGCCGACCGCGTCGAACGCCGCGTCGACCGCGGCCAGGGGGTCGGGCAGCGTCAGGTCGGGGGCCCGGTCGACGGGGGCGTAGGCGAACGTGCGGCAGGTGATGTCGACGACCGATCGGATGAGCCCCACGGGCAGGCCGAGGACCGCCTCGTAGCCGTCGATGGTGCGGCCGTGGCGACTGCCCTTGGTCTCGCGCTCGCTGATCGTCCCGGCCGAGGGAGAGGTCCAGTAGCCCAGGTCGACCAGCCCCTGGGCCATGGTGCGGACCGTCATTCCGGCAGAGACCCGGAAGACCCGGAGCAGCCAGCCGATGCGGGGGGCGAGGTCGAGGCGCGCGGTGTCGAGATCGCTGCCGTCACTTCCCCACGAAGGTGGTCTAGCCATGGTGCAACGTACCCGCTGCGGAGCCGCGCCGCCGCCGTTCGCGGTGATTCAGCCGTCCGCCGGTGAGCCCGACCGGGGGGAGCCCGCGCCCCCCTCGTCACCGAGAAGCGCGCGCCCCGAGGCTCGCGCCCCGACCACGGAGCCACGAGGAGGGAGCCGAGCGCGACGGAGGCGAGGATGCGGGCCGCCGTCCGGGTCGCCAGTAGACTCGGTATGCCCTCTCGGGCCCCTGATCCCCACTGAAAGCGACGCCGTTCCGCCATGACTACCTCCGGGACCACCACCCGTTCCGACCTGCGCAACGTCGCCATCGTCGCCCACGTCGACCACGGCAAGACCACCCTCGTCGACGCGATGCTGCGCCAGGCCGGCGCCTTCACCGAGCACCAGGCCGAGAGCGTGGCCGACCGGGTCATGGACTCCGGTGACCTGGAGCGCGAGAAGGGCATCACCATCCTCGCCAAGAACACCGCGGTCCACTACGAGGGCCCCGCCGGTGGCGGCAAGCCGATGGTCATCAACATCATCGACACCCCCGGCCACGCCGACTTCGGTGGCGAGGTCGAGCGCGGCCTGTCGATGGTCGACGGCATCGTGCTGCTCGTCGACGCCTCCGAGGGCCCGCTCCCGCAGACGCGCTTCGTGCTCCGCAAGGCGCTGAACGCCGACATGCCGGTGATCCTCGTGGTCAACAAGACCGACCGCGGCGACGCCCGCATCGCCGAGGTCGTCGACGAGACCTACGAGCTCTTCATGGACCTGCTCGACGAGAGCCACAGCCAGGACGCGCTCGACTTCCCGGTCGTCTACGCCTCCGGCCGCGCCGGCATCGCCAGCCTGGTGGCGCCCGAGAACGCGACCATGCCCGAGGGCGACAACCTCGAGCCGCTGTTCAAGACGATCCTCGACACCATCCCCGCCCCCAAGTACACCGAGGGCGCCCCGCTCCAGGCCCACGTCACCAACCTCGACGCCTCGCCGTTCCTCGGCCGGCTCGCGCTGGTCCGGGTCCACGAGGGCACCCTGAAGAAGGGCCAGCAGGTCGCCTGGATGCGTCGCGACGGCGAGGTCAAGAACGTCAAGATCACCGAGCTCCTCGTCACCGAGGGCCTCGAGCGCAAGCCCGGCGAGTCCGCCGGCCCCGGCGACATCGTCGCCATCGCGGGCATCCCCGACATCACCATCGGCGAGACCCTCGCCGACCCGGAGAACCCGGTCGCGCTGCCGCTCATCCACGTCGACGAGCCGGCCATCTCGATGACCATCGGCACCAACACCTCGCCGCTGGTCGGCCGGACCAAGGGCGGCAAGGTCACCGCCCGCCTGGTCAAGGACCGCCTCGACTCCGAGCTGGTCGGCAACGTCTCGCTCCGCGTGCTCCCGACCGAGCGCCCCGACGCCTGGGAGGTGCAGGGCCGCGGCGAGCTGGCGCTGGCCATCCTCGTCGAGCAGATGCGCCGCGAGGGCTTCGAGCTGACCGTCGGCAAGCCGCAGGTCGTCACCAAGGAGGTCAACGGCAAGCTGCACGAGCCGTTCGAGCGCCTGACGATCGACGCGCCCGAGGAGTACCTCGGCACCATCACCGAGCTGCTCGCGAGCCGCAAGGGCCGCATGGAGCAGATGACCAACCACGGCACCGGCTGGGTGCGCATGGAGTTCATGGTGCCCGCGCGTGGCCTCATCGGCTTCCGCACCGAGTTCCTCACCGACACCCGCGGCACCGGCATCGCCCACGGCATCTCCGACGGCTACGAGCCCTGGGCCGGCGAGATCCGCTCGCGCGTCAACGGCTCGCTCGTCGCCGACCGCAAGGGTGCAGCCACGGCGTACGCCATGACCAACCTGCAGGAGCGCGGGACGATGTTCGTCGAGCCGACGACCGAGGTCTACGAGGGCATGATCATCGGCGAGAACTCCCGCGCCGACGACATGGACGTCAACATCACCAAGGAGAAGCAGCAGACCAACATCCGGTCCGCCACCTCCGACAACTTCGAGAAGCTGATCCCGCCGCGCAAGCTGTCGCTGGAGCAGTGCCTGGAGTTCTGCCGCGACGACGAGTGCGTCGAGGTCACCCCCGACATGGTGCGCATCCGCAAGGTCGTGCTCGACGCCAACGAGCGCGCCAAGACCGCCTCGCGGGCTCGCAAGGGCAAGTAGCCCGCCCGGCGCCGCATCGGCCCGGATCGACCCTCCCGTCCCACCAGCACCACGTCAGGACGGTGCAGGGTCGATCCGTGGATTCGTGACCTAGGCTCCCCTCATGAGCCCCGATGTCGAAGCCATGGTGCAGCTGGGGGTCCAGGCCGCGGAGGCGCTGGTCTGGCTCTACCTGGCGATCGCCTGCCTGCAGCGCGTCTCCGACGCCCCGTGGGCCCGACTGGGCGCTGTCGGAGCGGTCCTGCTGTTCGTGCCGGCGATGACGTTCACCATGGCCCAGGCACAGGTACGCATCACCGGCGAGGCCAGCATCTTCATCAACTACAGCGACAGCGCGTTGACCTTGGTGTACCCCGCCTTGCGGGTCAGCGGGGCGGCCTGCCTGCTGGCGGCCGTCGTGCTCGGGCGCACGCGCCTGGCCACCGCCCACCCCTGAGGCGCCGTATGCTGCCGCCATGCGCATGGGGGGCGATCGGCACGACGGCCTGTTCTCAGGTCTCGACTGGCGTCGGGGGCTGCTGACCGCGGTCGTCACCGTCGCGGCGGTGAACGCGATCGGGCTCCTGGTCGGGGTGCTCGCCAGGTCGCTGCAGGGCGCCGTCGACGAGCCGTTCTTCGAGCGGGTCGCCCGCGCCGGCAACACGTCGTGGACCGATCGGCTCGAGACGGTCACCACGATGGGCAACGTCCCGCAGACCCAGCTGTGGACGGCCGTGTTCGCGGTGACGCTCGCGACCTGGTTCGCCACCCGCGGGTGGCGCTGGTGGGTGCCCCTGCTCGTGTGCCCGGCCGCCTGGATCGTGGAGAAGCTGAGCCAGAGCGTCCTGGCCAAGGTCGATCGACCGTGACCGCGACCTGATCAGCCTCATCGGCACTCCGATCGGCAACTTCCCGTCCGGCGGCTGCGCGCGGCTGATCGTGGTCACCGGCACCGCGGCGTACCTGGTCGTCCACTACGCCCGCACCACCCGTCGTACGACGACGGTCCTGTTCACCCTCGTCGGCGTGCTCGGCCTCGTCGAGGCCTACTGCCGGGCCCGGCTCAACCAGCACTGGCTGACCGACATCGTGGGTGGGGTCGTCGTCGGCTGGCTGCTGCTCGGCGCGGTGATCCTCACCCTGCGCGCCTTCGACCCGGACCCGTCCCGGGCCCGGCGCGCCGACCGCGCACCCGAGCACCGCTCCCCGCTGGACGCCTGAGGAATCTCCGGCCGCCGACCCCACCTTCTGCGCGCCTCGACCCGTAGCAGTGGTCATGACCGAGGATGACCACCGATGAGCACCCTGCACGAGCGCCTGGCCGACCTGGCCGATCTCGGCACGGGTGACGCGGAACCGACGGCGCCGGACGCGGGCGCCGCGGCGTGGCAGCGCGGCGCGCGCTTCCAGCGTCGTCGCCGGGCCGGGACCGCGGTGATCGTGGCAGTGGCCCTGGCCCTGCTGGGCGTGCTCCTCGGCGCCTCCTGGGTCTCCAGCACCGGCTCGGTGCAGCCGGCCGGGAGCAACGCCCCCGCCGGGATCCCGGACCGCCTCTTCGAGCCCAGCCCGTGGCTGCCCGGCACCGACGGCGCGCCGCTGGGCCGGCTGTCGGCGGTGATCCTCGCCGAGCGCGGGTCGTGGACGGGCGGCCGCTTGGGATACGTCGGGGTGTCGGCCACGACCGGGGAGTACCGGTTCCTGGACCTGCCGGACCGCGCAGGTGAGACGGACGTCGCGCTCTCCCCCGACGGCACTCGCGTGGCGTACTGGACGGGGGGGTCGACGACCGGCACGCCCAACACCAGCGCCAGTGAGTCGGAGGTGGTCGCCGGGGTCGCTGTGCACGACACCGTCACGGGCACCACGACGAGGGCACGCCTACCCACCGATCACGGGATCGTCACCTCCGACCTGGCCTGGGCCGGCCCGGACACGATCGTGCTCAACTACGGCCAGCAGCTCGTCGGCGACGGCGAGGGCACCGAGATGGACCGGGGCAGCAGCAACGACTACCGGTGGTACCTCTGGGACGGCGGGAGGGACGATCCGGCCGCGACGGACCTGATCCGCGCCGGCTCGGACACGCTGGCCGACGCCGGATACGGCCGCGTCGTGACCTCGCGACAGTCGAGGAGCTTCACCGGCTACGTGGTGGTGGACCTCGAGAACGGGTCCCGCATACGCCTCGTGACGTCACCCCTCGGCTTCGGCCCCCTCGAGTCCGTGGATGCCACCGGTACCCGTGTCGCATTCCCCGGTGACGGTCGGCTGCAACGAGGGGACCCCGAGCACGCTCGAGGTCGTGGGGACCGGCGGCTCCTCGGTCGTGCCGAGGTCGGGCCACCTGCTCACGACCTACGGATGGGCGGACGACTCCCACGTCGTCGCGCGTCGGCAGCAGTACTTCAGCAACGGCGAGGACGACGCCCGGGTCGTGAAGATCGACATCCGGGACGGGTCGCAGGAGACCCTGAGCGTCCTGGTCGGCCACGGGGGCTACGGCAGCGCGTCCTTCTCCGGCTCCATCCAGCTCACCGACGACCTGCTCGGCGCCGACCCGATCGTGGCCGTCGAGCCACCACGCCCCCCGGATCCGCGGGTCGTCGCCGGCATCGCCCTCGCCCTGGTCGTCCTGGCCGGCTGGGCCCTGATCGCGTGGCGGCGACGTGTCACGCCCTGAGCCGGTCGACTTCGAGGAGTTCGTCCTCGCCCGGCGCAGCGCGCTGCTGCGCACGGCGTACCTGCTCACCGGCGACCTCCACGACGCCGAGGACCTGGTGCAGGTGGCGCTGGCCAAGACCGTGCCGCACTGGCGCCGGATCCAGGAGCGTCCGGAGCCCTACGTGCGACAGGTCCTGGCCCGCGAGAGCGTGAACCGGTGGCGAGCACGGCGGTGGCGCGAGACCCCGCGCGAGACGCTTCCCGAGCCGGTCGGGGCGACCGGCGGGGCGGGCCGGGTCGGCCCCGACGAGCGGCTGGTGCTGCGCGACGCACTGGCCGGGCTGGCGCCGCGGCAGCGGGCGGTCGTCGTGCTGCGCTACTTCGAGGACCTCACCGAGAAGGACACGGCCGCCGCCCTCGGCATCTCCGTCGGCACCGTGAAGTCGCAGGCCCGTGACGCGCTGGCCCGGCTGCGCGGCGTGCTGGGCGACGACCTGACCTGAGCGCGCAGCGGGACCTGCCCATGCAGGCCGGTCCGGCGCCGCGAGCGGCTGGCATGATCGAGCGTCACCTCCGCACCGATCGTCTCCAGGAGCCCGCATGAGCACCGCCTCCGCCGCCGACCTCCAGCACGACGTCCGGCAGGCCCGCCAGCACGCGCTCGGCGACGTGCCGCGGCGCACCGCCACACGGGTGCCGGACAAGACCGCGATCATCGACGGCAGCCACGACGCTGACCTTCGCCGAGCTCGACGCGACGGTCGACCGGGTGGCCGCGGCACTGGTCGACGCCGGGCTCGACAAGGGCGACCGGCTGGCGCTGCTGTCCCACAACTGCTGGCAGTTCGCGGTGCTCGACTTCGCGACCGCGCGGGTCGGTGTGGTGCTGGTGCCGATCAACTTCATGCTCGGTGGCGACGAGATCGCCTTCATCCTCGACCACAGCGGTGCGCGCGCGTTCGTGGTGGAGGACGGCCTGCTCGACGTGGCCGGCCGGGCGCTGGCCGGCCTGGACCACGACGTCCCGGTCCGGGCGGTCGTGCGGACCGCCGACGGCGACCTGCCGGAGGGGTGGGTCGACGTCCAGGACTGGTGCGACCGGGAGGGGGTGCCGCCCGTGGTCGACGTCGCCGACGACGACCCGGTCCGGATGATGTTCACCTCGGGCACGGAGTCGCGGCCCAAGGGGGCGCTGCTCAGCAGCCGGGCGCTGATGTGGCAGTACGTCTCGTGCGCGATCGACGGCTCGATGAGCGCCGACGACGTCGAGCTGCACACCCTCCCGCTCTACCACTGCGCCCAGCTCGACTGCTTCCTCGGCGTCGACGTCTACCTGGGCGCGACGTCGGTGCTCCTGCCCGGACCCGACCCCGCGACGGTCCTGGCGGCCATCGAGGAGCATCGGATCACCAAGTACTTCGCGCCGCCGACCGTGTGGATCGGGCTCCTGCGCTCCCCCGCCTTCGACTCCGCGGACCTGTCCTCGCTGCGCACGGGCTACTACGGCGCCTCGCCGATGCCGGTCGAGGTGCTCAAGGAGATGCGCGAGCGACTGCCCGGGCGTCGACCTGTGGAACTTCTACGGCCAGACCGAGATGGCACCGCTGGCCACGATCCTCGGGCCCGACGAGCAGCTCTCGCACGCCGGCTCGGCGGGCCGCGCCGCGCTCAACGTGGAGACCCGCATCGTCGACGACGCCGACGAGCCCGTCGCAGCCGGCACGGTCGGTGAGATCGTGCACCGCTCGCCGCACGCGACCCTGGGCTACTACCGCGACGAGGAGAAGACCGCCGACGCGTTCCGCGGCGGCTGGTTCCACTCCGGCGACCTCGGCTACCTGGACCCCGACGGGCACCTCTACGTCGTCGACCGCAAGAAGGACATGATCAAGACCGGTGGCGAGAACGTCGCCAGCCGCGAGGTCGAGGAGGCCGTCTACACGATGGCCGGGGTGGCGGAGGTCGCCGTCTTCGCCGTCAGCCACCCGCGCTGGGTCGAGGCCGTGACCGCGGTGGTCGTCCCCAAGGAGGGGGTCACGCTCACGCCCGAGGACGTGCTCGCCCATGCCCGCAGCGTGCTCGCGGGCTTCAAGGCACCCAAGTACGTCGTCGTCGCCGATGCGCTGCCCAAGAACCCGAGCGGCAAGATCCTCAAGCGCCAGCTGCGCGACGAGCACGCCGACATCGCGGCCGACGGGTAGCGCGCCACGCGCCACACCCCACGACGCGCGACGGAGACATCCTAGAACACCTGTTCGAAGATGGCGTATCGTGGCGCCATGGACTTCCAGACGACGCTGTTCGAGGCACCCGCCTCGGGCGTGGGCGACTTCGCCCGGATCGAGCGGCGCGACCTCGGCGCCGGCGCCTGGGTCGACGTGCTGCGCACGTGGGTGCCGGCCCCCGACGACGTCTTCACGACGCTGGTGCACGACGTGCCGTGGCGCGCGGAGCGGCGCCAGATGTACGACCGGCTGGTCGACGTGCCGCGCCTCGTGCACACCTACATGCTCGACGAGCCGCTCCCTCACCCCCTGCTCGCCCAGGCCCGTGACGCGCTCTCGGCGCACTACGCCGCCGAGCTCGGCGAGCCGTTCCGCACCGCCGGCTGCTGCTACTACCGCGACGGGCGCGACTCCGTCGCCTGGCACGGCGACACCATCGGCCGCGGCTCGAGCCACGACACGATGGTCGCGATCGTCTCCTTCGGCGACCCCCGCAAGCTCCAGCTCCGCCCGCGCGCCGGCACGCCGGGCGGGCACGAGTCGCTCGCGATCACGATGGGGCACGGCGACCTGGTCGTGATGGGCGGTTCGTGCCAGCGCACCTGGGAGCACGCCGTACCGAAGGTCGCCGCCGCCGGCCCGCGCATCTCGGTACAGTTCCGCCCGTTCAACGTCTTCTGACCGGTCGGAGCGTACGACGACCGGACTCAGACGAGGTCGAGCGAGCGACGCGGCTGGGGAACGAAGCCGCGTCGGCGTGCTGAACCGCACGACAGAACTGTTGCTTCTGTCATGAACCTTCATGACAGAAGCGGGAGTTTCTCCGCTGGAGCGGTGAAACTCCCGCGGCTGGAGCGGTGCGGCTCCCGCCCCTCGAGCGACGCCGGCACCCACGCCTCCACCAGGCTCCTTGCGGGGGTAGCCAGGTGTGGTCGTGAGGAGTTGGCTGGACCCATGGAACCAACAGCCACGATCGGACTGACCGGACTGGCGGTGATGGGCCGCAACCTGGCCCGCAACATCGCCCGCCACGGACACACCATCGCCGTCCACAACCGCACCACCGAGAAGATGACCTCGCTCGTCGAGGAGTTCGGCGACGAGGGTGACTTCGTCGCCACCGAGTCGCTCGAGGACTTCGTCGCCGCGATCGAGAAGCCCCGCGTCGTCCTCGTCATGGTCAAGGCCGGTGGACCCACCGACGCCGTGATCGACGAGCTGGTCCCGCTGCTGGAGGAGGGCGACATCGTCGTCGACTGCGGCAACGCGCACTTCACCGACACCATCCGCCGCGAGCAGGCGCTGGAGGAGCACGGCCTCCGCTTCGTCGGCACCGGCGTCTCCGGCGGCGAGGTCGGCGCGCTCGAGGGCCCCTCGATCATGGTCGGCGGCAGCGACGAGTCCTACGAGCGGCTCGGCCCGATCATGGAGTCGATCTCCGCCCACGTCGACGGCGAGCCCTGCTGCGCCCACGTGGGCACCGGTGGCGCCGGACACTTCGTCAAGATGGTGCACAACGGCATCGAGTACGCCGACATGCAGCTCATCGCCGAGTCCTACGACCTGCTCCGCTCCGTCTCGGGGCTCACCCCGCCGGCGATCGCCGACGTCTTCAGCGACTGGAACAAGGGCGAGCTCGAGTCGTTCCTCATCCAGATGACCGCCGACGTCCTGCGCCACACCGACGCGGAGACCGGCAAGCCGTTCGTCGACGTCGTGCTCGACGCCGCCGAGCAGAAGGGCACCGGTCGCTGGACCGTCCAGAGCGCCCTCGACCTGGGGGTCCCGATCACCGGCATCGCCGAGGCGACGTTCGCCCGCAGCCTCTCGGGCCACACCGAGCAGCGCGAGGCCGCGCGTGCCACCTTCCCGGACTTCCCGCCCACCCCGGCGATCGACGTCGGGTCGTTCGTCGACGACGTACGCGCCGCGCTCTACGCCTCGAAGGTCATTGCCTACGCCCAGGGCTTCGACCAGATCGTCGCCGGTGCCGAGGAGCACGGCTGGGACGTCGACCTGGGCGAGGTCGCCCAGATCTGGCGCGACGGCTGCATCATCCGGGCCCGCTTCCTGGGCCGGATCACCGAGGCGTACGCCGAGGACCCGGACCTGACGTCGCTGCTGGTGAACCCGTTCTTCGCCGACGCGGTCAAGGAGGGCGTCGACGCCTGGCGCCGGGTCGTGGCCACCGCTGCCCAGGCCGGCATCCCCACTCCGGCCTTCGCCTCGTCGCTGTCCTACTTCGACGGCCTGCGTCGCGAGCGGCTGCCCGCCGCCCTGATCCAGTCCCTGCGCGACAACTTCGGCGCCCACACCTACCAACGAGTCGACAAGCCCGGCACCTTCCACACCGCCTGGGCCGGCGACCTGAGCGAGAGCGAGCAGTCATGACCAGCACCACCACCGAGAACCTGGCCGCGCCGTCCGGCACCTTCGACATCGGCGGCGACCTGCCCGTCGTCCGCCTCGGCTACGGCACCATGCAGCTGACCGGCGACGGCGTCTGGGGTCCGCCGAAGGACCCCGAGACCGCCGTCGCCGTGCTGCGCCGTGCCGTCGAGGTGGGCGTCACCTTCTTCGACACCGCCGACTCCTACGGCCCGGTCGTCGCCGAGCAGCTGCTGAAGGAGGCGCTCCACCCGTACGCCGACGACGTCGTGATCGCCACCAAGGCGGGACTGACCCGGCAGGGCCCCGGCATCTGGACGCCGGTCGGGCGGCCGGCGTACCTGCGTCAGCAGTGCGAGATGTCGCTGCGCAACCTGGGAGTCGAGCAGATCGACCTCTTCCAGCTGCACCGCATCGACCCCGCGGTCGACCTCGAGGACCAGGTCGGCGAGCTGGTGAAGCTGCGCGACGAGGGCAAGATCCGCCACATCGGTCTCTCCGAGGTCTCGGTCGAGCAGCTCGAGATGGCGGCCGCGATCGCCCCGATCTCGACGGTGCAGAACCTGTTCAACCTCGCGAACCGCGACGCGGAGCCGCTGCTGGACTTCTGCGAGAAGCAGGGCATCGGCTTCATCCCGTGGTTCCCGCTCGCCACCGGTGAGCTGTCCGCGGAGGACGGCGTGCTCGGCGAGGCCGCCAAGGAGCACGACGCCACTCCGTCCCAGCTCGCGCTGGCCTGGCTGCTGCGCCGCTCCCCGGTGATGCTGCCGATCCCGGGCACGTCGTCGGTGGACCACCTCGAGTCCAACACGGCCGCGGCCGGCATCGAGCTGACCGACGAGGAGTACGACGCCCTCACCGCGCTCGGATAACGGTTTCGCCACGGTCGGTGGCGGGTGCCAGACTCACGGTCGACATGAGCACCCCCACCACCGTGCGAGCCCGGCCCGGCTCCTTCTGGCACGACCTCCCCCGCGAGGCACGACTGCTGCTGTCGATCGTCGTCGTCGAGTTCCTCGGCACCGGCCTGGTCCTGCCCTTCCACGTCGTCTACCTCAACGAGGTGCGCGGCTTCGCGCTGAGCGACGTCGGCCTGCTGCTGGCGCTCCCGGCGCTGGCCGGCTTCGCGCTGACCGGGCCGGGCGGGGTGGCGATCGACCGGTTCGGTGCCCGGGTGATGCTCATCGGCACCCAGCTCCTGCTCATCGCCGGCAACGCCTGCCTCGTCGTGGCCGACACCCTGGCCGTCGCCGCCGTGGGCCTGGCCCTGAGCGGCGTGGCCTTCGGCGTGGCGTGGCCGGCCATCCAGAGCCTGATCGCCGGGGTCGTCCCACAGGAGCTGCGCCAGCGCTACTTCGGCGTCAACTTCGCCCTTCTCAACCTCGGCATCGGCATCGGTGGCATCGCCGGCGGCTTCCTCGTCGACGTCGACCACCTGGTGACGTTCCAGGCCATCTACGCCGTCGACGGCCTGAGCTACGTGCCCGCGCTCGTCCTGCTGCTCGGCCCTCTGCGCCACGTCGCCGGGCGCCCCGTGCACGACCCCGAGGCGCCGGTCGAGAAGGTCAGCTACCTCGCGGTGCTGCGTCGACCGGCGGTCGCGCCGGCTGATGGTGCTCGGCTTCGTCGCGGCGTTCGTCGGCTACGCCCAGCTCAACACCGGGATGCCCGCGTACGCCCGCGCGCTGGGCGAGATCTCGACGCGCGGCCTCGGCCTGGCCTTCGCCGCCAACACCGCCGTGATCGTGGTGCTGCAGCTGCTGGTGCTGCGCCACATCGACGGGCTTCGACGCACCCGGGTGATCGCCGCGATGGGCGTCGTCTGGGCCGGCTCGTGGCTGCTGCTCGGTGCCTGCGGCCTCGTGCCGGGCACCCTCGGCGCCACCCTCCTCGTGGCCGGCTGCGCGTCGGTCTTCGCCCTCGGCGAGACGCTGCTGCAACCCACCATCCCGGCGCTGGTCAACGACCTCGCCCCCGACCACCTCCGCGGTCGCTACAACGCCCTCAGCTCGGCGTCGTTCAGCCTGCCCGGCATCATCGCCCCGGTCACCGCGGGCTTCCTCATCGACCACGGCCTCGGGGCCGTCTACATCGGGCTGCTCGTCGTCGGGTGCCATCTCGGTCGGCGCGATCGCGATCTGGCTCGTCGAGCCCCTCCTGCCCCCCGGCGTCAACGGGGTGCGGCTCGACGACGACGATCCCACCGCGGATGTCGGCCCCGGTGGCGGCCCCGTCGCCGTCTGACGGGTCTTTCCCGCCCCCACGGTCGAGCGCCCGTGAGTCGTGGTCCGAGCGGCACGCCGCCCGGGCCTGGACCGCTGTGCCTGCCGGACTGTCGGCGTCCGCTGTTAGCGTCGGATCCGCCACCATCGATCACCGTGGCCGGGCGACCGGTCGTCACGAAGGAGAGCACATGGACGTCGTACTGGTCCCGGGCCTGTGGCTCAACGCCTCGACCTGGGCGAAGGTCACCCCGATCCTCGAGGCAGCCGGGCACCGCACCCACCCCCTGACCCTTCCGGGCATGGCGTCGCAGGACGCCGACCGGAGCGGCGTGACCCTTGCCGACCACGTCGCGGCCGTGGTGGCCGCACTGGACGAGTCAGAGGCACCCGTGCTGCTCGTCAGCCACTCGGCCGGCTGCGGGATCGCCCACGCCGCCCTCGACGCCCGGCCCGACCGGGTCGCGCACCACGTGCAGATCGGCGGCTTCCCCTCCGGCACCGGTGAGGCGCTGCTGGCGGGGCTGCCGGCCGTCGACGGCGAGGTGCCGATGCCCGACTGGGTCGAGATGGGCGAGGAGGCCAACGTCTCCGACTTCGAGCCCGACGAGCTGGCCGCGTTCTACGCTGCGGCCGTCCCGGTGCCCGAGGCGGTGATCACGACGCCCGTCACGCTCACCGACGAGCGGCGCTACGACGTCCCCGTCACGGCGGTCTGCCCCGAGTACCGCGTCGCGGACCTCCAGGGCTGGATCGCCGGCGGCGACGGACCGGAGGAGCTCACCAGGACGACGTCGGTGACCTTCGTCGACCTCCCCGCGGGCCACTGGCCACAGCTGACCCGCCCCGCCGAGCTGGCCCAGGTGATCCTGGACGCCGTGCCGGGTGCGGGCGACTAGTCCCGCCGGTGGGCGCTCACTCGCACCCGTAACCGTCGCCGTCCGCGTCGAGGTCGTAGATGTCGGAGCCGACGACCTTCACTGCCCCGTAGACGTAGGCAGGGCCGTTGCCGCTACCGCCACCGCAGTCGACGTCACTGGCGATCGGGACGCAGCCTCCGGCGTAGTTCGAGTCGCACCGCGAGCTCAGGCCCACGGGGGCGGGCGGCGGGTCGACGTGCGTTCCCCGCAACGTGACCCGCGGCACGGGCCGACGTGCGACATACGTGCGTACCTTCTTTCGGTCGACGACCACGCCGTCCTTCAGGCGCAGCTGGACGACGTGGACGCGGACGCCGGGCCTCCCCCGCTGCTTCAACCGGGTGACGCCCTTGTCGAGCGCCGCGGTCCTGCGGACCCGTGCTCCGAACGCGATCGAGTCCCGCTTCCGGACGGTCCGGTGCGTGACCTTCGGCTTGCTCTGCTGCGGCGCCACGCGGGCGACCTCCGCCGCGGGCTCCCCGGCCGTAGTTCTGGTTTCGGGGAGCGGGCCGCTGCTGGAGACCGCCGAGCATCCCGGCAGACCCAGGGTGATCAGCCCCGCCGCCAGCAACCACGCCACCGTTCGAATCGACCTGCGGCACGCTGGAACAGATGGGCACATCACCGGGCTTGTCCTGTCGTCGAGTTGATCGACGCTAGCCCCGGACCCGATCTACCGCCGACAAACAGCCCGATTGCCCCCTGCGAGGGCGTTCCAGCCAACTGATCGACGCCGACCCTGACCGACGCTGTCCCTCGGCTCGCCGGGTCTCGATACGCCGGGCCCTCGCTGCGCTCGTACCCGGCTACTCGACCACCGGAGGGATCAGGCCCGGCTGCTCGACCACCGGAGGGATCGTGGGCGACTGCTCGACCGCCGGAGGGATCGCGGTCAGAGCCGACGACGCAGGAAGCGCACCGAGCGTTCGATCGAGTCCTGCCACTGCGGCACGAACGCGTGCTCCTCGCCCCGGTAGGCGACGAGGCGGGCGTCGACGCCGGCGCGGCTCATGAGTCGCTCCGTGGTGACCGACCAGCCGAAGGGGCAGGTCGAGTCGGCGGTGCCGTGGTGGAGCAGCACCGGTGCCTCGATCCGGTCGAAGAAGGTGCGGGGCGAGAGCCCGCGGTAGAAGCCGGGTGACTCCCGCGGGGTGCCGAAGCGCCGGTAGTAGGCGTCGAGCTCGGCCGGGCGGTTGGGCTCGGTGAACTGGCGCAGGTTGTCGACGAAGCTGCTGCTCACCGAGGCGTAGACGATCGCCGCGTCGACGAGGTCGGGGTAGGCGACCAGGACGTTCTGGGTCACGCCGCCACCCATCGAGCGGCCGAGCATCGCCATCCGCGCGCCGTCCACGAACGACTCGTCGGCCAGCGCCACCGCGGCGTTGGCGGCGTCGCGGGCGTACCCGAGGCGCGACTCACGGTCGACGCGGGTGGCCGGGTCGGAGCCGGCGTGGCCGCGGTAGTCGGTGTGCAGGACCGCGAAGCCGGCTCGCGCCAGCCAGTCCTGCTCGCGGGCGAGCCCCTGCCCGCTGACGTAGACGTCGGGATCGATGTACCCGTGGTTCAGCACGACCCCGGGGAAGGGCCCAGGTCCGGTCGGGCGCAGCAGGATGCCGGAGATCGTCAGCCCGTCACTCCGGTAGGTGACCGCCCGTCGTACGTAGGCGTCGTTGCTCTCGATGATCGCGCCCCGGCGGATCGGACCGGCATCGAGCGGGCGACGCATGATCGCCGGCAGGGACAGCGGTCGACGGACCGGAGGGAGGTCCGCCGCCGGGTCCTCCGCGGGCTCCTCGGTCGGCTCCTCCGGGGGCGTCGCCGACGGCGCCTCCGTCGGCGAGGTGGCCGCAGGTACGGACGGCGTCGCAGGGGCGGTCGTCGACGGCGAGGCCGCGGGCGAGGGCGCCGTCGCCGGCGAGGACGGAGCGGACGAACAACCCGCAGCGAGCGCGGCGCAGAGCAGGCCGACGACCGCGGGAACGACGAACCGCGGACGACGCATGTCTCTCAACGTACGTCGCCCGCGGTCACGGTCAGCAGGTCCGGCCGGTCAGTCCCGGCGGAGCCACTTCACCAGGAGCACCACGGCGAGCAGCCCGCCGAGGGCGCCGAGGCCCTGCTTCCAGTAGGCCTTGGCCAGCACCGGGATCACCGCCGCACCCAGGTCGAGGGCGTCGTCCTGGGCCGGTGCCGGTCGGGAGACCGGCCGCGGGGTCGCGGCAGGCGCCTGCGGCGCGGGGGCCGCCGCCGGTGCCGGGCTCGCCGGCTCACCTCCACCGGTCTCGGCCCCTGCGGGCTCGCCGACGGCCGAGGCCGCCGCCGCGTCGGCGATCGGGGTCGAACCCGCGTCGGGGAGGACCTCGGGCTCCGGCTCGGCCGACAGGCGGTTCTCCAGGCAGGTGACGAACTGACCGAGCAGCTTGTCGGAGACGTCCTGCATCACGCCGCGGCCGAACTGCGCCGGCTTGCCGGTGATCGCCAGGTCGGTCAGCACCTCGACGTCGGTGGTGCCCTCGGCCCCGGCCGCCATCGACAGGGTCACCTTTGCTCCCGCCGTGCCGTTGCCGCGCTTGTCCTTGCCCTTGGCGTCGACCACGAAACGGTGTGCGGCGTCGTCCTTCTCGACGAAGGTGCCGGCGCCGTTGTAGACGAGCGCGATCGGGCCGAGCTTGACCTTGACCGACCCGGCGAAGCTGGACTCGTCGGAGGAGGTCAGGGTCGCCCCCGGGAAGCACTCGGCGAGAGCCGCGAGGTCACCGAAGTGCTCCCACGTCTCCTCGACGCCGATCGGGACGGTGAAGCGATGAGAGAGGTCCATGCAGCAACTCCTCCTGCCTAGGCGCCGGCCGCGGTGAGCACGGCCCGTCGGGTGAGCACGGTGGCCAGGTGGCGCCGGTAGTCGGCACCACCGTTGAGGTCGGACGGCGGGTTGGCACCCTCCGCCGCCCGCGCGGCGGCGGCCCGGACCGCGGCGTCGGTGGCCGGCTGGCCCGCGAGGGCCTCCTCGACACCGCGCGCCCGCAGCGGGGTGGAACCCATGTTGGTCATCCCCACCCGCGCCTCGGTGATGGTGCCGCCGTCGGCCTTGACCGTCGCCGCGATCGCCACGATCGGCCACTGGTGGGCCACCCGCACGAACTTCTCGTAGTGGGCGCCCCAGCCGGTGTGCTTCGGGATCCGCACCTCGGTGAGGATCTCGTCCTCGCCGATCGCGGTCTCGAAGAGGTCGACGAAGAAGTCGTCGGCCCCGACCGTGCGGGTGCCGCCGCTGCCGGCGATCACGAACTCCGCGCTCAGCGCCAGCGCCGGGGCGCCGAGGTCGCCCGCCGGGTCGGCGTGGGCCAGGGCCCCGCCGAAGGTGCCCCGGTGACGGATCTGGACGTCGGCGAGGTGCTCGACCGCCTGGTGGATGAGCAGCGCGTGCTCGGAGACCAGGGCGTCGGAGCCGACGACCGAGTGCGGCGTCATGGCGCCGATCACGATCGCGTCGCCGTCGTCGCGGATCCCGCGCAGCGCCTCGATCTTGCCGAGGTCGATGATCACCTCCGGGGCGTTGAGGCGCATCCGGAGCACCGGCAGCAGGCTCTGCCCGCCGGCGAGGATCTTCGCGTCGTCACCGTGCTCGGCGAGGGCAGCCAGGGCTTCCTCGACCGTCGTGGGTGCGAGGTAGTCGAACTCGGTGGGGATCATGCGCCCGCTCCTTCCGTGCCTTCGGTGGCGTCGAAGTGCGGCGCCGCGGCCCCCTGGGTCGCGGTGTCACCTCCGGCGTCCTGACTGTGGATCGCTGCCCACACGCGTTCGGGCGTGCACGGCATCTGGACGTCGTTGACGCCGAAGTGGCGGATCGCGTCGACGACGGCGTTGACGACCGCCGGGGTCGAGGCGATGGTGCCGGCCTCGCCGACCCCCTTGGTGCCCAGCGTGTTGGTCAGCGACGGCGTCGTCGTGTGCTCGATGTCGAAGCTGATCGTGTCGGCCGCCGTGGGCAGCAGGTAGTCGACGAACGAGCCGGACACCAGCGTGCCGGCGTCGTCGTAGACCGCCTCCTCCCACAGCGCCTGCGCGATGCCCTGCACCAGGCCGCCGTGCACCTGCCCGGAGACGATCAGCGGGTTGATGACGTTGCCGATGTCGTCGACGCAGACGTACTTGCGCATCTTGACGGCACCGGTCTCGGTGTCGACCTCCATGGCGCACAGGTGCGTGCCGTGGGGGTAGTTGAAGTTGATCGGGTCGTACGTCGCCTCGGCGTCGATCGACGGCTCGATGCCCTCGGGGTAGCTGTGCGCGGTGAACGCGGCCCCGGCGATCTCGGCGATCGACAGGCCCTGGTCGGTGCCGCGGACCGTGAACTGGCCGGCCGAGAACTCGATGTCGTCGACGCTGGCCTCGAGCAGGTGCGCGGCGATCGGCTTGGCCTTCTCGATCACCTTGTCGGTGGCCTTGACGAGCGCCTCGCCACCGACGACCAGCGAGCGCGAGCCGTAGGTGTCGAGCCCCTTGTGCGAGATCTGGGTGTCGCCGTGCAGGACCTCGACGTCGTCGAACGACACCCCGAGCCGGTCGGCGACGATCTGGCTGAACGCCGTCTCGTGGCCCTGGCCGTGCGCGGAGGCGCCGGTGACGATCTCGACCTTGCCGGTCGCCAGCATCCGGACGCTGGCGTGCTCCCAGCCGCCGGCGCCGTAGTTGAGCTGGCCGAGCACCCGCGAGGGCGCCAGGCCGCACATCTCGGTGAACGTCGAGACGCCGATGCCGAGCTGGACGGTGTCGCCGGACTCGCGGCGCTGCTTCTGCTCGGCGAGCAGGTCGTGGTAGCCGAACATCTCGAGGGCCTTGGCCGTGGCCGCCTCGTAGTTGCCGGAGTCGTACTCGAGGCCGGCCACCGTCGTGAACGGGAACTCCTCGTGCTTGATCCAGTTCTGCTCGCGCAGCTCGATCTGGTCCCTGCCGAGCTCGACGGCCAGCTCGGTCATGATCCGCTCGATGGCGAACGTCGCCTCGGGCCGCCCGGCGCCGCGGTAGGCGTCGGTCCAGGCCTTGTTGGTGAGCACGGTCTGGCAGTTGAACTGGTAGGCCGGGAACTTGTAGATCGAGTTGAACATGAACGCCCCGAGGACCGGGACGCCGCCGCCGACGATGGCGACGTAGGCGCCGAGGTCGGCGAGCAGCTCGACCTTGAGGCCGGTGACGGTGCCGTCCTTGGTGGCGGCGAGCGTCAGCTTCTGCCACTGGTCGCGGCCGTGGTGGGCCGTCATCAGCGACTCCGAGCGGGTCTCGGTGTACTTGACCGGCTTGCCGAGCATCCGCGCCACGGCGAAGGCGATCATCTCCTCGGGGGTCTGCTGGAGCTTGCCGCCGAAGCCGCCGCCCACGTCGGGGGCGATCACGCGGATCTTCGACTCGGGCACGCCGGTCGTGGCGGCCAGCGCGAAGCGCAGGATGTGCGGCACCTGGGTGGCCGACCACATGGTGATCTGCTCGCCGGTCGGGTCGACGACCACGGAGCGGGGCTCCATGAACGCCGGGATGAGGCGCTGCTGGCGGTACTCGCGCTCGATGACGACGCCGTCGGTGCGGGCCTTCTCGATGGCGGCGTCGACGTTGCCGCCGGTGCCGGCCTCCTCGGAGTCGAACTTCCAGAACGCCGACTTGTTGGTGCCCAGGTCGGGGTGCGCGAGCACCGTGTCCGTCGGCGGCGGCCTTGAGCTCGACCGCAGCGGGCAGCTCCTCGTACTCGACGTCGACGAGCTCGGCCGCGTCGCGGGCCTCGGCCGCCGTGCGGGCGACGATGACGGCGACGGTCTCGCCGGCGAAGGCGACCCGGTCGCTGGGCATCGGGATGTGCGGCGGGGTGACCTGGTCGGTCGTGATGGCCCAGGCGTTGATGCACGCGCCCTGGCCCTCGCCGAGGTCGGCGCCGGTGTAGACCGCGACCACGTTGCGCGAGGCCTTGGCCGCGCTCGTGTCGATGCTGACGATCTTGGCGTGGGCGAACGGGCTGCGCACCATGGCCAGGTGCAGCATGCCCGGGCAGGGTGATGTTGTCGGTCCAGCGGGTGCGGCCGGTGATCAGGCGCTGGTCCTCCTTGCGGCGACGGTCGCGGCCGATCTCGGGCTGGGCCGTGGCGGGCGGGTCCTGGAGGGTGGTCATGCGGTCACCTCCGCGCCGGCGTTGCCGGCCGCGCCGGCAGCGCAGTGCTGCACGGCCTTGACGATGTTGTGGTAGCCGGTGCACCGGCAGAGGTTGCCCTCGATGCCGACCCGGATCTCCTCCTCGGTGGGGTTGGGGTTCTCCTTGAGCAGGTCGACGCTCTGCATGATCATCCCCGGCGTGCAGAAGCCGCACTGGAGGCCGTGGCACTCGCGGAACGACTCCTGCATCGGGTGCAGCTCGCTGTCCACCGTGCCGGCGAGGCCCTCGATCGTGGTCACCTCGGCTGCCGTCGGCCTGGACGGCCAGGACGTTGCACGACTTCACGCTCGTGCCGTCGAGGTGGACGGTGCACGCACCGCAGTTGCTGGTGTCGCACCCGATGACGGTGCCGGTCTTGCCGAGCTTCTCCCGCAGGTACTGCACCAGCAGCATCCGCGGTTCGACGTCGTCGGAGACCGTTGCTCCGTCGACGGTGAGTTCGATCCTGGTCATGCCTCACGCTCCCTTGAGTGTCAGCCTCTACGGCGTCGTGCCTTGCGCGCGCGAGCCCCATGGTTGTGACGTGGGTCTCACCACCGCCGACGGTAGGCCGCGATGGTTGGTTCCGGGTTGGGGGCAGGCAAGCCCGGTGCGAGGTACGAGCATCGGGCGCCGGTGCGCAGGTACGAGCACCGGGCGCCGTGCGCGAGGTCGAGCACCGGTCACCGGCGAGGCAGGACCGTGGTCGGCGAAGCGCCGCGGTGTCAGCGCGAGGCAGCGGCGAGCTTGCCCTTGAGCAGCGCCTTGGCCGGGTGCGGGGCCGTGGCCGAGAGCGGCCAGGCAGCGCTCGACCACCGCGGTGTCGTACGGCGCCAGGTCGGCGTAGCGCAGGACCGCGCCGGGCTCGGGGTCGGCGAGCAGCGCCTCGCGCACCGCGACCGCGACGTACTCGGCGAGCTCGTTGAGCGCCGGGGCTGTTGGTGCCGGGGAGCAGGTCGCCGCCGTAGGCGTCGAGGGCGTCGGCGACGCGGCCCCGGCGCAGCAGGTCGAGCACGTGCTCGACGTCGGTGGCGACCGGCATCATCAGCCGGTAGGGCCGCGAGGAGAGCTGGCCGCCGAGCGCCGCGCGCAGGTGCGAGACCTCGGCCTTGAGCGTCGAGAAGGTCACCGCCTGGTCGCCGTAGACCAGGGCGTGCAGCCGGTCGAGCGAGAGCCCCTCGGGGTGCAGCGCGAGCAGGGCGAGGACCTCGGTCTGGCGCCGGTTGAGCAGCAGCCGCTGGCCGTCGAGGCGCACCTCGGCGGTGCCGAGCAGGGTCATCACGAGACCGGGGTCGCTGGTGTCGTCGATCGCCGAGAGCGGCTGCCGCGGACGGGTGGTGGCTCGAGTGCGGCAGCGCGGTCTCGATGAGCCGCGCCATCACCCGTGCGGTGGCCAGGCCGATCGGGTGGGTGCGGTCCCAGGTGGTCGAGAGGTCGAGCACGCCGAGCTGGCGGCCGCTGACCGGGTCGAGCACCGGCGCGGCCCAGCAGACCCAGTTGTGCACGATCGAGGCGTAGTGCTCGGCGCTGAAGACCATCGACGGCGCGGCGGTGCGGTTGGCCAGGTCGAGGGCGTTGGTGCCGACCGACTGCTCGTCCCAGCGCGCGCCCGGGCACGAAGTTGACCGACTCGGCCTTGCGGCGCATCACCCGGCCGCCGTAGGTCCACAGGATCCGGGTGTCGGCGTCGGTGACGGCGAGCACGAGGTCGCCGTCCTCGGCGGTGCGCCGCAGCTCGGCCTCGACGTTCTCGACGGCGACCTGGAGCGGCGAGTCGCGCCAGATCGACGACGTCTCGCTCTCGTCGGCGAGCGGCGCCGCCTGACGTCGGGGGTGATCGCGGCGCCGGAGCGGGCCCAGCTGGTGAGGATCTCGGGGCGCACCAGGGACGCGGCGCCGTCGCCGTGCTCGACGAACGAGGTCCAGGCGACGCAGGCCTCCCGCTTGCGGGTGTCGAGCTCGCTGCGCACCGTCATGCCACCTCCCGGGTGCTGGTGGGGCTCACCGTACAACCCCCGGTGTGACCCCGGTCACGCGCCGGCGCCGACGGTGCGCTAGCCGTGGATCCGTCCCTGGCGTCGTCGCGAGCGGCTCGCCCGCTGCCACCCCAGCGCCCGGCGATGATCTCGGCGGCGATGCTGATGGCGGTCTCCTCCGGCGTGCGGGCGCCGAGGTCGAGCCCGATCGGGCTGGAGAGCCGCGTCGAGCTCGTCGTCGGTCGAGGCCGACCTCCTTGCAGCCGCGCCATCCGGTCGTCGTGGGTACGCCGCGAGCCCATCGCGCCGACGTAGGCCACCTCGGGCAGGCGCAGCGCGACCTCGAGGAGCGGCACGTCGAACTTGGGGTCGTGGGTCAGCACCGTGATCACGGTGCGGGCGTCGATGCGCCCCGACTCCTGCTCCTCGGCGAGGTAGCGGTGCGGCCAGTCGACGACCACCCGGTCGGCGTCGGGGAACCGGCTGGCGGTGGCGAAGACCGGGCGCGCGTCGCAGACGGTGACGTCGTAGCCGAGGAACGCGCCGACCTTGGCGACCGCGGCCGCGAAGTCGATCGCGCCGAAGACCAGCAGCCGCGGCTTGGGCGCGAACCCCCACACGAAGACCCGCATGCCCTCGCCGCGCCGCTCGCCGTCGGGGCCGTAGGTGAGCGTCGCGTTGGCGCCCTGCGCCAGCAGCCCGAGCGCGTCGTCGCGCACGGCGTCGGTGGCCCGGTCCGACCACAGCCGGTGGAGCAGTCCCCGGCGCCTCGCAGGTTCCCGGGGTCCCGTCGCGATCTCGTCAGGGACTACCCGGGGCGCACGATGACGCGACGGCCGAGCTTGTCGGGGTCGGGGTGCTCGATGACGGTCGCGAGGGCGACCGGTCGGCCGGCGGCGAGGTCGGCGGCGATCTCGCCCAGCTCGGGGAAGGTCTCGCGGGAGACCTGCTCGACGTAGACGTCGAGGATCCCGCCGCAGGTCAGGCCCGACGGCGAACGCGTCGTCGTCGGAGACGCCGTAGCGCTCCAGGACGGGTGCGCCGGACGTCGACGACCGACTGGGCCAGCTCGTAGACGGCGCCCTCGACGCAGCCGCCGGACACCGAGCCGACGGCGGTCTCGTCGGGCCCGACCAGCATCGAGGCACCGGGCGGGCGCGGCGCGGAGCGGAACGTCGCCACGACGGTGCCGACGCCGACGGTCTCGCCGGCCTCCCACCAGGTCATCAGCTCCTCGAGCACCTCACGCACGTGCCACCACCTCCATCAGCTCCGCGTACGTCGCCAGCGAGTGCCCGGCGACGAAGTCGTCCACGTGCGGCAGCACCGCCACGATCCCGGCCTGCACCGGCTCGTAGCCGTCCTTGCCGCGGTGCGGGTTGACCCACACGACCCGGTGCGCGACGGCGTGCAGCCGACGTACCTGGTCGGCGAGCAGGCTCGACGTCGCCGCGCTCCCAGCCGTCGGAGAAGACCACGACCACCGACGCCGCGGGCCAGTCCGCGGCGACCCCAGCGGTCGACGAACACCTTGAGCGTCTCGCCGAGGCGGGTGCCGCCCGACCAGTCCGGCACCGCCTCGCCGGCGGCGACCAGCGCCCGCTCGGCGTCGCGGCCGTGCAGCGCGCGGGTCAGGTGGGTCAGCCGGGTGCCGACGGTGAAGGTCTCCACCCGGCCACCCGCGCACGGCGTGACTCACGGGTCATCGTGTGCGCGAGACGCAGCAGCGCGTCGGCGTACCCGCTCATCGAGCCGGAGACGTCGATGAGCAGCACGACGCGCCGGGGCCGCGTGCGGCGGTGCCGGTACTGGATCGGCGCCGGCTCGCCGAGCAGCCGCAGGCTCGCGCGCAGCGTCGCCCGGGCGTCGACCCGGCCGCGGCGCCACGACTCCTGGCGCAGGGTGCGCCGCAGCGGCGGGCGCGGGCGCAGGGTCGCGAACAGCGTCGACCAGCCGGTGCTTCTCCGCCGGCGTCATCGACGCGACGTCGCGGTGGCGCAGCACCTCGACCTCGCTGGCCATCGCCCGCACCACGTCGTCGGTGGACTCGTCGCCCTCCCGGTGCCGGTCTCGTCGTCGACGGTCAGCGTCGGTGTACGTCGGCGTGCTCGGCGCGGCGGGTCGCTCGCGCGGCAGCCCGTCGCGGGCGTCGAAGAACGCCGCGTAGACCTGGTCGTAGCGCGCGAGGTCGTCGGGGGTGGAGCACAGCGTGGCCCGCCCCGCGACGTAGGTCGCCCGCTGGTCGCCCAGGCCCACCGTCGGCGGTCGCGGCCAGGAAGGTCGACGCCCGGTCGTGGGTGACCGGCGACCCCCGCGGCGCGCAGCGCCCGGGCTGAAGGCCGAGGAGCACCTCGTCGGGCGTCGTGGCGTGCGCGCCGTGGCGGGTCGAGTCCGGGTCATGGCTGCTCACGCCCGCAGCATGGTGTCGAGCGCCATCTTCACCCGGTCGGCGTCCTCGCGGTACTTGACCAGCGCGCCCAGGGTGCGCGCCGAGGAGGCCAGGTCGAGCTCGGTGGTGCCGAGGTGGTGCAGCGCCCGCGCCCAGTCGAGGGTCTCGGCGACGCCCGGGGGCTTCTCCAGGTCGACGTCGGTGCGCAGCCGCTGCACGACGCCGACGACCTGCTCGGCCAGCGCCGCGGAGACCTCGGGCGCCCGGCGAGCGCACGATCGCGACCTCGCGCTCGAGGCCGGGGTGGTCGATCCAGTGGTAGAGGCAGCGGCGCTTGAGCGCGTCGTGGAGCTCGCGGGTCCGGTTGGAGGTCAGCACCACCAGGGGCGGCACGGCCGCCCGCACGGTGCCGAGCTCGGGGATGCTCACCTGGTAGGTCGAGAGCACCTCCAGCAGGAACGCCTCGAACTCGTCGTCGGCGCGGTCGATCTCGTCGATCAGCAGGACCGCCGGGCTCTGCTGGAGCGCCGCCAGCACCGGGCGCGCGAGCAGGAAGCGCTCGTCGTACAGGCTCTTCTCGGCCTCCTCGAGGTCCGGCGCCCGCGCTGCCGTCGCCGTGGCCCGCCGACGGCCTCGAGCGCGCGCAGGTGCAGGACCTGCCGCGGGAAGTCCCAGTCGTAGAGGGCCTGGGTGGCGTCGATCCCCTCGTAGCACTGGAGCCGCACGAGCGGCAGGTCGAGCGCGGTCGGCGAGGGCCTCGGCGAGCGCCGTCTTGCCGGTGCCGGGCTCGCCCTCGAGCAGCAGCGGGCGCTCCATGCGCAGCGCCAGGAACGCCACCGTCGCGAGGTCGTCGTCGCACAGGTAGCCGGTCGCGGCCGAGGCGCGATGCCGAGGGCGACCCGTGACTCGAGCGGAGGAGGGCGGCGCCGGGCGAGGAGGTGTCCACCGTCACAGGCTAGTCAGCGGGCGTTGGCCGGAGGTTGGCCACCGCTGATCGGCCGACGGACCGACGGCCCCGCGTCGGGATCCCATCAGGTTCGGCGCAGAGTTCCCTTCATCGACCGTGCCCGTCGACCACTACATTGATGCGTACCAAGCCTCGGGCCAGGCGGGCGTAGCTGGTCGCAGGGAGGTCTCCCGTACGCCTGCCGACGGAGCGGACCACTGAGGGGAGTGCCGGTGTCCATCGGAGTTCCCGGGGTGAGCGCGACCCGAGAAGATCGGCCAGGGCGCCTTCGGCGTCGTCTACCGCGCCCACCAGGACGCCTTCGACCGCACGGTCGCGGTCAAGGTGCTCGCCGGGGTCGAGGTCGACGACGAGTCGCTCGAGCGGTTCGCCAGAGAGGTGCGCGCCATCGGCCGGCTCTCGGGCCACCCCAACATCGTGGCGGTCCACGCCCACGGCCGGACCGAGCCCGGCTACCCCTACCTGCTGATGGAGTTCTGCGAGAGCGGCTCGTACGGCGACGCGCTGCGGGCCGGCCGCCGACTGTCCTGGGACGAGGCGACCGAGGTGGCGATCGCCGTCGCCGGCGCCCTGGAGACCTCGCACCGCGCGGGCATCACCCACCGCGACGTGAAGCCCGACAACATCCTCATCGACGGCTACGGCGTCCCCAAGCTGGCCGACTTCGGCATCGCCCGCGCCGAGCTCGCAGAGCTCGATGACCGCGACCGGCCTGCTCACCGGCTCGCCCGCCCACATCGCCCCGGAGGTCGTCGCCGGCGACACGGTCACGGCGTCGAGCGACCTCTACTCGCTCGCCTCGACCGTGCACACCCTGATCACCGGCAGCGCCCGCCTTCGTCCGGGAGACCGATGCCTCCATCCTGCCGCTGCTCAACCGCATCGCGCACGAGCCGCCGCCCCACCTGCGCCAGTACGGCGTCCCACCAGCGGTCGCCGACCTCGTCTTCCGCGCCATGGCCAAGCGCCCGGCCGACCGCCCCGCAGCTGTGCCGCCTTCGCCGACGAGCTCCAGCGGGCGCGGCGCGAGAGCGGGGCCGGACCCGCCGCCTACCGGGTGCTCGCCCCTCCGGGCTCTGCCACGACCGGGGACGCTGTCCGACGAGACCGTGGTGCCCCCCGCTCGGTCGCGACCGGTGGCCCCGGGCACGGGAGCGAGCTCGGCGCACCTGGCCACCCCCGGACCCCGCGCCGCGGTCGCGGCGAGACCGGGCGGCCGCCCGGCGCCGTCGGACGCCCCGCCGACGGAGGGCGCCGGCCCGGGTCGGCCGCCGGGCGCCGCGGATCACCGCCGGACGCCGGTCCTGGCCGAGGGTCGTGGCAGCCGTGCGCGGCGGTCCTCGTGGTCGCCGGCGCGGTCGCCTTCGTCGTCCTGGACGGCGACCCGCGCCGGACCGCCGGCCGCCGCTGCCGGACCCGGAGCGACGAGCGAGCGGTCCCGACCCCGGGACAGCGACGGTCCCGACCCCGGGACCAGCGCCGGACCACCGTCGACGCGGGACCCCGGCCGCCGGACGGCGGCGCTCACCCCGGCCAGGCGGCCGCGCGCCGGCTGCGGTTCTCGGCGGGCGAGCTCGACGGCCTGGGTTCGGCGACTGGACGGCCGCCGCGAGCAGCCCGAGCGTCAACGCCAACGTCGGCTTCTGCAACAAGCAGCTGGCCACCGGGCCCAGCCAGTTCAGCCAGCGCGAGATCTTCTTCTCGGTCAACGGCCCGGGCAGTCTTCCCGCAGACCATCTCGGCGGGAGCCGTGTTCGCCGACGCCGCGGCGGCCGCGGCCTATCAGTCCGAGCGCCGCGGTCCGCCTGCGTGCGGGGTCTGGAACGTCGGGACGATGCAGCTTCTCGGTGACCGAGCCGCCGATCGCGCCACTGCTGCCGGGCTGCGAGTGCCAAGACGTCGCCGTCCACGAGATCACGCGGTGGACCAGACCGGCCAGTCCCTGCGGCAGTTCACGATCCTGGCCCAGCAGGATCGCTATATCGCGGCCGGCTTCTACACGGTGCCGCGAGAACTTCACCGACGACAGCGATCATGGCCGACTTCGTCGGCGTCGTCATCGACCTCGTCGTCGCCAAGGTCGACGAGGTGGCCAGTCCGAGCGTTGGGAGACGTGGATGAGTGACGAGGCAGCTGCCCGACGGCCGCAGGCGGCTGCCGGCCCCCCACCGCGGCCACCAGGACCGTCCGGCAGCGAGGTGCTCGGCGATCTGACCGACGAGCTCCGGACCACCTCGACGTGGACCGACGACATGGTGGCGCGGGCCGGGATCCCGATGATCGACGTACCGCTGGTGACCGTGGGCGGCGGCTTCGGCTCCTTCGTGCTCGCCGACCACCTGCGAGTGGCGGGCATGCCGATCGGCGACCTGCGGGCGCTGACCCCGCTGAGCGCGCCGTACGAGCAGTACCGCTACCTCGCGGGCTGCTCCCAGATCCCCGACGACAGCCGGCTGCGCTCCGACTCCGCGTCCTGCCCCGACAACCTCTGGGGCTTTCCCAGCTACGCCTTGCGCGAGGCTTGGGAGGCCAGGTCGCCGCTACCGATCTTCGGGGTGGCCAGCGAGCCGGTGCTGGCCGACTACTTCACCCCGCGAGCCGAGCAGGTCTACCGCACCACCGCCAAGGAGGCGGCGCGGATCGGCTGGGACCAGATGGTGGTCCCGGGCCGGGTCCGCATGATGCGCAAGCGCCGGGCGGCGGCTACCTCGTCCTGCTCGACTCCGCCGACCCGGCACCACCCCCACCAGCCGGGTGGCGTTCCGGGCGCGCTGGGTGCACGTCTCGGTCGGCTACCCGGGTGTGAAGTTCCTCCCCGACCTGCAGGACTACCGGCAGCGCACCGGCGACTTCCACCGGGTGGTCAATGCCTACGAGCCGCACGACCACGTCTACGACGCGCTCGCGGGCGGTGGTGGCACGGTGTTGCTGCGCGGCTCGGGGATCGTCGGGTCCCGCATCCTGCAGCGTCTGCTCGACGACGTGGAAAGCGCGGTGCGCGGACCCGGATCATCCACCTGTTCCGCACCTACCGGACCGGGTCGAGCGGTCCGGCGACGTTCCGCCGCGAGTCGGCCAACGGGTTCAACTACCAGGCGTTCAACTACCCCAAGGCCGCTTGGGGCGGCACGCTGCGCGAGAAGCTGATGGGTCTCGACGGTCAGCAGCGTGTCGAGCTGATCCAGGGCATGGGCGGCACCAACACGCCGCATCGCAAGCAGTGGGACCAGCAGCTCGACCGGGCCCGCGCCGCCGGCATCTACCGCCCGGCCGTCGGGGTCGTCGACTCCGTCGAGAGCCGGACCGGGCAGGTCCTGACCACCGTGAAGACCCCCGACGGGCAGCTCATGCCGCTGCCGGCCGACTACGTCATCGACGCGACCGGGCTCGAGTCGGACGTCTCGTCCTCCCAGCTCCTCGACGACCTCTCGAAGCACACCGGGGCGAGCCGCAACCCGCTCAACCGGCTGGACGTGTCCGGCGCCTTCGAGCTGACCGGGACCCGGTCGGGCGACGGGCGGATGTACGCTTCCGGGTCGATCACGCTCGGAGGTCCCTACGCGCCGGTGGACTCGTTCCTCGGGCTCCAGTACGTCGCCATGCAGATCCTGGACGACCTCGCCGCCCAGGGCTTCGTGCAACGCCTCGGGAGCTGGCGCTCGGTGACCCAATGGATGCGCTGGGCCAGGGGAGTCGCGCCGTGACCCCGACCCTCTTCGGGCGGATCCAGACCCGTTGGTTGCTGCTGCTCCTCGTGGCCGCTCCGTGGACGATCCTGATCGTCCCGTTCCTGACGTTCCTCGCCGACGGAGCCTCGCTGCGCGACGTCTATGAGGTTGCCTTCGTGGCCCTGCTGCTCGTGGGGGTGATCGGCATCGGGTGGGAGCTGGTGTACCACCGGATCATGCAGTACCGGTGGGAGAAGGACTGGCCCGCACTGCTCGGCCTGGTGACGGTCGTCAACGAGCTCGTCGTCGTGGCGCTGGTCCTCGTCGCGTGGGACTACTCGCTGTCCCTGGCGTTCTACGTCCACTTCGCGACCGTCTGGTTCTGGATCTGGTTCGTGGCCAACGGACCCGTTCCGGGTCCTGTTCCCCCGGTGGCGCTACCAGGGCGGACGGGCCGGCTGATGAGCGACAGCGCGGGCGAGCGTCCGCCACGAGCGATGCCCGACCTCGGCTTCCTCGACGCGGCGGCCACCTCGCGCAACGCGGGCGAGCGACGCCGGCGCAGGCTCGCGATGAGCTTCTCGGTCCTCATCACGGTCGTCTGGTTCCTGGCGGTGCTGCTGACCGGCAGCTTCGGGCGGGTGTGGGACAACATCGTGGCCACGCCGACCATGGTCTTCGGCTCGTTCGTCGCAGGCTCGACGCCGCAGGGCGGCGGCGCCGTGGCGTTTCCTGTCTTCACCAAGGGGCTCGGCGTCACCTCGGAGGTCGCCCGCACGTTCAGCCTCGCCATCCAGTCGGTCGGCATGACCGCGGCCTCCGTCGCGATCCTCGTCCGCCGTCGTCAGATCTCGGTGCCGGCGGTGCTCCTGTCGATCCCTGCCGGCCTGGTGGGCCTCTTCGTCGGGTTCTACGCCCTCACCGACCGGACCGAACCGTTCTGGCCCTCGGTCCTGCCCGGCCCCTACGTCAAAGTGTTCTTCACGCTCCTCGTCGTGGCCATGGCCTTCGTGGTGTTCCTGGGCAGCCGGGTGCCGGTCCGTGAGGTCCGGACCACGGTCAGACCGTTGGGGAAGCGGCAGATGACCTTCATCGTGGTCGGTGCCCTCGTCGGTGGTCTGGCATCCTCACAGGTCGGCTCCGGCGCGGATGTGCTGTTCTACCTCGTCGTGGTGGTGATGCTCGGGCTCGAGGCGCGCGTCGCCGTGCCGTCCTCGGTGCTGGTGATGACGGTGATCTCGATCGCCGGCTTCCTCTACCTCGGCCTCGTCCAGGGACAGATGGACGTCGTGGTCAGCGGCGACGTGGTCACCCGCGTAGGGGACACGGTGCTCGCCGATCCGAGCCAGTACCCCTCCCGGAAGTTCGACCTGCTCGGACTCTGGATCGCCGCCGTCCCCGTGGTGTGCTGGGGGGCACCGCTGGGTTCGGCGTTCGCTGCCCGGATCACCTCGCGCCAGCTCGCCGTCTTCGTGGTCGTGCTGGCCGGGTTGGAGGGGCTGACCACGGTGATCTTCCTCAAGGAGCTGCGCACCGACCCCGCCCTGGTCGCGTTCGCCGTCATCGGCGCGATCGTGCTCGGCGGCACGCTCTACCTGTGCACCATGTTCCGACATCGGCTGTTCGACGTCCGGCTCAGCCCGACGCGCTCGCTGTCGCGGGAGTCGGTCGACGTGGGCCCGGAGTTCGTCAAGGACCAGGCCCGCGAGGAACGCGCGGACCCGATCCCTGCCACCGAGGAGGACCAGTGAAGCGGATCGCGGACTACGAGTTCCTGGAGCTGCTGGGAGAGGGCAACCACGGCTCGTTCTACCTCGCCCGGACGCCGCGGCGCCTCGCCGCCGTGGACGCGTTCTGTGCCGTCAAGGTCCTCGGCGAGCGGGCCAGCATGGACGCGTTCCGCCGGATGGCCAACGAGCTGCGGCTCTTCGCCTCGGTCGGCTCGCCGTACCTGGTCCAGCTGTTCGACGCCGGACATCAGGACGGCCTCCTCTACTACTCGACCGCCTATCACGAGCTCGGGTCCCTCGCCGCGCGGCGGACCGCCACTCGCGACCCTCAGGTCGTCGTCGGCGCGGTGGCGCACGCGGCGCGCGGGGCGCACGCCCTGCACGAGGTCGGTGTGGCGCACCGCGACATCAAGACGGGCAACGTGCTGCTCACCGCCGACGGCGCCGTGCTGACCGACCTCGGGCTGGCCCAGACGCTCTCCCCGGGCGCCACCGTGACCGGCGTGGGACCGATCGGCTCGCTGACGTTCATGGAGCCGGGCATCGCCCGGGGCGAGCCGGCCTCGCGGGCCTCCGACATCTGGTCCCTGGGTGCGACGCTGCTGGTCGCCCTGACCGGGCACGGGCCGTTTCCCGACCTGCCGACCACCAACCTGCTCGCCGCCCTGCACCACGTGCTGGGCGAGCAGCCCGTCGTACCCGACGACCTCGACCCCGCGCTGCGCGTCGTGGTCGCCGCCTGCCTGGCGCCCGACCGCGCCAGCCGCCCAGCCACGGCGCTCGAGCTCGGCGAGGCCCTGGAAGGAGTGATCGGCCATGGATGAGCCGACGACCCGAGTCGTCGCCGGTGCCGGGGCCACGGTCCTGCGCTACGGATCGGTGATCGCCGTGGTCGTCGCAGACCGGTCGGCCCTGCTCGGGCCGGTCTGCGACGTCGCACGACGGGTAGGTCTCGCCGGCGGTCCTCTGGCGGGGTCGACCGCGGCTGCCGAACTCGTCGCCGCCTTCACCGCAGCCGGGTCGGGCCTGCGTGCCGCCGCCCTGGTGCTCACCCCCTCCGGTGCCGAGGTCGTGCTCAGCGGCGACCTCCCGTTGCGTGCCAGGACGCTGGTCGGCGAGCTGCACCTCAACGGCCGCAGCGCGTCGGAGCCGGTGCGCCAACCGCTCGTCGGGTCCTACACCCGGGTGAGCATCGGCGCCGTGGACGAGGACGCCGAGCTCGCCGCGGCCGCACCGGATGCCTGGTCCGACCTCGTCGCAGGTGCCGTGCCCGGCAACGGTGTTGTCGTCGTCCTCGACCGACTGGTCAGCCACGAACCCGTCAGCACACCGTCGGTGCTCCCCGCCGAGGGCAGCTCCGCCGAGTCCGGCCCAGGCCCGATCACCGACCACCTCGAGATCGTCGTACCCGGCCCCCAGCCGGCCGCGTCCGTAGACGTTCACGACGCAGCCGTACGGGAGTCGGCCGGACCGAGCCCGTTGCCGGTGCCCTTCGAGTCCCTCTCCTTCGTGGGGGCAGCTGCGCCGGGCGACGCTGCGGAGCCTGGACGCAGGCCGCTGCCGGTCGAGACACCCGGGAAGCGCCCGAACGCCGAGGAGGCAGGGTCCGAGGACGAGATCGTCGAGGGACTGCGCTGCGGCCGCGGGCACTTCAACCACCCACACGCCGCCAACTGCGTGTGGTGCGGCCTCGGGATGGTGCAGGTCTCCCACGTCCTCGTACGCGGCGTGCGCCCTCCGCTCGGGGTGCTCGTGATCGACGGCCAGGCCACCTTCACCCTCGACGCCGACTACGTCGTCGGCCGACAGCCGCGGCAGGACCCCGAGGTCGACGGCGACCGGGTGCGCGAGCTGGTGCTCGCCGACCCCGACCGGGCGATCAGCCGGGTGCACGCCGCGGTCCGGCTCCGAGAGTGGGACGTCGTGGTGGAGGACCGCGGCTCGGGCAACGGCACCTGGGTCGTGGCGGGCGACGGGCTGAGCCCGGCGGTGCGGGTCCTGCCCGACCAACCGCAGGTGCTGGCGCCCGGCGACCACGTCCGGATCGGTCCGCACCGGCTGACCTTCCACTCCCACCACCTGCGCTGAGGAGTCCAGCGCCGACCGGTCGGCCGGCCGCTCAGGTGCTCGGCCGGTCCTGGTCCTCCCCGGAGGCCAGGTCCGAGCACTCGACGAGGCGCACCGCGTGTCGGCGCAGGTAGGGCTTGGCACCCTCGTCGCCGTCGCTGACCTCGACCACCCCCGGCCAGTGGTCGCTGCCCAGCAGCACCGGGTGCCCCGGCCTCGCGTCGTACGACGCGCGCGCGAGGCTCGTGGTGCCGGTCGCGACCGCCAGCACCCGGCGGGCCACCTCGGCGGTGACGTCGGGCAGGTCGACCAGCGTCACCAGCGCCAGCCCGGGCGTCACCAGCGCGGCCAGCCCGGCGCGCAACGAGGCCGACATGCCCGTCGGCCCAGTCATCGGCCACCACGACCCGGATGCCGTCGCCGGCCGGCACCAGCGTGCGCGCCTCGTCCGCGCGGGCGCCCAGGACGACCACGACCTCGGCGCAGCCGGCGTCGCGCAGCGACCCGCGACGCTGCGGGCCAGCCACGAGGTCCCGTCCGGGTCGCGGACCAGCGCCTTGGGCCGCCCCATCCGGGAGCCGGCACCGGCCGCGAGCAGCAGGCCGGTGCAGTCGTCGCTCACCGGGTCACCCGGCGAAGGCCTCGGCATAGACCGCGGCGAGGGAGTCGCTGTACTCGGCGCTGAAGCCGCACAGCGTCACCCGGCCGTCGGTGGCGGAGACGAGGTAGCGCTTGCCCTCCTCGAACTGCACCGCGGAGAGCAGCGCCTGCATGTCCTCGCCAGGCGACTCCACCGTCACCAGGTCGGTCTCCTCGCCGGCGTAGAAGCGGGTGGGCCGCAGCGTCACGAGCCCGCCGCTGACCGACTCGGCGACCGCGTCGACGACCGTGGTCTGGGCGCTGACCACCTGCGGGGAGCTCTCGGGCGGCAGGCACTTCGCCGCCGGAGCAGGCGGCGGCGGTCAGCTCGGTGACCGTCTCGGTCTGCGCCTGCGTCGGGGTCGGTCGACGGGCGGGGTGGTCTCGCTCGGGAGGTCGGCCGCGGTCCCCGGGCCGGACTCGTCGTCGTCCTGGCCGACGACGAGGAACACGCCGCCGACGATCAGGATCGCCGCCGCGGCCGCGACCAGCCAGGTGAGCCGGCTGCGGTCGTGCGACGTGGTCGGTGCGGGACTCGGTGGTGTGCTCGTCGTTCATCGTCAGCTCCAGGAGTCGGGCCACCCCGGCGGGGTCGGCGGCGGGCAGGGAGGCGGCCGGGTCGAGCGCGCGCAGCCGGGCCCGCAGATCCTGCTCGTGCTGATCGTCGTGCTGGTCGTCGCTCATGGTCTCCTCCCTTCCTTCGACTCCTCATGTCCGGCCGGGGGCGATTCCTTTCGCAGCTCCTCGCGCAGCCTCGCCCGCGCCCGGTGCAGCCGGATGCTCGCGGCGTTGGCGCTGATGTCGAGGACGACGGCGATGTCGGCCGCGGTCAGCTGCTCCCACGCCCACAGGCGGAGCAGCTCGGCGTCCGACGCCGGCAGGGCGGCGAGGGCCTCGCCGAGCGCGTCCGTCGCGGCGGACGGCTCGGGGACGACGACGAGCGCCGGCGGGTCGAGGGTCGCGATCTTCGCGGCGACCCGCCGCTGCCGGCGTGCACCGCGCTCGGCGTTGGCCAGGCAGTTGCGGGCCACGCCGTAGGCCCAGGGCAGGGCCTCCTCGGGCACCTCGTCGATCCGGCGCCAGCACACCAGGAGGGTGTCGGCGAGGACGTCCTCGGCCGTGGCCGGATCGGTACGACGGGCCAGGAAACGCCGCAGCGGCTCCAGATCTGGGGGGCGATCGCCTCGAAGCGGGCTCGACGGTCGGCGGACGGCACGACGCAACCGTGCCACATCGGCCGCCGCCCACCCCGGCAGGCCCGGCGCCGTCCGCGTGGTGTCACCCACTCCTGTGGGCGACAGGTTTGCCGGGCGCCGGTTCCGGATAGATTGCCCCCGCACCCGCACGACCCGGTCCAGGTGAGACGGAGGTGACCCGATGGCCCGTTTCCCCTCGGTCGGCGACCAGTTCGGTGGCTACCGGATCATCCGCCAGCTCGGTCGTGGCGGCATGGGCGTCGTGTTCGCCGCCGAGCAGCTCGGGCTCGGCCGCACGATCGCGCTGAAGGTGCTCTCCCCCGACCTGGCCGAGCAGGACGACTACCGGCACCGCTTCGCCCGCGAGGCCACGGTGCTGGCGCGGCTCGACTCCCCCCACGTCATCCAGATCTACGACCACGGCGAGCACGACGGCTGCCTCTACATCGCCACCCAGTACGTCGCCGGCGGTGACCTCAGCGAGGCCGTCAGCGCCCACGGGCCGGTGCCGGTGGCCCCGGCCGCGACGATCGCCGCCCAGCTGGCCTGGGCGCTCGAGGACGCCCACGACGCCGGCATCGTGCACCGTGACCTCAAGCCCAGCAACGTGCTCCTGCGCAACATCAGCACCGACGTCTTCGCCTACCTGTGCGACTTCGGGATCGCGCAGGACCGCTCCCCGGGACTCACCGCACCCGGGTCGGTCGCCGGGACGTTCGCCTATCTCGCCCCCGAGCGGCTCCGGGGCGAGCCGGCCACGCCCCGGGCCGACCTCTACGCGCTCGGCTGCGTGCTGTGGACCTCGCTGACCGGCCGCACGCCGTACGCCGGGACCGACGTGGAGATCGGGATGGCGCACCTCAACGCGCCGGTGCCCCAGCTCGCGGCGACCTCGGCGGTCGCGGCGGCGATCAACGAGGTGCTGCACCGTTCGCTGGCGAAGGATCCCGCACAGCGCTACCCGGGCGCCGCGGCGATGCGCGCCGGCCTGCTCGACCTCGAGCGGCTGGCTCGGGTCACCCCGCACCCGCCGCTGGTCCCACTGACCGTCCCGCGGCACACCGCGGTCCGACCTCCTGCCCCGGGCGGACCGTCGGGCGCGAGCCACCCGTCCCGCCCGAGCCACCCGACGCCCCTTCCCGCTCCGGGGCCGGCACCGGGGTCGGCCTCGGGGTCGGCACCGCAGTCGATCGGCTCGTACGCCTCGCCGTCCCCGTCCGGCGGGTCGGCGCCCGGCGGCCTGGCCGCCGCCTTACCGGGCCGCGGGCGAGGGCGCGCCGCGCCGTCGGCGCGCCTGGCTCGTGGTGGCGGGGGCCGTGGCGGCGGTCGTGATGGTCGCCGGCGGCGTCACTGCGGTCGTGACGAACCGGCCGACGGCGACTCCCGCGCCGACCCGGGGCCCGCCGCCGCGCGTCACCGACGACCCGCCCACGGCCCCTTCGGCGCCGACACCTCCCGAGCCCACCGACACGACGCCCACCAGCGAGCCCACCACCCCGACGCCGAGCCCCGAGCCCACCACCCCGGCGCCTACCCCGAAGCCGGTCAAGAAGCCGAAGCCGTCCTACCCCGACGTGCCGGCCGCGCGGGGGCGCCGGTCGACCCTGGGCAGGGCCACCCTGCGGGCGCCGGCCGGGTGGGGCTCGATCGACGCGGGGGTGCTGGGCGGCAACGGAGTCGGGCGCGCGCGACTACACCGACCTCGAGGGCTACTACTCCTCGGTCTTCATCCGTCGCTCTGGTCCCGCAGTTCCCGCTCACCTCGATCGACGTCCTCGACATCGTCGCCAAGAGCACCGCCGAGGCCCTGGCCACCCAGAACGACGAGATCGACCTCATCTCGACCCAACGCCTGGCGCCGGCCTGGCTCGACGGCGAGCGGGCGGCGCGGATCCGCGGCGTCTACCGCAACACCGCCGACGACCTGGAGCTGGCGGAAGAGTCCTGGCTGGTGATGCGCGGCAGGTTCCTCTACCGGGTCACCTTCCAGTTCAGCCGGATCGACACCCTCGCCGAACGGCGTGCCCTCATCGACCCGATGGTCGTCTCCTTCCGCTGGTCCGGCTGACCCGGGCCCCGGCAGACGGGCGGCTCGCGCTGCCCGGCCGAGACGACACCGACCCGCCACTGCGAGCAGTGGCGGGTCGGTGGGTGGTGCAGGTGGAGCGGGTCAGGCTGGACTCAGAAGTCCATGCCGCCCATGCCGCCCATGCCGCCCGACGGGTCGCCCATCGGGCGCCGCCTTCTCGGGCTTGTCGGCGATGACCACCTCGGTGGTCAGGAAGAGCGCGGCGATGGAGGCCGCGTTCTGCAGCGCGGAGCGCGTCACCTTCGCCGGGTCGATGATGCCCTCGGCGATCATGTCGACGTAGTCGCCGGTCGCGGCGTTGAGGCCGTGTCCGGCGGGTCAGGTTGCGCACCTTCTCCGCCACGACGCCGCCCTCGAGGCCGGCGTTGATCGCGATCTGCTTCAGCGGGGCGTCGGTGGCGTAGCGCACGATGTTGGCACCGGTCGCCTCGTCACCCGAGAGGTCCAGCTTGGCGAACGCCGCGTCGGCAGCCTGCACGAGTGCCACGCCGCCACCGGCGACGATGCCCTCCTCGACGGCAGCCTTCGCGTTGCGAACGGCGTCCTCGATGCGGTGCTTGCGCTCCTTGAGCTCGACCTCGGTGGCCGCGCCGACCTTGATGACCGCAACGCCGCCGGCCAGCTTGGCCAGGCGCTCCTGCAGCTTCTCGCGGTCGTAGTCGGAGTCCGACTTCTCGATCTCGGCGCGGATCTGGTTGACCCGACCCTCGATCTGGCCGGCGTCGCCGCCACCCTCGACGATGGTGGTCTCGTCCTTGGTGATGACGACCTTGCGCGCGGTGCCGAGCAGCTCGAGTCCAGCGGACTCCAGCTTGAGCCCGACCTCCTCGGAGATGACCTGGCCACCGGTCAGGATCGCGATGTCCTGCAGCATGGCCTTGCGACGGTCACCGAAGCCCGGCGCCTTCACGGCGACGGACTTGAAGGTGCCCCGGATCTTGTTGACGACCAGGGTCGACAGCGCCTCGCCGTCGACGTCCTCGGCGAGGATGACGAGCGGCTTGCCGGACTGCATGACCTTCTCGAGCAGCGGCAGCAGGTCCTTGACGCTGCTGACCTTCGAGTTGGCGATGAGCACGTACGGGTCCTCGAGCACGGTCTCCATGCGCTCGGGGTCGGTGACGAAGTAGGCCGAGATGTAGCCCTTGTCGAACCGCATGCCCTCGGTGAGCTCGAGGTCGAGGCCGAACGTGTTCGACTCCTCGACGGTGATGACACCTTCCTTGCCGACCTTGTCCATCGCCTCGGCGATGATGTCGCCGACGGTGGTGTCAGCGGCGGAGATCGACGCGGTGGCGGCGATCTGCTCCTTGGTCTCGATGTCGATCGCCATGTTCGAGAGCTGCTCGGACACGGCGACGACGGCGGCCTCGATGCCACGCTTGAGGCCCATCGGGTTCGCACCCGCGGCCACGTTGCGCAGACCCTCGCGGACCATCGCCTGAGCGAGCACGGTGGCGGTGGTGGTGCCGTCGCCGGCGACGTCGTCGGTCTTCTTGGCGACCTCCTTGACGAGCTCGGCACCGATCTTCTCGTACGGGTCCTCGAGCTCGATCTCCTTGGCGATGCTCACACCATCGTTGGTGATGGTGGGCGCACCCCACTTCTTCTCGAGCACGACGTTGCGGCCCTTGGGGCCCAGGGTGACCTTGACGGCGTCGGCGAGCGTGTTCATGCCACGCTCGAGGCCGCGCCGGGCCTCCTCGTTGAAAGCGATAAGCTTCGACATAACTCCTGCGATTCCTTGCGATGGGAGTCGGTGGGTCCGGATCCCGGTGGGCTGCCCGCGACGGACGATCCCGCTCCCGGCGAACCCTTTCTCGCCGGAGGCAGCGGACCTCAGCTGACACCGTTCCGGTTGTCACTCTCGTGGTGAGAGTGCCAGCCTCATGTTTAGCACTCGACCACGCCGAGTGCAAACAATCCGCGTCGATCCGGTCGGGCTCGGGAGGGGTCGGCAGAGCGCCCGCGAGCGGAGCGCCACACGCAGGACGTGGCCTAGCCGGCAGGCGCGTGGTGCCCGAACGGCGGCGCGTCGTGGAGCCCGAGGGCCGCGAGCAACGACGGGAGCAGCGCGGCCGCCGTACGGCGGTAGCCCAGGGCGCTCGGGTGGAACCGGTCGAGGCTGAACATCTCGTCGGGGTTGGTGATGAAGAACGGACCGACGACGGACGCCAAGGAGACCGCGTGCGCCCCCGCCCGGACCGCCCCCGCGGCCTGCGCCTGGGCCAGCTGGCGCGAGGCCCGCGAGCCGAGGGAGCGCAACGGCTGCGGCACCGGGCGCAGCGCTCCCAGGTCGGGGCAGGTGCCGACCACGACCTCGGTGCCGACCGATCGCAGCCGGCTGACGGCTGCCTCCAGGTGCCCCACCGACACCGCGACCGGCACCCGGTGCGTGACGTCGTTGCCGCCGACGACGATGACGGCCACGTCGGCGGCGTACCCCTCCGGGAGTCCGTCGAGCTGGGCCGCGAGCTGCGAGCTCTCGGACCCGACGACGGCGCCGGTGGTCAGCCGCACCGCGCGGCCGGTGTGCCCGGCGAGACCCTTGGCCAGGCGGGCGCCGAGGGTGTCCTTGCGTCGCTCCGCGCCGAGGCCGGCGGCGATCGAGTCGCCCAGGACCAGCAGGTCGAGCGGGTCGCCGTACGCCGACTTCCATACCCGGTCGGCGTCGGGAGGGCTCTCGCCGAGGGGCTTGCCGATCAGCCGGCGGGCGGTCGCCGCCTGTCGGTGGAGCAGCTCGCGGGCGCCGTACGAGCCACCGAGGGCGCTCGCCGCGACCCCGGCCGCCGCGATCGTGAGGAGTCGTCGGTGGGCCACTCCCCTGTTCAACCAGTCCCACCTGAACAGCCGGCGACCAACTCGTGTGCGGCTCGTGTCGATTCGGACCCGCCCCCGACGTCACCTCGATGACAGACTCTGCGAGACAGAAGCGAGGCACCCCATGAAGTACCTGATCCTGATGGCCGAGCCGGACCACTTCCGCAAGTGGGACGACGCCGATGACGCGCTGCGGCAGCGCGTGTTCGCCGACTTCCGGGCCTTCGGCGCGGCCGTGGAGGCACGCGGGAGCGTCGTCGGTGGCGAGGCCCTGTCGCACCCCGGCACCGCCCGCTCCCTGCAGCCGGGCGCCCCGGGCACGCGCGAGGTGACCGATGGCCCGTACGCCGAGACCGTCGAGCAGGTCGGCGGCTTCTACCTGATCGACGTGCCCGACCTCGCGACGGCCGTCGAGCTGGCCGGGCTGCTGCCGCGCGAGTACGTCCTCGAGGTGCGCGAGTGCCTCGAGGTGGACGTCTCCTGACCGAGCGTCGCGGTCGCGACCGGGCCGACCGGGTCGCGGCGGAGTCCCTCGCGTCGGTCGTGCGGACGGACTGGGGCCGGCTGCTGGCCCTGCTCGCTGCCCGCTACCGACGCCTCGACCTCGCCGAGGAAGGGCTCGGCGACGCCGTCGAGGCCGCCGCGCGGACCTGGCCGCGCGACGGGACGCCCGCGAATCCCCCGGCGTGGCTGCTGACCGCGGCGAGCCGCCGGGTGCTCGACCGGCTCCGGGCGGAGGCGGTCGCCGCCCGGAGGCTGCCGGTCCTGGCCGTGGAGGCCGGTCTCCTCGCGGGTGCCGGACGGGTGCTGGCCGACGGTGGCGGGCCCGGGGAGCAGGGCGCGAACGACGACCTGCTGCGACTGGTGCTGCTGTGCGCCCACCCGGCGCTGCGGCCCGACCACGCGACCGCGCTGACGCTGCGCCTCGTGCTCGGGGTGACCACCGCCGACATCGCCCGGCTGTTCCTGGTGCCGACCCCCACGATGGCCGCCCGCCTGACCCGGGCCCGCAGACGGGTGGCGGGTGAACGCTTCGCGGTGCCCAGCGGTCCCCGCCTCGTGTCGCGGGTGGGCGCGGTGGCCGACATCGCCTACCTGGCCTTCACCGCCGGCTACGCCCCCGGCTCGGGGGAGGACGTGCTCCGCGCAGACCTGGCCGGCGAGGCGCTGCGCCTCGTGCGGGTGCTGCTCGAGGTGGTCCCGACCGATGCCGCGGGCGTCCGCGCCGACCTCGACGCCCTGCTCGCACTGATGCTGCTCCAGCATGCGCGCCGCGACGCCCGGGTGCAGGACGGCGAGCTGGTGCTGCTGCCCGACCAGGACCGCTCCCGGTGGCGGCTCGACGAGATCGCCGAGGCGCTGGCGCTGCTGGCCCCGCTCGCCGCGGACGCTCCGAGCACGCCGTACCTGCTGCAGGCACTGATCGCCGCCGAGCACGCGATCGCCCCCCGGGCCCAGGACACGTGCTGGCAGCGCATCGCCGATCGGTACGCCGAGCTCGAGGCCCTCACCGGCTCGCCGCTGGTGCGGCTCAACCGGGCCGTGGCTGTCGCCGAGGCGGCCGGCCCCGTGGCCGGCCCCGTGGCTGGCTTGGAGCTGCTCGACGGGCTCGACCTGCCGGGTCACCGGCTGCCCGCCGCGCGGGCCGAGCTGCTGGTGCGGGCGGGCCGCCGCGATGATGCGCTGGAGTCCTACGACGTCGCGCTCGCCACGTGCGACAACGCGGCCGAGAGACGCCACCTGACCCGCCGCCGCGAGATCGCCGCCATCACACCGTGACGGGGCCGTGACGCCACGGCGTCCTGCTCGTTGAGCCTTCGTGAGTGACGGTCACCACAGGCCGTCCCCGGACGCCGCTCCGGCCAGTTCCCGATCCAGCAAAGGTCCCCCCATGACGCCTCGGCCTCTTCGGTCCCCCCGCTCCCGTCGTCCGCTGCTGACCCTCGGTGCCACCGGCGCCGCAGCCTCGTTGGTGCTCCTGGCGGCCGCGCCGGGAAGCGCAGCGGTACCCGTCGCCCGTGCGAGCGCGACCGCGCTCGAGCTCACGGTCGCGAGCTCGCCCGTCGACTCCGGCACCTACGCGGTCAGCAACGACGGCCGACGTGAGACCTCGACCGGCTCCAACAGCCCGGCCCTGCGCGCCCTGGGCGGCCAGTCGTTCCTCAGCGCCGGCACGCTCGCGCAGGACGCCTCGACCGAGGTCGTCGACCGCACCGGCCGCTCGGCCGCCTGTGCCGGCCTGGCCGGCGACGGCGCGACGCTGGTGGCGGTGGGTGAGGGCGGGTGCCTCACCCCCGGCGACAACGCCTCGATCAGCGCCGGCAACCTGGACCTGAGCGACCTCAGGATCGTGCAGTCCGACCTGCTGGCCGGGATGGACCAGCAGCTCCAGCAAGCGCTCCAGCCGGTGCTCGACCAGGTGCTACCCGCGGCTCAGGACGCGCTGCAGACCGTGCTGACCCAGGTCGGCGACCCCGAGGTCCTCCTCGACCTCGGGGCGATCCAGAGCCAGTGTGTGGCCGGACCCCGGGGCGCCTCGGGTGACGCGCAGCTCGCCGACGCAGCCCTGAGCACGACGATCGCGGGTCGCCGGGTCGACCTCGTCGCACTGCCGGTCCATCCGGGACCCAACACGAAGGTCGCCACCGACCTCGACGCGGTCGTCACCGCCGTGACCGACGGCCTGGAGACCGAGCTGACCACGGCGTTCGACGGCGCGCTCTCGCAGGTGGGCGACCTGGTCGACCAGGTCGAGCAGGCCCTCAACGACAACGTCGTCTCCGCCGTCGCCGCACAGCTCGCGCCGCTGGAGGACAACCTGCTCGACGGCACCCTCAACAAGCAGATGCGTCCCCAGGCCGGGGCGATCGAGGTCACTGCCCTCGAGCTGCGGGTGCTCCCGGCGGCCGCAGACTTCGGGATCGAGCCGCTCAGCATCGCCATCGGGCGCACGGCGTGCGGCCCGAGCGGGCGGGTCGCCGTGCCGGGCTCGCCGGCTCCGGCGCCCGCGCCCACCACCCCGCCCCCGACGGTGCCGACCTCGGTCCCGGCCGGGCTCGCCGCCGCACCGGCGTCCCCGGCCGACTCCGGCAGCACCGTTGCGCTGGGGGCCCTGGCCGTGGCGCTCCTCGTCGCCGGCGCCACCGGGATGGCCAGCTACCGCCGAGCCCGTGGCTGACCACACCGTGGGTCGGCTCGACGCGGTCCTGGGTGGCGTGGACGACCGCGCTCCTGGTCGTGTCCGGCCTGTTCGTCGGGGTCGGCGTGATCCTGCCGACACACGAGACCACCCCCGTGGCCGCGACCCCGGCAGCCGAGCCGAAGCCGGCCCAACCGGTCCGGCTGCGGGTGCCCTCGATCGGCCTCGACACGCGGGTGGTGCCGATCCCGCTGCGCGACGACGGGGTGCTCGAGCCGCCCGGCGACGTCGACGAGATCGGCTGGTGGGACGCCAGCGCCCGCCCCGGGGCGGACACCGGGCAGGTCGTCGTGACCGGCCACACCGTGCACACCGGTGGCGGCGCCCTGGAGCGGGTCCCCGAGCTCCAGGGGCAGCGCGGGGCACGCATCGTCGTACAGACCGCCCGCTCCACCCAGCGCTACCGCGTGAGCAGGGTGGTCGTCCTCTCCCGTGCCGAGGTGGCCCAGGACGCCGAGGACCTGTTCGGCCAGGACCGGACATCGGGCCCGGGGGCGCGGCTGGTGCTGGTGACGTGCACCGACTTCAACGGCAGCTACTACGAGAGCAACCTGGTCGTGCTCGCCCGGCCCGACGGGCCGGCGCGGGCCTCGTCGCAGCGGCGGGCCTGAGCGCTCCCCGGCCGGTAGCGCTCAGCCGCCGGCGACGGCTGGGATCACCGAGACCTGGCTGCCGTCGGGCGTGGGGGTCTCGAGGTTGTCGAGGAAGCGGACGTCCTCGTTGCCGACGTAGACGTTGACGAAGCGCCGCAGGGCGCCGGAGTCGTCCAGGATCCGCGCCTTGATGCCGGCGTAGCTCGCCTCGAGGTCGTCGAGCACCTCGGCCAGGGTGTCGCCGGAGGCGCTGACCTCCGACTCACCTCCGGTGTAGGTGCGCAGGATCGTGGGGACGCGGACGGAGATGCTCAACGGGATGCTCGACTTTCGGGTCTGACGAGGGGCTGACGGAAGGCTGAGGGAGGACGCGGACCGGCCGGTCCGACGGATGGACGCGGCTCAGGCGCCGATGCCGGTCGCCTTGAACGCGGCGTACGACGGCGCGATGGTCGCGGCGGGTCCGACGACGCCGGAGACGGCGTCGAGGGTCTTGAGGCCATGGCCGGTGTTGATGATGACGGTCTCGAGGGTGGTGTCGAGCTGGCCGGTCTCGACGAGCTTCTTCAGCACGCCCACCGTGGTGCCGCCGGCGGTCTCGGTGAAGATGCCCTCGGTGCGGGCGAGCTGCACGATGCCTTCGCGCACCTCGTCGTCGGAGATGTCCTCGACCGCGCCGCCGGTCTCCCGGCAGATGTCGAGGACGTAGATGCCGTCGGCGGGGTTGCCGATGGCCAGGCTCTTGGCGATCGTGTCGGGCTTGACCGGGCGGATCGCGTCGGTTCCGGCCTTGTAGGCGACCGAGACCGGCGAGCAGCCGGTGGCCTGGGCGCCGTAGATCTTGTAGGGCTTGTCCTCGACGAGGCCGACCTTGACCAGCTCCTGGAAGGCCTTGTGCACCTTGGTCAGCTGCGAGCCGGACGCGACCGGGATGACGATCTGGTCGGGCAGGCGCCAGCCGAGCTGCTCGGCGATCTCGAAGCCGAGCGTCTTGGAGCCCTCGGCGTAGTAGGGGCGGACGTTGACGTTGACGAACGCCCAGCCCTCCTCCTCGCCGGCGATCTCGGAGGCGAGCTTGTTGACGTCGTCGTAGTTGCCCTCGACGGCGACCAGCGACTCGGTGAAGATCGCGGAGTTGACCTGCTTGGGGGTCTCGAGGTTGCTCGGGATGAACACGACCGTCTTGATGCCGGCGCGGGCGCCGGCGGCGGCCACGGCGTTGGCGAGGTTGCCGGTCGAGGGGCAGGCGAAGACCTTGGAGCCGAACTCGGTGGCGGCGCTCAGCGCACAGGCCACGACCCGGTCCTTGAAGGAGTTGGTCGGGTTGGTCGAGTCGTCCTTGACCCACAGGTTGTCGATGCCGAGCTCGCGGCCGAGGTTGTTGGCCTTGAGGAGGCGGGTGAAGCCGGGCTCCATGTTGGGGCTCTGCTCGATGTCGGTCGGCACCGGCAGCAGCGCCTGGTAGCGCCAGATGTTGCGCGGGCCGGCCTCGATCTCCTCGCGGGTGATCGTCGGGTAGGCGTAGGCCACCTCGAGAGGGCCGAAACACTCCGGACAGGCGTAGAACGGGCCGAGCTCGACCTCGTGACCGCACTCGCGGCAGGCGAGGCCGGTGGCATTGCCGAAGGCGCCTTCGCGGGGGCTCGTGGCCCCGGTGTCGATGGCGGCCGCCGGGTTGGCGTCGGCCAGGGTCTCGGTGCTGGAAAGAGCGCTCATGAAGTCCTCCTTCTCATCTTCCCCGGGGCGTATCTCGCGTCCGGGCGGAATTAGCACCGTTTCCACGATCCGTTCCCCGGTCTGTCCGGGAGGCGGAGGCACGTGGCGGTTGCCGGGACTTCACTGGGCCGTTCCCTCAGTCCCTCTTGATGAGCTGTGACCGACTGTACGTCGATCCGTCTCACGATGCGTCATCGGGTCCCGGCATGTGGACATGACCCCGGGCGCGGGACGTCTCGACGGCGTCCGGAGCGGTCAGGCCCGCAGGTCGCGCGCGTCGGAGGCGAGCTGGGCCAGCAGCTCGAGGACGCCCGCGGGACCGTCGACGACGACGTCGGAGAGCTCCAGCAGGGCGCTCTCCTCCTCCGAGGACGAGCAGACCAGGAGGGTCGACATCCCGCCGTCGGCGAGGTCGCGGACCGCCTCGAACGCCTCGAGGTCGCCCAGGTCGTCGCCGGCGAAGAGGAAGCCCCTGGTCTCGAGCTCCTCGACCAGCGTGCGCACCGCGCCACCCTTGTGGACACCGGGCGAACGCACCTCGATCACCGCGCGTCCCGGCTCGACGACGAGGTCGTGGCGTCCGGCGAGGTCACGCAGCTCGGGGAGCAGTCGGGCGAAGGCGGCGTCGGGGTCGTCGAGCCGCCGGGTGTGGACGGCGACCGCGAGCCCCTTGTCCTCGACGTAGGCGCCCGAGGAGTCGAGTCGGCGCAACACCCGCGGCAGCTCGCGCTCGAACGACGCCAGCCCGGCCGGAGGACGCGGGCTCACGACCCGGCGACGCGACGAGCTCCACCGCTCGTTGCCGTACTGGCCGAAGAGGAAGAGGTCCTTGCCGGCCGCGTCGATCTCGTCACCGACCTCCTCGAGGCCGCCGAGGTCCAGCGCCTGGCGCGCCGGGCGACCGGTGATCACCGCGATGGCGAGCACCTGCGTGGCCAGGTCGACCAGCACCCCCCCTGCGTCGGGATGGATCCGAGCCTTCTCCGGGTCGTCGACGATCGGGGCCAGCGTGCCGTCGAAGTCGAGCCCCACGACCGTGCCGGGTGCCGCCCGCACGAGCGCGGCGTAGCGCTGCTCCCCCGCCGACGACGTGAACTCCACGCCTCCACCCAACCACGAGTCGCGCGGACGGTGTCCGGCTGTTCAGCAAACAGTGATCGGTCTGACAGCCGGGCGGCTGCTGATGCCCGCCGAGCCGCGGCGTGGCGTGGCGTGGCATCGACCGCCGGTGGGTTCGATCCGCTGGTGCTGGCCCGGCCCCGTGCGCCGGGCGGGTCTCGACTCGTCAGATGGAGCCGGTGAGGATGACCGTGAGGCGGTCGAGCTTCATCGCGCCGACCGCGGGCGCCGTGCGCCGGATGCCGAGGTCGAGCGCCAGCTGCTTGGCCTCGGGCTTGAGCCGCTGGGGGAAGTAGACGGTGTTGGTCGGGATCGAGCCGTACCAGTTGTCGGTGCCGACGACCTTCCAGCCCGCGGAGTCCGCCGAGCTGCCGACCGTGCCGGCGAGGCCGGTGATGCCGGAGTTGTTGTAGACCTCGACGTAGACCGAGCCTCGGTCGATCGCCGGCTTGGCCTTCTTCTTCGGCTTCTTCTTCGGGGTCGCGGTGTCGGACGCGGTGGGCGAGGCGGGCGTGTCCTGGCGCACCTGCGTGGCGACCTCGCGCTCGGTGGGATCGTTGCCGCGTGTGGCGACGAAGGCGATCGCGGCCAGGGCCACCGCCATCACGCTGAGCAGGACGACCGGGGAGGGGAAGACCAGTCCTCGTCGCGGGCCGGGCCCTCGGTCGGGGTTGCCGGCACGGTCCGAGCGGCCGGGAAGGCGCAGGCCCAGCACGGGATCAGACCTCGAAGCCGAGGCGGCGGGCCGAGCGCTGACGCTGACGCTGCGAGCGCAGGCGCCGGAGCCGACGGACGAGCAGCGGGTCGGACTCGAGGGCCTCGGGACGGTCGATGAGGGCGTTGAGGACCTGGTAGTAGCGCGTCGAGCTCATGTCGAACTTCTCGCGGACCGCGGTCTCCTTGGCACCGGCGTACTTCCACCACTGCCGCTCGAACTCCAGGATCTCCCGGTCGCGGTCGCTCAAGGTCTCCCCGGCCTGCTGGCCGGCGAGGTCGTCCTGCCGCTGCGCTTCCATCGCTCGTGCTCCCGCGAGGTTGTCGATCCCTGGGTGTAGCCCTGTTCAGCCACCACTGTAGACCCCGAATCACAGGGATGTCATTCGGCTCGCTCTGGCCGTGTCGGCGCGGTGCCGAACGCGACCCCGACGGTGGTCGAGGTGCGGGGAGCGCCGCCCCGGTGGTTGAGGCGCGAGGAGCGCCGGCGACGGGTGGCCCGCGGTGGTTGAGGTGCGAGGAGCGCCAGCGACGAGCCGCCCCCGGTGGTTGAGGTGCGAGGAGCGCCAGCGACGAGCCTCGAAACCACCGCACCCAGGAGTCGGCCCGGGCCACCGACGCTGCTTCTCGGCTCACCGGGTTTCGAGGCTCGGGCCCGAGGGGCCCTCACACCTCAACCAGCGGTGAGCGGCGCCCCGGTGGTTGAGGTGTGAGGAGCGCCAGCGACGAGCCTCGAAACCACCGCACCCAGGAGTCGGCCCGGGCCACCGACGCTGCTTCTCGGCTCACCGGGTTTCGAGGCTCGGGCCGGGCGCCTTCACACCTCAACCAGCGGGCGGGCCCCCGGTGGTTGAGGTGTGAGGAGCGCCAGCGACGAGCCTCGAAACCACCGCACCCGGAGTCGGTCCGGCCCGGCGCTGCTTCTCGGCTCACCGGGTTTCGAGGCTCGGCGCCAGGCGCCTTCGCACCTCAACCAGCGGCCGACCCCCGGTGGTTGAGGTGCGAGGAGCGCCAGCGACGAGCCTCGAAACCCCCGCACCCAGGAGTCGATCCGGGCTCCGGCGCTGCTTCTCGGCTTGCGGCGTCTCGATACGCCGGGCCCTCGCTGACGCTCGTGCCCGGCTACTCGACGAACGGGTCGATGGTTGTCCACAACCCCCGTGGTTGAGCCGGATTGGATGGCCCTGGAGTGTCGGTGGTCGGTGGTTGAGTGGACCCATGAGCAGGCACCTCGAGGGCACCGGGAGCGGTCATCCGATCACCCTCATGCTCGACGTGCTCGAGACCGCCTGGACAGATCGCCGAGGCCCCCACCTGGTCGCTGAACGCCGCGCAGACCGCGGACGGCGATCACCCGGCTGAGCGCCGACGTGGCCAGGTTGGCCGAGGTCGAAGCCCGCCTCCTGACCCACGCCCAGGGTTTGGACGTGCCACGGTGCGGCGGGGATGAACAGCCTCGCAGCCTGGCTGGCCCACACGACCCGGATGACCCGCGGTGCAGGCGAACGCGAAGGTCCGCCTCGCCGAGGCCCTCGCCGCCCACGACCAGACCCGGGCAGCAGTCGCAGCCGGGGCGGTGTTGGTCGAGCAGGCCGAAGCGATCACCAAGGCCGTCGACGACCTGGGCGGTGACCACGCGTCCCTGCGGACGCAGGCTGAGGCGCACCTGATCGGGGAAGCCGACCGGTTCGACGCCCACCAGCTCACCAGGTTGGGTCAACGGATCCTCGAGACCATCGACCCCGCCCACGCCGACGACCACGAAGCCACGCTGTTGGCTGATCAGGAGGCCAGGGCGCGGAAGAAGACGACGTTCCGGATGCGCACCGACCCCGACGGCCTCGCGCACGGGACCTTCACGATCCCCGCACTCCAAGCAGAGATGCTCAAGCAAGGCACTCCAAGCCCTGGCCGCACCGAAGCACGTCGAGCCGTCGAGGGTGCCGGCGCCTACCACCACGAGAAGCCGACCCCGCAGAAGCTCGGCCAAGCGTTCTGCGAGTACATCGAACGGTTCCCCACCGACCAGCTCCCCACCCACGGCGGACTCGCTGCGACCGTGGTGATCACCGCCGACGCCGCAGCCTTCACCCAGGGCGCCGCGAAAGCCGCGCACACCGAGACCGGCCAAGGCGTCTCACCCGGACTGATGCTGCGCCTGGCCTGCGAGGCCAAGCTGTTGCCCGCGGTCCTGGGCACCGACGGGGTCGTGCTCGACCTCGGCCGCGGACAACGTTTCCACACCAAGGCCCAACGGCTCGCGCTGATCATCGCCCAGAAGACCTGCCAACACCCGACCTGCGACGTCCCCGGGTCGTTCTGCCACGTCCACCACACCCAGGGCCTGGGCCGACGGCGGCTCCACCGACACCCACCACGCCGTGCTCCTCTGCCCCTTCCACCACCACCAGAGCCCACACCACCGGCGCCACCTACCCACTCCGCACCTAGGCGATCGGATGTCGACGTGAGGACTGTCGATCACCAGGTGACCGTTCCGCGCCGGACATGGTGTCCGAGACTCGCCGTCACGCGGCGCCCGGAAGGATCCGGTCGGGTCTGCCGACGAACGGACGTCCGCTCGCTGCGCCGGCGGCGCAGGCGTGGTTGGGCCGACCTGTCGCTGGAGCGTGTGACACTGCTTCGATGTCTGATCCGCTCGACGACATCCCCGTTGCGCACTGGCCCCTGTTCGGGCTTCGCCTTGACTGCAACGACGTCCACCTTCGTCCAGTGCGGGAGCGAGACCTTCCACGACTGGCGGCCCTGCACCCGCTCGACCACGAGCACGACCCCTCGGCTGGGTCCTTTCCTGGCGAGGACCTGGCAGAGCATCGGCGGCGGCTCGTCTATCAGGGCTACTGGCGCGCCTTGGGCACGTGGTCGCCGACGTCGTGGTGCCTCGACTTCGCCGTCGAGCACGAAGGCGCCCTCGTAGGAGTCCAGTCGCTCGAGGCCGACGAGTTCCTCGACCTTCGCACCGTCGACTCCGGGTCCTGGCTGGTCGGCTCGGCCAGAGGGCGCGGTGTCGGCATCGCGATGCGGACCGCGGTCCTGGCGCTGGCCTTCGACCATCTCGGTGCCCTCGCAGCGGTGACGTCCGCCCGCGCCGACAACGCTGCGTCGCTCGGGGTCTCACGACATGTGGGATACCGCGACAACGGTGTCGGACTGAGCCGTTCAGTCCGTGGCTTGGTGGAGCTCGCGCACCTACGCATGACGGCTGAGGAGTGGCGCGCGTCCGGAGCGGGGAACCGAGTCACGGTGAGCGGCCTCGACCCGTGCCTGCCCTGGTTCGGTGCGTCGCTCCCAGGGTGAAACGAGTACACGACGATGCCGCGATGCCGCGTCTCGTGCGCCCGCGCCGCCGTGGATGAGCAGTCGCTCGCGCGGGGTCCTGGAACGGGTGGAGCCAGTGGGGCCATAGTGGCCCCATGAGCACCGTCACCCGCTGGGGCATCCTCGCGACCGGGAAGATCGCCCGCACCTTCGCCACCGACCTGGCCCTCGTCCCCGACGCCGAGCTGGTCGCCGTGGGCTCACGCTCGATCGGCGCGGCCGAGTCGTTCGCGGCGACGTACGGCGGCACGGCGTACGGCTCCTACGACGAGCTGGTCGCCGATCCGGACGTCGACGTGGTCTACGTCGCGAGCCCGCACTCGCTCCACCTGGAGCACGCCCGGCTGGCGATGGCGGCCGGTAAGCACGTGCTGTGCGAGAAGCCGATGACCCTGAGCGTCAGCGACGCCGAGGAGATGGTCGCGCTCGCGGCGCACCACGACCGGTTCCTGATGGAGGCCATGTGGACCGCGTGCCACCCCGTCGTCCGGGCGGTCGTCGACGGCGTGCGCTCCGGGCGCTTCGGTCGCCCCCGGCACCTGCACGCCGAGCTCGGCTTCGTCGTCGACGCCGATCCGGGCGACCGGATGTTCGACCCCGCCCTGGGCGGCGGCGCGCTGCTCGACATGGGGGTCTACCCCCTGACCATGGCCCACCTGCTGCTCGGCGAGGCCGAGTCGCTCACCGCCACGGCCGACCTGTCCGAGCGTGGGATCGACCTCGACGTCGCCGTGTCCGGGCGCTATCCCGGAGGCGCGCTGGCCACGATGACGGCCTCGATGACCTCGTGGTCCTCGCGGGCGGCATCGCTGGCGACCGACCTGGGTCGCCTCGACCTCGCCGACTTCCACCACCCGACCTCGGCCACCTTCACGCCGTACGGCACCGGCGGGAGCGACGGCGGGACGCGAGCCTGGACGGACCCGTGACGATCGAGGCCGCCGAGCCGGTGATCGGCCGCGGCTACGGCAACGAGATCGCCGAGGTCGGCCGCTGCCTGCGCGCGGGCCTGCGCGAGAGCCCGCTGGTGCCTCACGACCAGACGCTCCTGCTGATGCGCCAGCTGGACGGTCTCCTCGCCCAGATCGGCGTCTCCTACTCCTGAGCCGTCACGCCTCGTGCGGCTGCTCGGCCACGACGAGACCCAGCCACCGGCCCAGGTCCTCGACCTCGGCGTCGACGGCCGCCCGCAGCCCGGCGCCGAACGGCTCGTCCTCGTGCACGGCGTGCAGCAGGAGCTCGCCCGCCTCGCGGTCGGCGGTCAGGTCCACCTTGCCGACCAGCCGGTCCCCGGACAGGACCGGCAGCGCGTAGTAGCCCCAGCGCCGGGTGGCCCGCGGCTGGTACATCTCCACCGCGTAGTCGAAGTCCAGCAGGTCGGCCATCCGCTTGCGGTCCTCGAGCAGCATGTCGAACGGCGCGAGGAGCACCGTCCGCTCCGGTGCCGGTCCGTCCAGCGCGGCGAGGGCCTCGACATCCACGCGCCAGCGACCCCGGACCCCCTGGACCACCACCGGCTCCCCGGCCGCTCCGGCTCCGACCGGTTCGCCCTGCTGGAGCGCGGCGCCTGCCCGAGCCACCCCGAGGGCCACGAGCCGGCGCCGGTCGCGCTCCGCCTCGGCCTCGGCCAGCGGGGGGACCTCGTCGTCGGGGTAGACCCGCTCGGCGAGGTCGTAGAGCCGTTCTCGGTCCTGACGCCCGGCGACGGCCACCTCGCCGCGCTGGACCATCTGCGAGACGAGCATGCGGGTGTTCTTGCCGTCGTTCCAGCCCGTCGAGCGCCACGGCTGCGCGCAGGTGTCGGGCAGCGCGGCGACCGGGAGCGGACCCTCCTGGCGCAGCGCCTCGAGCACGTCGCGGCGGCACGCCTCGTTGGCCCCGATCCAGTCGTGCAGACGGTGGTGCCAGTCCTTCCACGGCCCCGGGGTCGGCCACGCGGCCATCTCGGCGCGGTAGAGCACCGCGTCCTCGGCCGGGCGCAGGGCGCCACCGACCTCGACCACTTCCTGCGAGGCGACCGCGTCGCCGAGGTCACCCGGCCGGTGGCCGTCGCCGAGCCGACCCCACAGCACCAGCTCGGCGGCCGGGGCCACCGCGCGGGTCAGGTCGAGCGGGAGCCCGGTCAGCCGGCTGGCCGTGTCGTGCAGGTCGACCGGCCGCTGGTCGGCCAGCAGCGCCGCCCGTACGGCGATCCGGCGCGCCTGGTCGCGGGTCAGCTCGAGCACCTGGTCGGCCATGCTCCAGGCTCGCACAGACCACGCCCCGCCCGCACCTGAGCGGCGGGTCACCCCCAGGGGCGGCCGCGCACCGGTGGTGCCAGGTCCTAGGGTGAGCACGTGTCTGCTGACCTCGTGATCGTCGCCAACCGCCTGCCCGTCGATCGCGTCACGCTGGACGACGGCAGCCAGGGCTGGCGGCCGTCCCCGGGTGGCCTCGTGACCGCGATCGAGCCGGTGATGCGCGCCAACAACGGCACCTGGATCGGGTGGCCGGGCGGCACCGAGCAGGACCTCGAGCCCTTCGAGGCCGACGGGCTCAACCTGATGCCGATCGGGATGACGGCCGAGGAGATCGAGCTCTTCTACGAGGGCTTCTCCAACGGCACCCTGTGGCCGCTCTACCACGACCTGGTGGCCAAGCCGGAGTTCCACCGTGAGTGGTGGGACTCCTACGTCTCGGTCAACCGTCGCTTCGCCGAGATGGCCGCCGGCGTGGCCTCCGAGGGCGCCACCGTGTGGGTGCACGACTACCAGCTCCAGCTGGTGCCGCAGATGCTGCGCGAGCTGCGCCCCGACCTGCGGATCGGCTTCTACCTGCACATCCCCTTCCCGCCGGCCGAGCTGTTCCAGCAGCTCCCGTGGCGCCGCCAGCTGCTCGAGGGCCTGCTCGGCGCCGACCTGCTGGGCTTCCAGCTGCCCGGCGGGGCCGCCAACTTCGTGCGCCTGGTCCGCCAGCGGGTCGGCCACAAGACCCACCGCGACCTCGTCTACCTGCCCGACGGGCGCACGGTGCGAGCGGCGGCGTTCCCGATCTCGATCGACGCCAAGGGGTTCGAGGAGCTCGCCCAGACCGACGCCGTCGCCGAGCGGGCAGCGGCCATCCGCGAGGCGCTGGGCAACCCCCGCAAGATCTTCCTGGGCATCGACCGGCTCGACTACACCAAGGGCATCTACGCCCGCCTGCGCGCGTTCAGCGAGCTCATCGCCGACGGCCACCTCGACGTCGAGGACGCCGTGTTCGTGCAGGTCGCGGTGCCCTCGCGCGAGCAGGTCGAGCAGTACCGCATCCTGCGTGACGACATCGACCGCCTCGTCGGCCGGGTCAACGGCGACCTGGGCCGGATCGGCCGGCCGGCCATCAGCTACCTGCACTCGTCGTACCCCCGCGAGGAGATGGCGGCGCTCTACCGCGCCGCCGACATCATGGTCGTCACCCCGTACCGCGACGGCATGAACCTGGTCGCCAAGGAGTACGTCGCCTGCCGCTTCGAGAACGACGGCGCCCTGGTGCTCTCGGAGTTCGCCGGCGCCGCCGACGAGCTGCGCCAGGCCTGGCTGATCAACCCCTACGACATCAACGGCATGAAGTCGGCGATGATCGAGGCCTACCAGGCCGACGACAAGGAGCTCACCCGGCGGATGAAGGCGATGCGCAAGACCATCAGCCAGCACGACGTCGCCGCCTGGGCGGCCGCCTTCATGGACGAGCTGTCCGACATCGAGGCCGGCGGCCACGACAAGGCCGTGCTCCCCGTGAAGCGCACCTGAGGGACCCGCTCAGCCTGCCCCCGCCGAACGACCACGTTCCCATGCCTGCCGACGAGACCTCCGCGAGCACGCCGCCGCCCGCCTGGGCCGACGTCGTGCTGATGAGCGATGCAGCGGTCACCGGCATCCCGGTCCGGGAGCACGACACCGCTGACGGGACTGCCGCGGCGGCGCTCGTCGACTCCACGGGCCTCCTCGGCTGGAGCGGCCCCTCGACCGACCCCGTCTCGCGCTGGCTGCGCCGTCCCGTGCTGGAGCGCCTGCAGGACGCCGCCGCGGCACTGCCCGGCGACCTGCGGCTGGCGCTCAACGAGGGCTACCGCCGACCGGCCGTGCAGCGCCAGTACTTCGAGTCGTACGCCGCGCGCCTGCGCCGCCTCGACCCGCGCCGGGACGCGGCCGAGATCCACCGGCTCGCGAGCCGGTTCGTCTCTCCTCCGGAGGTCGGCCCGCACACCGCCGGGTCCGCCGCCGACGTCGTCCTGACGACACCGGAGGGCGAGGTCCTCGACGTCGGCTGCCCGATCGACGCCAACCCCGAGGAGAGCGAGGGCCGCTGCTACACCCGGCACCCCGACGTGACCGGCGAGGCGCTCCTGCTCCGCCGCGAGCTCGTCGCCGCGCTCGCCGGGGCCGGGCTGGTCAACTACCCGACCGAGTGGTGGCACTGGTCCTTCGGCGACCGCTACTGGGCCCTGGCCACGGGCCGGTCGCACGCCCTGTTCGGCACCGTCGAGCCGCCGTCGCCGCGCGGAGCCACCGGGCCGTAGGACGCAGGCGCGCCCGGCGACCCGGTGGGCCGCGGAGCGCGGGTCCACCCGGGGCCCCGCGATCCGGCGCGGACGCCACGGTGGCGACCGGGCCGGGGTAGATTTCGGTGGTGGACCTGATCCCGAAGCCCGACCAGGTGGTCTCGGCCGCCAGCAACGTCGCTCACAAGGTGTTCTACGGCGGGCTGGCCGACCTGCGACCGATGCCGCGGACCCTGATCGACGAGGGCACCCTGCGCGAGGTCTACCACTACCGGCCCGCGGCGAAGGTCCAGGAGCAGGGCGATCCCGTGCTGCTCGTGACGCCGCTCGCCGCACCCGCGCTCTGCTTCGACCTGCGCCGCGGCTGCTCGCTGGTCGAGCACTTCGTCGCCGCCGGCCGGCCGACCTACCTCGTCGAGTACGGCCAGGTGTCCTTCCGCGACCGCAACCTCGGCATGGAGCACTGGATCGAGGAGGTCGTCCCGACCGCGATCCGCGAGGTCAGCGAGTACGCCGGCGGGCGCCCCGTGCACGTCGTCGGCTGGAGCCTCGGCGGGATCTTCGCCCTGCTCGCTGCCGCGGCGGACACCGACCTGCCGATCGGGTCGATCACGGTCGCCGGCTCGCCCGTCGACGTCAGCCTGGTCCCCCTGGTCGCACCCCTGCGTCCGCTGCTCAGCCTCGGTGCCGGGCGCGGGCCGATCACCCGCGCCTACCAGGCCCTGGGCGGCGCCCCCCAGCCCCTCGTCAGGTGGGCCTTCCAGCTGTCGTCGTTCCAGAAGCTGGTGACGAAGCCGATCGCGCTCGCCACCCACCTCGACGATGCCGACTTCCTGGCCCAGATCGAGGCCGTCGACCGCTTCACCGCCAACATGACCGCCTATCCCGGGCGGAGCTTCGGCCAGCTGTACCACCGGTTCGTGAAGGGCAACGCCCTCGTCGACGGGACCTTCGACCTCGGTGAGCGCGAGGTCGCCCTCGCCGACATCACCGCACCGGTCCTCGTCTTCGGCGGCGCCAACGACGGCATCGCACCGGTGCCGGCGGTCAAGGCCGTCGTACCGCTGCTGTCCGGCTCGGAGGAGGTCCGGTTCGAGATCGTGCCGGGCGGACACCTGGGCATGCTCACCGGCCGCGCCGCGCGGGGCAGCACCTGGGCGGTGCTGGACGAGTGGATCTCCCAGTGGTCCGTCCAGGCCACCCCGGGCACCGCGACCGGCACCTCGCCCGACACCGCGCCCGACACGGCACCCGGGAGTGCTGACGAGGGGGCGGAGGGCCCGGCCGGCATCGGGACCGGACGCCGCCGGCACGGCTCCGGCTCGTCGCGCGCGCTCGCCCGGTGACGCGGCGACTCCGGGCGCCCGGCCTGCTCCTCGTGCTGCTGCTGGGTGTCACCACGGCCTGCACCGGTGGCTCGTCGGACGACACCGGTCCCGATGCGCCCCCAGGCACGACGGCGCCGAGCACCCCGTCGGACCCGTCCACCCCGGCCGACACTCCGGCCGACACTCCGGCCGACCCCACCCCGGCTGACGACCTCCGCCCACCGATCTCCCCCGCTACCGCGGCCGCCGACTGGCCCGGTGCCGACGACGACTTCCTCGCGGGCCTCGGCTCCGCCCTGTCGGCGACCGGCGCGGGGACGGTCGGCTCCGACACCGAGTCGGTGGCGTTGGGCCGCGACTTCTGCTCGGTCGTCAGCGGCGGCGGCCTGGTGGCCGACAAGGTGGCGTTCTGGTCCAACCAGTACGGCCTGGACCAGCCCACCGTGGACGCGATCGCCGAGGCGGCCGGGACGACGTACTGCCCCGACGCCTACGCCGCCTACCGTCCCGTTCGCGAGGCCGAGGAGCCCGGGGCGGCCACGGCACCCGAGCGGGCCGACCTGTTCCGGTTCATCGTGCGCCGCACGACCGAGGACCCGAGCGCCGTCGGGGACGTGTCGGACGCCAGGATCCGGCAGCGCGGTGCCGACTTCTGCGCCCGGCTGCGGGCCCCCGGTGCCGACCTCAGCCAGCTCGCGGGCCTCGACCCCGACGACCCCGACGAGCGCCTCGCGGCGGCCTACGCCGTCGGCCTGGGCCTGAGCTACTGCCCCACCGTCTTCGCGCGCCTGACGAGCCAGCCCTGACAGAGCCAGCCTGCCCCCGCAGCCCCGGCCGCAGCTCCGGCCGCAGCCCCGGCCGGACCCGTGGCGTCGAGCCCACGGCGCGCCCTCGGAGCTCGCGCACCCCCCCACCGATCGTGTCCACCGGAGAGTCATGACGACCAGCGCTCTGAGCGCCTGCGGTTGGTGCGGCAGGCCGAGACACTCGTGTCGACCGCGTCCCCTGCGCAGCCCGCCGACCGTTGCCTCACCGCAGTGCCCGGCATCGTGCCGGACGACGGCCGGCCGGCCCACGATGGTGCCGCCCGCCACCGCCCGGAGCATCAACGGACTCGCCGACGTCCGAGGCGTGCACGTGGTGTCGCCTCCCGACGCCACCACGCGGGGCACGCCCCGACTGGTCGTGAACGACCAGGACGACGAGGACGAGGAGGACGAGGAGGACGACGAGCAGCGGCCGGCACCGGGCTACCCTCGCCCCCATGAGCGCGCTGGCGGGACTCGTGGAGAAGGGCCTGATGGCCCCGGACTGGGCCGAGGCACTGGCTCCCGTGGATGACCGGGTGGCGCGCCTCGGTGCGTTCCTGCGCGAGGAGGTCGCCGCGGGGCGGGACTACCTGCCGGCCGGCGATGCCGTCTTCCACGCCTTCCGTCGTCCGCTCGCCGACGTCCGGGTGCTCGTGGTCGGCCAGGACCCCTACCCCACCCCGGGGCACCCGATCGGGCTGAGCTTCGCGGTCGAGCGTGACGTCTGGCCGCTGCCGCGGAGCCTGGTCAACATCTACTCCGAGCTGCGCTCCGACCTCGACCTCGTCCCGCCCCGGCACGGCGACCTGACCGGCTGGTCCGACCAGGGCGTCATGCTGCTCAACCGGGTGCTCACCGTCCAGCCCGGTGCGGCCGCCTCGCACCGGGGCAAGGGCTGGGAGGAGGTGACCGAGTGCGCGATCCGGGCCCTCGTCGCCAGGGCGGAGGCGGGGCAGCCCGTGGTCGCGATCCTGTGGGGCCGTGACGCCCAGTCGCTCACGTCGCTCCTGGGTCCCGTCCCGTGGGTGGAGTCCGCCCATCCCTCTCCGTTGTCGGCCTCGCGCGGCTTCTTCGGCTCCCGGCCGTTCAGCCGGGTCGACCGGCTGCTCGCCGACCAGGGCGCAGACCCGGTCGACTGGTCCGCGCTGGCCGACCACGACGCCAGCACCGCCCGTGGGATATAGTTGAAATGTGAACGACCGGATGCCTGCCCTGTACCTCGGCCACGGAGCCCCGCCGCTCCTGGACGATCCGCTGTGGTCGGGGCAGCTCGCGGCCTGGGCCGCCGACCTCCCCCGGCCCACGGCCATCCTGATCGTGAGCGCCCACTGGGAGTCGGCCCCGGTCTCGCTCAGCGCGAGCGCCGCCCCGCTCGTCTACGACTTCGGCGGCTTCGCGCCGAAGTACTTCCAGATGACCTACGAGACGCCGGACGCCACCGCCCTGGCCGGCCGGATCGCGGCGATGATGCCCGCGACCGAGCCCGTGCACCAGCACAGCTCCCGCGGCCTCGACCACGGCGCCTGGGTGCCGCTGAGGATCATGTATCCCGACGCCGACATCCCGGTCCTGCAGCTGTCGCTCCCGACCCATGACCCGGCGCGGCTCCTCGCCCTCGGGGAGCGCCTGCGCCCGCTGCGCGACGAGGGCGTGCTCGTCATCGGCTCGGGCTTCCTGACCCATGGGCTCCGGTTCCTGACCGACTACAGCATCCAGGCGCCCGCACCCGGGTGGTCCACCGAGTTCGACGCCTGGGCCGGCGAGGCCCTCGCCCGCGGGGACGTCGATGCCCTGGCCGACTTCAAGCACCAGGCACCGGGCATGCCGTACGCCCACCCGACGGTGGAGCACTACTCCCCGCTCTTCGTCACCCTCGGCGCCGCCTCGGACCCCGCCGAGGCGGGGCTCCAGGTCATCGACGGCTTCTGGATGGGGTTGTCCAAGCGCTCGATCCAGGTCGCCTGACGGCCCAGCAGCACCGGGCAGCCGGTCCCGGACCCGGCACTTCGGTCGAGTGGCAGGGTGGAGTCATGCGCATCGCACTCATCGGGACCGGGATCATGGGCGCCGGCATGGCCGGCTCGTCGGCGAGGGAGGGGCACGACGTCGTCGTGTGGAACCGCTCCCCGGCCAAGGCCGAGGCCGTGGCCGACGGAGCGTCGGGCATCACCGCGGCCGGCTCCGTCACCGAGGCGGTGACCGGGGCGGACGTCGTCATCACCGCGCTGTACGACGCCGACGCCGTGCTCGCCGTGGCCGACGAGCTCGCGGCGGCGCTCGCCCCCGAGGCGGTGTGGGTGCAGACCTCCACCGTCGGACCGGAGGCGGCTCGCAGGATCGCCGAGCGGGCGCCGGGACGGATGCTGGACGCGCCCGTGCTGGGCACCCGCAAGCCCGCAGAGGACGGCCAGCTCGTCGTCCTCGCCTCGGGTCCCGCACCCCTCGTCGAGAACGCGCGACCGGCCCTCGAGGCGATCGGCTCGCGCGTGATCGAGGTCGGTGAGCAGCCCGGCCAGGCGAGCGCCCTCAAGCTGGCCGCCAACTCGTGGGTCGCCCTGCTGACCGCCGGGACGGCCCAGGCCCTGGGGCTGGCGAAGGCCCTGGGCGTCGAGCCGCGGCTGTTCCTGGAGGCGATCGGCGGCGGCGCCGTCGACACGCCCTACGCCCACATCAAGGGCGAGGCGATGCTCTCCGGGCTCGCCGAGGACGGCCCGGTCTCGTTCGCCCTGGACGGCGTGCGCAAGGACCTGCGCCTGATGGTGGACGCCGCCGGTACGGCCGGCTTCCCCGACGACCTCCTCGCCGCCGTGCTCGGCGCCTTCGACCGAGCATCCGATCTCGGTCACGGAGAAGACGACATGGCCGCAGTCGCCAGCGCGTTCAGCACCGACGAAGGCTGAGTCCCCCGCGGGCAGTCCCCCGCGGTCAGCCGCGCGGTCAGCCGCGCGGGAACGACACGCTGAAGGCGCTGCCGACCCCGAGCCGCGACGAGACGTCGATGCACCCGCCGTGCCGGTCGACGACCCGCTTCGAGATCGCCAGGCCCAGCCCGGTGCCCGGCCTCGAGCGCGCCGCCGGGTTGGCCGAGCGCTCGAACTCCCGGAACAGCAGGTGCACGTCCGCCGACGCGATCCCCAGCCCGGTGTCGGCGACGCTCAGCACCACCTCGTCCGGGAGAGCCGCCAGCCCGACCGAGACGACGTCACCATCGGAGCTGAACTTGATGGCGTTCGAGACGAGGTTGGTCACCAGGCGGTGGATCTCGCCCTCCTCCCCACCCAGGCGTACGCCGTCGGCCAGCCCCGACAGGTCGAGCCGGACTCCACCACGCTCGGCGGCGCCCTGGAGCAGCACGACGGCGTCGGCGACGCAGGCCGACAGGTCGAACTCGGCGTGCCGCGCCGCCGGCGCGGCCTCCTTGAGCCGGGTGAGCGTGAGCATGTCCTCGACCATGTCGAGCATCCGGCGCGAGGCGATCCCGATGGCGGCGTGGGCGCGTTCGGCCAGCGTGGGGTCGTCGACGACCAGCTCGAGGTTGCCCATGATGGCCGCCAGCGGGTTCTTGAGCTCGTGGACGACGGTGGTCACCACCTGGCTCTTGTGCTCGTCGAGCTCCTCCAGGCGCAGCACCAGCTCGCGCTCGCGGTGGCGCAGCCGAGCGTTCCCGATCACCCGGCCCAGCTCACGTCCCAGCTCCAGGGCCGCGCGGTCCTCGGCCGCGCTCCAGGCGCCGCGCTCCTCGACCCGGTCGACCACCAGGTAGCCCAAGCACTGTGCGGCCGACCCGATCGGCACGAGCACGAAGTGCGCGTGCCCCATCGCCCTGAGCCAGTCCAGCACCCGCTCGCGGGCGCCCTGAGCGACCAGGTCACCGGCCGTGTCGCCGTCGTAGGCGGAGATGACCAGCGTGCGACGGTCGGCCCAGCAGACCTGGGCCAGCCGTTCCGCGGTCGCGAACACCCGATTGAGGTCGAGCGGCGGGAAGGTCCCGCTCGCGCTGGCGCGCAGGTCGTCGGGCAGCCCGGGCGGGACGTTGAGGGCCTCCCAGGTCTCCTGCTCGTCGGCGAACAACCGGATCCACGCGCCGTCGGCGCGCAGCCCCACCTCGACCGCGTGCAGGCTCTCCTTGAGGACGGTCTCGAGGTCCTGGTTGGAGGAGGCCAGGTGCGTCAGCGTCGAGGTGAGCTCGGCGAGGCGCAGCTGCTCCTGCAGCCGGAACCGCTCCCGTGCCCGGCTGATCGCCAGGCCGATCTGGACGACGTAGATCTCGAGCACCTGGCGCCGCAGCGCACCGGGGCGGCGCCGGCTCTCGGGGAGGTCGAGGCTGACGATCCCGACCAGCTCGCCGTCGTGGTCGCGCAGCGGGGCATAGAGCGCATCGTCGCGCAGCCAGGCGTCGGGGTGGTCCTCGGGCTCGTCCTCCGGACGCCACCGCACGGCCCCGGCGCGGTCCGAGTAGCGACCGGCCGGCACGAAGCGGAGCAGACCCCACTCGTCGGCCGCCGCGAGCTCGGCGAGGAAGTCGTCGCGGTCGTTGCGGGTGCCGAGCAGCACGTCCCTGGCCGGCCCCACCACGGTCACGGTCTCGAAGTCGCCGCGGTCGGTGAGCAGGTTGATGGCCACGACACCGAACCCGAGGACGTCGGAGACGCCCAGCGCCGCGACCTCGAGCACGTCGGCGAGGTTGTCGGCCGAGTTGACCAGGAGGACCATCCGGTGCAGGTCGTGCAGGGCACGCAGCTCGGTCGAGCCGTTGTGCAGGTCCATCCGTGCCCCCCGTTGTCCCCCAGCATCGAGCGTAGTCCGTGCCGACCACGCCGGTGCACTTTCCACACGCTTCGAGGTACCACGCTTCCAGCACCTCGTGACCCGCCGCGTCAGGACCACGAGGTCCTTCACGACGGCACGCCCGAGCATGGCCTGGTAACCCCGGCGCTCACCCCCGTCAGAGGTCTTCCCCGGAATGCGACGCCCAAACCGGGTGGCGCTCACGGGTTCACGGCGCCGGGCGGTTGAATGACCCCGTGAAGATCCTGTCGATCCAGTCCTCCGTCGCCTACGGTCACGTCGGCAACTCGGCCGCGGTCTTCCCCCTGCAGCGACTGGGGCACGAGGTCTGGCCGGTGCTGACCGTCCACTTCTCCAACCACACCGGGTACGGCGCCTGGCGCGGCCCGCTCCTCGACCCGGCCGACGTGCGCGAGGTCATCGCCGGGATCGACGACCGCGGCGCGCTCGGCGACGCCGACGCGGTGCTGTCCGGCTACCAGGGCGACCCGGCGGTCGGTGCGGTGATCCTCGACGCCGTCGCCCGGGTGAAGGCCCTGAACCCGGACGCCGTCTACTGCTGCGACCCGGTGATGGGCGACGTCGGGCGCGGCATGTTCGTGAAGCCGGGGATCCCGGAGTACCTGCGCGACGAGGTCGTCCCGCGCGCCGACATCATCACCCCCAACCACTTCGAGCTCGACTTCCTCGCCGGCACCACGACGTCGACGATCGAGCAGGTGCTGGCCGCCGTCGACGCCGTACGGGAGCGCGGGCCGCGTGACGTGCTGGTGACGTCCGTGCTCCACAGCGACTCCCCCGAGGCAACGCTGGACCTGGTGGCCGTCTCCGACGCCGGCGCCTGGGCGGTGACCACGCCGCTCCTCCCGATCAGCCCCAACGGCTGCGGCGACGTCACGGCGGCCCTCTACCTCGCCCACCTGCACACCACCGGATCTCCGGCCGCCGCGCTCGAGCGCACGACGTCCTCGGTCTACGCCGTCCTCGAGGCGACCCTGGCGGCCGGGACCCGGGAGATCGCGCTGGTGGCCGCCCAGGACGCGATCGCGTCCCCGCCGGCGCGGTTCGCGGCCCGCCGGCTGCGCTGACGTCGTTCCGTGGCGCTCCGCCCGGAGCGGGCGGAGGGACGACGAGCGCGCCGGGACACGTCCGCGCTGCTCGCGGCCGAGCCGGTGACAGGAGTCGAACCCGCGACATCTTCTTTACAAGAGAAGCGCTCTACCAACTGAGCTACACCGGCGTGCGCCTCACGGCACGACGACAGCCTAGTGCCCCCCGCCGGGTGCGAGACCAGGAGTCGACCACCGCGAACCTGAAGGACCCTTGAAGTCTGGTACGACGCTCGGGAGACTCGAGGCATGAGCCTCACCATCGGTCAGCTGTCCGAGCGCTCCGGGGTCGCCACCTCCGCGCTGCGCTTCTACGAGGACAAGGGCCTGATCGCCGCCGAGCGGACGAGCGGCAACCAGCGCCGCTACGCCCAGTCGACCCTGCGCCGGGTGGCCTTCGTGCGCACGGCCCAGCGGATCGGTCTCTCGCTCGACGAGATCGGCACGGCGCTCGCCGAGCTCCCCGACGGCAGGACGCCGACCAAGGCCGACTGGCACCGGCTGAGCCGGGCGTGGCGGCCACGGCTGGACGAGCAGATCCGACGGATCGAGCTGCTGCGCGACCGTCTCGACGGGTGCATCGGCTGCGGCTGCCTGTCCCTGCGCACGTGCGCGATCAACAACCCCGGCGACGAGCTGGCCGAGCGCGGAGCGGGGGCTGCGCTGCTCGAGCCCGGCACCTGACCGGGTCCCGGGTCCACCGACCTCCCGGGAGACCCCCGGACGCCCCGAGCGGCGTCCGGAGCGGCCGCCGACCGCCCCGGAATCGGGCGGCGGGGCGTCAGCGGCGCTAGGTTGGTGCCATGTCGCTCCACATCGTGGCCAACCGGCCCGATCCGGCGCTGCTCGCACTGCCGTGGGCGACGCCGCTCGAGGAGTGGACCGACGACCACGTCGTCCCCCTTCCGCGAGGCCTCTCGCGCCACGTCGTACGCATCGTGCGCCTCGGGCGACCGCACCTACGCGGTCAAGGAGACCGTGGAGGAGATCGCGTTCCGCGAGTACCGGCTGCTGCGTGACCTGCAGCGGCTGGGACTGCCCGCCGTCGTGCCGCAGGGCGTGGTGACGGGCCGCGTGGACGCGGACGGGCGAGCCGCTTCCCTCGGCCCTGCTGACCCAGCACCTCGGCTTCTCGCTGCCCTACCGCAGCCTGTTCGCCCACGGCCTGCGCGCCGACAACCTGCCCTCGCTGGTGGACGCGATCGTCGTGCTGCTGGTGCGGCTGCACCTCGCGGACTTCTTCTGGGGCGACGTGTCGCTGTCCAACGTGCTCTTCCGCCGCGACGCCGGCGGCTTCGCGGCGTACCTCGTCGACGCCGAGACCGGCGAGCTGCGCCCGAGCCTGTCGGCGGCGATGCGCGAGTACGACCTGACCATCGCCACCGAGAACGTCTTCGCCGAGCTCCTCGACCTGCAGGCCAGCGAGTCCCTCGACGACGAGCGTCGCCGCCCACGAGATCGTGGAGCTCCTGGTGGAGCGCTACCAGGCGCTGTGGACCGAGCTGACCGACGCCGAGGAGTTCGGCACCGACGAGATGTGGCGCGTGGAGCAGCGCATCGAGCGTCTCAACGACCTCGGCTTCGACGTCGACGAGCTCGACATCATCACCGACATCGGCGGCGACCTCGTCCGGATCCAGCCGAAGGTCGTCGAGCTCGGGCACCACCGGCGCGAGCTCCAGGCGCTCACCGGCCTGAACGTCGAGGACGCCCAGGCCCGGCGCCTGCTCAACGACCTCGCGTCGTTCACCGCGCACTTCGACCTCGGCCGCGAGCACCGTTCCCTGGTCGCCAACCGCTGGCTCACCCAGATCTACGAGCCCGTCATCGCGGTGGTCCCGCCCGCCGCACGCGGCAAGCTCGAGCCGGCCGAGATCTTCCACGAGGTGCTCGTGCACCGCTGGTACCTCTCCGAGAAGCGAGGCGCCGAGGTCGACATCTTCGAGACCGCTCGCGACTACGTCGACACCATCCTCCCCGACCGTCCGGACGAGGCAGTCCCGGTCGACCAGGCACTCGCCGACGACCTCGACTCCCCCTGACCCGCGGCCCGGGTCGGACGCGAACGCCTCAGGGGTGCCGGGCAGGTGACCACGGCAACGGCGCCCCACCCCGAGCGGGGTGGGGCGCCGAGACGTGCTGCGTCAGGCGCGTGCCTGGGCGATCGCGTAGAGGCAGACCGAGGCGGCGACTCCGGCGTTGAGCGACTCCAGCGAGTTGGCCATCGGGATCGAGACCAGGTGGTCGCAGCTCTCGGAGACCAGCCGGCCCAGACCGTCGCCCTCGGCGCCGACGACCACGACGAGCGGGCCGCGGGCGAGGTCGGCGTCCGCGACCAGGTCGGGCAGCGACAGGTCACCGTCGGCGGCCAGGCCGACGACCATGCAGCCGGCGTCCTGGTAGGCCTTGATCTGGCGCACCAGGTTGACCGTCTGGGCGACCGGGATCCGGGCCGCGGCACCGGCGCTGGTCTTCCAGGCCGAGGCGGTCATGCCGGCGGCACGGCGCTCGGGGATGACGACGCCGTGGGCGCCGAAGCCCGACGGCGCTGCGGACGACGGCGCCGAGGTTGCGCGGGTCGGTGATCGAGTCGAGCAGCACGATCAGCGGCTTCTCGGCGTTGGTCTTGCGCCAGGTCGAGCAGGTCGTCGGGGTGGGCGTACTCGTACGGCGGGATCCGGGCCGCGAGACCCTGGTGGACGGCGCCGGAGGTCATCTTGTCGAGCTCGTTCTTGGTGACCTCGAGCAGGCTCAGGCCCTTGTCCTGGGCGAGCCGGAAGGCCTCGCGCAGGCGGCCGTCGCGCTCGGCGCCCTCGGCGACGTAGACGCCGGTGATCGGCACACCCTCGCGCAGCGCCTCGACCACCGAGTTGCGACCGGCGATCCACTCGGCGTCGGTGGTCTTGCGGCGCGGCTTCATGCCGGCCTTCTTGCGCGCGGCCTGGTCGGACTTGTGGGCCTGGTGGTAGGGCCGGTCCTTGGCCTTGGGCGTGGGGCCCCTGCCCTCGAGGCCGCGCTTGACGCGACCGCCGGATCCGGCGGTCGGCTTCTTGCTCGACTTGCGGATCGAGCCCTTGCGTTGCGAGTTACCGGGCATTCTTCAGGCTCCATTTCGGACCGGTCGGGGTGTCCTCCACCTCGATGCCGGCTGCTGTGATCTGGTCGCGGATCGCGTCCGCGCGGGCGAAGTCCTTGGCGGCGCGCGCCTCGGCGCGCTGCCTCGAGCAGGCCGCCGACGAGCGCGTCGACGGCCGCGGTCAGCGCGGCGTCGTCGCCGCCGGGCGCGGCGGAGTCGGCCGGGTCGAGGCCCGAGCACGTCGAGCGCCTGGGTGGCGTCGGCGGCGAGGTTGCGCGCGCCCTCGTCGTCACCGGCGTCCAGCAGCCGGTTGCCCTCGCGCACCATGTCGTAGAGGCGCCGCCACGGCCGCCGGGGTGCCGAGGTCGTCGTCCATCGCATCGGCAGAAGGCGTGCCACAGCCCGGAGGGCGCGTAGGCGAGGTCGCCGTGCGGGCCGTCGGCGCGCACCCGGTCGAGGAAGGTCTCGATCCGGCGGAAGCCGACCGCGGCCTCCTCGAGCGCCTCGAAGGAGAACTCGACGTGGGAGCGGTAGTGGGCACTGACCATGTAGAAGCGCAGCTCGATGCCGCGGACCCGCTCGAGCACCTTGGGGACCTGCAGGGAGTTGCCGAGCGACTTGCTCATCTTCTCGCCGGCGGTGGTGATCCAGGCGTTGTGCATCCAGTACGACGCGAACGGGTGCCCGGCCGCGCGCGACTGGGCCTGCTCGTTCTCGTGGTGGGGGAAGCGCAGGTCGACGCCGCCGCCGTGGATGTCGAAGGCGGGGCCGAGGTACTTGCCGGCCATCGCCGAGCACTCGATGTGCCAGCCGGGACGACCGGGGCCGTACGGCGAGGGCCAGGCCGCCGTCTCGGGCTCGCTGTCCTTCTTGAAGCCCTTCCACAGCGCGAAGTCGCGCGGGTCGCGCTTCCCGCGGGGGTCGGCGTCCCCGGCGGCCTCCATGTCGTCGACGTCCTGGCCGGTCAGCTCGCCGTACGCCGGCCACGACCGCACGTCGAAGTAGACGTCGCCCGAGCCGTCCTCGGCGGCGTAGGCGTGGCCGCGCTCGATCAGCGTCCGGATCATCTCGAGCATCTCCGGGACGTGGCCGGTCGCGCCGGGCTCGTAGGTCGGCGGCAGCACGTTGATGCTGGCGAGGGCCTCGGTGAGCTTGCCGTGCATCTCGTAGGCGAGGTTGTACCAGGGCCGGCCCTGCTCGGCCGACTTCGTCAGGATCTTGTCGTCGATGTCGGTGACGTTGCGGATGAGGGTGACGTCGTAGCCGCTGTAGGTGAGCCAGCGGCGCAGCACGTCGAAGTTGACCGCGGAGCGCACGTGGCCCACGTGCGGCTCGGACTGGACCGTCAGGCCGCACACGTAGATCCCCGCCTTCCCCTCCTCGAGGGGGACGAAGTCGCGCACCTCGCGCGTCGCGGTGTCGTAGAGCCTGAAGGTCACCGGTCGAGTCTAGGAGTGATCGCGCCCGCGTCCCGCATCCACCGCCGCCGCGACGGCCACCCGCCGGGGCCCCGGTGGGCCCGATCGGCCAACCCTGTGACGGATGGGGCTGCTGTGACGTACCGTGCTGCGGTGGTCCCTCCCCTCCCCCGCACCTTCACCCGCACCCTCCCCCGCACCCTCCGCCGCGCCGTCCGCGACAGGGTCCCCGCCGCGCTCGGCCTGGCCATGGCCTGCTGTTACCTTGCCGTGGTGACGCCCGGGCCCGCTGCCGCCGTACCCGTGTCCGAGGCCCGCCGGGCTCAGGACCGTCACATCGACTACCACCAGTGGGACACCGGCGCCGAGCTGCGGGCCGGCACGTCGCGGGGGACCGAAGGTCGTCCGTGGCCGGCTGCGCATCGACGCGCCCGTCGCGACCCGCAGGATCGCCGGCACCCGCTACGAGCAGGCCACGTGGGAGTCGCCGTGGGTCGCGCCCGGGTTCGCCTTCACCGAGCTGATCGCGTCGTGGTCGGCGCTCACGCCCGGCAACAGCTTCGTGGAGATCCGGGTGCGCGGTCGCAACGCCGCCGGCCGCACCTCCAGCTACGACCTGCTCGCGCGCTGGTCCTCGCGCGACACCTACGTCCAGCGCACCAGCGGCTCCGGGCAGCCCGACGACCTGGCGAGGGTCAACGTCGACACCTGGCAGGCGGCTTCCGAGCTGACGTCGTACCGGCTGCGGGTGACCGTGGCCCGTCCGGCCGGCAGCCGCCTCGACCCGTCGGTGGACACCGTCGGCGCGGTGGCCTCGCGCCTGCCCGACGGCGTGGCGGGCACGTCGACCCCGGGACCCGGTCGCGGGATCGTGCTCGACGTGCCCCGCTACTCGCAGATGACCCACGAGGGCGACTACCCGCAGTGGAACGGCGGGGGCGAGGCCTGGTGCTCCCCGACCTCGACCTCGATGGTGCTCGGCTACTACGACCGGCTGCCGGCGCCGCGGCTGTACGCGTGGGTGCCGTCGGGGCACACCGACCCCTGGGTCGACTACGCCGCCCGCAGCACCTTCGACCGCGCCTACGACGGCACCGGCAACTGGCCGTTCAACACCGCGTACGCCGCCCCCCGCGCGGGCAAGGCCTTCGTCACCCGCCTCCGCTCGCTGCGGGAGGCGGAGCAGTTCATCGCCGCCGGCATCCCGCTCGTCGCCTCGATCTCCTTCGGCCGCGGCGAGCTCGACAGCGCCCCGATGTCCTCGACGGGCGGACACCTGCTGGTGATCGTCGGCTTCACCTCCTCCGGCGACGTGGTGGTCAACGACCCCGCTGCCCGCACCCGCGCCGGGGTGCGCCGTACCTATGACCGCGCGCAGTTCGAGCGCGCCTGGCTCCCCACCTCCGGCGGCACCGTCTACGTCATCCGCGACGCCGCCCACCCCCTGCCCGCCGGCCGCCACACCAACTGGTAGCTCCCCCGTGCACGAGGGGGTCGAGTCGGCGCGACGTCGCGGACAACAGGCGGCCGCCACCACTCCCACCACCCCTCACCACACCCACCACACCCACCAGCGAGGAGGGGAGGCGGGGCCACGTGGGTCTGCGTGCGTGGCCGGCGGGGCGCACGGGTCCCCTCCAGGCGGCTCAAAGGGCTTGGCCGCGGCCCGCCGGCGCAGCGCATGCACAGCGAACGCCGTCGCGGCGACGCGCCGCCCCTGTCCGCCTGGAGGGGAACCCGGGAGCCCCAGCAGGCCACGTGGGTCTGCGTGCGTGGCCGGCGGGGCGCACGGGTCCCCTCCAGGCGGCTCAAAGGGCTTGGCCGCGGCGCCGCCAGCGCAGCGCAACCACAGCGAACGCCGTCGCGGCGACGCGCCGCCCCTGTCCGCCTGGAGGGGAACCCGGGAGCCCCAGCAGGCCACGCACGCAGACCCACCCCCCGACGACCCCCACCCCGAGCACCAGTCCGCCAGGGCCCAGCCCGCCAGGGCCGCCCACTGCGTGAACCCCGACCCGAGCCGACCGCGCGGCCTCTCTACGCTGGTCACGTGAAGGCACTCCTGCTCGAGAACATCCACCCCCTGGCCGTCGAGTCCCTCGAGAGGGCCGGGTTCGAGGTCGAGCTGCGCAAGGCCTCGATGAGCGAGGCCGACCTGCTGGAGGCGCTGCCCGGGGATCTCGCTGCTCGGCATCCGCTCCAACACGACGATCACCAAGGCGGTGCTCGACGGGGCGCCGGACCTGCTGGCGATCGGCTGCTTCTGCATCGGCACCAACCAGGTCGACCTCACCTCGGCCGCGGAGCGGGGCATCGCGGTCTTCAACGCGCCGTACTCCAACACGCGCAGCGTCGTCGAGCTCGTCATCGGCGAGATCATCGCGCTGGCGCGGCGGCTGCCGGAGAAGACGCTGAAGATGCACGCGGGCGTCTGGGACAAGTCGGCGGCCGGCAGCCACGAGATCCGCGGCCGCACGCTCGGCATCGTCGGGTACGGCAACATCGGCACCCAGCTCTCCAACGTCGCCGAGGCGCTCGGGCTGCGGGTCATCTTCTTCGACACCGCCGACCGGCTCGCCCACGGCAACGCCCGTCGGATGAACACCCTCGACGAGCTGCTGGCCGAGGCCGACGTGGTCACGCTGCACGTCGACGGCAGGCCCGGCAACGCCGGCTTCTTCGGGCCGGAGCAGTTCGCGACGATGAAGCCGCGCTCGCTGTTCATCAACGCCGCGCGCGGCATGGTGGTCGACACCGAGTCGCTGCGCGAGCACATCGAGTCCGGCCACATCGCCGGTGCGGCGATGGACGTGTTCCCGGTCGAGCCGAAGGCGCAGGGCGACCCGTTCGAGTCGCCGCTGCGCGGTCTCGACAACGTCATCCTCACCCCGCACGTCGGCGGCTCGACCCAGGAGGCGCAGGAGGAGATCGGCTGGTTCGTGGCCGGCAAGCTCGCCGGGTTCGCCCTCGAGGGCCGCACCGAGCTGTCGGTCAACGTGCCGGCCGTCCTCGCCCCGGCACTGACCACGGGCTCGCGGGTCGGGTTCCTCCACGTCAACGTGCCGGGCGTGCTCGCCGAGCTCAACCAGCGCCTGGCCGAGCACGGCGCCAACGTGACCGGGCCAGTACCTCGCCACGCGCGCCGAGCAGGGGTACGTCGTCACCGACACCGCCGACGCGCTCACCGAGGACGCCGTCGCCGCGCTGGCCGCGTCGCCGCACACCATCTGGCTGCGGTCCTGGTCGGCCTGACGCACCCGCCCCGCCCGACCGGCCGGCACGCGACCACCCTTCCGGGTGTTGGGGGGCGCCGTACCGTCCGTCGTGTGATCAACGGCGTGCGACTGAAGCTCGGCTCGGCGCTCTTCCAGCGCGTCGCGGGTCCCGACGGCGCCAAGCACGCCGAACGGATCCACGGCCGGCCCGGTCCGCGGTGGTTCGAGCCGGGCAGCCCGATCACCGAGGTCCACGGGGACGCCTCGATGTTCGTCGGCGGGATGACGCGCCCTGCTGCTCCAGACCCTGCACCCGGCCGCGATGCAGGCCGTCTCCGAGCACTCCGGCTACCGCGGCGACATGTGGGGACGCCTGCACCGCACGAGCCGCTTCCTGGCCGTGACGACGTTCGGCCACGAGGAGGACGCCCAGCAGTCGGTGGACGTCGTACGACGCATCCACGAGCGGGTGACCGGCACCCTGCCCGACGGGACGCCGTACGCCGCCTCGGACCCGCACCTGCTGCGCTGGGTGCACGTGGCCGAGGTCGACAGCTTCCTGCGGGCGCACACCGTCTACGGCCGCCGGCCGCTCGACCAGGAGGGCCGCGACACCTACGTGGCGCAGGCAGCGGTCGTCGCCGAGCGGCTGGGCGCCATCGACGTGCCCCACACCGAGGCCGAGCTCGCCGAGACCCTGGCGGCCTACCGCCCCGAGCTGCGCGGCACCCCGGCCGCGCACGAGGCGGTGCGGCACCTGCTCCTCACGCCGCCGCTCCCCCTCGCCGCGCGGGCACCGTACGGCGTCCTCGCGGCCGCCGCGGTCGGGCTGATGCCGGCCTGGACCCGCCCGCAGCTGCGGCTGCCGTGGCTGCCGCTCACCGAGCGCACCGTCGTCCGGGCGCTCGGCAGCGCGGCGACCGGCACGATCCGCTGGGCCATGACGCCGCGCCGCGACGAGAGCGACGCGCTCCGCACGGAGGCACCCGCGGAGCCGGCGGCACCCCGGGTCGCGCCGTAGGGCTGCGCCCAGCGCCCGGATGGGATTGGATGGGGTGATGCCGTCGCGCTCCACCGAGGTCCCCGCCCTGCTCGCCACCTGGCCGCTCGCGGAGGTGAGGCTCCGGACCGGCTGCGCGACGAGCTCTCGCCGCCTACGCCGACCCGTCCCGCGGCTACCACGACACGCTCCACCTCACCGAGGTGCTCGAGCGGCTGTGGCACCTCGGCGAGGCCGGCGAGCCCTTCGAGCGGCTGCCGGTCGTGCTGGCCGCGTGGTTCCACGACAGCGTCTACGACGGCGAGCGCGACGCCGAGGAGCGCTCGGCGGCGTGGGCCGAGGACGCGCTGCCCGCGCTGACCGATCCGGAGACGGTCGCCGAGGTGGTGCGGCTGGTCCGCCTCACCGAGACCCACCGCCCCGCGGACGACGACGCGAACGGCTGCGCGCTCTCCGACGCCGACCTCGGCATCCTGGCCGCGACGCCGGAGCGCTACGCGGCCTACGTCGCGCGCGGTGCGCACCGAGTACGCCCACCTCGACGACGAGACCTTCCGCGCCGGGCGCAGCCTCGTGCTCGACCGACCTGCTCGCCAAGCCGCGGCTGTTCCACACCGGCACCGCCTTCGACGCGTGGGAGGCCGCCGCCCGCGCCAACGCGGAGGCTGAGCTCGAGCGGCTCGCCGCCCGCTGACCGTCAGACCTGCGTCCGTCGGCGCCGCAGCCCGGCCGCGATCAGCGCCTTGACCAGCTCGCGCGAGCTGACCGGGGTCGCGCCGGCGTCGACCATGGCGTCGTACCACTCCGAGGGGACGTCGTAGTGGTCGCGGTCGAAGCCGCGCTCGGGGATGTCGAGGGTGCGGGCGAAGGCGTGCAGCTCCTCGTACGACGTGTCGCTGGCCAGGTGCGACCAGAGCCGGCCGTGTCCCGCGGCGTTGGGCGGGTCGATGAGGATCGTCATGCGCCGCTCAGGAGCTCGTCGCGTGCCGGGCGACGACGTCGTCGAGCAGCAGCCGCCACGAGCGCACCAGCCCCGCGTCGACGTAGGCGAGCTCGCTGCCGCCGGGTCGCACCTGCGTCGTCGACCTGGAACTGGCGCACCCCGGCCCGCACGAACCACGGCACGTGCTCGGCCACGAGACCGCCGGCGGGCATCAGCAGCCGCGCGACCGTCGGGTCGGCGGCGCGAGCGCGAGCAGGTCGTCGTACCCCTGGGCGAGGCCCTGCGGGGAGCCGCCGGAGGCGACGGTCGTCAGCCGGGGCAGGTCCACGAGCCGGCGCCAGGTGCGCCGCGGGTCGAGGGTCGCGTCGACCGCGCGGTGGAAGGTCCAGGGCAGGTCGCCGATGGAGTCGGCGAGCGCGACGGTGGTCTCGACGTCGATCTCGAGGTCGGCGTCGAGGAACCCGAGGCAGACCCCCTCCGCGCCCAGGGCGGCGTACTCGCGGGCCAGCCCGATCAGGCGCATCAGGTCGCCGCCGTTGGTCGTGAACGTCTCGTCGAGGCGCAGCATCACCCGCACCGGCACGTCGTCGGCGGCCCGGATCACCGACGCCGCGGTCGGTACGTCGGGCGAGCGGCCGTCGACGGCCAGCGAGAGCCGGTCGGCGCCGCCCTCGAGGCAGTGCGGGACGTCGCGGGCGTGCAGCACCGCGACCTCCAGCACCGCGGTCGGCTCCGCGGCGCTCGCCGAGCTCCTGCACCATGGACCGACCCTAGGGCATGTCCCCCGCTCCGACGGGCGGCGCGGGAGAGCTCCCGGGTGCCCGACGAGCACCCGCCGGCTGGTCCGAGGAGGCACGCCGGAGCGTTCGGATGCGTTCCCCTTGCTCGCGGCGCACAATGGGGGACGTGGACGAACGCCTGCTCATCGATGCCCGAGCCCGGGTCCTGGCCGATCTGACGGCCCGGCACCAGGCGACCGCGCCGGCAGTCTCGGCACTGGAGGACGCGTGCGTGGCGCGCGAGTGGTGGGCCCAGCAGTGGCCCGAGGGCGAGGTGTACGTCGCCGGGCTCGTCGCCCAGGACGTGCAGGACGCGCTCTTCGAGCGGGTCGGCCGGTGGCCGATGTGCCTGGGCTGCGACGAGGGCCCGGTCCACTCGCTCTACATCCAGCCCGACCTCGGCGGGCCCGACCCGGTGTGGGTGTGCGAGGAGACCGGCGAGGTCGCGGCCGCCCTGGGCTTCCTCGGCAGCGCCTGAGGCTCGTGCCCGCGGCCGCGGGCACGACGACGTCCGCCCGAACGGAGGAACGGTCGCTCAGGTGCGGGGGCTCAGGAGTCGTTGCCGAGCTGGATCCACATCGTGAAGCGGTCGGCGCGGTAGACGCTGCGCGACACCTCCACGATGTTCTCGCCGACCAGGGCCCGCCGCGAGTGCCGCAGCACGACCGTGGCCGGATCGACCTCGAGGAGCTGGCGGCTCGTCGCCGTTGGCGACGTCGGCGGTGATCGAGTCCTCGACCCAGGTGGGCCGCAGCCCGCGGGCCTCGAGGGCGTCGTACAGGCTCGTGGGCATGCCGGCCTGGAGGAAGCCGGGCAGCAGCACCTCGTTGAGGTAGGCGTCCTCGACGCACATCACGGCGCCGTCGGCCCGGCGCAGCCGGCGCCAGTGGATGACGGCGTCGCCCTCGGTCACGTTGAGCGCCCGGGCGACACCGGGTCCGGCCTGCTCGCGCCGGGCCAGGAGGGTCTGCGACTCCGCCAGCAGGCCGCGCCGGGTCATCTCCTCGGTGTAGCCGGCGATCCGGGTCGCGACCCGCTTGGGTCGCGCGACGAAGGTGCCGCGGCCGGGGATGCGCTCGAGCAGGCCCTCGGTGACGAGGGCGTCGAGCGCCTGGCGCACGGTCATCCGGGCGACGCCGAAGCGGTGGACCAGCTCGCGCTCCGACGGGGCCGGTGAGCCGGGGGCGTTGCCCGACACCAGCTCGCGCACGTACTCCCGCACGGTGACGTGCTTCAGGGCGCGTCCGTCCGTCGCGAGGGTCTCGGCCATCCCTGCATCGTAGGCGTGTGTGTCCGCCGCGTCCCGCGATCGTGCCGTTTACCTGAGACATGACGACACGTGCCAGGACGTGCCCGCACGCGACGCCGGCCGCCGGCGCTGGGGTCACTCGGTCGAGATCGCGGTGAGCACGTCGAGCCGCGCGGCCCGCCTGCCGGGGAGGACCGCGGCGATCACGCCCACGACGATCGAGACCACCAGGAACATCACGACCTGGCCCCAGGGCACGCTGATGACGTCGAGCCCCTCGTCGCGAACGAGGGTCATCAGGGCGAGCCCGAAGCCGATGCCGAGCACGACACCCAGCAGCGCGCCGAGCAGCGAGATGACCACGGACTCCAGCGTGATCATCAGTCGCAGCTGGCGTCGCGAGACGCCGATGGCGCGCAGCAGCCCGACCTCACGGGTGCGCTCGATCACCGACAGCGCGAGGGTGTTGACGATGCCGAGGACCGCGATCAGGAGGGCGAGCCCGAGCAGCGCGAAGATGATCAGCACGAACTGGTTGATCGGCGCGCGCTGCTCCTCGGCGAAGGCCACCTGGTCCTTGGCCGTCACGATCGGCTGGTCGGCGAGCGCCGCGTCGAGCTTGGCCTGCATCCCGGTGGCGCCCGGCTCGTCGTAGACCACGAGCAGGTTGTCCTGGGCCGGGTAGCCCGCCTTCTCGAACGTCTCGATCGAGGTCAGGATGCCGCTCTGCACCAGCGAGCTGGCCTCGAAGGTGCCGGCCACGGTCCACGTGACGGTGCCCTTGGCGACGTCGATCTCGAACGTGTCACCGACCGCGAGGCCCTCGCTGCGGGCGAACTGGGTGCTGACCAGGGCGGTGTCGATCGTGAGGTCGTCGACGCTGCCGGTCGCGAGCGTCAGGTCGAGCCGGTCGACGTCGCTGGGGTCGGTCGCGCCGACACCGGAGAACCCGCCGTCGTAGGTCGCGAAGCCGAAGCGCTGCTGGACGACGTCGTCGACCCCGTCGACCTGCTCCAACCGGGTGGCGATGCTCGAGGAGAACGGCCCGGCGAAGATGCTGCTGACCACGAAGTCGCCGACGAAGGTGTCCTCGACCTGCTTGTCGACCGTCGCCTTGGCCGAGGCGCCGACGATCGACATCGTGCAGGCCAGGGTCAGCCCGATCATCAGGGCGGACGCGGTGGCCGCGGTGCGACGGGGGTTGCGCAGGGCGTTCTGTCCGGCCAGGTTGCCGATCGAGCCGAACACCCGGGCGAAGAGCGCCCGGGTCAGCTCCAGGTAGCGGCCGGGCCAGCGTGGGGCTCATCGCGGTGACCGCGAGCAGGATCAGCAGCAGGCCGGCACCGGCGAACCAGCCGCCGCCGCCGATGTCGACGACGTCGGTGAGACCGACGAGGAGGGAGATCCCCCCGGCTGCGGCGAGCCCGAGCCCCCACCAGAACCGCCGGCGCAGCGACTCCTCCGGCAGCGCGATGTCGTCACGCATCGCCTGGACGGGCGAGATCCGGGCGGTCCGGCGGGCCGGGAGGTAGGCCGCGGCCATGGTCACCAGGATGCCGACGGCGTACGCCGCGACGACCGTGCGCGGGCCCAGGACCAGCGACTGGCCGGACAGGTCGAGGCCGAAGTTGGCGAACAGCGCGCGCAGCCCCACGGCCATCAGCACACCCAGGCCGAGCCCGACGGTCGAGCCGAGCACCCCGAGCACGAACGACTCCAGCTGCACCGAGCGGGTGACCTGGCGGCGCGAGGCGCCGAGCGCCCGGAGCAGGGCCAGCTCGCGGCTGCGCTGGGCGACCAGGATCGAGAACGTGTTGACGATCAGGAACGAGCCGACCACCAGCGAGATGCCGGCGAAGATCAGCAGGAAGATCGTCAGGAAGCTGATCGCGTCGAGCAGGTCGGTGGCCTGCTCGTCGGCCTGGACGTCGCCGGTGACGGCCTCGAAGCCGTCGGGGATCGCCGCGGCGACCTCCGCCCGCAGCTGCTCCTGGCTGACCCCGTCCGCGGCGGTCACCCAGATGGTGTTGAACGCGTCCTGGCCGCCGAGGAAGAGCTCCTGGGCGCGCGGGGTGGTGAACGTGGCCAAGGTGGAGCCGTTGAGCGAGCCGCCGTCGGGGAAGCCGGCGATGCCGACCAGGGTGGGCTCGAGGTTGGCGGTCTCGTCGGAGGTGATGATCGGGACCCGGTCGCCGATCTCCCAGCCCGACTTCTCTGCCGTCTTGGCGTCGAGGACGACCTCGTCGGGTCCCTCGGGCTCGTGGCCCTCGGTCACGGTGAGGCCCTGGAGCCCGTTGCCGGCGGGAGCGTCGGACCAGTTGCCGCCGAACGAGGGCGGGCCGAAGCCGCCGATCGGCTTGCCGGCGTCGTCGACGACGTAGACGCCCGTCACCCCGATCTGGCCGTCGGCGCGTGCCGCGTCGGGCAGGGCGGCGAGGGTGTCGACCACGTCGGCCGGGATGGTGGCGGTGGAGGCGTCGCCGCCGGGGCCGGTGCCGCCCTCGGGCTGCACGACCACGTCGCCCACGGTGTAGGCGAAGAGGGAGATGAAGCTGCGGTTGAGGGTGTCGGAGAAGATCAGCGTGCCGACCACGAACGAGACACCCAGCACGATCGCGAACGTGCTCATGACGAGCCGGACCTTGCGGGCCAGCAGGCTCTTGAGCGCGGCGCGGATCACCTGGCGACTTCCGTCATCCGGGCCATGATCTCGAGCACGCTGTCGCGGTCGGGGTCGCGCACCTCGTCGACGACCTTGCCGTCGGCGAGGAAGACCACCCGGTCGCAGTACGCCGCCGCGACCGGGTCGTGGGTGACCATCACGACGGTCTGACCGACCGAGTCGACGCTGTCGCGCAGCAGCTGGAGCACCTCGGCGCCCGACTTGGAGTCGAGGTTGCCGGTCGGCTCGTCGGCGAAGACGATCCGGGGCCGGCTCACCAGGGCGCGCGCCACCGCGACCCGCTGCTGCTGGCCGCCGGAGAGCTCGTTGGGCTTGTGCCCCAGCCGGTCCCGCAGTCCGACGGTCTCGATGACCTGGTCGAACCACGCCTGGTCGGGCTTCTTGCCGGCGATCGCCAGCGGCAGGACGATGTTCTCCTCGGCGCTCAGCGTCGGCACGAGGTTGAAGGACTGGAAGACGAAGCCGATCTCGGTACGACGCAGCAGGGTCAGCGCCTTGTCGTTCATCGCCCCGATCTGCTGGTCCCCGATCCACACCTCCCCCGACGTCGCATTGTCGAGCGCCGCGCACACGTGCATCAGCGTCGACTTGCCGGACCCGCTGGCGCCCATGACGGCGGTGAACTCGCCGGCGTACAGGTCCAGGGTGACGCCGTCCAGGGCGTGCACGGCGGCCTCGCCGCTGCCGTAGACCTTGGTCAGGCCCAGGACCCGGGCCGCTGCCTCGTGGGGGATCGTCATGGGCCCAGCCTCCCCTGTCGGTGGTCGTCCGCGCCACCGGGATCACCCCGACCCGACCCTGAGCGCGGGGCCCGGCTCCGACGTACCACCCGGGGGTACCTCGCGGCGGCCGGCGGAGGCACCGCCGGGGGCGCTGCCGGGGCCACTGCTGAGCCACTGCGGAGACCGCCGCCGGGGTGGGACCGGGGTCCGGTCCGTAGGCTCGGGCCATGCACGTCGAACGCACCTTCACCGTCCCCCGCCCGGTCGCGGAGGTCTTCGACTACCTCGGCGACTTCACCACCACCAACGAGTGGGACCCCGGCACCCGCGAGACCGTCCGCACCTCCGGGGACGGCGGCCTCGGCACGACGTACCGCAACGTCTCGGAGTTCATGGGCCGCAGCGTCGAGCTCACCTACGAGACGGTCACCTACGACGCCCCGACAGACGGGGCCGGGAAGGTGCAGTTCCGCGGTCGCAACGGCCGGACCACCGCCACCGACTCGATGTCGATGCGAGCCGTCGCCGACGACACCACCGAGATCCACTACCGCGCGGACTTCGAGTTCCCGGTCCTCGTCCGCCTCGTGGCCCCCCTCGTCGTCGGCCGCAAGCTCCCCGCCCTCGCCGACGAGACGATCGCCCAGATCAAGCGCTCGCTCGCCTGACCGCCCGACCGCCCGACCGCCCGCCCGACCGCCCGCCCGCCCGTCGCTCGGGTCGCGCACGTGACCGCTACGTGAGGTCGTGGCCGTCGGGGACCCGGACGAACGACAGGTCCCCGACCAGGTTGGCCATGTGGGTGTCGACCATCGCGAGCGCGACCTCGCTGTAGACCCGGTCGTGGATGCCGAGGTTGCGCGGCGCGCCGACCTCGCGCACGAAGTCCACCGCCTCGCCGACCTTGAGCCACGGCGCCGAGACGGGTGCCAGCAGCACGTCGACCGGCCGGCCGGGACCGGTGAGGGAGTCACCGGGGTGGTAGACGCGCTCGGAGCCGAGGGTGAGGAGGTAGCCGGAGTTGTCGAAGCGCGGGTAGTCGGGGTGGATCACGGCGTGCTTCTCCCCCACGACCTCGACCGGTATCCCGGCGAGGTCCAGGAGGTCGCCGGGGCTGACCACGGTGACCCGGTCGGCGAGGTCGGGGGCGTCCTGGCGGATCACGGCGGCGACAGCCTCGATCGTGTGGATCGGCGCGGACGTGGCACGCAGGTGGTCGGCGTCGTAGTGGTCGGCGTGCTGGTGGGTGATGAGCACGATGTCGGCCTCGGCGACCGCCTCACGTCCGGTGAAGCCGCCCGGGTCGAGGACGATGCCGACCCCGTCGTGCTCGATGCGGACGCACGCGTGGCCGAACTTGGTGATCCTCATGACTCCAACCGTACGGCGGCCGGGTCGAGCACCTGCTCGAAGTCGCGGACCGCGCCCAACAGCTCGCCGCGGTTGTCGACCGCCGGTCCGTCGACCACGTCGGCGACGATGCAGGTGACGTTGTCCTTGCCGCCGGCCCCGAGGGCCGCCCCGATCAGGGAGGTCAGCGCCCGCTGCTGGTCGGGGGTGGTGAGCAGCCGGGCGATCGTCTCGTCCTCGACGAGGTCGCTCAACCCGTCGCTGCACAGCAGCAGCCGGTCACCGGGGTGCAGCTCGAGCCACCCCAGGTCCGGCTCGGGCAACGACTGCCCGCCGAGTGCCCGCATCACGATGTTGCGGTGCGCCGAGACCCGCGCCTCCTGCGGCGTCATCCGCCCGGCGTCGACCATCGCCTGCACCAGGGTGTGGTCGGTGGTGAGCTGCTGCAGCTGCCCCTCGCGCAGCACGTAGGCGCGCGAGTCGCCGAGCTGGGCCAGGGCGAAGCGCTGTCCGTCGGTGTGGATCGCGGTCAGCGTCGTCCCCATCCCGGTGCGCGTCGGGTCGGAGGCGACCCCGGCCCGCAGCTGGGCTCCGGCCTGGTCCACCGCGGCGCCCAGCAGGGCCAGCGGGTCGGGCTCGGCGCCGAGCATCGACAGCGCACAGGCGACGTACGTCGTGGTGGACGACGCGACCTCCCCGGCGGCGGCTCCCCCGACCCCGTCGGCGACGAGCAGGAGGTAGGGCCCGGCGAAGCCGGAGTCCTCGTTGTTGGTCCGCACGAGCCCGACGTTGCTGTCGGCCGCCACCCGGAACTGGAGCATCCCCAGAGTCTGCCATCGACCGGGGGCGGGGGCCATCAGGTGCGGGGGCGCGGGAGTTTCACCGCCTCAGTGGTGAATCTCCCGCTCCTGTCACGATCCTTTGTACAAGAAGCGGGAGTTTCACCGCCTCAGTGGTGAATCTCCCGCTCCTGTCATGAACCTTTGTCCAAGAAGCGAGAGATCCATCAGCCCGCCCACCCACGACCCCACCCGAGGCCCCACCACCCCGCCCCATCGACACCTCACCCGATCAGCGTCATGGTGGACCCCAGCCGAACGAAGGGGCAGCGGACATGGCGAAGAACCGACCTCCGGAGGGGGCCGACGACGTCGGCTCGGCGCAGGCCCGGCTGGACCCGGCGAGGTACACCGGCAGCGGCAAGCTCCAGTCCGCCTTCTACGACGCCGAGATCGTCCGCCTGCAGGAGCAGCTCGTGCTGCTCCAGTACTGGATCCAGACCCAGGGCCTGAAGGTCCTGGTCATCTTCGAGGGCCGCGGCTCGGCCGGCAAGGGCGGAGTGATCAAGCGGATCACCGAGCGCACCAGCCCGCGGACGGTGCGGATCGTCGCCCTGCCGAAGCCGACCGAGCGCCAGCGCACCCAGTGGTACTTCCAGCGCTACGTCGAGCACCTGCCGGCTGCCGGGGAGATGGTCCTGTTCGACCGCAGCTGGTACAACCGCTCCAACGTCGAGTGGGTCATGGGCTACTGCACCGAGGACGAGCACCAGGAGTTCCTGCGTGCCTGCCCCGAGTTCGAGCGGATGCTGGTGCGGAGCGGGATCGTGGTCGTGAAGTACTGGTTCTCGGTGTCCTACGACGAGCAGCGCCGCCGCTTCGAGGCGCGCAACGCCGAGCCGCACAAGCGTTGGAAGCTCTCGGCCATGGACCTCGCCGAGCACGAGCTCTACGTGAAGTACTCGATGGCCAAGGACACGACCTTCCAGTACACCGACATCAAGCAGGCGCCCTGGTTCGTGGTCCCCTCCGACGACAAGAAGGCCGCACGCCTCAACTGCATCACCCACCTGCTCAGCCAGTTCGACTACGTCGACGTCGCTCCCGAGGTGGTCGAGCTCCCCGTCATGAGGGACCTGCCCTACGTCCGCCCGCCGATGCAGGAGCAGACGTTCGTCCCGCAGGTCTACTGAGCCCTCGCGCCCCGGCCACCCGCGCGCCGCGACCATCCTCCCTACGATGAGCCGATGCACCTCGACCTGTCCGACCCGTCGTTCGACGTGACGTCGGCGGCGGTCCACGCGGCCCGCGAGCAGGACTGGTACGCCGAGACCCCCTGGGGCTGGGCGGTCCTCCGGTACGCCGAGTCGGCGGCCCTGCTGCGCGACCGCCGGTTCCAGCAGGGCAACGCCCGGTGGCCGGCGCAGAACGGCGTGCACGAGGGGACGTTCGCCGAGTGGTGGAGCGAGACCCTGCTCAGCCTCGAGGGTGCCGACCACGCCCGGATCCGACGGCTGCTGGTGCCGGCGTTCCGCAACCGCACGATCGCCGCCCTGGCGCCGCGGTTCACGGCGCTGGCCCACGAGCTGGTCGACGGCTTCTCCGAGCGCGGGTCGGTCGAGTTCATCGGCGAGTTCGCCGAGCCCTACGCCGCGCGGATCATCTGCGTGCTGCTCGGGCTCGACGAGGAGGCGTGGCCGCAGGTGGCGCACTGGGCCGACGACCTCGGCGCGTCGTTCTCGATCGACGTCGGGCGGCAGGTGCCGAGGATCGAGGCGGCGATCGCGGGGCTCACCGGCTACCTCGACGAGGTGGTGGCGCAGCGTCGTACCCACCCGCGCGACGACCTGGTCTCGACGCTGGTCGCCACCCAGGACCAGCCGGACGGGTTGAGCGAGCGGGAGCTGAGCGTGGCGCTGGTCTTCCTCGCCTTCGCCGGGATGGAGACCACCCGCAACCAGCTCGGGCTGGCGCTCCGGACGCTGCTGGCCCACCCCGACCAGTGGCGGCTGCTCGGCGAGCGACCCGACCTCGGGCCGAACGCGGTGGAGGAGGTCATGCGGGTCAACCCGACCGTCACGTGGGTGACGCGGGAGGCCGTCGAGGACGTGGACTTCCAGGGCCTGCACGTCCCGCGCGGCGGCATCGTCCAGATGCTCTCGCACGCCGCCGGCACCGACCCGGCCGCGATGCCCGACCCGGCGTTCGACATCACCGCCCAGCGACCGCCGCACCACGGGTTCGGTGCCGGCCTCCACCACTGCCTGGGCCACTTCGTCGCCCGGACCGACATGGCGGTCGCGCTGCCGCTCCTCGCACGCCGGATGCCCGACGCGGTGCCCGACGGGCCCGGCGAGTGGCTGCCGGTCTCCGGCAACACCGGGGCGGTGCGGTTCCCGATCCGGTTCACGCCGGGCATCTCGCGCGGGTGAGCCCGGAGCACCCGCAATCCGCTGGCGTCGGGTCCGCCCCCCGCAGGAGGATGCGGCGATGACCGCACCCGCGCCGACCCTCCGCCCGGCCACCGCCGAGGACGCCGAGGCGCTGGTCGCCCTGCACGAGGCGTGCTGGTGGGAGGCGTACGCCGGCCTCCTGAGCGACGCGGCGATCGCGTCGGTCTTCGCCGACGCGGTCGCCCACGTCGCGCGACGCCGCGAGCAGGCGGCGGCCGGACGCGACACCTGGGTGGCCGAGACGCCGTCGGGCCTGGTCGGGTTCGCCTCGGCGCGGTCCGAGCCGCCACGACGACGCACCGGCCGACACGGAGCTGTACGCGCTCTACGTGCGGGCTGCGGACTGGGGCACCGGGGTGGGGCACGCGCCTCCTCGCCGCCGCGGTGGGCGACGCTGCGGCGTACCTGTGGGTGCTCGACGGCAACGTCCGGGCCGCCGGCTTCTACGAGCGTCAGGGCTTCGCGCTCGACGGGGTCGTCGACGACGCACCGGAGGGCAGGCACCTGCGGATGGTCCGGCCGTCGCCGTAGCCACCCGGTGGCACGGACGTCCAGCCCGGGGCGCGGGGGTGCACGATGGGACCATGACCGAGCTCATCGCCCTGACCGGCTCGACCGGCGCCCTCGGCGGCCTCGTCGCCCCCGCCCTGGTCGACCTGGCGCCGCGCCTGCTGGTGCGCGACGCGACCCGCGCGCCCCGACCTGGGGCTTCCCGTCCACGTGGCCTCGTACGGCGACCGCCAGGCCGCGATCGGGGCGCTGGACGGCGTCGACCTGCTGTTCATGGTCTCGGCCGCCGAGTCGGCGCACCCGTCGCGAGGAGCACCGCACGCTCATCTCCGCGGCGGCCGGCGCCGGGGTGCGCCACATCGTCTACACGTCGTTCGCGGGGGCGGCGGCCGACGCGACCTTCTCGCTGGGCCGCGACCACCACGACGCCGAGCAGGCGATCGCGCGAGAGCGGGATGGACTTCACGATCCTGCGCGACAACTTCTACCTCGACGTCCTCCCGCTGTTCGCCGACGCGGCCGGCGTCATCCGCGGCCCCGCCGGGGACGGGCGGGTCGCCGCGGTGGCGCGCGCCGACGTCGCCGACGTGGCCGTCGAGGTGCTGCGCGACCCGGGCGCGCACGTCGGGGCGACGTACACGCTGACGGGGCCGGAGGCGCTCACCCTGGCCGAGGTCGCCGAGCGGGCCGGCGTCGCGACCGGCCGACGGCTGCGCTTCGAGGACGAGACCCCGCCGGAGGCCTACGCCTCGCGGCGCGCGGCCTACCCCGACGCCGCCGACTGGCAGCTCGACGCCTGGGTGAGCACCTACCAGGCGATCGCCGACGGCTCCTGCGCCGACGGTCACCGACGACGTACGGCGCGTCTCGGGTCATCCGGCGCGCACCCTCGAGCAGGCCCTGGCGCGATAGTCCCTGACGTTCGTGCGGTGATCTCGCCGATTCCACGAGCGAAATCGTCAGGGACTATCGCGCGGTGGTCAGGCGGTCAGGCGGTGAGGTGGTGCACGTAGCACCAGCGCCAGTCCTCGACGGGCTCGGCGGACTGCATGACCGGGTGGGTGGTCTCGTGGAAGTGGCGCGGTGGCGTGCTGGCCGGGTGAGGAGTCGCAGCAGGCGACGTGGCCGCACTCGAGGCACTCCCGCAGCGCCACCCAGCGCACGCCGTCGGCGATGCACTGCGCGCACGTGCCGTCGCCCTGGGTCTCGACCGACCGGGTGCGCCTGCGAGGTGCTCGCACTCCTGCCCCGGCACCCGGACGACGCCGTCGCGACGCAGCTCGGCGCGCTCCTGGGAGGCGACGTCGAGCATCGACTCCTCGACGTCGAGCATCGCGAGCACCTCGCGCGACGACCTCGGACGGCGTCGTGCCGGCCGAGCGGATCTCCAGGATCCGGCCGCGCTCGGCCTCGATCATCGCCTGGCGCATGCGGGAGTAGAGCTCGCTCGGGGTCTCCTCGTCGGCGGTGGTGCCGAGCCGCTCCCACGCGGCGAAGTTGCGCTGGTCGATGCGCTGCCGGATGAGCGCCGCCACCCCGTGCACGTCGTCGACGTCGAGCTCGTCGAGCGCCTTGAACCCGGCCTTCGACGCCTGCTGGAGCAGCGTGGCGCGGGCGAGGGCGTCGTCCATCGGGTCCGGCGACGGGCACGGCGAGCCGGCGCGCGATCCACGGCAGCGACAGCCCCTGGATCAGCAGGGTGCCGGCCGTCGACGGTGAAGGCGATCAGCAGCAGCACCTCCCGGTGCGGGGTGTCGACGGGGATGATGAACGCCGCCGCGAGGGTGACGACGCCGCGCATGCCGGCCCACCCGAGCAGGAACGTGTACGCCGGCGGCGGCGCGTGGCCCGTGGAGTCCGGTCCGGGCCGCACGAGCAGGTAGCGCGCAGGGAACACCCAGACCAGCCGCAGCACGATCACGCCGACCAGCGACAGCACGCACACCAGGCGCGATCCGCACGGCGCCGAGGTCGCTCTCGCCGACGTCGGTGAAGATCCGCGCTGCCTGGAGCCCGATGAGCAGGAAGACGACGTTCTCCAGGACGAACGCGATCGTGCGCCAGTTGATCCGCTCGGCGATCCGCGACTGCGCGGTCTGCAGGATCGGCGCCTGGTGGCCGAGCAGCAGGCCGGCGACGACGACGGCGATCACGCCGGAGGCCTCGAGCTCCTCGGCGGCGATGTAGGCGGCGAACGGCACGATCAGCGAGATCGCGGTGTCCATCAGCGGGTCGCTGGATCCGGCGCCGCACCTGGGCGACGAGGAGGAAGAGCAGGGCGCCGACCGCCACGCCGCCGCCCGCGGCGACGAGGAAGTCGAGCGCGACGCCGCCGATGCTGATGCCCGCTCCCGCCTGGCCGACGGTCGCGGCGACGCCGCCGGCGGCGATCGCGGTGCGCAGCGAGACCAGCGCGGTCGCGTCGTTGAGCAGCGACTCGCCCTCGAGGATCGTCACGATCCGGCGCGGCAGCCCGATCCGGCGGCCCGACGGCGGTGGCGGCGACCGCGTCCGGGGGCGCGACGACGGCGCCGATCGCGAACGCCGCCGGCCACCCGACGCTGGGGATCACGAGTGCACGAGCAGCGCCGATCCCGGCGGTGGTGAAGAGGATCAGGCCGACCGAGAGCAGCAGGATCGAGCGCCGGTTGGCGTTGAAGTCGACCAGCGAGGTCTGGATCGCCGTCGAGTAGAGCAGCGGCGGCAGCAGCCCGAGCAGCACGACCTCCGGCTCGAGGACGATCTCCGGGACGCACGGGAGGTACGACGCCGCCGACGCCGGCGACGATCAGCACCAGCGGCGCGGGGATGTCGATCCGGTCGGCGACGGCGGTGATGGCCAGGACGGCTGACGGCCAGCGCGACCAGCAGGACTGCGATCTCCACCGCTGAATCATGACGGGTCCGACGCGGCCCGGGGCATCGTTCGCGGTCAGCGCAACGAGTGGGCCCCGTCCGGGAGCGGGCCGGCCGGTGACCGCGGCGTCGATCCACCGACCTGCGGCGCAGGAGTCAGGGGGTCGGCGGGGTCTGCTCGTGTCGGTGGATCGGGGCTCAGGGCCGCAGCGCGCGGATCCGCTGGTCGAGCTCGCGCCGGTTGTCGCGGCGCACGACGACCTCGACGACCTCGATGCCGCCGTTGGGCGAGGCCAGGGCCTGCTCGAGCTCGGGCAGGCTCTCGACGCGCAGGTGCGGGGTGCGCGTGGCGGCGCACAGCGCGCCGACGTCGACGCCGTGCGGGGTGCCGAAGAGCGCGTCGAAGCGGTCGGCGTAGGTCGGGTCGCCCTGCTCGAGCATCGCGAAGATCGAGCCGCCGTCGTCGTTGACCACCACGATCGTCAGGTCGGGGGTCGGCTGGCCCGGGCCGAGCACCAGCCCGTTGCTGTCGTGCAGGAACGTCACGTCGCCCATCAGCGCGAGGCTGCGGCTGCTCCAGGCGCGGGCGAGCGCGACGCCGATCGCGGTCGAGACCACGCCGTCGATGCCGGACAGGCCGCGGTTGGCGACGGTCTTGCGCTTGCGAGCCGACCGGGGTCGGGCGCCCCATCAGGTCGAGGTCGCGGATCGGGCTGGACGGCCCGACCACGAGCAGCCCCTCGGGCGGCACGGCACGGCTCACCGCGCCGACCACCTCGTACGGCGTCAGGTCGGCCTCGGCGGCCAGCAGCGCGTCGAGACGTCGCGCCGACGGCCCGGTCGGCGTCGAGCCAGCGCTCGAGCCAGGCCGCGTTGGCGGTGTCGGGACCGTCGACGGTCGGGTAGCGGCGCCTCCAGGCCGACTGGGAACGGGCGCTCGGTCCACACCCCGGCGGTCGGCACGGCGACCACCTCGACGTCGTCGCGGCCGAGCAGCCGGGTGACCGGCCGGGACAGGGTCGGGCGGCCGAGGACGACGACCCGCTCGATCTGCGGGCCGAGGGCGTCGGGCTCTCGGGGTCGTCGCAGCAGCAGCCGGTAGCAGCGCAGCGCCAGGTCGCCGGTGCGCGAGCCGCTGGACGGCTCGGCCAGCAGCGGCCAGCCGGCGCGCTCGGCGAGCTTGCGCGCCGACGGGCCGGCGTCGTCGCCGGCGACCACGACGGTGCGCGGGCCGAGCGGCAGGACCGTGGCGCTCGGGCGCGGACCCGGGGCGCCGCGGCCGCGGCGCGGGCGGGCGCGGCGTCCAGGTCGCCGGCGCCGAGCAGCGGGTCGTCGAGCTGCACGTTGAGGTGCACCGGCGACGTCCCGGTCGCGGCACGCAGCGGGCACCGTCGCGTCGGTCACGTCGTACGACGCCACGAGGGCACCGAAGACCCCCACCTGGTCGGTGGTCTGGTTGGCGCCGGTGCCGCGCAGCCGGGCCGGGCGGTCGGCGGTCACGACCACGAGCGGCACGCCGGCGTGGGCGGCCTCGAGCACCGCCGGGTGCAGGTTGGCGACGGCGGTGCCGGACGTGCAGACACCGCGGCCCGGTGGCCCTGCTTGGTCAGGCCCGAGGGCGAGGAAGCCGGCGGAGCGCTCGTCGAGCGGGTGTGCAGCCGCACCAGCCCGGCCTCGGCGGCGTCGAAGGCGGCGAAGGACAGCGGGGCGTTGCGGCTGCCCGGGCGCGACCACGACCTCGGTGACGCCCTCGTCGAGCAGCCGCTGGACCACCGCGCGGGCCAGCTCGGTGCTGCGCTCATCGGGCACCTCCCCCGGTGCTGGGACTGGACCTCGGCGTAGCGGGCCCGCCAGTGGGCGACCCGCTCGGGCGCCGCCGCGAGCCGGTCGAGCGCGGCCTCGTCGACGAGGGGGCGCGCCGACCGGCAGCGTCCCGTCGACCGGCAGCAGCGGGTCGACGGCGACGTCGTCGGTGAGCAGCTGCACGGTGGCCAGCCCGCAGGCGAACGGCAGCTCGGGCAGCGCCGCGGCCAGGGCGAGGCCGGTCGCGATGCCGACCGAGGTCTCCAGCGCCGACGACACCACGACCGGCAGCCCGATGTCCTCGGCGATCCGCAGGCAGGCCCGCACGCCGCCGAGCGGCTGCACCTTGAGCACCGCGACGTCGGCGGCCTCGAGGTCGCGCACCCGGTAGGGGTCGGCGGCCCGGCGGATCGACTCGTCGGCGGCGATCGCGCACGTCGACGCGGCGCCGCACGACGGCGAGGTCCTCGACGCGCGGCGACCGGCTGCTCGACGTACTCCAGGCCGCCGGCGGCGCGGTCCAGCCGGCGTGATCGCCGTGACCGCCTCGTCGACGTCCCACAGCCCGTTGGCGTCGACCCGGATCGCCCCGTCGGGCCGAGCGCGTCGCGCACCGCCTCGAGCCGGGCCTCGGCCTCGGCGAGGCTCTGCCCGGGCTCGGCGACCTTCACCTTGGCGGTGCGGCAGCCACCGTCGAGCACGATCGCGTGCGCCTGCTCGGGGCCGACGGCCGGGACGGTCACGTTGACCGGCACGACGGTCGCGCAGCGGCGGTCGGCCAGTCGCCGGCGGCGCTCTCCTCGGCGCAGCGCAGCCAGGGGGCGGCCTCGGCGGCGTCGTACTCGAGGAACGGGCTCCACTCGCCCCACCCGGCCGGGCCGCGCAGCAGCACGACCTCGCGCACGGTGATGCCGCGGAAGCGGGTGCGCATCGGGATCGACAGCACCCGCAGGTCGGTCGAGCCGGTCGATCCGGTCGAGGTCATGGCCGGGCCTCGACGAGGGCGCGCAGCCGCAGCCGGTCGGGCTTGCCGTTGGCCAGCAGCGGGATCGCGTCGAGCGACGACGACCTGGCGCGGCGCCCACGAGCGCGGGTGCGCCGCGGCGACCCAGTCGCGCAGCGTCCTGCTCGGTCGGAGCCGTGCCGTCCCGACCACGAACGCGACCAGCCGGTTGCCCCACTCCTCGTCGGGCACCCCGATCACCTCGGCCTGCGGCCACGTCGGGATGGGCGCGCAGGCGGGCGGCGACCGCGGGCCCGGGCACGTTGACGCCGCCGCTGACCACCACGTCGTCGACCCGGCCGAGCACCTGGAGCCGCCCGTCCTCGTCGAAGCGCCCGGCGTCGGCGGTGACGAACCAGCCGTCGACCAGCACCTGCGCGGTCAGCGCGGGGTCGCCCTCGTAGCCGTCGAAGAGCGTGGGCCCGCCGATCCGGATCCGGCCGTCGGCGTCGAGCGCGACCGCCACCCCGTCGAGGGGCATGCCGTCGTAGACGCAGCCGCCGGCGGTCTCGGCCGAGCCGTAGGTCGCGACCACGCGCACCTCGCGCCGCCTCGGCACGGGCGCGCAGGGCCGGGTCGATCGGGCCGCCGCCGAGCAGCACCGTGTGGGCGCGGCGCAGCGCAGCCGCGGTCCTCCGGCTGCGTCGAGCATCCGGTGCAGCTGCGTCGGCACCAGCGACGTGAACCAGCCCGTCGCCCGTCGGCCACGGCTCGTCGGGCCCCACCGGCTCGTGCCCCGCGACCAGCGAGCGGGCGCACGACCTGGAGCCCGGCGACGTACGACGGCGGGCAGGCGCAGCACCCACCGCCCGGCACCGCCGAGCCGGCGCTCGGTCGCCGCGACCGAGGCCAGCACCGCGCGGCGCGAGAGCCGCACCCGCTTCGGCGTACCCGACGAGCCGGAGGTCTCGACCACCAGCGGGTCGGGCTCCCCGGGGCTCTCCAGCCAGGCACGCAGATCCGCCCGACCGACCCTAGTGGCCACCCCCTCTCCCCGCCCCACCCGCACCCCAGCCCCCACCACCCCGTTCTCCACAGGCCCCTGCCGAGTCGGCGCGAGTTCGCGCCGACTCGGCACTCCTGGGCCCGAATCTGCGGACAACGACGGTGAGTCGGCGCGAGTCGCGCCGACTCACCGTCGACCTGTGGACAAGTGGCCAGTGGCGGTGGAGAACGAGTGGGTAATTGGGTCGCAGACGGCCCGGTCGGCGTGCTGGGATGGGGCCGTGCCGCCCGTTGCCACCCGCCCCGGCCGCGAGGTCGCCTCGAGCGCCTGCTGCCGCCGACGCCGCTGGCCCGCAAGCTGTCGGTGCAGTCGGTGCTGTTCGCGGTCGGCGAGGGCACGTTCCTCACCGGCAGCGCGGTGTTCTTCACCCAGATCGTCGGACTCTCGGCGGCCCAGGTCGGCCTCGGCCTGACCGTCGCCGGCGTCGTCTCGTTCTTCTTCGCGGTGCCGCTGGGCCGGCTCGCCGACCGGGTCGGGCCGAAGCGGATGTGGGCGATCGGCTCGTTCTGCGGCGCCGGGCTCTACGCCTGCTGGCCCTTCATCGACGGGCTGGCCTCCTACATCGCGATGATGATCGCGCTCGAGCTCGTCGGCGTCGCCGGCTGGTCGGGCCGCGGCGCCTACACGATCGACGTCTTCCCGCGCGAGGAGCGGGTGCAGTCGCAGGCCTTCATGCGGGCCGCGCTCAACATCGGCTTCACCCTCGGCGCCCTGATCGGCGGCCTGGCCCTGGCGTTCGACAACGACGCCGTCGTGCGCGCCGTGCCCTGGCTGACCGCCGTCGTCCTGCTCGCCAACTCCTTCTACGTCACCCGGCTGCCCGACGCCGACGCACGACAAGCCGGCCACCAAGGCCGCCTCGGCCGCGACCACCACCCGAGCAGCTCGTCCCGAAGGGCGCCCTGAGGAACCGCGGCTTCCTGGCGCTCAGCGCCTGCGACGGGGTCCTGGGCACCAACCAGGTCCTGCTCAACGTCGTCATCCCGCTGTGGCTGGTGCAGGAGACCGACGCGCCGCGGGTGCTGCTCGCCTGGCTGTTCGGCACCAACACCGTGATGGCCGTGCTGCTCCAGGTCGCGGCCGCCCGCGGCGTCGACTCGGTGGCCACCTCGCTGCGCGCCTCCCGGATCTCGGCCGGCTTCTTCGTGCTGTCGTGCCTGATCGTGCTGGTCACCCACGACACGATCGGCTGGACGACGATCCTGCTGGTCTGGGTCGGCCACGTGACCGTCACCGGCGCCGAGCTCTTCCAGTCGGCCGGCCACTGGGGCTTCATGTCCGAGCTCTCCGACCCCGAGCGCCGGGGCGAGTACCAGGGCGCCGCCCAGCTCGGCGGCACGCTCGGGTCGGTCTGGGCGCCGGCGGCCTACACCTTCCTGGCGATCGAGTGGGGCACCCCCGGCTGGCTGCTCATCGGCGGCGTGGTCGTCGTCGCGACGCTGGGCATGGGCGCCGTCGGCGCGCGCCGCCGAGCGCTACCTGGCGCGCGAGGGCGCACCGGCTGCTGCTTGAATCACTCGTTGTGGCGACAGCGTCGGAGTGGGTCCAGGGGGCACGGCCCCGCACGTTGCCGGCGGCGGTCGCCCCGGTGCTGGCCGGCACCGGAGCGGCGGCGTACGTCGACGGCGCGGTCTGGTGGAAGGCGCTGCTGGCCCTCGTGGTGAGCCTCGCGCTGCAGGTCGGGGTCAACTACGCCAACGACTACTCCGACGGGATCCGCGGCACCGACGACGTGCGGGTCGGCCCGATGCGGCTGGTCGGGCTCCGGCGTCGCCGCCCCGGCGGCGGTCAAGCGCGCCGCCTTCCTGGCCTTCGGGGTCGCCGGCGTGGCCGGGCCTCGTGCTGGCCGCGACGACCGCGTGGTGGCTGCTGCTCGTCGGCGCGGTCTCGGTCGTGGCCGCGTGGTTCTACACCGGCGGCAGCAAGCCCTACGGCTACCTCGGCCTGGGCGAGGTGATGGTGTTCGTCTTCTTCGGCCTGGTCGCGGTCGTCGGCACGTCCTACGTCCAGAGCGAGCGGTGGACCGCGGAGGCCTGGTGGGCCGGCGTCGGCATCGGTGCGCTGGCCTGCGCGATCCTGGTGGTCAACAACCTGCGCGACATCCCCACCGACACCGTGGCCGGCAAGACTGACCCTCGCCGTGCGCCTCGGCGACACCGCGCGACCCGGCGGCTCTACCTGGCCCTGGTGCTGGTCGCCGCCGTCGTGCGTGGTCCTGGTCGCGGCCTCGACCACGTGGTGGGCGCTGGTCGGGCTGGGCTTCCTCGTGCCCGCCGTGCCCGGGCTGCGGATCGTGCTGGGCGGGGCCACCGGGCCCGGCCTGATCCCGGTCCTGCAGCAGACCGGCGTCGCCGAGCTGGCCTGGGCGGTGCTGGTCGCCGGTGCGCTCGTCCTCGCCTGAGCTCCCGACGCGGCCTCCCGCACAGGCACCGGCGTACGGTGGAGCCATGCTGCTGCTCCTGCTCATCGTCCTCGTCGCGGCTGCGCTCTGGTACTTCCGCGTGCCGCTCCTGGCCAAGCTCCTCGGCCAGCCCGAGAGCCGCATCCGCGGCCAGCTCAACCGCCGCAAGCGCTGACCGTCCCGGACCAACCGGCGACCCGCCCGACCCGCGGGGTCAGTCCTCGGCGTCCTCCTTCGACCGCATCTCCTCGTAGCGGTCGACGGCGCGCGACGCGCGCTCCTCGACCCGACGGGCCAGCGCCTCGCGCGGCCCGCGCAGCACGAAGTACGACGCGATCCCCGTGACCACGAAGGCGATCAGCAGGGTCAGCCCCGGCGCCACCTTGCCGGCGATCAGGATCCACGCGCCGGTGATCGCCGCCCAGGTGACGAGCAGCAGGGCGATGCGGGCAAGGGTGTAGATCCAGAACTCCTTCACGGGTTCAGGGTATGCCGTCACCAGCCGGGGCATACCCTGGAGGTGTGCTGCGGTTCCTGTTCGTGCTGATCCTCTTCGCGGTGGCGACGTATCTGCTGATCCGCGCGTTCCAGCAGCGCGGTCTGATCCCGGCCAAGCCGATCGCTCCCCCAGCGTCCGCACCGCTCGCAGCCGAAGAAGATGGTCGCGCCGGACGACGACGAGGACTTCCTGCGCGACCTCGACCGCAAGCGTCTCAACCCCGAGGACCCCGAGGGTCCCGACCGGGCCTGACCGTCACCGGGCGTCGACCACCGTCACCGTCTGCTTGACGCGGGTCCGGCCCAGGTAGAACTTCATCGTCAGCTTCTCGCGGCCCTCGCGCCGCCGGTCTGCCACCGTGGGGATCGCGACGTCGTAGGTCCGCAGCCCGGGCCGCAGCTCGTCGTAGACGTTGGCGTAGAGCTTGTACAGCGGCAGCCGGGGTCGCCGGGGGTCGCCGTGCTCGGCCAGCCACGCCGCGGGGACGTCGTTGCCGCGCAGGTCGGCCCCGGGTCCGGGGACGGCCAGGCCGTAGACCGAGACCGGGTAGCCCGCCGGCGCGGACACCCGGACCCGGTAGACGACGGGCTCGCCCTCGCGCACCGTGCGACGCACCGGGCGGACCGTCACGACGGCGTCCGGGTCGTCGTCGCGCACGACCAGTGAGCCGAGGTAGGAGTCCGTGGCGATGCCGCGCGTGGGCCAGGCCGCGACCTGGGTCTCCAGGTCGTAGTCGTCGACCGTGTTGCCGGAGTAGGCGACCGGGATCGTCCCGGAGGTCTGCCCCGGGGCGATGTCGACGCCGAACCGCTGGCGCGAGCCACGCTCCTGGCCGGAGGTCACCACCACGATCCGGGCCGGTCGGGTCACGCTGCCGACGATGTCGAAGGGCACCCGGGCCACGCGCCGCCGCTTCGAGTCACCCTCGTCGACGGTGACCCGGCCGAGCTCGACGTGCGCCAGGCGTACGTCGGGCACGGGTGCCAGCGTGTCGGGGGCAGCAGCCAGGTCGGCGACCCAGACACGTCCCCGGACGCTGCTCGCGAGCAGCTCCACGGAGCGGATGTCGGTCAGGTCGACACCCGATGCCGAGGTGGCGTCGACCAGCAGCGCCTGCGCCCACAGCTTGGTCGCGTACGGCACCTGGGGCAGCGAGGGCAGCACGCTCCCGCCCTCGGGGACGACCACCGCGGCGGCGCCGCTGCCGTCGGTGAGGCGCACCCGCAGCCCCACCTCGGCGTAGCGGGAGTCGACGATCGTGCGCAGCTCGAGCCGGTCGGCGCTGAGGTCGAGGGGCCGGTCGAAGCGCAGCCCGCCGGCGGCACCCCGGTGGGTCCAGGACATCTCGAGGAACGTCCGGGTCGGGATCGGCTCGCCGTCGGCGGCCCAGTGCGGCGTGACGGTGCCGTCCACCCCGCGACCGCAGCGGCCGAACGCCGAGGCGTCGTACGTCGTACGCCCGGAGCAGAGCCGGACCGTCGCCCCCCGCTGGGGTGCGGTCGGGGTCGCCTCGCGGCCGGGACGGCGCTCGTCGCGGCCACCACCGAGCGCGTGGCTGCGCACGTCGGCGTCGCCGATCGAGCCGACGGTGGCGCGCGACCCGTCGAAGAGCGGCAGGTAGGCGTCGTCGCCGGTGAACAGCGCGACCGCACCGGCGACGTAGGCGACGCCCACGTCGCGCTGCTCGCCCGCCTTCAGCCGCTCGGGGCTGCGCCGGCCGCAGGGCTCGTCCTTGCCGCCGTACCAGTCGTCGGAGGACGGCGCCGCGGCGATGCCCGGCGTCCACTCGGTGTTGAAGAAGTTGTGGTTGGCACCCATCACCAGCACCGAGCTCTTCAGCGAGGTGTCGTCGGCGGTCAGGTCGCGGCCGGAGTCGGTGAACTTCTGTCCCTGGAGGTCGGAGACGTCACCGTCGCAGTAGGGCAGCACGGTCACCGTCGGCACGTAGGACGCGGTGTGCGAGGCGAAGTCCGTGGGCGCGAGGAGCACCTGGCCCGCGATCCGGTACGGCGCGCTCAGCGGGATCTGGATCGAGGCCCGGTCGACGCCCTCGCCGCCGCGGCTGTGGCCGACCAGGACGACCTGGTCGAGGTCGAGCTGGTGCGCGGGAGCGATCGAGGCCCAGTGGTCGAGGTGACGCTCCACGATCCGGGCCCGCGCGTCGGCGCCGCCGTCGGGCAGCCGGTAGTCCTGGGCGTTGATCCCGTTGACCCGCACCGAGACCGTCGCGTAGCCCTGCGAGGCCAGCACCCGCTGGATGTAGTCGTAGCCGAGGTGGCTGGGGATCTCCGCGAACGGCGCCGCGCAGGGCCACTGCTCGGAGTAGGCGTTCGGGTCGGCGGGGTCGTAGCAGACGCCGTGCCGGCCGTGGAGGAACAGCACCAGCGGGCGGGGGCCGGTGGCCTGGTCGGCGGCGGGCTCGACCACGTGGCCGACCATCTCGATCGGCTGACGCATCCCGGGCAGCTTCACCGGGTCGAGCGTGTAGTCGCTCGTGGTGGTGGTGAAGGACCCCGGCAGCCCGGGGTCGGGGGCGGGCAGCTCCCCGGTCAGCGGCGTCGGCCCCGCGGCCGGGGCGGCGGGGACGGCGGGGTCGGACCCGCGCTCGTCGAGCCGGTCGCCGGAGAGGACGACGTCGAGGTCGGCCGGGTCCGGCGGCTGCTCCGCGGTCACCACGGCGTGCACGGTGCGGCCGTCCTCGGCGATCGTCGGCGCCCCGAAGGCGGGACCGCCGGCGTCGTTCGCCACGATGGTGGGCCGGTCCGAGGTCAGCGGCAGGTCCGTCGGCGAGGTCCAGGAGACCTCGTAGCGGCCGCCGCCGAGCGGCTCCACCGCCCAGGTGCCGCGGTCGGTGGTGCCGGACGAGGTGCCGGACGAGGTGCCGGCCGCCCCGGGAGCGACCGGATGGTCCGGGCCTGGGCGGCCCGGGCTGTCCGCGCCGCCGGGAGCGGCGTACGCGGTCGCGGCCGCGGGAAGCAGCGCGGCGAGGAGGAGGGCCGCCGTGGCGGCGCCGGCGGCGGTACGGCGGACGGCGGCACGCGAGGAGGTCGGCACCAGCCGACGAGAGGTCTGCACGTTGCTGTAGACGCGCCGTCGGGCCGTTCGGTTGCGGTGGCGGCGCAGGAATGTTCCGCCCTCGCCCGTCCGCCACTGGTCGCGTGACGCGCGGCTACGCTGCCGAGGTCAGGGCGAGAGCACGATGCGGCGGCCGGGGGCAGCGTGGACGGCACGACGGGCGGCGCGACCGGCACGACGGCGGGTCGCCAGCTGGCGTTGATCGCGGCTGTGCAGGTGCTGGCGATGTCCAGCTGGTTCTCGGCGTCCGCGGTGGTGCCGAGCCTGCGCACCGAGTGGGGCATCGGCACCGGCGGAGGCACGCTGCTGACCGTGGCGGTACAGCTCGGGTTCGTCACCGGGGCGCTGCTGAGCGCGTCGTTCAACCTGGCCGACCTGTGGCCGGCCCAGCGTCTCGTGGCCGGGTCGGCGCTCGTCGCGGCACTGGCGACGGCGACGATCGCGCTCGGGGTCGACTCGCTGGCGCCCGCCGTACCGCTGCGCTTCGTCACCGGCGTCGCGCTGGCCGGGGTGTACCCGACCGGGATCAAGCTGATGGCCTCGTGGTTCGACCGCGGTCGCGGGCTGGCGATCGGGGTGCTCGTCGGCGCACTGACGCTGGGCAGTGCGCTGCCGCAGCTGCTGAACGGGCTGGCCGATGCGTTCGGGAACGCCCCCTGGCGCGCGGTGCTGCTCGTGTCGTCGGGGCTGTGCCTGGCCGCCGCCGCGCTGGCCGCGTGCTTCGTGCGGCTGGGCCCGCTGGCCGCGCCGGCGCCGCCGTTCGACCCGCGCTACGCGGTGCGGCTCTTCCGCGAGCGCGGGCCGCTGCTGGCCAACCTCGGCTACTTCGGCCACATGTGGGAGCTCTACGCGATGTGGACCTGGCTGCCGGCGTACGTCGCGGCCAGCTTCGCGCTCAGTGACACCTGGGACGCCTCCCGTACGGCGGTCGGGCTGGTCGCCTTCGCCGTGATCGGCGTCGCGGGCGTGGCCGGGGCGTTGACCGGCGGCTGGCTGGGCGACCGGCTCGGACGTGCGCGGGTGGCCGGGGCCGCGATGGCGGTCAGCGCCACCTGCTGCCTGCTCGCCGCGGCGGCGTACGGCGCCGCACCGTGGCTGCTGCTGCCGGTGCTGGCGCTGTGGGGGTTCTCGATCATCGCCGACTCCGGCCTGTTCTCCACCGTGATGACGCAGGTCGCCGACCGGCGCTACGTCGGCACCGCGCTGACCCTGCAGACCGCGATCGGCTTCCTGCTGACGGTCGTCACCATCAACGCCGTGCCCTACGTCGTCGACCGGGTCGGCTGGCGCGGCGCGGTCGCCCTGCTCGCGGTCGGCCCGCTGGCCGGAGCGGTCGCGATGCTGCGGCTCGACCGGCTGCTGGGTCGGGCGGGGACCGGCACGGTCCGTGAGGTCGGGAGCCGGTAGGCCACGGTCGACCCGCGGCGGCGACCGTCACGCGCCGACGGGCTCGCGTCGGTGCCAGACGAGCATCGGGACGAGCAGGAGTGCGAGCACTCCGCCGGCCAGGGCCAGGACGGCGTAGCTGGTCGCGGTGACGACGAGTCCCGAGGTGACGCCGCCGCCGGCGCCGGCGAGCGCGACCAGGACGTCGACGTTGCCCTGGGTCCGCGCCCGGCTCGCCAGCGGGGTCGAGTCGATGAGCAGGGCGGTGCCGCTGATGAGCCCGAAGTTCCACCCGAGGCCGAGCAGCATCAGGGCGATGGTGAGCACCAGCAGCGACTCCCCGGGAGCCACCGCCGCGACGACACCGGCGAGCAGGAGCGTCACCGCCGCGGCGAGCGCCATCGGCACCCGGCCCACCCGGTCGACCAGGCGTCCGGTCACCAGCGACGGCAGGTACATCGCGCCCACGTGCATCCCGATCACGAACCCGACGGCGCCGAGGCCGTGGTGGTGGGCCCGCATGTGCACCGGGGTCATCGTCATGATGGCGACCATCGCGACCTGGGTGAGCACCATGACCGTCGCGCCGACCACCACGCCGCGGCTCACGCGAGCGACGGGCCCGACCTCGCCGACCGCCCCAGCGGTCGCACGAGCGTTCACAGGAGCAGGCGGCTGGGGTCGGGAGCGAGTGCCCTCCTGCGACACGAGCAGCGGGTCCGGCCGCAGGAAGACCCAGATGACCGATCCGGCGACCGCGTACGCCACCGCGGCGAGGAGGAACGGCCCGGCCAGGGCGGGGATGCCGACGCTGTCGGCCAGGCGGCCGGTGAGGCCGACGGTGTTGGGACCGGCCACCGCCCCGAACGTCGTCGAGACGAGCGCGATCGACACCGCGGTGCCCCGGTTCTGCTCGGTGGCGAGGTCGGTGCCGGCGTACCGCGCCTGCAGGTTGGTCGCCGTCCCGGCGCCGTAGACGAAGAGCGAGGGGAACAGCAGGGCCGGGCTCTCGATCGTCGCCGCCACGACGATGCCGATCGCCCCCAGCGCTCCGGCGAGGAAGCCGCCGCTCAGCCCGCGCCGTCGTCCGGCGCGCTGCGAGATGCGGCCGACGGCGAACGCCGTGGCTGCCGATCCCAGGGTGAACAGGGCGGCCGGGAGGCCCGCGGCGCCGGCTCCGCCGAGGAGGTCCTGGGCCAGCAGCGCCCCGACCGTGACGCCGGCGGCGAGCCCGGCTCCGCCGAAGACCTGTGAGACGACGACCACGACCAGGGTCCGCCGGTAGAGGGCCGAGTGGTCCACGGGGTCCGCGTGGTCGGTCGTCTGCACCACCGGAAACTACTTCACCACCCGACCGACCCCTCCCATCGCCTGTGGACAGACACCAGTGGACCCCTGTCGAGTCGGCGCGAGTTCGCGCCGACTCGACACTGGCCTGTGGACGACCCGGCCGGCTCGGCACTCATCTGTGGACGAGCGGGTGGGGAGCCGTCAGGCGTTGACCGTGAACCCGACCTGGTCCCAGCCGGTCGCACCGTCCGGCAGCACGTCGGCGACGGCGCCGGTCTGCACCTCGCCCAACTTGTTGGTGGCGCGGACCCGCACGGCGTGCTCGCCCGGCTCGAGCTCGACGACCGAGCGCCACTGCACCCAGGCGTCGTCGCTGACCGACTCGGCGAGCTCGGCCGACGTCCAGCCTCCCCCGTCGACGGAGACCTCGACTCCCTCGATGCCGACGTGCTGGTGCCAGGCGCTGCCGGCGAGGACGACCTCGCCCGCGTCGACGGACCCACCGCTGCGGGGCACCTCGACCCGGGAGGCGATCTTCACCGGCCCCTTCTCGCCCCAGCCGCGCTGGGTCCAGAACGCCTGGAAGTCGTCGAAGCGGGTGACCTCCATGTCGACGACCCACTTGGTGGCCGAGACGTAGCCGTAGAGCCCGGGCACGACCGAGCGCACCGGGAAGCCGTGCTCGATCGGCAGCGGCTCACCGTTCATCGAGACCGCGAGCATCGCGTTGCGACCGTCGGTGAGGGCCTCGAGCGGCGTCCCACAGGTCCAGCCGTCGTGCGAGGTCTGGAGCACGGCGTCCGCGCCCGCGAGCGGACCGGCCATCTCGAGCAGCGGCCCGAGCAGCACCCCGCTCCACCAGGCGTTGCCGACGAGCTCGCCACCGACGGGGTTCGAGACGCAGTTGAGCGTCACCCAGGCCTCGACGAGCTCACGCTGCATGAGGTCGTCGTAGGTCAGCACGATCTCGTTCTCGACCATCCCGTGGATGCGCAGCTGCCAGTCGGCCGGCTTGATGGTCGGCTTCACGAACGTCGTGTCGATCAGGTAGAAGTCGCTCGCCGGGGTCATCCACGGCGCCGCGCCGCGAACGCCGATCCGGGCGTCGGGCGGCACCCGCGGGCTGGACACCGGCAGGCGCAGCAGCCGACGCGCCTGCTCGACCGAGCGCCGCGACCCGCCGGCCACCCGCCCCAGGACGCCGGCGACGGCGGCGACGCCGACGACGGCGCCGGTGATCGCCAGGAAGCTGCGACGACTGCGGACGAAGGGCTCCTCGAAGCGCTGCGCGTCCGGTACGGCGTCCATCCGGCGCAGCCGCTCGGTGATCAGCGAGAGCGCCACGATGTTGGTCACGAAGCCGATCGCCACCGGGGTGAGGTCGCTGACGCGGGCACCGTTGGCGGTCAGGGTGGCGACCACGCCGATGCCGCCGACGATCGCGAAGCCGAGCACCGGCATCCACCACTCGCGCCGGGCGAGCCGGCCGAGGCCGATGAAGACGAGCGTCAGGACCACCAGGATCCCGATCACCAGGAGCGGCTTGTCGGCGCTGCCGAGGTCGCGGTTGTTGGCCGCGGCGTCCGGCGCGATCCGGACGACCAGCTCGGCCACGGCCGGGATCGGCGAGAGGCGCAGGTTCATCGCCATGGACACCAGATAGCTGGTGGCCAGGCCCGCGAACCCGGCCACGACGCCGGCGAGCGACCAGGCGGCCGCAGACTTCTTCATGGCCCCCATTGTTGCTCAGGCATGATCACCCCGTGGAGCCACAACTTCTTACGGTCGGCGAACGCCTGCCCCGCACCGGCATCGGCACCGACGTCCATCGACTGGTCCCCGGAGCCCCGCTCCACCTGGCCGGACTGTCCTGGCCCGACGAGCCCGAGGGGCTCGAGGGCCACTCCGACGCCGACGTGGCGGCCCACGCCGCGTGCGACGCGTTGTTGGCCGCCGCGGGGCTGGGCGACCTCGGCTCCAACTTCGGCACCTCCGAGCCCGAGTGGGCGGGCGCGTCCGGGGCGGCGCTGCTGGGCGAGACCGCGCGCCGGGTGCGCGCCGCCGGCTTCGAGGTCGGCAACGTCGCGGTGCAGGTCATCGGCAACCGCCCACGACTGGGACCCCGCCGCGCCGAGGCGGAGGCGGCGCTCTCGGCGGCGATCGGCGCCCCGGTCAGCGTCAGCGCGACGACCACCGACGGGCTGGGGCTCACCGGCCGCGGTGAGGGGGTGGCCGCGATCGCGACCGCCCTCGTCGTACCGGTCTGAACCCGGGCCGGTCAGACGGCGTCGGGCTTGCGGGTGCCGACGAGCACCGTGCCGTCGACGACCTTGACGGCGTACGCCGGCACCGAGACGTGGCTGTCGTCGAGGCACTTCCCGGTGCGCAGGTCGAAGGCGTGCTTGTGGGTGGGCGAGGCCACGAACGGCACGCCCCCGCGGACGCCGACGATCCCGCGGGCGATCATCGACGCCTTCGAGAACGGGTCGTGGTTGCCCAGGGCGTAGATCTGGTCGTCGCACAGCCGGAAGATGGCCACGGCCTGGCCGTGCACCAGGGCGGTCACGCCGCGGTCGACCTCGAGGGCGTCCCACTTGCAGACAGCCTGCCACCCGCCCTTGGTGGGGGAACGAGGGGTCATGGCAGGAAACTAGATCGAGGCCGCGCACTTCGGCGTTTCGTCATGTTACGGCTGTGAAAATCAAATCCGGACCTGCCAGACTCCCCCCGTGCCCGCAGCCGTCGTCGTCCTCGCCGCCGGTTCCGGCTCCCGGGTCGGCGGGCAGGTCAACAAGGTGCTTCTCCCGCTCGCCGGTGGCACCGTCCTGGGCCACTCCGTGCGCACGGCCCTCTCGCTCCCCGACGTCGCCCGCCTGGTGGTGGTCGTGCGCGCCGACGAGCACGCCGAGGTGTCCGAGGCGCTCGCCCCGCTGCTGGGCGCCCGCGAGCTGACGCTGGTCACCGGCGGCTCGGACCGGCACGGGTCGGAGTGGGCCGCGCTGCGCGTGCTCGGTCCCGACGTGGAGGCAGGCCGGATCGACGTGGTCGCGATCCACGACGGGGCGCGCCCGTTCGCCGGCACCGCGCTCTTCACCGCGGTCCTGGACGCCGCCCGCGAGCACGGCGGAGCCATCCCGGTCGTACCGGTCTCCGCGGTGCTGGGACCCGACGGCGCCGAGGCCGGCCTCGCCGTCGTCCAGACACCGCAGGCGTTCCGCGCCGGACCGCTGCTGGCGGCGTACCGCCGAGCCGCGGGCGACGGGTACGCCGGCACCGACACCGCGGCGTGCCTGGAGCGCTACTCCACGCTGCCCATCGCCGCCGTACCGGGCAGCGCCCGCAACCTCAAGGTGACCTTCCCCGAGGACGTCGCCCTCGCCGAGGCGCTCGTCAGCGGCCCGCACCACCCCGGTTAGCCGGCGGTCAGCGCCTCGAGGACCGCTACGTCGTCCACGGAGTCGACCCGGCGCCCCTCGGGCGGCGCCGGCATCTCGTGCACCTCGTGGCTGCGGCGCAGCCGGGCCACCAGCGCAGCGAGGTCGTCGGTCGGGGGACCCACCGGACCGTCCTGCTCGCCGAGCTCGGCCACCACCGCGGCGGGCAGCACGAGCGGCGAGCAGACCCGCACCAGGCTCTCCCGGTCGACGGTCTCGCCGACCAGGCCGTCGGCGACCCGCTTGACGGTGTCGGTGAGGGGACGGACGCCGACGACGACCCGGTCGTGCTCGACGGCGTCGATGAGGCAGTCGGCCAGGAACGTCGGGGGCACCATCGGGCACAGCGAGTCGTGCAGGACCACCGGCTCCTCGGCGTCGACCAGGCCGGCCCAGGCTGTGCCCAGGTCGACCGAGGTGATGCCGGACTCGCCGAGCGACCAGGCCGCGGCGGCCACCAGGGCCTCACCGTGGATGAGGGAGAACGGGAGCGAGCCGCGGTCGTCGGTCAGGACGAGACCGAGCGCCTCGGGGACGTCGTACTCCAGGGGCATGGCGTCACGGTAGCGGGGCGGCTCACCGCTGTCGCTGTCAGCGCAGCCCCCGGGACGCCGACAGGCCCCGGCGGGTGCCGGGGCCTGTCGGGCGGACCTGTCGGTCCGATGATCGGATCAGCTGTGGATCAGGAAGCGAGGACCTCGTCGAGGATGGTCTCGGCCTTGTCCTCGTTGGTGTGCTCGGCCAGCGCCAGCTCGGAGACCAGGATCTGCCGGGCCTTGGCCAGCATGCGCTTCTCGCCGGCGGAGAGCCCGCGGTCACGCTCGCGGCGCCACAGGTCGCGGACGACCTCGGAGACCTTCATGACGTCGCCGCTGTGCAGCTTCTCCAGGTTGGCCTTGTAGCGACGCGACCAGTTGGTCGGCTCCTCGACGTGCTCGGCACGCAGGACGTCGAACACGCGGTCGAGGCCCTCCTTGTCGACCACGTCACGCACACCCACGAGATCGAGGTTGCACGCCGGGACCCGTACGACCAGGTCCTGCTGAGCGACGATGCGCAGGACCAGGTACTCCCGGTCCTCGCCCTTGATGGTCCGCATCTCGATGTCCTCGATGATCGCAGCCCCGTGATTGGGATAAACAACCGTTTCGCCGACGGTGAAAGTCATATGTGATGAACCCCTTCCTAGGCTTCCATCTTAGCACGACTCAGCGGACTCTCAGCCGGCGTTTTCCCAGGTCAGAGGCACAATCCGGGCTTGACAGACCGGAAATACTGTGGTCGCGCAGGCCCTGGATCACCCGCGCGGGGGAGGCGTGAGGGCCGCGCGATCGTCCACGGACGAGCTCTCCAGGAGCCCGCGCGAACCCCGGACCGGTCCGGTCGGGGGTGACCTGCACCACTCCCGGCCCGGGTGGTCGATACTGCTCGGCATGGCGAGAGTGCAGCTGTGGAAGCGACGGGGGGCCGTCGCCCAGGATCCCGACCCGGAGCCCACCCAGGCGCCCGACCCGGCGCCGCCCGACCCGGACTCTGACCCGGGCTCGGACCAGGTGCCCGACCAGGACCCGGATCCGACCCGGGCTCGGACCAGGACCCGGACCAGGTGCCCGACCCAGACACGGACCAGGTGCCCGACCCGGACCCGGAGAAGGTGCCCGACCAGGACCGGGACTCCGACCCGTTGCCCGACCCGGCGACGAAGGCCGAGGACGCGGGCGACGCCTCCACCCCCGAGGCCGACCGGACCACGGTCGCCCCGGCGGACGACGTACGCGAGTTCGGTACGACGCGCCCACCAGCGCGGCTGCGCCTGTCCATCGCCGACTCCGGCCCGGTGACCCTGTTCGTCGCCGCGCACCCCAAGCAGGCCGTGCTCACGGCGCTCGCCCTGGCCGGTGCAGCACTGGCGGCGGGCCGGCCGGCCCGGGAGGCCGCCGTCGTCGGCGCCACCGTGCTCGTCGGGCAGGCGATCCTCGGCTGGCACAACGACATCGTCGATCGCGAGCGCGACGCGGTGCACCAGACCCCGCACAAGCCGATCGCCGAGGGCCGGCTCGACTCGGGCTCGGCCTGGTACGCCCTCGCGATCGCGGTGCTGCTGGTGATCCCGCTCAGCATCTCGACGGGGGTCACCGCCGGCGCCATCTACCTCCTCTCCCTGATCGTGGGCATCCTGGGCAACGTCGCCCTGCGCCGCGGCCGCTTCTCCTTCCTGCCCTGGGCGGTGGCCTTCGGGCTGTACCCGGCCTACCTCTCCTACGGCGGCTTCGGCGGCGGCGCCGAGGGCGTCGCCCCGCAGGTCGCGATGACGGTCCTGGCCGCGCTGCTCGGGGTCGGCGTCCACGTCGTGCGTGCGGTCTGGGGCCTGGTCGCCGACGACGAGGACGGCTGGACCTACCTCCCGCTCACCCTCGGACGTCGCCTCGGCGCGACCCGGCTGCTGATCCTGTCCTCGACGTACACCGCCGCCGTGGTGGCCGGGATCGTCATCGTGGGGACGACTGTCGGGCTGCGGCAGTGACCGCCGATCGGCAGCGCTAGGCTGACGGTGCTCCGCACATCCGATCCGCGTCACTCAACTGCGAAGGCCCAGACGATGCACCACCGCCGCTCCTCCGCGATCGCCGCCGGCCTGCTGCTGCTGGTCGGCCCCGTCCTCTCCTCGTGCGGCTTCGACGCCGCGACCAACCGGGTCAACACGATCAGCACCGGGGTCAACGACCGTGCCGGCGAGATCGACGTGCTCGGTGCCGTGATCGTGGCCGGTGCCGACAACGCCGGGCTCCTGGTGGGCGCGCTGTCCAACAACTCCACCCAGGAGAGCGACACGCTCTCGGCCGTCGCCGGCGACGTCACCGCCGTCGGCTTCTCCCCCGTCGACGTCCCGGCCACCGGAGCCACGGACCTCTTCGACCTCGGCGGGATCTCGGTGACCGGGGAGTTCACGGTCGGTGAATTCGTCGTGGTCAACATGTCCTTCACCGGCGGCCAGAGCACGACGATCAACGTGCCGGTCGTCAAGCCCTGCGACTGGTACGACCCGGCGAAGTTCGACCCGCCGCTCGAGCTGCCCGGCGTCGCCGAGTCGACGCCGACCGCGGATGCCGAGACAGAAGACGCCGTCGGCACCGAGCCGGCCGACCAGCCCGGCCCGTACTCGTGCGAGATCGAGCGCTCCGACCGGGGCGACGGAGGAGCAGTCGAATGACGCACACCCTGATCCTGCTCCGCCACGGCGAGAGCGAGTGGAACGCCAAGAACCTCTTCACCGGGTGGGTCGACGTCGACCTGACCGACAAGGGCCGGGCCGAGGCGATCCACGGCGGCGAGCTGATGACCGCGGCCGGCGTGCTGCCCGACGTCGTGCACACCTCGCTCCAGCGCCGCGCCATCACCACGGCCGCGCTGTCGCTCGACGCCGCCGACCGGCACTGGATCCCGGTCCGTCGCTCCTGGCGCCTCAACGAGCGCCACTACGGCGCCCTGCAGGGCAAGGACAAGAAGCAGACGCTGGCCGAGTACGGCGAGGAGCAGTTCATGCTCTGGCGTCGCTCGTTCGACACCCCTCCCCCGCCGCTGGCCGACGACGACGAGTTCTCGCAGGTCGGGCTGCCGCAGTACGCCGACCTCGGTGACGAGATGCCGCGCAGCGAGTGCCTCAAGGACGTCATCGCCCGACTCCTGCCGTACTGGGAGAGCGACGTCGTCGCCGACCTCCGCGCCGGGCACACCGTGCTGGTGGCCGCGCACGGCAACAGCCTGCGCGCGATCGTCAAGCACCTCGACGGGATCAGTGACGCCGACATCGCGGGCCTCAACATCCCCACCGGGATGCCCCTGGTCTACGAGCTCGACGACGACCTGTCGCCGATCACCCCCGGCGGCACCTACCTCGACCCCGAGGCCGCAGCGGCCGCCGCAGCCGCGGTCGCCAACCAGGGGCGCTGAGCACCACCCCGACGCGCGAGGTCGAGCCGTCGTCGGGCCCGCGGGCCCGACGACGCCGGCCTGCCCCCGTCCGAGCCGGCCGAGCCTCAGCCGATGACGGAGGTCGGGTTCTGCCCGGTGACCACGAAGACGACCCGGTTGGCGACCGAGACCGCGTGGTCGGCGATGCGCTCGTAGTAGCGGCCGAGCAGCGCGATGTCGACGGCTGCCTCCACGCCGTGGCTCCAGCCGTCGGCGAGCAGCTCGGTGAAGCTGAGGCGACGGAGCTGGTCCATCTCCTCGTCGTCGTTGCGCAGGGTGATCGCCGCCTCGACGTCCCGGGAGACGATGATCTGGGCGACCCGGCGGACCATGTCCTCGGCGACGTGGGCCATCCGACCCACGGTCGGACGGATCTCGTCGGGCACGGCCACCCCGGGCACCCGCAGCCGCGCGATCTTGGCGACGTGCACCGACAGGTCGCCCATCCGCTCGAGCTCGCTGACCATCCGCAGCGCGGCCACGACCGTGCGCAGGTCACCGGCCACCGGCTGCTGGAGGGACAGCAGGTTGAACGCCGACTCCTCGACCTTCTCGCGGGCGAGGTCGATGTCGAGGTCGGCGCTGATCACGCGCTCGGCGATGCCCACGTCGCCGCTCATCAGGGCCGCGGTGGCGTCGCCGACGGCGATCTCCACCATCCGGCAGATACCGGCCAGGTCGTCGAAGATGGCATCGAGCTGTTCGTGAAACTGTTCGCGCATGACCCCACCTTAGGCTCGCGTGCTAACCAATCGGCGCCGAACGGTGAACGCAGGATGAACAGGGGGAAGTCACACGCGTGCAGTGCGGCTCCCGGGTCCCTCCACCGTACGATCCGTGATGTGGATCCCACGATGCAGGCGTTCCTCGCCGCACTGATCGGGGCCGGCGTTGCTGGAGGAGCGGTGCTGGCCTGGCACATCAGCGACCGCCAACAGCACCAGGCACCGGTGCAGGAGGAGCCCGCCGTACCGGCCTCGGTGGCCGCGGTGCTCTCGGTGCTGCGCAGCAGCGCCGTCATCGTGGACGACTCCGACGTCGTGCTCAAGGCGTCCGCGCCGGCGTACGCGATGTCGCTGGTCCGGGGCACCTCCCTGGCCTCCGACCAGCTCGCCTCGCTGGTCAGCGAGGTCCGCCGCGACGGCCAGATCCGCGAGACCGAGCTCGTCATGCCTCGCGTCAACGCCCCGGCGCGCCATGTCACGGTCCGGGTCGCCCCGCTCGGCTCCCGGCTGGTGCTGGCCCTGGTCGAGGACCGCACCCGCGAGCGCCGCGTCGAGTCCGTACGTCGTGACTTCGTGGCCAACGTGAGCCACGAGCTGAAGACCCCCGTCGGCGCGATCCGGTTGCTCGCGGACGCCGTCAACCAGGCCGCGGACGACCCCGAGGCGGTCCGCCGCTTCTCCGACCGGATGGTCACCGAGAGCGACCGGCTGACCCGACTGGTCAAGCAGGTCATCGAGCTCTCGCGGCTGCAGGGCGACGAGGCGCTGGAGTCCCCGCTGCCGATGGCGCTCGACGAGGTCATCGCCCTGGCCGTCGACACCAGTGCCATCGACGCGGCGGCCAAGGGCATCACGGTCGTCGCCGGCGGTGAGAGCGACCTGAAGGTGCTCGGCAACGAGGAGCAGGTCACCACCGCCGTGGCCAACCTCGTGGCCAACGCCGTCCACTACTCCGACCCCGACTCCACCGTGCTGGTCACCCGCCGGGGGCTCGAGGGGTTCGTCGAGATCAGCGTCGTGGACCAGGGCATCGGCATCCCGCAGGAGGAGATCGAGCGCATCTTCGAGCGGTTCTACCGCGTCGACCCGGCCCGGCACCGTTCGACCGGAGGCACCGGCCTCGGCCTGTCCATCGTCAAGCACGTCGCCGCCACCCATGGCGGCGAGGTCAGGGTGTGGTCCGTCGAGGGGCAGGGCTCGACGTTCACGCTCACCCTTCCGCGCTCCGAGGCCCGGCTCAGCCGCGACGTCGAGTCCGACGCCGACGTCTGCCCCACGACCCGCACCGGGACCGCCGGCCGACCCGACCACGCACGACCCCCGGCACACGAGGCACCCCTCGCGGCCACAACGATCCAGGAGGAAAGCCCGTGACACGGGTACTCGTCGTCGAGGACGAAGAGAGCTACAGCGAGGCGCTCGCCTACATGCTCCGCAAGGAAGGGTTCGAGGTCGCGATCGCGGCCGACGGCAACGCCGCCCTGGTCGAGTTCGACCGCAACGGCGCCGACATCGTGCTGCTCGACCTGATGCTGCCCGGGATCCCCGGCACCGAGGTCTGCCGCACCATCCGGCAGACGTCCAACGTGCCGGTCATCATGGTCAGCGCCAAGGACGACGAGGTCGACAAGGTGGTCGGGCTGGAGCTCGGCGCCGACGACTACGTCACCAAGCCCTACTCGCCGCGCGAGCTCGTGGCTCGCATCCGGGCCGTGCTGCGCCGTGGCCAGGACCCCGACCTCCTGCCCGACACCCTCGAGGCCGGCCCGGTGCGGATGGACGTCGAGCGCCACGTCGTCACCGTCGACGGCGGCGAGCAGCGGCTGCCGCTGAAGGAGTTCGAGCTCCTGGAGATGTTCCTGCGCAACCCCGGCCGGGTCCTCACCCGAGGCCAGCTCATCGACCGGGTGTGGGGCTCCGACTACGTCGGGGACACCAAGACCCTCGACGTCCACGTCAAGCGCCTGCGCGCCAAGCTCGAGCCCGACCCGGGCGAGCCGAAGTACCTCGTCACCGTCCGCGGCCTCGGCTACAAGCTCGACCTCTGACCGGTGGCCGAGTCGGCGCGATGTCGCGCCGGCTCGGCGGGCTCCGGGTGGGCCCGACGGCAGGGACGACGCCGGGTCGGGCCGGGTTGGCGGGATCTCGTGCCTCGACGTCCGAAACCCGCGCGACGCCCGGGCAGGAGCGTCCGTAGTCTTCGGTCGTGACGACCACGGCCACCAACAGCTCCGCCCCCGTCTCGGCACCGCCGACCTGGCTGCCCGTCGCCGCGGTCGGGGTGACCCTCACGCTGTGGGCGTCGGCGTTCGTGGCGATCCGGCACCTCGCCGACGACTTCTCCGCCGGGCCGCTCTCGCTCGGGCGGTTGCTGGTCGGCGCGCTCGCGCTGGCGGCGTTCGCGCTGCCCCGCGGGCTGCCCCGCCCGACCCTGCGCCAGTGGCGCTCCATCGTGGTCATCGGCGTCCTCTGGTACGGCGTCTACATGGTCGCCCTCAACGAGGGCGAGCAGCGGGTCGACGCCGGCACCGCGGCGATGCTGATCCAGGTCTCCCCCGTGCTCATCGCCGTCCTGGCCGCCACCTTCCTCGGCGAGCGCTTCACCCCCCAGCTGGTCGTCGGACTGGCGCTCGCGTTCGGTGGCGTGGCCGTGATCAGCCTGGCCGGGCCGTCGGGCGGTCAGCGCGACCTCCTGGGGATCGGGCTGTGCCTGCTGTCCGCGATCGTCTACTCGGTGAGCGTCATCGTGCAGAAGCCACTCGTGGCGCGGCTCTCGGCGTTGCACGTCACCTGGCTGGCCTGCACCGTCGGCGCCGTGGTCTGCCTGCCGTTCGCAGGGACCCTGGTGACCCAGGCGAGCGCGGCGCCCGCGTCGTCGCTGTGGTGGCTGGCCTACCTGGGGATCTTCCCGACCGCGATCGCGTTCACGACCTACGGCTACGCACTCCAGCACATGACCGCCTCGAGCCTGGGTGTCACGACCTACCTGGTGCCGCCGATGACGGTGGTGCTGAGCCTGGTCTTCCTCGGCGAGGTGCCTCCCGGCCTGGCCTACGTCGGAGGCGCGCTCGCCCTCCTGGGCGTCGCCGTGGCTCGTCGTACCGCGCGTCCCAAGCCGGTCCCGCCCGTCTGAGCGGACCGGGCGGCCGGGCCGGTCGGAGCGATCCGGGCCTGACCGGTGCCGAAAGGTGACATGCTCGCGCCATGAGCATCGTCGCCGGCGTGCTGGTCGGCCTGGTGGCTGCGCTGCACGCCTACTTCCTGGTCCTGGAGATGTTCTTGTGGACCTCCCCGACCGGTCGTCGGATCTTCGGCAACGACATCGAGCTCGCCGAGGCGACCAGGGTCCTGGCGGCCAACCAGGGCCTCTACAACGGGTTCCTGGTCGCCGGCCTGGTCTGGAGCCTCGTCGCACAGCGCGAGGACCTGGCGGTGTTCTTCCTGGGCTGCGTGATCGTCGCCGGGCTGTACGGCGCCGCGACGGTCTCGCGCCGGATCCTCCTCGTCCAGGCAGCGCCGGCGGCGCTCGCGCTGGTCGCCACCCTGGCGGCCTAGCGGCAGGCCCGGCGTCAGGGCCGGGCGCGCCGGCTCATGCCGCGAGCGCCTGCGCCAGGCTGTGCCGCAGCGCCGACGTGGCGCGGCTGCGCAGCTGGCTGACGCGCGACTCGGTCACCGACAGCACCTGCCCGATCTCGCTCAGCGTCAGGCCCTCGAAGAAGTAGAGGGTGATGACGATCTGGTCGCGCTCGGGGAGCTCCCGCAGCGCCTTCAGCAGCGCGGCGCGGGTGTCGGCGTGCTCCAGGGCGTCGTCGACGGCCGGAGCGAGGTCGTCGATGGCGGCCAGCTCGTCGTCGTCGGCCGAGGAGACGTTCGACGGCCGCTCGCGCAGCTTGCGCAGGTCGGCGGGCGTGACCCCGGCCAGCTCGCACAGCTCGACGTCGGTCGGCATCCGGTTGAGCCGGTGCTGCAGGGCCTCACGGGCCTGCTCGACGGTGCGCTGGAGGGTGCGGATCGAGCGCGGCACCCAGTCGGACGCGCGGATGCTGTCGATGATGGCGCCTCGGATGCGGGGCACGGCATACGTCTGGAACTGCAGGCCACGCTCCGGCTCGAACTTCTCCACGGCGTCCATCAGGCCGATGACGCCCTCGGAGACCAGGTCGGCGGACTCCACGGACTGCGGGAGGCCGCTCCGGACCCGGCCGGCGACGTACTTGACCAGGGGCGAGTAGTGCAGCACCAGCTGGTTGCGCACCGCCTCGGAGCGGTCCTCGCCGAAGCGTGCCCACAGCTCGTCCAGGGACTCGTTCTCCACGTGCATCTGCTCCTGTTGTTGCCGGGGTAGGTCGTGGGGGGCCGCCACGAGAGTAGTGGTCATCAGTCGAGGAAGGAGAGCTCGCGCAGCAGCGACGCGGGCGACTGCCCCGCGCGGGTGGCCGGCTCGGTCTCGACGGGCACGAGGGGCGCGACGGGCTCGACGACCGCCTGCACCCAGGGCATGACCAGGTCGTCGGGCTCGGGCACCTTCAGCTCGTGCAGCGTCTGGAGGTGGGCGTCGAGGTCGGTGGCGAACCCGCCCTCGAAGGCCGGCTCGAGCTCGAAGGAGGGTGCAGCCGGAGCCGCGGGCACCAGCGTGGGTGCGTCGTCGGTCAGGGTGGCCGCCGGGGCGACGTCGGCCTCGGGCGCCGGGGTCGGCTCGGGGGCGACCCACGACTCGGGCAGCGCGCGGGGCACCTCGAGACGCTCGGCAGCCGGCGGGGCGCCGTGGTCGACACGTCGTACCAGCGGGGTGACGGGCTCGTCGACGCGCAGGACGGGCGGCGTGGACGGCGCGCCGAAGGTCGGGACCGGCGGCGTGGGCGGCTCGTCGAAGACCAGCGGCACCAGCGCCAGGGCCTCCTCGACCACCGGCGCCGCGTGCCTGCCGCGGCTCCCCCTCACGAAGGCGGCGCTGGGCCCGTCGAGGGGGACGGCGGCGGCGCGCTTGCCCGACACCCCGGCAACGGGCTCGACAGCGACGGGCTCGGCGACGAGTTCCTGGTCGACGGGCTGTCCTACGGGCTGGGCGGCGGGCTGGGCGATGACGGGCGCGGGCTCGCGGACGACCGGCTCCACGACGGCCTCGGCCCAGGCGGAGGGCGAGGAGGTCGCCGGGATCAGGGAGAGCCCGGGGGCCGCGGAGCTCACGGCGGCCTCGGGCGCCGCCCGGTCCGGGAAGGCGACCAGCACCGGCTGGTCGGCGATCCCGAGGACGACCCGCGTGATGGCGGCCAGGTCGGTGGCCAGGTCCGCGTCGACGGCGGCGGTGACGCGGTCCGGCACCGGGGCGGTGCCGACGGGCGTGGAGGCGAGGGTCGGTACGACGCCTCCCCGGTCGGACGGCCCCGGAAGCCCGCCCTCGCGCAGCTGCAGGTGGCGGACCGCGGCGTCCTGGAGGGCCTCGGGCGCGAGCTCCGGGGTGGGGTCGGGAGCGAGGTCAGCCTCTGCGGAGGCGACGGCCATCGTCTCGGTCATCGTGTCGGTCACCGTGGCGGTGGCGATCTCGGCGGTAGCGAGCTCCGCGCCGGCGTCGTCGGCGTTCTTGGACTGCTTCGTGGACACGGAGGATCGGTTGAACCAGTGGCTGGTCCAGTCGTGAGCGGCCATGGGGGTTCTCCTCGAGGAGCGGGACGGTCGGATCGGGTGTGGCGCGGACGCCGGCGGTGGTGCGGGTGCTGGTGGTGCGGGTGGGATGACGGACCAGGTCGGTCCGGCTCTCCGCACGCCAACGGCGGCGCGCCGCGATGCGACGCGCCGCCGGTGGCGTGTGGTGCGGGGTGCTACTGGCGCGTGCGGGTGGGTCATGCGGCAGAGCTCGTGCGCGATCAGCCCAGTCGTCGACGAGTAGCTCCACTTGCCACCGTCGCTGCCGGCCGGCGTTGCACGCCGTTGACGCAGAAGCCCGAGTCGTCGGCCGAGGCGACGGTGATCGCGTTGCCGGCGGACTGCCGGAGGTCGTCGAGATGCGCCGGTCGGCGGCGTACGCGCCGTTGTCGATGTAGTAGGTCTCCTGCAGCGTGGCGGCGTTCTTGAGGTCCGACTTGATGCTGGCGTCGACGCCCTTCTGCTTCTGCGAGAGGAAGAGCGGGATGGCGATACCGGCGAGGATGCCGATGATCACGACGACGACGAGGAGCTCGACGAGGGTGAAGCCCTTGTCCTTCTCCTTCATGGACTTCTGCAGACGGTTCAGCATGGGGTTCTCCTGAGGGGGATGAGTGGAGCCGTTCGGCACCGAGGGGGTAGTGCTTGCAACTGAGGTCTCGGATCCCGCCGGACCCGCTTTACCCCGGGCTAGACCACCAGTTGCCGGCCTCAAGTGCGGCACTGCTGCCGCCGATGCTCCAGGTGTACAGCGGCCCGGGCGGGCCACCCCCATCGGTCCTCGCCCACCGCTGCACACCAGCTCCGGACAGTCCGGAGTCCCCCCACACACGTGTGGGCCGTGCCGTCCGTGGGAGCTCCAAGGCTCGCGGCCGGCCGGCCCACCGTGTAGCGGAAGACGGATCGCCACCGTCCCGCCCAGCCCCGTCCCCCGGATCCCCACCCCGGCTCACGCCGTGCGGGTGCCCCCCCGATCCGGAGGCGGGGCTCTTCCTGTCTGCCCGGCATCTCGCCGAAGACCGCCGGCGCGTCCATCGGCTCGCTCGCCGCTCGGCCTCCGCTCGTCGAGCAGCCGGGCCACCCCCTCCGCTCGTCGAGTAGCCGGGCACGAGCGCCAGCGAGGGACCGGCGTATCGAGCTTTGGGGGCCGCTTCGCTGGGCCGACGTGGGTCGGGAAAGTCCCAGGTCAGCGCGTTGCTGCGGGTTTCTGGGTGGGGACTTTCCTTACAGACGCCGCAAGCCAACAAGCAACCCCCGGCCCCCAGGCTGCTTCTCGACTCACCGGGCCTCGATACGCCCGGTCTCGCTCCTTCGTCGCTCGCCCGGGCTACTCGACCACCGGAGGGCTAATCGACCACCGGACGGCCCGGCCTACTCGACCACCGGACGGCCCGGGCTACTCGACCACACCGGAGACCACCGGAGGGCTACTCGACCACCGGACGGCCCGGCTACTCGACCACCGGACGGCTACTCGACCACCGGCGGCCACCCGGGCTACTCGACCACCGGAGGGTCGACGTACGGCGTGCTCGGCCGCCGGAGGGTCGCTCGTCGCGAACGCAGCACGGGCCGGTCGACCCCATGGGTCGACCGGCCCGTGCTGTGCTGGACCGCCCCCTCAGGGCGTCTGGTCAGCTGCGGTAGCGCGCCGTGATCTCACCGAACGTCTTCTGCCCCCAGCCCGAGCGAACGGGGTCGAGGAAGTACGGCGGTGGGGCGTAGCGCAGGCGGCTGTCGTAGTTGTAGTCCTTGAGGTACCCGGTGCCGCTGCTGTTGCCACCCGTGCCGACCGGCCCTCGGAACCGCTGCGCCAGGCTGCCGTAGACCCGGAGGTTGCTCAGCTTGGCGCCGTAGTTGTAGGACTGCACGGTGAAGCTGTGCTTGAGCGTCAGGACGGCCGCGTTGACCGTGATGTTGTTCAGCACGGCGCGGTTGTTGTTGCGGTTGAGGTTGGAGTACGAGTACGACTGGCAGACGCCGTTCCGGGTCGACGAACAGGTCTGCTTGACCGGGTGGTAGATCTTCACGGAGTTCTCCGCGATCAGCCCCAACGAGTCGGTGCCGTTCTCACCGCCGTTGTAGAGCAGGTCCCCGGTCACGACGACGTCGTTGTCGGTCGAGATGCTCACCCGGCCCTTGAGCGTGCCCTCGACGTACGCCGTGCCGTAGCGACAGTCGGCCTCGCGCAGGGTCGAGTTGTAGTCGTTGGCGACCGGCAGTCCGTCACCGATGCCGTTGAACGACGCACTGCTGCCGCTGCCGACCACGGCGTACGTCGGGCAGGCACCGCTCGGGGGCGTCGACTGCGTGGACGGCACGTTCTGCACCATGATCAGGTTGTTGGCCGGCACGGCGACCAGGGCGCCGTTGACGTTGCCCAGCTTGCCGCTGGCGGTGCCGGTGCTCCCGCAGCCCGCGTTGAGCGTGCCGGTGGAGTACTTGCTCCACACCCGCATCATCGGCGTCCCCGTCGTCGTCGCCTGGAAGACGATCCGGGTCGGCCCGGTGTAGAGGCAGCCCGGGTTGGGGGTCTGCGACGGGGTGACGTACTGGCGCAGGTCGCCGATGTTGGTCGGGAGCTCGATCTCGGCGCGGTAGGCGATGCCGTTGTCGAAGACGGGGCGGTCGCCGGACGACGCCCGGCGGTAGCACGACGTCGCGGGTGGCGCGACCCCGCCGTTAGCGCGGCACTGCGGCCACGAGGTCGTCACCGTGCCGCTGAAGCGCGGGTTGCCGCTGACCAGGATCGAGTCGTTGGAGTGCATCGGACCGTTGATCCGGTCACCGGTGACGAAGTTGATGTCGGCGCAGCTGCTGCTGGTGCGCGGCATCGAGGTCGGCGGGTTGTTGGGCTCCCAGGTGTAGTGGGTGCACGCGGCCGCCGCACTGGCGTTGTTGAGGCCGAAGATCGCCTCGTTGGCGGGGTCGATGGTCTCGTAGACGGTGTAGTAGAGGAACTCGCCGAACCCGCCGCGCCGCAGCACGACCTCGACGGTCCGGGTGACCTTGTTGACCTTGCCGGTCGAGCGGAGCGTGATGGTGCCGTCGACGTACGTCGAGGCGACGTTGGCGTCGTAGTGGAACCAGGCGTCCTGCGAGCCGGCCACCTTCTTCCAGCCGATCGGCGTCGAGGCACCCCAGCCGCAGGACGACACGGTGCCGGTGACCGACGGGTTGCCCTTCAGGGCGATGTTGGTGCAGTCGGCGCTGCGCCAGTACCCGTCGTCGCCGTTCAGCCGGGCCAGGTAGTCGTCGACGCCGGACTGGGCCGCGGAGAGCGACTGGTTCCAGTCCGCGGTGCGGTCGACGAAGGTCAGCGTGCGCAGCGACTGGGTGAGCACGACGCTGACCAGGGAGATGATGACCGTCATGGTCACCAGCACGGTGATGAGCGCGGTGCCGGCGTCCCGGGGCACGCTGCCCGAGCACGGGTCCGAGAGTCGGTCCGGGGGCGGCGGGGTATGGGTGCTCACGACGGGTCCTCCACGACGTTGATGGCGACGTTGGGCAGCCGCACGCGCTCCACGGCGGTCACCGAGCGGTAGCGGTTCTGGTGGGGACGGGTCTGCACCGTCATCATGAGATCGACGCTCGAGACCCGTGCCAGGTCGGCAGCGGTGAGCGAGGTCCGCGGGATCTTCAGCCCGTCGAGGTCGTAGTAGGCGAACACCCCGGGCGAGGGCCAGGTGAGGGCACGGGCGAGCACGTGGGTGTCCACGGCGCAGCCGGGCGAGGTCGCGTTGCAGAAGTTGTAGCGACCGTCCGAGAGCCCGATCGGGTCCTGGAGCCGGCGTTCGAGCTTCCCCGTGCCGGGAGCCGAGGGGTCCGCGACCACGCGCAGCGTGACCAGGCTCGGGCCGAGGGCGGTCCGGCCCAGGTTGGCGTAGAACGTGACCTCGGTGCCGGTGGCCTTGACCAGCGCGGCGGTCGTGCAGTTGGTGCACACGGTGTCGTCGAGCTGTTCGGGGAGGACGGCGGTGCGCAGGGTCTTGCTCGACGCGGCGAGACCGAGCTCGGCCTGGGTGGCGTTGTCGAGGCGGACCGCCATCTGGCCGGCGCTGCGGGTGGACAGGACCGCGGTCGTGCCGACGATGAGCAGCAGGATGGTCATCACCCCCAGGGTCACGACGAGCTCGGCCAGGCTGAAGCCGGCGTCGACCGGCGCGTCCTCGGCCGACTCCTGCGGGCGTCGTAGGGAGCGGGCGCTCACGGGAACAGCACCTGGAAGATCGAGCCGGTGAGGTCCTTGACCACGTTGACGGTGCCGACGGTCCCACCGCCGTCCTGACGCTTGATCGTCCAGGTGCCGTAGGGCAGGCTCGTCCTGAGCTTGCCGTCGGAGTCCGTCGTGCCCAGCGTGATGGAGGCCCCGCCCGGGCACCCGTTGTCGGCGGTCTGCGCGGTGACGTGCTGCGTGGCGACGTAGACCTTGTTGCGCCGGTCCTCGAGGTCGACGGGGGCGAGGACGATGTCCGTCGTGGCGAGGGTGCCGGGGTCGGTGGTCACCGGGAGGTCGCGGACCTGGCCCGAGAACTGCGGGTCGTTGTCGTTGCACCCGCCCCACCAGACCTGGTAGCCCGAGGGGTACGGCCACAGGTTGGTGACGGTCCGGGAGCTGCCGCTGCCGGCGATGGCACGCGAACCGGCGGGGGTGATCCCCGGGTTGCCGACCGTGACGGCGATGCTCCCGAGGTTCGGGACGGTGTAGCCCGGCGCGGTGCTGGCGGTGACCCGCAGGCTCGCGGCGCGGTCGTAGGAGATGGTGCCCTTCCACAGCTGGCCGGCCTGGACCGGCGCGCTGAGCGTGCCCGTGGGGTCGCCCTGCTCGTTGACGTAGCCGGGCTTGTCGACCCGCACCGTGTAGGCGCCCGGCGTCAGGAACGCGACCAGCGCGCACCCGTCGCTCGACGTGGTGGTGGGGTGGGTCGCACCGTTGGCGGCCGTCACCACCACCCGGATCCCACCCTGGGGGGCCCCGAAGCGGTCGATCACCTTCAGGCCGATGTGGCCGGTCAGGTTGGAGTAGGTCCCCTTGGGGGGCGTCATGATCGTGTCCATGGTCACCGGCGGGCGCGAGCCCAGCCCGGGCCAGGACACGGCCACCTTCACCTTCAGGTAGGCCAGCTCTTGCTCGGTCCCGTCGTCGCAGGTGGAGCCGCCGGTCGAGCTGACCGACGCCCACTGGGTCGAGCGGACGACGGTGAACGGGATGCCGTCGACGACGAGGGGGGCGCCGGCGGTCCCGCCGGGCAGGGGGTTGGGGTTGGTCGTCTGGTTGGCCTCGACCCGGTCCGGGCCACGGGTGGCCCCGACGAACACGTCGCGCGTGATCTCCAGCTCGCGCACGGCCAGGTTGGTCGCCACCGTCCGGGTCCCGGCCTCGCCCGAGGAGCGGCTCATCGAGACGATCACGCCGAGCAGCGCGCTCGCGAGCACGCCGAACAGGGCCGTGGCGACGATGACCTCGACGAGGGTCATGCCCCGGTCACGGGCCGGCGCCCGGGAGGCGCGCAGCGGTGACCGGACGGTCGCCGGCAGGACCGGCGAGAGCGAGGGCGGTGCGGGGCGTCGCCAGGACGCCCTCGCCCAGCGCCCGGGGACGGGATCGCATCGTCATCACTTGATCAGGTTGAAGATCGAGAAGATGGGCATGTAGAGGGCGACGATCATGGACCCGACGACGATGCCGAGGAACGCGATCATCAGCGGCTCGATCAGCGAGGTCAGGGCCTCGGTCGTCGCCTCGACCTCCTCGTCGTAGAAGGCCGCGATCCGTGCCAGCATCTGGTCGATCGAGCCGGTCTCCTCACCGGAGGACATCATCTGCACGATCATCGTCGGGAAGACGTCGTGCTTGGAGAGCGGCCCGGAGATCGAGTCTCCCTGGCTGACGGACACACGCACGTCCTCCAGGGCGCGGCTGATCACGACGGACCCGGTCGTCTCCGACACGATCTCCAGCGAGGCGAGGATCGGGACGCCGGAGGACAGCAGGGTCGACAGGTTGCGCGAGAAGCGGGTGAGCGCGATCTTCTGGAACAGTCCGCCGAAGACCGGGATCTTGAGCTTGAGCGGGTCCACGATGGCGCGCACCCGATCGTCGTTCTTGTGCCGTCGCCACCACCAGAGGACGGCGACGACCACCACGGCCAGGGCCGGTCCGATGAACCGGAGCAGCCCGGACAGCACGACCAGGACCCGGGTCGGCAGGGGGAGCTCGCCCCCGAGACCGGCGAACATCTCCTCGAAGATCGGGACGATGAACAGCAGCATGCCGATGCACATCAGGATCGCCATGACGAACACGACCACCGGGTAGGTCATCGCGGCCTTGATCTTCGCGTGCAGCCGGACCTCGGCCTCGAACGTGTCGGCCACCTGGCGCATGGCGACGTCGAGGAACCCGCCGGCCTCGCCGGCGCGGGCCATGCTGATCATGAACGGCGGGAACGTGTGGTGCTCGTCGCGAGCCAGCGCACCGGACAGGCTGTGCCCACCCTCGACGGCCTTCTTGACGTTCTCGAGCGACTCGCGCAGCGACGGGTTCTCCATCTGCTCGGCGAGGATCGTCAGGCCACGCATCAGCGTCAGCCCGGCGTCGATCATCGTCGCGAGCTGGCGGGAGAAGACGGCGAGGTCCTTCAGCTTGACCGGCTTGCGGCCGAAGCTGATCTCGCGCTTGAGACCGACGCCGGCGGCGCGCACCTCGAGGGGCACGTAGCCCATGGCGATGAGCTTCTCGGCGACCACGGCCTCGTTGTCGGCGCGGACCCGGCCCTCGCGGAACCGGCCCTCGAGGTCGCGGACCTTGTAGTCGTACTGGCTCGCGGTCATCGGACGTCTCCTCTCCCCGGTCGTCCGGCGGCATGGCCCCAGACGTCGGCGTTGTCGGGTCGTGCCGAGGCGAGGCGGGACACTCCCGCTGCCGTCTCGATCGATGCGGTGCTGCTGCCGCCGAGGAGCGTGATGAAGTCGCCGATGTCCGAGCAGTACTCGAGGCCGGCGTCCTGGCTGATCCGACCGGCCTTCACGTGCTCGGCGAGGTGCGAGTTCAGCGTCTGCATGCCGTGACGTCCGCCGGCCTGGAGCGCACCGGGGATCTGCTGGAGCTTGTCGTCGCGCACCATGGCGCGGATGCCCTCGGTGGCCATCATGACCTCGACGGCCGCGACGCGACCGCGACCGTCGACCGACGGCACGAGCACCTGGCACGCGACCGCCTGCAGCGTGGCCGCGAGCTGGGTGCGGACCTGCTGCTGCTGGGCGGCCGGGAAGACGTCGACGACCCGGCTGATGGTGTCCTGGGCCGACTGCGTGTGCAGCGTCGCCAGGACGAGGTGGCCGGTCTCGGCGGCACTGATCGCGACCGAGATCGTCTCGAGGTCGCGCATCTCGCCGACCAGGATCACGTCGGGGTCCTGACGCAGGACGTGCTTGAGCGCGGACTTGAAGTCCAGCGTGTCGCTGCCGACCTCGCGCTGGTTGACGAGGCAGCCCTGGTGCGGGTGGAGGAACTCGATCGGGTCCTCGATGGTCATGATGTGACCGCGTCGGGTGCGGTTGACCTGGTCCAGGATCGCGGCCAGGGTGGTCGACTTCCCCGAGCCGGTCGGGCCGGTCACCAGGACCAGGCCGCGCTTGAGCCGGGAGATCGTGCCGAGCACCGAGGGCATCCCCAGGTCCTCGAGCTTCTTGATCTCCCAGGGGATCATCCGGAAGACCGCGCCGACGGAGTCGCGCTGCCAGAAGGCGTTGACCCGGAAGCGGCCGACGCCGTGCACCGAGTGGGCGAGGTCGAGCTCACGTCGTTCCTCGAGCACCTTGCGCTGCTGCTCGGTGAAGGCGGCGTACAGCACGTCCTGGAGCGGACGGGGCTCCAGGACCGCCATGCCCTCCATCGGGACCATCGAGCCGCGCACGCGCATGGTCGGCGGGGCGCCGACCGTCATGTGCAGGTCGGACGCACCGGCCTCGGTGGCCAGGCGGAGGAGATGGTCGAGATCGAGGGGCGGACCGCCGGTGGCGGCGCCGTACCCTGCTTCAGCCCACGACACGGAGGACCTCCTCGATCGTGGTCCGGCCTTGCCTGACCTTGAGCCAGCCGTCGTCGCGCAACGTCGTCATCCCTTCATCCCGGGCGGCACGCCCGATCTCGTCGGTGGAGGCGCGGCGCACCGCCAACCGTTCGATGTCCTCGGAGACCGTCATGACCTCGTGCAGGGCCATCCGACCTCGATAACCCGACCCGCCGCACGCGCGGCATCCGACCGCGCGGTAGAGGTCCGGGGCGTCACTGGGCAGTACGAACCCCATGCCGGCCAGCTCGTCGGTGCTGGGTCGGTAGGCCTCGCGGCACCGGGGGCACAGGGAGCGGCAGAGCCGCTGGGCGACGATCGCGTCGAGGGCGGAACCGACCAGGAACGGCTCGATCCCCATCTCGACCAGGCGGGTCACCGCGCTGGGGGCGTCGTTGGTGTGCAGCGTCGAGAGGACGAGGTGACCCGTCAGCGAGGCCTCGACGGCGATCGAGGCCGTCTCGTGGTCGCGGATCTCACCGATGAGCACGATGTCGGGGTCGGACCGCAGGATCGAGCGCAGGGCCGAGGCGAAGGTCAGCCCGGCCTTCACGTTGGTCTGCACCTGGTTGATGCCGGCCAGTCGGTACTCGACCGGGTCCTCGACCGTGATCACGTTGACGTGGGGCTGGTTGAGGATGTTGAGCGTCGCGTACAGCGTCGTCGACTTGCCCGAACCGGTCGGGCCGGTCACCAGGATCATCCCGTAGGGCTTGACGTAGGACGTGGCGAAGCGGGAGAAGTTCTCGTCGCTGAAGCCGAGGTCCTCGAGCCCGAGGTGGGTGTTGGTGTTGTCGAGCACCCGGGCGACGATCTTCTCGCCCCACACGGTGGGCAGCGAGGCGACGCGGAGGTCCATGGTCCTCCCGTCGTTGACCACCGAGAGCCGCCCGTCCTGGGGGATCCGGCGCTCGGCGATGTTCATGTCGGCCATGATCTTGAGCCGCGACACGACGCCGTTGGCGATGGACTTGGGGGCCCGGTGGGCGTCGGTGAGCACGCCGTCGACGCGGTAGCGGACGCGCAGGTCGCGCTCGGTCGGCTCCAGGTGGATGTCGGAGGCCCGGTCCGAGATGGCCTGGGAGATGAGCAGGTTCACGAAGCGCACGACCGGGGCGTCCTCGGACACCTCGGTGAAGTGGGCGAGGTCCTCCTCGTCGTCGTGGGTGTCGAGGTCGGAGCCGAGCGTCGCCAGCTCGCCCTCGGCGCGGTAGTGCTGGTTGATCCGGGCGTCGATCTCGGCCCGGCCGGCCAGCACGAACACGACGCGCCGACCGACCAGGCGAGCGAGGTCGTCCTTCAGCTCGAGGTCGTTGACCGCACGCAGCGGCACCGCCACGTGCAGCTCACCGGGTCGTACGGCGACCGGGAGCACCGAGCGGCGCCGGGCGAAGTCGCCCGGCAGCATGGCGGTGGCGAGGGGGTCGATCGACTCCTCGCCGAGATCCATGTACGTCAGCCCGAGGGACTGGGCGGCGAAGCGGAGCAGCACCGAGCGTTCCAGCAGCCCGCGCTGCACCAGCGCCTCGACGACCGACTGGTCGGGTTCCGCGCCGGCCCTGGCCAGCGCGACATCGTCGGTCGTGACAACGCCGGCATCCAACAGCGCATCGATCGTGTCGCCGATATGGGTCTGCACGTCGCCTCCTCGTCAGAGGAGCGGGACGGTCGTCACCGCTCATCCGGAGTGTCGGCACCGGGGTGCTGCGACTTGAGGGCCGGACGGCGGGGACCCTGCGCGAGGGGAGGTCAGTCCTCCAGCAGGTCGAGCACCTGCGCCGGGTCGTCGCGGTAGCGCACGATCAGCTCGGCGGTGGCCTCGTCGATCCGGTCGTGCAGGCCGCGCCGGTAGTCGGTCAGGGTCTGCTCGGCGGCGCCCAGCCGCGCCGCGACCTCCTGGGTCTCCTGCTCGTCGCGCGGTGTCACCCAGACCGCCTCGAGGTCGGGGAGGTCCGGCAACGGGTCGGCCGCCCGCACCCGGTGCAGCGCGGCGCGCATGCGACCGGTGCCGGTGTCGCCCAGGACCCGGCCCAGCGACTCGGCGTCGACCGGCTCGTCGGCCAGGCGGCCGTCGTTCATGAGGTCGACGCGCGCGTGGATCAGCCGGCGCCAGTAGGAGATCCGCTCCTCCTCGGCCCGCAGCTTCTCGCGGTACTCCCGCAGCTCGGCGAGGCTGACGTCGGCCAGGTGCGGCGAGCTGGAGGCGCCCACGACGGTGCGTCGCTGGCCACTGGCCGGAAGCTGGTCATCGCTCACGGCGTCACCCTAACCCGACGCGCCGGAGCACGTCGGCAAGATCGGCGATCAGCCTTCGGCCCGGGCCATGCTCTCGACGCCGCCGACGGGACCGCCGGCCGAGCCGCCGGCGACGGGCCCGCTCGGCGTCGCGGGCACCCACCCCGCGCGACGCAGCATCACCGAGAGGTCGTGCGGGTTGCTGGCGGTCGTGGCCGCGGTGGCCTCGTCGATGACGCCGTCCATGACCAGCGTGAGCAGGTGCTGGTCGAAGGTCTGCATCCCGGAGTACTTGCCGGCGGCGAGGATGTCGGGGATCCCGTGGGTCTTGTCGGGGTCCCCGATGGCCTCGGCGAAGCGGGCGTCCCGGACGGCGATCTCCAGCACGCACACGCGACCGACCCCGTCGGCTCGTGGCACGAGCCGCTGGCAGACCACGCCCTCGAGCGAGCCGCTCAACACGGCGCGCACGCGCTGCTGCTCCTGGGCCGGGAAGAACTCGATCAGCCGGTGCACGGTCTCGCGGGCGTCGTTGGTGTGCATGGAGGCGAGCACCAGGTGGCCGGTCTCGGCCGCGGTCAGCGCGGCGTGCACGGTGTCGGTGTCGCGGAGCTCCCCGATGAGGATGACGTCGGGGTCCTGGCGCATGGCAGCTCGCAGGGCGCCGCCCCAGTCGCGGGTGTCGCTCCCGAGCTCGCGCTGGGTGATCGTGGCGAGCCGGTCGGTGTGCAGGACCTCGATCGGGTCCTCGAGGGTCAGCACGTGCACGGCCCGCTCGGCGTTGATCTGGTCGACCATCGCGGCGAGGGTGGTGGACTTGCCCGACCCGGTGGGGCCGGTGACGAGCACCAGTCCACGGGAGCGGAGGGCCAGGGTCTTCACGGCCCCCGGCAGGTCCAGCTCGGTGAGCGTCACCGCCCCGTCGCGGACCCGGCGCAGCACGCAGGCGTCCGCGCCCCGGGTGCGGAAGGCGTTGGCCCGGAAGCGGCCCCAGGTGGGGTCCACGATCGCGTAGTCCGCCTCCATGCGCTCGACGTAGTCGGTGCGCACGGTCTCGCTCATCGACACGTCGATGACGTCGGTCACCTCGTCGGCGGTCAGGGCACGGTTGCCGACCTCGACCAGTGTGCCGGCGATGCGCAGCTTGGGCAGGGCACCGGCACGCAGGTGCAGGTCGGAGGCGTCGCGTCGTACGACCTGCTCGAGCAGGCGGCTGAGCAGCTCACGGGCGGGGTGATCGGTCATGGGGGGCTCCTCCATCGGGTCGAAGTGCTCATCGGCTCGGTCGGGCTCGGACTTGAACCCGGCCCTCAAGTACGTCGCCCCTCGCGCCGATGAGTGAGGTGATTCGCGGGCTTCGACCCCCTTCAAGGCCCCACCCACCACCCAACCCCGGGAGACACCATGGCTCGCATCGTCGGCCTCGACATCGGCAGCTCGGCGGTCCGCGCCGTCGAGATGGAGACTCGCGGCCGCCGGCCGGCCGTCCGCAGGGTAGGCCGCGTGCCGCTCCCTGCCGGCGCGGTCGAAGGCGGCCAGATCCGTTCGCCGGGCGAGGTCACCAAGGCGCTGCGGCGGCTGTGGCACGAGCAGCGCTTCTCGACGAAGTCCGTGCGGATCGGCGTGGGCAGCGGGTCGGTGCTGGTCCGTCAGGTCGAGCTCGACTGGATGCCGCCGCAGGACCTGCGCAAGGCGATGCGCTACCTGGTCGCCGACCTCCTCCCGGTGCCGATCGACGAGGCGAACATCGACCACGTCGTCCTCGAGGACGCCCAGCGTCCCTCCGAGACCCCCGGCGGCGAACCCCACCGCATCGTGCGGGTGCTGCTGGTCGCCACCGCCCGGGACGGCGTCGACGCGGTCGTGCGCTGTGTCCAGGCAGCCGGGCTCCAGCCGACCACCGCCGACCTGTCCCCCCTGGCCCTGGTGCGTACGGCGTCCCTGGTCGCCGAGCCTTCCGCCGAGACCGAGGCACTGATCGACGTCGGTGCCGACAAGGTCGCCGTGACCGTGCACACCCGCGGCCGGCCGCGCTTCGTCCGGGTCATCCCGGGCATCGGGGGCGACTCGATGACGCGCGCGGTCGACGAGGACGAGGACGCCGGCCCCGGGTGGGCCGAGGAGGTCAAGCGCCACTCGTCCCTGCTGGTCGCCGGGTCGGGCGCCGCCGTGCCCGAGGCGACGCTGAACCCGGTCCGCCACGGATCGCCTGCGACCCAGGCCCGGCTCCGGGCGGCTGCACAGCGCATCGCCGACGAGGTCCGCGACACACTGTCCTTCTACGCCTCCACCGATCCCGACCACCCGCCCATGCAGGTCCGCCTGACGGGCCAGGGCAGCGATGTCGAGGGGTTCGACGCGATGTTCGCCCGGACCCTGGCCCTCCCGGTGCGCTACCTGCTCGCCGGCGTCCCCGGTGAGCGGTCCTCACGCCGTTCGCTGCCCGACGCCGACCTCGCCGTCTCGGTGGGCCTGTGCCTGGGAGCGACGGCATGACCGGCCTGATGCTGCCCCCGACCGACGTGCCCGACCCGGGCCACGAGCCCGAGGACGGGTCCCGCCGACGCGGCCTCTTCGAGAGGCCGCCCCGGCCGGAGAAGCCGGGACGGTCCGAGCGCCGCGGCACGGCCGCGCCTGAGGACCTCTCCCCCGCCGTCGTCGACCCCGGCCCGCGTGAGCGGCGCGGCAGGCGCGGCACCGGCAAGCGCGGCAAGCGCGGAGCCGAGGAGCAGGCAGGGTCGTCCGGCAAGCGTCGCGCCCGCGGCGCCAACCGGGACCTCCCGGCCGGCGCCGCCTCGGTGAACCTGCTCTCGCCGTGGGTCGTCGAGGAGAACAAGGTGCGCCTGCTGCGGCGGCGCTTCGTGGTCATGGCCGTCGGGCTGGTGGCGATCATCGCCCTGGTCTGGGTCGGGCTGCACCTGGAGATCCGCAACAGCGAGTCGAGCCTGCGCGAGGACGAGGCAGCGGCGGCCCGGCTGCAGACCAAGATCACCCAGATGGGTCCGGTCCGGTCCTACGACGCAGCGATCACCCAGCGCGCGACCCTGGTCGCCGACAAGATGGCCCCGGACGTCACCTTCTCCCGTGCCCTCGAGGCCCTGGCGGCGTCCCTGCCCGAGGGTGTCGAGATCCAGTCCCTCACCGGCACCATGATCCCCGCCGACGACGGCACGACCCCGCCCGACGCGTCGGCCGCGTCGTGCCCCGGTCCGGACCCCTTCCAGACCAACACGATCGCCGGCTGCCTCGAGCTGTCCGGCCTGGCGCCCTCCCGCGAGGCCGTCAGCCAGCTGGTGCAGGTCCTCGACGAGAGCTCGCTGTTCGTGGAGCCCTTCGTCTCGACCACGACGACCGACGACGCGGACGTCGTGACGTTCAGCGGGTCGATCGGCCTGGACGAGCGGCTGCTCAGCGGGCGCTACCCCACGCCGGTGACCGACCAGCCGACGGCTGCGGCAGATGCCGAGCAGGCCGCCAAGGACGAGCGCAAGGCGAAGCGTGAGAAGAAGCGCGCACGCAAGGCCGCCAAGGCCGCCAGCCGCCGGACCGCCGAGACCGCCGGAACCGACACCGAGGTGACCCCATGAACCTTCGCACCCCCACCGCCACCAACGCCCTGGGCGGAGCCGGCCTCGCCGCCATCGCCGCCCTGAGCTGGGTCTTCCTGATCGGACCGACGGTCGGCGGCCTGTCCGACACCAACGAGGAGCACCTCGCCATCCAGGACCTGGCGTCCTCGATGAGCGTGCAGCTCGACTCGCTCCGGGCGATGGCCGAGGACCTCCCGCAGATGAAGACCCAGGCCGACGAGCTCGCGACGGTCTTCCCTCCGACCGCCGACCAGCCCGGCTTCTTCCGGGCGATCACCGCGGCGGCCGAGCAGGCCGGGCTCGACGCCTCCGACCTCACCGGCCTGAGCCCCGGCGTACCGGTCATCGCCGAGAAGAAGGGGGCGACCCCGGCCCCCGGCCCCGCCGGCGCCGCGAGCGACTCCGCGGTGGCGCCGAACGACATCGCCGAGCAGGTCGTCGGGATCAATCTGGACGGCACCTACGACCAGCTGCGTGTGTTTCTTGGCGATCTGGAGATGATGGACAGAGCACTACTCGTACAAAGCGTCGCTCTCGACGAGGGAGACGAGGAAGGCAAGCTCAGTCTCACCGTCACCGGAACCACGTTCGTGGCACCACCACTGGCTGACCCACCCCCCGCATCTCCGTGAACTGAGGAGCACCCATGACCGAGCACGAGCGCCAGAGCGAGGCGGTGGCGGAGCCGGCATCAGCCGGCACCGACTCCCTCACCGGCCTCGGGCTCCGGGGGGCCCTCGAGCTGGACGGTCCCGGGCTCCTCCTCGACGCCGCGCAGCACGGCCGCGCCGCGGCGCTCCTGCTCGTCGACCTCGACGGGTTCAAGCACCTGAACGACTCGGCGGGCCACCACGTCGGTGACCAGGTGCTCACCGAGGCGGCGCGCCGGCTGGAGAAGGCGATCCGACCGGGCGACCTGATCGTGCGGCTGGGTGGCGACGAGTTCGCCGTCCTGACCCGCCCGTTGGAGAGCCTCGAGGAGGCCAGCCTGGTCGCCGAGCAGGTGCTGGCCGTGTTCGACGACCTCTTCGCGGTCGAGGAGCTGGCCCTGGCGGTCGGGGCCTCGGTCGGCGTCGCGACGTTCCCCGAGGACGGCGAGACCATCAGCGCCCTCAGCCTGGCCGCCGACCAGGCGATGTACGACGCCAAGGAGTCCGGCAACCGCAGCTGGCGGGCCTGGCACCAGCGCGGGGCCTACCCGACCGGCTGGAGCGCCCGCCTCCTCGCCGACCTGCGGTCACCCCGTTCGCGCGACCAGATGGTCGTCCACTACCAGCCGCAGCTCGAGATCCGGACCGGAGAGATCGCCGGGTTCGACGCGCTGGTCCGGTGGGACCACCCCGAGCACGGGCTGCTCGCGGCCCGTCAGTTCGTCCCGCTGGCCGCCCGGTCTGCGCTGCTGCGCCCGATCACCGCCGCCGTCATCCAGCACTCCCTCGACGCGCTCCCGCAGCTCCAGGCCCATGCCCCCGGCAGCCGGGTCTCCATCTCCATGACCCGGCGCCACATCCTCGGCCAGGACCTCGTCGAGCAGCTGGTCGACGCGCTCGACGAGCGCCGCCTGCACCCCGAGCACCTGATGCTCAAGATCAACGAGCCACTGACGAGGGCGCAGTCGGCGCCCCAGCCGATCTTCGAGGACCTGGCCGAGCGCGGGATCGGCGTCACCATCCGCGGCTACGGCAAGGCCTGGTCGTCGCTGACGGCGCTCTGGCGCAACCCCGCCGTGCGCGAGGTCAAGATCGACCCGGCCCTGGGCCGCGACGTGCTCGTCGACCCGCGCTCGATGCGCCTGGTGCGCGCCCTGGCCGCCGGTGCCCACGAGCTCGGTCTCCGGGTGGCCGCCGAGAGTGTCGAGCGCGAGGACGCCGTGGCGGTGCTGAGCGAGCTCGGCTGCGACGTCGTCCAGGGCTTCTGGCTCTGCCCGCCCATGACCCTCTCGGACACCGTCGAGTGGTGCCGTGACCGCTCGGCGTCCACCACCGGCACGTCTGTCTGAGCCCGCTCGACGCACGGCTCTCGGCCATCGCCGGGGCCGCCGCGAACCTCCATCGCCGTCACCCTCAAGTCGCCGCCTCCCGCAACCGATGACCTCGGTATGACGGCGGCCGACAGCCCAGGGTCGGCCCCCGCAGACATCCCCCCGGACCACCCGCGTCTGCGACGACCCGAGTCCGTCACGTCCTCGTCCCCCCCACCCCTGCGTTCTCACGAGCGCGTGGCCCGGAGGCCACCTCATGCCGAGATCCTCAGCCCTCCCCCTGCCCCTCCTCTCGATCCTGGACGTCGTGTGGACGGCCGCGCTGGTGCTGGGCGCTGCGACCGTCATCGGGGTGCTGACCCTGGCGCTCCTGCGCCGCGCCGATCGTCGGCTGTTCGACCGGGTCGACGAGGCAGACACGTGGGGGGACGAGCACGACCCGGGATCGCCCACCGGCACCCCCGGCCCGCTGGACGGGGAGACGCAGATGCGTGACCTCCAGGCCCGCGTGCAGGACCTCAGCCGGACCGTCGCCGCTCTCACCGACCAGACCGGCATCAGCTGCCCGGGCCGGGACGAGCAGCGGACGGTGCACGTCGGAGGCAGCGACCTGGTCGGCCTCTCCCACTCGCTGGCCGCCGCCGGCCGCATGCACGACGCCGCGTTGGCGCAATGGGCCGCCGACCTCCAGGTCCTCCGCCCCCACCTGGGCCACCGCGCCGTCGAGCTCTGCGCCACCCTGGCCTCGCTGGCTCCCGTCGACCCGCGGATGGCTGTCTCCGGCGCCCGCGCGGCCGCCGCGTCCCTCGTGGACTCCGAGCTCCCGGTCCTCTCGCTCCTCGGTCCCACGTCGCACCTCGGCGGGGAGGGCCGGCGCGTCACGGGGCGGTCGGAGGACGTCGCGCCACCGGCCCCGCACGGCCTGCCGCGCACCTACGAGGTGGCCCTCGACGCCACGCTCCACCACTTCGCCGCACGGTCGGGGGACCTCCGCGGAGTCTCGGTCACCCTGCGCCGAGACCTGATGAAGGGCCGCCAGGCCCGCCGCGGCTCCACCGGTCCGGTCGAGGTGGCCCGGAGCGTCCTGGAGCCGCACGAGCAGCACCACTTCGAGCACGAGATGAGAGAGAGATCGACATGACGCCGATCACGTCCGTCGTCCCCCTGGGACTGACCGTCACCCTGATCGGACTCCTCGGCCTGGCTGTGGGTTCGTTCCTCAACGTCGTGGTCCACCGGGTGCCCGCCGGGTTGTCCGTCGTGAGCCCGCCCTCGGCCTGTCCGGGCTGCTCCCACGAGGTGCGCCCCCGCGACAACATCCCGGTGGTGTCGTGGCTGGTCCTGCGGGGGCGGTGCCGGGACTGCGCCATGCCGATCTCGGCGCGCTACCCCCTCGTCGAGGCCGCGACCGGGCTCGCCTTCGCCTTCACGGCCTGGCGCCTCACCGATCCGGTCCTGGTCTCGACCGGCCTGGTGGTCGTGGGGGCAGGCATCGCGCTGACCCTGATCGACCTGGAGCACGGCCGGCTGCCGTTCGGCCTGACCGGCATCGCCGCCGGCCTGCTCCTGGCGGTGATGGTCGTCGCGGCGATCCTCGGCGTCTCGATCGACGTCGGCGCCGTCGGAGTGTCCATCGCCCTGTGGGCCGGCCTGTACGGCGGCATCTGGTTCGCGACCGCCGGTCGCGGCATGGGACTGGGCGACGTGGCCCTGGCACCCGTCCTCGGCGCTGCGCTCGGGCTCCTGGGGGTCGGTCCGAGCCTCGTCGGCCTGCTCGCCGGTTTCGCGGTGGGCGCGGTGACGGTGGTGACGCTGATGGCGACCGGGAAGCTCGAGCGCGGGAGCGCCGTACCGCACGGGCCCTTCATGATGGCCGGCGCGGCGATCGGCCTCTTCGCCGGAGCGCCGATGGCAGGCGTCTATCTCCGCCTCTCCGGGCTGGCGTGAATACCATGACCCGTACCGGTTGGTCCAGTGGTCTAGGCCGCGGTCAATTCAAGTCAAGGAACGCCCCACGCGGCCTCTCGTTGTCCAGTAGAACAAACTCCGCACCCGTCCTTCCTTCCCCTCGGATCCCCGAGGACCGGCTGCTCGGAGAAGCAATGCCATCCCACCCGTACGCCCCGTACTCGCCCGTGACCGTCATCGGTCACGACGACGTCTGCGTCCTGGCGACCCGGGATGCGCTGGCCTACGGGAACCTGCTGAACCCGGTGCGGGCGTGCGACGACGTGAGCGACTTCGAGGCCTACGTGCGGGGGACGGCGCCGTACCTGCCTCGTGAGGAGCACCCCCTGCCGGCCGTGGTGCTCACCGAGCTGCACCTGCCCTCCGGCACCGCGATGGACGTCCTGCGGATGGTCCGCGGCAACCTGGCCCTGCGGGGCACGCCCGTCGTGGTCGTCTCCGAGGGCGCCACCGACAGCGAGATCGCCGAGATCACCGCCCTGGGCGCCACCGCCTACCTCGACCGCGGGGTCGCCACCGAGGTGCTCGTCGGGGTCCTCCGCGACAGCGGCATGCCCTGGTCGCTGGGCCACCGCGCCCCGACCGCTGCCACCGCCACCGTCGTACCGCTCGCGCGCTCGGGAGCGGCTCGCATGACGGCATCGGCAGCCGACTCGCTGCCACTGGACCAGCACGGCGCGACGTTCCCGACCACGTCGTCGCTGGTCGCGGCGATCAGCGACCTGCGCAGCAGCTGCACCGACGACGACCACACGCTGGCCCTCGTCGCCGCCTCGGTCTCCAACGCCGGGGAGATCGTGGACTTCCACGGGACGCGCGCCCTGGAGTCGCTCACGACCGAGATCGCGCGCCGGATGCTCCAGCACGATCACCTGCCGTCCCGGCTCCTGCGGGTCACGCCGCTCGGCGGCTTCCTCGTCGCCGTCCTGGTACGCCGCGACCTGGCCCGCTCCCAGGTCGCCGACCTGGTGGCCGGTGTGCGCCACCTGGTGCCGCTGAACGGCGAGCTGGTCTGGCCCGTCGTGACCTTCGGCGCCCGGCTCTTCGACGACGCCGACGACGACCGCACCGCGATCCGTGAGGTCCGCGCCACGGTCGTGGCCGCCGCTCGCCAGGCCCTCGGCGACATCCTGTGGCACCAGCCCGCCGGCAACGACAGCGCGCACATGTTCGACCTGCCGCTCGTGCGCGACCTCGCCCACGCCCTGCACCACGGCCGTGACCAGGTCGAGCTGCACTACCAGCCGGTCCGCGACCTCCGCACGGGCGCCCTGATGGCGGCCGAGGCTCTGCTCCGGTGGAGCCACCCCCTGCTGGGCCGGATGTCACCGGCGCACACGGTCGAGGCTGCCGAGCGCAGCGGTCTGATCGTCCAGCTCGGCCGCTGCGTCCTCGACGCCGCGCTGCGCCAGATGACCGAGTGGCTCGACTGGGTGCCGGACGGCTTCCGCGTCCACGTGAACGTCTCGCCGCTGGAGCTGCGCAACCCCGACTACGTCGACCACCTCGAGGCGGCTCTCGACCACTACGAGATCGCCCCCTCCCGGCTCCTGCTCGAGGTGACGGAGACGGCGCTGGTCTCCGACGAGCACGTCGTGCAGCGCTCGCTGAGCGGGCTCGTCGAGCTCGGGGTCGCCCTCGGCATCGACGACTTCGGGACCGGCTACTCCTCCATCATCCACCTGCGGCGGCTGCCGATCGACACCGTCAAGATCGACCGGTCCCTGGTGTCGGGCATCGCGACCGACCCGGCCGACTTCACGCTCGCGAGGTCGGTCTTCCAGCTGGTCTCCACCCTGGGCGTCTCGATCGTCGCCGAGGGCATCGAGTCCGAGCTGGAGGCCGCGCACCTGCGCGCCATGGGCTGCGTCCTGGGCCAGGGCTACCACCTCGGGCGCCCGGCACCCGCTGCCGACCTCGAGTCCGCTCGCGAGGACTCACGACGCGTGGCCTCGACCGCCTGACCGACCGGGGCGCGGGCCGCCGGACGCAGCGCGACGTCGAGACGTCGGACGGCGCGCCGGGACGGACGCCTCAGTCCTGCTCGCTCAGTTCTGCTCGCCGAGGACCGAGTCCTCCGACTCCAACCACCCGCGGAACGCCTCGAGGTTGTGGGTCGGCTCGCCCCGCAGCTTGCGCCACTCCCACTCCTTGCGGATGGAGCTGGCGAAGCCCGAGCTCGAGGATCGCGTTGAACGAGTCGTCCGCGGTCGACAGCACGGAGCCGAGCAGCCGGTCGAGCTCGTCGGCGGAGATCGACGACAGCGGCAGGCGCGCGTCGAGGTAGATGTCACCGAGCCGGTCGACGGCGAAGGACACGGCATAGGTGCGCAGGTTGCGCTGCAAGAGCCAGCGGTAGACCTCCTGGTGGTTCTCGTCCGGCGCGCGGCACACGAAGGCGTGGATGCCCAGCGCGTGCGGCCCCACGTCGAGGCGGACGGCGGTCTGGAGCTTCTTCTCACCGGGCAGGGAGAAGGAGAAGGAGCCGTCGCCCACCTCCTCGAACTCGAGGTCGTTGGCGGCGAGGTAGTCGCGGACGGTGGCCAGGGCCGTCGAGGAGGTCACCTCGACGACTCTCGCATGAGGTGGTGTGCCCGAAGGTAGATCTCGATCGTCTGGCGAGCCGTCTCGTCCCAGGAGAAGAGCCGCGCCTGGACCAGGGCACCGGCCGCGAGGCGCTCGCGCTCGAGCGGGGCGATCACCCGGGCCAGGCTCGCGGCCCAGTCCCGTGGCTCGTGGGTGTCGACCAGCAGGCCGCTGTGGCCGTTGCGCACCACCGTCGTGAGACCCCCGACGGCCGCCGCGACGACCGGGGTGCCGCAGGCCTGCGCCTCGGCGGCGACGAGCCCGAAGGACTCGTTGTACGACGGCACCGCGACCAGCGTCGCCGCGGCGTACCAGCGGGCGAGCTCGGCCTGGGTCACCGGTGGCACGAAGCGCACGACGTCGTCGATGCCGAGCTCGACGGCCAGGCCGGCGAGGGCGCGCGCGGCCGGTCGACCCCGCTGCCCGAGGGTCCGCCGACGATCGGGACCACCAGGCGCTCGCGCAGCCCCGGGTCTCGTTCCAGGAGGACCGCCACGGCGCGGAGCAGGACGTCGGGGGCCTTGAGCGGCTGGATCCGACCGGCGAACAGCAGCACGACGGCGTCCTCGGCGAGCCCGAGGCCGGCCCGCACGTCCGACCGGGGCCGGAACGTCTCCAGGTCGACCCCGGGGTGGACCACCTCGACCCGGCCGGGGTCGGCGTCGTACAGGTTGATCAGCTGCTTGGCCTCGAGGTCGGTGTTGGCGATGAGGACGTCGGCGGCATCGACGACCTGCTCCTCGCCGATGACCCGCGCGGGCGGCTCGGGGGTGTCGTGGGCGGCCAGGGCGGCGTTCTTGACCTTCGCCATCGTGTGCATGCTGTGCACGAGCGGCACGCCCCACCGGTCGCGTGCCAGCGCGCCGACCTGCCCGGAGAGCCAGTAGTGGGAGTGCACCGCGTCGTAGTGGCCGACCGGCTGTGGCCGCCTCGGTGCGCAGCACCTCGCGCGCGAAGACGCACAGCTGACCCGGCAGCTCGTCCTTGGTGAGGCCCTCGAACGGACCCGGCGGCCACGTGGCGCACCAGGATCCCGTCGGCCAGGCTGACGACCGGCTCGAGGGCCGAGCTCGTCGCCCGGGTGAAGATGTCCACCTCGACGCCGCGCGCGGCCAGGCGCCGGGCGAGCTCGACGACGTAGACGTTCATGCCGCCGGCATCTCCGGTGCCGGGCTGGTCGAGCGGGGAGGTGTGCAGGCTGATCATGGCCACACGACTCAGCGACTCCACCTGTCAGCACACCTCTCCCGGCTCGAAACACCTGCTCCTCCAGCAGCCAACGCCGGCTCGGGCGTCCTGATTCCCGAGTCTGTCACCCGGGCGGGGAGGCGAAGCGCCGTACGCGGAGGATGGAGGCATGTCGCACGACACCCTCGAGCACACCCCCGAACGACGTCCGCCCGCTCGCCGTCGTCACCGGCGCCAGCAGCGGCATCGGTGCCGCCACCGCGCGCTCGCTGGCCGCGGCCGGCTTCCACGTCGTGTGCGCCGCGCGGCGCGAGGACCGGATCTCCGCCCTCGCCGCCGAGCGTCGACGGCACCGCGGTCGTCTGCGACGTCACCGACGCGGCCTCGGTCGCCGACCTGGCCACGGTCCTGACCGGCCTCGGGGGCCGCCTCGACGTGCTGGTCAACAACGCCGGCGGCGCGTTCGGCGCGACCCCGGTCGCGCAGGCCGACACCGACGAGTGGCGCCGGATGTACGACGTCAACGTGATCGGCCTGGTGCAGGTCACCCGTGCCCTGCTGCCGGCCCTGCTCGCCGCCGACGCCGGGATCATCTGCAACGTCGGCTCCACGGCCGGCCGGGTCGCCTACGAGGGCGGGGGCGGCTACACCGCGGCGAAGCACGGCACCCAGGTCGTGACCGAGACCCTGCGCCTGGAGCTGTGGGACCAGCCGGTCCGGGTGACCGAGATCGCTCCCGGCATGGTGCGCACCGACGAGTTCGCGCTGACCCGCTTCGACGGCGACGCCGACCGAGGCCGCGGCCGTCTACGAGGGCGTCGCGGACCCGCTCGTCGCCGAGGACGTGGCCGAGGCCATCACCTGGATGGTCACCCGCCCGGCGCACGTCAGCGTCGACGAGCTGGTGATCCGCCCGCGCGCCCAGGCCGCGCAGCACAAGGTCCATCGCGTCCCCGCTGACCGCGTCGAAGCGCCGGACGGCGTGTCGCCATGGGATGGGCTCCGCGCCGCGTCCCCGTCGAGCGGATGGAAGGATGTGCAGCATGCAGACCATCGGACTGATCGGCGGGATGAGCTGGGAGTCCAGCGCCGTCTACTACGAGGCCCTCAACAAGGGCGTCCAGGCGCGACTCGGGGGCCTGTCGTCGGCCCGCACGCTCATGGCGTCGGTCGACTTCGCCGAGGTGACCGCCCTGCAGGAACAGGAGCGGTGGGACGAGGTCGCGGAGGTCCTGGTGGCCGCGGCACGCTCGCTCGAGGCCGGCGGCGCGGACTTCTTCCTGCTCTGCACCACGACCTTCCACCGGGTGGCCGACCAGGTCGCCGAGTCCGTGTCCATCCCGCTGCTGAACCTCGCCGACGTCGTGGCCGAGGCCTGTGCCGCTCAGGGCGTGACCTCGGTCGGGTTCCTCGGCACGACGTTCTCGATGTCGCGGACCTTCTTCACCGACCGGCTCGCGGCCGGCGGCCTCACCGTGCACGTGCCCGACGAGGCCCGCCACGCCGAGCTCAACCGGGTGATCTACGACGAGCTCGTCGCCGGACGGGTCCTGGACTCCTCGCGGCGCACGGCCGTCGGCCTGATCGACGAGCTGTGGGACGCCGGCGCCGGCGGCGTCGTGCTGGGCTGCACCGAGCTGGAGCTGCTCGTGCGCCAGCACGACTCGGAGGTCCCGGTCTTCCCGTCCACGACCCTGCACGTCGAGGCCGCGCTCGACCGCGCCCTGGCCTGAGGCCCGCCTCGCTCCCGTGGCTCCGACTACTCGCGCGGGGAGTCGACGACGTCGGGACCGCGCAGCACGCGGTCGACGATCGTGCGCAGCGTCGGGCGTGAGGTGCTGCTCGGCGACCCTGGCCTGCCGGCCGCCCAGGTCGACGTCGTAGACGAACATGTCGGGGCGCGGCACGGTGCCGCGCGACGGCGGCCAGGTCGACGCGGTCGACCAGTGCGGCGAGCTCCCGGTCGTCGCCGACGTCGAGGATCCCGTCGGCGACCTGCCCGGCGAAGCCGCCCGGTACGGCGTACCCGCAGCTGCTGGGTGGCCGGCGCCGGCGGGGCGGCGCCGGCCGGGTGAGGGCGACCACGCCGACCGTCTCCCAGGCTCGGGCTGACCGCCTCGACGTGCGGCCCGGCCAGCGCGATCGTCGCGGCGGCGAACCCGGCGAAGTCGGTGTCGGGGCCGACACGGTCGCTGACGAGTGCGTCGTACCAGACCCGGCCGGCGCCCTCGCACGACGAGCCGCCGATGCCGACGGCAGCCAGGTGGAAGGCCCGGTTGGGGATGCCCGAGTTGAGGTGGACCCCGCCGTTGTCGTCGGGCCCCTCGACGTAGTCGTCGAGGTGGGCCGGCTGGGGGTCCTTGCCCAGGCGCGGGTCGTCGTAGGCGGTGCCGGGGGCGGCCATGTCGCGCAGCGCGCGGGCCTGCACGCCCGGCAGGAAGAGGCCGGCGCCGATCAGCCAGTCGCCGTCGGCGGCGAGCTGGCCGAGGAGGCGCTGCTTGAGGCAGCTGGCGAAGACGTCGGAGAGGGACTCGTTGAGCGCGCCCGGCTGGCCCTGGTAGACGAGGCCGGCCGAGCGCTCGGTCACGGCGTGGGCGAGCTCGTGGCCGAGCACGTCGACGGGCTTGGTGAAGCGGTCGAAGATCTCTCCGTCGCCGTCGCCGAAGACCAGCTGGGTGCCGTCCCAGAACGCGTTGGCGTAGTCGCGCTGGTAGTGCACGGTCAGGCTGACCGGCGCCCCGGCGCCGTCGTAGGACGAGCGCCCGTAGACCTCCTCGAAGAGCGCCAGCGCGCCACTGATGCCGAGGGCGGCCTCGTCCACGGCCGGGTCGCCCGCATCGGGGTCGCCCGCTCGTCGTACGACGTCACCGGGCAGCCGCGAGCTCCCGGCGGCGGTGTGCACCGTCCAGGCTGCGTCGGTCACGGCGAGCACGGGCGGCGGCGATGCGGGCCCTGCCCGGCCGACGCGCAGCGACCGGTCGAGGGCCAGCTGGCGATCGGCCAGGCCGGCCCGCTCGACGAGGTAGGGCGGGACGAAGGTGCACCGAGGTGTCCGAGACATGCCTCCAGTGAACACCGTCCCGCCGACGCCGGGGAGGCCCTCGTCCGCCGAGCAGACGGGTCCGGTCGACCGAGCAGGCTGCGCTCACCTCGGTCGTCGGACACGACCTCTGCACGTCTGACGGTCCGGTCTCGGCGAAGACCAGTGCCGCGGGCGTCACCTGACCGACGATCGCGCCGGCCTCCGGCCGCACCTGTCCGGCCGTCCCCCAGTCGTGCCCGGTCCGGGCTACGCTGCGACATGCCCGAGTTCACCTGGCGAGCGGCCAACGAGGCAACGACCGAGGACGTCGAGGCGGTGTTCGAGGCCGGAGGCGCGCGCAAGTGCCGCTGCCAGGGGCTCAAGGTCCCAGGCTGGATCTGGCGCGACACCACCCAGGAGCAGCGGGACGCAGCCCTGGTGGAGCAGACCGGTTGCGGCACCGACGGACCCACGTCCGGCCTCATCGGGTACGTCGACGGCGAGCCGGCCGGCTGGGTCGCGGTCGAGCCGCGCGAGAACTACCCGCGGGTGTGGAGCCGGAAGAAGGCGTGGATGCGGATGGACCCCGACCTCGTGGGCGTCTGGTCGGTCACCTGCTTCGTCGTGCGCAAGGGCTTTCGCCGGCAGGGGCTGATGTACGAGCTCACCGCCGCCACCGTCGCGTACGGGAGGCAGGTCGACGCCCGCGTCCTGGAGGGCTATCCCACCGAGCCGCCGCCCGGCAAGACGGTGATCTGGGACGAGGCGTCCGTCGGGCTGCTGCAGGTCTTCCTCGACGCCGGCTACGAGGTGGTGGACTCGCCGACCCTGCGCCGGCGGGTGGTGCGGCACCGACTCGGCGGGGCGTCCTGACGCGGCTCGTCCCTCGCCTGCTCGACCGGCACCGGCCGGCCCGGTCAGACGTGTGCGTCGAGCCAGCCCACGACGTCGGCGGTGACCTGGTCGCGGTTGGTCTCGTTCAGGATCTCGTGGCGGGCGCCGTCGTACAGCTTCACCGTCACGTCGACCAGCCCGGCGTCGCGGTAGCGCTGGGCGAGCAGCTCCACGAGCTGCCCGCCGCCGGCCAGCGGGTCGTCGGAGCCGGAGACGATCAGCAGGGGCAGGTCGGACCTGATGCCGGCGAGCACGGCCGGGTCCGCGAGCGTCGCGGCCGCAGCGAACAGCGCGGGCACCGTCTCGTCCGGCAGGTCGAAGCCGCACAGGGGGTCCGCGACGTAGCGGTCGACCTCGGCCTCGTCGCGCGAGAGCCACTCGTAGCCCGTGCGGTGCTCGAAGCCGGCGTTGAAGGCCTCGAGCCCGGCGGGACCCTCGGACCGGGCCAGGCCGGCTGCCAGCACGTCGAGGGCGGTGCTGCCGGACAGGACGACCCCGGCGTACTGCTCGGAGTGGTCGAGGATCACCGACTGGGCGGCGAACGAACCCATCGAGTGGGCGAAGAGGAAGAGCGGCAGGTCGCTTCGCAGGCTCGCGCCGTAGGCCGCCACGTCGGCGATCAACCCGTCGAACCCGGGGGCGCCGAAGTCGCCGGGCGTCCCAGCGATCGATGCGCCGTGCCCGCGGTGGTCGGTGGCGCGGGCGGTGAGGCCGACGCCGTTGAGGGCACGGGCGAAGGAGTCGTAGCGCGCGGAGTGCTCGGCCAGGCCGTGGGCGACCTGCACCACGCCGCGGGCGTCGGCGACGTCCCACTCGTAGACGGCCAGCTCGAGGTCGTCGACCGGCGAGGAGAAGGTGGAGCGCTGCATCGTCATGGCCGCACCCTAGACCGGTGGTCGCTGCCTCCCGGCCCACCGGCTCCCGGCGACGGCTTGCTCGTCTGCTCGACCGACGGGGGGGCGGACCGCTTCGCCGCTTCCCGGCTCAGAGGAGCGGTGGACCAGGATCTACCAGTGGCTGCCCGGCGACGACGGTCGGGGCGCCGTCGGCGTAGGAGTGCTGCGAGCTCGTCGAGAAGTAGTTGATGCCGATGAAGTTGAACCACAGGGTCGCGACGCCGAGGCAGGCGAGGAGGGCAGCGTTGCGCCCCTTCCAGCCGGCCGTGGCGCGAGCGTGGAGGTAGGCGGCGTACACGACCCACGTGATGAAGGCCCAGACCTCCTTGGGGTCCCAGTTCCAGTAGCGCGACCAGGCCTCGTGGGCCCAGATCGGACCGGTGATGAGGACCGCGAAGGTCCAGACCGGGAACGCGAAGGCGTGGATGCGGTACGCCGTGCGGTCGAGCGAGGCGAGCGAGGGGACCCGCGCCATCGGGCCGGTGGTGGACTCGCCGACGCGCAGCTTGACCAGGTACATGACCGAGGCGATGCCGCCGAGGGTGAACGCGCCGGTGGCGATCACGGCGGAGACCACGTGGATGACGAGCCAGTAGGAGTTGAGCGCCTCGGTCAGCGGGGCGACCTCGTCGTGCAGCCAGATCACGGCCACCATCAGCACCGAGACCACGAAGCCGAGGACGATCGGGGCCATCCACTGCAGGCCGTACTTGCGGTGCAGCACGAGGTACATGAGGACCACGAAGAAGCTGCCCGAGACGGTGAACTCGTACATGTTGCCCCACGGCACGCGGTTCGGGTTCGCGGCCATGCCACGCCCCAGGAGCGACACGAAGTGGCCGGCCGCACCGATGCCGGTCAGCAGCAGCCCCAGGCGGCCGAGGAAGGCCACCCGTCGGGCACGGACGGCGAGGGCGTCGGCGTCGCCGCCGGTGTCCTCGAGCACCGCCACCGAGCCGGCGCCGGGCTGGTCCTCGGACCGCGCCGCGGATCGACCCGAGACACGGGCCGCCTTCGGCTCGCGCAGCGACGCCCACTCGGCCAGGTGCACCAGCAGGGCCAGGAAGTAGATGATCCCGGCGGCGCCGATGGCGTTGTTGCTGAGGGTTTCCCAGGCGGTGTCGGTCATGCTCGGTCCTCGTTCTCCTCGGATGTCGTCCTGCCGGTGCTGCTCGCCACGGTGTCGTCGGGTCCCGGTGATCCCCGGAGCCGCTTCACCACGTCGTCGAGCACGTCGCTCACCTCTCCGCCACCCGAGCGATCGAGGGCGGCCACCTCCACCATGGTGACACCTCCCTCTCGACGTGCCCTCACCCAGATGCGTCGCGGACGGATGAAGAGCGAGCCGAGGAGCCCGATCAGGGCCAGCACGACCCCGCCGAGGGCGATCCGCTTGCCGGGGCTCTGGCTGATCTGGATCCGCACCCACGGCTCGACGCCCTCGAAGGAGACCGAGCCGAGCCCGTCGGGCAGGGTCTGGGTCTCACCGAGGCGCAGGTCGAGCCGCAGCGGCTTGCCGCTGCCGTCGGGCTTCATCACCTGGGTCGCCTGGGAGGTGTCGAGCAGGTAGACCGACTGGGGCTTGCCGTCGTCGAGCCCCAGGTTGCCGGTGAAGACGCTCAGCGACACCAGCGGCTCCAGGTCGTCGGGCCAGATCGTGCGCGGGTCGCCGTCGACGAGCTGGAACGTCGGGTAGAGGAGCCCCTCCAGCCCGATCTGTCCGGGCTGCGCCGAGGGCGCCTTGACGACGCCGAAGGACAGGAAGGTCTGGTCCTGCGGCAGGAAGACGGTCGGGCCGCTGTAGGCCACGTTGCCCTGGCCGTCGCGCACCGTGATGACCGGCGCGTAGCCGTGGCCGATGAGGAAGACGTCGGTGTTGTCGATCGTCAGCGGGTGGTTGACCCGCAGGTTGTAGCTCTGGTCGGAGGCCGACGCGGAGTCGCGGTAGGTGAGCGCGGCATTGAACTTGCGTGCGGTGCCGGCCGAGGAGCCCTTGGTCAGCCAGGTGACGTCGAAGTCGTCGACGCTGAAGAGGAACGGGTCGAGGTCGTCGGCCCCGAACAGGCTGCCCGGGTTGAAGTCGTCGTACGACGCGCTGGAGTTGGCGAAGGTCGAGCCCTTCACGACGATCACGCCACCCTGGTAGCCCAGCAGGCTGCCGAGCGCGAACCCGACGAGCACCACGATCACCGACACGTGGAAGACCAGGTTGCCGAACTCACGCAGGTAGCCGCGCTCGGCGCTGACGCTGTCGTGTCCCCCGTCGGGCTGGGCGGCCCGGATCCGGTAGCGCTTGCGGCCCAGCACCTCGCGGGCCCGCTCGAGCACCGTCTCGACGTCGTCGTCGGTCTCGTAGGTGGCACTGTCCGGGAGCCGGGTCAGGTTGCGGGGCGCGGCCGGCGGCTGGGCGCGCAGGTTGCGGAGGTAGACCAGCGTGCGCGGGATGATGCAGCCCACGAGGGAGATCATCAGCAGCAGGTAGATCGCCGAGAACCACGGGGAGTCGTAGACCGAGAAGAGGCCGAGGCGTTCGTAGATCGGCGTCAGCGTGGGGTGCTGGTCCTTCCAGCGCGACACGTTGAGCGCGTCGACGCCGCTCTGCGGGATCACCGAGCCCGGTACGGCGGCCAGCGCGAGCAGCAGCAGCAGCACCAGCGCGGTGCGCATCGAGGTCAGCTGCCGCCACGCCCACCGGGCCAGCTCGCGGATGCCGAGCTCCCCGGGTCGCCGCTCGGGCATGGGGGTGCGGGGCCGGTCCTGGACGGTTGTCATGTGTCTCTCCGTGACCTGGTCATACGGCGACCTCGAAGGATCCGACGAGCCGGAGCTGCATCCACTGCACGATCCAGTCCCACCAGCCGGTGACCAGCAGGACACCGACGACGACGAGCATGGCGCCGCCGATCCGCATGATCAGCTGCTGGTGGCGTCGTACGAAGCCCAGGGCACCCAGCGCACGGCTGTAGAAGAGCCCGGCGACGATGAACGGGATGCCCAGGCCGAGGGCGTAGAAGGCGGACAGCAGCGCGCCGCGGCCGGCGGTGGCGTCGGTGTAGGTGAGGCTGAGGATCACGCCGTACGTCGGGCCGATGCACGGCGTCCAGCCGAGCGCGAAGAGTGCGCCGATCAGCGGCGCGGCACCCAGGCCGACGGCCGGGATCGTGTGGATGCGCCACTCCCTCTGCAGGAACGGGAGCGCCCCGGCGAAGACGAGCCCGAGCACGATGAGCACCACGCCCATGACGACGGTGATGGTGTCGCTCCAGGCGCGCAGCCACAGGCCGACGCCACCGAAGGCCGCGCCGATGAGCACGAACACCGCGGCGAAGCCGAGCACGAAGAGCACCGAGCCCAGCAGCATCCGGCCACGGCGGCGACCGGCCTCTCCGCTCGCGAGGTCGGCGCCGGAGAGCCCGGTGGCGTAGGAGAGGTAGCCGGGCAGGAGCGGGATCACGCACGGGCTGAAGAACGAGACGAGGCCGGCGAGGACCGCCACCGGCACGGCCAGCCCGAGCGAGCCCGCCGCTGCCTGGTCACCGAACCACTCACCCATTGCCGCTGCCCCCGGCCTGGACGTCCTCCACGAGCCCCTCGAGCGTCGCCGCGGACGTGACCTCGCCCGTGATCAGCGCCGCGACGCGGCCCTCGGTGTCCAGGACGTAGGTCGTGGGGGGCGCCTGGGGTGCGTAGCGACCCAGGGCCAGGACGCCGGCGCCGGTGTCGGCGATCGTGGGGTACTCGATGCCGTACTCGCGCTCGAACGAGCGGGCGTTGTCGAACGACGTCTCGCGGAAGCTCATGCCCAGGAAGACCGCATCGACCTGCTCGGAGGCCTCGCGGAGGACCGGCGCCTCCGCCCGGCAGGGGGTGCACCAGGAGCCCCAGACGTTGAGCACGACGACCTGGCCGCGGTAGTCGGCGAGGTCGATCGGCTCGTCGGCCAGGGACGGACCGGTGATCTCGACCGGGTCGGTGCGGTCGTCGGCGGCGATCTGCACGACCCCGCCGTCGCCCACGACGAAGTTGGTGTCGCCGGTGCCGGTCAGGCCGCTGCAGGCACTCAGCGCGCCGGCGAGCAGGACGGCGAGCAGCACCGGGACCGGTACGGCGCGCCTGCGGGGAGTGGTCACGGTCAGGGCCGCTTGTCCGCCGGCGCTCCGCCCGCGGAGAACGGGGCACCCTTGTCCCCGGTCGGGATCAGGTCGCCGGCCGGCTCGCTGTAGGAGACCTGGGTGATCTTGTCGCCGACGAAGTGCAGCGACGTGAGCGAGCACAGGGTGCACTGGCGCTTGCGCGGGTCGTGGAGGAAGGAGCGGCCCTCGACGTGCAGCCGCGTGATCCAGATCGGCAGCTGGTGGGAGACGATCACGGCCTCGTGGCCGGCGGCGGCGATCCGCGCGTCGTGCACCGCGGGCATCATCCGGGCGACCATGTCCTTGTAGGGCTCGCCCCACGACGGCTTGAACGGGTTCCACAGGTGGCGCCAGGTCGCGGGGTTCTTGAGCGCGTTGCGGCCCTTGCCGAAGGTCAGCCCCTCGAACTTGTTCTCCGACTCGATGACCCGCTCGTCGATGACGACCTCCAGGCCGCGCGCCTTCGCCAGCGGGGCCGCCGTCTCCTGGGCCCGCTCGAGCGGGGAGACCCGCAGGTGGGTGATGTCGCGGCCGCCGATGGACTCGCCGATCCGCTCGGCCATCTGCTGACCGAGCGCCGAGAGGTGGAACCCGTCGCGGCGCCCGTAGAGGACGCCCTGCGGGTTGTGCACCTCACCGTGGCGCAGCAGGTGGACGATCGTGTCAGGGGTGCTCACGGGTGCTCCTTCGGTGCTGCCTGGGCGGCGGCCGCGGCGGAGGCGGCAGCCGGGAGTGCGTCGAGGATGGTGGCGACGGCCGACTCGTCGTGGGCGGCCGAGAGGAACCACGCCTCGTAGGCCGACGGCGGCAGGTAGACGCCGTGGTCGAGCATGCTGTGGAAGAACGCTGCGTACGCCGCGACGTCGGTGCGCGACGCCCCGGCGAAGTCCACGACCGGGCCCTCGGCGAAGAAGATCGAGAACATCGTGCCCGCGCTCTGCACGCGATGGGCCACTCCTGCAGCGCTCAGCGCCTCGGAGGCGGCGGCCTTCACGACCTCACCGGTGCGGGTCAGGTGGGCGTAGACGTCGTCGGTGGCCAGGCGCAGGGTGGCGAGACCGGCGGTGGTGGCCACGGGGTTCCCCGAGAGGGTCCCGGCCTGGTAGACGGGGCCCTCGGGGGCCAGCATCGACATCACGTCGGCCCGCCCGCCGAAGGCTGCGGCGGGGAAGCCGCCACCCATCACCTTGCCGAAGGTCACCAGGTCGGGCGCCCAGCCCTCGACGGCGCCGTCGATGCCCCAGTAGCCCTGACGCGAGGCGCGGAACCCGGTCATCACCTCGTCGCTGACGAACAGCGCCCCGTGGCGGGTGCAGGTCTCGGCCAGGAAGGCGTTGAAGCCGGGCTCGGGAGGTACGACGCCCATGTTGCCGGCGGCCGCCTCGGTGATGAGGCAGGCGATCCGCTCGCCGTGCTCGGCGAACACCGCCTCGACCGCGGCGCGGTCGTTGTAGGGCAGGACCAGGGTCAGGGCCGTCGAGGACTCGGGCACGCCGGGGGTGCCGGGGACCGCGAACGTCGCCAGCCCGGACCCGGCCGAGGCCAGCAGCGAGTCGACGTGGCCGTGGTAGCAGCCGGCGAACTTGACCACCACGTCGCGGCCGGTGAAGCCGCGCGCGAGCCGGATGGCCGACATGGTGGCCTCGGTGCCCGAGGACACGAAGCGCACCCGCTCGGCCGACGTACGCGACACGATCTCCTCGGCCAGCTCGACCTCGGGCACCGTCGGGGCGCCGTACGACGTGCCGCGGGCGACCGCCGCGTGCACGGCCTCCAGCACCTGCGGGTGCGCGTGGCCGAGCAGCATCGGGCCCCACGAGCCGACCAGGTCGACGTACTCGGTGCCGTCGACGTCGGTGAGACGGGCGCCCCGGGCGGAGCGGATGAAGCGGGGGGTGCCGCCGACGGCGTTGAAGGCGCGGACCGGGGAGCTGACTCCCCCGGGGATGACGGCCCGGGCCCGGTCGAACATGGCGCGGGACTCGGCGGTCTCCGTACCGGTGGTCGGGCCTGAGGTCGCGCCGGCAGTCGGGGTCACGGATTCATTGTCACCGAGAGGCGGTGAGCGTCACAGTCGAGGTGCCTCGTCGGGCCGGCCCGACGTGACCGGGAACACCGCCGGAGGACTGTCCGTCCGGGTGTACCCGCCCCGTGGGAACGCGGCGGACGATGCCCGAGACGTGCGCATCGTCACATTTTTCCCTTCCGGCCCGTAACGTCTGGGCCACCCACGTCGTTGTCGATATGTCCTCGGCCACGGGGAGGGAGCACGAGGACCACCAGCCATCCCAGGAGACCAGATGTCCGCCACGCGACTCAGCCGCATGCAGAAGGCCGCGGCCATCGTGCCGCTGGCCCTGCTGTCTGCCGCCTGGACCGCCAGCCTCGCCGGGTTCGCCCCGACGACCAGCGTCTCCGCCGCCGTCCAGCCCGAGGGAGACGGCGGCCTCCCCGGCGGGGCGACGGTGCCCGACCAGGCGATCCAGGCGCCGGCCTCGGTGTCCTCCGCGGGACAGGCCTCGCCGTCGTTCGACCGGTCGCAGGGCGACATCGACCAGATCGTGGCCACCTCCTCCACCAACGGCATCCCGTCGTCCGCCCTGGCCGCCTACCAGCGCGCGGAGACCGTCATCAACGCCGCCGACCGCTCGTGCCGGCTCGGCTGGCAGCTGGTCGCGGCGATCGGCCGGGTCGAGTCCGACCACGGCCGCGTCGCCGGCAGCGCGCTGGACAGCGACGGGGTCGCCATCCCGTCGATCTTCGGCCCCGCCCTCGACGGCAAGGGCGCCACGTCGCTCATCCGCGACACCGACAACGGCATGCTCGACGAGGACCGGTCCTTCGACCGGGCCATGGGCCCGATGCAGTTCATCCCCTCGACCTGGTCGGTCGTGCAGGTCGACGCCGACAACGACGGCGTCCGCAACCCCCAGGACATCGACGACGCGGCCCTCGCGAGCGCCGTCTACCTCTGCTCGGGCCCCGGCGACCTCTCCACCGAGTCCGGTCGCAGCGCCGCCGTCTACCGCTACAACCACTCCCAGAGCTACGTCGACCTGGTCCTCTCGATCGCGGAGAACTACGTCGAGGGCGACTTCACCTCGGTCCCCGACAGCACCACGTCGGCCGGCTACCTGACCCCGCTGCCCCCGATCCGGGTCACCGGCAACGGCGGCGGCAAGCCCGGCAAGGCGCCGGTGAAGAGCGGCACCGCGGCGCCCGGCCCCACCGCCGTCCAGCCCGACCCCGCCCCGTCCTCGACCCCGACTCCTGCGCCCGGTGGTGGCGGCAGCACCGGTGGTGGCGCGGGTGGCGGCACCGGAGGCGGCACGGGTGGCGGCAGCACCCCCAAGCCCCCTCCGGTGAAGGTGCCCCCGCTCCCGGTCCCGGTGCCCGACGTGCCGGACGTCCCCGACACGGGGATCCCCCCGGTGGACGCGGTCCTGACCGCCGCCGAGGCGAAGCTCCAATGCATCGCCGACGGCATCAACGTCCTGGACGTCGCCAAGCTCGCCAAGTGCATCGCGGACTACACGACCCCCTGACCGTCCCCTCGCCCGCTGCGGCCGGCGACATCTGGTGGGTCGCAGCGCGCTTCGGGCCCCGGGCTCGGCTGGTGCTGCGGGGTCGGTGGTTCGGGTGTGGTCGTGGTCGGTGGTTCGAGCTTCGGCGTGGTGCGTGGTCGGTGGGGCGCCCACGACACCCGCCCCGACCCACCAGCCCTGAGCCACCACCCCGGGCGGACCTTCGCGTCAGCGGGCGAGGAGACGAGCGGCCTCGGCGGCCCAGTAGGTCAGCACGACGTCGGCGCCGGCACGGCGGATCGAGGTGAGGGTCTCGAGGATGGCCGGCTCGCGGTCGATCCAGCCGTTGGCGGCGGCGGCCTCGATCATCGAGTACTCCCCCGAGATGTTGTACGCCGCCACCGGCACGTCGACGGCGTCGCGCACCCGGCGGAGCACGTCGAGGTAGGCCAGGGCCGGCTTGACCATCACCAGGTCGGCGCCCTCGGCGACGTCGAGGAGCGCCTCGCGCACGCCCTCCACGGCGTTGGCGCCGTCCTGCTGGTAGGTACGGCGGTCCCCCTGCAGCGAGGAGCCCACCGCCTCGCGGAAGGGCCCGTAGAACGCCGAGGCGTACTTCGCGGAGTAGGCCAGGATCGCGACGTCCTGGTGCTGGGCCTCGTCGAGGGCGGCCCGGATGACCGCGACCTGCCCGTCCATCATCCCGCTGGGACCGACCAGGTCCACCCCGGACGCGGCCTGGGCCCGCGCCATCTCGGCGTAGATCTCCAGCGTCGCGTCGTTGTCGACCCGGCCGTCGGAGGTCAGCACCCCGCAGTGCCCGTGGTCGGTGAACTCGTCGAGGCACAGGTCGGCCATGACCGGCAGCGCGTCACCGACCTCGCCGACGACGTCGCGGATGCTGGCGTTGAGGATGCCGTCGGGGTCGACGGCGCCGGACCCGACCGCGTCCTTGTGCTCGGGCACGCCGAACAGCATGACGCCGCCGAGCCCGAGCTCTGCCGCCTCGGTCACGGCCGCGAGCAGCGAGGAGCGGCTGTGCTGGACCACGCCGGGCATCGAGGAGATCGGGCGCGGCTCGGAGAGCCCCTCCCGGACGAACACCGGCAGCACCAGCTGGCGGGCCTCGAGGGAGGTCTCGGCGACCATCCGGCGCAGCGCCGGCGTCGTCCGCAACCGGCGCGGGCGGATGACGGGGCCGACGACGCGGTGCGCCGGGTGGTCGCTCACGAGGTCAGCTCGTCGACGAGGCACGCCGGCGCGAGGACGGCTTGCGGTCGGACGGCTTGGTCACGGGCTCGCCCGCCTCGACGAGCGCCGCACGGCGCGAGGCGCCGAAGTCCGCGAGGGCGTTGACGAGCTCGTCGACGTCGGGCTTGGAGGCCATGACGTCCACCCGCAGGCCGTGCTCCTCGGCGGTCTTGGCCGTGGCCGGCCCGATGACCGCGATGACGGTCGAGGGGTGCGGCTTGCCGGCGATCCCGACGAGGTTGCGCACGGTCGAGGACGACGTGAAGACCACCGCGTCGAACTTGCCGCTCTTGATCGCGTCGCGGGTCGGCGCCGGCGGCGGGGTGGCGCGCACGGTGCGGTAGGCGGTGACGTCGTCGCACTCCCAGCCGAGGTCGATCAGGCCGGCGACGAGGGTCTCGGTGGCGATGTCGGCACGCGGCAGGAAGACCCGGTTGATCGGGTCCAGCACCTCGTCGTACTCCGGCCAGTCGGCCAGCAGGCCGGCAGCGGACTGCTCGCCCGACGGCACCAGGTCGGCACGCAGGCCCCAGGCGGCGATCGCGGCGGCGGTCTTGTCGCCGACCGCGGCGATCTTGAGCCCGGAGAAGGCGCGGGCGTCCAGGCCGTACTCCTCGAACTTCTCCCGGACCGCCTTGACCGCGTTGACCGAGGTGAAGGCGATCCACTCGTAGCGGCCCTCGACGAGGCCGCGCACGGCCTTGTCCATCTGCAGCGGGTTGCGAGGCGGCTCGACCGAGATGGTCGGCACCTCCTCGGGCACACCGCCGTAGCCGCGCAGGCCGGTCGACAGCGAGGCGGCCTGGTCCTTGGTGCGCGGCACCAGCACGCGCCAGCCGAAGAGCGGCTTGGTCTCGAACCACGACAGCGGCGTGCGCAGGTCCACGACGTCACCGATGACGGTGATCGCCGGAGGCGTCATCCGGGCGGCGCGCGCGTCGGCGGCGATCCGGTCGAGGGTCGAGGTGACGGTCTGCTGCTCGGTGGTCGTGCCGACCCGGGTCATCGCGACCGGGGTCGACGGCGCGCGACCGGCGGCCACGAGGGCCGCGGCGATCTCGCCGATCTGGCCGACGGCCGAGAGCAGGACGAGGGTGCGGTTGTCGGCGTACCGGGTCCAGTCGACCTTGTCGCCGCAGGTGACGACCGAGACCTCGCGGTGGTCCTTGTTGGTCAGCGGGATGCCGGCGTACGCCGGGACCGAGGCGACCGACGAGACACCGGGCACGATCTCGAAGCCGAGCCCGACCTTGGCGCACGCCTGCGCCTCCTCGGGGCCGGAGGCGTAGAGGAACGGGTCGCCGGCCAGCAGCCGGACGACGCGCACCCCGCGCTTGGCCTGCTTGACGACGACCTTGGCCCGCGCGGCGTGCGTGAGCGGCTGGCCGTCCTCGCCGAAGCCCCCGTCGATGATCTCGGGGCCGACCGGCTCGAGGGCCGCGGCGTCGCCGGCCACGTCGCTGTCGGGGTCGACGACCGGTTCGGGCAGACCCAGCAGCGTCCGGACGAGGCCGGCGTGCTCGGGCACCTCGGTGATGATGACGTCGGCCTGACCGATCAGGTCGACGGCGCGGACGGTCAGCAGGTCCGGGTCACCCGGACCACTACCGACGAATGACACCCAGCTCCGCGCGATCCGGTCGGCGGCGGGAGTGGCGTTCTTGGCTCGCGTCATGCGTTCTGCACCTTTGCTGGATCTGTGGCTGGTTCGTTCAGCTGTGCTGCACCGTCGGCGAGCATCTCGCTCGCCAGCCGGTCGCCGACGCCCACGGCGTCGGCCGGGTCACCCGCTGCGGACTTCCGCACCGAGAGGGACCCGTCGGGCGAGAGCGCCACGGCTCGCACCCAGAGTTCGTCTCCGTCGTCTCCCTCGACGACGTCGGCCAGCGCTCCGATGGCAGCCGAGCAGCCACCCTCGAGCGTGGCCAGCACCGCGCGCTCGGCCTCGACCGTGACCCGCGAGCGGGGGTCGTCGAGCAGCGCGAGCCCGGCGACCAGGTCGTCGCCCGTGCGGCACTCCACGGCCAGGGCACCCTGACCGGGCGCCGGAAGCATCTGCAGCGGGTCGAGCACCTCGGTGGCCTCCTCCAGACGTCCGATGCGGGCCAGGCCGGCCCGGGCCAGGACGACGCCGTCGAGCTCGCCGTCGCGCACCTTGCCGATCCGGGTGTCGACGTTGCCACGGACGCCCACCACGTCCAAACCGAGGCCGAGGGCGTGCAGCTGCGCGACACGTCGGGGCGAGCCGGTGCCGACCCTGCTGCCGACCGGCAGCTCGCCGAGGGTCAGCCCGTCCCGGGCGACCACGACGTCGCGCGGGTCCTCCCGCAGCGGGATCGCGGCCAACGTGATGCCGTCGGCGGGCTGGGTCGGGAGGTCCTTGAGCGAGTGGACGGCCACGTCGACGCGACCGTCGAGCAGCGCGTCGCGCAGGGCCGAGACGAACACGCCGGTCGTCGCGGCGCCGGTCAGCGGGGTGCCGGCCGCCTGGCTGCGATCACCGTCGGTGGTGATCTCGACCAGCTCGACGTCGCGGCCCAGCCGCTCGCGGATCAGGTCGGCCACGGCCCGACTGGGTGGTCGCGAGGAGGCTGCGGCGGGTGCCGACCTTCACGGTGGCGGCGCTGGTCATGGCTGCTCCCTCTCGTCGGTGACGACGGGACGGGTGACCGCGCTGACCGCCTCCGGGTCGAGCGCGAAGAGCTCGGCGAGGGCGGCGGCGTACGAGACGGCGCCGTCGGCGTTGGCGAGCTCCTTGACCCGGACCGTCGGCTCGTGGAGCAGCTTGTCGGCGACCCGGCGCACGGCGTGACGGATCTCGGCGAGCGCGCGGTCGTCGAGCTGCGGGCAGCCGGCCCTCGAGGCGGGCCATCTCCGCGTCGACCACCGAGGTGGCCATCGAGCGCAGCGCGACGACGGTCGGGGCGACGCTGGCCTGGCGGCGGGCGGTGAGGAAGGAGGTGACCTCCTCCCCGACGATGCGGCGCACCTCGAGCACCTCGCGGCCGGCGTCGCTCTCGTGGAGCTCGTCGGCGAGGTCGGCCAGGCCGATGAGGTGTACGCCGGGCAGGGTGGCGACGCCGGGCTCGACGTCGTGGGGCAGGGCGAGGTCGACCAGGCACAGCGGCCGGTCGGAACCCGCACGCGCGGCCTGCGACCATCTCGCGGGTGATCGAGCACCCCGGCGGCGCCGGTGCAGGTGATGACCAGGTCGGCGTCGCCCAGCAGCCCGGCCAGGTCGGCGAGGTCGACGGCGGTGGGCGTCGTACTCGGCGGCGAGGCGCGCGGCGCGGGCCGGCGTGCGGTTGGCGACGCTGACCCGGGCGGCGCGAGCCGGGAGACGGTGGCGGTGGCCAGCCCGGCCATCGCGCCGGCGCCGACGACGACGACCTCGCGTCCCGGCGACCGGACCGACGAGGCGGGCCGCACGCTCGAGGGCGGCGCTGACGCAGGGACGGCGCGACCTGGTCGATGCCGGTCTCGGCACGCGAGCGCTTGCCGACGCGCAGCGCCTGCTGGAAGAGCACGTTGAGGGCGGGTCCGACCGTGCCGAGCTCCTGGCCGAGGCGCAGCGCCGCACGTGTCTGGCCGAGGATCTGCCCCTCGCCGACGGCCATCGAGTCGAGGCCGGCCGCGACCTGGAACAGGTGGGAGACGGCGCCGTCGTCGTAGTGGACGTAGAGGTGCGGCAGCAGCGCCTCGGCGCTCTCGCCGGTGCGCTCGACCAGCAGCCGGGAGAGGTCCTCGACGCTGCCGTGGAAGCGGTCGACCTCGGTGTAGATCTCGACCCGGTTGCAGGTGGAGATGACGGTGGCCTCGGTGACGTGGCGCGCACGCCGCGGCGTCGTGCGACGAGCTTGGCGACACCGTCGGCGTCGAGGGCGACCTGCTCGAGCAGGCTCACCGGGGCGGAGTTGTGGGAGATGCCCACCACCAGGACGCTCATCCGGCGTTCGCCTTCCGCTGCTCGTGGTAGGCGAGGATCTGCAGCTCGATGGACAGGTCCACCTTGCGCACGTCGACACCCGCCGGGACCGCGATCACCGACGGGGCGAAGTTGAGGATGCTGGTGATGCCGCACGCGACCATCCGGTCGGCGACGCCCTGGGCGGCGACGGCCGGCGCGGCGATGACCCCGATCGCGACCTCCTGCTCGTGGACGATCTCCTCGAGGTCGGCGAAGGCGCGCACCTCGACGCCGGCGATCACCTCGCCGTGCCGGCTCTCGTCGGCGTCGAGCAGGGCGACGACGCGGAAGCCGCGGCTGCGGAAGCCGGAGTAGTTGGCCAGAGCGTGGCCGAGGTTGCCGATCCCGACGATGACCACCGGCCAGTCCTGGGTCACGCCGATCTCGCGGGCGATCTGGTAGCGCAGGTAGTCGACGTCGTACCCGACACCGCGGGTGCCGTAGGAGCCGAGGTAGGACGAGGTCCTTGCGGAGCTTGGCGCTGTTGACGCCGGCCGAGGTCGCCAGGTCCTCGCTGGAGCAGGTGCGCGTGCCGTCCTCCGCGAGCGTGTTCAGGGCTCGCAGGTAGACAGGCAGGCGGGCGACCGTGGCCTCGGGGATGTCCCGGGCCGTCTCGCTCGAAGTCCGTGCGGTCACTGCTCTTCTTTCCAGCCGGAGCCCCGTCGGGTGTCGTGCAGGGGCCGCGGCCCGATCACTGTAGGAGTTTGTGAACGCGGGAACAAAACGAGCGCGAGATCGCCTAGCACACGTGATCTGGGCACACCGACAGGGGGTGGTCCACGTCGATCCGATCGGGTAGCGGTGCGTCGGCGACCGAGCTCCGCCCGCGGTTCTCAGGCCAGCGCCGCGCGCAGCCGGGCCGGGTCGACCCGCCAGAAGTCGTGCTGCCGGCCGTCGACGAACGTCACCGGCACCTCGTCGGTGAAGCGGGCCTGCAGCTCCGGGTCGTCGTCGATCATCACCACGACGTACTGCTCGCCGAGCTCGGCGCACACCGGCGCGACGACCGACTCGGCCTCCTCGCACAGGTGGCAGCCGGGGCGGGAGTAGAAGGTGACGCGGGCGAGTCACTCGAGGATCCCGAGCGCCCGGCGCCGCTCGATGCCACGCAGCCGGCCCTTCTGCACCTTGCCGGTGACCGTGTGCGGCAGCACCTCGACCACCTCGATGCGCGAGGGCACCTTGAACCGCGCCAGTCGGCTCTCGCAGTGGGCGCGTACGGCGGCCTCGACGGCGACCGGGTCCTGCCCTGGTGCCACGACGTAGGCCACCACGGCCTCGCCGGTCGGCGTCGTCGGCGCACCCCGATGACGGCGACCGCGCGGACCCCTCGACCTCGCAGACGACGTCCTCGACCTCGACCGGGTAGACGTTGAAGCCCGGAGACGATCACCAGCTCCTTGACCCGGTCGACCAGGACGACGTCACCGTGCTCGTCGAGGAACCCGACGTCCCCGGTCGCCCACCACCCCTCGGCGTCGGGGCCGTCGGCGCCGTCGGGCCAGTAGCCGCTGAACAGGTTGGCCCCGCGGATCTCGATCTCTCCCGGGTCGTCGCCGACTGGGCGGGACGCCGACCGTCGTCGACCAGGCGCAGCTCGATGCCCTCGAGGGGTGCGCCGACCGACCCGGCATCGGGATGGGCCGAGCGCAGCGTGCTGGTGACCACCGGCGCGGCCTCGGTGAGCCCGTAGCCCTGGTGGACGGGGATGCCGGTGCGCTCGGTGAACTCGGTGACCACCTCGGCCGCCAGCGGCGCCGCTCCCGACAGGATCAGCCGGACCGGGCCGAGGCGGCCGGCGAGGTCGACGGAGCGCCAGTGGGCGAAGACCGGCGGCGCGACCGGCACGACGCTGCAGGCCTCGTCGTCGATGAGGTCGAGGGTGCCCTGCGGGTCGAAGCCGTCGGCGAGCACCAGCTTGGCGCGGCGCCGGATCACGCCGCCCGAGGACGGCGTTGAGCCCGTAGACGTGGAAGAGCGGCAGGACGCCCAGCACGACGTCGTCGCCGTGGATCATCGGCGGCTGGACGGCGGCGACCTGCTCGACGTTGGCGGCGAGGGCCCGATGGGTGAGCATCGCGCGCCCGGGGCAGGCCCGACGTGCCGCTGGTGTAGAGGAGGACGGCGAGCCGCTCGGGGTCGGTCAGCGCGGGGACCGCGCGCGCGGCGTCGGCGCGCAGGTGGTCGTAGGAGCGCTCGCCCGGCAGCAGCGTGGTGGCGATACCGACCACGCGGGTCCGGGCGGCGACCGGGGACGAGTCGGCCGCCAGCAGCGACCGCCGCCTCGCGCACGGTGCGGACGGTGTCGCCGTCGGCGACGACCATCCGGGCCCCGCAGTCGGCCATCATCCGGGCCAGCTCGTGGGCGGTCGCGCGCGGGTTGACCGGGACGGCGATGGCCTGGGCGCGCAGCGTCCCGAGGTAGGTCGTGACGAACTCGATCCGGTTGGTCGTCGCGATCATGACGCGGTAGCCGGCCACGATCCCGGCCGCACCGAGGCCGGTGGCGACCCGGCCGACCTCGTCGTCCAGCTCGGCCCAGGTGACGCTGCGCCCCCCGGACTCGACGATCGCGAGCTTGTCGGGGCTCTCGTCGGCGGCCAGCGCGACGAGGGCAGCCAGGCCCAGGGAACCGGGCGGTTGGTCCCGCGGTGTCCGGAGGCGGCATGCGGGAGTCTACGAGCAGCGCGGGCCCCCGGATCGGTGGCCGAGCGGATACGGTTCCCCCATGCCTCCAGGAGATCGGCCCCGACGGCTGCCGAACCTGCAGCAGCGCTCGACGATGGCCGGCGAGGCGGCCGCCGCGGCCGCCGAGGTCGAGGTCGCCCTCGACCACCCGGTCGACCCGACGTCGGCGGCGTTCTTCGACGTCGACAACACCGTGATGCAGGGTGCGAGCATCTTCCACCTCGCGCGCGGCCTGCACCGGCGCAAGTTCTTCACGACGCGCGACATCCTCGGCGCCGCCTGGAAGCAGGCCTACTTCCGCGTGGTCGGCGTGGAGGACCCCGACCACGTCGCCGAGGCCCGCAACTCGGCCCTGAGCTTCATCGCCGGCCACACGGTCACCGAGCTCCAGGACCTCGGCGAGGAGATCTTCGACGAGGGCATGGCCCACCGCATCTGGCCCGGCACGCGGGCCCTGGCCCAGCTCCACCTCGACGAGGGCCAACGGGTGTGGCTGGTCACGGCCGCCCCGATCGAGATCGCCCAGATCATCGCCCGCCGCCTCGGGCTCACCGGCGCGATGGGCACGGTCTCCGAGCACGTCGACGGCACCTACACCGGGCGGCTCGTCGGCGACCTGCTCCACGGCCCGGCCAAGGCCGAGGCCATCAAGGCGCTCGCCCTGCGCGAGGGTCTCGACCTGGCGCGCTGCTCGGCGTACTCCGACTCGGTCAACGACCTGCCCATGCTGAGCCTGGTCGGCGACCCCTGCGCCATCAACCCCGACGCCAGGCTCCGCGCGCACGCCAAGGACCACGACTGGCGTATCCACGACTACCGCACCGGCCGCAAGGCCGCTCGCGCCGGCCTGCTCGTCGGCGCGGTGGCCGGAGCCGCCGTCGGCGCCGTCGCTGCGGGCGGCAGCCTCCGCGGGCGCGGCCGGCGCTGAGGCCCGAGCCCGCTGCCGGACCGGATCGGACCGGATCAGCCGGATCGGACCGATCTGCTACCGGCCGGTAGCAGATCTGACCTATCCTCGGTGGACATCCGGGGGGTCGACTGCGGGAGGGCGCACCACATGCCTCATCTGGGGCTCGACGTGACGCAGGGGCTCGACGCCCTGCGCGGCGCGGTCGCGCGCCTGCTCCTGAGCACCGACGCCGCCCTCGCCGGACCCTCGTACCTGTTCACCGAGGCCGGCACGGGTGGTGGGCTGCCGGGGGTGGTGCGGGGAGTGGCTCGTACGGCGACGGCGAGCTCGCCACGTCGTCGGCGGAGTCCGAGGACGACCGGACCCGCATCATCGCGCTGGTCGAGCTGGCCCGCGGGGGCGACGCGGACGCGTTCGGCCTGCTCTACGACCACTACCAGCCGTCGGTCTACCGGTTCCTCTTCTACCGGACCCGCTCGGCCACGACCGCCGAGGACCTCACCTCGGAGACGTTCCTCCGCGCGCTGCGCAACATGACCGGCTTCCGCTGGCAGGGCAAGGACTTCGGCGCCTGGCTGATGACCATCGCGCGCAACCTCGCCACCGACCACTTCAAGGCCGGTCGCACCCGGCTGGAGATGACCACCGAGGACATGGGCGCGCACGACGACGCGACGGAGGGACCCGAGGCAGCGGTGATGGTCGGACTGACCAACGAGATGCTGCTCGACGCCCTCCACCGGCTGCCCGCCGAGCAGCGCGACTGCCTGGCCATGCGCTTCCTGCAGGGGATGAGCATCGCCGAGACGGCCAAGGTGCTCGGCCGCACGGACGGGGCGATCAAGCAGCTCCAGCTGCGCGGGGTCCGCCACCTCGCCAAGCTGATGCCCGAGGGGATCCGGGACCGATGACCACCACGACCCTCCCCCGCCCGCTGGGCCGCCCCGGCGTGTCGCAGGCCACGCAGGATCGGGCCCGCGCAGCCGTAACCTCCGACGAGCCCTCGTCGTTGAGCCGGGTGACTGGCCACCCGGGCCACGAGCCCATCCCAGGACGGAACCGATGAACCCCGTGTTCGGCGCCCGGCGACGTGCCGAGGAGCTCCACTCGATGCTCGAGGCAGCCGCCTCGCCCGAGGGCTCCTCCACCGCACGCGACCGCGAGCTGCTGGACGTGGTGACCCTGCTCCGGGAGGCGCCGCTGCCGGCGGCGCGACCCGAGTTCGTGGCCGACCTGCGCGAGCGGATCATGCTCGCCGCCGAGGGTGAGCTCGCGCCGGCCGCCACCGCGCCGGCCCGCGAGCCCGCCGTACGACGCTCCCCGCGCGAGCGCCGGATCGCGACCGCGGTGGGCGGCTTCGCCATCATCAGCGCCACCGCGTCCATGGCCGTGGCCGCCCAGACAGCGCTTCCGGGCGACACGCTCTACCCGCTCAAGCGCGCCATCGAGAACGTCCACGCCGGGGTCCAGGGCGATGCCGAGGACAAGGGCGGCACCATGCTCGACAACGCCTCCGGACGCCTCGCCGAGGTCGGCGAGCTCAGCCGCGCCGACGACCAGGACGCCCGGGTGATCTCCGAGACCCTCCAGGACTTCGTCGAGCAGGCCGGCCGGGCCTCCGACCTCCTGATGGCGGACTTCGCCTCCACCGGCCAGGAGGCGTCCATCGACCAGGTGCGCACCTTCACCGCCGACAGCCTCGGCGAGCTCCAGCGCCTCGAACGGGTCATCCCCACCGACGCCCGCTCGTCGCTGATCGAGGCCGCCCAGGTCGTCCGCCGGATCGAGGAGCAGGCGATGAGCCTCTGTCCCTCCTGCAGCGACCTCCCGCTGACCTCGATGCCCACCTTCGCCGCACAGTCCATCGCACCGTTGCTCGACGGGGTGCTCGACGCCACGGCCCTCGTGCCCGACGCTACCGAGCCTGCTCAGCAGGGCGGGGCGGGCTCGTCGGACGACGAGGAGCCGGCCGCCCAGGGCGACCAGGCCACCCCACCCGACGAGCCCGAGGTCGCCGTTCCCGATCCCGACCCGGTGGTCCCGGCGGTCCCGCCCGTCCCGCCGGTCGCCGGCTCGGGCGGCACGAAGGGCACGGGTGGAGCGGGGGCTCGGGCGGGACGAAGGGTTCCGGCGGCAAGGACCCGGTCAAGGACCTGACCACCGCTGTCACCGGCTCCGAGGACCCGGTGGGCGACCTCCTCTCCGGCACCGGGGAGGTCGTCCAGGGCACCGTCGGTGGCGTCCTCGACGGGGTCGACGGCGCCGTCGGGGGCCTCACCGGCCTCGGCGGCTGAGTCTCCCGCTCGACAGCCCACCCCGAGCCGTCGGCGATCTCGCCGGCTCGGCGCCGCAGCGGCTCAGCGGAAGACGGACTGGCGCTGCATGAGCAGCGAGTAGAGCGTCTGCTGGATCGTCTCGCGGACCTGGTCGGTGACGTCGAAGACGAGCATCGGGTCGTCCGCGGCCCCCGGCTCGTACTCGTCGGTGCGGATCGGCTCGCCGAACTCGAGCAGCCACTTCGAGGGCAGCGGGATCATCCCGAGCGGTCCGAGCAGCGGGAAGAGGGGCGTGATCGGGAGGTAGGGGATGCCGAGGAGCCGGGCGAGGGCAGGCACGTTGCCGACCAGGGGGTAGATCTCCTCGGCGCCGACCACCGACAGCGGCACGATCGGGACGCCGGTGCGGATCGCCGCGGACACGAACCCGCCGCGGCCGAAGCGCTGGAGCTTGTAGCGTTGGGAGAACGGCTTGCCGATGCCCTTGAAGCCCTCCGGCCAGACCCCGACGAGCTCGCCGCCGCGCAGCATCCGCTCGGCGTCCTCGTTGCACGCCAGCGTGGCGCCGCCCTTGCGGGCCATGCTGCTGATCAGGGGCATCCGGAACACCAGGTCGGCGCCGAGCGCGCGCAGCTGGCGGTGCGCGTGGTCGTGGATCGTGACCATCGTCATCAGCCCGTCGAACGGGACCGTGCCGGAGTGGTTGGACACCACCAGGGCGCCGCCCTCGGCCGGGATGTTCTCGATCCCGCGGACCTCGACGCGGAACCACTTCTGCGCGATCGGGCGCAGTGCGGACATGAAGAAGCGCTGGGTGATCTCGGCGTCGAAGCCGTACTCGTCGACGACGTAGTCGCCGGTCACCCGACGCCGCAGGAAGGCCAGGAACTCGGCCAGCCGGGGCTCCCACTGCTCGCCGAAGACCTCGAGCGCGGCATGCTGGAACGCCGCCAGCCAGTCGGCGGTCGGGATGCCGCCGCAGCGGGTGGCGCTCCCTGGTCGTCGCCGGTGGCGCGCGCCGCCGGTCGCGGACGCTCCTGCGCCGGGTCGTGGCGCGCTCGTCCTCGGCCGCGGGTCCCGCGGCCGGAGCCGGAGCGTCCTCGGACGAGGCGGCGGCTCCGCAGGGCTCTGCTGCGAGGTCTCGGCCTCGGGCGTGGGCCGGGCCGGTGCGCACGGCGGAAGGCTTGGCGCCCGCGCGCCGGGCGCGAGGCTGCGGGCGGCCGACGGACGGCCGCTTGCCGGTGCCGCGCCCGGGGCGGCCACGGGTGCCGATCGGGATGATCTCGGCGTCACCCATGGGCGTCACCTCGTGAGCGGGTGGCCGCCGGGTCGGACACGGCGCGCGGGCCGGTGCGGGCGCGACCCTCGGCCGCGGCGGCGCGCGTGCTGGGGAGGCGTTCGGCGACGGCGGAGAGCGCGCGCTCGGTGCGGCCGCCGGTCGGCGGCAGGCCGGCGGCGACGTCGGCGAACGCCTCGGCCGTCGTGTAGCGGGGCTCGAAGCCGAGGATCTCGCGCATCTGCGTCGTGTCGACGCCGCGCCCGTAGGTGAGGAACGACTGCTGCTCGGGCGAGAAGTCGGCGACCCGGGCCGATCGCAGCGCGGAGCCGAGGCTGCCGACCGCGAAGCGCGGGCATCGGGACCGTGGGTCGCTGGAGCCGGCGGACGGCCTGCGAGAGCGTCATGATCGCCGTCGCCGGCGACGTTGAAGGTGCCGGCGACGTCGTCGGCCACCGCGTGCTGGAGCACCGCCATCAGGTCGGACTCGTGCAGGAACTGCAGCCGGGCGTCGTACCCGAGCACGGTCGGGATCACCGGGCAGCCGGAAGTACGACATCAGCGGGCTGTTGACGTGCGAGCCGATGACGTTGGCGCAGCGCAGCAGGGTGACCCGGCAGTCGGGGCGCCGGCGCGCCATCCCCCGGACGTAGCCCTCGATCTCCGCGACGTCCTTGGCGTAGCCGGCGCGCGGCGCGCGTCGCGGCTCCATGTCCTCGGTGAACATCGCGGGGTCACGACTGCTCGCGCCGTAGACCGTGGTGGTCGACTTCACGACCAGGTCGGTGACCAGCGGTGCCTTCTGGCAGGCCGCGAGGAGCTGCATCGTCCCGATGACGTTGAGCTCCTTCATGGTGTTGCGGCCCCCGGCGCTGCCGGGGGTCGCGATCACACTCATGTGGACGACGGTGTCGACATCCTCCTTGGCGATCACCTTGGCGATCACCGGGGTGCGGATGTCGGCGCGCACGAACGACACGTCGCCGGCGTCGCCCCGCGGGGGGACGACGTCGACGCCGATCACGCGACCGACGGAGGGGTGCTCCGCGATCGCGCGCGCGCAGCGGCGGCCGAGGTCCCGAGAGACCCCAGTGACGAGAACTACCTTGTCGCCGCCGGCCATGGGGGCAGTGAGCCCTGCGTTACTTCCCGAGCTTGCGACGCTGCACGCGCGTCTTCTTGAGCAGCTTGCGGTGCTTCTTCTTCGCCATGCGCTTGCGCCGCTTCTTGATGACAGAACCCACGAAAACCCTCTTCACAAAGTCGAGTCCCCGGAGACGTCCGCGGGACCGCCACAGCCTACTGTGCGCGCGTGGGGCGTCGGGAGCAATCGGGCACCGGGCCGCGGACCCGGCCGGCGTCAGCCGGCGTCGTAGAAGCTCTTGCGCAGGTACTCGTTGACGTCCTCGTCGAGGACGCGGAACGAGCGGCCGACGCGGATGGCGGGCAGGTCGCCGCCGTGCACGAGACGGTAGACGGTCATCTTGGAGACGCGCATCATGGACGCGACCTCTGCGATGGTCAGGAACTTCGGGTCGGAGAGTCCTCCGGACGAGCTCGACATGGGGGCACCAGCTTTCTCGAGCGCCCGCCACCGGCTTCCCCACCGGTCGAGCACGTGCGCAACGTCGCTGACACTAGGGCCTAGTGTGACTCGTGGGGAAGAGATTGCTTAGTGAAACTTGTGAGCACTCGGCGTGGCGGGCGGTTCCTCGACTCGTTCCGTGCTACATCGAGAGCCTTGCGAGAGCGCGACCCGACCCCTCCGCCAGTGGCAGTGCGGCGCCCCGGCCAGTCCGCCGCCGGTCCCCTCCAGGCTCCTCGGACCGTCGGTGGTCCACACTGGTCGGCGTGGGGCAGACGACCGGCGACCAGGTGACGGACGCGTCCCCGCCGGAGGCCCTCGAGCGACTCCCGGCTGCGCGCCGGAGCCGGGCACCGGCGTCGCGGATGCCCTGGTCCACCCTCGCCACCTGGACCGCCTGGCCGCTCTGGGCGCGAGCGGCCTCCGTCTACCTCGGGCTGCGCCTGGTCTCCTGGCTGCTGCTCGCCCAGGCCGCCGACCAGCAGGTCTGGGCCCCGGGGATCACCGGGCCCCGCGAGGGCGACATCGACCTGGCGGTGTCCTGGGACGCCGTCTGGTACCAACGCATCGCCGACGACGGCTACCCCGACGCCCTGCCGGTCGGTCCGGACGGGCGGGTCCAGCAGAACCCCTGGGCGTTCTACCCGCTCTTCCCGTACGCCGCCCGCCTCGTGGGCACCCTGACCGGGCTCGACTTCGCGACGGTCGCCCCGGTGCTGGCCCTGGTCGCCGGCCTCGGCGCCGCGCTGCTGATGGCGCAGCTGCTGCACGAGACCTCGCCGTACGCCGCCACCGGGCCGGCGCTCGCCGCCGTGGCGGTGTGGGCGGCCTTCCCGGCCTCGCCGGTGCTGCAGATGGCCTACACCGAGTCCTTCAGCATGCTGCTGCTCGTCGCATTCCTCCTGCTCCTCGTGCGCGAGAGGTGGTGGGCGGCCGGCGCCTGCGTGCTCCTGATCGGGGTCACCCGGCCGATCGCGCTCCCGCTGTCGGTGGTGGTGCTCGTCGCGGTCTGGATGCGCTGGCGGGTCCGCGCCGCCCGCCCGATCGCGCACCGGCGAACGGGTCGGCATCCTCGGCGTCCTGGCCGCGACCGGGCTCTCGGGCGTGATGTGGACAGCGATCGCCTGGTGGGGCACCGGCCGGCGCGACGCCTACCCGACGACGATGACCGCCTGGCGGGGCGAGGCGGCGATCGACCCGCTCGAGCCGTGGAGGCGGACGATCGGCTGGGCGATCGAGTACCACACCCGCGAGCTCGTGGTGCCCTCGCTCGCCATGGTGCTGCCGCTCGTGCTGTCGCTGCTCGTGCTGGTGCCGCGCGTCGCCCCGGGCATCGACCTGCGGTTGCGGGTGTGGTGCGCTGCGTACGCCGTCTACCTGCTGGCCGTGGTCGACGGCAACACCAGCATCGTGCGGTACGTCGTGCCGCTGTTCCCGCTGGCGCTGGTCCTGGTCGGGGCCCACCGGGCCCGCCCGGCCCGGCTGTGGCAGGTGCGGACGGTCTTCTGGGTCGTCGCAGGCGTCGTCGGCCAGGTCGGGTGGATCTGGTGGCTCGTGCTGTTCTCGCCGCCGAGCGACTTCCCGCCCTGACGCCCCCCTCCGCCGCCGCGGGTGAGATCCGCATCACTAGGCTTCCCGCCATGAGCAGCCTGCACCTCGACACCCTCGCCACCGCCTTCTGGGAGCACTACCTCTCGACCAACCCCACCGAGGCGCACCTCCTCGGCGACTACCGCTTCGCGGACCGGTGGGAGGACGAGAGCCGGGACGCCGAGGACGCGGTCATCGAGGCGCTGCGCGGCTTCGCCGCCGACGCCGAGGCCATCGACCCGGCGGTCCTCACCGACCAGGAGCGGCTGACCCGCGCGGTCCTGATCGACACGTGCACCGCACAGGCCGACGTACGCGCGACGCGGCCGGCCGAGATCGGCTGCGACCCGATCTTCGGCTACCAGGTCGTCGTCCCGATCGTGCTGGACATGCTGGCGCTGCCGAGCGTCGAGGTGGCCGAGGCGATGGGCGACAAGCTGCGCGGCATCGCCGCCGGCTACCGCGACCTGGTCGAGCGGCTGCGCGACGGTCTCTCCGACGGTCGGACGCCTGCTGCGTTCGCGGTCCGCGGGGTGGTCGAGCAGCTCGACGCCCAGCTGTCCGTCGCTCCCGCCGACTCCGCCGTCGCCCAGGCCCTGCCCGAGCCGCCCGAGGGCGTCGACGCCGACGCCTGGCGCGCCCGGATGGTGGGGATCGTCGCCTCCGACCTGTTCCCCTCGATGGGCCGCTACCGCGACGTCCTGCGCGACGAGGTCCTCCCCCACGCCCGCCCCGACGACGCGTGCGGGCTGGGCGCCGTGCCCGACGGCGAGGCTGCCTACGCGGCGGCCCTGCGCTACGCCACCACCACGACGAAGACCGCCCAGGAGATCCACGACCTCGGTCTGGCCACGGTCGCCGCCCTGGCCGAGGAGTACCGCGCACTGGGCCCCGAGGTGGTCGGCACCGACGACCTCGCCCAGATCTTCGAGGCGATGCGCACCGACCCCGCCCTGCACTTCACGTCCGGGGAGCAGCTCGTCGAGGCCTCCGAGGTCGCGATGGCACGGGCCTGGGCCGCGATGCCCGACTGGTTCGAGGTGCTCCCGCAGGCACCGTGCGCGGTCCGGGGCACCGAGAGCGGTGCGAAGGCGTTCTACTTCCCGCCCGCCGCCGACGGCAGCCGCGGCGGCACGTTCTTCATCAACGTCGACGACCCGGGCTCGTGGGGCACCTTCGAGCTGGAGTCGATGGCCTTCCACGAGGGGATCCCCGGCCACCACCTCCAGCTCACCATCGCGGCCGAGCTCGACGGCGTGCCGGAGTTCCGCAAGCACCTGCACAACAACGCCTACGCCGAGGGCTGGGGGCTCTACACCGAGCGTCTCGCCGACGAGATGGGCCTCTACAGCTCCGCGGTCGACCGGATGGGCATGTACGCCGCCGACTCGATGCGCGCCTGCCGGCTGGTCGTCGACACCGGGCTGCACGCGCTCGGGTGGAGCCGCGAGCAGGCCGTGCAGTACATGGTCGACAACTCCCCGCTGTCCGACGCGATGGTCCGCCCCGAGATCGACCGCTACATCGCCAGCCCGGGCCAGGCGACCGGCTACATGGTCGGCCGCGTCGAGATCGAGCGGATCCGCGCGGCCGCCGAGGCCCGTCAGGGCGGGGCGTTCGACGTCAAGGCGTTCCACTCGGCCGTCCTGGACTCCGGGTCGCTGCCGCTGAGCGTGCTCGACGAGGTCGTCGCGGCGCGCCTTCCCTAGCGCCCGGGAGACCCCCGGGAGACCCCCCGGGAGGCGACCGGGTGGCTCCCCGGGGCCCGGCGCGCACATGTGACGGTCGTCGCAGTAGGCAGATCACCGCACGCAGGTTAGGCTGGCCTGAGTTCACTAAGGCAAGCCTTCACTACACCGTCAGGGAGCGCACCGATGTCGATCGCCACCGAGCACCTCGGCCAGCGGCTCATCGAGCCCGCGTCCGTGGCGCCCTCCTCGGCGGCGGCCCCGATGGCGACCCTGGCCTCCCTGACCCGCGGTCAGCGCGGCCTCATCCACGACGTGTGCGACCAGGCCGACCCGGCCACCGCGCGCCGGCTCTTCGACCTCGGCTTCGCGCCGGGTGTCGAGGTGGAGATGCTGCGCCAGGCGCCGCTGGCCGACCCCGTCGTCTTCCGCGTCGCCGGCTACGACATCGCCCTGCGCCGAGCGCAGGCGCGCTGCATCCAGGTCACGACGACCTCGTGACCTGCGGGCCCCACGGGCCCGGTGACCCGGAGCCCGGCGGTGGTGGCGCCGCAACTCTCGAGCTGACCCGGATCGCCCTCGTCGGCAGCCCCAACTCCGGCAAGACGACGCTGTTCAACGCCCTCACCGGGATGCGCGCCAAGACCGGCAACTACCCGGGCGTGACCGTCTCGCGCTACGAGGGGCGGGCCCGGGTGGGCGACGTCGACGTCCTGGTCGAGGACCTCCCCGGCACCTACAGCCTCGACGCGATCAGCCCCGACGAGCAGATCGTCAGCGACGTCCTCGACCCCGACGACCCGACCACGCAGACGCCCCAGGGCCTGATCGTCACCCTCGACGTCACCACCCTGCGGCGATCCCTCGGCATGCTGGCACAGGTCCTCCAGACGTCGGTGCCCGTCTGCGTCGTGCTGACCTTCACCGACGAGCTCGCCCGGCGACAGGGTGCGATCGACGTCGACGCCTTCCGCCGCGCGCTGGGCGTGCCCGTCGTGGCCGTCGTCGGCGGGCGCCGGCAGATGCTCGGCGAGCTGCGGTCGCTCCTCGACACGCCGCACGAGTGGAGCCTGCCCGTCGTCGTACCGCCGACCAAGCCGCGCGAGGTGACGGCCTGGATCGACTCGGTGCTGACCACCGCCGACTACCGGCTCCCCCAGGTCGACGAGCGCACCCGCCGCATCGATGCGGTCCTGCTGCACCCCGTGTGGGGCACGCTGGTCTTCTTCGCCACGATGTTCGCCTTCTTCCAGGTCATCTTCGCGGTGGCCGCACCGCTGCAGGGCCTGATCGAGAGCTTCTTCGGCTTCCTCGGCGACCAGGTCGACGCCCACGTCTCGGTCGGGTGGTTGGCCAGCTTCCTCGCCGACGGCCTGATCGGCGGCGTCGGCGGCGTGCTCGTGTTCCTGCCACAGATCGCGCTGCTGTTCGTGCTCATCTCGCTGCTCGAGGGCGTCGGCTACATGGCCCGCGCGGCGTTCCTGATGGACCGGGTGATGGCCAAGGCGGGGCTCGAGGGCCGCGCGTTCGTCGCGCTCCTGTCCTCGCTGGCGTGCGCCATCCCGGGCATCATGGCCACCCGCACCCTGCCCTCCACGCGCGACCGGATCGCCACCATGATGGGCGCGCCGCTGATGACGTGCTCGGCCCGGCTGCCGGTCTACGTGCTGCTGATCGGGCTGCTCGTCGACCCCGGCACCCGGTGGGGGCCGATCGGCGCCCAGGGCGTCGTGATGTTCGCCCTGTACGTCGTGGGCGCGCTCTCGGCGATGGCCTCGGCGTGGCTCTTCTCCCGGATCGGCCGTGGCACCGGGCCGCTGCTGCCGTTCTACATGGAGATGCCGCCGTACCGGATGCCCTCGCTGCGCTCGGTCGGGCTGTCGGTCTACGACGCCTGCCGCGGCTTCCTGCGCAAGGTGGGCAAGATCATCGTCGGTACGACGATCGTGCTGTGGCTGCTGCTCAACCTGCCGGCGCCGTCCGACGCCACCTTGGCGACGGCGGGCGTCGACCCGAGCGACCAGGCCGCGGTGTCGGCGTACACGATCAACCACAGCGCGGGCGCGGCGGTCGGCCGCTTCGTCGAGCCGGTCTTCGAGCCGCTCGGCTTCGACTGGCGCATCAACGTCAGCGTGCTCGCCTCGCTGTCGGCGCGCGAGGTGTTCGTGGCCACGCTCGGACAGGTGGCAGCGGCCCAGAACGCCGACGACCCCGGCGACACCCTCAAGACCATGGTCGTGGAGGACGGGCCCCGCGAGGGCGAGCTGCTCTTCACCCCGCCCGTGCTGGCCGCGCTGCTGGTCTTCTTCCTCTACGCGCTGCAGTGCATGTCGACGGTGGGGGTGCTACGCCGCGAGTCGGGGTCGTGGAAGTGGCCGGCGATCGCCTTCGGCTACCTCTTCGTGGTGGCCTGGACCATGGCGGCGCTGGCGCGGTTCGTCGTCGGGCTGGTGACCTGACGTGGCCGCCCCCGAGCCCGTTCCCGTCCCGGTCCACCCGGAGGCGGTGCCGGACGACCCGACGGCGCTGCGCTGGGTGATGCCGGCCGGCACGCTGGCCTTCGTCGGCGCACCGGCGGCGCTGCCGGGGCCGCTGCAGGCGCTCCTCGACGACGGCACCCTCCACGGGCTGCAGGTCGAGCCGGACGCCGTACGCCTCACGATCGGCGGCTCGCGCACCTGGCGGGCCGAGGGCGGCCGGGTCCGCGAGGCCCTGCAGCTCGCCCTCGCCGAGCCCGGCGCCTGGCTGCCCCCCGGCGACGCCGACACCGCCACCATCGCCGACGACGTCCTGCGGATGGCGGTCGAGCAGGTGATCGCCGGCGACGTCGGCGACTACGTCCGCGGCCACGGTGGGCGGATCGCCCTGCTCTCCGTGGACGCCGGCCGCGTCGAGGTCTCCCTCGGCGGAGCCTGCTCCCACTGCCCGGCCAGCGACGTCACGCTCACCCACCGCTTCGAGAACGCCGTCCGCGCGCGCTGTCCCGAGGTGGTCGAGATCGTCGCGCACGACGAGCCCGGGGCGGCCACCGGTCGCGGCCTGCTCCGGCTGCTGCCCACCCGCCGCGCCTGATCGCCGTACACCGCCGGCCCGAAGTGGTGTGCCCCTCGGGGCCGGCTGTGCCAGACTGATCGGGTGCTGACGACCCGCCCCACCCAGTGGTGGCCCGCCTGACCCGGCGGACCCCTCTCTGACGCACACCCAGACATCGGCCGCCCACGGGCGGCCGATACGTGTCTCACACGCCTCGTCGGCCCGTGGGCTCCTCACCCCAGGAGCACCACCATGACCACCTCCGTGACGACCACCCTGACCACCACCGGCACGACCCGGCGGCTCTCCCTCCTCAAGCCCACCGGCTCCCTGACCCTGGGCAACTACCTCGGCGCACTGCGCCCGATGGCGGCACAGCAGCACCTCGCGGACTGCTTCTACGGCATCGCCGACCTGCACTCGATGACCGTGCGCCACGACCCGGCCGTCCTGCGGGCCCGGGTCGCCGAGCAGGCGGCGCTGCTGCTGGCGGTCGGCCTCGACGCGAGCACCCTCTTCGTGCAGAGCCGGGTGCCGACCCACGCCCAGCTGGCCTACCTCCTCGAGTGCGTCGCCACGACCGGCGAGCTGGGACGGATGGTCCAGTTCAAGGAGAAGGGGCGCGGCGTCGGGTCGACGCGGGCGTCGCTCTTCACCTACCCCGTGCTGATGGCGGCCGACATCCTGCTCTACCGGCCCGCGCTGGTGCCCGTCGGCGACGACCAGCGTCAGCACCTCGAGCTGACCCGCGACCTCGCGATCCGGTTCAACACGACCTACGGCCCGGTCTTCACGATCCCCGAGATCACCACGCCCCCGGTCGGCGCGCGGGTGATGGGCCTCAGCGACCCGACGACCAAGATGGGCAAGACCGACGGCGACGCGGCCGGCGTCGTACGCCTCCTGGACCCACCCGACGTCATCCGTCGCACCGTCGCCCGCGCGGTGACCGACGGCGACGTCGGCACCGCCACCCGCAGCGCGGTGCGCGCCGACCGGGAGGCAAAGCCGGGCGTGACCAACCTGCTCGAGATCCTGGAGGCCTGCGGCGGGACCGCCGCCGGGCTGACGACGTACGGCGCCCTCAAGCGCGCCGTCACCGACGCGGTCGTGGCCGAGCTCGAGCCGGTGCAGCGGCGCTACGCCGAGCTGGTCGCCGACCCTGCCCACGTGGCCGACGTCTACGCCGCCGGGGCCGCGCGAGCCCGGGCGGTGACCGAGCCGGTGCTCGCGGCGGCCTTCGCGGCCGTCGGTCTCTGAGGTCCGCCATGGGGCGTGCGTCGACCTGCACGGCCGGGTGGCCGTGCTGCGCGCACCGTGGCGCTCAGCGGACGAAGTCGGCCACGACCTCCCCGAGCTCGCGCCCGGCGTCCTCCTGCAGGAAGTGCCCGGCGCGCTCGATGGTCGGGCTCTCGAGCCCGGCCGCGCCGGGGACCAGCTTGCGCAGGATCGGCGCCATCGCGCCGGTGATCGGGTCGGAGTCGCTGAAGGGCGTCAGGAACGGCTTGTCCCACTCCTTCAGCACCTCCCACGCGGCGCGGTTGGCCTCGGTCGCCGGGTCGTCGGGGCGGGTCGGCACCAGCGCCGGCATCGCCCGCGGCCCGGCCTTGGACTCCTCGGTCGGGAACGGCGCGTCGTACGCCGCCCGGTCGGCGTCGCCCAGGCCCCGCACGCAGCCGGACTCGACGAACCGGCCGATGTCGAGCACGGGCGATCCCTCCACCGCGCTGCGGAACTGCCACCAGATCTCGGGCATGTCGAAGTCGCCGGTGGGCAGCCCGGTGTTGGCCGCGACCACGCGGGCGAACCGGTCGGGGTGCTCGGCGACCAGGCGCAGGCCGATCAGGCCACCCCAGTCCTGGCCGACCAGGGTCAGGTCGGTGAGGTCGAGGTGGTCGAGCACGAGGCTGCGCACCCACTCGACGTGGCGCGCATAGCTGTGGTCGGTGGTGGCCAGCGGCTTGTCGGTGCGCCCGAAACCGATCAGGTCCGGCACCACGCAGCGGATCCCGGCGCCGGTGAGCACGTCCACGACGTGGCGGTAGAGGTAGGACCAGGTCGGCTCGCCGTGCAGGAGCAGCACGGCCGGCCCGCCGGCCGGGTCGGTGTCGACGTACGCCATCCGCAGCGGCCCCCGCCGTCCGGGTCGGGCACCTCGGCGTAGGACGGCTGCGGCCAGCCGGTGATCGAGGCGAACGCGTCGTCGGGCGTGCGATAGATCTCCATCCCCCGACTATGGCACTCGCCCTCCCGTCCCTGTGGACAACCCTGTCGAGTCGGCGCGAACTCGCGCCGACTCGACCCGGACTGTGGACAACCCTGTCGAGTCGGCGCGAACTCGCGCCGACTCGACCCCGGACTGTCGGAGTGGTCGGGGCGGTCGGGGCGGTCGGGTCAGGCGGACTCGGCGCAGGCCTTGAGGACGCGCAGCTGCTTGGTGATCATCACCAGGTCGCCCCAGGCCAGCGCGTGGGCGCGGGCGGTGGTCAGACGGCCGGATGCAGCGGCGGCGATGCGGCACACGATCCGCGACCCCGACGCACCGGGCTCGGCGGCGTAGGTCATCGCGACGGCGCCGAACAGCTGCTGGCCGCGGGGCGTGGTCAGCCCGGTCCACTGGTACGGCGCCTCGTACGACGTCAGCACGAAGACCTTCGCCATCCGCTGCCCGAGCACCAGCTCGTCGGCGCCCGGGGTCAGCGTGCGGGGGCTGCGCCGCCCGGCGTTGTCGATCCAGTCGTAGGAGTACGGCGCCACCGCGAGCTGGCACAGCCAGCGCCACGTGGTGGCGACCGGCGCGGCGACGTCGATCGCCCGGGTCATCAGGACCGCCGGACCCGCCACGGCCGTGTCGGCGTCGTACGACCGCCCGGCCTCCTCCTCGGTGGCTCCCCACACCAGGGGCAGCCCGGACGGGACCGTGACCACGCCCGGCCTACTTCTTCTGTCGCCGGCTGCCGCCGTGCCAGTCCTCCTGGGCGCCGACGTCACCGTCCTCGACGCCGAAGGAGCGCAGCTGCGGCTTCTCGCGCAGGCTGCGCTTGAGCTCGGCGAAGCCGGGGAACGTCGCGAGCCCGACGACGTGGTCCCAGAGCCGCCCGGCCTCCTCGGCGGAGGGTTGCCGGCTGATGACGGGCCCGAAGAACGCCGCCCCGTCGGGCGGCGCGATGTGCAGGATCGGCGTACCGACGTCCTTGCCGGTCAGCGCGAGCGCCTCGTCGGTCTCGGCCTGGACCTGCGCGTCGCGGGTGGCGTCGTCGAGCTGCGCGACCAGGGTGACCGGCAGCCCGACCTCCTCCAGCGCCGCGGTCGAGCAGCGGTTCGAGGTCGGTGGCGTCGTACGACTCCGGCGGCACGTCGAAGATCCGGCTGCTGACGGCCGGGTAGAGGGCCTCCACGGCGGCGGGACCGTGGTCGTCGCGCACGTGGGCGAAGACCCGGAGCAACCGGAGCCCCGCGGTGTGGCCGGCCTCGTACTCCGGCGGGAAGTGCGCGTCGTAGTCGATGTGGGCGTTGAGCAGCCGCAGGGAGATGAAGCGCCACTCGACGGTGTAGTCGCGCTGGGCCTGCACCGTGCGGACCCACGTGCTGGTCATCCAGGCGAAGGGGCAGACCGGGTCGAACCAGAACCGGACGTCGGGCGCCGGCGAGGCCTCGCTCATCTCAGATCCCCTCGGCCATCTCGCGCGAGCGGTCGCGGGCGGCCTCCATCGCGGCCAGGAACGCGGCGCGCACCCGGTGGATCTCGAGCTCGCGCAAGGCGCTGGCCGTCGTGCCTCCGGGTGAGGTGACCTGCTCGCGCAGCACCGTCGGGTGCGTGCCGGTCTCGCGCAGCATCTTGGCCGAGCCGACCAGGGTCTGGATGACCAGGTCGCTCGCTGTCGCCCGGGGCAGGCCGAGGTGGACGCCCGCCTCGATCATCGACTCCACGACGAAGAAGATGTACGCCGGACCCGAGCCCGAGATCGCGGTGACCGCGTCCTGCTGGCGCTCGGGGACGCGGACGACGCGCCCGACCGAGGCCAGCAGGGACTCCGCCTCGGCGAGGTCTGCCTCGGAGCAGTGCGAGCCGGGCGAGATCGCGGCCATGCCCTCGTCGACGAGGGCCGGGGTGTTGGGCATGGCCCGCACGACCGCGACGCCCGCGGGCACCCGGGACTCGATGAACCCGGTCGTGATGCCGGCTGCGAGCGAGACGACGAGCTGGCCGGGCCGCAGCACGTGGGCGATCTCGTCGAGCAGCTCGCCCATGTCCTGCGGCTTCACGACGAGGGCGACGGTGTCGGCCTTGGCGGCCGCCTCGATGTTGGAGACGACGGAGACGCCGTACCGCTCCTCGAGCTCGCGGGCACGCTCCGGGCGCTTCTCCCCGACCAGCAGGGCGTCGACGCGGCGACCGGCGCGCACCAGGCCGGAGAGCAGGGTCTCGCCCATCACGCCGGCGCCGATCACGGCGGTCTGCGCACTGCTCATCGGTGCACCTACTTCTTGGAGACGAGGGACTTGAGGAAGAACGACAGGTTCTGCGGGCGCTCGGCGAGGCGCCGCATGAGGTAGCCGTACCACTCCTGACCGTAGGGCACGTAGACCCGCACGGTCTCGCCCGTTCCAGCCAGCCGACGCTGCTCCTCGGGCCGGATGCCGTAGAGCATCTGGAACTCGTAGGAGCCCTGGGCGCGACCGTAGCGGCTCGCCAGCGAGGCGGCGATCTCGACCATCCGCGGGTCGTGGGTGGCGATCATCGGGTAGCCGGCGCCACCGAGCAGCACCTTGAGGCAGCGGACGTAGGACTTGTCCACGTCGATCCGGTCCTGGAAGGCCACGTCCTCGGGCTCGTTGTACGCGCCCTTGCACAGCCGCACGCGCGAGCCCTCGTAGGCGAGCTGGCGGCAGTCGCGCTCGGTGCGGCGCAGGTAGGCCTGCACCACGGCCCCGGTCTCGGGGAAGTCCTTGCGCAGGTCGCGCAGCACCGCCAGGGTGCGGTCGGTGGTGGTGTGGTCCTCCATGTCGAGGGTGACCGTCGTGCCGGCGTTGCGGGCCGCGCGGCAGATGGTGCGGGCGTTCTCGAGCGCCAGCTTGTCGCCGACCTCGGGCAGGGCCTGGCCGATCGCGGACAGCTTGACCGACACCTCGGCCTGGTGCGGCAGGCCCTCGCGGCCGAGCGCCTGGAGCAGCTCGACGTACGCCGCGACGGTGGCCTCGGCCTGGGCGGCGTCCAGGGTGTCCTCGCCCAGGAAGTCGAGGGTCACCTTCAGCCCGTCCTCCACGAGCTCGGCCGTGGCGTCCACGGCGGCCTCCGTCGTCTCACCGGGCACGTAGCCGGTGACGATGCCGGAGGTCACCGGCATGGTCGCGACGAGGTTCTTCACACGAGCGCTGCGGGCGAGCAGCAGGATCGGCTGGCGGAGCAGGGACATGAACCCAATCTACGGGGCGCGGCTACGGACGCGTCGACCTGCCGGTACCCGGGCGTCCGAACGGGTCCCCGGGAGCGTCCCGGAGGGCGCCGCGAGGACCCCGTGAGTGCCCAGCGGTGGCCCAGCGAGGGCCCGGCGAGGGCCCGGTCCGTGCGGAACGTGAAGGTGTGCCGTGCTCCCCCGCAAGATTTCGTGAATGTGCCGCCTCTGGCCCAGCCGTGTCGGAGAATGTCAGGTGGAGTCAATACCAGTCATCGCAGAGCGCGGCGGCGAGCACGAAGTGAGGCGCACTGTGGGGGCGGAGGCTCGGGTCACGCGCACGGCGCCCGCGACCGGGCACGCGGACCCCAACGGGTGGTCGGACTCCTCTGCCCGTGCCGTCCTGCAGCTGATGGCCGAGTCCGTCGCCGAGATGGTCGGCTTCGAGGTGGCCATCTTGTCCGTGGTCCTCGACGGCCAGCTCGTCACGATGTCCTACGCCGGGCCCGAGGAGCTGCGGGCCTACGTCATGGAGCCGGACCCGGTCGAGGTCCTCGACCAGGTCCGGGCGCAGGCCGAGCACTGGGGGCGGTTCGGCTTCCTCGCCGCCGAGGACTTCACCGGTGAGCTCGAGGGGCACTGGGTGGTCACCGCCCCGGAGCAGGGCGACTTCCCCGACGCGTGGCACCCGATGGACGTCCTGATCGCCTTCCTGACCGACGAGCAGGGCAACCTCATCGGCAGCCTCTCCGTCGACAAGCCGATCTCGGGACGGCGCCCCGACGCGGCCCAGCGACGCCTTCTCGAGCGGTACGCCGCCCAGACCGAGCGCGCGGTGATGACGGCTTTCGAGCGCGCCGCACTGCTCCAGCAGATCGCCCACATGGAGACCGCTCGCCGGCTGATCCGCTCGGCCTCGGTGCAGGCGCAGGACTCGGTCGAGGCCCTCCTCGACTTCACCCACGCACCCCTGGTCGAGGGGTTCCAGGCCACCGGGTCGTGGATCCAGGTCCTCGACGGGCGAGCCTCCGGCAACGGACGCGCCCGCACCCGGAGCGGGGACGTCCACGAGCTCCCGGACCCCGTCGTCGCCCTGGCGCACGACCTCGCACCGCTGCTGTGGCGCCAGCAGCGGGTGCTGGTCGTCTCCGAGGACACCGACCCGCGCGAGTCCTGGGGCGAGCTGTCGCTCGACGAGGTCCGCGAGCACCTCGCCCAGCTCGGCCTCGCCCACGCCCTGGGCGTGCCGCTGGGTGCCGGCGCCGAGTGCCTCGGGTTCCTGGCACTGACCCGGCGCCCGCAGGACCCCCCGTGGTCCCAGGTCGAGCTCGACTCCGCGCTCGGCATCGGGCACGACCTCGGCGCCGCCCTGATGACCGCGCAGGCCCTCGAGCGCGAGCGGGAGGTCGTACGCGAGCTCAAGCAGAACGACGACTACCGCGCCCAGCTGATCTCGATCCTCTCCCACGAGATCCGCACCCCGCTCACCGTCATCTCGGCCAACCTGGAGATGCTCGGGAGCCTCGAGCTGGAGCCCCCGGCCGCCCGCTACCGCGGGGCGATGGTGCGTGGCACCGGTCGCATGCAGAAGGTCGTCGACGACCTGGTGATGCTCGCCCGGGTCAGCCACCCGAAGCAGCCCCTGGTCCGGGTGCCGGTGGACCTGCACCAGGTGGTCGAGGACGTCGTCGCGGTCGTCGAGCCCACGGCCCGCGCGAAGGGGCTCTCCCTGCACACCTCGCTGGAGGAGGCGGACCTCGTCGTCCAGGCCCACGTGTCGGAGATCGACCGGCTCCTGGGCCACCTGGTCAGCAACGCGGTCAAGTTCACCCAGCCCGGCGGCAACGTCTGGGTCTCGGCGGTACGCCGCGGCTCCGACGCGGTCCTCACGGTCGCCGACGACGGCATCGGCATCGCCGAGGAGGACAAGGCCGCCCTCTTCCGCTCGTTCTGGCGCAGCACCAACCCCGAGGCCATGCGCGAGCCCGGCACCGGGCTCGGCCTGACCATCGTGACCCACATCGCCCAGCGTCACGACGCGCTCGTCGAGGTCGCCTCCACGCCCGGCAGCGGCACCACGTTCACCGTCACCCTGCCCGTGGCACCCACCGGCGGCTGAGCACCCCGGCGGCGGATCAGGCGCCGCGCCCGGCCTCGTCGCCCATCCGGGCCAGCACGAACGACTCCACCACCTGCGCGAGCGTGTAGAGCAGCAGCGAGACGAACGTGATGACGATGATCAGTGCCCACACCTTGGTGTTCTGGGAGCGGCCCAGCGCCGAGACCACGGCGTAGCCGACCCCGTCGCCGGTGCCGCCGAGCCACTCCGCGATCAGGGCTCCGGTGATGGCGCCCGGCACGGAGATCCTTACCGCGGCGAAGACCGAGGGCAGCGCGGAGGGGATGTCGACCTTGCGCAGCGCCATCGCCGGCGATCCGCCGTACACGGCCACGACGTCGTGCATCTGGGGTGAGGTGGAGCGCAGCCCGAAGACGATGCTCACCAGGGCCGGGAAGAGCACGACGATGCCGGCGACGATCGCGATCGTCGTGATGCCCCTGCCGAAGACCATCTGGATGACGGGTGTCATCGCGATCAGTGGCACCGACCGCAGGAGCAGGGCGACCGGCATGATGGCGCTCTCGGCGGGGCGCGACAGCACGATCGACACCGCCAGCACGATCGCGGCCAGCATGCCGGCGACGAAGCCGATCCCGGCGTCCCGCAGCGTGACCTGGGTCAGGTCGACCACCTCGCGCAGGTTCGCCGTGGCGTCCTCCTCGGTGAAGAGGTACTCCCAGACCTGCGCGGGGCCCTTGCCGACGAACTCGTTGACGTCGAGGGCCCGGAGGAAGATCACCCAGACCGCGAGCACGATCACGACGGTGATCACCGCGCTGAGCAGTGAGCGCCCGACGCCGGCGGCGACGCCGCGCATCCGCCCCACCTCGACAGGCGTCTCGACCGCGGTCTCGTTCACCAGCGGCGTGGTGCTCATGCTTGAGCCCCCTTGGCCCAGGGGGTGACGAACCTGGCCAGGACCGCGAAGACGGCGTAGCCGAACCCGGCCACCAGACCACAGACGATCATGATCCCCCAGGCGCGACCGGCGTCGAGGTTCTGCTGGGCGTTGATCAGCGCCGGCCCGACGCCGCGGTCGACGCCGCCGATGTACTCGCCGAGGATGGCGCCCAGGAACGCCGCGGGGGCGGCGATCTGCAGCGCCGAGATGATCGCGGGCAACGCCGAGACCAGCTGCACCTTGCGCAGCTGCGCCCAGCGCCCTCCCCCGTAGACGGAGATGACGTCGAGGCTGGTCCGGTCGGCCGACCGGAAGCCGAGGACGGCGCCCACCACGGTCGTGAAGAAGCAGGAGATCGCGGCCAGCGCGACGGCCGTCGGCGAGGGGTCGCCGGGCCCGTCGGCGCCGCCCAGCACGACGTACAGGATCGGGGTGATGGCGACGAGCGGGATGCAGTAGCTGATGATCGCGACCTGGGTGATGACCCGCTCGACCTGCGGCACCAGCAGCACGAGCGAGGCGAGGGCCAGCGCGATCGCGTTGCCCCACAGGAAGCCGTGGACGGCCTCCTCGACGGTGCCGCCGAAGTTGTTGCGGTAGAACCTCAGCCCGTCGTCGCCCCAGGTCGAGACCACCTCGGGAGGGCTGGGCACGAGCTTGTCGCGGAAGAGGGTCGCCTCGAGGAGCCACCAGAGCGCGACGAGCGCCACCAGGCCCAGGCCACCGAGGACCGCCGACCGGGCCCGCTCCGAGGTCATCCCTCGCCCCCGTCGCCGCCGAAGAGCAGGTCGGAGGCCCGGTCGTGCAGCGCGTGGAACTCGGGGGTGCGCATCATCTCCGGCACCCGCGGACGGGGCAGGTCGACGGTGATGACCTCTTTCACGCGGCCCGGGCGAGCGCTCATCACGGCCACCTCGTCGGAGAGGAAGATCGCCTCGGAGATGCCGTGGGTGACCATCAGCGTCGTCGCCGGCTTCTCGGTCCAGATCCGCAGCAGCTCCAGGTTGAGGCGCTGGCGGGTCATGTCGTCGAGCGCACCGAACGGCTCGTCGAGGAGCAGCACCGACGGCTTCACGACCAGCGACCGGGCGATGGAGACCCGCTGGCGCATGCCGCCGGAGAGCTGGGCCGGCTTGGCCTTCTCGAAGCCCTCGAGGCCGACGAGCTTGATCAGCTCGGCGACCAGGGCGTCGTCCGGCTTCTCCCCGGAGACCTCGAAGGGGAGCCGGATGTTGGCCAGGACCGAGCGCCACGGAAGCAGCGCCGAGTCCTGGAAGGCGATGCCGAGCTCGTGGTCGCGGCGCAGCTCGTCCGGTGTCTTGCCCTCGACCAGCGCGGTGCCTCCGGACGGCTGCTCCAGCCCGGCCAGGATCCGCAGCACCGTGGACTTGCCGCAGCCCGAGGGCCCGAGCAGCGAGAGGAAGCTGCCCTTGTCGGTGAACAGCGTGGTGTTCGAGAGCGCGGTGACGCTCCTGCGGCCCATGCTGAACGTCTTGGTGAGGTTCTCGATCCGCACACCCGTGCCGGTGGAGCCTCCCGTCCTGGGCCCGGCCATGGCACCGGTCGGGACGGCTGCTCCACCGGGCACGGATGCGGACGTCATGGCGTCAGCCGACCAGGTCGGGCTCGTCCGACAGCAGCTCGGTGAGCAGCGACAGGTCGAACACGTCCTCCTGGGCGACGTCGATGCCGGCCGCGGAGAGCGAGTCCATGTTCTGGGCGAGCAGGTCGTCGCTGACCGTGAAGATGCCGTTGTCGGCGGTCTCGTCGGTGTTGATCAGCGTCTCGCACTGGATCGTGTTCTGCTCGACCTCCTTGTCCATGTCGAGGTCGAGGTCCTTGCCGTAGTCCTCCACGGCGAGGCGCGCGCCCTCCTCGACGTCGTCGCAGGCGTCCTGCCACCCCTGGATCTCGGCCTTGAGGAACGCCTTGACCATGTCCGGCTTCTCGGCGATCGTCTCGTCGGTGGCGATGACGCTCTCCGCCACGAACGGCAGCCCGTTGTCGGCGAAGAGCAGGTTGCTCACCGGGTAGCCCTCGGACTCCACGATGATCGACTCGTTCGTCACGTAGGCCAGGAAGCCGTCGACGTCGCCGTTGATGAGCGGGGCCGGGTCGTACTCGACGGGCACCTTGGTGACACTGGCCGGGTCGATGTCGTTGGCGGCGAGCAGCGCGTCGAACAGGGTCTCGTTGCCGCCGGCCTGCACGCCGATCTTCTTCCCCACCAGGTCGTCGGGGGTCAAGATGTTGCCGCCGTCGGCCAGCGACAGGATCGTGAACGGGTTCTTCTGGTACGTCGAGCCGATGATCTTGATGGGCGCCTCCTCCTCGGCCACGACCTGGGCGACGGTGACGGCGTTGGTGAGACCGAAGTCGGCGCCACCGGACAGGACCAGCGACTCCGTCGCGCCCGGGCCGGCCTCGAACTTCACGCCGCTGAACCCGGCGTCGGTGTAGTAGCCGGCCGAGTCGGCCATGAACTCGCCGGCGAACTCGGCGTTCTTGATCCACGAGAGCTGCACGGTGACCGAGCCGTAGTCGCCGCCGCCCCCGTCGCCGCCCGACGCGGACCCGCTGTCGTCGGACCCGCAGGCGGCCAGCAGCAGCGTGGCTGCGGTGGCGACGGCGGCCAGGCGGGCACCTCGACGTCGGATGAACGGCACAGTCATGGGGTCTCCTCCAGTGGGGCGGCCGGCCCCGGAGCGCGGCACAGGGGTGTCGGTGAAACCCGCACGCTAGGAGCGGCGGATTTCCACCCCGGCGCGCGCGCGTTTCGGCGCGATTACGAGACGCTCCGCAGATGACGGGACGATGAAACGTCGTGAAATCCGTGTTTCAGACGCCCCGTACAGTCCGGGCGGTCCGCCGGCTCAGTGCGTGGGCACGGCGAAGTGCTCGCGGGCGAACTCCAGCGACTCGCGCAGGTCGGCCTCGCGCTCCTCGCGGCTGTTGCAGCGGCGGGTGTTGATCTCCACCACGATCTCGCCGGCGAAGCCCACACCCGCGAGGTGCTGGAGGAACGCCGCCGCACCCATCGCGCCCCGGCCCGGGACCAGGTGCTCGTCCTTGGCCGAGCCGCTGCCGTCGGTGAGGTGGACGTGGCGCAGCCGCTCGCCGAGGCGCTCGGCCATCTCGATCACGTCCGAGTGGGCGATCGCGGCGTGGGACAGGTCGATGGTGGTGTTGGCGTAGGGCTCCGCGGAAGGGTCCCAGCCGGGCAGGTACATCTCGGCGCCGCGCTTCTTGGTGGCCCGCCAGGGGTACATGTTCTCGACGGCGAACCGGATCCCGGTGGAGTTCTCCAGCGCGGCGATCCCGTCGACGAAGTCGCGCGCGTACTCCTTCTGCCACCGGAACGGCGGGTGCACCACGACCACCTCGGCGCCGACGCCGTGGGCCATCTCGGCGGAGCGCTCGAGCTTGCCCCACGGCTCCGTGCCCCAGACCCGCTGGGTGAGCAGGAGGGTCGGGGCGTGCACGGCCGAGATCGGCATGCCGTGGTGCTCGGAGAGCTGGTGCACCGCGGCCGTCTGCTGGCTGAGCGCGTCGATGCCGACCATCACCTCGACGGCGTCGTAGCCCAGGGCTGCGGCGTAGCTGAAGGCGTGCGCGGTCGACTCGGGATAGACCGAGGAGCTCGACAGCCCGATGCGCGTCATCGGGTGATCACGACGGGTCGAGCACGCTGAGCCGGTCGATGCGCTCGAGGATCACGCCCTCGCGCAGCGCCCACGGGCAGATCTCGAGCGCCTCGAGGTCGAAGATGTCCATGCACGCCTCGGCGACGATCGCGCCGGGGACGATCTGGTGGGCCCGGCTCGCCGAGACCCCGGGCAGGTCGGCCAGCGTCTCGATGTCCATCGCCACGAGCTTGGGGATCCACTCCCGCAGCTCGGCCAGGGGCAGCTTGCGCGGCACCAACGGGCCCTCCGCGGAGGCCGGGGCACCGCAGATCCGCGCGAGCGAGCGGAAGGTCTTGGAGGTGGCTGCGGCACGGTGCGGCGTACCGGCGCGCAGGAGGTTGCCGGCGTCGCGCGCGATGTCGGCGCGGATCCGCTTGCGGATCGCCTTGAGGTCGGTGCCGTCGTCGGCGAAGACGGTGCGGGCCAGGCGGGCGGCTCCGAGGGGGAGCGACCAGGCCACGTCGGGGCGTTCGTCGCCACCACCGGCGATCTCCAGCGAGCCGCCGCCGATGTCGAAGACGGCCAGGCGGCCGGCCGACCAGCCGAACCAGCGCCGCACGGCCAGGAACGTCAGCCGGGCCTCGTCCTCGCCGGACAGCACCCCGATCTCGACGCCCGTGCGCTCCTTGACGTGGGCCAGGACGTCGTCGGAGTTCCTGGAGTCGCGCACCGCGGACGTGGCGAAGGACAGCATGTCCTCGCAGCCCTTGTCCTCGGCCACGACCAGCGCCTCGGCGGTGAACGCCGTGAGCGCGTCGATGCCGGTCTGGGACACGTGGCCGTCGTCGTCGAGGTGCTCGGCGAGGCGCAGCGGCTGCTTGTAGGAGAACGCCGGCAGCGGGGCGGCGCCGTCGTGGGCGTCGACGACCAACAGATGTCCGGTGTTGGAACCGATGTCCAGGACGCCCAAGCGCATGTGGCCACGGTACTCGTGCCTCGCGAGCGGTGCGTCGACGGACACCACGTGGCCGGACCGTAGGCTCACCTCATGCCCGAAGTCGACCTGGTCTTCCCGCGCGCGTTCGTGGAGTTCGTCAACCCGGCCGACGCGACCGAGATGATGCGCTGCGACCTCACCTGGCTGACCAGCGCCTACACCTGCATCTTCGGTCAGGGCTGCGCGGGCATCTACGCCGACGCGCCCGACACCGGCTGCTGCACCCTGGGCGCCCACTTCGCCGACACGGACGACGAGACGCGGGTCCGCGGGTTCGTGGAGCAGCTCGACGAGACCCAGTGGCAGTTCCACCCGGGCCGGCCGGTCACGACCGAGGACTGGGTCGAGAAGGACGACGAGGGCGAGCGCAAGACCCGCGTCATCGAGGTCGACGGCCAACGGGCCTGCGTCTTCCACAACCGCACCGACTTCGCCCCGCCCACCGGGCCGGGCGGCGCCGGCTGTGCGCTGCACGGGCTGGCGCTCGACCAGGGCCGCAACCCGTTGGAGACCAAGCCGGACGTCTGCTGGCAGCTCCCGATCCGCCGCCAGTTCCGCGAGGTCGAGCTGCAGGACGGGACGACGTACACGGAGGTCTCGATCACCGAGTACGACCGCCGCGGCTGGGGCGCGGGCGGGCACGACCTCGACTGGTACTGCTCGGGCAACACCGAGGCGCACGTCGCCGCCGAGCCCGTCTACGTCACCCACGAGCCGGAGCTGACCGAGCTGATGGGAGCCGCGGCGTACGCCGAGCTCGTCCGGCACTGCGACGCCCACCTGCGCTCCCGCTCCGCGCTGGCGCTGCACCCGGCCGACCCCCGCTGAGGCTCGAGAGCCCGTCAGGGCGCCGTCCTCCACGTCCGTCCGACCCCCTGAGTGTCTCGATGTCGAGAGAACTCGACCCCGGGTTCGGACCACGCTGAGCGAATGCTGAGAATGGGGCCATGCGCCTCGATCACATCTCGTTCGCAGCCGGCCCCGACGGACTCAAGGCCACCGCCGAAAGACTCGGCGGGCTCCTCGGGTGCGGGTTCGCCGACGGCGGCGTCCACCCCCGCTTCGGCACCGTCAACATGACCCTGGCCCTGGCCGACGGCACCTACCTCGAGGTCGTGGAGGCGCTGGACCACCCGGCCTCCGACAAGGCCCCGTTCGGGCAGGCCGTGAAGGCCCGCACCGCGCTCGGCGGCGGCTGGCTCGGCTGGGTCGTCGCGGTCGACGACATCGCCGTGGTCGAGCAGCGGCTGGGCCGTCCCGCGGTCGCCGGCAACCGGCACCGCCCCGACGGCACCGAGCTGCGCTGGAAGCAGATCGGGATCAACGGCACCATCGCCGACCCGCAGCTGCCGTTCTTCATCGAGTGGGAGACCTCGGCCGACCTGCACCCGTCGACCGGCGCCGACCCGGCGTTCTCGCTGTCCTGCCTGGAGATCGCCGGCGACCCGCAGCGGGTCAGCGAGTGGCTCGGCGAGACCGTCGAGGCCCCGCTCGAGGACGTGAAGGTCGAGTGGGTCGCGCCCAACGGCACCCCGGGCATCCTGGCCGCCCAGTTCCAGACGCCGGGTGGGCTCGTCCGCTTCTGATCCTCACGCCGTACGCCGGCGCAGGGTCGCTGCGCCCAGCGCGAGCGCCACGAGGGCGAACCCCACGACCACCGCCAGGTCCTGCCACACCGCGCCGGTCGCGGCCGAGGTGCTCAGCCCCTGCATCGCGTCGGTGGCGTACGACAGCGGCAGCACGTCGCTGATCGCCTCCAGCACGTGCGGCAGCCGCGACCGCGGGACGATCAGGCCGCAGAGCAGGATCTGGGGCACCACGACCGCCGGCAGGAACTGCACGGCCTGGAACTCGGTGCGCGCGAAGGCGCTCACGAACAGGCCGAGCGCGGTCCCGAGCACCGCGTCGGCGACCGCGACCACCACGAGCAGCCAGACCGGGCCGGCGACGTCGAGGCCGAGCACCGTCAGGCTCACCGTGACCGCCAGCGCGGACTGCACCATCGCGACCACCCCGAAGGCGATCGCGTAGCCGAGCAGGAAGTCGAGGCGGCCCGTCGGCATCGCGAGCAGCCGTTCGAGGGTGCCGCCTGGAGCGCTCGCGCAGGGTCGTGACGCTGGTGACGAGGAACATCACGAAGAAGGGGAAGAGCGCCAGCAGCCCCGGGCCGATCCGGTCGAAGACCGCCGGCGAGGAGGCCTCGAACATCCAGTACAGCAGGATCATCAGCGCCAGCGGCAGCACCAGGAGCATGGCCAGGGTGCGCCGGTCCCGGCGCAGCTGGGTGAGCACCCGGGCCGCGATCGCGGCGGTGACGCGCGGACTGACCGGCGCACTCATCCGGCGGAGCCCCTCGGCTCGACCAGGGCCAGGAACGCCGCCTCGATGCTGTCCGTACCGGTGCGCTGCTTGGTCTCCTCGGGCGAGCCGTCGGCGATGACCGCGCCCTCCCGCATCAGCAGCAGCCGCTCGCACCGGTCCGCCTCGTCCATGACGTGGCTCGAGACCAGGACGGTCGCTCCGGACCCGGCGAGTCGGGAGAAGAGCCGCCAGAGGTCACGGCGCAGCACCGGGTCCAGCCCGACCGTGGGCTCGTCGAGCACCAGCAGGTCCGGTCCTCCGAGCAGCGCGACCGCCAGGCTCGCGCGCGAGCGCTCGCCACCGGAGAGGCTGCCCACGACCCGGTCGCGGTGACGGGCCAGGTCGACGGCGCCGAGCGCCTGCTCGACGTCCTCGTGCCCCACGTCGAGCACCCGGGCGAAGAAGCGCAGGTTCTCGGCGACGGTGAGGTCGTCGTACACGCTCGCGGCCTGGGTGACGTAGCCGACGCGGTCGCGGACGGCCGGGCTGCCGGCCTCGTGGCCGAGCACGCGCACCGACCCGCTGGTCAGCCGTTGGACGCCGACGACGCTGCGCAGCAGGGTCGACTTGCCGCAGCCCGATGGCCCCAGCAGGCCGGTGACCCCGGGCCGCAGCACGAGGTCGAGGCCGTCGAGCACCCGGTTGCGGCCGCGGTCGACCACCAGGTCCCGCACCTCCACCGTGCCGGCCGGGACCGCCGGCACCTCCGTCGCCATGGCCCGACCCTGCTCCCTCGCAGGGGCGAGGGCAAGGGCCTTCGGACCCGAGGTCGATCCGGTGCCGCCCACGGCGAGACCGGGCCCGACAATGGCCTCATGCCTGCCCCGTCGCCCCTGCCGGGAGCGGTCCCGAGCCCCAACATCTGGCACCACACCGCGACGTACGAGACCGAGAACCGGGCCGTCGACCCCGACGGCCGGCTCTGGTCGGCGCTCGGGTCGCTGACGTCGTGGCGCGACCGCACCGTGCTCGACCTGGGCTGCGGCACCGGCTTCCACCTGCCGGCCTTCGCCGCCACGGCCGCCCGGGTGATCGGCGTCGAGCCGCACCCGGACCTCCTGGCGCTGGCCGCGCGGCGCACCCGCTCCCTCGCCAACGTCGACCTGCTCGCCGGCACCGCCCAGTCGGTGCCCCTGCCGGACGCCTGCGTCGACGTGGTCCACGTCCGGTGGGCCTACTTCTTCGGGCCCGGCTGCGAGCCGGGCCTGTCCGAGCTGGCCCGGGTCGTACGACGCGGCGGCACCGCGCTGGTGATCGACAACGACGGCTCGCGCTCGACGTTCGGGTCCTGGTTCCGAAGGGGCTACCCGCACCTGCCGCCACCGGAGGAGATCGAGCGGTTCTGGACGCGCCGGGGCTGGAGCCGGACGCCGGTCGACATGGGGTGGCGCTTCACCTCACGCGCGGACCTCGAGGCGGTGGTCCGGATCGAGTTCTCCGCCGCGATGGCCGACGAGGTCCTGAGCCGGCACGAGGGGCTGGAGGTCGACTACGCGGTCAACGTGTGGTCGAAGACCTTCTGAGGAGGAGGCACTCCCTAGGACGAGCCGCGCACGGTCAGGGTCGGGACGAGCAGCAGTCCGTCGTCGACGTACGACGGGGCACCGAGGAGGTCCTCCAGCGCCCTGACCACGGCGATCGCGACCTCCTCGAGCGGCAGGCGCACCGAGGTGAGTCCCGGGTGCACCACCTGGGCGACCTGGGAGTCGTCGAACCCGACGACCGCGACGTCGCGACCCGGGTGCAGGCCACGCTCGGCCAGGGTGCGGAGCACGCCCATCGCCAGCGTGTCCGAGGCACAGACGAAAGCGGTGGGTCGAGCCTCGTCGAGCAGGACCGCGCTGGCCTCGCGCCCGCTCCACACCGTGTCCTCGACCCGCGAGGCCAGGCCGGTCGTCGGCAGCCCGCGGGCGTGCAGCGCGCGGCTCCAGCCCGAACGCCGGTCCTCCCCGATCCGGGAGTCCTTGCGCCAGCCGATCCACGCGATCCGGGTGTGGCCGCGGTCGAGCAGGTGCTCCGTCGCCTGCTCGGTGCCGGCGGCGCCGTCGACGTCGACCCACGGGTGGCGGGCGTCGGGGTCGTCCCACGGCCGTCCGAAGGCCACGAACGGCGCCCGCCGCTCGCGCAGCCAGCTCGCCTGGGGGTTGCCGAGGAAGGTGTCGGTGACGATGAACGCGTCGACGGCGGTCGAGCGGAGCAGGTCGTCGTAGCCCTCGAGCGGGTCGGGACCCTCCCCCGAGAACAGCAGCACGTGGTAGCCGGCCTCGCGCGAGGTCCACACCAGCGAGTGGACGAACCTGTCCATCGCGGCGTTGGCCGTGCCCTCCTGGACCGGGCTCAGGCGCAGCCCGACGAGGTGGGAGGCGCGGGTACGCAGGTTGCGCGCGGCGCGGTTGGGCAGGTAGCCGAGGTCGTCGATCGCCTCCTGCACCCGCAGCAGCGTGTCACCACGGAGCAGGTCGGGGTTGTTGACGGCGTTCGAGACCGTCTGGCGCGAGACCCCCGCCCGCTCGGCGACGTCGGCCAGGGTCGGCGGCGAGGTCGCGTGGTGGTCCGACCTGCCCATCCCCCGCCCCCCCTCACGCGCTCCGGCCGCCGTTGGCGCCACGGCCGTCTTGAACGATCCAATACCCGCATCATAGGCAGACATCCGCCCGGCGTAGAGGGTCCACCACTGTGATGTCGGCGGCGACGCCTACCGTCTCTCCCATGGCCAAGACCACCGCTCGGACCCCGCGCTCCTCCTACCGCTGCGCCGAGTGCGGGTGGGAGACCGCCAAGTGGGTCGGGCGCTGCGGCGAGTGCCAGGCGTGGGGGTCGGTGGCCGAGGCCGGGGCACCGTCCCTGCGCACGTCGGCGGGCCCCACCAGCAGCCCCGCCGTGCCGATCGGGCAGGTGTCGGTGGAGGAGTCCCGCACCCGGCTGAGCGGCGTCGCCGAGCTCGACCGGGTGCTCGGCGGCGGCCTGGTGCCGGGTGCCGCGATCCTGCTGGCCGGCGAGCCCGGGGTCGGCAAGAGCACGCTCCTGCTCGAGGTGGCCGCTCAGTCGGCCAAGGCCCGGCAGCGGGTGCTCTACGTCTCCGGGGAGGAGTCGGCCAGCCAGGTCCGGCTGCGTGCCGACCGCACCGGCGGGGTGCACGACGAGCTCTACCTGGCCGCCGAGACCGACCTGGGCGCCGTGCTGACCCACATCGAGGAGGTCCGACCCACCCTGCTCGTCGTCGACTCGGTGCAGACCATCGGCGCGGCCGGCATCGAGGGCGTGCCCGGCGGGGTCACCCAGGTCAAGGAGGTCGCGGCCGCGCTGGTGCGCGTGGCCAAGACCCGCAACATCGCCACCGTGCTCGTCGGGCACGTCACCAAGGACGGCGCGATCGCCGGACCGCGGGTGCTCGAGCACCTGGTCGACGTCGTGCTCCACTTCGAGGGCGACCGCAACTCCCGGTTCCGGATGCTGCGCGCGGTGAAGAACCGGTTCGGCCCCGTGGACGAGGTCGGCTGCTTCGACCTGGGCTCCGACGGCATCAGCGCGGTGGCCGACCCCACCGGCCTGTTCGTCGAGCAGCACCACGGCCGCGTCGCGGGCACGTGCGTGGCGGTGACGATGGAGGGTCGCCGACCCATGCTCGCCGAGGTGCAGGCCCTGGTGACGCCGTCGCCCCTCGAGCGGCCGCGTCGTACGACGTCGGGGCTCGACGGGTCCCGCATCGCGATGGTGCTGGCCGTGCTGCAGCAGCACTGCGGCATCCGGCTGCACGGGCACGACGTGTTCGCCTCGACGGTCGGGGGCGCCAAGATCTCCGAGCCGGCCAGCGACCTCGCGGTCGCCGTCGCCCTGGCCTCGGCGACGTTCGTGAGCCCACCACCGGCCGGCGTCGTCGCCATGGGCGAGATCGGCCTGGCCGGTGAGCTGCGACGGGTGCGCGACATGCCGCAGCGCCTCGCCGAGGCCGCACGGCTCGGCTTCCAGATGGCGATCGTGCCCAGCGAGCACGTCGAGCCCGGCGGGCCGCGGGCCGCCCCCGACCGCAGCGTCGAGGGTCTCAAGGTGGTCGAGGCGCCCGATGTCTTCACCGCGCTGCGACTCCTCCATCTCGTCTCCCGCACCAAGCATGCTCTGGAGGTCGTCGACCCCGGTTAGGCTTCGTGCGTCGGGCCGGTGCATCCGGGCTACCGGTCCCCCAGAAAGAGGCAGTCATGAGCGTCGACCGCAGCGAGGAGCAGCTGCAGTTGCGAGCGACCCTCGCGTCCACGGCCCCGGGCACCAGCCTGCGCGACGGCCTCGAGCGGATCCTGCGCGGACGCACCGGGGCGCTGATCGTCATCGGCCACGACCGCACCGTGGAGTCGATCTCGACCGGCGGCTTCGCCCTCGACGTCCCGTTCACCGCCACCGGCCTGCGCGAGCTGGCCAAGATGGACGGCGGGATCATCGTCGACCGCGACATGACCCGGATCATCCGCGCCGCGGTGCACCTGATGCCCGACCACACGATCCCCTCGGAGGAGACCGGCACCCGGCACCGCACCGCCGACCGGGTCGCGCGCCAGACGGGCTTCCCGGTGATCTCGGTGTCGCAGTCGATGCAGATCATCGCGGCCTACGTGGGCGGCACCCGCCACGTCCTGGAGGACTCCGGTCAGATCCTCTCCCGAGCCAACCAGGCGCTCCAGACCCTCGAGCGCTACAAGCTGCGCCTCGACGAGGTCGCGAGCACCCTCTCGGCGCTCGAGATCGAGGACCTGGTCACCGTGCGCGACGTCGCCGTGGTCGCCCAGCGGCTCGAGATGGTCACCCGCATCGCGCGCGAGATCGAGGACTACGTGCTCGAGCTCGGGACCGACGGCCGGCTGTTGTCGCTGCAGCTCGAGGAGCTGATCACCGGCGTCGACGCCGAGCGTGAGCTGGTCATCCGCGACTACGTGCCGGGCGGGCGACGCGGCCAGGCCACCCCCGAGGAGCTGCTCTCGCGCCTCGAGGCGCTCTCCCCCACCGAGCTGGTCGACCCGGCCGCCGCCGCCCGGGTGCTCGGGCTGGGCACCGCGGAGCACCTCGACGGCGCCGTCGCCCCCCGGGGCTACCGCCTGCTGGCCAAGGTCCCCCGGCTGCCCGTCCAGGTCGTCGACCGGTTGATCGACCACTTCGGCACCCTGCAGAAGCTGCTGTCCGCCGGTGTCGACGACCTCCAGGCCGTGGACGGGGTCGGCGAGCTCCGCGCGCGCAGCGTCCGCGAGGGACTCAGCCGGCTCGCCGAGTCCACGATCCTCGAGCGCTACGTGTAGCGGAGCCCGCAGGTTCGCGGCAGGAACGAGCGCGGACCGTCGCGGGCGAAGGTTGAGCAAGCGCCGCGACTGAGGAACGAAGTCGCGACGCGCGCGTCGAAACCCGGTGAGCCGAGAAGCAGCCTCAGGCCCCCCGGCCGCCGCTCGGGTGCGGAGGTTTCGAGGCTCGTCGCTGGCGCTCCTCACACCTCAACCACCAAAGGGCCCCGCCGCCCCCGCTGGTTGAGGTGCGAAGGCGCCCCAGCGCCTGAGCCTCGAAACCCAGCGAGCCGACAGACCATCCCAGGACCGCGGCCCGGCGAGGTGCCCGCGGGCGGGTCAGCCAGTCGGCGCGGCGAGCACGAACGACGACACCGACGGCTCGCCGCCCAGGGCAGCCGCGCTGACGTCGTACTCCCCCGGCTCGGCGAACTCGGTCAGCGCCGGGCACCCGGCGTCCGACATCCGGGAGTTCCAGGCCAGGTCGTAGGTCGTCCAGACGTCGCGGCGCACCGTGATCGAGTCCTTGGGGATCTTGCGACGGCACTCGCGGCTGGCCCAGACCTCGTCGGCGACGTCGCCGCTGGCGGTGATCTTCAGCGCCAGGTGGTTCGACGAGAGCCGCCAGGTGCACGACGGGTTCTCGACGGTGCGCAGGCGCAGCCGGATCATGACGACGCGACCCGCGACGGCGTCGCTCACCACGGGCCGGACGGTGACGTCGCTGTCCTCGCAGCTGCCCACCGGGGGGAGGAACACGGGGGCGGGTGGCGGCGGGGCAGGGCTCTCGCCTCCCGACTCGACGGACCCGTCGTCGGCCTTGTTCTTGTTCTTCTTGCCCTTCTTGCCCTTCTTGTTCGCCGTCGAGTCCGTCGGCGCCGCCCCCTCGTCGGGAGTGGTCACCGTGGTCCCGTCGGACGTCCCGTCGGACGTCTCGTCGTTCGGGTCGGCGGTCGGCACGCCGGCGACCTGGGTCGCTTGGCCGCTCTCCGCGGGCCGCTGCGGGCCGCGTACGACGTTGACCACGATCAGGGCGAGCGCCAGCACGACGCCGAGGACGAACGCACGACGACGCCAGTAGACCGCGGGGGGCTGCGGTCCGCGGGTCATCGAGGTCATGGGTCCAGACGCTAGTCACCGGGTCGGTCCTCGTCGGGGAGCCACACCGAGGCACAATCGCCGAGTGCCTCACACGCGCCCGGCCGGCTCGCCCGGCCCCCTTCCCCCGACCCAGCAGGCCACCGCGCTCCACGTGGCCGTCCTCGGCTGGTACGACGACCACGCCCGTGAGCTGCCCTGGCGGGGACCGTCGGCCTCGGCGTGGTCGGTGATGGTCTCGGAGTTCATGCTCCAGCAGACCCCCGTGGCCCGGGTCCTGCCGGTGCACGAGGCATGGCTGGAGCGGTGGCCGACGCCGGCCGACCTCGCTGCTGCCCCGACCGGCGAGGCGGTGCGGTCGTGGGGCCGGCTCGGGTACCCCCGCCGAGCGTTGCGCCTGCACGCGGCCGCCACCGCGATCGTCGCCGACCACGACGGCGTGGTGCCCTCCGACTACACCGCCCTGCTGGCACTGCCGGGGGTCGGTGACTACACCGCTGCGGCGATCGCGTCGTTCGCCTACGGTCGGCGCCACGTGGTGCTCGACACCAACGTGCGCCGGGTCTTCGCGCGGGCGGTGAGCGGGGTGGAGTTCCCCGCGACCGCGGTCACCAGGGCCGAGCGGGAGGTCGCGACCGCCCTGCTCCCAGATGACGCGCCGACGGCCGCCACCTGGGCCGTGGCGGTCATGGAGCTCGGCGCGCTCGTCTGCACCGCCGCCAACCCGCGGTGCGCCGACTGTCCGATCCTCGACGCGTGCGCGTGGCAGGCCGCGGGGCGGCCCGCGTACGACGGTCCTCCGCGCAAGGCGCAGGCGTGGGCCGGCACGGACCGTCAGTGCCGCGGTCGGCTGCTGGGCGTGCTGCGCGACAGCGACGGCGCGGTGCACGTGAGCCGGCTCGAGGCGGTGTGGGGCGAGGAGGCCCAGCGGCTGCGGTGCCTGGTGGGGCTCGTCGATGACGGGCTCGTCGTACGGGTCGGCGAGTCGGCGTACTCGCTGCCCTGAGGCGACCCGCCGGGCGGCGTGTCACCCGAGAACGACGCCGACCCGCCTCGAGTGATCGAGACGGGTCGGCGGGTCGTGCGTGGGTCAGATGGTGCCGGTGCCGGCGCCGGTGGCACCGCCCTCGGCCTCACCGCCGGTCGCCTTCGGCACGTCGACCGGACCGTCGTCGGCCGGCAGCTCCGCGGAGCCACCGATCTCGGCGGCCTCGAACGGCGGCAGGTCGGGCAGCTCGCCGACCTTCTGGCCCTCGAAGGTGAACTTCGCGGTCGGGCCCTCGCCCTCGACGTCGACCAGCACGATCTGGCCGGGACCGACCTCGCCGAAGAGCATCTTCTCGGCCAGGGTGTCCTCGATCTCGCGCTGGATCGTGCGCCGCAGCGGACGCGCACCGAGCACCGGGTCGAAGCCCCGCTCGGCCAGCAGGTCCTTGGCCGCCTGGGTCAGCTCGATCCGCATGTCGCGGTCGCGCATCCGCAGCTCGACCGACGCGATCATGTTGTCGACCATGTGGACGATCTGCTCGCGGGTGAGCGGCGGGAAGACGACGATCTCGTCGACACGGTTGAGGAACTCGGGCCGGAAGTGCTGCTTGAGCTCGTCCTGGACCTTGGCCTGCATCCGCTCGTAGGAGCCGGCTGCATCGCCGCTCTGGTTGAACCCGAGGTGCACGCTCTTGTTGATGTCGCGGGTACCCAGGTTGGTGGTCATGATGATGACGGTGTTCTTGAAGTCGACCACCCGGCCCTGCGAGTCGGTCAGTCGACCTTCCTCGAGGATCTGCAACAGGCTGTTGAAGATGTCGGGGTGGGCCTTCTCGACCTCGTCGAACAGCACGACCGAGAACGGCTTGCGGCGCACCTTCTCGGTGAGCTGGCCGCCCTCCTCGTAGCCGACGTACCCGGGAGGCGAGCCGAAGAGCCGCGAGACGGTGTGCTTCTCGGAGAACTCCGACATGTCGAGCTGGATGAGCGAGTCCTCGTCACCGAAGAGGAACTCGGCCAGCGTCTTGGAGAGCCACGTCTTGCCGACACCGGACGGCCCGGCGAAGATGAACGACCCGCCGGGGCGCTTGGGGTCCTTGAGACCGGCGCGGGTACGACGGATCGCCCGCGACAGTGCCTTGACCGCCTGGTCCTGACCGATGACGCGCTTGTGGAGCTCGTCCTCCATCTTGAGCAGCCGCGTGGACTCCTCCTCGGAGAGCTTGACGATCGGGATGCCGGTGGCGACCGCCAGCACCTCGGCGATGAGCTCCTCGTCGACCTCGGCGACGTCGTCCATGTCGCCGGCGCGCCACTGCTTCTCGCGCTCGGACTTCTTGAGGATGAGCTGCTTCTCCTCGTCGCGCAGGCGGGCCGCAGCCTCGAAGTCCTGCCCGTCGATGGCCGCCTCCTTGCGCTGGCGGACCTCGGCGACCTTGTCGTCGAACTCGCGCAGGTCGGCGGGCTGGGTCATCCGGCGGATCCGCAGCCGCGAGCCGGCCTCGTCGATGAGGTCGATGGCCTTGTCGGGCAGGAACCGGTCGGAGATGTAGCGGTCGGCCAGGGTGGCCGCGCTGACGAGCGCCTCGTCGGTGATCGTGACCCGGTGGTGGGCCTCGTAGCGGTCCCGCAGGCCCTTGAGCATCTCGATCGTGTGGGCGATCGACGGCTCGGCGACCTGGATCGGCTGGAAGCGGCGCTCGAGCGCGGCGTCCTTCTCGAGGTACTTGCGGTACTCGTCGAGGGTGGTCGCCCCGATCGTCTGGAGCTCACCGCGGGCCAGCATCGGCTTGAGGATGCTGGCGGCGTCGATGGCGCCCTCGGCCGCACCGGCGCCGACGAGGGTGTGGATCTCGTCGATGAAGAGCACGATGTCGCCGCGGGTGCGGATCTCCTTGAGCACCTTCTTGAGGCGCTCCTCGAAGTCACCGCGGTAGCGGCTGCCGGCCACCAGCGCGCCGAGGTCGAGGGTGTAGATCTGCTTGTCCTTGAGCGTCTCGGGCACGTTGCCGCGCACGATGTCCTGGGCCAGGCCCTCGACGATCGTGGTCTTGCCGACGCCGGGCTCACCGATCAGGACCGGGTTGTTCTTCGTGCGCCGCGAGAGGATCTGCATGACCCGCTCGATCTCCTTCTCGCGCCCGATGACCGGGTCGAGCTTGGACTCACGGGCGTCCTGGGTGAGGTTGCGACCGAACTGGTCGAGCACCAGGGACGACGACGGCGCTTCGCCGCCGGCACCCTGGGCCGCCGCCTGGGCCGTCGACTCCTTGCCCTGGAAGCCGGAGAGGAGCTGGATGACCTGCTGCCGGACCCGGTTGAGGTCGGCGCCGAGCTTCTGCAGCACCTGGGCGGCGACGCCCTCCCCCTCACGGATCAGGCCGAGCAGGATGTGCTCGGTGCCGATGTAGGAGTGGCCGAGCTGCAGCGCCTCGCGCAGGGACAGCTCGAGCACCTTCTTGGCGCGCGGGGTGAAGGGGATGTGACCGGACGGCGCCTGCTGGCCCTGCCCGATGATCTCCTCGACCTGGGCGCGCACGGCCTCGAGGGAGATGTCGAGGCTCTCCAGCGCCTTGGCTGCGACGCCCTCACCCTCGTGGATCAGGCCGAGCAGGATGTGCTCGGTCCCGATGTAGTTGTGGGAGAGCATGCGGGCCTCTTCCTGGGCCAGCACGACCACCCGGCGAGCTCGGTCAGTGAACCGCTCGAACATGCGCATCGCTCCTCGTGTACGTGGGGTCCCGTCCGCTCCGGGGTGGAGGGAGGGGCACGGGATCTACAACCCCGCTCTCAGCCTACGCGTTCCCGCCAGGGACGGAACCTCGTCCGCTATCAGCGAACATCACCGGGCGTGGGCACGGGGAGACCGAGCAGGCGACGCCCGAGGCCCGCTCGGTCCACGTCACGGCCACGAGGGGTCACCGAGCGGTTCGGTTCCCTACGATCGCGCCATGCCGAGTGCCGCGACCAGGACCGCCCGCCTGCTCGACGTCATCGAGCACGACGTCGTGCCGCTCACGACCGCCGGGGTCGCGGCGGGCAACAAGCTGTTCGGCGCCGCGATCGTGCGCAAGGCGGACCTGTCGCTGGTCCTGGCAGCCACCAACAACGAGGTCGAGAACCCGTTGTGGCACGGCGAGATCCATGCGATCAAGCTCTTCCACGAGCTGCCCGCGGAGGCCCGCCCGGCGACCAAGGACTGCGTCTTCCTGGCCACCCACGAGCCGTGCTCGCTGTGCCTGAGCGGGATCGCCTGGTCGGGGTTCGACAACGTCAGCTACCTGTTCAGCCACCAGGACTCCGCCGACGCGTTCGCGATCCCCCACGACATCGCCATCCTCAAGGCCGTGTACGCCGTGCCGGACCCCGACCGTGACGCTCCGGCCCCGGGCCGCGACCTCTACAACCGCACCAACGCCTACTTCACCGCCTCCGACCTGGCCGCCGCCGTGCGCGACCTGGCCGAGGCCGACCTCGTCGCCCAGGTCGCCCGCCTCTCGGCGACCTACGCCGAGCTGTCGGCGACGTACCAGTCCGCCAAGGGCGGGTGCGACATCCCGCTGGCCTGAGAAGAACGCCGACCCGTCTCCTCTGGAGGAGACGGGTCGGCGGAGGAGCGACGGGTCAGCCGGCCGACTCGAAGGCCTCGCGGACCTCGGCAGGGATCCGGCCGCGGTCCGGGACTGCCATGCCGTTCGAGCGGGCCCAGTCGCGGATCTCGCTGGCACTCGTGCCGGAGGCGGCGGCCGACGTTGTCGACTTCCTGGCGCGCTTGGCGCCGGCGACCTTGCGAGCGAAGCCGATGTAGCCGGCGAGGGCCTCGCGCAGCTCGGCGGCGTGGTCGTCGTTCAGGTCGATCTCGTAGGTGGTGCCGTCGAGACCGAAGGTGACCGTCTCGGTCGCCTCGCTCTCGTCGAGGTCGTCGACCAGGATGATGTTGACCTTTTGTGCCATGAGCTTTCCTCTATTCCACTGCAGGGACTTATCCTCGGGAATTGAAGCATGGCAGAATTACTGCCCACGTGGCGAATATCGGCTCGATATAGTGCGTCGTTCAGTGGTTGCGAGCGAATATCAGCTCGAGCCCGCGCAGGGTCAGCCAGGGCTCGTGATCGGTAAAGCAGTCTACATTCGGCGTAGACCAGTGCCGCGAGATATCCGGTCGCGATGACGTGCACGTCGGCGACCTCGGCGCCGAGCTCGTCGAATCATCCGCTCGACAATTCCCTCGACCTGCGCGGCCACGCCGAAGACCATTCCCGATTGCAGCGCCTCGACGGTGTTCTTCGCAATCACCGACCGCGGCCGGGCCAGCTCGACCTGGCGCAATTGCGCACCGCGCCGACCCAGCGCCTCCAGCGAGAGCTCGAGGCCCGGGGAGATCGCCCCGCCGACGTACTGCCCGGCGGCATTGACGACGTCGAACGTCGTGGCGGTGCCGCCGAAGTCGACGACGATGGCGGGCCCGCCGAAATCGGTTGCCGCTGCCAACGAATTCGCGATGCGGTCCGTGCCGACCTCGCGGGGGTTGTCGGTCAGTACCGGAATACCGGTGCGCACCCCCGGCTCCACCACCACGTGCGGCACGTCGGCGAAGTGCCGGGCGAACATCTCGCGGCCGGCCAGGGTGACCGCTGGCACGGTCGAGCACATCGCAATACCGGTGATGTCGCGAGAGCCGACGGCCGAGCAGCCCGCGCATCAGCACCGCCCATTCGTCGGCGGTGCGGTGGACGTCGGTCGAGACCCGCCAGTGTGCCGATACGACACCGTCGGAGATCAGTCCCAGGACGGTGTGGGCATTGCCGACGTCGACGGCGAGCAACGGCATCACGCCATCCCGTCCGGCGCGGACGGGCGCCTGGGGTCGGACTCCCCGGCGCGGGCACCCGGTGGCGGAGTCCCGGGCGAGGTCGATGCCGAGGTCGAAGACGATGACCGAGTGCGTCAGTGCGCCGACCGAGATGAAGTCGACCCCGGTCGCGGCGACCTCGGCCGGGCTCGCTCCAGGGTCAGGCCGCCGGAGGCCTCCAGGGTCGCCCCGATGTCCGCGGCTGCGGTGATCCGACGGCCTCGGCCATCATCTCGTTGCTCATGTTGTCGAGCAGGATCTGCGTGCAACCGGCGTCGAGCAGCTCGCGCAGCTGGTCGAGGTCGGTGACCTCGACCTCCACCGGCGAGGTCCGGGTACGCCGCCCGCACGGCCTCGAACGCCGGCACGACACCGCCGGCGGCGACCACGTGGTTGTCCTTGACCATGGCCAGGTCGCCGAGGCTGAAGCGGTGGTTGACGCCGCCGCCGCAGCGCACGGCGTACTTCTGCAGGGCCCGGAAGCCGGGCAGCGTCTTGCGGGTGTCGAGCACCCGGGCGCGGGTGCCCGGCCAGCGCCGCGACCCAGTGCGACGTGGCGGTGGCGACACCGGAGAGGTGGCTGGCGAAGTTGAGGGCGGTGCGCTCGGCGGTGAGCAGCCCGCGGGTGGGGCCGGCGACCCGCATGACGACGTCGCCGGGCGCGACGACGCGTGCCGTCGGGCACCCGGTCGGTGATCGTCGACGTCGTCGCCCATGCACGAGGTGGAAGACCAGCGCGGCGACGCCGAGGCCCGGCGACGACGCCGGCCTCGCGGGCGCCGAAGTCGGCCACTCGGTGCGGGCCTCGGCCGGGATCGTGGCGACACCGAGGTGGCGTCGAGCTCCCGCCGGGGAGGTCCTCCTCGAGCGCGCGCACGACGTGCGTCGACGAGCGCGGCGCGGGTCGAGCCCGGCCTCGGTCAGCTCGGCGAGCAAGCGCGGCCGGCAGGTCGTCGTACGACGTGGGGGCTCATGACGAGCCCTCCGTCGGTGGCCGGCGACGGCGACGAACTCGATCGAGGCCACCCCGTCGGCCATCACGGTGTCGAAGTGTCCGGCCCAGGTGGCGTCGTCGCGCTCGGGGAAGTCGTCGCGCCAGTGCGAGCCGCGGGTCTCCTCGCGGCGCGCAGGCCGCGGCGGTCAGGGCCTCGGAGACGGTCAGCAGGTTGGTGGTCTCCCATGCGGCGAGGTCCACGACGTCGGTGGTGTGGGTGCCGAGCTTGTCCAGCATCGCGATCGCCTCCTCGAGGCCGGTCGCGTTGCGCAGCACGCCGACCCGCGTGGTCATGACCTCCTGCAGCTCGCTCGCGGACGTCGCCGCTGACCAGGCCGGCCGTGCGGGTGTCCTCGACCGGGTCCGCCCACGGCCGCAGCTCGCCGGGCAGCGCCTGCGCGATCCGGCGCGAGAAGACGAGCCCCTCGAGCAGTGAGTTGGACGCGAGCCGGTTGGCGCCGTGCACGCCGGAGCAGGCGACCTCGCCGGTCGCGTAGAGGCCGGGCACGTCGGAGCGGCCGTGCAGGTCGGTGCGCACCCCGCCGGAGGCGTAGTGGCAGGCGGGTGCGACGGGGATCAGGTCGGTCACGGGGTCGACGCCGTGCGAGCGGGCCGTGGCCAGGATGGTCGGGAAGCGACGCTCCCAGAACTCCGCGCCGAGGTGCCGGGCGTCGAGCCACATGTGCGGGTGGCCGGTGTCGAGCATCCGGCGCATGATCGCCTTCGCGACCACGTCGCGCGGCGCGAGGTCGGCCAGCTCGTGGACGCCCTGCATGAAGCGGTTGCCCTCGAAGTCGACCAGGAAGGCACCCTCGCCACGCACCGCCTCGGAGATGAGCGGCTGCTGGCCGTGGGAGTCGGCACCGAGGTACATCACGGTCGGGTGGAACTGCACGAACTCCAGGTCGCGCAGGGTCGCTCCCGCGCGCAGGGCCAGCGCCATGCCGTCGCCGGTGGACACCGACGGGTTGGTCGTCTGGGAGAAGACCTGGCCCAGGCCGCCGCTGGCGAGCACCACGGCCCGGCACAGCACGGCGCCGACGCCGTCGCGCTGGCCCTCGCCCATCACGTGCAGCGGTCACGCCGGCCACGCCCGCCGTCGGCGGCCAGGAGCAGGTCGACGGCCAGCGCGCGCTGGATGACCTCGATCTCCGGGGCCGCCGCGACGGCCTCGATGAGGGCGCGCTGGATCTCGGCGCCCGTGGCGTCGCCACCGGCGTGGGCGATCCGGTCGCGGTGGTGGCCGCCCTCGCGGGTCAGCGAGATGACGCCGTCGTCGTCGTGGTCGAACATCGCGCCGACCGCGATCAGCTCGCGCACCGCCTCGGGCCCCTCGTCGACCAGGACCCGTACGGCGTCCGCGTCGCACGCGCCGGCCCCGGCGACCAGGGTGTCGACCGCGTGCTCCTCAGGGGTGTCGCCCGGGCCTAGCGCCGCCGCGATGCCGCCCTGGGCCCACTGCGTCGAGCCGGCGTCGAGCACGTCCTTGGTGACCACCAGCACCCTGTCGACCCCGTTGTCCGGGTCGTTCTTCAGCCGTAGGGCGGTGGTGAGCCCGGCGATGCCGGAGCCGACGATGACGACGTCGGCCCGGGTCGTCCAGCCCGGGTCGGGCGCCGTCAGCCGGCCCGGGACGCGGCGCACGTCCGTCGGTACGTCGAGGGGTGCGTCGGAAGGCACGTCGGTGGGCACGTCGGTGGGCATCTGAGCAGGCTATGGGACGCGGCTAGCGGGCGGTGACGTCGCCGCGCAGCAGGCGGTCGTCGCCGAAGGTCTCGGCCGCGTCGTATCCGGTGGCCAGGATCGTGTTGTCGGCGTCGACGAACACCACGTGCGGCCGGTGCTCGCGGGCCTCCGCGGTGGTCATCTGCCCGTAGGCGATGAGGATGACCAGGTCGCCCGGGTGCACCAGGCGGGCCGCGGCGCCGTTGATGCCGAGCACGCCGCTGCCCCGTTCGCCGGCGATCGTGTAGGTCTCCAGGCGGGCGCCGTTGGTGATGTCGACGATGTGCACGAGCTCACCGGGCAGCAGGTCGGCCGCGTCGAGGAGGTCCTCGTCGACGGTGACCGAGCCGACGTAGTGCAGGTCGGCCTGGGTCACGGTGGCCCGGTGGATCTTGCTCGTCATCATCGTCCGCAGCATCACGTGCTCACTTCGCTCGTAGGAACGGCCCGCTCCGGCCGAGCCGGGCCGCCGTCGGCCCGGCTCGTGGCCACGGTGGGGTCCCCGGGGACGCTCCCGATGGTCAGGGGCAGGTTGTCGATCAGGCGGGTGGTGCCGACGCGGGCGGCGACCAGGATCCGGGCCTCGGTGCCGGGCGGCACCGGGTCCGGGAGCGGCGCGAGGTCGGGCAGCGTGATCGTCGAGGTAGTCCAGGTCGACCCCCGTCGCCGGACGCAGCTCGGCCCGGGCGGCGTCGAGCGCCGCCTCCACGCCGTGCGGCGCCGCGTGCTGGGCCGCGCGCAGGGTGTGGCTGCAGGGCGAGGGCCTCGACGCGCTGCTCGTCGTCGAGGTAGCGGTTGCGGCTGGACATCGCCAGCCCGTCGTGCTCGCGGACGCGTGTCGGCGCCGACGACGTCGACGCCGAGGCACAGGTCGGCGGCCATCCGTCGGACCAGGACGAGCTGCTGGTAGTCCTTCTGGCCGAAGACCGACGACGTCGGGGCGCACCAGCCCGAAGAGCTTGGCCACGACAGTCAGCACGCCGCGGAAGTGGCCCGGGCGGGTCCGGCCCTCGAGCAGGTCACCGAGCGGACCGGGGTCGAGCGTGACCGACCCGTCAGCCCGCGGGCCGCCGGGGTACATCTCCTCGACCGCCGGGGCGAAGACCACGTCGACGCCCTGCGCGGGCGCAGACCTCGAGGTCGGCGTCGAGGGTGCGGGGGTAGCGGTCGAGGTCCTCGCCGGGGCCGAACTGCAGTCGGGTTGACGAAGACCGACACCACGACCGGGCCGCGGCCCGACCTCGGCCGCGGGCCGCGCTCGATCAGGCTGGCGTGGCCGTCGTGCAGGGCGCCCATGGTCGGCACGAAGCCGACCCGCTCCCCCGCCGTACGTCGAGCGGCGAGCAGCTCGACCGAGCTCGGCCCGGGTGCCCGCGAGTGCGGGAGTCGCTCATCGAGCTCCATCGGACGCGACCCGGCCGCGCTCGCAGTGTCGGCCGCGTCGAGGGCGCGGGTGATCTGCATGGCCCGCAGCGGCAGGACCCGCCCGTCGGTGACGGCGCGGCTCAGGGTGGCGCGCGCGAGCGCGAGGTAGCTCGGCAGCGTGGTGGGCGTCTGGGCGGCGATGTCGGCCAGGTGGGCGCGCACCGTGTTGACGTCACCCCGCACGATCGGGCCGGTCAGGGCCGCGTCCCCGTGCTCGAGCGCGTTGTCGAGGGCCGCGGTCAGCAGCGGGCGCAGGGTGGCGGCGGGGTCGTCGGCGCCGGCCGCGGCGAGCATCTCCATCGCCTCGGTCACCAGGGTGACCAGGTGGTTGGCGCCGTGGGCGAGACCGGCGTGGTAGAGCGCGCGGCGCTCCTCGGGCACCCAGATCGGCCCGGCCGCCGAGGTCGGCGACCAGCGCCCGTGGCAGTGCCGCGCTCGTCGTCGCCGGCAGCGAGCCCGAAGACGCAGCCGCCGAGCCGATCGAGGTCGACGGCGGTGCCGGAGAAGGTCATGGCGGGGTGCAGCGCGACGGCGCGGGCGCCGACGGCGACCGCGGGGTCGAGGATCGCCAGGCCGTGCCGCCCGGAGGTGTGCACGACGTACTGGCCCTCGTGCAGGGCGCCGCTGTCCGCGAGCACCTTGACGACGTTGCCGAGCATGTCGTCCGGAACGGTCAGGAGCAGCAGGTCGCAGTCGCGGGCGACGGCGCTGGGCTTGTCGATGCCGACGCCGGGCAGCAGGTCGGCGATGCGTCCGCGCGAGGCGTCGGACTCACCCGCCGCGGCGACCACCTCGTGGCCGGCCGCACGCAGGGCGGCGGCGAGGACGGCCCCGACCCGGCCGGCGCCGACGACGCCGATCCGGAAGCGGAGCGGCGCGCTCTCGGGCGCAGGGGTGGGCACATCTGTGTGCGTCATGAAGCGGACCTAACGTTTCAGTCCCTCCGACCACTCGTTCCCGGGGTGCGGGGCCGAGCCGGTGTGGGTACCAGACGGGGTGTGCTCGTGTCGTTCACCTGAACAACGACGAATGTACGCGGACTGCTTCCCCCGTGTAACCACGATGTGACGTGATGCATCCGACACCCCCGCCTCTTGCGCTGTCCTCGAAAGAGGTTCGGACCTCGAGCCACGAGGCCCCTCCCGCTGGTTGAGGTACGAAGGCCCCGTGGGCCCGGCCGTCCCGCTGGTTGAGGTGCGAAGGCGCCCTGGCGCCTGAGCCTCGAAACCCGGTGAGACGACAAGCAGTCCCAGGGCCCAAGGCTGCTTCTGAGGTGCAGAGGTTTCGAGGCTCGTCGCTGGCGCTCCTCACACCTCAACCACCGGGAACGGCTCGTCGCTGGCGCTCCTCACACCTCAACCACCGGGATCGGCCGTCGCCGGCGCTCCTCACACCTCAACCACCGGGGTGGTGGGGCGGCGTCAGCGCTGGTCGTCGGAGGTGACGACGGTGCCGACCTCGAGCGGGCGGGGGGCGCGCGGGAGCCAGTCGTGGGTGACGTGGTCGACGATGTGGACGCCGGCGGGGGCCACGATCTCGTGGACCCCGGGCAGCACGGTGCCTTCCTGGAGGGCGTTGAAGACCGCCCACTCGCGGCGCTTGCGCTTGTTGCGGTAGCTGGTCGCGAACGACGCCGGGTCGGTCCAGTGCGCGAACTCGTCGCCGTCGAGGTACTTCAGCTCCACGCACAGCCCGTGCGGCAGCCCGATCGAGCGCACCGGGTCGGGGGTGGTGCGGACCTCCCACTCGAAGGCCTTGGTGAAGACGAAGTCCGGACCCACCGGGTAGCCCCACTCCTCGGCGTTGCGCAGGCCGAGGTCGAGCCAGCCGCGATCGGGGCTGGTGCTGTCGAGGTAGAGGCCGTGGCGCGGCACCCGGATGATCGACTGCACGCCGCCGACCTGCCAGGCCAGGTCGCCGAGCGAGGTCTCGCCCTCGGTGGTGAGCACCATGTCGCCGTCCCACTTGAAGGAGTAGCGGGTGTCGACCTGGGCGAAGCACCAGTTGTAGAAGTAGGCCAGCGAGTGCACCGACAGCTCGTGCACGGCGAGGTGCTCGGCCCCGGCCCGCGCCACGCCGAAGGGGTACGACGCGACGGTGAGCTTGTGCGCCAAGCCCGTGCTCGGCCGCCGACGCTCGCGGTGACCTCGGGGGTGCCGTCGGTCGAGCCGTTGTCGACGAGCAGCACGTGGTCCATCGAGCGCAGCAGCGGCGGCAGCACGAACGGCAGCGACAGCGCCTCGTCCTTGACCCGCAGCACGGCGGTGCTGCCCGCGCGCAGGCCGCCGGGGCGGGTCCACGGCCAGACGATGTCGAAGTCGGCGTGACCCTCGAGGTTGCTGATCCCGGTGGTGCCGGAGTGGGCGCTCACCGGGCGATCACGACCGTTCCTTGCCGGCCAGCTTGCGCAGGCCGCGCCGTACCGGCGGCGGTACGGCGGCCCGCAGCCCGTGCGGGATCCGGTCCGCCGCGTGCTCCGGGGCGGCCGCGGGACCACCCGGACCGGCGGCCCGGGGACCGGGACCGGCGGGACCGGCCTTGAGCTGGCGTCGTACCCGCTGCTCGGTCGCGACGACCGAGGAGCTGCGAGATCGGCCTCGGCCTCGGCGTAGAGGTCGGTGTAGGCCTCGCGCAGCTGGTCGAGCGTCGCGTGGACGTCGGGGGTGTCGCCGCCGGGGTCGGCGAGCTTGTTGAGCTCGTTCCAGGTCTCGCCGACCAGCTCGTGCAGCCGCGGCGGCAGGCCGAGGTCGTCGAGGCTCTGGCTCATCCGGCGCAGCGACGGGTCGACGAAGCGGTGGCCGTCGCGGATCTGCTCGGAGTTGGCGTGCAGCACGTGCTGCAGCTGGAGCGTCTCGCCCACGTGCATGGTGGTGCGGGTCCAGTCGTCGAGCAGGTCGGCGTAGCGGACGAAGACGCGGGCGGCCCCGTCGCCCCCGGTGCCGGCGGCGGTCTCGCGGGTGCCGCGCTCGGTGTGCAGGAGCATGTTGAGCCACGACGCGGCGAGGTGGGCAGAGCCGAGCTTGTTGGCGTAGTAGGTCTGCTTGCTGCCGACCACCTCGGCCGGCGGGCGCAGCATGGTGGCGAAGACCGGGGTGGCGCCGGTGCGGATCGCGGCCACCCGCCACAGGCCCAGGAACCAGCTCAGCCGCGGGTCCTTCACGACCAGCTCGGGGCTCACCGCGAGGTGGCTCTCCAGCCAGGCGGCGGTGGCGATCCGCTCGTGCTCGCGGGTGCTGATGCGGCCGGTCTCGAACCACGCGTCGGGCCGCGAGTCCGAACCTGGACCAGCGCCTCGCTGCAGCAGCCGGTCGTGGTGGTCGACGACCCACTGCGGCTCGCTGAAGCCCTTGGGGTTGCGTCGCGTCGGCCGGGACCTCGGGGCGCGGGCACGTGCAGCCCGAGGATCTGCATCAGCCCGGCCATGGTGCTGGTGCCGCTGCGTCCGGCGCCGGCCACGAAGAGGACCTTGCGGGGGTAGTCGGCGGGCTCGACGGCGCTGGGGTCACTCACGCGGCGCAGTCTAGGGCGTCGCGGTGCCGCCCCGAGGACAGCCGATAGCCTCCGGGCATGAGGTGGCCGAGGCGACGCGTCCCGCTGATCAGCGTCGTGGTCCCGGTCTACGACGTCGAGGCCTACCTGCCGGCCTGCCTCGACAGCCTGCTGGCCCAGACCTATCCCGAGGTCGAGATCGTCGTCGTCGACGACGGCTCCCCCGACGGCTCCGGTGCCGATCGCCGAGTCGTACGCCGCCCGCGACGACCGGGTGCGCGTCATCCACACCGACAACCACGGCCTCGGCGCGGCCCGCAACGAGGGCCTGCGCCACACCACCGGCGAGCTCATCGCCTTCGCCGACTCCGACGACGTCGTCCCGCCCGGACGCGTACGCCGCCCTGCACCGCCAGCTGCGAGCGCACCGGGGCCGACCTCGTCACCGGCTCGCATCGCCCGTTGGTGAGCCGACGCGACGGCACCGGCTCGACGGAGCCGCCGCTGGATGCGCCGGCTGCACCACGAACGCCGGGTCGTGGTCATCGACGACGCTCCCCGAGCTGCTCGGCGACGTCTTCGCCTGGAACAAGCTCTACCGCGCGCGACTTCTGGGACGCAGGCCGGGCTGTCCTGGCTCGAGGGCACCCGCTACGAGGACCAGCCGACGCTGACCCGCGCCTACATGCAGGCCCGGCGCATCGCGGTCGTCCCCGACGTCGTCTACCACTGGCGCATGCGCGACGACGGGTCCTCGATCACCCAGCAGCGCGCTCGCTCGCCGACCTCGACGACCGGTGGGCCACCAAGCGCCTGTCCTGTCAGCGGTCGCTGGACTACGGCTCGACCAGGTCACCACGGTCTTCCGCCGACCGGGTCCTCGCCCGGCGACCTGCACCGCTACTTCGTGCAGATCCCCGGCTGCGCCGACGACGTGGTACCGCGCTGCTCGAGGCCGGCGTGCGGGAGCTCTTCGGCACCCGTTCGCTGGTCCACAGCGCGCTGCCCCCGGTGCACCGGCTCACCGGCTGGCTGGTCGAGCAGGGCCGGCGCGAGGACGCCGCCGCTGGTGATGGCGTACGTCGCGGCGCTGCCCGCGCGGCGAGCGGCCCACCCGGGTGCGGGACGCCCGGGCGTCCGGCTCGACGTACCGGGCCTCGACGCGGCGTCGGTCGACCGGCGGCCCTCGCCGCTGCGCGACCACGAGGTCTGAGCGGTACCCCGCGAGCACCGGGCACACCCGGACCGTGCCGCGCCGTGTCCAGACGTGCCTGTGCGCGACCTGCGACCTGGTGCGGTCCGTGACGATCACCCGACATGCTGGGCCGTTGCGAGCCGCTGGCCGGCCATGGTTCGTTACTGTTGGTCCACCTCGCGACCCGCACGAGACCCTTCCACCGCGGATAGAGCCTCCTCATGATCGAGTTCGAGTCGGTGACCAAGCAGTTCCCCGACGGCACCGTCGCCGTCGAGGACTTCAGCTTCGTGCTTCCCTCGCGCAAGACGACCGTCTTCGTCGGGCTCCTCCGGGTGCGGCAAGACGACGCTGCTGCGGATGATCAACCGGATGATCGAGCCCACCTCGGGCCGGATCACCATCGACGGCGAGGACATCGCCGGGCAGGACAAGGTCGAGCTGCGCCGCAGCATCGGCTACGTGCTCCAGGCCTCGGGGCTGCTGCCGCACCGCAAGGTCGTCGACAACGTCGCGACCGTGCCGGTGCTGAACGGCGTGCCCAAGGCCAAGGCCCGCGCCGACGCGCTCGAGCTGCTCGACAAGGTCGGCCTCGACCGGTCGCTGGCCAAGCGCTACCCCCGCCAGCTCTCCGGCGGCCAGCAGCAGCGCGTCGGCGTCGCCCGCGCCCTGGCCAGCGACCCCAACATCCTGCTGATGGACGAGCCCTTCGGCGCGGTCGACCCGATCGTGCGCGACCGACCTGCAGGCCGAGCTCAACCGGCTGCAGCGCGAGCTCGGCAAGACGATCGTGTTCGTCACCCACGACATCGACGAGGCGTTCCTGCTGGCCGACCAGGTCGTGATCTTCCGCAAGGGCGGCGTGATCGCCCAGGCCGGCACCCCGGCCGAGATCCTCGCCGCACCCCGCCGACGACTTCGTCGCCAGCTTCATCGGCGCCGACAAGGGCAAGCGCAAGCTGCGCCTGCAGAAGCGCGCGACGGCGACGACACGACCCTCGTCGTCGACGAGCGAGGGCCGCCCGATCGGCGTCCTGGGCGAGCGACGGCGGCGCCCGGTGAGCTGGACCCGCAACAACCTCGACCTGATCTGGGAGTACACGCCTCAACCACGTCCAGCTCGTCGATCATCCCGATCGTGCTCAGCTTCGTGCTCGCGATCCCGCTGGGCTGGCTGGCCAACCGCAACTCGGTGACGCGCTCGGTCGTGATCACCGCCGGCAGCCTGCTCTACACGATCCCCTCGCTGCCGCTCTTCGTGATCCTGCCGCTGGTCATCGGCACCCAGGTGCTCGACTCCACCAACCTCGTCGTCGCCCTCACCATCTACGGCGTGGCGATCATGACCCGGTCGGCCGCCGACGCGCTGGCCTCGGTCGACACGACGACGATCGACGCCTCGACCGCGATGGGCTACTCCCCCGCCTCACGCTTCTTCCGCGTCGAGCTGCCGCTGGCCGGGCCGGTCCTGCTGGCCGGCATCCGGGTGGTCTCGGTCAGCACCATCGCCCTCGTCTCGGTCGGCGTCATCATCGGCTCCGACAACCTCGGGCTACTTCTTCCACGAACGGCAAGCAGCGCGGCATCCTCGAGGAGGTCGTCGTCGGCATCGTGCTGAGCCTGCTCATCGCGCTGGTCTTCGACGTGATCATCGTGCTGATCGGGCGCCTGCTGCTGCCGTGGAACCACGTCGAGACCGACACGCCCGGCGGCGGTCGCGAGCGTCGTACGGCGGACCCCGACTTCACCGAGGGCGGCTGGCGCCAGGTCCTCGCCGCCGGCTCCGGGCGACGGGGGAAGGCCTGATGGAGCTCTTCCTCAGCGCCCTGCGCTGGATCTTCGACCCGGCCCAGTGGCAGGCCGGCAGCCGCAGCCCCCTGCCCATCCAGGACCGGCTCCTCGAGCACCTGCAGTACACCGCCGTCTCGATGGTCATCGCGGCCGCGATCGCGCTGCCGCTGGGCTTCTACATCGGTCACACCGGACGCGGGCGCCAGTTCGTCATCGCCTTCACCGGCGCGATGCGGGCGCTGCCGACCCTGGGCGTGCTGTTCTTCCTGCTGATGGTCTTCGGCTACTGGCTCTCCTACGACACCGCCCCGATCGTCGGCGCGACGATCGCGTTCGTGATCCTGGCGATCCCCTCGATCCTCGCCGGCGCCTACGCCGGGCCTGGAGTCGGTCGACCGGCAGACGATCGACGCGGCCCGGGCCAACGGGATGACCGAGTGGCAGATCCTGTTCCAGGTCGAGATCCCGCTCGCGCTGCCGCTCATCGTCGGCGGCCTGCGCGCCGCGACGCTCCAGGTCATCGCGACCGTCACCATCGCGTCGTACGCCGGGCTCGGCGGCCTGGGCCGGATCATCACCAGCGGCATCGGCCTCAACGACTACGACCTGATCCTGGGCGGCGCCCTCCTGGTCACCGCCCTCGCCCTGGTGGTCGACGCGGTGTTCGCCGTCGTCCAGCGCGCCACCTCCACCCGAGGACTCACCGAGCAACGCCCCGCGGCACCACGTCGCACCAGTCGGTCACCACGGCCGCGCACGACCGAGAACGCGTCCAACGCGTGAAACGAAGGGAAACAACCACCATGCCCATCTCTCCCCTGCGCCGACGCCTCGGTGCGTCGGTCGCTGTGCTCGGACTCGCCGCTCGGCCTGCGCTGCGTGCTCCAGCAGCGACCCCACCGCCGCCTCCGACGACGCCGCCAGCGGTGACAAGGTCGTCGTCGGCTCCTTCGCCTTCCCCGAGAGCGAGATCCTCGGCGAGATCTACGCCCAGGCCCTCGAGGCCAACGACTTCGACGTCGACACCAACTTCAACATCGGCCCGCGCCAGCAGACCATCCCGGCGCTGCAGGACGGCTCGATCAACCTGATCCCGGAGTACAACGGCAACCTGCTGGCCTACTACAACACCGACTACACCGAGCGCACCACCGAGGAGGTCGACGGCGCCCTCGGGCGACGCCGTCGCCGCCGACAACCTGCGCGTGCTCGACTCGGCCGAGGCCGAGGACAAGGACGCCTACGTCGTCACCCAGCGCCACCGCCGAGGCCAACGACCTGACCGCGATCGGCGACCTGTCGGCGCTCGAGCCGTTCAAGCTCGGCGCCAACCCGCAGTTCGGCGAGCTCGGCTACGGCATCCCCGGCCTCGACGAGCGTCTACGGCGTCACCGGACGTGAAGTTCGTGCCGATCGAGGACTTCGGCGGCCCCGACACCGTCAAGGCGCTCGTCGACGACTCGGTGCAGGTGGCCGACATCTACACCACCTCGCCGGCCCTGGTGGCCGAGGACCTCGTCGTGCTCGAGGACCCCGAGAACATGATCTCCTCGCAGAACATCATCCCGCTGCTCTCCGACGCGGTCTACACCGACGAGCTCGCCGACGTGCTCAACGCCATCTCGGCCGAGCTCACCACCGACGACCTGATCGCCCTGCGCGACCGGGTCGAGGGTGACGAGAAGGCCTCGGCCTCCACCGCCGCCGAGGACTGGCTGAAGGACAAGGGCCTGATCTGACGGGTCTGGCAGGCGAGCGGGAGTTTCACCGCTGAAGTGGTGAAACTCCCGCTTCTTGCATGAAGGTTCATACAAGAAGCAAGAGATTCATCACCGCGAGCGGAGAGAGGCCCTGGCCCCGCAGCCGGCTCGAGCGACTGGCCGATCCGAACGAGCACGAGCTGGACTCGCGAAGCTCGGCCCTGACCACGGTCATGACCGGCGTTGCACGCACGTGCAAGTGGTGAAACTCCCGCTTCTGTCATGAAGGTTCATACAGGAAGCAACGAGATTCACCACTGGAGCGGTGAAACTCCCGGCGGGCGAAGCGCGCCAGACGGCTCAGTCCGCGACGGCACGTCCCGGTGCCACGACTCGGTGACGTACTTCGTCTTCCAGCCCATCGACGAGTACAGGTTGTCGGCGCCGGTGGAGGAGTCGGCGTCGACCTCGAGGCCGACGCGGTCGCGGCCGCGGGAGGCTGCGTCGGCGATGATCGTGCGCAGCAGGCCCTTCGCGACGCCGCGGCCGCGGGCGGCCTTCACGACGCCGATGTAGGACACGTAGGAGCCGTCGGGGCCGGAGCCGCCGTCGGAGACGGTGCCGACGAGGGCGCCGGCCGGGATCGGCTTCTCGCCCTCGGGGACGTCGACGACCTCGGCGAGCCACCAGTGGTCCCAGCGGTGGCCGGGGTCCTCGCGGAGGCGGAAGACGAACTCGTCGAAGGTCTCCTCCCACGAGTTGAAGTGGTCGAGGAAGGCCTCCTCGAGGATGTCGTGGACGTCGCGCAGGTCGTCCTCGTCGGGCAGGCCGGTGCCGGCGCGTCGTACCTTGCGGAAGCGGACGCCGCGGGCCTCCCACAGGTCGGGCGACTCGACGAGGTCGATCTCGGCCTCCTCGACGGGTCGGTTCATCTGCCACCAGGTGCGGACCTGGGTGAAGCCGGACTCCGAGAGCCAGCGGTGCTGCCGCTCGTCGCCCTCGTAGGCGCCGGTGTCGATCTGCTGCACGTCGAGGCCACGGGCGGCGCCGACGGCCTTCGCCTGGCCGACCGCCCACTCGATCAGGACGTCGGAGCACGCCCGCGCCACGCGGTCGGGCAGCTCGCGCTCGACGACGTGCAGGAAGAGCATCCGGCCGCCGGCGCGGTCGTGGACGCTGCCCCAGGCCTTGATCTCGCCCGATCCGTCGCGCACCACGACGTTCTCGCGGGTGCGCAGGCCCTCCTCCGACACCTCGACCAGGACGTCGTCGAGGCTGGCCCCGGCCCAGCCGCGACCGTGCCGCTCGTGGGCGCGCAGGAGGTGCGTCAGCCGGGCCAGCTCGAAGCGGTCGGTCGGGTCGGGGGTGCCGATCTCCCAGCCCGCGTCGAGCTCCGGGGGCGGTTCGGCGACCAGCTCCTCGGGATCGCTCTCGAAACGGGAGTCGTCGGGGACGGAGACCCGCCACTGCTGCTGCTTGCCTTCGTGAGCCACCCGTCCACCGTATCGGTCCGGCGCGGGCGCGACCGCCTGCAGGGGGCGCCGCCCCCTCGCGCGTCCTCTCGGGACCGCCTCAGCCGGACGTCAGGCGTGCCGGCGCTGCGGTGCGGTGCTGCCGGCGCGCCACTCGGCCAGGACGACGTCCAGCTCCTGCTCGAGCTCGGCGATCCGCACGATGGCGGTCGCGGCGCGCTCCTCGGCCTCCTCGAGGCGAGCCGACACCGTGTCGCGGTCCTGCTCGGCGGTCTCGGCGCGGTGCACCTCGGCGTCGGCGCGGGTGCGCTCGGCATCGGCGCTCGCACGCTCGGTCTCCGCGACCCGGCGGGCCTCGGCGAGCTCGTCGGCGGCGTCGCCCAGCCGCTCCTCGAGCCGGGCGATGGTCGCCTCGTGACGCGCGAGCCGACCACTGGTGTCGGCGACGTAGATCGCCTGCTCCGCGGTGCGGGCCTCGGTGATCCGCCGGTAGGCCTGCGCCTGCTCGGCGCGGTCGCGGGCCGCCTCGCGACGCGAGTCGGTGAGCTCGCGGTGGGTGATCCGGACGGCGGCCGCACCGAGCCCGGTGGCCGCAGCGGCGGCGAGCGTGGCGACCAGCCACGACCCGCTGACGGCCGCGGCGAGGACGCCGACCGCGGCCAGTGACAGGAGCAGTACGGCGACGAGCATGCGCGTGGAGCGCTGCCGACGTCGCGACGACGGGCGAGCTGTCGGGGAGGTCATGCTCGTCAGCCTAGAAGCGCGCGGCCTCCACGGCGTGGAGCCGCGCCGTACCGGATCACCGGCGTGCTCGAGCAGCGCAGGGGCGCGGAGCGGTCATGTAACACGCCGTCCACGGCGCTACTCACACGCTGCAACGGCGTGGAAGACCCGTGGACGGCGTGTTACATGGTCGGGCGGCGCTCACTCGGCCTCGTCCTTGCGGACCCGGCAGGCCCGCTCGAGCAGCAGCGCCGCGACGACGACGAACAGCCCCGCCAGCGCGGCGACGAGCGAGCGGACCAGTCGTTGGTCGGCCAGCTCGGCCTGGTCGCCGACCCAGCTGAGCCCGTAGCCCAGGTAGCCCCCGCCGGCGAGAGCCCCGACGTAGGCGCACGCGGTGGCCAGGACCAGCCGGTTGACGGCCTGGTGCGGCAGCAGCCGCTCCCGGCGCACGTGCACGACGCGCCACGTCGCCCAGGCGGTGGCGCCGAGGATGGCGGCCACCAGGAGCAGCAGGACCGCCTGCGTCCAGCTCACCACCGGCGGCGTGCCGAAGCGGTCGGTCAACGGGTGCAGCAGCCAGCCGCCGGCCAGGCCGACGATGGCCCACACCGCCAGCGTGACGGGCGACGTCGGACGCAGGGTGCCGCCGTCAGCCACCTGAGCGCGGTCCGCTACTCGACGTCCAGCGTGAGGTCCTCACGCAGGGTCACCGAGTCGAGGTCGACCTGCGCGAGCAGCTCGGCGACGGTGCCGTAGCCGGGCAGCTCGGCGTCGGGCTCGAGGTCGTACCACGGCTTGAGCACGAACGCCCGCTGCGCGGCGCGGGGGTGCGGCAGGCTGAGCGACTCGGTGTCGCTGCGCCGGTCGCCGACGACGATCAGGTCGACGTCGAGGGTGCGCGGCGAGTTGGGGACGTCGCTGCGCTCGCGGTCGTAGGCGTCCTCGATGGCCTGTGCCCGGTCCATCAGCCGGTTGGCGGCCAGGGTGGTGTCGGCCAGCACGACGGCGTTGAGGAACGAGTCGGAGCCGGGAGGGCAGTCGACCGGCGCCGTCTCGTAGACCGGGGAGACGCGCGTGACCCACACGTCCGGGGTGTCGGCGATGGCATCGACCGCTCCCTGGAGGGTCGAGAGCCGCTCCCCGAGGTTGGATCCCAGCGACAGGACCACCCGCCGGATCGGTCGCATCTCGCCGGTCAGGGTGTCGGCGTCGATGATGTTGGGGTTGGGGGTCTCAGTCACGGTTGCCCTCGCGCTTTCGGGTGATCGTGAGCACGACGTCCGAGAACGTCGCGTCGATGGGGGCGTCCGGCTTGTGAACGGTCACCCGAGCCCATTCAACACGAACGTCGGTGAGACAGACGTCCGCGATCCGTTGGGCAAGGGTCTCGATCAGGTCGACCGGATCATTCTCAACGGCTGCTTTCACCGAGGTCACGAGACTCCCGTAGTCCAGGGTGTCGCGCAAGTCGTCGGAGGCGGCGGCCACGGAGGTGTCCAGGCCGAGGGCCAGGTCGATCACGAAGGTCTGGCCCTCGCGCTTCTCGAACTCGAAGACCCCGTGGTGCCCGAGACACTCGATCCCGAGGACGGCCAGCTCGTCGGTCACCGGTGCTCTCGCGTCTGCTGCCACACCGCAAGCACATCACGAGTACCTCGCACGTCGTGCACCCGGACCCCCCAGACGCCCGTCCGGGCGAGCACGAGGGTCAGGGCGTGCCCCGCGACCTCGCGTCCGTCCACGGGGCGCGGCGTACCGTCGGCGTCGGCCAGGAGCGCACCCAGGAACGACTTGCGGCTGGCCCCCACGAGCAGCGGGAACCCCAGGCCCGAGGGGCCCGCGAGGTCACCGAGCGCGGCGACCAGCGCCCAGTTGTGCTCGGCCCGCTTGGCGAACCCCAGCCCGGGGTCGAGCACGATCTTGTCGTCGGCGATCCCGGCGGCCCGGATCGCGACCACCCGCTCGCCCAGCTCGTCGCGCACCGCACCCACCACCCCGCCGGGGCCGTCGTAGACGGCGAGGTCCTGCATCCGGTGGCTGTGGGCACGCCAGTGCATCGCGACGTACGTCGCCCCGGCGGCGGCCACGACCTCGAGGATCCGGGGGTCGGCGAGACCGCCCGAGACGTCGTTGACGACGGTGGCACCGGCGCCCAGCGCGGCCTCGGCCACCTCGGCGCGCATGGTGTCCACCGAGACGACCGCACCTTCGCCGGCGAGCGCGGCGATCACCGGGACGACGCGGTCGAGCTCCTCGCTCACCAGTGGCCGGGTGGCGCCGGGACGGGTGGACTCGCCGCCGATGTCGAGGAGGTCGGCACCGTCGGCCAGGAGCGCTCGCCCGTGTTCGATCGCAGCGCCACTGTCGGCGTACCGGCCGCCGTCGGAGAACGAGTCGGGGGTGACGTTGACGACGCCCATGACGACCGGCGAGCCCCCGGACCCGACGAAGGGTTCGCAGCGTGCTGTCGTCGTGGTCACTTGTCGACGCTATCGCTCTGTCGGTCGCACCGCTGCCCCCAGGACCGCTACCGCACCGACCAGCTATGTCATGCGAGACGAAGAACCCGAGTCCCATCCGTGCGGTGCGCTAGTTCAGGCTGCTGCAGGACGACGCGGTGACACTCGTCGAGGTCGGTCTAGTGATTTGGCGGTTGCGTAAAGAAGTGTGTGGTCGGAGAGCCCAGTCTTGTTGACCGTCAACTTTGAAACATTCGCGCTCCAAACGCTTGCCGAGATGAAGGTGCAGTCGATTTTGCGATCAAAGCCGCTCGGACTCCCAGGATCCGTGGTGAGCGGCCAGTCGCCGTCGCGATGGACGGGTTCACCGACTTCGAACCGCCACCACCGAAGAGTTACCGACGCGGTCGCGGTGACGGATCCATGCGACGTGGCCCGCCTGGCTGGCTACACGCTGGGCCGTTGCCGACGCCGGATCCAGCAGAACCTGCACGGCCACCGGAGCCGCACGGACGACCCCCTCTACTCCGCCCGTCGGACGCTGCACACAGTTCGCGACCTCCTCACCGACAAGCAAACGCCCGGCTCGAGGAAGTGTTCGCCGCCGACCCTCACGTCGAGGTCGAGTGACCTGGTGGATCTACAACGGATGATCGCGGCCTACCGTCAGCCCGACCGGGCCAAGGACCGCGAGCTCATGGAGAACCTCATCGCCCCACTCAGTCACGGCGTCCCGGTCGCGTTGAGCGAAGCCATCACGCTCGGAAAGACGTTGAAGAAGCGCGCCGACGACGTGCTAGGTCTACGCCCTACTTCGACTGCCTTGGCACGTTGAACGGCCGACGGATGCCATCAACGGGCGGCTCGAACACCTCTGGGGGAGCGCCCTCGGGTTCTGCAACCTCACCAACTACATCGCCAGAAGCCTGCTCGAGTCCGGAGGCTTCAGCCCGCAACTACACCCCCGATTGTGAGAGGCCCTTGGTTACTCGATTGACGATTGAGTTCATGTGACCGCCGTCTAGGCATGCTCCGCTCACGTGGAACTGGAGGTAGGCACGCCGATCGCGACGGCGTCGATGTCTTGTCGCCCATGTGCCTCAACACCCCACCGTCGGTGCCTTGATTTGCTGGTGGATTCGGCATTTTTTCGCGTTCGGGCGCCTCCCGGGACCGCCCCGGAAGTCTCGTGAGCCTGTGCGTTATGGTTCTGCATCGTGAGCTGGACGAGTGACGTGCCTCTTGGGGCTGTGCTCGAGGCGCTGGACGGTATCCGGGCACCGCAGATCGCAGTCGTGTCACGAAGTGCCCACGACCTCGCACCGCTTCGCGCCAAGGTTGACGGAGCGGCCGACGTCACCCTCGTCGAGATCTGCGACGACATCGACATGTTGCACCTGGACCTCAGTGCTCTCGGTCGACAACACGTCATCATCGACCTCGCACGTGGTCCTTCCGCGGAGGCTCGACTGCGTCGCTGCGTTCTCCACCTGGAGGAGGGCGGGCTGCTGGTGCAGCGGCTTCCCCCTCCGCGCACGCCGGCTCGCGAACGCATCAACCTGCTCGTGGCCCAGCTTGAAGCCGCCCGCGCGGACCCGGATCTGCGTCCTCCTAAGGACCGAGGTTCGGACGAGAGACCACGTCCGGTGAGGGACCTCCACGCCCTCGCACTCTCGCTGTCCTCGCTGGGAACCCTGCTTGGGAAGGATGGACACGACGAGTGGCTTGCTGTCACTCGTGTCGGGAAGGCGCAGGCGCGGGTGCACGAGAGCGACTTCAACGTGCTCCTGGAGCGCCGCCCCGAGTGGGGGCGGGTTCTGCACCAGGAGCCTGCAGCGACCTGGCAGCCACCGGGCACCTTCACCAGCTCCGATCCGGCCGAGCACGGACCCGAAACAGTCGAGTGCCCGGCACTCACACTGCGTGAGTACGGCGATGTCACTTGCCTCCCTCAGATGGCCGCGCTGGCGCACGGTCTGGTGCTGCCGGACAGCTTCCGCCACCCCGGGCCGCGGCGTGGGCGCACCCAGGCCCTCATCGATTGGGCGCCTGGTTTCGTCGTTCCCGCGGCTAAGTCCGCGGGTGCTGTGGTCACCGAACGTCTCGAGGGCGCCTGGTTCTATCTCGACAACCCCCACCGTGGTCACTTCGGACACGGTTACACAGAGCAGCTCGGCAAGCTCTGGGGCTGGGAGGCGGCACTGGCCGAGCACCCCGACCTCCGGCTCCTGCTACTGGGTGGCACCGAGCTGCACCCGTGGGAGATCGCGCTCCTCGAGGCCGCGGGCGTGCCGTCGGACCGCGTGCACGGCTTCGACGGCGCAGTCGAGGTCGAGACGCTGGTGGGGGCGACGCCGGGCTACTCGATCGGCGCCTACGTGCACCCCGTTCTTCGCGACCTCTACAGTCGCGTAGGTCAACGCCTGCGCGCCGCGGCGCCCCCCACAGATAGTCCCGCTTCGCGTCGTGTCTTCGTGACGCGGAGCGCGACCAGGCGTGCCTGCAGCAACCGATCCGAGGTCGAGGACTTTTTCATGGCCCGGGGCTTCACGATCCTCGCGCCGGAGGAGCTGACACTGCCGGAGCAGGCTGCCGCCTTCGCGGAGGCTGAGGTCGTCGCCGGCTTCGCCGGGAGCGGCATGTTCCACGTGGCGAGTGCACCCCGGGCGCGCACCGTGCTGGCTGTCGCGAGCGACACCTACCACGCGTCCAACGAGATACTGCTCGGCTCCCTCTTGGACCTTCGCGTGGCGATCTCCCGTTCGCACAGCGCGGTCGTGACCCGACACTTCACCTCCAAGAGCTTCCATTCCGACTTCGAGGTTGACCTGGAAAGCTCAGAGCCCGTGGCTAGACCAGGTCCTCACAAACTAGCGGCTTGGCCCGATCGCGTCCCGGACGCGTGCCGCTGTCTTGGTGGGCCAGGTGCACGACCCAGGCGCGGCTCGCCATCAGGAGCAGGCACCGGCCTGCCGGCCCGCGATATCTCGTCAACGTGGCGGCGCGTCGTCTCCACCGTGTGCGCGGTGTCGAAGACGAGGGCGGTGAAGTACTCCACGAGCAGCGTGGTGCCGCTGCGCCCGGTGCCGGTGATCAGGATGTGCCCGTCCTGGGTCGACGTGCGGCTCTCGGGAGTCATCCCCGGGACTATAGCCGGGGGCATCGGCCTCCAGGACGTCGCGTACGGCGCTCCAGGTCGTCGAGATCGATCACGACGTCGGAGTGGAGGACCGACTAGAGGTGTACCCGGCCATCAGGTTGGTAGCACCCGGCTGAGTGTTGCTTGCCTCCGTACATGTGAGTCGAGCCCTCTCCGCTTCGCGCACGACCTCCGGATCACGCGTACGACGCTCAGCGGGTCCCCCGTGCACGCCGGCGAACGCGGCCTCGTGGGCCAGCGGGTCGTAGGCCGGGGTGGTCGCCAGCAGCCGCTCCAACCGCACGTTCGCGGCACTCACGGGCACCGGTCCCGCCACAGGGCGGCCGGCGGGCGCGACAGGACGCCCAGCGGTCGCGGTGTGCACGAGGACGACGCTATCGCGCTGCTAGCGTGGCCGTCGTGCGCCGCCTCCGACTCCGCGGGACCACCCCACCGCGCCCGGGGGACGACTCCGCCGTCCAGCCCGAGACCTCACCCGCTCCCCGACCTGCTGCCGGGTCCGGGCCGGCCGAGGGCCGGCCCACCTTCGTGCTCGGCACCGGCGCCCAGAAGGCCGGGACGACGTGGCTGGCCGACTACCTCAGACGCTCGCCGCAGTACGAGCCCGGCTACCGCAAGGAGTACCACGTCTTCGACAGCCTCGACCTGGCGTCGGAGGAGTGGATGCGGCGTCGGATCATCCGGCTCGCGACCCGGTCCCTGGAGTCGGCCTCGGCCGGCGAGACGGCCGATGCCGAGGTCCTCCACCGGATGGCGATGTACGCCGACCTCGACTACTACTACGACTACTTCGCCTCGCTGGTGGCCCGCTCGCCCGACGTGATCGCCACCGGCGACCTCACCCCCGACTATGCCCTGCTCTCGGCCGAGCGGCTGGCCGACATCCGCCGTCAGTTCGGGGAACGCGGGATGCGCACCGTCGCGGTGTTCCTGCTGCGCGACCCCGTCGAGCGGGTCTGGTCGCACATCCGGATGAAGGCCCACCGGCACCCCCGGCAGTTCGAGCGCAGCAGCGAGGACGAGCTGCTCCACGCCCACGCGGAGAGCTCCTACGCGATCCGTACCCAGTACCACCAGACGCTCGACGCGCTGGCCGCGAGCTTCCCCGACGAGGACGTCCACGTCGGGCTCTACGAGCAGCTCTTCACCGACCAGACGCAGGTGCACGCCATCAGCGGGCTGATCGGCATCGACGCCCGCCCCGCGCGGTTCGGCAAGCTCAAGAACGCCTCGCCGCGCAGCGTCGAGGGGCTCCCCGAGTCGACCGCACGGACGGTGGCGGAGTTCTACGCCGACACCTACCGCGGCGTCGCCGCGCGCCGGCCCGACCTCGACCTCGAGCGGTGGTGGCCGCACGCACGGCACGTGCTGTGAGGTGGCGCGCGCTGCAGGCGCGCGGCTCGCTAGGCTTGGCCGGGTGACGAACGCCGGGCCCACCTTCGTGCTCGGCCTCGGTGCCCAGAAGGCCGGCACCACTTGGCTCTCGGACTACTTGCGCGGATCACCCGCCTTCGCGGGTGGCTTCCGCAAGGAGTACCACGTCTTCGACGTGCTCCAGCCGCCGATCGAGCCGGCCCGACGCGTCAAGGTCCTTGCCCGAGCCGCCCGCGACCTCGAGCGGCTGCAGCGAGGCGAGGCCACCGGCGGCGCGCCGCTGCACATCGCGGCGATGCTCGCCGACCAGGAGCGGTACTTCGACTACTTCGCGGGCCTGCTCGCGCAAACCCCCGGCGCCAGGGTGACCGGCGACCTCACCCCCAACTACGCGATGCTCGATGCCACCACGCTGACCAGGATCCGGGAGGGCTTCGCAGTCCGCGGGGTGCGCGTCGTGGCGGTCTTCTTGATGCGCGACCCGATCGAGCGGCTCTGGTCAGCTAGCCGGATGCACGTGGAGCGGGGCGCGGACCCCGAGGCCGATGCCGGTGCGCGTGTGCTGGAGCGCTATCGAGAACGCTCCTACGAGGGCCGCACCCGCTACGACCGCACGCTCGAGACGCTCGACGCTGCCTTCCCCCCGGACGAGACCTACGTCGGCTTCTACGAGCGGCTCTTCACCGACAGGGCCACTCGTGCGATCTGCCGGCTCGCCGGGTTGGAGCACCACGCTCCCGACGTCGAGCGCCGCAGCAACGCCACTAGCCGCGACGGCGCCTCGCTCCCGGAGACGACCGTGCGCACGGTGGCGGAGCACTACGCCGACGTCTACCGCACTGTGGCACGACGCTTCCCCGACGAGGACCTCACGGCCCTGTGGCCGAGCGCTCGCTGGGTGCTCTGACGGACGGGGCGCCCGACCGCCGGCCTTCGGACGCGGCCGACCTGGTCGGATCGGGTGATAGGTGGATCAGCCGTTGCGGTGGATCAGCGCCATCGCCTCGGCGCGGGTCGTGGCGTTGGAGCGCATCACGCCACGGACGGCGGAGGTGATGGTGCGGGCGCCGGCCTTCTTCACCCCGCGCATGGTCATGCACAGGTGCTCGGCCTCGATCACCACGATGACGCCGCGCGCCTCGAGGATCTCGACCAGGGCGTCGGCGACCTGGGTCGTCAGCCGCTCCTGGACCTGGGGGCGCTTGGCGTAGACGTCGACGAGGCGGGCCAGCTTGGAGAGCCCGGTGATCTTGCCGCTCGTGGCCGGGATGTAGCCCACGTGGGCGACCCCGGTGAACGGGACGAGGTGGTGCTCGCACATCGACCACAGCTCGATGTCACGCACCAGCACCATCTCGTCGTGGCCGAGGTCGAAGGTCGTGGTGAGCACGTCCTGCGGGGTCTGGCGCAGCCCGACCGTCAGCTCGGCGTACGCCCGGGCGACCCGGCCGGGGGTCTCCAGGAGCCCCTCGCGGTCGGGGTCCTCGCCGATGGCGATGAGGAGCTCGCGCACCGCCGCGGCGGCCCGGGCCTCGTCGAAGTCCGGGGTCACGAACGAGCCGTCCTCGGGGACGGTGACCGGTCGAGATCGAGCCGTTGCTCGACCCCAGGGTCTGGTTGCTCACAGCGTGCCCGGTCCGGGTGTGGTCGGAGGTGTGGACCCTCCGGGGGGACCGCCGAGGCCGGGGTCACCGTGGACGTCGCCGCCCGGGCCCGGGGGCGTCACGACGACCCCGCCGTGGCCGTTGTCGTGGTGCGCGACCCCGTTGGCGGCGACCCGGTCGCGGATCTCCTGGGGGATCTCGACCGGCGGGAGCGCCGAGGGGTTGCGGTCCGGCGAGCCGGTCCAGGCCGGACGACGCTCGCGCATGTTCAGGGCCTCGAAGATGTGGGCGATCTCGGCCTTGTCGAGCGTCTCGCGGTCGAGGAGCGCCAGCACGAGGGCGTCGAGGACCTCGCGGTTGTCCTCGAGGGTGTCGAAGGCCTCCTGGTGCGCGGTGGCCAGCAGGATCTTGACCTCCTCGTCGACGATCGCCGGCGACCTCCTCGGAGTAGTTGCGCTGGTGACCCATGTCGCGGCCGAGGAACGGCTCGCCACCGGAGTCGCCGAGCTTGATCGCACCGAGGCGCTCGGTCATGCCGTACTGCGTGACCATCGCGCGGGCGAGGTTGGTCGCCTTGTCGATGTCGTCGCCGGCACCGGTCGTCGGGTCGTGGAAGATCATCTCCTCCGCGGCCCGGCCGCCCAGCATGTAGGCGAGCTTGTCGAGCAGCTCGGAGCGCGTCTGGGAGTACTTGTCCTCGTCGGGCAGCACCATCGTGTAGCCCGAGGGCGCGACCGCGCGGGAGGATCGTGATCTTGTGCACCGGGTCGGTGCCGGGCATCGCCGCGGCGACCAGGGCGTGGCCGCCCTCGTGGTAGGCCGTGACGAGCTTCTCCTTCTCGCTCATCAGGCGGGTCCGACGCTGCGGTCCGGCGATCACGCGGTCGATCGCCTCGTCGAGCTCGATGTTGCCGATGATCTTCTTGCCCGTGCGCGCGGCCAGCAGCGCGGCCTCGTTGAGCACGTTGGCCAGGTCGGCACCGCTGAAGCCCGGCGTACGACGGGCCACGGAGATCAGGTCGATGTCGGGCTCGAGCGGCTTGCCGCGCGAGTGGACCTGGCCAGGATCTGCTTGCGGCCGGACGAGGTCGGGGGCGTCGACCTGGATCTGGCGGTCGAAGCGGCCCGGGCGCAGCAGCGCCGGGTCGAGGACGTCGGGCCGGTTGGTGGCGGCGATGAGGATGACGCCGCCGCGCACGTCGAAGCCGTCCATCTCGACGAGGAGCTGGTTGAGGGTCTGCTCGCGCTCGTCGTGACCGCCGCCCATGCCGGCGCCGCGGTGGCGACCGACGGCGTCGATCTCGTCGATGAACACGATGGCCGGGGCGTTCTCCTTGGCCTGCTCGAACAGGTCGCGGACCCGGCTGGCGCCGACGCCGACGAACATCTCGACGAAGTCGGAGCCGGAGATCGAGTAGAACGGGACGCCGGCCTCGCCGGCGACCGCGCGGGCCAGCAGCGTCTTGCCGGTACCGGGCTGGCCGTAGAGCAGGACGCCCTTGGGGATCTTGGCGCCGACGGCCTGGAACTTGGCCGGCTCCTGGAGGAACTCCTTGATCTCGCCGAGCTCCTCGATCGCCTCGTCACAGCCGGCGACGTCCTCGAACGTCGTCTTCGGCATGTCCTTGGAGATGAGCTTGGCCTTGGACTTGCCGAACTGCATCACGCCGCGGCCGCCGCCACCCTGCATGGAGTTCATCAGCCAGAAGAAGATGACCAGGATGAGGATGATCGGCAGGAAGCCGATGAGCAGCGAGCTCGAGCAGGCTGGGCTGGGGGTTCTCGGAGTTGGACTTCTCGATCGTCGCCGGCCGCCACCTGGGCGTCGACCTGGGCGATGATCCCCTGCTGCTGACCCAGCACGTAGTGGGTCATGACCTTGTCGCCGCCGGAGCGGGTGCCGTCGTCGAGGGTCGCCTCGATGGTCTGGTCACCGTCGATGAAGGTGATCTCCTTGACCGTGCCGTCCTGGACGTAGGACTCGAGCTCGGAGGTCGGGACCTCGTCGTAGCCACCGCCGGGGGCGAGGAACTGCAGCGCCAGGAGCACGCCGACGACCGCAAGGCCGATCCAGACCCAGGGACCCTTGAATATGCGCTTCACGGACAACTCTTCCTCATGGTGGCTGAACCTACGACGGTACAGGCGTGGTGCCCTGCCCTCATCCTCTCAGGTCACTGGATAGCCCGATGGGAGGGACGACCATCGGGCGTCATCCAGGGAGGTTGAGCAAGCCCTCCGACCGAGGCACGAGGTCGGAACGGGCGCGTCGAAACCCGGCGAGCCGGGAAGCAGCCTGGTGCGCAGCCGAGCGCGAGGAACGAGCGCACGGCGTGGGCGCGGGGAGGTTGAGCAAGCCTCCGGCCGAGGCACGAGGACGGAACGGGCGCGTCGAAACCCGGTGGGCCGAGAAGCAGCCGCGGCCACTCGGGCCGACCGCGGACGGCCGACGACGTACGACAGGAGACGACGTACGACAGGAGGAGCTCAGCCGCCGTACACGTGCGGCGCGAGCGTGCCGATGTCGCGCAGGTTGCGGTAGCGCTCGCGGTAGTCGAGGCCGTAGCCGACGACGAACTCGTTGGGGATGTCCCAGCCGACGTACTTGACGTCGACGGGCATCTGGAGCGCCTCGGGCTTGCGGAGCAGGGTGCAGATCTCGACGCTCGCGGGGCTGCGCGAGGCGAGGTTGGCGGTGAGCCAGGACAGGGTGAGACCGGTGTCGATGATCTCGTCGACGATGAGGACGTCGCGCCCGGAGATGTCGGTGTCGAGGTCCTTGAGGATGCGGACGACGCCGCTGGACTTGGTGCCGGAGCCGTAGGAGGAGACCGCCATCCAGTCCATCTCGATGTGGCCGGAGAAGGCGCGCGCCAGGTCGGCCATCACCATCACCGCGCCGCGCAGGATGCCGACGATCAGCAGGTCCTTGCCGGCGTAGTCGCGCTCGAGGGTCTGCGGCCAGCTCCTTGAGCTTGGCCTGGATCTCTGCTCGGTGAAGAGCACGTTCACGAGGTCGCCGTCGACGTCGGATGCATCCATGCGCGTCAGCCTAGGGGGTCGGTGGCTCCGAAGCGCAGGTGGTCGCCCTCGCGGAAGGCGGTGACGTGGCCGGGCAGCTGGATCCGGCGCGGGCAGGTGGTGACGGTTCCACACCTGGGCCTCCAGGGCGTCGACGTGGACGGCGAAGAGCTCGCCGGGCGGGCAGCCGGCGCGGAGGGCGGCGAGACGGAGCATCCGGGTGCGGACGGCGCGAGTGGAGCACCTCGATGCGCCAGACGTCGAAGCCGTTCTCGTCGTCGTAGGTCTCCCGGAGCGTCGCGGCGGCGAGCTCGTCGAGCGCCTCCATGTCGGGGCGGAGCTGCTCGGCGGTGCGCGCCAGGGTCTCGGCGACCCCGGGACCGAGCTCGCGCTCGAGCAGCGGCAGCACGGTGTGGCGCACCCGCGAGCGGGTGAAGCGCGGGTCGGCGTTGTGGGGGTCGGTCCAGAACTCGATGCCCTCGGCCTCGCAGGCCGCCTCGGTCTGGGCGCGGCGGATGTCCGAGGAGCGGACGCAGGAAGACGCCGTACGCCGGGCGCATGCCGGCGATCGAGCGACCCGCCCGAGCCGCGGGTGAGCCCGAGGAGCACGGTCTCGGCCTGGTCGTCGAGGGTGTGCCCGAGCAGCACCCGTCCGGCACCGAACCGCTCGGCGACCTGCTCGAGCACGGCGTAGCGGGCCTCCCGGGCGGCCGCCTCGATCCCCCGCCCGCCCGGCTCGACGTCGACCCGGGCGCTGACGGTCTCGTCGGCACCGAGCGCAGCCATCTGCCCCACCACGCGGGCCGTGTGGGCCTCGCTGTCGTCCTGGAGCGCCGTGGTCGACCACGGCGCCGACCACGCGCACCGGCGCGGTCCGCAGCTCGAAGACGGTCGCCGCCAGCAGGGCGAGGGAGTCGGCGCCGCCCGAGCAGGCGACCACCACGGCCTCGGCCTCCGGGCACCCAGTGTCCGCCGTGCCCGTCGTCGAGGACGGGCAGCGCGCGTCGTACGGCGAGCCGGATCGCCGCGCGGGCCGGGTCGAGGCTCATCGGGCAGCCACCGCGATCACAGGACGCGCGAGACCCAGGCGTCCGGGTCGGTGAGCTCGGCCTTGGACGGGAGGTTCTCGGGGCCCTCCCAGACGGCGTTGAACTCCGCCATGCCGACCTTGTCGACGACGGTGCGCACGAAGTGGGCGCCGTCGCGGTACTGCGCCATCTTGGCGTCGAGGCCGAGCAGGCGGCGCAGCAGCCGGTCGAGCGTGCCGACGCCCTTGCGGCGCTCGGTGAAGCGGGCACGGATCTGGTCGACGCTGGGGATGACGCTCGGGCCCGACCCCGTCCATCACGACGTCGGCGTGGCCCTCGAGCAGCGACATCATGCCGGTGACCCGGTCGAGGATCTCGCGCTGCTCGGGGGTGCTCATCAGCTCGACGATCGAGCCCTGAGCCGCGACCGCCCTTGAGGCCCTCGCTGACCCGGCGCGACGGTCTCGTCGAGACCGGACGGGTCCGACGGTCGACGACAGCGCCAGGACCTCCGAGAACAGGTGCTCGCGCATCCACGGCACGGCGGTGAACTGGACCCGGTGGGTCTCCTCGTGCAGGCACACCCACAGCCGGAAGTCGGTGGGGTCGACGCCGAGCTCGCGCTCGACGTGGACGATGTTGGGGGCGACCAGGAGCAGCCGGCCGTCGGGGGCGTGGAACGGGTCGAACTGGCCGAGCACCTTGCCGGCCAGGAAGCCGAGGAGACCACCGACCTCGAGGCCGGTGACCCGTGAGCCGACCGCGAGGGCGAGCCCGCTCGGCGGCTTCTTCGTCTCGCTCAGCCTGCCCACCAGGGGCGCGAGCACGACCCGGAAGGCGTCGGCGTTGGCCTGGATCCAGCCGCGCCCGGTCGACCACGAGGACCGGGGCCGTGTGGTCGGCGGCGACGAGGCCGGTGAACTCACGGACCAGTCCGGTGGACCGGTCGGCGTCCGCGCGCAGCTCGGCGACGGCCGCGTCGGCCGTCCCACGGCTCACCTGCGGGCCCTCACCGGCCAGGCGGGCCCCTACGCGGACCGCGAGGTCCCAGTCGACCATGGCGTCCGGCGTCGTCATGGGGCGAACCTACCGGGTGCCGAAACCCCGAGGCCCCGGCAACCCGGCGCGAAAAGCACAGCAGACCCATGATCGGCGGTCCCCCCAGAAGCGCCGCATGGGTCTGTCCGTGTCCTGCCCGACGGATCCGCTGCAGCCGGTCCCCCTGGAGCTGTGCAGCACCCCGTCGGCGTCGCACTGGTCCCCACGGCCCTCGCGACTGAGATGACACTAGGGAGCCGCGCGTCACGCGGAGGGCACGCAGCGTCCACGACTTCGACAGTCTTCGGTAACAAGCCCGGGCTCGCCCGCGGACGTCGTACGGCACCGTCGGCACGTCGTCGTACGGCGGGCGCTCACGCACCGCAGCGGCAGGCGCCGAGCGCCGCCGCCGCACTGTCGAGCACGGTCCGGGCGTCGAGGCCCTTCGGCAGCCGGACCCGGTCGGCCATCAGCACGAACACCATGACGGTCCCGTCGAGGCCCGTCGCGAGCCCCGCGAGGGAGGTGACCCCGGACAGGGTGCCCGTCTTGGCCCGGACCCGGCCCAGCCCCGCAGGCGGTCCTTCGTCCATCCGGGTCGCGAGCGACCCGGTGAACCCGGCCACCGGCAGGCCGCTCGACCACCGCCCGCAGCTCCGGGTGGTCGGCGGACGCGGCGAGCCGCAGCACGTCGAGCAGGGTCCGCGGCTCGGCCCGGTTGGCCCGCGACAGCCCGCTGCCGTCGTTGAAGACACTGCTGCCGAAACGCACGCCGGCGTCACCCAGGAGGCGGCGTACGCCGTTGGTGCCGGCCTCGATCGAGCCCGGTGTCCGCGGTCGCGAGGCCCACGTGACGCAGCAGCACCTCGGCCCCCTCGTTGTCGCTGACGTCGAGGATGCGCTGCACGATCTCGGCGAGCGGTGCGCTGTCGACCGATGCCACGGTCTCGGCGCCCGCGGGTGCCGGCGCCGCGACCGGGGACTCGGTCACCTTGACGCCGGCCTCGCGCAGCGCCGACACGAAGACCGCCCCGGCCTCGGCAGCCGGGTCGGCGACCCGACCGAAGCGGGACAGCGGCCGGCCCTCGTCGACCCACAGCGCCGTCGTCGGCGCCACCTCGCCGCCGGGGACGTAGTCGGCCTCCCAGGTCGGGTTGTCCGCCGGGCCGGTGAACAGGCTCGTCGTCGTAGCCGACGCGGACCCGTCGCACCCGCCTGCTCGTCGAGGTTCGCGGCTGTCTCCCTGGCCAGGGTGGTCAGGTCGGCGCGGTGCGGGTAGGGCCACGGCGTACCGTGCCGTCGGACGCCGGGGGGTACGTCGGGCCGCGTTCCAGGAACGGGTCGCCCCCACCGACCAGCACCAGCCGGCGTCGACCGACCGCTGCCCGTGGCGACCGACCGAGGTCGTGAAGACGTGGTCGGGACCCAGCGCCAGCAGCGCCGCGGTCGAGGTGACCAGCTTGGTCGTCGAGGCCGGGATCGCGGCGCCAGCACCCGATGCGAAGGTGGACCGCCCGCCCGGTCCGGAATCGGCCAGGGGCGCGACCGCGGCGAGCACGTGACGGCCGAGGTCGGGGTCGTCGAGGTAGCGCCGCGATCGCCCGGCGTACGGCGTCGGCGTCGACGGCGCCGTCGGTCGGCGAGGCGGCCGCGACCGCGCCGGGGCCGCGACCTCCGGCAGGTCGAGACCGGGCGGCGGCGCGACGGCGGCCGGGTCGCGCGCCGGGGTCGGGCGGGCGGACCTCGCTGCGCCGAGCAGCCAGTCGAGGCGGCCGTCGAGACGTCCGTCGAGCAGGTCGTAGCGCCACGTCGCGGCGACCCCCGGCCACCAGGGCGAGCACCAGGACGAGCACGCAGGGTGCCCCTGACGGCCCGCCTGAGCCGTCGGGTCCGTGCGTCACGCCGTCGCCATCCCAAATCCCCTCTCCGAGTGCGCGTCGGCCGCCATTGTGCGCGACACTGTGCCGGACCCATTGCCGGTCGATCCCGAGCACACCCCAGGCAGACAGACGTGACCTGCCTCGGCCACCACCCCCCGTTGGTCGAGATCCCTGACGCAGCGGAGGAAGCACGTGCTGGAGTTCGACGTACTGGTGGAGATCCCCAAGGGGGAGCGCAACAAGTACGAGGTGGACCACGAGTCCGGCCGGATGCGCCTGGACCGGATGCTGTTCACGTCGACGCAGTATCCGGCCGACTACGGCTACATCGAGGACACCCTCGGCCAGGACGGCGACCCGCTCGACGCCCTCGTCCTGCTCCAGGCCCCGACGTTCCCCGGGTGCCTGATCAAGTGCCGCGCGATCGGCATGTTCCGCATGACCGACGAGGCCGGCGGCGACGACAAGGTCCTCTGCGTGCCCGCGGCCGACCCGCGCCAGGAGCACCTGCGCGACATCAACCACCTGCCGAAGTTCGACCGGCTCGAGATCCAGCACTTCTTCGAGGTCTACAAGGACCTCGAGCCCGGCAAGTCCGTCGAAGGCGCCGACTGGGTCGGCCGCGCCGACGCCGAGGCCGAGGTCATGGCGTCGTTCGAGCGGGCGAAGGGCGACGGGCTACAAGCACGCGTGATGGCTCGCGGGGGTCGGGTTCGCCGGCCCCGGGAGTTTCACCGCTTCAGCGGAGAAACTCCCGCTTCTGTCATGAAGGTTCATGCAGAAGCGGGAGTTTTGTCATTAGCGCCCGGCCTGACCGGCGTCAGCGGCTACCCACGAGTCGTCCACAGCCAGGCTCGCGTTCGGGTCGTCCACAACGGAGCACGACCGGACCCGCACCGGCGCGTACTCCGGGCGGCCAGTGTCGTCGCCATGACCACCTCGATCTCACCCGTCTCCCATCTCTGCGACCCCCACGGCGTGCTGCTGCGCCGCGAGGCGGTGGAGCCCGGCATCGACGACAACGCGCTGGCGTCGCCTCGTGCGGGCGCACCTCCTGGTCCGGATGCGCCAAGGGATCTACTGCGACAGCGCGATCTTCAGGTCCGCCGACGACCGGGGGCGACACCGCCTCCTGTCGCGCGGGGTCATGCGGCTGTACGGCGAGCCACGTCGCGCTGTCCCACGGCAGTGCCTGCATCGCCCAGGGCGGACCCGAGTGCGGGTCTCGACCTTCGCAGCGTGAACATCACGCACCTGTCCGGGGGCGGTCGGCAGCAGAGCAGGATCCGTCACCACAGCGGTCGGTCCTGCGTCAGCGACCTCCGGCGCCAGGACGGGCACTGGGTCAGCGCACCGGCGCGGGCGGTGCTCGAGACCGCCTGCACCGACGGCACCGCGGCCGGCCTCGTGCAGGCCAACCACTTCCTCCACGCCGGTCTGATGACGACCGAGCACCCTGACCAGGGTGTACGAGCGTCCGAGAGCTGGCCGGGCTCGCTCAGCCACCACGTCGTGATCCACCTGGCGAGCTCCAAGATCGAGTCGGTGGGCGAGTCGCGCAGTCCGACCTCCTGTTCTTCCAGCAGGGGTTGCCGCGGCCGGAGATCCAGTTCGAGATCTTCGACCCGCAGGGCGCTGCTGGCCGCGCGCGTCGACTTCGCATGGCCGGAGTTCAAGGTGATCGTGGAGTTCGACGGCGAGGAGAAGTACCACCGCTTCCGGCGCAAGCCGGCGAGACCATCGAGCAGATGGTGATGCGCGAGAAGGCGCGCGAGGACCTCATCCGAGAGCTCACCGGATGGACGGTCATCCGTCTCACCTGGCGCGATCTCGACCTGCCCGTCCACACCGCCGACCGCATCCGTCGGGCGTTCGCCCGGTCGCCGCTGCGGGTCGTCCACTGATCTCGGGCGACGCGACATGAAACTCCCGCTTCCGGTATGAAGGTTCATGCCAGAAGCGGGAGATTCACCACTTCAGCGGAGAAACTCCCGCCGCGGACTCACCCCCTATCACCCCTTGACCCCGCGGAAGTACCCCACCGCACCCGAGGAACGCAGCCTCGGAGCGGCGGACGCCCTGGGCCGCAGCCAGCTGGACGAGCTCGTGGCGCGTGCAGCCCGGGCCCCATGAGCCCGGCCAGCCGGCCGGCTCGCCGCAGCGGCTCGAAGCGCAGGCCGGTGTCGTTGAGGATCGCGCTGCCGGAGAGCACCCCTCCCGGGCTGAGCACCCGCACCATCTCGACCACCGCCCGGGCGGGGTCGGGGAAGCAGTGCAGGCCGGTGAAGGAGACGACCAGGTCGAACGACCCGTCCTCGAACGGCAGGTCCTCGACGTCGGCGACGCGCGGCACGACCTGGTCGGCGACCCCGCGCTCGCGGGCGGCCTCCATCGTGCGCTCCAGCATGGTCGTGGAGATGTCGCCGGCGACGTACTCGATCCCCTGGCCGGGGGTGAGGCCGCGCAGCGCCACCCCACCACCGCACGGTACGTCGAGCACGCGGGCGCCGGGCGGCAGCGTGCTGATCTCGCCCGCGGCGTCGTAGAGGCGCCGCAGGTTGCTCTGCAGGCCGAGCGCCCACGCCAGGCCACCGAGTCCGGGGTGCTCGACGGTCCAGTCGTAGACCGGCGCCCAGAGCGGGTCGTCACCCCAGCCGCCGAGGCCCGGGAGCCTCATGGGGCCGCACTCCCGGCGCCGCCGACGGACAGCACCGCCGAGCCCGCCGAGCCCACCGCCGAGCCCACCGCCGAGCCCACCGCCGAGCCCACCGCCGAGCCCACCGCCGAGCCCACCGCCGAGCCCACCGCCGACGTCATCGAGGACCGCCGACCGGCCCGACCAGCTCGGGCGAGCGCAGCATGGCGTGCGGCACCCCGAGCGCGTCGACCAGGTCGCCCGCGATCGGGCGGATCTTGCGGCACAGGCTGTTGACCTCGCGGCTGATCGCCTTGCTGCGAGCGACGGTCAGCCGGCCGTGCTCCATGAACCAGGCGCGATCGGCCTCGATGACGCTCAGCGCGTGCAGGTCGCACAGCAGCGACAGGGCGACGCGTTGGTCGCCCTCGGGCAGGGCCCGCACCTTGTCGACGAAGGCCTCGAGCACCAGCCGCTCCATGTGGGCGCGCGCCGCACCGATGACGTGGTCCTGGACGCGGGAGAAGACCTCGCCGGGGTTCATCTTGTCGTCGATGCCGCGCTTGAGGCGGCGAGCGGCGCCGGAGAGCATGTGCTCCTCGCGGAAGCGGAGCATCGCGAGCTGGTACTCCGGGTCCAGCAGGCCGGCCTCCTGGTCCCACCTGTCGTCGCCCCCGGGCAGGACGTCCTTGATCCGCTCGAGCAGCTTGTGCACACCGGTCTTCTCGATGATGGTCTCGACGCCGAGCTCGGCGACGAACCGCACCATCCCGAGCTGGTCCATCTCCTCGAAACCGCTCGAGTAGTCGGTCAGCAGGCCCTTGGCGACGAGCTGCAGCAGCACGTGGTTGTCGCCCTCGAACGTCGTGAACACGTCGGTGTCGGCCTTGAGCGCGGCGAACCGGTTCTCGGCGAGGTAGCCGGCGCCGCCGCACGCCTCGCGGCACTCCTGGATGGTCCGGGTGGCGTGCCAGGTGCCGAGCGCCTTGGTGCCGGCCGCGCGTGACTCGAGCCTGCGACGGGTGACCTCGTCGTCGACGGTGCCGGAGAAGACGTCGTGCACCTGTGCCGCGACGACCTCCTGGGCGAAGTGCAGCGCGTAGGTGCGGGCGAGCAGCGGGAAGAGCCGGCGCTGGTGCAGGCCGTAGTCGAGGAGCAGCTCCTCGTGCGGCGTCGCTCGTGGCCTCGAACTGCCGGCGCCGCAGGGCGTACTTCGTGGCGATCGACGATGGCGACCTTGGCGGCGTTGATGCCGGCGCCACCGACGCACACCCGGCCCTGCACGAGGGTGCCGAGCATCGTGAAGAAGCGCTTGTTGGGGTTCTCGATCGGGCTCTCGTAGACCCCGTCGGCGGTCACGTCGGCGAACCGGTTGAGCAGCGCCTCCCGCGGCACCCGCACCCCGGAGAACCAGAGCTTGCCGTTGTCGACGCCGTTCAGACCCATCTTCGGGCCGTCGTCCTCGATGCGGACGCCGGGGGCCGGCTCACCGTCGACCCGGATCGGTACGACGAACGCGTGCACGCCGTGCGACTCCCCCGCCACCTCGAGCTGGGCGAAGACCACCGCCAGCTCCCCGTGGACCGCGGCGTTGCCGATGTAGTCCTTCGAGGCGTCCTCGCGGGTCGTCTCGATGACGAACTCCTGGGTGCCCGGGTCGTACGTCGCCACCGTGCCCAGCGCCTGCACGTTGGAGCCGTGGCCGGTCTCGGTCATCGCGAAGCAGCCCATCAGCCGGCCGGTCACGATGTCGGCCAGGTAGCGCTCGTGGTGCCGCTGGGTGCCCGAGCTGCAGGATCGCGCCACCGAAGAGGCCGAACTGCACCCCGACCTTCACGAGCACCGACAGGTCGCCGAGCGCGAGGGTCTCGAACGCCGCCAGCGACGCGCCGATGTCGCCGCCGCCGCCGTACTCCGTCGGGAAGCCCATCCCGGTCTGCCCGGTCGCGGCCATCTCGACGACCACGTCCTTGACCCGTTCGCGGTAGTCGGCGGTCGTCATCTGCTCCTGGTCGACCAGCACCTGAGGCGTAGTCGGCCAGGTTGGCCCGCACGAGCTCGCGCACGTCGGCGTAGCGGCCGTCGAGCAGCGTGCGCAGGGCGGGTACGTCGACCACGGGCTGGACGTAGCCCCGGTCGCTGTCGTGGTGCTGTCGTCGTCGTGGCCGGGGTCATGAGCGGTGCCGACGGAGGAGCCGCTCGAGGCGCCGGTCGGGGGGACGGTGTCGGTGGCCATGGGCACAAACTACCGACGCCCCCGCGTCCGGGACAGGTCAGAAGGGCGCCGGGTGACCGCTCGGTCAGGGGCGGGCGTAGAAGTTGGGCGTGATCCAGTAGTACAGCGACTCCTCCGTGACCGGCCGGCCGGTGCGGGGGGCGTGGATGATGCGTCCGTCGCCGACGTAGAGCGCGACGTGGTAGATCGACGACGGCGCGTCGGAGGAGCCCCAGAAGACCAGGTCGCCGGGGCGCAGGTCGCTCGACGAGATCGGGGTCGACTGCTCGTACTGCGCCACCGAGTAGTGCGGCAGGGACCTCCCGGCGGCGCGCCCAGGCGCCCATGGTCAGGCCCGAGCAGTCCCAGGCGTCGGGCCCGGCGGCGGCCCAGCGGTAGGGCTCGCCGATCTGGGCGCGGGCGAAGGCGACCGCGGCCGAGGCGCCGCCCGACGGGGCGGGCGCGCGGAGCCGGTGTGGGCGCCGGCGCCGGGGCCGGCGCCGGGGCGGGCGCCGGTGCGGGGGCCGGGGCCGGCGGCGCCGGCGGTCTCCGTCAGCGGCCGCGGCCGCAGCTGCGGCCGCCTGTGCTGCCGCAGCAGCCTCCTCCGCTGCCTGCTGCTGGGCCGCCTGCTCGGCCTCGGCGGCCTGCTCGGCCGCCGCCTGCTCGGCAGCGACCCGCGCCGCCTCGGCGGCCGCGCTCGGGCCGCGGCGCGCTGCTCGAGGCCGGCCTGACGGCGGGTGGCGAGCGCGACGCTCACGCCCTGCAGCCGCGCGAGCTCGTCGAGCAGGGCGCCCTTGCGGGCGGCCAGCGTCCTGGGCGCGCTCGCTGGGCGTCGGCCTCGGCGCTGCGGGCCCGGTCGCGGGCCTGCTCGGCGGTGGCCTTGGCCTCGAGTCGGCGGCGTCGCGGTGGTGTCGGCTGCGGCGCGGGTGGCGTCGGCGCGCTCCTGGGCGGCCGTGAGCGCCGTACGACGGGCGTCGAGCGCGTCGACCGTCGCCCCGAGCGAGGCGGCGTTGACGAGCAGGTCGGAGAAGCCGTCGGACTCCACGATCGACTGGAGCGCCGCCAGGTCGGGGCGCGAGCCGGCCTGGCCGATGATCATCGCGCCGAACGCGTCGCGCTGGACGGCGAGGTGCTGCTGCGCGGCCTGGTCGACCCGGCGGGCGTCGGCGGCGGCGTCGCGGGCCAGGCGGGCGTCGTACCGGGCCCCGTTGAAGGCCTCGGCGCGCCTGGAGCGCCTTGACCGACGAGCGCTCGCAGCGAGGCATCGGCGGTGGCGAGGTCCGCCCGCACGCGGCGGCGACGTCGCCGCCGGGCGCGCCTGGCGCACGGCCTCGTCCGCCGCCTGGACGTCGCTGCCTGGCTCGGCAGGTCGGGGTCGTCGTCGGCGACCGCTGCGGTGCTCAGCGAACCGGTCAGCAGCGCCAGCGCGGGGAGCGTCGCAGCCGACGTGCGGGCGGGCAGACGGGGGCGGGACGGGGGGATCCGAGGGAACGCACGGTGACTCCTGATGACGTCGGCGACGAGGCACGGGGCCGCGTCGACGAACACCTCGCTGTGCTCACCAGACCCACTAGTCACACAAGTAATCAGAAGTTTCAGATTTCCACAACCGCTACGGCGTGTCGGCTTGACTAACTACATGGATGTAATTCATGCGGTGGTGGCACCGGGCGGCGTCCCAGCGCCGAATCGGTCCTCGCTGCCGTGGCCGACGCACCGCTCACCAGGCGGCGCCCACGCCGCCCGGGCCACGTCCGCGCGCGTCGAGGGCGCGCCGGGGCAGCGGTGGCAGAGCCACCGGACGCGCGGGGTACGACGTGCCCCGCGCCCCGCTCTCGGACGCGCACCCGTCGACGATCGCCAGGCGAGGCGTCCGGGTCGCCCCGACCTAGTCGACGTTGACCGGGACCGCCGAGGTCGTGGTCGTCGGATGCGACTGCAGACTATGTCTGTCGAACTTCTGCCCGGTCGCGACACCGCCGAGGTAGAACGAGACGAACGCGATCATGACGCCGGCGATGTCGTCGGCGATGTAGTGCCAGCCGAAGTAGATCGTCGCGACGACGGTGAGGGCGAAGTTCACCCAGAACACGACCTTGAGGACCTTGTTGCGCAGCGTGAACTGCACCATCAGGGCCATCAGCAGGGTGATCGCGCAGTGCAGCGAGGCGAACCCGGCGACGGAGTTCACGATGCCCTCGACGGCGCTGCCGTCGTATGTCGCCGAAGAGCACCTTCGAGCGGGTCCGGATCAGCCCCTCGATCAGGTCGGTCGTCGGCGTGTGGGCCAGGTCGGCGAAGATCGCCGGGTTGTGGAACGCCGGCCCGAGGGTCGGCAGCGCGTAGTAGGACGCCGTGCCGAGCGACCAGGCCAGGCACTGCGACGTCGCGAACCAGTAGCCGAAGGACAGGTTGCGCGACCAGACGAGCCAGGCGGTCAGCGCGATCGGCACCAGCGGCAGGAACCACAGGTAGATCGAGCGACAGCGGGTGCGCGAGCAGGTCGGTAGCCGAGGAGGTCGTGGAGCCGCTGGGCGGGGTACTCGCCGAAGAACAGCACCTTGTCGACGGTGTTGAGCTCGCGGTCGAACATGTCGGAGGGGTTGCTGTAGGAGCGCACGAACGGCAGCGCCGACTTCAGGTTCCGGTAGCTGACGTAGGTGATGTAGAAGCAGATGACGCCGAGCGCGACGAGCGTGATCCGATCGCGGGTCCAGTGCGTGCGCAACCGCTCGCGCACGAGCGGGACCATCGCCGCCGGACGCAGCCGGGAGAACCACAGCGTGCGCGGCAGCAGGTCGAGCAGCATCGCGGCGATCAGCAGCAGCGGGAGCCGCGCCCAGGACGGCCCGAGGAACTTGCCCTCGGGGTCGAGGAGCGGGCGGTCGTACTTCAGCGAGACGAACAGCGCCAGCCCGCCCATGACGACGGCGATGCCGACGAGGGTGACGTAGGCGCGACGGTACATTCCCTCATCCTAGTGACGGGTGGTCGACGCTCGCGGGAGCGGTATCCAGCGCCAGGCGCGCCGCATCGATGCCGCAGCGCCACCGTCAGCCCCCGGGCGCGGCGTGCGCGTCGGGCGAGCCGACGGCGTCGACCTCGCCGAGTCCCTCGACCGCGACCACCAGGCGGACCTGGTCGGGCGTCGCGCGCGCCGAGCGGACCTCGCCGCTCAGCCGGCCCGGACCGGCCTCGTGCCGCGGTCGGCACAGCGTGAGTGCCGAGCGGCGCAGCGCCACGGCCGCGGCGGCCTCGACGGCCGGCGCACGGCCGCAGCAGCGCGCGCCGGCCGCCGCGCCGTCCGAGCACCCGCGCGTAGCCGAGGAAGAGCGCCGTCTCCGGCGTCGACCGGGCGCGGCCCAGACGTCGGCGATCGGTCCCTGCTGGACGATCCGACCCTCCCGCATCACCACCAGCCGGTCGGCGACGGCGAAGGCCTCCTCCTGGTCGTGGGTGACGACGAGCGTGGTCGTGCCCGCCGCGCGCAGGATGTCGCGCAGGTCGCCGGCGAGGCGCTCGCGCAGCCCGGCGTCGAGGGCGGAGAGCGGCTCGTCGAGGAGCAGCAGCCGGGGCTCGGCCGCCAACGAGCGCGCCAGCGCCACCCGCTGCCGCTCACCGCCCGACAGCGTCGCCGGGCAGCCGGTCGTCGTACCCCTCCAGGCCGACGAGGGCCAGCAGCCGGCTCGACCGTCGCCGCGATGTCGCGCGAGCCCGGCGCAGGCGTGGCGCGTAGCCGACGTTGCGCGCGACGCGTGAGGTGCCCGAAGAGCTGGCCGTCCTGGAACATCAGCGCGAACCCGCGCTTGTGGGTCGGTACGCCGCCCAGGTCGGCGCCGTCCCAGCTGATCGTGCCGTCGGCCGGGACGCTCGAGGCCGGCGACCGCGCGCAGCAGCGTCGACTTGCCGCAGCCCGAGGGCCCGAGGACCGCGACGACCGAGCCGTCGGGCACCTGCAGGCTCGCGTCGACGACGGCCGGGGTGCCGTCGTAGGAGATGGAGACGCGGTCGAGACCGCAGCATGCGCTCACCACGCTCCCAGGGCCGGGACGCGCAGCCGCTCGACGAGGAGCATCACCGGCGGCGGTGGTGAGCGCCAGCACGACCGAGGCGGCGAGCGCCATGCCGTAGTTGCCGGTGCCGGGGTTGCCGATCAGCCGGAAGATCACGATCGGCAGCGTCGGGTGGTCGGCGCGGCTCAGGAACGACGTCGCGCCGAACTCGCCGAGCGAGACGGCGAACGCGAAGCCGGCGGCTGCGAGGAGGGGCCGGGCGACGACGGGCACGTCGACGGTCAGCGCGGTCCGCAGCGGCCCGGCGCCCAGGGAGGCGGCGGCCTGGCGCTGGCGGTCGTCGATGCCGGCGAGCACCGGGACCAGGGTGCGCACGACCAGCGGCAGCGCCACCAGGGCCTGGGCGATCGGCACCAGCAGCGGCCAGGTGCGCAGGTCGAGCGGCTCGCGGCCCAGGGTCACGAGGAAGCCGAAGCCGAGGGTCACCGCCGAGACCCCCAGCGGCAGCATGAAGAAGCCGTCGAGCACGCCGCGCAGCCGGCGCTCGGCGCGCGAGCGCGAGCGGCGGGTCAGCACGAGCGCGACCAGCAGCCCGAGCAGCAGCGAGATCCAGGTGGCGTCGAAGGCGGTCTGCAGGGAGTTGCGCAGCGCCGTGGTCACCGGCACCACCAGCACGCTGTCGTCGCCGCGCGTGGCCAGGTCGCGGTAGTGGCCCAGGCTCCAGCGTCCGTCGACCCGCAGCGACTCGCTCACCAGCGTCGCGATCGGGGCGGCCACGAAGGCCAGCAGGAGGGCGGTCGCGACCAGCTGGGGCAGGTCGCCGAGGCGCGGGCGCACCGGGCGCGGCGTCGTCCGGTGCGACGGTCGGGTCGGCGACCCGGCGCAGCCGGGCGGCGACCACGAGCAGGGCGACGACCGCGAGCAGCTGCAGGATCGACAGCGCCGCGGCGCCCTGGAGGTCGTAGAGCACCGTGGTCAGCAGGTAGATCTCGGTCTCGACCGAGGCGTAGCGCACCCCGCCGAGGGTCAGCACGACGCCGAACGCCGTCGCGCAGAAGAGGAAGACCACGATCGCCGACGGAGGCGATCGCCGGGCGCAGCGCCGGCAGGGTGACGGTGCGGAAGACCTGGGCCGGCGTCGCCCCGAGCGCGGCGGCGGCCTCCGCCGGGCGACGGTCGAGGCCTCTCCCACGCCGCACCCACCGTGCGGATGACGACCGCGACGTTGAAGAAGACCAGCCCCATCAGGATCGCCACGGGCGTGCCGTCGAGGCCGAGGAAGCCGAGCGGGCCCTGCTCGCGCAGCAGCTGGCGGAACGCGACCCCGACGACGACGGTCGGGAGCACGAACGGCACCAGCAGCGCGGCCCGGATCGCGCCGCGCAACGGGAAGTCGAGGCGGTGCAGGGCGTACGCCGCCGGCAGCCCGAGCAGGACCGCGACAGCGGTCGCCACGCTCGACGTCCACACGGTGAACCACAGCACCCGGTGGATCCGCGGCCGGGCCAGCACGTCGAGCACCGCCCCGGGTCGAACGTGCCGTCCGGCCACAGGCCCGCGGCCGAGCATCCCGCCGACGGGCAGCACGAAGAAGACGCCGAGCACCGCCCAGCGGCAGGACCGCCAGGGCGACCAGGGAGAGCGGTGCGCCTCATGCCGTCACCCGCCTCAGCGGCTGATGAGGTCGGTCCACTCGAGGAGCCAGTCCTCGCGGTTGGCCTCGACCTCGGCCGGGTCGACCGAGTACGGGTCGGTCGGCCGCGCCGCGTGCTCGGCCCAGTCGGCCGGGCAGCTCGGTGCCGTCGACGACGGGGAAGACGTACATGCTCTCGGGCAGGGCGGTCTGCACCTCGGAGCCGAGCAGGAAGTCGACCAGAGCCTGCGCGCCGTCGGTGTTGGCGGCGCCGTCGAGGATGCCGGCGTACTCGACCTGGCGGAAGCAGGTGTCGAGCAGCGCGCTCGTGGTCGACGTGCCGTCCTCGCCGACGGTGAAGGCCGGCGAGGAGTCGTAGGACAGCACGATCGGCTTGGTCGCCGCCGCCGCCACCCTGGGTGAACTCGCCCTCGTAGGCCTCCGACCAGCCCTTGGCGATCTCGGTGTCGTTGTCGAGCAGCCGCTGCCAGTAGTCGGGCCACTGCGTCGCCGTACGCCGCGACCGTGGCCAGCAGGAAGGCCAGCCCCGGCGAGCTGCCGGCCGCGCTCGGGCGTCACGAACAGCCCGCGGTAGGCCGGGTCGGTCAGGTCCTCGAGGGTCTGCGGCGGGTCGATCTTCTTCGAGGCGAACCAGGTGTCGTCGACGTTGACGCACACGTTGCCGTTGTCGATCGGCACCAGGTCGCCGGTCGTCGTCACCCGGCAGCGCGTAGTCGGCCACGCCGGCCGGGAGGTCGCCGTCGTACGACGTCAGCGCGTCGGCGCCGAGCACCCGCGAGGCGAAGGTGTTGTCGACGCCGAACACGACGTCGCCCGACGGCTTGCCGGCCTGGTCGGCGACCAGGTTGACCAGGTCGCCGACGCCGTTGCTGGGCCGGACCTCCAGCTGGTAGCCGGACTCCTTCTCGAAGTCGGCGACGACCTCGTCGGGCAGGTAGAAGTCGCTGTGGGTGAGCAGGACGACCGTGGTGTCGCCCTGCGCGCGCGTCGTCGCCGCCCGACGAGGGAGCAGGACGACGCCGGTGAGCGCCAGGGCGGCGATCGCGGTGATGGAGGTGATGGAGCGTGATGGAGCGAGTGGCGCGACGTGACGTCACGGTGACTCCCTTCGCCGGTGCTAACCGGGGCAGGTTCGGAGGGTCTGCGGAACGTCCGCACTCTCAGCACGCGATGACCGTGCTCCCCTGTCTGGTGCCTCCACCCTAGCCGGGCGCCCGGGCGGCGGCGGCGCGGGTGGGTGGGGCGGTGGGCACCCGGCATGGCAGGCTCGTCCGCGTGCCGAGCCCGCATGCATGCCCTTCTCGCGTACGCCGTGCCCCGGCTGCGCGGGTCCCGCGACCTGGACGACGAGGCCCGCGAACGCGCCCGGCTGGAGGCAGTGGCACGCCACGCTCGACCGGTCGCTGCCGACGCGGCGGGTGCGCGCGCTTCGACCGCGACCTGGAGGTCAGCGAGGAGAGCAGCGGCGGGTCGGCGCCGTTCCCGATCCACGTCGATCCGCCCGCGCGGCCGGCGTCCGCGCATCGACGGTCTACTACCTCCACGGCGGCGGGTACGTCGCCCCGATCGACGCCTACCACGTGCGCTACGCGCTGCGGCTGGCCGCGCTGCTGGACGCCGAGGTCGTGCTGCCGGACTACCCGCTCGCCCCCGAGCACACCTGGCGCGACAGCCACCGGGCGCTCGTCGACGACCTGGCCGCGCGCACGCGCGACCCAGGACCGGGTCGTCGTCGCCGGTGACTCGGCCGGCGGCGGGCATCGCCCTGGCCGTCGACCCAGACCCTGCGCGACCTGCGGCGGGCACCTGCCGAGCCGGCTGGTCCTGCTCTCCCCGTGGGTCGACCTGACGCACCAGCACGCCGGAGACCCGGGCCCTCGACGCCTACGACCCGTGGCTCTTCCTCAGCAAGCTCGACGCGTACGCCGGCTGGTGGGCCGGTGCCGCCGCCGACCTGGCGCGCCCCGAGGTCTCCCCGGCCTCGGCGACCTCGGCCGGGCTGCCGCCGACGCTGATGTTCTGCGGCACCCGCGACCTGCTGGTCCCCGGCTGCCGGCTGCTGGCCGACCGCGCGGCGGCGGCGGGCTGGCCGCTGACCTACCTCGAGGCGCCCGACCTGATCCACGTCTTCCCGCTGCTGCCGATCCCGGAGGCGAGCACCGCCTGGCGCCACACCGAGGAGTTCCTGCGATGAGCCCGGTGCCGACTGCGTCGTCGCCGTACCGTTCGCCGCCCTCACCGCCGCGCAGGTCTACGCCGTCGCCCGGCTGCGCCAGGACGTCTTCGTCGTCGAGCAGCAGTGCCCCTACCCCGACCTCGACGGTCGCGACCTGGAGGACGGGACCCGCCACGTGCTGCTGCACCGACGGGACGAGCTGCTCGGCTACGCACGGGTGCTGGACGACGCCGAGGCCTGGCGGATCGGCCGGGTCGTCCTCGCCCGCGCGGCGCGCGGCCGCGGTCTGGCCGACGTCCTGATGCGCACCGCGCTGACGCGTCAGCCGCGGCCGACCGGTGGTGCTCGACGCGCAGGCGCCGCTGGCCGGCTGGTACGCGACGCTACGGCTTCGAGGTGAGCGGGCCGGAGTTCCTCGAGGACGGCATCCCGCACCTGCCGATGGTCGCCGTCCGACTGACCGGCCTGACGGCTCGAGGCCGCGACGTCAGCGTGGCCACCGGCGCACGACGCGAGCGCTCGCTGCCGTCAGGCTCGGCCGTAGAGCGACCCCGTCGGCGCCGACGCTCGACGTCGCCCGGCCGCGGCGACCAGCAGGTCGAGGTGGGCCTTGGTCTCCATCGACGCCATGCCCGCGGTTGAAGACGTCGAGGGTGTCGAAGGCGTGCAGGTGCCGGGTCCAGCCGAGCTGCGCGGCGACGTCGTACGCCGTGGCGCCGCCCGCGTGCCGGGACCGCCGCGAGGCTCTGCTCGAGCCGGGTCTCGTGGAAGGCGAGCAGCTCGTCGACGCGGGTGTGCGAGGACGGCGCCGACCGGGCCGTGGGCGGGCAGGATCCGCAGGTCCGGCAGGGAGCGGACCTTGCGTCAGCGAGGCCATGAAGTCGCCCGAGCGGCTGCGTCGGCCGGCGGCACGGTGAAGCCGATCGACGGGGTGATCGTCGGCAGCACGTGGTCGCCGGCGAAGAGCAGGCCGCGCGGCCCGGTCGGCGAAGACGAAGTGGCCGGGCGTGTGCCCGGGCGTGTGGACCGCGTCGAGGGTGCGGGCGCCGACGGCGATCTCGTGGTCGCCGTCGAGCCAGGTGTCCGGGAGCTGCCAGTGCGCCGGGTCGGGCGCGCTCGCCCTCGAGCCGGTCCCACTGCTCGGCCACCTCGTGCGCGCCGGCGGAGCGGAGCACCGCGAGGAAGGGGCTCTCGGCCGACGCCTCGGCGTCGTTGAGCAGGTCCAGGCGCGGGCTTCTCGCCGCATCCCGAGCGCGACGTCGACCCCGAGCTCGTGACCGAGGACGGTGGCCAGCGTGAAGTGGTCGCGGTGCACGTGGGTGACCAGGAAGCCGCGTGATGTCGGCGAAGCCGGCGCCCATCTCCTTCAGGCACCGCTCGAGCAGCTCGCGGGCCACCGGGATCGCCCAGCCGCCGTCGATGAGGGTGAGCCCGTCGTCGGTCTCGATCACGTAGACGTTGATCGCCTTGAGGCCGTCCATCGGCAGCGGCAGCGGGATCCGGTGGATCCCGTCGGCGACCTGCCAGGCGCCCTCGGCGCTCCAGTGCTCGCCCGAGTCGGGCGAGACGGCGTAGGCGGTGGACGTGCCGGGGTCGTGAGTCACTTGACTGACTCTAGGGCCCGGGACGAGGTACCACGAGGTCCGGGCACGCCGCGGATCGCGCCCGCGCCGCCGGACACCGGCAACCAGACGCGCCGGGCGTCCCACAATGGATCCGTGTCCCGCCCCGACGATCCGCTCGCAGCCCGCGCTCCTGCGACGCCGGCGGCGCTCCCGACCCTGACCGCCCTCGCGACCCGGCTGCGCGCGGCCGGGTGCGTGTTCGCCGAGGACGAGGCCCGGCTGCTGCGGGAGGCGGCCACCACTGCCACCGACCTCGAGCGCCTCGTCGCCGCACGGGTCGGCGGCGAGCCGCTGGAGCACCTGCTCGGCTGGGTGGAGCTGGACGGCGTACGACTCGTGGTCGACCGCGGCGTGTTCGTGCCGCGGCTGCGCACCACCCTGCTGGTCGACCTCGCCGACGCCGCGGCACCGCCCGGCGCGACCGTGGTCGACCTGTGCTGCGGCACCGGCGCGCTGCTGGCCCTGCTGCTCCGCCGTCGACCGGACCTCGAGGGCTGGGCGGCCGACCTCGACCCGGCCGCGGTGGCCTGCGCCCGGCGCAACCTGGACCCCGGCCGCGTGGGCGAGGGCGACCTGTACGACGCCCTGCCGAGCGGGCTGCGCGGTCGGGTCGACGTGCTCGTGGTCAACGCGCCCTACGTGCCGACCGCCGAGATCGCCCGGATGCCGCCCGAGGCGCGCGACCACGAGCACCGGGTCGCGCTCGACGGCGGCGCCGACGGGCTCGACGTCCACCGGCGGGTGGCCGCCGACGCTGCGGCCTGGCTGCGCCCGGGCGGCGTGCTGCTCATCGAGGTCGCCGAGCGGCAGGTGGACGCCGCCGCCGCCCTCCTCGCCGACGCCGGGCTGGCGGCCGAGGTCGTGCGCGACCCCGACCGCGACGCGACGGCGCTGCGGGCCACCGCCCCTCCCGGCGAACGAGGGTGACGCGGGTGACGCGGGCGACGCGGGCAGCGCCGTGGGACCATGAGCGCCGGTACGTCAGCCGTCTGACGCCGCCTGCCGCGTCCACCCCGGGTCGACCGGGCCCGGCTCGACCAGAGGAGCATCGATGAGGAGGTCGTACTGGCGCGACCGGAACGCCCGGCTCGATCCCGAGACCGACTTCGTCGAGATCTACCGCACGATCGCGGTCCACGAGTTCCCGTGGGACGTCAACCAGTCCCTCAGCTTCGCCCTCTTCCGCACCTACGCCGTCCCCAGCATCGGGCGCCTCCTCGACGAGACCGGCCAGTTCACCGGCGCCTGCCAGAAGCGGTACGACGACACGGCCCTGCTGCTCGAGGCGCCCCTCGTGCACGGCTTCGACAGCGCCGAGGGCCGCGCCGGCGTGCGCCGCGTCAACCAGATGCACGCGAGGTACGACATCAGCAACGACGACCTGCGCTACGTGCTGGCGACGTTCGTCGTGGTGCCCAAGCGCTGGCTCGACGACCACGGCTGGCGCCCGCTGTCCGCGGTCGAGCTGCGCGCCTCGGTCAACTACTACCGCGAGCTCGGCCGGCGGATGGCGATCAAGGACCTCCCCGAGACGTACGAGGCGTTCGCGGCGCTGATGGACGACTACGAGCGCGAGCACTTCGCCTTCGACGCCGGCGCCCGGCGAGTGGCCGACGCGACCCTCGAGCTGCTCGTCGGCTTCTACCCGCGCCCGGCTGCGGGCGCCGTACGACGGTTCAGCCGGGCGCTGATGGACGAGCCCCTGATCGCGGCGTTCGACTACCCGCCACCCTCACCGCGGGTGCGCCGGCTCGCCGCGGGTGCCCTGCGCGCGCGGGCGCGTCTCGTCGCGAGGCTCCCGCCCCGCCGCCGCGCCCGGCTGGCCATCGACGGGCCCCGGATCCGCAGCTACGCGGGAATGCCCGACCTGACGACGCTCGGCACCTTCGCACCTGGCTGCCCCGTGCCCCGCACGGGCAGCTCGAACAGCCAGGAGAACCCGGTCCGCACCAGGACGGCGTGAGCACCGAAGCACGCCGTGGCGACCAGGCCGGTCAGCACCAGCGGGTAGGCGACGGCGCCGCCCAGCCACAGCGGGTGGCCCTCGCCGAGCGCCAGCGGCAGCTGGACGACGGCCACCAGCACGGCCAGGTGCAGCACGTAGACCCGTAGCGTGCGACGCCCGACCCAGGCCAGCCCGGCGCCCAGCCGGGAGTCCTGCACCCGCACCGCCACGCTGATGCCGAGCGGGATGCCGACCAGGCTCGCCGCGACGGCCGTCGGGCTCCACGGCAGACCGCTGTAGAGGACCAGCGCCGCGCCCGCGCCGTACGCCGGCAGCAGCAGGCGCAGCCGGACCGGGTGCTCGGCCAGCCACCGCAGGGACTGCGGGAAGTACGCACCGGCCAGGAAGTAGACCAGGTGGAGGAGCACCGAGAACCGGTTGTTCTCCTCGATCCCCAGCCACGACACGGACACCGCCAGCACGGCCGCGGCCGCCACGACGGCGCCCGGCGGCAGCGCGCGCAGTGCCTTGGCGATCACGAGGTAGACCGCCAGGGCGTAGAGGAACCACAGGCTGGACGCGGCCCAGAGCAGCTCGCCGACGAGGTCGGCCACGGAGGTGACCCGGTTGGCCGGCAGGTCGGTCTCGACGGCGTAGACGGCCGCGAAGACCACGAGCCAGACGAGGTAGAGGTAGTAGCTCGAGGCGATGCGTCGCGCCGACGCAACCCACGGCCGGGTGACGGCGGAGGCCGCGAAGAAGCCGCTGACAGCGAAGAAGAGCGGCATCCGGATCGGCTTGAGCGCGTAGGTCAGGTCGTGCCAGAACGCCTCGACCGGGGCGTAGGCGCCGGGCACGAGGTCGATGTAGTGCTTGAGCACGACGTGGTGCAGGACCACCAGCAGGATGCACGCGCCCTTGGCGACGTCGGGCCAGCGCAGCCGCTCGGCGGTCGCGCGCCCGCTGGCCGTGGGCTCGGAGGAGGTCGTGGTCATGACCCGAGGACGGTAGCCAGCGACCTGGGCGGCGGTCGAATTCCTGCTCCGGGTTCAGGCGGAGCCGGTGCCCGCCCAGCGCAGGGAGAGCAGGGTGGTGTCGTCGTCGGCGGTGTCGAGGGCGACGAGGATCCGGTCGGCCCAGTCCTCGACGCTCTCGTCGGACCCGCGGCTGCCGGCCAGGTCGACCAGGCCGGCGACCTGGGCATCCAGGTCGGTGCCGCGTCGTTCGACCAGTCCATCGGTGAAGAGGACGAGGTCGGTCCCCGGAGCCAGGTCGATCCGGAGCGAGGTCGCCTCCCCCATGCCCACGCCCAGCAGCGGACGGTGGTCGAGCTCGAGCTCGGTAGCGGGGCCGTCGGCCGGCACCAGGAGCGGGTCCGGGTGCCCGGCGCTGGCCAGCTCGACGGTGCCGGCGCGGCGGTCCAGCAGGGCGATGACGGCGGTGGCGACACCGACGTCGAGCAGCCCGTCCATGAGGAGGTCGAGCCGGTCGAGCGACTCGGCCGGGCCATGGCCCTCGAACAGGTAGGCGCGCAGCGCGGTACGCACCTGGGTCATCGCCGAGGCGGCCGCGACCCCGTGACCGGCGACGTCGCCGACCACGACCACCAACCGGTGCTCGTCGAGGTCGAAGGCGTCCCACCAGTCACCGCCCAGCTGGTAGGTCGTGGCGGGGCGGTAGCGAGCGACGAGCTCCACCCCCGCGAAGCGCGGCGCCCGGTCGAGCACCACCGAGCGCTGCATCGACTCCGCCATCGCGACCTGCTCGCGCGAGCGCAGCAGGAGCAGGGAGTTGAGGTGACGCCCGAGCTCCTCGGCCGCCTCGACGTGCCACGGGAGCCACGGCGGGCTCTGCTGGGCGCACGGGTGCGCGGCCGGGTCGCCGCCCCAGGTGAGCGGCTGGCCGCGCTCGGGCCGGAACCACAGGCCCCAGCGCTCCCCCGTGGTGCCGACCCGCAGCACCCCGGCAGCCAGGTCCGAGATCGCGGCCAGCTCCGGGTCGAGGTCCGCGATCCGGGCGCTGTGGCTGACGTAGGCGTCGGGCTCGTTGAGCAGGTCGGCGATCCGCTCGAGGACCTCGGGTGCCGGCACCGCACCGGCGGTGCGCAGGCGGCCGCCGTACAGCTGGGCGGCACCGGTGGCGCCGAAGGCGGTGAGCAGCGCGGGGTCGGCGAACAACGCGTCGAGCAGGTCGCCCTCCCCGGCCGACTCCCCCGCGGACAGCCGGCTCGCCAGCGCCGCGATCTCGGCGAGCGTGGCGACCGCTGCGTCACGCGCGTCGGCTCGCTCCCGGTGCGCGACGAGGTGCGAGGCCATCTGGGTGACGAGCTCGGCCGCGGCCCGGGTGTCCTGCGTCGGTCGTCGCGGACCGCCGTGGTGCAGGCAGACGACCAGTCCCCACAGTCGGTCGTCGACCATCAGCGGGATCCCCAGCGACGCGGTGACGTCGGCCGCGGCCAGCTGCTCGAGGTAGGACGGCGCGGCAGCACACAGGGCGACGCGGCTGAGGTCGACCGGGACCCCGGCGTCCGGGCCTGCCTCCGGCACCAGCCCGACCGGCGACGCGGCCACGTCGGCGATCAGGCGGAGCGGGGTGTGCTCGTAGAGCGCCCGCTCGGAGTCGGGGAAGCTCGAGGCGGGGAAGTGCATCCCGAGCCGTGGCGACCGCTCCGGCTCTCGGTCCTCCCCCACCACCTCGGCATTGCCCTGATCGTCGAGGCAGAGCACCAGCACCCGCTCGTAGCCGGTGAGCTCACGCACCTCGTGGGCCAGCAGACCGGTCAGCTCGGACCGGGTCGTGGTCACCCCCAGCCGGGCCATGGCTCTGCGCGCCGACCGGTAGCCGAGGCCGGACCCGTCCCCGTCGGGGCCTGGTTCCAGCTCGACGAGCACGCGTCCGTCGTCCGGCGTGCACCCGTACGACGACCTCGGCGCCGGCGAGCTCGCCGGTGACCGGGCCGACCAGGACGACGACCATCGGCTCCGGCAGGTGCCGACCCGGGTGCGTCGCCGGTCCCGCGTCCGACCCGCCTGCCAGCCCCGCGCGGGCGCCGGAGGGCACGCCGGCCTGTCCGCCGATGCGCGCAGCCAGGTCGCCGCCGACGAGCGCCGCGAGCGGGCGGCCGACGGCGTTCTCGGCGCTCGTCCCGAGCAGGCGCTCGACGTTGGCCGAGGCGCGGACCACGTGGAGGTCGGGATCGAGGACGAGCAGGACGCCGTGAGGCTGGATGCTGACGGCGCTCAGGTGCTTCTCACTTCATGGGGGGAGCCACCCGCGAGGTACGGGCCACAGGCGCAACCTATCTCGGACCGGGCGGCGGCGCTGCGGTTTGCGGGCTCGGTCCGGCGGCTCGGTCCGGGGCCGCCACCGCGACGTCCCAGGCATCGTTGAAGGCGGTCAGGTGCTGGATCAGGGAGTGCGCCCGATCGGCGCCCAGCTCGGCGAAGATCCGTCGGTAGCGCTCGGCCCGGACGAGCCCGTCGTGCTCGTAGGCTCGACGCCCGGCCTCGGTCGGGCGCAGCTGCCGGCCGGCGCTGCCCGGCACCTGGAACCGCTCGAGGTAGCCGGCGTCGAGGCCGGCGTTGGCCTGCCTGTTGATCGTGGACTGCTCGAGCTCCAGCGCCTCGGCGAGCTGGCGGAGGGTGCGAGGGTGGCCGTCGGAGAGCACCCAGAGGATCCGGAAGGCGGAGTTGTCGAGGACCACACCGTCGTAGACGGTCGTGCGGTGCCGCTGCAGACGCAGCAGCTGGTCGCCCAGCGCGGTGATCTCCGCGAGGAGCCCTGGGTCGAGGGCGCGATCACCGGTCGAGTCAGGAGTCGAGTCGGAGTCGGTCGGAGTCGAGTCAGGGGTCGTGTCGGCGTGCTCCGAGGAGGGCATGTGGCTCCCTGTCGTGAGTGTGGTCACCCGATCGTCCCAGACGCCCGACATTGTGTGTACCGTACATACCCGTGAGTGAAACGCACCCCGCCGTCGCGCGCCCTGATGACCGTGATCGTGCTGTGCGTCGGGAGGCCTGGCGGTCTCCCTCAGCCAGACGCTGGTGATCCCGATCCAGGGCGAGCTGCCCACCCTGCTGCACACCTCGGTCTCCAACGCCGGCTGGGTCGTGACCATCACGCTGCTCGCCGCCGCGGTCTCGATGCCGATCAGCGGGCGGCTCGGCGACCTGCTCGGCAAGCAGCGGGTGCTCGCGGCCACGGCCGCGCTGCTGGCCGTCGGCTCGGTCGTCAGCGCGCTGTCGAGCTCGCTCGCCCCGATGCTCGTCGGCCGCGCCCTGCAGGGTCTCGCCCTCGGCTTCATCCCGGTCGGCATCGCGCTGATGCGCGAGGTCACCCCGCCGCACCTGACCAACACCGGCATCGCCGCGATGAGCGCCACGCTCGGCGTCGGCGGCGCGATCGGGCTGCCGCTCTCGGCCTGGGTCGCGCCAGTCCTTCGCCTGGCACGCGCTCTTCTGGATGTCGGCGATCCTGTCGGGCGCGATGATGCTCGGCGTCGTCTTCGTCGTCCCGCACGTGCACGACGCCGTGGGCGGCACCATCGACGTCGTCGGCGCCCTCGGGCTGACGGTCGGCCTGGTCGCGATCCTCGTCGGCGTGTCGAAGGGCTACGCCTGGGGCTGGACCAGCGGCCGCACCCTCGGCGCGATCGTCGGCGGCATCGTGGTGCTCCTGGTCTGGGCCCGCTACGAGCTCGTCCAGGCCCGAGCCCCTCGTCGACCTGCGGGTCACCTCGGCCCGCCCGGTGCTGCTCACCAACCTCGCCGCGGTCGGCGATCGGCTTCGGCATGATGGCGCAGTCGATCGTCATGCCGCAGCTGCTCCAGCTGCCCGAGTCGACCGGGTTCGGGCTGGGTCAGACCCTGCTCCAGGCAGGGCTCTGGATGGCTCCCGGGCGGCCTGGTGATGATGGCCTTCGCCCCCGCCTCCAGCCGGCTGATGACCCTGCTGGGCGCCAAGCACACCCTGATGATCGGCGCCGGCGTGCTCGGCTGCGGCTACCTCGTCGCCTTCTTCCTGATGAACGCGCCCTGGCAGCTGCTGATCGCCTCCTGCGTGGCCACGGCCGGCGTCGGCATCGGGTACGCCGCGATGCCGAAGCTCATCATGGGCGCCGTCCCGCTGCGCGAGGCCGGCTCCGCGGTCGGGATCAACGCGCTGATGCGCTCGGTCGGCACGACGTCCGCGGCGGCCGTCATGGCGACCGTGCTCGCCGGCTCGATCGGCGCCTCCGGCATCCCCACCCGCGGCGCCTACGAGCTGTGCTTCCTCATCGGCGCGATCGCCGCCTTCGTCGGCGTGGCCATCACCGCCCTCGTCCCCCACGTCCACACCCGCGCGCTGCGGCCCGTCGCGCCGTCCGAGCTCGCGGACGCCGCGTCCTGACCTGAGCCGTGCCGGCACGGCCGGCACCGGCCGAGCGGTCAGCCGCGGGTCGGGTCGAGCAGCTGGGCCAGGTGCAGCGACGGGCCGGTCGCGGAGGTCGGCGACCTGGGTGCGGCAGGAGAAGCCGTCGGCCAGGACGACCGCGTCGGGTGCGGCGTCGAGGGCCGGCAGGAGCTGCTGCTCGGCGACGGCCACCGAGACGTCGTAGTGGCCGATCTCGACCCCGAAGTTGCCGGCCAGGCCGCAGCAGCCCGAGAGCCGCTGGACGGTCGCACCGGTGGCGGCGAGCAGGTCGGCGTCGGCGCGCCCAGCCCAGGACGGCGTGGTGGTGGCAGTGCGGCTGGGCGACGACCGTGGTGCCGGTGAGGTCGGGCGGCGTCCAGCCCTGCGGTCTCGGCGAGCAGCTCGGCGAGGGTCTTCGTGGCGGCCGCGACCGACCCGGGCGTCGTCGTTGTCGAGCAGCTCGACGGCGTCGCTGCGCAGCACCCCGGTGCACGACGGCTCGATCCCGACGATCGGCACGCCGGCTCGCGGCCGGCTCGGCCAGCGAGGCGACCGTGGCACCGAGGATCCGCCGGGCCGCGTCGAGCTGGCCGGTGGTGATCCAGGTCAGCCCGCAGCACAGCTGCGTCTCCGGCAGCCGCGGCGCGTAGCCGGCTGCCTCCAGCACCCGCACCGTGGCCGCGGCGACCTCGGGGTCGAAGGAGTCGGAGAAGCTGTCGGCGAAGAGGACCACCGGCGTGCCCGCCGTGCTCGGCGACGCCGCCGTACGACGCGTGGAACGGCGTGCCGCGCGAACGCCGGCACCGAGCGCCGCCCGTCGACCCCGGCGAGCCACTTGCCGAGCGCCCCGAGGACCGGCAGCCGCAGCACCAGGTTGGCCACCACCGCCAGCCCCGGCACCCGCCCGACGAGTCGTGCCCACAGCGGCAGCCGGCCGAGCGAGTAGTGCGAGCGCGGGCGCGGCCGCCACCGGCGTCCGCCGTAGGTCTGGTGCAGCGCCTCGGACTTGTACGTCGCCATGTCGATGCCGGTCGGGCAGTCGGACGCGCAGCCCTTGCAGGACAGGCACAGGTCGAGGGCGTCGTGCACCTCGGGCGCGCTCCACGGCGAGCTCGCCGCGCACGACGTCCTGCAGCACCCGCGCCCGGCCGCGGGTGGAGTCCTTCTCCTCGCGGGTCGCGAGGTACGACGGGCACATCACGCCGCCGGCAGCCGCGTTGTCGGCGCGGCACTTGCCGACCCCGGTGCAGCGGTGCACGGCCTGGGCGAGGTCGCCGTCGTCGTGCGGGTAGGCGAAGGCGAGCTTCTTCGTGCGGCTCAGCGACAGCGGGAAGTCCCCGGCGAACCGCACGTCGGCGTCGACCGGGTCGGGGTCGACGAGCACGCCGGGGTTGAGCAGGTTCGTCGGGTCGAAGGCGTGCTTGATGCCGCCGAACATCGCGATCGCGTCGGGCGAGTACATGTGCGGCAGCAGCTCGCTGCGCGCGCGGCCGTCGCCGTGCTCGCCGGACAGCGAGCCGCCGTACTCCCCGACGAGCTTGGCGGCGTCGGTGAGGAAGGCGCGCAGCACCGCGGTGCCGTCGGGCCGGTCGAGCGGGTAGTCGAGGCGCACGTGCATGCAGCCGTCGCCGAAGTGGCCGAACGGCGCCGACGTCATGTCGTAGGACGTCGACCAGCTCGTCGAAGCGCGCGAGGTAGGAGCCGAGCATGCGCGGGCGGGACGGCGGCGTCCTCCCAGCCCGGCCAGGCCGGGCCGGCCGGCGGGCGAGCGCCCGGCCATGCCGGCGCCGTCCTCGCGGATGCGCCACAGCCGCGCCTGGGTCGCGCGGGTCCTCGACGACGAGCGCGTCCAGCGCCGAGGCCGGCACCGGCCAGGCCGCGCGCGCGGTCGAGCGACCTCGCCACGGTCGTGGCCGGCGAGCTCGACGAAGAGCCAGGCGTCACCCTTCGGCAGCGGCGGCACGGCGCCCTCGCCCGCGCCGTTCGCGCAGCACGGTGAGCAGCCGGGAGTCGAGCCCCTCGCACGAGGTCGGACCGTGGGCGACCACGGCCGGTGCCGCCTCGCCGGCCTCGACGATGGTGGCGAACCCGAGCGCGACGACGACCCGGACCGGGGCGTCGACCACGAGCTTGACGGTCGCCTCGGTGATGACGCCGAGCGTGCCCTCGGAGCCGACGAGGGCCTGGCCGAGGTCGAAGCGCTCGGGCAGCAGGTGCTGCGCGGCGTAGCCGGAGACCTGGCGCCCGAAGCGGTCGAGCTCGGTGCGAGCGGTGGCGAGGTGGACGCCCATGACGTCGCGGAGCCCGGCCAGGACGGTCTCGCCGCCACCCACGACGGGAGCCCCGGTGGCGTCGTACCCGGTCGTGATCGTGTCGCCGGCCGCGGTGAGCAGGCGCAGACCGGCGACGTTGTCGGAGGTGCGGCCGTAGGCGAGGCTGCGCGAGCCGCAGGCGTTGTTGCCGATCATCCCGCCGACGGTGCAGCGCGGGTGGGTGGACGGGTCGGGCCCGAACCGGATGCCGTGCGGGCGCCGCGGCCTTCTGCAGCACGGCGTGCACGGCGCCGGGCTCGACGGTCGCGGTGCGGGCCTCGGGGTCGATCGACAGGACACGGTCGAGGTGGCGGGAGAAGTCCAGGACGATCCCGCGACCGACGGCGTTGCCGGCCACGGAGGTGCCCGCGCCGCGCGAGGTCAGCGGCACGCCGGTCTCCCGGGCCACGGCGAGGGCGGCGGCGACCTCGTCGACGTGGCGGGGGCGGACCACCGCGAGCGGCGGGATCCGGTAGAGGGAGGCGTCGGTGGAGTACATCGCGATCGTGCCGGCATCGGCACGGACCTCGAGACCGGCGCGTTCGAGGGCAGCCACCACTTCGCTCATGAGTAACATGTTACTCATGCCCGCGCTTGCCCTGCCATCCACCGAGGGAGACCCCGGCCTCTCCCTCGCGGACGCGGTCGCCGCCGCGGTGCGCGACGGCATCGCCGCCGGCGAGCTCGTCGAGGGAGTGACGTACTCCGTCTACCAGCTCGCCGACCTGCTCGGCGTCTCGCGCAGCCCGGCGCGCGAGGCCCTGCTCCGCCTGGCCGAGGCCGGCCTCGTGGAGATCGCGCGCAACCGCGGCTTCCGCGTGCTCCTCCCCCGGGCCCACGACGTCGAGGAGATCTTCGAGATCCGCCTCGCGCTCGAGCCGGCCGCCGTACGCCGCGTCGCGGAGCGCGACGACGGCGGCGCGCGCCGGGCGATCGCCGGCCACCTGGCCACCATGCGCGAGGCGGCCGACCGACCCGAGCACGCGGCCTTCTGGGCCGCCGACCACGCGCTGCACGAGGCGATCCTGCACGCTGCGGGCAACACCCGCGCGGCCGGGATCGTGGCCCGGTTGCGCGCCACGACCGCTCTGCTCGGACCGCCCACGACGGCCACCGGCCGCAGCCTGCGCCAGATCCACGACGAGCACGCGCCCATCGTCGACGCGGTCCTGGACGGCGACGGCCCGGGTGCCGAGCTCGCCATGCGCCGGCACCTGGAGACCACCGGCCGGCTGCTCGTCGCGGGGGTGGCGCGCACCGGTCGGTGACCGCCGCTCAGCCGAGCAGGTCCGCGACCTCCGTCGAGGCGTAGAACGGCGCGAGCCGGGCCCGCACCACCCGCTCCAGGTCGCCGGAGGCCCGCAGCGCCTCGACGATGCCGGGGGCGATCCGGACCAGGTCGGCGACGAGCTCGGCGCGGTCGAGGTCGAGCTCGTCGAGGAGCTCGGTCGGCGTGTAGCCGCCGAACCGCTCGAAGAAGCCGGCCACGACGACCTCGCCGAGGTGCGCGACGCGCTCGTCGGCCAGGGTCGTGATCGCGAGGTCGTGGACGGCATCGACCAGTCCCGCGACCTCCTCGCGCGACGTGTGCGCACCGAGCCCGGTCACCGGCTCGGCCGCCATCAGGTCCCAGACCTGGAGCACGGCCTCCCGCGTCATGGGGTCCTGCACGGTCTCGACGACGATCTTGTTGAGCCGGCGTACGGCGAACGCCCCGCCCCTGCCCATCGTGTCGCCGAGCAGCCCGTCGAGCTGCTTGTCGGCCGCACCCACCATCCGCGAGGCGGCGCTGGTGCCGAACGACATCAGCGAGCCGAGACCGGGCACCCGGTCCGCGACCGCCCGGTTGGCCTGGAGCACCTCGCCGACGACGCGCCCCATGAATCGCGACGCCGAGGCCGCCACCAGCGGGCTCGCCGTGAGCCGCTCCAGGGCGCGCTCGAGGACCGGGCTCAGCGCGAGGACCTCGTCGACGAGGGACTCGACCTGTCGCCGGTCGACCAGGTCGCCGAGGGGGAACGGCTCCGCAGGACCCTCGTGGAGCACCGAGGCAGCCAGCTCCACGAATCCGCTGACGGCCGCGCTGCCGGGCACCGTCGCCAGGGCGCGGGTCACGATGGCCTGGACCGCCGCGACGTCGACCAGGTCGGCGAGCTGGTGGTCGGCCGAGGCGGCGAGGACGTCGTCGGCGAGTCGGCCCACGGTCACGGCGGTCGCATCGCCGCTCAACCGGTCGAGGTGGTGGCGCACCTGCGCGTCGAGCAGGCGCTCGGCGAGGGATCCGGGAGCGGGTCCTGCGGGTGGGGTGGGCACGGGCCGACGCTACGGGACGTGGGTGGGTGGGGCAGGCTGGAGCCATGACGTCGGCGAACGGGGACTCCGGGTCGCCCCTGGGCGACCGCCTGGGCGACTGGCTCGACGGGCTCGGCCTGGCACCGCACCTGGCGGCGGCCGGACTGCCGACGTTCGCCCGCGACGCCGACGGCCACGCGGCGTGGACCGACCCGGTCACCGGTGACCCCCTGAACGCCGAGCAGCTCGCCGACCTCGACCGGCTCCTGCACAGCGAGGGCTCCGACCCGGCGCACGCCGTACCGGTGGCGTTGGTGCAGATCGCCCGCCAGGCGCGGGTGCGCGAGGAGCTGATCGCAAGCCCGTGGTTCGGCTACGACACCCTCGCGGCGGTCCGGGGCGCCTCGGTCGACGCCACCCGCTTCGCGGTCCACAAGGCCAACGGGGCACACCGCCTGCTCGTGGTGGCGGCGGAGGGGCGGACGCTGGTGCCGGCCTTCCAGCTGACCGCCGAGGGCGAGCCGCGGCCCGACCTGGTCACCGTCGTCGGACCCCTCCTCGCCGCCCGGATGGACCCCTGGCGCGCCTGGGCCTGGCTGACCCGCCCGGCTGCCCTCCTCGGCGGGCTGGTGCCGGAGCGGGCCGCAGCCGACCCCGAGGACGCCGACCTCGTCGCGCGCGCCGCCGCCGTCCTGGCCGAGAAGGTCGCCCGCCACTGACCACCGAGCGCTCGCCCAGTGGTTGAGGTGCGAGGCCCATCCGCTGGTTGAGGTGCGAGGGCCCCCCGGGCCCGGCCATCCCGGTGGTTGAGGTGCGAGGGCCCCCCGGGCCCGAGCGCTCGACCCGGTGGTTGAGGTGCGAGGGCCCCCCGGGCCCGGCCATCCCGGTGGTTGAGGTGCGAGGGCCCCCCGGGCCCGAGCCTCGAAACCCAGCAAGACGACAAGCAACCCCAGGGCCCACGGCTGCCCCTCGACACCAGAGGTTTCGAGGCTCGTCGCTGGCGCTCCTCACACCTCAACCACCGGGAACGGCTCGTCGCTGGCGCTCCTCACACCTCAACCACCGAGAACGGCTCGTCGCTGGCGCTCCTCACACCTCAACCACCGAGAACGGCGGCGCCGGAGCTCCTCACGCCTCGACCACCGGGGCGAGGGGTTCGGGGGTCAGCGGCAGGGTGCGGGTGCTCGCGAAGTGTCGCTCGGTGCCGTCGACCGGGTCGGTGAAGGCCAGCTCGGCGGCGAGGAGCTGGAGCGGGCGCGCGAAGTCGTCGACGGAGACCTCGCGGACGACGGGGTAGAGCGGGTCGTCGACGATCGGGATGCCCAGCCCCAGCAGGTGCAGGCGCAGCTGGTGGGTCCGCCCGGTCCGGGGTGTCAGCCGGTAGACGGCCAGGTCGTCCGGCGTGCCCGCGCCCGTCGTACGGGACTCGACCTCGACGAGCGTCTCGGCGTTGACGGGAGCCCCCGGCACCGCCTCGCCCTGCAGGACGCCCCGCTCCTTGCGCAGGTGGTTGCGCACGACGACCGGCAGCTCCAGGTCGGCGCGCCACGGCGCCAGGGCCCGGTAGGTCTTGCGGACGCGACCGTGCTCGAAGAGCAGCTGGTACGGCGAGCGCCACCGCCGCTCGGTGGCGAGCAGCAGCACCCCGGACGTGACCCGGTCGAGGCGGTGCAGGGGCGACAGCTCGGGCAGGCCCAGCTCGTCGCGGAGCCGGACGACCACGCTCTGCCGCACGTGCCGCCCGCGCGGGATCGTGGCGAGGAACGCCGGCTTGTCGATCACCACGAGCCGCTCGTCGCGATGCAGGACCCGCACCTCGCCGGGCACCTCGACCTCCTCGCGCAGCTCGCGGTGGAACCACACGAACGTGTGCGGCAGGTAGGCATCGAGCGCGCGCACCGGTCGCAGGTCGTCGTAGACGAAGCGCTCCTCGGCCAGCATCTGCTCGACGTCGCAGTGCCGGTCGAGCCGGTCGTGCAGCCAGGCCCCGAACGTCGGCCACGGCGCGGACCGCGCCGGGTCCCGGTCGGGCGTGCGGATCCAGGCCGCGCTCAGCCCGTGGCGCTGGGGCAGGGGCGAACGCGGGGGCACCCGTCGAGGCTAGGGCCTGACCACGGCGGGCAGGTCAGCCCCGCAGTCCCTCCTCGATCTCGGCCATCGCCTGGCCGAGGTAGACCTGCGGGGACCAGCCCCAGGCACCGGCGCGGTCCGCCAGCACCTCTCCGGTCCAGGCGGGCCCGTCGTCCCAGACCGGCTCGACACCGAGGCCGCGGGTGACAGCGGTGTAGTAGTCGCGGAGGGTGGCGGGGCCGGCCACCACGTTGACCGGCGTACAGGCACCGGCGACCGGTCCGCTCGCCACGTCGTCGGAGGGCGCGATCCGGCCGGAGGCGAGGTCGGCGGCGAAGGCGGCCAGGTCGTCGACGTGCACCCACGGGAACGTCTGCTCCGCCAGCGCGTGGCGGGCCGATTCGTTGTCGCGGATCGCGGCGGGCCGCAGCGAGTTCCACACCGACGTCTCCCCGGCACCGAGGATGGCGGGCGGACGCAGCAGCACCCGCGTGGGCCCGTCGAGCTCGCTCAGCGCGGCATCGGTGTCGCGCTTGGTGACGGCGTAGTCGCCACCGTCGGCTCCGGCCAGCGGCGACGACTCGTCCACGTCGCCCGCATCCGGCGAGCGGTCGTAGACGGCAGCCGTCGAGATGTGCACGAGCAGCGGCACCCCGGCGTCACGCGCAGCCGTGGCGATCACGGTGGTGCCCTCCACCCCGATCCGACGCTGCGTCTCGAGGTCGCTGCCCATCGGGTGGACGGTGGTCACGAGGGCACCGGCTCCCTCGGTCACGGACGCGGCGAAGGCGGGGTCGTGGAACTCGCCCACCCACTCCTCCACGCCGGCGAGGGCGGGCGCGGTCCCCTCCCGGCGGACGACGGCGCGGACGACGGCGCCGCGCTCCACGAGCGCGGCGCAGGTGTGGGCGCCGACGAGACCGTTGGCGCCGGTGACGACGACGGGGGCGGCGGAGGACGGGGCGGGAGACTCGGTCATGCCACCAGCCTGACACGCCGGTGGTTCACGGCGGCGGCGCTAGCGTGACGGGATGAGCAGCGACCGGCAGGGCCGAGCGGTCGATGCCGCGATCCTGCCGATCGTCGCCGCGCTCGCTCCCTGGGGCGTGGAGGAGGGTCACTGGCTGCCCGATCGCGACGGTGCGCCGGTGATCTGGCTGCGCGTCCGGACCGAGGCCCAGCAGGCCGCGCTGCTCTCCCAGGCCTGGGTGCTGGCCCAGGTCCAGGTGACCCTCACCCGGCTCGACGTGCCCCACGACGTCGTGTGGAGCCTGCGGCTCGAGATCACCTCCGCCGAGGCCGAGGCCCGGCTCTTCGACGAGTAGCGGGTATCAGGGCACCATCACCGACGCTCCTTCCTGGTAGCCCGGCAACCCCCGGGAACCCCGGCACCGACACGCGGTGCCGCGGACCGTCCACGAGGAGCACCCATGCCCACGCGAGCACCGGCTCCCGACCTCGGAGAGCGTCGGCTCCACCGGCCCGGAGAAGAAAGTCGGATCTCGACGTATCACGCCCCCGCCCCGGGGCTCCTCCTTCACAGGACCCCGGGAGAGGTGCCGTCACTGGGACGCAGCACCACCTGGATCCGGAGGGGGAGATCCGTGCACCGCACGTCGCTCATGCACTCGGCGCGAAAGCCGATTGCGCACTGCCCTCGATCGGGTGTGGAATCGACCACAGCACCAGCAGCATCGCCGCTGTCATCCACATCGGCTGCTGGGGGGAGGTGGGACGACATCGAGACGCAGCCTCCGACCTTGGCGGATCTCGTCGGCCGCGCCGGCAACGGCGACCAGGGGGCCTGGGACGACCTCGTGGAGCGGTTCCTGCCGCTCGTCGGGTCGGTCATCGCCCGCCACCGCCTGCGGGGCGCCGACGCCGAGGACGTCAACCAGACCGTCTGGCTCCGGCTGGTCGAGCACCTCGGCGACCTGCGCGAGGCGGCCGCGCTCCCGGGGTGGATCGCGACGACGACGCGCCGGGAGTGCCTGCGCACGCTCGACCGCTCCCGCAAGAGCCTGCCCACCGACCCGCAGGAGTCGCGGGTGCTCGAGACCGGCGAGGACGCGTTCGGCGGGCCCGCGCCCGCCGCCGTCGACACCGACCTGCTGCAGCTCGAACGTCACCAGGCCCTGCGCGACGCGCTGGCCGAGCTCCCCGAGGACCGCCGCGAGCTGCTGCTCCTGCTCCTGCACGACCCGCCCATCCCGTACCAACAGATCAGCGCCCTGCTGGGTCTGCCCGTCGGCAGCATCGGGCCCACCCGGGCCCGAGCCCTCGACCAGCTGCGGCGCACCCCCGCGATCCAGGGCCTCTTCTCGCCCGGGACCACCACGTCCGACGTTCGGAGAACCTCATGAGCCTTCCCATCGACGACGACGAGCTGATGGCCCTGCTCCGCGACGCACAGGACGGCCACGCCCACGTGAGCGACCAGGCACGTGCCGCGGCCCGGGCTGCCTTCGCCTGGCGCACGATCGACGAGGAGCTGATGGAGCTCACCTTCGACTCGCTCCTCCAGGACGAGGTGCTGGTCCGCAGCATCACCAGCGACGTGCGGGTGATCGGGTTCCAGGGTGGTGGCTTCTCGCTCGAGGTGGAGCGCGACGGCGCCGAGCTGATGGGGCAGGTCCTCCCTGCCGCCAAGTGCCGGGTCACCCTGATCGCCCGCCTCGGCGAGCCGCTGACGGTGCACGCCGACGAGACCGGGTTCTTCGTGTTCCCGATCTCCGGCGAGGGGCCGTGGCGGCTGCGGGTGGCGATCGGGGACCGGGTCCAGAGCACCGGCTGGCTCGCCCTCTGAGACGCGAGCCGCCACGCCCGGCTGGGGACGCCGAGGCGAGCGGCTCGTTCACCGATGGCGCCGCACGGGCGCCTCTCCTGTGGGGAGGCGCGCGCTGCGGGCGCGCGGTGAGGCATGGGGCCGGGACGCCCGGGCTGGGGGAAGCCCGGGCCGACCGGCCGCGTTCACATCGTCAGGGGAGCGGCAGGAACGGCCCGATCCCGGGTACGGCGCCTGCGCGCGCCTCGTCCATCAGCTGCTCGGCGGCGTGCCGGGCGCTGAGCCCGGTGGCGCTCATCCGGGCGGCGATCAGCCCGGCGACGACGGGCGTCGAGAACGACGTACCGCTCCACTGGGCCATGCCCTTGAAGGTGCGGACCTCGCCCGCGTGGGGCGGCTCGGAGCAGGTGTAGGTGCCGGTGGGGAACGCGTTGACCAGGTCGCTCCCCCGGGCGTAGAGGTCGACCCAGCTGCCGAAGTTGGAGTAGTCGGCGCGGGCCCCGGCCGCGTTGGTGGCCCCGACCGAGATGGTCCAGGGGAACGCCGCCGGCCAGAACGGTGCGCGGGTGCTGTCGTTGCCGGCGGCCGCGACGAGCACGGTGTTCTTGACCTGGCTGAGGTAGTTCTCGTAGAAGACCTGGAAGGCCAGCGAGGCACCGTGTCCCCGGGTCACGGTGCCGGCCGAGAGGCTGATGATGTCGGGCCCCAGTGCCATGGTCTCGACGAGCTGCGCCACCATCTCGCTCTCGAAGATCGCCCCACCATGGGTCAGGAAGCCCTCGACCCGCACCTCGGTCGATGGTGCGAGGCAGCGCACCACCCCGGCGATGAACGTGCCGTGGCCGGCGTAGTGCGTGATGGCGTCCGGTTGGCTGGGGTCCGGGTAGACGTCTTCCACGTCGCCCTCGACTCCGGCGAGCCACGATGAGACACCGCTGGTCGCGGCCTCGGGCCACCAGCCGGTGTCGACCACGGACACCATCACCCCCGACCCGGCGCAGGTGTCCTTCGACACCGGTGGGAACGGCTTGCGGCTCGGTGGCTCCTCGGGCTCGGTGGCGGGACAGCAACCGGCTCCCCCCTGACCTCCGCAGACGTAGAGCACGTGGTCGGGGGTGGCCACCCCGAAGCCGAGCCTGTCGTCGAGGGTCTCGAGGACCAGGGGCACGTCCTCCCCGGTCAGGACCGTCAGCAGGGTCACCCCGCCGACCAGGCTGTCCTGGACCCGGACCTGCTGGTCGAGCGCGGCCGAGACCCGGTCGACGTCCTCGTCACGGACCAGGATCACGCCCTGGCGGTAGAGGTAGAGGTAGTCGGCGACGTCGTCGCTGTCCTTGGGCAGCGCGACGCCCACGGTGTCGCGGCCCATCGCGTCCCGGATGATCTTGACCTGCACGCGGACGCGCTCACGCGCCTGCTCGGGGGTGAGTGGTGTGTCCTTGCCCTTGCCGCGGCGACGCGGGCGTCGTGGGCCGGGTCCGGCGGATGCGTCCATGAGCTCTCCTCGGTCGATCCCCATGATCCCGGCTAGGGTAGCGATCCGGCGCAGGTGACGTAAGGGGCCCGCACGGTGGGAACGATGCCGGGGACGCAGGACCGCGAGGACCTGCTCGCACTCGCCCTGTCGCGCCCCGCGGACGCGCTGCGGCGGTCGGCCTCGGTGCTGGCCGGCTCCCCGGACCCTGAGGCAGCGTCGTACGCCCACCAGGCAGCCGGGATCGTGCACCGCGACCGCGGCGACACCAGGACCGCCGTACGCGAGCTCCGTCTGGCTCTGAGCCGGGCAAGCGCCGCGCCCGACACCGATCGGGCCATCGACGTCCGCGCGACACTGGGCGCCACCCTGGTCGTTGCCGGGCGGAGCCGGGGTGGCTTCCTGGAGCTCGACCGCGCCGAGCGGGAGTCGGCCGGGCTGCTCCACGCGCGGGTGCTGCTGCGTCGAGCGCACTGCTGCTTCTACCTCGGCCGCTACGACGCCGCGCTGACAGACCTCCGCGGCGCGCTGACAGCCTTCCGCCAGCACGGCGACACGCTGTGGGAAGCGCGCACGCTGCTGAACCGCGCACGCGTCCATCAGGCGCGAGGCTCGCTCCTGCGGGCCGAGCAGGACGCCGGGCGGGCGAGGGAGCTCTTCGGGTTGCTGGACCAGCGCCTCGAGCACGTGTGGGCGCTGCACACCCTCGGCCTCGTCTCCTACTTGCGCGGCGACCTGCCCCAGGCGCTGGCTCAGTTCGACGAGGCGGCTCGCGGCTTCGACGGCACCGGGGTGAGCCCGGCGAACTTCGCTACCGACCGCTGTCAGCTCTTGCTCGTCGCCGGCCTCGACGACGAGGCCCTCGAGGTCGCAGATGCCTGCCTGGCAGGCGACGTGCCCACGCTCGTCGAGAGGGCTCACCTCCTCCTGGCCTCGGCGACCGCCGCCTTCGCGGTCGGCGACCACGACGAGGCTGTACGGCGGGCACGCACCGCCCGGATCCTCTTCGCCCGCCAGCAGCGGGCGTGGGGATGCCTGCAGAGCGAGCTGCTGCTCGTGCGGGCGGCCGCGGCCCGCGACGAGCGCGGCAAGCGCCTGGCCGGGCTCGCTGCGCGGGTCGCGACCGAGCTGGTCGCCGTGCGCGCCGACGAGGCCGCCCTCGCCCTCCTGCTCGCCGGCGACCTGGCCGCCGACGCCGACGCGTCCGAGCCGCACTACCGGACCGCCGGCCGCTACCGGCGTCATCCCTCGGCCGTCGTGGCCGCCACGGGGTGGCTGGCACTGGCGAGGCTGCGGGACCTCACCGGCACCCCGCGCGGTGTCCTCTCGGCGTGCGGCAAGGGTCTGGACGCCCTCGACGAGCACCGCGCCAGCCTGGGCAGCGCCGAGCTGCGGGCCCTGTCGACGCAGTACGGCAGGGACCTGGCGGCCCTGGCGCTCCAGCAGGCGGTGGCGAGCGGCAGCTCCGCGGACCCTCCTCGCGTGGAGCGAGCGGTGGCGGGCCACCGCCCTGGCGCAGCCGCCGGTGCGGCCGCCCGAGGAGGCAGCCCACGCCCAGGACGCCGTACGGGCCGCGCAGCGGGCGCTCGACGAGGCCCGCCGCGAGTCCGACGACCCGGCCGAGATCGCCCACGAGCGGCGGGCCCTGGAGCGCGAGGTCCGCCAGCTGCGGCATCGGCTGGCAGGTCGACGGGAGAGCGCCGTCGCCCCGCTCGAGATCGCCCACCTGCTGGACGAGCTGGGCCGCCGCCCCGAGGGCAACACCGCCCTCGTCGAGCTCGTCGAGGTCGACGGCACGCTGCGCGCGCTGGTGGCACGAGCCGGTCGGGTGCGGGGCTTCGTGGTCGGACCTGTCGAGGAGGCTGTCGCGGCCCTCACGGCAGCCCGGTTCGTGCTGCGCCAGACCGGCCGCGGGCGTCCGAGCGACCTCCGCGGCCTCGGCGAGCGCCTCGAGCGGACGCTCCTCGGGCCCGCCGCGCGGGCACTCGGCGACGGACCCGTCGTCGTCTCGCCCCCGGGCCGGCTGCACGCGACGCCGTGGGGGCTGCTCCCGCGCACTGGCCGAGCGCGCCGGTGAGCGTGGCGCCCAGCGCGGCGACCTGGCTGCGCGCCCACGGCCCGCTCCGCACCGACGGCCGGTGGGCTGGTGCTGGTGAGCGGGCCGGGGCTGCGCACCGGCGGTGCCGAGGTCGACGTACTGGCGCGGGAGAACCCGGGGGCACTCGTGCTGCGCGGGCGACGACGCGACCGTCGAGGCCACGCTCGCCGCGCTCGACGGAGCGCTGCTGGCCCACGTCGCGACCCACGGTCACTTCCGGCCCGACAGCCCGATGTTCTCCTCCTTGCTGCTGGCCGACGGGCGCGCTGACCGTGCACGACCTCGAGCTGCTGCACCGCGCACCACACCGCTTCGTGCTCTCGGCGTGCGACTCCGGGGTCATGGTGCCGGTCGGTGCCGACGAGCTGCTCGGCCTGTCGTCCGCGCTGCTGTCGATGGGCACGGCCGGGGTGGTCGCGAGCGTCGCCGAGGTCAGCGACGAGGCGACCGGACGCGGCGATGGTCGACCTCCACCACGCCCTCGCCGCGGGCGAGGGCCTCGCCCAGGCGCTGCTGACGATCCGGGTGCGCGCGGCGGGCGACCGGGTCGCGATGGCCACCGCCGCGTCCTTCGTCGGCCTCGGGCGTCTGACCCGGACGAGGTAGGTTCGGGCGTACGGCGAGCGACGCACGCCGAGCAGACGCGGGTCGAGCAGAGGGTAGAGCAGAGGAGAGTGCCGTGATCGAGCTGGCCAAGGGTCAGGAGGTCGACCTCGTCCACGAGGACGGCACCCCGCTGACGACGCTGCGGATGGGCATCGGCTGGGCCAAGGAGCGCACCGCCGGCTTCATCGGCAGCGGCGCGGCCGAGGTCGACCTCGACGCCTCGGCCGTGCAGTTCGCCGGCGACGAGCTCTTCGACCTGGCGTTCTACAACAACCTGGCGACACGCGACGGCTCCGTCGTGCACCAGGGCGACAACACGTCCGGCGCGGGAGCAGGCGACGACGAGACGATCACCGTCGACCTGACCAAGGTCTACGGCAAGGTCACCACCATCGTCGTTCAGGTCAGCAGCTACCAGGGCCACGCCCTGCAGTGGGTCAGCAACGCCTACTGCCGCATCGTGGACGAGAACGACGTCGAGCTGGCCCGGCTGACCCTGACCCTCGGCGTCCCCGAGAGCGGCCTGGCGATGGCCACGATCGTCCGCACCGGCGAGGGTGACGCGGTGGCTGGAGGCTGCGGGCGCTCGGCGAGGGCATCGCGGTGCGAAGGCCGACGGAGTCGGTGGCCGCGCTGCGCCGCTTCCTCTGAGACGTCCGCCGGCGACCCCGGCCGGTGCGGGGTCTCGAGTTGTCGGTGGGTGCCCTAGGGTCGAGGGCGTGAACCGCCGATGAGCAAGATGGACAACCTGCGCGCGATGCGCGAAGCCAAGTACGCGAAGAGCCGCGCTGCGGGCGCCGCCGGCCAGCCCGACCACGACGCGGCCGAAGCCGGCGGCCGCGACCCGCGCCGCGGCGAAGCCGACCACCGCTCCCCGCCGGCCGACGTGCGAGACCGAGCCCGTCGGCGAGCGCCTGTGCGGCCACAAGAACATGGGCGGGCGCACCTGCACCCGCGAGCACGGACACGCAGCGAAGAGCCACCGCTACTCCTGACCGCCAGCTCTGGCCGTCAGTTCTGGCCGTCAGTTCTGGCCGTCAGGGGTGAAGGCGGGGCAGGTCCTCGTGGCTAGCGTGGAGACATGACCCACGAGATGAAGTTCCGCATGCTCGGCAGCTCCGACCTCGAGGTGTCGGTGATCTCGCTCGGCTCCTGGCTGACCTACTCCGGCGGCGTCGAGGCCGACCAGACGCGCGCCTGCACCGAGGCGGCGTTCGACGCCGGGATCAACTTCTTCGACACCGCCAACGTCTACGGTCGCGGCGCGGCCGAGGAGGCGTGGGGCGAGATCCTCAGCGCCCACCCGCGCGACTCCTACGTGCTGGCCACCAAGGTCAACGGTCAGATGTCCGACGACCCGGCCGACCAGGGTCTCGCTCCCGAGCAGGTCGCCAAGCAGATCGACGCGTCGCTGCGCCGCCTGCGCGTCGACCACGTCGACCTCTACCAGGCCCACCGCTTCGACTCCGACGTGCCGCTCGAGGACACCGTCGAGGCGCTGCAGAAGGTCGTCAGCGACGGCAAGGCACGCTACCTCGGCTTCAGCGAGTGGACCCCGGACCAGGTGCGGGCCGCCATCGAGATCGGCGGTCCGGACCTGTTCGTGTCCTCGCAGCCGCAGTACTCCATGCTCTGGCGTGCCCCCGAGGACCAGATCTTCCCGCTCTGCATGGACAACGGCATCTCGCAGATCGTGTGGTCCCCGCTGGCGCAGGGCCTGCTCACCGGCAAGTACAAGCCGGGCGAGGACTTCCCGGCCGACTCACGGTTCGCCCAGTCGTCGATGAACGCCGCCAAGGACGTCGTCTACACCGAGGAGGCCGTCGAGGCGGTGCAGCGTCTGGTGCCCGTCGCCGAGGGCGCCGGCCTGACGCTGCCCGAGCTGGCCCTGGCCTGGACCCTGCGTGGGCCCGAGCTCGCCTCGGCCATCATCGGCGCCTCGCGCCCCGAGCAGGTGCATGGCAACGCGGCCGCCGCCGGGGTGTCCCTCACCGACGACGTCATCGCCGCCTGCGACGAGGCGCTCGGTGACGTCCCGGTCACCGGCCAGACACTGGCCGTGGGCGCGTCGCCGTACATCAAGCGCCGCGGCGAGTGACCTTGACTCGTCAGCATATGCTGACAGTCATGGAGACGAGCCAGGCAACCGAGGACGGCGACGGCGGGGCGGTGGGAGAGCTCGCCGCGGTCGCGGAGGCGAAGTGCGAGCTGAGCCGACGCGAGGACGTCGCCGTTCGGCGCGCTCGCCACGCCGGCCTGAGCTGGGCCGAGATCGGCGTCCTGCTGGGCGTGACGAAGCAGACGATGCACCGCAAGTACCGCAAGGTCGGCTGAGCGGGCGTGGGCCGGCGGCGTCCACCCCTGGCACTGGCCGAGCGGACCCGGCGCCGTACCGCTCAGCTCTCGGTGCGCGAGTGCGGCAGGACCCCGCCGTCGCGCAGCATCCGGCGCGCGACCACCAGCCGGTAGACGAAGAAGCCCACGCCGGCGACCACGCCGGCGTCGTCGACCAGGCCGAGCGGACCCAGGACGATCTCGGGAAGCACGTCGACGGGGCTGGCCAGGTAGACCAGGGCGCCGATCATCGCCACCACACCGCGCGGCGGCACCCGGAATCGCCACATGACGTAGCCGACGACGGCCAGACCGAGCGCGGTGAGGACGGCCAGCACGATGAGCACGACCCGCACCAGGTCACCGAGGTCCATGGCGAGATTCTGCCCGGCGCGCAGCAGCGCCTCCCACACCCGCACGTGTGACGTGCGGAGGTGGGACTGGTCAGGCGACGAGGCGCCACACGCCGTGGTGGATCTCGACGAACCGGTCGCGGGGGTTGCTGCCCGGCGGGGTGGGCGCCCGCGAGTGATGTCGGTGACCGGTCGGGGTCGTGGTCTCGACGACGTGTGGCTCCACGACCTCCGCCGAGACGGTGCGGTGCTCCCAGCCGGGCTCTTCCTTGAGGTAGTTGCAGCTCTCGCAGAGTCCCTCGCCGTTGTGGGCGCTGGTCGGGCCGCCCCGGGCCCGGGAGACGACGTGGTCGTCGTGGCGGATCGGCGCGTCGCACCACGGGGTGCGACAGCGTCGATCGCGCAGCCGGAGGAAGCGCCTGAGCAGCCCATCGAAGCGAGTGCTGACCGACTCCATGGCCACGAGGTGCTCGGTGTCGGCGAAGAGCCGACGGATGCGGGTCGCCTCCTCGGGAGAGGCCTGCACCAGCCCACGGGCCACGGAGGCGGGGATCGGCCCCAGTCCCGGGCACCTCGGCCGGCTCGTCGGCATCACCGAGCAGCGTCTCGACCGGCATCACGACCTCGATGCTCACCGGCACGCTGGTCGCGGTCACCTGCCCGGTCAGGCGCTCGACGAAGAGGTCGGCGATGATCTGCGAGCGGGATCACGTGTTCGATCCTAGACCCGCCCACCGACAGTCCCAGGACGCCGACCTCCGCTCGTGACACCCGTGGCCACGGGCAGCCTCACCCAGGCCTGGGCAACGCTGCCGTGCGAGGCGGTGACGGGACCAGGCGTCGCAGCGTCGTGCACGACCGCTTCAGTGAGGCCCTTGCGCACACCGACCACGTGGCGAACCATGGGGGCATGGACGCGAGCAGCTCGCCGTGCCGTCGACTCCGAGGCGTGATCTGGTCGCTGGCGCTGGCGCTCGTGGTCATCGGCACGATCGGAGATCTGGTCGACGCGCCTGCTGACGGGCTCTCGGCATGGGACTGGGTGCGGGCCGCCGCTCTTGCCGGCGTCCTGCTCTCCCTCGGCGTCCTGCTCCTCCTCCGGGTCCGACGACGGAGCACCGCGATCGACCGAGGCGCTGTCGACCTCGCCCGGGTGCGGGATGCGCAGGAGCGCGAGGGCCGGGTCGCGGCCGTCCGTGAGGTCCGGCGTCAGGACCCGGCGTTGTCCCTGGTCGAGGCGACCCGCCTGGTCGACGCACTCTGACACCTCTCGGCCTCGGGTCCTCGTGACAGCTCGAGGTACGGCGGTGCGGCCCGTCGGGCGTGACGCGTGGGGAGACCGCCGCCCGCGCAGTACGTTCGGACCATGGCCGACGACGTCCTGACCGCCCTGCTCGCCGCGGTGCCGGCCGAGCGCGTCCTCACGAGCCCGGACTCCACCGCGGTCCTGAGCCACGACGAGGCGGAGTGGGCTCCGGTCGGCGTGCCGCTGGCCGTCGTCCGGGCCGAGACCGCCGAGGAGGTACGACGGGTGGTCGCCGCCTGCGCCGCCCACGGCGTCCCGGTGGTCGCCCGGGGCGCCGGCACCGGGTTGTCCGGCGGCGCCAACGCGACCGACGGCTGCGTCGTGGTGGCGCTGGACCGGATGGACGCCGTGCTCGAGGTCAACCCCCTCGAGCGGCTCGCGGTCGTCCAGCCGGGCGTCGTCAACGACGACCTCCGCGCAGCCGTCGCCGAGCACGGGCTCTGGTACCCGCCCGACCCGGCCAGCTCGCCGTGGTCGACGATCGGCGGCAACGTCGCCACCAACGCCGGCGGCCTGTGCTGCGTGAAGTACGGCGTGACCCGGGACTACGTGCTGGCGCTGGAGGTCGTGACCGCGTCCGGCGAGCTGGTGCGCCTCGGCCGGCGGACGGCGAAGGGGGTCGCGGGCTACGACCTGGTCTCGCTGATGGTGGGCTCCGAGGGCACCCTGGGGATCGTCACCGAGGTCACCGTGCGGCTGCGGCCGCTGCCGCCGCCGGCCATCACCGTCGCCGGCGGCTTCGCCTCGGTCGTCGCAGCCGGCGACGCGGTGCGAGCGGTCGCGGCCGCCGGGATCACCCCGGCCGCTCTGGAGCTGGTCGACCGGCACTGCCTCGAGGCCGTCGATGCGTGGAAGAACATGGGTCTCGCCGTCGACGCCGACGTCCTGCTGCTCGCCAAGGTCGACGAGCCCGGGGCCCAGGGCGAGGACCTCGCCGACCGGGTCGCCACGTGCTTCTCCGACGCCGGAGCCGCCTGGGCCCACCGCTCGACCGACGCCCAGGAGGCCGAGGCACTCTTCGCCGCCCGGCGGCTGGCGTACTCGGCCCTGGAGCGGCTCGGCCCGCTGCTGACCGAGGACGTATGCGTCCCTACCGAGCAGGTGCCGGCCATGCTCGCCCGCGTCGAGGAGATCGCGACCGCGCACGACGTCCGCATCGCCAACATCGCGCACGCCGGCGACGGCAACCTGCATCCCCTCATCAGCACCCCGCCGGGGGACGAGGCCGCGAAGGTGCGCGCCCAGGCCGCCTTCGAGGACATCCTCGACGCCTGCCTCGAGCTGGGTGGCACGGTCACCGGGGAGCACGGCATCGGACTGCTGAAGCGCGGTGGCCTGGAACGGGAGGTCTCCCCCGCCGCACTCGCCCTGCACCGGGCGGTCAAGCAGGCCCTCGACCCAGCGGGCATCCTCAATCCCGGGAAGGTGCTTGCCCACCCGACGGCTGGGTGAGGGCCAGATCACACGCGTTCGAACGCTCCGCGTTTTGCACTCGTAACATGCACAGTGCAAAATGCACTACGTGATCGAAAGTGCAACAGACCGCAGGACGGCGACTGCCGGCCGGATCACCCTGTGCGCCCAGAGGCTCACCGACGAGCACGGCCTGGACGGCTTCACCATGGACGACCTCGCCGCTGCCGCCGAGGTCTCCCGCCGCACCCTCTTCAACTACTTCCCCGGCAAGGTCGACGCGGTCCTCGGGCTGCTGCCCGACCTCGCCGAGGCCAGGGTCGTGGTGTTCCGCGACGGCGGTCCCGGCGGCGATCTCGTCGCCGACCTGAGGGCGCTCATCGGCCCGCTGTTCGACACCGAGCTGCTCAGCAGGGAGACGCTCGAGCGCGGCCGCCGCGTCATGCTCGCCAACCCGCGGCTCCTGACCCACGTGCACGACAGGTACGTCGCCCTCAGCGCCGAGATCGTCGCCCACATCGAGGCGCGCGAGGGCCCGACGTTCGGGGTGCTGCGCGCCCGGGTCGCCGTCCGGATGCTCGCCGCGCTCTTCGACTCCTCGCTCGACGAGTACCTGACCGACGCTCACGAGCGGTCCCTCTCGTTCCACTTCGACGAGAGCCTCCGCACTGCGCGGTCGCTTCTCGGGGCCTGACCAGGCCACCCACCCGACCCTTCCACCCGGCCCCCACAGGAGAACCCTCATGGCCAGCTTGCTCTACCGCCTCGGGAAGACCGCTTTCCGTCACTGGCCGCGCTTCATCGCCGGCTGGTTCGTCCTGCTCATCGTCGTCGTCGGCGTCGCGGCCGGCTTCTCCAAGCCGTTCACCGACGCCTTCACGATCCCTGGCATCCCCTCGGAGCAGGCGCAGACCCTGCAGGCCGAGCTCTTCCCTGGCTCCGGTGACGCGTTCTCGCAGGCCAACGATCAACGTGGTCGTCGCTGCACCCGAGGGCGAGACCCTGTCCGACCCGGCCTACCAGCAGGCGATCGGCGCGCTCGTCACCGACCTGCAGGGTCTCCCGCAGGTGGCCGACGACCCGGCCGCGAACCCTCAGCTCGGCAACCCGGTGGACCTGGCCGCATCGCAGCGCGACGCCGTCCTCGACGCGGCGAAGCAGAACGGCACCGACCTTGCGGTGGCCCGCGAGAACGCGCAGGCGCTCTCCCCGCTGTCCGCCGACGGACGGGCCGGCATCATCGGCTTCGACCTCGACGTCGACTCCCCGACCAGCGTCGAGCCGGCGACCATCGACGCCCTCGACGAAGCCATGCAGACCGCGCGCGACGCCGGCCTCACCGTCGAGGCCAACGGCTCCGGCTCCCAGGTCCAGTCCTTCGGGGGCGGCACCGCCGAGCTGGTCGGCATCGCGATCGCGCTGATGATCCTGCTGCTCACGTTCGGCTCGTTCGTCGCCGCCGGCCTGCCCATCCTGACCGCGGTCTTCGGGGTGGCGATCGGGCTGACCGGTGTCACCGCGATGACCGCGTTCATGGACCTCAACTCCAGCACCACCGCGCTGTCCTCGATGATCGGGCTGGCCGTCGGCATCGACTACACGCTGTTCATCCTGGCGCGCTACCGCTCCGAGATGCGTCACACCGACGACCGCTCCCACGCCATCGGCATCGCCGTCGGCACCGCCGGCTCCGCTGTGGTCTTCGCCGGGCTCACCGTCCTGATCGCGCTGTCCGCACTCTCGGTCGTCGCGCATCCCGTTCCTCACGTCCATGGGTCTGGCAGCGGCCGGCACCGTGCTGATCGCGGTCCTCGTCGCCCTCACCCTGCTGCCGGCCGTGCTCGGCCTGCTCAAGTCGAAGGCCTTCGGCGGCCAGGTGCGCAAGTACCGCCCCGCCCACGAGGCGGACGGCAGCGTCCTCAACAACGGCGTCCGCTGGGCCCGGCTGCTGGGCAAGCAGCCGCTGGCCGCCGTCCTGCTCGTCGTCGTCGCCCTGGGTGCGCTGGCGATCCCGCTCAAGGACCTGCACCTGGCCTTCCCGACCGACTCGACCGCGTCCAGCGACACCACGCAGCGCAAGGCCTCCGACCTGATGAGCGCCGAGTTCGGGCCCGGGCCGCGAGGGCCCGCTGCTGGTCGTCGTCGACGCCCGCGGCGCTGACGACGCCGGTGCGGCCTTCGGGGAGGTCGTCTCCTGGGCGGCAGGGCAGGACGGCGTGGCGAACGCCCAGGTCGTCGCCACCAACGCCGATCCGACCAACCCGGACGCGGTCGCGACCGGCGCCCTGGTCCAGGTGCAGCCGACCGCCGGCCCCGACGACGAGGCCACCAAGGACCTGCTGACCGCCCTGCGCGACGGCCAGTCCGGCATCGAGCAGCAGACCGCCACCACCATCGGCGTGACCGGCCTGACGGCCATCACCACCGACGTGTCCGACCGCCTGTCCAGCGCCCTGCCGATCTACCTGGCGATCGTGATCGGCCTGGCGTTCCTGCTCCTGATGGTCGTCTTCCGCTCGATCCTGGTGCCGCTGACCGCCACCCTCGGCTTCCTGCTGTCGGTGCTGGCCACCCTGGGCGCCACCGTGGCGATCTTCCAGCAGGGCACGTTCGGCATCTTCGAGCCGCAGCCGATCGTCAGCTTCATCCCGATCTTCCTGATCGGCGTGGTCTTCGGCCTGGCGATGGACTACCAGGTCTTCCTGGTGACCCGGATCCGTGAGGCGCACGTGCACGGCATGAGCACCCGCGAAGCGGTCGTCGACGGCTTCCGCAACTCGGCCCGGGTCGTGGCCGCCGCGGCCGCGATCATGACCGCGGTGTTCTCCGGCTTCATGCTCGAGGACGACCCGATCATCAAGTCGATGGGCTTCGCGCTCGCCGTCGCCGTCGTGTTCGACGCCTTCGTCGTGCGGATGGTCCTGATCCCGGGCCTGATGTACCTGCTGGGCGAGAAGGCCTGGTACCTCCCGGCCTGGCTCGACCGGATCCTGCCCAACGTCGACGTCGAGGGCGAGGGCCTCGAGCGTCCGCACCATGCAGGGCAATCGCGCTGCCGGTGACGAGGACGCCGACCGGGAGATGGCCCCGGTCGTCTGACCCCGTCGATCCGCTGACCCGTCGCCTCCAGGGGCGACGGGTCGGTCTCGCGTCGGGCCTCGGCGCCCGGCCCCGGACCCGGCCCCCGCGGCAGCGAACGAGCCCGGCCCGGCCGACCCGCGGGAGCAGCACCGCCTGGTAGGCGTGGTAGACGTCCGGGCGGCCCGGCCAGATCGAGGTGGCCGCACCGAGGTCCGGGTCGAGCTCGTGACGCCACGAGCCGTCGACGTCGACGAAGGAGGCGCGGGCGTGACGCCACCACCGGCGGCGCCAGTCGTCGTACCCGCCCTCAGGACGGAGGTCGGCCAGCACCTGGGCCGCGTTGATCGCCTCGGCCACCACCCAGTGCAGCCGCTGCCGCACGACCGGGACCCCGTCGAAGTCGACGGTGTAGACGAAGCCCTCGGTGCCGTCGACCTCCCACCCGTCGGCGACGGCGCGGGCGAAGAGCGACTCCGCGTCCGGGAGCAGCCAGGCCGGCGCCTCGCGGCCGGCTCCGAGGCACGCGTGGTGCAGGTGCACCAGCAGCCGGGCCCACTCGAGCAGGTGCCCGATCGTGACGCCGTACGGGCGGAACGGGTGCCCGGGGTCGTCCCGGTTGTAGTCGAGCATCGCCCGCCCGGCCGCGTCGTAGTGCTCGGGCAGCCGGAAGCCGGCGCCCGCAGCGATCTCGTGCACGATCCGGTGCGCCAGCGCCAGCGCCCGGTCGAGCGTCCCGGCGCCGGCACCCACGTCGTGCGCGGTCAGGAGCGCCTCGACCAGGTGCATCGTGGCGTTGGCCCCGAGGTAGGGCTCGGCGCCGGCCCAGCTCCCGTCGAGCACGTCGAGGTAGAGCCCGACGGACGGGTCGAAGAACCGCCGCTCCAGCACGTCGAGCGCCTCGTCCAGCACCGGGCGGGCGCTCTCGTGACCCGCCGCGAGCGCGGACGAGGCGGCCAGCAGGACGAAGGCGTGCTCGTAGGCGCGCTTCGTGGTGCCGTGCGGACCGTCCGGGTCGGCGGCCGCGAACCACCCGCCGTGCCGGTCGTCGTGCAGCACGCCGCCCGACGCCAGCGCCGCGACGCCGTGCTCGACGTGGTCGCCGGTCCCGGCATCGTCGTAGACCTGCGCGAGGGCGAGCACGTGGGTCATCCGGCAGCTGATCCAGGTCTCGACGGACCGCTCCAGGACGATCCCCCCGGCCTCGTCCAACCATCCGAAACCACCGGTCGGGTGGCGAGACGCCACGGCCAGTCCGGTGAGAAGTCGTCGCTGCTCGCGCAGCCAGCCCGCTGTCGGCGTACCCGTGTCCACCTCGCCATCCTGCACCCCCGACGGGGTGCGCGGGGCTCCGCCGGTCCGCCCCGTCGGGGGTTGGGACGGGCCGGCGGAGGACTGGCGGGTCAGCGGACCTTGACGGTCACCGGGGCCGACCGGGAGCCGGACACGGTGCGCGAGCCCCGGTAGATCGACCTGGACCTCGTGCTTGCCGCGCTTGCCGATCCGGATCCGGGTCGAGGCCTTGCCGTGCTTGTTCAGCGAGGCCTTCTTGACCGTCCTGCCGTCGAGCTCGACCAGGACCTTGCCCGTGGCTCGCAGGCTGGAGGAGACCCGGGCGGTGACCTTGAGCGACTGCTTGCGCTTGAGCCTGGTCTTGTTGACCTCGACCTTCGCGCTCGAGGACGCCTTCTTCACCGGAGCACTCGCCGCGGACTCGGCCACCCCGGGCTCCAGGCCCGTCTTGGACGCGGTCACCCGCACCGAGACCCGCTTGCCCACGTCGGCCGCACCGACCCGGTACGACGACCGGGTCGCACCGGCCACCGGCGAACCGTTGCGCAGCCACTGGAACGCGAAGTCCAGGCCGGGGGTGTTCCAGGTGCCCGTGGTGGCCGTGAGCGTCGAGCCGACGACCGCAGTGCCCGTCACCTGGGGGACCAGCACCGCGCTGACCGCATCGACGTCGCGCAGGTCGATGGTCACCGAGTGGGTCGGCTCGGTGTTCCCGGCGACGTCGGTGGAGGCGAAGTCCACGGTGTGCGACCCGAAGCCGGTCACCTCGAACGGGCCGGCACCGGTCACCCAGTCGCCACCGTCGAGGCGGTACGACGTCGCGGCCACCCCGCTGGTCACGTCGGTGGCGCTGAGGGTCACCGTCGCCCGGTCGGCGTTCGCGACACCCGGTCGGACCCGGGCTGCGGCTGCGGTGAGCGGCGCGACCGTGTCGATGCGTACGTCGGTGGCCGACACCCCGGTGCTGTTGCCGGCGGCGTCGCGGGCCCGGTAGGACACGGTGGTGGTGCCCTCGGTGCCGATCGTGAACGGCCCGTCGTACGACGTCCACCCGGCGTCGGTGCCCCACTCGACGACGGGGTCGGCGTCCTGGTCGTCGGTGGTCTCGAGCGTCACGGTGACAGGACCACGCGCCCAGCCGGCACTGCCGGGCACGGTCGCGGACTGCTCGACCGTGACCTCCGGTGCGGTCGTGTCACCCTGGAACGGCAGGGCCCACACGTCGGCCAGCGACGGGTCGGCGAAGTCCGGGTCGGTGCGGCTCTGCAGCCGGACCCGCACCGTGCCGTCGGCACCGGTGGCGACGAAGCGCGCCGGGACGTGCAGCCGGTAGGCCGCGGTGCCCGCCCGGCGCAGGGGCCGGACGTTGAGCCGGGTCGCGACCAGGGTGCCGTCGACGAAGATCTTGTAGCTCTTCTGCTGCGGGTTGTCGTCGTAGGTCTCCAGGCCCTGGAGCACGAAGCCCCGCCGGTCGGCCACCGCGAGGTCGAACTCGTAGTAGGCGTCCGGGATCCGGTAGCCGCCGTAGCGACGGGTGAGGCCGGCCTCCACGTTGGTGCCGCTGGTGGCGGACGCCGTGAGCCCGTGGGCCGCCTCCGAGGCGGAGTCGCCGAGGTCGACGTGGTCGGTGGCACCCGTCGGGGGCGTGGCGAACGATGCGTCCAGGGTGGCGGTGCGCCCGTCGACCGGGGCACCGTCGACGACGAAGGTCAGGTCGAGCGGCACGTCGCCGTCCGGGACGAACCCACCCGGGAAGACTCGGGCGGTGCCGGTGGCCGACTCCCCCGGTGCGACCGTGACCGGAGCCGAGGCCCGCGAGGTCCACCCGTCGGGGCCGGTCGCCCGCACGACCCCGGTCACGGCGGCGTCGCCGTCGTTCCGCACGGTCAGGGCGGCATCGGCACCACGACCGTCGGCGTCCATGGCCGCCACCGCACCGGTCGCGGTGATCGTCGCGGCCGTGAGGGTCACCGGCAGGGTCAGCGACGGCACGAGCGACACCGGCCCCACGAGGCCGGAGGTGTAGGGCTGACGGTTCTTCTCGTTGCCCTGGGTGTTGGTCACCCGCACCGAGATCGTGTTGGTGCCCACGCGCAGCGCCGATCCGACGTCGATCGTGTACGGCGCCCAGATGCGGTCTCCCACGGGGGTCCCGTTCACCGTGATCTCCGCGACGTCACCGACCTTGCCCAGGTCGAGCGTCCAGCCGGTGTCGGTGAGCTGGTCGGCGCCCAGGGTCACGTCGGTCGTGTACGTGCCGCTCCCCGAGTAGTTCGGCGCGACGTCGGTCCAGCTGCCCAGCGGCCGGCTGAGCGGCGCGGAACCGTTCTCGAGCGCCAGGGTCCAGGCACCGCCGAGGCTCACCTGGTCGGGCACGTCGACCGGCGCGGTGGCACCGGTCAGCGTGCCGGTCGAGCCCGTGCCGCGGACGACGGTGACGCCGTCCCGCTCGGTGGTCACCTGCGCGACCAGGGCGCCGTCGACGACGTCGGACGAGCTGACCGTGCCCGCTCCGACCACCCGGGTGGCGTGGGCAGGCGCGGGTCCGCCGGCTCCGGAGATGGTGACCCCCAGCGGCGCCCGCGGGTCGAGGGTCATCGGCACGGTGACGCCGCCACCGTCCGAGGAGTACGTCGTCGCCTCGGTGACGTCGCCGGTCTCGGGGTCCCAGACCGCAGGGGTGCCGGTGCTCGGGAAGGTGACGTCGACGTCGACGGTCGAGCCGCCCTCGTTGAGCAGCAGGTAGCCGTCGGTGCCGGACTGGGAGAACCGCAGCACCCGCACGCCGGTCGAGGCCGGTGACAGCGTCACCCCGGCCTGTCCGAGTCCCGCGGTCGCCGTACCGGCCTGGGCGGGTCCACCGACGTGCACGACCCGGGACCCGCCGAGGCTGTCGACCTGGGCGAGCATCGTGGCGAGCGCCGCGTCGCGGCCCTCGATCTCCATGGCCGGGACGGGGCCGGCGAAGACCACCTCGCCGCCGTCCGCGACGAGGTCGCGCAGGGTGGTCGCCGCCTCCAGGGACAGGTACGGCGCGCGCGGGACGACCACGGTCGAGTACGTCATCTCGCCGACGTGCAGGGTGCCGTCGACGACCTCGGCCGGGGCCAGGATCTGCGGGTCGCCCGTGAGCGCACCCTCGTCGAGCTGGTCGAAGTCGACCTGGGAGTCCTCGAGGGAGCTCATGGTCGCGATCCAGTCGCGGTCGGGGTCGAAGCCGTACGACGAGCGCTGCGCGCCCTCGTTGGAGCGCTGCATCTGCAGGAGCGCGGTCGGGGCCGCCGTGGTGTGGCGGCCGAACTCCATCAGGCGTCCGGTCCAGTCGTTGACCTCGTTCATCCAGGGCCACCAGGTGTTCTCCTTCATGAACACCGGGGGGTACGGAATGCCGTCGATCGCGTCGTACGTCGTGTGGTAGAGCGCCTTGTTGATGCCGCGCAGCGCCGAGATCGCGGCTCCCTGGCGCAGGTCGTCGAGCGTGCGCTCCCACCCGGTCGCGCCCATCAGCTCGTCGTAGACGAGCGGACGGCCGAGCTGGTGGGCGACGCTGGCCGCCGAGCGCGGCAGGAAGCGGGCCGCGCCGTTGCCGACGTCGTTGAAGATCAGGTCGGTGCCGGGGATCTGCGCCCACTGGTGCGAGATCAGCAGGTTGCCGGAGTGCCGCAGCTCCTCGAGCGGGCCGTGCTCGTCCCAGAGCGGGTTGGAGATGATCTTGACCCCGTGGGCCTCGGTCCACTCGTACTTCGGCTTCCAGTAGGCATCCACCCACTGGTCGGAGGCGGCGCGGTAGAAGTGGGACTTCTCGGTGGTGCCCTTGCGTCCCATGTCGGTGAACACCGAGACCATGCTCTTCGCCACGCTGGCACCGCCGGCCTCGAGCCGGGCGGCCAGGGTCGGCGTCCACGGCACGGCGTCGCCGTTGGGACGGTCGCTGAGCGACGGCTCGTCGTCGGCGAAGCCCTGCAGGACCGTGCCGAATGCCCAGGGGAAGCGGTCGTAGTACTCGCCCATGATGATGTCGTCGTAGAGCCGCATCGCCTCGACGTCGAGGGAGTCGGCGTACCCGTCGCCGCGGTAGCGGTAGGTGAACGCCTCGACCCGCCAGTCGCCCGCGGGTGCCTCCCAGGTGCCGTCGCCGGCGTACTCGTCGCTGAGGTCGACGACCTGGTCGAGGTCGGTGGCCCCGGGCCCGGTCGCCGGCCGGGCGGCGAGGGCGATGACGTTCTCGAGCGGGGTCACCTTGACGTCGAAGTCGTTGACGGAGGCTCCGTCGGTGAAGTCGTTGGTGTAGAGCGAGGCCCCGCCGGGGGCCTCGGTGACGGCCAGGTCGTCGAGGCGCCAGCGTTGCGGCCCGTCCACCCGCATGCCGACCCGGCCCGTGGCGAAGGTGGCGTCGGTGAGCACCGGTTCGGCGACCCCGTCCAGGGTCACCGACAGGTTCGGTCCGTCGGCGGTGATGCTGATCGAGTGCTTGGCGGCCGGGTCCCACGTCGGACGGATGTCGCCGCCGAGGCGCAGCTGCTGGAAGCCGCCGTTGGTCTGCTTCCAGAAGTCGATGTTGCCGGCCTTGCGCACGTCGACGAGGTACCCGTTCTTGTCGTCGGGCGAGCGCACCATGAAGCCTGCGGTGCCGGCGCCGATCGTGAAGTGCGCGTCGGTCGTGTAGTCGGACCAGCCGGCGCCGTCCTTGAGCAGGGTGATGCCGGGGAAGACGCTGGCGTCGGCGACGACCTCGCCGCCCTCGACCGTGATGCTGGAGCCGAACAGGCCCGACAGGTCGACGCTGCGTCCACCGCGCACGACCGAGCTGCCCGACCGCACGGCCGTCTTGAACTCCAGCTCCGGGTGCGGCTCGTACGTCGTCCCACCGACGGTGCCGCCGTTGACCACGAGCCCACCGGCAGCCCCGCTGGGGAACTGGGAGTCGTTGTCGAGCCACACCTTCATGCCGAGCTCCTGCGCCTTCCGCAGGGTGTGCTCGACCCGGTCGAACCAGGCCGCGGAGAAGAACTGCTCGGCGTCCATCCGGAAGATCACCGTCTCGGTGAAGCCGGCGTCGTGCATGTCCTGCAGGGTCTCGTCGACCTGGGCGTCGGTCTGGGTGCGGTTCCAGAACCACAGCACCGCCGGCTTCTGGTCGGTCGGGTGCTGGAACGCGTCGACGTCGAAGCCGGGGACGGAGAGCGCCGGGTTGGCCGCCAGTCGGTCGGCGGCGCCCCGGTCACCCACCTGCGGCCCCTTCACCTGTTCGGCAGCCGACGGCGTGGGCAGCGCGGCCGCGGTGAGCGGCGTCGCCGCGACCAGGGCCGAGGTCAGCAGGCCGGCCACCGAGGCGGCGAGCGAGCGGCGGGCGACCGCAGTACGGGTGAGGTGAGGCATGGGTGCGTCCGATCAGGAGAGGAACGACGGCGGGAGGGGCATGCTCCCGCCGACCCGTCTCCTCTGGAGGAGACGGGTCAGCGGAGGAGCGACGGGTCAGCGGACCTTGACGGTCACCGGGGCCGAGCGGGAGCCGGACACGGTGCGCGAGCCCCGGTAGATCACCTGGACCTTGTGCTTGCCGCGCTTGCCGATCCGGATCCGGGTCGAGGCCTTGCCGTGCTTGTTCAGCGAGGCCTTCTTGACCGTCCTGCCGTCGAGCTTGACCAGGACCTTGCCCGTGGCTCGCAGGCTGGAGGAGACCCGGGCGGTGACCTTGAGCGACTGCTTGCGCTTGAGCTTGGTCTTGTTGACCTTGACCTTCGCGCTCGAGGACGCCTTCTTCACCGGAGCACTCGCCGCGGACTCGGCCACCCCGGGCTCCAGGCCCGTCTTGGACGCGGTCACCCGCACCGAGACCCGCTTGCCCACGTCGGCCGCACCGACCCGGTACGACGACCGGGTCGCACCGGCCACCGGCGAACCGTTGCGCAGCCACTGGAACGCGAAGTCCAGGCCCTTGGTGTTCCAGGTCCCCGTCGTCGCGCTCAGCCGCGACCCGATCGCCGCGGCACCCGAGACCTGCGGAGCCACGATCGCCACCACCTGGTCGACGTCGACCAGCGACACCGTCGCCTGCCGCATCATCTCGGGGTTGCCGGCCACGTCGGTCGAGGCGAAGTCGACCGTGTGCTCACCGAACCCGAGCACCTCGACCGCGGCACCGGCGTACGTCGCCCAGTCACCACCGTCGATCCGGTACTGCGTCACCGCGACCCCGCTGGTGGCATCGGTGGCCGCGAGCTCGAGCATCGCCGAGTCCGCACCCTCGACCCCGGCACCCCGGGTCACCGACAGCTCCGTCACCGGCGCCGTCGTGTCGATGTCCACCGGGAGGACCAGGTCGCCCGAGGAGTTCCCCGCGGCGTCCGAGGCCCGGTAGGACAGCTCGTGGGCACCTTCACCGGAGACCGTCACCGGGCCCACGTAGGCGTTCCAGCCGGCATCCTCGCCGGTCTCGACCACGGGCGTCGCGTCGCGGTTGTCCGTGGCGCTCACCGTGACCTTCGCGTCCGAGCGGTACCAGCCGTTGTCGCCGACGACGGCCTGGCTGACGACTGCGGACACGTCGGGTGCCTGCGTGTCGTCCGGGACGGCGAGGACCCAGGTGTCGGCGATCGACGGGTCGTAGAACCCGGCGGCGTCGAGCGGGTACTCGTACGTGATCCGCACGCTGCCGTCGTTGGCGGTCAGCGACGGGTCGTCGATCAGGGCGTCGTAGACCTTGACCCCCGCCCCGCCCTGGGTGCGCGGCACCAGCTGCGTCTTCACCAGCACGTCGTCGACGTAGACGTTGTACTTCTTGGTGTTGGCCGAGTCGTAGGTCTCGATGTTGCGCAGGATGAAGGGCTCACCTGCCGGCACGTCGACCTGGACCGAGTACCACGCACCCGGGTTGTTGGCATTGGCGTAGCGACGCGTGTAGCCGGCCTCGGTGCTGGTCCCGCTGCTCGGTGCCGCCATGATCGCGTGCGCCGACTCCGAGGCGCCGTCGCCGAAGTCGACGTGGTCGACGACCGCGGCGTCCGGCGGGGTCGGCAGCGTGAACGTCGCGACGTCGTCGGCCGAGCTCAGCAGGATCCCGGCCCGTCGGACCTCCACCTCGACGGGCACGTCGCCCGCGACGTGGTCGAGAGGCACGATCACGGGGACCTGCATGTCGACCTGGCCACCGGCCGGCACGACCACGTCCTCGGACGGGACCGAGGCCCAGCCCTCGGGCAGGGTGAGGGCCGCGTGGGCCCGGACGTCGGCCGAGCCGGTGTTGCTCACCGGGACCGTCACGGTGGCGTGCTCGCTGACGTCGGTGCCGTCCATGGTCGTGGACAGGTCACCGAGCTCCAGGCCGGAGGTCACCGTGGCCCAGTCGGCTGTCGTGGCGGTGACCGTGTAGGAGTCCGCCCCCGAGGTGTAGTCCAGGGACAGCTCGGCGTCGTACCCGCCCGGCGCCTGGTGCGCGGGGACCGTGATCTCCACCGGGAGCTGGGCCGACTCGCCCGCCGGCAGCGAGGCCAGCGCGACGGCGTCGGAGCCGAGCTCCGCGACGTCGACGGTGGCGTCGAGGCCGGTCAGGTCGGTGACGCCGTCGTTGGTCACCTCGATGGTGCCGGCGACGGTTGCCCCGGGGAGCACCGCACCGCTCACCGGAGGCAGCGTCACGGTGACCCCGAGGGCGGAGGTCAGCGCGTTGAGCAGCTGGTGCTCCAGGGCACCGAGGCTGCCGTCGAGGTCCCCGAGGACCGGCGCGTCGAGCCCGGCGTCGGGGAGCGCGGACCGCAGGTCGCGGACCCCGGAGAGGGCCGCTGCGAGGGCTGCTGCCGCCGCGTCGGCGTCACCGTCGAGTCCGGCGAGCAGGGCGTCGGAGACGTCGCTGCGGACGGCTGCGAGCGCGGTGCCGATCGCGTCGCGCTGCTCCGTGGTCACGTCACCCGCGTCGGCGAGGTCGGCCACGTGCGACGAGAGCATGTCCAGGGCGACCAGGATCGCGCCGACCGCCTCGTTGGCGTCGTCCACCGCGAAGTCGTAGCTGCCCGAGCCGACCGTGACGGTGACGGTGTCGCCGTCGTCGACCACGCCCTGGACGCCGTCGACGTCGGAGAGGAGCGCCCCGCCCTCGGTGGCGGAGTAGACGTTCTCGGCCGGCAGGACCACCTCTGCGGTCGTGTTGACCGGGACCTCGACGGCGAGGTCGAAGCTCCCGGTGGCCGCGGTCCAGTCGGTCGCGATCGTGCCGTGGACCGACTCGAGGTGGCCGCTGCCGTGGGTGAGGCCGCCGCCCACGTCGGGGGCGATCCGGATCGTCTTGTAACCGGCCTCGACCGGGCTGATGCCACCGATGTTCTGGTACATCCAGTCACCGACGGCGCCATAGGCGTAGTGGTTGAACGAGTTCATCTCGACCGGGCCGAAGCTGCCGTCGGGCATGATCGAGTTCCAGCGCTCCCACATGGTGGTGGCACCCTGCTCGATCTCGTAGCCCCACGAGGGGTAGTCCTTCAGCAGGAGCATCGAGTAGGCGAGGTCGTCGCGACCGATGCTGCTCAGCGCCGGAAGCAGCCACGGAGTGCCGAGGAACCCGGTGGTGAGGTGGTTGTTGCTCGCGGCGAGCTTGGCCACGAACTTCGCCGCGACCTTCTCGCGCAGGGCCGGGTCGGCTGATCATGTTCATGCCGAGCGCCATGGCGTAGCCGGCCTGGCTGTTGCCCTTGACCGTGCCGTTGGCCTGCGACGAGGCTCTCGGTGAACGCGTCGCGGATCTGCCGCGCTCAGCTGGGCGAAGTCGGCGGCGTCGGCGTCCTCGCCGATGGCTGCCGCCATCTCCGAGAGCATCCGGGCGTCCTCGGCGTAGTAGGCGGTGCCGAGCACGTCGACGCCCGGTCGGGTCGTCCAGGTTCAGCCAGTCCTCCCAGTGCCCACGACCGGAGTCGATCAGGTCGTCGCCGGCGCTGTCGCGCACGAAGTCGAGGAAGCCTCGACATCGCGGCGTAGTTCTCGCGGACGATCGCGTTGTCACCCCACGCCTTCCACGTGGCGTAGGGCACCGTGATCGCGGCGTCGGACCAGCCGAGGCCGCTGCCGAAGTCTCCGGCGTTCGGCACGACCGGGGCGATGCCCGGGAAGTTGCCGTTGGAGTAGCCGGCGTCGCGCAGGTCGGTCATCCACTTGCCGAGGAACGCGCGGGTGTCGCGCAGGTAGCTCGCGGTCGGGGCGAACACGTTGATGTCGCCGGTCCAGCCGAGCCGCTCGTCTCGGGCCGGGGTGTCGGTCGGCACCGAGAGGAAGTTGCCCCGCTGGCCCCACGAGATGTTGCTGACCAGCTGGTTGAGCATCGGGTCGGAGGTGGTCAGGTCGCCGGTCGCGGCGAGGTCAGAGCCCCACACGACCCCGGTGACGTCGGCGACGGCGGGAGGCGGCCGTCGTGCCGGTGATCTCCACGTAGCGGAAGCCGTGCTGGGTGAACTTCGGGGTGTACGTCGCTGCTGCCGGTCGGCGGCGAACGTGTAGTGGTCGGTGACCTTGGCGCTGCGCAGGTTGGCGGTGTAGAGCGTCCCGTCGGGGTTGAGCTCCTCGCCGTAGCGGATCGTGACGGTCGTGCCGGCCGCGCCCTGCAGGCGCATCCGGGCGACGCCGACCATGTTCTGGCCGAGGTCGTAGATCTCGACGCCGGGCGCGGGCGTGGTGTGCGCCTGCGCGGGGATCTCCTCGGTCACGCGGACCGGCTCGTCGGGCTGCGGCACCAGGCGGGCGAGGTCGTGTTCGGCGCGATGGTGACCGGGTTCCAGGCGGCGTCGTCGAAGCCCGGGGTGTCCCAGCCGGACTGCTCGTCGTTCGCGTCGTACGTCTCGCCCTCGATGTTGTCGGCCTGCACGTAGGGGCCGAAGTGGCTCTTCCACGTGTCGTCGGTCTTGACGACCTGCGACGTGCCGTCGGTGTAGTCGATGCGCAGCTGCGCGATCAGGCCGAGGCTCGGGCCGTAGTTGTTGAAGCCGAACGAGGCGATCTTGCCGGACCACCAGCCGTCGCCGAGCTCGGCACCGAACGCGTTGGCGCCGCTACGGACCTGGTCGGTCACGTCGTAGGTCTGGTGCTGGATGCGCTTGCGGTACTCGGTCCAGCCGGGAGCGAGCTGCTGGTCGCCGACCTTCTCGCCGTTGAGCTGGAGCTCGTAGACGCCCTGGGCCGAGGCGTAGACCCGGGCCGAGGCCACCGTCTTGCCGGGCTCGGTCGTGAACGACGTGCGCAGGAGGGGCTTGTTGGAGTCCTTGGAGCGGTACAGGACGTCCTTGCGCTCGGCGACCCGGAGGCCCTGGTCGGTCAGCCGGCCACCGTTGAACGGGTTGCCGGTCGTGAAGTCGGTGTCGAGCAGCACGTCACCGTTCTTGGCGGTCACCTTGACGGCCTTGATGTCGGCCGCCTCGTCGCCCTTGCCGTCCGCGAAGTCCTGGCGGAAGCCGACGAAGCCCTTGCCGAACGAGGAGTCGGTGCGTTGGTCGATCTGCACGCCGTCGAGCAGCGTGGTGATGGTGTTGCCGTCGACCGTGACGGAGAGTCGGTGGGTGCCGTCGAGCAGGTCCGCCGAGCTGATGCTCGTGATCGGCTTGTTGTCCAGCAGCGTGTAGCCGTTGTTGACGCGCTTGTGCGGACGGAACTTCGGCACGCCGGTGCCGTCGGCCGTCGAGATCTGCCACATGTAGGCGTTGCTGGTGTTGGCGGCCCGGATGAACACACCGATCGCCAGGTCGGCGATGTCGAAGTCGATGTCGGCGGTGTAGTCGGTCCACGTGTCGACCTCGCCCGCCACGGACTTGCCGATCCAGTCCGCACCGCCCCAGTCCGAGGCGTTCAGGAGACCGGTCTCGAACGACGCCGGGGCGCTCCATGCGGACGTCGCGTCGGTGCCGTCCCACGTGCGGACCTGCCACACGTAGCGGGTGCCCGCGCTCAGCGCCGGGCCGCCGTACTGCACGTCGACCTGCTGGTCGGAGACGACCTTGCCCGAGTCCCACACGTCGGGGGAGGCCAGCGCGTCCTCGCTGCTGGCCACCCGCACCTGGTAGGCGCCCTGGACGACGCCGCGGCTGTCCGAGGTGGCCTTCCAGCCCAGGCTCGGCGGCCCACCGGGGATGCCGAGCGGGTTCGTCCGGCCGTTGACGTTGAGGTCGGTCACGGTGACGACCGCGGGGCCGGCAACGGCACGCGCCGCCAGGCCGGCCGCGTCCGGAGCTGCTGCCATGGCGGTGCCGGGCAGCTGCACCGTGGCGGCGACGGCCAGCGCGAGGCCTGCCACCGCCCACCGGGTGCGAGGAGAGGAGGGGGTCATGAACGGACCTTTCGGACGTGAGCGAGGCCCATCTATGAAACGATTCAGGCCTGTGATGGCCCTCACACTAGGATGGCGCGACCACCGCCACAAGGGATGACCGTGGCCCGATCCGGCCAGTTCGTCGGGGTCGTCGGTGGCTGGCTCAAGGCGGGGGTGGGGAGGGCTGCGGGCTTGTAGCTCACCGTCAGGGCATCCACCACACCGCTCGAGCGGTGTGGTGGAGGACGTAACGGTGAGTTACATGCCCGCCGGCCAAACGCGCACCACTCACCGGTCGACGCCACCCACCCCCCGCCGCGCGCGAGATCGTTTCAACGACGACGACGCCACCGCGCCGGCACTGCGCCGACCCGGCGCCCCGGCGGTGGAGAGGCCACGTCCGGGCCGCTCAGATCAGGCCGCGACGTACCGCCTGGACCACGGTCTCGATGGTCGAGTCGACCCCGATCTCGTCGGCCAGCGAGCGCAGCCGACGCCGGACCGTACGCCCCGACAGCCCGACGCGTCGAGCCGTCCCGTCGACGGTCAGGCCCTCCGCCAGGTGCGCGAGGATCTCCAGGTCGACCGGGTGCGGGGACCACGCGGGGTGCGAGGTCGTGCCCGAGCAGCTGCCCATCGCGTGCTAGCGGGGCGCCAGCCGCTGCAGGGCGGTGACGTGCGACGGCTCCAGCTCGTCGAGCGAGCGGACCCCGAGCAGGCGCATGGTGCGCTCGATCTGGCCCTGGAGGATCTGGATCGTGCGGTCGACGCCGTCGCGCCCGCCGGCCATCAGCCCGTAGAGGTAGGCCCGGCCGATCAGGGTGAAGTGCGCACCGTGCGCGATGGCGGCCACGATGTCCTGCCCGGACATGATCCCGGTGTCGAGGTGGACCTCGACGTCGCTGCCGACCTCCTTGACCACCTGTGGCAGCAGGTGGAACGGGATGGGGGCCCGGTCGAGCTGGCGGCCGCCGTGGTTGGAGAGCAGCACGGCGTCCACCCCCGCGTCGGCCAGCCGGGTGGCGTCCGCGAGCGTCTGCACGCCCTTGACCACGACCTTGCCGGGCCACTGCTGCCGGATCCAGTCGAGGTCCTCGTAGGTGACGGTCGGGTCGAACATCGTGTCCAGCAGGTCGGCGACCGTGCCGGACCAGGAGTCGAGGCTGGCGAAGGCGAGGGGCTCGGTGGTCAGGAAGTTGATCCACCACGCCGGCCTCGGGATCGCGTTGAGCACGGTCCCCGGCGTCAGGGTAGGCGGGATCGTCATGCCGTTGCGGGTGTCGCGCAGCCGCGCCCCCGCCACCGGTACGTCGACCGTCACCAGGAGCGTGTCGTACCCGGCCGCGGCGGCCCGGTCGACCAGCGCCATCGACCGCTCGCGGTCCTTCCACATGTAGAGCTGGAACCAGTGCCGCCCGCCCGGGTCGGCGGCGGCGACGTCCTCGATCGAGGTGGTGCCCATCGTGGACAGCGAGAAGGGGATCCCGGCTGCGGTCGCGGCGGTCGCCCCCGCGATCTCACCCTCGGCCTGCATCATCCGGGTGAAGCCGGTGGGCGCGATCCCGAAGGGCAGCGCGACCCGCTTGCCGAGCACCTCACGCGACGTGTCGACCTCGGAGACGTCACGCAGGACCGAGGGGTGGAACTCGATGTCGGAGAACGCCTGCCGGGCCCGGCCCAGCGACACCTCGCCGTCGGCGGCACCGTCGGTGTAGTCGAACGCCGCCTTCGGGGTGCGCCGCTTGGCGACCCGGCGCAGGTCCTCGATCGTCAGCGCCTTCTCGAGGCGTCGCCGCTTCGGCGACAGCTCCGGCTTCTTGAACTTCATCAGCGGAGCCAGGTCGTGCCACTGCGGCACCTGTCGCTTCATCTCGGGCTTGTTCGGACCAGTCATCGGGCAGCTCCATCGGAGAGAGGCACAGCAGGGAAGGGAAGGCGGGACTCGGCGGCGTCCCAGTCGCCGGAGCCGGTGCGAGGCTCGAACCGGCGCAGCTCGTGGGTACGGCGGACCAGGGACCGCATCGCCGCCAGGTCGGGTACGTCGACCCCGAGCGTCCGCGCCTGCACCAGCACGTTGCCCAGGGCCGCCGCCTCGGACGGCCCGGCCAGCACGGGAACGCCACAGGCGTCGGCGGTCAGCTGGCACAGCAGGTGGTTCTGGGACCCGCCACCGACGACGTGCACCACGTCGACGGAGCGGTCCGCGAGCTCGGCCGCGCGCCGCAGGTGGCGGCGGTAGGCCAGGGCGAGGCTGTCCAGGATGCACCGCGCGGTCGCGGCCGGCGTACGGGGCACCTGCTCGCCGGACTCGCGGGCCAGGGTGGCGATCCGGGCCGGCATGTCGCCGGGCGCCAGGAGGCGGGGGTCGTTGATGTCGACCACGGTCGCCAGGGGCGGCGCGTCCGTCGCGGCGGCAAGCAACGAGACCAGGTCGGCGCCGGGCAGGCGCTGGTCGGCCCACGTGCGTACCGACTCCGAGAGGACCCACAGGCCCATGACGTTCTTCAGGAAGCGGATGGTGCCGTCGACGCCGACCTCGTTGGTGAAGTCCGCCGCGCGCGCAGCCTCGGAGAGCACCGGCGCCTCGAGCTCGAGCCCGACCAGCGACCAGGTCCCCGAGGAGATGTAGGCGAAGTCGCGCTCCGTGGCCGGCACCCCGACCACTGCGGAGGCCGTGTCGTGGGAGCCGACGGCGATCACCGGCACCCGCCCCCTGAGGCCGACCTGCCGGCCGGCGTCGTTCAGGAGCGGGCCGATGACGTCGCCGGCATCGCGGATCGGCGGCAGGATGGTCCGGGGCAGGCCTAGCCGCCCGGCCAGCGCGTCCGACCAGTCGCCGGCGGTGACGTCGTACAGCTGGGTGGTGGAGGCGTTGGTGCGCTCCGCACCGAGCTCGCCGGTGAGCCAGTAGGACAGCAGGTCGGGCAGGAGGAGCAGGGTCTCGGCCGCCTCGAGCGCCGCCGTGCCACCGGCCGCCAGCAGCTGGTAGAGCGTGTTGAACGGCAGCTGCTGGATGCCCGTGATCGCATAGAGCTCACCGGGGTCGATCGTCGTGGCCACCCGCTCCAGCACCCCGTCGGTGCGGGCGTCCCGGTGGCTGAAGGGGTTGCCGAGCAGCACCCCGTCGCGGTCGAGCAGCCCGTAGTCGATCGCCCAGGAGTCGATCCCGATCCCCTGCAGCGGCCCGGTGGCCGCGACCCGCCGCAGCCCCTCGAGCATCTCGCGGTGGATCCCGAGGACGTCCCAGAACAACGAGCCACGGGCCCGCACTCCCCCGTTGGGGAAGCGGTGGACCTCCTCCAGGTGCACCGACGTCGAGCTCACCGTGCCGGCCATGATCCGGCCGCTGGTGGCTCCGAGGTCGACCGCTGCGACGCGGACCGTCGTCGCCGAGCCGCCCGGCGTCGGGGGGTTGCTCATCGTGGCCCCACCTCAGACGACCGTGAGGCCGAGGCCGAGCAGGTCGGCGACGGCGCGCAGGTCCGCGACGCGGTGTCCGGTGCCGAGCGCCCAGTGGTGCGCGATCCCGGTGGCCGACCACTCGTCGGTCCACTCGCCCGGGTCGCGGCCGAAGTCGACCCGCGAGGTGGTGTTGCCGATCTGGAGCAGCGGACCAGGCACGGTCGTGCCCTCGGAGGCGACGATGGTGAAGGTGCCGTCGCGGTCCTGGGCCAGGCCGCAGACCGTCACCGGCCCGTGGTCGACGTCGAACTCGACCGAGACGCCCCATCCACGCTTGCCGTGGTAGACGCCCAGTCCACGCAGCAGCGGCTTCTGTGCGCTGATCGCGAGGTGCGCGGGGCCGTCGTGGCCCATCTCGACGACGTCGTCGCGGAAGTTCAGGGCCTGCAGCTCGGTGAACGAGCCGCCCGCTCCGATCCGGTCCAGGATGAGCATCGCCAGGGACGTCCGGAGCTCGAACTCGCCCGCGGTCGGGATGCCGCGAGCGGTCAGCAGGGAGGCGCCGAGGATCAGCCCGGCACCCACCCGCTCGTGCATCTCGCCGTCCAGGCCGCGGTGGTAGTAGGCCAGGGAGTCCAGCGAGAAGTCCTCGACGAGCCGGTCCAGCGCCACGGAGACGCGCGCACCCCACCGGAAGTCGTCCTCGACGACGGTGTCGTCGAGCTCGAAGACGTCACGGGCCACGGCCATCCGGGCCTCGGTCTCGGGGTCGGTCACCTGCTCGACGCGCACCCGCAGGTCGTCGATCTCCAGGATCTCCACGTGACCGCCCAGCTGGGCCGAGACCAGCGTCGGGTCGGTGGAGACGTCCATCATCCCGGGATAGAGGTGACCCATCAGCCCGTGCCGGCCGTGTCGGAACGCCGCGCGCACGCCGGCCGCCTGGATCCAGCGGTCGATCCGCGTCCAGGCGCGCTCGTCCTCGACGTAGCCCGAGACCGAGCGGAAGTCGACCCCCACGCGCCGGAACGCGTTCGCCATCTCCGGGAGCGGGCAGGCGCCGCAGTAGGCCAGCCAGGCGCCGGTGTCGAAGGCCGCGTGGTCCATCGACTCGGTGGGCTGCAGGTTGAGCAGCAGCACCGGGGCGCCGGAGCGCTGGGCGACCGGCACCAGCATCGTGGCGGTCATGTAGGTGGTCAGGAAGCCCACGATCAGGTCGCAGTCGGCGAGCCGCAGCTTCTCGGCCGCGGCAGCGCCCTCCTGGGCATCGGAGATGAACCCGACGTCGACGACCTCGCAGTCGAGCGCGGCGAAGCGCTCGGCGACGCGGCGCGAGGAGCGCTGCAGCTGGGGCAGGAGCTCGGGGAACTGGGGCCAGTAGGCCCCGAGGCCCCCGGCTACCAGGCCGATGCGGGTCCTGCGCGGGGCGATCCGCTGCAGCCCGCCCGAGGTCCGGGGCTCGAGCAGCTCGGTCATGTCGGGTCTCCTTCGACTCGGCGAGGGTGGTGGTGTGCGGTCAGCGCAGGAACGCGGCCGCGACCCCAGCATCCACCGGTACGTGAAGTCCCGTCGTGTGCGTCATGTCGGGACCGCACAGGACGAAGACCGCGTTGGCGATGTTCTCGGGCAGCACCTCGCGCTTGAGGATGGTGCGCTGGGCGTAGAACTTGCCCAGGTCCTTCTCCTCCACGCCGTAGACCGCGGCCCGGTTGGCGCCCCAGCCGGAGGCGAAGATGCCCGAGCCCTGGACGACGCCGTCGGGGTTGACGCCGTTGACCTTGACGCCGTGCTCGCCGAGCTCGGCGGCCAGCAGGCGCACCTGGTGCGCCTGGTCGGCCTTGGTCGCGGAGTAGGCGATGTTGTTGGGCCCGGCGAAGACGGAGTTCTTCGAGGAGATGTAGATGATGTCGCCGCCGAGCTGCTGGTCGATGAGCACCCGGGCGGCCGCCTTGGAGACCAGGAAGGACCCCTTGGCCATCACGTTGTGCTGCAGGTCCCAGTCGGCGGCGGTGGTGTCGAGCAGCGACTTCGAGAGCGACAGCCCGGCGTTGTTGACGACCAGGTCGAGGCCACCGAAGGCCAGGACGCACGCGTCGACCATCGCCTGGACGGCGTCCTCGTCGCTGACGTCGGCAGCGATCCCGACCGCGACGTCGGGCCCGCCGATCTCGGCCGCTGCGGCCTCGGCCTTGGCGAGGTCGAGGTCGGCGACGACGACACAGGCGCCCTCGGACGCGAGCTTCTTGGCGGTGGCCTTGCCGATGCCTCCGGCTGCGCCGGTGATCAGCGCGATCCGGGTCGCGAGCGGCTTCGGGGCCGGCATCCGCTGGAGCTTGGCCTCCTCGAGCGCCCAGTACTCGATGCGGAACTTCTCCGCCTCGTCGATCGGGGCGTACGTCGAGAGCCCCTCGGCACCGCGCATCACGTTGATCGCGTTGACGTAGAACTCACCGGCCACCCGTGCGGTCTGCTTGTCCTTGCCGAAGCTGAACATGCCGACGCCGGGGACCAGCACGACCAACGGGTCCGCGCCGCGGATCGCGGGCGAGTCGGGGGTCGCGTTGCGGTCGTAGTAGCCCTGGTAGTCCTCGCGGTAGCTGACCGACAGCTCCTTGAGCCGCGCGATCGACTCCTCGATCGTCGCCGAGGCCGGCAGGTCGAGCACGAGGGGCTTGACCTTCGTCCGCAGGAAGTGGTCGGGGCAGCTGGTGCCGAGCGCGGTGAGCCGGGGATGCTCGGACGAGGCGAGGAAGTCCAGGACGACCTCGGCGTCGGTGAAGTGACCCACCATCGGTCGGTCGATGCTCGCCAGGCCGCGGATCGTGGCGCCCAGGGCGGCCGCCTTCGCGCGGCGCTCCTCGGCCGGCAGCGCGCCGTACCCGTCGAGTGCGGCGCCGAACGGCTCGGCCCTGGAGTGCGCCGCGATGTAGTCGGCCGCGGTGTCGATGATCGTCAGCGAGCGGCGCTCCGCCTCCTCGCTCGTGTCGCCCCAGGCGGTGATGCCGTGGCCACCGAGGATGCAGCCGATGGCCTGCGGGTTCTTCGCCTTGATCTCGGCGATGTCGAGGCCGAGCTGGAAGCCGGGCCGCCGCCACGGCACCCAGACCACGGTGTCGCCGTAGATCTCCTTGGTCAGCTGCTCACCGTCGGCAGCCGTGGCGATCGCGATGCCCGAGTCGGGGTGGAGGTGGTCGACGTGGGTGGCGTCGACCAGGCCGTGCATGGCGGTGTCGATCGAGGGAGCGGCGCCGCCCTTGCCGTGCAGGCAGTAGTCGAACGCCGCGACCATCTCGTCCTCGCGCTCGATCCCGGGGTAGACGTCGACGAGCGCGCGCATCCGGTCCAGGCGCAGCACCGCGAGACCCGACTCCGTGAGGGTGCCGAGGTCGCCGCCGGAGCCCTTGACCCACAGCAGCTCGACGGGCTCACCGGTGACGGGGTCGGTCTCGGTGCCCTTGGCCGAGGTGTTGCCACCGGCGTAGTTGGTGTTCTTCGGGTCGGCGCCGAGGCGGTTGGACCGGAGGATCAGCTCGCTCGCTGCGGAGTTCGGGGTGCTCATGATGCCTTTCTCGATGACAGGTCAGGGGTGGGGTCGGGCGGGCGGGTGCGGGTGGAGCGGTCGTGCTAGTTCCAGGACAGCTGGGTCCCGCCGACGCGGGCTTCCTCGATCTGCTGCTGGTAGCCGGACTCGGCGTAGGCGCGCATCGGGTGCGCGGGCAGGCCGCGCCCCTCGCGCCAGGACGCCAGTCGCGGTCGCACGTCGGTCTGGAAGGCGTCCATGAAGACCTCCTGGGCGCCGAGCACGTCGCCGGCCTCCTGGGCGATCGCGAGCGCCTCGCGGTCGACGAGCAGCGCGCGAGCCGTCATCTCCTGCACGTTGAGGACGGAGCGGATCTGGCCGGGGATCTTGTCCTCGACGTTGTGGCACTGGTCGAGCATGAACGCGACCCCGCTGTCGGGATCGAGCCCACCGCCACGGATGACCTCGAACATGATCCGGAACAGCTGGAACGGGTCGGCGGCGCCGACGATCAGGTCGTCGTCGGCGTAGAAGCGTGAGTTGAAGTCGAACGAGCCGAGCCTCCCGAGTCGCAGCAGCTGCATCACGATGAACTCGATGTTGGTGCCGGGCGCGTGGTGACCGGTGTCCAGGCACACGGTGGCGCGCTCGCCGAGCGCGGTGACCTGGGCGTACGACGTGCCCCAGTCGGGCACGTCGGTGTGGTAGAACGACGGCTCGAAGAACTTGTACTCCAGCACGAGCCGCTGGTCCTCGCCGATCCGCTCGTAGATCGTGGCGAGCGACTCCGCGAGGCGGTCCTGGCGGCCGCGAAGGTCGGCCTGGCCGGGGTAGTTGCTGCCTTCGGCCAGCCAGATCTTCAGGTCCTGGGACCCGGTGGCCCCCATCACGTCGATGCACTCGAAGTGGTGGTCGATCGCCTTCTGGCGGATCTTCTTGTCGATGTGCGTCAGGGCGCCGAACTTGTAGTCGTCGTCCTGGAACGTGTTGGAGTTGATGGTCCCCAGTGCCACGCCCTGCTCGGCGGCGAAGGCGCCGAGCGCGGTGTAGTCGTCGACGAGGTCCCACGGGATGTGCAGCGCCACCTTCGGCGCCAGGCCGGTCAGCCGGTGCACCTGGGCGGCGTCGCAGATCTTCTCCTCGATCGTGCGTGGCGAGCCGGGCGAGCCGAACACCTTGAAGCGGGTGCCCGAGTTGCCGTAGGCCCAGGAAGGGACCTCGATCGCGAGGGACTCGAGCTGGGTCGCGATGTCGTCGAAGCCGGGCATTGATGTCTCCAAGTCATGCGCACGGGGACGGCGCCCCGTGGGAAGGGTGTGTGCTGGGGTGCGGGTCGGTGCCGGGTCGTGGGGCCCGCGGGACGGCGGGCCCCACGACGACGGTCCGGGGAGGGCTGGGTCAGCCGGCGAAGTCGGCGACGTTGTCGGGCGTGACGAGGGTGACGTCCTGGTAGACCTCACGGTCGTCGGCGTTGTCGAACGGCAGGTCCGAGCCGTCGACGGCGTCGGCGGCGAGGTCGACGGTCAGGGCACCCATGGCGGCGGGGTCCTGGGCGACGGTGGCCGACAGCTGGCCCTGCTGGATGGCGGTGATCGCCTCGGCGTCGCCGTTGAAGCCGACGGTGACGATGTCCTTGACGGGGTCCTTGCCGGCGTCGGTGATCGCGTTGGAGGCGGCGACGGCCATCGGGTCGTTGCAGGCGAAGACGCCGGCGACGTCGGGGTTCTTGGCGAGGGCGTCCTTCATGATCTTGTACGCCTCCTCCGCCTTGGAGTTGCCCGACAGCTCGGTGACGACGTCATAGCCCAGCTTCTCGATCTCGGTCCGGAAGCCGGCGTTGCGCCGGGCGGCGTAGACCGCGGACGGCTCGCAGGTGATCGAGACGACCTTCTTGCTCGTGGCGCCGTTGGCCTGGAGCTGCTCGTCGATGTAGTCGGCCGCCTGGACGCCGCCGTTCTCGTTGTCGGAGATCACGATCGCGTCGTACGGCGTGCCGCCGCCGCCGATGTCGTCCACGATGACCGGGACGCCCATCTGGTCGGCCTTGGCCACGATCGGGCCCAGGGCGTCGGGCTTGAAGGGGCTGATGATGAGGACGTCGACGCCCTCGTCGAGCAGCGCCTGGGCGCCGGTGACCATCTCGTTCTCGTCGCTCTTCTCGTCGTGGAGCTTGAACTCCCAGCCCTTCGCCTCGACGGCGTCGCGGGTGCCCTGCTCCATCTTCTGGAAGTACTCGTACTGCATGTCGTAGACCGAGAACCCGACGACGAGCTTGTCGCTGCTGCTCGAGTCGCTCCCCGTCGATCCGTTGTCGTCGGTCGAGCTGCTGCAGCCGGTCACGGCCAGCACGAAGGACGCCGCAAGTGCTGCGAGCTTGATGGACTTCATGGGATGGAGCCTTTCTCGGTGTGGGCCCGCCACTGTGCGGGTCCTGGGTGAGGGTGGTGCGGTGACGACACCGGCCGGAATGGATGGGCCGGTGGTGGTGGAGCGGTGGAGCGGTGCTGCGGTGGAGCGGTGGAGATATTGAGACGTTTCATTCCGACCGGGTCGGGTGATCGCCTCTCCGAGACGAGGGGCGGCCGCCTAGGCGGGCTGTCCGTGGCGGGATCGCCGCCTGGACAACAGGGCCCGGACCCGAGCGGCGTACTTGGTGCGTACGCCGTCGACGCCGAGCGCGAGGATGAGGACGCCGCCGAGGACCATCTGCTGGACGCCGGCGCTGACGCCCTCGCTGACCATGAGGTCGTTCAGCACGGCCACGAGGAGCACGGCGGCGAAGGTGCCCTGGAGCGACCCCTTGCCACCCTGGAGGCTGGCGCCGCCGAGCACCGCGGCGGTGATGACGCGCAGCTCGAACCCGTCCTGGGTGGCGCCGTCGGCGGTCCAGATCCGCGTGATGTAGGTCAGCACGGCGATGCCCACGGCCAGGCCGAGCAGGGCGAACACCAGCAGCCGGACGCGGGTGGAGGAGACCCCGGAGAAGCGGGCGGCCTCGGGTGAGGACCCGTAGGCCACCACCCGGCGACCCGAGGCGGTGCGGCGCAGGAAGACGTAGGCCGCGGCGAAGACGGCCACCATGATGAGGAAGGTCAGCGGGATCTCGGCGATCCGCGCACTGCCCAGCTGGGCGAAGCCGGAGTCGATCTCGGAGTAGGGCAGCACGGCCGGGCTGTCGGCGGTCAGGATGTAGGCGATCCCTCGGAAGACGAACAGCATGCCCAGGGTCGCGACGAACGGTGGCACCCGCAGGGCGGTCACCAGCGTGCCGTTGACCAGTCCGCAGGCGAGACCGCCACCCAGCGCGGCGAGGATCGCCATCGCCGTGCCGCCGGCCTCGTAGCCCATCAGCGAGAGGACGCTCACCAGCGCGAGCTGTCCGCCGACGGACAGGTCGAACGTGCCGTTGATGATCGCGATGGTCATGGCCGCGGCGACGATGCCGAGGTAGGCGCTCTCGGTCAGGACCGACTGGACGTTGGCCAGGCTCAGGAAGTCCGGCGACAGCAGGGCGGCGACGAGCACGAGCACCGCGAGGCACCCGGTCATGCCCCAGGCGTCCCAGAGCTTGCCCAGGTCGCGCCCGCCCTGGCGCTCCGTGGAGCCGGACGGGGCAGCGGGGGCGGTGGGCTCGGTCGCCGTGGTCACGGAGGTCTCCTCGGAGGACGGGTTCTGGGGAGCCGGCTGTGGGCTGGTCCCGGAGCTGGTGTCAGTGCTGCTCATCGAGGTCCTCCTCGGGCACCGTGCGACGGATCGCCTGGACCGCCAGCGCGCCGACCAGCAGCAGTCCGATGCTGATGCGCTGGTAGGCCGGGGCGACGTCGAGCAGGTTGAGGCCGTTGCGGATCACCTCGATGAGCAGGGCGCCGAGCACGGTGCCGATGACCGACGCCCGGCCCCCGAGCAGGCTCGTGCCGCCGATGACGACGATGGTGATCGCGTCGAGCTCGAACCCCTGGCCGAGGTTGCCCGACCCCTTCTGCAGCTGCGCGGAGATGGTGGCGCCCCAGATCGCGCCGCTGAGCCCGATCAGCACGTAGACCATGATCCGGATCCGGTCGACCGGGAGCCCCGAGAGGCCGGCCGCGTCGCGGTTGCTGCCGATCGCGGCCACCCAGCGGCCGAAGCGCGTGCGGTAGGTGACGTACATGGCCAGCACGATGAGGATCACGGCGAGCACGATCGGGAACGGGATGCCGAGTGGGCGACCGGCGGCGAGGTACTTCAGGCCGCTGTCGTTGACGATGACGTCGCGACTGTCGGTGTAGGCCCGGGCGAACCCCCGCACGATGACCATCGTGGCCAGGGTCGCGATGAACGGCGTGACGCCGAGCTTGGTGACGATCAGGCCGTTGGCCAGGCCGACGAGGAGACCCACGACGATGCCGGCGACCAGCGCTGCCGTCGTGCCGTGCCCGTCGCGGATGACCGTGCACGTGACGGCTCCGGTCAGCGCGACCGTGGCACCGACCGAGAGGTCGAACTCCCCCATCGTGATGCACAGCGTCATCGCCAGGCCGGGGACGACGATGATGCTCGCGGCCACGATGATGTTCTCGAGGTTGGTGCCCGAGAGGAAGTTGGGCGCGAAGATCGAGAAGACCACCACGACCAGGAACAGGGGCGGCAGCAGCGGCAGCGCGCTGAGGGTCCCGCGCAGCGCCTGACCGGCTCCCGAGGCCCGGGGCGGCGGGGTCGGCGATCCGGAGCGGGATCCGTCGCCGGGGGTGTGCTCGGTGGTGAGGACGTCGCTCATGCCGCGACTCCGATCCGTCGGCCGGTGGTGGCGCAGGCGATGACGTTCTCCTCCGTGGCGTCGTCCCCGGACAGCCGGCCGACCACTCGCCCCTGGGAGAGCACGACGATGCGGTCGCTCATGCCGAGCAGCTCGGGCAGGTCGCTGGAGACCATGAGCACGGCGACGCCCTGCGCGGTCAGCTCGTTGACCAGCTGGTGGATCTCGGCCTTGGCGCCGATGTCCACACCGCGGGTGGGCTCGTTGAGGACCAGCAGGTGGCCGCCGGGGGCAAGGGCCCGCCCGATGAGCACCTTCTGCTGGTTGCCGCCCGAGAGGAGGCTGATGAGCTGGCTGTTGCTGCTGGCCTTGATCCGCATCAGGTCGCGGTAGGTGTCCCACACCTTGCGCTGACGTCCGGTGGACAGCAGCCGACCGGCGCCCGCGCACGCGGTCGAGGACCGTCATCGTGAGGTTCTGCTCGACGCTCAGGTGCGGGAGGTTGCCCGCCGACTTGCGGTCCTCGTGCAGGAACCCCACCCCGGCCGCGATCGCCTCGGCGGGGTGTCCTGGGCGCGAAGGGCTCGCCGTCGAGGGCCATCGAGCCGCTCCGGACACCCAGCGCACCGAAGACGGCCTGGGTCAGCTCGATCTGGCCGGCTCCGGCGACCCCGCCGATGCCGAGGACCTCCCCGGCCCGCACCTCGAGGGAGACGTCCTTGAGCACCCGGCCGGCGCGCAGCCGATCGACCGAGAGCACCACGTCGCCGAACGTCGCGTCGGCGCGGGCGAAGACGGAGGCGACGTCACGGCCGACCATGCTGCGGACCAGCTCGTCCTCGTCGGTGTCGGCGATGTCGAGGGTCACGACGTACTTGCCGTCGCGCAGCACGGTGGCCCGGTCGGCGACCGCGAAGACCTCGTCGAGGTGGTGGCTGACGTAGATGACGGAGCGGCCCTCGTCGCGCAGGCGCCGGACGACGTCGAGGAGCTTGGCGACCTCGCTGGAGGACAGCGCGGCGGTGGGCTCGTCCATGATGATGACCTGCCCGTCGACCGACAGCGCCTTGGCGATCTCGACGAGCTGCTGCTCGGAGATGCTCAGGTCGCCGACGCGGGTGTCGGGGTCGATCGACACGTCGAGCTGGGCGAAGAGGCGGCGGCACTCGGCACGCATGCCCGCGTAGTCGATGGCCCGGGTCAGCCCGCTGTGCGGCTCGCGACCGGCGAAGACGTTCTCGGCGACGGTCAGGTCGCGGAAGAGGGTGAACTCCTGGTAGATCACGGCGATGCCCGCGTCCTGCGCGTCCCGGGGGCGGCTCGGCCGGTACGGCTTGCCGGACAGCGTGACCGAACCTCGCGTGGGGGTGTTGACCCCGCCGAGCACCTTGAGGAGCGTGGACTTGCCGGCGCCGTTCTCGCCGACGAGGGCGTGCACCTCGCCGGGGCGGACGTCGAACGAGACGCCGTCGAGCGCCTTGACTCCGGGGAACTCGACCGTCAGGTCGGCGATGCCCAGCAGCACGTCGTTGGTGGCCAATGCAATCTCTCTCGTCGTGGAGCGACCGACCCGTGGTCGACCTTCTTGAATCGTTTCAGGGAGCGAGAGTGACTATAGACACGTGCTCCGTGTGACGTCAACCACTTCCCCGGAAAGTCGTGCGCGGACCGTCCCGAGTGATCGGCGGGGTCCCCGAGAGGGTCCCGGCAGGGTCGACCGACGCGTCAGACCCGGGCCGTCGAGGCGCGCCCGACGACCTCCGGGGTGAACTCGAGCTGCTGGTGCACGTGCTGGGGGTCGACGGTCTCGTCGAGGAGGAGGGCGGCCGCAGCGCGCCCGAGGTCCATCCGGGGCTGTCGGACCGAGGACAGCGGCACCGCTGCCGCGCCGGCGAAGTCGATGTCGTCGAAGCCGATGATGGCCAGGTCCGAGGGCACCTTGAGACCGAGGGTGATCGTCTGCTGCAGGAGGCCCAGCGCGATCATGTCGTTGGCGCAGAAGGCCGCCGTCGGGTGGCTCGGCAGCCCGGTGAGCCGCTCCCCCGCGGCGAACCCCTCCCGCACCGACAGGTCCTTGGTCTCCAGCACGACGAGGTCGTCGGGCGGCAGTCCGGACTCGGCCCACGCCTTCCGCGACCCCTCGAGCCGCTCGCGCACCTGGCCGAGCTCCATCGACCCACCGATGAAGGCGATCCGGGTGTGGCCGCGCTCGACGAGGTGCATGACCGCGAGCCACCCGCCGAGGACGTCGTCCACCGACACGCTGCAGAAGGCGTCGTCGTGCCGCGCCCGGTCGACCAGGACCAGCGGCAGCCGCTGCTTGCTGGCGGCCTCGAGCGCCGGCGAGTTCGGGTTGACCGGAGTGATCAGGATCCCCTGGACCCGCTGCTGGATCAGGCGCGCGACATGGGCATCCTCGCGTCGCGAGCTGTTGTTGCTGTTGCACAGGAAGAGGGAGAGGTCCGCCGCCTCCGCGGCGAGCTCGATCCCCTGGGCCACGTCGGTGAAGAACGGGTTCGTCGCGTCGAGCATCACGTAGCCCAGCGTCTTGCTCGTGCCCGCGCGCAGCTGGCGGGCCGACTCGTTGCGGACGAACCCGAGGTCGGCCATGGCCTGCTCGACGCGAGCCCGGGTGTCGGGCTTGACGCGGTCGGGCCGGTTGAGGACGTTCGAGACCGTCCCGAGGGAGACCCCGGCGGCTGCCGCGACATCCTTGACCGACGCGCTTCGCGATGCTGGAACCTGCACCCGAGCCTGTCCTCTCCGCCCCGCCCCCGAGGCCGGACCGCGCTGCTGGGCCGGCGACGCCGACCGTGGCAGCCTCTCACGAGTTGAATGCTTTCATCCATGGCCCGGCTCGCGGCAGCCCGTCCGGGCCGCCTGCCTGGCTCCCGGACTGGCATTTAGTAGGACTCCCTAGTAATTTAGTAGGACGTCCTACTAGTTCGTCGTCGAACGCCTGCAGGGAGACCCCGATGCCCGACCTCCACGTGCCGTCCCACCCGATCCGCCTGGTGACCGCGTCCAGCCTGTTCGACGGCCACGACGCCTCGATCAACATCATGCGCCGGATCTTCCAGAGCCAGGGCTGCGAGGTCGTCCACCTCGGGCACAACCGCTCGGTGGCCGAGGTCGTCGACGCCGCGCTCGAGGAGGACGCCCAGGGCGTCGCGGTGTCGTCGTACCAGGGCGGACACATCGAGTACTTCGAGTACCTCGTCGAGTCGTTGCGTGCGCAGGGCGCCGGCCACGTCAAGGTCGTCGGCGGGGGCGGCGGGGTGATCGTCCAGGACGAGATCGCGCGGCTGCGCGCGAGCGGCGTGACGATCTTCTCGCCCGAGGACGGCCAGCGGATGGGGCTCGTCGGGATGATCAACTCCGTCGTGGCCGACTGCGACGTCGACCTCGTCTCCCCCGAGTACGGCGGCAACGCCAGCGCCGAGGCGGTCCTCGCCGGCGAGCGCTTCGCCATCGCACGTGCCATCACCGCCGCCGAGCAGGGCCGCCTCGGCGCGGGGGTCCTCGACGAGCTGAGCGCGGCGGCGACGCGGCACGCCGTACCGGTCCTCGGCATCACCGGCACCGGCGGGTCCGGCAAGTCCTCGCTGACCGACGAGCTCGTGCGGCGCATCCGCATCGACCAGCAGGACAAGCTCCGGGTGGCGGTTCTGGCCGTCGACCCGACGCGACGCAAGGGCGGCGGGGCGCTGCTCGGCGACCGCATCCGGATGAACTCGCTCGACGGCGACCGCATCTACTTCCGCTCCCTGGCGACCCGCGGCGCCCACGAGCTCCCCGAGCACCTCGACGACGTGCTCACGGTCCTCAAGTCGGCCGGGTTCGACCTGGTCGTCGTCGAGACGCCCGGCATCGGCCAGGGCGACGCGGCGATCGTGCCGTTCGTCGACACCTCGCTCTACGTCATGACGCCGGAGTTCGGCGCCGCCTCGCAGCTGGAGAAGATCGACATGCTCGACTTCGCCGACGCGGTCGCGATCAACAAGTTCGAGCGCCGCGGCGCCGCGGACGCGCTGCGCGACGTCGGTCGCCAGCTGGTGCGCAACCGCGAGGCCTTCGGCCAGCAGCCCACCGACATGCCCGTCTTCGGCACGTCGGCCGCCCGGTTCAACGACGACGGCGTGACGGCGCTCTACCAGCACCTGCGCGGGCTGCTCGCCGACAAGGGCCTGGCCGTCGCCGAGGGCACGCTTCCCGCGGTCTCGACCAAGACCTCCTCCCACCTGCGCGCCGCGATCCCCGGCGACCGGGTGCGCTACCTCGCCGACATCGCCGCCACCGTCCGCGGCTACCACGACCGCACCGACGAGCTCGCCGAGCAGGCCCGTCGTCTGCAGCGGCTGGAGGCCGTCGCCGGCGAGCTCACCTCGCGCGAGGAGATCGACGCCCTGGTCGAGGACGCCCGCGACGCGCTCCCCCGCGTCGTACGCGACCAGATCGATGCCTGGCCCTCGGTCGTGGAGTCCTACTCCGGCGACGAGCAGGTCGTCACGATCCGCGACAAGGAGCTGCGCACGCCGCTGGTCCGCGAGTCGTTGAGCGGCAACAAGATCCGCCGCGTCGCGCTCCCGACGTACGCCGACCACGGTGAGCTCGTGCGCTACTGGCGCCGCGAGAACCTGCCCGGCTCCTTCCCCTTCACCGCCGGTGTCTTCCCGTTCAAGCGCGACGGCGAGGACCCGGCGCGGATGTTCGCCGGCGAGGGCGACCCGGCGCGCACCAACCGACGCTTCAAGATGCTGTCGCAGGACGGCGAGGCGACGCGCCTCTCCACGGCGTTCGACTCGGTCACCCTCTACGGGCGCGACCCCGACGAGCGGCCCGACATCTACGGCAAGGTCGGCACCTCCGGCGTCAGCGTCGCGACGCTCGAGGACATGAAGGTGCTGTACAGCGGCTTCGACCTGACCTCGCCGACCACGTCGGTCTCGATGACGATCAACGGCCCGGCCCCCACGGTGCTGGCCTTCTTCCTCAACACCGTCATCGACCAGCAGGTCGACGCGTTCGCCGAGAAGGAGGGCCGCCGGCCCGACGACGAGGAGCGCGCGATCCTCGCCGCGCACGCCGTCGCATCGGTGCGCGGCACGGTCCAGGCCGACATCCTCAAGGAGGACCAGGGCCAGAACACCTGCCTGTTCTCGACCGAGTTCAGCCTGCGGATGATGGCCGACATCCAGGAGTGGTTCATCCAGAAGTCGGTGCGCAACTTCTACTCGGTCTCCATCTCCGGCTACCACATCGCCGAGGCCGGGGCGAACCCCATCAGCCAGCTCGCCTTCACCCTCGCCAACGGCTTCACCTACGTCGAGTCCTACCTCGCGCGCGGCCTCGACATCGACGACTTCGCGCCCAACCTGTCGTTCTTCTTCTCCAACGGCATGGACCCGGAGTACTCCGTCATCGGGCGCGTCGCGCGCCGGATCTGGGCCGTCGCGATGAAGGAGCGGTACGGCGCCGGAGAGCGGTCGCAGAAGCTGAAGTACCACGTCCAGACGAGCGGTCGCTCGCTGCACGCGCAGGAGATGGACTTCAACGACATCCGCACCACCCTGCAGGCCCTGATCGCGATCTACGACAACGCCAACAGCCTGCACACCAACGCCTACGACGAGGCGGTCACCACCCCCGGCGAGGAGTCCGTGCGCCGCGCCCTCGCGATCCAGATGATCATCAACAAGGAGTGGGGCCTGGCGATGAACGAGAACCCGCTCCAGGGCTCGTTCATCATCGACGAGCTCACCGACCTCGTCGAGGCGGCCGTGCTCGAGGAGTTCGACGCCATCAACGAGCGCGGTGGCGTGCTCGGCGCCATGGAGACCGGCTACCAGCGCGGCCGGATCCAGGACGAGTCGATGCTCTACGAGCACCGCAAGCACGACGGCTCGCTGCCGATCATCGGCGTCAACACGTTCCGCAAGCCCGACTCCGACGGCGGGCACGCCGGCGCACGTCGAGCTCGCCCGCGGCACCGACGGAGGAGAAGGACGGCCAGCTGCGCAGCGTCCGCGCCTTCCAGGCCGACCACACCGACGAGGCCGCCGCCGCGCTCGCCCGGCTCAAGGAGGTGGCGGTCGGCGACGACAACGTCTTCGCCGTCCTCATGGACGCCGCCCGGGTCTGCTCCCTCGGCCAGATCACCGAGGCGTTCTTCGAGGTCGGCGGCCAGTACCGGCGCAACGTCTGAGCGCCCCGTCTCGAGACCCGGTGAGACGCCCTCGCCGTCCGGCCCGCCCTCACCCCGTTCTCCACAGCCCCCTGTCGAGTCGGCGCGAGCTCGCGCCGACTCGACACCCCGTCCACAGGTCACCATCACTTCCACAGGTGGGGCGGGACACGTTCCACCGGCGGGGCGGGATACTGGCGCCGATGACGACGTACGACGACCTCGGCCACCCCTTCGACACGACCACGCCGGCCCGCCGCGTGGTGTCGCTGGTGCCCTCTCTCACCGAGGCCCTGGTCTCCGCCGAGCCGGGTGCGGTGGTCGGCGCCACCGACTGGTGCACCCACCCGGCCGACCTCGACGTGACCCGGGTGCGGGGCACCAAGAACCCCGACCTCGCCGCGATCCGCGGCCTCTCCCCCGACGTCGTGGTCGCCAACAAGGAGGAGAACCGCGAGCTCGACGTACGCCGCCTGCGGGACTCCGGCGTCCGGGTCTGGGTCACCGACATCGAGACCGTTCCTGACGCCGTGGCGTCCATGGAACGGCTGTTCACGGCACTCGGCTGGACGGCGCCGGCCTGGCTCGCCGAGGCGCGCTCGCTGTGGTGCGGCGAGGTCCGCGAGGTCACCCGGACGGTCGCGATCCCGATCTGGCGCGACCCCTGGATGGTCGTCGGGTCGCGCACCTTCACCACCGACCTGGTCCGACGACTGGGCTGGCTCAACGTCTACGCCGGGCACGACGAGCGGTACCCGTCGGTCGACCTCGCCGCGCTCGACGACGAGGGCGCGGACGTCGTGCTGCTCCCGGACGAGCCCTACGTCTTCAGTGCCGACGACGGGCCTGAGGCGTTCACGACGCCGACCGAGCTGGTCAGCGGGCGGCTGCTGACCTGGTACGGACCGTCGCTGGTGGAAGCCGCGGGGCTGGTCGACCCGCCCTGACACCACACGGCTCGTGGGAGGGTGGGCGGATGAGCGAGCGCAACGTCATCGGCGGCGAGCTGGAGCCCTGCGGGACCGACCCGATGACCGGGTTCTTCCGCGACGGGTGCTGCAGCACCGGTGACAGCGACCAGGGCAGCCACACCATCTGCGCGGTCGTGACCGCGGAGTTCCTCGAGCACCAGCGGGCGATCGGCAACGACCTCAGCACGCCGATGCCGCTCTACCGCTTCCCCGGGCTGGTCCCCGGTGACCGCTGGTGCGTCACCGCGCTCAACTGGGCCCGCGCCCACCGCGACGGCGCCGCGGCCCCGGTGGTGCTGGCGTCGACCAACGCGTCCGTGCTCCGGCTCGTGCCCCTCGAGGTGCTCCGCGAGCACGCGGTCGACGTTCCCTCGGACCTCAGCGGCCTCGAGGAATGACCCCCGCGCGTCCGGGCCGGACGCCCCGGTCACCCCTGTGGGCGTCCCGCGGGCGACGCGTCCTGCGTAGGTTGGAGACATGGCTACGAACAACGGAAAGCTTCGCTACACCACTCCCGGCATCCCCCAGGCCGACGCCGAGCGCGTCGTCGAGCTGCTCCAGTCGCGCCTCCACGCCGCCAACGACCTGCACCTGACGCTCAAGCACGTGCACTGGAACGTCGTCGGCCCACACTTCATCTCCGTCCACGAGATGATCGACCCGCAGGTGGAGGAGGTCCGCGGCTTCGCCGACGACCTCGCCGAGCGGATCGCGACCCTGGGCGGTTCCCCTCAGGGCACTCCCGGCTCGATCGTCGCGAACCGCACGTGGGACGAGTACTCCATCGGTCGCGCGACCACCCAGGAGCACCTGGGTGCCCTCGACCTCGTCTACCAGGGCGTGATCACCAGCTACCGCGAGGCGATCAAGGAGCTCGGCGAGCTCGACCCGGTCACCGAGGACATGTTCATCGGGCAGACCGACAAGCTCGAGCTCTTCCACTGGTTCGTGCGTGCGCACCTCGAGGACAAGTCGGGCGCGCTCAGCACCGCCGACGCCACCACCGAGGAGCAGGCGGCGGCCGCTGCCGCCGAGTCCTGACCCTGGACCTTCACCGACCCTCACCGACCCGTCGCCCCGTGGGCGGCGGGTCGCTGCGTTCTCGTCGGGGAAGCCGCACCGCGCCGGCGGCGTGCGTCGCACCTTCTTCCACGCCTTGCCCACGGTTCGCCCACTGGATCTCAACAGGACTGTCTAGACCGCGCCACAGCCAGGCAACGAATCGGGTGCCCCCCGAGCCCGCCACACCTAACGTGGGGTGCGGGAATCGTCGTTCGACCGGGACGGCGGGGAGGGAAGCCAGCGGTGACGACGTCGTCCACCGCGACAGGCGCAGGCCTGCTCGTGCACGGACCGCACGGCACGAGCGTGCCGTCCGTCCCCTGCCGTGCCAAGCCGGCGCGCGACGGCGCGCGGTGAGCGCCGTCGCGGGGTCGGCCGACCCCCTGCGGGTGGTGATCATCGACGACACCGCCGACCTGCGCGACCTGCTCCGCATCGCGTTGTCACGCGGCGGGTTCGAGGTCGTCGGCGAGGCCGGCGACGGGGCCAAGGGCATCGAGGTCGTGCGCAGCGCCCTGCCCGACCTGGTGCTGATCGACCTTGCCATGCCCGTGCTGGACGGCATCGAGGCGCTGCCCTCGATCCGTCGGCTCGTCCCGGGATCCACGATCGTCGTGCTGTCCGGAGTCGGAGCCCCGCTGATGTCGGCGCGAGCCGTGGCCGCCGGCGCGGACGGCTACCTCGAGAAGGGCACCCCGCTCATCGCGATCCTCGACTACCTCCGCGACGTCTGCGGCGTCGCCGGTCGCCCCGGCCCGCGGTCCCTGTCGGTCGCGCCCTCTCCTGCGACGACCGCGGATCCCACGGCAGCCTGCCCGCCAGAGCCGGTCTCGGCCGGAGGCCCGGAGGACCCGGGCGACGTCTCGGCCCGGGCCGCGCTGCGGATGGCGCCGTACGGCGTGCTGGAGCTGGCCGACGACCACCTCCTCCCGATCTCGCATGCCAACCCGAGCGCGACCCGGCTGCTCGGCACCGCCCCGGCCGGGACCCCGCTCGGGACCGTCGCGCCCGAGCTGGCGGCGCTCGTGTCCGCCCACCGCCTCGACGCCGACGCGTCGTTCGAGACCAACGTCCGGGGCGGTCGCGTCCGGATCACGGTGCGCCGGGCCGGCAGGTCCCTGCTGGTCTTCCTCGACTCCGTGGCCGAGGACGTCGGGCTGCTCCGCCGGGCCATCGCCACCACCGCGCACGAGGTCCGTGGGCCGGTCTCGGCGCTCTGCGGGGTCGCGGAGACCCTCGCGGCGGAGAGCTCCGACCTCGACGAGGAGCAGTGCGCCCGACTCATGTCGTCGGTCACCCGTCAGGCCCTGATCCTCGACCGGATCACCACCGACCTCCTCACCGCCGCCCAGGTCCAGCGCGGCGTGCTGCGCGTCGACCTCGGTGTCGTCACCCCACGCACGGTCCTCGAGGGGGTCCGTCGAGGGTCGCGAGGACATCGAGGTCGTCATCGACGACGATCGCGACGTACAGGCCGACCCGCTGCGCCTGGAGCAGATGCTGACCAACCTGATCAGCAACGCGCACAAGTACGGCGCCGCGCCGTTCACCGTGCACGTGCGCGCCGACGAGCACCCGCACCGCGTGGCGATCGACGTGGTCGACAGGGGCGACGGCGTGCCCGCGGAGTTCCGGCCGCAGCTGTTCACCGAGTTCACGCGCGCCCACCGCGCGGTCGCCGCCGGCACCGGCCTCGGTCTGTACGTCGTCCGCACGCTCGCCCGCGCCCAGGGCGGCGACGTCGTCCACCGCGCCGGCGCCGGCGGCGGGTCGGTCTTCACCATCACGCTGTGCGCCGACGTGCCGGGCGCGCCGGGTGAGCGCGCGTAGCGCCGCCGAAACACGCCGGGAAACCCCGGCCTACTACCCTGCGGACATGGCTGTGGACTGGAACGACTACGACGCCGTGCTGTTCGACCTCGACGGAGTGATCACCCCTACCGCCGAGGTCCACATGCACGCCTGGGCGGCGATGTTCAACGACGTTCCTCGAGCGAGCACCCGGGCAACGCCGCCCTACACCGACCCGGACTACTTCGACCACGTCGACGGCAAGCCCCGCTACGACGGGGTCCGCGACTTCCTCGCCTCGCGCGGCATCGAGCTGCCCGAGGGCAGCCCCGGACGATCCGCCCGACGGCCGAGACCGTGTGCGGCCTGGGCAACCGCAAGAACGACGCCTTCGCGCAGGTGCTGCGCGACGACGGCGTCGACCGCCTACCCGGGCTCGGTGGCGCTGCTGCGAGCAGCTGCGCGGGACCGGGCATGAAGATGGCGATCGTGTCGTCGTCGAAGAACGCCCCCGACGTGCTCGACGCGGCCGGGATGACGACGTACTTCAGCGTCGTCGTGCACGGCGGGATCGCCGCCGAGCGCGGCCTGCCGGGCAAGCCCGCACCCGACACCTACGAGGCGGCCGCCGACGAGCTCGGCGTACCGCGACCCGCGGTCGGTCGTCGTCGAGGACGCCACCAGCGGCGTCGCCGCCGGTGCGGCGGGTGACTTCGGTCTGGTGATCGGCGTCGACCGTGGCGTCGGGCCACGAGGCCCTGCTGGCAGCCGGTGCCGACGTCGTCGTCAGCGACCTCGCCGAGCTCGTGGACGGTGCCGAGGGCGGCGCCGAGGAGGGATCTCGATGAGCACGACCGACCCGGTGCTGGCCGAGCGTCACGGCGCCAGCCACGTCGCGCCGCCGGCCGTCGACCCCCTCGACCGCACCCGCTTCCCCATCGACGAGTGGCGACTCGTCGAGACCCGCTTCGACGCCACCGACCTCGGCGTGACCGAGTCGCTGTTCAGCGTCGGCAACGGCTACCTCGGCCTGCGCGGCAACTACGAGGAGAGCCGCGACTTCGCAGGCCAACGGCACCTTCGTCAACGGCTTCCACGAGACCTGGCCGATCCAGCACGCCGAGGAGGCGTTCGGATTCGCCAAGGTCGGCCAGACGATCGTCAACGCGCCCGACGCCAAGGTGATCCGGCTCTACGTCGACGACGAGCCGCTGGAGCTGTCGACCGCCGACCTCGTGGAGTACGGGCGCGACCTCGACTTCACGCACCGGCGTCCTGTCGCGCGCACGTCATGTGGCGCACCCCGAGCGGCAAGCGGGTGCAGGTCGACAGCACCCGGATGGTGTCGTTCGCCCAGCGCCACCTGGCGGTGATGACCTTCGAGGTCACCCTGCTCGACGCCGCCGCCCCGGTCGCGATCAGCTCCCAGGTCCTCAACCGCCAGGACGCCGACCGCGGCGCCTCGGTCGAGATGGCCGACCGCCGAGGGGCCTTCGACCCCCGCAAGGCCGAGCGCTTCACCTCGCGCGTGCTGCTGCCCGAGGCGCGGCCGGCGACGACCTGCGCGAGGACCGCCTGTCGCTGCGCTACAAGTGCGCGCGAGAGCGGCATGACGATCGCGCTCGCCGTCGACCACGACCTCCAGACCGACAACGACCACCAGCGTCGCCTACGAGCACGGGCGACGACATGGTCAAGGCGATCTACCGGGTGCAACGCCCAGGCCGGCGTAGCCGATCCGGCTGACCAAGATGGTCAGCTACCACACCGCCCGGGTCGTGCCGACGCGCGAGCTGCTCGACCGCTGCGCGCGCACGCTCGACCGGGTCAGCGAGCAGGGCGTGGCCCAGCAGTACGCCGACCAGCGCGACTGGCTCGCGGCTTCTGGGAGCGCTCCGACGTCGAGATCACCGGCCAGCCGGCGATCCAGCAGGCCGTGCGGTGGAACCTCTTCTCGGTGATCCAGGCCGCCGCCCGCGCCGACGGCATCGGCATCCCGGCGAAGGGCGTGACCGGCTCCGGGTACGGCGGCCACTACTTCTGGGACACCGAGATCTACGTGATGCCGTTCCTCACCTACACGAGCCCCTGGGCGGCTCGCAACGCGCTGCGCTTCCGGCACTCGCTGCTGGAGTCGGCGCGCTACCGCGCCCGCCAGCTCGCCCAGAAGGGCGCGCTGTTCGCCTGGCGCACGATCAACGGCGAGGAGGCGTCGGCCTACTACGCAGCCGGCACCGCGCAGTACCACATCGACGCCGACATCTCCTACGCCCTCAGCCAGTACGTCGGCGCCACCGGCGACTACGAGTTCCTCGACCACGAGGCCATCGACATCTTCGTCGAGACCGCGCGGCTGTGGGCCGACCTCGGCTTCTGGCGCAAGGAGGACGGCGGCGCGTTCCACATCCACGGCGTCACCGGGCCGGACGAGTACACCACCGTCGTCAACGACAACCTCTACACGAACGTGCATGGCGCGCTTCAACCTGCGCCGCGCGGCCGAGGCGGTGCACGTTCCTGAAGGAGAACCGGCCCGGCGGCGTACGCCGCGATGGCGCTGCGGGTGCGGCTCAACGAGGGCGAGGTCGTAGGAGTGGGCCGCGTGCGGCCGAGGCGATGACGATCCCCTTCGACGAGCACCTCGGCATGCACCCGCAGGACGCGCACTTCCTCGAGCGCGAGATGTGGGACCTGGACGAACACCCCGGTCGAGAAGCGGCCGCTGCTGCTCAACTACCACCCGTTGGTGATCTACCGCTTCCAGGTGCTCAAGCAGGCCGACGTCGTGCTCGCGCTGTTCCTCCAGGGCGAGGACTTCACGATCGAGCAGAAGAAGGCCGACTTCGACTACTACGACCCGATCACCACCGGCGACTCGACGCTCTCGGCGGTCGTGCAGGCGATCATCGCCGCCGAGGTCGGCTACCACGACCTCGCGCTGCGCTACTTCCACGCGGCCCTGTTCGTCGACCTCGCCGACCGGCACGCCAACACCTCCGACGGCGTGCACGTCGCCTCGACGGGCGGCGTGTGGAGTGCCCTGTGCTCGGGCTTCGGCGGCTTCCGCGACCTCGGCGGCGGGCGTTGGTGCATCGACCCGCGCCTGCCCGACCGTGGGAGGCCCTCACCTTCCGGCTGACCCTGCGCGGCACCCGGGTCCAGGTGTGCGTGAGCGCCGACGAGCTGGTGCTGTCGATCGAGGACGGCGAGCGCCGGTCACGATCGACGTGCGCGGCACGTCGGTGACCGTCACGCCCGGCGCGCCGGTCACGGTCGCCCTCGACGGCCACGGGCCCCGCATCGCCGGGACGCCGCCCAACCCGTGGGCACCCACCGTGCCGACGGCACGGTCATCTCCGCCACGGTGCCGTCGGGCGAGTGACGTCCGCCGCACCCGCCCTCCGGGGTGCTGCACGCGGCCGCCCAGCCATGTAACACGCCGTCCACGGGTCTCCTCACACGCTGCAACGGCGTGGAAGACCGGTGGACGGCGTGTTACATGGGGGCGCCGGGGTCGACGACCTCGCCCGCCGGCGGCGGGGCGTGCTCGGGGAACGCGGCGTCGACCTCGGCCTCGTCGATGAGGCAGCTCCTGCAGAAGTCCTCTCCGAACGGCGTCAGGTGGATGCTGCGGCGCACCACCTTGGCGAACTTCACCGAGTGCATCGCGGCCAGCACGTCGGGCTGGGCCTCCACGACCTGGTAGGGCATCGGGTCGCGCAGCGCCTCGCGCGGAGAACCACACCAGGCCCAGCCGGTGGAGGTTGTTCAGGTACGACGGCACCGAGTCGACGTAGCGGCACCCGGCGCGCGGCGCCGATCATGTTGAGGCCGGGCGCGATGAGCGAGGAGCTCACCAGGCCGATGGGTCCCCCGGTGCGGACGTCGACGCTGGCCTGCGGCCCCTGGTTCAGCAGCAGGAGCAGGATCCTGCCCTCGTCGGGCGCGAGCTCGCCCAGGATCCGCTCGAAGGCCGGGTGGCCCTGCTCGGTGCTCCACACGTCGCGGGAACGCTCCAGCAGCTCCTGCCCCCGCTCGCGCAGCGTCGCGCGGCACGACCGCGGGACCCGTGGCCGAGGGCTCCACGGTGTCGTGCTCCACGATCCCGCCGAGGCTCTCGCCGGCGGCCATCAGGGCCCGCGCGACCGGCGTACCGGACGAGACGGAGCGGGCGAGCTCACCGACGACGGTCACGGCCTGCCCCGCGTCGCGGGCCAGCTCGGCCGCCTCCTGCTGGCTGCCCAGTGCCCGGCCGACCCGCAGCCAGCCCTTGGCCGAGGTGCGCACGCCCCACCCCGTGGCGTGCAGGGCGGCGTGACCGGCGACCCGCGCGAGCCCGGGCAGGGACTCGACGGCAGGGACGATCAGCTCGCCGCGCCGCGCCGGCGACGGGTGGGCCTCGCCGGACGGCACCGGTTCGGCCCGGTCGGGCGCCTGGTCGGGCGCTCGGTACGCCTGGTCGTCGTGGGACATGTCGCTCATCCTGCCTGGGTCCCGAAGATCGCGAGGTGCAGGAAGCCTCCGGCGGCACCCATGATCGCCCCGTGGGCGTAGAGCATCCACTCGTCCTCGCGGATCGCCGAGCGCATCATCTCGACGAAGTCCCGCGGCGGCAGCTCCTTGGTCCGGGTCGCGACCAGGGTCCGGATCTTGTCGGCCTGGCGGGCACTGAACTCAGGGTCCCGGAACGGCGTCAGGGTGCGACCGACCGCCTCCTGGGCGACCGACTCGCGGATGGTGTCGAATCGCGCGCCGCCGATCGCGACCCGCAACGCGCCCCGGGCCGGACCCGCCGCCCGGTCGATCGCCGGGCGCAGCGCGGTCGCGAGCATCTGCCGGGTCCGGTCACCGCGGGGCCCGTCGAGCAGGAAGTCGCCGATCCGTTCGAGGGTGATCACGTCGTCGGCGATGATCCGGGCGTAGACCTCGGCCGCCTCGCCCTGGCGGCGCGGGAAGAGCCCCTGGACCGGGATCCCGAGGATCCTGCGCCGGCTCGGGGGGCTCGAAGATGAGCCACATGCCCAGGGCGTTGGTCACCCAGCCGACGACGACCCCGAGCAGCGGCAGCAGCCACCACTGGTGGAAGACGCTGACGATGATCGCGACCGGGACGCCGAGCGCGAAGCCGAAGACGAAGCCGAACCGGACCATCAGGTCCAGCTCCTTCTGCCCGAAGTCGCGGAAGATCCGCACCACGAGCTCGGGGTTCTCCGAGAAGTGGTCGATCACCATGATCTTGGGATCGAGCAGCTGGTCGATGTGGATGCCGATCTCGGTCGTCACCGTGCCGACGACGCCCGGCAGCTGGGCCTGCACCCGGGCGTACACGGCGTCCTTGACCGGGCGCGGGAGGTCCGCCCACAGCCGCGGGTGCTCGGCGCGCATGACGTGGTCGACCAGGTCGGGGACCTCGGGGCCGAAGACGGCGACGATGTGCTCGGCGATCCGGTCCGGCTCGAGCTGCTGGTAGAACTCCGCGGGGGTGCCGAGCTTGGCGATCGCCTTGTCGACCGCGATGCTGCCCATCTTCGCCGCGCGGGCGGGGATGATCCCCTGCCAGCCGATCCCACCCTGGAGGACGCCCGGCACCTCCTGCAGCTTGCGCGGCAGCACCGAGGCCAGGTCGCGCATCCCGGGGACGGTGACGCCGTGGAAGCGCAGTGGGCTGAAGAGCATGACCAGGCCGGACCAGTTGATCGCCCAGCCGACGAGGCCGGTGAAGACCGGGATGCTCACGAAGGCGAACCAGTGGACGCCACGCACGTAGTCACCGAGCCAGTCCACGCCGTCGCCTCTCACGTCCGACCGGGAGCCCCATGCTCCCCGGTGTGGCGAGCGTAGTGGGTCGCCTCACGGCAGGACATTGTCTGTGACAGATTGTCACAGACATCACTCCGCGGTGGTCGGAGGTCAGAGCGCGAGGGCGACCACTCCCGCCGCGACCAGCACCACCGCGGCGGCGAGCACCGCCTGGAGCACCGACAGCCAGCGCACCGCAGCCCCCTCCGCGCCGGCGCGTGCCGAGCCGTCCCGCGAGCGGTGGGCAGCCCACAGCGCCGCCCCCGAGAGCCCGAGCAGGGGGCCGAGGGTGACCCAGTAGCGGGAGCCGGCGATGTGCACGAAGGGCTGCACCAGCAGCGCCCCCATGGCCACCGTCAGCAGCACGGCCCACACCTGGTCGACCAGGCTGCGTCGTACGACGACCAGGAGCATCGCGAGCCCGACCAGGAACGCCGGGAACACCATCAGGTAGGTGAGGCCGGAGACCGCCACCACCAGCGGGTCGCTGGTCGGGGCGTCCTCGAGGATGCCGGAGAAGCCGGCCGGGTTGCGCAGGTAGCGCGACAGGTTGACCAGCACGTCCTGCGCATAGCTCTGCGCCGTCACGTCGGTCCGTGCGTACGTCGACATCTCGGTCGCGGCGTCCATCTCGCTGATCCCGGTGGCCCGGGCGACCTCGCGGGAGTAGCGCAGCGGGGAGAACCAGATGCTGCTCCCCGGGTCGCACTCGCCGTAGCAGACCTCGCTCCGGTCGCCGAAGGTGTTGGCGAGCACGGTCGGCACCGAGGTCGTGGTCAGGACCCGTCCCCCCAGCTCGTGCGAGGCGTACGCCGACCAGGGCGCCAGGACGGCCAGGAACGCGACCCCGGCCGCGACCGCCGCCGCGACGGTGCCGCGCCACTGCGTCGTCCGCTCCGCACGGCCTCCGCCGCGGCGGTGCGAGACCACGAGCGCGACGACGGCGGTGAGCGCGACCACGCCGACGACCAGGATCGACACGCTCGAGCGGAAGTACACGGCCGCGATGCCGAGCAGCCCGAGGTCGACACCGTGGCGCCAGGTGATCGCCGTACCGGCCCGGACCCGGCGCACCAGCTCGAGGCACTGGGTCAGCAGCACGACGACGAAGAGGCCGGCGACCAGGTCGCCGTAGGCGGAGAAGCCGAAGAGCGCGTAGATCGGCACCAGGCCGGGCATGACCAGCACCGCGGCGGCCGGGAGCCGACCGACGTGGCGGCGGACGACCAGGACGGCGAGCAGCAGCAGCACCAGCGAGAACAGGCCGATGTAGGCCCGCACCGCCTCGACGGGCGCATGGGGGAACACCACGAAGAGCGGGGCCAGCAGCAGGGACATCCCCGGCATGAACCAGCCGTTGCCGACGATGTCACGCCCCAGCTCGGCACCGTCCGGGCGGGAGAACGACACCAGGTCGCGCACCAGGTTGGACAGCGCGCGACCGCCGTCGACGTAGTAGGCCTCGTCGCCGTAGACGGGGGTGTGCGCGACGCCCGGGTAGAGCACCACGCGCAGCAGCACGACGCTCGCCACCAGGACCCAGAGGACGCGGTCGGGACGGTCCAGGCCGGCCCAGCGCTCCCGGTACCGACCCACCCGGTGCCCGCTCAGGACCGGTCCTCCATGTCGGGGGTGAAGCGCTTGGTCGAGAACGGGTCCGCGCACTCCGGTCGGACGGCGGGCTCGCTGGGGGGCAGGTCCAGGACCATCTCGCCACGCACGACCGCGCCGGGGGCGGTGCCGGTGAAGTCCTCGGCGCTCACCTCGACGTCGTCGACGCCGGCCGCGGCGAAGGACTCGCGGGCCCGTCGTACGGCCTCGTCGGCGGAGACCTCGTCGTAGTGCAGGACCACGAGCCGACGCTGCCCGGCCCCCGTGGCGGCGAGGTCGTCGGTACGGACCTGGTAGCCGAAGTCGAGGCGCACGTCGCCGGGCAACGGCCAGCACCCGTCGGTCAGTGCGTCGGGAGGCAGGTCGGGGCGGTAGGCCCCGGTCGGCTCCGCGCGCCCGAACGTGGGGCTCAGCGCGACCAGCACGAGCGTCACCGCGGCGGCGAGGCCGAGCAGGAGGCGGCGGGGACGCCCGGTGCGGGTCCGTGGCGGGTTCTCAGTGGTCATGTCCGATGAGACGCGCCCCGGCCCGCTGGGGTTGGCTCGCGGGCCAGTCTCGATCACAGGAAGAGGGTAGGTAACACGATTCGCGGGACCGAATCCCGGCTCGACGTCGGCTCAGCGACCCCGGCGCCAGACGACGACCGACTGGCCGGGGGCGGCCTGGCGCAGCACCGGCAGCTTGTTGGGGGCGGTCTCGCCGCGGCGTACCGCCAACGCCTCGCGCAGCGCGGCCCGGGTGGCCTCGAGCTCGGCCTGGAGCTCGGCGTTGCGCGTCGCGAGCGCGGTCGCCCGGTGTTCCATGTCGAGGATCCGGCGGACCCCCTCGATGCCGATGCCCGAGGCCGTGAGGTCGGCGATGGAGCGCAGCAGCTCGATGTCGTGCAGGGAGTAGCGGCGACCTCCCCCGGTGGTGCGTCCGGGGGTGATCAGCCCGAGGCGCTCGTAGGTGCGCAGCGTCTGCGGGTGCAGGCCGGTGAGCTCCGCGGCCACCGAGATGACATAGACCGCGGCCTCCGGCGGCGGGTGCTGACCGAACGGCGTGCTCGTCATCGCCCTCACTCCCTACTCGGCAGCCTCGAAGAGAGCGCTGCGCAACGGCTTGCCGGCCGTGGCCTCGCGGTAGGCCTCGACAGCAGCCCGCGCCGCGTCGTCGAGCACGGCCGGGACCTGGACCTCGACGGTGGCCAGCAGGTCGCCCTTGCTCCCGTCGGCCTTGGACGCGCCCTTGCCGCGCACCCGGAAGGTCCGGCCGTTGGGCGTGCCCGGGGCGACGCGCAGGGTCACCGGGGCACCGCCGAGGGTGGGGATCTTGATCTCCGCGCCGAGCGCGAGCTCGTCGAAGGAGACGGGCACGTCGATGGTGAGGTTGTCGTCCTTGCGGCCGAACAGCCGGTGCGCGGTCACCCTGACCGAGACGTAGAGGTCGCCGGCCGGTCCGCCGTCCTCGCCCGCGCCGCCCTTGCCGCGCAGCCGGATCCGCTGGCCGTCCTTGACCCCGGCCGGGATCCGGGCCTGGATGGTGCGCGCGGACATGCCGCGCCCGCTGCCGTTGCAGGTCGGGCACACGTCGTCGTAGACGAGCTGGCGTCCGCCACAGGCGGGGCAGGTCTCGTTCATCGAGAACGCACCGCCGACCCCGGCGGTCACGTAGCCCGCGCCCTCGCAGACGCCGCAGATGTGCGGCCGCGTGCCGGGCTTGCCGCCCGTGCCCGAGCAGAACGCGCACGGGGCGTCCGAGGTCAGGCGCAGCGAGATGGTGACACCGTCGATCGCGTCGGTGAACCCGATCGTGGCGCTGGTCTCGGCGTCGGCGCCCTTGCGCGGGCGCTTGACGTTGGTACGACGCGTGCCGCCGCCACCGCCGCCGAAGAGGTCGCCGAACAGGTCGCCGATCCCCCCTGTGCCGCCGGCGCCACCGCCACCGCCACCGCCACCGCCGAAGAAGTCCTCGAAGCCGCCGCCGCGAGCGCCGCCGCCACCGCGGAAGCCGCCGCTGCCGTAGAGCTGGCGCATCTCGTCGTACTTGGCGCGCTTGTCGGGATCGCCGACCACGTCGTAGGCCTCGGCCACCTTCTTGAAGGTGTCGTGGCGCGGCGGTGTCACCCGGGTGGGAGTCGGGGTGGTTGTCCTTGGCGAGCCTGCGGTACGCCTTCTTGATGTCGGCCGCAGCCGCGTCCTTCGCGACGCCGAGCACGGCGTAGAAGTCCTTCTGCGCCCAGTCGGCGCGGAAGCCCTCGTTGCCCTGGTTGTCAGCCATGGGTCACCCCTCCTCTCTCCTGGCGGATGTGGTCAGCTTGCGGGATCGGCGACGAGGACCTGCGCGGCGCGCACGACCCGGTCACCGATCTTGTAGCCCGACTTGGCGATGACCTTGCACGTCGGCACGCTCACGTCGGGGTCCTCGCCCAGGTGGGAGAGCGCCTCGTGGATCGTCGGGTCGAACGCGTCCCCGGCCTGGCCGAACTTCACCAGGCCGAGGTTGGCCACGGTGCGCTCGAGCTGGTCGGCGACGGTCTTCAGGCCGCCGTCGATCTCGCCGTGCTCGCGGGCCCGGTCGATCGTGTCGAGCACCTCGGTGATCGGCGCGAGCGCGGCGTAGGTCGCGTTCTGCTTGATCAGCTCGCGGTCGCGCTCGACGCGCCGCTTGTAGTTGAGGTACTCGGCCTGGAGCCGCTGGAGGTCCAGCGTGCGCTCCTCGAGCTCGATCCGAGTCACCACGAGCTGGTCGGAGCCGGCGCCCGCGGCCTCGGCCTCGTCGGACGGCTCGAGGGGCCCGCCCTCCTCGACCCAGTCGGAGACCCCGGACGTGTCGTCGCCCGGGCCCGGGGCCGGGGCCCCCTCCTCGCGGAGGGGTGCCTCGACCTCGGTCTCGTTGGCCATCTCGCCTGCTTCGTCGCCGAAGCCGTCGTGGGGACCTGACGTCACTTGGACTCGCCCTCGGCGGAGTCGGCGGCGTCGTCCACGACCTCGGCGTCGACCACGTCGGCGTCGACGATGTCCTCGTCGGCCTCACCGGTCGCACCCGAGGCGCCACCGGCGGCGGCCTGGTCGGCCTCCGCGGCGGCGTACATCGCGGCACCCATCTTCTGGCTGGACTCGCCCAGCTTGGTCACGCCGGCACCGATCTCCTCCGAGGTGGCCTCGTCGTTCTCGAGCACCGCCTTGAGGGCCTCGACGTCGGCGCCGACCTCGGTCTTGACGTCCTCGGGCAGCTTGTCGTCGTTGTCGGCCAGGAACTTCTCGGTCGTGTAGACGAGCTGGTCGGCCTGGTTGCGGGACTCGACGGCGTCGCGACGCTTGGCGTCCTCCTCGGCGTACTGCTCGGCCTCCTTGACCATCCGGTCGATGTCGTCCTTCGACAGCGCGGAGCCGCCGGAGATCGTCATCGACTGCTCGCGGCCGGACGCGGTGTCCTTGGCGGAGACGTGGACGATGCCGTTGGCGTCGATGTCGAAGGTGACCTCGATCTTCGGGACGCCACGCGGGGCCGGCGGCAGGCCGGTCAGCTCGAAGTTGCCGAGCGGCTGGTTCTGCGACCACATCTGGCGCTCGCCCTGGGCGACCTTGATCTCCACCGAGGGCTGGTTGTCGTCGGCGGTGGTGAACACCTCGGAGCGCTTGGTCGGGATCGTGGTGTTGCGCTCGATGAGGTTGGTCATCACGCCACCCTTGGTCTCGATGCCCAGCGACAGCGGGGTGACGTCGAGCAGGAGCACGTCCTTGACCTCGCCCTTGAGGACGCCGGCCTGGAGCGCGGCGCCGACGGCGACGACCTCGTCGGGGTTGACGCCCTTGTTGGGCTCCTTGCCACCGAGCAGCTCCTTGACGAGCTCACCGACGGCCGGCATGCGGGTGGACCCACCCACGAGCACGACGTGGTCGATGTTGGCGACCGCGACGCCACCGTCCGCCAGGACGCTCTGGAACGGCGCCTTGGTGCGGTCGAGCAGGTCGGAGGTGAGCTTCTGGAACTCGCTGCGGGTCATCCGCTCCTCGAAGTGGAGGGGGCCGGACTCGCCGTGGGTGATGTACGGGAGGTGGATCGTGGTCTCGGAGGAGCAGGACAGCTCGATCTTCGCCTTCTCCGCGGCCTCCTGGAGGCGCTGCTTGGCGATCTTGTCGGCCGCGAGGTCGACGCCGTTGTTGTCCTTGAACTTCTTGACCATCCACTCGACGACGCGGTTGTCCCAGTCGTCGCCACCGAGCTCGTTGTCACCGGAGGTCGCCTTGACCTCGACGACACCCTCACCGATCTCGAGCAGGGACACGTCGAACGTGCCGCCACCGAGGTCGAAGACGAGGATCGTCTGGTCGTCGCCCTTGTCGAGGCCGTAGGCCAGCGCGGCCGCGGTGGGCTCGTTGACGATGCGGCTGACGTTGAGGCCCGCGATCTCGCCGGCCTCCTTGGTGGCCTGGCGCTGGGCGTCGGAGAAGTACGCCGGGACCGTGATCACCGCGTCGGTGACGGTCTCGCCGAGGTAGGCCTCGGCGTCGCGCTTCAGCTTCTGCAGCACGAAGGCGCTGATCTGCTGGGGGGTGAAGGACTTGTCGTCGATCTGCTGCTTCCAGTCGGTGCCCATGTGGCGCTTGACGGAGCGGATGGTGCGATCGACGTTGGTGACCGCCTGGCGCTTGGCGACCTCGCCGACGAGGACCTCGCCGGACTTCGCGAACGCCACGACGGACGGGGTGGTGCGGGCGCCCTCGGCGTTGGCGATGACCGTGGGCTCGCCACCTTCGAGGACCGCGACGACGCTGTTCGTCGTACCGAGGTCGATGCCGACAGCACGTGCCATGTTGTGATACCTCCGTGATCGGCCCGGGTCGCGGGCGCTGGTGAAGACTGTGAGATCCAGTCTGGCAAACAAGTTGAGTGGATTCAACTCAACTTCTATGAGGCTCAACCTGTGGATGTCTCCCGTTGTTCCCCGGCGCCGGAACTCACCTCGCCCCTCGCGCCACGCCGGGGCCCCGACCCACCGGGCCGGCACCACGATCGTCGGGCGGACCGCCCTACTGGCCGGGGTAGATCCGGAACCCGGGCAGCCGGCGGTGGGCGAAGCGCGCGTAGAAGCCCGCGGCCTTCGCGTCGGTGATCAGGTCGAGCCGCTTCGCACCCGTCGACTGGAACGTCGCCACGACCAGCAGCCGGGCGATGCCCCGGCGCCGGTGGTCGGGGTGCACGGCCAGGAAGCTCAGGTGGGCCTGGAGCACGCCGTCCCCGAGCGCCTGGGCCCATCCGACGACCTGGTCCCCGCGGGCCGCGACGAACGACGTCGCGCCCGGCGCCTCGCAGATCTGTCGCACGACCTCGGCGTCACTGACCGACGGCCACCCCACGGTCTGCGCGAGCAGCGCGACCTGCGGGGCGTCGGCGGTCTCGAAGGGCCGCACGTCGATCGTGGCCATGGGCCTAGAGCCCACCCACGCGGGACACTAGGACGGGCCCCCCTCGGGGTCGGGCTCGTCCAGGAAGGCGTCGATCAGCGGCGCGAGCTCGTGCGCCTCCGTCATCAGGCCGAGGTGTCCGCCGCGGTAGACGTGGAGCCGCGCCCGCGGGATGAGCCGTGCCTGCAGCCGGGGGTTGGCGACCGGGATGATCGGGTCGTCGTCGCCGCCGAGCACCAGGGTCGGTTGGCGCACCAGCCCGAGGAACGGCAGGCTCGTCCAGCCCGTCATGGCCAGCAGCTGGTAGTAGTAGCCACGCTTGGGTCCCGACCGGGTGGCGGCGTGCAGCAGTGCCGCGCCGCGCTCGGGCGCCGTACGCATGCTGCCGCCGTAGATCGTGCCGGCCACCTTCATCGCGTAGCCGGGGTCGCGGTGGCGCCTCGGCGTGGACATGATCTTGAGGACCTCCGGGCTGCCGGGCACCATCATCCAGCCGGTGCCCGTCGAGACCAGCACCACGCGGCGCACCCGTCGCGGTGACTGCGCGGCGAGCTGCTGGGCCAACCCTCCGCCCCAGGAGATCCCCAGGACGTCGAAGCGCCGGTGGCCCAGCCTGGCCATCAGTGCGGTGACCCAGGAGGACAGCGCGGCGAGCGTGTAGGGGAACGGCGGCAACGCGCTGCCGCCCACCCCGGGCACGTCGAAGCGGACCACGCCCCGCTCCGGGTCCAGCTCGGCCACGAACGGATCCAACGCCTCGAGGCTGATGCCGATCCCGTTGCACAGCAGCAGGGGCGGCTCGTGGACCCGCCGGCCGACGCCCGGACGCAACGAGACCCGCGCCGTGATCCCCCGCACGGTCACGTTGCGCACCACGTCCGCGGCCGCTGCGGCCGACGGCTCAGCGGTCGTGGACATAGGCACCCGGCGCGTCGCAGATCGGCTCGTGCCTGGCCGAGCCCATCCGGGTCGGCTTGTTGCGGTCCCCACCCATCCGCTCGGCGAGCCAGCCGGCGTAGTCGTCCCACCAGGACCCCTGCACCTGGTGGGCCCCGGCCAGCCAGTCCTGGGCGTCGGGCGGGTTGTCCGTCGCCGTGCGGAAGCTCGCCTTGGGGTTGCCCGGCGGGTTGACCATCGCCGCGATGTGGCCGCTGGTCGACAGCACGAACTTCGTCGTGCCGCTGAAGAGCTGGGTCGAGGCGTAGCAGGACTCCCACTTGCAGAGGTGGTCGGCGATTCCGGCCACGACGTAGGTGTCGGCGGTGATGTCGGACAGGTCCACCTTGGTCCCGAGCATGTCGGCGGCCCCCGGCTCGACCAGCGCGTTGCGGATCGCGAGGTCCATGAAGTCGCGGTGCATCCCGGCGCTCATCCGCACCGGGTCGGCGTTCCAGAACAAGATGTCGAAGGCCTTCGGGGCATGGCCCATCAGGTAGTTGTTGACCCAGTAGTTCCAGATCAGGTCGTTGGGCCGCAGCCAGGCGAAGATCTCGGCCAGCGTGCGCCCGTCGAGGTAGCCCTTCTCGGCCGAGGCCCGCGTCGACGCGGCCGCCGCCTTGTGCGAGAGCAGCGCGCTGGTCACCCCGGCCCGCTCCTGGTCGAGCACCGTCACCATCAGGCTGTACGCCGCCACGCGGTCGCCCTGCCCGGTCGCGACCAGGTGCGCCATCGTCATCGAGGCGATCATGCCGCCCGAGCAGATGCCCAGCAGCGCGGTCCGGTCCTGGCGCGAGATCTGCTCGCACGGCGTCCATCGCCTCGATGATCGCCGAGCCGTAGGTGTCGAGGTCCCACGCGGCGTGCCGCGCGTCGGGGTTGCGCCAGGAGACGACGTAGACCTGCAGGCCGCTGCGCACCAGGTGCTCGACCATGGAGCGCTGCTCGGCGAGGTCGATGATGTAGTACTTGTTGATCGTCGGCGGGACGATCAGCAGCGGGACCTCCTTCACCTTCGCAGTCTGCGGGGTGTACTGGATGAGCTCGAAGACGTCCGTGCGCAGCACGACCTTGCCCGGGGTCACCGCCAGGTCCTGGCCGACCTCGAACGCATCCGCCTCGACCATCGAGGGCACGCGCGGAGCCGTCGCGAAGTCGCGCACCAGCCGTCGCCCGCCCTGCACGAGGTTGCCGCCGCCGGTGTCGAGCGTGCGCTTGAGCACCTTGGGGTTGACGAACGGGTTGTTGGTCGGCGCCAGCGCCTCCACGAGGTTCTCGGCGATGAAGCCCATCCGCTGCGCGTCGCCCCAGTCGAGATCGGCGTCGTCGACGAGCCCGCGCACCGCCTCACCGCAGGCCAGGTATCCCTGGAGGGTGCGCCGGTAGAAGGGGTTCTTCGCCCACGCCTCGTCGGCCCAGCGACGGTCCTTGGGCGCCGGCGCCACCTCGGAGCGACCGAGACCGATCTTCGCCAGCTCGGCAGCGAGGCCCGCCGTACGCCGCGCGACGCGGCGCGGGTGCCGGACCAGGCCGGCGGAGAGCTTGAGGCCCGACATGCCCGGGACCATCCGGCGCAGCGGGCTCGCGCCCGCGTCGGCGAGCAGGAGCTCGAGCGGCGTGCCGAGCTCCTTGCTCGGCACGGGGCCGTCGTCGTCGCCTCCGGTGGCGCGACCGGGCACGGCGGTCGCGGTCATGCGTCCCCCTCGGCAGTGGCGTGACCCGGGGACCGGTCGCAGTGGATCTGCGGCCGGCGGGGGGAGGTGGCAGGAGCCAGGTCGGGCACGGAGGGCCTTTCGTCACGGTGGGGAGTCGCGGGTCTAGACCAGACTAGGCGAACCCATGTGGCGCAGGCCACACCCCCGAGGCCCGGTCCAGCTCGGCGACCAGCGCCGCCGTGGCCGGTACCGCGTCCGCGCCGACCCGATGGGCGAGCCCGACGTGGCGCCGGCCGAGCTCGGCCAGCGGCACGACGCGTACGTCCGGGTGCCGGTAGGCCGCGAGCGCGGAGGCCGGCAGCACGGTGACCCCGAGCCCCCGGGACACCAGGTTCTGGACCACGACGTAGTCGTCGGTGGTGTGCCGCAGCCGCGGGTCGAAGCCGGCCGCCTCGCAGCACGCGACGAGGTGGCTGCGGCACCGCACGCACCCGCCGATCCAGTCCGCGTCGGCGAGCGCGGCCAGGCCGCCGGGCGCCGGCGCCGCACCCGGCGGCACCACCAGGTGGACCGCCTCGTCGAGCAGCGGGCGCCAGACCAGGGGGCCCAGCCCCTCGGGCGGCCCGTCGTACCCGAAGACCAGGGCGAGGTCGGCGTCGCCGGCGAGCACGGCGGCCATCGCCTCGGGCGGCTCGGCCTCCTCGAGTCCGACCGCGACGTCGGGGTGGTGCTGCGGCGAGGGCGACGATCGCGTCCGGCACGACGGTCGCGGCCGCCGAGGGGAAGGCGACCAGGCGCACCCGGCCGCCACGGAGCTGGGCGAGCGCGGCGAGCTCCTCGTCGGCCGCGTGCAGCTCGGCGGCGATCGCGTCCGAGCGGGCGAGCAGCGCCGTGCCGGCCTCGGTGAGGGTGACCCCGCCCGGTCCGCGCAGCAGGAGAGGCCCGCCGGCGTCGCGCTCGAGGCGGCTCAGGTGCTGGCTGACCGCCGGCTGGGTCCACCCGAGGGTGCGCGCTGCGGCGCTGATGGAGCCCGCGCGAGACACCTCGCGGAAGATCAGGACGCGGCGCGGGTCGAGGGCCATGACCCCAGCATGGCCCTCGTACCAGCCTCATGGTCAAACGTGGGCTTATGGCTCACCGTAGGAAGTCGGGGATTCCTTGGACCCCAGCGAGCCGTCAGGCTGGGTCCATGAAGACGATCGGACTCATCGGCGGCATGTCCTGGCACTCCACGGAGGTCTACTACCGGCGGATCAACGAGCAGGTGGCGGCCCGCCTGGGCGGCCATGCCTCGGCCCGCATCTCGCTGCAGTCGCTGAACTTCGCCGACGTGCGCGACTGCCAGGTGCGGGGCGACTGGGCCGGCTCGGCCGAGCTCCTCGCCGACGCCACCCGCCGCTGCGTCGCGGGCGGCGCGGACCTCGTCGCGCTGTGCACCAACCTCATGCACAAGAACTTCGCGGCGCTCGAGGCCGCGGCCGGCGTACCTGCCGTCCACATCGCCGACGCCGTGGCCGAGGTCGCCCGCCGCGAGGGCTGGACGACCCTGGGCCTGCTGGGCACCTCGTGGGTGATGGAGGAGACCTTCTACGCCGACCGACTGGCCGCGCACGGCATCGCGGTCGTCGTACCGGAGGCCGCGGAGCGCGCCCTGGTCGACCGGGTCGTCTTCGACGAGATCACCCAGGGCACCTTCCGCGAGGACTCCCGCGCGGCGTACGTCGACGTGATGCGCGGGCTGCGCGACCGCGGCGCCGAGGCCACGGTGCTCGCCTGCACCGAGATCGGCCTCCTGGTCGGCGCCGAGCAGGCTCCGCTGCCGGTGATCGACTCGGCCGTCGCACACGCCGACCTGCTGGTCGAGCTCGCCCTCGCGACGGACCCCGCGCTGGTCTGACGGCCCTCCCGGACCGGCCGTGAGCCTGCCCACTTCCCCCGCGCGGGGGTTGGGTACGCGCCCGCGGCGTGCTTGTGTCGAGACATGAGCGTTCCCACCATCACCCTGAACAACCAGACCACGATCCCGCAGCTCGGCTTCGGCGTCTTCCAGGTCCCGCCCGAGCAGACCGCCGACACGGTGACCAAGGCGCTCGACGTGGGCTACCGCCACATCGACACCGCCCAGATGTACGGCAACGAGCAGGAGGTCGGCGTCGCGATCGCCGCCTCCGACATCGCGCGCGACGAGCTCTACGTCACCAGCAAGCTCAACAACGGCTTCCACGCGCCCGACGACGCGCGTCGCGCCTTCGACGACACCCTGAGCAAGCTCGGCCTCGAGCAGATCGACCTGTTCCTGATCCACTGGCCGCTGCCGACCGTGGACCCGGGTCAGTACGTCGAGACCTGGCGCACCCTCACCGAGTTCGTCTCCGACGGTCGCGCCCGTTCCATCGGCGTCTCCAACTTCCAGCCGGTCCACCTCGACCGGATCGTGCAGGAGACCGGCTTCGTCCCCGCGGTCAACCAGATCGAGGTGCACCCCTACTTCACCAACGAGCGCGCCCGCGGCGCCTCGCTGCGCCACGGCATCGAGGTCGAGGCCTGGTCGCCCATCGCTCAGGGCAAGGTCCTCGACAACGAGGTGATCGGCAAGATCGCCGCCGCGCACGGGAAGACGCCGTCGCAGGTCACCCTGCGCTGGCACATCGAGCGCGGCGACATCGTCTTCCCCAAGTCGATGCACGTCGAGCGGATGCAGGAGAACTTCGCGATCTTCGACTTCGAGCTCAGCGCCGACGAGGTCGCCGAGATCGCCGCGCTCGACCAGGGCGAGACCGGTCGCACCGGCCCCAACCCGGACACGTTCGACTACGTCCCCGACTGACCCGTCCCTTCTTCGTCGACCCGTCTCCTCCAGAGGAGACGGGTCGACGGACAACTGACGGGTCAGCGGACAACTGACGGGTCAGCGGGCGAGGTAGTCTGCGACCGCCTCGGCGAGGAGCTCGTCGCGCGGTCGGCCCGTGGCTCGGACGCGTGCGTCGAGGCCGAGCACCAGCGACGCCGGCAGCTCCACCGGCCGGGTCGCGCCGTCGTGGCGTACGGCGTGCGCTCCACCGAGGACCGCCAGGGCCATGGCGACGACGGTGCCGAGCACGTCGAGGATCGCGACGATGCCGATGGCCCGCCACAGCCCGCCGTCGTCGTAGGCCCCGAGGATCACCGCGGAGACCAGGACCGCCAGCACCGTCGCCAGGGCGAGGGTCGCGAGCAGCAGGGCCCCTAGGGAGGGCCGGGGCCCGGCGAGCGCGAGGAGCAACGAGGCCTGCGCCAGCGTCGCCGCCACGACGACGCCGATGCCGAACGTCTCCCACACGGCTTCCGAGCCGACGTCGTCGAGCCAGATCAGCCCCAGCGACGTCAGGAGCGGCACCAGCACGAGGAGACCGCCGGCCACCCCGACGGGTTGGTACGGCGTCTCGCCGGTGGCGAGGTAGCAGAGGACGGCGACGCTGGTGACACCCACCACCAGGGTCGTCAGCAGCACCCGGGCCTCGGTCTCACCGACATCACCGCTGCCGAGCAGCGCGAGCACTCCCATCAGGGCCGCGAGGGAGAAGGAGCCGATGGTGGTGGCGACGACGAGGCGGCGCACCGAGCCGGGTGTGGTCATGCGGCCATCCTGGGCCGGAGCCTGGCCGGTGTGCGTGAGTACGCGTACCCGACTCGGCCGGGCAGGAGGTCCCTCACGCACCGAGGGTGCGACCCCAGGTCTCGAGCAGGTGCGCCAGTCGGCTGCGCTCGAGGTCGGAGAGCCCGGCGAGGAGTCGCCGCTCGTTGGCCAGGTGCGTGCCGACGAGGTCGTCCACGACCGCCAGCCCCTGCGACGTCAGCCGGATCCGCCGCGACCTGGCGTCGTCCACGCACACCTCGCGCGAGGCCAGCCCGGCTGCGACGAGCCGGTCGACCCGCTTGGTCACGGCCCCCGAGGTCACCATGGTGCTCTGCGCGAGCTCCCCTGGTGTCAGCTCGTACGGCGCTCCTGCGCGGCGCAGCGACGCGAGCACGTCGAAGTCGCCGTCGCCGAGACCGGCGGCGGCGAAGACGGGGCGCAGCTCGGCGTCGAGCACCTGGGCCAGCCGGTGGACGCGCCCGATCACGCCCATGGGTGACGGGTCGAGATCGGGCCGCTCGCGGCGCCACTGGTCCAGGATCCGGCCGACGTGATCGGGTTCCACACTCATGCCTTGACTTTATCTCACGGGGAAGACAATCTATCTTCCATGGAAACTAATACGTGGAGGGTCGCCCTGGTCACCGCCGTGGCACCGGCGGCGTGGGGAACGACGTACCTGACGACGGAGACGTTCCTGCCCCCGGACCGCCCACTGTTCGCGGCCCTGATGCGGGCCTTGCCGGCGGGGCTCCTCCTGCTCGCCGTGCGCCGCGAGCTGCCGTCGGGCAGCTGGTGGTGGAAGGCCGTCGTGCTCGGCATCCTCAACATCGGGCTGTTCTTCCCGCTGATCTTCCTCTCGGCCTACCACCTGCCGGGTGGCCTCGCCGCGACCGTCCAGGCCCTCTCCCCGCTGGCGGTGATGGGCCTGGCGTGGCCCCTCATCCGCGAGCGCCCGGCCCCGGTGCGGGTGGCGGCGGCCCTGGTCGGACTGACCGGGGTGGCGCTGCTCGTGCTCCGCTCCCCCGACGGCGTCGACGCCGTCGGCCTCGCGGCCGCCCTCGGCTCGGTACTCGTGTCGGGACTGGGCTTCGTGCTGGTCAAGAAGTGGGAGGCACCGACCGCGATGCTGACCGTCGTCTCCTGGCAGCTCGTCGTCGGCGGGCTGTTCCTGCTCCCCCTCGCACTCCTCGTCGAAGGCGCGCCGCCGACGCTCGACGCGCGGGCCGTCGGGGGCTTCCTGTGGCTCGGCGGCGTCGGTACGGCGCTGGCCTACACCTGCTGGTTCCACGGGCTGAGCCGGATGCCGGCCGGGGCGGTCGCCCTGATCGGGCTGCTCAACCCCGTCGTCGGCACGGCCCTCGGGGTCGTCGTGGCCGGGGAGCTCTTCGGCCGGCCCCAGGCCCTCGGGATGGCACTGGTGATCGGTGGCGTCCTCGCCGGACAGTCGCGCCGCGGCGCCGCAGCCCGGCGTACCGGACGACCCACCGACCCGCGACCCTCGCCGGCTCCAGCCGCGGCGGAGCCGGTGGCCTGCCGCTGAGCCGGCCCGAGCCGGTGCGGACAATGGGGCGGTGCCCGCCGATCCCGTGACCCCAGCGAACGCCGACTTCCGGCTGCGCGACGTCGCACTCGCGGCGTACGGGCCCACGGTCGTCAGCTCCACCGGGTACGGCGCGGTGATGCCGGTCCTCGCCCTGCGCGCCCGCGACCTGGGCGCGGACGTGAGTGCCGCGGCGTTCGTCGTGGCGCTGCTGGGGGTCGGGATGCTCGCGTTCTCGCTGCCGGCCGGGGCGATCGTCGCGCGGATCGGCGAACGGCGGGCGCTGGTCGCGGCCGGGCTCGTCGACACCGGCGCCATGGTGCTGGCCGCGCTCAGCGACTCGGTGCTCCTGCTGGGCGTGGCCGTGGTCGTGAGCGGGATGACCTGGACGACGTTCCTGATGTCACGTCAGGGCTTCATGATCGACGCGGTGCCGTTCAGCCACCGGGCCCGGGCGCTCTCGACGTTGGGCGGCATGCACCGTGTCGGCATCGTGATCGGGCCGCTGCTCGGCGCGGGCGCCATCCACCTCTTCGGCCTGGCCTCAGTCTTCGCGCTGGCTGCCGTCCTCTCGCTGACCTCCGCCGGGCTCGCCCTGGCGATGCCCGACCTGGGGTCCGAGACCCGCGCCGAGCAGCAGCAGTCGGGCCATCCGAGCGTGTGGGCGGTGCTGGCCGCGCACCGTCGTACGTTGCTGACGCTCGGGGTCGCGGTGATCGTCATCGCCGCCTCGCGCTCGATCCGCAACGGGTTGCTGCCCCTGTGGGCCGACCAGGTCGGCATCTCGGCGTCCACGACGTCGCTCATCTTCGCCCTGGCGGGCGCGGTGGACGTGCTGTTCTTCTTCCCCGGCGGCTGGCTGATGGACCACCGCGGCCGCACCGTCGTGGCGGTGCCGGTGGTGCTCTCGGCTGCGCTGGGCGTGCTGCTCCTGCCGCTCACCGACGGAGCCCTCGGCGTGACCGCCGTCGTCATGCTCATCGCGCTCGGCAACGGGCTGGGGTCCGGCATCGTCATGACCCTGGGCGCGGACGCCGCCCCCCAGCGCGGGCGCGCGCAGTTCCTGGGGGGCTGGCGGCTGTGCGGCGACATCGGCAACTCCGGCGGTCCGCTGCTCGTGGGCGCGATCGCCGCGGTCGCTCCGCTGGCCACGGCGTGCGTGGTGATCGGCGTGCTCGGCCTGATCGGCACGGGGTGGGTCGGGTTCTGGACCCGCGAGGAGGACCGCCGGATCCGGCGGTCCCGGTGACTACGAGATCCGCACCTTGACCTCGTTGGACGCCTGACCGTTGTCGGTGTCGATCATCCGGAACCGGTTGACCCCGGCCGCCCCGGTCTGGATGTAGGTCGAGAACGAGCCGCCGCTGACCGACGCGGTCACCGGGAAGTTCGCCCAGCTGCCGTTCTCGAAGCGCTGCACCCGCAGGATCGCGCCCTCACCGTCGGGGTAGACGCCGGTCAGGTCGATCTGCTGCATCGGTGCCACCGCGGTCTGGCCGGCCGACAGCGAGATGCTCGGCTCGGGCTTCTCGGGCTTCTTCGGCTTGTCCGGCTTCGAGCCGCCCGAGGACGACGGCTGGGCCGGGAGCGTGATCGACGACTCCGGGCTCGACTCGGTCTCGGTCGGGTCGGGGAGGTACAGGGTCGCGCTGTTGGTGGCCCCGGTGTCCACGGCCTCCTCGTCGCCGAGGCCGAGCCCCTTGGTCGCGGCGAGCGCACCGCCGGCGACGACCGCGCCGATCACGGCAGCCACCGCGACGAGGGCGATGACACCCGCGATGATCGGGTGCTCGCGGCGGCGGCGCCGCCTGGTGGGTTCGAGCTGCTCGTCGGTCACGCGACCATTGTGACCCCGAGGCCAGGCAGACCCAAGTCAGAGCGGCCGGCACGACGCCCACCCCGCCATCGGCTCCGCCCGGCTCGCCCCTGGCAGCTGTCTCATTCGGATGCGCGAAGCATTTACACCGCCGCCACGGCGTCTCAACCCACCGGCGTCGAGTTCGCCCCATCCTGACGGGGCTGTAGGCAGCCCTGCCCGCGGCAGCCGTCGTGCCGACAACAGGAGATGTCTTGAACCAGCAACGCGCCACCGGTGTCTCGGAGGCAACCCCATGAAGCGATCGCAGCGAGCGATGGTGGGGACGCTGTGCCTCGCCCTGCCCCTCGCGGGCCTCACCTCGTGGGCCGCAGCTCCCTCCCAGGCGAGCACCGCGGCACCGGAGGTCGTGGTGGACCTCGAGACCCTGACCGGTCTGGAGGCCGTCGAGATGCTGGACGAGGGGACGCTGACCTCGGTCGAGCTGACCCAGCTGTACATCGATCGGATCAATGCGCTGAACAAGTCGGGTCCCGGGCTCAACGCGTTCACCCAGCTCAACAAGCACGCCCTCGAGGAGGCCGCCCACGCCGACGAGCTGCGCGCCGCGGGCACCGTCCTGAGCCCCTCCATGGGCCTGCCGGTCCTGATGAAGGACCTGATCGACGTCAAGGGCATGTACACCTCCGCGGGCAACTACTCGCTGCGCAACTCCTACCCCGCCCAGGACGCGGGCCTGGTCAAGAAGCTCCGCGCGAACGGCGTCGTCATCCTGGGCAAGGTCGGCCTCTCGGAGTACGCGAACTACTTCGGCAACCAGCCGTCCGGCTTCAGCAACCTCACCGGCCAGGTGCTCAACGGCGTCGACGCCGACCAGAACCCGAGCGGCTCGTCGTCGGGCACCGGTTCGGCGATGGCCGCGGCGCTCTCGCTGCTCGGCATCGGGACCGAGACCTCGGGCTCGATCATCTCCCCCTCCCGCGCCAACGGGCTGGTCGGGCTGCGCCCGACGGTCGGGCTGGTGCCCGGCACGGGCATCGCCCCCATCTCGGCATCGCAGGACACCGCCGGGCCGATGACCCGCACCGTCGAGGACGCGGCGCTCACGCTGCAGGTGATCGCCGGCTACGACGCCGACAACGCCGCCTACTACCAGGGCATCTGGGGCGCCGGTATCGACGACACCGACATCATCCCGCCCGTGCCGGCGACCGTCCCGGACTACACCGAGGCGCTCGACCTCGACTACGTGCAGGGCAAGCGCATCGGCTACAACGGCACCCTGACCGAGGGCACCCCGCTCAAGCAGGCCTACGACGCCCTCGTCGCCGCCGGCGCCGTCATGGTGGAGCGCCCCTCCATCAACGTCGGGTCGTTCCCGCCCGGAGTGCTCGCCTACGAGGCACACCGCGACATCGACCACTACTACAGCCACCTCGGCCCGGATGCTCCGATCAAGAGCCTGGAGGAGGAGCTGAAGGTCAACGAGAAGGAGTCGCACCAGGCGCTGAAGTTCGGCCACAACACCCACAAGTCGGCGTTCGCGCAGGACATCTCTCCCGACTCCGCGGACACCGCGGCGTACAAGAACGACGTGCTGGTCGGCAAGCAGCTGGCCCATGAGGGCATCGACCGGATGATGACGAACGACACGCCGGACGACACCAGCGACGACTTCATCGCGATCCTCGGAAGCGTGCCCCAGGGCGCCCGCGCGGGCTACCCGCAGGTCACGATCCCGATGGGCTACAACACGACCACCCGTCGCACCCTCGACGTGTCGGTCCACGGAGGCGCCTACGACGAGCTGGACCTGCTCGGCGTCGCCTACGCCGTCGAGCAGGGCACCGAGCTCCGCCGGCCGGCCAGCGAGGTCAACCCGTCGATGTACCGCTGTGCGGACACGGTGCCCGCACCGGCGTTCGCGGAGCGCGGCGACTGCAACCCGTCGTACGACGCGGTGATGGCGATGCTGTCCGACGAGGCCCCGGCCCCGCTGCCGTTCTCGCTGGAGACCGAGTCGGCGCAGAGCCTCGCGATGCGACTGCGTGACGGCACGCTGTCCTCGACCGAGCTCACCAAGGCCTACCTGTACCGGATCGCGCTCAGCAACGCCGAGGGCCCGGCCACCGCAGCCGTCCGCAGCATCAACACCGAGGCGCTCGCCGCCGCGGCCGCCGCCGATGTCGAGCTGGCCAAGGTGCGCGCCGGGAAGCGCACAGCAGGTCCGCTCTTCGGACTGCCGGTGCTGGTCAACGACGGCTTCGACGCGGCCGGGATGTCGACCACCGGTGGCTCGATCGCCCTCCAGGGGCGCACACCCACCTCCGACTCCACCGTGGTCGCCAACCTGAAGGAGGCCGGCGCTGTCGTCCTCGGCACGACCAACGTGACCGAGCTCGGCGGCGTCTTCGACTCGGGCATGCCCGACGGCTACTCCTCGCTCGGCGGGCAGGTGCTGCTCCCCTCCGACACCGACAAGACCCCGGGCGGTTCCTCGGCCGGGTCGGCGGCCGCGACCGCCTCGGGCCTTGCGGCGCTGACGATCGGCGCCGAGACCTCCACCGACTCGGCCCAGCTGATCGCCCCGGCCAACGCGGCCGGTGTCGTCGGGCTGAAGCCGACGGTGGGCCTGGTCAGCCGGACCGGGACCCTTCCGGTGGCCCGGTCGCAGGACTCGCCCGGACCGATCACCCGCACCGTGTACGACGCGGCTGCGGCCCTGAGCGCCATCGCCGGGCCGGATGCCGCCGACCCTGCGACGTCCGAGGCGCCGACGGTGGACTACACCGACGGGCTGAGCACGACCGGGCTGAACGGCAAGCGGATCGCGGTCCTGTCGACCACGTCGGCGCCGTACTCGACCATGGTGAGCGCGGTGCAGGGCGCGGGGGCGACCACCACCGTGGTCTCCCCGACGAGCCCGGCGAGCGTGCCGAGCATCGTCGGCAGCGAGCTGAAGCGTGACCTCGACGCCTACCTGGGCACCGGGGCGACCGGCGGCGCCGGCTCGCTGGCCGACGTCGTCGAGTACAACACCGCCAACCCGGTGGAGGGCCTGAAGTACCAGCAGCGCGGACTGGAGAGCGCGCTGGCGGTCGACCTGACCGACCCGGGCACCGCGAGCGCCTACGAGGACGACCTCGCCACCGGCAGGAGCGTCAACCAGGCGACGATCGACGGCATCCTCACGAACGGGACTCCCGACGACCCGGCCGACGACTTCGACGCGATCCTGGTCCCGGCCGGCAACGCGATGGTCGGGTACGCCGACCGAGCCGGGTACCCGGCGCTCACCATCCCGGCCGGCTACGGCGTCGCGACCAGCTCGTCGGGGCGCAACCCGGTCGGCGTCACCCTCGTCGGGACGGCCTTCAGCGAGAGCACGCTGCTCGCCGACGGCTACGCGCTCGAGCAGGCGACCGACGTGCGCAAGGCACCGAGCTACACCAACCCGAGCATGTGGCGGTGCGTCCCGGGCAGCACCTTCTTCACCGGAGCGTTCTGCAACACCGGGGACAGGCTTCTCCTCGAGGCCGACCCGACCCAGGGCGTCATCCAGGTCGACGAGCCGCAGACCCTCTCGGTGACCGGCAGCCCGGTCTCGGTGGTCTTCGGCAGCCCGGTCACGCTCGGAGTGCTCGTGAGCGGGCTGCCGGACGACCCGTCCGGCACCGTCACCTTCACCGCCCGCGGGACCCGGTTGGGGACGAGCACCGTCGAGGGTGACGGGAGCGCCAGCCTGAGGCTGGCCGCCCGCACCCTCCCGGTCGGCACCCAGCAGGTGCAGGCCAGCTACACCGGCGACGGCGGTTCGGCCTCCGGCACGCTCCGCGTGACGGTGGTGAAGGCGTCGGCCTCGGTCAAGGGCAAGGTGACGCCGCAGCGGGTGGTCGTGAACCGGACGAAGGCCAAGGTGACGGTCGTCGTCTCGGGCGCCAAGGGGGTCCCGGTCACCGGGACCGTCGTGGTCAAGGGCAAGGGGGTCAAGGCCAGGACGGTGCGTCTCGTCCGTGGCCGAGCCTCGATCAGGCTCGCGACGTTCAGCAACCTGGGGAAGCGCTCGCTGACCCTGCTCTACTCCGGCAGTCGCGACCTGCGTGCGGCGAAGGGATCGGTGAGGTTCAAGGTCGTCAGGAAGAGGTAGCTCACCCAGCACGCCAGCGGCCCGGCACCGGATCCACGGTGCCGGGCCGTCGTGCGTGCGCGGCGCTGCGCGGCCCCCGGCTGCAGGACGCGCCGGCGCACCCGGCCGGCGTCACCCGGCTTGCTCGGAGGCGTCCCGGTCCGGGTCGGGGGCGGGCAGGGGTACGGCGGGTGGCTGGTGGAGGGCGGGTGGCTGGTGGAGGGCGACGTTGCGCCCGAGCTCCCGCATGCGGTGACCGAGGCCGAACCCCCTCAGGTCGGGGCTGCGGACCAGGTACTCCTCGGCCACCAGGTGGTTGAGGATCCGGTAGACCGTCGCACGGGGCATCTCGAGGCGTTGCACGATCTCCCGGGCCGAGATCCCCGGCGGGCTCGCGGCCACGACGTCCAGGACGGCGAGCGCGCTGCTGACCGCCGACGGCTGCCGGCCGTCGAACCGTGGCTCGCGCCTGCGCGCGCTGCTCACGGCTGCCGGCTGTGCTGCCGGACCGACCTCGGCCGCCCCTCGCGCAGCATGTCCGAGGCGATGGTCTGGTCGTGCATGCCCATCAGGTCGAGCACCTCCCGTCGTCGCAGCCGCAGGAAGCGGTGCCAGATGGTGGCGGTGGGCAGGACCGCGCCGGCGACGATCGTGACGAGGGTGAGCGATCCCCGGTGGTCCATCCAGGTGAGGTTGCTCGCCATGGTCGCCACCATCGCGGCCCCCGCGGCGGCTGCCGCGAGCACCGGCCTCAGGCTCACCTCGCCGATGCGCGTCAGGAAGACCGGGACCGCCACGCAGGTCGCCGCGTAGGCGACCACCATGAGCAGCCCCGCACCGTCCAGCAGGCTGGCGAGGACGTCACGCACACCGGCACCGGTCAGGACCAGGACGACCCCGGGTCCGACCACCAGCGGACCCAGGCAGATCACCGCCCGTCTCGGAGCCGAGCAGACCGGGTCGGTCCTCGCGAGCCACCGTGGGAGCGCACCCTCCAGGGCGAGCACGAAGACCAGCCGCGCCGCCGCCGACCAGAAGGCCAGCGCGCACGCGATGTTGCAGAGGATGCGCACGACCCGGAACGGTCCGATCACCTGGAAGCCCTGACCCGGGAACCACAGGTTCTCGATGCGCACCGACTGGGGGAACCCGGCGAGCCAGACGGTGTCGTCGGCCGCCACCGCGACGGTCGTGACCAGGGTCAGCACGCCGGCCGCGAGCAGAGACGCCCGCATGGCGAGCGGCACCGACTTGAACGGGCGCGCCGCCTCCGCCCCGTGCGAGGCGGGGACCTCGAAGCCCACCAGCATCGCCAGCATGATCGTCGCGCCGCCCACGATCCTGCGGGGCTCCGCGCCGCCCAGCGCCAGCGCGCCGCCGAGATCGGACCCCCTCTGGAGCACGATCGCCACCAGGATCCCGGCGACCACCACGGCGACCGCCTCGAAGACGAGGGTGAGCGCGGTGAAGGTGCTGACGCGCCTCAGCAGGACCAGGCCGCACAGCAGGCCCACGAGCCCGATCGCGGCCACGCTGCCCGGCCCGTGGAGCGACGGCGTCGGCCCGGCGCGGGTGACCAGCGCCTGGGCCGAGAGCCCCGCCGAGGTGACCGCGTAGGCGCCGGCGAGGGCATAGGCCATCAGCATGGCCACGGCCGTGACCAGGCCCGCCCACGCACCGAGCGCCCGCACCACGAACGTGTACAGCGATCCCGTGGTCACGACCCTCGACGTGAACTCGCCGATGACCGAGCGGAGCAGGAGGGCGACCGCCACCGCGATCACGATGCTCAGCCAGGCCCCTGGCCCGACGTAGCTGACGACGACCATCGGCGCGACGAACGAGGTCGCGGCCGGCTTGGTCGCGCCCACCGCGGTCGCCATCACGTCGAGGCCGGACAGTCGTCGTCGCCGCAGGCCGTCCAGCGGGCTCGTCGTACCGACCGCGGACCACTCGGGCGGTGACGAGAGCACCCGCTCGATCGCCTCAGTCACCACGGCCTCGCACCAGCACAACCTAGGCAGCAACTGTTACGTCCGCATGACGGCGGTGGTTGCGGCCGGCAACACCTGCGTGCGTCCAGGAGTCGTCCACAGGCCTCCGGTTCGCGACGTCGTCCACAGCCGGCAGGAGTGACCGTGGCGGACCGCGGACGGTCGGCGCATGGTCGTGGCATGAACGACCCGCAGCCGCCCCGCCCCGGCCACCTCCATGTCTGCCTGCCACCGTCGTGGCGACAGCGCTCCGATCCCGAGCACGGGGTGCTGGTCGCCGCCCGCGCACCGACGCTGCCTGTCAGCGGGGTCCGCCCCGAGGTGGTCCTTCGCTGGGACCACGTCGACGAGCCGCTGACGGCGTGGCGCGACGGTGCGATGCGGCGACTCGCGACCCTGGTGGTCGACTTCGAGCTGGAGGACGACGACGAGTACGACCTGCTGGGCCGTCGAGTCGCCTACCGGCGCTTCGCCCACCGGGTCGGTGCCGCCGACGTGCTCTGCGACCAGTGGTCCTGGGTGGGTGGTCGGGTCGGGGATCACGCTCACCTGCTCGGCCGCGCGCCAGGACTACCCCGACTACTGCGACGTCTTCGAGGCGGTCGCCGAGACCGTCGACCTGCTGTCCGATGCCGCCTGACCCGGTGCGAGACCCGGGGCGCGACCCACCGTGCGCCACTCTCGTGGGGACACGCCGCGGGCCCGCTTGAAGGCCGCACTGAGGGCGAACGGTGTGCCGTAGCCGACGCGGCGGGCCACCGCGGCGACCGTCGCGTCGCGCTCGAGGAGCAGGTCCGCGGCGAGCGAGAGACGCCACTCGGTGAGGAACGCCATCGGTGGCTGCCCGACGAGGTCGGTGAAGCGTCGGGCGAACGCGGCCCTCGAGACGCCACCGGCCGCGGCGAGGGACGCCACGGTCCAGGGATGCTCGGGGTGGTGCTGGAGCAGCCGCAGGGCGGGGCCGACCACCGGGTCCGCCTGGCCGGCGTACCACCCGGGAGTGTCGGCCTCCTCGCGCGCGAACCAGGTCCGCAGCACGGCGATCAGGAGCAGGTCGAGCAGCCGGTCGAGCACGGCCTGCTGGCCGGGTTCGTCACGCAGCATCTCGTCGGCCAGCAGGTCGAGCAGTGGTGTCTCGAGCTCGGCCGCGGACAGGACGAGCACCTGCGGCAGCGCGCGCAGCAGGCGGCCACCGATCTCGCCGTCCACCGCGTAGGCGCCGGTCAGCAGGACCGTGTGCCCGTCAGCGCTGTTGCCCCAGCTGCGCACCCCCTGGTGCATCTCCTCGGCGAGCTCGCGACCGTCGACGCTGCGGCAGACCTGCCCGGGGTGGATCACCGCCTGCACCGGCGTGGCGGGGTCGTCGCAGACGACGGCATGCTCGGGGCCACGCAGCACGGCGATGTCTCCGGGCCCCAGCCGCACCGGCTCGGCGCCGTCCGGCAGCAGCCAGACGTGGCCGCGCACGACGGCCGTGAGCGTCAGCGGCGACTCGTCCTGGAGCCGCACCGACCACGGTGGGTCCATCAGGCAGCGCAGCAGGAACGCGCCGCGGGCGCGGGGACCGTCGAGGAGTGCGGCGAGGCCGTCCATGCATCGAGGCTAGCGGCACCGAGCTGGACGGTGACGTATGTCGGTGTGCGTCTCAGCCATGGATCGTCTCGTCTTCCTCGGGTGGACTGGGTCCATGACCGAGACGCTCGAGCACCTCCGCACCCCAGTCCTCCTCCTGGCCACCCTCGCCGTCGGGCTCCAGGCCGGCACCTACTTCACCTGGGCGAGCGGTGTGATGCCCGGCCTGGCCAGGGTCGACGACCGCACGTTCGTCGCGGCGGTGCAGCAGATGAACGTCGCGATCGTGAACCCGGTGTTCGTGTCGACCTTCGTCGGGGCCCCGGTGCTGGCCGGTCTCGCCGTCGCCACCACGCCGGCGAGCGCCCGGCCCTGGGCGATCGCCGCGCTCGGGCTCGCGGTCGCGACCGTGGTCGTGACGGTCGCGGCGAACATCCCGCTCAACGACGCCCTCGCAGCGGCCGGGCGGGTCGACACGATGGCCGACCTCGGAGCCGCCCGCGACGCGTTCGAGGGGTCGTGGGTGCGGTGGAACGTCGTCCGGGCGGTGACGTCCGCGGGCGCGCTCGGCGCGCTCGCGATGGCGATGCTGCGCGCCTGATGCTCCGTCGGCTCAGGCCCCGGCGAGCGAGTCGACGTACGGGCGCGGGTCGGCCAGGTCGAAGTCCCGGATCCCGGCGGTCCACAGGGCACCGACCGCCATCGTGCGGCGGACCGCCCCGAACGTGATGACGTGGGCGATCGTGCCGCCCAGGGAGTGGGCCCGCGGCGGCTAGCAGGTGGTGTCGAGGAAGGTGTCTGCCATCGTGCTGTCGGCGATCGCCCTCGCCACGAAGGCGCGGTAGTCGCGCCCGGCGAGCGCGTGGCGGGACGCCAGCCCGGCGACCGTCTGGTCGCTCTCGTCGGGCCAGCCCTCCCCGCGGAGCGCGTTGAGCCAGTGCTCCTCCTGGGTGACCATGCCGTTGAGCAGCCCGCGCAGGGTGGGGTCGTCGTCGACGCCCTCGACCGACTGCGTGATCGGCTGGTCGAGCAGGTCGTCGGGGAGCCCCGAGGAGGCGTCGATGAGAGCGGTGAGCGAGTCGACGTGGTGGTCGACGAGGTGCTGGAGGATGTCCATTCCTGTCTCCTGATGGGGTGCCGGCAGCCGCAGACCACCGGGTGGTTGGAAGTGCACGCCGTTGGCGGCGGGCAGCTCGAGCTGGTGGAACGTCACGGGCGGCTCGGCCCGCAGCGCGGTGGGAGTGCGGTCGTAGGCGCGGGTGAAGGCGCGGGTGAACGCCTCGTGGGAGCCGTAGCCGGCCTCGACGGCGACGTCGAGCACCGTGCGGTCACGGTGGCGGAGCAGCCGGTACGCCGCCCGCTCCAGCAGCAGCCGCCGTCGCAGCGCGCCGGGCGGCTCGCCCCCGGTCGCGCGCACCAAGCGGTCGAAGTGGAACCGGGAGAGGTGGGCCCGGGCGGCGAGCTGGTCGGCGCTGAGCCCCGGGTCGTCGAGCCCGGCCTGCGCCAGGTCGAGGAGCCGCGCCATCGCGTCCGTCGTCGTCATGCCCCCACGATGCAACGTGACGAGGCGTGCCGGCTTGATCGACGTTGCGGAGGTGGTGGGTGTGTCGCGGGGGTGGTGCGCAGGAGTCACCGGGTGACCGGTTGCTCCTGCACGGGCGCCGGGGTGCGGCGGCGGGCGGAGGCGGGGTCCGGCACCGGGCGGACGGGCGCTCCACGGCACCCAACCCTCACCCCCCTCAGCCCTCACCCACCGCCGACCGCGACGCCTTCTCGGCGAGCGCGTGCTCGTCGGTGCGGGCGTCGTAGGACCAGAAGTCGCGCAGCCAGAGCGCGGTGAGGGCGACGCCGCCGACGCAGGCGAAGCCGCCCGAGGAGATCGCGCCACGCACCGTCCACAGGTCGGCGGTCACCCCGGCGCGCACCTGCCCGCCGAGCGGGCCGAGGGAGTACGACAGCATCTCGATGCCGGCGAGGCGACCGCGCATGGACTCCGGGATGGTCTGGCTCCACACGGTGCCGCGGAAGACGCCCGAGATCATGTCCGCGGCGCCCGCGAGGGCGAAGAAGACCACCACCAGCGCGAACGACGGCATCAGCCCGGCCAGGCCGATGCAGGCGCCGTAGACGGAGGCGGCGACCACGATCGCGCGTCCGTGATGGTGGACGCGCGCGGTCCAGCCGCTCAGGGCGGTGGCCGCGACGGCGCCGACCGTCTCGGCGGAGTAGAGGAGACCGAGGAGCTCGGGGCGCCCGAAGACCTCCTCGACCAGGGCCGGGAACAGCACCACCGGGAACGCCAGCAGCATCGCAGCGATGTCGACCAGGTAGGTGCCGAGCAGGTCGCGGCGCGACACGGCGTACCGCATCCCCTCGACGATGCCGGCCAGGCTCGGCGGGGTGGTCTCGGCGCGGTGCGGGTAGGGCCGCATGAGCCAGAACATCAGCGAGGCCACGGCCAGCCCGACCACGTCGACCACGAAGCACCAGCCGATGCCGACGTAGGCGATGAGCAGCCCGCCGATGGCCGGCCCGAGGAGCACCCCGACCTGCATGCCGAGGCTGGTCAGCGCGTTGGCGGCGGTCAGCTGGTCGTGCCGCACCGTGCGCGGCATCACCGCCTCCCGGGAGGGCCGTTGCAGCGAGGACGTCGAGGCGAGGATCGCGGAGACGACGAAGATCAACGGCAGGTTCGCCTCCTCGGCGAACGCGTTGGCCGCCAGCACCGCCGTGGCCACCGCCTGCGCCACGCCGGCCCAGACGAGGAGCCGACGGCGGTCGACGTGGTCGGCCAGCGCGCCGCCGTAGAGGCCGAAGACGACGAGCGGCACGAGCTCGACGATGGCGACCGCTCCGACCGCGAAGTTGGAGCCGGTGATCCGGTAGATCTGGTACGGGATCGCGACGTAGCTGACCATCGCGCCGAGGTAGAAGACCGTGCCGGCGGTGAAGAGCAGCCGGAAGTCGCGCGACGTGCGCAACGGGGTCACGTCGACGCGCAGTCCGCGGAGTCGCTCGGCCCAGGTCATCGTCGTCGAGGGTGGCAGGTCAGGCCTCGGTGGCGCACCTGGTTTCCGGCGCGGAGGGTGCGTGGACACCGGCGCGGTCGACCCGGTGTTCCTCGACCGACCACACCGGCGCCGCCTTGACCTTGAGGTCGGCACACGACGCCCGCCGCGGCTCGCCGGGCGTGCTGGTGACGACGACGGTGACGACGCCGGTCGGCGTCCGGAGGGTGACGCGGGTGCTGTCGGCGTCACCTCTCGCTGCCCAGCGCCACGACGTCGGCCAGGCCGGTCCAGCCGTGCCGACCGCGCAGGTGGAGGTCGGCGGCCTGCTCGGGCGGGGTGCGTCCGGCCAGGCCGCGGGTGACCTCCAGCGGCAGCTCGCCGGCGAGGAGGCGCGCGCACGCGTCGAGCGCGGTACCCGCGTCGAGCCGGCCCAGGGTGACCCCGCTGGGCAGGGCCAGCAGCGTCGCGGCGAAGCGGTGGCCGCCGAGGTGCGTGGTCTCCCAGGTGGCCTCGGGCCAGCGCTCGGCGAGCGCGGCGGCGACGGGACGCCCGCGCTCGGCGCAGCAGACGTCGCGGCGGCCGTTGGTGCAGACCAGCCAGAGCGGGCCGTCGTACGGCGTGTAGTCGGCGTCGGTGAGCTGCGCCAGCGCCGCGACGTCGCGGGCGTCGTCGAGCAGCACCGTCCGCACGGCGGTGGGGGCGTCCAGGGAGGCGCGGAACACCCGTGTCCCCCGCTCCGCGCTGCCGCCGTGTCGTCGGATCAGCTGGGCGCGCCCGTCCCGAGCGACGAGGTCGGCGAGGTGGCCGGTGGCCTTGGCCGCCCAGGACCCCGACTGCTCGACGAGGAGCCACTCGGCCTCGGTGGGCGCGGTCCCGGCGATCGGCTCGGGTCCAGCGGTGCCGGCCCCGGCGCCACCCTCGCTGGCCACGGAGCAGCGGAAGTCGTCGGTCACGGGCTCATTCGACCAGATGCGTGGTCACCGCCGGCGACCGCCACCACCGCGGCAGGCGTCGCGAACCTCAGAGCAGCCCGCGCCGACGCGCGATCGCCGCCGCCTCGGTCCGCCCGGTGGCGTCGAGCTTGCCGAGGATGTTGGAGACGTGGACGCTCACCGTCTTCGCGCTGATGAAGAGCACCTTGGCGATCTCGCCGTTGCTGCGGCCCTCGGCCACGTGGGCGAGGATCTCGCGCTCGCGGGCGGTCAGCGCGACCCGTACGTCGGCGTCGCGGGCCGCGCCGCGCACGGGGGTGTTGCCGAGCAGCCGCAGCTCCTCGAGCAGGGGCGCGGCCCCGAGGCGGTGGGCGCTCTCGCGGGCCAGGTCGCCGGCCACCCGGGCGCCGCTCGGGTCGCCCGTCGCCCGCAGGATGCCGGCCAGCTTGGTCCGCACGGTCGCCAGCTCGTGGACGTGCCCGAAGTCGGCGAAGGCACGCTCGGCCTCGCGCCATGCCTCGACCAGCACCTCCGGCTCGGGCACGTCGACCCCGGCGAGCCACCGGGCCCGCAGCGTCTCGGCCTCGAGCCGCCTGACCCAGGCGCGGCCCTCCGGGCCCCAGTGGCCGGACGGGTCGGTGTAGCGCTCGAGGACCACCTGGCCGTCGCCGTACAGGCGCTCGACCTCGCGGAGCTCGACCTCGCGCTCGGCACCGCTGCGGTGCGGCATCGCGTCGGCGACCACGCCGACGGCCACGGCACCGAGCCGGATGCGCGCACTGAACCACTCGTGCCAGATGCGACCCAGGGTCGCCACCGCCGCGTCGTACGACGCCACCGCGGCTGCGGGCTCGCCGCGGCGACCGGCCGCGACCATCTCGATCGAGGCGGCGTGGATGGCCACCGCACCCTCGCGCCGCCAGAACGGGCGCAACCCGTTGACGCGCGCACCGACGTCCTCGCCACGGTGCTGGAGGATCTGCAGGCGGATCGACGTCAGCAGCGCCCGCGGGATCGGCGGGGGGAACGGGCCCTCCACGACGAACAGCTCGAGGGCACGCTCGTACTCGCCACGGACCAGGTGGATCCAGGAGAGCTGCCACCGCGACTCGAACCCGTACGGCGCCCACGGCAGCCCCGCGCGCGACCGCCCGGTCGATCCCGCTGGTGAACCACCTCTCGGCCTCGTCGAACTCGCCCCAGTCCTCGAAGGACCGGCCCAGCAGGAACCGCCCGCGCAGCTCGGCGTGGATCGCTCCCGACTCGGCGGCCCGGGCGACGGCCTCCTCGAGCGCCGCGCGCAGCCCCTCCTTGGGGCCGGCCTTCTTCAGCCCGCTCAGCGTGGTGATCGCGTCGGAGGCCAGCTCGTTCAGGTCGAGCCGCTCGGCGAGCTCGAGGGCGTCCATGCCGACCGTCTGGGCCTCCTCGAGATCGCCGAACGCCGCCAGGATCCGGGCGTGGGTGGCGAGCACGCGGGCCCGCAGCACGCTCTCCCCCATCGGCGCGAGGGCGACCGCGCGCGCCGAGAGCGCCCGGACGTCGGCGTCGGACTCGGTGATGTAGAGCGCCGCCGCCTGGGCGCTCAGCATCCGCGCCCGCCAGGTGTCGGGCGCGTCGGCCGGCAGCACGTCGAGCTGCTCCTGGATGACCGCGACGGCACGCTCCGGGTCGCCGCTGGCGGTGAGCGCGTCGGCCGCCTTCACCACCAGCCGGGGCAGGTCGATACCGGAGTCGGAGGCGTCCGCGGCGCCGTCGCCACCCTGGCCGCTGGAGAGCAGCTCCAGCGCCTGCTGGTAGTGGTAGGCCGCCTCGTCGGGGCCACCGACGGCGCTGGCCTCGTTGCCGGCGCGCACGCTCGCGGTGAGCGCGGTCGCCCGGTCCATGGCCAGCCGGGCGTGGCGGGCCAGCTCGGCCGCGGTGCCCCGGGCGGTGCCGTCGCGCAGGGCGTCGACGTACCGGCCGTGGAGGCGGGCCCGCTCGCCGGGGAGCAGGTCGTCGTACACCGCCTCGCCGAGCAGGGCATGGCGGAACGCGTAGCCGCCGCGCTCGGCGAGCATCACGTTGTTCTCCACGGCGCTGCGCAGTCCCTCGTCGAGGGCGGCCGGAGTCGAGCCCGGCCGTCGCCTCGAGCATCTCGTGGGTGACGCGGCGACCGCTGGCGCTCGCCGTACGCACGACCTGACGGCCGTGGTCGTCGAGCCGGTCCAGGCGCACGAGGAGGAGGTCGGCGAGGTCGCCGGGGATCATGCTGCCGGGGTCGGCGGCGGCGCTGCTGAGCTCCTCGACGAAGAACGCGTTGCCCTCGGCCCGGGCGACGACGTCGGCGACCTCGGCCTCGGGCAGGCCCTCGGGGATCAGCTCGGCGACCAGCGCCCGGACGGCCTCGTCGGAGAGCGGCGAGAGCGAGATCCGGTCGACGCCGCGCAGCCGCGACCACTCGGCGACCTGGCGGCGCAGGGGGTGGCGGCGGTGCAGGTCGTCGGAGCGGTACGACGCCACGACGGCGAACCCGGCCGCGTCGACCCGGGAGAGCAGGAAGCTGAGCATGTCGCGCGTCGACTGGTCGGCCCAGTGGGTGTCCTCGATGACCAGGAGCAACGGCTTGCGGGTCGCGGCCGCCTCGAGGACCGCCAGGACCGCGCGGAACAGGTCGGCCCGGTCGAGCGCGGTGGACTCGGAGTCGACCAGGTCGGACTCGCCCATGACCCGGCGTACCGGCTGGAGGCGGGTGAGGGCGGGGTGGCGGGTGGCGACCTCGGTGACGACGTCGGGGAGCTCGGTGGCGAGGCGACCGAGCACCTCGGAGAAGGGGAGGTAGGGCAGGGCGCTGTCGCCGAAGTCGAGGCAGTGGCCCGCGAAGACCTGCCAGCCGTCGGAGACGGCGAGGTCGCGCAGGGCACGCAGGAGGCGGGTCTTGCCGACGCCGGCGTCACCGGAGAGCAGCACGTCGCTCAGCTCGTGAGCGAGCCGGGACGGACGAACGCCGAGCGACGAAGCGATCTCCGTCAGCTCGGCGTCACGTCCGACCATGGTCGTGCTGGTCTGGATGGCCACATGTTCCATTGTGTTGGTTGGAGCACCGGCGCGTCAGTCGGCGCGCTTGGCGGTGGTCGCGTTCTCGCCGTAGAACGGGATCAGGCTGCGGCGACGGCGGGCCACGGTGACGTTGCGGCGAGCGCGGTCGGCGCGGAAGTCGAGCTCCGCCTGGGTGATGGGGCTGATCTGGCTGGTGGTGCTGCTGAACATCTCGATCGTCTCCTGGCTACCTCAGGCCGACGGGGTGCCGGCCACTGATGACGACACTGCTCCGCTGAGGTAGGCCCGGACATCGGGCATGCGCCTTAGGCGGGGTCGCGGGCTACCTCAGGCGGGCGTGTTCCCGCTCACAACGGGGTGTGCGGCGGTGGGTGGGGGTGGGTGGCGAGGGGTGACGCGGGGCACATGTGACGCACCGTTCGAACCACTACCACCCCGTTCGAGCGGGTGTGGCAGGTGGCTCGGAACGGTGCGTTACAAGAGCGCTCGCCCGCCCTGCCACACCGCCGACACCAGCGGCACGCCGGGCCGGTAGGCGAGGTGCCGGTGGTCGGGGGCGTCGAGGAGCACGAGGTCGGCGCGGCCCCCGACGACCAGCCGCCCCACGTCGTCGCGGTCGAGGGCGGCGGCCCCGCCGAGCGGTGGCCGCGCGCAGCGCCTCGGCGGGCGTCAGCCCCATCTCGCGGACCGCGATCGCGATGCAGAACGGCCAGGCTGCTGGTGAAGCACGAGCCCGGGGTTGCAGTCGCTGGCCAGCGCGACCGTCACGCCGGCGTCGAGCAGGCGGCGGGCGTCCGGGTAGGGCTGGCGGGTGGAGAACTCCACGCCCGGCAGCAGCGTGGCGACGGTGCCGCGAGTCGGCGAGCGCCGCGACGTCGGCGTCGTCGAGGTAGGTGCAGTGGTCGACGGCGGCCAGGCCGAGCTCGGCGGCCAGCCGTACGCCGGGCCCGGGGCCGAGCTGGTTGGCGTGCAGCCGCCCGCGCAGCCCGACGGCGGCACCGGCGGCCAGGACGGTGCGGGCCTGGTCTGCGTCGAAGGCGCCGCGCTCGCAGAACACGTCGATCCAGCGGGCGTACGGCGCGGCCGCCTCGAGCATCGGCCCGGTGACCAGTGCGACGTACGCCTCCGGATCGGTGTCGGCCGGGCACGACGTGCGCCCCGAGGAAGGTCGTCTCCTCGGTGAACTGCCGTGCCACCGCGAGGCTGCGGGCCTCGTCGCGCACGGTGAGGCCGTAGCCGCTCTTGATCTCGACGGTCGTGGTGCCCTGGCGGCGCATCTCCTCGACGAGGTGGGCGACGCGCGCGGTGAGCTGTTCGTCGGTGGCGGCCCGGGTGGCGGCGACCGTGGTGCGGATGCCGCCGGCGGCGTACGGCGTCCCGCTCATCCGGGCCTCGAACTCGGCGGCCCGGTCGCCGGCGAAGACGAGGTGCGAGTGCGAGTCGACGAAGCCGGGGATGACGGCGCGTCCGCCGGCGTCGACCCGGCTGTCGGCTGCGGGCGCCTCGTGGGCGGGACCGACCCAGGCGACGGTGCGGCCCTCGATGACGACGGCGGCCTGCTCGAGCGCGCCGAGCGGTCGCCGCGGACGCGCCGGGTCGAAGGTGACGAGCTCGCCGATGTGTGGTCAGTGCAGGGTGCTCGTCATGGGTGGAGTCTGCCGATCGCCTCGCCCAGGGCGCGACCCACCTCGCCGGGGTCGCGGGCGACCACGCGTCCGTCGACGACACGTGGCTGACGTCGGCGGCGGTCGCGGCGAAGACGGCCGTGTGCTCGTCGGCCCCGGTGCCCGCGGTGCGCGGGGTGCCGGTCGCGACCGTGACCAGGTCGGCCCGCGCCCCGACGGCGATCTCGCCGGCGTCGGGGAAGCCGAGGCTTGCGTGCCCGGTCCCGGTCGCGGCCCGGAGGAGCTCGGCGGCCGACCAGTGGCCGCGGCTGCGGTGCGCCAGCCGCTCGTCGAGCTCGACCGCACGCATCTCCTCGAAGAGGTCGATGACCGCGTGGCTGTCGGAGCCGAGCGTGAGCCGGGCTCCCCGCGTCGTGGAGGTCGCGGCTCGGTCCCGACCCCGTCGCCGAGGTCGCGCTCGGTCGTGGGGCAGAAGCACGCATGGGTGCGGGTGGTCCCGAGGTGGGCGATGTCGTCGGCGGTGAGGTGGGTGGCGTGGACCGCGGTCGTGTCCGGCCCGAGGACGCCGTGGTCGGCGAGCAGCTGGGTCGGGGTGGCGCCGTACGCCGCGATGCAGGCGTCGTTCTCGGCGACCTGCTCGCTCAGGTGCACGTGCAGCGGCCGACCGGCGCTCGCCGCGACGACCGTGGCCAGCTGGTCGTCGGGCACGGCGCGCACCGAGTGGATGGCGGCGCCGACGCGTACGCCGTCGCGCGCGTCCGCGGTGGCGAGGACGTCGAGGTCACCCACCCGGGTCGCCCACGCCTCGGCGTCGCCGTCGGTGTAGCGGCGCTGCGCGCCCTCGACCGGTTCGCCGAACCCGCTGCTGAGGTAGCAGGTGTCGAGCAGCGCGATCCGGAGCCCCACGTCACGCGCGGCCCCGACCAGCGCCTGGCCCATCGCGTTGGGCTCGTCGTACGGGGTGCCGTCGGGCTGGTGGTGCAGGTAGTGGAACTCCCCCACGCTGGTGATCCCGCCCGCCAGCATCTCGGCGTACGTCGCCCGGGCCAGGGCGTAGTAGGAGTCCGGGTCGAGCCGCCCGGCGACGGCGTACATCTGCTCGCGCCACGTCCAGAACGTGCCGGACCCGCGCTGGGTGCGCCCGCGCAGCGCGCGGTGGAACGCGTGGCTGTGGCAGTTGGCCAGGCCGGGGAGGGTGAGGCCGGGGAGGCGGACGGCGGGAGCTTCACCACTGAAGCGGCGAAGCTCCCGCTCCTGTCGTAGAGCTTCGGCCGACGAGCGGGAGCTCTGTCCGGCCGGTTCCACCGTGACGAACCGGCCGTCCTCGATCTCCACCCGGACGTCGTCGACGACCGCGCCACCGACCCAGGCGCGCTCCAGGACGTACGCCGAGCGGGTCACCGCGCGCTCACCGGCCGCTCACCGGACGAGCCGCTCGAGGGTGTCGGCGAGCGCGGCGACCCCGACCAGGCAGTCGGGCACGGTCGCGGACTCGGCCGGGGAGTGGGAGACGCCGGTCGGGTTGCGCACGAACAGCATCGCGGTCGGGATCCCGGCCGCGGAGAGGATGCCGGCGTCGTGGCCGGCCTGGGTGGGGATGACCGGCCAGTCACCGCCGGCGTGGTCGGCGGCGATCGTGCGGGCCAGCGTGTCGTCGAAGACGACCGACGACGACACCGACTCGGCGCGTGACGGTCACCGCGGTGCCGTCGCGCCCGGCGCGCTCGACCGCCTGCCTCTCGATCGCGGCGACCAGGTCGGTGAGCGCCGCGTCGGACGAGCACCGGGCATCGAGCCAGGCGGTCACCCGCGACGGCACGGCGTTGGTGCCGTTGGGGGCGACCTCGACCCGACCGAAGGTCGCGCGCTGACCGGCCAGCCGCGCCTGCTTGTTGGCGGCCAGCGCCGTCATCGCGTAGGTCAGCATCGGGTCGGCGCGGTCCTCCATCCGCGTGGTGCCGGCGTGGTTGGCCTCGCCGGTGATGTCGAAGCGGTAGCGACCGTGCGGCCAGATCTCGCTGGCCACCCCGACCGCCGCGCCCCGGTCGACGAGGTCGCGGCCCTGCTCGACGTGCAGCTCGACGAACGTCTCCACCCCCTCGAGCAGCGACGACGCCCGCCGCCGTCGACGACGTCGCCCAGCCGGACGCCGTCCCGGTCGGCCAGCTCGCGCGCCTGCTCCCACGAGATCGTCCCCGCGGCGAGCCGCGAGCCCAGGCAGGCCAGCCCGAACCGCGAGCCCTCCTCCTCCACGAACACCGACACCCCGACCGGTCGGGTCGGCAGCACACCGCGGCCTCGCACCAGGTCGATCGCCGCCAGCGCCGACACGACGCCCAGCGGGCCGTCGTAGGCGCCCCCGTCGAGCACGGAGTCGAGGTGGGAGCCGGTCAGCAGGGCTCCCCGCCGCGGTGGCCCCTGGCGAGACGGGGCCCCGACGGGCCGATCCACCCCCCTGTCGTCCGGGACCACCGCGGCCGACGGGTCCCACCACGCCACCTGGTTGCCGAAGGCGTCGGTCTCGAGGCGGAGGTCGCGGGCGGCTGCCTGTTCTGCGAACCACGTCGACAGCTCCCGTTCGGCGGTCAGGAAGGGCTGACGGAAGTAGCCGCCGGACGCGGCGGAGCGGCCGATCGGGGCCAGGTCGGCCCACATCCGCTCGAAGTCATCGGGCACAGTGCACCTCATGGAGTTCCAGGACGTCGTACGTCGTCGCCGGATGGTGCGCAGCTATCGCGACGAACCGGTCGACCCCGCCATCATCGACCGTGCCCTCGAGAACGCCACGCACGCCCCCAGCGCCGGCTTCAGCCAGGGCTGGGGCTTCGTCGTGCTCGACACACCCGGCGACGTCGAGCGGTTCTGGCGGGCGAGCAGCGACGCCGTCGACTCCCCCAACGCCTGGCTGGCCGGGATGATGCGCGCGCCCGTGGTGATCCTGCCGTGCAGCAGCAAGGCCGCCTACCTCGAGCGGTACGCCGAGCCGGACAAGGGCTGGACCGATCGCGACGAGGCCCGGTGGCCGATGCCCTTCTGGCACATGGACGCCGCGATGGCGAGCCTGCTCATCCTGCAGACGGTCACCGACGCCGGCCTGGGCGCCTGCTTCTTCGGCGTCGTGCCGGAGCGTCGTGGTGACGTGCGCACAGCCTTCGCGATCCCGACCACCCACGACCCGGTCGGGGTGATCACGGTCGGGCACCCGAGCGACGGCGGCGGCGCCTCCGGCAGCCCCTCGCGTCGCGCCCGTACGCCGTGGGTCGACGTGGTGCACCGCGGCGGCTGGGCGGTCGGCTGACCGACGGCTCGCGGCCCGCTCCGCCCCGCACCCGGCTCCCGTCGTACGACCCATGCCGACAGCCTCACGTGGTCCGGCCGATCCCACAACCGGGAGCGGCGTGATGGTGGCCGATCGTGGCCGGGCAGTGCAGGAACACCCGGTGGACCGGGGACTCCTGCACCCGCCGGTGCCACCCCACCACGCACCCCCGGGGAGATAGGTTGCGCACGTGACCGAGCGCACCCCGGCCCCGCAGACCCCTGCCCCGAAGACCCCGGACACCACGGACACCACGGACACCCCCGTGGATCCCGTCACCAAGCTGCAGGCCCTGGTCCGCATCCCGACCGTGAGCCACCGCGACGCCGAGCTCGTCGACAGGGCCGCGTTCGACCTCTTCACGTCCGAGCTGGCACGCCTGTTCCCCCTCCTGCACGCCCGCCTCGAGCTCACCCGGCTCCCGACCCCGGCCGGCCCGGACGGCCTGCTCTTCCACTGGGCCGGCGCGAGCCGGGAGCGGCCCGTGGTGCTCATGGCGCACCTCGACGTCGTACCGGTGGAGGGCACGTGGCAGCACCCGCCCTTCGGGGCCGACCTCGTCGACGGCGCGATCTGGGGACGCGGGACCCTCGACGACAAGGGCTGCCTGGTCGCGATCTGCGAGGCGGTCGAGTCGCTGCTGGCCCAGGAGGTGGTCCCGGCCCAGGACGTGTGGCTGTCGTTCGGCTGCGACGAGGAGGTCATGGGTCAGGCGGCGCCGCTGGCGGTGGCCGAGCTGCGCCGGCGCGGCGTGAGGCCGTGGTTCGTGCTCGACGAGGGCGGCGCCGTCGCCTCCGAGGCGTTCCCTGGGGTAGGGGCGCCGGTCGGCGTCGTCGGGGTCACCGAGAAGGGCGTGACCTCGGTCGAGCTGTGCGTCGAAGGACGCGGCGGGCACGCCTCGACCCCGGCCCGGATGGGGCCGACGGCGCGCATCGCCCGGGCAGTGACCCGGCTCGACCGCTCCCCCATGCCCGCGAGCGTGCCGCCCACCACCGTCGAGCTGTTCCGTCGGATGGCGCCGCACGCCGCCGCTGCCGCTGCGCCCGCTGCTGGCCAACGCGGGCCGGCTCAAGCCGCTGCTGCTGCGCGCCCTGCTGGCCGCTGGCCCCGAGACGGCGGCGATGACGCGCACGACGTTCGCGATGACCACCCTGTCGGGCTCGCCGGCACTCAACGTGATCGCCGCGACCGCGAAGGCCGGCGTCAACATCCGGGTCATGGTGGGCGACACCGTCGCCGACGCCCTCGAGCACGTCCGCTCCGCCATCGACGACGACCAGGTCCGGATCGACGTGGTGGAGGCGTTCGAGCCGAGCCCGGTCTCGCCGATCGACGACGACGCCTTCCGGCTCCTCGAGCAGACGATCGGCCGGGTCTTCCCCGACGCGGTGCCGGCGCCGTACGTGATGATGGCGGCCACGGACTCACGCTTCTTCACCGCGATCTGCGAGCGGGTCTACCGGTTCGCGCCGTTCCGGATGACCCGGGCGCAGCGCGAGTCGATCCACTCCTACGACGAGCACCTCGGTGTCGAGGCGTTCCGCGACGGGATCCGGTGGTACGCCCACCTCCTCGAGCACCTCCCGGCCACCCCTGGAGCGTCGTGATGGCCCTCGATCCGGGCGCCCAGCGCACCGCCGTCCGCAGCATCGGGGCCGTCGTCGGCTTCCTCGTCCTCGTCGAGGTGGCCAGCGGGGTGCTCCAGGGCTACTACACGCCGATCTACCCGCAGATCGCCGAGCACCTCGACATCCCCGAGGGCGACGTCAACTGGTTCGAGGCGGCCCAGCTGATCCTGTCCGCCCTGTGCGTGCCGCTCCTGGCACGTCTCGCCGACCTGGTCGGTCACCAGCGGGTGCTGCTGCTCTCCACCGCCGTCACCGCGCTCGGCTCGTGGATCCTGGTGGTGGCGCCGTCGTTCACCACGTTCCTCATCGGGTGGGCACTGCAGGGCGCCTACATCGTGTGGCTGCCGCTCGAGATCGCCATCATCCACCGTCGTCTGCGCGGCGAGCCCGACCGCGAGCGGCGTACCCGGCGCGGCGCGGCCGTCCTCGTGGGGGCGCTCGAGCTCGCCGTGATCGTCGGCGCCCTGAGCAGCGGTCTGCTCGTCGACTCGACGGGCATGAACGTCGTCCTGGCGCTGCCCGCGATCGTGGTCACCGCGGTCTTCGTCGTGATCCTCGTCGGGGTCGAGCACACGCCCGGGGAGGCCACCGGTGGCATCGACTGGACCGGCCTCGCGCTGATCACGCTCGCGCTGGGGCTCGTCATGGCCGGGCTGGTCACGGTGCGGCTGCAGGGGCCCGGCCACCCGCCCGCCTGGTTCCTGATGGCCGCCGGTCTCGTGGCCCTGGTGCCGTTCGCGCGCTACGAGCTCGCGCAACGGGAGCCGATCATCGACGTACGCCTGCTCCGCGACCCGCGGCAGTGGCCGGTCCAGGTGACGGCCTTCCTGTTCGGCATCCCGGTGCTGGGCGGGCAGATCCCGCTGTCGACGTACGCCCAGGCCGACCCGGTCGAGCGCGGCTACGGGCTCGGGGCAGATGCATCGTTCGTGTCCACCCTGATCGGGATCTACGTCATCACCCTGGCGATCGGTGCCTTCACGCTGCCGCTGACCTCCCGGCTGCTCGGCGTACGACGAGCGCTGACCGTGTCCTGCCTGCTGGTGGCGCTCGGGTACGCGCTGTGGATCCCCTTCCACGACTCGACCTGGCAGGGCCTGCTCAACATGGCCGTCGCGGGCCTCGGCTCCGGGGCCCTCGTGGCCGCGTTGCCGTCGGCAGCCGCGGCCGCGGCACCCGAGGACCGCACCGGCTTCGCGACCGGGATGACCAACGCCACCAAGACCGTCGGCGGGGCGATCGCCAGCTCGATCTTCGCGATCGCCCTCGCTGCCGACGGCCTCGAGCTCGACGAGGCGTCGGCTCCGCTCTCGGGCTACCTGACGGTCTGGGCGGTCTGCTCCGGAGCCGCGTTGCTGGCCGCCCTGGCCCTGCTCGCCTCACCCCGGCACGCCTTCTCCGACCGGGGAGCACACGTGTGAGGAGCGACCGGGCCCTCGCCCTGGAGTGAGGAGGATCCGCCGGTAAACTGGGCACCAGGTGGTGATGACCTTGCCTGACGACCAGCAGGACGACGAGTTCGCCGTGGGGGCGACCGAGTCCACGGCCTCCCGTCCCCGGAGCGCGACAGCCGCACCGGACGGACCGCGGCCGCCGCACGCATGCACGACAAGAGCACCTGGGTCGAGCAACAGCTGCGCGTGGCCATGGAGCGTGGCGACTTCGACGACCTCCCCGGCGCCGGGAAGCCGATCGAGGGGCTCGGCGGCGAGCACGACCCCGACTGGTGGCTCAAGAAGCTCATCGAGCGCGAGCGGATCGCGGTGCTGCCGCCCAGCCTGCAGCTGCGCAAGGACGACGCCGAGCTCGACGCCGTCCTCGACAAGCTGTTCCGCGAGGGCGAGGTCCGTCGCGAGGTCGAGGACTTCAACGCGCGGGTGATCCGCGCGCGCTACTCACCGCAGGACGGCCAGCCACCCCTGGTCACCATGCCCCGCGACGTGGACGCCGAGGTCGTGGCCTGGACCGAACGACGCGCCGCCCGGCGCGCCGCGGCCCCGCTGCCGCAGCCGGCGAACGCCGAGCGACGCCGATGGTGGCGGCGACGGGGTCGCTGAGGCGGCGCCACCGGAACCTCGTGGCGCCGCCCGGGGCCGGACGAGGTGGTCGAACGCCCACGCCAGGAAATCCGGCACCGGCCACCGAGACATCCGTCATATCGGGGCGGGTTCACTCGCTGGTAACTTCCGACCCATGCCTGCAACGTCCCAGAGCGCCAAGGACTTCTTCCGCCCCCTCGCCGTCGGCGCACCCGACACCGGTGCGCGACATCCCCTTCCGCCCGAGTCGGGCCATCCACTTCTTCGACCCGAGCAACGCCAAGATGGCGGCGAAGATCCCCACCATGGTCGGCACCGTCGACGTGCTGCTCGGCAACCTCGAGGACGCCGTCAAGGCCGACAACAAGGAGGCGGCCCGCGAGGGGCTCGTCGACATCGCCCGGTCCACCGACGGGCTCGGCGCAGGCGGCCCGACGCAGCTGTGGACCCGGATCAACTCCCTCGACAGCCCCTGGGCGCTCGACGACCTGACCCGCCTGGTCCCCGCGATCGGCGACAGGCTCGACGTCATCATGGTGCCCAAGGTGCAGGGCGCCGAGGACATCCACTACGTCGACCGGCTGCTCGCCCAGCTCGAGGCCAAGGCCGGCCTCTCCCGCCCGATCCTGGTCCACGCGATCCTCGAGACCGCGCGCGGCGTCGCCAACGTCGAGGAGATCTGCGGCGCCTCGCCGCGGATGCAGGGACTCTCCCTCGGCCCGGCCGACCTCGCCGCCGACCGGCGGATGAAGACGACCCGCGTGGGTGGAGGACACCCCGGCTACCTGGTGCGCCAGGACCCCGCCGACGGCACGCCGGAGGCGATCGCGGCCCAGCGCACGACGTACCAGCAGGACCTGTGGCACTACACGATCGCCCGGATGGTCGACGCGTGCGCGATGCACGGGATCTACCCCTACTACGGCCCCTTCGGCGACATCGCCGACACGGTCGCGTGCGAGGACCAGTTCCGCAACGCGTTCCTGCTCGGCTGCGTCGGCACCTGGAGCCTGCACCCCCGGCAGATCGCGATCGCCAACAAGGTCTTCAGCCCGAGCGTCGAGGACATCACCCACGCCCGTCGTGTGGTCGCCGCGATGGGCGACGGCACCGGCGCGGTGATGCTCAACGGCAAGATGGAGGACGATGCCTCCCTCAAGCAGTGCCTGGTGATGGTCGAGCTCGCGGAGCAGCTCGCCGCGATCGACCCCGACCTCAAGGCCGCCTACGACGCCATCCCGGCCGCCGAGGAGGCGTGAGCATGAGCGACTTCACCCCCTTGCGCTCGGTCCTCTACATGCCCAGCTCCAACGAGCGGGCGCTGGAGAAGGCCAAGTCCATCCCCTGCGACGGCCTCATCCTCGACCTCGAGGACGCCGTCGCCCCGGACGCCAAGATCGCCGCCCGCGCGACCGCGGCGGCGGCCGCCTCGTCCGGCGAGTACGGCCGTCGTACGGTCGCCATCCGGGTCAACGGCCTCGGCACCGCGTGGCACGACGACGACATCGTCGCCGCCGCGCAGGCCGGGCCGGCCGGGATCGTCGTACCCAAGGTCAACAGCGCCGACGAGGTCCGCGGGCTGGTCGCGGCGATGGAGCAGGCCGGTGCGCCCGCGCACACGAAGCTGTGGGCGATGGTGGAGACGCCGGAGGCGATCTTCAACGTGCGCGAGCTCGCCACCGCCTCCGACCGGCTCGCGGTGCTCGTCATGGGCACCAACGACCTGGTCAAGGAGCTGTACGCCGAGCACGTCCCCGGCCGCGCCCCCCTGCTCACCGCGCTCTCCCTGTCCCTGCTCGCCGCCCGCGCCGCGGGGATCGCCATCCTCGACGGTGTCTACAACGACGTGAGGAACGCCGAGGGCTTCCTCGCCGAGTGCGAGCAGGGCCGCCAGATGGGCTTCGACGGCAAGACCCTGATCCACCCCGGTCAGGTGGGCCCCGCCAACGAGCAGTTCGCACCGTCGGACGCTGCTGTCGAGGAGGCCCGCGGCATGCTCGAGGCCTGGGAGGCCGGAAGGGGCACCGGCGTCGTCACCTACCAGAACAAGATGGTCGAGAACCTGCACGTCGAGTCGGCCCGCCGCACCCTGTCGATCGCGGAGGCCATCGCGGCGCTGGAGGGCTGAGCGCGAGGGTCGAGGCCCTTCCGCTGGTCGAGGCGCGAGACCACCCCGCTGGTCGAGGTGCGAGGGCCCCCACCGCTGGTTGAGGTGCGAGGGCCCCCCGGGCCCGAGCCTCGAAACCCGGCAAGACGACAGACAGCGTCGGGCCCTGAGCCTGGCTCTCGACACCAGGGGTTTCGAGGCTCGTCGCTGGCGCTCCTCACACCTCAACCACCGGGAACGGCGTCGCACCTCGGACCACCGGGGCTCAGACGTCGGCCTCGTACGCCTCCTCCAGCAGCTCGAGGAGCGGCCCCAGGTCGGCGACCGAGCGCACGTTCCACACGTGGTGGTGGCCGCCGGCGTACGACTGCACCTTGCGGTCCGGCGCCGGGTCGGTGACCACCCGCGGCAGCGTCATGCCGAGGGACACCCAGCGGGTCATCGTCCGAGCCGTCGCGAAGGTCGAGCGCCGCTTGAGCAGGAGCCCGACGCTCACCGGCTCGACGACAGCGTCGACCAGGCCGCCGGCGTACGCCACCAGCGCCTCGGCCACCGGACGCTCGTGGTCGGGTGCGGTCGCCAGGTAGTCGTCGACCGTCATCGCGGGGCTGCACATGTGGCTCTGGCGGGCACGCCCGAACGTCCTCCCGCAGTCGGGGCAGGCCCATCGCTCAGCCATGGTCGGCATCGAGCTGGGCCACGCGTCTCGTCGGCGCCGTCACCCGGTACGACGCGTCGAGCAGCTCGACCACCTCGTCCCACCCCGCGTCCGAGCCGGGGTCGGGCAGGTCGACGCCCAGCCACCCGCTCGGGCCCAGGTACGCCGGCACGAACACCCGCGGGTCGTCGACGAGGGCCGCCCGCTCGTCGGGGTCGAGCAGCACCATCACGCACCGCTCGTGCATGACCCACCCGCCGTCGACCTTGAGCGAGCCGCCGAAGTAGGCGAAGACCTTGCCCCGAGGTGCGGAGTAGAACGCCGGGCGCCCGTGCGAGACCTTCATCGCGGCACCCGGGAACGCCAGGGCGAGGCCGCTCACGCGCGCCAGCGCCGGGTCGTCGTCGTCGAACATCTGCGGGTGCGCCACCCCTCGACCCTAGGAGCAAGCACCTGGATCTGTCGCCGGCTCACCTCCGGGCCAGCCCACCCGCCAACCGCAGCCGCGATCCCCGAGCACCCGGCCCCGCCGCTGGCGCCATCTGGCACGCTCGGGGCATGACGCCGTTGTCGGACCGGACCCCTCCACCTGCGGGAGCGGCCCGATGAGCTCGACCCTGGGCTGTCTCGGGCTGGCCATGCAGGACGAGGCGCAGCTCGACGCCCTCATCCAGCGGCTGCTCCCCGACGCCCCGGTGATCGCCGAGCACGAGGGCTACGAGGCACGGCGCTGGACCGACGCCAGCGGCGCCTCCCTGACGATGACCGTGCGCGACGGAGTGCTCGTCGACCTCGTCCCGTCCTACGTCGCCCAGGTCGGCGCCCGCGTCGGCGGGCTGGTCGGCAACGGGTCGTGCGTGACCGCCGACATCCTCGAGCACGGCCGGACGGTGACCCGCGTGGCGTGCGAGCTGGCGCAGAGCCTGATCGCGGTGGCGCCCCCGGAAGTCGACGCCGCGGTGACCGTGCTCGGTCTCGACGTCACCGTGCACGCCGACGCCGCGGCGTTCGCGGCCTCGGACGCGAGCATCCTCGGCGACCCCGCGCCCGGGGACGAGGTGCAGCGCTTCGCGACCGAGTCGGTGCTGTCGTACGGCCTCTTCGGCACCGGCGACACGATCGAGCCGCTTGCCTTCGTGTCGGGCACGGTGCTGTCGAGCCGCTCGTTGGTGAACTCCGAGACCGAGCAGCGTTTCCACGCCGCCCGGATCCGCACGGTCGGCTTCACCGCGACCGTCTGCCTCGACGCCGGCGAGCACCCGGCAACGCCCGAGCCCGGCGCGATCATCGCCGGCACCGGCTACCTCGTGGTCGACGTACCGACCCTCTGGTGACCCTCGCCGCGGGCGAGACCGTGTCGAGTCGGCGCGACGTCGCGCCGACTCGACACGGTCGACGCGGAGTGGCGCCGGGTCAGCGGTCCCAGAGGTCGCGCACCCGGGCGAGCTCGGTCGCGGCCTGCGCGTAGCCGGCGCGCGCGGACGGCGGACGGGCAGCGGGGTCGAGGACGTTCTTCCCGATCGCTGCCTTCGACGCCTCGTCGGGCTCGATGACCAGGTGCTTCACGCCCAGCGCGTCGAGCTGCTGGGACGCGCTGCGCATCGGCCCGATGGCGCGGTCGGAGGGGGCGAGGGCGACGACCACGTCGCAGCCCTCGGTGAGGTCGGCGTTGCAGCCCGACCGCACCCCGCCGTCGACGTAGGTACGCCCGTCGATCGGGATCGGCGGGTAGACGCACGGCACGGCGCAGCTGGCGTTGACCGCGTCCTCGAGCGACACCTCGGGCCGGCGCCCGCGCGGTCCGAACGACAGCCAGCTCGCCGGTGGCGACGTCGACGGCGGTCACCACGAGGTCGCGGTCGGTCCAGGTGAGGCCGCCGATGCGCAGGTCGACCTGGGCGTAGCGCTCGGCGAGCGTGGGGGTGCGACCCTTGGCCGCGGCGGCCGACCGCGCGCTTGCCCAGCACCCGGCCGAAGCGGGTGATGTCGCCGCGCGACTGCAGCAGGGAGATCGCGAACCGGGCGACGACACCGAGCCCGATGTCGGCCAGCGGCACGCCGCCGTCACCCAGCTCGGCCGGCGGCAGGAGCTGGCGCTCGTAGAGCTCGGTCGAGCGTGAGGTCGCTGGTGACCTGGGCGCCGACGATGGAGCCGGCCGACGTACCGATCGACGCGGTCGGCGCCGGTGAGGTCGACCCCGGCATCGGCCAGGCCGGCGAGCAGGCCGGTCTCCCAGGCGATCCCGGTGATGCCGCCGCCGCCGAGCACCAGTCCGCGGCGCGACTCCTGCCGGTCCGTGCGTCACTCATCGTCGCGCCTCAGCCTCTCGTCGAGCCACAGCTTCAGGCTGCCGGCCACCCCGGCCGCGTCGTGGAGCAGCTTGCCGAGTGCGTCCTGGGTCTGCTCGAAGGCGGTCGGAGTAGCTCGAGGCGGCCTCCTTGGCCGCGTCGCTGACCTTGGCCTCGGCGTCGCCGTCGCGCCGGGGGTAGGCGCCCCCGACGTACGCGGCGTACTCGCCGGAGTCGACCCAGCGGCGCAGCTCGGCGGCGCGGACGACGGCGAAGGGGTGGGTCTGGTTCTCGATGAGCAGCAGCTTGAGGACCGAGTCGCGCAGGTCGGCGGAGTCGAGGTACTCCTGGCCCTGGGCGAAGAACGTCGTGGTGTCGAGGTCGTCGAGGTGCCCGCCGCTGGCCAGCTGCATGTGGACGCGGGCGGCCGTGGCCGGGTCCTGGGTGGCGAGCAGGCCGGCGCGGTCGGCGGACAGCTCGGCCTTGCGCGACCACTCGTAGAGCGCCGCGACGATCGCGCGGATCCCGAGGCCGCCGAGCGGGATCGCGGCGAGCACCCCGCTCATGCTGAGCAGGCGGCGCAGCAGGGTCTGGTAGACGGCGTGGCCGCTGATCGCGTGGCCGAGCTCGTGGGCGACCACGAAGCGCAGCTCCTCCTCGTCGAGCAGGTCGACGAGAGCGGAGTTGAGCACGATGATCGGCTTGTTCATGCCGATGGTCACCGCGTTGAGCAGCGGGCTCGGCGGTGACGTAGAGCTCGGGCACGTCGTCGGCCTCCACGTCGAGCACGCGCGCCACGTCCAGGAGCAGGTAGTGCAGCGTCGGGAACTGGCGCTCGTCGACCCGCACCGCCGAGCCGAGGTAGACCAGCCGCACCGCGCGCTCGTTGACGAAGCCCGACATCGCCTTCAGCACGGTGTCGAAGCCCTTGAGCCTGCGCAGCGCCACCAGCGCACCCCGATCGGCGGGATGCTCCCAGGCGCGGGAGCTGATGTCGGTCAGGGTCGCCCGTGAACGAGCCGGCTGCGAGGTCACCCGGTCACTCTCGCACGGCACACCTGAGCCGGCGTCCGATCATGTAACACGCCGTCCACCGGTCTTCTCACACGCTGCAACGGCGTGGAAGCTCCGTGGACGGCGTGTTACAACGGCGTCGCGGCGTAGTCCTCGACCGCGGTCGCCTTGACCGCGAGCCAGACGCGGCGGCCGGGGGCGAGGCCGAGCTCGACGGCGGCCTCGGGGGTGACGTCGGCGATCAGGCGGGGGCCGTGCGTCGGAGGCGACCTGGAGGCGTACGGCGTCACCGTGGCGCGAGACCCCGGCGACCGCGCCGCGCCCAGCGCAGCCGCGCGGAGCCGTCCGGCGGGTGGAGCGAGACCCCGACCGCCGACGGGCGGAACGCCGGTGAGCCGGTCGCCGTCGCGCAGCACGTTGAGCCCGACGAGGCGGGCGACGTGCTCGGTCAGCGGCCGGGCCGCCACCTCCTCGGGCACGCCCTGCTGGGCGACCTCGCCGTCGTCGAGGACGAGCACCCGGTCGGCGAGCGCGAAGGCGTCGAGGGCGTCGTGGGTGACGACCAGGGTGACGCCGGCGAAGTCGCCCGAGGTGCCCGGCCAGCTCGAGGCGCAGCTCGGTGGCGACGCCGACGTCGAGGCCGGCGAACGGCTCGTCGAGCAGCAGCACGGCGGGCTCGCAGGCCAGGGCGCGGGCCAGCGCGACCCGTTGTGCCTGACCACCCGACAGCTCGTGCGGACGGCGCGCGGAGAGCGCGCCGACCCCGAACCGGTCGAGCCACTCCTGAGCGACCCGCTGTGCCTCGGCCCGCCCGGTGCCCCGGCTCCGGGGCCCGAACGCGACGTTGTGCAGCGCACTGAGGTGCGGGAACAGCTGCTGGCCCTGGAAGGCCAGGCCGAGGCGCCGCTCACGCACCAGCAGCGGCACCGCACCCGGGCCCGACCACCGCTCACCGGCGACCTCGACCCGCCCCGCGTCACCGAGCAGCCCGGCGACCGCGTGCAGCAGCGTCGACTTCCCGGCGCCGTTGGGGCCGAGCACCGCGACCACCTCGCCGGCCTCCGCCGTGAACGCCGCCCGCAGCCGGCCTGGCACGTGCAGGTCGACGTCCAGTCCGGCCCCCCGTTCCGCGCCGGACACCGCGCCCACGCCGGTCACGGGACCCGCAGCCAGCGCTCGCGCAGCGCCGCCAGGACGACCACCGAGACCACGAGCAGGATCAGGCTGAGCGTGCGGGCGACCTCGACGTCGCCCTGGAGCTCGCTGTAGATGAGCGACGGCATCGTCTGGGTCGTGCCGGGGTAGTTGCCGGCGAAGGTGATGGTCGCGCCGAACTCGCCCAGCGAGCGCGCCCACGCCAGCGCGCAGCCGGCGAGCAGGCCCGGCAGGGCGAGCGGCAGCGTCACCCGGCGGAACGTCGTCCAGCGACCGGCGCCGAGGGTCGCCGCGACCGCGTCGTACCCGGCACCGGTGGTGCGGAAGGCACCCTCGACCGCGAGCACGAAGAACGGCATCGCGACGAACGCGTGCGCGATCACCACCGCCGTGGTCGTGTACGGGATGGTGATGCCGGTCCAGTCGTCGAGCACCCGCCCGATCAGCCCACGCCGCCCGAGCGCCGACACCAGCGCCACGCCGGCGACCACGGGCGGGAGCACCAGCGGGACCACGACGAGGGCCCGCAGCACGGCGCGGCCCGGGAAGTCCACGCGGGCCAGCAGCCACGCGAGCGGCGTGCCGAGCACCAGGCACAGCGCCACCGTCCACAGCGACGTGAGCGCGCTCAGCCAGAGGGCGCCGCGGACCCGAGACGACCCGAGGAGCGACCACAGGTCCGACCACGGGGTGTCCACCACGAGCGCCAGGAGCGGTACGACGAGGAAGACCGCCGCGATCACCGCGGGTGCGACCAGCAGCAGGGGCGGACGCCCGAGGCTCGGAGCACGCGCGCTCGCCCGCGCGCTGGAGGGCAGGCTCATGGGGCCCCGAACCCGGCGTCCTCCAGCATCCCGCGCCCCTTGTCGGACAGCACCAGGTCGACGAACCGCTGGGCCAGGTCCGCGTCCGCTGCCTGGGTGAGGATCGCGATCGGGTAGGTCAGCTGCTCGTCGGCGGCGTCCGGGATCTCCACCGAGGCGACCTGGTCTCCGGCCGCGGCCGCGTCGGTGACGTAGACCAGCCCGGCGTCGGCCTCGCCCGAGGTCACCTTCTGCAGCACCGCCTTCACGTCGGTCTCCAGGCTCGCCGGCGGGTGGTCGATGCCGCCGGCGGCCAGCAGCGCCGCGCCGGTCCTGCCGCACGGCGCGGTCTCCACGCAGGCGACGAAGTCGACGCCCGGCTCCTGGAGGTCGGCGAACGACGTGATGCCGGCCGGGTTGTCGGCGGGCACGACGAGCGTCATCACGTTGGTCGCGAAGGTGGAGGGAGTGCCCTCGACCGCCCCGCCGTCGACGGCGTCCTGCATGGTGTCGGCATCGGCCGTGGCGAGCAGGTCCGCGGGGGCGCCCTCGACGGCCTGCCCGGCCAGGGTCGCCGAGGAGTCGAAGGCCACCTTCACCTCGACCCCGTCGTTCTGGGCCTCGAACTCGTCGGCCAACGCGGTGAAGGTCTCGGTGAGCGACGCCGCCGCCAGCACCGTCAGGACCTGCGGGTCGTCGTCGCCGCTCCCACAGGCGGTCAGGCCCGCGAGCGCGAGCGCGGCCGCCGCCAGGGCGACCAACGGACGGGTGACGACGCCGGCGCCTGGACGGGTGGTCGAGCGGGAGAAGGGCATGTCGGTGGGCTCCTCGTGGTGTGGGTCGGATGTTGTTGATTGCTTGGCGTGCTCGAGGTGCGTGCAGCGCAAGGCGCCGGCGCGACGTCATACCGGGTTGTCTGCTGAGCGCCGGCAACGCCGCGAGGTGCGTGCCATGGGTGCGCGAAGCGCCCACGAACTTCTGACCCGCGCCACTAAGGTGTCTCGACCACGACGTTGGTCGACTTCACGGACGCGACGACGAGCGAGCCCGGCTCGAGACCGAGCTCGGTGGCGGCCTCGCTGCTCATCAGCGAGACCAGGCGGTAGGGACCGCAGATCATGTCGACCTGCGCCATCACGGTGTCGGCCTTGACCGCGACGACGATCCCGGTGAGCCGGTTGCGCGCGCTCACCGCCGAGGCCCGGGTGTGCTCCCGGTCGGGCTGCTCGGAGAGCGACCGGGCCAGCTCGGCGAGGTCGGCTCCGGCGATCTCGGTGCGTCCGGAGCCGGTGCTGGCCGGCACCCGTCCGGAGTCGATCCAGCGGCGCAGCGTGTCGTCACTGACCCCCAGCAGGCCCGCCGCCTCCGCAACTCGGTACGTCGTCACGGTTACAGCATGCCGCATCTGCGTCTGTTCCGCGACTGTTATGCCGCACCTGAGGACTCAGACCGCGGCCGGGACCGAGGCTGCGCGCCGACGGCGCCGGCCGCCGAGCCGGTGGCCGGCGGTGAGCAGACCGAGGCCGACTCCGAGGACCACGAGCGCCACCCCGCCGTACGCGACGGGGAACCGGCCCGGCTCGAACGCCGGCGCCGAGGTGCCGTCCAGGGCGTCGAGGAGCAGGTAGAGCGTCTGGAAGGTGAAGGCCCAGAGGTAGGCGACGGAGTAGACCACCCCGGCCGTCAGACGGGAGCGCATCAGGAAGCCCAGCGGGAAGGCGGCCAGCACGGTGACGATCGCGATCATCTCGACGCCTCAGTCCGTGATCCGCGCGGTGGCGTCGGTGCGCTCGGTCGAGAACATCAGGACCAGGGCAGCGACCGTCACCAGCACCGTGGCGGCGACCAGGACCTTGACGACCGGCGGCACGTCGACGAAGAACGCCGGGACCGCGCTGACGGACTGCAGGATGATCGCGGCAGCGGTCACCCGCAGCGCGCCCCGGTGTCGGCGCCAGGCGAGGACACCGGCGACCAGGCCCACCACGCCCAGGAGGCTGCCGATGACCAGGATCGCGAACGGCGCACCCACCTCGCCGTCCGGCGCGCCCTCCAGGACGCTCGGCACGCTTCCGGCGCTGTAGAGGATCGCCAGGCCCAGCCCGATCTTCTGCTTGGTGGTGACGGTCTCGGTGCGCCGCGGCTCGGCGGCGAGCTCGTGCGGGGTAGCGGTCATCAGGGTCTCCAGGATCGGTGGGAGTGGACGCTTCGACGGTGCGCCCCCGCAGGCTCCTGACAGCAGAGGATCCTCCCCCGACGAGCTCCCGACCAGACCCGTGCCGACCGGGAGGAAGTTCCTGGGTCAAGCCGGGCGCCGGAGCACCATGATGGGGGCATGGCCGAGATCCGGGTGCTGATCGTCGACGACCATCCGGTCGTGCGCGGCGGGCTGACCGCCCTGCTCGGCACCATCTCGGAGGTCACCGTCGTCGGGGAGGCGTGCGACGGCGAGGGGGCCGTGCGCGAGGCCCAGCTGCTCCGTCCCGACGTGGTGCTCATGGACGTGCGACTGCCTGGCATCGACGGCGTGGAGGCGACCCGCCGCATCCGGAGCGCGGTGCCCGAGACCGCGGTCCTGGTGCTGACGATGTACGACGACGACGCGACGGTGTTCACCGCCATGCAGGCCGGCGCTCGCGGGTACCTGCTCAAGGGCGCACCCCAGGAGGACATCGTCGGCGCCATCCGGGCAGTCGTCTCCGGTCAGGCGATCTTCGGTCCGGGGATCGCGTCCCGGGTGCTCGGCTACTTCGCCGCCCCGCCGGTGACGGCCCACCCCTTCCCGGGGCTGACGCCGCGTGAGCGCGAGATCCTCGACCTGCTCGCCGACGGCCGCCGTACGTCGGCGATCGCCGCAGCGCTGCACCTGTCCCCCAAGACGGTCAGCAACAACCTCACCGCGATCTTCGGGAAGCTGGAGGTCGCCGACCGCGCCACGGCGATCATCCGCGCCCGCGAGGGCGGGCTCGGCGGCGCGTCGTGAGCCCCGCGGTGCTGGTGGCGGTAGGAGTCGCCGGCCTCTGCTACCTCGTCTCCGGCGCCGCCATGCTCGTCGCCGGGCGGGCCCGGGTCGCCGCGTCGCTCCTCGCCGGGTCGGGCGCGGCGCTCACGGCGGGCGCCTGGCTCCGCTCTGCCGACCACCGCAGCGCCGGCGCCGCCGTCCTCACCGTCGGGTGCGTCCTGGTGCCCCTCTGCCTCGAGTGCTACCCGACGCTCAGGGTGGGGCACCCGGTGGACTTCGTCGCGGTCGTGACGATGGCCGGCTCCTGCCTGGTCGTGCCGCTGACCGCGACCCGCGACGTCGTCGCGCCACCCGGCCTGGTCATCCTGCTGGTGCTCTTCGCCCACACCTGGTGGCGGATCGAGCACACCACCGGGCGCGAGCAGCGCGCCCTGCAGTGGATGGCCCTGGCCGTGGGCAGCACGGGGCTCGCCGCCATGCTGCTCACCCTCGCCGCCGAGTCCTACGACGTCGTCGTGGTGGTCGCGGTCCTGCTCGCCCTGATCGGCCCCGGGCTGTACGTCGGCGTCACGCTCCCGGACGTCGTGGACGTGCGTGCGCTCGTGGTCGGCGCGGTCGTCCTGGCCGTCGCCGCCATCTGCTACCTGGCCGTCTTCATGCTGCTGGCGCTCTCGTTCGCCGGGCTGCTCGGCCGCGACCTCTCGCTCGGTGCCCTCGGGCTCCTCGGGGCGTTGGTGGCGGCGACGTTCCATCCCCTCCAGGTCCTGCTGCGCGGCGTCGTCGACGCGCTCCTGTTCGGGGAGCGGCCCGACCCGCTCCACGCGGCGAGCCACGTGGCGGGCCGGGTGGGCAACGACCCGCTGGAGGCGCTGCGCGCCATCCGCGAGGCGCTCGTGCTGCCCTACGCAGCGGTGGTGGTCGACGGCGTCCCGGTCGCCGTCTCCGGCGCTTCGGTGACCCACACCCGCACGTTCGTCCTCGAGGGGCTGGGCGAGCTCGTGGTCGGGCTGCGCGCGGGCGACCTGCGCTTCACGCCGGGCGACGAGCAGGTGCTCCGCCTCACCGCCCCGCTGCTCGCCCAGACGCTGCGAGCCCGATCGCTCGCCGCCGAGCTGCAGGGCGCCCAGGAGGTGCGGGTCGCAGCCGTCGAGGAGGAGCGGCGGCGACTGCGCCGCGACCTGCACGACGGGCTCGGTCCACGACTCTCCGGCATCGCCTTCACCTCCGACGCCGTGCGCAACCTCGTGCACGACGACCCGCACACCGCCTACGAGCTGCTCGCCACCCTGCGCGCGGAGACCACGGTGGCGATCGACGACATCCGACGGCTGGTCTACGGGATGCGGCCCCCCGCCCTCGACGAGCTCGGGCTGGTGCCGGCCCTGCGCCAGCAGGCCCTCTCGTTGCGCGGCCGCGACGGTCATGCGTTGAGCGTCACCGTGTCCGCGCCCGACGACCTGCCGGGCCTGCCCGCAGCGGTCGAGGTGGCGACCTACCGGATCGTCGCCGAGGCCCTGACCAACGTCGCCCGCCACTCCGCCTGCCGGAGTGCCGCGGTCGCGCTGTGGCCGGGCCCGGACGGCCTCCGGATCGACGTGACCGACGACGGCGGCGAGGACCAGCGCGCCGCGGACTGGTCACCCGGGGTGGGACTCTCCTCGATGCGCGAACGCGCCACCGAGCTCGGCGGCACCCTCACCGCCGGGCCCTCACCGACCGGCGGCCACGTCCGCGCGGTGCTCCCCCTCCCCGGCCGGTGAGGTGACTCGACGGGGGGGGCTTCGACGGGCCCGGCGCGACCGCGTGCCTTGCTCGCGAGGCGTGCTCCACCTTCGCGCCCCACGCCACCGCCCCTACGTCGGGTCGGCCGCGCCCTCGCGCATCGGGATCCGGACGCCCCGCTCCGCGGCCACCTCGGCGGCCCGGTCGTAGCCGGCGTCGACGTGGCGGATCACGCCCATGCCCGGGTCGTTGGTGAGCACCCGCTCGATCTTCTCCGCGGCCAGGGCCGTGCCATCGGCGACACACACCTGCCCGGCGTGCAGCGACCGCCCCATCCCGACCCCGCCACCATGGTGGAAGGAGACCCAGGTGGCGCCGGAGGCGGTGTTGACCAGGGCGTTGAGGATCGCCCAGTCCGCGATCGCGTCGGAGCCGTCGAGCATCGCCTCGGTCTCCCGGTACGGCGACGCGACCGAGCCGCAGTCGAGGTGGTCGCGCCCGATCACGACCGGGGCCTTCAGCTCACCGGACGCCACCATCTCGTTGAACTTCAGGCCGGCGAGGTGACGCTCGCCGTACCCGAGCCAGCAGATCCGCGCCGGCAGGCCCTGGAAGGCGACCCGCTCGCCGGCCATCGTGATCCACTTGCGGAGCCGCTCGTTGTCGGGGAAGAGCTCGAGGATCGCCCGGTCCGTCGCGGCGATGTCGGCCGGGTCGCCGGACAGCGCGGCCCAGCGGAAGGGGCCCTTGCCCTCGCAGAAAAGCGGCCGGATGTAGGCCGGCACGAACCCCGGGAAGTCGAACGCCCGGTCGTAGCCACCCTTGCGCGCCTCGTCGCGGATCGAGTTGCCGTAGTCGAAGACCTCGGCTCCGCGGTCCTGGAAGCCGACCATCGCCCGCACGTGGGTCGCCATCGACTCCTGGGCGCGCTTGGTGAAGCCGGCCGGGTCGGCCTCGCGCTCGCTGACCCAGTCGTCGTACGACGTCTCGGCCGGCAGGTAGAAGAGCGGGTCGTGGGCGGAGGTCTGGTCGGTGACGATGTCGATGGGTGCGGCGATCTCGAGCAGGCGCGGGAGCAGCACCGCGGCGTTGCCGTGCACCCCGATCGAGAGCGGGCGGCGCTCGTCGCGCGCCTCGATGGCCAGGGCCAGGGCGTGCTCGAGCGAGTCGGCGCGCACGTCGAGGTAGCGGTGGTCGATGCGGCGCTGGATGCGCGCGTCGTCGCACTCGATGCAGATCGCGACCCCGTCGTTCATGGTCACCGCGAGCGGCTGGGCACCGCCCATGCCGCCGAGCCCGGCGGTCACCGTGATCGTGCCGGCCAGAGTGCCGCCGTACCTCTTGTCCGCCACGGCGGCGAAGGTCTCGAACGTGCCCTGGAGGATGCCCTGGGTGCCGATGTAGATCCAGGAGCCGGCGGTCATCTGCCCGTACATCGTCAGGCCGAGGTCCTCGAGGCGGCGGAACTCCTCCCAGTTGGCCCAGTCGCCGACCAGGTTGGAGTTGGCGATCAGCACCCGCGGCGCCCACGTGTGGGTGCGCATCACGCCGACCGGACGCCCCGACTGCACCAGCATCGTCTCGTCGTCACCGAGGGTGGTCAGCGTGCGGACCAGGGCGTCGTACGACGGCCAGTCCCGGGCCGCCTTGCCGGTGCCGCCGTAGACCACGAGGTCCTCGGGCCGCTCGGCGTTCTCGGGATCGAGGTTGTTCATCAGCATCCGAAGCGGCGCCTCGGTCTGCCAGGAGCGAGCCGTGAGCCCGGTCCCGTGGGCGGCGTGGATGGGCAGGCGCGGGTTGGTCATGACAGGGCTCCGATGGTTTCTTCGACGACGGACAGGACGGCACCGGAGGCGACGAGGTCGACGGCGGCCTCGATCTCGGGCGAGAGATGGCGATCGGGCCCCGGGCCGTGGACGCCGGAGGACCGCAGCAGCCGCACGACCGCGGCGGAGGCGGGGCTCGGCTCGAGGGGTGCACGGAGGTCGAGCGCGCGGGCGGCGGTGAGGACCTCGACCGCCACGACGCGGGTGAGCCCGTCGACCGCGCGGCGCAGCTTGCGGGCCGCCGACCACCCCATCGACACGTGGTCCTCCTGCATCGCCGAGGACGGGATCGAGTCGACCGATGCCGGCACCGCGAGGCGCTTGAGCTCGGAGACGATGGCGGCCTGGGTGTACTGCGCGATCATCAGGCCACTGTCGACCCCGGGATCGTCGGCCAGGAACGGGGGGAGCCCGTGGTTGCGGTTCCGGTCCAGGAACCGGTCCGTGCGCCGCTCGCTCATCGAGGCGACGTCGGCAGCCACGATCGCGAGGAAGTCGAGCACGTAGCCGACCGGCGCCCCGTGGAAGTTGCCGTTGGACTCCACCCGTCCGGGGGCTCCGTCGCCCTCAGCGTCGTCGAAGACGATCACCGGGTTGTCGATCGCCGACTCGAGCTCGCGCCCGGCCACCAGGGCGGCGTGCTCGATCGTGTCGCGGGCCGCACCGTGCACCTGGGGAGCGCAGCGCAGCGAGTAGGCGTCCTGCACCCGGTTGCAGTCGGGTCCGCGGTGCGAGGCCACGACGCCGGAGTCGGCCAGGATCCGGACGAGGTTGGCCGCCGAGGCGGCCTGGCCGGGGTGGGGGCGCAGCGCCTGGAGCTCGGCCGCGAAGACCCGGTCGGTCCCGAGCTGGCCCTCCACCGACATGGCGGCGGCGACGTCGGCGGTGCGGAGCAGGCGGCGCAGGTCGGTGATGGCCAGCACGAGCATCCCGAGCATCCCGTCGGTGCCGTTGATGAGGGCCAGGCCCTCCTTCTCGACCAGCTCGACCGGCGCCAGCCCGACCGCGGCCAGCGCCTCGGCGGCCGGCACCAGGGCACCGTCGGCGTCGCGGACCTGCCCCTCGCCCATCAGCGCCAGGGCGCAGTGCGCGAGGGGAGCCAGGTCGCCGGAGCAGCCCAGCGACCCGTACTCGTGGACCACCGGCGTGATCTGGTGGGTGAGCAGCCCGGCCAGCAGCAGCGGCACCTCCCGGCGTACGCCGGTGCGACCGGTCGCGAGCGTCGAGAGCCGGAGCAGCATCAGGGCCCGTACGACCTCGCGCTCCACCTCGGCGCCCGAGCCGGCGGCGTGCGAGCGCACCAGCGAGCGCTGGAGCTGGATCCGCAGCTCGGCGGGGATGTGTCGCGTCGCGAGCGCACCGAACCCCGTGGACACGCCGTACGACGGCGTGGTCGCCGCCGCGAGCGCCTCGACGACGTCCCGGGCCCGGTCGATGCCGCTCAACGCCTCCTCGGTGAGCCCCACGGGGGCGAGCCCCCGCGACACCGCCACCAGGTCCGCGAACGAGACACCATGCACTCCCACCAGAACGTTGCTCATGGCGCCATCCAACGCGAGTTGTGCCGACGATGACAGTGCAGGTCCCGACCGGGTCCCCGCAAGGGCCGTGGGCACCCGGCCGAGGGGCCGTCACCGCCGGCTCCGGGGGCGCGGACCACCACAGCTCCGGGCCGCCACCACAGGCCCCGTGCGACCCCAAGTTACCGACCGGTAGGATCATTCTCACCCCACGGGAGCCTGACGGGGCCGGTACGGACCAATAGGCTCACCCCGTCCAGGGAGCCTCCTCTGGACGCCGATCGACCCGGGAGCTCCTCCGCATGCTGCAGATCGTCGCCATCGTCATCTCCTTGGCCCTCACCGCCTGGGCCGTCGTGGCCGTCACGGCGACCGTCCGCAGGATGACGGCGGTGATGCGCGTCGGGCAGCCGGCGGTCGGCCGCACCGACGAGCCGCTGCGCCGTACGGTCACGATGCTCAAGGAGACCTTCGGGCACACCCGGATGCTCCAGTGGACCTGGGTCGGCATCATGCACTGGTTCGTCTACCTGGGCTTCATCGTGCTCAGCACCGCCGTGGCCACGGCGTACGTGCAGCTGTTCAAGGCCGACTTCGTACTGCCGATCATCGGCCACTGGTACCCCGTCGAGTGGGTCCTCGAGCTGCTCGGCCTGCTCAGCACCGTGGGCATCATCTTCCTGATCGTCTACCGCCAGAAGCACCACCCGCGCAGCCTGGGCCGCAAGAGCCGCTTCTTCGGCTCCACGATGTGGCAGGCCTACTTCGTGGAGGCCTTCGCACTGCTCGAGGGCGGCGCGATCCTCTTCATCCGCGGTGCGGAGTACAACCTCACCGCCGCCGAGGGCTCCGAGCACGGCAGCCGCGTCCACTTCCCGATCAGCTCGTTCATCGGCGACGCCCTCTTCCCCTCGGGCGCCGACAACATCGGCAGCATCGAGAACGTCATCTACGCCATCGCCCTCTTCAAGATCGTGCTGGCGATGATCTGGCTGCTCGTCATCGCCCGCAACATCTCGATGGGTGTCGCATGGCACCGCTTCACGGCCTGGCCCAACATCTGGTTCAAGCGCGAGTCGTCCGGCCGGACGGCGCTCGGTGCGGTCAAGCCCCTCACCTCCGACGGCAAGGCGATCACCCTCGACGACATCGACGACCTCGACGAGGACGCCAAGCTCGGCGTCGGTGCGGTCGAGGACTTCTCCTGGAAGGGCATCCTCGACTTCTCGACCTGCACCGAGTGCGGTCGCTGCCAGTCGCAGTGCCCGGCGTGGAACACCGACAAGCCGCTCTCACCCAAGCTGCTCATCACCGCGCTGCGAGACGCGACGTACGCCAAGGCGCCGTACCTGACCGCTCCGGAGAGCGAGCGCGAGGCCCTGCTCGAGGGCGACACCGCGCTGCGGACCGAGGTCGAGCGCCCGCTCCTGGGCGACACCGGCGGCCGGATGGACGGCCTCGAGGACGGCGAGTGGTTCTACAACCCCAGCAACGGGGCCGCCGTCATCGACCCCGAGGTGCTGTGGAACTGCACCTCCTGCGGCGCCTGCGTCCAGCAGTGCCCGGTCGACATCGAGCACGTCGACCACATCATCGACATGCGTCGGCACGCCGTGCTCGTCGAGTCGAACTTCCCGTCCCAGCTCAACGGCCTGTTCAAGGGCCTGGAGAACAAGGGCAACCCGTGGAACATGTCGGCCTCGGCGCGCCTGGACTGGACCAAGGGCCTCGACTTCGAGGTCAAGGTCGTCGGTGAGGACATCGACTCCCTCGACTCGGTCGACTGGCTCTTCTGGGTCGGCTGCGCCGGCGCCTACGAGGACCGCGCCAAGAAGACCACGCGCGCGGTCGCCGAGCTGCTCGACCTGGCCGGGGTCAGCTTCGGTGTGCTCGGCAACGGCGAGACCTGCACCGGCGACCCGGCCCGGCGCGCCGGCAACGAGTTCGTCTTCCAGGGCCTGGCCCAGCAGAACGTCGAGACGATGAAGGAGTACCGGGTCAAGAAGGTCGTCTCGACCTGCGCCCACTGCTTCAACACGCTCAAGAACGAGTACCAGGAGTTCGGGATCGAGCTCGAGGTCGTGCACCACACCCAGCTGCTCAACCGGCTGGTGCGCGAGGGCAAGCTGACCCCGGTCAAGGACGGCGCGGGCGCCCAGAAGCGCTCGATCACCTACCACGACCCCTGCTACATCGGTCGCCACAACGGCGTCTACACCCCGCCGCGCGAGCTGCTCGAGATCCTGCCGGGCGCCGAGTTCGTCGAGATGGAGCGCAACTCCGAGCGGTCCTTCTGCTGCGGCGCCGGCGGTGCCCGCATGTGGATGGAGGAGAACATCGGTGAGCGGATCAACATCAACCGCACCAAGGAGGCCATCGGCACCGGTGCGGACCAGATCGCGGTCGGCTGCCCCTTCTGCCGGGTGATGCTCTCCGACGGACTCACCATGCAGCAGAGCAAGGGCGAGGCACGCGAGGAGGTCGAGGTCCTCGACGTCGCTCAGATGCTGCTCGCCTCGGTCAAGGGCGAGCAGGCCACCAAGCTGGCCCCCGGCGCCTCGGCCGACGGTGCCGCGGCTCCTGCGGCCAAGGCGGCGCCTGCCGGCACGTCGGTCGAGACCCAGGCCGAGCCCGCGGCCGGCGACGTCACGCAGACCGAGGACACGGTCACCGAGACCGCCGACGCCGGACCGCTGGCCAAGGCGTCCGGTGGCTCGTCGCTCTTCGACGACGCCGCGGACACCCAGGGCGAGACGGCCGCCGAGGAGAAGGCTCCGGCTGAGGAGGCGAAGGCTGCTCGGCCGGCCTCCGCCGGTGGCTCGCTCTTCGACGTGGGCGGCGGGGACGACACCGCGGCCAAGGCTGCGCCCGAGGATGAGCCCACCTCCACCGAGGCGCCACAGGAGAAGCCCGCCGCCGAGTCGTCTTCCGGCCAGGACCTCGGCGCCGGCGGGTCGCTCTTCGACCTGGGTGGCGACGAGCCGGCCCCTGCGGGGAAGGCCGGGCCTGCCGCGCCTGCCGCGAAGGCGGAGCCTGCCGCGGAGCCGGAGCCCGCCGCGGAGTCGGAGCCCGCCGCGGATCCCGAGCCCGCGGCACGTACGACGACAGACGCTGAAGCTGACGTGGAGGCGCCGCCGGTGGCCGACCTCGGCGCCGGAGGCTCGCTGTTCGACATCACCGCCGACGAGCCCGCACCGAAGACGGCGCCCGCGTCGGAGACCGCCTCGGAGACGGCCTCGGAGACGGCCTCGGAGACCGCGGCCGAGACCCCGGCCGAGCCGGCCGCAGGGAGCAGCGAGATCGGGGCGACGCCGTCGCCCGAGCCCGAGCCGGCGAAGCCCGCGGCCGGCCTCGGCGCCGGAGGCTCGCTGTTCGACATCGCCGCCGCCGAGCCGCCGGTCAGGTCGGCCCCGGCGCCGGCCCCGGCGAAGGAGTCCGAGCCGGCAGCCGAGGCCGAGCCGGCCGAGCAGGTGTCCTCGCGCGGATCACTGTTCGACATCGCCGCCCCGGCCGCCGCCGCGACCACGGCGGCTCCCTCGCCCGCGGCCGCGACCGAGGCCCCCGTCGAGGCGCAGGCCGAGCCCGCAGCAGAGGAAGAAGCAGAGGCCGCACCCGAGCCCGAGCCCGAAGCGGCTGCCCCGGAGACCCCGGCTGCCGCAGCGAAGCCGGCACCGGTGAGCAGCGGCACGGCCCACCAGCCGGCGACCGGCATCGCGATCGACGAGCTGGAGTCGCTCTTCGACATCGAGGCACCGGAGCCCGTCTCCGTACCGGCCTCGGCTGCTCCGGCGAGCAGCCCGGCGCCCGAGCCGGGGGCGGCACCGGCCGCCGCCGAGGCCGAGCCGGAGCAGGAAGACGAGAAGCCCGAGGAGCCGAGCACGCCGGTCCCCGACGGCACCGCTCCCAGCGCCGACGCCTCCCCTGCTGCGTCCGACGAGCCCGCCGCGGCGGAGGAGCCGGAACCCCAGGCGGAGCCCGAGCCAGAGGCCGAGGCAGAGGCAGAGGCAGAGGCCGAGCCCGAGCCCGAGCCAGAGCCCGAAGTCGGCTCGAAGCCGGTCAGCAGCGGCGAGGCGCACCAGCCCAAGACCGACGTGGCCATCGACGAGGTCGGCTCCCTCTTCGACATCTGAGCGGGGCCGGTCCTGCCACGGGCCGGGTGGGACGCCGTCGGCCGTGATGGCCGGCGGCGTCCTCTGCGCATGTGACCACCCGACGGGTGGCTCGCCGCGGTGCCAGGTCGAGGCGCCGCGACGACCACGCATGACCTGCGAGGGAATGGTCGCGACGACGTCGGTCTCCCAGGATCGTCGTACACCATCCGCTCGACACCCTGGGAGAAGATCATGGACATCCGCGAGACCTACCTGGCCACCTGGAACGAGACCGACCGCGAGGCGCGCGACGAGCTGCTGGCCGCGAGCTGGGACTCGACGGCGACGTACGTCGATCCGCTCGCCGCCGTCGAGGGCACCGAGGCGATCTCCGAGGTCATCGGTGTGGTGCACACCCAGTACCCCGGCTTCGTGTTCACCCCGGTCGGCGCGCTCGACTCGCACCACGAGGTCGCTCGGTTCCAGTGGGGGCTCGGACTCCCGGGCGAGGAGCCGGCGGCGGTCGGCTTCGACGTCGTCAACCTGTCACCCGAGGGCCACATCCGGTCCGTCGTGGGATTCCTCGACAAGATGCCCGGCTGAGCGTCGGGCGCTCCCCCGACACCGCCGACACCGCCCGACACCGCTGGTCACCGCCATGAGCGACACGAGCGACACGAGGCGCGCCGCCGGCCGCCGACGGCACGACCGTCGCGTCCGGGGACGCCGGTCGACAGCTGCCCGTCGCCCTCGTCCCTGGTCGGACTCTCGGCCGGGGACCAGGGACCACCACGCCGCTCGTCTCTCGACGTCCGGCCGAGGCGTGTCCCGCGAGCGTCGAGGCCACGGCCGCTCGGGTCGTGCGGCGACCGGGCGGTCCGGAGCCGCGGTGCCACGGCGTCCACCCGGCCGCCTCGGCGGGGGCGAAGGCGTGTGCGGCGGAGCTAGTGGCGCGGGTCAGAAGTTCTTGGGCGCTTCGCGCACCCATGGCACGCACCTCGCGGCGTTGCCGGCGCTCAGCAGACAACCCGGTATGACGTCGCGCCGGCGCCTTGCGCTGCACGCACCTTGAGCACGCCAAGCAATCAACAACTTCCGACCCACACCACTAGGTTGTCGCCATGACGGCCGGCCTCTCCACGCCCGAGGGCGGATCAGCCGGGCGCCTGCTGCGCGTGTGGCGCAGTCGACGCCAGCTGAGCCAGCTCGACCTCGCAGCCCGGGCGGGCGTCAGCACACGGCACCTGAGCTTCGTCGAGAACGGCCGGTCGCGCCCGACCGCCGACATGATCCTGCGCCTTGCCGATCATCTCGACGTACCGCTGCGCGAGCGCGACCGGCTGCTCCTCGCGGGCGGCTTCGCACCCCGCTACGACCGTCAGGCGGTCGACCCGGAGTCGTTGGAGGTCGTCATGGCCGGGCTGCGCGACCTCCTCGACGCCCACCTCCCCTACCCGGCCCTGCTGCTCGACACCGGCTGGGACATCGTCGACAGCAACGCGGCCGTCGCCCAGCTCCTCGTCGGATGCGACCCGGCACTTCTGGAACCGCCGGTCAACGCGTTGCGCGTCAGCCTGCACCCCGCAGGGCTTGCGCCGCGGATCCGCAACCTCGACGCGTGGGCCGATCACCTCCTCCGCCAGGTCACCAGTCGGGCGCTCCACACCCACGACCCCCGGCTCGAGGAGCTTGCTCGGGAGCTGGAGGGCTATGTCGATCCTGCGGTGTCACGGATCCGCCCGAGCACCGCACCGGTCCTCACCCTCGAGCTCGAGACCGACCGGGGACTCATGCGCTTCTTCACCGTCGCCGCACAGCTCGAGACGCCCCACGACAGCGTCCTCGAGGGGCTCCGTCTCGAGACCTTCGTACCGGCGGACGGGGCGACCCGTGAGGCACTGGGCCCCGGCCGCTGACCACGGCGGCCGGCGCCCCCGAGCGGCCCGTCGGACGTGCAGAAGCGGCCTCCGGTGCCCGAGCCGAGCGCCGTGCGCTCCGTCGGCAGGCTCTCCTGCACGTCCCAGCGGCCGCGACCATCAGCTCGAGGCGGACGACCCGGCGTCGGCGTCCGAGGTCTCCTCCGGGACGACGACGGGCCGCAGCCGCGACCACGCGATGAAGGCGACCCCCACCACCAGCATCCCCAGCCCGGCCCACAGGTTGGCGTTGATGCCGTCGGTCTTCTCACCGCCCTCGTCGCCGGCCACCAGCCGGGTCACCAGCAGGATCGCGCCGTACAGCGCCAGCAGGGCGCCGATGACGTTGCGGATGTCCAGGGCGCCGGCGGTGTGGGTGCCACCGGAATCGCGGGACTCGGACGTGTCGTGGTCGGTCATGGTCGACTCCTCTCGGTTGGGGGTCGGTCAGAAGGCGAAGTTGAGGATGACGACCAGCGTGAGGGCCACGCCGGCGAGGGGCAGGGTGCGCTGGTACCAGGGCCGAGCGGCCTCGTCGGCGTCGACGAGGTCTTCCTTGGGCGTCTCGGAGTAGACGAGACCGCGGAGCTCGGAGACGGGCTTGGGCTCGGTCACCAACGAGATGGCGATGCTGAGCACGAGGTCGACGGCGAACGCGGCACCGGCAGCGACGAACGACGCCCCCTGCCCCGAGACGGGGATCACCCCGAGGCTCAGCGAGCCGAACGCGTCCTCGCTGAGGAACGCGACGCCGACCGCCGACAGGGTGCCGGCGACGAGACCGACCCAACCGGCTGTGGGAGTCATCCGCTTCCAGAACATGCCGAGGATGAACGTCGCGAACAGCGGCGCGTTGAAGAACCCGAACAGGGTCTGCAGGTAGTCCATGATGTTCGAGAAGTTCGTGGCGAGCTGCGCCGTCCCGATCGCGATGATGCTGGCCGCGACCGTGGCGACCCGGCCCACCTTCAGGTAGTAGGCGTCGTCACGGTCGCGAACGACGTAGCTCTGCCACAGGTCGTAGGACAGCACCGTGTTGAACGCCGAGATGTTGGCCGCCATGCCGGCCATGAAGGCCGCGAGCAGACCCGCGATGGCGATGCCGAGCAGGCCGTTGGGCAGCAGGTCGCGCATCAGGTAGATCAGCGCGTCGTTGAACTCGACCGTGCCGCCGGCGCCCCCGGTGACCGTCTCCCCCGCCTTGGTGCGGGCGATCTCGGTGACCAGGACGGCGGCGATCATGCCCGGGAAGATGGTGATGAAGGGGATGAAGATCTTGGGGAAGGCCCCGATGATCGGCGTCTTGCGCGCCGCGGAGATCGAGTTCGTCGCCATGGCTCGCTGCACCTCGACGAAGTTCGTCGTCCAGTAGCCGAAGGACAGCACGAAGCCGAGACCGAGCACGATGCCGACCACCGACCAGAAGTCGGAGCTGAAGCCGGTCAGCGCCGTGCCCGGCCACGAGTTGAGCTGCTGGGACGCGGACGCCGAGCCACCGGCCCCGGCGTTCGCGGTGATCTTGTCCTTGAGTCCGCCGTACCCACCGACCTGGTGCAGCCCGATGATGGTCAGCGGCAGCAATGCGGCCACGATGACGAAGAACTGGAGGACCTCGTTGTAGATGGCCGCGCTGAGCCCGCCGAGGGTGATGTAGGACAGCACGATCAGGGCAGCCACGACGAGCGCGAGCGTGAGGTTCCAGCCGAGCAGAGCGCGGATGATGGTGCCGAGCAGGAACAGGTTGATGCCGGCGATGAGCAGCTGGGCGACGGCGAAGGAGATCGAGTTGACCAGGTGGGCCGGCTTCCCGAACCGCCGGAGCATGAACTCGGGCACCGAGCGCACCTTGGAGCCGTAGTAGAACGGCATCATCACGACGCCCAGGAAGAGCATCGCCGGGATCGCACCGACCCAGAAGTAGTGCACGGCGGGCAGCCCGAACTCGGCACCGTTGGCCGACATCCCCATGATCTCGACGGCGCCCAGGTTGGCCGAGATGAACGCCAGCCCGGTGACCCAGGCCGGCAACGAGCGGCCGGAGAGGAAGAAGTCGACGGAGTCGGAGACCTGTCGGCGGGCCATCACGCCGATACCGAGGACGAACCCGAAGTAGATCGCGATGATCAGGTAGTCGGCGACGTTGGCGTCGATGATCGAGCTGGCCAAGGGGGTGACCGGGAGACTCATGCGCCGCCCTTTCCGAGGAGACGAGGAAACCTCCGAACCCTAGTCCCGACCCACCGGTGCACCGGGCCACCCCTGGGGGCGAACGAGAGCGCAACGCGCCCGTGGTCGGCACCCGGCGGGAACCGACCCTGGACCGGCGAGTCACCCACCGAGTCGCTGCCCGAGCCCGCTCCCGACGAGGTCGACCTGTCGGTCCGGCTCGCCGTACGACGCGCGCTGGCCGCCATGAGTCTCGAGCACCGTCAGGTGCTGGTGCTCCGCTACTTCGCCGACCTGTCCGAGCGCGACACCGCCGCTGCGCTCGACCTGCCCGCGGGCACGGTCAAGAGCCGCACCGCCCGCGCCCTCGCCGCCCTGTCGGCGAGCGACGACCTGAAGGACGTGATCCGCTGATGGCTGCTCCACCGCTCTCCGAGGACGCCGCCCGCGACCTCCCGCAGCAGGCCGGCGACACCATCGAGGTCGAGGCCGTCGGCCCCCTCGACACCTCGCGCGAGCCGAGGCGCCGCGGGCCCGCACTCGTGGTTGCCGCAGCAGCTCTGCTGCTGGTCCTCGGAGTGGTCGTGCTGGGCGTCCCCGGCAACAGCGCGCCGGAGCGCGACGAACCGCTCCCGGCCGACGTCGGCCCGGCCCCCAGCCCCCCGCCGGCCGCCGGCCCGGGCACGGTGCCCGGCATCTTCGGGCTGCGCAGGGGTGCAGCCGTCGAGCTGCTCACCGGCCTCGGCTACCGGGTCGCCGTGACGGTCCGCCCGTGCGAGCGTGGCTTCGTCAGCCCGTTCGACGCCGCGATCTCCACCCGTCCCTTCGCCGGCACGACCCTGCCACCGGGACGCACGGTCCGGGTCCTGCTCAGCAGCGACTGCCCCACGGCCTCGCTGACGGTGCCGACCTTCGCCGCGTGGCAGCTGGTCGACCTGGCCCGCAACGGGCGCTCCGGCACGGTCTCGTTCGCCCCCGAGGTGGAGCTGAGCCTGGGCAGCGCCTCGGCGACCCTCACCGCCGCGCAGGCGGCCGACCCGACCCGGTGGGGCCTGTGCGACGGCGACGACTGCCGCTCCGCGCTGACCGAGATCGTCCGGGCGGCGGCGACCCCGGCCCTGCAGGGCGGCGAGCCCTATCGGGCCGAGCCCTACCTCGCCTACCGCCAGATCGGCGACTCCCGCTCGTGGGACCTCGACGTCGCGGTCCCCTCCGATGGCGTGGACGTCGTGGACCTGCTCCGCTTCACGCTCGACGAGCGGTCCCGGATCTCTGCCGTGGAGCTCACCGCGCCGCGGCCGGTCGAGCCGGAGGGCGGGCAGCACGAGGGGCTGTCCGGGGACGGCGGTCGGTGATGTCGCTAGCGACACCATTCTGATGTCGCTCGGCGTCAGATCTGACGTCACCCAGCCTTGACATGACGTCATCGTGATGTCAGAGTGATGCGCATGGACATCACCCCGTACGTCGACCACCTGCGCCGCGACCTCCTCGCCGCAGCCTCGGGCGCCGGCGAGGACCTGCGCAACGCCGCCGAGCGGCTGGGCTTCGCCCTCGACCCGGCCGCCCGCCTCGCCCTCATGGAGGCCATCAGCCAGGCCTGCTCCGAGATCACCGCCGAGATGCCGTCCGGCGGTGTCGACGTCCGGCTCGACGGACGCGACCTCGCGTTCGTCGTCGACGCGGCGCCCGCCGCACCCCTGGCCCCGCAGCCGCCGCTCCCCCCGGTGCCGCCGACGGCACCTGCCCCGCCCGAGGACGTCGAGGAGGGCGGGATGGCCCGGATCACCCTGCGCCTGCCCGAGTCGGTCAAGGCCAAGGCCGAGGAGGCCGCAGCCGACGCCGGGGCGTCGCTCAACACCTGGCTGGTCACCGTCATCCGCGCCGCCACCCGGCCCGGCGCCATCAACATCGACGTCGACCTCTCGAGCATCCCGCAGATGTTCGGCAACGGGTTCCCGTTCGGCAGCGGCGGTGGCCCCGGCCAGCGCGGCAACGGCCCCAAGCGGATGAACGGCTGGGTCTGACCGGCGCGCGGTCGTCACCCCGCCAGCGCTCCAGCGACACCCGAGACCACCCGGGACCGGCACCAGGCCGGCCCCGCGGACGAACACACCCTCACCACCCCGCATCCCTGCAGAGGAGACACCCGATGAGCGCCACCACCAGCAGCACCCAGATCGAGAGCCACGGCCCGATCACCCTCCACCTCGAGAACGGCAAGGGCAGCGTCGAGGTCACCGCCCACGACACCACCGGGTCGACGATCGACCTGAGCGGGACAGACGTCGACGACGTCCGGGTCGAGCTCGTCGGCGACGACCTGTTCGTCATCGCGCCGCAGCACCGCGGCGGGTTCCTCGGCGGGGACCGCCGCATCGACATGGTCATCACCATCCCGACCCACAGCAGCCTCGCCGTCAAGCTCGGCAGCGCCGACCTCGTCGCCTCGGGCACGTACGCCGACACCAGCGTCCGCACCGGCTCGGGCGACGTCCAGCTCGAGGTGATCGGCGGGGCCTGCCTCGTCGAGACCGGCTCCGGCGACGTGGTCATCGAGCGCACCGAGCAGCCGCTGCGCGTCAAGAGCGGCTCCGGCGACGTGACCGTGCGTCACACCGCGCAGGAGGTCTCGATCTCGACCGGCTCCGGGGACGTCGAGATCGGCGCCAGCGAGGGCAGCACGCAGGTGAAGACCGGCTCCGGGGACCTGAAGGTCCGCCACGCGCGAAGCAACGTCAGCCTCACCACCGGCAGCGGCGACCTGACCGTCGACGCCATGGCCGCCGGTCAGCTGCAGATGAAGGGCGCGTCGGGCGACGTCCGGATCGGGGTGCCGGCCGGCGTACCCGTCTGGACCGACGTCTCGACCGTCGCCGGCCGCATCCACTCCACCCTCGAGGGCGCCGGCCAGCCCGAGCCCGGCCAGGACTTCGTCGAGGTCCGCGCCAAGACCGTCAGCGGCGACATCGTCCTCGAGCAGCTCTGAGCACCACCACCACCACCACCACCACCAACACTCCACCACCCCAGCACCACTCCAGCACCGACAGGAGCACGACCATGTACGACGCCAGCTCACTCCTCCCCGACGAGGCCCACCTGCGCATCGACGACCGCGTGCGCCGCGCCGCCGCGGACCGCACGGCCCGCACGGCCCGCGCCACCCGCCCGCCCGCGGCGCCCGGTCGCCGTCGGCACCGGCTCGCCCAGCAGCTGCGGTCCGTGGCGGACCGGCTCGACGTGTGAGGGTGCGGGTCGGCGTCGGCCAGGTAGATCTGAACTGGGCGGCCGATCCCTGCACCGGACGGCATGTCCTGCACCGGGCCGCCGCCGCCGCCACCACCACCCGGTGACCCTCAGATCGGCGTCCGGTGGAAGCTCTGGAACGACCGCGAGGGGGTCGGGCCCCGCTGTCCCTGGTAGCGCGAGCCGTACTTGGCCGAGCCGTAGGGGTGCTCGGAGGGCGAGGACAGCCGGAAGAAGCAGAACTGCCCGATCTTCATGCCGGGGTAGAGCTTGATCGGCAGGGTGGCCACGTTGGCCAGCTCCAGGGTCACGTGGCCCGAGAAGCCGGGGTCGACGAAGCCGGCGGTGGCGTGGGTGAGCAGCCCGAGACGCCCCAGCGACGACTTGCCCTCGACCCGGGCGGCGACGTCGTCGGGCAGCGTGACCACCTCGTACGTCGACCCGAGGACGAACTCGCCGGGGTGCAGGATGAACGGCTCGTCGCCCTCCGGCTCCACCTGACGGGTCAGGTCGGACTGGTCGGCGGCGGGATCGATGTGGGGGTAGCGGTGGTTCTCGAAGACCCGGAAGAACCGGTCGAGGCGCACGTCGATCGACGACGGCTGCAGCATGCCGGGGTCCCAGGGCTCGAGGGCGATCCGGTTCGCGTCGATCTCGGCGAGGATGTCGCGGTCTGACAGCAGCACGCTCGCACCCTACCCGCGCCCGCGGTCCGCCGCGGCGAGGTGCTGCCTGACGAAACGGTCCCGCATCCGCCGACCACGACACCATGGCGGCCACGACGACATGCCGGCCAGGACACCATGACGAGACACCGTGCCGATCGGGCACCGCTTCGTCGGGGACTTCCCCGGCCGGACACAATCGTGGGGTGAGCACACCGCAGCCGACCTTCCGCCGCTACGTCGCCCTGGGCGACTCCTTCACCGAGGGCGTGGGCGATCCCGACCCCGCTCGCCCCAACGGCGTGCGCGGCTGGGCCGACCGGGTCGCGGAGGTGCTCGGCGGCAAGGACGGCGGCTTCGGCTACGCCAACCTCGCCATCCGCGGCCGCAAGCTGCGCGGGGTCATCGCCGAGCAGGTCGACCCGGCGATCGCCCTGGCGCCCGACCTCGTCACCGTCTACGCCGGCGCCAACGACATCCTGCGGCCCAAGGTCGACCTCGACACCCTCGCCGCCGCGTACGACGCCGCGCTGGGGCGCCTGGCCGCGACCGGCGCGCGGCTGCTGGTCTGGACGGCGTTCGACCCGGGCGGCAGCGCGACGTACCGACTGCTGCGCGGCCGGTTCGCCCTCTACAACGAGCTCGTCCGCGAGAGCGCGGACCGCCACGGGGCGACGATCCTCGACTACTGGCGGCTGCGCGAGTACCGCGACTGGCGACTCTGGGACGAGGACCGTATGCACATGGGCCCGGCCGGCCACCAGCGGATGGCGATCGAGGTCCTCGACACCCTCGGCGTCGACCACGACCTGGAGCCGCTCCCCCTCGTCGACCTCGCGGCCGGCAGCCGGGTCGACGCCCTGCGCACCAACGCCGAGTGGTTGCGTACGTCGGCTGCACCGTGGGTGCACCGCCGGGTGACCGGCCGCTCCTCCGGCGACGGCCTCAGCCCGCGCTACGCCACCTGGAGCCGCCCCGGCGTCGGCACCAGCCTCGGCGCCGACTACGACTCGACCGTGTAAGTCAGGTCCGCGCCGCTCAGCAGCAGGTGCACCCCGTCACGGCGGACGCGCACGTCGTCGAGGTCGATGTCGAACGGGATGCCCTGCAAGGGGACCGGAGTGCCGAAGGCCGCGTCCAGCGCGTCGGCCACCGCACCGGTCGCGTCGTTGAAGCCGTTGAGCGCCGGTTCCCCGAAGGCCAGCGCCCCGTCCACCACCCGAGGCTGCACCGTCACGGTGGGGGTGACGTCCTGACCGAGGATCGTGAAGGTCCGCTTCGCCTCGATGCTGCCACTGCCCCCGTAGCCGAGCTCGATCCCGAGCAGGTCGCCCAGGTCGTCGTACCCGATGAGGGCGTCGGCCCGCACCCGGTCGACGTCGATCCGCGAGTAGTCGCGGGTCGCCGACACCCCGGTCAGGACCGCGTCGAGCCGGCCCAGGGTCAGCGACCCGCCCCCGCCGTCGACCGGCACGTCGTGGGCGGTCACCTCCACCCGGTCGTAGCTCCCCGCCACCAGCTGGGTCAGGAACGGGAACCCGCCGATCGTCACCTCCGGCCGCTGGGTCAGGCCCTGCGACTCCTGGACGGCCGAGCCCGCCGCCCGTTCGGCCACCAGGTCGGCGCCACGATCCACCGCGAGAGCGAGTGCTGCCAGGACGACGAGGGTGACCACCAGCTTGCGCACCCACCGATCCTCGCAGTCCGACCAAGACCGGGTACGATGGCGCCCGCCCCGGCAACGGGGCCTGCGGACGTAGCTCAGCTGGTAGAGCGCGACCTTCCCAAGGTCGATGTCGCGAGTTCGAATCTCGTCGTCCGCTCCATCCTCTCCATCCTCTCCACCCGTGCCGCCGGCACCGTCCCGGCGCCGCCGACGCCCGGCGTAGGGTCGCAGCCGTGGAGTTCACCGGTTTCCCCGTCGCCGCCCTCGACTTCTACGACGACCTCGAGGTCGACAACACCAAGTCGTTCTGGGACGCCCACAAGCGCGTCTACGACGAGGCCGTGAAGGCCCCGATGGTGGCGCTGACGTCCGCCCTGGAGCCCGAGTTCGGCAGTGCGAAGATCTTCCGGCCCTACCGCGACGTGCGCTTCGCCAAGGACAAGACGCCGTACAAGACCCACCAGGGTGCGTTCGTGTCCGCCGGCCCCTCGATGGGCTGGTACGTCGAGCTGTCCCCGCGCGGGGTGCGGGTCGGCGCCGGGTTCTACGAGGCCGCCGGGGAGCGGTTGGCCGCGATCCGCAGCGCCATCGACGACGACAAGACCGGTCCGGCGCTGCGTCGGGTGCTGACCACGCTCGAGAAGCACGGCTTCGAGATCGGTGGGGAGCAGCTCAAGACGTCTCCGCGCGGGTACGACGCCGAGCACCCGCGGATCGGGCTGCTGCGACACAAGCAGATCATCGCGGGCAAGCCCTACGGGTTCGAGAAGGTCATCCACTCCCCCGAGGTGCTCGAGATGGTGCGTTCCGACTGGCGCGCCCTCCAGCCGCTGGTGCGCTGGCTCGCCCGTGCCGTCGAGGGCGTACCGGGTCCGGCGAACCCCCGTCGCTGACGGGACCGGCGAGCGCACCTACCCGCCGAACCACACCTCGCTGGTGACGATCCCGGCCAGGTCGTCCATCGAGATCGGCGGGTCGGCCGTCACCGGGGCGACGTCCTTGCCGTCCGCTGCGTTGTAGGACAGCGCCGACACGACGTAGCCGTGCAGCCACGCCATCACCCCTTGGCCGACGACGCCGTCGGCGGTGTCCGGCCCCCACGTCAGCAGCACCGCACCGTCGCGCTCGACGCACTCCCCGCCCGGCTGGCCGTCGGCCTGGTCGGCCGGGTCGATCATTGCTGCGCAGGTGGCGAGGCTGTCGGCGGGCTCGATGGTGAAGGTCGTCAGCGTGCCGTCGTAGAGGAAGTGCACGATCGTGCGCTGCTCCTCGTCGGCCACGCCGAACCCCGGGCCGCGCAGGATCTCACCGACGCTCCCGCCGGGCACCAGCTCGCCGATGGTCGCCGGCACGTCCTCGGCGGCGACGGCGAGGGTGGTGTCGATCGGCAGTGTCGTGGTCGCACCGGCCGGCAGCGAGCCGTCGTCCGAGGCCGTGGTGGGGACGGGGGTCGGAGTCTGGGTGGGGGACGGGTCCGCGGCGGTCGTGCCGGCGTACCCGACCTGTGGAGCCGTGGACTCGTCGCCGCCGAAGAGCCCCGAACCCGCGCTCGCCGCGATGCCGAGGACGCCGACGACGGCGACCGCGGCGAGCGAGGTCCCGACGCGTCGGCGCCGCCGGATCGTGCGCCCACGGGCGACGCCGCCCTGCACGAGTCGGTCGACGTCCGGCGCGAGGTCTGCGGTGACCCCGTGGAGAAGTCCCGAGGCGCGCCCCCCGTCGGGTCCGTCGGTGAGGTGGTCAGTCATCAGTGGTGCCTTTCGAAGGGTGACGGACGAGCGAGCCGTCCAGCAGGGGTCGTACGCGGTCGAGTGCCCGGATGCTGCGGTTGCGCACCGCGCCGGACGAGGTCCCCATCCGCTGCGCGGTGTCCTCGACCGAGAGGTCCTCGAGGTAGCGCAGCACCAGCACCGCCCGGTCGGCCGGCTTCAGCGCGGCCAACGCGTCGAGCAGCACGATCCGCAGCTCGCAGAGCGCGGTGTCCGTCGGGGCGCCCGGGTCCGGCTCCTCCGGCAGCTCACCGTGCGGCAGCTCACCGCTGCTGCGGCGTCGGCGGAGGCTCAGGAACGTGCGCGTGAGGGCCGTCTGGGCGTACGCCGCCGGGTTGTCGATCCGGCCGCCGAACGGCTTGCGCCAGCGAGCGAAGACCTTCGCCAGGGTTTCCTGGACGAGGTCCTCGGCCTCGTGGTGGTTGCCGCACAGCAGCCAGGCAGACCGGTAGAGCTGAGGGGCTCGCGCTCGCGCGAACTCCTCGAACTCCTGCTCGGACATGTCTCGCTCCTGGGTAGTAGGTGGCGTCACCCTTACGACGCGGACCTCCCCCGAAATGTCACAGCGCACCCGTGACGAGGTCCGGAGCTGTCGGGTCCCATGGTCGCGCACTCCGGCTCGGACACGGCCTCGCCGCCCGGCCGGGCCGGCGCGACACGCCGCACAGCCACCCCCCGTTCACCGCCCGCTCACCCACGTCCGGCACCGTGGAGGCATGCCCAAGCGCAAGGCGTTCGTCCACATCGGTCTCGACGACGGCTCCGGCGACGTCATCGACGTCGCCCTGGCGGCCCACACCACCGCCCTGGCCGAGCTGGGGGTCAGGTGCCCGGCGGAGTCCACCGAGCAGCTCTTCCGGGCCGCCCTCGAGATGCTGCGCACCCACCGCGAGTGGGGCTACAAGCGCGGCGAGGTCGAGGGTGCCTGGGTCGACGCGGTCCGACCGGGGCTCAAGGGCCGCGACACGCTCGTCTTCAGCCAGACCCTGCTGGCCGCCGCTCGCCCGGAGCAGGCCGACCTCCTCGTGGATGCCCTGGGCGGCTTCGAGGTGCACGTCGTCGTCACGGTCCGGGCGCCCGGCGCCTGGACCGTCCCCGGCGAGCCGACCCGCGACCTCGGCTCGGTCCTCGATCGCTGGGCGCACGTCGTACGACGCCCCGAGCGGCTGCACGTCATCGTCGCCGGCGACAGCGCAGCCACGTGGAAGGCCTTCGGCAAGGTCGTCGGCTTCGGTACGTCGTCCCTGCGCGTGACGGACCTGGACATCCCCGACCGGGCCCGCGCGCCGCACCTGGCGCTGGTCTCGCGCGCAGCAGTGCTCGAGTCGTTGGGTCGCTCCTGGGTGGAGCTGCTCGCGAGCACCGAGCACCACGTCGTGGGCGATCCCGCGCGGCTCGTGCCGGACGAGACCGCCACCGGTTCCGCCGAGGACGTCGCGTCGTCCCGCGAGCACGCGCTCAGCGACGCGCTGCTCGAGATCGAGCGGTTGACCCGACGTACCCAGTCGCTCGAACGCCGTCTCGACGTGGCCGAGAAGAAGCGCAGGAAGCTCAAGCGCCGGCTCCGCTCGGTCGCCTGAGCCGACCGCCGGCCCCGACGGGGCCCGGCCTGCCCCGACGGGGCAACCGCGCGACGTCGGTCCGGTGCGGCCGGGGGTGGCTCAGTGGGGCTGCCAGGCGTCCTCGTCCGCGGTGCGCGAGGTGACCGCCTTGGGCAGCTTGCCGTCGGCGAGCTGTTGGATCGAGACCTGCTCGAAGACGTCGCGCAGCGAACGCCGCGCGGCGATCCAGACGTGCTGGAGGACGTCGGCCGAGTCGTTGTACTCCACCGCCTCGGGTCGCAGTCCGTAGACCGAGACCAGCGGGCCGTCCACGGCGCGGATCACGTCGGCCACCGAGACCTCGGTCGCCGTGCGTCCCATCCGCCAGCCGCCGGACTGCCCGCGCTGGGAGATCACGACCCCGGAGCGGCGCAGGTCGGCCAGGATCGCCTGCAGGAATCCGTGCGGGATGTCCTGGAGCCGACCGAGCTCCTCGGCGCTGACCGCCTTGCCGTCCGGCCGACCGGCCATCTCGATCAGGGCGCGCAGCGCGTAGTCGGACTTGGCGGAGACTCGCATGCGTCCAGTGTGTCAGATTTGTCGACCCGGTCACTGGACCTTGTCGAGTAGCACCGGTCACGTCGAGCGCTCCCGGTCGCTCGCGGGGGCCGCGCTTGCATCTGCCCGACACCCCTCTTATCATTAAGTTACCGACCGGTAGCCCCAGCCGTTGAGGCACATTCCCGCATCGGCTCGACGAGCCCGGTCCCACACCACACAGACGATAGAACGGTCGATCAGTGAGCCACTACAAGACCAACCTCCGCGACATCGAGTTCAACCTCTTCGAGGTGCTCGGCCGCGACGAGATCCTCGGCACCGGCCCCTTCGCCGACATCGACCCCGAGACCGCCCGGGCGATCCTGAGCGAGGTCGAGCGCCTGTCGCGCGAGGACCTCGCCGCGTCGTTCGAGGACAGCGACCGCAACCCGCCGGTCTTCGACCCCACGACCAACACCGCGCCCATCCCCGAGTCCTTCAAGAAGAGCTACCAGGCCTGGATGGACTCCGAGTACTGGCGCCTGCAGATCTCCGAGGAGCTCGGCGGCACGCCGGCGCCCTCGAGCCTGGTCTGGGCACTGGGCGAGATGGTCCTCGGCTCCAACGCCCCCGTCTGGATGTACGCCGCCGGGCCGGCGTTCGCCGGAGTCGTCCACCGCAACGGCAACGAGCGCGACAAGCGCATCGCCGGGTTCATGGTCGACAAGCAGTGGGGCGCCACCATGGTGCTGACCGAGCCCGACGCCGGGCTCCGACGTCGGCGCCGGGCGCACCAAGGCCACGCCCAACGACGACGGCTCCTGGAACATCTCGGGCGTCAAGCGCTTCATCACCTCGGCCGAGCACGACATGAGCGAGAACATCATGCACCTCGTGCTCGCCCGCCCCGTGGGCGTCGAGGGCGTCGGCGGCCCCGGCACCAAGGGCCTGAGCCTCTTCCTCGTCCCCAAGATCCACTTCGACCTCGAGACCGGCGAGCTGACCGGCGAGCGCAACGGCGCCTACGTCACCAACGTCGAGCACAAGATGGGCATCAAGGTCTCCAACACCTGCGAGGTCACCTTCGGTGACTCCGCCGTCGGCGGCGGCGAGCCGGCCAAGGGCTGGCTGCTCGGCGAGGTGCACAACGGCATCGCGCAGATGTTCCAGGTCATCGAGAACGCCCGCATGATGGTCGGCTCGAAGGCCATCGCGACCCTCTCCACGGGCTACCTCAACGCGCTGGAGTTCGCCAAGGAGCGCCAGCAGGGTGCCGACCTGACCCAGTCGGGCGACAAGACCGCCCCGCGCGTCACGATCACCCACCACCCCGACGTCCGCCGCTCGCTGATGGTGCAGAAGTCGTTCGCCGAGGCCATGCGCTCGCTGGTGCTCTACACCGCGTCCTGGCAGGACAAGATCCAGATCGCCGAGCACCACGGCGAGGGCGATTCGGACGACACCCGGCTGGCCAACGCGGTCAACGACCTGCTGCTCCCGATCGTCAAGGGCTACGGCTCGGAGCGCTCGTGGGTGCTGCTCGGCACCGAGTCGCTGCAGACGTTCGGCGGCTCCGGCTTCCTGCAGGAGTACCCGATCGAGCAGTACGTGCGCGACGCCAAGATCGACACCCTCTACGAGGGCACCACCGCCATCCAGGGCCAGGACTTCTTCTTCCGCAAGATCGTCAAGGACCAGGGCAAGGCCCTCGGGGTCATCGCCGGCCAGATCCAGTCGTTCATCGACTCCGAGGCCGGCAACGGTCGGCTCAAGAACGAGCGCGCCCTGCTCGCCACCGCCCTCGACGACGCCAACGCCATCGTCGGCCACATGATCAACGAGCTGATGTCGGCCCAGGGCGAGATCCGCAACATCTACAAGGTGGGCCTCAACACCAGCCGCCTGCTGATGGTGCTGGGCGACGTCGTGTGCGCCTGGCTGCTGCTGCGCCAGGCCGAGGTCGCGCTCGAGAAGCTGGGCGGCGACCTGAGCGGCGCCCCGAAGGACAAGGCGTTCTACGAGGGCAAGATCGCGGCCGCGCAGTTCTTCGCGCAGTACAACCTGCCCAAGATCAGCGCCGAGCGCGCCATCGCCGAGGCCGTCGACCTGTCGCTGATGGACCTCGACGAAGCGGCCTTCTGACCCACCCCGCTGGCTGAGGCACGAGGCCCCCACCGCTGGTTGAGGCACGAGGGGCTCCCCGCCGCTGGTCGAGGCACGAGGGGCTCCCCGCCGCTGGTTGAGGTGCGAGGGCCCCCCGGGCCCGAGCCTCGAAACCCAGCAAGACGACAAGCAACGCCCGGGCCTACGGCTGCTTCTCGACACCAGGGGTTTCGAGGCTCGTCGCTGGCGCTCCTCACACCTCAACCACCGGGGTCGGCCGTCGCTCGGCGCTCCTCACACCTCAACCACCGGGGCCATCACGGTGGTTGAGGTGCGAGGGCCCCCCGGGCCCGAGCCTCGAAACCCAGCAAGACGACAAGCAACCCCAGGGCCCACGGTTGCCTCTCGACACCAGGGGTTTCGAGGCTCGTCGCTGGCGCTCCTCACACCTCAACCACCGCGGGTCGGCCGTCGCTGGCGCTCCTCACACCTCGACCACCGGGGACCGACGCAGTCCGGCGGCCGCGGCTCGTCGTACCGTCGCGGTGAGGCGGGCGAGCGCGGGTGAGTCGAGGCGCCACCGCTGCCAGTAGAGCGTCACGTCGACCCGCTCGCGCCCGGTGAGCAGCGCGAGGCGACCCGCCGCGAGGTCGGGGTCGAGCTGCGGCTCGGGCACCAGCCCCCACCCCAGCCCGAGCCTGACCGCCTCGTGGAAGTCGGCCGACGTCGGGACGCGGTGCACCACCGGCGGCAGGCCGACCCCACGTGCGGCCAGCAGGTCGTGCTGCAGCGCGTCCTTCTCGTTGAACACCACGACCGGCATCCGTGCCCAGTCGTGGCCGCGCCCGCGCCGCCACCGCTCGACGAACGCCGGCGCGGCCGCCGGGCGGTACCGCAGCCCGCCGATGGCCTCGACCGAGCAGCCCTGGACGGCGACCGGGTCCGAGGTCACTGCCCCCAGGACCTCCCCGCGCCGCAGCAGGTCCGCGGAGTGGGCCTGGTCCTCGACGAAGAGCCGCAACGTGACCGGCCCGACCCCCTCCCACCCGGCCACGTCGCCGACGACGCCGCGGAACCAGGTGGCCAGGGAGTCGGCGTTGACGGCGATCGGCAGGACCACCGGCGCGCCGGGCCCCTCCCGCAGCGCGTCGCCCGCCTCGTCGTAGAGGAGGGCGGTCTGCCGTGCCAGCCGCACCAGCACCTCGCCGGCGGGCGTCGCGACGCACGGGGTCGCCCGGCGTACGACGACCTGGCCGGTGAGCGACTCGAGCGCACGGATCCGCTGGCTCACCGCGCTCGTCGTCACGTGCAGGTGCCGAGCGGCGGCCTCGAAGGTGCCGTGGTCCACGATCGCCGCCAGCGCTGCGAGCTGGTCGGGAGGTGGTCGCATGAAGACATGCTAAACACCCATCAGATTGTTTCGTTGGCCTTGGGCGGGCGGTGGCCCTAGCGTCGGGGCGTGCTCACCTCCCTCACGACCGGTCTGCTGGTCGGGCTCAGCCTCATCGTCGCGATCGGCGCCCAGAACGCGTTCGTGCTGCGTCAGGGCCTCGCCCGCCGGTACGTCGGACCGGTCGTCGCCGTGTGCGCACTGTCGGACCTGGTCCTCATCGTCGCCGGGGTGTCCGGGATCGGGGCGATCGTCGAGCACGCCGGGTGGGTCATCGACGTCGTGCGCTGGGCCGGTGTCGCCTTCCTGACCTGGTACGGCGTCAGCTCCCTCCGGCACGCCCGGCACGCGACCGCGCTGGAGGCCGCCCGCGGCGACGCAGCCACGCTGCGGGCCACGGTCACCAAGGCGGTCGCCCTGACCTGGCTCAACCCGCACGTCTACCTCGACACCGTGCTCCTGCTCGGCTCGGTCGCCAACAGCCAGCCGGACGGCGGCCGGTGGTGGTTCGCGGCCGGCGCCTGCGCCGGGAGCATCCTGTGGTTCACCGGGCTGGGGTACGGCGCCCGGCTGGCCCACCGCTTGCTCGCCACGCCCCGCTCCTGGCAGGTCCTCGACGTCCTGATCGGCGTCACGATGCTGGCCATCGCGCTCGGTCTCGCGCTCGGCTAGCGGAGACGGGGCGCGCGCGTCCGCGTGGTCAGCGGCTGCGCAGCAGGGCGAGCAGCTCGGCGTAGCCGCCGATGAGGTAGGCCGACTCGCCCGCCACGATGCGGGTGTGTCGGCGCGGGGAGCGCTCGACGGTCCCGTCGGCGTGCACCAGCGACACGACCCGCACGCGTGCGGGGAGGTCGGCCATGGCGAGCCCGTCGAGGCCGCTGCCGGGCTCGACGGTGAGGCGGGCGACGAGCAGGGGCCGGTCGCCGGCGTAGAAGGTGTCGATGACCTCCATGCCGAGCGCGCTCCCGACGAACCACGGTGCGGCGAGAGCTGCCGGCGAGCGCACGTTGCGGAAGGCGAAGCTGGTGTCGACCGTGGCCGCGAGGCGGCGCCCGAAGACGCGCAGCACGACCGGGACCTCCCACCACCGCTCGCCGAGCAGGTCGCGCACGGCCAGACCGGTCTCGATGTTGACCAGGTCGTCGGAGGTGAGCACCGCCACGGCCCGGGCCCGCTCGAGGTGGAGCTCGCGCCAGGTGTCGGAGACCGTCGAGTCGCCGATGACCACCGGGATGCGCTCCGCGCGCAGCGCCGCGAGGTACCGGTTGTCGAGATCTCGTTCGACGACGACCACCTCCACGCCGGCGGCCCGCAGGAGGCGGGCGACGCGGACCCCGAGGGACCCGACGCCGACGATCACGACGTGGTCGTCGAGCCCGGTGATCCGTCGCCGGCCCAGGGTCTCGGCGAGCTGTCGCGAGACGAGCGCGTTGGTGAGCAGCGCGTAGAAGATCGTCACCAGCATGGCGCCGACGACCATCAGGGAGATCGCCCACAGGCGCAGCCAGCTGTCCTGCTCGCGGAAGGAGAAGTCGCCGTACCCGACGGTGGCGATGGTCTCCACGGTGAAGTAGGCGGAGTCGAGCAGGGACATCCGGGTGCCGTCGGGCTCCTGGTACCCGGCGGAGAGCACCGAGATCGACACCACGATGAGCAGCCCGAGGGCGAGGAGCGCGATCCGGACCCGGCGGTCGAGACCGCTGAGGAGCTGGCGCAGCCAGGAGACCCGGCGGACCCGCGCCTGCCGGGGCGCCCGCGCACCCACGAACGTCGCCTCGGCGGCGGCCCGGTCGCGTCGCGGGCCGAGCCCGGCTGCGGCGAGGTCGGCGGGGGTCCCCAGCAGCACGACCGTGTCACCGACGGCCACCTCGGTGTCGCGACCGGGTGTCACCTCGGCTCGGCCTCCCTCCTGGCGCAGGACGGCCGCCGGCGTGAGGTCGCCGTACAGGTCGCGCACGGTGCCCGGACGACGGCACTCGGCCTCGACCACCACGAACTCGTCCGCACCCAGCCACAGGGAGCGTCGCTCGGCCCGCAGGCAGGCCTCGACGATCGAGGGTGCCGCGAGCCGGGCGACGTCGAGGACGGAGACACCGACCGCTTCGAGGGCCCTCCCGACGGCTTCGTTGCGCAGCTGGACGACCACCCGGAGGTCGGGACGGAGCTCGCGGGCCAGCAGCGCGGTGGCGAGCGCGTCGAGGTCGTCGCTCTCCACGCACACCAGCGCCGCAGCGGTGGCGATCCCCGCGTCGCGCAGGGTCTCGGGCCGCCGCGAGTCGGCGGCGAGGTACGGCACGCCGCCGGCCTCGAGGGAGGCGACGAGCCGCTGGGTCGGGTCGTGGTCGACGACCACCGCGGTGGCACCGGCCAGCCGCAGCTGCTGGACCACCCGGACCCCCTCGTCGTGCAGGCCGCACACGATGACGTGACCGCTCCACTGCTCGGCGTCGTCGGTCACACGCGACAGGATGGCGCAGCATTGTTTCGGGCAGCGGTCCACCCGGCCACGCCCTAGGGTGACGAGCATGAGCGACCAGGAGCGGCCGACCCGCGACGTCGAGACCTGGTGGGGCGCGAGGCAGCACCTCGTCGGGGCCCCGGAGCGGGTGCCTGCCGAGACGTGGTCGGTGCCGACCGCCCTGCCCGGCGCGGACCTCCGCGCCGTCGCCGCCCGCGGACCCTCGGCCGCTCCACCGAGAGCGGCGCCGACCACCGCAGGCCCAGCGCGATGACGACCACCACCTGATGGCGGCGACGGACACCTGGTCCCTGGCCGACGTACCCGACCAGGCGGGTCGCACGATCGTCGTCACCGGACCCGGCCTCGGCGGCCTGGGTCACCACACCGCCCTCGAGCTGGCGCGCCGCGGCGGCCGGGTCGTGCTCGCCGGGCGGACCCCGGCCGGGCTCGACGAGACCGCCGCCGCGATCCGCAGCACCGTGCCGGCCGCCGACGTGGTGACCCTGGACGTGGACCTGTCGTCGTTCGCCTCCGTGCGCCGGGCGGGCGCCGCTGCGGCCCGCCTCGGCTCGATCGACGTCCTGGTCCACGACGCCGGCGTCACGGGTGCGCCCCAGGGGGCACGCACCCCGGACGGGCTCGACGTCCAGCTCGCGACCCACCACTTCGGGCCGTTCCTGCTGACCGGGCTGCTCCTCCCCCAGCTCGTGCTGAGCGGTGCCGGCACGGTGGTGACCGTGTCGTCGCAGCTGCACCGGATCGCCCGCGCAGCACCCCTCGAGGACCCACGGGTCGCGCCGCGCCGGCGCCGGCCCTGGGTGGTCCGCGGCCAGTCCAGGCTGGCCAACCTGCTCTTCACCGGCGAGCTCGACCAGCGATGCCGGGCGGCGGGCGTCCCGGTCAAGGCGCTGGCGGCCCACCCCGGCCTCGCCGGCAACCACCTCGCCGCCGACGGCCGTTCCCGGCGCGCCCCCGGCGGGGTCGCCGGCATCCTCGACGCCACGGTCCGAGCGGTCTCCCAGTCCGCCGCCGCCGGCGCGATGCCCGTCATCATGGCCGCCACCGCCGACCTCCCCGGCGGCACGTACGTCGGCCCGCGCGGCCCGGCCGAGCTCGCCGGACCGCCACGGGTCACCGTCGGCAGCAGGCTCGCCCGCGACGCGAGCGCCGGCCGCGAGCTGTGGGAGCTGAGCCAGCGGACGACGGGGATCGTCTATCCCTGAGCGGGGCCTCGCAGGCGTGCCGCGAGCTCGCTGATGTCGCCGGGCCCGACCCGGCAGCAGCCGCCGAGCAGGCGCGCCCCCTCGTCGTACCAGCCGGGGGCGAGGGTGGTGTCGAAGAGGTCCTCCCCGGTCCAGGCGTGGGTGGCGCTGTCCCAGGACTCCCCGCGGTTCGGGTAGACCACCCCCGGCAGCCCGGTGCCGGCCACTGCGGCCTCGAGCGCGGTCGACACCTCGGGCGGTGCGGAGCAGTTCATGCCGGCGGCCACGAGCGACGTCGAACCCCGCAGGACGGCGTAGGCGTCGGCGAGCGGCTGCCCGGCCCGGGTGCGACCGCCGGCCACCGAGTAGCTGAACCAGGACGGCAGGCCCAGGTCGTCGAGCAGCGCCACGAGCACCTCGGCCTCGCGCAGGTCCGGGATCGTCTCGACCCCGAACAGGTCCGGTCCCGCCGAGGCCAGCACCTCCAGCCGGGGCGCATGGAAGTCACGCAGCCCGGCGGCGCTCAGGCCGTAGTCGCCGCGATACTCCGACCCGTCGGCCAGCACGGCGCCGTACGGCCCCACCGAGGCGGCCACCAGCAGCCGCCGACCCGTCTCGGACGCCACGAGGTCGCGCGCCTCACGGGCGCACCGCACGCTCGAGCGCAGCAGCGCCTCGGCCTCACCCGCGGTCGACCCCGCCGCCACCAGGCTGGGCACGCTCGCCTGGTAGCTGGCCGTCGTGGCGACGTCGGCCCCGGCCTCGAAGTAGGTCCGGTGCACCGCCACGACCTCCTCCGGCGCGTCCCGCAGGAGCCGGGCGGTCCACAGGTCGTCGGACAGGTCCGCGCCCCGGTCCTCGAGCGCGTTGGACAGCCCCCCGTCCAGGACCAGCACGCCGGTCGCGAGGTCCTCGGCGATGCTCATGCCGGACATCATGCCGTCGACCCGTCGCTCGTCCGCTGACCCGTCTCCTCCGGAGGAGACGGGTCAGCGGAAGCGACGGGTCAGCGGAACTGACGGGTCAGAAGAGGGCGCGCTGCGACTGACGGCTGCGGGACTTCTCCTGCGCCTCGAGCGCCTCGGTCAGGAGGGCGACCAGGGCCTCGAGCTGGACGTCGACCGAGGAGCTCACGTCGGCGTCGGAGCCGTCCAGCGCGACGGCGGCGAGGCCGGCCTTGGAGTCGATGAGCTCGGCGACCTTGGTGTCGATGGTCTGCGAGGCGATGATCCGCCAGGCCGTGACCGGCTCGGCCTGTCCGATCCGGTGGATCCGGTCGATGGCCTGGGTCTGCTCGGCGTCGGTCCAGGACAGCTCCGCGAGGACCATGTTGGAGGCCACCTGCAGGTTGAGGCCGACGCCGGCGGCGCTGAGCGAGCACACGATGATCGCGACCTCCGGGTCGTTGACGAACGCGTCGATCGCGGCAGTGCGGGCCTTGGGCGTCTGGTCGCCACGGATGGAGGTGTAGCGGATCCCCCGCTTCTCGAAGGTCTCCTGCGCGGTGTCCATCACGTCGATGTGCTTGGCGAAGAAGACGACCTTCCCGACGTTGCGTGCGAGCTGGGCCGCGTAGTCGGCGGCCAGGCCGGCCTTGGCCTGACCGATGCGACGCATCATCGTGAAGACGTTCTCGCCGGTCTTCGTGGTGGTGGTGTCCTCGCGCTCCCAGGTGGCCACCCGGCGGACCAGCTCGTGGTCGATGCCGTCGACGGTGACCCCCGACGTGCGGGCCTCCAGGGCGCTCTCGTAGCGCTTCACCATCCGCTTGGCCAGGACCCGCTCGGCGTCGCGGATCGAGCGACCGACCTCGTCGTCGAGCTCGACGGGGAGGTCGGCGATGCGGCGGGCCGGGATGTCGGAGGCCACGTCGACCTTGCGACGGCGCACGATGCCGCGCTCGATGACGGCGGCCCGGGCGTTGGGGTAGAACGCCGGCTCGATCGGCGTGTGGCCGCGCTCCTCGAGCGCCTCCATCAGCTCGGCGTTGGGCGTGTTCTCCCCGATCCAGCCGAGGAACTGCCAGATCGCGCGGAAGTCCTCGATGTCGTTGATCAGCGGCGTGCCGGTGAGCGCCATCATCAGCGGACGCCCCGAGCGCTGCCGGATCTTCTCGGCGATCTGCAGGACGTGCTGGGAGCGCTGCGAGGTCTTGTTCTTGATGAAGTGGGCCTCGTCGACGACCATGCCCCGGAAGCCGAGCTCGCCGAGCCAGCCGGCGTGGCGGTCGAGCACCTCGTAGTTGACGATCACGATGTCGGCGAAGCCGTCGACGTCGTAGCCGTTGCCGTGGATCACGGTGCTCGGGTGGGCGGGCGTCCAGACGGAGGCCTCGCGCGACCAGTTGGTCTTGACCACGTTGGGCACGACGACCAGCAGCGGGAACGCGTTCGGCGGCCTGGGCGGCCAGGAGCGCCTGCGCGGTCTTGCCGAGTCCCGGCTCGTCGGCGAGGAGGAACGTGCGGTGCCCGCGGGCGGCCGCCTCGACGACCTGGGCCTGGTGCTTCATCAGGACGTGCCCACCGGGCGCCTGGAGCGACGTCGGCTCCGGCAGGTCCATGCACGACGACGACCCGCCGCGCTCGAAGGACTCCAGCAGCGGACCGATGAGCTCCCAGGTGGCGAGGCGACGCGCCTGCGACCTTGGGCCGGGCGGCGGAGAAGTCGGGCACGAGGAACGGGTTGGCCAGCTGGCGCGCGACCACGGACTGCGGCACGACCTGGCGCTCGTTGGCCGGGGACGGGGCCGCGCGCTCGGTGGGCGCGTCGTCCTCGACCGGGCACCTCGAGGCCGGCGGCGGTGATCATCTCCCGCTTGAGGTCCAGCGCGGCGTCGGAGACCGCGGCGTCCTCGGCCAGCAGGGACAGCAGCGAGGTGTCACGGGCGGCGGTCTTGGCGAGGATCGTGCCGATCCCGTCGAGCCGCTTGAGCTGCTCGGCGCGTTGGCTCTCGCTGACCGCGGTGTCGGCCTTCACCCGGGTCCGCTCCTCGCGGGCCAGCAGGGCGACGACCTGGAACTTCGTGCGTCCCGAGGGCCGCACCGGGCCACGCTGGACCCCGGCCTCCACCTCGCGCACGGCGCGGGCGAGGACCGGGATGATGCCCTCGTTGTCGATGTCGCGGGTCCGTCGCTGGCGGGTCGCCGTACGCGTCGAACCGGACTGGCGCTGGCCTCGTCGAGCCAAAGGCTCTTCCTCCTCTGGGACGCCCGGCACTCAGGCCGTGGCGGTGTGGCACCACGCGCCGGTCACGTGGGACCGACGCCGTGGACGTCATGGTCGGGGCCAGGCCCTGGTCGGCCTTCGCCCCTGCGGGCCGTCCGGTCGAGATGACCCGGGCGCCGCGTCATCGACCGCAGGATGGCTCTCCGTCGACCCGAGCCACACCACGAACGTCGATGCTGGCCCCATCCTAGCGCGGGTCCCCCCGGATCGCGGCCTCGCCGCCGAACCCGACTCCGAATCGTGACGAGCGGTCAGCGATAGAGGTTCTGGATGCGCACCTGGCCGCGGGCCAGGAGCTTGCCGTCGACGTCGCTGACCGACTCCACGAGCCACAGCTGCTGGGAGCGGCCGCGGTGCAGCGGCGTGCCGGTCGAGGTGATGCCGCCCTCGCTGATGGAGCGGAAGAAGTCGGTGTTGTTGTTGACCCCGACGCACTGGCCCTTGTCGCCGAGCCAGGCCTGGGCACCGATGCTGGCCAGGGTCTCGGTCACCGCGCAGTAGGCGCCGCCGTGGACGATCCCGAACGGCTGGTGCACCTTGGGAGTCGCCTCCCAGAGGCCGACGACCCGATCACCGCTGAGCTCGGTGATGCGCATCCCCATGTACGACGTGAACGGGTCGACGAGTGACTCGAATCCGGCGAGGATCGACGGGTTGTCCGAGGTGGGTTCCATGGCCCCAGTGTGGCCGAGCCACCGTGGAACCCACCCCAGGGGTCACCCGAGGGTCCTGGCGCGACTCAGGGGACGAGCGCCCTCATCGTGGCGATCTCCTCGGTCTGCGAGGCCGTGATGGACGCCGCCAGGTCCACGGCCGGCTGGTACTGCCCGTCGGACAGCTCGGTCGCGGCCATCTCCAGGGCGCCCTCGTGGTGCTCGACCATCATCTCGAGCCACCGGTCCGGGAACGACGCGTCGTCGGCCTCGTCGAGCCCGCGCATGTCGTCGGCCGACATCATCCCGGGCATGTCGCCCATGTCGTCGTACAGGTCGTCCATGTGGTCGTGCCCCCGCGTCGGCGCCGGAGTGGTCGCGGACCGTGGCCGGGACCTCGACCCCCCAGTCACCGAGCCAGTCGGCCATGGTCTCGATCTCGGGGGCCTGCGCCTCCCGGATGCCGTCGACGACGGCCCGGACCTCGGGATCGAGGTCGCGCCCGACGGTGAGGTCGACCATCGCGAGGGCCTGGGCGTGGTGCTGGATCATCTCGGAGGCGAACGCGACGTCGGCGTCGTTGTGCCCGGTGGCGCTCCGCTCCGTCGCCGCCGACGGGGCCGACGGGTCGTCGCTGCCGCAGGCGGTGAGTCCGACTCCGAGGGCCCCGAGAGCCAGGACGGCGGCGGCGCTCGAGAGGGACCGGTTGATCCGGGTGGTGACGGGCCGGGTGATGGGCAGGCGTTCTGGGCATGGTTCTGGGCATGGGGTTGTCTCCTGTGCTGGGGTGGGTGAGGGCACGGCGCGGCTGCCACCTCCCGCGGGCGGTGGCGCAGCGGCCCCTCAGCACCTGATGACGGAGTACTCCCACACCGCCGGCGGACCGGTGGTCCGGCGCAGCGCTCCGACCACGCGCGACCACGGCGGCGGCCGACGGCGTGGCACGGACCACCGGGACGGTGACCGCGACAGGAGCAGCACGAACGCCGCCCCGAGCACCATGAAGGCGCAGACCATCGCCATCCCCGCGCACCCGGCCCCGTCGAGGCTCAGGGTCGAGGCGTGAGCGGTGCCGGGTGTGCCGGGCGACGCGACCGGCACCGGCGTCGAGCCGGCCATCGGCAGGGGACCGCCCATCGACATGACCGGCTCGCCCGCCGGCCCGTGCCCGCTCATCGCCATCCCCTCGTGGGGCGCGAAGGCGTGCATGCCCAGGATGCCGAGCACGATGGCGGCGACGGCCGGCGCGAGGACCGCCCGAGCGGCGCCCACGACCGGGTCTCGTCGGCGCCGCCTGGTCATGGCACCAGCGTAGCCCGCGGAGCGTGCCCGACCGCCGTGCCGGACCGCCCGGCACACTGGGAGCCATGGAGCTGGCGTGGGGCAGGGCGTGACCGGGGCCGTCTCCGAGGTCTGGGCCCGGGCCACGGCCGTGCAGCCGTTGCCCGAGAGCCGGCTCGTGCTCCTCACCGGTGCGGTGGCGCTGGCGCTGGTGCTGGCCCCGGTGACCTGGCCGCGGGTGCGCCTGGGCGTCACCGTCGTGCACGAGGCCGGCCATGCCGTGGTGGCGGTCCTCGTCGGGCGCAGGCTCCAGGGCATCCGGCTGCACGCCGACACCTCGGGGCTGACGATCTCGCGCGGACGCCGGACCGGACCGGGGGTCGTCGTGATGCTGGCCGCCGGCTACCTCGCCCCCGCCGTGGTCGGCGTCGGCGCCGCGCTGCTGCTCGCGGCGGGCCGCGGGATCGCGATGCTGTGGCTCCTGCTGCTGCTCATGGCCGCGCTGCTCGTCTGGGTCCGCAACGGCTACGGCTTCCTCACCCTCGTCCTCGCCGGCGCCGTCGTCGGCGTCCTCACCTGGTACGGCGAGCCGCGGGTGCAGTCCCTCGTCGCCTACCTGATCGCGTGGGTGCTGCTCCTGGCGGCCCCCCGTCCCGTCCTCGAGCTCCTCACCGCCGGGCGCCGCCGTGGCCGGACGTCGGACGCCGACCAGCTCGCCGGGCTGACCCGGGTGCCGGCATACGTCTGGATGGTCGCGATGCTGCTGGCCAACCTCGGCGGGCTCCTCGTCGGCGTGAGCACCCTGGCCCCCGACCTGCTCGCCCGCGGCTGACGTTCAGGTCCCTGGCAGGTTGCGGGGCGCATCGTGGGACTCGAGCCCAGCAGGTCATCGACTGACCATCGGCAATGCACAGGGACCACACAGCCGGTGGTCCCAGGCTGGAGCTCCACCCCGAGGAGAAGCCCATGACCGCCCACCCGAACCCCAGCCGGAACCGCCGCTCGTCCGTCCTTGACCGCGCCCGGCTCTGGGCGGCCGGCACGATCGTGGCCGCGACCATCGCGACCGGCGCCGTCACCGTCCACCTCGCCGGCGCGAGCAGCACCGGCGGCCAGGCGACGACAGCCGCCGACACCGGCTCGTCGAGCTCGTCCACGAGCAGCACCCGCCGCTCGGGCTCGTCGTTCGGCTCGGTGACCGCCCCGCAGTCGTCCTCCTCGGGCAGCTCGCAGTCGAGCACCTCGGGCTCATGAGCACCTCGACCGGCGACCGGACGGCCACGTCGTTCCGCGCCATCGGCACCGACAACCACGTCGTCGTGACCGACCCGGGCACGCTCGACGCGGCACTCGCGATCGCGCTCGCCCACCTCGCCGAGCTCGACCGGGCTGCCTCCCGCTTCCGCGCCGACTCCGAGGTCCGTGTGCTGGCCCGGCGCGCCGCTCGCGGCCCGGTCCGCGCCCACCTCTCGGCGATCCTCGACGACTACCTCCGCGCGGCGCTGCGGGCCGCCGCCCTCACCGACGGCCTGGTCGACCCGACCGTCGGCGCGGCCATGCTCGCCGAGGGGTACGACGCCGACCTGGACGTCGTGCGGTCGCGTCCGCCGTTCCGGACCCCGCTCGACGCCCCCGCGGCGACCGTGCCGGGCTGGCGCAGCATCGTGCGCGACCCCCTCACCGGGGCGGTCGACCTGCCGACCGGGACGCTCCTCGACCTCGGCGCCACCGGCAAGGCGCACGCCGCCGACACCATCGCCGCGCTGCTGGCCGTGAGCCTGCCCGGTGGGTTCCTCGTGAACCTCGGCGGCGACCTGGCCACCGGTGGAGCATCGCCCGCAGCCGGCTGGGGCATCGCGATCGACGGCAGCGACGAGGTCGTGCTGGCCGGGCCGAGGCAGGCGTTCGCCACCTCGTCGACGCGGCGTCGCACCTGGCGCACCGACGCCGGCGACCGCCACCACATCATCGACCCGCGCATCGGCCGCACCGCCCGGACCCCGTGGGCCCAGGTGACCGTGGTCGCCGCCAGCGCGCTCGAGGCCAACGCCGCGAGCACCGCCGCCGTCGTCCTCGGTGCCGACGCACCCGCCTGGCTCACCGCGCGCCGCCTGCCGGCCCGGCTGGTCGACCACGACGGCACGGTCGTCCGCACGTGCGGCTGGCCCGAGCACGAGGAGGTCGCGGCATGAACGAGCTGCTCTGGTACGTCTCGCGTGCCACCGGGATCGTCAGCATCGTGCTGCTGACCACCGTGGTCGTGCTCGGCGTCGTCCTCGCCGGGAGGCGGGCCTCGAAGGGCGAGCACGCCGCTGTGGTCATGGCGCTCCACCGCTGGCTCGGCCTCGGGGTGACCGCGTTCCTGCTGGTCCACATCGCCACCGCCGTGCTGGAGACCTACGTGCCGATCGGGCTGGTCTCGGCCGTCGTGCCGTTCACCTCGGCGTACTCGCCGCTGTGGGTCGGCCTGGGCACGCTCGCCCTCGACCTGGTCGCGGCGGTCGCGGTGACGTCGTACTGGCGGCACCGGATGCCGGAGCGCGCCTGGCGCGCCGTGCACCTGCTGAGCTATGCGCTGTGGCCGATGGCCGTCGTGCACGGCATCGCGCTGGGCACCGGCTCCGAGCCGGTCCTGCGCGGCACCACCGATCCTGTGCGGCATCGTCGGCGCCGCAGCCGTGGCCTGGCGGCTGCAAGCCTCCACGGCCGACCGCGTCCAGCGCGAGCGGGCTCTCGAGAAGGTGTGGTCATGAACGTCCCCGACCTCCTGGAGCGGGCCGGTCTCACCGGCCGCGGCGGCGCCGGGTTCCCCACCGCCGTCAAGCTCCGCGCTGCCGCCGAGCACGGCGCCGACATCATCGTCAACGCCTGCGACGGCGAGCCGGGTGCCCTCAAGGACGCCTGGGTCGTCGCCCACCACCTCGACGAGATGGTCGCCGGTGCCGCGCTCGCGGCCGGCGCTCGGCCGCGGCCGGGTCCGCTACGCCGCCCACCGCGGCAGCGCTACCGCCGCCACCCTGCGCGCCGCCGGGCTCGACGTGCTCGACGTGCCGCACCGCTACGTGTCCTCCGAGGAGACGTCGCTGATCTCCCTCGCCCACGGCGGCCTGGCCCGCCCGATGACCAAGCGCACGCTCTTCGTCGCGGGCGGCAGGGACGGCGCGGGCCGGCGCATCCGGCCGACGCTGGTCCTCAACGCCGAGACCGCCTGGCGGATCTCGCAGATCCACCAGCACGGCGTCGAGTGGTTCCGTCGCTTCGGGACCCCGGAGCAGCCGGGACCGCGCCTGGTCACGGTGCACGGCCACGTCGCCCGTCCGGGAGTGCTGGCGACCGTGCCCGGGGTCCCGCTGGCCGAGCTGGTCGCGGCCGCGGAGCCGCTGCACCCCGAGGCGACCGTGCTCGTCGGCGGGCTCGCCGGCGGCTTCGTCCCGGCCACCGACGTCGCGGACCACGGTCTGGTCCGACGCCGGGCTGCGCGCCCACGGCCTCGGGACCGGCTCCGGCATCATCGAGGTCGTCGACCCGCGGGTCTGCCCGCTCGAGGACCTCGTCGCCCGCCTCCGCTACGCCGCCGGCGAGTCCGCCGGCCAGTGCGGGCCGTGCATGTTCGGGCTGCCCAGCCTGGCCGACCACGTCGCCGCTCTCGTCGCCCGACCCTCGGCGGACCTGGTCTCCCAGGTGCACGCCCGGATCGGGCTGCTCCCCGACCGGGGGGCCTGCCGCTACCCCGACGGGATCTCCCGCTTCGCGGCCTCCGCGCTGCGGGTCCACCACGACCACCTGCTGCTGCACGCCACCCGTGAGTGCCCGCTGCGGCCCGCCCCGAGGAGCCCCCATGTCGTCTCGGCCTGACCCCCGCCCCACCACGCGCCACGCCATCGGCACCGGGACCGCCACCGGGCACCCAGACCGGACCGCCGCGGCGCCCGGATCGCGGTCGACCGGGTCGCCTGCACCGGGCACGGCGCCTGCGCCGGGCTGCTGCCGGCCCAGGTACGGCTCGACCAGTGGGGCTACCCGATCGTCGACGGAGGAACGGGTGGACGAGGCCGACGGCGCCACCGCCGTCCGGCTGTGCCCGGCCCGGGCGCTGTACCTGCGCTGAGGCGGGTCAGCCTCGCGGGAGCTCGACCACGAAGCGGGTGCACGCGTCGTGGTCGTCCAGCCGCACGTCGCCGCCGGCGCTCCGAGCGATCCGGCGGGCCAGCGAGAGGCCCAGCCCGGACCCGCCACCCGAGGTCTGCCCGGGCTCGAAGAGGCGGTCGCGGATCGAGGCGGCGACTCCTGCTCCGTCGTCGTCGACGAGGATCGCGACACAGCCGCCGCGTCCCACCGACGTGGAGACGTCGGACCCGGTCGGCCACCCGCACGGCGTTGTCGACGAGCGGTCCGATGGCCCGGCGCGCCAGCGCCGACGGGAGCCCGAGCCGCACCCCGTCGGGGAGGTCGAGGGTCACCTTGGCCCGGTCGCGGACCGACATCGGCGAGGACGTCGTCCAGCACGTCCCGCAGGTCGCAGCCCCCGGCCTGTCCACCGCTCGACGACGAGCGCGCCAGGTCGAGCAGCGCGCTGATCGTCTCGGCCATCCGACGGGCCCCGGCGCGGACCTCCTCCACGTCCTCGCGGACCTCGGGATCGAGGTCGGGACGCAACGCCATCAGGTCGGCGGTGCCCTGCACGGAGGTGAGCGGGGTCCGCAGCTCGTGGGCCAGCTCGGAGGTGAGCCGCTGCTCGGAGCGGATCGCGGTGGCCACCTTGTCGAGCAGCGTGTCGAGGGTGTGGCCCAGGGCGCCGATCTCGTTGGCCGACGGCCCCAGGTCGAAGCGGCGGCTGAGGTCGTGCTCGCTCCAGTCCTCGGCGGTCGCGGCCATCGCCACCACCGGTGCCAGCACCCGGCGGCTGACCCAGGCGGCGAGCGCTGCCGAGGCCAGGACCGCCAGCAGGCCGGTGAGCCCGCTGGCCAGCAGGGCGTAGTGCTCGGACTCCTCGTAGGGCGCCAGCCGCTCGGTGACCACGACGACGCCGGAGACGCCGTTGGACAGCGTGAACGGCTCGGCCCGGACCAGGGCGGTGTCACCGACCTCCTCGGTCCGCACCCGCTGCCCGGCGGCCAGCTCGGCGTACTCGCGGGCCAGGGCGCTGGGGGCGCTGCCCGGCGACGAGCGTGCGCGTCGGCGTCGTAGACCGCGACGCCGGCGTCGAGGCTCGCGGCGGGTACGACGAGCGACCCGTCCGGTCGAGGCGCCGGCCGCCGAGCTGACCACCGCGTCGGTGCGCTCCTCGAGGACCCGCGTCGACGGCGCTGGCCGACGTGCGGGCGAGCAGCAGCTGCACCAGGAGGGTGAGGAGCACGGCGGCGAACGCCGTGATGGCCGCGCTCAGCACGACCATCTGGCGGCGCAGCGAGCCGGGTTGGAAACCGCGGTCGGCAGCGCGCCGACCGCCGAGGAGCAGGCTCATCACGAGGTCACCGGAAGGCTCATCGGATGCCGGAACCCGACGCCGCGCACGGTCTCGATCTCCACCGGCGAGTCGATCGACTCCAGCTTGGTGCGCAACCGCCGGACGAAGGAGTCGATGGTGTTCTCGCTGACGATCGCACCGTCGGGCCAGGCGGCGGCGACGACCGTACGTCGCCGCACGACCTCACCGGGGCGTGACGTGATCGCGGCCAGCATCCGGAACTCGGTGGGCGTCAGCGGCGCCTCTCCCCCGGGCGCCCGGACGGCGTGCGACAGCGGGTCGAGCACCAGCCCGTCGGGCGAGGACGACCGTGATCGGTCCGCGCCGGCCGAGCACCGCGATCCGCGCCAGCAGCTCCTTGACGTCGAACGGCTTGGCGACGTAGTCCTCGCCACCCGCGCCGAAGCCGGAGAGCCGGTCGGAGACGTCGCCGAGAGCGGTGAGGAACAGCACCGGGGCGTGCTGGCCGGCCGACTTGAGCGCCTGGCAGACGTCGCGACCGTCGGCGTCGGGGAGCCCGATGTCCATCACGATCACGTCGAGGGCGCTGTCGGCGCCGAAGCGGAGGAGCGCCTCGCGCCCGTCGTGGGCCAGGACCGGCTCGTGGCCGTCCAGCCGCAGGGCCTGGACCAGGACCCGACGGATGGCCGGGTCGTCCTCGCAGACGCCGACGGTCAGCACGGGCTGCTCACCTGGCTCATGACCGACACCTCACCGGAGCGACTCTCCCGCACGAACTCAGGGGGTGGCGGAGGAGGACTCGGTGACCGCGTCCTCCCATGCCTTCTTCGCACCCGAGTCTCCCACCCGGTAGACCTGCACGGCGCACGCGAGACCGGCGACGACCGCCAGGACCGCCACGACCTTCACGGCGTTGGTGGACGCCACGTAGCGCGGCGTGCCACCGCCGTCCTTCGTGGCCTGGGCCCGGGCCAGCAGCACCAGGGCCAGCGAGAGCACGAGGAGCGGGATCGCGAACCAGATCAGCTGGTCGCCCAGCTCGGCGTGCTCGCCGGGGTTGCCGACGCGCTTCTCGAGCTCTTCGCCGCTGGAGGTGGCCACGGGGGTCAGGACCACCGCGATCGCCGCGGCGGCGACGACGAGGGGACCGAACGTGACGCGCCAGGCCGGCCGGACCGCGATCGCGATCGTGCCGAGCGTGGCGAGGGGGAGGAGGACGACGATCGCGTGCACCACGAGGGGGTGCAGCGGGATGCCGTTGACGAGGTCGAACACAGGGTCTCCAGGGGAGGGGTAGGGAGGAGGCAGCGGGATGTCGGAACCTTCGCACGGCGTACCTGCCAGCAACCTGATCATCCACCCGGGCCGCGGCGCACTCCCCGCGCGGCACGGTCGGTTGTACGACGTCGCGCCGACGGACCGTGACGTGGGGCCGGTCAGCCGGCCAGGGCCCGAGCGGCTCGGTGCCCGCTGACCAGCGCGCCCTGGATCGAGGCGGTGTCGCGGTGGTCGCCGCACACGACGACCCCGCTCGGGGAGGACCGACCGGCTGCGTCGGCGTTCAGCGGCGGCGCCTGCGCCGGCAGGGCCTCGGCGACCTCGTAGCGAGCGACGCTCTCCCACCCCGCGACATCGGCGCCGAACAGCTCCCCGGCGTGGCGGCGCATCTCGGACTCGGTCGGCAGCGCTCGGTCGGGGCCCATCAGCGCCGAGGCGGCACCAGGTGCCGGCCGGGCGGGGCGTAGCTGGGGGCGGCGTTGGAGACGACCGCGGTGTTCACCAGCGGGCCCGAACGGCACGGCCCGGGCGTCGACGTGCAGCAGCGCGCTGCCGCGGTGGGCGGGGTAGGCGTGGCGAACCACTGGGTCACGACACGCCGTGCGTCGGCGACCGGGCGATCCCGGTCAGTCGCTCGGCGGCCGCCGGGCCGGCGGCGACGACGACGTGGTCGGCCGTCAGCGGGCCGCCGTCGGTGTCGACGACGTACGCCGGCCCCACGCGTCGTACGGCCGAGACCGGGGTGCCGAGCCGGACCCGGTCGCCGAGCCCGTCGGCCAGCTGCTGCGGCAGCGCCTGCATGCCGTCGACGGGCAGCGCCGGGGGTGCCCTGGGCGAACATCGCGGTCGAGCAGCCGCGCGAAGGCGGCCGAGGTGGTGCCGGTGTCGTCGAGGACGACGCCGGCGAAGAACGCGTCGAGGACGCGGCGCAGCGTGCCGCGCACGCCGGCGGCGTCGAGCGAGTCGTGCAGGGAGCGGTCGGTCGCCGCGCTCGAGCGCGGCGCGCGCCGTGCGTGCCCGGGCGGTGCAGGAGCGGGCGCAGCCAGCGCAGCAGCGCGAGCGCCGGAGCGGGCTCCCGGCCGACACCGGCGAGGGTGGCCGGCAGCAGCCGGGGCGCTCGCAGCGGGTGGCCCCAGGTGCAGCAGGCCGCTCGTCGGTGCGGGCCGCGACACCGGCGCCGAACGACTGGAGGGCGCAGCGCGTCGACGTCGATCCAGCGCCGGACGGCGGGGTAGGCCGGGTTGAGGAGCTGGAAGCCGCGGTCGACGAGGAAGCCGTCGACCCGGTCGGTGCGGATCCGCCCGCCGACCGCGTCGCCGGCCTCGAGCACCACGACCTCGCGACCCTGCCGCGACCAGCTCGGTCGCGGCCCGCAGGCCCGGCCAGGCCGGCACCGACCACGACGACGTCGGTCTCGTCGCATCCAGCGATCCGCCACGCGGTCAGCGCTGCTGGGAGCGGTCGACGTAGGCGATCGAGCGGTTGAACAGCGAGGTGAGCGCGGCGACGTCGGGCGCGGGCGACCGTGGGCCGCGGCCAGCTCGAGGCCGACCTCGCGGCCCACGCTCGGCGCCGGCCGCGGCCGCGACCTCGGCGCAGACCCGGGCCGCGTCGCGCACGGGTGCTGGGTCCGACGGTCCAGATCGACTCGAAGACCCGGTCGGAGTCGTGGACGGCAGCCTGTCCGGGCAGCTCCCAGGCGGTGAGCGCGACGGAGAGGTCGGGCGAGTCGCACACCACCGTCCACTCGCGGCTCATCGGCCCGTCGGGCGGCAGCGGCACCTCGATGACGGGCCCGTCGGTGACCCGATCGAAGTCGGCGAAGACGAAGGTCGACGACGACTGCACGCGCCATGTCGGTCCACCGGGCGCGGGCGGCCTCGAAGTGACGCGCCCGCTGGAAGGCGCCGAAGAGGTGCGCCGGGCGCGCCTGCGCGCAGAACTCGTCCTCGATCGCCCACGACATGGCCAGGAGGCGTGCGCTTGGTCAGCCGCGTGGGCAGCAGCGCCGGGTGCGTCGCGCCGCAGCCGCGCGAAGACCGAGTGCGCCGATCCTCGGGCGCCGTCGGTCCTCGACCGGGGCCGCGCCGAGGCGCGTCCTGGGCGCGCACCCGAGCGATCGCCGCGTCCAGGCGGACACCCGAGTCGCGCAGCGCGCACCACCTGGGAGACCGCCGAGACGTCGGCGTCGGAGTAGCGGCGGTGGCCGCTGGCCAGGCGCGCCGGCTCCGGGAAGCCGTGCCGCGTCTCCCAGATGCGCAGGGTCGCCGGCCGACACGCCGGTCTGGTCGGCGAGGTCGCCGATGCTGAAGGCCGGCTCACCGGACTCGGTGCGCGGCGTGCGCCGTCCGGGCGCCGTCGAGCCGCGGGCGCTCGTCGCTGCGCCATGGTGCGTCTCATGGTCCTCGACTTCAACAGTCTGTGGAGGAACGTGTGGAGAACTCTCGACAGCGTGTCAGCCGACGAGGGTACCCGGGGTGGAAGCCGATGCCGTGGTCGAGCGCCCAGCGCATCGCCTGGGTCCGGCGGGCCACCCCCATCTTGCGGTAGGCGGTGCGGATGTAGGTCTTGACGGAGTTGACGCTCAGCACCAGCTCGTCGCTGATCTCCCGGTTGCTCATCCCGGCCACGATCAGCCCGATGATGTCGATCTCGCGGGGGGTCAGCACGCTCGAGGCGGTCGACCCCTCCGCGCGTGCACCCGGCGGCGAGCGGCAGCCGCGGCGGCGCGGGGCTCGTCGGGCATGGGCTCGGTCTGGACACGGCGGGGGTCTGCGCCTCGGCGAACCGACCCGAGACCAGCTCCTCGAGCCGGACCACCAGGCCGGAGGCGGTGAGGTTCTTGCTCAGGTAGGGGCGGGCGGTCGGCGGTCGGGAGCTCCTCGACGCCGGCCCAGCTGAAGACCGCGGTCGGCGCGTCGACCCGGTCGAGCAGGTCGCGCAGGAGGGACTCGGCCGTACCGGAGAGGTTCAACGGCTCGTAGAGCACCACGTCGAGCTCCTCCGGGTGCGCCAGCGCCTCGCGGTTGTCGACCAGGAGGACCCGCTCGCCGAACGGCGTCAGCAGCGCCACGAGACCCGGCGGCGGCCAGGTCGGACTCGTCGACGAGCGTGACGCGGAGGGGGGCGTGCGCGGCGCTGGGGGCCATGGGTCTCTCCTCTGACGGGGGACGGTCCTGTGATGTTCTCAACAGGTTCTGTTGAACTAATCTCCCACACCTTCAACACAATGTCTAACTTTTCACCCCCAGGGGTGACCGGGTCTCACGGGACAGCTCCGACCCGCCGAATCACGCCCGCCACTGCCGGACGCGCTAGGTTGTGTCATGAAGAGAGCCTCGGCTCTCTCGACGCCCCTCGCAGGGGTGCCGATTCATCGCAGTGGTTCTTGGTTGTCGGTTCGCTGGACATCAGGTGCAGGACCGATGTCTTCAGCCGGCGGCGGACATCTCCGTCTCGGCCGCCCACCGATACGACAACCGAAAGAAGAACATCATGACTCAGGGCACCGTGAAGTGGTTCAACGACGACAAGGGCTTCGGCTTCATCGCGCAGGACGGTGGCGGCCCGGACGTGTTCGTCCACCACACCGCGATCTCCGGCACCGGCTTCAAGTCCCTCAAGGACGAGCAGCGGGTCGAGTTCGACCTCGCCCAGGGCCCCAAGGGTCCCCAGGCCGAGAACGTGCGCGGCCTGTAGGTCGCCCGCGCTGGGCCGTCCGGCCCAGCACCCAGCAGCGACTGCCGACGGCGGTCCCGGACTCGTTCCGGGGCCGCCGTCGGCGCGTCCGGACGGCCGCCGGCGGGCCGGTGGCCGCGGGTCAGGCCGAGCCGCTCGACCGACCGCCCGGCCCAGGGCGCCCGGCCCGAGAGCCACGCGGTCTCGACCTTGGGCGTGCGGGCCCCAGCCGTCGCCGCAGACGCCGACGAGCCCGTCGGTGAGCAGGTAGGGCGCCTTCGCGCTCGTCCGCGGGCCGGGCCAGCGACCAGCGGTGGACGTGGGTGCCGACCGGCTCCGCCGAGGTCGAGCAGGTCGCCGCAGCGCGGCGAGCATCGGCGGCCCGGCCAGGGCCGGCTCCGCCAGGTGCGGCGGCGGCGAGCTCCGGCGTGGAGTGCGCGACCAGCACCGGGGCGTCGTCGCCCGCGGCGGCGGCCGTCGTCGGCGATCGAGGCGAGGCGTCGTCGCCGTTGACGAAGGCCGCCTCGAACCGGCCGTCCGGGCTGACGGCGTCCCAGGTGCGCTCGTCCCACCAGGCCGCCAGTGCGATCACCGGGTCGGAGGGGCGGTCGAGCTGCTCGGCCGAGTCCACGCAGGGCCGGGGCCCAGGAGCCGCGCCGGCCTGGGCGTCCGGCATCGCCAGCGCCACCGCCGAGGCGGCGCGCCGTCGACCAGCAGCCGCCCGTGGTGCGGTCGGCGTCGACGACCTCGACCGCGGCGTGCTCCAGCGGCAGCCCGTCGGCCAGGTCCTCGACGAGCGAGCGCAGCGCGCCCGGCGCCCGCCAGCGCAGCGGACCCTCTTCGGCGGACGGCGCCTGCCGGCGGTCGAGGACCGTGAAGCGGTCGGTCCACGGCTGCGCGAGCCCCCGCTCGCGCCAGTCCTCGACGACCTGCTCGAAGGCCGCGTCGGAGACGGTGAAGTACGCCGCCCCGAGGTCGACGGGGCGCTCGTCGAGCCGCTTGGAGGCCATCCGCCCACCGATCCGGCGACCCCGGTCGAGCAGTCGCACCGGCAGCCCCGCCCGGTCGACCTCGCGCGCACACGCCACGCCGGAGATTCCTGCACCCACCACCACGACCGGATCCATGCCTCGAGCCTGACAGGCCGACCGACCCGCCTGCTCACCCCAGGGTCTGCCGCTTGCCAGAGGCCCGTTGGCGACCTCGCCGCGGCATTCGCACGGCCTGCCGGAGGTATCCCAACCTGACCGGTTCCTGACGCGTTCCTGAGCGGACCTGACGCCGGCATGAGGGTCCCTGACGTGCCGATGAGCGTCGCTGACGAACCCGTGAGTTCTCAGCAAGAAAGACTCGGGCCCCTCCACCCGGGTGCACGGTTCATCCGGACGCGAGCACATCCCAGCTCGCCGGAGGGGTGACACAGATGCGCGGACAGTGGTCGACATCGGCGGCAGCAGGCACGGCCCGGGGCGGTCGTGACGCCTCGTCGTCGCACCAGCGACGACCGGGCGGCCTACTCGCTGGCGCTCGCGCTGTCGACGCTGGTGGTCGTGCCGCGGGCGCTGGTCGCCGCGCCCGCCGCCCAGGCGGCGAACACGTCGACCACCATGTTCCTGCGAGTCGAGAGCGCGCGCGCCGAGGACTCGCCGTTCGCCCCGGTGGCGGCGTCGTCAAGGGTGACCCGATCACGGACTACAAGTTCCTGATCAACGAGGACAACACCGGCACCACCGAGCAGCGCAGCCCCGGACGACGGCTGCTCGCCCGACTCGGCGGGCTACCCGGAGTCCTGCCACTGGGCGTCGGTCTCCGAGACGCCCCACGCCAGCCCGATCTACACCCACGGCACGTCCGCCGACCTCGCCGACGGGCTCGCCGAACCTCCCCAACGGCCGCTACCTGATCTCGGTGCTCGCCGACGGCTACAAGATCGACGGCGAGCACTTCACCGTCCCGCTCCCCGACGGTGCGCCCACGCAACCCCAACGTGACCGTCCAGATGCAGCCCGACCCGCTGCCCGACGCCACCGCCCGCGCCCAGGTCTTCCTCGACAACGCGGTCACCAACGGCACCCTGGACCAGGGCGAGCCCGGCCTGGCGAACTTCGTCGGCCACATCAACGACACCCTCGGCTCGATCAGCACCGACGTCTACGGCAACCCCCTCTGCACGACGTACGTCGGCGAGGACCCGGTGACCCGCGAGATCCCGCTCGCCAACCTCGACAGCCGAGGGCGTGCCGGAGGTCGACGTCGTCGGCGGCGACTGCCTCAGCGACGCCGACGGCCTGCTGACCATCCCCCACCTGGGCAGCAACCGCTACACCGATGTTCGTCACCCCGCCCGACGCGTCGCCGCAGAAGTACGTCCAGACCACGACACTCGAGGGCAACCACGACTGGGACACCTGGGTGATGGAGGGCGCGACCGGCTACGACACCGAGTTCGCCCTCGCCGGCGAGGCCGTCCCGCAGCCCGTGTTCGGGTTCGCGCCCGAGACCAAGAACGGCGCAGCCCCTCGCACCGCCCCTCTGCGACCGGCTCGATCAAGGGCACGGTCGTGGCGATCAACTCCTACATCCCCGCCAAGGGCGGCACGTTCAACTACTGGCAGGGCATGACCGGCACCAAGGTCAAGCGCCCGATCGACACCCCGTGGCTCGCGCTCGCCGACCTGCAGGCCAACGACCAGGCGGTCTGGGTCGGTCAGGGCAACGCCGACGGCACCTTCACGATCGACGGCGTCCCGGACGGCGACTACTCCCTGAGCTGGTGGGACGAGCCGCAGGACCACTTCATCAACGCCACCAACGTGAGCGTCGTCGGGCGGCAAGGTCGTCTCCATGGGTCAGCTGCCGATCAACGGCTGGTGGACCGAGTACTCCGGCTACGTCTACAACGACATGAACCGCAACGGCGTCAAGGACCCCGGCGAGAACGGCATCCCGAACTTCACGCTCACCATGCGCAAGAAGGAGAACTCGCTCATCGACCGCGGCCAGAACACGGCCGTGACCGACGCCGACGGCTACTACTACTTCGAGGGCGGCCTACCCGCTGAACGAGTGGACTCGTCATGGAGGCCTACTCCGACTCCTTCTACACCACCGGCGTCACCTACCAGGCCGACAACCAGCCCGACGCCGACCACGGTGAAGGGCTCCGGCGTCGACGTGAGCGTGCTCAACGTGATCGGCCTCGGCGGCACGATGGACTGGGGCGTGCACGCCTACGCACCGTCGAGCAACGGCGCGGTGGACCCGCGCAACGGAGGCATCGTCGGCTCCATCAGCTACGACACGACCCGCAACGAGCTCGACCCGCAGTACGCCGCCGTCGAGGACTGGCAGCCCGGCGTCTCCGACATCCCGGTCAAGCTCTACGCGACGGTCGACTGCACCGCGGCCAGCGTCGCGTGCGACGCCAACGACACCTACGAGCTGGCCGCCGACGGCTCCTACGCCAAGGGGGACCTGCTGAACGAGGGCACCTCCGAGACCTGGGAGCGGCCGACCGGCTGCACCGCCCGCGACGTCGACGGCAACCCGCTCGTGCACGGGGTGGACGAGGACGTGCTCGTCCTGGACCAGGAGACGGACGGCGAGTGCCTCTCGGCGCCCATGCAGGGCGTCCAGTTCGGCCCCTACCCGACCGACCCGGGCACCGCGGACGCCAACTTCGGCGCGGCCGTCGACGGCAACTACGGCTTCGGCGACTACTGCGTCGGCGGCCTGGACCCCAGGCACCCTCGAGTGCCCCAGCGGCACCTACCAGCCGCTGGACGCCGGCGGCTACCTCGTGAGCCTGGAGATCCCGGACGACGCCAGCGGCGACCCGATGTACCAGGTGACCCGCGAGGAGGACATCAACATCGCCCACGGCGACCAGTTCGTCCCGCAGGTGCCGCCGCCGGCGTGCGCCGGTGCGCTGCACACCGTCGACGTGAAGGGCTTCGGCACCGACGGCCCCGGCGCCGTGGAGAACCCGACGTTCGTCGACATCGGCTCCTCGCCCTACGAGGGCCAGGACCGGCCGCTGTGCGACACCAAGCTGGTCGAGCTCAACCAGGGCAAGTCGGTCGCGCCGCTGTTCAACCTGTTCACCGACGTCCCGGTCCCCAGCCACCTGCGCGGCCTGATCGTCGACGACATCAACTTCGCCACCGACCCGCGCAAGCTGGGCTACGGCGAGGTGGACGGCATCCAGTTCGCGCCGATCGGCATCTACGACTACACCAACCGCCTGGTCACCACGATCGAGTCGGACTTCAACGGCTCCTACGACGTGCTGCTGCCCTCGACCGACCACATCAGCTGCCCGACCCCGTCGGGCATGTGCGCCAACATGTACCGGTTCGTCGCCAACGACCCGGGCATCCCGGGCCGGCTGAACCCCAACTGGAACCCGCGCTACCGCAGCATCTCCACCGAGTTCGAGGCGCTGCCCGGGGTCATCATCCCGACCGACCTCGCCCCGACCCAGGTGGGCGTCAACCTGCAGATCCCCTCCACGGGCCTCTACAGCGGGGTCAGCTGCCCGCAGAGCAGCGACCACCCCGCAGCTGCTGACGGTCTCCCAGCCCTACGTCCGGGGCACCGGTTCGCGCAGCTTCTCGATCGAGGGACTCGGATTCGGCCTCCACGGAGCGGGCTCGAAGGTCACCCTCGACGGCACCATCGAGCTCACCACCTCGGCCACCGACTGGACCGACACCCACATCGAGGTGACGGTCCCGACGGGCGTGGCTCCGGGAGCACACCAGCTCGAGATCACGGGCGCCAACGGAGAGACCACGGTCAACGGACTGACCTTCCACGTCCTGGGCGCCGGCTACGACCCGACCGTGCTCGAGGTCGGTACCGGCCACCCCTACTCCACGATCCAGGGCGCCCTCGACACCGCCCGTGACAACGGCCGCAACACGCTGGTCGTCGTCTACCCGGGGACCCCCGACCTCACGAACCCCCGCAACAACCCGCGTGGCGCCTACTACGAGAACCTGATCATGGCCTCGCCGGTCAAGCTCCAGGGCGTCGGCCCCGGCGGCTTCCGCCCGCCCACGAGCCCCAGCGACGACGGCTTCGTGCCCGGATCGATCATCGACGGCAGCGCCTTCGGTGGTGACACCCAGCTCGCGACCGACTGGTACACCCTGCTCGACTCGCTCACCTGGGACGGCAACCAGTTCGTCAACGACGGCGAGGTCGATCTACGTCCTGGCCTCGGCAGAACGCGACCACCGCGGCCAACACGGCACGGCAGTTCACCAGCGCCTTCAAGGCCTCCATCGACGGCTTCGACATCCGGGGCGGCGACCAGCAGGGCCTCCCGCCCAACCTCAACGAGCTGAACAACAACCAGCCGACCAACCTGCCGCCCGAACATCACCACCCAGGGTGGCGCGGTCTACGCCAACGCCTACGCCCGGAACCTGCGGATCACCAACAACGTGGTCCAGAACAACGGTGCGGCCTACGGCACGATCCGGATCGGCACCCCCGAGCTCACGGGGGCCGACACCAACCAGCACAACGAGAACGTCACCATCGCCGACAACCGGATCATCTCCAACGCCGGGACCAACCTGGCCGGTGGTGTCGGGCTGTTCGCCGGCTCCGACGGCTACCAGGTCAGTGGCAACGACATCTGCGGCAACTTCTCGCTCGAGTACGGCGGCGGCCTGACCGTCTACGGTCGCAGCCCCGGAGGCAAGATCCACCACAACCGGATCTACTTCAACAACTCCAACGACGAGGGCGGCGGGATCATGATCGCCGGGCAGATCCCGGTCGATCCCACCCAGCTCTCGCCCGGCACCGGATCGGTGGACATCCACGCCAACCAGATCCAGGGCAACCTCGGCAACGACGACGGTGGCGGCATCCGCTTCCTGATGGCCGGCACCGCGGCGATGGACGTGCGCGACAACATCATCGTGAACAACGTCTCGACCCACGAGGGTGGCGGCATCTCGCTCAACGACACCACCAACGTGCGGATCCAGGGCAACACGGTCATGAACAACCTCACGACGGCCACCGCGGTGACGTCGGACGGGTTCCCCGCGCCGGCCGGCCTCTCCACCTCGCTCAACAGCGGCCCGCTCCAGGCCACCCTGGCGCCCGGCTCGAAGAACTACAGCGACCCGGTGCTCTTCAACAACGTCTTCTGGGACAACCGGGCCGGCTCCCGCGCCGGCACCACGGTGACCGGTCTCGGGATGGCCGGGGACACCAGCCCGATCGAGCTCTGGGACATCGGGGCCCAGGACGCGGCCGGCAACCTGTCGCCGACGAGCTCGGTCATCGCGCAGGACGCCGCCGGCCCGCACCCCTACACCGGGTCCCCGTCGAACAGCGCGGCGAACCCCAACGTGGTCGAGGAGTACGACGCCTCGGTCTCCTTCGCGACCTGGCGCCAGAACGCCTCCTTCGTCGACGCCACCCTGGTGGCGGTCGAGGCACCGGCCGACAAGCTGGGCGACTACCACCTCACGACCGGCTCGCCGGCGATCGACCTCGGCGCCGGGGCCAAGGCGGGCGTCACCACGTCGAACCGCGACGTCGACGGCCAGATCCGACCCTTCGGGGGCGGCTACGACGCCGGCGCCGACGAGTTCGGGAGCATCCTGCCTCCGGTCGACGCCGCCGGCCCCGGCGGTCCCGCCGCTGTCGTACTCGACGGCCGGGAACACGGCCCCACCGGGAACAGCCACCCCCGGGGACGACTCGGACGTCTACACGTGGAACGGCACCGCCCACAGCAGGACCGCGGACCTGAGCGGTGCGCCCTACGGGAACGCCTTCCCGCTCGGTATCCCGAACGTGGACGGACTGTCCCGCGTGGACGCCAACCGGTTCTACGTGTCCTTCAGCGACGCGGCGCTGGTCCTCGGGATCGGGCTCGTCCAGGACGAGGACGTCATCTACTGGAACGGCACGAGCTGGCAGATGTGGTTCGACGGCAGCACCCACGGCCTGGCCGGGCTCTCGGCGGGCTCCTGCCGCCGTACTTCGACCTCGACGCGATCAGCGTCGTCGGCTCGACGCTCTACTTCTCCACCGACAGCTCGACCGTGCCTCCGGGCGCCGGTGGCTCGGGTGACGACGCCGACATCTACCGCTGGAACGGCGGCAGCTCCTACACACGGGTCGTCGATGCCAGTGCCGCGCCGTACAGCATGCCCGGCAGCGCGAACGTGGACGGACTGGCCTACGTCGACCCGACCCACTTCTACGTCTCGCTCGCCTCGGGCACGACCGGGTCCGCCATGGGCGCCGTGGACGCCGAGGACGTCGCGTACTTCAACACCTCGACATGGTCGACGTACTTCGACGGCACGGCCATCGGCCTCGCCGGCTCCAGCCTGCAGCCGGACGCCATCTCGTTCGACACGGGCGCGGCGCCCGCCGTGGCGGCGGCCCCGGCCCAGCAGCTGCTGTTCTCGACCCTCGGCACGGCCCGACCCCCGGGCGTGTCCGGAGCCGCCGGTCCCGCCGCGATCTACTACTGGAACGGCACCGGCTACAGCCTGGCTGCCGGCGCCGGGGGACGGCGCCTCAAGCTGCCCGGCAAGGCCAACGTGGACGGTTTCTCCCAGGCCGGAGGGGGCAGGTACTACGTCTCCTTCGCCAGCGCCGTCAAGGTGCCCCGGGTGGGGAAGGTGCAGAGCGGGGACGTCCTGCTCTGGACCGGGCGCCGCTGGAAGATGTGGTTCGACGCCAGCAAGCACGGTCTGGGCAACCGGTTCCGGGTGGGCGCCACCAGCGTCCGCAAGGGCAAGCTGTACGTCACGCTCAAGAACCAGGCCCTCCCCCGCGGAGTCCACGGCAAGGGCGGCAAGGCCGACATCTACCGCTGGAACGGACGCCAGCGCTACACGCGGGTCTTCGACGCCTCGAAGGCCGGGCTGAGCAACAGTGCCGCCGCCGACGGGATCGCCTACGTCAGCACGTCGCTCGTCTACGTCTCCTTCGCCAAGACCCGCACCAGCGTGCCCGGCATCGGGGTGGTCCAGGACGAGGACGTGCTCGCCTACCGAGCCGGCGTCCTCGCCCCGGGCGACAACCACCCCGACGGCACCGGGACCCCCGGCGACCCCGGGACCCCGGGAACCCCCGGCGACCCCGGGACCCCGGGCGACCCCGGGAACGACGACGGGACCGGGAACGACCCCGCCGCCCGGACCGCCAGGACGAGTCACCTGCACGGCACGTGGTCGGTCGTCTTCGACGGGACCAGCTACGGACTCGGCGGATCCTCGGGCCTCGACGTGGACGCCTTCGATGTCCCGTGACCGCCGCCACCTCGCCGACCGCACCCATCTCAAGGGAGACAGCACGATGACCGAGATCAGCCGCATCGACCGCCGGAACTTCCTCCGGCTCACCGGGGGGGTGGCCGCGGCCGGGGCCCTCGTGACCTGGACCGGGAAGGTGCTGACGCCGGAGGCCTTCGCCGCCGGCGGCGACCCGGACCTCTACATCGGAGGGACCGACGGCTGGATCCACATGCCCGAGGACCCGCCGATCGGGTTCTTCCACCCCGACAACCTCGCGCCGGCGGGAACGGGCCTGACGACGTACATCTTCGGGTTCCGCAACGTCACCAACATGACGCCGACCCAGCGGGACGCGCAGAAGTACAAGGCCCAGCACTCGGCTCCGCTGTTCTGGGTGAACCAGTACGACCCCTCCGCACCGGTGGACTTCAAGGTCAAGCTGCGCAACCTCGGCCTGGAGCTGCGACCGGACCTCTTCGACGCCCACACGCTGCACTGGCACGGCTTCCGCGACGTCATCCCGTTCTACGACGGCGAGCCGTCCGGGTCGATCTCGGTGCCGAGCGGACGCGACTTCACCTACGTCTACCGACCCCGGGACCCCGGCACGTACATGTACCACTGCCACGTCGAGGACGTGGAGCACGTGCAGATGGGCATGACCGGGATGGTGTTCGTGCGACCGCTCAAGGACGGGAACACGACGGACTACCCGAGCGGGAAGTACCTCTACAACGACACCGACGGATCGACCGGGTTCGACCGGGAGTACGCGATGTTCATGTCGGAGATCTGGGCCGAGGCGCACTGGGCCGACGCCCACATCCAGCTGCCGGAGTGGAGCGACTACCGCGCCGACTTCAGCATGCTGAACGGCCGGGTCTACCCCGACACGATCGCACCCAACGGCTCGATCGACCCGTTCAACCCGGAGTACGACGCGGACGGGGACCTCATCCCTCCGGACGGACACCCCGAGCTGAAGTACCAGCCGACCTCGTCGCTGGTGAACTGCATGCCGGGCGAGCGGGTCGCACTGCGCTTCGCCAACCTCGGCTTCCGCGAGCAGGCGATGACCCTGGCCGGCATCCGGATGCGGGTCGTCGGTCGCGACGCGACGTTCCTGGGCGGTCGCGACCGCACCGGCGACACGTCGTACGAGACCGAGACGCTGAACATCGGGCCCGGCGAGAGCTACGACGTCGTCTTCGAGGCTCCGGCGCACTCGGGAGGCGCGGGCCACGACACCTACATGCTCTACAACCGGGCCTACGAACGGTCCAACAACCTGGCACCCGGCGGTTTCGGTGGCCAGGCGACCGAGGTCCGCGTGCATCCGGCCGGGACGCTCGGCGCCCAGCTGTATCCGAACCACTGGGGAGTCTGAGGGCGATGAGGAACATGCGAATGACCATGCTGGGCGGCCGCACGCGCCGCACCCTGCGGATCCGGCTGCTGGCAGTCGCCGCGTTGATCGGCTCGGGCGTCGTCGCCACCTCCCTGGGCGACGCCACGGCGGCCGCTCCCGTCGACCCGCCGAACGTCGGGATCGTCTGCACCAACGGAGACACCGCCGGCGCCGGTCAGCGGATCTTCAACCTGACCACGAAGACCGGCTACATCAGCCTCCCCGACGGCAACACGGCGTTCATGTGGGGCTACTCCAGCGGCTTCGACGGCTTCCAGCACCCGGGTCCGGTGCTGTGCGCCACCGAGGGCGAGACGGTCACGGTGGTGCTCCACAACACGCTCCCGGTGCCGACCTCGATCGCCTTCCCAGGCCAGACCGGCGTGCTCGCCGACGGCAGCCCGGAGACCACCGAGACCGGCGGCGGCGGTTCCATCACGTCGCTGGCGACGGCCGTCCCGGCCGGCGGCACGGCCACCTACAGCTTCGTGGCCGACCACGCCGGCACGTTCCTCTACGAGTCCGGGACGGACTCGAAGCTGCAGGTGCGGATGGGTCTCTTCGGCGCCCTGATCGTGCGACCCGACACCGCGGACCTGCAGGCCTACGACAGCGCCGACAGCGCCTACACCGAGAACGAGGAGTTCATGGTGCTGCTGTCGGAGATCGACCCCTACCTCAACCAGGCGGTCGAGCGCGGCAAGAGCTTCAACATGGCCAAGTACCACCCGCGCTACTGGCTGGTGAACGGCCGCGGCTTCCCCGACAGCATCGCCGACAACGGTGCCTCGTGGCTGCCGACCCAGCCGTACGGCGCCCTCGCGCAGGTCCACGAGTTCAACAACTCCGATCACCCGCTCCCGGGCCTGGCGCGCTACCTCAACGTCGGCACCGAGGACTACCCCTTCCACCCGCACGGCAACAACGGCCTGGTGATCGGACGTGACGGCCAGGAGCTCAAGGGCACCGGTGGGGAGGACCTCTCGTTCGAGAAGTTCGCCATCAACATCGGACCCGGTCAGACCTGGGACGTGCTGTTCAAGTGGCGCAACGCCGAGGACTACAACCCGGCGAACCCGGTGCCGGAGGAGATCCCGGACCTGGCCAACTCGGTGATCGGCACGTTCTACAGCGGCAGCCCGTACCTCGGCACCCGTGAGGTGCTTCCGCCCGGGACGCCGAGCCTGAACCAGTGCGGCGAGTTCTACATCATCTCGCACAACCACGCGCTGTTCCAGATCACGTCGTGGGGGGCCAACATGACCGGCCCCATCACGTACATGCGGATCGACCCGCCCACGCCCAACGACTGCTGACGAGAGGCGGGAAGACGATGACTCGACGAGGGATGACGATGAAGACCCACACAAGGGTGGTGACCGCGACCATGGCCGCGGGAGCCCTGACGCTCTCCGGAGCCCTGGCGGCGCTCGGCGGACCGGCCCAGGCCGCGACGGGCAACACCTCGGGCGCCGTGACGCAAGCAGCATCTCAGGCAGCATCTCAGGCAGCACCTCGGGCACTGCCGGCGCCGGCGCCGGTCAGCGCGGTGCCCCGAGGGGTGCGGACGCGTGCTGCTGCCGCCGCGCCGGTCACCCTGCCCGACCTGTACGCCCGGGCCGGCTCGACGACGCTGCCCGACGGCACCACGGTCCCGGTCTGGGGCTACAGCGACAGCGCGGCGGGCACCGTCGACCGGCCCGGTGGGCCGACCCTCGAGGTCACCGAGGGCGACGTCGTCACGATCACGCTGAACAACGAGCTGGGCGAGGCCAGCGGGCTGCTGTTCCAGGGTCAGGAGATGGTCCCCGACCGGACCGGTGCACCGGCCGCCGGCACGAAGACCTACACCTTCACCGCCGACCACGCCGGCACCTTCCTCTACGAGGCTGCGCTGCTGCCCAACGCCCAGCACCAGGTCGCGATGGGCCTCTACGGCGCGCTGGTGGTCCGACCGGCCACGGCCGGCCGCGCCTACGACGCCCCGGAGACGGCGTACGACAGCGAGGCGGTGCTGCTGCTCGGCGAGGTCGACCCCGCCCTGAACGGCTCGGCGAACCCCGCGCTGTTCGACCTGCGCGACTACAAGCCGACGTACTACCTGATCAACGGCACGGCCTACCCGGACACGGGCACGATCGCGGCCGACGCCGGGACGACGGTGCTGCTGCGCTACGTCAACGGCGGCCTGCGCTACCACTCGATGGCGGTGCTCGGCGCCGGCCAGGACCTGATCGGGGTCGACGGGAGCGCGCTGAACTTCGCCCGCCACTACGTCGCCGAGACCTTCGGTCCCGGCCAGACCGCCGACACCCTGGTGACGACCCCGTCCACCCAGGACGGCGTCTCGCTGCCGGTCTACGACGGCAGCTTCCTGCTCGCCAACGGCAGCCAGGCCGCCCTCGGCGGCATGCTGACCACCATCGACGTGGCCGCCGACGCCTCGCTGCCGGGAGGCGACACCGTCGGCCCGGTCACGAGCCAGGTGGCCTACGACGGGACCGACCTGACGGCCGAACTCGCCGACGCGACGAGCGTCGAGGCCGCCGAGTACTTCGTCGACACGGTCGGCGCCGAAGGCAGCGGCACCACCATGGCCGTCACCCCGGGCGCCTCCGTCACGGTCTCCGAGCCGCTGACCCCGCCCGCCGGGCAGCAGCACGTCCTCTACGTGCGCGGCTACGACGGCACCACCTGGGGGCCGGTGAGCTCGTTCCTGTTCACCGGGGTCGACCAGACCGGTCCCACGACCCGGTCGCCGTCGTTGACGCCGCGCCTGTCCAACGGCGCGTCGAGCATCGCGGTCTCCGCCACGGCCGACGACACCGCCACGGGCGGCTCGGACGTCCTCGAGGCCGAGTACTTCATCGGCTCCACCGACCCCGGTGTCGGCAACGGCGTCGCGATGACCGTGAACAAGGCGGCACCGGTGGCCAGCATCGACGGCACCATCACCCCGGCCCAGATCGCGGCTCTCGCCGTGGCTCCGGAGACTCCCGAGGGTGCGCACATCGTGTGGATCCGGAGCCGGGACACCGACGCGCTGGGCGGCCCGGGCATCTGGGGCACCGCGATCAACACCCAGCTGACGATCGACCTGACCGGGCCCACCATCCCGGACGCCACCGACGCCATCATGGTCGACCCCGACCCGACCAACGGCAGGACCCTGCACAGCTCCGGGCTCCCGATCGTGCGGGTCTCGGTGCCGATCATGGAGGACCCGGTCAGCGGCGGGGTCAACAGCTCGATCTCGCGGGCCGAGCTGTTCATCGACACGGTCGGTACCGACGGGTCCGGCGTGCCGCTCCAGGCCAGTGACGGGGTCTTCAACGACTCGTCGGAGGGCGGCTACACCGACATCCCGCTGACCACCATCCGTCAGCTCAGTGACGGTGTCCACACCGTGTCGGTCCATGCTCGCGACGCGGCCGGCAACTGGGGCGACCTCTCGACGGCGAGCTTCACGGTGGACAAGACCGGCACCGGGCTCCTGGCGTTCTCCACGCAGGGCAACCGGGCTCCGCTCGGGTTCGCGGGCCAGGCCAACCGCGCCGTGATCTACCGGTGGACCGACTCGGGCCGGGTGGCGGCGACGAACCTCACGGCGAAGAAGTACGGCATCCCCCGCCGGGCCAACGTCGACGGGTACTCCGCGGGCGGAAACGGAACGTTCTTCGTCTCCTTCGCCAGCACCGTGCGGGTCAAGGGTGTCGGCAAGGTCCGGGACGAGGACGTCCTCAAGCGCACCGGCAACGGCTGGAAGCTGTGGTTCGACGGCAGCAAGCGAGGCCTGGGCAAGCGCATCGACCTCGGCGCCAGCAGTGTCACCGGCGGGAAGCTGTACTTCTCGGTCGCCAACGGCGCGGTGCCTCCGGGGGTCACCGGACCCGGCGACGACGCCGATGTCTACCGGTGGAACGGCAAGCGCTCCTACACGCGGGTCTTCGACGCCTCGGCGGCCGGGCTTCCCGCGTCGGCCACGGTCGACGGGATCAGCTACCGGGGCAGGACGCTCTACCTGTCCTTCGCGGGGACCAGCACCTCGGTCCCCGGGCTCGGCGTGGTCCAGGACGAGGACGTGGTCCGGCTCGCGTCCCAGCGCTGGTCGCTCTACTTCGACGGCACCAACCTGGGCCTCGACGGCTCCGGCGCTCTCGACGTGGACGCCTTCGACGTCCCGTAGCGGGACCGACCACCCCACAGACGCCCGGCCGGCATCGGTCCCCACGTGCCGGCCGGGCAACCCCCATCTCAGTCCCCAGCTCCAGCCATCACCAGCCATCACCAGCCATCACCAGCCATCACCAGAAGGGCATCACGATGACGACCGAGACCCTGCCGCCGCTCCAGGCGCCGCTTCCCGCGGAGCCGACCCGTCCTCGGCGCCGGCGGGTGCTCGTGATCGGTGTGGTGATCGCCCTCGCGCTCGCGGTGGTGGGGATCCGTGAGTGGCGGTCGCAGCCGGCCGACATCCGGTCGGGCACGACCCTGGTCGACGACGAGGGCATGGCGGCCCGCTACGGCATCCACGTCGACCTGATCGCGGTGACGGCCGCCGGCGGGATGATCGAGTTCCGCTACCAGGTCGTCGACCCCGACAAGGCCGACCGGATCGTCCACGACGTGGAGCTGGCGCCCGCCCTGATCAACGAGGAGACGGGCCAGACGCTGATCATGAACTCCCCGCCGCACCACCACGGCGCGGAGCTCGCCCTCGGCGGCACCTACTTCTTCCTGATGGCCAACTCCGCCAACGCGGTTCACCGCGGCACGCCGCTGACCCTCGTGATCGGAGACAGCCGACTCGAGCACATCGAGGCCGCGGGATGACCCGAGCTCGCCGTACGCCGAACCGGCGGGCCCGGCCGGGCGGCCCGGGTCGCCTGCTGGTCAGGCGCCTGGGCCGGTTGGCCGCCGTGCTGCTGGTGGGGCTCCTGGTCCTGCTCGACGCGGGACCGGCCTCGGCGCACAGCGAGCTCACCCGGTCCGACCCGCCCAACGGGGGGATGGTCGTGGTCGGGCGCACGTTCCTGACCCTGTGGTTCGAGGAGCCGGTCAACCTGCCGGCCAGCTCCTTCGACCTGCACGACGCCGAGGGCACTCCGGTGACGGTCACCGTGTCGGCCGACGACAGCGGCGCCGTCGTCCGCCTCGACGTCGAGCCGCTGGCCCGGGCGACCTTCGAGATCGACTGGCGGGTCGTCTCGCTCTCCGACGGGCACCCCTCCAGCGGCACCCTGCTCTTCGGCGCCGGTACCCGCCCCGACGTCGTGCCGTCGGCGGGGTCCGAGCTCCCCCAGATCTCCCTGCTGGTGCTGCGCTGGATCGACCTGGCGGCGCTGCTGGTGGTGATCGGCGCCCTGGTGGTCTCGGGGCGGGTCCTCGAGCAGCTCGGCGCGAGCGGGCACCGGGCCCGCCGCCACGTGCGGTTCATGGCGCTGATCGCCGGCATCGTCGTCGTCTACGCCGGCGCCCTGACGCCGCTGATCCGCATCCGCCGACCAGGCAACCCGATGGGCACCTGGTTCTCCGAGGCGTGGGCCACCCTGATCGGCACCCCGTGGGGTCGGCTCTGGCTGGCCCGGGAGGTCGCCCTCCTCGTGGCCGTCGTGGCGATCACCGTCTGGTGGCGGCGTGCGGGCCGGTCGAGCCGGTCGCTCGGGGTGGCCCTGGGCGGCCTCGGGGTGGCGTGCTGGCTCGACGCGTCGGCAGGCCACGCCTCGGGACTCCCGACCGGTTCGGCGTTCATCGCTCTGGCGTCCGCCGGCCACGTGCTGGCGGCCGGCGTGTGGGCCGGCGGCCTGGTCGTGCTGGTCACCGGGGTCCCCGCCGTCCTGCGCCGGGACGCCGGGAGCCGCCGGGCCCTCGTACTGGCGATGTGGCACGCCTACAGCCCGCTCGCCCTGGTGTCGTCCCTCGTGCTGCTGGCGACCGGGCTGTTCGTGGCCGGCGCTCACGTACCGTCCGTCGCCGCCCTCGGCGAGAGCGTGTACGGCGCGTCGGTCGCTGCGAAGACCGCGCTGGTCGCGCTGGCGCTGCTGCTCGCCGGGCTGAACCGGCTCGTCCTGCACCCGGCGACGGGGCGGCGGGTGGCCGGGTTCCTGCGCCGTCCCCCCGGATGGACCCCTGTCCCGGCGCCGCGGATGGGCACCCTCTTCGCGGTGGAGGCTCTCGTGCTGGTCGCGGCCGTCGCGTTCGCGGCCCTGGCGACCTCGGTCCCCACCTCACGGGAGATCACCGCCGCCTCGCAGGTGACCAGCCCCCACAGCGACAACGTCGACGGCCTCTTCCTGACGTTCGAGGAGGTACCGTCCGGACCCGGCAAGCGCCAGGCGATCGTGCGTGAGCGCTCGACGATCCTGCCGGCACCGGCGGTGGTGTCCGGCGTCGAGGTGGTCCTGGTCGGCCCCGACGGCGTGGCGTCGACGGTTCCGCTCGAGGCGATCGAGGAGGGCCGCTGGGAGGCGGAGGTGCCGGCCCCGGTCCCCGGCGGCTGGCAGGCGACGGTCACGGTCCACCGGACCGGGCTGCGCGACGCGGTCACCGTCGCGGACTGGACGGTGGCAGACCCCGACGAGGTCGCCACCGGGTCGCTCCGGACGGTGCTGGACCTGCTGGCCGTGCTCCTGCTGCTCCTGGTCGGCCTCGTGGTCCTCCGGCTGCGGCGGCGCACGGGACGTCGTCCCGGTGGCCCGTCGGCACCCAGGGGGCCCCGGGCTCCGGCCGAGCCCGCGACGGTCACGCAGGAGCCGGTGCCCGGCCGCGGCGGCCACCGGGTGAGCGTCGGTTCGTGAACCGGGCGGCGGGGCAGCGATGAGGCGCGCGGGTGCCCGCACCGGCGTCGCCGCGCTGCTCGTCGGGGCCCTGAGCGCCACGGTGCTGGGCTCCGCTCCCGCGCCGGCCTCGGTGCCCGACCGCGACGCCGGCGCCGGCCCGTCCGGTGGCGAGGTGACGGCGCTGCTCGTGCTGACCGACCAGAGCGACCTCGGTGCGGTGCGTGGGGCCACCCGGGGCCTGCGCGCCCGGCGGGCGGTACGAGCCCTGCAGGCGACCGCGACCGACTCCCAGGCGCCGCTGCTCGACCGGCTCCGCGTCTGGCGGCTCCAGGGCAGTGTCTCGAGGATCACCCCCCTGTGGATCGTCAACGCGATCTCGGTGACGGCCACCCCCTCCGTGGTCGCGGAGCTGGCCGCACGACCGGAGGTCGCCCGGGTCGAGTCCGACCGGGTCGACCTGGTCCTGAGCGGCTCTCCGGGCCGTTGGCCGGACACGGCCGCGGTCACCTCCCTGACCGGCGCCCCACCGGAGCCGAACCAGAGCACGATCGGCGCCCCGGACCTCTGGGCCCTGGGCCACCGCGGCGCGGGCGTCGTGGTTGCGAGCATGGACACCGGGGTCGACGCGACCCACCCCGACCTGGACGCTCACTGGCGCGGCGGCACGAACAGCTGGTTCGACCCGTACGGCCAGCACCCGGTGACCCCGACGGACCTCGTGGGGCACGGCACCGCCACCACGGGGGTGATCGTCGGCGGAGACGGTGGCGGCACCACCATCGGCACCGCCCCGGACGCCGACTGGATCGCGGCGAAGATCTTCAACGACGCGGGTTCCGCGACCACGACCGCGATCCACCAGGCCTTCCAGTGGGTCCTCGACCCCGACGGCGACCCGACCACCGCGGACGTGCCGCAGGTGGTCAACGGCTCGTGGTCGATCGGCACGGGCCCCGGCTGCGACCTCCGCTTCCAGCCCGACGTCCAGGCCCTACGCGCCGCCGGCATCGTGCCGGTCTTCGCCGCCGGCAACTACGGCGGCGCCGCGGCGAGCAGCGTCAGCCCCGCCAACTACCCCGAGTCGCTCTCGGTGGGCGCGATCACGGCCGCAGGCGCGGTGGCCGGCACCAGCAGCCGGGGCCCCTCCACGTGTGGCGGGCGCACCCGGGTGTTCCCCGACCTGGTGGCGCCCGGGGTCGACATCGTGACCACCGATCGGTACGGGCTCTACCAGGTCGCCTCGGGCACCTCGGTCGCTGCGCCGCACGTGGCCGGCGCGCTGGCGCTGCTGCTGGAGGCGGCCCCCGGGCGAGGCGCCACGACCTACGAGACCGCCCTGACCGCGACGGCGCACGACCTGGGCGCGAGCGGCGCGGACGACAGCTACGGGCTGGGCCTGGTCGACGTGCCGGGCGCCCTCGCGGCACTGCCCGGCCCGCCACCACCACCGCCACCGCCACCGGATCCGCCGCCGACGGATCCGCCCGGACCACCGACCGGCCCGGGATCTGCTCGTCCACCGGCCGTGGAGTTCGGTGACGGACGCTCGGCCACGCTTCGCTCGGCAACGCGAGCCGGGGGGCTGCGCACCACCCGTCTGACGGGGGCGCCCTGGCGGCTACCCCGTGGCGCGCGGATCGACGGGTTCGACCGGTCGGGCACACGCACCTTCGCGCTCTCCTTCGCCAACGCCCGGCTCCGGCTCCCCGGCCTGGGGACCGTGCACGACGAGGACGTCGTGCGCTGGGACGGACGGCGCTGGCGACTGCTGTTCGACGGCTCCGCCCACGGGTTGGGCAGCAGTCGGGCCGGCGTCGACGCGCTGGACGTGGCGGGCCGCGACCTCTACTTCTCGACCGACGGGAACGCGACCGTGCCCGGCGTGGGGCGGCGGGCGGACGACGCCGACGTCTACCGCTGGAACGGCCGGTCGTTCACCCGCGCGTGGGACGCGAGCGCGCACGGGCTGGGGCGCGCGGCGGACGTCGACGCCCTGGTCCGACGCGGCGGCCGCGTCTTCGTGTCCTTCGCGTCCGCCCGGACGAGGGTGCCCGGGCTCGGGTCGGTCCGCGACGAGGACGTGGTCCGCTTCGCCGCCGGCCGGTGGACGACCTATGCGGTGGGCAGCGACCTCGGGCTCGGCGCCGCGGGTCGTGATCTCGGTGCCCTCGACCTCCCCTGACCGGGGCCGGGCCCGGGTCGTCGGCGCAGCCGGTGACGACGGCTGGTGCGGGAGCGCCCACCGCGATCGTCGAAAGCTCTCCGCCCACCCGGCCGGATGTGGCAACCTGACTCCCCAGGGGTATCAGACGGGCATCTCATGGGGAGGCTCACCGATGTCGACCATCGCTGTCGTGGACGACGAGGACCGGGTGCGGTCCCTGCTGACCCGCTGCCTGACCAACGAGGGACACCACGTCGTGTCCGCCGCCGGCGGGCGCGCCGGCCTGGCGCTGCTCGACGAGCACAAGGTCGACCTGATGCTGCTCGACCTGATGATGCCGGACCTGAGCGGCATGGAGGTGCTGGCCGAGATGGCCGACCGGATGCTGCCGCCGCCGGTCATCGTGCTCTCCGCAGCCGGCGACGTGGCGGCCCGGGTCCGTGCCCTCGACCGGGGAGCGGTCGACTTCGTCACCAAGCCGTTCCACGTGTCCGAGCTGATCGCCCGGGTCCGACGCCACGTCTCGGACACCCCGACGACCCGGCGAGACCCGCGCTACCTCGTCGCCGGCGGCATCGAGCTCGACCTGGACCGGCGCCGTGCCAGTGTGACCGGCGAGGACGTCGTCCTGAGCGAGCGCGAGTTCGGCCTGCTGACCCACCTCATGCGCCGGCGCGGAGACGTCTGTCGTCGCGACGAGCTGCCTCCACGACGTGTGGGGCATGGACTTCGACCCCGGCAGCAACGTGCTCGAGGTGTGCATCGGCCGACTTCGCAACAAGCTGCACGACCCGCCGATCGAGACGGTGCGTGGCGTCGGCTACTGCTTCTTCGGCGAGTAGGGCCGTGGGTCAGCCGACCTCGAGCATGAACCACACCGTCGTACCCGTGTCGTCGAGCTCGGAGCCCCAGCGCGACGACAGCGCCTCCACGAGCTGGAGGCCCCGGCCGTGCACGGCGAGCGGTTCGTCGCGCCGCACGTGGCGCGTCTCACCCCCGCCGGCCCCCTGGTCGCGCACGGTGACGGTGAGGACGCTGCCGTCGAGGGTCGCCTGCACGTCGGAGGGGCTCGAGGTGTGGATCACTGCGTTGGTGACCAGCTCGGAGACACACAGCACGGCGTCGTCGACCACGTCGTCGACCAGGCCCCACTCCGAGAGCCGGCGCCGGATGAGTCGTCGCGCCAGGGCGACGCCGCGCGCGTCGGCCTCGACGTCGACCCGCACCGACCAGGTCCCCTCCGCCGGCTCGGCACCGCCGGCGTGCCGCGGCCGCGGCAGGGTGGTCTGGGCGCGACGCGCCTCCAGGGCGAGGGCGTCGGCACGTCGACCGAGCTCGGCCCGCTGCGGGTCGGCGAAGGCCTGCGGCACGTCGTAGAAGAGCACCATGCCGCCGATCGGCGCTCCGGCCACCAGCAGCGGCAGCGCCGCCAGGGCGGCCACTCCCTCGCGGCGCTGGCGCTCGACGAGGTCGGCGAAATGTCCCGCCAACGACGCGAGCCCGCCCACGACCGGCTCGCCGGTGCGCACCACGGCGGTGAGGGGTACGTCGTCGTAGGCATCGATCAGGCACCAGTCGATCCTGCCGTCCGCGGTGGGGTCCCGGTCACTGGCGGCGAACTGGAGCCGACGCCCCCCACCCTCGGTCAGCGCGATGCCGACGCGGGCCACCCCCGGCAGGTCGGCGAGGGTCGCCAGCGCGCTCAGCACGACCGCGTCCAGCGCCTCGGAACGAGGGCGTGCGTCGGTCCCGCGGGGCACGGTCATCCGCCCAGGCTACGACGCCCGCGGCCGGCGTGGGGAGCGGTGACCGCTCCGGGCGTTCGGTCCGCTGCCGGAGACTGCCTATGCTTCCGTGGTGACTCTGCTCAGCCCGACCCCCAGCGACCGAGAGGCGCGCCCGCTGCGGGTCGCGATCGTCAACGACTACGAGATCGTCGTGCGCGGTATCGCCGCGGTCCTCAAGCCCTTCGCCGAGCAGGTCGAGGTCGTCGAGCTCGACGCCCGGCGTCCGGTCGCCGGCGACGTCGACGTCCTCCTCTACGACACCTTCAGCCTGGCGCAGGCCGACGCCGTGGACCTCGCCGGCCTCGGCGGCGGCCCCGACACCCGGATCGTGGTGTTCAGCTGGAACATCGACCCTCGCCTCGTCGTACGCTCGCTCGACGCCGGCGCCCACGGCTACGTCTCCAAGGGCACCTCGGCCGAGGAGCTGGTCGCCGCGATCCAGAGGGTGAGCGAGGGACAGCAGGTCACCCCGCCGCCCGAGGACGGAGCCGACGACAGCGGGCCTGCCGGCACCAGCCGGCTCGACGACACCTTCGGCCAGTGGCCCGGGAACGACGCCGGCCTGAGCCCGCGCGAGGCGGAGGTGCTGGCGCTGATCTGCCAGGGCCTCACCAACCAGGACATCATCGATCGCGCCTACATCACCATCAACACCCTCAAGACCCACATCCGCTCCCTCTACCGCAAGATCGACGTGACCACCCGGAGCCAGGCGGTGCGGTGGGGCCTGGAGCAGGGCTTCGGCCCCGACCGCCTGCGTGTGGTCCGCGACGAGCAGGACGCCGGGTGACCGGCGCCGGCGGACGCCGCGCCTCGGCGGCGGTGCTGGTGGCGGTCACGATGCTCGCCCTCGCGAGCGGGTGCGGCTCCGACGACGCCGGCACCACGGACGCGGCACCGCCCGGCACCACCGGCTCGTCCCCCACCGCCTCGTCGCCGGCCTCGTCGCCGGCCTCGTCGCCGGCCGGGACCGGGAGCGCGGCCACACCGACCGAGGACGAGTTCTGTGCCGCCTTCGTGCGGTTCGCCGGCGCGCAGTCGCAGTACCAGGGTGAGCAGGACGCCGCCACGGTCGAGGAGCTGGTGACCTCAGCACTGGTCCTCGCGACCATGCCGCCGGCCGAGGGCATGACCGCAGGCACGCACGCGAGCCTGGTCGCCCTCGCCAACGGCACCATCGACACCCTGGTGCCGCCGTCCGACCTCCCGACGGCAGATGCGGCGCCCGACGACGCGGCCTTCGCCACCTACCTCCAGGACGCCTGCCCGGCCTGATCGTGTGGTGCCCGATCGTGTGGTGCCCGATCGTGTGGCACGGGGTCCCTCCGGCGCGCCGTCCCACCCGTCGGGCGGGGCGCTCCGGCCCGCGGGGCCACGCCCGGCCGGCGCCGACGGCACGGCGTCAGTGCAGCTCGCCCAGGTCCTCGTGGGACTCGTGGGAGACCGGTTCGACCTGGAACGTCGCGTGCCGGACGTCGAAGTGCTCGGCCACGCAGGCGCAGAGCTCGTCGAGGATCCTGCCCACCCCGCGCTCGGCGAGGGCCTCGTCGGTCACGGTGACGTGGGCCGACATGCTGGGCATCCCGCTGGTGATGGTCCACGCGTGCAGGTCGTGGACGTCGACCACGCCGTCGACGTGGCGCACGTGGTGCTCGACCTGGTCGAGGTCGAGGCCCGGCGGGGCTATCTCGAGCAGGACCACGGCGGCATCGCGCAGCAGGAACCACGACCGCGGCACGATGAGCACCGCGATCGCGAGGGTGGCGATCGGGTCGGCCAGCGGCTGGTCGGCCGCCAGGATGACGACGCCGGCGACGATCGCGAGCAGCGAGCCGAGCAGGTCGGCGAACACCTCGTTGGCGGCGCCACGCAGGTTGAGCGAGTCGGTGTCGCCGCGGCTGAGGATGAGCATCCCGACGGCGTTGGCGGCGAGCCCCACGACGGCGAAGCCGAGCATCGGCCCGGCGTCGACGTCGGGCGGGTCGGCGAGGCGGGAGATCCCGGCATAGACCAGGTAGCCGCACACGCCGAGGAGCACGAGTGCGTTGACCAGCGCCGCGAGCACCTCGGCCCGGTGGTAGCCGAAGGTCGAGCGCCGGGTGCCTGGCAGGGAGGCGACGTACGACGCCCCCAGCGCCAGCACGACGGCCCCGGCGTCGGTCGCCATGTGGCCGGCGTCGGCGAGGAGCGCCAGCGACCCGGTCAGCAACCCGCCGACCACCTCGACGACGAGCACCGTGACGGTGACGGCCAGCACCCACCGCAGACGCGAGCGGTCGGCCGCCCGCCCGGCGGCGTGCTGTGCGCCGCCTCGTTGTCCGTGTCCGTGTCCGTGTCCCACATACCCAGGGTAGGGGTCGGCGCGGCGGTGCCTCAGCCGCGGTCGTGCGACTCCAGCCATCCGGCGGGGTCGGGGCCGACCGGCACGATCTGCGTCGGGTTGATCGCGGTGTGGACGACGTAGTAGTGCGTCTTGATCTGCTCGAAGTCGATGGTGTCGCCGAACCCGGGAGTCTGGAAGAGGTCGCGCGCGTAGCCCCACAGCGCGGGCATCTCGGTGAGCTTCTGCCGGTTGCACTTGAAGTGGCCGTGGTAGACGGCGTCGAAGCGGGCCAGGGTGGTGAACAGCCGGACGTCGGCCTCGGTGATCGCGTCACCCATCAGGTAGCGCCGGGTGGTGAGTCTCTCCTCGAGCCAGTCCAGCGCGGTCCAGAGTCGCTCGTAGGCGTCCTCGTAGGCCTTCTGGGACCCCGCGAAACCGCACCGGTAGACACCGTTGTTGACCTCGGTGAAGACCCGCTGCATGACCTCCTCCATCTCCTCGCGGAGATCGGTGGGCCACAGGTCGGGGGCGTCGGCGCGGTGGTGCTCACGCCACTCGAAGAACAGGTCGTGGGTGATCCACGGATAGTCGTTGGTGACGAGCTTGCCGGTGGACTCCTCGACGATCGCGGGCACGGTGATGCCGCGCGGATAGTCGGGGAAGCGCCGCAGGTAGGCCTCCTGGAGGCGCTCCATGCCCAGCACCGGGTCACGCCCGTCGGGGTCGAGGTCGAAGGTCCACGAGCGCTCGTCGTGGGTGGGTCCGGCGAGACCGAGGGAGATCACGTCCTCGAGGCCGAGCAGGGAACGCACGATGATCGACCGGTTGGCCCAGGGACACGCCTTCGCGGCGACGAGGCGGTAGCGGCCCGGCTCGGCCGGCCAGAGCTCGCCGTCGACCGGCCCGTGCTCGGGACGCCGAGGCGTCCCGTCGACCACCTGGGTGATCCGGTCCGAGACGTAGTTCGTGTCCCGGGTGAACTCCTCGTCCGAGCCGCGGTCCTGGACGGCGCCTACCTTGTCGCTCATGCGCCCAGCCTAGGGTGTGCCTGCATGCCCGGTGGGGTGGTGAGCGAGGAGGACCGCCCCGGCCCGTCGGCCGCCCGGCCGGTCGTCCGGGATCACTCGAAGCTGGCGACGAGCCAGTCCGAGTCCTCCTCGACCATGGTGATCGTGCCGGTCTCGTTGTCGCCCGAGTCCGCACAGCCGGTGACCTCGTACTCGACCGTGGCGGAGTCGCCGTCCACCGTCTCGTCGGTGACCCCGAAGTCGCAGTCCGAGACGTCCCCGTCGTTGCCGAAGAACTCGTCGCCGCCGGCGTCCTCACAGTCGCTCTTGGTGACGTCGAGCTGGTCGCGGAGGTCGCCACCGATCAGGTCGAGGGCGTCGCAGTCGCCGTTCTGGACGGCCGCGAAGTAGTCCGAGGCCGCGTCGCCCGGACCGCTCCCCCCACCGAGGACCGCGATCGCCACCACGACGAGCACCACGACGGCGAGCACGGCACCGGCGACGATCGCGATGAGCTTGCCCTTGCCACCCCCGCCGGTGTTGCTCGGGAGCTGGCTCTGCCACGCCGGCTGCTGCGGGTAGCCGCCCTGCTGCGGGTAGGCACCAGGCTGGGGAAGGCCTCCCGATGCCTGCGGGGCGCCGTACCCGACGCCCTGCGGCGGGGTCCGGGGCGGTGCCGGAGGAGGTGACGAGGGCGGAGGCGGTGACTGTGACTGGGGCTGTGACGGGGGCTGCGACGGGGGCGCGCTCTCGCCGGGCTGCGGGAACGCACCGGGCGGGAGGTAGCCCCCGGCCAGCGGGTTGGTCGACGCGATCCGGGTCTCGTCGGCCGACGGACGGTCCGGCTCGGGCTCGGGCTCGGGCTCGGGTCCGGGCTCGGGTGCGGCCTGCGTTGCTGCCTCGGGCTCCGGCTCGGCGATCGGAGATCCGCCGTACCGGGTGGGCGCGTCGTGGAGCGAGGGTGTCGACGGGGCCGACGGGGCGGGCCGGCTGGGCGGCACCGGCTGTCCCGCCGGGGCGGGTGCGGTGTGCTCGGTCCAGCGCGCGCCGTCCCACCACCGCAGTCCGCCCTGTCCGTCGGGGTACCACCCCGGAGGAGTGCTCGGCTGGTGGGGGTCGCTCATCGAGTGTCTCCTGGGATCGCGGGGCGGCGCAGCGACTGCATCATGTCACGCGTGGGGCCAGGCTCGTGACGCCACGAGCTCGAGCTCCTCCGGGGCCGGGACGGGATGACGAAGGGTAGCCATCCGTCCTCACCCCCGGCTCCGGTTCATCCGGTCGGGCCCGGTCGAGAGCGGCTTCCGCACCCCGGGAAGTCCTCCAGCCGACCGGCCCTCGACAGGTCGAGGTCGTCCACGTGCCGGACGGCGCTGGGCTGCGGCGACGACGTACCGGCCGGCCGGCTCGACGGCACGCTCGCCCGCCCGGCCCGGGCGCGCCCGAGGTCCGACCCGCGGCAGACGCACGCCGGGGTCCACGACGCGCGGACGCTGTCGCGGAGGCGGCACCCCGCCCCGTCAGGACGTCGGGAGGTCCGAGAACAGGTCCGACGGGAAGTCGGACGGCAGGTCCGAGAACAGGTCGCTCGGGAAGTCCGAGAAGAGATCGCTCGGCAGGTCCGAGAACAGGTCCGACGGGAAGTCGGACGGCAGGTCCGAGAACAGGTCGGTCGGCAGGTCCGTGGGCAGGTCCGAGAACAGGTCGGACGGGAAGTCGGTCGGGTCGTCCGTCGACGGGTCGGTCGGCACGTCCGTGGACGTGTCCGTGGAGGGGTCCGAGGGGAGACCGTCGGGAAGGACCGAGGAGAGGTCGGCCTTGAAGTCGTCGATCAGCCAGTCCCCGCCCTCCTTGACCAGCAGGTAGTTCAGCGTGAGGTCGTCGACGCCCAGGGCGCCGAGCGCTCCGGACGCGGCGGAGTCGAGCTGCAGGGTGACCGGCACCGATGCGGTGTCACCGTCGATCGTCGCCTCGCCCACCTCGTAGGTGATGTCCTGCGGGTCGATGCCGAGGTCCTCCGCCTGCTGCAGGTCGGCGCTGCCGCAGTCGTTGCCCGCGATGTCGCCCTTGAGCTTGTCGGTCACCAGGTCCTGGACGGCGTCACAGTCCTGGTCCTTGCCGGCGTCGATGAACGCCCGCACCGTGGCCGCGGGATCGCTCGACGAGGGACCCGACGAACCGACGAGGAAGCCGGGCACCACGAACGCCGTCAGCAGCAGGATGATGAGCGCGGCAGCACCGAGCCCGATCCCGGCGTACAGCCCGGTCCTGGACTTCGCGGAGCCGGCCGGAGCGCCGGGCTGGCCCGGGCCACCGGGGTAGCCCTGCTGCGGCATGGCCTGCGTGCCGTACGGCGTGGCACCGGTCTCCGGCGGCGCACCGAAGGGCGCGGCGCCCGGCGGCGGGCCGCTCGGCGGCGGGCCGCTCGGCGGCGGGCCGGTGGGCGCACCAGCCGGCGGTGCGGTGGGCGCGGCCCACTGCGTGCCGTCCCACCAGCGCTGCCCGCCCTGGCCGTCGGGATACCAACCGGGAGGGGTGCCGTTGCCGCTGTCGCTCATGATGAACCTCTCTCGGTCCGTGCTCGTGGGGGCGGGAGTCAGCTGTAGGAGTGCTGGGCCTGACGGGTGATACGGGCGGTGCGGTGCTCCAGGATAGTGGCGCCGGACGCCGTGTGCTCGGACACCGGGCAGTTCACGCCTCGACCGCGAGCGCCGTCAACGCGTCGGCGAACGTCGTCGCTCCGTCGCCGCCCGTACCGGGGGCGTAGAAGCCCACGAGCCGCCCGGCCAGGTAGGCCCGCCGGCTCTTCTCGGCGGCGGCGTCGGCGAAGATCTCGGGAGCGTCCTGGGCGAAGACCACGGCGGAGGCGACGTCGTCGAAGGCCAGCACGACGTAGCGACGGCCACCCTGCTCGGCCGCCGCCTGGTTGCCGACGGTGCCGAGCAGCCCGGCGGTCGCGGCCGGGTCGAGCGCGAGGCCGTCCGCGTCGGTGCGGGTGCCCTGGACCGCGCTCAGGCCGGCGTCGTCGAGGGCCGTGCCGATCGCCTCCAGGTCGACCCCCGCTCCCACCTGGGGCGCCACCACGTCGACGCCGGCCTCGGTCAACCGCGCCGACGCCGCACCCGACACGGCCGCGACCGAGCCGTCGTCGACCACGGCGTCCTCCCCGCCGCACGCGGTGAGGCCCAGCCCGACCACGAGGACCAGCGCGGCCAGCGCCGTCGGGCTCCACGGACGCGCTCGCGATGTCATGCGGTCATCCTCCCAGCCGGTCCCAGCCGGGGGTACCGGGAGGTCGCGGGTCGTCACTCACCGTTACGTCTACCACCACGACCGTCGAGCGGCGAGGTGGTGGACGCAACGGTGAGTTGCATGGACCCGCGAGCCTCACCCCGGCACCGGCGCGACGTCGACCGCGACCCGCATCGTCGAGCGCTTCGCCTCGGTGAAGATGACGCCCTTGAGCGGCGGCACGTCGCCGTAGTCACGGCCCCAGGCGACGGTGACGTAGCGGTCACCGGCCCACTGGTCGTTGGTGGGGTCGAGCGCCAGCCACATCTCGTCGCCGAGCCACACCTCGACCCAGGCGTGCGACGCGTCGGCACCGACGATGCGCTCCTTGCCCGGCGGTGGGGTGGTGGCGAGGTAGCCGCTGACGTAGCGGGCGGCGAGCCCGTGGGAGCGCAGGCAGGCCAGCATCAGGTGCGCGAAGTCCTGGCAGACCCCGGCGCGGCGCTCGAGGATGTCGGCCGACGGTCGACGTGACGGTGGTGGCGGTCTTGTCGTAGTCGAAGTCGGCATGGACCCGGTGCATGAGCTCGGTGACCGCCTCGCCGATCCCCCGACCGGGCGTCAGCGACTCCGCGGCGTAGGCCTGCGCGGCCGGCACCTGGTCGACCTGGGTCGACGCGAGCGCGTAGTCGGTGGCCGCCCACGCTCCGGCCACGGTGCTCCCGCGGAGCGGTCGCAGGGTCTCCCAGGGCCGAGCCAGGACGTCGTCGGCGTAGACCGGGGTCAGCACCTCGACCTCGCTGAGGCCGTCGACGACGAGCTGCTCGTGCGGCTCGGTGACCTGGAAGTAGGTCACGTGGTTGCCGTAGAAGTCGGTGTCGCTGGTCTGGTCGACCGGCGCCGGCGTCACCTGCACCCGGTACGACGACGACCTGCTGCCAGGGCAGCGTCCGCGGCACCAGGTGGGCCACCCCGAGGCTGTCGGTCACCGAGTCGTCGTAGGTGTACGTCGTGGTGTGCCGGACCGTGTACCTCACGAGCGCCCCCTCACGACGGGTCCTGACGGCCGGCCCGGACGACCGGGATCTCGGCGGTGCCGAACGAGTCGACCAGCGACAGGGCCGCCAGCGGACGCGGTGCCGGGCCGGTGGTGAGGTGCAGCTCGTCGATCGCCTCGCCGAGGCGGCCGAGCTGCGCGGTCACGGTCGCGAGGAAGACCTGGAGGTTGGGCCGTTCGACGCCCCCGATCGCGACCAGCGTGGCGATGTCGGTCTCGGCGAGGAGGTCCTGCAGGTCGGTCACCAGCCGCTCGGGTCGGCTCGACCCGGTGGAGGCCGGCAGCGCGGCGAGGTGGGTGGCCAGCTCCTCGAGGCAGAACGCCATCGAGCGCGGGTTCTCGGCGTCGGCCAGCAGCAGCTCGAGCACGCCGCCGGAGCGCACGTAGCCGCGGTAGCGGCGGCGGTGCGTGACGGCGCTCTCGGCCGTGCGCAGCACCGCGTTGAGCACCTCGCGGTCGACGTCGATCCCGCGCCGGACCGTCGTGGTCGAGGACAGCAGGTAGCACAGCTGCAGCGAGCGCTCGAGGCGACTGCCCGACCGCGATCATGTGCCACCCGGCGTCGCGGATCATGCTGGCGGAGACGCCCTGGAGCGACAGGATCCCGGTCAGCATCCGGCCCGCCGACTCGGCCACCTGGTGGCTGTGCCGGCTCTGCTCGCAGGACCTCGGCGGCGCGGTCCGTCGTGCCGAAGGCACGCCAGACGTCGAGCGAGAGCTGGTCACGGACCCCGTTGAGGGCGTCGCGCAGCCCGTCGAGCGCGTGGGCGGCCGAGCCCACGCGGCGCGTTGTCGAGCAGCAGCGAGCGGAACTCGGCGTCGAGGTCGTCGTGGGCGATGACCGGCGAGCACGGTGATCGCGCCCAGCATGACCTCGAGGCCGGCGCCGCCGGTCGAGCGCGGGCGGGCCCGGAAGTCCTCGGCGAGGGCGTGCGCGGAGAGCACGAGCCGCAGCATGTCCTCGGCCCGCTCGGCGTAGCGACCGGACCAGTACATGTCCTCGAGGATGCGTGGCACCGTGCCCGTCGAGGACCGGGCGTGGGTCATCGGCAGCACGTCGGACAGGCCCTGGTCGGGCTGGTTCGCGTCCTCCTTGAGCACCCACAGGTCCTTGCTGCCGCCCTGGCGCTCGTCCTCGACGATGCTGACCAGGCCGCCGACGAGGGGCCGGTACGCCGAGCCGTAGCGCAGCGTGAACGTGCGCAGCGTCAGCGCCCGCGACTCCGCCTCGCCGCTGCGGTAGCCGGTCTGGCGCCAGGTCGGCGCCTGGGAGAGGGGAAGCAGGTCCTGGCCGACGTAGCGGTGCGGCTCGGCGAGCAGCCGGGCGATCACCTCGTCGCGGCCCGAGGCCGGCCAGGCCGGCACTCGGGCCGTCGATCTCGCGGACCTGGAGCTCGTCGACGCGGTCGAGGATGTGCTCGAGCCCCTCCGGGTCGCCGCCCCACCAGGTCGGGACCGAGGCCAGCCGCAGCGGCTCGCCGAGCAGCGCCTCGCACAGCTGCGGCATCAGCGGCAGCAGGGCGGGGTTCTCCAGGACACCGGCGCCGAGCCCGTTGACGACGCGGACGCGACCGCGGCGCACGGCCTCGACGAGACCGGCGACACCCGAGCTGGGAGTCGCCGCGCAGCTCCAGCGGGTCGCTCCAGGCTGCGTCGACGCGACGCAGGATGACGTCGACCCGCTCGAGGCGGCCGAAGACCCGCATCTGCACCCAGCCCTCGCGCACCACGAGGTCGCTGCCCTGCACGAGCGGGAACCCGAGCGCCGAGGCGATGAACGACTGGTCGTAGGCCGTCTCGGAGTGCGTGCCCGGGCGAGAGGACCACGACCCGCGGGTCGGCCAGGTCGCCCGGGGCGGACTGCAGCAGCGCCGAGCGCAGGGCGCTGAAGAACGGCTCCATCCGGTGCAGGCCGGCGGCCCGGTAGAGCTCGGGCTGGACCCGGGAGAGCACCCGCCGGTTCTCCATGGCGTAGCCGAGGCCCGGACGGCGCCTGGGTGCGGTCGGCCAGCACCCGCCACTCCCCGTGGGAGTCGCGGCCCAGGTCGGTCGCGGCCAGCACCAGCGGCCGCGGGTCGCGGGTGCTCGGGGCGCGCGACGACCCGGACGAACCCGGGGTGGCCCAGCACCAGGGCGGGCGGGATCAGGCCCTCGCGCAGCAGCCGCTGCTCGCCGTACAGGTCGGCGAGGATGGCGTTGAGCAGCTCGGCGCGCTGCGCCAGCCCCACCTCGAGCGGGGTCCAGGAGGCGGCGTCGAGGACCACCGGGACCGGGTCGAGGCGCCACGGGCCGGGACCGCTCACCGGGGCGGCAGTAGGTGACGCCGTCGTCGGCGAGGGCGCGCTTGATGTCGTCGTCGACGCGGCGCAGGTCGTCGGTCGGTCAGCGCGACGGCGATCTCGGCGAGCCCCTTCCACGGGGTCCGCAGCGAGCCGTCGGGGCCCACCACCTCGTCGTAGCGGACGGGCTCCGCCGCTCAGGGTCGGCTGGGTCGACCCGGCCGCGTAGTCGCGCAGCACGGCTCACGTCGTCGGGGCTCCGGCGGAGCGGGAGCCTCGGCCGGGCCCTGGCACGAGGCGTCACCACGCGACGCAGGTCGAGGGTGTGCGGGTACTCGTCGCTGGCCGCGCGGCGACCGGCCTCGCGCAGGGCGCCGACGTCGAGGCGGCCCGGGGTGTGGCCGTGCGGCTCGAAACGGCTCGCCCGGCGCGACTCGGCCGAGTTGGCGTTGACCGGCGGGACGTCGTAGGAGCGACCACCGGGGTGGACCACGTGGTAGGTCGCACCGCCGAGGCTGACGCCGGAGGCGGCGTCGACGACCTCGAAGCGCAGCGGCGCCTGGACCTCGATCGAGGGGTGCAGGGCCGACCACGGCTGCCAGGCGCGGTAGCGCACGCCGGCGTAGTGCTCCGTCGCGAGCGACGGACCGGACGGGGTCGGTGTCAGTGGCACCGGGACACCCTGACACGTCACCAGGTGCCGGCGTGGGTCGAATCCCCGAACCGTGAGCTGGACCCGCTCGACACTGCTGTCGACGTAGCGGGCCGTGCCGCTGCCGGTGGCCTCCTCGCCGAGGACGTGCCAGGGCTCGATGGCCTGGCGCAGCTCGAGCTCGATGCGCTCGGCCCCGCTGGTGACCACGGCCTGGCCGATGCGGGGGAAGCGGAACTCGGTGAACGGCGCGAACCACTCCTCCTCGAAGGCGATCCCGGCCGCGCGCAGGTCGGCGACGACGGCGTTGATGTCGGCGATCGCGCCCTGCGGCAGCAGCGGGTCCTCGTGGAGGCGGGTGCCCCAGCGCACGAGCGGCGCGCGGAGCGGCTCGTCCCAGAACATCGCGACCAGGCTGCGCACGAGCAGCGCCTGCACCAGCCCCATCTGGGCGTGCGGGGGCATCTCGAAGCCGCGCAGCTCGAGCAGGCCGAGCCGTCCGCGCGAGGAGTCGGGGCTGTACATCTTGTCGATGCAGAACTCCGAGCGGTGGGTGTTGCCGGTCAGGTCGGTCAGCAGGTGGCGCAGCGCGCGGTCGACGAGCCACGGGCGCGGCCCCTCGCCGGTCTCGGCGGCCTGCGGCGGTGAGGCGCTCGATCTCGGCGAACGCGATCTCCATCTCGTACGTCGCCTCGGGCCGCCCCTCGTCGAAGCGCGGGGCCTGGCTCGTGGGGCCGATGAAGCGCCCGGAGAACAGGTAGCTCAGGCTCGGGTGGCGCTGCCAGTAGGTGATCAGGCTGACCAGCAGGTCGGGTCGGCGCAGCAGCGGGGAGTCGATCGGCTGGTGGCCGCCGAGGGTGATGTGGTTGCCGCCGCCGGTGCCGGTGTGCAGGCCGTCGACGTCGAACTTCTCGGTCGTCAGGCGCGCCTGGCGGGCCTCCTCGTAGAGCTCGAAGGTGAGGTCGCGCTGCTCGGCCCAGCTCGCCGTCGGCTGCACGTTGACCTCGATGACGCCCGGGGTCGGGGGTGACGACGAGCTGGGTCAGGCGCGGGTCGGGCGGCGGGCCGTAGCCCTCGATCACGACCGGGCAGCCGATCTTGCGGGCCGCGACCTCGACCAGGCGGAGCAGGTCGGCGTAGTCGTCGAGCCGGTCGGTCGGCGGGAGGAACACGTGCACGTGGCCGTCGCGCGCCTCGAAGGCCAGCGCCGTCGTGCCGCCCGCCCTCGGGCTCGACCACGGTGACGACGGGGACCTGCGGCTCGAGCGGCGCGCCGGCCTCGAGGTACGACGGCTCGCCGGCGAACTCGGGGTCCTTCCAGGCCACCGAGTCCAGCGGCAGGCGCAGGCCGACCGAGCTGGTGCCGGGCAGCAGCACGAGGCGGCCGCGGCGGAAGCTCCAGGCGGGGCTGGTCCACTCCTCGCCGGTGACGACGGGCAGCACCCAGCCGGTGGGGGTGTCCACGTCGGCGTCGAGGACGCCGAGGCCGTGGGCGTCGAGCTTGTCGGCGGCCTCGTCGGGCTGTCGCCGGCGGGCTGGCGCATCTCGGAGGCGAGCGCGGCGAGCGGGTCCTCGTAGGCCGCCTGGAGCTGCGACTCGGGCAGGCCGAGGGTCCGCGTGACCCGGCGTGCGAGCGCCTCGGCCTGCTCGACCGCGACCGACGCGTCGGAGCCGGGCTCCCACGGGTCGGCGAAGAGCGAGGCGTCCTTCCACAGCGGCGACGCCGTCGGTGCGCCACTGCAGGGCGATGTTCCATCGCGGCAGCGGCTCGCCGGGGTACCACTTGCCCTGACCCGCGGTGCACGACGCCGCCGCGGGCGTAGGTCTCCTGGAGCCGCTCGGCCAGGGTCGTTGGCGAGGGCCCGCTTCTCGGGGCCGTCGGCGTCGGTGTTCCACTGCGGGGTCGTGGCGTCGTCGAGGGACACGAACGTCGGCTCGCCGCCCATGGTGAGCCGTGACGTCGCCCGCGACGAGGCGCTCGTCGACGGCCTCGCCGAGCGCGTCGATGCGAGCCCACTGCTCGTCGGTGTAGGGCTTGGTGACGCGCGGGTCCTCGTGGATCCGGGTGACCTCGTTGAGGAACGAGAACGTCACCTCGACCGGCGCGGTCGCGCCCTCGATCGGGGCGGCGCTGCTGGGGTGCGGGGTGGCGCTGAGCGGGATGTGGCCCTCGCCGGCGAACAGGCTCGACGTCGGGTCCATCCCGACCCAGCCGGCGCCGGGGATGTAGACCTCGGCCCAGGCGTGCAGGTCGGTGAAGTCCTGGGCCGGACCGCTCGGGCCGTCGAGGGCCTCCTGGTCGGCGGCGAGCTGCACGAGGTAGCCGGAGACGAAGCGGGCGGCGAGGCCGTACTGGCGCAGCAGCGCGACCAGGAGCCAGGCGCGAGTCGCGGCAGGAGCCGATCTTGCGCCGCAGGGTCTCGTCGGGGCTCTGGACGCCGGCCTCCATCCGCACCGAGTAGGCGACCTCGCGGTGCACGGCGGCGTTGAGGGAGGCCAGGAAGTCGACGGTGACGACGCCGCCGGGCTGGTCCTGGGGCTGCGGGAGCGTCCGAGCCGGAACGCCTCGGCGTCCTGGGCGTCGTCGACGGCGCGCAGGTAGGGGAACAGGTCGGCGTGCAGGCTCGACTCGTAGGCGAACGGCACCTTCTCGGCGTACTCCTCGACGAAGAAGTCGAAGGGGTTGATCACCATCAGGTCGGCGACCAGGCCCACCCGGATGTCGAGGGTCTTGACCTTCTCGGGGAAGACCAGGCGGGCCATCCAGTTGCCGAACGGGTCCTGCTGCCAGTTCAGGAAGTGGTTCTTCGGGCTGACGTCGAGGGTGTAGGCCTCGATCGGGGTGCGGGTGTGCGGCGCGGGCCGCAGGCGCACGACGTGCGGGGCCACGGACACCGGCTCGGCGAAGTCGTAGGTGGTGCGGTGCTCGAGCGCGACCTTGATGGACATGCCCCTACCCTGCCCGTCTTCGGTTGCGGAGCGGTAACGGCGGCCGACCCGTCCGGCATGTAACACGACGACCGACCACCAAGACACCTTTGCAAAGAACCTATTGCAAATACATGTTTGCAGTTCTACGGTCGTTCCATGACCGATCCCACCGTCGCCACGCCCAGCCCCCACCAGCTCCGCGCGCTCGCGCACCCGGTGCGGCTGCGGATGCTCGGCCTGCTGCGTCTCGACGGTCCCGCCACGGCGACCATGCTGGCGACCCGGCTCGGGCCTCAACACCGGCGCCACGTCGTACCACCTGCGCCAGCTGGCCACCCACGGCTTCATCGTCGACGACGCCCGGGGCAACGGGCGCGAGCGGTGGTGGAGGGCGGCCCACGCCTCCACCCGCACCGTCAGCCCGGCACCGGACGACGACGCCGGCTGGCAGGAGAACGACGCCTACCTGCAGACGGTCGCCACGGTCTACACCGAGTGGCTCCAGGCCGCCATGGAGGAGCGGCCGCTCCTGCCGACGCAGTGGCGCGACGTCGGCACGCTCAGCGACTGGATCCACCGCCTCACCCCGGCCACGGCGCAGCGGGTGCTCCGGCAGCTCGACGACGTGCTGGGGGCCGTCGAGGACGAGGACGACCCCGAGGCGCAGAGCTTCGTCTTCCAGCTCAGTGGCTACGTGCGACCCGGTCAGGTGGGGGAAGACCCGTCATGAACGCCCCGACCCGTCCCCGCGACGCCCGTCGGCCGCTCTACGGCTGGCTCGACCGCCGAGGCGATCTCGATCACCGGCACCCGCGTCTCGATGATCGCGATCCCGCTCTTCGTGCTCCAGACCACCGGCAGCGCGACCAGCACCGGCCTCGCCGCGCTCGCCGAGATGCTGCCGCTGGTGATCTTCAAGGTCCTCGGCGGTCCGGTGATCGACCGGCTCGGCGCCCGCCGGATCGCGATCACGCTGCGACGTCGCCTCGCTGCTCGTCGTCGGTGCGATCCCGCTCCTGTACGACGCGGGGTGGCTGCCCTTCCCGGCGTTCCTCGCGCTCGTGGCGCTCGCCGGCAGCCTGCGGGGCCCGGGGGACGGCGCGAAGCACTCCCTGGTGCCGGCGCTGGTCGAGCGGGCCGGCGTACCGATGGAGCGGGCGACGGGCCTCGGCAGCGCGGTCGAGCGCACCGCGTCGATGCTCGGCGCCGGGCTCGCGGGCGTCCTCGTGGCATGGCTCGGCGCCGCCGACGCGCTGGTCGTCGATGCCGTCTCGTTCGGGCTGTCCGCGGTGGTGCTGTCGTGGGCCACGGTCGGCTTCGGTCCGCACCCGGCGTCGGGCACCCGCGGCACCGGGGCGGCGGGGCCCGGGACGCGGGCGGTGCGGACGACGGGGCGTCGTACCTGGCGCAGCTGCGGGAGGGCTGGCACTTCCTGCGCGGCGACGCGCTGCTGCTCGGCATCACGGTGATGGTCGCGCTGACCAACCTGCTCGACGCCGCCTGGGTCTCGGTGCTGATGCCGGTGTGGTCCCTGGGCCCGGGTCGGGGCGCCGCAGCCCTCGGCCTGCTGTTCGCGCTGTTCAGCGGCTTCTCCGCGCTCGGCGCCGCATGCGCCGCGGCCTGGGCGGCCGGGCTCCCCCGCTACCGCATCTACCTGCTGGCGTTCCTGGTCGCCGGGCTGCCGCGCTTCCTGGCCCTCGCGTTCGACACGCCGCTGCCCGCGGTGCTGACGGTGTTCGCCCTCGGCGGGTTCGCGTCCGGTTTCCTCAACCCGATCCTCGGCGCGGTGATGTTCGAGCGGATCCCCGAGCGCGCTGGTCGGCCGGGTCTCCTCGCTCTCCTCGGCGATGTGCTGGGGCCTGATGCCGCTCGGCGGGATCCTCGGCGGGCTGCTCGTCGACACCGCGAGCCTGCGGGTGGCGATGATCGCGACCGGCGTCGCCTACTTCGCGGTCACCATGCTGCCGGCCATCGACCCGCGGTGGCGCGACATGGACCGGCGTCCGGGCGCCGGCGCGGGAGCGGTCGGAGCGGAGCCGGGGCGGATGCCGGGGCTGGGGCGGATGCGGAGGCTGGTGCAGGGGCGGGCGCGGCCTAGCGGAAGGCCGCGGCCACCTGGATCAGCCGGTCGTTGCCCTCGGTCTCGCCGATGGAGGCCCGCACGCCCTCGCCCGCGAACGGGCGCACGGTGATCCCGGCCGCATCGGCGGCGGCCCCGAACGCCGCCGTTCGCTCACCGGTGTCGTCGGGCAGCGCGAACCACACGAAGTTGCCCTGCGGCACCGGGATGTCCCAGCCCTGCGCGAGCAGGGCCGCGTGCACCCGGTCCCGCTCGACCGTGAGGGCCTCGACCCGCTCGAGCAGGGCGTCCTCGGCCTCCAGCGACGCGATCGCCGCGGCCTGCGCGACGGCCGAGATGCCGAACGGCAGGGACACCGCGCGCAGGGCTCCGGCGAGGGGCGCCTGGGCGACGGCGTAGCCGACCCGGAAGGCGGCGAGGCCGTAGGCCTTGGAGAAGGTGCGGAAGAGGATGACGTTCTCGTGCGCACGGTACGTCGCCAGGCCGTCGACCGGGTCGTCCATGCGGACGAACTCGAGGTAGGCCTCGTCGACGACCACGACGACGTGGCTGGGCACGGCGGCCAGGAACGCGTCGAGCTCGGACTGGGTGACCGCCGGACCGGTCGGGTTGTTGGGCGTGCAGACGAGCACGACCCGGGTCCGGTCGGTGATGGCGGCCAGCATGGCGTCGAGGTCGTGGCGGCCGTCGGCGAGCACCGGCACCCGGACCGAGGTGGCCGCGGCGGCACTGGCCGCGATCGGGTAGGCCTCGAAGGAGCGCCACGCGTAGACGACCTCGTCGCCGGGCTCGCAGTAGGCCGCCATGACCTGGTAGATCAGCGCGACCGACCCGGTCGCCAGCGCCAGGTCGGTCGTCGGCACGGCGAGCCGCGCGGCCAACGCGTCGTACAGCGCGGTGCTGCCCATGTCGGGGTACCGGTTCATCGCCGCGACCGCGGCGTGGGCGGCCTCGACCACGCCGGGCAGCGGCGGGTACGGGTTCTCGTTGCTCGACAGCTTGTACGCCGTGATCCCCGGGCGCACCGTCGGCGGCTTGCCGGGGACGTAGGAGGGGATCTGGGTGACGTTGGCACGCGGCTGGGGTGAGGCCATGGATCCAGCGTAGTGGTGCGGACCGGGGGTTCCCGGGCGGGCGAGGGGCCCACCGACGTCCGCGGCCGGCCCGCACCGACCCCGCCCGACCCCGCCGGCCGGCGTCAGGGCCGGCGCGACCGCCACGGTCGCAGGAGGAGCGCGAGCACGATCCCGAGCCCGACACCGATCGCGGCGCCGGTGGAGTTGTCGATGACGTCGGTGACGTCGCAGGCCCGGTCGATGCGGGCCAGCTCGAGCTGGGTGTACTCGATGCCGGCCGAGTACGCCGCCAGCAGCACCAGGCCCAGCGGGACCGTGACCCAGGCCGAGCGCCACCGAGCGGCCGCGACGACGAGCAGCACACCGGGCGGCACGAAGACGACCGCGTTGAGCAGCCGCTGACCGCCGCCGAAGATCCAGAAGCCGTCCGGTGCCGGGCCGCCGACGTCCCACGAGCAGGTGGCCAGGCGGTCCTCGGCGTACACCACGCCGGGCGCGCCGTTGGCCGGCAGCAGGGTGATCAGGGCGATGACGACGAGCGACCACACCAGCCCGCCGATCGCCAGTGCGCTCACCCAGCCCAGCCGCCGGCTGAGCAGCAGGGCGAGGAGGCCGGCCACGGCGGCCGAGAGGACGGCGCCGAGGAGCATGACGGGAACACCACCGACCGGGAACACCGGGTCGAGGCTACCGAGCACCAGCCCGTCCACGCGAGGCGACACCGGTGGGACGACGGGCGGGTGATGGGCCGACGAGGTAGGCCGAGCGGTGGTCGAGGTGCGAGGAGCGCCAGCGACGAGCCGATCCGGTGGTTGAGGTGCGAGGAGCGCCAGCGACGAGCCTCGAAACCGCCGCACCCGAGCGCCAACGCCGCGCCCGACGCCGACTCCCGGCCCGCCAGGTTTCGAGGCTCGGGCCCGGCGGCCCTCACACCTCAACCACCGGGACGGGCGGGCCTGGCGGCCCTCACACCTCAACCACCGGGACGGGCGGGCCTGGCGGCCATCACACCTCAACCAGCGCAGGGAGCACCTCGACAGGCGGTGCCCGTCAGGCGACGTTCTCCACCGGCTCCGGCAGCACGACCTCGCCGCCGGGCACGACGTCGAGGTCGCGGCCGATGGTGACGTCCACGGGGTTGGTCAGGCAGCGCACGGAGCCGCCGCCCTTGTGGAACTCGGCGACGTCGACGACGACGACCTCGAAGCCCCATCCCTCGAGCCGGGCGCGGACCCGGTCGGGGCAGGCCGGCATCACGACGGTGCGCCCGACGACCACCGAGTTGGCGCAGAAGGTCGCCAACGCCTCCTCCTCGGTGATGAGCAGCGGCTCGGGGACCAGGTCGAGGAGTGCGTCGGCCGACGGGCCGTCGAGCGCCGCGGGGCAGATGATCGCGCGGCGCTCGTCGAGCGGGCAGAAGGCCAGGTCGAGGTGGTACATCGCGGGATGCGTGATCCGGACGCCCCGGACGCGGATGTCGAGGTCACGGGCGAGCACCTCGAGCGCGTCCTCCTCGGTGCGCGGGCCGTAGCCGACGACCAGGTCGCCGCCGAACGGGAACGCGTCCCCGGCCTCGAGGTGCGCGCCGAGCCCGTCGCGGCCGACGTACGACGTGGTCCAGCCCTGGGCGGTGAACCACTCGCGCGCAGAGGCGGTCTCCATCCGGCGCTGCGGGTAGCGCATGTGGGAGAGCACGACATGACGGCCCGCGGCGTCGGCGGCGCGGACCAGGCCGAGGCCGAGGTTCATCGCGTAGACCATGTCGGGGGCGTCGGGGCGCTGCCCGATCACGTCGACGACCGCGCCGAGGCCGCGCAGGGTGTCGACCATCGTGTGCCACTGCCGCAGGGCCAGCTCCGGGTCGGTCCGGCGCTGGAACAGATCATCAAGCGCGGCGGCCAGCTCGGCATGCGCGAAATCGTCTTCGGCATGGCGCATCGCGGCCGGCTGAACGTGCTCGTCAATGTGATGAGCAAGCCCTATCGCGCCATCTTCCATGAGTTCAAGGGCGGCTCGGCCAATCCCGACGATGTCGAGGGCTCGGGCGACGTGAAATACCATCTCGGCGCCTCCGTCGGACCGCGATTTCGACGGCAACAACGTGCATCTGTCGCTGACGGCCAACCCGTCGCATCTGGAAATCGTCGATCCGGTGGTGCTGGGCAAGGCGCGCGCCAAGCAGGACCAGCTCGGCGACAAGGAGCGCGGCATGGTGCTGCCGCTGCTGATCCATGGCGACGCGGCGTTTGCCGGCCAGGGCGTCGTCGCCGAATGTTTCGGCCTGTCCGGTCTGAAGGGCCACCGCACCGGCGGCTCGGTCCACTTCATCGTCAACAACCAGATCGGCTTCACCACCGCGCCGCGCTTCGCCCGCTCCTCGCCCTATCCGTCGGACGTCGCCCGCATGATCGAGGCGCCGATCTTCCACGTCAATGGCGACGATCCGGAAGCGGTCGTGCATGTCGCCCGGATCGCGACCGAATTCCGCCAGCAATTCCACAAGCCGGTCGTCATCGACATGTTCTGCTACCGGCGCTTCGGCCATAATGAGGGCGACGAGCCGGCCTTCACGCAGCCGCTCATGTATAAGCGCATCCGCGAGCACACCTCCGTCACCGACCTCTACGGCCAGCGCCTCGTCGATGAAGGGCTGATCGCCAAGGGCGAGGTCGAGGAGCTGCGCGAGTCCGTCTACAAGCATCTCGAAAGCGAGTTCGAGCTCGGCGACCATTACCGCCCGAACAAGGCGGACTGGCTCGACGGCCGCTGGTCGGGTCTGGCGCGCGCCGAGGAAGGCCCGCGCAAGGGCGAGACCGGCGTTCCGCTCGAAACGCTGCGCAAGGTCGGCGAGAAGATCACCACCGTGCCCGACCGATTTCAACGCCCACCGCACCATCGACCGGCTGTTCACCAACCGCCGCAAGATGATCGAGGACGGGCAAGGGCATCGACTGGGCGATGGCCGAAGCGCTCGCCTTCGCCACGCTGCTGAATGAAGGCTTCCCGGTCCGCCTGTCCGGCCAGGACGTGGAGCGCGGCACCTTCTCGCAGCGCCATGCCGTGCTGGTCGACCAGGTGAATGAGAAGAAATACACGGCCGATCAACCACATCGCCAAGGGCCAGGCCAAGATCGAGGTCATCAATTCGATGCTCTCGGAAGAGGCGGTGCTCGGCTTCGAATATGGCTTCAGCCTCGCCGAGCCGATGGCGCTGGTGCTGTGGGAAGCCCAGTTCGGCGACTTCGCCAATGGCGCGCAGGTGGTCATCGACCAGTTCCTCGCCGCGGGCGAGCGCAAATGGCTGCGCATGTCCGGCCTCGTCATGCTGCTGCCGCATGGCTATGAGGGCCAGGGGCCGGAGCATTCCTCGGCGCGGCTGGAACGGTTCCTGCAGCTTTCGGCGGAGGACAATTGGCAAGTGGCGAACTGCACCACGCCGGCCAATTATTTCCACATCCTGCGCCGGCAGATGCACCGCAAATTCCGCAAGCCGCTGATCCTGATGACGCCGAAATCGCTGCTGCGCCACAAGCGCGTGGTCTCCGACATCGAGGATTTCGGCCCCGAGACGAGCTTCCACCGCGTGCTGTGGGACGGCGCCGAGGTCGGCCAGAGCGAGAACGTCAAGCTGGTGCCGGACAACGAGATCAAGCGCGTCGTGATGTGCTCCGGCAAGGTCTATTACGACCTGTTCGAGGAGCGCGAAGCCCGCAAGATCGACAATGTCTATCTGATGCGCGTCGAGCAGCTCTATCCGTTCCCGGCGCGTGCGCTGATCCAGGAACTCGGCCGCTTCCCGCAGGCCGAGATGATCTGGTGCCAGGAAGAGCCCAAGAATATGGGCGCCTGGAGCTTCATCGAGGCGAACATCGAATGGGTGCTCGATCACATCAATGCCGAGCATCGCCGTCCGCGCTATGTCGGCCGCGCGGCTTCGGCGTCGACCGCGACCGGCCTGATGCGCAAGCATCTGGCCGAGCTGCGGGCCTTCGTGGACGAGGCATTGACGCTATAAGGACTGCGGGCCGCGCCGCAATCGCGGCGAGCCTCGCCAATCAAAGGGCGAGAAGAATGGCGACCGAAATACGCGTGCCCACCTTGGGCGAATCCGTCACCGAGGCGATTGTCGGCAAATGGTACAAGAAGGCCGGCGACGCGGTGAAAGCGGACGAGCCGCTGGTCGAGCTGGAAACCGACAAGGTGACGCTCGAAGTCAACGCGCCGTCCGCCGGCGTCATTTCCGAGATCCTCGTCAAGGAAGGCGAGACGGTCGAGGTCGGCGCCGTGCTCGGCTCGATCGGCGAGGGCTCGGCGCGGCGGCGCAAGCCCGCCGCCCAGCCGGACAAGGCCGCCGGCGAAAAGGTCGTCGCAGGTCGCAGCCCAATGGCCGCCAGCCGGCCGCCGCCGAGCAGGGCTCGCCCAATCCCGGCGCTGAAGCCGGCCAGCGGCCGCCGCCGAGACGCTGTCTCCGGCCGTCCGCAAGGCGGTCACCGAGAACAATATCGATCCCGCGACCATTCCAGGGCACCGGCAAGGACGGCCGCATCCTGAAGGGCGACGTGCTCGCGGCGCTCGCAGCCGCGCGCCCGGCCGTCGCGCCCGGTCCAGGCTCCCGCCCCGCCGATCGGCCCGCTCCGCCCGCCCGCGCCAGCAGGACCACGCGCGCGAAGAGCGCGTGCGCATGACCAAGCTGCGCCAGACCATCGCGCGGCGCCTGAAGGAATTGCAGAACGCGGCCGCCATGCTCACCACCTTCAACGAGGTGGACATGACCGGCATCATGAAGGCGCGCAGCGCAATATAAGGATCTGTTCGAGAAGAAGCATGGCGTGAAGCTCGGCTTCATGGGCTTCTTCGTCAAAGCCTGCATCCACGCGCTGCACGAAGTTCCCGCCGTCAACGCCGAGATCGACGGCGAGGATATCGTCTACAAGAACTACTACAATATCGGCGTCGCCGTCGGCACCGAACGCGGCCTCGTCGTGCCGGTGCTGCGCGACGCCGACCAGATGAACATCGCCGAGGTCGAGAAATCCGATCGCCGATTTCGGCCGCCGCGCGCGCGACGGCAAGCTGACCATCGAGGACATGCAGGGCGGCACCTTCACCATCTCCAATGGCGGCGTCTACGGCTCGCTGATGTCGACGCCGATCCTGAACGCGCCGCAATCGGGCATTCTCGGCATGCACAAGATCCAGGACCGCCCGATGGTGGTCGACGGCAAGATCGAGATCCGCCCGATGATGTATCTGGCGCTGACCTACGATCACCGCATCGTCGACGGCCGCGAGGCCGTGACCTTCCTGGTCCGCGTCAAGGAGAGCCTGGAGGACCCGCAGCGCCTGGTGCTGGATCTTTAGAGTCCAGCGGAGGCGGTCATCGATGAGCAAACTATCCCAAGCTGGCGCCGCATCTCGTCGTCAAGGGCGGGCTCGCGGCGATCAAATTCTACGAGGACGCCTTCGACGCCGAAACCGCAATTCGTGATGATGGCCGAGGACGGCAAGCGCGTCATGCATGCCGCCCTCGAAATCAACGACGGCATCATCTATCTGTGCGACGATTTTCGGCGAGGACGGCAATATCGCCGACCGTCTCTCCCGAAGCCGGCCGGCGCATGCATCGGTGATGATCCATCTGCAGCTGAAGAAGCCCAAGCATGTCGATGCCATCATCGCAGCAGGCGCTCGATCACGGCGCGAAGATCGTCATGCCGGCGGCGGACGCCTTCTGGGGCGACCGCTACGGGCAGATCCGCGACCCGTTCGGCCATGTCTGGTCTTTCGGCGCGGCGATCAAGCACAAGGAAGGGCGCACGAGCGGCGACGGCGCATAACTCCGTCCGCGGCGCTAAGCACGCGACCGGAGAGAACCCGGCGCGGTTCACAAGACTTAGACCCAGAGGAAGAGCGGCACAATGACTTACGATCTGATCGTCATCGGCACCGGCCCCGGCGGCTATGTCTGCGCCATCCGCGCGGCGCAACTCGGCATGAAGGTCGGCGTCGTCGAAAAGCGCGCCACGCATGGCGGCACCTGCCTCAATGTCGGCTGCATCCCGTCCAAGGCGCTGCTGCACGCCTCCGAGCTTTTCGAGGAGGCCGGCAACGGCATGGGCCATATGGGCATCAAGGTCAGCCCCGAACTCGATCTGGCGCGGCATGATGGCCTACAAGGCCGAGGGCGTCGACGGCAACGTCAAGGGCGTCGAATTCCTGCTCAAGAAGAACAAGATCGACGCGCATCACGGCGCGGCCAAAATCACCGCGCCCGGCAAGGTCGAAGTGCGCAGCGAAAATGGCGGCGAGCGCCACAGACGCTGAACGCCAAGGCCATCGTCATCGCGACCGGCTCCGACGTCGCGCGGCTGCCGGGCATCGAGATCGACGAGAAGCGCGTCGTCTCCTCGACCGGGCGCGCTGGAGCTTGCCGTCCGTGCCGAAGAAGCTGCTGGTCGTCGGCGGCGGCATCATCGGGCTGGAACTCGGCTCGGTCTGGCGGCGGCTCGGCTCCGAGGTGCTGGTCGTCGAATTTCTCGACCGCATCATTCCCGGCATGGACGGCGAGGTCGCCAAGCAGTTCCAGCGCATCCTCGGCAAGCAGGGCATCGAATTCAAGCTGTCGCATAAGGTGACCGGCGTCGAGCCGAACGGCGCCGGCGTCAAGGCGACGATCGAGCCGTCGCAGGGCGGCGAAAAGGAGGTGATCGACGCCGATGTCGTGCTGGTCGCGATCGGCCGCGTTCCCTACACGGAGGGCCTCGGCCTGGAGGATGTCGGCGTGAAGCTCGACAATCGCCGCCGCGTCGTGGTCGACGAGCATTTCCGCACCAATGTCGCCGGCATCTACGCCATCGGCGACGTGATCGCCGGGCCGATGCTGGCGCACAAGGCCGAGGACGAGGGCGTCGCCGTCGCCGAAATCCTCGCCGGCCAGGCGGGCCACGTGAATTACGACGTCATCCCCAACGTGATCTACACCTATCCGGAAGTCGCCTCGGTCGGCAAGACCGAGGAGGAGCTGAAGGAGGCGGGCATCGCCTACAACAGCGGCAAGTTCCCCTTCACGGCGAATGGCCGCGCCAAGGTCAACCGCCAGACCGAAGGCTTCGTCAAGGTGCTGGCCGACGCCAAGACCGACCGCGTGCTCGGCGTGCATATTCTCGGGCCGGACGCCGGCAATATGATCGCCGAAGCCGCCGTGCTGATGGAGTTCGGCGGCTCGGCCGAGGATCTCGCCCGCACCTGCCACGCCCACCCGACGCTGACCGAGGCGATCAAGGAAGCCGCGATGGCGGTCGGCAAGCGCTCGATCCATATGTAGGCTGTGGAGCCGAGGCGGATGCGGCGGCGCTGCATTCGAATCGGGTGCATCGCGAGCCATGGCGACCCCTCACCAGGCACGCCTTCGGGTCCGCTCTCTTCCCGTGGGGAGAGGGCGGGATAAGAGGTACGCGATTGATGCCGCTTCATTTTTGAGCTGCTACCCCTCGACCGGAGAGGGCGGCGCGATCAGCGCCGAGTAAGGGTCGAAGTCCCGTCGCATCGGACGCGCAGTGATAAGTGCGATCTGGTGATGAACAATCGCACAGGAGGCTTGCCGGATGCCCGCTTTCGCGAGCATTGCGGAAACGGGCATCCATGTGAACCGATCGCGCTTTTGCTGGTCGCGCGATGTGGCCGGAAATGCGGATTCCACTTTTCCTGATCGCACCCTACGCGGCCTTCACCGCGCGCGGGCGCTCCGTCGCCGGGAGCGCCCGCTCGGCGAGGCGAGCGGGGCTATTTCTTCTCCGGCGCCTCGACATGCTGGTACATCCAGGTCTCGGTCAGCGCCTTGCCGTTCTGCTCCAGATAGGCCCGCAGTCGCCGGCCTCATAGCCGACCGGGCGTATAGTCGAACAGCACGCGCCAGCGCGGCGTGTCCGACCACGCGGTAGGCGCGTCGCCGCGTCGAACGTGCCGCGGCTGGCGCTCAGATGCAGCTTGACGCCGTCCGTATTGCTCGAGCTTGGCCGAGATCGCCGCCCTCGAAATCGACGACATATTTCGTCACGCCCTTGCGCTTCTCGCCGCCGGGAATGCCGCCTTCGCCGCGCCGCGTCGCCACGACCTTGCCGTTGCCGTGCGGGAATGGCGCATCGTTGCGCCAATGGATGCGGTAGCTCAGCGGGAAGCGGTCGCCGGCCTTGTAGCGGCGTCTTTCGGGTTCCAGAAGGCGACGATATTGTCCTTGGTCTCGTCGTCCGTGGGAATTTCGAGCAGCTGCACCGCGCCCTCGCCCCATTCGCCGACCGGCTCGACCCACACGGAGGGACGGCGGTTGTAGAACACGCCGTCATCCTCATAGGCTTCGAAATTCCGCTCGCGCTGCATCAGGCCGAAGCCCTTGGGATTGTTGTCGAGGAAGGAGCAGAGCTTGGTGACCGGCGGATTGTTGAGCGGCCGCCAGATATGCTCGCCCGTGCCGGTCCACATGGCGAGCCCGTCGCTGTCGTGGATCTCCGGGCGCCAGTCCGTGCCCTGGACGCCGGTTGGTCTTGCCGTACCAGAACATGCTGGTCAGCGGCGCGATGCCGAGCCGGTGAACGTCCTTGCGCGCATGCAGCACCATGTCGACCTCCGTGATCGCGCCGATGTTCGCGGATCGCCTTGATGCGATAGGCGCCGCTGACGCTGGGGCTTTCGAGCAGCGCATAGATCAGGATGCCGTCCTGGCCCTCCAGCCGCTCGATCCAGAAATTGGTGAAGCGGGGAAATTCCTCCGGCTCCGGCATGCCGATATTGAGCGCCAGCCCGCGCGCGGACAGGCCATATTGCATGGTCTCGCCGGTGGTGCGGAAATAGGACGCGCCGAGGAAGGAGATCCAGTCCGGCTGCATTGTCGTGCCGCATCACGCGGAAGCCGGCAAAGCCGGTGTCTTCGGTCAGCGCCTTGGCGAAGGTCGGCGTCGCCATAGGTGAACAGCGCGGTGCTGTAGAGCACTTCGCGCGACTCGCCATCGCGCACGATGAACATGCGCACCGGCTCCATGGCATAGCGCCCGACATGGAACAGCTGCACCGGATAGGAATCCGGCGCCGAGCAGGATGGAGGCGTCCGGGCGGATAGCGGATCTGCTGATGCGGCGTCGTAATCGATCTGGTGGATGAGTTCGCGGTTGCGCGGAACATGCGGGTCGTAAGGGCGCTGCGACAAGCGCTTCCGCCCAGGCCTGCAGCGCCTCCCAGCTGAACCGCACCGGCGGGCCGTAGGAGACATCGGCCTTCGCGCGGTCGGGATCGAGAGCGGCGGCAAGCGCCAGGGCGGCGCCTGCCGGAGATGAACATTCGTCTTGTTATCATTGCTGGCAATTTTCGCCAGTTCTCGTGTGAGTTTCATCGTGGCCCTATGCCGTAGCGCTACGGGCGCCGGATTTGCGCGACCATATGTGCAGCGCCCGCGCACAGAGACGCAATGCGCTAAATCATGCCGCGCTTTAGCCGCAGTTATGCAAATCTATTACAGGCATTCGCCCGCAGGTCGACGGCGGCCACGGACCTCGCAGCATCTTGCCTGCAATCGTGGCCTTCTCGTGCGTTCCGTCGAGCACGGATGCAGCAGGATCGACATCTCCAGGCCGCAAAGGCCCTCGTCGCCGAACTCGGCCGGCATCTGCGATGTGGCCGTCGGCGTGCGGCTGTGGGACGGCAGCGTCACGCCGCTCGGCGCGCGGTGCGGCCGAATGGCGTGACGATCAGCATCGCGGGGCCCGGCGTCATCGCCTCGCTGCTGCGCCGGCCGACGCTCGACCGGCTGATCCGCCTCTATGCCCATGGCGAGATCGGCTTCGAGGGCGGCACGCTGATCGATCTGGGCGAGACGCTCGGCGACTGCGAGCAGCCGCAAGCGCCTGAAGAAGGTCGGCAAGGCGCGGCTGCTGCAGAGCCTTTGGCCGTTTCTGTTCGAGCCGGGCGCACAAGCTCGACCGCTCGCGCGATTTTGCCGGCGAGAAACCGGCGAGGGCCGCGACAAGGCGCAGAACCGCGATTTCATCCAGTTCCACTACGATGTCGGCAACGATTTCTACCGGCTCTTCCTCGATCCGCGAGATGCAATATTCCTGCGCCTATTTCACCGATTGGGGCAACGCGCTGGAGAAGGCGCAGCACGACAAGCTGGAGATGATCTGCCGCAAGCTGCGGCTGAAGCCCGGCGAACGCTTGCTCGACATCGGCTGCGGCTGGGGCGGGCTGGTGTGCCATGCCGCCGAGCATTACGGCGTTCGCGCGCACGGCATCACCCTGTCCGAAGCGCAGCTCGCGCTTGCCCGCGAGCGGATCGCGGCGAAGGGGCTGGGCGACCGCGTGACGGTGGAGATCCAGGACTATGCCGATCTCACCGGCAGCTTCGACAAGATCGCCTCGATCGGCATGTATGAGCATATCGGCCTCGCCAACATTCCGGCGCTATTTCGCCACCGTGCGCGGGCTGCTGGCGCCGAGAACGGGCTGTTCCTCAATCACGCCATTTCGCGCCGGGCCAAGCGGAAGAAGCGGCGCTTCGCCGCGCGCGCCGAGCAGCGGGCGCTGCTGAGATACATCTTCCCCGGCGGCGAGCTGGACGATATCGGCCACACCGTCGCCGCGATGGAGCAGACCGGCTTCGAAGTGCACGACGTCGAAGCCTGGCGCCAGCATTATGCGCTGCACGACGCGGCATTGGTGCGAGCGCCTGACCGCCCGGCGCGAGGAAGCGGTCGCGCAGGTCGGCGAGGAGACCTATCGCATCTGGGTGGCCTATCTGGCGGGCGTGCTCGCTCGCCTTCACGCGCGGCACGGTGCGCATCTACCAGACGCTCGCCTCCAAAAGCGCCAAAGGCGCCGCCCCCCTGCCGCCGACGCGGGCGGATCTGTATCGCTGAAGCACCATCGCGTCAGGCGCAAACGATTGCATACTCAGGCGAAATCCCCGTGAAAACGGGGATCTGGTGTTGAGCCATATAGGTTTACCGGATGCCTGCTTTCGCAGGCATTTCGGAAGGTGAGTGATCGCATCCCTCAGCGTCGGCACCGCTCCCCGTTACCGTGCGATGACCACCGTCGTGCAGGCGCTGTCGGATTTGGCGAGCGTGCGCCCCTCGGCCATGCGGATGCTGAGCGTCCGCCGCTCGCCTCGGATGATGGGGCAATAGGGGTCGGGCTCGGCGAGTTGGTCCAGCAGCCGCCGACGGCCCGCGCAGCCGCCCCGGCACGACGCAAGATGGTCGCAAGCCCGGCAGGCATCCGGCAGGAAGCGCGCCGCCTCGAAGCTTTCGCTTTGCACGATGTCGCCCTTCAGCCCCAGCAGCACATCGAGCGGTGCGCCCTTGCCCGGCCAATAGACGCAAGGCTGCACCGTCGCGCGCGGCGTGACGCGGATGGTCGCCCGGCCGCAGCCGCCCTGGCGCGCCGGAAGCCCTGCCATGGCTCGGACAAGCGGCTCGCCGATGGCCAGCACGTCGGTTCGCTCGAACAGGCGCTGAAAGCCAGTCCAATATTCGTCATAGGTCAGCGCATAGGTGTCCGAGCGCACCGCCTGATAGACATTCAGCCGCAGCGGCGCGTCATACGGCTTGGCGACGGCGGCGATCTGCGCCAGCCGGTCGTAATTGCTCTTCATCATCACCGCGATGATCGTCACCGGCACGCCCAGGCGGCGGCACCGCGCGGCCTGTTCATGGACCAGCGCCCAGTTGCCCGCCCCGCGCTGCGCGTCCTGTTCGGCCTCGTTCGGATAGTCCAGCGAGAACTCGATTTCGTCGAAGGCCGTAACGTCGTCGTCGGCCAGCACTTCGACCGAATGGCCGTTCGACGTCATGGTCAGCTTCACGGGCTGATCGCGCAGATAGGCCAGCATCGCCGGAAACTCCGGATGCATGCCGTTCTCGCCGGTGCCGAGATTGACGGAGCGGAGATCCACGCTGCCCATCACGGCGCGGACCTGGGCGAGCGTCAGCCGGTCGGTCCGAGCAGGGTCGCGGTAGCAAAAGGCGCAGGCGAGATTGCATTCATTCGTCAGGCCGAGGCCGAGCGCGAATGTGGTTCGCTCCTGGCTGTCGCTGGCGCTTGCACGTTCCATCGTCATGCGAGCCTCGTCATTGGCGGCAACCGCCAGTTGCCAAGGGCGATTATGGGCACAGATGGCTTGGCTCCGCTACCGATGCGGGCTCCGCCAAGGGTTTGCCGAGGGGTCGGGTCCGCGTAAGACATTGGCATGCATCGCCAGCGTATGCCCCGTCCACCCCGCCATCGCAGCAATGGCGAAATGCCACAATTTCACCCGGAAGTGACGCGCGGCCAAAGATTGTATGCCAGCCGAGCGCTCAGCGATCTATAAGGAATATGTTGTTCAAACCTTTAGAGGGCTCACCATGATCCGTGCGATGCTGTGTATCCCCTTTCTCCTCAGTGCGGCATTTGCTTCCGCCGCCGCCGCGCAAACGCCGACATTCGTCTTCACCGCGATCCCCGATCAGGACGAGACGCGCCTGGTTGAGCGCTTCAGCCGGTTCGGGACCTATCTCGAAGGCAAGCTTGGCGTTCCCGTCAAATATGTGCCGGTGAAATCCTATCCGTCCGCCGTCACGGCTTTCACCAACAATGACGTGCAGCTTGCCTGGTTTGGCGGTTTCACCGGCTTTCAGGCGCGGCGCGCCGTGCCCGGCTCGGAAGCCATCGCGCAAGGCGCCGAGGATGTGAACTTCAAAACCTATTTCATCGCCAATTCGGAAGCGGGCTTGACGCCATCCAAGGACTTTCCGGCCGCAATCGCGGGCAAGACCTTCACCTTCGGCTCGCGGGCGTCAACGTCGGGGCGGGTGATGCCGGAATATTTCATCCGCCAGAACCTCGGCAAGGGGCCGGACGATGTGTTCAGCCGCGTCGGTTTCTCCGGCGACCATTCGCGCACGCTGCAACTCGTCCAGTCCGGCGCCTATCAGGTCGGCGCGATGGACTACACGGTCTATGAGGTCGAGAAGAAGGCCGGCAAGGTCGATGAGAGCAAAGTCTCGGTGATCTGGGAAACGCCGACCTTCCCGGACTACCAGTTCACCATCCGCGGCGACGTGGAAAAGACCTTCGGCGCCGGGTTCAAGGAGAAGGTGAAGCAGGCAATACTCGGGCTTGAGGACAAGGAAATCCTCAGTTTTTTTGCGCGCTCCAAGTTCATCCCGGCGTCGAACGATCAATATAAGCCGATCGAGGATGTCGCCGCCGCAACCAAGCTCGACTGAGGCCCCGCATCATGGCTTCCGCAATCACGCTCGACACCGTGAGCGCGGGCTATGGTTCGGTGCGGGTTCTTGAGAATTTTTCGCTGACCATCCAGGCGGGCGAGCGCGTCGCGGTTATGGGCAGGTCCGGCGCGGGCAAATCCACGCTGCTCAACCTGATCTACCGGACCTGCCCGGACGCGGTCGCGCTCATCCCGCAAGCGAGCGCGCTCGTCGCCAATCTGTCCGTGTTCCACAATGTGTTCATGGGCCGGCTCGACCGCCATTCCACGCTCTACAATCTCCGCACTCTGGCCTGGCCATCGGCGCGGGAGGTGGACACTGTCGGCGGCGTGGTGAGCGCGGTCGGCCTCGCCGACAAGCTGTTCGCCAAGGCGGGCGAGCTTTCGGGCGGGCAGCAGCAACGCACATCCGTGGCGCGGGCGCTCTATAATGGACGGCCGATGGTCGTGGGGGACGAGCCGGTCTCCTCTCTCGACCGGGTGCAGGCAGGTGATGTGCTGCGGCTGTTGTCCGACCGGCACGAAACCAAGATCTTCGCCCTGCACGACATCCGGCTGGCGCTCGAACATACCGACCGCATCGTGCTGATCGAAGGCGGCCGCATCGCGCTCGATCAGCCCACCGCCCGCCTGAGCTACGAGCAGCTTCTCCCCTATTTCGAAGGGGAGCTGGTGTGAACGGGGCGGTCATGCAGCGTCTGAGCTACCGCTCGGCGAGCCTGTGGTTCCTGGCGGTGGCCCTCGCCGCGCTTCCCTTTGCAGACCTCGCCATTACCGCTCTCGACCCGAGTGCCGAATTCACGCGTCTGATCGCCGGTGCGCTTTCGCCCGCCTTTTCCGCCATCGACATCTGGAGCGTCATCTGGACGGTGGCCTTTGCCGTGCTCGGCGTGGCGCTGGGAGCGAGCACCGGTCTCGCCATGGCGCTCGTCTTTGACCGCTCACGGACGATCCGGCTGATCGCCGCCTTCCTGCGTTCGATCCATGAGCTGTTCTGGGCGCTGATCCTGCTGCAGATCACGGGGCTCTCGCCCGCCACTGGCATTCTCGCCATCGCCCTGCCCTATATGGGCATTTTCGCCAAGGTCTATTCCGAGATCATCGAAGAGGCGGACGTATCGGCCGAGCGCGTGCTGCCGCCGGGGACATCGGCGCTGTCGCGCTTCATGTTCGCCCGGCTGCCGGTGGTGGCGCCCGCGATGAAAACCTACACGCTTTACCGGCTCGAATGCGGCATGCGCTCGACGCTGGTGCTCGGTTTCGTCGGCCTCCCCACCATAGGCTTTCACCTGGAATCCTATTTCAAGCAGGGCGATTACGCCGAGGCGATCGCGCTGCTGCTGTGCTTTTATGGGCTGATCGGGACGCGGCGGCTGTGGGCGCGGCCCTCGACCGTGCCCTTCCTCATCATCGCCAGCCTCTTCGTGCTGCCGGAAACGGTCGGGGCGGGCTCGACCTGGACCAATCTCAGCCGCTTTTTCGGCCATGACATCGTACCGGCGCCGCTGCGGGGAGGGAGCCTGGCGGACCCAGCGACCTTGGGCGCGACGCTCACATGGGCGCGAGACATCGTCACCGCACAAATCATCCCCGGCACGATCCAGACGCTGATCCTGGCGCAAATCGCGCTCGTTGCCGCCGCAACGCTGACGCTCGTTCTCTACCCCATCGTCTCGCGCCGTTTCCTGGGCCGCAGCGGGCATTATCTCGGACGGGCGCTGCTCGTTATCGCCCGCTCCACGCCGGAATATATGCTGGCCTATCTGCTGTTGCAGCTCATGGGACCGTCGATGCTGCCTGCGATCATCGCGCTCTCGCTGCATAATGGCGCCATCGGCGGCTATCTCCTCGGGCGGCAAACCGACCAGCTCAGCTTTCGCCCCGACGCGCCGAGCGGCGCCAATCTGTATTTCTACGAGACGACGCCCCGGCTCTACGGCCAGTTCCTCGCCTATATGCTGTATCGCTGGGAACTCATCCTGCGCGAAAGCGCCATCTTCGGCATTCTCGGCGTGCGCACGCTCGGCTATTACGTCGATGCGGCGATCTCCGAATTGAGGCTCGACACGGCGGCATTGCTGCTGCTGGCGGTTGCGGCGCTGTCCATGTCCGTCGATGCCCTGTCGCGCCGCCTGCGCCGCAGCCTCAGGATCGATACGCTTCCGACCCGCCTGTCCGCCACCAATCACACACTCTCGGCACTGACGCGCTGAGGCGTCAGGTGAGGACGGCGCAGCGGCATATTCACATGATGACTTGGAAATCGACGCCGCCGAGGGAGAGATTGTCGCCGCCTGCGAGCAGCGCCGGAACGCCGTGGGCTATTCTGTGACCATTGATCCTGGTGCCGTTCGTCGAATTCTCGTCGACGACGAAAAGCCGGTCATTCTCCCATTTCAAAGTCGCATGGATGCGCGACACCGACAAATCCTCGACGGCATGAGCCACGCGCGTCCTATCCCGCCCGATGGTTGCCCGGCCCGAGCGCAGATCATCGCGCGTAATCAGAAGCTTGTGCTGCATTGAACCCTGCGGCATCGCCTTGAGTATGATCTGGGGTGCCAGTTTGACGATGCTCGAAATCGTCGGATAGCTGACGGGGTTCGGCGGCACCGGTGCCACATGGGATGCGCCATATTTCGAGATAGCGATATGGATCACGGCCCGCGTGGATTGCGGCAATCTCGAAATATACGCCTCCGCCGCATCGGGATAGCGCTCAATACCGAAACGGAAAAGGTTGGCGACCCTATGGGTTGTATGAGGGAAGGTGGACAAGAGCCGCAATAGCCAGGAGAAGACATCGCTTCTGGAAACGATGCCCTGCTCAAGGAATGCCTCGATGTTGACCTGAGAGGCTATTTCGCGCCCGACCACGGTTTTGGTCAATGCCCGCACCGAAGTTTCGAGGTCGCCATCGAGCAGATAGAGGCCCATCTGATCGCCGCTATATTTGATCGCGCGCTCATAGGGGTAGAGCAGCAGATTGAAGATCTGCATATTTTCCACCGCGTCGAGATAGGCCTGGAGCCAAGCGAAGCGGTAATGCTTGGCCGCGAGCGCACCGACGAAGCGCCCGACGATGAAACGGATTTCATCATTGGTCGTCTGTCCGGCGATGACGTCGGAAATGAGCAATATCGCCTTCCGCGTCAGGAGCGGCAGTATCACCGCGTTATATGACCCGTCTTCATAGACATAGGCATCGATGTTACCGGAATAGCCGAAACTGTGCTTTGCCTCCTCTATGGCCGACCAAACGGCGGGAAAAGACTTACCCGAAACTTTGACTGTATTGTTTAGCAGGCTGGCGACGATGAAACGCATCGACAGCCATACCACCAGCAAACCCCCAGCAGCAGCAAGCAGAAGCATTCCCCAGCTGGCGACCAGGAGGACAGCAAGGGCGATACCGACGGGAATCAGAACAACAACCGTAAGAATGAATCTCGATTTCTCGCTCGGATGACGCAAAGCACGCAAGTCTACACCCGACTTTTCCATGTCATCACACCCAATATATTAAATGAATACGCCGCTATCAGGAAAACAGATGCAACAATAGCATTTGGCAAAATTCAGGCAAGGTCATAAACCCGCCAGGTCCCGCGGAAAGGGCCGACGCCACGCCTTCGCAACCGGCGAAGTTGGGCCGAAAAGCAGGCTTGATCTGACCGGGTACTCTAAAGCCCCCTGGAGAGAGGCTTTAGACCAGCTCTTTGTCTCGCTGCATCTTCACGACGCGAACCGGCGTCCTGAGCCGGGGGCGTCAGGCGCCGGGGCCGCGGAGCCGGTCGAGAATCCGCGCCCAGGACCGGGCGCCTTTGCGGAAGCTGGTCAGATTGTATTTCTCGTTCGGCGAATGGATGCGGTCGTCCTCCAGCGCGAAGCCGACGAGCACGGAATCCATGCCCAGCTTGCGCTTGAACGACTCCGACGATCGGGATCGACGCGCCGCAGCCCATCAGGATGGTCTCGGCGCCCCATTCCTCGGCCAGCGCGTCAGCCGCGCCGCGAATGGCGGGCAGGCTGGTGTCGAAGCCGATGGCGGGGCTGCCGCCGAGATGGCTGAACTCGGCGCGGCAGTCCGGCGGCAAATGCGCGGTGACGAAGCGCTTGAAGCCGTCCAGGACGGCCTCGGGCTCTTGTCCCGGCACCAGGCGGAAGGTCAGTTTCGCCGACGCCTCGGCCGGGATGACGGTTTTCGTGCCCGGCCCGGTATAGCCGCCGATGATGCCGTTGATCTCAGCGTCGGGCGCGACCAGAGCTGTTCCAGGAAGCTCGGTCCGCCTCGCCCGCAGGCGTGCGACAGGCCGACCGGGCTGAGCATGCGCCGCGTCAGAGCCGAGCGCTGCGCCATTGCGCGCAGCTGCGCTCGGTCGGGTCGACGATGCCGTCATAAAAGCCGGGAATCTGGATGCGCCCCTCGGCGTCAAACAGGGCGCCGAGAATGCGGGTCAGCGCGCGGATCGGGTTCATCGCCGGACCGCCATACATGCCCGGAATGCAGGTCGCGGCTCGCGGCCCTGATCACGAGTTCGGCATGGGCGAGGCCGCGCAGGCTGGTGGTGATGGCCGGGCCGGTCGGGCGCTCATCTGCCCGGTATCGCAGACGAAGACGTGGTCCGCCTTCAGCTCATCGGCATGGGCGTCGAGGAAGGCGGGCAGGCTGGGGCTGCCGCATTCCTCCTCGCCCTCCAGCAGCACCGAGACCGAGGCCGGCAGCGCGCCCGGTCGTGGCCATCCAGGCGCGGCAGGCTTCGAGGAAGGTCATCACCTGGCCCTTGTCGTCGCTGGAGCCGCGCGCCACGATGATCTGCCGTTGACCGGATCGTCGGCAAGGCGCGGCTCGAAGGGCGGCGTCTCCCACAAGTCGAGCGGGTCGGCGGGCTGCACGTCGTAATGGCCGTAGAACAGCACATGCGCCGCGTCTGGCGACGGGTGCGCGCCAATGCGCCGAGCACCATCGGCTTGCCGCTGGTCTGATGCACGCGCGCCTCGAAGCCGATCTCGCGCGAGCTGGCCCGCGCACCATGCGGCGGCCTCGCGGCATGCCGCGTCATAGGCGGGGTCGGTCGAAATGCTCGGAATGCGAAGCAGGGCGAAAAGCCGCTCCAATGCCGCATCGGTCGATCGTCGAGATGCGCGAGCACCGACGCCAAAGCTTCGCTCATATGTGGATCTGTCAAATGTCGCAGATCCTGCCGCGAACAGTACAGCATTTTTTGCTTATGGAAGCGTTTCACTGGCCGGCGTCCCACGGCCGGAGAGTCATTCCGCTCCGAGACGCGGTGGCACGCTATCTGTGGGCAATGCCGTTCGTGCACATAGGGTTCCAGCGATGGAAAATCTTGGCTTTCTCGCTCGGGCGCTCTACACGAAGAAGAACTTCCCACCGGTTGAGCGGTCGCGGCGTGGGGGTAACGCCGTGTTAATCGGCATATAGAGGGCGATCGCTTGCGGCGCGTAATGGACCACAGCGATTTGAGTATTCGGACGGAAGGAAGTGCAAGAGGGGCTGCCGCCGCTCTTGAAGCGGCTGTGGCGCTACGGCCTCGTGCTCTCCGGCAATCCCGATATCGCGCATGACCTGGTGCAGGCGACCTGCCTGCGGGCGCTGGAGAAATGCGAGCAATTTCAGCCCGGTACCCAGGTTTCGCGCTGGGCTTACACCATATTGAGCTCGATCTGGAAGAATGAACTGCGCTCCCGCAGGGTCCGCTTGGGGCACGGGCTTCGTCGATCCCGAGATCGCCCTCGTCGCCGACGGCGTGCATGAGATGGATACGAATTTATTGGCCCGTCAGGTGTTGAGGGAGGTAGAGCGATTGCCTGAGGGGCAGCGAGAGGCCGTGTTCCTGGTATACGGGGAGGGCATGTCCTATCGCGAAGCGGCCGAGATCCTTGACGTTCCGCAAGGGACGATCATGAGCCGGCTGGCCGCCGCACGGCAAAAGCTCGCGGATTTGAAGGATCACGGCGACCATTTACTACCTGCCGAATAAAAACAAGGCGGGAGGGAGCAAGGCGGATGAGCCCGGCACGACACAGTGACATCAGCGACGCAAAACTCGTCGCCTATATAGACGGGGAACTGGGCATTGCCGAGACCGAAAGCGTGGCGACGGCGCTTGCGACGAATTTGGAGGCGCGCGACCGGCTGGATCGGCTGAAGCGCGGCGGACGCCCCTTCAACGAAGCCTTCGACGTGCTTCTGGACGCCGCCCCCGGCCTCGAATTGCAGGCGATGTTCGCCGATCTGGTCGCGAAAGCACCCCGCGCCGGGAAGCGATGATCGACAATGTCGTGCCGTTCCGCAAGCTGGTCGAATCGGCAGAGGCGCCGTCACTCCGGTTCGCGGCAGCGGCAGCGGCTCTCGCCCTCGTCTTTGTCGGCGGACTGATCGCAGGCGGATTCCTCGATACGCCGCCGCAGCAGATCGCCCAGGAGAAACCCGGCTGGCGCGAATCGGCTGCACGCTATGTCTCGCTGTTCTCGAAAGAGACCCTGGAAGGATTTGCCGCCGATCCGGCATCGCAATATGCCAATCTCCAGCGTGCGTCGAAAGCGCTCAGCCTCGATCTGTCCGGGGACCAGATCACCAATCCGGCGCTGTCGTTTCAAGGGCACGCAGCTGCTGCAGCTTGACGACAAGCCTCTGGCGCAGATCTCCTATCTCTACGGAGACAACGCGCCGGTTGTCCTTTGCATCCTCAGAAGCAACCTGGCAGCGCAAGCTCCCGCCGAGGAGCAGCGTTACGGCCTGAATATCGTGCATTGGGTCGCCAATGGCTATGGTTTCATGGTGCTGGGGAGGGTGCCCGAGCCGACATTGCGGCGCATTTCGGATACATTCCGCGCCCGGTTGTCGTAAGCCGTCGGCGGAGCTGTCCTCCGGCACGGCGTCTCCAGCTTCGCGCGAGTTCAGCGTGGCATGGGTTTGATAACCCTGACCTCCATCCGCGAGCGTCGTCCCAATGCTGGAGAACGAACGTGCTCAACCTCACGGAAGTAGAACGGCGTATCCTGATCAACCAGTCGCGCATCCTGGCGGCGCTCTATCCGCTGGAGCAGACGGAGTTCGAGCGCACGGTGGAAATCCTGTCGGGAGGCTATCACGAGGACTGGCCCGATACCGTTCTCAAGGGGCTTAAAGCGCCGCTCCTCAAAGAGGAGATGAATTTCGTCTATCATGTTCTGGACATGTATGACCGGCTGCAGAAATCCTATTATGCGCTGACGCTTGATGAGAAGCTGCAGCTTGAGGATGAGACGCTGGTGTTTCCCGGCTTCGAGGCATCGAGCGAAGAGGCGCATCTCGCCTATGCGCGGTTCCTGCTGGAGAACCTCGACCGGTTCTCCTTCACCGAGGTGGTCAAGCCGCTGAGCGCGCCCAAGCCCATGCGCGAGACGTATCAGGCCATGCTGAACGCCATGCCCGCGACGAGCGGCGACATGCTCAGCGCGCCGCAATTGAAGGCCGTTGCGGCCTGCCTGTTCGAGGATCGCGCTGCGTGCGATGAAAGCGCCGCCGCTTAGGTTTTGCTGCCCGCCTCACCTCCCCGATCGCCGAATCAGATACGCTCGCCACCGGGCGCTATTTCTGTGGCTTCCAGCCCCAAACGGCCTTCGTTTTTCGTTAAGAGTAATACGGCAATTTACTTAAACCCCTATCTATTTCAGGCCTGTGCAAGCGTTCTTTAATGAATGCCGCCTAGTTTGAGGTCATCGGACGCACCGTCAATTACGCGTCTCAAAAGCACCCTTTTATAACTGCGAAACCTCAACTGTTAGTGTTCAGGAGACACAAATGTACAGCTTGATCAAGCACTTCGCCCAGGACGAGCGCGGCGCAACTTCCATCGAATATGGCCTGATCGCGGCCGGCATCGGCGTGGCCGTCATCACCCTCGTGGGTCAGGTTGGCGACCAGATCCATAATATTTTCAGCAATCTTGACAGCCAGCTCGGCACCTTCAACGCAAGCCTGCCGACGCAATAAGCCGACTGTCGCTGTCTCGGGGGAGAAGCGGTTGCGGCGGCCGCGTTCCGCCCGGGCGATGGTCTTGGAATCGAGTGGCATGCCTCTTAGCGGGGGAGGCAGCCAACATCGTCGCGCTGCGAGCTTCTCCTAAACCCATACGATCCATGCGAGGGCGGACTGATGCGCAGGGCGATCATCCATTTCTGGGCGGATAGGCGCGGTGCTGCCGCCATTGAATACAGCCTTCTCGCCGGGGCCCTGGCGCTTGCCCTCATCGCCGCCATCGTCTCGCTCACCGAGACGCTGACCGGCCTGTATCAGACCATCATTACCGGACTTGCCTCAGTCGGCGGCGCAGGCGGCTGACAGCTTTACTTTATCGGCTTTCCCATGGCTCAATCTCTTTTCCTTTGCTTCCCGGCGCTTGTCGTATTCGCGGGAAGCTATGACATATTTTCCAGGACCATCAGCAACCGCGTCTGCCTGCTCATCGTGCTCGGCTTTCTTCCCGCCGCCGCCGCGATCGGCCTTGATGCCACACAGATCGCGCTGCATGTGTCCTGCGCCATCGCGATGCTGGCCGCGGGCTTTGCGCTGTTTGCGGCAGGGTGGATCGGCGGCGGCGACGCCAAGCTGTTCGCCGCGGCGGCGCTCTGGTTCGGATGGGGCGACATCGCCGACTACGCCACCACCTCCGCCCTGATCGGCGGCGCATTGGCGCTTGCGGTCGTCGGCTTCAGATTTGCGGCTCGATCGCTGCCGCTTGCCATGCCTGTTCCAGCGTCGAGGCCGGAGCTGCCCTATGGCGCCGCGCTCGCCCTTGGCGCGCTCTATGTCTACCCGCATGGCGAGTGGATTGGGCTGGTCCTCTAACCAAGACGAGCGCCCGATATCACGTCGGTTACCCCGCGCGAGCTTGGTTGAATTCTGTCGACACCTCGCCTCGTGCTGCCGATGATGCAAGGACTTTCCGGGATAGAATGCGTAAAACCGGCCCCCACACCCCGCCGATCGGGTAGGGTACAGGGCAGTCGGAAATTTACGCATTGGAATTATGGAAGTTTCGCATGCACAAAGACCTCTCACCGGTCGACATATCCACGGTCCAGGAAAAGGTCTACCAAAGCCTCCGATTGGCTTTGCTGAAAGGTCAGTTCCTGCCGGGGAGCAAGTCTCTATCCGGCGGCTGGCGACCGCCCTGGGGACAAGCGCCATGCCGGTCAGGGAGGCGGTCAAGCGGCTTGTGGCGGAAAAGGCTTGGAGCAATCGTCCGGGCAGATTGCTGCGCGTCGCATCCTATGTTGCGAGCGTCCATGAAGAATATATCAGGATCAGAATCCAGGTTGAGGGATTTGCGACTGAGAAGGCCTGCGCATCCAGGGACCCGCTGCTCATCGATCGGTTGAAACACCATAATAAATGTGATGGAAAAGGCCCTGCGCGTGCGCGACCTGGAAGCCACGCTTGCGGCAAATCAAGCCTTCCATTTTGAGATATATCCGGGCGGCGGGCTATCCCCAGCTCTTGGACATCATTTCAAATTTGTGGCTCCGCACCGGACCGGTCCTTGCGATCTCGCAATATGACAAGGACCTCTTCCATAAGATTTTCGATATTGGCTGCAAGGTTCACAAGGATGCCATCGAAGCCATTGCGCACCGGGACAGGGCGTCAGCGAAACGGGCGATAGCGCTGGATATCAAGGCGGCGCATTATTCGATACGCCGCTATTACAAATCGGCCAATGAAACGCCTCCCGTTGCGAAACAGCTCAAACAGTCATGATCCGGAAGGCCGCCCGGTTTTACAGGGTTTCGACATTGCCGCATACGCTGATCGCCTGACCCGAAATATTGGCTCCGGCCGGCGAACACAGGAACAGCGCCATGGCGGCGACGTCCTCCGGCTCGACCATGCGGCGCAGCGAGACCTGTTTGCAGATATTGGCGCTTCCATCTCCTCGTAGGTCACGCCGGCCGCCGCGGCCCGGTCGCGGATGACGCGCTCCATGCGGGCGCCGCGCACGACGCCCGGCAGGATCGCGTTCACGCGGATGCCGTCCGGCCCCAGTTCCTTGGCCAGGCTCGCCGTCAAGCCGACGATCGCCCCATTTGGCGGCGGCGTAGGGCGTGCGCAGAGCCGTAGCCGAGGCGGCCGGCGACCGACGAGATGTTGATGATCGCGCCGTCGCCGCTGGCGCGCAGCAGCGGCACGCCCAGCCGCAGCACCAGGAACTGGCCCAAGAGGTCGACATCGAGCGTGCGCCGGATGTCGTCGACCGCGAGCTCGTCGATCGGGCCGGTCGGGACCGGCGATGCCGGCATTGTTGACCAGCACGTCGAGCCCGCCGAGCTGCGCCGCGACCTCGGCGAACAGGCGCTCGACCGCGGCCGCGGTCGGACGACGTCGGTCAGCGTCGTCGCCACCTCCGGGATGGCTTTCGGCAAAGCGCGCGAGCGCCTCGGCGTCGACGTCGCAGATCAGCACCTTGGCGCCGGCTTCGAGGAACGCCCTCGGCGATGGCGGCGCCGATGCCGGCGGCGCCGGCGGTGACCAGCACCCGCAGCCCGGGACGCGGCCGCATCCTTTCGATCAGTGCTCATGAACCACCTTCTGATCTTGCCGCTGCGCAGTCGTCGGCGTCGCGTGCGCTCGCGCCATGTCAGGCCACCTCCAGCCAGTTGCGGCGCACGTCGGGATGCTCGGCCAATTCCTCGGGCGTGCCGCGAAACACGATCTCGCCATGCCCCATGACCATCACCTGCTCGGCGACCTTGAGCGCGATGGTCAGCTTCTGCTCGACCAGCACCACCGCGACGCCGCGGCGGCCGATGTCGAGGATCACCTCCATCACCACTTCGACGATCTTGGGCGCCAGGCCCTCGGTCGGCTCGTCGATCAGCAGCACGCGCGGATTGCCGAGCAGCGAGCGGCAGATCGTCAGCATCTGCTGCTCGCCGCCCGACAGATAGCCGGCGCGGATGCGCGCGGCGCTCCTTCAGGCGCGGGAAATAGTCGTACATCTCCGCGATGGTCCAGGCGCGGCGCGCCGGGCGCCGGCTTCTGCACGCCCATCAGCAGGTTTTCCTCGACCGTCAGGTTGGGGAAGACCAGCCGCTCCTCGGGCACGAAGCCGATGCCCTGCGCGGCAGATGTCGAAGGGCCGGCGGCCGGCGAGGTCGCGCCCGGCGAGACGCACCGCGCCGGCCGACGGCGGCACCAGCCCCATGATCGCCTTGCAGCGTGGTCGAGCGGCCCGAGCCGTTGCGCCCGAGCAGGGAGACGATGGCCGCATCCGGAACGCGTCAGGTCGACGCCGTGCAGGATATGGCTCTTGCCGTAATGGGCGTGCAGGCCGCGGACTTCGAGCAGGCTCATGACGCCGCCTCCTCGCCGAGATAGGCTTCCTGCACCTCGCGGTTGGCGCTGATGCGTCTCGGGCGTGTCCGTCGCCAGGATCTTGCCGTAGACCAGCACCGAGACGCGGTCGCACAGGCTGAACACGACGCTCATGTCGTGCTCGACCATCAGCAGCGTCTTGCCCTTGGTGACGTCGCGGATGAGTTCGACCGCGTGGGCGGTCTCCTCGCGCGACATGCCGGCGGTCGGCTCGTCGAGCAGGATGACGTCGGCGCCGGTGGTCAGCGTCATGCCGATTTCCAGCGCGCGCTGCTCGGAATAGGTGAGGTCGCCGGCCATGTCGTCGGCGCGCGCCTCGAGGCCGACGCAGGGCGAGAATTTCGCGCGGTCTCCTCGTTGACCCGGCGCATGCCCGGCGACCGGCCGGAACAGGCCGTAGCGCACGCCGTGGCGCGCCATGCACGCCGATGCGCAGATTCTCGAACACGCTCATGCGATGGAAAATGTTGGTGATCTGGAACGAGCGCGCGAGGCCGCTGCGGTTGATCCGGTGCGGCGGCAGCCCGGCGATGCTGCGGCCCGTGCAGCCGGATCTCGCCGGCCGTGAGCGGGAAACATGCCCGGACATCAGGTTGAACAGCGTGGACTTGCCGGCGCCGTTCGGGCCGATCACCGCGTGCCGCTCGCCGGCCAGGACTTCGAGATTGACGCCCTGGATCACCGGGATCGGGCCGAAGGATTTGGTCACGCCGATGAGCTGAAGCGAAGGGAGCGGCGTGCTCATGGCGTCAAACCGGATTGCGTGGTGCGGGCTGGCGCCGATGCGTCCGGCTCGTGATCGGGCGCTGGCCTGACGGATGCGCCGCGGATCGCGTCCCAAACCACGGCGATGTCGCGCCGCGCGCGCGCCAGCAGGATACAGCCCGGCCAGAAACAGCACCGACGGCACGAACCAGGTGAGCGGGCTGGTCGGGCTCCCAATGCGTTCCGAACAGCGTCGAACGGCGGGAAGCCGCCGCCGGCTTTCCGGCGCATCACGGCGTAGGATTCGCCGAACAGGACGCTCGAGCGTCTCGGTCAGGAACACCGCCGCGGCCGCCACGCAGCCGCCGCCCAGGCCGCCGAGCGCATAAGGCGCGGCGAGCCGCGACCAGTCCAGCTGCCGCCGGTGGCGCAGATGGTGCTGGACGATGCCGCCGATGCCGGTCGGCGCGTAACAGCATGACCAGCACGAAGATCAGCGCCCTGATAGAGCTGCCACGAGCGGGTCAGGTCGGAGACCAGATGGGCGAACAAGCGTGAACACGGCGGCGCCCAAGGCCGGTCCGAAGAAGATCGTCGAACCGCCGACGAAGGTGTGCAGCACCACCTGCGCCGAGACGTGCGACGAGAACAGCGAATAATTGGCGGTCTCGTTGGAGATCGCCTGCAGCGCCCCGGCGATGCCGGAAAACATCGCGGAAATGGCGAAGACGATAACCTTGGTGGCGTGCGCGTCATAGCCGAGGAAGCGCACCCGCTGCTCGTTGTCGCGCAACGCCAGGGTCAGCCGGCCGAACGGCGTGCGGGTATAGGCCCACAGCACGCAGACCGACACCGCCACCCAGCCGAGCGTCAGATAATAGACCTCGCAGGGTCGAGCCGAAGGTGACGCCCGGCCCAGGGCATGCGCATCGACGACAGGCCGGCTTCGCCGCCGAACACGCCTTGCCAGTGCGGCGCCAGCGAGTGGAACAGCTCGGCGATCGCCAGCGTCACCAGGGCGAAATAGACGCCCGAGCGCATGGTCGCGAAAAATCCGGCGACGACGCCGACGGCAAGTCCCGCCGCCGCGCCGGCGAGCGGCAGCAGCGGGGTCGGGAAGTCAAGCCCGTTCTCGACCGCCCGCATCAGATGCAAAGTGGCGATAGGCGCCGACGCCGAAATAGGCGGCGTGCCCGAAGGACAGCAGGCCGGCCTGACCGACCAGCAGATTGAAGGCGAGCGCGAACAGGCTGGCGATCAGGACGTTGACCAGGGCATTCTGCAGACCGAGCCCGAGAAATGGCGGCGCGCCCGCGAGCAGCGCCAGGACGGCAGCGATGAGGAGCGACGGTTTCACGATCAGCGGCTTCCTCAATTGCGCTCGCCCATCAGGCCGGCCGGACGCACCAGCAGCACGATCAGCATCAGGAGGAACGGGATGGTGCCGCTGATCGAGGAGACGGTCATGGTCATCAGGCCGCCCACGCTCCTGGCCCAGTCGCCGAGGCCGACGAGGCCGAACAGGCTCGCCAGCGACCAGTCGATGCCGACGGCGAAGGACGAGAACAGCCCGATCAGCAGCGAGGCGACCAGCGAGCCCTTGAGCGAGCCGAGCCCGCCGACGACGACCACCACGAACACGATGACCCCGAGTGTCGAGCGCCATGTTGGGGTTGGTCGGAAAGAACGCGCCGGCCACCGCTCCGGCGAGGCCCGGCGAGCGCGGCGCCGGCGCCGAACACGCCCATGAAGACGAGCGGAATGTTATGGCCAAGCGCCTCGGCCATGGTCGGCAGGCGCTCGGCGGCGCGCACCACGATGCCGATGCGCGTGCGCGACAGGAGGATATAGAGGGCGACGAACATGATCACCGCGACGCGCGCCGATGAACAGGCGATAGAACGGGTAATCCGTGCCGAATACGGTGAAGGCGGCGAAGCGCAGGTTCTCCGGCATCTGGTAGTTGACCGGAAAATCGCCGAAGAACAGCTTGATCAGCTCCTCGAAGATCAGCGCCAGCCCGAAGGTCAGCAGCAGTTCATGGGCGTGGCCGAAGGCGTGGACCCGGCGCAGCAGGTAGCGCTCGACCACCATGCCGACGAGCGCCGACGACAAGCGGGGCGACCAGCAGGCCGACCCAGAAATCGAACGTGCGACGAGATCGCATAGGCGACATAGGCGCCGAGCATGTAGAACGAGGCATGGGCGAAATTGAGGACGCCCATCATGCCGAAGATCAAAGTCAGGCCCGCCGAGACCATGAACAGCAGCAGGCCGTAGATCACGCCGTTAAGGGCGGAAATGATGGCAAATTCCATGGCAGGATCTCCGGGAGCACGCGTCGTCGATGGCTCGGGGAAGGGCACCGGCCGGGATCGCGCATGCCGGATCGGGCCCGGCCAGGCCGGTCTCGCTTCCGGCTTTATTCGGCCGCTGCATCTTGCAGGAGGCCTGGACCGGATAGATCGCGTCGGCGCCCTGGAACGACGCTGACCGGCTCGAAGCCCATATCGGTATCGTCGGCCGGATATTTGGCGTTCTTGACGACCTTGGAGACCACGACCGGCCGGATCGTCTGATGGTCTTCCTTGCGCACCGAGATCGGGCCGACCGGGCTCTCATAGGTGACGTTTTCGAGCGCCTTGGCGATCTCGGTGACGTTGATCGCGCCGCCCTTGAAATCGACCTTGGCCAGCGCCTGCTGCAGCGCGCCCATGGCGAAGACGGTCTGCGGTTCGACGAAGACCGGGTAGTGGCCCACCGCCGTCTTGTAGTCGTCGGCGAAGGCGGGATCGCCGGCGGCGATTGTCGTAGTTGTTGGCGATGTAATCGCCGAGCGCGGTCGTCGCCGGCATTGGCGATGTTGCCCGGCTGGTCGAGGAAGGCGGTGCCGAAGCGCACCTTGAGGCCGGCGTCGCCGGCGGCCTTCATCAGCAGCAGCAGGTCGTTCGACCAGTTGCCGGTCATCACCGTGTCGGGATCGGCGGCCTTGATCTTGGCGACGTAAGGCGCGAAGTCCTGGATCTTGTTGACGTCGTGCAGCACCTTCTCGACGACCTTATAGCCGCCGATCTTGGCGCAGCGGCGTCGATGGCCGCCTGCATGTCCTGGCCCCAGGAATAGTTCTGGTTGATCGAATAGACCTTCGTGCCAAGGTCGCCGGCATCCTTCATCGCCCTGACCAGCGCATTGACCCGCATCGGCGCGGTGGTGGTGTAGCGGAAATGGTAGAAGTGGCATTTGTCGCCGGTCAGCTCCATCGCCTCGGCGCCGACGTTGATGTACATGATCTCCTTGCCGGGGTTGCGCAGATTGTGCTTGCGCACGTCCTCGGTGATCTGGCCGGCCATCGCGGAGGAGGCGCCCTGGATGATGATGTTGACGCCATCGGCGACCGCCTGCTTGAATTTGTCGGCGGCTTCGGTCGCGCCGCCGGCATTGTCGTATTCGATGACCTGGACCGGTGCGCCGTTGAAGCCGCCCTTGGCGTTGATCACCTTGACGCCGTATTCGGCGGCGGTGGCGAAGAGGCGGCCGGTCGAGGTCTGCGACCCCGAGAGGCTTTCGATGATGCCGATCTTCAGCGGCTCGGCCTGCGCCGGCACCGCCCATACGGCCCCGGCCGATAACGCTGCGAATAGGGCAAAGCTTCTCATGGCGATTTTCCTCCAACATATTGGTTTTGTTTTCTAACTGTCGTCGAGCCAGTGCGGGCGCGCGTTGTCGCGGGCGCAGCCAGTCAGCGAATCTCTGTAATAGGAAGTCTACCATCGAACGGTGCATGCGCCGTTTGCGACGCCCGATCGTTGCACATATCCCATCCCATTTGCCCGTCGCCGTCTTCCCGGACCGGCCGGCCGCTTGAATTGCAGCCACAGTTTCGCAGGAGCACAGCAGCGGATAGCATGCCACACGCCCCTCCTCTGTCAAGATCGTTGATATGAGATCAGTGATCTGTGATCACAGTTTAGGGGGAGAGAGCGCACCCCGGCACTGCCTCAGAATGCGTCCCGCTGCTCGGATGGAGACGAAGCCGATCTGTCTGCGTCGCAGGCGATGCCCGTCTCGAAATCCGCGCGTCGAGGAATTGGACCGGCGACGCCAGACCGATGAACCTGCAAGACAAATTCTCGCACGTCGTCGTTATGGAAAACGGCAAGGATTTTATTTTTGGATTGGCAATTTGCCTGTGGGAATTGGGGATATGATTTGCGCGCTTTGACAACCTTCGCGTGCAGTTGCACACTCCTAAGTGTCAGACGGTAACCAATGGCGGAACAGGAGCAGAGCAGACAGCCCCCCATCTCTCTCACTGGCACATTTGTCCGGCACCCCCGGGCAATTGCTCCAACCTGCCCGCCTTGAGCTGTCCCCAGCTCGAATGGCCATCGGCTGACACGCATTGACCCCCTCAATGCACGATACGAATTGCGAGCTGCCCTCCCCGGCAGCTCGCAATTTTTTTTCAGCCGTTTACGACCGGTTCATCCGGTTGTCGATCAGGTCGTTCACGACCGCCGGCTCGGCCAGCGTCGAGGTGTCGCCCAGATTGCTGAAATCGTCCTCGGCGATCTTGCGCAGAATGCGGCGCATGATCTTGCCCGAGCGCGTCTTCGGCAGCCCGGGCGCGAACTGGATCAGATCCGGCGCGGCGATCGGGCCGATTTCCTTGCGCACCCAGTCCCGCAGCTCGCGGCGAAGCTCCTCGGTCGGCTCCTCGCCCGCCATCAGAGTGACATAGACATAGATGCCCTGCCCCTTGATGTTATGCGGATAGCCGACACAGGCCGCCTCGGCCACCTTCGGGTGCGCCACCAGCGCGGATTCCACTTCCGCCGTGCCCATGCGATGGCCCGACACGTTGATCACGTCGTCGACGCGGCCGGTGATCCAATAATAGCCGTCCGCGTCGCGGCGGCAGCCGTCGCCGGTGAAATACATGTCCTTATAGGTGGAGAAATAGGTCTGCACGAAGCGCTCGTGATCGCGGAACACGGTGCGCATCTGGCCCGGCCAGCTATCGGTGATGACCAGATTGCCGGACGCCGCGCCCTCGAGAATCTTGCCCTCGGCATCGACCAGCGCCGGCTTGATGCCGAAGAACGGCTTCGTCGCCGAGCCGGCCTTCAGCGGGATGGCGCCCGGCAGCGGCGTGATCAGAATGCCGCCGGTCTCGGTCTGCCACCAGGTATCGACGATCGGGCAGCGCTCCGTCGCCGACCACATTGTAATACCACTCCCAGGCCTCGGGATTGATCGGCTCGCCGACCGAGCCGAGCAGCTTCAGCGATTTGCGGCTGGTCTTGGTCACATGGCTGTCGCCGGCGCCCATCAGCGCGCGCAGCGCGGTCGGCGCGGTGTAGAAGATGTTGACCTTGTGCTTGTCGATCACGTCCCAGAAGCGCGACGGCGACGGATAGTTCGGCACGCCCTCGAAGACCAGCGTCGTCGCGCCGTTGGCCAGCGGCCCGTAGACGATGTAGCTGTGGCCGGTGACCCAGCCGACATCGGCCGTGCACCAGTAGATATCGCCGTCCTTATAATCGAAGACGTAGTGATGCGTCATCGCGGCGAAGACGAGATAGCCGCCGGTGGTGTGCAGCACGCCTTTCGGGCTGCCGGTCGAGCCGGAGGTGTAGAGGATGAACAGCGGGTCTTCGGCGCTCATCTCCTCGGGCGGGCATTCGGCGGGAACGGCTGGCGGCCTCCTCATGATACCAATGATCGCGGCCCTCCTGCCAGCCGACCGGCGCCGTTGGTGCGCTTCACCACCAGCACCTTCTCCACCGTCGGGCATTTCTCCAGCGCGGTGTCGGTGTTGCCCTTCAGCGGGATCTTGCGGCCGCCGCGCACGCCTTCATCGGCGGTGATGACGATATTGGAATCGCAGTCCTGGATGCGGTTGGCGAGGCTGTCGGGCGAAAAGCCGCCGAAGACCACCGAATGGATGGCGCCGATCCGCGCGCAGGCGAGCATCGCATAGACCGCCTCGGGGATCATCGGCATGTAGATGGTGATGCGGTCGCCCTTCTTGGCGCCCAGCTTCTTCAGCACATTGGCGAAGCGGCAGACGTGATCGTAAAGCTGCCGGTAGGTGACCTTCAGGTCCATATCCGGCTCGTCGCCTTCCCAGATGATGGCGACCTGATCGGCGCGCTCGGCCAGATGCCGGTCGACGCAATTGGCGCAGACGTTCAGCGTGCCGTCCTCGAACCATTTGATCGAGACGTTATCGGGCGCGAAGCTGGTGTTCTTCACCGTCTGAATAGGGCTTGATCCAGTCGATCCGCTGGCCGTGCTCTCCCCAGAACGCATCGGGGTTGGCGGCGCTGGCCTCATACATCTCATGATAGGTCGTGGCGTCGACATAGGCGGTCTGCTGCCATGTCGTCCGGAACGGAATAGACCTTGGCCTCGGTCATCGCATCCTCCCTAATCATTGATTGCCGCCATTATGTTCGCGCATCGCTCTCAGCCGCAAGTTGACCCTTCGGCGGACGGCGTTCGGCACGAGCCATGGCAGGCGGCGGCTTCGTGCATTGCGACCAGGCGATTTGGATAGGCGGTCGCCGATTCGCTGTGACAAACGTTCGGCATTCTGATACCCGGCCTGCAGGCAGCGCTCGCCACAGCCGGGCGACATGATGGCGAAGATCGCGCGCAGCCTGATGCATTGAATCCGAGCAGTAGCTCGACGCATGTAACCAGCTTGGTGAGCAGAAATGGGAGCGCTGCTCAAGAGGTTCAAGAGTTACGATTCATTTGTACATGCGAAATTCCCTATGTTAAACTATTGATTAATAGGATATTCTAGTTCCATCGCCATGTTTGACCGGTCAAAATTATAATTGCATTTGGCGACGATCACGTGCCGTTGCTTAGGCTTGGGTGATAGCTTGTCTGATTCGGGCAGTCGGATGCGATTAAGCAGTCTCGGGAGAAGCGCAGATTTCGGGTCTATGGATTGATGATCGAAAAGGAGAGGAGCAGGATTGAGCGTCATTGAATTGAATTGCGGTATGTAGCGTTATCGGGGTTCTACGAGAAAGCAAGGTGTGTGATGAAGCCTTTTGACAGCCAGGACGATCTCAACGGCGAACACGGTGCCCGAACTCATCAAGCATCTCTGGGAATTGTATATGAGCATGTCGCTGGACCCGGCGCTCGCCGCCAGCGCGGAGCATATCAGGCAGGCCGCCCTGACGCTCTGGAATCCACGCGCAGAATGGCGCATCGAAGTCACCGTCGAGGCCGAATCCCAGCGCAGCAAGGCCGCGAAACGCGCGCGCAAACCAGCGGCGAGCGCCAGCCCGAACTGGAATGGCTGCCGCGGGCAGGCCAGGGTCGCCCACAAAGCATTGATCGTCATGGCCTGATCGCGTTCGTGCATCGATCCAGATGCAGGCTTCGGCCGACGCCGGGGAAAATCGATGCATGCACCTTCTGATGCGTCCGGCACGAGCGGCATCGTAGGCGCGGGCATGCCGGCATTGCGCCTTCGCTCCGGTCGACCAGCGCGCATGACGCTTAGCCGCATTTCGAATAGCCGCAATCCCTGCACTGCAGGCATCCTTCGCTGAAATGCAGCGCCGTGACCCGCATCGCGGACAGGCTTTCGCGCCGCCGCCGCCCCTCGCCGACCGCCTTGCGAGGCTGCGCCGTCTCGCCATCCTCGCGCGACGTCCGGCGTCAGAAATCCGGTACTGACCATATGCTGCTCGATGATCCCGCCGATCGCCGCGAGCAGGCTCGGCACATAGCGCCCGCCCATCCATTGTCCGCCGCGCGGATCGAACACCGCCTTCAACTCCTCGACGACGAAGGACACGTCGCCGCCCCGCCGGAAGACCGCGCTGATCATCCGCGTCAGCGCCACCGTCCAGGCATAATGCTCCAGATTCTTCGAGTTGATGAAAATCTCGAACGGGCCGCCGCCGGCCATCCTGGACGAGATCGTTGATGGTGACGTAGATCGCGTGATCGCTATCGGCCCATTTGAGCTTATAGGTGTAGCCGGACAGCACCTGATCGCGCTCCAGCGGCTTGCGACATATAGACGATATCCGCCTTGCCCGGCCCGCCGCCCGTCCGCTCGAAGCCGCGTGCGGCGCGTCCGGCCTGGCCGGCTCCGGCCTCGGACGGCGCCACCGGCTTGGCTGCGAAGTGGCCAGCACGCTGCCGGTGACGGCGTTCGGCCGGTAGGCGGTGCAGCCCTTGAGGCCCATCGCGATAGGCGTCGCGATAAAGCTCCTTGAACGCCGCGAAGGACAGATCCTCGGGGCAGTTGACGGTCTTCGAAATCGAGGCGTCGACATGGCGCTGCAAGGCCGCCTGCATCCGCAGATGATCGCGCGGCGTCAGCGTCCTGGGCGGTGACGAAATAGTCCGGCAGCGCCGCGTCCGGCGCCGAAATGCGCGCGGAATTGCCGGATAGGCGCGGGTCCTCGACGGTCTCCTCCGTCGCCGAGCCGTCCGCCGCCAGGATCTTGCGCCTATAGGCGAAATCGAACACCGGCTCGATGCCGCTGGACACATTCCCCGCCAGCAGCGAGATCGTGCCGGTCGGCGCGATCGAGGTGAGAAGCCCGTTGCGCAGGCCATGCGCGCCGATCAGCGCCTGTGTCTCGCGCGTCGAGCCGCCCGAAGGCCGGCGCCTTCGGCGAAGGGTGCGGCGTCATAAAGCGGAAATGCGCCCTTCTCGGCGGCCAGATGGGCGCTCGCCCGATAGGCCGCCTGCTCGATCAGCGCCATCCAATGCCCGGCGAGTTCGGCGGCCTCCGGCGTTCCGTAGCGCATGCCGCAAAGGATCAGCGCGTCGGCCAGCCCGGTGACGCCAAGCCCGATGCGGCGCTTGGCGACGGCCTCACGGCGCTGCGCCTCCAGCGGGAAATTCGAAACGTCGATGACATCGTCGAGGAAGCGTACCGCGATGCCGGCCAGTTCGGCAGCCGCGCCTCGTCGAGCGCCGCGCGCTTCGCGTGAACGGCTCGCGCGATCAGCGCCGCCAGATTGATGGAGCCGAGCAGGCACGCGCCATAAGGCGGCAAGGGCTGCTCGCCGCAAGGGTTGGTGGCGTGGATCGCCTCGCAATAGTTCAGATTATTTTCGCGGTTCACCCGGTCGATGAAGATCACGCCGGGCTCGGCATAGTCATAGGCCGAGCGCATGATCTTGTCCCAAAGCGCGCGCGCCGGGAGCGTCTTGTAGACCTTGCCGTCGAAGCGCAGCTCCCAGGCCGCATCCTTCTCCACCGCGCTCCATGAACGCGTCGCTGACGAGCACGGAGAGGTTGAAATTGCGCAGCCGCGCCGGGTCGGCCTTGGCCTCGATGAAGGCCTCGATATCGGGATGATCGCAGGCCAGCGTCGCCATCATCGCGCCGCGCCGCGAGCCGGCGGACATGATGGTGCGGCACATGGCGTCCCACACATCCATGAAGCTGACCGGGCCGGAAGCATCCGCGCCGACGCCCTTGACCAGCGCGCCCTTCGGCCGCAGCGTGGAGAAATCATGGCCGATGCCGCCGCCCTGCTGCATGGTCAGCGCGGCTTCTTTCACATTCTCGAAGATCGAGGCCATGTCGTCCTCGATCCGGCCCATGACGAAGCAGTTGAACAACGTCACGTTGCGGCCCGGTGCCGGCGCCGGACAGGATGCGTCCGGCGGGCAGGAACTCGAAGCCGGACAGCGCATCGTAGAACCGCTCCGCCCATTGGCGCGCGAACCGCCTCGCCTTCGCGCCTGCGCGACGGCGGCGGCAACGCGCCGCCAGCTTTCCTCGATCGCGAGTTTCGGCCGCGCCGCTCTCCGCCGTGAAGCGGTATTTCTGCTCCCAGATCTGCCGGGAGATCGCGGGGAAGAGTGTTCATGCGTCATGGCAAGCCCATCGGAAATCTGAGTGCACGCATCGGGCCTGCTGCCGGTGACGGGCATAATGTTCTCGTTTTGTACTCAGATTGTCAAGCTAGTGGCTTGAGCCGAACGTCACCTCACTATATATGGTGATCGCGCCGTGAAAATGCCAGTTTTAGGCTAGTTTTTTGCTTCGGAGACTGGGATTTCTGCCGCCTGCGCCGGCCGCGATCTCCTGTGGAAAAAGCTCGCGCGTGGCGGTTTCGATACGGTCCTGCAGCAGCGCCATGAACTCGCGCGCGCGGCAATCCCGGCGGGATGGCGGGGAGGAATTCGACGACGATCGTGCCGGGCCGGCGCATGATGCTGTGGCGCGGCCAGAAATACCCCGAATTCAGCGCCACCGGCACGCAAGGGATGCCGAGCGCCTCATAGAGCAGCACAATGCCGGGCTTGTAGGCCGGCGGCGCTCCGGGCGGACGCCGCGTGCCTTCGGGAAAGATGACGATGTCGCGCCCTTGCGCCGCGCGCTTGGCGGCCTCGCGCGCCATCTGGCGCAGCGCCGTCGGGCCAAGATCGCGGCGCACCGGGATCATCTCGAACTTGCGCGAGAACCAGCCATAAAGCGGCAGCGAAAGCAGCTCCTGCTTCATGATCATCGCCGGATCGCGCGTCAGCGGAATGAGGCCGAACGTATCCCAGGCCGATTGATGCTTGGACGCGATGATCGCCGGCGCCCTTGGGCAGGTTTTCCTGCCCGCGCACTTCGACCCGCGTGCCGCAGATGACCCGCATCCACCACATCGAGGCACGCGCATGCGCGGTCAAGGCCAGCCATCGCCCAGCGGCGCGGCCCGAGCAGCAGCGGGCTGCCCAGGATCAGAAAAACCGCCGTATTGACGTAGAAGACGACGTAGAAAATCAGCGAGCGCAGCCATGCTCACGCCCGTGCTCTCGGCGTTCAGGCATTGGCGCGTTCCGCCGAAAACGCCGCGCCCGCGCCCGAATTCGGCCGGCACGCAGCGCCCGAGCGCGGGAACGAATTTGGCGTATTCCATCGCCAGCAGCTGCAAGCTTCCCTGATAGGCCCACCATTCTTCCAGATGCAGGTTGCGCGGCCGGACCGGATAGGCGATGAAATCGACATCCGGCAGGGCGCGCCGCAACTCCGCCAGGCTGCGCGGCATGTGATAGGTCGCGGTGACGACGATCAGCGATTTGAAGCCGCGCTTCTCCACCCATGCCTTGGTCTCGGCGGCATTGCCGATCGTGTCGCGCGCCTCCTGGCCGACATCGATGCAGCAGCGGAACCAGTCGCTTGCTGTTCGGCGTCAGGCTGGCGAGTTCGCCGCGCGTGGTGACCGGGATTGACGCCGGAAATCAGCAGGCGGCGGCCCTTGCCCTGCGCCAGCAGCTTGACCGCTTCGGGAATGCGCGCTTCGCCGCCGGTCAGCACGACGATCGCGTCGGCCGGCGCGGATATCGTCGGCGGCATCGCCGTTGACCAGGCTGGAGAACGCCAGAAAGCCCGCAAACGCAAGCGCCACGGCCGCCGCGGCAGCCGCAAGCCGCGACTTTCCCCACCAGAGAAAGCGGCTCGTCGCTTTTACCCGAACCGGAATATCGCGTGCACTGTTCCATGCCGCGTGACAATGTAGGGTTTTTCGCGCTTTGAAAATGCCGTATGGCGCATGATTGGGCGGTCCCGATCATATCTTTGCCGCATGGTTTATTGGTTCTGGGCGTTCAGAATGCGGCGAACGCCAAATCGCGACGTCATCTGGCAGATGGTGGCGATCGCGACGACGACGATCAACAGGCTCGCATAGCCGAAGCACGATCGAGACGGCCCGTGCCGACCAGCCGGCGGATCTCGGCATGGGTCGCGGCGCCGCTGAGATATTCGGTGATGATCGGCAGCGAAAAGAACACCAGCGCGGCGGCAAGCGCGCCGACGATGCCCGCCCTGACGCCAAGCATCAGGAAATGCAGCTCGAACTGGCGGGCGATGAATCGTTCCTCGGCGCCGACGAAATTCAGCACCTCGATGATTTCGCGGTTCGACGCCATGGCGCTGCGGGCGGCGGACACCACGACGGCGATGGTCGCCGCCGCCATCAGCACGATCACCGCGATGCCGCCGAGCGCCAGCGAGCCCGTCACGCGCCGGATCTGCTGCTGCCAGGCGCGATGGTCGTCCAGGGTCGCGGCCGGGGTATTTGCTGGTCAGCACCGCGCGCAGCGTCGTCAGATCGGGCGGATTGTCCCGATCGATCTGCACCGCGATCAGGCGCGGCAACGGCAGGTCCTTGATCGCCGGAAATCTGCCCCAGCCAGGGCTCGACCAGCTCGGCCGACTGGTCCAGCGACAGGAGCTGAACCTCGCGCACGCCGATCTGGCCGGTGAGGAACTTGACGACCTCTTCGGCGCGCGCTTCTCGACCTCGTCGACAGTGCCGTCCGGCTTGATCTGAACGGTGACTTCGCTGCCGACATCGCGCAGCCAGGCCGAGGCGGACTGGTTGATCATGTAGACGGCGCCGGCCGTCAGGCAGGCGAGGAAGCCCATGATCGCGATCACGACCGTCAGCGAACGGCCCGTCACCGAGCCGGGCGGCACGATGGGCGCCTTGCCGGGCGCGAAGCGGCGCTTCGGCTGCTGCGGCTGCATGATCGCGGGAAGGCGTCGGTCGAGGGCTTGGTTATTCATGCGTCTCAGCCATGGATGTGCAGCCGGCCCTGTTCCAGCATCAGCCGCGGCGCGGCGAATTGGGTCATGAGCTGATAATCGTGGGTCGCGATGATGACGGAGGTCCCCAGCCGGTTCAGTTCGATGAAGAGGCGCAGCAGCCGCCGCGCCATTTGCGGGTCGACGTTACCCGTCGGCTCGTCGGCGAGCAAGAGCTCAGGTTTGCCGATAACGGCGCGCGCGATAGCGGCGCGCTGCTTCTCACCGCCCGAGAGCACCGGCGGATAGGCGTGCATCCGCTCGCCCAGCCCCACCCATTTCAGCAGCTCCGTCACATCCTCGGCATATTCGGACTGGCGTCTTGCCATGCACCCGCAGCGGCAGAGCGACATTTTCCCAGGTCGTCATATGGTCGAGCAGGCGGAAATCCTGGAACACGATGCCGATCCGGCGGCGCAGTTCGGCGCGCTGGCCGGGCGTCGGAACGGGTGATATTCTTGCCGAACATATAGGCGAGGCCGCGGCTGGGCCTCAGCGACATGAACAGCATGCGCAGCAGCGAAGTCTTGCCCGCGCCCGAAGAGCCCGGTCAGAAAGTGAAACGATCCCGGAAGCAGATGAAAGCTGACGTCGCGCAGGACCTCCGGGCCGAGGCCATAGCGAAGCCCCACATTCTCGAATCTGATCACGGCAGCTCCCGCATGCTTGAACTTGAGACGATCAACAGCCTAAGATGCCGGTCTTTATGCGGAACCGACTCTCCTGTATCAATGGATTTCGGCGAAGACGGGACATAATTGCCGCGCGCTCGCCCGTATGCCGTCTCCGCATGGTTAAAGGAATGATCCGTGTCCACCATCATTGAATGCCCGGCCTGTTCGACCCGGTATAAAATGAATAAAGCCCATACCGGAAGGCGGCCGGTCATGTGAAATGCGCCCGATGCGGACATCAATGGCGGCTTGTCCCGGAGGGCGATGTCGGAGGAGACCATAGAGCCGGATGCCGCGGAGCACAATCCGGTTGCGCCGCGAGCCGCACGCCATTGCCGGCCCGCAGGCTGAGCGCGATCGCCGAGCCCGAGGAGCCGGAGGAGCCGGCCGCCGCGCTTCCGAACGCGCCGCGGCTCGGCGTCATGGCAGGCCAGGCGTGAACAATTCGGCCGATGCGATTTCGACGCTGAGCGAGCCGCAGGCGCAGACCTATGACGAGGCGACGGCCGAGGCCGAGGACGAAGAGGACGCCGATGACGTTCGAGCTGGCAGACGAGGCGGACGAGCGGACGAGACCTCGCACAGCCGACGCCGGAGACTGGCTTCGACAAGTTCCGTCGGGCTTCGCGACGCTGTCGAGCCGGCCGCGACGTGGACCGAGCACGCGGACGCAGGACGACCGGGCCGGAGGACGCGCCGAAGCCGAAGAGGCCCGCGGTCCGAAACGCCCGAGCCGGAGCGAAGCGCGGGCAATTGGCCGGGCGCATGAAACGTCCCTGGCGCGAGATCGTCGAGGCGCAGCCGGATGAACGCCGAAGAGGAGGAAGAGGATACCGAAACCGCGATCCGCGAGGCGCTGAAGGCCGCGCTCGAACATCCCCGAGCGATGACGGCTCACGGGCGCCGTTGCAGGAGCAGATTCGGGACCGAGCACGAAGATCGACCCCGGCGCCGATGCGGGTCTGGGATCACTTGCGCCGGCAGTTGCCGCCGCGTCTTCGCCGAGCGCCGGCCGAGCACGCGAAGACGAGACGTCACCGAAAGAGGCCGATGCCGAAACGAGGCGGCCGATCATCCGCCTTCACCGTCCCCGGACACGATCCGGCCGCGACATGAGGAGGATGACGAGAGGCTCCGTTCCGGCTGACGGGACGCACCGCGCGGCGCCCGGTCTACCAGGCCGGACCGACGAGGCGCGCGAGAACGATGAAGCCGGCGAGGAGGCCGCGGCCGATCGCGATGCGGCTTCCGCCACGACATCGAAGATGCGTTCCGGGCCGCGCCGCTGCCCAAGCGGTCCTTCGAGCCCGGCCAGAGCCGGCATGACCAATCGCTCGACCGATTTCGACAGGCTTTTCGATGGACAGGAGGCTGGCGACGCAGAGGCGCGCCGGATTTCTACGACGAGGACGCGGCGGCCGCGCTGCAGGCGCGAGCTGGAATCCACCGATCTCGCCGCCTATGAGAAGTCGCCTGCCGGCGGGGGTCTGGCGCTGGCGGCGGCGTGGGCGGTGTTCCTTTCCATCATCAGCGGGATCGCGCTGGCCGTCGTGACGCTGCGTTCCGAGATCATGGCGGCGCTGCCGGGCACGACGTCACTCTATCGGGCCATCGGTTTCGACGTCGCCGAACGCGGCATCGATTTCGCCGATGTCAGCTATCGCTGGACCGTGGCGCAGGGCAAGCCGATGATCGAGGTGAAGGGCCAGGTCGTCAACGTCACCGACCGGCGGTCACGGTGCCGCGCGTGCTGATCAATGTGCGGGACGCGACAGCAGCGACGCGGTCAAGGTGACGGCCAGCGTGCCGACGGAATCGCTGGCGCCGCGCGAGAGCGCCAGCTTCACCCTGGAATTCGTGTCGCCGCCGAAGAACATCAGCCAGATCGAGTTGGAGTTCGACCGCAACCGGTGAGTGTCGCGCGCGCGGGGACGCGGGGAGGGGCCGGCTGGCCTGCATGGCGGCGGCGGGGTCTGGCAACGTTCCCGGGCCGATGGCAAACCAGTAACTCCATCCTCGGCGATCTGGCTCTTGCTGTTGAGAGCCATCAGAAAAAGTGGAATCCGATTTCCTGCCAAATCGCGCGACCAGCTAGGACTCTGGAGCGGGCCGCGAGGCGGAGTCGCTGTATCTAGCAGGCCGCTGAAAAAGCGGCGCCAGTGGAATGGCTTTCCCCTTCGGTGTCGGCCTTGCTCGCCAAGGTTGTTTTCGCCCTTGTCATGCAGCGAGCAGCTTTCGGCAGCCGGGCGAGATTGTAGCCTGCCACTGCGAACGTGAACTGCGCACCGACACGCTCGGTGCCGCGCAGCATGGTCTGAGCGAGCGGCCCGATGGTCTTGCCCCAGCCGAAGACCTCCTCGATCCGCTTGCGGATGCGCTGGCTTACCGCATAGCCCTCATGTCTGGTGGTGCGGCCATCGATGGCCGAGCCAGTTGTCTTGGCCGCCACATGCGGGGTGACGTTCATGGAGCGCAGCTCGTTGACGAAGTCCTCCACGTCATAGCCCTTGTCGGCGCCGAGGGTGATGCGTCCCGGCCGGTCGGCGCGGGGCTCGATCATGGCGAGTGCGGCTTCCCGCTCCGCATGACCGTCAGCCTCGGTGAGGCAGGCATCGACCACCAGGCCACTGCGGTTCTCCATCAGGGCATGGCCCATGAAGCAGAGCCTGGCTTCCTTGCCCGGCCCCTTGCGATACAGGCGCGCTTGCGGGTCGGTCAGCGAGGCATGGGTGTCGTTCGAGCGCTTCTGGCCATGGAAATCCACCTCGGCATTGCGGCTCGCCGCGGGCTGTTTCGGCGGTGGCTGGCGCACCACCATCCTGATCCTCGCCGTCGCCGCTACCGGCCGCCGGTCCGGTGGGCGAGGCGCCGCTGCCCTGACCAGGGCCTGCATCGCCGCCGGCCGGGGGCTCGGGGTGCCGACGCCGCGCAGGCTTTGGGCTGGAAGCTCTTCATCGAGGCCCAGGCCTGGATGAGCGTGCCGTCCACGGAGAAATGCTCGTCCGAGAGCAGGGGCGCCACTGCCTTGTCCGCCAGGATCGCCGCGAGGAATTGGCGAGCGATGTCGGTCGTCAGCAGGCGGTCGCGGTTTTTGCTGAACACGGTCGGCACCCACACCGCATCGTCGATGCCCAGCCCCACGAACCAGCGGAACAGCAGATTGTACTGCATCTGCTCCATCAGCTGGCGCTCCGACCGGATCGAGAACAGGATCTGGATAAGTGCCGCCCGAAGCAGCCGTTCGGGCGCAATCGAGGGCCGTCCTTCCGCCGCGTAGAGCTTGGCAAACGGGCCATCGAGCCTGGCCAGGGCCGCATTGACGATCTCGCGGATCAGCCGAAGCGGATGCCGCGCGGGAACCCGATCCTCCAGGTTCACATAGCTGAACAAAGCCTCGTTCCGTTCGTCCGATCCGCGCATCTTCGCCCCCATGATGACCGGAGAAGAGGGAATTATATTCGCACGACGCCGTCAGCCACCGGGTTTTTCAGCAGCCGATGGCTAGTGGTTCGAATCTAACATTTCGAACCACTAGATTTTTGCCGATGGATCAAATTTGCCATGACATTTGAAAACGTTAGCCGGCATCCGACCAAACCGGCGGTGGGATTCAAATGTCATGTTCGATCCACATAGATCACGATCGATACGAACGCGAAATCCCCGTGAAAACGGGGATCTGGTGTGGAAAAATCGCAGATGCCCAACCGATACCCGGCTTTCGCGGGCATTTCGGAAGGTGGCGCCATGTGAGCGGATCCCACTCTAAGGTGATGCCGCATACCTCCCGCGCCGACTCTCGCCATCCCCGCCGCCAGAGCCGGGCGGTCAGAACCGCTCGATCAGACGCTCGATATAGTCCAGCTCGCCGGGCGGCCGGGCGCGCTCGCCCAGACGCCTGCGCAGCTCTTCCAGGATCTGCCGCGCGCGCTGGATGTCGGCCTCTTCCGGCACTTTCACCGAGTCGCCATTGTCGAGCCCTTGCGTCGGCAGCGGACGGCCCAGCGGATCGCGATCGCCGCCGCCCGCCTGGGCGCGGCCCTGCTGGCCGGGCTGCCCCATGCCGCTCATCATCTGCTCGACGAGCGACTTGGCGCCTTGACGCATCTTGTCCAGCGCCAGCGTCTGCTGCTCCGTGGCGCGGCCGGCATTTTCCTGGCCCAGCGCCTCGCCGGCCTTGCCCATGGCCTGGCCGGCGCCATCGAACTGCTCCGGCGGCTTGGCGCCGAAGCCCTTCAGCCGATCCATCAGCTCCTTGAGCTGCTTTTGCAGATCGCCTTGCTGCTGGCCCAGGCCCGGGAACGGGTTCTGGCCGTTCTTGCCCCTGGCCGCCCTTGCCCTGCTGGCCCTGCTGACCCTTGCTTGGCCCTGCTGCGCCTTCGCTGGCCGTTGCTGGCCCTCCTCGCCCGGCTCGCCTTCCTCGCCGGGATTGCCATATTCGCTCTGCTGCTGGGCGCGGAAGGTTTCGTCGAGCAACTGCTGCTGTTTGGAGATCAGCTCGCTGAGGCCGTCCAGCATCTGCATCATTTCCTGGCTCTGGCTGTTCGACGCCTGATTGCCGGGCTTGGCGTTTTCGAGCAGGTCGCGCAATTCGCTCAGCATCTGGCGCGCGGCGTCGCGTGAGCCGGTCTTGGCCAGATCCTCGATCTTCTTGAGCATCCGCTCCAGATCCTGCTGGGTGACGACCCGGTTCGGCGAGAGCGGATTTTTCGGCGTCGAAATTGGGGTCCTGCTGCGCCTGCTGCCTCATATTCTCGAGGAATTCGTTGAGCGCGGTGCGCAACTCGTCCATCAGCCTCTTGATCTCTTCGTCGGAGGCGTTGCGCTCCAGCGCCCGCATCAGCTCTTCCTGCGCGTTGCGCAGCCGGCGCTCGGCATCGGAGAGGTCGCCATCCTCGATATGCACCGCGACCTGCCAGAGCAGATCCGCCGTGCTTTCCAGCGACGGCGGTGTCGTCATTGTCGTTCAGCCGCCGGTAAGCGGTGCGAATGCCGAGATAGATCTGCATGTTGCGGATGAAAATCTCCGGCGCGATGGTCAGCGCGTCGAGCGCGCGGGCCACCTTCAGCCGCAGATCGGGCCGATCGACCAGCTTCTTGCGCTGCTCGATCAGCGCCTTGGCCAGCGGCTTGTCGAATTTGCGCTGCGGCAGCACCAGCTTGAAGGGCTCGCTGCGGCCGATCTGCTCGGCCTGATCGCGCGCCTCCAGCGTCACGATCGCCGGCAGCCCGGCCCAATAATGCGAGGCAAGATCGCGGTAGGTCTGGCCCTCGCCCTGCTTGGTGTTGGCGCGCGGCAGCGTCAGCGGAATGATGGGCGCCTGGCCCAGACGCTGCACATCGGCGGGGCGGTCGCTCTCCTCGTCGGCGTCTTCGTCGTCGGCGCGCGCGTGATGACGGCCTGGGCGGACAGCACGCCATAATCGTCCTGCACGCTGTATTTGAAGCGGAGCGAGCCGCGCTGCGCTTCGGAGGGCGGTTCGGTCATGGTGATGACCGGGGGCGTATCCTCGATGATGTCGACGCTCCAGCGCGCGACCGGTCACGCCATTGTCGAGCAGCTCGATTTCGGCCGGCCGTGGTCAGCTTTTCCTTGAATTCGGCGCGTGTTTTCCTTGCCCTTGGCGGCGCTGGCCGTGACAAGCTGGTCGGCGGTTTCGACGGAAAGCGGTTCCGCGCCGCCCTCGCGCGGCATGAAGCGCAGCGAGAATTGCGCCGCATCGGAATGGTTGACGCGCACCGTCAGCTCGCTCATGTTCGGGCACGGTGAACTGCGGTCTGCGGCTTGTCGCCGTCCGGCCTTCTCGCGCGAGCCGTCGGCGACCATGATCGGCGGCTTGCCGGTATAGAGCGGCGGCGTGATCCAGGCATCGAGCCGGGCCGAGCTCGGCAGCGCGGTCGGCTTCAGGATGAATGCCGCCTTGATGCGGTCGGCGGCGTCCTCGCGGTTGGCGATATAGCCGATGGCGAGCAGCAGAAGCAGCAGCGCGCGCAGGGCGAACGGGTCCCAGCGGTCGACGCGCGGATGCGGCCAGCCCGCCTCGCAGCCGGCCGAACAGCCGCGACATGCGTTCGCGATGCGCGATCCAGATCCGGCTCGTCGCCGGGGAGTGCGCCTGGCCCGCCAGGGTATCATGATAGGATGTCGCGGGCCGGTGCGGCAGGCCCGCCGTCGCTTCCAGGCGGCGCAGCGCTTCGGCGCGATCGGGCCATCTGATGCGGATCAGCGGCACCAGCGACAGGGCCAGCGCGATGCCGAAGCCCCAAAGCACGCCCCGATGGATCTCGAAGGGGAGCCACGGCCACAGGCCGAACAGCGAGACGAGGAGGAAAACGCCGGCGACGCCGAACGGCAGCCAGAGCGCCGGCCACAGCCGGTCCAGAATGAGGACGAGGCGCGCGCGGCGGACTTTGCGGTCAAGTTGCTGCGCCAGGCTCTTGGAAGCGGAGCCGACCGGTGAATTTCGGCTGATCAGATTTCCATTTCATATAAATAAGGATAACACAATCTTGCAGCGCAACAACTAGATGCGCAACCGGCGCTCAAATTATCGCAGGTGAAGATTAAGCCCTTATCCGCGCTACGTCAATTAGCGTTGCACTTGCCAGGACGCCAGCGATTCCGCCTTCAACATCACGTCATAATCGGGGCGGGGCCGCACGATGGCCCACGCGGCGCCTTTGACCAGGACCTCCGGCACCAGCAGGCGGCTATTATAGGCCGAGGACTGCACGGCGCCATAGGCGCCCGCCGTCATGAGGGCGATGAGATCGCCCTCGGCGATGGCGGGCAGCGGCGCGCTCCTTGGCGAAATAATCGCTGCTTTCGCAGATCGGACCGACGACATCATAAGGCTGGCGCGGCGCGTCCGGCGCAGCCTGCGCAACCGGCCAGATCTCGTGATAAGCCTCGTAGAGCGTCGGGCGGATGAGATCGTTCATCGCGGCATCGACGATGAGGAATTGCTTGCCGCCGCTGGTTTTCCGGTAGATGACGCGGCGAGACCAGAATGCCCGCATTGGCGGCGATCATGCGGCCGGGCTCGAACAGCAGCCGGCAATCGAGGGCGCCGAGTTTCTCGCGCACGACGGCGGCATAAAGTTCGGGCAGCGGCGGCGGCTCGGTATCGTCGCGATAGGGCACGCCGAGACCGCCGCCGGCATTGACGAATTCGATCCGGTGCCCGGCCTCCCGCAGCAATGCCGACCAGTTGGGCGATCAGCGAAAAAGCATTGCCGAGCGGGGCCGAGATCGGTGATCTGGCTGCCAATATGCATATGGACGCCGAGCGGCGCGATGCCGGGCAGATCGCGGGCGAGATCGTAAAGGCGCGGCGCCTCCTGCCAGGGAACGCCGAATTTATCGCCCGCCCGGCCCGTGGAAATCTTGCTGTGGGTCTTGGCGTCGACATCGGGATTGACGCGGAACGCGATGCGCGCCGTCGCCCCCAGCGATGCGGCGACCTCCGACATGGCCCGCAATTCGGCTTCCGACTCGACGTTGAACGCGAAAATGCCTTCGCTCGAGCGCATAGGCGATCTCCTCGCGCGTCTTGCCGATGCCGGAGAAGACGATTTTCTCCGCCGCGAATCCCCGCCGCCCGCGCGCGCCGCAACTCGCCTTGCGAGACCACATCCATGCCCGCGCCGAGCGCGCCGAGCGTGCGCAGCACCGCCAGGTTGGAATTGGATTTGATGGCGAAGCAGACCAGCGCGTCGAGGCCCTGAAACGCCTCGGCGAAGACGCGGTAATGGCGCTCCAGCGTGGCGGTCGAATAGCAATAGAACGGCGTGCCGACCTCATCCGCCAAAGCGGGAAGGCTCACATCTTCGGCGTGCAGGACGCCCGATCTGATAGGAAAAATGGTGCATTCGCGGGTCACATCACTGGAGCGGGACGAGCTGCACATAGCGGCAGCACCGCCACAGCGTCAAGCCATGAATGAGCGCCGCGCGCTCTACGCGCGTCTGGCGGTGAGCGACCCGTGCGCCGCCATGCTGGGGACTACCGCAGCAGGCCGTCCAGCACGAAAGGACGGTGTTCGACTTCCGCAGGCGCCTTCTTGGAGCCCTTGGCGTCGTCGCCTTTCAGATACGTCCTTTGGCCGCCGACAGCGCTTGCCGTCGTCGCCCACCGGCGGCTCAAGCACGCCGCGTTTCCCGCAAGCGGAAACAGCCAGCGTAACGCAGGCCAGAACGGCTATGAGTTTCAGACTGCGGCTCATCAATTCCCCCGTCTCGCCTTTGCGCCCGATTAGAAAGGCGAAATTTGGCTTTTTGTAGCGCGATTAGCTCTCTCGCATCCAGCCGATTTCAGCCATGCGCTGCGCGGCAGCGGCGACATTTTCCGGCGCTGTGCCCCCAAAGCTGCGGCGGCTCGCAACGGAATTTTCCACGCTCAGCACCGAAAATACGGCATCGGTGATGCGCGGCTCGGCGCTCTGCATCTCGGCAAGGCTGAGCGCATCGAGGCCCACGCCCTTGTCCTCGGCGAGCTTGACGATGCGTCCCGTCACATGATGCGCCTCGCGGAACGGCAGCCCCAGCTCGCGCACCAGCCAGTCGGCAAGATCGGTCGCGGTGGAATAGCCGCGCTGCGCCGCCAGCCGCATGCGCTCGGCATTCGACCTCCAGGTCGCCGATCATGCCGGTCATGGCCGCCAGCATCAGCGACAGCGTGTCGAGCGCGTCGAAGGTGAGCTCCTTGTCCTCCTGCATGTCCTTGGAATAGGCCAGCGGCAGGCCCTTCATCACCAAGGTCAGCGCGTTGAAGGCGCCCGCGACGCGGCCGAGCTTGGCGCGCACCAGTTCGGCGGCATCGGGATTGCGCTTTTGCGGCATGATCGAGGAGCCGGTGGTGAACCTGTCGCTGAGCCGGACGAAGCCGAAATCGGCCGAGCACCAGATGACGATTTCCTCGGCCAGCCGCGAAAGATGCGTGGCGCAGATCGTGGCGGCGGCCAGCACTTCCAGGACGAAATCGCGCGCCGAGACGGCATCCAGCGAATTGGCCATCGGCCGGTCGAAACCGAGGGCGGCGGCGGTCATGTCGCGGTCGATGGGAAAGGACGTGCCGGCAAGCGCGGCGGCGCCGAGCGGCAATTCATTGAGCCGCCGCCGCGCATCGGCGAGCCGGCCGCGGTCGCGCGCCAGCATCTCGACATAGGCGAGGCAATGATGGCCGAAAGTCACGGGCTGGGCGGTCTGCAAATGGGTGAAGCCGGGCATCACCGTCGCGGCATGGGCGGCGGCCTTTTCGGCGAGCGCGCGTTGCAGGCCGGCGAGCTGGCCGTCCAGATGATCGGCGCTGTCGCGGATATACAGGCGGAAATCGGTCGCCACCTGATCGTTGCGGGAGCGGGCCGTATGCAGCCGTCCCGCCGCCTCGCCGATCAGCTCCTTCAGCCGCTGCTCGATATTCAGGTGGATATCTTCGAGCGCGCGCGAAAACACGAACTTGCCGCTCGTCGATCTCTGCCTTGATCGTCGCCAGTCCGTCCGCGATGGCCTTCGCGTCGGCCTCGGAGATGATGCCGCTATCGCGCCAGCATGTTGGCATGGGCGACCGAACCCTCTATGTCTTGGGCGTAGAGGCGGCGGTCGAAGCCGATGGAGGCGTTGATTTCCTCCATGATCTCGGCGGGCCCGGAAGCGAAGCGTCCGCCCCACATTTTATTTGTCATGGCAATGGTTTCGGCAGCTTGAGATGACGGAAGACGACAATGTCCCGCAGCCTCCGGCCGGTCGGCGCGGCGGCGCGATGCCCATCTATATCCTTGCGGCGGCGCTGGCGGCAATCGCTGGTTTCGCGGTGATGTCGCTCCTGGCGCCCGGAAGTCCGCCGGTCAGCGTCCAGCAGGCGCGAAAGCTCCGGCCGCGGCTGAGAGCCAACGCCGCCAGCGGATTGGACCGGCTGGTGCGCGTCGACGCCGCCGCATGCGTTGCCCGACGTCGGCTTCACCGATGGCGAGGGCCGCGCGCGCAATCTCGGCGAATGGCGCGGCAAGGTGGTGCTCGTCAATCTGTGGGCGACCTGGTGCGCGCCGTGCAAGCGCGAAATGCCCAGCCTCGACCGGCTTCAGGCCAAGCTCGGCGGGGCCGATTTCGCCGTGCTGCCGATCAGCCTCGACCGCACCGGCCCGGAAAAGCCGCGCCAGTTCCTCGCCTCGAACGGCCTGAAAAACCTCGATCTGTATCCTCGACACCAACAACAGCCTGATGCAGACCTTGCGCGCGCCCGGCCTGCCGCTCAGCGTGCTCGTCGACCGGCAGGGCCGCGAGATCGCCCGGATCGCCGGCCCCGCCGAATGGGACGCGGCCGAGGCGGAGAAGCATCATCCGCGCCGCGATCGCCAATGCAGGCGACGGATAGGCCATGGCCGTCTTTTTCACCTCGGATACCCATTTCGGCCACCCCGCCATCCTCAAGCTGAGCCAGCGGCCTTTCGCCTCGGTGGAGGAGATGGATGCGGCGCTGATCGCGGAATGGAACGCCGTCGTCGCGCCCGGCGACACGGTCTATCATCTCGGCGATTTCTGCTTCCGCAACACGCGCCCGGCCTCGGACTATATCGCGGCGCTGAACGGCGATGTGCATCTGATCATCGGCAATCATGACGGCGCGACGCTGAAGACGGCATGCCGGCATCTTCGCCTCGGTCGCGCACCATCAGCGAAATCAGCCTCAACGGGCAAAACCATCGTCCTGTGCCACTATCCGATGCGGGAGTGGCATGGCTCCTGGCGCGGCTCATGGCATTTCTTCGGCCATGTGCATGGGCGGCTCAACCATGAGCCGCTCGGCTACAGCCTCGATGTCGGCGTCGATTCCAACAGTTCCGGCCATGGCAGTTCGAGGAGATCGAGGCGCTGTTCGCGCGGCGGGACAACCCATTCGCGCGCCAGCGCCCGCTTCCGGTCAAAAAGACCATTCGCGAGCCTTAGCGACGATGAAATCGCGGAACACATCGACGCGCTTGGACGATTTCATCTCCTCGGGATAGACGAAATAGGTGTCGAAGGCCGGAACGCTGTCCTCGTCGTCAAGCACGGCACGATGCGCGGATCGTCCTTGGCGACATAATCGGGCAGCACCGCGATGCCCAGGCCCCGCCGCACGCCTTCCATGAGGCCGATCACGTTGTTGATCTGCAATGCGGCGGTGCGCGGCATCATGCCGTTTTCGCGGCCCGCCGTTTCCAGCCAGTTCATGCGGCGCAGATGCGGCGGCGCCGTGCCGCCATAGATGAGGAAGCGGTGCCGGTCGAGATCGGCGAGCGTGCGGGGCGAGCCGTGTTTCTTCACATAATCGAGCGAGGCATAGACGTGATTATGCACCGTGAACAGCTTGCGCCGGATCAGGTCGTTCTGCGAGGGCGGCTGGAAGCGGATCGCGATATCGGCCTCGCGCATGCCGAGATCCAGCTCCTCGTCATTGAGGATGAGCTGCACCCGGATATCGGGATAAAGGTTCATGAATTCCCCCAGCCGGGGGGTCAGCCATAACGTGCCGAGCGCGACGGTGGTGGTGATGCGCAGATCGCCGCTCGGCTTGCCGCGCGAATCCGACAGCAGGATTTCCGTCGAGGCGAGCTTCATGAACACGTCTTGCGCGGTGCGGTAGAGCAGTTCGCCCTGTTCGGTGAGCACCAGCCCGCGCGCATGGCGGTGAAACAGCGCCGCATTCAGCTCGCGTTCAAGCGCGCTGACCTGACGGCTGATGGCCGACTGGCTCATATTCAGCGTTTCGCCTGCATGAGTGAAGCTGCCGGCCTCGGCGGCGGCATGGAAGATGCGGAGCTTATCCCAGTCCATGTGAACAGCATGATGGCCGATCCCGCTCATTATTCGGCGGCCTGAGCTGTGGACTTCGAGGCTGGCAAGGAATTTCTCCGCTTCCAGCGCCGCCATGCAGCCCATGCCCGCGGCCGTGACGGCCTGGCGGTAAATCTCGTCCGCGACGTCGCCGGCGGCGAAAACGCCCGGAACATTCGTCGCCGTGGAATGGGGCGCGACGATGATATAGCCGTTCGGCTTCATCGCGACCTGGCCCTTGAAGATGCCGGTCGCGGGCGCGTGGCCGATGGCGATGAAGATGCTGTCGCACGGCAACCTCGTAGCTGGCGCCGGTTTTCAGATTTTTCAGCCGCGCGCCCGTGACGCTGAGCGGCGCCTCGCGGCCCAGCACCTCTTCAAGCGCCGTATCCCAGATGACCTTGATCTTCTCATGCGCGAAGAGCCGCTGCTGCAGGATGCGCTCGGCGCGCAGCTCGCCCCGGCGATGCACCAGCGTGACCTTGCGGGCGTGATTGGTGAGGTAAAGCGCCTCCTCGACGGCCGTATTGCCGCCGCCGATCACCATCACATGCCTTGTTGCGGCAGAAAAATCCGTCGCAGGTGGCGCAGGCGGAGACGCCATAGCCCTGGAATTTCGCCTCGCTCGGCAGGCCCAGCCAGCGCGCCTGGGCGCCCGTCGCGATGACCACCGTGTCGGCGGTGAATTCGGCGCCGCTATCGGCCTTCAGGTGGAAGGGGCGGCGCGAGAAGTTCACTTCGGCAATGTGTTCGGAGATGATCTCGGTGCCGACATGCAGCGCCTGGGCGCGCATCTGCTCCATCAGCCAGGGGCCCTGGATCACGTCGGCGAAGCCGGGATAGTTTTCCACATCGGTGGTGATGGTGAGCTGCCCGCCCGGCTGGATGCCCTCGATCATCAGCGGCTTGAGCATGGCACGCGCGGCATAGATCGCCGCCGTATAGCCGGCCGGTCCGGACCCGATGATGATCAGCCTTTCGTGGCGCACTGACATGCTGCCTCCCGCTGCCAATCCCCATGCCCGACCGCAGAGGTAAGAAATGTTGATGACGCTGACAAGCCTTTGCTGGTCAGGCGCTTGACGTTGTCGACCGGAAACTGCGCCACCGCGCCGTCGATCTCCGCCGCGACCTGCTCGGCGGCGTGGAGCGGCTCATAGGTCCAGCGCTCCAAGCGGCCGGGGGCGGCCGGCAAGCGGCCGCGTCGCGCCATGCGCCTGCAAGCGCTGCGTGGAAGCGACGGAATTTCTCGCGCCCGCCGGGCGGGGTGAAGACGTAGCACGGGCTTGCCCGTGGCGCAGGCTTCGCCGGCCATATTGACCAAATCGGCGGTGACGACGAAACGCGTCGGCATTGGCGAGGAAATGCGGATAGGGGTTGTCGCCCTCGCCGCGCCACAGGATGCGGGGTGTGTCGCGCTGGTGGCGGCGTCGACCGCGCCAGCAACGCGGGCGGCGTGCGCCGCGACGGCGTGATCAGCAGGCTGCCGGCCAGGCCGCGACGACGTTCGCAGATCGCGGCGAATTCGCGCGATCGCGGCGTCATCATAGCCATAGCCCGCGCCCGGCCCGCCGAGCAGCAGCGCGCACGCGGGGCGGGAAGCGCGGCAATCTCGGCGGGAATGCGCGCCCGCAGCTCGGCGAGCGCGGCGGCCGTGAAGCGGTGCGGCGGCGTCAACGTGGTGATGACATTCGGGCCGCGCAGCCTGTCATGCGACGGCACCCAGATCAGATGCGCGCTGCTGGCGCTCGGCGCGCGGCGACTGGAAGATCATGGTGAAGATGCGGTCCCTGCCCGCCCGCTTCAGCGCGCGGACGAACGGAACGGTTTGACGGCCCGCGCCCAGCACCAGATCGGGCAGCGGCTCGCCGAGCAGCGCCGTCAGCTGGGACGGGTCGGCCGGGCCGTTCGGCGCCAGATGCCGCCATGGAAAGCCCGGCGCGACGGCTTGCACTTCCGCCGCCAGCCCGAGCGCTTCGGCGACCCCGCGCGTGATCGCCAGATGCCCCGCGACGCCATCGGAAATGATCCAGGCGCGCGCGCCCGCCAGCGGATTCGCGGGAGGGGCGGTCAGGGGCTCGCGTTTTGCGCAAGAAATTCGCTCATTGCGGCGTCTGTAACGTTCATTTGTTGCGCGAGGTGAGCCGTCAGTAGTCGGCTCCTGTCCTAACCCTCGCGGGCAGACGAGGCCAAGCATGAAGATGAGGCGCGAGGCGCCGAGCTGGATCAAACTCGACAGCATCGACTGGCTGATCCTGAAGGAATTGCAGGCCGATGGGCGCATGACCAATGTCGAACTCGCCAGCCGCGTGGGCATTTCCGCGCCGCCCTGTCTGCGCCGCGTGAGGGCGCTGGAGAAGGCCGGCTTCATCCTCGGCTATCACGCCCGGCTCAATCCCAAACTGCTGGGCTTCGATGTCGAGGCCTATGCGATGGTGCGTCTGATCAGCCAGGCCGAGGCCGATCTGGCCGCCTTCGAGGAGCGGGCGCGCGCCTGGGACTTCGTGCGCGAATGCGCCATGCTGTCCGGCGATATCGATTTCATGCTCCGATGCGTCGCGCCCGACCTGACCTCATTTCAGAATTTCATCATCCGCGACCTGACGGCGGCGCCCAATGTCGATCACGTCCGCACGGCGCTGACCATCCGCACCTCGAAATATGAGCCGGAATTGCCTCTGGAATAGGGCGTGCGTGCCACAACCGCCACATGGCGGATCCCAACGCTACGGCATATGATAATGCATGCTTTTTGGGGAGCGCACGCCATGATTCTCGGACTGTCTTTCGAAGATTTCACCCGGCTTCACACCATCATCAGCCTGATCGGAATTCTGTCGGGTCTCATCGTTCTCTTCGGCATGCTGATAGGGCGGGCCTATTCCTGTCCTGACGGCGCTGTTTCTGCTGACGACGGTGCTGACCAGCGTCACCGGCTTTTTCTTTCCATTTTCGGGGATCAAGCCGTCGCATGTGGTCGGCGCCATTTCGCTGGTGGCGCTCGCATTGGCGATCGCCGGCGCTCGCCGTCTTTCGCCTGTCCGGGCCATGGCGCTGGATTTACGTCGTCACGGCGGTGTTTTCACTCTATCTGAACGTGTTTGTCGGGGTCGTGCAGGCATTCCAGAAGCTGGCTTTTCTCCAGCCTCTCGCGCCGACACAATCCGAGCCGCCGTTTCTTATCGCGCAGATCGCCGTGCTGGTGATCTTCATCGTGCTTGGGTTCGTGGCGGTGCGGCGGTTCCATCCCTTTGCGGGCGGTGCACTCCGTGCGGGATCGTTTTAGCGGCGGTCCGAGAGGCTTGGCGCAGCGGGACCTCGCCTGAGCCTGCCACCGACGTTTCATCCTATAGAGGGATCGTCGAGGCCGGGCTCGCATCGCCCGCCACGCAGGCCGCATCGATCTCGTCCGGCGACAGCCCCGCTTCGGCAAGCACGTCGCGCGTGCAATCCGTGAGGTCGATGCGGCCTGCGGCGGCGGGCGTTCGGGCGAGCCTGGGCATCGGCGGCACCGCGCGGGCGCTGGCATGCGGATGGCGATGCCGGATCTGCGGATCGTCCCAGATCTCGCCCGGCTCCAGGACCGGGGTCACGCAGGCGTCCGACCCGGCGAAATGCACGGCCCATTCGTCCCGCGTGCGCCTCACGAATGCTGCGGCGAGCGCCTGCTCGATCCGGGGCCAATTCGCCCTGTCGCCATGGTCCGGCGCATCGCCAAGCTCCAGCATCCGCCAGAGCGTCCGGAAGAATGCCCGCTCCAGCGCGCCTACCGCGACATAGGCCCCATCGGCGCAAGCGTAGCAGCGATAAAACGGCGCGTTGCCCGCGAGCAGGCCATCGCCGCGTCCGGGCATCACCGGCGTTCTCCAGGCCGGCAGATGCATCGCCATCAGCGACATGCAGCCATCGATCATTGCCGCATCGATATATTGCCCTTTGCCCGAGCGTCCCGCCTCCAGCAGCGCCGCCATGATGCCGAGCGCGGCGGCGAGGCTTCCACCGGCGAAATCGGCAACCAGATTGAGCGGCGGCTGCGGCGGCTGGCCGGCCGGCCCCATCGCGCCGAGCACACCGCTGACGGCGAGGTAGTTGATGTCGTGCCCGGCCTCGCCCGCACGTGGACCATCCTGGCCATAGCCGGTGATCGAGCAATAGACGAGCCGGGGATTGAGCGCCGACAGCGTGGCGTAATCCGCCGCGAGGCGCGCCGTCACGCCCGGGCGGAAACCTTCGACGACCACATCGGCCCGGCGCGCCAGCGCATGCAGCGCCTGCCGGCCCGCGCCGGTCTTCAAATCCAGCGCGATATGGCGCTTGCCCCTGGCAAAGGCATCCAGGGCGACCCCCGCGCGACCGCCGCCAACCGCGATCACATCGGCCCCCGAGATCCGCCAGCAGCATCGTGCAATAAGGCCCCGGCGCGAGCCGCGTCAGATCGACGACGCGAATGCCCTGCAGCGGCCCTTTCGCGGTCGCGGGCCCGGGGCGGAGGCTTGCTTCGTTCATCGGCGCTCGCAATCATCCGTGTGGGCGCGTCCGCCAAGCCGTCGCGCCCCACCGACCTTTCACAAAGCTCCGGCATCCGCAAGACAGCGCCTTTTTCCCGCTGCATGATTGCTTTCACGCGCCCATTCGCCTAATGTGCCCAGAATGCACCCATAGCTCAGCTGGATAGAGCGTTGCCCTCCGAAGGCAAAGGTCAGAGGTTCGAATCCTCTTGGGTGCGCCAATAAAATCAATTGCTTAGCTAGTTTGTTGGTTCGTCGATTTCGAGCAAGTAAGCCAGCGTTAGAATGGGACCGGGTTCGCGGCGTTTTTCGTCCTCACTGGCGATCCTCGCTTTCCGCTCCGCCTCGCCTCACGCAGGTAGGCTCACCTCTCCGGCTGCTCCAGCGCTGTGATTTCGCATCGGATTTTGCCGCTGTACCTTTGGGCGATCAAAATAGATCTCGCGATGTTCGATCCGGGTGAAAGCTAGGAGGTCGCGCCGATGGCCTCAACACGTTGGCGGGTGAAGATGTGGCGACATTCGAGGCATTTCGCCAACAGGTTCCAACTTGCGGCTTGCCATGGCCATCGTGCCCTACCTGGGCGGCCGGCGCCTACCGCTACCTTGATTGGCAAATAACGTGAGCAAAAAACAGCGCCTTGAGAAGCAAATGGTGCCCCGTAGGGGAGTCGAACCCCTGTTTCAGCCGTGAGAGGGCCGCGTCCTGGGCCACTAGACGAACGGGACATTAAAGGCGCCAAATCGAGATATAAAGAGCGCGCGGCGCGGCGATCAAGCTATTCTTGCGGGACAGCCGAAGGCGTTGTATTTCGCGTCCCGTCGCCAGATCGATGATGGCGATTTCGCTGCCGCCGGCGCTGGCGCAGATGCAGGATGAGCCGTCCCTGATCGGTCAGCATCTGGGTCACTTCGGCGCCGGCCTTGACCGGCAGCGTCATCGTGCCGTAAATACCGACGGGCGGAGTCAGACGGCCGCGCTTCGCGGCGGTTTCGCCGGCTTCTGCGTCTGCAGATAAATGCCGACCAGCAGGAGAATGAACCCGGCAACCAGCAGCACGCTCATAACCGCGATGGCGATCTTGAGCTTCCTGATCTGGCCCGGCGTCATGGTGCTGCCAGCGGGGCTCGGCCGTTTCGGTATCGTTCAGCATCGGTCCTCGAAATTGGGCATCATGCAGTCTATGGCGATTCGCTCGGTCACGGCGCAAACGGATGATGAAGGGCAAAGGCTCGACCGCTTCATCGCGGCCAATGTCCCGGATTTGAGCCGCTCCCGCGCGCGCGACCTGATCAAGGAGGGCCAGGTCAGCGCCGAGCGGGCGGACCATAATCGAGCCCGATTACCGGGTCAAACCCGAGGAGATGTTCGACATCGGCGTGCCCGAAGCCGTGGCGGCGCTGCCGGAGGCCGAACATATCCCGTTAAACGTTCTGTACGAAGATAGCGACTGATCGTCATCGACAAGCCGGCCGGGCTGGTGGTGCATCCCGCGGCCGGAAACTGGACGGGCACGCTGGTCAACGCGCTGATCGCCCATTGCGGCGACAGCCTGTCCGGCATCGGCGGCGTCCGCCGTCCGGGCATCGTGCACCGGCTGGACAAGGATACGACGGGGGTGATGGTGGTCGCCAAGACCGACGCGGCGCATCAGGGGCTTGCCGCCCAATTCGCCGATCACGGCCGGGAAGGCGCGCTGCATCGGGAATATCTGGCGCTGGTCTGGGGCGAGCCCAACCCGCGCAAGGGCATCATCGAAACCAAATCGCCCGTCATCCGACCAACCGGCTGAAAATGGCCGTCACCAGGAGCGACGGAAAACACGCCGTCACCGAGTATAACGTCAAGAGAAGTTTCGCGGACAAAGGCAAAACGCCGGGAAACACCGTTGCGAGCTTGATGGAGTGCGTGTTGAAGACAGGGCGGACCCACCAGATCAGGGTCCATCTCGCCCATATCGGGCATCCGGTTATTGGCGACGATCTCTATGGAGGCGGGTTTCGATCAAAAACTCGTGCGTTGCGCGGGGAGGCTCAATCTGCGATAGTGAAGATGACGAGACAGGCGCTTCATGCGGCTGTCCTTGGCTTCCTTCACCCCATCACCGGCAAATCCATGCAGTTTCGGTCCGAGCTGCCTGCCGATATGCGCGAAATTGTCGAGGCGCTGACTTGAGGATCAGTAAAACGCCGTTCACGGAAGCTTGCCTTGCATGTCATGGCAGTTGACGGAACGAATGATGTAAGAACGGTCGTTCAAACTAATCAATGATGGCAGCGTAACGAAGCGTTACAAAGGAACATTGCCATGGCTTCACTACCCTCCGTTGCCGGAAGCGGCGGACTGTCCCGCTACCTCGAGGAAATCCGGCGTTTCCCGATGCTGGAGCCGCAGGAGGAGTATATGCTCGCCAAGCGGTGGCAGGAGCATGAGGACACCGAGGCGGCACAAAAACTCGTTACATCGCATTTGCGGCTCGTCGCGCGCATCGCGATGGGCTATCGCGGCTACGGCCTGCCGATCGGCGAGGTCGTGTCGGAAGGCAATGTCGGGCTCATGCAGGCGGTAAAACGCTTCGATCCCGACAAGGGCTTCCGTCTGGCCACCTACGCTATGTGGTGGATCAGGGCGGCGATTCAAGAATATATCCTGCGCTCCTGGAGCCTCGTTAAGATGGGCACCACGGCGGCGCAGAAGAAGCTGTTCTTCAATCTGCGCAAGCTGAAGGGCCAGCTGCAGGCGTTCGAGGACGGCGATTTGCGCCCCGATCAGGTCACGACCATCGCCACCAAGCTCGGCGTGCCGGAAGAGGACGTGATCTCGATGAACCGGCGGCTTGCCGGCGACAGCTCGCTGAATTCGCCGCTGCGGGCCGATGCCGATGGCGGCGAGTGGCAGGATTGGCTTGTCGATGAAGGCACCGATCAGGAGTTGGTGCTGGTCGACAAGGAAGAGATGGACAGCCGCCGCCACTATCTGAGCGACGCCATCGGCACGCTGACGCCGCGCGAAAAGCGGATTTTCGAGGCGCGGCGCCTGGCGGAGGATCCGCTGACGCTGGAGGAGCTTTCCAGCGAATTCGGCGTCAGCCGCGAGCGCATCCGCCAGATCGAGGTCCGCGCCTTCGAAAAGGTGCAGAAGGCGGTCAAGCGGTCCGCCGAAGTCGCAGAGACGCGGCCGGCGGCTTAGCGCGGAATTGGCTTAGGGCCAAATCCCGCTTCGCATTATCCATACAGGGCCTGCGGTGTCAAAACCGCGGGCCTTTTTGCTGGGATGAGATCAAGGGGATTCAATCAATCCAGCTTCGTCATGGTATAGGTACCCGCACAGCTGAACCCCTTCTCGGGACGGCGGAAGAGTGCCTTACCATTCCCGGAATTTGCGTCAATCTTGCCTGTGTACGTTACAATCCCGCCGCTGCGTGGTTTGCCAGAGAAGCTGAATTCGCCGGCTGAAGTTGCCCTGCCGCTTCCTGCATCAGTCGTCGCCACACCGTTTTTGATCGTGACGATAAACTCCACGCGCTTTTTGGCACATTCGTCGGACAATCGGACGATGCGCCAAGACCCGTCGAATATATCCGCCGGCGAGGCGGGCGATGCAGTATCGGCGCTCGCCTGTTTCGCCGCCCCCGCGGCCTTCAGCGCTTCCTGTGCCTTCTTGACCCGTTCACCCGCCGCCTGAAGTTCCCTTTCGCGTTTCGCCTCAACTTCTTCGGATTTCGCAATCAGCTCTTTCTGCTGCCTCAAAGCGTCGGAGAGCGATCGGGCCAGCGCTGCAAACGCCCCTTGGGGATAGGCATTTATGTATTCGGCGATAACATCCGGATCGAGACTGTCCTTCACCTTATCCCAGAGCGCCAGCTCAACCGTTTCATCCTGCGTCGCAAGCCGATTGGTGAAGTAAAATTGCGACGTCAGGGATGAATGTTCCCAAGGCACCTGCCGGCGGTTCGTGGCCGCCATCACATCGGTGCGGACCTTGATCAGAATATTCGAAAGATCATCTCCCGGCTTGGCCATATGTCTGACCAGCGCTTCCGCGAACGGAGAATTGGCCCCCGTCCCGTCCAGGGCGACGTTGCCCGGCTGCGTCGAAAAACTGATCAATGTCCCCTGCCCGGCCTCAACCGTCGCAAGGCCGCGCCCGATGTCGGCAGATCGGGTCCCCAGGGATCGCGCCAGATTTCTCGCTAGGGGATTATTCCTGCACGCATCGAGAAACAGGATATTCGTGGGCGTTTCCCTCTCCATGATCCGCTGGATGAGGTCCAATCGCACAAGCTCAAAATCAAGGGCTGCCGCCGTCATAAGCTGGGCATCGATCGGCACCAGATAATTGACGCCATTCACCTGCAGGCCATGCCCGGCATAGAAGAAAACGCCCGTTTCCGCGCCACTAAGCGAGCTGGCATAGTCTCGCATCAGGCGCTCCATGGCCGCTTTATCCAGATCTATGCCTTCAAAGACTTCAAACCCAAACGCCTTGAAAGCGCGTGAGATATCCGTCGCGTCATTCTTCGGATTCTCCAAATGGGGCGTATATTTGTAGCCCGCATTCCCTATAATGAGAGCAACTCTGCGTCCAGATATGGCTTCGACCGACGATAATGTCAGGGCCATAAGTAAAATGTTTAACAAAAATGCCAGCTTCAACATTTTAATCTCCAATTATGGCGACATAAATGGCCGATATTGTTTGCCCTAACTGACTGGCGCTGAATGCTATTTACGAACGCATGATGACCGCATTGAAATGAATGCAGACGCAAATATCCACCACCTGCATACAATGTTCAAGCTCATTTCGTTAACCCTCTATTAACCGTTCTCCATAACAATTCGAATCAGATTAGATTAATTATGGTCCATCGAATCCAATCGGCGGCGATGATCGGTGCGTGCTCTGCCCTCGCCGCCCGCATGGACCACTTATTCCAAGCGCGAACCAGCGCTTTGGAAATGCGCCACGGGGGCTCAACGATGCGGCTGACACGAATTGCACCGGACCGAAGCATCTTCGGCGCCGGGCAATTCTGCTCGTCCGCAATGGACGGCCCGCGTGCGCGCATGGAGCGGAGGTCCGCAAAGACCTCCACCATCGCCGCGGCGAGATGCTTCAACAGAAAAGGATCCGAAGCGGCTAGCCTGTCATGGAGCGAATGGATGCTGAAAACCGTGCTCAAAGAGTTTAGCGAGCGTCTTCACCAGCATCATGTGGGAGTGGGGTTGCGTATTCAAAAAATTATCGTGGATACGATATGGGTCGAACAGACCCGATATCTGCATCCACCGAGTCCTTGCGAGTAAATTCAGCGTTGTTCAACTCCGCGGCATTTGCGGATAAGCCGTAAGCGTGCCGCGAAGAGTTGACAGAAAATTGAAACCGGCCTTCGCGGCCGGTTTCATTTTTCGGCGGCGCAATGCGCCTGACCGATTTTGCCACATTCAGCCCGCATTCATGGGCTTCCGGCGATAGTTAACCAGTCTATGGATTCCGCGCGAATGCCGTTTGGGCGGCGCGCTGCGCTCATGGTAATTGGTCGGTGATCGTCACGAACGCTATCTGGCCGCAGCCCCATTGCCCGTTGCCCGATTGCCTGTACCGCATACCGGGGGCGCTTTATTGGAAGGGTCACATGAAGAGGATCGTCATCGCGGCGCTTGCCGCAAGCTTTTCGGCTCAAGCCATGGCTGATGAGCTGCCGCTGCGCAGGGTCGTGCTTTCGACCGCCGGTCTGGCGCAATTCACCCATTCCGGCGACGTGGCCGCCGGCGCGACGGTCGATCTGCCGGTCCGGCTCGATCAGGTCGACGATCTCCTGAAAAGCCTGACGATCTTCGACCAGGAAGGCGCAATCGGCGCGGTCAGCCTGCCCGGCCAGGAGCCGCTGGCGGAACTGTTCCGCGACCTGCCCTTCAGCCAGGAGGCGCTGGAATCGCTGCCCGCGCTGCTGAACGCGCTGGTCGGCGCCGAGATCGAGATCGAAGGCCCGCTGATGGCGCGCGGGCCGGCTGCTGCGCGTCGTGCCGGAGACGGTGAACCTGCCGGACAATGGCGGCACCACCACGCGCAATCGCATCGTGCTGATGACCGAGCGGCGGCATCGTGCAGGCGATCGTGGAGGAGCTTGCGGCGGTCCGCTTCACCGATCCGCAGACGCAGGCGCAGATCGACCGCGCGCTGGCCGGCCTGGCGCAGAACCGGGCCAAGGACCAGCGCACGCTCGCCATCAGGCTGCTCGGCACGACCACGCGGCCCGTCGGCTTCAGCTATGTCGTGGCCGCGCCGGTCTGGAAGACCGCCTACAGGCTGGTGCTGCCGCAGGATGACAGCGGCAAGGCGCGCCTGCAGGGCTGGGGCGTGGTCGAGAACCTGACCGGCGGCGATTGGAAGGATGTCGAGCTGTCGCTGATTTCGGGCAATCCGGTGGCGCTCAAGCAGCCGCTTTATACCGCCTTCTATGCCGAGCGCCCGGAGATCCCGGTCACCTCGGCGCAGCGCATCGTGCCGCGCAAGGACGACGCCGACGAGCCCGTGCCCGCGCCCGCGCCCCATGGCGAGGCTGCCGCGCCCGGCGCGCCGATGCTGCGCAGCTTGGGGCGGAATTTCGCGGCCAAGGCCGACAGGGCGCTGGGCGGCGCGGACGCTGCCCTGGAAATGGCGCCAGCGCCGCCCCAGACGCCTGGGCAGCGCCGCGCAGGCCGCCGAGGCGGAAGAAGCCTCCACGCAGATTTCCTATCGCTTCCCGGAGAAGCTGTCGCTGTCGGCCGGCTCGACCGTCATGGTGCCGTTCGTCGATCGCGAGATCAGCGCCGCGCGGAGCTGGATCTATCAGCCGGAAACCAATGCGCGGCATCCGCTCGCCTCGGTGCGGCTCAAGAACGACGGCGAAACCGCCTTGCCCGCCGGCATCATCACCGCCTTCGACCGCACCGGCGACGGCAAGACCAATTTCGTCGGCGACGCGCAATTGCCGCTGACCGGCAAGGGCGCCTCCAAATTCGTGACCTTCGCGCTGGACGCCAAGACCGACATTCGCCGCATCGATCACGGCGTCAAGCAGACCCGTCTCGGCAAGGCGGTGGACGGGCAGCTCACGCTGACGATCAAATCGCGGCGCAGCATCGACTATGAAATCACCCCGCCCGCCGAGGAAGACCGCCAGATCGTCATCGACGAGCCGCGCCTCGACGGCTGGACGCCCGCCAATCCCGCCGGCGAGATCGAGCAGACGGCGGCGAGGCTGCGCTACAAGGTGAGCGCGCCGAAAGGGTCAGACGACCAAGGCCGCGCTGGTGCTGGAGCGCACCGATTTGCAGGCGATCCGGCTGACGACGCTCGATCCCAGACGCTGCAGACAACCTTGCAGGGCATCGACGATCCGAGCCCCGCGCTGAAGCACGCGCTGGCCAAAGCTCGGCAGCCTGATCGCCGACATCAACACCGCCACCGCGCGCAAGGACAAGCTCGCCGGCGAGATCCGGCAGATCTCCGAGGATCAGGACCGCATGCGCCGAAATCTCGAAGCCGCCGGGCGCGGCTCGGATCTGGGACGGCGCTATCTCGAAACGCTGCGAGACGCAGGAGGACCGGATGACAGGCTATCACCACCGAGATCGCCAAGCTCGAGGCCGAGATCGCCGACAAAGCAGGAGCAGGCGGCGCAGATCGGCAAGACGCTGACGCTTTGATGCGGTCGGCCGATCGACGCGGCGCCCCTCTCCCGCGGGAGGGGCTGGCGTGAGGGATGTGCCCTATCGATAGTCCTCACGCCCTCACCCGGCGCTACGCGCCGCCCTCTCCCGCGGGAGAGGGCTAAACGCGGCATACTCGACGGGAAATCCACGTGGAATCGGGGATCTGGTCCACCTTCGCGGGCATTTCGGCAGGTGCTTACGTGCGCCACAGGCGCCCTTGTGCGGGCCGGCCGACCTAACCGTTGCTCGCCCGCAGCACCGGGACCACCGGCGGGGCGGTGACCATGGGGACGGAAGCGCCGGCCGGCACCAGTCTGGGCGTCGGCTGCATGACGCGGGTCAGCGGGAAGGTGATCTTCACCTCCGTTCCGCTGCGCAGGCGGCTTCTGAGATCGAATTTGCCGCCATGCAGATCGACGAGGCCCTTCACGATCGGCAGGCCCAGGCCGCTGCCGCCTTCGGTCGATGCCGACGCGAGCGAGCCCTGGCCGAACGGGCTCATCACCCGCGGGATTTCGGCCTTGGGGATGCCGGGGCCGGTATCCTTGACGCTGAGGAACTGCTCGCCGCGCCGGGTCACGCCGACCCGCAAGGTGATCGTGCCGCCTGCCGGGGTGAATTTGATCGCGTTGGACAGCAGATTGAGGCAGATCTGGCGGATCGCCCGCTGCTCCGCCCACAGGCGCGGCATGGTTTCGGCAAAATCCTCGATCACCTTCAAGCCCTTGCTCTGGGCGCGCAGGCTGAGCAGGCGCCGGCAATCGTCCATCACGGTGCCGAGCATGCACCGGCTCCTCGGACAGCTCGTAGCGGCCGGCCTCGATCCGCGACAGATCGAGGATCTGGTTGATCAGGTTGAGCAGATGCTCGCCGCTATTGTGGATGTCCTGCGAATAGGCCTTGTAGGTCGGGTTCTCGATCGGCCCCAGGATTTCGGTGCTCATCATCTCGGAAAAGCCCAGGATCGCGTTGAGCGGCGTGCGCAATTCGTGGCTCATATTGGCGAGGAATTTCGACTTGGCCAGATTGGCGGCCTCGGCGCGGCGCCGCGCTTCGTCGGAGACGGCCTTGGCCTGCTCCAATTCGCCGACCAGCGCGTCCTTTTCGGCGCGGTATTCCAGCATGGCCAGCACCGTCGATTGCAGGCCGCTGGCGAGGAAGATCGAGATAGACATGGATGCCGACCGCGACCGCCGCCATGGCCCAGTAGAAGGGCTGCTCGGCCAGCGCGAAGCGCAGCACCAGCGCCGTGGTCATCGGGATGGTTCCGGCATAAAGGATGCGCAGCACGGTCGAGGCGAACATGGTCCGCATGGCGACCACCACCATGATCGCGGCGAACAGGAAGAAGAACGCCGAGCGCTGATCGCCGGGCGTGACATCGACGAACACCACCGACGCCCAGGTCGTGCCATAGAAGAACTCGGCCGCCGACAGATAGCGGCGCCAGAGCCCGCAATCGATCTGCTTGCGGTTCATCATCTGGAAGCGGCGGCACAGCAGGATCAGGATGCCCTTGGAAATGAACACCGTCGCCAGCCACAACAGCAGCGCCTCCACGGGCGACCAGGGCAGGAGGCCGACCGCGACGACCACCGCCAGCAGCGGAATGGCGAGCGAGGCGGTCAGTTCCGACCGCACGAAAATGGCGAGCAGTTCGTAGTTGAATTCGGGGCGCGCGCCGGGGTGGCTCATCAGCTTTTCGCGCGCTTGCCTGACACGGAGGGAAGTGGCTAGGCGAGGTGACCGGCTTCAATCTCGGCAGAGGAGCGGCGCGGCGATATCGACACTCATACTGTAACCCAATCTGCAACGTATGCGCATTCAGGTGTCACCATTCGGGGATGACTAGTCCGCAACCGAAATCCGGGCAAGGCCTGGCCAGCGTTAAGACTGTTACGGTTGCGATGCGCAATACATCCCTAGACATTGCCTCAAATCAGAACGTATCCGGCGTTGTTCCGTGGCACCATAGCCATCGATTGAATGCTCGAAAGGTAAATTCGGCCTTAAGGCTGGCGGGCAAATGCAGAATGCGATGCGAATATTTCTTGCCGCCGTTTAACCCCGTTGTAATTTCAGGTAAATTTCCGCGTCGAAAATGCGAATTCGCCGCAACAGGAAGCCCGTGCACATGAAGATCATCGAAAGCAAAGGCGCCCCCAATCCGCGCCGGGTGCGGATATTTCCTGGCCGAGAAAGGCATCAGCATCCCTTTCGAGCAGATCGACCTGGGCAAGCTCGACCATAGGCGGCGCGGAATTCTGCGAATTCAATCCGATGAAGCAGGTGCCGGTGCTGGTCCTCGACGACGGCACCGCCATCGCGGAAACGGTGGCGATCTGCCGCTATTTCGAGCGCATCACACCCCGAGCCGAGCCTGTTCGGCAAGGGCGCGCTGGAGGAGGCCACGGATCGAAATGTGGAACCGGCGGCTGGAATTCGGCCTGTTCTTTCCCGGTCGCGCAGATTTTCCGCCATCTGCATCCGGCGATGAAGGAGCTCGAAGTGCCGCAGATTTCCGCCTGGGCGGAGGCCAACCGGCCGCGCGTCTATGACATGCTCAGCCTCATCGACCGCGAACTGGCGGGCCGCGAATTCATGGCGGGCGACCGCTTCACCATCGCCGACATCACTGCGCTTGGTCGCCACCGATTTCATGAAGCCCGCGAGGCTCGCGCGCCCGCCCGAACTGGCGAATTTCACCCGCTGGTATGACGGTGTTGCGGCCCGTCCGAGCGCGCGGCTTAGCCTGGCGCCCTCGCTGGTTTCATTTGCCGCATAAAAACAACCTTGACGTGCATGAGTGAGGCTGTATTATGCGGCTGGATCAATCCACTTCCGGACGGCCTCATGGTGCAGCCTGCGCAGAAATCGGTGTTGCGTCAGGGATCGGATGCGCGCGGAAGCATCTGGCGGCGCCTGTCCGGGCTGGTTCCGTTTCGGTGCGCTGGTCGCTTCCGAGCCGTAGCACCGCCGCCATTCTCGGCGCCGAGAAAATTCTCGACGACAGCGTGAAATTCAAGAACGCCGCGTTCGACCCGGCCTGCCACGCCGAAATTCTGCGGCGCGCCGCGCTCAATGATCGACATGCTCGGCATGGCCGATCCACCCCGTTCGGCGCTGTTCCGGCGGCAGGTCGCGATCGTGCCGAACTGCGCCGTTCTGGGCCAATCGGAGCGGTGGTCGGCGCGGAGCGGATCGCTGCTGGCGCTGCATGAACGAGAGCGGCCCAACTGGAACGGCGTCCGTCCTCGGCGTCTGACCACGCGGATGTTTCAGCACGGGCTTGTCACCTGGCTGGAGCGGGACGCAGCATTATTTCCAGTTCTTCGCCCGGCTCATGCCGCTGCTCGGGTATCTGGAACATGAACACCGGCCGAACAAGCCGCTCACCGTGCTGGTGCCCGCCAACGGACCGCGAGTCCAGCGGCAGGTCTGCGCGGCGATCGAGGCGGCCTATCGCGGCGTGCGTTTCGAGGGCGCTGGAGGCCGACGAACGCGCCGAGATCAGGACCTATCTCTGGCTCCATCATGGCAGCGAGAATGCGGAATGGCTTGCCGTCGAGCGCAAGGGCGGCGCCAAGCTCGCCCGCACGTTGCGCCGCCATTACGGGCTGAGCGAACCGCGCGGCGGCGAATCTGCTTTTCGTCACCAGGAGCGACGTGCGGCAAAGGCGGCTGCTCAACCTGGCGGAACTTGAGCAGGTGGCAGGCGAACGCGGCTTTCAGATCTTCGAGGCGACATGCCGACAATCATGAAGAGCAGGTCCGGCGTTTCGGCGAGGCGGAGGTCATCGTCGCGGTGCATGGGCCGGGCGCTCGACGAACCTGGTGTTCGCGCCGCCGGGAGCGACGGTGCTGGAACTCTTTGCCGAGGATGCGGTCAAGAGCCGGTTATCTGTGGCTCGCGACCCGGATGGGGCTGAATTACCGGGCGCTGCTGGGCGAAGTCGGGAATTCCAGAGCAGGCGTTCCGTGTCGCGCCGAAGCATTTTGCCATCGGCGCTCCAGGACGCGATGAGGCCGGGACACTCGCGGCGTCCCCGTGGCGCGCGGCCACGGCGGCCGCAATGCCGCCGCGGCAACCGGATACACGGGATAGTGAGATGGACGGCGCCGCCTATTTTTCGCCGCCCGCCGCGCTATCGGCGACGCGCACCCAGCCATGGCGCGTCAGCCGTTCCTGCGGCATGTAGCGCGACTTGTAGGCCATCTTGCGCGATCCATCGATCCAATAGCCGAGATAGACATAGGGCAGGCCCAGGCTGCGGGCATATTCGATATGGTCGAGAATGATGTAGCTGCCCAGGCTCCGGTCGTTCGCGTCGGGATCGTAGAAGCTGTAGACGAGGGACAGCCCGTCGCTGAGCCGGTCGCACAAGCACGGCGCCGATCAGCGGCTGATCGCCGGTCACAGCGCTGCTGAGCAGCCGCGACGCCGGCACGCGGCGATATTCGGTGATGAAGGTTTCGACCGCGCTGTCCTCGACCATCATCGAATAGTCGAACACCGACATGTCGGCCATGCCGCCTTCGGAATGGCGCTCGGCGATATAGTCGCGGAACAGCGCATATTGCTCGGAGGTGGCGATGGCGCTGACGCGCTTGGCCTGCAAATCGCATTGCGGCGCGCGATGCGGCGCATGGAGCGCTTCGGCTGGAACTCGTCGACCACGATGCGCACGGAGACGCAGGCCTGGCAGCCGTCGCAATAGGGCATATAGGCGATGTTCTGGCTGCGGCGGAACCCGCCTTTCAGCAGATTGTCGACCATCGCCGGCGATTTGTCGGGCGTCAGATGGGTGAAGATTTTCCTCTCAAGCCGCCCCTGGAGATAGGGACAGGGCTGCGGCGCGGTGACATAGAACTCAGGAAAGCGTCTGCTCTGGTCTGTCACGTCAGGTCCTCGCTCGTCACCTGTCGTTCCGCCGCACGCATCAGGCATCGACCCTCTCATCCGGATTATAGCTTAAGTGACAGTGGCCTCGAAGAATCAAGCGCCCGAAGCTTTAGGCAGTCAAATCTATGAAAGACAGCGAATAAGTATAGTTACTTAATGGACCGCGCCGATCAATCGACTGCCGCCTTATGTCGCTCAATAGAAGCCTGCTTGAGTTTACAGCGTCCGCCGCTGTCGGACGAAAGCGAATGTTAGCATGCGTGCAAAGGCGATCATGCGGCGGCTAGCCGGCGCGACTCAGCTATTCAGGCGGAAGACGCTGAAACCCCTGCGCCTCAAGCTTGGCCATGATCTCCGCCGCGTGCCGCGCATCCTTGGTCTCGATCATCACATCCAGCGTGATGCCCTTCGCCGGCACGTCCAGGAACATCCGGCGATGCGAGACTTCCAGGATATTGGCGCCCGCATCGCCAAGGCAAGTGGCGACCCGGCCGAGCATACCCGGCTGGTCGTCGACCACGAGGCGCAGCGAAATGATCTTGTCCTCGCGCTCCAGGCCGCGCACCAGGATGGAGGCCAGCATCCGCACGTCGATATTGCCGCCGGACAGCACCAGCCCGACCTTGCGGCCGCGAAAACGCTCCGGCTCCGCAATGAGCGCGGCGAGCCCCGCCGCTCCGGCGCCTTCGGCCATCGTCTTCTGCAACGACAGGAACGCCGAGACGGCGCATTCGATCTGCTGCTCGCTGACCAGGATGATGTCCGGACGACCAGCGCCTCGACGATCGGCAGGTCAGCGCGCCCGCCGCCTTGACCGCGATGCCCTCGGCCAGCGTCTGCCCGCCGCAGACCGGCGGAACGCCTTCGAGCGCCGCCTTCATCGATGGATAGAGCGCGGCTTCGACGCCGAAAATCTCGATGTCCGGCTTCATCTTCTTCATCGCGATGGCGCAGCCGGCGATCATCCCGCCGCCGCCGATCGGCATGACCACGCAATCGAGATCCGGCTGGTCCTCCAGCAATTCCGCGCCCAGCGTGCCCTGGCCCGCGATGACATGCGGATCGTCGTAAGGGTGCACGAAGCTCAGCCCGCGTTCCTCGCCCAGCGCCAGCGCCTTGACGCGCGCCTCGGCGACGGTTTCGCCCGCCAGCACCACCTCGGCGCCGAATGCCTCGGTATTGGCCACTTTCACGAACGGCGTCTGCTCGGGCATGACGATCGAGCGCGGGGATGCCGAGGCGGCGGGCGTGAAACGCGACGGCCTGCGCGTGATTGCCGGCCGACATGGCGATGACGCCGCGCTGCCGCTCGGCCTCGCTGAGCGACAGCAGCTTGACCAGCGCGCCGCGATCCTTGAACGAGCCGGTAACCTGCAGATTCTCATATTTGACGAAGACCTGCGCGCCGGTGAGCTGCGACAGCTTGGGCGCCGGCAAGGTCGGCGTGCGCAGAACCCGCCCGCTGATGATCTTGGTGGCTTCGAAAATATCGCGATAGCTGATGCGCGAACTGCTCCAGGCCGTTCGTCCGTCGCCGCTAAGGTCATTGAGCTGTCCTCACATGCCGCCAAGCGCGGCCTGCTCCGACGATAGGCAGCTACTTGCCCTGCCTGCAAGAGCAGCGTCGCGGCGTCGCGGGCGAAATAGGTCAGAACGCCGTCCGCGCCCGCCCGCTTGAATGCGATCAGGCTTTCCAGCATGACCCGGTCGCGGTCGAGCCAGCCATTGCCGGCCGCGGCCATCAGCATCGCATATTCGCCGGACACCTGATAGACGAAGGTCGGCGCGCCGAACTTGTCCTTCACGCGGCGCACGATGTCGAGATAGGGCATGCCGGGCTTGACCATGATCATGTCGGCGCCTTCGGCGAGATCGAATTCGGCCTCGCGCAGCGCCTCGTCGGTATTGCCGGGGTCCATCTGATAGGTGCGCTTGTCGCCCTTCAGCGTGCCCGACGAGCCGACCGCATCGCGGAACGGACCGTAAAAGGCGGAGGCGTATTTCGCCGAATAGGCCATGATCAGCGTGTTCTTGTGCCCGCCATCTTCCAGCGCCTGCCGGATCGCGCCGATGCGCCCGTCCATCATGTCCGAGGGCGCGAGCACGTCGCATCCGGCCTCGGCCTGGACCAGCGACTGGCGGATCAGGACTTCCACGCTCTCGTCATTGGCGATCTCGTCGCCGACGAGGATGCCGTCATGGCCATGCGAGGTGTAGGGATCGAGCGCGACGTCGCAGATGATGCCGATATCGGGCACGGCGGCCTTGATGGCGCGGATGGTGCGGCAGACCAGATTGTCGGGGTTGACCGCCTCGGAGGCCGTGTCGTTGCGCAGCGCCATGTCGGTATAGGGAAACAGCGCGATGGCCGGGATGCCAGGCTCGCCGCTTCTTCCGCCGCGGCGACGACCAGGTCGATCGGACAGCCGCTCCACGCCCGGCATCGACGCGATCGGCACGCGCTGGTTCTCGCCCTCGACGACGAAGAGCGGCCAGATGAGATCGGCGGTGGTGAGGTGGTGCTCGCGGACCAGGCGCCGCGACCATTCGCTCTGCCGTGGCCGGCGCAGGCGGGTCGCCGGGAAATCCGGCCTGCGGCATCAGGCGGGCTTCGGCTGCGATGTCTGGCGGAATAGCCGCCCTCGCCACGTACTTTCTTATCCATGGGTTGATGCCGCTATCTCTCGTGATGTTGTCACCGGCCGAGCCGCGTCTTGCGGTGCGAAGCCAAAGAACAGTCCGGCACTCCCTAGTCGCGCGTCACCTATCGGAAAACGGAAGGCCGCTTTTCACGATGTTCGTATCACTTTGTCACTGCCGGCAATACACCTGGCCGCCGCTATTGTATAGGCAATTGTGGCAAGTTGTCCCGTCGGCTTTCGTTCAGGAACGGGCGGTGCAATAAGCCTGGGTAGACGTTCCGGATGGCGTGTAGCACCACATTTTCTGGAGAGGAATGAAGATGTCTTGTCCTGGAAACTCGGCGGATCGGGCGCGTGCCTCGCGCTCGCCGCGATGCTGGCGGCCGCGCCCGCCGGCGCGCAAGGCCGCGCCGCTTGCGAGGATTACGCCCGCGAGGCCGTGCGATCTGGCGCACCGGGCCGAGAAGCTGAATTGCGGCTTCGAAGGTCCGCGCTGGAGCGACAATCGCGGCGCGCATTTCACCTGGTGCCTTATCTCGCCGCGCGCTGGCGCGCGAGGAAAATGAAGCCCGCCGCGACCAGCTCGAGCGATGCGAGCGACGCGCCGATCGCCGCGATGACCGGCGGATGACCGCATGGCGACAGCGGAAGCGACCGCGATCGGCAAGCGCGCCCATTGCGACACCTATTCCAAGATCGCGCAGGTCCAGGCGGACGCGAATCAGAAATATAATTGCGGCCTTCGCGGCGGCGAATGGATCACCGACTGCCGCGCGCATTTCGGCTGGTGCATGACCCACAAGCGCGATTTCATGCTGGACGAGACTGCGCTATCGCGCCGTCGAGCTGCAGAAATGCTTCAACACGCTCGGCGATTATGACGAGCAAGGCGGCGACGACGACTACCGGCGGCGCCGCTTCGACGCGCCGATCGACAAATGACGCGGACCGGCGGCCGCTTCCCGGCGGTCGCCGTCGCCGCTTCCCGCCACAGCGCCTACTGGCAATAGGCGCTGTGGCGGCGCTTGGCCATGTCGAGATGGAAATGGTTCTTGTGCGCCGCGTTCGCCTCCGGCCCCAGCACCGTGCCGAAGATCTTGCAGGCGCCGTCATGGACTTCCCGCAGGAACCGGCTCCGCTCATCGTTGACCGTGCCAATGCTCCAGCACGGTGATGTGCTCGCCCTTGGCGGTGACGAATTCGCTGACATCGATCGCTTCGGCGAAGGCGTGATAGCTGATCCGTTCCGTCGGGCTGTTATAGCGGTTGCGGCACTGATAGGCCGCCAGATTGCCGAGCCGGATGACATTGGCGTCCAGCAGCGCCTTGGCGCGCGGCTGCACCACCTCGCGCAGCCAGCGGTCGAGCGCCTCGGCGAGCGGACAGGTCATGGTCGCCGCGGGGCGCAGCTCGATCCTGGGACATCGTTGATATAGGCCAGTCTGATCGGCGCGGGCGCGCCGCAGGCGCCCTCCTTGATCGGCTCCAGCGCCTTATACTCGAAGCCGGCGTCCGTCGAGCAGCCGCGCGCAGGCGGATTTGGCCTCCGAGATCTCCGCCTCGCTCCATGTCGGGGGCGGCGGCGCGGGCCGAACGGCTCCGTCGGAGCGTTTGACGCCGCGCTGCGCGGCCGGCGGCGCGCGCACCGGCAGCGGCGGCACGCCGTCCTCGCCCTCATCGACCGCGGCGTCATTCATGGTATCGCCTTGCTGATCGCCGCGATCATGATCATCGTCATCGTCGGTTCTGCTTTGCGGCCTTGCTGCCGGTGCTTTGCGCCTGTCCGCGGCGTATCGTCGTCATCGTCGTCGTCGGCGTCGTTGCCCTCGGCTTTCTCGATTTCGACCCTCTGCGTCTTCGATCCGCGCGAGCCGCGTCGCCATGCCGTCCAGCCATCGGCAGCACGAAAGCCGCGAGCAGCACCGTCAGTCACATACGCGAAATAACGAACATCCCTTCGCTCCCGACCTCCCAACAGCTCAGGCGAGACGATCGTTTCACTTGTCCTGCTTTCGAGCCGCATGTATAGCCTGCGCATCAGCTCGGCGCGACCATGCCGCGATCCAGCCGTTTCCCTTCAGCCATTCAGGAGATGCGATGACCGACCCGTCCGATCCCGCCGCCGAGCTTCTCATCCGCGAACAGGGCCGCGCGGGCATCCTCACGCTGAACCGGCCCAAGGCGCTGAATGCCCTGACCCACGCGATGATCAACGGCGATGGAGGCACACTATCTGAAATGGGCGGCGACGCCGCGCATCTACGGCGTGATGCTGGATGCCGCGCCGGGCCGCGCCTTTTGCGGCGGCGGCGATCTGCGCACGCTGGTGGCCGGTGACGGCGCGGATTTCGGAGGCGACCTGGCGCTTCTTCCGCGACGAATATCAGCATAATTGGACGCTGGAATGCTTCACCAAGCCGAATGTCGTCGCTGATCGACGGCATCGTCATGGGCGGCGGGCTCGGCATTTCGCATCTATGGCACGCACCGCGTGGCGGGCGAAAATCTGCTCGCCGCCATGCCTGAGACCGGCATCGGCCTCTTTCCCGACATCGGCGCTGGCTATTTCCTGCCGCGCTTTCCCGGCGAGACCGGCCTTTATCTCGGCCTGACCGGGCGAAGCTTCGGCCGCGCGGACGCCTTTTATCTCGGCGTCGCCACCCATTGCATCGATGCGAGCGCATTTCGACACGATCCGCAACGCCATGATCGAGGGCGACCCGATCGACGCCGGTGCTGGACGGCCTGCATCGCCATCCCGGCGAAGGCGAGATCGCCGCGCTGCGGCCCGCCATCGACCGGATTTTCGCCGCCGACAGCGTCGAAGCCATACTCTCGCGTCTCGATGCCGAGACCGGCCGCCACGCCGATTGGGCGCGCGAGACCGCCGCCATCATCCGCCAGCGCGCGCCGCTGAGCCTCAAGGTGACGTTCCGCCAGCTCCGCGAGGGCCGCGCCGCCGCCTCGCTGAAGGACGAGCTGAAGACCGAATTCCGCCTCACCAGCCGCCTGCTGACGCGCCCCGACCTGCGCGAAGGCGTCCGCGCGGCGCTGATCGACAAGGACCGCTCGCCGAAATGGCGGCCCGCCTCGCTGGCCGAGGTGACGGACGACATGGTCGACGCTTGTTTTGCGCCGCTCGGCGCGGAGGAATTGGAGCTGCGCGACCGCTGGACGCTGGTAGACTGACACGGCCGGTAACACCAGCGTCGACGCGACAGGCGCTGAATCAGGGAGGAACGCCATGGCTGCCATCGGATTTATCGGGCTCGGAAAGATGGGAGGGCCGATGGCGGCCAATCTCCTGAAGGCGGGACATCGCCTGACCGTCCACGACATCTCGGCCGACGGCCGTGGCGCGCGCCGTGGCCTGGGAGCCGAGGCGGCGCCGGACATCGGCGCGGCGGTCGCCGGCGCCGAGGCGGTCATCACCATGCTGCCGGCGGGCAAGGAGGTGCGCGCGGTCTATCTCGGGGCGGAGGGCATTCTGGCCGCGCGGCGCCGGGCACGCTGTTCATCGACTGCTCCACCATCGACGTGGCGACCGCGCGCGATGTCGCCGCGGCGGCGGGAGCGCGCCGGCATGGCGATGGTCGGATGCGCCGGTCTCGGGCGGCGTCGGCGGGGCGGAAGCGGGAACGCTCACCTTCATGGTCGGCGGCGAGCGAGGACGCATTCGCGCGCGCCGCGCCGATCCTGCGGCATGGGCAAGGCCGTCGTGCATGCGGGCGGCGCCGGCAACGGCCAGGCGGCGAAGATCTGCAACAATATGATCCTCGGCGTTTCGATGATCGCGCGTTTGCGAGGCGTTCGTGCTCGCCGACAAGCTGGGACTCGACCGGCAGAAACTGTTCGAGATTTCCTCAAAAGCGTCCGGCCAATGCTGGTCACTTTCGACCTATTGCCCGGTGCCCGGCCCCGTGCCGGCATCGCCCGCGAACCGCGATTATCAGGCCGGCTTCACCGCCGCCATGATGCTCAAGGATCTGCGTCTGGCCCAGGACGCGGCGCAAAATAGCGGCGCGGCAACCCCGCTCGGCGCCGAAGCCGCCCAGCTTTACGCCCTGTTCGCCGCGCAAGGCGGCGCGGAGCTCGATTTCTCCGGCATTATCAAGTTTCTGCGCGGCGAATTTTATACAACTTAAGCGTGCGAATATCCACAAGGTCTGCAATTTTACCTTGTATAATTAATCTCAATTTAGCAAATTACCCGCTAAGGTAGTGGTCGCAACGAAAGATCAACCTTGAGAGGCGCGTAATGAGCGTAGCTTTGGACTATACCAGGGGACGGAACCAGCGCCCGACGAACGGCCGCTTATGGCCCAATATCTGGTTTCGCTGAAAATCGTGGAGCGGCTGCACCGCCTGCTTCTCGATGTGGTGAAGAACGAATTCGAGCGCGTCGGCCGCACGGATGTGAACGGCGTCCAGGCGCTCCTGCTTTACAATATCGGCGATTGCGAGCTGACCGCGGGCGAAATCCGCACGCGCGGCTATTATCTCGGGTCGAACGTCTCCTACAATCTGAAGAAGCTGGTGGACAACGGCTATATCCATCATCAGCGCTCCAAGACCGACCGCCGTTCGGTGCGCGTGCGCCTGACGCCCAAGGGCAAGGAAGTCTACAATATCGTCAACGGCCTGTTCGAGCGGCAGCTGACGATGATCGAGAAGGTCGCGGGCCTCTCCGTCACCGACCTGAAGGCGCTGAACCAGAGCCTGGGACGGCTGGAGCGATTCTGGGGCGATCAGATCCGCTACCGGCTGTAAGGTTGGCCGGCGATGTAGCCGCGACGCCGGTCTACCGTCGCCGTTGCCGTTCATCGGCGGGCCTTGTCGCCATGGGAACGCATCGTCCGCAACGGCGTTTCGCGAATGAGACGCGGAAACTGCAGACCGGCGATGGTGTCAACTAACGTGTTTGTGCTGGATCGGGTGTGCAGCCTAACCGTCGTCTATCGCTCGCGACTGTGGGCGATCCGGCAAATCGTTGCACGAAATCAACGATCGGGCACCGAAATTCACCATGCGGGCACAACGCTTGATTTCATCGCGTTTTTCCCACACCTTATTAACGATAATTGACAAGGCTGCAATTGCGTCCGCGGCGCGCGTTTTCTGGCTTGAAGACGGAAGGCCGAATCAGCCGTCGTGGCGGTGACCGTATTGTGAATTGTCAGCCTTTACGGGATTACCTACGAACATATGCGGCAAGTGGCGAAAGCGTGGCGCCGTCATATTTTCTACGGATTATCGGACGAGATTGACAGGTGCGGGGAATATTCGGTGCGGCAAAGCAGAGAGCAGACGGGAGTTAGACGGGTGATTGTACGGCGTGAAACAGGGGGCCTTTCCGTCCGCGCGGCACATGTTGGCTGTGGCGCTTTGCGCTGGCGGAACGTTCTGTGCGTCACATCGCGCACGCGCAGCAAGTCGCCGCGATCGACGACTGGATGAAATTCGACGGCGGCAAGGATTGGGATCCCGGTTTCGACCGCTCCTTCGCCCAGAACTGGGAAACCCAGCCCGCCAAGGGCTATCCCGACGCTCTCGCCCGCCAATCTCGGCCACATGAAGGCTGCCATCAAACGCTACGCCGACATGGTCGCGCATGGCGGCTGGGACCAATCTGCCGCTGGTCGAGCTTCGCATCGGCAAGACGCATCCGGCCGTCGTCGCGCTGCGCCAGAGACTGCGCGCCGAAGGCGACCTGGCAGCCGATGCGGCGGCTATCCGGAAACATTCGACTACTATGTCGAGAAGGCGGTGAAGGTCGCGCAGAGCCGCAACGGCCTTGCCCCGACGGGCGTGGTGGACAAGGCGACGATCATGGCGCTCAACGTGCCGGCGAGCGCCAGGCTGCGCCAGTTGCAGACCAATCTCGTGCGCATCGAATCGCTGGCCGCGCCGACCAAGGGCCGATATGTCGTCGTGAACATTCCCGCCGCACAGATCGAGGCGGTGGAGAACGATCAGGTCGTGTCGCGCCATGCGGGCGTGGTCGGCAAGGTGGATCGCCCCACGCCGATCCTGCAATCCTATATCCATGAGATCAATTTCAATAAGGAATGGATCCTGCCGCCGACCGTGATCAAGGAGGACCTCGTTCCCAAGGCGCGCAGCGGCGCCAAGGGCTATGAAGTCTTTCGGCGCTACGGCATCGACGTCTATACCGATTACAACGCCTATGCGAAGGGCCAGAAGCTGGACCCGGCGACCGTGAACTGGTCGAGCCCTGCGCGCGAACAACCTGTTCTTCGCGCAAAAGCCCGGCGACGAAAATCCGCTCGGCTTCCTGAAGATCAACTTCTACAATCCCTACTCCGTCTATATGCACGACACGCCGTCCAAGAGCGTCTTCGCGCGCAATGTCCGCGCCGAAAGCTCCGGCTGCGTGCGTGTGCAGAATATCCCGCAACTGGCGGCGTGGCTGCTTCAGGACGATGGCTGGGATCTGACGCGCGTCAACGCGATGAAGCAGTCCGGCGAGACGCTGAACGCGCACCGTCAAGGGCACGCGTGAAGCTGTATTTCGCCTATGTGACGTCCTGGGCGACGCCGGACGGCCAGGCGCATTTCCGCCGCGACCTGTATAATCGCGACGGCGTCGGCGCGACCGCCACCGCTTATTAAGGCGCGGCCGGCGCGAGCTGACGGACAAGAAAGCGGCGGTGGCTCAAAGCTCCGCCGCTCTTTCTATTTGCGCTGGGTGATCGGCGCCGCGCCCGCCACTCCGGGTGCGGCGCTCTGCCACTGTTCGCATCGCGATCGCTGCCGCGATCAACCGCTGCCCGTATCGCGCAGCCGGGGCCGCAGGTCACCGTCGGCGGCTATCTCCACACCGCACTTGCGCGACGCTCATCCATTGAGCTAGATCACGATCAATTTTTATGGAAGCGCTCGCGGCATATGAATGCGATCCGAAAACAGGGATCCGGTGAGGGAACGTACTGGCTACCGGATGCCGGCTTTCGCGGGCAATTCAGTCCGTGGTTCCATTTGAACGGATTTCGCTTTAATGAATTGCCTCGAAGGTGGCGCGCCGTACCGGCCGCTGCCCCATCGGATGCCATTCCAACACCGAAATCCGCTTTTGATGGTCATACGACAAAACACAACCGACTGAACAGCGTGCCGCGATCATTCCGGCACCACGGAATGATCATGGAGCCGCGACACACCCGCCCCTACGCCAGACGCCGACCGCGACCAATCCGCCATCGGCTGGGGACGCGAATTGCGCGAGACGCTGGCGCTCGCCGCGCCGCTCATCGCCGCGCAGCTCGCGCAAATGGCGCTGTTCACCACCGACGCCATCATGATGGGCTGGCTCGGACCGAAATTTCTCGCCGCCGGCACGCTGAGCGCCACGTTCATGCATCCATTCATGCTGTTCGGCATCGGCGTGCTTTCGGGTGTCGCGCCGATGGTGGCGCAGGCCAGGGGCGGCGGCGACGTCGTCAGTATCGACGCTCCATCCGTCAGGGGTTCTGGGTGGCGCTGCTGCTCACGGGCTGCTGACGCCGATCATCTGGCATATGCGCCCGATCCTGGAACTGCTGGGCCAATCCGCCGAGGTCGCGCTCCTCGCGCAAAGCTACGCACGGGCCGCCATGTGGCTGGTGTTTCCCGGCTCTCGCCTTCATCGTGATGCGCAGGCTGCTCGCCTCGCATGGCGACAGCTCGATGATTTTCGTGATGACCGTCCCGGCATCGCGGTCAATGCCGTCGGCCAATTACGCGCTGATCTTCGGCCATTGGGGTTTTCCGCGTCTGGAACTGATGGGATCTGGCCTCGCCACGGCTCTGGCCAACACGGTGATGCTCTGGTGCTGCTGGGCTATGCGCTGACGCGCCCAGCCTATCGCGCTACGCGCTGTTTCTCCGCTTCTGGAAGCCGGACTGGTCGCGCCTGGCGAAAATCCTGGCGGTGGGCATGCCCATCGGCTTCATGATGATGGCGGAAGTCTGCCTGTTCGCTGTGGCGGCGTTGTTCATGGGCTGGCTCGGCACGGACGAGTTGGCCGCGCATGCCGTGGCGCTGCAATATGCCGCGATCGCCTTCATGGTGCCGCTGGGGTTAAGCCATGCCACGACCGTGCGCGTCGGCCTTGCGCAGGGCCGGGCCAGTGCGGAGGGCGTTCGCAAGGCCGGATGGGTGTCGATCGCCCTCGGGACCGGCTTCATGGCGCTGACGGGCATCGTTTTCCGGACCGTGCCCGGACCGCTGATCGGGCTGTTTCTGGATCCCGCGCTGGCGCAGAACCGCCGGCCCTTCGCGCTTGCGGTCTCCTATCTCAGCATCGCCGCTCTGTTCCAGCTCGCGGACGGCGCGCAGGTGGTTTCGGCCGCCGTGTTGCGGGGTTTGAGCGACACCGCGACGCCGATGGTGGTCGCGATCTGGGCTATTGGGGCATCGGCGTGCCAGTCGCCTATATCTGCGCCTTCCACTTGGATATGGGCGGACGGGGTGTCTGGGCGGGCCTCGCGGGCGGGTTGACCGTCGTCGCGCTCACATTGGTGACGCGGTTTGCCCTGCGCGAAAAAGCCGGCGTCGGCTGAAACGCCGAGCGCCTTTAAGCACGGCGATCATGGCCGGGTGAGCGCATCCAGGTCCGCCCGCGTTCCCTTGAAGACATCCAGATCGACCGGGCCGCTCACACCGGCGCGGCGTCCCCGATGGTGATATTGCCAGAAGACCCATTGGTTCTGGCGAAAATCCGGCGGCCAGGAACAGCCGGCGTACCCAGAAGCGCTCCTTCAGAAATTTGCCGGCGAGATAGGCGTCGTTGAACTGGCGCGTCGTGTAGATGATCGGCCGCACCTTATATTGCGCCTGGAGCGGTTGAGCATGATCTCGAATTCGGCCGCGACATCCCGGACGGCCGGCGTCGTGATGCACGGCCCCATATGTTCGGCGTCGATGACCGGCGGCAGCGTGTTCGGATCGGCGGGAACGACGCGGATGAAATTCTCGCGCTTGCGCCTTGCCCGTGCGGCACTGCGTGAAAAAATGATAAGCGCCCCGCGCAATGCCGGCCTGTTCGGCGGCATACCAGTTTCGCGAAAAGCGCGGATCGTTGAAGTTCTCGCCTTCGCTGGCTTTGATATAGGCGAAATCGATGCCGTCCGCTTTCAGCCGGTCCCAGTCGATGGCGCCCTGATGGCCGGAGACGTCGATGCCGCGCACGTATAGAGACAGGGTGCATATTCGACCAGCGGATAGACGACCTGCACCGCCAACCAACGCCGCGGCGATCGCCGCCGCCGCGACCGATCGCCAGTCGTCCGCGCCAGCTCATTCCGACCCGCATCCCGCCTTCACAATGCCTCCGCCAAGCGCCGATTGGCCCACAATTATACGAAGGTGAAGCTCCGCGCCAGCCGGCGCGCGCTTGACTAAGCGGCGCTTTCGCCCGACACAGACGGGCTCGTCGACATGCGGAGCCTCCATGCCGGACATCGTCATAGCACCGAAGAGCGCTCGACGCCGAGGAATTCCTCGCCCTTCTGGCAGCGATCCGGCCTGGCCGAGCGCCGCCCCGTCGAGGATCCCGAACGCATCGCCGCGATGGCGGCCAACGCCAATCTCATCATCACCGCCCGCGAAGGCGGCGACTGATCGGCGTGTCCCGCTCGGTAACCGATTTCGCCTATTGCTGCTATTGTTCGGATCTGGCCGTGGATCGCGCCGATCAGGCACAAGGTATCGGCCGGGGGTTGCTGGAGGCGACCAAGGCCGCGCTGCACCCGTCAGGCGACGCTTTATCTGATCGCCGCGCCGAAGGCGATCTCCTACTATGAGCATATCGGCATGGCGCGCAACGATCGCTGCTTTGCCATCGCGGCGGCGGACCCATTGTGAGGCGACATGAGCGGCGAAAACCAATGCCGGCAATTTCTTCGAGGATTTCAGCCTCGGGCAGGTGATCCAGCACGCCACGCCGCGCACCGCTGACCACCGGCGACGCCGCGCTCTATACCGCGCTTTACGGCAGCCGTTTCGCCGTGCAGTCCTCGGACGCCTTCGCCAGGGCGCATCGGCTACGACCAGGCGCCGCTCGACGACCTGCTGGTGTTCCACATCGTCTTCGGCAAGACCGTGCCCGACATCTCGCTGAACGCCGTCGCCAATCTCGGCTATGCCGATTGCCGGTTCCTGCAAGCCGGTTTTCCCCGGCGACACGCTCAGCGCGACCTCCACGGTGATCGGCCTGCAAGGAGAATTCCAACCGCAAGACCGGCGTCGTCTATGTGCGCTCCACCGGCCGCAACCAGCATGGCGGCACCGTGCTCGACTATGTGCGCTGGGTGATGGTGAGCAAGCGCGACGAGGCCGCCGCTGTCGCCGGCGAGCGAGGTGCCGCGAACTGCCGGCGAAGGTCGAGCCGGCGGCCTCGGCGGCGCGTGCCGCCGATCAAGACTCGGCGCCTATGACGTATGCGCTGCCGGCAGCGCGGCGCGCTGGGGCGATTATGAGGTCGGCGAGCGCATCGACCATGTCGACGGCATGACCATCGAGGAGGCCGAGCACCAGCTGGCGACGCGGCTCTACCAGAACACCGCGAAGGTGCATTTCAACCAGCACACCGAAGGCGCCGGCCGCTTCGGCCGGCGGCTGGTCTATGGCGGCCACGTCATCTCGCTGGCGCGCGCGCTGAGCTTCAACGGCCTGGCCAATGCCTTCCACATCGCCGCGATCAATGGCGGCCGGCATGTCGCGCCGGCCTTTGCCGGCGACACGGTCTATGCCTGGAGCGAGGTGCTGGAGAAGGCCGAGCTGCCGGGCCGCGACGATGTCGGCGCGCTGCGGCTGCGCACCATCGGCCTGAAGAACCGCGCCGGCGCCGGATTCCCGCTGATGGCCGACGAGAACACGCCCGAGGAAGGCGTGATCCTCGACCTGGATTATTGGGTGTTGATGCCGAAATAGCATTTGGCCTTGCGCCCTGGAGCGGCCACCGTTTGACCGGCGGCCGCTCCTTATCTCTTTTGCGCGACTTTCGCGGATCATCGGGATGATCTGGCGAAGCGCGCCGCTCACCACCATCACCATGAGGCAGACGACGATCGACATTCCGCCTCGTCTGATCCGGCCCTTCGAGCCGGGACGCCTCGACCAGCGGACCTGCGTCGGCTTCGGCTGCACCATGCGCACAGACTTCGCTTCGTGAGTCATAGAAATAGGTGAAATACGGATCCGCTCCGAGTGGCGCAAGCGGTCAGCGTCGGCCGGCTTTGGGTTCGCGCGCAGTCTGCGGATCACCGGCTCGTAGACCTCCCAGTCGCAGACCGGGTCGGTGACCGGAGGAGTGGGCCGGCACTTCAGATCCATCGAAGATAAGGTGCTACGCAACTCGATCAGAAACGATCCGATCGTGGCCAACACGACCGTCAAGCCCAATATCCGGCGGATGTGAAGTGTGCGCATAGCGCCTCCATCCCGACCGGATATGACACACACGGCCTATCCGGCCCTTTCTCCAGAATGTTCCGCACCCTCAGCCAGGGCAGCGGCAGATCTCTCCATCGCTTGATCATTGTTTTTGTTGCGCTTTTCGTTCATCCCCGGCTCTCTCGACTTGCGAGGGCCACAGGGTGTAAGGGTTAGCATCAATTTAAATCAAGAGTACCATATTCAGTGCAAAAATAAATCCACCAATTTAATATTCACGCACCGTTCAAGTTTTAAAACTTTAAAAAGTTTATGTCGCACGAAAAACTTTCCTTCGAGCATCGAATTTGCTAAATCGCTTAGATGTAATAGTGTTTCGTGCCGAACGCTCAGGGGTCCCAGCCCTCATTCGAACGCTCCGGCGTTTTCCCACCCTCATTGCTTGCGAATTGAGACTCTGATGAACGGTCGGCCCAAAGGGCGTCAGGGAGATTTGATAGCTCGGAAGGAATGGACCGCCCGGCTCAACCGGTTCGCGGCCGCCAAGACCACCAAGCAGCGCCAAGCCGCCCTCGAACCTGCGTTGAAGATCAACCCGGGCGGGACCATCAGGGAGATGCTGCAGGCCTGGGGATATTCCGCCTCCACGCGCGGGCGAAAGTCAAGGACGCGGCGAGAATCACACATCCGCCCCCGCCAGGGAGCGGCTTGAGACGCGCTGCTAGCGCTATTCGGGAGGAAGCCGACACCTGTGCCAAGCCTCTACGCCAAACTTTCCGGCCGCGTCGACACGACGGTCAAGGATGCCTGCCGCATCGTCGCGGCGCTGATTTTCGCATGGCCTGAGCCACTCGGCGACTTGTTGCAGAGGACGAAAACAACAGGAGCGCGCGACGCAGCCTGCTTCGTCGCGGAACTCCTTCATGCGGGAGTTGCTGGTGAACTCTCGGCCGGACGGTCGCGCGAGTGGACGGAGGATGAAATGCAGATCAGGGTCTTTCGCACTCGTCGACGAAGAGCGCGTCGGGGCAAGCGCATTTATAAATGATGCCGGGGAGACGGAAGGTGCATTCATTGTCGCAGGCGCAAAAAGCATTCTGATCGGCACAAATCCAGCAGATGTCATTAAAGCAATTCCATCGTCACACAAGCCAGTTTATTGGACGCAGGACCATAAGGGAATTCTTATATTTGTATTCGACACGGCGATATTCGAAGCAGGAAAGGAGGGGTTCAGTCTAATTTATAACATCGGAGTTACTTTCAACGGCGATGATGGCATTTGCATTATTTCCGGAAAATTATGATTAAGTCAATCTTATTCAAGAGCATCAGGTCGATTGGTCTGCATGGAGAAGATTAAGTCGACGCTGCTGCGTCGTAATTCGCAAACCCCCACTTATGGATCCATCGACGGGAGAGTTTCTAAAGCAACACAAGTTCGATGACTTCGTTGCTGGTTGGCGCCCAGAACAAAAATTTGAGCAGCTTGCCGAAATGAGAGGGGTTTGTGCGATTTGAAAGCAGCCACGTGTTCCACGAACTACCCATCCGAGTTTGGCGAGGCGATTAGCGGCAAGGATTTGTACTGGGACGTTACTGTGCGACCTGCCAGCGGTGAACCGGACGACTTGAAGGTCGAATATTTTATTCCACCACGTTGGGCGATCACTGCAACAGCAGAAGGCAACGAGCAAAATGCAGGTGGCCGTGGCAGTAACTTCGCGTTTCGCAGCGCGCGGGGACGCCCCTCGACAAAAACAATCTCAATCGAAGAGGATGCATTTTACGTGATAAGGCAGAACATCCAGGATCGCGTTACGACGAGGCGCAGCGCACAATTTATATGGCTGCACGAGGGCGACTCGATCTCGACGAAGGAGAGAAACATGTGAGAAATCTTAATGCTGCAGCAGCTTTGCGGCAGATCGGCTATGAGGTGCTTCCTATAGCGATTATGCTATCGCTTTTTCCCGCGCGCGCTCCACTTCGCGCTCGGCGGTGCGATGGAGGGACAACGCGATCAAGTAAGAGATCACTGACAGGCGAATTTCCGTGCAAAGAAATATCGCCACTTCTAATTCGCATAGCTAGCGAAATGTCAGCATTTATTTGCTTAGAGCGACGGCTGGAAATGCATTTTAAGTTTGTAGACTGCATCCCGGGGCAGAAGAAAAAAACAATGGCATACGTGCACTAACTGCATTTTATGGAGGCTGACCTGCATTCCCCCGCATGAATCACTTCACAGCCGTGTTGCCTGGGCGGGTGCCCGCTTAATTGCGCTTTTTGCATTGTTCATCACGGGATGAGCGCGGGAACAATTCGTATCTGACTGCGGTCCATTTGACGCGGCATTGTCATCTGTTGAACGACGAGGCATGCTCGGCGGCGCCGCGATCGTGGGCGACGAACCGCTGCAGGCGCATTGCTGGCCAATGGCTGAGGCATTCCTCAACCGCGCCATCGAAGCCAAGGTACCGACGGCGCTGATCACCAACGGCTATAATATCGTCGACTATGTTACAGAATTGCGACAGCTTCGATAAGACTAAAATCCTCATCAGCCTCGACGCCGCCAGCGAAAAACACGACGAAATCCGCCGCAAGCCTGGCGCATTCGCGCGCATATCACAGGGCATCAGCCTCGCGGCCAGCCACCCCGATCTGCGCGACAGGATTTCCATCGCGACGATCCTGATGCCCGGCAATCTCGATACATATCCGCGGAATCATCGACTTCACCGCCGCGCCACAAAATACCGCAGCTTCTCCTCTCGCCGCTCCTGACCTCCTCCCGCACCGAGCCTCTCGCCGTCCACCCCAAAGTCATGAACGAAGCCTGGCGCGCCATCCCGGCGCTGCTCGATCATGCCAAGGCCGCTGGCGTCAAGCTGCGGCTTTCGGACGAATTCGCGATGCTGGGACCGTGGGAGGACAAGCTCGCCTCGATCGGCGTGGAAATCCTGGCGCCGAAGGAGCCCGCCAAATTGATTCGCATCGACGCCGCCGGCCGGGTCGAGACGCTGGCGACCATGCACGCCGGCACCACGACCGGGCTGCAATTGCCCGGCCGAAATCAATGAAATCGACGCATTCGTCTCCACGCTCGTGGAGCGCTGCTTCGAGCCGGCGCAGTGGCCGCGTAACATCAGCTTCGGCGGCGACAAGCGCGCCGCCTCGACCCTATCAAAGACAAAGCACCCGCGACGCCGCCGCCGAGAGGTCGATCAGCAGCGCGGGCCCTCGCGCCAGCATGAGATAGGCGGCGCCCGCGCAGAGCAGCGTCATGCTGGCGATGATGATGATGCGCGCGGCAAGCGGCATGCCGTCTCCTCCGTCTATTCCGCGGGCGCCAGCATAGCATGCCGGGGCGACGGCGCGCTCGATGATCGGCATATGCAGCGCGGCGGCCATCAGGCTGACGGCGATCGCGGCCCACCAGAGCAGGTCATAGGACTGGTAGCGGTCGTAAAGCCAGCCGCCCAGCCATGCGCCCATAAAGCCGCCGACCTGATGCGACACGAACACGATGCCGTAGAGCGTCGACAGCCAGCGCGGGCCGAAAAACGTCACGATCAGGCCGCTGGTCAGCGGGATGGTGCCGAGCCAGAGGAAGCCGAGGATCGCGGCATAGGCGATGACGCTGGTTTCGGTCAGCGGCAGATAGAGCAGCCCCAGAAACACCGCGCCCCGTCCGAGATAGATAGCGTCAGCGCGACGCGCTTGGGCATGAATTCGCCGGCGCGGCCCCAGACATAGGTGCCGGCGATGTTGGTCAGGCCGATCACGGTCAGCGCGATGACGCCGAGGCTGGGGTCGAAATTCTTGTCGGTCAGGAAGGCGGGCAAATGCACGCCGACCGCCGCGAGCTGGAAGCCGCAGACGTAAAAGCCCGGCCGTCAGCAGCATGAAGCTGGGATGCCTGAAGGCCTCGCGCAGCGCCGCGCCGATCCGCTGCTCGGCCACCGGAGCGCACGCCGGCCGCGCGCCGGCTGCGCCGCCTCCGGGCCGCTGCCGAGCGCAAAGCCGAGCGGCGCCATGACCGCCGCCGTCGCCGCCAGGACGAAAAGGCTCGTCACCCAGCCGGCTTCGCTGATCAGCACATGCGTATAGGGAAGCGCCGCGAACTGGCCGATCGCGCTGCCCATGCTGGTGAGGCTGATCGCCAGCGCCCGCTTTTCCGGCGGCGCGGCGCGGCCGACGACGCCCAGCACGGCGGTGAAGCCGCTGCCCGCGACGCCCAGGCCGATGAGCACGCCGCTGAGCGAGAGCGCCGCCTCGCCGCCTGCCGTCGCCATGACGATCAGCCCCGCCACATAGAGCGCCGCGCCGCCCAGCAGCACCCAGCGGGCGCCGAACTTATCGCTGAGCGCGCCGGTGAAGGGCGAGCCGAGGCCCCAAAGCAGATTCAGCAGCGCGATGGAGAAGCGAAAACGCCTGCCGGCTGACGCCCAGATCGAGCGTCATCGGCTTCAGGAACAGCCCGAAAGTCTGCCGGATGCCCATATTGATGGCGAGGATCGTGCCCGCGGCCAGAACCATCCACCAGATCGGATCGATGCGCTTTTGCATGGGAGTTCGCCGCCATGGCTGAAATGCGTGTTGGTTGCGCCAGAATCCAGGCAATGCCCGCTCCTGTCCAACGACATTTTTGCATGGGCGGCATAACGGATGGTGATGAAGCTGGGGCCTACGGCAACAGTTCTTTATGTTCATCCTCAAAGCCCGTCCCGGATTAAAGACGCGCGAATGCATGGCGATCCGCCACCCGCCATTGCCGCCGCGCTGGATCGAGAAGAGATTATAGCCCGCGCGCTGGGCCGGGATCTCGCTCGCGACGGAGGCGGAGGACGCGCCGACAATCGGGATCGGCCCGCCCTGCCCTTCAAGCCGCGCGATCATCGCCCGGTGATTATGACCGTGCAGGACAAGTTCGGCGCCGTGGCGCTCCAGAAGCCGGCGGAACGCTCCGGCGTCGTGCAAAGCGCGCTGCCAGGCCGTCATGCCCGGCAAGGGCGGATGATGGATCATGACGACGCGGCAAAAGCCCTCGCGGCCCAGCGCGTCCAGCAAGGGGCCGATCTGGCGCATCTGCCTGGCGCCGAGCCATCCCGACGCCATGCCCGGAATGGTCGGCCGCGCCGACGACAGGCCGACCAGCGCGATTTCGCCGAAAACGCGCACAAAGGGGAACTCCCGCGCCTCGCCTCGCGAATTTCGCGCCGTCCTCATTGGCTTGCATATAGGGCCGCCATTGATGGAAGCCCGGCGCGCGGAGGAACGGCACATAGGCGTCGTGATTGCCTGGAATGACGGTGACATGCGTCCGGGTCGCCGACCTCGTCGAGCCAACGCCGCGCCTGTCGGAATTCCTCCGGCAGCGCGATATTCACCAGATCGCCCGTCACCGCGATGTGGTCGGGCGCGTGGGCGACCATGTCCGCCACCAGCCGGTCGAGCATATCGCGCTGATGCTGAAAGCGCCGCCGCTGCCAATTCACATAGCCGAACATGCGCTTGCTCATCAGCTCATGCAGGGCCGGGCGCGGCAAAGGCGCAATATGGATATCCGAAAGATGGGCAAGTCTGAACATCGATGCGCCGCCGTGGAGAAATTGCAACGCTGTTGGTGTAGCAAATCATGAGGCCACACAACAGCCCAAATACGCCCCGAGCGCCGAAAGCGGAGGGCAACATTATGAAAAATCAGGTTTTGAAACGGGTGATGCTCCCCTATTGGCGGGTCACGAGAGGCATGACGCTGGGGGTGCAGGCGGTGATCACCAAGCCGCAGGGCGAGGTGCTGCTGATCCGGCATGGCTACCGGCCCGGCTGGCATTTTCCCGGCGGCGGCGTGGAATGGCGGGAAACGCTGCCCGTGGCTCTGGCGCGCGAGGTGGAGGAGGAGACGGGCGTCATGTTGCGCGGCCAGCCCCGGCTGCATGGCGTGTTCGCGAATTTCCAGACCTCGCCAAGCGACCACATCGCGCTCTTTGTGGTGCAGGACTGGGACCAGCCCCAGGTTCCGCCGCCAAGCTTCGAGATCAGGGAACAGCGCTTTTTCCCGCTGACCGAGCTTCCGCCGGAGTTGGTGCGCGGCGCGCGGCGGCGGCTGCCGGAGATCTTCGAAGGCCATCCGATCGGGCAGGAGTGGTGATTTGGCGGTGGCGGAAATCTCGACGCGCCGCATGATCGCGGGCGGTTCCACCTCCTGCTACCCCGCCAGACGCCCGCGATCATGCGGCGCGTCGAAATTCAGCTCCGGGCCGAGCGGGATGATGCCGGTCGGGTTGATATTGCGGTGCGAGCCGTAATAATGCGTCTTGATGTGGTCGAGGTTCACGGTGCCGCGCACATCGGGATATTGGTAGAGCGCCCGCAGATAGTTCGACAGGTTCGGATAATCGGCGATCCGGCGCTTGTTGCATTTGAAGTGGCCGACATAGACCGCGTCGAACCGCACCAGCGTCGTGAACAGCCGCCAATCGGCCTCGGTCAGCGTCTCGCCCGCGAGATAGAGGTGGCGGCCAAGCCGCTCATCCAGCCAGTCGAGCGTAGCGAACAGCTCCGTATAGGCCCTTTCATAGGGCGCCTGGGCGGTGGCGAAGCCGGCTTTATATACGCCATTATTGACAGTGTTGTAGACGCGCTCGTTCACCGCGTCGACCTCAGGCCGCAACGCCAAGGGATAGAAATCGCCCGGCCGCGCGCCCAGCCCGTCAAAGGCGGTGCCCAGCATGCGGATGATCTCGGCGGATTCGTTGGAGACGATCGTCCCCTGCTGTTTGTCCCAAAGCACCGGCACGGTCACGCGCCCGGTGAAATCGGGTTTTGCCTGGAGATAGACCTCATAGAGCCGCGCCTTGCCGTTGACGCGGTCGCCGGTCGCGCCGGGGAAATCGGTGGCGAAGGTCCAGCCCTCCTCGCCCATATGCGGGTGGACGACATCGACGCTGATCATATCCTCCAGCCCCTTGAGGGCACGGAAAATCAGCGTGCGATGCGCCCAGGGGCAAGCGAGGGATACGTAAAGATGGTAGCGTCCCGGCTCGGCCTTGAAGCCGCCGACACCGCTCGGTCCGGGCGCGCCGTCCGCGGTCACCCAGTTGCGATAGGGCGAGTCCTGGCGCTGAAACTGGCCGCCGGTCGATTTGGTGTCGTACCATTGGTCGCGCCATTCGCCGTTGACCAGAAGTCCCATAAGCGATCCCTTCCATTAATCCCGCCGCGCCGGTCGATTGAACCTGGACGGCTGTCCGCTGCCGTGATATTGCGCCAACGCCATGATGAAACAACGTCTCGCCGCGATCACAGTTGCGTCAGCCCTGCGCCGACGACGCCGAAGCTCGCTTGAGCTTTCGCGCCGGCAGGCTGGTCACGGTTGATTTAGAGCGGCGACGCTCATACTCCGCAAGATTGCCTGCCGAAAGCATTTCACGCTTTTGAGAGTTACGGACAGGCAATCGCAATGAGTTGCAGCTTTATGCTCCGGCCGCAAATGCCGGACGACCTTCCCGCCGTCGAAGCCCTGCATGAGGTCAGTTTCGGCCCCGGCCGGTTTTCCCGCACCGCCTATCGCATCCGCGAGACCGCGCGCGTGCCCCCGGTGATCGCGCTGACCGCGTGGGACGGCGTGCGGCTCGCGGGCGCCATCCAGTTCTGCGCCATCACCATAGGCGGGCAGCGCGGCGCAGCGCTGCTCGGGCCGCTGGCCATCGCCCCGGACTATAAGAATATGGGCTGCGGCTTGCGGCTGATGCGCGATGGGCTGGCGGAGGCCGGGAGGCTGGGCTTTGAACTGGTCGTGCTGGTCGGTGACCTGCCCTATTACCAGCGGGTGGGTTTCGGCATCATTCCCGCCGGCCGCATCGCGCTGCCCGGCCCGGCCGATCCGGCGCGCTTTCTTGGCGTCGAACTGGCGCCGGGCGCGCTGTCACGCTTCAGCGGCATGGTCGCTGCCGACAATGAGTCTCGACCGGCGATGGATACGGCACGCCCCTAATACCCGGACGACTGGGCCTATGCGCTCGCGGATGGGGCCGTAGGCAAAAACGCGTGGAACCAATTCCCCGCCTTTCCGTTCATAAATCGCATGTTAAACTGTTTATTTCCGCATGTTTCGCGCATGTGAACGCATGTTTTTTTCCTGCAAATAACTGCAAACGTTTGATTTTTTTCGATTTTGTCCGGACGCAAAAACGCCGTGAAACACAGGCAGAATTTTACGCGTACGGAAAACCAGCAGGGAACAAAATGGCGGCTCGCCGCTTCTTAACCATATTTAGGGCCTAAGTGAAAAAGTCTAACAACATAAAGACAACATTTGCGTCGAGGCCCCGCGTAGCCGATGCTGCACGTGGGCGCTAACGGCTGTCGAAATCTTGGATGAACGATCAGCGTAAGTCGCAATGTCATTTTGGGAAAGAGTCGTAGGTCTGCACGCGCGCGAGCAGGTCGAAACGCGCCGCACTGTCCCCGAAGCGCTCCATCAGGCGCTGCAAGGCCATAAGGCCTACGAAGCACATTTGAAGTCGCTCGAAGCACGCACCGCGTTGCCGACCGAAGACGTGATGGCTGAGGCGATCCGCTTCGCCAACCGCCATAAGGAAGCGTTTTACGACTTCATCTATAAGGGCGACCCCCTGAAGCCAGGCAGTCGCGGTCCGAGTGCGGATCAGGTCAGCGTCATCGTCGCGATGATGTTTTTCCTCGGAATTCTCATCGCATTGATCGTGGTGCTGATGGGCCGGTAGGACGCAGAGGACACTATGTGGATATTAGCGGTTATTATCGGGCTGGGCGCTGTGTGGGACGGTTTCACCACCTTCGTCGGCATCGTGCAGATCTTCAACATCAACGGGTTGCACGGCGTTGAAGTGGCCCAGCTTGTCTTTGCGGCGGTCGTGTCGATCGTCATCCTGGGGTTTCTGATCTCCACGCACATCATCTGGACCTTCGAACGTGACGATCTGATCAGCCTCATTCTGAAGGCGGCCTGGGTGCTTTGCCTCGTGCTCGACTTCTACACCGCCTATATCGGCAATAAGGCCTATGTGTTCGGTGGACGGCTGGAGACGCCGGCCCATTCGTTTGGGCTGCTGATCATTACCGTGCTGATCACCGTTTCGTCGGTGCTTTTGTCGCGCATCATCATGGTGAGGACGGTACGCGGGCGCAGCTATCTCTACTGACGCCTGCGAATGCGGCGCGGCGGCTCAGTTGCGCCGCACCTCCCGGCCGTTTTCCTCCGAGCGCAGGTCTGCGAGCACGGTTTCGCCGCCGACGACCCGCTGCCCTTCCGCGACCAGGATGCCTTTGGCGCTGGGAATATAGATGTCCACCCGGCTGCCGAAGCGAATGAGCCCGGTGCGGCTGCCCGCCTCGACGAGCTGCCCCTCGCGCACCAGCGTCACGATGCGCCTTGCGATCAGCCCGGCAATCCGCACCACGCCCACTTCCAGCCCCGAAGCGGAGCGGAACACCATCGCCTCGCGCTCATTGTCCTCGCTCGCCTTGTCCAGCGCGGCGTTCAGATACAGGCCGGGGATGTAAATCCTGCGCACGATATGGCCATCAATCGGCGCGCGGTTGACGTGCACGTCGAAGACGGACAGGAAAATCGAAATGCATGTATGCGGCTGATCGCGCAGGCCAAGCTCGCTTGGCGGCGTATCGAGCGTAACGGCGGTGATCCGGCCGTCCGCTGGGGCGACGATCAGGCCCTCGCGCACCGGGGTGACGCGCGGGGGATCGCGGAAGAAATAGGCGACATAGCCGGTCGCCAGAAGCGCCAGCCAGCCCAGCGGCGCCCAGAGCATGAACAGCAGAATCGTGGCGACGACGCCGATCCCGATAAACTTATGCCCGTCCCAATGGACCGGAACCAGCCCGTCCCGAATCGTATCGATCAGATTGTGACGCTCATTCATCGATGCCTCCCACAGCCTGGCTTCACGCAACCCGCGCGCTGACCCGGCGACAATCTTCCTCATCCCTCCGCCTCAGACGGCCGCCCTCGTCCTCAATGAGTGAGAGCGCAGCGCCCGGTGAGGGAGGCGCCGCAGCCGATGACAGGCATCGGCACATTGGGTGCGCTCATAGCACGCAATCTGGGTGAAAGCTTAGCGGTTTAAAGTATTTTCCAGCGCGGAAGATCTATTCCGCCGGGATCGGCGATTGGGCGGGCTTGCGATCGACCAGCGGGTCCTCGGCGAGTTCGCGGGCGCGTCGCTGCACCTGCTCGGCCTCCTGCTGGCGCGCCCACATGCCGGCGTAAAGGCCATGGCGTTGCAGCAGATCGCCGTGCCGGCCGCGCTCCACGATCCGGCCCGCATCCAGCACCAGGATTTCGTCGGCATGGATGATGGTGGACAGGCGATGCGCGATCACCAGCGTGGTGCGGTCCTGCGCCACCCGGTCGAGCGCCGCTTGGATCTGCTTTTCCGTGTAGCTGTCGAGGGCGGAGGTCGCCTCGTCGAGCATCAGGATCGGCGGCCCCTTGAGAATGGTGCGGGCAATCGCCACGCGCTGCTTTTCGCCGCCCGACAGTTTCAGCCCGCGCTCGCCGACCATCGCCTGATAGCCATCCGGCAACAGCTTGATGAACTCATCGATCTGCGCCATGCGGGCGGCTTCGCGCACCTCCTCGTCGGTCGCATCGGGGCGGCCATAGCGGATGTTGTATTCGATCGTATCGTTGAACAGCACCGTATCCTGCGGCACCATGCCGAGCACGGCGCGCAGCGAGGTCTGCGTCACCTGGGTGATGTCCTGGCCATCGATCAGCACGCGGCCCTCGCCGACATTGTAGAAGCGGAACAGAATGCGCGAGATGGTGGATTTGCCCGCGCCGGACGGGCCGACGATGGCGACCATCTTGCCCGCCGGCACTTCGAAATCGATGCCTTTGAGGATCGGCCGCGCCGGGTCATAGGAGAAAGACACATTCTCGAAGCGGATGGAGCCGCTGCCGATGACCAGATCCTTCGCGCCGGGCACATCCTGCACTTCCGGATTCTGGCCGAGCAGATCGAACATCGACTCGATGTCGACAAGGCCCTGGCGCAATTCGCGATAGATCATGCCGAGCAGGTTGAGCGGCATATAGAGCTGGATCAGCATGGCATTGATGGCGACGAAATCGCCCACCGTATGCGTGCCGTGCGTGATGCCGCGCGCCGCCATCAGCATACAGGCCGTGATGCCGCCCGAGAAGATGAGCGCTTGGCCCGTATTGAGCACGGCGAGCGAGGTATAGGTGCGCACCGCCGCCTTCTCATAGCGCACCATCGAGACGTTGAAGCGGCTCGCCTCCCAGCCCTCATTGCCGAAATATTTGACCGTTTCGTAGTTGAGCAGGCTGTCGATCGCCTTGGTGTTGGCGTCGGTGTCGCTCTCGTTCATTTCGCGGCGGATGGCGATGCGCCACTCGCTGGCCCAGAAGGTGAACCACATATAGGCGACCAGCGTCACCGCGATGATCAGCGCGAAGACCCAGCCGAAAAGATAGGTGGCGAGGCCCAGCACCAGCACCAGTTCCAAAACGGTCGGCAGCGAATTCAGCACGCCCATGCGGATGATCAGGTCGACCGCCTGCCGGCCCCGCTCGACGACGCGGCTGAGACCGCCGGTCTTGCGCTCCAGATGGAAGCGCAGCGACATGCGATGCAGATGCTCGAAGGTCTCGTTGGAGAGGGCGCGCACGGCGTTCTGCCCCACCGTGGTGAACAGCACGTCGCGGATCTGATTGAACAGCATCATCAGCACCCGGCCCATGCCATAGGCGATGACGAGCATCACCGGCACGATGGTCAGGGCCCTTGTGGGATCGACCGCAGCGCCCGGCGTGCCATGCGTCAGCCAATCCACCGCGCCCTTATAAGCCAGCGGCGTCGCGACCGTGACCAGCTTGGCCACGACGAGGACGATGCCCGCCAAGACGACCCGGCGTCTGAGATCGGGCCGGTCCTTCGGCCATACGAAAGGCAGAAGCCGCGTGAACACGCGAAGAGGGCTGGCAGTCTTGTCGCGCGCGCCATCGAAAAAGGACACGGCGGGTCGTCTGTTGGGTCGCAAATGCGTCTCGTCTGAATGGTGAGGGGCGCGCGGATGTTGAGCGCTGTTCAGCGATCAACATGAGGGCTGCGCATCGTTTGCGCAAGTCTCTCGCGCCGAGCCGCTGATTTCACGGCCAATCCTGGAGGATCGGGATCAGGGGCAGGTCGGCGTGCGATCCTCGCTTACGCAAGGATGGGATTTCAGTAAAATTTAATCAAATCTGTCGCGTTAAATTCACGAGAATGCTATTATCCACAGTATTGCAAGTAATTATAGGACAAAAAATGTTTAGCAAGCTTCGCGTTTGCATTGCCATGGCATTATTAATGTTTACTTCGCAGACGGCGAATGCGCTGTCGCCCGAGGAAGAAGGTATAAAACGCTGGTTCGATGTAATCGTAACGGGAAATCCGGCTTATATTCGGATGCAGCTTGCAGCAATGCTGCGAGGAACATGGGTTTGGTGGATGCTCTGACCGATGGTGCCGCAAGCAAATTCGGCGGACTTGCGGCGCTGCTCCGTTTCGATTATTCGCGCCTTGAATTTACGCTTCTGTCCCGCGATGGAGACACGGCTTATGTGCGCGTTTTCGGCAAGGTAGGCCAGCCGAAGTCTTTACTGGGCGGAGGAAAAGATTGGGTTTCCTTCGGAGACACAAATCGGCTGCGAGGCGTTTCCGATATCGCAGTCGCGGTATATGAATACGGCAGCTGGCGCCATTGCGACTATCTGACCATACAGCAGGCGCGCGCCTATATTGCCGCGAACCCGCAGATTGCGCCACCGCAGCAGGACCTTCAAACCGAGTATGACTTCGCCAAAATTGTCTTTTCCCCCAGGAAATCAACAAGATCGCGGGCAGTTGGCAAGGTTGGTACGTTTGCCAGCAGGGCAAGGTGGGGATGACCGTGGATATTGAAAGCCTCGCGGATGGCGGATTGGCTGGCCGCGCGCGCTTCTACCCGACGAGTGAAAACCCCGATGTCCCCAGTGGTGCCCTCGAAGTGCGCGTCCTTGTCGGTCACACGCACACATTTTTGGAGCCCGTTCGATGGCTGCGCAGGCCGAGAGGCTATCTCATGGTGGGCATGTCCGGGGTGATGGATGAAGAAGGCAGAACCTTCGAGGGCAAAATGCAAGCGGATAGCTGTGGCGAATTCGTGCTCAGCAAAAGTGATTGATCAGCCGCATGTGCAGGAGGCGCGCGCCAGGCGGCGGCTGAGTTTACAGCCAATCCTGAAGGATCGGGATCAGGGGCAGGTCGGCGGGTGGCATGGGGTAGTCGCGCAGCTTGCTGGCGCGCACCCAGGCGAGCGTCTGGCCCTCGCGCGGCGTGATGTCGCCCTCCCAGCGGCGGCAGACATAGAGCGGCATCAGCAGATGGAAGCTGTCATAAGCGTGGCTGGCGAAGGTCAGCGGCGCGATGCAGGGCGCGCGCAACGTGATGCCGAGTTCCTCGCGGATTTCGCGAATGAGCGCGGCTTCGGGCGTTTCGCCCGGCTCGACCTTGCCGCCGGGAAACTCCCACAGGCCCGCCATGGACTTACCTTCGGGCCGCTGGGCGAGCAGGATACGCCCGTCACTATCCACGAGCGCGACGGCGGCGACGAGCACCAGCTTGGCAGGCGTGGCGGTGTTATCGGCGCTGCCCATCGCGACCGCCACGCGGCTAACTCCGATAGCTGCCGTTGATGTCGATATAGCCATGCGTCAGATCGCAGCCCCAGACGGTGGCGCGGCCCGGCCCGCCGGTGCCGACATCGGTGCGGATGACGATCTCGCGGCCCTTCATATAGGCGCTGGCGGCGGCCTCGCTGTAATCGGGGCTGCGCTCGCCATCCTTGCGCCAGCAGCATGTCGCCGAACCAGATCGACAGCCGGTCGCGGTCGGCGGCCTCGCCGGCCTTGCCCACGGCCATCACCACGCGGCCCCAATTGGCGTCCTCGCCCGCGATCGCGGTTTTCACCAGCGGCGAATTGGCGATGGACAGCGCGATGCGCTTGGCCGCCGCGTCGGTCTCGGCGCCCTCGACATGGACGGTGATCAGCTTGGTGATGCCCTCGCCGTCCTTGATGACCTGCAAGGCGAGGTCGCGCATCAGGTCGCGCAGCGCCTCGGAGAAGCGGCCGAGCGCCGGGTCGTCCGCGCTTTCGATCGGTGCGCCGCCGGGCGACGCCGTGCCCGTGGCGAAAGCGAGCAGCGTGTCGCTGGTCGATGTGTCGCTATCGACGGTGATGGCGTTGAAGGTGGTCTCGACATGGCGGCTGACGAGCGCCTGGAGCGCGGGCGCGGCGACGGCGGCATCGGTGAAGATGAAGGCCAGCATGGTCGCCATGTCGGGCGCGATCATGCCGGAGCCCTTGGCGATGCCGTTCAGCGTCACCTTTACCCCGCCGATCTCGGCCATGCGCGTGGCGAGCTTGGGAAAGGTGTCGGTGGTCATGATGGTGCGGGCGGCTTCGGCGAAGCCGTCCTCGACGGCCTCGGCGGCGAGTTCGCCCAGCACGGCCTCGAATTTGCCGGTCGGGATAGGCTCGCCGATGACGCCGGTGGAGGCCAGAAACACCTCTGCGCGGCGCAGCCCGCCGCGCCGGCGGCGAGCGCAGCGGTGGTTTCGACCGTCTCCCGGCCGCGCAAGCCGGTGAAGGCGTTGGCATTGCCGGAATTGACGACCAGCGCCCGCGCCCGGCCGTGCGCCAATTGCCGGCGGCACCATTCGACCGGCGCCGACGACGTCTTCGAACGGGTCAGAACGCCTGCCGCCTGCGTGCCTTCGGGCAAAAGCACCAGCAGCACGTCCTTGCGGTTCTTGTAGCGGATGCCGGCTTCGGCGGCGGCAAGCCTCACACCCGCCAGGGCGGGAAGGCTCGCGAAGGTTTCAGGCGCGAATGGCGATGGCTTCACGAAGCTTCCCTGTGATGTCGCGTGTTTTACTTCTTGTCAGGCTCGGGCTGGGCCGCTCCTGGTTGCGCCGCGGCCTCGGCATCGATCTGCCTTCTTGATGTCCGCGTCGAGGATTTCGATCGTACCATTCTTGCGCAGATCGACCACCGTCGACTGAAGCTTGTTCTGGATCAGCGATGCCGTGATCTGGTCCTTGACCTCCTCGAAGGAGGGCGGCTGGCGGTTGCGCTTGTCCTCGACCTTGATCAGGTGCCAGCCGAATTCGCTCTGCACCGGGTCCGACACCTTGCCGGGCTCAAGTGAAAACGCGGCGTCGTCGAAGCTCTTGACCATCTGGCCGCGCGAAAAATAGCCCAGATCGCCGCCGCCCTGGCCGCCGCGATCCTGAGAATATTTCTTTGCCGCTTCGCCGAAATCGGCGCCGGCCGCCAGTTCCTGCCGCGACCTTCTTGGCCTCTTCCTCGGTCTTCACGAGAATGTGGCGGGCGCGGACTTCCTCCTGCGCGGGCATGCTTTTGACGCGCTCCTCGTAAAGCGCCTTGGCTTCCGATTCCGGGACGGAATCGCGCACCTGCTTCTCGAAATAGGCGTCGCGGAGGGCGCGCAGACGATAATATTTCATCCGCGCCTCGAATTCGGGGCCTTCTCCGAGCTTGGCCTTCTCGGCGCTGTCGGCCATCAGATGCGCCTCGATCAGATATTCGGTCAGCACGCGGCGGCGGCTTTCCGCCGGCACGCCGGCAAGCTCGGAGCCGATCTCGGCTTCCGCAAACTTAAGCTCCGCCTCGGTGATCCCGTGGCCATTAACCTTTGCGACCTCTGTTTCTGGCGCGGCCCAGGCCGGAGCGGCAAGGATGGCCGCCACGAGGAACAACGCGGCTGATGCTGTACGTTTCACTGATGATCCTTTGTCCGTTGGTATCGTTTTTGAAAGCTTCGGAAAACTAGGTTATGAAGATTGCGCCGTGAATGCGGCGATGGGTTGGACACTTCTTTAGCGCCACTGGGCGCCTGGCGCAAAGAGTTCATGTGGTTAACGCGAAATCCGATGGAACGGTTTCAGACGCGAAAGGCGCGCGTTGACAAGGATAACGCCCACTCTTATCTCTGCTCCATGGATGCCGGGCCCTGGCGCGGCGCCATGCCTTCGCGTATTGAATGGCCTTTGACGATCTTCGTTCCCCCATCAGCGGAAGACGATCATGCAGACGCCGGTCGTTCAAGGAGCCGGAGTTCGATAATTTTCCGCCCGCGCTGGATAAGCGACTGGGCGAGTTGAGGCATTGCAATGGTATCTTTGGCGACGCTGGCGAGCAAAATATTCGGGACCTCCAACGAGCGGCGGCTCAAGGTCTATGACGCGCGGGTTGCCGCGATCAATGCTCTGGAGCCCGAACTCATCGCTCTGACGGACGACGCCCTGCGCGCCCGCACCGCCGAATTCCGCAAGCAATTCGAGGCCGGCAAGTCGCTGGACGATCTGCTCGTGCCGGCTTTCGCGACCGTGCGAGAGGCCGCCAAGCGCACCCTCGGGCAGCGTCATTACGATGTGCAGCTTGTCGGCGGCATGGTGCTGCACGATGGCAAGATCGCCGAGATGAAGACCGGCGAGGGCAAAACGCTGGTCGCCACGCTGGCGGTCTATCTGAACGCGCTGGCCGGGCGCGGCGTGCATGTCGTCACCGTGAACGACTATCTCGCCCGCCGCGACGCGGAATGGATGGGCGAAATCTACCAGTTCCTCGGTATGACCTTCGGCGTCATCGTGCATGAGCTGGACGACGATCAGCGGCGCGCGGCCTATGCCTGCGACATCACCTATGGCACCAACAACGAATATGGCTTCGACTATCTCCGCGACAATATGAAATATTCGACCGCCGAGATGGTGCAGTTCGGCGGCCGGCGCCCGGATCGGTCGGGCCACGCCTATGCGATCGTCGACGAGGTGGACAGCATCCTTATCGACGAAGCGCGTACCCCGCTCATCATTTCCGGTCCCGTGGAAGACCGCGCCCATCTTTACATCGCCATCGACGCCATCATGCCCGAGCTGGTCGCGGCGGACTTCGAGCTGGACGAAAAGCAGCGCCAGGTCCACCTGACCGAGGCCGGCAACGAACATATCGAGGAGATGCTGCGCGCGCGCGGCGTGCTCGGCGAAATGGCGACGCTTTACGATATCGAGAATGTATCGCTGGTCCATCACGTGAACTCGGCGCTCAGGGCGCATAAGCTGTTCCTGCGCGACCGCGACTACATCGTGCACAAGGGCGGCGTCGTCATCATCGACGAATTCACCGGCCGCATGATGGAGGGCCGGCGCTATTCCGAGGGCCTGCATCAGGCGCTGGAAGCCAAGGAGCATGTGTCGATCCAGCCGGAGAACCAGACGCTCGCCTCCATCACCTTCCAGAACTATTTCCGGCTTTACGACAAGCTCGCCGGCATGACCGGCACGGCGCTGACGGAAGCCGGCGAATTCGGCGACATCTACCGCCTCGACGTGCTGGAAGTGCCGACCAACCGGCCGATGGTCCGTCAGGACCACCATGACGAGGTCTACCGCACCGCGCGCGAAAAGAATGTCGCCATCATCGAGGCCATCAAGGATTGCCGCGAGCGCGGCCAGCCGATCCTGGTCGGCACCACGTCGATCGAGAAATCTGAAAAGCTCGCCGAGGAGCTGAAGGCGCAGAAAATCCCGCATCAAGTGCTGAACGCGCGCTATCACGAGCAGGAAGCCTATATCATCGCCCAGGCCGGCGTTCCCGGCGCGGTGACGATCGCCACCAACATGGCCGGGCGCGGCACCGACATTCAGCTCGGCGGCAATCTGGAAATGCGGGTCAAGAACTGGCTCGTGGCCGAGCAGGAGAAGGGCAAGACCCCGGACGAAGCCGAGATCGAGGCGCAGAAGAAGGTCATTCAGGCCGAGATCGCCGAGAAGAAAGAGACGGCGCTCAAAGCCGGCGGCCTCTATGTCATCGGCACCGAGCGGCACGAATCGCGGCGCATCGACAATCAGCTGCGTGGCCGCTCCGGCCGCCAGGGCGATCCCGGCGACAGCAAGTTCTTCCTGTCGCTCGAAGACGATCTGATGCGCATTTTCGGCTCCGAGCGGATGGACGGCATGCTGCGCCGCCTCGGGCTCCAGGAAGGCGAGGCGATCATCCATCCCTGGATCAATCGCGCCCTGGAAAAGGCGCAGCAGAAGGTCGAAGCGCGCAATTTCGAGATGCGCAAGAACATCCTCAAATATGACGATGTGATGAATGACCAGCGCAAGGTCATTTTCGAGCAGCGCATCGAGCTGATGCATAAGGACGAGGTCGGCGAGACCGTCGCCGATATGCGCCGCGAAACCGTCGAGGAACTCGTCGCCACCCATATCCCGGCCAATGCCTATGCCGAGCAGTGGGACGTACAGGGCCTTCAGAGCGCGGTGCAGAATACATTCGGCCTTGACCTGCCGGTCATCGACTGGGCGAAGGAAGAAGGCATCGCCGACCAGGAGATCCGCGAGCGGATCACCGAGAAGGTCGACGCCGCCGCCGCCCGCAAAGCCGCCGAACTCGGCCCCGACCTGATGCGCCAGATCGAAAAGGGCGTGCTGCTCCAGACGCTCGATCAGCTTTGGCGCGAGCATCTGATCATGCTGGAGCATCTGCGCCAGGCGGTGGGCCTGCGCGGCTACGCCCAGCGCGATCCGCTGAACGAATATAAGAGCGAGTCCTTCACCCTGTTCGAGGCGATGCTTGCCCGCCTGCGCTTGGTGGTGACGGAACAGCTCATGCATGTGCAGCTCGCCCCCAATCAGGGCTTTGCGTCCGACATGGACGATCTGCCGGAGATGCACGGCTCGCATGTCAACCCGATGACCGGCGAGGACGAATTCGAAATGGCCGAGGCCGCCACCGGCACGGACGGCCCGCTGGCGCGCAAATCGCGCACAGGCAACTGCGGGTCAGGCACCGGCGCGCAATCGGGCGGCCGCGCAAGCAGCGGTCGATCCCAAAGACCCGAGCACCTGGGGCAAGGTGTCGCGCAATGCGCCGTGCCCCTGCGGTTCAGGCAAGAAGTTCAAGCATTGCCATGGGGCGCTTGTGGCGTAATCGGGTTTGGGCGAAAGGGTCGCGCCCCATTCTCGGCAATCGGAATTTCAGCTGTTCTAAGGGCCGCAAATGTACGGGCACATTGCCAAAATCACCGCATTGCCGGGCGAGCGTGAGGGGCTGCTCTCGATCCTGCGCGACAATGTCGGCGCGATGGCCGGGTGCATAAGCTATGTCATCGCGCTGGATCACAGCGATGCGGATGCGCTCTGGGTTACGGAGATCTGGGCAAGCGAGGCCGCTCACACCGCGTCGCTGTCCCTGCCGGAAGTCAAGGCGACGATTGCCAGGGCGATGCCTCACATCGCTGCGGTTGAGCCTCGCATCGCAACAACGCCTGTCGGCGGCATAGGCCTGCCTGCCGCGAGTTGAAGACCCGACACAGTCCCCGCCGTATCCAGTTCCTCCGCTTCGAGTTCCGCCACACCACCCGCGCCTAAAACCGATCTGGCCGCAGCCCCGCGCCTAAAACCGATCCGGCCGCAGTGCCGCGATGCCGGTGGCGGAACCGTGCCGTCCGATCAGCTCGGCGACGAGTTCGGCGGTCACCGCGCCCAGCGTCAGGCCGAGATGGCTGTGGCCGAAAGCGCAGATGATATTTGGGTTCTTCGGCGTTTGCCCGATGATCGGCAGCGAGTTGGGCGTCGAGGGGCGCGGCCCCATCCAGCGTGTCGCCGTCTGCTCGCCGTTGATCTCGGGGAAGATCGTCTTGGCGGCCTGCAGCAGCATGTCGGAACGCCGCCAGTCCGGCTCGGCATTCACATCGGCGAATTCGGCCGTACCGGCAAGGCGGATGCCGCCCGTTAGCGGCGTGATGATGAACTTATCGTCGCCCGCGCCGATCGGCCGGCGCAGCGTGATCTGCGGATCGCGCAGCATGAGGTGATATCCGCGCTCGGCGGCCAGCAGCGGTTTGACGCCGAACGGTTTCACCAGCGGCGGCGACCAGATGCCAGCCGCGACCACGACCTCATCGACACGCACTTCGCCATCGTCGGTCACGACATTCACGCCGCCCGCGACAGGGACAAGCTTGCGGACCCGGCTGCGCAGCATCTCGCCGCCGCCGGTGCGGAACGAACTCGCCAGCGAGGTGGACAGCGTCTGCGGATCGGTGCAGTGGCCGGTTTCGCTGTAGAGCACGCCGCCGACGAGGTCAGGGCCGAGCGAAGGCTCCATCTGGCGCAGTTCCTCGCGCGGAATCACCTCGGAAGGCACGCCATAGCGGCGGCGGAACTCGGCCTCTTTCTGACCGGCGCGGAAATTCTTCGGCTGCTTGTACACGTAAAGCAAGCCATCGCGGCGGAACAGTCTTGCGCCTTCCGATGGACCGACAAGCGCCATCCAGCTGTCGAGCGAACGCGTCACCAGCGGCGCAAGCGTCTCCGCGATTGCCTCATAGCGCTTCCAGGTACTGTTGCGCAGAAAGCGGAGGAACCAGGGCGTCAGGCGCGGCAGATGCTTCCAGCGCACCACCAGCGGGCCTTGCGGGTCGCTCAGCATGCCCGGCACCTTGCGCCAGAGGCCGGGCTGCGAAAGCGGCGAAATCTGTGCGGTCATGATCAGGGCGGCATTGCCCGCCGAAGCGCGGCTTCCGGGAGCGTCGCTGTCGAACACGGTGACGCGGTAGCCCTCGCGCCGCAGCTTCACCGCAATTGCCAGACCCACGACACCCGCGCCGATGACGGCGATATGCTTTCCAAGTCTCATTACAACTCTCCCCACCGCCGGAGCCCGTCCCGGCAAGGTGGATGACGGTTCGAATCGCGAGCATGCGACCAAACAGCAGGTGGATAGCGGCGCACTGCTCGGCGGACTATGAGTTGGCTTATCACATCGCCCCGGGGCGGGCGATCCGCGTAGACGCTCTCCGAGCCTGCCGTTCCTGGAGCGACATCATTCCCGCATCAACACCAAACCCCCTTCTCGCGCAAGGTTTTCTTTGCCTAAATCGGCACGGCGTTGACGCGGGCCCCTTTCGCACTATCTTAGGTGAACGCAAGGGCCGTGCCATAATGCAGGCGAATACGCATCGATGAGGACAATTCCATGAGCGCGAACGATATGCTGCGGGCCGCCCTCGACTGGCAGGCGGAGGGGCGCAAGCTGGCCATCGCCACCGTCGTGCAGACCTGGGGCTCGGCGCCGCAGCCGACCGGCAGCCAGCTGATCGTCGACGAGGAGGGCAATTTCCTCGGCTCGGTTTCCGGCGGCTGCGTCGAAGGCGAAGTCATTACGGAAGCAGTGGACATCATCGCGGGCGGCGCGCCAAAACTGCTGGAATTCGGCGTGCAGGACGAGACTGCCTGGCGGGCGGGCCTTGCCTGCGGCGGGCGCATCCGCATCTTCGTCGAGCCGTTCACCGGCGCATGATGGAGAGCATCGATGCGTAAGGACCTCGCCGAGAAAATCCTGGCGGCGCAAGGCGCACGCCAGCCGATGGCGCTGCTCACCTGGATCAAGACCGGCGAACAGGCGCTCACCACCCCCGCGGGCCGGACTGAATGGCCAGAGCTGGCCGAAACGCTCGCCGACGCCTTCCGCCTGGACCGCAGCAGCACGGTGGACAGCAGCGCCGGCGAGGTGTTCATCCGCATTTTCAATCCGCCCGTGCGGCTGATCATCATCGGTGCGGTGCATGCCGCGCAGTTCCTTCTGCCGATCGCGCGGATGATCGGTCATGACGTGACCGTCATCGATCCACGCACCGCCTTCGCCACGCCGGAACGCTTCCCCGACGCGCATATCGTCACGGAATGGCCCGAAGACGGATTGCCGCTCATCGGCGTTGACGGCCGCACCGCGATCATCGCGCTGACCCATGACGCCAAGATCGACGATGGCGCCTTGCGGATCGGCCTGGAGGCGGGCGCATTCTATGTCGGTGCGCTGGGCAGCAACCGCACACACGCCAAGCGGCTTGAGCGGCTGACGCATTTGGGCGTGTCCAGCGAGGCTCTGGCCCGCATTCACGCGCCGATCGGCCTCGATATCGGCGCGCAGGGTCCGGCGGAAATCGCGCTGTCGATCATGGCGGAACTGACCTCCGTGTTGCGCGGCAAGCCCGTAGCGGATGTTTGACGGGCCGCCCGGTCCGCGGAGATAGTTCGGAGCATATCGGACTCAGATCCCCGCGCTGCGGCGCGCGTGCAGTTAGGTGATCGCGTACAGCCGATCAGCCACAATCATGGCGGCGAGAGGGCAGATCGGAAATGGCGGCGAAGCGGCGGCAATCGGGGACGGTTGCTCCGTTTTTCCCATGACCAGCAAAGCGTTTGGCGCTGTCTCGCATAGGTTGCACTGCGCCCGGAGCACCGCCTCAATTGGCGAACTGCCGCCGAAAATTCCCCCGGAAGGACATTTATCAAACATCAAAAGGCCAACAATTCAGATATAGTATTAACCCAATACGCAGCTCGGGAGTCGACGGATTTTTGAACTGCGAACGAGCAATACAAAAGGGTGTCTAATGTCTGAAATGCGTGGTTCAGCCGTGCTGTATTTTTATATTTAGAAATACGGCAGATGTGTTCGCGGAATTGGCACAAGAATTGAGTGCTGTTCTTGTATTTCTGCGAAATGCCCCTTTGTATTCGCATAAACATGCTTCGAAGATGCGATTTCCGCTGGCCCGATTGGCATCGGATCTGCCGGGTCGCATTGTGTTGCCCACCGCGCCTTCGCGTTCTGCGTGCGTATCAGTATAGCGGTGTCGGGGGTCCGTCAGGATGCGCGCGAAACGCTCCCTGGGTTGAGAACAGACATTATTGTGATTGGGGTATCCATGAAGACGAGCAGTCGTTTGGCTCTTGTTGCGGCGGCGGGCATGCTGCTTGGGCAGCGGTAGAATCCGGCAAAAGCCGCCGATCTGGGCACTGGCGGCGGATGCTGCGCCGATCTCGAAGAGCGCGTCGCCGAACTCGAAGCGACAACGGCCCGCAAGGGCAATCGCGTCGTATCCCTCCAGATCTACGGTCAGGTGAACAAGGCGTTGCTGATGTTCGACGACGGCGTCGACAGCGATGCTTTCATCGTCGACAACGATCAGTCCGGCAGCCGGGTCGGGTTCAACGGCGTCGGCCAAGTTCAAGCCGGGCTGGACCGCGGGCTTCAACATCGAACTCGACATCCAGGACTCCGCATCGGACAAGGTCAGCCAGGGCGATGACGAGGGCAATCGGCCTGAACGAGATCAAGATCCGGCAAAACTACGTCTATATCGAAAGCGAGCAGTTCGGCCGTATCAGCCTCGGCCAGCAATCCTCGTCGAGCGACGGCATCACCGAAATCGTGCTGGGCAATTCGCTGACGGATTCCAGCGATATTTTCGGCTGCTTCAGGGTCAGGTTGAGCAACGGCGACGACAGCGGACTTCACGGTCAGCGATTTCGTCGACAATCTCGATGGACCGCGCGAGGACGTCATCCGCTACGATACGCCTTCGATCTATGGCTTCATCGTTTCCGCCGCCTGGGGCGACAATGATTTTGCCGACATCGCCCTGCGGTTCAAGAAGGAGTGGAACTCCATCCGCCTCGCCGCTGGTATCGCCTATCAGTGGGACGACGTGAAGCCGTGAGCGCGAAATTCTGAGCGGATCCGTTGTCCGCGATGCATGTGCCGAGCGGCCTGTTATGTTTCCTTGGCGGGCGGCAACGTCCAGTTCGACGTCGAACAATGCGGATGACGGCAAATTCTATTACGCGCAGCTCGGTATCGAACGCAAATTCATGCCCTATGGCAGCACCACGGTCTACGGTGACTATGGCCGGTATGAGGGTCTGAGCAATGACGAGATCGATCTCCAGGCCTGGAGGCGGATCGCTACGGCTTCGGCATCGTGCAGAAATTCGACTCCGCCGCAATGGAACTCTACGCCAATTTCCGCATCTACTCCTTCGATGACAGCACCGCCAGATGATGGCCTGGAGGACTTCAGCACCGTGCTGATCGGGTCCCGCATCAAATTCTGATTTTGGCAGTAGTGGCGACGTGCGTCGCAAGCAAGAGCCCCGGGTCATTGACCGGGGCTCTTGTTTTTTCACGTCAATTCGTGGCGTAGATAGGCGTCCTCGTGTGCACAGCGAGCGCGTCGGCGGCGGCCCGGCGATGACGGCGGCCGCGATCTTTCACCGCCTCGCGTCAGCGGATGCCCAAGGTGCAGCTCGATGATGGGCGCACGGACCATCGTGAGCGCGCATCACCCAGGATTGAGGCCGCGGCGCACCATTTTGGCGAGCGGCACGGCATGCGACCGATTGCCGATGGCCGCTAACATGGCAGCGCCCTTGCGGCACGGGACCGGGCAGGGTAAATCACAGCTGAAGACGGCAGAGGGCAACGCTATGATTCCGCTAATGAGCTTTATCGTGACGCTGATCACGTTCTATATTTGGATGCTTGTCATCAGTGCAATACTCTCCTGGTTGATCGCCTTCGACGTGGTGAACAGGCGAAATCAGTTCGTGTATATGATCGCCGATTCACTGCAGAGGATGACCGAACCGGCGCTGCGGCCGATCCGAAATGCGCTTCCCGATTTCGGCGCGCTGGATATCTCGCCGCTGGTGCTGTTTTTCGGGCTGATATTTGTTCGCGATGTTGTCATCAAGGGCTGGATTTGCGGTGGGTTCTGCGGTTGACGGCACCGGCCGCCAGTGGCCCTCTGCCGGCGCGGCCCGTCACTGACGGCATCATCATCACGGTCCGCCTCACGCCGAAGGTCGGGCGCGGACGAGGTGAGCGGCGTTGAAGCTGGTCGGCGAAGGGCCGCCGGTGCTTGCGTGTGCGGGTCCGCGCGGCGCCGGAGGACGGCAAGGCGAATGCGGCCGTCGCGGCACTGCTCGCCAACTGGCTGGATGAGCCGAAAACGCGGGCGGAACTGGTCTCCGGCGGCAAATCGCGGCTGAAACAGGTCCTCATCCGGGGCGAAGCGGCGGCGCTGATGGAGCGGCTCGCCGCCCGCATCGCGTCGCTCCATCAGGGAGAGTTGAGCATGGCCGAGCGCTCAAATCATCGACGGCAAGGCGATCGCGGCTGCGGCTGCGCGGGCGCGTCGGCGCGCTGGCGCGCGACTTCGAAGCGCAGCCAAGGCGTCAAGCCGGGCCTCGCCGTGGTGCTCGTCGGGCGACGATCCGGCCAGCCAGGTCTATGTCCGCAACAAGGGGCGCGCGACCGAGGAGGCGGGCATGCGCTCCTTCGAGCACCGGCTTCCCGGCGACGACCAGCGCAAGCCGAATTGCTGGCGCTGCTCGACCGGCTCAACGCCGATGCCGCGGTCCACGGCATTCTCGTGCAATTGCCGCTGCCGCCGCAGATCGACACCAACGCCGTGCTCGAGCGCGTCTCGCCCGAGCCAAGGATGTCGACGGCTTCCATCCGATCAATGCCGGACGGCTCGCGAGCGGGACAGTCCGGCGCTGGTGCCCTGCACGCCGCTCGGCTGCGTCATGCTCGCCAAAACGGTGACGCCCGATCTCTCCGGCGCCGAAGCGGTCGTCATCGGCCGCTCGAACATCGTCGGCAAGCCGCTGGCGCAAATGCTGCTTGCCGAGAATGCGACCGTCACCATCGCCCATTCCCGGTCGCGCGATCTGCCCGCTATCGCGCGCCGCGCCGATATTCTGGTCGCGGCGGTCGGCCGGCCGGAAATGGTGCGCGGCGACTGGATCAAGCCGGGCGCCATCGTCATCGATGTCGGCATCAACCGCGTGGCCGCGCCCGAGAAGGGCGAGGGCAAGACCCGGCTCGTCGGCGACGTCGCCTTCGCCGAAGCGGCGCAGGTCGCGGGCGCGATCACGCCGGTGCCGGGCGGCGTCGGTCCGATGACGATCGCCTGCCTGCTCGCTCAGCACGCTGCAGCGCCGCCTCCAGGCTCCACGGCCTGCCGGTCCCGGATCTGAGCGCCGCCTTTACACCGGTCGGCCAGACTTAGTCGGTCCGGTTCGAGCAGTGCTTGATATATTCGTTGACGCCTTTGACGAAGTCGGCCTGGAAATAGCCGAAATTGGATTCGAACTTCCACGCTGCCCAGACGACATTGCGCACAACCGCCGTGCCGTCGATGTCCGTGATCCCGAGCGACACGGATTTCGCCTTGCCGTTTTCGAACACGATCACCGGCGCCATTTTGGCTGTGAGCCGATGGCGCAAGGCCCCGGGATTGTCGATCTCGCAGGCCACCGGCTGTGGCGGAATCTTCAAGCGTATGCTTCTTCTCCTTGAACGGCGCGGCAAGCAAGCGCGCGGCCGATCTCGAATTTCGCCGTGCAGCGCGCGTCCCCGAACGGCCAGCTCAGCCGCCCCTTCTTCACCGCGCTTGCAATGTCTTCCTTGTTCCAGGTCTGGGAGAGATCGCATCGCAGCGGCGCGCCGGTCCGTTTGGGGTTCGCGACGATCCCGCAAAAATCGCGGTCGCATGGCTGCAGTCCGTTCCATTCTCGGTCTGCGGATGGCGACTCCTGCGCATGCGCAGGCGGCGGATGCGCCAGAAAATCCGACAAAACTCAACAAAATCACTTGAGGCCAAGGAATTCCGCCCGCATCCGGTTCTCCCACTCGCACAATTGTCACGTTTCTGTCGTGAAAATAAGCTCGTAAAGCTGAACGCGCGATAGGACGCAGCGATCCACCGATTGCCGTTAACCCGCGCTTTGATATAGTCACGCCGCAACTGAAACGCGCGCAACATTCGCGAATGGAGGCTCTCATGTCAGTGGATACGTCCCAAGGCAACGAGAATATGGACTACGCGCAGCACCAGCGCACATATGATCTGTTTCACCGGGCTGGTCAAATACGGCGCCATCGCGGTGATTGCAGTCCTGATTCTCATGGCGATCTTCCTCCTCTGATCCAGCTCACCTGCAAGCCCACCCCATTCTAGTACCGGCGGAGAGAATTATGATCGTGGTAGCGGTAACCGCTGAAGGCGGCGATGAAATCGCGCGTTGCGCTTTCCCCCGAAACGGCGAAGAAATTCAAGGCGCTCGGCGCGGAGGTGAGGATCAGGCCGGCGCCGGGCGCGGCTCGTTCTTCCCCGATCAGGCCTTTGCCGACGCGGGCGCCAAGATCGTGCCGACGGCGGCAGAGGCGCTGAAGGACGCCGATATCGTGCTGAAGGTGCGCCGGCCCTCCGCAGCGGAGGTCGCGGCGATGAAGCGCGGCGCGGTGCTCGCGGCCATGCTCGATCCCTATGCCGGCCGCGAGGCGATCGAGGCGCTCGCCAAGGCCGGAATCGACGCCTTCTCGATGGAGTTCATGCCGCGCATCAGCCGCGCGCAAAGCATGGACGTGCTCTCCAGCCAGGCCAACCTTGCCGGCTACAAGGCGGTGGTCGAAGCGGCGGCGCTGTTTTCGCGCGCCATGCCGATGATGATGACCGCCGCCGGAACGGTGCCCGCCGCGCGCGTCTTCGTCATGGGCGTCGGCGTCGCCGGGCTGCAGGCCATCGCCACGGCGCGGCGCCTGGGCGCGGTGGTGTCGGCGACCGACGTGCGGCCGGCGACCAAGGAGCAGGTGGAATCGCTCGGCGCGAAATTCATCGCCGTGGTGGATGAGGAATTCAAGCAGGCCGAAACCGCCGCCGGCTACGCCAAGGAAATGTCGGACGACTATAAGCGCAAGCAGGCCGAGCTGGTCGCCAGCCACGTCACCAACCAGGACATCATCATCACCACGGCGCTGATCCCGGGCCGCCCCGCGCCAAAGCTGGTCACCAAGGCGATGGTGGAAAGCATGAAGCCGGGCTCGATCATCGTCGATCTGGCGGCCGAGCGCGGCGGCAATACCGAGCTGACCATGCCGGGCGAGATCATCGAGCATGACGGCGTCACCATCATGGGGCAGCTCAATATGCCGGGGCGGCTGCCGGGCAATGCCTCCAGCCTCTACGCGCGCAATCTGTTCGCCTTCATCGAGACGCTGGTCGACAAGAAGAACGGCACGCTGAAGATCAACTGGGACGACGAGATCGTCAAAGGCACCGCGCTGACCCGCGACGGCGCAGTCGTCCATCCAAGCCTGACGGGAGCGAAAGCATGACGGTGATATCGAAGGCGAGCCCGTGCGTCGGAACGGGGCCGAGACCCTGCAAGACCATCAGGCGGGCACGACGGCGCGACGCGTAGCCGCCCGGCTGGCGCTGTTCGCGATGGCGGCCCTGGCGCTCATCCTTCCCGAGCCGGCCTGGGCCTCCGCCGCCGGCGCCTATGTCGATCCGTTCATGTTCCGGCTGTCGATCTTCGTGCTGGCGATCTTCGTCGGCTATTACGTGGTGTGGAGCGTCACGCCCGCGCTGCACACGCCGCTGATGTCGGTGACCAACGCCATTTCCTCGGTGATCGTGGTCGGCGCGCTGCTGGCGGTCGGGGTGGAGCATGCGGGCGATCTGCCCGGTGGAAGGCGCGACCGCCTCGAAAGTCTTCGGCTTCCTGGCGCTGGCCATGGCGTCGGTGAATATTTTCGGCGGCTTTCTCGTCACCCAGCGCATGCTCGCCATGTATAAGAAAAAAGAAAAAAAATGATGCCCACCCTCTCCGGCGCGCTCAGAATGCTCGCGCCGCTCCTCATCGTGCTCGGCTTGGCGGGGTGTTTCAAATCCGGCGCTCCGCTCATCGACGCGGCGCACGCCAAATATCCCTTCGCCGCCATCACGCTGAAAAACGAGGACGGCGAGATCTCCGTCGTCAAGCGGGACGGCGACGTCTACCGCTTCATCGAAGACGGCAAGCAGGATGCGACGGCGCTGCTGATGCAGGAACTGGGCACCGATCTCTATCTCGTCCAGGTGGCGACGCCAACCGGCGAGTCGAACTATCTGTTCGCCCGCAAGCAGGACAGCGATCTCATCGTCAGGTCCGACTGCAAGGGCCTCGATCCGGCGATGCTGCGCGCCAACGGCATCGAGTTCAGGAAACCGGCGAAACGCTGACCGAATGCACGTTCAAGACACTCCAGAGCCTGACCGATTTGGGAGAATCGCCGGACATCTGGGCCAATTCAACCACGACGCTCAAGATCGTGTCGATCGAATAGCAGGGGGACATCGATGTCGGGAAATCTGGTCGCGCTGCTTTATCTCGTCTCCGGCGTGCTGTTCATTCTGGCGCTGCGGGGCCTGTCCAGCCCCGAAAGCTCGCGCCAAGGCAACACTTACGGCATGATCGGCATGGCGCTCGCCATCGCTGACGACGCTGGCCGTCGTCGCGCCGCACCAGCCGGGGACCTGGCTGCTGATCATCGGCGGGCTGGCGCTCGGCGGCGGCATCGGCGCGTTCACCGCGCGGCGCATCGCCATGACGGCCATGCCGCAGCTCGTCGCCGCCTTCCACAGCCTGGTCGGCCTTGCGGCGGTGTTCGTCGCCGCCGCCGCGCTCTATGCGCCGGAAGCGTTCGGCATCGGCTCGCCGGGCAACATCCCCGCCGCGACGCTGGTCGAAATGTCGCTCGGCGTCGCCATCGGCGCGATCACCTTCTCCGGCTCGATCATCGCCTTCCTCAAGCTCGACGGCCGCATGTCCGGCGCGCCGATCATGCTGCCCGCCCGGCATCTGATCAACATCGCGCTCGCCGCGACGCTGGTCGTGCTGATCGTGCTGTTCTGTGGCAGCGGCTCGACGCTGCTGTTCTGGCTGATCACCATCGTCGCGCTGGTGCTCGGCGTGCTGATCATCGTGCCGATCGGCGGCGCGGACATGCCGGTCGTGGTCTCGATGCTGAATTCCTATTCGGGCTGGGCGGCGGCGGGCATCGGCTTCACGCTCGGCAACAGCGCGCTGATCATCACCGGCGCGCTGGTCGGCTCGTCCGGCGCGATCCTGTCCTACATCATGTGCAAGGGCATGAACCGCTCCTTCATCTCGGTGATCCTGGGCGGCTTCGGCGGCGAGACGGCGGCGGCCGGCGGTAAGGCGGCGAGCAGCGGCCGGTCAAGCAGGGCTCGGCCGACGATGCGGCCTTCATCCTGAAGAACTCCTCCAAGGTCATCATCGTGCCCGGCTACGGCATGGCGGTCGCCCAGGCCCAGCACGCGCTGCGCGACATGGCCGACAAGCTGAAGGAGGCCGGCGTCGAAGTGTCCTACGCCATTCATCCGGTCGCGGGCCGCATGCCCGGCCATATGAACGTGCTGCTCGCGGAAGCGAACGTGCCCTATGACGAGGTGTTCGAGCTGGAAGACATCAACAACGCCTTCTCGCAGGCCGACGTCGCCTTCGTCATCGGCGCCAATGACGTGACCAACCCGTCCGCCAAGGAGGATCCGTCCTCGCCGATCTTCGGCATGCCGGTGCTGGAGGTCTGGAAGGCCGGTACGGTGATGTTCATCAAGCGGTCGCTATCGTCGGGCTATGCAGGTATCGACAATTCGCTGTTCTACCGCGACAACACCATGATGCTGTTCGGCGACGCCAAGAAAATGACCGAGGAAATCGTCAAGGGCTTCTGATCCGGAAGCCGAACCCGAGGGACATGCGAATGCGCCGCTTCTTCATCGTGCTGTTTCGTGGTTTCGCTGGTGGCGACCGGGACTTCGATCTATTGGCGCACCTACCAGCCGGAGGCGAGCATTCCTGTTGCGCAGGAACGCTCCCTGGCGCCGGAGCCGGGCGGCAGCGGGCGAGGCGCCCGCCGCACCGTCAGCGCGTGCGTTCGTGAAGCAGCCCTCCGAGCGGCAGAACATGGCCGTGACGATATCCATCCTGTCGTCGGTCATCTCGGCTCTGGCCGCGATCGTGCAGACCTGGCTGACCGCACGCGCCTATAGACGGCGGTAGCTGGGTTCTTTTCTTGACCGGCTGGAGCGGACGCCCTTGAGAAAAACCCTGGTGACCGTCGTCGGCGTGATCGCCGCGATTTACGTCATCGTCTTTGCCTCGCTCTACATCTTCCAGCGGCGGCTTATCTATCACCCGGATACCGAGCGCGAGGCACCGGCCGAAGCCGGACTGACCGGCGTTCGCGAGGTCGTGCTGGACACGCCGGACGGCGAGCGGCTGATCGCCTGGTATTCGCCGGCCGCGCGGGGCGAGCCGACCTTGCTGTATTTCCATGGCAATGCCGGATCGCTGGCCGATCGCGCCGAGCGCATCAAGCCGTTTCGCGAAGGTCGGCTATGGCGTGTTCATGCCCTCCTATCGCGGCTATTCCGGCAGCACCGGCAGCCCTTCGGAAGCGGCCATCATCGCCGATGCGCGACTGGCCTATGACCATCTGCGCGGCCTCGGCATTCCGGAACGCTCGATCGTTGTCTATGGCGAATTGCTCGGCAGCGGCGTCGCGGTGCGGCTGGCGACGGAGCGCCCCGTCGGCGCGGTGATCCTCGATGCGCCCTACACATCGCTGCCCGATGTGGGAAAGCTGGAATACCCCTACATGCCGGTGCAGACCTTCATGGTGGATCGTTTCGAGTCCAAGACCTGGATCAGGGCGGTCCACGCGCCGATCCTCATCCTGCACGGCACCGATGACAAGATCGTGCCGCTTGCCCTCGGCAAGGCGCTGTTCGAGGCCGCGCCGGAGCCCAAGGAGATGGCGGTATTGCAGGGGGCCGGGCATTCCGACATCTACGCCCATGGCGCCTTGCCGGTCGTCGAGAAGTTTTTGCGCGCGCATGTGGATGGCGGCCGAGCGCAGCGGTCCGGCGAACCCGCACACGGCTCGAAATATCGCGATTGGTTAAATTGGAGCCATTGCGCTTAAACGAACTTCCATGGCTGGCGTATAACATACAGGGAGATGCGAAACCGTTCAGAGAATATGTAATGCGTCCCGCCCGATTTTTTGCGATAATGTCCGCGTGTTATTTGTCATTTATTGCAATATATTACATCGAACAGCGTGATTTCCTGTTCTACACTTCAAAGCTTCATGTCGCCCCGCAGGCGCTCGACCTGCAAAACGTCGCTGAAATGCAGCTGACCACGCCCGACGGGGAGCGGCTCGTCGCCTGGTATGCCGCGCCTGACAGCGGCAAGCCGACCGTGTTCTATCTGCATGGCAATGCGGGCGCGCTCTTGCATCGCGCCAACCGCGTGCGGCGTTATCGCGAGCAAGGCTACGGCGTGTTCATGCTCGCCTATCGGGGGTTTTCGGGCAGCACCGGCAAGCCCACCGAATCCAACATCGTCGCCGATGCGCTGATGGCCTATGACGCGGTAGCCGGTTTCACGCCGCCGGACAGCAAGATCGTCGTCTATGGCGAGTTGCTGGGCACGGGCGTGGCGGTTCAGGTTGCCGCAAAGCGCCGCCCGGATGGCGTGGTGCTGGAATCGCCTTTTTCATCGGCGACGGATGTGGCCGCTTATCTCTACCCCTATCTGCCGGTCTACTTGCTGCTGAAGGACCGCTTCGAATCCATCAACTACATTGGGGAGGTGAAGGCGCCGCTGCTGGTGCTGCATGGCGAGCGCGACAGCATCGTTCCGTCACGGCTGGGCCGCAAGCTGTTCGCCGCCGCGCCAGGGCCGAAAATGGCCTATTTCATCGAAGGCGCGACGCATTACACGCTGTATGAGCACGGCGGCTTCGAAAAGGTGAAGACCTTCCTCGACAGCTTTGCCACCGACCGCCACGAGCCCGGCACGATTTCCGTGGCCTGCGGCGCCATATGCGAGCCGGGCGGGCATTAGCGGATGATTTCCGGGAAACGCTTTGCGCCAGACGGATACGAAATCCCCGTGAAAACGGGGATCTGGTGAGGAACAATCGCAGAGGCTTACCGGATGCTCGCTTTCGCGGGCGTTGCGGAAGGTAAACGGCCAAAGACCGTTTATCGTCATTCCCGCGCAAGCGGGAAAGACGAGATGGCGCGGGTTGCTTTTTGCGCTGCCAGCTCGATCAGTCGTCCTCGTCGGCAAGGCCGCCGGCTTCGGCCAGTCGCGCGAGGTGATGATCGGTGTCGCCGAACAGGGTCTCGATCATCGTCAGCCGTTTGAAATAATGGCCGGCCTTGTATTCCATCGTCATGCCGATGCCGCCATGCAGCTGAATCGCCGCCTGGCCGATCGAGCGCGCCGAGCGGTTGATCTGCACCTTCGCGGCAGAGATCGCGGCGCGGCGGCGCCTCGGGCTCGGCATCGACCATCATCGCCGCGAAAATCGCCATCGACCGCGCCTGCTCCAGCGCGATCATCATATCGACGGCGCGATGCTGGAGCACCTGAAAGCTGCCGATCGCCACGCCGAACTGCTTGCGGGTCTTCAGATATTCGACCGTCAGCGCATGCAGCGCCTCCATCGCCCCGACCGCCTCGGCCGCCAGCGCCGCGATGCCGGTATCGACGACGTGTTCCAGCAGCGCCAGGCCCTGATCGCGCGCGCCGAGCATCGCGTCCGCGCCGACCCTCACCCCGTCGAGCGTCGATTTCGGCGACGCGCAATGCGTCCTGGCCCTGATAGCCGTGAATCTCGACGCCCGGCGCCTTCGCATCGACGAGAAACAAGGTGATGCCGGTCTTGTCGCGGCGCGCGCCCGATGTCCTGGCGCTGACGATCGAGAATGGTCGGCGCTGTCGCCATGCGGAACCATGGTCTTGTGGCCGTCCAGCACGAAACCGCCCTCGGCCTCGCGCGCCGCCGTCGCGACGTCGAACAGATCGTAGCGGGCCTGGCGTTCGCCCTGGGCGAGTGCAAGGATCATGTCGCCCGCCGATGATGCCGGGAATGAGCGCCTCGCGCTGCCCCGGCGTGCCGCCGAGCCGCAGCGCCGATGCGCCGAGCACGAGGGTGGAAAGGAACGGCTCAAGCGTCAGGCCGCGCCCCATGGCCTCCATGACGATCATGGTCTCCAGCGGGCCGCCGCCGATGCCGCCCATGCTCTCCTCGAAGGGCAGCAGCGTCAGGCCGAGATCGACGTAATCCTTCCACACCGAGCGGCTCCAGCCGCCCGGCTCCCTGGCATAGGCACCGCGGCGCTCGAAATCGCCATAACGGTCGGCGATCAGCCGCTCCACGCTGTCCTTCAGCAGCGATTGCTCTTGCGTCAGGTCGAAATCCATCCTCAGCCCTTGTGGAGACGCGCGAGGCACGACGCGCGATGCGCGGCCGCCGCTACAATCCGAGAACCGCTTTGGCGATGATATTATGCTGGATTTCGTTGGAGCCGCCATAGATCGAAACCTTGCGGGTGTTGAAGTAATTTTGCGCCGCCAGCCCCGCCCAGGCCAGTTCGGCGAGCGGATCGTTGCTGCCCGGCTCGTTGTGATCGCCGCGGAAGGCGTGCGCATTCGGCCCGGCCGCTTCCAGCAGCAACTCCGTAGACCGTCTGTTGCAGCTCCGAGCCCTTGATCTTCAGCATCGAGGATGCCGGGTTCGGCCTGTCGCCGCCATTGCGCGCCGCCTCGGCGACGACGCGCATCTGGGTGATCTCCAGCGCCTTCAGCTCGATCTCGGCGAGCATCACCCTTGAGCGATAGGCGGGATCGTCCCAAAGCGTGCCTTCGCCGGCGGGCGTCGCTTTGGCGATCTGCTTGACGCGGGCAAGGCGCTGCTTGGTCAGCCCGACGCGCGCGATCGCCGTGCGCTCATTGGAGAGCAGGAATTTTGCGTAATCCCAGCCCTTGATTCTCCTCGCCGACGAGATTGGCGACCGGCACCTTCACCTCGTCGAGGAAAACCTCGTTGACCTCATGCCGCCCATCGATGGTGATGATCGGGCGCACGACGACTCCCGGCGTCGCCATGTCGATCAGCAGGAAGGAGATGCCCATCTGCTTCCTGGCGTCCGGATCGGTGCGCACCAGGCAGAAGAGCCAATTGGCGTTATGGGCGGCGGTGGTCCAGGTCTTCTGTCCGCTCACGACATAATGGTCGCCGTCGCGCACCGCACGGGTCTTCAGCGAGGCAAGGTCGGAGCCGGCGCCGGGCTCGGAGAAGCCTTGCGCCCACCAATCGTCAAGATTGGCGGCGCGCGGCAGGAACCGGCGTTTCTGCGCCTCCGAGCCGAAGGCGACGATGACCGGGCCGAGCATGTCGACGTTGAACTGCAGCGGCTGCGGCACCGAGTTGAACTGCAGCTCTTCGAGAAAAATATAGTGCTGGATCGGCGTCCAGTCCTGCCCGCCCCATTCGACGCGGCCAGCGCGGCGTCGCCCAGCCCTTGGCGTGCAGAATACGCTGGGAGGCGACCGTCTCTTCGCGCGAAATTTCTTCTCCCTGGCTCAGCTTTTTGCGGATGTCCGCCGGGATGTGAGTGCGGAAGAAGCTTCGGGCTTCACTGCGAAAGGCGATTTCGTCATCGGTGAAACGCAGATCCATGCCGTCCGCCCGCCGCCAACCGCATACAATTTTCGCATTGCGGAACAGCGTCCCGCAATCGCCCGCATCAAGCGTAACATAAGAGCTGCGCCCGTCAAGTTGGCCCGATTGCGGCCGTGGATCGGTTTGAACTTCCGCGATCGGTCGCGAAACGACGAAGCCGCGAGGCATTATTGCTCGGTGAAGACAGTGTCGAGCGAGCGGTAAACCGGCTTCAGCATATATTGGAACAGCGACCGGGACCCGACGATGATATTGGCCTCGACGACCATCCCCGGAAGCAGCTGCCAGGTCCGCCGGCCTTTCTTCAGACGGTCGGCGTCAAGCTTGATCCGGGTCCGAAAATACGGCACGCCCTGCTTGTCCTTGAACGTCGTCGGCGAAATCTCGATCACGGTGCCATGCGCGTAGCCGGATACGCTCGGGTCGAAATTCGTGACCCGCACTTCCGCGCTGTCACCGAGTTCGACATGGCCGACATCCTTTGCCTTCATCTGCACTTCGGCGATGACGCCACTTTCCAGCGACACGATTTCCGCCACCAGATCGCCGGGCTTCAGCACGGCGCCGGGGGATTTCTGCGCCAGCAGATTGATGGTGCCGTCGGCGGGCGCGCTGACGACAAGCCGGTCGACCCGGTCCTTGAGCTTGGAGAGCGACTGCGTCACTTCGGCCAGTTCGCCCGCGACTTTGGTGCCGTCATCGGCGAATTTCTGCATGCGTTCGGCGACCGCCTGGTTCAGCGTCGCCGTCGCCTCGTCCACCTTCTTCTCGACCTTGAATATCTGGCCGGCGATCTCGGCCACACGGGCGCGCGCAACTTCGTATCGGGATTGGTTTTCGAGATAGGCGATCCGTGACGTATAGCCCATCTCGAAGGATTTCTTGCGGATCGATGCCTGCTCGGCTTCGAATGCAGCCTGCCGCTTGTAGCTTTCCAGCTGACCGTGCAGCGACGCCAACTCCCCTTTGGTCTGAACCACCTCCAATTGCAGCTTCTCGCGTTCGCT
>CAVWTJ010000013.1:0-53254 GCA_963757695.1 uncultured Actinomycetota bacterium
TCACGACCACCTGGAGCACCTCGACGACGAAGAGGGCCAGGACCTTGCCGCAGGAGCAGGCCGGTCCGCGAGAGCGGTGAGGTGCCGAGTCGCTTGATCACGCCGTAGCGCCGCTCGAACCCGGTGGCGATCGCCAGGGACGTGAACGCCGTCGACATGACGGCGAGGGCGAGCACGCCGGGGGTGAACGTGTCGAGAGCACCGTAGAGACAAGGTTCACCTTTCTCGGCCCCGCGCACGCCCCCGACCAGCACGATGACGGGGATCACGACGGCGAGCAGCAGCTGCTCGCCGTTGCGCAGCATCAGCCGGGCCTCCATGCCTGCCTGGGCCAGCACCTGTCGCGGGAACGGCGCGGCACCGGGTGCGGGCGCGAACGTGGTCATGCCTGGGGCTCCCGCTGGGTCAGCTCGAGGAAGACGTCCTCGAGGTTGCGCTGGCCGAGGGTGAGCGACTCGGGGAGCACCGCGTTGTCGTCGCACCAGCGCGAGACCTTCGCCAGGGTGGAGGAGTCGGCGGGGCCGGTGACGAGCAGGGAGACGGCGTCGAGGGCGGTCACGTCGGTGCCGGGTCCGAGGGCCGCGGCGAGCGACTGGGGAGCGGTCGCCGGGAACGGCTCGGTCACGACGAGCCGGATGGTGGCGACCGACCCGCCGCGGGTGAGCTCCAGCGCGGTGCCGGACGCGACCAGGAGCCCTTGTCGACGATGTGGATCCAGTCGGCGAGCCGCTCGGCCTCGTCCATGTGGTGGGTGGTGAGCACGACGGTCACCCCGTCGGTCGCAGCTCCTCGAGCAGCGCCCAGACCGTGCGCCGGACGCCGGGGTCCATCCCGGCCGTCGGCTCGTCGACGAAGACCAGCTCGGGTCGGCCGACCAGGGCCATCGCCAGGCCGAGCCGCTGCTGCTGACCGCCGGAGAGCCGGCGGTAGGCGGTGCGGCCGCAGTCGGCGAGGCCGAGACGCTCGACGAGGAGCTCGACCGGCAGCGGGTGTCGCGTGCAGCGTCGCGACGTGGCGCGAGCATCTCGACGGCGCGGACGCCGCTCCAGGCACCGCCGCTCTGCAGCATCACGCCGATGCGGGGGAGCAGGTCGCGCCGGTCGCGGATCGGGTCGAGCCCGAGCACGCGCACCGAGCCCTGCTGGGGGCGGCGGTAGCCCTCGCACGTCTCGAGCGTCGTCGTCTTGCCGGCGCCGTTGGGGCCGAGGACCGCCGTGATCGTGTGCGCGCTGCACCGGGAGGCTGAGCCCGTCGACGGCGAGCTTGTCGCCGTACCGCATCACCAGGCCGTCGACGAGGACGGCGGGCGAGTCGGGCACCCCCGGAGTCTAGGAGACTGGTGCAGGCCCCTGCGGGTGAGACTCCTAGGCTGACGTCGTGACGGCCTGGCTGACGGGTGTGGTGCTCGTGCTCGCCGGTGGGGCCTGCGTGCTGCTGGTCGTGCTGCTGGTGCGCGACGAACCCGCCCAGGACCGCACCTTCGCCTACCTCGCGGTCGTCGAGGTGGCGCTGCTGGTGCAGCTCGTCTACGGCGTGGTCGCGCTGGCGCGGACCGAGCGACGACGTCTCGGGGGTGCTGTTCGTCAGCTACCTCGTCGGCAACCTGCTGGCCCTGCCGATCGGGGTCTTCTGGTCGCTGGCCGAGCGCACCCGCGCCGGCACCGGCGTGCTGCTGGTCGCGTCGTTCACGGTGCTGGCGCTCCAGCTGCGCCTCGAGACGATCTGGGGGGCAGCCGGTGGCTGAGGAGCGAGAAGGTCGGTCCACGGAGCTGTCCTCGGGCCCGGGCCGCGTGCTGGTCTTCGTCTACGGCGTGTTCGCGGTCGCCGCGACCGGCCGCTCGGCGATCCAGCTCGGCACGAGGCGGCAACGCGCCGTTCGCCTACTCGCTCTCGCTGGTCGCCGCCGTCATCTACCTCGTGGCCACGACCTGCCTGCTCCTCGGCGGTCGCCGCGCCTGGCGGATCGCGGTCGTCTCGTGCGCGGTCGAGCTCGTCGGCGTCCTGACTGTCGGGATCCTGTCGTACGCCGACACCGAGCTGTTCCCGGACAAGACCGTCTGGTCGCACTTCGGGCAGGGCTACGGGTTCCTGCCGCTGGTGCTGCCGTTCCTCGGGCTGGCCTGGCTGCGCGCGACCCGGCCCGGCGCGGCAGGGCGTGAGCCAGGTCACTAAGGGCAGCCTTGCTTGAACGGGCTCCGGCATTAACGGCACACTGGCGTTGTGGAATTCACCCAGGGCGACCTCTCGACGCGACAGCGCGTCATCCGGTCGATCCTGGTCGAGGACCCTCGACCGCTGCGGCGCTGGCCGACCGGCTCGATCTGACGCCGGCCGCCGTACGCCGCCACCTCGACCAGCTGGTCGAGGACGGTGCCGTCGAGGCCCGCGACCGCGCGGCAGGTCGCCAGCCGCGGCCGGGGCCGTCCGGCGAAGGTGTTCGCGCTGACCTCCGCCGGGGCGCGACGGCTTCGACCAGCAGTACGACGACCTCGCCGCGCAGGCGCTGCGGTTCCTCGCCGAGACCGGGGGCGAGGACGCCGTGCGCGCGTTCGCCGAGCGCCGGGTGTCCTTCGTCGACGAGCGGTTCGCCGACGTCGCCGCGGCCAACCCCGACCTCGCGTCGGTCGAGGTGCTCGCCCGGATCTTCACCGAGGAGGGCTACGCCGCCGCGGTGCGCGAGTCCCCGGTCGGGTGACCAGCTGTGCCAGCAGCACTGCCCGGTGGCGCACGTCGCCCACGAGTTCCCGCAGCTGTGCGAGGCCGAGACCGCGGCGATCAGCCGCGTGCTCGACCGCCACGTGCAGCGGCTGGCGACCATCGCCCACGGCGACGGCGTCTGCACCACGTGCATTCCCCCGGCACCACGACCGCACCACCATCCGTCCCCACGCACCCCCAGGCACGTCCGTCCAACCAGAAGGAGCAGGTCAGCTGATGACGACCATCGACGAGCGCAATCCCGAGCTCGAGGGCATCGGTCGCTACGAGTTCGGCTGGAGCGACTCCGACACCGCGGGCGCCAGCGCCAAGCGCGGCCTCAGCGAGGACGTCGTACGCGACATCTCGATGAAGAAGAGCGAGCCGCAGTGGATGCTCGACCTGCGCCTCAAGGGCCTCAAGCTCTTCGGCCGCAAGCCCATGCCGACGTGGGGCTCCGACCTCAGCGGCATCGACTTCGACAACATCAAGTACTTCGTGCGCTCCTCCGAGAAGCAGGCCGCCACGTGGGACGACCTGCCCGAGGAGATCAAGAACACCTACGACCGGCTCGGCATCCCGGAGGCGGAGAAGCAGCGCCTCGTCTCGGGTGTCGCCGCTCAGTACGAGTCCGAGGTCGTCTACCACTCGATCCGCGAGGACCTCGAGGAGCAGGGCGTCCTCTTCCTCGACACCGACACCGCGCTCAAGGAGCAGCCCGAGCTGTTCCAGGAGTACTTCGGCACCGTGATCCCGGTCGGCGACAACAAGTTCGCCGCGCTCAACACCTCGGTGTGGTCGGGCGGCTCGTTCATCTACGTCCCGAAGGGCGTCCACGTCGACATCCCGCTCCAGGCCTACTTCCGGATCAACACCGAGAACATGGGCCAGTTCGAGCGCACCCTGATCATCGTCGACGAGGGCGCCTACGTGCACTACGTCGAGGGCTGCACCGCGCCGATCTACTCCTCGGACTCGCTGCACTCCGCGGTCGTCGAGATCATCGTGAAGAAGGGCGGCCGCTGCCGCTACACGACCATCCAGAACTGGTCCAACAACGTCTACAACCTCGTCACCAAGCGCGCCGTCTGCGAGGAGGGCGCGACCATGGAGTGGGTCGACGGCAACATCGGCTCCAAGGTGACGATGAAGTACCCCGCCATCTACCTGATGGGCGAGCACGCCAAGGGCGAGACCCTCTCGATCGCGTTCGCCGGCGAGGGCCAGCACCAGGACGCCGGCGCCAAGATGGTGCACGCCGCGCCCAACACGTCCTCGAGCATCCTGTCCAAGTCGGTGGCTCGCGGCGGTGGCCGTACGTCGTACCGCGGGCTGATCCAGATCAACGAGGGCGCCCACGGCTCGAAGTCAACGTGCTGTGCGACGCACTGCTCGTCGACCAGATCAGCCGCTCCGACACCTATCCCTACGTCGACATCCGCGAGGACGACGTCTCGATGGGTCACGAGGCGAGCGTCTCGAAGGTCTCCGACGACCAGCTCTTCTACCTGATGTCGCGCGGCATGGAGCAGGACGAGGCGATGGCGATGATCGTGCGCGGCTTCGTCGAGCCGATCGCCAAGGAGCTCCCGATGGAGTACGCCCTCGAGCTCAACCGCCTGATCGAGCTCCAGATGGAGGGCGCCGTCGGCTGATCGCCGACGACCCCACCGCACCCACTGGCCGCCCCGCGGCCACGAACGCTAGGAAGACACCCGTAGTGACCGTGACTGATGCTGCCCGCGAGAGCGTGACGGCCGGGCTCGAGCAGGACGAGGCGCACCTCATCACCTCGCACCTCAACCCGCCGCCGTCGTACGACCTCCAGGACCACCCCGCGCCCGTCGGGCGCGAGGAGATCTGGCGGTTCACCCCGCTCAAGCGGCTCCGAGGGATCCTCGACGGCGAGGCCTCCGACGCCGCCCTGACGTGGGACACGACCCTGCCCGAGGGCGCCACGCTCGACCGGATCACCGCCGAGCAGGCGCGCGAGCTCGGTGAGCTGGCACCCAACGACCGGCCGTCCGCGCTCGCGGTGGCCAACGCCGGCGGCGCGATGCTGCTCGACGTGCCGGCCGAGACCGAGATCGACGAGCCGATCGTGCTGCGCCTGACGGGGGAGTCGGTCGACGACCTCGTCTGGGGCCACCTGGTCCTGCGCGTCGGCCGGTTCGCCAAGGCCACCATCGTGCTGGTGCACACGGGCTCGGCGCGCTACAGCGCGACGACGTCCGTGCTCGTGGGTGACGGCGCGACGGTCAACGTCGTCTCGCTGCAGGACTGGGACGACGACGCGGTGCACATGGGTCGCGACGCCATCCTGGTCGGCCGCGACGCCTCGGTGCGCCACACCGCCATCACCTTCGGCGGCGACGTCGTGCGGCTGCACGCCAACGTCGAGTACGCCGGTCCCGGCGGCTCGGCCGAGCTTCTGGGGCTGTACTTCGCCGACGCCGGCCAGCACCTCGAGCACCGGCTCTTCGCCGACCACAACCAGCCGCGCACCAAGAGCAACGTCCTCTACAAGGGCGCGCTCCAGGGCGACAAGGCGCACACCGTGTGGATCGGGAACGTGCTGATCCGCAAGGTCGCCGAGGGCATCGAGACCTACGAGGAGAACCGCAACCTGGTGCTCACCGACGGCTGCCAGGCCGACTCGGTGCCCAACCTCGAGATCGAGACCGGAGAGATCGAGGGCGCGGGCCACGCGTCCGCGACCGCCCGCTTCGACGACGAGCAGCTCTTCTACCTCCGCTCGCGCGGGGTCTCGGAGAAGGAGGCGCGGCGCCTGGTGCTCCACGGCTTCTTCAACGACCTGATCCGTCGCGTCGGTGTCCCCTCCCTGGAGGAGCAGCTGACCTCGACGGTCGAGGACGAGCTGGCCAAGAACGTCCTGCGCGACGGCGAGGCCCTCTGATGGCCTTCGAGCCGGTCTGCGCGCCCGACGACGTCACCGCCGACGAGGCGCTCGCCGTCACCCTCGGTGCCCTGGAGGTCGCCGTGGCTCGTGACGGAGACGACTTCTACGCCATCCAGAACGTCTGCAGCCACGCGGCCGTGGCACTGAGCGAGGGCGAGGTGGCCGACTGCGCCATCGAGTGCTGGCTGCACGGCTCCAGCTTCGACCTCCGCACGGGCAAGCCGACCAGCTTTCCCGCCACCGAACCCGTCGCGACCTTCCCCGTGGAGGTCCGCGACACCCCCGACGGAGCGCGTGTCTACGTCGACACCGCCACCACCCTGAACGGAGTCACACCCACATGAGCACCCTCGAGATCAAGGACCTGCAGGTCTCGGTCAGCACCGAAGACGGCCCCAAGGAGATCCTCAAGGGCGTCACGCTGACCATCAAGGACGGCGAGACCCACGCGATCATGGGGCCCAACGGCTCCGGGAAGTCGACGCTGGCCTACTCCATCGCCGGGCACCCCAAGTACGACGTCACGGGCGGCACCGTCACCCTCGACGGCGAGGACGTCCTCGCGATGAGCGTCGACGAGCGCGCCCGTGCCGGGCTGTTCCTGGCCATGCAGTACCCCGTCGAGATCCCCGGTGTCTCGGTGGCGAACTTCCTGCGTACCGCGAAGACCGCGGTCGACGGCGAGGCGCCCAAGCTGCGGACCTGGGTCAAGGACGTCAACGCCGCGATGGGTCAGCTCAACCTGGACCCGACGTTCTCCCAGCGCAACGTCAACGAGGGCTTCTCCGGTGGTGAGAAGAAGCGCCACGAGATCGCCCAGCTCGAGCTGCTGAACCCGAAGGTCGCGATCCTCGACGAGACCGACTCCGGCCTCGACATCGACGCGCTCAAGACCGTCTCGGAGGGCGTCAACCGCTACCGCGAGCAGGAGGGCAAGGGCGTCCTGCTCATCACCCACTACACGCGGATCCTGCGCTACATCACACCGGACTTCGTGCACGTCTTCGTCGACGGCAAGATCGCCGAGCAGGGCGGCCCCGAGCTCGCCGACCAGCTCGAGGCCGAGGGGTACGACAAGTACATCAAGGCCAACGCCGCCTTGTGACACCACTCGCGGCGTCACCGCACCGAGTGGATCCACCGATGATGAAGGAGACCGGCATGGAAGGCCTGCTGCCGCAGCTGGAGATCGTCCGCAAGGACTTCCCGATCCTCGAGCGCACGCTCGCGGGCGGCGTCCCGCTGGTCTACCTCGACAGCGCCAACACGTCGCAGAAGCCGCAGATCGTGATCGATGCGATGGTGGACCACCTCGAGCGGCACAACGCCAACATCTCCCGCGCCATGCACCAGCTCGGCGCGGAGTCGACGGAGGCGTTCGAGGACGCGCGTGACCGGGTGGCGGCGTTCCTCGGAGCGCCCAGCCGCGACGAGGTGATCTTCACCAAGAACGCCTCCGAGGCGCTCAACCTGGTCGCCAACACGCTGGCCTGGGCCGAGGGCGACCTCGCGATCGGTCCCGGCGACGAGGTCGTCATCACCGAGATGGAGCACCACTCCAACATCGTGCCCTGGCAGCTCCTCTGCGAGCGCAAGGGCGCGACGCTGCGGTGGTTCGGTCTCACCGACGACGGTCGGCTCGACACCTCGAACATCGACGAGCTGATCAACGAGCGCACCAAGGTCGTCGCCTTCACGTGGGTCTCCAACATGCTCGGCACCATCAACCCGGTGGCCGAGCTCACCCGCAGGGCCCACGAGGTGGGCGCGACCGTGGTCGTCGACGCCTCGCAGTCGGCTCCGCAGATGCCGACCGACCTCGCCGCGATGCCGGCCGCCGACCGGCCCGACTTCCTGGCCTTCACCGGCCACAAGGTCGTCGGTCCCACCGGCATCGGCGTGCTGTGGGGTCGTGGGGACCTGCTCGGGCAGCTGCCGCCGTTCCTCGGTGGTGGCGAGATGATCGAGACGGTCACGATGCAGCGCTCGACGTATGCCGGAATTCCGCACCGCTTCGAGGCCGGCACGCCGCCGATCGTCGAGGCCGTCGGCCTCGGCGCCGCCGTGGTGTATCTCGGCGACCTCGGGCTCGACGCCATCCGCGCCCACGAGCACGCCATCACGGCGTACGCACTCGAGGGCCTGGCCACGCTGCCGGGCCTGCGCGTGATGGGGCCCCTCGACGCTGCCGAGCGTGGCGGGGCCATCTCCTTCGAGCTCGACGGGGTGCACCCGCACGACATCGCCCAGGTGCTGGACTCGCGCGGCGTCGCCGTGCGCGCCGGTCACCACTGCGCCAAGCCCGCCCACGCCCGGTTCGGGGTGCAGAGCTCGACGCGGATGTCGTCGTACCTCTACACGACGCCGGCCGAGATCGACGCCCTGGTCGAGGCGCTGGAATACACCCGCTCGTACTTCAAGTTGGACTGAGTGATGACGACACCCGATCTGGACAACCTGTACCAGGAGATCATCCTGGACCACTACAAGAAGCCGTTGCACGCCGGCCTGCGTGAGCCGTTCGAGGCCGAGGTCCACCACGTCAACCCCACCTGCGGCGACGAGATCACCCTGCGCGTCCACCTCGACGGCGACGTCGTCACCGACGTGTCGTACGACGCCCTGGGCTGCTCGATCTCGCAGGCCTCGTGCTCGGTGATGGCCGACCTCGTCATCGGCAAGACGGTCGAGGAGGCGTTGGCGGTCCACGAGAGCTTCCTGACCCTGATGCAGGGCAAGGGCCAGGTGGAGCCCGACGAGGACGTCCTCGAGGACGGCATCGCGTTCGCCGGTGTCGCCAAGTTCCCCGCGCGCGTGAAGTGCGCACTACTGTCGTGGATGGCCTGGAAAGACGCCACCGCCCGATCCCAGGAGGCCCAGCATGGCTGAGCAGACCACCGAGCACACCCCCGACCTCGCCGTCGACCACCCGGTCGACCACGCCGTCGACCACGGGGACCTCCCCGAGGTCCCCGAGGCCGGCGCCAGTGGCGTCGGCACGGCCACGGTGAGCGTCGAGGACGTCACCGAGGCGATGAAGGACGTCGTCGACCCCGAGCTCGGCATCAACGTCGTCGACCTCGGCCTCGTCTACGACGTGCACCTCGACGACTCCACCAACTGTGTCCTGGACATGACCCTGACCTCGGCGGCGTGCCCGCTGACGGACGTGATCATGGACCAGACGAACGCCGCCCTCGAGGGGCTCGTCAACGACGTCGCCATCAACTGGGTCTGGATGCCGCCGTGGGGCCCGGACAAGATCACCCCCGACGGCCGCGAGCAGCTGCGCGCCCTCGGCTTCAACGTCTGAGCCACGACGAGGTCGTCCCGGCTGCGGCCGGAGGTCACCTCAGCAGATGCTGAGGTGACGTTGACCCGGCATGACCGGGTCCCGATGCTGAGCCCATGGTGGTCCTGCTCGCCGCCTCGATGGTCGTCGTGATGCTCCTCGGTCTCGCGCAGGTCGTGGTACCGGCCCTGCACGACCCGCACCACCGCCGCGACCTCGAGATGTGGCACGTCGTCATGGGCGGCGCGATGGCGGCGATGCTGGTCGTTGCCCTCGCCCGGGGCATCGCTGCGTTCCTCGTGGCGGTGTTCCTGGTGGGTCTCTGCTGGTCGGCGCGTCGCGTCGCGACGCCCGGGGCGCGCGCGGCGTACCTCCGCCTCGGTGTGGGCTGCGCGGCGATGGCAGCGATGCTGCTGCCCACGGCGACGGCCTCGGCAGCGACGTCGGCCCAGGCGCCGCCCGCCGGGCACTCCCTGCACTCGACGACGCACTCGACGATGCACATGACGATGGCGCCCCCGGGCTCGACCGCGGTGGTGGTGCCCGCGGTGGTCGTCGCACTGCTGGTAGCGGCGTGCGGGGTCATCGTGCTGGCGCGCCTGGCCGGCACGGTCGGCGCCGGGCGACCCCTTGCCCGGCGGATGTCCGCCTCGTGCGACGTGGCGATGGCGGGAGCGATGGGCTACATGCTCGTGGCGATGCTCTGACCAAATCAATACTTCCGTGAGGTCGCCGTTGACGCGCCGGCCCCGGACCCAAGAGAGTCATGTGACCACGGTCACACATGCTCTCCGGGAGGTCGCAGATGCAGGTCCCCGCGCCGTTCGAGTACGAACGTGCCACCAGTGTCGAGCACGCCATCGGGCTGCTCGAGCGTCTCGGTAGCGAGGCCCGGCTGATCGCCGGTGGCCACAGCCTGCTGCCGATGATGAAGCTTCGGTTGGCGAACCTCGAGTACGTCATCGACATCAACGACCTGCACGGCGAGCTCGGCTACGTCCGGGTGGGCGCCGACGAGGTCCGGATCGGCCCGATGACCCGACACCGGGAGCTGCTGGAGTCGCCGGAGCTGGCCGCGCTCTTCCCGATCTTCGCCGATGCGGAGGCGGTGATCGCCGACCCGGTGGTCCGCAACCGCGGCACGATCGGGGGGTCGCTGTGCCAGGCCGACCCCTCGGAGGACCTCACCGCGGTGTGCACGGCCCTCGACGCGAGCTGCGTCATCCGCAGCTCCTCGGGTGAACGGGTGGTCACGATGGAGGAGTTCCACCGCGGTCCCTACGAGACCGCTGTCGAGCACGACGAGATGCTGACCGAGATCCGGATCCCGGTGCGCCCCCACGGCTCGAGCGCCTACGCCAAGGTCGAACGGCGAGCCGGCGACTGGGCGGTGACCTCTGCCGGGGCGGCGGTCTGGATGGACGGAGACGTCATCACCAACGCCCGGGTCGGGCTCAGTGCCGTGGGCCCGAACACGACCGGGATGCCGGCGATCTCGGAGGCGCTGCGAGGGCAGACGGCCGTCCGCGGAGCTGTACGCGCGCGCCGGGGCCCTGGCCGCCGAGGGCTGTTCTCCGGTCGACCGACAACCGGGGGAGCGCCGACTACAAGCGGCACCTCGCCGACGAGCTCACGCGCCGCACGCTGCGCACGGCCGTCGAACGCATCCAGGCCGGCATCGCCGGCGACCAGGCCAACCAGGGAAGGACCAGCTGACATGCAGGTCACGATGAGCGTCAACGGGGAGAGCGTCACCCGCGAGATCGAGGGTCGGATGCTCCTCGTGCACTTCCTGCGCGACGAGCTCGGCCTCACCGGCACCCACTGGGGCTGCGACACCAGCAACTGCGGCACATGCGTGGCCTGGATGGACGGGGAGCCGGTCAAGACCTGCACCGTCCTGGCCGCGATGGCCGGTGGCCACGAGGTCCGCACGGTGGAGGGTCTGGAGACCGACGGCGTGCTGGACCCGGTCCAGGAGGGCTTCATGCGCTGCCACGGCCTGCAGTGCGGGTTCTGCACGCCGGGGATGCTGATGACCGCGCGGGCCCTGCTCGACCGCGACCCGGACCCGAGCGAGCACACCATCCGCGAGGCGATCTCCGGACAGATCTGTCGCTGCACGGGCTACACCACGATCGTCAGGTCGGTGCAGTGGGCGGCCGAGCACGAGCGTGCCGCTCACGAGGCCGAAGGCTCCGCCGAGACCGTCGGGAGCGAGTCGTGACCACCACGGACCGAGGGCTCGAGGAAGGCGTCGTCGCCACGCCGGAGGACCTCGAGAACGTGGACAACGACCAGCACCCGGTCGGCCACGGCCGGATGCTCCGCAAGGAGGACCCGCGCTTCATCCGGGGGATGGGCAAGTATGTCGACGACATCACCCTGCCCGGCATGCTCCACCTCGCGATCCTGCGCTCACCCGTGGCGCACGCCACCATCATCAGCATCGACGTGACAGCCGCCCAGGCGCACCCCAAGGTCAAGGCGGTCATCACCGGCGCCGACCTGGCCGCCAAGGGACTGGCCTGGATGCCCACGCTCTCCAACGACGTCCAGGCTGTGCTGGCCACCGACAAGGTGCGCTTCCAGGGTCAGGAGGTCGCCTTCGTGGTGGCCGAGGACCGCTACTCGGCGCGCGACGCCCTGGAGCTGATCGACGTCGACTACGACATCCTCGACCCGGTCGTCGACGTCCGACAGGCGCTCGCACCGGACGCGCCCGTGATCCGCACCGACCTCGAGGGCAAGGCCGACAACCACTGCTTCGACTGGGAGACCGGGGACCGGGCCGCGACCGAGGCGGTCTTCGCGGATGCCGAGGTCGTGGTGACCGAGGACATCGTCTACCCGCGCGTCCACCCGGCCCCGATGGAGACCTGCGGCTGCGTCGCCGACTACGAGCGGGTCGGTGGCCAGCTGACCCTCTGGACCACCAGCCAGGCGCCGCACGCCCACCGCACGATCTACGCGCTGGTCTCCGGCCTGCCGGAGCACAAGATCCGGGTGATCGCCCCCGACATCGGTGGCGGGATTCGGCAACAAGGTGCCGATCTACCCGGGCTACGTCTGCGCGATCGTCGCGTCACTGGTGATCGGGAAGCCCGTCAAGTGGGTGGAGGACCGCTCGGAGAACCTGGTCTCGACCGGGTTCGCCCGCGACTACATCATGCGAGGGGAGATCGCGGCGACCAAGGAGGGCAAGATCCTGGCCATCCGGACGCACGTGCTCGCCGACCACGGTGCCTTCAACGGCACCGCAGCCCCGATCAAGTACCCGGCCGGCTTCTTCGGCGTGTTCACCGGCAGCTACGACATCGAGGCGGCGTACTGCTCGATGACGGCGGTCTACACCAACAAGGCCCCCGGCGGCGTGGCCTACGCCTGCTCCTTCCGGATCACCGAGGCCGTCTACCTCGTCGAGCGGATGGTCGACGTGCTGGCCTACGACCTCGAGATGGACCCGGTCGCGCTCCGGCGCAAGAACCTCATCCAGCCCGACCAGTTCCCGTACACGAGCAAGACCGGCTGGGTCTACGACTCGGGCGAGTACGAGCGCGCCCTCGACCTCGCGCTGGAGATGGCCGGGTACGACGACCTCCGGGCCGAGCAGGCCGAGAAGCGTGAGCGCGGCGAGCTGATGGGGATCGGGGTCGCGTTCTTCACCGAGGCCGTCGGCGCCGGCCCGCGCAAGGACATGGACATCCTCGGGCTGGGCATGGCCGACGGGGCCGAGCTGCGGGTGCACCCGACCGGCAAGGCCGTCGTACGACTGTCCTGCATGAGCCAGGGCCAGGGACACGAGACGACGTTCGCCCAGATCATCGCCGAGGAGATCGGCATCCCGCCGGCCGACATCCAGGTGATCAACGGCGACACCGACCAGACGCCGTTCGGCCTCGGCACCTACGGCAGCCGGTCGACGCCGGTGTCCGGGGCGGCCGCGGCCCTGGTGGCGCGCAAGGTCCGCGACAAGGCGCAGATCATCGCCTCGGGGATGCTCGAGGTGTCGGTGGTCGACCTCGAGTGGCAGAAGGGCTCCTTCCAGGTCAAGGGCGACCCGGGCCGGTCGGTCACCATCCAGGACATCGCGATGCGCGCCCACGGGGCGGGGGACCTGCCCGAGGGCCTCGAGGGCGGTCTGGAGGCCCAGATCTGCTACAACCCCTCCAACCTGACCTACCCGTTCGGCGCCTACATCTGCGTCGTCGACATCGACCCCGGCACGGCCGCCGTCAAGGTACGTCGGTTCATCGCGGTCGACGACTGCGGCACCCGGATCAATCCGATGATCATCGAGGGCCAGGTGCACGGCGGCCTGACCGACGGCGTCGGGATGGCACTGATGGAGATGATCGCCTTCGACGAGGACGGCAACTGCCTCGGCGGGTCGATGATGGACTACCTGATCCCGACGGCACTGGAGGTGCCGCACTGGGAGACGGGACACACGGTGACGCCGTCGCCGCACCACCCGATCGGTGCCAAGGGCGTCGGTGAGTCCGCCACCGTCGGGTCGCCGCCGGCCGTCGTCAACGCGGTGGTCGACGCCCTCAAGCCCTTCGGCATCCGGCACGCCGACATGCCACTCACCCCGTCGCGGGTGTGGGACGCCATGCAGGGCCGCCCCACGCCCCCGATCTGACCCGCCGGACCCGACCAGCCGACCGCGGGCCCGAGAGAGGACCCCGATGACCATCGCCCTGTCGACCCGCGTCGCGGAGCTCACCACCACCGGGGTGGCCTTCGTGCAGGCCACGGTCGTGCGAGCCCAGGAGCCGACGTCGGCACGCCCCGGGGATCGCGCGATCATCCTGGCCGACGGCTCGATGGAGGGCTTCGTCGGCGGGCACTGCGCTGCCGGCTCGGTCCGGACGGCGGCGCTGGATGCTCTGGGCTCGGGCGAGAGCGTGCTGCTGCGCGTGCTGCCCGACGGCGACGACGTGTTCCCCCCGTCGCCGGGGGCCAGCATCGTGGTCAACCCCTGCCTCTCCGGTGGTGCCCTGGAGATCTACCTCGAGCCGTTGCTGCCCCGGCCGCTGATCGACCTGGTCGGCACCTCGCCGGTGGCCGACGCGGTGGCGGCCCTCGCGGAGGTGCTCGGGTTCGCCGTGGACCGCGACAGCTCCCGAGGACGGCCGGCGACGGTCGTGGTGGTCGCGAGCCACGGCGGTGACGAGGCCGGTGCGATCCGGGCCGCGCTCGACGCGGGGGTCGGCTTCGTCGGGGTGGTGTGCAGCCGCACCAGGGGCGAGGCGCTCCTGGCCGGGCTGGGGCTGTCGCCCGCGGAGTCGGCGCGCGTGCACGTGCACGTGGGCATCGAGATCGGAGCCCGCACCGCGCCCGAGGTGGGCCTGTCGATCATGGGTGCGGTCGTGCGCAGCATCCGGGTCGACGGACTCGCCCCCGCGGCCGCGGGAGCCCCTCGGGCGCCGGCGCAGGGCGTCGACCCGGTCTGCGGCATGACGGTCACGATCGGTCCCGACACCGTCCACGCGTCGGTGGACGGCGTCGACCACTGGTTCTGCATGACCGGTTGCCGCGACCGCTTCCTGGCCGACCGGGCCTCATGAGCGTCGTCGCCGTGGTCCTCGCCGCGTCGCGTCGGCGCGGGCAGCCCGAGCAGCTGCTGCCCCACGGTGGTGCCGGCCCCCTTCGGCTCCCCGGCGACATGGACACGCGGCACGACTACCGCGCCCTCGTGAGGGAGACCTCCGCGTGACCGAGCTGTCGTCGGCCGACGAGGTGCGTCGACGCTTCGACGCGCACGGCTACCTCGCCGACGAGGGGATGTCCACCGCCGTCTTCCTCACGCTCCGGCTCGGTCTGCCGCTGCTGCTGGAGGGGGAGCCCGGAGTCGGCAAGACCGCCGCGGCACAGACTCTTGCGCGCGTGCTCGACGCGCCGCTGGTGCGGCTCCAGTGCTACGAGGGGCTGACCGCCGCGGAGGCGCTCTACGACTGGAACCACCAGCGTCAGCTGCTGGCCATCCGGATCGCGGAGTCCCAGCACCAGCAGATCGGGGAGGCCGACCTGTTCAGCGAGGAGTTCCTCGTCGAGCGGCCGATCCTGCGCTGCATCCGCCACGACGGCCCCCAGGCGCCGGTGCTGCTGATCGACGAGATCGACCGCGCCGACGACGAGTTCGAGGCGCTGCTGCTCGAGGCGCTCGGGGAGGGCTCGGTCACCGTGCCCGAGCTCGGCACCTTCACCGCCGTCCGACCGCCGATCGTCGTGCTCACCTCCAACCGCAGTCGTGACCTGCACGACGCGTTGCGCCGTCGCTGCCTCTATCACTGGCTCGAGTACCCGGACCTGGCTCGCGTGGTCGCGATCCTGCGCCGCAGCGCTCCTGGGGCCGAGCTGCCACTGATCGAGTCGGCCGCGCAGTTCGTCGGGCACGTGCGCGGCCAGGACCTGGACAAGCCACCGGGCGTGGCCGAGGCGATCAACTGGGTGGCGGCGCTCTCCGCACTCGGGGCGACCGAGCTGGTGCGCGAGCTGGCGGTGCCGTCGCTGGGGGCCCTGGCCAAGACGCCCGACGACCGCGACCTGGTGCTCGCCGCGCTCGAGTCCTACTCGTTCGGCTAGCCCGTTGGAGACCTCTGGGCCGCCTCCTGTCCCGCTGCTCGGCAGCGTCGACCGCGCTGCGTTGGTGGGGTCGCTCGGCCACCGGCTGCGCGGAGCCGGCGTGCCGGTCACGCTGCGCTCGATGGCAGCCTTCGCCGAGGCGCTCGACACCGCTCCGCCCGCACAGCTGCACTCGCTCTACTGGCTGGCGCGACTCACCCTGGTGAACCGCCAGGACGACCTGGTGCCGTTCGACGCCGTCTTCCACGCCGTGTTCGGCGACGCGGTGCTCCCGGTGGACCCCCATGCCCGGCGGACGGGGAGCGAGCCCGAGACCACCGAGGACGTGCTCGCCCCGGTCGACGGCGACCCGTCGGGCGGCGACCTCGCCGCTGCCCTGCCCTGGCACACCCTGCCCAGGACCTCGGCCACCGACGACCCGGACGACGACCAGCGGGCCTTGCCGGAGCTGCTGCCGAGCGCAGTCGCCCGGATCGCCGACACCCCGCTCGACCAGCTCGAGGAGGCCGAGCAGGCGCTGCTCGGCCGCTGGCTCGAGGAGCTCCTGCCGCACTGGCCGACCCGACGCAGCCGGCGTCAGCGCGTCCGTGCCTCGGGACGGCGGGTGGCGCTGCGCGAGACCATCGCCGCGTCCCGGCGCACCGGCTGGGAGCCGATGGAGCTCCAGCGCTACCACGCCGTTCGTCGCCCCCTGACCGTGACCCTGCTGTGCGACGTCAGCCAGTCGATGCAGGACCATGCCACCGCCTACCTGCACCTGATGCGCGCCTTCGCGCGCACGCGCCGCGCCGAGACCTTCGCGTTCTCGACCGCCCTGACCCGCCTGACCCCCGCGCTCTCGCACCACTCGGCGGCGGCAGCTGTCGCGCTGGCGAGCGAGCAGGCCACGGACCGGTTCGGCGGTACCCACCTGGCCTCCTGCCTGCGAGAGCTGCTCACGTCGCGGCACGGCAACGCCGTGCGCGGAGGAGTGCTGGTGATCGCCTCCGACGGGTGGGACAGCGACGACCCCGCCGACCTCGCGGCCGTGATGATGAGGGCCCGTCGCCGCGCCCGGCGCATCATCTGGCTGAACCCACGCGCGGGGTCGTCGGGGTACGAGCCGTTGGTCGGTTCGATGGCGGCGGCGCTGCCCTACTGCGACGCGTTCCTGCCGGCCGACACCCCGCGCGCGCTGCTCGACGTCTTCGACGCGATCGCGGGCGCAGATCCACGGACGAGGGCTGGGCGGGGCACTGCCGGTCGGCGCCTCGCGACCCCGGGGCGAGGCCCTCGCCCCGCCCGCTGGGCCTCGGCATCCGGGGACGGCGGCGCTGCGGGACACTAGCTCCAGAGCGTCACGTGCACGGCCGGCTTGAAGCGCCCCAGGTTGACGCCGGCGCCCCGGACCATGGCCTGGGTGGCGCGCGGGGTCGTGATGAAGCGCAGCAGCTCGGCTGCCGGCGCGGTCTGGTCCTGGACGGGGAGCGCCATCGCCGACCACCGCCCTCTCGCGGTGAGGCCGGGTCCCTCGAGGGTGACGAGGCGCCCGGCAGCCAGGTCTCCGGCGACCGCGAAGCCCACGGCCACGCAGACCCCGTCGCTGCGCTGGGTCTCCTCGAGGGCGGCGGCCTCGCTCTGGAAGATCCGCTGCTGGTGCTCGGGCACCCCCAGGCGCCGGAGCGTGGCGGCGACCAGCCCGCCCTCCTCCACGACCGCCGGGCCCAGGCACCAGGTCTGACGGCGGATCTGGTCAGCGGCGAGCGCTCGCCCGGCCAACGGGTGGCCGGGCCGGGCGACGACCACCACGTCGTACACGAGGACTTGTTGTTGCACCAGACCGGCGAGCGGCACCGTCGACGCAGGGCCGATCGCGACGTCCACGTTGCGTGCGGCGAGCAGGGTCGGGAAGTGGGCTACCGGCTGCACGCTCAGCTCGACCTCGAGGTCGGCCGCACGGCTGGTGAAGAGGTCGATCAACCCGGGGGCGGAGTGCTCGGCGAAGATGCTCGAGGAGGCCACCCGGAGCACCCGCCGGCCGTCGCCGGCCTGGCTCACCTCCCGGACCGTCCGGTCCTGCAGCCCGAGGATCTCGACCGCGCGGCTGGCGAGACGCAGCCCCCCGGGGGTGAACGCCAGCCCGGACCCGGTCCGGGTGAACAGCAGGTCGTCGAACTCCTTGCGCAGCTGTGCGACGTGCATGGAGACGGCCGCCTCGCTGACACCGATCTCCTTGGCCGCCGCCTTGACCGAGCCCAGTCTCACCACACCGGCGAAGGCACGGAGCTGGGTCGGTGTCACGGTGCGATCCTATCCGCGGCGCCCTACCTGGACGGTCGAGTCGTCGAGCGACGGGCCGACGGCACGGAGGGCACGCGGTGCTCCGGCCCGGTGATGAGCGCCAGCGGCCCGGTCGGTCCTCGCACCGCCGTCCCACGCAGTAGGTTCGCCGGGTGCCCCTCGTCCTCGTGCCCGCCGCCCGCTGGGAGCGCTGGTGCGCCAACTTCGAGGCCGGCCACGGCCCCACGTCGTACGCCGTCGAGGACGGTGCCCTGGTCGGCACCGCCGAGGACGGGTCGCACTTCACCGCCCGGCTGCCGTTCGCGGCGTCCTACGACGGGGGCGCGGAGCCGGCCGGGCTCGCCGGAGCCGTGGCGCACCCGGTGGCCTGGGGCGTGCTGCTCGTGCGCAAGGGCGGCTTCGCGATGGCCCGCCTGGCCGGTGCGACGATGGGAGAGTCCAAGACCGGGCAGCGCCACGTCCAGGGCCGCACCAAGGCCGGTGGCCAGTCGCAGCAGCGGTTCGCGCGGCGCCGCGACAACCAGGCGCGGCAGGCCTACGAGGCAGCTGCCGACCATGCTGCCCGGATCCTCGGAGGCCTCCCCGACGGTGCGCCGCTGGTGACCGGGGGAGACCATGCGGCCGTCGCGGAGGTCCTCGCGGACCCACGGCTGCGCGGTCTCGCGGTCGTCGAGCCGTGGCTCGCCGTACCCGATCCGCGGCGCGGGGTGCTGGAGCAGGCGGTGCGGGACGCGGTCGCCGTCCGGGTCGACGTCACCAACGCGTCGCCCTGAACGCGGACGCCCGGGGACGCCGTACGGCCAACGGGGCCGACGCGGCTGACCTTCGACCCTGGCCGTGAGGGCTCTCGGTGCCTATGGTCGGCGGGTGAGCAGCTCTGCGACTCGCCGCGTGACCGACCCCGCGATCGACCTGCACGGCGTCGTGAAGACGTTCGGCGCCACCCGCGCTCTCGACGGGCTGGACCTGACGGTGTCCACGGGGGAGGTGCACGGCTTCCTCGGGCCCAACGGGTCGGGCAAGTCGACCGCGATCCGGGTCCTGCTCGGGCTGCTGCGGGCCGACTCCGGCTCCGCCGCGCTGCTCGGCGGTGACCCGTGGCGGGAGGCGGCCACCCTCCACCGGCGGCTGGCCTACGTGCCCGGCGACGTCTCGCTGTGGCCCAACCTCACGGGCGGGGAGGTGATCGACCTGCTCGGGCGGCTGCGGGGCGGGCTGGACGAGACGCGTCGCGCCGACCTGCTGGAGAGGTTCGAGCTCGACCCGACGAAGCGGGCCCGCAGCTACTCCAAGGGCAACCGGCAGAAGGTCGCCCTCGTCGCGGCGCTGTCCAGCGACGTCGAGCTGCTCCTCCTCGACGAGCCGACGTCCGGGCTCGACCCCCTCATGGAGTCGGTGTTCCAGGAGTGCATCGACGACTTCCGCCGAGCCGGGCGCACCGTGCTGCTCTCCAGCCACATCCTGGCCGAGGTGGAACGCCTCTGCGACCGGGTCACGATCATCCGGAGCGGCCGCGCGGTCGAGAGCGGCACCCTGGCCGAGCTGCGTCACCTGACCCGGACCTCGGTGAGTGCCGAGCTCGTGGGGGAGCCCCGCGGACTCGCGGAGCTGCCCGGCGTCCACGACCTCTCCGTCGACGGGCGTCGGGTGCGGTTCGACATCGAGACCGCAGACCTCGACGCCGCTCTGGGCGCGCTGGTCCGGGCCGGCGTCGCGACGCTCACCTGCCAGCCTCCGACGCTGGAGGAGCTCTTCCTCCGGCACTACGGTGACCGGGTCGGCGAGGAGGAGCAGCCCTCGTGACGTCCCTCGACGGGTACGGCGTCCTGCTGGGCCTGTACGTACGCCGCGACCGGTGGCAGGTGCTCGCCTGGGTCGTCGCGATCACGCTCCTGTACTGGTCGCAGGCGATCAGCATCGACGGGCTCTACGCCTCCCAGGCCGAGCTCGACACCGCAGCGGCCTCGATGGGCGACAACGCGGCCTTCGTCGCGCTCGCCGGGCCGGCTCGTGCGTTGAACACCGTGGGTGGTCAGGTGGTCTGGCAGGCCACCGCCATCGGGGCGGTGCTGGCCGGCCTGATGACCATGTTCCTGGTCGGCCGGCACACGCGGGTGGAGGAGGAGCAGGGGCGTGAGGAGCTGCTCCGCTCGGCGCCGGTCGGCCGCCTCGCCGCGGTGACTGCCGCGACCACGGTCGCCGTCGCGGCCAACCTGCTCGTCGGCGTCGCCGTAGCGGTGTCGCTGGTGGGCTACGGCCTGGCCGGGCGCGGACTCGTGGGCCACCGGCCTCGGGCTGACGCTGACCGGGTGGGTGTTCACCGGCACCGCCCTGGTCGCCATGCAGGTCACCGCGAGCTCGCGGTCGGCGTACGGCATCGCGGGCGCGGTGCTCGGGATCGCCTACGCGCTGCGCGCGGTCGGGGACGTCACCGGGACCGGACTGAGCTGGGTGAGCCCGATCGGCTGGTACCAGGGACTGCACCCGTTCTCCGGGCTGCGCTGGTGGCCGGCCCTCCTGCTCGTCGCAGCGGCGACTGGGCGCAGTCGCGGCGGCGTACGCGCTGCTGCTACGGCGCGACGTCGGCTCCGGGCTCGTCGCGGCGCGACCCGGCAGCGCCCGGGGCTCCTGGGGCAGCGGCCTCGCCCTCACCTGGCGCCTCCAGCGAGGTTCGGTCGTCGGGTGGGGCGTCGGGCTCCTGCTGACCGGCCTGTCCTACGGCTCGATCGGCGACTCGGTCGCCGACCTCGTGGGCGAGTCGCAGGCGTCGAAGGACCTGTTCGCGGTGTCGGGTGCCGATCTCGTCGACGGCTTCTACGCGACGTCGGCGCTGACGATCGCCCTGCTCGCGGGTGGGTTCGCCATCTCCTCGGCCCTGCGCCTGCGCGGTGAGGAGGACGACGGTCGTGCCGAGCTGCTGCTCGCGACCGGCCTCTCGCGGGGCTCGTGGCTCGTGGGCCACGCGGTCGTGACGATGGTCGGCACCCTGCTGGTCCTGGCCGCGGGGGCGCTGGGCATCGGGCTCGGGTACGGCGCCGCGACGGGCTCCTGGGGCGGGATCGCCCGACTGTCGCTCCCGGTCCTCTCCTACGCCCCGTCGGTGCTCGTCTGCGCGGGCGTCGCGCTGCTCCTCACCGGCCTGGTGCCGCGGCTCGCCAGGCTGTCCTGGACGGTCCTCGCCTGGGCCGCCGTGGTCCTGCTCCTCGGCCGGACCCTGCGGCTACCGGGCTGGTCGCAGGCCCTGTCGCCGTTCGACCATCCGGCGCTGGTCCCGGCCGAGACGTTCGCTCCGGTGCCCGTCGTGGCGCTGGGCCTGCTGGCCGCGGCGCTGGGCGTGGCGGCCTGGTTGAGCCTGTCCCGGCGCGACATCCAGTAGCGTCAGCAGCATGTGGGAGCCCGAACCGGGATGGCTTGCGTTGCCCAGCGGCGCCGGACCGTCGACGGTCGGCGTCTGGCGAACAGCGCTCGGCGAGCGCCCGGTCGTCATCAAGCGTCTCGGCGCCCCCACCCCGCACGACCCTCCCGAGCTGGGGGACCGGCGGCACGTCGCCTACTGGCGGCGCGAGGCCGACGTCCTCTCGACCGGGATCACCAGCAACACGCCGGGCCTGTGCGCGGTACCGGCGCAGGTCGAGGAGGACCCCACCGGGATCACGATCACCCGTGAGTGGGTCGAGGACGCCGCCGTGAGCGGCCTGTTCGTGGCACTCTCCCTCGGGCGCTTCGCGGGCTCCGACCTGCCGCGACCGACGTTCCTCACCCGCGACCTGCTGCGCAGTCGGCTGCAGCGCACCGAACGGCGAGCCGGGGGCTGGCCCACGCTGGCCCGGACGACGGTCGCCGACATCGCCGACGCGTTCTGGTCACGCCGCGCGTCCTTCCTCAACAGCCTCGACGCGCTGCCCCAGGTGCCGCAGCACGGCGATCCGACGCCGGCCAACGTCCCGGGCCGCCGCGGCGACGACGCCGTCGCCATCGACTGGGCGACCCTCGGCACCGGCCCGGTCGGCGGCGACCTCGGCTACTTCGCCCTCGGCGCCCGCGAGGAGTTCGAGCCGCTGCTCGACGCCTACCTGATGGGTCTGCCGGCCTCGGTCGCCGACCGGGACGACGTACTGCTCGGGGCCCGGATCACCGCCGTCTACACCGCCCTCGGCCGCGCCGAGTGGGCGCTGGCGCGCGTCGCCGGGGGAGAGGGCGCGCTGGCCTCGAAGTACCGCCACCCCTCCGTCGCGCCCCACCTGCGGGCCCTGCAGCGGCAGTTCCCGGCCATCGAGGCGTTGCTCGGCTGGTAGCTCCGGGGATGCGTAGCATCGGCGCGTGGCTACCGACCTCCCCCTGACCGGCCGAACCGCCCTGGTGACCGGCGTGAGTCGCCGCCGGGGCATCGGGTTCGCGATCGCTTCGCGGCTGGCAGCCATGGGCGCATCGCTCGCGGTCCACCACCACACGCCGCACGATCAGGCCGAGTACGGCGCCGCGGACGACATCGACTCCCTGCTGGAGGACCTCCGCCGACTGCAGCCAGCGGACGCGGGCGCGGTGGCGCTGCCAGGAGACCTCGCCGTGCCCGACGCGCCCGGAGCGCTCGTCGCGGCCGCGGCCTCCGCGCTGGGTCACCTGGACGTCCTGGTCTGCAACCACGCCCACGGAGGGGACGCCGTGTCGGTCCGCGACGCCACCGCAGAGGCGTACGACCGCCACTGGGCGGTCAACACCAGGGCCACGCTCCTGCTCACGCAGGCGTTCGCGGCGCAGCACGACGGCCGCCCCGGAGGTCGGGTCGTCTGGATGACCTCGGGACAGCAGCTCGGGCCGATGAGCGACAACGTCGCCTACGCGGTGTCCAAGGCAGCGCTGGCGGGAGCGACCGCCTCGGTCGCCGCGGACCTGGCCGGCTCCGGGGTCCTGCTCAACACGGTCAACCCCGGTCCGGTCAACACCGGCTATCTCGACAACGCTCCCGAGGAGCTGCTGGGTGCCTTCCCGGCCGGCCGGCCCGGTGAGCCCGACGACCCCGCCCGGCTGATCGCCTGGTTGGTCTCCGACGACGGCCGCTGGATGGTGGGGCAGGTGCTCAGCACCGAGGGCGGCTTCCAGCGCTAGGGACGGATCCGGCCCTCCGGGAGGGCATCGGCATCCGTGACGCGGACGACCTGGGCCAGGGAGTCGTCGTACGCGGCGGTGAGGGCGCCACCGGCGCTGCCGGTGTTCACGACCCCGACGGGTTCGATGAGCAGGGCCTGGACCTCTCCGTCGGCGATCGGGCAGTGCTCGACCCCGCGCGGGACGACGTACATCTGGCCGGGTCGGAGAGTGACGTCACCATCACGAAGCTGGATGACCAGCTCGCCGTCGATCACGAGGAACAGCTCGTCGGTGTCGTCGTGGGTGTGCCACACGAACTCGCCCTGCACCTTCACGACCTTGATCTCGTAGTCGTTCAGCCGCGCGACCACCTTCGGTGACCAGTGCTCGGAGAACGAGGAGAACTTCTCGGCGAGGTCCACAGGCAGGTTGCTCATGGGTCGAGTCTCACACGGACGGGCGCGGGCGCCTGCCCAAGCGCGGACGACTGCGGCAGCGATCGACCTGCTAGGACCGGCCCATGGTGTAGAACTCGGGATTCGGCGGCGTCGCGGTCAAGTGGACCATCCGGTTGGAGAGACCGAAGAGAGCGGCGATGGAGCCCACGTCCCAGATCTCGTCGTCGGACAGCCCTGCCGACCGCGCGGCTTCCAGATCGGTCTCGGTGAGGGTGGCCGACGCGGTCGACACGGTCAGCGCCAGGTCGACGATCGCCCGATGACGCCTGCTGAGCGCGACCGCGAAGGGGTTGGTGGCGACCTCGTCGGCGATGTGGGGGTCCTTCATCCGGATGCGCAGGATCGCGCCGTGCGCCACGACGCAGTAGGTGCAGTGGTTGGCGCCGGACGTGGCCACGACGACCAGCTCGCGCTCGGCCTTGCTCAGCCCGTCGTCGCTGTCCATCAGCGCGTCGTGGTAGTCGAGGAACGCCCTCAGCTCCCGCGGGCGGCGGCCGAGGGTCCGGAAGATGTTGGGTACGAAGCCGGACTTCTCGACGATCTCGCCGATCCGCGCGCGGAGATCGTCGGGGAGCTCCTCGAGCTCGACGTGTCCGAACCTGCTGACGCTGGTGTCCACTGTGTCGGTCGTCATGGAGTGGAGTGTGCCACCGACCGAGAACCACGGAGGGGGCAAAGCCGGTGTGGACCAGGATCTCGACCTGCGCGCGAGCGGGCTCGCCATGGTGGAGCAGCCCACCCGAATCAGGATCGCCATGGGCCAGATCGAGAACGCCGAGGTCGGGCAGCCGGCAGTGACCCGGTAGCCCCCGATCGGGGCCTGACCCGGCATGAGCTCGGTGCTCGGTCGGGTCTGCTGCACGAACGAGTCCCGAATCCGCCTGCGTCGATCCCGACCCCGTCGGTCTGGTCCCACTAGGTGCGTAGCGGGTAGGTGGCACCGGTGGTGTGGGTCTGGTGGTGGTGGAAGGGGCACAGGAGCACGGCGTGTGTGGTGTCGGTGGAGCCGCCGTCGGCCCAGGCGCTGGGTGTGGTGGACGTGGCAGAACGATCCGGGTACGTCGCAGGTGGGGTGTTGGCAGGTCTGCTGGGCGATGATCAGCGCGAGCCGTTGGGCCTTGGTGTGGAAGCGTTGTTCGCGGCCGAGGTCGAGCACCTGACCCGTCGGTGCCCAGGACGGCGGGGATGAGCTTGGCCTCGCAGGCCAGGCGCAGCACCTGGCCCGGTGAGACACCCTGGCCGGTCTCGGTGTGCGCGGCTTTCGCGGCGCCCTGGGTGAAGGCTGCGGCGTCGGCGGTGATCACCACGGTGGCAGCGAGTCCGCCGTGGGTGGGGAGCTGGTCGGTGGGGAACCGTTCGATGTACTCGCAGAACGCCTGGCCGAGCTTCTGCGGGGTCGGCTTCTCGTGGTGGTAGGCGCCGGCACCCTCGGTGGCGCGGACGTGTTTCGGTGCGGCGAGGCCTTGGAGGGCCTTCTTGAGCATCTCTGCTTGGAGTGCGGGGATCGTGAAGGTCCCGTGCGCGAGGCCGTCGGGGTCGGTGCGCATCCGGAACGTGGTCTTCTTCCGCGCCCGTGGCCTCCTGGTCAGCCAACAGCGTGGCTTCGTGGTCGTCGGCGTGGGCGGGGTCGATGGTCTCGAGGATCCGTTGACCCAACGTGGTGAGCTGGTGGGCGTCGAACCGGTCGGCTTCCCCGATCAGGTGCGCCTCAGCCTGCGGCCGCAGCGACGGCGTGGTCGCCGCCCAGGTCGTCGACGGCCTTGGTGATCGCTTCGGCCTGCTCGACCAACACCGCCCCGGCTGCGACGGCTGCCCGGGTCTGGTCGTGGGCGGCGAGGGCCTGGGCGAGGCGGACCTTCGCGTTCGCCTGCCCGCGGGTCATCCGGGTCGTGTGGGCCAGCCAGGCTGCGAGGCTGTTCATCCCCGCCGCACCGTGCACGTCCAGACTCTGGGCGTGGGTCAGGAGGCGGGCCTCGACCTCGGCCAACCGGGCCAGGTCGGCAGGTCAGCCGGGTGATCGCCGCGGTGGTCTCGTGGCTGGTCGAGCGACCAGGTGGGGGCCTCGGCGATCTGGTCCAGGGCGGTCTCGAGCACGTCGAGCATGAGGGTGATCGGATGACCGCTCCCGGTGCCGTCGAGGTGCCTGCTCATGGGTCCACTCAACCACCGACCACCGACATTCCAGGACCATGAATCCCGCTCAACCACGGGGGTTGTGGACAACCCTCGACGACCCGATCCTGTGGACGACTCGTGGGTAGGACCGGGCTCCGCGACCGCTGGTGGCCACCCGTTCGCCCCACCCGTCGCCGGCACCCGGTGGTTGAGGTGCGAGGGCCCCCCGGGCCCGAGCCTCGAAACCCAGTGAGCCGAGCAGCAACCCCCAGGCCCCGGACCGACTCTCGGGTGCAGGGGTTTCGAGGCTCGTCGCTGGCGCTCCTCACACCTCAACCACCGTGGCCCACCCGACGCCGCCACCCGCTGGTTGAGGTGCGAGGGCCCCCCGGGCCCGAGCCTCGAAACCCGGTGAGCCGAGCAGCAACCCCCAGGCCCCGGACCGACTCCTGGGTGCAGGGGTTTCGAGGCTCGTCGCTGGCGCTCCTCACACCTCAACCACCGTGGGTCGGCCGTCGACGCCGTTCCTCGCAGCTCGACCGGTTGCGGGTGGTGGGTCCGGCTGGTCGTCAGACCTTGCTCGCGCCGAACGTGTCACACGCGGACGCCGTGCCCTGGCGGTAGCCGGTCATGAACCACGTCTTGCGCTGGTCCGACGACCCGTGGGTCCAGACCTCCTGGTCGACCCGTCCCTGGGTGCGCTTCTGGATGTAGTCGTCGCCGACGGCCTTGGCGGCGTCGATCGCGGTGTCGATGTCGTCCTGGGAGAGGTCGAGGAGCAGGACGTTGCCGTCGGCGTCCTTCGTCTCGGTGGCGTGCTTGGCCCACACCCCGGCGAAGCAGTCGGCCTGGAGCTCGAGGCGGACGCCGGTGCTCTGGGGACCGGTGTCGCCCTTCACCTTGCCCATCGTGCCGAGGAGGTTCGAGATGTGGTGGCCGTACTCGTGCGCGAGGACGTACGGCTCCACGAAGGCACCCTTCGGGCCGCCCAGTGACCCCACGAGGACGTCGTCGAAGAACGCGTCGTCCAGGTAGATGGTCTCGTCGCCCGGGCAGTAGAACGGGCCGACGTCGGAGGAGGCGCCCCCGCAGCCGGTGTTGATGGACCCCTGGAAGGTCACCACCCGGTCCTCGGGACGGAAGCGGCTGCCGAGCTCGTCTGCCCAGAAGCCGGTGAGTGAGTTCTCCACCGCGACCCGGGCGCAGTCGGCGCTGTCGTTGGCGTCCGCGCCGGTCTTGCAGTCGGCGTACCGCCCGGTGTCGGTGAACTTGGCCGCGTCGAGCGTGGCGCCGCCGCCCCCACCGAGTGCGTCACCGAGACCGCCGCCGCCGCCCTGGGAGGCGATCACGAAGATGATGACCGCGATGATCACTCCGACGATGCCGCCGCCGGCGGCGCGTCCGCCGCCCGGGATCGGGATCCGGCTCCCGTTCCCTCCGCGCCCGCCACCACTACGACCTGCGTCACCGACCCGGCTGGTGTCGAGACGGGCCTTGGGATTGAACTTCATGGACGAAGACTAGAGCCGTGTGAGCCGCGGCACGGCCTCCGACCGGCGGTGGGGCGCCAATTGTCGGTGACAACCCGTGTGCGCGACACTGGGTCGGTACGGCGCTCTGCCGTACGACGCGCCCATCCGGGTCGCCCTCGATCTCTACCGCCAGGACTGCTGCACGCCATGATCACCGCTCACCAGCTCGAGGTACGTGTCGGCGCCCGGCTGCTGATGGAGGACGTCTCGTTCCGGGTGGGTGCCGGCGACAAGGTCGGCCTCGTCGGTCGCAACGGTGCGGGCAAGACCACCCTCACGAAGATCCTTGCCGGTGAGGCGCTGCCGGCCGGCGGCTCGGTCACCAACAGCGGCGCCGTCGGCTACCTGCCCCAGGACCCTCGTACCGGTGACCCCGAGGTCCTCGCTCGTGACCGGATCCTGGGTGCGCGCGGCCTCGACGACGTCGTCCGCCGGCTCCGTCAGGCCGAGCTGGACATGGGCAGCGAGGACCCGGGCCTGCGCGAGAAGGCGATGCGGCGCTACACGCGTGCCGAGGAGGAGATGCAGGCCGGTGGCGGGTACGCCGCCGAGTCGGAGGCGGCCACGATCGCGGCCAGCCTCGGCATCGAGAACCGGATCCTCGACCAGCAGCTCAAGACGCTCTCGGGTGGTCAGCGGCGCCGGGTCGAGCTCGCCCGGATCCTCTTCTCCGACGCCGAGGTGCTCATCCTCGACGAGCCCACGAACCACCTCGACGTCGACTCGATCGTCTGGTTGCGGGGCTTCCTGAAGTCGCACAAGGGCGGCTTCATCGTGATCAGCCACGACAACGACCTGCTCGAGGAGACCGTCAACAAGGTCCTGCACCTCGACGCCAACCGCATGGTCATGGACGTCTACAACATGAGCTGGCACAACTACCTGACCCAGCGCGAGACCGACGAGAAGCGACGCAAGCGCGAGCGCGCCAACACCGAGACCAAGGCCAAGACCCTCACCGACCAGGCCAACCGGATGCGCGCGAAGGCCTCCAAGGCCCAGGCCGCCCAGTCCATGCTCAAGCGCGCGGAGAAGATGATGGCCGGGCTCGAGGGGGAGCGGCAGGCCGACAAGGTCGCGCGCATCAAGTTCCCCTCGCCTGCGCCGTGCGGCAAGACGCCGATCACCGCCGCTGAGCTGTCGAAGTCCTACGGTTCGCTCGAGGTCTTCACCGACGTCGACCTCGCGATCGACAAGGGCTCGCGCGTCGTGATCCTCGGGTTCAACGGTGCCGGGAAGACGACGATGCTGCGGATCCTCGCCGGGGTCGATCAGCCCGACACGGGCAAGGTCACCGCTGGCCACGGACTGAAGGTCGGCTACTACGCCCAGGAGCACGAGACCCTCGACACCAGCCGCACCGTCCTGCAGAACATGCAGAGCGCGGCGCCCCAGCTCACCGACACCGAGGCTCGCTCGGTCCTCGGCTCGTTCCTCTTCTCCGGTGACGACGCCAACAAGTCGGCGGCCGTGCTGTCGGGCGGGGAGAAGACCCGGCTCGCGCTGGCGTCGCTCGTGGTGTCCTCGGCCAACGTGTTGCTGCTCGACGAGCCCACCAACAACCTCGACCCGGCCTCCCGCGAGGAGGTCCTGGCCGCGATCCGCACCTACGAGGGCGCGATCATCCTGGTGACCCACGACGAGGGCGCCGTCCGTGCCCTCGAGCCGGACCGGGTGCTGCTGCTCCCCGACGGCGACGAGGACCACTGGAACGAGGGGTACGCCGACCTCGTCTCCCTGGCCTGACCCGACCTCTCCGAGGACCGTGGCCGGGCCGGGCCCGGCCACGGTCGGCGGTCAGGGGTGGGTCAACCGGTGGTCAGCGAGTGGCCTCCGCGGGAGCGCTTCCGGAGTCGAGGAAGTCGAGGACCGGGCCTGTCACCAGGTCGGGGCGCTCGAGGATCACGCTGTGCCCGGTCGCGTCCAGCACCCAGAGGCGGGCGTCGGGGAGCCCGTCGACCACTTGTCGCGACCATGCCGGCGGCCGGGCGATGTCCTCGGTGCCGGCGATCACCAGCGTCGGTGCGGGGATGCCGGGCAGCAGCGGTACGGCGTCCTCCCGCTCGACGACCCCGCGGACCGCGGGTGCCAGGCCGGGGGAGAGGGCGGCGATGTGGGCCCGCCCCGCCGCCACCACGTCCGCGCGGTCCGGATCGGCCCGGCAGGTGGCGCCGAACATGATCTGGACGACCATCTCCAGGATCTCCCCGACGAAGCCGTCCCGGGCGACCTCGACGGCGATGGGGAGGAACGCCTCGAGCTGCTCGGGCGGCTCGGCGCGCGCCGAGGAGCCCAGCAGCACCATCCGCTCGACGGCCTCCGGGCGCCGGGCGGCGACCCGTACGGCGACGTCGCCGCCCATGGACTGGGCGACCAGGTGCACCCGCTCGACGCCGAGCTCGTCGAGCAGCGCGACGACATCGTCGGCGCACTGGTCCATCGTCACCGTCTCGGTGGCGTCGCCGTTGCGTCCCTGTCCCCGGAACTCCGGGCGCACGACGCGGAAGCGTCCTCGCGCGGCCTCGACGAGGCCGTCGAACATCGTGTGGTCGAGGAACAGCGAGTGGAGGCAGACGACCGTGGGGAGGTCGGCCTCACCGGTGTCGGCGACGAAGAGGTCGCCGGCGGTGGAGGTCACTGCGCGCTCGTGGAGACCGCGCTCGGCAGCCCGGCGAGGTGGCGCTCGAGCACCTCGATCACCGCGGCAGGGTTCTCCATGGCGTGCACGTGACCGGTGCGCTCCATGATCTCGAGCACGGCGCCGGGCACGCCCTCGACGATCTGGCGCGACTTCGGCGGCGGATAGGTGTGGTCCTCGGTGCCGGCCACGACCAGCACCGGCACGCTGATCCCGGCCAGCTCGTCGAGGACGTCGAGGCGGTGCGCGATGTGCCAGCAGGCCAGGGCGTACTCGGGGGTCCGGGAGCGCAGCAGGGCGGTGACCTCGGCGAGCACGTCGGCACGGGACGGATCGGTGAGGGTGGTGTCGCCCATCATGAAGTTCAGGACCCCGTCGAGCACCGGCTCGATGCCGTGCTCGGCCAGCACCGTGACGAGGCCGTCCATCTCCTCCGCCTGCTCCTCGACGTCGGCCGACGTGCCCATCAGCACCGCCGAGGTGAGGAGCTCGGGGTGGCGCGCCGCGAGACGCAGGCCGATGAAGCCGCCCATCGAGTTGCCGACGAACGTGCAGGGCGCGAGCCCGAGCGCCTCGATCAGGCCGACCGTGTCGGTGGTCAAGGTGTCCATGTCGAGCAGCTCACGGGGCGAGCGGCCGCTCTGGCCCTGGCCGCGGTGGTCGTAGCGGACGACGCGGTAGCGGTCGGTGAACGCCGCGGCCACCGTGGCGAACATCCGGGTGTCGAAGAACATCGACGGGCTCATGACGATGGCGGGCGCGTCGCGTGGCCCCTCGTCGACGTAGAAGATCGTGGTGCCGTTGGTCTCGAGCGTGGGCATGGGACTCCTTCGGGTGTGAGGGCTGTCACACTAACTGAAGGTGGATTCAGGTTCAATAAGATGCGGGGGGCCTCTGGCGCACCACGGTCAGCTCGACGCCCGCCGCGAGCCGGTAGGGGTTGGTCGTCACCAGCGCGCCGATCACCCGGCGCAGCCGCGACACCTCCGCACGTGCGGTGACGACGTGGTCCGGGTCGCCGTACAGGCCCTGGCTGAGCGCGGCGGCGGTGACGCCCGACGGTCCCGCACGACCGAGCAGGTCGACGATCTGGGCGTGTCGCGGAGTCAGCGTCGTACGCCAGGGCTCGCCGTCGGCGAGGAGCTCGAGCACCGGGGTGCCGGTGAGGTCCAGACGGGCGGTGAGGACGCGGCGGCTGTCACCGGCGCGCACCAGCCAGCCGTCCGCGATCCGCTCGGGCAGGCACAGACCGAGCCCGGGCACGGCGAGGGTGCGGTCGGCCCGGGGCACCTCGATCCGGTCGCGGGCCGCGACCCCGCTGTGGTGCGCCACCCAACCGTGGTCGTCGACGACGAGGAGCGGTCCGCTGATGCCGCGCAGCACCGGCTCGGCCGTACGACGCAGCCGCTCGAGGCCGACCACGTGGCGGCGCCAGAGCTCGGACTCGGCCAGGCGGACCGCGCTCTCGACCAGGGAGCCGATCGCCGGGTGGAGCGTCAGGGCCGGCCCGCTCACGTCGACCACGCCCAGCAGCTCTCCGGTGCGCGGGTCGTGCAGGGGCGAGGCGGTGCAGTACCAGGGATGCTGCTTCTGCTCGAAGTGCTCCGCCGAGAACAGCTGGACGGGCGCCGCCTCGGCCAGGGCCGTGCCGATCGCGTTGGTCCCGACCACGCCCTCGGTCCACAGCGCGCCCTCGGAGAAGCCGAGGTCGTCGGCGCGGACCCGTACCCGCGCGGCTCCCTCACGCCACAGGATCACCCCGTCGGCGTCGCACACCACCATCAGGAACTGCGATGCGTCGGCCACGCTGGTCAGCACGCGGCGCAGCTCGTCGACGACCGTGGCGAGGGGCGAGGCGTTGCGCCGACGGAGGAGCTCGGCGTGAGGCAGCGGATCACGGGCGTTGTCGCCGTCGGGGTCCAGGCCCATCTCCATCACGCGTGACCACGACCGCGCGACCAGGGCCCGGGGTCGCACGGGCGGGCGCACCCCGCCGAGCACCCCGCCGAGCACCGCGTCGTGGACACGGAGCAGCTCCCGCGCGCGCCGCGGCAGGTCAACGGTCATCGGTCCTCCTGTGAGCACCGTCACTCTGCCACGTCCCGGGCCGGTGCGCTGTTGGTGACGTGCCCTATCGTGGAGAACGAGGGGAGTACCCCGCTCAGGCCACTCGGTCAGTACGACGCCCCCACGGGCGTCTCGGGTGGTCGCCGCCCGGCTCGGGCGGTGGGAGAGACCTCAGACACCGGCACCTGTCTGAGGAGACCCGTCATCATGCTGGACACCATCGGCACCCCCACCCTGTGGGCCGTCACCATCGGCGCCGTCGTCGCGCTGCTCGTCGTCGACTTCATCGCCACGCGCAAGCCCCACGAGGTCTCGATGCGCGAGGCGGTCGCCTGGTCGGCGTTCTACGTCGCGCTGCCGCTCGCCTTCGGCGGCTACGTCTGGTCGCAGCACGGCAGCCAACGCGGCGTGGAGTACTACACCGGCTACCTCGTGGAGAAGACGCTCAGCGTCGACAACCTCTTCGTGTTCATGCTGCTGCTGGCGGCCTTCGCCGTCCCGGCCGCGCTCCAGCAGCGGGTGCTGCTCTACGGCATCATCGGGGCGCTCGTCCTGCGCGGCATCTTCATCGCCCTCGGCGCCGCCGCGCTGGGCGCCTTCGACTGGGTCTTCCTGGTCTTCGGGCTGGTCCTGCTCGCCACCGGGGCCAAGCTCCTGCGCGATGCGGTGCGCGGCCAGGAGCACGAGGTCGACGTGTCCGAGATGCGGGTGGTCAGGCTCGCCCGCCGGCTGATGCCCGTCACCGACGAGTACGCCGGCCCGCGCCTGACCGTCCTCCAGCACGGTCGGCGTGCGCTCACGCCGTTCGCGCTCGTCGTGGTCGCGGTCTTCGCGACCGACCTGGTCTTCGCGATCGACTCCGTGCCCGCGGTCTACGGCATCACCGGCGACCCGTACCTGGTCTTCGCCACCAACGCCTTCGCCCTGCTCGGCCTCCGCGCCCTCTACTTCGTGCTCCAGGGCGCGTTGGCCAAGCTGGTGCACCTGAGCTACGGGCTGGCCGCGATCCTGGGCTTCATCGGCGTCAAGCTCGCGCTGCACTGGGGTCACCTCACCTGGCCCGGCGTCCCCGAGATCCCGACCCTGGCGTCGCTGGGCGTCATCATCGGCATCCTCGCGGTGACGACGACGACCTCGCTGATGGCAGCCAAGCGAGCAGAGCGCGCGGGTGAGGACGTGTCGGTCGAGGCCTGAGCCGACGCGGCGGGAGCGTTGCAACACGCTGCAACGCTTCCGTGCGGACCCGCGCGGGTGTGTCCTGAGTCACATGACCCAGACCGTCGACCCTCCGACCGCCACCTCGCCCCAGGCCCGCACCGATGCCTGGCTGGCCTCCTTCGAGGCGTCGCTGCGCTCGCGCGACGTGCACCGCGCGGCCGGCCTGTTCGCCACCGAGAGCTACTGGCGCGACCTGGTCGCCTTCACGTGGAACCTCACCACCGTCGAGAACCCGGACGGCGTGGCCGACCTGCTCGGCGAGACGCTGGAGCGGGTCGACCCGTCGGGCTTCGCGACCGAGGAGCCGCCCGACGAGGCCGACGGGGTGACCACCGCGTGGTTCACCTTCGAGACCGCGGTCGGTCGCGGACGTGGCCTGCTGCGCCTCGTCGTGGAGGACGGCGAGGACCGGGCGTGGACCTTCCTGACCACGCTCTACGAGCTGGTCGGGCACGAGGAGCCGCAGCGGGACCGCCGCCCCCGCGGGGCCGAGCACGGCGCCGACAAGGCGCGTACGACGTGGCTCGAGCGGCGCCAGGAGGAGGCCGAGTCGCTCGGCTCCACCGAGCAGCCCTACGTGCTGGTCGTCGGCGGCGGCCAGGGCGGCATCGCCCTGGGCGCGCGGTTGCGCCAGCTCGGCGTACCGAGCCTGGTGATCGACAAGCACGCCCGGCCCGGTGACCAGTGGCGCAACCGCTACAAGTCGCTGTGCCTCCACGACCCGGTCTGGTACGACCACCTGCCCTACCTCAAGTTCCCCGAGAACTGGCCGGTGTTCGCCCCCAAGGACAAGATCGGAGACTGGCTCGAGTCCTACACGAAGGTGATGGAGGTGCCGTACTGGGCGAGCACGGTCGCGACCTCGGCGTCGTACTCGGAGCAGACGGAGGAGTGGACCGTCGAGATCGAGCGGGACGGGCAGCCCCTCACGCTGCGCCCGAAGCAGCTGGTGCTCGCGACCGGCATGTCCGGCAAGCCCACGATCCCGGTGCTGCCGGGCCAGGACGTCTTCCGCGGCGACCAGCACCACTCCTCGGCGCACCCCGGTCCCGACGCCTACGCCGGGAAGCGGTGCGTGGTGATCGGCAGCAACAACTCCGCCTTCGACATCTGCGGTGCCCTGTGGGAGAACGACGCCGACGTGACGATGGTGCAGCGGTCCTCGACGCACATCGTGAAGAGCGACTCCTTGATGGAGCACGGCCTCGGCGACCTCTACTCCGAGCGGGCCCTGGCGGCCGGGATGACCACCGAGAAGGCCGACCTCGTCTTCGCCTCGCTGCCGTACCGGATCATGCACGAGTTCCAGATCCCGGCGTACCAGAAGATGGCCGAGGTCGACGCCGACTTCTACCGGCGGCTCGAGGCGGCCGGCTTCGACCACGACTGGGGCGACGACGGCTCGGGACTCTTCATGAAGTACCTGCGCCGCGGCTCCGGCTACTACATCGACGTCGGCTCGGCCGAGCTCGTCGCCGACGGGGACGTGAAGCTGGCCCACGGACAGGTCGACCACCTCACCGAGGACTCCGTCGTGCTGGCCGACGGCACCGAGCTCCCCGCGGACCTGATCGTCTACGCCACCGGCTACGGGTCGATGAACGGCTGGGCCGCCGACCTGATCAGCCAGGAGGTCGCCGACCGGGTCGGGAAGGTGTGGGGACTGGGCTCCGACACGACCAAGGACCCCGGCCCCTGGGAGGGGGAGCAGCGCAACATGTGGAAGCCGACCCAGCAGCAGGCCCTGTGGTTCCACGGCGGCAACCTGCACCAGTCGCGTCACTACTCGCTCTACCTGGCCCTCCAGCTCAAGGCACGGTGCGAGGGGATCCCCACGCCCGTCTACGGGCTGCAGGAGGTCCACCACCTGTCGTAGCGGGGGAGCGGTGGTGGTCTCGCCGCGCGTCGACGGGCCCGGACGGCTCAGGGCAGGAACAGGGCCGCGTCGCCGAACTCGTGCCACAGGTAGCCCTGCGCCACCGCCGCGTCGTACGCCGTCTGGGTCAGCTCGACCCCCGCGACGGCCTCGACCAGGAGCAGGTGCGAGGCGGCCGGGTCGTGCCACCCGCTGATGAGCCCGCTCACCACGCGCGGCGGGTCGGCGGGGGTCACCACCCGGTCGGTCCAGCCGGCGCGCGGCACGACGCGACCGTCGCCGGCGACCGCGGACTCCAGCGCCCGGGTGGCCGTCGTACCGACGGCGACGACCCGGCCCCCGCCGGCGCGCACCGCGTTGACGGCGGCGGCGGTCGAGGCCGTCACCTCGAACCGTTCGGGCTGCGGTGCCTCGCCGGCCTCCTGGGAGGACAGCCCGGTGTGCAGCGTGATCGGCGCGACCGCCACTCCCGTCGAGACCAGCCGGGTCACCAGGTCGGTGGTGAAGGGTCGCGCCGCCGAGGGCATCTCCGCGCTGCCGGGCCGGGTGCCGAAGATCGTCTGGTACGCCGCCAACGGGTACCCGCGGTCGAGGTAGCCGTAGGAGATCGGCCGCGCGGAGCGGCGCAGGGCGCGCTCGAGGTCGCCCACCGCCCGGGCCCGCCACAGCCGGTTGCCCGTGCCGGTGGGGGACGAGCCCTCATGGGGGTGCGGCTCGAGCAGGTCGACGGTGGCGTGGCTCAGGGTCAGTCGGTCGCCGGGCTGCGCGTCGAGGACGGCCCGCGCCGCGTCGGGGGCGGTGCGCAGCTCGACGACCCAGGTGCCGTCGTCGAGCGGTGTCGCCACGTGGACCACGACGGCGCCGTGCCGGGTGGAGACGGCGTCGACCTGGCCGGCGACCGTGGCCGAGTTGTTCACCACGACCAGGTCGCCGGGGCTCAGGTGGTCGACGAGGTCGTGGAAGCGGGCGTGGGTGATGCCCGTCGGCCGGGCCACGAGGAGCCGGGTCGCGTCGCGCGCCACGCCCCGCGACTCCGCGGGTGCCGGTGCGAACGACGCCGCGCGGAAGTGGGTGCTGGGCTGCTCGTCGAGGATCCTCATCTCAGGCCTCCACGAGCACGTCGGCCACGCGGTAGCGCCCGCTCGCCGGCCTGGTCGTCAGCAGCGCGAGGACCTGGGGGACGACCGTCTCCGGCAGTGGCCGGTCGGAGATGTCCTCGCCGGGGAACGCCGCCTGGTGCAGGTCGGTGCGCAGGTCGCCGGGGTCGACGACGTACGCCGTGAGTCCCTCCTCGGCCCCGAGAGTGAGGGTGAGGTGGTCCAGCGCGGCCTTCCCGGCGGCGTACGGGCCCCAGGTCTCGAAGTGCTCGACCGCGGCGTCGGAGGAGATCGACACCAGCGTGCCCCGGCTGCGACGGAGCTGGGGGAGCACCGCCTGGGTGAGGGCGAGGGGAGCCAGCGCGTTGACCTCCCACGTGGCGCGCAGCTCGTCGGGCGTGATGTCGCGCAGCGGGCGCAGCGGCACCGGGCCGAGCGTGCTGGCGTTGTGGACGAGCAGGTCGAGCCGTCCCAGCCAGGCGACCTCGCGGGCGAGCGCCGTGCGGTGGTGGGCATCGGCCACGTCCCCCGCCACGGGTACGACGGCCGCGAGCCCGGCGACCTCTCGGGCCAGGCGGTCGGCGTCGCGGGCGTCGGTGACGACCGTCCAGCCGGCGGCGCTGAGGTGGTGGACGAGGGCGCGGCCGAGCCCGGCCGAGCCTCCGGTGACGAGTGCGACGGGCATGTCGTCCTCCTGGTGTCAGTCGGCTGCCGGATCTCGGCGCCGACCACCAGTCTTGAACTTCAAGTTCACTTGAGTTCAAGGGCTGTCGGCAGGTACTTCTAGTATCGGGTCATGACACCCGAGAAGCTCGCTGCCGCCGGTCTCCGCTACGACGTCGACGGCGTGGTCGCCACGGTCACCCTGGACCGTCCGAGCTCGCGCAACTCCCAGACCCCGACGATGTGGCGTGCCCTGGCCGAGCTCGGCGCCGAGATCTCCGACGACGTCCGGGTCGTGCTGGTGCGCGGCCAGGGCGGCACGTTCTCGGCCGGCCTGGACCGCAACCTGCTGGTCCCCGGTGGGGGTGACGGTCAGGAGAGCGTCGCCGACATCCTGACGATGGACGACGAGGAGATGTCGGCGACGATCTCCGACTACCAGGACGGGTTCGTCTGGCTGGCCGACCCGAGGTTCGTCTCGATCGCCGTGGTCGAGGGCTACGCGATCGGTGCCGGGTTCCAGCTGGCGCTGGCCTGCGACCTGCGAGTGGCGGCCGACGACGCCCAGTTCTGCATGAAGGAGGCCGCGCTCGGCCTGGTCCCCGATCTCGCGGGAACAAAGCCGCTGGTCGCCGCTGTTGGCTATGCGAGGGCGTTGGAGATCTGCGCCACCGCCCGGATGGTGGGCGCGACCGAGGCAGCGAGCATCGGTCTGGTGCACACCACGGTGGCGGCGGCTGAGCTCGACGACACCGTGACGGACCTCGTCACCGCCCTCACCGCACCTCTCCCCGGTGCGGTTCGAGAGACCAAGGCGCTCCTGCTCGGGGCCGACGGACGCGACCTCGACGAGCAGCGTCGCCTGGAACGAGAGGCCCAGGGACGCCGGTTCCGCGAGCTGGCCGCGCTCCTCGCCCCCACCCCGAGCCCGTAACGCCACCTGGAGGTGGACCGATGTCCGGCATGAACGCGAACGGCGCCGTGTGGCGCAACCTACGCACCGATCGCAGCTCGGTGCCCACCAAGATCGAGCGGGGCACCGTCCGGCGGATCCTCGCCTTCGCCCGCCCCCACCGGGTCCTGATCTCGGTGTTCCTCGCGGTCACCGTCGTCGACGCCTCGACGGTGGTGGTCATGCCCCTCCTCGTCAAGAAGATCGTGGACGACGGGATCATCGCGGGCGACGGTGGGCTCGTGACGGTCCTGGCGCTGGCGATGGCCGGCGTGGCCGTCTTCACCGCAGCCCTGGCGATCCTGGGAGGCTGGTTGTCCTCCCGCATCGGCGAGGGCCTCATCTTCGACCTGCGCACCCAGGTCTTCGGCCACGTGCAGCGGCAGTCGCTGGCCTTCTTCACCCGCACCCAGACCGGCGCCCTGGTGTCACGGCTCAACAACGACGTCATCGGCGCCCAGCGGGCCTTCACCTCCACGCTCGGCAGCACCGTCTCGAACTCGATCGCGGTCGTCGTGGTCGGGATCGCGATGATCGCCCTCAGCTGGCAGGTCACGCTGATGTGCCTGGTGCTGTTCCCCATCCTGTTCTTCACCTCGCGCTGGGTCGGCGCCCGCCTGGCCGGCCTCACCCGTCGCCAGATGGACGGCAACGCCGACCTCGGCAACGTCATGACCGAGCGGTTCAACGTCGGCGGCGCGATGCTGCTCAAGCTCTTCGGTCGCCGCTCCGAGGAGGACGTGCTGTTCGCCTCCAAGGCGGCCACGGTGCGCGACCTCGGGATCCGGATCAGCCTCATCACGCGCGTCTTCGGCGCGGCCATGATGCTGGTCCCGGCTCTCGCCACCGCCCTCGTCTACGGCGTCGGGGGACACCTCGCGCTCGACGGCACCCTCACCGTCGGCACCCTCCTCGCGCTGGCCACCCTGCTCCTGCGGCTGCTCGGCCCGCTCCAGGGACTGTCCAACGTCCGCATCGACGTGATGACGGCCCTGGTGAGCTTCGAGCGGGTCTTCGAGGTCCTCGACCTGCCCTCGCTCATCCGGGAGAAGGACGACGCCGTGGCCCTGCCGGTCAGCGCCGGGCGCCTCGAGTTCGACCACGTGTCCTTCACCTACCCGCAGGCCGACGAGGTCTCCCTGGGGTCGCTGGAGAAGCTCGCCCGCACCGAGTCGCGCGAGCACACCCAGGTGCTCACCGACGTCGGGTTCGTCGCCGAGCCGGGCCAGATGATCGCCCTCGTCGGGCCCTCGGGTGCCGGCAAGACCACGATCACGCACCTGGTCGCCCGGCTCTACGACGCCCAGCAGGGAGCCGTGCGGGTCGGTGGTCTCGACGTCCGCGACGTCACCCTGCAGTCGCTCGAGGACGTCGTCGGCTACGTGACGCAGGACGCGCACATGTTCCACGACACGATCCGCGCCAACCTGGTCTACGCCAAGCCCGGTGCCTCCGACGAGCAGATCTGGGCGGCCCTGTCGGCAGCCCAGGTCGAGAAGCTCGTGCGGGCCCTCCCCGACGCGCTCGACACCGTCGTGGGCGATCGTGGCTACCGGCTGTCCGGCGGCGAGCGCCAGCGTCTCGCGATCGCGCGACTGCTGCTCAAGTCGCCGTCGATCGTCGTGCTCGACGAGGCCACCGCCCACCTCGACAGCGAGTCGGAGGCAGCCGTCCAGCGCGCCCTCGACGCCGCCCTCGAGGGCCGCACGTCGCTCGTCATCGCCCACCGCCTCTCCACGGTGCGCAACGCCGACCAGATCCTGGTCCTCGACGACGGCCGGATCGTCGAGGTCGGCACCCACACCGAGCTGCTGGGGCGCGACGGCCTGTACGCCGACCTCTACCGCACCCAGTTCTTCGTCGACGAGGTCGTGGCCGAGACCGCCTGACGTCGATCGGTCGAGGTCGGTCGAGGTGGCCGGGGCGCTCGGCGGCTGGTGCACCGCTGCACGGGTGACCGCGTCGTGGCCGCCCCGGCCGGTGGCAGAACCACCCCGGGAGGCTCAGCCTCCGTCGGTGCCCGCGGCCGCGTCCGCCGGACGCCGCTGGTAGGCGGCCGGCACGTTGGTCTGGCGCACCTTCTTGGGCCGCGCCGGGCCCTGCCCGCCGCCGCGTTGGCCGCGCGGGCCACGGGTCCGCTCGTCGTAGGCCAGGTAGCCGAAGCCGAAGAGGGCCAGCAGGCCGAAGAACCACCACTGCAACCCGTAGAAGAAGTGCGGGCCGTTGTCGAGCTCGGGGAGCTCGGTGGTGGCCAGTCCGGTGACCGGGGCGGGGTCCTCGGTCTTCAGGTCCACGAAGCCGCCGTAGACCGGCTGGCCGATGGCCTCTCCGATCCGTTCGGAGCTGATGGCCCGGGTGGAGAGGTCCTCGACCTCGGTGCTGTCCCCGGAGCCGTCCACGCGCACCCACCCGGTGACCTCGACCGTGCCCGTGGGCGGGGACGGCACGTCGTCGACGGTGACCGAGCGGGCCTCGATCGGCAGGAACCCGCGGTCCACCACCACCGCCGTGCCGTCGGCGGTGACGAGGGGGACGACCACGTCGACCCCGGGCTCACCGTCGGCTCCGCTGCGGTAGCGCACGATCACGGTGTTGGCGGTGTCGTAGGTGCCGGTCGCGGTGACCAGGCGCCACTCCTACGGCCTCGCCGGCCGGGCGGCCCGGGGCGAGCACGTCAGCGACGGGAGCGGGCGCCATGCGCCTCGTTGGTGCGGATGATCGCGTTGTCGGCCTTGCGGTCGTGGAGTCGACCGAACTGCCACTCCCCGAGCCACCAGGTGCCGTAGGCCAGGAGGGCGACGACCACCGCGAACATCGCCCAGCGACGACTGAGCATGAACCGGTACGAACGCACACCTGAAATCTAACCCCCGACCCGTAGGCTGGCCTCATGCAGGCTCTCCCCCTCCTCGACACCTTCGGCCGCGTGGCCACCGACCTGCGGGTATCGCTGACCGATCGGTGCAACCTGCGGTGCAGCTACTGCATGCCGGCCGAGGGCCTGGACTGGATGCCGACCGACGAGGTCCTGAGCGACGACGAGGTCGTCCGCCTGGTGACCGTGGCCGCCGAGCGCCTCGGCGTGCGCGAGGTGCGGTTCACCGGCGGTGAGCCGCTCGTACGACGCGGCCTCGTCGACATCGTGGCCCGGACCCGGGCGATCGACCCGACCCTCGAGCTGTCCATCACCACCAACGGCCTGGGTCTGGCCCGCACCGCGGGCGCCCTCGCGAAGGCCGGGCTCGACCGGGTCAACGTCAGCCTCGACACCGTCCGCGCCGACACGTTCCTCGAGATGACGCGGCGGGACCGCTTCGACGACGTCGTCGCCGGCCTCGCCGCCGCCGCGGAGGCCGGGCTGGGACCGGTGAAGGTCAACGCGGTCCTCATGCGTGGCGTCAACGACGACCAGGCCGGCGAGCTGCTGCGCTGGTGCCTCGAGCGCTCCTACGAGCTGCGGTTCATCGAGCAGATGCCGCTGGACGCCCAGCACGGATGGTCCCGCGACGGCATGGTCACCGCCGACGAGATCTTCGCGACGCTCGCCACCGACTTCGAGCTCACCCCGGCCGAGGAGCCGCGGGGGAGTGCCCCGGCCGAGAAGTTCCTGGTCGACGGGGGTCCGGGCACCGTGGGGGTCATCGCCTCGGTGACCCGACCCTTCTGCGGCGACTGCGACCGGGTGCGGCTCACCGCCGACGGCCAGGTCCGCAACTGCCTCTTCGCCCGCTCCGAGTCCGACCTGCGTGCCGCGCTGCGCACCGGCGCCGACGACGAGGAGCTGGCCCGGCTCTGGGTCATCGCGATGCGCGGCAAGGCGGCCGGTCACGGCATCGACGACACGTCGTTCCTCCAGCCGACGCGGTCGATGTCCGCGATCGGCGGCTGAGCGGCCCACCACGGATCGGGCCGCCCCACCCGGACCTGCCCCCCGCGTCGCCCGTCGTCGACCTGAGACCTCGTGGAGCGGCGGCCGTGCCCGTCCTGGACCCGGCGTCGACAGCGCTCGGACCTCGGTCAGCCGTGAGCCGGACCTGAGTCGGACCGGGCTCAGACCGGGTCGTCGAGCGGGGCACTGCCCGGCTCGTGGGGGACCACGTCCTTGAGGAACTGACGCGCGCCCAGGAACGACGAGAGCGACTCGCGGTGCTCGTCGCAGGCCAGCCAGACCTTGCGCCGGTCGGGCGTGTGCAGCTTGGGGTTGTTCCACAGCAGCTGCCACGTCGCCACCGCGGTGCAGCCCTTGGCCGAGCAGACGTCCGGTTCCATGCCGCCAGCGTCTCAGACGCCGGTGCGGCTCAGAGCTGGGTGGGGTGCTTCTCGCGTCCCGACTCCAGCTCGCGGCGCGAGAAGTCGGCCTCGCGCAGCTTGAAGCCGTCGGAGAGGTTGGCGGCGGCGTTGGCCATCACGACCGCGATGTAGGGCAGGACGATGGCCCCGGCGATCAGGAACGGCCACAGCCAGTCGATGCCGGCCATCGACGCCGCGATGGCGCCCACGAAGCAGAGCGTGCGCAGGCTCATGGAGAGCAGGTAACGCTTCTGACGAGCGCGGATGTCGTCCGCGCGGTTGGCGCTTGCTGTGGTGATCCGGATCGCCTCGCCGGACCTCTTCTGGTCCCGGGCCATGTCCTCGATCCTACGGGGAGGCACTCACCCCTCGGTGGACGCCTCCGGACCTGCCGGTGCCGATCACGACACCGGCCGCCGGTCGATCCAGGCTACGGTGAGCACATGAGCGACCGCACCTACCGACTGACCGAGATCGTCGGCACCTCCCCGGACAGCATCGAGTCGGCGATCCGCAACGGCATCGAGCGCGCCAGCAAGACCCTGCGCCACCTCGACTGGTTCGAGGTCACCCAGGTGCGCGGGCAGATCAAGGACGGCGGCGTGGAGCACTTCCAGGTGGGCCTCAAGCTCGGCTTCCGCCTCGAGGACGACGAGTAGTCGACGCCGCGGTCCACGCAGCCGGCCGCTCGTACGGCGGGCCCCGGCCCGACGCGGCGGATGCTTTAGGTCTACCGCGGGGTAATCGCTAGCGTCGGCGACGTGAGCCCAGCTTCCGACTCCAGCACCTCCGAGCCCCAGCCGCGCGTCGTCCTCGTCACCGGGGGCAACCGCGGCATCGGCCGCGCGATCGCCGAGGCGTTCATCGCCCAGGGCGACAAGGTCGCGGTGACCACCCGCAGCGGCGGAGCACCCGAGGGCGCCCTCGACGTCGTCTGCGACGTGACCGACCAGGCGGCCGTCGACGCCGCCTTCGCGACCATCGAGGCCGAGCTCGGCCCGGTGGAGGTCCTGGTCGCCAACGCCGGCGTCACCGCCGACACGCTCGTGCTGCGGATGTCGGAGGAGGACTGGTCGAGCGTCATCGACACCAACCTCACCGGCTCCTTCCGGCTGGCCAAGCGCGCCACCAAGGGCATGCTGCGACTGCGTCGCGGCCGGATCATCTTCATCTCCTCGGTCGTGGGTCTCCTCGGCTCGGCCGGGCAGGTCAACTACGCGGCCTCCAAGTCGGGACTGGTCGGCATGGCTCGCTCGCTCGCTCGCGAGCTCGGCTCCCGGTCGATCACGGCCAACGTCGTGGCACCCGGGTTCGTCGACACCGACATGACCGCGGTGCTCACCGACGACCAGAAGTCGGCGATCCGGGCGCAGGTGCCGCTCGGCCGGTACGCCGAGCCGGAGGAGGTCGCCGCCGCGGTGACCTGGCTGGCAGGAGACGGAGCGGCGTACGTGACCGGGGCGGTCATCCCCGTCGACGGCGGACTCGGAATGGGACACTGATCGACATGACGACAGGCATTCTCAGCGGCAAGACCATCCTCGTGGCCGGCGTGACGATGGACTCCTCCATCGGCTTCGCCACCGCCAAGGTCGCCCAGGAGCAGGGCGCCACGGTGCTCATCTCCAACTTCGGGCGTGCGCTCGGCATCACCCGGCGCATCGCCAAGCGGCTCCCGGTCACCCCGCCCGTGCTCGAGCTCGACGTCACGAACGACGAGCACCTCGCGGCGCTCCCCGACGCCGTTCGCGAGCACACCGACCACCTCGACGGCGTCGTGCACTCGATCGCCTACGGCAACCCCGAGACGCTGCTCGGCGGCAAGTTCCTCACCGGCCCCTGGCCCGACGTGGCCCAGGCCGTCCAGGTCTCGGCGTACTCGCTCACGTCGCTGGCCACCGCCTGCCGGCCGCTGATGGGCCGCGGCGGCTCGATCGTCGGCCTAACCTTCGACGCGACCGTGGCCTGGCCGGTCTACGACTGGATGGGGGTGGCCAAGGCGGCGCTCGAGTCCTGCTCGCGCTACCTCGCCCGCGACCTCGGCCCGGAGGGCATCCGGGTCAACCTCGTCTCCGCCGGCCCGCTGAAGACCCTCGCCGCCAAGGCGATCCCCGGGTTCGAGGACCTCGAGGCGATGTGGGAGACCAAGTCGCCGCTCGGCTGGGACAACGCCGACCACGTCCCGACCGCCAAGGCGGTCGTCGCGCTGCTCAGCGACTTCTTCCCGGCCACCACCGGCGAGATCGTCCACGTCGACGGCGGCTTCCACGCGATGGGTGCCTGACCGACCCGCGACCCCGACCCCGGCCGTGCGCCGGTGTCGTGCCGGGCGTGTTGCCGGGTGTGTCTCGTCCGGGGCGGGGTGCCCGGCATGACGAAACTCGCGCTCCTGGTGTGAAGGTTCATGACAGGAGCGGGAGTTTCACCGCTTCAGTGGTGAAACTCCCACCCGTTCCAGCCCGACCCCAGCACCACCCCCGACACCCGCTAGCGTCGGTGCGATGACGGCGTCCTCCCTCATCGAGCTCCGGGTCCTCGAGGGCCCCAACCTCTACTTCCCGCGAGCGGCCATCAAGCTGACCCTCGACATCGGCGGGCTGTCCATGGCCTCCGAGGAGACCGCGGTTCGGTTCGCGCGGCGGATCGGCCTGAAGCACGCCCGGCCGGGGGCCACCGACAGCGGGTTCCGCCAGCGCTTCGCGCTGCGGGCGGTCGGCCGGCTGGTGCGCGCCGTCGCCCAGGAGTCCGGTACGTCGCGCCTGGCGGTGCGCGTGCGCTCCACGAGCGACCGGCACCAGGTCGTCGTGGCCTTCCCGTGGCAGCACCGCACCCGCGCCCAGGAGATGGGCCGCGCGGTGGCCGCCGTGCTCGACGCCGTCCCGGGAGCCGACCTCGAGGCCGCGGTGAGCGCCGCTGCCGAGCAGGTCGCGGCCAGCGAGCCGGGTCCGGCACCCACCACGATCACGCCGCGGGTGCCCGTGGTGGCCGTGACCGGGACCAACGGCAAGACCACGACGTCGCGGATGGTGGCCCACATCGCGCGCGGCCACGGACTGCTCGTCGGATGGTCCAACACCGACGGGATCTACATCGACGGCGAGCTGGTCGAGGCAGGGGACTACTCCGGCCCCAGCGGCGCCGGCCGGGTGCTGGCCCACCCGGAGGTGCAGCTTGCGGTGACCGAGACCGCGCGGGGAGGCATCCTGCTCAAGGGCATCGGGCTGACCCGCAACGACGTGTCCGTGGTGACCAACGTGACCGCCGACCACCTGGGGCAGCAGGGCATCGACACGGTGGACCAGCTGGCCGAGGTGAAGGCCGTCGTGCCCCGGATCACCCGCCGCAGCGGCTGGGCGGTCCTGAATGCCGACGACCCGCGCGTCTACGCCATGCACCCGGTCGTCAAGGCGCAGCGCTGGGTCTTCTCCCGCGACGTCGACTCGCCGGCGGTGCGCGAGACCCTCAACACCCGGGGTCGCGCCACCGTCGTCATCGACGGCTGGGTCTCGGTCCTGCGCCCCAACGCCGACCCCGACCCGCTGGTCGAGCTGGTCGACGTGCCGATGACGTTGGCCGGGCTGTCGCGCTTCAACGTCGAGAACACCCTCGCCGCCGCGTCCGCAGCCCTGGCCATCGGGATCCCGCGGGCTCGGGTGATCGAGGGGCTGCGCTCGTTCCGTCCCGACGCCGAGCACAATCCCGGCCGGATGAACTTCTTCACCCTGCCCGCCGGTGGGTCGGCGGGCACCGACTCCGGCCTCTCGGTCGTCATGGACCTCGCCCACAACGAGGCCGGGCTCGAGGCGCTGCTCGAGATCATGAACGGCGTACGACGCCCCGGCGGCCGCCTGCTGCTCGGGCTCGGGGTCGTCGGCGACCGCACCGACGACCTCATCGAGAAGCTCGGCGAGATCGCGGCCCGGGACAGTGACGTGGTCGCGATCGGGCACAAGGAGAAGTACCTGCGCGGCCGGACCCTGGAGGACCTCGAGGAGCTCATGCGGGCGGGGGCTGAGCGGGTCGGGGTGACCGGCGTGCCGGCGTACCCGACCGAGGTCGCGGCGCTCTCGGCGCTCGTCGGCCAGGCTCTGCCGGGCGATGTCGTCGGGCTGATGTGCCACGCCGAGCGCGAGGAGTGCTACGACTGGATCGCCGCCCACGGTGGCACGCCGGACACCAACGAGACCCTCGCCGCGAAGGTCCGCGCCGCCGCCACGGCGCCGTGAGACGCGAGGACCTGGCGCCTCGACCAGGACCGTGACCAGGGCGGTCACCGTGAGGACGCTCGCCTCGCCCACGGCCAGGTCATCAGGGCCCAGATCGCTGCGACGATCACGACCTCGGCGATCACGTAGAGCGGCCACGGGCCCAGCAGGTCCAGGAGCGAGCCGCTGGACGGCTTGCGCACGAGGTAGCCGTAGTTGGTGTCCGCGGCCAGGTTGAACACGTAGGCGACGCCCGCCCAGCCCAGGGTCGCCACGAGAGCGATCCGATACTCGCGCCAGCGAGGTGCCAGCCCACGGCCCCAGACCAGGTAGACCGCAGCCCACACCACCAGCAGGTGCAGGGCCCAGAAGGCGAGGAAGCGGATGTCGGGGAAGTCCTCGCCCAGCGAGGGGGTGACGATGGCCTGGGTGGTCAGCACCAGTCCCCAGAAGTACGTGAGGGCCGCGGCCCAGCGCCACGCCGTCCACAGCGCGAGTGCCGCCACCATCCACGCCAGGTCGCTCAGGTGGAGCGGAAGGCTCACCCCCACCTCGAACCGGGTGACGACGTCGAGGACCTGGGAGGGCACCGCCACCGCGAGGAGAAGCAGGGACAAACCCCGGTCGACCCGGTTCGGACCGACCCGTCGGTCCCGGCGCCCCAGCAGGGCAGCCGCCGGCAACCCGACGGCGAACACGGACAGCATCACCAGGTGCGCCGCGCCGTAGGGCTCCATGGGCTCCAGCATGCCAAGCGGGCCACGATGTCGTCGCGTCCGAGATCGGTCCCGGATCCACCGACGCGGGCGACTCCGGGGGTCCGGCGCCCACGCAGGCGGGCCGAGGGACCTGCCGAGAGGGCGCTGGTCGGCGGTGGCACGATGGTGACCGACGCCACAGCCACCTGCCCCGGAGGACCCACCATGCGCAGCACCATGCAGGACGACCAGCTCACCGTCGGTGCCATCCGACGCCACGTCACCACCGTCCACCCGGACTCCGAGGTCGTGACCGCGACGCCCGACGGCACCCGTCGGGAGAGCTACGCGGAGCTGGGCGAGCGGGTCGGCCGGCTGGCCAACGCGCTGCGGGCCCTGGGGATCGACGGCGACCAGCGCGTGGCGACGTTCGGGTGGAACAACGCCGAGCACCTGGAGTCCTACCTCGCGGTGCCCTCGATGGGCGCCGTGCTGCACACCCTCAACATCCGGCTCTTCCCCGAGCAGCTGGTCTACATCGCCAACCACGCCGAGGACCAGGTCGTCATCGTCGATGCCTCCCTGGTCGATGCCCTGGCTCCGCACCTGCCGGAGATGAAGACGGTGCGCCACGTGCTCGTCGCCGGGCCCGAGGCCCCGGCGGCCGACCTGGACGCACTGCGGTCCGCCGGCCCCCAGGTCCACCTGTACGACGAGGTACTGGCCGCCCAGGAGGCTGCGTTCTCCTGGCCCACGCTCGACGAGCGTGACGCGGCGGCGATGTGCTACACCTCGGGCACCACCGGCAACCCGAAGGGCGTGGTCTACAGCCACCGCTCCGCCTGGCTGCACTCGCAGGCGGTCAACACCGGCAACGCCGCCGGACTGTCGCTCCACGACCGGGTGCTGCCGATCGTGCCGATGTTCCACGCCAACGCGTGGGGCCTGCCGTACTCGGCGCTGATGAGCGGCGCGTCGCTGTGCATGCCCGACCGCTGGCTCCAGGCCGAGCCGCTGGTGCGCTTCATCCGGGCCTCGCTGCCGACCGTCTCCGGCGCGGTCCCGACGGTGTGGAACGACGTGCTCGGCTACCTCGATGCGCACGGCGACATCTCGCTCGACTCGCTGCGGCTGATCCTGTGCGGCGGGTCCGCCGTACCCCTCTCCCTCCAGCGGGCGCTGCAGGAGCGGCACGGCCTCGAGGTCCGCCAGGCCTGGGGGATGACCGAGACCTCGCCCGTGGCATCGGCGGGCATCCCGCCGATCGGGGCGAGCGGCGAGGACGCGTGGCGCTACCGGGCGACCCAGGGCCGTCTGCTGTGCGGCGTCGAGGGCCGGATCGTCGACGACGCCGCCGAGGTGATGCCGAACGACGGCACCTCGGTGGGCGAGCTCGAGGTGCGCGGTCCCTGGGTGACCGGCGCGTACTACCGGCCCGAGGACGACTCCGCCGCCGAGAAGTTCCACGACGGCTGGCTGCGCACGGGTGACGTGGGCAGCATCGACCCGCTCGGCTACATCGCCCTGTCCGACCGCTCGAAGGACGTCATCAAGTCCGGCGGCGAGTGGATCTCCTCGGTCGACCTCGAGAACGCTCTGATGGCCCACGAGGCCGTGCTCGAGGCGGCGGTCATCGGCGTACCGGACGACCGGTGGGACGAGCGCCCACTCGCAGCCGTCGTGCTCCGCGAGGGCGCCTCGGTGACGACCGAGGAGCTGCGGGACTTCCTGCTCGCCGACTTCGCGAAATGGCAGCTGCCCGATCGCTTCGCCTTCGTCGACCAGGTGCCACGCACCAGCGTCGGCAAGTTCGACAAGAAGGTCCTGCGCCGCCACTACGCCGACGGCGACCTCGACCCGGTCGACTGAACGCGCCTGCGGTGATGCGGGCCGATCCCGGAGGTCGAGGTGTGAGGAGCGCCAGCGACGGCCGACCTCGGTGGTTGAGGTGTGAGGAGCGCCAGCGACGGCCGATCCCGGTGGTTGAGGTGTGAGGAGCGCCGAGCGACTGGCCTCGATCCCGGTGGTTGAGGCTCGGGAGGAGCGCCAGCGACGGCCATCCGGGGTGGTTGAGGTCTTGCGGGCGCCAGCGACGGCCTCGGGCCCCGGGGGCCGCGTCGCAGCCTCAGACCGCGGTGTGGGGCCCTCGCACCTCAACCACCGGTGGGGGGCCCTTGCGCCTCAACCAGCGGTGCGGGGGCCCTCGTACCTCAACCGGCGTGCGGGCCAACGGGACGGGCGTCATGGGGGGAGGCGTCCAGCACGTGGCGGTAGATCCGCTCGGTGTCGCGGGCCGCGCGCTCCCAGCTGAAGCGTTCGCGGACCAGGGTGCGGGCACGGTCGCCCAGTGCCCGGGCCTCATCGGGGCGCGCGAGGAGGTCCGAGACTGCTCCTGCGACCCGAGCGGGGTCGGTCGCGTCGACGAAGCGGACCGCCGGTCGGTCGGTGTCGCCCTCGAAGAGGGTGGAGAAGCCCTCGCCGAGGATGGTGGGCCGGCCCAGGGACATGGACTCGAGCGCGACGAGTCCGAACGGCTCGAAGTGGGAGGGGAGGACGCAGACCTCGGCCATCGCATACCACTCGGGCAGGTCGACCGGTGCGACCCAGGTGTCCGTCACGAGGACGCGATCGGCGCAGCCGCTCGCCCTCGAGCGTCGGGTGGCCCCGTCGGTGTCGCCGCGTCCCAGGAGGACCAGCACGGCGTCCGGGTGCTCCGCCAGGACCGCGGGGAAGGCGTCGAGCAGCTCCTCGACGCCCTTGACGCGTTCGACCCGGCCCACGAAGAGCACCACCCGGCTCGAGGCCGACAGTCCGAGCCGGGTGCGGAGCGAGGCCACCCGCTCGGCCAGCACGGACTCGTCGAGGTCGGCGACGGTGTCCTCGAGCACGTTGCCCAGGGGCACCACCTCGATCTTGTCCGCCTCCCAGCCGGCCTCCGCGAGCTGGTCACGCAGCTCGGGGGTGGCCACCACGACCGCAGCGGCGCGCCGGGCGAGCAGCGCCTCCAGCCGGCGATAGACGCCCAGCGGGTCGAGTCCGGTGCGTTCCGGAGCCAACGAGTACTCGGTGTTGTGCACGTGGAAGACCAACGGCACCCCGAGCAGGGCGCGGCACGCCAACCCGCCCAGCGCGTTGGTCGACTCGTGCACGGCGACGAGGTCGATGCGGTGGCGGCGCGCGAGGCGACGAGCCAGCGGGACGAAGCGGAGGTTGGCGACGAGCACGTTGACGGCCAGGAGCACGAAGTCGGCCCGACGGGTGCGGTTGAGGTCACGCCGGCTGAAGACGCGGCGCAGGAGTCGGCCCTGTGGCCGGTGCACGAGCAACGGGCCCTCCGCCACCACCTGGGGGAGCCGTCCGGTGTTCACCGACAGCACGGTGATGCGGTTCGACTCGAGCAGGCGCGGCGTGATCGCCTCGGCGTACCGGCCGAGGCCGGCGGTCACGTGCGGCGGGTACTGCGTGATCAGCGTCAGGACGTGCACGACGGCGTTCCGTCCGGTGCCCGCGTACGGCGGGCGTAGGACGACCGTGCGAAGGCGAGGTCCTCCGGCGTGTTGACCCCGCGGGCCTCGTCCACGTCGGACACCTCGACCGACCGCACCTGCCACCCGGCGCCGGAGAGGTGGGCCAGGAAGGGAAGCAGGTTGGCCTCGCCCGTCTCGGCGGACAGGGTGGCGTCGGCGCGGTAGCGGGTCCATGCCGCGGCGAGGCCGGCCGTCGTGAGGCAGAAGACCCCGACGTCGGCGAGCCCACCGGGGGTGCAGCGATCGCCCTCGCGCGACTGGCGCACCTCGAGGAGCCGACCGTCGTCGAAGAGGTACTCGACGTAGGGGTCCGGGTGCGCGACCAGGGCGATCGTCACCTGACGGCCGACGCCGGCCTGCTGGGTCCGCACGACCTCGGCCAGCGTGTCGTGGCTCAGGTTCGCCTGGTCTCCCCACACCACCAGGACATCGTCGTAGTCCTCCCACACGTCGGAGCAGCCGAAGACCGCATCACCCATCCCGGTCGGGACCAGCTGGGCGCTCACGCTCACGCTCGACCCGGACTCCCGGTCGAGCACCCCCTCGAGGTGCGGCCTCCCCTCGGGCGACATCACCACGTGCAGGTGAGCGGTGTGGGGGGCCAGCAGCTCGCGCAACGCGTCCCAGATCAGCACGCCGTCGCCCAGGGGCGCCATGATCTTGGGGACGTCGATCCCCAGGCGTGACCCCCGACCCGCCGCGGGGATCACTGCGCAGACGCGCGCCATGCCTCGTCCTCTGCGTGTCGCTCCCGTGGTGCGGGCTCCTGGGGGGACAGGGGAGGGGACAGGGGTGCAGGTCGGTCCGGCACGGGCCCTCCCGGCGAGCACCGTCGCAGGTCGACGAGCAAACCGTGCAGGTCGTGGACGTGGTGGGCGCCGTCCTCTGCTGCCCCTGGGCCGACGTGGACGGTCCGCAGCCCCGCGGCGACGGCAGCACGCACGCCGTAGGCCGAGTCCTCCACGGCCACCGACGTGGCGACGGACGCGCCGTACCGCTCGAGCGCGTGGAGGTAGAGGTCCGGCGCCGGCTTCGACCGCGGGGCGTCCTCGCAGGAGACCAGGCCGGACACGCGTCGGTCCATCCCCAGCTGCTCGAGGACGGCGCCGGCCGACTCCCGGCTGGCCGACGTCACGACGACCGGCCGGCGCCCGGTCTCGTGGAGCCACGCCACCAGGTCCTGCGCACCCGGTAGCGCGGTCACCGCGCTGCGCGCGACCAGGTCGCGATAGACCTCCCGCTTGCGCAGCGTCACCTCGGCGCGCAGCCGCTCGTCCGAGACCCCGAGGTCGGCCAGCACCTCGTGGGTGGCCCGGCCGCCGTGGTGGGCGTAGTCGAAGTGCTCCAGTGCCTCGGGGAACAGGTCGCCGAGAGCCTGCCGGAAGGCCGCGGCGTGCGCCCCTGCCGAGTCGACGAGCGTTCCGTCCAGGTCGAGGAACCACGTGAGCCGACGGCCGAGGTCGGAGGAGACCCGCAGCGCGGCGGCCTCCTCCGTGCGGAAGATCCGGGTGAGCGCGGCGACCGTCCGCCGTCCGTCGTGCTCGGACGGGGCGTCGGGGTTCTGCAGGTCGGCACCCACCCACAGGCACTGGGTACGCCGGCTGCCCCCAGGCACCCCGGTGGGCAGCACGTCGTCCTCGTCGTCCTGGTCCTCGTCGCTGTCGCCCGGGGCGTTCCCCCGACCCGTGTCCGCGTCGGCCGCCGCGTCGATCCGCGAGCCGGGCTGCTCCGCCCGGGGACCCGACACTGCGGGGTGGGGCGTGGCTCGGTGGAAGAGGGCGTGCGTGATCGAGCGGTGCCGGTTGTCCGGGTCTCCCATCACCTCGAGGGCCTTGTCGAAGATGTCGGCACCGTTCCACCCCTCGATGTCGTGGTCGGGCTGGATGTTCACGAGGAGGACCCTTGCCCGGGCCAGGCTCGACGCCACCGCGGCGCCCAGTCCCTCGGTCAGGTAGCTCGGGAGCAGCGAGGAGTGCTGGGTCCCCGCGCCGTAGACGATGAGGTCGGCGCGACGGATCGCCTCCGCGGCCGCGGGGTTCACCGTCACGGTGCGGCTCGTCCGCTCCAACCACTCGCGGCGCTCCCGGGGAGAGCTGTGCGCCAGGTCCTGGCGGTCGTGGTCGGAGGGGTCGTGGTCCAGGAGGTGGATGTCGGTGATGGGTGAGGGGCTCTGGACCTCGACGATGTCGGCCTCGTCGAAGAGGACCTCGCCGTCCTCCTTCACCGCGACGAGGTGGGCCGGCTCCCCCTGCGAGACGTTGAGCAGGGTCCCCGGGAAGCCGAACGCCTCGCTGAACTCGGCGAGCGCCGCGTTGAAGTCACGACCTCGAGCCAGGTAGGTGCCGGCGAGCGCGATGTTGGCGATCGAGCAGTCACCGAAGTCGAAGTCCTCGTCGGTGGCGGAGTGATAGGCGAGGAACTGGCGGAGACTGCCGCCGAGCCAGGCACGGTCTGCCTGGTCCAGCCGGTCGACTCGACACCAGGGCCGGTCGGGGTCGTGGCTCTCGGGGTGCTCGAGGTCGTGCAGGCACCCGCGGAGGGCACCGACGTCGGCTTCCTCGGGCAGTCGGTGGCCCAGGACCTCGAGCAGGGCGCCCTCCCGCGCATCGTCGGGGTCGAGGTGGTGCACGAGGTTCTTGCGAAAGTCCGACGGACCGAGCATCCCGGGGATGTAGTCGCGCAGGGCGCCCGTCGACAGTCCGTTGTCGTAGCCGTTGACGATGACCGTCACCCGGACGTCGGGGAGCCGCAGCAGCCCGGAGAGCACCGACCCGCCACCGCGACCGCCGGAGAACAGGACGACCGAGGACGGCCCGGGCCCGGTGCCGACCGCGGTCATGAGGTGGACCTGTCGCGTGTGGATCCGCTTCGGCGCAGGACGCCGCGGCGGAGCAGGGAGCGTCGGGCGCCGAGGTAGGTCACGAACAGCAGGCGGTCGCGGGCCCCCCTCAGGTAGCTGCCGCCCCGGGTCCCCGCGCGACGGTCCAGGTGGCGCACCGGCACCTCGACCCAGTCCACGCCCAGGTCGTGGACGACCGACGTGATCTATC
>CAVWTJ010000014.1:0-1122419 GCA_963757695.1 uncultured Actinomycetota bacterium
GTGTTATGTGTTCGACTGATCGTATTGCTGGGTAAAATGGCTGCGGCTGCGGGTGCCAAAGGACAGGGTACCGAGCACCCGGCCCTCCACCATCAGGGGATGGAGCATAGGCCTGGATGCCGTAGGACTTGACCAGGTCCGTTCGGGGATCTTCGGTGTGGAGGATATCCTCAGTGACGATCCGGCAACCGTCCTGGGCGGCGCAGCCGCAAACCGCCGCCCCGTAATCCAGCCATTGAATCCGACGCGCCTCCTCCTCCGGGATGCCGGCATAGGCATTAAGATAGAGGCGCCCAGCCTTTTAGTCCTGGAGGAAATTGAAAAAGGCGTCGCAGTGGAGAAATTCCATGACCTTGAGGCAGATGGCATCCACCACCTTCTGGGGAGAGACGCTCCCTAAAAGCTGGCTGGCCGTCTCCGCCAGGAGGTCGAGGCGATGGTAGCTGCGCCGCAGGGCCTCTTCCGCCTGCTGGCGCTCGGTGATATCCGTGTTGGTGCCAAACCACTGGATGATTCGGCCGTCGGAATCTTTCATGGGCATCACGCGGGTCAGGAACTCGCGAAATCGGCCATCTGCCCCGCGCAAGGGAAAGACCATATCAAAAGGCCTGCCGGTGGCCAGGGAGGTCCTCCATTGCTCAAGCACCTCGGGCAGCATCTTGGGATCATGAACACTCTGCCAGCCCCAACCTTCCATGTCGGCGGGGGTGGTTCCCGTGTAATCGTACCAGCGCTGATTGTACCAGGAGATGTAGCCATCGCTGCTGGCAGTCCAGGCGAGTTGCGGGATGGCGTCAGCCATGGTCCGGAGGCGCTCCTCGCTCTCTCTCAGCGCCGCCTCGGCCTGCTTGTGGTCGGTGATGTCCCGGGCCACGTGGACGCTGCCCACGGCGCGGCCTTCCGCAAAGAGGAAGGGCGAGACAGTCACCAGGAATTCCCGGCCCAGTTCAAGGACCTCGGTGGTATGGGGCTGCCCATCTTGCAGGAGCTTGCTGTGGGGGCAAAAGTCCGGCGGCTTCCGCAAACCATGCACGGCCTCATAACAGGTGCGTCCCACCAATTTCCTGGGCTCCAACCCCAGGGCCTCGGCCATGGCGCGGTTGCACCTGACTATCCGGTGCTCCTGGTCCAGGATGATAATGAGGTCGGGCACCGCGTCGAAGGTGCGCTCCCATTCCTCTTTGGCCCGGCCCAACGCCGCCGCGGCCCGCTGGCGCTCGGTGATATCAACGGCGTAAAGGCGCACCGACTTGGACTCCTTGGCACAAGAGTAGGTCTCGAGGAAAACCGAGCCGTTGACCACTACCTCCCTCTGGAAGGATTTTTTGCTGTCCTGTTTGGCCTGGGCTAATATTTCCTGGAAATCGTCCGGGAGGAATTTCTTCAGGTCCGCCGCCTGCCCCATCGGCCCGAGAGCCTCCAGGGCCGCCTGGTTAAAATAGGTGATCCGGCCGTCACTATCCACTTCCATGACCGGCTGGGGATTCATTTCGGGAAACGAAGCCAGGCGCTGAATTTCCTGTTCGGCCCGGTGGCGCTCGGTGATGTCTTCGAAGACGGTGACGAATTGACCCTGCTTGGGTGAGGTGACGGAGATATGGAAGTGCCGCTGCATCGGGGAAAACACGGTCTCGAAGGCATAAGCTCGGCCGGTTTGCGCCACCTCCGCAAATTCTTCCAGATAAGGGGCCACGCCCGTTCCATAAGCGCTGCTGGCCAACTGTCCCTGAACCTGCTCTGGGTTCAGACCGGTGTGCTTTTTAAAGGCAGGGTTGGTGGAGACAATGCGGTAGTCCACCGGCAGGCCTTGGTCATCGTAGATCAACTCATGCAGGGCCACGCCCTCGGTCATACTTTCAAATAAGCTGCGGAACCTGGCTTCGCTTTCCCGGAGCGCCTCTTCAGTCCGCTGGCGGGCGGTGATGTCACGGGTGGTCTCGCCTGAGTCGACCATGGTTACTCCCGAGAGAATGACAGGATGGCACTAAAGCTTGGTGGAGGAACTCAATCTATCATATCAATATGCAAAGAGAAAGGCGATTGGATGAACGTCCGGGGGTATAGGGGGATATTCTGAGGGTTAGAGAATTACCCGAGGATTCATGGTGGCGGTTGGTAACAAAGAGCAATCAAAAGACCAATGTTTGTCATTCTGAGCGTAGCGAAGAATCTCCCTTTTTTAAGCCGCCGAGATTCTTCGGTCCGCTGCACTTTTTTCAGAATGACATGAACCTTCAATGTTTTCTTGACCGCACCTACGTGTAACATCTGGCCACGACAGAAACTTGCCTGAAATTGTCATTGGCTGGAGATAAGATCGGGATAGGGAACCTCATCTTATCAAGGACAATAAGCCCCAGACCCCGGCGCGGGCGGCCAGGAGGCCCACCAGGGTGATGGCGGCCATGGCCAGGGAAGTACCATACAGGAGCCGGATGGCCTGGCGATAGCGCTCCGGTCCAGGGGTTGGCCGGGGTCGCCGATAAAGGGTTTCTCCACCAGGCGGCCGAAGTAGACGCTGGGCCCCCCCAGGCGCACCCCCAGGGCCCCGGCCATGGCGGCTTCCGGACAGCCGGCATTGACGCTGGCGGCGTTGCCCCGGTCCCGGCGGAGGATGCGCCAGGCTCCGCGCCAGTCCAGGCCGAGGGCCGCGGCGGTGGGGATCATCAGGAGGGCCGTGAGACGGGCCGGAATGAAGTTGAGGACGTCGTCGGCCCGGGCCGCCACCTTGCCGAACTGGGCATACCAGTAGTTTTTGTAGCCTACCATGCTGTCCATGGTGTTGGCGGCCTTGTAAAAAAACAGCCCGGGCAGGCCCAGCAGGAGAGTAAAAAACAGGGGGGCCACCACCCCGTCGGCCAGGTTCTCCGCCACCGTCTCAATCACGGCCCGGCGTATATCTTCCCGGGATAAGTGCGCGGTTTCCCGGCCGACGATCAGGGAGAGGCTCGCCCTGGCCCCGTCCAGGTCGCCCTTGACCAGGGCCGCCTCTACCTTGAGACTCTCCAGGTGGAGGCTGCGGGTGGCCAGGCCGGTGTACAGGAAGTAGGCGAGGACGGCGATCCCGCCCCAGGGCGGCAGCAGCGCCGCCACCCCCAGCACCCCCAAAATGAGGACGCCGGTGGTGGCCATCACCGCCAGCCAGAACAGGGCCCCGGCCCCCACCCGGGTCCGGTAGAGCACCGTTTCCCAGTACTGAATGATGCTGCCCAAAAGCCGCACCGGATGAGGCCAGCCAGGGGGGTCCCCCAGGAGGAGGTCCAACAGATAAGCCAACAGAAAAGGCAGGGCCAGGCCCATAATTCACTCCATGTTGCCGGCGGCCAGGGGCGGCCGCCCCGCCGCGTTTATGGATTCCAGCGGTGGGGTCGGGCCTCCGGGCCTTGCCAAGTGCTGTGAGATACAGTGGATGCCAAGCTGAGCTTGACCGGTTAAGCGTCCCTGCACAGTGGAAACGAGCAATTTAGGAGAGACTGCCGATCGATTTTCACATCCTCAAACACTGCTCCAGGGCCGCCAGCAGCCGTTCATTCTCCTGGCGGCCCCGCACCGCGATGCGGAAAAAGCGCTCATCCAGCCCCCGGAAATTGCTGGCGTCCCGAATCACGATGCGTTGGGCCAGCATCTGCTCCCGCAAGTCGGCCGCGGTCATCTCCGGCCGTGTGAGTTTCACCAGGAGATAATTCACCACGCTGGGAAACGGAGACAACTCCGGTTGCGCCGCCAGCCGCTGAAAGAGAAATTCCCGCTCTCGTTGGATCAGGGCCCGGGTTCGGCTGATATACTCGGAGTCGGCCAGGCAGGCCCGCCCCATGACCTGGGCCATGGTGTTCACCGACCAGGGCTCCTGGGCCTCGGACAGGAGCGCCACCAATGCCGGCGCGGCTAACAAAAAACCCAGGCGCATCCCGGGGATGCCGAAAAATTTGGTGAAAGAGCGCAGGATCAGCAGGCGGGGAAACCGGCTCAGGTGAATCTTCAAGGAGGCCTCTTCCACGAAGTCCACGAAGGCTTCATCCAGGAGAAGATAGGCCCCCGCCGCCTCACAGCGGGCCGCCAGCCTCAGGAACAGCTCCGGGTCCAGCAGCACCCCGCTGGGACTGGCGGGATGGGCCAGGAAGACCAGGTCGCCGGCCTGCGGCTCCGGGACGTCGCTCAGGGTAAAATTGCGGGCTTCATCCGTGGGATAGAAGGCCGCCGGCACTCCGGCCAGGTTCAGGGCGTGTTCGTATTCGCTGAAGGCCGGGGTGACGATCAGCCCCCGGCGGGGTCTCAGGGCCCGGGCCACCAGGTAGATCAGCTCCGTGGAGCCGTTGCCCACCAGGATCTCCTCGGGGCTGAGGTGGTGATAGTCCGCCAGGGCGGCGCGCAGTTTCAGGCTGCGGCGGTCCGGGTAATGGACGATCTCACGCATGGCCTCCTGGACCGCGCCGGCAAGCCCCGGGGGAAATCCCAGGGGGTTGATGTTGGCGGAGAAATCCAGGAGGTCGGCGAGTTCGACCCCCAGCGTGCGGGCCAGGAGATACACGTCGCCCCCGTGGAGGGGGGTCTTGTCAGGCACATTAGTCATAATTTTTTTACGTTTGGATCATTGCCTTGATCTGGGCCATATCCAGATGGCGCCGCAACAGGTCCGCCAGGCCATCCAGTTGGGCTTCTTGAAATTTTTCATAAGTTTCATAAGACGTCGCCGGGCCGGCGGTGTCCAATCCCGGCCGGGTCCGTTGCAGCTCTTGCAAAAAAACCCGGCGAAAGGCGTCATTATCGAACAGGCCGTGGAGGTAGGTGCCCCAGACCCGGCGGTCAGGCGCGACCCAGCCATCGGCCACCTTGAGGGGTCGGCCGTTGCGGCTGACAATCTCGAAGGCCGGCTGCCCCGGCCCCTGGGCTTCCGTGACCCCCATGTGAATCTCGTAGGCCGACAGCACCCCGCACCCTCCCGGGTCCGGCACCCGGGCCTCCACCTGGGTGGTGGTCTTGGCCCCGGCCATGGTAGTCACCACCGGCAAGAGATCGAGCCCGGGTTCGGTCCGGGGGTCGCCTTCCACCCCCAGGGGGTCCCGGACCTCCTGGCCCAGGATCTGATAACCCCCGCAGATGCCCACCAGGCGGCCGCCGGCCCTGACGTAGGCCTGAATCCGCCCCAACAGGCCGCTATCCTTGAGATAAAGCAGGTCGCTGATGGTGTTCTTGGTCCCGGGCAAAATTAAGAGGTCCAGGGCGGAAAGCTCATCCCGGTGGTCCAGGTAGGCCAGATTCACCCCAGGCTCCTGCTCCAGGGGGTCAAAGTCGGTGTAGTTGGAGATGTGGGGGAGCCGCACCACGCCGATCCTGAGGCCGCCGGCCTCTTCTCCGGCCCCGGCCGGACGCTTGCGGTTCAGGGCGACGCTGTCCTCTTCGGGCAGGACCAGATCACCCGCGTAGGGCACCACCCCCAGGACGGGGCGCCGGGTGCGGCGCTCGATGATGGTCACCCCCGACTCGAACAGGGTCGGGTCACCCCGGAACTTGTTGATGATGAAGCCCCGGAGCATCCGGCGCTCCAGGGGCGTCAGGAGAAGAAAGGCGCCGATGGTGGCCGCGAACACCCCGCCCCGGTCGATGTCGGCCACCAGCAGGACCGCGGCCCCGGCCTTTTTGGCCATGTTGAAGTTCACCAGGTCGTTTTTCTTGAGATTCAGCTCCACGGCGCTGCCGGCCCCCTCCAGGACGATGAGGTCATAGGCCTGGGCCAGGCGGCGGTAGCTCTCCATCACCTTCTTGACCAGCTTCGGCTTGAGCCGGTAGTAATCCCGGGCCGGGAAGTTCCCGTACACCCGGCCCTGGACAATCACCTGGGACCCCACCTCGCTGCTGGGCTTGAGCAGGACGGGGTTCATGTCCACGTGGGGAACCAGGCCGGCGGCCTGGGCCTGCACCACCTGGGCCCGGCCCATCTCCCCGCCTTCCGGGGTGATGAAACTGTTCAGGGCCATGTTCTGGGCCTTGAAGGGCGCCACCCGGATGCCCTCCTGGCGGAAGATGCGGCACAGCCCGGCCACCATGATGGACTTGCCCACGTCGGAGCCCGAACCCAGGATCATTAAAGGACGGTATTTCATAGTGTTATGAGCTATCAGCTTTCAGCTATCAGCAGTCAGCTTTTGCTCTTATCACTCATATTTGGCGTTCCATAATTACGATGATATGCGCACATGCGTCTTTACCCCCCTTTGCTAAAGGGGGGCAGGGGGGATTATATAAGCGCCTGAAAATCCCCCTAAATCCCCCTTTAAGAAAGGGGGACTTGAGACTCCGGCGCTTCACCATTCTCTTTAGCTTAGTTCCCTGACCCCTATCCCCTGCTCCTAACCCCTGCTTCTCTCCGCCTGGCCCCCCGCCACCTGGCCGCGGTACTTGTCCTGGTAGCCCCGGGGCGTGATCATATAGCCGCCGTAGGTGAAGGTCTGGGAGTTGCCCACGATGACAATGGTCTGCATGTCCACCGGATGCGTCAGGAAATCCTCCAGGGTGGTGACGGTGGTGGCCTGGCCCTCCCGCGCCGCCCGGGAGACAATGCCCACGGGGGTGCCGGGGTCTTTATGGCCCAGGAGCAGGTCTCGTACGGCGCCCAGTTGCCAGTCCCGTTTCTTGCTCTTGGGGTTGTAGAGCACGATGACGAAATCGCCCTGGGCCGCCAGTTCCAGGCGCTTTGCAATCGTCTCCCAGGGGGTGAGGAGGTCGCTCAGGGAGATGACGACAAAATCGTGCATCAACGGCGCCCCCAGAAGGGCCGCGCCCGCGGCCAGGGCCGGGACGCCGGGGATCACCTCCAGGTAAAGATCCACGTCGGCACTGCCTTCGGGCGGCCCGACCTTGAGCCCCTGGGCGGCGCACATGGACAGGACCAGCCCGGCCATGCCGTAGATGCCGGCGTCACCGCTGGAGACGATGGCCACCCGTTGCCCGGCGCCGGCCCGGTCCAGGGCCAGCTGGCAGCGCTTCACTTCGGCCTTCATGCCGGTGGCCACCACTTCCTGGGTGGTCAACCAGGGGCGCACCAGGTCGATATAGGTCGGTGTAGCCCACCACCACCTGGGCCTCGGCCAGGGCCTGTTTGGCCCGGGGGATGAGGTAATCGGCAAACCCGGGCCCCAGGCTGACTACCGCCAGGCTGACCCGGGCCACCGCCAGGGTGGCGTTGGCGGCCTTCTGCTTGGTGACGATCAGCTCCACCCCCCCGGCCTTCAGGGCCGCCGCCTCGCTGACACTCGCCACCTTCATGAGGCGGGCCACCCGGGGCGAGGGGTTCGGCACCGGTATGTCCTCTAACTCCGTTGCGGTAAACCATAAGAATTCGACTCCCAGACTCCGGGCGGCCATCCGCAGCCCGGGTTCATCCTTTTTGGCCTCAATGGTGGCCAGGGCCTTCAGGGACAGGAGGGACAACCCTTCCCGTTGAAATGTTTGTTTGATAAACTCCACGAGTTCCTCCGGCGGGCGTGCCCTTATGACAGCCCATGCCGGCCACCAGGTTCCGGGGGCGCAGCCGCAGCCACTCCGGGGGCCAGTCCCGCTCCCGAAAGCCCACGTAAACCGTGGGGCCGGGGCCGGCCAGGGCCCGGTCCAGGTCGGGCTCTAACCGGAATAACTCCGGATAGGCTGATAATGCGCCGGATAAACAACCCTCGGGGTCCACCAGCCGGACGGGACGGCCTTCCAGCAGGGCCATGTGGATCGGCCGCACTCCGGCCAGGTTTTCGATAATCAGGCCATGTTCAACTGCCAGCACGTCCAGGGCCGGCAGCCCCTGTACGTCCGTGGCCGTGGTGATGACCGGGGTGCCCCCCAGGAGCTTTGCCACCCGCCGGGCCAGGTCGTTGGCCCCGCCCAGGTGCCCGGAGAGCAGGCTGACGGCGAATTGCCCGGCTTCATCCACCACCACCACCGCCGGGTCGGTGTCCTTGCCCTTGAGATACGGGGCGATGCCCCGCACCACAATCCCCGCGGCCATGATGCACACCAGGTTGTCGCTCTGCCGGCAAAGGCTTCCTGGAAGGCCTGGGCCAGCTATGAAAAATCCGAATCCCCCGGCTCCCCGGCCTGGGCCGGGGCAGCCACGGCGAAGCCCCGGGGAGCCCCCGGGAGAGCCGCCGGGCCAAGGCCGCGCCCTGTCGGCGTCAGGGCCAGGATTTTGATGGGGCGTGCCGGTCAGAACCCATGAAGTTGCCTGATACCGGATTAGTCACCTGGTGCGCAGTGCGCACCCTACACTGGCTAACTCTATAAGTCAGTTTCCGTTCTTATCTTCCCCAAAGCTGTGCCTGGTATTCCCCCTCCCCTCAAGGGCTAACCTTTACCCACAGGTATATTCGTATGCGGGGTGTCGATTTTTCTCAGCACTCTCCCACTCACCGTAGGGAGAGGGAATTTTATCGTCTTTATAGCAAGTTGAGAACTTTCGCGAAAGCTGCCTGACCTGTCATTCTGAGGGAGTGGATCGACCGAAGAATCTCATAAGTACGGAAAAAACAGAGATCCTTCGCATGCCGCTCAAGATGACAAAATGTCTTTGCGCAGAGTTCTCAAGTTGTTCTCCATCCCCTTATCTGTAGGTAATAGCTGGCATTCACGGAGGAAGAAAGTTGCCAGTCTTCCCATGCGTCAAGAGGTTGCGCTTAACTCCGGCCATCCGTCAAACCCCTTGATTCACTCCTCTTCCCCCCGGCCCGGAAGCCATGGGTGAAGGTCTTGATCATAGAGTTTGGACCGGGCCTTAAGCTCCCCGTCCCGGGCGGCGAGGGCGGGGCTGACGATAATCAGGGCCTGGCGCTCGATGCCCGAGGCCTTGACCAGCCCGGCAATGGTGCCGAGGGTGCCCCGGATCAGCTGCTGGTCCGGCCAGCTCACCCGGTAGGCCACCACCACCGGGGTCTCCGGGCCGTAGGCCGGGGTGAGTTCGGCCACCACGGTATCGATAAGTTTGATGCTGAGATAGATCACCAGGGTGGCCCCATGCCGGGCCAAATCATGGAGGGCCTCCCGCTCCGGCACCGGGGTGCGCCCCGCCGCCCGGGTGAGGATGACCGTCTGGGTCACTTCCGGCAGGGTGAGTTCCTGGGCCAGGGCCGCGGCCGCGGCGAAGGCGGCGCTCACCCCGGGTATCACCAGGCAGGGAATATTTTCCCGTTCCAGGATCTCCAACTGCTCCTGGATGGCCCCGAACAGGGCGGGGTCGCCGGAGTGAACCCGGACCACCCGCATGCCATTCCGTTGCCCCGCCATAAGCCGGGAGCAGATCTCCTCCAGGTTGAGTTTGGCGGTGTCGATGAGATCGGCCCCGGGGTTAGTCCAGCCCAGCACCGCCGGGGACACCAGGGACCCGGCGTAGAGCACCAGGTCGGCCCGGGCCAGGGCCTTTTGCCCTTTGACCGTGATCAGTTCCGGGTCGCCGGGACCGGCCCCCACGAAGATAACGGGATATTTTTCAGCCATGCAATTTTCCTAAAGTCAAATGGTGCGCGGTGCGCACCCTACACGAGAACTGAACGTTACCGTGGAAAGCCAATGCCAAATCCCCCTGAATCCCCCTTAATAAAGGGGGACTCATACTTTCCCCCTTTCTTAAAGGGGGGTTAGGGGGATTTTTCCACACCGGTGTTTACCCGGAAGCCCGTAACAATCCACACCGGGTTCAAAGCCTGCAACGCGGTCCCCCCGGCCAGGGAGTGGGACCGGCTCACCTGGACCTGGACCACCTCCACCTCCCAACCCGCTTTTTCCAGGGCCTTCCGGGCGGCGTTCAGGGTCTCCAGCAGGGCGGCGGTAATGACCACCCGGCCCTCCGGGGCCAGGCGCCGCACGGCTTCCTGGATGATGGCGTTCACCATAAGCCCGCCGCCCCCCAGGAAGACCCGGTGGGGAGTGGGCAGGTTCGCCAGACACTCCGGGGCCTGGCCGCTCACGACCTTCAGGTTGTCCACCCCGTATCGGTTCCGGTTGGCGGCGATCTGGGCGGCCCGCTCGGGGTGGCGCTCCACCGCAAAAATCTTCCCCCCGGGGACGAGGAGGCTGGCCTCCAACCCCACGGAGCCGCACCCGGCCCCCACGTCCCAGAGGACCTGGCCGGGTCCCAGGGCCAGCTTGGCCAGAACCACGGCCCGGACCTCGGCCTTGGTGATGAGCCCGGCCTGGTGGGCCAGAGCAGCTTCCGGGAGCCCCAGATGGAGCGCCGGGCGTGCCGGGCTCACCTCACCCGGTTCCGGCATCACCACGACCAGGTTCAGGGGCGAAAACTCCCGCTCCCGGGCCTCGGCCAAGGCCATCCAGGTGACCCGCTCCGTCGGTTGGCCCAGGTCTTCCAATACGCAGAAGCGGGCCTGAGCCAGGCCCCGGGCCAGCAGGAACCGGGCAATCTCCCCGGGGGTATGGACCGGGTCCGTGTAGATCAGCAGCGGGCCGGGCTGGCCCAGGGCCGCGGCCAAGGGCTCCCAGGCGCGCCCGTGGAGGCTGATGACGGTGGCGTCCTGCCAGGGCATCTGGAGCCGGGCGCAGGCGGTTTGCACCGCGGTGAGGTTGGGGTGGATCACCACGTGCTCCGCCCCCAGGACCCGCACCACCAGGGGCCCCACCCCGTAGAAGTTGGGGTCCCCGGACGCCAGCACCACCACCCGCTTGGTTTCGGCCAGGACCGGGAGCTGTTTGAGGGTCCCTTCCGGGTCCTTGCCCAGGGGAATTTTCATGGACCGGTGCTCCGGAAAGTAGTCCAGGAGCCGCCGCCCCCCCACCAGCACCTGGGCCTCCCGGATGATCTCCCGCGCCCTTTCGGTCAGGTCCGCCGGGGACATCCCCAGGCCCACCACCTGCACGGGAATCATACCGCCACCTCCCCCGGGGCTCTCCCCCTGCCAGAGAGTCGCGCCGTCAAAATCGAGCACCACCGCTCTGAGCTGAGGCCCGGGCCCGGCATAGTCTCGTAAAGCCGCCAGCATCGCTGGCGCCCACCTGGGCCACGACGCCCCCGGCCCCGGCCGCGGTGAGGATTTCCAAGGTCTGCCGGGCGGTATTGGCCCCGGCCACTGCCTGGGCCAGGGCGGCATTGCCCGTCAGAGTCCAGGGTCCAGCGGCCCAATTCCTTTAAATCGGCCAGTCCCCGGGAGGCATGGGTATGCCCAAAACCCTGGGCGATCTTCAGGGCCTTCCCGAAAAAGGCCGCGGCGCTGATCTCGGCAAACCCCATATTCGCGGCCACCTTCAGGGCAAAGCGCACGTAATCCCCCATCTGGACAAAGGCCTCCTCGGGCAATGCGGGGAGGAGCGCCTTGAGGTACCCCTCGCTTTTCCCCCCGGTGCTAAAGCCGATATGGCGTAAGCCCCGCGGCCCGGGCCACCCGCAGGCTGGAAGCGATGGTGGCCCGGTAGGCCTGGTGGGAAAACGGCTTCACCAGCCCGGTGGTGCCCAGAATCGAGATGCCCCCCACGATCCCCAGGCGGGGGTTGAGGGTGTGCCGGGCCAGTTCCTCCCCCCGGGGCACGAAGATTTCCACCTTCAGCCTGCAGGGGCTCCCCGGGGCAGAGCTCATCCCACACCTGGCGCAGGGCCCGGCGGATCATCCTCCGGGGCACCGGGTTGATGGCGGGCTCCCCCACCGCCACCGGCAGACCCGGCTTGGTCACCCGGCCCACGCCTTCGCCCCCCGCCAGGGCGATTTCCTCACCGGCTCCCGGGGATTCCAGGCGCCAGACCCGGGCCCCGATCTCGGCCCCGTTGGTGACGTCCGGGTCATCCCCGGCATCCTTGATCACCACCGCCTCGCCCCGGACGCCGTGCCTGCCGTGGCGGTGGAGGGGGATGCTGAGGCTCCCGCCGCCGGGGAGGGTCACGTCGACCCGATCCGGGCAGGGCCGGGCCAGAAGTTCGTACAGCGCCCCCTGGGCCGCGGCCGCGGCGGCGGTGCCGGTGGCAAACCCCTGGCGCAGTTCCTTCCGGGGCCGGGGCGGCCGGAGGGTCTCGTCGTCCTCAGGGACCGGGATGGGTATGGGTGTCTTTTTCACCACCGCTTCACTGACCGTCTTTTTTGGCCTATCATCCTTATTCCGGGTTGCGGGCCATCAATACCCCTTGCCCTGCTTTTTGATGATGATCATGGAGAGATAGGGCAAATCCCGGCCTTTGAGGTCCCGGAGATTCTCCACGATGGTCTCGCCTTCCAGGCCGCAGCGGCTGATGCAGGTGGCCCGGTCCAGGAGATCCATGTCCTCCAACACCTGGTAGATTTCGTCAAAATAGCGATAGGTTTTGAGTATCACAATATTATCTGATTTATCAATAACTTCCTTCAGCTGGGCCGCGCCCAGGGCCCCGGACACCAGGTAGAAGGATTCCTCGCCCTCGGTCAGGGGGATGTGGGTCAGGGCCGCGGCGGCACTGTAGGAGGTGATGCCCGGGATGGTGACGATGCTCACCTCGGGGTCGAGGCCCTTGAGGGTCTTCAGGAGATACCCGAAGGTGGAGTAGGTCAAAGGGTCCCCCAGGGTGACGAAGGCGGCGTCGCTGCCGGTGGCCAGCACCTCCAGGACCCGCCGGGCGTTCTGCTCCCAGGCGGAGGCCAGCACCTGGGGGTCTTTGCTCATGGGGAAGGGCAGGTGCTCGATGCCGGCGCCGTTGAGGTGGCAGCGCACGATGCTCAGGGCCAGGCTGTAGCTGTTCTTGGTGGAGCAGGCGGCAAAGATATGTGGCACCCGGTGGAGCACCTTGATGGCCTTCAAGGTGATCAATTCCGGGTCTCCCGGTCCCACGCCAATCCCGTACAGGGTCCCGGTTTTCGTGGTCATGACGGCACCTCCTCCAGGGCCATGATGGCCAGGGCATTAACGATGCTGGCCGCCAGGGCCGAGCCGCCCTTGGGCCCCAGGGCGGTGATGTAGGGGCAATCCTGGCGGGCCAGGGCGTCCTTGGATTCCGCGGCGTTGACGAACCCCACCGGCACCCCCACCACCAGGGCCGGCGGCGGGGCCCCGGCCGCCAGCAACTCCAGCAGGCGCAACAGGGCCGTGGGGGCATTGCCGATGGCCACGATGCCCCCGGCCAGTTTGGGCAGGCTCCGCTCCATGGCCACCTCGGCCCGGGTGGTGCCGCGCCGGGCCGCCTCGGCGGCCACTTCCGGGTCGTCCATGAGGCAGAAGGCCTTAACCCCCAATCGGTCCAGGCGGCCGGTGGAAATGCCCGCCAGGAGCATGCGGGTGTCGGTGGCCACCGGGCAGCCCCGTTTCAGGGCCTCCACCCCGGCGGCAATGGCCCGGGGATGGATACGGGCCGCGGCCAGGTACTCCGGGTCGGCGCTGGTGTGGATCATGCGCCGCACCACGAACCAGACTTCGGGCGGCAGGTGGTGCGGGCCCACCTGGGCTTCGATGCGGCGGAAACTCTCGGCCTCGATCTCTTTGGGGAGGCGGGGTTGCCAGTTCATGTTGACTCCTCTTTGAAGCATTGTTTTGAGGGGAGGACCGGGGAATTTTTCGTCAGCTAATTCCCCCGCCCTCCCCTCAAGCTCCCCTCCCACCCCCCTCTAAGGGGTTGGGGGAGGGAGTTTGAGGGGGGGCAGGGGCGGTTACGAAGAACCCCTCGCCCCCTCCCTCAAATGTTCTTTATAACGCCCGGCAGTTCGCCACCAGGTGCCGGGCCACTTCGGGGTTGCTGCCGAAGTGGAGGTGGACGTAGCTGGCCAGGACGTGGTTGGCGCTGTAGCCTTCGCTCACGGCCGGGCCCCCCCGGCGGGGGGTGAGGCGGTAGAGGCGGGGCACACCGCCGGGCTCGCCGACGATTTCCGAGTAGTGGAACTCGTGCCCCCGGACCGTGGTCCCGGCGGGGCCCAGGAGGCTAGCCGCCGCCAGGGTGACTTCCCGGTAACCCAGGGCCTTGAGCCGGGGCAGCATCCGCACCGTGAACGGGAAAACCCCCGCCATGGGGTGGGCCCGGCCCTCCAGGTCCAGGATTTCCCGGGCCAGGTACATGAGCCCGCCGCATTCGGCGTAGATGGGCAGCCCCCCGGCGGCGCCGGCTTTGAGGGCCTGCTTCAGGGGCTCATTGGCAGCCAGTTGCCCGGCATAGAGCTCCGGGTACCCCCCGCCCAGGTAGACGCCGTCAAGCCCGGCGGGCAATTCCCGGTCTTCCAGGGGGGAGAAGGGGACCAACTCCGCCCCAAAGCTCGCCAGCAACTCCAAATTTTCCGGGTAATAGAAGCAAAAGGCCCGGTCCCGGGCCACCCCCAGGCGCACCGAGGGCGGCGACGCCGCCGGGGCCGGTTCCTCCGGCAGCGTCAGTTGCGGCAGCGCCGCCAGCAGCCCTCGGGAGGTCCAGGTGGGTCTCCAGCCGGTCCGCCAGGCGGCCCAGATACGCCTCGTCCAAGGGATGGTCCTCGGCGGTGGCCAGGCCCAGGTGCCGCTCGGGGATGGCCAGTTCCTGGTCCCGGGGGAGCCCCCCAAAGCACGCGCACGCCTGGAAGCGACGACAGGGCCTGCTGCAAGTACTCCAGGTGGGCGGGGCTGCCGACGCGGTTGAAGACCACCCCCGCCAGGCTCAGGGCGGGGTCGAAACTGGCGAAGCCGTGCACCAGGGCCGCGGCGCTCCGGGCCATGGCCCGGGCATCCACCACCAACAGGACCGGCAGCCCCAGCCACTTGGCCATCTGGGCCGTGGACCCGGCCTCGGTGGCCCCGTCATAGCCGTCGAACAGCCCCATCACCCCTTCCACCACCGCCACGTCGGCGCCCCGGGCCTGGCGGCGGAACAGGGCCAGATTGGCCTCCCGGCTCAGCATCCAGCCGTCCAGGTTCCGGCAGACCCGGCCCGCGGCCCGGGTGTGATGCCCGGGGTCGATGAAATCCGGCCCCACCTTGAAGGGCTGGACGGTCAAACCCCGCCGGGCCAGGGCGTACAGGAGCCCCAGGGTGACGGTGGTCTTGCCCACCCCGCTCTGCGTCCCGGCGATCACCAGCCCGCGTGTTTGGTTGTTCATGATGAGAACCTGTGACCGTTCTTGGGGGCAGGGGCTAAGGGCCGATGGCCCTTACCCCCTCCCCCAAACCCCCATCCTCCAATCCCTTAGAGGGGGCTGGGAGGGGAGTTTGAGAGGAGGGCTGGGGGACTTGCTGTCCCCTGGTCCTGACCCCTCAAGTCAACTCACTTCTTCTCCCCCCAGGCCTCGGGGTGGAGAAACTTGGCCAGTTCTTCCACCGCCTCCGCCGACCGGGGCCCCGGCCGGGAGTAGAGGCTCTCGCTCACCACCAGCACCCGGCGCGTCTTCACCGCCTTGAGTTCCTGAAAATAGGGCCGGGTGTAAATGTCTTCGGGGCTGCGGTTCATGGGCCCTTGCTGGATGATGTAGACCTCCGGGTTCGCCTGGATCAGGGCCTCGAGGCTATACAAGGTCAGCTTTTGCGGGCTGGTGACGATGTTTTCCCCGCCGGCCCGGGTGATGATGTCGTTCACCAGGGAGCCCTGGCCCGCGGCCAACAGGTTGAGTTCCCGGACCTCGAAAAAGACCCGGGGCCTGGGGCGATTCGCCACCCGTTGGGCCACGTCGGCGAGTTTGGCCTCCATGGACCGCATCAGGGCGGCGGCCTCCTCGACCCGCCCGGTGAGGGCCCCCAGCCGGGTAATGGTGCTGAACAGGCCGGCAAAATCCCGGGGCGCAAACATGGCCACCGGCACCTGGGCCGCCTCCAGCCTGGTCAGGGCCGGCATTCCCTTGGCGACTCCCCCCTGCACCACCAGGTCCGGCTTCAGGGCCAGGATCATCTCGACGTTGGGCTGCAGGTGGGTGCCCACGGTGGGGATTCCCTTGATGGTTTCATCTCCCTGGATGCGGGCTACCACGCGGTCGGCCACCCCCAAGGCGCTCAAGATTTCCGTCAGGCCGCCGTACAGGGAGATGATCCGCTGGGGTGGCGCGGCCACGGTGACCGCGGCGCCCCGGTCGTCGGTGATCTGGGCGGCGTTGCAGATCGTGCGGCAGGCCAGAGGAGCACGAAGAGGCTCACGATCAGAATCAGGCCTGCAGCCCGAGATTTTCCCCTGTCAAATTCACTTTCCTTTCTCCTCTATGGGGGCTGGGGAGAGGGTGGAGGAGCCGTCGCCCCCTCGCCCCCTCTCACCAGAAGCTGCGTTGCAGAACTCTTAAGTTTCCCTCATGACTGGGCCGCCTCCTGGGGCTCCACCCCGGCCTCGTCCTCCCAGGTTCCCGGCGACAGGGGCAGCATCACCGCGTAAGGCCGCTGATGGACCGGGTGCCGGACGACCTCCATGGGCGTTTCGTAAACCTCCGCGAGGATCTCCGGGGTGAACACCTGGTCCGTGGGGCCGTCCACCACGATCCGCCCTCTTTGATGAACATCAGACGCCGGCAGTAGAGGGCCGCCAGATTCAGGTCGTGCATGGCGCAGAGCACCGTGAGGCCCCGGGTCTCGCTCAGATATTTGAGCAGCTCGAAAATCTCCAGCTTTTTGCGCACGTCCAGAGACGACGTGGCTTCGTCCAGGAGCAGGATTTCCGGGTCCTGGGCCAGGGCCCGGGCGATCACCACCCGCTGGCATTCCCCCCCGGAGACCTCAATGATCGGCCTTTCCTTGAGGTGCGCCGTGGTGGTCCGGCGCATGGACTTGAGGGCCCAGACCAGGTCGGCGTCCGTCAAGGTCCCCAGGCGGCGCCGGTGCGGGTACCGGCCCATGAGCACGATCTCCAGGCAGGAAAAGGGGAACCGCACGTCCGTCGATTGGGGCACCACCGCCAGGATCTGGGCCCGGAGCCGGCTGGGCAACCCCTCCAGGGGCTCGGACTTGACGACAATCCGCCCTTTTTGGGGCGGCAGCAGGCCGGAGAGGGCGTGGAGCAGGGTGGATTTGCCGCTGCCGTTGGGGCCCAGGATACCCAGAAATTCGCCCCGGTCCACCTGAAAATTCAGGCCCGCCAGGACCGGACGGTCCTCGTAGCCCAAGTCCAGCGCCTCTACCCGGATCACCACATCCCCCGGGAACGGCGGGATTTCAACAGATAAAAGAAAAACGGCCCGCCCAGCAGGGCGCTGACCACGCCCACCGGCAGCTCCTGGCCGCTGGACAACAGGGTGCGGGCCAGGACGTCGGCCCAAATCAGGATCAGGGCGCCGGTGGCGGCGGACAACGCCAAGAGGCGGCCGTGGGAGGGGCCGGCCAGCACCCGCACCAGGTGGGGTACCACCAGGCCCACAAAGCCGATGACCCCGGAGACCGACACCGCCCCGGCGGTGAGCAGCGACGCCCCCAGCAGCAGCTTCAGCCTGACCGCGGAAACCGGCCACCCCCAGGTGGTGGGATTGCTCTTCCCCCAGGGCCATGATGTCCAGTTCCCGGTGATAAACCGCACCCAGCGCCAGGCCGGCCGCCAGGTAGGGCAGGAGAAAGCCCACGTGGATCCAGCCCCGGCCGGAGAAGCTCCCCATGATCCAGAACACGATGGCCGACAGGGACTCCTCATCCAGGCTCTTGATGAGGCTGATGAGGGCGGCGAGAAAGGTGCTCACCACGATGCCGGCCAGGATCAGGGTCTCCTTGCGGATGCGGCCGGACTCCCGGGACAGGACCATGACCGCGGCCATGGCCCCCATGGCCCCGGCCAGGGCCCCCAGGGGCAGGGGGCTCAAGCCCAGGAAACTGCCGCCCACCCCCAGCATGACCAGGAGCGCCACCCCGAAGGCCGCGCCGGTGGACACGCCCAGGGTGAAAGGATCGGCCAGGGGGTTCAGCAGCAGCCCCTGGAAGATGACCCCGGCGGTGGCCAGGGCGGCGCCCACCAGCCCGGAGAGCACCACCCGGGAGAGGCGGATGCCCCAGACGACCACCTCGGTGGTGCGGTCCACGGCCCCGGTGTGAAAACCCAGCTTGCCCAGGACCACCGCGGCGATGGCGCCCCAGCCCACGTCCATGCGGCCGATGCCCGTGGCCAGGACCACCGAGGCGACCAGCGCCAGGCTCAAGATCGAGAGGCCGACGGCAAACCGGCGCGCCCCGACCTGATGCCGGCTCCTGGCTTCCGCCAGGTCCACGGTCCGGTTCAGTTCATCGGCGGGCAGAGAACTTTCTTTCATATTGAGAGTCTTTACCCGTTGCCAAAGTCTTGCTCACGCCCCTCATACTGGCCCATCTCCCCCGTGGGGGGAGGGGATGAGAGGAAAGCACTTTTGGCGTCCGCCCTTGAGTATGAGAATAACCCGGTGGGGCGGGCCTCCGGGCAGTGGAGCGGGCGTCCCCGCCCGCTAACCGATATGGCGGCCAGGGACGGCCGCCCCACCAATACCAACAAAAAAAATCCCTAAGCCCCAATGGACTTAAGGATGCACCCAGCTTCTTTATCCTTAAATGAGGAGGCCGCTTGTCCGGAGCGGCCTCTGCTGTTTGGACCCGGATTGCACTTCAGGCTCCAAACCTCCGGGCAGGTCTTCTGGCTCCCGGATCGACCTACTACCTGCGCCTTCCCATCCCACTTCGGTGGAACAGTGGCCTCGTGCAGGGTTCGTCCCCGGTCACAGCGGCGGGACCGCGACGGCTCAAACCGTCTTCCCCATTAAACCCCGAAGGGTACCCGGATAACAAAATATATAAGGTTAACCAGGGGCTGTCAACCATAATCGGCCAGGGAGTTTCGGGCGCGGCGGCCAGCGCCGGAAGCTTCAGGAGTCCCCGGCCAGTTCGGTCAACAGGCGGATGACCCGGGCCGCCACCCCGCTCCCCTGGCACACGGTCTCGGCGATGTCCCGGGGCCCCTGGCAGGTGCCGGCCAGAAAGACTCCCGGCAGGGTGGACTCCAGGGGGTGCAGGATGGGGTGGCGCTCCTGGTAAAAGCCCAGCCCGTCTCGGGCCGGGGCCAGGTCCCCGAAGGGCAGCGGCTCCCCGGAGGCCTCCAAACCCACGGCCAGGACCGCCATATCCACGGCCAGTTCCCCCCGCTCGCCCCGTTCCTGGTCCTCATAGCAGATGACCGGGCGCGCCATCATCGCCTTCACGGATGCGGCCCGGCAGCCCCTTGATGAACCGCACCCCCGCGGCCTGGGCCCGGAGGTACAGATCTTCAAAGCCTTTGCCGGAGGTGCGGATGTCGTTGTAGAAGATGGTGACCTCGGCGTCCGGTTCATGTTCCAGGGCCAGCATGGCTTCCTTGATGGAGGCGGTGCAGCAATAGCCGGAGCAATAGGGCAGGAACCGCCGGTCCCGGGAGCCCACGCACTGGATAAAGGCCAGACGTTGCACCGGCCGGCCCCCGGGGGTGATGAGGCTCCCCAGGGTGGGGCCGGTGGCGCAGACGATACGCTCGAACTCCAGGTTGGTCACCACCCCGGAAATGCGGCCATAACCGTATTCGCTCTTGATGGTGGGGTCAAAGGGGCGTGCCCCGGTGGCCAAGACGATGGCCCCTACCGTGAGCCGGCGCTCGCTGGGCTGGCAGAGCAGATTGATGGCCTGGTGTTCGCAGGCCGCCACGCACATCTGGCAGTCGATGCAATAGTCCTTCTCAATGGTGGCGCGGAGGGGCACCGCCTGGGCGAAGATGATGCGGATGCATTTCCGGGGCTTGAGCCCCAGGTTCCAGCGGCTGGGCACGATCACCGGGCACACCGTGGTACAGGTGCCGCAGCCCACGCACTTGCTCATGTTGACGAAGCGGGGCTTGACGGTGACGTCGACCTCGAAGCCCCCGGCCTGGCCCGCAATACGGCTGAGGTTGGCATAGCTGAGCAATTCGATGTTGGGATGGGCGGCCACCTCCACCAGTTTCGGCCCCAGGATGCAGATGGAGCAGTCCAGGGTGGGGAAGGTCTTGTCCAACTGGGCCATGGTGCCGCCGATGGAGAGGGAGGACTCGGCCAGATAGACCATGAAGCCGGCGTTGGCCAGGTCCAGGGCCGCCTGGCAGCCCCCCACGCCGCCGCCTACCACCAGCACCTCCCGGCAGACCGGGACCGGGTGGGGTTCCGGCGGCTCCCGGGTCTCAAGGGCCAGGGTCAGGGCGCCCAAGGCCGCGGCAAGGTCAGGGCAGGACCGCACATCCACCACCGCCACGTCTTTCGCCAGGGCCTGGAAAAAGCCGGCATGGATCTCGGGCCCGCAGGCGGCCACCATCCAGGGCCGGGCCTTGGCGGCCGTGAGCTTTTTGAGCCGCGCCAGGCCGTCCGGGGTGCACAGGGGGGGGGCCAGTTCGGCCTGCACCCCCGCCTGTTTGAGCCGCGCCGCCAGTTCCCGGCCGTCCATCGCCAGGTCGGGGCAGGCGCATATGAGCACTTTTCGCCGGGTCATAGTACTACCATTTTCCGTTTTCCGTACCCGCTGCGGTCCTGATGCAATGGTGCGCAGGGCGCACCCTACGGCGTGGTTTTGGCATTGGTACCACAGGCTTCCAGCCTGTGCGGCAGCAGGGCGCGTCTCACGTGCCGCTCTCTGGTGCGTGGGACGCACCCTGCCTTACGTGCTCTTCTGCCTTCTCGCGGTTACGGTCTCGCCGCCGATGCCCCAGTTGTCGGTGTTCACTTCTTCGATCAGCACCACGGTGGTGGCGGGATTTTTGTGGAGCACCTTGACCAGCAGATCGGTAACTCCCTTGATGAGTTGGGCTTTCTGTTCCGGGGTCGCGCCATCTTTGGTGATCTTGATGTTGACAAAGGGCATTTCCGTCTCCCGATTTTGGTTTAAAATTTGCTGGTTTTCGCTTCTTTTCGCCTTTTCGCCTGTTTCCCTTCAATACCTTCCGCCATCTCCTGGATGACTTGCTGAAAGTTCTTGCCCTCCGTGGCGGAAATCCACTCCAGGCGCAGGCGAGCCGGGTCGATGCCCTCCTTGGCCAGCTTGGGCCGAAGTTTTTCAATCCTGGCCTGGGCCCTGAGGTTCCCGGAGATGTAATGGCAGTCCCCCGGCGGGTGGCAGCCGGAGACCAGCACCTGGCCGGCGCCCCGGGCGAAGGCATGGAGGATGAACTTGGGATGGACCCGCCCGGCGCACATGGTCCGGATGATCCTCACCGCCGGGGGGTATTGCAGCCGGGAGACGCCGGCGAAATCCGCCCCGGCATAGGAGCACCAGTTGCAGCAAAAGGCCAGAATCTTCTCCTGGGGATCGGCCGCCAGGGCCTCGTCAATCTGGGCCAGGATCATCTCGTCGGTAAAGCCCCGGGCGATAACCGCATTGCTGGGGCAGGCCCCGGCGCAGACCCCGCAGCCTTTGCAGGCGGCTTCGATGATCCGGGCCTTGCGGGTCTTCCCTTTCCCCACCATTTCCACGGCCTGGAACGGGCACTCCTGGTAACAACTCTCGCAGCCGATGCACAACTCCGGGTCCACGGCGCAGATCAGGCCGTCCAGGGTGATGGTGTCGTGGGCCATGAGGGCTAAGGTCTTGCCCGCGGCCCCGGAGCCCTGGGTGATGGACTCGGCCAGGTCCTTGGGGCCCTGGCAGGCCCCGGCCAGGAAAATGCCGTCCAGCACCGTCTCCAGGGGGCGGAGCTTGGGGTGGGCTTCCATGAAAAAACCGTCGGGCCCCACCGGCAGCTTCAGCACCTCCCGGAGGGCGGCGGTATCTCCCGGCGTCATACCCACCGCCAGGACCGCCAGGTCCACCCGGTCGGCGCTTGCCCACTGCCCCAGGTCCTGGTCCGCCTCGATCACCACCTGGCCCCCCTCGCCGGGCCGGATATCCCTTACCTTCGCCCGCATGAAGCCGATGCCCGCTTCCCGGGCCCGGGTATAGAGGGCCTCCCACTCGCTGCTTGACCGTCCTGATATCCCGGTAATAGATGCGGATGCGGGCCTGGGGCAGGCGGGCCTTCAGTTCCAGGGCCTGCTTCAGGGCCGTGGGGCAGCAGACCCGGGAGCAGGAGCGGTTCCCCGTCTCCTCCCGGGAGCCGACGCACAGGACAAAGGCGATGTCCCGGGGCTCGGCGGCCGTCGTCAGAGGTTAGCACCCGGCCCCCGGTGGGCCCCTGGGGGTCCAACAGGCGTTCCAGGGCCACCGTGGTGATGACCTGGGGCAGGGCGGCCCAGGCGGCGTAGCGGCTGCCCGCTGGGCTCAAAGGGCGCAAAGCCCGTGGCCACCACGATGCTCCCCACCTTCAGGGTATGCTCGATCTCCCCCTCGGCCTCCAGGGTGATGGCCTGGCGGGGGCAGGCGGGGACGCAGAGACCGCAGCGGTCGCAGTGGGCCGCATCCACCACGTAGCGGGCCGGAAAGGCCGTGGGCGACGGCCGGTAGATGGCCGCCCGGAGATTCAGTCCCGCTTGCCCCTCATCCGGCACCTTTACCGGGCAGACCGCGGCGCACTCGCCACAGAGGTCGCAGGCCTGGGTGACCCGGGGCCGGGTTTGCGCCACTTTCACCCGATATTTGCCCAGGTGGCCGCCGACCCCGGTGACGGCGCTGTCGGTGAGCACCGTGATGCCGGGGTGCAGCATGACCGCGGCCATCATGGGGTTGATCAGGCTCACGGCGCTCTGGCCCTGGGGAAAGGTCTTGTACAGCCGGTTGGCCATGCCCCCCAGCACCGGGGCGCGCTCCACCAGGGTGACGGGAATTCCGGCGTGGGCGATGTCCAGGGCGGCCCGGAGGCCCGCCGGGCCCCCGCCGATCACCAGGGCGGCCCGGGTCAGGGGCACCTGGCGCTCGGTCAGGGGGACTGCATCCCGCACCTTGGCCAGCCCCATGCGGATCAGTTCCAGGGCCTTCACCAGGGCGGCGTCCGGTTCCTGGGCGTGCACCCAGGAGCAGTGCTCCCTAAGGTTGACAATTTCCAAGAGATAGGGGTTGACGCCGTTTTCGGCCAGCAGATGCCGGAAGGTGGGCTCGTGGAGCTTGGGGGAGCAGGCCGCCACCACCAGGCGGTTCAAGCCGAACTGCCGGATATCCTTGGCGATATCCTTCTGGCCCGCCTCGGAGCAGGAATAGAGATGATCCCGGCACACCGCCACCCCCGGTAAACCCCGGGCCGCGTCCGCCAGGGCCACAGGGCTGATGACTCCGGCGATGTTGTGGCCGCAGTGGCAGATGTAGAGGCCGATGTGCGGGGTTGTCGTTCATAATTATATACCGGCCCAGGCCTTTTCCCGGAAAACAAGGGAGGGGGAAAAGGCGAAAAGGGAAAAAGGCGAAAAGGGCAAAAGAAATAAGATAATTCTCATGGGTTGGAGTCTCATGAGTTGTAAGACCTCAATGATTTGATCTGATTGGATAAATAGCGGCTCAATTCCATAACTGCATGCCGCAATTCTTGGTACTTGGAGGATTCTAAATAACCAAGTTCAAAAGCCACATTTAAGAGACTGCTGAACTTCTCCGGTAGAGCCCTTGGCATAATTAAGAAAGTTGACATATTCCTTGCGGGAGGCACGCTCAAACCCTTCGGCAATGTTGGTGGGAATGGAGATAGCCGCCCGCCGCAGCTGATCCCGCAGGGCAAAATCTCTCCCCAAATCACCCTCTTGGCTCATGAGATAAATCTGCTTGACGGTCTCCATGCCTTTCTGCCAAACCATGAGATCTTCGAAGCTCTTAATCTTCTTGCGCGGTTCCGTCATTTCCCTTTTCGCCTTTTACCCTTTTTCCCGTTTCCCCCCAATCTTATAATCCTCTCCGCCCCTATTTATTCACCAGTTTCCCCACCGCGGTTTCCCAGGCGTGAGAAAACTCTCCCGGTTCGGCCACCACTTCCTCCCGGACCAGGGTGATGGCCGCGTCGTCGCAGATGTTGACGCAGACCCCGCAATAGGCGCAGTTCTCCACCCGGAACCAGACCCGGTCCCCGTCCCGCTCAATGGCCTTTACCGGGCAGAGCTCGATGCATTTGACGCAGTCCGGCGGGCACTTGTGGTCGTCGATGACCAGGCGGCCCCGGAACTGGGGGTTGACGACAATGGCTTCGTATTCGCATACCGTCAGGCACTGGGTGCAGCGGAGACACAGGTCGGGGGCCGGCCTGGTCTGGTCCCCGGCCTCATCCAGGACGATGGCCTGGCGGGGGCAGGCGGCCAGGCACTTGTGGCACTGCTTGGGGCACTCGGCGAGATCGTTGGGGACCAGCCGGAGCTGTTGGCGGCACCAGTGCTCCTCGCCCTCGGGCTGGGTCGGGCAGGGCAGGGGGCAGCGGCTCTTGTCCATGTCGATCTTGGGGAGAAACGGCGCCAGCCCCTGGTGGTCCGCCAGGATGGTCTTGACCTGGCCGTTGTAGCTCAGGGTCACCGCGGCCACCGGGCAGAAATGGGCGCAGACCTCGCACATCAGGCAGAGCCGGGGGTCGATGCTGATGTCCAGGCCGTCGTCGCCGGGAATAATCCTGACCGCATCCCGGGGGCAGACGGTGGCGCAGATGTCGCATTTCAGGCAGAGAACCTTGTCCAGCCGCAGCTGCACCGTATCGACGAACAGCGTGAGCGTCAATTCCAGGTGGGTGGCGGTTTCGCGTTTGACGACCCGGGGTATCATGTCACCTTGGGAAGTGTTTTAGTGACTCGTAATGCTAAAAATTATCTGCTCCTGCCGTCGGCACTCGGCAATATCCTCGGTTTAAAATATTTTGATATTCAGATTGCCCTGCCGCGCTATGCTGGTTTTTTCCGCATTTCCTGGTCAAATAAGCGCAGGCTAAAGCCTGCGGCTACGGGAGAGAGGCCAATATTTTTCCGTTTCGGTGCCTATTTCTTCTTCCCTTCCAATTTGCGGTGGTACTCCTTCGCCTTGAACTTTAACTGGCGGCGGCGCAGGTTGGTCTTGACGTCGGGAAACTGTACCAGGAGCAGTTCGTACTTGTCGCAGGGCTCCAGGTCCGGGCACTGATAGCAGTGCTCCAGGCCCCGGGCCTGGGCGCAGACCCGGATGGGGCAGTCCTCCAGACCCCGGCCGTTCCGGCAGCCGGGGCATTCCGTGTGGGCCAGGAACCACTCCAGCCCCTTCCGGAACTCCGGCAGGCTGAAGCCGTCCGGCCCGGGAAAGCAGTGGAGCCAGACGTTGCCCCGGACCTGGTCCAGGTAGTCCTTCAGGCGGGTGACGGTTTCCAGGAAACCGGGGTGGCCCAACTGGCAATCATCGCACAGACCGCAATAACTCTCTCTCATGGCCGTTCTCCTGTGAAAGCTTTCAGCTGTCATCTATCAGCTTTGATGATCAAAGGGCGACTGCTGTTCGTGGGGGTGCGCCCTGACCACCATGATTCTTAATGTTTCTGTAGGGGCGGGTTTTAAACCCGCCCTTATTACCTCGTTCCCAAGCTCTGCTGGGCACCATTTGTCACAACTTGGCAATATGGTTCTCACTGGGCCGGCACAGCAGAGCTTTGCGCCAAAATGGATCCCAAGCTGTGACCTCTGCGAAAGTCCCCTAATCTGTCATTCTGAGGGAGCGGAGCGAAGCTTGACACGAGACAGATGCTTCCTGCTCAGGATGACAAAATGGCTTTTCGCAGGGTCCCAAACTGGAACTTGGGAACCAGAAAACCAATGCCGCCGACAACATGGCAGAACCTTTCTCATAGTTTACTACTCTGGAAAATTTTGCCGACCATTAATCACCGCCGGTTCCAGGTCGCCACCAATCGCGGCCTCGATCTGGGCGGCCAACTCCGGCTCGGCGCCCCGGCTCATACGGATGGCCCCGGCCGGACACTCGGCGGCGCAGACGCCGCAGCCCCGACAGACCTCGAGGCTCACCTCCGGCTTGCCGTCCGCGACCGCCACCGCCCCGAAGGGGCAGAGGTCGACGCACGCCAGGCAGCGGCGGCAGGCCTCCGGGGTGATCAGGGCCACCATTTCGCTGGCCAGCAGTTCCGTCTGGAACAGGATCCCGGCGGCTCGAATCGCCGCGGCCTGGGCCTGGGCCGCGGTTTCCCCCAGGCTCTTGGGATAATGGGCCACCCCGCAGAGAAACACCCCTTCGGTGGCCGAGTCCACCGGCCTGAGCTTCTGGTGGGCCTCCTGGAACCAGCCGTCCAGGGTCTGGGCGACCGCAATTGCTGGGCCAGGTGGACGCTGCCCGCCGCCGGTTCGATCCCCGTGCTCAAGACCACCAGGTCGGCGGGCAGGGGCACTTCCTGGCCCAAAAGCTCATCTGCCACCCAGACCGTGAGGGGCCGCCGCCGGGCCGCGGTCACCCGGGGCGGCCGGTCGGCCTCATAGGGAATGAACGTCACCCCCTGGTCCTTGGCCTTGACGTAATAACTTTCCCGAAACCCATAGGCCCGGAGGTCCCGGTAGAGGACGGTGATCCCCATCAGGGGATAGCGCTCCTTGAGCAGCAGGGCGTTCTTGAGGGCCTGGGAGCAGCACAGGCGGCTGCAATAGGGGTGGTCCGGCTCCCGCGACCCCACGCACTGGATCATCACCACTTGCCGCACCTTGGGCAGATCCAGGTCGGCAAAATTGATTTTGCCCTCCAACTCCCGCTGGGTGAGCACCCGGGGGTCCTCGCCGTAGAGATAGCGGCCCTGGGGCTGAAACTCCCGGCCGCCGGTGGCCGCCACAATGACGCCGTGGGCCAGTTCCCGGTCTTGGGGGCCGTTCATGGTGAAGCGGCGCACGGTGCTCCTGAACTGGCCCACGTGCCCGGTGAGCTTGAGCAGTTCGGTCTGGATATGGACTTCGATGTTGGGGTGGTTGTAGACCGCGGCCTGGAGTTCGTGGAGAAATTCCTGGGGGTCCGGGCCTTCCAGGGTAAAGTACAGCTCCCGGGCCAGGCCGCCCAGGGAGTTCTCCCGTTCCACCAGGTAGGTGTGAAAGCCCTGGTCCGCCAGGGTCAGGGCGGCGCTCAAGCCCGCCACGCCGCCCCCCAGCACCAGGGCCCGGGGAATCACCGGAAAGCTCTGGGGCCGGATGGGCGTCAGGGCCGCGGCCCGGGAGACCGCCATGGCCACCAGGTCCAGGGCCTTTTTCTGGGCGGCCGCCGGATCGGTCTGATGGACCCAGGCGCATTGCTCCCGGATATTGGCAAAGGCAAAATAGCCCGGGTTCAGGCCGGCGGCGACCAGAACCTCCCGGAACACGCCTTCGTGGGTCCGGGGACTGCAGGCGGCCACCACCACCCGGTTGAGCCCCAGGGCCTGTATGGTCTCCCGCATCCGGGTGGTGGAGTCCACCGCGCAGGAAAACAGGTTGTCTTCAACGTGGGCGACCCCGGGGAGCCGCGCCACGGCCGTGGCCAGTTGCGCCAGGTCGATAGTCTTAGCGATATTGGTGCCGCAGTGGCAGAGAAAGACCCCGATCCGGGGAGGGAATTCCGCCACCCGGCTTAAAACCGGCTGCGGCTTGGGGACCCAGGTGCGATTGGCGGTGGTGAGCAGCCGGGAGGCCACCGCCGCCGCGGCGCCGGCGCTCGTCACGGATTCGGGGATGTCCATGGGTTCCCGGGCGGTGCCGCACACCAGCACCCCCGGCCGGGCGGTGGCCACCTGGAGCAACGGCCCCGTCTCGATGAACCCGTGCTCATTGAGCCCCACCCCCAGGCGCCGGGCCCAGTCCGGCAGCCCTGGCCGGGGCCTGAGCCCCACGGACAAGACCGCCATATCAAAGGGCTGCTCCCGGGGCCGGCCGTGGGCGTCGGTAAACCGCACCAGCACCCCGCCCTGGGGGCGGGGAGTCACGGCGGTCACCCGGGAGCGGACCAGGCCGACGCCGTGCCCCCGGGCCTGCTCCAGATAACCTTCATACCCCTTGCCCTGGGCCCTCAGGTCCATATAAAAAATGGTGGATTCTACCCGTTGGGTGCTGATTTCCCGGGCCACCAGGGCTTCCTTGAGGCTGGTCATGCAGCATACCGTGGAGCAATAGGCCGCGCCGGCCTGGGGGTCCCGGGACCCCACGCACTGGATGAAGGCCAGGCGGGAGGGGGCGGTGTGATCCGACGGCCTTACCAGCTTGCCCCCCTGGGGGCCGGTGGCGCTCAGCAGCCGCTCGAACTGCACGCTGGTCACCACGTCGGGATGCCCGTACCCGGGGAACTCGTCGGCCGGGGCCGGGGACGCACCCAGGGCGAGAATGATGGCCCCAACGGATTCGGTCCATTCCACCGCCGCCTCCTGAAGATTGATGGCCCCGGCCGGGCAGACCTTGAGGCAGGCCTCGCAACTCTTCCCCTGGAAAATCCGGCAGGCCTCCGGGGTAATATACGCCGCCTGGGGGATGGCCTGGGGGAAGGGCAGGTGAATGGCTTTGGTCTGGCTGAGCCCGAGATTAAACGGGTCCGGGAGACTCCGCGGGCAAACCCGGACGCACTCGCCGCAGCCGGTGCACTTGCCCAGATCGACAAACCGGGGCCTCCGGCTCAAGAGGACCTGAAAATCCCCGGCCCGGCCCCGGACCTCGATGGCCTGGGTGGACGTCTGGATGGTGATCAGGGGGTGGCGGGAGATCTCCAGCATCCGGGGGCTCAAGATGCACATGGCGCAGTCGTTGGTGGGGAAGGTCTTGTCCAACTGCGCCATCTGGCCGCCGATGGAGAAGCCCGCTTCCGCCAGGGTCACCGGCAGCCCCACGGCCGCCACCTCCAGGGCGGCCTGGATGCCGGCAATGCCGCCGCCCACCACCAGCACCCGGGGGTAGGCCACCCGATCTAACGGCCGGATGGTGCCCATCACACGCACGCGCTCCTTGGCAGGACAGCCCCAAGCCTTTCCCTCAAAAATACTGGTGCCGGGGTCTTCATGGGTGCAATAAATCTACTCCCTATCAGGGGGTCTGGTCAGGGCGACCCACCGGGTCGCCCCTACGGGGGTTGCAACCTGTTTCAACCTGTTGCCAAAAGTTTTCCCCAGAGGAATGGCGGGCGGGCCCGCCCTGCGATCTTTCCTCATTTACGGGTGAGCCGAGGCCCATGCATGAATGCCATGAAAAACGCCAGGCTATTCCACTTCACCGGCGAGCCGGGCCAGGGCGTCTTTGACCTCCTGGGCTTCGGGCCCGTCCAGGAGTTCGCCGATGAGACGCCGCCTGAGTTCCTGGATCAGCCGTTCCCCCTGGTCCAGCCGGGCCAGGCGGGCCGGGCTGATGAAGCCGTCCCTTTGAGCCAGATGCCTTAAGCCCTGGATGATATCCAGAAAACGCACGTCCTGGGGGCACTGAAAGGAGCACCGGGCGCAGCGGGCGCAGTGCCAGAGGGCCGGGGAACTCGAGCAGGGCCGCCCGCTGGCCGTAGAGCACCTGACGGATGATCTGGCTGGGGCTGAAGCCCGGCGTCAGTTCGCTCACCGGGCAGGTGGCGGTACAGACCCCGCAGGCAAAGCAGCGTAAAAGGTGCTGACAGCCGGGCTCGGCGGCCACCTCGTCCTTAAACTGGGGATCCAGATCCTGAAGGTTCACGGTTTCGGTCATAAGGAGCTTTCAGCTGTTAGCAGTTTGCAAGTAGCAGTTAGTTGTAAAAGAATGCCAATCAGAAATGCCCATGGGCCATAAGTTTATCAACTCAATACGATTGCGGTTTATACCGGGTGGTCATGCTATCGGTCGTTTTCGGTAGTCATAGGCCTCAGCCTGGGTTAGCGCCGGCGGGACGACTTCGCCGATCAGAGCCTGTAACTAACTGCTAACCGTTCACTGCTTACGGCTCACTCCTAAAACAACTCAATGGCCTCGGTGGGGCAATACTCGGCGCACTTGCTGCACTTCTCCGCCGCCTGGACCAGCCGGGTGCACAGTTCCTGGTGGACCACCACCACCGTGCCGTTGATCATGTGGAAGACCACCTGGTCCTGAGGCCGGGGTCCCTGGCCCAGCCGGGCCGCGGCGCAGTTGCCCAGATGGAATTCGCACATGGCCACACAGATGCCGCAGCCGTTGCATTTTTCCGGGTCGATGCGCATCCCCGCGGCCGCCAAAGGCCCCAGAAGTTCGTGCAGGGCCTCGATGAACCCGGCATAGTCGGGCTCGTGGAGGACCGGGCAGTCCTCCGGGGCCGCCTGCCGGGCCAGGAGTAATCCGGCGAACTCGGCGCAGCTGACCCCGCACTGCCGGCAATCGGAGCCGGGCAAAAATTCCAGGATTTCTTCTGCCGTGGCCATGCTCTTTCAGTAAACCCCCACCCAGGGTCCGCCCAGGCCTTCCCTGACCCAGAGGTTTTCGCCGCGCAAACTCTGGAACTGGCAGATGTCCGCCAGCATGGGGGTGGCCTCAGCCCCGGTTTCCCGGTAATACGTGGCCCGGGGGACCTCCGGGTTCACCAGGCTAAAGTTGTCCACCACGACCTCCCCCGCCTTGAGCAGGGTGCGGCAGCGGCCCAGGTAGGTGTGCCACTGGCCGGGGGGGGCATACGTCGGCATATCATAGATGGCCACGTCGGCCCGGGCGCCCGGGCTCAGCCGGCCCCGGTCCTCAAGGCCCAGCAGCCGGGCGGGAAGGGCCCGGGTGGCCCAGACCCACTCCGACAGCGAATAGCGCCCCGCTCCCAGGTCATCCCGCCAATCCTGCCGGCGGGCGGCGTGGTCCCACAGCCAGGAGAACAGCCGGGGATATTCGGCCACCGGCGCCTGGACCGGGCCGGCTCCGGAAAAGGCCGCCTGGGACCCCTGGCAGCACAGGGCCAGGGCCAGGGCCCGCCGGCCCGCGGCCGCGTCCACCGGCGGGTTGAGGTCCAGGGGATGGAACCACCCCAGGTCGACCCGGACCGGCAACTGGCGTTTGCCCGGCCTGAGGGCCGGGGAGCATGAGCCCCAGGTCCCCGGTGGCGCCCGCCTCCAGGTGGGCCAGGGCGGCTTCCACCAGGTCATCGTCCGTCAGGGCCGGGCCCAGGGCGGCCAGATGGAAGGCCCCGGGCTCCGGCAGGCTGGCCCGGAGCACTTCGGGGGAGGCTTCCAGGGACAGGGGCAACCCGGTGATGCGGGCCAGGTCGGCCAATACCGCCAGGGCCTTCTCCGGCGCCATGGTGCGGTGGGCATAAAAATCCTGGCGGTAGCGGACAAAGGGTTCCACCACCCGGAAATTGAGGGCCCGGGTCTCGGCCAACAGATGCAAGAGGGTTTGCCCCAGCTCCTCAAGGTGCTCCGGGGACCCCAGCCACTGGTCGAGTTCCCGCAGGTTGAGCACCAAGGAGGCGGAGGTATCCACCACGGGCAGGTCCGCCAGCTGGCGCTGGACATAGCCCGCGGTCCAGGCCGTCAAAAACGGCTCGTGGACGTGGGTATATCCCAGGAGGGCATAGGTCTCGCCCAATTCCCGGAGAGAGGGCGCCCCGTTGGTCAGGCGCAGGAAGTTGAGGCCGTAGGTGGCCACCTGCCCCCGGAGCTCAATCGCGGCGGGGGCGGCCACCGGCCCCCGGGCCTCGATCTCCCGGTCCACCTCGGGGAGCGGGGCCACCAGGCGCCCGTCTTCGATATAGAGGTCGCCTGCCTCCCCGTCCCAGCCGCAGGTCGGGTCATACAGGCGTCCCCCGGCAATTTTAAGGCGCATAAAGCGAGGCTCCGACCTACCTCTATGGTGGGGAAAATACGTCACTTCATATGGGACCTTGCTCCTTAGGGGTGACGTTCCGCAGTTACCCTATGCCATGTAAAGTTGAGGGTTTCTTACCCCCCTTTTCTAAAGGGGGGTCAGGGGGGATTCAAATAAGCACCCTGATAATCCGCCTAAATAACCCTTTAAAACCAGGGGGACTTTATAACACCCCCAGCCTTCAAGATAGGGATAGTTCTTTGCCATATAATTTGTGGAACACAACCCTTGGACCTACTCCCCAGCCGCCATATCTCCGGTCTGTCAGGGGCGTGCCTGGTAACCCTCATTTTCCCCCGATCAACCGGTGCAGGTCGGTGAGCACCTGGTGATCCGGAGGCAGCGCCGAGGGGAGCAACTGCTTCAGGACCAGGGGCAGCCCATCCATCCGGTAAGCGACCTCGGCCGTCTCAATGCCGGCCAGGGCCGTGGGCAGGGTCACTGCCGCCTGGCCGGTGGTCCGGTTGGCAAAGGGGCTCAAGGCCACGATGGGTACCCGGCGGCGTTTCAGATCCTCCACCTGCTCCTGGGGCAGGGACCACAATAAATCCGCCCCGGTGCGTACGCCGAGTAGCGGCTGTGCTCGCAAGAGAAGAGGTAGCGGCGATTGAACGCACCATGCAGTCTCTTCACCCGCCCCACGAGTGAATCACGACCCCGTCCGCAACTTGAATTCGGCGAACGTCTGCCACGTAAACTTCTGGCTCTACAACCCTCCCCTTGCTCCAGAGACATGCGCTGACTGCAGTCTCACTACGCATCCAGAGAGTTAGCGCCTGCCGCGGCCCTCCGTGAGCGTCGGCGACTCGCGATACCACGAGCGAAGCGAATCGTCGGTCTCTCTATCCAGAAGTGACAAAGGACGCCACCAACCACCGCAAACGGCGCAAGCGCGCCAAACGCAGCAACGGGAGATCCGCCCACAAGGCCGATCCAGACGTAGCGCCTACAAGAATAAACATGTTGTCGGTCAAATAGACCCGCATACGATGCATCGCCGAGGATCGCCCAAACGCGCGCAAACCACGATGTTGAGGTTGGAGCCAACAATCCGGCGGATACAGCTAGCGCACATGCCGGCACTGTCCCCACGAATCCCCACTCGTCCCGTACAGCAAAGGCACCGAGGCAGGCAAGTACGACGAGCACCCACGAGACGACGACGTGCGATTCTAGACGGCGACGGGATAGATCTAAACGCTGGTAAACGCAGCCCATTGCGACACCTACGCCAAATTCCACGTTTACCGGACTCGCGACGAAGTCCAGCAACTCTCCTCCCGGAACCTGAAAGCCTACCTGGCCGCAAACCCAAATGATCACCGGAAGGGAACACCATGAAACTAGAAAGTAAATCTGCCTTTGCCGCAGCAGAAAAGCAACCGCAAAGACCGAGTAGAAGAGCGCCTCATGCCGAAGCGACCAGACCACGTTTGGTCGAAGCTGACCCACCGGCCACAGAATGAAGGCACGAATACTCGACCAAAGATCCAGCTCGCCCGCGCCCAAGTATCGAAGCACACCATATCCAACCACCGCTACCCACAGGAACGGAACAATTCGTGAGAAACGCTTCGCCGCATACTCCCTAGTCCCCATACGACTCTTGAGGGATAGGGGCGAAAGAGTAACGTAGGCGATGATAAACCCGCTCAAGACGAAAAAATTCCACACCGACGGCGCCCTTGGCCATAACACCGTCGGGAAAAGGGTCGTGCCGAAGTATTCAGAAAGCCCCAACACACCGGCGGCGTGAGTGACGACCACGAGCAACACCGCGTTTGCCCGCAAAATTGAAGGCCTTGCAGCTCCCGAGGATGGGTGCGCGCAATTTCTCCAACCTTTGGGGTCACACCATGATCATGCCCCACAAGCGGGCTCCTTCGAAACACTTGGTGGGGATCAACACAGCCACTGACCTCAAAGCCGCCGCCCAGGGGAAACATTCCCGCCGGTGCGGCACTTCGCAACGCCTGCACCGCAAACAGGTACAGGTCTAGGTCCGGGCACAACAGCAACAGACTGTGGCCGGCGAGCAGCCGTGACCAAAATCGCGTCTCGCGAACCCACCTACCGGCACGCCGTTTCCAAGCGCGCCGCCCGCGGTCTCGGTAGAGTCGTGGAATGACCTTCAAAGCACTAGTTCTTGAGGACTTAGGAGACTCTCACCAGAACCGCCAAACTCTCCGGATCGCGAAACTCTACTCGACCTCCGCTAGCTTTTCCGCCGCTCTTCACTTCCGCGTGTCTACCAGATTGGCGGCGAATCACTCGATAACTGCGCGACTGGTGGCTAGGCGCAACCTTCGAATAAACGGGTGCGACATAGACTACCGTGCCCGAATTGGAGGAGGGTTGTTGCTCCAACATCCTAGCGGAGTGGTCATCGGCGGTGGGGTCGTGGCTGGAGAGAATCTCACACTAATGGGAACCGTCACGCTGGGTCGTACGGACATCAGCGGCGGGCCACTATCCCGAGGCGATTATCCAAAAATCGGATCAAGCGTCACCGTCGGGACAGGAGCAGCAATTCTCGGAAAGACAAGCATCGGAGACAGCGCGAGTATCTCCGCGCATGCATTGGTGACGCGCGACGTCGAACCTCACGAAGTCGTTAGGCCCTGGGATACCCGGCGTGGTTCGCGCGCAAAGAGGAGCGAGGCGTAGGTGGCTGATACTGAGACGGCAGACCCGCAAGCCAATGCCCAAGCGAACTCTTCGACCGACCCCCGGCCAAATGTTAGTACGCAGGAAACACTTGTCACAACACCCAGCGCCTGACCGAGAAAGCTTTGGCGCACCAATCGATATACTTTGATGTACGCGCCCCCTGGTTGGCCGTTACCACGAAGAGGGACACAACCAAATATGGCAGAAGTACTAGCTCAACCATTCCAATTTGCCCCTCTGGAATGACATAAACCAGCCCCTACTCGCGGTGGAGGCAGACGATCGACGCCCCCGCAAAGCCCAAACTGCTCAAGATCAGCACCATCGTAGCTATCTGCGACATTACCGATGCCCGCAACTTGGAGAAACGCTTGATCAACGCTGGTTGAGCGAAGTGCCAACGAGCGCAATCGGTGCCACGAGTGCCTGCGCTCAGGCGAAGGGCACCAAACGAATCTGCGCTAAAGTACGATAGGGCGAGCAGTGGCAACGCCTGTCCGGTGCCGGTCAGTACGACGTATTGGACAAAAATGACGATTTCGAATCGCCCACGTGTGCGCACGTAGCGGGTCGCGCCTGAGGCTCGAATACTCCCAAGCCCATGTACAAATTGATCTCGACCAACCCACACTCCAAACGGATGTGATGTAAAGGGCAGCCATTACGAGTTGCCCTGCCCGGCTGCCCAGTGCTGGGACCATGAGGGCACCCTTGGTGATGGCTGCGAATCGATACAGATCCATCAAGAGAAGTGCCGATCCACGAGACGCAGCCATCAACTCATAGCGAAGAGCGTCGACTAGGACCGTGCCAGACACAAACACTGAGGCCCACGCGCACCACGATGACCTGAAGTACAGCGACATGCCGACCCCAAACGTAAGGCCGAAGATCCTACCAGATAACAGAACGATCGGTACAGACTAATTTCATCGTCGGATGAACGCCCGGCAATCAACTGCTCACCACACGCAATCCTAGGGCCCCAGTTGCCAGAACGCCCACGAGAATGACCGCAGAAATTAGACTAAACGTTGGGGGGGTCGACCACATGGGCCAAGGAAATGGTGACGCAGATACTAAGGACAGCCTGGTTAATCTGGCTAAGTGTCAGAAATACACCCGGGCTTGCGCTAAGCCTCATGCTCGAGATTCCGGGCGAATTGGCTCACGAAGGACTCCAAGCTGCAACTCGAAGCGAAGCGTCGAAGGTTTGCTCGGTAATCCGTAGAACGGAGCTCCTCGACAGCGGCCAGGAAGCCCTCAACGTCACCATAACTGAAGGTAGCACCAAGGCCGTACGTGCGCACACGATGCCCAACCAGTCCATGGTCGCTCGCGATGACCGGTGTCCCGCTGGCAGCAGCGTGCGCTAACACGCCAGAGGTAGACGTGAAATCCTCAGTGTAGGGGAGCACCACTACTGCGTCAGCCTGATGAATCCGTGCCATGAGCATTTCGTCGGTTACAAATGTTGAGTCGTAGACGACGGTCACGTGGCTCCCTAAGGCCTCCAGGTCCGGCACCTGATCCACGGGTACCAACCCAGTGATTGACACTCGAATCGGAAGGTCAAACTTCGAAGCCGCATCGGAAATTGCCGCGGCCGCAAACCCGAATCCTTTACGGGGATCTTGCCGACCAATTATCGCAAGATTTAGAGTCGACAGGTCTTTTGATCGCCATCTGATTCCCTGAAGGGACCCTGCCATGGGTCTGGCAACACTCGAAACCTGTCCGAGACACGCTCGTCGAAGACGATCGGGCTACATCCAGCGACAGCGCTACCAAATCGCACCAGCAATCCCCTCGCACGGTCACGGATGCTGGCATCAGGTAGTAAGTCGTTAATCCGGTATCTGAACATCATCAATTTTGCGCTGCGCGCCCTGACCCGCAGCAATCCAGCAAGGAGCGGAACGAATGGTGTGTAGTCATCGACAGCGGTGAGGACTACTAAGCGTCTACTTCCGGTCGAGAGCGCGGCAGCTGTCCAGAATATTCGCACTAGTATGGTGAGTCCCGGAAGGGTATTCAACGATGGCTTGCGTCGGTCTGGTCGCCCACGTATGTTACCGTCCCGCCAGTGCGTTCCACGTTCTTCAGGAAATTCTGAAAATTGGGGCCATCCTCTCGTTGAGGCATCACTACGCAGTACCGTCTCTCCGCGCGGCGTGCAGAATAAATCATCGCGGTTAGGACGTTCAAGTCTCGACGCAAACGGATTTGGCTCAATGAAAATTACCGTCATGAGAAAGTCCGTTGACCTTCTTGCATATTAGAATGGACCTTGTTTGTCCTGGTGATACCGATCATATTCAGAGCTGTCGTCAAGGCCGCGGCCTCCTGGAGAGGATTATAGAGTCTCGAAAGAATTGCGCAGATCGGCGCAACTAGCCAGGTGCGCACGCGGTCAAGCCAGGATCTCTCGGAAACTCTGTCGCCAGGCTGTGATTGACTCATGCGGCATCGACAGGTCGGTGCGGGTGGAGTTCAAGAAATTCTCCCAAGATTCCGCGGCGGTGTTCGTCAAGACTGGCAGCCCGGTGTCAACGGCCATTTCTACTGGAGCGATTGTCCACTGCGACCACCATGGACCGCACCCCCTTCTGCAGCGCTCGGACCCCCGCGTGAAGCCGTGTACCGCAGTAGTCGAATTCGCCCGTTTCAAGCGCCGCATCGAAGGCGGCGACCGTACCGGGCAGGGTTTCGACGCGAGTTCCTAGAGCTCTGAGATACTCGTTATCCTGAACCCCGAGGCCATATGAGTACCTCGTCATACTCGGACAACAGGCGCCGAAGAAATTCTCCATCGCGCTCGGGGTCACGGTGATAGTCAGTGATAGTCGTCAGCACACGCCGCTCGTCTTGGGCTCGTGGCCGATCTTGTCCGGAAGATCCCACATAGTGACACAGCCGGTATAGGCGCTTGGGAATCCCGATCGTTCCCAGTTTGTCCGCGGTGTAGCGATCGAACACTATGCGGCAGTCCAGACGGTGCGAGAACTCTTTGCCATATCTTTCGACTCAGCAAGTTCGGTTGAGCTTGGTACTGCCACCACCCAACGCCTAGGAGGGACACCCTCCCTCGGTACGCGCGGACTAAGCTCTGGGCTAAGCTTCCATTGGATGTAAAACGGGATATTGCTATTCAAAAGGTTGATCTCGACCACAAAGTGGTCGACCTCGCGGAGGTTAGCGATTCCCCGGTTGGGAAGCCGTTGCGTTGGAAGGCGAACGATATTCGCGTCTGCCATGCTTGTGGAGAGCTCGCGGTACACAGCATCCGCAATGATCTCGTCGCCAGCATTCTTCTAGTTGATACTGGGATCGAGCCAACCGACTGTACTCAATTTTCGTCTCCCGCCAACTTAAACGACGCTCACTCCGGTCGGCGCCTAGAACGTGTAGAGATGTAGCAAGGTCGCAGTCCGAAATCGCCGCGGCGGAGTTAACCGACCCGGCCGACTCTCTTGCTAGAAGTGGGTGAATTATCGTTCGATGTGCGCGTCCGGGTGGTTCATTTCCGTCGGACGTGCAATTAGGGAGCGGTCAGCATCAATATCCGGTCTCGACAACGAGTTATCGAAGTCTCCGGTACGTGGATTTCCGGCGATGCCCCGACCTATATTGGTGCGAGTGCTTTCCTCATCCTCCAGGATGCGTCAGCATTCGCTACAAGAACCAAGCCCGAGGCGCGCCCGCTTACGGAAATTCACTGTCCTCGCGGAGCGACACGAGGATCCGGAAGTTCTGAAGCTTTGAGTACCTTTGTGAATCAATTCATCCTGGGACGAGGCGCCAGGCTAGGAATTGAAGTCACTGCTGGCGTCACGGGGTATGTTTCGCCGATCCGAACAAAACAGCAGCACAGCCAACTTGTGCGCTATAGCCGGAAGCGGGTTGCGGCCTACTATCGCACCCTGATGCGGATCGCGTCACCCGAGTTGTAGAAGGCCGAGTTGTTCTTCTTGATGAAGCGCAGCTTGATCACGTACTTGCCCCGGGGCATCCGGGGGGTGCGGAAGAACTTGGTGCCGTTGTTGACGTCCTTCTTCTGCTTGTAGAAGAAGTTCTTGCGGTTGCCGAGGCCGGTGACCTTGAAGACGAAGGTGCCCTTCGGCTTCAGGTTGCTGCGGCGGGACTTCACCGAGGCGGAGTACAGCCCCGTGGTGCCCTTCCGGAAGGTCACCGGGCCCTTGAGGCTGGTCTTCGTGGACACACAGCCCTGGTAGGGGCAGGCAGCCGACGCGCTGGGGGCTTCGACGACCGCCAGGCCGGCGACCATCAAGATGGCAGTCAAAATGCCGAGAATCATTTGCTTCATCTGGGTGCTCCCCATGCTGTGGTGCCTGGTGGTCCTTCGGATGGCATTAGTTAAGCACAGCACACAGTGGATCTGGTCATCTCCACAAAACGGTAAGACCCCGGGCCGTGACGTTCGTGTTACAGGGACCTCGCGGGGGCCGGACTGATCGCGCTACTGGGGCTGCTCGATGGTCAGGACGAGCATGGCCTCCACCGCCTCCGCGATCAGGGCGTGGCCCCGGTCGTTGGGGTGCACGCCGTCGGGGATCGGGAGCCCGTCCGGCAGCTTGGTGCCCTCCTTGGCGCGGTTGGCGGCGGTGTAGAGGTCGGCCACCTCGACCAGGGTCTCGTTGTCGGGATCGTTGCACGCCGACGCGATGGCGGCGTTGGCCTGCGCTCCGACGCTCGGCCGGGAGGAAGCCCTCGAGGCACACCACCTGCGCCTGGGGGGAGGCCTCGTGGAGGGCGTCGATCAGCTCGGGGTAGGCGTCGGGGAAGTAGCCCTCCTGCCCCTCGTCGGTGCCGAGGGCGACGATCACGAGGTCGCGGTCGCTCGGGAGGGTCCTGAAGTCGCCCGGCCCCGAGCCGGGCACCGAGACGTTGGTGACGTCGACGGAGGCCTGCCCGGCCAACCACTCCGAGACGAGGGAGTCGAAGGACCGCTCGGGCCGCGTGGCCCAGTAGCCGTCGGAGAGCGAGTCCCCGAGGTAGGTGACCCGCAGCGGTCGGTCCGCCGGCACCGTGATCGCCGCCTGGGCGAGCTCGGCGCGCCGCTCGGCGTTGCGGCCGGACGCCGTCTGCTCCTTGGCGAGGGCGTCGTTCTCCTGCTGCACCCGCTCCCGCTCCGCGTCGCTCACCCGATCGTCGGGCCGGGTGCCCAGCACGATCAGGCCGGCCACGATCCCGGCCAGGACCAGGAAGCCGACGAGCTGGAGGATGCCGCGGGGAGTGGCGGCGCTGCGGAGCTTCGACAACACCTCGCCAGACTAGGTCACCCGCCGCGAGATGCTCGATCGTCGAGAAGGGGGCGCTCAGCCCCGCTGCCAGCCGAGGTAGAGGAAGAACACCGAGACCGCGGCGACGCTGGGCAGCACGACCCACTGGAAGACCATGGTCTTGCGGCGTTCACGGACGGGGGTGGGGCGACTCATGGGGCAAGCCTAGGGACGCTCCGACGCCGAATGTGGCCCCCAGAAGAAGTGTGGGCGACGCGTGGGGGCGGGGTGGCCCCCGTGTTGGGTTCTCCACAGGCAACCGGGCCCCGACGCGCTGCGTCGGGGCCCGGTGCTGGTGCTGGTCGTGCGAACAGGTGCGGTGCTCAGATGCTGACGGTCACCTCGGCGACGCTGCCGACGGCAGCGGCGACCTTGCGGTCGACCGGCTCGGACTTCGGGGCCAGGGTGCGCAGGGTCCAGTCGCCCTCGCCGGCGAAGAACCGGAAGTGGCCCGACGCGGACGTCGGGACCTCGGCGGTGAACTCACCGGTCGTGTCGAGCAGCCGCACGTAGGCATTGCCCACGGGCTCGCCGTCGCGCACGACCTGGCCCTGGATGATGGCCTCCTTGGCGACGTTGACGCCGTCGAGCGACAGCCCGCCCTCGGTCGCGCCGCACATCAGGCGACACCCGGCTCGTCGCCCAGGGCGATCGGGACGCCCACGAGGGAGCCGTACTCGGTCCACGAGCCGTCGTAGTTCTTCACGTTGGCGTGGCCCAGCAGCTCCTTGAGCACGAACCAGGTCAGCGAGGAGCGCTCACCGATGCGGCACAGGGCGATCGTGTCCTTGGAGTCGTCGATGCCGACCTCGGCGTAGAGCTTCTGCAGGTCGTCGTCGGACTTGAAGGTGCCGTCGTCGTTGCAGTTCTTGCTCCACGGCACGTTGAGCGACGTCGGGACGTGGCCGGCGCGCTGCGACTGCTCCTGCGGGAGGTGCGCGGGGGCCAGCAGCCGCCCGGCGTACTCGTCGGGGCTACGGACGTCGATCAGGTTCTGCACGCCGATCGCGGCCACGGCGTCGTCGCGGAACGCGCGGATGGTGCGGTCCTGCTCCTGCGCGGTGTAGGTGGTGGAGGGGCGGGTGACCTCGTCGGCGGTCAGCTCGCGCGAGTCGAGCTCCCACTTCTTGCGGCCACCGTCCATGAGCTTGACGTCGGCGTGGCCGTAGAGGGTGAAGTACCAGTAGGCGTAGGCGGCGAACCAGTTGTTGTTGCCGCCGTAGAGCACGACGGTGTCGTCGTCGGCGACGCCCTTGGCCGACAGCAGCGCCTCGAACTGCTCCTTGCTCACGAAGTCGCGGCGCACCTGGTCCTGGAGGTCCGTGGTCCAGTCGAGCTTGATGGCGCCCTTGATGTGGCCCTTGTCGTAGGCGGTGGTGTCCTCGTCGACCTCGACGAGGACGACGCCGGCGGTGTCGAGGTTGTCCTCGACCCACTGGGTGCTGACGAGGGAGTTCTCGCGAGTCATGGGAAGTGCCTTTCGGTTGGTGGAGCTGACGTTCAGTGCTGGGTGGCGGTGCTGGCGGTGCTGGCGGTCGGGGTGCCGGCGCGCGCCGGGGTGGTGGTGCGCTTGATCAGCAGGTACATCTCGCAGCCCAGGCAGAAGGCGAAGACCGCGTTGAGCAGGGCCGCCACCAGCGCGAGGCCGACCGCGACGTAGCCGAGGAGGTCGAGGCCGGTGAGGAACCCGGCCAGGCCGACCACGCCGAACGCCAGCCCGACGCTCTGGGCGAACCGCGGCGGCGCCGGGTCCTCCAGGTGGGCCGGCGGCGACAGCCGCGGGCGGATCGTCGTACGGAAGACCCAGGCGAGCGGGGTGTGCTGGACCCCGCGGGCGGCCCCGAGCGCGAAGAGCGCGGTCTGGGCGGCGAGCAGCACCACGGCGACGGGACCGGGCGCCAGCAGCAGCACCGCCAGCAGCACGACCGCGGTCACCGAGGCGGTGAACTGGGGGCCGCGGGGGTCGATGCCGCGCCGCGCGGACTCGGTCCGGTCGGCACTGCGGACTTCACTCGTGGTGGACATGTCACTCCTGATCGGGTCACCCGGCGCAAGCGGCCTGGTGGAAGACGAGACGGGCGCGTCTGCGGACGTGACCGACCCGGACCAGATGAGGTCAGAGGGTCGACGGGAGCCGGAAGAGGCTCGCGGTCCGCTCAGTGAGGCAGACAGAGGCTCGAGCGCGTGCGGCAGTGATCCACTGCGCGGCGCTTCGTGAGCCAGGTCGTCGACATGTGCACAACAGTAGGGACGCCGAGCGGCTGCGGATAATTCCCGTCTCACTTGATGGACGGGCGTCCCATCATGCGAGATGGCTGGTGCCGCCCGCGCGTGGCCCGGGGTCGCACTAGGCTCGCCCCACCATGAACGCGCCTCCTACAGCCCTGGTCACCGGCATCTGCGGACAGGACGGGGTCTACCTCGCGCGGCACCTCGTCGACCTCGGCTACCGCGTGGTCGGCACCACCCGGCCCGGCACGTCGTCCACGCCGACGGCCACGACCTACCTGGAGCGCGCCGACATCGTCGAGCACGACCAGCGCGACGGGGCCGCCTTCGAGACGCTGCTCGACGACGTACGCCCCGACGAGATCTACAACCTCGCCGCCTTCACCTCCGTCGGGGCCAGCTGGGGCGCCGCCGAGGTCGTGGCCGAGACCAACGCGATGGCGGTGCTGCGGACCCTCGAGACCCTGCTGCGCTACCGCGAGCGGCACGGCACGGCGCCGCGCTACTTCCAGCCCTCCAGCTCGGAGATGTTCGGCACCGCCGACCACCTGCCCCAGACCGAGACGACCCCGCACCACCCCCGCAGCCCCTACGCGGCCAGCAAGAGCTTCGCCCACCACCTCACCGTCAACTACCGCGAGTCCTACGACCTCTACGCGAGCACCGGCACGCTCTACAACCACGAGAGCCCGCTGCGCAGCCAACGCTTCGTCACCCGCAAGATCTCCCGGGCCGTCGCCGAGATCGCGCTCGGACGCCGCGAGACGCTCACCCTGGGCAACCTCGACGTCCGCCGCGACTGGGGCTTCGCCGGCGACTACGTGCGCTCGATGCACCTGATGCTCCAGGGCGACGCCCCCACCGACTTCATCATCGCCACCGGGCGCTCGCACGCCCTGTCGACGCTGCTGCGGCACGCGTTCGCCGCGGTCGGGATCACCGACCTCGAGCGGCACGTGCGCCAGGACCCCGCCCTGATGCGCCCCGCCGACATCGCCGACCTCTACGGCGACCCCACCAAGGCCCGCGAGGAGCTCGGCTGGGAGCCGAGCCTCGGCTTCGAGGAGATGGTCGAGCACCTGGTGCTCACCGACCTGCAACGGCTCCGCTCCGGCGTCGAGGAGAGCGTCGCCTACCTGCACCCCGCCGGGTCGTCCGACGCGTCGGTGGCCGGGTCGGTCAGCGAGTGTCGGTCCGCGGGGTCGGTCGGCGGGTCAGTCGCGGTCGGCGGGGAGTGAGCGGAGCACCTGGTCGCGCGTCGGCGCGCCGACCGCCCGCCCGAGCTCACGCCCGGCCGGGTCGAGCACGATCGTGGTCGGCGTCCGCATGATGCCCAGGCGTCGTACGACGTCGAGGTGCTGCTCGGCGTCGACCTCGATGTGGGCGATGCCGTCGTGCGAGGACGCGACGTCCTCCAGCACGCGTCGGGTGGCGCGACACGGGGCGCAGAACGCCGAGGAGAACTGCAGCAGCGTGGCCCGCTCCCCCGCCTCCGGCTCCCACCGGGTGCCGGCCAGCAGGCTCTCGGACGGTTCCTCCGCCCCGGGCTCGGCGCCCTCGGCGAGCGGCTCGGCCAGCCGGCGGGTGCCGCGGAAGCGGCCGTCGGTCGCGGCCCGGTAGAGGCCGAAGCCGACCGCCACGACGACGGCGATGATCGCGACCCAGGCTCCGGTGCTCATGGGGGCCACAACCAGCCCCGGCAGCCCGGCATTCCGCCGGGGGTGTCCGGGCCCGCCCCGGGGGGAGCGGAGCGGGGCCCGAACGGTCCGGGCCCTCCCCGGGGGGACGGGGCGAGCCCGGACAGCTGGGAGGAGCTACGTCAGCGTCACCACCCGGACCGGGCCGGCGCTGCGGGCGACGTTGTTCCGTGGGACGTGAGCACGACGTTCTACTCCTGAGGTCGGGACGGACGACCGCCGGTGACCGAGCACGGAGGGTCGTCTCGCACGAGGTGAGCACGAGGTGAGAGAGGTGGGAGCACGCTGCACACGGCGTCAGCGGTGGCTCGCTCAACCTAAGTAGGGTTCTTTACGCAGGTATTTCGCGGGCAGGTCGTTCAGGTCACGGCGGGGGTCGGCTGGACCTGCGGGTCAGCCGCCGGCGAAGGGCGGGAGGAACTCCAGCGTCGATCCCGGCGCCACCACGACGTCGTCGGGGTCCTCGGTGGAGACCGGGAGGTCGCCCAGGAGCACCGAGCAGGCGTCGAGGACCTGCAGCAGACGCCCGCCGGGGTGGGCCTGTCCGAGCCGCGTCAGGACCTCGGTCAGGGTGATCGGACCCGCCACCGTGAGGGTCTCGGAATCGACCCCGGACGCCGACCGAGCCGATGCCCAGTAACGAACCGAGATGATTTGAGTCTCAATCACTGAATGACCACTCCCTGTGTCGCCCACGTTTCGGTATTCTTCCCTCCAGATCAACCGGCCGGAGCCCACTGACGTGTTTCGGTCTCACTCGCCTTTGTGAGGAGACCCCGTATGAGCACGCTCCTGCTGCTGACCAGCGCCCTTCAGCCTTCCGCCGAGGTACTGCCCGGCTTGGCACTTCTCGGTCACTCCGTGAAGATCCTGCCAGCCGAGGGCAGCGCCCTCCTCGAGGCCCCCGAGTCCGACCTGCTGCTCGTCGACGGTCGCCAGGACCTCGCCGGCGCCCGCGACCTCTGCCGCCTCATCCGCACCACCGGCTCCGACATCCCGGTGCTGCTCATCGTCACCGAGGGCGGCCTGTCCGTCGTCAGCCACGACTGGGGCATGGACGACGTCGTCCTGCACACCTGCGGCCCCGCCGAGCTCGAGGCCCGCGTCAAGCTCTCCATCGGCCGGCTCGCCGCGGCCCGCAACGCCGCCGACCCCGAGGCCCACGTCATCCGCTCCGGCGAGGTCGTGGTCGACGAGGCGACGTACACCGCCAAGATCGGCGGGCGCCCGCTCGACCTGACCTTCAAGGAGTTCGAGCTCCTGAAGTTCCTCGCCCAGCACCCCGGCCGCGTCTTCAGCCGCCAGCAGCTGCTCCAGGAGGTGTGGGGCTACGACTACTTCGGCGGCACCCGCACCGTCGACGTCCACGTCCGTCGCCTGCGCGCCAAGCTCGGCCCCGAGAACGAGACCCTCATCGGCACCGTGCGCAACGTCGGCTACCGCTTCGTCCTGCCCGCCAAGGACAAGGACAAGGACGCCGCCGACGCCCGCCTCGTGGCCCGCGACGAGCGTCAGTCGCTCGACGCCTGAGTCGTCGTCGAGTAGGCGGCACCCGGTCGTCGAGTAGGCGGCACGAGCGCCAGCGAGGGCCGGCGTATCGCATCCGTTCGTCGAGTAGGCGGCACGAGCGCCAGCGAGGGCCGGCGTATCGAGGCGCCCGCAACCCACCCTCGGCGTCGCCGGCTCATCGTCGAACAGGGCAGTGAGGCCTCCCGGACGTCGTACCCCGGCCTGCGGCGTCTCGATACGCCCGGTCTCGCTCCTTCGTCGCTCGCCCGGCCTACTCGACGACCGGAAGGTCCTCGACAGGCCTACTCGACGAGCGGAGGGGTCCTCGATCGGGCTGCTCGACGACCGGGGGCTCGCTTAGCGCTTGAGGGTCAGGTAGGCGCAGCCGACCATGCCCATCACCCAGGCCAGCAGGACCGGGACGTCGCCGTCGTTGAGGCCGTGGGTGGGTGAGAACTTCACGATCGTGCGGCCCGGCCCAGGGGCCGTGGCCGGCGATCAGGAAGAACGTGACGAACGACAGGCAGGAGGCCACCAGGAGTCCTGCCACCACGCGCTCTCGCGGCGGCACGTCGGTCAGCGCAGAGGCCGGACGTGGAGCCCGACCTCGGGGTCCACGACGACCTCCTGGGCGGCGTCGATGCCGCCCGTGACCAACGGTGCGTCGACGGGGGTGTTGCGCTTGAGGATGGCCAGGGCGATCGGGCCGAGCTCGTGGTGGCGCGCAGAGCTGCCCACCGTGCCGACGACCTTGTCCCCGAGCAGCACCTCGGCGCCGGTCTCGGGCAGCAGGTTGGCCGAGCCGTCGAGGTGGAGCAGGGTCAGCCGACGCGGCGGACGGCCCAACGTGTGGACCCGCGCGACGGTCTCCTGACCGCGGTAGCAGCCCTTGTCGAGGTGGACGGCGGGACCGATCCAGCCGACCTCGTTGGGGATCGTGCGGTCGTCGGTGTCGATGCCGAACCGGGGCTCGCCGCGCTCGATGCGCAGCGCCTCGAAGGCCCACAGGCCGGCGGCCGGCCCGGCCGCCTCGGCGTACGTCGCGAGCGACTCGCGCGGGACCAGGCGGTAGCCCGTCGCGGGGCGCCAGGTGAGCGCGAACGCGTCGGTCTCGTCGGTGATCTCGACGCGGGTCATGAACTTCATCTTCTCCAGGAACGCCACCAGTGCGGCGGAGGCGCCCGGCTCGGTCCACGCCGTGAACGCCTCGCCGTCGTCGGTGCCGCGGAACTCGTGCTCCACGCGCCCCTGCGGGCTCAGGATCAGGCCCTGGGTCGGGACACCGGGTGCCAGGTCGAGGAAGTACTGCGTGGTGAGGTTGTGCAGCCAGGTGAGCCGGTCGGGACCGGTCAGCCGGAACACGTCGTGGTGCGACAGGTCGACGAAGCCCTCCCCCGCCGCCAGCGCGCGCTGCTCGGTGTTGAACGAGCCGTAGTGCGCGGCCACCGGGGCGTCGATGCCGTTGCCGGCGACCGCCCCCGGGAGCGCGAGCAGCGGGCTGCGCCGAGCGGGCTGCTGCGGGTCGGGCGTCGAGGCGGTGGTGGCGTCGTTCGCGTCGGTGTCAGTCACGAGGTGGAGCACTCTCCCTTGCAGGTGCCGAACACCGTCAGGTGTCCCGCGTCGATCTCGAAGTCGTGCTCGGTGGACAGCACCGCACGGAGCGGCTCGAGCACATGGGTCTCAACGGAGGTGACGCGCTTGCAATTCCGACAGACCAGGTGGAAGTGCTCGTGCCCCCGCACGGAGTGGTACGTCGGCGACCGGTCGCTGAGGTGTGCGTGGCGGATGAGGCCGAGCTCCTCGAGCACCTCGAGCGTGCGGTAGACCGTCGACAGGTTGATCGCCGACGACGTCTCGCGCACCTTCGCGTGCACCTGGTCGGGCGTGCAATGACCCAGCGCCTCGACGGCGGTGAGGATCAGCTCGCGCTGCGGCGTGAGGCGCAGACCATGAGCGCGCAGCTCGGCGCGCCAGTCGCGCTGAGCCTCCGGCGCATCGGTGCATCCGGTGCGCCCGGGGCCTCGTGGTCGCTCACGGGTCGACGTACCTCACGGACGGCCCACGCTCACTGACGCTGCAGCTTGGCCCACAGGTGCGGCTGGAGGGGCTGGCCCATGGCCTCCATGTCGTAGGCGTAGAGCATCTCGCCCTCGACGTTGCCGTAGAGCCGGTGGCCGCCGACGACCTCCTTGGCCGTCTCGGTGAAGCCGACCCCGGCGGTGCGGAGCTCGACCTTGCCGGCCTCCGCCTTGCCGTACCAGATCTCGGAGAGCCCGGTGTTGTGGCTCAGCACCATCTCGAGCTTGCCGTCCTCCAGGCAGCGCAGGAAGCCGGTCTCCTGGGCGGCCTGGCGCACCGTCTCGCCCGCCTCGTCGATGATCCACGAGCGCGCGAAGTAGTGGAAGAAGGGGCGTCCGTCCTGCTGGAAGACGACCTCCTGGCCGTACTGGTACGGCTCGATCGTCGGGTAGTCGCCGCGCCCGCTGCCGCCCCAGGTGCCGAGCATCCAGGCGACGGGTCCACAGTTGGGGTGAAGGTTCTCAGGGATGTGGAACACGCCTCCACTGTAGTGGCGGAGCCGAACCCGGCCCTAGGCTGAACGCGTGTCGCGCTCATTGGTCGTCAAGCTGACGTGCGGCGCCGAGGCGCCCGAACGGGCCAACCAGGCGCTGACCGTCGCCGCGTCGGCCGTCGCGATGGGTGCCGAGGTCGACCTGTGGCTGACCGGCGAGGCGGTGTGGTTCGGCGTCGCCGGACGCATCCCCGACCTCGGGCTCGAGGGCGCCACCGACTCCGTCGAGCTGGTCGCGGGCGTCCTCGCGGGCGGCTCGGTCGCGGTGTGCTCGCAGTGCGCCGCCCGCCGCTCGATCACCGCGGACGACCTGCTCACCGGGGCACGGATCTCCGGGGCGGCGTCGTTCACCGAGCTGGTGCTGCGCGACGGCGTACAGGCGCTCGTCTACTGAGTATCGCAGGATCGCTCGCTAAGGGAGCTGCTCAGGGTGCTCCGGTGCCCTCGCAGGTCGCGGTGCGGCCCGCGGGTCGGCGTCCACGTCACCGTCGATGTCGCGCTCGGAGCCAGCGAGCACGGGACCGGTCTCGGAGCCCCACCAGTTCAGCTCGGCATCGACGGTGCCGGCGGCGACGTTGCGCAGCATGACCCCGGTCAGGTCCGCGAAGACGTTGCCGTGCAGCACCACCATCGGCGAGTAAGTGGTCACCGAGGAGCGCACGAACCTCGTCCGCAGGATCTGGGACGCACCGCGGACGGAGACGCCCACGCGGTCGAAGTCGCCGGCTCCCTCGAACCTGGAGCCCTCGATCACCAGGTCGTCGCTGCTGGAGGAGACCGCGGGCAGCCCCGACCCACCATCAAGGGCGGCCACGGACCGCATCCTGACCCGCGATCCCTGCCCGGCGGCGAGCAGGGTGCGCGACCCCGCAGCCCGGACGTGCTCGAGCACCACGTCGGAGGCGTCGTTCGCCGTGATGCCCTCCCACGAATCACCGTTGGCGTAGGCGTCGAGGGGCACCGACGCATCGGCTCCCACCGACGAGTCGTTGCGCGTGGTCAGGACCACGGGCTCCGCCGGTGTGCCGACCGCGTGCAGGACCCCGTCGACGACGAAACGGGACGCGAAGGTCTGGTAGCTGTTGTAGGTGGTCTGGCCCTTGAAGACGACCCCCGGCGCCAACGTCAGCGACGCCCCGGCTGGCACCCGGACGTCGAAGGCGGGGGCGTAGGTGACCCCGGGGCCCCAGACGACCTCGCCTTGGACCGAGCCGCTCGCCACCTCCAGCACCACCGGCGCGCCGGTGGTCGTGGCGACCGACTCGAAGACCGCCCCGGCGCCGGTCGGGGAGGCCGAGATCGCCGGCCCGGCCCCGGCGAAGGCCACGTCGCGCAGCACCGCCGACGGCGTCAGGACCCGCACCGGGCTTCCCCGGAAGGTGGTGCGCTCGACGACCGGGTCTCCGTCGTTCAAGGCCAGCAGCGCGCCACCAACGAGCTCGGAGTCGGCGATCGAGAAGTCGTTGCTGCTCGAGACGATCGCCCCCTGGGAGGGGCCAGGGGCCCTCGAACCTCGAGTCGAAGAGGTGCGCGGTGGCCAGCGGCCCGACGGTCAACGTCTCGGCGAGACCGGCGAAGCGGGCATGGTGGGCGACCAACGAGCCCCGCTCGCCCAGGCGCACCCCGGCCCAGCTGTCCCGCTGACGTTCTGGGTGTCAGGCACGGTCGCGTCGGAGCCGCCGAGGAGTCGTTGCAGGTCGTGAGGACCACCTGGCGCTGCTCGGTGCCTCGAGGAGCAGGCTGCCGTCGACCTGGAAGTAGGCCGGGAAGGACTGGTAGACGTTGTAGCCGGTCTGGCCCTTGACCACGGTCCCGGCGCTCAGGGTCAGCGACGCGCCCTCAGGGATCCGGACCCCGTTGCCAGGGCGTAGGTGACGCTCGACCCCGAGGTCATCGAACCCTCCACGGTGCCGTCGCGTACCCGAGCACCGGGGCCGCGCCGTCGACCGTCGCGGTGCGTTGGTAGCCGGCCGACGCACCGGCCACGCTCGCGCTCATCGTGACGTCGGCCGTGGTGAACGATTGTCGTAGAAGCTCAGGTCGGCCGAGTCGTTGCTGATCGCGCCGTGCGCGAACGTGTTGTCGTGCACGCCGTACGTCCCCGACCCGTGGAGGGAGAGGGAACCCGCCTGGAACCGGGAGCGGCTGACGGTGGCGCGGGCGGCGTTGAGCTCCACACCGCCCGCGGTGGCATCGAGCTCGACCCGGTCCAGGCGCACCGCATCGGCGAGACCCGAGACGCCTGCCCCGTCGCGGAAGGTGGTGTCCTCGACGTTGACGACACCGCCACCGAGTCGAAGACCGGCGGACCTGGCCTCGACGCCGCGCACCACGAGCGTGCCGGAGTAGATCGCGAGCGGGGAGACTCCCGACACGTTCTGGGAGGGGTCCAGCCCGTCGGTGTCACCGTCCAGGGAGTCGTCGCTCAGCCGGGTGATCACGATCGGGTCGCCAGAGGTGCCCTCGAAGGAGACCAGGCCCCGAGACGTTCACGCACGGGTTCGACGGGAGATGGATGGTCCAGTAGCAGTGGCCGAGCTTGATGTGCACGCCTTCTCGACCCGCAGGGTCACCCCTCCGGGACCGACAACGGCCGGGTGAACCAGTAGCTGGTACCCGTCGCCAACGTGAGGTCCTGCGGCAGGATGTAGGCATCGCCGTAGTTGACCGGCTCGAACGTCCAGGGCGGGAACGGCGAGCGGGAGCTCGCATCGGGAAACATCACGTACGGCGCATCGTTGTAGTCGGCGAGTCCGTCATCGAGCACGATCGAGGTGTCCGGGTCGAGCGGCTCGGAGAGGCAAAGCTCCTCCGACACAAACTTCTTGGTCAGGGTCAGCAGCGGCTGGGTCCACGAGAACGCGAGCAGGTCGAGGCGTGCCCCGATCTCGGCCTCGACCTCAAGACCCAGGGTCAGGCAGTGGTTGGCCGAGACCGGACGGAACTCGTACGAGAGGTCGGCGACCGGTCCTAGCTTGGCGTAGAGACCGACGACCGCCTGATACAGGAGGCTGAAGTCGGCGCCTGCCGGATCCGGATGCCGACCTCGGCGGTGCCGGAGATGGTGGCCGGCGACTGGGTGAAGTCGTGGAAGAACTCGGTCGCCCGGTCGCCGCTCTTGCGCAGACCGACGACGAACGACGACTCTTGGTGATGATCGCCTTCCCCGAGACCCGGAACGTCACCGCGAGGTCCGGCTTGATCTTCAGCTCGAGCGGGCCGACCGGGAGCTGTAGCGCGAGCTTGTCGGTGAGGGACGGCAGGAACTCGCACTTGGCGCTGACCTCGGCCCGGGCGACGATCTGCAACGTCGGGTCGCCGCTGATCGAGGCCGCGTAACGGTGCGCGCTCCGGTGCCGTCCTCGATCACATCGGCCCGGAGGTCGGCGATGGTGAACTTCACCTTGACGTCGACCTGGTCGGCCGGCAGCGACTCGAGCGTCTCGTAGCTGCCGTCTCGTGCTGCACGACTCGGCGGCAGTCGAGGAACGACGGTTGACCGAATAGATGTCCTGGGCGCTCCCCGCCGCGTGGCAGCGGAGCCACTGCGCCTCGCGACGTCCCGAACGAGACCGAACGGGCGAAGTCGCGCTCGGCCAGGACCTGGTCGACCGGTGCCCGCTCGACGGTCACGACGGTGCGGCCGTCCACCTCGTCGAGCGACTGCACGGTGCCCGCGAGACCGGTCGAGGCGTCGGGGTGTCCGGGCTCCAGGTAGACCCCGGCTCCCCTCACGACGCCGCCCACCGCCCCGCCGTCGGCCAGGGTGATGTCGATGGCTCCGGTGGCGACGCTCGCCACGGCGTACACGTCGTCAAGGGTCAACATGACGGTGTCCGGCCGCGCAACGGCGACGTCGACGCTCTCGAGCTCGCGTCGGACGAAGGTGAACGGGTCGCGGCCCTCTGGACTGTCGCGTCCGCGACCAGGAGCCGCACCTCCGCTCCCCCCACGACGTGGGCCGGAGTCCGGACCACCAACCGATGCCGGGAGGTCTCGACGAACGTGGCCGCCTGATCGTCGAACCGGACCTCGTCCACGGCGCCGAGCCCGGTCCCGACGATCTCGACGAGCTCGCCGCCGACCACGTCCCCCGACGTCGGCGAGAAAGCCGACGAGGGCGGGCCCCGCGTCGGGATCCTCCGGGGTGGCCTCGACGGCCGCCGATCGCTCCGAGACGTTCAGCGCCGCATCGACCGAGGCCACCGCGAAGGCGTAGGAGACGCCGTTGTCCAGGCCCCGGACCAGCGCACTCGACGCCGACAGCGGAGACTCCGCCGTACCCATCACCGGCGACCAGGCGCCGCCCGACACGGACTGGAACACCATGTAACCGGCCAGGTCCTCCGAGCCCGGACCCGCCACCGCGTCCCACGCCAGGCCGACCTGGCCGTTGCCGGGCTGCACCACCAGCCCCGAAGGCACCGGTGGCGCCGTCGTGTCGGCCGGCCGGTCGATCGCGACACGTGCGGCGGCACCGACCAGGGAGGGGGCCCCGCGGAAGCGGTGGAGCACCGCCCGGTAGGAGACTGACGGCTCCGGCTCGCGCCTCAGGCCGCTGCCGGGCACCGACACCGCCACGCTCACCCGACGGCCGCCCGCCTGCACGACCGTGCTCTGATCCACCGACACGTCGTCCACCAGTCGTTGGACGCTCACCCGGCGACCGCGTCGCGGCGGGGCGGCATCGACGACGAGGGTGGCCGTGCTGGACGGCGCCGCGCTCGGCGGTGCCGTCAGACCGACGTGCTGGGCGAGCGGGCGGACGGTGAGCGTGCGCGACGTCACCGCCTGAAGACCTGAGGTGCGCGGTGCCGCGACACGGTAGACCACCAGCCGCTGGGCGGGCGCGTGCGTCGAGAACCCGTAGCGCCCGCTCCGCCGGGTCCGGCTCGTGGCGACGACCACCGACCGGTGGCCGCGCTTGCGCTGCAGCTTGATGACTCGCGCACGGTGCTGCGGGAGCCGGCCGCTGACATTCACCGCCTCCCCCCTGATCGGGGCCCCGGGGGCGGCCTGGGGAGCAGGCGCCTTCCCATGCGCTGCCCCTGCCCGGGCGGCTGCCCGGGGCTGCGGGTCCCTGCCGTCCGCCTGCCCCGAGCCGGTCGCCGACTCCGCAGCACCCGCGGTGGGCGCCGACATGCCGACCAGCAGCACCAGCGACGTGCCCGCGGCGAGGATCGCCCGCGCCGTACGGCGTCGAGACGCCCGGCCGCGCGTAGAGGTGGTGGTGCGGTGTGCGCGTCTCACAACGATCCCGTCGCCGTCGGCACGAGGCCGTCCAGAGGTCGGCCCCGCCAGACGAGGCACCTACGTCACCGTGATCCTAGGAAGACCGCGTCGGCGGCGTCGGTTGTTCCTCAGGTCGGCTCCCGGCGAACACCGGGAGGTGGCGCGGGCTTGGGTCGGGCTACCCGGTGGCGACCGAGGCCCCGAGCCGAGCAGCCGGCGCGCCTCGGCGGGCGTCATCGGGCGCCGCTGGGCCAGGGCACCGAGCTCGACGGCCCGCTCGACCAGCTGGGCGTTGGTCTCGACCGGCACCCCGCGGCTCAGCGTCAGCACGTCCTCCATCCCCACCCGCAGGTGACCACCCTTGCTGAGGGCGGCCAACGCACCGGCAGGGTCGAGCGGCCGATGCCGGTGGCCGACCACGAGGTCACCTCGGGCGGCAGCGCCGCGACGCCGGCGACCAGCGCATCGGCGGTGCCCGGCATCCCGCCGGGCACACCCATCACGAAGTCGACGTGGACGCGGCCGCCGTACGGCAGGCCGTAGCGGCGCAGCAGCCGCTCCAGGGAGGTGACGTGGCCGAGGTCGAACAGCTCGAACTCCGGCACCACCTCCCGCTCCTGGCTGAGCTGGTAGAGCTCGCAGATGAACGGCCAGGGGTTGGTGAAGACGTCGTCGCCGAAGTTGGTGGTGCCCATCGTCAGGCTGCACGAGTCGGGGGCGGCGTCGAGCACCTTCAGCCGGGCGTCGAGCGGGTCGTGGACCGAGCCGCCGGTCGAGAGCTGTACGACGAGCCCGGTGCCCTCGTGCAGCGCCGCGACGGTCTCCCGCAGCCGGGAGGGGTCGAGGCTCGGGCGGTGCTCGTCGTCGCGGATGTGCACGTGCACCATCGCCGCGCCGGCCGCCTCCGACTCCTGCGCGGCCGTGACGAGCTCCTCGAGCGTGGTCGGCAGCTGGGGACAGTCGTCCTTCGTGGTCTCCGCGCCGGTCGGGGCGACGGTGACCAGCAGCGCTTCGGGCGGGACGGGGTCGGTGGCTGGGCGAGAGGGATCGGACACAACTGGGCATGCTGCCAGATCCGGGCGTGCGAGAACATGGCCGGATGCGTGCCGTGATCCAGCGAGTCCTGTCTGCCGAGGTGAGCGTCGTCGGTGACGGTGCTCGTGAGGGTGCCGGTGCGGGTGCCGGCGGGGATGGGGGTGCGGGTGCGGGTGCCGGTCGGGTCGTGGGGGCGATCGAGGGGCCGGGCCTGCTCGTCTACCTCGGCATCACCCACGACGACGGGCCCGACGAGGTCGCCTGGATGGCGCGCAAGATCTGGGAGCTGCGGCTGCTGCGCGACGAGACGTCCGCCTCGGAGGCGGGGGCACCGGTGCTGGTGGTCAGCCAGTTCACCCTGTACGGCGACGCCCGCAAGGGCCGGCGCCCCTCGTGGTCGGCCGCCGCCCCCGGCCCCGTGAGCGAACCCCTCTACGACGCGGTCTGTGCCGAGCTCGAGCGCCTCGGCGCCCAGGTCGCGCGCGGGGTGTTCGGCGCCGACATGCGGGTCACCTCCGTCAACGACGGGCCGATCACGCTGGTGCTGGAGAAGTGACGGGATCTGGAGAGGTGACGGGATAGGGGCTGCTTGTCGGCTCACCGGGTTTCGAGGCTCGCTTCGCTCGCACCTCAACCAGCGGTGGGTCGGGGTTGCGAGGCTCGCTTCGCTCGCACCTCAACCAGCGGGGGGTCGGGGTTCGGGTGTTGCGAGGCTCGCTTCGCTCGCACCTCGACCAGCGGGGGGTCGGGGGTCGTTAGGGTCGGGGCGTGGACGCACTGGAGATCATCACCGCCGTCCGGGCCGCCTGCGTGGAGGCCGGGGAGGCCGACCCGCTCGACGAGCTGGGCGAACGCCGCCTCAAGCACCACGGCTTCGACGGCGCCCAGGTGTGGGTCGAGGACGGCGGCTTCGCGCTCGTGCGTGACGGCGAGCTGACGCTGGCTGTCGCGCCGGAGTCCCGCGGGTCCGGCATCGGTGGGCGGCTCGCCGCCGAGGCCGCCGGCGCCGACGAGCCAGCAGGCAAGGCCTGGTCGCACGGCGGCCACCCGGCAGCCGCACGCTTGGCGGACGCGCACGGCTGGCGTCGTACCCGTGACCTGTGGGTGATGCGCCGCCCCACCGCCACCCCCCTGCCGGCCCTGGAGGTGCCGGAGGGCGTGACGATCCGCGGCTACGACGACGGCGACGCCGCCCCGCTGCTGGAGGTCAACGCCACCGCCTTCGCCCACCATCCCGAGCAGGGCGGCATGGACGCCGCCGACCTCGCCGAGCGGATGGACGAGTCCTGGTGGGACCCCGCCGGGCTGCTCGTGGCGACCGACGCCGCCAGCGGTGAGCTGCTCGGCTTCCACTGGACCAAGCAGCACGACGCGGCGACCGGCGAGGTCTACGTCGTGGCGGTCGGCCCCGCCGCCCAGGGCCGCGGCCTGGGCCGCGTGCTCACCCTCGCCGGCCTGGAGCACCTCGCCGGCCTGGGGGTCGAGGAGGTGCTGCTGTACGTCGAGTCCGACAACGAGGCCGCCGTGCACGTCTACTCGGCGCTGGGGTTCGGCCACGCGCAGCAGGACACGCACGTGCAGTACTCGCGCTGACCCCTCGGACCCGACACCGCATCTCGGCTCGCCGGGTCTCGATACGCCGGGGCCTCGCTGGCGCTCGTCCCCGCCTACTCGACCACCGGGACCCCCCGCCTACTCGACCACCGGATCCGCCGGCTCGACCACCGGGACCCTCCGTGGTCGAGGCCGGACCGGCGACGAAGGAGCCAGGTCCGGGCGTATCGAGACCCCCAAGCCCGACCGACAACCCCCACCACCGACACCGCATCTCGGCTCGCCGGGTCTCGATACGCCGGGGCCTCGCTGGCGCTCGTCCCCGCCTACTCGACCACCGGGACCCCCCGCCTGCTCGACCACCGGAGGCTCGTTGTCCCCGCCTGCTCGACCACCGGAGGCTCCGGCAACCGGCTGCTGGAGCGGTGGGGGCGGTGGGGTGTAGGGGGCGCGGGTCACCCGTCGTTCACCGGACCCTGACAGAGTGGGAGGCATGTCGTTGGAGATGGCCCCCGAGCACAGCAGCGAATCGGCCACGGGCGTGCCCGACGAGGCCTACGAGGTCGACGTCCCCTACGTGCCCGACCCGGCGCTGGTCGCGGGCGTCAAGGAGTTCGAGGACCGCTTCCTCGACCGCGAGCTGTCCTGGCTGCGCTTCAACCAGCGGGTGCTCGAGCTGGCCGAGGACGCGACGCTGCCGCTGCTGGAGCGGGCGCGCTTCCTGGCGATCTTCACCAGCAACCTCGACGAGTTCTTCATGGTCCGCGTGGCCGGCCTCAAGCGACGCATCGCCGCCGGGCTCGCCGTACGCGCCGCCTCCGGGCTGATGCCGCGCGAGGTGCTGGAGCAGATCTGGCGCACCACCCGCGAGCTGACCCGGCGCCAGTCCGAGCTGTTCCGCGACCAGATCGTGCCCGCGCTGCGCGAGCACGACATCGAGCTGGTGCGGTGGGACGACCTCGACCGCGACGAGCAGAAGGCGTGCAAGCGCCTCTTCCGCGACCGGATCTTCCCGGTGCTGACCCCGCTCGCCGTCGACCCGGCCCACCCCTTCCCCTACATCTCCGGGCTCTCGCTCAACCTGGCCGTGGTCATCCACAACCCGCAGACCGACAAGCAGCACTTCGCGCGGGTCAAGGTGCCGCAGACCTTCGACCGGTTCGTGCCGCTGGGCTCCTCCTCGCACGGTGCGCGGTTCGTGCCGCTCGAGGACGTCATCGGCGCCCACCTCAAGCGACTCTTCCCGGGCATGGAGGTCGTCGAGGCCCACACCTTCCGGGTCACCCGCAACGAGGACCTCGAGGTCGAGGAGGACGACGCCGAGAACCTCCTCGCCGCGCTCGAGAAGGAGCTGCTGCGCCGCCGCTTCGGGCCGCCGGTGCGCCTCGAGGTCGAGGAGTCGATCTCCGAGAGCGTGCTCGACCTGCTCGTCTCCGAGCTCGACATCAGCCCCGAGGAGGTCTTCAAGCTCCCCGGACCCCTGGACCTGCGCGGGCTGCACGGCATCGCCGACCTCGCGCACGAGGAGCTGAAGTACCCCGCGTTCGTGCCGACCACGCACTCGCGCCTCGCCGAGGTCGAGTCGGCCGCGCCGGTCGACGTGTTCAAGGCCGCCCGCCGCCACGACGTCCTGCTGCACCACCCCTACGACTCGTTCGCGACGTCGGTGCAGCGGTTCATCGAGCAGGCCTCCGCCGACCCGCACGTGCTCGCGATCAAGCAGACCCTCTACCGCACCTCGGGCGACAGCCCGATCATCGACGCCCTCATCGACGCCGCCGAGAGCGGCAAGCAGGTGCTGGTGATCGTCGAGATCAAGGCCCGCTTCGACGAGCAGGCCAACATCCGCTGGGCCCGCAAGCTCGAGCAGGCCGGCTGCCACGTGGTCTACGGCCTCGTCGGGCTGAAGACCCACTGCAAGCTGGCCATGGTGGTCCGCGACGAGGGGCACCGCGGCGGCGGCATCCGTCGCTACACCCACATCGGCACCGGCAACTACAACTCCAAGACCGCCCGCATGTACGAGGACCTCGGCCTCATCACCACCGACGAGGCCATCGGCGAGGACGTCGCCCACCTCTTCAACAACCTCAGCGGCTGGTCGCGCAACGCCTCCTACGAGCAGCTCCTCGTCGCGCCCGACTCGGTGCGCTCCGGGCTGGTCGACCAGATCCACGCCGAGATCTCCCACCACGCCGCCGGCCGCTCCTCCGGGATCCGGATCAAGGCCAACTCCGTGGTCGACGAGGCCGTCATCGACGCGCTCTACCTCGCCTCGCAGGAAGGAGTCCGCGTCGAGCTGCTGGTGCGCGGCATCTGCTCCCTGCGACCCGGCGTACCCGGCCTGTCGGAGAACATCACGGTGCGCTCGATCCTCGGCCGGTTCCTCGAGCACAGCCGGATCTTCTGGTTCGACAACGGTGGCTCCCCCACCGCGTGGCTCGGCTCGGCCGACATGATGCACCGCAACCTCGACCGCCGCGTCGAGGTGCTCGTCCGACTGCCGCACGAGGAGAGCATCGGTGTGGTCGGGTCGCTGCTCGACCTGGCGTTCGATCCCGACACCAGCGCCTGGGAGCTCGACAACGACGGGTCGTGGGCGCTCAACGCCGGGACGATCCACCTCCAGGAGAAGCTCATCGAGGGTCAGCGCCGCCGCCGTAGCCCGTCCTGACTGGGGACGGACCCCCTCGGGTGCCCACGACTTGCCGGTCGGATCCGCGCACCCCCTAGCATGATCGGCGGTCCACTTCCGCGCGGTCAGGAGTTCACGATGGGTCTGCGTTTCAAACCGGTCGACCGAGCCTTCTACGACATGTTCACCGAGCTGGCCGAGCACCTCGTCGTGGGCGTCGGGCTGCTGGCCGAGATGCTGTCGGAGTCCTCGGCCAAGGAGGACGTCGCCCAGCGCATGCGCGCCGCCGAGCACGACGCCGACGAGACCACCCACGCGATCGTCCGGCGGGTCAACACGACGTTCGTCACGCCGTTCGACCGCGAGGACATCTACGCCCTGGCCTCGGCCCTCGACGACGTCATGGACGAGATGGACGAGGTCGTCGACCTGATCCTGCTCTACGAGGTCGTGTCCATGCCCCCCGAGCTGTCCGAGCAGGTCGAGGTCCTGTCCCGCTGTGCCGAGCTGACCGCGGCCGCGATGCCGAAGCTGCAGTCGATGCAGTCGCTCGAGGAGTACTGGATCGAGGTCAACCGTCTCGAGAACACCGGCGACCACAACCACCGTCGTACCCTCGCCAGGCTCTTCTCCGGGGAGTACCAGACCCTCGAGGTCCTCAAGCTGAAGGACATCGTGGAGGCCCTCGAGTCCGCCATCGACGCGTTCGAGAAGGTCGCCAACATCATCGAGCAGATCGCGGTCAAGGAGAGCTGACCGCGTGTCACTCACCCTGGCGATCGTGATCGCCGTCGTCGCGATCGCCCTCGTCTTCGACTACACCAACGGCTTCCACGACGCAGCCAACGCGATCGCGACCTCGATCTCCACCCGCGCGCTCACGCCGCGCATCGCCCTGGCGATGGCGGCGGTGATGAACTTCGCCGGCGCCTTCCTCGGCCAGAAGGTGGCCCAGACGGTCTCGGAGACGATCGACCCGGGCACCGGCAACGAGGCCCTCGTCATCGTCATGGCCGGGCTCCTCGGAGCCATCGCGTGGAACCTCCTCACCTGGTACTACGGCCTCCCGTCCTCGTCGTCCCACGCCCTCATCGGCGGACTCGTCGGCGCCGCCCTGGCCGCCGGCGTCACCGCGCACTGGGACGTCGTGGTGACGAAGGTCCTGATCCCGATGGTCCTCTCACCGGTGGTCGCCTTCACCCTCGGCTTCGCGGTCATGGTCGCCCTGATGTGGATCTTCCGGCGCGTCAACCCGTCGCGCGCCAACCGTGGCTTCCGGCTCGCCCAGACCCTCTCGGCCGCCGCGATGGCCCTCGGCCACGGCCTGCAGGACGCCCAGAAGACGATGGGCGTGATCTTCCTGGCCCTGCTCGCCGGCGGGTACGTCGGCGCCGACGACGACCTGCCGATCTGGGTGATCGCCGCCGCCGCCGGCGCCATCTCGCTCGGCACCTACTCCGGCGGCTGGCGCATCATGCGCACCCTCGGGCGCCGCATCATCGACCTCGACCCGCCCCGCGGCTTCGCCGCCGAGTCGGTCGCCGCGTCGGTGCTCTACACGACGTCGTACGTCTTCCAGGCCCCGATCTCGACCACCCACACCATCACCGCGGCCGTGATGGGCGCCGGCGCCACCAAGCGCCTCTCCGCCGTGCGGTGGGGTGTCGCGCGCTCCGTGCTCGCCGCCTGGATCCTCACCTTCCCGGCCGCCGGGCTCTCCGCCTGGCTCTGCTACGAGGTGCTGCACGTCGTCGTACCCGTGTGAGGTCGCTCGTCGTCGCCGGGCCCGAGCGTGCGGTAGTCCCTGACGTTTGTGCTGTCATTTCGTCGAAATCACGACAAAAACGTCAGGGACTATCGCGATGGGGGACGACGAGACCTCAGCCGCCGAACGCCGCGAGGGGCAGGAGGTCGCCCATGAGATCGCCCCCGACGCTCCACGCGTTGGTCGTGACGTCGCCGACGACCGCGGCGTTCGCCGTGTCGTAGGAGCACTCGCCGTCCCCGAGGTCGACCTCACCGGCCGCACCGGAGTAGGAGAGCGCGATGTAGGTGTCGGTGGTGTTGGACAGCAGGCACAGGGAGCCGGTGGACTCCGACTCGTCGGGCAGGACGGTGTAGTCGGCGAAGACGAGGGGGGTGGTCTCGTCGAGGCCGGCAGCCGCGTTGGCCTCCGCGGTCGAGGTCGGGCTGACGTCGCTCTGCTGGGCGATGACCGCCATCAGCGCCGTCACGTCGGCGTACGCCGCCTGGAAGCGGCCCTCGTCGCCGGCCGGAGCCGGGTCCTCGGCGTCCGGGGTGGTCGTGTCCGAGGGGGTGGTCGCGGGAGCGGGCTCGTCGGCTGCGGAGTCGGAGCCCGAGCAACCACTGAGCGAGGCGCAGGCGGCGAGGGCCGCGACGGCGAGGGCGAGGTGCTTCATGTCGGTGGTGGTGTCTTCCTGGTCGGCCCGAGGCTGGTGCACGACGCCCGGAAGTCAGCTCCCGGGCTGTGCAGACGCTAGCCGCCCGGGAGCCTCCGTCTGAGGGTTTCCGGTCAGCTGCCCTCCGCGCTCGGGCGGGCGGCGACAGGACCGGCGGCGCCGGTGCGGGCTCAGCGCGCGGCTCGGCGTACCCCCTGGTTCGGCGGCCGAGACCCGAACCGGGTCCCGGACCGGGGTAGTCCCTGACGCTTTTGCTGTCATTTCGCCGAGATCACGACAAAAACGTCAGGGACTACCGCGCGGTGGGGGCGCGAGGTGGGGCCAGTCTCAGCGCTGCTTGGTGACCGTGACGGACTTCGTCACCGACACCCGCTTGTCGATCCTGCCGGGACGCTTCGGATCGGTGATGCGACCCTTGGCCGTGACGTAGTACGTCCCCGCACTGCAGACCCGAGCGCCCAAGGGGACGGAGTTGTACTTCGGGACGGTGCTCGCCACCACGGTGAGCTTGTTGGAGGCGTACTTCTTGCCGCGCGACTTGGTCGTGACCTTCCCCTCGAAACGGCTGTCGTAGTAGTCGGTGACGAACCTGAACTCGTGGCGGAGGTTGATGCAGCGACGCTTGCGCGGGATCGTCCGGTGCTTCGCCTCCGGGACCACCATCACGAACGCGTAGTTGTCGTGGCTCGACGCGCGCGTCGGGACGGCGGCGGAGGCCTGCGCGGCCGTGGTGGTCGTCAAGGCGGCGACGCCGAGGCACGCGGCGAGCAGGGCACTGGTGATCCGAGAGGCGTTCATGCGCTGATCGTAAGCACTTCTCCTCAGCATTTCCGGATTCCAGCGGGTCTGCTGCCCAGAGGGCGAGCGGGTGGTCGCGCGCGACGCCCGCGAGTCGGCCCGACCGCGCTGCGCAGCGCGAACGCCCGAGCGCCGCTCCGGCCGAGGGTTCCGCGTCGGCCGCCCGCCGCGCTCAGGCCGAGCGGTGCCGCAGGAACCGGCGGCGCTGCTCCGGGCTCAGCGCGCGGCGCTGCTCGACCGTCTCGGTGGGCACCCACCACTCCGGCTGCTCGATCGTCCAGGCCCGCCGATCGGCTCGACGCAGGTGCGCGTGGCGGTACGCCGTACGCAGGCGTCGTACGAAGGCCGACGGGTCGTAGCGGTCGGAGGCGGTCATCGTGACGATGTCGATGAGGTGCTCGCGGAAGAGACCCTCGCGGCGCAGGTCGAGGTCGCGCTGGCGGCGCGCGAGGTGCAGGCTGCCGTCGTACTCGCCCCCGATCCCGGCCACCGGGTCGAAGACGTCGGGGGTCCCGATGTGGCGCCCGCGCAGGTCGAAGACCGGCCGGTTGCACAGCGGCCGACGGAACCCGGCCTCCGCCCAGACCTTCACCAGGCCGCACTCCTGCGGCGACCACAGGTTCTCCTCGACGAGCGGCAGCGCGTCGCGCGCCTGCGGGATGCCCGTCCACCCGTTCTGACGGTCCAGGAACTCCGCCATCTCCTCGTACGACACCAGGTCGGCGTACGCCGCCATCGCGAAGGCGGTGACGGCCGGGTCACGGTGCGTGGCGTAGCGCATCTCGAAGGACAGCGAGTAGCGCGGGTCGGTCACCGGCACGCCCTCGACCCAGTGGACCAGCCCGGGGTTCAGGCCCTCGCCGCTGACCGCGATCGCGAAGCGGGGTTGCGGGCGGATGTCGTGCGTGCCGATCACGATCGTGATCGGCAGGCGTGCGCCGGCGCCGGTGACGCCGGAGAACCAGCGGGCGCCCTGCCAGCGCAGCGCAGCCCACCCGGTGATCGCGAAGCCGGGCGGTACGACGGCCGACGCCTCGACGATGCGCTGCTCGACGTCGTCGGTCGACACCGATCTCGGCACGTACAACCCACGACTCGTACGCCGCCAGCCCGGCCCGCGTACCTGCGCCGGCGTCGGACCACCGCCGCCGGTGCGGTCGGCGCGCACCGGCAGCACCAGCCCCGCCCGCAGCCGTCGCTCCGGCTCGATCTCGTCCGCCACCCGGCCACTGTGGGCGAACCCCGCCGGACGTGCACCCGCTCATCCACAGGGCCGCCGCTCGGGGCCACTCGGGCCGCTCGGGGGATGCGGGTCGGCGTACCCCTCCGGCTCACTCGATCGCGGATAGTCCCTGACGTTTGTGCTGTCATTTCGCCGAAATCACGACACAAACGTCAGGGACTACCGCGAATCGGAGCCCGCGGAGATCAGCCGAAACGACCCGAGATGTAGGCCTCGGTCGAGTCCTCGTCGGGGTTGGAGAACATCTTCGTGGTGGGGTTGAACTCGACCAGGTGGCCGGGCTCGCCGGTCGCCTTGAGGTTGAAGAAGCCGGTCTCGTCGGAGACGCGGGCGGCCTGCTGCATGTTGTGGGTGACGATGACGATCGTGTAGTCGCTCTTCAGCTCGTGGATGAGGTCCTCGATCGCCGACGTCGAGATCGGGTCGAGGGCCGAGCAGGGCTCGTCCATCAGGAGCACCTGCGGCTCGACCGCGATCGCGCGGGCGATGCAGAGCCGCTGCTGCTGACCACCGGAGAGACCCATGCCGGGCTTGTTGAGGCGGTCCTTGACCTCGTTCCAGAGGTTGGCGCCCTTGAGGGAGCGCTCGACGATGCCGTCGGCCTCGGCCTTCTTCATCCGCTTGGCGTTGAGCCGGTTGCCGGCCAGCACGTTGTCGTAGATCGACATCGTGGGGAACGGGTTGGGGCGCTGGAAGACCATGCCGATCTGGCGGCGTACGGCGACCGGGTCGACGCCGGGATCGTAGAGCGACTGGCCGTCGACGACGACCTTGCCCTCGACCCGGGCCCCCGGGATCACCTCGTGCATGCGGTTCAGCGAGCGCAGGAACGTCGACTTGCCGCACCCGGAGGGTCCGATGAACGCCGTCACCGAGCGCGCGCGGATCGTCATGTTGACGCCCTGCACGGCGAGGAAGTCGCCGTAGTAGATGTCGAGGTCGGAGACGTCGATGCTCTTGGCCATGGTTCTCTCTAACTGGGCGGAGTGGTGGTGGTCAGCGGCCGGACTTCGGGGCGAAGACGGCCCCGATCACCCGCGCGGCGACATTCAGGATCATGACGATGGCGACCAGCACGAGGGCTGCACCCCAGGCGTAGTTCAGCATCTCCTCACGGTAGATGCCCGGCTGGGTGACCGCATAGAAGATGAAGACCGGCAGGTTCGCCATCCGGCCGTCGAACGGGTTGGTGTTGGTGCTGGTCGTGTAGCCCGCGATGATCAGCAGCGGCGCCGTCTCGCCGGCCACCCGGGCGATCGCGAGCGTGACACCGGTGATGATGCCGGCGACCGCGGTCGGCAGCACGACCTTGGTGATCGTGCGCCACTTCGGCACCCCCAGGGCGTACGACGCCTCGCGCAGCTCGTCGGGCACCAGCTTGAGCATCTCCTCGGTGGCACGCACCACGATCGGGATCATCAGCACCGAGAGGGCGACCGAGCCGCCGAAGCCGAGCCGGACCCCGGGGCCGAAGATCAGCACGAACAGGGCGTAGGCGAAGAGACCGGCCACGATCGAGGGGATGCCGGTCATCACGTCGACGAGCAGGGTCACCACCTTCGAGAGCCGGTTGCCCTTGCCGTACTCGACGAGGTAGACGGCCGACAGCACCCCGATCGGCACCGAGATCAACGTGGCGAAGCCGGTGATGATCAAGGTGCCGATGATGGCGTGGTAGATGCCGCCGCCCTCACCGAGGACGCCGCGCATCGAGTTCTGGAAGAACTGGGCCGAGAGGATGCCGACACCCTTGCTCACCAGGGTGAAGAGGAGGCTGATCAGCGGCAGCATCGCCACGACGAAGGCCGTCCACATCGCGATGCTCGCGGTCCGGTCGACCGCCTTGCGGCTGCCCTCGACGGCGTAGGACCACACCGGCATCCCGACCGCCAGGACGACCCAGCCGATCACGACCGCGAGGACCGGCCCCAGGTCGGTGAGGAGCACGATCAGGGCGGCGACGCCGACGGCGATCAGCGCCGCGAGGGCGGTGGCCATCCGGGGCAGCTGCGGCTGGATCAGCGGCAGGTCGCCCCGCGCGTCGGCCGGTGCGGGAGATTCCATCAGGTCGGTCATCGAGTCACCCCTGGACCTGTCCCCGGGACGCGATGCGGCGACCCAGGTAGTTGACGGCGAACGTGACGACGAACAGCACCAGGCCGGAGAAGATCAGCGTGTCGACCTTCGGTCCGGAGGCGTTGCCGAAGTTGAGCGCGATGTTGGCCGCGATCGTCGACGGGTTCTGCGAGGAGATCAGGTTGAACGTGATGATCCCGGACGCCGAGAGCACCAGCGCGACCGCCATCGTCTCCCCGAGAGCACGGCCGAGCCCGAGCAGCACGGCGGAGATCATGCCCGAGCGGGCGTAGGGGAAGACCGTGAGGCGGATCATCTCCCAGCGGGTGGCGCCCAGGGCCAGGGCGGCCTCCTGGTGGGCCGTCGGGGTCTGGGCGAAGATCTCGCGGCAGATCGCGGTGATGATCGGCAGCGCCATGATCGCCAGGACGACGGCGGCCGTCAGGATCGTGCGTCCGGTCTGGGCCGGACCGGCGAAGATCGGCAGGAACCCCAGGTGGTCCGAGAGCCACTTGTAGACCGGGAGGATCTTGACGCCCAGGAAGTTGGCTCCCCACAGGCCGTAGACGACGCTGGGGATCGCGGCGAGCAGGTCGATCAGCCAGCCCAGGGGCTTGGCCACCACCCGCGGCGCGTAGTGGCTGATCACCAGCGCCACCCCGATCGCCAGCGGGGCCGCGAGGATCATCGCGATGATCGAGGCCAGGACCGTGCCGAACAGCAGCGGCCAGACGTAGGCCGCGATGTTGGACTTGCCGTAGACGTCGTCGCCGGAGCTGCCCAGCGCGGGCAGCCCCTCGGCGAGGAGGAAGATCGCCACCCCGGCCAGGACGACCAGGATCAGGAGCGCCGAGCCCCGCGACAACCCGGCGAAGACGCGGTCGCCGCGTCGGCCGGTCGACGACTGCTTGCCGTCCAGATCCGACTCGAGCCGTGGCTCGAGCTGTTGTTCAGCACTCACCGTGCCACCTCATCTGTTCCCCATCGTCCGGATACGGACCGTTCACGCCGGACCGACCAGCCCCCAGGATGCCGGTCGCAGCCCTGCCTGTCACCGCAAGGGACCAGGACACCACCAGGCGCCCGGTCCCCCACGGTGATCGGGCAGGTGTCAGCCGGCCGAGATCTGGTCGATGATCGACTGGGCCTTGTCGGACAGCTCGCTCGACAGCGGGGCCGAACCGGCCTCGGAGGCGGCCTGCTCCTGGCCGTCGGGGCTCACGACGTACGTCGCGAACGCCTTCACCAGGTCGGCGGTCTCCTGGTCGTCGTACGTCGGGCAGAGCAGGAGGTACGACGTCAGCACGACCGGGTAGGTGCCGGCCTCGGTCGTGGTGCGGTCGAGCTCGTAGGCCAGGTCGGTCTCACCGCGACCGTCCGCGAGGCTGGACGCCTCGAGGATCTTGGCGGCGGCCTCGGCCGACGGCTCCACGAAGTCGGAGCCGACACCGACGTTGGCGACCTGCAGGTCGGCGGCCTGCGAGGCGTCGGCGTAGCCGATCGAGTTCTCGGTGTTGGTGACCGACGAGACGACGCCGGAGGTCTGAGCCGCACCCTCGCCGCCGTACTCCTTGGGCCACACCTCGATGACGCCGGCGTCCCAGACGTCGGGCGAGACGGCGGTCAGGTAGTCGGTGAAGTTGCCGGTCGTGCCCGACTCGTCGGAGCGGTGCACCGGGTTGATGTTGGTGCTCGGCAGCGTCGCGTCCGGGTTGTCGGCGGCGATGGCCGGGTCGTCCCAGGCCGTGATCTTGCCGGCGAAGATGCCCGCGATGGTGTCGGGGGCCAGGTTGAGGCCGTCGACGCCCGGGAGGTTGTAGACCAGGGCGATGGGGCTGACGTAGTCGGGGATCTCGATGACGCTGCCGCCGCAGTTCTCCTGCGCCGCGGCGAGCTCGTCGCCCTCGAGCGGGTCGTCGGAGCCGGCGAACGGGAAGCCGCCCGAGACGAAGTTCTCGCGACCGCCACCGGAGCCGACCGGGTCGTAGTTGATGGTGGCGCCCGGGTTGGCGTCCTGGAAGCCGACGGCCCAGGCGCCCATGGCGGCCTGCTGGGTCGAGGCGCCGCCGCCGGACAGGGTGCCGCTGACCTCGGTGGTGCTGTCACTGCCGGAGCCGCCGGTGTTGTCCGTGTTGGTGTCCTCGTTGGACGCGCCACAGGCGGACAGCAGGATGGCCATTGCTGCGATGCCGGGCACGATGCCGCGACGCAGGGAGGTGGTCTTCACTACAGGTGTCTCCTCAGAATGAATCAAGAAAGTCAACGTGCTGACGTTGACCTACTTTCAAGAGGTCAAGTGGCCGGATGAGTGGTCATGGGTGAACGAGCGGTGAACTCGATGTGCCCGTTCCACGTCGCTCCCGGGCCGATGAGGCGTCGATCACGTGAACAAGGCCGTCGGCCCCTTGACGGCGGGCAGCCGGTACGGCATGGCGACGTCGCCGCGCCGCCTCACTGGACGCGCAGGTCCTCCACGCAGACGACCTTCTGCTTGCGCAGGTGCAGCACGACCATCTCGCCCGGCTCCAGCTGGGGATCCGGTACGCCGAGCGCCGCCGCCAGGTCCGGCAGCACCGGACGGTGCGTGCAGAGCACGACGCTGCGGGTCTCGGCCAGGGCCTCCTCGGCGACCTTGGCGAGCCCCTTGGCCGTGGCGCCCTCCTCCGACAGCCGCCGCCGCGTCTCCAGCTCCCACCCGGTCGTCTGCGCGTAGGACTCCACCGTCTGCACGCACCGCCGGCTCGGCGAGCTCAGCACCCGCGTCACGTCGTACGCCGCGAGCACCGGCACCAGCCGCTCGGCCTGGTGGGCGCCGAGCTGCAGCAGCGGACGCTCGCGGTCGTCACCACGCCACGCCTTGCGCGAGCGCGACTTGGCGTGGCGCAGCAGCACGATCACCCGCGTCTTGCGGCGCTGCCCCGACGCCTCGTCGAGGGTGACGCGGTCACGGTCGTAGGTGAGCAGCTCGGTGGCCTCCTCGACGGGGACCCAGCGGACGTCGTCGATCTCGTCGTTGGGCCGGTAGCCGCTCACGTCGTCGCTGCCGACCGCGCGCCCGACCCAGTAGTAGACGCGCTTGCCGCGCCCCAGCACCTGGTAGTGCTGGGTGGTCAGCGGCTGGCCGAGGCGCACGTGCAGGCCCGGTCTCCTCGGCCACCTCGCGCACCGCCGCCACGGTCGCGTGCTCCCCCCGGTCGAGCTTGCCCTTGGGGAAGGACCAGTCGTCGTACTTGGGTCGGTGCACCAGCAGGACCTTCCGCCCGGGTGCGAAGACGACGACACCGGCGGCGAGCACATCCGAGGACTGGGGTGCGGGCACGGAGGCTAGTCTCACACCACACCCGGCCGAGGAGGAGAACCGGCACCGCATGACACGCAAACGTCTGATGACCGTGGGGGTCGTCATGGTCGTCGTCGCGCTGGTCGTCGCGGTCGCCGCGGTGGTCGGTCGTCGTCTCCTCCGCGACGACGCGGACGCCGGCCGACTGGCCTCGGCGATGACGCAGGCACCCGCGGACGCCCAGCGGTTCTCCTGGACCGACTGGTCCGCCGTACGACGCGCCCTCGGCGTCGAGCTCGACGCCGACTCCCCCGCCGGCGAGGTCGCCGACCTGCTGGACCGGGGCTTCGAGTCCGACCTGACCTCGACGTCGGCGCTCGGCAGCTCCGCGGTCGCCATGCACGACGCGCTCGGCTTCTCCCCCGCCACCCTCGACTGGGAGCTCTACAGCCAGGGCCCCACCAGCGCGTCGCTGCTGATGCGGCTCTCGTCCGGGGTCGACCCCGACGACGTGCGCGACGCCCTGACCCGCTCCGGGTACGACGCACCGGCCGAGGCCGACGACTTCTGGGCCAGCGACCCCACGACCGACGCCATCACCGGCCAGGTGACCCCCGAGCTGACCTTCATCGGCTTCGACGACGCGACCGGCCTGCTGGTCGCCAGCGACACCTACGCCGGCGCCCGGGCCGCGCGTTCGGCGCTCCGCGACGGCGAGGGGGCGCCGGTGACGCCGACGGTCGTCACCGGGCTGGGCGACCCGGTCTCGGCGGCCCTCTACAACGCGGCCGAGGTCTGCGGCTCGCTGGCCATGTCGCGCGCGGACGTCTCCGACCAGCAGACCGCCGACTCGCTGATCGCCCAGGCCGGCAAGGTCAACCCGCTCACCGGCTTCGCGATGGGGGCGGAGCCGGACGGCGACGTACGGGTCGTGATGTCGTTCGAGAACGAGCGCCAGGCACGCACGAACGCCGACACCCGCGCCGTCCTCGCCTCCGGTCCCGCGCCCGGGCAGGGCGGCGACTTCGGCGAGCGCTTCACGCTCGGCGACGTCACCGCCGACGGGGACACCGTCACGATGGCGCTGCAGCCGGTCGAGGGCAGCTACGTGCTCTCCGACCTGAGCACCGGGCCGCTGCTCTTCGCGACCTGTTGAGGTGGCTGTTGAGGGCGCTGCTGAGCGACTGCTCGGCGGGTGGGCCCTCAGGCCTCGCGGCGGGGCATCGGCGGATGCGGGCTGACGCCGAGGATCCGGTCGATCTCGTCGGCGCTCAGCCGGTCGTCGGCCTCGGTGGCCGCGATGATCAGGTTGGTGGTGAGCTCGACCTCACCCAGCAGGTCCACGTCCTCGAGAGTCACGTCGAACTGGTCGTACATGTGATCCCCTCGTTCCTGTGTCGCCCATCGCCGATCTCGTCCTTCAAGCGTACGTCGAAGAACAACCCGGCGAGATGGTCATTGCGGGTCATTCGGAACATTCCGCCCGGGCGTCGGCCGCAGGGGGCCGCACGCACCTCTGGAGCGCAAACGAGGCCCCGCCGTGACGGCGGGGCCTCGTTCAAGGTCTGGTCAGCTGACCAGGTGCGTCAGACCGGACGGACGTTCTCCGCCTGCGGGCCCTTCGGGCCCTGGGTGACGTCGAACTCGACCTTCTGGTTCTCGTCCAGGGACTTGTAGCCCTGGGTCTGAATCGCCGAGTAGTGCACGAAGACGTCGTCTCCGCCGTCCTCCTGCGCAATGAAGCCGAAACCCTTCTCGGCGTTGAACCACTTCACGGTGCCCTGAGCCATTTGCTCGATACTCCTTCATCGGGGCGGGAGCCGTCACCTCGACGACCCACAACAGAGGCGGTGACACTGCGCTCCGACCCGTGATTGAGCTACCACAAAGCAGAAACGCCGTTGGATCACAAACTCCGCAGGCGTCAGACCAGCTGGAACTTGCACCTGTTGCAATGCGAACCCTACCAAGCACAGGCCGAAGAGAAACCTCCCGGACCCCATCAATCTCAGCGGACGTGTGAACGTTGCGCGACGACCCGGTTACCCCCGGCGCATCCTGACCGTCGTACGGCACCCGCACCACGCGCCCCGGCCCCGCCGCGGGGCGGGCCGAGCAGACCGAGATGTGAGGCCCGACGGTGGCGCCGACTAGTCTCGTGGCGTTCGAGCGATCCCGGTCCCGCCGCGGTGGGCGTCCCGGGTCTCGCGCGCGCAGGGGCCCCTAGCTCAATTGGCAGAGCTGAGGACTTTTAATCCTTAGGTTGTGGGTTCGAGTCCCACGGGGCCCACCCTGTCGACCCGGCCCGGCCCGGACCCGGCGCCGGGCCGGACGCCGATCACCTGAGGCGTGCGTCGCCTGGGTCGCGGGACGTCGGTCGTCGACGTCCTGGGTCACGACAGCACGGGGCCCATGGCGGAGCGCGACGCCGACGCACCACGACACATGGCGGGCAGCCGGACCGCCAGCTCCAGGGCGCCGCGCAGCTCGGAGAGCTCGCCCAGCTCGGACCCGACCACCACCAGCTCCTCGGTCGCCGCGGGCAGCGCGTCGCGCCGGACGGCCTCCTCGACCCCGGTGACGAAGGCGGGATTGGCGTTGCCCAGCTGGCCGCCGACGATCACGGCGGTCGGGTTCATCAGGTTGCACATGTCGGCCACCACGCGTCCGACGATGCGCCCGGAGTCCTCCAGGATCCGCAGGGTGCTGGCGTCGGCGTCGGCATCGAGCGGGATCTCGTCGGGCCGTTGGCCGGGGTGCGTGTGCGCGACCTGCTCGAGGACGGAAGCGACCGAGACCACCGCCTCCAGGCATCCCCTACTGCCGCACCGGCACAGCTCGGAGCTGCCGACCAGGTTGGTGTGCCCGATCTCCCCGGCCAGCCCGATGCCGCCGCGGTAGAGCGACCCGTCCAGGACCAGGGCGGCCCCGATGCCGTGGGACGCCTTGATGTAGAGGAAGTCGCGGTGCCGTCGGCCGGCGCCGGCGAAGAGCTCGCCCATCGCCCCGAGCGCCGCGTCGTTCTCGACGTGGACCGGCACGCCCAGGCGACGTTCCAGCTCCCCCGCCGGCGAGCGTCCCACCCAGCCCGACAGGATCGTGGGCGATCGCACCAGGCCCGAGCGGACGTCGATCGGCCCCGGGATGCCGGCCACGACCGACTCCAGGGGGCCGAGTCCGAGCGTGACCACGAGGTCGGCCAGGAGGTCGGCGGCCGCGTCCATCGCCTGCTCCGCGGCCAGGTCGACGTCCAGCTCGGTACGCCGCGCGCCGAGCATGACGCCGGTCGTGTCGGCGACCGCGACCTGCAGGTGGTTGTGACCGAAGTCGAGCCCCGCGACCGGACCGCCGTTGGCCTGGAGCCGGTTGCCCGGCCGCCCGCTCCCGGTGCCGGGACCCTTGGACTCCGGCCCGAGCTCGGCGATGCTCCCGTCCGCGAGCAGGGCGGCGACCGCGCTGTTGACCGCGCTGCGCGAGAGACCGGCCAGCTGCACCAGGTCGCTGCGGGTCACCGCACCCCCCATCCGGACGAGACGCAGCACCTCCTGGCGGGTCGTCTCACGCGCAGTGCTGGTGGGCATGAGTGGATGCTAGGCCAGAACAGCGCGCCGTGCGCTGCACAGCGCCTGTTTTCGGCTAGATAAAGGCCGAAAGGTTCGAAGAATTTCTTTCTTTCAACCGTTGACGCATTTAATTCACGAGCCTTAACGTGAGGGCCGCCACATCCACTGGGCGACCCGGGTCGCCCAAGAGTTGTCAGAGAGGACGACTCCATGCGCCAAGCCCCACGCCGCTTCCTCACCAGCGGCATCTCCATCCTCGCGACCGGGTGCCTGGCACTCGCCAGCGTGCCGGCCGCGACCGCCGCGACCACGAACCCGGGCGTGTCCGCGCTCGAGAAGGCGAACGCGATCCTGTCCCAGCGCGCCGCCACCGAGGGCATGGTGCTCCTCGAGAACCACGACAGCGCACTGCCGATGCCGACCAGCGGCAACGTCGCCGTCTTCGGCGTCGGCGCCTACGTGACCGTCAAGGGCGGCACCGGGTCCGGGCAGGTCAACAACCGCTCCAGCGTCACGGTCCGACAGGGCCTGGAGGACGCCGGCTACACGGTGACGACCAGCCCCGCCTACTGGAACGCGATGACGTCGGCGTACGACACCAAGTACCCGCCCAGCACCTCGGGCGGCATCTTCGGACCGGCCATCGACTACTCCTCGGTCGAGCAGCCCCTGACGGCGCTGAGCCGGAAGCCGACGGCGCCGACCGACACCGCGATCTTCGTGGTGGCGCGCAACTCCGGAGAGGGCGCCGACCGCAGTGCGGGCAAGGGCGACTACCTGCTCACCGACACCGAGCGCGCCGACATCGAGCTCCTCGGACAGACCTACCCGAAGGTCGTCGTCGTCCTCAACGCCGGCGCCGTGGTGGACACCGAGTTCTTCAAGGACATCAACGCCGCCGAGACCGACCCGGCCGGAGGCACCGCACTGGACTCCCTGCTCCTGATGAGCCAGGCCGGCGAGCAGGGCGGCGCCGCCCTGGTCCAGGTGCTCGACGGTGAGGTCAGCCCCTCGGGCAAGCTCACCGACACCTGGGCCTCGGCCTACTCCTACTACCCCGCCGCGGCGACCTTCGCCAACAACGACGGCACGGGCGGCGACGAGCCGTACAGCGAGGGCGTCTACGTCGGCTACCGCTACTTCGACTCCTTCTACAAGAGCCTCGACGCCGACCCGGACAGCGTCGTGAACTACCCCTTCGGCTACGGCCTGTCCTACACCGACTTCGACGTCGAGCCGCTCGGCGTCACCGCCGACATGGACACGGTGACCGTCAAGGCACGGGTGACCAACGTCGGCGACGACTACAGCGGCAAGGAGGTCGTCGAGACCTACGTCTCCGCCCCGCAGACCGGTCTCGACAAGCCCTACCAGGAGCTGAAGGGCTACGCGAAGACCGACGTCCTGGCCCCCGGTGACTCCCAGCAGGTCACCATCAGCTTCGACACCACCTCGCTGGCCTCCTTCGACGACGCCAACGCCCAGTGGGTGCTCGACCAGGGCGAGTACGTCGTCCGGGTCGGCAGCTCCTCGCGTCGTACCAAGGTGGCGGCACGCATCGACGTCGGCGCCGACACCCCCACCGAGCTGGTCAACCACGAGCTCGACGACCAGGACCCCGCGACCGAGCTGACCAGCGACCCGGCCGACTTCTACAGCGCCCCCAACGAGGCGGAGCAGCTCGCCGCGGCCCCGCGGCTCACCCTCGACACGACAGGCTTCACTCCCGCCGACGACCGCTCGGAGTACGAGCAGGACGTGCCCGTGGCCAGCTCGCTGCCCTACGACGCGGTCGAGCACGGCCTGCTCTCCAGCGTCCCCACCTACCTCGACGCAGCCCAGACCAACTGGGAGGGCACCGGCGCGCCGTACACGGCGAAGCCCGGCGAGACCCTCTCCACCGTCACCACCGACCCGGCCAGCACGCTCTACGACGTCGCCGCAGGGCGTACGTCGATGGAGGAGTTCGTCGCCAAGCTCAACGTCACCCAGCTGGCCAACATCGTCGAGGGCGCGAACGTCGGCGGCACCACGCCGTCGGCGATCGGCGCAGCCGGCTACACCACCGCGAAGTACGAGAGCCTGGGCATCTCGGGCATGGCCCTCGCCGACGGCCCGGCCGGCCTGCGGCTGACCCAGCAGATCAGCACCACGCCGAAGACCTACCAGTGGCAGACCGCCTGGCCCGTCGGCACCATGCTCGCCCAGACCTGGAACCGTGACCTGATCCAGGAGGTCGGCGAGGCCGTCGGCAAGGAGATGGTCGACGTCGGCGTCACCCTCTGGCTCGCACCGGGCATGAACCTGCACCGTGACCCGCTCAACGGCCGCAACTTCGAGTACTACTCCGAGGACCCGCTCGTCTCCGGCCTCACCTCCGCCTCCACCACCCTCGGTGTGCAGAGCAACCCCGGCGTCGGCGTGACCATCAAGCACTACGCCCTCAACAACCAGGAGACCCGGCGCAGTGGCGGCAACTCGGTGATCGGCGAGCGCGCGGCACGTGAGCTCGAGCTGCGCTCGTTCCAGATCGCCGTCACCACCGCACAGCCGATGGCCGTGATGACGTCGTACAACCGGATCAACGGCACCTACGCCTCGGAGAGCTACGACCTCAACACCGACATCCTGCGCGGTGAGTGGGACTTCAAGGGCCTGGTCATGTCGGACTGGGGCGGCAGCCACAGCGCCACCGCGACCATGTACTCCGGCAACGACCTGATCGAGCCGGGCAACGCGCCGCAGAACATCATCAACGCCATCGAGAAGCAGGCGCCGACCATCGACGTCGCCGGTCTGCCGGTCTACACCAAGAACGTCACGACCACCCGGACGTCGTACTCCTGGCAGTTCGGCGGCCTGACGCCGTCGGCCACCGGCACGGAGTCGCTCTCGACGACCATCGACGCCGGCACCGACCTGACCAAGCAGCCGGCCTCGGGCACGGCGACGACCGATGCGATCAACAACCAGACGTTCGTGGCGGACCCGAAGCTCGCCACCGTCAACGACGCCTTCACCTACGTCCAGGCCCTGCTCACCAGCAGCGCCCTGTCCACGGCTCAGAAGGCCGGCATCACGGTGACGAACGTCGTCCGGCAGGACCCGGCCGACAACACCAGCCCCGTCACGGCCTACACGGTGACGGTCACGGGCAACTACACCGCGACGAGCTACCCGATGCGCCTCGGCGACCTGCAGCGCAGCGCGATGCGGGTGCTCAACATCGTCAGCCAGACGGTGCCGTTCGGCCAGCTCGCCAAGAACCAGAACGTCAAGGGGGTGAGCATCGAGAGCTACGACGCCCAGTTCGACCTGCCCACCGTCGTGGACTCCTCGGTCGCCGGGGTCGTCAAGGCCCCGACGGGCAACCCGCCGACCGTGACGCTCTCCACCACGACGCCGGTCCCGGCCAGCGGGTGGTTCACCGGCCCGGTGTCGGTGGCGGTCGAGGTCGGCGCCGAGGACGACCAGGCCTACGTCGGCATCGACGGTGGCGAGACCCAGCCCTACACGGGTCCGGTCGAGGTCACCGGTGACGGCACCCACGAGGTGCGCGTGTTCGCCACCGACGGCAACGGCCACTTCAGTGCCGTGCAGGAGCTGACGGTCCGCATCGACAGCGCGGCGCCCACGGTCACCGCGAAGGCGGCCCGGGGCCGACTGGTCCTCGCGGCCACCGACGACGGCTCCGGGGTCGGGCGGATCCAGTACTCCACCAACGGCGGCGGCCGCTGGTCGACGTACACGGCACCGGTCGCGGTGAAGGGTCTCTCCCAGACCTTCGCCTACCGGGCAACGGACGAGGCCGGCAACACCAGCGAGGCCGGCTCGATCGTCGTCAAGGGGACGCTCAGCCTCGGCAAGCCGGTGATCTCCGGCACCGCCAAGGTCGGCAAGTCCCTGCGGGCCAAGGCCGCCGCCACCTCCGGCGCGACGGTGCACTACCGGTGGCTGCGCAACGGCCACACGATCGCCGGGGCCACCCGGGCGACGTACCACCTCACCCGGGCCGACCGCGCCAAGAAGGTGTCGGTCAGGGCCACCGCGAAGGCGCCCGGCTTCCGGACCGTCACCCGGACGTCGAAGGCGGTGAAGGTCAAGAAGTAGCGCCCCCACCCCACCCAGCGACCCCGGAGGGCTCGGCCACGGCCGAGACCCTCCGGGGTCGCCGGTGGTCGAGGTGCGAGGAGCGCCGGCGACGAGCCTCGAAACCATCCGTGCCGAGGGCCAGACCGCGTGGCCGACGCCGACCCCCGGGCCACCGGGTTTCGAGCCTCAGGCGCCGGGGCGCCTTCGCACCTCAACCAGCGTGCGCCGGGGTCGGGCCTCCGGGCCGACCCGTCGTCGATGTGACGCAGGTGACGCCTGATCCGGCCCCGAACGCCGCCGATTCCCCGCGGACAGCGCCACGCTGCGGTTAGAGTCCGAGCACTGCACGACACTCGGTGGGGCGTGTCGTCGGGGTCGAAGAGGTGCCTGTGCCCGAGATCGCTCTGGAGCGACGTCGCGGGCCCCGTGCGCGCCGTCTGCGCCTGCGCATCGCCGCGGCCCTGGTCGTCGGCGCCGGCCTCGCCGCCGGAGTCGCGTTCCTGGCCACCGGCTCGCCCGCCGGCGGCGCCCAGCCGGAGCTGCACGGTGCTGGCGCCGACCGGCCGCACGCGACGCCCGCCGGGAAGGACGACGTACGGCGTCGCTCGGAGGCGGAGAGCATCGTCCGGCTGAGCCGGGCCGGCCGGCCGTCGTCGGCTTCCGCCCGTCCCGCGCCCGCCCGCCCGAGCGTCCCGTCGTCACCCGCAACGTCGTCGGCGACCGGGTCGGACGGGGCGAGGGACGAGCTCGTCGCGCACCCGCTGCCCGACCAGGTCGGTGGGGACGACCCGACAGAGGTCTCGACGGCTCCTCCATCCCTCGAACAGGCGCGGCCGTCGAGTCCGGCGCGACCCGCCGCAGGCGACGCCGACGCACCCCGGGCACCGACCGCGGCCGACGGACCCGTCGAGGAGGCCGCCGCGCCCGTGGTGAGCACGATCGAGGAGGTCCCGCCCGCCGCGGCGCCCGTCACCCGCTCGACCCTCCGCGAGGCCGACCGGCTGCTCGACGGGTTGCCCTCGCAGGAGTAGCCGCCCGACCCCCTGCCGGCGTCTTGTCGGCGACCGGCAGGATGACGTGGTGACCAACCCCGGTACCCCGCTGACCTTCGCCCACGGCCCGGAGTGGGCCAACCGGTTCGCGCTCGCCCCGCTGACCAACACCCAGAGCCACGCCGACGGCACCCTGTCCGACGACGAGTACCGCTGGCTCGAGGCCCGCGGCCGCGGCGGGTTCGGCCTGGTGATGACGTGCGCGACGTACGTCGCCCCGGCCGGCCAGGCCTGGGCCGGGCAGCTGGGCATCTCCGACGACCGGCACCTCCCCGGCCTGACCCGCCTGGCGGACGGGCTGCGCGCGACGGGCGCACGCTCCTCGGTGCAGCTCCACCACGGTGGCCGCCGGGCCGACCCCGCCCTCAGCGGTCGACCCAACCAGTGCCCCTGGGACGACCCGGAGAAGAGCTCGGTCGCGATGAGCACCGCCGAGGTCGAGGAGGCGGTGGGCGACTTCGTCGCTGCCGCCGTCCGCGCCGAGACCGCCGGCTTCGACGGGGTGGAGGTGCACGGGGCCCACGGCTACCTGGTCTGCCAGTTCCTCGACGCGCGACACAACCAGCGCGAGGACCGGTACGGCGGCTCGCTCGACAACCGCGCCCGGATGCTGATGGAGATCCTCGAGGGCATCCGCGCCGCGACCGGGCCCGACTTCCAGCTCGGGCTGCGCCTGACGCCGGAGGGGAACGGCATCACCCTGCCCGAGGGCCGCGAGGTGGCCCGCCGGGTGCTCGCCTCGGGGCTGCTCGACTACCTCGACATGTCGCTGTGGGACGTCTTCATGGCTCCCCGCGGCGGGCACGACGGGCTCCTCATCGACCACTTCACCGACCTGCCCCGCGGCGAGACCCGGCTCGGCGTCGCCGGCAAGGTGCTGTCGGCCGCCGACGCCGCCTGGTGCCTGGAGAAGGGCGCCGACTTCGTCTCGGTCGGGATGGGCGCGATCGTCCACCACGACTTCGCCGAACGCTCCGTCGCCGACGCCGGCTTCACCAGCCTCGCCCACCCGGTCACCCGCGAGCACCTCGCGGCCGAGGCCGTCAGCCCGACGTTCGTCGACTACCTGGCCGCCGGCTGGGACGGGTTCGTCGCCTGATCCCAGCCGCCCCCGAGCGGTAGTCCCTGACGTTTTTGCTGTGAAATCGTCGGATTCACGACACAAACGTCAGGGACTACCGCGGTCGGGGACCTGTCGCGGTCGGGGACTGTCGCGGCCCAGAGTGAGGGTGGGGTCAGGGGGTGGTGGCCGGGCTCGCGGGGTCGACGAGGATCTTCGCGTGCGCCTCGGGGTCGCCGAGGGCGTCGAAGGCGGCGGCGACGCCACCGAGCCCGACCGTGCCGGTGACCAGCGGGGCCGGGTCGACCGCGCCCTCGGCGAGCAGGTGCAGCGCCTCGTGGAACTCCGCGGGCGTGTAGCCGAGCACGAAGCGCAGCTCGATCTCCTTGTTGATCGCGACCGCCGGCCGGATCCGGTCCTCACCCATGCAGACGCCGACCACGACCACGCGGCTGTAGAGCGGCGCGGCCGCGACGACCCCCTCGATCATGCCCGGTACGCCGACGCACTCGAAGACCACCGGCCCGGACGGCGACGCGCCGAGCCGCTCGGCGGCGCGGAAGACGCGCTGCCACGGCAGCAGCGGCACCCGCCGCAGCTTCTCCATCGTCCCCACCGCCAGCTCGAGCAGCTGCGGGGTGGCGAGGTACTTCTCCGCATGGACCTCGTACGGCGAGTCCACGGCCGGGTCGACCACGACGTCGGCGCCCATGGCCACCGCCAGCGCACGCCGGCCGGGCGAGAGGTCGCTGGCCACGACCCGGCGTACGCCGGCCGCCTTGAGCATCGCGACCACGCCGAGCCCGATCGGCCCGCAGCCGATCACGATCGCCACCTGGCCCTTGCCGACCTCGCCGCGTCGTACGGCGTGCAGGGCGACCGCCATCGGCTCGGTCATCGCCGCGCTCGGCGTGGCCAGGCCGTTGGGCACCGCGAAGGCCAGCGACTCCTGCACGAGGACCCGCTCGGCGTACCCGCCACCGGCGAGGGTGGTGAGGCCGGTCAGGTGGACGCCCTCGTCGGCGCGCAGGAGGGGCATCGCCACGACCCGCGTGTCGCGCCACCTCTTCGCGCCCCGCGAGCCGTCGACGACCGTGCCCACGAACTCGTGGCCGAGCACGACCGCCTCGTCGCTGCGCATGAAGGAGTCGTAGCCCGACGTCAGCGCCGCGTCGGCCACCTGGTCGGCGTGGTGACGGGCGTGCAGGTCGGACCCGCAGATGCCGCAGGCCTGCACGTCGAGGACGAGCTGACCCTTGACCGGCACCGGGTCTGCGACGTCGCGGACGTCGAGCGCACCGCCCTCGCAGACGACCGCCCTCATCGAAGCTGGTCGAAGATGGATGCCGGGAGGTCGAAGAGCGGCGGCCGGTTGAGCTCGGCGCGGGCCAGCGTGGTCAGGTGCGCCTCGTCGGGCCCGTCGAAGATCCGCATCGCCCGGTGCCACGCGTAGAGCATCGCCAGCGGCGTCGCGTCGGTGACGCCCGCACCGCCGTGCAGCTGGATGGAGCGGTCGATGACCGACAGCACCGCCCGCGGTACGGCGACCTTGGCGGCGGCGATCAGGTGCCGGGCGGCCTTGTTGCCCTCGCTGTCGACGACGAACGCCGCGTGGTGGCACAGCGCCCGGGCCTGCTCGAGCTCGACGCGCGACTCCGCGATCCGCTCCCGGACCGCCGACTGCTCGGCCAGCGGGCCGCCGAACGCGGTGCGCTGCTGGGCGCGCGACACCATCATCGCCAGCGCCCGCTCCCCCGCGCCGAGCGCACGCATCACGTGGTGGATGCGGCCCGGGCCCAGCCGGGCCTGCGCGGCGGCGAAACCGCCACCCTCCTCGCCCAGGATGTTGGCCACCGGCACGCGTACGTCGGTCAGCTCGACCTCGCTGTGCCCGTGCTGGTCCTGGTGGCCGAAGACCGGCAGCGAGCGCTGGATGTCGACGCCGGGGGTGTCCACCGGCACGATCACCATCGACTGCTGGCGGTGCGTGGCGGCCTCGGGGTCGGTCTTGCCCATCACGATCAGCAGGGAGCACCGCGGGTCGGCCGCGCCGGAGGTCCACCACTTGCGCCCGTTGATGACGTACTCGTCGCCGTCGCGCTCGATCCGCGTCTCGATGTTGGTCGCGTCGCTGCTCGCCACCCGCGGCTCGGTCATCGCGAACGCCGAGCGGATCCTGCCCTCCAGCAGCGGGGTCAGCCACTCCTGCTGCTGGGCCTCGGTGCCGATCAGGTGCAGCAGCTCCATGTTGCCGGTGTCGGGTGCCTGGCAGTTGATCGCCTCCGGCGCGAGCTCGTTGCTCCAGCCGGACAGCTCGGCGATCGGGGCGTACTCCAGCTGGGTCAGGCCGCTCTCGCTGGGCAGGAAGAGGTTCCACAGGCCCCGCTCGCGCGCCTTCGTCTTCAGCTCCTCGACCACCGGCGGCACCGTGTGGTCGCTCGGGCCGGCCTCGTGCCGGTAGGTCGCGTACGCCGCCTCGGCCGGGAAGACCTCCTCGCGCATGAACGCGATCATCGCGTCGTGGTGCGCGCGGGCGGCCTCGCTCGGGGCGGGGTAGGCGGGGTACATCTCGTACGAGCCGATCGGCATGGTGGCGATGTCTTCCTCGAGGCGACGGCGCGGTCGGGCGCCGGATGGACGCGTACGCCGGTGCTGGCCGGCGACGACGGGTGGTCCCTGTCACTATCGCAGGTCGGGGTCTGCCGGCCGCCGGGCGGCGGGGACGGCCGGGGGACGGCCGGGGGACGGCCGGCGAGGGGTGTCTGCGCCGGGCTCCCGGTCGGGGCCCCCGGAAATCCCCCGCGCGGACCGCGCCGGGCGTACGTCGGGCGGGATGCCCTCGAGGGATCGGGGGTCGTGGACGACGCCGCCCGCCGACCCGTCTCCATTCCGCTGACCCGTCTCCTCCAGAAGCGACGGGTCGGCGGAGAAGCGACGGGTCAGCGCGGGGGCGACGGTCGGGCCGCCCTACGATCGGCCCGTGACCAGTGCACCCACCGACGGTTTCGCCCGCGAGGACCTCACGCCCGAGCAGATCGCGGAGGAGAGCGCGCTCTACGGGCCCTTCACCGACGCCGTGCGCGACCTGGTCGACGCCACGGTGCGGACCCTGGTGGCCCCCGAGGAGGTCCGGGCCGCCCGGGCCGAGATCGAGGCGATCACGGCCCGGCTGCGCGCCCGCGAGCTGCCCGGCTCCTTCGGCGTCCGGTACGGCGACTCGGGCCGGGGCCGTGCATGGGGCAACGCCGCGGTCGGCCTGCGCAACCCGGTCGCACCGCCGCTGGAGGTCGTGGCCGACCCGGAGGGGGGCGGCAAGGTGTCGTGCGACTTCCGGCTGGGGGCGGCGTACGAGGGGCCGCCGACGCTCGTGCACGGCGGGGTGATCGCGCTCCTGCTGGACCAGATGCTCGGCGAGGCCGTGGGATCCCTCGGGCGCCCCGGGATGACCGGCACCCTCACCATCCGCTACCGCCGGCCGACGCCGCTGGGCGACCTGCGTGCCGAGGCCTGGGTCGATCGCGTCGACGGGATCAAGACCTGGGCCAAGGGCCACGTCGTGGGACCCGACGGCGTGACCGCCGAGGCCGAGGGCGTCTTCATCCTGCCGCGCTGGGCCCGCGAGCTCGTCGCCCGTAGGACCCCGCCCCGCTTCGACTGAGCGACGGGGTCAGACCTTCACGCCGCGTTCGCGCTCGTCGGTGAGCCGGACCTCCTCGGCCGCCTGAGCCTCGAGCTCCTGGCGCCGGCCGCGCTCGACCTCGGCGTCGTACTCACCCGGGTCGGAGACCAGGTCGGAGGCACCGCGCTTGAGCCTGGCCAACGCCGTGCGGGCGAAGATCTGCTGCTCGGTCGCCGTGCGCTCGGAGCGCCCCCGGCCGAGGAAGGAGACCAGCCAGTGCATGACCGCGGAGACGCGGTTCTTGAACCCGGTGATGTAGACGAGGTGCACCGCGAGCCACATCAGCCAGGCGATGAAACCGGTGAGGCGGATCTTGCCCACCATCGCCACGGCCTTGAACCGGCTGATGGTGGCCATCGAGCCCTTGTCGAAGTAGTGGAACGGCCCCTGGGCGGGCTTGCCCTTGATCCGACCGTCGATCTCCTTGGCGGCGTACTTGGCCCCCTGGATGGCGACCTGGGCGACACCCGGGAGGTGGTCGAGGGCGATCATGTCGCCGATCACGAACACCTCGGGGTGCCCGGGCAGCGTGAGGTCGGGATTGACCCCGATCCGACCGGCGCGGTCGATGGGAGCACCGCTCTGCTCGGACAGCGTCTTGGTGAGCGGGCTGGCCTGAACGCCGGCGGCCCACACCTTGGTGACCGCAGCGATCCACTCCTCGCGACCGTCCTTGAACTTCACCTTCAGCCCGCGCTCGTCGACGTCGGTCACCATCGCGCCCAGCATCACCTCGACGCCGAGCTTCTCCAGGCCCTTCTTGCTCCACTCACCGAGCTTGGCACCGAACGGCGGGAGCACCTGCGGCGCGGCGTCGACGAGCACGACGCGCGCCGACCGGGTGTTGATCGAGCGGAAGTCGCGCTTGAGGGTGCGGTGGGCCAGCTCCGCGATCTGGCCGGCCATCTCCACCCCGGTGGGTCCGGCGCCGACCACGACGAAGGTGAGCAGGTGGTCGACGTTCTCACCGCGCGCTGCGCCGAGCTCGGCCATCTCGAAGGCACCGAAGATCCGGCCGCGCAGCTCGAGGGCGTCGTCGATGCTCTTCATGCCCGGGGCGTACTCGCTGAAGTGGTCGTTGCCGAAGTACGACTGACCGGCGCCGGCCGCCACCACCAGCGAGTCGTAGTGGTTGACCATCGAGCGACCCAGCACGTGGGAGGTGACCGTGCGGGCGTCGAGGTCGATCTCGGTGACCTCGCCGAGGAGGACCCGGGCGTTCTTCTGGCTCGCGAGCACCTCACGGGTGGGAGGCGCGATCTCGCCCTCGGAGAGGATGCCGGTCGCGACCTGGTAGAGCAGCGGCTGGAAGAGGTGGTGGGTGGTCTTGGCGACCATGGTGACGTCGACGTCGGCACGCTTGAGGGCCTTGGTGCCGAAGAGACCGCCGAAGCCGGACCCGATCATGACCACCTGGTGCCGATCCGTCACGGCGGTGGTGTCGGTGGTCTTCGGGTTGCTGGACATGTCGGGCATGGTGGCGCTCCTCGTTTCGCCGGCCGACGCGTTGCCGACCTCTCCTCCAGTGTCCTCCTCCCGGCAATTCACTGCGAACTCCAGACCACGTCTGCTGTGTCACAGTCGCCACGAGGCCCCTCCATCGGGCACGATGATGGCGAGAAATCGTGACGACTCGTGTTTGCGCCAGCCTCGGCGGGGTACACGAGCCGGGATTGGCCCTTTCCTGCCCGCATCTCGCCCGAGACCCCCGGAGAACGCTCCGTGCCCCTCAACCGGCCCGCCCTGTCGCTGGGCGCTGGACCCCGCGGAGTGCAGGACGCCCGCCGGTGGGTGGTCGACACGTTCGAGGACATCGGTCGGCGAGACCTCTCCGAGAGCGCGGAGATGGCGGTCTCCGAGCTGGTCACCAACGCCCTGTTGCACGGCCAGCCGCCGATCCAGGTCCGCGTGAGCGGCACGCTCGAGCACCCGCGGGTCGAGGTCCGCGACGGTTCCGTCGACCCCCCGGAGCTCCCGGTGACCACCGCCGAGGACGACCTCGACGGGCTGCTCCTCACCTTCGGCCGCGGCCTCAGCATCGTGGCGCGCGCCGCGGATGCCTGGGGCGCCGAGATCGAGCACGACGGCAAGGTCGTCTGGTTCACCCCGGCCGCCCAGCTCTCCGAGGACCTCGGCACCGACGGCCTGATCACCGGCCTGGGCGCGGACCCGACGGCCGAGCTCCCCAGCGACCCGGCCGAGTTCCGGCTGGGCGGCGTGCCGGTCACGTCGTACGTCGCCTTCCAGCGGCACTTCCACGAGCTGCGCCGCGAGGTCCGGCTCCTGGCCCTGGCCCACGAGTCCGACTACCCGCTCGCCAAGGACCTCACCTCGGTCTTCGACGACCTCGGCCGGCCGCTCATGCACGGGAGCGGTGCCGAGGAGGTCCACGCCGCCCAGGAGCACGGGCGCCCCACGGCCGACCTGACGGTCACCATGAGCCGCGGCGCCGCCGCCCGACTCGACCGGCTCGCCGAGCTGCTCGACGTCACCGACGAGTTCTGCCGCGAGGAGCGGATGCTCTCGTTGGCCCGCAGCCCCGAGCAACGCGCGTTCCAGAACTGGTTCCTCGGCGAGTTCGTGCGCCAGGCCAACGACGAGGCCCCGCTCCCCTGGCCCGGCAACGGTCCGCACCGGCACCGGCAGCGGCACCGCCGACGGGGCCGCGAGCGGCGGCCACCGGCGCACCAGCGTCTCGTGAGGGTCTCCACCCGGCTCTGCCTGGCCGTCGCGGCCGGCGGGGCCGTCGGGGCCTCGCTGCGCTACCTGCTGGGCGAGGCGGTGCCCGACCACGACGGTTTCCCGTGGACGACGTTCGCGATCAACGTGGTCGGCTCGTTCCTGCTCGCCGCCCTGCCGGCCGTCGACCGGGTACGACGCTCCCCGGCGCTGGACGGTCGCTCTCGGCCCGGGGCTGCTCGGCGGCTTCACCACGCTGTCGGCGTACGCCGAGCAGGGCCGTGCCCTGCTGGCCGACGACCGGGTCGGAGCGGCCGCGGCGTACCTGGTCGGGACGTTCGCCGCCTGCGCGCTCGCCGTCGTGCTGGCCACCGCGTGGTCCACGCAGACCGAGCGCGACCTCGTGGTGACCGAGGGCGGCGACGAATGACGCTGCTCCTCGTCGCGCTCGGCGCGGCCGTCGGCGCCCCCCTGCGCTTCTGCATCGCCTCGTGGCTCGACGCCGAGGTCCCCTGGGGCACCTTCACCGTCAACGTCGTCGGCTCCCTGCTGCTCGGCTTCCTGTCCGCGCTCGCCCTCGGCGGCCACACCGCGGCGCTGCTCGGCACCGGCTTCTGCGGCGGCCTGACGACGTACTCCGCCTTCGCCGTGCAGTCGGCCCGCCTCGGCCGCCGCGGCCTCGCGTACGCCGTCCTGACGATCCTGGTGTCGTTGGGAGCGGCCGCGCTCGGCTTCGCCGTCGGCGCGTGAGGCCCCCGGTCCCTCAGGCGTAGCCGAGGTCGTGCAGGCGGTCGTCGTCGATGCCGAAGTGGTGGGCGATCTCGTGCACCACGGTGATCCGGACCTCCTCGACCAGCGACTCCTCGCTGTCGCAGTAGTCGAGGAGCGGGTTGCGGAAGACGAAGATCCGGTCGGGCAGGTCCGCGCCCGGCATCCACGAGCGCTCGGTCAGCGCGATGCCGTCGTAGAGGCCCAGGAGGTCGGCCGGCTCGTCGTCGGGCGGCTCGTCCTCGACGAGGACGACGACGTTGTGCACCAGCGCGGCGATCTCGTCGGGGATCTGGTCGAGCGCGCTGTCGACCAGGGCGTCGAAGCGCTGGGGGTCCATCTCGATCGGCACCCCGCCATCATCCCTGCCGGACCTGAGGCTGCACCCGGACCGGGAGCCGGCGGCTCGGGCCGGACATGCAGAACGCTCCGGATCGATGATCCGGAGCGTTCATCCTGCGACCCCGACGGGACTCGAACCCGCGGCCTCCGCCGTGACAGGGCGGCGCGCTAACCAACTGCGCTACGGGGCCTGGTCTTGCGCTCCTTTGCGGGAGCGGTGGAACAATAACCCACGGCGGCCGTGCAGTCCCAATCGGAGTCTCCGACAGGTCTTCTGCGGGTCGCGTGAGCCAGGATCAGGCGGCCGCCGGGCGCACGGTGGCGGCTGCGAAGTCAGGGAACGGCGCCGGCCAGGTGTCGTCACCCGACACGGCAGGGAGACGGTGGTGGAGGATCACGCCGTCCGCGGTCCGCTCGCGCCACTTGAGGCTCGCCGACAGCTCGTCGCGCTCGATCGGCACGTCGAGCGCCAGCCTGTCCGGGTCGATCCCGTGGGCCTCGAGCCAGCCGTTCAGGATCGAGGCGTCGGGCGCCGGCAGCCGGCTCGGCGGGACGTGCAGGGTGAGGAAGCGCTCCCCCACCTCGATCCCGGGCCCGTCTGTCGCGGGTTGGCCGGGCTGGCCGTCGGTGGTGATGCGCATGTCTCATTGAACGACGCCGGACGCGCCAAACATGCCACCTCCACCGTGTCAAATTCGGTCCAGGACACTTGACCGCTGGGACATCGGCACGAATGTGTGCCAGATCACTCCCGCCCGGGCAGTCGCCCCCACCCTTTCGAGCCTCACGGAGGTCGCCGGCGGTCGCGAGCGGCGACGTCGCCGCAGCCGTCCTGCCCGGATGGCGGTCGTGGCCGGGCCGACGCGGCGCGAGGTGGCGTACGGTCGACGTACACAGAAATCGACTGTCCGAGGCGCGGATCCGCGCCCACGCACCATCGACTATGTCCGCGGGGGCTCGAACCCGACATGACGCACCACGCCCGTTCCACAGCCCGTCCCACAGCCCGTCCCACGTCCCGTCTCACCGCTCGGCTCGTCCGGCTGATCGCCGTGACGACCGTGCTCGGCGTGTGCATCGCAGCGATGCTGGCGCCGACCGGCGGCGAGCCCGATCCGGATCCCGATGCCGATCCGACCCCCGTCGACAGGAACGTGGCACGGGACTCGCCCGCGGCGGTCCTGGGTGCCCACGAGGGCGACTGCTGGAGGGGCGAGGCCCCCGAGGACGTGTACATCCCTGGCCACGTCATCGTGCGGTACGACGACGGTCACACCGTCTACTCCGCGCGGCTGGTCAGCGCGGCGTTGGAGGCTGCGATCGACGGCGTACCGGCGCCGTTCGACGTGCTCGCGTTCTGTCGCTGACGCGCGATCCGTGCACGCCCGGGACCGATGCGCGGCGACGGACCCGCCCTCGGTGCCACCACGAGTGAGCACCCCCAACGGGATTCGAACCCGTGCTACCGCCGTGAAAGGGCGACGTCCTAGGCCGCTAGACGATGGGGGCCTGCGACTGCGGTTCGTATCCTAGCGACGGCACCCGTTCAGCACCGACTCGGCGCCGGATCCGCGCCGACCGAACCGGTGCGGATCCGATTCACACCGCGCCGGGCCACTCCTGTAAGGTTCCTCGCGCTTGGCCAGGTAGCTCAGTTGGTACGAGCGTCCGCCTGAAAAGTGGAAGGTCGGCGGTTCGACCCCGCCCCTGGCCACCGGCACCGCAGGTCCTTCACCTGCACAGAAGGCCTCCGTACGGGATCCCGTGCGGAGGCCTTCGTCATTCTCGGCTGCCGTTCCAGCTGCGGCTCGCGTGGGCCCACCGCCACCGGTCGCCGCCCGTCCCTGTCCGTCCCTGCCCGGCGCGGCCCGGCAGACGTGCCGGCGCACGAGGCAGGTGCGCCTCTTGACACTCGTGGCTAATCCAATTAGTCTCTAGCTAACCCAATTAGCCCCGGAGGAAACCATGACCGAGTACCTGCACCTCGACGACAAGACGATCGCCTACGACCTGACCGGAGACGGACCGCTGGTCGTCCTCGCCCACGGCATCGGCGACAGCCGCCACTCCTACCGCTTCATCGCCCCCGCCCTCGCCGCCGCCGGCTACCGGGTCGCGAACGTCGACATCCGCGGCTGTGGCGAGTCCAGCGTCGGCTGGGACGGCTACAGCCGCACCGACATCGCCGGCGACCTGGTCGCGCTCGTGCGCCACCTGGGCGGACCAGCCGTCATCATCGGCCAGTCCATCAGCGGCGGTGCGGCCACGATCGCCGCCGCCACCGCGCCCGACGCCATCAGCGGTGTCGTCGAGCTCGCCCCCTTCACCCGGGCGCAGTCGATCGACCTCGGCGGCCTCATGCGGGTCAAGCGCTTCCGCTCCGGCTACACGCAGATGGCTCTGGTGATCGTCCGAGGACGCCTGGCAAACTGGAAGAAGTACCTCGACGTCGCCTACCCCACCAAGCCCGCCGACTGGTCGGCCGAGCTGGAGCGCATCGAGCAGAACCTCAGCGAACCCGGCCGGATGGAGGCCCTGCAGGCCATGTGCAAGACCAAGCCCACCGACGCCGGCGCCCAGCTCGCCAACGTCACGTGCCCCGTCCTCGTCGTCGAGGGCGGCCTCGACCCCGACTGGGCCGACCCGCGCGCCGAGGGCGAGAAGATCATCGCCGACCTGCCCACCGGTCTCGGCGAGCTGGCGGTCATCGACGGCGCCGGCCACTACCCCCACGCCCAGACCCCCGACGAGGTCCTCGCGCTGACCCTGCCGTTCCTCGCCAGGACCCTGACCGATGCCTAGACCCGGCCTCACCCGCGCCTCGGTCACCGAGGCCGGGGCCGCACTGGTCGACGAGATCGGGTTCGACCGGCTCAGCATGGGCCTGCTCGCCGACCGGCTCGGGGTCAAGACCCCCTCGCTCTACAAGCACGTCGCCAACCAGGCCGACCTCGCTCACGCGATCGCCGTCCTGGCCATGAACCAGGCCGCTGACGTCATCGGCGACACCATCCAGGGCCGGGCGGGCAGAGACGCCCTCGTCGCCGGCGCCACCGCGATGCGGACCTTCGTGCACGCGCACCCGGGCCGGTACGCCGCCGCCAACGCCGCCCAGCTGGGGGGGCCCGATGATCCGCTCCTGCCCGCCAGCGGCCGGGTGATGGCGTCCTGGGCAGCCATGCTCCACGGCTACCGCCTGGAGCCCGACCAGGAGATCCACGCCCTGCGGATGCTGCGCAGCATGCTGCACGGGTTCGCCACCCTGGAGGTCGCCGGCAGCTTCCAGGTCGACGCACCCGTCGACGACACCTTCACCTGGATCGTCGACTTCATCGACCACGGCCTGCAGTCGCTACCCAGCCTCGACGGGCACCCCAGCGGGGCCGTACCGAGCGGCTCGCGGCGCTAGGTCGCACCCGGTCCGCACTGCGGCTGCACTGCCCCTGCGATCGACGGGACCAGCGGGACCCGGACGCCGGTGAGCCGCTCCGCGTCACCGTAGGGATGGGCGGCGGCGTCGTTGCGAGCGTCGTCCGGCGAGACAGGGTGTCGCTCGAGATGAAGAGGGACGCCTCGGCGCCAGGCCGTACGACGACTCCTGCCAGCTCGGCATGGTCTCTGCGACAGGGCTACAGCCCGAGGTCCGAGAGTGCCGGGTGACCGGAGGTCGCGGTCCGCCGAGGTCCCAGTGAAACATCCGTTCGCCCGCTGCGATGGCCTGGTCGCGTCCGTCCACCTGCACCGTCTCGGCGACGCACGGCGAGGTGATCGGACAGTCATCCAGCGGATGCTGGGCGGGCCGGCGACCTGGCACGGTCCATGACGGAGCAGGAGCGACATCACCGACGTCGCCGCTACCTGCGCTTCGCCCCAGAGGTGCCCCGCCGCACCACCCTCGCGACCCGTCGGGGTCGACCCACGTCACACGAAAGGCCGTTCGATGAGCCGCATCACCACCCCGTTCGGGTTCTCGTCCACCACCACCGACGTCACGGATGGCATCGACCTGTCCGGCAAGCGGGTCGTGGTCACCGGAGGTGCCTCCGGCATCGGCATCGAGACCGTCCGCGCCTTCGCCGCCATCGGCGCCGAGGTCACGCTCGCGGTACGCAACCTCGCGGCTGGACAGGAGGTCGCGGACTCGATCATCGAGCTCACCGGCAACACCAGCATCGCGGTGTCTCGACTCGATGTCACCGACCGGCAGACGATCAGCGACTTCGTCTCCGCCTGGCACGGCCCGCTCGACGTCCTGGTCGCCAACGCCGGCATCATGGCGCTGCCCGAGCTCGAGCGCACTCCCGACGGCTGGGAGATGCAGTTCGCGACCAACTACCTCGGCCACTTCGAGCTCGTCCTCGGGTTGCACCCGGCGCTCGTCGCCGCCGAGGAGGCACGCATCGTGTCGGTCAGCTCCAGCGGACACCTGTTCTCGCCGGTGATCTTCGACGACCCGCACTTCCGCTTCACCCCGTACGACCCGATCGTGGCCTACGGCCAGTCCAAGAGCGCCGCCGCACTGCTCGCTGTGGGAGCGACCAACCGGTGGGCCGCCGACGGCATCACCGCCAACGCGGTCATGCCGGGGGCCATCGCCACGAACCTGCAGCGCCACACCGGTGGCCTGCGGACCCCCGTCGAGCGCCGCAAGAGTCCCGAGCAGGGTGCATCCACCACCCTGCTCGCCGCGACCTCCCCGTTGCTGCAGGGGATCGGCGGCCGCTACCTCGAAGACAACAACGAGGCCTCCCCCGTCACGCACCGCGGACCGGACCTGACCGGAGTCGCGCCCTACGCCCTCGACCCCGCCAACGCCGACCGACTCTGGGCCCTCTCGCTCGAGCTCCTGAGCTGACCGACCGAGACCCCGGAGGGACGACGATGACAACCACTGCTGACACCCACGCCGAGGGCAACGTCCCACGCGCCATCGGATGGATCGGGCTCGGCGACCAGGGCGCGCCGATGGCTCGGGCGATCGCCGAGGCCGGCTTCGACCTGCACGTGTGGGTACGCCGCGCCGCATCCCTCGACGCGCTCGAGGGCGTGCCGTACGTACAGCACGCGTCCGTCGTCGAGCTGGGCGACGCATGCGACGCGGTAGGGCTGTGCCTGCGCATCGACTCCGACATCGACGACGTCCTGGAGGCCGGAGGTCTCTGGCAGCACCTCCGGCCTGGGGCGGTGCTCGTCAACCACGGGACCGGGCTGCCGAACGTCGCACGCGACCTCGCCCTGCGGGGCGCCGATCGCGGTATCGCCGTCCTCGACGCGCCCGTGAGCGGTGGCCGCCCGGGAGCCGAGGCGCGCAGCCTCACGACCATCGTCGGCGGTGACGCAGCCGCACTCGAGCGGATGAGGCCGGTCTTCGACAGCTTCTCGGCCGCCATCGCCCACATGGGCGGTGCCGGCGCAGGTCAGATCGGCAAGCTCATCAACAACGCGCTGCTCATGATGAACCAGCAGAACGTGCAGCTGGTCCTGAGGCTGGCCACCGAGCTGGACCTCGACATCGCAGCACTGATCGACCTGCTCCTCGCCGGCACCGCGTCCAGCTTCGCCCTGCGTGCGCTGGGAGGTGCGGTGACCACTGACAACGCCGAGCATCTCTCCGTGCTGCAGATCATCGACATGGAGCTGTTCGACGAGGCGGTGGCCTCCCTGGGCACGGCGGCTCCGGTCATCAGTGCCAGAGCGATCGAAGGGGCTCGAGATCTTCCTGAGGCAGCTCGCCTGGCTGCCGTCTCGTCGTGACCGCGCGCGGAGCCGGACGACATCGTCCCGGTCGGACATGGCGCTCGACCGAGCGAAGGCCGCGGCCGACGCCGGGCGCCCGATGTTCACCCCTACGGTCGACGTGGGACGCGCCGCGGGAGGCGTAGGTTCTCGCCATGCTCGACGCAGACGAGTGCCCCCGATGCGGGTTGCAGATGCACCCGGTCCTGACCCGCGAGTCCGCCCCCGTCGACGACACCGGCCCGCTGCTCGCCGACCCGCCGGTCCTGCTCGTCTGCGACGACTGCGGTCCCGTCCGCCCCTGACCGCCGGCCGACCGGGGTCTCCACCGGGTCCCGACTCGGGTCCCGACTCGGGTCCCGACTGGGGTCCCGACTGGGGTCCCCACGGGTGAGGCCCGTCGCGTCCGTGGCCGACTAGACATGTGGCTTGCCGCGATCGACGCGGCGGAACGGAGCACCCCCATGGCCACCAACTCCCGTCGAGGCGGCAGCTTGATCGCCCTGCTCGTCATCATCTGGCTCGTCATCGGCGCAGTCGCCGCCGGTCAACGCGGCTACTTCGGCAGCGACCAGGACGTCAGCTGCAAGACCACCGGCACCACCGTGGTGACCATCGTGGCCGGCCCGCTCAACTACCTCGGCGCCAACCCGAAGATCAGCTGCGACCTCCCGGAGCCCTCCGAGTAGGCCGCTACTGTCGGCGCGTGGGTCCCCGACTACCGGCGTTCGCCCCGGCGGCGCGCCTACGCCCCATCACCCTGGCGCGCGCCGAGGTGCCGCTGGGGCTCGCGCCGTACGCCGCCGCCGAGGTCGACCTGCCCGCCGGCCGACCCGGGGCGGCCCGGCTCACCTCCGGGGACACGACCTTCGCCGCGACCTGGGACGGGACGCGCGTGGCGATCACCACGGCCTGGGACGGACCGGCCGGGCCGGAGCGGCGCCACGTCGGCCGCCGACCGGCCGGACGCCGTGAGGCGGCTCGCCGCCTCCTCGGGAGCCGACCCGAGCGGCCGGGCACGCTCGACAGCCTCGCCCTGACACTCACCGGACCGCGCGCGACGGCGTGGTCGCGCTCGGACGGCACGTGGGTCGCGCGCACGGTGGTCGACCTCGACGCACTCCCGGGGGCACCCGACGTCCACGACGAGCACTGGCTGGTCGGCCTGCGCGGGTCCGGTGACCGGGTCGGAGGCTTCGGCCAGGTGGGACTGCGCGACGTGCGGGTCGTCACCAACGCCGACGGCACGCCGTACCGACCCGCCGCCGGCGACCCGGTCCTGCTCAGCGCCACGAGCGCCGGCCCGGGCGGCTTCCGCACCGCCCACACCTCCGTCTGGGCGCTGGACACCGACACCCTCGCGCTGGAGCACCGGGCCGACCTCTACTTCCGTCGCCCGCCCGGCTCGCCGCACACCGGCGTGTACGGCGACCACGCCACCCACCTGCTGCGCGACGGCGAGCGGTGGCTGGTGGCGACGAGCACCTGGGGCACCTTCGATCCGCCCCACCGCACCCGCGACGAGCCCCCGACGCCGCTCGACGGCCCGACCGAGCCCCGGGTCACCACGACCCTCGCCGTCACCACCGCCGACGTCGTGCACGGCTGCCACGTCCTCGACACCGTGCCGCTCGCGCTACCGACCGACGGGCTCGCCTCCGTCGGCACCTGGGACCCCCACCTGGTCCGCACCGACGACGGCTGGCTCGCGACCTACGTCAGCGCCCGGCGGTTCTTCTCCTTCCACCCCGTCGTGGCCGCCGGTCCCGCCCTCGACGGCCTGAGCCTGCGCGCCGCCGCGACCACCCGGACGGCGACCGAGGGACCCACGCTGACCTGCGTCGACGGCTCCTGGTGGGTGCTCGCCTCCGACGGCCGCGACTCGTGGGCCGGCCCCGAGACAGAGCGCGCGACGTACCCGGTCCTCGACCTCGACCTGCGTCGCCACGGCGTCCTCGACGCCCACTACCCGACCAACATCCCGTGGCCGACGATCGTCGCCGACACCACCCCGGACGGTATCGAACACACGCCCGGATCGTTGCTGATCGGGTTCGACGCGGCGCCGTACGGCGGGCGACTGCCGGGCTACGGCTCGCACGGCGACGTGGTCGTCCAACGCTCCCGGTGACGGGGAACGGCGCTACGTGGGGTACGTTTCCCGCCGCAACCGATATTCCACGAACGAGAGGATGGGTCCATCCCATGAACCGCACCGAGCTGCGTGAGTCCATCGCCACCGAGACCGGTCTCAGCGGGGCGCAGGCCGACCAGGCCCTGACCGCTGTGCTCGACACGATCACCGGCGCCCTGGCCAAGGGCGACAAGGTCACCCTGCCGGGCTTCGGCACCTTCGAGACCCGCGAGCGCTCCGCTCGTCAGGGCCGCAACCCGCAGACCGGCGAGACCATCGACATCGCCGCCAGCACCGCCCCGGCCTTCAAGGCCGGGTCCGCGCTCAAGAAGGCCGTCTCCGGCAACTGATCGCGACCGACACGAGAGCCGGCTCCCCGCGGGGAGCCGGCTCTCGTGCTGTCCGGCTGCGCCGGACCATCGACACGTCCTCCTCGGCCGACTTCGCCCGAACGACAGCCTCGCGCCCGCGGGCCTGCCAGGATGGAGGCGCCGGAACCGCGGAGAAGGAAGGCCACGTGGACGCGCACACGCTGGAGCAGAGGCTGCTCGACGCCAGCCCCGACGGCCTCCTGCTCCTCGGACAGGACGGCACGATCCTCTGGGCCAACCAGCGCCTGGCCGACCTGAGCGGGCACACCGTCGAGGACCTGGTCGGGAAGCACGGCTCGCTGTTCACCGACCAGCAGGGCAGGCGCGACTTCGAGGCGATGCTCCAGGTGATGCGGTCCGGGCACCCCGGCCACCAGAACGACGACGTACGCATGGTGCGGTCCGACGGCAGCCACGTCTGGACCCTGGTCAGCTGGGCGCCGGCCCTGGACGACGACGGATCGGTCCTGGGCTACCTGCACCGGATCACGGAGCACACCGAACGCCGACAGCTGATCGACACCCTGCGCGAGCGGGAGGAGCAGCTGGAGCTGGCCCAGCGACTGGCCCACATGGGGAGCTGGACCTGGGACACCGCCACCGACGAGGTGACCCGGTCCGACACGCTCTACCGGCTCTTCGGCGGCGTCGCGCCGGGCGCTCCCCTGACCTCCGCCACGCTCCTGGACTGGGTGCACCCCGAGGACCGCCCCGGCGTCGTCGACGCCGTGCTGGCCGCCGTCCGGCTGCGGGAGAACTTCACCTTCGAGACCCGCGTCCTGTCCGAGGCCCACGGCCAGCGCTGGGTCCGCTGCGTCGGCGGCGTCGAAAGCGGCGCCGGCGCCGGGGCGTTCCGCGTGGTCGGCACCGCCCAGGACGTCACCGACCTGCACACCGCCGACGAGGCCGCCGGCGAGGCGACCCGTCGGCTCCAGCTCCTGACCCAGATGGCCGAGGCGGCCAACCGGTCGAGCACGGTCAGCGACGCCCTGGTCCGGGCCGCCGCAGCCCTGCAGGGGACCAGCAACTGGCGACCCGTGTGCGCGTGGGTCCGGGCCGGCCGCGGCGGGCCGCTGACCACGCTCGACCTCCCCGGGCTCGAGCCCGTCCGCGCCGCCCCGGACCTCGCGCGCGCCCAGTGGAGCTGGGAGCACCGCGAGATCGACATCGCGCCGCTGCCGGACCACCCCGGCCACAGCCTGCTCTCCCTGCCGGTCCTCGTCGGCACCCGCGTCGCCTGCGTGATCCAGCTGGACGCCGACGTCACCGAGCCCGACACCCACACCTGGTCGCTCGTGCGCCAGATCTCGGGCCAGCTGAGCCGGGTGGCCGAGCGCGAGCGGGCCGCGGCCGAGCTGGCCGAGGCGCGGGACGAGGCGATGGAGGCCTCGCAGCACAAGTCGGAGTTCCTGGCGACGATGAGCCACGAGATCCGCACCCCGATGAACGGCGTGATCGGCCTCAACGACCTGCTGCTCCAGACCGACCTCGACGAACGGCAACGGCGCCTGGCAGAGGCCCTGCGGGGGGCCGGGCTGACGCTGCTCTCGCTGATCAACGACATCCTCGACCTCTCCAAGATCGAGTCCGGCCGGCTCGAGCTCGAGTCGATCCCGTTCGACGTCCGCGACGTCCTCGACCGGACGACGACGATCATCGCCGGCCAGGCCCACGAGAAGGGCCTCGAGCTCGTCGTCCTCGCCCACCCGGCGATCCCGCAGGTGCTCGTCGGCGACCCGGTCCGGCTCGGCCAGGTGCTGACGAACCTCGCCTCCAACGCCGTGAAGTTCACCGACGAGGGCGAGGTGGTGGTCGAGCTGAGCATCGAGGACGCCGCACCGGCTCCCGACAAGGGGACCGGGACCGGGACCGGGACCGGGGATGGTGCCGGCACCATCCTGCTGCGCTGCGAGGTCCGCGACACCGGCATCGGCGTCCACGTCGGGGAGTCCGAGCTCTTCGACGCCTTCACCCAGGCCGACCGATCGACCACGAGGCGACACGGCGGGACCGGCCTGGGCCTGGCCATCTCCCGCCAGCTGGTCGACGGCATGGACGGCGAGATCGGGGTGAGACCGGCCCCGGGCGGCGGGAGCATCTTCTGGTTCACCGCGCGCTTCACCGTCGACCCCTCCCTCGACACCCCCGCTCCGGCACCCCTGCGCCGACGCCGCGTGCTCGTCGTCGACGACAACGAGACCGCGCGCCGCACCGCGGCCTCCTACCTCCTCGCCTGGGGCCTCGACGTCGACACCGCTGCGAGCGGGGCCGAGGCGCTGACCGCCCTCGTCACCGCCGCAGCGGACGCCGCTCCCTACCGCGTGGCGATCCTCGACCTCGACATGCCCGACGGCAGCGGGCTCGAGCTGGGCCGCCGGATCCGGGCGACCCCGTCACTCGTCGGCCTCGACCTGCTGCTGCTCTCGGGCGACCTCTCGGTGAGCAGCGAGGAGATCCTCGCCGCGGGGTTCCGCGGCTGGTCCGCCAAGCCGCTGCGTCCCACCGGGCTGTACGAGCTGCTCCGTGGCGCCGACGGCAGCGCCGTCGTACCCGAGGCACCGCGCCCGCCGCGCCCCGCCGCCGCCGCGAACGGGTGGTCGATCCTGGTGGTCGAGGACAACCCGGTCAACCAGCTCGTCGCCCGGGGCATGCTGGAGGCCCTCGGCTGCACGGTCGTGACCGTCGGGAACGGCGAGGAGGCGCTCGTCGCCCTCGCGCCCGGCCACCACTTCGACATCGTGCTGATGGACTGCCGGATGCCCCGGCTCGACGGGTACGACGCCACCCGCGCCGTCCGGGCCACCGAGGTCGACCGGCGGGTGCCGATCATCGCGATGACGGCGTCCGCGCTGCCGGGCGAGCGCGACCGCTGCATCGCGGCCGGCATGGACGACTTCCTCACCAAGCCGGTCGACCCGGCACAGCTCGCCCAGGCGCTCGGTCGCCACGCACCCGCACCCGCTCCTCCCGACACCGCGCCCGACACCGCCGCCCGACACCCCGCCCGACACCCCGCCCACGGCCGAGACGCGGGGCGAGACTCTGCCGGGCGCCCCGACGGTGGCCGCGGAGCTGCCCGTGCTGGACCCCGAGCGCGTCGAGATGCTCTCGGGGCTGGTGAAGGACGGCGTCAACTTCTTCGACCGCACCCGGGCGTCGTTCCTGAGCCGTATCGACGACACCCTGGCGCGGCTGCGGTCCTCGGTCGCGGAGGTGGACCTGTCGCTCGTCCGGGAGCAGGCCCACCAGCTCAAGGGCAGCGCCCTCAACCTCGGGCTCGGGCGCGTCGGCTCCCTGGCCGGCCACCTGGAGGACAGCGCCGCGAGCGGCGACGCCGACGCACTGGCCGCCGCACTGGCCGCGCTCGAGGCGGCCACGCGCGACGCTGTCGCCGCGCTGGTGGCGACACCGTCCTGAGCCTGGGTCGCGTCGGCTCGGATCGCCTATCCTGAGCAGGAACCGCGCCACCCCTGCGGCTCCTCCACGACCACCCACCCGCGTGGTCGTCAGTACCCACCGAAGGACACCACCCATGTCAGACGTCTTCGAGATCGGCCACGAGCACGAACAGGTCGTCTTCTGCAACGACCCGGTCAGCGGCCTCCGCGCCATCGTCGCCCTCCACTCCACCGCCCTCGGCCCGGCCCTCGGCGGCACCCGCTTCCACCCGTACGCCTCGACCGCCGACGCGCTCGCCGACGTCCTCGACCTGTCGCGCGGGATGTCCTACAAGGCGGCCCTCGCCGGGCTCGACCTCGGCGGCGGCAAGGCCGTGATCATCGGCGACCCCGCCACCGACAAGTCCGAGGCCCTCCTACGGGCCTACGGCCGCTTCGTCGAGTCGCTCGCGGGGCGCTACTACACCGCCTGCGACGTCGGCACGTACTCCGAGGACATGGACCAGATCGCCCGCGAGTGCAGCACGGTCACCGGGCGCACCGTCGCGCACGGCGGTGCCGGCGACAGCTCGGTGCTGACGGCGTACGGCGTCTTCTGCGGGCTCCGGGCGGCCGCGGAGCACTCGTGGGGCACCGAGTCGCTGGCAGGGCGCCGAGTGGGCGTCAGCGGCGTCGGGAAGGTCGGGCGCCACCTGGTCGGGCACCTGCTCGAAGCCGGGGCCCGCGTGGTGGTGACCGACGTGTGGGCACCGGCCCTGGAGCGGCTGCGGGCCGAGCACCCCGAGGTGGAGGTCGTGGACACCACCGAGGCGCTGGTGGCCGCCGACCTCGACGTCTACGCCCCCTGCGCGCTGGGCCACGCCCTGACCGACGAGGTCGTCGAGGCCCTGTCGGCCACGGTCGTGTGCGGCGCCGCCAACAACCAGCTGGCCCACCCGGGCGTGGAGAAGACCATGCTGGAGCGCGGCATCGTCTACGCGCCCGACTACTGCGTCAACGCCGGCGGCCTGATCCAGGTCGCCGACGAGCTCGAGGGCTTCTCCTTCGAGCGCGCCCAGCAGCGGGCCGGCGGCATCTACGCCACGACCCGGGCGGTGCTCGAGCTCGCCGCAGCGGACGGGGTCTCGCCGGCGTTCGCCGCCGACCGCCTCGCCGAGAAGCGGATGCGCGACGTCGGACGGCTCCGCGGGATCTGGCTGCGCTGAGGTCCGGCCGGTACGGCGATGACACTGACCGTGGTGACGACCAGCCGACCCCGACGAGGGTCAGGTAGTCGTCACCACGGTCGGTGACATGCCCGGTCGGGCATCAACGAGGAAGGACCGTCAGGTCAATCGCGGGAGCGATCGGCGTAGTCCGACCACTCGTCGGGCTCCTCCGCCTGATCTGTGTCCCCGGAGCTGCCGTGCAGCTCCTTCGCCAGTGCCCCGAAGTCCGTCTCGTGGGTCTGGTACTTGAGGTCGCGCGCGACCTTGGTCTGCTTGGCTTTCGCTCGGCCGCGGCCCATAGGGTCCAGCCCCCTCGCACACTTGGCCGGGTGCCGTGGCTACCCGGGCTCTCTCAACAGGATCTCGTGGGGCTAACGCTACCTGCTGCTTGTCTGTTCCGGCACGTCGGATCGCCATCTATCGCCGAATTCACATCCGCGGGAGTGCGGACCGAGGGGACGCCCGGGCGGTCGGCCCGGCAGGTGGGCCCGGCAGGTCGGCCCGGCAGGTGGGCCCAGCAGGTGGGCCCGGCCGGTGGGCCGAGGAGCTGCGCCGGGAGCCAGGCCCGTGCGAGCGTCGGGTGGTTGGCCGGGAGGGGCCCGCGGGTCACCAGCCGGCGTGCTGACCGATCAGTCGCACCGCGCCACCCTGGTCCGGGTCGACGTCCACGTCGCCGGCGACCCACGCGCGGATGCCGAACTCCGCCAGCACCTCGATCGAGGCGTCGACCGACTCCTGCGGGCTCAGCGCCACCATGCCCACGCCGCAGTTGAGGGTCTGCTCGAGGTCGGCCTGGTCGACCGCCCCGACGCGACGCACGACGTCGAAGATCGGCTGCGGCTCCCAGGTGCCGCGGTCGAGCGTGGCGCGCAGCTCGACCGGCATCACCCGCTGGAGGTTGGCGGCCAGCCCGCCACCCGTCACGTGCGACATCGCGTGGACCTCGGTCCGGTCGGCCAGCGCGAGGCAGGCCTTGGCGTAGATGCGGGTCGGCTCGAGGAGCTCCTCGCCGAGGGAGCGCCCCAGCTCGGGCACGTCCCGGTCGAGCGCCCAGCCGGCCTGGTTGAGGAGCACGTGGCGGACCAGGGAGTAGCCGTTGGAGTGCAGCCCCGAGGCCTCCATCGCGATGACCACGTCGCCGGGACGCACCCGGCCCGGGCCGAGGAGCCGGTCGGCCTCCACGACACCGGTGGTGGCGCCCGCGACGTCGTACTCGTCGGGGTCCAGGAGCCCGGGGTGCTCCGCGGTCTCGCCGCCGATGAGCGCGCAGCCGGCGACCATGCAGGCCTCGGCGATGCCCTTGACGATGGCCGCGATCCGCTCGGGGACGACCCGTCCGGTCGCGATGTAGTCGGTCATGAAGAGCGGCTCCGCGCCGCAGACGACCAGGTCGTCGACGACCATGCCGACCAGGTCGAACCCGATGGTGTCGTGGACGTCCATGGCCTGGGCGATGGCGACCTTGGTGCCGACCCCGTCGGTGGAGGTCGCCAGCAGGGGGCGCTTGTACCTGGTCAGCGCCGAGGCGTCGAAGAGGCCCGCGAAACCGCCGAGCCCACCGATCACCTCCGGCCGGCGGGCCTTCTCGACCCATGCCTTCATCAGCTCGATGGCCTTGTCGGCCGCCTCGATGCTGACACCGGCGTCGGCGTAGCTGGTGCCGCTCGTGGCGGCTGTCGGATCCGGGGAGCCGGAGGTGGGGTGCGCCATCAGGGGATCCTTACGGGTTGTTGAGCACGGGCAGTGCCTTGCCCAGCGACGGGGAGGCCAACGACGTCTCGAGCAGGTGCTTGCCCAGCAGGCTCTCGTCGGGGAGCTCGATCGGGTACGTCCCGGTGAAGCAGGCCGTGCACAGGGTGTCGGTCGTCTGCTTGGTCGCGTCGACCATGCCCTCGAGGGAGATGTAGCCGAGGGTGTCGGCGCCGACGCTGGCGGCGATCTCCTCGGGGCTCAGCCCGTTGGCGATCAGCTCGGCCCGGGTCGCGAAGTCGATGCCGTAGAAGCAGGGCCACTTCACCGGCGGGCTGGAGATCCGCACGTGCACCTCCAGGGCGCCGGCCTCCCGCAGCATCCGCACCTGGGCGCGCTGGGTGTTGCCCCGCACGATCGAGTCGTCGACGACGACGATCCGCTTGCCGCGGATCATGTGGTCGAGCGCGTTGAGCTTGAGCCGGATGCCGAGCTGGCGCAGGGTCTGGCTCGGCTGGATGAACGTGCGACCGACGTAGGCGTTCTTGACGAAGCCCTGGCCGAACGGGATCCCGCTCTCCTCGGCGTAGCCGGCCGCGGCGGGCGTGCCGGACTCGGGCACCGGGATGACCAGGTCGGCCTCGACGGGGAACTCCCGCGCGAGCTGGCGGCCCATCTCCACCCGCGACTCGTGCACGCTGCGGCTGTTGATCGTGGCGTCCGGGCGGGCGAGGTAGACGTACTCGAAGACGCAGCCCTTGCGGGCGGTCTCGGCGAATCGGTGAGAGCGGAGCCCCTGGTCGTCGATCACGATCATCTCGCCGGGCTCGACCTCGCGCACCACGCTCGCGCCGATGGTGGCCAGCGCGGCGTCCTCGCTGGCGACGACCCAGCCCCGGTCGAGGCGGCCGAGCACCAGCGGGCGGATCCCCTGGGGGTCGCGGGCGGCGTACAGGGTGTTCTCGTTCATCCACACGAAGCAGAAGGCGCCCTGGAGCATCGGCAGCACCTCGAGCGCACGCTGCTCCAGCGTGGTGTCGGGATGGTGGGCCAGCAGCGCCGTGACCAGGCCCGTGTCGTTGGTCGAGGCCTCCTGCGGCCGGGTGTGCAGGTCGAGCTCGTCGGTCGGCCCGGGCAACGCCTTGACCAGCTGGGCCAGCTCGTGGGTGTTGATCAGGTTGCCGTTGTGGCCGAGCGCGATCGACCCGTCGGCCGTGGGCTGGAACGTCGGCTGCGCGTTCTGCCAGGTGCTCGCCCCGGTGGTGGAGTAGCGGGAGTGGCCGATGGCCAGGTGACCCTTGAGGGAGTCGAGGGTGGTCTCGTCGAAGACCTGCGAGACCAGGCCCATGTCCTTGTAGACCAGGATCTGGCGCCCGTTGCTCACCGCGATCCCCGCCGACTCCTGGCCGCGGTGCTGGAGCGCGTAGAGGCCGAAGTAGGTCAGCTTGGCGACGTCCTCGCCAGGTGCCCACACCCCGAACACGCCGCAGGCGTCCTGCGGTCCTCGGTCGTGGGGGTCGAGGGCGTCCGTCAGGCGGCCGTCCCCGCCCTGACGCTGGCCGTGGCTACTCAAGTAGGGCACGACCAGGAGTCTATGAGAAGGCGGGCCGCAGCGACGCATCCAAGGCTACGATGCAAGGGAGCCCCCCACAGAAGAGGTCCCCGTGAACCCGGCCTCCCCCACGCGCGAAGCCGATGCGTTTCGTCTCGACCAGTGGTCGGACACGTCCTCACGCGACGCGCTCCGGCTGGTCGTCGAGTCCGTCACGCAGATGGTGGGCTTCGAGCTGGCGATCATCAGCCTGAACGACGCCGGCCACCTGGTGACGGTGGCGATCGAGGGCCCCGACGAGGCTCGGGGGACCATCGTCGGCAACCGCACGCCGGTGCCCTTGGTGGAGGCCGAGCTCGCCGTCGCCGACGACTGGGGCCGGTTCCGGTTCATCCCCGCCGGCCGCTCGGTGATGGTGGACGACCCAGTACAGCTGGGTCCCCGACTTCACCCCGATCGAGGGTTCCGACGCCTGGGACCCGGAGGACGCCCTGCTCGCGCCTCTCTACGCCGGCAACGGGGACCTGCTCGGACTGCTCTCGATCGACCTGCCCCTGAGCAGGCGCCGCCCCGACCCCACCCAGCGCCAGCTGCTCGAGCGGTACGCCGCGCAGGCCGAGCGCACCCTCGCCATGGCCGCCGAGCGCCACGAGCTCCAGCAGCGTCTGCGCCTCGCCGAGGCGACCCGGGAGGTCGTCAGGTTCGCCGCCTCGGTCACCGACGTCACCCGCGCGCTCGACGACTCCCGTGACGCGCTCCTGGAGGGCTTCCGCGCCGACGACCTCATCATGGACATCTACCCGGCCGACGACGCCCCGGGCCACCGGGCGAAAGGGTTCAGCGACGAGGCCGACCAGCCCCCTGAGCTCGCCCAGCGGGTGCGGCGCCTGGCGCAGGACTGCTGGGCGATGCAGACCACGGCGATCCTCACGCCGCACGACAGCGACTACGACGCCAACCTGATCGACGGCGCGGACTACCAGGCGCTGCTCGCGCACGCCCGCGACCACCTGGGCTACACGTCCGGGATGCTGGTGCCGATCGGCGCAGGTGCGACCTGCCTGGGCCACCTGATCCTCTTCCGCGCCGCCGAGACCGTCGCGTGGACCGAGCAGGAGCGAGCCGGCAGCCTCGACGTCGCCCGTGACATCGGCCACGCGGTGAAGGGCGCGCGCAACCTCGCGCGCGAACAGGCGCTGGTCACCGAGCTGCGCGAGCTGTCGTCGTACAAGTCCGAGCTGCTCTCGACGGTCTCCCACGAGCTCAAGAACCCGCTCAGCGCCATCTTCGGGCACCTGGAGATGCTGGCCGTCGTACCCGACCTCAGCGACGAGGTCCGGTTCTCCCTGTCCGCGATGGAGCGCGCCTCCGGGCGGCTCTGGCGCGTGGTCGACGACCTGCTGTCGCTGGCGGAGGTGGAGGACGCCGTCGGTCTCGAGACGGCCGAGGACGTCGACCTCGATGGCGCTCATCGAGACGGCCCTGGACCTGGCGCGGCTCACCGCGCGCCAGCACGGCATCGAGATCTGCGTGACGGCGCCCGACCGCCCGCTGCTCGTCCGGGGCGACCCGCACGACCTCGACGTGCTCTTCGGCAACCTGCTGAGCAACGCCGTGAAGTACTCGGACGCCGGCGGGACGATCCGCGTCGTCGTGACCACCGAGGGCGACGGCGACCTGGTCGTCGCCGTCAGCGACGACGGCATCGGCATCTCCGAGGAGGACCGCGAGCGGTTGTTCCGCGAGTTCTTCCGCTCCACCAACCCCGAGGCGCTCACCCGGCCCGGCACCGGCCTGGGCCTGGCGATCAGCGCCCGGATCGTGGCCCGGCACGGCGGTCGGATCGGGGTCGAGTCCGAGCTCGGACGGGGCAGCACGTTCCGGGTGGTGCTTCCGCAGGCGCGGTGATGGCGCGCGGGAGATCCCAGAGGTCGGCCCGGGGCACCAGCCTGGTCGCCTGGTAGCCCGGGTCGTCCCGCTCGATGGTCTCGACGAGGCGTTCGGTGATCGGGTCGACCCGGGCGGCGCGGTGCTCGGCCAGGAAGGCGAGGGTCGCGGCACGCACGGGTCAGCCCCGGATCACGACGCGCCGAGGTTGCGCAGCAGGAACGCCTCGGCGAGGACGACCTTCTCGAACTCGGCCAGGTGCAGCCCCTCGTTGGCACCGTGCGCACGGGTGTCGGGGTCCTCGACGCCGGTCACCAGCACGCTCGCCTCCGGGAAGGCCTCCAGGAACTCGGCGATGAACGGGATCGAGCCACCGACCCCCATGTCGACCGGTGCCGTGCCGTCCCACGCCTCGGCGAACGCCTCGCGAGCGGCGTCGTACGCCGGACCGGTCGCGTCGATCTGCGTCGCCTCGCCGGTGTCGACGGTGGTGACGGTGAGCTGCGCACCCCACGGCACGTGGGCCTCGAGGTGGCGGCGCAGGCAGGCCTCGGCGTTCTCGGTCGTGTCGCCGGGGGCGATCCGCATGCTGATCTTGGCGCGCGCGGCGGGCACCAGGGTGTTGCTGGCGCCGTCCACCCTGGGCGCGTCCAGGCCGGTGATGCTCAGCGACGGCTTGGTCCAGAGCCGCTCCACGACGGAGCCGGAGCCGATCCACTCGACGCCGGGGTTGGCGCCGGACTCCGCACGCAGGCGGACCTCGGGGTACTCGACGTCGGCAGCGGGGCCGCTGTGCAGCCCGGCGACCGCGACGTTGCCCTCGTCGTCGTGCAGCGAGGCGATCACCCGGCTGAGGGTCATCAGGGCGTCGGGCACGAGACCGCCCCACATGCCGGAGTGCACGGCGTGGGTGAGCGTGCGGACCTCCACGTCGACACGGACCAGGCCACGCAGGCTGGTGGTCAGCGCGGGCTCACCGATGTCCCAGTTGCCGGAGTCGGCGATCACGATGACGTCGGCCCGCAACGCCTCCTGGTGCTCCTTCAGCAGCGCCGGGAGCGTGTCGGAACCCACCTCCTCCTCGCCCTCGATGAACATCGTGACGCTGACCGGCAGATCGGGGCCGAAGACCCGGAGCGCGCCCAGGTGGGCGGCGATGCCGGCCTTGTCGTCGGCCGCGCCCCGGGCGAAGAGACGCCGACCGCTCGAGGAGTCACGCTCGGTCGGCTCGAAGGGCGGGGAGTCCCAGTCGGCGTGGTCGTTCTCGGGCTGCACGTCGTGGTGGGCGTAGAGCAGCACCGTCGGCGCACCCTCCGGGCCGGGCTTGTGGGCGATGACCGCGGGTGCTCCGCCGTCGGCGGAGACGATCTCGACGCTGGCGAAGTCCTCGGCCCGGAACAGCTCGGCGACGGCCTCGGCGCTGCGTTGCACCTCGCTCGCCCGCGCCGGGTCGGCACTGACCGACTCGATGCGGACCAGGTCCTCCAGGTCGAGCCGGATCTGCGGGAGCAGGTCGGTCACGGTGGCGCGGATCTGGTCGCTCGTCTCGTTGCTGGCACTCATGCTCTGCAACCTATCCGGGCACCCGCGGGGGCGACAGTGGAGGTGCCCGACCGCGATAGTCCCTGACGTTTTTGTTGTGGATCCGGCGATTTCACGACAAGAACGTCAGGGACTACCCCAGCGGGAGGTACGGCGTCAGGTCGGTGCGCTCGCCCGAGGCGGTCACCTTGCCCGAGGCGAGGGCGTCGGGCCAGGTCGTCTCGCCGGTGGCCAGGGCGAGCCAGGTGGCCCCGTCGGTCTCGATCACCGCCGGCGGGGTGCCGCGGGTGTGGCGGACGCCCGGGATGACCTGCACGGCGGCGTACGGCGGCACCCGGACCTCGACCGACGCGCCGGGTGCCCGGGTCTCGAGCACCGCGAGGTAGTGCTTGACGAGCAGCCGCGTCGCGCCGGACTCGTGGGCCGCGGCGAGCGCGTCGCGGTCGAGCACGCGCAGGCGGGCCGGCATCAGGCCTCCTCCTCGCGCCTGATGCCGGGATGCCGCAGCAGCATCCCGTGGTAGAGGAAGGTGGCGCCCTCGCCGTCGTCGCGCCCCCGGGTGCGGTCGGACCAGCGGTCGATCACCTCACGCAGCTCGGTCGTCACCTCGCGGGCCTCGTCGTCGGTGAGCCGGAGCGCCGTGTCGGTGACACTGCGGTGCTCGCCCGGCGTCCGCCCGGTGGAGTACGCCGCCGCGACGACGACGTGCGCCCAGTCGGTGGCGTTGCGGACGAAGACCTCCGACGCCGCGCGACCTCCCGGCGTCGCCCAGAAGTCCTCGATGTTGATGGTCAGTCCCCGCTCGTGGGCCAGCTTCCACACCCGGTCGCGCTTGTCGCGCGCCGCGGCGGCGTCCTCCACGACGAGGCCGTACTTGGCCAACGAGCGCAGGTGGAAGCTCGCCTGGTTGGCCGGGATGTCCAGCTCGCGCGCGATGTCCGCCGCCCGCAGGGACCCCTGGGCGTCGAGCTCGCTGAGGATCCGGTTGCGCACCGGGTGGGAGATGGCGCGCAGCACCTGCGGGTCGTGGAGGACGTTCGACTCGGACACGACGACAGCCTACCGAACTCCCGCACCACCTATTGCGCACGACTGCTTGCGCATTATCTAGTGCGCACTTTATGGTGCGGATATGCCGAGCTACCGCGCCCTCGCCCGCAACCACGACTTCACCGCGCTGTGGGTCGGCCAGACGGTGTCCTCGCTGGGCTCGCGGATGAGCATGTTCGTCCTCCCCCTGCTCGCCTACGCGCTCACCGGCTCGGCGCTGGTGGCGGCGCTCGCCGAGGGCGTGCACCTCCTCGGCGTGACCGCGGCCCTCCTGCCCGGTGGCGTCCTCGCCGACCGCCTCGACCGACGCCGGATGATGCGCACGGCGAGCGGCGCCGGCGTCCTGCTCTACGCCTCGCTCGCGGCGGCCGGGGCGGCCGGGCACCTCACGCTCTCCCACCTGCTCGTGGTCGGCCTGCTCACCGGCGTCACCGCGGGCGTCTTCGCCCCCGCGGAGACCTCGGCGGTGCGCAGCGTCGTACCGGCCGAGGACCTACCGACGGCCCTGTCCCAGAACCAGGCGCGCGAGCACGTCGCCGGGCTGCTCGGGGCACCCGTGGGAGGCGCGCTGTACGCCGTCACCCGCTGGCTGCCCTTCGCGGCCGACGCGGCGAGCTTCGCCGTCTCCTGGGTGCTGCTGGGCCGGATCCGCACCGACCTCTCCCCCACGGCGTACGACGGCCGGGACCACGGACTGAGCCGCGTGCGGGCCGAGCTCGGCGAGGGCGCGCGGTTCGTGCTCGGGCACCCGCTGTTCCGCACCCTGCTGGTCTGGTCGGCGCTGACCAACCTGCTGGTCAACGCGGTCTTCTTCGTGGCCGTCCTGCGCCTCATCGAGGACGGCGTGAACCCGGTCCACCTCGGCCTGGTCGAGACCGCGGCGGGCCTGGCCGGCATCGTCGGGGCCGTGCTCGCGCCGTGGATCATCGACCGGGTCGCCACCGGTCGCCTCACGATCGCGGTCGCCTGGAGCTTGGTGCCCGCGCTCGTGCCGATGGCCCTGTGGAGCTCCCCGGTCGTCGTGGCCGGCGCGCTCGGCACGATCATGCTGCTCAACCCGGCCGGCAACGCCGGGATCGGGGCCTACCGTCTCGCGGTGACCCCGGACGCCCTCGTGGGGCGCACCCAGTCGTTCAGCCAGTTCACGTCGATGTCCGCGATGCCGCTCGCGCCGGTGCTGGCCGGCGGCACGCTCACCCTGCTCGGGGGCCAGACGGCAGTCCTGGTCCTCGGCGCCTGCATCGCGGCCACGGCGCTCATCGTCACGACCAGCCCCGTCGTCCGGGCCGTGCCGCGACCGGCGACGTGGAGGGCGGCCCTCCTGACGTCCGACGTCCCGGGCACCGCGGCCGCGCCCACGCCCTGAGCGGTGCGCGCTCAGTCGGTCCCGGGCACCGACCACACCGGGGGACGGCCACCCCACAGCTCGACCACGGTCCCGGCCGCACCACGCTCGGCGAGCTCCAGCACGACCCCCGTGACCTCCCTCGGCGCGATCAGCGGCGGCAGCCCCGCCTGCTCCTCGGGCGACAGCCGAGCCCACTGGCGCTCGGCACGGGGCAGCCCGACCCAGTCCGGCACGACACAGGTCACCCGCGCGCGGCCAGCGATCTCCGGGGTCGCCATCGCGGTGGTGAACCGGACCAGGCCGGCCTTCGCGGCGGCGTACTCGGGTGAGCCGTAGCCGGCGCGACCGAGACCGGCGCTCGACGCGACGTTGACGACCGCCCCGGGCTCCGTGGCGCGACCGGGACGCCTGTCGATCCCGTCCAGGAAGTGCTGGGTGAGGAGCATCGGCGCGCGCAGGTTGAGGTCGAGGGTGGCCGACCAGCCCGCGGCCGGCGCCCGGGGATACTGCTCGCCAGGGGTCCATCCCCCGGCGTTGTTGACCAGCACGTCGGCGCCACCCAGGTCGAGGGCCCGGGCGGCGACGAGCGCGACCTCCTCCTCGGAGCACAGGTCGGCCTGCAACGACCACGACGTCACCCGGCACGCCCGGACCAGGGCCGCCGTCTCGTCGGCAGCCGCCAGGTCGCGGTCGACGGCGAGCACGCCGGCTCCGGCCCGGGCGAAGCGGAGGGCGATCTCCCGGCCCAGTCCCGCCCCGGCCCCGGTCACGACCACCAAGCGCCAGCGCAGCTGCATGCCGGGAGTCTAGGGAGCGGCGCCTCGGGCCACGATCGCGGCGGCGGGTCTCGCCGGCGCTGCCGTACCGCCCCACGACGCCCCGCCAGGCCGCACCGCCGGACGCCCATCGGGCCCGCCTGTCGGGCCCCGTGTCAGGCCCCGTGTCAGGCCCCGTGTCAGGCCCCGTGTCAGGCCCCGTGTCAGGCCGCACCCCCGGACGCCGCGGCGAACCGCTCGCCCACGCGGGCCACCTCGGCGCGCAGCTCGGCGGGCGACTCGATCTCGAACGCCGCCCCCACCTGCGCCAGCACCATCACCGGCCACTGGAGGTCGTCGACGCTCATCTCCAGCAGGCACCATCCCGGGGCCGCGTCGAGATCGGTGACGTCGCCCCACCGGCTCACCGCCCGGCGCACGACGTCCGGAGCGGCGGCGACACGCACCCGCACGGCGTAGCGCTGCGGGATCTGCCGGAAGCCGGCCTGGACGAACGTCACGGCGTCGGCGGCCGGCAGCTCGCGCGGTCGGAACCGCGCTCCTGCCGTGCGCGGGTCGCTGAGCCGGTCGACGCGGAACGAGCGCCAGTCGTGGCGGTCGCGGTCGTAGGCGACGAGGTACCAGCGACGCCCGAGCGACACGAGCCGGTGCGGCTCGACGCGGCGGGCCGTGGGCTCGGCGTCGCGACCGCGGTAGCCGAACTCCAGCGGCTCGTCGTCGCGGCAGGCCTGGGCCAGGGTGGTCAGGACGCCTGCGTCGGTCGTGGGCCCTCCCGACCAGGGCCCGGGGGCGTCGGTCTGGGAGGCCAGCGCGTCCATCCGGCGGCGCAGCGGCGGCGGCATCAGCGCGATCACCTTGGTCAGCGCCAGGACCGACGTCTCCTCCAACCCGCCCACCGAGCCGGCAGCGGCGCTGCGCAGACCGACCGCGATCGCGACCGCCTCGTCGTCCTCCAGCAGCAGCGGCGGGAGCGAGCCGCCGGCCCGGAGCTGGTATCCGCCTGCGACGCCGCGGGTGGCGTCGACGGCGTACCCGAGGTCGCGCAGGCGCTCGATGTCACGGCGCAGGGTGCGACCGCTGACCTCGAGCCGGGCGGCCAGCTGCTCCCCGGGCCAGTAGCGATGGGTCTGCAGGAGGGAGAGGAGGCTGAGCATCCGGGCACTGGTGGACATGACCCGAGACTAGGTCGGATTGAGGACGGAAGGTGACCTGAACAGCTTCCTAGCGTGGTCGGCATGACGAACTCAGCGCACAGGGGTCCCGCACTGCGGACCCAGGGACTGACCAAGACGTTCACGCGTCACTCGACCGAGGTCACCGCGGTCCGCGGGCTCGACCTGGAGGTCGCCGACGGCGAGCTCGTCGCCTTCCTCGGCCCCAACGGCGCCGGCAAGTCGACCACGCTGCGGATGCTCACCACGCTGATCGCCCCCACCTCCGGCCGCGCCGAGGTCGCCGGCCACGACGTGGTGCGCGAGCAGCGCGCCGTCCGCCGCGCGATCGGGTACGTCGGCCAGGGCAACGCCGCCGCCCACGCCCAGCGTGGCCGCGACGAGCTGGTCAGCCAGGCGCGGGCACATGGCCTGGGCCGGGCGGCGGCCCGGGCCCGCACCGAGGAGCTGCTGGCTGCCTTCGACCTCACGTCGTACGCCGACCGACCCGTCTCGACCCTGTCCGGCGGCCAGCGCCGGCGACTCGACGTCGCGATCGGCCTGGTGCACGCGCCGCGGCTGATGTTCCTCGACGAGCCGTCGACCGGGCTCGACCCGCAGAACCGGGTCAACCTCCAGGAGCAGGTGATGCGGCTCAACCGCGAGCTCGGGACGACCGTCGTGCTCACCACGCACTACCTGGAGGAGGCCGACGCGATCGCCGACCGCGTGATCGTCATCGACCACGGCCGGGTCATCGCCGACGACTCCGGACGGGCACTCAAGGCCGGCCTCGGCGACCTGGTGGCGCTCGGCTTCGCGACCGACGCCGACGCCGTCGCGGCGGCCGAGCGGGCCGGCTCCCGGCTCGCCGGCGCGGCCATCGAGCGCTCCGGCTCCACCGTCACCGTGCGCGCACCGCACGGCGCCGAGGCCGCCCCCGACCTCGTGGTCGACCTCGCCGCAGCCGGGGTCGCCGTACGACGGCTCGAGGTGGTCGGCGCCACCCTCGACGACGTCTTCCTGCACCTGACCGGGCGCAGCCTGCGCGAGAGCAACGAGGCGCCGACGGGCGCCGGGACCGAGCCCGACCACCAGCCCGACCACCAGAGCGACCACCAGAGCGACCACCAGAGCGAAGGAGCAGCGGCATGAGCGCCGTCACCACCGGAGTCGGCACGACCCGCACCCACCCGAACGGCCCAGCGGACGGCGCCGTCGACGGGCAGCACGACCCGGGGTTCGTCGCCGACACGTGGAACGTCCTGACCCGCGAGCTGCGGCCGATGCTGCGCGAGCCGGCCACCATCGTGATCGCGATGGTGCAGCCGCTGGTGTTCCTGGCCCTGTTCACGCCCCTGCTGCCCGACGGCTTCCCGGGCTCGCTGGGCGGGTCGGCGCTCCAGTGGTTCGTGCCCGGCATCATCGCGATGACCGCGCTGATGGGGGCGTCGATGACCGGGTCCAACCTGACCCAGGAGATCGTCAGCGGCTCCCACGAGCGGCTGCTCGTCTCGCCGCTCAGCCGGTCGTCCCTGCTCGTCGGACGGGCCCTCAAGGAGGTCGTGCCGATGCTGCTCCAGGTCGTGATCATCCTGGCCGTGGTGACGCCGTTCAGCTTCGACCTGCACCCGCTCGGGGTCCTCGTCGGGCTGGTCGTCCTGGCGCTCTTCAGCATCGGCATCGGCTCGCTGTCCTTCGCGCTGGCGATCGCCACGCGCGACCAGGACTGGCTCTTCTGGACGCTGCAGCAGACGCTGATCTTCCCGGTGCTGCTGCTGGCCGGCGTGCTGCTGCCCCTGGAGGGCGCGCCCGAGCTGGCTCGCGGCCCTCAGCCACGCTGACCCGTTGCGCTACGTCGTCGAGGCCGAGCGGGCGCTCTTCGCCGGCAGCTTCCCGGCCGACACCGTCGCCGCCGGCTTCCTCGCCGCGGGCCTGGTCGCCGCCCTCGGGCTGGCCGTCGGCCTGCGCACCATGCGCCGCGCCACCTGATCACCCCCCCCCAAGGCCCACCACCTGTGGACGACGATGTCGAGTCGGCGCGAGCTCGCGCCGACTCGACACTCCCCTGTGGACAGACCTGTCGAGTCGGCGCGACGTCGCGCCGACTCGACACCCGCCTGTGGACAACTGAGATGGGCGGGCGCGGCCCTACCATTCCTGCGTGACGTCCCTCGACCGCCTGCACTCGCGGCCCGTGCTGGAGACGGTGCAGCGGCTCGAGGCCCGGATCGCGGCGCGGTTCCCCGAGCGGGGCCTGCGCCGGGTCGCGGTCGAGCTGCAGGAGCTCGTGCAGGTGGTCGACGCCACCTCGGCCGACCTCAACGGTCGGGTACGACGAGCCCGGATCGTCTCGCGGATCCTGGTGGTCCTGGTGCTCGGTGGCACCCTCGTCGCTCTGGCTGTCGGCGCTCGCGACGCCCTGAGCGACCGTGCCCCCAACACCAGCCTGGAGTGGCTGCCACTCATCGAGAGCGGCGTCAACGACCTGATCTTCGCCGCGCTCGCGGTCTACTTCCTCTACTCGATCCCCGAGCGGATGCAGCGTGGCGGCTCGCTCGCGCTGCTCCACCGGATGCGGTCACTGGCCCACATCATCGACATGCACCAGCTCACCAAGGACCCCGAGCGGCTGCGCGACGGGTTCCGCCGGACTCCGATGAGCGCCGACCCGGGCCTGGGCCGCGACGAGATGGAGCACTACCTCGACTACTGCTCGGAGATGCTCAGCCTGGTCGCGAAGATCGCGGCACTGTGCGCCGAGGAGTCCCGCGACGCGGTCGTGCTGGACACCGTGAGCCGCATCGAGTCCCTCACCTCGGCGATGTCGCGCGAGATCTGGCAGAAGATCTCGCTCCTCCCCGAGACCTGAGCGGGCGACACCCCGCGACCGGGCTCAGCCGATCGTGTCCAGGATCTCCAGCGTGCGCGCCCAGGCGTCGGAGTCGGGGTCGATCAGGGTGAAGTGGTCCCCGTCGACCTCGACCAGCTCGGCGGCGGCACCCGCACCGGCCGCAGCCGCCACGTAGGACTGGGACTGCTCGATCGGCACGTTGGCGTCGTCGGGGGCGTGCACGCACCACACGGGTACGTCGAGCGGCACCTGCCGGATCGGGTCCAGGGGCGCGTCGGGGGCGCCGGGCTCGTGGCCGAGGAAGGCCTGCACGGCGCCCTCGCCGAGGTTGTCGCGGAAGCAGGCGTCCAGGTCGAGCACCCCGGCCTGGGACACGACGTGGGTCACGTCGACCCCGCCCTTCCACGGCGCGAAGCGCCCGCGCGAGGCTGCCCAGGTCGCCAGGTGCCCGCCGGCCGAGTGCCCGAGCGCGACCACGGTCGAGAGGTCCAGCCCGAGGTCGGCGAGCTTGTCGATCCCGGCGGCGACGTCGTCGAACGTCTGGGGGTCACCGCCACCACCTCCCGTGCCCGTGCCGACCCGGCGGTACTCGAGGTTCCAGGCGGCCCAGCCCTCGCTCGGCCAGGCTCTCGGCCAGCGGTGCACCGTAGGTGTAGTCGTACTGCGCGAGCCAGAACCCACCGTGGACCACGACGACGACCCCGCGCGGGTCGCCCGCGGGCAGGTAGAGCTGGCCCCACTGGCTGGGGTCGTCGCCGTAGGCGATGCGCCCCTCGCCGGGGCCGGCGGGCTCGGGCACGGGTTCCGGTTCGGGCACGGTGCCGTCCTCTCCACACGCGGTCAGCGCGAGCGCGACCAGCCCGAGCGCAGGTGCCTGCAAGAACCGTCGTCGCCGCATCGCGCCATCCTCCCCCACCGGTGCGTGCCGATCACGGAGGCGGGCACGGTGCCGATTACGGTGCCGATCACGGGGGCGGTCCGCCACCGGAGCCGGGACCACCGCTACCGCCCGCCGGCTCGGTCGGGCGCAGGGTGACCGCGTCCGCGGCGGTGGTGAGGGTGACGGTCTCCGCCGCGGCCGTGCCGCCCGCGGCGGTCACCGGTGTCGCGGTGATGATCCAGGCGCCCGACGGCAGGTCGAGCACGGTGGTGGCACCGTCGGCGACGCTCACCCCCGGAGCCAGGTACGCCGCCGGGACGGTGCCGGTCTGACCGGCCCCCGGCGCCACGGTCACGTACGACGCCCCGGTCGCGCCGGTGAGGTTCTCCACGGTCACCGTGAGGGCCGAGGTCTCCTCGGCCAGCTGCAGCGTGCGGCTCGTCGTGCCCGAGGCGCCGACCGTGGCCGTCACCTGCTCGGCCGGCCAGAAGACGGCCGGGAAGCCCCCGCCCGTCGAGGCGTCGCCGGCGGCCGCGCGGACCGTGTAGGCGAAGCCGGGGGCGACCCAGATGGTGCTGGGGCTGCCGACGGGGAACGGCGTGACCGGCGTGGGGTAGGGGGCAGGCACGCCGTGCCCGGAGACGGTGACCGTCGCGGTGGTCGGGGCGGTGTGCCCGGGCTGCGGGGTGGCGTCGACCGTCACGGTGAGCTTGTTCTCGGTGACCAGGACCGTCACCACGATGGTGCTCGCGCTGCCCGCGGTCGGGATCGAGAACGACGAGGAGCAGGCGCCGATGCCGGCCGGCGCCTGGGTGATGCCCAGGTCGCCGTAGTGCCCGTTCGGCAGGGTGACGCCCAGGTCCCAGCAGCCGTAGCGCAGGGTGCTGAACTGCACGTCGCTGCCCGTCATCGGTGCCGGCGTGACCGGGGCGGCCGGGTGACCGGCCAACGGGACCGCCGTCAGCGTCAGCACGGTCTGCGCGAGGTCGTCGGAGGCACCCTGGGAGCCCACGACCCGCACCCGCACGTTGGCCTTGTTCGACGTCAGCGCGATGTCCTGCTGTCCCACGACCCGGGTGTGGTCGAACGCGATCTCGGGCCCGGTCACGTCGCCGAAGCCGGTGCGGACCGCCTGCAGCCGGAAGGTCCCGTCCGGGACCGTGGTGGACCCGAAGATGCCGGCGCCGTCGGCGTCGATGCTCAGCGGCTGGCCGTCGGTCCCGTTCACGACCGTGCAGCTGCCGGGTACGGCGCCGGGGCAGCGCACGACCTTGACGGTGGCCTGCCCCAGGGGCTGGCCGTCGCCGGTGACCGTGCCCTGGACCGCGTTGGCCCCCCGGCTGACGAAGACCGGGAACACCTGCGCCGCTGCACCGACCCGCACCTCTACCTGGAAGGTGGAGGTGAGGAGCTCGTCGCCGGAGACGGTCAACGTGTAGAAGTCGGGGACGAGCCCGGGGAAGACGTAGGAGCCGCCGCCGCTCCCGACGCCGGGACTGATCGCGGGACCGGTGCCACCCAGGGACAGCGAGACCGCGGCCCCGGGCACCGGCGTGCTCGTCCCGTCCTTGATCTGGACCGTGAACGAGACGTTCTGCACCGCCATCGCGAGGTCCCGGCGCTGCGACGCGACACCCTCGTCCACGTGGACGACGACGCCTCCGGCCGGCGCCTGGTCCCATCCCGGCAGGGTCGCCGTCACGCGGTAGTACCCCGTACGCAGGCCCTCGAACGAGTCGGTCGCGGTGACCCGGTAGCCGCCCAGGGCGTCGGTGGTCACGGCGCGGCTGGGACCGGTCGGAGCCGGGCAGCCGGCGTCGACGAGGCTGGCGCACCGTGTGACCTCGACCGTCGCGCCGACGAGGTTGGTCGCGACGCCGGACCCCCGGCTGCCGCTGACGGTGCCGACGAGGTCCGGGAGGCGGTTCAGGGTGGCGACGCAGCTCGTGCTGGTGCCGGCCTCGATCGTCAGCGCGGTCGTCGCCGGGCCCGTCGGTGCGGCCGGCGTACAGCTCAGCGCGATGTCGGTGTCGTTCGTCTCCTCGACCGTGGCGTAGCCCTGGGCCTTCACCCGCAGCGTGTACTCCCCGGCGCTCGGCACCAGGCCGGTGAAGGAGAACGAGTTGCCGCCCGCCACGGGGGTGCGCGTCGCCACCAGGTCGCCGTTGCGGTAGAGCGAGACGGTGGCGTTGACCGGGATCCCCGCCCCGGCGTTGGAGACCGTGGTCAGGTTCAGGCTGCCGTACTTCAGCAGCGTGAGGGGGTCGGCCGCGTCGAGGGTGCAGCCGGGGTCGGCACCCGTGCCGCTGAAGACCGGGCAGGTGATCGTGGTGGAGTCGGGCGAGTAGCCGGTGAGGGCGGCGGTGACGGTGTAGGTGCCCGGCTTGATCCGGTCGTTCGCGCCGTAGCGGGAGTCGACCCAGGTCAGGGCCCCGCCGGCTCCGGCGCGCACCGACACCCCGGCCGTTGCGCTCACGGTCGAACCGACGGTGAACGTGACCCGCGACCAGTCGAACGCCGCGTCGGACGGGGTGACCGAGGCCGACCCGGAGAACGGCCGGGAGGCCGGCTCCATGGCGAAGGTGTTGAGCGTCGTCGTCAGGGCGCGACCGGTCAGCACCACCGGCTCGTAGCCGGTCGCGGTGATGGTCACCTCGGTGGCGGTGGGGGTCACGAACGACGCGTGCGCGATCGCGGCGCCCGCGACGCCGTTGGGGCAGCCGGTGAACGGCGTCAGGGCGACCTCGGGCGTGATCGCGAAGCACCCGTCGTCGTTCGCCGTCATCGACACGGTGCTGCTGATCGGGGTGGTGTCGCTGTAGCCGCTGGGCGCCGTGATCGACACCGCCGCCTGCGGCACGCGCACGGTCGTGCCGGACACGTTGCCCACCACCCGTCCGGGCACCCGCTCGATCTTCTGGACCAGGGGGACGATCCGCGACGGGTCCTGGTCGTAGTCGAGGGTGACGCGCTGGGTCGTCGGGTCGGAGACGAGGTCGCCGGTCGGGGTCGTGAGCCTGGGCTCGATCTCGTAGACACCCGGCGGCAGCTGGGTGAACTGGACGGCGCCCGGCTGGAGCGCGCCGCCGCTCTGGACGGTCAGCGGGGCGATCGGACCGGCGCCCCCCGTGATGGCGGTCAGCCTCACCTCGGCGCCGATCGCCGGCGACAGGGCCCCGGAGGCGCCGGAGGCCTTGAGCACCACCAGCGTCAGCCGCGCGTAGCGGCTCAGCACGATGTCCAGCGCGGTGCGGCTGCCCACCGGGGCGTTGACCTTGCTGGGGCTCAGGGCGACGTACTCGGGGTCGCTGGGGCGCGCCACGATCCAGTAGTCACCCCGCTTGGGCAGCTGGAGCGTGTAGTCGCCACTGCCCGCGACGGTCGTGCACACCTGGCCGACCGGGAGCGAGGCGGCCGGGTCGGGCCCGCACACGTCGTCGGCGACCACGCAGGCCGGCACGGTCGGTGCGGACGTCGCGTTGGCGCTGGTGACCGGGACGGCCCACACACAGGTCGTGCCGGTGGGGGTGCTCGCCGTGCCGCTGGTGCTGACGGTCTTGATCCGACCGGAGATGACGGGCTGGCGGAAGAGCTCGACGGTCTCGAGCTCCTTGTCGACCTGCCCCAGCTGTACCCGCAGCCGCTGGGTCTCGTAGCCGTCCGCCGAGACGTCGACGGTGTAGAGGCCCGGCGCGAGCCCCGTGCCGGTGTTCGGCAGCTTGAACCGGCCGGAGGCCGGGATGGACTCCTCCACCACCGTCCCGTCGTTGTCGCTCACGGTGGCGGTGATGCAGGTGGCCAGGTCCGCCGGGTGACACTCGACGGCGACGCCGATGTTGGCCTCGAGGACCTTGAAGAAGATGTGCGCGTCGGTCGGGACCAGCCCGCCGTCCCCGCTGGAGACGATCGTGGGGTTCACCGTCGTCGGCTTGCCGGCCATGACCTCCACGGTCACCACGCTGCCCGCGAACCCGAAGAAGCTGGTGGTGAGCTGGTAGACCCCGGGCGTCACCCCGGTGATCGAGAAGGCGCCGTCGCGGTCCTGCACCTGGACCTTGTAGGTGAAGGCGTCGTTGGCCAGGACCAGGCCGGTGCCGAGAGCGTTGAGGGTCCCGGCGCGCTGCGCCGCGGCCCGGGCAGCGCGTGGCCTCGGGGTCGCGTCGGGCAGCTCGAGCGAGACGGTGCCCCGGACGACGCCGGTGGCCTCGCGCAGCCGGGTCTGGATCGGCCGGGGGACCTCACCGCGGGCCAGGTCCAGCTTGCGGGTCTCGGTCTGGTAGCCCTCGGCGGCGATGGCCACCGTGTAGGACCCGGGCGTGGGCAGCCCCTGCAGCGCGAAGCTGCCGGTGGCCCCGGTCGTGCCCCCGTTGGTGTCGGCGGAGCTGCGGGTGATCGTCGAGGCCTCCCGCACCACCCCGTCACCGTCCGAGATCGTGATCGACACCTCGGGCAGGCCCACGACCGCCTTGCGCTCCACCCGGTCCAGGCCGGTGACCCGGCCGGTGAGCGAGACCAGACCACGGCTGAGCCGGAGGTCGGCGCGCGCCTGGCCGGCGGCGTCGACGCGCACCACCCGGGAGCTCGAGCCGAGGCCGGGGAGGCCGGCCGACACGATGTACGTGCCCGGGGCGTCGAGCCCGCCGATGGCCCAGCCACCCTTGCCACGCGCCTCGGACTGGGTGTTGGTCGTGAGGGTGTTGGTGCCGTCGCTGACGGTCACCGACGCGGCGCCCACGGCCCCACCGTCGGGACCGAGCACGCGGCCCGAGATGCGGCCGCGCCCGGGCTTCATCTCGACCTCGCGGGGGTCGCTGGCCTCGGGGGCGGAGGCGTCGACGAGGAAGCGCCGGGTGTCGTAGCCGGGCTTGGACATGGTCAGGAGGTAGTACGCCGGCGCGGTGACCCGCTCGATCGCCCAGGCGCCGTCGTCCTTGGTGGTCACGGCCGGCAGCTGCTCGACGGCACGAGCCGACGTGAGCACCGTGCGCTGCGGGATCATCCCGAACGACGCCAGCTGCGCCTCGATGGGTGCCGGCACCTCGGTGTCGGCGGGCACGTCGCCGTACAGGCTGGTCTCGCTGATGCTCACCGTGAAGCCGGAGGGGTCGTCGGCCGTGATCGTGCCGTTGAGCAGCACGCCCGCGCGACCCGCGGCCACGTCGGCCGCGCTCGCGCCGCCACCGCCCGCACCACCGCCCGCACCCCCGTCGGCACCACCGTCGGCACCACCGTCGGCACCTCCGCCCGCACCACCATCGGCACCGCCGCCGTCCTCGGTGCCGCCGTCGACCGTCGCGGCGGTGACCTCGTCCTTGCCGCCGAACGTGTCCAGGACCAGCGGCAGGGCCACGATCGCCGCGCCGATCCAGACCGCCACCACGGCGAGCACCGCGACCGCCTTGACGAGTGCGGGGGCGAGCAGGGGGCGCTGCTGGGCGGTCCCGCGGGACTGCCGCACCACCTCGGCCGTCGTCGCCGTGATGGCCCAGGTGTGGTCGTTGACCGAGCCGACCCGGCGCGGTCGGGTCGCGACCAGCCGACCCTTGAGCACCTTCGAACCGCCGGGCGGCACGGTGATCGTGCGGCCGCGCAGCCGGACCTCGAGGCCCTTGGAGGCAGTCTGTCCGAGCTCGACCTCGGCCGGGGAGTCGCCACCGTTGCGCACGGTGACGCGCAGCTTGTTGCTGCGCACCATCACCGCGCGGGTCGGCTCCACCTCGAGCGTGAGCTGGGCGCGGGGGTTGACCACCACGGCGCTCTCGCCGAGGCCGGACGGCGCGGAGGCCGCACGCTCGGCGCCGGGCAGCGCACCCGGGACCAGCGGCTGGACCGTCACCAGCACGGGGTAGCGCGCCGGCAGGGTGCCGGCGACGGGGGCCACGACGACCGCGACCACGGTCGACTCGCCGGGTGAGAGCACGGGGGTGCGGACCGGACCGGGCAGCCAGGTGGAGTCGACCCCCACGGTGAGCACGGTGTAGACCCGGGGCTCGGCCGCCGTGTTGGTGACGAGCACGTCGAGCACGGCGCTGGACCCGGCCGCCACCCGGACGGTGGGGTCGAGGCTGACCTGCGGTGCCGGCTCGCCGCCGGTGGGCAGTCGGTCGCTCATGGGCTGTCGATCCTCACCTTCACCGGGCTCGTCTCACTGGCCTTCACGGTGACCTGCGCCGAGCCCAGGGGCTCGGTCAGCGGACCGCGGCTGACCTGGACGACGTAGACCTCGGGGGCGTCGACGTCGTCGATCTCGAGGGTGCCGGCACCGGTCGTGTACCCCTCGCGATAGCTGAGCGCCGGGTAGTCGCTCGAGCGGTAGACGGCCACGTAGTAGGTGCCGTTCACGGGGGCCTGACCGGCGCCGGTGCCGGACACCACCGAGATCGAGATCGTCGCCCCCTCGTCGAGGTTGGGGTTGTACTCGGTGGTCTGGCCCCCGACGACCGTGACGATCGTCGAGCTGGGACGCACGCCGCTGCGGCTGAAGCTGATCGTGTAGGTGCCCGGCAGCACGTCGGAGACGTGGTAGCTGCCGACGTACGCGCCCGCGGACGCCGTGGTCACCGTGTACGTCGTGGTGCCCGACGTCATGGTCACGAGCACCTCGCCGATGCCCCGGGCGATCCCCTGGTCGTCGATCGCGCCGTCCTGGGTGACCAGCCCGGTGACCTCACCGGTGGCCCGGTGCATGACGGCCCGGATACCGGCGTCGTCGACCACCACGCCCAGGGAGCCGGTCGCGATGTTGCCGTTGACGTCGAGCGAGATCGAGACCGTCTGCGAGGTCAGGTCGGCGCGCGAGAAGGTGACGTTGTAGATGCCGGGCAGGGTCAGTCCGCTGATCGACCAGGACCCCACCGGGACCGTGCTCGCGTCGCGGGCGGCGACCAGCGCCCTGCTCGCCGGTCGTGGCTCGGGGCTGCGTGAGGCGGTCTGCACGACGTGGACGCCGTCGCTGACCCGGACCGTCACCCCACCCGTCGGCTCGGTCCCCTCCTCGGACTGCAGCAGCGTGCGACCGCTCAGCCGGCCGGAGGAGTTGACCAGTGCCACCGAGACGCCGGTCAGGGACTGGGCGTCGCCCAGGGTCAGGGTGAGCGTCTGGGCCGTGTACCCGGTCGCGGTCACGGTCATCGTGTACGTCGCGGGCGTCGGCAGGTGCGCCAGGTCGTAGGTGCCCGTGGCCGGGCCGTCGGAGGCGGTCACCGCGGCGATGCTGGTGTCGCCCGACGACAGCGTGACCGTCGCCGAGCCGATCGCGACCCCGTCGTTGGAGACCACGTTGCCGGAGATCCGGCCGTTGCCCGACAGCAGCGGCAGCTTGACGCCGGTGACCGTCTCGCCGGGGCGCACCTCCACCTGCTGGGTGGCGCTGGCGTACCCCTGCTTGGAGACCTCGAGGTTGTAGGTGCTGGGCGAGGGCACGTTGCCGATGACGAACGACCCGTCGGGGTCGACCGAGACCGAGGTGACCTCGGCGTCGTAGTCGGCACCCCCGGCCGGCGCCTGGATGAGGGAGCGCAGGGTCAGCGTGGCGTCGGTGACGTCGGTGCCGACGACCTTGCCCTCGATCTGCCCCGGGATCCCGCCGAGGGGCACGTCGAGCAGCGTCGCGTCCTTGGCCTCCTCGACCGGCACCGCGGCGGCGTCGTCCGGCCCGAGCGCCTGCGGGTACCACTGGCTCTGCAGCCCGGCGCCCTGGTAGAAGAGCTTGTAGTCACCGGCAGGCAGCTGCGGGAACGCGTAGCCGCCGTCGCGGGTGGTGACCGCCTTGGCGACCGGGGTCGTGAGGTCGTCGGCGCCGTACAGCGTCACCTCCACCCCCCGGGCCGGCTTCTGGGACGTCGCCTCCACGACGGCCCCCACGATCCTCGACGTACCGGTGCCGGTGCCGCCGCCGTCCTGGGCGGCGGCGATCTTCAGCGCCAGGTCGCGGTCGGCAGCGGACTGGCCGACGATGTTGGACAGCGCCACCGTGATCACGACGGCGAAGACGGTGAGCGCCACCAGCAGCCCGACCAGCGACAGCGCTCCGCGGGCGAGCCGCGCCTTCTGGATGAACGTCGCGTTGCCGACGATGGGCGTCTCGGGCGGCGGTGCCGCAGGGGCCGCCGCCGGGTGGGGCTTGCGGCGCAGTCGGGACGGCTTGGGGGCCGGCGGCGGGGGCGGGTCGTCGTGGACGTGCAGGTTGATCAGCCGCACCAGCGGCGTACCGAGCCACGGCCGGCGGCCCTTGACCTGGAGGTCGACGACGCGGTGCTCGCCGGGTGCGAGGTCGACGACCGGCGGCTCGAACTCGTAGGCGAGCTTGGCCTCGGAGTCGTCGGCGACCAGGTGGCCCACGAGCGGGGTGTTGCCGGTGTTGTCGACCAGCAGGCTGAACCGGCCGCGCTTGCCCGACGTGACCACGACCGGGTCCACCCGCAGCTGGAGGTTCGGTGCTGCCGGGACGACCAGGACGATCTCCTCGACCGAGGTCCGGAACGGCGGCGTCTCCTCGCGCAGCTGCACCGCCATCCGGCGCTCGCCGGCGACGAGGCCGACCGGGATCGTGATCGAGGCGGTGAACGTCCGCGTCTCGTCGGGGAACAGCGACACCTGGTCGGCGTCGAGCTCGACCCAGCCGGGGTCGAGCCCGAGGAGCCGGAGCGTGTAGCCGCCGATGACGGTGCCGGGGTTGGTGACGGTGATCTCGAGGTCGGTCGGGACGCCGGGGCTCACCTCGAGCCGGTGCGGGGAGACGACGACGCGCACCTCAGCCCACCGCCCCGAGCCGGATGTCCTGGAGCGGGTCGTTCGAGCCGGCCACGACCTGGACCAGGACCGTGCGCTGGGCGTAGCCGCCGGCCGACGCCGTGACGCTGTACCAGCCGGGGGTCAGCCCGGTGATGCGGAACCCGCCCCGGGGGAGCAGCGTCCCCGCGAGAGCATCTCCGTTGACGGCCGACGCGCTGGTCACGCCGTTGGTGGCGGTGATCGTGGCCCCGCCGACCAGACCGCTGCTGCCCGGGCCGACCACCCGGCCCTGGATCGAGCCGAGACGCTTGCCGAGCTGGTACGACCTCCCGGACACCGGGGTGCTGCCGTCGAGCGAGACCGGCTGGGTCTGCACGGCGTAGTCGGGGTGCTCGAAGGTGAGCGTGTAGTCGCCGGGAGCGAGGTCGCTGAAGGAGAACGACCCGGCCGCGGTGCCCTCGGTCAAGGTCGTGGTCGAGGGGCTGACCCCCTCGTCGTCCATGACGCCGCCCAGGGTCACCCGGACCCCACCGATCGCGTTGCCCTCGGTGTCGGTGACCGAGCCGCTGACGCTGGTGGTCCCCGAGGACAGCGTGAAGGTGCGCACCGCACTGGCGCCCGGTCCGAGGTCGACGGTCACGGTCCTGGTGCCGTAGTCGGGCGCGGAGATGGTGACGCACGAAGGTGCCGGGCGTGGGGAGCTGGTCGAGCGTGAACGCACCGACCAGGCCGGCCGTCGGCGTGGTCACCGTGCGCTCCGACCCGCCGACGCTGGTCGTGACCGTCGCGTCGCCGATGCCGGCACCCGACTGGTCGACGACCCTCCCGGTGAGGGTCCCCGCGTCCGCGCCGAGGAGGACCTCGGGGCGCAGCAGGTCCTCGCCGCCCTCGAGCTCCTCGACGATCGACGTCGCGGCGTACCCGGGCGTGGTGAACGTGACCTGGTAGGTCCCCGGGGTGACCAGCCCGTCGAAGCGGTAGGCACCGTCGACGGTCGTCCGCGTGACCGGCGCACCCGGCACCCCGACGTTCGACAGCAGCCGGATCGACACCTCGGTCGGCGCGGCAGCGGTGTCCTCGCCGGCGTCCACCCGGCCGCGCAGGGAGCCCGGCAGGCCCTGGAGCGCGATCGGCTCCGCGGCCGCCTCGACGGTCTCGCGGGGCACGGCCTGCACGAGGACCCGGCCCTGACCACCCGCCCCCTTGAGCCACGTCGGCTCGAAGCCGTCGCCACTGAACTTGAGCTCGTAGCTCGTCGGGAACAGCCCGGTGAGCAGGTAGGTGCCGTCGGTCTGCGAGGCCGCGGTCCCCACCGGCTCGTCGCGCTGTCCCTCGCGGAAGGCCTCGACCAGCACCCGGCCGACGGGACGGCCGTCGCTGCCCGCGATCACGGTGCCGGCGATCGAGCCACCGACGTCCGGTGAGACCAGGCCGGTCTTCTCCAGGAAGAACCCGTCCCCGGTGGTCGCCGCCACCGGGGCCGGGTCGGTGCCGGACTGGTTCAGCGCGGCGAAGTACGACGCCGGGGCGGCCTTGGTGAGCGGGTCGTCGCGGAAGGCCTGGTTCAGCCCGAAGACGAAGACGGCCGCCCAGAGGCCGACGATCGCGAGCAGGATGAACGAGGTGATCAGGCCCCGGCTCAGCACCGGACGCTGCCGCAGCTGCAGGACCGTCGAGGTCGTCAGGTCGGCCGGGGCCTCCGCCTCGTCGGGACCGGCGGAGTCGACCCGCCGACCGGTGAGCTCGACGCCGAGGGTGCGGTCGATCTCGCCGCCGGTGATCATCCGCGGGCCCTTGAGGACCGCCATGACCGGTGTCGTCGTACCGGGCTCGACGCGCAGCGTCGCCGGCGAGAGCCGCAGCACCACCCCGGGCTCGCTCGGCGGTGGCGCGAGGCTGACCTCGAGCGGGATGTTGCCCTGGTTGTCGACCTCGAGCACGAAGCGTCCCGACCGACGGGCCCGGATCATCCGCGGCGTGCTCCGCAGGGCGACCGCGGGGCGGGGGGCGACCGCGAGGTCGAGGTCGGCGTGGGCCACCTCCGCCGTCGTGTGCGAGAGCACCTCGACCACGAGCGGGTGGACGCCGGCCTGGTGGGTCTCGGGCACGGCCAGGGTGAGCACGATGTCGGCACCGGCGTCGGGGAACAGCGGCAGCATCGCCGGCTCGACCCGGACGTCGGCGCCGTCCAGGCCGATCAACCGGGCGCTGACGCCGTCGATGATCGTGCCGGTGTTGACGACGTGGACCGTCACCTGGACCGATCCTCCAGGGTCGACGGCGACCGAGCGCTGCTCGGTCGATACCCGCATGGCTTCCTCACCTCGGTCGCAGGGCGTCCCCTGGCCGGACCACCCCTCTCGCGAGCGTAGGGACCCGGCGACCGGCGCGAGGGCGAATCAGGTTAAATCCGCGACGGACCCGGTCCGGCCGCTCGGCCGCACCTGCGCGGACGTCGCTCGGATTGGGGCAAACACCTCCCGGCGGCACCGGAGGCGTGACACCCTCGGGCGGTGTTCATCAGTCACGTCGACACCGCCCTGGAGAAGCTGCTGCGCACGCGGCTGCCCCTGGCCGAGGAGCACGGAGACGTGGCGTTCGACGTCCCGTCGTCGTCCTGGTCGGCCCAGCTGTCGCGGATCACCGTGAACCTCTTCCTGTACGACGTCCAGCGCAGCAACCAGCCCTCGCGGTCGGTGACGGCCCGCACGGGCGCCGACGCCTCCCCCGCGATGCGGCGGCGGCCGCAGCCGATGATCCAGCTCGGCTACCTGGTGAGCGTCTGGGCCGGCAGCCCCCGCGACGAGCACCAGCTGCTCAGCGACGTGGTGAGCCTCTTCGCCGGCCTCGAGGCGATCCCCGCCGAGCTCGTGCCTGCCGACCTGACCTCGTCGATCCAGCTGCTGCTCGGCGACGAGCGCTCCACCGGGCGCGAGCTCTGGGCCGGGGCCGGCGGCACCCTGAAGCCGGCGGTCTGCGTGCGGGCCACCGTCGCCGCCGACACCTTCGACTGGGAGCTCACCCCGCCGGCCGTCGAGCGGATCACGGCCATGGCCGAACGGATGCAGGGGCCCGGCGGTGCCTGAGCCGGGACAGCGGCCGGGCGGTGCTGCCCACGGGGCTGTTCACCGTGGTGTCCACGGTGCTGGCCACCGTGCTGCTGTCCGTGCTGCTGTCCGGCTGCTCGCTGTTCGACCGTGGCGACGACACGACCGCGTCGACCCCGGTCACCGAGGTGCAGGTGGGCCAGTGCCTCGCGGCACCCACCAAGGAGGAGGCGCTGATCAGCGAGGTCGAGGCGGTCCCGTGCGACACCCCGCACGGGCAGGAGGCCTACGACAGCATCACCTTCGAGGCCGCCGACCCCGGCCAGTCCGACGACCTCTACCCCGGCGAGGACGCGTTGACCGAGTTCGCCGACGGGGCCTGCGCCGGGGCGTTCGGCACCTACGTGGGGATCGACTACCTCGACTCGACGTACTTCTTCACCTACCTGCTGCCCTCGCCCCGGAGCTGGGAGAGCGGGGACCACGACGTCCTGTGCCTGGCGACCAGCTCCCAGGGTCCGCTCACCGGCTCCCTCAAGGGTGCCGGGAAGTAGCCACCACCCCCGTCCGACACCAGCCCAGCAAGAGGAGAACCGATGCCGCTCTCAGCCGTGACCGGAGCCATGCTGCAGTGCACGTTCGGGCTGGCACCCTCGACGCTCAACTGCCTGCCGACACCGAAGGTGATGATCGAGGGCAGGCCGGCGGCGACCGTCAACGACACCGTCCCGATGCTCAACATCCCGCCGTTCGCGATGTGCCAGTCCCTGGCCAACCCGACGGTGGCGGCCGCCACCGCCGCGGCGCTGGGGGTCCTCACCCCGATGCCCTGCATCCCCAACCCGATCGGGCCGTGGGTGCCCGGCGCCCCGACGACGACGATCGGCGGCAAGGTCGCCCTGACCTCCGGGTCGATGCTGCCGTGCGCCTACGGCGGACAGATCAGCATCACGTTCCAGGGAGCCGTCAGGACCCAGGCGACGTGACCGCGTCCGGGGAATCCCCCGGGAATCCTCGGCCGCCGCGGCGCTCGACGGTCTAGACCGGATACCGGGATTTTTGCGCCGCGCTTTTCTCCGTTCCCCCCACACGTACCCGATCACCAGAGCATGATGCGAACGGTCCACACACTTCTCGTCCATGAGTGAGAGCGGGTTCACGATATGCCCACCTACACCGCACCCGGCGTCTACGTCGAAGAGGTCGCCGTCGTCCCAGAAGGTCCTCGTCGGCGGCACCCACCGCCGTCGCAGCGTTCGTCGGGTTCACGCGACCGCGCCGACCGACGACCCCCACGACCCGCAGGGCCTCGCCCCGCGGCTGGTCACCAGCTGGACGCCAGTTCGAGGCGCTGTACGGCGGCTTCTCCGAGGGCTGCATGCTCCCGCTGTCCGTCTACGGCTACTTCGCCAACGGCGGCAGCATCGCCTACATCTGCCGCGTCCCCAACACCGAGCCGGCCGGCGAGCCCGCCACGCGTGCGCTGCCCGCCGCGCGACCGGGCGCTCGGCACTGCCGCTGCACGTCGAGAGCATCGAGCCCGACGCCAACATCACCATCGAGATCGCCACCGACGACGCGGGTGACGCCGACGACGAGGGCCCGTCCACGTTCACCATGACGATCGTCGAGGACGGCGCGGTCGTCGAGTCGTTCTCCGGCCTCGACTTCGCCGGCGGCGACACGCAACGTCGCGACCGTCGTCAACGCCACCTCGACCAAGGTCAAGGTCGAGCTCAACCTCGACGAGCGACGTCGACCTCGCCCAGCAGCTCGAGCTGCTCAAGCCCGGCGCCTACACGCTCGAGAAGGCCGCGCCCACGCCGGTGCCGGTCACCGGTCGCAAGTTCGCCGGCTCCGAGTCGGCCCGCAACGGCATCAACGGCCTCGCCGTCGCCGAGGACGTCACCATGGTGGTCGTCCCCGACCTCGTCACCGCCGCGACCAAGGAGGACGGCACCATCGACCTCGGCCTGTGGAAGGCCGTGCAGACCTCGCTGATCTCGCACTGCGAGCAGAACGGCAACCGGATGGCCGTCCTCGACGCGCCGCCGCGGCATGACGCCCGCAGCAGATCAAGGAGTGGCGCAGCGACGTCGCCATGTACGACTCGGCGTACGCCGCGCTGTACTACCCCTGGATCAAGGTCGAGAACCCGACCGGCATCAGACGGCGACACCGAGATCCTGATCCCGCCGTCGGGCCACATCGCCGGCGTCTGGGCCCGCACCGACGAGACCCGCGGCGTGTGGAAGGCCCCGGCCAACGACACCATGCGCGGCGTGCTCGACATCGAGCGCAACGTCACCCAGAACGAGCAGTCGCTGCTGAACCCGATCGGCATCAACTGCATCCGCCCGTTCGGCACCCGCGGCATCCGCATCTGGGGTGCCCGCACGCTGGCCTCGGACACCGACTGGAACTACATCAACGTCCGGCGCCTGTTCAACATGGTCGAGGCGACGATCCTCGACGGCACCCAGTGGGCGGTCTTCGAGCCCAACGACATGACCCTGTGGGAGGGCGTCAAGCGCACCGTCGAGCGGCTTCCTGCGCGGCCTGTGGTCGGCCGGAGCCCTGTTCGGCGCCAGCGCCGACCAGGCGTTCTACGTCAAGTGCGACGCGGAGACCAACCCGCCGGAGTCGATCGACGCAGGGCATGCTCGTCGTCGAGGTCGGCATCGCTCCGGTCAAGCCCGCCGAGTTCGTGGTGTTCCGCATCAGCCAGAAGAAGCAGGTCCGCCGCCTGACGGCGGCCGTCACCACAGCCCAGAGGAATGGAGCCCACGCATGCCCAACGACTTGATCGCAACCGACCCGATCGTCGCCCAGAACTTCTTCCTGGAGATCGACGGCGAGAACATCATCCTCGTCCGGCGTCTCCGGCCTCGACATGGAGTACGACGTCGTCACCATCGCAGCAGACCGGCACGAGCGGCAAGACCCAGGTGGTCAAGACCCGCGGCAGCGTGCAGAAGGCGCCCGACCTGAGCATCACCCGGATGGCCCCCATGGACGCCATCGCCGACCCGATCTGGAAGTGGTTCAACGACATCCGCGACAAGGGCTTCACGGGCACCGACCGCGTGGGGCACCGCAAGAACGGCTCGATCGTGCTCTACGACACCGCCATCGAACGAGGTCGGCCGGTTCAACTTCTTCAACGGCTGGCCGAGCAAGATCGCCACCGACGCCGTTGAGCACCGACTCGAACGAGGCCGATCAAGGAGACCATCACGCTGGTCATCGAGCGGCTCGAACGCAAGTAAGTAGACCATGGCTCCTGCGTACGACGTACGACTTCACCCTCCCGCGAGGGTACGTGGACGACGCAGGGTCGTCTGCACCGGACCGGCACGATGCGCTGGCGACGGCTCGCGACGAGCTCGAACCGCTGCGCGACCCGACCGTCTCCGGCCCGGACGACCCGCGGCTGACCATCCTCGTGCTGACGCGCGTCGTGGAGAAGCTCGGCGACCTCGAGCTGGTCACCACGCACGACATCGAGGGCTTGTTCGCCGTCGACCTGGCGTTCCTGCAGGACTTCTACGGCGTCATCAACTTCGGTGACCAGGAGGAGTTCGAGGCGCTGGTGGCGGCGCAGGCCGGGACCCGGCTCGTGGGGAGCCAGCCCGTCGTACCGGCGCCCTCGGCACCGCAGGCGCCGGCTCCGGCCGCGCAGGCGGCACCGGAGGCAAGCGGTACGCCGGCACCGTCGAGCCCCCAGGACGAGGACCGACCGAACCTGCGTCGGGCCGTCGAGGAGATCCCCCGCGCGGTTAGGACCACCGGGTGCCGGGTGGTCGTCCTCGACACCACCCGGTGCCCCGTCCCGGCAGCAGGCCCCCCGGTGGGCGCGACCCACGTCGCGACACCCGAGCAGATCAGAACGTCCGACGCACGACCCGTAGGTGATCGACTGTGATGCGCTACCCGACCGATGCCCTGTGGCAGGAGATCGCCTACCTGGCGTACCACCTGCACTGGCGCCTCGAGGACCTGCTGGACCTCGAGCACATGGACCGGGTGCGCATGGTGCGAGCAGTGGTGTCCCTGAACGACCGAGCCTGGCAGGCGGTGCGTGACTATGGGCAGTGAACCCCCCGCCTCACAACCGCTCGGCGGCGACCTGCCCGGTCGCCAACCGGTTCCTCTTCGAGCTCGACGGCGTCGAGATCGGTGTCTTCCGCGAGGTCCAGGGCCTCGAGGTGACCGTGTCGGTGACGAGCACCTCGCGAGGGCGGCCAGAACGGCTTCATGCCACCGCCTCCCCGGCCGGATGTCGTGGCCCAACCTGGTGTTCCGGCGCGGCCTCACCGACAGCAACGCCCTCTTCGACTGGATGGCGAAGACCTCGGGCGAGGGCTTCGCGGCCGCCGGCAACAAGGTCACCCGGTCGACCGGCGCCGTCACCGCCGTCGACTTCGCCGGCACCCGGCTGCGCATCTGGGAGTTCATCGACGTGATGCCGGTGCGGTGGAAGGGCCCGGAGTTCTCCGTCGAGAGCGCACCGCGCTCGAGGAGGAGCTCGAGATCACCCACCACGGCTTCCGCGCCAGGACCCAGACGTGAGCGCCACATGAGCGACTCCGAGCAGTCCGACGACACCCGGGTGGGGCAGGGCGCCGCGGAGCGGATGCGCCTGCCCGGCCCGCCCCGGCACCACGCGCTCCCGAGCCGGATCGGCAGCCTGGCCTCGTCGGTGAAGCGGTTCGCCGCCTCGACCTCGCGCCCCGTCGACGTGCGCACCTCGCTGCGCGGCCCGGGGCAGGCCGGCGGCACCAACACGGCGCCGCCGCGGTGGTGGACCCCGCGCAGCGAGACCGACGACGCTCCCGCGACGGCCGCGCCTGCCGGGCCGGCCACTCCTAGCGGCGCGATCGGCTCGGCCGGCGTGCCCGCTCGTCGTACGTCCGCTGCGTCGTGGTTGAGCTCGGCGCGGGACGTCGACGTCGCCGACCTCGGCACCCGGGCGCTCCCGCGCGCCGCCCGCACCGTGCCCAACGAGGCGACGTACTCACCCGGGGCTCTCATCAGCAACCTCACCGGCCAGGACGTGCGGGTCAAGCGGCACAGCGAGGTCACGGCCAGCGGCCCCATGCTCACCTCGAGCGACCGGACCAAGATCAACGCATCGGTACGGCGTCGGATGGCGACCGACGCGGCGGCGAGCGCCGCTGCCGCACGGCCCGCGGCGCAGCCCGCACCGGTCAGCCGGCCGGCGCCGCGTGCCGCGGCGACGCCGGCCGCTCCGTCCGCGGCACCCGCCCACCCTGCACCGACCACTGCACCGACCACTGCACCGACCACTGCACCGGCTACCGCACCGACCACCGCGCCCGACGCCCGACCAGGGACCCGGGAGCCGGGCGGACCGGCCGCCACGGCACCCGCCGCCGGCGCAGCCCCGACCGCGTCCGGGCCGCCTCCGTCCGCGTCCGCTCCCGCGCCGGCACCGCCCCCGACCCCGAGCTCGTCGCCGCGGACCACCGCCCCCGGCGACCCGGTCCGTCGTACGCCGAGCGGCTCCGCCGCCCCCACCCCGGCGGCCGCACCGACGGGACCGGCCTCGGCGTCGTCCCCCGCCGCCGTCTCTCCCACGTCCGGCCCCGCTGCCGGGACCGCCACTGCGGCCGCCACCGGCCCCACCGCCTCTCCCACGTCCGGTCCTGCTTCCGACCCCATGTCCGGTCCTGCTGCCGCGACGTCTGCTGGTCCCGCTGCCGGCCCCACCCCCGGACCCGTCGTCGGCTCCACCCCCGCCTCCGCCGGGGCAACCGGCCGGAGCGGCACCGACCAGGCGGGCACCGGCCCGTCGACGGGACCTGGCCGGGCCCCGGACCCGGTCGCGACGACCGCGCCGCCCTCGGCGCCGGCGCCCTGGCAGCTGGCCGCCCCGCCCACCCGCTTCGCCCGCGCGCTGCGCCGCAGCACCGTGCGGCGACTGCCGGTGGCCGCGTCCGCCGCCGACCGGGCCGCCGCCGGCGTGCCGCGTTCGGCGCGGGTGCCGGACCGGCTGATCCGGCCCGCCGACCCGGTCCGGGCCGCCTCCGTGGGCCTGCTCGAGCGCGCCCCGGGGCTGCCGCCGCTGGCCGTACGACGCGCCCTGACCATCGACGCCCAGGCCCCCCATGCCGCCCAGACCGCTCCGATCGGTCCGACCGCGCGGGCCGCCGCACCCGGCCGCGCCGCGGGGGGTGCGACCCGGGCTCCCGTCGCCGGTGCGGGCTCGGCGACCCCGACCGCCACGATCACGACCGCCACCGAGTCCGCCACCGAGTCCGCGACCAGTCCCGCGGGCCTCGCCCCGGGGGCGAACCGGTCGGCGGACCAGCCCGCCGGCACCACCGTCGACCCCACCGTCGACCCCACCGTCGCGCGGCCCGCTCCCGGTCTGGGGTCCCTGCGGCGTGCGACCCAGCCGGCCGAGGCGATCCGTGCGGCCACCCCCGCACTGATGGGGCGCGGCGCCGTGCTGCCTCCCGTCGTCCGCCGCCGGCCCGAGCCCTCCCCGGCCGCTCGCCCGGCCGGCTCCCCCTCGGCGATCACCACCACGCCGATCACCGGTCCGGCCGCAACGCCCGCCACCCCGGCCACCCCGGCCTCACCGCCGGTGTCTCGTGGCGCGACGGCCCCACCACCCGCGGGCGCAGCCGCCGCCACCCCGGCTGCCCCGACCGCCGGCTCGACACCGGCCGCGTCGGGACCGGTGGCGCCTTCCTGGACCGCCTCGGGCGGTCTGCCCAGCGCGCTGCCGGGCGGGTCGTTGCGCCGGTCCTGGAGCACGGCGCCGACACCGACCACCGCACCGACCGGGCCGCCGGCTGTCGCACCCGGCGGTGTGGCGCTGCCCTCCACACCGGGCTCCGCCGCCCCGGCCGCGGGCGCCGTGCCGCCGATCGTGGGACCGGGCACAGGCCCGACCGTCGGCGCCCCGAGCGCGGCCGGCCCCGCGGCGGCTGCCCGCCGGACCGGGGTCGACCCCACGGTCGGCGCGCCGGGCACCGCCTCGCCTCGTACCCGCCCCGCGCTCCGCCGCACTGCCTCCCCGGGTGGCCTCGGCACCGTCGGCGACGTCACCGCCGACGCCGATCGTGCCGCCGGGGACCCCCTGTCGCTCACGAGCGGACGCGCCCTGCGTCGGTCCTGGCGCAGCGCAGCCGGCATCTCCCCCGCCACCGACCTCCGCCGTACCGCTCCGGCCCCGCGCGGCCCGATCCCGGTCGGCCTCACCTCGTTCCACGCCGCGGACGCCACGACGCGGCACGCCCGGGCCCACGCCGCACCGGCCGCCCTGCGCCGTACGACGGCACCCGCCGGCGCGACCGGACCCACCACCGGCCACACCGCCCGGGCTGCCACCGGTCACCGGTCACCCCGGTCCCACTGGTCCCGCAGCGCCGCCCGGCGCCGCGCATGCGAACGCAGCACGCGGCCGCGCCGGTGACCGCGGCGGCCGGGACGCCGAGCCCGGCGCAGGCGGGGCAGACAGGGCAGGCCGGGCTGGCCGTGCAGGCGGGGCAGGCGGGGCTGCCGCTCCAGATGCCCGACCAGCTGGTCATCCGGCGCCGGTCAGGTCACGGCCGGCGCGACGCCGCGCTGGCGAGCGGCTTCGGCGCCGACGAGCCGATCCGGCCGTCGACCACGCAGGGTGGCGCACCGGTGGTCCGCGCGGGCCTGCCGGTCCCGCTCCGGCGCACCCCCTCCGCCCCGGGAGACCCGCTCGGTGCAGGCGCGGTCTCGCGCTGGCACCCCGGGTTCGCACCGTCCACCCCGGTGGGCACCGGCGGAGCCCCGGCCACCCGGGGCGGTCCCCTGACCCCCGGCGCCCGGGGCGGGCAGGAGCCGACGACCCTGCGACGTTCGCTGACCGTGGCACCGCCCCGGATGGGCGGCCACCGGGTCGAGGCTTCGCTCACCGCCCGTGCCGCAGGCCGGTCGGCCGGGCACCGCGGCCCCGGGTGGCTCGGCCCCGGGTGGCAGCCACAGGTCCGCGTCCCGGCGGTCCGCCCGTCCCCGCGTCGGCGCGGGCGACCGGGTCCCTCGTCGACTCGACCGCCCACCTCTTCGACGACACCCCCGCCGCCGTCGTGCGGCGTCTGCTCGGCCCTACTGGAGGATCCGTCATGCCACCCACCCCCTCGGCGTCCGACAACGACCTGGTGCCGTACGGCGCGTTCTCGCCAAGCCCGGCCGAGGAGCCCGACGGCGGCCTGCGGGCCGGCGCGATCGGCTCCCCCACCGACGCCCGGATGGAGCGGCTCGTCAACGAGGTCGCCGACCGGCTGGAGCGCCGGGTGATCGAGGAGCTCGAGCGCCGCGGTCGCCGGCAGAGCTGGACGGCCTTCTGATGCCCGAGCTGGAACGCGCCTACCTCGAGGTGGAGCGCGGGGAGAAGATCCACTGCCTCTACAACCCCGAGTCGATCACGTTCGGCCGCAGCAACGCCTGGACCGGCAACCCGATGCCGGGCAAGGGTGTGCCGAAGCTGCGCTACGCCGGGGCCTCCAGCGGGTGGATGCAGCTGCAGCTGGTCTTCGACACCACCGACACCGGGAAGACGGTCACCGAGCACACCAGCAAGCTGCTCAAGCTGATGGAGATCGACCCCGACCTCCCGGGGACCGACGAGGCCAGCAACAACGGCCGGCCACCGACGGTGACCTTCCACTGGGGCGACGTCCACTCGTTCCTCGCGGTGCTCTCCGACGTCGCGGTGTCCTTCGTCTACTTCTCCTCCAGCGGGGTCCCGCTCCGGGCGACGGCTGCGGTGTCGCTCAGCCAGTACGAGCCCTCCCTGGCCTTCGGGCCGCAGAACCCCACGTCCGGCACGCCCAGGCCGAGCCGGGTCCACCGCGTGCAGCCCGGCGAGACCCTGGACCGGATCAGCGCGCGCTACTACGGCGACTCGACCCGGTGGCGCGTGCTCGCCTCGGCCAACGGTCTCGAGGACCCGCTGGCCCTGCGTCCGGGAGCGCTCCTCGACATCCCCCGGCTGGACAGCTGATGCCGGCGCGGAGCGCGTCGGGTCACGTGGAGACCCCGCTCGGCATGATCGTCAAGGTCGAGGGGAGGGAGCTGGCCGACGAGTCGCTGATGGCGCTGACCCAGGTCCGGGTCCGCCGGAGCCTGGGCACCATCGGACGGGCCACCGTGCGCTTCATGGCGGCCGAGTTCGAGGCGGCCGGCTGGTACAAGCTCGGCGCCCAGGTCGAGCTCCACGCCTTCGACGGGCCGGTCCTGTTCCGGGGCGAGGTGACCGGGATCGAGTTCGAGCACACCGGCGGCGGCCCACCCGAGCTGATCGTCACCGTGGACGACCCGATCTACAAGATGGCGGCCTCGACGGTGAGCCGCACGTTCCTCAACCAGGGCTACGCCGACATCATCAGCACCCTGATCAGCGACCACGGGCTCAGTCCCGAGGTCACGGTGACCGGGGGCCAGCCCGAGTACACCCTGCAGAGCGGCACCGACCTGGAGTTCCTCGACGCCGTCAGCCGACGCACGGACTGCGCCTGGTCCTACGACCCGACGAGCCAGAAGGTGCGGGTCGCCCGGCCCGCCGTCGGCACCGCGGTGCTCACCCTCGGGATCGACGACGACCTGCACCGACTCTCGGTCCGGGCCTCGGCCCGCAACGCCGGCGAGGTGACGGTGCGCGGGTGGGACCCCAAGAAGGGCGTGGCCGTCGAGGCGAAGAACGAGACGCTGCCGAGCGCCGAGTCCGAGCTGGTCACGGCCTACCCGGGACGGACGACGACGGCGCGGACCACCCGCGTGGTCACCGGTCTCGGCCCCACCACCGTGGAGGAGGCGAAGCAGCTCGCGACCTCGCTGGCCCGCGATGCGCGCTCGGAGGCGGTGACCCTGCGGGGCACGACGACCCTGGCGGGGCTGCTCAACCCGGGGGACTCGGTGAGGATCACCTCGAAGCCGGTGGTCGGCACCTACCTGGTCACCGAGGTGGAGCACCTCTGGGACCCCGACGGCGCCTACACGACGTTCGTCGCGGGCTCGCACCGCCCGTCCGGGCTGGTCGACGTCCTCGGCGGCGAGCGGCCCGACTCCGGCTTCCGCATGGACAACCTGGTGGCCGCGGTCGTCGTCGACGTCGCCGACGAGAAGAAGCTCGGCCAGGTCAAGGTGCGCTACCCGGTCCCGAAGGGCGGCGGCACCGACGTGGTGTCCCACTGGGCCCGCACCCTGAGCCTGGGCGGCGGGCCGAAGCGAGGGATGATGTTCATCCCCGAGATCGACGACGAGGTCCTCGTGGCCTTCGAGGGGGGCGACACCCGGCGGCCCGTGGTGCTCGGTGGGCTGTTCAGCGAGAGCCGCGGCCTGCCCGAGAACTCCGACAAGACCGAGGCCGTGAAGTCCTCGAAGGTCAACTACCGACGGATCGCGTCGCGCAGCGGCAACCTCGTCGAGATGTCCGACGAGGACGGCAAGGAGCACCTCCTGATCGCGCACGGCACCGCCAGGCACAGCCTCAAGATGGACAAGGACAACGGCCTGGTGATCGACGTCAAGGACGCCCCGATCAAGATCACCAACGGCAAGGGCACGATCGAGATCACCAAGACCGGCGACATCACCATCAAGGGGGAGAGCATCACCCTCACCGGCAACAAGGACATCGCGCTGAAGGCGACCGGGAAGCTGGCCGCGAAGGGCACGGCGGGCGCCTCGCTCGAGGGCGCCAAGGTGGACGTCAAGGCCGACAGCGCGGGCTCGGTCCAGGCCGGCGGACCGCTCACGATCAAGGGCGCGATGGTGGCGATCAACTGATGACGACCACACCCGGCGGCAACCGCCCCTCCGACGAGGCCAGCTCCTTCATCGGGCGCGGCTTCAGCTGGCCGCTGGGGGTCGACCACACCGGCGCGATCTCGACTGACCCGTGGCGCCGAGGACCTCGACCGCTCGATCCAGCTCGTGCTGATGACGGCGCCGGGCGAGCGGCTGATGCGGCCCCAGTTCGGCTGCCGCATCTGGGAGCTGCTCTTCGAGCCGATCACCGACGAACCTGCTCGGCCTCATCGCCGAGGCCGTGCGCGAGGCGCTGGCGCAGTGGGAGCCGCGCGTCGTCGTCGAGGACGTCGTCTCCCGCCCCGACCGACGACTACAGCTCGCGCTGGTCGCATCGCCATCACCTACCCGTGCGCGCCACCAACGACCGGCGCAACCTGGTCTACCCCTTCTACGTCATCCCCCACGACGCCGAGTAACTCCGAGTGGCACTGAGGAGCACCCCATGCCGTTGCCCACCCCCGGTCTCGACGACCGCACCTTCCAGGACATCGTCGACGAGGCGAAGCGGCTGATCCCGCGCTACTGCCCCGAGTGGACCAACCACAACGTCTCCGACCCCGGCGTCGCGCTCATCGAGCTGTTCGCGTGGATGAGCGAGATGGTGCTGTTCCGCGTCAACCAGGTGCCCGAGCGGCTCTACGTGCACTTCCTGAACATGGTCGGCATCGAGCCGTTCCCGCCGTCGGTGGCCCGCGCCGACCTGACGTTCTGGCTCTCCGCCGTCCTGCGAGGTCCCGGTCCTGGTGCCGGCCGGCACCGAGGTCACGACCGCGGCCGGCGCCGCGGACAGCGGCGACGCGGTGGTCTTCAGCACCGTGCGCGGACCTGGTCATCGCGCCGCCGCGAGCTCGAGGGAGCCGCCACCATGGCAGCCGGCGACGGCAGCGTCACCGACGTCTGGGACGACCTGCGCTTCGACACCCGACGGCGCCCGCTGCTTCCCCTCGCCGACCGTCACCCCCGGCGACGCGTTCTGCCTGGGCTTCGCGCGAGAGCCTGGCCGGCGTGGTGCTGCGGATCAACGTCGAGACCGACAACGCCGAGGGCATCGGCGTCGACCCGCGCAACCCGCCGCTGCGCTGGGAGGTCTGGAACGGCGAGGGCTGGATCACTGCCGCGTCCACGACGACACCACCGGCGGGCTCAACCGCGCCGGCGAGATCGTCCTGCTCGTGCCGGTCGAGCACGAGCGGCACCTGCCTCGGCAAGCGAGACGGCGTACTGGCTGCGCGCGCGGCTGCTCGCCGCCGCGGGCCGGCCAGCCGAGCTACCAGCGCGTCCCCGCGGGTGCGAGCGTCGACGGCCGCCGCGCTCGGCGGCACGGTCGCGCGCCGAGCACGCCGAGACGGGTCCGCGCCGAGCAGATCGGTCGCAGCGACGGCGCGCCCGGCCAGGAGTTCACGGTCGGCCGCGCCCCGGTGCTGCCGCGCCGCGAGGGCGAGGTCGTGCAGGTCGTCGACGGCGACGTCACGACCGACTGGACCGAGGTCGAGGACTTCTCGCTGTCCGACCGAGCGCGACCGCCACTACGTCTGGGACAGCGGCACCGGCGCGGTCCGCTTCGGCCCGCGAGGTCCGCTACCGCGACGGCATCGATCCGTCAGCACGGCGCGATCCCGCGCGACGGCGCGCGCATCGATGGTCTCGGGCTACCGCCACGGTGGCGGGGCGCGCGGCAACGTCGGGGCGCGGCACGCTGACCGTGATGCGCTCGACGGTGCACGTACGTCGCGGCGTCATCAACCTGGCGCCCGCCGCCGGCGGCGTCGACGCCGAGACGGTCGCCGAGGCGAAGGTCCGCGGCCCGCTGACCCTGCGCACCGGCCAGCGCGCGGTCACCGCCGGGCGACTTCGAGCGGCTGACCCGCGAGGCCTCCGTCGAGGTCGCGCGCGCCCGCTGCCAGCCGGCCGACCGGGGCAACGGCGCGGTCCAGCTGCTCGTCGTACCGCAGGTGCTCGGCGTCGCGGCCCAGCACCAGCTCGACGACTTCGCGATCAGCCCGCCGCTGATGGCCGACGATCACCGACCACCTCGACGAGCACCGCCTCGTCGGTACGGCGATCGAGGTGAGCACGCCGTACTACCAGGGCGTGTCGGTGGCCGCGCTGGTCACCGCGATCCCCGGGCGCTCCCGGACCTGGTCCGGCAGCGCGCGAGGACGCGCTGACCCGCTTCATCAACCCGCGTCGTCGGCGGCCTCGACGGCACCGGCTGGCCGTTCGACGCCGACATCAACCTCGCCGTCGTGACCCAGCTGCTCGAGACCGTCGAGGGCGTCGAGCGGGTGGAGGAGGCGCTGCTGTTCGAGTACGACCTGCGGACCGGGCGCCGGCTCGGCTGCGGCCAAGGACGTCATCCGCCTCGACCGGCAGTCGCTGTTCCTCGCCGCCCAGCTCCAGGTGGTCGTGCGGTGACGGTGGTGAGCTCCGACAACGCCCTGCCCGTCCGGGTGAGCAAGCAGCGTCCCCGGCGCCAGCCGGACTGGCTGCTGCGCCAGCTGCCGGGGTCGATGGCCAGCGAGGACTTCTTCTCCCGCTTCGTCGGCGATCTTCCAGGAGGTCGGCGACTCCCTGCTCGAGGACGCCGACAACGTCGACCACGTCGTCGACGTCTCCGTCGCCGCGCCGGAGATGGTGCGCTGGCTCGGCTCGTGGATCGGCCTGACCACCATCGACGCGTCCCAGGAGGAGATCCTCCAGCGCCGCATCGTGGTCAGCGCGGCACGGAACCTGACCTGGCGAGGCACCGTGCACGGCCTGCGCTCGCACCTCGAGCTGCTCACCGGCGGCCCCGTCGAGATCGAGGACGGCGGCGGCATCTGGCGCTCCGGCGACGCGCCCGCGGACAGCGCCTGGGTGCGGATGTGGGTGCGGGACCTCGGACAGCGCCACGGTGGGACGCGAGACCTGGCAGAGTTCGTCGCGGTGGTCCGCGACGAGATCCCGGCGCACGTGCGCGCCGAGCTCTACGTCGGCGGGGTACTGACCTGGAGCAGTGACGAGGAGAGGCGATCATGAGCGACCCGCTCTTCGGCAAGCACGCCGGGGATCCGCTGACCGACCCGATCCCCGACCTGGCCGTCGACCGCGCGCACGACCCCGGGACCGGCACCGCCGCGACGGCCCCGGTGCTGCACGAGGCTGCGCCGACCGGCGGCGGCGCCCGCGTGGCCCACGGTGACCACGGCGACGAGGAGCCGTCGGCACCGGGGAAGGCGCCGCGGTCGCTGAGCGCCGTACCGTCGGCGGAGCAGACGCAGCAGATCGCCACCCCTCCCCCGGGCGCACCGGAGGAGAAGCGCGAGGTCGTCGTGTGCCCCAGCTGTCACAAGGGCCGCGAGGTGGCCCTCAACCGCCGCCACGCCATGGACTTCTGTCCCGAGCCGGGGTGCGACTTCCCGCTGTTCTGGACCCCGAGCCAGATCGACCTCGGCACCAGCGACACCGAGGCCGACTCGCTGCGGCGTCGCCCGGGCACCGACGGCCGGGTCACCGTGGCCTCCCGTGCCTGCCCGCACTGCGACGAGGCCAACCCCCTCGAGGCCGAGACCTGCCTGCGCTGCGGGCTCCCGATGATCCTGCTCGCCCCGACCCCACCCCCCGAGCCCGTCGTCGTGGCACCGCCCGCCCCCGCGCCGGTCGAGCCGCGCCGGACCCCCCTCTGGGTCTGGATCGTCCTGGCCCTGACCACCCTGGTCGCGCTCGGGCTCATCGTCTGGGCCATCGCCGCGAGCTGAGCTCCGCGCCTCCGGTGGTCGAGCAACCGGACGACGCCCTCCGGTGGTCGAGCAGCCGGACGAGGCCCTCCGGTGGTCGAGTAGCCGGGCACGAGCGCCAGCGAGGGACCGGCGTATCGAGCCCGCCCACCGACGACGCGGTACGAGTCCGACGACCTCCGGGTCGAAGGAGTCCTCACCCCGAGCCCACCAACAACGCCAGCACCGAGGCCGACTCCCACCTCACCTGGTCTCGATACGCCCGGTCTCGCTCCTTCGTCGCTCACCCGGCCTACTCGACCACCGGCGCAGCAAGCCGACGGACAGCGTCGGTCGGGACCGTTCGGGCCTGGGTCAGGCCAGCGCGGTCGGCAGCGTGGCCATCCAGGTGGAACGCAGCTGGAGCAGGTTGATCTCGAAGCGACCCTCGACGGCCAGGACGTCGCCGCCGGTCACCCCGATCCGCGCCACCGGTACGCCGTGCCGGGCGGCCAGCTCGCTCACGCGGTCGACGTCGTCGTGCGCCACCGTGACGAGCACCCGGGCCGCCGACTCCGCGAAGAGCGCCACGCTCGGGTCCTCGTGCACCTCGTCGAGCGCGACGCGCACGCCGCACATGTGGCGCAGCGAGGACTCGACCAGGGTCTGGGCGAGCCCGCCGTCGGAGAGGTCGTGAGCGCTGGAGAGCAGGCCGACTCCCTCGTGGAGCAGCTCGGCGAGGCGCTTCTCGGCGGCCAGGTCGACCACGGGCGGGAGCCCGCCGAGGTGGCCGTGCACGACGGAGGCCCACTCGGAGCCGGACAGCTCCTCGCGGGTCTCGCCGAGCAGGAGCACGGTCTCGCCCGGGTCGTCGCCCTCGACGGAGCGGAAGCCGGTCGGCGTACGGCGGGTGACGTCCTCGATGACGCCGAGCACGGCGACGACGGGGGTCGGCAGGATCGCGGTCTCGCCGGTCTGGTTGTAGAGGCTGACGTTGCCGCCGGTGACCGGGATGCCGAGCTCGAGGCAGGCGTCCTTGAGGCCACGGCAGGCCTCGGCGAACTGCCACATCACGTCGGGGTCCTCGGGCGAGCCGAAGTTGAGGCAGTCCGAGATGGCCAGCGGTACGGCGCCACCGGTGGCGACGTTGCGGTAGGACTCGGCCAGCGCCAGCCGGGCGCCGGTGTAGGGGTCGAGCTTGGCGAAGCGGCCGTTGCAGTCGGTGGAGACCGCGACCCCGAGGTTGGTCTCCTCGTCGACCCGGATCATCCCGGAGTCCGACGGCTGGGAGAGCACGGTGTTGCCGCGCACGTAGCGGTCGTACTGGTCGGTGATCCACGACTTGTCGCACAGGTTGGGGCTCGCGGCGAGGCGCAGCACCGTGTCGCGCAGCTCGTCGCCGCTGCTCGGGCGGGCGAGCCGCTCGGCGCCGTCGGCCTGCAGGGCGTCCTGCCAGTCGGGGCGGGCGTAGGGCCGGTGGTAGGTCGGGTCCGTCGTGCGCGACCGACCGCGGCGGTACGTCGACCACGCGCTCGCCGTGCCAGTCGATCTCGAGCCGGCCGGTGTCGGTGACCTCGCCGACGACGACCGCCTCGACCTCCCACTTGGCGCAGATGGCGAGGAACGCGGCCACGTCGTCGGGCTCGACGACGGCCATCATCCGCTCCTGGCTCTCGCTCATCAGGATCTCCTCCGGCGCGAGCGTGGAGTCGCGCAGCGGGACCCGGTCGAGCTCGACGTGCATCCCGCCGTCGCCGGCGCTGGCCAGCTCGGAGGTCGCGCAGGACAGCCCGGCGCCGCCGAGGTCCTGGATGCCGGCGACGATCCCGGCCGCGAACAGCTCGAGGGTGCACTCGATGAGCAGCTTCTCCATGAACGGGTCGCCGACCTGCACGCTGGGGCGCTTGGCGGGGCCGGTGTCCTCGAAGGTCTCGCTGGCCAGGATCGACACGCCGCCGATCCCGTCGCCGCCGGTGCGGGCGCCGTACAGGACGACCTGGTTGCCGACCCCGGACGCCTTGGCGAGGTGGAGGTCCTCGTGGCGGAGCACGCCGATGCACAGCGCGTTGACCAGCGGGTTGCCGAGGTAGGTCTCGTCGAAGACGGCCTCACCGCCGATGTTGGGCAGGCCGAGCATGTTGCCGTAGCCGCCGACGCCGGCCACGATCCCCGGCAGCACCCGGTGCGTGTCGGGGGCGTCGAGCGGGCCGAAGCGCAGCGGGTCCATCACCGCGACCGGGCGCGCACCCATGGCGAGGATGTCGCGCACGATCCCGCCGACGCCGGTCGCCGCACCCTGGTAGGGCTCGACGAACGACGGGTGGTTGTGCGACTCGACCTTGAACGTGACGGCGTAGCCCTGACCGATGTCGAGCACCCCGGCGTTCTCGCCGATGCCGGCCAGCATCTTGCCGACCGGGGTGGTCTGGGGGATCTCGCCGAACTGCTTGAGGTGCACCTTGGTCGACTTGTAGGAGCAGTGCTCGCTCCACATCACCGAGTACATCGCCAGCTCGGAGCTGGTCGGGCGACGGCCGAGGATCTCGCGGATCGACTGGTACTCGTCGGTCTTGAGGCCCAGGTCGGCCCAGGGCTGCTCCCGGCCCGGATCCTCCGCGGCGACGGCGACGGTGTCGAGGCCGGTCGGGGTCGGCACGGACAGGTCTTCGGAGCGAGGCTCGGGCACGTCCCCAATCTACCGGCGCGCCCGCTCCCCCCGCCTCCCAGGTCGCCTTCCTGTGGACAACCCCGTCGAGTCGGCGCGATGTCGCGCCGACTCGGCAGTGGCTTGTGGAGAACCCCGACGGACGGGACGGGGGCCGGCGGATGAGGCGGGGAGGCCGGGATCAGACGAGGAGACCGTCGGCGACGACCTCGAGGAGCGGGCGCACGGCGTCGGCCGGGAGGGTGGCGTTGTCGGCCACGGTCGCGACCCCGCCGACCAGGCGACAGATCTGGACGGCGTCGACGTCGACGCGCAGCGCGCCACGTTCGTTGAGCACGTCGACGACGCGCTGGCTGGCGCCGGTGAGCACCTGGCACTTCTGGTTGATCGGCGACTCGGGGTTCCCCATCGCGGAGGTGATCTTGGCCGGGCCGCCCTTGTGCAGGCTGATCAGCTGGACGTAGGTCTCGAACCAGCCGACGAGCAGGTCCCGGTCGGGGCCCTCGAAGGCGGTGGCCTTGGCGGCAGCCTCGGTGACCCGGTCGACCCAGCTCTGCATGATCGCGTCGATCAGGTTCTCGCGCTGCGGGAAGTGGCGGTAGAGGGTGCCGGCGCCGACCCCGGCGCGCTTGGCGACCTCGTCCAGCGAGGCGTCGTACCCCTGCTCGCGGAACACCTCGCGGGCCACCTCGACGATGCGGTCGCGATTGCGCTTGGCGTCGGCGCGCATGACCTCGTCCACCTTCCACTTGCTAAACGGAGACAGTCTCCGTATGGTTCTACAAGAACCGGAGAGTTCCTCCATTAAAGCCTACGTCGGCCCTCCAGGCCAGAACAGGACCTCCACACCATGTCCACCGACACCGCTCCCGGCCGGTCCGGAGCAGACGGCACCCGTGCCGTCCCCGCGAGCCCGGCGCTGCCCCGCACCACCGTCGACGCACCCGTCGAGCTGCCGCCCAACGCCGGACGCGCCGCGGCCGGCATCGCCCTGGTGCTCGTCGCCCAGCTCATGTTCATCCTCGACGCGACGGTCGTGAACGTCGCCCTGCCCCACATCGACCGAGCCCTCGGCTTCGGCCCGGCCTCGCTGTCGTGGGTCCTCAACGCCTACACCCTGGCCTTCGGCGGGCTGCTGCTCCTCGGCGGCCGCCTCGGTGACGTCCTCGGCCGGCGCCGCATGCTCGAGCTCGGGATCGCGGTGTTCACGATCGCCTCGCTCGTCGGCGGGCTCGCCCAGACGCCGACCATGCTCGTCCTGGCGCGCGCCGCCCAGGGGGTGGGTGCCGCGATGGCCGCTCCCGGCGTCCTCGCGCTGCTGACCACCAGCGCACCCGACGAGGCAGCCCGCAACCGCGCCCTCGCCCTCTTCGGGGCCGTCTCCTCCGGCGGCATGTCGATCGGGCTGCTGCTCGGCGGGTTCGTCACCGACGTCGGCTCCTGGCGCTGGACCCTCTTCATCAACATCCCGATCGGGCTGGCCGTGCTCGCCCTGACCCGCCGCTTCCTCGACGAGACCCCGCGTCGTCCGGGCCGCTTCGACATCGTCGGCGCGGTCAGCGCGACCGGCGGCGCGGTGGCGATCGTGTGGTCGCTCATCGGCGCCCCGGAGCACGGGTGGACCTCGGCCCGCACCGTCCTCGGCCTCGTCGCCGGCGCGGCGCTCGTCGCGCTGCTCGCCCGCACCGAGGTGCGGGTCGCCCACCCCATGCTGCGACCCGAGCTGCTCCGCAACAAGCGCCGCGTCGGGGCGCTGGCCATGATCGCCTTCGTGGTGGCCGGCCAGCTGTCGATGTTCTTCCTCGCCGTGCAGTTCATCGAGGGTGAGCTCGGCTTCGGGCCGATGGCCTCGGGGCTGGCGTTCCTGCCGCTCACCCTCGGCATCTTCGGGATGTCCCGGATCACCCCGCGACTGCTCGGACGCTTCGGTGCCCTGCCGATGATCCTGGTCGGCGCCGTGGGCCTGAGCTCCAGCTTCGTGTGGCTCAGCACCCTGTCGGCCGGCGACGGCTACCTGTCGGGCCTCTTCGGCCCGATGCTGCTCAACGGGCTGTCGGCCGGCCTGATGTTCATGCCGATCACGGCCACGATCCTGGCCGGGGTCGAGCCCGAGCACGCCGGCTCCGCCTCGGGCCTGCTGCAGACGTTCCAGCAGCTCGGCGGCGCCATCGGCCTGGCCGTCATCGTCTCGGTCTACGCGGCGGGCTCGGTCCCGGGCGAGTTCCTCCCCGGCGCGCGGGCGGCGTTCCTCACCTCCGCGGCCTTCGCTGCCGGCGCCTTCGTCGTCGCCCTGACCCTGTACGTCGGCACCCGGCGCGCCCGGGCCCGGGAAGCGGCCACGGTGGGCTGAGCCCCGGGCCGGGGGTCCGCCGACCCCCGGCCCGGGCTCGGCATCACGTCGAGCGGGTGCCACCGACGCCCGGTCCGTGGGTGCTCCGTGGCGCTCGCGAGACCCTCCCGGGAGGCGCGGGAGAACTACAGTTCTGTAGTTCACGGGAAGGCTGTTACCCCTGTGACTTGTGGGGTTAGGGTGACGCGACTGTCCACCTCGCTTCGCCTCCACGCGACGGAATCGCCCACCACTTCTCCTGGAGTTCCGCCTCATGACCACGGCCATTTCCCCCCACTCCGTGCTGCGCCGAGGAGCCGCGACGGTCGCCGTCGCCGCCCTCGTCGCGCTCGGTCTCACCGCACCGGGCACCGCACCCGGTGCCGCCCGCGCCACCGCCACGACCGCCCACCGACGTCCGCCTCGCGGCCGCACCGCTGAGTGCCAAGCGGGACGAGAAGCCCAACCCGGTGACGCCCGGGAACTTCACCGGCTACGGCTTCGACCAGTGCCTGACGCCGACCCAGGCCACGATGGACCGCTGGCTGAACGCGTCGCCGTACCTGGGCGTCGGCATCTACATCTCCGGTGACTCCCGGGCCTGCCGCAACCAGCCGAACCTGACCGCCGAGTGGGTGCGGACGCAGCTGCGCAAGGGCTGGCGGCTGCTCCCGATCACCCTCGGCCCGCAGGCCTCGTGCCAGCCCCGCTTCCCGCGGTACGCCGACGACTTCACCATCAGCCCCAAGCGTGGCGCCGGCAAGTACAGCCAGGCGCGGACGATGGGCAGGAACACGGCCACCCAGACGATCACCGACGCCGAGGCGCTGGGCCTGACCCACGGCAGCACGCTCTGGTACGACCTCGAGGGCTTCGACTCCGGCAACACCGACTGCCGCGAGTCGGCGCTGGCCTTCCTCTCCGCCTACAACAAGACGATCAAGGCCGGCGGCTACGTCACCGGGGTCTACTCCAGCGCCAGCTCCGGCATCGCCATGCTGGACAGTGCGCGGGTCAACCGGCCGGATGCGTTCGTCCTGCCGGACCGGATCTGGCTGGCCCGCTGGGACGGCGCAGCCAACACCTCGACGTCGTACCTGCGCGAGGACGGCTGGCGCCCCGGCGGCCGCGTGAAGCAGTTCCGCGGCGGCCACGACGAGGTGTGGGGCGGCGTCCGCATCAACATCGACTCCAACTTCCTCGACATGGGCCTCGGCTCGGTCGCCGCCCCGCAGCAGTCCTGCGGCGGCGTGGTCGTCTCGTTCCCCTCCTACCCCCGGCTCCAGCCCAGGACCGCCCGGGCCACCCCGCCGGCGCGCATGGTCAAGGCCCTCCAGTGCCTGCTCGCCGAGAAGGGCCTGTTCGCCGGCAAGATCAACGGCGTCTACAGCAAGGCCACGATGCGTGCCGCCAACGCATGGAAGGCCAAGCGCGGGTACGCCGAGAACCCCCGGTGGTTCCGCCGCGACTGGATGAGCCTGCTGAGCTACGGCCGCCGTCCGGTCCAGAAGGTGGGCTCCGCCGGCTACTACGTACGCCGCCTGCAGCGCGCCCTCAACGCCGCCGGCACGAGTGCCCCGGTGAAGGCCGCCGGCGTGTTCGACGGCACCACCGCCACCGCGGTCAAGGCCTACCAGGCCTCGGTGGGGCTGCCTGCCACCGGCGTGGTCAACGGCGCCACCTGGACGAGGCTCCGCACCGGCAGGCGCTAGTGGTGTGGGTCGGACGTTGTTGACTGCTTGGCGTGCTCGAGGTGCGTGCAGCGCAAGGCGCCGGCGCGACGTCATACCGGGTTGTCTGCTGAGCGCCGGCAACGCCGCGAGGTGCGTGCCATGGGTGCGCGAAGCGCCCAAGAACTTCTGACCCGCGCCACTAACACCTCCACCTGGGCGGGCCACCCCGTCCGGGTGGGGTCGGGCGCCGGCTGCGTCAGCCGCCGGCCGGCGGTCCGACGAGCAGCGCGAGCACGGTGAGGACGGCGACCGCGGCGACCCCGACGAGGGCTCCCTGCGCCGGGTGGCGCAGGAGCCACGCGACCGGCCGGTCGACCCGACGCTCCGGCGCCTGGGCGGTGAGCCGCCACGGGCCGAAGGCACCGCGGCGCTCGACGAGCACGTCGAAGAGCACCGTGCAGAAGGGCGGGATCGACGCCGCCAGCCCGAGCAGGGTGCGACCGACGCTCCAGCGCTGGTCGACGGCGACGACGACGGTCGTCAGGCAGTAGGCGATGAAGACGACGCCGTGCAGCATCCCGAAGACCCGGACCCCGAGGTCGGTGGTCTCGGTGACGTACTTCAGGACCATGCCGACCAGCAGCAGCGCCCAGGTGACCGCCTCGGCCACCGCGACGCGGCGGAACAGCCACAGCGGCGTCAGACGTCCGCCGTCCGCGGCGGGCGCGTGGGTCGATCCGGGCTCCCGGGTCGTACCCGTCATGCGAAGGTCGCGGCCGCGAGCGAGGTGAAGAACGCGAGGCCGTCGGTGCCGGCCCCGGTCAGGTCCTCGACCGCGTGCTCGGGGTGCGGCATCAGCCCGACGACGTTGCCTGCCGCGTTGGTGATGCCCGCGATGTCGCGCAGCGAGCCGTTGGGGTTGATGTCGAGGTAGCGCGCCACGACCTGCCCCTCCCCCTCGATCCGGTCGAGCGTGTCGGCGTCGGCCACGAAGCCGCCCTCGCCGTTCTTCAGCACGACCGTGATCTCCTGGCCCTCGGTGAAGCCCGAGGTCCAGGGCGTCGCGGCGTTCTCGATGCGCAGCCGCTGGTCGCGGCAGATGAACTTCTGGTGGTCGTTGCGGATCAGCGCACCGGGGAGCAGGTGGGACTCGCACAGGATCTGGAACCCGTTGCAGATCCCGAGGACCGGCAGGCCGCGGCCCGCCGCCTCGATCACCTCGGCCATCACCGGTGAGAAGCGGGAGATCGCGCCGCAGCGCAGGTAGTCGCCGTACGAGAAGCCGCCAGGCAGGACCACCGCGTCCACCCCGCGCAGGTCGTGGTCACCGTGCCAGAGCGGTACGGCGTCGTGGCCGCCGATGCGGACCGCGCGCTGGGCGTCGGCGTCGTCGAGCGAGCCCGGGAAGGTGACGACCCCGATCCTCATGCCGGGGTCACCCCTGCTCGGCGACGGTGACCGTGAAGGTCTCGATCACCGGGTTCGAGAGCAGCGTCTCCGCCATCTCGTGGACCTGGGCGAGCACCTCGTCGGTGACCTCGCCGGCGACGTCGAGCTCGAAGCGCTTGCCCTGTCTCACGTCGGTCACACCGCTGAACCCCAACCGGGGCAGCGCGCCGAGGACGGCCTTCCCCTGCGGATCGAGGATCTCGGGCTTGGGCATCACGTCCACGACGACCTTGGGCACCTGCCCATCGTAGTGAATGCGCCGCTACTCGTCCGCGTCGGGCTCGGGCTGCACCGTGTCGCCGTACGCCGACGGCGTCGCCTCGTCCGCCTGGGCGGACGCCTGGACCGACATGGCCAGCACCGCTGCCGAGGCCGTCAGGCCCGCCGTCATGAACACGCGTCGCCGTTTCCTGGGTTGCTCTGCCATGCCTCGAGGATGCCCGGCCCGGTTGAGCGGACACTGAGAACGTGGGGGCGAACGTGGGGGCGAACGTGGGGTCGAACGGGTCGACGTCGGCTGGGAAGGGGCGCTGCGATCGGGCGCGGGGCACAATGGGGGCATGAGCATGTCCTCGTCCGCCGGCCGCGCCGGCGCCTCCTCCCCGCTCCACCTGGAGTACCCGCAGTCCCTGGCGGTCTACGACGACTACGCCGCCGCGCAGAAGACCGTCGACTTCCTCTCCGACGAGGAGTTCCCGGTCGAGAACTGCATGATCGTCGGCACCGACCTCAAGCGGATCGAGAAGATCACCGGCCGCCTCACCAACGGCCGGGTCGCGCTCGGCGGCGCCGCGTCCGGCGCGTGGCTCGGCCTGTTCGTCGGCGTCCTCTTCACGCTCTTCGGCAACGAGGGGTTCGTGACGGTGATCTCCACGATGATCTTCGGTGCCTTCTTCGGCATCATCTGGGCGCTGATCGGCTACGCGCTCACCCGCGGCCAGCGCGACTTCCAGTCGGTGACGCAGGTCGTGGCCACCCGCTACGAGGTGCTGGTCGAGCACAAGGTGGCCGCGCAGGCGCGCGAGCTGCTGGCCAAGCTGCCGGGCGCCCTGCCGAACCCCTTCGAGTAGGCAGCGCGGTCCGGGGCCGACCCGAGGGTCTCAGCCCAGGGGGGTCGGCTCGGAGCAGAGCAGGTACTGCACAGCGGCGGAGGCGTCGGTGTGCGCGAGCAGCACCACGCCGTCCTCGTCGGGCGCGGCGTCGGCCAACGCCCGCGGCAGCAGCCCGAGGCAGAAGGACACGTCCGACACCTCGTCGGGCAGCGTGATCGGGCCCGCACCGAGATCGTCGCCGAAGGGCTGGTTGCGCTCCAGCGGCAGCGGCACGTCCAGGGTGACGGCGAGGCTCGACCCGGGCTCCAGGACGGTGGCCCCGATCTGGGGCGCCTGCACCCGTTCCCCGTCGCCGTCCGGTGTCGGGAACACGCGCTGCGAGATCTCCACCGAGCCCTCCCCCGCCCCCGTGACGTAGGCGAGCGCGTCGTCGTAGCTGACGCCGGCCCCCGCGGGCCGCGGCAGCCGGTTGGCCACCAGCAGCGCCAGGTCGCCGTCGTTGACCAGCCGGTAGTCGATGGAGACCGCGTCGCCCCCGACCTCGACGGTGAGGTGGGCACTCACCTGGGGACGGGGTACGTCGGGCCGCACGTCGGCCGGTTCCTCCCCGGCCGCGGGCGAGCCGCCGTCGGAGCCGCCGTCGGAGCCGCCCCCGCACGCGGCCACCATCGGCGCGAGCAGTGCGAGGCTCGCCGCCAGGGCCACGGAGCGGGTCCGTCGACGCCGGTCAGTAGTGGTCACGGTGATCCACCCCCATCTCGTCGCGCAGGCCGTTCTCGGTGTACTCGATCGGGTGGTCCGGGTCGATGATCTCCGGCGTCGTCGGGTCGTCGTCGTGGTCGACGGGCAGTCCGGCGGCCTCCCGCTCACGGTTGTGGGTGCCCTGGTTGAAGGGGTCGTCGCCGTGGTAGTCGCCGTCGGCCAGGGTGTCGTTGGCGTAGTCGTAGACATGGGCGAGCTCGTGCTGCAGCACCGCGATCGGCGGCCCCTCCACCGGGCCCCCACCGGTGCCGAGCTCGTCGAGGCGCACGTTGAGGTTGATCTCGTAGTCGTTGCCCGAGTGGCTGGCGGTGCTGTTGGTGGGGTCCGTCGGGTCGTCGTACTCGCGGATCGTGAGCGAGCTCTTGCCGATGCCCCAGAAGCCCGAGTCGTCGTGGTGCTCCTGCAGGTCGTCGAGCAGCATCCGCCCCCGGGGCGAGGACGCCAGCAGGTCGAGGTCGGCCTGCACCCGGGCCTTGAACTCGTCGGAGCCCTCGACCCGGATGAAGTAGTCGTCGCCGGGGATCTGGACCCGCACGACCTGCTCGACGCCCTCGTGGTCGTCGCCCGACTCGCTGTGCGAGGTGTCGTCACCCGTGCCGCCGTACGTCGTGTCGTCACCGCGACCGGCGTAGGTGACGTCGTCGCCGCTGCCACCGAGGATCCGGTCGTCGTCGTTGCCGCCGGACACGACGTCGTCGCCGCTGCCGCCGTCGAGGCGGTCGTCGTCGTCGCCGCCCTCGAGGTAGTCGTCGCCCTCGCCACCGGAGACCTCGTCGGCCCCGCCGAGGCCGTAGACGGTGTCGCCGTCGGCACCCCCGAAGAGGTCGTCGTCGCCGTCCTGGCCGTCGACGTAGTCCCCGCCGGCGCCTCCGGAGACGTAGTCGTCACCAGCCCCGGCGTCGACGTCGTCGTCACCCCCGAGCCCGATGATCGTGTCGTCGCCCGAGCCGCCGTCGACGGCGTCGTCGCCCTCGCCGCCGATGACGGTCAGGTCGAGGGAGGTGTTCTCGGAGATGTGGATCGTGTCGTTGCCGCCTCCCGCGCGCACGGTGAGGTGCTGCCCCGGAGGGAAGCGGTAGGTGGTGCCGTTGACGATGACGACCTGGTCGCCACTGAAGGGATCGACGAAGACCCGTACGTCGTCGTCGCCGGAGCCGGTGTTGATGACGGACTGGTCGCCGGAGGTGATCACCCCGGTCCGGTCCCCCTCCGCGGGGACCACGAACGGCGGCACGCTGCCGCTCGCCACGCCCTGCCACTCCGCCGAGATCCTGGTCCACTCCGCGGTGGCGGCCGCCAGCCCCTCCCGGTCGGTCTGCAACGCCGCGTCGAGGTCGGTACGGATGCCCTCCGCGGCGGCGATGGCGTGCTCGACCCGGGTGCGCTGGGCGTCGTCCTCGGGATGGAAGACCAGCGGCAGGCCGAGGGCGTCGCGCCCACCGACGTGGGGCACCGACGCGACCGAGCCCCACTGGACGTCGAGGTGGCCCTGCGCGACGCGGACCGCGCCCGCGGAGCGACCCATCAAGACGGCGATCCCGTCGGCCGTGGAGGCGGCCAGGTCCAGCGAGGCGACGAGCCGCTTGCGGTGGTCGTCGTACGACGTCCCCGACTCGCCCTCCCAGGTCTTCAGCACCCGGCCGGAGCCGACGGTGACCGTCTCGGCCGCTGCCGACAGCTCACCGCTGACGTCGCCCCAGGACGTGGCGGCGCGGACCAGCTCGTCGGCGTCGTCGTGCAGGTCGAAGACGGTGCTCATGACCCGGCACCGACCACGAAGGGCCACCAGGGGTCGTTCAGGGCGCCCTCGTAGCGGGTCGCCTCGGCCTCGTCGGTCGAGCTCATGTCGAACGCACACGCGTAGAGGCCGTCCATCGTCTGCTCCAACGTGGCCACCAACCGGCCCACGGCCACGCCGGCGGCGTCCGCCGTGGCAGCGTGCGCGGCGAGGAGCGCCGCGCCGCCGGCGGAGCTCCCCGCGGCCCCGGCCGCGACCTCCAGGGCGACGACCCCGTCCTGCCACTGCCGGGCGAGATCGGTGGATGCGGTGAGACAGCTCTCGGCGAGCTCGGTGAGCTCTCGCGGATCGACCTTCATCGGAGCCTCCCGGACCGTGACGACTGTCCGGTGATGGTTGCCCGACGGGCGCGACTGAAACCTCGGCTGCCGTCCGAGGGTGTCAGCGCCGCTGGACCACCACGACGCCGAGCGCCAGGCCGAGGCCGGCGACGATCGGCCCGACGGTCGCCCAGAAGCGCACCCCGGTCATCGAGCTGCCGGTGATGTAGCCCAGCCCCTGGAAGGTCCACACGGTGCCCGCGACCAGCATCAGGATCGCCAGGCCCAGGCCGAGGACCCGCAGGAGCGTCTTCAGGACAGCTCGCGCTTGAGGATCTTGCCGGTGGCGGTCATCGGCAGGTCGGCGACGACCTGCACCTGGCGGGGGTACTTGTAGCCGGCCATCTGCTCCTTGCCCCACGCGACCAGCTCGTCCTCGGTGACGGTGGCGCCCTTCTCGAGGATCACGACGGCCTTGATCTCCTCGCCGTGGCTCTCGTGCGGTACGCCGATCACGGCGGCCAGCGAGACGTCGGGGTGGGTGAGGAGCACCTCCTCGATCTCGCGCGGGTAGACGTTGAAGCCGCCGCGGATGATCATGTCCTTCGAGCGGTCGACGATGTAGTAGAAGCCGTCCTCGTCCTTGCGGCCGAGGTCGCCGGAGCGGAACCAGCCGTCCTGGATCGACTCGTCGGTCGCCTCGGGACGCCCGTAGTAGCCCTTCATGATGTTGTGGCCCTTGATCGCGATCTCACCGATCGCCTCCGGGTCGTCGGTCCCGTCGATCTCGTCCCAGCTCTCCGGCTTGAGGAGCTTCATCTCCACCCCGGGGATCGGCACGCCGATCGAGCCGACGCGTGGCTCCTCGCCGTACGGGCTGAAGCTCGCCACGGGCGAGGTCTCGGACAGGCCGTAGCCCTCGAGGATGCCGACGCCGAACTTCTCCTGGAACTTCTTGTGGACCTCGACGGGCAGCGCGGAGCCGCCGGCCGCCGCGACGCGCAGGTTCTTGGCCAGGGCGCTGACGTCGACGCCGCTCTCGAGCGCGCCGAGGAGTCCCCAGTACATCGTCGGGACGCCGGCGAAGAACGACACCTCGTGCTCGAGCATGAGGTCGATGGCGGGGCCGGCCTCGAAGCGCGGCAGCATCACGATGGTCCCGCCGAAGGCGAACGCGCCGTTCTGGATGACCGTCTGGCCGAAGGAGTGGAACAGCGGCAGCACGCACAGGTACGTGTCGGGGTTCGCCGGGTCGGCCGCGAACAGCTCCTTGCCCGACAGGGCGTTGTCCCGCATGTTGCGGTGCCGCAGCTCGGCGCCCTTGGGCTGGCCGGTGGTGCCGGAGGTGTAGAGGATCACCGCGGTGTCGTCCTCGTCGGTGACCACGGTGTCGAACGTCGGGGGCTGCTGGGCCATCGCCTGGGCCATCGTCTCGGTGCCCTCGACCGGGCTCGCCGCGGTGGGGTCGGCGGTGATCATGAAGAAGCTCTCGCAGGCGTCGGTGGCCGTGAAGCCGGCGTACCCCTCGGTGCCGATCGGGAGCTCGGGGGTGCCCTGGAAGCAGAAGTAGGCCTTCGCGTCGGAGTCCGCGAGGTGGTAGGCGACCTCGCGGCCCTTGAGGAGCACGTTGAGCGGGACGACGGTCGCACCGGCCTTCAGGATGCCGTAGTAGACGATCGTGAAGTAGGGCAGGTTGGGGCAGCTGAGCGCCACCTTGTCGCCGCGCTGGACACCGCGGGAGACCAGCAGGTTCGCCACCTGGTTGGCGGCCCCGTTCACCTGCGCGTAGGTGAGGCGGGACTCGCCCAGCACGATCGCGTCGCGATCGGGGTGCGCGGCGGTGGTGTCCTCGAGGATGCTGGCCAGGTTGTAGTCGGTCACGCGTCGACCCTACTCAGGGGTAGGTGGCGTCTGCCACACCCTGGCCCGACGAATGACCCGGGGAACGGCTCGGGGACCGGCTCGGGGAGCCGCCCGGGGACCGGGTCGGCTACGGGTCGGAGCGGCGGTCGGCCGGGGTCGCCCGCGCCAGGGGGCCGGGCCACCAGAACCGGCGTCCGAGCAGGGCCACCAGCGCCGGGACGAGCACGCTCCGCACCAGGAGCGTGTCCAGCAGCACCCCGAAGCCGACGATGACGCCGATCTGGGTGAGCACGATCAGCGGCAGCACGCCGAGCACCGTGAAGACCGCGGCCAGCAGGATGCCCGCACTGGTGATCACGCCCCCGGTGACGGCGAGCGCGACCGAGATCGCCTGTGCGGTCTCGTGCCGCTCGGCCTCCTCCTTGGCCCGCGTGGTCAGGAAGATGTTGTAGTCGACGCCGAGGGCCACCAGGAACAGGAAGCTCAGCAGCGGCACGCTGAGGTCCAGCGCCGGGAAGTCGAACCAGGTGGTGAAGGCGACCCAGCTCGCCCCGAGGCTCGCCGCGTAGGTCGCGACCACGGTCAGCACCAGCACGACCGCCGCCACGACGGAGCGCAGCAGCACCAGCAGCACCAGCAGGACGACGACGAGGATGAGCGGCACGATCAGCGTCTGGTCGCGGCGGGCCGCGTCGGCGGCGTCCAGCGCCTCGGCATCGGGACCACCGACCAGGGCCCCGGCGTCGACGCCCCGGGCGGCGGTGCGGACCTGCTCGACGACGGTGAAGGCGGCGTCCGAGCCCGGCTCCGTCGACAGCACCGCCGACAGCACCGCGGTGCCGTCCGCCCGGCCGGCGTCCGCTACCGACCGGACGCCGTCGACGGCCTCGACAGCCTTCCGCACGGCGTCGCGGGACTGGTCCGGCACGATCACGGTGGTCGGCTGGGACGATCCGGCGGCGAAGTGCTGGGCCAGCACCTGCTGGCCGGTCACCGCTTCCGGCTCGGCGCGGAACTGCTCGGTCTCGGACAGCCCCACCTTGAGCCCCAGGACGGGCGCGGCGAGGGCTGCGAGCACCAGCAGCCCGACCACGGTGACCGCCACCGGGCGGGCCACGACCGCGGCGCCGACCTTGGCCCAGGGCCCGGTGCGGGTGGGGTCGTCCTGTCCGACGCGGGGGACGAACGGCCAGAACAGGCGGCGTCCGAAGCAGGTCATCGCGGCCGGCAGCACCAGGAGCGCGTAGGCCACGGCCGTGACGATCCCGACCGCGCCGCCGAAGCCGATGTTGCGACTGGTGGGGTTGTCGGCCAGGCCGAGGCAGAGCAGGGCGAGCACGACCGTGCCGGAGCTCGCCAGGATCGCCGGGGCGGCCCGGTCCAGCGCACGGCGCATGGCGTCGTAGCGATCCTCGACCAGGCGCAGCTCCTCGCGGTAGCGCGCGATCAGGAGCAGCGCGTAGTTGGTGCCGGCGCCGAACACCAGCACCGACGTGATGCCGACCGAGGCACCGTCGGTGGTGAACCCGAAGACCTTGGTCCCGACGGCGACCAGCTGCGCGGCCACCTGGTCGGCCACGCCGACGACGCTGAGCGGCACCAGCCACAGCCAGGGGCTGCGATAGGTGATGAGCAGGAGGAGGGCGACCACCGAGGCGGTGACCACGAGCAGCTTCACGTCGGCACCGTCGAAGACCTTCGACAGGTCCACGACGAACGCCGGCCCTCCGGTGACCTGGGCGTCCAGCCCCGCGGGGAGACCCTCGGCGGCGGCCGCGCGGAGGTCCCCGATCGGGCCGGCCAGGTCGGCCTCGGGGGTGTCGGAGGCGATCGGGACCCCGATGAACGCCGCCTCGCCGTCGTCGGAGAAGACCGGGAAGGTCTGCTGGCCCTGCGCCGCGAACTGCTGGAGCGCCTGCGCCTGCCGTCCGACGGCCTCCCGGTCGGCGTCGGTCAGGCGCTCGCCGCCGCGGTCGACGACCACGATCGCCGGCGTGAACTCGGCGGTGCCGAGCCGCTCCTGCAGCCGGGCGGCCTGGGCGGACTCCGCGTCGGCCGGCAGGTTGGCGGTGGAGTTGTCGGACTGGTCGGCCTCGATCCCCGCTCCGAGGAGCACGCCCGAGAACAGGACGGCCACGACCACGACCACCCAGCTCAGCCGTCTCCCGACCAGGTGCGGCCACCGGTACTTCACTCTGGATAATATTTCCACGATGGAAAGAGTAGGGTATGAGCGTGCCATCTGCCACCACCCCCGAGGGACCCGGCCGCATCGCCACCGCGCGCCGGGTCGTGCGTGCGTTGCGCCGCTACGCGACCGAGTCCGACCTCTACGTCGCCGCAGCCGGCCGCCAGAGCGCCATGCACCGCACGGACCTGAACGGGCTGGCCCTGGTCATGGACTGGGGTCTGTCCGGTGACCCCGCGACTCCCGGCCGGCTGAGCTCGGCCCTGGCCCTGAGCGCCCCCGCCACCTCGGCGATGCTCGACCGGCTCGAGCGCCAGGGGCACGTGACCCGCTCACCCCACCCCGACGACCGCCGTTCCGTGGTCGTCGGCATCACCGACCACGCACTCGACGTCGGCTCGCGGATGTTCTCCCACCTGGCCACCAGCCTCTCCCCGGTGATCGAGGGCCGCTCCGACGAGGAGCTCGCCGTCATCGCCGCGTTCCTCGAGGACGTCGGTGCCGCTACCGTCGCGGCCCGGAACCGGATCGCCGACTCCTAGCCGGGCCGACCCTTGCTCCTGGGCGCCGGACCGCTGGACCCCGGAGCGCTGGGCCACGGACGTGGGACTCAGCGGGCGAGGAGCTTCGCGGCCCGCTTGAGGTCGGAGCGGACCGCGAGCGGAGCCAGCCGGTCGAGGACGACAGCGACCGGTGCAGCCGCCCGGGCACCCCGGACCTCCATCGTGGGGGTCACGTCGCAGCCACCACCGGCCGACCTGAAGGTCAGCGTCAGCGTCGCCCGGAAGGCGCGCCACGTGCCGCGCTCGGACCAGCGGTAGGGACGGTCGGCGTCGGTGAGCTCCATCCGGGCCCCGACCCCGGCCTTGGTCTGGTCGGTCCAGGTCTGGCCGATGACGCCGTCCTCCCCGACGACGTCGGTCACGCCCTTGAGGCTGGACTGCCACCGGGCGCGGTTGGCCGGGTCGACGAGGAAGTCGTAGGCCACCTCGCAGCTCACCGGGAAGTGCACCACTCGTCCGCTCACCAGGTCTCCCCCGTCAGTCGCTCGTAGGCCTCGAGGTACCTGGCGCGGGTGCGCTCGATCACCTCGTCGGGCAGCGGCGGCGGCTCGGCCCCGCTCGCCCGGTCCCAGCCGGACTCCGCCGACAGCGCCCAGTTGCGCACGATCTGCTTGTCGTACGACGGCTGCGCGCGCCCGGGCTCCCAGTCGTCGGCCGGCCAGAAGCGCGACGAGTCGGGGGTGAGCACCTCGTCCCCGAGCACCACGGCGCCCCCCGTGCCGAGCCCGAACTCGAGCTTGGTGTCGGCCAGGATGATGCCGCGCTCCCGCGCGATCTCGTCGGCCCGTGCGTAGACGCCGAGCGTGAGGTCGCGCAGGGTCGCGGCCGCGTCGGCGCCGACGGTCGCCTCGACGGCGGCGTACGAGACGTTCTCGTCGTGGTCGCCGAGGTCGGCCTTGGTGGCAGGGGTGAAGATCGGCACCTCGAGGCGGCTGCCGTCGAGCAGTCCGGAGGGCAGCGCGATGCCGCAGACCTCGCCGGTCGCCGCGTAGTCGAGGAGCCCGGAGCCGGTGAGGTAGCCGCGTGCCACGCACTCCACCGGGTACATGTCGAGCTTCTGGCAGATCACCGCGCGGCCGGCGACGGAGGCCGGGACGTCGGTGGAGACGACGTGCCCGGGGACCAGGTCGGCGAGCCGGTCGAACCACCACAGCGACATCCGGGTCAGGATCTCGCCCTTGTCGGGGATCGTCGAGGCCAGCACGAAGTCGAAGATCGAGATCCGGTCGCTGGCCACCATCAGCAGGTGGCCCGCGTGCGGTCCCTCGGTCAGCTCGTAGAGGTCGCGGACCTTGCCGGAGTGGAGGTGGCGCGCACCGTCGATCGCCGGGGCCGCGGGGATGTTCAGCACGAGACGAGTCTAGTCCGGTCGGACGTCGTCTCCATCAGCACACGTGCCGGTCGAGCTGCTGCGCGGCGTGCAGCCGTGGCCGAGGCGGCCGGCGCTGTGCGCCGCGCGAGGGTGCTGGGGGTGCCGGTCTTCGTGGAGGTTCCCGAGAGAGTGGACCTGCCCTCGACGGTGCCACCGAAGGACCCCTCGCCGCACGGGGGATGCCCCTCGCGTGCGACACGGAAGGTGCGGGTGGCACAGTTCTGCCATGCCGGAGTCTGCTGAAGAGGTCTATGCCCGGGTCGTCGCCGCGGTCGGCGCCGACGGCCACCTGCCGATGCCGCCCTCGGGCGAGTGGGACATCTTCCCGTGGGAGGTCGTCGACGGGCAGATCGTGCCGCGCACGCTGCAGCCGCCGTCCGACGACCCGGCCCGCCGGGGCGAGAGCGACGACAAGCCCTGCGGCGCATGCGCCGACGGGTTCGACGAGGCGCGCATCGTCTGGGAGGACGACGTCTGGGTGCTGTCGCACCAGGGTGCCCCCTCGGGCCTGCCGCTCGTCCTCAGCCTGCTCACGCGCGAGCACCTCGACATGGGCAACCTCGACGACGACCAGGCCTCGCAGCTGGGCCGGATCACCAACCGGCTGGTGCGGATCATGGAGAACCTCCCCGAGATCGGGCGGGTCCACGTGAACCGCTGGGGCGACGGCGGCTCCCACTTCCACCAGTCCTTCTACGCCCGCACGTCCCGGATGACCAACGTGCTCGGCTCGCCCGCGATGGAGTGGGACGACATCATCCCGCCCGGGCCCGAGGACGTCTGGCGTGCCGACCTGCACGCCGTGGCCACCAAGCTGTCCAACTGGGGTGGCGAGGCGCGCGCCTGAGCGCCCGAGCACGCCCCCTCCGGTGGTCGAGCAACCCGCCGGTGGTTGAGCAACCCGTCGGTGGCTGAGTAACCCTCCGGTGGTCGAGCAGCACGGGGCGAGCGACGCCCCCTCCGGAGGTCGAGTAGCACGGGGCGAGCGACGAAGGAGCGAGACCCGGGCGTATCGAGACCCAGCGAGGTGGGAGTCGGTCTCGGTACCGGCGTTGTTCCTCGGCCCACCGGGTCTCGATACGCCGGGCCCTCGCAAGCTCGTGCCCGCCTACTCGACCACCGGAAAGCGACCCACCGGTGGTCGAGCACCACGGGACAAGCGACGCCCCCACCGGTGGTCGAGTAGCACGGGGCGAGCGACGAAGGAGCGAGACCCGGGCGTATCGAGACCCAGCGAGGTGGGAGTCGGTCTCGGTACCGGCGTTGTTCCTCGGCCCACCGGGTCTCGATACGCCGGGCCTCGCTGGCGCTCGTGCCCGCCTACTCGACCACCGGAAGGAAGCGGCCCGGCTACTCGACCACCGGAGGGAGCTGCGGGGCCTCGTCCGGGTCCTCTGCCACGAGGTCCGTCGAGCGGCGGGAGTAGGCGATGCCGACGACGGTGAGCAGCACCAGTCCGGCGATCGCGAGGAGGAACGGGGGCGAGGTCGGCTCGACGCCGTACGCCCCGACCGCGACGTAGATCGCCGTGCCCGGGACGATCCCCAGAGCGGTCGCGGCCGTGTAGGGGCCCAGGCGCACCGAGGTGAGGCCGAAGGCGTAGTTCGCCGTCGTGAACGGGATGACCGGCACCAGCCTCGCCAGCAGCACGGTCGCAAAGCCGTGGTCGCCCACCCGGGCGTCGAGCGCGCGCACCCGCCGGCTGCTGACGCCCTGCACGGCATCGCGTCCCAGCACCCGTGAGAGCTGGAAGGCCAGCACGGCGGCGAGCACCGCGGCCACCAGCACCGCGGCCAGCGCCACCGCGAAGCCGAGCAGGGCGCCGCCGACGATCGTGAGCAGCCCGCTGGGCCCGACCGGCAGCAGCGAGGTGACGACGTACAGCACGATGAACGCCGGGACGGCCACCGCCCCGAAGCCGTCGAGCACCGACTGGAGCTCGGCCCGGCTGGGGAGACCGACCGAGAGCTGGACCACGACAGCGGCCACGACCAGCATCACGAGGATGCCGGCCTTCACGTACGTCGAGCGGGTCATCGGGGCTCCTCCTCGCCGGCGCCGGGCGCGGCGAAGACCGTGCAGCGCTCGGCCGGGACCGCCAGGCGGAGCCGGTCGCCGACGGCGAGCCGGGTGTCGAGCGGCACCCGGACCCGCAGGGTCTGGCCGCCGGGCAGGGTCGCGTCGACGAGGACGTCGGAGCCGGCGAAGCGGCTGACGGTGACCAGCGCCGGCACGTCGCCCGACGTGCCCACGGCCTCGGGTCGTACGACGAGCACGGCAGGCCCGTCGGCGACGCCAGGGCAGGCGACCCGGACCGCACCGTCGTCCGTCGCGAAGACGCCGGCGCCCACCCGGCCGGCCAGCTCGTTGACGGCCCCGAAGAAGCGGGCCGCCGCCAGCGACGGCGGGCGCGTGTAGAACTCCTCGGGCGTGCCCGAGCCGGCCAGGGCGCCGCCGAGCAGCAGCGCGACCCGGTCGGCGAGCTCGACGGCCTCGTCCTGGTCGTGGGTGACGAACAGCGTCGTCAGCTCGGACTCGTCGTGCAGCCCCCGCACCAGGCGCCGCATCTCGGCGCGGAGGTCCGCGTCGAGCTGGGAGAACGGCTCGTCCAGGAGCAGCACCCGGGGACGCAGCACCAGCGCCCGGGCCAGGGCGACCCGCTGCTCCTGGCCACCCGAGAGCTCACCGACGCCGCGGCGCCCGAGCCCGTCGAGGCGCACCCGTTCGAGCATCTCGCCGACCTGGCTGCGGATCTCGCGACGCGCGGCACGACGGGCCCGGAGCCCGTAGCCGACGTTCTGCTCGACGGTCAGGTGCGGGAAGAGCAGCGGCTTCTGGAAGACCAGCGAGACCGGACGGCGCTCCGGGGCCAGCCCGAGGAGGGACCGGCCGTCGAGGAGGACGTCGCCCGACGTCGGTGGCAGCAGCCCGGCCACCATCGCCAGCGTGGTGCTCTTGCCGCACCCGGACGGGCCGAGGAGCGCGGTGAACGAGCCGGGCTCGAGCGTCAGGTCGAGGCCGGCGACGGCGGTGACGTCACCGAAGCGGCGGCCGAGTCCGGCCAGGCGCAGGGTGGCCGGCCCGGTCGTCGGCCCTGTGTCACGTGGGTCAGCCATGGGCCGTCCCCAGCCAGGCGTCCTCGCGGCCGCGCAGGCGCCGGGCGACCGTGAGCACGACCAGCACCGGCGGCAGCACGACGAGCAGCCCGAGGGCCGCGGCCGCCGTCCGGTCCGAGCCCTGGATCGCGGCGAAGAGCAGCAGCGGCAGCGTCGTGACCCGGCCGCCGCCGATGAGCAGGGTGAGGACGTACTCGTTCCAGGAGATGAGGAACGTCAGCAGCGCGGTGGTGACCAGCGCCGGGCGCAGCAGCGGCAGGGTGACGGTCGCCAGGACCCGCACCGGGCCCGCCCCCAGTGAGCGCGCCTGCCGCTCGAGGTCGACGTCGAGGTCCGCGTAGGCCGCACCCAGGAGGATCGCGGCGTAGGGCACCGTCGGCATCAGCTGCACCAGCACGACGCCGGTCACCGAGTCCGCCAGCCCGTAACGCACGAAGAAGACCTGCAGGCCGAGGGTGACGGCCAGACCGGGCACGATCACCGGTGCCAGCAGCAGGAACTGCACGGCGCGGCGTCCCCGGAAGCGGTACAGGCCGATCGCCCGCCCCGCCGACAGCCCGATCGCGCAGGCCAGCACCGCCACCACCACCGCGATGAACGCCGAGGTCGCCAGCGCCCCGACGACCTCGCCGCCGAACACCCGGTCGAGCCCGCGGCGGGTCACCGAGCCCGGCAGCAGGTCGGGGTAGCGCCACGGCCCGGCCACGCTCCACATCAGCAGGGGCAGCAGCGGGAGCAGGACCGCCACGACCACGGCGCCGACGACCAGCCGGCCGCGGAGGTCGGGCCGGGTCGCGGGCCGGGCACTCCCGGCGCCCGCCGAGGAGCCCATCAGAGGCCCCATCAGAGGGCCCGCCGCGTCAGTCGCGACACGAGGGCGACGTACGCCGCCACCAGCACCAGGCTCAGCACCGCCAGGACGGTCGCGATCGCCATCGCCTGGGGCCGCACGAGCAGGTCGGTGTCGCGGTAGCGCTGCAACGCGACCACCGGCAACGTGGCCGGGAAGGACTGGCCGAGCAGCCGCGGCACCTCGTACGACGCCGCAGCGAACGACGCGACGAGCACCGACGCGGCCGCCACCGGCGGCGCCAGCATCGGGAGCGTCACCGTGCGCACCCGTCGCCACCCGCCGGCGCCGAGCGTGCGGGCGGCCTGCTCGAGGTCGCGGACCTGCGGGGTGAGCGCGGCCAGGGCGACGACGGCGACGAACGGCGTCTCCTTCCACGTGTACTCCGCGACGATGCCCCACCCGAAGCCGTCGTTGGTCAGCACCGGGAACGACGCCGCCCCGTCCACCAGCCCCGCTGCCGATCCGACCCGGGAGAGCAGGCCGGACGGCGAGAGCAGCAGGGCGATGCAGAGCGCCCCGACCAGGTGCGGCACCGCGAGGGTGCCCTGCAGGAGGGTGGTCAGCCGGCCGCGGCTCCAGCGACGTACGACGAGCGCGAGCCCGACGCCGAGCACGGTCGACAGGGTGGTCGAGAGCAGCACGACCCGCGACGTCAGCACCAGGGACGCCCGGACGGCGGGGTCGGTGGCGACGGTGCGGTAGGCGTCGAGCGACCAGTCGGTCTCGCCCAGGAACGGCTGACGCCCCAGGCTCTGCAGCACCGCCTGGCCGACCCCGCCCACGAAGAACACCCCGACCACGACCAGGGCGGGAGCCAGGAGCAGGGCGACCCGGGCCCGCTCGGGCAGCGGCCGGAGTCGGGCGGGTGGCCGGAGTCGGGCGCGAGGCCGGGGCACGGTGGTCATCGACCCCTACTGCTGCTGGACCTCGGCCGTCCAGCCCTTCTCGATCGCGGTGAGGTAGGCGCCGGCCAGCTCGGGCCGGGCGTCGGCGGTGAGCGTGTCGAGGTCGAGCACGGAGGGGCTCGTCGCGACGGCCGCGAAGGCGGCCTGGGTCTCCTGGTCGGTCGTGGACACGTCGATCGCCGGGTAGGAGCCGTTGGCCTCCAGCAGGGCGAGCTGCACGTCGGGGTCCTGCAGCACGTCGGCCAGGACCAGCGCGCCGGCTTGGTGCTCGGCGTTCGCCGGGATCGTCACGAAGCTGACGTTGCTGATGTTGCCCGGCGCCAGGACTGCCTCCCGGGTCGTCCCCGGGTAGACCCCGTCGGCGACCTTGGGCCCGACCGCGCCGGGGCCGTAGGTGAAGAACGCGCTGACCTCGCCGTCGGCGTACAGCTTCTCGACGTCCTCCTGGCTCTGCGGGTACGACGACCCGCCGCGCCACAGGCTCGGCTCGAGGTCGTTGAGCCGCGCGTAGGTGTCCTGCGCGGCGGAGGTGAAGACGTCGGAGTCGACGTCCGGGTCGGCCCCGAGCAGCGCGTCGGGGCCGCCGAGGGTGTCGTAGAGGAACGTGCGCACCGCCATCGACCCGGTGAAGTCCGGTGGCGCCGGGTAGGTGAACCTCCCCGGCTCGGCCTCGATCCAGGCCTCGAACGACGCGACCGAGGCGACGTCGGCCGGGTCGAGGACGGCGCTGTCGTAGACCAGGGCCGAGCTGGCCTGCTGCCAGGCTGCCTCGCACCCCTCGACCGGCGTGCCGAAGTCGGTGGCGACGGCGGCGGAGGCCAGGTCGACGTACCGGGCGTTGGGGAGGTCGCCGGCCCAGTCGCACCGCCAGAGGTCGGCCTGGACGCCGGTGGCGAAGTTCTCGCCGTTGATCCAGATCGCGTCGACGGCACCCCCGCTGGTGCGACCGGCCTGCTTCTCGCCCAGCACCTTGTTGACCGCCTCCGAGGTGTCGTCGATGCGCACCTGGTCGAGCGTCACACCGAGCGCGGCGAGACGCGGCGCGACCACGTCGTCGACGAACGTGTTGAGGCGGTCGTCGCCGCCGTACATGTACCAGTGGACGGTCTGCCCGTCGGCCTCGGCGAGCACCGCGTCCCAGTCGTCGGACGGGGCCGCCTCGGCGGCACCCGCGGGGTCGTCGGTGCCACAGCCGGCAGCCGCGCCGGCGAGCGCGAGGGCCGCGGCAACCGCCAGGGCGGCGCGGCGGCCGGGGTGGACAGCGCGGCGAAGGCGGGCGCGACGGGTCGGTCGGAGGGTCATCGGGGCTCCTGCTCGATCGGGGACTCCCGAGGTGTTCGGAGCGGACCCAGGGAGGAGATGGCCAGGCCCACCCGCTGGACTGCGGTGATCGCGACCATGGCCGCGAAGACCCAGACGATCGTCTCGGCCCGGTCGGGGAACAGGCAGAGGGCGACATAGGCCAGCACCGTCTCGGTGCCCTCGGCGAGACCACCGACGAACAGCAGCGAGCGGCCGTCCCCGGCTGCTGCGCCGACTGCTGGGCCGGCTGCCGCTCCGGCGCCACCGCGCCGCTCGAGGAGCGGGGAGAGCGCGAGGAACGCCGTACCGGAGACGTAGTAGGTCGCGAACAGCACCAGGCACGCGACCCGCGCCTCCGGGCGCTCGACACCGACCGCGACCACGAAGCCGCCGTAGATGCTGAAGTCGGCCAGCAGGTCGAGGTAGCCGCCCAGGTCGGACGGTCCGTGGCGCCGCGCGAGTGGGCCGTCCAACCCGTCGAGGGTGCGGTTGAGCAGCCAGGCGACCAGGGCGAGGGCCCAGTGCCCGGTGCCCGCGGCGACGCACGCGGCGATCCCGACGAGCCACCCGACACCGGTCAGCGCCAGCGGTCGGACGCCGGCCCGGTCGAGCACCGCCGCGGTCGCGTCCAACGGCGCCTCCAGCAGGCGTCGTACGGGCGCATCGAGCATGGTCTTCCCTCGGTCGTGGGCGGACGGGGCCGTGGTCGGCCCCTCGAGGTGGGCACCCGGTGGGGTGCCGCGGGCCTTCCCGGTCCCTCGAACACTACGGCGCGATCACCCGTGCCGGACCTCGAACGTCGGGTCCCCGGTCGGGTTGCTGTCGCGGACGTCGACCCGCTCGACCTGCGCCGACGGCGGCCCCGAGCGGCACCACCGGACCAGCTGCTCGACCGCCTCGTCGGCGCCCTCGGCGTGCACGGCCACCCGCCCGTCCGGCTCGTTGCGCACCCAGCCGGCCACCTCGAGCCGGAGCGCCTCGGCGGCGGCGTGGTAGCGGAAGCCGACACCCTGCACGCGCCCGGAGATCAGGAGGTCGACTGCGGTGCTCACCCGCTCAGGATCCCACCGGCGCCCCGAGGTCCGCTCCACCCCTGCGGGCCGGACGGTCCTTGCGCGGGTCAGCGACGCCAGGGCGGCGGCTCGCCCTGCAGCCACCACTGCATGGTGCGGGTGATCCACGGCAGCGCGACGTAGGTCATCACCGGCGTCATCACCAGGATCGTGATCAGCACCCGTACCGGGAGGGCGAGGTCGCTGAGGTAGGCCTTCGAGAGGTAGTTGACGACGAGGCTGAGCGGGAAGAAGACCAGGAAGATCGTGCACGCCTGCTTCCACCGCGGCGGCGCCGGGCGCGGCGTCTCGCCGCCGATGACGACCGTCGAGTCGGGCACGTCGAACCAGCCCTCGATCCCGGTGCGCTTCTCCACCCGGGACTCCACCACGCCGAGCCCGGAGGCCGAGGAGCGCCACCAGGCGCGCTGGGAGGAGTGCTCCCAGGACTGGAGCGCGGCGTGGTCGGCGAAGCGGTAGAGCATGTGCCACTCGTCGGAGTCGGCCTCGGTGCGCACCCACCCGGCGCCGAGGAAGCCGGGGAACCCCTCGGCCAGGCGGATGCCGGCGTTCAGCCAGCTCATCATCTCCGCCTCGTGCCCGGGGGCCAGCTTGCGGGTGATGGCGACGGTCACGGGCGCCGTCGTGGGCAGGGCCTCGAGGGTCGGGTCGCTCATGGGTCCATCTTGGCGCGTCCGGCGTCGCGCCGCTCGGCGCCGGGCGCCCGCGACCCACCCGCTGAGGCCTGCGCCACACCGCCCGACCGGCGGCACCGTGACCCGACCGGTCGGTGGCGGGTGCGGCGAACCCGACCGTCAGCGGCCGCCCGACGCCGCACGATCCACACCCAGGTGGGAGGTGTCGCAGTCCTGGGTGCGGAACCTGCGGCGCGGGGATGCCCGACGAGGCCGCGGCGGACCCGCGGATGCGCGCGGATGCGCGCGGATGCGCGCTAGAGGATCGCGCCGGGCGTGTACGCCGCGGCCGCCGGGTGCCGCTCGGCGAGCGCGGCGACCTGCCGGCACACCGCCTGGGTCTGGGCGACCGCGGCGCCGGTGAACGTGATCGGCTCGGCCACCAGGCTGGCGAGCTGGGCCTCGGTCAGGCCGAGCCGGGGGTCGGCGGCGAGCTTGGCGAAGACGTCGTTCTCGACCTGGCCCTGGCGGACGGCGAGCGCCGTACCGACGGCGGCCTCCTTGATCGCCTCGTGCGCGGCCTCGCGGCCCACCCCGTTGCGCACCGCGGCCATCAGCACCTTGGTGGTCGCCAGGTAGGGCAGGTAGCGGTCGAGCTCGCGCTGGATGACGGCCGGGAACGCGCCGAACTCGTCCAGCACGGTCAGGAACGTCTGGAAGAGCCCGTCGGCGGCGAAGAAGGCGTCCGGCAGCGCGACGCGGCGTACGACGGAGCAGGAGACGTCGCCCTCGTTCCACTGGTCGCCGGCCAGCTCGCCGATCATCGAGAGGTAGCCACGGGTGACGACGGCCAGCCCGTTGACGCGCTCGCAGGAGCGGGTGTTCATCTTGTGGGGCATGGCCGACGAGCCGACCTGGCCCTCCTTGAACCCCTCGGTGACGATCTCGTTGCCGGCCATCAGCCGGATCGTGGTGGCGAGGTTGGACGGCGCCGCGACCAGCTGGACGACCGCCGAGACGACGTCGAAGTCGAGGGAGCGCGGGTAGACCTGGCCGACGCTGGTCAGCACCCGGTCGAAGCCGAGGTGGGTCGCGACCCGCTGCTCGAGGTCGGCGAGCCTGGACTCGTCGCCGTCCAGCAGGTCGAGCATGTCCTGGGAGGTGCCCATCGGGCCCTTGATGCCGCGCAACGGGTAACGGGCGAGGAGCTGCTCGATGCGTTCGACGCCGATCATCAGCTCGTCGGCCACGGTCGCGAACCGCTTGCCCAGGGTCGTGGCCTGGGCGGCGACGTTGTGCGAGCGTCCGGCCATCACGGTGGTCTCGTGCTCGGCAGCCAGCCGGGCCAGGCGGGTGAGGGTCGCGATCGCCCGGTCGCGGAGGAGCTCGAGGGACAGCTTCAGCTGGAGCTGCTCGACGTTCTCGGTGAGGTCGCGGCTCGTCATGCCCTTGTGGATGTGCTCGTGACCGGCGAGCGCGGAGAACTCCTCGATCCGTGCCTTCACGTCGTGACGCGTGACCCGCTCCCGGGCCGCGATGCTCGCCAGGTCCACCTTCTCCACGACGTCCTCGTAGGCCTCGACGACGCCCGCGGGCACGTCGATCCCCAGGTCCCGCTGGGCCTTGAGCACCGCGATCCACAGGTGCCGCTCGAGGACGATCTTGTGCTCGGGCGACCAGATCTCGGCGAGGTCGGCGCCGGCGTACCGGGTGGCAAGGACGTTGGGGACGGTCACGGGTGTCATTGTCGCGCATCCGCGGGCGGTGAGAAATTCACCACTTCAGTGGTGAAACTCCCGCGGCTCCAGGCATCCCACCCAGCCCACCACCGCTCGCCGCGGTCAGACACCCAGGAGCGATAGTCCCTGACGTTTGTGCTGCGATTTCGCCGAAATCACCGCACAAACGTCAGGGACTATCGCGGCGGAGGGCTCGCGTCAGATCCCGGCGGCGATGTCGGTGCGCGCCTGCGCGCCGTCGAACGCGACCTCGCCGACACCGCCGTACGCCGACGCGCGCGCCGCAGCGACGGACGCACCCGTCGCGATGACGGCGAGCACACGCCCGCCCGCGGTCACCAGGTCGGCACCGGAGGGGCCGCCGAGGGCCGTACCGGCGTGGATCACGTGGACGTCGGGGAGCGCCTCGGCAACGTCCAGGCCGGTGATGACGTCGCCCGACGAGGACGACTCGGGGTAGCCGGCGCTGGCCATCACCACTGCCACGGCGGCACCGGACTTCCAGACCGGCCGCGGGATCGAGGCCAGGGTGCCGGTGGCCGCACCCATCAGCAGCGGCGAGAGCGGCGCGTCGAGCAGGGCCATCAGCGGCTGCGTCTCGGGGTCGCCGAAGCGCGCGTTGAACTCGATCACCCGGGTGCCGCGCGAGGTCAGCGCGAGGCCGGCGTACAGGAGGCCGGCGAAGGGAGTGCCGCGGCGGGCCATCTCGTCGACCGTGGGTTGCAGCACGTCGCGCAGCACCTCGTCGACCAGGCCGGCCGGCGCCCAGGGCAGCGGGGTGTAGGCGCCCATGCCGCCGGTGTTGGGACCGCCGTCGCCGTCGAAGATGCGCTTGAAGTCCTGCGCGGGCTGGAGCGGGTAGACCGTGGCACCGTCGGTCAGCGCGAAGAGCGAGACCTCGGGCCCGTCGAGGAACTCCTCGATCACCACCCGCTCGCAGGCGGCCGCGTGCGCGAGCGCCTCCGCACGGTCGTCGGTCACCACGACCCCCTTGCCGGCAGCCAGGCCGTCGTCCTTGACGACGTACGTCGGCCCGAACTCGTCCAGCGCCGCCGCCGCCTCCTCGGGCGTGGAGCAGGTGTGGGCGCGGGCGGTCGGCACACCGGCGGCCGACATGACGTCCTTCGCGAAGGTCTTCGACCCCTCGAGGCGTGCCGCGGCCGCGCTCGGCCCGAACACCGCGATCCCGCGGGCGCTCACGGCGTCGGCCACCCCGGCCACCAGCGGCGCCTCGGGCCCGACGAGGACCAGGTCGACGCCGAGCCGCTGCGCCAGGTCCGCCACGGCGTCGCCGTCGAGCTGGTCGACGGCGTGCAGCGTGGCCACGGCCGCGATCCCGGGGTTGCCGGGTGCGGCGTGCACCTCGGTGACGCCGGGGTCGAGGGACAGGGCGCGGGCCAGGGCATGCTCGCGGCCGCCGGTGCCGATCACGAGGGTCTTCACGGGCCACCACGCTAGACGCCTCGTCCGGCCCGGGCCTCCTCGACACCTCCCGGTGGACGCCGTCGTCGCCCCGGGCGGCGCTCCCGCACGCTCCGCACGCCCGCACGCTCTCGCCCAAGCCCGAGACACCGCAGACGCTGACCGCGCCGACACCGGTCGCCCCCTCGGGCCGGGCGCGCCCCGTCCACCGGCGCGTGCCCGGCCACGGCGACCGGGTCGAGCCGGGCACGCGCCGTCCGCGCGGGTCGGGGCCCGGCCAGGTCGCGCGCCACGCGGCCACCGCCGTCGAGCACCAGGGGTGGACTCGGCGCCCGAGGGGGTGTCCTGCGGTCGGCTCAGACCAGCTCGTGGCGCACGATCGTCGCCGCGCGCGACGGGCCGACACCGACCACGGAGATCCGCGCGCCGGACATCGCCTCGACGGTCTCGACGTACGCCCGGGCGTTGGCCGGGAGCTCGTCGAACGACGTGCAGCCGCTGATGTCCTCCCACCAGCCCGGGAGGTACTCGTAGATCGGCACCGCGTGGTGGAAGTCGCTCTGGTTGACCGGCATCTCGTCGTGGCGCACGCCCTTCACGTCGTAGGCCACGCACACCGGCACCTGCTCGAGGCCGGTCAGGACGTCGAGCTTGGTGAGCACGAAGTCGGTGACGCCGTTGACCCGCGCCGCGTAGCGCGCGATCACGGCGTCGTACCAGCCGCAACGACGCGGCCGGCCGGTCGTGGTGCCGTACTCGGCACCGACCTTGCGCAGGTGCTCGCCCGCGTCGTCGTCCAGCTCGGTGGGGAACGGGCCCTCGCCGACGCGGGTCGTGTAGGCCTTCACGATGCCGACGACCTGGTCGAGGCGCATCGGCGGGATGCCCGAGCCGGTGCACGCACCGCCGGCGGTCGCCGACGACGACGTCACGAACGGGTAGGTGCCGTGGTCGACGTCGAGCAGGGTCGCCTGGCCGGCCTCGAGGAGCACGGTCTCGCCGCGGTCGAGCGCCTGGTTGAGCAGCAGGCCCGAGTCGCACACCATCGGCCGCAGCCGCTCGGCATGGGTCAGCAGCTCCTCCACCGTCGCCTCGACGCTGGCCTCGCGGCGGTTGAAGATCTTGGTGAGGATCTGGTTCTTCAGCTCGAGGGCGCCCTCGACCTTGGCGGTGAGGATCTTCTCGTCGAAGAGGTCCTGGACCCGGATCCCGATGCGGTTCATCTTGTCGGCGTACGTCGGCCCGATGCCGCGGCCCGTCGTACCGATCTTGCGCGAGCCGAGGAACCGCTCGGTGACCTTGTCGAGGCTGCGGTTGTAGTCCGCGATGATGTGCGCGCTGGCGCTGACCCGGAGCTTGGAGGTGTCGACGCCGCGAGCCTCGAGGCCGTCGATCTCCTCGAACAGCACGTCCAGGTCGATCACCACCCCGTTGCCGATGACCGGCGTGCAGTTGGGGCTGAGGATGCCGCTCGGGAGGAGGTGCAGCGCGTACTTCTCGCTGCTCCCGTCGGGCTGGCCGATCACCACCGTGTGGCCGGCGTTGTTGCCGCCGTTGAACTTCACGACGTAGTCGACGCGGCTGCCGAGGAGATCGGTCGCCTTGCCCTTGCCCTCGTCGCCCCACTGGGCCCCGATGATCGCGATCGCCGGCATGTGTCACTCCAGGTGCATTCCGTACGGCGGACCGTGCTCGCTGTCGAGCGGCCCCAGACAACGCGAAAGGCCCCGGCACACCTGCGCGGAGCCTCTTGCAACATCACGCTACCAAGAATTCGCCGACCCGTCGCTTCGGCGTCCCACGGGCTCCCGGAGCAGCCGGGCGCCGGGGCGCACGACCGTGGCGGGCGGCCCGGTCCGCGGCTCCCGTCCGGGTGGGTGCCGGCGTCGGCCCGGTGGTGAGGGGCGGGTCGCCACGGCGCCGGGCTCCGGGCGGCTGGGGCCGGCACCCGCCGCTGCCCGGGTGACCGGCGCCGCCCACGGGAGAGGGAGGCCATGCCCTAGGGTCGGCGCATGACCGAGCCGCTCCTGGTGATCACCAACAAGGGTGCCGGAACCTCCGACGACGAGACGCTCGACCTCGCACTCCACGTGCTGCGCGAGCACGCCTCGGTCGAGGTGCAGGCCACCGGCGACCCGGGCGAGCTGGACGGCGTCCTGCACCGGGCCGGCTCGCGCCGGATCATCGTGGCCGGCGGCGACGGCAGCCTGCACGCGGTGGTCGCCGCCCTGCACCGCCGCAACGAGCTGAAGGACGCCGTCCTCGGCCTGCTGCCCCTCGGCACCGGCAACGACTTCGCCCGCAGCACCGGCATCCCGCTGGCCGTCGAGGAGGCCGCGCACCTGGTCCTCGAGGGCGAGGTGCGCCCCGTCGACCTGCTCGTCGACGAGGTCGGCGAGGTCGTCGTCAACAACGTCCACGTCGGAGCCGGCGCCGCTGCGAGCCGTCGCTCGACGCGGTGGAAGCACCGGCTCGGGTCGATCGGCTACGGCAAGGTCAACCTCGGCAAGCTCGGGTACCCCATCGGGGCCGCGATCACCGCCTGGAACCCGCCGGTCGTGCGACTGCGCGTCGAGGTCGACGGCGAGGTCGTCGTCGACTTCGACGAGCCGCTGCTGCAGGTGGCGGTCGGCAACGGCTCCTCCGTCGGCGGCGGCACCGACCTGACGCCGTACGCCCTGGTCGGCGACGGGATGGCCGACGTGATGATCTCGCGCGCGACCGGCCCGCTGGCCCGCTTCGCGTACGCCGCCCGGCTCGCCGTGGGCCGTCACGCGATGCAGGACGAGGTCGACTACCACCGCGGGGCGCAGGTCACCGTCAGCGGCGAGGAGTTCTGGATCAGCGCCGACGGCGAGATCACGGGCCCCGAGCGGCACCGGTCGTGGCGCCTGCAGACCGCGGCGTTCTCGATGGTCCTGCCGCACGACCACTCCCCGGCGCCCGACTAGTCTTCGGGGCGTGGCACGCGGACGAGGAGCAGACCAGAACGACGGCGACCCGACCGACTGGGTGAACCGGGCAGCGGACGACGCGATCCGGCACGCCGGTGAGGGCGCCTCGTTGATCACGTGCGCGTCGGGCGCCAGTCCGTCCGGACCGGTGCACCTGGGCAACCTGCGCGAGTTCCTGACCGTGCACTTCGTCGCCGAGGAGATCCGGCGCCGCGGGCTGCCCGTCCGACACCTGCACAGCTGGGACGACTACGACCGCTTCCGCAAGGTGCCCGCCGGCGTCCCCGCCGAGTGGTCCGAGCACATCGGTCGCCCCCTGTCCGCCGTACCGGACCCGGACGGGTGCCACGTCTCCTGGGCCGAGCACTACAAGGAGCCGCTCGTCGCCGCGCTGCGCGAGATGGGCGTGGAGATGCAGGAGGTGTCGCAGACGCAGATGTACACCTCCGGCGCCTACCGCGCCCAGATCCTCCACGCGGTAGCCCAGCGTCGCGAGATCGAGACGATCATGGCGCGGTTCCGCACCAAGGCACCCGCGGTCGAGGCCGACGACGAGGTGACGGAGGACGCGTCGAGCGGTGCCGACGACTCACTGGCCCGCTTCCCCTACAAGCCCTACTGCCGCCAGTGTGGCCGTGACACTGTCGAGGTCACGGCCTACGACGACGACACCACCGATCTGTCCTACACCTGCACCTCGTGCGCGTTCACCGGCGTCACCAACCTCGCCACGCAGGACGAGGGCAAGCTGGTGTGGAAGGTCGACTGGCCGATGCGGTGGGCCTTCGAGAAGGTCGACTTCGAGCCGGGCGGCGACGACCACGCGACCCCGGGGTCGTCCTACACGGTGGGCAAGGAGCTGGTCGGCCCGACGTTCGACTGGCGTGCCCCGTCGTTCGTCGCCTACTCGTTCGTGGGCGTCGCGGGCATGGCGAAGATGTCGTCGTCGCGGGGCGGCGTGCCGACGGCGGGCGACGCGCTGCGCATCCTGGAGGCGCCGATGGTGCGGTGGCTCTATGTGCGCCGCCAACCCAAGCAGGTCTTCACGATCGACTTCGGCGCCGAGGTGGTGCGGCTCTACGACGAGTGGGACTCGCTCACCAGGAAGGCCGCCGACCCGACGAAGCGCGACGTAGCCGTCCTCGCCTGGGAGCGGGCCTCGTCGACCGCGGCCGCGGGGGTCCTGCCCACGTCACCGGTGGTGGCGCCGTTCCGGCTGCTGTCATCGGTGGCCGACGTCACCGCCGGCTCGGCGGAGCTGATCTCGCGCACCGTGGCGTCCTCCGGGTTCGCCCACGACTCGGTGGCCGACCTGGAGCCGCGGTTGTCCAAGGCGATGACCTGGACCAGCGACCTGCCGCCGGAGGAACGCACCACCGTGCGCACCACGCCCGACCTCGAGCGGCTCGCGGCGCTCACCGAGGACGAAGAGCTGTGGCTGGCCCAGCTGCTCGACCGGATGCCCGACGTGATCGACCTCGCCGAGATCACCACGCTGGTCTACGGCGTGCCGAAGCTGGCCCGCGGCCTCGGCCTCGACGACCCGCCGACCGATCAGGTCAAGGCCGACCAGAAGGACTTCTTCCGGCTGCTCTACAACCTGCTGGTCGATGCCGACCGTGGCCCGCGGCTCCCCACGCTCTTCCTCGCCCTCGGCTCGTCCAGGGTGCGGGAGCTGCTCGGGGGGTGACCCTTGGCGCGCCGGAGTGCGGCGCGCAAACCACCTCAGCTCGCGCGGTCCCGCCACCCGAGCCTGGCTCGGAGCTCCGCTGCCTGGGCGGCGAGACGAGGTTCCAGGTCGGGGCCGAAGCGCTGCTCGGTCACGGCGTACTCGGCGCGTAGACGGGCGAGAGCGGCCGGGCGACGTGCGCCCCAGAAGTCCTCGTAGAGGATCTCCGACACCCCGAGGCCCTCGGCACGGATCAGGCGGGCGCGCCTCTTCTCGTCCCAAACCACCTCGGTCGGCGACTTCGCCGCGACCCCGCCCTCGCCCACAGGGAGGTACTTGACCTTGCCCTGCACCTCGAACACGTGGTTGCCCACCCGCAGGTCGCACCAGTTCACCCGGCGCCCCAGCGCCAAGGGGAACTGAGGGTCGACAGGTCCGATACCCAGCTCCTCTACCAGGTCGCGACCCAGCGACTCCGCCGCGGACTCGGCGCGAGGGTCGGCCCGCTCGACAGCCGCACGCGCATCCACCACGCCTGGCCAGTGACTCATCGGGAGGTAGGCCTCGATGAGTGCGGCGCGAGACACTCCCTGGCGCAGTGCCCAGTCGCAGGCGACCAGCCCCGCCAGCTCGCCGTGCTCGCGGGCGATGTCGACCGCCGTACGCGCGGTGCACAGGTGTCTGAACCCCGCCCCGGACACCTGTAGCTGAGCTGGCGCGAAGCGGGCGTAGTGGTGCGCCACACCGGCACGGGTCCAGGCCGCGCCGTAGCCGGACCTCGTGAGGTGCACGAGACTCTTCCTGGGGTCGATCAGGGGCATCTCGATCTCGATCGCCGACGAGTCGTGGCTCAGCACCCAGTCGCGGGTCTTTGTCATCAGCACTGCTCGGACTCGCAGCCGCGGCAGACCGCGGAACTCATCCAGCGCGGCGTGGACCTCGGCATCGGCGTACACACCGCGCACCATCGAGATCAGCAGCCCGTGGTCGACAAGCGTGCGGATTCGGTAGGCGGGCAGCCCGCTGTCGAGCGCCTGGCCATGCGTCACCAGACCGCCTTGCGCGGCGAGCACCTGCCTGAGTCGTGCGTACATGGGACACACCATGCCGCGAACAGCGCCGGACGGGAATCGTGCCGGGGTCCGCTTGTGGACAACCGACGAGAGCGTGGCGAGCGGCAACGCGAATGTTACTGACCGTTGTGAGGACTACCTGATGCTTACAAGGGTCGGGTAGTCCTCACAACGGTCAGTAACATCGCCCGGTCAGTCAGCCGCCGCCGGCACCGCCGGGTGAGATCCTCAGCCGAGCAGCTCGTCGTACGCCGTGGGGCTGGAGTCACGCAGGAACTCCGAGCACCGCTCCCACTCGTCGTCCTCGCCGATCGCGCGGGCGGCCTTGGCCAGCAGCGAGAGGCAGACGAGGAAGCCGCGGTTGGGCTCGTGCTCCCACGGCACCGGGCCGTGGCCCTTCCAGCCGTTGCGGCGCAGCATGTCGAGCGAGCGGTGGTAGCCGACGCGCGAGTAGGCGTAGACGACCACCGGGTCGGCCTCGGCGGCGACGGCCTCGGAGGCAAGGGCGGCCCAGGCGATCGGCGAGGCCGGGTAGCGGCGTACCGCGTCGACCGGCGTCGTGCCGGAGCCGAGTGCCTCGGCGGCGGGGTCGACGGGCAGGTGGGTGGGCGGGGGTCCGGCCATCAGGTCACCGAAAGAGCTCATGTGCGCCATCATCCACCCAGCAGGGCCCCGGCACCCCAGGGGCCTGTCGACAGCCCGGCGGCCCGGCGGCCCGGCGGCCCGGCGGCCCATCCTCCCGCACCCGCGCACGACCCGGCGGGCACCCGGGCACGGGCACCAACGCACCGGCACCCGGGCACCGCCGCGGAGCGCTGCAGCCTCAGCGGCCGGCGCGGACGGCCGCGACGAGGTCGACCGCAGCGTCCTCCCACGTCGGGTGGTCGAACTCGAAGCCGGCGTCCAGCAGCCGACCCGGCACGACGCGCCGGCTCTTGAGCAGCAGCTCGGGGTCGCTGCGCAGCGCCCAGGCGCCCAGCCCGGCCATCGCGGCGGTGGCCGGGAGCCCCGGACGGCGGCCCCAAGCCCGACGCAGCACCCGCATGAAGTCACGCTGCGGCAGCGGCTCCGGCGCCGCGAGGTTGACCGGACCGGAGAACTCGTCGCGCTCCAGGAGGAACAGCACCGCCCGCACGAGGTCGTCGCCGTGGATCCAGGAGACGTACTGCCCGCCGCCCGCGACGGGTCCGCCGAGGCCGAGTCGCGAGAGCCACAGCAGGTAGTCGAAGACCGAGCCGCGGTCGGGGCTCATCACCATCGCGGTACGCAGCGCGACCTGCCGGGTGCCGGGCGTGTCCGCCGCGGCCTGGGTCTCCTCCCACCGGCGCGCGATCCGCACGCTGTACTCCCAGTAGAGCGGTACGTCGCGCTCCTCCCCGCCGATGATCCCGCTCGCCTCGTCGTTGGCCGCGTCGCGCCGGTCGGCGTAGATCGTGGCCGTGCTCATCTGCAGCCACACCCGCGGCGCGACGTCGGCCGCGGCGATCGCTTCCCCCACGACCCGGGTGGACTCGACGCGCGAGTCCATCATCTCGCGCAGGTGCGTGTCGGTGTAGCGGCAGCTGACCGAGCGGCCGGCGAGGTTGACCACCGCGCCGGCACCGTCGAGCTCGCGGGCCCAGGCGCCGAGGGTCCGGGCGTCCCACACGACGTGTCGGACGCCCGGCTCCAACGCCTCGGGACGCCTGCTCAGGACCACGACGTCGTGGCCGGCCCCCGCCAGCGCACGGCGCAGCACGCCACCGACAGCCCCGGTCCCGCCGGGGATCACGATCTTCATCCGGGGACCCTGCCCGTCGTACGTCGCGCCAAACCGGCCCGGGCACCCGATTCGATCAGATCGCGCGACCGGCCGAGCGCAGGTGCTCGCAGGCCTCGCCGACGCGCTTGGCCATCGCGGCCTCGGCGGTCTTGCCCCACGCGCGGGGGTCGTAGACCTTCTTGTTGCCGACCTCGCCGTCGACCTTCAGCACGCCGTCGTAGTTGCTCAGCATGTGGCCGGCGATCGCGCGCGTGAAGGCGTACTGGGTGTCGGTGTCGACGTTCATCTTGATGACGCCGTAGTCGACCGCCGCACCGATGTCCTCGGCGCTCGAGCCGGACCCGCCGTGGAAGACGAGGTCGAACGGCTTGGAGCCGGCCGGCAGGCCGAGCTTGTCGGCCACGGCCTCCTGTGCCGCCTTGAGGATCTCCGGGCGCAGCTTGACGTTGCCCGGCTTGTAGACGCCGTGCACGTTGCCGAAGGTCAGCGCGGCGAGGTAGCGGCCGTTCTCGCCGGTGCCGAGCGCCTCGACGGTCGCCAGCGCGTCCTCGGGGGTGCTGTAGAGCTGTTCGCCACCGCCGCCCTCGACGCCGTCCTCCTCGCCGCCGACGACGCCGATCTCGACCTCGAGGACGATGTGGGCGGCCTTCGCCTTGGCGAGCAGCTCCTGCGCGATCGTCAGGTTCTCGTCCAGGGGGACCGCCGAGCCGTCCCACATGTGCGACTGGAAGAGCGGTGCCTCGCCGCGCGCCACGCGCTCGGCGGAGATATCGAGCAGCGGTCGCACGAAGCCGTCGAGCTTGTCCTTCGGGCAGTGGTCGGTGTGCAGCGCGATCTGGACCGGGTAGCGCTTGGCCACCTCGGCGGCGAACGCCGCGAACGCGCAGGACCCGGCGACCATGTTCTTGATCGTGGGTCCGGACAGGTAGTCGGCGCCACCGGTGGAGACCTGGATGATGCCGTCGGAGCCGGCCTCGGCGAAGCCCTGGAGGGCCGCGTTGAGCGTCTGCGACGACGACACGTTGATGGCCGGGAAGGCGAAGGAGCCGGACTTCGCGGCATCCAGCATCTCGGCGTACTTCTCGGGGGTGGCGATGGGCATCGGCAGAACTCCTCAGAACGTCGTCGGTCTCCGCCCGACCCTAGTGGGTCCGAGGCCGGTCCAGCAGCGCCTGCCGGTGCGTAACCTCGCAGGCATGGAACGTCGCCGCAGCCTGCACACCACCCATCGCGCCGCGCGCGTCGGGCTGTCCCCCGCGCAGGCGTGGGACGTCGTCGCCTCCGGGGAGGACACGCGCCAGTGGTACGTCGACGCGGCGCCGTTCGTCGTTCCGCGGCGCGATCGACCGGCTCGCCCTCGGTCGCGGCCGTCGTCACCGCCCGCCCGGTCGCCCGCGGCTGCGGTCCGGCGACAGGGTCGGGTTCTGGGAGGTGGTGGTCGCCGACCACCAGGGGCACCGCCTCGTGCTCGAGGCGCTCGTACGGGCGCCGGGGACCGTGACCCTGGAGGCCACGGTCGAACCCGACAGCGCCGGCGGTTCGCGCGTGGGCCTGACGATCGAGCTCCGCCCGACGGGCCTGCTCGGCCGGGCCTACCTGCTCGCCGACCTCCCCGCCCGGGCGCTGGTGGCCGAGCTGACGATGCTCGACCTGCTGACCGTCCTGCGCCGCCGTGACAACCGATCGCCCGTCGATTCCGTAGAGGGGGCATGAGCACCTCCACACCCACCCCGGCCGACCCCGACCTCAGCGAGATGATCGACAGGTCGTTCGGGGACGGGCCGACCCCGACACCTCCCGCGGATCGGTTGCAGGCTGGGCGCCGGGCCCTGCGACGCCGCCGGGGCGCAGGTGCCGTGGCCGCCGCGGCCGCTGTCGCCGTCGTCGCGACCCTGACCTTCGTTGCCCTCCAGGGCACCGGAGGGCCCACCGGCGGCAGCGTGCCGGTCGCGACGACGGGCGCCGACCCGGAGGGCACGCCCGCCTCCGAGCCGGCCTCCGAGCCGTCGCCGGCCGAGGAGGGCCATGGCCCGACCGACGTGTGGATGGGGGACGGCGGCCTCTTCGTCGGCTCGGAGGTCTCCGTCCTCGCGACGATCGAGGACCCGCTGGGGCTCGACCATCCGTCCTTCGCGCTGTCGGTCGAGGTGGCCGGCACCGAGGCGTACTACCTCCTCGACAGCGAGGACATCGTCGTCAGGAAGCGGGCCGGCCGCGGCCCGGGGACCTTCGAGCAGTGGTTGGCGTCGGCCACCACCCCGGACGGGGAGCCCCTTGGCCCTCGTCGTCTTCGGCGACGGTGAGACCCTGGAGCCGGTGGCCGGCCGCACCATCGTGGAGCAGACCGGCGAGGTCGACCTCCCGGACAACTTCGCCGGACCGGACGACCGCACCGCGGCCGCGACGGTCGACTTCGGCGGGGAGCGGTGGTTCGTCCTGGCCCGCCAGGGCGTGCAGGGTCCCGCCGACTACGTCATCTTCGCGCGCGACGCCGAGGTCCGGAACCTCACCCAGTTCCTGGCGTTCAGCAGGGGGCAGTACACCTCCGAGGTCGGCCTGCGATGACGGCCCGGCTCCGCGACAGCGACCGCGACGCCGCCTTCAGCGAGTTCGTCGCCTCACGGCAGGTGCACCTGCGGCGGATCGCCTACGCGATCTGCGGCGACTGGTACCGGGCAGACGACCTCCTCCAGACCGCGCTCACCAAGGCGTACGTCGCCTGGCCGCGGATCCGCGACGACGGCCGGGAGGAGGCCTACGTCCGCCGGATCATCGTCCGCGCGAACGTCGACGAGCACCGCCGCCCGTGGCGCCGCGAGCGCGCCGGCCTCGAGGACCACGACCCGGCCGCTGCCCCGGCCGGTCTCGCGGTCGAGGAACGCTCGGCCCTCTTCGACGCCCTCCAGGCCCTGCCCGCGATGCAGCGCAAGACGGTGGCGCTGCGGCACTGGCTGGGCCTCTCGGTGGAGGAGACCGCCGCCGAGCTCGGCATCGCCACCGGCACCGTCAAGAGCCACTCCTCGCGCGGGCTGGCGGCCCTCCAGGCCGAGCTGACCTCCTACGAACACTGACCGCCACCCGCAGGTCGGTCCCGCTCGTCGAGGCGCGAGGCCCAGGACGCTGGTTGAGGTGCGAGGGCGAGACGCTGGTCGAGGTGCGAGGGCCAGACGCTGGTTGAGGTGCGAGGGCCCCCCGGGCCCGAGCCTCGAAACCCGGCGAGCCGAGGAGCGGCCGTGGGGCCCCGGACCGACTCGTGGGTGCGGAGGTTTCGAGGCTCGTCGCTGGCGCTCCTCACACCTCAACCACCGGAGGTTCCGCTGGTTGAGTGCGAGGGCCCCCGGGCCCGAGCCTCGAAACCCGGGTTCGAGCCGTCGCTGGCGCCCCTGACCAACCTCCGGGATCGGCCGTCGCTGGCGCTCCTCACACCTCAACCACCGGGGCCGGCCGTCGCCGGCGCTCCTCACACCTCAACCACCGGAGGGCGCCGTGGGGGGCGGCGTGTCACGCTGAGGGAGTGGCCGAGCCCCCTGTCGTACGACGTGCCGTGCTCCGGCTCGGCGCGCTCGGGCTGCTGCTCACGGCGGTCGGGCTGGTGACGGTCCTGCTGCTGCCGCTGTCGCGCGCCGACGTCTCCGCCGCGATCAGTCCCTTCGGGTGGGCGGCGCCCCTGGTCTACGTCGTGGTGTCCGCCCTGCTGGCCATGGCGTTCGTCCCGGGTCCGCTCCTCGCCGGTGCCAGCGGCGCGCTCTTCGGCGCGGGCCTCGGCTTCGCGGTCTCGATGGCCGGCGCGGTCCTGTCGGCCGTCCTGTCCACGGTGCTGAGCCGCCGGGCGGGGCAGGCACCGGTCGAGGTCGTGTCCGGTGAGCGCGCGACCGCACTGATCGCCCTCGCCCGCAGGCGGGCCCTCCTCGTGGTGGTGCTCCAGCGCCTGCTTCCGGGCATCCCGGACGCCCCCTTCTCCTACGTCTTCGGCGCGGTCGGGCTGGGGGTCCCGGCCGTCGCGATCGGCACCGCGGCCGGGGCCGCGCCGCGCGGGTTCGCCTACACGGCGCTGGGCGACGCCGCGGTGACCGGCAACGGCCCCCTCGCCGTCGTCGCGCTCGGCGTCGCGGTCACCGTCTCGGCGGTGGGCGTGGCGGCCGGCGCGGTCGCCGTACGCCGCCACCGCCGCGGCTCGCACCCACCGGACGACCCTGCCGGTCAGCCGCGCCAGGCACCGTCGCCGGACAGGTCCGCGTAGGTCCGCACCCATGCGTGCATCGCGATCGCGGCCGCGGCCGAGGCGTTGATCGAGCGGGTGGAGCCGAACTGCGCGATCGAGAACGTGCCGTCGCACGCCGCCCGCGCCGGCTCCGACAGCCCCGGTCCCTCCTGGCCGAAGAGGAAGCACACCTGCCGCGGCACGGACATCGTCTCCAGGTGCGCGGAGCCGGGGAGGTTGTCGATCCCGAGCAGCGTCACGCCACGTTCGGCCAGGTAGCCGGCCAGCTCCGGCACGCTCTCGTGGTGGCGCACGTGCTGGTAGCGGTCGGTCACCATCGCCCCGCGCCGGTTCCAGCGGCGGTTGCCGACGATGTGCACCTCGGCGGCCAGGAAGGCGTTTGCGGAGCGGACGATCGTGCCGATGTTGAAGTCGTGCTGCCAGTTCTCGATCGCCACGTGGAAGTCGTGGCGGCGGGTGTCGAGGTCGGCGACGATCGCGGCCATCGACCAGTACCGGTAGCGGTCGACGACGTTGCGTCGGTCGCCCTCGGCGAGCAGCGCCGCGTCGTACCGCTCGCTGCCGGGGCCGGCGGGCCACGCTCCCGCCCAGGGGCCGACACCGACCTCGACCGGCCCGTGGGGCATCGGGTCGTACGGCGCCCGACGCTCGGTGCCCCCGTCACCCTCCGCGCCTTCCGCGCCACCGACCCGCGCCCGCTCCTCCGTCACGTGCGCGACCCTATGCCCAGCACCGGGCAGCAGATCGCGGCCGGGGGCGTCCCGATGACCGGGTAGGTCCTCGCCGACCACCGCCCGGCGGGTACGGTTGGCGGGTGAGCGTCATGGCGGTACTGCCCGATCTCCAACCGATGCTCCTGGGCATCAAGTGGCTCGATCCCGCCTATCTCCAGGATCAGTACGGCAGCCTCTTCATCTGGCTCGCGCTGGCGATCGTCTTCGTCGAGTGCGGTCTGTTCTTCCCGTTCCTTCCCGGCGACACGTTGCTCTTCGCCCTGGGCCTCTTCATCGCCGGGAGCGACACCACCGGCTACTCCGTGTTCGGCATGAGCAGCGAGCCCGTCGAGCTGGTGATCGCCATCGCGCTGCTGGTGGTCGCGGCGTTCCTCGGCAACGTGGCCGGCTACGAGATCGGGCGCAAGCTCGGGTCCTCCCCTCTACCAGCGCGAGGGACGAGTGCTGAAGAGGAAGTACTTCGACCAGACCTCGGCGTTCTTCGACAAGCACGGCAACAAGGCGCTGGTCATCGGTCGCTTCGTGCCCTTCGTGCGCACCTTCATCACCGTGGTCGCCGGCGTCACCCAGATGGACCGTCGCCGCTTCTTCGTGTGGAGCGCTGTCGGTGCCGTCGCGTGGGTGATCAGCATCACCCTGCTGGGCTACTTCCTCGGTGCCGCGATCCCGGCCCTGGGCGACAACATCGACTACGTCACCCTGGCGATCCTCGCCTTCAGCGCGGTCCCGGTCGCCTACGAGGCGATCAAGCACCGCCGCTCCCACGACCACGACGAGTCCCCGGCGGGCGGCGTCGACGGGGTCGTCGAAGGCTCCCCGGCCGAGTAGCGCCCACCGGGCCGCCTCCCCCGGGGGTCAGGTCAGACGGCGTCGAGGTCGGCCTTGGTGAGGACCGAGCGGACCTCGAGGCCGATGTCGGCCAGCGGGTTCTCGCCGGCCGGGCTGCGGTCGATGGCGCACACGACGACCTCCACGATCGCGCCACCCTCGCGCAGCGCACGGGTGGCGTCGCGCACGGCGCCGCCGGTGGTGATGACGTCCTCGATGATCGTCACCCGCCGACCGGCGTAGTCGGTGCCCTCGGCGAGCTTGCAGGTGCCGTACCGCTTCGCCTCCTTGCGCACGAACAGCGCCGGGGTGCCGGTGATCGCGCTGACCACGGTCGCGAGGGGGATGCCACCCATCTCGAGGCCGCCGAGGAGCTCGGTGTCCTGGGGCACGATCTGGATCATCTCCCGCGCGACGCGGCCGAGCAGGAGCGGGTCGGCCTCGAAGAGGTACTTGTCGAAGTACTCGTGCGAGACCTGCCCGGAACGGAGCGTGAACTCCCCCGTCAGGCGGCAGCAGGCGTTGATGTCGGCGGCGAGCGAGTCGTCGGTGGTGGTCACACGTGGCAGGTTAGTAGTCATGTCCATCCCTCGCACCGCTGCCCGCACCGCCGCCCGCACCGCCGGTCGGCTGCACGGCATCGCACCGACGATCTTCGCCGAGATGTCCGCACTCGCGGTCCGCACCGGGTCGGTCAACCTGGGCCAGGGCTTCCCTGACGAGGACGGCCCGGCCGAGGTGATCGCGAGCGCCGTCGAGGCGCTGGAGAGCGGCGCCAACCAGTACGCACCCGGCATCGGCGTACCGGCCCTGCGCCACGCGATCGCCGAGCACCAGCGGCACCACTACGGCATCGAGCTGGACCCCGACACGCAGGTCGCCGTCACGACCGGCTGCACGGAGGCGATCGCGGCCGCGCTCCTCGGCCTGGTGGACCCCGGCGACGAGGTGGTGCTGCTCGAGCCCTACTACGACTCCTACCCGGCGATGCTCCAGATGGCGGGCGGCGTACGACGCCCGGTGACGCTGCGCTCGCCCGACTTCCGCGTCGACCTCGACGAGCTGCGGGCCGCGGTCACGCCGCGGACCCGGTTCATGCTGCTGAACAGCCCCCACAACCCGACCGGCACCGTCCTGACCGCCGACGAGCTCGCCGCGGTCGCGGACCTGGCGATCGAGCACGACCTCGTCGTGATCACCGACGAGGTCTACGAGCACCTGGTCTTCGACGGCGGGTCGCACGTGCCCCTCTCGACCCTGCCCGGGATGGCCGAGCGGACGTTGACCCTGTCGAGCATCGGGAAGTCCTACTCGCTGACCGGCTGGAAGGTCGGCTGGGCCACCGGGCCGGCCGACCTCGTCGGCGCGATGGTCAGCGCCAAGCAGTGGCTCACCTACACCTCCGGCGCGCCGCTCCAGCCGGCCGCCGCGCACGCACTCACCGCCCACCCCGGCTACCCGATCGAGCTGGCCCGGGACCTCCAGGAACGCCGGGACCTGCTGGTGGGCGGTCTGCGCGAGGCCGGGCTGGCGACGTCCGTCCCGCAGGGCACCTACTTCGCGACCTCCGACGTCCGCGAGCTGGGCTGGGCCGACTCCCTGGAGTTCTGCCTCGCCCTGCCCGAGCGCGCCGGCGTGGTCGCGATCCCGGTCCAGGGCTTCTACGACGACCCGGCCGGCGCCGGGCAGCACCTGGTGCGGTGGGCCTTCTGCAAGCGGCGTGAGGTCCTCGCGGAGGCAACGGCTCGGTTGCTTGCCGCCGACCTGACGCACTGAGCCGGTCCCCCACCCCCGACGCCCCAGGGACCTCGCCCCCTGCGAGCGAGCCCCGCTCGTGGGGGTCTGTCGGCGCAGGCGGACGACTCCGGCAGCGGACGCGCGGGCATGATTCTCGGGTTCAGATGTCAGGAAATAGTAAAGATTCTTGCCATATTCGGTAAAGTAACCAGATACAGCGATCGGGAACTCAGACATACCTGCACGACTGAGCAGACATCGCGCAGATTCTCCCCGAGACCTGCGCCGAGACTGCCCCAGGCACGGCACGACGGCGTTCACGCCCGAGGGCTCGGCGATCACCCGATCGCCGGATCTCCTCCTTCCGGCGCACGCTCCGACACGGTTGGAGCACCACCATCAACAGGACATTCGCCACCCTCACCGGCGCGCTCGGTGCCGGACTCCTCCTGATCGGCGTGTCGATGCCCAGCGCGTCGGCGGCCGAGGCCGCGGTCGGGCTCGGCACCGCGAGACCCTTCCTCGTGCTGGCCGGGAGCACCGTCACCAACACCGGCCCCAGCGTGGTCAACGGCGACCTCGGACTGTCCCCCGGCAGCGACGTGACCGGATTCCCGCCGGGCCTGGTCAACGGCACCCAGCACGTCACCGATGCCGTCGCCCTGCAGGCTCAGAACGACCTCACCACCGCCTACGACGATGCCGCCGGTCGCACCCCCGCGGTCGACAAGACCGATCAGGACCTGGGCGGACAGACCCTGGTCGGCGGTGTGTACCGGGCGTCGAGCGCGATGGCCCTCACCGGCACCGTCACCCTGGACGCCCAGGGCGACCCCCAGACGGTCTTCATCTTCCAGGCCGGGTCGGAGCTGACCACGGCCACCACCAGCCGGGTGCAGCTGATCGGCGACGCCCAGGCCTGCAACGTCTTCTGGCAGGTCGGCAGCTCGGCCACCCTGGGGACCTCGACCCGTTTCGTCGGCACGATCATGGCGCTCACGAGCATCACCCTGCAGACCAACGCCCGGCTCGAGGGGCGCGCGCTGGCCCGCAACGGCGCCGTCACGCTGGACACCAACGTCCTCACCCAGCCCGGGTGCGCGACGACGCCGACCAGCCCGTCCACCAGCCCCTCGAGCAGTCCGTCTCCCTCACCGACAGCGAGCCCCAGCGACACCCCCACGACGTCCGCCGGCGGCGGCAACGGCGGCGGCAACGGCGGCGGCAACGGCGGCGGGACAGACGGCAACGGTGGCAACGGTGGCAACGGTGGCAACGGCGGCGCCGGCGGCACCGGCGGCGGCACCGGGAGCGGCGCCTCGGGCCCCGAGGGCTTCATCCCGTTCGGCCGCCCCGACACCGGTGCCGAGCCCGTCGCGGACGCCGGGACGGTGCGCATCTGGTTGATGGCGGCAGGGACCCTGCTCACCGTGGCCACGGTGACCTCGATCGCCTCCCGACGTCGGGGTGCCTGGCTGTCTCGACAGCCGTGAACCCGCCGGCCCGGCACCTCGACCTGACCAGGCCGAGGCGCCGGCTGCGCGCCGCCCGGGCCCTGGCTGCGGTGAGCGCCCTCGCCGCAGTGGTGTGCGTCGTCGTCGCTACCGCGAGCGGTACGGCCGGCGCGGGCACCGGCCTCGCCGGCACCACGACCGCGGTGCTCGCCACGGACCCGCCCGCACCCGTGACCACGGCGGAGGCGACGCCCGGGTCCGTCCCGTCGGTCGATCCGGTGCCGGTCACGCTGCGGATCCCGGCCATCGAGGTCGGCACGCCGTTGGTGTCGCTCGGCCTCCAGGACGACCGCACCGTCGAGGTCCCGGCCGATCCCGATCGGGCCGGGTGGTACCGGCTCGGCGCGGCACCGGGGTCGAGCGGCGCCGCCGTGATCCTCGGGCACGTCGACTCCGTGGACGGACCGGCCGTCTTCGCCCGGCTGAGCACGTTGCGCCGCGGCGACCGGGTCGAGGTCGAGCTCGACTCCGGGCGCAGGGTCACGTTCGCGGTGACCGACGTGCGCACGTACCCCAATGCCGCCTTCCCGGCCGAGCAGGTCTACCGCAGCCGCAACGGTCAGCACACGCTCAACCTCGTCACGTGTGGTGGCGCCTACGACCGGGACGCCGGCGGCTACCAGTCGAACGTCGTGGTCTACTCCCGCCAGGTCCGCGGGTCGGGCGGATCCACCGGAGACGCAGTCGCACGCGGGTGACGGCTAGAGTGACCGCTCCGCTCCATCCCCTCGAGCACCAGGCAGGAACCGCGATCACCGCTTTCATGCCGACCCTGCGTGAGCACACCCTCAGCATCGGACAGGTGGCCTCACGGACCGGGCTGAGCGTTGCCATGCTGCGCTCGTGGGAGGACCGACACGGTTTCCCGACCCCCGAGCGCCTGGCGAGCGGGCACCGCCGCTACACCGTCGACGACGCCCACGCGATCGTGCGGGTGCTGGACCTGCGCGCCTCGGGGGTGGAACTGACCGATGCCATCGCGCAGCGCGATCCGCCGGGCCGCTCGCACTCCGAGTCGCTCTTCGCCGAGCTGCGCACCCTGGCACCGCACCTGTCGACGCACCCGATGCACGCCTCGACCCTGCTGGCCCTCTCGCACGCGATCGAGGACGAGTACCTCACCCGAGCGCAGCGTGGCTACGTCTTCGCCTCCTTCCAGTCCCGGAGGCACTTCGCGTCGGCACGTGCTCGCTGGGTCGAGCTCGCACGGGTGGCCTCGGCCGCGGTCGTGTTCGCCGACTTCGACGACACCGGCGGGGCAGGTGCGAGCGGTGAGACCGACGACACCGACGACGGCTTCCCCGGTGCGGTCACGCGGGTCCGGTTGAGCGCCGACTCGCCCCTGCGCAACGAGTGGGCCGTCATCTGCGACTCTCCCGAGATGGCGGTCGCCGTGGTCGGCTGGGAGTCGCCGGGGCCGGCCGCAGACGGGCGTGGAGCGCGCATGTTCGAGACGATCTGGACGCTCGAGCCCCAGGTCGTCCGACAGCTCTCGCTCGTCTGCGCCGACATCACCGCGGCTGCGGGTCACGCCGCTGCCGCGGGCCTCACGGCAGACCTGACTACCGCAGCCTCTCCGAGCCCGGACCTCTCGACAGCGACCATCGCCCTGGTGAACCGCTTCGTGACCTACGTCGATGCCGGACGGGCGGACCCGCCGTCGGCTGCACCCGCTCCTCCTCGGCACCGCTGAGCGTCCAGGAGGCGACAGCGGCACACCGCGGCCACGTCGGTCCGAGGGCATCGGGACGGCCGCCTCGACACGGCCGCATCGACGGGTCAGGTACGCCGGCCGGCGAACCACGCCCTCGAGTCGGGACCGAGCAGGAGCACCGCGGCCACGATGCCGGCGGCGCTGAACAGCAGCGGCACGACGACGAGGACCCCGACCAGGCTGACCGCCGCTGCGAGGAACGACGAGACGACGAGGCTGATCCGCGCCGCGTTGCTGCCGCGCAGGGTCGCGATCGCGAGCGCGACCGCGACGAAGGCCCACACCAGCAGGACCGCGAAGAACCCCACCATGACGTCGGCCAGGGTCTGCGCCGAGAGGGTGTCGTACGACGTCGAGGCGAGCTCCTTGTCGATCTCGTCGACCAGTGACTCACGGCTGGTGAACAGCAGCAGCAGCGAGATCGCGAGCGCCCCGATGGCGATCGTCGACGACGCGACGGTCAGCGCGCACGCGATCGTGACCTGCCTCGGGCGCGCCGTGGGGTGGGCCGTGGGGTGAGCCGTGGACGACCCGGGCGCCGGCAGGTTCCAGGCGGACGCCGCGTTCGGGTGCTGCTGTGCCGCCTGCTGTGCCGCCTGCGTGTGCCGCCTGCGGTGTCCCCGGCGGAGGGGGTGGCGGCGGCGCCGTACCGGCTCGCGGTGGTGGCGGCTCGGAGGCACCCACGCCCGAGGTCACCCGTGCCGGCGGCGGCCCAGGGGTGGCTCCGGGCCTGGCGCCGAGCGTCGGCGGCTCGACCCCGGCGAACCAGCTACGCGTCGGCTGGACCCAGAGCATCGCGATCGCGGCGGTCACCAGGGCCGCGGCGAACCCGGCCGTGACCAGGGCCGAGACCAGCAGGACCGGCGCGATGATGCTGGCCGCCAGCCGGGCGCTGTGCGAACGCTGGAGCACGAACCACCCGAGGATGGCGGTGGCGGTGGCGCAGGCGGCGGCGACGAAGCTCAGGACCCGCAGGACCGCCTGCACGTCGTCGGCGCTCAGGCCGAGGCCCGACCCCGGCGGGGAGGAGATGAGGTCCTCGGCCGCCTGCTGCGACTCGATCGACCCCATCGTCGCGACCTGGTCGAAGGCGAGGAGCACGATGAAGACGGAGCCGAGGACGATGAGCCAGCCACCGACACTCGCCTGGCGGGGTCGGGCGAGCGGCTTGTCGGTCATGTCCCCATTCCACCAGAGGAGTGGTCAACGTCGACCCGCGCCCGGACCGGCGACCCGATGCACCCTTACGGGTGAGGTCTGTGCCATTCGCCTCGCGTAGGGCGACCCGTGTGTTCTCCTGGTATGTCTCACCCCCCCACGACGGAGGCATCTCGGATGGCACTCGCCGGCAACGACGGCGGCGCTGAGCACTCGTTCGTCTTCAGTGACACGGACGGCAGGATCGACGACCCCCGCCGCCTGGAACGGCTGCGGAGCACCGGTCTCCTGACTGCTCACCGCCGCCCGGCACTCGATGCCATCACCCACTTGGCGGCCGAGCTGACCGGGGCGGAGTCGGCCCTGGTCATGCTGGTCGACGTGGACCGGCAGATCGCCCCGAGCCGGTACGGCCCCGACGGGAAGCACGGGGATCCCTACGAGACGCCGATCTCGCGCTCGATGTGCCAGTACGTCGTCATGAACGACGCCCCGTTGATCGTTGGGGACGCCAGGGCCCACCCCGTCCTCTCGTCGCACCCCGCCGTACGGGAGGGCTCGCTGGTCGCCTACGCGGGATTCCCGATCCACGCGCCCGACGGTGAGGTCCTGGGCGCCCTGTGCGTGCTGGACGTGGTGCCTCGCACCTGGACCCCCTCGCACCTGTCCGGGCTGAAGGACCTCTCGACGGTCGTGGACACCAAGGTGGCGTTGCGGCTGAGCCGGCGCGAGGTCGCCCTCGACCACCAGCGACTGCTGCACGTCCTCGACGGCGCGGCCCACACGCTGATCGTCATCGCCGACAGGGACGGGGTGATCCGCACGGTCAACCACGCAGCCGAGGCCGCCCTCGGCATCGTGGTCGACGACGTCGGGACGCGCACCCTGACCGACGTCCTGGGGCACCAGCGGCCGTGGCGCCCCGAAGGCGATCTCGACGACGCCCAGGACTGGATCTTCCTCCGAGACGGGAGGCAGGAGATCTTCTCCGTGCGGGTGAGCACCCTGTACGACGCCGACGGCGTGGTCGACGGATACATCGTCGTCGGTGACGACGTCAGCGCTCGGCGCACAGCCGAGGACCTGCTCCGCGACACGGTGCGCAAGCAGGCCGAGGCGGTCGATCGTCTCGAAGCGCTCGACGCGCAGCGCAGCACGTTCGTCGCCACCGCCAGCCACGAGCTGCGCACGCCGGTGACCAGCATCCTCGGCAGTGCCGAGCTGCTGGCGGACGGACACTACGGAGAGCTCACTCTCCCCCAGCGCGGCGCGGTCGACCGTCTGGTGCGCAACGGGCGCCGCCTGCACCACCTCATCGAGGACCTGCTGAGCTGGGACCGGATCGGGTCCGACCACCACGTGCTGGTCCGGACCGAGGTCGACGTGCGCCGGCTGTCCGAGCGCGCGTGGACCAGCCTCCGAGAGCACCTCGAGGGGCGTGACCTCACCGCGACCCTCGAGGTCCCAGACGATGTCCCCGACGTGCCCGGGGACGCGACGCAGCTGGAGCGCGTCCTGGTCAACCTGCTCACCAACGCGATCAAGTTCACCCCCGACGGCGGTGCCGTGCGACTGTCGGTGTGGGCCGAGCCCGACGGCGTCGTCTTCGAGGTCGGCGACACCGGCACCGGGATCGCCGAGGACGACCACACGGCCGTGTTCGAGCCGTTCTTCCGCACGAGCGACGCGCACACGAACGCCATCCAGGGATCCGGGATCGGGCTCTCCGTGGTGCGCCGGGTCGTCGAGGCCCACGGAGGCCGGGTCTCGCTGACCTCCGCCGTCGGCGAGGGCACCAGCGTGCGCGTCACCCTCCCCCTCCGAGACCGGGGTCAGGTCGACGACCCGGTGCGGGTCGCCTAGCCGGTCCTGCCCCGGTGCCCCCGCGTGCGGGACACCGGCCGGACAGGACCAGGCCCCGACCGGTGGTCACACCGACAGTGTCAGACCGTCCTGCCCGACATCGATCGCCACCGAGCTGCCGTCGACGACCTCGCCGCCGATGAGGAGCTTGGCCAGCGGGTCACCGATGGCCGACTGCACGAGGCGGCGCAGCGGCCGGGCGCCGTACGCCGGGTCGTAGCCGGTCTCGGCGAGCCAGGTCTTGGCGGCGTCGGAGACCTTGATCGAGATCCGGCGCACGGCCAGCCGCTTCTCGAGCAGGCCGAGCTGGAGGTCGACGATGTAGACCAGGTCGGCCGGGCTGAGCGCCTCGAACTGCACGATCTCGTCCAGCCGGTTGAGGAACTCGGGCTTGAAGCTGCGCCGTACGACGTCCAGCACGGCGGCCTTCTTGGTCTCGGCGTCCAGGCTGGGGTCCACCAGGAAGTTGGAGCCCAGGTTGCTGGTGAGGATCAGCAGCGTGTTGCGGAAGTCGACCGTGCGGCCCTGACCGTCGGTGAGCCGCCCGTCGTCGAGCACCTGGAGCAGGATGTCGAAGACCTCCGGGTGCGCCTTCTCGACCTCGTCGAGGAGCACGACGGAGTACGGGCGCCGGCGCACCGCCTCGGTGAGCTGGCCGCCCTCGTCGTAGCCGACGTAGCCGGGGGGAGCGCCGACGAGACGTGACACCGAGTGCTTCTCGGAGTACTCGCTCATGTCGATGCGCACGATCGCGCGCTCGTCGTCGAAGAGGAAGTCGGCCATCGCCTTGGCCAGCTCGGTCTTGCCGGTGCCGGTGGGGCCGAGGAAGAGGAAGGAGCCGGTCGGCCGGTTGGGGTCGGAGATGCCGGCCCGCGAGCGCCGCACGGCGTCGCTCACCGCGACGACCGCGGCGCGTTGACCGATCAGCCGCTCACCGATCATGTCCTCCATCATGAGCAGCTTGGCGGTCTCGCCCTCGAGCATCCGCCCGGTCGGGATGCCGGTCCACGCCTCGACGACGTCGGCGATCTGGGCGGCGCCCACCTCCTCGCCGACGAGCGGCTCGAGGCCGGACCCGCCGGCCTTCTCCTGGGCGGCGACGGCCTCGATCTGCTTCTCGAGCGTGGGGATCCGGCCGTAGAGGATCTCGCTGGCCTTCTCGAACTCGCCCTCGCGCTGGAGCCGCTCGCTCTCGATGCGGAGCTGGTCGAGCTGGCGGCGCAGGTCACCCTCGCCCTCGAGCGTGGCCTTCTCCTGCTCCCAGCGCACCTCGAGGGCGCGCAGCTCCTCCTGCCGGTCGGCGAGCTCACCGCGCAGCACGGCGAGGCGCTCCACCGAGGCGGCATCGCTCTCCTTGGCGAGCGCGAACTCCTCCATCTTCAGCCGGTCGACCCGGCGGCGCAGCTCGTCGATCTCCTCGGGGGACGACTCGATCTCCATGCGCAGCCGGCTGGCGGCCTCGTCGACCAGGTCGATCGCCTTGTCGGGCAGGTTGCGCCCGGTGATGTAGCGGTCGGAGAGGGTCGCGGCAGCCACCAGCGCGGCGTCGGTGATCCGGACGCCGTGGTGCGCCTCGTACTTCTCCTGGATGCCGCGCAGGATCTGGATGGTGTCCTCGACGCTGGGCTCGCCGACGAAGACCTGCTGGAAGCGGCGCTCCAGTGCGGGGTCCTTCTCGATCCGCTCGCGGTACTCGTCGAGCGTCGTGGCGCCGATCATGTGCAGCTCACCGCGCGCCAGCATCGGCTTGAGCATGTTGCCGGCGTCCATCGCGGAGTCGCCCCCGGCGCCCGCACCGACGACGGTGTGCAGCTCGTCGATGAAGGTGATGATCTGGCCGCCGGCGTCCTTGATCTCCTCGAGGACGGCCTTGAGCCGCTCCTCGAACTCGCCGCGGTACTTCGCGCCGGCCACCATCGCGGCCAGGTCGAGGCTGAGCACGCGCCGGCCCTTGAGGCTGTCGGGGACGTCGCCGTCGACGACCCGCTGGGCCAGGCCCTCCACCACGGCGGTCTTGCCGACGCCGGGCTCCCCGATGAGCACCGGGTTGTTCTTCGTGCGACGGCTCAGCACCTGGATCACTCGGCGGATCTCGGCGTCGCGGCCGATCACCGGGTCGAGGCGGCCGTCGCTCGCGGCGTCGGTGAGGTCCACGGAGTACTTCTCCAGCGCCTCGTACGTCGACTCCGCGTCCTGGCTCGTCACGCGCCGGTTGCCGCGGACGGCGGTGAGCCCCTCGCGCAGCCCGGCCTCGGTCAGCCCGGCACCCTGCAGCACCTGCTGGGCGCTGGAGTCGGTGCCGGCCAGGCCGATGAGGAGGTGCTCGGTGGCGACGTAGTCGTCCTTCATCCCGGACGCGAGGTCCAGCGCACCGGCCAGCACCCGGGTGAGCGCGGCCGACGCCGCGGGCTGCTTGACGGTCGCGCCGGAGGCGCTCGGGAGGGCCTTCAGCGCGGCTTCCGCCTGGGCGGCGAGCAGGGCCGGGTCGAGCCCGGCCTTCGTCACGAGCGCACGCGTCGTGCCCTCGCCGTCGCGCAGGAGCGCGACCAGGAGGTGGATGGGCTCGACGCTGCTGTTGCCGGAGGTGGTCGCCAGCAGCTGGGCGGCCTCGATGGCCTCCCGTCCGCGGGTGGTGAACTTCTCGGCTCCGAACTGGCTCATGCGGGGTCTCCTCCGGCTTGCGCTGATGCTTCCACCTGGAGCAACGATCTCAAACTTGAGTCTGTTCCGCTCAGGTTTCATGAATGTACCAAGCGAAAGGGGCCCGGGCCCAGCCACGTGCCCCTCGCGGCGGCGTCGCGCCGACGGACCGGCGAGCACGCCCTAGCATCGCCCCATGCCCCGGCCCGCCACCCGCCTCCTCACCTCCGCGCTGCGCCTGCTGCCGGACCGCGTCGTGGCGCACGCCATGACCCACCCGCCACGACGGCGCCGCGCGTCCCTGGCCCCGGCCGGCGTACGCCGTCGCTACGACGTGCGCGAGGACCTGGTCGAGGGACGGCTGGTCGCCACCGCACGACGTCGCAACGACGGTCCGGAGGTCGGCGACACCGGCACGCAGCGGCACCTCGTCTACCTGCACGGCGGCGCGTACACCCTGGAGGACCGGCACTGGCCGTTCCTGACCCACTTCGTCGACCGCGGCTGGACCGTCTCCCTGGTGGACTACCCGCTCGCCCCCGAGGCGACGGTCGCGACCGCCGTACCCATGGTGGAGGCGGCCTGGGACCACGTGGTCGCCCTGGCCGACGGCGCGCCGGTCTCGCTCGCCGGCGACTCCGCCGGTGGCGGGCTCGCCCTGGTGCTGCTCCAGAGGCTGCGCGACCTGGAGGTGGCGCTGCCGCACCGCTCGGTGCTGCTCTCGCCGTGGGTCGACCTGGTCCTGGCCGACCCCGAGACCGTCGCGCTGGCCGCGGACGACGTGCTGCTCTCCCTGGACGGCCTGCGCGGCGCCGCCGCCCTGTACGCCGGTGGGCTCGACCTGGCCGACCCCTGGCTCTCCCCGATCCACGGCGGCCTGCACGGCCTGGGCGAGGTCCAGGCCTGGGTCGGGACCTCGGAGATGTTCCTGCCGCAGTGCCGGCGGCTCGCCGACGCGGCCGCCGACGCGGCCGGCACCGACCTCACGCTGCACGAGGCCGACGGGCTCCTCCACGACTGGGCCCTGTTCCCGGTGCCCGAGCGCGCGCTGCTCGTCGAGGAGATGGACCGCTACCTCGGCGCGTCCAGGACCTCCCGGCCCGCCTGACCCGCCCGACCCACCAGCGGCTCGGCGACCCGCGGCCACCCGGTGCCGCTCGTCACCCGTCGTTCTGTCCTCCGTGCGTGTCGACGCGTGTCGACGAGGCGTCCGCCGTCGCCGGCGCGAAGGTGAGGGCGAGCGCAGCCGCCATCACGAGCACGGTGACGGCGGTGAGCAGGCGGCGGGCCGTTGTCTCCGACATGGTGGGCTCCTGCCCGTAGGTGTCCCCCGACGAGGGCTTGCCCGAAGAGACGCGCTGACCCGCCGTTCGGTTGCCCCGGGACGGCGACCGGTGACCTGCGGCGGGTCGGCACCCCGGGTCGGTCTCCTCAGGCCGGCCTCAGCCTGCGGACAGGTTCTCGGCAGGTTCCCGGCAGGTTCTGGGCAGGTACCGGTCAGGTAGCTGTCAGGTCACGAACGGAGACCCTTTGGTCCATTCGGGTCTGCGGTCGTGGCCCCGACGGGCGGATTGCTACTAGGGTCCCGGACATGACCGTGCAGGAACGCGAAGAATCCCACGCCGGCCGCGGCGAACCGTTGGTGGTCCTCGAGGGCGTCAACAAGTGGTTCGGCGAGCTGCACGTCCTGCAGGACATCAACCTCTCCGTCGCCCGGGGAGAGGTGGTCGTGGTGATCGGGCCGTCGGGCTCGGGCAAGTCGACGCTGTGCCGCGCGATCAACCGGCTGGAGACGATCGAGAAGGGCACGATCACGCTCGACGGCGAGCCGCTGCCACAGGAGGGCAAGGCCCTCGCCCAGCTGCGCGCCGAGGTCGGGATGGTCTTCCAGAGCTTCAACCTCTTCGCCCACAAGACGATCCTCGAGAACGTCACGCTCGGTCCGATCAAGGTCCGGGGCCTGGGCAAGGCAGCGGCGGAGAAGCTGGCCATGGAGCTCCTCGAGCGGGTCGGCGTCGCCCACCAGTCCGCGAAGTACCCCGCGCAGCTCTCCGGCGGTCAGCAGCAGCGCGTCGCCATCGCCCGGGCGCTGGCCATGGAGCCGAAGGTGATGCTGTTCGACGAGCCCACCTCGGCCCTGGACCCCGAGATGATCAAGGAGGTCCTCGACACGATGGTCGACCTCGCCGAGCGCGGGATGACGATGCTCGTCGTCACCCACGAGATGGGCTTCGCCCGGACGGCCGCCGACCGGGTCATCTTCATGTCCGACGGCGCGATCGCGGAGGAGAACACGCCCGAGTCCTTCTTCACCAACCCGCAGAGCGATCGGGCCAAGGACTTCCTCGGCAAGATCCTCAAGCACTGAGACGCACACGACAGGCAACGCACCCAACACCGAGGGAGAACCACAGAACCATGAGGATCAAGAGATTCCAGATCGCGGCCGCCGGCCTGTTGCTGGCCGGCGCACTCACGGCGTGCGGTGACTCCGGCGGCGAGACCATCGACACCAGCGACGTCGAGGCCGCCACCGACCTGACCGGCGCGCCCGCCGAGCTCGCCGACGCCGGCTCCATCAAGATCGGCGTCAAGGTCGACCAGCCCGGCATCGGCAACCGCGAGCCCGGTGCGGACGACCCGGTCGGGTTCGACATCAACATGGGCCGCATCATCGCGGCCCGCCTGGGCATCGACGCCGACAGCATCGACTGGATCGAGACCGTGTCCGACCAGCGCGAGCCGTTCCTCCAGGACGGCACCGTGGACCTGGTGATCGCGTCCTACTCGATCACCGACGACCGCCGCGAGGTGGTCGGCCAGGCCGGTCCGTACTACGTCACCGGCCAGCAGCTGCTGGTGCGCAGCGACAACGAGGACATCACCGGTCCCGAGGACCTTGCCGGCGCGAAGGTCTGCTCGGTCGAGGGCTCGACCTCGCTGGCCCGCGTGCAGGACGAGTACGGCGCCTCGCCGGTCCCGTTCGCGACGTACTCCGAGTGTGTCGAGCAGCTGCAGAACGAGACGGTCGACGCGGTCACCACCGACGGGGCGATCCTGCTCGGCTACGCCGCCGAGGACCCCGACAACCTCAAGGTCGTCGGCGACCCGTTCTCCGAGGAGCGCTACGGCATCGGCTACGCGAAGGACGCCGAGGGCATGTGCGACTTCCTGAACGAGACCCTGCAGACGTCGTTCGACGACGGCACCTGGGCGGACGCGTTCGACTCCACCCTGGGGCTGTCCGACGTGGAGACCCCCGACACCCCGACCCTCGACCCGTGCCAGTGACCGCCGGCTGAACCTGGCCGACGCGTCACCGACCCTGAACCATCGCACCTGACGACGGCCGCCCGCCACGGGCGGCCGTCCTCAGGAGAGGAGCCCCATGGACGTCTTCCGGGACAGCGGCGAGGACATCCTCATCGCCTGTGCGCGCACGCTCGAGCTCGTGCTGCTCTCCGGCATCATCGCGCTGGTCGTGGGCTCGGTCCTCGCAGCCCTCCGGGTCTCCCCGATCTGGCTGGGCCGGGTGCTGGGCACCCTCTACGTGAGCACGGTGCGCAACACGCCGCTGCTGCTCATCATGCTGATCGCCGCCTTCGGCGTCCCCGAGCTCGACATCCGTCCCGAGGTCAGCATCGGCAGCGCGACCCTGCTGCAGTTCAACGTCTTCTTCGTCTTCGCGATGTTCTCGCTCGGCCTCTACACCGCCGCGTTCGTGTGCGAGGCGCTCCGGTCGGGCATCAACGCCATCCCGCTGGGCCAGGCGGAGGCGGCCCGGTCGATCGGGATGACCTTCGGCCAGATCCTGCGCCACGTGATCCTCCCCCAGGCCTTCCGGCTCGTCATCCCGCCGATCACCAACGTGATGATCGCGATGGCCAAGAACTCCTCCGTCGCGCTCGGCATCGGCGTCACCGAGGCGACGTTCCAGATGCGCAAGATGACCAACGACAACGCGGGCTCGCTCTACACGATCTTCATCTTCTTCGCCCTCTTCTACATGGCCATCGTCGCGGTCATCTCGATCTCGTCGGCCCTCATCGAGCGCAAGGTCAAGGTGTCCTGATGGCAGCGAGCGTCCTCTTCGACGCACCGGGGCCCAAGACCCGGGCGCGGCACCGGCTCTACAGCATCGCCTTCGCGGTGCTGATCCTGCTGGTGGGCTACTGGGTGTACACCAAGCTGGACAACGGCGGGCAGTTCGAGCCGCGGATCTACGAGCGGCTGTTCTCCGCCGGGGTGTGGCGTGAGATCGGCCAGGGCATCGCGGCGACCCTGAAGGCCGCAGCGGTGGCGATCGTGACCTCGGTCGTGCTCGGCTTCTTCCTCGCCGTGGGTCGGCTCTCCGAGCACCGCTGGGTCAGCTGGCCGGCGATCGCGGTCATCGAGTTCTTCCGCGCCGTCCCGGTGCTGCTGCTGATGATCTTCTTCTTCGCGATCCTCGGGACCAAGAGCGGTCTGGAGACCGACACCCGGGCCTTCGTCAGCGTCGTCGTCTCCCTCACCCTCTACAACGGCTCGGTCCTGGCCGAGGTCTTCCGCGCCGGCATCAACGCGGTGCCGCGCGGACAGTCGGAGGCGGCGTACGCCATCGGCATGCGCAAGACCCAGGTGATGACGATCATCCTCACGCCACAGGCCGTGCGCTTCATGCTGCCGGCGATCATCAGCCAATGTGTCGTCGTCCTCAAGGACACCTCGCTGGGCGCCGTGATCACCTACACCGAGCTGGTGCGCGCGGTCCGCCTCATCGCCGACTACGTCGGCAGCAGCCTGGTCACCTACGTGCTGGGCGCGCTGATCTTCATCGTCATCAACTCGCTGCTCTCGGCTCTCGCCACCTACCTCGAGCGCCGCCTCGCAGCCCGGGGCTCGGGAGGCGCGAGCGCCACCGTCGAGGAAGCGCTGCCGGCGGGCTGATCCTCCCGCGCTCCGGGACGGTCCGGGGTGGGTCCGGGAGGGTCCGGCGCGCCCACAGGTGTGAGAGAACCGCGCCACCTCGCCCGGCGTACGACAATGGCGTGGTGACGCCCCCCACCGGCAACGGCAACGACGCCGCCGCGCTCGCGCGGTTCGTGCGCGCGCTGCAGCGCTGCCGCCCGAGCGACCTGGCGGACCTCGTCGTCACCGAGGCCGAACGCACCTGGGGCGCGCGGGGCGTGGGACTGTCGCTGGTCACCCACGAGCAGACCGAGCTGGTCCCGGTCTCGGCCGACCGGTCCCCTCGCCGGGTCCCGCAGCCCGTCACGGACGGCCCAGCCGGACGATGCTTCACCACGCTCACCCAGGTCGTCGAGAAGCACCGGCTCTGGACGCCCGTGCTGCACGGCGGCGACCGGCTCGGCGTGCTGGACCTGACTCTGCCGGATCCTCCCAGCCCCACGGGCCGGACCGCTCTCGAGGTCGCGGCCTTCGCCGGCGCCGTCGGGCTCGCCCTCGGCACGTCGCAGCGCCTCGGCGACCACGTCGAGACCGTACGACGCTCCCAGGAGATGTCCCTGGGCGCCGAGCTGCTCTGGTCGGTGCTGCCCCCTCCGGCGTTCGCGAGCGCCGACGTCGAGCTCGCGGTGATGCTCGAGCCGACGTACTCGACCGGGGGCGATGCCTACGACTACGCGGTCAACGACGACACCGTGCACCTGCTGGTGCTCGACGCCATGGGGCACGGCTTCCCGGCGGCGTCCCTGTCCACGGTGGCGGTCGCTGCCTACCGGCACAGCCGTCGTGCCGGCCTCGGGCTGCCGGCGACGCTGCGCGCGATGGACACGCTCGTGGGCGGGCAGTTCGAGTCCAGCTTCGCGACCGCGGTGCTCGTCGAGCTCGACATCACCACCGGCGAGCTGCGCTGGGTCAGCGCCGGCCACCCGCCACCGCTGGTCGTCCGGCGCTCGCGCACGGTGCAGGTGCTCGGTGCCGACCCCGCTCCCCCGCTCGGTGTCGGCGCCGGCCTCGGCGCCGCCACCGAGCAGGTCGACTACCTCGAGGCGGGCGAGGTCCTGGCGTTGCACACCGACGGCGTCACCGAGGGCCGCCACCTCGACGGCTCGCTGGTCGGCCGGGACGCCTTCGCCGAGCTCCTGCTCGCCCAGACGGAGGTCGCCCGACCCGTCGTCGAGACGATGCGCCGGGTGCGGCAGTCGCTGCTCGCCGCCGAGGACGACTGGCACAGCGACGACGTGACCACGATGCTCGTGCGCTGGCAGCCGGCGGGGTCCCCGGACACTCGCTAGCGTCCCGAGCACCTCGCCGACGCCGCGCGCTCAGGGTGCGAGCCGCGCGACGGACGTCGCGTGGGGGACCAGGACCCGGTCGGCCGGCGGTGCTACTCGGCCGGCGGGGCGAAGCCGTGCTGGATGCACCACACGGCGGCCTGGCTCCGCGTGGTCACGTCGATCCGACGGTAGGCGCTGCGGATGTAGGTCTTGACCGAGTTGATGCTGAGGTAGGTCTGCTGGGCGATCTCGAGGTTGCTCAGGCCCTGGGTGATCAGGGTGAGCACGTCGATCTCGCGATCGGTGAGGCCGACGTCGTGGCCCAGGCGCTGCTCGCGCGCCAGGAACTGGGCAGAGCCGGACGCGGGATCGGCCTCCTCGTCACCACCGACCAGGCCGCTCGCGGCCGACTCGACCGCGGCGAGCAGCTCCTCCGCGTCGACACCGAGCGGGAAGAACCCGTCGGCCCCGAGCGCCAGTGCCCGCGCGCCCAGGTCGGGCCGCAGCTCCTGGTCGACGACCAGCACCGCCGAGGTGGTCTCCTTGACGAGGTTCTCGAGGTCGCTGCCGTCGCTCTCGTGCAGGCCCGCGGCGTCGTACAGGACGACGTCGGGATTGCAGCTGTCGAACCCGAACTCCAGCTCCACCAGCTGGACGCGGTCCGGGCGGGACGACAACATCGTGGCGAGACCGGTCGCGACGACCTCCAGCGGACTGACGATCGCGACCTGGCAGGTCCTGTTCTCCATGGGGAAAGTGTGGTGCCCACAAGACGTCGGGCGCCAGTCACTCACCCCTCCGGGTGGCGACGCGCCCGTTCGGCACACCCGGCCGCGGTGTCCACCCCGCATCGACGTCGGGCCATCACCGGTTCCCGGCGAGAGCCCGGTGGCCTCACCCCTGGGGGCGGGGCGGGCACTTCCGCACTCTGGCAGCGTGGAGCGTCGGCCTGCGGGACACTCGTCGAGCAGGCCTGGCCCCGCCGTACCCGGTGGTGCCCAGTTCACGGACTAAGGAGCAGACACATGGGTTACGGATTCGGTGGATTCCTCGTCGTCGTCGGGCTGGTGCTCGCCTTCGCCGTCGACAACGCGGTCGACGGCGTCAACCTCTACGCCGTCGGTCTCATCATGGCCGGCGTCGGGGTCGTCGTCATCGCCCTGGCGTTCTTCACCCTCAACAACAACCGCCGTTCCCGCACGGTGGCCACCACGACCCACGCCGACGGGACCCAGACCGTCCAGGAGCGCCGCAACGAGATGTGAGCCGCCCGGCCCAGCCGCGCGAGGTGCTCACAGCACCTGCTCGCCGTACATCTCCCCCAGCGGGTCGGCGATGATCTCCAACCGCGCGCCGTCGGGGTCGTGGAAGTACGCCGACACCTCGGAGTGGATGTCGTACTCGACGCCGGCGGCCTCCAGGTTGGCGACCAGGTGCGCCCAGCGCTCCGGCTCGACCGAGATCGCCACGTGGTGCAGCCCGCCCAGGACCTCCTGGGCGGGGCCCAGGTCGAGGCCGGGGAAGTCGAAGAAGGCGATGGTGTTGCCGTTGCCGATGTCGAAGAAGAAGTGCGTCGAGCCCGGGTAGTCCCGGTTCTCCATCAGGTCGGTCAGCGGGAACTCCAGCACGCCCTGGTAGAAGCGGATCGTGCGCTCCACGTCGCCACTGATCAGCGCCGTGTGGTGCGTCCCGCGCCCCGACGAGGCCGGTCGCCGGTCGTGCGGCAGCAGGTACGTCGAGGCCAGCTCGTCGCGCTTGGCGCGCAGCCGCGCCACCTGCTCGGGGGCGGTGTGCTCGGCGGTGTGCTCGTTGTCGTGCTCGGTGTCGTGCTCGGTGTTGTGCTCGGTGTTGCTCGAGGTGCTCATGTCTCTCCTCAGGACGCGATGCCGGCGTGCATCTCCCACACCAGGATCTCAGCGGGCTCGGTGGCGGTCACGCGCTGTCCACCGACGGCGGTGAAACGCACGGCGTCCCCGGTCTCGAGCGGTCCGGCGCCCTCCAGGGTGACCGAGCCGCGCGGGACGAACAAGTGCAGGTACGGCGCGTCGGGCAGCTGGACGCTCTGGCCCGGCTGCAGCCGCGCGGCGTGCAGGGCGGCGTACTTGTTCGCGATCCGGATCGCGGACGCACCCGCGTCGCGCGCCATGCCGGAGGCGACCGGCACGAGCGAGCCGCTCATCAGCTCGCCGTCGATCTCGAGCTGCTCGTAGCCGGGCTCGATGCCACCCTCGTCCGGCACGACCCACATCTGCACGAAGTGGACGGGCTCCTCGTGGGCATTGCCCTCGAGGCGCCAGGAGTCGTTCTTCTCCGAGTGCAGGATCCCCCGTCCGGCGCTCATCCGCTGGGCCAGGCCCGGGTAGATGATGCCGTTGTGCCCGGTGGAGTCCTGGTGCACCAGCGAGCCCTGCATGACCCACGTGACGATCTCCATGTCGCGGTGCGGGTGCGTGTCGAAGCCGGTGCCGGCGTCGACGACGTCGTCGTTGTTGACCAGCAACAGGCCGTGGTGGGTGTTCTCGCGGTCGTGGTGCCGGCCGAACGAGAACGAGTGCTTCGAGTCGAGCCAGTCGTAGCGGCTCGCGAAGCGATCGGCGGAACGGCGTACGTCGACGCCGGGGTCGAGCTGGATGCTGCGTTCTGTGGTCATGTCGACACAACTTACGTGACACGTCACCTATTCCGCTAGGGTGGTCCCATGACGACGCACTGGCTGGACCCGGAGGAGCAGCGCACCTGGCGCTCGATGCTGGCTGTCCAGGCCCACCTGCCGGCAGCGCTCTCGCGCGACCTGCAGCACGACGCCGGGCTGTCGCTGTCCGACTTCGACGTCCTGGTCCAGCTCACCGAGCACCCCGACGGACGCCGCCGCGTCGCCGCCCTCGCCGACGCGCTCGCCTGGGAGCGCAGCCGGGTGTCCCACCACGTCGCCCGGATGGCCAAGCGCGGTCTCGTCGAACGGGTCGAGTGCGAGGACGACGGCCGGGGTGCCTACATCGCGGTCACCGAGGCCGGCCGCGCCGCCATCGAAGCGGCGGCGCCGCGCCACGTGGACGAGGTGCGCCGGCTCGTGCTGGACGCGCTGACGGCTGACGAGGTCCGGCTCCTGGGTGATCTCCACGAGCGGATCCTGGCGCGCCTGCTCCCCGCGGGGTGAGCCGGACGGCGGCGCCGAGCGCCAGGTGGGAGGATCGTCGGGTGACCACCACGCGGAGCGACCAGCGATGACAGCGAGCAGGTCGGCGCGGCAGCGCAAGGCCGCCGAGCAGGCCGGCGACCTGGCCCGGGTGCGGATCGACCTCGGCACCGAGGACCAGTTCCTCTACAAGATCACCTGCACGTCGTGCGTGGTCACCGTCGCCGCCGGGGACCGTCCCTGGTCGGCGTACCGCCCGGGTGACGACAACGGCTTCATGGCCGCGATGGACCGCTGGATCTTCCACCTGCGCGAGAAGCACCCCGAGGCCGACGCGCCGTGCCTGGCCTTCCTGGGCGAGGCGCAGCAGCGGCTCCACGAGCGCCGCGAGCAGGGCTGAACGCCGCTGCGGACTGCGGCCGCGGCGCCCCACCTCGGCGCACCCCAGGCGCACCCCAGGCGCACCCCAGGCGCACCCCAGGCGCAGGGCACTAGTCCGCCAGGAGCGGTGCGAGCGCCTCGGTCAGCGCCCGTGACATGTCGTCGGGGGTGAACCGCTCGGCGGCCGCGGTGGCGGACGCCCTGGCCCTCCCCGCGCCGGCCTGGTCCGCGACGAGGTCGCGCAGGGCTCCGGCGACCTCGTCGCGCAGCGAGCGGGGGTCACCGGGCTCGAACAGGCGCACGTGCAGGTCCTGCTCGGCGCCGGACAGCGCGCCGGCGCGGGGTCCGACGATGGGGAGGCCGAACGTCTCGGCGAGCCGGAACGCTCCGGAGTTGAGGATCTGGCGGTACGGCAGGACGGCGAGGTCCGCGGAGCGGAGCCAGACCTGCAGCCGGTCGTCGGGGAGGTGGCGGAACTCGCCGAGGACGCGCGGGTGCTCCCGGCACCGGTCCATGAACTTCTCTACCTCGCCACCGGGAGCGGGGTGACCGGCGACCAGCAGCCGGAGGGTGGGGTCGTCGTCGAGCAGCTCGTCGAAGACGTCGAGAAGGGTCCCCAGGCCCTTGTAGGGGCGGATGCCGCCCAACGCGATCAGCACCCTCTCCTGCGGGTGGAGGCCGAGGGCACCGCGGGCTGCGTCGCGGGTGACCCGGTCCGGGTACTGGCCGAGGTAGCTCGAGTGGGGGACGACGACGACCCGGGCCGGGTCGAGCTCGTAGTAGTCGCGCACCAGCTCGGGTGTCCCGTCGGACATGACGTGGATGAGGTCGGCGTGCCGCGCGAGCAGCCGGGCGAGCTGGATCTCGGCCCACACGTGACGGGAGTCGTGGGGCAGGACGTTGTGCACCGTCCACACCAGGCGGCCGCCCCCCTCGCGGTAGCGCGCCAGCTCCTCCGCGAAGCGCTCGAGCACGATGGCCGCCCGGAACGGCCCGGCCGCCCACTGCAGGATCGGTGAGGTCCAGTGGACGTGGAGGATCCCCGGTCGCCTCGCGGGCGTCTCGTGCTGCAGGCGGAAGAAGCGGTGGAGGTCGTCGACCGGGGCGGCATAGGCCCCGGCCTCGTCCAACCTGCCGTAGAGCATCCGCTGGTAGGGATTCTGCTGGTAGCGCGGGAAGAAGTGCACGGCGCGGGTCGCCGCGGGCTCACGCCGGTCCGGGGTACGGCGCGCCTCCTCGACCTGCTCGGCGAACGACGCGGCACTCCGCGTCCAGGCGTGGTCGCGCCGGACCTGCTCGCCGGGTGCGGGCGCCTGCTCGGCCGCCGCGACCGGGACCACGCCGAGGGCGCGGGGCGTCTCCCGGGCCAGCCGGCTCCGGGCCGGCTCCGAGGAGGCGATCACCTGGTCGTAGGCCGGCAGGTGCCCGCCGGCGACCCACCCGTCACTCTCGCCACGCACCCAGGCGACGAGCCAGGCACCGGTCGGCGCGTACGACGGATCGACGTCCGGGAGCATCGCGACGAGGACGTCGGCCCGCTCGACCAGGTGCCAGTGCTCCCGGTCGACCAGCCGGACCCCGTGGCCGAGCTCGACCAGCGCGAGGCCCAGGCCGGCCGCGGCGACGACGTCGTCGCGGCCCTCGTCGAGGTCGAGCGTGGAGACGGCGAGCACGACGGACCCGCGGGGGCCCTCGGCGTGGACCCCGTCGCACAGAGCCCGGTAGCGGGCGCGCGGCACGACCCCCGCGGGATGCGGACCCGCTGCGGGTGCTCGCGGTGGCAGCCGTCGGCGGCGGTTCAGCACCGGCGGCTCATCCCCGGCCGCGGACTGCGCGGACCCGGGCGTCGAGGCGCCCCACCGCGCGTGCCAGTCGTGAGGTCCGGTGCCGGTCCAGCTCGGTCCGGAGCTCGAGGATCGTGGCCCGGTTCGACGTCGCCCGCCGACGCAGCCGCCGTACCCTGCGCCGCAGCCGGCCGACGAGCTCGCGCTGCCGCTCGAGCTGCCGCCTGTGGTCGGCCTGCAGGGCGAGCTGCCGCTCGAGCTGCTCGTCGCGCTGGCGGAGCTCCTCGGCGCCGTCCGCCATCTCTGCGACGCACGCGGCGCGCTCTGCCTCGAGGAGCCCGCGCAGGCGCTGGACCTCGGCCTCGAGCCGGTCCCGGTCCCGGTCGGGGCCAGCCTCGTCAGTGGTCTGGTCCATGGCATCTCCTGGGTAGGTGGACGAGGGGACGAGCGGTGGGCCGACCGTCGTGCCCGCTCGGCCCTCCTGCGCCACGGGTGGACGGTGTCCTCGGCACCGACACCCCAGCCACCCCCTCGACGTCCAGGCCGCCCCGGCGGGCAGGGGCCCGGTTCCGGATCATGTCGTAGGCATCCTAGGGCTGCGCACGCGTGCCCGTGGAGCCCCGTCGTGCGCCGGCGGCAACGCGGGTCTCTCGCCGACCCGTCGCCTCTCCGCCGACCCGTCACGTTTCCGCCGACCCGTCACTTCCAGAAGTGACGGGTCGGCGAGAGGCGGACGACACCGGGTGTGGGATCGGGGCATGATGACGCCATGACCGACCCTCGCGCTGGACAGCTCGCCGCACCCTCGGACCTCGTCGACGTCGCCCACCTCGTCACGGCGTACTACACCGGGGTGCCGGATCCCGAGGACGTCGACCAGCAGGTCGCGTTCGGCACCAGCGGGCACCGGGGGTCCTCACTCAGGACGGCGTTCAACGAGACGCACATCCTGGCCACGACCCAGGCCATCTGCGACTACCGCCGCGAGCAGGGGTACGACGGCCCGCTCTTCATCGGTCGCGACACGCACGGGCTGTCCGAGCCGGCGTGGGCGACCGCGCTCGAGGTGCTCGCGGCCAACGACGTGACCGTGCTCGTCGACTCGCGCGACGCCTACACCCCGACCCCGGCGGTCTCGCACGCGATCATCCGCGCCAACCGTGGCAAGGACCTGGCGAACGGCTCCGGGCTGGCCGACGGCATCGTGGTGACGCCGTCGCACAACCCGCCCGGCGACGGCGGGTTCAAGTACAACCCGCCCCACGGCGGGCCGGCCGACTCGGACGCGACCTCGGTGATCGCGGCGCGGGCCAACGAGCTGATCCGCGGCGGCCTGGGCGACGTACGCCGCACGCCGTTCACGCGAGCACGGGCGGGCGCCGGCTCCTACGACTTCCTGGGCACCTACGTCGACGACCTGCCCTCGGTCGTCGACCTGGCCGCGATCAAGCGCGCCGGGGTGCGGATCGGCGCCGACCCGCTGGGAGGCGCGTCGGTGCACTACTGGGGCGAGATCGCCGAGCGGCACGGCCTCGACCTCACCGTGGTCAACCCGCTGGTCGACGCGACGTGGCGGTTCATGACGCTCGACTGGGACGGCAAGATCCGGATGGACTGCTCCTCCCCCCACGCGATGGCCTCGCTCGTCGCGCGCCGCTCGGAGTTCGACATCGCCACCGGCAACGACGCCGACGCCGACCGGCACGGCATCGTCACCCCGGACGCCGGGCTGATGAACCCCAACCACTTCCTCGCGGTCGCCATCCAGTACCTCTTCGGCGGCGCCCGCCCCGGCTGGCCCGACACCGCACGCATCGGCAAGACCCTCGTGTCCTCCTCGATGATCGACCTGGTCGCCGCCGACCTCGGCAAGCCGCTCGTCGAGGTGCCGGTCGGGTTCAAGTGGTTCGTGCCCGGCCTCATCGACGGGTCCTTCGGCTTCGGCGGCGAGGAGTCGGCTGGCGCGTCGTTCCTGCGCACCGACGGCTCGGTGTGGACCACCGACAAGGACGGCCTCATCCTCGCCCTGCTCGCCTCGGAGATCCTCGCGACGACCGGCAAGAGCCCGAGCGAGCACTACGCCGACCTGGTCGCCGCGCACGGTGAGCCGGCGTACGCCCGCATCGACGCCCCCGCCACCCGCGAGGAGAAGGCCGCGCTCGGCGCCCTGTCCCCCGAGGCCGTCACCGCCACCTCCCTGGCCGGCGAGCCCATCACCGCCAAGCTCACCGAGGCGCCCGGCAACGGCGCGAAGATCGGCGGGCTCAAGGTGACCACCGACTCGGCCTGGTTCGCGGCCCGCCCCTCGGGCACCGAGGACGTCTACAAGATCTACGCCGAGTCGTTCCAGGGCCCCGAGCACCTGGCCCGGGTGCAGGACGAGGCGCGTGAGGTCGTCGCTGCCGCCCTGGGCTGACCGGGCGCCACGTCCGGCTCCCAGGACGGCTGTCCCGGCGACCGACGAGTCCGCCCCCCACGCGGCGCGGGACCCGGGTGCGGTCGACGTCACACGGACGACGGTTGCCGCGACGTCGACGCGACCGCCTAGGATCGGTGTCGTTCAGGGTTGTCCGCGTCTTGGAGGTGGGTTCGGCGCGTCGTACTGACGCACCCGAAAGGCCCCACCCGTGTCACCCCTCGCCTCCTACCGCCGGCTCCTCCACCTCGCCGGACCCGGCTACGTCGCCGTCGCCTTCCTCGGCCGGCTGCCGCTGGCCATGAGCCAGCTCGGCACCCTGCTCCTCGTCTCGACCGCCACCGGCAGCTACGGCCTCGGTGGCCTGTGCGCCGGCGCCCTCGCGGTCGCGAACGCCGTCGGCGCACCGCTGGCCGGCAGCCTGGCCGACCGGATCGGCCAGCGTCCCGTGGTGCTCGCGCAGTCGCTGGCCGGCGCGGCCGGCCTGCTCACCCTCGCCGCCTTCGTGCACGCCGACCTGCCCCACGCCGCGATCCTGGGCGCCGCCGCGGTCACCGGGCTGACGCTGCCCCAGGTCGGCCCGCTGGCCCGCGTGCGCTGGCGTCCGATCACCGCCGGCACCGGCGTCCACCAGCGCCGGCTGGTCGACGCGGCCTTCTCCTACGAGGGCGCCGCCGACGAGGCGTCGTTCGCGATCGGGCCGGCGCTCGTGGGCGTCGTCGCCGCCGTGGTCTCGCCGTACGGCGCCCTCGTGGTCGCCGCCGGCCTCCTCGCGGTCTTCGGCACGGCGTTCGCCCTGGACCCGTCGGCCAGGCTCACCCTGCGCAGTGCGTCGGTGGCCAGCACCGGGCGCCTGCTCACCGTCACCTTCGGGGTCCTCGCGGTCGCCCAGCTCTCCATCGGGATGCTCTTCGGCGGCACCCAGACCGGCGCCACGGTCGTCGCGACCGACGCCGGCCACCCGGGCGCGGCCGGTCTCATCCACGCCACGCTCGGTGTCGGCAGCGCCGTGGCCGGCATCGCCACCGCCTACCTGCCCGAGCGGATCGGCCACGAGCGGCGCGCGCTCGTCGCCGCCACCGCACTGCTGGTCCTGTCGCTGCCGCTGCTCGTGGTCGACGGGATCGCGCACGTGACGCTCACCGTGCTCGTGCTCGGCTGCGCGGTGGCGCCGTTCATGATCGGCATCTTCTCCCTCGGGGAGCGGATCGTGCCGGCCGGCAGCGTCGGCACCGCCATGACCCTGCTCGCCAGTGCGACCGGCATCGGCTACGCGCTGGGCTCGAGCATCGCGGGCCGGCTCGCGGACGACCACGGCTCGACCGCCGCCTTCGGCGTCACGGTCGGCGCGACCGTGCTGGCCGTGACCGTGATGGCCACCCAGCAGCGCCGGCTGCGCGACGCCGTGCTCGCCGCGAGGGCGCCGGACACGCACGAACCGGCGCCGGTCCCCGTCTGAACGGGGCCGACGCCGGCTGCGTGACGCGGGACCGGGTCAGGCGACGGCCGAGAGCCGACGCTCCTGCTGGGTCAGGCGGGCCTGGGCGGCGCGACGGAGCTTCGGGCCACCGGTCGACATCTTGTAGAGCAGCTTGAACTGCTCGGGGGCGTTCTTGGCGTTGGTGGTCGCGAGCCAGCCGTTGGGCATCGACAGCCGTACGACGCGGTGCCAGGCGCTGCCGACCTGCTGGGGCAGCGGGGCCTCGTGGTAGTTGAGGTCGTACTTGTCGAAGAGCGCCTGCACCTTCGGGGCGACCTCGGCGTACCGGTTGCTCGGCAGGTCGGGGAAGAGGTGGTGCTCGATCTGGTGGCTCAGGTTGCCGGTCATCAGGTGCATCGCCTTCGACCCGGAGATGTTGGCCGAGCCGAGCATCTGGCGCAGGTACCACTGACCGCGCGTCTCCTTCTCCGGGATCGACTTCTTCTCGAACGTCTCGACACCCTCGGGGAAGTGACCGCACATGATCACCGAGTGGGTCCACAGGTTGCGGACCAGGTTGGCGGTGAAGTTGGCGGCCAGGGTCGGCACGAACGAGCCGGTCGGGATCGAGAGCACCGGGTGGACGACGTAGTCCTTGGTCGCCTGCTTGCGGATCTTGGCCAGCGTCTTCTTCGCGTCGGCCTTGAACTTCGCGCTGCGCTTCTCCTTCGGGATCGACAGGTTCTTGCCGAGCTCGAGGTCGTAGGCGGCGATGCCGTACTCGAAGAAGCAGGCGTTGATGAAGTTCCACAGCGGCTGGCCGAGGTGGAAGGGGTGCCAGCGCTGGTCCTCGTCGATGCGCATGATGCCGTAGCCGAGGTCGTTGTCCTTGCCCACGATGTTGGTGTAGGTGTGGTGGACCTCGTTGTGGCTGTGCTTCCAGCCCTCGGCGGTGGAGGCGTTGTCCCACTCCCACGTGGTCGAGTGGATCTTCGGGTCACGCATCCAGTCCCACTGGCCGTGCATGACGTTGTGCCCGATCTCCATGTTCTCGAGGATCTTGGCGACGCTCAGGCCGACCGTTCCGGCGACCCAGGCCGGCGGGAACACGCTGGCGAGCAGGACGGCGCGCGAGCCGAGCTCGAGCTTGCGCTGGACGTCGACGACCTTGCGGATGTACGCCGCGTCCTTCTCGCCGCGCGTGTCCAGGACCTCCTGGCGGATCGCGTCGAGCTCGACACCGAGCTGCTCGACGTCCTCGGGCGTGAGGTGGGCGGTCGGGTTGACGGGCTGCTTGGTGATGACGGTCATGTGCGTCTCCTAGCGATGGTGGACGTACGGACGAGGGGCCGTTCTCGCGGTGGTTGAGGTGCGAGCGGAGCGAGCCGTTCTCGCGGTGGTTGAGGTGCGAGCGGAGCGAGCCGTTCTCGCGGTGGTTGAGGTGCGAGCGGAGCGAGCCTCGAAACTCAGGTCTCGATGGAGCACGGTCCTGCGGCGGCGTTGATGCAGGTCTGGATGGGGACGCCCTCGGGGCCGGTCTCGCCCGGGACGGCGGTCGTGATCGCACCGTTGCGCAGGTCGCGCACGGCGCCTTCCTTCAGGGGCAGGACGCAGCCGAAGCAGACGCCGATGCGGCACCCGCTCGGCATCAGGACACCGGCGGACTCGCCGGCGTCGAGGAGCGGGGTGGTGCCGTCGGCGTCGACGACCCGGCTGCTCCCCCCGGCGGCGAACGTGACGGTGCCACCCTCGCCGGTCTCGCCGAGGACGACGGGTCGGAAGCGCTCGGTGGTGAGCACCAGGCCCCGGTCCTCGTGGTGCGTCTCGAGGGCGTCGAGCAGACCGGCCGGTCCACAGGCGTAGGCGAGTCGCTCGTCGAGGTCGGGGACGAGCGCCGCCAGGCCCTGCTCGGGGTGGGCCACGTCGAACAGCCCGTGGGTGTCGTCGTACCGCTCGACGAGGCGGAGGTGGCCGGCCGCGTCGTGGGCCCGCAGCTCGTCGCGGAAGATCGCGCTGGACTCGGTGACGTTGACGTGGACCAGGGTGATGTCGCACGTCGGGGCGACCGAGCGGGAGAAGAGGTTGCGCAGCATCCCGATCACCGGGGTGATGCCGGAGCCGGCGGTGACGAGCAGCAGCTTGGCCGGGAGCGGGTCGGGCAGCACGAAGTCGCCCTCGGCCTGGGCGAGCTGGATCATCTGTCCGGCCCGCGCATCGTGGACCAGGTGGTGGGAGACGACGCCGCCGGGGATCGCCTTGACGGTGATGCTGATGCAGCGGTCGGGACGCGGGCCGTGGGTGAGCGAGTAGGTGCGCCACAGGCGGACACCGTCGACCTCGACCCCGACCCGGACGTACTGCCCGGGCAGGTGGCCCGACCAGTCCTTGCCGGGCTTGACGACCACGGTGGCGGACTCGTCGGTCTCGGCCCGGACCTCGACGATGCGGCCGCGGAGCGGGGCACCGGAGCGCAGCGGGTGGAAGACGTCGAGCACGTCGTCGATCTCCAGCGGGGTCACGGCCGCCTCGGCGAACGAGCGCACGCGCTGGCGCAGCCCGAGTCCTCGCGAGGGGGCGGTGCCCGGTCGGGGAAGTTCAACGGTGGCCATGTATCCCAGTGTGCTGGACTTCGCAGATAAAATCCTGTGTCCTGGACGTGAATGATCTCGGCTTCTTTGTTCGGAGGGAACAGTTATATGGCTGCACACGACCCCAACACGGCTGGAGCTCAGATCCTGCTGCCCGCCGAGGCCGCCGCCGAGATCCGGGCCTCCCTCGCCGAGGTCGCCGAGGAGGTCGTCGCGGTGATCATCGAGGAGGTGCCCAGCTACACCGACGCCTTCACCGGGGCGATGGGCGAGACCATCCGCAACGCCGTCGAGGTCGCCCTCGGCGCCTTCCTCTCCCTGGCCGCCGGACACCGCGGCGCCGACCCCCGTACGCCGGCCGCACCCGCCGTCGAGGGCGCCTACCAGCTCGGCCGCGGCGAGGCGCGCAGCGGTCGCTCGACCGACGCGCTGCTGTCGGCGTACCGGATCGGGGCGCGGGTCTCGTGGCGCACGATGTCGACGCGTGGCGTCGAGGCCGGGCTCGACGCCCAGACCCTGGCCGCGTTCGCCGAGCTGGTCTTCGCCTACATCGACCAGCTGTCGGCGGCGAGCGTGGCCGGTCACTCCGACGAGCTGGCCACCACCGGCCGGGTCAAGCAGCGGCGCCTCGAGCGGCTGGCCCAGCACCTGCTCGCCCGCTCGCCGGCGGACACGGTGGTCGCCTCGGCCGAACGCGCCGACTGGCCGCAGCCCACCACCCTCACCGCCGTGATCGTGCCCGAGGCGCAGGTGCGCCCCGTCCTCGCCGCGCTCGCGGGCCACACGCTCCAGGCTGCCGACCCGCCCGGGCTCGAGGACGGCGTGCTGCTGCTCGTCCCCGACGCCCACGGCCGACGCCGGGCCCGCCTGCTGCGCGCCCTCGCGGACCGTGGGGCCGTGGCCGGGCCGGCCAGGCCCTGGCTGGCCGTGCGGACGTCGTACGACCGGGCGCTGCGGACCCTGGACCTGCACCTCCAGCCGGGCCTCGCCCAGGGCCTGAGCGTGGACTCCGAGGCGCACCTGCCCCAGCTCGTCCTGACGGCGGACCCGGAGGCGCTCGCCGACCTGCGCGCCCGCGCCCTCGCTCCGCTGGCCGAGCTCCGGCCGGCTGCCGCCGCCAAGCTCGTCGAGACCCTGCGGGCCTGGCTGCTGCTCCAGGGACGGCGCGACGAGGTGGCCGAGGCGCTGTTCGTCCACCCGCAGACCGTGCGCTACCGGATGGGCCAGCTCCGGGAGGCCTTCGGCGAGCGGCTCGACGACCCCGACGAGGTCCTGGCCCTCACCCTCGCCCTGGCCCTGCCCGTGCCGGAGGAGGAGCTGCCGGGCACCACGTAGCGTTGGCGCCATGACGACGTACGACGGCCGCGCCGCCCCAGGCCCGCTCGCCCGGGCAGGTGCCGCGATCGTGGCCGCCGCCGCCGTGCTGGCACTCGCCGGCTGCAGCTCCGGTGACGCGTCGGGTGCGGGGCCCGCCCCCGCCGAGGTGCCCGGCAGCCCCAGCCGGCTCAGCGTCGCCGGCCACACCGACGCGCTCGACCACGCCCTCGACCGCGCCGCCTCGACCACCCCGTCGACCACCCCCGGGCCCGACGACCTCCGGTACGTCGCCCTGGGCGACTCCTACGCCGCGGCCCCGGGCGTGCCGACGACCGACCCCGCTGACGGCTGCTACCGCTCCGACCACAACTACGCCCACGTCGTGGCCGCGACCGAGGCCGACGTCTTCCTGACCGACATGACCTGCAGCGGGGCGAGCTCCGACGACATCCTCGAGCTCCAGGTCCCCGCGCTCGACAAGGACACCGACCTGGTCACCGTCGGCACCGGGCGGCAACGACTTCAGCCTGTTCACCCAGGTCCTCGGCAGCTGCGCCGCCGCAGCGGCCGGCGACCCCGAGGGGGCCCCGTGCACCGCAGCGGCAGGCGACCGGGTCGCCGCCGCCCTGCCACAGATCCGCGAGAAGATCGGGGCCGTGCTCGACGCGATCACCGCGGCCGCCCCCCGCGCCGAGGTGCAGGTCATCGGCTACCCGGGCTGCTGCCGGCATCGGGCACCTGCCCCGACCTGGTGCCGATCGCCGCCGGCGACTACCCCTTCGTCTCGTCGGTCAACGAGCGGCTCTCGTCCGCGCTGCGCGACGAGGCCGAGCAGCGTGACCTGACCTTCGTCGACGTCTTCGCCGCGAGCGCCGGCCACGACGTGTGCTCGGCCGACCCGTGGGTCAACGGCGTGCAGACCGCACCGGACGGCACTGCTCCGTTCCACCCCTTCGCGACCGAGCAGGCCGCGGTCGCCGCGATGATCAGCGACTCGCTCTAGGCTCCGCGCGGGCGGTCAGAGGGCGCGGTGGACGACCCGGCCGCCGACGACGGTGAGGGCGACCGGCATCGAGCGGAGGGCGGCGGCGGTCGCGCGAGGGTCGTCGTACGTCGCCAACGGGTCGCGGTCGAGCAGCACCAGGTCGCCGCGCGAGCCGACCCGCACGCGCGGCTGCTCGCCCACCGAGGCCGCCAGCGCCTCACGCGCGGTCAGGGCGTGCTCGGGGTGCCAGGCCTCGCGGTCGTCGCCGGTGCGGTGGACGGCGGCGGCCATCGCCAGCCACGGGTCGAGGGGCGAGACCGGCGCGTCGGAGCCGAGCACGAGCGAGCACCCCGGCGTCGAGCATCCAGCGGAAGGCGAAGCTGCGCTCGGAGCGGCCCGGCCAGATCAGCTCGGTGAGGTCGCGGTCGTCGAGCAGGTGGGCCGGCTGCACGCTGGCGCGCAGGTCGAGGGCGGCCAGGCGGGCGATGTCGGAGCGGGCGATCAGCTGGGCGTGCTCCAGCGAGCCCCGCGCGCCGGTCGCCTCGTAGGCGTCCAGGGCCGAGGTGACGGCGGCGTCGCCGATCGCGTGGGTGGCGATCTCGATCCCCGACATGTGGGCGCGGGCGAGCAGCGCGACCAGCTCGTGGTGGGCCAGGTTGGCGGCGCCGCTGGGGTGCTCGAGGCGGTCGCCGTCGGCGTACGGCTCGCAGCACCAGGCCGTGCGGGTGTTGAGCGAGCCGTCGCTGATGATCTTCAGCGGGCCCATCACCAGCCGGTCGTCGCCGTCGACGAGGGGGCTGCCCGAGCGGAGGCCGGCGGCGATGACGTCCTCGAGCCCGTCGGAGTACGTCGCCATCCGCACCCGGATCGAGGTCGCAGCCGGCGTGCCAGCGCTCGACCCACTCGGCGGCGCCGCCGGAGAACTCGAAGTCGACCAGCCCCACGATGCCCTGCGCGGCCGCCGCCTGGAGGCTGTCGCGGTAGGCGGCCGGCGAGGTGCCGGCGTCGCCGGTGAGGGCGTTGAGGATCTCGTAGGCGGCGAACCACTCGTTCTCGCGCACCACGTCGTCGCGGGCGCCGAGGCCGAGCGCGGCGAGCGCGGCGCTGTTGAGCCAGGCGTGGTGGGCGTCGCCGGCGATCAGGATCACCGGGGTCACGCCCGAGACGGCGTCGAGCTCGGCGACCGTGACCTCGCGGCGCCCAGCCGCCGGGTCGGTGGCCGAACCCGATGATCGGCGTACCGGGGTGGGCGCGGACCAGCTCGTCGACCAGGGCGGTCGCAGCCTCGGGGCTGGGCAGGTCGAGGGTGTTCACCCGGGAGCGGCAGAGCCCCCACTGGCCGAGGTGGGTGTGCTGGTCCCAGAGGCCCGGGATCAGCCAGCGCCCGGCGGCGTCGATCTCCTCCACCCCACGGACCGCCTCCAGCCCCGGTGCCACCCGCGCGACCTCGCCGTCGCGCACCAGCACGTCGACGGGTTCGGTGTCCGGCGAGTCGCCGTTCACGAGGGGCACGAGGCGGGCGCCTCGCAGGAGCAGGTTGGTCACGCGCAGACGCTAACGGACGACCGCGAGCCGCTGTCGCGGGCGGTCGATGTATAGGGTCGCGCGTGTGAAGGTCCGGCTCATGGGGGTGCTCCTGCTGCTGCTCGTCGGCGGTGGTGCGGCCGGCTACGCCATCGGGTCGCAGGACGAGCCCGCCGCCGCGGCGCACTCGACGTTCGCCAGGGCGCGTCCCGTCGCCGCCGCCGACCCCTCGCTCCCGGTCGAGATCTTCCGAGCCGACCCCGACGACGCGGCGCTCGAACCGGCGATCGCCGCTGCGGACCACGACGCTGACCGTCCCCGGCGACCCGGGACAGCCGCCCGCCTACCAGCTGTCCCTGTCGGTCCCGGTGGGCTGGGTCCAGTCGCGGCCCACCCTCACCCGCTGGCAGTTCACGGTCCCCGGCAACGACGCGATGTCCTACGGGATGCGGGTCGACGTCATCGCGGGCGGCGGGCAGTCGGTGCAGTCCGCACGACAGAGCCGCGAGTCGGCCCTGCGCTCGGCGCTGCAGCAGGGGTCCTTCAGCGACCTCGAGATCACCGAGGACGGCAACGTCGGCTTCACCGCGAAGTACGTCCAGGACGGCTTCCAGCGCTTCAGCCTCGAGCGCTTCTTCTCCGGTCCCGACCCGGACCAGGCCTTCGCCTCGGTCGCCGTCTACGGCCGCGCCCGCGACGTCACCGGGCTCAGCGACCTGCTCGAGCGGGTCTCGATCGACCTGCGTCCGGTTCAGAAGCCGTAGACCCGCACGCTGTCGAGCACCTGGTTGGCGGTCGGGCGGTCCGGGCTGCGCACCTGGACCCACAGCAGCTGGCCGGTGGCGACCTGCATGACGCGCTCGACGAGCACGCCGGACCCGTCGCACCCCGAGAAGAACTGGGTGCGCGAGGTGTCCCCGCGCGATGTCGCTCTCGACCGGCGCCGACACGCTCGTGCACGCAGCGTGCTGCGGCAGCGGGTCGGGGAGCTCACTGCCCGGGAGGAGGCCGAGGAAGACGCCGTCCCCGTCCACCGGTCCAGCGCGCCGACGTGCCGACGGAGAGCGCCGGGAAGTCCTGGTCCTTCGCGTTCGGCGGCTTCCACTGCGAGGGCGCCTCCGCGTCCAGGCTGCGCGGCACGGTGACCCCGAGGGTGCCGGTCGCGTCCTCCAGCTCGACCGGCGTCGTCGGCGGAGCCGGCTCGGTCTCCTGCTCCACGACGTAGCCGCCCACGCCTCCGGCTGCCAGCGCGACCAGGGCAGCGACCCCGACGGCGAGGCGACGTGACCGGCGCCGGGCGCGCGACGGTCCGGCGGCTGCGGCTCCGGGAGCTCGGGACAGCGAGGCACCGGCCAGCCGCCGGTCGTGGGGTACGGCGAGGGGCGGGCGCCCGGCTGGGTCAGCTGCGGGTCCACGGGCAGCACCCGGGTGCCCGACGACGCCGTCGGGACCCATCTCGGTCCAGGCCGGCGAAGGCACTGGTGAGCGCGTCGACGTAGGCCGTGACCGTGGCGAAGCGCTCCTCGCGGTCGAGGGACAGGGCGCGCACCACGACCTGCTCGACCGACGCCGGGAGGTCGCGAGCCGTGGAGTCGACATCGGCGGCGGCGGGCCGGGCGCGGCCGCGGCCGGCAGGGTCGCGTGGTCCCACGGGCGGCGCCCGGTGAGGAGCAGGTAGGTGATGACCGCCAGCGAGTACTGGTCGGCGCGCGCGTCGGGCGTCTCGCCCTGCGCCTGCTCGGGGGCGACGAAGGCCGGGGTGCCGGCGATCATCGTCAGCCGCGACGACACGTCGAGCGCCTTGCCGAGGCCGAGGTCGCCGAGCATCGCCCGGACGTCGACCCGATGCCGGCGTCGTCGTCGCGCGCGCGCCGCTCGGCGGTGCGGAACAGCACGTTGGCGGGCTTGACGTCGCGGTGCAGGATCCCGCGGTCGTGCAGCGCCTGGAGCCCCGCCGCCACCTGGCGCACGACCTCCAGCGACTGACCGACGGTGAGCGGGGCGATCGCGAGCCGCTCGGCCAGGGTGCCCTGGTCGGCGTAGGTCATGACCAGGTAGGGCCGGCCGTCGCCGAGCTCGCCGGCGTCGTAGACCGTCACGACGTGGGGCGACTCCACCCGGCGCAGGTAGCGGCCCTCCTCGACGAAGCGGGTGCGCACCTGGTGCTCGTCGGTCCAGTTCTCGGCGAGGACCTTGATCGCGACCGGGGCGTCGAGCTGCTCGTCGTAGGCCAGCCAGACCGTCGCGAACCCGCCGCTGCCGATGCGGCGGCGCACGACGTAGCGTCCGAGGCGCTGGGGTCCCGAGCCCCACGAGTCGCTCATGGGGCGACGGTACGTCGGGCGAGGGGCATTCCGGCATTATGTTTCACAACTGCTTCACAACGGGAGGGTGTCGGTCATGAGCACCGAGCCGCTGGGACCCGACGAGATCGACGAGCTGGCCCGGCTGCGCCAGGACGGCGACCGCGACGCGCTCGAGACGCTGCTCGGCGCGATCCGCCCGCGCATCCTCAACGTCTGCCGCGGCGTGCTGCCCTACACCCCCGACGCCGAGGACGCCTGCCAGGAGGCGCTGCTCAACATCGCCACCAAGATCGGCTCCTGGGGCGGCCGCGGCCGGTTCACCACGTGGACCCACGTCGTCGCGGTCAACTCCGCGCGCACGACCTACCGCCGGATGAAGAACCAGGCCGCGGCCACCGACCCGCTCGAGCACAGCCCGATCTCCGAGAAGCCCGACCCGCGCACCACCAGCGTCATCGCCGGCACCCGCCTCGACCTCCTCGAGGCGATGGAGACCATCGAGAAGGACCACCCGCAGTACGTCGGGCCGCTGCTGCTGCGCGACGTCTACGGCATGTCCTACGACGAGATCGCCGAGCAGGTCGGCGCTCCGCTGGGCACCGTCAAGGCGCAGATCCACCACGGCCGCAAGCTCGCCCGCCCGCTGCTGCGCGGCGAGGAGTCGTGACCCTGCGCCGACGTCTCGCGGCGCGGCGCCACGGCGTGCGGGTGCCGTCGCGCTCGCGCTGCTGCTCGCCGGGTGCGGCTCCGACGGCGGCTCCGGCCGGCTCGGCGGGCCCGACGTGGAGTCGGCCCCGCCGTCCGCGCCCGCGTCGACCACCCCCACGTCGCCGGCGCCCACCGACCACGGACCCGGAGGCGACCGCCAGACCTCGACCTCGCCCTCAGCGAGCCGGTCGAGGACTCGGTCTACCCCGACGTCGGCGACCCCGGGGTCGACGCGCTCCACTACGACCTCGACCTCACCTGGGACCCCGCAGACCGACACCCTCACCGGCACCGAGACCCTCACCTTCCGGGCGACGACCACCGCCGAGGCTTCCAGCTCGACCTCGGCGCGCCGCTGGAGGTCGGTCGTCGTGACCCTCGACGGCGAGCCGGTCGACGGCCGAGCACCAGGGCAAGGACCTCGTGGTCGACGCGCCCGTCGAGGCCGACCAGCGCTACGAGCTGGTCGATCGACTACACGGGCACGCCGCGGCCGGTCGCAGGCACCGACGACGCGCTACCGACCTCGAGCACCGTCGGCTTCACCATCGACGCCGAGCACGAGACCTGGACGATGCAGGAGCCCTTCGGCGCCTACACCTGGTACGCCGTCAACGACCAGCCCTCCGACAAGGCGCTCTACGACTTCACCCTCAGCGTCCCCTCGCCCTGGACCGGCATCGCCAACGGCGTCCAGACCTCGTCCGACGACGACGGGACGACGACCACCACGACGTACCACCTCGCCGAGCCGGCGGCGTCGTACCTGGTCACGGTGGCGTTCGGCGACTACACGAAGACCGACGACACCGGCCCCGGCGGCGTGCCGATCACGTACTGGACGCCGCGCGGCGACGACCAGCCACCTCGAGAGCCTCTCCGACCACCCCCGACGCGCTCGCCTGGCTCGAGCAGTACCTGGGTCCCTACCCGTTCGACACCGCCGGCATCCTGGTCGTCGACTCCGAGAGCGGCATGGAGACCCAGACCATGATCACGCTCGGCGACACGCCTACGCCACCTCGCCGGCCACGATCGTCCACGAGCTGGCGCACCAGTGGTACGGCGACCAGGTCACCCCCGCGGACTGGCGCGACGTGTGGATGAACGAGGGCATGGCGATGTACCTCCAGCTGATGTGGCAGGCCGAGCAGCAGGGCGACGACCTCGACGCCCTACCTCCGCCAGCTACACCGGCTACGAGCAGGACGAGCGCGACCAGCGCCGGCCCGTCCGGCGCCTACGACCCCACCGAGTTCGGCTCCGGCAACGTCTACTTCGGTCCGGCGTTCATGTGGCACGAGCTGCGGCGCATGCTCGGCGACGACGAGTTCTTCGCGATCGTGCGCGGGTGGCCCGAGTCGCAGGACAACCGCAGCACCGACCGCGAGACCTTCCTCGCCTACATCGAGGACGAGTCCGGCAAGGACCTCGACGACTTCTGGGACGCCTGGCTGCTCGGCGACACCACCCCCACCACCGGCTGACCCCCCGCCCCCGGTGGTCGAGCAGGCCGGACGAGCGACGAAGGAGCGAGACCGGCCGTATCGAGCTTTGGGGGCCGGCTGCCGGCCGGCGGCTTCGCTGAGAGCGGATCTGCTTGCCGCGACCGGGGCGAACGGGGACGGTGGGGGCATGCGCATCCTGGTGCTGGGCGGCACGGTGTTCCTGTCCGAGGCGGTGGCGGCCGAGGGCGTACGGCGCGGCCACGACGTGGTCTGCGCCTGCCGGGGCGAGTCGGGGCAGGTGCCCGACGGCGCGCGGCTGGTGCGGTGGGACCGCGGCGCGGACGAGCCGGCGCCGGTCGGTCAGCTCGGCGCCGTCGACGCGGTCGTGGACGTCGCGCGACGACCGTCGTGGGTGCGGGCGGCGGTCGCGGCGTACCCGGACGCGCACTGGGTGCTGGTCTCGACCGTCAACGTCTACGCCGACGACGCCACCCCCGGTGGCAGGCCCGGTACGACGCCGCTCGTCGAGGCGATCCACACCGACGAGGACCTCCGCACCGCCCCGGAGGCCTACGGCGCGATGAAGGTCGGCTGCGAGGAGGCGGTGCGGGCCGGTACGGCGACGGCGACGGTCATCCGGCCGGGGCTCATCTGCGGGCCGGGCGACCCGTCGTACCGGTTCGGCTACTGGCCCGAGCGACTGGCCGAGTCGGGCGACGGCGAGGTGCTCGCGGGCGGCGACCCCGCCGACAGCGTGCAGCTCATCGACGTGCGCGACCTCGCCGCCTGGATCGTCACCGTCGCCGAGCACGGCACCACCGGCACCTATGACGGAGTGGGCCCGACCCGGCCGATCGGCGAGGTGCTGGCCGAGGTGGCGGCCGAGGTCGGCCACCCGTCGTCGCGGTCGCCGTTCACCTGGGTGCCGGGCTGGTTCCTGGCCGAGCAGGGCGTGGAGCCCTGGTCGGGCGAGCACGCCCTCCCCCTGTGGCTCCCCCGCCCCGCGTACGACGGCATGCTCGCCCACGACGTGGCCCCGTCGCTGGCGGCGGGGCTGGTGTGCCGCCCGGTCGCCGAGACCGCGCGCGACACGCTGGCCTGGCTGCGCGAGCATCCGGACAGCCCCGAGCGGACCGCCCTGACCCGCCCCCGGGAGTCGGAGGTGCTCGCCGCCTGGCACGGTCGTGGGTAGCGTGAGGCCATGAGGCGCCCTCACCAGAACGTGGCGACCGTGCTCGTCGAGCCGGGAGCGCTGCGCGACCTCGAGCTGGAGCTGATGCCCCACGACCTGTGGGTCTGGCCGGTCGCGACCTCGGGGATCAGCCCCGACGGGCCCCGCCTGGCCTTCCAGATCCGGCGCCGGATGCTCACCGCTCGACGCGGGGCCTGGGACCAGGCCGCCGAGTGGGTGCCGGTCTGGATCGCGTTCGGCGACACCTGGTACCGCGGCGACGAGCCGCTGCCGTGGGCGGCGCACGCGACCCTGTGGGACGTGCTGTCCCACCACCCGCACCACACCCGCTACCGCCTCGGGCTGGGCGGCATCCCCAAGCTCGCCGTCCGGCGGGAGACCGAGGTCTGAGGGAACGGACCCGTCAGCCGGCGCCGATCTCGCCGATGCACGCGAGCGTGGCCGAGAAGATCTGGCTCACGATGGCGGGGTCCTGGAGGTCGCCCTGACCGAGCTCGAAGCCCTCGGTGAGCACGCCGGCCTCCATCAGCGCGTCGACGCCGACCTCGTCGACGATCTTCTCGGCGATGCACCGCCCACCCGACTCGTTCGACCCCGCCGCCGTGGCGAACTCGGTGGCCAACGCGTCGACGGCGCGGCGGTCCCGGGCGCGCTGCGGGGTGGGGCTCTGCTCCGTCGTGGCCTGGGTCGTGGGCTCGGTCGGGGGCTCGAGGGCTCGCCCCGGTCGTGGGCTCCGTGCTCGGGTCGGTGCTCGGGTCGGTGCTCGCACCGCCGGTCACGGAGGTGCTGGGCTCCGCCGCGGGGTCGGCCGAGCCGCCACGGTCGCCACCAGCGAGCAGCACCGCCACCACGACCGCACCGACGACGAGCACCGCCACGGCGCCGAGCACCCACCAGACCCGCCCGCGGCGCTTCGCGGCGGGGACGCCGGTCCTGCCGCCGTACGACGAGTCGTGGTGGGTGAAGACCGGGGAGTCACCCGCGCCGCCCGGCGGGGTCGAGCGGAACGGCGGCGCCGGGGGCGCCTGCGACCGCGACGGGGTCGGGGTCGGGGTGGGCGGACGGGTGGCCGCGAGCTGCCACGGCGCCGGACCCCCCTGCTGGGAACCCTGCTGGGAACCCTGCTGGGGACCGTGCCGGCCGCCACCGTGCGGGCCTGATCCCGGGGCACCCTGGGGCGCCGGGTCCGGCTGCCCGGAGGCGGGAGCGCCCGGGACGCGGATCGGGGTCGGGTCGTCGGGCAGCCGCACGACCCGGCGCAGGTCGTCGCGCATCGCGGCCGCGGACGGGTAGCGGTCCTCGGGGCGCTTGGCGAGCGCCGTGCGGAGGACCCGGTTGATCTCGGCGGCCAACGGCCCGGTGAGCACGACCTGCGGCACCGGGTCCTCGAGGTGTGCGCGGATGACCTGGAAGTCGGTGGGCCCGGCGTACGGCGCCGCTCCGCTGAGCGAGGCCCACAGCAGGCAGCCGAGCGAGTAGAGGTCGGAGGCCGGTCCGGCCTCGCTGCCCAGGTGCAGCTCGGGCGCCATGTACATCGGCGTGCCCACCGTGCTCCCGGCCTGGGTGAGGCCCTGGTCACCCGCCTGCCGGGCGATCCCGAAGTCGCCGAGGTAGGCCTCCAGCGAACCGTCGCGCCTGCGGAGCAGCACGTTGCCCGGCTTGATGTCACGGTGCGCCAGCCCGACGGCATGGGCGTCCGCGAGGCCGGCGGCGACCTGCGACATCAGGTTCAGCGCGATCCGGGCCGGCGGGACCCCGTGCCGCTGGAGCATCTGGCTGAGGTCACCGTCCGGGATCAGCTGCGAGGCGATGTAGAGCCGGCCGTCGGCCTCGCCGAAGGAGTAGACCTGCACGACGTGGGCCGAGTCGAGCGATGCCTGGGCCTGGGCCTCGCGGGTGAACCGGGCCCGGAACTCGGGGTCGCCGCTGAGGTGCGGCGCGATGACCTTGAGCGCTACCTGGCGGTTGAGGTGGGTGTCCAGCGCCTGGAGGACGACGCCCATGCCGCCGACCCCGAGGCGCCGTCCGATGCGGAACGGCCCCAGCTGCTCGCCGGGCTCGGGGAATCCGCTGCTCATGGTCCCGGGATCGTAGCCCGCATCGATTGCCGGGACGTGTCGGCACCGACTCGCACCTGCAGCAGGTACGTCGGCTAGTGGTGTGGGTCGGACGTTGTTGATTGCTTGGCGTGCTCGAGGGTGCGTGCAGCGCAAGGCGCCGGCGCGACGTCATACCGGGTTGTCTGCTGAGCGCCGGCAACGCCGCGAGGTGCGAGCCATGGGTGCGCGAAGCGCCCAAGAACTTCTGACCCGCGCCACTAGGTCAGGTCGATGGAGGCCATGACGGACTCGGTGATCCGCTGGCGCTCGGCCGCAGGGGTGTCGAGGCCGAAGGCGAAGGCGATGTCGATGTCGTAGGCGGTGTTGCCCCCACCGAACGCCTCGGCCCACAGCTGCGGGCTCACCTTGCCGGAGGCGTGGTACATCTCCACCCCGTCGACCACGACCCGGTCGCGCGTCGTCGGATCACGCCGGTAGGAGATGTCCCGCTCGTTGTGGGTGGCGAGCATCGCGTCGAGGTCCTTGTGCTCGTCGTAGTTGCCCGTGGCGCTGACGCCGAGGAAGTCGAAGCCGGCGGCGGGGTCGACCTGGGCGTTGAGCAGGTCACCGGTGCTGTCGAGCACCTGGTACCCCACCGGCACCCTCAGGCTCAGCCCGTCGAGCTCCACCAGCTCGCCCGTGGCCGGCTCCACGTCGGCATACGTCGACTCCGGGGTCGTATCGGGGGTCGCGTCCGGTGTCGGGTCTGGGGTCGGGTCCTCGGACGGGTCCACGGAGGGAGAGCCCGAGGTGGGGTCGGGAGCGTCGGGCGTCGACGTGACCGCGGTCGACGACGGCTCGTCCGGGGCCGGGTCGTCGCCGGAGCAGCCGCTGAGTGCCGTCGCCCCCAGGCAGACCAGCAGCACCAGGGAACCGGCTCGTCGGCGTGCCGGGGTGAGCATGCAGGATCCTCCCGAGGATGTCGTGGTCGCCGAGGTCGCGACTCCGAGCCGATAGTGCCAGACGTGCGGATGACCGACCCGGACCCGGCGCAATCTCGGGGCTCGACGTTTCAAGGAGCGCGCGCGAGGGCAGGGACAGGTGTCCGTCCACACCAGACAGGAGCGGGTCGTGAGCTTTCCAGCAGGATTCATCTCGGGCGTTGCCGACATCCTCCAGGAGCTGAACGTCGACGAGGGCGTCATCAAGGAGATCCTCGGCCACCTCGACGGGGCGGCCGAGTCGATGCCGGACGCCGACCTGCTGAAGCCGGTGCCCGTCGGGCGCCTTCTCGTCGCTCCCGGCCGGTCTCCAGATGGGCCAGCACAGCAACAATGCGCGCGAGTACCTCGCCGGGGCCCTGAGCGAGATGATGAAGACGCTCGGCCTCTACCGCGAGGGCGTGGTGGCCTTCCAGCAGGGCAACATCACCCACGACGAGTTCTCCGCCGACGAGCTCCGCAGGATCCAGCACGCCACCGAGCAGGCCTCCCGGATCAACCTTCAGGACTCCCGGAAGGGCGGTGGCCACTGATGACCGGCCCCTACCGCCACCAGCTCGACAGCGGTCTGGCACAGGCGCACGTCCCCGCAGCTCAACGCCAGCGTCGGGGAGTGGTTCAGCGCCGGCAACGGCCTGCGCCTCGTCGCTACTGCCATGTCCAACGCCGCCGACAAGGGCGACCTCGTCGGCGGTGAGACCGGCCCGGCCATGTTCCGAGGCCATGAAGGAGTCCAGCAAGCGCCTCGACTTCCACGCCCAGCAGATGCGAGAAGGGCTACGGCGCCCTGTTCGACGCCCGCGAGTCGCTGAAGAAGGCCCGTGAGGACCGCGACGCCATCGACACCGACCTGCCGTCGCACAGCTCCAGGACCTACCAGCCCGATCCCGACAAGACGCCGGCGGAGAACCAGGTCGCCAAGTCGATCCACGACAGCTCCGAGGCGTCCGCCTCCGCGGACCGGGAGCACCAGCGCGAGGCAGCGCGCCAAGAAGGTGATGGACTCCTACGAGACGGCCTACACGCACCCGATCAAGGTGATGCAGGACATCTACGGCTACGAGGAGCCCACCAGCGCACCTCCCACGGTCGACCACGGCATCGGCGCCCCGACCGGTCCTGGCGCCACCCCGGCCGGCGGCGGTCCGACGTACGTCGGGGGCCCTCGCGGCCCGCAGGACCCGCCGCCCCGTGACCCGACGGACCTCCCGGACCCGACCGACCCGACAGGCACCGACGACAACACCGGGACCGGGACCGGGACCGGCGACCGACACCGGCACCGGCACCGATCCGACGACCGACGCCCCCGGCTCCCAGGGCCCGCACCTCCCGATCACCGACCCCGGTCACGGCCCGACCCCGGGCCCGCGATCCCGGGGAGCGGCGGCGTGCCGGCGACCGGCTCGCACGGGGTGCCCGGTGGCATCATCGGCGGCGCCACCGGTGCCGCCGGCGCCGGCATCCTGGGCGGACTGGTCCGTGGGGGGCTGCTCAAGCCGGGATCGCTGACCGTCCCCGGCGGCGCGGCACCCATCGGGGGCACTGCCGCGCGCGGTGTCTCCGGCACGATCGGGCGCGGCGCCACGACCGCGGCCCCCGTCGGGCGAGGCGGAGCGGCACCGGCGGCTCGCGGGGCCGGAGCCGGAGGCTCGGGCGCCCGCGGTGCCGGTGGTCGTGGGGCAGGCGCGCGGGGCACCGGTGCCGGCGGGCGCGGCGCGGCCGGCAAGGGAGGTGCCGGCGGGGGTGCCGGCCGAGGTGCCGGCGGCTCCAGCGGCCGCGGACGCGGCAAGAAGGACGAGCGCGAGGGCCAGGACCGCGACCTCTTCGACGACGGCGAGGACTGGCTCGACGACGACGGCAGCGACGGCCTCCTGGGCTGATCGCCCAGGCGCCGCCGCCGCGGTATCGGCGCGGGTCCGGGGACACGCACTCAGAAGAGCAGCGCCGAGGCCGGGTCCTCGAGGATGCCGGCGACGTCGGCGAGGAAGCGCGAGCCCTTCTCGCCGTCGACGTGGCGGTGGTCGAAGCTCAGCGCCAGCGTCGTGACGTGCCGCACCGCGATCTCGTCGACGCCGCCCCTGGTGACCACCCACGGCTGCTTCTTGATCGCGCCGAAGCAGAGGATCGCGGACTCACCGGGGTTGATGATCGGCGTGCCGGCATCGACGCCGAAGACGCCGACGTTGGTGATCGTGAACGTGCCGCCGGCCATCTCGGCCGGCTGCGTCCTGCCGTCGCGGGCGGTCGCGGTGAGCGCGCCGAGCGCCTCGGCCAGCTCGACGAGCGAGAGGTCCTGGGCGTCCTTGACGTTGGGCACCACCAGCCCGCGCGGGGTCGCGGCGGCGATCCCGAGGTTGACGTAGTGCTTGTAGACGACCTCCTGCGCGGCCTCGTCCCAGCACGAGTTGATCTCGGGGGTGCGCCGCACGGCCAGCAGCACCGCCTTGGCGAGCACCAGCAGCGGGCGAGACCTTCACGTCGCGGAACTCGCGGCGCTCCTTGAGCCGCTCGACGAGCTCGACGGTCGCGGTCGCGTCGAAGGTGACCCACTCGGTGACGTGCGGGGCGGTGAACGCCGAGCCCACCATCGCCTCGGCCATCATCTTGCGCACGCCCTTGATCGGCTCGCGGGTCTCGCGCCCGGCGGTCGAGGTGCCGCGAGGCACGAGCGGCCCGGACGCCTCCGCGGCGTCGCAGCGCCGGACGGGTCCACGTCACCGCTGGGCCGACTCGACGTCGGCGCGCGAGATCGTGCCGTTCGGCCCGGTCGCCGGGACCGTCGTCAGGTCGACGCCGAGGTCCTTGGCCAGCTTGCGCACCGGCGGCTTGGCGAGGACCCGCACGGTCGCCGGCGTCGCGTGCGACCGGCTCGGCCGGTACGGCGGGCACGGCCGGCTCGTCGGCCTCGGGCACCGTCCGGCCTCGGCCGGCTCGTCCGCCTCGGGCACCGGCTCGCTCGTGCGGCGCCGCCCGGGGCGAAGGCGCCCTGCACCTGCAGCTGGGTGGTGGCAGCGGCCTCGCTCGGCGGGCGCGGCGGCGCCCTTGCGGGCGCGGCGGACCGGACCGCGGTCGGCCTTGTTGCGTCCGACCAGGCTCTCGCCCTCGCCGCCACCGCTGGCGGCCGGGTTGGACAGGTCGATCTCCATCTCCGGCGCCGGTGCCGAGCCGTTGCTCGGCCCGCCGCCTGACCCGGCACCACCGGCCGGGGCCGGCTCGCCGATCAGGATGATCGGCGTGCCGACCTCGACCATCTCGCCCTCGGCCACGAGCAGCGCGGTCACCTCACCGGCGTACGGCGAGGGCAGCTCGACCAGCGACTTGGCGGTCTCGATCTCCACGACGATGTCGTTGATGGCGATGACGTCGCCGACCTTCACCTTCCAGGTGACGATCTCGGCCTCGGTCAGGCCCTCGCCCACGTCGGGCAGCTTGTACTCAGGCATGTCAGGACTCCCCTCAGAAGGACATCGAGCGGTCGACGGCGTCCAGCACCCGGTCGAGGTCGGGGAGGAAGTCCTCCTCGATCCGCGACGCCGGGTAGGGCGTGTCGAACCCGCCGACCCGCAGCACCGGCGCCTCGAGGGAGTAGAAGCACTCCTCGGTGATCCGGGCGGCCAGCTCGGAGCCGAGGCCCGAGGTTGACGTGGGCCTCGTGGACGACGACGGCGTGACCGGTGCGGCGCACGGACTCGAGCACGGGCGCCATGTCGAGCGGCGAGAGCGTGCGCAGGTCGATGACCTCGAGCGAGCGACCCTCGGTCGCGGCGGCCTCGGCGGCCGACAGCGCGGTCTTCACGGTCGGGCCGTAGGCGAGCAGCGTGGCGTCGGTGCCGGCGCGCACGACGCGCGAGGTGAACAGCGGCGGCGGGGTCGCGGTGTCGTCGAGCTCGGCCTTGTCGGCGTGGTACTGCCGCTTGGGCTCGAGGAAGATCACCGGGTCGTCGCTGGCGATGGCCTGCTGGATCATCCAGTAGCCGTCGACCGGGTTGGAGCAGGCGACGACCTTGAGGCCGGGCGTGTGCGCGAACTGCGCCTCGGGCGACTCGCTGTGGTGCTCGACCGCACCGATGCCGCCGCCGAACGGGATCCGGATGACGATCGGCATCGGGGTGTTGCCCGCGGCTGCGGTAGCGGATCTTGGCGACCTGGCAGACGATCTGGTCGTAGGCGGGGTAGACGAAGCCGTCGAACTGGATCTCCACGACCGGCCGGTAGCCGCGCATCGCCAGGCCGACCGCGGTGCCGACGATGCCGGACTCGGCCAGCGGGGAGTCGATGACCCGGTCCTCGCCGAAGTCCTTCTGCAGGCCGTCGGTGATCCGGAAGACGCCGCCGAGCTTGCCGACGTCCTCGCCCATCATCAGGACCTTGGGGTCGTCCTCCATCGCCCGGCGCAGGCCCATGTTGAGGCCCTTGGCGAGGGTGATCCTCTGCGTCGCGGCGCTCATGCGTGGCTCCCCTCGAACGTCTCGAGGTACGTCGCGAAGCCGTCGCGCTGCGCCACGAGCTCGGGCGGCAGGTCGGCGTACACGTGGTCGAACATGCTCATCGGCTCCGGGTCGGGCATCGCCTTGCAGCCCTCGCGCAGGGTGTGGCCCAGCTCGTCGGCCTCGGCCTGCACCTCGGCGTAGAAGTCCTTGTCGGCCAGGCCGTTGCGGTCGAGCCAGACCTTGACCCGGGCGATCGGGTCCTTGAGCTTCCAGCGCTCGACGTCGTCGGAGAGGCGGTAGCGGGTGGGGTCGTCGGTCGTGGTGTGCGCGCCCATCCGGTAGGTGTAGGCCTCCACCAGCGTGGGGCCCTGGCCGTCGCGGGCCCGCTGGAGGGCGGCCTGGGTGACGGCGTACGTCGCGAGCACGTCGTTGCCGTCGACGCGGACGCCGGGGAAGCCGAAGCCGAGCGCGCGCTGGTAGAGCGGGATGCGCGACTGGCGCTCGATCGGCTCGGAGATCGCCCACTGGTTGTTCTGGCAGAAGAAGACGACCGGGGCGTTGTAGGACGCGGCGAAGATGAACGCCTCGTTGACGTCGCCCTGGCTGCTCGCGCCGTCGCCGAAGTGGGCGACGACGGCGGTGTCGCGCTCGGGGTCGCCGGTGCCGACGTCGCCGTCGCGCTGCACGCCCATGGCGTAGCCGGTGGCGTGCAGGGTCTGGGCGCCGATGACGATCGTGTACTGGCCGAAGTTGACCTCGGCCGGGTCCCAGGAGCCGTGGTCGACGCCGCGGAAGAGGCCGAGGAGCTTCAGCGGGTCGAGGCCCCTGCACCAGGCGACGCCGTGCTCGCGGTAGGTCGGGAAGACGTAGTCCTGGGGGCGCAGCGCGCGGCCGGCGCCGATCTGCGCGGCCTCCTGGCCGAGGAGCTGGGCCCAGATGCCGAGCTCGCCGTGGCGCTGCAGGGCGGTGGCCTCGGTGTCGATGCGCCGGGCCAGCACCATGTCGCGGTAGAAGCCGCGCAGCTGCTCGGCGGAGAAGTCCATGTCGAACTCGGGGTGGTGGACCCGCTCGCCCTCGGGCGTGAGGAGCTGGACCAGGTCGGGACCGCCGTCGCGGTGGCTGGGTCCGAAGACCTCGGCCAGGTCGGGGCCGAAGCCGCCGCCGCTCTCGGGGTGCCCTCGGAGGGAGATGTGGTCATTGCAGGACTCCTTGTCGTCGCCCGGCGACGCGGGGTCTCCGCGGCCGGGAGGCTGGCCCGGGTTCCCCGGGGGCACGTCCGCGGGGGTGGTGCTCGGCGTGTGACCCCGGACACAGTCCGGATGGGAGAAACCTACAAGGCGACGCGCGGGGCAGGCCAATCACCCCGAGGCGTCCGACCGGCGTCCCGGCGCCGCCGCCGGCCGCGCTCGAGCGACGGTCCGCCCGGCGGTCCTCACCCCTGCGATCGAGGCCAGGCCGCCGGCCGGTCCCGTAGGCTGCGGCAGGAGTCCGAGCCGCGTGCTCCACGCGTGGCCGCGCGGATCCTCTGGCCCGTGGAGGGACAGCACATGGAGTGGTGGGGTTGGCTGATCGTCGTGCTGGTCGCGGCGGTGGTACTGGTGGCGCTGCTGCTCGGCTGTCCAGGCCCGGCGTCGCAGGGGCGGCGTGATCGTGGGCGGCCCCGGCACGGGCCCGGTCGCGCGCGGGACGGCGGTCGGAGGTCATGACCCGCCTGATGCGCACCTCCGAGATCGCCTCCCTGCCGGTCGTCACCCTCGCCGGTGACGACATCGCCCAGGTCAAGGACGTCGTCTTCTCCGCCGACGGCGGCGCCGTCTCCGGCTTCACCCTCGCCGGGCGCGGCCTGCTGTCCGGCCCGCTCAAGGAGGGGCTGGCCTGGGCGAAGGTCGTGGGTCTCGGTCCCGACGCCGTCATGATCGCCGACGCCGACTCCCTCGAGCCGGTCGCCGACGTCGCTGGCGGCCGCGACCTCCGCGGCGGCCGGCGCCGGCGCCGGCGGCAACGTGCTCGGCGACCGGCGTCCTGACCGACGGCGGCACCGACCTCGGCAAGGTCGCCGACGTCGTGATCGAGTTCGACAACGGCGAGAGCGGCCCGTGCGACGTGGTCGGCTACGAGATCGAGGCCTCCGACGCGCTGAAGGCCAGCAGCTCCAAGGGCAGCCAAGCACACCCGCCTGCTCATCCCGCTGCCCGACACCCTCGCCGTGTCCGGCGAGCACGTCATGGTCCCGGCGAGCGCCGAGGGCTTCGTGAGCGACGACCTGGCCGGCTTCGGCGCCGCCGTCACGCGCGTTCCGCTCCCAGCTGGAAGGCACGAGCTGATGCTGTACTCCGACCTCAAGGGCCGCAAGCTCGTCGACACCACCTCGGCCGAGACCGTCGGCAAGGTCGACGGGTTCCTCGTCGACCCCGCCACGCGCAGCGTCGTCGCGCTCGAGTTCAAGAAGACCGACCACGGCTCGCTCGTCGCCTGGGACGACCTCGCCGCCGTCGGCGCCGACGCCGTCACCGTGGCGCGGCACCGACGCCCTCGTCGACCCCGACGGCCACCTGGCCCTCCTGGCGACCAAGGAGGGGACCGTGCTGAAGAAGCGGGTCCTCACCGATGCCGGCGAGGACCTCGGCTCCGGTGCGCGACATCGACCTCGACCCCGAGTCCGGCGCCCTCCTGGAGCTGCTCGTCGGGGAGAAGAAGCACACCGTCCTCGGTCGCGGGCGTCGCGCCTGCTCGGGCATCGGCTCGTACGCCGTGGTCGTCGCGGCCGACTACCGGCGACGCCCCAGTCCGGCGGGGTCGGGCACCACTCGACTAGGCTGGCGGCATGGGTGACAAGAGCAGGACCGCCAGCACCACCATCGCCGCCCCGCCGGCCACCGTCTTCGCGATCCTCAGCGACCCGCGGCAGCACCCGCGCATCGACGGCTCGGGCAACGTCAAGGGCTCCATCTCGGGTCCGGACTCGCTCGAGCTCGGCTCGGAGTTCGGCATGGACATGAAGCAGGGCGCGTCGTACAAGATCAAGAACACGGTCGTCGAGTTCGAGCAGGACCGACTGATCGCCTGGCGCCACATGAGCCCGCACCGGTGGCGCTACGAGCTCTCCCCCACCGCCGACGGCGGCACCGCGGTCACCGAGACCTGGGACCTGTCGCACTGCAACCCGCTGATGCGCGCCGGGCCTCAGCGCCCTCTTCGGCGCCAAGACCCAGAAGGCGCTCGAGGGCGACCCTGGTCAAGCTCAAGGCCGCCGCCGAGGCCGACGCCGCCTGAGCCCGGCGGGCCTTCGGGTCGCCGGGTCACCGGGATCGAGCGAGTCGCTCAGCCGTCCGTCGGCTCGGCGTTCCAGTCCCACAGCGAGTCGTCGCGCGCGCGCCACCTCGGGCTCGCCGGCGGCCGCGGAGAAGGCCTCCAGCGCGTCGAGGAACGACGTCCGCATCTCGGCCGGCATCCGCCGCGCGATCTCGCCGAGCTCGCGGCGGCGCCGGCGTGCGTCACCCGGTCGACCAGGTCCTGGCCCTCCGGGGTCAGGCTCGAGCAGCACCTCGCGACGGTTGTCGGGGTGCGGGTCGCGCGAGACGAGCCCGGCCGGACCAGCCGCTCGACCATCCGCTGCGCGGTGGAGGAGTTGACGCCGAGCCGACCGGCGAGGCGCACGAGGTTGAGCTGACCGAGCGCCGTCGAGCACCACGAGCGTGCGGAACTGGGTGAGCGTCACGACCTCCTCGGCATCGCTGCAGCGAGCGCGCGGCCACCCCGACGCAGGACCCGCGAGGCCCGCAGGAGCGCGGTCGCCAGGTCGTCGGGGGTGGCTCGGAGGTCTGTCGGGGCTCGGCGGCACGTCGCCACTATGGCACGCGTCCTCTGCCGATTTCCATGCACCAGCAATCATTGCATAATGCAATGGTGCGCCGACCTCGTTCGCTCCTCCTCCGCTCCGCTCGCTCGCTGACCACGTCCCGCGAGCTCCGTCCGAGACCGGGCTCGCTCGGCGCTCGCCGTGGTGGTCGGTGCCGGCGCCGGGCTCGGCGCCGTCGGCTTCCGCTGGCTCATCGACCACATGACGCTGCTCTTCTCCGGCCACGCAGGACTACTCCGACGCCGGCGGCGCCGCCAACCCCCACCTCCTCTGGCTCGGCCCCTACTTCGTCGTCCTCACGCCGGTCGTCGCGGGCCTGGTCTACGGACCGCTCGTCCACCTCTTCGCCCGCGAGGCGCGCGGGCACGGCGTGCCCGGAGGTGATGGACGCCGTCGCCAACCGCGGCGGTCGGATCAAGCCCCAGGTCGCGGCGGTCAAGGCGCTGGCCTCGGCCCTGACCATCGGCGGCGGCGGCTCGGTGGGTCGCGAGGGACCGATCGTGCAGATCGGCGCGGCCCTCGGCTCGACGTTCGGCCGGCTCGCCCGGCGTCGGACCCGAGCCAGATGCGGATGCTCGTCGCGTGCGGCGCGGCCGGCGGCATCGCCGCGACGTTCAACGCCCCGCTCGCCGGGCGTCTTCTTCGCGATGGAGCTGATCCTCATCGACTTCAGCTCCCGCCACTTCGGCATGGTCGTGCTCGCCGTCGGTCACCGCGAGCGTGATCGGCCGCGGCGCTGATCGGCGACGACCCGTTCCTGACGCTGCCGACCTTCGAGGTCGACCACCTGCAGCAGTACCTCTTCTTCGCCGTCCTCGGCGTGCTCGCCGGCGTGGTCGGAGCCGCCTTCATCAAGGTCCTCTACGCCCTCGAGGACGGCTGCGACCGGCTGTGGCGCGGGCCCGAGTGGCTGCGCCCCGCGGTCGGCGGCCTGTTCCTCGGGCTGCTCCTCCTGGCCCTGCCGCAGATGTACGGCGTCGGCTACCCGGTGCTCGGCAACGCCGTCGACGGGAAGTACGCCGTGCTGTTCCTCGTGGTGCTGCTCGTCGCGAAGATGGTCGCCTCGGGCCTGACCATCGGCATCGGCGGCTCCGGCGGCGTCTTCGCGCCGAGCCTCTTCATCGGCGCCATGCTGGGCTCGGCGTTCGGCCAGGTCGTCGGCCAGCATCGCCCCCGGCGTCGCCGGCCCCAGCGGGGCCTACGCCCTGATCGGCATGGGCGCGGTCTTCGCCGGCTCCGCCCGGGCCCCCATCACCGCGGTGGTCATCCTGTTCGAGCTGACCGGCGAGTACACGATCATCCTGCCGCTGATGACCGCCATCGTGCTGGCCGTCGGGGTGAGCCACCTGCTCTCCCACGACTCGATCTACACCGCCAAGCTGCGCCGCCGTGGCGTCGACCTGACCGGGCACCCCCAGATCTCGGTCCACGCCACCACCCCCGGCTGACCCGTCACCTCTCCGCCGACCCGTCTTTTCTAGAACTGACGGGTCAGCGGGCGGGTCAGGGGGCGGGCGGCAGGAGCGGAACGTCGAGCCGCGCGGCCAGCTCGTCGTACGTCGTGCCGAAGGTCTCGAGCACGCGGACACCGTCCGGCTCGATCGCGAAGATCGCCTGCTCGGTGTAGACCCGGTCCACGCAGGCGAGGCCGGTGAGCGGGTAGGTGCACGACGGCACCACCTTGGGCGAGCCGTCCCTCGCGAAGAGCGTCATCATCACCAGCACCTGCTTGGCGCCGATCGCGAGGTCCATGGCGCCACCGACCCCGGGGATGGCGTCGGGCGCGCCGGTGGACCAGTTGGCGAGGTCGCCGGTGGCCGAGACCTGGAAGGCGCCCAGCACGCACACGTCGAGGTGTCCGCCGCGCATCATCGCGAAGGAGTCGGCCTGGTGGAAGTACGCCGCCCCGGCGAGCTCGGTGACCGGCATCTTCCCGGCGTTGGTGAGGTCGGCGTCGATGTCGTCGCCGGTCGCGGCGGGGCCCATGCCGAGCATGCCGTTCTCGGTGTGCAGCACGATCCCGGACCCGGGCGTGAGGTGGTCGGCGACCGCGGTGGGCTGGCCGATCCCGAGGTTGACGAACGAGCCGGGGGCGATGTCGCGCGCCACCAGGGCGGCCATCTCCTCCTTGGTGAGGTGGGCGCTCATGCCGTCACGACCCGGTCGACGTAGATCCCGGGGGTCACGACGGCCTCCGGGTCGAGCCCGCCGACCTCGACCACCTCGCGCACCTGGGCGACCACCAGGGCGGCGGCGGTCGCCATGACGGGACCGAAGTTGCGAGCCGTCTTGCGGTAGACGAGGTTGCCGGCCCGGTCGGCACGATGAGCACCGACCAGCGCGACGTCGCCCCGGATCGGGTACTCGAGCACGTGCAGCCTTCCGTCGATCTCGCGGGTCTCCTTGCCCTCGGCCAGCGGCGTGCCGGCACCGGTGGGGCAGAAGAACGCCCCGATCCCGGCGCCCGCGGCGCGCATCCGCTCGGCGAGGTTGCCCTGGGGCACCAGCTCCAGCTCGACCTCCCCGCGGCGGTAGAGGTCGTCGAAGACCCAGGAGTCCTTCTGCCGCGGGTAGGAGCACACCATCCGGCGCACCCGGCCCCGGGCGAGCAGAGCGGCCAGGCCGGTGTCGCCGTTGCCGGCGTTGTTGGAGACGACGGTCAGGTCGCTCGCGCCCTGGTCGATGAGGGCGTCGATGAGGGCCACCGGCATGCCGGCCATCCCGAAGCCGCCGACGAGGACCGTGGAACCGTCCGCGACGTCGGCGACCGCGTCGGCCGCGGTGTCGCAGACGATCACGCGGCGTCCCCGGTGGCGACGTTCTCGAGGACGACGGCCAGCGCCTGACCGACACCGATGCAGATCGCCGCGAGGCCCCACCGCTCGCCGCTCTCGCGGAGGCGGTGGGCGAGGGTGGCGACGACCCGGGCGCCGCTCGCGCCGAGCGGGTGCCCGATCGCGATCGCGCCGCCCTTGGCGTTGACGAGCTCGGGGTCGACCAGGCCGTCGTCGAGCCACGCGTCGACACAGGCGAGCGACTGCACGGCGAACGCCTCGTTGAGCTCGACGGCGGAGACGTCGGCCCACGAGATGCCGGCCCGGGCGAGGGCCCGGTTGGCGGCCTCGACCGGCGCGAAGCCGAACTCCTGCGGGGCGAGTGCGTGGACCCCGCGCCCGGCGACCCGGGCCATCGGGTCGCGACCGATCCGTGCGGAGGAGGCGGCCGATCCGAGCAGCAGCGCGGAGGCGCCGTCGTTGAGGGGCGAGGCGTTGCCGGCGGTGATCGTGCCGCCCTGCTCGACCGAGCGGAACGACGGCTTCAGCCCGGCGAGCTTGTCGATCGTCGTGCCGGGGCGGATGCTCTCGTCGACGGCCAGGTCGACGCCCGGACACGGGCACCACGAGGTCGGCGTAGAAGCCGTCGTCCCAGGCGGCTGCGGCGAGCCGGTGCGAGCGGGCCGCGAACTCGTCCTGGCGCTCGCGCGAGATCGAGAAGCGATCGGCCAGCTGCTCGTTGCACTCGCCCAGCGACACGGTCCACTCGGCCGGCATCCGCTCGTTGACGAGCCGCCAGCCCAGCGTGGTGGAGACCGCGGTGGTGTTGCCGGCCGGGTAGGCGCGCGCCGGCTTCGGGAGCACCCAGGGCGCCCGGGTCATCGACTCGACCCCGCCGGCCACGACGATGTCGGCGTCGCCGGACTCGATCGTGCGGGCGGCCATGATCGCGGCGTCCAGCGAGGACCCGCACAGCCGGTTGACGGTGGCCGCGGGCACCGAGACCGGGAGCCCCGCGAGCAGCACGGCCATCCGGCCGACGTTGCGGTTCTCCTCCCCGGCGCCGTTGGCGTTGCCCCACACGACGTCGCCGATCGCGGCCGGGTCGAGGTCCGGCGCCTGGGCGAGCACCCCGCCGAGCGCGGTGGCCGCGAGGTCGTCGGGACGTACGTCGGCGAGCGCCCCGCCGAACCGCCCGAAGGGCGTGCGGACGGCGGCGTACAGGTAGGCCTCGGTCATGTGACAACTCCCGATCTGTTCGCCTAGCGAACATATGTGCGTTATACGAACACTTTACCGGCCCAGCAACGCCAGGTCCGCCTCGATCGCGGCCGCGGTCTCGCGCAGCGCGTCCAGGTGGGAGTCCGGGTCGGCGTCCGGGCCGGCGGTCGCCGCCATCGAGACGTTGAGCGCCGCGACCACCGTCCGCGAGGCGTCGCGCACCGGCACCGCGATCGCGCGCAGCCCGACGGCGAGCTCCTCGTCCACCCGCGCCCACCCCTGGCGACGGACCTCCGCCAGCCGGGTCCGCAGCTCCGTGACGTCCACGGCCGTGTGCTCGGTGAAGGAGCGCAGGTCGGTCCCCGCCAGGCCGTCGTCGCCCCGCGCCGCCAGCAGCACCCGCCCCATCGAGGTCGCGTACGCCGGGAAGCGGGTGCCGACGGTGATGCCGACGTTCATCAGCCGGTGGGTGGTGGCCACCCGGGCGACGTAGACGATGTCGGTGCCGTCGAGGACCGCTGCCGACGTCGACTCCCCCACCCGCGCCGACAGCCGCTCGAGGTGCGGCTGGGCGACCTGCGGCAGCCCCAGTCCGGAGAGGAAGGCCGTGCCCGAGCCGCAGCACCTGCGGAGTCAGCGAGAAGCGCTTGTCGTCCTGCCGGACGTAGCCGAGCTCGACCAGGGTCAGCAGGAGGCGACGCACGGTGGCCCGGCTGAGCCCCGTGCGGGTGGCGGCCTCGCTGAGGGTGAGGGCGCCGTGCTCGCCGTCGAAGGCGGTGATCACCGTGAGCCCCCGCGCCAGCGACTGCACGAAGTCCTCCCCCGGCACCCGCTCCTGCGTCACGGGCGGTCCTCGACCTCGTCGAGCACCTGCTGCGCCACCCGGAACGCCGAGTTGGCGGCCGGGACCCCGCAGTAGATCGCGGTCTGGAGCAGGCACTCCTTGATCTCCTCGGCGCTCAACCCGTTGGTGAGCGCCGCGCGCACGTGCATCGCAAGCTCCTCGTGGTGCCCGCCGGCGACCATCGCGGTGAGCGTGATCAGCGAGCGGCTGCGCCGGTCGAGGCCGGGACGGGTCCAGACCGAGCCCCACGCGTACTCGGTGACGAGCTGCTGGAAGTCGCGGGTGAGGTCGGTGATGGCGTCTGTCGCGCGGTCGACATGAGCATCACCCAGCACCTCGCGTCGTACGACGATCCCCGCGTCGTAGCGCTCGGAGAGGCCGGCGGGGGGCGTCGGCGGGGCCTCGCCCAGCACGTGCTCGCGCACCAGCGAGGCCACCCGCTGCGGCGCCTCCGCGGGCGCGAGGTGCGCGACCCCGTCGAGCACCACGAGCCGGCCGTCGCCGACCCCGGCGGCGATCGTCTCGAGATCGGTGACCGGCGTCGCGACGTCGAGCTCACCGGCGACCGCCAGGACCGGCGCGGTGATCTCGCGGAGCCGATCCCGCACGTCGAAGCCGGCCAGGGCGCCGCACACGGTCGCGTAGCCGGCGTCGGCGGCGTCGGACAGGGCACCCAGGAGGGCCGAGACCCGCTCGGGCTCGCGCTCGGCGAAGCCCGGCGCGAACCAGCGCTCCGCCGAGGCGCCCGCCAGGGAGTCCGTGCCGGAGGCCGCCACCTGCTCGATGCGGGACGTCCAGGTCGCGGCCTCGCCGATCCTCGCGCCGGTGCACATCAGCACCGCCGACGCGACCCGGCCCGGCGCGTCGAGCAGCAGCTGCAGCCCGACCGCGCCGCCGACGGAGTCGCCGGCGTAGGCGAACGCGCCGCCGAGCTCGTCGCGCTGGGCGAGGACGTCGTCGACCACGCGCAGCACCCCGGCCGCCAGCTCGGCCATCGTGACGTCCTCGTCGGGCACGCCGCGGTTGTGGCCGTGTCCCGGAAGGTCCCAGGCCAGCACGTCGAAGACGTCGGTCAGCCCGGCGGCGCACGCCGACCAGAGGGTCGCGGCCGACGTACCGAGGGAGGGGCCGAGCACGAGGAGCGGCAGGTCGCCGCGCGTGGCGGCCCCGCTCATCCGCACGGCGGTGATGCTGGGGATCATGGGGACCTCTCCTGCCTGGGGGACGACGCCCAGCCTGTCAGGCCCGGCGCGCCGGCCTCACACGTGCCACACGAGGTCGAGCTCGTCGCGGGTCCCGAAGCGCTCGAGGTGCTCCTTGACCACCTGGGCGAAGCGGGCCGAGTCGGCACCCTCGGGCACCGTCACCTCCACCTCGAGGACGCCGTCGGCCGGCGTGAGCCGGAGGACCTGACCGGTCTCCCAGCGCTGGACGGTCACGCCGTCCTCGTCGGTGACGGGGCCCCGCTTGCTCCAGTGGCTGACGAGCTGCTTGGCATAGCGCTCGGGCCGGGTGGTGGCCATCGAGCCGGTGACACTGGTGCTCATGCCGGGAAGCGTACGCCGGGTCGCCGCACGGGCCGGTGCGCAGCTCGGGGCACCAGGTGACCCGTCGCTTCTCCGGTGAACCGTCTCTTCTGGAAGTGACGGGTCACCGGAGAAGTGACGGGTCAGCGGTGGGAGTCGTCGCGGAAGCCGCGCTCGGTCTCGTGCCCCGGGCAGCCGGCGGTCACCCGGTGCTCGAGCAACGGGCAGGACCCCGGCCGGGACGCGGGTCAGGAGCTCGGCTACCCGCCGCCGGCCGTCACCAGCCCGGACTCGTAGGCGAGCACGACGAGCTGGGCCCGGTCGCGGGCGGCGAGCTTGAGGAAGAGCCGGGACACGTGCGTCTTGACCGTCAGCGGTGAGAGCACCAGGTCGAAGGCGATCTCGGTGTTGGACAGACCGCGCCCCACCAGGGCCAGGACCTCGCGCTCACGGGGGGTGAGGTCGTCGAGGCGGGGGTCGGGTGGCCGCGCGGCCGGTCCCAGCCTCGACCGCGCCGGCCTCCTGGGCGACGAAGGCCTCGATCAGCGTCCGGGTGACCCGCGGTGCGAGCAGCGCCTCGCCGCCGGCGACCGTCCGGATCGCCTCGACCAGGGCCGCCGGCTCGATGTCCTTGAGCAGGAAGCCCGACGCCCCCGCCCGCAGCGCCCCGAAGACGTACTCGTCGAGCTCGAACGTCGTCAGCACGACGACCCGGGTCTCGGGCAGCGCCGGGTCGGCGACGATGCGTGCGGTGGCCTCGAGCCCGTCGAGGCGGGGCATCCGGATGTCCATCAGCACCACGTCGGGCGCGTGCTCGCGGGCCAGGGCGACCGCCTGCTCGCCGTCGACCGCCTCGCCGACGACGTCGATGCCGTCCTCGGCGCGCAGCAGCACCCCGAAGCCGGCCCGCACCAGCGCCTGGTCGTCGGCCAGCAGGACCCGGATCACGCGACCGCGCTCCCGGTCGTGGGGCAGCCGCGCCACGACGCGCCAGCCGCCGCCGTCGTACGGGCCGGCGTCCAGGGTGCCGCCGACCACGGCCGCCCGCTCGCGCATGCCGCGCAGGCCGTTGCCGCTGCCCTGCGCCGGCTCCCGGCGAGCGGAGGGATCCGCCGTGCCGTCGTCGCTGACCTCGAGGACCACCGCGCCGTCCTCGCGTCGTACGTCGACCAGCGCCCGCGTGGGAGCCGCGTGGCGCATGACGTTGGTCAGGGCCTCCTGCACGATGCGGTAGCCGGTGGCGTCGACGGCCGTCGGCAGCGGCGCGGTCCCGGCGGCGCCCAGGTCGATGCGGAGCGTGAGGTCGACCCCCGTGCCCTCCAGACGAGCCGCGAGGTCGCTCAGGTCGGCCAGGCCCGCCGTCGGTGCGGTGGGGGCCGACTCGTCGGACCCGCGGAGCAGGCCGAGCGTGCCGCGGAGGTCGGCCAGCGCGTCGCCGCTGACCTGCTTGATGTCGCGGAAGGTGCGGCGGTTGGTCTCGGGGTCGGGGTCGCGGACGTGAGCGGCGACGCCGGCCTGGACGTTGATCGCGACCAGGGCGTGGGCCACGAGGTCGTGCAGGTCGCGCGCGATCCGCAGCCGCTCCTCGTCGACACGGCGCCGGGCCTCCTCCTCGCGGGTGCGCTCCGCGGTCTCGGCGCGGTCGACCAGGGCGGCGAGGTAGTCGTGGCGGTTGCGGGTCGCGATGCCGAGGACCACCGGGAGCGCCACGAACGCCAGGTTCTTCGGCGTCTCGACGCTCCAGAACGTGTGGGGGGTCACGACCGCCAGGTTGACCAGCACGACCGGCGCCAGGACCAGACCGACCAGGATCGCGCGCCGCCGGGAGATCCTGCTGGCCAGCGTGTAGCCCGCGATCATGGAGGGGAACGGGATCGTCTGGTAGATCTCGATGACGCTCTCGACGAGGATCAGCGCCAGGAAGCAGCCCACCAGCGAGAGCATCGGCCGCCCTCGGCGCACGAGGAGCGGCAGCACCCCGACGAGCACCACCGCGACGGTGGTCGCGTCGACGTCGGTCTCGGGTCTGCAGGCCGGCCTCGACGAGCATCGCGACCGCGCACCCCAGGGCCAGGGCGAGGTCCGTCGCGGCGTGCCACAGCCGCACACGGGAGGACGAGGACCGGGCCACCCGCCGACGGTACTCGGCGGACGGCCCGGTCGGCATCGTCCTCAGGGAGTACGCACCAGCTCGCGGGCCGGCGCTTCCTCGTGGAACCCGATCCGGTCGTGCAGGCGACGCAGCGGCATCGGCGCCCACCAGTTCCACTTGCCGAGGAGCCCCATCAGGGCCGGCACCAGCAGCGAGCGGACCAGGAAGGCATCGACGAGCACGCCGACCGCGGTCGCGACCCCGATCTGCTGGATGAAGGAGATCGAGCTGGTGGCGAAGGCACCGATCGCGACGGCCAGCAGGATCGCCGCGGCCGTGACCACGCTGCCCGTGCGCTGCAGCCCGACCGCCACCGACTCGCGCTCACCGACCCCGGCGTCACGGGTCTCCTTGATCCGCCCCAGCAGGAAGACGCCGTAGTCGGTGGAGAGCGCGAAGACCACCGCGGTCGCCACCAGGAAGTCGGTCGGCTCGATGCCGCCGTTCGGCGTGTAGCCGAGCAGGCCGGTCAGGCGACCGTCCTGGTAGACGAAGACCAGCGCGCCCAGGGCGGCACCGACGGTGAGCACGTTCATCAGCACCGCCTTGACCGGCAGGACGACCGAGCCGGTCATCAGCCACAGCACCAGCAGGGTCAGCCCGACCAGCAGCGCGAGGGCCAACGGGAGCCGCGAGCCGATCGCGGCCTGCTGGTCGACGAAGTCGGCGGCCGGCCCTGCGACCCTGGCCCCGACCGCCGACCCGGCGCCCGACTCGAGGCTCGTCTCGAGGTCGCGGACCTCACCGACCAGTCGTCGGGCGGTGGGCCCCTCCGGGCTGCCGGCGACGGCGACGTCCAGCTGCCAGGTGTCGGCGTCGAGCCGCAGCGGCTCGGCCACACCGACGACGCCGTCGAGCCGGGCGACCTGGTCGGCGTACGACGTGACGCCGGCGGGGTCCGTCGAGCTGAGGGCCACGATCATCGGGGTGTCGGCGGAGCCGCCGAAGTCGGACTCGAGGGCGTCGGCCACGAGGCGCGAGCTCTCGCCCTTCGGGATGACCGTGGCATCGATCGGGGTCCACGTCACCTGGAGCGCCGGAGCAGCGAGCACCAGCATGACCAGCATCGTGGCGCCGGCGACCAGGCCGGGACGCCTCATCACCGCGTGGGAGAGGCGGTACCAGCGACCCGCGCGCTCCTGCTCCGGCGTGTCGCTGCGGGCAGGACGCCGCAGCAGCCTGGCTCCCCACAGCCCGAACACCGCCGGCGAGACGAGCAGCGCGGCGATGGCCGCGACCACGGCCACGATCGCCCCTGCGATGCCCATCGACTGGAGGAAGCCGAGCGGGAAGACGGTCAGGGTGATGAGCGCGACGGCGACGGTCGCGGCAGAGAAGGCGACCGTGCGTCCGGCGGTGGCCATGGTCGTGGCGATGGCCGCCGGGGTCGCCCCCTGGCGCGCCACCTCCTCGCGGTAGCGCGTCACCAGGAAGAGCGTGTAGTCGATGGCCAGCCCCAGGCCGAGCCCGATCACCAGGTTGAGGGCGAAGATGCTGAGGCCGTAGACCTGGTTGACGCCGGCCAGAGCCAGGAACGTGCCGAGCACCGTGGTGATGCCGACGACGAGCGGCAGCACGGCCGCCCGGCCGCCGAAGAACAGCAGCGAGAGCACGACCAGGATCGGGAAGGCGAGGGTCTCCGCGCGCCCCAGGTCGGCGCCGACGGTGTCGCCGATCTGGAAGAACGAGACCACCGACCCGCCGACCACCACGTCGGGGGTGCCGTCGAAGGTGTCGAGCACGTCCTGGGCCACGACGTCCCCGTCGGCGGCGCTCTCGAGCGTGCCGACGACGAGGGCGGACGCCCCGGTGTCGGCGACCAGGCCGGCTCCGGGAGGGGCATCGGCGGCGGACACGGTCGAGGCCAGGCCGGGTACGCCGCCCAGCTCGGCCGCGACCTCGCGCAGCCGCTCGTCGGTCGGGGCTGCCCCGTCGACACCGCGCACCAGCAGCACGATGCCGGGAGACGGGTCGGTGCCGGTGGCGGCGGCCAGGTCCTCGATGGCGGTGACGGACTCGGCGTCGCTGGGCTGGAAGCCCCCCGAGCTGTCGAGCGCTCCGGCGACCGGGCCGCCGAAGAAGCCGGCGAGGACGACGAAGAGGAGGGTGGCGAGCAGGGCGCGCCGCGGGTGGGCGCCGATCGTCGAGACGATCCGTCGGGCGGGAGAGGTGGTCATGGCTCGACCCTCCCGCCACCGGGGCCGGCACCGCGTCGGCCCCAGGGAGCAGATCCGGTCGGTGGTGCGGGACGGCGTACTCCTGGAGGAGTAGGCCCGCAGGCGGAGCCTCGGCGCGCCGTACCCAGGGTCCAACCCCGGGGGGTGTGGCCGATCGGGCGCGGAACTGTCAGGGTGCGGACCGTGAACGCCCCCACGCACCGCAGCCCCGCCGGCGACCAGGCCGGCAGCATCCCCGTCGAGGACCGGCGCACCTCCCTGCGGAGGTGGAACGTCGGCCTGGCCGTGCTCCACGCCGCCCAGGCGGTGGCCGTCCTGGTCCTCGCCTCCGACTTCGCGATCTCGATCACCTCGACGTTCCCCGAGGGACCGCCCGGCACCGCCACTCCGGCGCCCGACAGCCTCGTCGACGTCCGGGTCGGCTTCGCCATCGCGGCGTTCCTGCTCCTGGCAGCGGTCGACCACCTGCTCACCGGCACGGTGCTGCGCGGACGCTACGAGGCCGACCTGCGCGCCGGGCGCAACCGGTTCCGGTGGATGGAGTACTCGGTCTCCGCGACGATCATGGTGATCCTGATCGGCTTCTACGCCGGCGTCACCGACATCACGACCGTCGTCGCGCTGGCCGGCGTCAACATCTCCATGATCCTGTTCGGCTGGCTGCAGGAGGTCGCCAACCCGCCGGGCCGTGAGCGCACCACGATGCTGCCCTTCTGGTTCGGCTGCGTCGCCGGCGCGACCCCCTGGATCGCGGTCGGGTGCAACATCGTCGGCGCGGACACCGTGCCCGGCTTCGTCTACGGGATCTTCGTCTCGCTGTTCGTCTTCTTCAACACCTTCGCGCTCAACCAGTGGCTCCAGTACCGCGGCATCGGCCCGTGGCGCGACTACCTGTTCGGCGAGAAGACGTACCTCGTGCTCAGCCTCGTCGCGAAGTCGGCGCTGGCCTGGCAGATCTTCGGCGGCTCGCTCGCCACGTGAGCCCGATCACCGGCTTCGCCCTGGCCTCGCTCGCCCACGCGGGGTTCCAGGTCACGGTCACGGTGCTCGTCTACCCGGCCCTGGTCCGGTCGGGACGGGCGCACCCGGACGACTGGGCGCAGGTGCACGGCCGGCACTCGCGCGCCATCGGTCCCGTGGTCGCCGTCCTGTACGGCGCCCTGCTCGCCACCGGCGGGTGGGTCCTGGCCACCGGGGTCGGCAGCGTGGCGGCGGTCGTCGCAGGCGTGGGCGCCGTGGGCGCCGCGCTGGTCACGGCCGTCGCCGCGGCACCGACCCATGGCAGGTTGTCGCGGCCCGACCCGGTGCTCCTGCACCGGCTCGTCGTGGCCGACCGGGTGCGGTGCGGCTGGGCGGTGCTCGGAGCGGTGGGCGCCGTGGTCGCGGTCTGCTGACGCCCACCCGCGACCGCGGCTCCCCGACACACCGAGCCGCGATGAGTCGGCGGGACCACGCGGGTCTACCCAGGACCGACCGCTACCCGGAGAGCGAGACCGCGATGTCCTTCCAGGCCTACATCGACGCCGTCGAGAAGAAGACCGGCATGATTCCCGAGGCTCTGCTCGCCGAGGCTCGAGCGCGGGGCTACGACGCCACCACCAAGGCCGCTGAGATCGTCGCCTGGCTCGCCGAGGACCACGGCGTCGGACGCGGCCACGCCATGGCGTTCGCCCACGTCGTCAGGAACGGCGCCGCGATCGGCGACGGTCACGTCGGGACCACCGGCACGCACCGCGACGAGTCCGACACGCTGCGCCTCGACGGCCTCGCGCATCGATGACCCCGGGGGTCGTGCTCACCGCAGGACCCCCGCTGACCTGGTAGCTCCTGACCGGCTCAGGCGATGCATTGCGTGGCAACGACAGGAGCCCCCTGGGGCCGCAGCGGGCGGTGGACTGCCGGGTCAGCCGAGCGCGGCGCGTTGCGACGCCACCACCGCGCGCATGGCCGGCTTCGCACCGCGGCTGAAGTACGGGAAGCTCAGGAAGCCGTGGGGCATGACGTGGAAGTCCTCCACCTGCGCGGCGCCCCCGGCGTCGACCAGCGACTGCGCGTAGGCGACACCGGCGTCGTGCAGCGGGTCGAGGCCGGCGACGACGACCACCGCCGGCGGCAGGCCGGAGAGGTCGGGTGCGTGTGCGGGCGAGAGCCGCCAGTCGAGCGGGTCGGCGTCCGGCGTCAGGTAGTGACCCCGGAAGACCTCCATGTCGGCGTTGCTGAGGATGATGCCGCGGGTGTTGGCGACGTACGACGGGGTCTCGCGCAGCGCGTCCGACAGGTCGGTGGCGGGGTAGAACAGCGCCTGGTGCCCGATCGTCGGCCCGCCCTCGTCACGCGCCATGATCGCGACCACAGCGGCGAGGTTGCCGCCGGCGCTGTCCCCCATCACACCGAGACGCTGCGGATCCGCTCCGAGCTCCGCGGCATGGTCGGCGGTCCACTCCACCGCGGCGTAGCAGTCCTCCACCGCCGCCGGGAAGCGATGGGTCGGGGCCAGGCGGTAGTCGACCGAGACGACCACCGCACCGAGGTCGGCGGCGACGACCGAGCAGGTCCAGTCGCACTGGCGGGCGCTGCCGAGCGCGAAGCCGCCTCCGTGGAAGTTGACCACGACCGGCGGCGGCCCCAGCGCCGGCGCGGCGGGCGGGGTGTAGACCCGCAGCGGGAGCTCCCCGTGCGAGGTCGGGAACGACGTCGTCGCGATGTGCACGCCGCGCCGGGGACGACCCATGACGAGAGAGGCGACCGCTGCACCCGGGCCGGCGTCCGGGATGGCAGTGGTCTGCACCCGTTGCAGGGCGCGCTCGTCCAGATGCTCGATCGACAGCGACTTGTTGGCCTTGAACAGCCGGTCGATCGTGCGGACTCCGACAGGGAGCGGGAGGTCTGCCATGTCCTCGATCCTGCCACCGCCGCGGGCACCGGGCCTACCGCCGGGGATCCACGGAGGGGTTCAGCGTCGCAGGACGGGGAGCAGGGCCTCGATCAGCGACGACAGTGGGACGGCCGCTCGCACCGAGGCCTTCCGAAGCCGATCCTCGGCGTCGGCCTGCGAGATCTGGCGATCCGCGGCGAGCATCCCGGCAGCCACCGCGAGATTCGTGGACTCCGCGAGGATCGCCGGCGCCAGACGTGCCACGTCGCGAGTCCGGAAGTCGAGGTCGACATCGGCCACCGCACCGGGTGCCCACGCGCCGAGGAGCGCGGCCAGCTCGTCCCGGTGGTGCTGGAAGGCGAAGCTGGTCGAGGCGTACAGGTTGAAGCCGGCGACCGGACTGGACTCGCCGCCACGCACCACCGCAGCCACCGGGAGGGAGAGCGTCGACTGGATCCCGCGGGAAGCGGTCACGCTGGAGAAGAGCCGACAGTCGTCGCGGACGGTCAACCTCAGCTCGCTGATGACGTCCCGTGAGTCGGAGAGGGAGTCGAGGCAGGGACCTCCGTCGACGTACTGGACGGCGTCCAGCAGGGCGACGTCCTCGCCCGAGGCCACCAGGGTGATGGTCACCCCTTCCTCCAGCAGCGAGAGGCTCATCCCGACACAGGTCGGGACGATCTGACGGACGCTCGTGCTGAGCCCCACGAACTTCTCCACCAGGTCGCGATCGCCCCAGACGAACGGGCCGTAGCGGTCGTCAGCCTCGCGGGACTCGCGGATGGGCCTCATCGACATCGTCAGGCCTCCCTTCGCGGCTGGCGCGCCTATCGTCTGGACACCGCTGGCTCGATGACGCCCGCACCGGGGTCGACGCCGAGCACGACGTGCCGGACGGCGGGCACGGCCTCCGCGTCGATGCCGTGGACCAGGACGGTGAAGGGAAAGGCGAGCCGCACCGCCCCGGACCGCACGGTGAACCCCTTCTCGACGAGCGCGGAGACGACGCGCGCCTTTGCTGCCCCGCTGCTCACGCTCAGCTCCAGGTCCATGTGACGCCCCCTGCCCTCGCCGCTCCGCACCGGCCGCCCACCGGGCGCCCGTCTTCCCGGCACCCTAAGTTCGTGCCGCCCGCCCCCGGTATCCCACCCAGGGGTGAGGGCGGCGAGGCTCCCACAGACGCACCCGAAGCCGCCCCGGACGCGGCACCGTCCAGAGCCATCCTGGACAGGGCACCTAGGGTGGATGAGATGACGTCCACCAGACCCATCCGAGTGGCACTGGTGAACGACTACGACATCGTCGTGGCCGGGCTCGCCGCCGTCCTGGACCGCTACACCGAACGGGTCAGGGTGGTGGAGCTGGCCAGCGGGCTCGGGGTCGCCAGCGACGTGGACGTCATCCTCTACGACACCTTCAGCCAGCCCCAGGGCACCGCCCTCGACCCGGCCGGGCTGATGGCCGGCACGTCGGCCCGGGTCATCGTCTTCAGCTGGAACGTCGACGCGGTCGCCGTGCAGCACGCCATGCGCGCAGGGGCGGCCGGCTACCTCTCCAAGGGGATGCCGGCCGACCACCTGGTCGCGGCGATCGAACGGGTGCACAGCGGCGAGGAGGTCCGCCCCGAGCCCAACGACCGGTTCGGCCGCTGGCCCGGGGACGAGCAGGGTCTGAGCGCGCGCGAGTCCGAGGTGCTCGCCCTCATCTGCCAGGGGCTGACCAACCAGGACATCACCGAGCGCGCCTACATCGGCATGAACACGGTCAAGACCCACATCCGCTCGCTCTACCGGAAGATCGGCGTCAGAAGTCGGGCGCAGGCGGTCCGGTGGGGCATGGAGCACGGTTTCACGCCCGACCGCAGCCGCGTCGTCCGAGACTCCTGAGGCCCGCCCGACCGGGGCCCGCGCAGACCCTCGAGGGACTCGGGACCCTGGAGGGCCCGGAAGAGGGCCTGCGCGTCCCGAGCGTCGCGGTCTGCGTGAGACCGGCTCCGTCCCGAGATGTCGCCACCCTAGGCCGGACCGGCCGGTCGATACCTCACCCGGACCGGTGACAGGCGGGCGGCCGGGTCAGCCGATGGTGCCGACGAGCGCTGCGGCGTCCTCGGGGCGCTCGGCACGGGCCAGCACCTCGTACGCCGCGTCCAGGGCGCCGTCGACGCCGACGTCCCAGAGCAGCACGCCGCGGACCGCGGTGTCGTCCAGGTAGTAGACGACGGTGCCGCCGCCCTCGATCTCGTCGACCACCGTCTCCAGGGACGAGTCGAGCGTGCCGACCGCCTCGTAGCCGTGGCCCAGGACGTCGGAGTAGAACATCGGGGTGTGGTCGTAGGTCTCGTCCGAGCCGGCCAGGATCCGGCCGGCGGCGGCACCCATGGAGTCGGCGTTGTCGACGTGCTCGACACGAGTACGTCCCAGGATCCTGTCGGGGTACTGCGCCACGTCGCCCGCGGCGTAGACGTCGGGCGCCGACGTGGCCAGCCGCTCGTCCACCACGATCCCGCCGTCCTCGGAGCGCGTCGCCGAGCCGTCCACCACGCTCCCGGCCGGCTCGATGCCCAAGCCGACGACGACGACGTCGGCGCTCACCGTCGAGCCGTCGGAGAGCGCGAGCTCCACCCGGTCCCCGTCCTGGTGCCCGGACTCGACCTTCAGGCCGCCGACGACGCGGACGCCGGCCTGCTCGAACAGCGACTCGAAGTCACGGGCGAGGCCGGCCGGGAACTTCTTCTCGGCCAGGACGTCGTCGGGGTGCACCATCGTGACCGAGCACTCGTGCTGGACGAGGGCGGCGGCGATCTCGCTGCCGATGTAGCCGCCGCCGACGACGACCACCTCGGGCTTGTCGACGGCGAGGGCCCGCAGGCGCTGGTAGTCGCGCAGGCTGCGGAAGTACAGGACCCGCTCGCCGGGGTCGAGGCCGTCGATCCGGCGCGGGTGACCGCCCGTGGCGACCAGCAGGCGGCCGTAGCCGAAGGTGTCGCCGGCAGCGGTCGTCACCGTGTGCGCATCCGCGTCGACCGCCACGACCTGCGACTCCAGGTGCAGGACCGCCCCGGTCTCGGACTCGGTCCCCAAGGACGCCTTCTCGATCGTGAAGTCGGGATCGGTCCAGAGCTTCTTCGACAGGGCCGGTCGCGGGAACGGCGGCGTGGGCTCCTCGCCCACGATGCCGATCGAGCCGCCGGCTCCCTGCTCGCGGATGCCCTTCGCGGCCGAGTCGGCGACCATGCCGCCGCCGACGATCAGGAAGTCGTAGTCGTGGTGCACGAGGTGCTCCGTCCCGGCAGGTGCTGCCGTCGTGGTCGGTGGGGTGGTCGGTGAGGGTGGTCGTGAGGCCACCCCTTCGACCGTAGGCAGGAGCCTCCGCACGGCCCATCACCCAGCAGGGTGACGCCGGCGAGGTCGACATCCTGGTCCTCGGCGCCGGCAGCACCGGCGCGACGGGTGCGCTTCAGGAGATCGACGACGCCGACCGGGTCACCGTCCTCGAGACCGACCTGCTCTCGGCATGGCCGGAGGTGGTGCCCGCGCCCGTGCGGCTTCCCGTCAGGACGAGGCGGCCCGCAGCTTCTCCAGCAACGGTCCGGCGGCCTCGTCGAGGAACGCGTCCTGCGAGGCGTCGCCGACCTGGACCAGCGCGATGTCGGTGAAGCCGACCTCCCAGTAGGCCTTGACGGCCTCGACGATGGCGTCGAGGTCGGGACCGCAGGGGATGTTCTCGGCCACGTCGTCGGGCGTCACGAACTGGGTGGCGCCGGCAAAGCCCGCCGGGGTGGGGAGATCGGCGTTGACCGTCCAGCCACCGGCGAACCAGCGGAACTGCTCGTGCGCGGTCTTCTTCGCCTCCTCGGCGTCGGGTCCCCAGCAGATCGGGATCTGGCCGATCGCCCGGGCGCCCGAGCCGATCGCGGTCGCACCCTCGACGGCGCTCCACCGCTTGATGAGGTCACCGTCGGGCTCGGTCGAGATCAGGTGGTCGGCGATCGGGGCGAAGTGCTCGACCGATCGGTCGCCCGAGACCGCGAGGGCCAGCGGCACCCCACCCTCGGGCAGGTCCCAGATCCGGGCCGAGTCGACCTGGAAGTGGTCGCCGCGGTAGTCGACGAGCGTGCCGGTGTGGAGCTCGCGGATGATCTCCACCGCCTCCTCGAGCATCTCCTGGCGCTCCTTCACGGCCGGCCAGCGTTCGCCGACGACGTGCTCGTTGAGGTTCTCGCCGCTGCCGAGGCCGAGGGTGAAGCGGCCCTCGGACAGCAGCTGCAGGGTTGCGGACTTCTGGGCCACGACCGCGGGGTGGTAGCGGATCGACGGACAGGTCACGTAGGTCATCAGCTCGACCCGCTCGGTGGCCTGGGCGACGGCGCCGAGCACCGTCCAGGCGTACGGCGCGTGGCCCTGCGTGGTCAGCCACGGGGAGAAGTGGTCGCTGGAGACCTCGAAGTCGAAGCCGACCCGCTCGGCCTTGGTGGCGTAGGAGACCAGCTCGCGCGGGCCGCTCTGCTCGGTCATGAGGGTGTAGCCGAAGGACGTCATGACTCGACTCTGCCGGTCCCCCGGGGCCCGGTCATCACCCGTGACGGTGGTTCGGCAGCCACACTGGTGCCGTGGATGCCCTCGAGCTGGCCGGTTTCGGCCTGCGGCTGCTGGTGCTGACGGCCGCCGTGCTCGCGCTCGCGGCCTGGGGGCGGATCGGCCTGCGCTGGTTCCCGCTGTGGGCGATCCTGCGGGCGTCGGCCCAGCTCGCGGTCGTGGCGCTGCTGCTGCGGGGGATCCTCGCCGCGCCGTGGACGGTCGTCCTGTTCCTGGCCCTGATGCTCACCACGGCCTCCTGGACCGCCGGGGGCCGCATCCACGAGCTCCGGCACGGTCGCCGGATCGCGGCGCTCGGCGTCGTCGCCGGCGCGGCCGTGGCTCTGGCCCTGATCGTCACCCTGCGACTCGTCGACACCGAGGCGCGCTACCTGGTCGCGGTCGCGGGCATCGTGATCGGGAACGCCATGAGCGCCGCGACCCTGTCCGGCCGCAACTTCCTGCGCGGCTCGCGGCAGCGTCGCGACGAGATCGAGGCCTGGCTCTCGCTCGGGGCGACCCCCGCCCAGGCCCACGAGGCGATCGGGCGCGAGGCGGTGCGGGAGTCGCTCCTGCCCAACCTCGACCAGACCAAGTCCACCGGGCTGGTCACGCTCCCGGGCGCCTTCGTCGGGGCCCTGTTCGGTGGGGCCTCGCCGATCGTGGCGGCTCAGTTCCAGCTGGTCGTCCTGGCCGGGCTGGCGCTGGCGATGATCACGACGGCCCTGATCGTCACCCGCCTCGCCGGGCGGACGCCGTACGTCGCGGTGACGGCCGGGGACTGACCCGCACGAGAGCATGTGATACTCAGTCACATGGCAGTGACACTGAGTTCCAGGGAGTTGTGATGGTGAGTCGGGTCGGAGTAGTCGGGTGCGGCCTCATGGGCGCGGGCATCGCGGAGGTGAGCGCCCGGGCCGGGTGCGACGTGGTCGTCGCCGAGTCCGACGAGGTGAGCGCCCAGGCCGGGCGGGACCGGTTGCGCACCTCGCTGGAGCGGGCCGAGGCGCGCGGGAAGATCGACAGCGCCTCCGACGTGCTGGCCCGGATCCGGGTCACGACCACGCTCGAGGACCTCGCCGACCGGGAGCTCGTGGTCGAGGCCATCGTCGAGAAGGAGTCGGTGAAGGCCGAGCTCTTCGCCCGGCTCGACGCGATCCTCACCGACCCGGACGCGATCCTGGCCTCCAACACCTCCTCCATCCCGATCATGAAGCTGGCGGTGGTGACGAGCCGGCCGCAGCAGGTGCTCGGCATCCACTTCTTCAACCCGGTGCCGGTGCTGTCGCTGGTCGAGCTGGTCCCGTCGCTGATGACGTCTGAGGAGACCACCGAGCGGGCGCGGGCGTTCGTGCAGGACACCCTCGGCAAGCACGCGATCGACTGCAAGGACCGGGCCGGGTTCGTCGTCAACGCGCTCCTGATCCCGTTCATCCTCTCGGCCATCCGGATGATGGAGTCCGGCTTCGCGACCGCCGAGGACATCGACGAGGGGCTCGTGCGCGGCGCGGCCCACCCCCAGGGTCCGCTCGCCCTGGCCGACCTGATCGGGCTCGACACGACCAAGGCCGTCGCCGAGTCGCTCTACGAGGAGTTCAAGGAGCCGCTCTACGCTCCGCCGCCGCTGCTGGCCCGGATGGTGGACGCGGGCCTGCTCGGCCGCAAGAGCGGGCGCGGCTTCTACACCTACTGACCGACCGACCTACCTACTGACCGACGTCCGGCCCCTCAGCGGTTGCGGGCCTCCCGCGCCGCGAGCAGCCGGCGCGTGTCGGGTGAGAGCTCGGCCCCGAGCAGGGCGGCGACCAGGTCGACGAGCTGGCTGGTGAACAGCGCCACGTCGATCGGCGGACCCACCGCGGCGCGCCGACCGATCTCGACGTGGGCGAACCGGATGACCGCGAACCGGCGGTGCAGCGGCGCCCCGGTCGAACCGGCGGGCATCAGGTCCTCGAACGTCGCCGCCCAGCGGTCGAGCGTCCCGAGGTGGTCGTAGACCACGGGCCCGACCGGGTCGCCCGGGTCGATGTTGCCCCGCGCGCGGTTGAGCAGCTCGGCCGCGACCCGGAGGAACTCCGGACCACCGTCGGTGCCGGTGAGCTTGGAGACCAGCGGCTGCACGAGCATGGACGCGCCGTCGCGCAGGGTGAGGTCCTCGAGCGGCCCGGCCCGGTCGAGCAGCGCCGCGCGACGGACCGCCACGATGCCCATGTGCTTCTCGACCAGCGCCCGCAGCAGCCCGTCACGGTCCCCGAAGTGGTACTGCAGGGCCGTGGTGTTGCGCTGGTGGGCGGCCCGGGTGATCTCGCGCAGCGACACCCCGTCGATGCCCTTCTCGGCGAACAGCCGCTCGGCGGCCGCGATCAGCTCCGAGGGGGCCCCGGTCGCGTCGCGTCGCGTCGCGGCGCGCCGCCGTACCGGAGCAGGGGTCGCCGGGGTCGGTGCCGGTGCCGGTGCCGGCGTGCCCTGCGTCATGGCGTCACCCTATGCCTGGGTCGCCCCGCGGCCGAGGGATTCGCGACCAGGGTGCCAACGGTGCGACGACCCGACCTACGCGCCCGGGGCGAGGGAGGTGCCCGGACTGCTGGCCGCGCACGACCGACCTGTGGGACGTTGGTCCTGCGGGCCCGGGACGAACTCGTCTGGCCTCGTCACCGGTGCGACGGGTCTGCTGAAGGTGCCCGCACGTACGACCGACCGCAGGAGCCCCGATGTCCATGTACTCCGACCGCACGCCCAGCGGGGGCCGGCTCGACGAGCTCAGCGTGGAGGAGTGCTGGGAGCTGATCACCACCGGCCAGGTGGGTCGGCTCGCCTGGCAGGGCCATGACGGGCTGAGCGTCGTACCCGTCAACTTCGTGGCTCACCGCCCGGTGATCGAGATCCGGACCACGCCCTACTCGAGCATCGCGCGCGAGTGCGACGACAGTGCGGTGGCCTTCCAGGTCGACGAGATCGACCCGGTCGCGCGCGGCGGCTGGAGCGTGCTCGTGCGGGGCCGGGCGAGCCTGGAGTTCCCGGGTGAGCACGAGCCGCACACCGACGCCGTGGCGCCTGAGCCCTGGGTCGAGGGCGTGCGGGCGCAGATCGTCCGGATCACCGCCACCGAGATCACCGGCCGGCGGCTGAACGCCGGCTGACGCCTCGTCCGGGCGGACCGGGGACTTTGGTCCCCACGAGTCCGGACGTGAGGCCGTGGGCGCGGGGCGCCCGGATTCCTAGCGTGGGGCACGACCCTCCCGTTTCCACGCACCAGGAGCCTCAGTGGACCCGCTCGACATCGCCCGGTGGCAATTCGGCATCGTCACCGTCTACCACTTCCTCTTCGTCCCGATCACGATCGGTCTGTCGGCGATCATCGCCGGCTACGAGACCGCCTGGGTGCGCACCCGCAACCCGCAGTGGCTGCGGATGACGAAGTTCCTGGGCAAGCTCTTCCTCATCAACTTCGCCATCGGCGTCGTCACCGGGATCGTGCAGGAGTTCCAGTTCGGGATGAACTGGAGCGACTACTCCCGCTTCGTCGGCGACATCTTCGGCGCCCCGCTCGCGGTCGAGGGCCTGCTGGCGTTCTTCCTCGAGTCGACCTTCCTGGGCCTGTGGATCTTCGGCTGGGACAGGCTGTCGCCGCGGCTCCACGTCGGCTGCATCTGGCTGGTGCACCTCGGCACCGTGCTGTCGGCGTACTTCATCCTCGCGGCGAACTCGTGGATGCAGCACCCCGTCGGCTTCGCCTTCAACCCCGACACCGGCCGCGCGGAGATGAACGACTTCGCAGCCGTGCTGCTGAACAAGGTCCAGCTCGTGACGTTCCCGCACGTCGTGCTCTCGGCCTACCTGACCGGCGCCGCCTTCGTGGTCGGGGTGTCGCTGTGGAACATGCGCCGCCAGAAGGCCGACAGCGAGGACCACGCGATGTACCGCAACGCGGTCCGCGTGGGTGCCGCGCTGGTGATCGTCGCCGGGCTGGGCGTCACCGTCACCGGCGACGTGCAGGGCAAGATCATGACCGAGGTGCAGCCGATGAAGATGGCCGCCGCCGAGGCGCTCTACGACACCGAGCAGCCCGCGTCCTTCTCCGTGCTGACCATCGGACCGCTCGACGGCTCGGAGGAGACGTTCGCGATCAAGGTGCCGCGACTGCTGTCCTTCCTGGCCACCGGCACCACCGACGGCAGGGTCGAGGGCATCAACGACCTCCGCGCGCAGTACCAGGAGACCTACGGCACCGACCCGGGCGCGGCCTACTACTCGGCCGGCGACTACACCCCCATCATCCCGCTCACCTACTGGAGCTTCCGGCTGATGATCGGGTTGGGCCTGGCGGCCGCCGCGGCCGCCGCGTGGATCCTCTGGGCCACCCGACGCCGAGCACCGGCGGTCGGCCGGGCGACGCTCGCCGTCGCGGTCGCGCTGCCCTTCCTGCCGCTGCTCGCCAACTCGTTCGGCTGGATCTTCACCGAGATGGGCCGCCAGCCCTGGGCGGTGTTCGGGCTGATGACGACGCAGAGCGCCGTCTCCCCCAGCGTCAGCGCCGGGGAGATGCTGACGTCGTTGATCGTGCTGACCCTGCTGTACGGCGTGCTCGCGGTGATCGAGGTGCGCCTGCTGCTCACCTACATCGACCGGGGCGCCGACCCGCTGCCGGCTCCCGACGACGGCTCGGCCGACGGCGCGGACAAGCCGCTCGCCTTCGCCTACTGACCTCCACCGGCTACCGAGAGACCTGACTCATGGAACTCACCACCATCTGGTTCACCCTGATCGCCGTGCTGTGGATCGGCTACTTCGCCCTCGAGGGCTTCGACTTCGGGGTCGGCATGCTGCTGCCGGTCCTGGCTCGCGACAACGCCGAGCGGCGCGTCATGATCAACACGATCGGCCCGGTCTGGGACGGCAACGAGGTGTGGCTCATCGTCGCCGGCGCCGGGACGTTCGCCGCCTTCCCGGAGTGGTACGCGACCTTGTTCAGCGGCTTCTTCCTGCCGTTGCTGCTGATCCTCACGGCGCTCATCGTCCGTGGCCTCGCCTTCGAGTACCGCGCCAAGCGCGACGACACGAGCTGGCGACGACGGTGGGACCTGGCGATCATCGTCGGCTCGTTCGTGCCGGCCCTGCTGTGGGGCGTGGCGTTCGCCAACATCGTGCGCGGCGTGCCCATCGACGCCGACCACGAGTACGTCGGCGGCTTCTTCAACCTGCTCAACCCCTACGCCCTGCTGGGCGGGGCGATGACGCTCACGCTCTTCCTCACCCACGGCGCGATGTTCATCGCGCTCAAGACCGACGGCGAGATCCGCCACCGGGCACGGAAGATGACGACCGGCATCGGCGTGGTCGCCGCCGCCGTGGCCGTCGCGTTCCTGCTCTGGACCCAGCTCGAGTCCGGCAACCTGCGCTCCGGCATCGCGTTCACCCTCGCCGCCCTCGCCCTGCTGGCCGGCCTGGCGGCAGCCGCGGCAGGTCGGGAGGGCTGGGGCTTCACCGGCACCTTCGTGGCCATCGCCCTCGGCGTCGGCGGGCTGTTCCTCGCACTCTTCCCCGACGTCATGCCGACCTCCCTGGCCTCCGGGGACTCCCTCACCACCACCAACGCCGCCGCGACGGCGTACACGCTCAAGATCATGACCGTGGTGGCGGTCGTCTTCACGCCGGTGGTGCTGCTCTACCAGGGCTGGACCTACTGGGTCTTCCGGCAGCGGATCTCCACCCACCACCTCCCCGCCCGCGTGCCCGAGCCGGTCGGCACCGACTCGTGAGACCCGCCGACCCGCGCCTACGGCGGCTGCTCGCGCCGGCACGGCGTGAGCTGACGGGCGTGGTCGGCGTGGGCGTCGTGTCCAGCCTGCTGGTGATCGCCCAGGCCTGGGTCGTCACCGGTCTCGTCGTCGCCGTGGTCGGCGACGGCGACGTCGCCGCCTGGGCGATCGCCACGGTGGTCCTGCTGAGCGCGCGCGGCGTGGTCGGCTGGGTCGGCGACGTCCTGGCCGCCCGCGCGGCCGGCGTCGTGGGCACGTCGCTGCGCCGGCGGCTGACCGCGGCGGTCACCGACGGCGCCGCGGAGGAGGCCGGGCCCGGGGCAGCCTCCACCGGCGAGACCGCCGTCCTGCTCACCCGCGGCGTGAGCGCCGCCGAGCCCTACCTCACCCGCTACCTGCCGGCCCTCGTGCTGGCGGCCGTGCTGCCCGGGCTCACCCTGGTGGCGATCGCCAGCCAGGACCTCCTCAGCGCGGTCATCGTGCTCCTCACGCTGCCCCTCATCCCGCTCTTCGGCGCCCTCGTCGGGCTCGCCACCCGCGACCGCGCCGAGCGTCCAGTGGCGCGAGATGGCCTCGCTGTCGGGGCACTTCCTCGACGTCGTACGCGGTCTGCCGACCCTGGTCGCGCACCGCCGGGCCCGCGCCCAGTCGGCCCGGATCGGTGCCATCACCGACCGCTACCGCCGCGCCAGCCTGGCGACCCTGCGGATCGCGTTCGCCTCCTCCGCGGTGCTCGAGCTGGTCGCGACCCTGTCGGTCGCCCTCGTCGCCGTCACCGTCGGCGTTCGCCTGGCCGCCGGCGGGCTGGGCCTGCACACCGCGCTGGTCGTGCTGCTCCTGGCACCCGAGGCCTACTGGCCGCTGCGACGGGTCGGGGCCGAGTTCCACGCCGCGGCCGAGGGAGTGGCGACGTTCGAGCGTGCCCACCAGCTGCTCAGCGCGGCGCGCGAGGACGCCGGTGCGCCTGCCGTCCTCGGCAGCGCGCTGGTCCTCGACGACCTCACCGTCTGCCACGCCGGCCGCACCGTCGCCGCCGTCGACCACCTCAGCGCGTCGCTGCCGGCCCGCGGCGTGACCGTGGTGTCGGGGCCCTCGGGCTGCGGCAAGTCCACCCTGATGGCCGCCGTCGCCGGGCTGCTCGCACCGACCTCGGGGACCATCACCTCCGAGGGACGCGCCGTCGGCGGCCCCGCCTGGCAGGCCCAGGTCGCCTGGCTGCCCCAGCGGCCGCACTTCGTCGCCGGCACCATCGCCGACAACCTGCGTCTGGCCGCACCCGACGCGGACGACGACACGCTCTGGTCCGCCCTGCGCACCGTGGCGCTCGAGGAGCGGGTCCGGGCCCTCCCGGCCGGCCTCCAAGGTCCCCTGGGTGAGGACGGCACCACCCTGTCCGCCGGCGAGCGGGCCCGGCTCGCGCTGGCCCGCATCGTGGTGGCCGACCGGCCGTGGGTGCTGCTCGACGAACCCACCGCCCACCTCGACGACCTCACCGAGCAGGTCATCGGCGACGTGATCGCCGAGCTGGCCCACGACCGCGCGGTCGTCGTGGTCGCCCACCGGCCGGCGATCCTCGCGCTCGCCGACCACGTCGTGGCGCTGAGCGCCCCGGACCCGGTCCCCGGCCCCGTCGTCGCCGCACCGCGGCCTGCCGCCGGAGCCGCCCCCCGCGCGCTGCCCGTGGACCCGCACCACGCCGTGCCACGCGCCGGCTTCCGGCTGAGCACCGTCCTGGGCACCCTCGCCTCCGCCTCGGGCGTCGCGCTCACCGCGACCGCCGGCTGGCTGATCGTCCAGGCGGCGGCCCGCCCGGCGGTCCTCACGCTCCTCGTCGCCATCGTGGGCGTCCGGCTCTTCGGCCTGGCCCGCCCGGTGCTGCGCTACGCCGAGCGGCTGCTCTCCCACGACGCCGCCCTGGCCCTGCTGGCCCGCCGCCGCGTCGAGGTGTACGACGCGATCGTGCCGCTCACCCCGGCGCGCCTGGGTCAGCGCCGCGGCGACGTCCTGACCTCGATCGTGGACGACGTCGACAGCGTCGTCGACCGCGAGCTGCGCGTCCGACTGCCGCTGCGCACGGCCGCCGGGGTCGTCGTGCTCGCAGCCGCGGTGGCCACGTGGCTGACCCCCCTCGCCGGGCTGCTCGTCGTCGCCGGCGCCGGGCTCGGCGGAGCCGTCGCCTTCACCCTGTCCTGGCGGGGCTCGGTCCGCTCCGAGCGCGCCGCCGTCTCGTTGCGCGCCGAGCTGTCGGCCGCCGTCGTCGACGCGGTGCAGTCCGCCGCGGAGCTCCGCATGTGGCAGGCCACCGATGCCGCCCTCGACCGGGTCGCCGCCCTCAGCGACCGGCTGGGCACGGCGACCCGCCGGGCCGCCTCGTGGAGCGGCGCCGGCCGCGGGATCGTGCACGTCAGCACGGCGCTCGCCATGGCCGGGGTGGCCGTGGTCACCGCCCGCGCCGTCGACGCCGGCAGCCTCTCCGCACCGAGTGCGGCCCTGCTGGTCCTGCTGCCTCTCGCCCTCGCCGAGGTCGTGCTGCCGGTGGCCGACGCCGGCTCGACGCTCGTGCGCACCCGTGCCGCCGAGGCGCGCCTGCATCGCCTCGAGCGCACCGCCCCCGCGGTCCGGGACACCGTGAGCGTGGCCGCCCCCACGTCGTACGAGCTCGTGGTCACGCGGGCCCGCGCCCGCTGGAGCCCGACCGCCACCGAGTCGGCCGAGGTGTCGATGACCTTGCTGCCGGGCGACCGGGTGGCCGTGGTCGGGCCCTCCGGCTCCGGCAAGAGCACCCTGGCGTCGCTGCTGCTGCGCTTCCTCGACCCGAGCTCCGGCGAGATCGCGCTCGGTGGGGTGCCCACCCGGTCGCTGGCGCTGGACGACGTACGACGCCTCACCGGGCTGGTCGACGACGACCCGCACGTCTTCGCGACCACGCTGGTGGAGAACATCCGTCTCGCTCGTCCGGAGGCCGCCGACGCCGACGTCGAGACCGCGCTGCGCCAGGCCCACCTCGGTGCCTGGCTCGACACCCTGCCCGACGGGCTCCACACGTGGCTCGGCGACGGCCATGCCCAGGTCTCGGGCGGCGAGCGCGCCCGGCTCGCCATCGCCCGCTCCCTCCTCGCCGACCAGCCGGTCCTCGTGCTCGACGAGCCCGCCGCCCACCTCGACCACGCCACCGCCGCGGCGCTCGCCCAGGAGCTGCTGACCGGTCCTCGGACCCGCACGGTCGTGTGGATCACCCACGGGGCCGTCGGCCTCGACCTCGTCGACGAGGTCGTCGACCTGGGTGCCGACGCGCACGCACCCAGCAGCACCGGCTGACCCGAGGCTGCTTCTCGGCCCACCGGGTCTCGATACGCCCGGTCTCGCTCCGCTCGCCCGGCCTACTCGACCACCGGAAGGAACGAGCGCCGGCACCCGCTCGTCGAGTAGCCGGGCACGAGCGCCAGCGAGGGACCGGCGTATCGAGGCGCCGCAAGCGGACCAGCAACCGCCTGACCCGAGGCTGCTTCCCGGCCCACCGGTCTCGGGTCTCGATACGCCCGGTCTCGATACGCCCGGTCTCGCTTCGCTCGCCCGGGCTACTCGACCACCGGAGGGGCTACTTCACCACCGGGGTGGTCGACGTACGGCTTGCTCGACCACCGGAATCGAGGCACTCCTCACACCAGCCGAGGGGATGATCCGTCCGGGCGGGGGACGAGGAAGACTGGGGGCATGACACAGCTGCCGACGAGCGACGAGTGGGGCATCCAGCGGGACTGGATCGACGCCGACGACCTGCCGCAACGGGTCGGCGAGACCACGTTGGAGCGGGTGCGGGAGGCGATCGGGCGACCGCCGGCCGACCTGGAGGAGCGCGCACCGATCGTCACGCGGCGAGGACGGAGCACCGGGCTCACCGGGGTGGTGCACTGCGAGGACGGCACCCGGCGGCACCTCGACGACGTGGTGCCCGACGACTTGGCGTTCGGCTACCACACCCTGGTCGGCGAGTCCGGCCCTGAGCGGCGCCTCATCGTCTCGCCCGGCGAGTGCTGGCTGCCCGACGAGCAGGTCTGGGGCTGGAACGTCCAGCTGTACGGCGCCCTCTCGACCGAGAGCACCGGTGTCGGCGACCTCGCCGACCTCCGCACCCTGCGCGAGTGGACCGAGGGCCAGGGCGGCGGCTTCCTGCTGGTGAACCCGCTGCACGCGGTGGCGCCCGTCGTCCCCATGGAGTCGAGCCCCTACCTGCCCGCGACGCGCCGCTTCCGCAACCCGGTCTACCTGCGCCTCGAGGACGTGCCCGGCGCCACCGACGTGCTGCTCACGCGACGACGTGCCACCGGCTCCCGAGCCCGGGGTGGTCGACCGCGACGGCGCCTGGGCCCGCAAGGGCTCGGTGCTGCGCCAGGTGTACGACGCCCAGCCGGTCGACCCGGCGTTCGGCGACTGGCGGGCCGAGCAGGGCTCGGCCCTGGAGGAGTACGCCGTGTGGTCGGTGCTGGCCGAGCAGCACGGCGGCGACTGCCACACCTGGCCCGCCGAGCTGCGCGACCCCCGCGGTCCCGCGGTCGCCGAGGTCATCGGCGGCCGGGCGGACGACGTGACGTTCCACGCCTGGCTGCAGTGGCTCCTCGCCGTACAGCTGACCGCACGCGACCGGCGACCTGACCGTCATCCAGGACCTGCCCATCGGGGTGTCCGGCGGAGGCGCGGACGCCTGGGCCTGGCAGGGCGTGCTGGCCGACGGGATCACCGTCGGCTGCCCGCCCGACGCCCTGAACAGCGTCGGCCAGGACTGGGGCTCACCCCCGCTGACCCCGTGGCGGCTGCGGCTGGCCGACTACGACCCGTTCATCGAGTCGGTGCGCGCGACCATCGCCGGCGCCGGCGGCATCCGCATCGACCACGTCATGGGCCTGTTCCGGCTCTGGTGGATCCCGGACGGCGAGGTGCCGACCGCAGGGCTGCTACGTGCGCTACCCGGCCGACGACCTGCTCGACATCGTCTGCCTGGAGTCGCACCGCGCCCGGGCCGTGGTCGTCGGTGAGGACCTGGGCACGGTCGAGGACGGCGTGACCGAGGCCCTCACCGAGCGCAACATCCTGAGCTACCGCGTGCTGTGGTTCGAGGACGACGAGCCGGCCGACTTCCCGCGCCTCTCGCTGGCCGCGGTCACCACGCACGACCTGCCCACGGTCGCCGGCCTCTGGACCGGCTCGGACGTCGACGACACCCTCGCCAGCTCCGACATGGCCGAGAGGGACGTGCTCGCCGGGCGGACCGAGCTGCTCGCCCGGCTGCGCCGCGACGGACTGCCCGCCGACGCCGACGTCGACGAGGCGGTCGCGGCGGCGTACCGACGACTCGGTGGCTCGGCCAGCCTCCTGCTCGCCCTGTCGCTGGAGGACGCGGTGCACGAGGAACGGCGACCCAACGTGCCGGGCACCACCGAGCGGGACAACTGGCGGATCCCCCTCCCGACACCGGTCGACCGTCTCGACACCCTGACCTCGCCGACCGAGCTCCTCGCGGCGCTGCGGGACGGCCGGACCGGCTGACCCGGCCGCACCCGGCCGCACCCGGTCGCCGCCCCTCGGCCGAGAAGGCGACGGGCCCCCGCCGGATCACCGACGGGGGCCCGCGCCGCTCGCGCGGCCGAGGGGGGAGCTCAGCCGCGGAGCTCCCGCCGCAGGATCTTGCCGGTCACGGTCTTGGGGAGCTCGTCGATGATGACGACCTGCCGCGGGTACTTGTAGGCCGCCATCCGCTCCTTGCAGTGCGCGATCAGCTCCTCGGGGGTCGCCGTCGACGCCGGGCTTGAGGCTGACGAACGCCTTGACCGTCTCACCGCGCTTCTCGTCAGGTACGCCGACCACCGCCGCCTCGCGGACCGCCTCGTGCTCGGCCAGCACGTCCTCGACCTCGCGGGGCCAGACCTTGTAGCCGGAGGCGTTGATCATGTCCTTCTTGCGGTCGACGATGAAGATCCAGCCGTCGGGGTTCATGAACCCGACGTCGCCGCTCTTGAGGGCCCCACCGGGCAGGTTCGCCGCGGTCTCCTCGGGCTTGCCCCAGTAGCCGGCGACGACCTGCGGGCCGTCGGCCACGATCTCGCCGATCTCGCCCAGCGGCAGGTCGTTGCCGAGCTCGTCCTGGATCCGCACGATCGTGCTGGGCACCGGGCACCCCGACCGACAGCGCACCCGAGGTCGGGTCGACCGGCGACTGCGCGCCGAACGGGGTCAGCGTCATCGGGCTCGTCGTCTCGGTGAGGCCGTAGGCGTTGTGCACCTGGAGCCCGGTCGCGGCGAGGAAGCCCTTCTCGGCCGTCGGCGAGATCGCCGCCCCGCCGGAGTAGATGGTGGTGAACGAGCCGAAGTGGTCCCGGGTGAAGTCGGGGGAGTTCAGCAGCGCGGAGAACGCCGTGATCGCCCCGATGGTGGCGGTCGGCCGGTGCTCGAGCAGCGCGTCGAGGACGACGTGCGGCTCGAAGCGGTAGGCCAGCACCAGGGTCGTCGGACCGCAGAAGCTGGCTCCGATGTGGCCGATGAGCCCGGTGATGTGGAAGAGCGGCGCGACCCCGAAGATCGACCCACCCGGCGCGAACCGGGCGCAGTCGCGGTAGACCTGCGAGGTGAAGACGACGTTGCCGTGCGTGTTCATCGCACCCTTGGGCACGCCGGTCGTCCCCGAGGTGTAGGTCAGGAACGCCACGTCCTCGGCCACCGGCGCGACCGGCGGCGGCACCTCGCCCCGGTGCTCGTCGATGAGCGTCAGCAGGTCGGTCGTGCCGTCGTAGCGGTGCCGCTCGGTGTCGGCGAAGAGGCGCGGGTCGTTGCGGCTCTGGTACTCGAGCTCGCTCGTGGTGAGCACCAGCGAGACGTCGGTGTCGGGCACGACGTCACGCGCGACCTCGTCGTACAGGCCCTCCAGGGCGACCAGCACCTTGGCCCCGGAGTCCTTGAGCAGGTAGGACAGCTCGCGGGTCCGGCTCATCGGGTTGATCGAGACCAGGATGCCGCCGGCCTTCCAGGCCGCCACGCAGGCAGACCAGGAACTGCGGCACGTTCTGCAGGTAGACCGCCAGCCGGTCGCCGGGCCCGAAGCCGTGCGCGAGCAGCGCGCTCGGCCAGGGCGTCGCTCTGCTCGTCGAGCTCGCGCCGGGTCACGGTCCCGTCGAAGTAGCGGATCGCGACCCCGTCGGGGTCTGCGGCGAGCCCGGCCCGGAACATCTCCAGCGCGTTGGCGTGCTCGGGCTCGATCTCGCTCGGCATGTCGCCGTAGCGAGCCAGCCAGGGCCGCTCGTCGTAGACGCTCACCGGCCGGCCTACTTGATGAGCATCGGGTTGACCGGCGAACCGCTGCCGAGCGCCACCTTGAGCGGAGCGGCGGCGTAGAAGCCCTCGTAGCGCTTGTCCTCGGCGCAGTCGGCGGCGAGCTCCTCGAGGTCGGCGATCTCGGTGAGGGTGACGCCGAGGTTGCGCATCAGCGCGTTGTGCAGCACCAGCGCCACGCCGTTGTTGGGGTCGTAGGTGACCTCGTTGGCGATCGTGTCGGTGACCAGGTTGGGGATCTCCATGTCGGCGAACCACTGGACCAGCTCGGGGCTGTAGACCAGGCCCGGCTCGCAGAAGTCCTCGTAGAACTTGTCGCCGAGGTCGAAGAACAGCTGCAGGTAGTTGGTGCGGATGATGAGGATGTCGCGCTTGCGGATCTCCACGCCCTGAGCCTCGGCGCAGGCGAGGAGGTCCTCGTGGGTGAAGGTCTCCGCACTGTCCAGGCACGTCTTGCCGCGGAAGCGCGCCATGTCGAGCAGCACCGCGCGGCCGACGATGCCGCGCTGCGGCGATCGGCTGGATGCTGGCCTTGTCGAGGCCGCCGACGGTCGTCCGGGCGTCGTAGCCGTTCCAGATCTGGCCGCCGTACCAGACGTGGCCGAGGGCGTCGTACTGCGTGGAGCCCTGGAGGAAGGCGTTGATCTTGTCGTCGGCGTAGTGCAGGCCGCCGGGGAAGGCCGGGCGCGTCGTCGGCGTCCCAGGTCGACTCGTCGAGGATCTGGGTGCGCTCGGCGGGCGTGCGGCCCGGCCAGACCGGGTCGCCCTTGGGGTCGCCGATGAGCCGCTGGAGCGTGAAGACCTTCCCGGCCGTGATCAGCGACGCTGCGGCCAGGACCTGCTCGGGGCCGAGGTAGTTGAGGCTGCCGACCTCGTCGTCGTGCACCCCACTTGCCCCAGTTGGACGGGGAGTCGGCCAGCAGGTCGGTCAGGTCGGGCACGCTGTTCATCGGACACCTCTCGTTGGTTCACGGGTTCGTGCTGCTCAGACTGAACCGGCTCGATCGAACGTTAGCCAGGGTTCAGTGCGACGAGCGTCACAAGAATCCGGGGTCGCGTCAAGGCCGCCCGGCTAAGAACTTCCGGCAGCCGTGGACGAGGCGGCGACGTTCAGTCGGGCTGAACCCGATCAGGGTCGTGGTGCATCATCGCGAGCGCCAGAGCGGCGTACTCGGTGGCGATCTCGGCGGGCGTCTGGGGCCCTCCGGAGGAGTACCAGTAGGGCAGCGCCATGCACATCGTGGCGATCGCCCGAGCCGTGTTGTGCAGGGCCGGGGTGCGGAAGGAGCCCTCGGTGACACACCGTCCCGCGGCGTCCTCGAGCAGCCGTTGGACGGCGTGCCGCGACTCGGCGATGTCCGTGCGCTCCGGCTCCTCGAGGCTGCGGGTCTCGGTGGCCACGATGAAGGCCACGTCGCCGCGTACGGCGTGGAAGAGGGCCAGCGCCTCGACCATGCGGGCGAACCGCTCCACCGACGTCGCTCCCGACCCCTCTGCCGCGTGCACCCGCCAGGTGAGGTCGCTCATCACCAGCTCGACGAGCGCCACCAGCAGGCTCTGCTTGCTGCGGTAGTAGTGGTAGATGCCGGCCACGCTGATGTCGGCGTGCGTCGCGATCATCCGCATCGTGGCGCCGTGGTAGCCGGTGTCGTGGAAGACGTCGATCGCCGCCTTGAGCACCGGGTTGAGCGGCAGCTCGGCGAAGGCCCGCCAGTCCTGGGCGACGCTCGACGGAGGCTGCTCGGCGCCCGGGTCCCGGGGTGCGAGCAACAGCCGGGACGGAGCGACCCCGAGCAGCTCGGCGATCCGGTGGAGGCGGGCGACGGTCAGGGAGACCTTGCCGTTCTCGATGGCGCTCATCGTGCCGACGCTGACACCGACACCGGCCGCCACCTGGCGCAGCGTGAGGCCGCCGTCCAGGCGCGTGCGCCGGATCGAGGCGCCGACGTGGGCCTCCCGGACCGCACCTTGTTGTTCAGTCATCCTGAACAGGATACGGGCAGGACGCCGGGAGCGAGACACGGTGGCCAGGCTTGCCCGCTGCCGACACAATGGCCGGTGACGGGCAGGGCGCGGGACGCGGGTGCGCCACCCCACGAGACCGGTCCGCACGAGGGGGTGGCAGGTGACGACGACGTACGACGCGCGGCCGTGGCTGGCGACCTACCCCACCGCGAGCCCGCGCACGATCACCCCCGAGCACGCGACCCCGCTGACCATGGTGCGCCGTCACGCCGTGCAGCGCCCCGACGCCCCGGCGCTGCACTACTTCGACGCCACGCTCAGCTGGGCCGGGCTCGACGCCGCCTCGGACGCCGTCGCGGCCCTGCTGGTGTCGCGCGGCTTCCGACCCGGCGACCGTCTCGGGCTCTACCTGCAGAACGACCCGGCGTTCGTCATCGGGCTCCTCGCCGCCTGGAAGGCCGGCGGCATCGCAGCCGCGCTGAGCCCGATGTCCAAGGCGCAGGAGCTCGACGCCCTGCTCCGCGACTGCACGCCCGTCGCGCTGCTGGCGCTCGACGACCTCTACGACGAGGTCGCGGGTCCGCTCCTGTCCACCGGAGAGCACGGCGTGCACACGGTCCTGACCGCCTCCGCCCTCGACGGGCAGCAGCGATCGGACCCGCGCACCTTCGCCGGCACCACCCGCCGGGACCTGCCCGACACCCTCGACCTGTACGCCGTCGTCGGCGCCGGCCGCCCCTTCACCGCGGGCCCCCTGCCGGACGCCGCGGACCCCGCCGTCCTCGCCTACACCTCGGGCACGACCGGGGTGCCCAAGGGCGCGATGATCACGCACGGCAACCTGGCCTTCAACGCCCAGACCTACCGCGACCTGATCGGGCTGCAGCCGGGCGAGCCGATCCTCGCGCTGTCGCCGGTCTTCCACGTCACAGGGCTGGTCGGCGGCGTCCTGCTGGCCCTCCTGCTGGGCTCGCCGTTGGTGCTCACGCACCGGTTCCACCCCCGGGTCACGATGGACGCGATCCGCGAGCGGCGCCCGGCGTACGCCATCGCCTCGGTCACCGCCTTCCTCGCCCTGGTCGACGAGGGAGGCTCCGTGCCCGAGGACTTCGACTCGTTCCGCCAGCTCTCCACCGGCGGAGCCCCGCTCGAGCCGGAGGTGGCCGACCGCCTCGAGGAGCGACTGGGCCGCTACCTGCACAACATGTACGGCCAGACCGAGACGACCTCGCCCTCGCACGCCGTGCCGGCCGGGCTGCGGGCACCCGTCGACGAGGCGACCGGCGCCCTGTCGGTGGGTCTCCCGGTCTTCGACACGGTCGCGCGGGTCGTCGACGAGAGCGGCGACGAGGTCGCGGCGGGTGACATCGGAGAGATCGTCACCGCGGGCCCCCAGGTGGTGCCGGGCTACTGGGACAACCCCGCGGCCACGGCCGCCGCGATGCCGACCGGCGAGTTCCACACCGGAGACGTCGGCTTCATGGATGCCGACGGCTGGTTCTTCGTCGTCGACCGCCGCAACGACATGATCAACGCGGCCGGCTACAAGGTGTGGCCCCGCGAGGTCGAGGTGGTCCTCCAGCAGCACCCGGCCGTGCGCGAGGTCGCCGTGGTCGGCATCCCCGACGACTACCGAGGCGAGTCGGTGAAGGCGTTCGTGGCGCTGCGCGCCGCGGCCGAGGTCAGCGAGAACGAGCTGGTCGACTACTGCCGCGAGCGGCTGGCGGCGTACAAGTACCCCCGCGAGGTCGAGCTCGTCGCGCGACTGCCCCGCACCCTGACCGGCAAGGTCCTGCGCCGCCAGCTGCGGGACGCGCGGTAGTCAGCGCCCCTGGCGCACGCCGAGCCGCGACAGGTGCTCGTTGACGAAGCACCGCTCGGGGTCGAGCCGCTCGCCGAGCTCGCGGAAGCGCGGCAGCAGCGGGTAGAGGTCGGCCAGGCGCGCGGCGTCGAAGCCCAGCGAGACCTTGCCCCAGTGGGGTCGCGGCGCCCACGGCTCGAGCACCTCCTCGAGCGCGGCGAGCGCCGGGCGCACCCGCGCCAGGTCACGCACCCAGGTCGCGTGCACCGCCACCGTGTCGCGTCCCCGGAACGGGCTCAACCACAGGTCGTCGGCGGCGATGGTGCGCATCTCGAAGACCTGGAGGGCCGGCGCGACCCGGGGGGCCGCCTCCGCCAGGGCTGCCAGGGCGGCGGACGCGTGGCGACGCTCGAGGAAGAACTCGGACTGGATCTCCTCCCCCGCGCTCGGCGTGAACTCCAGGCGGAAGTGCGGCAGCCGTTCGTGCCACGGTCCGGGTCGGCCGAGCTGCTCGGTGGCGGCCACGGCGTCCAGGCCACGCAGCGGGTGCACGAGCTCGGTGGCCGGCGCCCCGCCCAGGGTCCACGGCACCTCGGGCTGGTCGAGGCGGCGCTTGCGCCACACGGAGTCGATCGTCGCCGGGTCGCCGAACGAGCTGAAGATGCTCACGCTGTACGCCGAGGCCAGGATCTCCTCGGCGTGGGCGACCACCTGATCGGCCGGCACGTCGAGCACCACCTCCTGGCTCACGTCGTACGTCGGCTCGATCGCCAGCCACAGCCGGGTCACCACGCCCAGCGCGCCGAGCGACAGCACGGCGCCGGCGAAGTCGGGCTCGCCGGCGTGGACCTCCCAGAGCTCGCCGTCGGCCCGGACCAGCTCGAGGCCGACGACCGCCGTCGCCAGCGACCCCAGCGTCGCTGCCGGAGCCGTGGGTCCCGGTCGCGCAGGCACCGGCGACGCTGATGTGCGGCAGCGAGCCCAGGTTGGGCAGCGCCCACCCGGCCGCGTGGAGCGCCGTGGCGACCTCGGCGAAGCTGGCGCCGCCCGGCACGCAGGCGACCCGCCGCTGGGGGTCGACCTCGACGCGCAGGTCGAGGTCGCGGGTGGAGACGAGGGTGCCTGTCGTGTCCGCGATCGGGGAGAACGAGTGCCCGGTCCCGAGGGCTCGCACCAGGCGCGCGTCCCGCACCACCTGCTGGAGCTCGGCGACGCCGCCGGGGCGCCGGACGTCGGTCGTGGAGAACACCACGTTGCCGGCCCAGTTGGACGGCGCGGACGGGACAGAGGACGACATGCCCCCCATCCTGTCGGGTCGCCGGTCACCCGCGCACAGGTCGCCACCGTGTAGACAGGCTCCATGGATCCTCACGACGCCGGCCGCACCGCCCGCTCCCTCGAGACCCTGCACGCGCTGGGCTACTTCGCCCCCGAGGTGGACGCCGAGGTCGCCGCCCTGGGCATCCGGCCCGGCCGGGCGCCGTACTTCGCCTCCCGCTCGGCCGCCATGGGTCGCGGTGGGGGCCGGCACCGTCACGGCGACGTTCCTCGTCTTCAGCCCGACCCTCGTCGCGAAGGTGCTGCCGCCGGTCTGGGAGGCAGCGACGCCCGGGGCGATCGTCGAGGCGCGGCTGCGCGGCATCGACCGGGCCTACCGCCGACTGCTCGGCGACGAGGCGCTGGCCGCGCCGGAGATCGCGGAGGCCGCCGACCTGACCCGGACCGCAGCGGCAGCGTGCGACCCCGGCGGGCGCCCCCTGTACGCCGGCCACGCCGACCTGGCCTGGCCCGAGGAGCCGCACCTGGCGCTGTGGCACGGGCTGACCCTGCTCCGCGAGTTCCGCGGCGACGGCCACATCGCGGCCGTCCTCGGCGCGGGGCTGACCGGGCTGGAGGCCCTGGTCACCCACGTCGCGACCGGCAAGGGTTTCACCAAGCCGGCCGCGCAGGCGACCCGCGGCTGGAGCGACGAGCAGTGGGACGGCACGGTGGCGAGCCTGGCCGAGCGTGGACTGATGACCGCCGAGGGCACGCTGACCGAGGCCGGCGTGGAGCTGCGCCGCCGGATCGAGGCGGTGACCGACGAGGCCGCCGCCGCGCCCTGGGACGCGCTCGGCCAGGCCGGCACCGCCCGTCTCGCCGAGATCGGCAAGCCGCTGGTCCGCACGGCCATCGCCAACGGCGCCTACCCCGACGGGGTGTTCACCCGGCGCTGAGCGGCTACAGGACGCCGGCGCCGTCCAGCACCAGGAGCACCCCGAAGACGGCGAACGCTGCGGCGGCGCCGTACGCGATCGCCTTCTCCGGGAGCTTGCGCCCCAGGAGCGCGCCGACCACGATGGCGAGCGCATCGGCGGCGACCATGCCGACGGTGCTCCCGATCCAGGTGCCCAGCCAACCCTCCTGGGTGGCCAGCGTGATCGTGGCGAGCATGGTCTTGTCGCCGAGCTCGGCGAGGAAGAAGGCGACGCCGACGGCGACGATCGCGGCGCCCTGGCTCCGGCGTGCCTTGTCCTCCTCCTCGTCGGTGAGCTCGTCACCGCGCAGCGTCCAGGCGGCGAAGCCGAGGAACGCCACGCCGGCGACGATCGAGATCGTCGACTGGAAGTCCTCGAGCTGGGTGCCGACGAGGGCGCCCAGCCCGACCGAGGCGAGGTGGACGATCGCGGTCGCGACGGTGATGCCGATCAGGACGTCGCGGGCGCGGTAGCGGGCGGCGAAGGTCATCGCCATCAGCTGGGACTTGTCGCCCAGCTCGGCGACGAAGATGACGGCGGTGCTCAGCAGGAAGGCGTACAAGGGGTGTCCTCTCCGGCCCGGCCGCAGACAGGTCCCGGGGACGCGCCTTCGACCAGGCACGAAAATACGTCGTGCGACTGGTCGAAAGTCTCGTCCGCCACTGCGAGGTGGCCCGCTGCACCGGACCCGCTCGAGCGGGTCAGCATGTCGACGCAGCTGTTGGGGACTACTCCCTTTCGCCTTCACCGTAACGCACGCGCCGGCGCCGGTCCCGTGCGGCCGCTCCGTCGGCGTCCATCGACGCGTCCCGCTCGGCCACCGGTGCCTGCTCGCCCCGCCTCCGCCGGCGATGCGTCAGGCCGGGTCGGGCGGAGTCCCCGTCGACGCTCGACGCGAGGCCAGGAGGCGCCCGACGAGACCGACGACCGCGTAGGCCACGGCGACGCACGCCGCCCCGCCGAGCACGTCGACGAGGAAGTGGTTGCCCGTCGCGAGCACCACGAGCACCTGCAGTGTCGGGTAGACGAGAGCCAGGGTGCGCCACGCCCGTGAGCCCAGCCCCCACATCTGGATGCCGCACCACAGCGACCACCCGAAGTGCAGGGACGGCATCGCCGCGTACTGGTTCGTGGCGTCTCCGATCCCGCGCGGCGCCGAGGCGGCCGCCCCCCACCAGCCGTAGTCGGAGAAGTCGCGCATGACGTCGACGACCTCGAGCCCCGGCACCAGCCGCGGCGGCGCGGCCGGCCAGGTCGCATACACGAGGAGCGCGAGCGCCGAGGCGACGACGATCGCCCAGTAGCCCCGCCAGTAGAGACGCCCACCCGCTCGGCGCGACATGAGCAGCACCAACGGAGTCATCGCGTAGTGCATGAGTGCGTAGAAGTAGCAGGCCGCGACCGCGACGACCGGCACGGTGACGATCCAGGAGTTGAGCGGCAGCTCGACCCGGTCGAACAACCTCGACTCCAGGTGGACGAGCTCCAGGCTGTGGGAGACGGCCAGCCCGGCATCGTCGCCCTGCGCGGCCCGGATGACGTTGTAGGCGACGAAGAGGGCCACGAGGACGCCGAGCTCCACGATCCAGTGGCGTCGCAGGTCCCGGGCCAGGCGCCGTACGGTGCGCGGCTCGGTCGGCGCGGCCTCCTGGGGTGTGTCCCCGGTCTGCGTCGTCATCGCGGCTGCCCCGACGCCAGATGCCCCGCGGCGAGTCGCGCTGCGACCCCGTCGCAAGCCGCCGGCCACGGCCCGGCCGGCAGCCGCACCACAGCAGGCACCACCGGACCGGCTGCAAGGTCCGGCAGCGGACCATGACTCCGAGCTGTCTCGGCTCCACGAGCAGTCATGCCACGTCACGTTACTCCAAGTGGAGCCGCCCTCCGCATGACCGCCCGGCTCTCGACGACCCCGTCAGCGATCCCGGTCGTGGTGCACGATGTCGCCGGCCGGCCCCTTGTCGAGCGAGCGGCCGATGACCATCCGCTGGATCTGGTTGGTGCCCTCGAAGATCTGCATGACCTTCGCCTCGCGCATGTAGCGCTCGAGCGGGAAGTCGCGGGTGTAGCCGGCGCCACCGAGGACCTGCACGCCGTCGGTGGTGACCTTCATGGCGTTGTCGGTCGCGACGAGCTTGGCGACCGACGCCTCCCGGCCGAACGGCAGGCCGGCGTCCTTGAGCCGCGCCGCGTGCAGGGTCATCTGCCGCGCGGTCTGGATCGCGGCCTCCATGTCGGCCAGCACGAACGCGAGTCCCTGGTGGTCGATGATCCGCTGCCCGAAGGTCTCGCGCTCCTGGGCGTAGGCAACGGCGCGGTCGAGGGCACCCTGGGCGAGGCCGACGGCGACCGCTGCGATGCCCAGCCGGCCGGAGTCGAGCCCGGCGAGCGCGATCTTGAGCCCCTCTCCCTCCGCTCCGAGGCGCCGCTCGACCGGGATGCGTACGTCGTCGAGCCGCATCGTGGTCGTCGAGGAGCCGGTGAGCCCCATCTTGCGCTCGGGCGGGTCCGCGGAGAGCCCGGGGGTGTCGGCCGGGAGGAGGAAGCAGGAGATGCCGTTGCGGTCGTCCGACGTACGCGCCATCAGCTTGTAGAAGTCGGCGTTCCCGCCGTGGGTGGTCCAGGCCTTGGCACCGTTGAGCACGTACTCGTCGCCGACGAGCGTGGCGGTCGTGCGCATGGCGGCGGGGTCGGAGCCCGCGTGCGCCTCGGAGAGGCAGTAGGCGCCGAGCAGGTCGCCGCCGAGCATGTCGGGGAGCCAGCGCTGCTTCTGCTCCTCGGTGCCGGCGGTGGCCAGGCCGAAGCAGGACAGCGCGTGCACGGAGACGCCCACGCCGACCGACGCCCACACCGACGCGATCTCCTCCAGGACCTGCAGGTAGACCTCGTAGGGCAGGTCGGAGCCGCCGTACTCCTCGGGGTAGGGCAGGCCGAGCAGCCCGGTCCTGCCGAGCATGCGGAACACCTCGCGCGGGAAGACCTCGTCGGCCTCGGCCTCCGCGACCAGGGGCAGCAGCTCCTCGGTCGCGATCTGGCGGACCAGGCGCAGCAGGTCGGCGGCTTCATCGGTGGACACGACACGGCGGGCAGGCATGCGAACGATACTAGCCGTGATACGAGCGTATCGTAAACGGTACAATCTGCGGTACGGTCGACCCATGCCTGCCGCGCCCGCGCCGACGCCGACCCGCGCCGGTCGCCGGACCCGCCGCCAGGGCGACCTGCTCGACCGCCTCGTGGCGCTGATGGCGGCCGAGGGCTTCTCGACGTTCACCCTCGACGACCTCGCCGTCCGGCTGCGCTGCTCGAAGACGACGCTCTACGCCCTGGCCTCCTCGAGGTCCGAGCTGGTGGTCGAGGTGGTCAAGCAGTACTTCCGCGACGCGACGGCCTCCGTCGAGGCGCAGGTGGCCGCGGCCGACCCCGCCGACCGGGTGGCGGCGTACCTCGAGGCCGTGGCGGCCGAGCTCGCCCCGCTCTCCCGGGCCTTCATGGACGACCTCGCCCGGTACGAGCCGACCTCGCAGGTCTACCGCCACAACACCGCCGCCGCCGCCGACCGGATCCGCGAGCTGATCGCCGCGGGCATCGCCGACGGCACCTTCCGCGAGGTGCACGCCGACTTCGTCGCCGAGATCACCGCGGCCACCATGTTCGGCATCCAGCGCGGAGACCTCTTCGCCCGCCTCGAGCTCACCGACTCCGAGGCCTACGCCGAGCTCGCCCGCCTCGTCGCCCAGATCCTGACGCCCTGAAGCGGTACCTCCTGATGGGGCCCGAGCCGTCCCCCGTCCCCGCCGGTTGAGGTGCGAGGGCCCCACCGCTGGTTGAGGTGCGAGGGCCCCCCGGGCCCGAGCCTCGAAACCCAGCGAGACGACAAGCAGCCCCAGGACCCACGGCTGCTGCTCGGCACCAGGGGTTTCGAGGCTCGTCGCTGGCGCTCCTCACACCTCAACCACCGCGGGTCGGCCGTCGCTGGCGCTCCTCACACCTCAACCACCGGGGCGGCCGTCGATGGCGCTCCGCACACCTCGACCACCGTGGAGGCCGCGCCGGCGCTCCTCGACCTCGAGTCAGAGGCGCTGGGCCAGGCGGTGGTAGGCGGCGTTCCAGCGCAGCTCGCGCTGGAAGGCGCGGGTGGTGGTGTCGGCGTCGATGACGTCAGCATCTCGACGCCGGTCATCTCGGCGAAGTCCTCGAGCACCTCGACCCCGACGGCCTTGGACAGCACGGTGTGGTGCGGGGCGCCGGCCATCAGCCAGGACTCGGCCGAGGTCGACAGCGAGGGCCGCGGCTCCCAGACCGCGCAGGCCACGGGCAGCTGGGGCAGCGCCTCGTCGGGCTCGACCACGTCGATCTCGTTGACGGTCAGCCGGAAGCGGTCGCCCAGGTCGGAGAGGCCGGCGACGACGGCCGGCGCCGGGGTCGGCGGTGAAGCGCAGCCGCACCGGGTCCTCGCGGCCGCCGATGCCGAGCGGGTGGACCTCGAGCGACGGGCGCTGGCGTGGTGATGGAGGGGCAGACCTCGAGCATGTGGGCGCCGAGGATCTTCTCCTCGCCCGGGCACCAGGTGGTAGGTGTAGTCCTCCATGAACGACGTGCCGCCGGGCAGCGCGCCGGCCATCGCCTTGGTGGCCCGCAGCAGCACCGAGGTCTTCCAGTCGCCCTCGCCGCCGAAGCCGTAGCCGTCGGCCATCAGCCGCTGCACGGCCAGGCCGGGCAGCTGGCGCAGCCCGCCGAGGTCCTCGAAGTTGGTGGTGAACGCGCCGAAGCCGCCGTCGGTGAGGAACGGCGCGCAGGCCGAGCTCGATGCGGGCGCCGTAGCGCAGCGACTCGTGGCGCTCGCCGCCCGGCAGCAGCTCGGGCGCGACGTCGTAGGTGTCGGCGTACTCGGCGACCAGCTTGTCGACGTCGTCGTCGGCGACCGCGTCGACGACGGCGACGAGGTCGTTGACGCCGTAGGTGTTGACCGAGACGCCGAAGCGCAGCTGCGCCTCGACCTTGTCGCCCTCGGTGACCGCGACGTCGCGCATGTTGTCGCCGAAGCGGGCCAGCTTGAGGGTGCGCAGCTCGTGGCGACCCAGGGCGGCGCGGGCCCAGTCGCGCGACCCGGCGGCGACCACGCGGCGACTCGACGTGGCCGGCGACCGTCTTGCGGGCGACGCCGAGGCGGGTCTGGATGTAGCCGAACTCCCGGTCGCCGTGCGCGGCCTGGTTGAGGTTCATGAAGTCCATGTCGATCGTCGACCAGGGCAGCGCCATGCCGGCCTGCGTGTGCAGGTGCAGCAGCGGCTTCTGCAGCGCGTCGAGCCCGGCGATCCACATCTTCGCCGGCGAGAACGTGTGCATCCAGGCGATGACGCCGACGCACTGCGGCGCCGCTGTTGGCGTCGAGCATCTGCCGGTGGATCGAGCCGGCGTCGAGCAGGACCGGCTTCCACACGACCTGCGACCGGGCAGGTCGGCGGCCGCGGCGAGACGCGCGACGATGCCCTGCGACTGCGCCGCGACCTGGTCGAGGGTCTCGGGGCCGTAGAGGCCCTGGCTCCCGGTCAGGAACCAGACCTCGGGCGTGGGGGTCGACGTGACGTGGCGGTCATGGTGCTCCTTGTGGGGTCGTCGGGGTCGTGGGGGTCGGGCGCGCGGTCAGCGCTGGCCGTAGACGTTCTGGTAGCGGTCGTAGAGGGCGTCGACGTGGGCCGGCTCGATCGGGATCGGGGCGCCGAGCTGGCGGGAGATGTGCACGGTGCGGGCGACGTCCTCGCACATCACGGCGGCCTTGACCGCCGCCCGGGCGGTCGGGCCGATGGTGAAGACGCCGTGGTTGCGCATCAGCACGGCGGGCGAGCGGCTGTCGCGCAGGGTCTCGACGATGCCCGCGGCCGATCGAGTCGTCGCCGATGATCGCGAACGGCCCGACCGGGATCTCGCCGCCGAACTCGTCGGCGCCCATCGTCAGCACGCACGGCACCGGCCTCGCCGCGCGCCGCCCAGGCGGTGGCGTACGTCGAGTGGGTGTGCACGACCCCGCCGACCTGCGGCATCTCGCGGTAGACGTAGGCCTGCGCCTCGGTGTCGGAGGACGGGGCGTGCTCGCCCTCGACGACGCGGCCCTCGAGGTCGCAGACGACCATGTTCTCCGGCGTGAGGTCGTCGTAGGACGACGCCGCTCGGCTTGATGACGAGCAGGTCGCTGGCCGGGCACCCGCGCCGAGACGTTGCCGGCGGTCCACACCACCAGCTGGTAGCGGGTCAGCTGCTCGTGCAGCGCGCAGACCTCGCGGCGCAGGGTCGGTGATCGTGTCGCGTACGTCGTCGACGGACGGTCATGCCGATCGCCTCCTGGCTGCTGCGGCCTCGCGCGCCTGGCGGGTCAGCACCGCGTCGCGGCGCATCGCCTTGAGCCGGCGCATGCGTGGGCTCGCCGCGGCCGAAGTGGTCGTGCAGGCGCGAGGTACTCGGCGAAGAGCGCGTCGTAGCGCTGCGGCCCGGGCCTCGTCGGGGAGGAAGACGCCCTTGCGCGACCTTGCCCATGCGTCTTGGCGGCGGTCGGCACGTCGGGGTAGGCGCCGGCCGCGACGGCCGCGTGGATCGCCGAGCCGAGCGCCGGGCCCTGCTCGGAGTCGATGACCGACAGCGGGAGCCGGGTGACGTCGGCGTAGATCTGCATGAGCAGGTGCGTTCTTGGCCAGTCCGCCGGCGACGATGAACTCGTCGACCGGGACCCCGGCGTCGCGGAAGGTCTCGACGATCACGCGGGTGCCGAAGGCGGTCGCCTCGAGCAGCGCGCGGTAGACGTCCTCGGGCCGGGTCGCCAGGGTCTGGCCGACGCACCAGCCCGGAGAGCTCGTGGTCGACGAGCACCGACCGGTTGCCGGAGTGCCAGTCGAGGGCGACCAGGCCGTGCTCGCCGACCTCCTGCGCCCGGGCCAGCCGGGTGAGGTGCTCGTGCACCGACTCCCGCCGCGGCGGCGGCCGCGGCTCGACGTACGCCGGCGGGACGGCGTTGCTCGGTGAACCAGCCGAAGATGTCGCCGACGCCGCTCTGGCCGGCCTCGTAGCCCCAGCTGCCGGCGACGATGCCGCCGTCGACGACCCCGCACATGCCGGGCACCTCGCGCAGCACGTCGGCGCTCATCACGTGGCAGGTCGAGGTGCCCATGATCGCGACCATCTGGCCCGGCCCCGACGGCCTGGGCGGCGGGCGCGGTGACGTGCGCGTCGACGTTGCCGACGGCGACCGCGATGCCCTCGGGCAGCCCGGTCCACGCGGCGGCCTCGGCGGTGAGCGAGCCGGCCCGGTCGCCGAGCTGGCCGATCGGGTGGTCGAGCTTGTCGGCGACGAAGCCCTCGAAGCCGGGCGCGAGCGCGGCCAGGAACGTCCGGCGATCGGGTAGGCGCCGTCCTGCAGGATGCCCTTGTAGCCGGCGGTGCAGGCGTTGCGGACGTAGGTGCCGCACAGCTGCCACACGATCCAGTCGGCGGCCTCGACCCAGTGCTCCATCCGGTCGTAGACCTCGCGGTCCTCCTCGAACAGCTGCAGGCCCTTGGCGAACTCCCACTCCGAGGAGATCAGCCCGCCGTAGCGCGGCAGCCAGGCCTCGCCGCGCTCGCTCGGCGAGCCGGTTGATCCGGTCGGCCTGCGGCTGCGCGGCGTGGTGCTTCCACAGCTTGACGTAGGCGTGCGGCCGGTCGGCGAGGCCGTCGACCTCGCACAGCGGGGTGCCGTCGGCGAGCGTCGGCACCATCGTGCAGGCGGTGAAGTCGGTGGCGATCCCGACGACGTCGCGCCGGGTCGATGCCGGCGGCGGCGACCGCGCGCCGGGACGGCGTGCGCGCAGCACGTCGCGGTAGTCCTCGGGCACCTGGAGCGCCCAGTCGGGCGGCAGCGGACGGCCGCGCCGGCCAGGGCGGCGGGGAGCCGGTCCTCGAGCGACCGCGTGCGGGTAGTCGTGGGTCGCGGTGCCGAGCTCGGCGCCGTCGGACGACGCGGACCACGACGCGCCCGGCCGGACAGGGTGCCGTAGTCGACGCCGACGACGTAGGTGGGATGCGACGCTCGGGCACGGGCTAGTTCCTCTCGGCGGCGCCGGTCGGCGGCACGGGGGTGGGGGGTGGGGGTGCCGGCAGGGCGGCGGTGCTGGCGCGGACGACGAGCTCGGGGCCGATCAGCCGTCCGGGCGCCGGGCTCGCCGGCGATGGCGGCCTGGAGGATCTCGATGGCGCGGTGGCCGACGGCGCTGAAGTCCTGGCGGACGGTGGTCAGCGGCGGGATGAGGTACGCCGCCTCCGGGATGTCGTCGAAGCCGACGACGCTGACGTCGCCGGGCACGGACCGCGCCCGGCCTCGTTGAGGGCGCGGAGCAGGCCCAGCGCCATCTGGTCGTTGGCGCAGAAGACGGCGCGTGACGTCGTCGCGCGAGGCGATCTCGAGACCGGCCTCGTAGCCGCTGCTGGCCGACCAGTCGCCGGTGACACCTGTCCGGGGCGCAGCCCGGCGTCGAACATCGCCTGACTGCCAGCCGAGCCAGTCGCGAGCGCGCCTCGGTCCAGGACTGCGGGCCGGCCGAGGTGCACGATGTCGGTGTGCCCGAGGTCGATCAGGTGCTGGGTGCCCAGCCGCGGCACCGGCGACCTGGTCGACGCCGACGCGTCCACCGGGTCTTGGCGGCGTCGCCCTCGACCACGACGACCGGGGTGCCGAGGGCCTCCTGGGCGCGGGCGACCTCGAGCGCCTCGTCGGTCGCGGCGATCAGGACGATGCCCTCGACGCTCTGGTCGCGCAGGTGGTTGATCGCGTCGACGAGCTCGTCGCGGGTCAGGCTCTGGAGGTTGGCCGAGCTGACGAAGTAGCCGGCCTCGCGGCCCGCGGCCTGGATGGTGCGGTGCACCGTGCTCGGGCCCCAGAAGCCGCTCTTGGAGCCGATCACGCCGATGGTCGCCGAGCGTCGGGTCACCAGCGCTCGGGCCGCGGTGTTGGGCCGGTAGCCGAGCTGGCGGATCGCCTGCTCGACACGTTCGCGCGTCGCCGGGCGCAGGTTGTTCTGCCCGTTGATGACGCGGGACACGGTCTGGTGCGAGACCCCGGCCAGGCGGGCGACGTCGGCCATCACCGGCGTCCGCTGCTCCGGGCGGAGACTCGGTCACGACTGCCGCCGGGTCACGACGCGCTGGACCACCACGAAGACCAGGACCAGGGCGCCGATGCTGATCCGGGTCCACCAGGAGCTCAGGGTGCCGTCGAAGGAGATGAAGGTCTGGATCAGGCCGAGCACCAGCACGCCGAGGAGCGAGCCGATCGACGAAGCCCCGGCCACCGGTGAGCAGCGTGCCGCCGATGACGACGGCCGCGATCGCGTCGAGCTCCATGCCGACGGCGTGCAGGCAGTAGCCCGACAGCGATGTAGAGGGCGAAGAGGAGGCCGCCGAAGCCGGCGCAGAAGCCGCTGATCGCGTAGACCCCGACCTTGGTGGAGGCGACCCGCAGCCCCATCAGCATCGCCGAGGACTCGTTGCCGCCGATCGCGTAGACCGTGCGGCCGAAGCGGGTACGGGCCAGCACGTAGGCTGCCGACGGCGACGGTGAGCCAGCGCGACGATCGAGGTGTAGCGCGATGTAGTAGCCGCCGGGAGGTCGAGGGTCTTGAACGCCCAGCTCTGGAACGTCGGGTCGGTGATCGGGATCGACTCGACGCTGATCAGGTAGCACAGGCCGCGGGCCAGGAACATGCCCGGCGAGCGTGGCGATGAAGGGCTGGATGTCGAAGTAGTGGATCAGCAGCCCCATCGCAGTCCCGAGCAGGGTGCCGGTCAGCAGCACCGCGAGCGACCGCGAGGTACGGCGACCAGCCCATCTCGAGCGTCTTGGCCGCGATCACGGTGGACAGCGCCACGACCGAGCCCGACCGAGAGGTCGATGCCGCCGGTCAGGATCACGAAGGTCATGCCCACGGCGAGCACGATCAGGAAGCTGTTGTCGAGCAGCAGGCTGAGGAACACCTGCGGGTCGGTGAACCCGTCGTAGCGGGCGCCGCCGAGGCCGAACATGCCGAGGAAGAGGGCCAGCGGTCGCGAGGACCGGGAGGTACTGCGAGCTCGGCGTGTAGCCGCGCACCCGGTCCCACGTCGAGACCCGGTCGGTGCCGGTGTCCGGTCGGGCCGCGTCCGGGCCGGACGGTGTCGGCCGCATCGGGGTGGCGGTGCTCATGGTCGAGCTCCCTTCGCGGGGCGGAAGGCCAGCCGGGACGCGGACCGCCGTACGCGGCCTTGGGTGACTGGAGGAGGCAGATGAGGATCACGACGACCGCCTTGAAGAGGTAGTTGGCCTCGACCGGGATCCCGATGTTGGGGATGGTGCGCGCCAGGGTGGCGATGAAGAGCGCGCCGATGACCGTGCCGGTGAGCGAGAAGCGGCCGCCGGCCAGCGAGGTCCCGCCGATCACGACGGCGAGGATCGCGTCGAGCTCGATCCACAGCCCGAGGCTGTTGGCGTTCACCGAGTTGGTGTTGGCCGCGATGATCAGCCCGGCCACGCCCGGCGCACAGGCCCGAGAAGACGTAGACGGTCCAGATGATCGTGCGCGAGCGGACCCCGGCGAGCCGGCTGGCCTCGGGGTTGATGCCGACCGCCTCGATCAGCATCCCGAGCGCGGTACGCCGGGTGAGGACCGCGGTCAGGGCGAAGACCGCGACCGCGATGATGAAGGCCACCGGCAGGGTCAGCACGAAGCCGGAGGCCAGGCCGCGAGAACGTGTCGTTGTTGACGGTGGTGATCTGGCCGTCGGTGACCAGCATGGCCAGGCCGCGCCCGGCGACCATGAGCACCAGCGTGGCGATGATCGGCTGGATGCCCGAGGACCGAGACCAGGAAGCCGTTCCACAGCGCCGAGCAGCACGCAGACGGCCAGGGCGAGGGTGCACGCCATGATCGCGGTCGCCGCGGCACCCTGGTCGCGGGCTGTCGAAGATGCGGGTGCACGCGATGGCGCCGGCGATCGCGGCGATCGCGCCGACGGAGAGGTCGATGCCGCGGGTGGCGATGACCAGGGTCATGCCGATCGCCACCAGCATCACGGGTGCGCTGTTGCGGACGATGTCGACGAGGCTGCCGAACAGGTGGCCGTCCTGGATCCGGACCTGGAAGAACGACGGGTTGGCGACCACGTTGATCAGCAGCAGCACCACGAGGGCGAGCACCGGCCACAGCAGCTGGTGCCCGAGCACCCGGGACAGGGCGGTCGACCGGCGCCGGGGCTGCGGCGCCGGCGGTGTGGTCTGCGGGATCTTCGGCAGCGTGGGGGCCTCAGTCATCGGACTCCTCCTCGTCGGTGCTGGTGCTGGCGTCGGTGCTGGCGCTGGCGCTGGCGGTGGGTGCGGGTGCGGGTGCCGGTCTCGCCGGCGATGATCTTCAGGACGTCGGTGACGGTGATGCCGTCGTTGGCGCGCTCGGCGATCTTGCGGCGGTCCCGCATCACGACGAGGCGGTGCGAGAGGCGCAGCACCTCCTCGAGCTCGGCGGAGATGAAGACCACCGACATGCCCTTGGCTGGCGAGCTCGGCGACCAGGGTCTGGATCTGCGCCTTGGCGCCGATGTCGATGCCGCGGGTGGGCTCGTCGAGGATCAGCAGCTCCGGCTCGGTGATGAGCCACCGGGCCAGGAGCACCTTCTGCTGGTTGCCGCCCGAGAGGTTGCGCATCAGCGCGTTCGGGTCGGCCGGGCGGATGTCGAGCGCCGCGATGTACTCGTCGACGAGCTGGGTACGCATCGCCTGCGGGATGGGCCGCAGCCATCCCCGGGAGGCCTGCAGCGCGAGCAGCATGTTGTCGGCGACGCTCAGGTCGGCGATCACGCCCTCGCCCTTGCGGTCCTCGCTGGAGAAGGCGATCTTGCGGTCGATGGCGTGGCGCGGGCTGCGCAGGCGACGCCGCTCGGACCGGACCTCGAGCGACCCCTTGTCGGCGGTGTCGGCGCCGAAGAGCAGGCGGGCCAGCTCGGTGCGGCCGGAGCCGAGGAGACCGGCGACGCCGATCACCTCCCCGTCGTACAGCGTCAGGTCGGTGGCCTCGAGGGAGCCCTTGCGGCCGAGGCCGACGGCGCTCATGAGCGGCGTGCGGTCCTCGGCGGCACCGGGGCGAACGCGGTTGATCTGGCCGAGCGCCTCGAGCTCGCGGCCGATCATGAGCTGCACCAGCTCGAGCTGGGTGGTGTCGGCGACCATCCGCTCCTCGACCAGACGACCGTTGCGCAGGATGGTCATCCGGTCGGAGATCTCGTAGATCTGGTCGAGGAAGTGGGAGACGAAGACGATCGCCACGCCCTGGTCGCGCAGGCGTCGCATCACCTCGAAGAGCTTCGCGACCTCGTCGGAGTCGAGGCTGGAGGTCGGCTCGTCGAGGATCAGCACGCTCGGCCTCGACGTCGACGGCGCGGGCGATGGCGACCAGCTGCTGGATGGCGATCGGGTGGTCGCCCAGGATCGAGCCGGGGTCGACGTCGAGGCCGAGGCGCTCGAGGGTCTCGCCGGCGCGGCGGTTCATCGCGCGCCTGTTGATCATGCCGAACCAGCGGGGCTCGCGGCCCAGCATCATGTTCTCGGCGACGGTCAGGTTCGGGACCAGGTTGACCTCCTGGTAGACCGTGCTGATGCCGGCGGCCTGGGCCGCGCCGGGGGTGTGGAAGCGGTGCTGCTCGCCGCCGACCAGGATCGTGCCGCCGTCGATCTCGTAGACGCCGGTGAGCGCCTTGATCATGGTCGACTTGCCGGCGCCGTTCTCGCCCATCAGGGCGTGCACCTCGCCGGGGAACAGCCGCAGGCTCACGTCGGCCAGCGCCCGTACGGCGCCGAACGTGATGGAGATGTCGCGCATCTCGACCACGGGTTCGCCGGTGCCGTCCGGGGCGGGGGGACGCCGAGGGGTACTGCCGGACCCCGGGTCGCCCTCGTGGCCGCGGCGACCGTCGTCGGCCGTGACGGTGACCTCGGTCTGCGTCATCTCGTTCCTCCAGTGCGTGACACGGTGAGTGGCTGGTCGCGGGCCCGACCGGGATCGCCGGTCGGACCCGCGACTGACTCGGGGGTGGGAGCGGACCTCAGTACTGGCGGTCGGCCAGGACCTTGGTGGCCTCCTCCTGGGTGAAGGTGGTCTCCTCGGTGACGACCCGGCTCGGGGACCTCCTCGCCGGCGACGACCTTCTTGGCGAGGTCCATCAGCTGCGGCCCGAGGAGCGGGTTGCACTCGACGATGAAGTTGATCTTGCCCTCGGACAGGGCGGTCATGCCGTCCTTGACCGCGTCGACGGTGATGATCTTGATGTCGACACCCGGCTCGAGGCCGGCGGCCTCGATGGCCTCGATGGCACCCAGGCCCATGTCGTCGTTGTGGGCGTAGACGACGTCGATGCCCTTCTCGGACTGCAGGAAGGCCTCCATGACCTTCTTGCCGCCGTCACGGGTGAAGTCGCCGGTCTGGGACTGGCTGATCGAGATCGAGGGGTCGGCGGCGATGATCTTCTCGAAGCCCTCCTTGCGGTCGATCGCCGGCGCGGCACCGGTGGTGCCCTGCAGCTCGACGACGTTGACGTCGCCGTCGCCGTCGACGTCGGAGTCGGCGGCGTTGTCGACCAGCCACTGGCCGGCCTTCTCGCCCTCGAGCTCGAAGTCGGAGCCGAGGAAGGTCTTGTAGAGCGAGGTGTCCTCGGAGTCGACCGAGCGGTCGGTGAGGATGACCGGGATGTCGGCCCGCTTGGCCTCCTGCAGGACCGCGTCCCAGCCGGTCTCGACGACCGGGCTGAAGGCGATGACGTCGACCTTCTGCTGGATGTAGGAGCGGATCGCCTTGATCTGGTTCTCCTGCTTCTGCTGAGCGTCGGAGAACTTCAGGTCGATGCCGTCGGCCTTGGCGGTGTCCTGGATGTTCTGGCTGTTGGCCGTGCGCCACCCGCTCTCGGCGCCGACCTGGGCGAAGCCCATGGTGATGCCGCCGTCTCCGGCGCTGTCGCCGCTGTCGCTGCTGCCACATGCGGACAGGGTGCCGGCGCTCAGGGCGATGGCGCTGAGCGCAATCAGAGTCTTCTTGACCACTGCATTTCCTCCATGTTCAGGGGCTTCGTCGCCCTGTGACCGGTGTCACTGGTGATGAGTGTGAGCGCTAACATTCCTCTCCGTCAACCCCTTCCGCCCGATTCGCCACGAGAAATGTGAGCGTTCACTTGCGCCGCCCGCCTTGGATCGTTCCAGAGCCGATCGCGGCGCCTGCAGCACCGTCCGACGCGGCCTTCGTGAGTCCGGCGAGCCCTGCGAGCCGACCCCTCCGGCGGTCGCCGGCGCCCCGGCATCCACCCCACCTCGTCCTGCGGTGGCGAACGACGCGCGCGGTCGCTCGGGCCGGGGCACCCTCGCGCGCCGGCCCGGTCGCTGCCCGGTGGTTGCCCGGTCGTTGCCCGGTCGTTGCCCGGTGGTTGCCCGGTCGTTGCCCGTCGAGCCCGGCCGAGGGTCAGGTCGTGGCGAAGCGCCAGAGGTGACGGGCGCGGTAGCGCTCCCCCGGCTCCAGGACCGCGCTCGGCCACTGCGGGTGGTGGGGGCTGTCGGGGAAGAGCTGGGGCTCCAGCGCGATCCCGTCACCCTGGCGGTAGCGGCCACCGTCGGCTGCGACCCGGGTGCCGTCGAGGGAGTTGCCGGTGTAGACCTGCAGGCCGGGCTGGTCGGAGCGGATCTCCATGCTGGTGCCGGTCGTCGGCGACGTGAGCACGCACATCCGGCGCAGCCCGTCGTCGCCGAGCGGCCCGTCGACGACGAAGTTGTGGTCGATCCCGCGGGCGTCGAGGACCTGCGGGTGGGTGGCGCGGATCGCCGTACCGATGCGGGTCGGGACGCGCAGGTCGAACGGCGTCCCGTCGACCGGGGCGTGCTCACCGAGAGGGATGCCGGCGGCATCGACGGGGGTGAAGGCCGCGGCCGGCACCTCGAGCAGGTGGCCGTCGACCGTGCCCGAGACGCGTCCCTCGAGGTTGAGGTAGGCGTGCTGGGTCAGGTTGACGACGGTCGTTGCGTCGGTGACGGCCTCGAGGTCGATCGTCACGTCGTGCGCGTCGACGGCGAAGGTGACCTCCACGGTGAGCTCGCCCGGGAAGCCCTGGTCGCCGTCGGGGCTGACCAGGCGCAGCGTCGCCCGGTCGTCGGCGTGCGCGACGACCTCCCACAGCCGGCGGTCGAAGCCGTCGGGCCCGCCGTGCAGGTGGTGGCCCCGGTCGTTCACGCCGACCCGGTGCTCGGCACCGGGCAGGGGGAGGTGCCCGTCGCGGATCCGGTTGGCGTAGCGGCCGACGGTGCTGCCGATGTAGTCGCTCGAGGCCAGGTGGTCGGCCGAGGTCGGGTGGCCCAGCGCGACGTGGCGCCGTACCCCGTCGCCGCCGGTGACCTCGAGGTCGTGCACGGTGGCGCCCAGGGTGAGGAGCCGCAGGACCGGCCCGGGGGCCGTCCCGAGCTCGAGCACATGGACCTCGCGGCCGTCGGGCAGGTGGTCGAAGACGGAGACGCTCACGAGTGTGAACGTTAACATCCATCCGCTCCGACCACCGTCCGCCGACCCGTCACTCCTCCGCTGACCCGGCTCCTCCGGAAGCGCCGGGTCGGCGGAGACGGGACGGGTCAGCGAGGCGGGGCCGGCGCGGTCGAACGACGCACCACGAGCTCCGGCGCGACGAGCTCGACCGGCACCCGCACCTGGCCCTCCAGCGCCTCCAGCGCCAGGGCCACCGCACGCGCCCCGAGGACCTCGAACTCCTGGCGGACCGTGGTCAGGGGCGGCCAGTAGAACTCGGCCTCGGGCACGTCGTCGAAGCCGACGACGCTGACGTCGTCAGGCACCCGCAGACCGTGCTCGTGCAGGCCGGTCAGGACCCCGAGGCACATGGCGTCGTTGCCGACGAAGACGGCCGAGACGTCGCGGTCGGCCGCCGATGCGGCGCCCCGCCTGGTAGCCGCTGGACGGGGTCCAGTCGCCGGCGAGCTCGGGGCCGGGCAGCAGCCCGCGCTCCTCGTGGGCGTCGACGCCAACCGGCACGGCGCTGGGTCGCCTCGACCCAGTCGAGCGGGCCGGTCACGTGGGCGACGTGGCGTGTGGCCGAGGTCGAGCAGGTGCGCGGTGGCGGCGTACGCACCGGCCTCCTGGTCGATGCCGGCGGCGAGCTTCTCGTCGGGGCCGATGCCCTGGGTGAGCACCACCGGGATCGGCAGGTCGAGCGTGCGCGCTGCGTCGAGGGCGGCCTCGTGGGCGACGGCGATCACGATCGCCTCGACCGCCTGGTCCAGCAGCCGGTCGACCGCGCCGCGCAGGTCGGCCGGTGTCAGGTCGGAGAGGCCGACCAGCGAGATCTCGTAGCCGGCGGCGTGGACGGCGTCCTGCATCGAGGCCGCGATCCTGCTGGGTCCGAAGAGCGCCAGGTGCGCCGAGATCATCCCGATCCGCCGCGACCGGTTCGTGGCGAGCATCCGGGCCGCGTTGTTGCGGCGGTAGCCGAGTGCGACGATCGAGGTCAGGACCCGCTCGCGGGTCTCGCCCTTGACCAGCGGCGAGTCGTTGAGGACCCGGGAGACGGTCTGGTGGGAGACCCCCGCGTGCGCGGCGACGTCGGCCATGCTCGGCGCACGAGCGGGCGTGCGCACGGGTGCCGGTTCGACCATGCCGGTCATGCTAGTGGCCCGGCTCGGACTCGACCGGGCACCACTGGGCACCACGAGGCACCGCGTGCGAGCCCCCGCAACCGAGCCCCCGCAACCGCACCCCGAGCTCGCACCCCGCTCCCCCACCGAAGCCTGTGCACAGCCTGCCGAGTCGGCGCGAGCTCGCGCCGACTCGACGTCCTTCGGTGGACAACCGGTGACCAGGTGACTCGCGAGAACGACGCTCAGCCGGTGTTGCGCAGCCCGGCCGCGATGCCGTTGATCGTCAGCAGCAGCGCCCGCTGCAGGTCGGGGTCGGGCTCGTCCTCCGGCAGGGCCCGGGTGCGGGCGAGCAGCGAGACCTGCAGGGCGTGCAGCGGCGCGAGGTAGGCGTCGCGGAGCTCGAGGGTGCGGCGCAGCATCGGCGCGGCCTCCAGCAGCTCGTCCTGGCCGGTCACCCGCAGCACCTCCTCGACGGTGCGGGCGTGCTCGGCGCGGATCACGTCGAAGAGCCCGGCCGCGTCCTCGGGCACCAGCGCTGCGCACGTAGCGCGCGGCGATGTCGAGGTCGGTCTTGGCCAGCGTCATCTGCACGTTGGACAGGAACGTGCGGAAGAAGTTCCAGGAGCCGTACATCTCCTGCAGCGTCTCGCCGCGACCGTCCTCGCGGGCGGCGGCCAGGCCGCTGCCGACGCCGAACCAGCCGGGCAGGATGATCCGCGACTGGGTCCAGCCGAAGACCCACGGGATGGCCCGCAGGTCGTCGAGGCCGCCGGCGCCGCCGGGCCGCTTGGCCGGGCGCGAGCCGATGTTCATCTTGCCGAGCTCGTCGACCGGGGTGGCGGCGACGAAGAACGGCACCAGGCCGGGGTCGCGCACCAGCGCGCGGTAGGCCACCTGGCCCTGCGCCGGCGACCAGGTCCATCGTGGCGTTCCAGCCGTCGAGCACGTCCTGGCGGCAGCAGCGAGGTGCGGTGCAGCACCGAGGCCTCGAGCACCGGCGGCGAGCGCCTGCTCGAGGTTCTCCCGGCCCAGCTGGGGCAGCGTGTACTTGTCGGAGATCACCTCGCCCTGCTCGGTGATCTTGATCGGGCCGTCGAGGCTGCCGTAGGGCTGGGACATGATCGCCTCGCCCGTCGGGCCGCCGCCGCGACCGACCGAGCCGCCGCGGCCGTGGAAGAGCCGCAGCACGACGCCGTGCTGCGCGGCCGACGTCGCGCAGCGCCCGCTGGGCGCGGTGGATCTGCCACTGCGAGGCGGCGATGCCGGCGTCCTTGGAGGAGTCGGAGTAGCCGAGCATGATCTCCTGCACGTCGCCGCGCGCCGCCACCACGCGGCGGTACGACGGGTCGCTCAGCAGCGCGTCGAGCAGCGGGCCGGCCGCCTCGAGCTCGGCGACGGTCTCGAAGAGCGGCGCGAAGCCGATCCGCGAGCGTGGCCGGGCGTGTCGTCGCTGCCGGTGTCGACCAGGCCGACCTCGCGGGCCAGCACGACCACGGCGAACAGGTCGTCGACGTCGTGGGTCATCGAGACGATGTAGGTCTCGATGACGTCGGGCCCGAAGGTGTCGAGCGCGGTCGCGGATCGTGGTGAGCAGCTCGAAGACCTGCGGCCGCGGTGCCCGTCGAGCTCGGCGGCCCCGGCGCCGACGAGCGGGCGGCGTGCCGGCCATCTCGCGCGACAGCAGCGCGATCCGCTGCGGGCCGGTCGAGGTCGGCGTACGGCGTCTCGAGCTCGCCGAGCCGGTCGTAGAGCGCGGCGAGGGCCTCGTGGTGCTTGCCGCTGTGCTCGCGCACGTCCATCGTCGCCAGGCCCAGGCCCATCGCCGTCGCGGTGCGGATGCAGCCGCAGCACCGCGCCGTCGGCGGTGAGCTGGTCGCCGCCGGCCGAGCAGCGAGTCGCGCACCAGCGCGAGGTCGGCGAGCAGCTCGTCGAGGTTCTCGTAGTCGCGGCCGGGCTCGTGCGGCGGTGCCGTTGGCCAGCCGGTCGCGGGTGCGCAGCAGCCGGACCCGGACGTAGCTGAGCTTGAGCCGGTAGGGCTCCTCGGCGTTGAGCCGCTTGATCGTGGAGTAGGTGATCGGCAGCGCCTCGCGGTCGGCCTCCAGGCTGGCGGCGAGCTCGTCGCTGACCGTCGACCATCCGCGTCGACGACGACAGCTCCTGGAGCAGCTCCTCGACGCCGCGCGACCAGCTCGCGCAGCCCGAAGTCGTGCTGGAGCCGCAGCACCTCCAGGGTCACCGCGGGGGTGACGTTGGGGTTGCCGTCGCGGTCGCCGCCGGCCCAGGTGCCGAAGCGCAGCGGCCGCGCCGTGGCGGGCAGCTCGACGCCGAGCGAGGCGAGGCTGCGGTCGAGCTCGTCGAGCAGGTCGGGCACGACCCGCTCGGCGAGCGTCTGGAGGTAGTAGATCGCCGTGCGCGCCTCGTCGGTGCGGCTCGGGCCGGTCGATCCGCAGCTCGTCGGTCTGCCAGAGCAGGTCGACCAGCTCGGCCAGGCGCCGCTCGTCGCGCCGGCGGTCCGAGACGCCGGCCGCGCGGGTCCTCGGCCTCGTAGGTGACCGTCGGCGATCTTGCGCAGCAGCCCGCAGCACCGAGCGGCGGCTGGCCTCGGTGGGGTGGGCGGTGAAGACCGGGCGGTACTCCAGCCGGCCGAGCACGTCGGCGACCAGGTCGCGGTCGATGCTGCCGGCCTCGAGCGCCTCGCGCGATCCGGCGGGCCGTGGCGGCCAGCGGGCCGCTCGGGCCGGGCGGTCAGCTCCTGCCAGCGGTGCAGCTGCTCGGTGACGTTGACCAGCTGGAAGTACGCCGTGAACGCCCGCGCCAGCACGATCGCCGTCGCGGTCGTCGACGCCGGCGAGCAGCTCGTGCAGCGCCGCGTCGTCGGGCTCGCGGCTCAGGGCGCGCACCTGCTCGACCAGGGCGAGCAGCTCGGGGCCCTCGTGCCGGGTCAGCGCCTCGCCGAGCAGCGTGCTCGAGCTGGCGCACCGAGGCCCGCAGCGCCGCGTGCTGCTCGTCGGAGGAGACGCCGCCGCGCGAACTGGGCGACGTCGGGGTCTCGCCGGTCGGCCTCGATCATCTGCTCGGTCGTGAGCGTGCCTGACGTGTCGTGGTGCATGGCACCAGTCTCGTGCATCTCACGTTTCATGGGTGTGGCGTCCGTCTACTCGCGAGTCACGTGCGGGTCGCGCAGCGACCGGTGCGACAAGTCACCCCGCAGGGGGAGTGGTCCGGGGCATCATCCGCAGGAGGGTCGTGTTGGAACAGGAGTACGCAGCACCAGCTGTCTCCACAACCCCAGGAGGAATCGCATGTCGAACGTCCTGATCATCGGCGGTCACGGCAAGGTCGCCCTGCTCGCCAGCCCGCGCCTCGTCGAGGCCGGCCACCAGGTGGCCGGCGTGATCCGCAAGCCGGAGCAGTCCGACGACGTGAGCGCCACCGGCGCGACCCCCGTGGTCGCCGACGTCGAGCAGCTCTCGACCGAGCAGCTGACCGAGCTCGTCGACGGCTACGACACGGTCGTGTGGGCAGCGGGAGCCGGCGGCGGGAGCCCCGAGCGCACCTTCTCCGTGGACCGCGACGCCGCGATCCGCACCATCGACGCCTCGGTCGCCGGCACTCCGACGCACTTCGTGATCGTGTCCTACTTCGGCGCCGGGCCCGACCACGGCGTCCCCGAGGACAACGACTTCTACGCCTACGCCGAGGCCAAGACCGAGGCCGACCTGCACCTCGCTGCCGCCGGGATCGACGCCACGATCCTGCGCCCGAGCGGCCTCACCGACGCGGACGGGTCCACGACGATCGAGACCGGTGCCGACGTCAGCGCCTCCGAGGTCTCGCGGGGCACCGTGGCCGCCGTGATCGCCGCGGTCGTGGACGCCCCCGAGAAGAGCGCGGGTCTGACCCTCGAGTTCAACGACGGCGACCAGCCCATCGCCGACGCGATCGCCTCGGCGTCCGCCTAGGCTGGGTCGGGGCGGCACCACGCCGCCCCCGAGGAGCAACCGATGCAGATCCCGACCCCAGGCCCGACCCCAGGCCCGACCCCGGGCCCGACCCCAGGCACGGACGGTACGACCGACTCGTCGGGCGTGGGCGCGGCCGACCGCGCGATCGTCGTGGACGGCGCCCACAACCTGCGTGACCTGGGGGGCCTGCGCACCGCCGACGGCCGGGAGGTACGTCGTGGCCGCCTCTTCCGCAGCGACTACCCGGGTTTCGGCTCGCTCGCGGGCAGCGGGACCGTGCGCGACCTCGCCCTCGCCTCGGTGGTCGACCTGCGCCGGGCCGAGGAGGCCGAGGCCGAGTGCGTCGCCTGGGAGGACCACGGGGTCACCTACCTGCGCACCTCCCTCGTCGCGGGCGGCAGCGACTCGTGGCACGCGCGCTACCGGGCCTACCTCGAGGTGGGCCCGGAGAACGTCGTGACGGCGGTGCGCCACCTGATGAGCCCCGAGCAGCAGCCGGCGCTCTTCCACTGCGCCGCGGGCAAGGACCGCACCGGCACCGTCGCGGCACTGCTGCTCAAGGTCCTCGGCGTCCCCGACGCGGCGGTCGTCGCCGACTACGTCCTGACCCAGGAGGCACTCGAGCCGATCATGACGCGGCTCCTGGGCATCCCGGTCTACGCCGAGATGCTGGCCGGCAGCACGGTCGAGGACCAGTCGCCCAGGGCCGACAACATCGCCGGTTTCCTCACCTGGCTCGACGAGAACGGCGGCGCGGAGGCCTGGCTCACCGCGCACGGGATCACGGCCGCGGAGATCTCGGCGTACCGCTCCGCGATGCTCGGCGACGACTGACCGTCGACCCGGGCTGCCCGGTCAGCGCACTCAGGCGCCCGGCTCCGCGGCGTCGCGCAGCGCGTCGAGCTCCTCACCGAGGGCCGCCACGTCGCGCACCGTGAACGTCGCGCCGGGGTGGGTGATCCGCTTGGTCGGGTCGATCGCGGGAACCCGCTGCTCGAAGCACACGCACAGACCCTCGTCGCCGTTGGTGGCGAAGGTGACGCCCCGGTCGGCCAGCGACAGGTGGGGCGGGCCGGCGGTCTTGAGGAACCCGTAGTCGCCGCTGCGCTGGTGGCCGGTGACGTTGGCCAACGGGGTCGACAGCCGCCAGGGACCGAACCGGGCGCGCAGGCCCTGGGGACCGACCTCCACCCACGCGGTGGCAGGGCGGATCCCGAACGGCAGCGCCGCGACCCGGTAGGCCCGTTGCCAGGCGAACTCGTGGCGGCTCCAGGACGACTGCGGCACGGCGGGACCTCTCGGAGAGCGGGTGGGGACGAGACCACCGTAGGTGCGGTGGGGACCCGGCGGGACACACCCGCACGCGTGAGGTGACGCCCAGGGGCTCAGGGCAGCAAGGACCCGGTGGCGCGCAGGTGCTCGGCGAGGTGTCGCGGGCTCTCGTGGACGGCGACCGCTCCGGCGTCGCGGAGCTCCGCCTCCGAGATGCCGCCGGTCAACAGCCCGATGCAGGGGACGCCGGCGTCCTGAGCGGCCCGCACGTCCCACACCGCGTCGCCGACGACGACCGACGAGGTCGCCCGTACCGACTGGAGGGCCACCTCGATGATCTCGCCCGAGGGCTTGGAGCTCTCGGCATCGGACCCCGTCGCGCTGCCCGACAGGTGCCCCGAGCCCTCGATCAGCTCCAGGAGGCGCTCGGTCTGGTCCCGACCGCCCGAGGTCGCCAGCACCACCTGCACACCGTGCTCGCGCAGGGCGTCGAGCAGCTCCGAGGCCCCCTCGGTGGCGGTGATCGCGCCGAAGATCCGCTCCAGGTGCTCGGGGTGCCGGGCGCGCAGCTCGTCTCCCAGGGCCTCCTCGGTGGAGTCCTCGGCCACCGCGGCCACGAGCCGGTCGCCGCCCATGCCGATGGCGCGATGGATGCGGTACGCCGGCACGGTCAGCCCCACGTCCCGGAAGGCAGCCTGCCAGGCCAGCACGTGCACGTAGGTGGAGTCGACGAGGGTGCCGTCGAGGTCGAGCACCACGGTGTCGAGGGGCGAACGGTCGGTCGGGGCGGAGGCATCGCTGGTCGTCACCACCCGACGGTCCCACCCGCAGCCGTCGAGGGGATCCACCGCAGGGGTGAGAGCGAGGTCGGACGACGGTCCTACCGGCGGTCCCGCCGACCCGCCCCTGCCGGCCGGTCACCCGCAGGGACGGGTCGCCGGCCCGACCGACCCCGCTAGCGTCGACCCATGACCGACACGCCGCAGTCCGCCCCGGAGCCGCCCCCCATCGAGCCCGACATCGCGTCGGACCCCGGTCTCGACGCCGACACCGGGTCGGACTGGTCCGACGAGGGCGGGGCCACCCCCGCGGGACCGGCGACCCACACCGCTGACGGCCACCCGGCCGACGAGCCGGCCGACGAGCCGGCCGACGAGCGCCGCGACGACTGAACCGGCCGTCACCGCCGTGAGCCTCGGGCACTACCGAGCGCCGATGCGGTCGCGCCTCGTGCCCGACACCACGTCGGCCGCGGTCGAGCGTGCGCTCGACCTCGGCCTGGTCGGGCTGGGCGGCGCGTTGTCGCGCGCTCCGCTCGACGCGGCGGAGGCGCTCGACCTGACCGCGTCGGAGCACGATGAGCGCACGGCCCGCCGCGTCGAGCGCTTCATGGCGGTCGCCGCGGGAGCGGTGGTGTGGACCCGCGACGCCCAGGGACTGTTCCACCGCGGCACCGTCGCCGGACCCTGGCACTACGACGCGTCGGCCGCGGCGGCAGCCGTCGACCTCGTGCACGTCCGCGCCTGCGCCTGGGACGCCGCACCGGCGGACCCACCACCGGCCGTGCTGGCGACGTACGCCCGCGGCGGTCTCAACTTCCAGCGGATCCGAGCGCTGTGAGGGTGGTGGCCGCGCGTGCGGCGTCGCGGCTCAGGGCCGCCAAGTAGCCGGCGAACCCGCCCGGGGTCCGGCCCGCCGTGCGCGAGGAGGTGACCACGCCCGGACCGGTCGACCAGCGGAAGCCCGCGGCCTGCAGGGCGCTGACCAGCAGGACGTCCTCGTGCTCCGGGACGGGTGCGAAGCCGCCGACCGCCTGGTACGCCGAGAGCCGGAAGCCCAGGTTGGCCCCGTGCACGTGGAACGAGCCCGGCGGATGGCGACGCTCCCACTCCGCGAGCGCCCCGGCGCCGATCCCCTGCGGATCGGGTCGGACGGGCCCGATCAGGAGGTCGTGGTGGCGAGCACGCTCGACCTGGGTCAGCAGCCAGTCGTCCGGCACGACCGTGTCTGCGTCGGTCGAGGCGACCCAGACACGGTGGGCGGGCGCGGCTCCCCTCAGGACGGCGACCCGATCGAGGCCGGCACCGCGGGCGGCCCCCACGCACCCCGCGTCGACGAGGACGACGTCGGCGCCGTGTCCTCGGGCCACGGCCTCGCTGCCGTCGGTGCAGCGATCGAGCACCAGGGTCGTGCGTACCGCGAGCCCCTGATGCCGCTGCCGCACGCACGCACCGGCCCGGGCGAGTGCCTCGAGCGTCGGCGCGAGAAGCGACTCCTCGTCGTGGACCGGCACGACCACGTGCACGACGTCGACGTTCAGCGCTGGGCGAGCGGCCATCTCCCCTCCGCCCCGAGCACCGAGATCTCCACGTCGACGTCGGCGTAGTGGGCGAGCTCGGGGCGTCCGAGCCGCTCGCGGAAGCGGGCCCTGACGGCGGCCGCGTCGAGCACCCATCCCTCGATCTCGTGACGCCAGTGGCACAGCACGACGTGGCCGTCGGGTGTCAGCGACGCGGCGGCCCGGTCGATCAGCGTGTCGAGGTCCACCGGGCTCAGGAAGTAGCCCAGCTCGGAGACGACCACCAGGTCGAAGCGGCCCTCCGGCCACCCGCTCGGGAGGTCGGCCCGCGCGACCTGCACGTGCGGAAGACCCTCCAGACGTCGCCGGGCGGCAGCGACCGCCGTCGGGCTGGAGTCGAGCGCGACCAGCTCGTCGCAGCGCGCGGCCAGGACCGCAGCCAGCGCACCGGTGGAGCAGCCGAGCTCCAGCCCCCTGCGGAACCTCGCGTGCGGGAGCACCGCGGCAGTCAGGTCGCGCTTGCGCTGCTCGAACCAGCGGGTGTCGACGCCCCACGGATCGTCGTGCTCGGCGTGCAGGAGCTCGAGCGCCGCGTCGGACGGCGCCTGCTCGACGTACCGCTCGGCGGAGCCGGCGAAGTGCGCCAGGAAGTCCGGGAGGAGCAGGGTCTCGTCGCCCTCGGCCTCGGAGAGGGGGCCGACCTGGGTGACGTGCGCGGCGACCGAGCGGGCCTTGAGCTCGACGGCCTCGGGCGACAGCTCGAGGGCCCGGAGGTCCGCCCACGGCGCGTCGTCGGGTCGCCCCCAGTGCCAGAACCAGATCGGGGTCTCCACCAGGCGTGCCCCGGTACGACGAGCGGCGCTCGCGGCCGCACGACCGACCGCTTCGTGGTCGGGATGGGCGTCGTGACGCCAGGGCGCTACCAGCAGGGTGCCGCGGGCATCGCCCAGGACCGCGACCAGCTCCCGGGTCACCTCGGTCTCGTGGTCGGCAGCCCTGCCGTCCTCGATCCCCAGGTAGGTGATCGCGGCGCCGGGCGCGACCACGTCGAGCGCGACCCGGGACTCCTCTCGTCGACGGCCGGCGAGACCAGCCCGGGTGACCGTGGGCGAGCCCGGGTGGCTGCCACCCCCGTCGGTGACCAGCACGACCTCGACGTCGAGGCCGAGGCCGTGCGCCGTCGCGAGCAGCCCGGCCGCGCCCAGCGACTCGTCGTCGGGGTGGGCAGCGGCAACCACGACCCGGGTGCACGCCCGGCCCTCCCGGTCCAGGAGGCGCAACGGCTCCACCCCGTCCCAGCGAGGGTCGCCGCGCCAGAGGTCGGCCGGCGTGCCCGGTCCGTCGTGACGGAAGTCGGGTCCGTCCTCTCCCTCCGCCGCCGCGGTGGTGCTCACCACGTCGGGGCCAGGGCCACCCGGCGACCCAGGGCCGCTGCGTCCCGCTCGCCGTGGTGCTGGCGCAGGTACAGGTGAAGGTCGGCCGTGCGCGCCGCATGGTCGGCCTCGCGCGCCAGCGGCGCCGGTCCGAGCGCGTGGTCGGCCCGGCGCAGCACCTCCTCCGCGGCGTCGTGGACGACCTGACGCACCCGGAGCGCGAGGTCGGCGCCCGCGCCGCCGTGGGCCCGACCCTCGTCGAGCGCGCCCGCGGCCTCGGCCAGGACCGCGCGAGCCGCGTGCAGGGCAGCGTCGACCGCACCGAGATGTGCCTGCCCGACCTGGTCGAGGTCGCGCTCGCGGGCCTGGCGGACCATGCGCCGGGCGACCCCCACGGCGCCGCCGTACCAGACCGCGGCCACGCCCATGCCACCCCAGGCGAACCCGTCCCGCTCCAGGTACCAGCCGGCCTCCCCCACAGCGGTGGCGCTCGCGCGAGTGAAGCGCACCGCGCCGCTCGTGATCGTCGGCAGACCGGCCGCGACCCATTCCTCGTCGAGCGCGACCACCGGGTCCTGGCGCAGGTCGACGGCGAACAGGCCCCTCTCGTCGCCCACCCAGGCGGTGACCAGGGCATGGCTGACCCGGTCGGCCAGCGAGCACCACGGCTTCACCCCGTCGAGGACGACCGACGATCCCGGCTGCTGCGTGGCCTCCAGCCGGGCGCCGGGACCCTCGGCGGCATAGACGCCCCAGACGGACGCCTCGGGCATCGGGCCGGCCCCTGCCTCGGCCAGGATGGCGGCCGCGTCGAGGTGCGGCTCCAGGGCGCGCGCGAGCGTGAGGTCGTGGGCGCCCAGGGAGGCGAGGCACTCCCACAGGTCACGGGTCCGACCACCTCCCGGGAGCGGCAAGCGGGCCCCGACCTCGCCGGCGACGTCCAGGGCAAGCCGCACCCCGCTCGCGCGCTCGGCCTCGGCCTCGACCCGTCGGAGCAGGGACACGGCCTCGCTCCCCGGCTCGCCGAGGGACAAGGACACCGCCGAGAGCTCGCCGGGAGCGGAGGGGGAGACGGGCATGCGGGTATCCCTGACAGTCGGAGGGCGTCGACACGATCACGACCACCTCGGGACCGGCGACCCGTGGCGTCGCCGGCCCGGTCTGCAGCCGGTCCTCGGAATCTAGGACCCGGGGAGGACCGCCGGCCTCACCCGCAGGACTGGTCCGCGCCGACGACCCGCGCCGACGACGCCCCCGCGGGTGAAGCCCCGGACCCCGCCACGGCCTAGCGTCGAGGACATGCCTCGACCCGCCTTCCTCTCCGCCCCCGGCCACCGATGAGCACCTGCCAGCGCCTCATCCGGACCACGCCCGATCGTGTCTGGGCGGTGCTGGCCGACGGGTGGCTCTACCCGCTGTTCGTCGTCGGCGCCTCCCGGGTGCGCGACGTCGACGACTCCTGGCCCTTCCCCGGTGCTCGCATCCACCACTCCGTCGGGGTCTGGCCGGCCCTCATCAACGACGACACCACGGTGATCGCCAGCGAGGCGCCCCGGCACCTCGAGCTGCGCGCCAAGGGCTGGCCGGCCGGAGAAGCGGTGGCGTCGTTCGACCTGGTGGAGACGCCGGAGGGCACCCTGGTCACGATCACCGAGGACGTCACGAAGGGGGCTGGACTGCTCCTGCCCAAGGTGCTGCGGCACCCGCAGATCACCTGGCGCAACACCGAGACCCTGCGCCGGCTGTCCTACCTCGCGGAGCGCCGCGGGTGACCTCGTGGGACGCGATCGTGGTCGGCGCCGGCCCGAACGGCCTGGTGGCGGCGAACGTGCTGGCCGACGCGGGCTGGTCGGTGCTGGTCCTGGAGGCCGAGGACGAGATCGGCGGCGCGGTCCGCAGCGACCGTGAGCTGCACCCCGACTTCGTGCAGGACACCTTCAGCGCCTTCTACCCCCTGGCCGCCGCGTCCCGGGCCATGCTGCCGATGCAGCTCGAGCAGCACGGACTGGTGTGGGAGCACGCGCCGGCGGTGCTCGGACACGTGATGGAGGACGGCGGCTGGGCGTTGCTGCACCGCGACCGTGACGTCACCGCACGCCTGCTCGACGAGCACCACCGGGGCGACGGCGCGGCCTGGCTCCAGCTGTGCGAGACGTGGGACCGCATCGGGGGGCCGCTGATCGACGCGCTGACCGGGCCCTTCCCGCCGCTGCGCGCCGGGGGGCTGCTCGGCACCCGGATCCCGCGCGCGGGCGGGCTCGAGCTGGTCCGCACCCTGCTCAGCCCGGTCGCCTCGTTGGCCCGGCACCGGTTCGGCGGCCAGGCGCCCGGCCTGCTGCTGGCGGGCAACGCCGGCCATGCCGACCTGCCCCTGTCCTCACCCGGGTCCGGGGCCTTCGCGATCATCATGACCATGCTGGGGCAGACGGTCGGCTTCCCGGTCCCCCGCGGCGGTGCCGGTGAGCTCAGCGCCACCCTCGGACGGCGGCTGCAGGCTCGCGGCGGCGAGGTGGTGGTCGGGGCGCGGGTGACCCGCGTCGACGTACGCGACGGCCGGGCCTGCGGAGTCCGGACCGACGACGGCGAGCGCTACGCGGCCCGGTACGGCGTCCTCGCCGACGTGGCGTTCCCCCGGCTCTTCGGCACCCTGCTCGACGCGGCGGACGTGCCGGCGAAGGTGCAGCGGGGGCGGAGCACCTTCGAGCTCGACCCGGGCACGGTGAAGGTCGACTGGGCGCTGGACTCCACCATCCCGTGGAGCACCCCGCCGCCGTACGCTCCGGGCACCGTGCACGTGGGCGACTCCGTCGACCAGATGGCGCAGGCGATGGCGCAGGTGGCGCACCGGACCATCCCCTCGGACCCGTTCCTCCTGCTCGGCCAGATGACCACCGCCGACCCCAGTCGCTCCCCCGCCGGCACCGAGTCGTGCTGGGCCTACACCCACGTCCCCCAGCCCGGCCAGCGCGTGCACGACGCGGGGGACGGCGCGATCCGCGGCGTCTGGGACGCCGACGACTGCGAGCGGTTCGCGGACCGGATGCAGGACCGGATCGAGCGGCTCGCCCCGGGGTTCGGGTCGCGCATCGTGGCGCGTCGGGTGCTCGGGCCCGCCGAGCTCGAGGCCCGCAACGCCAACCTCGTCGGCGGCGCCATCAACGGCGGGACGTCACAGCTGCACCAGGAGGCGTTCTTCCGTCCCGTCCCCGGTCTGCGAGGACGCCCGGAGACCGGCGTACGAGGGCTCTACCTCGCCTCCGCCGCTGCGCACCCCGGCGGCGGCGTCCACGGCGCGGCCGGTGCGAACGCCGCCCGGGCAGCCATCTGGCACCGACGACTCGACCGCTTGACCCACCGACCGAGAGCGAGACACCGATGACCACGCCCGACAGCGGCCCCGGACCCGAGCACCGTCGACCGGACGGCGTCACGGACGCCACCGTCGAGGCGCTCGGCAAGCTGTCGGCCGCCCTCGACCACGTCGAGGACGCCCGTGGCCACCTCTACGCCTTCCACCGCCTGTGCGGCAGTGCCGAGACGACGCTGGAGGAGGCGACCGAGCTGGTCCGGGGCGCCGGTCACGACGACCTCGCCGATGCCCTCACCACCGACGTCCTCGGTCGCAACCCGCTACCCGGGATGTGGTCGTTCCAGATGGTCGAGGCCTACGACGACGGGTACTACGCGGCGGCCAAGGGACTGCAGCAGCGTGCGCTCGACGAGCTGGTCGAGGGACGCCGCCACCTGTTCGAGGCAGAGATGAAGGAGCTGCGCCGCACGCACGGCAGGTCCGGCCACGAGGCGGTGCCGGCGGACGTGGACGGCGAGTCCGGGCCCTGAGGCTGCGCGCCCCCCGCCGTCAGCGGTCGATCATCTGCTGCATCGCCGCGGAGTAGCGCTCACCCTGGACGTCGATCCTCTCGGCGGCGGTGCGGATCTCGTCGAGCTCGGCGGTGGAGAGCTCGAGGTCGGCACCCCCGAGGTTCTCGACCAGGCGCGACGTACGACGGGTGCCGGGGATCGGCACGATCCAGGGCTGCTGGGCCAGCAGCCACGCCAGCGCCACCTGGGCCGGGGTCGCGGCCTTGCGGGTGGCGATCTCGGTGACGAGGTCGACGACGCCCTGGTTGGCGGCGCGGGCCTCGGCGGAGAACCGCGGCAGGCCGGCCCGGATGTCCTTCTCGGTGAACGTCGTGGTCGCGTCGATCGCGCCGGTCAGGAAGCCCCGGCCCAGCGGGCTGAACGGCACGAACCCGATGCCGAGCTCCTCCAGGGTCGGCAGCACGGACTCCTCGGGCTCGCGCCACCACAGCGAGTACTCGCTCTGCAGGGCCGTCACCGGCTGGACGGCGTGGGCGCGCCGGATGGTGGCCGCACCGGCCTCCGAGAGCCCGAAGTGGCGCACCTTGCCTGCCTCGATGAGCTCCTTGACGGCCCCCGCGACCTCCTCGATCGGTACGTCGGGGTCGACCCGGTGCTGGTAGAAGAGGTCGATCACGTCGGTGCGCAGCCGCCGCAGCGAGGCGTCGGCCACCTCGCGGACGTGCTCGGGGCGGCTGTTCAGGCGGCCCGAGGAGCTGCCGTGGTCGTCCACGCCCATCCCGAACTTGGTGGCGATCACGACCCGGTCGCGCACCGGCTCCAGCGCCTCCCCGACGAGCTCCTCGTTGACCCAGGGTCCGTAGACCTCGGCGGTGTCGAAGAGGGTGACACCGCGCTCCACGGCGTCGCGGAGCACCGCGACCATCTCGTCGTGGTCGCCGGCGGGACCGAGCCCGTGACTCATCCCCATGCAGCCCAGGCCGATGGCCGAGACGTCGAGCGCGCTGCTGCCACTGCCGAGAGTGCGTGTCCTCATGCCTCGAACCTACGCGCCGGGCGGCCCGGACGGGACGCCCCTGGGGGTGCCCCGCCGGCCGGCCGGATCAGCGCCGCTCGCGCCCTGCCCGGTCGGCCTGGTCGGTCCGGTCGGTCCGGTCCAGCTCGGCGCAGGCCTGCTCGAGCCACCCCACCCAGTGCTCCTCGACCCCGATCCCGGCCCGCAGGACCAGGTGCTGGAGGTGCTGGCTCTCGGTCTGGTCGGGCGCGCCGAAGTCGCGCTCCTCGATGGTGCGGAACTCCGCCAGCCGAGCCCGGTGCAGGACCAGGTGGCGCTCCAGCTCGGGCAGCACCGCATCGGTCCCGACCACGGCCGCGGCGCGCAGCCGCACCATCAGCGGGTCGCGCAGGTCGCGCGGCGCACCCTCGGACCCGGTCCAGGTCAGCAGCTCGGCGCGGCCCGTCGGCAGCACGTCGTAGGACCGCGGGCTGCCCCGCAGGCCGGGCCGGGGCGTCGAGGCCACCAGCCCGTCCTGCTCGAGCCGGGACAGCTCGCGGTAGACCTGCTGGTGCGTCGCCGACCAGAAGTAGCCGATCGACCGGTCGAAGCGTCGGGTCAGCTCCAGGCCCGTGGAGGGTCGCTCCAGCAGGGCGGTGAGGATCGCGTGCCGCAGCGACACGTCGGGCTCACCCGATGTTCTTGGTCAGCTTCGCGAGGGTGCTGATGTCGCTGATCCGCTGCTCGGGCGTGCTCGCCAGCGGCGTGGTGAGCAGCGTGGTGACCCCGGCGTCGTGGAGCTCGCCGAGCTGCGTCACGATCTCGTCCTCGGTGCCGAGCAGCGACACCGCGCGCACCAGGTCGTCGGGCACCGCCTTGGCGGCGTCCTCCTTCTTGCCGTCCAGGTAGAGGTCCTGGATCTCCTTGGCCTCCGACTCGTAGCCGTAGCGCACGGCGAGCTGGTTGTAGAAGTTCTTGTCCCGCGCGCCCATGCCGCCGACGTACAGCGCGAGCTGGTTGCGGATCGCCTGGAGCGCCTTCGGGTCGGGCTCGCCGATCGCGAAGGGGATCTGGAGCTGGATGTCGAGCTTGCCCATCTCGGGGTCGCGCTTGGCGTAGCCGGCCTCGAGCGACTCCGCCCACGCGGTCGCGGCCTTCTGCGGGTGGAAGAAGAGCGGCTGCCAGCCCTCGGCGAGCTCGGCGACCAGCTCGACGTTCTTCGGGCCGAGCGCGGCCACGGCGATCGGGATCCGGTTGCGGACCGGGTGGTTGATCAGCTTGAGCGGCTTGCCGAGGCCGGAGCCGCCGTGCTCCTTGTCGAGCGGGATCGTGTAGTGCTTGCCCTGGTGGACGACGGGCTCGCGGCGCCAGACCTGGCGGCAGATCTCCATGACCTCGCGGGTGCGGCCGAGCGGGGCGTCGTACTTGAGGCCGTGGAAGCCCTCGATGACCTGCGGCCCGGACGCGCCGATACCCATCGTGAAGCGGCCGCCGGAGACGTAGTCGAGACCGGCCGCGGTCATCGCGGTGAGCGTGGGCGTGCGCGAGTAGATCTGGAAGATCGCCGAGAGCAGCTCGAGCTTCGTGGTGCGCGCGGCGATGAAGCCGAGCTGGCTGACCCCGTCGAAGGAGTAGGCCTCGGGCATCGCGACCATCTCGAGGCCGGCGTCCTCGAGGGCCACCAGCTCCTCGACGGTCTCGTCGAACCCACCGGCGTAGTTGATGATCATCCCGGTCTTCATGGCTGCTCCTCGTGGCTGGCACGGCGCTTTGTGCACCTATGTGCAGAACTTTGCCACAGCCCACCCCGGAGGGCCAGGGTCCCGCCTGGCCGGGCTCAGCCCTCGAGCGGCAGCAGCGAGGCGACGAAGTCGAGCTTGTCGCGCACCGGCGCCGGGATGACGAACGGGTAGAGGTCGTCCTTGCCCATGCTGCGGTTGATCTGGTTGAGCGCCACCGACACCGGGATCCACACCCCGTTGACGACGTCGTGGAAGCTCGAGAAGGCCGTCAGCCCACCGACGGTGAGCAGGCCGTACTCACGCGCGGTCTCGATCGTGTCGCAGATGTGCAGGAAGTGCGCCCAGGTCTCGGCGAAGTCCTCGAAGGGATGCATCGTGGCGTACGTCGAGATGTACGACGACTCCCAGCCCTCCGGCGGGCCCTGGTCGTAGTGGCGCTCGATCTCGGCCTGGTAGTCCTTCGACTCGTCACCGAACAGCTCGCGGCAGCGGCTCATGAGCTCCTCGCCCCGGACCAGCTGCCACTCGGCGTAGTGGCCGAACTCGTGGCGGAAGTGGCCGAGCATCGTGCGGTAGGGCTCGGAGAGCCGGGCCCGGACCTTCTCGCGGTAGGCGTCGTCGCTCTCGGCGAGGTCGATGGTGATCACGCCGCTCTCGTGGCCGATCACGACGTTCTCGTCGACGCTGGAGAGCAGGTCGAAGGCGATGCCGTTGTCGGGGTCCTCGTCCTTGCCGACGACGTCGAAGCCCAACGTGTCGAGCTCGACCAGCAGGTGCCGCTTGGCCTGCTCGGCGGTCGGGAAGTTCTCCAGCCCGACCAGGTCGGCGTCGTGGGGACGGGTCCGGGTCAGGTCACAGCTCGAGCACTGCCCGCCCTTCAGCGGCGCCAGCCAGGTGCAGCCGGACAGGTTGAGGTTGGCGCACACGTGCCAGACGACACCGGTGGCGTCGACGTAGGTCCCACTGGCGTCGACGGGCACGATCGCCCGCTCGGCGCGGGAGAACCCCAGCGAGGTGCCGCACGAGACACACACCGAGTTCTCGAAGTAGAGCGAGTTGTCACAGACACGGCACCGGAAGGCTTTCACCTGCCAATCATGCTGGTCGACGCAACCGACGCCCTCCCCCACAGGGATGGGGGGCGCGTGCGCTCGCTCACACCGGCCGCCGGCCGAGGGTCAGCCGCGAGCGATGCGCAGCATCTCCTCGCGCGGCACGACCTTGATCCGCTCCCGGCCCGAGGCCTCGCCCAGGGCGACCTCGTGGGCGTCGAGGCGCTCCCAGCCCTGCCACGTCGTCACCGTGACGCCCCGCTCGGCGAGGTGGGTCACGATGGCGTCGGGGTCGGTGTCCTCGGGCACCCGGGCGCCCGGCTCGTGGTCGAGGTCCGCGAGCAGGCTCGCCACCGTCTGGGCCGCGTCGGACTTGGTGTGCCCGATCAGGCCGACCGGGCCGCGCTTGACCCAGCCGGTGACATAGGTGCCCGGCAGCGGTTCGCCGTCGAGGTCGAGGACGCGGCCGGCGTCGTTCGGCACGACGCCCGCGACGTGGTCGAACGGCAGGTCGACGAGCTGGCTCGGCAGGTAGCCGACCGCCCGGTAGACGGCCTGCACCGGCGTGTCGACGTACTCGCCGGTGCCCCGGACGCTGGCATCGCCCTGGAGCTCCATCTTCTCGGTGCGCAGGCCCTCGACGCGGCCGTCCCCGTAGACCTCGACCGGCGCCTGGCACAGGTGGATGTGGATGCGGCGCGAGGCACCGGTCGGCTCGGCCTCGACGTACTTCAGCAGGGTGTCGACCACGAGGCGGGTGCCCTTGTTGCCGCTGATCGCGGCCTGGCTGGCCTCGTCGATCTCGAAGCCCTCGGGGTGCACGATCACGTCGACCTCCGGGGAGTGCGACAGCTCGCGCAGCTCCATCGGTGTGAACTTGATCTGGGCCGGGCCGCGGCGCGCGAACACGTGGACGTCGGTGACCTGGTTGAGCGACAGGCCGGCGTGGACGTTGTCGGCGATCTCGGTGACCAGCTGCTCCTCGGCCGGCTTGGCGAGCATCCGCGCGACGTCGAGGGCCACGTTGCCGGCGCCGATGACGGCGATCTCGCGCGCCTCCAGCGGCCAGGACTCGGGGGCGTCGGGGTGCCCGGCGTACCAGGACACGAAGTCGGCGGCCCCGTGGCTGCCGGGGAGGTCGATGCCGGGGATGTCGAGCGGGCGGTCGGCGGCGGCGCCGGTGGAGAAGACCACGGCGTCGTAGCAGCGCTGCAGGTCGGCCAGCTTGAGGTCGGTGCCGTACTCGACGTTGCCGAGGAAGCGGATCCGGTCACGGCTCAGCACGCGGCGCAGCGCCTTGACGATCTCCTTGATCCGCGGGTGGTCGGGCGCGACGCCGTACCGGACGAGCCCGTAGGGCGCGGGCAGCCGCTCGAGCACGTCGACACTGACCTCGGGGTGCTCGGAGGTCAGCAGGTCGGCGGCATAGATCCCGGCGGGACCGGCACCGACGACGGCGACGCGGATGTTCCTCATGGCGGTTCACTCCTGGGCATGCGACGACGAGCTGGATGCCTCCAGCCTCCGCGACCTCGCGCACGCTCAGTAGTGGCCGCCACCCTGTGCACCCACAGGTTCCGCCTGTGGCAGGCGTCATGCCCGTATGGCGTGATGGCCCGCGTCGTGGCCCGCGTCGGGCACGGGCCACGACGGGACTCAGTACTCCACGTGCTCCAGGTACAGGTGGCCCACGGCGGCCGAGGTGAGCGGAGTCACGTCGGGCGTGTCGTTCTCGACGATGTACTCCTCGGCGGTGTGGGAGCGGAAGATCCGGGGGAAGTCGAGGACGCCGGTGCCGAGGTCGGCCATGTCGCCGCTGGTCGCGTCGCGGTCCTTGACGTGGAACTGCCGCACCTTCTGCGGGGCCTGCCGGATCACGTCGATGGCGAACGCGTTGGGATCGGCCGCGCCCGTGTTCACCCCGCCCGTGTAGAGCCAGTAGAGGTCGGTCTCGAGGTGGACGAGCCGCTTGTCGAGGCGAGAGGTGAGGACCTCCCACGGGGTGAGACCGCCGCCGAGGTCGATCGTGAACTCGTGGGCGTGGTTGTGGTAGCCGTAGGCCAGCCCGTAGCGCTTGGCGACCGCAGCCTCGGCGTTCATCTGGTCGGCCCACAGCTCCCAGTCGCTCCTGCTGGTGGAGTTCAGGTAGGGCACGTTGACGTACTTCTGCCCGAGGACCACCGCGTTCTCGAGCTTGGTGTGCAGCGCGGCGCGGTCGGCGCTGATGCCGTCGTGGCTCGACGAGGCGCGGATGCCGAGCCCGTCGAGCTGCGAGCGCAACGACCGGGCCGTCCGGCCGTACAGGCCGGCGAGCTCGATCCGCTCGTAGCCGTACTGCGCCAGCCGGTCGAGGACCAGGTCGACCCCGGCCGCATCCCGGGTCGCCGCGCGCAGGGTGTACATCTGGATGCTGATCTCCTGGTGAGGCACGGTCCTGCGGCGGCCGTGCCCGTGGTCGTGCCCGTGGTCGTGCCCGTGGTCGTGCCCGTGGTCGTCGTGCCCCTTGCGACCCTTCGACGCGTACGCCGGAGCCGCTGCGCCCGCCAGGGTCAGGGCCGCCGCACCGGCGGCGGCTCCCCGGAACAGTCCGCGCCGGCTCGCGCCCTTGCGGGCCAGCGAATCGTCGAGTGCTTCCTCACCGTTGAATCCGAAACACATGCTGAGCTCCCTCTGATCGGTGTTGCACGGGTCGCGCCGGGTGACGCGACCGGGCCCGAGACCGTCGGTCACGGGTCGAGTCAGGACGCGGCAGGATCCGTGCCGGTGCGGACCCGCTGCCAGGTGCGGGTGTCGGAGCTCGTCTCGACCGCGGCCAGCACACGCTGGACCTGGAGGCCGTCGGCGAACGTCGGGGTGGGTGCGTGCTCGTCGGCGATCGCCTGGATCAGGTCGACCACCTGGTGGGTGAAGCCGTGCTCGTAGCCGAGTCCGTGGCCAGGTGGCCACCACGCGGCGACGTAGGGGTGCTGCGCCTCGGTGACCAGGATCCGGCGGAAGCCGGCGGTCTCGGGGGGCTCGGAGGCGTCGTAGAGCTCGAGGACGTTCATGTCCTCGAAGTCGAAGGCCAGGCTGCCGCGCGAGCCGTTGACCTCGATCCGGATCGCGTTCTTGCGCCCGGTCGCGAACCGGGTGGCCTCGAAGACCCCGAGCGCTCCGGACTCGAAGCCGGCCAGGAAGACCGCGGCATCATCGACGGTGACCTGGCCCCGCTCGCTGGAGGCGGTCCCGGAGAGCCCGGCGTGCTCGGTGGCCAGGGGACGCTCGGTGACGAACGTCTCCAGGCGTGCCGAGACCTCACCGATCCGGTCGCCGGTGATGTGCTGGGCCAGGTCGATGATGTGGGCACCGATGTCGCCCAGCGCACCGGAGCCGGCGCGCTCCTTCTGCAGCCGCCACGACAACGGCGCCTCGGGGTCGGCGATCCAGTCCTGGAGGTACTGGGCGCGCACGTGGTGGACCCGACCGATCCGGCCCTGCTCGACCAGCCGGCGTGCCAGCGCGATCGCCGGCACCCTGCGGTAGGTGAAGCCGACCATCGCGCGGACCCCGTGCGCCGCGGCCTGCTCGGCGGCCGCGAGCATCGACTCGGCCTGCGCGACCGAGTTGGCCAACGGCTTCTCGCACAACACGTGCTTGCCGGCCGCCAACGCCGCGATCGCGATCTCGGCATGAGTGTCACCGGGGGTACAGATGTCCACGACATCGACCGCAGGATCGTCGAGCACGGCACGCCAGTCGTCCGAGCTCGTCTCCCACCCCATTCGGCGCGCCGCCACGGCCGCGCGACCGGCATCGCGGCCGCACACCACCCGGAGGACCGGCTCGATCGGCAGGTCGAAGAAGTGCGGAGCGGTCCGCCAGGCCTGGGAGTGAGCAGCCCCCATGAAGGAGTGGCCGACCATGGCCACCCCGAGGGTCGGTCGCGTGCTGGACATCAGTGGCGTCCCCATTCGATGCAGAGGAAGGGAGTGAGCAGGCTCAGGACTCGAACGCGCTCGGCAGGAACTGCTCGACGTTGTCCTTGGTCACCACGGGTGCGTAGAGCTGGACGGTGCGGGGCACCTCGACCTCGACCAGATCGTCGACGGCCTTCTCCTGCACCAGCAGCCGCGCCAGCTTGATGCCATCAGCAGCCTGGGTCGAGGGATAGACCACCGTGGCCTTGAGCACCCCGTCATCGTCCTGGATCGAACGCATCGCATTGGCCGACCCAGCACCACCGACCATGAAGAACTCATCACGCCCGGCATTCTCGATCGCCGCCAGGACCCCCACACCCTGGTCATCGTCGTGGTTCCAGATCGCATCGATCTGCGGAGCCGCCTGCAACAGGTTCGCCGCAGCCTCCGAACCACCCTCGGGAGTGAAGTCAGCCGGCACCCGGTTGTCCACGTCCTGACCACACTCACCCAACGCATCAGCGAAACCCTGACTCCGGTCCTGGGTCAGGGGCAACGAGTCGATCCCCGCGATCTCGGCGATCACAGCATCGGACTTGTCACCGATCTGCTCACAGATGTACTCACCAGCCGAGACCCCCATCCCGTAGTTGTCGCCCAACACCGTCACCCGTGCCGCGTTCGGGTCGGAGAACTCACGATCGACATTGACCACCGGGATGCCCTTGCTCATCGCCTCCAGCGCGATCGGCGTCATCGCCGCCCCATCGAAGGGCAACAGCACGATCGCATCCACCCCGTCGTTGATGAACGTCTCGACCTGACTGATCTGCAGGTTCACATCATTGGTGCCCTCAGCCAGACGCAGCTCCACATCGTCGTACTGCTCGGCGACCTTCTTGGCCGACTCCGAGATCGAGGCCATCCAGCCATGATCAGCCGCAGGAGCCGAGAACCCGATGACGATGTCATCACCGGCCTCGTCGTTCGACCCACTCTCGGCCTGCGACGTCCCACCTCCGCCGACCGAGGACTCCTCGGAGTCAGTGGAGTTGCCGGTACACCCGGCGAGAGAGAAGCAGGTGAGCCCGGCAAGGACGCCGGCAGCGGCGCGACGGGGAAACGGACGGACGAGCGAGTGCGAGATCGGACGCAGGGACATGACGTGCTCCTGGTGGCGTGGACGACGGCATGACCAGTCGTGCCGGGTGGGCGGTGCGGTGGGGCGAGCAGCGACCCCGGCCGGTCGACTGCCGGATGCGATCGTCCGGCAGACTGCCGCGGGTGGCGCTGGAAGGGTGATGCAGGTCACACCTTGTGTCTGCCAGCACAAAGTAGGCGCTGGGACGACGCCATGGCAAGGGTTTGGTGGACAAAGATCGAAAGTGGTTTCGCTACTTTCGAATGTGATTGGACAAAGTCAGCGGCGGGTGACCGGCGCGAACGTCGAGGCGCTGATCAGCTTCGCCGCCCCGATGACGCCGCCCTCGTGGCCCAGCTCGCTGAGCACGATCGGCAGGTTCCCGGTCGCGAGAGGGAGCGAGCGTCGATACGTCACGCCCCTGATCTCGGCGAGCAACGAGTGCCCGAGCTCGGCCACGCCGCCGCCGATCACGATGAGGCCGGGGTTGAAGAACGACACCAGGGTGGCCAGCACCTGGCCGATCCGTCGACCGCTGTCGCGGATCAGCTCGACCGCCTGCGGGTCGCCCTGCTGCAACGCCGCTCCGACGTCCGAGGCCGTCAGCACGCCCTGGTCGTCCAGGAGTGCGGCGAGCACGGGCGAACGCCCCGCCCGCGCCGCAGCCGTGGCGTCGCGAGCCAGCGCCGCACCGCCGGCGAACGCCTCCAGGCACCCGGTGTTGCCACACGCACAGGTCGGTCCGTCGTCGTCGATCCGGATGTGGCCGATGTCCCCGGCGCATCCGTCGACGCCCCGGTAGAGCTCGCCGTCGACGACGATCCCGCACCCGACCCCGGTGCCGATCTTGACGTAGAGGAAGTCGCGGGCCCGGCGGGCGACCCCGGCGTGCTGCTCACCGAGGGCGAGGACGTTGACGTCGTTGTCGAGCATGACCGAGCAGCCGAGCTCGCGCGCGACGGCGTCCCGCACGGGGAACCCGTCCCACCCCGGCATGATCGGTGGGCTCACCGAGATCCCGCGGTCGAAGTCGACTGGGCCGGGGACCCCGATCCCGGCACCCAGGGGCTTGTCGATGCCGAGCTCGTCGAGCAGCTCGCGCAGCCCCTCGAGCGCGGTGGAGAGCACGACCTCGGGTCCCTGTCGGATGTCGCTGACCAGCGTCCTCATCGCCAGCACCCCCAGCCGACCGTCGGTCACCCCGACGGACATGCCGGTGGCGCCGATCGAGATCCCGGCGAACCGGATCCCCGGATCGAGGTCGACGATCGTCGAGCGCCTGCCACCCCGGCTCGCTGCCGGGCCGGTCTCGCAGGCCAGTCCGAGCTCGCCCAGCCGCGCGACCTCCGCTGCGACCGTCGTCCGTGACACGTCGAGACTGTCGGCCAGCTGCGCCTTGGAGAGGGGGCCGTCGTCGCGGAGTCGGTTCAGGAGGCGAGCCTGGAGCGGGCTGACGGCTCGCCCGGCGAGGGATTGCGGCACGGGTGCACCCTACTGTCGCGGCCGCGCGCCGCTCGGTGGTTGCCGGACGGACTGCCGGCACCGGAACCACGCCGCTCGGCGACGAAGCCATCGGGTGTGTCGCCCCGACCGTCCTCCACCTGCGCCGAGCATCTGGGAGGGTGTCGGGGACCAGGTGCCCGCCCCGCACGACGTGCTCGACCCCGAGCCGTGAGGTTCCGGGGCGGTCATCGCGGTGGCATCGGTTGCCCGAGCCACACCGACACGACCTCCGGAGGACGCATGAACGACGACCAGGACCGGGCCGAGTGGCTCGAGGAGGGCGGCCGGCTCGTCGCCACGAACGGCATCCACCTGCGCGTGCGGGTGGCGGGACAGGGACCGACCGTCGTGCTGGTCCACGGGTTCCCCGAGCTCGGCTACTCCTGGCGCCACCAGGTGCCCGAGCTCGTCGCTGCCGGGTACCGCGTCGTGGTCCCCGACCTGCGCGGCTACGGCGGGAGCGACCGACCGGATGCCGTGGAGTCCTACGACGTCGGTCACCTGGCCGCCGACCTCGTCGGGGTCCTGGACGCGCTGGACGAGCCCCGCGCCACGTTCGTCGGTCACGACTGGGGCGCCTCGGTCGTGTGGTACCTCGCCGCCGCGCACCCCGAGCGGGTCAGCGGCGTGGTCGGGCTGAGCGTCCCGATCGGGCCGCCGGCTCCCGCACCGCCGCTGTCGATCCTGCGCCGCCGGCTCGGGGACGACTTCTACATGGTGTGGTTCCAGGAGGTGGGCCGAGCCGACGCCGTGCTCGCGGCGGACCCGCGCCGCACCCTCGCCTCGGTCTACTCCGGCGCACTCTCCGACGAGCCCTGGGTGCTCCCGAACGACCAGGCCCCCGACTGGTTGTCCGCCGCGGAGTTCGACACCTACGTGGACACCTTCGCCCGGACCGGCTTCACGGGTGGCCTGAACTTCTACCGCAACATCGATCGCAACTGGGAGCTGTGGCGCGACCTCGACCCGATCGCCGCTCCCGCGCTGTTCCTCACCGGCTCGCTGGACCCGGTGGCGGCGTTCACGCCCGCCACCGGGCTGGACCGGGCCTGCACCGACCTGCGCGGGGTCGAGGTGCTCGAGGGTGCCGGGCACTGGCTCCAGCAGGAGCGGCCTGCCGAAGTCACCGCGTCGCTGCTGGGCTTCCTCGCCCAGACGCACTGACGCAGATCGCCTGCTCACCGAAGCTCAGGCCGCGCGGGGACGGGTACGTGGCCGGGGAGCGACCGGATCCGGACGAGGCGGCCGAGTACCACGTGGTGCAGGTCAGGTCCTTCGTCGCCGAGGGAGTGGACCTGGTGCACGCGATGACCATCACGAGCCCCGAGGAGGCCATCCGGGTCGCTCGCGCTGCGAGGTCGGCGGGCCTGCCCGTGGCCGTGTCCGGCTCATCCGACCTCTCGCGTCACGACACCGCCTTCGGGCGCGGGAACCATCCGCACGTGCCGAAGCTCGGGCGGATCGAAGATGGCGGGTTCAGGAGACCGACGGCGGCCAGCGATGACCGCGCCACTCGTCCCATGTCGTGAATCCGACCGGTGGGTCATCCACGGGTTCTGTGCCGTCGAGCTCACCTGGAGTCGGGATGCAGATGGCGGCGGCCCACTCGGCAAGCTCATCGTCGGACATGGGCCACGTCGTGCCTGGCGCTTCGGCCTCACGCCGGTCAACTCGTCTCCGCTGCTCGACAGGGGTGACGTCGAAGTAGAGCATCTCCACCCTGGCACCGCGATCCGCCGCCGCCTGGCGTAGGGCGGAGCGCTCGTCCCTGCCCCACAAGCCGTAGTCGATGACGACGTTGTTGCCGAGCTCAAGAGCTCGCAGCCCGATCTGAACCAGCCGTCCCTCGATCACGTCGTTGGCCAGGGGCGGGTTCTCGTTGCCGAAGAGAGCCTTCACCCATTCGTCCTTCGTCAAGCGAAGTGCGTTCTGCTCGACCTCGATGCGACGGGCTGCGGTGGTCTTTCCTGTGCTGGGGAGTCCCACGGTGAGGAACAGTGTCGGGTCTTTCATCGTCAGTCCTCTCGGAGTGGGCGCCTCATCATGGCTGACGTCCGCATCTGATGGCTCCTGCCGCCATCCGCGCGGTCGCTGAGCGCGTCCTACCCCCGCCTCTGGGCGTAGACCTTCCGCTGGGTCTGCTGCACGGACAGGTGACATATCGACCTGCCGGACGGGTAGATATCGCCTGTCCGTGCAGCACTCCACGAGGTCTCGCTGACTACTACTTCCTGACCACCCTTAGGGTGAAGCCGGCCCGATCGCACTCCAGCGGACCGAGGACGCGACCCCGCCCAGCAACTCGCCAGCTTCTCGCCATGGCGGGCCAGTGCGCCGCAAACCACGACCGCCCCTGACCTGCATCTCTGCAGGTCAGGGGCGGTCGGGTGGAGCCGCCTGTCAGAATCGAACTGACGACCTAGTCTTTTCGGCTGCCGCAAACGGCAGCAAACGCCGGCCTACTCAGACGCACCAACTACTGGCCTGACCTGCGGAAACGCTCGCACTGGTGATCACCGGCGATCCCCGAACTTCCCGCTAATTCACCCCATTGTGCGCAATATCTCGCCAGTAACTCGCCACGGACGTCGCAAGCAAGTTCGCATATCCCCCAACGTGACCTTCCTGTGGGCCGCTATCACCCAGGGCAGCAGCCTCGACCAGCGCCGTCGACAAGCTCGCGCCGATCGACGCCTCGGCGGGCCCCGCCAAGGCGTCGATCGGCGCGACCGTCGGAGGCCAATGGCCAAGACTCGACTTCGGTTGCCCTTTTGAAAGCACCGGCAGCAGGAGCCGACCCTCCTCGCCTCGCTTGTGCCATTCTCTCCGCGTACGACGAGGACGTGCCGCTGCAGATGCGGATCGACGAAGGCTCATGGCGCCCGCCAGTTCCGCCGCATCCGGTGGCCGAGCGTCATGGATCCGGACCATACGGCCTTTCGCGTCACAGCGCCGCGTTCGACGCGTCAACCCCGGTGTCCGGACCCAGAGGCAGGCACACCCGACTGGATGTCATAGTCCGAGGTCGCGACTGGTCGAGGTCGCCACGGCGTCGGCAGGTCGGATGTAGTGCTCGACAAGGGTGTCGAGATCGCGGTGTCTAGTCGGGGCGGCGATCAGGGCGACCGGTGCACCGTTGGCTGCGGCAGTGGTGGCGTGGCCGGCGCGCAGCGAATGCCCGGTGATGGGGAGGTGACCCAGCCCGGCGGCTCGGCTGCTGGCCTGGATCATGCGGCTGACGGTGCGCGCGCCGATCGGCGTGAGCGTGGCTGCGCCGTCGTTGTGGATCCGGGTGAAGAGAGGCCCTCTCCCCCGTGGTCGCACGTCGAGCCACCTCCCGACCGCAGCCACGGGATCGGTCGTTGGCTTCGCACCCCCGACGACACCCATCATCTGCCCGAGACCTTCCTGGTCGGTCTTGGACCGACGGATGGTTATCAACAGGCCGCTCGGTCGGGCAGCGATGTCGCCTAGCTGGAGCGCGGCGAGCTCCCCGTGGCGTATCGCAGAGGCGTACCCGAGCAACATGATTGCGCGGTCCCGCAGGCCGTGTGGTGTGTCGGCAGGGATGGCGTCGACGATCTGGGTGAGCTCGGAGACGTCGAGCGGGTGCGCCTGGCGGCGTGACGCGACACCGATGATGCGGCGAAGTCCGCGGCGAACTCGCCGCACCGTCGGATCGGTGGTCGGGCCGCTCAGGCCGTGCTGCCGATGTCGGTACGCCACAGCGCAACACGCCACGTCGATGCTCGCGTAGGTGAGGCCTTCCTCGGCCCGCTCGGCCAGGTAGGCGGCGAGGGCGTCGGGGTGGGAGGGCATAGCGGTGATGCCGCGCGCGTCGCACCATTCCTCCCACTTGTGCCACGCCGAGGCGTAGACGGTGCAGGTGGAGGCGGCGAGCTCGGCCTCCACCGCGGCCGCAACCCGCTCTGCGTCACGGGCGGTGAGACCGGGGCGGCGATGGGGCGGCGAGGGAGCGATTGCCGGGGGTGTCGGACGGGGGTCTGAGGGTGTCGTCATGCTCGACACTCCCCCACAGGTGCCCTCAGCGGCCTCAGCAGGTCGGAGCGACGTCCGCTAAGGAGAGTAAGTGGAGGCGTGTCGAGTTCCCCTCGGCCTTCGGTGGCGACATGCTCGAGCCTGGTTGCAGGGTGACCGAATGGGTCAGGCCAGTGCCCGCGCGATCGGTGTCGAGGTATCCGATTCTGACAGGGCCGCGTCGCTAGGCATGCCGAGGACTGATGGACGGCGCTTGCGGCGCGCTTCACGCCTCCACTGGTGCGTTGGGCGCTGACCTGGCCGCAGCCCCGGCTGTCCGTTGTCGACGCCTCAGCGGAGCGGCAGCGTCCCTTCGATCATCACGAGGGCGGACAGCCGGTCCTCCGCCTGACCGACCACTCCCCTCGGCCGATCTGCCGGCGGACCTGGTTGCCCGGGCCTCGGCGTCCTTTCGTGCGACGGAGGCGGACTGTCTGATGCGTGGCATGACGCGTACCTACGTGTTGGCGACACGTTCACGGACAGCCACGAGCCTCGCCGAGACCACTACCGAGTGCCTCACACGTGCAAACCCACGCAGTTCTTGAGCTTGTGTGGCTCAATTTAGATCACTTCGGCATTCGAGGCCTTGGGTCTCTGGCGCAGTGCGGGTGTTCCACCCGACGGGCCCTCACCGCGCGATCCCCCTGACAGGCTCAGCGGGACGGGCACCAATCACGCGCACCTGCCTCAAGGTGACTCCGGTAGCGGTTCGTCCACTGGACCGCGATTGAGGTTGTCACCTGCTGCTGCAGCAGACCCGGCGTCCATAGATTGAGTCCCTGATTGTGGTGTAGCGCATCGCCCGCCCCGACCAACCGAACGGGCGCCTCACCCTGCCTCTTGGCAGGACGCCACTCCATATCAGGCGAGACGAGACTATGCCCATGTTCCTCGGGCGGTACTTGAGCCAGCAACCGGCTTGACTGGATGCGCTGACGGTCGCGGACCACCTGCGCCTGCACGATCCGACTTCCTCTATGGGTCATGATGCAGGAATGACATCGATCACCAGACTGTCGCAGTGGGCTCGCCGTCCACTGGTCGATCTTCACGAGGATGAAACCACCGAGCCGCCACAATTCGTCAATTCCGCGGCGACAGAAGAACTTCGCAAGGCGGGCTTGGTCGTTGATCGAAAAACCGGCCTCTTTTCGCGGAGGCCTGGGTTTGCGGTTAATGCACGCGCCGCTGCCGAACAGGTCGTTGCAGAGCGTGCAGCTCTACTTGCAGGGACCACGCATGAACAGCGCGTCGATGACGCGCGAAGGGCCGCACTTGCGTGGAATGAGAGCGGCGGGCCGTCTCACACCGAAAAGTTCGCTGACGCCACGTCAGCCATAATTGACGAAGTTATTCTCTCCACTCGAGACTGTCGTAACGCTTTCGACTTCCTTTACGAAAACCAACTGATTGGCGCGAGCCAGAGATTTCAGGGCCACTATTTGTTCGCGGTCGTAACTGAACGTGGTCGAGATGCACTTAGGGTCCCTACCGCCACGCACCTAGCCGATTGGTCCCGAGGTGTTCCGATTTCGACAGTCGTTATCGGTGACGGAGCACAGATCGCCTCCGTGCAGTCGGCTGGGTCGAATAGTGTACAAGTGGCCCAGTCTGGAAGTGGCAACACATTGTCGGTCGAGCAGCACCGCGACGCGCTTGCGGTGCTCTCCGAGATCCTGTCTGCGCTCCCACGTGACTCGCCCGCCGCTGGAGAAGCCCTCGAACTGCTCACGGAACTCTCACGACAACCAGTTGTCGGGCCGCAGTGGCGACCGAGACTGACTCAGATTCTCGCTGACGCGGCGAGCGCAGGCGCTTCCTCACTGGTGCTGGAGGGCATCCAGCGACTAGCTCAACTGCTTGGCGCGGCGCTCTAGTCGTGCCGCCATCCCAATCGGGGACGGCGACGGCCTTGGGAGTCGGTGCGCCACAGTCACCGCAAGCGGTTGGTGAGTTCAGTTGCACGCACCGTGCTGTTGGTGACCACCGCCAAGTGATCGAGGGAATCATCTACCGGTTCCGCACCGGTATCGCGTGGCGCGATCTCCCGGCTGACTTCGGGCCATGGCAAACGTGTGGAAACGCTACAAGCGATTCAGCATCGACGGCACCTGGGCCTGCATCCACGCCCAACTCATCGCCGAGGCCGACGCAGCCGGCGAGGTCATCTGGGAGGTCAGCGTCGACTCCACGATCAACCGCGCCCACCAGCACGCGACCGCGCTCGCGCGCCTCACAGGGGGCACTGTCGAACTACACGAACTACACGAACTGCGCCTCAAGCCTCCTGGCCACGCCCTGGGCCGATACCGTGGCGGTCTGTCGACCAAGATCCATCAACTTGTCGACGGCAGGGCCCGGCCCCTGGTCATCCTCGTCGGGCCAGGCCAAGGCGGGGACTCGCTCATGTTCGCGCCGCTGATGAGCCAGCGGCGCGTGGAGCGAATCGGACCAGGACGCCAACGGACCCGGCCCGTGCGGGTCCTGGGCGACAAGGCCTACTCCTCACGGGCGAACCGGACACTGCTGCGCACCCGGGCCATCAAGGCCACCATCGCCGAACCATCCGACCAGGCCGGTCACTGCAAGAACCGCGGCGCGGCCGGCGGGCGACCCCCTGCCTTCGACACGGCCGCCTACAAGGGCCGCAACGTGGTCGAACGTTTGTACAACCGGGTCAAGGACTGGCGCGGCCTGGCCACCCGCTACGACAAGCTCGCCCTCGCCTACCGCGGAGGCGTCGTACTAAGCGCCATCACCCCCTGGCTCACCGACTAGAGAGACATGTCCTAGGTGACACCTTGACGCGACCCGCGGTGCCGGCCGAATCAGGCCGATGTGTACCGGTACTCCGGCCGAGTCGAAGTCCCCGGACCCGAAAATTGTCGTCGCCGCTGAAGCCGACCTCTTGTGCGAGCTACGACTGCGACTCCGGCGCAAACGGCACACACGACACACTCCCAAAATTCTGACAAAGCGTATACCCGATACTGAGCACCTCTTCGTACATTCTGCCGTCCTGGGAATAGGTGATGATCATCGAATCTACGCCGGCGTCCTCCTTGCGCGGCTTACTTATCTCGACCGCGATCTTCTGAGAGAGATCATTCGAAGCGCACATTGTCGTGATTGTTCGCCCTAAATGCTCCCAATGGCGAATGTCGGCTAACGGCCTCGCATGTTCCGCGACAGTCGTTCCGATTGCAACCACTCCGAAATCCGTGATGGTGCCACCACCGCGAGTAGCTGTTGGCGTCACTGATTCGATGTCTATTGGCCCCCCGTCAACAATGCATGGGTTGGTGGTCGTGAAGGTCGCTACCGAGTCGGCGCCCTTTCCTGGATAAGCTACACCCAGAGTTCCGTCGAAGCGAAGATCCAACGGGCCAGGGCTCAGTGCGCCGTTTGGTCGTGGTGAGTGGCCCGATCCCGGGCCCTCCCTGCCAGTGCTGCAGCCCGACGCTCCTGCGGCGCAGATGATGAGGCCCACGATTAGGGTCTTCAAGGAAACGCGAGTTTTAGGCACCGCCTAGTTGGCCCTCGAAAGTGAAATTTCGCGTGAGTGTAGCCAACTCTTGTCGCTATCCGAACTACAGATATTGGTAGGCTTTCGCACGAAATATTGCACGCTCAGGACATTCGCCCAGCCAGACTGATCACTCAAATTGACGGTGGACGTCCCATAAGGTGTCTTTGCTTCCAATTTAACCGCATTTGAATACGTATAGGATTTACCTGCATTCTTCACCATGTCGTACTTGCGGTGAAACTCGCAGTTGTAGGTGTAGTTGTGACTAACGGTGGGTGGAGCCGGGTCTTCGACGAGAAGGTCTCTCATCTCTTCTGGTCGATATTCATAATAGTTGCGATAGGTTCCGACCATACACGACTTCGAATAAAGGCGATAGCGCACTAGATTGCGCTGTGCCTTGTTAAAGAAGTAGGCATTGCTAGGGGTACTCACCGTTGTTCCTGTCGAAACGTTCTTCTCACCGGACTGCTCCCACGAAACTGTAGGACTGCTACTACTTTTTAACCCGTAGGCGATACCCACTTGGTGATAGGAGGATTGCTCCTCCATGATTTTAGCCTTGGCGCCCGACCAGTTGTAGATCCGAGCGATGACAACGAGCTCATCTCGCGTCGTAGAGGTCTTTCTCCACTGACTGCAAGCGGCACCTTGGGCCAGCCCTGGTGCCGCGAGAATCGGAGTGGCGACCTCGGTGGTCCCATCCTCGCTCAGCGCAACGGTCCGGTTCTCCTGCATGAAATTCGTCGCAGCCGCATCCGCCTCAACGCCAGTAAGGGCCCCCCCGTCGTCACTGGTCCAAGTCGCCGTCGGATTTCCTACCGTTTGAACGGTGGCCGTCTGCAAATTCATATTCAGGCTCACTGACGGCGTTGCAGCTTCAGCGGACGCCTCGACGGTTGCGCTTTGAGTCATGATGTGTACGTCATCGTAGACGTTCACTTCAACGTCGACCTGCCCGCGGTCCCCCAGGTACGCCGCTGGCACGTCGTCAACCGGGACAACAACCTCATATGCTCCACTCGCTGCTACAGCGACATCATCGAGAACCAACATGTCAATCTCGTCGTCCGCGCTGAGAGCGTCGAGCGTCGACTGGCTTGGCCAAGCCTCGACTCTCACACGAGTAGAGTTCGACTGCCCAGGGGCTCGGACTACGCTTCCTGCGATAGCGATGTTGGACGGCCCAGTGGTTGGCGGAGTATTCGGCAGAGATGCCGCTTTCGGAATTTCGAACCAACCCTTGGCTGTCAGCCGGACCTGAATTTTCGAATTCGAGTTGTTGGCGATCGCGACATTGCCAGATTCGTCAGTAATGCTGACGACGGAAAGCGTCACCCCTGAGGTGGGACTGTTGGTGCCGGCGCCGACATTCCATCCAATAGATTGGGGATTGCTCTGTGGGTCGTCAAGATCTTCAATCGAAGCGTGGCCCGCCTGCGATCCAGACCAGCCAGTAACCCGAATTTCTGTATTTGTCGCGCCGAGTACCCCCGTGGTCGGGAGACCCGAAACTCCGGCAACGGCGACCGTGCGGGTGCTGTTGGCGGGGATAGCCGTACTGTTGACAGTGTTGTAGTAAACAATCGGGGTTGTGTAGGCGTGATATGCCGCAGCAGTTCCGCCGTCATTCCAGATCGTTGAGTCGCGCTGCACGTTGGGCGCCAGGGTATAGGTGATTGCGATGAACGGCTTACGGTAAAGCCGTGGAGATCCTGCTGGGTCGTCGACGGAATTCGGGTTGGATTGGGTATTCAACGAAGAGTTGGAACGGAAGTACATAATATTGTTGTTCGCTTCCGTCGTCTGTTTGACGACGAATCCCCGACGGGCAATGCTTCCGTCAACCCAGCCCTGCACTACATCGCCAACCCCAGTGGAAAACTGACGGAACCCACTGCTCGAGCCGGTGAGCGTCAACGAGCCGAGGGCAGCTCCTGTCGGGTCGCCGCCGGGGGTCGCCCACGCTCCGTTCCCAGAGTTGTTCCACGTCGCACCATTCGTCCACGTCCGTCCTGCCTTAAACAAGCTGTACTCGCTTGCGACGCTACTTAACGACTCCGACGACTCCAGATAGAGGTTGACTGCAGCAGAGTTGATGGTTGCGGCCACGGGAATTGACGACACGTCGAAGTCAACCAGCGCTCGGTTGCGGACATCGGTTCCATCCCGTCCTACCCGGAGATATTGGCTATTGTCGGTGCAGTACGTCGAGGTTGGCGAGGTCTTGTTGATCCAGCAATCGCGGGTGGCAACGTCCTGGTAATTCATCGTTGGGTCAATCACCACCGGGTATGCCCGCGCAGGGTCGCCCAACCAGCCGAGGGAGACCGTCATCGTCAGTTCCCACCCCGTGCCGGTCGTGGCGAGGTCGTAGGACAACGCGTCGCTCGTGGCCGGCTCCGGGACAGCAGAGTCGAACATCACGCCCGGCGGGATCGTCACGAAGGGCACCTGCGACGACCCGCGAGCTGCATCCCGGAACTCGACCGCTCCACCTGCTGTGAGCGTCGGGCTCAGCCCGACACTGGTATCGATTGCGTATACATACTCCAGATCCGCAGTCCCGCTCGGCGCGGACTTGAGGGTAATCGTCTCCTTCAGACCCACCTCGGTGGCCTGATACTTCACAGAGTCAACGTCGCCATCGAGCTGGTCGGGCGCGAACGTGGCCACCGGGCCGTCAACATCTGGAGCAGAATCACTGAGCCCCTCCATCTGCATGCTGACCCACGCACCGTCGCCCTCCAACCGCACCGGCCTCACCGACGCATCCTCAGGCAACTTCGTGGCGAACTCGTTGGCCTCATTCTTCACCGCATACCGAGAACCCGCAGCATCCACCAGCTCGTTGCTGATCGGTATCCACGCACCAGAGTCATCCTGATAGTTGATCGGCCCCATCGATCCATACATCGAAAACGACCCGTCGGGCTCCTGCATCGTCACCGACGTCTGCGTGCTCAACTCAGGGACCAACACAGCCTCGGTGTCGCCATCCTCAGACAGCGCACTCGAACCGTACCCGCCAACGGACACCGCGGCGCTCGGCACCACGAACTGCGCCGCTGGCGACGCCGGCACTGGCTCGACCACCACCACCAACGCACTGATCGCACACACGACCAAAGTGGAAGAGAGCAGACGAAAGCGACCGACAAAGGCCATGACAGACTCCAGACGCGCCCGTGAGTGTGGGCACACACCACTCCCCGACCGCAGCACGTGGGGGTAAGTGCTGACGGACAGCCGAAGGAGATACGGCAGAGATAATCAGCTTTCTTTACCTTTGTCTCTACCGAGCCGGAATATCCTCCGTCCGGGCTACCTGGAGCGCACGATCGGGCTATCCCAGGCGCGGGTCAGGCGGCGCCATTTGGGGCGCTCCATCCGGCGGACCGCTGCGATCGGTAGTTGGCGCAACATTACTCCGACGAAAGCCACAAGAACATCCGTTGACTAGAGCGCGAGGTGCGACCCGCTCACTGCCAGCCCTGTCAGACCTCCCCGGACCCCCACCCCAGTCGCATCGAGGACGGAGACGGGACTGCCCCGAGTTCGGGTAACCAACCCATGGGGCACGTCATATCACCTATCCATGCAGCAGACCCCAATCCGCGTGCGTCACTATCTGCTCGCGGAGGAGAACCCAGAAGACAAGGTCGTCCTGTTGATTGCCATGTTCAACGGCCGGTCGTGACGATCTTCAGCTCGGGGCGGGGATCGTCGTCGCCTAGGAGCTGCCGGACTCGACGAGGTTTCCAGCCCAGCTGAGTCGCGAGCTCGACGACAGTCAGACCGCGCGTCTCCGCCAGCTCGAACGCACCTCGCAGCATTGATGGCACCTCGCCCGAGTACATCCGGATTGGGCGCGGAGGCTGCTCGGTCTGAGCGAGTCGGATGTAGGCGCGCCTGGCCGTCGACTCGGAGACCAGCCCGAGCTCCTGGCTGCGGTAAATCAACATACGTACGCTCACGCCCCAACGCTCACCCAGCCGGAACAGGGCGTTGAAGTCCATCCGGCTCGGCAAGGCGTCCAGGATCGCATCGCGTGGGGTCAACAACTCCGCGGCGAAGCTGTCGGCTTGACGTTCCAGGGACACCTCACCCGAGGGTTCGCCGCCATGCAGGACCAGATGGCCCAGCTCGTGGGCGGCACTGAAGCGGTGACGGTAGACGTCATCGGCTCGGTCGGGGGTGAGGATGGTGAGCGGTCGTCCGAACGCGAGGGTCGAGTAGGCGTCAATGCGGGCGACCGCCTGCTCGGTCGGCGGGGCGAGCGCACAGATTACGCCGTTCGCCTCTAGGCGAGATACGAGGTGACCGACGGGCTCAACACCGAGGCCCCACCTGGCTCGGACGGCCTGGGCGGCCTTTCGGGCGGTCCACATGGTCGGCCCGTACTCGTCCCAGGAAGGCAGGTTCAACACGGGGAACCGGACGTGGGTCTCTAGGGCGTGCGCGAGCTCCCAGATCTGCTCCGCAAACGCGGTCGCGTGTTGCCGCTGCTTCGCGGTCGTGGCTCGCAGGCTCTCGAAGTACGTCTCGCTGGTTTCGAGACGCTGGAGTGGGCGGCCGGAGCCGAAGAAGTCTTCCGGCACGTCCAACGCGACAGCGAGTCGCGGAAATGGTCTCGGGGCGTGGCACCGCGACGCCGGCCTCGTACTGGCCGACGGCAGCCGGCGAGACCCCGCTGGCCTCCGCAACTTCGCGCTTGGTGAGCATCGCGAGCTGACGTGCCTGCCTGAGCCGGTCGGGCTCGAAGATGACGCTGCTGGGCACAGCTCTCTGCCGTTCTACGTGTCGGTGGGGTGGTCCGAGTTGTCGCTGTCTGCGGTGCCGGGGTATGCGTCTCCGGCGGCGCCTGGATGATCGGCGTCGGCGTTGGTGACGACGGTCAGCCGCGGGCCGTCGGCGCTGGTGGGCGTGCTGTCCATGGAGCCGGTTGCCTCGATGTCATCCTCCACGAGGCCGAGGGCGGGCTTCGGTGCGGGGGCATCGTCGAATGCCTCGCCGGCGACGAGCTGAGGCTTGGTGGCCAGATCGAGCTCGTCGAGCAGGGACAGCGACTGTCGTTCGCTCCACACGATGTACCCATCGGAGTCCAGCGTCCCGCAGCCGACGTGCACCTCCTGAAGGCCACCGTCGGCGGTGCACACATACGCCACGATCATCATCGCCTCGGCGCTGCTGCCGAGGGCTAGACGCGCAGCGTCCGCGACAGCCTCCGCGCGGTGCTCGGCGTCAGTCGGGTCGAAGCCGTCGAGGAGGTCAAAGATCGACGGCTCGGGCTCCGGCGGCGGGTTCAGGGCAAAGAGCTGACGGCGCAGGTCGGAGACGCGGACTCGCATGGAGTCGGCGCGCTTGGCGCTGCGGTCCATGACCTTGACCGGAAAGATCACGGTGCCATCCCAGACCAGCAAGCTGTACCGCGAAGACGCGGGGCGGATCCGGACAGGATCCGGGAGAACGGGCTCGAGGCGGCCGGAGACCTGGCGCGGCAGGTTCAGCCAGAACGACGCACCGTAGACCTCGTTGGTCGAGAGATGGCTGGCGTCCTTGGCCTCAGCTGAACGGTCGTGCGTCACGCGCCCGGCGTCGATGAGGACCTGAGCGACCTCGTCGGCGAGCTCGCCGAACTGCTTCCGCAAGAACGTCTTGTCGGTCGGTTCCGCCGTCATTTCGTCTGCTCCCGTCATCGATCGAGCCCTGCAGCCGGGATCAAGGCGACTCCGGTGGTTAGAATGTTGGCCCAAAACTTCAGTTCTGTCAACAAATTCGTCACATTGATCACTTTTGCGCCCGCTGACGTGTCGCGAAAGCGGAAGATCGGGTGCACTCTCGCGGCAGAACGACGGTATTTCTCATCGGGGCCACGCTACCGAGGACCACCGCCAGACAGAGCGGCTCTCGGGCGACCGTCACAGCCAGAGCTGGCTACTCGACGCCTCCGGATGCGCTGTTCCCATCCGGAGCAGAGCGCCGGCACATGACGGCTAGTCGAAGCGGACCAGTGATACTCCTGCGTCCCGCAGGTCTTGGTACAGCTCTCCGAGCGGTGCAGGCGCGCCCCGTTGGTCGCACTGGGTGAAGACGAGGCGCTCAGCCGCTCGAGAGACCCCGACAAAGAACGTCATAGTGGACTCGAGAGTGTTCCGTGCGTGGGCCCACCATTGGTCGCTGTCGAGCCCGATGAAGAACACCGTATGGTACTCGAGGCCCTTGCTGCGGTGGACGGTCAACAGAGGAACTGCGTCCTCGTCGAAGAAAGCGTCGGGCGACCTCGGTCCACGAGTCGACACGCAAGAGCGTTTGGGTGAGCCGAATCCGGAACGCTTCGAGGGTCACCATTAGGTCCTGGGGCCTGTCCCCGAAGAGGCGCTTGTGTCCAGCCGCCTCCACGCGAACGAAGGCTGTGAGCTGGTCGGTGAGGGCTGCCGCGGTCTCCTCGCTGAGATCGACACCCGAGTCGTCGTCGAGGGGCGTCGCGGCCAGCCACTCGCGAAGGCTATGGAGGTACTCGGTAAGGTCGTCGTCTACCTGCGACTCGACTTCCCGGCCGCCCCGGCGCGTGGACACGCGAACCAAGGTCGAGGTGACGTCACGCCAGACCTGAGGCCGTCCGCCCCTGTTGGCGGCGAGCGCGAGGATACCCAGCAGGAGTCGCACGAGGTCGTCGGTCAGGAGGTCCTGCAGTCTGATTTCGCCGACCTGCGCATCATCGTTGCGCAGCCGTAGCCCGACACCCGACAGCGCCCTGGTCAGCTGTGGTTCCAGCTTAGCGACCTGTTGCCTGGCGATCAGCGCGTACTCGGCGGGCTGTCGGCGCGACTCTTCGATGTCGGCGGCGATCCATGCGGCGATGGCGTCAGCTTCGCGCTCGGCGGTAGAGAACGACCAGACCACGACAGGGGTCTCGCCGACCAGCGGGTCGACTTGGGAGTGCTGGGGTGAAGAGTTGGCGTCGAGTCGGATCGCGAAGCGGTGCTGGAGATCGACGAGCTGCTGGGTGGAGCGGAAGTTGGAAGTGAGGGCGAACGGTTCGGCTACGAAGTCCTCTTCGAACTGGGCAAAGGCATCACTGAGCGCACCGGCCCAGCCCATGATCCGTTGCTTGCGGTCGCCGACTGCCGTCACGGTCGTTTCTTCATGAGCGAAGACAGTCTTCAGGAACGAGTACTGGGCGTAGGTAGTGTCCTGAAACTCATCGACGAAGACGAACGGGTAGGTGGCGCGCAAGGCTCGTTGGAGCTGAGGGCTGGTCCGAATGATGAGGTCGGCGAGGCGGTTCAGCATGACGAAGTCGAGGGTCGGGTCCTCCGCGTTCAGGTAGTTGCGGTTCCACCACTCCTGGACTGCGTACTCGCTTGCTGAGGTGGGAGCGGGCTCAGTGGATGGGACGGTCGGGAGCTCGGTTGCTCCGAGGATGTTGGCCAGGAACGTGTCTGAAGAGAGTGCGTACACGGCCTGTGCCGAGGCCGGCTCCAGTGCGCCGGCGATGTCGGCGAAGAAGCCCTCGACCTCGCGTTTCGTGGAGAAGCCGACCTTGTAATTGGCGCCAAGCGCCCATTCGCTCGGTAGCAGTCCGCGGAACCGGTCGACGATCGACTTGGTGAACGCGTCGAACGTCATCGAGGTGAACCGTCGAGCGTGTTCGGGTAGGCGGGCTTGGACACGGTCTCGCAGGTTCGTTGCGGCGGCACGCTTGAAGGAGATGGCCAAGATCTGCTGTGGGGGACGGCAGGTGCCCGTCTCGAGTAGGTACCCGGCCCGCTGTGCCAAGAACTCCGACTTCCCGGCACCGGGGCCTGCTGCTACTGAGGCGGTTCCCGCCCGCAGCGCGCGCCATGCGGCCGGTTCAAGGTCTTCGATGCCGTTCGGGCGCCAGTCGTCAGGGGCTGCAATCATGACGGTGTGACTGCCTTCTCGATACGGTCGAGGAGGCGACTGAGCAGCGCCGGAGGCTTGGCGAGCTCGTCCTTCGACACGAACGACATCGCTCGAAGGTGCGTGCTGGGCTTGGAGTTCGACAGGAATAGGTAGCGGTACCAGCGGAGAAGATCGATGCGGGCGTCGCTGTCGAAGACGTGGACGTCAGGTCGGTCGCCGGGGTCGCCGAGGACGGCGTCGCGCGGGTCGCCCTTGCTGCTGGGCCCGGTCTTGCCGTCTTCGAGGTGTCCGGTGTACGCGTCCTTGTAGTGGTTGAGCAGGAGTAGGTCGAGGTCCAGCGGCGTCGAGAAGTAGACGTCCCATTTCTCGAGGTGTTTGAGCCATGCCTTGAGTTGGTCAACGCTGATCCCGTCGATGTCCTCGACGCAGGTGAAGTCGCTGATGGCCTCGCTGCCGTCGAACGGTGACTTGCCGATCTTGAGGAGGCGGTTGCACGCGTCTCGGATGCGACCTTCGCCACCACCGATCCGTCCGTAGTCCAGGTCCAGCAGAGTTGCGTGCGGGATGTTGAGCTGGTTGAGGAGGTGCCAGAAGTGGTTCGTGTGGCGTCCACCGAGAGGGACGACGGCAACGAAGGACTGGTCGATGTGAAGGTCCCGTGCTGCTGCAAGCTTGGGAATGACCAGTTCCTCCGACGCGCCCTCAGCGAGAACGACGAAGCGCGCGAAGTACAGCTCGGGGTGAGCCTGGACCGCCTCCTGCATGTACTTGCCGGCCTCGGTTGCGTCGTCAGGAAGAACGATCTGGCTGACGGCGGTCGACTTCGTCGTCTCGTCGATGCGGAAGTGCCTGATCCGGTCAGGTGGGATGCGAGACATCACGCTGGCCGAGTGGCTTGAGATCAGTGCCTGGGCCCGCCCAGAGCCGGTGACCGCGACGAGCTGCTCGACGACTCTCGACAGGAAGTACGGCGATAGGTTGTTCTCCGGCTCCTCGATCGCCAGGAGCGTCAGCGTCGGCAGCGTGGTGGCCGTCATGTCGAACTTGTCGTCGTGCTTGCCGGAGGCGATCTCCGACTCGAGGTCGAGCGTGGCTGCGGTCAAGGCGATGTGCAGAAGTGACTGCTGACCGTCGCTGAGCTCCTGCGCTGGGCGGGTTCGGCCGGTAGCGGTCGGCTCGAAGAGCATCTCGGCATTGCTGACCAGGACAGTCATGTCCCTTGTGATGGGCTCGAAGGTCGGGTTCTGGTCGGTGGACAGGTGGTGGAGCTCCTGCCAGCGCGACGCGATCGCCTGAGTTACGGTGGCGACGACGGCCTCGGTCTTGAAGTTGATGGAAAGTTCGTCGGCGGCGCCGGTGATGTGGTCCCGGAAACCTTCCGACCACACGCTCGCTCGCCACAGGCGCCCTCGGAGGAACGAGTTCACCTGCCGACCGCCGTCTCTCGTTGCGGGTACGTACACGGCCTGGATGCGGTTGCGGTCTGATGGCCTCAGGTCGACGCACTGGTCCTCGAAGTCGTCGTCGAATGTGTATGCGATCCGACGCTGGTCCTCGATGAGACCGCCGGCCGACCCATCCGCGGTCCAAGGTTGCGTCTAGGACGATCCTGAGCTTGAGCTGGCCCTCAGAATCCGCTGCCATCTGTGCGAAGAACTCCGGCACGGTGGCGGCAGCGGCATCGGCTTCATCGCCCTCGGCGCCACCCTTCCCGACGTCTCCGTCTCCGTCTCCATCTCCATCTTCGACGGTCGTGGTGGCGTCGAGTTCAGGGAACGCGAAGACCGCGTCCACCCGGAGGGTCCGGCTTGTCGCCAGCTCGGTCTCGTCGTTCGGGACGTGAAAGTCGTCGGAGCGGACGTCTCGCTGGTCGGGCACGACGCTGAACAGCCTGAGCAGTGCCTGGAGTGCCGCCGTCTTGCCTGAAGCGTTCAAGCCCAACAAGGCAGTCAGTTGCTGGTCGAAGGTGATCGTGTGCGGGTCGGGCCCGAAGCATTGGAAGTTGGTGAGCGTGACCCGTTCGAGGTACATCCACTTCAACTCTCTGCTCAAGGGTCCCCAGCCGGACAAACCCTACTGAGTACCGGTCGCGGGGTCATCCGCGTCATTCCGCCGCATCTGTCAGTGCAACAAGCGAGGGCAGCCGCGCCCTGCGAGCCCGTCGAACCGGTGCTCTACCGACCCTCACCAACAGGCGTCGAAGAGAGCGAGCTCCTCGGGAGTCGGGGGCTCTAGCAATGTGGCCCAGTTCCGCAGGTCTTGCTCCTCGATTCGCTGCCACGGTGCACGCACATGCGCGTTGCGCTCGCGCACGCGCCGCAGGAGCTCGTCGATCGGCACGTCGAAAAAGCGCAGCTCTACCGCCACCCCGAACTCTCGCGCCCGCATACGCGTCGCGTCGCGGTGCTCCTTCTGCCAGAAGCCGACATCCAGGACAACCGTCGCCCCGGCCGCGGCTGCACGCTCCCCGGCGCCGAGTGCCAGCAGGTCAATCCTGTGGCGCAGATCGTCGGTCGCATCGTCCAGGCCGAGCTGCAGTACCCACTCGTCAGGAGTGAGCCGCATCGCGCCACGGGCCTCGAGTTGCACCGCGAGCGTCGTCTTGCCCGATCCCGGCAGTCCGCACAGCAGGATGAGTCGCCCGGCAGCAGGACTTGAGTGGACAGCCACGCACCGGACGATAGCCCCGCTGGGGCGCCTGCTGCGCGTAACGCCGGCCGGGGGTGTGGGTTGCCATGAAGGCGATCCGACCTGGGTTGCACCAGTAGCACCTGGGACGCACCCATAATGCGCCCGCCCATGCTGCGATCCGCGCGCAACTGCCGAAGAGCGGGCGTATTCAACGAGTGCTGACTGTCAGGGGACCTCAGGGCGAGGAAACCAGATCGCGGAGGCCCTCGGGACTGCTGCATCGGTCTGTTGTCTGTTGCCAGCGCGCGGGTGAGACTAGGCCTATGAAGGACCAGGCCAAGCGAGATGCACAGACGGTCCAGATCACGTCGATGTTGTTCGCGGTGACGTTCGCTGGGGGAGTTCTCTTCGGACTTGCCGCGCTGCTTGGACTAGATGGCAGCGCGATCGCGCTTCTCTTGAGCTTGCTGCTCGTGCTGTTCGTGTTCCGCGTTGTGCGCGTGGCGCGGCTCAGACAGCGCCGCGCCTCCGTCCTGCTTTGCCGCTGACGGCGAGTCTGGCCGAAAAGTCGGGGACGTGTTTCCTCCCCGGGCACCCAAGTTGCCGTCTGGGCAGAGAATGGGGTGGTGACTGCGAAGGCTGCTTTCAACGACGGTTTGCGCTCGGTAGTGACCCCCTCGCTGCGGGCGCGTGGCTACACCGGGACTTCTGGTCGGTACTACCTCACCGGGCCCGAACACACGGGCAGCGTTCTCGTTGCTGGCAATCCGAAGAGGTCGGGGCTCGAGTGCTTCGTCTACGACGTCCACATCGGCGTGACCTCGTCCTACCTCAGGCGAACCAGCGAGTTGAGAGGTTCTCCGGTTCCCGCGAGACCGACGGTTTGGTCGGGCCATGACTGGTTCGACCACCTTCACGAGGGGCGGTACGAGATGGGCGAAGACCCCATCAAGCACGCCGAGTCACTCCTGAGCATTCTGGAACTCGGGGCGTGCCAAGTCATCGAAGCGAGTCTGACGAACGTTGCACTTCGGAAGATGGTCGACACGAACCCGGTGGGAGTGGGCCGGGGCTGGGCGAGGCTCCTGATGGACATCGAGGAGGGGCTCCTGGATGCGGCAGCCCCCAGGTTGGACACCGCCGCCGCCGAACGCGGGGAGGACGACCCGCTCGTCACCGAACTGCGACGCGTCTACGGCGCTCAGGTCGTGCAAAGCGAGACCTAATGGCATCGCACACTTCTGCCGCGGACAGCGCGCTCTTGCCGAGAGTCGGGCGTCACGACGTGCGTCATGCAGACGCATGCCGAGCCCGGTGGTTGGCACGTTCATCAGGTAGACGACCCAAACCTCAGGTCGTGACCTGAACAACACGCGGTTCTAGCCGCAAGCCCCGCGCCCTTGCATTGCGTCGCAAGCACTCGGGGCTGTGTAACGCTGACGCCTCGCCGGACGACAGGTAGGTATGAGCAACCGCGATGAGGTCCGTGCCATCGGCCGCGACCCAGATGCACTCGAGGGGTTCTACCGAGACCATGTCGAGTCCGTACAGCTGTTCGTCGCACGACGCGTGAGCACGCCTGAGGACGCTGCCGACCTCACAGCCGATGTGTTCCTTGCCGCCATCGCAGCCAGCGACCGCTATCGCGGAGACGGAGCAGCACCCCGAGCGTGGCTGTACGGCATCGCCCGCCACGTCGTGGCCGACCATCACCGCGCCTCGTCTCGCGCCGACCGCGCAGCCAGGCGTATCGAAGGCCGCAGCCTGCTCGACGACGACGCCATCGAACGGCTCGCAGAACGCATCGACGACCAGCGAGCCGCCCGTGGGGTCTTGGCCAGCCTGGCGATGCTGCCCACTTCGCAGCGCGCAGTGGTGGAGCTGGTTGCCGTCGACGGACTCAGCCTGGTCGAAGCGGCCACGGCACTGGGGATCACTGCCGGCAACGCACGCATCCGCTACTACCGGGCACGCCGCCAACTCACACTCAACCTGACCCACCACAGAGAGGTAACACCATGACCGCCCCGCTCGACCACTTCGAAGCAGGCCTCCTGACCGAGCTCCGCGCCCATGTCGCCGAACGCGCTCTCATCCCGGCTGACCACCAGGGCAAGGCAACGGCGCCGTCGGAGAGGCGCAGCTGGCCGCGCCTGCTGCCCGCCGGCGTCGGGGTCGTCCTCGCGGCAGCGGGAGCCGTCGTCTACCTTCCCGGTCTTGGCGCCACCCCCGCCTACTCCGTCTCCGAGGGAAACTCCGGGACGATCGAGGTGCAGGTCAATCGCTTCGAAGACGCGCCCGGCTTGGAGACCGAGCTCGCTGAGTATGGCGTAGTCGCCGACATCACCTACGTGCCAGACGGCGGACAATGCGCCCCGGGTCGCTACGTCCCGATCGACAACGCTGGAGGCATCTCCCTCAGCCTCGGAACCGACGTCTTTCGCATCGTCCTGGACCCCGGGACCGTCCAGGACGGCCAGACCCTGGTGGTCGACGCGTCCCTCGTCAAACTCGCCGACAGCATCGACTCCAACAGCGGCCTTCGAAACACTGGCGGGATCGGCGTCTACGTGAACGCGGAGATCGCACAGGGGCCAATCGAAGCCTGCGTCCCGATCCCGAGGACTAACTGAACCTGCATGATCTGCTCGAACGTGACGTGCACGTGAAGCCTCGCACGCGGGCTTAGTCCCATCCGCTCCTGCCGCACTGCGGGCGGAGCCCGACCATGCCGCGTAGCGTGCGCTCGAAGACGCACGCCTCTGCCGCATTGTGCGCGGCTCTCGATGTGCACGAGAGTCGGAGATCAGGGCCGTTCTGGTCCCCGTGCTTTCTCCGGCTGCTTGAACCACCAGCGCAGCCCTTTTCCGGCGTGCCGCTCGTCTTGGTACCGCGGGACAAGATGGCAATGCACGTGGCTCACCGACTGCCCCCCGACCTGGCCCACGTTCCAGCCCACGTTCCAGCCGTCCGGCTGATGACTCTGCTGCACCTGGCGCATCATGGCGTGTAGGAGGTCCTGCGTGGCGGACCATTCCTCGGAGGTGAGATCCCACGGCGCTTCGCGGTGCGCCTTGGGAATCACCATGAGGGACCCCTCAGGGGACTGATTGGTCCAGATTGCAGCACACGGTCCGGTTTCGACGATGAGGTCGGTCTGCGTGAGGTCGCAGAACGGGCAAGGCTCAGCGGTCATGACCCCATCATCCGGGTGGCCCCAACGCGCGCGCGGATCTGCCGCAATGCGAGCCCGGCGCTTAGCCTCCAGCCATGGTGTCGTTCGTGAAGTCCGTGACCTTCGATTGCGCCGATCCGATGTTGCTCGCGGAGTTTTGGGCCGCGGCCGTGGGGTCGAATGTCGACGAGGACAGCACGCCTGAACGAGCGTGGGTGGAACCGTCGGGCTGGGGCGGCCCGAGTTTGTGGTTCCAGAGAGTGCCCGAGGCCAAGAGCGCGAAGAACCGACAACACTTCGACCTACGAGCGATGGGCGATGTTGAGGGCGAGGTGCGGCGACTCGTCGCCCTTGGTGCGTCAGAGCGCCACCGCCACGGCCACCTGGTCGTGATGGAGGATCCCGAAGGCAACGAGTTCTGCGTCGAGTCATAGCGCACGTTCATGCCGCCGATAGTTCGCTGTCGTGCCGATGATCGGACGGGTGCCAACGGTGCCGATGTGAGTACGCCGGGGTTAGATGAGTTTCATGTCGAGCCTGAGCCAGTCGCGATACGCGGGCGTCCTGGCTACTCATCGCGAGCAGGTCGTTCTGGTCCGTGAGGAGTACCCGCGGTGGGGTGGTCCCCACTGGAACATCCCCAGCGGTCGCATCGAGGACCACGAGACTCCGGACGAGGGCGCGAGTCGTGAGTTGGCCGAGGAGACGGGGTTGATCGTGTCAGTGGCTGACCTCATGCTCGTTGGCACTTCCTCTGTGTCGCGGCCGGGGAAGGTCAGTCGGGCATGGAACTTCGCCGTCGCCATCGAGGACCCCGCACTCGATATCCAAGACCCCGACGGACTGATCCAGGACGCGAGATGGTTCCCCACGCACAAGGCGATGGCCCTCCTCCGGGAACTGCCATACCGACCACTGTCTGAGCCGGCTGTCGCGTTTCTCAGCGGTATCGGGACAGGCAGGCACTGGGCGTACTCCAACCCTCAAGCGGAACCCACCGTGACCGTCTCGCTCTGCTGATCGTCCTCACATGCGACCGAGCGGGCGGAGCCCGACCATGCCGCGACCCGTGCGCTCATGCCGATGTGCGGACGCGGGCCACCGAACCGCGCATGGCGTTGGGCCCCTGGGATCACCTGTCAGGGCGGCGTGCGAGGGTGACGATGTGAACGAGTCCAGCCTGCCCATGCGCGCCTCATGTCGGGGCCTCGTGTTCGACGAGGACGGGCGGGTCCTGCTTGCCCAGCATCGGATCAACGACAGCACGACGGTGTGGGTCGGGCCGGGAGGCGGTGTCGAAGGCGAGGAGTCGCTCGTCGAGGCCCTTGCTCGGGAACTGGTCGAGGAGACCGGCCTCGTCCTAGTGGATGCGGCTGCACCGGCTCCCGTGTGGACGCAGGAGAACAAGTTCCCCGAGATGGAACCGCACGGCTACTCCGGCGTGACCGGACACTTCTTTGTCGTGCCGCTGAGCGCTTTCACGAGGGAAGGTCCACTGCTGGACGCGGTCGATCACCCCTACGAGGACGGTGTGTTCGACATGCGTTGGTGGTCGCTCGACGAAGTAGAAGCAGCCTCCGGACAGTCGATCCTGTTCGCACCCCGCGCGTTCCCGCGCCTCATGCGCGACCTGCTCGACCCAGACCGCTACGAGGCGATGAGACGTTCACCCCTGACCCTGGGACTGTGAGGGCGGCTCGCCTCAAGTCCATGGCGGAGTCGGTCAACAGCGTGCCGCCGCCGACGCGTCGGCTCGAATCTTGTCGGCTCATGCTCCATGCCTCTGCTGCGACCACCCGGATCTGCCGCGTCCGCGCGCAATTGCCGATGAGCGGGTCAGGACCTCAAAGACGCAGGTGTTCGGGGAACCCGGTCCACTGGAGGTCCGCAGGGAGGTGCGCCATGTCGTTGGCGACAACGACGGACGGTGGGGAACCGACCTCGTACCTGATCACGGTCAGTCCGGCATGACACTGCATCGGAGGGAACCAGCGCCAGGTCGGGGCGGCCAAGGCGTGTGCCACGAGCCACCCGATCGTGAACGCGTGCGTGATGACGACGTCCACAGGTGCTCGGCCATCGACAGCGGGACCAGCCAACAGGTCAATCGCGTCTGCCCCTAGAGCCGCGCCACGGGATGCCTCATCTTCGGGCACCTCCCCCAAGAACGACATGACGGTGTCAGCCCAAGCGTCCGGAATTTCTTCACGGCGTGGCAGATGGGGGACGTAGTCGCCCGCGCAATCATCCCCCACCAGTGCGAGGCTCTGCTCGAACTGTTCCACCACGACCCGCGCCGTCTCGGCCGCGCGCGGGAGCGGCCCATGGGTGATGTGTCCCACCGACAGCGGTGCGAGACGCTGGCCCAGGTGCTGTGCCTGTAGGGAACCGATGGAGGTAAGTCCAGTCTCGTGTGCATCGGGCTCCGCATGGCGGGCCAGGTACAGCAAGCGTGTGCTTCCCCGAGACATGGTGCTCATGAAACACCATCCGGCAGAGCGCACGCTCATGCCGCTGCTCGCGCGCTCGTGACGAGAGTCGGGCCACGAGGGGCGCGCTACGAACGTCCCGCGATGGGTCGAAGCTTAAACAGCAGGATGCCGAGGTACTTATTCATTACTGCCTGCTTGTGTGGGTAACGCTCAGCCGCTTCGGCAGGCATCTGCGGCTCGATCGATTCCTCGATCCACAACCCGGCCGCGCTGAACATGTTCAGTAGATCCGACATCGTGTAAGGCCGCTTGGTAAGGGTCACCTCGTCGTTCCAGTTGCCGTGACGGTAGGGAAACGACTTGGTCGAGAAGTACTCCTCGCCCAAGGAGGTCCCGTTCTGCTCGGCTCGCTCGATCGCATATCGGACCGGCTGAGTGCGGGTGACCAGGATGAAGCCATCGTCGTTCAGCATCTCGCGAGCGATCTTGAGTGCTACGACTCCGTCTATGGCGTAGCCGATGCACTGGAGGAACAGCACCCTGTCGAACTTCCGGCCCGCGAGCCCCGGCACCGCTGACAGGTCTGAAAGATCGCCCCGGATGAGTTCCACACCCGGCGGTGGCGTTATGAAGTTGCCGCTGATGTCTACGCCGACCGACGCGGCGGCACCGTCACCGACTAGTTGCGCAGTCTTCGATCCGTCACCGCAACCAGCATCCAGCACGGTCAGTCCGGTGATGTCTCCGAGAAGAGCGCGCTCCGCGGGCCACTCGACGAGTCGGTCCAGCGAGTCCTTGCGAGCGCGAGCCTGCTCAAAGCCTGACGCCAGCGTTTGCCAAGGGGCGCTAGCGTCACCGTTGCTTGCGTCACTCACGGTGCTTCCTAACCACGAGCGGATTATCTCAGACGACCCGTCTCCTTCGCTTGTGCCTTCGCGCTCGCTGCCCGCCCGACTCTGCCGCTGATGCGCCTCAGCAGCCGAAGCGTTTGGGGACTGAGGTGCCGCAACTGCCAACTGTCCAGTCGACTTCAATGGTGTACGTGTGAGTGAAGGTTCCCATGTGATAGTCGACGAACGTTTTCTTCGCAAGGCCACCCGCTGCGTCAGTTGTGACCACGGTCAACATTTCTAGGATCGGCCAAGTGCGATGCGGTCCGAAGTAGCCGTCGCAGTCGTGGGTTGCAGGCACTGTGTAGCCGTCGCCAAGCTCGGTGACGGCACCTTCTAGGGCAAGTGGGCGCCGGCTACTGAGATCACCGGCAGAATGCTTTTCACCCCGGGCGACGGCGGTGGGATCACCCGGAACCACGTTTCGATGCTTCCCTCGCCGGGGTGTGACTCGTCGCCTGCATCGAGCGCGGGCTCTGTCTCATAGCGGACGGCGTCGATCGTGATCGGCAAACTGTCGTCGTCTGAACAGAGCGGGGTTCCGAACGTCTGCGTGTGTAGTTGCTCGTCACCGGCAACCGCGGGCCCGATTGTGCCTCCTTGGCCTGCCAGTGCCCGAAGTGATCCGCGAGCGGGCGCATCTCCTGGCGAGGGAGGCAACTCCAGATGCTTCGCACAAGAGGCAAGTCCAACGACCACCACTAGCACTAGGACTCGTGCTTGCCGCATCCTCCGCGGCAGGACGTACCGCGGGTTGGCCATGTGTGAGTCTCTCATCGGAATCGTGGACGCCACATCGCAATGACTTTGCGTTTCGTCCGCCCGATCATGCCGCATGGTGCGCGCTCGCCGAGAGTTGGGAAGGCGAGCGGACCTGGATGTGCTTAGGCTGCTGGGGTGCCCCTCGATTGGAATGCCGAGATCGTCGACCAGATCGAGTCCCACTGGCGTTTCCAGCTCAGACCCAGGTGGGGCGGGCTCACCGACGACGAGTACTTCTGGCAGCCCTTCCCGGGGTGCTGGACGGTTAGTCCACGCGGACACAGCAGAGCGGAAGTCTCGATAGGCAGCGGAGATTTCACCTGGGACTACGGCGACCCTGGACCGGGTGAACCCGTGACTACCATTGCGTGGCGCATCGCCCACCTGGCTGTAGGGCTAGCCGAGGCCAATGCCTCTCGCTTCGGTGGAGCGCCTGCCGATGTAGAGAACTTCGACTACGCCGGAACAGCCCAGCACGCACTGACGCAGATCGACGCCGCGTTCGCCGAATGGATCGATGGGATCAGGAACCTGGGCGATGACGGCTTGGCCGCAGCGCAAGGTCCGACGTCGCCGCCCGAGTTTGCAGACGCTCCGGTGGTGCGGCTGATCCTGTTTGGAAGCGTGGAGATCATCCACCACGGGGCCGAGGTGTGCCTCCTGCGTGACCTGTACGCCAAGCGGCCGCTGACTTAAGCTAGAGGTGACCTGCCCCACCGTTTGGGTTCCAGTCGCGGTGGCTAACTGACTGCGGTGATGGTGTTCTTCTCGGAGAGTAGTTCGTACTCGATGGGGGTGCGGTAGCCGAGCGCGGAGTGACGTCGGCGGCGGTTGTGGAAGATCTCGATGTACTCGAAGATCGCGTTGGCGAGTTCGACTCGGGTCTTCCATTTCTTTCGGTTGAGAAGTTCGATCTGCATCGAGGACCAGAAGCTCTCCATCATCGCGTTGTCGAGTCCGTCCCCGACGGTGCCGAAGGATGGCAGGAGTCCGGCGGAGCGGATCTTCTCGCCGAAGACCCACGAGGTGAACTGGGCCAGTTCAACCGGTCGTAGCAACACCGGGCTTTTGAAGGGAGCGTAGTTGCTCCTCGAAGACCTCGGCAGGTGTCCTCCATCCGAGGACCTTGCGGGGCCGGTTGTTGAGCGCATGAGCGACGGCCTCGAGGTCTTCAGCAGACCAGCGGGAAAGGTCGGTTCCCTTGGGGAAGTACTGGCGCAGCAGGCCGTTGGTGTTCTCGTTCGTCGGCCGCTGCCAGGGCGAGTGGGGGTCGGCGAAGAACACCTTCGTGCCGGTCTCCAACGCGAACTGTGCGTGGCCTGAGAGCTCCTTGCCGCGATCCCACGTCAGGGTCTTTCGCAGTTGCTCGGGCAGCTTGGTCATTGACACTGTCAGTGCGGCGTTCATCGCGATTGCCCCGTAGCCGCCGAGCGACGGTCCGTTCTTCACGTACGGCGTCTCGCCCCACCCCTCGATCCGTGGCAGGTGGACCAGGAGCGTTGAGCGGCTACTGCGCTCGACGATCGTGCCGATCGCCGACCTACCCGTTCCGATGATCAAATCGCCCTCCCAGTGACCAGGGACGGCGCGATCCTCGGCTTCGGCAGGACGCTCGCTGAGAACCACGTCGGTCGTGACATGCCCGCCGGGCCTGTTCTGCGACCTGGCCCTCGGCTGCCGAAGCGCACGGCCGGTGCGCAGACACGTGACCAGTTCGCGTTTGAGCGCGCCACGACCCTCGATGAACAGCGATTGGTAGATCGCCTCGTGGCTGATGCGCATGGACTCATCATCGGGGAACTCCACCTTCAGCCGATGAGCGATCTGCTCCGGGCTCCACGCTGTCGACCACCGTCGATCCTGGCGATGTGGCTTGTTCAGGCCTTTCCACGGCGGCGGCGTCGGACCGGGAACGATCGTGCCGTCAGGACGACGAACGTCGCCAGCGAGCCGATCTTGGACATACTCACGCAGACGCTGGTTCTCAACCAGCTTCGCGGTCTTGGGGCGCTTGGCCGCCTGCTGCGCCTTCCACTGGGCCACCGTGGCCCGGTACTCCTGCTTCCCGCCACGAGTTGCAGCGTTGCGGCGCAGCTCGCGCGAGATCGTCCCGGGGTCTCGCCCGATCGCGCGGGCGATCTCACGCACACCATGGTCCTGGGCATGCAGGATCGCGATCTCCTCGCGTTCCTCGAAGCCTAGGTAGCGGCCAGTGGGCTCGGCCAATGAGATAGGTGGCATGCCGCCAGCGTGGCGAAACCAGCGGGTCCCGACCGGCACTGACACGCCAACCGCCAGCGCCGCCTCTGCCGATGTGATGCCGGTAGCGATCAGTCGCCAGAACTGACGTTGCACCACCCGCGACGGGTCAGCCCGCCCGGGCGAGCGCATCGCGGGCCGGAGCGCTCTATCAGCACGCCACTGCCGGCGAAGCTCCTCGGGCACATCACTGGTCTTCTTGCTCCAGTCCTCGGTCGCCAACGTTGAACACCTCCGAACTCAAGGTGTTGCGACGACCGATTGATTTCGCCCTGGGTCCCGTGGTCGGCGTGGACAATCCCGCCGGGCTCGGGTCGACGATTGCGGATGGCCATGTCGAGGGCGTTGACCACGAGCGTGGCGTCCTGTTTGGAGTCGATCGACCACCCCACGATCTGCCGGCTGTAGGCGTCTAGCACTGCGGCACAGTAGATCCACCCTTCCCGTGTGCGGTGTTGGGTGATGTCGGTGACCCACAGTTCGTTGGGACGAAGGCGATGGAACTTCCGGTTCACCACAGGAGCAACGCCCGAGGGAGCCGGCGAGCTTGGTCGCGCCGCGGGCATCCTCGCTGGTGACCTCGCGCTCGCAGCCGCGATCCGAGCCGTCGCCACGTGCGGCGTCGCCTCCGACATGGTGCGCCGGTTGCTCGACCTGTTCGATGCTGCCCTGCACATAACGGCGGCGGGGGAGCTTGCCGACGTGATGCTCGCGCTGCACCTGCAGTCCGCCTCGCTGAAAGACAGCCTGGCGATGGAGGAGCAGAAGACGAGCGCCTACTCCTTCGCCCTCCCGTTGCAGGCAGGGGCGGTGCTCGCCGGTGCGGACGAGCACACGGTCGACCGGCTGGGGAGGGCCGGGCGCATGCTGGGTATCGCGTTCCAGCTGGTCGACGACCTCGTCGGTGTGTTCGGGGACCCTGCGCAGACCGGCAAGAGCGCGACCAGCGACCTGCGCACCCGCAAGCAGACACCGCTGCTCATCCATGCGACCACGACCAGAGAGTGGGCCAAGATCCATGCCTACGTTGGGCGCGACCTGACCGACGAGGAGCTCCGCGAAGCGCGACAGCTCCTCACAACCTCGGGGTCTCGCGGGTTTGTCGAGGAACTTGCCGACACCTATTTCGCCGGGGCACGGGAGGTCGTCGAGAACCTGGGCATCTCCTCTGCCATTGACCCGGCCATGAGCGTGTGCCTCACGTGGCTCGCCCGCCTCAAGGAGGTGGCCGCGTGAGCTCCTACCTGGTCGGCCGTCGGTCCGCTCGCACCCTCTACGACGGTGTTTCCGAGGACACCGCCGCTGCGGTCATCCGGGCCTTCTCCAGCTCCTTCGGACTCGCCTCGCGGCTACTGGCCGAGCCGGTGCGCACGGAGGTGCGCAATGTCTATGCGCTGGTCCGTGTCGCCGACGAGATCGTCGACAACCATGACACCGGGCTGGGTCGCGAGCCGCGCGCGAAGATGCTCACCTGGCTTCGCGACGACGTGTGCCACGCCCTCGATCACGGCTACAGCTCCAACCTCGTCGTGCATGCCTTCGCCCGTACGGCGATCCGGTGCGGCATCGGCGCTGAGCTCATCGACCCGTTCTTCGCCTCGATGGCCATGGACCTGGACACGACCGTCCACACCCAGGAGAGCTTCGAGCGCTACGTCTACGGCTCCGCGGAGGTGATCGGCCTGATGTGCTTGCGGGTCTTCCTCGCCGACCAGGGACCGGTGGCCAGGACCGAGGCCTACGACCGACTCACCCCGGGCGCCCGCCGTCTCGGCGCGGCCTTTCAAAAGCTGAACTTTCTGCGCGACCTGGCCGAGGACCACGACGCGCTCGGCCGGCGCTACTTCCCGGGCCTCGAGGTCGAGTCGTTCTCCAATGCCGACCGCGACCACATCGTCGATGACATCGCGGCCGACCTGGCCGCGGCCGCCCTAGCTCCGGGATGAGGATTGGATTGCGGCACGTGCGCAGCGCCTGCTGGATGACTGGCCCTTGATCGAGGCACTTGCCCTTCGCCTCATGTCTCGCGATGAGGTCCCGCCGCACGAGATCGAGATGCACCTCCGACGCGCGTGACCGGTAGGTCGCGCTTGTCTCGCCGGCCGGCGCATCGGTGGAGTCCAACTCGGCTGACGCGGTCAACGGCCCATGGATGAGCCTCGCTTCGCTCGGCGGGTTGGCGTTGCGATGACGTGATGTGTCGCTGTGCCGTCGTCGCGTTGCCTTTGCGTCTTGTCTGTCCTCTGTCTCGGTCTGTTTTTCGCCGTGCTCCCGCTCCGTCTCGTCCACGCTTCTGTTGTCCGCTCCGCTACCTGTCGTCCCGCTTCGTCACGCGCTCCGACGCAGTCGGAGATGAGGATGCCCTATCACGCAAATCCAAGGGATTCTCGCTGCGCTGCGTCCCGGAGAAGTGGCCAAATTTGGCCCAAGATTCCCGTCGTTTCGATTGCGTGCGCACAAGTTGTGCCGCCGAGCGCGCTGCGTCTCCGCATGAGATAGATAGTGAATCCCTCCCGCCAGGCGTCGATCCCGGACGAGCATCTTGACCACGTCCGCGCTGTCCCACTCCGCGACCAACCAGCGACTCGCCTGAGGGGAAGCCTCCAAGCGGAAAGGCCGCCGGATCCCTACCACCAGATCTTCCGTGGTCTCGACCACCCGAAGGCGGTCTCATTCACTGAAGCCCGCGCCGTCGTCGAGCGAAACGGGCTGCGTCTCCCGGCGGCGTACGCCCGTCCGTCCCCCGTCACGCCGATCGGCCTGCTGCATTCCCCGAAGCGTTCGTCCGTGCTCGACCTGCTCGCCGTCCTGATGTCGTACGGCGCCGTCACCAACAACCAGGCAGCGGCCTTCACGGGCGACCTCGCCTACGCCGACCCGCACAGTCCTCTCGTCGCTGACCTGTTCCGTAGCGGTCTCATCGCGCTCTCCCCCGCCTACTCCCAATTCGGCCTCGGCTCGGTCGGTCACGGTGCTGCTGTCTACAAGCTGGCGTCGCGGAAGAAGGTCCGCGAACTTCGCGATCACCTGACCTACGCGGAGTGGGTCTCCGTCACCGGCGGCCGTCCGCCTGGAATCGGACCAGTACACATCCGGCACGACGCCTTGGCCGCCGAGCTTGCCCTCCGCTCGGCGCAACTGCAACGCGTTGGCACGGTCCTCGGCCCGCACTTTTCCATGCTCGAGGAACTCACTCTGATGTCGGCGCACGCCGGAAAGACGAAGGGCGGTCCCGACCTGACCATCGTGCGCGACGACGGTCTGCGGATCGCCGTCGAGATCACCGCGACCATCGGCAAGAGTTTCGTCCAGAAGGTCGACCGCTGGGCCAAGACTCTCGCGGCCAACCCCTTCGGCCAGAGCGGTCTGATGGTCATCTTCCTGGCTGCCCCAAGCGTCGAGGACCAAAACGACCGGGGTGATTGGCCACGGCGTGACATCTACGGAGCGGTCGCCCGCGCCGCTAAGGATTTCCCAGGTCGTCCCGGCGATCGCACAGCAGATCGTATGGGCGCCGCGACCTGGCGCGAGTGGTTCCCCGACTCGCTCGTCGCGACCGAGCGCTTCACGAGCCTCACCGTCGATCGCCCGACCGGCCGCGAACCGCTGTGGGAGACCTGCGACCTCCTCGACACGGCCACTCTCAGGATCGATCCCGCGTCTCGGCGGGATCGGCGCTCGGTCATCGCGAGCGCGGCACTCCTCGCCCAGACGCCGCCGGAGGTGCGACTCCCCCACCGTCCGGCCGACCTGTACGTCGACGTCCTGCGGATGGCGGCCAGCACCGTCCCAAGCGTCGCTCCGCTCCGCGAGCGATCCGCCACCCGAGCCCCCGGCGCGGGCCAAGGCGTGGCCGGTGACTCATACATCCCCGAGCGTCTCCTCGGCACGACAACCGTCGCGCGCACTCCGCGCCAACGCATCAACTCCGCTGCTCGCCGAGCGACCGAGTGGCCGATTCCTCCGCGCCGAGTCAACCGGCGCAGCACGCCTTCGAGCCCGGCGAGCCCGACGTGAGCGACATGCACGAGCAGCGGGCCGCCGCCGCTGAGGCCAGGCACCTGAGAGCCGAGTACCTGGTTGCGGTCGCCAAAGGCATGATCGACCCCGTCGACCTCCTCGAAGCAGCCCGCGCAACCAGTCATCGAGCCCTCCGCACGATCCGTCTGTCGCAGGTGTTCGCCGCTCGCGCCGACGACGCACCCGAATCCACGCGTAACACCAAGACCCCGTGGCCGAAGCTCCGGCGACGGTTGCTGGCGGCCCTCGACCTCGCGGCGCTCCCCGACACGAAAATGACGGTCAGCTGGCTGCTGGACCCACGTGCGGGTGGACGCCGTTGGTTGGCGCTGCACGACGCGCTCCGCTCGCGCGACGAGGCCCCGTGGTCCGGCTTTCCCTGGGAGCCGCCGAAGTGACCCACCGTTGCGACCAGCAGTCCAGGTTGAGAGGATCTGCAGGGTGTGCGAGGAGAACGACGACTCCGTCTCCTCTCCCCACTACGTCAAGCGAAGACTCGCCGACCTTGTTGCCGAGCGCGACCGTGCCGAAGCCCGAAGGCGCGATCTCACCGACCAGATCCGAGCCACCCTTCGACAAGCTCATGACCTCGGCCTCTCCTGGTCCGAGCTCGCCGAGGTCGCCGGCTATCGCAACGCCGAAGCGGCCCGCGTGCAGGCCCTCCGTCGTGACGACCGCGCACCGGCACCCGACGCGATCCACCCCGAAGGCAGCTACTCGATCCGCGAGGCCGCCGAGATCCTGGGTGTGACGTCGCAGTCGATCTACGACTGGATCAAGTCCGGCCGGATCCAGGTCGCCGTCGACCGACCCCGTGGTCGGCGTGTCTACCTACCCCGACGTTTGGCCTCCCCCGACTAGGCCGAGCAGTTCTGGGCTGACCCCCGCGCGGAGCAGATCAGCGGCCTCCTCGATCTCGATGCGCGCCACCGCATCGAACGTCTCCTGCGAGACCGACGGTCCAAGACCGAAACGCAGGCGAGAGGCGAGCTCGGCGTACTCGGTGGCATTCAGCGCACTCGCCCGCCCCCACCCTCCCTGCTCGACGTACGCCGAGTGGATGCGGTCGCGACGCGCATCGGGGTCCTCCGACGACTCCGGGAGCGACTCCCGACGACGCTCGAACTCATGCCAGATCGCGCGGTCGGCCCCGCTGCTGTACTCGTCTGCGTCCTTCGACATTGCGTTCGCTCCTCACCTCGACTTGTAGATAGTATCAGCGTACTACACAAGTAAAGTCCAGTGCGAGAGAAGGCTTCCATGACCACCATCGCCCTGGCCGGCGACTGGCACGGCGATCTCCCATGGGCGTCCGCCCGGATCATGTCCATGGGCGAGCGCGGCATCACGACGCTGCTGCATGCGGGCGACTTCGGTCTCTGGCCGGGCCCCGGCGGGAAGCGTTTCCTCATGGGGATCGACAAGGTCGCGAAGCGGTACGGGGTCGAGCGAATCGACGTCGTGCCCGGCAATCATGAGGACTGGGGCCGGCTGATTCTGCTCGCTGCCAACCGTCGGAACCAGGCCGCGGACGGCGCTCCGCTGCCTCTCCAGCTGACCGAGATCGTCCGATTCCTCCCGCGCGGGCATCGCTTTGAGATCGACGGGCGGTCGTTCGTCGCCCTCGGAGGCGCGCCGAGCCTGGACTTCGCGTACCGGCAGCAGGGCCACACCTGGTGGCCCGAAGAGATGATCCAACCCGAGGACGTGGCGCGGACGGTCGCCCGCGGCTACGCGGACGTCATGATCACCCACGACGCGCCCGGCCCGCCGTACGCGACGAACCAGGTCGCCGAGATCCTGCGAACGAATCCGATGGGTTGGAGCGACCACGCCTTGGCCTATGCGACGGTCGGCCGAGACCGCGTCACCGAGGCGTTCCTGGGTGTCAGTCCGAGGCTTCTCGTCCACGGCCACTTTCATGTCGACGACGAGACGACCGTTCGGCTGCCCAACCGGGACTATGAGACCCGCGTCTGGTCGCTGTCTGCCAACAAAAGGGCCGGCAACATCCGCCTGCTCGATCTCGAGTCATTGAGCGACCCGAGGGCTGATCGACGTGGATGACGACATCACCGAGCGGGCCGTGACCCGGCAAGCACGCGCGCGCCTCAACCGCCTGGAACGCCGGGCCGATGTCGCGCGGCTTCTCCGCCGGGGGGCCGACCGTGACCACATCCTTGGCATCGTTGACATCGACGGCAACACGTTGGATCGGTTGACCCGTGCGCTCACAGAGAGGCCCCTCGAGGCTGACGAGACCGCAGAGGAGGTGATCCTGCGAGCGTTCGTCGAACGGTCCGACCGCGCGCTACTGGTCGAGATTCTCGGCGGACTGGAACAGGACTCCGATCAGGTGACGTACGGCGTGCATGACGTCCTTGACGGCCTCCGGGAGGGACTAGTGACTCTCGACGAGCTCACCGAGGTCTGGAACATCCGGGCCGTCAGCGAACGGGCCGCGCGTGAAGGATGGCTGACTACACGCCGCACGGCTGAGGCGATCCGAGAAGCCCATCGCGAAGAGGACGTGGCTCGGCTCCTCCAGACGATCGTCGAGGCGCGGGCACACGTTCATCAAATCATCGGAGAGGCGCGGGACCTGGTTGCTGCCTGGCGGGCTATGCCAGCGCGAGTCGAAAGCCGATGGGACGCGCTTCTGGCTGCCGTTGTCGAGCATGAGTTCGCGGCGGCAGGACTAGACGTGCCGGCTTGGACGACGGCGTTGCTTCTCGACGAAGACTGGGTGCACGAGTACTCGGACGTCGACGAGGTAGAGGTGCGGAAGCAGACCCCACCCTGGCTCGCGGAGCGCCGGATCTTCATCTGCCATCGGGATCTCACGTGAACGAGCTGGCCGCCCTGGTCGTGCCGTACTGGAGCGAGGGACGGGCGAGAGAGGCGCTCAGACTCACCGATGATGAGCTTGCGGAGCGCATCGCCGCCCACTCGATACTCGTGGTGACCGCTGATGACGGGACCAAGCTCCTGCCGACCTGGCAGTTCGAGACGCGCTCCGGCCGACTCACGGTCCGACCGTCGCTGCTCGCCTTCTTCTGGATCCTGCGCGAGTACGACGGCTCGACCGTCGGCACCATCCTCCGGACGGCGGCCGACGACCTGGACGGGCTGACGCCCGAACACTGGGCGCGAGAGCGCCGTGATGCCGACACGCTCGTCGGTCTGGCCCATCGACTCCGCGCCGAGTTGCGAGCCCGCTAGGACCATGCCGAACCGAGCCGTCGGAAAGGTGACGATTGGGGCCCCGGACCGTGCCAACCATCGGGATAGGAACAGCATGAGCACCTACCGCACCACCGAAGAGATCGAGCAGGATCTTGGTGCTCAGTTCCGCGCGCTGAGACTCGAGATCGATCTCGACCAGGTGACCGTGGCCGAGCGGGCCGTGGTGTCCCTGTCTGCGCTGCGCTCGTTGGAGGCGGGTCGTGGCACGAGTCTTCGGACCATGGCCCGCGTGGCCCGCGCACTAGGCCGGGAGCGATGGCTCCTGGAGTTCCACCAGCAGCCAGCGGTCAGCCCGATCGCTCTGGCACGTGCCCGTGAAGGGCTCCACCTGCCGCAGCGCGCGTCTTGTCGGCGGGGCTCAGCAGACCGGGCCTGATGGCACCGTTCGCCACTTCGCCAGTGGCGCGGAACTGGCATCGCGGACCTCGCGGGACACGGGGCACCTGGCTGTGACTCCGCGACGCGTTTCTGATCGCTGCAGCGGGACATGGTGACCGGACCTCCGGTCGTCTCCGCATGTACCAGGGCATGCCGAACACCACTCCAGTGCCCCGCGTCAGCGACCTGCTCGCTCCCGAGCAGGTCGCTGACAACCTGGGAGTCACGACCAAGACGCTCGCCAACTGGCGAGCCCGCGGCACCGGCCCCCGCTACGTCCGCGTCGCTGGCCGTATCTACTACACCCTTGAGGCCTACGCCGAGTACTGGCACGAGCAGATCGGCGGGGCCGCCTGATGGGCCGCCACGCGATCCCCGTCGGCGGCACGGGCGACGTACGACCGAAGCAGGTCAAGGATCGGCTCTGGCAGGTCAGGGTCCGCTGGCGCGACGACGCCGGCGAATACCACCGCACGATCGCCGAGGCACCGTCCAAGAAGCAATGCGAGGACCTGGCACTGGCTCGTATCGAGCAGGAGCGCCAAGACCTGCGGGTGCTCCTCACCGCGGGTCTCACGCTGAACGAGATCGCGGAGCGGTGGTTCGCGGCGCTGGAGCGCACCAAGCGGCGCCCAAGCACGGTCGCCCAGTACCGGTCTGCATGGCGCGGGACGCTGTCCCCGGTCTTCGGCAGTGACCACATCGACACGCTCACGCGCGCTCGCGTCCAGCAGGTCCTCCTCGACGGCCTGTTCGCGCGCAAGCCCGGCCACCGCGCCCCCGACGGACGGTGGGTCCCGGGCGAGTACAAGGTTGACGACCACGGCCGCCGGATCCCGCTGTACGGCGAGCAGCCGCGGACCGTCATGCGTCTGCTGCTGAGGTTCGCCGCCGATCGCGGGTACCGCACCGATGGCGTGAACCCGCTCGACGGCACCGAGGCACCCGAGCGGCGCGAGCCCGACGTACGTGCTTTCACCGACGAGGAGGGCGACCGACTGATCGCGATGGCCGCCGAGTGGCATCGCACCGGCCACGGCGCGAGCGACGTCCTGTGGCACGGACTGGTGCTGCTCAGGTACACCGGAGCGCGGATCGGTGAGGCCATGGGACTCACGTGGGACGACGTCGACCTCGCGAGCGGCCCGCCCACAATCACCATCCGACAGACCGTCATCGAGGCACGGGGGTCGGGCGCAGCACGACTCGGTCCGACGAAGGGCGGCACGACCGATGTTGTAGCACTTCATCCCGAGGCCGCCGCCGTACTTGCGTCACGACGTCCGAAAGAACCCCGTTGTGGACAGTTCGTCTTCGCTACCCGCACCGGCCGACCGGTCACGCCGTCGAACTTCCGGCGAGCCATGCGTGACCTGGTCCGCGGCACCGACCTTGCTTGGGCCCACCCGCATGTCTTCCGGGCCACCATCGGCACGAAGGCCGACGAGCAGCATGACCTGGAAGCCGCCCGTGACCTCCTGCGACACAAGGACTCCGGAATTACCAAGAAGCACTACGTCGAGAAAGACAGCATCCGCATCCTGGACCCTCGCTCGCTGTTCTCGACCGGGAATCGCAGGCAACCTACGGATCCGTAGAGGGGGAGTTGAACCCCGAAACCGCGCGACTCCGGGCGTCTGAGCGTGGACGCCGACGTCGAACGACTCGTAGTGGGGCTCATCGACGTCCTTCTATGCCCCTAGGTGACCCCACGGCTCAGGATCATGTGCGTCGACTTCATCCTGGAGGGGTCTCACGGATGGAAATCATGATTCTGGTTGGTCTCGTCGGTTGCGATCGAAAGGCCAAGAAGTTGGTCCTCTCGTGTGATGTCGATGCCAACACCGAGCAGTCCTAGGCATGTCGCTAAGAGCAAGGGTCTGCTGTCGGTTCGGCGCATCACATGGAGACGTAGGGAAAGCCGGAAAGCAAGCCGCCCCCTTTCGCCCAGGATGCAGCGGCTCGCATGGCGCCAGGCCTGCACTTGACGGACATGCTGCGGCCCCCGCAAGTTCAGCGCACTTCCGCCAGGGTACGGAAGCGGCGCCCTCGTGCGTGCTGTCGCTCCGAGGAGCACCACTAGACAGGCCGTCTCGTCCCGACATGCAGGTGGCTTCTGTGAACCACCAACCTCTCCCCGACAGGTCCTCACGTTTCACGCGCAGTTCCACAGGTTGGGTCTGCTGCACGAACGGGTGACAGTTGGGTTAGGCCGCCTGGGTGGCGGGTGGAGCCATGATCAGCTCGTATTCGATGGGGGTCAATCTCCCGAGGGCTGCTTGCCGTCGGCGGCGGTGATAGGTCCTCTCGATCCACTTCACGATCGCGATCCACAGCTCCTCGCGGGTGCCCCAGGGGCGACGGTCGAGGACGTTCTTCTGCAGCAGTGAGAAGAACGATTCCATGGCGGCGTTGTCGCCCGCGGCGCCGACGCGTCCCATCGATCCGACCATGTCGTGACGATTGATCGCGTGGACGAACTTCCACTACGAAATTGCGACCCTCGATCGGTGTGCAGGACACAGCGGGCCACATCGGCGCCCTCAACTCGACGACGCGCGACAGCGTTGTCCAGGGCGGCCACTGCGAGGCGGGACTTCATTCGTGGGTCGATCGAGTACCCCACGATGCGGTTGGAGTAGACGTCCTTGATCGCGCAGAGATACAGCTTGCCTTCTGCGGTCCAGTGCTCGGTGATGTCGGAGAGCCAGAGCTCGTTGGGGCCGGTGGCGCTGAACTCGTGACGGGTCCTGCCCTTGTCATCGACCACGGCGCACAGGTCGTCGTGGACCGGCGGACCGGCCTTCTTGCCGTTCTTGGCGCGCTTCTTCCCGAACGCCGACCACCAGCCAAGGTCGGAGCAGATCCGCCAGGCGGTCCGCTCGGCCATCGACTCGCCCGCTTCGCGGGCCTCATCGAGGAGGAACCGGTAGCCGAACTCGGGGTCGTCGCGGTGAGCGTCGAACAACGCGTTGGCCCGGTAGGCCGCAGCACGTTCGGCGTCGGTGACCGGACACTGCAGCCAGCGGTAGTAGGGCTGGCGGGCGATCTTGAGTACCCGGCACGTCACCGCGACGGGGACACCGTCGACAGCGAGCTCGCGGACGAGCGGGTACATCATTTTCCCGGCAGATTGGCCTGCGAGAGGTACGCAGCAGCACGGCGCAGGACCTCGTTCTCCTGCTCGAGGAGCTTGATCCGCTTCGTCGCCTCGCGCAGCGCATCGGACTCGTTCGCAGCTTTGGCGCCTGGCGATGGGGTCGTCGACGTGCGGTCATCGATCATCAGCCACCGCTTCAGACACGAGGCAGAGATCCCGAAGTCCTTCGCGACCTGAGCCATTGAGGCACCCGAGTCGCGGTAGACCCGGACCACGTCCTGACGGAACTCCCTGGGAAACGCCTTGGGCATGGTGCACATCCTTCCAGCGCCGAACATCGACGCAGATCAGATGTCACCCATCAGTGCAGCAGCCCCTTGCAGCCAGGCCAGGACATGTCGGCCACCTTGATTGACACCGAGTCGACGTGCCCGCGACGAACCGTCAATCCCCGACGTGTCACGGAGCGACCATGGCGAAATTCGTTCGCCGGGGTCGAGCGCAGCGGTGAGCCTGGCGAGGACCGTGGGATCGTCGCTTATCCCCGTGCGGTGGCGTCGGAACGTTGAACCGAGCACAACGGCGTTTCACAGACACGGATCCGCCGGGAGCGCGCTCACGACCAGGAGACGAATCAAAGAGCCTGGGTCAGCCCTAGTCAACGGCGTTCTCCAGTGCCGCCGCTAGATCTGGAGCATCATCAATTGCTGCCACATCCTCGGCGTATTGGGTATCGCCACCGGCCTTGATCAACTCGTCACCATCGAGAAGGGTGAGTGTCGCGGAGTTTGCGAGCACGAACGCATCCATCCCGAACTCAGGGGCCATTCTCACCGCCGCGACCATCACCTCGTCACCTACAGATGGGACCACTCGACCCTCAATCTCGATCGGTTGCCCACCGAGATGGGTTGAGATTGCGAGATCTAAATCTTCGGTCGCGCCCTTGAACACTGTGGTCGGTCGAATCGTGAACATCGAGAACAGCATCTCGTCACCGATGGCCACTCGCTCATCGACGGAGACAACGGTTCCGCGGACGACGACGTCTGCCAGATCGACGATGCCGTCGAGCGGAACATCTACGTATACCTCGTCGACCGCGACGGTGTTGTGTTCGCTCTCTTCTGAATGATCGTGCCCGCCGTCAGCGTCGACGTGATTCGAGTGCTTGTGCGGGTCGGCAGATCCGCCTGACTGAGCATCCCCACATGCGGAGACTGCCATCAGACTCGCAACGATCGACACCCAGGCCGCAAGATGCTTGGTCTTCATCTTGCCTCCTAGTACTCGTTGTTGAGCGCGACGACGTCATGGTCGTCGAACGTCGTAGCGATTGGAGGGGACTCACCCGAGGTCATGACGCTCGCGTTGGTGAACCGGTGCCCCAAGCCGCCAACGTGCCCCATTTCATGCAACGTGCTCTTGTCCTTCTGCCGCGCGGTCGAGCACGTGCGCGTGTTGATGAACACGAACTTTTGCTGACAGTTTGTGCCGGAACCCCAGTCGAGACAGCGGGTGACTCCGTAGTAGGTCTCGGGGGAGGTCGACGCGCTATTAATGACGTTGGCGTCCCCGCAAGCACCGACGCGCCTGACATTGAGACGAGCCGTGCGTGAGTTCAGGATCGAGATCGCTCGATCCATGCTGTCCTTCACCGCTGGCGTCATGAGATCGCCCGAGCACACCCGCCAATTGACGGTGTTGAGCACTCCGGTGGTGGCGCCGCCTCGATGATCTGCTGCTGCCGGAGCAGTGAACAGCAGTGGGGCTGTGGCCGCCCCGACGACCAGTGCAGTCAAGGCTTTCGAATTCTTGATGATCACGGTCTGGCTCATTTCGCCGAGTCAAAATGGATGTGGCGAACGTAACCACCTCCTTTGGTGAGGCGGAAGGCTGACGGAGCACGGTCTAGTCCAGTGAACTACGGTCACGGGACGTTGCCGTCATCCCATGCCGCACGACGGGTACGCGGCCAAGTACAACCGATGGACACCGGGCCGTGGCACCCAACGGGAGTGAACGTGCGGCCTTCGCCATGCAGTCGCGGCGGGTTCGTGGTGCTCCAAAGGGAACCGAACGGTCCTCCTGGCAGTCATAGAACCGAGAGGAGGTGAGCATGGCGCGAGATGCAGACTTCGCTGACTTCGCACATGCGCGATGGGGTGCCTTAGTGCGTCTCGCAGTCGTTCTGGGCTGCACGCACCACCAAGCCGAGGATGCGGCGCAGCAGACGCTCACGAACTGCCTGCTGAAGTGGCGGGCCGTCTCGTCGTCACGCGACCCCGTCGCGTACACCAACCGGATGCTCATCAACCTCGTCAAGGATGGCTGGAAGAGAAGGCGCCTGGAGTTGAGGTTCCTTGAGACTGCGGCGCGGCAAGAGGTGTACTCCGACCGTCCTGACTACGAGTCCAAAGATCAGTTGATGCGTGCCATACGAGGACTCTCGATTGAGCACAGAGAGGTGCTGGCGCTTCGCTACTACCTCGACTATTCGGAAGCGATGATCGCCGAGACTCTGGCGCTGCCCCGCGGAACCGTAAAGAGCAGGTTGTCCCGTGCGCTTGCCCAAGTCGAAAAGGCCGTCTCCCAAACGGAAGTAGAGTGACCGTGTCGATCGAACAAGATTTGCGTGGGCGGTACATGGCGCTTGCGGAGGAAGTGGAGCCTTCTTCGAGGCCTGACGTCTCGAAAATGCGCACCGCCGTCGCGAGGCGCAGAACCCGTCGCGTCTGGCTTACCCTCGGAGTGACAGCGAGCGTGATCGTGGCCGCAACCGCGACCGCGGCGATGCACTGGCCTGAGGCGCCGAGCGGTTCGCCGACCAGCGTCGGGGACTCATCTAACGCCCCTTCGCCCGATGGGTTGTCGTCAACTGTCAAGCAAGCAGCAGAAGATTGCCGCCTGGATCGGACGACCATCGAGGACCTCGATGTGCCCGGCCCTGCCGCCGCAGCGCCGGTGGATGCGGCCGCAGCCTTGTTGCCCGAAGGTTCAACTCTCGTCGTCACGGCTGGCGACGACCCCGACGACGACAAGCGCTGGGTCGTTGCCGTTGACTCGCAGGTGACGGCTGTTGCCATCGTGAGCGTTGCGCATCGACCCGACGGCTGGTGGCCCGAGTGGCGAGCGTCCTGCGCCCAGCAATGAGCGCGCCCGATGGGTCGCAAGGTGATTGGGACTGCTGCACGAACTGGTGACAGTTTGACGTGCCCCACGGCTTGGTTACCCGTTGGCGCCTGGAGTCTCAGGCGGTGACGGTGGTGGTTTCGGAGCGTAGCTCGTACTCGATCGGGGTGCGGTAGCCGATGCTGGAGTGGCGTCGTTGGCGGTTGTAGAAGATCTCGATGTACTCGAAGATCGCGTTGGCCAACTCGACTCGGGTCTTCCATTTCTTCCGGTTCAGCAGCTCGATCTGCATCGAGGACAGAACGACTCCATCATCGCGTTGTCCAGGCCATCGCTCACGCTGCCGAAGGACGGCATCAGGCCGGCGGAGCGGATCTTGTCGCCGAAGGCCCAGGAGGTGAACTGGACTCCGTGGTCGGCGTGCACGATCCCGCCCGGTGCGGGGCGTCTGTTGCGGATGGCCATGTCGAGGGCGTTGATGACCAGGGCGCTGTCTTGGCGGGTGTTGATCGACCAGCCCACGATCCGGCGGCTGTAGGCGTCGAGGACGGCGGCGCAGAAGACCTTGCCTTCCCTGGTCGGGTGTTCGGTGATGTCGGTGACCCACAGCTCGTTCGGGGCCAGGCGGTGGAACTTCCGGTTGACCAGGTCCTCGCTGATCACGACACCCCGCAGCCGCTTGATCCGCGCCGCCCCAGGCAGGCCGTGGATGCCCGCCTGGGTCATGAGCACCGAGATCAGCCGGGAGCTGACCTGGACGTTCATTGCCATCGTGAGCTCGGCGTGGATGCGGCGGTAGCCGTAGGTGCCGCGGGATGCGACGTGGATCTCGCGGATCAGGCCGGTCAGCCATTCACGGCGCAGCTGGGTGGCCGAGGTGGGTCAATTCTTGTAGCGGTAGTAGCCGGGGCTGGAGACACCCAGGACCCGACAGCACTTCTTGACCGGGATGCCGGAGTCGACGAGGCGGTCGACCACCGGGTGAACCCCTTCGGGTGCGGCTTCTCCTCCGCCAGGAACTTCGAGGCCTGACGGATGATCGCCAGCTCGGTCTCGAGCTCCCGGATCCGTTTGCGCGCCGCCCGGAGCTCAGCGGACTCGGTGGTGCTGACCCCGGCGAGCTCACCGCGGTCGATGCGTTGCTGGCGGACCCAGTTGTGCAGGCACCCGGCGCTGATGCCGAGCTCGTAGGCGACCTGCTTGATCTGCTTGCCGGCACGAACGAGCGCCACGGCTCGCTGTCGAAACTCCGGTGGGTAGGGACGAGGCACGATGCGCAGCCTTCCAAGAAGGCCCTCGACTCATCAGCCAATCGGGTAACCAACCCATGGGGCACGTCAATCCTGACGATCGGCCGCCAGGCTGTGGTGGATCAACGAGAACGCCCGGGACCGTCTCGACGGTGTGAGACGAACGTCGTCCGATGAGGCACGGGCCCGCTGGCGTGCCTCCGGGTAGTTCGACTCCTTGGCGCTGCTCGACCAGGTGCCTCGGATGGCCCCACGTTCCTATCGACCGCACGTCGCTTTGGCGTCACTCGATGACGCCCGCGCGAAGAGCGATCACCACGGCCTGGACAGTCGTGGTGGCGCCCAGTTTCGCGCGGACCCGTCGGACGTCTCCTTGGATGCGACGGGCCGGCCGGCCGAGGTCGTCGGCGAGCTGCTGCACTCGCGCGCCCCGGGAGAGCAGCCGGAGGAGCTCGAGGTCATGGGCATTGAGGCTCCCTCTGAGAGGGAGAGGTTGGACCGCCCGGCATGAGGCCCGGGCGGCCTCAAGTGACCCGGTGGTCGAGGTTTTGCCTGCGGACGTGTGCCTCATCGACTCGCCCTTCCACTCGCTGGTGTCCGGACCGGCGCGCAGGACACCGACCCGTGCGACACGACGGCGGTGGGGTGGGCCCGGTCTCCCCGAGCCCACCCCACCTTGCACGTCGGCTTGCTACTTCTTGACGACCTTGACGGTGATCGTCTTGCTCGCCGGGGCGATGTTGGCACCGCCCGAGTAGGACACCACCAGCCACCTCTTCCCGCGACCCATCTTGGGCAGGGTGAGCACGACCTTGCCTGCGGCGTTGGTCCTGCCTCGGGCGATGACCTTCCCGGCCCGGCTGATGGTTACCAGCCCTGCCGTGCGGACGCTGGCTGCAGTTACCCGGACGGCGACCTTTGCGCGGGTCGCGGTGGTGACCTTCTTCGGGGCGACCGTGGCGGACACCGTCGACCGCGCCTTGGCGATCGTGGCCCGCACCGACCCGGTGGACGAGGCGTTGGTCTCGTCGCCGCCGTACGACAGCTGCAGGGTGCGGGTGCCGGCCGCGAGCTTGGTGGCACCGAGCACGACCCGAGCGACGCCGTCTGTGACGGGGGCGGTGCCGAGGACCTTGTCGCCCTCAGACACGGTCACGGTGCCACTCGGTGAGCGGCCGGCGACCTGGACCACGACGGTCGTGGCCTTGCCGTAGGTGCCGCGGACCGGCGCAGCGCTGATCGAAGTGTCGGCGACAGCGGGGTACTCCACGTCGACGAACGGCACGATCTTGGCCTGCTCCGGGCCGAACGAGAGGTACTTCTGGTCGTTGTGCCACCACAGCACGTTGTTCCGTCCGACCTTCGGTGTCTGCACCGGGACGATGCCGCGGTCGAGTTGCACGTTGGCCAGGGCCGAGGAGTACTCGATGACGATCGTGTTCTCGCCGTCGACGAGGTAGTCGCTGACGTCGGCGACCGGCGTGCTCCAGTCGATGCCACCGGTGTAAAGGTCGGTGCCGACCAGCGGAACCTGGTTGCCCCGACCATCGTCGATGGTCGGCTTGCCCACGCCACCGACGTCCTTGCGGATCTTCGTAGGGTTGGTACTCACGTGGCCGCCGACCTTCTGCCCGTTTACCCACACGACCATCGAGTCCTCCAGGTGGTCGCCGAAGTCGAGGTAGGCGCCGCTCGCGGAGCGAGCGTCCCAGTCGAACGTCGCCTCGTAGTGGCCCTTGCCGGACACCGCCTTGCCGACCTCGGGGATCTTGTCCCATGTCGTGAGCGTGTCGAGCTGCACGTCGATGTCGGTCTTGACCGTCGAGGTCTTGCGGTTGGTGGTGGCCAGCCCGTCGATGGTTTCGGTGCGCACGAGGTCACCGGGGGTGGCGCCAGGACGCCACGACTCGACCGTCAGGTCCCAGTCCTTGATGTCGTAGGCCCCAGGAACCTCCACGGCCTGCTCGATCGCCTTGCCGTTGCTGAGCTCAGCGGTCACGGTGCCGCTCTTGCTGGTCCGCACGACCACACCGTCGTGCACGGCGTACGCCGAGTCGGCGTTAGTGGTCAAGACGTGCAGCCTGGCCTCGTCAACCTTCTCGAACGCCAAGAGCTCGATGTTGTCGTAGTCAAGGTCGATCGGGATGATCGTCTTGCCGTCCTCCCACCGGTAGTCGGCCAGCTCGGTCGTCTCGCCGGTCCAGGAATCGATCACGTAGGGGACGAACAGGCCGTCCTGGACGATGTCGGTCTTGATGTTCTGGCCGTGGGTCGCGCTGCGGACACTGGCCTTGTGGCTCTTGTCGAGGTAGTCGGCCGGGTCGTAGTTGTAGACGTAGGTGTACTGGTTGCCTGCGTCGTCCTGACGGGTCTGCGTGAGCAGCTGCAGGTTGGGCTCGGAGTAGCCGCTGTAGGGACCGACGCCGAGCTCCTTCAGCTTCTCCAGCACGTTGTCGTCGTACCCGCCCGGCTGCGCGCTGAAGTAGTCGATGTCGTCGTAGACCGTGGCCTGGCGCACCGTCGGCAGCGTCTTGAGCTCATCCATCACCTTCTTCAATGCGACATCCTTGCCGTCGTTGAACGGCGTCCGCGACGCCGCATTCTCGAGAATGACGATCTTGAGGCCCTTCTTCGACCACCTGAGCAGACGCCTGGCTGCCTCGATGTCCAGCCAGTCCTGGTAGAGCACGATGGCTTTGTAACCGGCCTTCTCGATCGTCTTGGTCTTCTCGTCGAAGCGGACGTCGTCGTCGAAGAGGAACTTCGGGCTGAAGTAGTCGTAGGTGTAGCCGTTGTCCTGCAGCTCGGTAGAACGGTAGTAGACGCCCTGGTGGGCGTACTGCCAGTTCATGTTGCCGTTGTCGTTGCCGATGCCGGCGTTGAACGCGACGCCGTGAATCCACTTCTGGTTGATGAATCCCACGTCGGTACGGCTCTTGCCCGTCTGCACAAACTGCTGGACCCGGCCCAGGTGGGCGTTGAACTCGTCGTAGTCGGAGTAACCCGGGTTGCGGGTGCCGAGCTGGCGGAAGCCGGTCGAGTTGTGACCCGGCCACTGGTAGCTGCCGTAGCTGTAGCCGGCGCCCCACACGTGCCACACCATCCGCTGGAACCCGGCCGCGTAAGCCGAGTAGGCGTCGTGCAGGTCCATCTGCCGGGTGCCGTTGTAGGCCGGCAGCTGGGCGCCGGTCTCGGAGGACAGGACCTTGTTCTCCAGCTTGGCCCCGCCGGTCCACAGCCGGAAGATGTCGACGTTGTTGTACTGGTTGAAGTTCTCGGCCTCCGGATAGTCGACGTCCATCGCCGGCTCGGACATCTCCAGCGGACGTCCGTAGGAGATCTGCGCTCGCGTCTCGATCCCGACCCCGTTGAGCCAGGTCTTGAGGGGCTGCAGGAGGCGCTCGCGGTAAAGCTGCGTCAGCACGTCCTGGTAATCGTTGATGATGCCCTGGCGGCGCTGTTCAGCGCCGTCGAGCTTGTAGGTGCCGGTGTTGCGGGTCTCGTGGTACGGCGTAAACGGAGTCGCTGCGACGCCGCTGATGAGGAAGAGGTAGGGCGTGACGTCATAGCCCTTGCGCTTCTGGAACTCAGCGGCCATGTCCTCGGCCCACCAGGTGAACCCGGTGCCGGTATTGATCTCGAGGGAGTCCATGAACAGCTGGACGTCACCCTGGGCAATCTTGGCCCGCAGTGCGGGGTCCTTCAGGTAGTGCTCCTCCCAATATGCCCTCAGCGCCTCGACACCGCGCTTGTCGAAGTAGTTCGTCGCGTACGCCGGCTGGGCCGAGGGACTCGAGGAGTGGTAGGTGCCCTGGGTCCACATGCCGAAGACGCGGTAGGTCCCGTCGGCGGGCGCAGTCCAATTCAGGTTCTGCGTCCACGCGTCAGCACCCTGGGTGATGAACGGCTTGAGGTTGACGTAGCTGTCGGGGTCGACCGTGTCGCCGTCAATGACCTTGTAGGCGTAGGCGGTGACGAACTTCGCCCCCGCCTTCTGCGCCGAGACCGCCGGAGCGGGCAGCGTCGTCAGCGTCTGGCCGGGCGCGACCGTGCCGGTGCCGAGCGTCAGGTTCTGCATCGCCTGCTGGCTGGCCGGGTCTAGACCGGGAACGTTGGACGTGGCCCAGTTGGTCCCGGACGTCAGGTAGACCGCCATGCCCAGGTCGAGCAGCTTGTTCATCATCAGGTTCCACTTGTGGGCCCACATCGCCGACCCGTAGGCATAGTCGGCGTCCGGGGCGGCAGCGTCGGACTGCATGCACAGCTCCACCCCGCGGTAGCCCGCGTCGTAGAGCGCCTGGACCTCCTCCAGCAGCGACTCGTCGGTGTTGGCTGCCTCTCCGAGCCACCACCGCACGTCCGTGCTGTAGACCCGGTCCGGGTCGACGTACTTGCCCTCGAGCTTCTGGGCGAACGCCGAGTCCTGGGAAGTTTCGGCGGCTCGCGCGAAGGCCGTCGGCGCGACCGGGGCTGCCGGTGCGGCGCTGGTCGCACTCGACGACCGGGCCGCTCGGGGTTCATCCGCGACCGCTGGGATCGTCGCGACAGAGCTCACTGCCAGCGTCGACGTCACCACCCACGCCAACGTCCCGGTCGAGATCCTGCGTGTCCTCATCGTGTCCTCACCATCGTCAGCCTGTCTGTGTGTCGAAACGGTTCAGCAGCGGAATTCGGTGCTGAAACGTTTCATGGAGATTTCTCCCCCACACTCCGGCAACAGATGTGACCTGCGCAACAGACTGAGGGAAACCAGTGGCCCCCAAGTGCCGATAGTCACTATTGGCGATTCACGTAGATGCAGTTCGGACGGTCAGTTGCGTTCAAACGGGTCGGCGAGAGACAAACCATCCACGGTTCCAAAGCCGCACGAGCCAGCTCGGTTGATACGTTGCCGCTCATCACGCGCCCACTGCTGCGGCTCGATCCGGGTCCAACACCCGACGGAGCCCACCGAAGGTCCGACCGAAGGAGGTGCTGGTGACCGACCCACACCGGCTTCGACGCCTCGACCTCAACCTCCTACACTCGTTGGACAGCCTGCTGCGGGAGCAGAACGTGACGAGAGCAGCCGCTGCGGTGAGCGTGAGCCAGTCGGTGATGAGCTCCGCGCTGGCCAGGTTGCGGCGCCATTTCGACGATGAGCTGCTCGTACGTCGCGACAACAAGTACGCACTGACACCGCTCGCTCGCCAGCTGCGCCCGGCGGTGACCGACGCACTGCAGGCGGTCGACCGGGTCGTGTCAAGCCGGGTGGAGTTCGACCCGGGAATGGACTCCCAGGTCACCGTCTTGTGCAGCGAGCTTGTCGCGGCGATGCTCCTGCCACCGGTACGGCGTCAGATGATCCGCGACGCGCCCGCCAGCACGCTGCGCATCATCGAGCCGGGACTCGTGCGCTCCAAGCGGATCGAGGAGTCTCTGGCCGAGAACGTCGATGGCGTCTTCTTCCCGCACGGCTGGATCTCGGGGCTGGAGAGCATCGATGTGCTACACGACCAATGGGTCTTCGTCGTCGGTGCAGACAACCCTGTGACGGAGCTGACCCTCGCGGACCTCCAGATCATGCCGTGGCTCGTGGCGCAGGTGGGTGACGAGCAGTACCACCGGGGGATGCAGCAGGTGCTTTCGCGGGGGATCAGGCCGCGCATCGACGTCACGGTCAGCGGGTCGATGAGCATGCCGTTCTTCCTGAACGGCAGCGACCGGATCGCGATCGTGGGGCGGCGCCTAGTGGACGACATGGGTGAGCTCTACGGAGTGCGTGAGGTCCCCGGGCCCTTCGAGCTGGAGGGTCTACTGACGGCGTTCTGGTGGCACGCCAGCCGTCGCGACGACCCGGTTCACCGCTGGTTCCGGTCTCTGCTGGCGGCCAGTGCGGTATCGGACAACTCCGCCGGCCACCAAACCTGACTTCGGGAGGCCGTGGGACCGAGGTTGCCGACCTCGAGTCTGACGCTGCGGGTCGATATAGATCACGACAGCGACCCGGTCAGGCCGCCGACCAGCTGAGCAGCGACGATCATCGACACCGAGGTGCGAGCGGTATCGGCGTAGGCGCCAGATGACATCCGGCCGATCCTCGGAGCGGCCAGGGGTCCCGCTTCCGAGTGCGACCGCTCGGGAAGGACGGAGGGAACATGCGTGTTGTCGCGTGGGTCGACGGCTGAGCGGAGCTCGTAGCCAAGGTCGCGAAGCGCCCGGTCGGTCGCGGCGGCGACTCCACGGACGGTCTCGACGTGCAGGACGATGTCGACGTCGTTGGTGGCGCGGACGATCCCCAGACCGTGATGGATCGAGTGCAACTGCGTCATCAATCCGGCTTGATAGACCGAAGCTCTGCTGCACGGGTAGGTAGCACCTGATCTGCGTCGACGCTGGAACGTCGTCATCGCTCGGCAGCGTCGCCTCCCAGGTACGTCACCACCACCGCGTGTCACGCACCCACGAAGAGGATCCCTCGGGACTGAGACGTGGCGGCATCCCCTACCTACGATCCCCACGTGTCGCCCCGGCGGACCGAGGACGCGACCCCGCCCAGTAATTCGCCAGTTTCTCGCCATGGAGGGTCAGTGCCCCGCGAACGACGAACGCCCCTGACCTGCATCTCTGCAGGTCAGGGGCGTCGCGTGGAGCCGCCTGTCAGAATCGAACTGACGACCTAGTCATTACGAGTGACTCGCTCTACCGACTGAGCTAAGGCGGCCGGTGCCAGGCGTCGAGCCTGACAACCATCGGGAAGTATACGGATGGCCGGGCCGGGCGTGAAAACGGCCGAGGTCTCGCTCGCACCGTGCTCGGGCAGACCCTCAGACGCGGGTGACCGTCGGCGCCAGCGAGGCGTCGACGGCGGCCGGACTGAGGACGTGGTCGAGCGCCATCGCGGCGCAGCCGACCAGGCCGGCGCGGTCGCCGTACGTCGCGGGCAGGAACTGCAGCTCGCGGGTGGCCAGGGCCGAGGCGCGGGCGTAGACGCTCTCGCGCACGCCGGCGGCGAGGACGTCGAAGGCCGCCGCCATGTCGCCGCCGAGCACGACCGCCTGGGGGTTGAGCAGGTTGATCGCGACCGCCAGCACCTCGCCGAGAAGCCGACCGCTCTCGCGCAGCACGGCGCGCGCGTCGGCGTCACCGGCGACCGCGAACGCGGCGAGGTCGCGGACGTGGTTGACCGGGTGACCCTCCTCGCGCAGCCGCGCCGACGAGCGCCCAGCCGGCCGCGAAGGTCTCCAGGCAGCCGGAGTCGCCGCAGCGGCAGCGTCGGCCCGTGGGCGGCGTCGACCTTGGTGTGCCCGATCTCGCCGGCGCGCGCCGAGGTGGCCCGACACGATCCGGCCCTCGGCGAGGATCCCGAGGCCCAGGCCGGTGGAGGCCTTCACCACCAGCAGGTCGTCGAAGGTCGAGGGCGTGGCCGAGGCGCTCGGAGCGGGCGAGCACGTCGGCGTCGTTGCCGACCAGGACCGGACCCGGACGGCGTCGTCGAGCAGGTCGCCGGAGGTAGCCGGCGAGGTCGACGCCGTCCCACCCGACCATCACCGGCGAGTCGAGGCTGACGCCGCGGACCGGGTCGACGGTGCCGGGCAGGCTGATCCCGGTGCCGAGCACCGGACCGCGGTCCGGGCAGGTCCGGCGAGCAGCGCCGCCAGACCGCTGCGCGGCCTGCGGCATGACGACGTCGGGGGCCGCGCCGACCTCGTGCCCGACCGCGGAGGCGGCCAGCTCGCGGCCCTCGAGGTCGAAGACGGCCAGCTGCGAGCGTGAGCCGCCGATCGCGGCGGCCAGCACGACGCCGGCGTCGTGGTTGAAGTCGAGGCCGCCGGCCGGACGGCCGCCGGTCGACGCGCGCTCGTCGCCGGCCAGCACCAGGCCGGCGTCGATGAGCGCCGAGAGCCGGCTCTGGACCGCCGTACGGGAGAGGCCGGTGAGGCGGACGAGGTCGGAGCGGCTGGCCGCCCGACCGCTCCGGATCAGCTGCAGCAGGTCGCCGGCAGTGGTCACTCGATCATCCTAGAGGCCGAACCGGCATCGACTCTTTAGTTTCTGTTGTACCTAAGTTTGCTTGCGAGGAACGGATAGTGCGGCCTACCGTCGATACGTGACCCTCCCCGCTTCCGAGCTCACCCCCGACATCCCCCGCTGCGACATGGTCGTCTTCGGCGGCACCGGCGACCTTGCCCTGCGCAAGCTGATCCCGGCCCTCTACCACCGCGAGCGCGAGCACCAGCTGCAGCCCGGCACCCGGATCATCGGCGCCTCGCGCTCCGAGTACGACGACGCGGCCTACCGCGACGTCGTGGTCAACGCCCTCGACAAGCACGTGCCCGAGGCCGACCGCGACGACGCCGTCGTACGGCGCCTGCTGGAGCGCGTGCACCACCGCACCCTCGACGCCCACGACCCCGGCCGGCTGGCACGAGTTCCACGAGCTGCTCGACTCGAGCCACGGCCACGCCGACCCCGCCGTCCGCGTCTTCTACCTCGCCGTCGCGCCGGCGCTCTTCGGCCCGCTGTGCGAGCGCCTCGAGCAGGTCGGCGCCGTCCGCACCCGACTCGCGCGTGGTGATGGAGAAGCCGATCGGCCGCGACCTCGCCTCCGCCCGCGCGATCAACGACGCCGTCGGCCGGGTCTTCGACGAGCAGCAGATCTTCCGCATCGACCACTACCTCGGCAAGGAGAGCGTCCAGAACCTCCTGGTCACCCGCTTCGCCAACACCTTCCTCGAGCCGCTGTGGAACTCCCGGTGGGTCGACCACGTGCAGATCACCGTCGCCGAGACCCTCGGGCGTCGGCGAGCGCGGCGACTACTACGACACCTCCGGCGCGCTGCGCGACATGGTGCAGAACCACCTGCTCCAGCTGCTCTGCCTCGTCGCCATGGAGCCGCCGACGTACGTCGGGCGCGAGACCGTGCGTGACGAGAAGCTCAAGGTCCTCCAGGCCCTGCGCCCGATGACCCCCGACGACGTCGCACGCGACACGGTGCGCGGCAGCTACGACCACGGCCAGGTCGACGACGTCTCGGTGCCGTCGTACGCCGAGGACCTCGGCCGCGACGACAGCTCGACCGAGACCTTCGTGGCCCTGCGGGCCGAGGTGCAGAACTGGCGGTGGGCCGGCGTGCCGTTCTACCTGCGCACCGGCAAGCGGATGGACCGCAAGGTCTCCGAGATCGTGGTCGTCTTCAAGCACCCGCCGCACGCGATGTTCCCGGGCAGCGAGGGCAACCCGAGCCCCAACCGGCTGCACATCCAGGTCCAGCCCGACGAGGGCATGCGCCTGCACCTGACCGCCAAGGAGCCGGGCCCGGGCGGGATCCGGCTGCGCCCGGCGTCGCTCGACCTGAGCTACGCGACGGCGTTCGGCACCCGCTCCCCCGACGCCTACGAGCGACTCATCCTCGACGTCATGCGCGGCAACCCCACGCTGTTCATGCGCCGCGACGAGGTCGAGGCCGCGTGGACCTGGGTCGAGCCGATCCTGCAGGGCTGGGCGGAGTCGGACGAGCGCCCGGTGAGCTACCCGGCCGGCAGCCACGGCCCGGACGCCGCCACCGCGCTCCTCGAGCGCGACGGCCGGGTCTGGCAGGAGCCGGACGCCTGACATAACGCCCCGATCCGCGGTAGTCCCTGACGATTTCGTCGTGAAATCGACGAAATGCACAGCACGAATCGTCAGGGACTACCGCGGCCGGCGGGGGTGGATCGGCTCGGCGATGTCCTGGATCCGGCGGGTGGCCAGCTCGATCATCAGCCGGGCCGCCGGGGACAGCACGGCGCCGGTGCGGTGCACGACCGCGAACGTGTCCCACTGGCGCGGCCGCAGCGGCACCCAGCCCGCGGTCGGGAGCCAGGCGGGGCAGCAGCTGCTCGGCGGCGCCCTTGGGGATCACCGAGTCGGCGAGCCCGAGCCCGACCAGCTCCACGGCCGTCTCGATGTCCTCGACCTCGATCCGGGTCTGCGGGTTGCGGCCGGTCTCGTGCAGCAGCTGGCGCAGGGTGTTGCGGGTCGAGTCGACGTCGCGGTACGTCGTCTCCGACATCACCAGCGTCGCCAGGGACAGCCGGTGCGCGGTCACCGGCATCTCCAGGTGGGCGGGGTCGGCGCTGATGTAGACCAGCTCCTCGCGCGCGACCGGCGTGACCGTCATCCCCTCGCTCGACACGGTCGGCACGGCGAGCATCGCCGCCTCGAGGCGGCCGCGGCGCAGGTCGTCGGCGACCTCCGTCGAGTTCTGCCCGACCAGCTCGACCCGGACCCCGGGATAGCGTGCGAGCACGTCGGCGATCAGCCCGGCGCCGGCGTACAGCCGCGCGATCCCGAACATCCCGAACCGGATCGTGCCGGTCTCGAACGACTTCACGCTCTGCACCGCCTGGCGTGGCCTCGTCGACCGAGGCCAGCACCCGCTCGGCGTACGGGCCGCAGGGTGTCGGCCACCGTCGTCGGCACCACGCCGCGACCGACCCGGCGGAAGAGCTGGACGCCCAGGGTCTTCTCCAGGGCCCGGATCTGCTCCGACACCGAGGGCTGCGCGTAGCCCAGCTCGTCGGCAGCGGCCGTCAGCGAGCCGTGCTCGTAGGTGGCCATGAAGCAGGTGAGCTGGTGGAGTGAGAGCACGGTCACATTGAACCATAGGTTCCACCTATGGCTCGTGACGGAAAGAGAGGCTACCCCTATGCCTTGATCCGCTCCAGAATAGAGTCATGTTCACTCACACCTGCACCCACTGCTCCAAGCGCCAGCTCATCTTCCCCAGCCAGATCACCGGCATGGCCAACACCGACGGGGGCATCGTGGTCGCCTTCACCTGCTGGTGCGGCTCCGAGCAGGCCATGCTCACCGGCAGCAAGGCCGCCAACCGCAGCGACGTCGTCCGCGCCGCCTGATCCAGACCCCCGAGTCGGACCAGCGCGAGCCGTCGCGACGCCGCGCCGAGTGCGCACCCGCTGCCCCGGGCCGACCGCACCCGCCCCGGATCCGCCACCGGCGGCCGGAGGCGGTGAACACCGGTCTGCTGAACTAGGGACATGTCGCAGGCACACGAGGTCGAGGTCGCCGAGGCCTCCGCTCAGCTCGAACGCGCCCTGATCGAGGTCAAGAAGGTCGTCGTCGGCCAGGACGCCATGGTCGAGCGGATGCTCATCGGGCTGCTCGCCCGCGGACACCTCCTGCTGGAGGGCGTGCCCGGGGTCGCGAAGACACTGGCCGTGCGCACCCTCGCCGACGTGGTGGGCGGCAGCTTCTCGCGCCTGCAGTTCACGCCCGACCTGATGCCCGGCGACATCACCGGCACCCGCGTGTGGCGCGCCAGCACCGAGACGTTCGACGTCGAGCGCGGCCCGATCTTCGCCAACCTCGTGCTGGCCGACGAGATCAACCGCGCACCCGCCAAGGTCCAGTCCGCCCTGCTGGAGGCGATGGCCGAGAAGCAGGTCTCGATCGCCGGCACCAGCCACGCCCTCCCCGACCCGTTCCTCGTGCTCGCCACGCAGAACCCCGTCGAGTCCGAGGGCGTCTACCGGCTCCCCGAGGCCCAGCGCGACCGGTTCCTGCTCAAGGTCGACGTCCCCTACCCGACCGGGCAGGAGGAGTTCACGATCGTGCACCGGATGTCGGTCGACCCGCCCCGCGCCGAGCAGGTCTTCGAGCCCGACCGACGTGGTCCGGCTGCAGAAGGTCGCCGACGGCCTCTTCGTGCACCACTGCGTGGCGTCGTACCTGGTCAACCTGACGATCGCCAGCCGCACCCCCGACCGCTACGGGCTCGCCCACCTCGCCGACGTCATCGAGCTCGGCGTCAGCCCGCGCGCCTCCCTCGGCATGCTGGCCGCCGGCCGCGCGCTCGCCCTGCTGCGCGGCCGCTCCTACGTGCTGCCCGCCGACATCGTCGAGGTCGCCTCCGACGTGATGAGCCACCGGCTGCTGCTCTCCTTCGACGCGATCGCCGACGGCGTCGACCCCCGCCAGGTCGTCCGCGAGATCGTCGCGGCGGTGCCGCAGCCGAACGTCGCCATCCGCGAGGACCCCGACCACCGGCCGCCAGCCCACCCAGCCGCCCCCAGCAGCCTCCCCAGGCGTCCGACCAGCAGCTCATCTCCGCCCCGGGGGACAGGTGAGCGACCTTCCGACCCTCGGCGCGGAGACCGATCCCGGCGGCGGTCTTCGCCGCCCTCGAGATCGCGATCCGGCGCCGCCTGCCCGGCCGCCTGCACGGCGACCACCACGGGCTGCGCCTGGGGTCGGGCTCGGACCCCGAGGAGGTCGTGCGCTACCGCCCCGGCGAGGACGACGTCCGCCGCATCGACTGGAACGTCACCGCCCGCTCCGCCGGCCAGCCGCACGTCTGGCGCCCGCTGGCCGAGCACGAGCTCGAGACCTGGGTGCTCGTCGACGACAGCGCGAGCATGGCGTTCGGCACCCTCTCGCTGGAGAAGCGCGACATCGCGGCCGGCGTGACCGCCGCCTTCGCGATGCTCACCGCGGGCCCGGGCAACCGGCTCGGCACCGCCCACCTGACCTCGGACGGGCTGCGCTGGTCGGCGCCCGATGCCCTCGCGCGCCGCCGCCCACCGGGCCCTGCGCGCCATGTCCGCGCCTCGGCCCACGCCAGCCACCACCGGACGACTCCCGCGCGCGGCCGGCCCCGGTCGACCTCGACCAGAGCCTGCGCGCCTTCGCCGCGCGGCACCAGCGCCCGGGCGTCCGCGTGGTCGTCACCGACTTCGTCGAGCCCGACGGCCGCGTCCGAGCGGCCCTTCGCCTGGGAGAAGGCGCTGCGCCGGATCTCCGCGCGCCACGAGACCCTGGTCGTCGAGGTCGTCGACCCGCGCGAGCTCGAGCTGCCCGACGTCGGCTCGGTGACGCTGCGCGACCCCGAGAGCGGTCGGCGGCGCGAGGTCTGGACGTCCGACCGGCGGGTACGACGCCGCTACGCCGAGCTGACCGCCGCGCACCGCGCCGCCACCGCCGAGGCCGTGCGCAGCGCGCGCGCCTCCCACGTGCTGCTGCGCACCGACCGCGACTGGGTCCGCGACCTGGCCCGCGCCGTGCACGGCAAGCCGATGCGGCGCGTCCCGACCAGGCTGCCTCACCCGAGGCCGCACCGGGGCACGGAGCCGCCCGGACCGAGGTGGCCCCGGCATGAGCCTCGCCTCCCCCGGCTGGCTGTGGCTGCTGGTGCCCGGTCGTCGTGCTGCTGCGTCGCCTACCTCGTCCAGCACCGCCGCCGCAGCCGCTACGCCGTCACGTTCGCCACCCTGCCGATGCTCGAGCGCCTCGCGCCGGCCCGCCCCGGCTGGCGCCGACACCTGCCGGCCGCGCTGCTGCTCCTCGGGTTCGTCACGCTGGCCGTCGCCGCGGCCCGGCCCGCAGGTCGACGAGCAGGTCCCGCGCGAGCGCGCGACCGTGATCGTGGTCGTCGACGTCTCGCTGTCGATGCAGGCCACCGACGTGGTCCCCGACCGGTTGTCGGCAGCGCGGGACGCGGCCCAGAGCTTCATCGAGGGTCTGCCCGCCGGCTTCAACGTCGGCGTCGTGGAGTTCGCCGGGTCGGCCGCGGTGCTCGCGGACGCCACGCCCCGACCACGAGGCCGCGATCGCCGCCCTCGACCGCCTCGAGCTCGCCGAGGGCACCGCGATCGGCGACGGGGTGCTGACCTCGCTCGCCCAGATCGAGGCCACCGCCGCCACCGACGGCACCGGCGACGGAACCGACGTGCCCGCCCAGATCGTGCTGCTCAGCGACGGCACCAACACGGTCGGCAGCAGCCTCGACCTGGCGGCCACCGCCGCCGCCGACGCGCAGGTCCCGGTCTCGACGATCGCCTACGGCACCCCCACCGGCACCGTCACCGTCGACGGGGAGATCATCCCGGTCCCGGTCGACCAGGTCTCGCTCGACGGCCTGGCCGAGGCCACCGGCGGCACCGGCTACGCCGCCGAGACCGCCGACCAGCTCGACGAGCGTCTACGACGACATCCAGTCCTCGATCGGCTACCGGACCGAGCAGCGCGACGTCACGCCGTACGTCATCGCGCTCGCACTGCTGCTCGGGCCTGGTCGCCGCGGGGCTGTCGCTGCGCTGGTTCGCGCGCCTGCCCTGACGTGTGCGGTGGTTGGCGGGCGGTGGTCGCGGAGCGCCGTCGGCGCTGTGACTCACCGTTACATCCACCACCTCGCCGCTCGACGGTTGTGGTAGACGACCCAACGGTGAGCTACATGGTCATCGGCCCGCCGCCCACGCACGCCCACCCACCCCCACCCAGCACCAGCCTGACCCCGTGGCGCGGCCAGGGCTCCGACCACACCCCGACTGCAACGAAGAGCGTGGTCGGTGTCAGTGGCCGACCGGGCGGGCGAGCGCGTTGACGGCGGCCGAGAAGACCGGCGGTGCGAGGCGGGCCGCCGGGACGACGGCGCGGCGCATCGGCCGGGGACGGGTGCCGGCCAGCAGGCCCGCGGTGAGCCACCGGTAGCGGCGGGTCAGGGCGGGCCACTCCCGCTCGTAGCGCTCGGGATCGTCGGCGGCCAGGGCCTCGACCACCGCCGTGGCCTGACCGAGCCCCAGCGCCACCCCTTCACCGGTGAGGGCGTCGACGTAGCCGGCTGCGTCGCCGACGAGCAGGACCCGCCCCGCGACCCGCCGGGTCGAGCCCTGGCGCAGGGGGCCGGCCCCGCGCACGTCACCGGTGGCCTCGGCCCCCTCCAGGAGCCCGCGCAGCTCGGGGAACGACGCCAGACGGTCGTCGAACCCCCCGCGCTCGCTCGACAGCACGGCCACCCCGACGAGGTCGTCGGCGACCGGTGTCACGTAGGCCTCCGCCTGCGCGGCCCAGTGCACCTCCACGTACGACGACCACGGGCGGAGCCGGTAGTGACGGCGCAAGCCCGTAGCGGGGAGTGCCTCGCCGTGGGGCGTCCAGCCCGAGGCTGCGGCGGACCGGTGAGTGCAGGCCGTCGGCGGCGACCAGGTAGCGGGCGCGGACCCCGTCGACCACGACGCCGGTGTCGTCCTGACGCAGGTCGCGGACCGCGCGCTGCTCGACGCGTACGCCGGCCGCGGCCACCGCCTCGAGGAGCGCTCCGTGCAGCGCCGTACGCCGGACCCCGCGACCCGGCCCGGCGCGGAAGTCGGCCCGGGCCGACCGCCCGCGGGCGACGTAGCGGATGCCCTGGAGGTCGCTGCCGGGCGGGTCGATCGCCGAGGCCGGCCAACGAGGCGAGCGCCCCGGGCATCAGCCCCTCGCCGCACGCCTTGTCGATCAGCCCGGCCCGGGGGTCCCACACGGTGACGTCCCAGCCCCGCGCGGGCCGCGTGCAGGGCGGTCGCCAGCCCGGCCGGGCCGGCGCCCGCGACGAGCAGGTCGTGGTTCGCGCTCATCCCGGCAGGCTCGCGAGGGCGCGGTTCTCGACCCGCAGCCGGGTGCTCAGCAGGACGGCGTTCAGCACCGTGAAGACGACGGCGGTGATCCACGCCGAGCCGACCAGCGGCAGGGCGACGCCCTCGACCACGACGGCGACGTAGTTGGGGTGGGAGAAGTAGCGGTAGGGGCCGTCGCCGACCGGAGCCAGGCCCGGTACGACGATCACGCGGGTGTTCCAGCGCGGGCCCAGGGTCGCGATGCACCACCAGCGCAGCGCCTGGCTGGCGACCACGAGCGCCAGCATCGCCCAGGCCAGCAGCGGGACCGGGTCCGGCCGGCGCCACCACACCTCGAGCAGGGCGCCCGCGAGCAGGCCGGTGTGCAGCACCACCATCACCGGGTAGTGGCCCTGCCCGGTCTCGACCCCGCCCCGCTCCAGCGACCAGGCGGCGTTGCGCTTGGACACCACGAGCTCGGCGAGGCGTTCCAGGCCGACCGCGGCCACCAGGAGCGTGAAGAGCACCTCGCTGCTCACGAGCTGCTCCCGAGCCCGGCCGAGCCACCGGCCGAGCTGCTCCCCGAGGCGCTCGCCGGGGCCCGCAGGAGCACCAGCTCGGAGCAGAAGCCCGGCCCCATCGCCAGCATCAGTCCGTAGGAGCCGGGGCGCGGGCGGTGGTCGGCCAGGGTGTCGGCGAGGACGTGCAGCACCGAGGCGGAGGAGAGGTTGCCGATCCGCGCCAGCGAGTCCCAGGTCACCCCCAACGCGGACCGCTCGACACCGAGGGCGTCCTGCATCGCCTCCAGCACCTTGGGTCCACCGGGATGCGCGACGTACCACTCGATGTCGGCGCGGCCGAGGTCGTGGTCGGCCAGGAAGCCGTCGACGTCGTCGCCGACGTAGTGGCGGACCAGGTCGGGCACGGCGCTGTCGAGGACGATCTTGAGACCGCCGGCAGCCGACGTCCCAGCCCATCGTGCGCTCGGAGTCGGGGTAGAGGTGGCTGCGGCTGGCCAGCACCTCGGGCTGGGTGTCGCCGTCGGGGCTCACCAGGGTCGAGGCGCGTCGGCTCCCGGCGGCCACGACCGCCGCCGCGCCGTCCCCGAAGAGCCCGCTGGCGACCAGGTTGGGCACGGACACGTCGTCGCGCTGCAGGGTGAGGCTGCAGAGCTCGACCGACATCAGCACGGCGATGGCGTCGGGGTGCCCGACGAGGTAGTCGTGCAGCCGGGCGACCCCCGCAGCACCGGCCACGCAGCCCAGGCCGACGAGCGGCATCCGGACGACGTCGGGGCGCAGGCCGATCACGCGCGGCGACCCGGGCGTCGAGGGACGGCACCGCGAGGCCGGTGACGGTCGCGGAGATGATGAGGTCGACGTCGTGCGGGGCGAGGTCGACGGCCTTGAGGGCGTCGACCACCGCGCGCGCCCCCAGCGCGACGCCGGCCTCGATGAAGGCGTCGTTGGACTCCCCGAAGTCGCGCAGCTCGCCGTAGGCCTCCAGCGGCAGTGCCGTGTGCCGCGTGTCGACGCAGGCGTTGCGGTGGAAGCGCTCGACCACCGCCCGGTTGGCCTGACCGTGGAGCATCGTGGTCACGAACGACGCGGTGATCTCCTCCTGGCGGTAGCGGTGCTCCGGCAGGGCACCTCGGACGCTCAGCACGTGCATGGTCATCTCTCCTCGGGTGGACGGACGGTGGGACCGGGAGTGCGGGAGCCGACGAGCTCGCGCGCCGCCCCGCGGGCGAGGCCGGAGACGAGCCGCGGCGTGATCGTGCCGCGGGCCAGGCCGAGCTCGACGAGGTCGTCGAAGACCCCCTGGTCGCGCGCCGAGGCGCGCAATCCGGCGGTGAGCAGCGGCCCGGAGCGGGTGAGCCGGGAGGCCAGGGCGGTGTGGCGCAGGTGCCGGGCGAGCAAGGGGCGGGTCGCCCGGGCGAACCGCCGGCCCGCCGACGCCGGGTCGCGCGCCGCCAGGGCGGCCGCCGCCGCCCGGCCGGCTGCCAGCCCGGTGGCGACGGCGTAGAAGATCCCCTCCCCCGTCATCGGGTTCACGAGGCCGGCGGCGTCACCCACCAGCAGCACCGGGCCGGTCCCCGGCCGCCAGGACGCCGACGAGAGCGGCAGGTGGTGGCCCACCCAGTCGCCGCCGCCGTGGGTCGACCCGGGCAACAGCTCCTCCAGGCGGCCCAGCAGGAGCGCCCGGCTGGGGGTGCCGACCCCGTCGTGCAGGAGCTCGCCGTACCCGACGTTGGCGAGCCCGTCGCCCCGGTCGAAGGACCAGGCGTACGCCGGCTGCCGGGTGGTGCCGAACGCGATCACCTGGGCGCCGGCTCGCGCGGACGGCGTCGGCGCGTAGCCACGCAGGGCCAGCGCCCGCGGCCCGGCCGGCCGGCCCAGGGCCCGCCGTACGACGGAGTGGGCGCCGTCGGCGCCCACGACGACGGGAGCCCTCAGCACGTCGTCGAGGCCGACGTCGTCGTCTCCGAGCCGCAGCTCGCGGACCCGGTGGTGGAGCAGCCGGGCGCCGCGCCGGCGCGCCACCTCGACCAGGCGCGCGTCGAACACACGCCGCGGCACCACCCACGCCGGTCGCGACATCGTGCGCTCGACCTGCTGGTCGTCGCGGACCAGTCGCAGCCTGCTCACCGGCACCCGGTCCGCGAGCAGGCCCTCGACGCCGACCTCGGCGAGCAGGTCGAGCACGTGCGGGGCGATCCCGTCCCCGCACGACTTGTCCCGGGGGAACTCCGCGCGGTCGAGCAGCACCACGCGCAGCCCGGGATCCGCCGCGAGCGCGCCGATCGCGGTGGCCGCGCCGGCGGGCCCGGCGCCGACGATGGCGAGGTCCACCCGACCGGTGACCTCGTAGGAGCTGCTGTCCGTCACGGCGCCCTCACCCCGCCGCCACCAGCAGCACCACGTCGAGCAGGGCGACGAGGACCGCCGCCTGGAAGGGCCGTCGCCCCGAGCCGAACGCCGCGACCAGGGTCAGCCCGGCCACCGCCACCAGGGCCAGCACCGCAGCGGACGACGGGCGCCCGGGCGGGCCGAGCGCCGCCGCGAGCGAGGCCGCGCCGAGCAGCCCGGCCGCGAGCAGTCGGGCCCGGGTCGCGCCCAGCCGGTGCGGCAGCCCGCGGACCCCGGTGGCGGCGTCGTCGGCCAGGTCGGGCAGGACGTTGAGCAGGTGGGCGCCGACGCCGAGCGCCGCACCCGCCGCCGTGAGCCACCACGCAGCCGCGGCGCGGTCGTCGGCGGCCAGGGAGACCACCGACGGCAGCGAGCCGAACGCGACGGCGTACGGCACCCAGGACCACCTGGTCGCCTTGAGACCGAGGTTGTAGGCGTGACCCATCGCGACCAGGAGGCCCAGGTGCACCAGGGCGCTGCGCCAGCCCACCGCGAAGGAGAGGACCACGCAGGCGAGCCCGGCGGTCCCGAGCGCGACGAGCACGAGCCGGCGCGACACGCGCCCGGAGGCGAGCGGCTTGTCGCTGCGTCCGACCGCGCGGTCACGCTCGGCGTCGAGGAGGTCGTTGCCCCAGCCGATCGTCAGCTGCCCGGTGAGGACGGCTCCGGTGAGGACAGCGGCCGTCGCGACCGGTACGTCGGCTGCGAGCGCCAGCAGGGCCGCGAGCGCCGTGACCGCCAGCGCCGGCCCGGGGTGAGTGGCACCGGCGAGCGCCGCGACCGGGGACCCCTGGTGGCTGCGTCGCTGCTCGCCCGGTGCCATGCCGCTCATCATGGACCCCGGTGGGACCGGCGCAGCACGCACCCGGCCGCGGCCCGAGGGGGCGCGGCGTCGGTCGGAGGACTCGGCGGAGGACGTGATGGCCCGTTTGTAGCCGGGCGTCGCCGCGACCGGCTCACCCCAACGGAGCCGGGTGGCTCATGACATCCTCGGCCCGTCGGTCCCGCGCGGGTCCGGCACCGTCGCGGCCGCCGCCGCACCCACCCGAGGAGCTGCCGTGTCCACCACCGACGACGTCGTCGTCCTGCTCGACGAGGACGGCCGCCCCATCGGCACGGCCCCGCGGGCCCAGGTCCACACCACCGACACCCCGCTGCACCTGGCGTTCTCCTGCCACCTGCTCGACCAGCAGGGCCGGCTCCTGGTGACCCGGCGGGCCCTGAGCAAGCGCACCTGGCCGGGTGTCTGGACCAACTCGTTCTGCGGCCACCCCCGACCCGGCGAGTCCTTCGAGGACGCCGTCCGACGCCACGCCCGGCACGAGCTCGGGCTCACGGTCGAGGCGATCGAGCCCCTGCTGCCCGACTTCCGCTACCGCGCGGTCGACGCCGCCGGCATCGTGGAGAACGAGGTGTGCCCGGTCTTCACCGCCCGCACCTCCCCGAGCCGGAGCCCCACCCCGACGAGGTCGCCGAGCACCGGTGGGTCGCGGTCGCCGACGTGCTCCTCGTGGTCGAGCGGGCACCGTGGGCGCTCAGCCCGTGGCTGGTCGAGCAGGTCGAGGCGTTGCGGGCCCTGCTGGCTCGCTGACCGGCTACTGGGCTCCAGGCGGGTGCGCGGGGCGCACGCCCGTACGCCGTCCGCGAAGGCCGACACGTCGAGTCCCGGCACCCGGCACTCGGCGCGGCGCCCCCGCTCGGGATCCTCCGGCTCCGCGCGGTCCGCCGGGCCGACCGGCCTGTCCCACCCGGTCGACCATGCCGGCACGGCCGCGTTGCGTCGTACGACGACCGCGACGACCTCGTCGTCGACGCGCACCACGACCCGCTCCACGTCGGCCCAGGGCGTCAGGCACAGCGCGGCGGCGCGCTGGTGCGCGGGTGGCACGCGCAGGCGGATGCCCTCGGCGTCGACGACCAGGCGGTACCAGCTGCGCCGCAGGCCCGTCGTCAGCCCGACCACGATCAGCACCGCGATCAGGGCGAGGAAGGGCGTGGAGCGGTCGCCACCCACCAGCATCAGCACGACGACGACCGCGACGTAGGCGAGCACCTGCAGGAGGACCGCGCGCAGGTCGATCCGGGAGTAGCCGGTTCACCGCCACGCGATCAGCACTCCAGCCCGTCGTCGGGCACGACGCCCTCGAGCAGGTAGTCCTCGACGGCGGTGTCGATGCACTGGTTGCCCTTGTTGTACGCCGTGTGCCCGTCGCCGTCGCGGGAGACCAGCACGCCGCTGTCGAGCTGGGAGGCGAGGGCCACGGCCTCCTCGTAGGGCGTCGCCGGGTCCCGGGTGGTGCCCAGGACGACGATCGGGGCGGCGCCCTTCGCGGTGATCGTGGGCGACGGCTCGGAGGCGGTCACCTCGACGCCGTGGCAGGTGACCAGGCCCCAGGCGAAGACCCGTCCGAAGGTCGGGGAGGCCTTGTCGAAGGCGGGGTACTCGGCGGGGACCTCGCCGGGCTCGAGGGTCGCGGGGTCGTCGAGGCAGTTGATCGCCAGGAACGCCTCGAGGGAGTTGTCGTCGTAGCCGCCGGCGGCGTTGCGCGAGGCGTAGAAGTCGGAGAGCAGCAACAGCGTGTCGCCCGAGCCGTCGAGGGCCTCCTGGAGCCCCTGGTCGAGCAAGGGCCAGTTGTCCCGGCTGTAGAGCGGGGTGACGACGCCGTAGAAGGCGTTGCCGATCTCGAGGTCGCGGCCGTCACTGGTCGGCAGGGGCGACCGGTCGATCCGGTCGAGCAGGTCCTCGATCGTGGCCAGGCCGGCCTGGCGCGTGTCGCCGAGGAAGCAGCCACCCCCCGCGACACAGTCGTCGACGTAGGCATCGAGCGCGGTCTGGAAGCCCCGGGCCTGGCTCAGCGCACCCTCGCGGAAGTCCAGGGACGGGTCGGTCGCCCCGTCGAGGACGAAACGACCCACGTTGTCGGGGAACAGCTGCGCGTAGACCCCGCCGAGGGTCGTGCCGTAGGAGAAGCCGAGGTAGGCCAGCTGCTCCTCGCGCAGGGCACCGCGCAGGACGTCCATGTCGCGGGCGGCCTCGACCGTCGACACGTGGCCGACCAGGTCGTCGGAGGAGGCGACGCAGCCGTCGAAGAAGTCGTCCTGGGCGGCGACCAGCGCCCTGCCCTCGGCCGCGTCGTCGGGGGCGGGGTCCTGGGCCAGGAAGGTGTCGAGGTCGGAGTCGGAGACGCAGTCGACGGGGTCGGACTCGCCGGTGCCGCGCGGGTCGAAGGCCACGATGTCCATCCGGGCCAGCAGCGGCGCGCCGAAGGCGAACGTCGGGTCGTCGACGAGCGACGTCCCCGGGGCGCCCGGGCCACCGGGGTTGACCACGAGCGAGCCGACCCGGTCGGCCTGGTCGGTGGCCGGGACCCGCTCGAGCTTGAGGTCGATCGTCGCGCCGGTCGGGTCGGCGTAGTCGACCGGGACCGTCAGCGTGGCGCACTCCTTGCCGTCGCACGGGGTCCAGCCGAGCGCCTGGGAGTAGAACTCCTCCAGGCCCGCCGGCACGTTGACCGGTTCGCTCGGGGGGCTCGGGGAGGCGGGGTCCGTGGTGTCGGGCCTGGGCGCCGAGGGGGCCGGCGTCGACCTCGGGGTCCCGGCCGTGTCGTCGGAGCCACTGTCGACGAGCAGGGCCGCACCGACCCCGCCGCCGATCCCGAGCACGAGCACCAGCGCGACGACCATCCCGACCAACCGCTTGCTCATCGACCGCTCCCCTCGGGCACCTTCAGCGCCACCATCATCGACTCCAGGGCCAGTGCCACCGGGACGTTGTACTCCAGCATCTGTTCGCGCGCCTCGAAGATCCAGGTGATCCGGCGCAGGTTGAGCTCGGGTGAGGAGTCGCGCGCGATCTCCACGATGTCGCCGCGGATCTCCTCGTTGACCAGCGACCCGGGCGCCTCCAGCGCCACCGCGATCGCGTCCCGGTAGACCGAGACCAGGTCCATCAGCCCCCGGTCGACGACGTCGAGCACCCGCCGCTTGGCCCGGGTCTTCTGAGCCTTGTCGAGGGCGGCGAGGGCCGGCCCGTACTCGCGGGGACGACGGCCACGCTCCACGACGCCGTACGTCGCGTCGAGGTCGGCCTTCTCGCGCGCGTCGAGCTCGCCGGTGAGGGCGTCGGCCTCCTCCTTGGCGACCTCGGCGAGGTTGGTCGCGGCGGTCATGCAGGCGCCGAGCGACGTCAGCCGCGCGGGCTGCGAGACGATCTCGCGGCGCCGGTTGCGGGTCGCCTCGTCGCGGGCCAGGGCCCGGGCCCGGCCGATGTGGCCCTGGCTGGCCCGCGCCGCGTAGGCGGCGAGCGCGGCGCTGACGCCGTCCCGGCGGACCAGGAACTCCGCGACCGCGTCGGCGGTCGGGGTCGCCAGGGTGAGCTGGCGGCACCGCGACCGGATGGTCGGCAGGACGTCCTCGACGGTCGGCGTGCACAGCATCCAGACGGTCCGCGCGCCCGGCTCCTCGATGGCCTTGAGGAGCGCGTTGCAGGCCGACTCGGTGAGCCGGTCGGCGTCCTCGACGACGATGATCTGCCAGCCGCCGCCGGCGGGTCGCAGCGCGGCCCGGCGGACCAGGTCGCGCACCTCGTCGACCCCGATCGAGAGCTTCTGGGTGCGGATGACGGCGATGTCGGCGTGGGTGCCGGTGAGCGCGGTGTGGCAGTCGTGGCACTCCCCGCAGCCGCCGCGCGAGCACTGGAGGGCGCCGGCGAAGGCGATCGCGACGTTGGAGCGCCCCGATCCGGGCGGTCCGGTGAAGAGCCAGGAGTGGGTCATGCCCCGGCCCCGGGCGGCCGGCTTGAGGACCTCGACCACGTGGTGCTGTCCGACCAGGTCGGCCCAGATGCCCTCGACGGCGGCGACGGTCATCTCCCCGCCTGCCCCAGCAGCGGCGCGACCCCGGCGCGGACCGCCGCAGCGATCTCCTCCACGGGGGCTCGCGCATCGAGCACGAGGTAGTGGTCCGGGTCGGCCCGCGGCCATCGCGAGGAACGCCGCCCGCACCCGTTGGTGGAACTCCAGCGACTCCCCCTCGATCCGGTCGCGGCCCTCGAACCGGCCCAGCCCCGCGGCCGGCTCGAGGTCGAGGACCACGGTGAGGTGGGGTCGGAGGTCGCCGGTGGCCCACCGGGCCACGCTCTCGACCTCCGCGACCACCAGCGCCCGGCCGGCGCCCTGGTAGGCCAGGGTGGAGTCGACGTAGCGGTCGGTGATCACGACCTCGCCCCGCTCGAGGGCCGGCAGCACGACCGTGTCGACGTGCTCGGCCTTGTCGGCGGCGTAGAGCAGGGCCTCGGTGCGGTCGGACAGCTCGCCGGTCTCCGGGCTCAGCACGATCCGGCGCAGGGCACGGCCCACCTCGGTGTCCCCGGGCTCGAACGTGAGCCGGACGCGGTAGCCCTCGGCGCGCAGCCACTCCCCGAGGAGGCGCGACTGCGTGGTCTTGCCCGAGCCCTCGCCACCCTCGAAGCAGACGAACACCCCGGTCGGGGTCACGACACCGGAGCCAGTCACGACCACGACGCTACCGGGCGGCGCCGACGCTCAGCCCCCCGGTCGCGGCGGCAGCAGGCGCAGCGAGTGCACCATCGCCGTGAAGAGCGGCAGGTCCCGCTCCTCGTGCTCGAGCAGGGTCGACCCGCCGATCACGTACATCCGGGTGCCGCTGACCCAGGCGTAGGCCTGCACCTGGGCGGTCGCCGGCTGGTCGTCCTCGGCGAGGCGGGCCGACACCATCAGCACGTCGGCATAGGAGCTGCTGAGCCGGAACCGCTCGGTCCCGATCAGCTCGAACCCGTCGAGGTCGCGCTGGAGCCGTCCGGGCAGCTCGGCGGCGAAGTCCACGAACCACTCGTGGCCGGGCTCCTCGGGACGGCCCTGCTGCACGGTCAGGGTCGGGGCGAGCGCACCGTCGGCCGCGGCGTCGCGGACCACCAGCGAGAACGGGTCCGGCACGCTGCCCTCCCACCCACGGGGCACCCGCAACGACACGAGCAGGTCGGCAGCGGTCAGGCTCACCCAGTCCGCTGCCGGGTCGGTCGCGGCGCTCACAGCTCGATGAACCTGATCGACTCGACGGCGGCTTGGTGCACGGCCAGGGTCTCCTCGTCGCGGGCCAGCCCCAGGATGGAGACCAGCCGGTGGGGCGTCGCCGCGGCGGCGGCGAGCACCAGCATGCCGTCGGCGTCGCGCAGGGTCGTCGAGACGACCCGCTCCTCGTCGACGACGCGCTCGGCGCGGTCGACGACCTCACCACCGCGGGCGGCGAGCGCCCCGGCCAGGGCGTCCACCTGCGCGTCGCGTGTCGTGGCGTCGGTGCCGTCCGGGACCTCGCCGACCACCTGCACGAGCAGCTGGGTCCCGGGGACCGCGGTCACGTCGTCGTCGCCGAGCACGGCGTACGACGCCGACGCCTCGTCGCGCGCGACGCTCTCGAACCCGACCGGGAGCTCGAGGGAGACCCCGGTGGCATAGCTGTAGAAGTGCACCAGCTCGGTCACGGACGTCTCACTTCTTCTTGAGGTTCAGCTTGGTGACCACGCCGCCGGTCACCGAGACCGGGTCGTTGGGCTCGAGCAGCCCGCTCAGCGCGGTCGTGATGTCGATCTGGAGCACCATGTCGAGCTCGTCGGCCGGGACGGACGTGATCGCCGCGCGGTGCTTGGCGACGACCTCGTTGGCCATCGCGATGGTCATCTTCTTGCCGTTCTTCTTCAGCGCGCTCTTGATGGTCTCCCGCGCCTTGTCGCTGACCACCTTCTCGGCCCTTCCGGCGAAGTACGCGTCGTTGACGCCGAGGCCGGTGATCGTGAGGCTCTCGACCTTCACGAAGGTGATCATCGGCAGGTAGAGCTGGAGCGCGTCCTCCAGGGCCTCGTTGCCCGCCGGCGTGTTGGCGTCCGCGCGCACCTTCTTGACGCCCTTGTCCAAGATGACCTGCAGCTTGGCCTTGTCCAGGCGCGCCGTCGGGTCCTGCTCGGCCTGGGAGCGGAACTGGTCGCACACCGCCTTGAGGGGCGCCCGGACCGCAGCCGTCACCAGCGAGCGGCGCTGGTTGTCGTCCTCCTCGCCACCCTCGAGCTTGGCGGTGCCGTACTCCTTCTTGAACTCCTTCTCGGCCCCGAGCTTGGCGTTGTCGTAGTTGAAGGTCTCGACCACGCCCTTGGTGATGGTGATCCCCGACAGGTCGTCGCCCAGGGCCTTCCTGGCGGCGCCGGCCAGCGCCGCGTCGGCCTGGCCGCTCGTCTTCCACGCCTGCTCGCTCTTCAGCGCGGAGTCCAGCAGTGCCTGCACCTTCGCCTGCTTGAGACCCACGGCCCCCTTGCTCGACTTCTTGCTGCGATACGCGCCGAGGCTGCGGGTGAAGCTGTCGGCGCACGCCTGCCGGGCCGCCTCGACCTTGTCCTCGCCGGACGTGGTGCGCAGCCCGGCCAGACCCCCGTCGCGCAGGACCAGCGCGGTGACGGCGCCGTCCTTGACCTCGACCCCCTGGACCGCGTCACCGAGCCGGCCCAGGATCTTGAGCTTGATGAGCTCGTTGACCTCTGGCTTGGAGAGCTCCCCCGAGATCGACTTGGTCGCGGCCTTGACCTGCTTGGTGAGGCCCTTGCCGTCGATGGTCGCGCCCTGCTTGGCCACCACCGAGGAGAGGTACGACGCCAGGCCGCCGTCGAGGGTCTGCATGGCGGTCGCGATCGCGGCGTTGGACTTCTCCAGCGCAGTCTCGTCGTTCATCGCCGTGGTCTTGGCCTCGTCGACGACGAACGCGGTGATCTTGCCCGACTTCACCTCGAAGGCGCTCAGGTAGCGGGTGACCATCTCCTCGGCCACGAAGCTGATCACCTCGTCGGGCTCACCCGGCTTCACGAACGTCGCGAGCAGCTTCTTGTAGTGCTTGTCCAGGATCTTCTGCACGCCGCTCTGCGTCACACCGGTCGTGCCCTGGGCCATCTTCTTGCGGCAGTAGCCGTGGAGCTCGTCGAGCAGGGGGTCGCGCACCTGGCGCATCTTCTCCTCGGCCTGCGTCTTCTCCCGGAGCGCGGCGGCGTCGACCCGGTTGGTGGGCGACCACGACCGGATGGTCCCGTGGTCGACGACGATGCCGGAGATGTGGCCCTGGAAGGCCTCCAGGGCGGCGTCCTGGATGCCCTCGTCGGTCTCGATGTAGGCCAGGTCGGCCCGCAACAGGGGGGCGACCTCCTTGATGATGGCCTGCACGCGCTCGCGCTTGATGCCCTCCTGGTCGCGGGTGACGCCGCCGAGGGTGGACGGACCCTGGCCGATGCCCTTGCCCTTCATCGTCTTCTTGCGGGCATAGGCCAGGAAGCTCTCGTAGACCGCGTCGTGGCCGACCTCCCGCTTCTTGGCTGCCTCGACGGGATCGGTCAGCGGGACCCGCTTGAAGTCCGGGCTGACGTCCTTGACCACCGGGTCGCTGGAGCTCTTCCCCACCTCGTAGAGCTTGGCGTAGATGACCGTGGCGAGGACGCCGAGGTCGACCTCGATCTTGGCGTCCGCGCCGGCGCCGACGCCGAGCGTGGCGGCGAGCTTGGCGCTGAGCTTGAGCTTGCCGTTGAGGAAGGTGAACTCGCCCTCGACCGTCCCACCCGCGCCGGCACTGACCTCGACCGTGCCCTCGGCGCTCAGGATCTTCTTGCCCATGAGCTTGATGCTGGCCTTGCCGGTCGCACTGGCCTTCGCCCCGGCGAACGCCTCGGCCTTGAACGTGGCACTGACGCCCTTGAGCGAGATCGTGATGCCGCCCTCGAGCTTGGCCTCCGCCCCGGCCATCGCCTCGGCCTCGGCCCCGAGCTCGATCTGGGCCTTGTTGGGGATCCCGACCTCGATCGACCCCCCGGCGTTGGCCTTGGCGCCGGCGAAGACCGAGCCCGCGAAGGAGGCCTGGGCTCCGTCCTTGGCGTTGAACGACGCCTCGGCCTTCATCTGCGCCTCGACGCCGATCAGGGCGCCGACCTCCGCCGCGAGCTTGGCCTCGACCGGACCGAGCCCGGCGGTGCCGGTGAAGCTGCCCTCCACCCACAGGCCGGCCCTCGCGCTGGCCTCGATCGTCGCCAGCAGCGCCGGGATCGCACCGGTGCGGTCGATCGTGGCGGCAGCCTCCATCTTGGCCTCGAAGCCGGCCCCGACCGCGCCCTCGGCCTCGTAGCTGGCGCGCGCCAGCCCGCGCTTGATGGCCGCGCTCTTCTTGGCCTCCCCGAAGGCGCCGGCCCGTGCCAGCGTCTCGATGCCGACCGAGATCTCGTCGGGCGAGTGCTTCTTGAGCATCTTCGCCGCCGCCTCGACGCCCACGAAGGTCTCGGAGGTGGTCTCGGACTCCTGGGAGGTCGTGCCGTCGAAGGAGCCGGTCTTCAGCTCCGAGGACACCTTGGAGCCACTCCCGGTGCTCACCTCCCGCTCGTGGCTGCTCCCGTTGACGCGGCCCTGCCCGTCGGTGAGGTGCGTGCGCTCGGTCTCGTCGCTGCGGAAGCGACCGGTGGTGGACTCGACGTCGGCGAGCTTGGCCTCCGGCTTGGCCAGCCCCAGATGTGCCTTCTTCCAGACCGGCTCCTGCTGGACCGGGGGCGGCGGCTCCGACGTGGTCCGCTTGCGCGTGGCCGGCGTCTTCGGGATCTGCTGGGTGCTCATCGGTGGTCCTGTCCGCAGGTGCAGTCACGGGTCTGCCGACGCAACGCGCCGACCACGCCTTCGGCCACCTTCTCGGCCTCGGCTTCGAGCGGGTCGTCGGCGCGGCCGACGGTGGGTGCCCCCGAGGCGCTGACCCCGCCCTTGTCGCGGCCCTGCTGCTGCTGCACCACGTGGGTGAGCTCGTGGGCCAGCAGGTGCTGGCCCTGCGGGGTGTCGGGCTGGTAGGTGCCCTGGGAGAAGTAGATGTCGGAGCCGTGCGTGAACGCGGTGGCCTGCACGTTGCGTGAGAGCCGCGCCGCGGTCGAGTCGGTGTGCACCTTGACGCCACCGAAGTCGGCGCCCATGGCCGACTCCATCGAGGACCGGACCCCCGCGTCGAGGCCCCGACCGCCGGCCGGGCGCCGGAGCGCCTCCTGGGTGGAGGGATCGACGCTCTGGCCACCGAGCGAGTCGCCGGTGCCGCGACGCCGCAGCGCGGGTGGACAGGCGAGCCCGACCACCGCTCGCGGCGGGTCGGCACGTAGCAGGGGCGGCCGCTCGGGCTCCGGCAGGAGGACGCGCTCGGGTGCGGCCTGCTGCTGCTCCGACCGATGCTGGTCGCCCACGCTCCTGACCCCCTCCGACCGCCGGGGACAAGTAGCGATCGAGTCGCGGTCGAACGTACTAGACCTGGGCGCTCCTGGTCGCGGAATGGCATTCAGGACGCCGGAGGCACCCCGACGCTCGCCGGAAGGCCCTCGTGGCAGCCCGGCGCGCGGGCCGGGTGGACTAGAGGGGTGGCGCCACCCGGCCGAGCTTGGTGAACTCGCGCCGCGTCGCGGCGACCACGTGCCGGTGCCCGACCAGCTCGCCCGAGGCCACCGCGTCGTACGCCGCCGCGAGCACGACGTTGCGCACGTCGCCACCGGCCAGCTCGACCTGCCCGGCCACCAGGTCCACGTCGACCGGGTCGTCGGGATCGGTCCCGGAGAGCTGGTCGAGGTGGTGCTGCCAGAGCCGCACGCGGGTGGCGACGTCGGGGTCGGGGAAGTTGACGATGAAGCTCAGCCGGCGGGAGAAGGCCCGGTCGAGGTTGCCGCGCAGGTTGGTCGACAGGATGGTGATGCCGTCGAAGTGCTCCATGCGCTGCAGGAGGTAGGCCACCTCCTGGTTGGCGTAGCGGTCCTTGGAGTCCCGGACGTCGGAGCGGCTCCCGAAGAGCGCGTCGGCCTCGTCGAAGAACAGCACGACGTCGAGGGCCTCGGCGGCCTGGAAGACGCGCTCGAGGTTCTTCTCGGTCTCGCCGATGTACTTGTCCACGATCGCCGAGAGGTCCACCTGGAACAGGTCGATGGAGAGCTCGTCGGCGATCACGTGCGCGGCGAGCGTCTTGCCGGTGCCGGGGTTGCCGGTGAAGAGGGCGGCCAGCCCCCGTCCCCGACCTCGCAGCACGCCGGTGGTCTCCAGGGAGTCGCGGTGGCGCGCCCAGCTCACGAGCCGGTGCAGGGAGTCCATCACGTGCCCGGGGAGCACCAGGTCGTCGAAGGAGAGTCGCAGGTCACCGGCCGGCTTGGCCAGCATCCGCTCCGCGCTGGCACTGCCCGAGCCACCGACCCGCCGGGCGGCGGCACGCACGTGGTCGGCGCCCATGACCTCGTCGTTGGCCAGGGCCAGCACGGCGGCGTACCGCGCCGTCTCGACGATGTCCTCGGCCGAGAGCCGCAGCCCCAGGAGCGTCTCGCGCAGCACGGGGTCCTGCTCCACGGACTCCCCGAGCCCCTGCTGCCAGGCCCGCGTCCGGTCCTCGACCGACAGCGGACGGGCGTCGACGACGAGGGGCTGGCGCGCCAGCCAGAGCGGGTTCCACGGCTTGGAGCTGATCGCGACCACGGGCACGGCGGCGCGCTCGAGCTCGCCGAAGACGTGCATCTCGTTGGTGCTGCCCACCACCTCGCAGCCGAGCACGACCAGGCCCCAGCCGCGCAGGCCGGCGTCGCGGGCCGCCGTGGCGACCAGGTCGGCCACCGGCTGCTCGGCCGGGTGGCGGCGCAGGTCGAGCCCGAGGCAGTGCAGGCCGAGCGCGGAGAAGGCGCCGGCGGCCATCGCCGCCCCGGAGGTGCCCGTCGAGGAGCGCACCCACACCAGCGGCACCCCGGCCTCGAGGCCGCGGGCGATGATGTCGCTGCCGGGCAGCTCCAGCGGCACCAGGGGGACCCGCAGCAGCTCGACGGCCGGGTCGGCCGCGACCCCGCCGGCCAGCCGGGCCAGCACCTGGTCGGGGACACGCAGCTCGCGGCCCAGCCAGGACTCGGTGTCGGAGAGCGTGACCAGGCGGTGCCGACGCAGCGGGCTGTCCGGTCCCAGCCGGTCGAACGGCTCGGGGGTCGCGGTCGGCACCCCGGCCAGCTCGAGCGCGAGCGCCACGCTCGGTCGCGCACCGCCGCCGCCGAGGGCGCGCAGGTGCCCGTAGGCGAGGGCGACCGAGGCATCGAGATCGCCGGCCGCGGCGGACCAGAGCAGCGCCACGTCGGTCTCGTCGAGCCCGAAGACCTCCTCCAGCATCGTGGCGGTCGCGAGGTCCCGCTCGTCGACGTGGTCGCCGTGGTCCTCGCGCAGCACGGCGACGACCTGGTCGAACGCCGCCGCGGCCGGCCACTCCCCGGAGGTGGCGCGCCGGATGCCGGCGTCGTCGAGGCTGTCGATCAGCCGGTGCATCGGGTCAGGCATCGCCGGCCACCGCCGGGCGGAGGGGACCGGCCACGGCGCGCGGGTCCCGCAGGGGTGTCATGGGCCCCATCATGACCCGATCGGAGCCGCCGCGGAGGAGATATCCGCGGACGGCGCCGCTCAGGACTTCTTCGCCGCCGACGACTTCTTGGCGGAGGTCTTCGCGGCCGCGGTCTTCTTCGTGGCCGTCTTCTTGGCCGCCGTCTTCTTGGCCGCGGTCTTCTTCGCCGGTGCCTTCTTCGCGCCCTTCTTGGCCGCCTTCTTGGCCGGGCCGCGCTCGCGACGGTCGGCCAGCAGCTCGGCGGCCCGCGCCAGGGTGAGCTCCTCGACGGAGTCGTCCTTGCGCAGCGTCGCGTTGTACTCGCCGTCGGTGACGTACTCGCCGAAGCGGCCCGACTTCACCACGACCGGCTGCCCGGAGACCGGGTCGTTGCCGAGCTCCTTCAGGGGCGGTGCCGCGGCGGCGCGACCGCGCTGCTTGGGCTGGGCGTAGATGGCCAGCGCCTCGTCGAGCGTGACCGTGAAGAGCTGGTCCTCGGTGGTCAGCGACCGCGAGTCGGTGCCCTTCTTCAGGTACGGCCCGTAGCGGCCGTTCTGCGCGGTGATCTCGAGCTCCTCGGCGTCCTCGCCCTCGCCGGGCACGACCCCCACGACGCGGGGCAGCGACAGCAGCTTGACCGCGTCGTCCATCGTGATCGTGTCGAGCGACATCGACTTGAACAGCGAGCCGGTGCGCGGCTTGGCGCTCTTCTTGGCGTCCTCGGGCAGGTCCTCGGTGACGTAGGGCCCGTAGCGACCGTTCTTGGCGACCACGCGCAGCCCGGTCTCGGGGTGGGAGCCGAGCTCGATCTCCTCGCCCGCCGGGTTGGCGAACAGCTCGGTGGCCTTCTCCATCGTCAGCTCGTCGGGCGGCAGGTCGTCGGGCACGTTGGCGCGCTTCGCGGCCGGGTTGCCCTCGTCGTCGGGGCCCTCGAGGTAGGGGCCGTAGCGGCCCACCCGCAGGTTGATCCCCGCGTCCGGGTCGCCGATCGGGAACGTCGCGAGCTCGCGCGCGTCGATGTCGCCGAGCTCGTCGACGAGACCCTTGAGGCCGACGACGGAGTCGGAGCCGTAGTAGAACTCCCCGAGCTCGGTCACCCGGTCCTTGCGGCCGGCCGCGATCTCGTCGAGGACGTCCTCCATGCCGGCGGTGAACTCGTAGGACACGTGGCGCGGGAAGTGCTCCTCGAGCAGCCGGATCACCGAGAAGGCCAGCCACGCCGGCACCAGCGCCGAGCCCTTCTTGTAGACGTAGCCGCGGTTGAGGATCGTGCCGATGATCGAGGCGTACGTCGAGGGACGGCCGATCAAGCGGTCCTCGAGCTCCTTGATGAGCGTCGCCTCGGTGTAGCGCGCGGGCGGCTTGGTCTCGTGGCCGTTGGCGCTCAGCGAGGCGGCCGAGACGGCGTCGCCCTGCTCGAGGGCCGGCAGCCGCGACTCCTGGTCGTCCTTCGCGCCGCCGTCGTCGGTGCCCTCGACGTAGGCCTTGAGGAAGCCGTGGAAGGTGATGACGCGACCGGAGGAGGAGAAGACGACGTCCTCGCCGGTGGTCGAGACGCCGCCGATGCGGACCGAGACGGACTGGCCGACGGCGTCCTTCATCTGCGAGGCGACGGTGCGCATCCAGATCAGCTCGTAGAGCCGGAACTGGTCGCCGGTCAGGCCGGTCTGGGCCGGGGTGCGGAACGACTCGCCGGCGGGGCGGATCGCCTCGTGCGCCTCCTGGGCGTTCTTGACCTTCGAGGTGTAGGTGCGCGGGGTGTCCGGGAGGTACTCGGCGCCGTACAGCTCGCGCACCTGCGCCCGGGCAGCGTTGACCGCACCGCCCGACAGGGTGGTGGAGTCGGTGCGCATGTAGGTGATGAAGCCGTTCTCGTACAGCCGCTGGGCCACCGACATCGCCGAGGACGCGCTCATCCCGAGCTTGCGGCTGGCCTCCTGCTGCATCGTGGTCGTGCGGAACGGCGCGTACGGCGAGCGCCGGTAGGGCTTGGCCTCGACCGAGCGGACGTCGTACGTCGTGTCGGCCAGCGCCGAGACCAGCGCCTCGGCCCGGGTGCGGTCGAGGTGGACGACGTCGCGCACCGGCCTTGAGCACGCCGTCCTGGCCGAAGTTGGAGCCGGAGGCGACGCGCTTGGCGTCGAGGGAGTAGAGCTTGGCGGGGAACATCCGTGCCTCGTGCTTGGCCCCGGCGTCGAAGGTGCCCTCGAGGTCCCAGTAGGACGCCAGCCTGAACTTGATCCGCTCCCGCTCGCGGTCGACCACGAGCCGGGTGGCGACCGACTGGACGCGGCCGGCGGAGAGGCCGGACATGACCTTCTTCCACAGCACCGGGCTGACCTCGTAGCCGTAGAGGCGGTCGAGGATGCGGCGGGTCTCCTGGGCCTCGACGAGGTCCATCGCGATCTCGCGCGGGTTGTCGGCGGCGTCGAGGATCGCCTGCTTGGTGATCTCGTGGAAGACCATCCGCTTGACCGGGATGTTCTTCGGCTTCAGCTCGTCGAGGAGGTGCCAGGCGATCGCCTCGCCCTCGCGGTCCTCGTCGGTGGCGAGGAAGAGCTCGTCGGCATCCTTGAGCAGCGACTTCAGCTTGGAGATGTGCGACTTCTTGTCGCGGGGCACGACGTAGTAGGGCGTGAACTCGTGGTCGACGTCGACCGCGAGGCGTCCCCACGGCTTGTCCTTGATCTTGGCCGGGGTGTCGGCGGCGTTGTTCGGGAGGTCCCGGATGTGCCCGATGGACGACTCCACGACATAGCCGTCCCCGAGGTACCCGCCGATGGTGCGGGCCTTCGCCGGGGACTCGACGATCACCAACTTGTGTGCCACGTGCCTGGTCACTTTCCTCACTGCTGGAGCGCCGGTCGGCGCCGAGCGAGCCACCGGAAGGGGCTCACGGCCGATCACGGTAGCGCGTGCTGTCCAGACTTCCCGCGCCGCGGGCCGGGGACGAGCACCCTGGAGGGGGCCCGGATCCCGGCAGGTCCGACGCCCGCGGGCCCTCCGGGCGGAGCCGTGGGCGGGCTGCCGGCCGGGTGCCAGGGCGCCGGGACAAGACCCGCGCACGGCCCTCGACGCGCGAGTGGCCCGCCCCCGATCCGGCGCCGATCCGGCGCCGGATCACTGCAGGCGCAGCCGGGAGGAGTACTGGTCCTGCTCGGCGACCATGGCGTCGTCGCCGATCGGGACGACACTGACGAAGAGGCCGAAGGAGTCCGGGTCGCCGGTGTCCACGACGACGATCCTGGCGACGTCACCGGGCACGGTCAGGTCCGGCTGGTCGACCCGCAGCTCGGCGGTGATCGCCCACGCGGGAGCCCCGTCGACGGTGACGGCCGTCGAGTCGAGCTCGGTGGTGCTGACCAGGTTCTGGTAGAAGACCTCGGAGGCCGCCATGCAGCCCAGCACGGTCCGGGCCGCCTGCTCGGGCTCGTCGAAGCCGTTGGCCCGGGTGAGCCCGCCGAGGGCGTAGACCGCGACCCAGCCGCTCGTCGCCGTCCGCTCGATCTCCTTCGACGGCGCGACGACGCCGTCGGCGAAGGTGAAGGCCCCGGCCTGGTCGCCTCCCCCCTTGTCGGCGTCCGCGGAGAAGCCCGGCGGCTTGCGCACGCGCAGGCCGCCCCCGGTGAGGCGGTTGCCCTGCAGGCCGGTCGCACCCTCGAGCGGCAGGCCGCCGGTGCACTGCAGCGTCGTGGGCTCCGTCGGCTCGACCGGGCCCGGCGCCGCCTCGGTGCTCGGGTCCTCGGTCGGTGCGGTGCCGGGGGCGGTCGTCGGGTCGGTCGGTGGGGTCGGTCGTGGGGTCGGTGGTCGGGTCGGTCCGGGAGGCGTCGGTGCTCGTCGCCGACGACCCGTCGTCGGTCAGCGCCTCGACCACGTAGAACGTCGCGACACCCAGCGCGAGCACGGCGAGCACGGCGAGGAGGACCAGGACGGCGGTCCTGGCACCACCGCCGCGCGAGGCCCGCCCGGCGGCGGGGTCCGGTCCCCAGGCCGGGTCGGAGCCGGGGTCCGCCGGGTGGCCGCCGTACGAGGACGGGTAGGCCTGAGCCGGCTCCCACCGGGGTTGCGACGGGCCCGGACCGGGCGGGGTCAGCGGCCCGGCACCCGACTCCCCGGCGGGCGGGTGAGCCCCGGGACGGCGGGTCACGTCGTCCGACCCGGCACCCGCGCCGGGCGCCGGGGGCACCGGTGGGGGCGGTGGGGGCGGTGGCGGCGGGGACCCCGGAGGTGGGCCGTAGGGGTTGCTCGCCAGGTCGGCGGACCACACGGCGCCGTCCCAGTAACGGAACGCACCCGGTTGACCTGCGGGGTCGGGATACCAGCCAGCACTCGCCACGGGCCAGAGGCTACCCGCCGTGGCACCCCGGACGGACGCGCCGGACGGCGGTGTCGGCACAGGGGTCACGAGTGGGCTCGCGGGTGGCGACGGCCGGTCCCGGCCGAGACCGTCCGGCGCGCTCAGCCTCCGGCGAGCAGGAAGCCCTCGGCGACGAGGTCCTGCACGATCGGCAGGTACGTCGTGCGCGTGGCGACCGGATCGGCGCCGAGCAGGCCGGCCACGGCGCCGAGGATCTGCCCGACCGACAGGTCGCCGTCGCACGCCCCGACGAGGGCGGCCTCGACCGTGTCGGCAGAGCGCGCCCGGCGCAGGCCGCGCTGCTGGCGCAGGACGATCGTGGCCGGGTCCTCGGCGCCGACCGGGCCGACCGTCTCCTGGACGACGTCCTCGCGGGCCGTGAGGTGGCGTCTCGAGACCCACGGCGGCCGGCGCGGCCGCACCCCACTCCGCGATCGCCGGCGCGATGGGCTGCTCGACGTCGTAGGGCCACTGGAGGAGCTCGATCCGGTCCGTGCCACCGGCACCGGCACGCGCGTGGAGGTTGATCCAGCCGAACCCGACGGCCTCGATGCCCTGCTCGTCGAACCACGACAGCCAGGTGTCGTAGCGGTCGACGTAGTCGCCGGCCCGGCGGGCGCCGGTGCTCGGGTGCAGGCCGGCGTCCTTGAGCCACAGCTCCACGTACGCCGCGGGGTCGAGGACCTCGCGCTGCACGACGAGCGCGTCGTGGCCGGGCGTCAGCCACTCGGCGAGGCGCTCGTCCCACGGCTGGTCGCGGGTGATCACCCAGTTGGCGAGCACCTGGCACCAGCCGCCGGGCGCGAGGTGCTGCGGGGCGGTGCGGACGATGTCCTCGACGACGCGGTCGCCCGGGAGGCCGGAGTCGCGGTAGACGAGGCGCTCGCCGGTCGCCGGGGAGATGACGAACGGCGGGTTGGTCGCGATCAGGTCGAACGTCTCCGCGCGCACCGGGTCGAAGAACGAGCCGTCCCGCACGTCGACCCGGACCTGGTTGAGGGCGGCGTTGAACCGCGTCATCGTCAGCGCCCGACGGTTGACGTCGGTGGCCACGACCGTGCCGCTGTGCCGGGCGAGGTGGAGCGCCTGGACACCGCAGCCGGTGCCGAGGTCCAGCGAGCGCTCGACCGGGTGGCGCAGGGTGAGCTGGGCCAGCGACGTGGAGGCCGGGCTGATCCCGAGCACGTGGTCGGCACCGACCCGCTGGGCGGCGCCGTCGAGGCCCGGCGTCAGGTCGCTGACCACCCAGAGCGGCTCGTCGTCGTCGGTCGCGTAGGGCCGGCAGTCCAGGCGGGCGGCGACCTCGCCGATGCTCTGCTCGAGCAGGCCGGCCACGGCGAGCCGGTCGACCAGGCCCGGCAGCGCCTGCTCGGCGGCCCGGATCGGGACCGGGGCCTGCAGCAGGAACAGCCGCACGAGCGTCTCCGCCGGGGTGCCGCCGCGGGTCTGCAGCAGCCCCGGCGTCGTCTCGTTGCGGGCCAGGGCGTCGTGGGCGCGAGTCCCCAGCAGCGCCGCGACGCCGTCGTAGGTGAAGTCGGCGGCCAGGAGCGCGGCGCGCAGCGCGGGGGCGAGGTCGGGATTCATGCCGGGGCTCCGAGTCTGAGCGGTCGGGTGGGTCTCGCGGGCGGTCGTCATGGGCGGTCGGACAGGCGGTGTCACGCGTGGTCCGACGAGTGGTAGTAGTCGGTGAGGGCGAGGTCGCCGGCGTCGTACGCGGCGAGGGCACCGCGGTAGAGACCCAGCCGCAGCTCGGACTCGTAGCCGGCGTACTGCGGCGCCCCGAGGTCGCGCGCCACGGCGAGCTCGGCCTCCACGTCGTACGGCACGCGCACGAAGCCGATCGCGAACGGCGCCGGGTCGGGCTCGTCGAGGATCCCCTCCAGGACGACGTACGACGCCGTGGGGTCGCCCATCGCGTTGCCGGCGCTCCCGGTGTTGAAGAGGGTGCGCCCCTGGAGCTGGGTCTCGTAGAACGGCTCGTGGATGTCGGCGTAGCCGACCGTGTCGGGGGTCGGGCCGTCACCGACCGCGGCGATGGTGGCCGCGGTGTTGGCGAACTGGCCCAGGAACTGCTCCTGCGTCTTCACGTAGCGCACCCGCTGGTGCACGCTCTGCGCCGACGCGTGCATCAGCCGGATCCGGCGCCCACTCATCGTCAGGTCGTGGCAGAACGGCAGGCCGCGCAGCCACTCGCCCTGGCCCGGTCCCAGCTCGGCCGACCACCAGCGCAGGGCGTCATCGTCGACGACCCGGTCGGGATCGGGCAGGAAGTCGTCCCAGTTGCCGAGCAGGTTGACCTCGCACCGTCGGCGGCAGGTCGCCACCACGGCCTGCCCGCGAGGACCCTTGCCGACGTAGTCGCCGAGGTTGAAGATCCGGGTGATGCCGCGGTCCTCGATGTCGGCCAGGACCGCTTCCAACGCGGTGAGGTTGCCGTGCACGTCGGAGATCAGCGCGATCCGTTGCCGGGTCATGCGACGAGTCTGTCAGGCCGGCACCCACCGGGCCCGCCCGCACCGCGCGTGAGGGCACCCGCGGTCCGACCGGGTGCGCGTGGCACCGCCTCGCCGTCGTCGGAGGAGCGGCGAGGGCAGGTCGGCGGGCGGCGTCGGTGGCGCGGCGGTCGACGCAGCCCGGGCCGTCCGCCGACGGGTCGCCGCGGAGCCCCCGACGCCACCGACCCGCCGCACCAGGGGCGCGGCGGGTCGGTGGGTGGTGAGACGTCAGGCGGTGGCTTCCGCGACCGCGACGTCGTCGCCGAGGTCGGCGCTGCGGCGCTTGGAGACCACGACCGCGGTGGCGATGATGGCGACCGAGACCAGGGCGATGACGATGCGCAGGGCGTCGTTCTCGTCCTTGCCGACGCTCATGGAGACGACCGCGCTCGCGATGAGCAGCGAGACGAGGTTCATCACCTTGATGAGCGGGTTGATGGCCGGTCCGGCGGTGTCCTTGAACGGGTCGCCGACGGTGTCACCGATGATGGTGGCCTCGTGGGCGGGCGAGCCCTTGCCGCCGTGGTTGCCGTCCTCGACGAGCTTCTTGGCGTTGTCCCAGGCGCCACCGGAGTTGGCCAGGAAGACGGCCATCAGGGTGCCGCTGCCGATCGCGCCGGCCAGGAAGCCGGCCAGGGCGGTCACCCCGAGCCCGAAGCCGACCGCCACCGGGGCGAACACGGCCAGGATGCCGGGCGTGACCAGCTCGCGCAGCGAGTCGCGGGTCACGATGTCGACGACCTTGCCGTACTCGGGACGGCCGGTGCCCTCCATGATCCCGGGGATCTCGCGGAACTGGCGACGAACCTCGTAGACCACGGCGGCCGCGGCGCGGGCCACGGCGTTGATCGCCAGGCCGGAGAAGAGGAACACCACGGCCGAGCCGAGCAGCACCCCGACCAGGACCGACGGGTCGAAGACCAGGAAGCCGGTCAGCTCGTCGATCGCGCCGGCCTCCTGCAGCGACTCGATCGCCGAGGTGGCGTAGGAGCCGAACAACGCGGTCGCCGCCAGCACGGCCGTCGCGATCGCGATGCCCTTGGTGATCGCCTTCGTGGTGTTGCCGACCGCGTCGAGCTCGGTGAGGATCTGGGCCCCCTCCTCGCTGACGTCGCCCGACATCTCCGCCACGCCCTGGGCGTTGTCGGAGACCGGGCCGAAGGTGTCCATCGCGACGATGACGCCGACGGTGGTCAGCAGGCCGCAGCCGGCGAGCGCGACCATGAACAGCGACACGGTCAGCGAGGCGCCACCGAGCAGGAACGCGCCGAACACGGCGGCACCGATGACCAGGGTGGTGTAGACCGCGGACTCGAAGCCGACCGACAGCCCGGAGAGGATCACGGTCGCCGCGCCGGTGAGCGAGGTCTTGCCGACGTTCTTGACCGGGCCGTACTCGGTGCCGGTGTAGTAGCCGGTCAGGGCGAGGATCCCGGCAGCCATGACGATGCCGATGACCACCGCGATCGAGGCGATCAGGGCCGGGTTGCCCTCGGGCACCGTGCCGAACGTGGCGTCGAGGGTGTTGACGCCGTCGATGCCGAAGTCGGCGAAGCTGGTCGGCAGGTAGATGAACGACAGCACGACCGAGGCGAGCGCGGCGATACCGGCCGAGAGGTAGAACGACCGGTTGATCGTCACCAGCCCGTTCTCACCGACCTTGGGCTTGGTGAGGTAGACGCCGGCGACGGCGGTGAGCGCGCCGATGGCCGGGATCAGCAGCGGGTAGACCAGGCCCTTGTCGCCGAAGGCGGCCGAGCCGAGGATCAGCGCGGCGACCAGGGTCACGGCGTACGACTCGAAGAGGTCGGCGGCCATGCCGGCGCAGTCACCGACGTTGTCACCGACGTTGTCGGCGATCGTGGCGGCGTTGCGGGGGTCGTCCTCGGGGATGTTCTGCTCGACCTTGCCGACCAGGTCGGCGCCGACGTCGGCGGCCTTGGTGAAGATGCCGCCGCCGACCCGCATGAACATCGCGAGCAGCGCCGCGCCGAAGCCGAAGCCCTCGAGCACGTCGGGGGCGGTGTCCTTGAAGAAGATGACCACGAGGCTCGCGCCCAGCAGCCCGAGACCCACGGTGAGCATCCCGACCATGGCGCCGGTGCGCAGCCCGATCGTCATGGCCCGCTCGCGACCACCGGGCTCGTTGGCCGCGGCCGCGACCCGGAGGTTCGCCCGGACGGCGAGCGACATGCCGAGGTAGCCCACCGCGGAGGAGAAGCCCGCGCCGACCAGGAAGAACACCGACCGGAAGATGCGGACGGACACCTCGTCGGCGGGCAGCGCCAACAGCGCGAAGAAGGCGACGAAGGCGAAGATGCCGAGCGTGCGGAACTGACGCTGCAGGTAGGCGTCGGCGCCCTCCTGCACCGCTTGGGCGATGTTCTTCATGTTGTCGGTGCCTTCACCGGCGGCCAACACCTCCTGGCGGAACATCGCTGCCATCCCGAGCGCGCCGAGCGCGATCAGGAACACGATGATGACCAGGACGAGGTTGCCGCCGGAGACGTCGACGACTGCGGGGGTGATCCCGACCATCTGTTCCTCCTGCGCGTAGGGGCGTGCGTCATGACGGTCGATGTGACCCAGGTCATGGTGAGACGCAGCGGAGTTTACGCAGACAGGGCTGGGATCCGGACAGAGGGTGTGACCTTGAACACAGCGTGTCGGAGGTGCGGCCGGACCGGCGCAGGGCGGCCGTCTGGCCGGCACCGACCCGCGGCACCGACCCCGGTGTCAGCCGCGGCACGGCCCGTCGTGGTGGCCCGTCGTGGTGGCCCGTCGTGGTGGCCCGTCGTGGTGGCCGGTCGTGGTGGCCGGTCGTGGTGGCCGGTCGTGGTGGTCCGTCAGGCGAGGGCGGACTCGGCGGACTCGTGGATCACGAAGACCTTCGCGAGGCCGGTGATGCGGAAGATCTTGAGCAGTCGGTCCTGGTTGCAGATCAGGTGGAGCGACCCGTCGTGGGCGCGGACCTTCTTGAGCCCACCGACCAGCACACCGAGCCCGGTGGAGTCGAGGAACTCCACGGCCTCCATGTCGATGACGAGGTCGTAGGTGCCCGCAGCGACGAGCTCGGTGATCTTGTCGCGCAGCTTGGGAGCGGTGTAGACGTCGATCTCCCCGCCAACCGCGACGATGGTGCGCCCATCGACGTCGCGCGTTTCAAGAGTGAGGTCCACGTGTTCTCCCAGAGGCACAGTGCAAGGGTTCGCTGGTCGGGGGCAGACAGTCCCGACAGACGGCCGGGCAATATCAAACCACGCGATCACCCGGCACGCACACAAGAGTAAAGACACGCCCCGCGACGACGGTACGACGCTGCTCCGTCCCCGACGACTCCGGCCTCCCCCGGGGCGTGTCCGCGGCCCGTCCCGGGGCGGTCCCGCGGGCGGGTGTCGGTCGCCTTTGCGACACTTCGGGCATGCCCACCTCCGCCGTCCCGGCGCCGCCGAGCAACCGCTCGGTGGCCGACCTGGTCGCGCGGCTGGGCGCGGTACCCGGTCGCGGCGGGTCGGCTCACCCACGTCGACGTACGACCGAGCCGGGCGGCCCGGCACGCTGCCTGGCCGGAGTGGGTCGCACCCGAGGTCGTCGCCGCCTTCGCCGTGCGCGGGATCGAGCGGCCCTGGGCCCACCAGGTGCGAGCGGCCGAGGCTGCGTGGGCCGGCGAGCACGTGATGCTCGCGACCGGGACCGCCTCGGGGAAGTCGCTGGCCTACCAGGCGCCCGCCCTGACCGCGGCGCTGACCGCCCGCACCGAGCGGGGGCGACGCGGTGCCGCCACGCTCTACCTCGCACCCACCAAGGCGCTGGCCCACGACCAGCTCGGCTCCCTGCTCGAGCTCGGCCTCGACGCGCGCATCACCACCTGCGACGGCGACAGCAGCCGCGACGAGCGCGACTGGGCGCGGGCACACGCCGAGTACGTGCTCACCAACCCCGACATGCTGCACCGCTCGATCCTGCCCGGGCACGAGCGGTGGGCCTCGTTCCTGGGGTCGTTGCGCTACGTCGTGGTCGACGAGTGCCACCACTACCGCGGGGTCTTCGGCGCCCACGTCTCCCACGTGCTGCGCCGGTTGCGGCGGGTGTGCGCGTCGTACGGCGCCCACCCGACGTTCGTGCTCGCCTCCGCCACCACCGCCGAGCCGGCCACCACCGCCGCCCGGCTGACCGGCCTCGACGTCACCGCGATCAGCGACGACTGCTCGCCGCGCGGCGAGGTGACCCTCGCACTGTGGGAGCCGCCGCTGACCAGCTTCACCGGCGAGAACGGCGCACCCGTGCGCCGCTCCGCGTCGTCGGAGACCGCCGACCTGCTGGCCGACCTGGTCGCCGAGGACGTCCGCACGCTGGCGTTCGTGCGCTCGCGGGTCGGGGTGGAGCAGGTCGCGCTCGGCGCTGCGGCGCTGCTGGCCGAGGTCGATCCCTCGTTGCCCGGACGCGTGGCCGCCTACCGCGGTGGCTACCTCCCCGAGGAGCGGCGGGCGCTCGAGGCGGCGCTGCGCCGGGGCGACCTGCTCGGGCTGGCGGCCACCAACGCCCTCGAGCTCGGGATCGACGTCAGCGGCCTCGACGCCGTGCTCATCGCGGGTTTCCCGGGCACGCGCGCGGCGCTGTGGCAGCAGATCGGGCGAGCCGGGCGCGGCGCGCAGGACGCGCTCGGCGTGCTGATCGCGCGGGACGACCCGCTCGACACCTACCTCGTGCACCACCCCGAGGCGCTGCTCGGCCAGCCCGTCGAGGCGCAGGTGTTCGACCCGGCCAACCCCCACGTCCTGGGCCCGCACCTGTGCGCGGCCGCCCAGGAGCGACCCCTCGTGGCCAGCGAGCTCTCGCTGTTCGGACCGACCGCGCTCGACGTCGTCCGCACCCTGACCGAGATCGGTCTGCTGCGCAGACGCGCGGCGGGCTGGTTCTGGACCGATCGGCGCCGCGCCGCCGACCTCACCGACATCCGCTCGGCCGGTGGCACGCCGGTCGCGCTGGTCGAGAGCGGCACGGGCCGCGTGGTCGGCACCGTCGACGGCGGCCGGGCCCACGGGACGACCCATGCCGGAGCGGTCTACCTCCACCAGGGCGAGACGTGGCTGGTGGAGTCGCTGGACCTCGACGAGCACGTCGCGACCATGCACCGCGAGGAACCGGGGTACTCCACGTCGGCCCGCGAGATCACCGACATCACCATCGCCGGCGAGCGCGAGCACCGGGACTGGGGCCGGTGCCGGCTGTCCTTCGGCGACGTCGAGGTCTCCCACCAGGTGGTGTCCTTCCTCAAGCGACGCCAGCCGTCGGGCGAGGTCGTCGCCGAGGAACGGCTCGACCTGCCGGCCCGGACCCTGTCCACCTCGGCCGTGTGGTGGACCGTCCCGGCCGACCTGCTCGGTGGGTTCGCGGTCGACGACCTCCCGGGGGCGGCCCACGCTGCGGAGCACTGCTCCATCGGGCTGCTGCCGCTGTTCGCCACCTGCGACCGCTGGGACATCGGCGGTGTCTCGACGGCCCTGCACGCCGACACCGGCACCCTGACGGTCTTCGTCCACGACGGGCACCCCGGCGGTGCCGGATTCGCCGAGCGCGGCTACCGCGCCGCCCGCGGCTGGCTGACGGCCACCCGCGAGGCGATCTCGTCGTGCGAGTGCGACGAGGGGTGCCCGTCGTGCATCCAGTCACCCAAGTGCGGCAACCAGAACAACCCGCTCGACAAGGCCGGTGCGGTGGCGCTGCTCGACGTGCTCCTCACGCACGCGACCGCCGACCCGTCGACCGAGTAGCCTCCAGCCCATGGTCATCCTGGGGCTCCTGCTCATCCTCGTCGGCGCTGCGGTGATCCTGGCTGGCCTGTTCACCACCGATGTCGGCAGCACCGGGCAGATCGAGGTCCTCGGGATCGGCGTCAGTGCCGAGACCCTGTTCGTCCTCGGCATCCTGGCCGCCGTCGCGATCCTGTGGGGATTCTCCATCGGCAAGTTCGGTGCCAAGCGCAACCGGCGCCAGCGCCGCGAGCAGAAGAAGATCGACGAGCTGTCCGAGAAGCTGGACCGCGCCGAGGCGCAGCGCAACCGCGACCTCGACGACGACCGCCCCTGAGCCGCCGGCGACGCCCCCGGGTCGTCGCCGACCACGGTCCGGGCCGGACGCCCACTCCCATTGCCCACTGACCGCTCGACCGCTGACCGCTGACCACCATCGGTCACCGAGCCGGACCGGCACGGCTCCGGGCGACCAGGTCGCCGCGCCGGGCGAGCCAGCTCGGGTCCGGTGACGGCGACCGTCACCATCAGCTCACGGCCCTCGACGGAGCAGGCCGTGAGCTGCGCGCCGTTGGCGGCCGCCGTCACCACCGCGACCGCACAGCCGTCACCGCCGGCGGCGATCGTGTGGGCTCCGGCCAGGGCGGCGAGGTCGGCCGCCGCCTGGGCGGTCCGGTGAGCCACCACCATGGCGCCCACCACGGACAGGGCCGCGCCGACGAAGGTGAGCACGCCGATGAGGGCGAGTGCGAGCACGGTCGCGGCTCCCCGCTCGCCGCGGGCCGAGGACTCGGGCGCGACTCACGGCGGGTCCTCGGTCAGGGCGACGGCCTCGGCGTGGACCGTCACCCCGGGCAGGAAGCCGAACAGCCCCCCGGGCCCGGAGACGCGGGCGGTGGCGAGCGCGCGCACCTCGCTGCCGACGGTCGAGACCGTCACCGTGCCGCCCTCCGGCGCGACCCGCTCCCCCGTGGCCACGGCGCGGCCGACGTCGTCACCTCGCGCCACGCCACGCGCGGCCTCCCGCGCGGCGTCGATCACCCGCACCTGGGCGGCACCGACCGAGAGCAGCCACACCAGGCCGAGCGTCACCGCCACCAGCAGCGGAAGGGCCAGCGCCAGCTCGGCGGTGACGACTCCGCGCTCGCCCCGGGGACCGGCGGGTCACCCGAGGCCCAGCAGCCCGAGCACGTGGTCGAACAGGGTCTTGAGGAGCTTGTCGCCGAACCCGCCGGTGAGCAACTTGTAGAGGAGGCCCGCCAGGCCGGCACCGGCAGCGGTGCCGACGGCGTACTCCGCAGTGGTGATCCCGCGCTCGTCGTCGCGCAGCGCGGGCGCCGGCGGGGCGGGTGGGAAGGGTGTTGCTGGTCATCCGATCTCCCTGGTTCCGGGGCCGCCCGGTGCGGCCCGAGGAGCCGACTCTGCGCGCTGCGACCCCCCGGCCGCGGCCGACCGGCGCAGGGCTGTGGAGGACCGACCGGCGCAGCCGCCGGTGGACGACTCGTGGGCAGGGCCGGACTGCCGATCACCTGCGAACGGGCACCCCTAGTGGCGCGGGTCAGAAGTTCTTGGGCGCTTCGCGCACCCATGGCACGCACCTCGCGGCGTTGCCGGCGCTCAGCAGACAACCCGGTATGACGTCGCGCCGGCGCCTTGCGCTGCACGCACCTCGAGCACGCCAAGCAATCAACAACGTCCGACCCACACCACTAGCACCCGCTCCGGACCCGGGGCGATCACTTCTGCCGTCGTTCGTACCCGATTCACGTCGAGTTCACGTTCCGACGACAGGTTCGTCGGTGACGCGAGGACCGGAGGGGTCCACGCCATGACCGACGGAGCATGCACGCATGGCGATCTCACGACGCAACCTGATCAACACCGGCGCAGTCGCCGGTGCCGGAGCCGCGGTCGCGGCAGTCGGGCTCGCCGGCCCGGCCGGCGCGACCACCGCCCGCCGCCGCGGCCACGGCCGCGACCAGCACGACGGGCACGACGGGCACGACGACCACGACGACCACGGCCATGGCCGAGGCAACCCGCTGTTCCCGCCGTTGGTCGACGGGGCGATGCTCGCGCTGCCCCCCGGCTTCACCTACACGGTCGTCGCCCAGTCCGGCGTGACCTCGCTGACCACCGGCGAGAAGACCCCCGACCGCCCCGACGGCACCGTCGCCCTCTAGACCCGCGGCGGCTACCGCCTGATCCAGAACCACGAGATCAGCCCGAACTACGGTCCCACCGCCACGCCCGTCCCCGCCGTGGCCGGCACGGTCTACGACCCGGGTGCCATCGGCGGCGGCTGCACCATCATCGACACCGACTCCTCCGGTCGTCGGCGGAGCGAGTGGGTGGGACTGTCCGGCACGGTCGGCAACTGTGCCGGCGGCGCGACGCCGTGGGGCACCTGGCTGTCCTGCGAGGAGACCGACGTCAAGGCCGGTACGGTCGTCGGTGGCTTCACGCTCGAGAAGGACCACGGCTACGTCTTCGAGGTCTTCCCCGAGGCGTCCTCGAGGCAGTCGCCGCTGCCCATCGAGGCGTGGGGCCGAGCACCGCACGAGGCGGTCGTCATCGAGCCCAGCCGCAAGCGCGCCTACCTCACCGAGGACGCCAGCTCCCCGACGTCCGGTCTCCCCCAGCCGCTGACGGGCCTGCTCTACCGCTGGACGGCGCCGCGCGGCTACCGGCTCGGACCGCGTATCGCCGAGCACCTGGACCGGGACGCCGGGGCCCTCGAGGCCCTCGCGGTCATCGCCCCCGACGGCTCCGTGCTGCCCGACCTGGCCTACGTGACCGCGGCGCAGATCGGCCGGCCCTTCCAGACGCGGTGGGAGACCGTGCCCGACCGGCACGCCGCGAGCGCCCCGCTGCGCACGCAGGCCTACGCCCGGCCGGTCACCCACTCCAAGAAGCTCGAGGGCGCGTGGGGCGACGAGGACGGCATGTACTTCGCGTCGAGCTTCGCGTTCGGGAGCAACGACCTGCCGGTCGACGCGACCAAGCACGACGGCCAGATCTGGTACTACCGCTACTCCGACGCCACCCTCACCCTCCAGGCCTACTTCCCCTACGACAAGGAGCGCGATGCCCGCGTTGCCGGCGGCTACGGTCTCGACCTGGCCTTCGACGGACCCGACAACGTCCACGTGTCGCCCTACGGCAGCCTGGTCATCTCCGAGGACGGGGAGGCCGCCCAGCACCTCCTGAGCTGGTCGTCGGCCACCGGCGCCCAGGCCGTGGCGCGCAACCTGATCCCGTTCGAGGGCGGCTTCAGCGAGATGACCGGTCCGTGCTTCTCCCCCGACGGCAAGGTCCTGTTCGGCAACGTGCAGGAGCCCGGCCACGTCTTCGCCATCACCGGGCCGTGGAAGACCTACCTGGGCTGATCCGCCTCCCACACCGCTGACGCGGTCCCGCACCCTGGCGCTCCCTCGCGCCGGGGTGCGTCGCGTCAGTCCCGACGGCGGCTCGGCCGGGGCTCACCAGCCCAGTGAGCCGGCGAGGCCCGCGACGAGGGGGACGATGCCGATGAGCACGAACGACGGCAGCAGGCAGAGCCCCAGCGGGACGGCCGCCTTCACCCCGACCGCTCGCGCCCGGTCCTCCACCGAGGCCCGCGCCGCCGCGGCCAGGTCTGACGGCGAGCCGTTCGACGGCAGCCACGACGGGAGCGCCACTGACCTGAGCCCGGGCCAGCGCCCGGCCGAGCGGTCCGAGGTCCTGGTCGCGCGCGAGCGCGCCCCACGCGCTGGCGGGGTCGTCGCCCAGGCTCCAGCCGCGCGACGACGGTGGAGAGCCGGTCCGAGGCGGGCCCGGGGAGGGCCGCAGCAGACCGCAGCGAGTGCGTCGGTCGGCGGCGCGCCGGAGCGCAGCGCCGCAGCCAGGAGCGTGACGATCGCCGGCAGGTCGCGGCGCACCTGCTCCGCACGGCGCCGTACGCCGGGCGGCTCGGCGCGGGTGACCGCGACCCAGGCGGCCGCAGCCGCCAGCACGGCTGCGACCGGGCCGACGTCGCCGCCGACGAACGTCGCCGCCCCGAGGCCGGCCAGGCCCGAGACGGCGACGCGGTGCCGGCGGAGCGGCCCGAGGTCGCGGCGGGACGGGTCGGAGCGGCGACCGGCCCGGCGACGGATGCCGGCCAACGCGGCGTGGCCGGGACCAGCATGGCCTGCGGCCGCCGCGGCCGCGACAGCTCCGAACAGGGCGGCCGGAGGCAGGTGCTCATGAGCGATCGACCTCGCGGGCGAGCGCCTCGATCCAGGCCAGCCCGGCGGCAGCGAAGGCGAGCCCCAGGGCCGAGACAGCCGAGCCCGGCGGGAGTGTCCAGGAGGAATCCCCAGGGATCGCCGCCGGCGCCGGACCCATGGTGAGCGCGAGCACCGGGAGGCCGGCGACGAGTCGGGCTGTCGCCCGCGCCGAGGCCAGCTCGCCTTCCACGATGCGGCGGGTGGCGCGCGCCCCGCGCAGGTCGACGACGACCTGGTCGAGGGTCGCGGCCAGCCCGGCACCGGTGCGGTGCGAGACCTGCCAGGCGGCGGCGACCACCCGCAGGTCGCCGGCCCCGGGGAGGTGCGGCAGGCGTGCGCCACGCATCGGGCACGTCGGCGCCGACCCGGAAGGCGTCCGCGACCGGACCGAGGAGCGGCCACTCGTCGGCGCCACGCGCAAGCACCACTCCGGGGGGCTGGCCGGCGACGAGGTCTCCGGCCAGCCCCTCACAGGCCTCCAGCACCTGGCGAGCGGTGCGGTCGGCCGCCCGACGCCGCCGACGAGCACGCAGGAGCGCCATGGCAGCGGCCGCGGCGACGCCGAGGATCGCGCCGAGCACGGCCACGCCGGGCGACCACCCGGCAGCACCAGCACGACGAGCGAGGCGGTCGCGACGTGCAGCACCACGGCCCACCGCGCGGGCGCCTCGCGCGGCTGTGGAGGCCCCGCCCGCGTCGGCGGGCGCCGGCGAGCCCGCGGGAGGACCGGGAGCCCGGAGGAGCGGAGTCGCGCCGGCGCGCCCACCGCGATCGATCGCCGGAGGGGAGGTGAGCATCGCTCATCAGGACGCGCGGGCACCGAGGTCGCGTGGAGCCCGGCCAGGCCGGGGCCGTGCCGAGCCCGGCCCCGTGGTCGACCTCCCACGCGGCCTCCGCATCTCCACCAGGCCGTCGACGCGACGGCGCGGGACCGCCAGCTGGGCCAACCGCCGACCGGCCGCCCGGACCGCGGGCGAGGTGCAGCACGACGTCGATGGCCGAGGCGAGCTGGCTGTGCGCTGCGGCGCGACCCAGGCCGGCGGCGAGGGCCAGGGCCTCCACCCGCGCCGGAACGTCGGATCGCGGAGTTCGCGTGCACCGTGCCGCAACCCGCCCTCGTGGCCGGTGTTGAGCGCGGCGAGCAGCTCGACCACGTCGGCGTCCCGCACCTCGCCGACGACCAGCCGGTCCGGCCGCATGCGCAGGGCCTGACGCACGAGGACCGCGAGATCGATCGCGCCCGCGCCCTCCAGGTTGGCCGGACGCGCCTCGAGGGCGACCACGTGCGGATGTCGCGGGCGCAGCTCGGAGGCGTCCTCGACGACCACGATGCGCTCGCCGGGCGGGACCTCGCCGAGCAGCGCGGCCAGCAGGGTGGTCTTGCCGGTGCCGGTGCCGCCGCTGACCAGGTAGGCAGCACGCCGCGCGACCACGTCGCGTAGCCCTCGACGAGCTCCGGCGCGACCATGCCCGCCTCGACCAGCTCGTGGAGCGTGAAGCCGGTCCGACGTGGCACCCGTAGCGAGATCACCGTGCCGGGGCGCGCCAGCGGCGCGAGCACCGCGTGGAAGCGGGTGCCGTCGGGCAGCCGGACGTCGGCGTACGGCGTCGCGTCGTCCAGGCGCCGACCGCCGTGAGCGGCCAGCCGCTGAGCCAGGCGACGGACGGCATCCTCCTCGGCGAAGCTCACCTCGGTCCGCTCGAGGCCCCGGCCGCGGTCGAGGTAGACCTCGTCGGAGCCGTTGACCAGGACGTCGGTGACACCCGGGGTCCGCAGCAGGGGCTCGAGGGGACCGGCACCGACCACGTCGCGCCGCAGCGCCTCGTAGACCTGGAGCACCGTCGCGTCGCCGACCGGTCGACCCGAGGCGCGCAGCGCCTCCGCGACCCGGTGCGGCGTGAGGTCTCCGGGCGCTCGGGCGAGTCGTTCGCGCACGGCGTCGACCAGCCCCGACAGCTGGTCGGTGACGGGTGCCGGGGCTGACCCAACGACCATCATGCCGCTGCCCGCCGCCGCCGACCGGCCCGCGGCAGGCACTCCGGGCGTCGCCGCCGGACCTGCGTCGAGCAGGGCCGCGCAGGTGCGCGCGAGCGGGCCGCGAGCCGACCGGACCGGGCCGAGGCCGAGGTCGATCGCCTCGGAGAGCGCGCGCTGGTGACCCATCGTGGCCACCACGGGGAGCCGCGTCGCCCGCTCGACCTCACGATCGTCGAGGCTCGTGGCCCCGCAGGACCAGGCCCAGGCCGGCACGTCCGACGTGGCGCGAGGCGAGGTGCACCGCGGACGCGACACCGAGGACCGTCGGCAGCACCACCATCAGCACCTGGTCGCAGCGCGCGACCAGCTCGTCGACGATCGGGTCGGGTGCCCGCGGCAGGTCGAGCACCACCAGGTCGTGGCCGCGACGCGCCGCGGCCACGGCCTCGCGCACCGCGAAGGGCTGCAGGCTCGAGGTCGACCCGGCCCGCCAGGAGAGCGCACCGAGGTCGCCACGGCGCGGCAGCGCCTCGCGCACGAGCGCGCGCTCAGCCGCCCCGTCGTCTGGCACAGGCTCTCCCAGCGCGAGCCGCCGATCCCCTCCATGCCGAGGACCCGGTCGACCCCCGGTCCGAGGGGGTCGCAGTCGATCACCACCGCCGGACCGCGCAGCGCCGCGACCTGTCCCAGCGCACAGGCCAGGGTCGTCGCGCCGGCCCCTCCGAACCCCGCCAGCACCCCGATCACCCGTCCGGTGGGCCGATCGGCGTCGCCGAGGTCGGTGAGCAGCTCGACCACCCACGGCTCGGAGCTCCGGCAGCTCGGTCACGGTCTCCGCACCGAGGGTCACCGCCGTCCGGAAGCGGTCGCCGTCACCGCCAGGCGGGGCTCCGACGGCTGACGACGTGCACGCGGTCGCGGCGGCGCGGGCCCACCCGGGCCAGCCCGGCGGCCAGGTCGGTCCCGACGAGGACGACCGGCGCCCGGGCCCAGCACCGCAGGGCGGCGGCACGTCGCCGGCCACAGTCGGGCACGACGCCCGCCGCAGCGGCGAGGCGCAGCAGGTCGTCGAGCAGGTGCGGGTCGGCGGTGGCGAAGAGAGGCGCTGTCATGCCGTCCACGGTGCGCCGCCGCACCGACCTCCAGCCCGGATCCGGGGCGGCGGCTGTGGAGAACCGCCCCCGAGCGTCGCCTGTGGACGATTCGTGGGTAGTGGGGTGCACGCGTGGTCCCCCGCCACTCGCGCAACCCGCACAACCGGCCCGCTAGCCCACCCCCGGCGCCTACCATGGAGCCATGGCGCCGACCGCGGCCTTCTTCGACCTCGACAAGACGATCATCGCCAAGTCGAGCACCCTCGCGTTCAGCAAGCCGTTCCAGGCGGGCGGACTGATCTCCCGGCGCGCCGTCCTGCGCTCGGCGTACGCCCAGTTCGTCTTCCTCGTCGGTGGTGCCGACCACGACCAGATGGAGAAGCTGCGCCACTTCATGTCGTCGCTGGTCGCCGGGTGGGAGGTCGCGACGGTCCGCGAGATCGTCGCCGAGACGCTCCACCACGTCGTGGACCCGATCGTCTACGACGAGGCGGTCGGCCTGATCGCCGAGCACCAGCTCGCCGGGCGCGACGTCGTCATCGTCTCGGCCTCGGGCACCGAGGTGGTCGAGCCGATCGGCGAGCTGCTCGGTGCCGACCACGTGGTGGCCTCCCGGCTCCAGGAGGTCGACGGCAGGTACACCGGCGAGATCGACCTCTACGTCTACGCCGAGGAGAAGGCGGTCGCGATCCGCCGGCTCGCCGAGGAGCGCGGCTACGACCTGGCGCAGTGCTACGCCTACAGCGACTCGATCACCGACGTGCCGATGCTGGAGATCGTCGGCCACCCCTACGCGGTCAACCCCGACCGCGAGCTGCGCCGGACCGCCACGGCACGCGGCTGGCCGATCCTCGTCTTCGTCAAGCCCGTGGCGCTGCACTCCCGGGTGGCGCTGCCCCCCGTCAGGCCGACCCTCGCCGCGCTGGCGGTCGGAGGCGCCGTCGCCGTCGGTGGCGTCATGTGGGCCAACGCCCGCAAGAAGCGTCTCGCCTGACCCGGGACCACGTCGGACGGCCTCTCGCAGCACGTCCCACCCGTCGCACCAGGCCCACGGGCACCGCTCCGCGAACAAGCCGGAAGTTTCCACCTGCCGCGCGACACGCCGCGGCCCTAGCGTTGAGGTATGACGCTCGACCGTCTGGCCGCGACGCCACCCCCCACACGCTCTCCCGGAACCCCCGGCTGAGCCCACGGCAGCGTTGCGCCTGGTCACGACCCACGCGGGTCACACGCTCACCGTCGACATCGCCCTGTCCGGCAGCGAGTGCGTCGCCGTCGAGGACGGCGTCGCCACCATGTTCCCGACCGGTCGCCTGTGGCCCGTCGTCCGCGAGATGCTTCCGCCGCTGAGCGTCCTGCACGCCGACCCGCGCGGTGTGCACGCGCCCGGGCCCCGGCAGCCGGGTCCGACGTTCGCCCAGGACTGCACCGCCTTCGTCGCCATCTCGACCGTGGTCGGCGACCAGGTCACGGTCCGCACCTGGCTTGCCGGCGCCGACGACCTGTGGTCCGTCACCCCGCAGCCCGACGGCTCCAGCCGCCTCGCCCTGGCACCCGAGGGCGCTGTGGCCGACCTCCTCGCCTGGGACGTCACGGCCGCCCTGGACGCCCTGGTCCACCGGCTCGAGAACGCGTCGTGACGGCTGCGACCACCTGGGGTATGGACACGGCAGCCAGCCGCTGGACGACCTCGTTCGCCGGGCCGCTCGACGCGGCGCTGCTCTCCTTCGACTGGTACGGCGCCGACGCCGAGCCGGCCCGCGAGCGCCCGGTCGTGACCGATGCACCGTCCCAGGACCAGACCGCCCTGCTCCTGGAGTCCCTGTCCGCGCAGGCCTGCCGCGAGTCCGAGGCGCGTCACGCCGGGGGAGGGAGCGGGTCCTCCACGCCGGCGACACAGGCCGCCAGCCTGGGCTTCTGCGCGCACGCGGGCGAGACCCTCGGCGCGTGGCTCGACACCCGCATCGACTCCGCCCTCACCGCCACCGCCACGCCCGGGCACGCCGGCGACTTCCTGGGCACCCTCTCCGCGGTCCTGCTCGGCGCCGAGGACCGCTCGGTGGCGGAGATCGCCGCCAGCGTGCTGGCCTCCGTCGACCCGGATCACGCCGTCAGCACCGTCGACACCGTCGAGAGCACCGCGACGGCCACCGACGCCCACCCCCGACCCACCGACCTTCCCGGCCTGATGCGGTGCGTCGCGGCCGGGTCGCTCGGCGAGGCGCGCATCACCCGGATCGACAACGGCACCGGCGTGGCGACGTACGTCGTGGGGGTCCCTGCCACCGGGAGCGGCCTCGTCGGCCACGACCTGCGGTCCGCCGCGGAGTCGGTGCGACGGATCGTGGAAGCCGCCGACCTGCCGACGGGCTCGCCCGTGCTGCTCGTGGGCCACGGCCGGGGCGGCATCGTCGCGGCATGCCTGGCCTCCGACCAGAGGTTCGTCGAGCGCCACGGCGTCACCCACGTGCTGACCTCCGGCGCGCCGACCGACCACCTCCGGCTCGCCCCGGGCGTCCTGGCACTCCAGGTGCAGCACCGCTTCGACCTCGCGCCCCGCCTCGGCCTCACCGACGACCGCACCGGGTCCGACGATTGGCAGACGGTGACGCTCGACGACCCGGGCAGCATCTGGGACCTCGCCGCCAGCCACTCTCCGACCGAGTACCGCGACTCCGTGCGCGACGCCCTGGCCGGCACCGGGGCCGACAGACGTGTCCTTCGTGACTTCGAGTCGATGCTGTCGCCCTTCCTCGTCACTCCCGAGGGGAGCGCCACGGCCGTCGACGTGCCGGCCGGTCGAGGACGGTAGGGAGCACGGATGGGGTTGCGGCAGATGCTCCTGGGCGGCAGCCCGGGACAGCACGCGATCACCGAGACGGTCGCCGACGCCGTCCGGGTGGTGCCCGGCGTGAGCGGACACTCCGTGACCTACCAGCACCGACGATCCGCCGCGGGTGTCGTGGCCGGCGTCGTGCAGGTGGCCGACTCGCCGACGTTCCTCGAGGTGCTCCGCACGGTGCGCGCGGTCCTGGGCCCGCTGCTGAAGGACGACGCCGACCGCGTGACCTTCGAGCTCACCGGCCGCACTCCGGACGGCGACTCGGTACGGCCCGCGGAGCTCGGGCTCTCGGCGTCGCCGAGCGGTCGCGAGATCGCCGAGCGCCTGCGTCTGTGACGCCGCGGGCCGGGTCCGACGGGCGGGTGCGGGCGGGTGGCGGAGGCGCGCGGGTGCGGGCGGAGGAGCGTGACGAAACTGTTGCTCCTGTCATGAACCTTCGTGCCAGAAGCGGGAGTTTCACCGCTGAAGCGGTGAAACTCCCGCCCTCGCGCGACCCCCGGCCGCCCCACCGACACTCGCCCACCCGCGCCACGTCCGACTCCCGCATCAGACAAAAGTCAAGCCTTGTACCCACGACCGGACAGGCGTAGACAGGAGTCAGGACAACTCAAGAGCAGCACGTGACGCCGGGTACCCACGCGGCGATCCACCCTTCCGATAGGGCGCCTGTGCTCGGAATACTTCCGGGGCAGCAAGAAGCGACAGCACGCTTGGTAGCCATCGGCCTCACGTGTCAGCGGTGGCACTCGAGACCTCGAGTCTCGGGTGCCACCTGCATGCTCCGCGCACTTCCCCGTCGCCCCCGCACCACCCGCGTCCGGGGCCCCAGCAGTCCCTGTCAGCGGCTCCAGCCGTCAGCGGACGCCGAGCACCGTTGCCGCACGGTTGGCCGCGGCCGCACCGGCCAGCTGACGCACGAGCAGCAGCCCGTCGAGCATCGCCAGCGTCGCCTCGGCCTCCCGGCGCCGCTCCGCCGGCGTGCCCATCAGGGAGCCGGTCAACCACTCCACCCACGCACCGAACAGCTGCGGGGCGAGGCCCTGGTAGGGCTCGACACCGGCAGCGGCCAGCCCGCAGGCCTCGAAGTAGAGCGCGAAGACGGCATCGGTCTGCGGCCGGGCCAGGACCGGCCAGGCGGCGCGGAGCAGGGCACGGTGGTCGGCGGCGGGCGTCGCGAAGGCGGCGCCGAGTGCACCCTGGAGCTGCTCGGCGATCCGCTGGAGCACCGCCTCCTCCAGGTCGCTCCTGGTGGGGAAGTAGTAGACGACCATCCGGTCGCTGGTGCCGGCGCGCCGGGCGACCCGGCCGAAGCTCAGGCGTCCCAGGCCCTCGTCCGTGGCGACCGCTAGCGCGTGCTCGAGGATCTCGTCGCGCGAATGTCGGTGGCCCACGGCCTGGATCGTAGTACGTGCTACAGCTACAGTCCTCTTGTAGTAGTAACTACAAACGAGAGGAACGTCCCGTGACCATCACCACCACCTTCGCCGCCCTCCGCATGGCGGTCGGCGCCGGCACCTGGCTGACGCCGGCGGGCTCGATGCGGCTCTTCGGCCTCGGCCGGATGCCGGCCGGCTCCGCCGCCTCGGTCGCCCTGGTCGGCCGGCTCTTCGCGGCCCGCGAGCTGGCACTCGGCCTGGCCGTGCACCAGCCCGATCCCGGCCTGCGCCGTGCCGCCCTGCAGGCCGGGGTGGTCATCGACTCGGTCGACGCGATCGCCAGCCTGATCAGCGTCCGCTCCGGGGCCCCCCGCGCCGTGCTGGTCGGTGGCGCGCTCGGCGCCGCCACGTTCGCGGCACTCGGGGTCGTGGCGTTGCGCGAGAACGGCGCCTGAGCCGCAGCCCGGCTACTCGGCCGCGCGCCGCAGCGGACTCGCCTCGGCGCCGGCCGCGAAGGCCTCCGCGGCGTAGAGCACCCACGCGTGCACCCCGGCGGCACCGCCCTCGGCGTACCCCCGCAGGTTCGACTCGTACGCCGGCCGCAGGGCCAGGTGCCCGGCCTCGGGGACCACGAGCGACTTCTCGTCGACGCCGCGCGCGACCAGGACGAGGCGCTCGACAGCCCGCGCGACGATGCCGTTGTGCGAGGCGAACGGCGCCGCGGTGAGCAGCTCGGCGTGCACCATCGCCGCGACGAGCAGCGCCGGCGCCTCGCCGGAGGACGAGGCGACGGTCGCGATGTCGCGCATCCGCCCGGCCGACTCGACGTCACGCGGGCGTCCCAGCCGTTCGGGCGGCAGCGAGGCACCGGCCGCGACGGAGTGCAGCCGGGCGAACGCCTGGAGGGGCGACTGCTGGATCGTCGGCACCAGCGCCAGCACCTGGGTCGAGACCCGCACCGAGTCCCGGGCGATCTCGTCCCCCTGCCCGGCCCGCACCTCGGCCAGCGTCGAGGTCGAGCCCTCGAGCACCGCACTGGCGTGCGCACCGCGCAGCAGCGACTCGGCCGTGGTCTCGGGCGAGGTCCGGCGCAGGCCGCGGTCGCGCAGCATCACGTCGATGCCGTCGCGCGTCGCGGCGTACGCCGAGGGGACGCCCTCCAGCGACACCAGCCACGCCAGGGGATCCGTTGCCATGACGCCGAGGATAGGGCGTCGGACGGCGGCGGCCGGCACCCGTCGTCCACCCACCCCTCACCAGCGCCACGACACCCCCTCACCGGCTCCCCGACGGCCCCGAACCACCAACCGACCACCCCCGACCACTCCTGCCGGCCGGCTCACGGGCGCGCCGCCCGGACGCGCCTCGTCCCCGCCCGTACGATCGGCTTCGATGAGCGAGGACCTCCAGCGCCACGCCCGCTCCTTCGGCGGCGTGGCCGACGCCTACGACCGGGGACGGCCGACGTACGCCGACGACGCCGTGCGGTGGCTGGTCGACGGGTCGAGCGGCGAGCCGAGCCCCGGCGAGCCCGCCGACACGTCGCTGACCGTGCTCGAGCTCGGCGCGGGTACGGGCAAGCTCACCGAGAGCCTGGTCGCCCTCGGCCACGACGTCTACGCCACCGATCCCGACGAGGCGATGCTGGCGGTCCTGCGGGCCAAGCTCCCCCAGGTCCGGACGGCGGTCGCCGGGGCCGAGGACATCCCGGTGCCCGACGCGTCGGTCGACGTGGTCGTCGCTGCACAGTGCTACCACTGGTTCGACACCGAGGTCGCCCTCGACGAGATCTCCCGCGTGCTGCGACCCGGCGGGCACCTCGCCGTCGTGTGGCACCAGCGCGACGAGCGGATCCCGTGGGTGCGCAAGCTCGGCCGGGTGCTGGGGACCCAGGACCAGGTGCGCGACCCCGCAGCCTCGCTGGCGGCGTCAGCGCTGTTCGGCGACGTGGACGCCGAGGTCTTCAAGCACTGGCAGACCGTCAACCGGCACTCGATCCAGGACCTGGCCCGCTCCCGCTCCAACCTGGCCACGCTCCCCGAGAGCGAGCGCGACCTGGTGCTCGCCGACCTGCTCGCCCTGTACGACGACTACGGCCGTGGCATGGACGGCATGCAGCTGCCGTACCGCACCCTGTGCTTCCGCAGCGAGGTCCTGCCCCGCCCGGAGCCCGTCGCTGCCGAACCGGAGCACCCGGAGCCGGAGCTGCTCCTCGAGCCGACCGTGCCGATCTCGGTGCGCGGCCCTGGCGGCACCTTCACGGTCACCCCGGCCCGGAGCCCCTCCGGCACCGCCGAGGGTGACAACGCGATGACCGACTCCGCCTCGACGATCCCGCGCGTGGCCGTCGAGACCGACGACGACACCGCGATGCTGCTCATCGACTTCCGCTGAGCCCCACCCGCGAGGACGTCACGCCCTGAGGTCGCCCAGCTGACCGAGGTGCGCCGGGAGGTGTCGCGCCGCCTGGGCGTCGATCGCCAGCTGCCCCCAGGGCAGCGGGGCGTCGAGCACGACCTCGCCGTCGTGGCGCAGCCGACAGTGCACGAGGGCGCTGCGCTGCTCCTCGTCCAGCCGCGCGACGGCGGCCATCGCCACGGCGGCCACGGCCCGCCCGCGCGCCACCCGCTCGGCGAGGTCGGCGCAGCGGGAGACCTCGGCGGCCAGCAGGGCCGGGTCCTGGCACAGCACGTTCTCGAAGAGCAGGTCCTCCTCCCGGTGGACCAGCCGGTGGGCGACGCGGACCATCGCGAGGTCGTTGAGCGCGACGTGCGCAAGCACCTCGTCGGCACCCCACTCGCCGGCCTGCGCCGGACCGAACCCGCCTCGCTCGGCCTCGGCGAAGAAGTCGGCGTACGCCACCTCGAGGACGCCGAGATCGACCCCGTCGGCGCGCGTCTCGGCGACGTCGGCGAAGTGCTCGAGCACGGTGCCCCACGCACCGGGCCCGACGTACCCGCGCCGCTTCAGCAGGGCGCTGTCGCCGAAGTGCTCCCAGCCGCGGTGCTCGAGCTCGACCCGGGTGCCGTCGGCGCCTTGGTCGAGGAAGCGGACCTCGACCTCGGAGGCCTCGCCGGTGGCGCCCGGCGCCCGGCCGGGGTGCCACGACATCACCAGGCGGTGCGGCGGATCCCAGACGAGCACCTCGCCCCACACCAGCTCGGTGCCGTCGACACCCCGCTCGACCAGCCGCCCGGCCTCGAAGGCGACGCCGGCCGAGGACTCCCCCAGCGCACTGTGCGTGGGGAGCGGCCACCAGGCGCCGAGCTGCGCGGTGAACACCTCGAAGGCCTCCTCGACGGGTCGGCGCACGTGGGCCGAGCGGAGCACCGGGGCGACGGGGCTCATCGCTGCGCCTCGGCATGGGTCACGAACGCCGCCAGGGCGTCGTCCCAGAAGCCGTCGACCCACGCCCTCAGCTCGGTGAGCCCGCCGGTGTCGACACGATAGAGCCGGCGCGTCCCCTCGGGGCGCACGACGACCAGGCCGGCGTCGGCCAGCACGCGCAGGTGCTGCGAGACCCCGGGCTGCGAGATCGCGGTGCGGTCGGTGATCTCGCGAACGCTGCGCTCGCCGTCGCGGAGCAGCTCGAGGATGGCCCGTCGGGACGGGGCACCGAGGGCGTCGAGCACCGCCGTTGCATCGGTCATGACTGATGATAAGCCGATACTTATGAGTGCCACAAGGGTCGCCGCCCACCACGGGAGTCGGGGATGTGGTCGGATGACGCCATGGCGCTTTGGTGGCGGCGGAAACATCTCGGCACGGAGTCCGACCGGGCGACCTTCCGCACGCTCCACCGCGCCTCGCTCGCCTCGCCGGCGCTGCGCGAGGGCCTGACCCAGGACAGCGCCGAACGGTCGGCCAAGCACCTGCGCGCCCTCCTCGGCACCCCGGCCCTCTCCCTGACCGACACAGCCGGAAGCCTCGCGTGGGACGGTCTCGGCAGCCATCACGCCGGGCAGGTGGCCGAGCTCGTCCGGGCCACGCTCGAGCGCGGTCGCACCCGCAGCTTCGGCCGCGGGGAGCTGCCGTGCGAGCAGGCCGGCTGCCCCGTGCGCACCGCGGTGGTCAGCCCGCTGGTGGTCGACGGCCGGATCGTCGGCACGCTGGTCGCGCTGGCGCCGTACCCGACCGCGGGGCTGGCCCGCGCTGCCGACGAGGTCGCCACGTGGGTGTCGGGGCAGCTCGAGCTCGCCGTGCTGGAGGCCTCGCGCACCCGGCTGGCCGAGGCCGAGGTGCGGGCGCTGCGGGCCCAGATCAGCCCGCACTTCATCTACAACTCCCTCGGCGCGATCGCCAGCTTCGTGCGGACCGACCCCGACCGCGCTCGCGAGCTGCTGCTCGAGTTCGCCGACTTCACCCGGTACTCGTTCCGGCGCCACGGCGAGTTCACGACCCTCGCCGACGAGCTGCTCTCGATCGAGCGCTACCTCCTGCTCGAGCAGGCCCGCTTCGGCGACCGGCTCCAGGTCAGCCTCAACATCGCGCCCGAGGTGCTGCCGGTCGCCGTACCGTTCCTGTGCATCCAGCCCCTCGTCGAGAACGCCGTGCGACACGGGCTCGAAGGGGTCGACGGCGTCGGCCACATCACCATCACCGCCCGCGACCGCGGCCAGGACTGCCTCATCGAGGTCGAGGACGACGGCGTGGGCGAGGACCCCGAGCGGGTACGCCGCGTGCTCGCCGGCGACGCGGCACTCGACTCGGTCGGGCTCGGCAACGTCGACGCACGGCTGCGCGCGACGTACGGCGACGAGTACGGTCTCGTCGTCGAGACGGCGAAGGGGGCGGGGACGAAGGTGGTCGTACGGGTGCCGAAGTTCGCGGCCGGGGTGCAGGTGTGAGCGGCCTGAAGGTGCTCGTCGTCGACGACGAGCGCCCGGCCCTCGACGAGCTGGCCTACCTGCTCGAGCGCGACCCACGCATCGCCGAGGTCCGCACCTGCGACTCGGCCACCGAGGTGCTGCGGCTGCTGCGCGAGGACGACGTCGACTGCCTCTTCCTCGACATCCAGATGCCCGGTCTCACCGGTCTCGAGCTGGCCGAGGTGCTGGGCCGCTTCCGCACCCCTCCGCCGATCGTCTTCGTGACCGCCCACGAGGGTCACGCGGTCGAGGCCTTCGACCTCCGGGCCGTCGACTACGTGCTCAAGCCGGTGCGCGCCGAGCGTCTGGCCGAGGCGGTGCGCCGGGTCGTCGAGGGCGGCGAGCGGACACCGGTCGCGTCGCACGACCTGCAGATCCCGGTCGAGCGCGGCGGCGTCACCCGGTTCATCGACCGCGGCGACGGTGACCCACGTCGAGGCCCAGGGCGACTACGCGCGGCTGCACACCCCAGGCGGGAGCCACCTGATCCGGGTGCCGCTCGACGACGCTCGAGGAGGAGTGGCGCGACGCCGGCTTCGTGCGGATCCACCGCTCGCTCCTCGTGTCGATCGCCCACGTCACCGAGGTCCGGATGGACCGGGGCCGCTGCACCGTGCATGTCGGCGACCCCGTCGCCGGTGCCGACCTCGGCGTCAGCCGCCGCAACACGCGCGAGCTGCGCGACCTGCTGATCCGCCGGGCCGAGGCATGACTCCTCGCCACCCCGAGCTCGCCGCACCGAACCCACGACCGGACCCACGACCGGACCCACGACCGGACCCACGACCGGACCCCGGCGATGAGTGAGAGCGGTGGGCCGGCGGGCCCGAGCGGGCGACCACCCCGGGTGCGGGTCACCGGGCCGGACCGACGGGCGCGGCCGGGCAAGCGGGTGCGCGACATCGACGAGGAGACCCCGCTCGGCGGGGTCTACCTCGGGTCGCTGCTGCGCGAGCAGCTCGGCCTGGCCGCCCGGATCCTGGGCCTGCTGGCGGTCACGGTGGGCGGGCTCCCCCTGCTGTTCCAGCTCGCGCCCGGGCTGGCCGACGTACGGCTCGCCGGGATCCCGGTGTCGTGGCTGGTGCTCGGGGGCCTCGTCTACCCGTGGCTGGTCTTCCTCGGGTGGCGCTACGTGCGCCAGGCCGAGCGCAACGAGCGCCACTTCGCCGAGCTGATGAGCGAGCTCGACCGGTGAGCACCCTGCCCGGCTTCATCGCCGTGCTGGCGGTGACGGTCGCGACCCTGCTGATCGGTTCATGGGGGCTGCGGGTCTCGCGCACCACCAGCGACTTCTTCGTCGCGTCGCGCACGGTACGACCCGGGCTCAACGCCTCGGCGATCGGCGGGGAGTACCTCTCCGCCGCCTCCTTCCTCGGTGTCGCCGGCCTGCTGCTGACGTTCGGCGCCGACATGCTCTGGTACCCGATCGGCTGGACCGCGGGCTACCTCGTCCTGCTGGTCCTGGTCGCCGCGCCGCTGCGCCGCTCGGGCGCGTACACGCTGCCCGACTTCGCCGAGGCCCGCCTCGGCTCGCGGCGGGTGCGCGCGGTCTGCTCCGTGCTCGTCGTGGCGATCGGCTGGCTCTACCTGCTCCCCCAGTTCGAGGGGGCCGGCATCACCCTGGCCGCCGCGATCGACGCCCCCCGCTGGGTCGGCCCGGTCGTGGTCGGCCTGGTCGTGCTGGTCAACGTCGGCTCCGGCGGGATGCGCAGCATCACCCTGGTCCAGGCGTTCCAGTACTGGCTCAAGCTCACCGCGCTGCTCCTCCCGGCCGCGGTGCTGCTCGTCGTGTGGGCCGGCGACTCGGTCTCCGGGCCGAGCCCGGTCCGCGACGGCTGGTCGTTCCCACTGGCGGCCGGCGGGGGCGGTGCGGGGCTCTACACGACGTACTCGCTGGTGCTGGCGACGTTCCTCGGCACCATGGGCCTGCCACACGTGGTCGTGCGCTTCTACACCAACCCCGACGGCCGTGCGGCCCGCCGTACGACGCTCATGGTGCTGGTGCTGCTCGGCGCCTTCTACGTCCTGCCGCCGGTGTTCGCCGCGCTCGGTCGCGCGTACGGCGCCGACCCCGACCGCGCCGACTCGCTGGTCCTGGACCTCCCGCGGCTGGTGCTGCCGGGCCTGGGCGGCGAGCTGCTGACCGGGCTGGTGACCGCCGGGGCGTTCGCGGCGTTCCTCTCCACCTCGTCGGGCCTGACCATCGCCGTGTCCGGGGTGCTCACCCAGGACATCACCTCGCGTCGCCTGCCCGAGGTCACGTCGTTCCGGGTGGCCACGATCATCGCCGTCCTGGTGCCGCTCGTGGCGACGCTGGCCCTGCCCGACTTCGGCGTCGCGCGAGCCGTCGGGCTGGCCTTCGCGGTGGCCGCCTCGACGTTCTGCCCTCTGCTGGTGCTGGGGATCTGGTGGCGTGGGCTGACGGCGGCCGGGGCGGTCGCCGGGCTGGTCGTCGGCGGCGCCGGGTCGGTGGCGGCGGCGACCTGGACACTGGCGGCCGAGGACGCGACCCCCGGCTGGGTCGGCGTGCTGCTCGCTCAGCCGGCGGCCTGGTCGGTCCCCCTGGCCTCCGCGACGATGGTGCTGGTCTCCCGGGCGACCGCGAGCCGGGTCCCGCCGCACACCCGCCGCTTCATGGTGCGGCTGCACACTCCGGAGTCCCTGGAGCTCGACCGCTCCTGACCCGGGCGATGCCGAGGGACGCCGACATCCGCGCCACCTCGGCATCGCATCGCGGACGCGGCGGTCGACTCGTCCGGTCGACCGCCGCGGCTACGGCCTCACAGGTCGATCGGTCGCAGGACCCGTGAGATGCCGTGGGCGACCTGGCGGTTCCCGCGGTTGATGTCGAGCTTGCCCCGGAAGGCCCGGGCGTTGAAGCTGTTCGGGTCCTGGTCGCGCAGGATGATCTGGTGCTTGCGCAGGACCACCTTGAACGTCGCTCCGTTGGCCGTGGTGATGTTGCTGCCGCGTGCCGCGAGCACCTTGTGCGAGGTCAGCGTCGCCCCCGGGACGACGTGGTAGAGCAGGATCGCCTCGATGGTGTCGATGTCGACGAGCTTGACGATCTTGTCGAAGGTCTTCACCTCGGTCTTGGGCTTGTAGCCGACCAGGTCGCGCACCAGGAACCGGAACGCCTGGTCGGTCGGCAGGAACGCCGTCGCTCGCTTCCTGCCCTGGGTGAGCAGCTTGACCGGGCTGTTCGGCTTGGCTCCGAGCACGGCGACGACGGCCGCCTCGAGGATGTCGAAGTCGAACGGGTTGCCGTCGAACTTGGTGCCGTCCGCGGCCAGCACCGCCGCCAGGCTGGTGGTGCCGAGCCGCTTCTCGGCACTCTGTGCAGCCCCCGACGCCTGGGCGGTCGCGGGGCTGAGCGCCCCGGAGACGGCCAGTGCGCCTGCGGCGATCGAGACGCCGATCGCCTTCGTCAATCGGTGGAGGTCCCTCATTGCATTCTCCCTCTGGTGTGATGTGTCGAGCAACGGCCTAGCCGGACGGCTCAGCCGGGGGGCGCGTCGGAGTAGCTGCCTCGCAGCACCGACGCAGACGCGTGTTGGGGATCGCCGTCGTCGGCCTCGAGACTGAGGTCGATGGCGGCGTAGCGGGTGAGGAGCGCGTCACCGACGCGGAACGTGGTCCGCGGTCCCGACACCACACCCAGGGAAAGCATCTTGTTGCTGTTCGGTTCGAGCAGCCAGGCCTGGTAGAAGTGGTCGGCGTCGGCGGCGGGGAGGTCGTGGGTCAGCACGGTGATCGACGTACGCCGCTCGTCGGCTCGACCCAGCTGGACCTCTCCTGCCGGGCGCGGACCGTCGGACGTCGCGGCACCCACCGCTTCGAGGGTTACCACCCGGTCGGCGGCGGCGGACTCGGGCGGGGCGTCTCGCCGGTCGCCGAGCACCGTCGCCGCTCCCGCGCCGCCGAGCGAGCCCACCAGGACGGCAGCAGCTGCCACCAGGGCGACCCGCGGGACCCGGCGCGGACGGCGGCTCGGCGGCGGTGGCACGGCACCGGAGTGGAGCGCCGGACGCGCACGCGGACGGGGGGAGCGCTCCTCGAGCACCCGGACCGACCGACGGAGCAGCGCGGACCCCACGACGACCTCGCCGAGGGTGCCGCGACACTCCTCGCAGCCCACCAGGTGGTCACCGGCCGACAACATCTCGGCATTGGACGACTCGGCGCGGACCAACGCGACGAGGTCCGGGTGACCTCCGGTCGGTGTCTCCTGTGCGGTCATCGTGCCTCCTCCTCGGCCCGGTCATCACGGTCAGCACGCATCAGGTCACCCATCCGTCTGGTCCCACGGGCCGCGCGGGCCTTCACGGTCCCGAGCGGGACGGCGAGCTTGCGCGCGATCTCGACCTGCGTCAGGTCCGCGAAGTAGGCCAGCTCCAGGACGACCCGCTCGTGCTCGGGCAGCCGCCGGAGGACCGCCTGCACCTCGGCCGCCTCGGCGTAGCGCTCGATCGTCTCGCGTCCGTCCTCACCCAGCAGGTCGCGCAGGGTCTCGACGTCCGTCACGTGACCGCGCCGGGCGCGCAGGGTGTCGACCGCGCGGCGGTGGGCGATGGTGAAGAGCCACGCGGTGAAGCGCTGGTCGGGGTCGTACCGTCTCGCACCACGCCACACGTCGAGGAAGGTGCGCTGCAGGACGTCCTCGGCCTCGTCGGGCCCCACGTACCGTCGGAGGTAGGCCAGCAGCGACGGCGCGTACAGCTCGTAGGCCCGCTCCCAGGCCCGTTCGTCACGATGCGCCAGGCGGCTGCCGAGGCTGTGACCATCGCTCATGTCAGGTACTTCGTGCCCGCGCCCCGGATCGGTTGCACGATCGGGGAGGCAATTCTGCGCACGTCCGCCGCCGAGCGCGGACGCGCAGGAGGCGAGAGCCCTCGCTGGTCAGCGAGGGACGGCTGATCGGGCTAGGCCCGCTCGCCGGTCAGCTGTCGAGCCGGGTCCTGGGCGTCCTGGGCGAGGACCTGCTCGGCACGCACCACGACGAGGTCGACGACCCGCTCGTGGGCGCCCATGACGTCGGCGACGACGACGTCGGCGGGCGCCTCGCGCTTCAGCCGGTCGTGGAAGAAGCCCGGGGACAGCAGGTACGGCGACACCGCGTCCCCCGGGCGGACCACGTCGGAGGGGCGGTCCCCGTGGCCCGACAGGGCGGCGAGCTCGACCGGCCCGTCCCAGGCGCGGGCGAGGTAGGCGACGGCGCACATCTGGTCGCAGGTGGCGGACTCCTCGCTGGAGCCGGCGGCGACCAGCACGACGCGCTGGCCGGGGCGGGCGCCGGCCTCGAGGAGCCGGGCGACCTGGGCCTGGGCGAGCAGCGGGTCCGGGCCGAGCTGGCGGCCCAGGGTCACCGGCACGCTCGCGAGTGCGGCCTGCTCGGGCAGGTCGGAACGCATGTGGAAGCCCGTCGAGAGCAGCAGCGGCACGACGACCACGGGCTCGGTGGCCGCACGCATCACGTCGGCGAAGAGCGGGTCCGAGAGCTCGACGTACGACGCCGTCGCCCGCATGTCGAGCCGAGCGGCGGCGGCCTCGGTGAGGAGCCGCGCCACCTCGTTGCCGACGGGGTTGCGGGTGCCGTGGGCGACGGTCACCAAGGCCGTGGCGGCACCGCCGTCACGTGCGTGTCTCCCGCTGTTAACCACCTCGCAAGACTGCGCTCCCACCTGACAATCCGCAACCCCGTGCGACCGGCGTCACAACGCCCACCGGCCGGGCCCGCACCGGCCGCGACGTACCCGGTGGCGACCGTTCGTCGCACGTGACCTACCGCTCGGCGCGCGGCTGTTCCCGTCGAGCGCAGCACGGCCACGCACCACTGCCCGGTGACGGGCGCCACTCCTACCGTGACGCACGTCACTGACGATCTCCCGAAAGGCGGCCCCATGTCGCACGACACCGATCAACCCGCTGAGCAGCGAGACAGCTGCCCGGCACGACCCCGTCTACGACGAGCTGCACGACTCGGCCGAGTTCGTGGAGCTCCGGCGCCGCTACCGCAGTCCTTCGTGATCCCGGCCACCGCCGGCTTCCTCGCCTGGTACCTCCTCTACGTGCTGATGTCGAACTGGGCCGACGGCTTCATGAGCCACCGACTCTTCGGCAACATCAACGTCGCGCTGGTCTTCGGGCTGCTCCAGTTCGTCTCGACGTTCGCGCTCGCCTACGCCTACAGCCGCTACTCGACCTCCCAGCCTCGACCCGCTGGCCGACGCGCTCGATGCTCCAGTACGAGAAGCGGAAGCGCTGACATGGACCACCAAGCCCTCACCACGATCCTGTTCCTGTCGGTCGTCGCCCTGACGGTCGGCATCACGTTCTGGGCCAGCCGCCAGAGCAGCGGCACCGCCGACTTCTACGCCGGCGGCCGCTCCTTCACGCCGGTGCAGAACGGTCTGGCCATCGGCGGCGACTACATGTCGGCCGCGTCGTTCCTCGGCATCACCGGAGCCATCGCGCTCAACGGCTACGACGGCTTCCTCTACTCCATCGGCTTCCTGGTGGCCTGGCTCGTCGCACTGCTGCTCGTCGCCGAGATGCTGCGCAACGCCGGTCGCTACACGATGGCCGACCAGCTCGCCTTCCGGATGCGTCGTACGCCGGTCCGCGTGGCGGCCGCGACCTCGACCGTCGTGGTCTCGATCTTCTACCTGCTCGCCCAGATGGTCGGCGCCGGCGCCCTGGTGGCGCTGCTCCTCGGGGTCGACAGCCAGGCCCTCAAGAACATCGTCGTCCTCGGCGTCGGCGCGCTGATGATCTTCTACGTCACCGTCGGCGGCATGAAGGGCACGACCTGGGTCCAGATCGTCAAGGCGGTCCTGCTCATGGTCGGCTCGGCGCTCGTCGTCGTCCTGGTGCTCGCGAAGTTCAACTTCAACATCTCCGACCTGCTCGGCGCCGCTGCGACCAACAGCGGCAAGGAGGGCTTCCTCGACCCGGGCATCAAGTACGGCGTCTCGCTGACCAGCAAGATCGACTTCATCAGCCTCGGTCTCGCCCTGGTCCTCGGTACCGCCGGGCTGCCGCACATCCTGATCCGGTTCTACACGGTGCCGACCTCACGTGACGCCCGGAAGTCGGTGCTGTGGGCGATCGGTCTCATCGGCGTCTTCTACCTCTTCACCCTGGTCCTCGGCTTCGGTGCCGCGGCCCTGCTCGACACCGGTGAGGGCAGCGCCACCGCGGCCAGCGGCGGCAACCTGGCGGCCCCACGTCTCGCCGAAGCCGTGGGAGGTGGCGCCGGGTCGACCGGCGGCGCGATCCTGCTGGCCTTCATCGCGGCGGTGGCGTTCGCCACGATCCTCGCGGTGGTCGCCGGACTGACGCTGACCTCCTCGGCATCGGTCGCCCACGACATCTACAACAACGTGATCAAGAAGGGGAAGGCGACCGAGAAGGAGGAGATCAAGATGACCCGGATCGCCGCCGCCGGCATCGGGACCGTTGCGATCGTGCTGGCCATCCCGGCGCAGAAGCTCAACATCGCGTTCCTGGTGGCCCTGGCGTTCGCGGTGGCGGCCTCGGCCAACCTGCCGGCGATCGTCCTGAACATGTTCTGGCGCCGCTTCAACACCCGCGGCGCCGTGTGGAGCATCTACGGCGGCCTCATCGCCTCGGTCGGTCTCGTCTTCTTCTCCCCGGTCGTGTCCGGCTCGGAGACGGCGTTGTTCACCGGTGCGGACTGGTCGTGGTTCCCGCTCAACAACCCGGGCATCATCTCGATCCCGCTCGGGTTCCTCGCCGGCTTCATCGGCACGATGCTCGGCCGCGAGGCCGCAGCGGAGGACCGCTTCACCGAGCTCGAGGTCCGCGCCCTGTCCGGCGCCGGCTCCGAGAAGGCCGTGCTCAAGCACTGAGCGCACTCCGTCGCCCGCCCGGAGCAGCCTCCGGGCGGGCGGTGGCCTTCGCGGGGACGCCCGGGACGACCCACCCACCTCCCCACCAGGTGGCACCGGGTGGCACCGGGGGCACCGGATGGACAACCAGGCAGCGACCTGGTGCCCCCCACGACGACCGGAATAGTGTGACGAGAGTCCCACCGCACGATCGACACACGGATGAACCCCGAACCAGCACTGGAGACAACGTGAGCGACGAGACCCTGTCCAACCTCCTCAAGGAAGACCGGACGTTCGCGCCGCCGGCCGCCCTGGCCGCGGACGCCAACCTCAAGGAGGAGGCCTACGCACGCGCGGAAGCCGACCCCGAGGCCTTCTGGGCGGAGCAGGCCGAGCGCCTGTCGTGGGAGCAGAAGTGGGACCGCGTCCTCGACTGGGACAACCCGCCGTTCGCCCAGTGGTTCGTCGGCGGTCGCATCAACGCGGCGTACAACTGCGTCGACCGCCACGTCGAGGCCGGCCGCGGGCGACAAGGTCGCCCTCCACTTCGTCGGCGAGCCGATCGACGACAAGCGCTCGATCACCTACGCCGAGCTGCAGGACCTGGTCTGCCAGGCCGCCAACACGCTGACCGACCTCGGCGTCGAGCGCCGGCGACCGGGTCGCGATCTACATGCCGATGATCCCCGAGGCCGTCGTCACGATGCTGGCCTGTGCCCGCATCGGCGCCCCGCACACCGTCGTCTTCGGCGGGTTCTCCTCCGACGCCCTCGCCTCGCGGCTCGAGGACTGCCAGGCCAAGGTCGTCGTGACCTCGGACGGCGGCTACCGCCGTGGCGCGGCCTCGGCCCTCAAGCCGGCCGTCGACGAGTCGGTCGAGCAAGGCCGCCGCGCTGGGTCACACGGTCGAGAAGGTGCTCGTCGTACGCCGCACCGGGCAGGACGTCGCCTGGAACCCCGAGACTCGACGTCTGGTGGCACGACACGGTCGAGAAGGCCTCCACCGAGCACGCCTGCGAGTTCTTCGACTCCGAGCACCCGCTCTACGTCATGTACACCTCGGGCACGACCGGCAAGCCCAAGGGGATCCTGCACACGACCGGCGGCTACCTGACGGGGGCGTCGTACACGCACTGGGCGGTCTTCGACCTCAAGGCCGAGACCGACGTCTACTGGTGCACCGCCGACATCGGCTGGGTCACCGGGCACTCCTACATCGTCTACGGCCCGCTGGCCAACGGCGTCACCCAGGTGCTCTACGAAGGCACCCCGGACTCCCCCGAGCGCGGCCGCTGGTGGGACATCATCGAGGAGTACGGCGTCACGCTCTTCTACACGGCCCCGACCGCGATCCGCTCCTTCATGAAGCAGGGCCGCGAGATCCCCGACGAGCGCGACCTGTCGTCGCTGCGACTGCTCGGCTCGGTGGGTGAGTCGATCAACCCCGAGGCCTACATGTGGTACCGCGAGGTCATCGGCGGCGGTGACAAGGGGGAGGGCTGCCCGATCGTCGACACCTGGTGGCAGACCGAGACCGGCGCGATGATGATCAGCCCGCTGCCCGGCGTCACCGCCGGCAAGCCCGGCTCGGCGATGAAGGCGCTGCCCGGCATCGCCGCCGACGTCGTCGACGAGAACGGCGACTCGGTGCCCGACGGCGGCGGTGGCTACCTGGTCGTCAAGGGTCCGTGGCCGGCGATGCTCCGCACGATCTGGGGCGACGACGAGCGCTACCGCGACACCTACTGGTCGCGCTTCGCCAAGCAGGGCTTCTACTTCGCCGGCGACGGCGCGAAGAAGGACGACGACGGCGACATCTGGCTCCTGGGCCGTGTCGACGACGTCATGAACGTCTCGGGCCACCGCCTGTCGACCACCGAGATCGAGTCGGCGCTGGTGTCGCACCCGAAGGTCGCCGAGGCGGCCGTGGTGGGGGCCAAGGACGAGGACACCGGCCAGGCCGTGTGCGCCTTCGTGATCCTGCGCGACTCGGCCGGTGACGGCGGCGACGACATCGTCTCCGAGCTGCGCAAGCACGTGCGCACCCAGATCGGCCCGATCGCCACCCCGCGCCAGATCATGGTCGTCGCCGAGCTGCCCAAGACCCGCTCGGGCAAGATCATGCGCCGCCTGCTCAAGGACGTCGCGGAGAACCGCGAGGTCGGTGACGTCACGACCCTGGCGGACTCCTCGGTGATGGACATGATCTCCTCCGGCCTCACCTCCGGCAAGGCCGAGGACTGACCCCCGAGCCCTGAGCCCTGCGCGGGACGGCCGGGCGCGCGTAGACGTGTGCTCGGCCGTCGTGGACCAGCATGACCTCCCCGGTGGTCGAGGTGCGAGGAGCGGACGCGCGGCCTCCCCGCCGGTCGAGGTGCGCGCCGGCGGTCAGCTGGTCCAGATGGGGTCGGCGACGATGTCGTGGACCTGCTCCATGGTCAGGGCAGGGACTTCGGCAGGGTCGTGCACCGTGCTCGGGCGATCGGCGGAGGTGCTCTCGGCGACGGTGAGCTCCACGTGCCCGCCGCCCGGACCGGCGAGCGTGGCCAGGAAGTAGGACCGGTCGGTGGGCTGTTCCTGCCCGTCCACGATCGACGACTCGACGTTCTCGGTGACGACTCCGACGAGGGCGCCGTCCTCGGACCGGATCTCTTCACAGGCCACGACGCCAGCGATCTCGTCACACGGCTTCACCGCCCGCGCGGGCTCATTGGCTCCGCCACCGCAGGGTCCCAGGCGGCTCACCTCCTCGAGGGTCCTTGTCGGGCCCAGGATGCCCGGAGGCGGCAGCAGGGTGAGGCGGGCGAAGTCGGCGTCGTCACCGGCGACGAGGGTGCCGCGCCACTCGCCGGTCACGACGTCGTCGGTCTCGCCGACCCGGACGGCGCTCGGCAGGAGGGTCTCCAGCTCGGTCGCGATCTGCGCGGTGGACTTGCTCCACCATCCGGTGTCACCCGTGCCGCACGCGTCGACAGCGGAGCCACCGGTGACCGGGGGTGCCGTGGTGGGGGTAGACGTGGGGCTGCTGGGAGCCGGGTCGGAGGCCACCGCAGGCGAGGAGGGGTCCTGCTCAGCACCTGGCCAGCCGTTGGCGAACGCGGGCACGGTGAGCGCGAGGGCGGTCGCCGCGGCGAGACCGCCGGCCCCGTAGGCGAGACGGCGGTGGGTGCGCTGACGACGTCCGCGCGCCATCGCGCTGGGGACGACGTCGGGGGCGCTCAGCCCGCCGACGGCGCGTCCCATGCGCTCGCTGAGGTGGGGGTCGTGCTCGTCGAAGGGGTCGCGGTCGTCCGTGTTGCTCATGAGGTGCTCCTTGGGAGATCGAGGTCGTCGGCGAGCAGGTCCCGCAGCCGGCGCAGTGCCCGGATGGTGCGGTTCTTCACCGCCGACTCGGTGAGGTGGAGGTCGGCTGCGGTGGTGGCGACACTGAGGTCGTGCCAGTAGCGCAGCACCACGACGGCGCGGTCGAGCGGGGCGAGCTCGGCCAGGGCCGCCATCAGCGTGACGCGGTCGGCGACGTCCGCCGACGGCGTGGAGGTAGCGGCTGCGTGGTGGTGAGGCAGCTCCCCGAACGGAAGCTCGCTGCTGCGGCGCAGTCGCCGTTCGGAGAGGAACGCGTTGAGCAGGATGCGGTGGCAGTAGGCCACCGGATCGTCGGTGGTGCGGAGCCGGCGCCAGCTGGCGAAGGCCTTGGTGAGCGTGACCTGCAGCAGATCCTCGGCGGCGTGGGGTGAGGTGGTCAGCAGGTAGGCGCTCCGGTAGAGCCGGTCGGAGTGCCGAGATGCGAACTCGGTGAACTCGGTGTCGTCTCGCCTGCTCCCGTGCACGGTGTCTCCTCTCTGCTGGGCCGGTACATCGAGAAGACGCGTCGAGGCCGCGATCAGGTCTCACACCATTTCAGGCTTCCGCACACCCCGGGCGCGCTTCAGTCGTTTCGCCCCCGCACAGCCCGGTCGGTAGGCTCGCACCCAGGTGAGCCGGGAAGTCTGGTCGGCGCGTCTGTCTTGCGAGCCCACGGCCGATCGCGACAGCACGCAGGACGCCGCCGTCCCCACCCCATCCCGACTCCGACACCCGAGGACCTCACCCGTGACTGACTCACCGACCCCACCCCCGCCGCCCTCCCCGCCGCCCGCGTCCTCCGGCGGCACCCGCCTGTTCCAGCGCGGCTCGTGGCCCGAGACGCTCCCGGGTGGCGGAGATCCTGCGCGCCGAGACCACCGGCGGGATCCTGCTGATCATCGGCGCGGTCGCTCGCGCTGATCTGGGCCAACACCCCCGCCTCGGACTCCTACGCCGACCTGCGCGACCTCACGGTCGGTCCGGACGCGCTCCACCTCGACCTGACCCTGTCGACCTGGGCGGCCGACGGCCTGCTCGCGATCTTCTTCTTCGTCGCCGGGCTCGAGCTCAAGCGCGAGTTCGTCGCCGGCGACCTGCGCGACCCGCGCCGGGCCGCGCTGCCGGTCGCGGCGGCCGCGATCGGCGGGATGGCGGTGCCCGCGCGCCGTCTTCGCGCTGGTCAACCTCGGCACCGACAACCTCCAGGGGCTGGGCGATCCCCACGGCGACCGACATCGCGTTCGCGGTGGCGATCCTGGCCGTCATCAGCACCCACCTGCCGTCGGGGCTGCGCACGTTCCTGCTGACGCTCGCCGTGGTCGACGACCTGCTGGCGATCACGATCATCGCGATCTTCTACACCGACGACCTGCACGTCGGTCTCCTGCTGCTGGCCCTGCTGCCGATCGCGGCGTTCGGCTTCCTCGTGCAGAAGCGGATCCGTACGCCGTGGCTCCTGATCCCGCTCGCCCTCGTCGGCCTGGGTCCTGGTGCACGAGTCCGGCATCCACGCCACCGTGGCCGGCGTGCTGCTCGCCTTCACGGTGCCCGTCATCCGCAGCGATGCCGCCGGCGGGCCCGGACGCCGGACCCGGGCTGGCCGAGCACCTCGAGCACCTCGTGCGACCGGTCTCGGCGGCGTTCGCCGTGCCGGTCTTCGCCTTCTTCGCCGCGGGCGTGACCGTCGGGGGCATCGACGGGCTCGTCGACTCGGTCACCAACAAGGTCGCCCTCGGCATCATCGCGGGCCTCGTCGTCGGCAAGACGATCGGCATCGCCGGCTCGACCTGGCTGCTGGCGACGTTCACCCATGCCGACCTCGACGACGAGCTGTCCTGGCTCGACGTCATCGGGATGTCGATGCTGGCCGGGATCGGGTTCACCGTCTCGCTGCTCATCGGCGAGCTGGCCTTCGGCATGAACTCCGCCCAGGACGACCAGGTCAAGGTCGGGGTCCTCGTCGGATCGTTGCTCGCGGCGTCCTGGCGACCGTGATCCTGCGCGCCCGCAACCGCGTCTACAAGCGCCTGTGCGAGGCCGAGTCGCTGGACGCGGACGGCGACGGAGTGCCCGACGTCTATGCGCGCGACTCCGACGAGGGCACCGTTGGGTAAGGTCGCCCCGTCACCTGCTGTACCCGAGCCGATCACGAGGACCACACCCATGGCACCCGAGAAGACCGAGGCCGACGAGCCCACCATCGGCCGCCTCGTCAACGACGTCAGTCGCGACATCTCCAGCCTCATCAGCAAGGAGATCGCGCTCGCGAAGTCCGAGCTCAAGGTGAGCGTGAAGTTCGGCGTCGATCGGCATCGTATTCTTCGCCGCGGCGGCGTTCATCGCCGTGCTCGCGATCATCATGCTGTCGGTCGCGATCGCCTACTTCATCAACTGGAACGGCGACGGCCTCGACCTGCACTGGGCGTTCCTCATCGTCTTCGGCTTCTACCTGCTCGTCGCCGGCCTGCTCGCCTTCGTCGGCATCAAGAAGGTCAAGCAGGTCAGCGGCCCCGAGCAGGCGATCGAGCAGGGCAAGGAGATCCCCCAGGCTCTCAAGGGCAAGCCGAAGAAGCGCTGACCCGCAGCACGCACCGCCTGCCAGGCAGGGGGCGACACCCGGTACGGCGTGCGGGCAGGTGTCGGTGGGCTGAGGCGGCTTCTCGGCTTGCGGGGTCTCGATCCGCCGGGGCCTCGCTCCTGCGTCGCTCGCCCCGGCTGCTCGACCACCGGAGGGCCCGGCTACTCGACCAGCGGACGGCCCGGTCGCTCGACCACGGGATGCCCCGGTCGCCCGACCACCGGAGGCAGGTCAGCCGGCGCAGCCCTGGGTGGACACGCCGCGACTGCTGGCCGCGCCGTCCTGCGCAGCGTCGCGCGACCTGGTCCCAGGTGAGGGCGTAGCCGGTGTCGGCGTCGGTCACCGAGGCCGCGAAGACGACGCCGGCCACGTGGCCCTGGGTCGTGACGATCGGGCCGCCGGAGTTGCCCGGCCGGATCGAGCCGCGCAGCGAGTAGACGTTGCGCAGGACCGTGCCCTCGCCGTAGATGTCGGGCGACTTCAGCTTGGTCTCGGAGCGGACCCGGCCGCGCTCGACGTCGTAGGGGCCGTCCTGCGGGTAGCCGAGGATCGCGACGCCGTCCTTGGCGTCGGTGACGAACTGGCTCTCCTCGGCGTCGCTGGTGACGAAGTCGAGCGCCGGCAGGTCGCCGGAGTCGAAGGCGAGGACCGCGATGTCGAGGTCGGGGTTGTAGTAGACGACCTCGGCGGCACGGTTGTCGCCGTCGACGAGCACGTTGGGAGCGTCGACGCCGGCGACGACGTGGGCGTTGGTCATCAGCCGGTCCCGGGCGAAGAGGAAGCCCGTGCCCTCGACGCCACGGCCGCAGTCGTTGTTGCCACGGATCTTGAGCACGCTCGCCTCGGCCGTAGCGGATGTCGGGGTCGTTGAGCAGGCGCTGGGCGCCGGGAGCGACCTCGACGATGTCCTCACGGGCGAACGGCTCGAGGTAGCGGGGGAAGAAGCCGGTGCCGACGACGTCGTTGAAGGCCTGCAGGCGCGTCGGATGCCGTTGCGGGGAGGGCGTTGTTGACGGTGCGCAGCACCGCCGACTCGCGCACCAGCGGCGTCAGGACGCCGATCCGCGAGCCCGAGACGGCCACGCCGAGCGCCCAGGCCACCAGGAGCACGGCGACCGCGCTGAGCGCGCCCCGCCCACGGCGTCGAGGGCGCGCACCGGCTGCCAGGTGATCTGCTCGCGGAGCTTGGCGCCGACGTACTGCAGCAGGGCCTGGCCGAGGGAGGCGCAGACGATGACGATGAACAGCGCGCCGAGCGAGACCGCGAGCGACGGGTCGGCGTTGCCGAGGACGATCGGCGCCAGCCAGACCCCGAGCAGGCCGCCGAGCAGCAGGCCGGCGGTGGCGAACGCGCCCGTGACGAAGCCCTGCCAGTAGCCCGAGAGCGCGTAGGCGAGGACGAGCAGGACGAGCAGCCAGTCGAGCAGGTTCATCCGCGGCGTCGCTCCTCGAACTCGGTGTTGGGCCGCGGCCTCGGTCTGTTGCGGCTGCCGGCCGCCGAGCATATAGGACGGGATCTCCCGCTCGGGCGCGTCCGGCAGGTCCTCGATCCAGCCGAGGAACTCGAAGAGCCGCGCGATGACGCCGCCGGTGAAGCCCCAGAGGATCACGTCGTGGTCGTCGCCGATCAGGAACCCGGGAGATCGCCAGCCCGACGGCCCGGTGACCACGATCCGGTGCGTCGGGTCGCGCAGCTCGCTCAGCGGCACCCGGTAGACCGCGTGGACCTCGTCGGGCGACACCACCGAGATCGGGCTCGGCTCGCGCCACCAGCCCAGGACCGGGGCGACCGCGAAGTTGCTGGGCGGCAGCCAGAGCTCGGGCAGCTCGGCGAAGACGTCGACGCCGCTCGGGTCGAGCCCGGTCTCCTCCTGGGCCTCGCGCAGCGCGGCCTCGACCGGGGTCTCGCCCGGGTCGAGGCTGCCGCCGGGGAACGACACCTGCCCGGGGTGGGAGCGCATGTGGTGCGCGCGCTCGGTCAGCAGCAGGTCGGGGCCGTGCTCGGCCCTCGCCGAAGAGCATCAGGACCGCGGAACGCCGGGCGTCGGAGTCCTCGGGCACCATGAACCGGGTCAGGTCGTGCACGGTGATCGAGCGCGGCCGCCTCCGCCGACCGGGTGCAGCCACTCCGGCAGACCGTCGGTCCCGGGGGTCACGAGGTCACCGGGCCGAGCGCGTCGGTGACGAACTCGTCGATCTCGCGCGCGGAGCCGAACTCGCCGGCCTTCGTGGCGACCACGACCGCCGTCGGCGTCGACGACGCAGCGTCTGGGGGAAGGCCTGCTTGAGCCCCAGCTCGGCCTGGTCGAACACGTAGCCGCCTGGATCGGCGAGCTGCGGGTAGGTGGCGCCCACGATCTCGGCGAAGGAGATGGCGGCTTCCGGGTAGTTCTCGACGTCGATGCCGAGCACCGCGACGTCGTCGCCGTGCTGGTCGTAGAAGTCCTGCAACGCCGGCATCTCGTCGCGGCACGGGCCGCAGGCGGAGTACCAGAGGTTGATGAGCAGCGGCCCGGTGAGCGAGGCCAGGTCGACGTCGGGGCCGCCGCCCAGGCAGGCGAGCGTGAGGGCGGGGAGGTCGACCGGCGCCGGTGCCGGGCACGCAGTCCTCGATGCCGGCCTCGGCCTTCATCGCCCGCAGCGTCGGGGGTGTCGACGTCGACGGCGTTGTCGGCGGGGGGCGTGACCGAGCCGTCGCACCCGGTCAGGGCGAGCAGCACGGCCAGCGCGGCGAGCCAGCCGCCTCACGCCGGGCCCTGGGTCTTGACCAGCGCGGCGGCGGCCTCGGGGTCGACCGGGCCCTCGCCGTACGACGGGCACCAGCGCGCCAGCGGGCAGGCGCCGCAGGCCGGCTTCTTGGCGTGGCACACGCGCCGGCCGTGCCAGATGACGTGGTGCGACAACATCGTCCAGTCGCGCTTGGGGAAGAGCGCGCCGATCGCGTGCTCGACCTTGACCGGGTCGGTCTCCGTCGGTCCAGCCGAAGCGGCGGACCAGGCGTCCGAAGTGGGTGTCGACGGTGATCCCGGGGACGTCGAAGGCGTTGCCGAGGACCACGTTGGCGGTCTTGCGACCGACGCCCGGCAGGGTCACCAGGTCGTCGAGGCGGCCGGGCACCTGGCCGTCGTAGCGCTCGACGAGCGCGGCGCTGAGCTTGAGCAGCGACTCGGTCTTGGCCCGGAAGAAGCCGAGCGGACCGACGATGCCCTCCAGAGCCGCCCGGTCGGCCGCGGCCATGGCGGCGGGGTCGGGGTAGGCGGCGAAGAGCGTCGGTCGCACGGCGTTGACCCGGCGGTCGGTGGTCTGGGCGCTGAGCACCGTGACGACCAGCAGCTCGAAGGCGTTGGCGAAGTCGAGCTCGCAGCGCGCGTCGGGGTAGGTCTCGGCCAGGGTGCGGTCGATCTTGCGCGCACGCCGCACCAGGCGGTGCGGGTCTCGTCGGCTGGCACGCGATCAGCCTACGGCGCAGCTCCGACAGCGGGCAGCGGCGGCCACGGCAGCGCCCCGCTTCCTGTCCGCTGCCTGTCCACTGCCTGTCCCCGCCGGACCCGGCCCGTGGGTGGCCGGTGCCGGACGCGGTGCCGACGCGGTGCCGACCGCAGGTGCCGACGCGGTGCCGACGCGCAGGCTGACGTGGCGGGGACGTGGACGCACCGCCGGTCGGCCGCTTGCTGCCCGCTGCCTCGCGCAAGCACTTTCCCCGTCCTGATTGCCCTGTGAGATCAGCCACCCTCTAGGATCGTGTCCGACGCTGCCACGTGCTCACCCGACGGGGTCGTCATCCGCTCTGCTCGCAACCGATTCACCGGGAGGTCCCGTGGACAACGACGTACTCCGTCAAGCACCGCTCTTCAGCGCGCTGGACGACGAGGCAGCCACGGCGTTGCGGGCCTCGATGTCCGAGACCCGGCTGCGCCGCGGCGACGTGCTCTTCAGCGAGGGCGACTCGGGCGACAAGCTCTACGTGATCCTCGAGGGCAAGATCAAGCTCGGCCGCACCTCCCCCGACGGCCGCGAGAACCTCCTCGCGATCCAGGGCCCCGGCCAGATGTTCGGCGAGCTCTCGCTCTTCGACCCGGGCCCGCGCTCGGCCACCGTCACGGCCGTCACCGACGCGACGTTCGCCTCGCTGTCGCACGAGGACCTGCTGCGCTGGCTCGAGGGACGACCGGTCGTGGCCCGCGGCCTGCTCGCCCAGCTGGCCGGCCGGCTCCGCAAGGCCAACGACGTCGTCGCCGACCTGGTGTTCTCCGACGTCCCCGGCCGCGTGGCCAAGGCGCTGCTCGACCTCGCCGACCGCTTCGGCCGCACCGCCGACGACGGCGTGCACGTGCACCACGACCTCACGCAGGAGGAGCTCGCCCAGCTGGTCGGCGCCTCCCGCGAGACCGTCAACAAGGCGCTGGCCGACTTCGCGGCCCGCGGGCTGGCTGCGGCTCGAGCCGCGCTCGGTCGTCATCATGGACGTCGAGCGCCTCGCTCGCCGCGCCCGCTGACCACCTGACCGAGATTTCTCGGACGCACTGACCCCCGTACCTCCCGCGCCGTGCGTAGGACGGTGTGAAAGGGGGTCGGCATGAGACTCACGGACGAGACATCCTTCACCGCGTTCGTCGCGGCGCGCACGCCTGCCCTGTCCCGGACGGCGTACCTCCTCACCGGGGACGCCCACCACGCGGAGGACCTCGTGCAGACAGCGCTCTTCCAGGCAGCCAAGGCCTGGCACCGGATCGAGGGCGACCCGGAGCCCTACGTGCGACGTATCCTCTACACCCAGAACGTGTCGCGCTGGCGGCGTCGCAGGCCGACCGAGGTGGCCCTGGGCGACCATCGACCGGCCCGGAGCCGCGGCGTCCGACGCCGACCTGCGGCTCACCATCGAGCAGGCGCTCGACCCGACTCACCGTCAAGCAGCGCACCGTCCTCGTGCTGCGCTTCTTCGAGGACCTCACCGAGGTCGAGACCGCGCGGGTGCTCGGCATCGGCGCCGGCACGGTCAAGTCCACCACCCGGCAGGCCCTTGCCCGGCTGCGCACCCTGGCGCCGGAGCTGGCCGAGCTGATCGGGGAGCACCCGTGAGCGGCCCGGACCTGCACGCGGAGCTGGAGCGGATCGCCGCGACCGCGCCGGTGGCCCACGTCCCGGCCGACACCTTCGCCCGCGGGCGGCGTGCCCGCCGCCGCGAGCTGGTCCTGGTCTCGGCCGCCGTCGTGGCCGTCCTCGCCGTCCTCGCCGGTACGGCGCTGTGGATCCCCTCCCGCGAGCGACTGCCCGTCGCGGGCGACCGGTCCACGATCGGCGTCCCGGACCACCTCTACGCCGTGCCCTCCCAGGCGCTGCGGGACCCCCGCGAGACGGACCTGGCGATCGGGGTGGGCGCCGCGGCATGGTCGACCGACACCGGCGTCCCGGTCGTCGTCGACGCCGCAGCAGGCGGCTACCACCTGCTCGAGCTGCCGGACGGGCCCTCCGCATGGGACACGATGGGCGTGTTCGACGACCCCCGGGCCCTGGCGCTCAGCCCCGACGGCACGCGGCTCGCGTACTGGTGGGTGCGGCTCGGGGACGGCCCTCGCCAGGACACCGGCCTGCGGGTGGTCGACCTGGTGTCCGGGGCCGTCACCACCACCGACCTGACGGGCGGGGCCGGAGTCCAGGTGGGCAGCATCGTCTGGTCGCCCGACAGCACCCGGCTCCTCTGGGAGGGGTGGGCCTGGAACACCTGGACCCAGTCGACCAAGGCCGGCGGACAGCTCGTTGCCGGGCAGCTCCCGGTCGGGTCGACCACGAGCGAGCCGGTGCCGGTGCCGCGCGACAGCAACCACAGCATGGCGGTGGCCGACGACGGCACCGTGGCGGTCCTGACCTCCTCCAAGCTCCGGATCGTGCCACCGAGCAACGGGCAGCAGCCGTCCGGCAGCACGGTCCCGGCCCAGCCGGGCCGCATGACCCCGGGGGCCTGGTTCGATCCGACCGGCACCAGGATCCTGCTCGGAGCCGGACTCACCGGCCCGGAGGACGACCCCTCCCTCGGCGCGATCGGCACCATCCTCACGGTGCCCGGCGCTCGTACGTCCGAGCTCTTCCTCGACGGGCACCAGGCCTCCACCGAGGCGCTCGGATGGTCTGACGAGGGCGCACTCGTCGTCGCGCGCGACGAGGACGGTCGGGAGGCCAGCGTCGTCGTCGACGGCCCATCAGGCCCGCGGCGCATCATCCGGACCGATCAGGGCGTCCCCTCGTCGCTCACCCTGGCCACCGACCTCGTCGGCGTGGGGCACCCCACCCTCACCCGTCCGGCGCCCGACTGGCCGTGGAGCGACGAGCGGAAGGCGCTGACGATCGGGGCCTGCGGCGCGGTCGCGATCGCCGCCCTCCTGGCCCTCCACCTGCTGTGGCGTCGGCGCAGGCGGACGTGATCAGGCGCACCGCCCGGTCCTCCGGGATCACCGACAGGGAGACGGGTGCCTGACCTCCCCCGGCTCCCCACCCTCGTCGGGCGCCGCGACGCCCCCGTGGCGCGTCACCGTCCGAGGCCGACCCGGCGGGCCGGCGAGCCGGCGACCGCTGAGCAGGAATCGTCGAGCGACGCCGAGACCTTGACGGCGCGGCGTACCCCCGCCCCCTCCCTCCGGGGCGTAGTAGAGGGGGAAGGAGGGTCCGATGAGGCACGAGCAGGACGATGCCCCGCACGGGGAGGGGCACGACGCGTTCACGGCGTACGTCGCCGCACGCTCGCCTGCCCTCCTGCGCACGGCCTACCTCCTCACCGGTGACGCCCACCACGCGGAGGACCTCGTGCAGAACGCGCTCTTCCTCGCTGCTCGTTCCTGGCATCGCATCGAGGGTGACCCGGAGCCGTACGTGCGGCGCATCCTCTACACCCAGAACGCCTCACGCTGGCGCCGCCGGCGGGTGGGCGAGGTGTCGCTGGAGGCACTCGGCCGGGACCGTGCCGCGCCCCAGGGCGACCACGACCTGCGCCTCACCCTGGAGCGGTCACTGGCTCGGCTGACCCCCAAGCAGCGCACGGTCCTGGTCCTGCGCTACGTCGAGGACCTGACCGAGGTCGAGACGGCGCGGGTGCTCGGGATCGGAGCCGGGACCGTCAAGTCCAACGCCCGCCAGGCGCTCTCCCGCCTGCGAGCGATCGCACCCGAGCTCGCCGAGCTGGGACCCGCGCTCGCTCCCGACCGACCCCACGACGCCACCCAGCAGGAGACAGCCCGATGACGCTCCAGGACCAGCTGCGTGCCATCGCCGAGACGGCACCCCCGATGCGGGTCGACCGCGACCCCTGGGGCCCCGCGCAGCGCTCACGCCGTCGCCGCCGGGCCGGGTCGCTGGTGGCCGTCGTCGCTGCGATCACAGCCATCGCCGGACTCGCGGTCTGGCTCCCGCGCGCCGCCGAGCCGCCGATCGCCACCGCCGACATCCGCTACGCCGTCCCGGACCGCATCGAGGCCGTGCCCGCCCACCTCGCCGACCGCGGCGGCGACGAGCGCTGGAGCCGCAGCCAGGTCACGTCCGACCTCGCCGTCGGTACGGCGGCCGCGGCCTACGTCATGCAGGAGGGTCTGCCGGTGGTCATCGGCGCCGTGGACGGGGCCTACCACCTGCTGGACCTGCCCGGGTTCCTCGGCAACGACCTGTTCGTCCTCCATGGCCTGAACGGCAGCGAGATCTCGGTGGCCCTGTCACCGGACGGGCGGCGGCTGGCCTACGGGTACGCCGACATCGGTCCGGACGCGGCGAGCGCCCCGATCCCCAGCGGGGTGCGGGTGCTCGACCTGGAGACCGGCGACCTCCGTGAGGTCCCGGTCCCGCTCGCCGAGGGCACCCAGGTCACCCGGCTGCGCTTCTCCCCCGGCGGTCGGTGGATCCTCTGGACGGGTCACAGCCTGGGCTCGTGGACGGCGGCCTCGATGGGGCAGAGCCGGTTCGTCGCCGGCCGGATCGCGCCGGGCGCCTCGTCGTCGGAGCCGGTCGACGTCCTGCGCGGAGGCGGACGGGAGGTGGCCGCGATCGACGACGGCGGGGTGGTGGTCCGGGTCCGTCCGACCAACCTCCTGCGCTGGGACGGAGACACGATCGGGCGCGCGCGCACAGACCTGCGGTCCGGCCTCGACGACAGCGCGAGCCTCGCCCCCGACGGCAGCACCGTCGGCGTGGGCGACTGTTGCGCTCCGGAGGCGCGCTTCGTCGACACGACTGCCGGGACCATCACCACCTCGTCGATCGCCGACGTCAGCGGCACCGCGCCGCTCGGCTGGTTGGACGACGCGCTCGAGGTCCTCCGCGTCCAGCCGCAGCTCCAGGGCGACGGATCCCTGGTGCTGGTCGGCCCGGACCGGGCGGCGCGGACCGTCGGGAGCATCGACCAGGACGTGCCCGACCTCAGCGTCGCGGTCGACCTCATGGACGGGGACCGGCCGACGATCGCGCGGCCCGCTCCCGGCTGGCCCTGGTCGTCGACGCGGATCGGTGTGACGACCGCCCTCACCCTCGGCGGGGTCGTGGTGCTCGGCGCCCTGCTCCTGACCGGCCGACGACGGGCGCGGCCCCTCGGGCGCCCGGGCGAGGAGAATAGCCAGACCGGGAAGATGCTCGACCTGCTCGGCGGCATCTTCATCGCTGCCGCCGTGACGGTCGTGTGGGGGTACGGCGTGTCCCGGCTCGGGCTCACCCTCAGCGACCGAGGCGGCGAGCTCTACCTCCTCGGGCCGTTCGTGACGGTCGTCGCCGGAATCGTCGCACTGACCCGGCCACGCCGGCGCCGGCTCGGCACCGGGCTCCTCGTCGGGGTCGTGGCGACGATCGCTGCCGCCCCCATCCTGCTCACCCTGGCCATCGGGTCCTAGGGGCGGGGCATCGATCAGCGGGCGTGGTCTGCGGGAGTTTCTCCGCTGAAGTGGTGAAACTCCTGCTCCTGTCATGAAGCTTCATACAAGGAGCGGGAATTTTGTCAGCTCCGGTGAGCAACTCGCAACTCGCAACTCGCAACTGGCGGGAGTTTCTCCGCTGAAGCGGTGAAACTCCTCCTTCTGTCATGAAACTTCATACAAGAAGCGCGAGTTTTGTCGGGTGAGTGCCAGCCGGAAGCCGGCCGGCACCCTCCATCCGCTGCGCAGCTGGACGCCTCTGCGCTGTCGACCGGCCACGAGCATCGACTCATGAGGGTCGTCCGACCCTCGGATCAGCCGTGCTCGGCGAGGTAGGCCAGCTGCGCCCGCACCGACAGCTCGGCCGGCACCCACAGCGCCTCGTCGACGTCGGCATAGACGATCTCGACGACCCGACGGGGCAGGCTGTCGTCGGCCAGGAGCTCGGCGTGCTCGGCGCCGATCGCGGCCAGGGCCCGGCGTACCTGCTCCAGGCGGTCGCGTCGGTGCGCGAGGTAGTGGTCGAGCACCCCTCCGCCGTCGCTCAGGACCGGCCCGTGCGCCGGCCAGATCGTCTCGACCTCGCCGGCGGCCACCAGGGCGCGCATCTTCTCGATCGAGTCGAAGTAGGCACCCAGGCGGCCGTCGGGGTGGGCCACGACCGTCGTGCCGCGCCCCAGGACCATGTCGCCCGAGAGCAGCGCCTTCTCGGCCGGCAGCAGCAGGGAGATCGAGTCGGCGGTGTGACCCGGCGTCGTGACGACCCGGACGACCAGGCCCCCGACCTCGATCAGCTCGTCGTCGCGCACCGGGTCGGCCCCGATGCAGTACGCCGGGTCGAGCGCCCGTACGACGCACCCCTTGCGTTGGGCCAGCTCGGCCGCGACCTCGGAGTGGTCGTAGTGGTGGTGTGTGAGCAGGATCAGCCCGACGTCGCCGGTCAGCTCGTCGACCCGGTCGACGTGGCCGTCCTCGATCGGGCCGGGATCGACGACCACCGACACCGAGGAGCCCGGTTCGCGCAGGACCCACGTGTTCGTGCCGTCGAGGGTCATCATCCCCGGGTTCGGGGCCAGCAGGCACTCGCCCCGCTCGCCGAACGAGCCGCCGGACCAGGCGTCCATCAACGGGTGCGTTCGGCCAGCAGCGCGCGGAGCCGGTCGGGCAGGGAGAGGGTGAACCCGTCCTCCAGCGGCTCGACCGACGGGGTGAACATCTGCACCGACCGCGACGCCGCCGCGGCCAGGACGTCCTCGGGCAGCTCGAAGGTGCCGACCTCCAAGGAGTTCAGGTACGTCGGCGGCATCATCGCGAGCTCGCCCGCGTCGGCCTGCTCGGCGGCGACGCGCGCCGGCAACCAGACCACCGACGACGACTCCGAGGAGACGTCGCGGGTGCGCTGGCCGTGCGGCAGCGCGGCGACGAAGAACCACGTGGAGTAGCGCCTCGGCTCGAAGACCGGGGTCAGCCAGGCGTCCCAGACCCCGAGCAGGTCGGTGCGCAGCACCAGCTCGCGCCGGGTCAGGAAGTCGGTCATCGACAGCTCGCGGGTCTCCAGGGCGACCCGGTCGGCCTCCCAGTCGTCGCCGGTGGTGTCGGCGACGACCTGGTCGGGGTGTCCGTGCGGGCCGGCCAGCAGCACGCCGGACTCCTCGAACGTCTCGCGGACCGCGGCGCACACGAGGGCGCGGGCGAGGTGGTCGTCGCAGCCGAGCCGCTCGGCCCACTCGGCCGGGGTCGGCCCGGCCCACGCGACGTCGGCGTCGTAGTCGCGCGGGTCCACCCCGCCACCCGGGAAGACCGCCATGCCGGCGGCGAAGTCCATCGAGACCTGCCGGCGCAGGTAGTAGACCGAGGAGCCCTGCCCCGGCACCTCGGGCGGTGCCATCAGGATCACGGTCGCGGCATGCCGCGGCTCGGCCGGCGTGCGGGTGCCGTCGGCGTACTCCCGCGCGACGGCGACGACCTCCTCGGGCAGCGCGACGGGCGGAAGCGGGATCCTCACACCTCCACCACGATCTCGACCTCGACGGGCGAGTCGAGCGGCAGGACGGGTACGCCGACGGCCGAGCGGGCGTGGACCCCGGCGTCGCCGAAGGCCTCCCCCAGCAGCTCGGAGGCGCCGTTGGCCACCCCCGGCTGCCCGGTGAAGTCCGGCACCGACGCGACGAACACGACGACCTTCACCACCCGCTTGACCAGGGCGAGGTCCCCGATCTCGGCGCGCACCGCGGCGATGGCGTTCAATGCGCACTGCTGGGCGCAGGCGTGGGCCTCCTCCGCCGTCACCGCGCCGCCGACCTTGCCGGTGGCCATCAGCTCACCGGAGCGCATCGGCAGCTGACCGGAGGTGAAGACGTGGCTCCCCGACCGCACTGCCGGCACGTAGACGGCGACCGGCTTGGCGACCTCCGGGACCTCGAGGCCCAGGGCGGCCAGCCGCTCCTCGGGACTCGTCGCGGGGCCGGCCACTACTGCGCCGGACGCTTGAGGAAGGCGATCAGCCCGCCCTGGGCGCTGGTCTGGATCGTCACCAGCTCCCAGCCGTCCTGGCCGAAGTTGTTGAGCATGAGCGCTTCGTTGTGGAGCGGGATCGGCGCCACCTGGTACTCCCATTTCGTCATGCTCGGCACCTTACTAGCGGCGCCCGCCGAGGTCCCCTCCGCCATGTCCCGGTGCCCTGTCCGGTGCCCTGTCCGGAGCCCTGTCCCGGTCGTCCGGCGGTGCTCCCCCGTGACGTGGCGCCCGCCGAGGCGCCCGCCGGAGATCCGCAACGCTGCGCCCGGTCCTCGACGGTCGGGGCCCGGGCGCAGCGGGTGCGGCTCAGTCCTGCGCGGAGCGCACCTCGTCGACGATCTGTGCGTGCATCCAGGCTCGCTTCTTGCGTTGGATGACGCGGTTCTCGGCCAGCAGCGCCTTGCTGGTCGCGATCACCATCAGCACCATGATGATGCTGAACGGCGCCGCCACCAGGATCGCGGTCGTCTGCAGCGCGGCCAGGCCACCGGCGACCAGCAGGACGGCGGCGACGATGCCCTCCATCGAGGCCCAGAACACCCGGCTCCACACCGGTGGGTTCAGGTTGCCGCCCTCGGCGATCATGTCGACCACGAACGACCCCGAGTCGGAGCTGGTCACGAAGAAGACGACGATCAGGAAGATCGCGATCACGCTCAGCAGGGTCGACATCGGCAGGCCGTCGAGCAGCTGGAAGAGCGCGGTGTTGGTCGAGACCGAGCCGTCGTCGGCCACCAGGCCGCCGCCGCCGAACACCTCGCCGTACAGCGCGGAGCCGCCGAGGACCGAGAACCACAGGAACGTCACCAACGTCGGCACCAGCAGCACGCCCGCGACGAACTCGCGCACCGTGCGGCCCTTGGAGATGCGGGCGATGAAGACGCCGACGAACGGCGCCCAGCTCATCCACCAGCCCCAGTAGTAGGTGGTCCAGCCGGCCATCCACGACGCGCCGTCCTCCTGGAACGGGCGCACGTTGAACGACAGGTTGACGAAGTTCTGCAGGTAGGACCCGACCTGGGTCACGAAGTCGCTCAGCAGGAAGACCGTCGGTCCGAGGATGAGCACCAGGGCCAGCAGCAGCGCCGCGAGGCCGAGGTTGATGTTCGACAGGAACTTGATGCCCTTGTCGACGCCGCTCACCACCGAGACGAGGGCGATCGCGGTGATCCCGGCGATCAGCGCCACGAGCAGGGTGTTGGACGCACCGTCGACGATGCCGAGGAAGTCCAACCCGGCGCCGACCTGGGTGACGCCGAAGCCGAGCGAGGTCGCGACACCGCACAGGGTGCCGACGACCGCGACCACGTCGATGACGTCGCCCCAGAAGCCCAGGACCCGGCGGCCGAGCAACGGCTCGAGGGCCCAGCGCAGCGAGATCGGCCGACCCTTGCGGTGGACGGCGTAGGCGATGGCGAGTCCGACGACCACGTAGATGGCCCAGGCATGCAGGCCCCAGTGCAGGAACGTCGTGTCCATCGCGGTGCGAGCGCGTGCCGGATCGGTGCCGGCGGGCGAGCCCGGCGGCGGCGTGGCGTAGTGGTTGAGCGGCTCGGCGACCCCCCAGAACACCAGGCCGATGCCCATTCCGGCGGCGAAGAGCATCGCGAACCAGGACCGCAGCCCGAACTCGGGCTCGTCGTCGTCCTTGCCGAGCACGATCGAGCCCATCGGCGAGAGGGCGATCCAGACCGAGAAGATCACGAACCCGGTGACGATCGCGACGTACCACCAGCCGAGCTTCTCCACGACGGTGGTGTTCGCCGTGGCGAGCGCCTCGCCGAGCTGGTCGGGCCAGATGACGGCCACGGCGACGAAGAGCAGCAGGATGCCCGCGGCGGGGAAGAAGACCCGCGGCGCAGCGACCAGCCGGTGCGCGCCCTGGGACCCACCGGTCGACTCCTCGCCGTTCGGCGTCGAGGCGGTCGGCGGAACCCGCTCGGGGGGCTTCTCCCCTGTACCTGCCTGGCGCTCGATCGGTGGGTTCTGCGACATGGGTGCCTCTCGTTCGTGGGTCCGGCAAAGGCATCCACGCTAGCGAGATCGGCCCGCGGGCGCATATCCCCGCCCCCAGTCGGGCCGCCCGGAAGGCCCGACGGGTCAGGCGCCGAGCCACTCCGCGAACGAGATCCGACCCCGCGGCCCGGCACCGGACGGCGTGAGCGCACCGGCCCGCATCGCCGCGCCGGCCGCCCCCGGCAGGCGGACCGGCACGACCCAGCGGCCCAGCCCTCGCGCCCGCGACACCCGCCGGGCGAGGTCGACCATCTGGAGCCGCTCGGGACCGGCAAGGTCGGGGGCGCGCCCGACCGGGCCCGCCTCCGCACGGTCGACCAGCGCGCCGGCGACCTCGACCGCGGCGATCGGCTGGCTGAGCATCTGCGGCACGAGGGAGAAGGGTCCGACGCGCACGAAGCCCAACGCCTGCTCGGCGAACTCGTGGAACTGCGTGGCCCGCAGCACCGTCCAGGGCAGGCCACCGTCCGCGACGACCTGCTCCTGGCGCCGCTTCCCGGCGTAGTAGCCGGTGTCGACCTCGTCGATGCCGACGATGGACAGCACGACGTGGTGTCTGACGCCGGACTGCGCCCCGGCCGTGAGGAGGCGCTCACTGACCCCACCGAAGAACTCCTCGGCCCGGCCCCGCCGCTGGGTGGCGACACCGGTCGTGTCGACGACCGTCGCCACGCCGTCGAGCCGCTGGGCCAGACCCGCCCCGGTGGTCAGGTCGACCCCGGCCGAGCGGGCCAGGACGACGACGTCGTGGCCCCGCGAGCGCGCGACCTCGACCACCTGACGTCCGACCACCCCGGTGCCACCGGCGACCGCGATCCGCATCGCGACCCCTCCCGTCGTTCGTCTCGTCAGGCCGTCGCGAGCGGCGGTTCGGTCTTGGTGCGGACCTCGTCCTCGCTGACCCCTGGGGCGAGCTCGACCAGCACGAGTCCGCCGCCCTCGGCGGGGGACCGTACGTCGATGACGGCGAGGTCGGTGATGATCCGCTGGACCACCGCCCGACCGGTGTAGGGCAACGAGCACTCCTCCACGATCTTGTAGGACCCGTCGCGCGCCACGTGCTCCATCAGCACGATCACCCGCTTGGCGCCATGGACCAGGTCCATCGCCCCACCCATGCCCTTGACCATCTTCCCCGGGATCATCCAGTTCGCGATGTCACCACCGGCCGAGACCTGCATCGCACCCAGGATCGCGGCATCGATCTTGCCGCCGCGGATCATCCCGAACGACGTGGCCGAGTCGAAGATGCTCGCTCCACGGCGCAGCGTCACGGTCTCCTTGCCGGCGTTGATCAGGTCCGGGTCCTCCTCGCCCTCGTAGGGGTAGGCGCCCGTGCCGAGCACGCCGTTCTCGCTCTGCAGCACCAGCTCGACGTCGTCGGGCACGTAGTTGGGCACCAGCGTCGGCAACCCGATGCCCAGGTTCACGTACGACCCGTCCGAGAGCTCCGCGGCCGCCCGGGCCGCCATCTCCTCACGCGTCCAGCTCATGCCCGGCTCCTGGTGGTCGACTTCTCGATCCGCTTGTCGGTGGCCTGCTCGGGGGTCAGCTCGACCACCCGCTGCACGTAGACCCCGGGCGTGTGGACGTCGTTGGCGTCGATCTCGCCGGGCTCGACCAGGTGCTCGACCTCGGCGATCGTCGTCCGGCCACACATCGCGGCCAACGGGTTGAAGTTGCGCGCTGAGTCCTTGTAGACCAGGTTGCCGTGCCGGTCGCCCTTCCACGCACGCACCAGCCCGAAGTCGGCGACGATCGCCTCCTCCATCACGAAGTCGCGCGCGATCCCGTCGACCAGGAACTTGCGCGTCTCCTTCGGCGGCGAGGACTTCACGACGGCCCCCGTGGAGTCGTACAACCACGGCAGCCCGCCCTCGGCGACCTGGGTCCCCCCACCGGTCGCGGTGAAGAACGCCGCGATGCCGCTGCCACCGGCGCGCATCCGCTCCGCCAAGGTGCCCTGAGGGGTCAGCTCGACCTCCAGCTCCCCGGCGAGGTACTGCCGGGCGAACTCCTTGTTCTCCCCCACGTAGGAGGCCACCATCCGGCGCAGCCGACCGGCGCTCAGCAACCTCCCGAGCCCCCAGTCGTCGACACCGGCGTTGTTGGAGAACGCCTCGAGGTCCTCGACCCCGGAGGCGAGCACCGCCTCGATCAGCACCGACGGGATCCCGCACAGCCCGAAACCGCCGACGGCGACGGTCGACCCTGACACCAGGTCCGCGACTGCTTCCGCCGCGGACGACACCACCTTGTCCATGGCCGCCAACCTACGCCCACCGCCGGGGCCCGGTCGCCGAGCAACACCCACGAGTCCCGGATCCGACCCACTCCCGCTCGTCGCGCACCGGCGGACGCGCCGCCGACACGCAGCCCGACCGGCGCCGCCCGACCGGGCACCCCGACCGGGCCACCCGACTGTGAGGCACGTCGCCCCCTCCCGTCCCTCCGGCCACCCCGAATGACGAGCTCCGGACGAGCGCCAGGGCCTAGGGTTGGTGACTGTGAGCGACTGGCCGAAGGTGCGACTCCACGTCGTCACCGGCAAGGGCGGCACGGGCAAGTCGACCGTCGCCGCGGCCCTCGCGCTGGCGCTGGCGACCCGCGGCAAGAACGTGCTGCTGTGCGAGGTGGAGGGGCGCCAGGGGATCGCCCGGATGTTCGACGTCGACCCGTTGCCGTACGCCGAGCGCCGGCTCACGACCGGCCTCCCGGTCGGTACGGAGCGTCCTGGCGTCGTCCACGCCCTGCACGTGGACCCGGAGTCGGCGCTGCTGGAGTACCTCGCGATGTACTACAAGCTCGGTCGCGCCGGACGGGCGCTGGACCGGTTCGGCGTCATCGAGTTCGCCACCACCATCGCCCCGGGCGTGCGGGACGTGCTGCTCACCGGCAAGGTCTTCGAGGCCGTGCAGCGCAACAGCCGCAACAAGGGCGCCATCGAGTACGACGCCGTCGTCCTCGACGCACCGCCCACGGGCCGGATCACCCAGTTCCTCAACGTGAGCAACGAGCTGGCGGGGCTGGCCAAGGTCGGCCCGATCAAGTCGCAGTCGGACACGATGATGACGCTCTTCCGCTCGCCCCGCACCGCGGTGCACCTGGTGACGGTGCTCGAGGAGATGCCCGTGCAGGAGACCGCCGACGGGATCGCGGACCTGCGCGCCAACGACCTCCCGGTCGGCGGCGTGATCGTCAACCTGGTGCGCTCCCAGGAGCTGACCCCCGAGCAGCTGGCCGGCACCGAGCGCGCCGCCGTCGCCGCCGACCTGCGCGCGGCCGGCCTCGAGGACCTCGACGCGGGCCAGGTCGACACCCTCGTCGACAGCCTCGTCACCGAGGGCCGGGAGCACGCCGAGCGGCGCGCCCTGGAGACCTCGCAGCGGGCGCTGGTCGCCGCGCTCGGGGTGCCGACCTACGAGCTGCCGCGGCACCCGCAGGGCGTCGACCTCGGCGCCCTCTACGAGCTGGCCGCGCTGCTGCGAGAGCAAGGACTGGCCTGATGCCCGACTCACGTCGCACCCGGGCCCGGGTGGGCCCCACCGGACCGGCGGCCCCGCCCCTGGACGTGGACGCCCTGCTCGACGACGCCTCGGTCGGCATCATCGTGTGCTGCGGATCGGGAGGCGTCGGCAAGACCACCACCTCGGCCGCGCTCGCGCTGCGGGCGGCCGAGCGGGGCCGGCGGGTCGTCGTCCTGACGATCGACCCGGCGCGGCGGCTGGCGCAGGCGATGGGCATCGAGGCCCTCGACAACACGCCGCGACCGGTCACGACGATCGACGGTGCTCCGGTCGGCGAGGCCGTGGGCGGCTCGCTCGACGCCATGATGCTCGACATGAAGCGCACCTTCGACGAGGTCGTGGAGGCGCAGGCCAGCCCCGAGAAGGCCCAGCAGATCCTGGACAACCCCTTCTACATCGCCCTGTCGAGCTCGTTCGCGGGCACCCAGGAGTACATGGCGATGGAGAAGCTCGGCCAGATCAGGGCCGATGCGCAGCGCGACGGCACCTACGACCTGATCGTGGTCGACACCCCACCGTCCCGCTCCGCGCTCGACTTCCTCGACGCACCCGAGAGGTTGTCGAGCTTCCTCGACGGTCGCTTCATCAAGCTCATGCTGGCGCCGGCCCGCGGCCCGGCGCGGCTGGTCACGGCCGGGCTCGGGATCATCACCAACGCCCTGACCCGGCTGCTCGGCGCGCAGGTGCTCCGCGACCTCCAGACGTTCGTGGCGGCGATCGACACCGTCTTCGGAGGCTTCCGGCAGCGCGCGATGAAGACCTACGCGCTCCTCCAGGCTCCCGGGACGGCGTTCCTGGTCGTGGCCTCGCCCGAACCCGATGCGCTGCGCGAGGCGGCGTACTTCGTCGAACGGCTCAGCGAGGACCAGATGCCCCTCGCCGGCCTCGTCGTCAACCGGTCGAGCCCCGCACCGCGTGGCTCGCTCTCGGCGGACGAGGCGATGGCAGCGGCCGAGCGGCTGTACGCGGTCGACCCGACGTCGACGACGGCTGGGTTGCTGCGGCTGCACGCCGACCAGTCACGACTGGTCGAGCGCGAGACCGTGCTGCGAGCGCGCTTCGCGACCGCGCACCCGCAGGTGGCCACCGCGACCGTGCCGGCACTGTCGACCGACGTGCACGACCTCGACGGGCTGCGCCGGGTCGGCGACCTGCTGGCCGCCTCCGCCGACTGACACCCGCTGGGGCCGTGCGGTACCCGTCGGTGCGACCCGACGACGGTGTCAGACCGTGTTGGGCACGCGCAGCGGCGTGGTGGTCGACTCGGCCTTGGCGACCTCGAGCACCGAACGCCACGAGGCGCTGGGCTTGCGGCGCAGCAGGGCACGGCGCTCGCGCTCCGTCATGCCACCCCACACGCCCCACTCGATCTGGTTGTCCAGTGCCTCGGCGAGACACTCGGTGCGCACCGGGCAGCCCTGGCACAGCTGCTTGGCCTTGTTCTGCTCGGCACCTCGCACGAACAGCTGGTCCGGTTGCTCTGCCTTGCACGCGGCGCGCGGCGCCCAGTCTTCAACCCACATGATGATGTCCCCACATCGTCTGAGAGAGCGGTGCATGTCCCCATGACACGCCGTCCGGCTCTTGTCTTGGGTTAAAGGTAAAGACTTCTTCAGGATTTGGACAGGACTCATTCGACCCAATGTGTCTAGTCCCAAATGACTAGTCGGTGATGACCAGGCGTGGCCTGGGGTGACCAGGAGCCAGTGCCGGCGCGGGTCCCGTCGCGTCGCGGACTGGGACCGTCATCAGCGCTCACGTACATTGGGCGCGTGTCCAGGCCTGCATCCGAGCGTCCCCGTGCCACATCAGTGTTCTCCCACGTGGGGGCGATGCTGATCGTCTCGGTCGTGCTCGGAGTGGTCGTGTCCGGGCTCGCGATCCCCTTCGCCGGGATCCTCGGCTTCGCGGCCCGCAGCACCTCGGACGGCATGGACAACCTGCCGACCGAGCTCGAGACGACGGCGCTGCCGCAGAAGACGTTCATCCTCGACAGTGACGGCGATGTGCTGGCGACCGTGTTCGACGAGAACCGCATCAACGTCAGCCTCGACCAGATCAACAAGAAGATGGTCCAGGCGCTGCTCTCGATCGAGGACTACCGCTTCTACGAGCACGGCGCCCTCGACATGAAGGGCACCATGCGCGCCTTCTTCACCAACGCTGCCGCCAGCGGCGTGGTCCAGGGCGGCTCCACGATCACCCAGCAGCTGGTCAAGCAGACCCTCCTGAGCCAGGCCAGCACCAAGGAGGAGAAGGCGGCCGTCACCGACGACACCTACGCCCGCAAGCTGCGCGAGCTCCGCTACGCCATCGCCCTGGAGAACCGGCACTCCAAGGACTGGATCCTCAACCGCTACCTCAACATCGCCTACTTCGGCGACGGTGCGTACGGCGTGCAGGCCGCAGCCCGGCACTACTTCAACGTCAACGCTCGCAAGCTCAGCCTGAACCAGGCGGCGACCCTCGCCGGCCTGGTCCAGAACCCGAGCGCGTTCGACCCCACCGACCACAAGGAACGCGCCATCGAGCGGCGCGACGTGGTGCTGAACAAGATGGCGCAGCTCAACGTCATCACGCAGGAGAAGGCCGACAAGGTCAAGGCCCGTGGCCTCAGCCTGCGCGTCCAGCCGACCAGCAACGGCTGCGTGAACAGCGCTGCGCCGTTCTTCTGCAGCTACACGATGTCCTACCTCGAGCAGGACAAGGCGCTCGGCAAGACGGTCCAGGAACGGCGCCAGCTCCTGAAGTCCGGGGGCCTCACGATCAAGACCACCGTGGACCTGTTCGACCAGAAGGCCGCCGACGAGGCCGTGAAGAACAACGTCCGCGCCACCGATCAGGCCATCGGCGCGCTCGCCATGGTCGAGCCCGGCACCGGCGAGGTGAAGGCCATCGCCCAGTCGCGACCCATGGGCAGCAAGCGCAAGCGCGGCCAGACCTACCTCAACTACGTGGTTCCCTCGCAGTACGGCGACAGCAACGGCTTCCAGGCCGGCTCGACCTTCAAGGTCTTCGTGCTGGCCACCGCGATCGAGAACGGGATCGCCCTCGACAAGACCTTCCCGGCGCCCAACGCCACCGAGTTCGAGCAGGGCGACTTCGCCAACTGCCCGGGACAGCCCCGCTTCACCGGCACGTTCCCGATGCAGAACTCGGTGACCTCCCGGGGCATCGAGAACCTCTACACCGGCACCCGCAACTCCATCAACACCTTCTTCTTCAACCTCGAGAAGCAGACCGGCGTCTGTGAGCCCTTACGCCCTCGCCAAGAGGATGGGAGTTCGTCTCACCGCTCCGACCGCGAAGTACGCGAAGGACGGCCGGCTGCTCGTCTCGGCGGAGCGGGTCCCCAACTTCACCCTGGGCGTGGCCGACGTCAGCCCCCTGGAGATGGCCGAGGCCTACGCGACCTTCGGTGCACGTGGCATCCACTGCGACTCCCGCCCGGTCACCCAGATCTCCGACGCGAGTGGCGCGGTGCTCAAGAAGTACCCGGCTCGCTGCACGCGGGTCATGGAGTCCTCGACCGCCGATGCGGTCAACGACATCCTGCGCGGCGTGATCGACAGCGGCTTCGCCTCGGCCCAGCAGCTGTCGGTGCCCGCCGCCGGCAAGACCGGCACCACCGGCACGACGAGCAAGTCCCCGTCGGTGTGGTTCGTCGGCTACACCCCGGAGCTCTCCACCGCGTCGATGGTCGCGGGCGCCAACGAGTTCGGCACCCCGATCGGCCTGGACGGCCTGACGATCAACGGCGTCACCGTCAGCGCCTCGGGCTCCGGCCTCGCCGCGCCGATCTGGGGAGCGGCGATGAAGGTCGCCGACGACCGCCTCGACAACGTGCCCTTCGTCTATCCCGCCGGTGTCCCCGGCGCGGGCCAGACCTTCGTCCCGGCGCCGAAGCCGCCGCCCAAGCCTGAGAACGGCGGCGGCGGTGGCGGCAACGGCGGTCGCGGCGGCAACGGCGGCGGCGGTGGCGGTGGCGGCGGACGCCGCTGATCCGAGGCGACCGGGAGCCCGCTCCCGGTCCGTGCGGGACGCTCAGGCCAGCTGACGCCGTACCTCCGCGGCGACCGCGGCGCCGTCGGCTCGGCCCTTCACCTGGGGCTGCACGACACCCATCACCTTGCCCATCGCCCGCATGCCCTCGCCGGCAGCGCCCGTCTGCGCGACCGCGGCGGTGACGATCCGCTCGATGTCGTCGGCGCCGAGCTGCTCGGGCAGGTAGCCGGCGATCACCTCGGCCTCCGCGCGCTCCCTGGCGGCGCTCTCGGCTCGACCACCGTCCTCGAACGCGGTCGCGGCCTCCCGGCGCTTCTTCGACTCCGACGACAGCACCGTCACGATGTCCTCGTCGGTGAGCTGGCGCGCCTCCTTGCCGGCCACCTCCGCGTTGGTGATCGAGGTCAGCACCATGCGCAAGGTCGACGAGCGCAGCTCGTCGCGGGCCTTCATCGAGACGGTCAGGTCGGCGCGCAGCTGGTCCTTGAGGGTGCTCATAGGAGCATTGTGGCAGCCTGGGCCCGTGCGCCTCGCTCCCTTTGTCCCCCGCGTCCTGGCCGGGGGCACCCTGGCCGGCGCCGGCGTCACGGCGTACGCCGCCTGGGAGGCCCGCGCCTACACGCTGCGCCGCGTCGAGGTGCCGGTGCTCCCCCCCGGTGCACGGCCGCTGCGGGTGCTCCACCTCAGCGACATCCATGCGACTCCCGGGCAGCAGCGCAAGCTGGACTGGGTCCGCGGGCTGGCCGAGCTGGAGCCCGACCTGGTCATCGACACCGGTGACAACCTCGCCCACCGGCACGCCGTACCGGCCGTGGTGGAGGCGCTCGGCCCGCTGCTGGACGGGCCCGGCGTCTTCGTGCACGGCTCCAACGACTACTACGAGCCGACCCTGCGCAACCCCCTGCGCTACCTGCTGCCGGACCGGGGCAAGCGGCACACCGACGTCCCTCAGCTGCCCTGGCGCGAGCTGTCGCGGCGTTTCACCGATGCCGGGTGGCTCGACCTCGGCAACCGCTTCGGGCGGCTGCAGATCGGCGATCTCGCGGTCGCCTTCGCCGGCGTCGACGACCCGCACCTCAGCTTCGACCGTCTCGACCGGGTCGCGGGGCCGGCCGACCCGAGTGCCGACGTGCGGCTCGGGATCGCGCACGCGCCGTACCTGCGGGTGCTCGACCAGTACGCCGCCGACGGGTACGACGCCATCGTGGCCGGCCACACCCACGGTGGCCAGGTGTGCCTGCCGGGCGGTCGCGCGCTGACCACCAACTGCGACCTCGACCGCGCACGCGCGCGCGGGCTGCACCGCCACCCGGCCACCTCGCAGCCCGGCGATCCCGGCTCGTCGTACCTGCACGTCTCCGCCGGCCTCGGCACGAACCCCTACGTGCGCCTGCGCCTGGCGTGCCGTCCGGAGGCGACGCTCGCGACCCTGGTCCCGATTGCAGGTGCGCCGCACGCCTCGGCTATGCTCTGATGCTTGTGAGCCGGTTTCGGTCGGCTCATGTTCGGGCTGTGGCGCAGCTTGGTAGCGCGCTTCGTTCGGGACGAAGAGGCCGCAGGTTCAAATCCTGTCAGCCCGACCCTCTGGTCCACCCTGGTCACCCCGGTACCGCCTCGAGCGGGACCGGGGTTTCCTCGTTCTCGGGGCAGGCCGGTCCGTGACACACTGCCGCCATGCCTGACGAGCACAAGGAGCAACCGAGCCTCGAGCCGCCTCGGCTGTTCGGGCGCACGAAGCGCGCTCGTGCGAAGCCGCAGGCACCGGCCGGCCGCCAGGCCCCGGTCGTCGAGCGGGACGCCGAGACCCAGCCGCTGGCCGCCGTCGCCCCGGCGGCTGACGCGTCGTCGGGCCGGGACACCCTGTCCTTCGAGGACGCCGCCCGCGAGCGCCCTGACGGCCGTGACGGCACCGGCGGCGCCGCTGTCGGCGCGGCCCCGGGAGCGACCGGGACGACGACGATCGAGACCTCCGTCGAGCCGACCCCGCAGGCCGGGCGGCCCCGACGCACACGCCTCCCACGACCGCAGGGCCGGTCGCTGCTCACCGGCCGGAGCGCGGCGCTCGTCACCGGCCTGGTGGTCGGGCTCGGGCTCGTCGGGCTGGTCCTCCTCGGCTTCCAGGGCTGCGAGCAGCTCCGGGGCACCAGCTCCTGCGGGACCGGTCCCGGCCTCGCCTTCCTGACGGTGATCTTCGTCCTCGGCGTCCTCGGCGGGCGCCTCCTGCTGGCCGTCGGCCAGGTCCCGGACCCGGGCAGCACCAGCTTCCTCGCCGTGGGGCTCACCGCGGTCATCGCGCTGCTCTTCTTCATCGACGTGCTCGACAGCTGGGCGATGCTCGTCGTGATCCCGGCCATCTCGGCCGGCTGCTTCCTGCTGTCCTGGTGGGTCACGACGACGTACGTCGACCCCACCGACTGACCCGTCAGTTCTCCGCTGACCCGTCAGTTCCAGAGGTGACGGGTCGGCGGAGAGGCGACGGGTCAGCGGGCGGCGAGGAGCTCGGCGATCTGGACGGTGTTGAGCGCGGCGCCCTTGCGGAGGTTGTCGTTGGCGATGAAGAGGGCCAGCCCGCGCTGACCGTCGACACCCTCGTCCTGGCGCAGGCGCCCGACGTACGACGGGTCCTGGCCGGCGGCCTGCAGCGGCGTCGGGATGTCGCTGAGCTCGACACCAGGGGCGGCGGCGAGCAGCTCGCGGGCGAGCTCGACGGGCATCGCCCGGGCGAACTCGGCGTTGATCGCGAGCGAGTGACCGGTGAAGACCGGCACCCGCACGCAGATGCCGGAGACGCGCAGGTCCGGGATGCCGAGGATCTTGCGGGACTCGTTGCGGAGCTTCTGCTCCTCGTCGGTCTCGTTGCGGCCGTCGTCGACGATCGACCCGGCCAGCGGCAGCACGTTGTAGGCGATGGTGCGGGCGTACTTCACCGGCTCCGGGAAGGCCACGGCCGAGCCGTCGTAGGCCAGCTCCCGGCCCTTCTCACCGGCCGCGGCGACCTGGGAGGCCAGCTCCTCGACGCCGGCGACGCCGGAGCCGGAGACGGCCTGGTACGTCGAGGCGATCAGCCGGACGAGGCCGGCCGCCTCGTGCAGCGGCTTGAGCACGGGCATGGCGGCCATCGTGGTGCAGTTCGGGTTGGCGATGATCCGCCGGCTCGCGCCGCCCAGCGCCAGCTCGATGTCGTCCGGGTTGACCTCGGAGACGACCAGCGGCACGTCGGGGTCCATCCGGAACGCCGAGGAGTTGTCGACCACGACGACGCCGGCGTCCGCGAAGACCGGGGCGAGGGCACGCGACGTCGTCGCACCGGCGGAGAACAGCGCGATGTCCAGGCCGCTCGGGTCGGCGGTCGCGGCGTCCTCGACGACGACCTCGCGGCCGGCGTAGGACAGCACGGTGCCGGCCGACCGGGCCGAGGCGAAGAAGCGGATCTCCTCGAGCGGGAAGTCGCGCTGCTCGAGGATCTGGCGCATGGCGACGCCCACCTGTCCGGTGGCGCCGACGATGCCGATGCGGGTCATGGGTTGCTCCCGTGGATCTGGGGCCCCCGCGGCGTTGTTCGCGGAGGAGCGAAGCGGTGGAGCGAAGAACGTCGTGGGGTGTGATGTCCGGTGGCACCGACGATGCCGATGCGGGTCATCGCCCGGTCCCGCCGTAGACGACGGCCTCGACCTCGGCGGCGTCGAGGTCGAACGCCGTGTGCGTGGCGCGGACGGCCTCGTCGACCTGCGACTCGTCGACGATCACCGAGATCCGGATCTCCGAGGTGGAGATCATGCCGATGTTGACGCCGGCCGAGGCCAGCGCGGCGAAGAACTTCGCGGTGATGCCGGGGTGCGAGCGCATGCCGGCGCCGATCAGGGAGACCTTGCCGACCTGGTCGTCGAAGATCAGGTTGTCGTAGCCGACCTCGTCCTGGATCCGGGCCAGGGCGCCCACGGCCGTCGTGCCGTCCTCGCGGGGCACGGTGAAGGAGATGTCGGTCAGCCCGGTCGCCGCGGCCGACACGTTCTGCACCACCATGTCGATGTTGACCTCGGCGGCCGCGAGGCACTCGAAGATGCGGGCGGCCTCGCCCACCTTGTCGGGCACGCCGACGACCGTGATCTTGGCCTGGCTGCGGTCGTGGGCGACGCCGGCGATGATCGCCTGCTCCATGGGCTCTTCTCCCTCGGGTGGTTCGGGCAGGATCCAGGTGCCCTCCTTCTGGGAGAAGGAGGAGCGCACGTGGATGGGCATCTGGTAGCGCCGCGCGTACTCCACGCAGCGCAGGTGCAGGATCTTGGCGCCGGACGCCGCCATCTCCAGCATCTCCTCGGCGGAGAGGTGGTCGAGCTTGCGGGCGGCCGGGACGATCCGGGGATCGGCGGTGAAGACGCCGTCGACGTCGCTGTAGATCTCGCAGACGTCGGCGCCGAGCGCAGCCGCCAGGGCGACCGCCGTCGTGTCGGAGGCGCCGCGACCGAGCGTGGTGACGTCCTTGGTGTCCTGCGAGACGCCCTGGAAGCCGGCGACGATCGCGATGGCGCCGTCGGCGATCGCCGCCTCGATCCGCCCGGGCGTGATGTCGATGATCTTGGCCTTGCCGTGCGCGGAGTCGGTGATGACCCCGGCCTGCGAGCCGGTGAACGACTGCGCCTTGTGGCCCAGCTGGGCGATCGCCATCGCGACCAGTGCCATCGACATCCGCTCGCCGGCGGTGAGCAGCATGTCCAGCTCGCGCGGCGGCGGGAGCGGCGTCACCTGCTCGGCGAGGTCGCGCAGCTCGTCGGTGGTGTCCCCCATCGCGGAGACGACCACGACGACGTCGTTGCCTGCGCGCCGGGTGTTGACGATGCGCTGCGCCACCCGCTTGATGCCGGCGGCATCGGCGAGGGACGAGCCACCGTACTTCTGCACGACAATGCCCACCGGGCTCACTCACTCCTGGGTAGAGGACCAGATCCGGTTCCCGATCCTACGGCGGGGTGCGCGACGGCCCGGGCCGACGGCGCGGATCCGAGACGGCAGACCCACGGTGCCGGCGCGGCCCCGAGGGCTACTCGGACTCCAGGACGGCCTCGGCCGCCTCGATCTGGTCGATCTCGGAGTCGTTGTCGACGTCGAGCCGGTCGTGGGAGACGACGGACAGCAGCGCGTTGAGGGCGGCACCGGCCAGGTTGCCCCAGGAGGCGACGTAGGAGAACTGCCACCACCACAGCGCCTCGACGACGTTGCCGAGGCGGAAGTGCCGCAGCCCGTTCTCCAGGTCGCTGGCGATGCTGGTCAGGTCGTCGGAGAGCTGGCTGGCCACGACCTCGGGCACGTAGGGGTCGAAGACGAACGTGTAGGTGTCGACGTTGCCCAGCATCTCGGCCAGGCGCAGCCGCATGCCGTCGAGGTCGGCCTCGGGGCCCACGTCGGGCTGGTGCTCCGATCCCGGCGTGAAGTCCTGCTGGACGCCGAGCCGGGCGCCGGCGAGCAGCACCTGGCTGATCTCGAGCAGCAGCAGGGAGATGGCCCGGCTGCCGTCTGCCTCGCGCGCGATCTCGCGCAGCGCGAGCAGGAAGCTGGCCACCGAGTCGGCGATCTGCTGGGCGAAGTCCTCGGTCTCGGCGTCCAGGACCTCGGCCCCGTCGACCTCCGTCGGCGTGGTGCTGGGGGTGCTGCTCGATGTCATGGTGCGGTCTGCCTTCCTGCGAACGCTCGGCCGAGGGTGACTTCGTCGGCGTACTCGAGGTCACCACCTACGGGCAGTCCACTCGCCAAACGCGTCACGCGCAAGCCGAAGGGCGAGAGCTGCCGGGTGAGATAGGTCGCGGTGGCCTCGCCCTCGAGGTTGGGGTCGGTCGCCAGGATGACCTCCGCGATCTGGCTGTCGGCCAGGCGCGCCATCAGCTCACGGATCCGCAGCTGGTCGGGCCCGATGCCGTCGATCGGCGAGATGGCGCCGCCCAGCACGTGGTAGCGACCCTTGAACTCGCGGGTGCGCTCGATGGCGACGACGTCCTTGTACTCCTCGACCACGCAGAGGTACGTCGGGTCACGGCGCGGGTCACGACAGATCCGGCACTGCTCGTCCTCGGAGACGTTGAAGCACGTCACGCAGAAGCGGACCTTGGCCTTGACCTCGTTGAGCACGTCGGCCAGCCGACGTACGTCGGTCGGCTCGGCCTGGAGGATGTGGAACGCGATGCGCTGGGCGCTCTTGGGACCGACGCCCGGCAGCCGGCCGAGCTCGTCGATGAGGTCCTGGACCACGCCTTCGTACACGTGAGGGAGCCTACGGGGCGGCACCGACGAAGCGACGCCGCCCCACGCGGACGGGCTCGCTCAGAAGCCGAGCTTGCCCGGGTCGGGCATGCCGGGCAGGCCACCGCCGCCGGCGAGCGGGCCGAGCGCCTCGGCAGCCATCGCGTCGGCGTTGGCCTTGGCGTCACGGTAGGCGGCCACGACGAGGTCGCTGAGGTCGCTCAGCGAGTCGGCGTCGGAGCCGTCCACGGTGCCGGGGGTGATGTCGATGCCGAGGAGGTCGCCCACGCCGCTGACGCGGACCGTCACCGCGCCGCCGGCGACGCTGCCCTCGGTCACGGCGTCGGCGAGACGGGCCTGGGCGGACTCGATCTGGGCCTGCATCTGCTGGGCCTGCTGCAGGAGGGCGTTCATGTCGAAGCCGCCCTCACCGCCCAGCGCCTCGAACGGGTTCTGAGTCATGCCGCCACCCTAGGGCGTCTCTCCCAATCCCGATGAGGCTCCCGCCTCGCGCCCGGGCGGGCGACCACCGGGCCTCAGTCGTGCCGGATCTCCTCGATCATCTTGGCACCGAGCTCGCGGGCGAGCATCTCGTCGGTGCCGAGGTGCTCGGAGTCGGCGTCGAGGTCGTCAGGGCTGGCGTCGGCGTCCGCGGCAGCCAGCTCGACCGCACGCCGGTCCTCGATCTGCTCGTCGGCCGAGCGGGTGTGCCGGATGGCCTCGCGCGCGGCGGCGACGGACTGCGGGTCGGAGGCCTCCGCCGGGGTCGGGGGCGGCTCCGGCTCGTCGGCCCACGCGGGCGGCCTGGCCGCAGGAGCGGCGGGTGCCGGCGCCGCGGCGGCCGGTTCGTCGGAGGCCCAGGACGGCGGACCGTCGACCGGCGCGCTCGGGGCGGCGTCGGGCTCGCGGGCCGGAGCCTGCTGCCGTGCCTGAGCGGGCGGGGCCGGCGGCGGGCGGCGGCGGGGCGTCGGGCTGGGCGCCCGGGTCGACGATGGTCTCGACCCGCCAGGCCGTGCCGATGACGTCGATGGCGGCCTGCCGGACGATCTCGGCGCTGCCGCCGGCGTCGAAGGAGTCCCGCGCGCCCGCGTTGGCGAAGCCGAGGGTCAGGCTGGTGGCGTCGACCGCGACGACCTGGGCGTTCTGGGTGAGGTGGATCCAGGTGATCCGGCGCCGCTGCTTGGTGGCCTCGATGACGTCGGGCCAGAGCCGTCGTACGTCGACCAACGACAGCGCACCGCCCGCAGGGCCGGTCTCGGCGGCGACCGGTGCCGGCGCCTCGGGAGCGTCTCGCGTCGGCGCGGGTGCGGCGCGCGGGCACCGGGGGCTCGTCGCGGCCGGGCTCGGGGAAGACGGCCACCGGCTGGGCGGTGACCGGCGGCTCGGGCACGGGCTCGGGCTCCTCCCGCTCCGGGGCGACCGGCTCCGGGGCCGGGATCCGCTGGGGCTCCATGGCCGGGACGGCGGGCGCAGCGGGCGCGGGCTCGGGATCCGGTGCGGCGAAGGGCGTGGGCGGCTCGGGCTCGGGGCTCCGGGGCGCGGCGGCCGCGCGCGCGGCGGCGGGACCGCCCCCGGTCGGGGCCGACTCGGCGGGCGGCGCGATGGAGGCGCGGCGCTCGATGCGGTCGAGGCGGGCCAGCACGCCGTGGGTGGTGTGGTCGGCGCCGGGCAGCAGCACCCGGGCGCAGATCAGCTCGAGGAGGAGCCGGGGCGCGGTCGCGCCGCGCATCTCGGTCAGTCCGGTCGCGACGAGGTCGGCGGCCCGGCTGAGGTCGGACCGACCGAAGCGGGAGGCCTGCGCCACCAGTCGATCCGCCTGGTCGGCGGAGACGTCGATGAGTCCGGTCGCCGGGGCATCCGGGACGGCGGCGACGATGACGAGGTCGCGCAGCCGGCGCAGCAGGTCCTCGGTGAAGCGCCGCGGGTCCTGGCCGGTCTCGATGACCTTGTCCACGACACCGAACACCGCGGAGCCGTCGCCGGCCGCGAAGGCGTCCACGACCTCGTCGAGCAGGGTGTCGGGCGTGTAGCCGAGCAGCCCGCTGGCCAGCTTGTAGGTGACGCCGTCGGCACCGGCGCCACCGAGCAGCTGGTCGAGGACCGACATCGTGTCGCGGGCCGACCCGGCGCCGGCCCGGACCACGAGCGGCAGGGCGGCCGGCTCGATCTGCACGCCCTCCTTCTCGCAGAGCTCGGAGAGGTACGACGACAGCAGCCGTGGCGGGATCAGCCGGAACGGGTAGTGGTGGGTGCGCGAGCGGATGGTCGCGATGACCTTCTCCGGCTCGGTCGTGGCGAAGATGAACCGCAGGTGCGGGGGCGGCTCCTCGACCAGCTTGAGCAGGGCGTTGAAGCCCTGCGAGCTGACCATGTGGGCCTCGTCGATGATGTAGACCTTGTAGCGGCTGCGGACGGGGGCGAAGAACGCCTTCTCCCGCAGGTCGCGCGCGTCGTCGACGCCACCGTGCGAGGCGGCGTCGATCTCGATCACGTCGATCGACCCCGGACCGTTGCGGGCCAGGTCGACGCAGCTGTCGCACCGACCGCACGGGTCGGCCACCGGCGCGAGCTCGCAGTTGAGCGCGCGGGCCAGGATCCGCGCCGACGTGGTCTTGCCGCAGCCGCGGGGGCCGGAGAAGAGGTAGGCGTGGTTGACCCGGTTGTTGGCGAGGGCTGCCCGCAGCGGCTCGGTGACGTGCTCCTGCCCGATGACCTCGGCAAAGGTCTCGGGCCGGTAGCGGCGGTAGAGCGCGAGCGGTGAGTCCACGTGGAGACACTAACCACCGCCGCCGACACCCGCCTAGCGCGGCCGGCCTTCCGCCGACCTCCGCCCACGGCCGACCACAGCGAACCCGCAGGCCGAGCGGCGCGCCAAGGTCTTCGGCCCACGGCGACCACAGCGACCACAGCGAAGCCGCAGGCCGAGTGGCGCGCCGAGGTCTTCGGCCCACGGCGACCACGGCGACCACAGCGACCACAGCGAAGCCGCAGGCCGAGTGGCGCGCCGAGGTCTTCCGCCAGGAAGACAAGGGCCCCCCGTGCACCCGGAAGAGCCCACCTGCCCTTGCTGCCTTCCGGCCCTGGGGGATTCAGTGAGGTACCGCCGCACGGGGGGTTGCCCAGAGCATAGGCGATTACGTACCGCGGGCCGACCACGGGTAGTGTCCTCCGCGGAGGATTCGCCTAGTGGCCTATGGCGCTCGCTTGGAAAGCGGGTTGGGTTAATAGCCCTCAGGGGTTCGAATCCCCTATCCTCCGCCACGCTGGTTCAGCACAGACGCCGGTCCCGACCACTGCGGTCGGGACCGGCGTTCGTGGTCTCGGTGCGCGTGCCTCAGTCGACGGCGACCTCGCCCATCAGGCCCCACTCGTCGCCCTCGACCTGGCGGCTGACGATCTGGGGCGTCCGCACCAGGGCCTGGGGCATCGCGGCGACGGCTTCCTTGAAGTGCGCACTGTTGACGTGCGGGCCCGCGCCGTCGTCGGCGAACGCCTCGACGAGCACGAACTCGGCGGGGTCCTCGACGCTGCGGGACCACTCGAACCACAGGTTGCCCGGCTCGGCCCTGGTGGCCTCGGTGAAGTCGGCGACCAGGTCCATCCACCGGTCGGTCCACTCGGGCTTGGTCTGGAACTTGACGACGATGAAGTACATGGCAGGAGCCTCTCAGACGCACGGTGGTGGGTGCGGAGCCTCAGGCCGACGGCTCCTCCGCACGCCGGACCCCTCAGTCGCGCCGTCGCGCCAGTACCGGACGCAGGAGGAGGGCGAGCAGCAGTCCGCCGCCACCGAGGAGACCCCACCAGATCGCGTCGCTGCGGGTGTCGGCGAGGACGTCGGGCTCGGGCTCCGGCAGCGCGACGGGTCGGGTCGGTACGTCGGGCCGGGTGCTGCCGCCGAGGTCACCGCGCCGACCGGGCCGCAGCGCACGGGTCAGCGCCTCGACCGGCTGCACGATGCCGCGACCGACGCGCACGTCGGGGTTGTCGGGGTCGCGGGAACCACCCGTGGCAGTGCCCTCCAGCCGGGCGATGACCTGGTCGGCGTTCTCGTCGGGGAAGACGGTGAGCAGCAGCGCCAGGACCCCCGAGACCTGGGCGGCGGCCACCGCGGTCGACGGCTCGTCGAGCGAGCACGGCGTCCCGTTGATCGCATAGGACACCGCGCCGGCACTCGGGACCGCGACGTCGATCGCGGAGCTCTCGACCATGGCCGCGGTGACGTCCTGGCCCGCGGCCACCGACGTGGTCACCGCGACCACGCGGGGATCGGTGCGGGACAGGGCAGCCGGCCAGATCCGGTCGGCGTAGTCCTCCCCGAGCTCGTAGCCGCCCTCGTCGGAGTCGCTCTGCTGGACGTCGCGACGGTCGCCCGCCGCCGCCACGACGATCGCTCCTCGCGCCGTCAGCGCACCGACCGCCTCGGCCAGCTGCTCGCGCTCGGCCGGGGTCGCCGAGACCCGCAGGGAGACGTTGACGATCCGGACCCCGTCCTTCTTGCGCACCTTCGGCTCGAGGCGGCGCAGGCCCTCGATCAGCCCCGCGGCCGTGGGCTCGCGCTGCTCGTCGTTGGCGCTCTCGGGGCCGACGTCGTAGACCCGCTCGTCGACGAGCTTGGCCGCCGGTGCGAGCCCGACCGCCAGCTCCTCGCCGGCGGCGGTGGTGGTGTCGGCGCCGGCGATGATCCCGGCGAGCGCCGTACCCTGCCAGGAGACGTAGCCGTCGGCGACCGCGAAGTCCGGCACCCGGTCCGAGCTGGTGACCACCAGGTCGTCGCCGCTGACCCGCACCCCCGAGTCGACCACGGCGACCCGCACGCCTGCGCCGGGCCGCTTGCCGGTCAGGTCGGTGACCGCCTGGCGGGCCTCGGCGACCTGGAGGGCGACGAAGGCGTCACCGGTCCGGGTGGTCGGGTCGTCGCGCGGGTCCGTGACGTCGTTGATGTCCGTGCACGCCGTCCCGTCGGCCAGCGGCGGCGGCCGGGCTCGCCGGACCCAGCACGACGGGCGACCCCACCACCAGGACCGGCACCAGGACCGGCACCAGGACCGGTGCGAGTGTCCGCACCGCCGCGCGTACGACGCCGGCGCGGCTCAGCGCACGGCGCACGGCTCGGCCCGCCCCCGTGACGTCGGTGGACAGCGGGCGGCGTCGACGCTGAGCACGACGCCCTCGTCGAACATCTCGACCCACGCGTTCGGGACGACCTCCGTGTCGACGTCGCGGTAGCCGAGGTTCTCCTGCTCGAGCTCACCGCGGACGGGGTACCAGAAGCCGCTCTCGTCGATCAGCGCCAGCGCCGACGCGCCCGCGGCCGACCACCCGCCGGAGTGGACGAACGCGCCGGCTCCGGAGTCGACGTCGCTGTCGGTCTGGCCGACGGCGACGTCGTCGGCACTGGCCACGCTGCCCGGCTCGACGCGGGCCAGGTGGACGCCCGGGTCGCGCTCGGCGACGGCGTCGAGCTGGGCGCACACGGGTCCCACGGCCTGCTCGGTCGTGACCTCCGAGGGCCAGAAGGCACGCGGCAGCGTCCGCGCGTCGGAGGTGTCACCGGTCGGCGCACCCTCGACGGGCACCTCGGTGGGCGAGCCACCGTCGGGGAAGGAGTTGGCGTAGACCCGGTCGGAGAACTCGTCGAGCTGGAGGAATCCGTTCTCGAGCAGGACGTAGCGGTCCTCGCCCACCGTGAGGACGTCGCCGACCCGCGCGCTCGTGGGCACCGAGCCCTGCCCCGCGACCCGCGGAGGTCGTGCCGAGGTCCCCCACGTCGAGACCGAAGGTCCGCAACGACAGCTCCCGCCCGGGCGGGAAGAGCGTGATCCAGTCACCCGAGACCGGCACCGGGTCGTCGGAGCCGGCCACGGCGCGCAGGATCCGCCCGGCATTGTCCCGGTCGTCGGGCACCGGGTAGGCGTAGGCACGGGTCTCCGCCGGGCGGTCCCAGCCGAGCGAGGACTCCGCGACCAGGTAGCGGTCGCCGTCGGGCGTCTGGACCACGAAGCTGGTGGACGGCGTCTGCACCGCGTCGCTCTGGGGGTCGACGTTGAGCTTGGTGCCGAGGGCCGGCCCGCCGACGGCGGTGGTGCACGCGGTCCACCCGTCCTGGACCAGGTTGCTCGCCCGCGGCGGTGTGGAGGGTGCCCCGAGGATCCCCAGGGTCTCGTAGCGCTTGCGGTCGGCGACCTCCTCCTGCGAGACCGGCGTGGAGACGAGGTCGGGGCCCAGCAGGAGCATCGCGGAGGTGATGTTGATGATCGGGTGCAGCTGCGGGTCACCACCACCGACCGGGGAGATGTTGACGAAGTCGGCACCGGTGCCCTTCTCCCCGACCAGCACCTCGTCGCCCCACTCGATCGTCTCCGGGGACTTCAGGATGCCGAGCACGAGCGCGCCGGCGACCAGGAGCACGGCCAGGGCGATGCCGCCGATGATCGTGCGACCCGGCCGGCTCGGCTCGACCTCACGGCCGCCCGGCGCGCCCGACACGAACGCCGTGACGAGTCGACGGCGGCTGAACGAGTACGCCTCGACGAGGTCCTTCTTGGTGGCCATCGACGCCGCGCCTCAGCTCGTGAACGGGAGGTTGTCGAGCAGCTCGGTGGCCACCACGAGCAGGGGCAGCAGCGCGAGCAGCGAGACCGTCTCGAGGATGTCGCCGAAGCGGCCCCGGCGCATCGACGGCGCCGACGGCAGGAGGGTCACCGCCAGCAGCACGGCCCCGGTCACCGCCAGGACGACGGCCAGGGTGGGGCGCCACTCCGGGTACTGCACCAGCACCGAGACCGCCACCGAGGCCAGGCCCGAGCACCCCGGAGACCAGCCCGACCAGCACCTCGGTGCCGGTGCGGTACTGGCGGGTGCGGAACATGACGACCAGCGAGCAGAGGACCGCCAGCAGGGCCCCCGGCCAGGCCGAGCGAGACCGCCAGCGGCGCGACGAGGACGATCAGGAGGCCGACGGTGGCCGAGATCGCGACCAGGATCTCGTGGGCGACGCGGGCGTCGGCGGCGACCCGGTCGGGGTCGATCACGTCGGGCTCGGCGGTGATGTCGGCTGGGGTGTAGAGCTGGTCGACGGTGGTGCCGGTGACGCCCAGGGCCAGCCAGGGGAAGACGCTGCCGACGAGCACCACGAACGTGAGCACGCAGGCCGTCAGCACGCCGGCGTCGGCGTCGGTGTCGTGGATGACCAGCCCGCAGCCGCCGACGACGGCGCCGACCACGACGGCCGGCACGAGGAGCGGGCGTCCCACCCCGAGACCGACCACGCCGACGATGCCCGCGAGCGCGGCCCCCGCGCCCGGCGCAGAGCACGGCGTAGCCGTAGCGCTCGGGGTCGGCCGGCGCGAGCATCAGCCCGGCCACCACGGCGTACCCCACCGACATCCAGGCGACCGTCACGGCCGCCTCCGGCTCCTCCTGCACGCGGGAGAGCACGATCGCGCCGACGAGCAGCGCCGCGGCGACGACGGCCGCGGCGACGTCGGCGAGCCGTGGCCTCGCGCTGGAGCAGCAGGGCGACGGCCCCGAGCGCCATCAGGATCGCGGCCGCGCCGAGCGCCGTACGACGACCGGCGGCGGGCTCCCACGGCTTGAGGTCGTGCTCGACGACGTCGGTCATCGCCTCGACGACGTCGTCGTAGACCGGCGACGGCGGCGGGTCGGCGCCGGCGGTCACGGTGATGACCGAGCCGTCCTCGACACCCTGCAGCGTGAGGCCCGAGTCGCTCGCCAGGCGGCGGCCCTCGGAGGTCACCAGGCGGTAGCCGCCGTAGACGGTCGCAGCGTCGAGCAGGCCGACGCTGCGCGCCAGCTCGGGAAGGAGCTCGGCCACCGGGATCGCGCCCGGCAGCACGAGGTCGACGCGGCGGGTGCCGGACGCGACGGTGACCCGGACGAGCCCCGAGGTGGTGGCCGGCGCCTGGCTCATCGGTTCTCCCTCATGCCTTCTCCACGCCCCGGTCCGACCGGGGCCTCGTCGCGCACATTGTGGACCACGCCCGCCCCCGCGAGCGGGCGACTCAGCCGAGCCGGCGGGGCGACGGTGACACCGTCGAGAGGGTCGGCACCTCACGGTGCCGACCCTCTCGACGTGGCCGCCCTGGCGGCGGTCAGCCCTGGAACTGGGCGGCCCCGCGCTTGTCGGCGTCCTTGTAGCCCTGGTTGGAGTTGGACACCGAGACGTGGGTGTCCTGGAGGAGCTGGCGCATCTCCGCGATCGCGGTGTCCCACTTGCCCTTGGCGACGTAGTAGGCCTGCTGGGCGCCACCGGCCCAGTCGCTCTTGAGCGGGTTGAGCTCGGACTCGAGCCGGTTGAGCCGGTCGTCGATGTCCTTCACGGCCTGCACCATGTCGGCAGCCGCCTGGTCGAGTGCCGCGTGGTTGACGCGGATTCCGTCGAGGTTCATCGCTGTCTCCTGGATCCTGGTGGTCGGCGTCAGCCGAGGCGGTTGGTCAGACGGGTCATGCTGCCCGCCTGGTCGTCGTCGGTGGACAGGTTGTCGCGCTCGGTGACGGTCAGCGAGCTGGAGAACTCGTCGAGCGCGCCGACGATCGTGCGCTGCTTCTCGGTCCAGGTCTGGTGCAGGACGAAGAACGCCGACGCGCCCTGCCCACCCCACTTGCCCTGGACCGCGGAGATCTGGTCGGAGAGCTTGGCGCTCAGCGAGTTGAAGTCCGCACGGGCATCGGAGACCAGGCCGGCGGCTCGGGTCAGAGTGCCTTGTCCTTGGCCGTACTCAGGGGCGTTCGACATGGTGCCTTCTCCTTCGTCCGGCGGCATGTCGCCGCGCGAGAGTGGGTGTGACCGGGGGTCCTGCGCGTCCGAGCCGGGTCGCGAACCGGACACCCACCTGCTACCCGGGGACGAGGTCGCTAAACCTCAACCGGTCAATTCCCACAGGACGCGGAAGAGCCCGCCGGCAACCACGACCGACGCGAACGCCAACGCGCCGCAGACGCCCTCGGCCACCTCGGCCCGCCGCGACCACCAGGCCGAGCGCCATCCGCGGCCCAGGGCGACGGCGACCAGCACGAGGAGCAGGCCGAGGCCGATCGCACCGATCGTGATCACCGCGACCAGGTCGGGTCCGGCCACAGCCAGGAGCACGCCGGCCAGGATCGCCCAGCACCCCAGACCGGCGGTCCGGAGCAGGGCGCGGGCCCCGACGTGACGGTAGCTGCGAGCGGCGAGCAGCAGCGCGGCGCCGACGAGCCCGACCTCGCACCGGGCACCGATCGGGTCGATGGACGCGGTCGCCTCGCCCAGCAGCAGGTACGCCGACACCGGTGCCACCACGAGCACCGCGACGCCCGCCGCGGTGACCATCCGCGCACCCCCGGCCGCCACCGCCTCCACCGCCTGCCGGGGCACGACGGTCCGGCCCCGACGTCCGGTGGGCCGGGCCCGCGCCGACCACGCGGTCACCGCGAGCCGCTCGAGGTCGATGAGGAGCTGGTCGGGGACGTCGATGGCGACCAGCGGCACCAGGCGAGCCGCCAGCATCGCCGCGAGCAGCAGCACCGCCCACACGACCTGTCCGGAGATGTCGGCGAGGGCGGCCAGCGTCGTGACGACGAAGAGCACCACGCCCACGACGACCCACACGCGCAGCCCCTCCTCCGCGCGCGGCTCCAGGGCCCGGGCGAAGGCGGCGACGAGCCCCGCGACCAGGGCCGAGACGCCGAGGATCGTGGGCAGCCGCTCGGGCGCCGGGTCCCAGGTGATCGCGAAGACCGCCGCCCCGGCGAACGCGGGGGCGACCAGCGCACGCTGGGCACCCAGTGGCCCGAACGGCGCGGCCCCCACGACCGCCGTACCGATGAGGACGGCGATGGTCACGTGCCGGAGGTCCGAGCCGGCGGGAAGCGTCGCCGCCAGGGCGCCCGCGAGCACCGCTGCCGCGCCGGCGACGGCGAACCAGAGGACCGACAGGGCTCCGGCGCTCAGCCGCTGCCGGCGCCGGGCCGCGTCGCCGCGCCGGGCAGCAGCCGGTGGGGCGGCACCGCCCGGCAGCGCGACGAGCACCGAGCCCGCACCGAGCCCCGCGTCGGCCAGGGAGAGGTCGGGCGGCAGCGCTGCGCCGAGACGGGTGTAGAGCGTGGGCACGGAGGGGAGGCTGGCCTGTCGTGAGTACTCCGTCGCCACGTCGAGGCTGGACGCCGCCACCGGCACGTGCAGGTCGAGCACCCCGCTGGGGCCGTGCACGCTCAGCGCCACGACGTCGCCCGGCAGCGCGGCAGCGCCGTTCGCCCGGCCGCTCACCCCGCTCATGTGGCCTCCCCGGACCTGACGTGTCTGGCATGTCGTCCGGCGCGCTGCCCGGTCCGGCCGGTGCCGGTCGGGCACCCGCGCCGGGACCATTGTCCCCAGGTCTCGGCCAAGGTATGCCTGAACCCGCACGCCGGTCGACGAGATGCCTATCATCGAGCATCGCGGCGGCGCCGGCGAGCACGACCCGACCCGACCCCGATGGCCCCGATCAGCCCCCCACCCCCGACCACGGAGCGGTCCGAGTGACGACGACGCAGAGCCGACAGCCAGGACCGCCGCCCGGTGGACGTCCGGCCGTCGCGTCCCCCGCCGCGATCCAGGTGCCGTTGCGCGGCTCGCGCGCCGACGAGCCCGAGATGCCCGGCGGGCAGCTCCAGCTCCAGCCGCCGCCACAGATCCAGGCCAGCGAGGGCGCTGCCGGGATCGCGATGAACGCCATCCCGATGCTCGGCAGCGTCGGGTCGATCGTGCTGGTCGCCGCCCTCGGCAGCACCGGGGGCGGGGGCAAGAGCTTCCTCGCCGGCGGCATGTTCCTCTTCGCCACGCTCGGCTTCATCTTCGTGCAGATCGACCGGCAGCGGAAGCAGCGCAACCAGCAGGTCACCGGCTCGCGCACGGAGTACCTGCGCTACCTCTCCAGCGTCCGCACGACCGCGCGCGACGCGGCCGAGCGCCAACGGCGCGCCCTCACGTGGCACCACCCCGACCCGTCGTCGCTGCCGGCGCTGGCCGAGGAGCGGACCCGCGTGTGGGAGCACACGCCCAGCGACCCGCGCTTCCTCCACGTCCGCTACGGCCTCTGCGCGCAGCCGCTGGCCCTCGAGCTGGTGCCGCCGGAGAGCGCCCCGATCGACGACGTCGACCCCGCCGCCGCCTCCGCCCTGCACCGGCTGCTGGTGGTCCACCGCACCCAGCCCGACCTGCCGGCCTCGGTCGACCTGCGCTCCTTCGACCGGATCGAGCTCTGCGGCGAGGAGGAGCAGGCTCGCGCACTGGCCCGCGCGATCATCTGCTCGGCCACCGCCTTCCAGTCGCCGGAGAGCCTCGTGGTGGCGGTGCTGTCCTCCGAGGACAACCTCGCCCACTGGGACTGGATCAAGTGGCTCCCCCACGCGCTCAGCCCGGAGCAGAGCGACGCCGTGGGCGCCATGCGGATGGTCAGCACGTCGCTCAGCGACCTCGCCGCCCTGCTCCCGCCCGACCTCGGCGACCGCCCACGCTTCGGCGCGGACGACCGGCAGGCGACGCCGCACATCCTGCTCGTGACCGACGGCGCGGAGCTCCCGCCGGGCAACCACGTGGTACCGCCCGACGGGCTGCACGGCGTCACCGTGCTCGACCTGCCGAGCCGGTGGATGGAGCTCGAGGACGCCTCCCGGCTGCGGCTCCTGCTCGAGCCCGGGGAGCCCGACGCCGACGACAAGGTCGCGGTCCAGGCGCTGCGGGTGCGCGAGGAGCCGATCCGGGCCAAGGCCGACCAGTGCGACCAGGCGACCGCGGAGGCGTTCGCCCGGCGGCTGACCCCGCTGCACAGCGTGACCGTCAGCGGTGCGGCGAGCGACCTGCCGGCCGGCGAGATCACCGGGCCGACCGACTTCATGGACCTGCTCGGCCTCGGCGACGTCCGCGCGTTCGAGCCGTCCGCGGCGTGGCGCCGGCGACCCTCGCGCGACCGGCTGCGGGTGCCGATCGGCCTCGGCGAGTCCGGCGCCCTGGTGCACCTCGACATCAAGGAGTCCGCCCAGCAGGGCATGGGCCCGCACGGCCTGGTCATCGGCGCGACCGGCTCCGGCAAGTCGGAGTTCCTCCGCACCCTCGTGCTCGGGCCTGGCGATGACCCACTCCCCCGAGCAGCTCAACATGGTGCTCGTCGACTTCAAGGGCGGCGCGACCTTCGCCGGGATGTCGCAGATGCCGCACGTCTCGGCGGTCATCACCAACCTCTCCCAGGAGCTCACCCTGGTCGACCGCATGCAGGACGCCCTGTCGGGCGAGATGGTGCGCCGCCAGGAGCTGCTGCGCGAGGCCGGCAACTTCGCCTCCGATGCGCGACTACGAGAAGGCACGGTCCGCCGGCGAGGACCTCGCCCCGCTGCCGTCGCTGTTCATCGTGGTCGACGAGTTCTCCGAGATGCTGTCGGCCAAGCCCGAGTTCATCGACCTGTTCGTGGCGATCGGCCGGCTCGGCCGCTCGCTCGGCCTGCACCTGCTGCTGGCCTCGCAGCGGCTGGAGGAGGGCCGCCTGCGCGGGCCTGGAGTCGCACCTGTCCTACCGCGTCGGGCTGCGCACCTTCAGCGCCCAGGAGTCGCGTGCGGTGCTCGGCGTGCCCGACGCCTACGAGCTGCCGGCGGTGCCCGGGCTCGGGCTACCTCAAGCCCGACCCGACCACGATGACCCGGTTCAAGGCGGCGTACGTCTCCGGCCCGCCGGCCGCGGGGCGGGTGCGCGTCGGCCGCGACGAGGGCGGGCACGTGCGCGGGATCCTGCCGTTCACGATCTCCGAGGTCCTCTCGCTCCAGGTCGAGCCCGAGCCGGAGCCCGAGGCCCCGACCGCGCGCGGAGTCGCAGGAGACCCTGCTCGACGTCGCCGTCGACCACATGGTCGGCCACGGCCTGGCCGCGCACCAGGTCTGGCTGCCGCCGCTCGACGAGCCCGACACGCTCGACGAGCTGATGACCGACCTGGTCGAGGACCCGCGAGCTCGGCCTGGTCTCGCCGCACTGGCGCTCGATGGGCGGCCTGGTCATCCCGCTCGGGACCGTCGACCGCCCGCGCGAGCAGCGCCGCGACACCCTGACCGTCGACCTCGGCGGCGCCACGGGCCACGTCGCGGTCGTCGGCGGGCCGCGCAGCGGCAAGAGCACCGTGCTGCGCACGATCGTGACCTCGATGTCGCTGACCACGACCCCGCAGGAGTCGCAGTTCTTCGTGCTCGACTTCGGCGGCGGGACGTTCGCGCCGCTGACCTCGCTCCCCCACGTCGTCCGGCGTCGGCACCCGCTCCGAGCCCGACGTCGTACGGCGCATCGTGGCGGAGGTGCAGGGCGTCGTGGACCGCCGCGAGGCCTACTTCCGCACCAACGGCATCGACTCGATCGAGACCTACCGCTCCCGGCGCGCCCAGGGACGGGTCGACGACGGGTACGGCGACGTGTTCCTCGTCGTCGACGGCTGGAGCACGCTGCGCTCGGACTTCGACGACCTCGAGCTCGAGATCCAGCAGCTGGCCTCCCGCGGCCTGACGTTCGGCCTGCACGTCGTCACCGCGACCGCGCGGTGGGCCGACTTCCGCGCCGCGATGCGCGACCTCCTCGGCACCCGGCTCGAGCTCAAGCTCGGCGACGCGATGGACTCCGAGATCGACCGCAAGGTCGCCCAGCTCGTGCCGGCCGGGCGGCCAGGGCGGGGGCTCGTGCCGGGCAAGCTGCACTTCCTCGGCGCGCTGCCCCGCATCGACCACGACGCCGTCGGCCGAGACCCTCGGCGACGGCGTCGACCACCTGATCACCCGCGTCGCCGCGGCCTGGAAGGGTCCCAGCGGGCCCAAGCTGCGCCTGCTGCCCGAGCGGATCGGCCTCGACGCGGTGCTCGGGCAGGCCGGCGTCGTACCCGGCGACCGCCGCGGAGGACGAGGCCGACAAGCGCCTCTACCTGGCCGTCAACGAGAAGGAGCTCGCCCCGGTCGCGCTCGACCCCGACACCCAGCCGCACCTGCTGGTCCTGGGCGACGGAGGGTCCGGCAAGAGCGCCGTGCTGCGCTCGCACATCCGCGAGGTCATGCGCACCCGGACGTCGAAGCAGGCCCAGCTCGTCGTCGTCGACTACCGGCGCTCCCTGCTGGGCGAGGTGCCGGAGGACTACCTGCTCAACTACCTCACCTCGGCGACCCAGGCGACGCCGGCGATCAAGGACCTCGCGGCGCTACCTCGAGAGCCGGATCCCCGGACCCGACGTCACCCCGGAGCAGCTGCGCAGCCGCACCTGGTGGACCGGCGCGGAGGTCTTCGTGGTCGTCGACGACTACGACCTGGTCGCCACCCAGCAGAGCTCTCCCGTCGCGCTCCTCCAGCCGCTGCTCGCCCAGGCCCGCGACGTCGGCCTGCACGTCGTGGTGGCGCGCCGTTCCGGTGGCGCCTCCCGCGCGCTCTACGAGCCGGTGATCCAGTCGCTGCGCGACCTCGCGATGCCCGGCCTGATGCTCTCCGGCAGCCCCGACGAAGGCCCGCTGCTCGGCAACGTCCGCCCGGTCCCGATGCCTCCGGGCCGCGGCCGCCTCGTCACCCGCGAGCGTGGCGTCGAGGTCGTCCAGACCGCCTGGACCGAACCCTCGTTGTAGTGGCGCGCAGCCGAACCCGGCGTTCGAGGTGCGAGGAGCCCCCGGTGGTTGAGGTGCGAGGAGCGCCAGCGCGACCTCCCCGGTGGTTGAGGTGCGAGGAGCGCCAGCGCGACCGCACGGTGGTTGAGGTGCGAGGAGCGCCAGCGCGACCGCACGGTGGTTGAGGTGCGAGGAGCGCCAGCGACGAGCCTCGAAACCACCCGTGCCGACCAGCAACCCGCGCCCCCGACGCCGACTCCCGGCCCACCAGGCTTCGAGGCTCGGGCCTCGCGGCTCTCACACCTCAACCAGCGGGACGTCAGAGGTCCTTGCGGAGGTGCACGTCCGCCTGGCCCTCGACCGGCACGCCGTCCCACCTGAAGACCTCCCGGTAGCCGTGCTTCTCGTAGAAGCCGGGCGCCTGGAAGGTGAACGACGTGACGAAGACGCGCCGGGCACCACGCTCGGCGGCGACGCGCTCGAACTCGGCGAGCAGCTGGCGCCCCAGCCCGGTCGCCCGCTGGTCGGCGTGGACCCACGTCAGTCCAATGCCGGCCGCCTCCTGCCAGGTCCACCCGCTGATCCCGCCCAGCAGGTCTCCATCCGAGCCGGTGGACCGCACCGTCAGCTCGACCGCCCCCGGACCGGGCACCGCGGCGGCGTTGAAGGTGTCGAGCTCCCCGGAGAGCCGCTCGTCGAGTGCCTCGTCGGCAGCACCGACCGTCAGGTGGAAGACCATGACCGCGATCCTGGCACCTGCCTGGGAGCCGGTGTCCGGACGCGCCGATGACCCCGCCGGGGGCGGGGTGTGGGGCGATCAGGCTCGTCGACGCCGGTGCATCGCGTGGCAGCGGCGATCCGCGGTGAAGACGTGGCCCTCGGGGCTGGTCCAGACGTACAACCCTGGCTCTGGGCTTGTGTAGGACCAGGCGGAGTGGGTCTTGGCGCGGTGATGCCGTCGGCACAACGGGGCCAGGTTGTCGCTGGTCGTCGTCCCGCCCTGCTCGAACGGGACCCGATGGTCGAGGTCGCACGTCGACGCCGGTCGGGTGCAGCTCGGGAAGATGCAGGTCCCGTCGCGCAGGACCACCTGCTCATGGACCGCCTCCGAGGGCTGATACCCGCAGGAGCCGAAGGTCGCGTTGAGGTCGATGACGGGCTTGATCGTCACCCGGGCTGCGTCGGCGCACCAGGCGGCTACCTGCGCGATCAACGCGTTGGAGCGGGTGTTGTCGACCGTGGCCACGTCGGAGTCCTCGTCCACGTGGACGTAGATCGTCACCGCCCGACCACTACTGCCGCTGGTGCCGCCGGTCAGAGGCAGGGTGTCCTGGCCGCGGGCGATCTCCCCGACCGCCATCGCCCGACGGACGTCGAGGGACTCCTCGCACCCGGCCTCACCCAGAGCCTTCGCGGTCTCCTGCACCGCCTTCTCGAGGTCCAACGCATCCGCCAGGTCGAGGGTGCCGGCGACCTCGACGGTCCCGTCGGTGCTGACCTGCTCGGTGTGGACACCGAACTTCCTGCCCTCGGCCGCTTTGCGCCGACGTGCTTCTGCTTCGTCGGGGTCGAAGCGGGCGATCGCGTCCTCCACGGTCCGCTCGATCTGCGCGAACCCGCACCGGTGGGCACAGAACGCCAGAGCGGTGTCGACGAACGCCGCACCCTCAACAGGAAGGTTCATCGTCAGCTCGGCGATGCGGAACGCCTTCCACACCGTCACCTCCAATGCGACGACCCGCGCCCACAGCTTCGGCAGGCGATAGCGGAGCTCCAACGTCTTGCCGATGTAGGCAGCACCCGACCCCGACGACCGACCCATCACCGCCGACAGCTCGTAGGCCGCGAACTCACTGACGACCGGGCACCCTTCCCCACCCAGCGGGACGCCGGTGTCGGCGAACGCGAGGCCCTCGGCGTCGGCACCGTGCAGGGTGTGCGCGACGGCCCAGTCCACGATCCCGAGCAGCAGCGTGACCTCGGCTGCAGCGATCGTCCCGGTGACATCTCGCACCACAGCGGTGGTGTCGGCGGGACTCTCGGGCATGCCCTGATTCTACGCCTGCTACCACACAACCGCCAGTATGTTCTAGCCCCTGTGGAGAACTTTCGGACGGCGTGGAAGCGCCCTGGCGGTGACCCCGACCAGTCACGACCAGAGGACTGAGAGGCCGGCCGGTGTGCGTCCGATGCCCCGGATGACTAGGGGGTCAGAGGGCGGCGGATGAACCACTCGGTCGCAAGCCGCTGCTCACGAGCGGTCGCCGAGAGGCCGGCGACGAGCCCGGGCAGAGCGCCTCGATCGACTTCCGAGCGGCGGGCCAGGATCGCAGTCACCTTCTGCTCGAGCCACGGCGAGACGTCCACCCGGTCGGCGATCTGCGCGTCCGGAGTGGTGTGCACGGCCCGTCGGGCGCCGATCATCTCCTCGATCGTCGTCACCGATGAACGTGGGTGCGTCGCCAGGTAGACCGCGCGGGGCGCCCAGGGCTCGCCCGCGTCGGGATACAGGTCCAGACCGGAGGCCTCGGAGGCCAGCACGGTCACGCGATGCGTGTGCAGGTGATCGGGGTGGCCGGTCAGTCCGCCGTAGGCGTCGAAGGTGACCAGGGCCTCGGGTCGGACCTCGCGGATGTGCGCCACGACCCGGCGCACGGCCTCGTCGAGCGGCACGTCGCACCAGCGAGGGCGTCCTGGTGCCGACTCCGCGACCTTCGCGTCGGCGTACCCGAGCATCCTCGGCTCGCCCGCGCCGAGGATCTGCAGAGCATCAGCCAGCGCGGCCTCCCCGGTGGTCGAGGTGCGAGGAGCGCCAGCGACGAGCCTCGAAACCACCCGTGCCGACAAGCAACCCGCGCCACCGACGCCGACTCCCGGCCCACCAGGTTTCGAGGCTCGGGCCTCGCAGCGGCCCTCGCACCTCAACCACCGGGGCGGCCGGGCCTGGCGGCCCTCACACCTCAACCACCGGGGCGGCCGGGCCTGGCGGCCCTCACACCTCGACCACCGGGGCGGCCCTCACACCTCGACCACCGGGACGGCAGGTGCCGCCAGCTCCGGTGGGAGGTCGCCGCGGGTGAGGACGGTGAGGGACGTGACGGGGCGGGTCAGGCAGACGTAGAGGCGGCGGAGGCCGGTGCGGCGGTCGGGCTCGCCGGCCACGATGCCGGCAGGGTCGAGGAGCACCACGTGGTCGAACTCCAGTCCCTTGGCCAGGGTGGCCGGCACCAGGTCGACCAGGTCCTCGCCCTCGTCGCCGACGTGGGTGAAGGCGACGCCGGCGGCCTCCAGCTCGTCGCGCCACCGCGGCGAGCCGGACGTCGGGCACGATGACGCCGATCGAGCCCGCGGAGGCCGCGGCGACGGCGCGGACGGCGTCGGCCACGGGCACGTCGGAGAAGGTCAGCTCACCGCGCGAGCGGCGTACGGACGTGGGCGGCTCGAGGTCCGGGGCGATGTGGGGCAGGAGTCGGGCGGCGTACTCGATGACCTCGCCGGGCACCCGGAACCCGCGGGTCAGCTGCTCGACGTGGGAGCCCGGCTTGCCGAGGTGGACCAGCGCCTCCTCCCACGAACGCGAGGCCCAGGGCGTCGTCGCCTGGGCCAGGTCGCCGAGCACCGTGAGCGAGCCGGTGGACGAACGCCGGGCCAGGGCCCGCAGCATCATCGGCGACAGGTCCTGCGCCTCGTCGACGACGATGTGGGCCAGCGAGGGCGTGCGGTCGACGAGGTCGCGCGCCTCGTCGAGCAGCACGACGTCGGCGAGCGACCAGCGCGCGGTCCCGGCGGAACGGGTCGGCTGGTCCCACAGCAGGAGCGCGCTGCTCGTCGGCGTCCAGGAGCCCGTCGGCGGCCGCCGCGAGGGCCTCGGCGTCCGAGAGGAGCCGCCACAGCAGGCGCTGCGGGTCGACGGCGGGCCACAGCGCCTTCGCGTAGTCCTTGACCGGCTTGCTGCGCGCCACCGCGTCCTGCACCCGGTCGTCGGGCGAGTCGCCGGCGAGCTCCATCTGCACCAGCACCCGGTGGGCCAGCGCCTGCGGCAGCATCGCCCGGGCCGCGCCGTAGCGGACGCCCCGAGCGCGCAGCGACGCCACCAGCTCCTCCACCTCGTACGACGGCACCCGCCAGCGTCGCGACCCTCGCGGCACCAGGAGCCCCTCGGTCGGGGTCGTCACGTGCGCCCACAGCGCGCGCCGCAGCACCTCGGCCAGTCGGGCGTCACCCTTGAGCACCGCGACCGCGGGCATCCTCCTCGGCGCGCACCGTGGCGCCGGTCGCCGCCGCGACCAGCTCCTCGATGGTCGACTGCGTGGCCTCGACCTCGCCGAGCGCAGGGAGCACGTCGCGGATGTAGCGCAGGAAGCTCGCGTTGGGCCCGACCACGAGCACTCCCTGGCGGCGCAGCTGGTCGCGGTGGGCGTAGAGCAGGTACGCCGCGCGGTGCAGGCCGACAGCCGTCTTGCCGGTGCCGGGGGCGCCCTGCACGCAGATGGTGTCGGCGAGGTCGGCACGGACGATCACGTCCTGCTCGGGCTGGATGGTGGCGACGATGTCGCGCATCGGCCCGACACGTGGGCGCTCGATCTCGGCCTCGAGGATCGCGGAGTAGCCGCCCTGTCCCCGCCCGTCCGGCGCCGGCCTGCTCAGGTGCTCGTCCTCGTAGCCGGTGAGGACGCCGCTGCGCGAACCCGTAGCGGCGGCGTACGTCGACGCCCATCGGCTCGCAGGCTGCTCGCCCGGTAGAACGGCAGGCTGACCGGTGCCCGCCAGTCGACGACCATCGGGTTGCCGCCCGGGTCGGAGATGTGGCGGCGGCCGACGTGGAGGACCTCGCTCCCGGGCGGTCGGGGCTGTCCTGGTCGAGCCGACCGAAGAACAGCGGCACCGTCGGGTCGTCGGCCAGCTGGCGCATCCGCTCGGCCAGCGTCGACTCCAGGACCTCCCGGCTCACCCAGTCGCCGGCGGTGCCGGAGTCCAGCGTCGCGGTGCGCTCGCGCATCCGGGCGAGCTGTCGCCGGGACTCGGCGAGGTGCTCGCGCTCGGCGGCGAGCTCGGGATCGGGAGGGTGGTCGGTGGGTGCGGGCATGACGGGGCCTCCGCGGTGGCGGTCGAGGAGTGGGCGGCCGAGGAGCCTAACAAGCCGAGCCACCCCCGGCGGGGCGGCTGGACGATCAGTGCGTGCGGATCCCGGGCCAGTTGATCCGGAGACGGAGGGGGAGAGGTCGTAGGTCATCGCGAAGGGCCGGCGGTATCCGGTGCGCGAGACCCCACCCTCGCGGCGCGTCCGGGTGCTCACGCAGGAATGTAATGCGCGTCACGCCATGGAGACGTGGATGTAACCGCTGGGTCAACGTCCGGTGCATCTCGAGGTCGGTCAGGGTTGACCCATGACCGAGAACGACATCATCGAGAGTGCAGAGCTCGACAGGCGACGTTCCCAGCGCGTGGCCCTGAAGACCCGCCACGCCCAGTGCCTGACGAAGCTGATGGACGAGCGCAGCGACCTGCGCGGCGTCCACGCCCTGGCGGACTTCGTGGACGACGCCGTCCGCTGGACCGCCTGACCGACTCCTCCACGCCACCTCCTCCGCCCGACCCGCCCGACGCGACGAGAGCCGGGCACCGCACGAGCGGGTCCGGCCCTCGTGCGTGCGGCCGAGCCGGCGCGGGCCCGGCTCAGCGACGACCGGTCTTGAACATCCCGCGCGCGACCTCACGGGCGGCGGTGCGCATGAACTCCTTGAAGGCGCTGGACGACACGACGTCCTGCACCAGGCCGCCCTCCTCCTGCTTCCTCTTCGACGACGACGGCTTCGACGAGGACTTCGACGTGGCCTTGGCGGTCGGCCTTCGCATCGGCCGCGTCCTGCTTCGCCTTCTCGGCCGCCGCCTTCTCGGCCGCCTTCTTGGCCGCGCCCTCCTCCAGCTTGACCGCGAGCTTCTCGCGGGCCGACTCGCGGTCGACGGCCACGGCGTACTTCGCCTGACGCGGGCTGGCGGCGACCACGGCCTGCATCGCGGTCGGGTCCGACGGCGCCATCAGCGACTCCGGGGCGCGCAGCCGCGTCCACGCGACCGGCGTCGGGGCACCGCGCTCGTTCATCACCGTCACGATGGCCTCGCCGATCCCGAGGCTGGTGATGACCTCGCCCAGGTCGTCGTACTCGCTGCCGGGGTAGGTGTTGACGGTCGCCCTGAGCGCCTTGGCGTCGTTGGGCGTGTGGGCGCGCAGCTGGTGCTGCACCCGCGAGCCGAGCTGGGCCAGGACGTCGTCGGGCACGTCGGTCGGGCTCTGGGTCACGAAGAAGACGCCGACCCCCTTGGAGCGGATCAGCCGGACGGTCTGGGCGATCTGGTCGAGGAACGACCGTGACGCGTCCTTGAAGAGCAGGTGCGCCTCGTCGAAGAAGAACACCAGCTTGGGCCGGTCGACGTCGCCGACCTCGGGCAGGTCGTGGAACAGGTCGGCGAGCAGCCACATCAGGAACGTCGAGAAGATCGCCGGCCGGTCCTGCAGGTGGGGCAGCTCCACCAGCGAGATCACGCCCCTGCCGTCAGGCGCCAGCTGGAGCAGGTCGGCCGACTCGAACTCGGGCTCGCCGAAGAAGGCGTCGGCGCCCTGGTCCTGGAAGGCGATGAGCTCGCGCAGGATCACCCCGGCGGTCGCCGAGGAGAGCCCGCCCAGCGCCTTCAGCTCGGGCTTGCCCTCCTCGCTGGTGAGGTAGCCGACGACCGCGCGCAGGTCGGAGAGGTCGAGGAGCGGGCAGGCCGGCCTGGTCGGCGTAGTGGAAGACCAGCCCGAGGCTGGACTCCTGGGTGTCGTTGAGGCCGAGCACCTTGCTGAGCAGGGTCGGGCCGAAGGCCGACATGGTCACCCGCAGCGGGATCCCGATGCCCTCGCCGCCGAGGGCGTAGAACTCGACCGGGAAGCCTGTCGCCGTCCACGTCTGGCCGACCGACGACGGCCCGGGCGGAGATCTTCTCCCCGCCGGCGCCAGGGGTCGCCGAGCCCGGAGAGGTCGCCCTTGATGTCGGCGGCGAAGACCGGCACGCCGTTGCTGCTCAGCTGCTCGGCGAGCAGCTGGAGGGTCTTGGTCTTGCCGGTGCCGGTGGCTCCGGCGACCAGGCCGTGCCGGTTGACCATGCCGAGCGGGATCCGGACGCGGGACGGCGCCAGCGTGGAGGCGTCGAGCATCAGCCCGCCGAGCTCGAGGGCCGGGCCGGTGAAGGCGTAGCCGGCCTCGACGGCGGCCTGGATCGGGTTGGTCGGAGCGGCCGGGGCGGCGGCGCGTCCGCGGCCGGTGGCGCACCGACGGCGGGCTCACCCGGCCCGTCGGACTCGGCCGGATCGACCGCGGCCGGGGCCACCTCGGCGGTGGGCGCGGCGTCCGTCGGCGGCGTCGCGGAGGTCGGCGCTTCGGGCGCGGGGGTCGCGGGGACCTCAGGGGTCCCGGGAGTCGCGGTCATGCCCAGCACCCTAGGGCCACCACGGCCGTCTAGACTCGCGCCGTGATCTTCAAGCGGGTGGGCGACGGGCGTCCCTATCCCCCGCACGGCCCTCAGCGGCAGCGACTGGGCCTCGGTGCCGCCGCGTCAGGTGCGCCTCGACGAGCTGGTCACCACCAAGGACACCCTGCAGCTCACGGCGCTCCTCGACGAGGACTCCACGTTCTACGGCGACCTGTTCGCCCACGTCATCGAGTGGCAGGGCGAGCTCTACCTGGAGGACGGCCTGCACCGCGCCCTGCGCGCCGCCCTCCAGCAGCGCAGCGTCCTGCACGCCCGGGTCCACCGGTCGGTGGCTCCATGAGCACCTACTGGGCGGCCCGTCTCGCGCACGATCGTCACGATCACGGTCCTCGCACTGGTCGTCCTGCTGGCCGTCCGGTGGGGCTTCAGCGCCGTGACCGAGCCGTTCCCCGAGAAGGCCGACGCGCCCACCTGCGTCGACGCCGTCGTGGCGGTCGGCGACGTCCTGCGACCGGGTGCGATCACGGTGAGCGTCCTCAACGCCGGCGGGCGCGACGGCCTGGCCGGCGGACGCTGACGGACCTGGTGGACCAGGGCTTCGCGGAGGGCGCGCTCGCCAACGCCCCGGACGACGCCGAAGGTCGGCGCGGTGGCGATCTGGGCCGAGGACCCGAACTCGCCCGACGTCAGGCTGGTGCGCTCCTACCTGGGTGGCAAGAAGGTCAAGATCATCAAGGGGATCGGCACCGCCGTCGGGGATCAACGTGATCGTGGGCGACAAGTTCAAGACCGTCGGCAAGGGCCGCGCCCAGATCGTGGCGAAGAAGCGAGACCACGATCTGCACCCCGCCCGCGCTCAGCGAGTCCGAGCCCTCCTGACGGGACCGACCGCCCCTCAGTCGTCGAGCCACTGGGCCAGGCGCCCGCGGGCGCTGACCTGGCGCAGCCGGGCCTCGGTCCTCTCGCGCTGCTTGCGCGGGGTGACCACGAGCAGCTCGTCGGCGTGCCTGAGCACCGTGCGCGCCTCGGGCACCAGCGTCTCGCCGGCCCGGATCACCAGCGACACCGAGGCCCCGCGCGGCAGCCGCAGCTCGCCGACCTCGACGCCGTGCAGCTTGGAGACCGGGCTGATCGAGATCTGCAGCAGGTCGGCGGCGACCCGCTCGAGCGGCGCGGCCTCGATGTCGAGGTCGCGCGGCTCCGAGCGCCGGGCCACCCGCAGCACCCGGGCCACCAGCGGGAGCGTCGGCCCGGTGAGCAGCGTGTAGACGATGACCATCACGAAGACGATGTCGAAGAGCCGCTCCGCGCTGTCCACGCCCTCGGCCAGCGGGATCGTCGTGAGCACGATCGGCACCGCGCCGCGCAGGCCGGCCCAGGAGATGAACGACAGCTCGCGCCAGGGCATCGGCTGCACGACCGAGCTCACCGCGACGGAGATCGGGCGCGCGACGAAGGTGAGCAGCAGGCCGGCCAGGATCGCCAGGCCGACCGTCGACAGCGAGATCCGATCCGGGCGACAGCAGCAGCCCGAGCATCACGAAGAGCCCGATCTGGGCCAGCCAGGCGACCCCCTCGGCGAACGACTTGGTGGCCGCGCGGTGGGGCAGCTCGGAGTTGCCGAGCACCAGCGCGGCGACGTAGACCGCGGCGAAGCCGCTGGCGTGCACGAACGACGCGGACGCCGTAGGCGAGCAGGGTCAGGCGTGAGCACGGCCAGCGGGTAGAGGCCGGACGACGGCAGCGCCGACCCGGCGCATGATCCAGGCACCGCCGAAGCCCGACGAGCGAAGCCCATCGCGAGGCCGGCGACGAGCTCGAAGACGACGATCCCGAACATCCCGAGCACGCCGTAGTCGGCGACCGCGCCGGTCGAGATCAGGGTCACCAGCACCACCGTCGGGGCGTCGTTGAGCCCGGACTCGGCCTCCAGGGAGCCGGTGAGGCGCTTGCGGCAGCGGTACGACCCGCAGCACCGAGAAGACCGCGGCGGCGTCGGTGGGCGAGCAGACCGCGCCGAGCAGCACCGCGAGCTCCCAGGGCAGGCCCAGCAGGTAGTGGGCGCCCAGCGCCATCACGCGCCACCGAGACCGCGATCCCGATCGTGGCCAGGGAGAGCGCCGAGCCGCATCGAGGGCCGCGCCTCGCGCCAGTTGGTGGTCAGGCCGCCCTCGGCCAGGATCAGCAGCAGCGCCGCGAACCCGAGCGAGTGGGCGAGCTCGGCGTCCTCGAAGCCGATGCCGACCCCGGACTCGCCCAGGGCGACGCCCATGAGCAGGTAGATCAGCAGCGAGGGGAGCCCGGCGCGCGAGGAGAGTCGCACGGCCAGGATCGCCAGCATCGTGACCGCCGAGCCGATCAGCACGAACTGGTCGAGCTGGTGGACGTCGAAGCTCATGTCACCTCAGACCGCATGGGGTGGCGGGTTCCGCAGTCTAGGGCCTCGGCGCGCCGTCCCGGCGAGCGGTGAGCCGGGCGGCGACGCCGGCCGCTCGGCCGTCCAGGCGACGTCGGCGACGCCGTCCGCCCGGTGCCCGCGCCGAGCGTCGGCCGAGCGGGACCCACTCGGCGAAGTCGGTGCTGCCACCGACCTCCACCGTGCCCAGCTCGCCGCCGATGATCGTGGCCTCGAAGAGCACCTTGACCGCCATGAACGGGCCGGGCCTCGCCCTCGGTGCGGCCCCAGGCCTGCGTGGTCAGCGGGGCACCGACCTCGACGTCGTAGCCCGGCCTCCTCGTGGACCTCGCGGACCACGGCCTCCTCGAGGCGCTCCCCGAGTCGACGCCGCCGCCGGGCAGGCTCCAGCCCGGCTCGTGCCGCCCCTCGCCGTTGTACCAGGTGAGCAGGATGCGGCTCGTCGCGTCGTCGACGATGACGGCGTACGCCGCGAGCCGGGTGTCGTACTCGGTGAAGTGCACGCGCCGAACGCTACCGACATCGAGGGGCGTGGGGGTGGTGCTTGGTGAGGAGCGCGGGAAGCGCGGGAGATTCTCCGCCTCAGCGGTGAAACTCCCGCTTCTGTCATGAAGGTTCATGACAGGAGCGGGAGTTGTGTCAGGCGCCGGCCCCCTGCCCCGGCCGTTGGGGCACCACGCCACCCCGCCCGGCCACCCCGGGCGTCACCCACGAGCCGTCCACCCCCGCCGTCCCCCGAGCCGTCCCCCGCGCAGCCGTAGGGTCGTGGCGTGAACCGCCTCCAGGTCGCGCAGCGCGCCAACGTCCCGCCGTTCCACGTCATGGACCTGCTGGCGGCCGCCACCGAGCGGCACCGCACGCACGGCGACCTGCTCAACCTGCTGCCCGGCCAGCCCAGCACCGGTGCACCCGCGCGCGGTGGCCGAGGAGGCGGTCCGGCTGCTGCGCAGCGGTGACCCGCTCGGCTACACCCCCGCCGACCGGCATCCGCGAGCTGCGCGAGGCGATCGCCGGGCACCACCGGCGCACCCACGGGCTCGAGGTCGATCCCGACGAGGTCGTCGTGACCACCGGGAGCAGCGGCGGGTTCCTGCTGGCCTTCCTCGCCGCGTTCGACGTCGGCGACCGGGTGGCGATCGCCCGCCCCGGCTACCCCTGCTACCGCAACGTGCTGGCCGCCCTGGGCTGCGAGGTGGTCGAGATCCCGACCGGCCCGGAGACCCGCTTCCAGCCCACGGTGGAGCAGGTGTCCGCGATCCCCGACCTGGCCGGCCTGGTGGTGGCGAGCCCTGCCAACCCGACCGGCACGATGCTGCTGCCGGCCGAGCTCGCCGCACTGGCGGCGTACTGCGAGGACGCGCGGCGTGCAGCTGATCAGCGACGAGATCTACCACGGCGTCGAGTACGCGCCGCTGGTCCCGGGCGGCGAGCGGCTGGCGCGCTCGGCGTGGGAGACCTCGCGTGAGGCCGTCGTCTTCGGGTCCTTCTCGAAGTACTTCTCGATGACGGGCTGGCGGGTCGGCTGGATGCTCGTCCCCGACCGGCTGCGCCGGGCGGTCGACGTGCTGACCGGCAACTTCACGATCTGCCCGCCGGTGCTCTCCCAGCGCGCCTGCCTGGCGGCGTTCAGCGAGTCGTCGTACGCCGAGCTCGACGGCCACGTGCGCCGCTACGCCGACAACCGACGGCTGCTGCTCGAGGGCCTGCCCCGCCTCGGGATCACCGACCTCGCCCCGGCCGACGGCGCCTTCTACGCCTACGCCGACGTCGGGCACCTGACCGACGGACTCGATGGCCTTCGCCCGCGACCTGCTCGCCCGGACCGGCGTGGCGATCGCCCCCGGCATCGACTTCGACACCGTCGACGGCGGGCGGTTCGTGCGGTTCAGCTTCGCCGGGTCCGCGGCCGAGATCGGCGAGGCGCTCGAGCGGATCGCGCCGGTCGTGGCGGGCTGACGGGCTGACGGGCGGCACCCGAGGGTGGCGCCCCCGCCCGGTTGGTACGACGACCAGGGGCGCCCGGTCCTTCCGCAGCCGCCCGAGCTGCCGGTAGCGTGCCGACCTACCTCGCGGCGGGCACGGAGTTTCGGGCCGGCCGTAGCGGGTAGAGGCCAGGACGGGTCACCGCTCGCGGTGCCCGTCCCCACCACGTGCCCGTCACGGGCCCAGCAGGCGCCAGGGCGAAGGGAGGCGACATGTACGGCGACACCGACGTCCTGCGCCGGCGCGTCGACCAGCTGCGCGAGCAGGCGGTCGACGTCCGCGCCCTCGCCGACCGGCTGGTCGCCCAGACCGAGTCGCTCGGCTGGACCGGCCGCGCGGCGGAGTCCATGCGGCTGCGGGTGACCGAGCGCGCGACGCACCTGCGCGGGGCGGCCGCCCAGCACGAGAGTGCGGCCGACGTGCTGGACCGCCACCTCCAGGAGGTCGATCGTCTGGCCGAGGAGATCGCCGAGGTCGGGCAGCGGGTCGAGGTGCTGGTCACCGAGGCCGGCACCCGCGTCGCCCGCGCGCGAGCGACCGCGGAGGCGCCGAACGAGCAGACGGCCGGAGCACCCGCGCCCGGCGCCGGGCCCGACCCCGACGACCTCGTCCTGACCCTGTTCGAGGCACCGCCCCGCGGCCACCGCGACTGGCTCGACGTCGAGCTCCCCGGCCTGTGAGACCTCAGCGGGGCCCGGTGCCGACCAAGTCGCGGACCCCGGTGCCGACTCTGTCGCGGCCCCCGACGAGGACTCCATGGAGGACCCCATGACCACGATCGACCTGAGTCGGCCGACCCCGCCACCGTCGAGCCTGCTCGACGCCCTGCCCCGGCGGGTCAGCGTCACCCTGCCCGAGCTGCAGCTCGTCGCGGAGCGCGCCGGCGGAGCCCCGCTGCCCTTCGACGTCGCCCCGCCTCGCGAGGGCGCCACCCTCGAGGGCCGGCTCGGTGCCAGCCCCGCCACGACCGAGGACCAGGCCTACCTGGCCGCGGTCGCCGGCCTCCACGACCCCGTCGCCTCGCTCACGCGACGAGGCCTGATGAGCGACGACGTCCTCGACGAGGGCCTGGCCGGGGCGGTCGGGCTGCTCGCCACCCCGCAGGTGGCGCTCGACCTCGACGTCGCGGCCGACCGCACCCAGGTCAAGGTGTGGCACCGCCAGTGCGGCGACGCGGTGGCCTCGCTGGCGACGAGCGACGGGATCGTCTTCGAGCTCGCCTGGTTCCCGACGTCGGCCTGGCCCGGTGAGCTCTCCCGGGTCGCGGTCCTCCCCGAGGACCTGGCGCTGCACCCCTCCGGTGTGCCGTCGTACGTCGACCTGCCCTACGAGCTCGTCGACGGGGCTGTCGAGGCCGCCGCGAGCGGCCGGGCCGACCTGGTGGAGGTGCTCGTCGCGCAGCACGCCGGCGCCGTGCTCGACGCCGCGGGCCGCGCGCTGTCCGAGGCCGAGACGACCACCCTGCTCCTGGCCCTCGGGTCCGAGGCGCAGGGTCGGCTGCGGGCCCTGGTCGCCGACCTCGCCGGCAGCGCGACCACGGTCGTCGGTGTCGTGTCGTGGGCGCTGCTCGCCGACGGCTGGCACAGCCTGACCACCCACGACGCCGGACCGTCGGCCGGCACCCGGGTCACGATCCGATCGGTCGAGGCGCCCACGTTGGCCGCCGACCTCGCCCCGGTGCTGGCCGAGGTGTCGTCGTGAGCGAGCCCGTCCCCGACCCCACCAGCCAGTCCGCGGTCGTCGCCGCGGCCGCCGGCGAGCGCCGTTCCGTCCCCACCAGCGCGCCAGAGGCGGCCGACCTGGCCGACACCTACGACCGGATGATGCGCCTGGCCTCGCTGTTCGACACCTCCGGCGAGGAGATGCGGCAGCGCTCCCGGCTCGGCACCGACCTGCTCGCCGACCCCGCCTTCGTCGACTCCGCTCCCCTCTCCCCGCCTACCTACCTCGAGGCCGAGTCGCAGATCCGGGCCGCGACGACCGGCAAGCACGGCCTGCTGTCGCGCTCCATCGAGCTGGACGCCGACGCCCTCGTGCTGCGCGCGACCGTGCTCACCTACCGCTGGATCGACGAGCTCCAGCAGGCCGCCTACCAGACCCTCGGGTCGATCGCCGGGCGCGCCATCGGCTACCTGGCTCCCGAGGTCGCCCTCGGCGGCGCGATCGTCTCGGCCGGGCTGATCGAGACCGACGCCCTCGACCGCGACTCGATGGCGGCCTACCTCAACGAGCTGGCCGACTCGAACCCCGAGCTGATGGAGCACGTCACCAGCGGCGGTGGCGGCCTGCTCGACGGCCTGCGCATGCGCTCCCTGCTCACCGCCGGGGTGCTGGCCGGAGACCAGGGCCGCCTCGCCGGGCGGGGCGGGCTCCGCGCGGTCGGGATCGAACCGTTCCCGACCGGTGCCGGACCGGCCCTGCGCGACGTCGCGGTCACCCTCGTCGAGGACCCACCGACCGGCCACCCCGACGGGACCGACGGACACGACGCCGGGGCGCCGGCCACGCTCACCGCCCTGCTCGGCGAGCTGGCGGCCACGTCGGCCCCGGTCGTCGTACGACGGGTGGCTCCGAGCCGCTACATCGCCTACCTCGCCGGACGACGGGCCGACGACGGGCCGCGACTGCGGCTGCTCAACGGCAGCCGCTCGGGCTACGCGGCGCAGGTCGTCGAGGCCCTGGAGCGCGCGGTAGGGGACGACGCCGGGGCCCACGTGATGCTCGTCGGGGCCGGACCGGGAGGGGTCGTCGCGGCCGAGGTCGCCGCCGGTCCCGCGTCGCCGCGCTTCACCGTCGACCAGGTCGTGACGGCCGGCGCTCCCTCGGCCCACGTGCCGCGGCTCCCCGCCGGCACCCGGATGCTCTCCCTCGAGGACCGTGCCGACCCGATCGCGCTGCTGGGTTCGCTCATCAACGCCGGGCTCGCCAACCGGGTCACCGTGGTCTACGACCAGGACCCGGAGCCGACGGACCCCGCTCGCGACGCCGGGCGGAGCCCCGCCCGGGATGCCCGGGGAGACGGCTACCTCGCCGGCGGCCGGGCCGCCGACGCGGCCACGCACCCGGACCTGGTCGCCGAGATCGCGCACCTGCGCGAGCTGGGGTTCCTCGCCGACGCCCCGTGATCCACGCCCGAGGCTGCCGGCACCGGCGCCGGCGGCGCCGGCTGCCGGCGCCGTGGGGTCGGAAGCCCCGGTGAACCGGGGACTCCGACATCCGCGACCTGGCTCCCAGGGGCTCCTGCACCACCGACACCAGCCCGGCCAGGTCAGGTCAGGTCAACCCAGCGTCACCCCCGTTCACACCAGGTCGTGCACGAACTCCGCGAGCTGGGTGAGGTTGCGGCACTCCACCATCGAGACGATGTCGGCGTAGGTGGGAGCGGCCGAGTCGCCGCTGCCCCAGTTGCGGGTGTGCTCCGGGTTCAGCCACCACGCGTGGCGCGCGGTGTGGGCCATCTCCGCGAGCACGTCCTGGGCCAGGTCGCTGTAGTTGGAGCGAGCGTCACCGAGGATCAGCAGGGAGGTCTTGGGGCCGATCGCGTCGCCGTGCTCGTCGGCGAACCTGGTGAGCGCGCGGCCGTAGTTGGTCCGGCCCCACAGCGCTGCCTGCGCGGTGCTGGCGGCGAGGTCGGCCATCACGTCGACCACGTCGGCGCCGGGTGCGAAGTGGTGGGTCACCTCGTGGATGTCGTCGATGAACGTGAACGCCCGCACCTTCTGGAACTGGTCGCGCAGGGCGAAGACCAGCAGCAGGGTGAACTGGGCGAAGCTGGCGACCGAACCGCTGACGTCGCAGAGGACCACGAGCTCGGTGCGGTGCGGGCGCTTCGGCCGGTGGTGGGTCGCGATCGGGACGCCGCCGGTCGACATCGAGGACCGCACGGTCTTGCGGAAGTCCAACGGCCCGCGTCGCCGCGAGTGCTGCTCCTTGGTCAGCCGGGCCGCGAGGCGACGGGCCAGGGGGTAGATCTCGCGACGCATCTCCTCGAGGTCGCTACGCCGGGCCGACGTGAAGTCGAGGCGGTCGATGCTCGGGCGCAGCGCGACGCTCGCGACGTGCGCGGCACCCTTCTCCTCGGCGATCCGGCGGCGCGCGTCGGACTCGACCCGGGCGGTGAACGCCCCGATGCGACGACCGGCCGAGCGCTGCGCCTCCTCCTCGGTCAGTCCCGCGCCGAGCAGTGCCGCGACGATCCGGTCGACGAGCTGGGACGGCGCCACCCGCTGCAGGGCCGTGTACGCCGACCACGACGACAACCCGGGGCCGCGGCCGGGCATCGCCCCGAACCGGCCCACCATCTCGGCCGCGAGCTCCTGCAGGCGCTGCTCGTCACCCTGCTCCAGCGCCTCCTGGAGGGACTCGCGGAAGGCCTCCAACGCAGCCGCGTTGTCCCGCACGGCCGGCGCGTCGGGGTCCTCTCCCTCCTGACGTTCGGCCTCGGCGACGCCACCGCCGACCAGGCGCGGGAAGTAGAGGTCGAAGAGGGCCTCGAACGTCGTGCGCTGCGACTGCCGCTTGACCAGGGTCGCGGCGTACGCGTCGTGGACCATGGCGCGCTCGGTCCACTCGATGACCGACAGGGCGGCGACCGCGTCGAGGTCCTCGGCCAGGCTGACCGGGAGCCCGGCGCCGCGCAGCGCCTCGAGGAACGCGATGTGCCGGTCGACCAGGCCGCTGCCGCTCATCGCAGGGTCACTTGCCCAGCCGGAGCTCTTTGACGGCCCGGCCGTGGTCGGAGTGGTGCTTGAGGACGACGCCGAGGGTGTCGGTGATGGCCTTGTCGTCGAGGTCGCCGATCTCGAGAGCGACGAGGGTGCGCGCCCAGTCGACCGACTCGGCGATCGACGGTGCCTTCTTCAGCTCGAGCTCGCGCAGGCGCGCGACGGTGGCGACCAGCTGGGCGGTGACGCGCTCGTCGAGGTCGGGCACCTGCGAGGACACGATCTCGCGCTCGCGCTCGGCGTCGGGGTAGTCCAGGTGCAGGTAGAGACAGCGGCGCTTCACCGCCTCGGAGAGCTCCCGGCTCGCGTTGGAGGTCAGGACCACGAAGGGCCGCTTCGCGGCGCTGATGGTGCCCAGCTCGGGGATGGTGACCTGGAAGTCGCTGAGCACCTCGAGCAGCAGCCCCTCCACCTCGATGTCGGTCTTGTCGACCTCGTCGATCAGCAGCACCGTCGGCTCCTCGCGCCGGATGGCGGTCAGCAGCGGGCGGGTGAGCAGGAACTCCTCGGTGAAGATGTCGTCGTGCGTCGCCGACCACGCCGCCGGGTCGCCGTCCGTGCCGGCACTGGTGGCCTGGATGCGGAGCAGCTGCTTCTTGTAGTTCCACTCGTAGAGCGCCCGCGCCTCGTCGAGGCCCTCGTAGCACTGGAGCCGGACCAGGTCGGCGCCCGTCGCCCGGGCAACGGCCTTGGCCAGCTCGGTCTTGCCGACCCCTGCCGGCCCCTCCACGAGCAGCGGCTTCTCCAGCGCGCCCGCCAGGTAGGCCGTCGTCGCGGTCGCGGCGTCCGCCAGGTAGCCGACGTCGTGCAGCCGGGTGGACGCGTCGGCGGGTGAGGAGAACCAGGTCATGGACCGCATCCTCGCATCCCGGCTCGGACCCCCGGCCGCCATCTCGCTCGCAGCCCGACCGTGACGCCCGGGTGCCGTCGTCGTTGACAGTGGAGAGACCAGACCCCAGAGCAGCGCCCGTATCGGCACCGGTACCGGCCTGCGCCGACACCCGCGCGAGACCTCCCGTCGTCTCGTCCCCGCGGCGTCCTCGACCCTGCCCACCGAGCTTCCCCTCACGCCAGGAGAGCCCCGATGAAGCGTGCGACCCCGCCCACCGCCGGTACGCCGTCCGGTCCGCCGCGGCGGACCCCGCCCCGCGCCCTGCAGCTGCTGGCGGGGGGGACGAAGTGTCTCGTCGTGGGCGTCCTCGCCACCACCACCATCGCCACGGCGAGCTCGTCGGGGGAGGTCGGGATCGCCGGTGCCGACGACGACACGACCGCCTCGGCGGCTGTCCCGTCGCAGCAGCAGGAGCGGCTGGCACGGCTGATGTCGGACCACCGGTGCTCCACCACCGGCTTCGGGCCGGGGGTGATCCCCGGCTCGGCCCTCGTCCTGCGCGCCGAGCGCGTGCGCCACGTCAGCTTCGACGAAGGCTGGGCCGTGTACACCGGCGACCGGCCCGGCACGCTGCTCGCCGTGTGCCGGGGGGACGTCTGACCTCAGGTTTCGCGACCCGTCCGACCGGGCGTCCGGACCGGCCCGGACGGGCTGTGCGACCGGCTCCGAGAGATCCACGCGCCGACTCACCCGATGTGAGATCCTGGGGCGTCCGAACTGTCCGGACCCCCCCAGCTTGAGCGAGATCCCCCCAGTGACCAGCAACGCGTCAGTGCCGCGCGACCCCAGCGATCGCCTCGCGCTGCTCGATGCCATCCAGCACCGGACCGTCGCCAGCCTCCCCCGGGCGCAGCTGGTGCGCCGGCTGTCGTCGGTCGCGTCCTGGTCCGGGGCCGCGATGGTGCTCATCGGTGCTCTCACCGTCGCGGGCTGGGTCGCCGACGTGCCCGAGCTGACCCGGATCGGCTCCGCCACGGCGACGATGAAGCTCTCTGCCGCCGTGTGCGTCATCGCGCTCGGCGTCGCCATCCTCGCCAAGGCTTCGGTCGACCGACGCGTCCGGCTGCTGGCCGTCGCGCTGGCCACCGTCGTCGGTGTCGTGGCCGCCGTCCAGCTCAGCGAGTCCGCCGTGCAGGCGTCGTACGGCGTCGACAACTGGTTCGGCCTCGATAGCGCCGCCGCAGCAGACCTGCCCGGGCGGATGGCGCCGCCCACCGCCGGGGGGCTGGTCCTGCTCGCGGCGGCCCTGGTCTGTGGGCACCGGCGGCGCTACTGGCTGAGCCAGCTCCTCGCGTTCGGGTGCGGGGCGACGTCCGCGATGTTCCTGTTGGGTCATGCCTACGGCGCCGACTCGCTCGGCTCCGTGGGCCCGTTCAGCACCATGTCGGTCAACAGCTCGGCCGCGCTGGCGCTGGGCGCCGTCGGCGTCGTGCTGCGCCACGCCGACCAGGGGTTCGCCAGCCTGCTCAGCGGCAACACGGCCGGCGGCATCATCGTGCGACGCTTCCTCCCCTTCGCACTGCTCGTACCTCCCGCGGCCGGCTGGCTGGTCGTCCGCTTCGAGCAGGTCAACCCCGGCCTGTCCAGCGCCGGCCTGATGGCGGTCACCGCCAGCGGCGTGGGACTCCTCGGCGCCGTCCTCGTCTGGGTCCAGTCGTCCCGCCTGCGCACGGTCGACCTGCGCCGCGCCGGCGCGGAGAACGCCTTCACGATCGCCCGCGAGGCACTGCGGGACCAGGAGGCGGCCGAGCAGCGCACCCGGGCGATCCTCGCCGCCTCCGCCGCCGGCTACCTGTCCTTCGACCGCGGGGGCACGGTCACCGACGTCAACGCGGCCGCCTCGGTCATCCTCGGCCTCGGGCGCGACCAGGTCGTCGGTCGGCGCATCGACCAGATGGTGTTCCGCTCCCACCAGGTCGACGGTGCGCGTTCGGCGCTGCGTACCTATCTCGACGGCGACGGCCCGGCACCGACCGACCAGCGCTACGAGGCCACGACGGTCTCCCACGACGGGCGGCACCTCACCCTCGAGGTGGTGCTGTGGACCGTGGTGGCCGAGGGCGTCGCGTCGTTCCACGTGCTGCTCACCGACATCACCCAGCGCACGGAGGCCGAGCGGGAGCTGAAGCGGGCCAACGACGACCTCACGAACTTCTCGGCGGCGATGGCGCACGACCTGCGCACCCCGCTGACCGTCGTGAAGGGGTTCGCCGGCCTGCTGGGGTCCCGGGTCGACGACCCGGAGCTCCTCGGCTGGGTGCGCCGGGTCCTCGGCGCGGCCGATCGTGGCTCCCGGCTGATCGACGACATCCTGGCGTTCGCCCAGGTCGGGCGCGACGAGGTCCGTAGCGAGGTCGTCGACCTGGAGGAGCTGGCCCGCGACCTGGCCGAGGACCTCGCCGCGACCCACCCGCGGCCCCACCAGCTCAAGGTGCTCGCGATCCCGCCGGTGCTGGGCGACCCTCGGCTGCTGAGCCAGCTGTTGTCCAACCTGCTGGGCAACTCCCTCAAGTACGTCGCGGCCGACCGCGAGGTCGAGATCCTGGTCGACGCGGTGCACGACCCGGACGAGGCGTGGCCGGTGCTGCGGGTGAGCGACAACGGCGACCAGATCGCCGACCCCTCCGGGATCTTCGAGATGTTCAACCGAGGCGCACCCCACGACCAGGTCGTGGGAAGCGGTGTGGGCCTGGCCGTCTGCCGCCGCATCGCCGAGCTGCACGGCGGTCGGATCTGGCTCGAGGAGGCGCCCTCGGGCGGGCCGCGCTTCTGCGTGCTGCTCCCGGCGGTCCCGGGCCTAGCGGCCCGGTGACCCGTCTCCCAGGCGGTACGTCGCCAGCGGGAGGGCGCCCTCGACGTGCGCGGCCACCCACCGCAGCCGGGCCCGGGTGATGTCGGCGACGGTCGCGAAGCCCGCACGCGCGGCCGCGGAGCCGGGCGGCACGGTCTCGGCGAGGTTGACGCTGACCGTGCGGCGACGCCCGCCGTCCGCGGCGTTCAGCAGGGCGACGGCGTGCCCGGTCGTGCCCGACCCGGCGAAGAAGTCGAGCACCAGCGCCTGCGGGTCGCCGTACGTCACCGCCTGGACGAGGGTGCGGACCAGGCTGGTGGGCTTCGGGCCCTCGAAGTAGACGCCACCCAGCACGGCCGCGAGCTCGGCCGTGGCGTCCTCGTTGGTGCCGACGCCGTAGGTCTGCGGGGTGAGGAGGTTGTGCATCATCTTCGCGACACCGCCCGGCTTGACGTGGTTGGGCCGGAACGGCACCCGGGCGATCGTGACCTGCTCGCCGGCGGCCAGGATCGCCTCGAGGGTGCGCTGGCTGTAGCGCCACTCCCCCTCGAGCCGGAACGGCGAGGCGTTGGTGCCGTGGCGGACCTCGACGGAGTCGAGCAGGCGGGTGACGATGGCGCCGCCGCTCATGTCCTGCGGCTCCACCGTGACGTCCGCGAGGGAGAACCGCACGGAGCCGGCCGGGAACGTGAGCACGCCCAGCGTGTTGCCGGCGTTGTTGAGCGGGTACTTCTTGCCGAGCGTCGTCACGTCCACCGAGAACGGGCGCGCGTGGGCCGCGCTGCGGGTCACCGCGAGCACGTACTCGGTCAGCGAGCCGACGCTGCGGCGCAGGAACGACGGCTTGCGCTTCTTCTGCCACACGAACGTGGCCGCGAGGTTGTCCTCCCCGAAGATCTCGGCGAGCAGCATGGCCAGGTGGCGCAGCTCGTCCTCGCCGATCGAGACGAGCAGGACCCCGTCCTCGGCCAACAGCTCGCGCGCCACGACCAGGCGGGGGTGGAGCATCGAGAGCCACGAGCCGTGGCGGCGCGCCGCAACCGCGGAGCCCCCCTCGAGGAAACCGTCGAGGAACCCGTCGTCGTCGTCGCGGGGGAAGCGGTCGTTGTAGACGTAGGCGGTGCCGGCGTTGTACGGCGGGTCGATGTAGATGGCCTTCACCCGGCCGGCGTACGACGGCCGCAGCAGCTTGAGCACCTCGAGGTTGTCGCCCTCGACGAACACGTCGCGCTCGGCGTCCGGGTCGAGCGCGGCGGCTCCGACGTCGGCGACCAGGTGCCCGCGCGGCGGCGTCCCGGACGCGCGCAGGGCTGCGGCTCGGCCGGGCCAGGTCAGGCCGAAGGCCGGGGCGGCCGGCGGGTCCAGGAGGGGTACTCCGAGCGCCTCCCCCAGCAGCACCGCGTCGAGGGCTCCGTCGACGAACGCCTCCGGTAGGTGCGCCTCGAGCTCGGCGCGCAGGCGCTCCCGATCACCCACGCCCGGTGGCCCGTTCGACGACGAGCGGGATCAGTCGCTCGCGCCAGGTCGGGAGGTGGACCTGCCCGCTCGACATCCCGCCGCCGGCCAGCCCCGAGACGTACACGCTCTCGCGCGCGTCGTCGACCTCCACGCCCACGACCTCGCGGAACCCCTCGCCGAGCAGCAACGCGACCTGGTGGCCGTCGCCGGGCACCACCTCGGCGGCGAGGCGGTCCCGGAGGGCGCGCCACAGGAGGGGGTCGCCCCGCAGCCCCCACGCGGCGGGCTCCTCGGCCATCAGGTCACCGAGCGTGGGCGGCGTCCGGTCGCGCCCCTCGTCGTCCCGCATCGGCCTGCCTCCGTCCCGTGTCCTCCCGGGAGGCTACGCGGCGCAGGTGCGTCGGCCCGTGCACGCCGCCCGGCGCGGCTCAGCGGACCCGGCGCACCCGGATCGGGCCCTTGGCGGTGGAGGGGTCCACGACGCGGCCGCCCTGGGTGATCTCCACCTCGCCCTCGGCGACCATCCGCCGGGCCGCCCGGCGCGACGGCTCCATCAGCTCACGCCACTCCTCCCCGTCGTGGCCCTGCTGGGCCGACACCGCGCGCGCGGCCTCGGAGACGCAGATCGTCTTCCCGCTCGCCCGCTGCGCGAGCAGGTCCCTGATCTGCCCCTCCAACGCCCGGTCCACGTGGTTGACGCCCCGCTTGCGGCACGCGGTCGAGCAGTAGCGGACGTCGTCCCACGACCGCTCCCACTTCTTGCGCCACTCGATGCGCCGGCCGCACGACGCGCAGGTCTTCTCGTCGGTCGTCACGGCACCGCCGCGCGGTCGAGGGCGGGCCCGGGAGCGAGGAGACGTGCCACCGGTCCACTGTCCCGCGCGGCGCGACGCCGCACGCCACCCGACGGGGTGGCGTCGCGCCCACCCGCACCTCCGGCCGGCGAAAAAGCACCAGGTGGACCCGCGATCCGCGGGTCCACCTGGTGCCGATCTCGCGAGAGATCACATGGCGGTGGCGGAGGGATTTGAACCCTCGGTGGACTTGCACCCACAAACGCTTTCGAGGCGTTCTCCTTAGGCCGCTCGGACACGCCACCGCCGGGAAGGCTACCGGAGGGGCGCCGGACCACAGAAATCGTCCCCCTGATCTCCGGGAAACCGCCCCACGGCGGACCCGTGGTGCGGCATGGTGGTGGCACCACCCGGACGGAACGTCCGTGGGCCACCGGTGAAGGCGGATCGCCATGCACGAGGACAAGGCGCACGACGTCCGGCAGGGTGCTCCCGAGACCGCCACGGAGGTGGCGACACCGACGCCGGTGCGGGCAGGTCCGGGCTCGGCGCTCGGCGGACTGAGTCGCAGCACCCCCTCGATGCGCGTCCCACCCGCGCGCCACGGCCCGGGAGCGCCCGGAGGAGTCACCGGCGCGCTGCGTCGTACGGCGGCCACGGCCGGAACCGGCCTGGTGGTCCGCCGCGGCGGCAAGGGCGGCGGGACCGCGGTCAAGGAGACGCCCGAGCAGGCAGCGGAGAAGAAGAAGCCCCAGGCCGGCACGAAGTACTCGCTCGAGGAGGCGCGCACGGCGCTCAAGGCGGCGGACCACAGCGTCAAGGGCATGCCCTTCCGCAAGCAGATCGCAGAGGCTTGGGGCACCTACATCATCACCACCTTCGGCACCCTCAAGCCGGGCGGCGTGCGCGACACCTACAAGAGCTCGTTCGACCAGGCGGACCCGGACGAGTTCTCGGTCAGCCAGGAGATCATCGGCGTCCCCGAGATGGTCATCCACGCCCACATGGACAAGACCGGCGCCGCCAAGGGCGGCAACGCCGTCCACTGGAAGTGGGCCGACGGCGAGAAGGTGGCCGAGTCCTACGAGCTCACCAGCGGCCAGGTGTCAAAGCTGCTCGACCAGAAGGTGGCCAAGAGCCACTGGGACACCACCGGCAAGGCCGCGTGGCAGGCCAAGATCGCCCTGCCCGTGGGCGGCGGAGGCGGCGCGGCAGTCGTGCCCCCGGTCGTGGCCCCGGTCGTCCCACCTGTTGTCCCGCCCGTCGTCGCGCCGGTGGTCCCGTCGGCTGCGTCCGGCGGCCCCGGCAAGGCCGCGCCCGCGAAGCCGGCCTGGGGCGGCACCCTCCCGACCTCCGTCAGCGGCGCGGTGCCCAAGAAGATCTGAGGTCGACCGCGGGCCGATCGGCGCCGCGCACGGACGAGACGCAGGAAAGTAGGCTCCACCCATGACCGACGACGGACCGAGCGAGGCCGTGCTGGCGACCGCCGAGGCCATCCAGGCCGCCATCAGCGAGGTCGTCCTGGCCGACGGGTGGTCGCTCGAGCAGCTGCCGGACAAGCTGATCTGGTCGCTCCAGCTCCAGGGCGCGGCGACGTACCAGTGCTACATCCAGATCGAGCCCGACGACGGCGTCGCGATCTTCTACGGCGTCGTGCCGGCCACCGTGCCCGAGGACGCGCGCACCGAAGCGGCCGTGGCCCTGGCCGCGATCAACTACGGCCTCGCCGTGGGCAAGTTCGAGCTCGACCTGTCCGACGGTGAGATGCGCTTCTCCAACGGCATCGACGTCAGCGGTACGACGCTCGACCCGATCGTCTTCCGCCGGATGGCCCACCACACGGTGCAGATGCTCGACGCCTACGTCCCGACGCTGGCGACGAAGATCCCGCTGCCCGACCTGGGCTGACCGGGCCTGCCCGGCCTACCGGTGGGTGCGGAAGAAGTCGTCCAGCAGCGCCGTCGACTCCTCGGCCAGCACGCCGGCCACCACCTCCGGGCGGTGGTTGAGCCGCCGGTCGCGGACGACGTCCCACAGCGACCCGACCGCTCCCGCCTTGTCGTCGTACGCCGCGTAGACCACGCGGGCCACCCGGGCCAGCACGGCGGCACCGGCGCACATCGTGCACGGCTCCAGGGTCACCACCAGCGTGCAGCCCTCCAGCCGCCAGGTGCCGAGCGCCTGCGCGGCGGCGCGCAGCGCGACGACCTCGGCATGGCCGGTCGGGTCGTGCTCGGCCTCACGGACGTTGCGTCCCCGCCCGAGCAGCGCACCGTCGGGACCGAGGACGACGGCCCCGATCGGGACGTCGTCGGTCTCCCGGGCGGCTCGGGCCTCGCTCAGGGCGCGCCGCATCGGCTCGACCCACTCGTCGTACGGGATCACGCGGAGGCGAAGTCGACCTGGTCGTCGAACAGCTCACCGAAGCCGAGCCGGTCGGCGATCTCGGAGAGCATCTCGTCGGGGTAGAGATCGGTGTCGTCGAGGAGCACCCCCATGTCCATCGCCGGCATGCCCAGGTCGCCGAGCAGGTCGAGGTCGCCGGCCGGCGCCTGATCGTCCTCGTCGTCGGGCAGCGGCAGCCGGAGGTGCTCGACCGCGGAGATCGCGAGCTCCCACTCGTCCGCGGCGGTGATGTCGGAGAGCAGCAGCCGGGTGGTCGCGCCGGCGACGCGGATGATGAGGAAGAAGTCCTCGTCCATCGCCACGAAGCCGACCGCGCCACCGTCGCCGGGGAAGCGGCGCAACGCGTGGGAGAGCGTGTCGACGTCGGCGATCAGGTCGTGCGCGAGCTCCTGGACCTGCCAGGCACCGTCTTCACGGAAGGCAGCCAGCGCGAAGTCCACTCCAGCGAGCTGCTCGGCCATGGCTCAAGAGTCGCACTGTTACGGGGTGGGGCCAAGCACTTTCTCGCGCGGTCTCGGGAGGCGCTGCCGTGGGCGTCCCCGACCCGACTAGGGTTTCGCCCATGCGCACGCTCGTGATCGACCACCCGCTCGTCGCCCACAAGCTCACCGTCCTGCGCGACGAGCGCACCGACTCACCCACGTTCCGTCGGCTCGCCGACGAGCTGGTGACCCTGTTGGCCTACGAGGCGACCCGCGACGTGCGCGTGGTGGCCGACGACATCGTCACCCCCGTCGCCCCGACCACGGGCACCAAGCTGGCCGCACCCAAGCCGCTCGTCGTACCCATCCTGCGCGCGGGGCTCGGCATGCTCGACGGGATGATGCGTCTGCTGCCCACCGCCGAGGTCGGCTTCCTCGGCATGGTGCGCAACGAGGAGACGCTGCAGGCCCAGACCTACGCCGAGCGGCTGCCCGACGACCTCTCCGGGCGCCAGTGCTACGTGCTCGACCCGATGCTGGCCACCGGCGGCACCCTGGCCGCCGCGATCCGGTTCCTCACCGACCGCGGCGCCGACCACATCACCTGCATCACCCTGCTCTCGGCCCCCGAGGGTTGCGCCAACCTCGAGGCCGGCCTGGAGGGGATCGACGTGCCGGTCACGGTCGTCACCGCCGCGATGGACGAGAGGCTCAACGAGAAGGGCTACATCGTCCCCGGCCTCGGCGACGCGGGCGACCGCCTGTACGGCCTGGCCCAGTAGGCCGCCGGCGGCGCCCGGACCGGGGGTCGCACCGACGGCTCCGCGCTGCCCGGCGCGCCGGTGACGACGCCATGGCGTGCGGCCCGCCTGGCCGAGGCCGAGGACCGATCCGTACGGTCGACACCATGTTGGAAGCCATCTCGCTGTCTCGGACCTTCGGTCGGATCACCGCGGTCGACGACGTCTCGCTCCAGGTGCGTCCCGGCCGGATCACCGGCTTCGTCGGCGCCAACGGCGCCGGCAAGACCACCACCATGCGGATGCTCATGGGCGTGCTCGCACCGAGCGGCGGCGAGGTCCGGTGGGACGGCCGCCCGGCGACCGCGGAGGACCGGCGCCGGTTCGGCTACATGCCCGAGGAGCGGGGCCTCTACCCGCGCATGAAGATCAGCGAGCAGCTCACGTTCTTCGCCCGCCTGCACGGGTTCTCCTCCGCCGATGCCCGGTCCCGGGCCGCCGAGCTGCTCGAGTTCTTCGACCTCGGCGACCGGGCCGGCGACCTTCTCGACACGCTCTCCCTCGGCAACCAGCAGCGCGTCCAGATCGCGGCTGCGCTGGTGCACCGCCCGACCGCCCTCGTCCTCGACGAGCCCTTCAGCGGCCTGGACCCGGTCGCCGTCGACACCATGGCCGACCTGCTCCATGCGGAGGCCGCCGAGCTGCCCGTGCTCTTCTCCAGCCACCAGCTCGACCTCGTCGAACGGCTCTGCGACGACCTCGTCGTGCTCTCTGCCGGCCGCGTCGTGGCGTCCGGCAGCGTCGAGGAGCTGCGCCGGGGGAGCACCGAGCAGTACCGCGTCGAGCTCGAGGACGACGCCGCCTGGTTGCGCGACCTGCGCGGCGTGGTCGTGCACGACGTGGACGGCGACACCGCCCTGGTCGAGCTGGACGGGCTCGCCCTCCCCGACCTGGCCGACACCCTCACCTCGCGGGCCCGGCTGCGCGGGCTCACCGCCGTTCGTCCGCCCCTGTCCGAGATCTTCCGGGAGGTCACCCGATGAGCACGCACCACCGAGCCCCGGCGAACCGGGCCAACCCGCTCGGCTCCGCGACGCCCTACTGGCGCGTCGTGGCCGAGCGCGAGGCCACCACCCAGCTGCGCAGCCGATCGTTCCAGGTCTCGGTGGCCGTGCTGCTGCTGAGCATCGTCGCGCTCATCGTCATCACCACCCTGGTCGGCGGACGGCCGCAGACCCGGGACATCGCCGTCGTCGACGACCGCGCCGCCACCGCCGTCGAGCAGGGGGACGTCGTCGCCGGCACCCTCGACGAGGGCCTCAGCCTGTCCGTGGAGCGGTACGACGCCTCGGACACCGCCGAGCAGGCCGTCCGCGACGGCGACGTCGACGCCGCGCTGCTGCCGGCGGCCTTCACCCGGGCCGGTCCCGACGACGCCGCCGGGTACGTCCTGGTCGGCGACGACGACGTCGACCCCACCGTCGCCCAGGTGCTCTCCGCGGCGATGACCGGGCTGGTCACCTCGCAGAACGCCGCCGACCAGGGGGTCGACCTCGAGGCCCTGAGCGCCGGTGCGCAGGTGCAGCAGCGGCTGCTGGACCCCGACGCCGCCGACCAGGGGGTGCGCCAGATCGCGTCGTTCGTCTTCGTGCTGCTCTTCTACCTCACCGCTCTCACCTTCGGCATGTCGATCGCCGGATCGGTGACGCAGGAGAAGGAGAGCCGGGTGGTGGAGATCCTCGCCGCCGCCGTCCCGATCCGGGCGCTGCTGTGGGGCAAGGTCGTGGGCGCCAGTGTGCTCGCGATCGGGCAGACCGTGCTGCTGGCCCTGGTCGGCGTCGTCGCGCTGCTCGTGACCGGCAACTCCCACACGCTCGCGATCGTGGGTCCGGCGATGGGCTGGTACGTCGTGTTCTTCGTGCTCGGGTTCGTCGCGCTGGCCAGCGTCTGGTCGGTGGCCGGGTCGCTGGCGAGCCGCCAGCAGGACCTGCAGGCCACCACCGCCCCGCTCCAGGTGATCCTGTTCGCGCCGTACATCATCGCGGTCACGGCCGGCGAGGGCGTGAAGACGGTCGTGTCGATGCTGCCGATCGTCTCGACGATGCTGATGCCCTCGCGGCTGGCCGAGGGCGACGTACCGCTGTGGCAGCTGGGCGTCGCGATCCTCGTCACGCTGGCCGCTGCAGTGCTGCTGGTGCGGGTCGGCGCCCGGGTCTACGAGCGCACGCTGCTGCGCACCGGCAGCCGGATCGGCTTCCGCGAGGCGCTCCGCGACACCACCGACGAGCCGCCCGCGACCGCCTGACCGGCGCCCGTGGGCCGGTGGTGGTCAGGCTGCGTGCTCCCGGACCGGGACACACGCGCGCCGGGGCAGGACCGCTCAGGTCCCGCCCCGGCGCGGTGCTGTCCGGGTGTGGGGGTGTGCGCGTCGCTCAGGCGCCCTTGCCGGTCACGGTGACGGGCACGTTGCCGCGGGTGGCCTTGGAGTAGGGGCACACCTGGTGCGCGGCCTCGACCAGCTCCTGCGCGGTGGCGTCGTCGATGCCCGGGATGGTCGCGGTGATGTCCGCGGTGATCGCGAACGACTCGCCCTCGGGACCGAACCCGATCGCGACGTCGACCTTCGACTCCGACGCGTCGACGCCGGCCTTCTTGGCGACGAGGCCCAGAGCGCCTTGGAAGCAGGCGCCGTAGCCGACGGCGAAGAGCTGCTCGGGGTTGGTGCCCGTGCCGGGCCCGCCGGTCTCCTTGGGTGCGGTGAGCGACAGGTCGAGCACGCCGTCCTCGGACGTGGCGTGGCCCTGACGGCCACCGGTGACGCTGGCGCGGGCGGTGTAGACGATCTTCTCCGGTGTGTTGGTCATGGTGTCCTCAACAGGCGCGGTGCCGCTCGTGTTCCATCGCGCCGCGGCGCCGGGGCGGGCGTTCGGCCGGACCGGACCGATGAATCCGGGCATCGACGGGTGTCGGTACCTGGAGGCACACTGGATCCAGGCTGGAGCGGCGCATGACGACCACCATCGACGGGAGCACCACCGTGAGCAGGATCGGCACCCCCACGGAGGGCACCACCCCTACGACCGACCCGCCAGGGCGGACGGGCACCGAGCTCGACGACTTCGACGGGCTCACCGCGCGCTACCAGCGCGAGCTGCTGGCGCACTGCTACCGGATGAGCGGGTCGGTCCACGAGGCCGAGGACCTGGTGCAGGAGACGTTCCTGCGGGCGTGGAAGGCCAGCGCGACGTTCCAGGGCCGCAGCTCGGTGCGCACCTGGCTCTACCGGATCGCGACCAACGTGTGCCTGACCAACCTCGAGGGCAAGCCGCGCCGACCGATGCCGGCCGGCCTGGGCACCCCCGACCAGCTCGCCGGCGACGCCCTGGAGGAGAACCACGAGATCGCCTGGCTGCAGCCGGTCCCCGACGCCGCGGTCGTCGTCGCCGAGCGCGACTCCATCCGGCTGGCCTTCGTCGCCGCGCTCCAGCACCTCCCGGCCCGCCAGCGTGCGGTGCTGATCCTGCGTGACGTGCTGCGGTGGTCGGCCGCCGAGGTCGCGGCCGCCCTCGAGACCACTCCCGCCGCGGTCAACTCGGCCCTCCAGCGCGCCCACGCGCAGATGGCCGACCGCGCGCTCACCGAGGAGACGGTGACCGAGGACCTGACCTCGGCCCAGCAGACGATGCTCGACCGCTACGTCGACGCCTTCTGGCGCAAGGACGTGACCGCGATCGTGTCGATGCTGACCGCCGACGCCGTGTGGGAGATGCCGCCGTTCACCGGGTGGTACCTCGGCGCGGAGAACATCGGCCACCTCATCGGAGGCCAGTGCCCCGGCGGCACCCGCGACATGCCGATGCTGCGTACGACGGCCAACGGGCAGCCGGCGTTCGGCCTCTACATGCGCACGCCCGCCGGCGACTTCGAGCCCTTCCACCTGCAGGTGCTCGACCTCGACGGCGACCGGGTCCGCCACGTGGGCGCGTTCTTCGACCCGGCCCTCTTCGCGACGTTCGGCCTCCCCGACCGGCTGCCGGTCGGCTACGAGCCGGCCCCTCCCCCCGGCTGACCGAGTCCGGGCGATGACCGACCCGTTCGGGGTCCGGCACGAGGAGGCGCTCGAGCTCCTCGACCGGGCGCTGGCCTACACCCGTGGTGCCCTGGTCTCGGTCGACGCGCGTGACCTGGGGCGTCCTACCCCGTGCGCCGCGTGGGACCTCGACGCCCTGCTCGCGCACATGGACGACGCGCTGGAGGCGTTCACCGAGGCCGCCGACGGGCTGGTGCCGGGCAGCTCCGAACGCCGTGCCGCCCCCCCGGCCTCGTGCGCGGCGCGGATCGGCGCCCTCCAGGCGAAGGCCTGCTCCCTCCTCGGCGCCTGGGCCGACCCCGGCGCCGCTCGCTCGGCCCGGATCGGCGGCCTGCGGATCGCGACGACGTACCTGGTGCTGGCCGCTGCCCTCGAGATCACGGTGCACGGGTGGGACGTCGCGAGCGCACTGGGACGGGACCACCGGGTCCCGGACGACCTGGCGCGACGGCTGCTCCCGGTGGCCGCGTCCCTGGTGTCGCCCGCCGACCGGCGTCGGCGGTTCGACGACCCGCTGGCCTGCCCCAGCGCGGCGCCCGCCGGGGTGCGGCTGCTGGCCCGCCTCGGGCGCGACGCGGCGGCCCACGACAGCCGCCTCACCTGACTGGTCCACCCGCCTCAGTTGAGGGGTTCCCAGGACGGCGGTCGGCACCGCTTCCTAGCCTGTGCACATGTCGACAGCACCTCCCGTGACCGGGAACCCCGGGATCGCGGCGGGACTGGACGAGGCGCGACGGCTCGTCCGCCGCGGCCGTGCCGGCCGGGCGCTGAGGGAGCTGACCGCTTTGGGCGCCGACCTCGAGCTGATCGGTCTCCCCAGCGCGGAGCAGGTGCCGATCCTGGCGCTGATGCTCGAGTGCCACCTGGCCCTGGGCGACCTGCCGCAGGCCCGCCTGCTCGGCGACCGGCTCACCAGCTGTTCCGACGGCCACCACGCGGCCCAGGCCCGGCACGCGCGTGCCGAGCTCGCCGCCGCGCTCGACCGACACGACCTCGCCGCCGAGCTGTTCCTCGCCGCCGGCGATGCCGAGGGCGACCTGGTGGAGCCGATGCTGCCCTGGCGCTCCGGGGCCGCGCTCTCTCTGGTGCGGACCGGGCGCCGGCGCGAAGGTGTCCTGCTGGCCCACGAGCACCACGATCGGGCGCTGCTCACCGGCACCGGGCACGACCTCGCCGGCGCGCTGCGCACCCTCGCGACGGTCGAGTCCGACGGGCGCCGTACCGCGCGCCTGGAGGAGGCGTTCGCGCTGCTGGCCTTCGGCGAGGGCGACCGGCTCCGCGCCCAGCTCCAGGCCGACCTCGCCGCGCTGCTGGTCCTTGACGGTCGCGTGGCCGAGGCCATCGAGCTCCTGCGTGCCGCGGAGGTCTTCGCCGGGCACGAGAGCCTGTGGCCACTGCAGAGTCGGGTACGACGCCTGCTCGAGCGCCTCGGCGAGACCCCCCGACGCCTGCAGGACGAGGCGCTCGCGGCGCTGACCGTCTCCGAGCGGCGGGTCGCCCTGCTGGCGGTCGACGGTCACGGCAACCGCGCGATCGCCGAGCAGCTCGGCGTGTCGGTGAAGGCGATCGAGGGTCACCTCTCGAAGGTCTACCGCAAGCTCGCCATCACCTCGCGCGCCGACCTCGCCACCATCGTCTCGCGCCGCGACTGAGCTGCGGCGCCGCGAGACCGCAGCGGACCGAGGGAGGCCTCGTCGTCCTGGCCCTGACCCCGTGGGTCACGGTCGTGGGCTACGAGACCGTCGGCCACCGGCACCTCGCGCGGGTGCTCGCGGCCCCCGAGGAGGCGTGAGCCCTCAGAACCGGTGGAACCAGGCGGCGAGGTCGACCACCGCACCCGGGCAGGTCACGTTGCGGTCCCGGCCGTTCTCGACCCACTGGGCCAGGACCGCCTCCCCGCCCTGGATCACCCGGTCCGGGCCGCAGCGCGCCAGCGCCTCGTCGAGCGAGGTGTGTCCTGCGGCCCGCCACTCCGGCACGCCCAGCTCCAGGTCGCCCACGACGCCGCTCCACAGGGACGCGGTCGAGTAGACGCCGACGTCGTACCCCGCCGCGTCGTAGCCGCGGGCCAGGCCGCGCACGACCGCGGCGTTGGCCACGCGGTCGGTGCTCCACTCGAAGTCCGGCACCGGCTCGACGTCGATCCACACGATCGGGCTCGGCAGCCCCGCGTCGCGCATCGACGCCACGTTGAAGCGCGCCTGCTGGTAGCCGACGTTGGCCAGCGCCCCGAGGCGGTCCGCCCCGTCGTAGGGCCCGTCGTCGGCGTACCGGACCAGGTCGGCGGGCTCGGGGTAGCTGGCCACGGCGTACGCGGCCGTGGGGAGCGCGCGATCGCGCGCGTAGGCGACCTGGCCGGCCAGGCAGGGGTTGGGGTGGAAGCCGGGGCCGTTGGTCAGGCCGATGATCACGAAGCGCGCCGACCCGAGCGGCAGGGGCGACCCCAGGGAACGCTTCTCCGCAATCCCCATCCCCACCGGGCACTGCGGCCAGCTGATGTCACCGCCGAGCAGCTGCTCGTCGTCGATCCGGACGTCCTCGACGAGCTCGGCGAGCGGGTCGCGTGACGGCTCGTCGGGCGTGGACGGTGCCGTCGCGGAGTCCGGCGCGGAGTCCGGTGGTGCCGTCGTCGGCGTCGTCGCGGGCGTGGTCGGCACCGCCTCCGGCGGTGTCGCGGGCGGTGCCGCCTCGCTCGCGTCGTCCGAGCCCGACCCGGGGCCGGCCCCGCCGGCGGCGTCACCCCCGCATCCGCCCAGGGCAAGCAACAGCACCGCCGCCACGGCGACCAGCGCGCCTCGCCTCCCCCGCCACCTCACCGGGACAGCCTGCCACGCACTCCCGCCCGGCACAGCCGGACGCCGGGCCCCTCGCCGACCCGGGCCCGTCCCTGTGCACAACCCGTCGAGTCGGCGCGACGTCGCGCCGACTCGACCCGAACCTGTGGACAGACCTGTCGAGTCGGCGCGAGCTCGCGCCGACTCGACACCCCCCTGTGGACAGCTCCGGCCAGTGGACAACTGCGGGGTAACCGCATCTCCCGCCACCCCTCACCAAACCCACCAGCGAGGAGGGGGAGGCGGGAGACGGGGGGCGCGGGTGGGGCCGGCGGGGCGCACGGGTCCCCTCCAGGCGGCTCAAAGGGCTTGGCCGCGGCGCCGCCAACGCAGCGTAAGCACAGCGAACGCCGTCGCGGCGACGCGCCGCCCCTGTCCGCCTGGAGGGGAACCCGGGAGCCCCAGCAGGCCCCACCCGCAGACCCACCCCCCGACGACCCCCACCCCGAGCCCGCCGCCCGCCAGGGCAGACCGCCGGCCCCGCCGGACCGCCCCGAAGGGCAGGTCAGCCCGGCAAGGAGACGTACGTCGTCTCCAGGAACTCCTCGATGCCCTCGAAGCCGCCCTCGCGGCCGAACCCGCTGGCCTTCATGCCGCCGAAGGGCGCCGCGGCGTTGGAGACCAGGCCGGTGTTGACGCCGACCATGCCGAACTCGAGCGCCTCGGCGACGCGGATGGTGCGGGTGAGGTCGTTGGTGTAGACGTACGACGCCAGCCCGTACTCGGTGGCGTTCGCGGCGGTGACGGCCTCGTCGTCGGTGGTGAACGTCGTGATCGGGGCTACCGGGCCGAAGATCTCCTGGGCGTTGATCGCCGACTCGGCCGGAACGTCGACCAGCACGGTCGGTGGGTAGAAGTACCCGGGCCCCGCGGGGACGGTGCCACCGACGAGTAGCCGGGCTCCGTCGTGGACGGCGTCGGTGACCAGCTGGCTGACCGACTCCACCGCCTTCTCGTCGATGAGCGGACCGACGTCCACGCCGTCGTCCTGGCCGCGGCCGACGCTCAGGGCGCCCATCCGCTCGGCGAGGCGTCGACCGAACTCGTCGGCGACGTCGGTGTGCACGAGGAAGCGGTTGGCCGAGGTGCAGGCCTCCCCCATGTTGCGCATCTTGGCGAGCATGGCGCCGTCGACGGCGGCATCGAGGTCGGCGTCGGCGAAGACCAGGAACGGCGCGTTGCCGCCCAGCTCCATGCTGACCCGCTGGAGCTGCTCGGCAGACTGCCGGACCAGCACCTTCCCGACGGCCGTGGACCCGGTGAAGCTCACCTTCCGCAGCCGGTCGTCGGCCTGGAGCGTCTCGCTGAGGCCCTTGGCGTCGGTGGTGGTCACGATGTTGAGCACCCCGTCGGGCAGCCCGGCCTCGGCGAGGATCGCGGCGAGCGCCAGCATGGTCAGCGGGGTCTGCTCGGCCGGCTTCACGACCATGGTGCAGCCGGCGGCGACGGCCGGACCGATCTTGCGGGTGCCCATCGCGAGCGGGAAGTTCCACGGGGTCACGAACAGGCAGGGCCCGACCGGCTTCTTGATCGTCAGCAGGCGGGTCCCGCCGGCGGGCGCCTGCATCCAGCGGCCGTGGATGCGCACCGCCTCCTCGGAGTACCAGCGGAAGAAGTCGGCGCCGTACGCCACCTCCCCGCGCGCCTCCGCGACGGGCTTGCCCATCTCGAGGCTCATCAGGGCTGCCAGCGAGTCGGTCCGGGACGTGATCAGGTCGAAGGCGCGGCGCAGGATGTCGCTGCGCTCGCGTGGCGCGGTGGCCGCCCAGGAGGCCTGCGCCTCGACGGCGGCGTCGAGCGCCTCGACCGCCTCGCCGGTCGACGCGTCGGGCACGGTGGCCAGCACCGAGCCGTCGGCGGGGTCCAGGACCTCGAAGCGTCGGCCGTCCTCGGCCTCGCGCCACTCACCGGCGATGAACAGGGATCGGTGCTCGACCGGGAGCAGGTCGGTCAGGGCGTCGCGTTCGCTCATGGGACCACTCTGCCAGTCCCAGTCGACTGCGAAGATTTTGACCTGGGAGAAGACACCGCCTGGGTCCTGGGCGTATATTGACCGAAGTCGTCCTTCGGAGGGAGCACCTAGAAAGACGACAGAGCCCCTCGTTGACCCCATGCAACGAGGGGTTCGCCTTTCCCCGGTCTCGTGGTGCCGCCGGGCTAGCGCGCGGCGCGCAGGAAGCCCTCGATGATCGGGCCCGCGGTGCCGGACCCGGAGTCGCCGAGGTCGACGAAGACCGCCACCGCCAGGTCGCCCTGGGCGGCGATCATCCAGGCGTGGGTCTGGATGCCGCCGTCGGCGGCCTGGAACTCGGCCGTGCCGGTCTTGGCGATCACCTCGGGCCCGGGTACGTCGAGCAGGCCCCGGCCGCTGCCGTCGGTGACCACGCCGCGCAGCAGCGTGCGCAGGGTGGCCGCCTCCCGCTTCGTCACGGGGTCGACCCCGTCGGGGGGCGACACGTCGACCTGCTCCAGGAGGCGGGGGACGACGAGGCTGCCGTTCTCGATCGAGGCGATGACGGTCGCCATCGCCATCGGCGAGGCCAGCACCGTGCCCTGGCCGATCATGTCGGCGGCTCGGCCGGTCTCGGTCTCGGCAGGGTCCGCGGCACCGAAGTACGCCGGGAAGCCGAGGTCGTGGTCGACGCCGAGACCGAGGGACGCGGCGGCGTCGGAGAGGTCGGCGGTCTTGAGCCGGGTGCGCTCGGCGATGAAGGCGGTGTTGCAGGAGTTGGCCAGGGCCGTGCGGAACGGGATCCGGCCGAGTCCGCCGGCCGGGTAGTCGTCGTAGTTCTCGAACCGCTTGCCGTCGACGGTGACGGTGGCGCTGCACTCGACCGGCGTCTCGGGCGTCACCCCGCGACGCAGCAGCGCGAGGGCGCTGACGCTCTTGAACGTCGAGCCCGGCGCGTACTGCCCGTAGGTCGCGAGGTTCTGTCCTGCGTTGCCGGGCCCGTTGGCGGCGGCCACGATCGCGCCGGTGCTCGGCCGGATCGCGACCAGGGCGCTCGCGGGGCCGACGTCGGCGAGCAGCCCCTCGGCGCTGCTCTGGAGGTCCACGTCGAGGGTCAGGCGCAGCGCCTTGCCGTCGATGGCCTTCACGGCGTAGACCTTCCGTTCCTTGCCGTCGGACCCGACCGCGTTCACCACGATGCCGGGGGACCCCTGGAGCTGCTCGTCGTAGCGGGACTGCAGGCCGGACAACCCGGCGATGTCGCCGACCTGGTAGCGCTCGGGGTCGTCGGCGATCATCTCGGCGGTGACGTCGCCGACGGTGCCGAGGATCGGGGCGGCGAACTCCCTCGTGGGGGCGAGCGGGCGCTCGGAGGTGACGGAGATGGCACCCGGGATCGCGTCGAAGCCCTGGAAGACCGGGGGCGGCACGTCGTCGGTGCGGTAGGTGATGGCCTCGACGAAGGCCTTCGCGCCGGCGGCCACCACCCGCTTGCGGTAGGCGGCCGGGTCGACGTCGACGAGCCGGGCGAGCCGGGTCGCGGAGGCAGCGGCCTTCTTCGCGGGCACCTGTCCGCGATCGATGCCGAACCGGACGACGGGACGGTCGGTGACGATCGTGACGCCCCGCGCGCCGACGATCGCGCCGCGCGTGCCGGTCGTCTCGGAGACGGCCAGGACCGAGTTGGCGTTGAGGCTCGGCTCGACCACCTCGTGGCCCCACTCCACCGCCCACTCGTCGTCGACGCGGCTCAGGGTGGCCGTGGCGTCGTAGGACCAGGTGGCGCTCCCGGTCAGCGGCCAGGTCCAGGACACGATGGCCGTGGCGGCGTCCCCGTCCTCGCTCACCTGCCCGAGCTCGACCGTCGGGGTGGTCTCCCCCAGCCCCTCGACCACGTCGGCGAGGTCGGCGGTGGCGACGGTCCCGGGCACGTCGGTGAAGGGCACGTCGTCCAGGTCCGCCGCCGCCAGCCCGGCGACCAGGGCGGCCGCGGTCCCGTCGGCCTTCGCCCCCACCTCCTCGGCGTCGGGCGGGGAGTCGGTGGAGAAGACCGAGCACCCCGACAGCACCAGGGCCGTCGCGGTCAGGACGACCAGGCGCCCCGCAGGCTGACCGGGCCGCCCGCGGAACGGTCGGGGCGCGGGTCGTCGTACCGGGGAGGGATCGAGGTGCATGGCCCCGGTTCTACCAGCCGACCCCGACAGCCCCCGGCGTACACGCCTGTCGGGCGAGGCGCACCGATGGCGTCAAGAAGAGGCCGGCGGGCGTCAAGGAAGCATCAAGGGGGCACCGACCCCAGGCCGCGCGGGCGTAGAACCGGAGCGTGAGTGATCTCCTCTTCCTGACCCTGACCGTGGTCAGCTTCGTCCTCCTGACCGCGCTGATCGGCCTCCTCGCCCGGGACGGGGAGTCATGAGCGAGGTCGCCCCGGCGGTGGGCCAGGTGGCGCTGCTGGTGCTGGCCCTGGTCGTGACGGTCCCCGTGACCGGTCGCTACCTGGCGCGTGTCTACACGAGCCCGTCCCACAGCCGTGCCGAACGCCTGACCTACCGCGTGCTCCGGGTCGACCCGGAGGCCGACCAGCACTGGCGCAGCTACGCGCTCTCCGTCCTCGGGCTGTCGCTGAGCGGGATCGTGCTCCTCTACGCGGTCGGCCGCTTGCAGGACCGGCTCCCGCTGTCCCTCGGCCGTGCCGCGCTCTCCGCGGACGGGGCCTGGAACACCGCGGTCTCGTTCGTGACCAACACCAACTGGCAGTGGTACGCCGGCGAGGGGTCCGTCGGGCACCTCATGCAGATGTCGGGCCTGACGGTGCAGAACTTCGTCTCCGCCGCCGTCGGGATGGCGGTCGCGGCCGCGCTCGCCCGGGCACTGGCCCGCTCGGACCAGGCCGGCCGGGTGGGCAACTTCTGGGTCGACCTGGTCCGGGGGGTCCTGCGGGTCCTCCTCCCCGGTGCGGCCGTCGCGGCGCTGGTCCTGGTCGCCCTCGGCGTCGTCCAGAACCTCGCCGGCCCCACCCCGGTCCGCACGCTCACGGGCGGCACGCAGCTGGTCACCGGTGGTCCGGTCGCCAGCCAGGAGGCCATCAAGGAGCTCGGGACCAACGGCGGCGGCTTCTACAACGCCAACTCCGCGCACCCCTTCGAGAACCCGGGTGCGGTCAGCAACCTGCTGGAGATCTTCCTGCTCCTGCTCCTGCCGTTCGCGATGGCGTGGGCCTTCGGCCTGATCGTGCGCGACCGGCGCCAGGGTCTGGCGATCGTGAGCGTGATGACCCTCCTGCTGGGCACCGCCGTCGGGCTCCTCACCTGGGCCGAGATGGCCGGCCCCGGACTGGCTCCCGGCGCCGCCGGCGCCGCTCTGGAGGGCAAGGAGGTCCGCTTCGGTGAGGCCGGCTCGGCGCTGTTCGCCGCCGCCACGACCGCGACCTCGACCGGGTCGGTCAACGCCTCCCACGAGTCGCTGACGGCACCGGGCGGCGGGGTGGCCCTGGTGGACATGATGCTCGGCGAGGTCGCCCCCGGCGGCGTCGGCTCCGGGTTGTACGGGATGCTCGTGCTGGCCGTCGTCACGGTGTTCCTCAGCGGCCTGATGGTCGGCCGCACCCCCGAGTACCTCGGCAAGCAGGTCGGCCGGGGCGAGATCGTGCTCGTGGCCGGCTACGTGCTCGTCACGCCGTTCCTCCTGCTCACCGGCCTGGCGGTCGCGCTGTCGACGGGCCCGGGGCTCGACGCCGTCGCGGCGACCGGGGCACACGGCACCTCCGAGGCGCTGTACGCCGTCACCTCGGCGGCCAACAACAACGGCTCCGCGTTCGCCGGCCTGGCCAGCGGCACGCCGTTCTGGAACACGCTGCTGGGCCTGCTGATGCTCTTCGGTCGCCTCGTGCCGATCGTGCTGGTGCTCGCCCTCGCCGGCCGCTTCTCCGCGCAGCGCGGACGACCGCCCGGGGAGGGCACCCTGCCGACCCACGGGCCCCTGTTCGTGGGTCTGCTCACCGGTGTCGTCCTGGTCGTGGTCGGCCTGACCTACGTCCCCGTCCTCGCCCTCGGGCCGATCCTGGAGTCCCTGTCATGAGCGCCGCACGTCTCCCCGTCGACCGCACCGCCCTGCTCACCGCCGTGCGCAAGCTCGACCCGCGCGCCCTGCTGCGCACTCCCGTCCTGCTCGTGGCCGAGGCCGGGGCGGCGGCCACCACGGTGATCGCGGTGACCGACCCGTCGACCCTGGCCGTCCTGGTGACGGTGTGGCTATGGCTGACCGTCTTCTTCGGCACCCTCGCCGAGGCGGTGGCCGAGGGCCGTGGCAAGGCACAGGCCGCGAGCCTGCGGGCGCTGCAGCAGGAGTCGACGGCTCGTCGGGTGGTGGCCGGCGCGAGCGTCGCCCGGCAGCGTGGCACCGTCGCGGAGCGGGAGACCGAGGAGGTAGCGAGCACCGCCCTGCGCCGCGGCGACCTGGTGGTGGTCGAGGCCGGTGAACGGATCCCCGGGGACGGCGACGTCGTGGAGGGTGTCGCCTCGGTCGACGAGTCCGCGGTCACCGGGGAGTCCGCGCCGGTGATCCGGGAGTCCGGCGGCGACCGCAGTGCGGTCACCGGCGGGACCGTGGTCCTCTCCGACCGGCTCGTCGTCCGCATCACCTCCGAGCCGGGCCAGTCCTTCGTGGACCGGATGATCGCCCTCGTCGAGGGCTCCGAGCGGCAGCGCACCCCCAACGAGGCCGCCCTGAACGTGCTGCTGACGTCGCTGACGGCGGTCTTCGTCGTGGTCTGCGCGACGCTCTACCCGGTCGCCGACCACAGCGGCGCCCACCAGTCGCTGCTGGTCCTCGTCGCGCTGCTGGTCTGCCTCATCCCCACCACCATCGGGGCGCTGCTCTCGGCGATCGGCATCGCCGGCATGGACCGGCTGGTGCGGCGCAACGTGCTGGCGATGTCCGGTCGGGCGGTCGAGGCGGCCGGCGACGTCGACGTCCTGCTCCTGGACAAGACCGGGACCATCACCTACGGCAACCGACGGGCGACCCGGCTGCTGCCCCTGGACGGCGTGACGCCCGCCGAGCTCGCAGGAGGCCGCCCTGCTGTCGTCGCTGGCCGACGAGACGCCGGAGGGCCGCAGCATCGTCGAGCTGGTCGAGGCCGGCGCGGGCACGGGCAGCACCCGCGCCCGACACGTCCGGCGCCACCCTCGTGGAGTTCTCCGCGACGACCCGGATGAGCGGTCTCGACCTGCCCGGTCGCCTCGTCCGCAAGGGCGCCGGCTCGGCCGTCGAGGCCTGGGTCGCCGAGGGAGGCGGCACCCGGAGCGCCCCCGGCTCGGCGGGCACCTCGGGCGACTCGCAGCTCGCCGCCCTGGTCGACGAGATCAGCTCCGCGGGCGGGACCCCGCTGGTCGTGGCCGAGCACCGCGACGGCGCACCGGCCCGGACCCTGGGCGTCATCCACCTCAAGGACGTGGTCAAGGACGGCATGCGCGAGCGCTTCGACCAGCTGCGCGCGATGGGCATCCGCACCGTGATGGTCACCGGGGACAACGCGGTCACGGCCGCCGCCATCGCCGAGGAGGCCGGGGTGGACGAGGTGCTCGCCGAGGCGACGCCCGAGGACAAGCTGGCCCTGATCCGCCGCGAGCAGCAGGGCGGGCGGATGGTCGCCATGTGCGGGGACGGCACCAACGACGCCCCGGCCCTCGCCCAGGCCGACGTCGGGGTGGCGATGAACACCGGCACGAGCGCCGCCAAGGAGGCCGGCAACATGGTCGACCTCGACTCCGACCCGACCAAGCTCATCGACGTCGTCGAGATCGGCAAGCAGCTGCTCATCACCCGGGGGGCCCTGACGACGTTCTCGGTCGCCAACGACGTCGCCAAGTACTTCGCGATCCTCCCGGCGATGCTGGTCGTCGCCTACCCACAGCTGGCGGTGCTCAACGTGATGCACCTGTCCAGCCCCGCCTCCGCGATCGTCTCCGCGGTGATCTTCAACGCGCTGGTGATCCTCGCCCTGGTGCCGCTGGCGCTGAGGGGGGTCTCCTACCGACCCTCCTCGGCCTCCGCGCTCCTGCGCCGCAACCTGCTCCTGTACGGCGGCGGGGGGCTGGTCGCGCCGTTCGTGGGGATCAAGCTCCTCGACCTGCTCGTCTCGGGCATCCCCGGCCTGTGACGCCACCGCCTCGTCCCCGCCCGATCCCCCGACGCCCTACCCGACCCACCACCGAAGGAACCCACCGACCATGAGAGACCTCGCCACGTTCGCCCGCACCAGCCTCGCCGGCCTGCGCGTGCTGCTGCTGATGACCCTGCTCGTCGGCATCGCCTACCCTCTCGTCATCACCGGGGTCGCGACCGTCGCGTTCCCCTGGCAGGCCCGGGGCAGCCTCGTGGACGCCACCGGGCAGCACGTCACCGAGCCCGACGACGCCGTCGGCTCGGCGCTGCTGGCCCAGGCGGTCGACGGATCGGCCGGGCTGTTCGTGCCGCGTCCGTCGGCGGGCGACCACGACCCGCTCGCGACCGGCGGCTCCAACCTCGGGCCCGAACGACGAGTCCCTGGTGCGTCTGGTCGAGCGGCGGCGCGCGGAGGTCGCCCGGCGCGAGGGTGTCCCCGCGGCGGCGGTGCCCCCGGACGCGGTGACCGCCTCGGCGTCGGGCCTCGACCCGCACATCTCGCCGGCGTACGCCGCCCTCCAGGTGCCCCGCGTCGCGCGGGCCCAGGGACTGAGCGAGGACCGGGTCCGCGCCCTGGTCGAGGCACACACGACCGGCCGGACCCTCGGGGTGCTGGGCGAGCCGCGGGTCGACGTCCTGACCCTCGACCTCGCGGTGCTGCGCGCCTCCGCGGCACGGTGAGTGGCAGGATCGCAGGATGGACGCCCCCCGACCCGGTCGGCTCACGGTCTACCTCGGGGCTGCACCGGGAGTGGGCAAGACCTTCGCCATGCTCGGCGAGGCCCGGCGCCGGCTCGAACGCGGCACGGACGTCGTCGTGGGCTACGTCGAGGACCACGGCCGCACCCACACGCTGGCCCAGCTCGAGGGTCTCGAGGTCGTCCCCCGCCGCACCCTGACCCACCAGGGCGCGGTCTTCACCGAGATGGACACCGACGCCGTGCTGGCCCGGCGGCCGGCGGTCGTGCTGGTCGACGAGCTGGCGCACACCAACGTGCCGGGGTCACGTCACGCCAAGCGCATCGGTGACATCGAGGAGCTGCGCCGCGCCGGGATCGACGTCGTCACCACGGTCAACATCCAGCACCTGGAGTCGCTCAACGACGAGGTCGAGCTGATCACGGGCGTCCGCCAGCGCGAGACCGTCCCGGACGAGGTGGTACGCACGGCCGACTCCCTGCAGCTGGTCGACATGGCGCCCGACGCGCTGCGCCGCCGGATGGCGCACGGCAACATCTACCGCGCGGAGAACATCGACGCCTCGCTGGCGTCGTACTTCCGGCTCGGCAACCTCACGGCCCTGCGCGAGCTGGCCCTGCTGTGGCTGGCCGATCGGGTCGACGAGGCGCTCGGCGACTACCGACGGGCACACCGGATCGCCCACTCCTGGCCGACCCGGGAGCGCATCGTCGTCGCCGTCACCGGCGGGCCCGAGAGCGAGACCCTGCTCCGCCGGGGAGCCCGGCTCGCCCAGCGCGCAGCCGGGTCGGAGCTCCAGGCGGTGCACGTGCTCAGCTCCGACGGCCTGCAGCACTACGGCGACTCGCGCATCGCGCGGGCCCAGCAGCTGGTCGCCTCGCTGGGCGGTTCCTTCCACAGCGTCGTCGGCGAGGACGTCCCCTCGGCCGTGGTGGACTTCGCCCGGGCCGGCAACGCCACCATGATCGTGGTCGGGGTCTCCCGGCACGGCCGGCTGCGCCGCCTCCTGGCGGGGACGACGGGTGACCGGATCGCCTCGCTGGCCGGGTCCGTGGACGTCCACCTCGTCACCCACGAGCACGCGTCCGGGGCGGTCGCCCTCCGCTCGCCCCTCTCGCCACTGTCGCGCCGGAGGCTCCTGCTGGGCTGGATCCTGGCCGTGGTGCTGGCGCCCGCCCTGGGCGCCGCGCTCCTCGGCTTCTCCGACACCGACCAGCTGCCGATCGCGGAGCTGCTGCTGCTGGCCACCACGGTCCTCGTGGCGCTGGTCGGCGGGCAGCGCCCCGCGCTTCTCGCCGCGATCGTCAGCTTCGTCACGCTCAACGTCGGCTTCACCCTGCCGACCGGTCGGGTGACGGTCGCCCGGCCCCAGGACGTCATCGCACTGGTCGTCTACCTCGCGGTCGCCGTGGGGGTCGCGAGCGTGGTCGACCTGGCCTCCCGGCGTACGACCGAGGCGCTGCGCGCCCGCACCGAGGCCGCCGCCCTCGCCTCGCTGGCCCGCTCCGTGCTCACCGGCCAGGACACGGCCGAGGCCATGGTGGTGCGACTGCAGGAGGTGTTCGGGCAGCGTGGAGCAGCGCTGCTCGCCCGCTCGGCGGGCGGCTGGAGCGTCGTCGCCGCGAGCGGCTCGGCGCCGGTCGCCGCACCGGACCAGGGCGACACCCGCGTGCAGGTCGACGACGACCACGTGCTCGTCCTGTGCGGCGACCCCCTGCGCGCCGACGACCGCCGCGTGCTCGAGACCTTCGCCGTCCAGACCAGCCTGGTGCTGGAGTACCGGCGACTGCGCGCCCGCGAGGACCGCGCCGCCGTGCTGGAGTCGGCCGAGGCGACCTCGACGGCCCTGCTGCGCGCCGTCTCGCACGACCTGCGCACGCCGTTGGCCACCATGCGTGCCTCCGTCGGTGGCCTGCTCGCCGGCGGGATCGACTCCGCCGACCGTCGCGAGCTGGTGGACACGGTCGCGACCGCGACCGACCAGCTCGAGCACCTCATCGACGACCTGCTCGACCTCTCCCGCGTGCAGACCGGCCTGCTGCGTCCGGTGATGGGGTCCGCCAGCCTCGAGGAGGTCCTGCCGCCCGCGGTGTCCGGCCACGCGCCGGGCGCCGTGGTCCTCGACGCCGCCGAGGACCTGCCGCTGGTCCGCACCGACAGCGGCCTGCTGGAGCGGGTCGTGGCCAACCTCGTCAGCAACGCCGTCCGGGTCTCGCGCGGCACCCCGGTCCGCGTCCTCGTCCACGTCCGGCCCGACACCTTGGAGATCCTCGTCGTCGACCGCGGACCCGGGGTCCCCGCCGACCAGCGCGAGCGCATGTTCGAGCCGTTCCAACGACTCGACGACTCCTCCCCCGGCGGCCTCGGCCTGGGGCTCGCGGTCGCGCGCGGCCTCACCGAGGCGCTCGAGGGCACCCTCTCGGCGGAGGACACCCCCGAGGGCGGGCTCACGATGATCGTCGCCGTCCCGCGCGCCGGAGCGTCGTCGTGAGCGCGCGCGTGCTGGTCGTGGAGGACGACCCGGCGCTCGCCCGTGCGCTCGCGATCAACCTGCGGGCGCAGGGCTGGGAGGTCGTGACCGCAGCGGACGGACGCTCCGGCCTCCAGGCCGCGGCGACCGCGCACCCCGACGTCGTGCTGCTCGACCTCGGCCTGCCCGACCTCGACGGCACCGAGGTCATCGCCGGGCTGCGGGGCTGGACCAAGGTGCCGATCGTGGTGCTCTCGGCCCGCCAGCACGGCGAGGACAAGGTCGAGGCGCTCGACCTCGGCGCCGACGACTACGTCACCAAGCCCTTCGCGATGAACGAGCTCCTCGCCCGGCTGCGGGCCGCCGTACGACGGGGCGAGGAGGCGGATCCGGCACCCGCCCGGGTCGTCGTGGGACCCCTGGAGATCGACCTCGCGCGCAAGCGGGTGTCGCGGCACGGGGCCGACGTGCGTCTCACCCCGACCGAATGGGCCTTCCTGGAGCTCCTGGCGCGCAACGTGGGGCGCCTGGTGCCGCGCGCCCAGATCCTCCGTGAGGTCTGGGGACCCGGCTACGAGCACGAGTCGCACTACCTGCGGGTCTACGCCGCCCAGCTGCGGCGCAAGCTCGAGGACGACCCGGCCCACCCGCGGCACCTGATCACGTCGAGCGGGCTGGGCTACCTCCTGGAGGGGTGAGCCCAGCCGGGAGCGACGTCAGTCGAAGGACTTCTTGTGGCGCGGCTTCTTGTCACGACGCGGTCCGCTGTCGCCACCGGCGGGACGCGCGCCACGGGGGCCGCCGTCCTCGGTGAGCTCGATGAGCTTGCCGCTGATGCGGGTGTTCTCGAGCTTCTTCCAGACCTCCGGCGCCAGCTCGGCCGGCAGCTCGACGATCGAGAACTCCGGGCGGATCTGGATGTGCCCGAAGTCGCCGCGCGAGAGGCCGCCCTCGTTGGCGATGGCGCCCACGATCTGCCGGGGCTCCACCTTGTGCCGCTTGCCGACCTGGATCTTGTAGGCCTTCATCGGCTGGTCGCTGCCACCGCGAGCGGGGCGTCCCGAACGCTCGCTGCGCTCGGGGCGGGCACCGCGCTCGGGGCGGTCCTTGGCGAAGGTCTCCTGGCGCTGCTGGCGCTCGGCGGCCGGGTCGAGCAGCAGGGGCGTGTCGCCCTGCGCGACGACGGCGAGCGCGGCGGCGACGTCGGCCTCCGGCACGTCGTGGTGGCGCACGTAGTGGGCCACGATGTCGCGGAACTTCTCGATCCGGTCGCTGTCGGCCAGCGCCGCGGTGATCTGGTCGTCGAATCGGGTCAGGCGGGTGACGTTGACGTCCTCCACGCTGGGCAGCTTCATCTCGGTCAGCGGCTGGCGGGTGGCCTTCTCGATGTGCTTGAGGAGGTACTTCTCGCGCGGGGTCACGAAGGAGATCGCGTCACCGCTGCGCCCGGCCCGACCGGTGCGGCCGATGCGGTGCACGTAGGACTCGGTGTCGGTGGGGATGTCGTAGTTGACGACGTGGCTGATCCGTTCGACGTCGAGACCGCGGGCGGCGACGTCGGTGGCGACCAGGATGTCGAGCTTGCCGGACTTGAGCTGGTTGACCGTGCGCTCGCGCTGCACCTGGGCGACGTCACCGTTGATCGCCATCGCCGAGAACCCTCGGGCGCGGAGCTTCTCGGCGAGCGTCTCGGTCTCGTTCTTGGTCCGGACGAAGACGATCATGCCCTCGAAGTTCTCGACCTCGAGGATGCGGGTCAGGGCGTCGACCTTCTGCGGGTAGCTGCAGATCAGGTAGCGCTGGGCGATGTTCGCGGCCGTCGCGGTCTTGCCCTTGACGGTGATCTCGACCGGGTTGTTGAGGTACTTCTTCGACAGCCGGCGGATCTGCGCGGGCATCGTGGCGCTGAAGAGCGCGACCTGCTTGCTGTCGGGAGTGTCGGCCAGGATCGTCTCGACGTCCTCGGCGAAGCCCATGTTGAGCATCTCGTCGGCCTCGTCGAGCACCAGGAACTTCAGCTCGGTGAGGTCCAGGGTGCCCTTCTCGAGGTGGTCCATGATCCGGCCGGGGGTGCCGACGACGACGTGGACGCCGCGACGCAGTGCGCTGAGCTGCACGCCGTACGCCTGGCCGCCGTAGACGGGGAGCACGTGGACGCCGCGGGTGTGGGAGGCGTACTTCTGGAAGGCCTCGCACACCTGGAGCGCGAGCTCACGGGTCGGCGCGAGCACGAGGGCCTGCACCGACTTCTGGCGTACGTCGAGCTGGTCGAGGATGGGCAGCGCGAAGGCCGCCGTCTTGCCGGTGCCCGTCTGGGCCAGCCCGACGAGGTCGTTGCCCGCCAGGAGCGGGGGGATGGTCTGGGCCTGGATGGTCGACGGGTTCTCGTACCCGACGTCCTTCAGGGCCCTCAGGACGGCGTCACCGAGCCCGAGGTCGGCGAACGTGGGGCCCACTGGCTCGGCCGTCTGCTGCGGCTCGGTCTCGTCACTCACCCGTCAACGGTAGTGGCTAAGGCTTGTACCACTGCATTTGCCGTCGCGGTGCGCTGGGTCACCCGACGTACCCATGACCGGTCGCAGGGGAGACTTCTGGGGTGACGACCGTGCTGAACGTGCTCTGGCTGGTGCTCTGCGGCTTCTGGATGGCGGTGGGGTACGCCGTCGCGGGGCTCATCTGCTTCGTCCTGATCATCACGATCCCCTTCGGCATCGCCTCCTTCCGCATCGCCGGCTACGCGCTGTGGCCGTTCGGTCGCACGACCGTGGTGCGCCGCGACGCGGGCGCCGCGTCGGCCATCGGCAACGTCATCTGGTTCGTGGTCGCGGGACTGTGGCTGGCCATCGGGCACCTGGTGACCGGGATCGCCCTGTGCCTGACGATCATCGGGATCCCCCTCGGGATCGGCAGCTTCAAGATGATCCCGCTCTCCCTGCTCCCCCTGGGCCGCGAGATCGTCCCGGCCCGATGACGCGCCCGGCCCCGAGCACCACGTCGACGTCGCAGGACGCCGTCGAGCACAGCCTCGCCCGCCGCGCCGAGGTGGACTCGCTGGTCCGGTCCGTGTGCACGCTCGACCCGAGCGCCCTCGCCGCGGCCGCCGAGAGAGATGCCGAGCAGGCCTCCGGGCGCAGCCGCGGGCCGCTCCACGGCGTACCCGTGCTCGTCAAGGACAACGTCGACACGGCGGGACTGGCCACCACGGCCGGCTCGTTGGCCCTGGCCGGCGCCGCCCCGCCGAGCGAGGACGCGGCGCTCGTCGCGCGACTGCGGGCGGCCGGGATGGTCGTCCTCGGCAAGACCAACCTCAGCGAGTGGGCCAACTTCCGCGACGGCGAGTCCACGTCCGGCTGGAGCGCGTACGGAGGGCTGACCCGCAACCCCTACGCCCTGAACCGGTCGGCCGGCGGCTCCAGCTCGGGCAGCGGCGCGGCCGTCGCCGCCGGGATCAGCACCCTCGCCGTCGGCACCGAGACCGACGGCTCGATCACCTGTCCGGCCGCGTTCAACGGCTGTGTCGGGCTCAAGCCGAGCGTCGGTCTCGTGCCCACCTCCGGGGTCGTGCCGATCTCGGCCACCCAGGACGCGCCCGGAGCCCTCGGCTCGACGGTCGCCGGGGCGGCCGCACTGCTCGAGGTCCTGGCCGGCGGTGGCGGGTACGGCGCCGCCGCGGCCCGTGGCGGGCACCAGGGACTGGCGGGCAAGCGGATCGGGGTGCCGCGCGGTCCGTGGTGGGGCTACTCCGGGCACGCCGACGCTGCCGGCGAGGAGGCACTGCGGATGCTGGCCGCGGCGGGCGCCGAGCTGGTGGACGACGTCGACCTGGGCGAGCTGGCGACGTACGACGGCGAGGACGAGGTCGCCGTGCTGCTGGCCGAGTTCCGCGTCGGCATCGAGTCCTACCTCGCCACCCGCGCGGACGGCACCGAGTCCGTGCCCCGCACGCTCGCGGACCTGATCGCCTACAACAGCCGCCACGCCGACACCGAGCTGGCGCACTTCGGCCAGTCCCTCCTCGAGGCGGCGCTCGCCGCACCCGGCACCGACTCCTCGGCCTACGCCGAGGCGCTGGCGCACGGGGTCGGCGTCAGCCGCAGGGGCATCGACGGTGCGCTGGCCGCCCACGGGCTGGACGCGCTCGTGACGCCGTCGTACGCACCCGCGCAGCCCATCGACCTGGTCAACCCCGAGCAGATGCTCGGCGCGTGCACCCGCCCGACGGCGATGGCCGGCTACCCCTTGTTCACCGTGCCCGTGCGGCTCGCCGCCGGGCTGCCGGTCGCGGTGTCGTTCTGGGGCACGACGGGCAGCGAGACAGGCCTGGTCGAGGTGGCCGCCGCGTTCGAGGCTGCTCGGGACGCCGGGATCGGCCCCCTCCCGGCGCCGACGTTCGCGCCGTTCGTCTGAGGGCGGTCCGGGCGACAGTGGGCGCTGACGGACCCGGTATCTCTGCAGGTACACCCGACGCCACGACCTGTAGGAGGGTCGCCGGCCGGTGCGGGCCGGCGGTCAGGCTCGGGGCCTCTGCGGCACCAGGTCTGTCGTGGCACTCGCCCGTGAGCCCCTGGGGTGCGTCTCGACCCATCGACCTGGGCACTCTCCTTGCGCCAATCGTCGGTCTCGAGCTCGGGTTGTGGCGTATACCTCGTCCCGAGACATCCCACCCGAAAGGCGCACCCCGTGCAGAAGTTCCTCATCGGCCTGGTGGCCGCACTCGTCGTGACCATGGGCGCACCCGTCCCGGTGGAGGCCGCACAGCCGGTCGACGGCTTCCGCACCAGCGCCAGCAAGATCGCCAAGCAGATCCACTGCAAGAACCCGCGCCGGCGTGACGGCGGAGACACCGTCACGTACAGCAGCCTGGTGTGCAACCTCAAGGGCAAGCGCGTCAACGTCATCACGTTCAAGAACAAGCGCCAGCAGAGGACGTGGCTCGGCCTGGTCTTCCTCGCGTTCCCGCGCGGCAAGCACTACACCGGTGTCGGCCGGGGTGTCGTGATCATCGCCAAGAACGGCAACAGGCCTGCCGCGAGGGTCGGAGCTCGTGCCGTCCACGGGTTCGTCTACACCATCTGATGCAGGTGCCGAGCGCCTCGTCGGGCCCCGGCGATGACGAGCGCTACTCAGGTACCCACCGCGAACGCTAGGTCCGCAGCGGGTAGGTCGCTCCGGTGGTGTGGGCTTGGTGGTGGTGGAAGGGGCACAGGAGCACGGCGTGGTGGGTGTCGGTGGATCCGCCGTCGGCCCAGGCGCGGGTGTGGTGGACGTGGCAGAACGACCCGGGGACGTCGCAGGTGGGGTGCTGGCAGGTCTGCTGGGCGATGATCAGCGCGAGCCGCTGGGCCTTGGTGTGGAAGCGTTGTTCGCGTCCGAGGTCGAGCACCTGACCGTCGGTGGCCAGGACGGCGGGGATGAGCTTGGCCTCGCAGGCCAGGCGCAGCACCAGTCCGGGTGAGACGCCGTGGCCGGTCTCGGTGCGACCCGCCTTGTGCCCGCCCTTCTGCCTGCCCGTGGGTGCACCGGTGGTGAAGGTGGAGCCGTCGGCGGTGATCACGATGGTCGCGGCGAGGCCGCCGTGGGTGGGGAGCTGGTCGGTGGGGAAGCGTTCGATGTACTCGCAGAACGCCTGGCCGAGCTTCTGCGGGGTCGGCTTCTCGTGGTGGTAGGCGCCGGCACCCTCGGTTGCGCGGACGTGCTTCGGGTGCGGCGAGGCCTTGGAGTGCCTTGCTGAGCATCTCTGCTTGGAGTGCGGGGATCGTGAAGGTCCCGTGCGCGAGGCCGTCGGGGTCGGTGCGCATCCGGAACGTCGTCTTCTTCCGCGCCCTGGCCTCCTGGTCTGCCGAGCAGCTCGGCTTCGTGGGCGTCGGCGTGGGCGGGGTCGATGGTCTCGAGGATCCGTTGACCCATCGTGGTGAGCTGGTGGGCGTCGAACCGGTCGGCTTCCCCGATCAGGTGCGCCTCAGCCTGGTCACGCAGGGACGCGTGGTCGCCGCCCAGGTCGTCGACGGCCTTGGTGATCGCTTCGGCCTGCTCGACCAACACGTCGCCGGCTGCACGGCTGCCCGGGTCTGGTCGTGGGCGGCGAGCGCCTCGGCGAGGCGGACCTTCGCGTTCGCCTGCCCACGGGTCATCCGGGTCGTGTGGGCCAGCCAGGCTGCGAGGCTGTTCATCCCCGCCGCACCGTGCACGTCCAGACTCTGGGCGTGGGTCAGGAGGCGGGCTTCGACCTCGGCCAACCGGGCCAGGTCGGCGCTCAGCCGGGTGATCGCCGCGGTGGTCTGCACGGTGTTCAGCGACCAGGTGGGGGCCTCGGCGATCTGTCGAGCTGGTCCTCGAGCAGGTCGAGCATGAGGGTGATCGGATGACCGCTCCCGGTGCCCTCGTGGTGCCTGCTCATGGGTCCACTCAACCACCGACCACCGACATTCCAGGACCACGAATCCCGCTCAACCACGGGGGTTGTGGACAACCATCGACGACCCGGTCCTGTGGACGACTCGTGGGTAGAACCGGCCTCCGCGACCGCTGGTGGCCACCCGCTCGCCGGCATCGCTGGTTGAGGTGCGCAGGGCCCCTCGGGCCCGAGCCTCGAAACCTGGTGAGCCGAGAAGCGGTGTCGGGCCCGGCGGCTGCTGGTCGGCACGAGGGGTTTCGAGGCTCGTCGCTGGCGCTCCTCACACCTCAACCACCGGGGGCCGGCACCGCTGGTTGAGGTGCGAGGGCCCCTCGGGCCCGAGCCTCGAAACCCGGTGAGCCGAGAAGCAGCGCCAGTGGCGCGGACCGACTCGTGGGTGCGGAGGTTTCGAGGCTCGTCGCTGGCGCTCCTCACACCTCAACCACCGGAGTCGGCCGTCGCTGGCGCTCCTCACACCTCAACCACCGGAGTCGGCCCCCCCCCCGGGTCGGCCGTCGCCGGCGCTCCTCACACCCCAACCACCGGAGCCGGCCGGCGTTCCTCACACCTCGACCGCCGGGGGGTGGGGCTCGCTTCCGGGTTCCGCCACGGTCGACACCCCACGTAGCATCACGCCGGTGACTGCCACGCGACTGCTGCCCGCGATCCTGCTCGGGGCGCTGCTCCTCGCCTCCCCCTCGTCGGCCGTCGCCTCACCGGCCGCGGCGCCGGCGAGGGCGGGCGCGCCCGGGGTGAAGGACGTGCCGGTGCCCAAGGCGGCACGGGCCACGGCGACCGGCCGTCCCGACCGCGTCGTGGGCAACGGCACCCCGGGCTCGTGCACCTCGAAGGCGGTGGTGCGCGCCGTGCGCGCCGGTGGCGTGATCCGTTTCGCCTGCGGCCCGAAGCACAAGACGATCAAGATGTTCCAGACCGCGAAGGTCGTCAACACGAGCAAGCGGGTGGTCCTCGACGGCCGCGGCAAGGTCACCCTCGACGGGCTCGGCAAGCGGCGGATCCTCTACCAGAACGCCTGCGACCCGAAGCAGGTGTGGACCACGGACCACTGCAACGACCAGGGCACCCCGCGGCTGGTGCTGCAGAACCTCACCCTCGCCCGCGGCAACAGCACCGGCCAGACGTACGACGGCGGGGGCGGCGGGGCCGTCTTCGTGCGGGGTGGGCGGCTGAAGATCGTCAACAGCACCTTCCGCGGCAACCGTTGCGACCGCACCGGTCCGGACCTGGGCGGGGGCGCCGTCCGGGTGCTCGACCAGTTCCGGGACCGCCCGGTCACCGTCGTCGGCAGCACGTTCGTCAACGGGCGGTGCAGCAACGGCTCGGCGCTGAGCAGCATCGGGGTGTCCTGGACGGTCCTGAACAGCCGCTTCTCCGGCAACCGCGCGATCGGCCGCGGTGCCAACCCGGCCCGCGGCGGCACCCCCGGAGGTGGCAGCGGCGGAGCGATCTACCTCGACGGCAACTACTTCACCCTCGACCTGGGCGGCACGCTGATCCGCGACAACCGGGCCAAGGAGGGCGGCGGCGCGCTGTTCTTCGTCAGCAACGACCGCACCGGCACCCTGCGGATCCGCCACTCCACCCTGACCCGGAACCCGTCGGCCGGGTTCGAGACCGCCGGCCTCCCGGGCATCTTCTTCCTGGGCGCACGTTCGAAGGTCAGCTCCTCCGTCCTGCGCTAGGACCTGTCTCCCTGGTCGGGTGGATGCCGGCGTCGTTCAGGTGATGGCCGGGCAGGGCGCCGCCGCGCGGACATTGCCGGGTGTACGTCGAGTGGTGGCGCCACTGCTCGGTGCCGCCCGGCGTGGGCGCCGCCCGGGGAGCAGGGAGACACCCCTGGACCTCACTCGACGGTGACCGACTTGGCCAGGTTGCGCGGCTTGTCGATGTCGTGGCCGAGGTGCTGCGCGGCGCGGTAGGCGAGCAGCTGGAGCGGGATCGTCAGCAGGATCGGGTCGAGCTCGCGCTCGGAGCGGGGCACGTCGATCCGCTCGCAGACGACGTCGCCGAGGTCGACGTCGGCGTGGGTGACCACGACGAGCGGGCCGCCCCGTGCCGCGATCTCGTGCAGGGCGCCGACGTTGCGGTCGGTGAGCTCGTCGCCGGGGACGATCGCCACCGTCGGCACCACGGGGCGAGATCAGCGCGAGGGGGCCGTGCTTGAGCTCGGAGGTCTGGTAGGCCTCGGCGTGGCGGTAGCTGATCTCCTTGAACTTCTGCGCACCCTCGCGGGCCACCGGGAAGCCGCGCACCCGGCCGACGAAGAACAGGCTCTCGGCTGCGGCCAGCCGCTCGGCGACGACGGCGAGCTCGGTCCTCCTGGGCGAGGACGGCCGCGATCTGGTCCGGCATGGCGTGCAGGGCGGCGATCAGCCGCTTGCCGTCGGCGATGGACAGGTCGCGCACCCGCCCGAGCTGGAGGGCGAGCAGCGCGAAGCCGAGGAACATGTTGGTCAGCGCCTTCGTCGAGGCGACCGCGACCTCCGGGCCGGCGTGCAGGTAGATGCCGCCGTCGCACGCGCGGGCGATGGCGCTGCCGACGACGTTGACCAGGCCGATGACCCGACCGCCCTTGCGGCGGATCTCCTCGACCGCCAGCAGCGTGTCGATGGTCTCGCCCGACTGGCTGACCACGACGTAGAGGGTGTCGGCCTCGATGACCGGGTTGCGGTAGCGGAACTCGCTCGCCGCCTCCGCGTCGGCCGGGATCCGGGCCAGCTCCTCGAGCAGCGAGGCGCCCATCTGTCCGACGTAGTAGGCCGAGCCGCAGCCGAGGATCTTCACCCGCTTGATCGCGCGGGTCTCGCGGGCGTCCATGTTGAGCCCGCCGAGGTGCGCGGTGCCGAAACGCTCGTCGAGGCGGCCGCGCAGGATCCGCTCGGCGGCGGCGGGCTGCTCGAGCATCTCCTTGCGCATGAACGACTCGTGCTCGCCGGCGTCGTAGTCGGACGGGTCGACGTCGACCTGGGTGGCGGTGCGGTGGGTGGAGGTCAGGTCCGCGCGGTACGTCGTGAAGCCGGTCGCGGTGAGGGTCGCGATCTCGCCGTCCTCGAGGTGGGCGACCATCGTGGTGTGGCGCACCAGCGCGGCCAGGTCGGAGGCGACGAGCATCTCCTTCTCGCCGACGCCGATCAGGAGCGGGCTGCCGTTGCGGGCCACGACGATCCGGTCGGGGAACTGGGCGTGCACGACGGCCAGCCCGTAGGTGCCCTCGACCTGGGACAGTGCCTCGCTGACCCGACCCTCGAGGGTGTCGGCCTCGGAGCGGCCGATGAGGTGGGCGAGCACCTCGGTGTCGGTGTCGGAGACCAGCTCGACACCGTCGTCGGCCAGCCGGTGACGCAACGCGGCGGCATTGTCGATGATGCCGTTGTGCACGACGGCCACGTCGCCCTTGGCGTCGAGGTGCGGGTGGGCGTTGACGTCGTTGGCCGGGCCGTGCGTGGCCCAGCGGGTGTGGCCGATGCCGAGCTTGCCGGAGAAGCGCTTGGGGAGGTCGGCGCTGAGGTCGCGGACCCGGCCGGCCTTCTTGGCGACCTTGAGCCCGGAGCCCAGCACGGCGAGGCCGGCCGAGTCGTAGCCGCGGTGCTCGAGGCGGGAGAGCCCCTCGAGCAGCAGGGGGGCGGCCTGCTGGGTGCCGATGTAGCCGACGATCCCGCACATGGTGGTCCTCGTTCCTCTGGGGTGCTGCGTGGTGGAAGCAGGTGGTGGAAGCGGTGGTGGGCGTGGTGAAGCGGGTGCGGTCAGCCGTAGACGATCCGGCGCAGCTGACGCTCACTGAGCCTCGGCGGCTCGACGACCCGGTGTCGCAGCTCCTCGCCGATGCGCACGAAGATCTCCGTGTTGCGGGCGCCGTAGGTCTGCAGCTCGCGGTGGCGCCGGCGTACGTAGGTCTCGAGGTCCTCGGCGAAGAAGGCCACGACGTCCTCGACCACGCGCAGCGCCTCCGCCGGGGTGAGACCCGTGGTCGTGACCACGTGATCGACGAGGGTCGGATCGGTGGGCACGCCGAGAAATATCGCCCTGACGGCCACGGAAAATGCAAGTTCCTGCCCGAATTCGGGCAGATTCTGGACTTCACCCGATCCTCGCCTCCGTCCCTCCCGCCACAGGTGGAGCGATCCTGCCCGCTCGTCGCCCCGCAGGGAGTCCAGGTGGGGTTCCGTACCCGATTTTCGGGTCGTGTGGCGCAAGGTGTGGAGATGAGGTACCTTTGGTGAACAGAAGATGAACAGGAGGTGTCCCATGATCAACGACCGCGAGGCTCAGCTCGAGATGCGGTGGCTCCCCGTGACCGACGATCGGGGGCGCACGCGCATGGAAGCTGTCTGGGTCTTCCCCGACGTGCACGCCGGCGTGACGCACGCCGCCTGAGCGCCACCGCGACCGCACCTCATACCTCTCGACAGCAGCCGCGGCCCCTTCGGCCGCGGCTGCTGCTCGTGCGTCCGCACCACTCGGTACGAGTGGTCCAGTCCAGCTCGTGGGACCCGGGAATGAAAACCGGACCATGGTCCGTTAGGGTGATTGATAGTTCAACAACCCCACACACTTCCCAAGGAGCACCCCATGAGCGAGTTCGACGCCGGCACCACCGCGATCGCCGACATCACCGGCGACTACACCATCGATGCCGCCCACACGCGGCTGGGCTTCATCGCCCGGCACGCCATGGTCACGAAGGTCCGTGGCCAGTTCAAGGAGTTCAGCGGCACCGCGCACGTCGACGCCACCACCCCCGCCAACTCCAAGGTCGACATCTCGATCGTCAGCAACTCCGTCGACACCGGCTCGGCCGACCGTGACGGCCACCTGCTCTCCGGGGACTTCTTCGGCGCCGAGGACAACCCCACGATCACCTTCACCTCGACCGACGTCTCGCGCGACGGCACCGAGTGGACCATCGTCGGCGACCTGACCATCAAGGGCACCACCAAGTCGGTCTCGATCGACTTCGACGAGGTCGGCACCGCGAAGGACCCCTTCGGCAACGTGCGCCTCGGCTTCGAGGGAAGCACCACGATCAGCCGCTCCGACTGGGGCCTGAACTTCAACGCCGCGCTCGAGACCGGCGGCGTGCTGGTCTCGGAGAAGATCAAGCTCGAGTTCGACATCTCGGCGATCCAGAACGCCTGAGCACCGCCGGCCCGGACCAGGGCCGGACGCGGCAGCACCAGCGGGCCGCACCAGCCGTCGGGCCCGACCGGGGTGATCCTCCGGTCGGGCCCGACGGCGTTCTTGGACGACCCGTCGTGCCGGACGGTCCCTCGCGCAGCCGGCGAAATCCGGGTGACGGGGGCGCGCGCCCCGGGCAAGGATGCCGCCATGAGCATCTCCCCCGACCTGCCCGCCGGCCTGACCCACCGGCCGCTGAGCATGGCGGACGCGCGCGCGGTCTTCGAGGCGATGGCCGAGCAGGAGGTCCTCGACATCGGCCGCGCCGAGATCGAGGAGGCCGACATCGTCGGGGAGTGGCAGCGCCCGACGTTCGACGTCGAGGACAGCACGGTCGGGGTCTTCGACAGCACGCCCGAGGGAGAGCTCCTCGTCGCCTACGCCGAGGCCGGTCCCGGCGAGCGTGGCGACGCGGTCGTCCGTCCGGCCTACCGGGGGCGCGGGATCGGCACCTGGCTGGCCCGCTGGATGCAGGAGCGGGCGCGCAGCCGGGGCCTGAGCATCGTCGGGATGCCGGTGCCCGAGGGGTCGGCCGGCGACCGGCTGCTGACCGGGCTCGGCTACCACGTGCGCTGGACGAGCTGGGTGCTCAAGCTGCCCGCCGGGGCCGCGGTCCTCGACCGGCCGCTGCCGACGGGGTACGCCGTCCGCGCGGCCGAGCCCGCGGAGTACCGCGCGGTGCACGACCGTCGTCGAGGACGCCTTCCTCGAGTGGTCGGTGCGCGAGCGGGAGAGCTATGAGGACTTCGCCGCGGTCACGGTCGAGCGACCCGGGTTCGACCCGTGGAACATCCGCGTCGTCACCGACGACACCGGTGCCATCGTGGGCGTCGCCTGCGTGAGCGTGTACGACGCCGAGGACGGCAACGGCTCCGAGGCCTACATCTCCCGCCTGGCCGTCCGCCGTGACCTGCGCGGCCGCGGTCTCGCGCAGGCCCTCATGGTCGACGCCTTCGCGTGCGGCCGCGAGCACGGCGCCGCCGGTGCGGGGCTCTCCACCGACTCCCGCACCGGCGCGCTGGGGCTCTACGAGAAGGTCGGGATGGTCGTCAGCTCGACGTGGGTGCACCGCGCCGTCCACCTCGGGTAGGGCCGACTACCGGGGTGCCTGTGGGCCCACCAGCGTCACCGACGTGGCCAGCTCCACGGTCGTGCGCAGGTCGGTGACCGACGGGCGCGCCGGGGTCGAGGAGAAGCCGAACCGGGGTGGCGGGTCCACCTCGGCGAGGTCGCCGAGGACGACCCCGTCGAACGACCCGCTCAGGGCGACCAGGCTCCGGTTGCCGGTCGCGCCGTACCACTCGCGGCGATCGCCTCGGGTGTCCCCGCGGGTGCGGACGCCGCGCAGCACCACCCGCGCCACCACGTCGGTCACCGCACACCACCAGGGCGCTCGGGCGAGGGCGTCCGGCAGCACGGCCAGCAGCCGCCCGAGGAGGGTCGGCCGGCCCAGGGTGAGGTCCAGGGTCAGCGAGGCCGACCGGACCCGGACGTGATCGGCGTCGGCGAACGCGTCGAACCGCTCGATCCGGAGCTCGTCGAACTCGTAGGTGGCCGCGACGAAGCGGGCGACGTCGGCATCGGGAGCGACGAGGACCCGGTGCCCGTCGGCCGTCTCGACCATCGCGTCGGCGAAGGCGCCGAGGGGGCTGCGCTCCCAGAGCCCCAGCACCACCCGGACGCCGCTGGTGCTGCCGATCCCCGCAATCCGACCGTCGAAGCGCACCCGTCGTACGTCGTGCCGGCTCACCGGCCGTGCCTCGTGGTCACCCGTGCTCCCGCCGCCTGCCGGACATCGCGCAGACCCTATCCGGCCCAGCGGAGCGGGCCGGCGGGAGTGTGTCGTCGTCCAGCTCCGCTTCTGGTTCGCCGGCGACGGTCTCGCCCCTCACGGGAGCGCGGCCGGCTCCTGGGCGATGCCGGTGGCGAGCGTCGACCCGGGGCCGAGCACGAGAGCGGGCACCCGTCCCTCGCGCAGGACCGACTGCGCCACGGTGCCGAGGTGTTGGCCGAAGGGGAGCCGGACCTGGTGCCGTCCGACGACCACCAGGTCACAGTAGGCGGACTGCTCGCGGAGCAGGTCGGCAGGGTGCTCGCGTCGTACGACGACCTCGACCGGGACCTGCGGCCGGTCGGCCAGCACCTCGGCGAGCTCGTCGACGAGCTGGGCGTGCAGCAGCTCGGAGCGTGCGGCTCCGGCGATCTCGGGCAGGTGGGACCCCGTCAACGCCTCACCCCAGCCATGGACCATCCGCAGCATCGATCCCGAGCGTTCGGCCGAGGCGAGGGCCTCCCGGACGATCGGTGCGGAGCCGCCGCCGGGTGCGACGCCGACGCACACGACCCGGCGGCCCGACCGGTGCGCCTCCCGCCACTGCGCCGGGACCACGGCCACGGGCCCCGCCGAGCCGGCTGCGACCGCGAGGGCCGCCCCCACCCGGCCGTCGTCGCGCACCCGGCCGCGCTCGAGCACGACGAGCTGCGCGTGCCGGCTCTCCGCCACGAGCGTGCGGACGACGTCGCCGATCGCGAGCTCGGTGCTGATGACGACCGGGCCGTGCAGCAGGCTCTCCAGGACCTCGCGCGCCGTGGCGAGCACCTCGGCACCGTCCACGCGCCGGGCCACGTCGACGACCGGGACCGGGCCCAGGTCCGAGCGGTGCCGATAGCTCGGCAGGAGCACGTGCACCAGGTGCACGCCGCAGCCGCGGCGCTCGGCCTCGATCGCCGCGAGATGCAGGGCCGCGCCGGATCCGTCGGGCCCGATCGCCACCAGGATCCCTGGTGGGTAGGTGTCCCACATGCGGGCCTCCCGGTGCGTGCGTGCTGTGTGTGCGTTGGTCACCACCAGCCTGGCGCCACCGCCCGCCGCGCCACAGAGGAGTTCGTCCCAGGTCGTACTGACCACGGGCCCGGGTCGCAGTGACCTACGGGCCCGGCTCGCCGGTGCGGGGCCTCAGACGTCCGGGAGCGGGTCCGCGGGAGCCGTCGGGACCGCCCAGGTCAGCCGGGTGCCACCCTCCGCCAGCGAGACGATCTCGAAGCGGCCACCGTGGCGCGACGCGCGCTCGCGCATGTTGCTCACCCCGCTCTCGGTGACGTCCTCGTCCAGCCCGCGCCCGTTGTCGGTCACGGTGAGGACCACCTCGCCGGTCACGGCGAGCAGCACCTCGACCGACGAGGCCGCGGCGTGCCGGCTGACGTTGGAGAGCGCCTCGGCCAGCACGGCCAGCAGGTCGGGCGCCAGCCGGTCGTCGACCAGCGTCCGGACCGGCCCCTCGAAGCCCAGCGTCGGCCGGAACTTCAAGGTGGCGCTGGCTCGCTCGACCAACCGGGTCACCTCGACCTGGATGTCCGCGGAGGACTCCATCGCACCCAGGGCGAAGATCGATCGGCGGATGTCCTTGATCGTGGCGTCCAGGTCGTCGACCGCCTGCTCGAGCCGGTCGCGGTGCTCCACGCGTTCGATCGAGCGTGCCATGCCCTCCAGCCCCAGCCCCACCGCGAAGAGCCGCTGGATGACCAGGTCGTGCAGGTCCCGCCCGATCCGGTCACGGTCCCGGAAGACCGCGAGACGCGACTGGTCGACGCGGGCGCGGGCCACCTGGAGGGCCAGCGCGGCCTGCTCGGCGAAGCTGGCCGGGAGCGCGGGGTCGACCGCGTGGAACCGCTCGCGGTGGTCCGGTGTCCACGCCAGGGCGAGCACTCCCTCGATGCCCGCGCCGAGGGCGAGCGGGACCACGATCGCGGGACCCAGCTGCGGCCAGTCGAGGGCCGCAGCGGCATCGACCGCACGCGGGTCGGAACCCAGGTCGTCCACGGACGACGGATGCCCGGTGCGCACGACGTCGCGGGCCAGGAAGTGCGCGAGCTCGCGGGCCGGCATCGCCTCGGGGTCGGCGCGCGCGCCCGAGACGGCGCGCAGGGTGAGCTCGTCGGCGGCCGCTCCCGCGACGACGTAGGCGACGTCGGCCTCCGCCACGTCGCGCGCGAGGTCGGCCACGGCCTGGAGGGCCTCGGCACCGCTCGCGTCGACCAGGACCCGGCTGATCTCGGCCGTCGCGGCGAGCCAGCGCTCGCGGCGCGCAGCCTCCTCGTACAGGCGGGCGTTCTCGATCGCCACGCCCGCCGCCGCGGCCAGGGCCACGGCCACGCTCTCGTCCTGCTCGGTGAAGTCGCCGCCGCCGACCTTCTCGGTGAGGTAGAGGTTGCCGAACACCCGCTCACGGATGCGCACCGGCACCCCGAGGAAGGAGCTCATCGGCGGATGGTTCTCGGGGAAGCCGAAGGACGCGGGGTGAGCGGAGATGTCGTGCAGACGGAGCGGCTCGGGGTGGTCGATGATCAGGCCGAGCAGGCCGTGCCCGGTCGGGAGGTCGCCGATCTCGGCGACCTGGCCGGGGGTCGCCCCGTGGTGGATGAACGTGCGCAGCGGCCGCTCGGGCCCCGCCCCGAGCACCCCGAGCGCGGCGTACCGGGCATCGACCAGCGCGCTGGCGATGGAGACGATGCGCGCCAGGACGCCGTCGAGCGTGAGGTCGGCGGCCATCGTGACCACGGCGTCCAGCAGCAGGCGCAACCGGGCCTGCTCGTCGAGCACGCCGTGCACGCGGGAGAGCACCTCGCGCAGGAGCTCGTCGAACTCGACGTCGGCGAGCGGCGCCCGGTCGAACACCGGGCCGGCTTCCTCGTCCATTGGCGCTCCTCCGCGTCGGGCCACCGCATGGTGAGGCGCCGTACGCTAGCAACTCGCGGGCAGCGGTGGGCGGGCGCGGCTCAGACGCCGTGCTTGTTGGCGAAGATCGCGGCCTGGGTGCGGCTGCTGAGGCCGAGCTTGGCGAGCAGCGACGACACGTAGTTCTTGACGGTCTTCTCGGCGAGGAACATGCTCTCGGCGATCTGCCGGTTGGTCATCCCCTCGGCGATGAGCTCGAGGATCCGCTGCTCCTGGCTGGTGAGCTGGTCCAGCTCCTTGTCCACCGGCGGCCCGTTGCGCACCCGCTCGAGCACCTGGGCTGTCACGTTCGGGTCGAGGGTCGACTGCCCGGCCGCCACCCGCCGCACCGTCTCGATCAGGTCGTTCCCGCGCACCTGCTTGAGGATGTAGCCGGCCGCCCCCGCCATGATGGCGGCGAAGAGCGCGTCGTCGTCGTCGTACGAGGTGAGGATCAGCGCCTTGATCTGCGGGTCCTGCGACCGGACCTCCCGGCACACGTCGATGCCCGACCCGTCGGGCAGCCGACCGTCGAGGATCGCGACGTCGGGGCGCAGCGCGGGGATCCGGCGGGTGGCCTCCTCGGCCAGGCCCGACTCACCGACGACGACGATGTCGCCGGCGCTCTCGAGGAGCTCCTTGATGCCCCGCCGCACGATCTCGTGATCGTCGAGGAGGAACACCCGGATGGGCTCGCTGACAGTGGAGCTCACATCGGCCATGGGCCCACGGTAGACCCGGTCCCGGGGCGCCGGGAGCGACCACCGACCCGACCCCGCCGGGACCTTCGTCCCTGGCTGGCTCGGCAGCGACGATCCACGCTGGGCAGACACTCACCAGGAGACCTCGAACATGACCGTCGCGGGCCTGCCGTCCCCCTCGGGCTCACGCGTCCTCGACGTCGTGGAGCTCGCCTGCCGGGCACCCAGCACGCACAACAGTCAGCCCTGGCGGTGGCGCGTTCGAGGCCACACGATCGACCTGTACGCCGACCCGGCACGTCGCCTCGAGCGGGCGGACCCCGACAGCCGCAACCTGACGATCAGCTGCGGCGCCGCCCTCCACCACGCCCAGGTCGCCGCGCGTGGGCTCGGCTTCCAGCCCCGGGTCGAGCGGCTCCCGGAGCCGGCCCGACCCGAGCTGCTGGCGCGCGTCACGCTCACGCACCGACACCGCGACGAGGACGACCTGACGGCGCTGCGGATGCTCCGACGGCGCAGGACGGACCGCCGGCGTTTCACGTCCTGGCCGGTGAGCGCGCAGCGGCTCGAGGGGCTCCGGCTCGCGGCCTCGACCTGGGGCTGCTCGGCGGACCCGGTCACCGACATGGTCTCCCGGGTCCAGGTCGAGCACCTGATGAGCCGGGCGCACCAGAGCCAGGCCCAGGACCCGGACGTGGCCGAGGAGCACCGCGACTGGATGGACCGGGACGCCCAGGAAGGCATTCCCGGCGAGCTGATCCCGGCGCCGGGTGCCCTGCCGAGCCGACGCCAACGGTTCGAGGACGGGCGGCTGGAGGAGTCCGGCCGGGAGGTCGAGGGGGGTGACGGCCTGCTGGTGCTCGCGACCCCGACCGACTCGGTCCTCGACCGGCTGCGGGCCGGCGAGGGGCTGTCCGCGCTGTGGCTGGCCGCCACGCAGGACGGGCTCTCCGTCGTGCCCCTCAGCCAGGTCGTCGAGGTGGCCGAGACGCGCGAGGCGCTGCGTCGCGACGTGCTGGGCGGGGTCGCCGTACCCCAGCTCCTGCTGCGGGTGGGCTGGCAGGCCATCAGTCGCGCCGAGCTGACGCGCAGCCCGCGGCGGGCGTTGAGCGACGTGCTCGACCGGTGACCTGGCCGCTCCTGGCCGCACCCCGCCGCCGGGGAGTGCCCGGAGTGCGTCCCTCGCCCGACCGCGCGGGCAGGCCCAAGGTCCCGACGCCCCGGGCCTGCGGTCGGTGGTCCGCGGAGCCGGATCGACCGACCCTGGATCCACGGCCACGTCCGGTGGCCATCTCGACGGAGGTGACGACATGACGGACCTGAGGCACCAGATCGTGTGCGGCGTGGGGGACAACGGTTCCCCCTCCGCGGTGGGCTTCGCAGCCAGGGAGGCAGACCGGCACCGAGCCGACCTCCACCTGGTGCGCGTGGTCGCCTACCCCTTCCTCGACTACGTCGGGGCCTCCGACGAGGTGCCCGGCCGGACCGAGGCCACGACACTCCTCGAGGAGGCCCGGACCCAGGCGCTCGCCGCCTTCCCGGACCTGGTCGTGACCCACGAGGTGATCGACACCGGCTGGGTGGCCAGCGGGCTGACCGAGTCCGCCGGAGGCGCCGAGCTCCTGGTGCTCGAGCAGACCTCCCACGGGCAGCTCCACCGCTTCGTCACCGGCGCGACCGCCGACGGCGTGTCCCTACGGACCCAGGTCCCCGTGGTCGTGGTGCCCCGTGGGTGGGACGTCGGCGACGACCGCCCCGGCGTCGTGACCGTGGCCGTCCAGGACGTCGAGGAGGCCGCGCTGCTGATCGGCACCGCCTTCGAGAAGGCGGCTGCCCTCCACGCCGAGGTGCACGTGCTGCACGTGATCTGGCTGGTCGGCGGCTTCGACCTCTCCGGCGACATGCAGCGCAGCTGGATCGAGCGCGCGACCGCCGACCTCTCCACCGTCGTGGCGGACCTCGAGACCCTCCACCCCGACGTCAAGGCCAGGATCGACGTGGTCCAGGCCCCACCCGCCGACGCGATCGCCGCCGCCTCCGGCGCCGCCGGCCTGCTCGTCCTGGGTCGCCGACAGCACCACCGGCCGTGGGGCAGCCACCTCGGACCGGTGGCGCACCGGGTGCTGCTGGAGACGTCGTGCCCGGTGCTGCTCCCGCCGCCCGCGACGAGCACCGTGGAGGTGGGGGTCGGGGAGTCCCCGCCCGCGACCGACTCCCGGCCCGATGAGGCCGAGGCCGGACGCGACGACGTGGTCGTGGGCATCGGTCCCTCCGACGCCTCGAGCGCCCTGGCCTACGCCGCCGCGGAGGGCCGGCGCCGCGGGACCGGCGTGCACGTGGTGCACGCCGTACCCGTGCCGTCCGTCGACGGCACGATGCTGCCCGAGGCGTGGATCGACGCGCTGGCGCAGGGCCGCAAGGTCGTGGCCGCCGCCGCCGACACCGTCCGCAACGAATCCCCCGCCCTCGCGTCGGTCACCACGCAGGTGGTCGAGCGGGGCCAGGTGGCAGCGACCCTCGCCGCGCAGGCCGAGCGCGGTGGCGTCCTGGTCCTCCAGCACCGCCGGCTCGGCACGCTGCGGCGCCTCGTCACCCACTCGGTGACGAACGCGGTCGCCAGCCGGGCCCGCGGGGTCGTGGTCGCCGTACCGGACGGGTGGGCGGCGCCGACCACCCCGGGCCGCGTGGTCGTGGCCGTTGCCGACCCCGAGTCGAGCGACGTGACCCTGGAGGCCGGGTTCGCGGAGGCCGTGCGACGTCGGGCGCCGCTCGTCGTCGCGCACTCGACGTGGCTCGGCGGCAACCCCGAGGGGTTGATCCTGGACCGGACGATGATCACCGAGTGGGCCGACCGCGCTCGCACGAGCCTGATCGCGGCGACCGCAGCTCGGCGCGAGCGGTTCCCTGACGTCGTGGTGACCCACCTGGTCGCGCACATCCCGCCGGTGGACCTCCTCAGTCACTACGCCGCGGCCGACGACCTGCTCGTGCTCGAGGCCCGCCGCCACTTCTGGGAGCTGCCCTCCCACCTCGGCCCGGTGACGCGAGGGCTGCTCGGCGCCGCCCCGTGCCCGGTGCTGCTGGTGCCCTCGGCGGGTGCCGAGCGGGCCTGATCCCGGATCGGTCGACGGACGGTACGCCGGGTCTGCCCGGCGTACCGTCCGTTCGTCGTGCCGGGCGGCAGGATCGCGGGAGGTGCCCGGCAGGTCGCCCCGGCCACCCGCGACGAGGAGCCGCCCCCGACCGGACGACGGTCGGGGGCGGCTGGGTGCGCGCTTGGTCGGAGAGCTGGGTCAGATGAAGAGCAGCTGTGCTCCGGCGGTCATCTCGATGAAGTCCGAGGCGCTGATGATGCCGCTGACGTCGTCGCGCAGGTCTCCCTCGTCGAGCTTGTTCATGTCCGCCGACATCCGGCAGGCCCACAGCGTGCCGCCGGCGGCGACGATCTGGTCGAGGAAGTCGGGCACCTCGGGGACACCGAGGTCCGCGATCTGCTTCTTCAGCATCTTGGTCGCCAGCGCCGTCATGCCGGGAAGCGGCGCCATCGACTGCGGGAGCCGGACGTCGCCGACCGGCAGATGCATGGCCGCGTTGCCGGCCGGGCTGAACTGGAGGTCGTCCATGCGCGACGTGGTGATCATGTCGAAGCCCCAGAAGGTGAAGAAGATCATCGTGTCGACGCCTTCGCCGAGGGCCGCGTTGGCCAGGATCAGGCCGGGGTAGGCCATGTCCAGGTTGCCCTTGGAGCAGACGATCGCCAGCTTGCGGTCGGTCTGTTCGTCGTCGTCGAAGTTCGGCACGAGTGCCGGTCCGGTCATGCTCATGACAACGTCTCCGGTTCTCTAGACGCAGCCGCGCGGCTTGGGCAACCCCGCGATGTAGGCCATCTTCTTGGCCGGCTTCTTGGGGAACAGCACGAACTGCTCCTTGACCGGGATGCCCCCGACCGTTTGGACGCGTCGGGCCGTGGCGGTCTCGCCCTGCGCCTGGTAGTCCTCGCGCAGGAACCGGATGACTTTCCAGTGGTCCTCGGTGAGGTCGATGCCGATCTGGTCGGCGAGGACCGTGCCGAGCTCCTCGCTCCACTCGGCGTACTCGGTCAAGAAGCCCTCGTCGTCGACGTGGACCCGGTGGCCGTTCAGCTCGGTGACAGGCATGACGTTTCTCCTCAGCTCTCGGTGTGCTTGCCGGCCATCGACATGAGGGCCGGGACAGGAAGGGGACGACCGGGGAGCAGCACGTGCCAGTAGGCGTGGCGGAAGCCGAGCTTGCCCCAGTGGTTGGCGTGGCTCTCCTCGAGCAGCGTGAACGGCCCGATCCCGGGGACCGGGTACTTGCCCGTCAGCGGCTCGGTGTCGTAGTTGAAGTCGATCAGCAGCCCCTTGCCGTGACCGGACTCGATGAAGCAGTTGGCGTGACCGTCGAACGGGTGCGTCATCGGCTGGCCCGCGACGTGCTGCAGGAAGTTCTCGACGAACAGCTCGACCGAGAAGTGCGCGACGGACCCGGCCTTCGACGTCGGCAGGTCGGCCGCATCGCCGATCGCGAACACGTTGTCGTACGCCGTGGAGAGCAGCGTGTGCCGGTCGACCGGCACGTAGTTGAGCTCGTTGCCCAGTCCGGATCGGGCGACGAAGTCGGCGCCCATGTTGAGCGGGACCGTCACGAGCAGGTCGAAGGGGACCTCGCGCTCGTCCATGGAGACCAGCGTCTTCGTGTCAGTATCGATCCGGTCGATGACGAAGTCACCCTCGAGCGTGACGTTGCGCTCGGTGAACATGGTGCCGAGGTGGCCGGAGGCGATCGGCTTGGTGAAGGCGCCCTCGAGCGGCGTGACGTAGGTGATGTCGACGACGTCGCGGATACCCTTCTCCTCGAAGAAGGCATCGGCGAGGAAGGTGAACTCCAACGGCGCGACGGGGCACTTGATCGGCATCTCGACGATCTGCACCACCAGGCGGCCACCCTCCCAGTCGGCGAGCTTGTCGCGCAGCGCGACAGCGCCCTCGAGGGTGTAGAAGTCGAAGATGCTCCGGTTCCACTCCCCGCCCGCCATGCCCGGCGTCTCGTCGGGTCGCGGGGTGGTGCCGCTGGCGACCACCAGGAAGTCGTAGCCGATGACGGTGCCGTCCAGCAGCCGCACCTGGTTCAGCCCTGCGTCCACGCGGTCGATCCCGCCGAGCACCAGATCGACGCCCTTCGGGATGAAGCGGGTCCGCGGCTTCACCAGCTCGTCCGGCGTGTAGACGCCGAAGGGGAGCAGTAGCAGGCCCGGCTGGTAGAGGTGGACATCGTCCTGGTCGACGACGGTGATGCTCCACTCGTCACCCAGCTTGCGGCGGAGCTTGTTGATCGCCATCGTGCCGGCCGTGCCAGCACCCAAGACCACGAGTCGCTTCATGAGAGATCTCCTTTGATCGTGTGTCCTCACCTCCACTGTCGCCCCGGGTGCCACCCGACCGGCAGGGTCGAACGGCCCCGGGCCACCGGGCACTCCGTCGTCGCCGGGACCCTCGGCAGGAGTCGCTGACGAGGTGGCCGACGGGGCTCGCGGCGGGTAGGGGCCCGGGTCACGCGCCCAGCACGGCCCGTGCGACCGGGTCCGGGTACCGGGCACGCCTCCGCCGCCCGATCCTGGCGGCGCCGGCCGGCCGCTCCCGGCGTCCGCCTTACGGGGTCCGCGGGCAGGGTCGGAGTCTCGGCGTCAGGTGCGGGAGCGGCGGTCCACGACCAGGCGCCGGACCGCACGCCAGCCGAGCAGGGTCGCGGTCAGGAAGACGAGGGCCACGACCAGGAACCCCACCGCGATGCCACGGCCCGAGGCCACGCGGAGCGCCATTCCGAGCACGTACGTCGTGGCGAGCACGACGACTCCGCCCGGCCGGACCCGGTCGCCGACGCGGCCGCTGCGGACGAGGCCGACGTGGGCGACCACCACGGCCAGGGCGAAGGGCCAGGCGATCGCGAGCACCACCCACTCGGAGGATCCGGCCTCGTGGGACCCCTTGCCGGCCGCGGCGAAGGCCAGCACGCACGCCAGGTCGGCCACGACGGGCAGCAGCCAGGTGCGGAGCGGGAGTCGGGTGGCGCTTGCGGTGGTCACGTCGTCCAGGGTCCCAGGCCGGTGGGCGTGGAGCTCACCTCGTCCCCCACCCGACGTTCGTCGCACGATTCCCACCCTGAGCACGCTCCTCGCGGCGTCGCTGCCGGGGAGAGGCCCGGGGAGACGCCCGGCACGACGGCGCGTCGCCGCGGGGTGATCCGCGCACCCGGAGCGCGACTCACGGGTCGGATCTCGTGCGCGGGTCGCTAGCGGATCGGCGCGCCCGAGATCGTGCGGGCGATGACGAGGCGCTGGATCTCCGAGGTGCCCTCGAAGATCGTGTAGATCTTGGCGTCGCGCGCCCAGCGCTCGACCGGGTAGTCGCGGGTGAAGCCGTTGCCGCCGAGGATCTGCATCGCCTTCTCGGTGACCTTCACCGCGGTCTCGCCGGCGAAGAGCTTCGACATCGACCCCTCGGCCGCCTCGAACCTCTTGCCCTGGCTGGCCATCCACGCGGCACGCCACACGAGCAGGCGGCTGGCGTCGATCGACGTCTTCATGTCGGCGAGGGCGAACGCGATCGCCTGGTTCTCGATGATCGCCTTGCCGAACTGCTCGCGCGTCCTGGCGTAGTCGAGCGCCACCTCGTAGGCCGCCCGGGCGATGCCGATCGCCTGGGCGCCGACGGCGGGGCGGGTGCGCTCGAACGTCGCCATGCTGGCGTTGCTGCCGCCGCGGCCTTGCCGGACCCGGCACCCTCGCGCGCCCGGGCCAGGCGGGCGTCGAGCTTGTCCTTGCCGCCGAGCAGGCAGCGTCCCGGCACGCGCACGTCGTCGAGCACGACCTCGGCGGTGTGGGAGGCGCGGATGCCGTGCTTGTGGAACTTCTGCCCCTGGCTCAGGCCCTTGGTGCCCGGCGGCACGACGAAGCTGGCCTGGCCGCGGGTCCTCAGGTCGGGGTCGACCACGGCGGTGACGACGTGGACGTCGGCGAGCCCGCCGTTGGTGGCCCAGGTCTTGGTGCCGGTGAGGACCCACTCGTCGGTCGCCTCGTCGTACCGCGCCCGCGTGCGCATCGCGCCGACGTCGCTTCCGGCGTCGGGCTCGGAGGAGCAGAAGGCGGCGAGCTTGAGGTCGCCGGGCGAGCCGAACATCTGGGGCACCCACTCCCCCACCTGCTCGGGAGTGCCGTTGGAGCTCACGCCGGCCGCGGCGAGGGCGGAGCCGACGATGGACAGGCCGATGCCGGCGTCGCCCCAGAAGAGCTCCTCCATCGCGACCGGGATGCCGAGGCCGGTCTCGTCGAAGCTCTGCGTGGCGAAGAAGTCCACGAGTAGATGCCGGCCTTGGCGGCCTCCTCGAGGACCGGCCAGGGGAACTCCTCGCGCTCGTCCCACTCCGACGCGGCCGGTCGGATGACGTCGGCGGCGAAGGTGTGCAGCCAGTCGCGCAGCTCGAGGTGGTCGGGGGTCAGGTCGAAGCTGGCGGGTGTGTGGTCGGACATGGTGTCACGGTAACTGGCGGGGGTGCGGCGCGGGAGTTTCACCGCTGGAGCGGTGAAACTCCCGCTCCTGTCATGAAGGTTCATGACAGAAGCGGGAGTTTTGTCAGGCCGGGGGACGCGGATCAGGCGTCGCCCTCGTCCTCGTCAGCATCGTCGCCCTGGTCGTGGCCGTCGGCGAGCACGCCGTAGAGCTTGCGGCGGGTCTCGACCAGGATGCCGATCGCTGCCGTGCGCTGGGCGTCCGAGCCCGCGCTGGCGATCTGCCACACGGCCCCCATGACCTGCCCGATCTCGGACTTGAGGTCGACGTTCTCACCACCGGCCCGCACCCCGCGCTCGGCTTCCTTCTCGAACGGCGCCCACACGGCGGCGAGCTCCTCGGGGTTGGCCTCGGCGTAGGTGACGCCGGCGGCGGTCAGCCGCACGGTGCGGCGGCCGCTCTCGACGTCGTTCTCGACCAGGCCCTCGTCGAGCAGCTGCTGGATGGTCGGGTAGACCGACCCGGGGCTCGGGCGCCAGGCACCGTCGCTCCGCTCGGCGATCTGCTGGATCACCTGGTAGCCGTTGACCGGCTCCTCGTCCCGCGCGGCCGTGGCGAGCACGTCGATGATGGCGGCGCGCACGTCGCCCCGGCGCACCCGTGGCCCGCGGCCGCGGTCGGGCTGGCCCATGCCGAACAGGCCGGCCATCCACGGCGGCGCTCCGCCCGGACCGCCGAAGGGCCCGCCGAACGGGCCCCCGAAACCGTCCCGGCCGCCCGGACCCCGCCGGCTCCGGTGCTGCTGCCACGGGTTGTCGGGCCCTCCGGCCCACTGTCTGCTGCGTCCTCGGTGTCCCATGTCGGGACCCCCTCTCACATTCGGTGTATCGCGATTACTTCGCGATATATCGCAACAGTACGCCGAGTGTTCGCCGTGCACAAGAGCCCCGCAGGTGGCCGAGGTGCATGGACGCGTTCCGGTGGTCCATGTGGCAGGACGCCAGCACTACCCACCACGGTGGTCGAGGTGCGAGGAGCGCCAGCGCGACCTCCACGGTGGTTGAGGTGCGAGGAGCGCCAGCACGACCTATCCGACGCACGGTCGAAACCGATCCTGAGGTGCGAGGAGCGCCAGCGACGAGCCTCGAAACCACCCGTGCCGACCAGCAGCCGTAGCCCCCGACGCCGACTCCCGGCCCACTGGGTTTCGAGGCTCGGGCCTGGCGGCCCTCACACCTCAACCACCGGGACGGCCGGGCCGGGCGGCCCTCACACCTCAACCACCGGGACGGCGGGCGGCGGCCTCACACCTCGACCCCGGGAGGCCGGGCCGGCGGCCCTCACACGTCGACCACCGCAACCCAGCGGGCCCGGGGTGGGTCAGCGCTCGAGCCAGGCGGCGTAGGCGTCGAAGGTGTAGGGCCGGCCGAGGAAGTCGGCGACCAGGTCGGCGGCGTCCTTCGTGCCGCCGGGGGCCAGCACGCGGTCGCGGTAGCGGCCGGCGACCTCCTCGTCGAACAGGTCGTCCTCGTCGAAGGCGCTGAACAGGTCCTTGGCGATCACCAGCGACCACATGTAGGTGTAGTAGGCCGAGCTGTAGCCGCCGAGATGGCCGAAGCTGGCGAACATGTGGGTGCCCTCGAGGTAGGGCCACGGCGGAGTAGCGCGCCTGGAGCTCCTTCATCTTCTCGGTCAGGTCGTCGGGCCGCTCGACGTGGAACCAGTACGACATCGCGGCGTAGAACATCTGGCCGCGGGCCGTGTAGCCCTTGCCGAAGTCGTCGCTGCGCCGCATCGCCTCGACCAGGTCGGTCGGGATCGGCTCCCCGGCGGCGTTCGTCGCGAAGCTGCTGAGGATCGAGGGGTCCCAGGCCCACTCCTCGAGCATCTGCGAGGGCGCCTCGACGAAGTCCCACTCGGTGGAGACGCCGGCGAACCGCGACCAGGTCGCGCGACCGCCGAGCACGTGGTGCACCAGGTGGCCGAACTCGTGGAAGAGCGTCACCACGTGGTCGTGCTCCATGAGGCCGCGCGAGAAGTTGCAGACCAGCACGCCCTCGGGCAGCTGGCGCCCGGCGACGCCGTCGGTGATCGTGAACTGAGCGGCGTGCTTGTACTTGCCCTCGCGGGGGTGCAGGTCCAGGTAGATCCGGCCCAGGAGCTCGCCCGTGCCTGCGTCGAGGACCTCGTACGCCGTCACGTCCCGGCTCCACACCGTGGCGTCCGGGACCGCCTCGTAGCGCAGCCCGAAGAGCCGGCCGGTCACGTCGAGCAGGCCCTGGCGGACCTTGTCGAAGGCGAAGTAGGTGCGCACCCGCTGGGAGTCGACCTCGTACTGCTCCTTGCGGACCAGCTCCTCGTAGTAGGAGGCGTCGAAGCCGGGCAGCTGCTCCGCGTCGGGGTGGTCCTGGCGGTAGCGCTCGAGGAGGACCGCGACGTCGCGCTTCATCGGAGCTTCGGCCGCCTCGGCGATCCGGTCGATGAACGCCGGGATCGCCGGGCCCTCCTTGATCATCTTCACGTCGGCGTCGTAGGCCGCCCAGTCCGGGTAGCCGACCAGGTTGGCGACCTCGTGGCGCAGCGCGAACATCTCCTGGAGCAGCGGCTCGGCCTCGGGCCAGCCGCGCTGGAGGAAGGCGACCGTCATGTCGCGGCGCACGTCCTGGTCGTGGGCGAACATCCGGGTCGGCACCGCATCGGGGTAGTCCGTCGTGACGGTGACCAGCCCGTCCTCCTCGGCCGGGTGGGAGTCGAGGAAGTCCTGCGGGAGCCCGGCCAGGCGCTCGGGGGCGACCCGGATCGTGCGGACGTCGTTGCGGGTGACCTTGCTGAACTCCTGGTCGAGCTCGGTCAGCCGCTCGTTGATCGCGGTGATCCGGGCGCGGGTGTCGTCGTCCTGGTCGACGCCGGCGCGGGTGAAGTCGCGCAGCACCTTGGTCAGCAGGCGGCTGGCCTGGGCGTCGAGGCCGTCGTCGGGGAGCCCGGCGAAGACGTCGTACAGGCCCCGGTCGAGGCTGAGCTCGGTGAGCATCCGCATGACGTCCTGCTCGGCCTTCTCGGCCGTGGTGCGCACGGCCTCGTCGGGGTGCACGTTGCCGAGCAGGGACCCGATCGCCGCCACGTTGCCCAGCTGCACGCTCACCTCGTCCCACTGCCGCAGCGCGGCCGTCGTGTCGGTGGGCGGCTCCGCTCGCAGCCCCTCGACGAGGGCGCGGGCACGCACGATCCCGCTCTCACCGTAGGAGCGCATCCACTCCTCGGCGTGGTCGGCATCGGGCAGGGCGAGGGGCTCGAGAGTCACGACGCCCACGGTAGACGAGACGCGGTACGCCGAGCACGCGAGAATGTCCCCGGGCAGCCCCACGCCCCGCAGGTCGGCCAGGTGGTCACCGTCTTCCGCAACCGGTTGCGGCCCGAGGCGGCCACCGCGTACGTCGGCGAGCTCGCCGCAGTCCCTGACGACTTCGTCGTGACGTCGTCGATCTCACCACAGGACCGTCCGGGACCACCTCAGGCCGAGGGGCTCAGGACCGGTCGCGCAGTGCGGCGTACTGCTCGCGGACCTGTGGCAGGGAGTCGGCCTCCAGGACCTCGGTGTCGGCTCCCGGCCACGAGAGCGGCTCCGCGCCGCCGGCCAGGCACCAGGCCGCCTGGCGGGCGGCGCCCAGGGCGACGTACTCCTGCACCGGAGGGAGCAGGACGGGCCGGCCCAGCACGGCAGGTGCGAGGGCGCGCAGCGCAGGGCTCCTGGTCGCCCCGCCGACCATCAGCAGCCGCGAGGGCGTGCTCCCGGTGAGCTCGGCATGCAGGTCGACGGCGTCGGCGAGCGCGCACAGCAGCGCCTCGAACGCGGCGCGGGCGAGGTCGGCGCGGGTCGTGCGGTTGGTGAGGCCGTGCCAGGTCCCGACGGCGTCGGGACGGTTCGGGGTGCGCTCGCCGCCGTAGTAGGGCAGCAGGGCCAGTCCGCCGGCTCCGGGGGACGCCTCGAGAGCCAGGTCCGAGAGGGTCTCGTGGTCGACCCCCAACAGGCGGCCCTGGAGGTCGAGGATCCCCGCGGCGTTGATCGTGGTCACCATCGGCAGGAAGCGGGAGGTGGCGTCGGCGAAGCCGGTGACCGTGCCGGTCCCGTCCGCGACCGGTGTGTCGCTGATGGCCGAGACGACGCCACTGGTGCCGATCGAGATCAGGACGTCACCGGGCTCCAGCGCCATCCCGAGCGCCGCCCCCATGTTGTCGCCCGTGCCGCCGGCGACGACCGACCCGGCGGCGGTGTGTCCGGCGACCGTCCCACCGGGGACGATCTCGGGCAGCTCGACCGGGTGCCCCAGCGCGGCGGCCGCCAGGTCCGGGCGCCACGAGCCGGCGGCGGTGTCGAAGTAGCCGGTGCCCGAGGCGTCGCCCCGGTCGGTGAACGCCGCCGTGCCGGGTGCGCAGGCGTGCCGGGAGACGTAGTCGTGCGGCAGCAGGACCGACGAGGTCCGCGCCGCGTGGTCGGGCTCGTGGTCGCGCAACCAGCGCAGCTTCGAGGCGGTGAACGACGCCACCAGGACGCTGCCCACCGCCCCCGCGCAGGCCGCGGCCCCGCCCATCTCCTCGACCAGGTCGCGTGCGGCTCCCGCCGAGCGGGTGTCGTTCCACAGCAGTGCGGGTCGCACCGGCTCGCCGCGCTCGTCGAGGGTGACCATCCCGTGCTGCTGCCCCGCCACCGACACCGCCGCCGCGCGCTCGAGCAGCCCGTCGGTGGCCAGGTCGAAGGCGTCCGACCAGGATCGGGGGTCCACCTCGGTGCCCGGCGGGTGCGGGGCGGTGCGGGACGCGACGACGGAGCCGTCGTCGGCGTCGACGAGGAGCGCCTTGGTCGACTGGGTCGAGGAGTCGACCCCCAGCACGAGCGTCATCTGGTCCTTCCGGTCCGATCGGTCGGGTCGGCCCCGCCGTCGAGGGTCAGTCCTTGGTCGCGAAGGCCGCGTCGAAGGAGGCCGTGGGCGCGTCGAACGCCAGGCGCCGCACGAACTCGAGCGCCTCGGGGGCACCCACCAGCCGGTCCATCCCGGCGTCCTCCCACTCGACCGAGATCGGACCGTCGTACCCGATCGTGTTGAGCATCCGGAAGCACTGCTCCCACGGGACGTCGCCGTGGCCGGTCGAGACGAAGTCCCACCCACGACGCGGGTCCGACCAGGGCAGGTGCGACCCCAGCCGGCCGTTGCGGCCGTTGCCGGTCTGACGCTTCGCGTCCTTGCAGTCGACGTGGTAGATCCGGTCCTTGAAGTCCCAGATGAAGCCGACCGGGTCCAGGTCCTGCCAGACGAAGTGGCTGGGGTCCCAGTTCAGGCCGAACGCCTCGCGGTGCCCGATCGCCTCCATCGCCGCGTGCGTGGTCCAGTAGTCGTAGGCGATCTCCGAGGGGTGGACCTCGTGGGCGAAGCGCACCCCGCACTCGTCGAAGACGTCGAGGATCGGGTTCCACCGGTCGGCGAAGTCGCGGTAGCCGGCCGCGACCATCTCCTCCGAGGCCGGGGGGAACATCGCGACGTACTTCCAGATCGACGAACCGGTGAAGCCGACGACCGTGTCGACCCCCATCCGCTGGGCGGTGCGGGCGGTCAGCTTCATCTCCTCGGCCGCGCGCTGCCGCACGCCCTCGGGGTCGCCGTCACCCCACACCCGGCTCGACAGGATCGCCTCGTGCCGGGCGTCGATCGGGTCGTCGCAGACCGCCTGGCCCTTGAGGTGGTTCGAGATCGCGTAGACCTTCAGGTCGTACTTCTCCAGGAGGTCGAGCTTGTCCTTGACGTACCCGTCGTCCTCGGCTGCCTGCCAGGGGTCGAGGTGATCCCCCCAGCACGCGATCTCGAGGCCGTCGTACCCCCAGCCGGAGGCGAGCTTGGCCACCTCCTCGAAGGGCAGGTCGGCCCACTGGCCGGTGAACAGGGTGATGGGTCGTGGCATTGCTCGTTCGTCCTCACGTCTCGGTCGTACTGGGATGGGTACGGTGTCCGGTCACCGTGTCGGGTCGATGCTGCCCGGTGGCAGCAGTGGTGCGCGACCGGTGCCGAGACGGAGCGCGCTGCCCCAGCACCGATCGCGCGAGGCGGCCCGGACTGCGGACCGCCCCGATCCGCCGAGGGACCGTCGGTCCCCGGGTGGGGAGCGGCGCCGAACCGCTCCCCACCCGAGCTCCGCCACCGAGGTGGGGCGTGACCGACGAGTCCATCAGCGGACGATCTCCCTCACAGCCGGACCCGCAGGGCCCGGGCCACGTCGGCGAGGGCGAGTCGAGCGTCCCGGTCGGAGGCCTGGCGCCCGGTGGCCGCGAACTGGTTGAGGGCCTTGCGGGCCTTCACCACCTGGCCGCGGACATCCGCCTTGCGCGCCGTCTTCAGCAGGGACTGCAGCTTCCTGGCCACCCGGGGCTGGATCGCGTTCTCCCGATCCAGTCGCCTGACCAGCTGCCGGGCACCGGAGTACGTCGCCTTGACGGTGAAGGTCACCTTCTTGGTCGTCGTGGTGCCTGCCTTGTCCTGCGCGGTCACGACGAGCGTGTGCTTGCCGCTGCGCAGGGTCACCGCGTCGAGCTTCACCGGCGACGACACGAGGCGGCCGTCGAGGCGGATCCTGCGCTTGAGCAGGCCGGAGGTCTCGTCGCTGGTGGTGACCTTGACCCGCCGCTTGGCCGCGGCCGACAGCGTCGAGCCGTTCTTCAGACCGGCGATCTTCGCCTTCGGCGCCGTGGCGTCGAGGTGGACGACGGTGCGTCGAGACGTCCGAGACCGTGCCGGCCTCGTCGGTCACCCGGAACCTGACCCTGGTGACGCCATCCTCGGACACGGTGACCGGTGCCTCGTAGGCGGTCCAGTCGCCGGCGCCGATGCGCTGCTCGACGACCAGGTCGCCGACACCGCCGGACGCGCTCGCGGTGAGCGTGACCGGGCTGACGTACCAGGCGCCACGACCGTCGGGCGCCACCGGGGAGGCGGCCACGTCGACGACCGGGGAGGTCGGCTCGACCACCGCCTCGGGGACGACCACCGAGAACGAGCCCTCGGCGGTGTTGCCCGCCGCGTCGGCAGCCCGGTAGTCGACCGTGTGGTCACCGGGCTCGGAGATCACGAACGGCTCGTCGTACGCCGCCCAGTCACCGCCGTCGACGCGGTACTCCACGGACTCCACGCCCGTGTCGTCGGTGGCGTCGAGCACGACCGTGCCCGGACCCGTGAGGTCGAGCGTCGCGCAGGCGACGATGCCGCCGTCACGATGCAGGACGATCGCGCGTCCGTCGGTGCGCGGTGCCCAGGGCACCGTCGCCTCGGCGTCGGCCGTACCGTCGTCGTCGCCCACGATCCGCGGACCGGACTCCCAGCCGGGAGCGGTGGGCCACAGCTCGTTCGGCGGGACGCCGTCACCGTTCGGGTCGTCACGGTAGTGAAGACCGAGGGTGTCGCACGTACCGACGTGCAGGTGGGACTCGTAGGACGCACCCGGCTCCAGCCCGGTCAGCGAGAGCGTCGCGGTGGTGCTGCGCGCGTCGCCGTCGGCGGTGGAGACCAGCGTGGCCTCGCCACCGATCGGGGTGTCGACGAAGGTCTCGACCGTGCCGTCGTACTCCCCGAGCACCGTGGTGGCCACCTCCGGGTCGGTGGTGTCCTCCGTCCCCCCGCACGGGGTCGCCGTGTCGTCGGGAGTGATCTGGAAGTAGTCGAACGACGCACTGATCGGCAGCGCGGCGGCGTTGTTGGCCAGACCGAAGACCCCGACCTTGGCGTCGGTGATGCTGCTCAGGTCGCGGCTGCCCGCCATCGCGGTGAAGTCCACCCCGTCGGCGCTGTAGGAGCCGGTGACGTCGGTCCCGTTGGTGCTGGTCAGGCGGACCCAGAACGTGTCGGGGAAGTCGGCGCCGAGACCGGAGGTGTTGGTCTCCGTCGCGGTGCCGGCGACCTCCTTGGCGTACTGGAACACCCGTCCGGCGGCGTCCGGGGACGAGGTGCGCCCCTGGATGACCATCTTCAGGTAGTTGTCGTCGTCGCCGTAGATGATCAGTCCGGCCTGCTGGTACTGACGTCGGGCCGGCAGCGTGACCTTCGTGGTGACGTCGAACGCCCCGTCCGGCAGGTCCTGCAGGACGATGTTGGGCGTCGCGCTACCCGTGGCACCGTAGATGTCGGTGGCGGTCAGCGGGATCGTGAGCTCCCCGTCGGCCACCGTCAGGTCCTGGTTGGCACGGACCACGCGGTTCCAGCGGTCGGTGTCCAGGGCAGCGCCGTCGAAACCGTCCGACCGACCGTTGAAGCAGGTCGGGGGCTCCGTCGTGCACGGGGTCGCCGTGTCGTCGGGAGTGATCCGGAAGGAGTCGAAGTACGCCGTGATCGGCAGCGCTGCCGCGTTGTTGGCCAGGCCGAAGACACCCACCCGGGGCTCGTTGATCCCGGCCAGGGAGCGCGTCCCGGTCATGGCGGTGAAGGTGACACCGTCCGTGGAGTACGACCCGGTGACGTTGAGACCGTCGGTGCTGGTCATCCGCACCCACGCCGTGTCCGGGAAGGCAGCACCCAGCCCGGCGGTGTTGGTCTCGGTGGCGGTGCCACTGAGCTCGGTGGCGAACTGCATGACGCGACCGGCCGCGTCAGAGGTCGACGTACGACCCTGGACGACCATCTTCATGTAGTTGTCGTCGTCGCCGTAGATGATCAGACCCGCCTGCTGGTACTGGAGGCGAGCCGCGAGCGTCACCTTGGTGGTGACCTCGAAGGCGCCACCGGGCAGGTGCTGGAGCACGATGTTCGGCGTGTCGGTGCCGGAGGCTCCGTAGATGTCGGTCGCGGTCAGCGGGATGGCCAGCTGTCCGTCCGCCACCGTGAGGTCCTGGTTGCCGCGGACCACGGCGTCCCAGCGGGTCGTGTCGAGGGAGTCGCCCAGGAAGTCGTCCGAGCGCCCGTTGAAGCAGGTGTCGCCCGCTGCGACCACCTTGATCGTGATCGTCTGGCTCGCCTTCGCACCGCGGGCGTCGGTCACGGTGACCGTCGCTGCGTAGGTGCCCGCCAGCGAGTAGGTGTGCGTCGCGTCGGCGGTGTCGGCGGTGGTGCCGTCACCGAAGGTCCACGCGAAGGTGAGCGGGTCGTCACCCTCGGGGTCGGTGGCCGAGGCGGTGAACGCCACCTCGAGCGGCCCGGTGCCCGACGTCACGTCGGCCGACGCGGTCAGCAGTCGGGGCGCTGGTTGTCGGTGACGCCGCGGCCGACGAAGTCGATCCAGTTGATGTTGGACCCACCCGAGATCTCCACGAAGTACAGCGGACCGCTCACCGTGGTGGTGTCCCCGCTGACCGTCGCCGGAGAAGTCGTCGTAGGCCTGCCAGTCACCGGTGTCACCGATCGTGATGCTGGCGACCGCCGGACCCTCGGGGCTGCCCGTGCGGACCTCCCAGACGGCTCCGCCGACGCCCGTTGCCGCACGCATCGAGATCTCGTCGATGTTGGTCAGGTTCATCACGTCCCAGGCGAACCAGTCGCCCGGCTCGGCGAACCCGACGTTCTCGCCCGCCGCCGGCGGTGTCGGCGGTGGCCTCGGTGACCACGCCCGGGTCACCGTCCGACGTGGAGCCGGCCAGGCGACCGGTGGAGTCGAAGAACTCCGCCTCCTTGCGCTTGGTGTGCACCACGATCGTGTCCTGCCCGGTCAGCGGGCCCACGCCGGGCGCGCCGCCGTCGGTGTACGTCGCGGTCACGGCGCCGAAGATGTTGGCGCCGACGTGGCCCTCGTCGCCGGGCAGCGGGAAGCTGCCGGAGCAACCGGTGTACTGGTCGTACCCGTGGGCGTGCTCGTCGTGCCCGAGGGCCGGCTGGACGACGACCTTGTCGCAGTCGATCGTGGCGTCCTCGGCGTCGGTGACCTCGACCTCGTACTTGAGGACGTCGCCGTACTCGAAGAACCCACCGGCCGGCGGGAGGACCAGCTTGACCACGGGCGCGGTGTTGCCGACCGTGATGTCGAGGTTGGAGACCGCCGTGCGGCCGCCCTCGTCGGTCACCGTGAGGCGGGCGGTGTAGTTGCCGACCTCGGTGTAGGTGTAGCTGCCCGTGGCGTCGGTGCTGTCGACCGTGCCGTCACCGTCGAAGTCCCAGGCGTAGGTGATCGAGGCGCCGTCGGGGTCGAGGGAGCCGTCGCTGTCGAAGTTGACCGTCAGTGGCGCCGGTCCCGACGTCTGGTCGGCCGTCGCCTTGGCGATCGGGGCACGGTTGCCCTGGACGTAGTCGATCCGGTAGATGCCGGAGTCGGCGTTGCTGCCGCCGAAGCCCGAGCCCCACTCGATCATGTAGAGGGCTCCGTCGGGCCCGAACTGCAGGGCGTGGGGACGCGTCATCGGCATCTCCGGCAGGAACCGGTTGACGTCGGTGTAGTCGGTGCCGGCCTCGTTGAGCTGCACCGTGAACAGCCGGCTGTCGTTCCAGTCGGCCCAGATCGCCTTGCCGTCGAAGTAGGCCGGCCACTTCCGGCTCGAGGTCGAGGCCTCGTCGTAGGCGTAGGTGCCGGAGGTCATCGGCGCACCGCTGCCACCGATCTCCGGGACGCCGGTCGACGACTTGCCCTGCCACATGGTGGCGGGGATCGCGGGCGGCAGGTCGGTCAGGCCCGTGTTGTTGGGCGAGTTGTTGACCGGGGCCGAGCAGTCGAACTTCGCACCGGGGGTGCTGGTGGCGAAGTCGTAGTCGTTGTAGGGGACGTTGTTGCTCACGCAGTACGGCCAGCCGTAGTTGCCGGGCTCGGAGAGGATGTTCCACTCGACGCGGCCGTCGGGGCCGCGGGTGGCGCTGGCCGAGCCGGCGTCGGGGCCGTAGTCGGCGACGAGGAGCTTGTTGGTCTGCTCGTCGAGGCCGATGCGGAACGGGTTGCGGAAGCCCATCGCGTAGATCTCGGGCTTGGTCTTGGCGGTACCGACCGGGAACAGGTTCCCGTCGGGGATGGCGTGACCGCCGCCGTCGAGCGGCGTGATCCGCAGCACCTTGCCGTTGAGCGAGTTGGTGTTGCCGGCGGTGCGCTGGGAGTCCCAGGCCGAGCGGCCGGGCTGCTCGTCGAGCGGTGCGAAGCCGCTGGAGTCGAACGGGTTGGAGTTGTCACCCGTGGCGATGTAGAGATCGCCGTTCTGGTCGAACTCCATCGCGCCACCCGCGTGGCAGCACTGGTCGCGCTGCGTCGGGATGTCGATGATGTCGGTCTTGCTCGCGACCTGCATCGTGTTGCCGGACATCGTGAACCGCGACACCCGGTCGGTCGGGGTCGCCCCGGCAGGTGAGTGGTAGAGGTAGATCCAGCCGTTGGTCGCGAAGTCGGGGTCGAGCGCGATCCCGAGCAGCCCGAACTCCTGGCTGGTGTCGACGTCGATCGTGCCGGCGGTGACCACGTTGCCGTTGTCGAGGATGATCTTCACCGCACCGTTGCGGTCGATGTAGAAGACGCGGCCGTCGTCGGCGATCGCGAGCTCCATCGGGTTCGAGGTGTTGTCGTCGAGCGTGACCTTCTCGAAGCTGCTGGTCAGCGTCGCGGAGCAGTCGGCCGGAAGCACGCCGGCGGCGGTGCGGATGCCGCCGAGCAGGTGGTCGAGGAACTGCGGCTCGGAGAACGACGCGTCGCTGTGGCCCATGCCGGTGTACCAGGCACGGCCGCCGTCATAGTCCTGGCACCAGCTGATCGGGTGCTCGACGCCCATGTCGCCACCGGTGTAGCTGGCCTCGTCGTAGGAGGCCAGGACGTGCAGCTTCCCGCGCGGGTTGGTGCGGAAGTTGTAGAGCTCCTCGTTGCGCGTCCAGATCGGGGACATGCCCGCGGTCGATGGGTGTGCCGGGTCCTCCACCTTGATCCGGACGTCCTGGGGAGCCGGGTGGCCCTTGAAGTAGGCGCCGACCAGGTCGCCGTACCAGGCCCAGTCGTACTCGGTGTCGGAGGCGGCGTGGATGCCGGCGTACCCGCCGCCGGCCTCGATGTAGCCCTCGAACGCGGACTGCTGGGCGGCGTCGAGCACGTCACCGGTCGTCGACAGCCAGATCACCACGTCGTACTGCTGCAGGTTCGACGTGGTGAAGGCCCCCGCGTCCTCGGTCGCATCGACGGTGAAGCCGTGGTCCACGCCCAGCTGCTCGATGGCAGCGACACCGGCCTCGATCGAACCGTGCCGGAAGGCAGCGGTCTTGGAGAACACCAGGGCCTTGAAGGGCTCCGTGTCCCCGTGTCCAGGGTGGGCCGAGGCCGGGGAGATCCCCAGCATCGCGCCCAGGGGCAACGCTACGAGCGTCGCCAGTGCCAGGAAGAGTGCACGTCGTGCACGGGCTCCCAGCCACGTGATGATGGTGGTCATCACGAACTCCTTTGTTCGATATCGGTGCGCTCCGTCGGTTCCGGGGCGGGTCCCCGGCTGTTCGGCCCCTGGTCGTGCAGTCGTGCGGTGGTGCGGTCCTGCGCTGGTGGTGGCGGGTGGGTGGGCGGTCTTGCTCAGCGGACGCCGAGCAGGTGGTCCATGGCGAGCTGGTCGAGTGCCTCCATCGCGACGCTGCGCTCGGCCAGCGCCTGCACGTCGTACGACGCCGCACGGAGGTCGGCCAACGACTCGCCCTCGGCGAGGGTCGGCTGGTCGATCTCGGTGACCGCCGACGCCTCGAGCGCCGCCCGGACCTCGGGATCTGCCCGGAAGGCGAGCGCCTTCTCGCGCAGGATCAGGTAGTTGCGCATGCAACCGCGCGCGGAGTCCCAGACCCCGTCGGGCGCCTCGGCCCGCGGCGGCTTGAAGTCGAAGTGGACGTAGCCGTCGTAGCCCTTGCCCGTGCCGCTGCCCAGCATCGTGTCGACGGTCCAGAAGGCGCCGCGGAGGTTGCCGGCGCCGAAGCGGAGGTCCTGGTCGAAGCGCGGTCCGTGCTGACCGTTGAGGTCGAGGTGGAAGAGCTTGCCGTGCCACAGCGCCTGGGCGATGCCGTGGGCGAAGTTCAGCCCGGCCATCTCCTCGTGCCCGACCTCCGGGTTCAGGCCGACCATCTCGGGCCGGGCCAGCTCGGAGATGAGCGCCAGCGCGTGGCCGATGGTCGGCAGCAGGATGTCGCCGCGCGGCTCGTTGGGCTTGGGCTCGAGGCAGAACCGCATCGAGTAGCCCTGCTCGACGACGTACTCGCAGAGCAGGTCGAGCGACTCGCGGTAGCGGTCGAGCGCTCCTCGCACGTTCTTGCTGGCGCCGTGCTCGGCTCCCTCGCGCCCACCCCACAGGACGAACGTCTCGGCGCCCAGGCTGGCGGCCAGGTCGATGTTGCGCAGCACCTTGGCCAGGGCGTATCGCCGGACCTCGCGGCTGTTGGCGGTCAGCCCGCCCTCCTTGAAGACCGGGTGGCTGAAGAGGTTGGTGGTCACCATCTCGACGCGCAGGCCGGTGTCGGCCAGGGCCTTGGTGAACCGGTCGAGCGTCTGCTGGCGCGCGCCCTCGTCGGGCAGCAGGTCGTCGTCGTGGAAGGTGACGGCGGAGGCGCCGATCTCGGCGAGCTTGTACGTCGCCTCGACGGGGTCGATGGGGGCGCGGCTGGCGGGGCCGAACACGTCGACGCCCTCCCAGCCGACGGTCCACAGGCCGAACGAGAACTTGTCCTCGGGGCGGGGGGTGTAGTCGGTCGTCGCTGGGATGTTCACTGGGTGATCTCCTGCCAGGTGCGGGTGTCGGAGCTCGTCTCGACCGCGGCCAGCACACGCTGGACCTGGAGGCCGTCGGCGAACGTCGGGGTGGGTGCGTGCTCGTCGGCGATCGCCTGGATCAGGTCGACCACCTGGTGGGTGAAGCCGTGCTCGTAGCCGAGTCCGTGGCCAGGTGGCCACCACGCGGCGACGTAGGGGTGCTGCGCCTCGGTGACCAGGATCCGGCGGAAGCCGGCGGTCTCGGGGGGCTCGGAGGCGTCGTAGAGCTCGAGGACGTTCATGTCCTCGAAGTCGAAGGCCAGGCTGCCGCCCGAGCCGTTGACCTCGATCCGGATCGCGTTCTTGCGCCCGGTCGCGAACCGGGTGGCCTCGAAGACCCCGAGCGCTCCGGACTCGAAGCCGGCCAGGAAGACCGCGGCATCATCGACGGTGACCTGGCCCCGCTCGCTGGAGGCGGTCCCGGAGAGCCCGGCGTGCTCGGTGGCCAGGGGACGCTCGGTGACGAACGTCTCCAGGCGTGCCGAGACCTCACCGATCCGGTCGCCGGTGATGTGCTGGGCCAGGTCGATGATGTGGGCACCGATGTCGCCCAGCGCACCGGAGCCGGCGCGCTCCTTCTGCAGCCGCCACGACAACGGCGCCTCGGGGTCGGCGATCCAGTCCTGGAGGTACTGGGCGCGCACGTGGTGGACCCGACCGATCCGGCCCTGCTCGACCAGCCGGCGTGCCAGCGCGATCGCCGGCACCCGGCGGTAGGTGAAGCCGACCATCGCGCGGACCCCGTGCGCCGCGGCCTGCTCGGCGGCCGCGAGCATCGACTCGGCCTGCGCGACCGAGTTGGCCAACGGCTTCTCGCACAACACGTGCTTGCCGGCCGCCAACGCCGCGATCGCGATCTCGGCATGAGTGTCACCGGGGGTACAGATGTCGACGACATCGATCGAGTCGTCGGCGACGACGCGGCGCCAGTCGGTCTCGGCGCGCCCCAGCCCAGCCGGGCTGCAGCCGCATCGGCCCGCTCCTGGTCGCGGCCGCACACCACCGCCATCACCGGGGTCAGGGGCAGGTCGAAGAAGTGCGGGGCGGTCCGCCAGGCCTGGGAGTGAGCAGCGCCCATGAACGAGTGACCTATCAGGGCCACGTTCAGGGTGCGACGGTCGTCGGTCATGCGGGGCGTGCTCCGTTCCAGGATGGGTCAGAGGTAGCAGGCGTCGGGAGGCCGCGCGGGTCGGCGGCTCGGCCGGCCCGGTGCGCCGGCGGGGTGCGCCGGCTGGGACGGGGTGGTGGGGCGGGGACGCCGGCCCCACCACCCCGAGAGCTCAGGACTCGAACGCGCTCGGCAGGAACTGCTCGACGTTGTCCTTGGTCACCACGGGTGCGTAGAGCTGGACGGTGCGGGGCACCTCGACCTCGACCAGGTCGTCGACGGCCTTCTCCTGCACCAGCAGCCGCGCCAGCTTGATGCCATCAGCAGCCTGGGTCGAGGGATAGACCACCGTGGCCTTGAGCACCCCGTCATCGTCCTGGATCGAACGCATCGCGTTGGCCGACCCAGCACCACCGACCATGAAGAACTCATCACGCCCGGCATTCTCGATCGCCGCCAGGACCCCCACACCCTGGTCATCGTCGTGGTTCCAGATCGCATCGATCTGCGGAGCCGCCTGCAACAGGTTCGCCGCAGCCTCCGAACCACCCTCGGGAGTGAAGTCAGCCGGCACCCGGTTGTCCACGTCCTGGCCACACTCACCCAACGCATCAGCGAAACCCTGGCTCCGGTCCTGGGTCAGGGGCAACGAGTCGATCCCGGCGATCTCGGCGATCACGGCGTCGGACTTGTCACCGATCTGCTCACAGATGTACTCACCAGCCGAGACCCCCATCCCGTAGTTGTCGCCCAACACGGTCACCCGTGCCGCGTTCGGGTCGGAGAACTCACGATCGACATTGACCACCGGGATGCCCTTGCTCATCGCCTCCAGCGCGATCGGCGTCATCGCCGCCCCATCGAAGGGCAACAGCACGATCGCATCCACCCCGTCGTTGATGAACGTCTCGACCTGACTGATCTGCAGGTTCACATCATTGGTGCCCTCAGCCAGACGCAGCTCCACATCGTCGTACTGCTCGGCGACCTTCTTGGCCGACTCCGAGATCGAGGCCATCCAGCCATGATCAGCCGCAGGAGCCGAGAACCCGATGACGATGTCATCACCGGCCTCGTCGTTCGACCCACTCTCGGCCTGCGACGTCCCACCTGCGCCAACCGAGGACTCCTCGGAGTCAGTGGAATTGCCGGTACACCCGGCGAGAGACAGGCTCGCGAGGCCGGCCACCAGGCCGATGCCGAGGCGCTTGGGGGTGGACAGGTGCTTCATGGTGGGACTCCTTGGATGCGGTTGGTGACAGGTGCTGGGCGGTGATCCCGAGTTCGTGCTGCGGGCGCAGTTGACAGCGCGACCGCTGCGACGGTGGAGAAGACGTGCAGATGGACGTGCAGATGGACGTGGAGATGGACGGGGAAGCGCCGGCCGGCTCGGCGGCCGGCACTACGTGGTGTCGTGCTTGCTGCTTCGCTGGGCTAGTCGTTGCTGGAGGAGGACGGCGACCACGATGATGGCGCCCTTGAGCAGGGACTGCTCGGAGGTCGAGCGGTCGTTGAGGGTGAAGATGTTGGTCAGGGTGGTGAAGATCAGCACCCCCAGCACGGTGCCGAAGATGGTGCCGCGACCGCCCGAGAGCAGGGTGCCGCCGATCACGACGGCAGCGATCGCGTCGAGCTCGTAGAGCTGGCCGTTGGTCGAGCTGCCCGTCGTGGTGCGGGCGACGAGCATCAGCGCTGCCGCTCCGCACAGGACACCGAGCAGGACGTAGAGCAGGACGGTGTGGCGCTTGACGTTGATGCCGGCCAACCGGGCCGCTTCCGGGCTCCCGCCCACGGCGAGGGTGCGGCGACCGAACGTGGTGCGGTTGAGGAGCACCCATCCGGCGATGGCGACGAGGATGAAGATCCAGATCTGCATCGACAGACCGATCACGTCGCGGTTGAAGAAGTCACGGAACCCGTCGACGTCGACGATCTGGGTGCGCCGGTTGGAGATGATCTCGGCCAGCCCGCGGGCACTGGCGAGCATGGCCAGGGTCGCGATGAACGGGACGATCCCGCCGTAGGCGATGAGGATGCCGTTGACGAGGCCGCACGCACCCCCGACCAAGAGCGCGGCCCCGACGATGGCGATCCAGTGCGTGTCGTTGGCGAGCTGCTGGGTGGCCACCGTGGTGCACCACACCGATGACAGCGCCAGGATCGCGCCGACCGAGAGGTCGATGCCCCCGCCGGTGATGACGAAGGTCATCCCGATGCTCACCACGCCGATCGTGGCGGCCAGGCGCAAGATGGTGATCGCGTTGTCGATGTCGGCGAACCGCTCACCGGCCGTGGCCGCACCGACGATGCAGATGACCACCAGGGCCAGGACCAGTCCGAGGTTGCGGCCCATGGTGGAGCGCAGGATCGCGAGGCGCTGGCCGTAGCCGGAGCCTGGCGAGCCCTCCTCCCCGGGTCGTGCGTGCTGCGGAGAGGTCGTCTCCGAGACGTCGGCCGTGCTGTCGCTCATGCGACTCTTCCTTCCATGACGAGGTTCAGGACGCCTGCTTCGTCGATCTCGTCGACGCCGGACTCGTGGACGATCTCGCCCTCACGCACCACCAGCACGCGCTGGGCGAGTCCGAGCACTTCCTCGACCTCGCTCGACACGACGACGACGGCGATGCCGGCATCGGCGAGGCCTCGTACGAGGGCGTAGATCTCCGAGCGGGCCCCGACGTCGACTCCTCGGGTCGGCTCGTCGAGCAGCAGGACGCGGCACTCCCGTAGCAGCCAGCGGGCCAGCACGATCTTCTGCTGGTTGCCTCCGGACAGGGTGCGGACCGCTCGCGTCACGCCCGCGGGGCGGACGTCGAGCGACTCGGTGAGCTCGACGGCCTTGGCCCGCTCGGCCCCCGCGTCGAGGAACCCGGCGCGGGAGAAGAGATCCATCGAGGCGACGGTGATGTTGTGGAACACGGCCTGGTCCAGCAGGAGCCCTTGGGACTTGCGCTCCTCGGGTGCCAGGCCGACGCCGGCGCGGACGGCCGAGGTGACCGAGCCTCGGCGCAGCGGCTTGCCGTCGACCGCGACCGTGCCGGTGGTGGAGCGGCGAGCGCCGTAGATCGTCTCGAGGATCTCCGAGCGCCCGGCACCCACGAGCCCGGCGAGACCGACGATCTCACCGGCGCGGACCGTCAGGTCGACGCCGCTGAAGACCCCGTCGAGGCTGAGGTCCCGCACCTCCAGCACCGGGTCCGCCTGCTGCGCGGGAGCCTCGGGCCGGGGCGGGAAGACGTATTCGATGTCGCGACCCGTCATCAGCTGGATCAGCTCGGCGGTCGCGGTCTTGCCCGCCGAGAGCCCGGTGGCCACGGTGACGCCGTCCTTCAAGACCGTGATCCGGTCGCCGATCTCGCGGATCTCCTCGAGTCGGTGGGAGATGTACACGACGGCGACGCCGCGGGCGGTGAGGCTACGCACCACTCGGAAGAGGTTCTCCACACCGGACTGGTCCAGGACTGCGGAAGGCTCGTCCAGGACGAGCAGCCGGGTGTCGTGGGAGAGAGCGCGGGCCATGCTGACGATCTGCTGCCCGGCCGGCGGCAGCGACCCCACCAGTCGGTTGGGCGAGATCTCGGCGTGTCCGAGGCTGGCGAGGAGCTCGCCGGCCTCGCGGTGGGTGGCCGCGCGGCGGGTGAAGCCGCGGCGGGCGCGCTCGTGGCCGAGGAAGATGTTCTCCGCGACGCTCAGGTCGGGCACCAGGTCGAGCTCCTGGTAGATCGTCGAGATGCCGGCACGGATGGCGGCCAGCGGCGTGCTGAACCGGCGCTCCTCGCCGTCCCAGCGGATGGTGCCTGCGTCGGGCTGGTACGCCGCGGCGAGGACCTTGATGAGCGTCGACTTGCCGGCGCCGTTCTGGCCCAGGAGGCAGTGCACCTCACCGGCGCGGACGTCGAGGTCGACCCCGCCGAGCGCGCGCACACCCGGGAACTCCTTGACGATGCCGCTCATGTGCAGCAGCGGGGACTCGCTCATCACGCGGTCACTACTCCTTCGGCGCGCACCAGGCGCGGGACGCAGGTGGGGTCGGCGAAGACGCTGTCGAGCGCGACGGTGGCGCCGCCGATGACTGCTGCCCGGAAGCCCAGGGACGACAGCTCGACCCGGGTCCCGCCGGCGTCGGGGGCGAGCACGCCCGCGCGCAGCTCCTTCTCGACCGCCGACCGCATGTGGTGCCCGACGGCGGCGTAGTAGCCACTGAGCACGATCGAGGCCGGGTTGAGGGCGTTGGTGAGCACGGCGGCTCCGACGCCGACCCACGAACCCACCTGGTCCAGCGCGGCCAGGGTGCGGGCGTCGCCCAGGTCGGCGCGGCGGTTGAGCTCGGCCAGGCGGTCGTCGAGTGCCATGGTCGCGTTGCGGATCGGGTCGTCGGGATCGGCAGCGAGCTCGAGGAGCGCCTGGAGCCCGCTGACGGTCTCCCAGCACCCCGAGCGCCCGCAGCCGCACGTGCGACCGCGGGGCTGGACGATCATGTGGCCGAACTCGCCGGCGAAGCCCTGCCGTCCGCGCAGGAGCTGGCCGCCGGCGACGATCCCGCCACCGACGCCGATCTCGCCGAAGATGACCAGGATGTCCTGACGTTCCGGGTCGCCGGGCGTGGCCTCGGCCTTCGCGGCCAGGTTGCCCTCGTTGTCGAGCGTCACCGGGTAGCCGGCCGCGAGCTTCTCGCGCACCATGGCTCCGAGGGGCACGTCGCGCCACACCAGGTTCGGGGCCATGGTCAGCACGTCGCGCTGCCGGTCCACGAGGCCGGCCACGCCGACGGTGAGACCGACGAGGTGACCGCCGAACCGATCGAGGTCCGCCGCGGTCTCGCGCACCAGGTACACGAGGTGGTCGATCACCCGCTCCGCATCGATGCTGCGGGCGTCCAGGCTGAGCTTGCGCTCGGCCACGATCCGGCCGGCGAGGTCCAGCGCCACGGTCGACACGTGGTTGACGTTGACCTCGGCGCCGATCCCGTAGACCGCCCGTCCGTCGAGCTCCACCGCCGTACCGGGGCGTCCGACCGTGTGGCGCTGCTGCTTGCCCTCGCGCACGAGACCCCGGTCGGCCAGCTCCGCGACCAGCGTCGAGACCGTCGAGCGCGTCATCGCGAGGTCGGTGGCCAGGGTGGCGCGGGAGCGCGGACCGTGGTCGCGCAGCCGCCGCAGCACCAGTCCGAGGTTGGAGCGGCGCAGGTCGAGCTGGTCGACGCTGTGCTCGGTCGGCGTGTGGTCGATCGACACCATGGCGCTCCCCCTCCCGCTCGGCCGGCTTGTGACCCCAGTCACCAGTTAGTTGGGGCGTTGGACAAACTAAGTGGGCCGATCCTGGTCCCGCAAGGGCGTGGCGCTCGATTACCTCAGCAGATTCTCAGGCTGTGGCCGAACACGTCACCATTCTGTACAAAATTGGCGTAAGTCGCTTGCTTTGAACGATCCAGAGCCCCCGACCGTGCGCGAATTCGCGCGACGAGCCCCTCTCGACCACGGCTCAGCCCAGCGACGGGGGGCCTGCGAAGAGGGCGTCGCTCGCGGCATGGGCGGCACCCACCAGCACCGCCCGCTCACCGAGCGCGCTCAGCTCCACCCCGACGCCGTGCGTGAGAGCCGCCGGGGCGCGCCGGTGGATCGCGGCGCGGACCTCGGCGACGAGGTTGTCGCCGAGCGCGGCCAGGGGCCCGCCCAGCACCACCGTGTCGGGATTGACGAGGCCGATCATGGCCGAGACCGCGTCGCCCACGCGCCGTCCCACGTCACGAGTCAGCTGGACGACGGCGCGGTCGCCCGCCGCGACCGCCTCGACGAGGTCCGCCACCACGAGCCCCTCGTCGCCGCGACGCGCCAGGGCCGCTGCGAGGAACGGCGAGCGGCCCGACTCGCCCTCCAGCCGCGCCTGCTCCAGCAACGCCGACGTGCCGGCGAAGGCGTCGAGGCACCCGCTGTTGCCGCAGGTGCAGACCGGCCCGAAGTCGTCGATCTTGTGGTGCCCGATCTCGCCTGCGCGTCCGGTGCCGCCACGGAGAAGCCGCCCGTCGACGACCGCCGCACAGGTGACGCCGTACCCGAGCCGGAGCGCGAGGAAGTCCCGGCTCCCGCGCGCGTCCCCCGAGTGACGCTCTCCGAGGGCCATCGCGTGCACCGGGGCGACGTCGACCACCCCCTCCCCGCCCAGGAGGGCGGTGAGCTCACCGGCGATCGGGTCGAGGCCCGCGGCGTCCCGCGCGGCTCCGGCCTCCCGCACCGTGCGGTCGTGACCGGGGGCCCTCACCACGCCGATGCCGGCAGGACGATCGCCCCCCTCCTCCCGCAGGACGGTCGTGGCTGCCTCGACCGCCCAGTCCCAGACGGCCGGCTCCTCCACGTCGCTGGTCGAGAGGCTGAGCCCCCGCAGGATCGTGAGGCCCCCACCGAGCAGCGCGACGCGGGCGCGCGACTCCCCCAGCGAGACGGCCAGGAAGCGCAGTCCGGCGTCGATCTGCAGCAGCGCCGAGGGTCTTCCGCCGGACCCCGACATCCCGGGGGCGTCCTCGACCAGCCCGGCGGCGACCAGGCCGGCGACGTCGGAGGCGATCGTGCCGCGGGAGGCGCCGATGCGCTCGGCCAGCTGGCTGCGGGTGCTCGGACCCTCGTCACGCAGGGATCTCAGCAGCTCGCTGACACGCTCGACCACGGGCGCACTCTAGTGCCCCGGCTCACGGGAGCTTCGGGTCCGCGAGACCCGGTGGACGAGCCCGCGCCGTGGCTGCGAGCACCGAGCCGGCGCGGCAGCACGGCGGACCCGTCAGCCCAGGCCGCGCTGGTCCTGCTTGAGCGCCGTGTCGACGCTGACCGCGGCGGCCACGACCAGCGCCTGCAACGGGCCCTCCAGCGGGCGGTGGATCTGGACGACGTAGTTGTCGGCCGTGGTGAACATGGTCTTGGCCAGGCCCTCCCACGTCTTGGTGATCCGGGCGACCTCGACGTCGGCGTGGTCGCGGATGCTGAAGTTCCACGCCCGCCAGTTCTCGGCGTTGATGGAGCCGAGCTGCTGTCCGCCGGCGAACAGCCCGAAGCGGATCTTGCCGAACACGTTCTGCTGGACCATCTGGCCGATCTCGTTGCCGGCCGGGTCCTGCACGATGACCTTCGACTTCACGAACTTCGCCGGGCGCGTGATCGCCAGCACCGGCACGCCGTTGGCGTCGACGACCTGCAGCTTGTGGGTCATGAACTGGTCGTAGCGACGTGAGCACCCGCGCGGCCTTCTTCAGCGCGCTCTGCCCCACCTGCCGCACGGCACCGATCTGGCGCGAGCTCTGGTCGTAGATCGCGTACTCGTTGTTGACCTCGATCAGCTTGGCCTTCTGGTTGACCACCAGGATCGGCTCGGTGAACAGCGTCCCACCGCCGGTGAACGCCGCCTGGCCTCCTGTGCCGGCGCGCTGCACGTCGCGCTGCACCTTCTCGGGGGCGCGGTTCACGACCGGGACCTGGCCCGGCGTCGGCGGGTCCACGGACTGCCGGCCGTGCGAGGAGACGTGCTCGGTCCACGTGGCCCCGTCGTAGTAGCGGACCTCGTGCCGACCGAAGGGATCGGCGTACCAGCCGGGGGCTGCTGCGTTCGTCACGAGCGGGAGCCTACGCGTTCATTGCTGTTGCGGGCCCGATCCCGGCTACCGTGCGTGGGTGAGCCCCAGAACAGGACGCCCGCAGCGCAGCGACGGGGACCACCCGGACGCCGCCACCGGGGACGTACGACGCGGACGGACCGGCCTGATGGCCGCCGTGGTGCTGTCGATCGCCCTCGCCGGCGTGCCGACCGCCCTGGGTTCGGCACGTGGGACGAGCCCCGCCTCGACCCTGGGCGCCTCGGACCGGGCCGCGACGGCGCCGTACGTCGTGCACACCCGGAGCCAGGACCCGCGGCGCTCCCGCGGCCTGTACGTCGACCCCGGGACCCAGGCGGCCCGGGCCGGCAGCGCGTTCTCACGCATCGCGCGCAAGGCCCAGCCGATGTGGGTCACCGACGCAGCGGGCTCGCCGGGCCAGGCGAAGGCCGCGGTGAAGGACTACGTGTCGAAGGCGAAGCTGGCCGGACGCACGCCGCTGCTCACCGTCTACAACATCCCCGACCGCGACTGCGGCATGTACTCCTCCCCCGACGACCAGATCACCGACGGCTACTACCGCACCTGGGTGACGAAGGTGGCCGACGGGTTGCGCGGGAGCAAGCCCATCGTGGTGCTCGAGCCGGACGCGATCTCCTTCATCGGCAACCCCGCGTGCACCGGGCGTGGTGACCGGCTCGGGCTGCTGCGCTACGCGAACAGGAAGCTGACGAAGGCCGGGGCCTGGGTCTACCTCGACGCCGGGCACTCCGCCTGGACGCCGCCGAAGAAGGTCGCGCCCCTGCTCAAGCAGGCCGGGGTCGGCCTCGGACGCGGGCTTCTCCACCAACGTCGCCAACAGCCGGCCCACCGCCGACGAGAAGTCGTACGCCTCGGCGCTCATCCGCAAGCTGCGCGCGACGAAGGTGACCGGCATGAAGTACGTCGTGGACGTCTCGCGCAACGGCGCCGGCCGCAAGGGACCCGCCCCCGGCGACTTCTGCAACGCCCCGGCGGCCCGCCTCGGTGCGGCGCCCCGCCTGCTCTTCAAGGGGCCACTCGACGGCCAGCTCTGGGTCAAGCTGCCCGGCGAGTCGGACGGTGCCTGCAACGGCGGCCCGGACGCCGGGGTCTTCTACCCGACGGCGCCTGCCGGCTGCTCGGGCGGACCTACTACGACCCGGTCGCGCAGGCCTGCCGCGACTGACCCTCCGGGTGGTCCACCGGCACCGTGCCCCCGTACCGGCTACCAGCCCCAGGAGCCCGGGATGCCCTTGAAGGGCCCCACGACCGTCGAGGTGATCCAGCCGCCGTAGAAGCCGCCGGGCTGGGGGGTGACGACCTCGCCGTCCACCCGGCACTCGTCCATCGCCGCGGCCATCAGCGCCACGGTGCCGGCCAGGTCGTCGAAGCCGCCGGTCGGTCGCAGGTAGGTCCACGCGGCCTGGGCCTCGACCCGGTCGCCGCCCAGGACGTCGAAGTAGGTCGCCTCGCCCTTCCACTCGCAGTACGACGACCCACCGGCCTCGCGCAGCGCACCGTCGAGGAAGGCCTCCCGCGGCAGGTAGTAGGTCGGCGGGTGGCTGGTCTCGAGGACCCGCCACGACCGGGTGGTGTCGGCGATCGTCACCCCGCCGAGCACGACCTGGATCGAGGCGGTGCACGTCTCCAGCCGGGGCGGACGCGGGTAGTCCCACACCGACTCCTGGCCGGGTCCGGGCTTCTCGGGCTTGGGACGGCTCATGGCTCCAGTCAACCGTGGGCGGCAAGCCCCGGAGGGGTGGGCGGACCCGTCACGCGCGGGCCAGGTGGCCGTGCCTCGAGGGCGCTGCGGGGGTAGGCGGGCGTAGGCGGGCGTAGGCGGGCATGGTGTCGGTGGCCAGCCTGCGACGGCTCACGTCGTCGAAGGTGTTGCCCCACTCGGTCGCGCAGACCGGGTCGTCGCGCTGCGCGCCCAGCGCTCGGCCCAGCACCCGCTCGGAGTGGCCGGCGCCTAGGAGTCGGAGGTGTCGAAGAACGTGACAGCCAGCTCGACGGCCCGGCGCAGCATCGCGACCGACTCCTGGTCGTCGACCTCGCCCCACCCCATCTGCTGTGCGCCGGCCGGCAGCGGCCCGCCGATCGGCCACGTGCCGACCCCGAGGTCGCTGACCTCGATGCCGCTGCGGCCCAGGACCCGGGTCATGGGCGGTCCTCCCCGGTAGGTCGTGTCGTCGGTCCGTCCGCCGCGGGCACGTGGTGGGTGATCATCTCGGCCAGCAGCTCGTCGAGCCCGATGCCGGCGGCACCGGCCATCACCGCGACCACGCTGGTGCGGGCGAAGGAGCAGTAGAGACCGGCCTCGAGGAACCACGGCTGCCCGTCCGGGTCGACACGGAAGTCGAAGAGGCTGTAGTCGCGGCAGCCCAGCGCCCGGTGGCAGCGGCGGGCGGCCTCCTGCACCGCCGCGACGACGGGGTCGGGGTCGTCGGGGTCGAGGATCCAGGCGTGCTCGGCGTCCTTGGCGACCAGCCCGAGGTCGCCGTCGGGGTCGCGGCGCAGCTTGTCGTCCTCACCACGGATCGGCTTGTCGACCGGGTCGACGGCGTACTCCTCCAGGGGCAGCGCCACCAGCTCGACGCCGTCCTCCGTGTGCCGCTCCACCACCCCGCACCGCACCTCGCGACCGAGCTCGACGTACTCCTCGACCAGCACCTCGGTGGCATGGGCGAACGCCGAGCCCAGGGCCGCGTCGTACTCCGCCGGCTCGCGCACCAGCGAGATGCCCTGGGAGTTGTCGGCGTCGACGGGCTTGACCACGACCGGCGGCGCCAGGGTCGGCCGGTCGCCGGCCCGCAGCACCTCGCCCCGGGGCACGGCGACCCCGACGGCCGCGACGACCGCGCGGGCGCGGGCCTTGTGCGCCCCCAGCGCCATCGCGTCGGGGGTGTTGCCGACGTAGGGGATCCCCAGGACGTCGAGCAGGGCGCGGTAGGACGTCATGCCGGGCAGGCAGAACAGCTGCGGCACCACGACGTCGACGCCGGCCGCGACCAGGTGTGACACGGCCTCGCCGACCGTGAGCGGCGGTGCGGCGGCGATCGCCGCGGCGCCGAGGTCGGCCGGGAGCCGCCACGAGCCGTCGGGTCGGACCACCGCCGCGAGGAACTCGTAGCGGGCGGGGTCCGCGGTCGCGGCGAAGCAGTCCCGGGCGTAGAGCAGCGACAGGTCGCCATGGAAGTCGCTCACGGCCGAACCGGCGAGGTGGAGCACGCGCAGGGTCATCGCTCAGTCCCCGCCCAGCTCGACGAGCTTGCCGATGTTGAAGTCGATCTTCACCCAGTCGGTGCCACGCAGCAGGCTCTGCAGGAGCAGCCAGGGCACCTGCACGTGGTGGAGGACGAGGAAGGGCACCGGGTCGTCCCAGTCGAAGATCGCGTCGGTGCCCTCGGCGATCACCCGCAGCCGGTGCCGGGCGTCGCTCGGCCGGCGCAGCAGGCGCCACAGCTCGTGATAGATCCAGTACGTCGGCCGGCTGGCCTCGGTCGGCACGACCACGGGTCGTCCGGTGCCGGCGGCCGGCTCCAGGTAGGCGCGGGCGACGTCGGGGTGGTCGTAGAGCATCGTGATCGCCGAGTGGGTGCGCGGGTTGCACTCGATCGCGAGGACCTCGCCGTCGGGCCGCTCGATGAAGTCGAAGGAGACCTGGCCGGTCAGTCCGAGCTCGCCGACGAAGCGGGTCACCCAGGCCTCGATCGCCGGCTTGTCGACCTGGTCGTAGTTGATCTGGAACGCCGAGGACTCGCAGCAGCAGTAGACCTGGACGACCCCGTCGCGCACGGTGCTGTGGGTGCAGTACTCCTGACCGGTCACGAGCTCCTGCAGCACCCAGGGGTTGGCGGAGGTCATCGGCTTGGCACGGGCGAAGGCGGCGGTCTCCTCGGCCGTGGGGCGCGGCAGCGGGGTCAGGTCGAGGCGGTGCACCGGGTCGTAGGCGAGCGACTTGAGGATGAAGGCGCGTCCCGGACGGGCGGCGAAGTCGAAGTCGGCGACCTGCGCGGGGTCGGTGATGCGGTGCGACTCGGGTACTCCGAGGCCCAGCGAGGCGGCCAGGGCCGCGAAGCGCTCCTTGTCGTCGAGCGTCTCGACCATCTCCGGCTCGAGGTGCACGACCTCGCACAGCGGGCGGAGCGTCTCGGCCGCCAGCGCGTCGTAGTAGCTCGCGACCGGGCTGCACACCGGCACGTAGACGTCCACGCCCTCACGCTCCACGATCGCGCGCAGCGCCTCGGCGTACCCGGGATCCTGCGGGGCGGGCACCGTGTGGAATGCGTCGACGGAGCGGGAGAAGCGGTGCCCGGTGAGCCGGTACTTGGCCTGCTCGACCAGCACGACCCGGTGCCCGGCGGCGTGGAACGAGCGCGCCAGCGCGAGCGCCTTGGTCATCTTGCCGCCGCTGACCAGGACCGTGCGCGGCTGCGTCGGGTGGGGGTACGCCGTCCCGCCCCGTGCCGCCCCGCCCCGCGTCGCCGCGCCTCGGGCGAGCGCCAGCGCGGTCACGGCGAGGTTGACCGGCAGCGCCACCTGGAGCAGCGCCAGCGCGCCGACGGTGCGCAGCGACGAGGCCACGACGTTCACGGGGTGCTCACGCAGGCTCGCACGGCTCACGCGGGGACCGGGTAGCCGGCCACCATGCCGCGGTGCATCACCCGGTCGCCGACGACGCCACCGTGGTCGGCGCGATGCAGCACGCAGCCGTTGTCCCACATCACGACGTCGCCGGGCGCCCAGGAGTGCCGGTAGGTGTTGTCGTCGCGGGTGGAGTGCTCGGTGAGCTCGGCGACCAGGGTGCGGGCCTCGTCGTCGCCGAGCCCGCTCACCTCGGCACACCGCGCCGGCGTGGTCAGGTAGAGCGCCGTCCGACCCGAGACCGGGTGCGTCCGCACGATCGGGTGCCAGGCCTCCGACTCGTCGTCGGGACCGAGGTCGAGACCGGTCACGACGTGCCGGATGCTGCGCCCCTCGATGCGGTCCCTCAGGTCGCCGGGCAGCGTCGCGAGCGCGCGGTACTGGTTGGTGAAGAGCGTCTCCCCGCCGCGCTGGGGAATGGTCACCGCGCGCAGCGCCGTGTAGGCGGGAGGCGCAGCCACGTAGCTGGTGTCGACGTGGAACGTGCTCCGCGGCGGGCTGGTGCGCCCGACGTTGCTGATCACGTTCAGGTCGGGGTGACCCTCGACCGGCGTCTCCCCGGTGGAGAACTGCAGCTCGCCGAAGCCGGCGAGGAACGCGGTGAACTCGGTGTCGTCGAGCCGCTGGTCGGGCACGACCACGACGCCGTGGTCGGCCAGCAGCCCGCGCAGCCGCTCGACGGTGCCGGCCCGCGGGGTCGCCAGGTCCAGGTCGGTGACGCGGACGCCGGCGGGCTCCAGGATCTCGTCCATGATGGGTGCTCCTCAGCTGAGCGGCGGCGGGCCGTTCGGGTGTTCGGGCTCGGTGGGCGTGCGGGCGTGGGTGCGGGTGTCGGTCTGCGGGTCGGCACGACGGATCAGCGTGACGCCGTCGCGCAGGGGGACGAGCACCTGCTCGACCCGGGGGTCCGCGGCGACCCGGTCGTTGAAGTCGGCGATCGCCGACCCGTTGTCGCTCTGCCGGCCGACGCCGTAGGGCTGGCCCTGCAGCAGGGTGTTGTCGACGCAGACCAGGCCGCCGTGGGCGAGGAGACCGGCCTCGGGCGAGCTGCCGAGGACGGCGTCCAGGTAGCCCGCGTAGCCGGCCTTGTCGGCGTCGATGAAGACGAGGTCGAACCGGCGCCCGGCGGCCGGGCCGGCGCCGTCACCGGGGTCGGCGAGCTCGCGCAGCGTCTCGAGGGCAGGCCCCACCCGGACGTCGATCCGCTCCCCCGCCGGCGAGGCCTCGAAGCAGCGCCGCGCGAAGTCGGCGACGCCGGCGTCGATCTCGCAGGCCACGACCTCGCCGCCGGCCGGCAGCGCCTCGGCCATCGCGAGGGCGGAGTAGCCGGTGAACATGCCGACCTCGAGCACCCGGCGGGCACCGGTCGCATGCACCAGCATCTTGAGCAGCTGGCCCTCGAGGTGCCCCGAGAGCATCTCGCGCTCGAGCCCCGGTCCCGAGGACCCCGGGCCCTGCTCCCAGTCGGCGTTCGTGGTGAGCTCGGCGAGGCGGCGCAGCGCCGGTGACTCCGGGGTCGTGCACGCGGCCAGGTAGGGGCCGAGGCCGACGGCGAGCTCGCGCGCGGTCGCGAGGCCGTCGAACAGCTCGGCGTGGACCTCGCGGTCCAGGCCGGGCACCTCGTCGAGGCGCCGGGTGACCTCGTCGAGCCGAGCGGCCAGCAGGTCGAGCGGCGTGACCGGACGACCCGTCCGGTCCGGGGCGACGCTCACGCGTGCGCCACCCCGGACGGCTCGCGCCCGGCCTCCTCGGAACCGTCGATGAACGTGTCGAGTCCGGCGCCGCCGCGCGGGAAGCCCGCCGTGACCAGGCGGTGCACGCCCAGGAGGTCGACGAGGTCGTCGGTGGTGAGGTCGTTGAGGAACAGGCACTCACCGATCGGGTTCGGTACGGCGGCCCGCAGCGAACCGTTGCGGGTCTGCAGGATCGACGCGGTCGCCGTCCGCAGCAGCTCCGGCGTCAGGTGCGGGCTGTCGAGGGAGAGCCCGAGCGAGCTCATCAGGTAGAAGACGCGGTCGCGCTCGGCGGTGGTGAGGTGCCCGCGCTGCTCGGCGATCGTGGTGGAGAAGGCCATGTCGATGTTGATCGCATGACCGTGGAAGAACGGGACCGCGGGCGCCAGCTCCAGGGTCGGGCTCCACGTGTGGCCGAAGGCGATGACCCGGTCGAGGTCGAGCTCCTGCAGGTTGGGCACCTCCAGGCGCAGCATCGTCTCGATGGCCCGGTAGGTGATCCGGTCGGCGATCTCGCGCAGCTCCGGGGTGCCGTCGAGGTGGCCGAACCGGGTGGCCAGCAGGTCCTCGCCGTACTTCTCCAGGAGGTCGAACGTGTCGGCGTCGGCCACGGTCGTGATCTTGATCAGCTCGGCCATCCCGTTGCGCACCTGGTCGAGCGGCAGGGTCTTGAGGAAGCGGAAGTCGAGGATGACCTTGGAGGAGGCGTGGTAGGCACCGAGCCGGTTCTTGTAGGAGCGGTGGTTGATGCCGACCTTGATCGACACGCTCGCGTCGATGAGCCCGATGAGGGTCGTGGGGATCCGGATGTAGCTGGTCGAGCGGCGGAACGTCGCACAGGCGAGGCCGGCCACGTCGGTGGCCAGGCCGCCGCCGACCACGAGCACCGGCTCCTTGCGGACCAGGCCGAACTCGGCGAACGCGTCGACGATGCTCTCGACCGTCGTCCAGGTCTTGGTCGTCTCGTCGATGACCAGCGAGAAGACGGTCAGCTCGATCCCGTGGTGGGCGAAGTAGGCCCGCGCCTGCTCGCCGTACAGCTCGTCGACGACGTCGTCGACGACCATCAGGCAGCGACCCCAGGCGCGGTAGCTGTCGGCCAGCTCGGGGTTGTCGAGCTCGAAGACACCCTCGGCGTAGACGAGGCTGTAGTCGACCTTCTCGTAGGCCTCGACGTGGAAGGAACGCTCGGTCGCGGTCAGGTTCGTCAGCGGGGCGCTGCTCATGGCTGGATCTCCGGTTTCGCTTCGGCGGGTCCCCGGGGTGGGGAAGGGAGGATGCTGGGCGGACCGGACCGGGCCCGCACGGTGGACGCGGGCTACGACCCGCTGGAGGCGAGGTCGAGCACCGTGGCGGGGTCGAGCGTCTCGGTGGTCAGGCCGGCGGCGCTGAAGTCGTGACCGCGGGTGTTGGCGTTGGGGAACGCGATGCAGGCAACGCCGGCGGCGAGGGCCGACTGCACACCGCCGACGTTGTCCTCGATCGCGACACAGTCGGAGGGTGACTCGTCGAGCTGCTGCACGGCGAAGGTGTACGCCGCGGCGCTCGGCTTGGCCTCGGCCACGGTGTCGGAGTCGACCACGACGTCGAAGTCGTCGGCGGCGAGCTGCTCGCCGAGCGCACCCAGGAGCCCGGCGACGTTCTCGGCCGACGTCGTGGTCACCAGCCCCACCTTCATGCCCTGCGTGCGCGCGGCCCCGATCGTCTCGAGGACCCCCGCCCGGGCGGTGAGGCCGCCGGCGGCCAGCTTCTCCTGGAACAGTCGCGACTTGGTGGCGTGAACGGCGGCCGCGTCGACGTCCTCGCCCCGCTCGGCGGCGTAGGCGGCGACCCGGTCGGCTCCCCCGTTGCTCTCCAGCAGGGCCGCGTACTCCTCGCGCCCCCAGGTCCAGCCGACGCCGTGCTCGGCGAAGGCCTCGTTGAACGCTGCGCGCTGCAGCTCGGACGTGTCGGCCAGGGAGCTGATGGAGCCGAACAGGATCGATGGCATGGCTGGGCCCTTCGGTGGGGTCGGTGTGTCCGCGGTTCGGGTTCGGGCCCGTGCGGACCGGCATCACCGGCGCCCGAGCGCTACTGCACCGACTCAACAGGACGCAGCGCTTCTGGCGTATCGCCCAAGGGGTGGACTCGACGCACCGGATCACCGCCGGGCGCGGCCCGGACCCGGTCGACGTGGTCGGGACGCGACCGGCTCGGTGGCGGCACCCGGGGCCGCACCGCGACCGGCCCACCGGAGGTCGTCCTCGTCACCGTGGTCCGGGCGCGCGACTCAGCCGAGGTCGTGGCCCAGCACGATCACGACGATCAGCGCTGCGAGCGCGGCCAGCCCGCTGAGGGCGATGCCGCGCGCCACGAGACCGATCCGCGGCCGGTTGCGTGCCAGGAAGGCCAGGCCGAGGAAGAGGACCAGGATCCCGAACGTGAACCCCTTGGTGACGAACACCCCGACGTAGACCACCAGTGCACCGATGGCGACGCCGCTGAGCACCTGGACGGCCTTCTCGCCGGTGGGGGTCGCCGCGCGGTCGGTCATGGTCGTGACGGTAGTCGGCTGCACGTCCGGATCGGCCACCGATTAGCGTCGTGGGCGTGAACCAGCTCGAGCTCGAGGGCAGACACCCGGTCGTCCACCCGGGCAGGCTCGTCGCCGGCCGTGCCCGGGCCGAGCGGACCTAGCTCGTCGATGGCGTCCCTCCGCGGCCTCGTCGCCGACACCCGCCCCCTGCGCAACGGCCACTTCCGACGGTTGTGGACGGCCAACATCGTCACGGTCATCGGCGCGCAGCTGACCGTCGTCGCGGTGCCGGCACAGATCTACGCCGACACCGGCTCGTCGGCGTACGTCGGGCTCACCGGGCTGTTCGGCCTGGTCCCGCTGGTCGTCTTCGGGCTCTGGGGCGGGGCGCTGGCCGATGTCTTCGACCGCCGTACCCTGCTGGTCGTCTCCACGGTGGGGCTGATCGTGACCAGCGGGCTGTTCTGGGCACAGGCGGCGCTGGGGAACGGCAACGTGTGGCTGCTGCTGAGCCTCTTCGCGGTCCAGCAGGCCTTCTTCGGGATCAACCAACCGACGCGCAGCGCGGTCCTGCCGCGCCTCCTCGAACCGGAGCTGCTGCCCGCGGCCAACTCCCTCAACATGACCGTCACGATGGCCGGGGGGATCGCGGGACCCCTCGTGGCGGGGATGCTGATCCCGTTCATCGGCCTGTCCTGGCTCTACCTGATCGACACGATCACCTTGTTCGCGACCCTGTCGGCGGTCGTGCGACTGCCGTCCCTCGCCGTGGGCGCCGTCGGTGCGGTGCGTGCCGCGACACCGGGGCTGCGCTCGGTCGTGGAGGGGTTCTCCTACCTGCGCACCCAGCCGGTGCTGATGATGTCGTTCGTCGTCGACCTGATCGCGATGGTGTTCGGGATGCCCCGGGCGCTCTTCCCCGAGATCGCCGCGGAGTCGTTCGACGGCCCGAGCGCGGGCGGCCTGGCCTTCGCGCTGCTGTTCGCCGCGATCCCGATCGGCTCGGTCCTCGGTGGCGTCTTCTCCGGCTGGGTCTCCCGGGTGGAGGCTCAGGGCCGCGCGGTCGTCGTGTGCATCGTGGTGTGGGGTCTCGGCGTGGTCGGGTTCGGCGTCGCCGTGGGCATCGCCACCGGGGCCGGCCCCTCCCTGCGGCACACGATGCTGGTGGTCGCGGTGCTGATGCTCGTCGTCGGGGGCGCTGCCGACATGGCCTCCTCCGCGTTCCGCACGACGATGCTGCAGAGCGCCGCCTCCGACGATGTCCGCGGTCGGCTCCAGGGGATCTTCATCGTCGTCGTGGCCGGCGGGCCCCGGGTCGCCGACGTCGCCCACGGTGCCACCGCCGCGGTCGTCGGGACGGCGGCCGCAGCGGCCGGCGGTGGCGTGCTGGTCGTGCTCGGGGTCGTGACGGCCGCGATCGCCGTACCGTCCTTCGTGCGGTACCGGATCACCCGGCCCGGCCCGAGCTTCCTCGACGAGGGTCGATCGCCCGGAGGCGCCTAGGATCACCCGGGTGATCGACCCCGACGACCTCGCCACCACCCTGCGCGTGCTGGGCCGGCTGCACGAGGTGCCCGAGGACCACCCGGACCACGTCGCGGTGAAGCGGGCAGCCTCGCACATGTACAAGGCGCTCAAGCGCGACCGACGGGCCGCCAAGCGCGCCGAGGAGCTGGCCCACGACCGGGCGGTCACCGAGGCGACGGCCACCGGCTCGCCGATGCGCATCGACGACGAGACCGAGGGCATCCTGCTGACCTCCTCGACCGGAGGCGCCTTCGCCGGGGAGCTGATCAACCCGCGCGGCTGCTACATCTGCAAGAGCGACTACACCCTGGTCGACGCGTTCTACCACTGGCTCTGCCCCGCCTGCGCCGCCCTGTCGCACGCCAAGCGCGACCAGGGCACCGACCTCACCGGACGGCGGGCGCTGCTCACCGGCGGGCGCGCGAAGATCGGGATGTACATCGCGCTGCGGCTGCTGCGCGACGGCGCGCACCTGACGATCACGACCCGCTTCCCCCACGACGCCGTACGCCGGTTCTCGGCGCTCGAGGACGCCGACGACTGGCTGCACCGGCTCAAGGTCGTCGGCATCGACCTGCGCGACCCCACCCAGGTCGTGGCGCTGGCCGACGACGTGGCCGCGGCCGGCCCGCTCGACGTGCTGGTCAACAACGCGTGCCAGACCGTACGGCGCTCGCCGGGCGCCTACGCCCCCCTCGTCGCCGCCGAGTCCGAGCCGCTGCCGGAGTCGATCAACGGGCGCGAGCTGCCCGAGATGGTGCGCTTCGACCGGATCTCCGAGGCCCACCCGGCCTCGATCGCCGGCGCGCTGTCCCGCGAGGCGGTCGCCGCGCACGAGGGCGAGTCGCTCGACCACGCGCGCGCGTCCCACTCGGCGGCCACCCTGACCGCGCTGGCGCTCAAGGCCGGCCACGCCTCCCTCGACGCACACCTCGCCGGCACGGCCGTCGACGCCGGCGGCCTCCTCCCCGACCTGCAGACCACCAACTCGTGGACCCAGACCGTCGACGAGGTCGACCCGCTCGAGCTCCTCGAGGTGCAGCTGTGCAACTCGGTGGCGCCGTTCCTGCTGGTCTCGCGGCTGCGTCCGGCGATGGCCGCGGCGGCGTTGGCGGCGCCGTCGGGGCGGGCGCACGTGGTCAACGTGTCGGCGATGGAGGGGCAGTTCTCCCGCCGCTACAAGGGGTCAGGCCACCCGCACACCAACATGGCCAAGGCCGCGCTCAACATGATGACGCGCACCTCGTCGGGCGAGATGTTCGAGACCGACCGGATCCTGATGAACGCCGTCGACACCGGCTGGATCACCGACGAGCGCCCGCACCAGGAGAAGCTCCGGATCGCCGCGGAGGGCTGGCACGCCCCGCTCGACCTGGTCGACGGTGCCGCTCGGGTCTACGACCCGGTCGTTCGTGGTGAGGCCGGCGAGGACCTGCACGGGCACTTCCTGAAGGACTACGTGCCGTCGCCGTGGTGAGGCCGATCGCGCGGGAGATTCTCCGCTGAAGCGGTGAAACTCCCGCTTCTGTCATGAACCTTCATACGAGAAGCGCCAGTTTTGTCCGACCACGCCGCTGCGTCCGGGCCGCTACTTCCCGAGCAGACCCCGCACGTACGCCGCCTGCCCCACGTGCTGGGTGTCGTCGTTGACGACGCTCACCAGGCGCGCGCCGAGCGTGACCGGCGGGTCCCAGCGGTCGTCGACCACCCGGTCGAGGTCGTCGGCGCTCAGGGTGGCGAGGTACTCCACCGTGCGGTCGTGGACCGCCCCCAGGTAGTCGGCGAGCAGGTCGGCGGGGGCCGCGAAGGCACCCACGTCCTCGCTCGACTGGCCGAACCCGATCGAGCCCTCGTCGTAGGGGAGCGCGAACCGCTCGACGTACGCGTCGTAGACCTGGTCGCTGCCGGCCACGTCAGCCACGTGGTCGTCCTGCACGCGGGCCAGGTGCCAGACCAGCCACCCGATCGGGTTCGCGTCGGGCGTCGGGCGGTGGGTGAGGTCGTCGGTGGACAGCCCGTCGAGCGCGGCGAGCGCGCTCTCGCGCACCCGGTCGAACGCGTCTGCCAGCAGGTCGGAAGGCGTCATGGCTCCACGGTACGTCGCCGCACCCGGGCGGCCGGCTGGTCCGGCCGGGCCAGGTCGCACCGGTGCCGCACCGGGACCGCACCGGGACCGCACCGGGACCGCACCGGGGCCGGGCCGGGATCGCTCGGGCCGGGGCCGGGCTGGGGTCGGAGCGGGTCCGGGCCGGGCCCGGGTCGGGCCCGGGTCGGACAAGGATGGTCACGACCGCGTCCCGTCTCTCCCTCGCGGACTCCACTCGCCCGTGCGATGCTCGCCGGGTGAGCGACGAGTCGGACCTTCCCACGCTCCACAGCTGGGCCGGCGGCGACGGGCCGCTCCGGGCGATGATCGACGCCTTCTACGACCTGGTCGAGGCCGACGACCTGCTGAGCGGGTTCTTCCCCGGCGGGGTGTCGGAGGTCCATCGTGCACACGTCGCCGCCTGGTGGGTCGAGGTGCTCGGCGGACCGGCCGGCTACACCCAGGCCCTGGGTGGCTACGAGGCGATGCTGGCCCACCACCGCGGCCTCGACATCACCGCTGACCAGCGGCGGCGCTTCGCCACGACGATGAGCCTCGCCGCCGACCGGGCCGGGCTCCCCGACGACCCGGAGTTCCGCGCCGCCATCGTCGGGTACGTCGAGTGGGGCACCCGGCTGGCCATGCACAACTCGCGACCGGGTGCCACGGGTGTCGTCCAGCACGCCCCCGTCCCGCGATGGGGCTGGGGCGTGGCGCCGCCGTACCGTCCCAGCACCGCCCCCGGCACCGGCACCGAGGCCTGACCCGCGCCGGCCACGCTCGCCTCGCTTGGCGTCGTCGCCTAGCGTCGGAGGTGTGAGGTCCGTTGCCGCCGCGCTCCTGCTCGCCCCGGTGCTGGCGCTGAGCAGCGCCTGCGGCGTCGGCTCGGGCACCACCGCCGGCCCCCTGCCCACGACCACGAGTCCCGGCCCGCAGGGCACCCCGGGGAGCACCCCCGACCAGGACCCGGGCACCACTCCCGGGACACCGGACACCAGACCGGACACCAGACCGGGCACGAGTGCGTGCGACGAGGTCGTGGCCGGCATCGACGCCTTCAACCTCGGTGACTACCAGGGGACCGTGGACCACTTCGTCGACGCGGTCCCGCTGGCCGAGGCCGAGGCCGCCGCAGCTCCCTCGCGACGCACCGCCGACCTGCTCGAGGCGGTGCGCTACTACGCCCGGCTCGCCCCGGAGGACTACCTCGAGGCGTCGAGCACCTCCCCGGAGTTCGCGCGCTACCAGGTGATCACGCTCGGCCAGTGCGCGTCGGGCGAGCCCGGGCCGGACCCCGGGGGCGACCCGGGCGGCGGCATCTCGGCCTGACGCGCCGCCCCGCGCTGCTACGCTCCGGCTGCCCGAGGGCGCCCTCCTCCGCTCGTGCTGCCGCCCGCGACGGTGGCAGCGAGCCGGCGACGGGCGTCGGCGGTGCTGCCCGGGCGACCGCCCGGCCCCGGTCTCACCCCGTCGAGGAGCCCCATGTCCCAGCCGCCCCCGCCTCCCTCCGACCCTCCCTACGGCGGCCCGCCCGACGGTCAGCCCTACGGCGGACAGCCCTACGGACAGCCTTACGGACGCCTTACGGACAGCCTACGCGCCCTACGGAGGCCCGCCCTACGGAGGCCCGCCCTACGGACAGCCCTACGGCGGCCCGGCCTACGGCCAGCCCTACGGCCCGATCGGCAAGGTCCGCGGCACCGGGACCTGCATCCTGCTCACGATCGTGACGTTCGGTATCTACACGTGGGTCTGGTACTTCTCCACGTCCGAGGAGATGAAGCGCCACTCCGGTCAGGGTCTGGGCGGTGCGCTGTCGCTGGTCCTCGCGATCGTCGTCGGCGTCGTCAACCCGTTCATCACCTCCGCCGAGGTGGGCGGGCTCTACGAGCGCGCCGGGCGCCCGCAGCCCGTCACCGTCACGACGGGCCTGTGGTACTTCCCGGGCATCTTCATCCTCGTCGGCCCGATCATCTGGTTCGTCAAGACCAACGGCGCGCTGAACGACTACTGGACGTCGCTGGGCGCCCGGGGCTGACCGGAGCCTCCCGGGCACCACCGGGGCCCGCGTTCAGCTCACCCCGCCCGTCGTGCCGGCCCGTCGTGCCGGCCCGTCGTGCCGGCCCGTCGTGCCGAACCGTCGGTCGGGTCCGCGGTCTCCTGCGCGACCCGCGGAGCGGGTTCAGCTGCCGTGCAGCTTGAGGAGCCGCTGGTCGAGCGACGCGGTGCGGTGCGCGTTGCCGTGCAGCCCCACGAACCGCTCGCCGTAGACCCACAGCAGCGCATCGTCGAGGCGGCGTACGGCGCCGGCGGGGTGGCGGTAGTCCATCCGCTCGGTGATGAGCGCCTCGTCGGCCTGGCGCAGCACGTCGCCGAGCTCGTCGAGGGAGGCGATGCCGAGCTCGAGCAGCAGCCCGGAGATCCAGCCGTAGTGCTCGGTGCGGGACCAGCCGGCCTCGGAGTACTGCCCGGCCAGGAACGCCGCCAGCTCGCGCGGGTCGATGCGCGGGTCGTCGTCGACGGGGGGCGTGACCTCCGGCGCGACCCCGCGCAGCCGGTCGCGGATCGCGGAGAACTCCCGGTCGGCGAGCTCGAGCAGCCCGGCCGCGAGGGCGAAGCGCCGGTCGAACTCGCGGGCGTGCTCGGCCGGGACGGTGCCCTTGTAGCGGATGTCGTGCTCGAACTCGGCCCACGCGTGCTGGAGCACGGTGCGGATCTGTACCGACGCGCTGCGCCCGCTGAAGTGGGCCACGTCGGGGTCGCCCTCGCGCGCGGCGTCGAGGGTGATCATCAGGTGCCGGCTGGCGTAGCCGAACCGGCCCTCGTCGGCGGTCTCCTGGCCCAGGTCGCGGTCGTCCTGGACGATCACCTGCTCCCGCAGCAGGTCGGCCACCGCGTCGACGTCGTCTTCGAGGTAGGTGATCACCCGGACCCCGAGCTGGTCGGTGATCTGCGACAGCGGGTCGGCGTAGGTCGGCACCCCCGCGGTCGAGCGCCCCGCCTTCTCGGCGAACGACGCCACGGACTTGGTCCGCCCGATGACCGAGAGGTAGTTGATGCCGGCCTCGTCGAGGATGCCCTGCACCAGGGTGGCCGCCTCCTGCCCGGCGAGGAGCAGGTCGTCGTAGGCGGCGACGTAGGTCTTCACCGCGTCGCGCACGATGTCGGCCCGGGTCGGCGCCGCACCGAGCGTCGGGGTGACGATGTAGCCGGTGTCGAGGTCGCCGTACGTCGTGACGAGGTCCGGCGAGCGGTGGGCGAAGAACGCGACGTAGGCGCACACCACGGCATCGACCTGGTCCTCGACGACGCGGAGCTCGCTCTTGCGGGTCGCCCGCTCGACCTGCCGGCGCAGCCCGGCCCAGGCCTCGTCGGTGGTCACGATCCGCTCGACGTGGCCCATCAGGACCAACAGCTCGGCCTGGAGCAGGTCGAGGTCGCGGCCGGGCTTGTTCTTGTACTTCAGCGTCTTGTCGAGCCCGAACAGCACGATCGACGCGGCGTGCGGGTAGACCTCGATCGCGCGCCGCGCCCGGCCCGAGCGGGGGTCGATGTCGAGCCCGAGCCGCTTGGCCACGCGGGCTCCGCGGGGGCCCTGGGCGAACTCCGACTTGCCGGTGTTGGACGGGTGGGTCCCGGCCTCGAAGCGCCGGAAGTCCTTGCTCAGCTGCTTCTCGGCCGGCCGTGAGCCGGTGGGGTTCTTGACGACGAGCGGCGCGTCGAGCGCCACGAGGCAGTCCTCGGCGACGTACGCCGCCAGCTCGGCCTCGATCTCCTCGTCGGTGCGGACCGCGCTGACGTGCAGCAACCGAGCGTGCTCGTCGAGCACCGCGAGCCCGGTGGGCTGCTTGAGGCCCCACGCGAGGTCCACGCCGATGAAGTGCATGACCCCACCCTGCCGTATCCCGACGACGCCGGTGGCCCGACGGTCCTCACCGCGCGGCGGCGTGCTCCCGGGCGATCGCGGCGCCGAAGCGCGCGTTGTGCGCGGACCAGGGCGATGTTGGCGACCAGGCTGGCCCCCTCGGTGAGCTCCACGATCCGCTTGAGCAGGTACGGCGTGACGTCCTTGCCGCCGATGCCGAGCTCGTCGAGGTCGGCCAGGGCCCGGTCGATCACGGTGCCGATCTCACCGGCGGGGATCTCGTCGTCGGCCGGGATCGGGTTGGCCACGACGATGCCCGAGCCGAGCCCGAGCCCGCGCGCTGCGGTCATGATCGCGGCGACCTCCGCGGCCGAGTCCACCCGCGCCGGGGCGGGGAACCCGCTCTCGCGCGAGTAGAACGACGGGAACGCGTCGGAGCCGTGCACCAGCACCGGCACCCCGTTGGTCTCCAGGGTCTCCAGGGTCAGGCCGATGTCGAGGATGCTCTTGACCCCGGCACTGACCACCGTCACCGGCGTCGTCGCGAGCTCGGTGAGGTCGGCGGAGACGTCGAAGCTCTCGGCGGCGCCGCGGTGCACGCCGCCGAGACCGCCGGTGACGAAGACCTCGATCCCGGCCAGTGCGGCCAGGCGCATGGTCGCCGCCACGGTCGTCGCGCCGTGGGTGCCGCGCGCGACGACGTACGGCAGGTCGCGCACGCTCACCTTGGCCACGTGCGGGTCGCTGGCGAGCAGCTCGAGGTCGTCGGGCGAGAGCCCGATGCGCGGGCGGCCGCCGAGCACCGCGATCGTGGCCGGCACGGCGCCCCCGGCGCGCACGATCGCCTCGACCTCGACGGCCATGGCGACGTTGTCGGGGTAGGGCATCCCGTGGCTGATGATCGTGCTCTCCAGCGCCACGACCGGGGAGCCGTCGGCGAGCGCGGTGGCCACCTCGTCGGTCAGGGTCAGGCTGGGGGGCGGGCTCGGGCGGGTCACAGCAGGCTCCTCACGAGAGCGTCGGAGAGATCGGGTCGCACGGTGTGGCTGCTGGAGACGGTCAGCGCGGCAGCGGCGTGCCCGTAGGCCGCCGCCTCCTGCGGGTCCGCGCCGCTCAGCAGCGCGTGGCAGAAGGCGGCCAGCATCGCATCGCCGGCGCCGGTCACGTCGACCACGTCCGCCGCCGGGGCGCCGAGGTGGTGCGAGCCGGTGCCGTTGCTCAGCACCGAGCCCTGCGCACCCGCCCGCTCCCAGACCAGGTCGACGCCGAGGTCGTGCAGCCGGTCGCCGGCGCCGGTGCGCACCGCCAGCAGCTCGGTGCTCCCCGCGGAGAGCAGGAACAGCGGTCGCCCGGGCGCCAGCAGCCGCCCCACGGCCGCGGCCTTCGGGACGCTCACCGGGTCGATCACGACCCGCACCCCGGCGGCGGCCGCGACCTCCCAGGCGCTGCGCAGGACCGGGCCCGGGAGGTTGCCGTCGAGCACGAGCAGCCCGGCGGCCACGACCAGGTCACGGGCGGCGGCGACGTCGGCCTCGCCCAGGGCGGCGGTCGCGGCCATGTCGGACACCGCGCTGACCATCTCGCCGTCCTGGTCGAGCAGGGCGACGTACGCGCCGGTCGCGGCCGGCACCCGGCGCACGTGGTCGACGCCCACACCGGCCCCGGAGGTCCGCTCGGCGACGAGGTCGCCGTGCGCGTCGGAGCCGACCGCGCTGACCAGGTGCACCGCGGTCCCCAGGCGCGCGAGGTTCTCGGCGATGTTGCGGCCGACCCCGCCCGGGCTGACCGTGATGCGACCGGGATTGCTGGTGGCGGCGACCGCGGTGACACCGGGGCGCGCGACGACGTCGATGTTCGAGCCACCGATGACGACCACGGTCGCGCCCCCACGTCCCATGCCTCCAGCCTGCCACCTCCCCGGCCGACCGGGACCCGGACGGGCGGACCGATGAGTCTGCGACGCTCGTCGGGTCAGCCAGGAACACGTGGTTGTCCCCGGTGATCACTACCCTCGTGACCGACCCGATCGTGTGCCGCCTCGGCGACCGAAGGAGTATCGATGCCCGACATGATCCAGGCCCGTGGCCTGGTCAAGCGCTACAAGGAGGTCACCGCCCTGGGCGGGCTCGACCTGGCCGTGCCGGAGGGCACGGTCCTGGCCCTGCTCGGCCCCAACGGTGCCGGCAAGACCACCGCCGTGCGCTGCCTGGCCACCCTGCTGACCCCCGACGAGGGGTCGGCGGAGATCGCCGGCATCGACGTCATCGCCGACCCGCAGGGCGTACGCCGCAAGATCGGGCTCTCGGGGCAGTACGCCGCCGTCGACGAGTACCTCACCGGCTTCGAGAACCTCACCATGGTCGGGCGGCTCTACGGCTTCCCCAAGGCCCGGGCCCGGGCCCGGGCCCGCGAGCTGCTGGAGCGCTTCGACCTCGCCGACGCCGGCGACCGCCCCTCGAAGACCTACTCCGGCGGCATGCGCCGCCGGCTCGACCTGGCCGGGGCCCTGGTCGCCGCGCCGCCGGTGCTCATCCTCGACGAGCCGACGACCGGTCTCGACGTCCGCAGCCGTCAGCAGATGTGGGACGTCATCAAGGAGCTGGTCGCCGACGGCGCCACCCTCCTGCTCACCACGCAGTACCTCGAGGAGGCCGACCGGCTGGCCGACGACATCGTGGTGATCGACCACGGCCGAGCCATCGCGCGGGGCACCGCAGACGAGCTGAAGGCGCAGACCGGCGGTGAGCGCGTCGAGCTCGTGCTCGCCGACGTGGCCGACGCCGACAAGGCCGTGCGCGCCATGACCGGGGTCGCGGTCGGCGAGGTGCAGGTCGAGGAACGCACGGTCACCGCCGCGGTCTCCGGCGGCGCCGGGTCGTTGCGCCAGGTCCTGGCCGAGCTCGAGACCTCAGCGGTCCGGGTGCTCGACATCGGGCTGCGCCGACCGACGCTGGACGACGTGTTCCTGACCCTGACCGGCAGAGCCGCCGAGGACACCGACACCGATGCCGACGACACCACCGCGACCGACGAAGGAGCCCTTCCATGAGTGCCCAGCAGGCTGTCATCGACGGGTGGGTCGTCGCCCAGCGCAACCTGATCAAGATCAAGCGGGTGCCCGAGGTGCTCGTCTTCGTCCTGATCAGCCCCCTGATGTTCGTGCTGCTGTTCGCCTACGTCTTCGGCGGCGCGATCACGCCACCCGGGGTCGACTACAAGGAGTTCCTGATCGGCGGGATCTTCGCCCAGACGGTCGTCTTCGGGGCGACCTTCACCGGTGCCGGGCTCGCCGAGGACATGCAGAAGGGCATCATCGACCGGTTCCGCTCCCTGCCGATGTCGCGGGCCGCGGTGCTGGTGGGCCGCACGACCTCCGACGTGGTCTACAACGTCTTGTCGCTGATCGTGATGGCGCTGACCGGGCTGATCGTCGGCTGGCGTGCGCGCGAGGGCGTCGTCGACATGGTCGCCGCCTTCCTCCTGCTGCTGGTCTTCGCCTACGCGTTCAGCTGGATCATGGCCTACGTCGGGCTGCTGGTGCCGAGCGTCGAGGTGATCAACAACGCCTCGTTCGTGGTGATCTTCCCGCTGACGTTCGTCTCCAACGCGTTCGTCCCGACCGAGAGCTTCGACGGCATCCTGCGGACCTTCGTCCTGTGGAACCCCGTCTCCACGCTCACCCAGGCCTGCCGCGACCTCTTCGGCAACCTCGGCAGCACGCCGACGGTCTACGACGCCTGGTCGATGCAGCACCCGGTGCTCTACACGCTGCTCTGGGTGGTCCTGATCCTCGCCGTCTTCGTCCCGCTCTCGGTGCGCCAGTACCGACGCTCCACCAGCAAGTAGGCGACGGTTCTCCCCCTGGTTCGCCGAGCACCTCCTATCCTCGGGTCATGCGCCTGCCGACGAGCCGTGTCCTGACCTCAGCTGCCCTGGCCGCCGCCCTGCTCCTCGGAGCGGGCGCCTGTGGCAGCGACGACGACCCGACCACCGATGACGCCTCGATGAGCGACATGGACATGTCCTCGCTCAACGAGCCCGACGCCACCCCGGCCGACGAGGTCGACGGCGACGTCACGACCGGCACCTTCACCGTGCTCGACACCGCGCCTCCCGGCAGCGAGTCGGTCGCCGGGCAGGCGTGGCTCGCGCAGGACGGCGACGGCACCACGGTCACGCTCCGGCTGACCGGCCTGGCCCCCGACACCGAGTACGTCGGTCACCTGCACGAGCAGACCTGCGAGGTCGACAACGGCGGCGACCACTTCAAGTTCGACGCCGAGGGCAGCGACGTGCCGCCCAACGAGGTGCACCTCGGCTTCACCTCGTCGGCCGACGGCACGGGTGAGGCCACGGTGACCAACGACCAGGAGGTCGGCGACGGCGCTCCCGCCGTCGTCGTCCACCCGGCCGACGCGATGGACAACCGGCTGGCATGCGCCGACTTCTCCTGACGTCGCGTCCGGCGGGCCGACCCCGCCGGGCCACCCGACCGGTCGCGGTCCTCCTCGCGCCACTGGTGCTGGTCCTCGCCCTCGCCGCACCGGCGTCCGCCCACGGGGACCTCGTCGACGGCTCCCCCGGGCCGGGTGACGACGTCGGCGCGGGCGCGACGACGGTACGGCTCGAGTTCACCGCCCTGGACCCGGACGCCGTGCCCCTCGTCGCGGTGCTGGACGAGGCCGGCGACCCGCTCGCCGTGGGCGATGCGACCGCTGCCGACCCGCGCACCGTGTGCGCCGCGACGGCTCCCCTCACGGCGGGCGTGCACACGATCGAGTACTCCGTGGTCGGCGAGGACGGGCACCGCAAGACCGGGCGCTACCAGTTCCAGGTCTCCGCCGAGGGCGCCGAGGTGGAGCCCGGCTCCTGCGCCGGCCTCGACCTCGCACCGGCCGAGGAGGCCCGCACCATCGCCGAGCTCGGCGGCGGCGGCGGGCTGCCGGGCTGGTTGCTGTGGCTGCTCGGCGCGCTGGTGGCGCTCTCCGCCTCGCTGGTGGTGCTGCGCGTGCGCTCGGACCGGCGCCGGCTCGACGACCCCGAGCAGCCCGACGACCCCCAGCACCCCGAGCAGCCGTCGGGCGCGTCGCCCCCCGGGGCGACCGGCCGCTGAGGACCCGGCGGCCTCAGGCGCGGACCAGGACCGAGTCGTGGACGAGCTCGGTCACCCGCGCGAGGGCGCGGCCGGCTCCACCCGGGCCCGGGGAGCGGGCACCCGGGCATCGGTCACAGGGCGGCCGGTGCCCGATCGGCGCCGTAGAGGTGCACCGGGAGCGCCTCGACGCCGTACACGGCCGAGAGCTTGCGGAACTCGAGGTCGTCGCCGGTGAGCGGTCACGGCGAGGTCGGGGAAGCGCCGGGCGAGCCCGCGCAGCGCGATCCGCAGCTCCATCCGGGCCAGCTCGGCCCCGACGCAGCGGTGCATGCCGTGGCCGAAGGCGAGGTGACGGGTGGGCTCGCGGTGCGGGTCGAAGGTGTTGCCGTCCGGCGTCAGCCGGGGGTCACGGTTGGCACCGAGGAGCGAGATGCCCACGGCGTCGCCCTCGCGGATCTGCTGACCGCCGAGCTCGTGGTCGCGGGTGGCGAAGCGGAGGAAGGCGAGCTGGACGACGGTCAGGTGGCGCAGCAGCTCCTCCACGATGCGGTCGACCGACGCGGGGTCCTCACGGAGCAGGGTGATCGCCTCGGGGTTCTCGGCGAGCAGGTAGGCACCGAGCGCCAGCATCGACGCCGAGGTCTCGTAGCCGCCGAGGAAGACGCCGTCGGCGATGCCGCCCAGGGTCAGGTCGTCGAGCTCGTCGCCGTGCTCGGTGATCAGGGCGCCGATGAGGCCCTCGCCCGGGTCGTCGCGCTGGGCGGCGACCGCCTTGATCAGGAAGTCGCGGGTGTGGGCGGCGGCGCCGAACGCACCGACCCCGCCCTGGCTGAGGTCGAAGCGGGCCACGCCGAGCTCGAAGAAGCGCTTGCGGTCCTCCACGGGGAGGCCCAGCAGCTCGCAGATCACCTGGAACGGCACCGGGAACGCGAACTCGGCGACCAGGTCGACCTCCGGGCCGGCGGCCTCCATCGCGTCGAGCCGCTCGTCGACCACGCGCTGGATCTCCGGCTCGAGGCGGGCGAGGCGACGCATCGTGAACTCGGGGGTCAGGTAGCGGCGCAGGGCCGTGTGCAGCGGCGGGTCGGTCATCCCGAGCCCACCGATCTGCTCGGAGTCCTCACGCCCCTCCTGGGACACGAACTGGCCGATGTCGTTGGAGTAGGAGTCCGCGTCCGCCAGCGCGGCCCGGGCCTCGTCGTACCCGCTGACCACCCAGATACCGCGACCGAAGAGGGTCGCGAGCTTCTTGACCGGTTCCTCGTCGACCACCCGCAGCATCTCCGGCAGCGGGTCGAGCCCGTCGCGCTTGAGGGGCAGGGTGACGGACGACGGCAGGAAGCGCATCTTGCGCAGGTCCAGACCGTCGCGCATCGAGCGCTCGAGGAGGGCCTTCCCCACGCGCGCCTTGAGTGCTCCAACAATCCGCATGGGTGTATTGGATCAGATGTGAGCGGTAGGGCGACATCAGGGAAGCCCCGGGGTGTCCCACGGGGCCGCACCCGGTCCGCGCGCGAGCCGTCGGGACCCCCTGCCGGCCCCGGCATCGGCGCAGGTCCCACCGGCGACCCGGGGGTACGGCGGAGCGGTCAGCCGACGAGCTGGGCCAGCTCGAGAGGCACGCTGGAGGTGGCGCCGAGCAGGGGCGCGGAGGGCTGCGCCCCGGCGCGCACCAGCAGGTCGCCGATCGCGGCGATCATCGCGCCGTTGTCGGTGCACAGCCGCATCGGCGGCACCCGCAGCTCGACCCCGGCCTCGGCGCAGCGCTGCTCGGCCAGCGCGCGGATCCGGGAGTTGGCCGCGACCCCGCCGACGATGACGAGGGTGTCCACCCCCTCCTGCCGGCAGGCGCGCAGGGCCTTGGTGACCACGGTGTCGGCCACGCACTCCTGGAACGACGCCGCGATGTCGGCGACCGTGATCCCCGGGTCGCGCGGAGCGGCGACGTAGCGCGCCACCGCCGACTTCAGGCCGGAGAACGAGAAGCCGAGCGCCGGGTCGCGCCGGCCCATCAGCGGCCGGGTGAACCGGATCGCGGTGGGGTCGCCCTCGCGGGCGGCCCGGTCGATCGACGGGCCGCCGGGATAGGGCAGCCCGAGCAGCCGGGCGACCTTGTCGAAGGCCTCGCCGGCGGCGTCGTCGAGGGTGTCGGACAGGTGCCGGATCGGCGTCCGCACCAGGTCCTCGACGGCCAGCAGGCTGGTGTGGCCCCCGCTGACGATCAGCACGATGCTGCGCTCCGGCAGCGGGCCGTGGACCAGGGTGTCGGCCGCGGCGTGACCGGCGAGGTGGTGCACGCCGTACAGCGGTACGCCGAGCGCCAGCGCGGCCGCCTTCGCGGCCGCCACGCCCACGTGGAGGGCCGTGGCCAGGCCCGGCCCGGCGGTGACCGCCACCGCGCCGACGTCGTGCCACTCCAGGCCGGCGTCGGCCAGGGCGGTCCGCATCGTCGGCACCATCGCCTGCACGTGGGCCCGCGCCGCGATCTCCGGCACCACGCCACCGAAGCGCACGTGCTCCTCGATGCTCGACGCGAGCGCGTCGCCCAGGAGCACCCCGTCGCGCACGAACCCGATGCCGGTCTCGTCGCAGGACGACTCCACGCCCATGACGATGGTCATGCCGGGTGCCCTGCTCGGTGGGTGCTCACGTCACGAGTGTCCCAAACGCCCCCACGCAGCAGCGACAGGCCCAGCCCGGCGAGGCCGGGGGAGCTCCCGGTTCAGGGGGCCACGAGGTCGGCGTAGTCGGGGTGCGTGTCGATGAAGTGGCGCACCGCAGAGCACTCGGGGACCACCAGCATCCCCTTGGTCCGGGTGGAGTCGAGGGCCGTGCGGATGAGGTGGGTCGACAGCCCGCGGCCGCCGTACGCCTCCTCGATGACCGTGTGGGGGAAGATGCGCTCGACCTGGCCCCCTCGCCGGCCTCGCGGTCGAGGTACAGGGTGAAGCCTGCCGCGGCGCCGTCGACGCTCACCTCGAAGCGACCGCGCTCGGGCACGTCGGCGACGACGATGCCCTCGGACGCGGCACCCTCGGCGCCCTCGGCGCTCTCGGTCTGTTCGTCGGCTCGGTGGGGGCGGGCTCGTTCGCGCTGGAGGGTTCGGTCACAGGCGTAGCCTCTCACCATGCGCGCCATCTGGAACGGATCCGTCATCGCCGAGTCCGACGACACCGTCGTCGTCGAGGGCAACCACTACTTCCCGCCGCCTCGGTGGCCGAGGGAGTGCTCTCGCCCTCCTCCACCACCAGCGTCTGCCCCTGGAAGGGCACCGCGTCCTACTACAGCCTCGAGGTGGACGGGAAGACCAACGCCGACGCGGTCTGGTTCTACCCCGAGCCGAAGCCCGCGGCAGCCGAGATCGCCGACCACGTCGCCTTCTGGAAGGGCGTCGAGATCACCGAGTGACCGCCGCGCCGGCGCCCGCCGGCAGCACCCGCGCCGAGCGTCAGGTCGCGTCGTGGATCGGCTCGTCGGGGAGCTTGCGCATCCGGGCCCGCCGGCGCCGACGGGCCGGGATCATCGAGCGCATCTCCTCGAGCTTGCCGAAGCAGAGCATCCGGTCCCCGGCCTCCAGCACGTGGTGCTTGTTGGGGTTGGGGATCACGTTCGTGCCGCGCTGGAGGGTGAGGGCGGTGATGTCCAGCTCGCGCAGCCCGGAGTCCCCCAGGTTGCGGCCGACCAGGTCGGAGCCGCTCTGCACGGCGATCTCCGCGACGCCGTAGCCGGTGGAGACGGTCAGCCGCTGGCGCACGTCGATCTCGGGGAAGGCGACCTGGTTGTCGATGAAGTCGATGATCGAGCCGGCGACGTCGAGCTGGGTGGCCCGCTCGATGCCCTCCAGGCCCGGCGAGGAGTTGACCTCCATCACCAGCGGGCCCTCGTTGCCCTCGAGCATGTCGACACCGGCCACCCGCAGGCCCATGATCTGCGCCGAGCGGACGGCCGCCTTCTCGAACTCCGGGCTGAGGTCGACCGGCTCGACGCTGCCGCCGCGGTGCACGTTGGAGCGGAACTCGTCGCCCTGCGCCACCCGTCGCATCGCCGCGACCACCCGGTCGCCGACGACCAGGGCCCGGATGTCACGGCCCTTGCTCTCCTTGACGAAGCGCTGGATCAGCACGTTCTGCTTCGTGCTCTGCAGGGTCTCGATGATCGCCTCGGCGACCTTGATGTCGGGGGCCAGGATCACGCCGATGCCCTGCGTGCCCTCCAGCAGCTTGATCACGACCGGGGCACCGCCCACCCGCTCGATCGCGGGGATCACGTCGGAGCCGTCGCGCACGAACGTCGTACCGGGCATGCCGATCTGGTGGCGCGAGAGGATCTGCGAGGCACGCAGCTTGTCGCGCGAGTTGGCGATCCCGTACGACGTGTTGGGCGTGTAGACGTCCATCTGCTCGAACTGGCGGACCACCGCGACGCCGAAGTAGGTGATCGAGTTGCCGATGCGCGGCAGGATCGCGTCGTAGTGCGAGAGCCGCTTGCCGCGGAACTGCAGGTCCGGCTCGTCGCCGGTGAGGTCGATGCCGAAGCGGAGCGTGTTGAGCACCTTGACGTCATGACCCCGGTCGAGCGCCGCGGTGCGGAGGCGCTGCGTACTGTACGAGCCGAGCGCGCGCGAGAGGATCGCCAGCCTCATGTCGACCAGGAAGGATCTAGGAGTGCCACCCGCCCATTCATACACGGTCGCCGGATGGCGCGAATGGGTGCGCCTGCCCGGCATCGGGGTGCCGTGGCTCAAGGCCAAGCTGGACACCGGCGCCCGCACCTCGGCGATCCACGCCTTCGACATCGTCGAGCTCGAGCGCGACGGCGCGGACTGGGTCCGCTTCTCGGTCCACCCCTGGCAACGCTCCGGCGACGACTCCGTCGTGGCCGAGTGCCCGGTGCTGGACCGGCGGGCCGTGCGCAGCTCCTCCGGACACAGCGAGGAGCGGCTCGTCGTGGCGCTGGAGATCGAGCTGCTGGGCCAGACCCTGCTCGCGGAGACGACGCTGAGCAGCCGCGACGCGATGGGCTTCCGGATGCTGGTGGGCCGCGAGGTGCTGCGCCAGGCGTTCGTCGTGGACCCGGGTCGCTCCTACCTGGGCGGACGTCCCCCGCGCAGCAGCCGGCTGAAGAACCGGGGCCGTTGATGGCTCGCTCGTCGTTCGAGATCGGGGGCGTCCGGATCCGACCGGGTACGGCGCGGGCCATCGCGCTGCCCATCACCCGGCTGGTCACCGGGGCCGAGGTGGACCTGCCGGTGCGGGTCGTGCACGGGCGGGAGGACGGGCCGACCGTGTGGGTCGATGCCGCCATCCACGGCGACGAGGCGGTCGGCGTCGAGGTGATCCGCCAGGTCCTGGCCGACCTGTCGCCCACGTCCTTCCGGGGCACGCTGATCGCGATCCCCATCGTCAACGTCCTCGGCTTCATGGCCGGCGACCGCTACCTGCCCGACCGGCGCGACCTCAACCGGTCGTTCCCCGGGTCGAGCCGCGGCTCGCTCGCCGGCCGGATCGCGCACCTGATGATGACCGAGGTGGTGGCCAAGTGCGAGGTCGGCATCGACCTGCACACCGGCTCCGACCGGCGGACCAACCTGCCCCAGATCCGCGCCGACCTGGAGGACCCGGGCACCCGCGCGCTGGCCGAGGCGTTCGCCGCCCCGGTCATGCTGCACGCGCGGATCCGTGACGGGTCCCTGCGCCACGCTGCGCGCGAGCAGGGCGCGAAGGTGCTGCTCTACGAGGCCGGCGAGGCGTGGCGCCTCGACGACTGGGCGATCGACGCCGGCGTGGCCGGCGTACGACGGGTCCTGGCCGCGCTGGGCATGACGGACCCGCTCGACGTACCGGACCCGGAGCCGAGCGTGGCCTGCTACCGCAGCGGGTGGGTGCGCGCCCGGGGCACCGGGATCCTGCACCTCGAGGCCAGGCTCGGTCAGGCCGTGGTGGCCGGGGAGCGCCTGGGCGGGCTCTTCGACTCGTTCGGCAAGCGCGTGCGCCTCGTGCACGCCGACCGCACGGGCATCGTCATCGGGCGCACCCAGGCGCCGCTCGTCAACAGCGGCGACGCCGTGGTGCACATCGCCGACGGCGGACCTGACACCGCGAGCGGGCCGGACCTGGTGATCGAGCCGGAGTCGCTGCTGGAGACCGAGCCCGGCTGACCGGCTCGACCGGCCGGTCCCGGGCCGGTTCGCCACGATCGGGCGCTCTCGGCGGCCGCGCAGGCGTCCGGGTGGTCTCGCGACCCAGCGCCCCGAGTGCCGGTCTGGTCGCCGGTCCTCGGGCAAGCCCACGTCGTTCGGGCTTGGCAAACGTAGCACCTTTCGGGCACGCTAGGGAGACGCGCGTCACACGAGACGTCGCGACCACGAGACCCGGAGGCCCCAGTGGACCCGATCACCCCCGTGCACGGCACCGCGACCCTGCTGATCATCGCAGCAGCCGCGGTAGCCCTGCTCCTCTTCCTGATCATCCGCGTGCGACTGCACGCGTTCATCGCCCTGGTACTGGTGAGCGTCGTGACCGCGGTCGCGGCCGGGATCCCGGTGGCCGACGTGCCCACGGCGTTGCTGGCCGGGTTCGGCAGCACGCTGGGCTCGGTCGCGCTGCTCGTCGGGTTCGGGGTGATGCTCGGCCGCCTGCTCGAGGTGACCGGCGGCGCCCAGGTGCTCGCCGACACCCTGATCAGCCGGTTCGGCGAGAAGCGGGCGCCGCTCGCCCTCGGCGTCGCGGCGCTGCTCTTCGGATTCCCGATCTTCTTCGACGCCGGCCTGGTCGTCTTCCTCCCGATCATCATCACCGTCGCGCGACGCTTCGGCGGCTCCGTGCTCTTCTACGCCCTCCCCGCAGCGGGTGCCTTCGCCGCGATGCACGCCCTCGTCCCGCCGCACCCCGGCCCCGTCGCCGCGGCGGAGTTCTTCGACGGCGACATCGGCACCATCCTGCTCATCAACCTGCCGGTCGCGATCGTCTCCTGGTACGTCGGCGTCTACCTCTTCTCGCGGCTCATCGGACGCCGGGTCCACGTCGACGTGCCGCAGCTGCTCTTCGGCCCGGCCAACGACGGCGGCAGCCCCGCCACGCCGGCCGGGTCCACCACGGGTGGCGACGGCGCCGAGGAGACCACCGGCACCGGTGCCGGCACGGTCGTCGCCGAGCGGTCCGAGGCCCGTCCGGTCGCGACGCCGTCGTTCGGCCTGGTCCTGTCCCTGCTCCTCCTCCCGCTGGTGCTCATCGCGGGCAACACCATCATCTCGACCCTCGCCTCCTCCGACGTCGTCGACGGCGAGGCCACCTGGGTCACCACGCTCCAGCTGCTCGGCAACACCCCGATCGCCCTGCTCATCACCCTGCTGGTCGCCATCGGCGTGCTGGGCACCCGTGGCGGGCGCACGCTCGCCGAGACCACGACCCTGCTCGACCAGTCCCTGGCCCCGATCTGCTCGATCATCCTGATCACCGGCGCGGGCGGCATGTTCGGTGGCGTGCTGCGCACCAGCGGGATCGGGGAGTCGCTGACCTCCTCGCTCTCCGACCTCGGGCTGCCGCTGCTGCTGCAGGCGTTCCTCATCGCCACCATCCTGCGGGTGGCCCAGGGCTCGGCGACGGTGGCCCTGACCACCACTGCCGGCCTGATCTCCGCCCAGGTCCTCGCCGGTGGGTACGGCGACGTGCAGATCGCGGCGCTGGTCATCGCGATCGCCGCCGGCGCCACCGTGCTCTCGCACGTCAACGACTCCGGCTTCTGGCTGGTCAGCCGCTTCTTCGAGATGGACGAGAAGACGACGCTGAAGACGTGGACCGTCATGGAGACCACCCTCGGCCTCTCCGCATTCGTGCTGGCTTCGCTCGTGTGGGCGGTCGCGTGACCTTCGCCGCCCGCGGCCCACGCCGGGCTCAGGCCTCGTCGGGCTCGCCGGCCAGCTCGGCGATGCCGACCACCACCTCGAGACAGATCTCGGTCATCGCCGTCCGTGCCGTCTCGGCGTCGCCGGCGGCCACGGCGGAGGCGACGACGGTGTGCCGCTCGCGCGCCCTCGGCTTGGGCTCGGGGGGCATCAGGTGGTGGTCGGTGCGGCCCCGCAGCACCTCCTCGACCACGTCGCCCAGCCCGGCGAACATGGCGTTGCCGGAGGTCTGGAGCAGCAACCGGTGGAAGGCCACGTCGTGCTCCAGGAACGCCGTCAGGTCGCCCGCGGCGCCGGTGGTCTCCATCTGCTCGGCGAGCACGAGCAGCCGGGTACGGACGTCGTCGTCGGCACGCACGGCCGCCAGCGCGGCCGCGGCGGGCTCGACGGCCGCGCGCAGCTCGGCGAGCTCCTCGAGGTGCCCGCGCCGTTCGGGGCCATCGAGGCGCCAGCGGATCACGGCCGGGTCGAAGGCGTCCCACTCGGCGCGCGACAGGACCGTGATGCCCGTGCGACGACGGCTGCGCACCAGCCCCATGGATGCCAGCACCTGCACCACCTCACGGGCGATCGTGCGTGAGATGGAGAACTCGCGGGCCAGCCACTCCAGGGTGATCCGGCTGCCGGGCTCGAGCGAGCCCTGCACGATGCGACCACCCAGGTCGCGGATCGCGTTGTGGTACACCGTGGACATGACGCGAATCCTAGTTGTGCCTCCGCACGGAGCCGATGTCGAGCGGCGGACGACGTGACGGACGCACCCACCGCCACAGCGGACTCCCCGGCCCCGACCACGCAGCCGCTGGCGATCATCGTGATGGGCGTCTCGGGCACCGGGAAGTCGTCGGTCGCCGCCCTGCTGGCCGCGGCGCTCGACATCGACTTCGTCGAGGGCGACTCCCACCACCCCGCCACGAACATCGAGAAGATGAGCGAGGGCATCCCACTGACCGACGAGGACCGGTGGCCGTGGCTGCGGACCCTCGCCGGCCTCGCGCACGACGAGGTCGCGTCGGGAAGCTCCCTGGTGCTCACCTGCTCGGCCCTCAAGCGCAGCTACCGCGACGTGCTGCGCGACGGCGTCACCGGGGGCCGGGTGTTCTTCGTGCACCTGGACGCCGACCTCGCCGTGCTCTCCGAGCGGATGCAGCAGCGCACCAAGCACTTCATGCCGACCTCGCTGCTGACCTCGCAGCTGGAGACGCTGGAGCCGCTGGACGACGACGAGGCGGGTGTCGTCATCGACGTCACCCCGCCGCTCAGCGACGTGGCGGCCGCCGCCCTGGACGCGCTCCCGGTCTGAGCGGCGTCCCCGCTCAGCCCGTGCGGCGCGCCAGCAGCGTCGAGTCGTGCACGTCGTGCGTCTCGCCCTCGCGGGTCATCCTGCGGGGGCGCTGCTCGACCACGAGCACCTCGAAGTCGTCGGGCAGCGACGGCACGAGGTCGGCGGCGACGAACATCGCGTTGCGCCGGCTGGCGCTGAGCCGACCGAACGTCTCGGAGGGGGCGTGGCCCACGACGAGCAGGTGGCCGCCCGGGGCGACCGCCTCGCACAACCGCGCGGCCACGGCCGGCATCCCGCCGTCCGGCGGGTGCAGGAAGCACGTGGTGACCAGGTCGAAGGACCGGCCGTCGGAGGTGAAGGTCCGTGCGTCGACCTCCCACCAGTCGGTGCTGTCGGCGACACCGGCCTCCTCGGCGTGCCGCGCGGCGCGGGCCAGGCCGTTGGCGGAGAAGTCGGCACCGGTGACCTGCCAGCCCTGCCGGGCCAGCCAGATCACGTCACCGCCCTCGCCGCAGCCGACGTCGAGCGCCGTGCCGGGGGTCAGCGCGGAGGCCTCGGCGACCAGCTGGGCGTTCGCGTTGCCGCTCCACATCTGCTCGTCGCCGGCGTACCGCTCCTCCCAGCCGGCCGGCTCGAACATCGCCTTGGCCTCCTCCTCGGAGACCTCGTGCCCGTGCCCGTGCCCCTGATCGTGCCCCTGATCGTGCCCCTGGTCGTGCCCCTGGTCGTGCTGGTCGTCCTGCCCGTCGTGGTCGTCGCCCCCGTGGCCGTGGTCGCTCATCGGGTCAGGTCCTCACGCGCGACGGGCGGGAGGATCCGGGGCGACGTGCTGTTCCTTGTCTGCATGGGTCCAGCATGGGCGACCCGGGAGACGACGGCAAGCCTCGTTGCTGTTCTGGCAACAATGGCCACACGTGGTCAGGTGGGACCGGCGGTGTCGCCCAGGAGCTCGGCGAGGAGCTCGCGGACCCGCCGGTCGATCTCGTCGCGGATCTCCCGCACGGCGTCGGCTCCTCTGCCGGACGGGTCGGTCAGCGCCCAGTCCTCGTAGCGCTTGCCGGGGAAGATCGGGCAGGCGTCGCCACAGCCCATGGTGATGACGACGTCGGAGGCCGCGACGTCCTCGGTGAGCAGCTTCTTCGGCAGCTCGCGGGAGATGTCGATGCCGAGCTCCTGCATCACCTCGACCACGGCCGGGTTGACGCCGTCGGCGGGCGCGGACCCGGCGGAGCGCACCAGGACGCGACCGGCGGCGTGGTGGTCCAGGAGGCCGGCGGCCATCTGGGAGCGGCCCTGGTTGTGGACGCAGACGAAGAGGACCTCGGGGACGGTCGTGGGGTCGGTGGTCACGACGGGTCCTCGCGGTGGGGAGCGGCGGCGGCGGCGCGGTGGTCGGGTCGGTGGTCGGGTAGTAGCGGCGCCGCGCCCAGAGGGCGACGTACACGAGGCCGACGAGGACCGGGACCTCGATGAGGGGACCGACGACGCCGGCGAGCGCCTGGCCTGAGGTGACCCCGAAGACGCCGATCGCGACGGCGATGGCCAGCTCGAAGTTGTTGCCGGCGGCGGTGAAGGCCAGGGTCGCGGTGCGGGCGTAGGTCATGTCGAGCGCGACGCCGAGGGCGAAGGAGCCGGCCCACATCAGGGCGAAGTAGGCGAGCAGGGGAAGGGCGATGCGGGCGACGTCGAGGGGGCGGCTGGTGATGGTGTCGCCCTGCAGGGCGAAGAGCAGGACGATGGTGAAGAGCAGCCCGTAGAGGGCGGTCGGGCCGATCCGAGGCAGGAAGGTGCCCTCGTACCACTCGCGGCCCTTGGCCCTCTCGCCGAAGGTGCGGGTGAGGAAGCCGGCCAGGAGCGGGATGCCGAGGAAGATCAGGACCGACCGCGCGATCTCCCAGACGGACACGTCGAGGCCGGAGCCGGCGCCGCCGTCCCCGAGGCCCAGCCAGCCGGGGAGCAGCTCGAGGTAGAAGTAGCCGAGGCCGGCGAAGGCGACGATCTGGAAGACGGCGTTGATGGCGACCAGGATGGCGGCGGCCTCGCGGTCGCCACAGGCCAGCTCGTTCCAGATGAGCACCATGGCGATGCAGCGGGCGAGGCCGACGATGATCAGCCCGGTGCGGTACTCGGGCAGGTCGGGCAGCATCAGCCAGGCGAGCGCGAACATGAGCGCCGGGCCGACGATCCAGTTGAGGACGATGGAGGCGCCGAGCAGCCGCTTGTCGGCGGTGACGTGGCCCAGCTCGTCGTAGCGGACCTTGGCCAGGACGGGGTACATCATCACCAGCAGGCCGATCGCGATGGGCAGCGAGACCGAGCCGATCTCGACCGTGGCGAGGGCGTCGTCGAGCCCGGGGATGCCGCGGCCGAGGAGCAGGCCGATCACCATCGCCGCGATGATCCAGACCGGCAGGAACCGGTCCAGCGTCGAGAGCCGCTGCAGGACGGCGGCGTCCTCGGGGGCAGTGGCGGTGTCGCCGACGACGTCGCTCATACGGGCACCCCCACGGGCTCCGGCGTGCTCGCCGTGGCGGCGCTCGGTGCCGCTGCGGTGGCGAAGAGGGTGACCATCGCCTCGAGGGCCTCCGGCCGCGCCCGGTAGTAGACCCAGACCCCCCGCTTGTCACGGTCGAGCAGGCCGGCCTCGTGCAGCACCTTGAGGTGGTGGCTGATGGTCGGCTGCGACAGGTCGAAGACCGGGAGCAGGTCGCAGACGCACGCCTCGCCGCCCTCGTGCGACAGCACCAGCGACAGCAGTCGCAGGCGCACCGGGTCGGCGATGGCCTTCAGCAGCGGCACCACCCGGGCGGCCTGCTCCGCGGACAGGGGCTCGCGCGCCAGCGGGGTGCAGCAGGCCAGCGGGTCGTCGGGGTCGCAACCAGATATCGACATGGGTCGATACTTGCACGGCCGACTCGCCCGCCGCCACTCGACATCGACGACGGTCGATGTCGGTGGGCCACCATCTCGGCTCACCGCCTCCAGAGCCGTACGCCGGTCCCGACCAGCCACACCGCGAGCCCGGCCTGGAACGGGAAGAGGACGGTGAACCGCGGATCGCCGGTTGCGACGACGAGCGGTGCGGACGCCGCGGACAGCAGGCCTCCCACCACCGCGAACCCGGCAAGCACGGCGGCGGGCCAGGTGCGCGCCGCCCGGGCGACCACCACCGCGAGGACGGCTCCGGTCAGGCCGACCGCCGGCGCGGCGATCACCTGCATCAGGAGGTGCACGTCCAGCACCGGGGTGGCCTCGTGGTGTCCCAGGGCCTGTGCCTCGTGGGCCGCCAGCAGGTGGGGCACCAGCTCCGCCGTGCCGAACCACCAGCCCCCGATCGCCAGCGGCAGCCACCGCTGCACCCGCGACCCGAAGGCCTCGGCACGTCGGGCTGCGACCAAGGCCAGGACGGCGGCCAGGCTGCCGGCCAGCAGGAGCACATGGGCGAGGGGCCATCCGGACGACTCGAAATCGACAGCAGGTGGGCGTCGATGGTCGCGCCGGATCCTCGCGGGTGCAGCTGGCCACCCACGGCCATCAGCAGCCCACGGAGGACGAGTAGCGCCGCCGTCGGCCGGCTCGACCGGCGCGTTCCGGATGGGTCGCCGCGGCTGCGATCGTGCTCGTGGCCATGTCAGCCCGCCAGCAGCGTGTACCGCTCCGAGCTGCGCGACCAGCAGGCCGAGCACACGCGCGGCTCATCGCCGTGTCTGCCCGGGCGCGGTTCCTGGCAGGGCTGGGCCGGCACGAGCGTGCGGTCGGTCGCCGAGGGGGCCGGCGTCTCGGAGGCGACCGTCTACAGCGTCTACGGCACCAAGGCGGGACTCGCGACCTCGCTCATCGACGCGGCGGAGCAGGGCGCCAACGTCCGGCAGGCGGTGGCCGAGCTGGGCGAGCGGGCCGGGGACCCGAGCGGCCAGCTGCACGCCTTCGTGCCTTCGACCGTCGCCTCTACGAGGACGCCGGCGACGTGCTCCGGGGCTGGCCGAGGGTCGGCGAAGCACCCCGAGCTCGGGGCGGCCTACGACGAGGGCCGTCGACGGGGCGACAGCCAGCGCCGCACCTCTTCGCCGCCTGGCCGGCGGAGGTGTGGCGTCCGGGCATCGACGTGGACCGGGCGGTCGCGATCTTCGCGCTCGTGGTCTCGCTCGAGAGCTACGGCACGGCGACGCGGGAGTACGGCTGGAGTGCCGACGAGGTCGAGGACTGGTGGCGACAGACGCTCGTCGAGCAGCTCCTGGTCTAGGTCAGCTCGTCGCGGCGGCGGGTCAAGTAGGCGACCTCGGCCGAGTTGCCCGCCAGCCCGATCGCCTCGCCGTACGCCGCTCTGGACGCACTCGTGCGGCCAGTCGGCGCACAGGTCGGCCCGGGTCGCGTGGAAGGCGTGGTAGCTCGCCAGCGCCGCCCCGAGACGGTCGACGGCGGCCAGGGCGGCCTCGGGGCCGTCGAGCTCGGCGACCGCGACCGCCCGGTTCAGGGCGACGACCGGCGAGGGCTCGAGGCGGACCAGCTGGTCGTAGAGGGCGACCACCTGTGACCAGTCGGTGTCACTGGCCGTGCGAGCCGCGGTGTGCACGGCGTTGATGGCTGCGAGCACCTGGTAGCGCCCCGGCGCCTCCCCGTCGCGAGGCGCTCGCGCACCAGCCGCGTGACCCTCGGCGACGAGCCCGGCGTCCCAGGCGCCGCGGTCCTGCAGGTCGAGGGTGACCAGCTCGCCGCTCGCCGAGACCCGCGCCGGACGTCGGGCCTCGATGAGCAGCATCAGCGCCAGGGGCCCCGTCACCTCGCCGTCCCGCGGCAGGAGCTCACGGATCATCCGGGTGAGCCGGATCGCCTCGGTCGTCAGGTCCTGGCGCACCGGCTCGGTATCGGGCCCGCTCGCCAGGTACCCCTCGTTGAAGACGAGGAAGAGCACGGCGAGGACGCCGGCGACGCGCGGCGGCAGGTCCTCCGAGGCCGGGACCCGGTAGGGGATGCGGGCAACCTTGATCTTGGCCTTCGCCCGGGTGATCCGCTGCCCCATGGCGGACTCCTGCACCAGGAAGGCGCGCGCGATCTCGGCCACGCTCAGACCGCCGACCAGGCGCAGCGTCAGCCCTACCCGGGCCTCCATCGCCAGCGCCGGGTGGCAGCAGGTGAACATCAGCCGGAGCCGCTCGTCGTCGATGGCCCCGAGGGGCTCGGGCGGCTCGTCGTCATGGAGCATCCGGGCCTCCTGCTGCTTGTGGTCGCGCTTGCTCTCGCGCCGGATCCGGTCGATGGCCTTGCGGGCCGCGGTGGTGGTCAGCCAGGCTCCGGGAGCGGGCGGTACGCCGTCCTGCGGCCACCGCTCGGCCGCCGTCGCGAAGGCCTCGGCCGCGGCCTCCTCGGCGATGTCGAGGTCGCGAAAGCGCCTCGTCAGCGTCGCCACCACGCGGGCCCACTCCTCGCGGTGGGCGCGCGTGATCGCGGCCTCGGCACTCTCCTCGACCTCGGTTCCGTCCGTGCTCACAGGAACGGTCGCACCTCGACCTTCCGGCGGCAGCTGCGCGATCCCTCGGCGGCGAGCCTCAGGGCCACGTCGAGGTCGGGGGCCTCGATGACCCAGAAGCCGGCGAGGTACTCCTTCGACTCCACGAACGGACCGTCGGTGATCACCGCGGTCCCGTCGCGGTTGTCGACGACGGTGGCCGGGTCGGGCGACCCGAGTCCGCCGGCGAAGACCCAGTGGCCGTCGGCTCGGAGCCGCTCGTTGAACGCGGTGGTGGCCGCCTCCTCGGCCGGGGTGGCCAGGCCGGTGCCGTCGTCGACGACGGACATCAGGTACTGCATCGCGGATCATCTCCTGTACGTCGGGGGCACCCTCGTGGGCGGCCTCTCACCCCTGCTACGAACGAGTCTGCCCGGATCCGACACGCATCGGTGCAGGCCACGAGCGGAGCTCCGGCTCCGCGGTGGCCCGGGCGCCGGCCAGCACCGGCGACGACCCGGCCGCCACCTGCCGCCGACGGCGCTCGCCCACGCCTCGATGGCAGCCTCCTACCGGGTCCGGTGGGGCGAGCCGCCCGGATCGACGGCGCGGGCCGCGAGCCCGCACGTCACAACCCGGCCCGGTCCTGCTGCACGGCCAGCAGCAGGCAGAGCCCGGCCAGCACCGCGAGGACGGGAGCCACCGGGACCTGCTCGGACAGGGCGGTGATCATCAGCGGGAAGCCGAAGCCGACGTAGGCGGTGGCGTAGAAGCCGGCTGCGACGCTGCCGAGACGACCCTCGCTGGCCAGGGCTGGCAGGCGCGAGATGCCGCTGGCGAGGGCGAGGCCACCGCCGGCTCCGAGGAGGACCGCGGACGGGATCGCCAGGAGGAGCACGGACGGCACGGCGGCGGCCAGCGCGGTGCCGCCGAAGCCGACCGCCCCGAAGACGGCGGCTACCGGGGCGGTGCGCGGGCCGAGGCGGCCTTGGAGGGGGGCGGCCAGCGCGCCCGCGCCGAGCGTGAGGCCGGCCATCAGGCCGGTCAGGGCCACCGGCGCGACAGGGAAGCCGATCAGGACCGGGACCGCGGCGATCGTGCTGGCCGGGAAGGCGTAGACGCAGACCGCGAGCGGGGCCACGACCAGGAGGGCGCTGCGCCCGGCGCCGGGCCGGAAGGCCCCGACGGGCGAGACGTCGGGGTCGAGCGGTTGCCGGACCAACGACTCGGCCACCGACCGGGAGGCGACGAGGGCCGAGGCCAGGATGACCACGTGGATCAGGTAGGGCAGCACCAGCGGCCACGGACCCCACTCGCCGATCAGGCCGGCGTACGCCGGTCCGACGGCGAAGCCGCCGGTCATCGCCACGGCAGCGGTGCGTGGTCCGGTGTGGTTGTCGCGCCGCGACGCCGTCTCGACGAGCCAGGCGCTGCCGACGCTGAAGACCGTGCCGGAGGCGGCGCCCTGGAGGAACCGGACGGCGTAGAGCAGGGGCTCGCTGTCGGCGGCCAGCAGGAACAGCAGCGAGACCACGCCCGCGGCGACGGCTCCCCCCAGCACGATCCCGCGACGTCCGAACCGGTCGGCAGCGCGACCCGCGACGGCGAGCGCGACCATCAGTCCGAGGGCATAGACACCGAAGATCGCCGTCACCGACGCGTCACTCATCGACAGCCGCTCGCGGTAGACCAGCAGCAACGGGGTCGGCACGTTCGTCCCGGCCGCCACCGCGAGCAGCAGGACGGCGAGCCGTCGGTCCGGGGTCCACGTCACCCCCGCAGCCTCGCACGCGTCCGGCTCGGGGGCGCCCACGTCCCCGAGCAACCCGGCCGAGCAGCCGGCCTGCCCGGCCCGAGCACCGCGAGGTGCCCGGACCGGACCTCCGGTCAGCGCCTCCTGACCTTGCCGGTGCTCCGCGAGGTGGCGACGTCGCTGCGGTAGCCCGGCTTGGTCGCGGTCACCCGGACCTTCACCCGCTTGCCGATCATGCCTCCGCGGACCCGCAGCGTCGAGGACGTCGCTCCCCTGACCTGCTTGCCGCCGGCGTACCAGCGGTAGCGCACCGCGGCCGGTGTCGGGCTCCAGCGGACGTTGCGGGCCCTGAGCAGGGCACCGACTCTCGCCCTGCCGGCGACCCGCGGCGTCCGACCGACGAGGCGACCGGGCGCGACGGACGACGTGCGCGCCGAGGTCGTGGCGGCGGCGGCGTGCCCCGCCAGCGTCCCGGTGACCCGCACCGTGATCCGCCTGCCGACCTGACCCTTGCGCAGGACGAGCCTGGTGCCGGTCGCGCCGGGGATCCGCCTGCCTCCCGCGAACCACTGGTAGCGGAGGGCCACGCCGTCGGGGCCCCAGGTGCCGGCGTCGACCCGCAGGGTCTTCCCCAGGCGCGCCACGCCGGTGATGACCGCGTTGCCGGCCGTGATCGCTCCGGCGGCCACCGGCGCGCTCGGGTCCGAGGTCTTCTCGGCGGTGCTGTAGCCCGCCAGCGTCCCGGTGACCCGCACCGTGATGCGGCTCCCGACCTGGCCGGCGTCCAGCGCGAGCTCGGTCCCGGTGGCGCCGGGGATGGGGCTGCCGTCGGCGTACCACTGGTAGTCGAGCGCCACGCCCTCCGGGCCCCAGGTGCCGGCGTTGGCCACGAGGGTCCCGCCGACGGTCGGCACGCCGGCGATCACCGGGGTGTCGCTCGTCAGCTCGCCGGGCACGAGCGCCGTGAACGTGCGGACGGCGCTGCTGTCCTGTCCGCCGTACGGTCCGGTGGTCTCGACGTACCACCCGTGCTCGCCGGCCGGTACGTCGCTCCAGGTGGCCGCGACGCTCGATCCGCTGGCCACGTCGGTGAAGGTCGCGATGTCCTTCGTGGTGAGCACATCGGCCTTGAAGGAGTCCGTCGCCAGGGACTTGGTCTGCGGCGCGATGCCGATCGCGGCGTAGGGGATCTCGAACTCCTGCTGCCCCGCCGGGTCGTTGAGCGAGGCGTCGTCGGAGTCGAAGTCGTCCAGCGACGGGGAGTAGGTGCGCACGATGATCTTCTGACCGTCGTTGTCGAAGTGCATCAGGCGCAGGTAGCCCAGCCCGCCCTCGGCGAGGCCCTGGTAGTCGAAGAGCATCGAGTAGACGGTGCGGTCAGCGACCCCGTCACCGTCGTCGTCGAGGTCGTCGGTGCGGGTGTAGGCGTCGTGGTAGTGACCCGAGCTCACCGCGAACACGTTCGGGTTGGGCTTGACGACCTCGTCGAAGATCCGCTGCGGGATCGGCCCGAGGGTCCCGGTGGTGAGCAGGTACTCGTGCAGGTCGATCCAGACCTTGCGCTCGGGATACCGCTCGATGACCGAGTTCATCCACGCGATCTGCTCGGTGCCCGGGTCCCAGCCCATCGACAGCATCAGGAAGTCGATGCCGTCGACCGTGACCAGGTCGAAGTGGCCACGGTTGTCCTGGTGCTGGCCGCCGTACCAGGGGTTGCCCTCGAAGCGGGCCCGGCCGAAGTACTTGCCGTACATCGAGTAGTCGTCCAGCGCCTGGCCGACGTCGTGGTTGCCGGCGAGGACGCCGTACGGCAGTCCGGCGTCGTCGAACGCCTGGTAGGCCGGGGTGGCGTTCTTCCACTCGTACTCCGGGTCGGAGTTGTCACCCTTGAAGTCGCTGGCGAGGTAGTCGTCGACGATGTCGCCGGTGTGCATGACGTACTGCAGGTTGAGGTTGTCGCGCTGGTCGAGGAAGAACTGGTTGATGTTCGTCTGGTGCCGGTGGAACGTGTCGGGGTTGCCCGGCTTGACGACGTAGCCCTGGTTCTCGTTGTAGTACTGCGTGTCCGACTCCCACCCGATGGTGAAGTCATAGTCGGTCCGCGGCGTCGCGCCCGGGTGGTACGGCGCCACCGCCGTGTCCCGAGCGCTGCGGTCCGTGCCCGCGAAGCCCTCGGAGTGCTGGACGAGGACCGTCAGCTCGCCGTCGGCCACGTGGTCGGCGACCGGGACGGTCGCCCCGAGCGTGAAGTCGGCCCTCGCACCGTCGGCGGTGGCGGTGCCGACCGTCAGGTGCCGGTCGACCTCCTGCCACTCCCCGGTGGCGGTGTCGAGGACGTACATCAGCACCTTGGCGCCGGCGTTGGCCGATCCGGCCCACGAGACCCGGGCCGTGGCATCGGCCCCAGCGGTGTCGGGGACGCGCACGGTGAAGAGCTGGTAGGGCAGGGCCGTGTCGGTGGTGACCTCCTGCTCGACGCCGTCGGTGCTGGCCAGGGCCTCGAGCTCGGCACCGGTGAGCAGGGTCCGGTCGGTGCGGTCGGTGGTCAGCGCGTCGGTCGCCGTACCGCTGTAGCTGGCGATGTCGGCGTCCTGCGGGTCGAAGGTGTAGCCCTCGCGGAACTTCACCGTCAACGCGTCACCCTCGGCCGAGGTCGGGGTGGCCGTCAACGTCACGTCGCCGGCCGGCACCTCGCTCCCGTCCTCGGGCGTGTCGAGCGCCGTCGAGGAGGACTCGTCACCGGTGGTGAAGGAGACGGTGCTCGTGGTGGCGTTGCCGATCGCGTCCGTGGCGGTGAGGACGACCGTGTGGTCGCCGGGCGTGAGCTCCAGCGACGACGTCGGGTGCGGCAGCTCGACGGCCGCGCCGTCGAGGGTGCCGGTCAGGTCCTCGACCCCCGAGCCGGCGTCGGTGGCGTCGGCGTCGATGGTGAACGAGCCGCGGTAGCGCTTGCCCTCCTCGACGCCCGGGGTGACGACCGGGCGCGTGTTGTCGACCTGCACGGTGCGGGTGACGCTGTCCGCGCCGGCGGTGGCCGCGACGGTGTGTGCTCCGTCGGCGACGACCGTGGTGTCCCACACGGACGCGACCGAGGTGAACGCGTCGTCGGGCAGCGCGAAGGTCGCCTCGACGTAGTCGTACGTCGAGGCGCCGTCGCCCATCGAGATCGACGTCGTGGGATCGACCGTCAGCGTCGTCCGCGTGGGCGGGTCGTACGCCGTGGCGCCGTTGGAGGCGTGGACGCCGACCAGGGTCGGGCGCAGCACCCGTCCGTCGGGGAGCGCGAGACGGAGGTTGCGCACCGAGTAGTCGTCGTTGTTGTCGTCGGTGCTCACCTCCGGGAAGGCCTTGGTGCCCGACCAGACGCTGACCGTCAGCGGCTGGCCCTGGGTGATCTGCTCGACCGGGATCCGGCTCGGCACGGTGACCAGCCGGTTGTAGAAGCCCTCGTCGAAGATGGTGAGCACGTCGTCACCGAGCTTGACGCCGTTGCGGAAGAAGGCGTCGGTGTTGGTCGCCTCGAAGGCGAAGATCGGCGCCTTCTCCAGGGCCGGGGTCGGCGCGGCGACCGTCTCGCCGTCGATGGCCAGAGCGAGGCCCGTGGGGTCGCCGGACGTGGTGGCGGCGACGCGCGTGGCGCCGCCGACGTACTGTCCCTCGTCGAGGTTCAGCCGGACCGGCGCCGGCTCGGCTCCCTGGAGGTCGATGCGGATCGGGCCCAGGGTCACGGTGTGGGTGCCGTCGCGGGCGACCAGCGTGTAGTCGATCCACTTCTTGCCGTAGAGGTCGACGTCCGGGACGGTGTAGTAGTAGCGGTTCGGGGCGTCGAACCGCAGCTGGATGGTCGTCGGCTCGTCGACGTCGGTGTCGAGCGTGAGGGCGGCGGTGCGCACCTGCTGGTCGTCGGTGACGTCGAAGGCGAGCTCGAGGTTGTCGGTGACGGGGACCTCGGTGCCCCCGCGCAGGTCGGTGACGACCGGGGCGGCGTCGGGCTCGACATCGGCGACCAGGCCGGCCGGCACCTGCGCCGGGTCGGTGTAGCCCGGCGTGGCTGTGCCGATGCCGAGCTGGGTCGCGGCGGAGGTGCCGGCTGCCCACTGGTACTGGATGGGCTGGTCGGCGACGGTCTCCGCGTCGGACATGTAGTCGGCGCGGCTGATCTCGTGACCGGTGTTGGTCGTCACCGCGATGCCCCGCGGGCCGCCGTTCGCCATGCCGCCCACGTTCATCTCGACCAGGTCGGTCCCGGCGGTGAGGTGGCTCCCCCAGTGGCTGTTGAAGTCGGTCGCGGTCAACGCCTGGTTGGCGGCGTTCTTGACCCACAGCACCAGGGTCCGGCCCGGCTGGATCACGACGTCGTCGGGCACCGACGGCCACAGCGCGCTGCTGGTGACGACGTGGCTGGCGTCGATGTAGAGGTAGCTGACGGTGAAGTCCTGCCAGCCGATCGGCGACTCGGAGGAGTTGTAGACCTCCACGAACTCGTAGGCGTCCGAGCCGCCGAGGTTGGCGGTGTCCGGAGCGACCTCGGTGACCTGCAGGATCGGCGCGTCCAGGGCCGGGTCGACCGGCGGAGCGGTCGGCTGCGTCGGCACGTCGGGGCCGTCCGGCGTGGTCGGCGGAGTCGTCGGCGGGTCGGTCGGGGTGGGGTCGGTCGGGGTGGGATCGGTCGGGGTCTCCAGCTGACCCGCCTCGACGGTGCCCGGCGTCGGGTCGGTGGCGGCGACGACCGTGGCGTCAGCCGTGCCCGCGGACGGGACCCGGAAGTGCGTGGAGGCGCCGGGCACGGTGGGGGCGCGCGCAGGCAGGTACGACGAGCTGAGCACCTGCGCGTCGACGACGAGGGCGAGGGTGCGGTCGCCGCCGTTGGCGATGCCGGCCTGGCCCTCGACCCGGACGACCGGCGCATCGGCCGGGATGGTGTCGCCGAAGAAGGTGCGGAGGTCCTGCTCGGACTTGACGTAGCTGTTGACGGCGCCGGTGGCGTAGTCGAGCCAGAAGACCGTGCTGCCGTGGGCCGGCACCGTCGCGTCGAGTGCGCCGGCAGTGACGGCGTCACCGGCGACGCCGTTGGACACGGCGAACTTGGGGGCCGCGCTGCCGGTGGCGCCGGTCGCGTAGCTGACGCCGACACCCCGGTCCCGCAGGTCGATCGCTGCGTCGGTGGTGTTGGTGACCTCGAAGAACTCGTAGGTGTCGTCGACGTTCACCGGACCGGTGGTGGTGCCGCCGGTGACCACCCCGTTGTCGGGGTGGATCTCGGAGAGGAACAGGTCTCCCGACGTGAGGGGCGCGGTCGGGGCCGGGGTCTCGGTCGGGGCCGGGGTCTCGGTCGGGGCCGGCGTCTCGGTCGGGGCCGGCGTCTCGGTCGGGGCCGGGGTCTCGGTCGGGGCCGGGGTCTCGGTCGGGGCCGGGGTCTCGGTCGGGGCCGGGGTCTCGGTCGGTGCCGGGGTCTCGGTCGGCGGATCGGTCGGGTCGGTCGTCGGCTGGGTCAGCTGCTCGGCGTCGACCACCGCGGGTGTCACGGTGTACTCCGTCTCCACGGACCCGTCGTGCCAGATGGCTGCTGACGGATGCGTGGTGTCGGCGGGGACCCGGTAGTGCACGGAGCCGTTGGCGACCGACGTACGCGACGGCACGAAGGAGCGACCGATCTCCGAGCCGTCCTGGCCGACGATCCGGACGGCGCGGCCACCGCCGTTGTTGAACCCGTTCTGGCCGGTCACGTGGACGATCGGCGTGTCGGCGTCGAGGGCGTAGAACGTGCGGAAGTCGGCGTCGGTCTTGGCCAGGTAGGCGGCGCCGCTGTTCTGGAACCAGAAGACCGTGGTCCCGTGCGCCGGGACCACGGTGGTGACGCTGGGCAGCGGCAGGGTCGAGCCCTCGCCGCCGCGGGTCAGCAGGGTGCCGCCGACCTGGTCGTCGGCGTCAGAGCTCGTGTAGTAGAACGTGATGCCCTGCTCGTCGAGGTCGACCGCCTCGTCCGAGGTGTTGTGCACCTCGAAGAACTCGTAGTAGTCGGTGCCGGTGTTGTCTGCGTTGATCTCGGAGACGAACAGGTCGGTCGCGCCCACGGGGCTCGAGGCGAGCGACTCCGTCGGTGCGGTGGTCGGGTCGGGTTCTGCAGCGTCGGCCGCACCCAGGCCGCCGGCGAAGGCCGCGACGACCAGGCTGGAGGCGGTGAGCACGTGGAGGCTGCGCTGGCGACGAGGCAAGGCGGGTCCATTCTCTTCGGTGGGGAACGAGTCGGACCGTAGAGAGCGGAGGGTAAAGAACAGCCAGCACCACGTGAACGGCGTGCGGCCGTCACCGGTCCAGATCGTCGGGGTGCCCTGAGGCGCGCGGGCCGGTCCGGACCTGACGGCCGCACGTCGGGGTCCGGCGCGACGTCTCGAAGCCGGGATCGACGCCTGGCCCCGCGTCCCGCCGCTGTCCGGGACGCGGGGCGGTTCGCCCATGGCTGGCGTGATCCCAGGCCGTCCGACCTGGGGCCTCTACTCGCGCCTCGGGCGGTGCCGGATCCAGGTCTCGGGTGGCGGGTCGTGATGGTGTCGCGGTGGAGGGAGGAACTCGGGTCGTGCGTCTGCTGCGAGGCGGACCTGCCAGGTGGTGTCGTGGATGAGGCGGTGGTGGGCTCCGCAGAGCATGACGAGGTTCTCGAGGTCGGTCGCTCCGCCGTCGGCCCAGTGGCGGATGTGGTGGCCGTGGCACATGACCGGCGGCCGGGTGCAGCCCGGGAAGGCGCAGTGGCGGTCGCGGGCGATCAGGGCGAGCCACAGCGCCGTGGTGACCAGGCGGTGGCGACGCCCGACGTCGAGGACCTCACCGTCGGTGCCCAGACACACGGGGAGGACGTCGGCGTCGCAGGCCAGGCGTCGCACGGCGGCGTGGGAGAGACGCAGCCCGTCCTCGGTGACCGCCGGTCCCACCCTGGGCTGTCCGGTCGGCTGCCCGGTCGGCTGGGCGGTCGGCTGGGCGGTCGGCTGGGCGGTCGGCTGCCCGGTCGGCTGGGCGTCGAGGTGTTGGTGCAGGGCGGCGAGGTCGATCAGGACGCTGACCCTGGGCCGGGCGCCGTGGGACTCGGGTGGGTGGTCGGTGTCGAGGGAGTGCTGGGCGATGCCGATCAGGGCGTCCCAGAGGCGGGCACCGTGGTCGCGCGGGTCGGACTCGGGTGCCCCTCCGGGATCGCTCGGCTCACTTGGGTCGCCGGGGTCGCCGGGGTCTGCGGCGGGTGGGGGTGTTGGTTTGGTCAGGGGCAGGAGAGCGGCGCGCAGGACGGCGGCGTCCTCGACCGATCCGCGGCCGCGTAGGCGGATCCCGCCGGCACCGTCGTCGGTGATGGTGAGCTCACGTCCGAGGTGGGCGGCGCGTTCCTCACGGGCCAGGTCGGCCTCCGCCTTGCGCTCCTCGCCGTCGGGGTCCACCACGGAGGCGATCCTCTGCCCGGCCTGCCTGAGCTGGGTGGCGTCGAGGTGGGCTGCCTCGACCAGGAGCCGGGCCTCGGCGTCGGCCCGCAGTCCCGGGTGGGTGGGGAGCTTGTCGATCGCGTCGCAGATCACCCCGGCCTGGACTGCCGAGACCTGTCCGTCCTCCATCGCGGCCAGGGTGGTCCCGCGCTCCTGGACCAGCACCTGGGCGTGGGCCACGGCCCGGTGCCCCGCTGTGCGGGTCAGACCGGCGAGGTGGGCATACCAGTCACCGGTCGATGCCCACGCGAGGTGCTTACGGGCGAGGTCGCGGGTCGCGACCTCGCCCAGCAGGTGGGCCCGTAGCCCGGCCAGGTGGGCCTCGAGCTCCTCCACCGCAGCCACCCCCTCGACCAGGTCGGCGTCCGAGACCGCGGCCCACAGCCGGCCCCGCAACGGGGCCAGCTGGGCATCGGCGCAACCGATCACCCCAGCTGGGGTCAGGGTGGAGGGGCAGAGCATCGCGGGCGCCTCGGGGTCGGCCTGTGCCCGGGTATCACTCCACGGGACTCATCAAGGACTCTGATGCAGTGCGCCACCTGGTGACGGACCCCGGGAGCACACCCGGGGGACTGCTGCATCGATGCGACATCAGCCGCGTGCTACCTCTATTAGAACACATGTACCTACTTGCTGACAAGGGCTCCGGCGCGCTGCTGTTATGTCGCAGGACATCGGTGACGAATCTGGATCAGGACATCGGTGACAGTTCGGGTGCTCTTGGTGGTGACACTTCTGCCCCCAGGCTCGTGCGGTGGCTGCCAGCGAACTCATTGATCCCCGTGTCCGTCTCGCGATCGCGCACTGGCCCGAGGACGCCCCACGCGGCGCGGTCTCGACGTTCTGTGCCGAGCACGGCATCTCGCGCAAGTCGTTCTATGAGCTCCGCAAACGCGTGAAGCTCGACGGGCCGGCTGCGGTTCTCGAACCCAGGTCCAGACGTCCGCACTCGAGCCCCTCAAGGCTGAGCGAAGAAGTCAAAGTCCAAGCCGTGCAGGTACGTGCCGCGTTGGAGGCTTCGGGGCTGGATCACGGGCCGATCAGCGTGCACGACAAGATGCACGCGATGGGGCTGGACCCGGTGCCCTCGATCGCCTCGCTGGGCCGGATCTTTCGACAGGCCGGCGTCGCTCGACTCGAGCCGAAGAAGAAGCCACGCGCAGCATGGCGCCGCTTCGTCTACCCCGCCCCGAACGCGTGCTGGCAGCTCGACGCCACCGAGTACGTCTTGAGCGGTGGCCGTAAGTGCGTGATCTTCCAGCTCATCGATGACCACTCCCGCTACGCGGTCGCATCCCATGTCGCCTGGAGCGAGACAGCCGCCGCAGCGGTCATCGTCTTCGACAAGGCCGTGGCCGCCCACGGCGTACCCCAAAGACTCCTCTCCGACAACGGGCTCGCACTCAACCCATCGCGGCGCGGCGTCCTGGGCCAGCTCGTCGTGCACGTGATGGCACTAGGCACCGAGCCGATCACCGGCAAGCCCTACAAGCCGACCACCCAGGGCAAGAACGAACGGTTCCACCAGACCCTGTTCCGCTACCTCGACAAGCAGCCACTGACCAGCAGCCTGGCCGAGCTCCAGAACCAGGTCGACGCCTTCGACCACGTCTACAACACCCAGCGACCCCATCAAGGCCTACCCGGTCGTCTCACACCCCAAGCCGCCTGGGACACCACCGCGAAGGTCGAGGCTCCTCGCCCCACCCGCGAGCAACTCGACCGGCCCCGCACCCCCCGACCCCGACCGTTGCCCGTGCCCAGCGACCTACCCCCCGACACGACCTTCAAGACATTGACCAGCGGCGGGATCTTCATGCTGAACAAGGTCTTCTACAACGTCGGCGCACGCCATGGCTTCAAACAAGTCCTGGTCCTCAGCCACGGCGAAGACGTAGGCGACAAGATCACCATCACCGACCTACTAGGCGAGATCCTCATCGAACACACCCGCCCCGCACCCGGCATCACCTACGTCGGCAACGGCCGAGCCCGCGGCCCACACCAAACACACCTGAACGTCACCGATGACCTGAGACACCAAGCGTCACCCATGTCGTGACGCAGAACTGTCACCGATGACCTGAGACATCACAGCTCCGGCGCGCTGCTGTTATGTCGCAGGACATCCCATTCCGCGACAGCCGACGGCAGGTAGAAGACGACCGCTGCTCACCCCCGGTAGCGCGCGGACGTCTCACCCGGGTCTGACGAGCGACGAAGGTGCGAGACCGGCCGTCGGCGAACGTTCAGCAATCGACGTCGAGCACCGTCTCGGGCTCGTCGCAGGACGCGAAGCTCCACCTCCGACTGCCGAAAGCGTCATGAGTCGAGTCGATGTAGGCCTCCGTCGAGCCATCCGCCGTCACCCTGTAGTAGATCGTGATGGGGTCACCTTCGGTCGTGAGCTCCCGGACCGACAGTTCTGCACCCGCTCCGGAATCGTGCGCGCGTTGTAGACATGCGAGCTCCGTCTTGCCGTCGACCTCGACTTCCTCGCCCTGTTGCAGTCGCAGCAAGCCACAACCAGGCAGAGATGCGCGCGACTCCCACTGCTTCTCCACCGGGTCGGACGCCACCGCTCCGCGCTCCGCACAACTGGCGAGCAGGGCAACGCAGGCGACAGCCACGAGCAACGTGCCGGCGAAAGATGGTCGGACGGGCGCCATCATGGTCATGAGACGCAACGTGTCACCGCCCCCCTGACCAGGCTTTGTCACCTGCCCCTGCCCCTGCCTCGGCAGCGGACCGCCTGCTCGGGACGGCATCTGATTGCCCCCGGGTCCTCCTGGGTCGGACCCTCGGATCCGGAACAGAACCCTCAGGACCAGTGGAACGAGCCCGCTCCCAGGCCGATCGAAATTCCCGGGCAGCACCGATGTGGTCAACGGCTGATCCCATCGGCTGCGGTCACTGGCCATACGGCGGATCATCTCAGGCGGGCCCGTCCTGAGCGCGCTCAACGCGGCAGATGAGGGCTCCCGAGACGGGCAGGAGCGCCACCGAGCCTCTCGACGAGCGACGGATCCGCACTCCTCGACGCCGAGGAGTGCGGATCCGCCATCCGCCGGATGAGGGCTGGCCGGGATCAGCCGGCCACCTTCTGGGCGCCGGTGTTGATGTGGACCGAGTCGGCAAAGGTCGCGATCTCGTCGTTGCTCCAGCCCAGGCCGGTCCAGACCTGGATCTCCAGGTAGGTGCCGGAGGTCTGCTCGACGAAGAGGGTGCGGGTGTCTCCGGATCCCAGCATGTGGGCGACGACGGCCGGGTGGCCTCCGACCTGGACGCCGTCGAGCTGCACGCCGGCGGGCAGGCCGGTGGTCTGGGTGGTGATGGCGATCTTGCCTTCGAGGCTGGTCATGCCCGGCGGTGCCTGTTCGGGGGTGGCGCCAACCGGGGCGAGGGTCAGCAGGCTGAGGTCGTCGTCGGCGATCGCCCATCCGGCGGGCACCTGGTCGAGGACGTAGCCGGTGGGCTGGGCGCCGGTGTACGAAACGAGCTTCACGCTGGACGCCTTCGTGGTGGTGGACGGCTGTGCCTCGGGCGACGCCGGTGCCGAGGCGTGCCCGCCCATGGCGAACGCTGTGAGGGCGGCAGCCGCGACGAAGGTCGAGCCGACGCTGACGCGCTTGGCGTTGCGCTTGCGCAAGGCCCCTCGGGCGTGGGCCAGCTGGGCGTCGGCGACAGCGGCGGACGTGTCCGTCGACGAGATGGCGGTGTCGTGAAGAAGGGTACGGAGGTCGGACATCAAAGGCTCCTGGAGTCGGTGGCGAACGTGGTGGTGGTGTTGATGGCGGTGTGGGCGAGCGACAGGAACGGTTCGGGCGTCGTGGGTGCTGCCGTGGAGACGAGCCTGGGGCCGAGAGCACGTCGGAGGTGGTCCAGTGCTCGTGCGGTCTGGCTCTTGACCGTGCCCTGCGTGCAGTTCATCGCTTCGGCTGTTTGTGCGACGGTGAGGTCGTCGAAGTAGCGGCAGACGATGACCGCACGCATCCGCGGTGGTAGCCCACGCAAGGCCTCGGTCATGGCCTCGCTGTGATCAGTGCCGGTGTCGGCCGCGGCAGCGTCCGGCATCTCGGAGGAGACGCGCTCTCGTCGATGCCAGGGGCGGCGTCGCTCGTCGATGAACGCGTTCACGAGCGCCCGCCTCGCGTACGCATCCCGGTTGGTCGTCTGACTGAACGACGACCACGACAGGTACAACCGAGTCAGCGTTGCCTGCACCAGGTCTTCGCCCTGGTGGACATCTCCTGCTGTCAGCAGTGTCGCCGTGCGCAGCAGCTCCCCGCGCCGCTCGACGACATAGGAGCGGAACTCATCGTCCCTGAGCGTCATCATGCGTATCCCATTGTCTTCATGCCCCTACGACGATCGTCGGACCAGCCAGGGTTGCACCATGGCTGAAGAGATCAGGACCGAGCTCGTCAGGAGTCCAGGCCGCGCCGGTTGGACCTCGAGCTTCAGGATCGCCACGAGTGCCGTGCTGAACGGCGAGGGGTCGAGGTCGCCTCTGATGGCGAGCTGCTGGGTATAGCCGACACGTAGGGCCACGAAGGCCTCGGCAACCTCCGCGGCCTCATGGTCGGCAAGGCTGCCGACGACCGCTCAGTCTGAAATCCGGTGAGGCTCAGACGGACGATTCTGGAACGGCATGCAGAGGAAAGGCTGCAAGAACAGCGCGCGGATCGCGGCAGATCCGGGCGAGCGTAGCCGCCCTCAACGCGGCAAAGTCGGGCGGATCGGCAGAAGAGCAGAACGCCTCATGCCGATGGTCGGGCGCAAGCGCAGTCGGGGCGGCGAGCGGCGAGCCGTAACGGACAGGCGACTCCGCGATATCTGGAATGGTTGTGCCATGACCGACAACCAAACTGCTCATGGGTGGCGTCCGGGGTGGGGGCACCGCGATTGGCTGAACCCACCCCCGCAGGTAGCGCGCGACGAGCATGACTTGCTGGTCACCGCGGCGGAGGGTAGTGACTTCTGGCGAACGACCTCTTACGGCTTCATCCACGACACTGGCCACGCCCTGCTCGCCGACTTTCCCGACGGGACAGCCGCCGAGGTCACGTTCATCGCTGACTTCTCGGCCCAGTTCGACCAGGCCGGCCTGCTGATCCGTGCCGACGCGGAACAGTGGATCAAGGCCGGAGTGGAGCTGAGCGACGGCGTCCTCCAACTCGGGGCGGTGGTTACTCGAGGTGTCTCTGACTGGTCGGTCGCTCCCGTGCCGGAGTGGCTCGGCCAGGCCGTCGTCGTGCGGGCCAGCCGCAACGGGGACGCTTTGACGGTGCGGGCCCGAAGCGGCGACGAACCCTGGCGGCTCGTCCGGGTAGCGCCGCTACCACGCGGGCCGCTAGGTGTCGGACTCTTGTGCTGCGCACCCACGCGCGCTGACCTGATCGTGCGCTTCACCGACCTTCGGCTCGTCGAGGCAGACCTGACCCTCCACCCGTGACCTCACCTGCTCGTACACGCGAGCGCGAGACACACGCTCATCGGCAGCTGCGTACGGATCACGTGCATAACAAGCAGAAGCGGACGGTGGGGCGATGAACCTCATTCGAACGAGACGACGTCGAGCACTAGCGGCAACAGGGCTCGGCTCGTTTCAGTGAGGTCGAGGTCTGGGATCGCGCTCGACTCAACGAAGACGATCTGGCGTCCCTCGCCACAGACGACGGCGTCGTCTGCGACGGAGGTGTGCGCGGTGAACAGGTCAACGAGGTCCCGCCCGTGGATTGCGCAGGGCAAGTCGTGCCGACCCAATGAGACGAGGTCATCGCAAACGATCCCCGTCTCTTCCTTCAGTTCACGGTAGGCGGCGGTTTCAGGCGATTCGCCTTCCTCGACCCCACCGCCGACCAAGCACCACTTGTCGGGCTCGATCGGTGCATGCTCGTCGCGCTCCTGCAGGAGCACCCAACCTCGCGTGTCGACCAGCCCAACCATGACTACTGACTTCATCGCTGAAAGATACTTGGCCTCGCTCGTCGGGCATCCGCCCGTCGGCAAATGCGCGCGGATCGCGGCATCAGAGGGCGTCTCGCGCCGGGTGAAGTCGACCCGTCATGGCGCCGCTGACCGTGGCGGCAGGGCCCACGCTCCAGAGGCGGCTCGGTACCCATCAACGCCGACCATCGGGCTCTGGCTCGGACGCGCCCGTCGCAGGAGCACCCCGCGGTGACGATGCAGGCGTTCGACTGGGGGTCGCGGGTCCAGACCGAAGTACCGGCCAACCTCAACGACCAACGCGTCGCCAGTGTCCAGCAGCGGTAGCAGGATGGACGTGAAAAGTTCGACGGCGTCGCCTTCGATGCCCGCTACGAGCCAGCCGCGGCTGTGTGTGGCCCCCGAGAAGATCGTCCAGAGCGACTGTTGGTCTGGAGTGAAGCGCGCTACGAAATCCTGGATGTTCGGCGTCAGCTGCGACACCTCGCCGCGGTAGGTGACGTTGCGGGTCTCGTCGCTGCGTTCGCCGCCCTTCGCCTTCAGTTCGAACCCCGCCCGAGCCATCAGTTTCTGACCTAGTCCGCGCCCTGCGACGGTCTTCGACTTCTCCTGTTTGGCAGCCTCCTTTTCGCCAAAACTATCGAGCGCGTTCGGGGGCTCCTGTGAGTCATGCAGAAGTCGCCCTGCCCACCTTGCCATGCGTTGCTCGGCACTGACCTCGACGTCGATGAGCCAGCAGGTCTGCACGACCGCTTCATAGACGGCCCGAGCGCATGCCATCGCTGGCAGCGGCATGAGCCGCTCTGCAGCGAGAATGGTCAGGACCCCGCGCAAGTGTTCCTCGGCAGCGTGGACGTTGAGGACTGCTGCCTGATGTGCCCACCAACGAAGGCCGACCAAGTCGCTCCGGTGCGGATGACCGTTGACGTGATCAGAGTCAGTTCGGGCAGGCGTGCCCGCGGCCGAATTCTCGACCAGATCGTGAGCCTCCCGGAGATATGTGCCGAGGTGGTCGAGCTGCTGGTTGATGAGGCGTTCAGCTAGGACACGTATCGACGGCGGCTCCACACCGAAAGGCTACGGGCGTGCGAGCGCAGGCGACCTCAACGCGCAGAGTCGGGCAATCTCGGAGTCGAGTCTCAAGGGCGAGGACGAGCGTCGCCGGGGTCGGGCGTGAGCCAGTCAATCGGTTCACCGTCAACGTTTATTACTCGCACGCGCAGCGCACCCTGACGCGCAAGTCGAAGCAACCCCTTCTGGCGGCGCAGCGCAGTCTCGGGATCTGGCGGGTTTGCGTTGGTCTTCCGGTCCAACTCCGACTTCCGTACATATCCGCGCAAACCATCATCACCAATCACCGCAATGAGTTCGGGCTCATCCTCAGGCGGGACGCCTCTGCCTGAGCCGTAGGTGAGTCCGTCAGCGTTGGTCGGGTATGCGGACGGCGCACTGCCATGGCCCGCGACATCGACAGTCGATTCCTCGCCGCAGGCGGTCAGAAGAGTGGCGAGGAGGGCCATGCCGACTGCCCAACGCCCTGCGGCTGCGGCTGGCTCTCGGCTACTCATTGTGAAGACGTGCAGCGTCATAGTCAGCCTGTCGCGGCGTCGGGATACGGCCATGCGACTGGGACGCCTCGCCACGGCAGATGGTTGCCCTAGAACGGTGGCTACTTGGCTCCGGCTCGGGTGCGTCGGCTGTTGTCGGCCACCGACCGCAGTGCGGCAGATCCGCGCGCGCCAGCGCGCACTCTATGCGGCATGATCGGGCGGGCTCCTATCTGCACCACGTTTCGGCACCCAGTTGCGCAGCCGGAACCAGGACCAAGCAGTCACCGTCTAACCTCTTGTGATGGGTCGCAACCGGCTGTGGTGGGCGTGCGCGGCGCTAACGACCGCCCTTGGCCTCGCAGGATGCTCTAGATCCGGCAACGGCGAAGACGCGGGCAAGGACCAGGGCGGTACGACCCTGAGCGCACAGACCAATGCCGAGTATGCAGCCTGTGCAGAATTCATCGTGGTGGGCGTCGTCAACTCTCTTCAAGAATCAAGCGACGGCTCGCATCTCAGCGCATCAGTTCGGGTAGAAAGCTGGGTAAAGCCATCCAGTGGGCCCGGTGATGTTGTCCTTGAACTCCTGGAGCCGACTCAGTACGGACTCCCAGCGCTGGTGGTCGGGAGCAAGCAACTCATCGCGGTGCCCACGAACAAGCGGCTGCCCGCCGACACAAGGGTCGGCGAAGAGAACATCGCCGCAAACCTGCGCTCCATCAACAACGGCATCGCAGATGCTCGGAAGTCAGGAACCTCGTGCCCTCGCTACTGGCGTGAGGCAACCCCTTAACGAGATCCAAAAGGTTTGCTCGCGGTTAAGTATTTGGAGAAATCACGCGCCCGACTCTCCGGCACTACAGCGCCCCGGAAGCGGCAGAGTCGGGCGCATTCGCACCCGCTCAGAACGCCTCACGCTGATGATCGGACGGAGCCCTTACAGCGCACGTGGAGATGGGTGGGGTCGGGGCAGGTGCGCGTCAGTTCATGAGGACTGTGAAATGAATCGCAGGTCCGCTGTCGCTCCCGTGACCAGAGCTTCATTGGCGCCCCACCAGGAGAGAATTCCGGAGTCACCGTACATCAGGTCGATACGGGTGTCGGTGTCGAAAAAGATGAGGCATTTCCAGCGGTCCAGCCCACCGTCGTCGGTGAAATACTCCTCGAAGTCGGCCTGGATCGAATCCGGATAGCCTCCGATCTGATGCCGGATGCTGGGTCGTGCACGACCGACCTCCGCGCCGAAGCTGCGTGATTCCTCGACGGTCAGGCCGATGGTCCACCATGCCCCTGGCGGCTCCGTGACAATCTGCTGCGGGGTTAAGGCAAGTTCCCGGAGGACGTGGGCGCCCTCGGGCACGGGTTTTGGGGACACTTCGACGTCGTCCGCGTAGTACGCCACCCACGACTCGAGCGGCTTGTAGAACTCGCGGGCGAAGTACGTCGAGGGATCGGTGTAGAAAAAGACGAACCGGCCATCCGCCGGCAATGCAAGACCCGTGTCGAACTCGGCGAGCTCTCGACACAGCAATTCTCCGACGTAGATCAGCGGGACGTCTAGGCAGAGAGGCCACTCGATATCGGAAGGCAGCATCGGTTGCCCGCCGAGTCGAACTGCGACGGGGTCATAATCTACGGCCACCTCGAGGTGCACCGCGGGCGCCAACAAGGCCAGCCATTGGTCAGCGGCCTTGGAGGTGGGCAGGCTCCGTGCGATCTTCTCTGCGTCGCTTCGCTGCACCCGCAGAACGGTAACTGCAGGAGGTGAACAAAAAGAAGACACGGCGCCGACTATGAAAGCCGATGGCTGAGCGGACGCGACCAAGTCTGCCTGTCAGCAGCGGCCGAAATGGGTTGGCGACACCGATGAGCGCTTCCTGCTGACTCTCTCGGCGCAACCGCCCGACCCTCGGCAAGAGCGCGCTGTCCGCGGCAGAAGCGTGCGATGCCATTAGGTCTCGCTTTGCACGACCTGAGCGCCATAGACGCGTCGCAGTTCGGTGACGAGCGGGTCGTCCTCCCCGCGTTCGGCGGCGGCGGTGTCCAACCTGGGGGCTGCCGCATCCAGGAGCCCCTCCTCGATGTCCATCAGGAGCCTCGCCCAGCCCCGGCCCACTCCCACCGGGTTCGTGTCGACCATCTTCCGAAGTGCAACGTTCGTCAGACTCGCTTCGATGACTTGGCACGCCCCGAGTTCCAGAATGCTCAGGAGTGACTCGGCGTGCTTGATGGGGTCTTCGCCCATCTCGTACCGCCCCTCGTGAAGGTGGTCGAACCAGTCATGGCCCGACCAAACCGTCGGTCTCGCGGGAACCGGAGAACCTCTCAACTCGCTGGTTCGCCTGAGGTAGGACGAGGTCACGCCGATGTGGACGTCGTAGACGAAGCACTCGAGCCCCGACCTCTTCGGATTGCCCGCAACGAGAACGCTGCCCGTGTGTTCGGGCCCGGTGAGGTAGTACCGACCAGCAGTCCCGGTGTAGCCACGCGCCCGCAGCGAGGGGGTCACTACCGAGCGCAAACCGTCGTTGAAATCAGCCTTAGCAGTCACCACCCCATTCTCTGCCCAGACGGCACCTTGGGTGCCCGGGGAGGAAACACGTCCCCGACTTTCGGCCAGACTCGCCGTCGTCAGCGGCAAAGCAGGACGGAGGCGCGGCGCTGTCTGAGCCGCGCCACGCGCACAACGCGGAACACGAACAGCACGAGCAGCAAGCTCAAGAGAAGCGCGATCGCGCTGCCATCTAGTCCAAGCAGCGCGGCAAGTCCGAAGAGAACTCCCCCAGCGAACGTCACCGCGAACAACATCGACGTGATCTGGACCGTCTGTGCATCTCGCTTGGCCTGGTCCTTCATAGGCCTAGTCTCACCCGCCCGCTGGCAACAGACAACAGACCGATGCAGCAGTCCCGAGGGCCTCCGCGATCTGGGTTCCTCGCCCTGAGGTCCCCTGACAGTCAGCACTCGTTGAATACGCCCGCTCTTCGGCAATTGCGTGTGGAACGCGGCAGATCCGGATGGCGCGACTCAGACGACAGAGTGCTGCGCGAGCGCCTGATGGCGCTCGACACGGCCCTTCCAGGTCAGTACAAGAAGGGGGCCGACGACTGGCACGAAGAGCAGAACGATGAGACCGAACACTCCGTGGGGGAGGGTCATCTTGCCTCGCAACAGCTGGACAATTACGAGCGCGACGAGGACGACGTGCAGCATGAAGAGAGCACCGAGGCATACCTCTGGCAGAGTGGGCGCCAGGGGGCTGAGTTCTTCGGCTCGGGCAGGCATTCGGGGCTCTCCAGTACTCGGGGCGGTGGGGGCTTGACCCTACAAGACCCGCGACGGCGGTCGGGGGTTATCCGTCGCGCGAAGGCTGGCGAGGCATCCGACTCTCGGCAGTTGCGCGCGGATCGCGGCAGATCCGGCAACAGCGCACGCAAGGCCCCGCATCCTTGTCAGTCGCTATTCTCATCCCACCTACGGCAATGGCCGGACAAGTCTGCGGGGGAACTCATGAGTGAACTGACCAATACGACGACTGCTTCCGCAACGGTGGACGAGGGTGCCCGATTCCGCGCCTTCACGGCCCTGGGCCTGGCCCTGGCCGCGCTCATGGGTGGCGGCGTGGTCGCGAACGGGCTCCAGTGGCTCGTCATGTACCGGTCCCCGGCCATCCCTGGAGACCTGTGGTACGCGTTGGTCCTCGGAGTCGTGCCCGTGGCGATGAGCCTGGTTGCCCTGGGGTTTGCGTCCACCGCCACTTCGTCGACCGATTCCCTTGCGAGGCCGCTCGCTCGCTCCAGCCAGGTGCTGTCGGTCCTCGCCCTCCTGGGTGCTGTCGTGCTGACGATCGCGGTTCTTACCCAACCCTGAGAGACCGAGTGGCGGCGCGTCGTTGACAGTCCGAGCGTCGCTGGCACAAGGCCGCGCCGTCAGTGGGCCATGTCGACGAACCGCGAGTAGTGACCCTGGAAGGCCACGGTGATGTCGCGGGTGGCGCCGTTGCGGTGCTTGGCGATGATCAGGTCGGCCTCGCCGGGGCGGGCCGACTCCTTCTCGTAGACGTCCTCGCGGTGCAGCAGGATCACCATGTCGGCGTCCTGCTCCAGGGAGCCCGACTCACGCAGGTCGCTCATCATCGGCTTCTTGTCCGCGCGCTGCTCGGGACCACGGTTGAGCTGGGAGAGAGCGATGATCGGCAGCTCGAGCTCCTTGGCGAGCAGCTTGATCTGGCGGGAGAACTCCGAGACCTCGAGCTGACGCGACTCGACCTTCTTGCCCGAGGACATCAGCTGCATGTAGTCGATGACGATGAGGCGCAGGTCGTGGCGTTGCTTGAGCCGGCGGGCCTTGGCGCGGATCTCCATCATCGTCATGTTGGGCGAGTCGTCGATGAACATCGGGGCGCTGGAGACCTTGCCCATGTGACGAGCCAGCTTGTCCCAGTCACCGGAGTCCATCTTGCCGTTGCGGATGTGGTTGAGCGGCACCTTCGCCTCGGCCGACAGCAGCCGCATCGAGATCTCCGAGCGCGTCATCTCGAGGCTGAAGAAGACGCTGGTCAGGTTGTTGTGGATCGAGGCCGCACGGCACAGGTCGAGGGCGAGCGTCGACTTCCCCATGGCGGGGCGCGCCGCCACGATGATCATCTGGCCCGAGTGCAGACCGTTGGTCAGGTCGTCGAGCTCGGCGAAGCCGGTGGGCACACCGTAGAGACCCGACTCGCGGTTCTCGATGGCCTCGATCTCGTCGAGGACCTTGTCCATGATGTCGCTCAGCGGGGCATAGTCCTCGGAGGCCCGGCGGTCGGTGATCTGGTAGACCTCCGCCTGCGCGCGGTCGACGATGTCGTCGATCTGCCCCTCGCCGGCGTACCCGAACTGCGCGATCTTGGTGCCGGCGTCGACGAGCTTGCGCAGGATCGCGGTCTCGCGCACGATCTGGGCGTAGAACTCCGCGTTGGAGGCGATCGGGACGTTGGCCGCCATCGTGTGCAGGTACGGCGCCCCGCCGATCTTGGCCAGCTCGCCGCGCCGCTGGAGCTCCGCGGCCACCGTGATCATGTCGACCGGCTCGCCGCGACCGAAGAGGTCGATGATCGCGTCGTGGATGGTCTCGTGGGCCGGGCGGTAGAAGTCGGTGCCCCGCAGCACCTCCGAGACCTCCGCGATCGCGTCCTTGGAGATCAGCATCGAGCCGATGACCGACTGCTCGGCGGCCATGTCCTGCGGCGGCGTGCGGTCGCCCGGCGAGCGCGGCGCGTTGCCCGGCTCGTACGGCGCGGGTCCGTCGCCCCACGCGCCCATGGCGTCGTCGTAGGGGGCCGGCTCGTCGCGGTGGTCGGACTCGGTGAGGCTCACTACGGGTGCTCCAATGGCTCGACGGGGGCGGGCGAACCGGACAGGTACGACGCTAGGGGTGGGCACCGACACCCGGTCCGGGACGGGTCCCGGGCCGAGCCGCGAGACCTGGTCGTACGGTGTGCTCGCGAGACGTCGGAAGCCGAACGTACGTGCTGGGGCGGGTCCGCGACAGCGCCCTATCCACAGGGCCTGGGGATAACTCCCTCCAGCCCGTGGACGACACGCTGCGCGCTGTGCACAGCCTGGGGAGCAGGCTGTGGACAACCATCGCACCATCAGCCCCAAAGTGCCTCTGACCTGGGCTGATGCCGCCGCTCACATGTGGATCCAAAACTCCTCACGACTATTTCTGTTCACCGCGAGTCCACCCGGGCGTGTCCCCGGGGTTTGGCTGCATATCACGTCTGCGGAGCCGCTATCCACAGAACCCGAGTAGTTTTCCACCGGACCTCTCGCATACATTGCGGGCGTGCGGGGAACGGACCGGGAGATCGCCAGGCTTGCCGCCCCGGCGTTCCTCGCGCTGGTCGCCGAGCCCCTCTTCCTGCTCGCCGACTCCGCCGTGGTCGGCCACCTCGGCACCGCCGAGCTCGCCGGCCTCGGCATCGCCGCCGCGGTCCTGCAGACCGCCGTCGGCATCTGCGTCTTCCTCGCCTACGGCACCACCGCGAGCGTGGCGCGCCGGGTCGGCGCGGGCGACCTGCGCGGCGCCCTCGCCCAAGGCGTCGACGGGCTGTGGCTCGCGGTCCTGCTCGGCGTGGCGCTGACCGTCGTCCTCGTCCCCCTCGCCGGACCGCTCGTCGACCTCTTCGGCGCCGACGCGGGCGTGGCCGAGCAGGGGACGGCGTACCTGCGCGTCGCCGTCCTCGGCATCACGCCGCTGCTGCTGATGCTCGCCGCCACCGGGGTCCTCCGCGGCCTCCAGGACACCCGCACCCCGCTGGTCGTCGCGGTCGTCGGCAACCTCCTCAACATCGTGCTCAACCTGCTCCTCGTCTACGGCGCCGGACCGCTCCCGGCCCTCGGCATCGAGGGCTCGGCGCTCGGCTCCGTGCTGGCCCAGTGGGCGTCCGCCGCGGCTCTCGTCGCCGTGGTCGTGCGGGGGGCCCGGCGGCGCCAGGCGTCGCTGGCCCCCGACCTGCCCGGCATCCGGGCCGCCGGCCGTGCCGCGGTCGCCCTGGTCGTGCGCACCCTCACGCTGCGCGCCGCGCTGCTCGTCACGACGTACGCCGTCGCCCGCGGAGCCGGGGGCGGCGCGGAGGCGATCGCGGCCCACCAGCTCGCGATGACGCTCTGGGGCTTCCTCGCGTTCGTCCTCGACGCGATCGCGATCGCGGCCCAGGCGATCACCGGGCGCTACCTCGGTGCCGGCGACGTCGAGGGCACCCGGTCGGTGACGCGTCGGATGGTCCGCTGGGGCGTGGTCAGCGGCATCGTCACCGGGCTCGTGCTGGCCGCCCTCAGCCCGGTGCTCGGGCCGGCGTTCACCGGCGACCGCGGCATCACCGGCCTGCTGGTCCCGGTGCTGCTCATCGCCGCGCTCGGGCAGCCGCTGGCCGGGGTCGTGTTCGTGCTCGACGGGGTGCTGATCGGAGCGGGCGACGGCCGCTACCTGGCCTGGGCCGGCCTCGGCGTCCTCGTGCTCTACGGTCCGCTGGTCCTGCTCCTGGTCGGTCTGGGCGGTGGTCTCCTCACCGTGTGGGTCGCCTTCGCGGTGGTCTTCATGGGCGGCCGGTTCGTGACGCTGGTCCGCCGCGCACGCGGTGACGCGTGGCTGGTGACCGGGCTCGCCGACGCCCGCTCCTGAGGGTCGGATCCCTGCGGCTCCCCGGTCGCCGACAGGTCGCACAGCTCCCGACCAACGTTCACCCGGCGTTTGGCGCCACGGCCGTGCTGCGTGCGCGACGTTGCTCGGGTGACCCCAACGACCAGCCCCGTGACCCGCCGTACCGTCCTGCGCGGCGGCACGGTGGCAGGCGCCGCCGCCGCCCTCACCGTCGCCCGCCCCTTCGACGAGGCCCAGGCCTCGGCTCCCGCCCACCGCGGCATCTTCGGGTACGGCGTCGCCAGCGGCGACCCGACCGCCCACCGCGTCGTCATCTGGACCCGGGCCACGCCGCCGACCCGTCACGGCGAACGGGTCGCGACCCCGGGCAGCGGAAACGGGCGTCCCCTGACCGTGCGCTGGTCGGTCGCCACCGACTCCCGCTTCCGTCGGGTGGTGCGCCGCGGGGTGGTGCGCACCTCCCCTGACAGCGACCACACCGTCAAGGTGGACGTCGACGGGCTGCGGCCCTACACGCGCTACTGGTACCGCTTCGAGGCGCAGGGCGACACCAGCCCGGTCGGCCGCACCCAGACCGCGCCCGACGAGCGCCACCGCACCCACGCCCTGCGCCTGGCGCTGGTGTCCTGCAGCAACTACACCGGTGGCTACTTCGGCGCCTACCGCGCCATCAGCGCCCGCGACGACCTCGACCTGGTCCTGCACGTGGGCGACTACATCTACGAGTACGGCAACGGCGAGGACCGCTACGGTCCGGCCGCGCTGATCGGCACCCGCGACGCCGTACCGGACACCGAGACCGTCGACCTGCGCGGCTACCGGCTGCGGCACGCGCTGCACAAGGGCGACCCGGACCTCCAGGCCGCCCACGCCCGGCACCCGTGGATCACGATCTTCGACGACCACGAGGTCGCCAACAACACCTGGGACACCGGCGCCGAGAACCACACACCCGGCGTCGAGGGCACCTTCCTGCGCCGGCGGCAGGAGGCGTATCGGGCCTACCTGGAGTGGATGCCGTTCCGGATGCCCGACCAGCGCGAGGTGCCCCACGAGGGCATCCGCTTCTTCAAGCGGTTCAGCTTCGGCTCCCTCGCGGACCTCACGGTCCTCGAGACCCGGCAGAACCGCTCGCGCCAGATCGACGTCCCCGGGTTCACCTCCACCGGCGGCGGCTTCATCCCCGACGGTACGGCGGGTCTCGACGACCCCGGCCGCCACCTGCTCGAGCCGCAGCAGCTGCGCTGGCTGGAGGACGGCCTCGCCGACGGTCGCCGCCAGTGGCACCTGGTCGCCAACCAGGTGATCGTGACACCGGTTCGCTTCCCCGGCGCCTCGCTGGGAGTCCCGCAGGTGCCGTTCCTGGTCAACTCCGACCAGTGGGACGGGTACGTCGCCGACCAGTCGTCCCTGATCGAGCACGCCGGCGCCCAGCCGTCCGGGGCGGGCGACGTGGTCGTGCTCACCGGCGACATCCACTCCTCGTGGGCGATGGACCTGCCTGCCGGCCGCAGCGCCACCGGGTACCGCCCGGCCGGGGTCGAGTTCGTCTGCCCCTCGGTCACCAGCGACGGCTTCTACGAGGCCTTCGTCTCGGCGCTCGGGGTGGCCCCGGAGGTCGCCGTCGGCGCCACCCGCCAGTCGACCGCCGGCGTGCAGGCCGCGAACCCCTGGATCAAGTTCCTCGACGGTGTCGGGCACGGGTACGTCGCGCTGGACGTCACGCCCGACCGGGTCCAGGCCGACTACTACCTGACGCCACCGCCCACCACCGCGCAGCCGGACCCGCGGGTCGTGCCCGGCGTGCTGCCGGCGTACGCGTCGAGCTGGCAGAGCGTGGCCGGCAGCCGCTCGGTCAGCGCCGCCAGCGGTCCGGTCGGTGCGCGGTCGGACCGACCGCGCTCGACCGACCCGCGTGAGCACGAGCACGAGCACGGGCACGAGCACCGCTCGCGCCGCTAGGCGTACCTCGAGCCCGCGACCGGTCGGGGCGGCCAACTAGTGGTGTGGGTCGGACGTTGTTGATTGCTTGGCGTGCTCGAGGTGCGTGCCATGGGTGCGCGAAGCGCCCAAGAACTTCTGACCCGCGCCACTAGAGTCCACGCGTGAGGACGCTGCAGTCGATCGCGATGGGGTTCGTGATCATCGCTCTCTATGCGCGCGTCGGCGACGTCGACCTGCTGGCCGACCCGCTCGGATGGGTGCTGGTCCTCGTGGGGGCGTGCCGGCTCCCGGCGTCGGTCTCGACCCGCCCCCTGCTGTACGTCGGCGCCCTCGCGCTGGTCGTGTCCGTCCCGATCACCGTCCCGGCCGTCCTGGACGCGCTGGCCCGCGAGGACGCCTCGCTCTCGTGGGCCGCCGACCTGCCGTCGTTCGCCTTCACCGCACTGCTCCTGCACCAGCTCGGGCTGGCGGCGACCACGGCGCGCGACCGCGGCGCCGCGACGGTGCTCCGACTGCTGGTCACCGCGACCCTGGTGGTGGCGGCCCTTCCGGTGCTCGTCTTCGGCGCCGGGTGGGCAGCGCTGGGCGAGCCGGCCGGTGCGGCAGCCGAGCTGCTGCGCCTGGTCGTCATCGTCACACTCTTCGTCTACGCCCGACGAGCGTGGGCCGAGCCCCCCGTCGTGGAGCCGGCCGCCCCCGCCTGACGGGGCTCACCCACCCCACCGCCAGGTCCTGCGTCTCGGGCGCCTGGCACGCAGAACGGCCGCCCCCGGATCACCGGGAGCGGCCGTTGCTGGGTCGTGCTGGGTCAGGCGGGGATGACGTTGAGGGCCACCGTGGCCGACACGTCGTCGTGCAGCTTGACCGCGACCGAGTGCGAGCCGAGCGACTTGATCGGGTTGGTGACCACGATCGTGCGCTTGTCGACGGACTCGCCGGCGACCTCGGTCAGGGCGTCGGCGATGTCGGTGACCGTGACGGCACCGAACAGGCGACCCTCGGCACCCGAGCGGACCCGCAGGTCCACCGGGCCGGCCTGGAGCTTGGCCTGCAGGTCGGCAGCGTGACCCTGGTCGCGCACCGAACGGGTCGCGCGAGCGGCCTTGATCGAGTCGACCTGCTTCTGACCGCCCTTGGTCCACCGCACGGCAACGCCGCGGGGGACCAGGTAGTTGCGGCCGTAGCCGTCCTTGACCTCGACGATGTCGCCGGGAGAGCCGAGACCGTCGACCTCCTGAGTGAGGATGAGCTTCATGTCGTCAACCCCTCTCAGCGACCGGTGGACGTGTAGGGCAGCAGAGCGACCTCGCGGGCGTTCTTGACCGCGATGGCAACGTCGCGCTGGTGCTGCACGCAGTTGCCGGTCACGCGCCGCGCACGGATCTTGCCACGGTCGGAGATGAACTTGCGGAGCAGCGGGGTGTCCTTGTAGTCGACACCGGTCGCCTTCTCCTTGCAGAACTGGCAAACCTTCTTCTTGGGCTTGCGCATCACTGCTTTGGCCATTGTGGTGCTTCCTTTCTAGAAGCCCGGCGGATGAGTGCCGGAATGGGTGCGGATGTGCTGGATGGGTGGTGCTGGATCAGAACGGGGGCTCGTCGGAGCCCACGCCGGGAGCGCCCCACGGGTCGGCGCCGGCACCCTGGTTGGGTGCACCGCCGGCCGGTCGGGCAGGAGCGGGCGTGGCCCACGGGTCGTCGGCCTGCTGGCCGCCACCCTGCTGGCCACCGCCCTGCTGGCCGCCACCGGAGTACCGCCGCCACCGCCGCTGGGGCGCTGGCCACCCTGGCCGCCGCCGGAGTAGCCCCCGCCGCCGCCGGAGCGGCTGGCGCGGGTCACCTTGGCGGTGGCGAAGGCGAGGGACGGGCCGACCTCGTCGACCTCGAGCTCGACGACCGTGCGCTTCTCACCCTCGCGAGTCTCGTAGGAGCGCTGCTTGAGCCGCCCCTGGATGACGACGCGCATGCCCTTCTGGAGGGACTCGGCGACGTTCTCCGCCGCCTGACGCCAGACCGAGCAGGAGAGGAACAGCGCGTCGCCGTCCTTCCACTCGTTGGTCTGGCGGTCGAAGGTGCGCGGCGTCGACGCGATCCGGAAGTTGGCCACCGCAGCCCCCGAGGGGGTGAAGCGCAGCTCCGGGTCGTCGACGAGGTTGCCGACGACGGTGATGACGGTCTCGCCTGCCATGAGGTTCTCCCTAGGAGTCGTGTGATCCGGTGATGTCAGTGGGGCTCATCGTGTCGTGAGCCACCGACAGTGGGAAGGGCTTCTCCACAGACGCTCAGTGAGCGTCGGGGCGGAGCACCTTCGTGCGCAGGATCGACTCGTTGAGCGTGAGCTGACGGTCGAACTCCTTGACCGTCGCGGGCTCGGCCTGCAGGTTGATGACGGCGTAGATGCCCTCAGCGTTCTTCTTGATCTCGTAGGCCAGACGACGCCGGCCCCACACCTCGACCTTGTCGACCGAGCCGCCATCCTTGCGGATCACGTTCAGGTACTTGTCGAGCGACGGCTCGACGGTGCGCTCTTCGAGACTGGGGTCGAGGATGACCATGACTTCATAGGCACGCATGACGGACCCACCTCCTCTGGACTCGCGGCCACGGTCTTTCCGTGGCAGGAGGGCCTTCATCCTGCGCCGGTCCCCATCGGTGGGGTGGCAACCAGGACACGGAAGATTAACAGCGCGCGGGACCCGGCCCTAAATCTGCGGGATCGACGTTCACCGTTGTCGGCGAGCCTTCCTAGAGTGAGGCCATGAGCGAGACCAGCAGCCCGGCCATCGGCGCCCACGTCGACCAGACCGACCCGCTCGCCGAGGCGGCGGCCCGACAGGCACCGCTCGTGCAGTTCTTCCTCGGCGACCCGCAGGGCTACCAGGGTCCCGAGATCGCCTACGCCGGCGGTGCCGAGGCGCTGCGCGCCGACGCCGAGGCCGCGGGCGTCGACCTCTACGTGCACGCGCCGTACATCGTCAACGTCGCCACGACCAACAACCGGATCCGGATCCCGAGCCGCAAGCTGCTCCAGCAGCACGTCGACGCCGCGGCCGCGATCGGCGCCAAGGGGCTGATCGTGCACGGCGGCCACGTCAACAAGGCCGACGACCCGGAGAAGGGCTTCGACAACTGGCGCAAGGCGATCGAGGCGACCGACCTCAAGGTCCCGCTGCTGATCGAGAACACCGCGGGCGGCGACAACGCGATGACCCGCTACCTCGAGCGGATCGCCCGGGTCTGGGACGCGATCTCCTCGGCCGAGCAGGCCGACCGGGTCGGCTTCTGCCTCGACACCTGCCACGCCCATGCCGGCGGCAACGCGCTGGAGACCGTGGTGGCCGACGTCGTCGCGATCACCGGGCGCATCGACCTGGTGCACTGCAACGACAGCCGCGACGCCTTCGACTCCGGCGCCGACCGGCACGCCAACTTCGGCGCCGGCCAGATCGACCCCGACCTGCTCGCCGCCGTCGTCCGCGACGCCGGCGCGCCGGTCGTCTGCGAGACCCCGGGCGGCGCCGAGGAGCACACCGCCGACTTCGCCTGGCTCCGCGCCCGCCTCTGACCCGCGCCCTCCCCGGGCGCAGTTCGAGGTGCGAGGGCCTCCGCCCCGCTGGTTGAGGTGCGAGGGCCCCCCGGGCCCGAGCCTCGAAACCCGGCGAGACGACAAGCAACCCCGGCCCCACGGCTGCCCCTCGACACCAGGGGTTCGGGCTCGTCGCTGGCGCTCCTCACACCTCAACCACCGGGAGCTCCACGCTGGTTGAGGTGCGAGGGCCCCCCGGGCCCGAGCCTCGAAACCCGGTGAGACGACAAGCAACCCCAGGGCCCACGGCTGCCCCTCGACACCAGGGGTTTCGAGGCTCGTCGCTGGCGCTCCTCGCACCTCAACCACCGGGGGCGTCATGGCGCTCCTCACACCTCAACCACCGGGGGCGTCATGGCGCTCCTCGCACCTCGACCACCGGGGGGAGACCGGCGCGAGGGGCGGACCGATAGCCTCGGAGACGTGTTGACCGTCCGCGAGATCTCTGCCAGCGACCACCTCGGCTTCGTCGAGCAGCAGCGCTCGGCGAGCTTCCTCCAGACCCCGGCCTGGGGTCAGGTCAAGAGCGAGTGGCGCCGGGAGTCCCTCGGCTGGTTCGACGGCACGACACTGGTCGGGACGGCGCTGGTGCTCTACCGGCAGCTGCCGAGGCTGAAGCGCTACCTGGCCTACCTGCCGGAGGGTCCGGTCATCGACTGGACCGCCGACGACCTCGGCGCGTGGCTCGCCCCGCTGACCGCGCACCTGAAGGAGCAGGGTGCCTTCGGTGTGCGCATGGGTCCTCCCGTGGTCACCCGGCGCTGGGACGCCGCGACGATCAAGGCCGGGATCGCCGACGACGCCGTACGACGCCTCGACGACGTCGCGCCGACCGAGCGTGACGCCCACGGCGCCCGCGTGGTGTCGCAGCTCGCCGACCTGGGCTGGCGTGCGCAGAGCACCGAGGGCGGCTTCTCGGCCGGCCAGCCGCAGTACGTCTTCCAGGTCCCGCTGCGCCACGCCGACGGCACGGCGTGCACCGAGGACGACGTCCTCAAGGCGATGAACCAGCAGTGGCGTCGCAACATCAAGAAGGCCGCCAAGGAGGGGGTCGAGGTCACCGGCAGCGACCCCGCCGTCGAGGCCGGGGCCGACCTGAAGGCGTTCCACGACCTCTACGTCCACACGGCCGAGCGCGACCACTTCACGCCGCGCCCGCTGCGCTACTTCGAGACCATGGTCGGCCGCCCTGGCTGCCGAGGGACCCGGACGGATCACGCTGTGGTCCGCCCGCCACGAGGGTGAGCTGGTCGCGGCCACGATCGCGATCCGCGTCGGCACCCACGCCTGGTACTCCTACGGCGCCTCCTCGACCGAGAAGCGCGACGTCCGGGGGTCGAACGCCGTCCAGTGGGCCATGATCCAGGACGCCCTGGCCGCCGGCGCCGACGTCTACGACCTGCGCGGCATCACCGACACCCTCGACGCCGACGACCCCCACGCCGGGCTGATCCAGTTCAAGGTCGGCACCGGCGGCGAGGCCGTCGAGTACGTCGGCGAGTGGGACCTCCCGCTCAACCGAGCCCTGTACGCCGCGTTCGACCTCTACATGAAGCGCAGGTGACCGCGCAGCCATGAGCCTCACCCTCACCGTCGACGGCGAGCGCTGGCGCCGCCACCTGCGTGCCGTCGCCGACGCCACCCCCGGGCTGACCCCGGTCGTCAAGGGCAACGGCTACGGCTTCACGCTCGGCCGGCTCGCCCGCAAGAGCGCCTGGCTCGGCGTCCAGGCCATCGCGGTCGGCACCTACGTCGAGCTCCCCGAGGTGGCCACCCGGTTCGACGGCGACCTGCTCGTGCTGACCCCGTGGCGCCCGTTCGTCGCCGACCTCGACCCTGCGCTGACCGACCGGGTCATCCACACGGTGGGTCGCGTCGAGGACCTCGACGCGCTGCTCGACGCGTCAGCCCGACGCCCGGATCGTGCTCGAGCTGCTCACCTCCATGAAGCGGCACGGGTTCCTCGCCCGCGACCTGTGGACGGCGGCCGAGCGGCTGCGCGCCCACCGCGCCGCGGGCGGCCGCTTCCGGCTCGAGGGCGTCGCGCTGCACCTGCCGCTGGCGCAGGGCTCGCACCTCGGCGAGGTACGCCGGCTGATGAACGACGCCGTCGCCGCCGGGCTCGACGGGTCTCGACACCGTCTGGGTCAGCCACCTCACCGCGGACGAGCTGGCCACGCTGCGCACGTCGTACGCCGACTTCACGATCCGCCCCCGCACCGGTACCGGCCTGTGGCTGGGCGACCGCGGGGCGCTGTCGGTGACCGCGACCGTCCTCGACGTGCACGCCGTCGAGCGCGGCGACGCGTTCGGCTACCGCGCACGGACGCTGCCCAAGGCCGGGCACCTGCTCGTCGTCAGCGGAGGCACCGCCCACGGCATCGGCCTCGAGGCGCCGACCGGCGACTCCTCGATCAAGGCGCGAGCGGCCACCCTGGCCCGCGGCGGCCTGGACGCGGTCGGCTTCGTGCGCTCGCCGTTCTCGATCGACGGCAAGCAGCGGCTCTTCGCCGAGCCGCCGCACATGCAGGCCTCGATGCTGTTCCTGCCGGCCGGCGCGCACGTGCCGGCCATCGGCGACCGGGTCGACGTCCGGGTGCGCTACACCACGACGGCCTTCGACGAGATCATCGTGCGCTGAGCGCCGGGTCCGGCGCCGGGCCGGCCGCGCCGTCCCGCTCCTCCTCGAGCGGGTCGACGTCCGGCCACCACACGTCGCGGACCACGACCCCGACCAGGTAGCCGGTCGCGAGCACGTGGACGAGGATCCCGATCCAGTAGAACCCCGGCTTGCCGCCGCTCGTGGGGTCGAGGAACCCGCCGGTCGACCACGACTGGAGAGCCACGAACAGCACTGCGGCGCCCTGCCAGATCAACAGGTCACGCCATCGCGGCCGGGCCAACGCCGCCAGCGGCAGCAGCCACAGCGCCTGCTGCGGCTCGAACGACGTCCGCAGGATCAGGAAGCCGCCCACCAGCAGCAGCGCCACCTGCGGGACCCGCGGCGCGAGCGGCGCGCGGAGCACCAGCGCGATCACCGCCAGCACCCACAACGCCACCAGTCCCCACGAGAGGGACCTCGCGGTGCCGGGGTCGAGGCCGGTCAGGCCGGTGAGGATCGTCCAGACGCTGCCGCCGTCGCTGCCGGCGCCCGAGGTCCACGACCAGGTCCGCTCCCACTGGGCGCGCCCGGTCAGGAACGCCGGCAGGTTGAGCACCGCCCAGACGGCGGTCGCGGTGACGGTCGCCGGGAGCACGTCGACGCGACGACGGTCGCGGAGCGAGGCGAGGAGGAACGCCGCCAGCAGCAGCGCCGGCCACACCCCGGCCGCGGCACCGAGCCCCACCAGCACCCCGGCCAGGACAGGTCGCGCACGTGACCAGGCCAGCAGCGCCCCGGCCACGGCGGCGACCGCGAGCAGGTCCCACGAGACCAGCCCCGCCACCACCAGCAGGGGCGCCACCGCGAAGCCGGCAGCGTCCCACGGTCGGCGCCGGTGCACCCGGCTCAGCGCGACCGTGGTGAGGAGCACGAGGGCGGCGAAGCCGAGCGCGTTGACGCCCACGAAGATCGTGCGCTCGCGTCGTACGTCGGGATCCTCGGCGAGGTCGCCGGTCGACGTCGCGTAGCGGGCCTCGACGTCCGGCGACCCGGCGAGCACGTGGGTGACCCGCGCGGCGGCGTACGACCAGAGACCGACGAGGGCCGGCTGGTCGGTCACGGGGTAGCGCGCCCGGGTGCCCTCGTCCCCGCTCCACGGCCACGCCAGCTCGACCAGGCCGGTGCCGGTGTAGGCGTCGGCGACGTCGGAGGCGCACACGTGGGCGTAGAGGGTCGGGTCGTCCCCGCGCCACTGGTCGGCGACGCAGGAGCCCTGCGCGACCAGGCCCAGGGCGAAGGTGACCGCGGCGAGCCCGAGCAGGACCCGCAGCGGGGTCCACCAGCGCGAGGTACCGACCCGGTCGCCGGCGGGTCCGCCGACCGCCTCGCTCAGGGCGGCGACGACCCGATCGTCCTGCGTCGGGTGGACGTGGCCCAACGTGTCACCCGGTCCGGAGGACCGGCTGCCGCCGACGGTCGGCGGGCTGGGTGCCGGCGGTGCTCGAGCTGCGCGGTGCGGCCGATGCCGATGCCGGCGGCGGCGCCGTCGTCGGGTCCGGTGCCGGCGGCGTGGTCGGCGGAGTGCTCGGAGACGGCGGCAGTGGTCGGAGGCGGAGACGGCGGCGTGGTCGGCTGCGGGTCCGGCGTCTTCGTCGTCGGCTGCTGGGTCGGCGTCTGCGAGGGCGTCTTCGTCGGCTTCTTGGTCGGCTCCTTCGTCGGCTTCGGCGGCGGCGGTGGCGGGGTGTACGGCGCGTGACCGGTCGCCGGCGCCTCGCCGTCGACGTACGCCGGCTCCGGGAAGTCGACGACGTCGAGCCCGGCCATGTCGTAGTTCATGACCGCGGTCCAGGTCTGCGCCGGGTAGGCGCCGCCGAAGTACGACGGCAGCCAGTCCTTCAGCTGCTCGTTGCCCTTGCCGCGCACGTACATGACCGCGGTCGAGAGCTGCGGGGTGAAGCCGGCGAACCAGGCGGACGACACCTCGTCGTTGCCGTTGGTCGCGGTGCCGGTCTTGCCGGCGGCCGGGCGGTCGATGCCCAGTGCCGCCGTACCCGTGCCGGTCTTGACGACCTGCTGCAGCGCGTAGGTCACGTCGGCGGCGATGTCGGCGCTGATCGCGCGGTGGGTCTGCACCTTGTGGTTGTAGAGCACCTCGCCCTGGGCGTTGGTGACCTTCTCGACCAGGTACGGCTCGGCCGCGACACCCTTGTTGGCGAGCGTGGCGTAGGCGTTGGCCATGTTGATCGGGCTGATGGTCGCCGAGCCCAGGGAGACGGTCGTGTCCGGGTTGAGGCCCGGGGTGTGGCGCGGGAAGCCGCCGTCGCTCTTGCCCTTGACCGGCGGGATCCCCATGTCGTTGGCGGTCTTGATGATCTGCTCGGGTCCACCACCGCCCATGCCGACGGTGAGGTCGAGGAAGGCGGTGTTGATGGAGTCCTCGGTGGCCCTGATCAGGTTGACCGTGCCGTAGTCGTTGTCCTGCTCGTTGACGACCTCGGTCCCGTCGGACAGCTCGTAGGGCGAGTTGCCGTCGAAGGTGTCCTTGAGCGAGTAGCCGGCCTTGATGCCGGCAGCGAGGGCGAACGCCTTGAACGTCGACCCGGCCTGCCCGCCCGCGATCGCCCAGTTGATCTCGGAGTCGAGGTAGTCCTGGCCGGCGTAGAAGCCGCGGATGGCACCGGTGCCCGGCTGGACGCTGGCCACGCCGATGTGGAGCTGCTTGTCGCCGAAGCCCTCGGGCTTGGCGTCCTTGACGCCCTGCTCGGCCGCGTCCATCGCCTTCTGGTCCAGCGTGGTGGTGATCCGCAGCCCGCCGCCGTCGATCTCCTGGTCGGTGAAGGCCGTGCCGTCCTTCTTCTTCAGCGACAGCAGCTGGTCCTTCACCATCGCGAGCATGTGGCCCTTCTGGCCGCCGTACGTGCTCTCCGCCGGGATCTTCGGGAACTTCGGCAGGTGCTTGGCCGCCTTGTCCGCCTTCTCGGTGGTGATGTCACCGACCTCGGCCATCGAGCTCAGCACGTAGGCGTAGCGACCCTTGAGGGCACGCTTGCTGTCCTTGCCGTTGGCCGGGTCGAAGCGCGAGGGGTTGTTGAGGACCGCGGCGAGCACGGCCGACTGCTTGAGGTTGAGGTCGGCGGCCGACTTCTTGAAGAAGACCTGGCTCGCGGCCTCGACGCCGTAGGCGCCGCGACCGAAGTAGATGGTGTTGAGGTAGCCGCGCAGCACCTCGTCCTTGCTGAACTCCCGCTGGATCTTCAGCGACAGGATCGCTTCCTTGACCTTGCGCGTGTAGGAGCGCTCCTGGGTGAGGTAGAGGATCTTGACGTACTGCTGGGTGATCGTCGACGCGCCCTGCTGCGACCCACCGCTGGCGTTGCTGAACGCCGCGCGCAGGATGCCCTTGGGGTCGATCCCGCGGTCGGTGTAGAAGGTGCGGTTCTCCGCGGCGACGACGGCGCTCTTCAGGTCGTCGGCCATCTCGTCGAGCTCGACGGAGTCGCGGAACTGGTTGGCGTAGCGCCCCACCTCGTCCTTGCCGTTGTCGTAGTAGACGAACGACGTCTCGGTGAGGAACTCCGCGTTGGGCTCCGGGATGTCGATCGACTTGTAGAGGTAGACAAACACGCCGACGCCGACGAGGGTCAGCACCAGGCCGATGCTCAGGGTGTAGATCGCGAAGCGCTTGAAACGCTGGCCCCAGGTGCGGTGGGGACGGTTGCGGAACGTCAGGCGCTCGGCCCACGTGCGCTCGAACCCGGGGTCGCCGTACTTCAGGGGTTGCCGCGACGCAGCGAGACCCTTGCGCTTGCCGACCACAGTCACCTCGGGGGAAGTCGAGTGCACGGTGCCGACGGCACCGCGGAGCGACCCGGACCCGGGCGCACGATTCTTCAGGGTACGCAACCACCCCACACCCACCGAATCTGTCACCTCCCTGTGCACAACCCGTCGACTCGACATCCCCTGTCCACGACTCCGGCCTGGGGACAACTCCGGATCGCCACCACTCCCTCCCCCCCTCACCAGACCCACCAGCGAGGAGGGGGAGGCGGGGGCGCGTGGGGCGCGGGTGGGGCCGGGAGCGCCCGGGGCATGGCCGGAGCGGCCTCAAGGGGCTTGGCCGCGGCGCCGCCGACGCAGCGCAAGCACAGCGAACGCCGTCGCGGCGACGCGCCGCCCCAGCCGCCCGGCGATGGCCCCGGGCGCGCGAGGCCCCACCCGCAGACCCACCCCCCGACGACCCCCACCCCGGCCCCGCCGGACCCCTCACCCGGCAGCGATACGACACGCCGAACCATCGCCCCGACCCAGCGGGAATTCATATGTGCTGGATATATCGCTACGATAGGTCTCATGGCACGCCGCGCAGAGACCATCGAGCTCGCAGTCCTCGGACTGCTGCACGAGGGACCCATGCACGGCTACGAGCTGCGCAAGCGGCTCAACCTGATGCTCGGGTGGGGGCGGGTGCTGTCGTACGGCTCGCTCTACCCGACCCTGAAGAAGATGCTTCGCGGCAGCCTCATCGAGGAGTCCGCGCCCACCATGACGCCGGTCTCACGGCGCCCGCGGATCGTCTACCAGGTCACCGAGGCCGGCACCGCCGAGTTCGAGCGCCTGATGTCGGAGGTCGGCCCCACCGCGTGGGAGGACGACAACTTCGACATCCGGTTCGCGTTCTTCGGTCGCACCGACATGGAGATCCGGCTCCGGGTCCTCGAGGGTCGGCGGACCCGGCTGCAGGAGCGGCTCGACCGCGTGCAGTCGCAGCTGTCGATGACCGAGAAGGAGGTCGACCGCTACTCCGCCGAGCTCCAGCGTCACGGGGTCGAGTCGGCCGAGCGCGAGGTCCAGTGGCTCTCGGACCTGATCAACGCCGAGCGTGGCCGTCAGGGCACGCCGCCTGCCGCACCGCACGCCCAGAAGTAGGCCCAGAAGTAGGCCCAGAAGTGGGCCCAGCAGCACGCCGACCCGATCGGCACCCCAGCACACCAGCACCACCCCGTTCAACGACCAGCACCACCACTGAAGTCACACGGAAGGAAACCCCATGGGTTCGGTACGAGTAGCAATCGTGGGAGTCGGCAACTGTGCGACGTCCCTGATCCAGGGCGTCGAGTACTACAAGGACGCCGACCCCGAGGCCACGGTGCCCGGGCTCATGCACGTCATGTTCGGGGACTACCACGTCCGCGACGTGGAGTTCGTCGCGGCGTTCGACGTCGACGACAAGAAGGTCGGCAAGGACCTGTCCGAGGCCATCAACGCCTCGGAGAACAACACGATCAAGATCGCCGATGTGCCCACCCTGGGCATCGACGTGCAGCGCGGCCCGACGATGGACGGTCTCGGCAAGTACTACCGCCAGACCATCGAGGAGTCCGGCGCCGACCCGGTCGACGTCGTCCAGGTCCTGAAGGACTCCGGCGCAGACGTGATGGTGTCCTACCTCCCGGTGGGCTCCGAGGAGGCCGACAAGTTCTACGCCCAGTGCGCGATCGACGCCGGCGTCGGCTTCGTCAACGCCCTGCCCGTCTTCATCGCCTCCGACCCCGTGTGGGCCAAGAAGTTCGAGGACGCCGGCGTCCCGATCGTCGGCGACGACATCAAGAGCCAGGTCGGTGCCACCATCACCCACCGCGTCATGGCGAAGCTGTTCGAGGACCGCGGCGTCGCGCTGGACCGCACCTACCAGCTCAACGTCGGCGGCAACATGGACTTCAAGAACATGCTCGAGCGCGAGCGCCTGGAGTCCAAGAAGGTCTCCAAGACCCAGGCCGTCACCTCGAACCTGCACGGCGAGCTGGCCGACAAGATCCATGACCGCAACGTCCACATCGGTCCGTCGGACTACGTCCAGTGGCTCGACGACCGCAAGTGGGCCTACGTCCGCCTCGAGGGTCGCGCGTTCGGCGACGTCCCGCTCAACCTCGAGTACAAGCTCGAGGTCTGGGACTCCCCCAACTCGGCCGGCATCATCATCGACGCCCTGCGCGCCTGCAAGATCGCCATGGACCGCGGCCTCGGTGGCCCGATCATCTCGGCGTCGTCGTACCTGATGAAGAGCCCGCCGGTCCAGATCGAGGACGACGAGGGTCGTCGTCGCGTGGAAGCCTTCATCGCCGGCGAGGAGTGACCCTCCCCGCACGGTGATCCTGCGTCGACCCGCCGCCCATCCGGGCGGCGGGTCGACGGCTTTTTCCAGGCACCCGAGGACCGCCGTCGGTGACGGAGCTCTGCCTGCGAAGGGCGGTGCTCGCCGGGCGCCGCCGACGGCGTGGGACCTCGACGTGCAGGAGCACCGGGGCGCCGGGTCACCGAAACTTTCCGGGTGCAATTCGGCCCTGAGGCCCTACGATGGGTTCAGCATCCCCCTGCACGAGCCCCATCCCCCCGCACGCATCCCCGGCTGGACCCGCACTCCCGCGTCCACCCCCTTCCCGAGGATCGACCATGCTCCCTCCCCCCACGGACCGTCCCGCGCCCCGTCCCACCGGGCCCGCTGGTCACCGCGTCCCGGACGCGTCCGGACGCGGCGCCGCCGCGCGGCCGGCAGCCGACGGCGGCACCTCGGCACTCATCTGGGGCAGCAGCAATGCGCCTCCCTCCCCGGGCGCAGGCGCGCCCGGACCCGGCTGACGCGCACCGCGCGCAGCCGGACACCCATCGTCGTCCGTCATTGAGGGGTCGGTGACGGACGGTGCGGTGGCATCCATGGGGATGTGCCGCCGGCAGGGTCCCGCACGGAAGCAAGGGGTTGCACCGTGCGGGGCCCTGCGAATCCCCCTCGGGCCCCGGCGCCTCCGGGCCTCAGCCCCGAGCGGCCCACCACTCCTGCAGGGCAGCACGCGCCGCGTCGGCCTCCATCGGTCCGCGGTCGATCCGCAGCTGGAGCAGGTAGCGGTACGCCTCGCCGACCTCGCGCCCGGGACCGATCCCCAGGATCTCCATGATCTGGTTGCCGTCCAGGTCGGGACGCAGCGCCTGGAGGTCCTCCTGCTCCGAGAGCCGGGCGATGCGCGCCTCCAGGTCGTCATAGGTACGACGCAACCGGTCGGCCTTGCGCTGGTTGCGGGTCGTGCAGTCGGCGCGGGTGAGGATGTGGAGCCGCTCCAGCTGAGGCCCTGCGTCGCGCACGTAGCGGCGTACCGCCGAGTCGGTCCACTCCCCCGAGCCGTAGCCGTGGAAGCGCAGGTGCAGCTCGACCAGCAGGCGCACCGCCTCGATCTCGTCGCCGGAGAAGCGCAGCGCCTTCATCCGCTTGGCCGTCAGCTTGGCGCCGACGGCGTCGTGGTGGTGGAAGGTGACGGTGCCGTCCTCGACGAAGCGGCGGGTGCGCGGCTTGCCGACGTCGTGCATCAGTGCCGCGAAGCGGGACACGAAGTCCGGGCCCCCGCCGGTGAGCTCCTCGGGCAGCCGCGACTCGAGCTCCATCGACTGCTCCAGGACGGTCAGCGTGTGCTCGTAGACGTCCTTGTGGCGGTGGTGCTCGTCGCGCTCCAGGCGCAGGGCGGGCAGCTCGGGCAGCACGATCTGGGCCAGCCCGGTGTCGACGAGCAGGGTCAGCCCGAGCCGCGGGTACGGCGCGCAGACGAGCTTGACCAGCTCGTCGCGCACCCGCTCGGCCGAGATGATCGTGATCCGCTCCGCCATGGCCGTCATCGCGGCGACCACCTCGGGAGCGACGTCGAAACCGAGCTGGGCGGCGAACCGGGCCGCGCGCAGCATCCGTAGCGGGTCGTCGCCGAAGGAGTCCTCGGGCGCGCCGGGCGTGCGGAGCACCCGCTCGGCGAGGTCGACGATGCCGCCGTAGGGGTCCTCGAAGTCGCGCCCCGGGACGCTGACCGCCATCGCGTTGACGGTGAAGTCGCGCCGTCCGAGGTCGCCGGCCAGGGAGTCGCCGTACGACACCTCCGGCTTGCGGGAGGAGGCGTCGTAGCTCTCCGATCGGTACGTCGTGACCTCCACGACCCACTCGCCCTTGCGCGCCCCGATCGTGCCGAAGTCGCGCCCCATGTCCCAGAGGCCGCCGTCGCCCCAGCGCCTGAGCAGCTTCTCGGTCTGCTCGGGTCGGGCCGAGGTCGTGAAGTCGAGGTCGTGGTGGGAGCGGCCGAGCATCGCGTCGCGCACCGGTCCACCGACCAGGTGGAGGGTGTGCCCGGCATCCTCGAAGAGGGCCCCCAGCTCGTCGAGCACCGGGGCGAGGCGGTCGAGCTCGGCAGCCACCCGCTGCTGCACCTCCGCCATCGACAGGACCGACGACCCCGGCGGGGGCGTCGGGGGAGTCGAGGGACGGGCGGGGCTCACGGGCAGGTCGGGCACCCACGGCAGTTTACGGTGACCGCACCGCCCGCCTGACCGGCAGGCTCCTGACCTCCCGATACCCTCGGGGCGTGGTCCGACCTTCCCGCTTCCTGCGCGCCCTCGTGGCCGGGACGGGAGCCACGGTCCTGGGCGCCGGGCTGCTGCTGGTGCCGGTGCCGTCCGCGGCAGCGGCTGCCCACGCCGCCGAGGTGGGCGGTACGACGACGATCCGCCCGGCCGAGGCAACGTCCTCGGGCCCCGTGCGTACCGACACCGCCACGAGCCGCGCGGCGGCCGCGGAGCGCGACACCTCGCCGCTGCGGGTGGAGATCAGCACGTTGAGCCCGTCGTACCTGCCCGCGAAGGGCGACATCGTGGTGAGCGGGTCGGTGACCAACCGCTCCGACGAGACGTGGACGACGATCAACCTCTACGCGCTCCTCGGTCAGGACCTCCCCCCGATGCGCAGCGCCTCCGCACTGGCCAAGGCCATGGAGCTGCCTTACGACGCCTTCGTCGGCGAGCGGGTGATCGACGCGGGAGAGCCCGGCAAGATCGCGGCCCTCGCGCCGGGCGACACGTCCTCGTTCGTGGTCCGGGTGCCCGTCACGGCCTTCGACGTCTCCGGCGGCGGGGTCTACTGGTTCGGCATCCACGCGAGCGGCGCGAGCCGGAGCACCCCCCGCGACGACGTCGCCGACGGCCGGGCCCGGACGTTCCTCCCCTACATCCCGCGCCGGGTCCGCACGCCGGTCAAGGTCGCGCTGGTGCTGCCCCTGCTGAAGTCGCTCCCGACCCGCACCGACGGCTCGCTCGACCGGGAGCGGAGCTGGGCGCGCACGTTGAGCTCCGGTGGCCGGCTCCGCGACCTGCTCACCTTCGCCTCGACGGCACCCGCCGACACCCCGATCTCGTGGCTCGTCGACCCGGCCCTGATCGACGGGATCGACCGCCTCGCCCAGGGCAACCCGGCCCGCACACTGGATCCGTCCCCCGACCCCGCGACCCCCGGTACGGCGACCGACGGGCCCACCGGCGAGCCCACGACCCCCACCGACGAGGAGAGCGGCGACGGCCAGGCCGCGCCCGACGGCGACGGTGCCACGGACGCAGCGACCGAGGACCCCGGCGCCGCGGACCGGGACACGCCTAGCGCGCGGGCGGCGGGCGAGTGGCTCGACGAGCTGCCCGGGGCCCTGGCCGGCAACGAGGTCCTGACGGTGCCCTACGGCAACATCGACGTGCCGGCGACGCTCGCCCACGAGCCCGCGCTGCTCGACCTGGCGCGCGCGCAGCAGAGCACGGTGCTGGAGGACCTGGGGATCGCGACCACCCCCGCCTACTCCGCGCCCGGCGGCTTCCTCGACGCGGACTCGATCCGCTCGGCCGACCCGGATACCCGGATCCTGCTCAGCGACAAGATGGTCGACGGCTCGGCCCCGGCGGTCGCCGACGTCGAGGGTCACGACGTCGTCGTCACCTCCCCCGGCGCGGCCGACGGCAGCCCCGGGCCCGGGCCGTCGATCACCGCGGTCGGCCTGCGCCAGCGGATCCTGGCCGAGGCGGCGGTGCGGGTGCTGAAGTCCGACCAGCAGCCCCTGACCGTGGTGCTCCCGACCGACTGGGACCTGACCTCCGCAGCCGACTTCTTCGCCGGCCTCGCCGTCGACTGGGTGGACCTGACGACCGTCTCGGAGCTGGAGGCCTCCACCCCGGCGACCCCGCTCGACGAGACCGCTCTCGCCTACCCGCGGTCCCAGCAGCGCCGCCAGCTCGACGAGCCGACGTTCGACGCCGCGCTCGAGCTGATCGCCCGCGGCGCGACGATGCAGCGGGTGCTCACCGACAACAACCAGATCGCCGGCACCGTCACCGAGCAGGCGCTGGCCCAGCTGGGCTACGCCTCACGCAAGGACCAGGTGCCCGTGCGCGCCTCGCTCGCGGCGTCGATCGACTGGCTCGACGTCCGCCTGGCCAGGGTCCGGGTCACGGCCGCCTCCGGGGTCACGCTCTCCGGCGAGACCGGGTCGTTCCTGGTCTCGGTCCTCAACGACCTCGACCAGACCGTCACGGTCAGCGTGGCCGCGCAGTCCGACTCGGGGCTCTCCGTCGACGTCCCCGAGCCGGTGGAGCTCGAGCCGGGCGCTCGCACCAACGTGCTCCTCCAGGCGAGCGCGAGCTCCAACCGGGTCCACAACGTCACGCTGCTGGTGACCGACTCGACCGGCGTCCCGATCGGCGGCAGCGACTCGCTCCCGATCCGCTCGGCCCAGGTCAGCGACGTCATCTGGTTGATCATGGGCAGCGGCATCGCCATCTTGTTCCTCGCCATCGCCCTGCGCCTCGTCCGACGGGTACGCGCCGCTCGGCGGGGCACCACCGAGGCCTCAGCCTCGACAGGTCCGGTCGAGGCCACGTGAACGACGGGAACGACGAGACCGACCGGGACGACGACGGCACCGCGAACGGCACCACGCGCGGGACTGCGAGCGGCCGGGACGACCGGTCCGTCGACGTACCCGCGGCCCCCGGCCCGGTAGCCGGCACCGCGGTCGACGACGGGCAGGCAGGCATCCTGGCCTCCAGCGCCGTCATGGCCGCCGGCACCGTCGTCTCGCGGGCCAGCGGCTTCGTCCGCTCGGCGCTGCTGGCGGCGGCGCTCGGCGCGAGCCTCCACGCCGACGTCTTCACGATCGCCAACACGATCCCGAACATGCTCTACATCCTGCTGGCCGGCGGGGTGTTCAACGCCGTGCTGGTGCCGCAGCTGGTGCGCGCCCAGCGCTCCGACCCGGACGGGGGCGACGCCTACACCAACCGGGTCATCACGCTCGCCGCGCTCTTCCTGGGCGCGGTCACGGTCGCCCTGGTCGCCTTCGCGCCCCAGGTGATGTCGCTCTACACCAGCAGCCGCTGGGACGACCCCGACCGCACCGCGCAGCTGGCGTCGCTGATCACCTTCGCCCGCTACTGCCTGCCCCAGGTCTTCTTCTACGGCATGTTCGTGCTGGTCGGGCAGATCCTGAACTCGCGGGGTCGCTTCGGCCCGATGATGTGGGCACCGATCGCCAACAACGTGATCTCCGTGATCACCCTGGTGGCCTACCTCGTGCTGTTCGGACCGGCCTCGGGCCTCGGGCTGGAGGGCGGCTACAGCGGCTCCCAGGAGCTGGTGCTCGGGCTCGGCTCGACCCTCGGGATCGCCGCCCAGCTCCTCATCCTGGTGCCGTACCTGAAGCGGGCCGGGTTCACGTTCCGGCCCCGCTTCGACTTCCGCGACACCGGGCTCGGCCACACCGCCCGGCTCGCGGTGTGGACGGTGCTGTTCGTGATCGTCAACCAGGTCGCCTACACCGTGGTCGTCCGGCTGGCCTCCGACGGCACGGCCGAGGGCGGCACCGGCTACACGGTCTACTCCTCGGTGTTCCTGATCGTGATGGTGCCGCACTCGATCATCACGGTGTCGCTCGCGACCGCCATCCTGCCGCGGCTGTCGAGCCGGGCGGCATCCGGCGACGTCGTCGGGTTCAGCGCCACGCTCACCTCGACGCTGCGCAGTGCACTGGCCGTCGTCGTCCCGTTCGCGGCCCTGCTCCCGCTGGTCGCGACCGACATCGCCAACGTCATCTGGGGCCACGGCGCCGCCGCGGAGACCTTCGACCTCTACGCACCCTCGCTGGCGCTCTTCGGCCCCGGTCTGGTCGTGTTCACCGTCCACTACCTGATGCTGCGCGGGTTCTACGCCCTCGAGCAGACCCGCACGGTCTTCTACATCCAGTGCTTCGTGTCGGCGACCAACATCATCGGCGCCCTGGTGCTGGTCGGTGGAGCCAGCCCCCGCGAGACCTCCCCCGCGCTGGTGATCGCCTACTTCACGTCGTACGCCGTCGGCGCCGCGATCTCCTTCGTCGTGCTCGGCAACCGGCTCGGTGGGCTCGACGGCCGGGTGCTGCTGCGCTTCGTCGTCCGGCTCGCCGTCGTCGTCGCCCTCGCCACCCTCGTCGCCGGCGCCGTGGCCCTCGGGCTGGGCAGGCTCTGGGGCGCCCAGCCGCACTGGGCCCTCGCCCTGGCCCGCGGCGGCCTGGTCGCCGCGGTCGACGTCGCCGCCTTCCTCGCCCTCGCCCGCGTCCTGCGCCTCACCGAGGTGACCTCGGTCGTCGCGACCGTCACCCGGCGCCTCGGCGCGGGTCGCGCCGCCGCCCGGTAGTCGACCCGGCCACGGTTCGGCGACGATTGCCGGGCTCGCGCGAAACGACCACACGACGGCCCGGTGGCGGTCCTACGATGGGCAGGCGCCCACCGGGCGCAGAGGACCCCGCGCTTCGAGGTGGACGAGGAGAGTCAGGTGCCGCACGCGACACGGCCCGGCGATGTCCTCGCCGACCGTTATCGCCTGGTCGACCTGCTCACCGAGAGCGGTGACGGACGGTTCTGGCGGGCACACGACCGGGTGCTCGAGCGGCACGTCGCGATCCACACCATCCGCGGCGACGACCCGCGCGCGCCCGGGCTCATGGACGCGGCCCGCTGCTCGGCGACGGTCCTCGACCACCGCATCCTGCGGGTGCTGGACGCCGACCTGACCGACGAGGTCTGCTACGTCGTCAACGAGTGGGGCTGGGGTGCCTCGCTCGACATCGTCGCCGCCGGCACCGGGCCGCTGGCCCCGCGCAGCGCAGCGTGGCTGGTCTCCGAGGTCGCCGACTCCATCGCCGCCGCCCACGCGATGGGCATCGTGCACGGCCGGCTCAACCCCGAGAACGTGCTCATCGACCGCACCGGTGGGGTCCGCATCATCGGCCTGTGCGTGGACGCCGCCCTGCACGGTGTCACCACCGACGACACCCGCCACGACCTCACCGACCTCGCCGGCCTGCTCCACTGCGCGCTGACCGCCGGATGGGGCGGCGCGTCGGGCTCGATCGTCAAGCCGGCCCCTCGGGACCACGGTGAGCTGCTCCGCCCGCGGCAGGTCCGCGCCGGCGTTCCCCGCCCGCTGGACAGCCTGTGCGTGGAGCTGCTCCATTCCGACCACGCAGGCCGGCACCGCGAGCTCGGCGCGTTCGCCGCGTCGGCGCGGGGCATCTCGGACTACCTGGCCGACTTCGTGGGGAACCCGACCGGGATGGCGGTGGCGCTGATGGCAGCGACGCCGCCGGTGCTGCCCGACGAGGAGCTCGTCGTGCTCCCCCCGGTCCCGGAGATGACTCCGCACGAGTCCGCCCGGCTCACCACGGTCGAGGCCCCGCCCTCCTCGGGTCTGCCGACCGTCTCGGTCGGCACGCCGGTGGACGGGTCCATCGAGGGGCCCGTCGAGGGGCCCGTCGAGGGGCCGGCGACGGAGCTCCCCACGGAGGCGGGGCTGCCGATCTTCGGGCCCGACGGCGACGACGTGTCCTGGCTGGAGCGACGTACGACGGCGCCGGCGCCGCCACCGCCGTTCGAGGAGCCGCCGGAGCGACCCCTCTTCGCCCCCGAGCCGCGCGCCGGCGAACCCGTCCGCACCCCGCGGTCCGTCATGGGGCCGGCGACCGGGCCACGCCAGCGCGACGAGTACTGGCCCTGGGACACCGGCACCGGGCACGGCTCACCCAGCAGCACCCGCCTGGGCGCGGTCGAGGAGGAGCCGGTCCCAGGCCGGTCGTCGTTCCGCGTGGCCGGCGTCCTGCTGGCGGTGCTCCTGCTGGCCGTCGCGGTCGTGGTCGCGGTCAACCTGGGCCGCGGACGCGGCGTCCTCGGCTCCGCGGACCCCGGCTCCGACCTGAGCTCCGGCGGTGGCGGCGACGCCCGCACCGGCGCCCTCGCCGCCCCGCTGGCCGGCGTGTCCGCGACCGCCTTCGACCCGCTCGGCGACGGGGCAGAGAACGACGACATCGCCGCGACCGCCGTCGACGGCGACCCCGCCACGGCCTGGACCACGCAGGGCTACGAGGACCAGCTGGGGTCCGGGCCACGCGCGCTGAAGTCCGGGGTCGGCCTCCTCCTCGACCTCGGGGGCGCCCACCGGGTCAGTGCGGTCGACCTCGCGATGAGGGCCGCCCCGACGGGCGTCTCGGTCTACGTGACGGCGGAGCCGCCCACCGGTGTCGACGGCCTGGACCCGGTCGGCAGCACCACGATCAGGGGCAACGCCGGCGCACCAGGCGGGGCGGTCGGCACGATCGAGCTCGCTTCTCCGACGTCCGGGCGCTACGTCGTGGTCTGGCTGACCTCCCTGCCGGCCGACGGCCCGCTCTTCCGGGGACGCGTGGGCGAGGTCGTGGTCCGCGGTGAGTGACGCGAGCGCCTCCGGGACCCACTCCGGGACCCACTCCGGGACCGAGTCCGGGACCGGCCCCGACGGGCGCTCCGACGTCGCCCTGATGGCGGCCCACGTCGGGGGTGACCCGGTGGCCTTCGGCGAGCTCTTCGGCCGGCACCGCGACCGGCTGTGGGCGGTGGCGCTGCGCACGATGGGCAACCCCGAGGACGCCGCCGACGGGCTGCAGGACGGCGCGGTGGCGGCCTACCGGCGCGCGGCGTCGTACCGCGGGGAGGCGCAGGTGACCACCTGGTTGCACCGCGTCGTCGTCAACGCGTGCCTCGACCGGCTGCGCGCGATGAAGGTCCGGCGTGCCGAGGCGCTGCCCGACGACCTGGAGGAGTACGGCGGCCGTGGCTCCCTCGCGTCCGCCACCCAGGCTGCGGACGACCCGGCGGACCTCAGTGTCGTGGCGGAGCGGCGACGCACGGTGCTGCAGGCGCTGCGCACGCTGCCGGACGAGCAGCGCGCCGCCCTCGTGCTCGTCGACATGGAGGGCTACCCGGTCGCCGAGGCGGCCGTGATGCTCGACTGCGCTGTCGGGACGGTGAAGTCGCGCTGCTCGCGGGGTCGAGCGCGCCTGGCCCTGCTGCTGTCCGACCTCGTGGCGGCCGAGCCGCGCGACGACGCCCTGCCGGCGGCGCCGGGGAACCCCCCGGGGCCCGGAGCCGTCCCATCCACGAACCCGTCGCGGGGGCCACCCGCCCACGAGGCCGACCAGGCCGAGTAGGCGCCCACGCACGGGGGCCACCACCCGCCCGACGAGCCCCGACGCCCGCGCCGCGGACCCACCGGTCCGGCGGCGAGGCGCGACCGAGAAGATGTGAGACCTGATGTCCGAGCCCGATCCCGAGGTCACGCCCGAGCAGGAGGCGCACCTGCGCCGCCTGCTCGCCGAGGCGCGCCACGCGGACCCGATCCCGGTCGACGTCGCCGCACGCCTCGACCGGGTGCTCGAGCAGCTCGCGGCGGAGGGGCCGGCCGACGCGGCCGAGCAGCCGGGAGTGGTCGACCTCGGTGCGCGCCGACGTCGCCGCGTCGGAGCGCTGCTGGCTGCGGCCGTCGTCGTCGTGCTCGTGGGGGTGGGGCTGGGACAGGTCCTCGACCAGGCGTCGTCGCAGGGCGACTCCTCGAGTGCCGCGGGCGGCGCGGCCGACGACACGACCGCCGCCGAGAGCGCCCCCGAGGCCAGCACCCTGGCCGGGGACGCCAAGCTGGGCGCCGCCGGCCCGGACGACACCGCCCCCTCGCAGGCCCCGGCGCCGGGGACCGGGACCGAGAGTGGTGGCGAGGGCTGGCACCGGCTGGTGCGGCTCGACGAGAAGACGTTCGCCCGGCGGGTCGTCCGCCTCTCCGTCGAGCCCGGCTACGAGGCCACGGCCGGCACGCGGGTCAAGGCCGCCGACCTGAGCAGCTCGGAGTCCTTCCTGTGCCCGCCGGCCGACTGGGGCACCGGCACCCTCTTCGCAGCCCTGTACGACGGCCTGCCCACGGTGCTGGCCTTCCGGGAGCCGACGGGTTCGACGCGGACGGTCGACCTGCTGCGGTGCGGCACCGGTGAGGTGCTCCGCTCGACCGTGCTCGCGGTCTCCTGAGCGCGCCCCGACCTGCTCACGCGCGGCACCAGGATGGCTCGCGCGCGGCACCGGCGCCGCCGCGGAACGACGGAGGGCCCGACGCCCGAGTCACGCCCCGGCGCCGTTCCGGTGCCGTGCTGGCCGTGCGCGGGGAATCCCGCTCACCTACGATCCGTTGTAGAGATACGACCCCGAGATCCCGGGGCCACCCGAGTCGAGGAGACCAGCACCACATGTCGGACACCCGCAACGTGATCATCATCGGTTCCGGACCGTCGGGCTACACCGCGGCCGTCTACGCGGCCCGGGCCAACCTGACTCCCCTGCTGTTCGAGGGCTCGGTCACCGCAGGTGGCGCCCTCATGAACACGACCGAGGTCGAGAACTTCCCCGGTTTCCGCGACGGGATCATGGGCCCGGCCCTGATGGACGAGATGCGCGCCCAGGCCGAGCGCTTCGGCGCCGAGATGATCGCCGACGACGTCGTCGAGGTCGACCTGACCGACGACGTGAAGGTCGTCAAGACCGCCACCGACACCTACACCGCTCGCGCGGTGATCCTCGCGACCGGCTCGGGCTACCGCAAGCTCGGCCTGCCCAACGAGGACGCACTGTCCGGGCGCGGCGTGTCGTGGTGTGCCACCTGCGACGGCTTCTTCTTCCGCGAGCAGCACATCGCGGTCGTGGGCGGTGGCGACTCGGCCATCGAGGAGGCGACGTTCCTGACCCGCTTCGGCTCGAAGGTGTCGCTGATCGTGCGGCGCGACGAGCTGCGCGCCTCCAAGATCATGCAGGAGCGCGCGTTCGCCGACCCCAAGCTCGACATCGTCTGGAACTCCATGGTCGACTCGATCAACGGCGCCGAGAGCCTGGAGTCCGTGACCCTGCGCGACACCGTCACCGGCGAGACCCGTGAGCTCGACGCGACCGGGCTGTTCATCGCGATCGGCCACGACCCGCGCTCGGAGCTGCTGAAGGGTCAGATCGACCTCGACGACAACGGCTACGTCGTCGCCGAGCACCCCTCGACCGGCACCAACCTGCCCGGCGTCTTCGCGGCCGGCGACCTCGTCGACCACCAGTACCGGCAGGCGATCACCGCAGCCGGGACCGGCTGTGCGGCCGCGCTGGACGCCGAGCGCTACCTGGCCGAGCTCGACCACGTCGCCGCCACCGGAGCCGAGGCACAGCGACGCGCCGACATCGTCGCGCAGACCGCCTGACGGTCCCCCGACCTCCGCCCGCCGCGCCACCGGCGTGACTGGCGGGAACATCCTCCTTCGGGGTGTTGTTCATCCAGTACCAGACATTCCTAGGAAGGGAGCCCATCGTGGGCAACATCGCAGCCGTCACCGACGCCGAGTTCGAAGCGCAGGTCCTCAAGAGTGAGAAGCCCGTGCTCGTGGACTTCTGGGCCGAGTGGTGCGGTCCGTGCCGCCAGGTCGCGCCGATCCTCGACGAGATCGCGACCGCCCACGGGGAGAAGGTCACGTTCCTCAAGATGAACGTCGACGAGAACCCCGTCACCCCGTCCTCGTACCGGGTCACCGGCATCCCGACGATCAACGTCTACCAGGGTGGAGAGGTCGTCCGCACCATCGTCGGAGCCCGCCCCAAGGCTGCGCTCCTCAAGGAGCTCGACGAGTTCATCGGCTGATCGAGCACCGGACGCAGTCCGGGGGCTCGATCGATGGTCGTTGAGCAGCGAGTGCGGCTGAGGAACGAAGCCGCAACCGAGCGTGTCGAAACGCGGTGAGCCGAGAAGCAACCGCAACCGGCGCCCGCAACCGAGCGTGTCGAAACGCGGTGAGCCGAGAAGCAGCCGCAACCATCGGCCGCAACCGATCACCCAGCACCACCACGAGAGGCCCTGCTAAGGCAGGGCCTCTTCGTGCGTCATGGTGCCGCGCGCGCTGCCGAGTGGCCGCGCTGCCACGTCACCGGCCCGCCGGGTCGCCGGGCTGCTGGGCGGTGCGCGCGTCCGGCAGCGGCGCCGGGCGCGGCCGCAGCGCCCCCACGAGGCGCTCGACGGCCGCCTCCACCTCGTCGCGCCACGTGAGCGCCGAGCGCAGGTCCATCCGCATCCGCGGCGTCACCGGGTGTGGTCGCTGGGTGCGGAAGCCGACCCGGGCGAGGAACTCGGTGGGCACCAGGCAGGACCGGAGCCGCCGGTTGTCGCCGAACGCCTCGACCGCGCTCGCGTCGCCGCGCTCGATCAGGTCGGCGGCCATGCCCTGCACGAGCATCCGGCCGAGCCCCCGGCCCCGGTACGGCGCCGCCACGTGGGCGGTCGTGAGCAGCACCGCGTCGGGTGAGACCGGCGCGGTGGCGCAGCCGGCGGCGCCCGGCACGAAGGCCGCGGGCGCGTAGGCGACGTACCCGACGACGACGTCGTCGACGACCGCGACCCGGCCGCAGGAGCCCCACTCGCGCAGCACGGTCGAGAGCCACGCCTGCTTCTCGGCGGCCCGCTCCTCGGCGTCGCACAGCCGCGCTCGTCGTACGGGGTCGAGCTCCCAGTGGACGCAGCTGCCGCACGGCACGTCGAGGTCCGCCAGCGCGGCAAGCCGGTCCGGCGTGAGCCGGACGATCGTGCGGGTCACCGGACCAGTGTGACACCGGGCGGACGGGTCCGCCCAGGGACCTCACGTGACCTGCGAGGATGAGGGGATGCGGCAGATCCGACAGAGCAAGAAGCTCCTCGACGTCCGGTACGACGTCCGCGGTCCGATCCTCGTCGAGGCCCAGCGCCTCGAGGCCGAGGGTCACCGCATCCTCAAGCTCAACATCGGCAACCCCGCGCCGTTCGGCTTCGAGGCCCCGGAGGCGATCCTGGCCGACATGACGCGGCACCTCGCCGAGTCGCAGGGCTACAGCGACTCGCGCGGCATCTACCCGGCCCGGACCGCGGTCGCGCAGTTCTACCAGGGCCGCGGGCTGCGAGGCGTCACGGTGGAGGACGTCTTCATCGGCAACGGCGTCTCCGAGCTGATCTCGATGGTGCTCCAGGCGTTCCTGGACGACGGGAACGAGATCCTCGTGCCGGCGCCGGACTACCCGCTGTGGACGGGGGCGGTGACGCTCTCGGGCGGGACCCCCGTGCACTACCTGTGCGACGAGGCCAACGACTGGAACCCGGACCTGGCCGACATCGAGTCCAAGATCACCGAGAACACGCACGGCATCGTCATCATCAACCCGAACAACCCGACGGGCGCCGTCTACAGCGAGGAGATCGTCAAGGGTCTCGTCGACATCGCGCGGCGCCACGAGCTCGTGGTGTTCGCCGACGAGATCTACGAGAAGATCCTCTTCGACGACGCCGTGCACCACCACGCGGCGGCCGCGGCGGGCAGCGACGTCCTGTGCCTGACCTTCAGCGGTCTCTCCAAGGCCTACCGCGTCTGCGGCTACCGGGCCGGCTGGGTGATGATCTCGGGTCCCAAGGAGCTCGCCGTGGACTTCCTCGAGGGGCTCACCCTCGTGGCCAACATGCGGATGTGCGCCAACGTGCCGGCCCAGCACGCGATCCAGACCGCCCTGGGTGGCTACCAGTCGATCGAGGAGCTGATCGTGCCCGGCGGCAGGTTCTACGAGCAGAGCATGCTCGCGCACCGGCTGCTCAACGAGATCCCCGGCGTCTCGTCGGTGAAGCCGAAGGGCGCGCTCTACTGCTTCCCCCGCCTCGACCCGGAGGTCTACCGGATCGACGACGACGAGGCGTTCGTCATCGACCTGCTGCGCGCCAAGAAGATCCTGGTGACCCACGGGACCGGGTTCAACTGGCCGGACCCGGACCACTTCCGCCTCGTCACCCTGCCCGACGTGGCGATCCTGGAGGAGGCGATCGGCCGGATCGCCGAGTTCCTCGCCACCCGGCGCTGAGCACCGCCCGCCCCGCTGCACGACGTACCAGCCCTTCCGCCACTCTCGTCCCACCCGTACCAGGAGCCGCCATGCGTGACATCACCTACCCGCCGATCATCGTCGCGGCCAAGACCGCCTTCCGGCTGCTCGGCCAGGACTTCCAGATGTCCGGCACCGAGCACGTGCCGCGGAGCGGTGGGGTGATGCTCGCGGTGAACCACGTCTCCTACGTCGACTTCATCTACGGCGGGCTGGCGGCCAACCCATCGGGCCGACTGGTGCGCTTCATGGCCAAGCGCGAGCTCTTCGACCACCGGCTCAGCGGGCCGCTGATGCGCTCGCTGCACCACATCGAGGTCGACCGGGGAGCCGGCGTGGCGTCGGCCAAGCAGGCCGTGGAGTACCTGCGGGCCGGGGAGGTCGTCGGGATCTTCCCCGAGGCCACCATCTCGCGCTCCTTCGAGCTCAAGGAGTTCAAGAGCGGCGCGGTGCGCATCGCGGCCGAGGCCGGCGTCCCGATCGTCCCGGTGATCCTGTGGGGCACCCAGCGGATGTTGACCAAGGGCCACGACCGGGACTTCTCGCGGGGCACGACCATCGCGATCCGCTGCGCACCACCCCTGCACCCCACCGGCAAGGACGCGGTCGGCGAGACCGCCGAGCTCCAGCGCGTCATGCGCGAGCTCCTCGACGAGACGATCCGCTCCTACCCCACCGACGAGCAGCCCCCGGGCTCCTGGTGGCTGCCTGCGTCGTACGGCGGAACCGCGCCGACCCTCGAGGAGGCCGAGGCGCTGGACGCCGCCGAGAAGCGCGAGCGCGCAGCCAAGCGCGCCGCGGCGCGCGCCAAGCGGAAGTAGACCTGTCGCCTGATCGCTTTAGCGGCATGTTGCTTTGGCGATAGGTGGCTTTGTCGACATTCGGCGGCGTGGGGTCGTTCAGGTTCACCCGTCGACCGGGTAGATCCGCACTGGGCGGCCCGAATTCACCCCGGTGGTTGAGGTGCGAGGGCCCCCCGGGCCCGAGCCTCGCCGCTGGTTGAGGTGCGAGGGCCCCCCGGGCCCGAGCCTCGCCGCTGGTTGAGGTGCGAGGGCCCCCCGGGCCCGAGCCTCGAAACCCAGCGAGCCGACCGCACCGCCAGACCCACGGTTGGCACTCGGGTGCGGAGGTTTCGAGGCTCGTCGCTGGCGCTCCTCACACCTCAACCACCGGGCGAGGCGTCGCTGGCGCTCCTCACACCTCAACCGCCGAGCGAGGCGTCCTTGGCGCTCCTCACACCTCAACCACCGGGCAAGGCCTCCCTGGCGCTCCTCACACCCCGACCAGCGGGGGGCGGGGCCTGGGGCTGGCTAGATCGGGCGGTCGTTCGGCCGGCGCGGGTCGATGGTGTCGGTGATCCGGCGCAGGTCCTCGAGGGTCGCGAACTCGACGGTGATCTTGCCCTTGCGCTGGCCCAGGTCGACCTTGACCCGGGTCTCCAGCCGGTCGGAGAGGCGGTCGGCGAGCTCGGCCAGGCCGGGGGCGGTGGGGCGCCGGCGCTGCTGACGGGTCTCGGGGCGGCCGTGGTCGCCCACCGCCACGATCTCCTCGAGGCCGCGGACACTGATGCCCTCCGCCACGACGCGCTGGGCGAGCCGGTCCTGGATCTCCGGGTCGGCGACACTGAGCAGCGAGCGGGCGTGCCCTGCGGAGAGCACCCCGGCCGCGACGCGGCGCTGCACCGCCGGGCTGAGCTTGAGCAGCCGGATCGTGTTGGTGATCTGGGGTCGCGACCGACCGATGCGGGCGGCCAGCTCGTCGTGGGTGCACTCGAAGTCCTCGAGGAGCTGGGCGTAGGCCGAAGCCTCCTCGAGCGGGTTCAGCTGGCTGCGGTGGAGGTTCTCCAGGAGCGCGTCCCGGAGCATGTCCATGTCGTCGGTCTGGCGCACGATGGCCGGGATCGCGACGAGGCCGGCCTGCTGGGAGGCACGCCAGCGGCGCTCGCCCATGATCAGCTCGTAGGTCTCCTCCCCCGTACGACGCACCACGATGGGCTGGAGCAGCCCGACCTCGGTGATCGAGTGGACGAGCTCGGCCATCGCCTCCTCGTCGAAGACCTGACGCGGCTGCACGGCGTTGGGGACGATCTGGGTGATCGGCAGCTCGGAGAAGTACGCGCCGGCGACCGGGGCCAAGCCCGGATCGGACGTGTCCGTGGCAGAGGCAGGCGCGACGGGGGATCCGGCGCCGTCCGGCGCGCTCACGGCCGCCTCACGCGCGGCTGGACTCGGTGGAGTCGGCCGCGGGCGGGGTCGGCGCACTGACAGGGGCGCTGGCCGGGGCGGCGGGGATCAGGGAGCCGAGGCCGCGGCCCAGGCCGCGGCGGGGCCCGGTGCTGCTCATGAGCGGACTCCGCGCGTGGCGATCTCGCGAGCCGCCTCGAAGTAGCTGAGCGCGCCCGGGGAGCCGGGGTCGTAGGTCATCACGGTCTGGCCGTACGACGGCGCCTCCGAGACCCGCACGGAGCGCGGGATGTTGGTCCGCAGCACCTGGTCGCCGAAGTGCGAGCGCACCTCCTCGGCCACTCCGGCAGCCAGGCGTGTGCGCGCGTCGTACATCGTCAGCAGGACCGTGGAGACGGCCAGGTCGGGGTTGAGCGCGGCGCGCACCATGTCCACGGTCTCGAGGAGCTGGGCAAGTCCCTCCAGGGCGTAGTACTCCGCCTGGATCGGGATCATCATCTCGTCGCCGGCGGCCAGGGCGTTCAGCGTGAGCAGCCCCAGGGAGGGCGGGCAGTCGATGAGCACGTAGTCGAAGCGCTCCTCCCCCGCCGACAGGTTGTCTCCGACCTGGGGGTGCGCATGGATGGCCTTGCGGAGGCGGGTCTCGCGAGCAACGACGCTGACGAGCTCGATCTCCGCGCCGGCGAGGTCGATCGTGGCCGGGACGACGAAGAGCAGGTCGAGGTCCGGGCACGGCTGGACGATGTCGACCAGCGGGGTTCCGTCGACCAGGGCGTCGTACGTCGACGGCACCCCGCGGCGGTGCTCCACGCTCAGGGCGGTGGACGCGTTGCCCTGCGGGTCCAGGTCGATGACCAGGACGCGCTGGCCGAGCTGGGCGAGCGCTGCGGCGACGTTCACGGTCGTGGTCGTCTTGCCCACGCCGCCCTTCTGGTTGGCGACGACCATGATCCGGGTGGCGTCCGGGCGCTGGAAGCTCTGGGTGGAGCGGGTCTCCTTGCGCGCGATCACGCTGTGCTGCGCTGCGCGAGCGAGCGGCGTGGACTCGGCGTCGTACCCGTCGTCGTACGACGCCAGGTCCCCTGCGGTGCGGATGGGCGGCACAGATGGCTCCGTTTCACGTGAAACATCCGAGGCGGTTTCACGTGAAACATCCGCGGACGCAGCCTGGGGAGAACCAGGCTCTACTTGTGGATAACTAGGCTTGTCAGGCGGGGAACCACCGGTGGATAACTCATCGGTCACGACGATTCCTGCGCTTCCCGGATCGAGGCGAACGTCCACGAGCATGAGACGTCGACGCCTGCGTAGGCGGCCACGATACCGATCGGGGGTCCGCCCACCGAACCCGCACGGCGTAGGTCGGTTCGACGCCCTCCGGTCCCTCGAGGACCAGGACCTCCGGCTCGGCACAGCGCCATGCCGCGAAGGCGGCGGCGGCTCCCAGCACCTCGGTCTCGATCGACGAGCCCTTCAACGCCAGCAACCGCCCCTCGGGGAGCACCAGCGGCATCGACCAGTCCAGCAACCGGGGCAGCGGCGCCACCGCACGGGACGTCACGACGTCGAAACCAGGTCCGCCGTGCAGTGCATCGGCCCTCCCGCGATGGACCGCCACGTTGTCGAGCCCCAGGTCGGCCACGACCTCGTCCAGGAACGTGGTCCGACGCAGGAGCGGCTCCACGAGCGTGACCGAGACGTCGGGGCGTGCGATGGCCAGCACCAGGCCGGGAAGGCCGGCGCCGCTGCCGATGTCGCACACACGCTCCCCCGCCTCGACGAGGTCCGCCAGGACGGCACAGTTGAAGATGTGGCGCTCCCAGAGCCGCGGCGCCTCGCGCGGTCCGATGAGGCCGCGCACCACGCCGTCACCGGCCAGCGAGGCGACGTACCGCTCCAGGACCTCGAGGCGGTCCACAGGGAACACCCCCCGGGCCACAGCGGGCACGGGGGGCGTCGATGTTTCACGTGAAACCGGCGGGGCCGGCCGGTCCGCATCGCTCATGTCACGACGACGCGGGCAGGATCACCACGAAGCGGCGGGGCTCGGCGCCCTCGGACTCCGAGGCGAGGCCGGCCGCCGCGACAGCGTCGTGCACGACCTTGCGCTCGAAGGGCGACATCGGGTCCAGCGAGACGGGCTCCCCGGACGTCTTGACCTCGGCGACCTTCTCGGCAGCCAGCTCGACGAGGGCCGCGCGACGCTCGGCGCGGTGGCCGGAGATGTCGAGCATCAGCCGGGACCGCTCCCCCGTCTCCCGGTAGACCGCCAGGCGGGTCAGCTCCTGAAGCGCGTCGAGCACCTCGCCGTCGCGCCCCACCAGCTGGTTGAGGTCGGCTCCGACGATCGACACGGCCGCCCGGTCGCCCTCGACGTCCATGTCGAGGTCACCGTCGAGGTCGGCGATGTCGAGGAGCTCCTCGAGGTAGTCCGCGGCGATGTCGCCCTCCTGCTCGAGCTGCTCGACGCGGCTGGTCGCACCACCCTCGGCCGACTCCTGCGCAGCGTCGTCGAGCGCCCGAGTCAGCGCCGAGTCAGTGACCTCGACCGTGCTGTCGCTCTGCTCGTCCGGCGTCTCGTCGGTGGGGTTGTCGGTGTCCACGGACCCGATCTCTGCGTCGGCGCTCATCGGCGGCCTCCTACTTCTTCTTCTTGTTCTGGTTCGTGGCGCCGGGCTTGGGGCCGCCCTGGCGCTGGGCCTTGGTCTGCCGCTTCGGCTGCTCGCGCACGGCCGGCCGGCGATCCGTCTCCGGCTCCGGTTCCGGCATCAGCTCACCCGAGGCGATGGCGTCGTCCTTGGCCTTCTTGCGGTCCCGGTCCACCTTCGCCTGGTAGGCCGGCGTGCCGGGTGCCGGGTTGTTGCGGATGACGTAGAACTGCTGGGCCATGGTCCACAGGTTCGAGGTGGTCCAGTAGAGGAGCACCCCGATCGGGAAGGCGATGCCGCCGATACCGAACACCAGCGGGAGCACGTAGAGCAGCATCTTCTGCTGCTGGGCGTAGGGACCCGACAGCGCATCGGCCGGCATGTTCTTGCTCATCAGCTGGCGCTGGGTCGTGAACGTCGTCGCGGTCATCGCGATGACCAGGATCGCGGCCACGACCATGACCAGGGCGTGGGGCGTGTCCCCCCAGGTGCGGGCGCCCCAGAACGACTCGTAGATCGGGATGGCGCCGCCGATCTCGGCCTCACCGAAGTTGCGCGCCAGCTCGGGGGTCAGGAAGCCGTGCGCGGTTTGGTTCTTCGCGGCCTGGTCGAGCAGCCGGAACAGCGCGAAGAAGATCGGCATCTGGAGCAGCAGCGGCAGGCAGGACGCGAACGGGTTCGTCCCCGCGTCCTTGTACAGCTTCATCGTCTCCTCGCCGAGGCGAGCGCGGTCGTGGCCGTACTTCTTCTGCAGCTCCTTGACCTTGGGCTGGATCAGCTGCATGTTGCGCTGGGACTTGATCTGCTTGACGAACAGCGGGATCAGCGCGGTCCGGATCACCAGCGTCAGCCCGATGATCGACAGGGCCCACGCCGTACCGCTGTCCTCGGCGAGGAAGAGCGTGAAGAGCTTGTGGAACCCCAGCAGGATCGCGGAGATGACGTAGTAGAGCGGCGTCATGATGAAGCCGCCGATGTCAGAGATAAAGCCCACGGGGGATCAAGCTCCTTGTTGGTGAATCGTGGTGGCGTCCCGCTGGCGTCGCGGAGGGACCTTGTCGACGCCGCCTGGCGCCCACGGGTGACAGCGTGACAGGCGTCGCACAGCCAACCAGCTTCCCTTGATGCTGCCATGCACCTGCACAGCCTCGAGCGCGTACGCCGAGCAGGAGGGGTAGTACCGGCAGACCTCGCCGTACAGCGGGCTGATCAGCGCGCGGTAGACGCGCAGCAGTCCGATCAGCAGGTACTTCATCCCGGATTCAGCCGACCAGCCGGGTCAGGCAGCGGTCGAGGTCCGAACCGAGCTCGGCGTACGACGACCGCGCCGCTACCGGAAGAGCGCGCACCACGACCCGGCTCCCCCCGGGGAGGCCGGGCAGCGCCGCGCCGGCGAGGTGCCGCAGGCGGCGCTTGACCCGGTTGCGCACGACGGCGTTGCCCACCGCCTTGCTCACCACGAACCCGACGCGAGCCGGGTCCTCCGCCGCGCCGGATCCATCCGCGCCCAGGTGCACCACGAGCGAGGCCGACGAGGCGCGCCGGCCCCGACGCGTGGTCTCGCGGTACGAGGACGCGTCGGTCAACCGGTGCGCTGCCGGCAGCAACGGGGTGTGGGTGCGGTGATCTGTCGCGGGAGCAGGTCGTCCGAGCCGGGGCTCAGACGGCCAGGTCCTTGCGGCCCTTGCGACGACGGCTCGACAGGATGGAGCGGCCGGCGCGGGTCCGCATGCGCAGGCGGAATCCGTGCACCTTGTGACGGCGGCGGTTGTTCGGCTGGTACGTACGCTTGCTCACGACTTACTTCCTTCGTAGATGACCCGGACCTCGGTGCCCGGGAGGTCCGAGCGTTGGTCCGGTTGCTGTCCGCAGTGGTGATCCCAGGTGCTGATCCGTGCTGCGGGCACACCGGTCGAGTGCGTTGCGAACCGACCGCGCGGGCGTCACGAGCATGCTCGCGAACCCGCGCCGTTCGGCTGGCACCGCCCCCCCACGGCGGTGTGAAGCCGTGGACGTGCGGCACCGGTCGACACCGGGTGACCAATCAACGGTACGCGCTGGCGATTCTTGGGGTCAAACCCACAGCGCGGCACCTTGACACCTCGCACAGATGCGATCCACCTCTTGACGAATCACCCTGTGGATGACGGCTTGCTCGGCGGTCGTGGAAAGGGTTACGTTCGCCGCGATCGGACTGCGTGCTGGTCCCTTCGGGCACCACGTCACCATCGCGTCCAACCCGGGTGAAGACGTCGGTCCACAAGCCTCTGACCTGCACCAACAGTTCGCCCTGGTCATGCGGCCGGAGCGCCCGGAGATCCGCGCACGGCTCGACCAGGCCATGTTCACAACCTGTGGATAACACTGTGGACGCACGCGCGCCACCCAACGCGAGCGCCCTTGACGAACTGTGAGACAACCGTGGAGAACACCACCGACCTCGACCAAGCCTGGCTCGCGGTCCTCGGCGACCTCCAGCCGCACCAGCGGGCGTGGCTGCGAGCCAGCCAGCCGGTGACCCTGCACGAGAGCACCGCCATCGTCGCGGTCCCCAACGACTTCACCCGCTCCCAGCTCGAGGGCCGCCTGCGGGCCCAGCTCGAGGACGCGCTCACCGACCGCTTCGGCCGGGAGATCCGCATCGCGGTCACGGTCGACCACGCTCTCGACACCGACGAGGCACTCGTCGGCCCCTCGTGAATCGACAGAGCGACATGTCGACATGTCGACGGACAACGTCATCACCCCCGGCATCGGCCGGTTCCCCGGCATCGGTCCGCTGGACCCCGTCGGCCCGCAGGGCTCCACCAGCACCGGGCGCGACCACTCCCCCGAGCTCGACTCCCCCGCCCCCGCCACCTCCGACACGTCGTTCGAGAGCTCCTTCGACACCGGCGGCCCCCGCCGGCCCGTGCCGCCGGCCGAGCAGCGCGGCGACCGGGGACCCGAGCTGACCAAGGCCTCCGCGCTGGAGACCAGGCTCAACCCCAAGTACACCTTCGAGACCTTCGTCATCGGCTCGTCCAACCGGTTCCCCCACGCCGCCGCCGTCGCCGTGGCCGAGGCACCCGGCAAGGCCTACAACCCGCTGCTCGTCTACGGCGACTCCGGACTGGGCAAGACCCACCTCCTGCACGCGATCGGGCACTACGTCCGCAGCCTCTACACCGGCGCGAAGGTGCGCTACGTGTCGAGCGAGGAGTTCACCAACGAGTTCATCAACGCGATCCGCGACGACCGGCAGGACCGGTTCAAGCGCCGCTACCGCGACGTCGACGTGCTGCTGATCGACGACATCCAGTTCCTCGAGGGCAAGACCCAGACGCAGGAGGAGTTCTTCCACACCTTCAACACCCTCCACAACGCCAACAAGCAGATCGTGCTCACCTCGGACCGTCCGCCCAAGCGGCTCGAGGCGCTCGAGGACCGGCTGCGCAACCGCTTCGAGTGGGGCCTGATCACCGACGTCCAGCCCCCCGACCTCGAGACCCGGATCGCGATCCTGCGCAAGAAGGCCGCGATGGACCGCCTCACCGCTCCCCCGGACGTCCTGGAGTTCATCGCCTCCAAGATCCAGACCAACATCCGCGAGCTCGAGGGCGCGCTGATCCGGGTGACGGCGTTCGCCAACCTCAACCGCCAGGAGGTCGACATGACCCTGGCCGAGATCGTCCTCAAGGACCTGATCCCCGAGGGCGGCGAGCCGGAGATCACCGCGCCGCTGATCATCGCCCAGACCGCGGCCTACTTCGGGCTGACGATCGAGGAGCTCACCGGGCCGAGCCGCGGGCGCCACCTGGTGATGGCACGCCAGATCGCGATGTACCTGTGCCGCGAGCTCACCAACCTGTCGCTGCCCAAGATCGGCGCCCAGTTCGGCAACCGCGACCACACCACGGTGATGTACGCCGACCGCAAGATCAACCAGCTGCTCGCCGAGCGCCGCGCGGTCTTCAACCAGGTCAGCGAGCTCACCAACCGGGTCAAGCTCCAGGCTCGTCAGAGCTGACGAGGACCGACCGCGGCCCTGTGGAGCAGCGGCCTCCCGACGTACGAACTACACGGGGAGGATCTGTGGACGCACGTGCACGCTCGTCCACCAGACCCCGCGCGCTGCACAGGGAGCCCTCGTCCTCCCCGTCGTCCTCCACAGCCCCTGTGCACTTCGATTGCTCCGTGTGACCTGCGCGGATGTGGTTCATCCACAGATCCCACAGACGCTATGACTACTCACAACCTGTACCCGTATCGATCATCGGTGGAACTCCATCCGGCCCACCCCCTGTGGACGAACACCGCCGCGTGGCAGGATGCGTGTCCCGAGAGGCGTCCACAACCGGCCTCCGACCCAGCTCCGACCCCGAAGGACCCATCGTGAAGTTCCGTGTCGAGCGCGACGTCTTCGCAGACGCCGTCGCCTGGGCTGCCCGCAGCCTCCCGGTCCGTCCCAGCGCCCCGGTCCTGGCGGGCCTCCTCATCGACGCCTCCGACGACGGTCTGGTGCTCTCGTCCTTCGACTACGAGACCTCGGCCCGGGCGACGCTGAGCGCCGAGGTCCAGGACGAGGGTCGGGCGCTGGTCAGCGGCAGGCTCCTCGCCGACATCTGCCGCAGCCTCCCGTCCAAGCCCGTCGAGATGCACCTCGACGGCTCGCGGGTCTCGCTGACCTGCGGCTCGGCGCGGTTCAGCCTCCAGACGATGCCCGTCGAGGACTACCCGACGATCCCGCAGATGCCGCAGGCCACGGGCACGGTGCAGTCCGACGTGTTCGCGCACGCCGTCGCCCAGGCCGTCACCGCGGCCGGCCGCGACGACATGCTGCCCGTCCTCACCGGCGTCCGGGTCGAGATCGAGGGCTCGACGATCGCGCTCCTCGCCACCGACCGCTTCCGCCTCTCCCAGCGCGAGCTCGGCTGGGACCCGCGTACTCCGGACGAGTCGGTCGCCGCCCTGGTGCCGGCGAAGGTCCTCGGCGACACCGCGAAGTCCCTCACCGCGGGCAGCGAGGTCACGATCGCCCTCTCCTCGAGCGGCTCCGGCGACGGCCTGATCGGCTTCGAGGGCACCGGCCCCGGCGGCGTACGACGCACCACGACCCGCCTGCTCGACGGCGAGTTCCCCAAGGTCCGCAGCCTGTTCCCGGCCGAGAAGCTCACCACCGCCCGGGTCGACAAGGCCTCGCTCATCGAGTCGGTCAAGCGCGTCGCCCTCGTGGCCGAGCGCAACACCGCCGTCCAGCTCGCCTTCAGCGACGGCGTGCTGACCCTCGACGCCGGGTCGGGCGACGAGGCCCAGGCCTCGGAGTCGATCGAGGCGATCATCGAGGGCGAGGACATCACCACCGGGTTCAACCCGCAGTTCCTCCTCGACGGGCTCGGCGCCATCGACCAGCCGGTCGTCGAGCTGGCCTTCACCCAGGCCTCCAAGCCTGTCGTCATCAGCGGCCTCGTCGAGGACGGCGCCGACCCCGGCTTCCGCTACCTGCTGATGCCCCGCCGCCTGCTGTCCTGAAGGATGGGCCCCGACCCACATCCGAGCACGCCACGATCGACTCCCCGGGAGGGAACCATGCACATCGGACTCGTCGGACTCGGCAAGATGGGTGGCAACATGCGCACCCGGTTGCGCAACGGCGACCACACCGTCGTCGGCTACGACCGCAACCCGGACGTGACCGACGTCGAGAGCCTCGCCGCCCTGGTCGACGCGCTCCCGTCGCCGAAGGTCGTCTGGGTGATGGTGCCCGCCGGCGAGCCGACGCGGGCCACCATCGCCGAGCTCGGGCAGCTGCTCTCGGAGGGTGACCTGGTCGTCGACGGCGGCAACTCCAAGTACACCGACGACCAGGTGAACGCCGAGCTGCTGGCGACCACCGGCGTCGGCTTCGTCGACTGCGGCGTCTCCGGCGGTGTCTGGGGCCTGGAGAACGGCTACGCGCTGATGTGCGGCGGGACCGAGGAGAACGTCGCGAAGGTCCAGCCGGCCTTCGACACCCTGAAGCCGGCCGGCGGCGGCTTCGTGCACGCCGGGTCCAAGGTCGGCGCCGGCCACTTCGCCAAGATGGTCCACAACGGCATCGAGTACGCCCAGATGCAGGCCTACGCCGAGGGCTGGGAGCTGCTCGAGGCCAACGACCTGGTCGAGAACGTGCCCGCCGTCTTCGACTCGTGGCGCACCGGCACGGTCATCCGTTCCTGGCTGCTCGACCTCCTGGTCGCCGCCCTGGACGAGGACGAGCACCTCGACCAGCTGCGCGGCTACGCCGACGACTCCGGGGAGGGCCGGTGGACCGTCGAGGCCGCCATCGACCACGCGGTGCCGATGCACGTCATCGCGGCGTCGCTCTTCGCGCGCTTCACCTCGCGCCAGGACGACAGCCCGGCGATGAAGGCCGTTGCCGCGATGCGCAACCAGTTCGGCGGTCACGCCGTCCACATCTCGCCGCCGCCCGGCGACAAGTCCTGAGGACCCCCCGGTCCCGGCGCGCGGCACCCCGCGCCGCTGCGCCTAGGATCGGGGAGGTCGAGCAGGGTCGAGGGAAGGCGGGGTACGACGCGTGTACGTGTCCCACCTGGCGCTGCAGAACTTCCGCTCCTACGCGCTGGCCGACGTGCCCCTCGGTCCCGGTGTCACCGCCTTCGTCGGTCGCAACGGCCAGGGCAAGACCAACCTGGTCGAGGCGATCGACTACCTGTCGCGGCTCTCGTCGCACCGGGTCGCGAGCGACACCCCGCTGATCCGGGCCGGCGCGCCGCAGGCCATCGTCCGGGCCGCCGTGGTCAAGGACGGTCGCACGGCGGTCCTGGAGGTCGAGCTCAACCCGGGCAAGGCCAACAGGGGACGAATCAACAAGTCGACATTGCCGCGGGTGCGCGACCTGGTCGGCCTCGTCCGGACCGTCGTGTTCTCGCCCGAGGACCTGACCCTGGTCAAGGGCGACCCGGGGGAGCGGCGTCGCTTCCTCGACGACCTGCTGGTGCTCAGGGCCCCACGGTTGAGCGGGATCATCGCCGACCACGACCGGATCCTGAAGCAGCGCGCGAGCCTGCTGAAGACCGCCGGCGCGGCCCGCCGCGGGGCCAACCAGGACGCGGCGCTGTCCACCCTCGACGTCTGGGACTCCCACCTCGCCCGGGTCGGCGCCGAGCTCCTGGCCGAGCGGCTCGCCCTCGTCGAGGAGCTCGTGCCGTACGTCGGCACGGCCTACGCGACCGTCGCCCGGGGCGCGTCGCGCGACGATGCGGCGCTGGCCTACAAGCCGTCGTTCGAGCTCCCGGCGGCGGTGGAGCCGGCGACCCCCGACCGTGCCGTCCTCGAGGCGGCGCTCCTCGACGAGCTCGGCAAGCGGCGCAACGACGAGCTCGACCGCGGCGTGTGCCTGGTCGGGCCGCACCGCGACGACCTCCTGCTCTCGCTCGGTGACGCCAACGGCACCCGGCTCCCGGTGAAGGGCTACGCCTCGCACGGCGAGAGCTGGTCGTTCGCGCTCGCGCTGCGGCTGGCGTCGTACGACCTGCTGCGCTCGGACGGCGACGACCCGATCCTGATCCTCGACGACGTCTTCGCCGAGCTCGACACCGAGCGCCGTGCCCAGCTCGCCGACCTGGTCGCCGGCGCCGAGCAGGTGCTGGTGACCGCCGCCGTCGCGGCCGACGTGCCGGCGGCCCTGGCCGGGGTCCGCTACACGGTGGCCGGGGGAGAGGTCAGCCGTGACGAGTGACGAGACCCCCACCCCGCCCGAGGAGCCGGAGGGGGCACCGGCCCGGCCGCTCGGCGAGGACGACGAGCCGCACCGCGACGACGGCCTCGACCTCGCTCGTTCGCTGACCCAGGCCACCGCCGGCAGCACGCCGGCCGCCCGCCGCCGTACGCCGCGGCGCAACCGGTCCGGCGCCCCGGGGTCCCGCGGCACGACCCGGCGGGGGCAGCTGTCCGGCGCGCACCCCGACGACCGCGACCCGCAGCTGCTCGAGGGTGAGCTGGCTCGGCTGGTGGGGGAGCGCGGGTGGGCGCTGCCGCTGCGGATGCGCGGGGTGTTCGCCCGCTGGCCCGAGCTCGTCGGCGCCGACATCGCCGAGCACTGCACGCCGGAGTCGTTCACGGACGGGACCCTGGTGGTGCGCACCGACTCCACCGCCTGGGCCACCCAGCTCAAGCTGCTGACCCCGACGATCGTGCGCCGGCTCAACGAGGAGCTGGGCCACGGCACGGTGCTCCTGATCGACGTGATGGGACCGCACCTGCCGAGCTGGAAGAAGGGGCCCCGCTCGACCCGCGACGGCCGGGGCCCGCGCGACACCTACGGCTGAGCTGCCCGCTCGCGACGTGGCGACCCGCAAGGCGCTGCGGTCGCCACAGCCGATCTGAGGGACCCACGGACGTATAGGGACTAGAACGGGGGCCCAGCAGGCCGCTCACCGGGCTCCTAGATGCCTCTGAAGGCCGAATTAGTCCACAACTCACCCCCATTCCGGGGGCACGGCCGTGAATTCGGGGCCTGGGAGGGGTACCATGGACATCGGGTCGCGGTCACGAGGCACCCCCTCGAGACGCGACCAGATCCATGTCAGCTCATGCCGTACCCACGCCGCACTCATGCCGGTCGTCCTGGTGTGATCCGTCCGTGCTCCCAGAAGAGGTTTCCGCGTGCCCGATCAGCCCACGCCCGACGACGTCCCCGAGGCATCCGCTGAGCAGCCCGCCGATCCGGCCCTGACCGACCGGCCGGCCGACGCGCCCTCCGACGTGCTCGACCCGAACGTCTCGACCCTGCGCAGCAACACCGTCGACAGCGACTACGACGCCTCGGCGATCCAGGTCCTGGAGGGCCTCGAGGCGGTCCGCAAGCGTCCCGGCATGTACATCGGCTCCACCGGGGAGCGCGGCCTGCACCACCTGGTCTGGGAGATCGTCGACAACGCCGTGGACGAGTCGCTGGCCGGTCACTGCGACCGCATCGTGCTCACGCTGATGGCCGACGGCGCGGTGCGTGTCGAGGACAACGGTCGCGGCATCCCCACCGACACCGCGCCCGGGCAGGAGATGCCGGCGCTCACGATGGCGCTGACGCTGCTCCACGCCGGCGGCAAGTTCGGTGGCGGCGGCTACAAGGTCTCCGGTGGTCTGCACGGCGTGGGTGTCTCGGTCGTCAACGCGCTGTCGACCCACGTCATCGCCGAGGTGAAGAACCGCGGGCACCTGTGGCGCCAGAGCTTCTCGATCGGCGTCCCGGACGGCGACCTCGTGGAGGTCCGCTCGATGGAGCCCGGCGAGCGCACCGGCACGACCATCACCTACTACCCGTCCCCCGACATCTTCGAGACCACCCACCACTCGCTCGAGACGATCACGGCCCGCATCCGCGAGTACGCGTTCCTCAACAAGGGTCTCGAGATCGTCGTCCGCGACGAGCGCCCGGCAGCGGTCGAGGTCGTCGAGGCGGTCCAGGACGACACGGTCGACAACGAGATCGACGACGCCGGCCACGACTCGATCCACCGGGGCGACGGCGGCGTCTTCGAGCAGGTCTTCAAGTACGACCGGGGCCTGGTCGACTACGTCGAGCACCTCAACCGGCGCAAGAACGCGGCGAACCCCTCCATCATCGCCTTCGAGGCCGAGACGGCGGAGGACGCACCGGGCGACCACATGAGCCTCGAGGTCGCGATGCAGTGGAACACGACGTTCTCGGAGTCGGTCCACACCTTCGCCAACACCATCAACACCCACGAGGGCGGCACCCACGAGGAGGGCTTCCGCACCGCGCTCACGACCCTGGTCAACAACTGGGGCGAGGAGTGGGGCCTGATGAAGAAGCCCGAGGACCGGGTCAAGGGTGACGACATCCGGGAGGGCCTCACCGCGATCATCTCGATCAAGCTCGGCGAGCCGCAGTTCGAGGGCCAGACCAAGACCAAGCTCGGCAACACCGACGCCAAGGGCTTCACCCAGCGGATCACCAACGACCAGCTCGGCGACTGGTTCCAGCGCAACCCGCAGGAAGGCCGCGACATCGTCCGCAAGGCCCAGGCCGCGGCGTCGGCGCGGATCGCGGCTCGCAAGGCGCGCGACCTGGCCCGCTCGCGCAAGGGCCTGCTCGGTGGTGGCGGCCTGCCCGGCAAGCTGTCGGACTGCCAGTCGACCAACCCCGCCGAGTGCGAGGTCTTCATCGTCGAGGGCGACTCGGCCGGCGGCTCGGCCCGTCAGGGCCGCAACCCGCGGGTGCAGGCGATCCTGCCGATCCGCGGCAAGATCCTCAACGTCGAGAAGGCGCGGATCGACAAGGTGCTCGCCAACACCGAGGTCCAGGCGATCATCTCCGCCCTCGGCACCGGCATCCACGAGGAGTTCGACCTCGACAAGCTGCGCTACCACAAGGTCGTGCTGATGGCCGACGCCGACGTCGACGGCCACCACATCAACACCCTGCTCCTGACCCTGCTCTTCCGGTTCATGAAGCCGCTGATCGAGCACGGCTTCGTCTACATGGCGCAGCCGCCGCTCTACCGGATCCGCTGGACCGGCCCGCCGGCCGACCACGAGTTCGTCTACTCCGACTCCGAGCGCGACACGCTCATGGCCCACGGGCTCGAGCAGGGGCGCAAGCTGCCCAAGGAGAACCCGGTCCAGCGCTACAAGGGGCTCGGCGAGATGAACGCCGAGGAGCTGTGGGAGACCACCATGAACCCGGAGCAGCGACTCATGCTCCAGGTCACCCTCGACGACGCCGCGCACGCCGACGAGATCTTCTCGATCCTGATGGGCGAGGACGTCGAGCAGCGCCGGTCCTTCATCCAGCGCAACGCCAAGGACGTCCGGTTCCTGGACATCTAGCTCAGCCCGAGCCGGCACGGCGAGCGAAGCGAGCGAGTGCCAGGTAGCCGACACGGCGGGACCGGAGCGCAGCGAAGCGAGCACCGGATCGCGCCGGGTCGGCGGAAGCCCACGAGAAACGAGAACTGATGACCACCACACCCACCGACGGCATGCCTCCCGAGGGCCCCGGCCCCGGCGGCCGCATCGAGCCGATCGAGCTGCAGACCTCCATGCAGCGCGCCTACATCGACTACGCGATGGCGGTGATCGTCGGTCGTGCGCTGCCCGACGTACGCGACGGGCTGAAGCCGGTGCACCGCCGCGTGCTCTACGCGATGTACGACGGCGGCTACCGCCCCGACCGCGGCTTCTCGAAGTGCTCGCGCGTCGTCGGTGACGTCATGGGTCAGTACCACCCGCACGGCGACTCCGCGATCTACGACACCCTGGTGCGCCTCGCCCAGCCGTGGGTGATGCGCGCGCCGCTGGTCAACGGCCAGGGCAACTTCGGGTCGCCGGGCAACGACGCGGCCGCAGCCATGCGGTACACCGAGTGCCGGATGGCGCCCCTCGCCCTCGAGATGGTGCGCGACATCGCCGAGGACACCGTCGACTTCCAGCCCAACTACGACGGGCGCTCGCAGGAGCCGACGGTGCTGCCGTCGCGCTATCCCAACCTGCTGGTCAACGGCTCGGCCGGCATCGCGGTCGGCATGGCCACCAACATCCCGCCGCACAACCTGGTCGAGGTCGCCGACGGCGCCCGCTGGGCGCTCGAGCACCCCGACGCCTCGCGCGAGGAGCTCCAGGACGCCCTCATCGAGCGGATCAAGGGCCCCGACTTCCCCAACGGCGCACTCATCGTGGGCCGTCAAGGCATCGAGCAGGCCTACCGGACCGGCCGCGGCTCGGTCACCCAGCGTGCCGTCATCGAGATCGACGAGGACGCCAAGGGGCGCACCTGCCTGTCGATCACCGAGCTGCCCTACATGGTGAACCCCGACAACCTGGCGCTCAAGATCGCCGAGCTCGCCGACTCCGGCAAGGTCCAGGGGATCTCCGACGTCCGCGACGACTCCTCAGGCCGCACCGGCCAGCGCCTGGTCGTCGTGCTCAAGCGCGACGCGGTCGCCCGGGTGGTCCTCAACAACCTGCTCAAGCACACCGAGCTGCAGACCAACTTCAGCGCCAACATGCTGGCCCTGGTCGACGGGGTGCCGCGCACGCTGTCGGTCGACCAGTTCATCTCCAACTGGGTCGCCCACCAGATCGAGGTCATCCAGCGCCGGACGCGCTACCGCCTGCGGGCAGCCGAGGAGCGGGCCCACATCCTGCGCGGCCTGGTCAAGGCGCTCGACATGCTCGACGAGGTCATCGCCCTCATCCGCCGGTCGCCCCAGGTCGACGACGCCCGCGACGGGCTCATCGAGATGCTGGAGATCGACGAGATCCAGGCCATGGCGATCCTCAACCTCCAGCTGCGCCGGCTCGCCGCGCTGGAGCGGCAGAAGATCATCGACGAGCTGGGCGAGATCGAGGAGCTCATCGCCGACCTCGAGGACATCCTCGCCAACGACCTGCGGCAGCGCCAGATCATCGCCGACGAGCTGGCCGAGATCGTCGAGAAGTACGGCAACGAGCGTCGTACCCAGATCATCGCCGCCGACGGCGACCTCTCGATGGAGGACCTCATCCCCGACGAGGACCTCGTCGTCTCGATCACCCGTGGTGGCTACGCCAAGCGCACCCGGGCCGACCAGTACCGCACCCAGAAGCGCGGCGGCAAGGGCGTGCGCGGCGCGACGCTGCGCGGCGACGACGTCGTCCAGCACTTCATCGCCACCACCAACCACCACTGGCTGCTGTTCTTCACCACCGCCGGGCGGGTCTACCGCACCAAGGCCTACAACCTGCCCGAGGCCTCGCGCGACGCCAAGGGCGGCCACGTGGCCGGGCTGCTCAGCTTCCAGCCGGACGAGTCGATCGCGCAGGTCCTCGCGATCCGCGACTACGACCAGATGCCCTACCTGGTGCTCGCGACCCGCAGCGGCCTGGTCAAGAAGACCCGGCTCGGCGACTACAACAGCCCGCGTCAGGCCGGCGTCATCGCGATCAACTTCCGCGAGGACGACGACGAGCTGATCGGCGCCGAGCTGGTCGACGGCGACGACGACATCCTGCTCATCTCGCGCAAGGGCTCGGCGATCCGGTTCAAGGCCGACGACGGTCAGCTCCGGCCGATGGGCCGCGCCACCTCGGGCGTCTCGGGCATGAAGTTCCGCTCCGCCGAGGACTCGGTGCTGTCGATGTCGGTGATCCGCGCCGCGCAGATCGCCGTCGAGGACGAGTCCGAGGAGGCGATGGAGGAGGCCGACGCGAAGGTGCAGTACGTCTTCACCATCACCGACGGTGGCTTCGCCAAGCGCAGCCGGATCAGCGAGTACCGCGTGACCAACCGCGGCGGGCTCGGCATCAAGGCGATGGCGCTGGCCAACGAGGACCGCGGGGGACTGGTCGGTGGCTTCATCGTCGAGGACGGCGACGAGGTCCTCTCCATCACCCAGAACGGCCAGGTCGTGCGCAGCCCCATCAACGAGGACTTCCGGGTGACCGGTCGTTCGACCATGGGCGTGAAGTTCGTGTCCTTCAAGTCCGGTGACGCGGTCGCCGTGGTCGCCCGCTCGGTGGAGGCGAAGGTGGTCGAGGAGGCCGCCGGTGCCGAGCCGGACGAGGGGGCCGACGACGGGGGTGCCGACACGGCCGCCGAGCCGAGCGTTTCGGTCGATGTGGTCCCGGATGACACAATCGAGCCCGGAGCGTCCGAGGAGGGCGCCGCACCCGAGTCAGGGGAGGATGAAGGCTGATGACCGACAGGTCCGCTCCGCCCCCACCGCCGTCCGCACCACCGCAGCAGCCACCCACGTCCGCACCGCGGTCGGCCCCGCCGTCGGGACCGCCGTCCTCGGCGCCTTCGTCGGCTCCGCCGTCGGGTCGGCCGGTGCTGCCTCCGCCGCCCGCGAGTCCTCCCGCATCGCCGAGGGTCACCCGCAAGCAGCGGCGCGACGAGGCCAGGGCCACGTCCGACGCGGAGGCTGCTGCCTCGGCCGAGGCCTCCGGCACGGACGAGGCGGCCGCATCGCCGGCGCACGTCGCGGAGAAGCCTGCCGCGACCTCCACCGCCGAGTCGAGCGCCGACGCCACCACCTCGAGGTCGACCCGGGCGAGCAAGCGCGCCGCCCCGACACCGACGGTGGAGACTGCCCTGCCCGTGGCCGAGCCGGCCCATGCCGCCGAGCCTGCCGAGTCCCGGGTCAACGGGACCAGCCGGGGCGCGGCGACGGAGACCTCGCAGGTCCCGGCGCAGTCCGACGAGCCGACCGCGGCTCGCGAGGCTGTGGAGCCCGAGACCGCTGCCGGCCCGAGCGAGGACACCGCGGTCCGCGTCGGTTTCGCGGAGCGTCTGCAGGCCAAGCTCACCGGTGCCGGTGCCGGTGCCGGTGCCGGTGCCGTGCTGACGCCGACTCCGACGAGACGGCAGCGCCGGAGAAGGTCAGGGCGGCCAAGACGCCCAAGCCTGCTCGGGCCGCCAGGGAGAAGCCGCGCGGACCCCGTCGAGCCCGGTTGCGCCTGACCCGGATCGATCCGTGGTCGGTGATGAAGACGTCGTTCCTGCTCGCCATCGCCTTCGGCATCGTCACGGTCGTGGCGGTCGCGATGATCTGGCAGGTGCTGAACTCGGCCGGGGTGTGGGACTCGATCAACTCCACCATCCGCGACCTCGACAGCACCGGTACGACGGACTTCGACGTCCGCGACTACGTCGGGACCGACCGCGTCCTCGGGTTCACCATGCTCGTGGCGGCCGTCGACGTGGTGCTGCTGACGGCGATCGCCACCCTCGGTGCATTCCTCTACAACATGGCGGCTGCCCTCCTGGGCGGCGTCGAGGTCACCCTCGCCGAGGACCACTGACACCAGCTCCGCGGCGGACGGGCGGCCTCGATTTCGGTCGCCCGTCTCGCCTGGGGTAATGTTCCATCGCCGCCGGATCCTGGCGCGCACACGGGCCTATAGCTCAGACGGTTAGAGCGCTTCCCTGATAAGGAAGAGGTCACAGGTTCAAGTCCTGTTAGGCCCACCCCCACTGCCCACCTCGACGCGACGGAGACCGAGATGAAGAAGATCCTGCTGATCGCCCTCGCTGCCGCCGGCGCGGTCGTGGCACGTAAGAAGCTCTCCGAGGGCCGTGCCGAACAGGCCCTCTGGGCCGAGGCGACCGACTCGGTCACCGCGTCCTCGTCCTGAGGTCGGGCACCACCGCACCACCCGGGGGCCTTGGCGCAATTGGTAGCGCACCTGCTTTGCAAGCAGGGGGTTAGGGGTTCGAGTCCCCTAGGCTCCACTCGATGAAACCGCAGGTCATCCTGTGGCTTCCTTCGAGTTTTGCCCGGCGGTCCTCCGAGGTCGCGCTGTCTCGAGCGCCGGCTTGCTGACGCGCCTGACCCGCACCCCCCGACGTCGGTGGTCAGCATCACCGACGGCCCTCCCTCGAGGCACTCGGCCGCACGGGCCTCCCGTGCGGTCAGCGCGCGGCCGCGGGCGCCCAGTCCGGGTCACGGCCGATGAACCCGAGCAGCCGCGTCTGCGCGTCGGCGCCCTCGGGGACGGGGACTGCAGGACCGTACTGGCCCGAGCTGCGGATGAGCTCCTCGAGCGGCTGCATGCCGGCCAGCATCCCGGCACACGCCTCGGGCTCGAGCGTCTCGTCCTGGCCGGTGGCGCGGGCCAGGTCCCAGGTGTGCATGAACACGTCGGAGGTGTAGAAGCGGTCGATCGCCTGGTCCAGCGGCATCGAGCCGGCATACGCGTTGGCGAAGTCGGTGCCGGCTTTGGCGGGGTCGTCGAGGACGTCCTGGACGGCGCGCTGGTGGGCGTCCCAGGCCTCGACGGGGCCCTCGGTGGGCGACGGACGGCCGGCCACGGCACGTCGCAACCGCCCTGCACGAAGGCCGGCAGCCACTCGACCAGGTGGGCGACGACGTCGCGCGCCACCCACCCCTCCACCGGCGCCGGGGCGGACCAGTCGTGGGTGCCGTGCACCCGCCGGGCGAAGCCGGCCGCGATGAGCCGGTGTCGACGGGCTGGATCGGCGGTGAGCAGCTCAGAGGGTGGTGCCATCGGCCAGCATCCGGTCGATGGCGGCGTACCCGTCGTTCACGCCGACCTCCATGCCACTGCGCAGCCAGGCGTCGCGGGCCTCGAAGCTGTCGCACAGAGAGGTCGCGTGCAAGCGCGTGCGGCCGTCGCCGAGGTCCTCGAAGGTCAGGGTCTCCAGCGCCACCCCGTCGGGCATGCCCTCCCAGGTGAAGGTCTGCACGATCCGGTCGGGACGCACGGTGTGGAAGCAGCCGCGGAAGGCATGGTCGACGCCCTGGCTCTCGCCGTGGAATCGGAACGAACCGCCGTCGCTGGGTTCCCAGTGGTCGATGACGATGGTGCTGCCGGCCGGGCCGACCCACCGCTCGTAGAGGTTGCGGTCGGTGTGGGCCCGGAAGAGCTGCTCCGGTGTGCCGGCGAAGTCGCGCCAGATGTGGATGATCGGCACGGTCTCGTCGGCCTCGATCGCGGCCCGGTCGTAGCGGACATCTGTCGATGTGGTGCTCATGATGCGGTTCCCTCCATCGGAGTCTCCATCTCGGACGTGTTCTCGTCGTTCATCTCCGCCAGCACAGCGTCGAGGCGCTCGAAGCGCTCCTCGGCGCGTTGGCGGTAGCGCTCGATCCACGTGGTCATCAGGTCGAACACCTCTGCTTCCAGGTGCACCGGGCGGCGCTGCGCATCGCGGCTGCGGGTCACCAGGCCGGCCTCCTCCAGCACCTTGAGGTGCTTGGAGACGGCCTGCAGGCTCACGGCGTACGGCGCGGCCAGCTCGCCGACCGTGGCGTCGGCATCGGTCAGCCGGGCCACCAGGTCGCGGCGGGTGGGGTCGGCGAGGGCGGCGAACACCCGGGACAGCTGGTCGGACATCGCACTCCTCTTCTCAACCGTTTGGTTGAACTCGACCATAGGCAGGCTCGACCCCCTTGTCAACCGTCTGGTTGAGGAGGCCGGGGTCGACCCGGATCTCGGACCGGTGGACATCCGGGGGCGCTGTACGAGCAGGGGTGAGGGTCCGGCTCCCGGGGGCTCCACCGCGCGACGTCGCAGGGCGGCCCGCTCGGTCTCGGCACCGGCGGATCGCTCCTGCCGGCCGGCTCGCCCGGCGCAGCCCGGCCGGGCCACGCCGCCGGCCGGCCACGCCGCCTAGGCTGGTCGCGTGCGCGAGATCGGGGTCGACGAGCTGCTCGCGACCAGCGACATCCCCTTCGTCCGGCACCATCTCGACCCCCGCTCGGTGCAGCGCGCCTGGGCTCGCGGCGGCGCCAGGGTCGTCGACGGCACGGTGTCGCGCTGGGTCGACACCCCGCCCGGCCCCGTGCGCACGTGCCTGGGCCCGGTCGACGAGCTGGCGGCGCTCTGCGCCGACGTCCACGCCGCGCACGGCGCACCGTGGCGCATCACGGCCGAGCGGGCGTCGTACGACGTCCTCCCGGTGGCGTGGCGCGGAGCAGCGACGAACACCTGGGACTGGATGGCCACCAGGGTCGAGCCGGCGGGGGAGGGCGGTCCGGTCGTCGTGCAGGAGGTGCCCGACGAGGTCGTGACGGGGGTCCTGGACCGGGCCAACCCCGACTCGTTCGCCCGCCCCGGGACCGCCGGGGTGGAGTGCTGGCTGGGCGCGGCGCCGGGGGCGGGGGAGCCGATCGCCGCCGTCGGCGCACTCGTGCGGCAGGCCGACGGGACCGGACACCTGCGCGGGGTCTCGACCCTTGCCGAGCAGCGTGGCCGGGGGCTGGGTCGCGCCCTCTCGGCCGAGCTCACCCGCCGCGCACTCGCGGGCCCGAACGGGCTGGCGACGCTCGGCGTCTACACCGACAACGTCGCGGCCCTGAGGATCTACCGCGCCCTGGGATATGCCCCGGTGCACGCGTTCGTCTCCGGGCTCTGCGGCGCGGACGGGGTCAGCTCGCCGCAGCGGAGGCCGAGCGGCGCGCCTTGACCACCATCCGGTTGAGCTGGACGATCGCGACGACCTGGGCCAGGTCCAGGGAGGCGTCGTGGCACCGGACGACCCAGGCGTCGGGACGGAACGACCAGGCAGCGGTCGTGGGCGTCGAGGTGAGCACGGCGTCGCCCTGCTCGTCGCGCAGCGCCCAGTCGCGGCTGAACACCCGGCCCTCGACGCTGAGCACCCGCCCGGCGGGCAGGGTGACGGTCTTGCGCGTCCCCCAGACCGAGGGGCGCATCGAGGCCAGCTCGGAGCCCCGCGGGTCGACGACACCCCACGTGTTCGACAGCAGGCCGAGCCGGCGCCCCGAGCAGAGGGGCTCGCCATCAGCGCCCACCGCCTCGAACGACGTCCCGGACCAGAAGCCGACCCGGATCGTGGCCACGACGGCCCCCGACGGCTCGGTGACGGGGAAGGCCCCCCGCACCTTGCGGTCGGAGAAGGCGAGGACGTCGGGCGCGGTCACGATGGCACTACCTCCGAGACGTGGTCGGTCCCGGTCATCGTAGTGGCGACGTTTCAGGTGGCCAGGGCGGCGAACTCACCGGGGTCGTGCGCGCAGAACACGGTCACGTCGTCGTGCTCGGCGGCGAAGCTGCCCAGCCGCTCGGCGTTGGCCAGCCGAGCCACGTCGTCCTGGGCGAGGATGCGCTGGCCGAGGCGGAACGCCCTCGGGGTCGACGGCGGGGACGCCAGGTCGCCGACGTGGAAGTAGGCGTCGCCGGCGTGCAGGAGCCAACGGCCGTCGGGGCGTCGTACGGCGACCCCGGCATGGCCGCGGCTGTGCCCGTGCAGCGGCACGAGCAGCACGTCGTCGTCGAGGACGGTGACCGCCTCGAAGCCGCGCCACAGCTCTCCGGCCACGTGGTGGGTGACGAACCGTGCCGCCGACCACTGCGCCGCCAGGTAGCGACCGTGCTCCATGCCGCGCGGGGCCTGCGCCGCCGCCAGCTCGGTGTCGTAGAGGTGCACGCGTGCGCGCGGGAAGTCGCCCACCCCACCGGCGTGGTCGACGTCGAGGTGGGTCAGCGCGATGTCGGTGACGTCCTCGGGTGCGAAGCCGAGCACGGCCAGCCGGGCGAGCGCCGTCTCCTCGGGGAGCAGCAGCGGGCGCAGCGCGGCCCGGAATGGCCGGCCCAGCCGCTTGGGGTCGGCGAGGTCCGCCGTACCGATCCCCGTGTCGACGAGGAGGAGTCCGTCCGCTCGCTCCACGAGCAGGCAGTGCGTCACCATCCGCCCCACCAGGGGTGGGTGGAAGCTGGCGCAGTTGAGGTGATGGATCCGCGTCACGATCGGATGGTGGCAGACGCCGGGGCCGGCCACCAGGAACGGCTCCGTACCCTGGAGGCGTGCGCTCGCTCCTGACCCCGAGGATGATCGGCGCCCACCTGGTGGCACTGCTCTGCACGGCCGTCGCCGTGGGCCTCGGCGTCTGGCAGTACGACGCCTGGCAGACGCGTCGCGCGGCGGAGGCCGTCGACCTCACCCAGGGCGAGCCGGTGCCGCTGACCGACGTCATGGGCCCGGACGACCCCTTCCCGGGCCGGCAGGTCGGCCAACCCGTCGAGGTCGCCGGCACCTGGCTGCCCGACGGCACCGTGTACGTCGAGGGACGAGCCCATGCGGGCCGCGACGGCTACTGGGTGGTGACGCCCCTGAGCGTCGGCGGACCGACCGATCCCGCCGTACCCGTCGTGCGCGGGTGGACGGCCACCGTCGCCGACGCACCGGCGCCCCCGACCGGCACCGCCGAGCTCGTCGGCTGGCTCCAGCCGTCCGAGGGCACCGGCGCCTTCGACGACGACCCCGGCGACGACGTCTTCCCGCAGCTCCGGGTCGCCGACCTGGTCCAACGCGTCCCCACCGACCTCTACAGCGCCTACGCCGTCCTCGACCCGAGCGCGGCGGGTGCGGAGAACGCCGGCGGCGACGGTCTCGAGCCCGCCGACCTGGCGGCCCTGCCCGAGGCCAGCACGTTCACGGCGCTGCGCAACCTGCTCTACGCCATCGAGTGGTGGTTCTTCGGCGGCTTCGCCGCTTTCATCTGGTGGCGCTTCGTCGGCGACGAGCGCGTCGCGCAGCGGGCCGGGACGGCCGCACCGGGCCCGGACCCCGACGGTGACGACCCGCTGGAGCCGGACGGGGACCCCGACGGCGCCGCGGACCCGGTCAGTACGCTCGAGACGTGACCCTGTTCCGTGCGTACCGCTGGCTGGCCCTCGTCGTCGGCGTGCTGCTGGCCTTCTGCTCGCTCGTCGCCCTGCCCCTGAGGTACCTCGCGACCGACGGGACCGACCTCCAGTCGTTCGGCGAGAGCGCGAGCATCATGTGGGCCGTGCACGGCTGGGTCTTCATGATCTACGTCGTGGTCGCCTTCCTGCTCAGTCGCCGGGCGGACTGGAGCATCGGGTTCACCGTCGTCGCGCTCGCCGCCGGCCTGGTGCCGCTGCTCATCTTCTGGGTCGAACGGCGGGTGGCGCAGAAGGTGCGCGAGGAGACCCCCGAGCTGGCCGAGGCGTCGGGCTGACCCGACCACCCGTCACCGACGACGCAGAAGCCGCCCCGAGATCCATCCTCGGGGCGGCTTCTGCGTGGTGCTGTCGTGGTGCTTCGCGCGACTACCGGTCGGTCGAGTCCTCGGTGCCGAGGTCGACGACCTCGGCGGGCTCGTCGGGGGTGGTGACCGGGTGGGTCTCCTCCGCCGCGTCCGAGAGGGCCTCGTCGGGGCTGGCGCCGGCGGAGTCCTCCAGGTCGGCCTCGGGTGACGTCGCCGGGGTGGCCGGCGTCGTCGTCGCCGCGGGCGTGGGGGAGGGGGTGTAGGACGACTGCCAGTTGTCCGACGTACCGCCGCCCTGGAGCTTCTTCGCCACGACCGCCACGGCGCCGGCGACGGCGGCGATGAGGACGAAGCGCTTCAGCTTGCTCTTCTTCTTCGGTGCCGGCTCGCCCTTGAGCTCGGCGACCTTGGCGTCGGCCAGCTCGCGGGCCTGGGTCGCCTTGACCGCGGCCAGGCTGGCGCCCTGGGCCACCAGCGGAGCAGCCTTCTCCTTGGCGTCGGTGAAGCCGGCCACAGCGCGGTCGCGGGCCTCGGCCAGGACCGGGCTCGCCTTCTCCCGCGCGTCGACGATGATCGGACCGGCCTTGTCGCGCGCATCGCTCAGCGCGGGGCCGGCCTTGTCCTTGGCGTCGCTCAGTGCGGGCAGCGCGGTGTCCTGCACGAAGTCGCGAGCGGACCCGTACGCGGCCTCCACGTGGGGGCGCACTGCATCGACGTAGTTCTCGACGTAGTCGGTGGCCTGGTCGACCAGCGACTTCTTCTTACGAAGTCCCATCCCGGGCCTTCCTTTCCTCGATTAGCACCTATCCCACCACGACGGGCCTAGCAGAGTCACCCCGGCAGGGGTGAGTGCGGTCCGGGTGGGATCCGCTAGGGGTGCGTGGGAGGATCGACAACGCTTCCCACTTCATCTGACATCTCGCGAAAGGCAGTCATGGCGGACCAGCAGGCCATCCTCAAGACGAACAAGGGCGACATCACGATCGACCTGTTCCCGAACCACGCTCCGGAGACGGTGGCCAACTTCACCGGCCTGGCCACCGGTGAGAAGGAGGCGAACGGCAAGAAGGAGCGCTTCTACGACGGCCTCGGCTTCCACCGCGTCATCGCCGGCTTCATGATCCAGGGCGGGTGCCCGCTCGGCACCGGCACCGGCGGCCCCGGCTACACGTTCAAGGACGAGTTCCACCCCGAGCTGTCGTTCAACAAGCCCTACCTGCTCGCGATGGCGAACGCCGGCCCCGGCACCAACGGCTCGCAGTTCTTCATCACCGTCGGCCCGACGCCGCACCTGAACAACCGCCACACCATCTTCGGCGAGGTCGCCGACCAGGCCTCGCGCGACGTCGTCGACGCGATCGCCGCTGCGCCCACGGGCGCGATGGACCGTCCGTCGGAGCCGATCGTCATGGAGAGCGTCGAGATCGTCTGATCTCGACCTAGAAGCAGAACGAGAACCGAGAGCCCGAGAGCCCGCCCGTGTCGACGCCCTCTCCCGAGTCCGGGGTGGTGGTCTGCTACCGCCACCCCGGCCGCGAGGCCAACATCCGCTGCCAGCGCTGTGGTCGCCCGATCTGTCCTGACTGCATGCGCGACGCCGCGGTCGGCTTCCAGTGCCCCGAGTGCGTCAAGGAGGGTGCCAAGAACACCCGCAGCGGGCGGGCGGCGTACGGCGGGGCACGCTCGGCCAACCCGGCGCTGACCTCGATGGTGCTGATCGGCATCAACGTGGCGCTGTGGCTGGCGGTGGTGCTCTCGGGTGGCGGCGGCAGCTACCTCGTGGACCTGCTGGCCCTGCGCCCCAACGGGGTGTGCCAGCTGGGCAACGCGTTCTTCGACACCACCCGGGCGACCTGCGGGACGCAGTCCGGCACCTGGCTCCCGGGAGTGGCCGACGGCGCCTACTGGCAGCTGGTGTCCAGCATGTTCCTGCACGTGCAGCTGTGGCACATCGGCGGCAACATGTTGGCCCTCTACGTCCTGGGCCCCCAGATCGAGGCGGCCATCGGCCGGGCCCGGTTCCTGGCCCTCTACCTGGTGGCCGGCATCACCGGCTCCGCGGTCGTCTACTGGGCCTCGCCGGAGTTCGGGTACACGCTGGGCGCCTCCGGAGCCATCTACGGCCTCTTCGCCGCCCTCGGCGTGCTCGTCCACAAGGTCGGCGGCGACCTGCGCAGCATCGGCGGGCTGCTGCTCATCAACCTCTTCATCACCTTCGCGGTCCCGAACATCTCCTGGCAGGGGCACCTCGGCGGCTTCGTCGGCGGCGCGGTCATCACCGCCGTCGTCGTCTACGCCCCTCGCGGGCCCCGGCGCTCGACGCTCCAGTGGGCGGGTGTCGGCTCGGTCGCCGTCCTCGCGCTGGCAGCGGTCGCGGTGCGCTCCGCCGGGCTCGCCTGACGACACCGCCCGGCACCTTCGACAGCCCCTTCGGCGCCCCCTGGACGCCCCTCGACGCCCTCGCGACGGCCTCCGCCGTCCGAGGGCGTTGTCGCGCGCCCCGGATACCACGGTTGTCCACACCTGTGGACAAATCGGTGGATAACTACAGGCGTGTAGTTCCGTCCACAGCTGTGGATGAGCCTGTGGATAACTTTGCTCCGGAACGTCGCTCAGGGGGTTTACCCGGTCGACCGGGTAAATCTGCACTGGACGGTGTGAATTCACCCCTCCCAGTGCAGGAAAAGGCCTTCAGGTGGGTCCGAAGTGGTGTATCAGGCGGCTGCTGACCGGAACAGCGCCCGGATGCGATCGGCCGTCTCCCGCGGAAGGTAGAGGTCGGCCCAGACCAGTCGGATGCAGCGCCGGCCGGTCAGCTCGCCGACGAGGTGCTCGCGGCGCCGTTCGCGCTCGACGCACTGCGCGATGGTCTCGCCCGCGCGGCGGTAGCGCAGGTACTTCTCCTGGCCGTCGAACTCCAGGAACACGCCCAGCGAGGGCCAGGCCAGGTCGACGCGGGCGACCACCCGTCCGTCGCGATGCGGGTCGGGCTCATCAGGTCGACGCCGTCGGCCCTCTGCCAGTCACCCGGCTCGACCTTCCCGCGGTGCTGGCGCACGCCGGCCGCGGCCCGCCCGGTCCGACCGTCGGCCCTGCCTCCCAGCGCAGGAAGGAACCGTGCTCGTGACAGATGGCGGCGAGTTGTTCGTCCATGCCCGAACCCTGCGCCGATCGCGTCGATCGGGGCGCCCGCCCGGGCCCTCGCTGTGGAGGAAGGGCTTGTGGAGACGCCTGTGGATAACTCGCGGGTAGTGAGGCCGCCCGACCCCACCGCCACGATCACTCCCAGCGGGTGGCGAACGTGAACCCGACGGCCATGAAGCCGACGCCCACGAAGAGGTTCTTCTGGCCGAGGTCGTCGAAGACCGGCAGCACGTCGGTGTTGTTGGCGATCGCGTAGAACGTGCAGATCCAGGCCAGCCCGATGAGGAAGCAGCCGAGCATGCCCACGACGACGCCACGGCCACGGCCGAGGGGCGTGCTGGGGTGGGCGGAGATGATCAGGCCGAGGAAGATCGCGCCGAAGCCGATCAGGTAGTTCCAGTCACCGAGGTCCTGCACGAACGACGGACCCTTGGTCGCGACCGCGTCGCCCGAGTCGTTGAACGTGTCGGGGAAGACGACGGCGAGGTTGAAGTAGACGATGTACGCGATGCCGAGGACCACCAGCGCGATGGCGATCACGAAACGGATGCTGAACATCGGCCCCCGGTCGGGGTCGAAGGTCTGCTGCTTCGCCTTGAGCTTGGCCACGGTCGGTTCCTGTCCGGTCGGTGCATACGCGACGGCGCGATATCACGTCGTGCGTTACGAGTCGCGGGCTACCTTAGTCGGCGTGACCCTGACACACGTGAACGCCCCACCCCCGGGGGACTCGCCCTCCGGTGAGTCCCCGGGCGAGTCCGCGACGTCGGAGGAGGGCCGGCGGGCTCGCACCCGCAACGTGTGGCGCATCGGTACGCCGCTGGTCGTGCTGCTCAGCGGGTCGCTCTTCGCCATCAGTGCCGCCAACTCCGACGGCACCGACCTGCGCCCGGGTCGCTACTCCGACCTCGCCTCGCTCGTGCAGACGGAGTCCGACGCCTACGCCCAGCTCCAGAGCAGGGCCAGCGACATCAAGGCCCAGGTCGACGACCTCACCGCGGCCGTCGAGGACCGACAGGTCCGGCGCAAGCGCAACCAGGTGGCGAGGCTGCGCGAGCCCGCCAACGTGCAGCCGGTGACCGGGCCCGGGGTGACGATCGTGCTCTCCGACGCCCCGATCGAGAAGCTCGACGCGGTGGTGAACGAGCCCCAGGACCAGCTGGACGCCTACGTCGTCCACCAGCAGGACATCCAGGCCGTGGTCAACGCCCTCTGGGCCGGCGGGGCGGAGGCCCTGACGATCCAGGGCCAGCGGGTGGTCAGCACCACCGGCATCCGCTGCTCGGCCAGCGCCGTCCAGCTGCAGGGAGTGCCCTACCCGCAGCCGTACCGGATCCAGGCCGTCGGCCTGCCCACCGAGCTGCTGGCCGCGCTGGACGCCGACCCGGACGTCACGGCGTTCCGCACCGATGCCGCCGACGCCGACATCGGGGTCGGCTTCGCGGCAGAGGTCGATCCCGAGATCGACGCCCCGGCGTACGACGGTCTGCTCGACATCACCTACGCCAAGCCGGTCCGCTAGCCGGTGGCTGCCGTGCGGCCCGGCCGGCCGTAGGTGCGCGGCATGTTACTGACCGTTGTGCCTACTGGCCGACCCTTACAAGCATCAGGTAGTAGGCACAACGGTCAGTAACATCCCGGTGCGCCACCCCCGGACCGCCTCAACGCCGCCCGGTACGACGCCCGTCGGCGGAACCGCGCGGCACCACGGGCGGTGTCGTGGACGGCGGGTCGGTGGGTACGTCGCTCGTCGGGGTGTCCGAGGGCGAGTCGGTCGGGCTGTCGCTGGGCGTGTCCGAGGGCGTCTCGGTCGGCTCCTCGTAGACGGAGACGAAGATCGTGACCTCCTTGCCCTGGTCGAGGGTCTCGCCGGACTTGGGGAACTGCTGGGTCACCGTGCCCTTGGGCTCGGTGGAGGCGAGGTCGTCCTGGACGTCGGGCTGGAACCCTCGGTCGATGATCTTCTGCTCGGCCACCTGGCGGGTGTCGCCGACGACGTCGGGCACCTTCCTCGGCCCGAGCGAGTAGGTCAGGGTGATCCGGGTGCCCTCGGCGACCATCGTGCCGGCGGCCGGGTTCTGGTCGAGGATCGTGTTCTTGTCCTGGTCGGACTCCGCCGACTGCTGGTCGACCTTGGTGAAGCCGGCCGCCTCGAGCGCCGAGACGGCCTCCTTGCGGGTCAGGTTGGTCACCGGTGGCACCTGCACCTGGGGCTTGCCGATGGAGACGACCAGGTTGACCACGGAGCCGGGGTCGATGTAGGCGTCCGCCGCAGGGTCCTGCGAGAGGACCTTGCCGGCCTCGACGGTGGCGTCGTTCTCGCGGTCGACGGTGCCGACCACCAGACCGGCGTCGCCGATGGCCGCACGGGCGGCGTCCTCCTCGAGGTTGACCACCGTCGGGACCTGCACCTGCTCGGGCGAGGGCGGGAAGAGCTGGTCCTTCACCAGGAACCAGCCCGCGATCAGCAGCGCGACGACGAGGAGCCCCAGCAGCACCCAGAGCCCGGTGCGCGGTGGCGGGGAGTCCTCGGCGACCGGCAGCGGTGCCGGCTCGGGAGCCACCGGGGCCGTCGCCGCGGCCACGGGTGCCGCGGCGGCGGCCGGTGCGGCCGCGACCGGGACCGGTACGGCGGCCGCCTCGACGGGTCGCCCGGCGAGGTAGCGCTCGATGTCGTTGCGCATCTCCCCGGCGGACTGGTAGCGGTCCTCGAGCCGCTTGGTGAGCGCCTTCATCACGATGGCGTCGACGGCCGGCGGCAGGTCGGTGTCGTGGTCGGAGGGCGGGGCGGCCGGCTCCCGGACGTGCTGGTAGGCCACCGCGACCGGGCTGTCGCCCACGAACGGCGGGCGGCCGGTCAGCAGCTCGTAGAGCAGGCAGCCGGCGGAGTAGACGTCGGAGCGCGAGTCCACGGTCTCGCCGCGGGCCTGCTCGGGCGAGAGGTACTGCGCCGTGCCGACCACGGCCGCGGTCTGGGTCATCGAGTTCGCGGCGTCGCTGATCGCGCGGGCGATGCCGAAGTCCATCACCTTGACGTCGCCGGTGGGGGTGAGCATGACGTTGCCGGGCTTGATGTCGCGGTGGATGATCCCCGCGCGGTGGCTGTAGTCGAGGGCCGACAGCACGCCGCTGGTGATCTCCAGGGCGCGCTCGGGCAGGATCTTGCGGCCCTCGCGCAGGATGTCGCGCAGGGTGCGACCCGCGACGTACTCCATCACGATGTAGGGCTGGGCGACGCCGGAGCCGTCGCCGGCCGGCTCCTCGCCGGTGTCGTAGACGGCGACGATCGAGGGGTGGTTGAGGGAGGCCGAGGACTGCGCCTCGCGGCGGAACCGGGCCTGGAACGTCGCGTCGCTGGCCAGGTCGGTCCGCAGCCGCTTGACCGCGACGATCCTGCCGAGCCGGCTGTCGGTGCCCTTGCGGACCTCCGCCATCCCGCCGCGGCCCAGGAGCTCACCGAGCTCGTAGCGTCCGCCGACGAGGGTGGGGCCCGTCGCGCCTGCGTCGTTCATCAGCTCTGCACTTCCTAGGTCGTCGGCGCGTCGGTGGGCGCGTCGCTCGTGGGGGCGGTCGTCGGGGGAGACGCGGGGTCGCTGGTGGGCGGCTCGGTCGAGGAGGGTGCCTCGGGAGCGTCGGCGAGGTAGGACACCGCGATGACGTCGTTGGGCTGGACGTCGCCGGTCGGCGAGAGCCCGGTCACCAGCCCGTTGCGCGTCGGGTCGTCGTTGGGCTGCTCCTGACGCAGGACACGCAGGCCGAGGCCGCGCAGGTCGGCCTCGACGTCGTCGATCGGCCGGTCGAGGTAGTCACCGGCGTCGACGGTGATCGTGGGGTCCGCGGTCGGCTCGGTGGTGGCCTCCGTGGTCGGCTCGGTGGTGGCCTCGCTCGAGCTGGCCGTCACCGGCGCCGAGCTCGTGGGACCCGCGCTCGGCTCGTCGTCGCCACCGGTCAGCAGGAGCGTCAGCACGACCGCCAGTGCCACGAGCAGCAGCACCGCGATCACGATCGGCGTGACGCTGCGCGACGGGCTCACCGGCGTCGAGACGGTGCTCGGTGCCTCCGGCGGGAGCGGTGCGACGGCGTCCATGACCTGGGTGCCGGGCTCGTCGAGCGGCACCGGCAGCGGAGCCGGTACGACGGGCGCGCGGGTCGCCGCGACCGCGGCCGTCGCCGGGTCGCGCAGGGCGTCGGCGAAGGCGGCGCCGTCGGGGTAGCGCTCCGCGGGGTTCTTGGCCAGCGCCCGCCGTACGACGGCGGCGAGGTCGCCGGGCACCGAGGCCGGCAGGTCGGGCACCGGCTCGCGGATGTGGGCCAGGGCGGTCGCGACGGGGGACTCGGCGTCGAACGGGCGCCGTCCCGCGAGGCACTCGAAGGCGACGACGCCGAGCGCGTAGACGTCGGAGGCCGACGTGGCCGGCTTGCCCTCGGCCTGCTCGGGAGAGAGGTACTGCGGGGTGCCCATCACCGCTCCGGTGCGGGTGATGCCCACCCCGTCGGCGGCGCGGGCGATGCCGAAGTCGGTGACCTTGACCTTGCCCTGCGGGGTGACGATCAGGTTGGCCGGCTTCACGTCGCGGTGGATGATCCCGGCGGCATGGGCGGCGCCGAGCGCATCGCCCACCTGGGACAGCAGGTCGCGGACGGCCTGCGGGTCCAGGTCGCGGCCCTGGCCCAGCAGCGCGGACAGCGGCTGGCCCTCGACGAGCTCCATGACCAGGTAGGGCCGGGCATGACCGGAGCGCTCGTTGGCGGCGCGCTCGCCGACGTCGAAGACCGACGCGATCCCCGGGTGGTGCAGGGCCGCGGCGTGCCTGGCCTCGGTCTCGAAGCGGGAGCGGAACGTCGCGTCGTCGGCGAACTCCTCCTTGAGGAGCTTGACGGCCACCGAGCGGCCCAGCACCGTGTCCGTGCCCCGCCAGACCTCTCCCATGCCGCCGGTGGCGATGCGGGAGTCGAGGCGGTAGCGGTGACCGTCGTCGGCGAAACCGGGTCCCTGCGGGGTCTGGCTCATCCTCGCCCCCTCGGGGTCGTCGGTCGGCTCGTGGCGCGTGCGGATGTCCTCACCGTAGGACCGCCTCCATGACGGCCTTGGCGATGGGGCCGCCGAGAGCGCCGCCCGCGATCTCGCGACCGGGCGCCTCCTGGATCATGACCGCCACCGCCACCTGGGCGTCCTCGGCCGGCGCGAACGACACGAACCAGCCGTACGGCGCCTTGCCGGCCTGGCCGCGCTGGGCGGTGCCGGTCTTGCCGGCCACGGCGACGTTGGGGATCGCGGCCGGGAACGCCGTCCCGTCGTCGACCGTCGAGACCATCAGGTCGGTCAGGACGTCGGCGGTCTCGGGCGAGACCGCCTCGCTGAGCTCCTCGGGATCGGTCCCGATGGCGTCGTACTGGGCCGACTGGACCTCGTCGACGACGTAGGGCCGCATCACGACACCGCCGTTGCCGACCGCGGCCGCCACCATCGCCATCTGCAACGGTGTGGCCTGCACGTCGAACTGCCCGAAGCCGGACTGGCCGAGCTGCGGCGGGTTGAGCTCGTCGGGGAAGACCGAGCGCGCCTGGCCGTCGAGGTCCTCGAGGTAGTCGGAGTTGAAGCCGAACTTCTCGGCCTGGTCCAGCATCGCCTCGGCGCCCACCTCGATGGCGAGCTGGGCGAAGGTGGTGTTGCACGACTGCTCCATCGCCTGGCGCAGCGGGATCTCGTCGGCGCCGCAGTCGCGGCCCTCGTTGTCGATCTCGCCGGAGACGCCCGAGGTCTGCGGCAGCTGGTAGGTCCGCCCGCCGGGGACCAGGTCGTCGGCGGAGGTGTAGCGGCCCGACTCCAGGGCCGCCGCCGCGGTGACGATCTTGAAGGTCGAGCCCGGGAACAGCCGGGTCTGGATGGCCCGGTTGACCAGCGGGTCGCCGGGGTCCGACTCCAGCTCGTCGTAGGTGTCGGCGACGGCGTCGAAGTCGTGGGAGGCCAGGTCGTTGGGGTCGAACGTCGGCAGCGAGACCATCGCCAGGATCCTGCCGGTCTTCGGCTCCAGGGCCACCACGGCGCCCTCGACGCCGTCGCCGAGCGCCGCGAGACCGTCGTAGGCCGCACGCTGGGCGCGCGGGTTGATGGTGAGCTGCACGTTGCCGCCCTGCTGCTGCTCGTTGCTGAGCAGGTCGACGAGGCGACGGACGAAGAAGCGGGGGTCGTCCCCGGACAGCACGGCGTTCTGCGACGCCTCGATGCCCGTCGCGTCACCGAAGGTGAAGTAGCCGGTGACCGGGGCGTACATCAGCGGGAACGGGTAGGTGCGCAGGTAGTCGTAGCGGTCGTCGGACTCCTCGCTCTCGGCGACCGCGGTGCCGTTGACCAGGATCGCCCCCCGCTGGCTGGAGTAGGCGGCCTGCTGCACCCGACGGTTGCGCGGGTCGTCGTCCAGGGCCCCGGCCTTGCCGAACTGGAGGTAGGTGGCGTTGAGCATGAGCGCGAGGAAGAGCAGCATGCAGAAGATGGAGACGGTGCGGATCGGCTTGTTCATCGGCTCCTCCTCTCGGCGTGCAGGTGCTGGGGGGTCGTGCTGTGGGGGGTCGTGCTGCGGGGTGTCGTGCCGTGGGTGGTCACAGCTTGATCACCTGCGTCGACTCGTCGTCCGCACTCTCCTCGTCGTCCCCCGACAGGTCCGGCACGGGGCGCCGCGCCTGGTCGGAGATGCGCAGCAGGAGCGCGATGATGACCCAGTTGGCCACCAGTGACGACCCCCCGTAGGACAGGAACGGCGTGGTCAGACCGGTCAGCGGGATGAGCCGGGTGACGCCGCCGATGACCACGAACACCTGGACCGCGAAGACGCTGGCCAGCCCGGTCGCCATCAGCTTGCCGAAGGTGTCGCGGGAGATGAGCGCCACCCGCAGCGCCCGCTCGACGATGAGGCCGTAGCAGAGCAGGACGGCGATGACCGCGGTCAGCCCGAGCTCCTCGCCGATGGCCGCCATGATGAAGTCGCTCTCCGCGTAGGTCACGCGGGTGGGGTCGCCGTTGCCGAAGCCCCGGCCGATGAGCCCACCCCACGCCATGCCGAACTGCGCCTCGACCACCTGGTCGGAGAACGGCGGCACCGGGTTGTGGTAGTAGGTGAACGGGTGCAGCCAGATGTCGACCCGGTCCTGCACGTGCCCGAGCGTCTTCCACGCCCCGAACGCGCCGGCGACGAAGAGCGAGCCGCCGACCAGGATCCAGCCGGGGCGCTCGGTGGCGACGTACAGCATCACCAGGAAGAGCCCGAAGAACAGCAGGCTGGAGCCGAGGTCGCGCTGGAAGACCAGGATGGCGAGGCTGATCAGCCACATCGCCAGGATCGGGCCGAGGTCGCGCCCGCGGGGGAGGTCGACGAAGAGCACCCGGCGACCGGCCAGGGCGAGGGCGTCGCGGTGCAGCACGAGGTAGCCCGCGAAGGCGACCACGAGCATCACCTTCGCGACCTCGCCCGGCTGGAAGCTCAACCCGCCCACCTGGATCCAGATCCGGGCGCCGTTGATCGGGTGGAAGAACGGCAGCAGCGGCAGCAGGAGCAGCACGATCGCGCCGAAGCCGATCGTGTAGGTGAAGCGCGCCAGCACCCGGTGGTCGCGCAGGATCAGCAGCGTCGCCACGAACAACAGCACGCCCAGGGTCATCCAGGTGAGCTGCTGGCGCGCGAAGTCGGTCTCCTTGCCACGCGCGAGGTAGCCGAGGTCGATGCGGTGGATCATGGCCAGGCCGAGCCCGTTGAGGGCCGCCACGAGGGGCAGCAGGACCGGGTCGGCGTACGGCGCGACGAGGCGGATCACGAGGTGGGCGCCGACGACGAGGGCGGCCAGCCAGCCGCCGTACCCGATGATGTCGGGCGGCACCTTGCCCTGCACACCGATCCCGACGGCGGCGTACCCGCCGACGCCGACCGCGAGGGCCAGGACGAGCAGGAACAGCTCCGCCCCCCGCCGGCGGCGGTGGACGAAACCCATGAGCGCGGAGCTGGTCGGCACGGTGGTCAGCGCCGGCTCAGCCGGCGTCTCCCGTGACGGTGGGCGTCCGCGGGGTGGGGGTGGTGGTCGGGTCGGCGCTGGTCGTGTCGGTGGGGACGTCGCTCGGCGTGCCGGTCGACTCGGCGGGCTGCTCCGCCGACGGCGGGACCCGGTTGGCGGCGATCATCTCGACCTTGTCGCGGGCATCGGCGAGGTCCTCGGCCTGGATGGACTCCTCCACCAGGCGGCGGTCGCCGGCGGACAGCTCGTCGAGGGTGAGGTCGGTGGTCACGATCGCGTCCGACAGCGCCAGGCCCGGGAGCGAGGCGTCGACGCCGCGGAAGATGGTGACGGTGCCGTCCTGCTCGCCGACGTAGTACTGCTGCTGCACCCACGACCAGGCCACGGTGGCCGCGATCCAGACCAGGCCGAGCACGATGGCGGCCGCCATGAGCCGGCGCAGCCAGGTGAAGCGCGGGGGTGCGATCGGCGCGTAGCGGGCGGTCTCGGGGTCGATCGGGTCGCTCGGGATCGCGAACGGCGCCACGTCGAGGATCTCGGCGTCGATCGGCTCGAGCTCACCGGTGTCGCCGGAGCGGTGCCCACGGAACAGGGCGCGGGGAAGGCGGCGCTTCAGCTCGGCGGCGGCGCCGACCAGCATCGGCTCGAGCTCGCCGTACGACGGGTCCGCGGCGGCGGCCTCCTCGGTGATCACGTCGGCCACGATGCAGGTGACGTTGTCGGAGCTGCCGGCCTCGAGGCTGGCGCGCACCAGCTCCACGGCGGCGAAGTCGGGCGAGCCCATCGAGAGGATGTCGGCCAGCCGACCGTCCTCCAGCACCCCGCAGGCGCCGTCGCTGCACAGGAAGACCCGGTCGCCGGCGACGAGCTCGAGGACGAACAGGTCGGGCTCGGCCTCGTGGATCCCGTCGAGGGCCTTGAGGATGAGGTTGCGGTGCGGGTGGACCCGGGCGTCGGCCTCGGTGATCCGTCCCTCGTCGATCAGGCTCTGCACGAACGTGTGGTCGGTGGTGAGCTGGGAGATCTCGCCGTCGCGGAAGAGGTAGGCCCGGCTGTCGCCGATGTGCCCGATGCCGATCCGGCGGCCGTCGAAGAGGGCCACCGTGGCCGTGGTGCTGGTGCCGTTGATGGCCGGGTCCTCGTCGACGAGGCGCCCGATGGTCGTGTGCGCCTCGTGCAGCCCGTCGGTGACGCGGTCGAGCAGCGAGACGGTGGCGCCGGCCGGGCCGACGTCGAGGTGCCGCAGCTCGGAGACGGCGGTGCTGGAGGCGATGTCGCCGCGGGCCGCGCCGCCGACGCCGTCGCAGACCGTCAGCAGCCAGGGGCCGGCGTACCCGGAGTCCTGGTTGTCCTTGCGGACGCGACCGACGTCGGAGATCGCCGAGTAGTGCAGCCGCAGGTCGGGCTGGTCCGGTGCGGGGGCCTGGACCCGGGTGACCTCCCGGGTCGGGGTCGGGTCGTCCGGGTTCGCCGTGGCGTCGGTGGCCCCGGGATCCTCCGGGGTGCCGGTGGCTTCGGGCGCGCCCGGTGCGTCGGGAGCCGAGGTCACTTCTTCAGCTCCAGGATGGTCTTGCCGATCCGGACCTCGGTGCCCAGGGTGATGGTGGTGGGCTGGGTGATCCGCACGCTGCCGATGTAGGTGCCGTTGGTGGAGCCGAGGTCCTCCACGAACCACTCGTCGCCCGAGGCGGCGATGCGCGCGTGCCGGGTCGAGACGTAGTCGTCGTCGAGGCGGATCGCAGCGTCCGTGCCGCGGCCGATGAGGATGGGGGCCTGGGCCAGCTGGGCGGTGGCGCCGGTGCTGCTGCCCTGGGTGACCGCGACGTGGGTGGGGGAGCCGCGGCGCTTCTTGGGCGGCGCCTTCTGCTTCGGCACGCGGGGCACGCCCTGGCCGCGGGCGGCCTCCGGCACGCGGGCACCGAACATGTCGGAGCGGATGACCGAGATGGCCGAGAGCACGAAGATCCACAGGATCGCCAGGAAGGCGATCCGGATCAGGAAGAAGGTCAGCTCAGACACCCGGCACCTCTTCGTGGACGATGCGGACGGTCAGCGTGGTGGTGCCGACCTTGACCTGGGACCCCTCGTGCAGGGTGGCGCGCGGCACCTTCTGCCCGTCGACGCGGATGCCGTTGGTCGACCCGAGGTCGTGGACCTCGATGAGCGGCTCCTGCTCGCCGCGACCCAGCGTGATCTGGAACTCCGCGTGGCGCCTGCTGATCCCGGGGTCGTTGATCCGGATGTCGGCGTCGGTGCCGCGGCCCACCACGATGCCGGGTGGCTGCAGCGGGTGCTGGCTGCCGTTGACCTCCAGCAGGGCGATCGCGCGCCGGACCTGGGTGTGGGTCGCCGTACCGGTCACCCTGGCCTGCGCCTCGCTGCGGATCCGGAACCGGCCGGTGGTGAGGTCCTCGGCCGGCTCGAAGCCGATGTTGATGGGGCCGGGGAAGATGTAGGACTGGCCGTCGGCGTGCTTCTGGAGCTGGTCGGACAGCTCGCGCGCCAGCGTCGAGTCGTACGGCGCCAGGCGCTCCAGGTCCGTGCCCGACAGCTCGACGTGGAAGGCGTTGGGGACCAGGCGTCGGTCCCGGGAGAGGATCTGGGCGTTGTTGTCGAGCTCGCGCTCGAGCGCCGCGGCGATCTCGACCGGCTGCACCGCGCTGCGGAACGTGCGCGCGAAGACGCCGGAGATCATCGACTCGAGGCGTCGTTCGAAACGCTGCAGTCCACCCATCGCGCACCTCCTTCGCTCGGTCCAGTCCGGACGTACCGCCCGTCAGGGCCCGTCGACCCCACGGCATGCCAACCGCCGGTCCGGGGACCGTAGGTTCGGTCGATCGTATCCATGTCGGGGTCGTGAATCCCGCACCCGCACGCGCGTGGGCCGTGCGGGACGCCGTCGATCGGATGCCGGTTTGGGGAAGTATCGGCGACTGGGATACCGTGATCCGGCTACTTGCGCGAGTGGCGGAACGGCAGACGCGCTGGCTTCAGGTGCCAGTGTCCGAAAGGGCGTGGGGGTTCAAATCCCCCCTCGCGCACAGAGTGAGGATCAGGACCCGCAGGTCATCGACCTGCGGGTCTTGTCCATGTGGGCCCAGGTGGGCCCACATAGGTCCGATCGGGCCGGTGTCCGTCGGGCCGGTGCGTCGGAGCGCGGCCGTCTTGCGGAAACGCTCAGGGTCCGGCGGCCGCCCGACACCTAGGGGGATGGGTGCCGTCCCCCGCTCGACCGTGGGGGGAGAGCGGGGGACGGTCTGCTGCCCTCGTCGTCGTCCCCGTCCGCGTCCCTGGGGGTCGCGGTTGGCGCCCGCACTACGGTGGTGGGATGACGCCCCCCACCGCGGTCCAGTCGGTGCTGGACGCCGTCCTCGACCGCTCCCTGGTGCTCGGCTACACCCGGATCGGTCCCGCCGTACGTCGTCGCTGGTGGCCGGCCGACCCGGAGCCGGGCTGCCTCGTCGGCCACAGGGTCGTGGTCACCGGTGCGACCTCGGGCATCGGCGAGGCGATGGTGACGTCCCTCGCCGCGCTCGGCGCCACCGTGCACGTGCTGGGTCGCAACGCCGAGAAGGTCAGCCGGGTCGTGGCCGAGGTGCGTGCGGCCCAGCCCGACGCGGTGCTCGTCGAGGAGGTCTGCGACGTCGGCGACCTCGACGCCGTCCGCGCGTGGACCGACGACCTGGCCTCCCGGGTCGACAGCCTCCACGGGCTCGTCCACAACGCCGGGGTGATGGTGCCGGAGCGCAGCGAGAGCGCCCAGGGCCACGAGCTTGCCCTGGCCGTGCACGTGCTCGGGCCCCACCTGATGACCGAGCGGCTGCTGCCGCTGCTCGGCGCCGACCAGGGCACGGTCGTGATCATGTCGTCGGGCGGGATGTACTCGGCCGGGCTGCGCTCGACGCCCGACGAGATCGAGTACCGCGACGGCGACTACGACGGCGTGCGCGGCTATGCGCGCACCAAGCGGATGCAGGTGGTCCTGGCCGACGCCTGGAGCAAGCGCCTGCGCGGCGGGGACGTCCGGGTCGAGAGCTGCCACCCCGGCTGGGCGAACACGCCCGGCGTGAGCGACAGCCTCCCCGGCTTCGACAAGGTCATGGGCCCGCTGCTCCGCACCCCCGAGGGCGGCGCCGACACGGCGGTCTGGCTCGTCGCCACCCGCCCCGACTCGCGGGGGACCCACCACTTCTGGCACGACCGGGCGACCCGCCCCACGACGTACCCCTTCCAGCGCCGCCAGGACCCGGCCGCCGAGCGCGCCTTCCTCGACTACGTCGCCGGCGCGACCGGCACCGTCTGGCCCACCTAGCCGGCCCGCCGGCTTCCGGTGGTTGAGGTGCGAAGGCGCCCTGGCGCCTGAGCCTCGAAACCCGGTGGGCAGGGCGTCGGTGTCGGGGGATGCGGCTGGTTGTCGGCACGGGTGGTTTCGAGGCTCGCTTCGCTCGCACCTCAACCACCGGGGGAGGCTCGCTTCGCTCGCACCTCAACCACCGGGAGGCTCGCTTCGCTCGCACCTCAACCACCGGGGAGGCTCGCTTCGCTCGCACCTCAACCACCGTCCGGGCTCGCTGGCGCTCCTCGCACCTCGACCACCGGGGACGTCTCGACCACCGGGGATACTCGACGCATGGTCCACGCACCCCAGCCCGACGCCGAGCACCTGGCCGAGCCGCTGCGCTCGCGGTGGAGCCCGAGCGTCTTCGACGCCGCCCACGAGCTGGGCCGCGACGAGATCGAGACCCTGCTGCACGCGGGGCAGTGGGCGCCGAGCTCCGGCAACACCCAGCCGTGGGGCTTCGTGGTCGCGCCGCGAGGCAGCGCGACCCACGCGGCGTTCGTGCCGCACCTGTCCCGAGGCAACTCCGGCTGGGTGCCGCGCGCCTCGCTGCTGCTCGTCGGCGGCACCCGGGTGGCGCTCGCCCCCGATGCCGGCCCCGACGCCAAGGCCGTGAACGCCGACCTCGCCCGCTACGACCTCGGCCAGGCCGCCGCTCACATCACGCTCCAGGCGCGCGCGATGGGGCTGCACGCGCACCAGTTCGCCGGGTTCGACCACGAGGGGACGGCGGCGACGTTCGGCGTGCCCGACCACGTGCAGCTGATGGCCGGCATCGCGATCGGCGTGCGCGGCGACCCCGGCGACGTACCCGAGCGCGACCGGGGCCGCGAGGACAAGCCGCGCGTGCGCCGGCCGCTGCGCGAGACCGCGTACGCCGAGCGGTGGGGCACCTCCTGGTGACGTGCGATCCGCGCCCACGGGGGCATCGATCACCCCAACGGTTCACGCCGCGCCTGTCAGACTTGGCCCCATGACCACTCTGCGTGACTTCTCAGCGACCAGTCTCGACGGCCGCGACATCGACCTCGGGACGTACACGGGCAAGGTCGTCCTGGTCGTCAACACGGCCTCGAAGTGTGGCTTCACGCCCCAGTACCAGGGTCTGCAGGAGCTCTACGAGCGCTTCGGCCCGGACCGTTTCGAGGTGCTCGGCTTCCCGTGCGACCAGTTCATGCACCAGGAGCCCGGCGGCGCCGACGAGATCGGCGCCTTCTGCGAGAAGAACTACGGCGTGAGCTTCCCGATGTTCGGCAAGGTCGAGGTCAACGGCAAGGGCACGCACCCGCTGTACAAGTGGCTCAAGAAGGAGAAGAAGGGTTCCCTGGGCGGCCGGATCAACTGGAACTTCACCAAGTTCCTCCTCGACGCCGAGGGCAACGTGATCGGCCGCTACTCGCCCAAGACGGAGCCCTCGGCGATCACCGCCGACATCGAGCAGGCGCTCGGGGCCTGATCACGTGACCACCTTCTCCGCCTCCACCACGGCCGAAGCCGTCCTCCCGGTCGAGCGCGAACGCGTCTGGGAGATCCTGGTCGACCCCACGCTGGTCGCCCGCTTCACGCCGTTCGTCAAGACGATCGTCGCCGACGGCGAGCACTGGATCTGGACCCTGTCGGGCCTCAACGTGCTCGGCAAGGGCTTCTCGGCCGACTTCACCGAGCGGATGACGCTCGAGGAGGGCAAGCGGATCGAGTTCGCCCACGACCCGCCGCCCGGCTCCAAGGAGCGGGCCGGCGTGCTCGGTTGGTACAACCTGACCGACGTCGACGGCGGTGTCCTGCTCGAGACCAGCCTGGAGATCTGTGTCGACATGCCGCTGCCGAAGATGTCCGCACCGGCGGTGCGCACGACCATGAAGGGCGTCATGGGCCAGATGGGCGACCGGTTCTCCAAGAACGTCAACAACCACCTCGGCGTGGGCTGAGCGGGTCCCGCACGACCTCTCGACGCGCCGTGATCCGGGGTGACCGGCGGTGACGCCCGTCACGACCACAACGACCGCTACTTGCTCGTAACCCTCGCCGGGGTCGATGGTGGCGGGGTGACCCGCCGCGCAGCCACCACCTCGTCGTACTCGATCACCATGCGCCTGCACGCCGCGCCCGACCACGCCGTGCTGGGAGCGGTCGCCACGGCGATCGCCGGGGCCGGGGGGATCGTCACCGCGATCGACGTCGCGGAGTCGAGCCACACCCGCCTGGTGCTGGACGTGACCTGCTCGGCCGCCGACGCCGACCACTCCGCCGAGCTGGTCGCGGCCGCCGACGCGGTGGCCGGGGTCGAGGTCTACAAGGTCAGCGACCGGACGTTCCTGCTCCACATCGGCGGCAAGATCGAGGTCTCGTCCAAGGTGCCGCTGAAGAACCGTGACGACCTCTCGATGGCCTACACACCGGGCGTGGGCCGGGTCAGCCAGGCGCTGGCCGACAACCCCGAGGACATCCCGCGGCTGACCATCAAGGGCAACTCGGTGGCCGTGGTGACCGACGGCTCGGCCGTGCTCGGCCTCGGCAACATCGGGCCCGGCGCCGCGCTGCCGGTGATGGAGGGCAAGGCGGCGCTCTTCAAGCGCTTCGCCGACATCGACGCCTGGCCGATCTGCCTGGCCAGCCAGGACACCGACGAGATCGTCAAGGCCGTGGAGATGATCGCGCCCGGGTTCGGCGGCATCAACCTCGAGGACATCGCGGCCCCCCGCTGCTTCGAGATCGAGCGCCGGCTGCGCGAGAGCCTCGACATCCCGGTCTTCCACGACGACCAGCACGGTACGGCGATCGTGGTGCTGGCCGCCCTGACCAACGCGATGCGCGTGGTCGGCAAGGAGCTCACCGCGGCCAGGGTCGTCGTCTCGGGTGCGGGCGCGGCCGGGAGCGCGATCGTGACCCTGCTGCTCGCGGCCGGGCTCACCGACGTCGTGGTCTACGACCGCGAGGGCTGCCTGGTGCCGGACCTCCCGGGGCTGTCGCCGGCCAAGAAGCAGCTGGCCGAGATCACCAACCCCCGCCGGGTGACCGGGACCCTGCACGACGGCCTGATGGGTGCCGACGTGTTCGTCGGGGTGAGCGCGCCCAACATCCTCGACGCCGAGTGGATCCGCGACATGGCACCCGACGCCGTCGTCTTCGCGCTGGCCAACCCCGACCCGGAGGTGGACCCCGGCGAGGCCGGCAAGTACGCCAAGGTCGTGGCGAGCGGCCGCTCGGACTACCCCAACCAGATCAACAACGTGCTGGCGTTCCCCGGCGTCTTCCGGGGCCTGCTCGACGCCCGCGCCAGCGAGATCACCCTCGACATGCTGCTGCGGGCGGCGCAGGCCATCGCCGCCGCCGTCGGCGACGACGAGCTGAACCCGACGTTCATCATCCCGACGGTCTTCAACGCCGAGGTGCCCAAGGCGGTTGCCGCCGCGATCCGCGGCATCTGACCGCCGCTGGCCGGCCTCACTTCGAGGGGTCCGGCTCGGGGGTCGTGGTGGAGCTCGCGGGAGAGACCGTGACGAACGCCGCCGGCCGGAACTCGACGGCCTTGCGCAGCAGCCGGTTCACGACCTTGCGCGAGGCGCCGTTGATCGTCACGGCGTACGGGTAGTCGGTGTAGGTGACGGCGACCTCGAAGCGGCCGTTGCCTCGCGGTGCCGCATCGCGGTAGATCATCCGGTCGCCGCCGGCGTCCTTGACCGGGGTGACGCCCGGGTAGCGCCTCTCGACGAAGCCGTCCCGGCGCTCGAGGCTGCTGCGCTCGCTGTAGCTGATCGTCGCCCTGGCTCCCGAGACCCTCCGGACGCAGTCGAACTGGACCGGGCGGTCCGCCTCCGCGCCGGGGAAGGTGACCTCGGAGCAGCCCTTGGCCTTGGCCTCGAACGACGGGAACACCCACTCCAGGCCCTTGGCCCCGGTCGGGAGCGTGCAGGCGGAGCGAGGCGCCTGGGCGCCGTCCCAGCAGGTCACGTCGGGGCCGGGGCTCGCCACGTCGTCGGGCTCGCCCCAGAGCAGGTCCGCGCCGACGTACCCGGCGTAGGCCAGTCCGGCCAGGAGCGGGATCAGCACCAGCGGTGCGCGCCACCTCTTGATGACCCGCCCGATCGCGCACAGGAGGCGCCAGACGGGCCCGAGCACGGCGCCGAGCACGTGGCTCGTGGTCCGCCAAGCGGTCGCCACGGCGGCGAAGAGCTGCTGCCACAGGCTCGGCTCGTCCTGGCCCCCCTCCGGCCGGGAGGGGGCGGGAGGGCTGTCGCCGGCCGGGTCGGTCCTGACGGGGTCGGTCACGCGGAGAGCTCCGATGGTCTGCAGGGTGCGGGCGGTTGACGCGGCCATTGTGACCCGTGCCGGGCTCGGATCGTCGGACGCGGGCGACATCGATACGGGATCGCGACCCGCCGGGTGGCCGACGCGGCGACGGCCGCCCTGGAGGCCGGGAGGCGGGGGCCGGACCCGGGGAGCCCGCCCGCATCACGGAACTTTACAAAGAGACGTCTCTTGTCAAGATGGTTTACACCACCTACTGTTCTGTAAACCCCGAGAGAGGCAGCAGTCGATGGCGACGAGCCGAGAGATCCCGAACAGCACCGTCCCCGAGGGCTCGACCGAGGCCTGGAAGGACTCGAAGCGGCACCTGTGGCTGATCGGCCTCGTCGTCCCCTCGCTGGCCTTCGTCGCCCTCGGCCTCTGGGCCGCGACCGGGTGGGGGGTGTGGTTCTGGATCGGCCCGATCGTGGTGCTGGGTGTCGTCCCGGCCATCGACCTCGTCGCCGGTCTGGACCGGTCCAACCCGCCCGACGACGCGATCGAGGCGCTGGAGGAGGACCGCTACTACCGGTGGATCACCTACCTCTTCCTGCCGGTCCAGTACGTCGGCTTCGTGGCCGCCCTGTACGTGATCAGCCGCGGGGCGCCGTTCGGGCTCGGCGAGCTCGCCGTCGTCGACAAGGTCGGGCTGGCGCTGACGATCGGCACGATCGGCGGGATCGGCATCAACACCGCCCACGAGCTCGGCCACAAGCGTGAGGCCAACGAGCGCTGGCTCTCGAAGATCGCCCTGGCCCAGAGCTTCTACGGCCACTTCTACATCGAGCACAACCGCGGCCACCACGTGCGGGTCGCGACCCCGGAGGACCCGGCGTCGTCGCGGCTGGGCGAGAGCTTCTACGCGTTCTGGCCGCGCACGGTCCTGGGGTCGCTGCGTAGCGCCTGGGGCATCGAGCGCAGGCGCTACGCCCGCAAGGACCAGCACCCCTTCCGGCCGGGCAACGACGTGCTCAACGCGTGGCTGATGTCGGCCGTGCTCTTCGGCGGCCTGGTCGCCTGGCTGGGCGTCGGCATCGTGCCGTACCTCCTGGTCCAGGCGGTCGTCGGGTTCTCGCTGCTCGAGGTCGTGAACTACATGGAGCACTACGGGATGCTGCGCCAGAAGGTCGGCGACGGCAGGCGGCGGCGCTACGAGCGCGTCGACCCCTCGCACTCGTGGAACTCCAACAACATCGCCACCAACGTGCTGCTCTACCACCTGCAGCGGCACAGCGACCACCACGCCAACCCCACCCGTCGCTACCAGACGCTGCGCGACTTCGAGGAGTCCCCGGTGCTCCCCACCGGGTACGCCGGGATGATCGTGCTCGCCCTGGTGCCGCCGCTGTACTTCCGCGTGATGGACGAGCGGGTCCTGGCCCACTTCGGCGGCGACGTCACCCGCGCCAACATCTCTCCCCGCAAGCGCGAGCGGATCCTGGCCCGCCACCCGCGCCCGACCGCGGTCCTCGAGGCCGAGCGCGTCGCCCGCGAGGACGCAGCCGCGGCCGCGGCGCTCGCGTCCCGGTCGTCAGCCGTCGAGGTCCTGGTGGCCCGCTGCCCCGGGTGCGCCTACACCTACGAGGTGGAGGTCGGCAACGAGCTGGAGGGCTTCGCCGCGGGCACCGCGTGGGCCGACATCCCCGAGGACTGGTGCTGCCCGGACTGCGGCGTGCGCGAGAAGGTCGACTTCGTCGCGCTCGACCCCGCCACCAGGCAGGACGTCGTCTGACGGGCCTGCGGATCGAGGTGGACCGCCACCGGTGCGAGGGCCTCGGGATGTGTGAGGCGATGGCCGCCGACTACTTCGGGCTCGACGACGACGACGTCATGGCGGTGCTCGACGAGTCTCCCGCCGAGGCCGACCGCGGGCACGTGCACGCCGCCGTGCAGGCCTGCCCGGTGCTGGCGCTGACGCTGCGCGACTGACCCCGGCTCGCCCGCCCCGGACCCCACCGCCCCGGATCCGCCCCCGGATCCGACGGACCCGGAGAAGGGGTGAGCGGGCGGTGACTACGCTCGTGGCTGTGCCCGAGACCCTCCCGACGATGCGCGACCGCGTGGTGGACGCAGCGGTGCGGCTGACCGGCGAGACCGGGTGGGCGCAGGTCACGATGGCGCGCCTCGCCGAGGTGGTCGGGGTCAGCCGGCAGACGGTCTACAACGAGGTCGGCACCAAGTCGGGGCTGGCCGAGGCGATGATCCTGCGCGAGCTCGAGCGGTTCCTCGGCGACGTCTCGATCGCCTTCGACGCCCACCCCGACGACCTCGTGGACGCCATCCGCGCCGCCTCGCGCAGCGTGCTCGAGAACGCCCAGGACAACCCGCTCCTGCACGCCGTCGTCTCGGCCACCCACGGTGCCGACACCGAGCTGCTGCCGCTGCTGACGACCCACGCCGGCTCCCTCCTGGCCGCCGCGCAGGCGGTCATCGCCGAGCGGCTCGCGCCGTACGACATCCCGCTCGGGCCCGAGCGGCTGGACGCGGCGATCGACATGGTGGTGCGCGTGGTCCTCAGCCACGTCATGCAGCCGACCGCCGCGCCGGAGGCGACAGCCGAGGACATCGCCTGGATCGCCGGGCGGGTCCTGCGCTGACGGGTGGTCCGCGCGGGACGTGACCTGCGCCGCTCGACGATGCCGCGCCCGCGCCCGCCGGGACGTGTCCTGCCGGGCTGCTGGGAGGATCGACGTGTGTCCGACGCCGTCGCCCCTGCCCCCGCCCCCGATCCCGTGCTCGAGCCCGCCTCGCACCCGACCGGTCGGCCGCACGACGTACGACTCGTGGTCGTCGACATGGACGGCACCCTGCTCGACGCCTCCGGGCAGATCCCCGAGGAGCTGTGGCCGATGCTGGACCGGCTGCGCGCCGAGGGCGTGGTCTTCGCCCCCGCGAGCGGACGGCAGTACGCGACGCTGTCGGCGATGTTCGACCGGGCCCGCGACGGGATGGTGTTCATCGCCGAGAACGGCAGCTACGTCGTCCGCGACGACCAGGAGCTCAGCTCGACCGTCGTCGACGGCGCGACCGTCGCCGGGATCGTCGCCGCGATGCGCGAGCTGGCCGCGACCGGGGTCGACCTCGGCGTGATCGTCTGCGGCAAGCGGTCGGCGTACGTCGAGCGCACCGACCGCGCCTTCCTCGACAACGTCGACCCCTACTACGCCAACCTCACCGAGGTGCCCGACCTGCTCGAGGTCGAGGACGAGGTGGTCAAGGTGGCCGTCTTCGGCTTCGCCGATCCCGGGACGACCACCGCGCCGGCACTGGACCCCTTCCGCGCCACCCACCAGGTCGTGGGCTCCGGTGAGCGCTGGGTCGACATCATGCACCAGGACGCCGACAAGGGCGTCGCCGTCCGCCGGCTCCAGGACGAGCTCGGCGTCACCCCCGCCCAGACCGTCGTCTTCGGCGACTACCTCAACGACCTCGAGATGATCGACGCCGCCGAGCTCTCGTTCGCGATGGCCAACGCCCACCCGGAGGTGCTCGCCCGCGCCCGCTACCGCGCCCCCGCCAACACCGAGAACGGCGTGATCACCACGCTGGTCGACCTGCTCGACGGCCGTGGTGTGACCGTCGCCGGCTCCTGAGGGCGCGTCGTGGTGGTGCGAAGCGCCACGGCTGTTGAGGCCCCCGTCTAACCTGTGGCCAGGAGGATGACGCGATGAGGCGTGCGCCGAGGAGGCTGCGACTGACGGTGGCCGTGGCCGCGACGTCGGCCCTGCTGGCCTCCGCCTGCGGCACCGACGCGGGTGACGCGGGTCCGGCTGCGGCCGACGTACCGGCGACGTCGCCCTCGACCTCGACGGCGCCCGGGGAGCCCTCGTCCGCACCGGCATCCGCCACGCCCTCGACGCCCTCGACGCCGGCGACGCCCGGCACCGAGGCCGTCCTGGACCCCCAGTACGCCGTCGACCCGCCCGGCCCGCGAAAGGCGGCAGTGGTCTCGGCCGACATCCTGATCCAGGACACCGAGCCACTCAGCGACACGGTCGTGCGCGCCGTGCGCGCGCTCGACGGGGTGCGGGTCGCGACCCGGATCTCGGTGGCCCAGGTGCCGCTCGAGAACAAGCTCTACACGATCGCCGCGGTCGACCCGGCCGAGTACCGCCGCTACACCGGCTTCGACTCCGCCGAGTTCCAGGAGCAGTGGGACCGGGTGGCCGCCGGCGAGGTCGCCGTCGACCGCCGGCTGCAGACGAAGATCCCCGCGCCCGACGACTTCCTCGACCTCGGCATCGACCAGGACATCACCCGCGTCCACGTCGGCGCCTTCTCGCCGCAGGTCGAGGGCATCGACCTGGTCGTCAACGAGAAGGTCGGCGAGGCGCTCGGGATGACGATGGGCAACGCGCTGGTCATCTCCACCGGCGAGGCGTCGCCGCAGTCGCTGCGCGACCCGATCGGCGCCGTCATCGGCACCACGATCTCCCTGCAGAACCTCGACGTCGTCACCCGGCTCGGCCTCGACCCCGACGCGTTCCAGACCGCTGTCCTGGTCGGGTCCTTCTCCGACGCGGTCGGCGTCTTCAACTACACGCCGATCGGCGGCGGCCGGATCGCCCCCGACCCGGCCTGGACCGCCAGCCACATCACGACCGACGTCGTGCCGATCCTCGGCTCGGTCACCTGCAACAAGGCGATCATGCCGCAGCTCAAGGCCGCCCTGGCCGAGGTCGTCCAGCAGGGCCTGGAGTCCACCATCCACGCGGGCGAGTACGCCGGCTGCTACTACCCGCGTTTCATCGCCGGCTCGACCACCCTCAGCAACCACTCCTTCGGCCTGGCCCTCGACCTCAACACGCCCGGCAACCAGCGCGGGACCGTCGGCGAGATGGACCGCGGTGTGGTCGCGATCTTCAAGCGCTGGGGGTTCGCCTGGGGCGGCGACTGGCGCTACACCGACCCCATGCACTTCGAGCTGTCGCAGATCGTCCGCCCGGGCTGAACGGCCCTGGCGGGCTGATCCGCCCTGGCGGGCGGCGGGCTCGGGGGTGGGGGTCGTCGGGGGGTGGGTCTGCGGGTGGGGCCTCGCGCGCCCGGGGCCATCGCCGGGCGGCTGGGGCGGCGCGTCGCCGCGATGGCGTTCGCTGTGCTTGCGCTGCGTTGGCGGCGCCGCGGCCAAGCCCCTTGAGGCCGCTCCGGCGATGCCCCGGGCGCTCCCGGCCCCACCCGCGCCCCACGGCCCCCGCCTCCCCCTCCTCGCTGGTGGGTCTGGTGAGGGGTGGAGGGAGTGGTGGCGACCCCGAAGTTGTCCACAGGCCGGAGCTGCCACAGGGGAGGGTCGAGTCGGCGCGACGTCGCGCCGACTCGACGGGTTGTCCACGGGCGGGTGGGATGCGGCGGGGTGGGGGAGCGGTCAGTCGAGGCGGCAGGCGGCGGTGGCGCCGGGGAGGCGGTGGCGGTTGCGGGCGACGACGGCGTACCCGAGGTCGGCCAGGGGGCGGACCGGGCGGGCGGTGAGGAAGCGGCCGACGAGGGGCCAGGCGCCGCGGCAGGTGCGCAGCGAGGCGGCGACCGCCCCGGCCCCGCTGGCGGCCGGGCGGCCGTCGGCGTCGAGCCAGTAGACCTTGCTGGAGACCTGCGCCTCGGTGAGGCCCAGCGGCTCGAGGTCGGTGGCCTGCCAGGGCTGGATCGAGGCCGAGCCGTGGGCGGCCAGCCAGCTCGCGCTGACGGTGCAGAAGCCGCAGTCGGCGTCGTAGAGGACGGTGCCCGAGGTCGGGGCGCTCGAGGTGGTCACCACCCCAGTCTGGCGCGCACCCGGTCGGCGCCCGGCGCCCTGGTGCTGCGGGCGCGGACAGGGGCCTCGCCGGGGACGGAGTGGCCGGCGTCCGGGGTGCCCTCGTGGACCATGTCGGCGCCGGCCCGCGCGGACCGCTCCGCCCGCGAGACCGAGCGCTGACCCGTCTCCTCCAGAAGTGACGGGTCGGCGGAGAGGTGACGGGTCAGCGGCGGGCGCGGTGGGCGGCGGCCTTCACCCGGTTCTGGCAGCGGGTGGAGCAGAAGCGGCGGGTGCCGTTCTTGGAGGAGTCGACGAAGACCCGGTCGCACGGATCGGCGGCGCACACCCCGAGGACGCCGGCCAGGTCGCTGCCCACGCAGATCGCCAGCGCCGACGCGAAGCCGGCCGTCCAGCCGAGGACCACCCCGTCGTCGGCGCCGTGGAAGTGCAGCCCCCAGCCCTCGGGCCCGCGGTCGAGCCGGGGACGGGCTCCGGTGCGGGAGAGGAGGTCGTTGACCAGGTCGGCCGCTCGGTCGACCTCGCCGGCAGCCGTGGCGACGAAGACGTCGCGCACCCGGGCCGCGTACGACGCCAGCTCGGTGCCCTGCGCGACGGTGACCCGCGCGGACCGCCCCTGCGACACCAGCACCTCGCCGGCCACCGTGGCCCGCTCCGCCCCGGTGGGCGGCGTGACGGGGGCGGTGCCGTCGTGGCCGGCGGTGAGGACGTTGACGAGCCCGACCGCGGCGTCCAGCAGCGTCTCGATGTGACTGTCGAAGCGCACTTGACCAGTTACCTCCCACTGCCTAGGCTCCGCGTGGTGACTGACGAAACAGCCGATGACAGTGACACTGTAGCGCGAGAGACGCAGGAGCACGCAGTGCCGCCACGGCGGCGCGACCTGCCCTGCGCCGTGTGGACGCTGGTGGCCGCCCGCGCCGTCAACCGGCTCGGTGCCTTCACCCTGTCCTTCCTCGCCGTGGTCCTGGTCGAGGAGCTCGGTGCCTCGGTCCGGACGGCCGGGGTGCTGGTGGCGCTGTTCGGCCTCGCCACGATCCCGTCGCGCCTCGCCGGGGGAGCCCTGGCCGACCGGCTGGGGCGGGTGCCGACGATCGTCCTCGGCCTCGTCGGGTGCGCCGCCGCACAGGTGTGGATCGCGGTGAGCCCGACCCTCGCGGTCGCCGCCGTCGGGGTCGTCGCGCTCGGGCTGGCCTTCGAGCTCTACGAACCTCCCAGCCAGGCCCTCGTCGCCGACCTCACCACCGATGCGGAGCGGCCGCTGGCCTACGGGCTGCTCTCCGCCGCCCTCGCCGGTGCCGGCGCCGCGGCCGGCCTGGCAGCCGTGCTCCTCGGTGCGCTGGACCTGCGCCGGCTCCTGGTCGCCGACGCCGCCACCTGCCTCGCGGCCGCGGTCCTGGTGGTGCTCGTCGTGCGCGACCCGGGCCGTCCCGGGGCCGCCGCGCAGGCCCGAGCAGCTCCGCGTCGACGTCGGCGCCGATCCCGGCCTCGCCCTGGCGCGACCCGCGGCTGCTGGCGATGCTGGCGACCGGCACCGGGTTCGCGCTCGTCTACCTGGGCGGCATCGTGGCGCTGCCGCTGACCTTCGCCGCCCGCGGACTGCCGCCCGAGCGCGCCGGCCTGGTGCTCACCGCCTCCGCGGTGACGGTGGTGGTCGCCCAACCGGTCCTGCGCTGGCGGTGGGTCGGCCCGGTCGGCAGCGACGGCTTCCGCGCCCTCACGATCGGGTACGTCGTCCTCGCGGCCGGCCTCGCCGCCACCGCGGCCGCGACCGCGCCGGCCGCGTTCGTCGCAGCCGCCGTCGGGTGGAGCGTCGGCGACCTGCTGCTGATGGGCCACGCCTGGACCATCGTGTCCCGGCTGGCCCCGCCCACCGCCCGCGGCGCCTACCTCGCGGCGTACGGACTGTCCTGGGGGGTGGCCGCGACCCTGGCACCGCTGCTGGTGACCCAGCTGCTCGACGGCCTCGGACCGGCCGGCCTGTGGCTCACCCTGGCGGCCGCGAGCCTGCTGCTCGCCGCGGCCCAACCGAGCGTCGCCGCCTGCGTACGGCGCGAGACCGGCCTCAGTGGCGCACGTCGTAGACGGCCAGGGTGATGCCGTTGGCGAAGCCGGCGTGCTCCACGAGGTGCAGGCGCGACGGCCCCGGGTCGGTGGCCTGGGCGAAGAGCCGCTTGCCGCCGCCGAGCAGCACCGGGAAGACGAGCAGGTGGTAGCGGTCGACGAGCCCGGCCGCGGCGAGCCCCTGGGCCAGCGTCGCGCTGCCGTGCACGATGATCGGACCGCCCGGGCCCTCCTTCAGCGCCGCCACGTCGTCGAGCGAGCGGAGGATGGTGGTGGGGTTCCAGCCGGGGTCGGTCTCCTCCAACGTGGTGGAGACGACGTACTTCGGCATCGCGTTGTAGCCGGCGAAGTCCTCGGTCATCGACGGCCAGGTCGGCGCGAACTCCTGGTAGCTGACCCGCCCCATCAGCAGCGCGCCGGCCTCCTCCTGCTCGCGGCCCTTGATCTCGTACGCCGGCGCCTCGAACTCGACCTCCGTGAAGGTCCAGCCGGCGCGCGGGTGGTCGCCACCGCCGGGGGAGTCCACGACGCCGTCGAGGCTGATGAGCTCGGTGACGATCAGGGTGCGCATGGCTGCTCCTCGGGTGCGTGGGGTGGAGAACTGTGGAGATCCGGTGGTGACCCGGTCGTGGTGTCGACCGGTGCGGCCGGTCGTCCTCATCGGTCCGGCACCGTAGCCGTTAGGTTGACCCCCATGCGCGCAGCCCAGATCCAGACCCTGACCGGACCCGCCGACATCGAGGTCGGCGACCTGCCCGAGCCGAGCCCCGGCGAGCACGACGTGCTCATCGAGGTGCACCGCGTGGGGGTGTCGTTCCCCGACCTGCTGATGAGCCGCGGCGAGTACCAGATCAAGCCGGAGCCGCCGTTCGCTCCCGGAGTCGACGTGGCGGGCACCGTGATCAGCGGCCCCGGGTTCGAGCCCGGCCAGCGGGTCGCCGGCGTCTGCGGCCACGGCGGCGCCGCCGAGCGGGTCGCCGTGCCGGCGGCGTTCACGTTCGCGATCCCGGACTCGATCAGCTTCGACGAGGGCGCGGCGCTGCCGATGAACTACCTCACCGCCGAGTTCGCCTTCCACGAGCGCGGCGGCCTGCTCGCCGGCGAGACCGTCCTGGTGCACGGCGCCGCGGGCGGCCTCGGTACGGCGTGCATCCAGGTCGCCAAGGGCATGGGCGCGACCGTCATCGGCGTGACGAGCACCGAGGAGAAGGGCCGCTTCGCCACCGAGGCCGGGGCCGACGAGGTGGTGCTGCTCGAGGGCTTCAAGGACGCGGTCAAGGAGCTGACCGGCGGCCGCGGCGTCGACGTCGTCGCCGACATCGTGGGCGGGCCGTCGTTCACCGACTCGCTGCGCTCGCTCGCCCCGCAGGGGCGGCTGCTCGTGCTCGGCTTCGCCTCCGGCCTCGGCATCCCCGAGGTGAAGGTCAACCGCCTGCTCCTCAACAACGTCGACGTGCGCGGCGTCGGCTGGGGCGCCTACGCGATGACTCGCCCCACCTACATGCAGGAGCAGTGGGCGCGCCTGGTCCCGATGATGGCGTCCGGGTCGATCCAGCCCCCGATCGGCAAGGTCTACGAGCTCGAGGACTTCGGCCGGTCGCTCCTCGACATGGACGGCCGCCTGACCCTCGGCAAGTCCGTCGTACGGGTGCGCGACTGACGGTCCCCGCACCGACGGTCCCGGACGACCGCGCTGTCAGGACGAGGGACCGACAGCGGGCTCGTCGGGGACCGACTCGTCGCGGGGAGTCAGGAGGGAGTCTGGAGGGGGTCAGACGGGCTTCAGCGGGTGGATCGCGACCTCGCCGGTGAGCAGCGGGCCGGCCACCTCGAAGGCCTGCGCCACGTGCGGCTGCTGCATGTGGGCGTCGAGGTCGGCCTGGCTCTGCCACTCCTCGACGGTCACGAACGTCCCCGGTGCGGCGGCGGACTCGTAGACCTCGTAGCCCAGGCAGCCGGCGTCGCCACGGGAGGCGGCGGCGAGCTGGGCCAGGGCCGGTGCGGCCTGCGCCGCGTGGTCGGGGTCGATCGGGATGGTCGCGACGACGCGCAGCGTTGCGCTCTCTTCAGTCATGTACCGACCTTAGTCCCGCGCGAGATCCGGTCCGCCGGTCCTGCTCCCGATCGACGCCCCGGACGCGGCTTCGTCGGGGGCTACCGCCGATCGGGCGAGACAGCAGGCCGTTACGCTGACGGACGTGAGCATTCTCGACGACGCCCGCCCCGGCATGAATTCCGACATCCGTCCCCAGGACGACCTGTTCGGCCACGTCAACGGACGGTGGCTGGAGGAGGTCGAGATCCCCTCGGACCGCTCGAGCTGGGGGCCCTTCGTGCAGCTGGCCGACGCGGCCGAGGAGCACGTCAAGGAGATCATCACCGAGCTGGCCGAGCGGACCGCCGCCGGTGACCTGGCGGGCACCGCCGACGCGGAGGACGCCCGCAAGATCGGCGACCTCTACGCCTCCTTCATGGACACCGAGGCGATCGACGCCCGCGGCACCGAGCCGCTGCGCCCGTTCGTCGACGCGGTCGAGGGGCTGCGCGACGTACGCGACCTGGCGGCGTTCCTGGGCGAGTTCGAGCGGATCGGCGGCCACGGCATCTTCGGCTCGTACGTCGACACCGACGCGCGCGACTCCGACCGCTACCTGCTGCACCTCTTCCAGGGCGGCCTCGGGCTGCCCGACGAGTCCTACTACCGCGAGGACAAGTTCGCCGAGCAGCGCGAGAAGTACGTCGCCTACCTGACCGACCTGCTGACCCTCGGTGGGCACCAGGACGCCGCCGCGGCGGCCGCGACGGTCCTCCAGATCGACACCCGGCTCGCGGCCGGTCACTGGGAGCGGGCCGAGACCCGTGACGTGCAGAAGACCTACAACCTGATGAGCCACGACGAGCTCCTCGCGCTCTGCCCGAGCTTCGACTGGGACGCCTACGCCACCAACCTGGCCGGCCCCGACGTCACCGCCGACGCGATCCTCGGCGAGGTCGTCGTCGGGCAGCCGTCGTACTTCGAGCACCTGTCGACGGTGCTGGCCGACGTGCCGCTCGCCGACCTCAAGGCCTGGCTGCTCAGCCACATCCTGCGTGCCTCGGCGGCGTACCTGACCGACGACTTCGTCGAGACCAACTTCGACTTCTACGGCCGCACCCTCAACGGCACCCCCGAGCTGCGGGCCCGGTGGAAGCGCGCCGTCTCGTTCGTCGAGGGTGCCGTCGGCGAGGCCGTCGGCAAGGAGTACGTCGCGCGTCACTTCCCGCCCACCTCCAAGGCGCTGATGGACGACCTGGTCGCCAACCTGCTGGCCGCCTACCGGGTCTCGATCGAGGCGCTCGACTGGATGACCGAGGAGACCAAGGAGCGCGCCTACGAGAAGCTGGCGACGTTCCGGCCCAAGATCGGCTACCCCGAGAAGTTCCGCGACTACTCCCAGCTCGTCGTCACCGCCGACGACCTGGTCGCCAACGTGCACGCCGCCGCGGCGTTCGCCACCGACCGCGAGCTCGCCAAGATCGGCGCCCCGGTCGACCGCGACGAGTGGTTCATGCTGCCGCAGACCGTCAACGCCTACTACAACCCCGGCACCAACGAGATCTGCTTCCCGGCCGGGATCCTCCAGAAGCCGTTCTTCAGCCCCGACGCCCACCCGGCGGAGAACTACGGCGGCATCGGCGCGGTCATCGGCCACGAGATCGGCCACGGCTTCGACGACCAGGGCGCGCAGTACGACGGCCAGGGCAACCTCAACGACTGGTGGACCGCCGACGACAAGGCCGCCTTCGAGGTGAAGTCCAAGACCCTCGTCGCGCAGTACGACGCCTTCGAGCCCCGCGCCCTGCCCGGCGAGAACGTCAACGGCTCGCTCACCGTCGGCGAGAACATCGGCGACCTCGGTGGCCTGACGATCGGCCACAAGGCCTACGTGATCTCCACCGACGGTGCCGCGACCCGCGAGGACCGCGAGACGCTCTTCCTCAACTGGGCCTTCGTGTGGCGCACCAAGCGCCGCAAGGAGCAGGAGCAGCAGTACCTGACCATCGATCCGCACAGCCCGCCGGAGTTCCGCGCCAACATCGTGCGCAACCTCGACGAGTTCCACGAGGTCTTCGGCACCACCGAGGGCGACGGCCTCTGGCTCGACCCGAGCGAGCGCGTCCGGATCTGGTAGGTCCCCCAGCAGCAGCCGACGGGAGTCGGTGGTCGCCACCCGGCGACCACCGGCTCCCGTCGTCGTCGTGCCCACGTCGGCACGCATCCCGGTCGAGTCGGCGCGAGCTCGCCCCGACTCGACGGTCACCTGTGGATGACGGTGCCGAGCTGGGCCCGTTTGGTAAGTGTGTAATGATGTAATCATGATTACAAACGAGATGACGGAGCGGGTGCGCGGCTGGTTCACCGGTCGCCTCCCGCAGGAGTGGACCAACGAGGCGGCCCGGGTGGTCGCCGATCGCGAGGAGGTCACGGTCGTGCTGACGATCGAGGACGTCCCCCCGGTGGAGTCGGAGATCGAGCTGGCGGAGGCTCGCGCCGGTCGCGCGCGGGCGTTCCGCGAGGAGACGCGTGACGCCCGCGTCGCCATCGCCCGAGAGGCCGAGCACCGCTTCGAGCGCAAGGTGTCGTGGGGGGTCCGCGTGGGCGACCACGAGGAGCTGTGGACGCACGTCTCGGCACCGGTCATGACGCGGCTGCGTCAGCCGCAGCGCCTGGTGCTCGACACCCTGGTCGAGGCCGGCGTGGCCAAGTCGCGCTCCGACGCCCTGGGCTGGTGCGTGCGGTTGGTCGCCCAGCACGAGGGCGACTGGCTGGCCGAGCTCCGTACGGCGATGGAGTCGGTCGCCGACGTCCGCGGGCAGGGCCCCCAGGCCTGAGCCGACCCGTCGTGGCGGCGGGCCGGCGGGCCGGCGGGCCGGGTAGCGCCGGCGACGTGCATCGTCGGCCCGACCGGTCGCTCGGCCCAGCTCTCGGCCCAGCTCTCGGACCAGGTCCAGCCCGGGTTCAGCCCAGGGTTCGGTGATCGGCGACGTGGAGGCGCCGGGCGAGGTCGGCGGCGATCCGGCGCAGCACCTCGGGGTGCTTGAGGATGAGCGCGTCGAACTCGCGCGGCCCGATCACCAGCAGCTTCATGTCCGAGGTGGCGGTGACGGTGGCGCTGCGCTTCAGCGTGGAGTCGAGCAGCGACATCTCCCCGAGCGCGGCGCCGGGCCCGACGGTGCTGATGTCCGCGCCGTCCACGCTCACGCTGGCCTCGCCCTCGACGACCACGAAGGCCTCGCGCCCCGCGCCGCCGGCGGTGATCAACGTCTGCCCGGCCTCGACGTCGACCTGGTCGACCAGGCCGGCGATGTGCTTGAGCTCCTTGGCCGAGCAGTGGGAGAACAGCGGGACCTGCCCCAAGAGCTCGACCTTCGCGTCACGTGCCATGCGGACCTCCTGGAGAAGCGAGGGCGGGGCCCCCTGGTTGTCGCCGAACGTACCGCAACCCCGCTCCCGGGTCACCCGTCCGCGAGACCGATCGGCTGGGATGGCCGCATGGTCGGCGACCCCTGGTAGACACATCGCCATGAGTCCCCTCACCTCGCAGCTGCCGACGGACGCGTCGGTCCGTGACCGTGCCGAGTCCCACCTGCGTGCACTGGTGGGACGCGACGACGCCGTCCTGCGCGAGGACCAGTGGAGCGCCATCGAGGCGCTGGCCGTGGCCCGGCGACGCGCCCTGGTCGTCCAGCGCACCGGCTGGGGCAAGTCGGCGGTCTACTTCGTCGCCACCCTGCTGCTGCGCGAGCAGGGCGCCGGCCCCACGGTCATCGTCTCGCCGCTGCTCGCGCTCATGCGCAACCAGATCGAGGCAGCCGAGCGGGCCGGCATCCGCGCGGTGACGATCAACTCGACCAACCTCGAGCAGTGGGAGGACACCCACCGCGCCATCAACGCCGGCGAGGTCGACGTCCTGCTCGTGAGCCCGGAGCGCCTCAACAACCCCGGGTTCCGCGACGAGGTGCTGCCGCGACTCGCGGCCACCTGTGGGCTGCTCGTCGTCGACGAGGCCCACTGCATCAGCGACTGGGGCCACGACTTCCGTCCCGACTACCGCCGCATCCGGACCCTGCTGGGCGAGCTGCCCACCGGCATCCCGGTGCTGGCGACGACCGCGACCGCCAACACCCGGGTGACCACCGACGTCTCCGAGCAGATGGGCGCCGACACCCTGGTGCTGCGCGGTTCGCTCGACCGGGAGTCGCTGCGGCTCGGCGTCGTACGGCTCAAGACAGCGCAGCAGCGGCTGGCATGGCTCGCCGACCACCTGGCCGAGCAGCCCGGCTCGGGCATCGTCTACTGCCTCACGGTCGCGGCGACCCAGGAGGTCGCCGACTACCTGCGCTCGCGCGGGCACGACGTGGCCGCCTACTCCGGGCAGACCGAGACGACCGAGCGGCAGGCCCTCGAGCGGGCCCTGGCCACCGGCCAGGTGAAGGCGCTGGTGGCCACCAGCGCCTTGGGGATGGGCTTCGACGCCACCCTCGGGTTCGTGGTCAACCTCGGGGCGCCCGCGTCACCGGTGTCCTACTACCAACAGGTCGGTCGTGCCGGGCGTGGCACCGACGAGGCGACGGTCGTGCTGCTGCCGGCCCTGGAGGACCGGGACATCTGGGCCTACTTCGGGTCCCTGGCGTTCCCGCCCGAGGCCCAGGTGCGCCAGACGCTGGCGGTGCTCGAGCAGGAGGGCCGGGCCATGGGCACGGCGGCCCTGGAGACCCACGTCGAGCTGAGCCGCACCCGGCTCGAGCAGATGCTGAAGGTGCTCGACGTCGACGGCGCCGTACGCCGGGTCCGCGGCGGCTGGGAGGCCACCGGTCAGCCGTGGTCCTACGACGAGGACCGCTACCGCCGCGTCCGCGAGGCTCGCGAACGCGAGCAGCGGGCGATGCTCGACTACCTCACGACCACCGAGTGCCGGATGCGCTACCTGCGCGAGCAGCTCGACGACCCCGACGCCGTCGACTGCGGCCGCTGCGACAACTGCGGCGGCCTCACCCTCGACCTGGCCGTCTCGGAGTCGGCCGTGGCCGAGGCCGAGGAGCGGCTCGGGCGCCCGGGCGTGGTCGTGGAGCCGCGCAAGATGTGGCCGAGCGGGCTGTCCTCGATGGGGATCAGCCTCAGCGGCAAGATCAAGGCCGGTGCCGGCGAGGGGCGGGCTGTCGCCCGGCTCACCGACCTCGGGCACGGTCAGGCCCTGCGCGACCTCTTCCGCGAGGGACCCGACGCCCCGCCCGACGGACCGGTGCCGGCCGGGCTGGCGCGCGCGGTCGTCGAGGTCCTGGCCGACTGGCGTCCCCGCGTCGACGCGATCGTGGTCGTCGAGTCCCTGACCCGGCCGCTGCTGACCGCGGACTTCGCCGACGGGCTCTCCCGCTACCTGAAGAAGCCGGTGGTCGGCCGCTACGCCATCGTCGACCCCGAGGTCGCTCCCGGCCAGGGAGCGATGAACTCCGCCCAGCGGGTCGCCGCCGTCGGCCGTCGCTTCTCCTTGACCCTCGACGACCCGCAGGGGGTCGAGGGTCGTGCGATCCTGCTGGTCGACGACCGCGTCGCCACGGGTTGGACGTTGACCCGGGCGGCGAGCGCGCTGCGCGAGCGCGGCGCCGAGACCGTGCTGCCGCTGGTCCTCGGCACCCAGTCCTGACCGTTCACCCACCCACCACCCCCGATCGAGAGGCATCCGGATGCGCTTCGGGATCACCCTGCTCACCGACGTCCCCTGGGCCGAGGCCCGCCCCCGGTGGATCGCTGCGGAGGCGATGGGCTTCGACCACGCCTGGACCTACGACCACCTGGTCTGGGGCGGTCTGCCCGACTCCCCGTGGGCCACGGCGACCCCGGTGCTCGGCGCCGCGGCGCAGGTGACCGAGACGATCGGGCTCGGCACGCTGGTCGCCTCGCCCAACTTCCGGCACCCCTACCTCCTCTTCCGGGACGCGCAGGCGCTGGAGGACCTCAGCGACGGTCGGTTCCTGCTCGGCGTCGGCACGGGCGGCAACCTCGACGCCGAGGTGCTCGGGAGCGAGCCCCTGACCGTCAAGCAGCGCGTGGACCGGTTCCAGGAGTTCACCGAGACGCTCGTCCGTCTGCGCGAGGGCGACCACGTGAGCCACGAGGGGGAGTGGTTCTCCACCGCCGACGCGCGCACGCTGCCGCCGCTGCGGCGTACCCCCCTGCTCGTCGCGGCCAACGGTCCCCGCTCCCTGCGCTTCGCGGCGCGGGTCGGCGACGCCTGGGTCACCACCGGGCCCCACACCGACTCGGTGGAGGAGTGGTTCGCCGGGCTCGCGAGCGCCGCCACCACCTACGGCGAGGCGCTCGCCGACCTCGGGCTCGCCGGCGCCGGGCGGGCGCGCTACCTGCTCCTGGACAGCGCCCCGGCGTTCTCGGGGGGAGCGGGCCGGATGGCCCTGTCGAGCCTGGCGTTCTTCGAGGAGCTGGTCGGTCGGGCCGAGGAGCTCGGCTTCACCGACGTCGTCACCCACTGGCCGCGCCCCGAGGCGCCGTACGCCGCCTCGGAGGCCGTGCTGGAGCAGGTGGCGGCGACCGTCCTGTCGCGGTGAGGCTCCGGTGACCCGCCGCTGATCCCCCGGTGGGAGGCGCGGGTCCGGCGCGCCCAGGCGCCGTGGTCCCCGGCCCGCCCCCATGGCGGGCCGGGAACGCTCGGCGCCCCCCGGATCGGGGAGCACCCGGCTTCGAGGGGATCAACGAGTGACCGGGCGCGGGGTTACTCGTCGTCGTACGACCGCGCTCCGGCGCTGTCCTTCTGGTCCGCGCGCGTGGGCGCTGTCGTAGGTCCCCGCTACGTTCGGGGGGTGAGCTTCGTGCCCGTCACCGGCACCGCGACGTTCCGCGCGGCGGACCCGCCGCGCGACAGCGTCGTGGAGTTCAGTGACGCCCGACGCACGATCGCGTTGCCGATCCGGGCGGCGCTGCCCGTGCTGACCCGGGCCAGGGGGCGCGAGGACGTGCACCCCAGCGTCGGGCTGCTGAGCGGTGCGGCGCTGCTGGGGATGCGGCTGGTGGCGGCAGGCAAGTTCGAGCCGGCCGCGGGGCAGGAGAGCTGGCGGGTCTCCCCGCTGGACGCCGACGACCGGGACCGGGTGACCCTGCTCGCCGGGTCGCGCTCCTACGACGGCCTGGACGCGACCGCGGCCGAGCGCGTCGTACGGCTGGTGCTCGACGCCGTCGCCGACGCGATGCCGCGCAGCGCGCCGCTGGCCACCCGCCGTTCGCCGGCCTCGACCGGCTCCCGACCCGAGGCCGGTACGACGAGCCCGACCGCGCCCGACCGGTTCGCCGAGCGCCTCCAGGCCCGTATCTCCCGCCACCGCTCTGCCGGTGGGGGTGCCGCCGGGGGTGCCGCTGGGGGTGCCGCCGCGGGTGCCGCCGGGGAGGCCGACCTGCCGCAGCTGGTGCGGATCTCGCTGCGGGTCGAGGCGGACGAGGAGGAGCTGGTCGCGGGCGCCGTCCGGGTGGTGCTCCAGGTGCACGACGAGCAGGACCCGCTCCACGTCTGCGACGCCGCCAGCCCTCTACACCGAGCCGGGCTCGGAGCACGGGTTCGGCGAGCGGGCCCGCACCCACGCCGGCATCGCCCTGCGCGCCGCCGCCGAGGCATGGCCGGTGCTCGACCGGCTGCTGGTCCTCCGGGTGCCCGACCAGCTCACGCTGGACGCCGACGAGCTGGTGAGCCTCCTCGAGACCGGGGTCGGGGCCCTCAAGGACCGCGGGGTCGACGTCCTGTGGCCACGCAGCCTCGGGCGCGACCTCACCTCCACGACCGTGCTGGACGCGACCCGTCGACCCGGTGCGGCGACCGGGACCCGCGAGGAGCCGCTCCAGGACCCGGTGCTCGGCGCCGACACGCTGTTCAGCTTCCGCTGGCAGATGGCGCTGCACGGCGACCCGCTGACGCCCGAGGAGATGGACGAGCTGGCGCGGGCCGCGTCACCGATCCTCAAGCTCCGCGGCAGCTGGACGGTGGTCGACCCGGCCACGGCCCGCCGGGCGCGCAAGCGCCTGGTCCGCACGGTCAAGCCGGCCCAGGCCATCGCGGCCGCCCTGACCGGCGTGGTCCAGGTGGAGGCCGGCGCGCACCCGCAGGAGGCACCGGTCGTCGTCGGGGCGTCGCTGCTCAAGGTCCGCGAGCGGCTGGTCAACGCCGCCACCCGGGCACCGATCGAGGCACCCGCCGGGCTCCACGCCCACCTGCGCGACTACCAGCGCCACGGCCTGACGTGGCTCGCGGACCTCACCGACCTGGGCCTCGGGGCCTGCCTCGCCGACGACATGGGCCTGGGCAAGACGATCACCGTCATCGCGCTCCACCTGCACCGCGTCGAGCAGGCCGAGCGGGCCGGCGAGCGGCTCGGCCCCACCCTGGTCGTCTGCCCGGCGAGCCTGCTGGGCAACTGGGAGGCCGAGATCCACCGCTTCGCCCCGGGCGTCGCGGTGCGCCGCTTCCACGGCAGCAGCCGGGACCTCGGCGGGCTCGAGGGCGCCCCCGACGAGCGCCTCGACGGTGGCTCGGACGGTGGCTTCGTGCTCACGACGTACGGGACGATGCGCGTCGACAAGCAGGTGCTCGGTGAGGTGCCCTGGGACCTCGTGGTGGCCGACGAGGCACAGCACGTGAAGAACCCCGCCTCCTCCACCGCCCGCGCGCTGCGCACGATCGCCAGCCGCGGTCGGGTCGCGCTGACCGGTACCCCGGTCGAGAACAACCTCACCGAGCTCTGGGCGATCCTCGACTGGGTGACGCCGGGGCTGCTCGGCAGCCGCAACGCCTTCCGCAAGGTGTGGGCGGGGCCGATCGAGTCCGGCCTCGAGCCGACCAAGGCGCGGCAGTTCGCGGACCTGATCGCGCCGTTCCTGCTGCGCCGGCGCAAGTCGGACCCGGGCATCGCCCCCGAGCTGCCCGCGAAGACCGAGACCGACCACCCGCTGTCCCTGACCCGCGAGCAGGTCGTGCTCTACGAGGCGTTCGTCCGCGACACGATGGAGCGCATCGAGCGCTCCGACGAGGACGCCCGCCGCGGTCTCGTGCTCGCCCTGCTGACCGGGCTCAAGCAGATCTGCAACCACCCGGCGCAGTTCCTCAAGCAGTCGGGCGCGGTACGGCTCGGCGGTCGCTCGGAGAAGCTCGACCTGCTCGACGAGATCCTGTCCACCGTCATCGCCGAGGACGGTGCCGCGCTCGTCTTCACCCAGTACGTCGCGATGGCACGCCTGCTCGAGACCCACCTGAGCGCGGCGGGGGTGGGACACCAGTTCCTGCACGGCGGTACGCCGGTCCGCGACCGTGACGCGATGGTGGCCCGGTTCCAGGCCGGACCGGAGTCGGGCGGCCCGCCGGTGTTCCTGCTCTCGCTCAAGGCCGGCGGGACCGGGCTCAACCTCACCCGGGCCGACCACGTCATCCACGTCGACCGGTGGTGGAACCCCGCTGTCGAGGAGCAGGCCACCGACCGCGCCTACCGGATCGGGCAGACCCGGCCGGTGCAGGTGCACCGGATGATGATGCGCGGCTCGATCGAGGAGAAGGTCGCCGAGCTGTTGGGTCGCAAGCGGGCGCTCGCCGACGCCGTGCTCGGCGGGGGTGAGGCCGCGCTGACCGAGCTGAGCAACGACGAGCTGCGCGACCTGGTGATGCTGCGTCCGGACCCGTCCGCGTGAGCTCCCTCCCGGGCAGCGGTGCGTCAGCGGCCGTCTCGCACCCGCCGTTCCCCGTCCGGCGCGGGGCGGCCCGCTCCACGACGTGGTGGGGGAAGGCGTGGGTGCGAGCGGTGGAGGAGTCCGCGTACGCCGAGACCGACCTGCGCACCGCACGGTCCCTGGCACGCCAGGCCGGGGTAGGCGGGATCACGGTCGGGCGGGGTCGGCTGGTGGCCGCCGTCGTCGACCACCGCGGGATCTGGAGCGTGGAGTGCCGGCTGTCGCTGTTCGACGACCCGAGCACCGCGGGCCTGGTCGAGGTGGTCGCGGCCGAGTCGGGCCGGATCGGGGCGCTGCTGGCCGGCGAGCTGCCGCACGAGCTGGTCGAGCACGCCGACGAGGCCGGCATCGAGCTGCTGCCGTACGGCGGCGAGCTCGAGGCGACGTGCAGCTGCGACGCCTGGGTCGACCCGTGCCCGCACGCGCTGGCGGTGCTCTACCAGGCGGCCTGGATCGTCGACGCCGACCCGCTGGCGCTGCTGCACCTGCGCGGGCTGCCCCGCGACGTCCTGCTGGCGCGGCTGCACGCCCGCGTCTCCCTGATCGACCGGGTCGGTCCTACCGAGGCCGACGCGGCGGCGATGGACGCCGCGCTCGATGCCGCACGCCGGGCCGCGCGCGTCCTCGAGGTCCTCGAGTCGGGCACCGGCTCGATCGACGACCTCCTCTGACGGGTGCTCAGGACCCCCGGGGGAGACCGAGGGAGCGCAGGGCCATCCGGGAGAGCAGGTCACGCATCTCGGTGTCGGGCAGCAGGCCGCTGTGCGGCGTGGAGTTGATCAGGCCGAACAGGGCGTGGGCCTGGGCCCGGGCGGCGTCGAGCGCGAGCCTCCGGTCGACCAGCCGGAGCTGGGCGGCCCACAGGTCGACGTAGGCACGCTGGAGTCCGCGGACCCGCTCACGGGCGGCGGTGGGCAGCGACTCCCAGTCGCGGTCCTGCACGACGATCAGCGAGCGTTGCCGCAGCGCGAAGTCGACGTGCCAGTCGACGAGGGAGCCGACGGCGTCCGCGGGCGACGAGGCGTCCTGCACCCGCTGGGTGCCGACCTCGAGCAGCCGCTCGCTGATGGAGGTGAGCATCTCGGCGAGCACCGCGTCCTTGGAGGCGAAGTGCTTGTAGAGGGCCGGCCCGGAGATCCCGCAGGCCGCGCCGATGTCGACGACGGAGACGCCGTGGAAGCCGCGCGCGGCGAAGAGCTCGGCAGCGGTGGCGAGGATCTGCTCGCGCCGGCTCGTCGCCACCTCGGTCATGGAGCAAGGTTAGCGAGCGTTAACGCTGCTCGGTCACCGTCTCGCCTCGTGGGTGCGCGGGGCTCGCCGGGTCCGGGCGGCGTCCTTCGCCGCCCGGCCCGACTGCTCGACCTGCTCGACCTGCTCGACCTGTCGGGTCAGACCGGGTCGGGGGCGAGCTCCGGCGTGGGGGCCCCGAGCGGCTGGAACCGGTTGCCGGGCAGCGCCACGAGGGCGGCGAGGGAGCCGAGGAGGCACAGCGCCGCCGATCACCAGGCAGCCCGCGGAGAGGCCGTCGAGGAAGGCGACCTGCAGCGCCTGGTCGACGCCCGGCACCCGGGCCGCGAGCGCGTCGGCGAAGCCGACCGACCCGGCCGCCGCCTCGAGCTGACCGGGGTCGAGCCGGCCGCCGAGGGCGGCGACCAGCGAGTCGCCGTACAGGGAGGTGAACAACGAGCCGATCACCGCCACCCCGAGCGTGCCGCCGAGCTCGCGGGTCGCGTCGTTGACGGCCGACCCGACCCCGGCGCGGGCGGGCGGGAGCACCTGGAGGATCGACTCGGTGGCCGTGGTGGAGACCAGGCCGAGGCCGAGGCCCATGAGGACCATCTGCGGCACGATCGTGAGGGCGTACGACGACGACACCTCGATGTCGGAGATCCACAGGAACGACGACCCGAGCATCGCCAGCCCGGCGGCGACCACGGCCTTGCTGCCCAGCCGGGGGGCGAGGAAGCCGCCCGCGACCGAGGCCAGTGCGATGCAGGTGGCGACCGGGATGATCCGCAGCCCGGTGCCGAGCGCGGAGTCGTCGCGCACGAACTGGAAGAACTGGGTGATCAGGAAGATGAAGCCGAAGAGGGCGAAGAACGCGATCGTGACCGCTCCGCTGGCGGCGCTGAAGCGGCGGTCGAGGAACAGGGTCACGTCGAGCATCGGGTGCTCGACGGCGCGCTCGAGGCGCACGAAGAGCACGACCAGGACGGCGGCGACGACGAACCCGAGCACGGTGGTGGCGCTGGTCCAGCCGTGGTCGGGGGCCTCGATGATCGTCCAGGTCAGGGTGCCGAGGGCGGCGACCGAGACGGCCAGGCCCGGGAGGTCGAGGCGGGGCACCGAGGGGTCGCGCGACTCGGGGACGAAAGCCAGCGTCATCGCGATGGCCACGACGGCGACCGGCACGAGCGCCCAGAAGACGCTGTGCCAGGTGAAGTGCTCGAGCAGCGAGGCCACCGGCGACGGGCCCGAGCGCGACGCCCATGCCGGTCGCGGCACCCCACAGGCCGAGCGCGGCGGCCCGCTCGCGGCGCTCGGGGAAGGCGTTGGAGATGATCGAGAGGGTCGTGGGGAAGATCAGCGCCGCGAAGGTGCCCATCACGAAGCGCAGCGCGATCAGCGCGCCGCTGGAGTCGACCAGCGCGGCGGCGGCGGTGCTCAGCGCGAAGCCGGCCAGCCCGACCATCAGCGCCGGGCGGCGGCCGAACCGGTCGGAGAGGCTGCCCATCGCGAGCACCAGTGCGGCGAAGGAGAGGTTGTAGCCGTCGACGATCCAGAGCAGGTCGCGGGTGCTCGGCGTCGAGCTCGCGCGCCAGGCTCGGCAGCGCGACGTTGACGATCGTGGTGTCGAGGTTGATGGTCAGCGCGGCCAGGCAGACCGTGACGAGGATCAGGGGCTTGCTGGAGCGGGTCATCGGATCTCCTGCGGTGGCAGAGGGCCGCATGTGGGCGGCGTCAACATCGAGGGTGCACGGCGGATGTGGACGGTGTCAACATCCGATCCTGGATCGGCTACCCTCGACGGTGTGACGCACCGCGACCTACCACCACGGCAACCTGCGCGAGGCGCTGGTCGACGCCGCCGTGGAGGTCGCCCGCGAGCGCGGCCCCGACGGCCTCGCGCTGCGCGACCTCGCGCGCCGGGTCGGGGTCTCCCACAACGCCGCCTACCGGCACTTCGCCGACCGCGAGGCACTGGTCGAGGAGGTCGCCGCGCGTGGTCTGACCGCCCTGATCGCTGCCATGGAGGCGCGCCTGGTCGCGGTCGGGTCCGACCCCGACCCGGTGCGACGAGCCCGTCGCCGCCTGGCCGAGACCGGCCGCGGCTACGTCGACTTCGCGATCGCCGAGCCCGGGCTGTTCAGGGTGCTCTTCACCGCCTATCCCGAGCTCCCCGGCCACGACGGTGGTCCGAAGGACGGGCACGACCCCTTCGCACATGCTCAACGCGGCGCTCGACGACCTGGTGGCCGTCGGCTACCTCGCCCCCGAGCAGCGCTCCGGGGCCGAGATCACCTGCTGGTCGGTCGTCCACGGCTTCGCGGTGCTGCACGTCGAGGGGCCGCTGCGCGCCGTACCGGCCGAGGCGCGGGAGGAGTCCCTCGCCAGGACGCTCGGCGCGGTCGACCGCAGCTACGGCGCCACCACGCCCGGTGACTGGCCGGACCTGACGCTCTAGTCGTCCTCGTCGGGCGGCGCACGACAGGTTCCGGCGCCGGCGCCCGGTGGTCGGGTCCGCTCCCGGCCGGGCCATGGACGATCCGGTTAACGATCGCTAACCTGTAGGGGTGACCGACCTACGAGAGCTCGTCACCGACCTGCGCGAGCGGCTGGCCTCGGCCCGGCTCGGCGGCAGCGAGGCGGCCAGGAAGAAGCACACCGACCGGGGCAAGCTGCTCGCCCGCGACCGCATCGACGGGCTGCTCGACCCCGGGAGCCCGTTCCTGGAGCTCAGTGCGCTCGCCGCGACGGGGATGTACGGCGACCCGGACGCGCCGGACACGGTGCCCTCGGCCGGCATCGTCACCGGCATCGGCCGGATCCAGGGTCGGCTGTGCGTCGTGGTCGCCAACGACGCGACCGTCAAGGGCGGCACCTACTACCCGGTGACGGTGAAGAAGCACCTGCGCGCCCAGCAGGTCGCCGCCGACAACCACCTGCCCTGCGTCTACCTCGTCGACTCCGGCGGTGCGTTCCTGCCGATGCAGGACGACGTCTTCCCCGACCGCGAGCACTTCGGCCGGATCTTCTTCAACCAGGCCAACCTCTCGGCCGCGCGGATCCCCCAGATCGCGTCGGTCATGGGCTCCTGCACCGCCGGCGGCGCCTACGTCCCCTCGATGTCGGACGAGACCGTGATCGTGCGCGACCAGGGCACGATCTTCCTCGGCGGTCCACCGCTGGTGAAGGCTGCGACCGGCGAGGTCGTCACGGCCGAGGACCTCGGCGGAGGCGACGTGCACGCGCGCACCTCCGGCGTCGTCGACCACCTCGCCGACGACGACCGGCACGCGCTCGCGATCGTGCGCAGCATCGTCGACACGCTCCCGCCGACCCCGCCCGCGCCGTGGGAGGTCCGCGAGGTCGAGGAGCCGGCGTACCCGCCCGAGAGCCTCTACGACGTCGTGCCGGCCGACACCCGCACGCCGTACGACGTGCGCGAGGTGATCAAGCGGATCGTCGACGGCTCCCGGTTCGGCGAGTTCAAGGCTCTGTACGCCGAGACGCTGGTGACCGGGTTCGCCCACGTCTGGGGCCACCCGGTCGGGATCGTCGCCAACAACGGCATCCTCTTCGGCGAGTCCGCCCTCAAGGGCGCGCACTTCATCGAGCTGTGCAACCAGCGCGGCATCCCGCTGGTCTTCCTGCAGAACATCTCCGGCTTCATGGTCGGGCGCGAGTACGAGAACAAGGGCATCGCCCGCGACGGCGCCAAGCTCGTCACCGCGGTCGCCTGCTCCGTCGTACCGAAGTTCACCGTCGTCATCGGCGGCTCCTTCGGGGCCGGCAACTACGGCATGTGCGGACGGGCCTACGACCCCCGCTTCCTGTGGATGTGGCCGAACGCGCGGATCTCGGTGATGGGTGGCGAGCAGGCCGCCTCGGTGCTCGCGACCGTGCGCCGCGACGGCTACGAGGCCCGCGGCGAGGAGTGGTCGGCCGAGGACGAGGAGGCCTTCCGCGCCCCCATCCGCGACCAGTACGACGCCCAGGGCTCGGCCTACTACTCGACCGCGCGGCTCTGGGACGACGGGGTCATCGACCCCGCCGAGACCCGCCGTGTCCTCGGCATGGGCCTGGCCGCGGCCGCCCACGCCCCGATCCCGACGCCGTCCTACGGCGTCTTCCGGATGTGATGACGATGCCCGTTCCCGCCCAGCTATGTCAGCCAATTCCCGTCGAGTCGGCGCAACGTCACGCCGACTCGACAGTCATGTCAGTCAGTCTGCGTCGAGTCGGCGCGAGCTCGCGCCGACTCGACGTCGTGAGTGCTTCGGTGGGGGGTCGGCGATGAGCGGGACGCTGGACGACCTGGGCACCCTGCTGGTCGCCAACCGCGGCGAGATCGCGATCCGGATCATGCGGACCGCCCGGTCGCTCGGCATCACGACGGTCGCGCTCTTCACCGACCTCGACGCGGACGCCCTGCACGTCCGGGAGGCCGACGAGGCGGTGCGGGTCGAGTCCTACCTCGACATCGAGGCGGTGGTCGCGGCGGCGCGGTCGGTCGGCGCCGACGCGGTGCACCCCGGCTACGGGTTCCTCTCCGAGCGGGCCGCCTTCGCGGCCGCGCTGGAGGCGGCCGGCATCGTCCTCGTCGGGCCGTCCTCGACGGTGATGGAGCAGATGGGCCGCAAGGACGCGGCCCGCGAGATCGCGGTCGCCGCCGGGGTGCCGGTCGTGCCCACCGGTCAGGACGCGCCCTACCCCGTGCTCGTGAAGGCCGCCGCCGGCGGCGGTGGGAAGGGCATGCGGGTCGTGCGCTCCGAGGCCGAGATGGCCGAGGCCGTCGCGGCGGCCAAGCGCGAGTCGCTGGCGGCGTTCGGCGACGACACGATGCTCGTGGAGAAGTACGTCGAGCACGGGCGCCACATCGAGGTGCAGGTGATCGGCGACGCCCACGGCCACGTCGTCCACCTCTTCGAGCGCGACTGCTCCACCCAGCGACGACACCAGAAGGTGCTGGAGGAGGCGCCCGCGCCGACCCTCGACCGGGACACCCGGGCGCGCATCCTGCAGGCCGCGGTGGACCTCGCCGCGCACGTCGACTACGTCAACGCCGGCACCGTGGAGTTCCTGCTCGACTCCGACAGCGGGGAGTTCTACTTCCTGGAGATGAACACCCGGCTGCAGGTGGAGCACCCCGTCACCGAGGCCGTGGTGCGCGTCGGCGACGAGCGCCTCGACCTGGTCGAGCTGCAGCTGCGGGTCGCGGCCGGGGAGCCGCTGCCCTTCACCCAGGACGACGTGACCCTCGACGGCCACGCCATCGAGGCCCGGGTCTACGCCGAGGACAGCTTCGGCGGGTTCCTCCCGCAGGCCGGGACCACCTCGATCGTGCGCTGGCCGCTCGGGCGACCGGGGGTGCGAGTCGACCACGCCCTGGAGTCGGACCAGGTCGTCTCCACGTCGTACGACCCGATGCTCGGCAAGGTCATCGCCCACGGGTCCGACCGCGAGTCCGCCCGCCTGGCACTGGTGGACGCCCTCGACCACACGGCGATCCTCGGGCTGACCACCAACGCCGGCTTCCTCCGGGCCCTCGTCGGCGGCGACGAGTTCCGCGACGCGACCATCGACACCGCCTGGCTCGACACGGCCGAGGTCGCCGCACCCGACCCCGCCGTCCCGCGGGCGGCGACCGCGTGGATCGCCGCCATGCTGGCCTCGTCCGGCGACGCCGGCGCGTTCCGGGGCGACGGGTTCCGGCTCGGCGCGGCGCCCGCCGCGACCCTGGTCGAGCTCGACCGTGAGGTCCGCGTGGACCGGCACGCGGGCACCGTCGACGGGGTTCCGTTCGTGCAGGTCTCCGCGGCCGACCACACCCTCGAAGCGGTCCTCGACGGGCACCGGGTCACGGTCGTGGTCAACGTGCAGCCGGGCCCCGGCGGTGTCCTCGAGGCGTCGTACGACGGGCAGCGGCACGTCTTCACCCCGCCCGACCGCCTGGCGGGCACCGTGGCGGTGGGGGACGGCGCGATCACCTCGCCGATGCCCGGCACCGTGCTCGACGTACGCGTGGCGCTCGGCGACACCGTGGCCGAGGGCGACGTCCTCGGCGTGATGGAGGCGATGAAGATGGAGCACGCACTGAAGGCGCCGTTCGCGGGCACGGTGACCGAGGTCGACGCGGTCGCCGGCGGCACCGTCGCCCTCGGGGCGACCCTGTTCGTCGTCGAGGCCGGCGCATGAGCGCGCTCCCGATGACGGTCCCCGAGCCCGGCCTGCCCGAGCGGGTGACGATCTACGAGGTCGGTGCCCGCGACGGGCTGCAGAACGAGCAGGCGCTGATCCCGACCGAGGTGAAGGCCACGTTCGTACGGCGCCTGCTCGCGGCCGGCCTGCCGCTCGTCGAGGCCACGTCCTTCGTCCATCCGCGGTGGGTCCCGCAGCTCGCCGACGCCGCCGACCTGATGGGGCTCCTGGCCACCGAGCTGGGCGATGCTGCCCGCGACCTGCCGGTGCTGGTGCCCAACGAGCGCGGCCTCGACCGCGCCCTCGAGCTGGGACTTCGCCACGTGGCGATCTTCGGCTCCGCGACCGAGACCTTCGCGCAGAAGAACCTCAACCGCAGCCTCGACGAGCAGCTCACGATGTTCGAGCCGACCGTCGCCCGCGCCCGGGCCGCCGGCCTGGACGTCCGCGCCTACGTGTCGATGTGCTTCGGCGACCCGTGGGAGGGCGCGGTGCCCGTCCAGCAGGTCGTCGACGTCGGCCGGCGACTGGTCGACCTCGGGGCGTCCCAGCTGAGCCTCGGCGACACGATCGGGGTCGGTACGGCCGGGCACGTGGGTGCCCTGGTGGCGGCCTTCGTCGACGACGGGCTGCCGGTCGACCGGCTGGCGCTGCACTTCCACGACACCTACGGCCAGGCGCTCTCCAACGTCCAGGCGGGGCTGCGCGCCGGCGTCACGACGTACGACGCCAGCGCGGGCGGCCTCGGTGGCTGCCCCTACGCCAAGAGCGCCACCGGCAACCTCGCGACCGAGGACCTGGTGTGGTTCCTGAGCGGCCTGGGCATCGAGCACGGCGTCGACCTCGACGCGCTCGTCGCGACCAGCGCCTGGATGGCCGGGCACCTCGGGCGTCCCAGCCCCTCGGCCGTCGTACGCGCGCTGGCCGGGCCGCCCCCGGGCGGTGCGTGAGCCACCGAGCGGGGTCGGCGACGGGGGCCGCGGCACCAGCGACCCGCAGCGCCCGGGAGCGCTGCCTCACCCCCGGGATCACCGCGCGACCCGGTGACCCGCGCACCGCCCACCAGCCCCGACCGCACCACCATCCGGGGCTGGATACGATCGGCACGTGACACGCCGCGTCTTCCTCCACATCGGGGCCCCGAAGACGGGCACCACCTACCTCCAGGACCGGCTCGGGCTCAACGCGAGGACGCTGGCCGCCCAGGGCGTGCACTTCCCGTCCCGCAGCACGCTGGTGGCCCCCGAGCTCAGCCAGTTCCGCGCGGCCCTCGACCTGCTCGGCCAGGACTGGGGCGGCGTACCGGGCCACGCGGAGGGCAGCTGGGACGCGTTGGTGCGCAAGGTCCGCCGGCTCCAGGGCACCGTCATCATCAGCCACGAGATCCTCGCCCCGGCCACCCCGGCCCAGGTCGCGCGGGCCAGGGCGGCGCTCGGCGGCAGCGAGCTCCACATCGTCTACTCGGCCCGCGACCAGGCCCGCCAGATCCCGGCGGCGTGGCAGGAGAGCATCAAGCAGGGCCGCCGGTGGAGCTACGCCCGGTTCACCGCGAAGGCCACCAGGCGCCGCCCGTGGTTCGCCCGGGCCTTCGACCTGCCCGCGGTGCTCTCCACGTGGGGCGACGGCCTGCCGCCCGAGAACATCCACCTGGTGACGGTGCCCCACACCCGCGGACCCGCCCTGTGGGAGCGGTTCTGCACGGTGTTCGGCATGGACCCGGCCTGGGCGCCGCGCGAGTCCGAGGCCCACAACGCCTCGCTCGGCGTCGCCGAGACCGCGATGCTGCGGGGGCTCAACCGTCGCATGGGCCGGTCGACCCGCCGCGAGGAGAGCTTCGACGGGCTGGTGCGCAACATGCTCGCCGCCGACAAGCTGGTCCGACGACGTTCTGCGCCGCTGCTGCTGCCACCGAGCCTGCACGGCTGGGCCGAGGCCGAGGCCGAGCGCTGGATCGAGTGGGTGACCGCCAGCGGCATCGACGTCGTGGGCGACGTCGACGACCTGCGCCCGGCCCCGCTCGACCCCGAGGCCCGGTGGGTCGACCCCGACCGGCTGCGCGCCAAGCCCCAGCTCCGTGCCGCACTGGACGCGCTGGCCGCGATGACGCTCGAGGCCTCCCGCCGCGAGGACCCCGACGACAGGCTCGTCTCCAAGGTCCGTACCCGGATCCGCGACCTCCGGGACGACTGATGGCCCTCGGCGGTACGACGCGCCGCCTCACCGCGCCGGGCGAGGCCCGCGCGTGGGGCTGGGTCGCCGCACTCCGCGCCGGGGAGACCGTCGGCTGGGACGCCTGGTCCGGCACCGCGGCCCCCGCCGGCCGACACCTGCCGGGCGCCCAGCAGCTCGAGCTGCTCCGCCGGCTCAACAGCGCGGGACGCCCCGGTGCCGAGCTCGCCGAGCGGGTGCTCCGCGCCAGTGCCCCGGGTCGCGGCAGCCCCGACCTCGAGCTCGTCGGCCTCCACCGCGACGGCGGCCCGCGCTGGGGTGCCCGCCCGGTCGACCCCGGTCACCTGCCGGACTCCGAGCTGGTCCGGGTGGCCGCCGGTCTCCTGGCCGAGGACGTGGTCACCCAGGGCGTGCCCGAGCACCCGACGCCGTCCCGGAGGCTGCCGGGCCGGGCCGGGCGGGCCTGGCGCTCGTGGCGGACGGTGTCCTACCGCGTCGTCGGCGACCCCTGGTGGGCAGACTCCGTGCGAGAGCACCTGACCCGTGCCGGCCGACCGCCGGGCGGACGCCGGCCGACCGTGCTCGTGCTCGGCCGAGACCTCGCCTCGATGGTCGCCGACGCCTACTGCGCCCACGCCTTCAGCGAGGGCGCGCCCCCGTGGCACGAGTGGCTGGGCTCGCCGCAGCGCCGTGTGCCGCCGCGCGCCGACCTGCTGGCCGCCGTGGACCGCTGGAGCGAGCGGGTCGGCCGGGAGCGGGTGCGGGTCGTCCTCGACCCGACCCGGTTGTCGCGGGCCCTCGGCACCCGCGACCCGCTGCCCGAGCCGCCGTGCCCGCCCGCCGCCGCCGTCCACCTCGCGGGCCGGGTGGCCGCACCGTTGGCGCTGCTCGTGCTGCCCGACGTACGGAGTCGGCTGCTGCGCCACGGACTCCTGCCGCGGCTCGTGGACCGGCCCGGTCCTCCCCTGGTGCTCCCGCCCAGCCACCACGACTGGGTGCGCGACCGGGCCGAGCAGATGCGCGAAAGCATCCGTGCGGCTGGTTACCCTGTCCTCGGCGAGCTCGACAACCTGGTGCCGCCCCCCGAGCGCGACGACGGGTCCGCCGGCACCGGTGAGGCATCGGTCCCCGGCGACTCCGGGGTGCTGGACCTCGCGATCGGCTTGCTGCTCGAGGGGCCCGATCGGCCCGCACCAGGAAGGACGACGTGACGCAGGCAGGCGACAGGACACCGGGAGCTCCGCCGACCCGCCGCGTCTTCCTCCACGTCGGCACGCCGAAGACCGGGACGTCGTACGTGCAGGACGTGCTGTTCCGCAACCGCGACGCCCTGGCCGACGCCGGCATCCACTACCCCGCCGACCGCTTCGACGCCCACTTCCTCGCCGCGCTCGACCTGATGCGCCTGACCTGGGGCGGGCTGGAGGCGGAGGCGGTCGGCGCCTGGGACCGCCTCGCCGCGCAGGTGCGTGCGCATCCGCGGACCTCGATCATCAGCCACGAGATCCTCGCGACCGCGTCGCGCTCCCAGGTGGCCCGTGCGCTCGAGTCGCTCGGCCATGACTCCGGGGCGGGGTCCGGGGCGGGGTCCGGGGCCGGAGGTGCACGTCGTCCTGTCGGTGCGCGACCTGGTCCGCCAGATCCCGGCCGAGTGGCAGGAGAACGTCAAGCACCGCAGCCCGATCAGCTACGCCCGCTTCCTCGACGAGATCCGCGACCCGGCGCGCCCCACCCGGATCGCGAACTGGTTCTGGGGAGCCCAGGAGATCCCCGCGATCCTCGACCGCTGGGCAGCCGACCTGCCGCCGGAGCGCATCCACCTGGTCACCGTGCCGCCGCCGGGCGGGGCGCCGGAGGTGCTGTGGAAGCGGTTCAGCCAGGCCTTCCAGCTCGAGGGTCTCGACCTCGACCTGGAGACCGAGCGGGCCAACCCGTCGCTGGGCGCGCCCGAGACGGCGTTGATCCGTCGCATCAACCGGGCCGCCAACGCCCGGCTCGCCCCGGCCGACTACCGCCCGCTCGTGCGCGAGCTCCTCGCCCACCAGACCCTGTCCCGGCGTACCGGCTCCCCGCGACTCGGGCTGCCGCCCGCGATCCGGCCCTGGGTGGGCGAGCTCGAGCAGGCGTGGGTCGAGGAGGTCGTCAGCCGCGGGTACGACGTCGTGGGCGACGTCCACGACCTCGTCGGCACCCGCACCCTGCCGTGGAGCGACCCCGATGCCCCGGACGAGGCCGACGTCGCCGGTGCCGCCGTCGACGCGATCGCTGCGCTCGCGCTCGAGGCCGCCCGGCTCCGGCACGAGGAGGCGCGACTCGGGGCCGAGCTCGCCGACACCCGGGCGGCGCTGGAGCGCTCCTACCTGCGGCCGTCGTACCGGGTGCGCGAGCGGGTCGTACGACGTCTGCGGCGCGGCCGCTCCGGCCGCGCGGTGCTGCGGGCCTACCGCTTGGTGCGGGGCAGCAGCTCGCGGGCGGCGTAGCGGCCGATCTGCCAGGTCGCGTACCCGTCGGCGCCGAGGCCGACGACCCCGCCGACCACCGGCACCCGGCGCGCGATGGTGGTGGCCATCCGCTTGCCGGCCACCCGGGTGATCAGGTCCGTGCCCACCTCGGCGGACACGACGGCGTCGATCGACGGGTCGTGCACCGGGGCGGTGGCCAGCGCCATCGGCGGGGCCGGCAGCTTCTTGCGCTTCACGAGGGCCTTGACGGCGTCCTCGCCGAGCACGGTGGCCAGGATCGCGTTGCGCACCCGCGCGTCGGCGAGGTCGTAGCCGCGCAGGTGCGCGATGCCCGCGACCATGCGGCACTGGATGAGGGCGAGCCCGGTGATGTTGGCCGGGACGGTCACCGCCATCGTCACGAGGCCGCCGAGGTTGGTCAGGAAGCCCTGCGCGCCGGCGTAGCGGACGTGGTTCTCGATCACCTCGCGGACGGCACGGTCGACGTCGCCCTTCTGCTCCCGCAGCTGCTTCTCGGCCGCTGCGGCGGCCGGCGGGAGGGGTCCGGCGCCCTCGATGGCACGATGCAGCGCCTCGCGGACGAACGACGAGGTCAGCCCTGGCGCCAGCGAGGTCACCTGCGGCGCCAGCTTCGGTGCCAGCGTGCGGCCGATCGAGCGAGTGATGCCCATGCGCCAAGTGTAGGAGAGCACCGTGCGGGGTGCCGTCGCCTCTACGGGTGACCACTACCGTCGTCCCATGCCCGCCTCCCGGCCGCCCGTCGAGCCGTCGACCTCGCCGTGGCTGTTCGACGATCCCACCGCGGGAGATCCCGACGACGACCTGGTGGCCATCGGTGCGGACCTCGAGCCCGGCACGATCCTCGCGGCGTACCGGCGAGGCCTGTTCCCGATGCCGCTCGGCGGCCGGCGCGACCCCGTCGGCTGGTGGTCACCGGTGCGACGCGGGGTGCTGCCGCTGGACGGGCTCACCGTCTCGCGCTCCCTGCGCCGCTCCTGCCGCGACTTCGAGATCCGCATCGACACCTCGTTCGGCGAGGTGCTGGAGGCGTGCGCCGATCCGCGGCGACCCCAGGGCTGGATCGACGCCCGGATCACGGAGGCCTACCTGCGCCTGCACGAGCTGGGCTGGGCGCACTCGGTGGAGGCGTGGCGCGACGGACGGCTCGAGGGCGGTCTCTACGGGCTGGCGATCGGGGGGCTCTTCGCGGGGGAGTCGATGTTCCACCGCGCCCGCGACGCCTCGAAGGTCGCGCTGGTCGGTCTCGTCGAGGCCCTGAGCGACGGGCGCGCCGCCGACCGGCTGATCGACGTCCAGTGGGAGACCCCGCACCTGGCCACGCTGGGGGTGCGCGAGATCGACCGGGCCGCGTACGTGCGCAGCCTGGCCGGGCTCCTGGAGGTGGGCCTGCCCGAGGCGTTCGGGGGGACCCCGCAGGAGTAGCCGGCCGGCGATGGGGAAGGGTTGTGTCGACACCGCGGCGGCGAGGAGGATCCTCGGACCGCGAACCCCCCGGTGCCCGACGAAAGGACACCCCCATGACGTCTCTGAAGCGCCGCATCGCCTGTGCCGGTGCGCCCGTGCTGCTCGCCCTCTCCCTGACCGCCTGCGGCAGCGACTCCTCGGACTCGTCCGAGGCCGCGCCCGACGCCGAGGTCACCGGCGCCGCGGCGGCGCCGGCCGATGCGTCGAAGGACGACTTCTGCGAGGCCTACACGTTCGAGCCCGACTTCCCCGACGACCCCGCCTCGCTGTCCGAGGACGAGCAGGTGTCGCTGGTCAGCGACACGCTCCAGCAGATCCAGGACAAGCTCGCGTCGGTCGGCACGCCGTCCGACATCCCCGACGACGCCCGGGCCGGCTACGAGCTGTCCGTCGATGCCGTGGGCAGCCTGAACGAGGACGAGATCCGGGCCGCCGTCCTGGCGCAGGAGGACCCGTTCACGGACCTCTTCGGCGCCGACGAGCAACAGGACGTCGACGCGTTCGACTCCTGGTCGAAGGAGTACTGCGCGTGACGGCACGGTCGCGGCACCGTCGACTGGCCGCCGCCGCCGCGCCCCTGCTGCTGGCGATGTCGCTCACCGCGTGCGGCGGGGACGCCGAGTCCGCGCCCCAGGACGCGTCGGTCGACGACTTCTGCGCGGTGGCCGGGACCCCGCCGGACGCCATGAACGACCAGGACGCCGACAAGGCGGCCGACGCCGCCCACGAGTGGGCGGCCGACCTCACCGACGTCGGTACGCCGGCGGAGTTCGACGCCGACGCCCGCTCCGGGTTCGTCCTGGTGACCGGCTTCCTCGCCGACGTCGACAGCGGAGATGTCCAGGCCCTCGTCGACGGCGACGAGAACACCATCTTCAGCGATGCCGAGGTGCAGAAGGTCGTCGCCTTCTACACCGCCCAGGCCGCGGCGTGCGGCCCCGACCTCGGCGACGCTCCGGACTCCGGGGACCTCGAGTCGCAGCTGCCGACCGAGCTGCCCTCCTGAGCGGCCCGCTGCTGTAACACGCCGTCCACCGGTCTCCTCACACGCTGCAACGGCGTGGAAGACCGGTGGACGGCGTGTTACATGATCGACGCGCCGATCCGATCCGGGCGGGTGAGCGGTGGCAGGCCCGGTCAGACGACCTGCGGAGCCTGGCCGTTCTCGCTCACCATCGGCCGGCCGGCGGACTCCCAGTCGAGCATGCCGCCGTCGAGGTTGACGACGTCGAAGCCCTGCTCGGCCAGGTAGCCGGTGACCTGGGCGGAGCGGCCGCCCACCTTGCAGACCACCAGCGTCTGGGCGGTGGGGAGGTCGCTCAGGCGTGAGGGGATCTCGTTCATCGGCACGTGCAGCGCGCCCTCGATGTGTCCGTGCTGCCACTCGACGGGCTCACGGACGTCGAGGACGACCAGGCCCTCGGGCAGCGGGTCGGGCACGCCGGACAGGGCGACGGTGGGGATGCTCATGGCGTCCATCCTGCCGGGCCGTCGGTGACCTGTCAGATCGGTCGGGCGCACCCGGCGGCGTGCTCGAGCAGCGGTACGTCGGCATCCGGGCACCCGCGGGTCGCCCGGGCGATCAGCCCCGGGACGAGGTCTGCTCGGCGATCAGGTCGATGAACTCGTCAGCCATCTCGACCTGTCGGACGAGCTTCTGCCGGCGCTGCGCAGCCTCCTGCTGGATCGAGTCGAGGCGTGCGCGCGCAGCTGCGCTCTCCTCGGGCTCGGTGGCCGCGGCGCGGAGCACCGCGAGATCCTCCATGACGACCTTCATCTCGGCGATGCTGAATCCCAGGGGCTTCATCCGACGGATCACGAGGATCTTCTCCACGTCGTCGCCGGTGTAGAGACGGAACCCGCCCTCGGTGCGCCCCGACGGGTGGATCAGCCCGACGTCCTCCCAGTGGCGCAGGCTGCGCAGGGACAGGTCGGTGCGCGCGGCGACCTCCCCGATGTGCATGACCGCCGACGGCGACTCGTCCGTCGGGGGGCCAGGGGGTCCACGCCGGGGTCCACGCCGGGGTCCTGATCGGTCACGTGGGCGACCTCGCTCTCGGTGAATTTCAACTCTACCCTTACGTAAGGGTAGAGTTCTCGGCATACCTCGCTGGCGACGACGCCAGCACGCACGTCCATGGTGACCGACCCGGGCGCCCCGCCGGTGCCCGACCCGGTGGTCCAGGCGTGCGCCGGCACCCGACACCCACGGCCCGGACCGCCCGGACCGGCGCCCCGGCCCGCGACGGCGCCGGTCCTCACGCAGCGACCGGTCCGTCCGGTCCACCCTGAACGGAGCACCTGCCCTTGTCCACCACCTCTTCCTCACCCGGTGCCATCGACGCCGCGCCGGAACCGACCGTGCGCAACGCCCTGCGATCGCCGACGATGCTCCGGACCGAGGTGCTTGCCGGCCTCGTCGTCGCGCTCGCGCTCATCCCGGAGGCCATCTCGTTCTCCATCATCGCCGGCGTCGACCCCCGCGTCGGCCTGTTCGCGTCGTTCACGATGGCGGTGGCCATCTCGTTCCTCGGCGGGCGCCCCGCGATGATCTCCGCCGCCACCGGCGCCATCGCCCTCGTCATCGCCCCGGTGATGCGTGACCACGGCTACGACTACCTGATCGCGACCGTCCTGCTCGGGGGCGTCCTCCAGGTCGTCCTCGGCCTCGGCGGCTTCGGCAGGCTGATGCGGTTCCTCCCCCGCTCGGTCATGGTCGGGTTCGTCAACGCGCTGGCGATCCTGATCTTCCTGGCCCAGGTGCCCTACCTGGTCGACGTGCCCTGGCTGGTCTACCCGATGATCGCCGTCGGCATCGCCGTCATGGTCGGCCTGCCGCGCGTCACGAGGATCGTCCCCGCCCCGTTGGTCGCCATCGTCGCGCTCACCGGGTTCACCGTCCTCGCGGCCGTCGCCGTCCCGAACGTGGGCGACGAGGGCAAGCTGCCCGACTCGCTGCCGACCCTGTTCGTCCCCGACGTGCCGCTCGACCTCGACACCCTGCGGATCATCGCCCCCTACGCCCTCGCCATGGCCCTGGTCGGGCTGCTGGAGTCGCTCATGACGGCGAAGCTGGTCGACGACATCACCGACACGCACTCCAACAAGACCCGCGAGTCCTGGGGCCAGGGCGCAGCCAACGTCATCACCGGCTTCTTCGGCGGCATGGGCGGCTGCGCGATGATCGGTCAGACGATGATCAACGTGAAGGCCTCCGGTGCCCGCACGCGACTCTCGACGTTCCTCGCCGGCGTGTTCCTGCTCGTGCTCGTCGTCGGGCTCGGCGACGTCGTCGCGGTCATCCCGATGGCCGCCCTGGTCGCGGTGATGGTCATGGTCGCGGTCGGCACCTTCGACTGGCACTCGATCCAGCCGTCGACGCTGCGCCGGATGCCCAAGTCGGAGACCACCGTCATGGTGGCCACCGTGGCGGTGACCGTGGCCAGCCACAACCTCGCCATCGGGGTGGTCGTCGGTGTCATGGTCGCCATGACCCTCTTCGCACGTCGGGTCGCCCACCTGACCGAGACCCACCGCGAGCTCGTCGAGGACACCCGGGGCCGGGTCACCGCCGTCTACCGGGTGACCGGCGAGCTCTTCTTCGCCTCCTCGAACGATCTCTACACCCAGTTCGAGTACGCCGAGGACCCCGACCGGGTCGTCATCGACCTGAGCGACTCCCACGTGTGGGACGCCTCCACCGTCGCCTCGCTGGACGCCATCACCACCAAGTACGAGCGCAAGGGCACGACCGTCGAGATCGTCGGCCTGAACCGAGCCAGCGCCGAGCGTCACAGCAGGCTCACCGGTCAGCTCTCGTCGCACTGAGGCACGACCTGGAGGCCGGTCGCCCGGGTCGCCCGCGTCGCCCGGGTCGCCGGGTCGCCGGGTCGCTCGCCGGCCGCGCTACTTGAGCAGCCTGCTCATCCGTCGGTCGGCCAGCGGCTTGCCGCCGGTCTGGCAGGTCGGGCAGTACTGCAGGCTCGAGTCGGCGAACGACACCTCGCGCACGATGTCGCCGCACACCGGGCAGGGCTTGCCGGTCTGGGCGTGGACGGCGAGGTGCGACTTCTTCTCGCCCTTCAGCTCGCTCGCCGCCAGGCCGCGGGAGCGGTCGACCGCGTCGCCGAGGGTGTCGCGGATGGCGGCGTACAGCGTCTCGAGGTCGGCCTGCTCGAGGCTCGAGGCCGGCTTGAACGGCGACATCCGCGCCGCGTGCAGGATCTCGTCGGAGTAGGCGTTGCCGATGCCGGCGATCGTGCCCTGGTGGCGCAGCACGCCCTTGATCTGCTTGCGGCCGCCCCGCTGCAGGATCGCCGCAAGCGCCTCGATGGTGAAGTCGTCGTCGAGCGGGTCGGGGCCGAGCGAGGCGATGCCGGGCACGTCGAGCGGGTCGCGGACGACGTAGAGGGCGAGGCTCTTCTTGGTGCCGGCCTCGGTGATGTCGAGCCCGGCGCCGTCGTCGAGCACGACCCGCACCGCCAGCGGCGACTTGTTGCTCGGCCGCGGGGGGATCGAGGGGACCTCGTCGCGCCAGCGGATCCAGCCCGCGCGGGCCAGGTGGAGGACGAGGTGGAGGCCCGAGGCCTCGATGTCGAGGAACTTGCCGTGCCGCGTCACGTCGTCGACCAGGGTGCCGGCCAGCGCGGTCACCGGCGGGTCGTAGGTCTTCAGGGCGCTGAACGCCGCGAGGTGGACCGTGGTGATCGCACGCCCGACCAGCCGGCCCTTCAGGTCGAGGGCCAGCGCTTCCACCTCGGGCAGCTCGGGCACTCCTCGACCTTATCCGCGACCGGTGACAATACGCACGAGTCGGAGCATGATGGGTCGATGACCGCCCGTCGTGTCCCCGCCGAGCTGGGGTCCATGTTCCTCGACTCCCGGGGTGGCGACCGCGCCCTGCGGGTCTCCTGGCACCAGGAGGCCGAGATGGTGGTGCTCTCGCTGTGGCGCGCGAACGTGTGCCAGGCGTCGTTCCGGCTCGCCATCGAGGAGGTCCCCGACCTCATCGCGCTGCTGCGCGAGGGCCTCGACGTGTCCTTCCAGGCACACCGCGGCGACGCCGTACCGCTCGACGAGGCAGCGCGCGAGGACCGCACGGCCTAGCCGGGCGGCGACCAGCGGGCGGCAACCCTCCGACCGGTCGGGGCCGCTGCCTGAGAAGCCCCTGAGGTTCACCGACCGCGCGGTCGCCTGTGACCTGCGTGCGGCATCATGGCGCCATGCTCTCGCCGTTCAGCCAGCTCTTCCCGCCCCACCGGACGTCAGCGAGGCCGCGTCGGGTCGGCGCTGCGGCGCTGCTGCTGACCCTCCTGGCCGTGCTGGCGTTCAGCGGGTGCAGCGGCGACGACTCCGACGGCGGCGCCGGCGGCGACGGAGCCGGCGCGAGCACCGACGGCACCGACGCACCGTCGGGAGACGCCTCGGCCGACGGCGAGGAGGGGGCCGACGGCGAGGACGGCGGCGAGGACGGCGGCGCCGGGGCGAGCGACGTGCCTTCGCTGCCCTCGGCGCCCGAGATCGCCCGCCCCGCGGGCGCGACCGACGACCTCGGCTACGACCTCACGGCCTGCCCCACCAAGGCCGGCACGGTGAGCCTCCGGGGCACGGTGAAGAACCCGACCAAGAAGCCGGCCGGCTACAGCATCACGTTCAGCTGGCTCGACGACGAGGCCCAGGTGGTCGGACGCGGGGTCGCGGTGCTGAAGAAGGTCGAGCCGGGCGCGACCGCGCGCTGGCGGATGGACGCCACGGTGGGCAAGGGCGCGACCCAGTGCGTGCCCAACGTGCTTCGCGGCACGATCGCCGCGAAGAGCTGACGGACCGGCGAGCGGACGACGGCATGGCTGTGCGGCCGGCACCCAGACGTCTCGAGATGATGCTGCGATGACGACGCAGGTCGTGGCTCACCGCGGCGCCAGTCATGAGAACGCCGAGCACACGCTCGGCGCCTACCTGGTCGCCCTGGAGGCCGGGGTCGACGGCCTGGAGTGCGACGTACGCCTGACTGCCGACGGGCACCTCGTCTGCGTGCACGACCGCACCCTGCGTCGGACGGCGAGCAACCCGGGCCTGGTCTCGACCATGGACCTCGCCGAGCTCAACGAGCTCGACTTCGCCCGTTGGAAGAACCCCTGGGCCGACCTCGACGACGAGGCGCCGGAGCGCGACGAGTCCCTCGACGGCGTCCTCACCCTGCGCAAGCTCCTCGAGACGGTCGCCGACTACGACCGCCGGGTCGAGGTGGCGATCGAGACCAAGCACCCGACCCGCTTCGGCGGCCTCGTGGAGAAGCGCCTGGTCGAGATGCTGCACGACTTCGGCTGGGACAGGACCGGCTCACCGGTCCGCGTCATGAGCTTCTCCTTCACCGCCCTCCAGCGGGTCGAGCGGCTGGCGCCGGAGGTGCGGCTGGTGCAGCTCGTCGACAAGCCGCAGTACTGGTCGATGCTGCGCCGGGTCATCGGCGACGACTGGCTGGTCGGCCCGGGCATCGACCTGCTGCGCGAGCACCCCAGGCTGGGCAGGCGGATCCGCCAGGCCGGCCACGAGATGCACGTCTGGACCGTGAACACCGAGAGCGACCTCCGGCTCTGCCAGTCGCTCGGGGTCACCGCCGTGATCACCGACCGGCCGGCGTACATGTTGGAGACCCTGGGGCGCTGAGCGCGGCATCGCGCCGCCGGGGGGACTGCCCGGGCGCGGTGGGGCAGTCGGGTGTGCCCTATGTTCTCGGCATGGCCAAGAAGTCCCGCACGAAGACCCGCGACCACGTCACCGAGGGCGAGGTCGGCCCCCGCCAGCCCTGCCCGTGCGGCTCCGGCAAGCGCTACAAGGCGTGCCACGGCGCACCCGGCGGCGCCGAGTCGGTCTACGTCGCCCGCCCGTTCGAGGGGCTTCCCGGCGAGTGCGACATCGTCGCGCTCCGCGAGCTGGTGCCCGCGGCCACCGCTCCGTTGCAGATCACGGGCAGCGACCGGACGGTCGTGCTCTGCTCGCTGCTGCCGATGGCGGCGCCCGCCATGTCACGCGAGAGCGGCCAGGTCTGGCTCGGGCTGCAGGTCCAGCACTCGTACGGCGACCCGTCGCGCGACCTCGCCGCCGTGCTGCAGCTGGCACTCGACTCCGAGCCCGACGTCGTCGGCCTCACCTCCGCCCCCGGCCCCGGCCCGCGGCTGCAGGACCTGGTCACCAACACGACCCTCGACGTCACCGTCCACGAGGGCTTCGACTACTGGGTCTCCGACCTCACCGCGACCGACGAGCTCGAGGACGCCCTCGAGACCGCCAACGAGTCGGCCACCCCGACCGCGCGACTGACGTCCGTCGAGGCGGCGTACTGGACCGATGTCGGCACCAAGGAGCACCTGCGCTGGGTCATGCCCGAGCCCGAGGACGAGCTCCTCGACGCCCTGGCCCGCCTCCACGTCACCGGTGCCGACGTGATCGTGCCCGGCGCCCGCCTGGTCGGGATGTTCCGCGCCCACGGCCTGCTCGTCCCGGTCTGGGACCTCGAGCTCGGCACCGGCGCCGAGGTGCTGGAGGAGCCGGCAGTGGCCTTCAAGGCCGCCCTCGACGAGGCCCTGGCCCTCGGCACCCCGCTCTCCTCCGAGGAGCGCGCCGCCCGCTCCGGCCTCGCGAACCGTCAGGTCACCATCCGCTGACCCGCCCGTCCCGCGGCGTGCGGGACGGTGCCCTCCGGTGGTCGAGGCCGGGGACGTGCCGCCGGTGGTCGAGGCCGGACCGCAGCGACCCGGCGTATCGAGACAGCGAGGGTCGTCGGTCAGGGTCATGGTCGGCGTCGGCACGCCGGGCGAGGCTCGTGCCGGCCGCCCTCTCAACCAGCGACCCCGGCTGCTCCCACCGGCTCCGCTGCTCGACAGCCCGTGTGACGGGGCGTCAGTCGCGCAGCACCCAGGCGGCGAGGCGTGAGTAGCCCTTGACCGAGACCCGACGCAACCGCCGGAAGGTGTAGGGCGACCCGATGCCCTCATCCGCACTCTTGCGCCGGCACTGAGCGCGTCGTGGGCGCCGCGGTCGACGAGGACCGAGCCGGGGCGGGCGAGGGAGGTGAGTCGGGCGGCGATGTTGACCGTGGGACCGAACACGTCGCCGAGCCGGTTGACCACGGAGCCGTAGGCCAGGCCGGCGCGGACGGCGGGATAGGGGTCGGCCTCGTCGGCCCCGCGGCGCGTCATCTCCAGCGCGATGGTGGCAGCGGCCGCGACGTCGTCGACGACGAAGAGGACCTCGTCGCCGATGTTCTTGATGATCCGGCCGCCGGCACCGACGACGAGGTCGGCGGTCCGGCTCTCGAACTCCTCGATCCAGGCGACCAGCTCGGCGTCGGACAGGGACTTGCTGCGCGAGGTGTAGCCGACGATGTCGACGAAGACCACCGCAGCGGGCGCGGTGGGCGCTCCCGGATCGGCGACGGCGAGGAGCCGCCCGCCGGCGCTGACGAGGTGGCGACGCCAGACGTAGCTCTGCAGCTCCTCCACCCGCGGGAGCACCTCGGAGACCAGCGCATCGAGAGCCGCACCCGGGTCTGCCCCGCTCTCGACGGCCAGGGAGGCGAGCAGGCTGGTCTGCCACTCGGCCAGCCGCGCATAGCTGCGCCCCCAGGTGCGCACCAGGGCCTCCTGCCGGTCGGGGCCGAGGATCCCGAGCTCGACCAGGTCGGCCGAGAGCCGCAGCGCCCGTACGTCGGCCGCGGTGAAGGCCACCTGGTCGTCGTCCGCGCGGGCGAAGCCCATCAGCTGCCACAGCCGGTGCGCGGTCGCCTCGGGCACGCCGGCCTGCTCGGCCACCTGCGCCCGGGTCAGGCTCGGCGCCTCGCCGAGCAGCACGCTCTCGGCGAGGTCGAAGGCACCGGACAGGTCGGCGCCACCGTCGTCACCACTGTCGTCATCACCGTCGGGCTCGGTCTCCTCGGCCACGGAACGGGTGCGGCCTCAGCCCCGCGCGCGGGACTGGGCCACCTCGGCGATCCGCCCGGCGAACGTCGGCATCTCGTCGATCAGCTCGCGGATGTCGTCGTCGGTGAAGTGGATCGCTACCAGCGGGGAGGTGGCGACCACGGTCGCGGTCCGCAGCGAGTGCCCGACGATGGCCGCCTCGCCCACGATGTCGCCGGCTCCCAGCACGGCGATCTCGGTGCCGTCCCGGCGGACCGAGACCGTGCCGTCGAGGAGGATGTAGGCCTTGTCGGCAGGGGTGTCCTCCCAGATCGGCGACCAGCCCTGCGGGAGCTTCACGCGGCGGCCGTGGGCGCTGATCCGGGCCACTTCCTTGGGGGTGAACGAGTCGAAGAACGATGCCATGGGCAGAGGCCTTTCGTAGGAGGGAGCCTCCGCATCCTCGCCCACCCCCGGGGGCGTGTCCAGCGTGCCCGGAGGGGGTGCCGGCACCGACGAGACCACCCGACACCACCCCCGGTATCGCCCGTACGACGCGGGCCGGCGCCCGCCTGCGCGCCGGCCGAGCGGTCAGGCGAGCGGGTCGCGCACGACCGGGCAGCTCATGCAGCGCGGACCACCACGTCCCGAGCCCAGCTCGGACCCGGCGATCTTCACCACCTCGATCCCGGCCTCCTCCAGCCGGGCGTTGGTGGCGTCGTTGCGCTCGTAGGCGACCGCGACCCGTGGCGCCAGGGCGAGGGTGTTGTTGCCGTCGTCCCACTGCTCGCGCTCGGCGGTCACCGGGTCGAGGCCGGTGTCGATGCGGTGCATCTCGTCGAAGCCGAGCGCGTGGGCGGCGGCCACGAGGAACGGCTGCGGCGCCGCGACGTCGAGCACCAGGGTGCCGTCGTCGCGCTGGCCGTCGCAGGTGACGGCGTAGGCGGTGAGGGAGTCGGCGACGTTCTCGTAGACGACCATCTTGTCGACGTCGACCATCGTGCAGATGGTGTCGAGGTGCATGGTGGCGCGCTCCTGCGCGATCGGTACGGCGAGGACCGTGTGCGCGAGGTCGTCGTCGAAGACCTGGCGGGCGAGCCGCTCGACACCGGCCGGCGTGGTCCGCTCGCCGACGCCCACGGCGATGACGCCGGGGCCGAGCAGCAGGACGTCGCCGCCCTCGACGTGCTCGTAGTGGTGACCGAGGATGCGGGGTGTGCCGACGAAGCGCGGGTGCAGCGTGTAGATGAGCTCGGTCAGCTGGGTCTCGCGCTTGCGGGCCGGCATGGCCAGCGACGTGATCGCGACGTGGTCGCGCACCCAGACCGAGGAGTCCCGGGTGAAGAGCAGGTTGGGCAGCGGGTCGATGAGGAACGCGTCGTGGGGGAGCAGCGAGGTCACCAGGCCGAAGCCGCCGCGCACCTCGTCGTTGCGGATGCCCGCGGTGAGGTACGTCGTGAGCTCGGCCGGCGAGGCGTCGCCGAGCAGCCCCTCGAGGTAGTGCCGCATCGTGTCGCCGAGGTCGAGGTCGGCCAGCGCCGTGTCGATGCCGGCCCGCCGCGCCTCGTCGATCGCCAGGGTCTCGGTCAGCAGCTCGGTGAGGTAGAGCACCTCGACGTCACGGTCGCGCAGGGCCGCCGCGAACGCGTCGTGCTCGTCCTGGGCCCGGGCGACCCACGGGATGCCGTCGAAGAGCAGGCGGTCGTTGTTGCGCGGGGTCAGGCGGGAGAGCTCGAGGCCGGGACGGTGCAGCATCACCGTGCGCAGCCGTCCCACCTCGCTGTCGGCGCCGTGGGTCGTCGTCATGCGGCCACAGTAGTGGCCGCGCGGCCCCCGCGGGACAGCCCTGCGTCAGCGCAGGAGCTCCACCGTGGTCAGCGTGGCCAGCAGCACGCAGACCCCGGCGCCGATGAAGTGCAGCAGGTGCAGGGACACCACGCGCAGGAGGCTCCGACCGACGATCACGGCCAGTGCGCTGACGGTCAGCAGCGCGGCGAGCGCGCCGACGAAGACGCTGAGCGGCGCCTCGTAGCGAGCCACGAGCGAGAGGGTCAGCAGCTGGGACAGGTCGCCCCACTCGGCGGCGAACAGCACCAGGAACGACGCCAGCACCGCCCGCCACCCGTCGGCGGGGGCGGCCTTCTCACCGAACTCGGAGCCGTCGGCCGCCTGGTGGCTGCGGCCCTCGCGCACCAGGATCACCGCGCCGACGACGAACAGCACGATGGAGGTGGTCTGGACGACCTCCTCGGGCAGGAACGACGCCGCGTGGCCGAGACCCACCGCGACCCCGGTCTGGACGGTGAACGCCAGCCCGACACCGATCCAGACGAGCAGCGGGCGGTACTTGGTGGCCAGCACCAGGGTGGCCAGGAAGGTCTTGTCCGGCAGCTCGACGAGGAAGATCGCGCCGAAGGTGAGGGCGAGGGCAGCGAGATCCACGGCCTGATCCTCCCCCATGGCGGCGCTGCGTCGCGCCGGGGGCTCGGCCGCGAACTACGGTGAGCCCATGTACGACGCCCTCGCCGTCGCGGCCGCGGTCCTCGCGCTCGTGGCCCTGCTGGTCTCGCTCGTGACCCATCGGCGGGTGGTCGGTCGCCGCCGCGAAGGTGCGGACCTGCCGACCGACGTACGTGGCCTCCGCGCCGAGGTCGCGGCCCTGCGCACGGAGGCCGGCGATGGGCTGCGGCACCTCGCGGTGGTGCGCTACGACGCCTTCGCCGACGTGGGCGGTCACCTGTCGTGGACGCTGGCGCTGCTCGACGAGGGCGGCGACGGCGTGGTGCTGAGCTCGATCAACGGGCGCAGCGAGGCCCGCACCTACGCCAAGTCGGTCACCCGGTGGAGCAGCGACCAGCAGCTCTCCGCCGAGGAGGAGGAGGCGATCGCGCACGCGCGGTCGTGATCCGCAGGTGACCCGGGTCCCGGGCCGGGGACCCGCTCAGTGCTGGACGGGCATCCGGGAGCGGCTCGCGGTCCGCTGGACCTGGCGCAGGGTCAGCAGGTGCACGACCATCATCAGCAGCAGCCCGACGTAGAGCACGATCGGGTAGAGGCTGGTCGCCGGAAGCCGGTCGACGGCGCGCCAGGGCCAGTCGATCAGGACCTGGCCCGCGCCGGCCGCCGTCGCCACGAACCCGGTCAGCATCACCACGTCCCAGAGCGCGAGGACGACCAGTCCAGTCACCTGGAGCCGCAGGACCGGCGTCCGGCGCACCATCCCGGTGAGCAGGACGGCCCCGCCGAGCACGGCCAGCGCGCCGCTCAGCGGCGTGAGCCAGGCCTCGTGGGTGCCGAAGATCCCGCCGCTGCCGGCGAAGAGGACCAGGGTGCCCGCGAACAGGCCGACGAAGGCGTGGATGTGCAGCAGGCTGAGCCGGTTCGCGGTCTCGCGGCGCCCGCTCGCGAACGACGGGTAGGAGCGCGGCGCGGACGTCGTCCCCTGCCGGACGGATGCCGGGTGCGCCTCATCGGTGATCATGACCAACCTCGCTGTGACGACGTGATGTGTGTGGCAGCGGGGGGAGACGCCGGCGTGTGGGAGCTGGGGGACCTTCTGGAGGGAGCACCGGAGACGGCCTGCGGAAGGCGAGCACCGGCCTCGGATTCTTCCACGCCGGCCCGGGGTCCGGGAGCCACCGTGCGGGTGAGCCTGCACCACCCGATGTGACTAGGGAGCCGCCCGGTCGGGGGTCCGGCCAGGATCAGGGTCGGCCGCCGACGACGAAGCGCTGGAGGAGCCCGACCAGGCGGTGGGTCTCCTCCCGGTCCAGCGGCCCGAGGCGCAGCGCCATGGTGTCCTCGGCCACCACCCGGGCGGCTGCGGTGACCGGACCGGCCTCGGGGAGCAGGTGCAGGAGCTGGGTACGCCGGTCGGCGGGGTCGCGGCGCCGCTCGACCAGGCCCCGTGCCTCGAGGTCGTCCGCGATCTGCACGACGCTCGCGCCACTGACCCCGAGGACGCGCGACAGCTCGGCCTGGGCGATCGGGCCGGTCGCGGTCAGGGCGGTGAGGGCGCCGAAGAGGCGGGGCTCGAGGCGCAGCGGCTCGAGGGCGGCGAGGAAGTCGCGGTGCAGCCGGAAGTGCACCCGGCTGACGACGAAGCCGAGGCTCGAGCGGAGCGCCTCCGGGGCGTCCGGCGCGATCTCGTCCTCGATCACCCGCAGGAGCAGGTCGTGGAGGTCGCGGCGCTCGGCGGCCGTGAACCCGGCGGTGAGGGAGGTCTGGAGGTCGTCGGCGTGCAGCTGCCAGGTGTGCGCCGCCTCGCTCCCGGTGGCGGTGCGGGTGAGCGCGTAGGAACGGCGGTCCTCCGGGTTGCGCACCCGCTCGACGAGGCCCGCGGCGACGAGGTCGGCGGCCACCCGCGTGATCGTCGTACGGCTGGTGCTGACGGTGTCGGCCAGCTCCTGCTGCGAGCGGGTGACGTCACCGTCGAGCGCGAGGAGCACGGCGTGGGCGTGCAGGTCGACGCCGGTCGGCAGCACCTCGTCGAGGGCGAGGACGACCCGCGCGTGGGCGCGCCAGACGAGGTGACCCGGCAGGACCGCCAGGGCGGGATGGAGCTCGCGACTGGTGCCGGCCTGCGGCGGGTGGGCCTGCGGGGAGCGTGACGGCGTGATCTGCACCGCTTCCCCCTTCCGTGGGCTTGACGGGCGACGCTGCCTGCGTATCGTAACGCAGGTAATCATTAACCAGATGACGATTGAGCCGACGAGGATCCCATGACCGACACGCCTGCACCTCCCGCAGCCCGCGCAGCCTCCGGCGGCAACCCGGGCGGCACCCCGGGCGCCGGTGGCGGTGACGCGAAGTGGTGGACCCTGGTCGCCGTCTGCACCGGCGTCTTCATGCTGCTGCTCGACATCACCATCGTGAACGTCGCCCTGCCCGACATCCAGGCCCAGCTCGACGCGTCGCTGTCGGACCTCCAGTGGGTCATCGACGCCTACGCCCTCAGCCTCGCGGCCCTGCTGCTCACCGCCGGGTCGCTGGCCGACCTCTACGGTCGGCGCAAGGTCTTCGTGATCGGGCTGGTCCTGTTCACCATCGGCTCGATCGCCTGCGGCGCTGCTCAGGACATCCTGCTGCTGACGATCTCGCGGGCCTTCCAGGGCATCGGGGGAGCCGCGATGTTCGCGACCGCGCTGGCGCTGCTCGCAGGCGCCTTCACCGGACGCGACCGCGGCGTCGCCTTCGGTGTCTTCGGTGCCACCACCGGCGTCGCGGTCGCCGTCGGCCCCGTGCTCGGTGGGGTCCTCACCAGCGGGCTGTCGTGGCGGTGGATCTTCTTCGTCAACATCCCGATCTCGTTGCTGGCCGCCGCGGTCACCCTGCTCAAGGTCCGGGAGTCGCACGACCCGCGGGCCGGACGCCCGGACTGGATCGGGTTCGTGACCTTCAGCGTCGCCCTCGGCGCGCTGGTCTACGGCCTCATCGAGGCCGGCAGCCGCGGCTGGGGCGACGGACTCGTGGTGGCGTGCTTCGTCGCCTCGGCGGTGCTGCTGGTCGTGTTCGTGGTCAGCCAGCTGGTCCAGGACCAGCCCGATGTTCGACCTGAGCCTGCTGCGCAAGCCGACGTTCACCGGCGGCCTGATCGCGGCGTTCGGGATCTCGGCGTCGGCGTTCTCGTTGCTCGCCTACCTGGTGATCTACCTGCAGAACGTCCTCGGCTACTCGGCGGTCGGCACCGGCGTCCGGCTCCTCTTCCTGTCCGTCGCGTCCTTCTTCGCGGCCGCCCTGGCGGGTCGGCTGACCGAGCGGGTGCCGACCAAGTGGCTCATCGGGCCCGGATTCCTCATCACCGGCACCGGCCTGCTCCTGATGCTCGGCATCCAGGACGACTCGTCGTGGACCCACCTCATCGCGGGGCTGACCGTCGCCGGGATCGGCGTCGGGCCTGATCAACCCGCCGCTGGCCTCCACCGCCGTCGGCGTCGTCTCCCAGGATCGCTCCGGCATGGCCTCGGGGGTCAACTCGACCTTCCGCCAGGTCGGGATCGCGACCGGGATCGCGGCCCTCGGCTCGATCTTCAGCCACCAGGTCGGCAACGCCGTCACGGCCGGCCTGGCCGGCAAGGTCCCCGACCAGGCGCTGACGGGTCTGACCGGCGCCCTCTCCGGTGGGCAGGTCAGCGCCGCCTCCGAGGCCGCCCGGCAGGCCGCGAGCCAGTCCGGCGGGAGCGGGGCCGGCCAGAAGGCGTTCGACCTCGTCCAGTCGGTCGGCACCAGCGCCGTGGTCGACGCCCTCAACCACATCATCCTGATCGCCGCCGTGATCGCGCTCGTGGCCGGCGTCTTCTCGTTGGTGCTCATCCGCCAGCGCGACTTCGTCACCCGCGGCGCCCCCGCCGGCGAGCGTCCCGGGGAACCTGCCGCGATCTGACCCGCTGCTCGGCGTACGGGCTCGACGTACGGGCTCGGCGTCGGGGACCGCCCCAGGGCGGCGGCGGTACGTTGGCGGCGGAGGCCGGATGGACCACGACGAGTACGTCACCGCTCGCTACGGGCGCCTGCTCGAGCACGCGGTCGAGCTCGGGTGCGACGACGAGGACGCGCCCGCGGTGGTGGACATGGTGCTGCGCGATCAGCGCCGCGCGATCCGGCGCGCCGAGGACCCCGACCCGGTCGTGCGGGCCGCGCTGGCCCGCCGCCTCTCCGGCGACGCCGGGGGAGCGGGCGGCGGGGACGGCTTCCCGTGGCGGCTCGGTGCGCTGGGGGCGCTCGGTCTCGTGGCGCTCCTGGGCGTGACGCTCGGGGTCCGCGCCGTCGTGGAGGCCCTCGCCCCCGACCCGCTCCCGTCGGTCTTCGGGTATGACGAGCAGACCGCCCGCGACGTGCTCGAGGCGGCCGGCCTCGAGGTGGAGGTCGAGCAGGCCTCGGCCTGCGAGCCGATCGGGCTCGCCCTCGGCACCGACCCCGTCGCCGGCGTGGCCGTCGACCAGGGCACGACCGTGCAGCTACGGGTCGCGGTCCCCGACGATCCGCTGTGCCTGGCGGTCTACCAGCTCCGCTCCGACGCGTGGCAGTTCGTGCGGTTCGCGCGGGGAGCGGCGGGCGCGCCGCCGCCCCGGTTCGCCGAGACGGTCGTCGTCGCCGTGGACGACGTGCCCCCGACGAGGGTGAGCGGCGAGCAGGCCGCCTCGAGGCGAGGGCTGGGCGCGGGCGCTCGAGATCGTCGCCGGGGCCGCGCGAGCCAACGCCCCACGCGGACCGGGATGCCTCGCCTGGTCGTCGACAGCCTGGTCCCGGAGCCCGACGAGTGCGGCGTGGTGATCCCGCCCGGGTTCGCCGGGACCGGCGCGCTCCGGCTGCGGATCGACGCCTCACCCACCGGCTCGACCGCAGCCTGCCCGCTGACCGTGGACCTCTACCGCAACGCCGACCGGGTCATCGGGGCGGTCGTCGTCAGCACCGGCTCGGCCGCACGGCTGACGACGCTACCGCTCGGGGGCCGACCTGAGGTGCGTCAGGGGGTGGTCGCTGGCGGCCGGGCGAGCTCGGCGCCCATCGCGCCGATCACGGCCTGGAGGCCCTTGACCGGGCGCACCATCACCGTGAACGACGTCAGCCGTCCGTCGGCGCCCCACCGCAGCATGTCGACGCCGTGGACGGTCAGCCCGTCGACGAGGGTCTCGAACTCCAGCACCGCGCTGCCGCCGCTCGCGCCCGGCGCCTCGGCGTACCACTCGTCGAGGTAGCGCAGGTGCGGCCCGAGGACCACCATCGCCGCCGCGAGGTAGGCGGCGGTGATCGCCTTCCCCTCCTGGGGCGTGTGGACGGCCGGGGAGCGGAACACGCAGTCCTCGGCGAGCAGGTCGGCGAGGCCGGCCGGGTCGCGGGACTCGGCGACGGCGTGCCAGGCGGCGACGGGGGCGGGACGGATGGCGCTCATGGGCCCAGTCAACTGGTCGGCGCCCCGCCCCGCCACCCCAGGCAGCCGGGAAGTGGTGTGGGTGGTGGGGGTTGTCGGTTGTGGTGCGGGGGTCTCGATACGCCCGGGTCTCGCTCCTTCGTCGCTCGCCCCGTGCTACTCGACCACCGAGGGGGCTGCTCGACCACCGGTGGGCCGCTCGACCACCGGGGGCGGGAAGTCAGCGGGGGACGCGGACGAGCAGCCGGCCGTGGATGCACTCCATGTGCAGCTCCCGGCCGGGTCCGATCGAGTCGCCGTCGAGCTGGCGGGGCGTGTCGGTGGGGGTGCGGATCGACACCGTGCGCCCGGTCATCCGGTTGATGGTGTCGTCGGTGCGCGAGCGCTTGGCGAGCACCCGGAAGGCCAGCGGGATCCAGGACAGGAAGCGGCGTGGGTAGAGCAGCACCACGTCGAGCAGGCCGTCGTCGATCGCGGCGTCCGGGAGCAGCGGCATCCCGGCCTGGAGGTAGCCGACGTTGCCGACGACGATGGTGCGGGCGCGGTGGCGGGTGTACTCACCGCCGTCGATGGAGATCTCGACCCGCGTCACCGGGTACATCAGCGACTTCAGCGCCGACACGACGTAGGCCAGCCAGCCGACCTTCTTCTTGAAGTCCTCGTTGACGCCCTCCATGATCGCGGCGTCGAAGCCCATGCCGGCCATCACCATGAAGTGGCTGCTGAACTCCCCGGCGTCGCTGGTCCGGTCGTCCTCGCCGGCGTCCTCAGCCCGCCGGCCGGGCCCGGTCGCCCCGCACCGCCACCATGTCGATGGCGCGGTCCTGGCCGGTGAGCGCGATGTCGATCGCGGCGCGGAGGTAGAGCGGGATCTCGAGGTTGCGGGCGAGCAGGTTGCCGGTGCCGGCGGGGATGATCCCGACCGGGATCCCGGTGCCGGCCAGCTCGGCGCAGACCTCGCGGACCGTGCCGTCGCCGCCGCAGACGATGACCAGGTCGGCGCCGTCGACCGAGGCCAGCTCGGCCTGGCCGGTGCCGGAGTCCTCGGGGGTGGTCAGGTGCCAGGTCGGGTCCTGCCAGCCGGCCGTCGCGCGCCATCGTGGTCACGGTGTCTGGAAGGTCGCGACGTCCTCGACCTTGATCGGGTTGAGCACCACCGCGAGCTTCTTCTCCGAGGGCAGCGCCTCCGGCAGCGGCTCCACCTTCAGCGCGTGGCTGCGCGGCAGCGGGCTGTAGAGCGCCAGCGCGAGCAGCGTCACCGCGGCGCCCAGCAGCGCTCCGGCCACCACGTCGCTGGGGTAGTGCCGGCCCAGCAGGATCCGGTCGAGCCCGACCACGACGGCGACCACGAGCATCGCCGGCGATCAGCAGGGTGCGGATGTTGCGCCGGCGGACGAGCATGGTGACCAGCACGATCACGACGCCGCTGAAGGCGGCGATCGACGAGGCGTGGCCCGACGGGAACGACTGGCTCTCCAGGAAGCGCGCCGGGTGCTGCCACTCGGGGCGGTCGCGGCCGACCGTGACCTTCATCCCGGTGGTGGCGAGCGCGGTCACGAGCATGACGCCGACGGTGAAGACGGCGGCGCGGCGGTGGGAGCGCTGGAGCATGAACGCAGCCAGGACGACGGTTAGGATGGTCATCCCGACGGTGCCGAACGCCGTCTCGACCAGCTCCAGCACCCGCTCCGTGCCCGGGTCGTCGATGCGCCACTGGCTGGCGCCGCGACCGCGGTTGTCGAGGTCGACGAGCCACGACCAGTCCTGGAGGACCGCCAGGGTCAGCAGCCCCAGCGCGAGCAGGCAGGCTCCTGCCAGCGCCAGCTGGGTCGCGCGGGATCGATCGAGCACGGGGCGGGGTCCGTTCGGGAGGTGCGGGGCGGGCGCGGGGACGGGCGGCAGGCGAGGCCGGCCGGGAGTGCCGGGCCTACCCGATGGTAGGGCGAACCCCGCACGGCGCCCGCACCCCGGCGGGCGAGGGGTCGGGACGCCCGCGCGGTGGCGGCGGGGCGGTGCGCCGGACTCCCCGCACGCACTACGCTGGGGTGACCATGGACCGAGTCCGCAGGGCTGGCGACCACAGCTGATCGCGCTCGACATCGACGGCACGCTGCTCAAGTGGGTCGACGGCGCCGGCACGACGTACGAGACCATCGCGCCGCGAGTCACGGCCGCCATTCGGCAGCGCCCACGACGCCGGCGCCCACATCGTGCTCGCCTCCGGGCCGCTCGCCGCACGGCATGACCGGCGTCGCCGACCTGCTCGGGCTCGAGCATCGGCGACGAGCCGCTGTGGATCGTGGCCAGCAACGGCGCGGTCGTCTTCCGCTACCTGCCCGGCGGTGAGATCGAGGTCGTCCACGAGGAGACCTTCGACGCCAGCGCCGCGGTCCGCGCCGTCCTGGCCGAGCACCCGACGCGCCCGGGTCGCGGTCGAGCACCGGGGCCTCGGCTACCGGGTCAGCACGCCGTTCCCCGAGGGCGAGCTGTCCGGCGAGATGACCGTGACCGCCGTCGAGGAACTGGTCGCCGAGCCGGTCAGTCGTGTCATCATCCGCGACCCCGACGCCACCACCGAGGACTTCGTGGCGCTGGGCGCGCGCCTCGGCCTCCACGGCACCGACTACGTCGTGGGCTGGACCGCGTGGCTCGACCTGAGCCCGGTCGGGGTCTCGAAGGCCTCCGGCCTCGACCACGTGTGCGCCGAGCTCGGCGTCACCGCGGCCGACGCACTGGCCATCGGGGACGGCCGCAACGACATCGAGATGCTGCACTGGGCCGGCCGAGGGGTGGCCATGGGCCAGTCCGTCGACGTGGTGCGGGAGGCCGCCGACGCGGTGACCGCCTCGGTGCACGAGGACGGTGCCGCGGTGGAGCTGGAGCGGTGGTTCCCCGGGACCCCGGGGTGAGTGCCGAGGGTCCCGGGCGGTCGTCGTCACCGAGCGGCTGCGGCTGATCCCGATCAGCGCCGCCGACGCCGCGGACATGGCGGCAGGGCGCCGCCAGGACCGCTGGCACCCCGACTACCCGCGCCCGGACGACGTCGACGCCGCCGGCGACGATCGGTGCCGAGCCCGGGCCCCTGGTCGGCTCGGCACGTCGTCCACGACCTCCTGGCGGTCGGGTCGATCGGCTTCTTCGGCCCGCCGGTCGACGGTGAGGTCGAGGTCGGCTACGGCCTCGTCGAGCCCGTCCGCGGTCGCGGGCTGGCCACCGAGGCGCTCCAGGCGCTGCTCGCCGAGACCGACCGGCTCGGGATCCGGGTCCGGGCCGCGGTCGAGCCCGACAACCGGGCCAGCATCCGGGTGCTCGCGAAGTGCGGCTTCACCGAGCTGCGCGGCGTGGACGGCGAGGGCCACCTCGTGATGGCGCGGCCGCTGCCCGGCGGCGGTCTGCGGGCGCCCACGGAGCGGCCGCGCCGACGGTCCCTGGCCGCCACCGTGCGGCTGGTCGCCACCGACCTCGACGGCACCCTGCTGCGCAGCGACGGCACGTTGTCCGACCGCACCAGGGCCACGCTGGCGGCCGTCGAGGACGCCGGCATCCCGGTCGTGTTCGTGACGGCGCGGCCGCTGCGCTGGATGGACGACCTGTGGCCCTGGTCGGGTCGCACGGCCTCGCGATCGTCAGCAACGGCGCGGTCGACTTCGACGTGGCCGCCCGCGAGGTGCGGGCCGTCCACGGCCTGGAGCCCGAGGCCGGGCTGGCCGTCGTCGCGGCGGTGCGGGCCGCCGTACCGGACGCGCAGCTCGCGATCGAGACCCTCGGCGGCCTCCGCCGCGAGGCCGACGTACGACGTCGCGGACCACGCCCCGCCCGGCAGCCCGGTGGGGCCGATGGAGGAGGTGTGGGACGTGGTGGCGCTCAAGCTGCTCGTGCGCCACCCGGGTCCCGACCACGACGGGTTCCGCGACGCGGTGGTGGCCGCGGTCGGCGAGGCGGGCGTGGCGACCTGGACGTTGCCCGGCCTGGTCGAGGTGAGTGCGCCCGGGGTGACGAAGGCGGCGGCGCTCGAGCGCCTCTGCGACGGACTGGGGGTGCGGGCCTCGGAGGTGCTCGCCTTCGGTGACATGCCCAACGACCTGGCCATGCTCGGCTGGGCCGGCACGTCGTACGCGGTCGCCAACGCCCACCCCTCGCGTCATCGAGGTCGCCGACCACACCACGACCACGAACGACGACGACGGGGTGGCCCGGGTGCTCGCCCGACTGGTCCCCGCGGGCGAGAATCTGTTCTGATGGCTCCCGTGACCGCCCGATCCCACCTCCGCCACGCGGGCCGACGTGCCGTGGCTGCCGTGCTGGTGGCGCTGCTCGGCCTCGCCCTGACGAGCCTGCTGGGCCTGCTGGGCCTGGCCGCGCTCGCTGCGCCGGCGTCGGCCGAGGTAGGGGCCGGGATGGCGACCGAGGCGGGGGCCGGGCTGTCGGCCGCGGCGCCGACGGAGGGCGACGACGAGCCCACCGAGATCTTCGTGGGCCGGGTGCAGGACGTCGAGGAGGTCCTCGGCGAGAGCCCCAACCGCAACCGGGTGCGCTTCTCCGTCGACGTGCTCATCGTCTTCGGCGACACCACCGTCGACACCACCGAGGTCAAGGTGCTCACCGTGCCGGGGCTCGACCGGTGCGCTGCGTTCCCCAAGGACAGGCGCACCCAGCGCTACCTGTTCCGCCTCACCAACCAGTCGGGACGCCTGGTGGCCCAGAAGTGCTCCGACATCGTCGAGTTCGGCCGCAGCGACCAGGCCGCCGTGGTCGAGGAGTACGGCGACGCCCGCCAGCCGGGCCCGCCGCCGCCCCCCGAGCCGCCGGTGGTCGAGCTGGACCCGGTCACCTACACCTGCCCGGACACGAACGAGGCCATCGCCGACGTCACCGCGCCGGTGGACGACTGCCCGGCCCTGGACGACCCCACGACGACGGATCGCGCCGCGGCCCCCGGTCTCGCACTGGCGATCGTCGGGGTGCTCGGGCTCGTCGTCGTACGCCGGCTCGGCCGGCGCAGCTCGGCCGCCTGAGCAACCGGCCCGCGGGGCACTAGAGGTACATGCCCCCGCTGGTGTGGGAGTCGTCGCCGCCCGGCTGCCCCGGACCCGGCATCGACCCGGGAGCGGCGCCCCCGGGCACCTGACCGCTCATGCCCGGCGGCAGCGCCTTGCGGATCTGCTCGAACTGGGCCCGCGCAGCCATCTGCTGGGCGTAGATCGCGGTCTGGATGCCGTGGAAGAGGCCTTCGAGCCAGCCGACGAGCTGTGCCTGGGCGATGCGCAGCTCGCCCTCGGAGGGGGTGGTGTCCTCGGCGAAGGGGAGCGACAGACGCTGCAGCTCCTCCACCAGCTCGGGGGCCAGGCCCTGCTCGAGCTCCTTGATCGAGGCGGCGTGGATCTCCTTGAGCCGGGCGCGGCTGGGCTCGTCGAGGGGCGCAGCCTTCACCTCCTCGAGGAGCTGGCGGATCATGCTGCCGATCCGCATCACCTTGGCCGGCTGCTCGACCAGGTCGGTCAGGCCGCGCTCGCCGTCGCTGTCGTCGTCGCCCTGGTCGGTCGCGCTCCCGGCGACCTGACCGGCGAGCGCCGAGGCGGGGACGGTGCCGATCGGCTTGCCGTCCGGGCCGACGATCACGATCTGCGGGTCCTCGGCCGCGGGATCAGGACTCCGGGCATCGGCCCCTGCCGCCTCGTCGACGCCCGGCGCGGGCGTGTCCTGCTCGGGCTCGGGCGCGCCGTTCTGCTGCTCGCTCATGCCCCCACGGTAGCCACCGGCCCGATGGCCTCAGAGAGTGAGGATGATCTTGCCGGTGTGGGCGCCCTCGTCCATGCGTCGGTGAGCGGCCACGACGTCCTCGAGCGGCAGGGTCCGGTCGACGATCGGGCGGATCGAACCGTCGGCCACCAGCGGCCACACGTGCTCCACGACCGCCGCGCAGATCGCGGCCTTCCCCGCGGGGGGCCGACCGCGCAGCGACGTCGCGACGACGGCGGCGCGCTTGTTGAGCAGCGTCGCGATGTTGAGCTCGCCCTTGACGCCGCCCATCATCCCGATGATGACCAGCCGGCCCTCGGTGGCGAGCGCGTCGACGTTGCGGCCCAGGTAGGAGGCGCCCATGTTGTCGAGGATGACGTCGGCCCCCGACCCATCGGTGGCCTCCTTGACGACCTCGACGAAGTCCTGCTCGTGGTAGTCGATGGTCACGTCGGCACCCAGCTCGCGGCAGAACGCGAGCTTGTCGGCCGTGCCGCCGGTGGTGAGCACCCGCGCTCCGAGGGCGGAGGCCAGCTGGATCGCGAAGGTGCCGATCCCGCCCGCACCGCCGTGCACGAGGAACGCCTCGTCGGCCTTCAGCCCGGCCACCATGAACACGTTGGACCACACCGTGCACGCCACCTCCGGCAGCGCCGCGGCGGTGACCAGGTCGACGCCGGCGGGCACGGGCATCACCTGTCCGGCCGGTACGACGACCCGCGAGGCGTAGCCGCCGCCCGCCAGGAGCGCGCAGACCTCGTCGCCGACCTGCCACCCGTCCACGCCCTCGCCGAGCGCGGCCACGGTGCCGCTGCACTCCAGGCCGATGATGTCGCTGGCTCCCGGCGGCGGCGGGTAGAAGCCCATCCGCTGAAGGGTGTCGGCCCGGTTGACCGCGGTCGCGGCGACCTCGATCGCCACCTCGCCCGGACCCGGCTGCACGTCGGGGACCTCCTGGACCGAGAGGATCTCCGGTCCACCGGACCCGTCGGCGATGACGGCTCTCATTCCTCCTCCTTCTCGTCGTCGTCCTCGTTCTCGTCGTCCTCGTCCTCGCTGAGGTCGTCGATGTCGATCGCGCTGATCTCGGCCATCGACCCGTCGTCGATCACGGGCACGTCGTCCTTGTCGGCGGCCCCGGGTGGGCGGTCCCAGGCCTCGGCGAGATCCTGGGCCTTGGCGGCCAGCCGCTCCAGGGTCGCCGGACCGGCGCCGGTGGTGCCGGCGGCGTACCCGAGCAGGTACGTCGTCACCGGCCCCGCGGCGTGGTCGACGTTCTCGCGGGCCAGCTCGGCGAGGTCGCGCAGGAGCCCCTCGTCGACCTCGGTCTCGAGGTCGAGCACGTCACAGAGCTCATCGATCCAGTCGTGGAGGTTCACGAGGCAACAGTGGTCACCGAGGGCCGCTCCGCGCAACCCCGTGGCGGGTGGATGACCTCACAATGCTCCCCGGGCCACGGTCGGCCCGCTGCGCCGCCCTGCCCGGACGCCCTACCGCGCCGGGTCGTCGCCGGCGAGGTCGCGCAGGTCGGTCCAGGTGTCGACGTCGCGGTGCTCGTCGCCGACGGCGGCCACCTCCACCAGGTGCAACGGCGCGAGGAGCCGGCGCAGCGACATGTCGTGCTGTCCCTCGTGGTCGGGCCGGACCGCCTCCAGCCGTGCCCGGTCGACGACCATCGCCAGCTGCCGACGTCCGTCCGGGCCCACCAGGACGGCCCCGTCCGCGCCCTGGCCCGACGTCCGCCCAGCTCCCGACGTCTGGCCCGGCTGCTGGCGCGATCCCTCGTCGACGGCCGCCTGGAGCCGCCGGAACGTCGCATGGGAGAGCCGCGGCATGTCCACCGCGAGCACCGCGACGCGGGGCGCGGTGCGGAGGAGCACGTCGACGCCCGTCAGCAGGGCGGCCACCGGGCCGCCGTACCGGGGGTTCTCGACGACGAACGTCACCGGCCGCTCGGTGGGCACCGGCGCGCCGACGACCACGACCTCGCCGGCGTCCACGACCGCGTCGAGGGCGTGCGCAAGCAGGGTCCGGCCGTCGATCTCGATCGATGCCTTGTCGAAGCCACCGAGCCGGCTGCCGTGACCACCGGCCAGGACGACCGCCGAGAAGCCTCCGAGGTCCATGTCCCCATGGTGGCACCGTGACGGTGCGGGTGGGGGTCGGGTGGCACCCTGGGGAGGTGACCTCCCCCACTCCTGCTCGTCCACCCACCCACCGCGCCGGTACCGCTGACCCGCGCGGACCCGTGGGAGCCGACGACGTGGACCGCGAGACCCTCCGCCTCGCCCTGGTCCAGGTCGGCGTCGGGACTGGACCCGGAGACCAACCGGACGCACCTGCCCGAGCTGGTGCCGGACGAGACCGACCTGGTGGTCCTGCCGGAGGCCTACGCACGCGACTTCGGCGAGGCCGGCTCCGACGTCAGCCCGTACGCCGAGCCGGTGCCCGGCCCGTTCAGCGAGGCGGTCGCCGCGGTCGCCGCGGTCTGCTCGACGACCGTCGTGGCGGGCATGTTCGAGGCCAGCGACGACCCCGCCCGGCCCTTCAACACCCTGGTGCTGCGGGGGATCGTCGAGGCCGACTACCGCAAGATCCACCTCTACGACTCCTTCGGCTACCGCGAGTCCGACCGACTGCTCGCCGGGCGAGCCGGTGCCGACCGTCGTGGACCTGCACGGCTGGCGGGTCGGCCTGATGACCTGCTACGACCTGCGCTTCCCCGAGCTGGCCCGGCGGCTCGTCGACGCCGGCGCCGAGCTGATCGTCGTGCCCGCGGCGTGGGTGGCCGGACCGCGCAAGGTCGAGCACTGGCGCACTCTGCTGCGGGCCCGCGCGATCGAGAACACCGTCTTCGTCGCGGCGACCGGCCAGCCCGGCCCGCGCTACACCGGACACTCGATGGTCGTCGACCCCTGGGGCGACGTCCTGGCCGAGGCCGGGGAGGGTGCCGAGACGGTGCTGGTCGATGTGAGCCGGGCCGCACTGGGCGAGGCACGGCGTACCAATCCGTCGTTGGCCAACCGGCGTCTGTAACCTCCACGGTTGTGTCCAGAGCAGTCGGTCGTCGTCGCGCCATGGAGGCCCCGACCGTCGAGAAGCAGCGGACCGCCGCGTCGCGAACGCAGTCGCGAGCGGGTGGCGTCGAGCGCGTGGCAGGGGCGGCTCGAGCCGCCTGGTCCGCCTCGCGGATCCCGGCGATCGCCTGGCTGGTGGTCGTGGCCGCCGGGCTCGCGGCGCTGGTCTGCGCCATGGTCCCGGTCGGCCCCGCGTGGTTCGGCGGGTGCCGGCGCGACCGCGGTCGCCGGCGCCTACTCGTGGGCCCTGGCGGCCCGCACCGGTGGCCGGCCGGTGATCTTCGGCATGCTCGGCGCGGCGGTGGGGGTCGCGGTCCTGGTCAGCGACCGCGACGAGCTGCGCACCGGCGCCGCGGTCACGACCTGTGCGATCGCCGCGGTGCTGGCGGTGATGCTGACGGTGCCGGCGGTGACCTACCTACGGGCCGTGCGCGAGTGCGTGATCGCGGTCGTCGATCGCCGCGATCGGGGCGCTGGCCACGATCGGCTTCGAGCCGGCGATCACCGTGACCCGCTTCGAGTACGCGACGTTCGGCCTGGCCCTGGCCGGCGCCTTCGTCGTCGTCTACCGGCTCGGCGCCGGCCTGCACGGCCTGGGCCGCCGGGGGCTGGTCATCGTGGTCGTCGGCGGCGTGATCCTCACCGTGACGCTCGCGTACGCCGAGCTCCTGCGCCGCTACGGCACCCCCGAGCTGGTCACCAGCCTGATCGACCTGGTCCGCTCGAGCCGCGAGCACCTGGGGGCCTTCCCACGGCCGATCGTGGCGGTGCTGGGCATCCCGGCGCTCGCCTACGGCTGCCACATGCGCGCGCGCCGCCGGCAGGGCTGGTGGGTCTGCGCCTTCGGTGCCGCCGGGACGTCGGCCGTCGCCAACTCGCTGGCCAACCCCGGCATCACCTATCGCGAGAGCGCGCTGTCGACGCTCTACGGCCTCGTCGTCGGCCTCGTCATCGCCTTCGTCGTGATCCGCCTCGACCTCGCCGTCACCGGCGCCGGGCCGCGGTCGCGTGGACGGCGGAGCCTGGTCGACGAGGAGGCCGCCGCCCTGCGTCCCGAGCCGCCGCGCGGGCGTCCGCTGCTCTGAGCGGGTCGCCGCGCGTCCGCACCGTCCGACCTGCCGATCCGTCCCGGGCCGGCGTCGTCGCGGTGGGCGGTCCGGCCCGACCCGGTGTGACCCCGACCGGGGGCGGACCGGAGCGCCACTAGACTCCCAGCGTCTCCTGCCCCGGCAGGGGGCACGGAGGGGTGCCGGAGTGGCCGATCGGAACCGCCTTGAAAGCGGTCGCTGGCAGAAGTGTCAGCCGCGGGTTCGAATCCCGCCCCCTCTGCCAGCACCCGCCGTCGACGTCCATCAGGAGCGATCGACGCCGATCGAGATCGACGGCGATGCAGCGCGCCGGACTACTCCTCGCCGCCGAGCTCGAGCTCCACCGCGTCGTAGGCGAGGTCGTTGACCCGCTGCACGTGGTGCGAGACGTCCACGATCAGCCGCGCCACGAGGCTGCGTACGACGGCCACGTCGTGCTCCTCGAGCACCTGGGCGCCGAGCTCGCCGAGGCGCCCGAGCAGCGCGTTGCGCTCGCGGAACGCCGTACCGCCGCGGGCCGCGAGCCAGCCGTCCGGGCTCTCGCCGTTCTCCTCGAGCAGCGCGTCGCGCACGGCGACCATGCGCTGGCGGACCGTCCAGCGCCAGCTCCCGAGGGCCGGGCCCTCGCGGCGCGGCGCGTCGTTGGCGATCGCGAGCTGCTTCAGCGCGTCGGTCATCGTGGTGCTGGCGGGGCTCATCAGGTGTCTTCTCACGGTGGTGGGGGTGGTTCGAGCATGGCCCGAGGTGTCGGGATCGGCAAGGCATTGGCGACAATGGTCCGGTGACCGCTGTCCCCCCTACGTTCTACCGCCTGGCGCCCACCATCGCCGCACGGCTCGTCGGCCTGGGATTCCTGGTGTTCATCGCGGCGACCGTCGCGCTGACGGTCGTGGTCGCCCGGACGTCGCTCTCGCCCGACCTCATCGTGGTGTTCCTGGCCGTCGGGCTGCTCGCGGTCATCGGTGCCGGCAGCTGGCTGCGCACGTCGGCGTACGTCGTGCGGCTCGACGACGCCGGCTACTCGGTGCGGCTGGTCCGCGGTGCCGGGGTCAAGGACGGCACGTGGACGGCGGTGACCGAGGCGGTCGCGGCCCGCCCCCGCGACGTGGAGTGCCTGGTGCTGAAGCTCGAGGACGGCACGACGACGCGGATCCCGGTCGGCCTGCTGGCGATCGACAAGGACCGTTTCGCGCTCGAGGTGGGCGGCTACCTGCACCGCTCGCGAGGCGGAGGGTCCTGACCCCGTCGGCGGTCGGACAGGTCCGATTGGCCCGGTCCGGCGCGCGCCTTGTAACCTGTGGGCGCTGCATCGGTCGATCCCGCACGTCGGGCCGCTCGTCGCAGCATGGAGGCGTCGCCTAGTCCGGTCTATGGCGCCCGCCTGCTAAGCGGGTTGAGGAGTGATCCTTCTCTCGCGAGTTCAAATCTCGCCGCCTCCGCCCTCCGTGCCCGTCTCCAGCCCGCCGCTGGAGGCGGGCACGACGTGCGTCCGGACCCCGCGAGGCCCGCGCGCGGCGCGCCAGGTGCGGTGGGCGTCCTAGCGGCGTGTCGCAGAAACCTGGCGCATCCTGGTTTGGCTCGAGAGTCCACGGGGAAGGCCTCCGGTGATTCGTGCGGATCCCGGGGCTGCACAAATATGCATTGCACACATGTGAACACGCCTTGGAGCCAGCTCTGCGGCCGTTCTGATGGACGATGGCACACGGGCCATTCCGTGGGCCCGAGAGACGAAGGTGGATCACGATGAAGATGGCACAGAAGTTCGCCCTCGCGGCTGCCGCAGGGATCCTCGGCGTGAGCCTGTTGGGCATGTCGGCACCGGCCCAGGCCGCCGACTCCAGCTGGGGTTGCGGAGGGTGGTGCAAGACGGCGCCGAAGCCGTGATCGCCTGAACGGCGCCCGGCACCGCCCGGGCCCCGCTCGAGACAGGCGGCCCCTCACCACGGTGAGGGGCCGCCTGTCTCGTCGTCGGGGACCTACCCGTCGTCGTCCGGCTCGTCCTCGTTGCCGGAGACGCCGGCCTGACCCATCGTGTAGCCGAGCTGGAAGCGGGTCTCCGCCTCGTACTCGGCCTTGAGGTCGGCGACGTAGCCGGCGTACGTCCGGGGGCTGACCCCGAGCCGCTTGGCGCTCACCGGGTCGGAGTGGCCCTCGATGAGCATCCGGATCGTCATCGCGCGCTGCTCGGCGGCGATGCCCCTGAGCATGCTGGTCTCGCGGTTGGTGAACGGGCGCGCCCGCTCCCACGTGCGCTCGAAGATGTCGACGAGGTAGTCGACGACCGACGGCTCGCGGACGGCCAGTGCGCTGCGGTTGTCGTCGCTGGCCGGGATGACGGCCACCCGGCGGTCGATGACGATCATCCGCTTGAAGAACTCGTCGAGCGTGCGCACCTCGGCACCACGGGCGGTGACCGCGGCGACGTACTTGTGCGTGAACGAGCTGCGTCGCGCGCTGTGCTGGTAGAGCGTGCGCATCTTCGTGCCGCGCTCGAGCATCGCGGTGTCGCGCAGCGCCGCCGCGGCGAGGGACTGCGCGTCGCGCCCGGTCTGCGGCTGGGCGGTGAGCATCTCCTCCTCCGCCTCGGCGACCAGGCCGGCGAGGAACGGGCCGATCGCCTCGTCGTGCAGGTAGGTGAACGGACCGCGGGCCTGCGACATGGGGCGAGCGCCGCCACGACTGGCTGAGCGTGCCGAAGGCCTGCGCCCACTGCGAGGACTCCTCGAGCAGCTTGGCGCCCTCCTGGCTGAGCGGGGACACGACCCGCGACTGGACACTGGTGGGGTCCTCTGGCAGCCAGATGTCCGTCTCCCGGTCGAGCTGGACGAGACCGAGCTCGACCAGGAGATCGAAGGCCGGCCGCAGGGGCGCCTCCCCGGTGATCCGGGGGTCGGCGGCCGCGATGCCCTGGGCCGCCACGATCTCGTCGTACAGGGTCGCGGACGACGACTCGAACAGGGCACGCTCCTCGGGGCCGTACGACGCCATGCTCCGATGTCCTCCCCTGCGTGGCTCCAGTGCCCGAGCGCGTCTGCATGATTCCACACACGCAGAAGGTCCCGCTCCCGGATCGGGAGCGGGACCTCGGCTGGTCGCCGTTGACCAGCGTCTGCGGTGCCCCGGCCGGGATCAGAGGCCGAGGCGCGCCTTGAGCCCGTCGAGCTCGGTCCACAGCACGGCAGGCAGGTCGTCGCCGAACTTCTCGAACCACTCCTGGATCTGCGGGACCTCGGCGGCCCACTCGTCGTCGTCGACGGCCAGCGCCGCCTCGAGGGCCTCGGGGGCCAGGTCGAGGCCGTCGACGTCGAGCGAGCCCGGCGCCGGCACGTGGCCGATCGAGGTCTCGACCGCTGCCGCCTGGCCGTCGATGCGCTCCACGACCCACTTCAGGACGCGGCAGTTCTCGCCGAAGCCGGGCCACAGGAAGCCGCCCTCGCTCCCGTCGTCCAGCTGGGCGCGGCGGAACCAGTTGACGTAGAAGATCTTCGGCAGCTTGGCCGCGTCGTGGTCCTTGCCCATCGCGATCCAGTGGCTGAAGTAGTCACCGGCGTTGTAGCCGATGAACGGCAGCATCGCCATCGGGTCCCGCCGTACGACGCCCACGGCGCCGACCGCGGCCGCGGTGGTCTCCGACGACAGGGTCGCGCCGAGGAACGTGCCGTGGGTCCAGTCGCGCGCCTCGAAGACGAGCGGGACGGTGGTCTTGCGGCGGCCGCCGAAGAGGATCGCGTCGATCGGCACGCCGCGCGGGTCGTCGTACTCGGCGGCGAGGATGTCGCACTGCTTGATCGGGGTGCAGTAGCGGCTGTTGGCGTGGCTGGAGAGCAGCCCCTGCTCGCCGAGCTCGGGCGTCCACTCCTCGCCCTTCCACGTCGTCGCCCGGGCCGGCGGGTTCTCCAGGCCCTCCCACCAGATGTCGCCGTCCTCGGTGAGCGCGACGTTGGTGAAGACCGAGTTGCCCTTGTTGATCGTCGTCATCGCGTTGGGGTTGGTGTGCTCGTTGGTGCCGGGCGCGACGCCGAAGAAGCCGTACTCCGGGTTGACCGCCCACAGCCGGCCGTCCTCGCCGATGCGCATCCAGGCGATGTCGTCGCCCAGCGTCTCGACCTCCAGCCGGGGATGGTCGGCTCGAGCATCGCCAGGTTGGTCTTGCCGCACGCGCTGGGGAACGCCGCGGCGACGTACTTGACGACGCCGGCGGGGCTGGTGAGCTTGAGGATCAGCATGTGCTCGGCCAGCCAGCCCTCGTCGCGCGCCATGACCGACGCGATCCGCAGGGCGTAGCACTTCTTGCCGAGCAGGGCGTTGCCGCCGTACCCGGAGCCGTAGGACCAGATCGTGCGCTCCTCGGGGAACTGCACGATGTACTTGGTGTCGTTGCAGGGCCACCGCACGTCGGCCTCGCCCTCGGCCAGCGGGTGCCCGACCGAGTGCACGGCCTGCACGAAGCCGGCGTCCAGCTCGGTCATCTTGTCCAGCACGTTGCTGCCCATCCGCGCCATCACGCGCATGGAGGCGGTGACGTAGGCGGAGTCGGTGAGCTCGATGCCGAACATCGGCTTCTCGGCCTCGAGGTGGCCCATCACGAACGGGATGACGTACATCGTGCGGCCCTGCATGCAGCCGGCGTACAGCCCGCGCATGAGGTCCTTCATCTCCGCGGGGTCCATCCAGTTGTTGGTGGGCCCGCAGTCCTTCTCGTCGACCGAGCAGATGTAGGTGCGGTCCTCGACGCGCGCGACGTCGATCGGGTCGCTGGCGGCGTAGAACGAGTTCGGCTTGATCTCCGGGTTGAGCCGGGTGAACGTGCCGGTCGCTCTCGAGCGCGGCGGTGAGCTCCACCCACTCCTCGTCGGAGCCGGTGCACCAGTGGATGCGGTCCGGCTGCGTCATCCGCGCGACCTCGGCGACGAAGTCGAGGATGCCCCGGTGGGTCGTGGGCGCATCGGTGAGCTGGTCGATGGTGCGATCCTGCGTGGCGGTCATGCCTGGGTCCTTTGTCTCGCGACGTACGTCGTGGAGCGGGAATGGATCGCGCGGCGTCGTTGCAGCGACTGGATGCCACGAGGCTAACCACGGAAATCGGTCCGTCATATTGGATCGATCAAGCCCTGTGACTCCGGTCACAGGCCGCTGACCTGCAGAAACGTTTCAATTCGGCGTGGTGGGCGGGTTCGGTGACGGCGGACGACATCGCCCCCGACGCCGCGGCCGACGGGTCTCGCGTGGGATCGTCGGCTCCGGGCGGGCGGGTCCGGACCGGCCGATTACCCATCGTCTGGAGCCTCGGCTATTCTCGACCAGTCCTCGCCGCACGCGGCGGGGCCCGCGCCTGTAGCTCAACGGATAGAGCATCTGACTACGGATCAGAAGGTTAGGGGTTCGAATCCCTTCAGGCGCACACAGGTTCACGCAGGTCAGCCCCAGGTGTCGGCTGCCAGGGATCGTCGCTCGTCCGGTGGTCCCCGTACGGATCGCGCCACGTGCTCGTCGACGTCGAGAACGGTGACGGCGTTGGACCCGTCGGGTCGTCGATCCGGACCGGCTCGCCCTCAGCCAGGACGGAGTCGTCGGCGGTGTTCCACGACCCGAGCCCCCCGGCGACCCGGGCGACGGTGAGGTGGGGGACCCCGATTCCTTCCAGCGCCCACGCCAGCCCGCGGCGCGAGAGCTTCGGCCTCATCTGCGACGAGCTGCTTTCCCGCGCCTCCGCATCGACGAGCAGCCACCGACAGGCGGACGACGGCCATGGCGAGCCCCGGCGAGAGGGCAGTTCGTCCGCACCCTCGAATCGCCGGAACGGACGACGGGCAGGTCGCATGCAACCGAACCGTTGCCCGCACCGGTCAGGTGGGTGAAAGGAGACACCGTGAGAGACGACAAACAATCGGCGGAGTTCGTGGATTTCACCCACGCTCATCGGCGAGACCTGATGCGGACTGCCTCTCTGCTGTGTGCCGGAGACGAGGCCCACGCCGAGGACCTGGTGCAGACGACACTGACCAAGCTCTACCTGGCGTGGTCACGGGTGCGGCGAGCCGACAGCCCGCTGGCCTATGCACGCAGGAGCCTCACCCACCTCTTCATCGACGAGGCAGGAAGGGCCCACCGACGACGGGAGTCCACGTCGGCGAGACCAGCAGAGGCGCTGGCGAGCGATCCGGTGTCCACCGGCGCGGACGTCGAGCTCAGGGAGCTCATGTTGGCGGCCCTGGCATCACTGGGCGCGCGGCAACGCGCGGTCGTGGTGCTGCGGCACTGGCTCGATCTCGACGTCGCCGAAACGGCTCGGATCCTCGGCTGCAGCACCGGCACCGTGAAGTCCCAGAACGCCCGGGCCCTCGCCCACCTGAGGGCCCACCTCGACACCACCGACCACCACCTGATCCTGGAGGACACCCCATGACCGAGCACGACATCAAGCACGCGCTGGACCAGGCGGCATCGACCCGACGATCCGTTCCCGACCCGGCCGACGACCTGGCTCGGGCTCGCACGGCGAGCACCAACCGCACCCGTCAGCGGGTCCGCGTCGGGCTCTCCGGTCTGGCGGTCCTGGCCGTCGTCGGGGTCGGGACGGCAGTGGCCGTCACCGGGCGCGACGTACCGGCGGAGCCGTCGGCAGGCAGCAGCGAGTCGCCCTCGGCGGACACGACCGGCGCACCGGACACCTCGGCCGGCGTCCAGCTCGTCGCGGCGACCTTCGACGCAACGCCCTACACCTTCGATCTCACCCCGGAGGGGTGGTCGGTCCAGCGGCAGAACGCCTACGACGTGGTGATCGCTCCCGACGACGGCTCGACCACGGACATCGCCGACGACTTCGAGGGCAAGCTGGTGATCATGTTCGAGAAGCGCCCACCGGGCGGTCGGTCGGTCGAGCAAGATGGTCGGAAGTTCTGGATCACCGGCGACTCCGGCTACACGACGATCTCCACGTGGACGCTCGCGGGCGAGCCGGAGGGCGCCGTGCGCCTCCAGTACCCCAACGACACAGGCTGGACCGAGGACACGATGCTCGCCTTCACCGCCAGCGTGCACGTCGGCGAGGGTGCCGACTACGGCGGCGGTCAGGGCGGGCCGACGGGGCCCGACGGGATGCAGAGCCTGGAGCGCGAAGCGCCCAGGTGAGCGACCCACCCTGCGAACTCCCCCACCTCGCCCGGCGCTCCGAGAGCGTCGACCGGATCACGGCCGAGATGGTGGAGAGCCGGATCTCCAGCGATCGCCCGGGTCAGGCCGTGGCCTTGGCCACGACGTCGAGCGCGAATGCCGCCGCTCGTTCGAGCGAGCTGCCGGCCGCCTTCCACCAGGGCACCCAGAGCTGCATCATGTGGAGCCCGTCCGCCTCGACGTGCAGGGTCGTCGGGACGCCGGCAGCACGCGCAGCGTCGGCCAGCAGCACGCTGTCGTCGAGCAGGACCTCGCCGTCTCCCACCTCGATGTGGAGCGGGGGGAGCAGCCGCAGCTCACCGAGGAGCGGGGACACCTGGGGGTCGTCGTCCGGCCGGGTGCCGAAGCACAGGCGCGCCAGCTCGCGGTCGCCCTCGTCGTCGACCATCGGGTCGGAGGGCTCGTTGGCCTTCCGCGTCGTCGACAGGCCGGTCCGGTCGGTGTTGGGGGAGAAGAGGACGAGTCCGACCACGTCGAGACCCAGCCGGCTCGCCTCGAGGGCCGTGACCAGGGCGAGGTGACGCGCCGGCCGAGTCGCCGGCGAGGACCACAGGCCCCGACGCTGCAGCGACGGCCGCCAGGGCGGCATCGAGCTGTGCCGGCCACTCGTGCTCGGGCGCGAGCGGGTAGGCGGGCAGGATGACGCTCAGGCCGGTCAGCTCGGCCAGGGTGCGGCCGATGCGCTGATGGGTCCGAGGAGACCCGAACACGTAGCCGCCGCCGTGCAGGTAGACGATCGTGCCGCCCTCGCCCGGGAAGCTGAGCGGCCCGTCGTCCGCGGATGTCGGCGTCGGAGCCCAGGACGAGCTCGGCGAAGGCCGCCCGCTGCTCCGCCGGCCCGCCCTCGATCGGATGGGCCTCGATCCGAGCGACGATCGCCGCTCGGTCGACCGGACCCGCGAACGGCTCAGCAGCAGGCTCGGGCCACCTCAGACGTTGATCGTCTGGACGGCGCCGCCGTCGATGCGGAAGTTCGCGCCGTTCACGAACGACGCGCGGTCCGACAGCAGGCAGGCGGTGACGAAGGCGACCTCCTCGGGACGTCCGCGACGCTTGAGGGCGAGGTGGGGCCGCTCCTCCTCGAGGAAGCTCTCGACGGCCTCGTCGATGTCGGTGCCTCGCTCCTCTGCCCGCTTCTCCATCATGCCGTCGGTCATGTCGGTGTGGATGAAGGCGGGCGCCACGCAGTTCACCAGCACGCCCTGCTGGGCGTACACCTGGCTCATCGACTTGGCGAAGCTCAGGGTCGCCGCCTTGGACGAGTTGTAGACGGCCTCGTCGGGGTAGGGCTGGGCGACGTTCTCCGAGATGACGAAGACCACGCGGCCCCATCCCGCCTGGCGCATCGCCGGGATGAACACCTTCGCCATCCGGACCCCGGTCATGAAGTCGAGGTTCCAGGCCTCGCTCCAGTCGTCCTCGGTGATGTCGTCGAGCGGGTCGCCCTTGGCGCCGGTCACCCCGGCTGCGTGCAGCATGATCCCGGGCTGCCATTCCGACTCGCCGCGAACGCCTTCCTCCTCGACCTTCTGCGCGCCCTCGGCGCTGGAGAGGTCCGCCACCACCGAGCGGACGCGGTCTCCGCCGTCGAGCCGGGACACCGTCTCCGCCAGCTCGTCGGCGTCGATGTCGGTCAGGATGAGCCGGCATCCCTCGTCGAGCAGGATCTGCGCCGTCTCGTAGGCGATCGCGCCTGCGGCGCCTGAGACGACCGCCGTACGGCCGGTGATGTCGAGCTTCACTGTGAGGCCTCCTCGGTTGCGCGGCAGGACCGCTGCTGGGTTCTTCGAGTCTAGGGACCACCGATGGGTGAACCAGACGGGTGAAGCCGCCGATGACCCCTGCGGGTGACCTCGTCGACGTCGCCACGTCCGCGTCGACACCGCCGCAACCCCGGTGACCGGTGGGCCCTCCGTCCGAGGATCCACACGAGAGCCCGAGCGCCGCGTCACCCGTCCAGGGGACGCGAGCCACCCGTCGTCAGGAAACTAGGGTGCGCGCGTGAGCGACTTCCGCGGGGTACTCGGTCTCGTCGTCCTGCTCGGCATCGCCGTGCTCTTCTCCAAGCACCGCCGCGGCATCTCGCTGCGCATCGTGGGTGCGGCGCTCGCGGTGCAGGTGGTCTTCGCCTTCGCCGTCCTGCGCTTCCCGCCGGGGCGTCGACGCGCTCCGGTGGGTCTCGGACCGGCTCGAGACGCTCATCGGCTACACCGGCGACGGCACGGGCTTCGTCTTCGGGCCGCTGCTCGACGTGGGTCCGGAGGACGGCACGATCTTCGCGCTGCAGGTGCTGCCGGTGATCGTCTTCCTCGGGGCCCTGGTCTACCTGCTCTTCTACCTGCGCGTGGTGCAGTGGGCGACCTGGGTCATCGGCGGCTCGATCGCGTGGCTGCTGCGGGTCAGCAAGCTCGAGGGGATGTACTCGGCCACGGTCATCTTCCTGGGGCAGTCCGAGGCGCCGCTGCTGATCGGGCCCTACCTGAGCCGGCTGACCCGCGCCCAGGTCTTCACCGTCGTGACCGCCGGGTTCGCGGCCGCGGCCGGCTCGACGCTGGTCGGCTACGCGCTGCTCGGCGCCCCGTTGCCGTACCTGCTCGCCGCCACCGTGATGAACGCTCCCGCGTCGCTGCTCATGGCCAAGATCATGTGGCCCGACTCGACCCCGGAGCCGGCCCTCGCGACCGCCGGCGCCGCAGGGTCCACCGACGCCGCGAGCGGCACGGAGAAGGGTGGTGCCGCGGAGGAGCCGACGTCCGCGAGGACCGAGGATGCCCCGGACGACGCGAGCTTCGACGTCCGCTCCTCGCGCGACGAGGAGTCGGTCAACGTCATCGACGCGATCGCGCGCGGCGCCCTCGCCGGCGGCAAGATCGCGGTCACCATCGGCGCGCTGCTGATCGCCTTCATCGCCCTGATCGCCATGGCCAACGGCATCCTGGGCGGCATCGGCGGCTGGTTCGGCATCGAGGGCCTGACGTTCGAGGGGCTGCTCGGCGACGCCCTCTCCCCGCTGGCCTGGCTGCTCGGCGTGCCCTGGTCGGAGGCCTCGCAGGCCGGCTCCTACATCGGGCAGAAGACGATCCTCAACGAGTTCGTCGCCTTCGCCGACTTCGGTCCGGACGTCGACTCGCTGGCGCCGGTGACGGTCGTCGTGGTGACGTTCGCCCTGGCCGGCTTCGCCAACTTCGGCTCGATCGCGATCCAGCTCGGCACCCTGGGCTCCCTGCGGCCCGAGCTCCGCTCGACGGTGGCCGCCATCGGCCTGCGGGCGCTGCTGGCCGGAAGCCTCGCCAACCTGGCGAACGCCGCCATCGCCGGCGTCGTGTTCCTGCTCTGAGCGGACGCCCCGCCGGCTCAGCCCGGCGTGACCTTGCCGGTCGCACCCTTGCCGAGCACGGAGTGCTTGAAGCCGTAGAACCCGTAGACGACGAGCCCGATCACCAGCCACACCAGGAAGCGCAGCCAGGTCTCGACGGCCAGGCTCGACATCAGCCCGACGCACGAGACCGCCGAGACGATCGGCAGCAGCGGCACCGAGGGTGTGCGGAACGGGCGCTCCATCTTCGGCTTCGTGCGGCGCAGGACCGCCACCGCGATCGCCACGACGACGAAGGCGAAGAGGGTGCCGATCGAGACCATCTCGGCCAGCGTCGCCAGCGGCACGAAGGCTGCGATGACGGCGACGACCAGGGTGGTGCCGATCGTGATCCGGAAGGGGGTGGAGAACTTCGGGTGGATGGCGCCGATCGACTTCGGCAGGAGGCCGTCGCGGCACAGGGCGAAGCCGATGCGGCCCATGGCGACGATGTCGACCAGGATCACCGAGCTCAGGCCGGACACGGCGGCGATGCCGATCAGCACGCCGGCCCAGCCCAGGCCCACGGCGTTGAACGCCTCCGAGATCGGGGCGCCCTCGTCGAGGTCGGTGTACTTCACCATCCCGGTGAGCACGAAGCAGACGCCGAGGTAGAGCAGCGTGCAGATCGCCAGCGTGCCGAGGAGACCGCGCGGCATGTCGCGCCCCGGGTTCTCGGTCTCCTCGCCGAGGTTGGCGACGGCCTCGAAGCCGGAGTAGGCGAAGAAGACGACCGCCGCGGCGACGAAGATGCCGGCGACGCCGTACGCCTCGGGGGTGACACCCGAGACGAACTGCCACAACGGCTGCGCCAGGCCGGCGGACGTGTCGTCGGCCGGCACCGGCTCGGCGGGCGGGAACCACGGCGTCAGGTTGCTGGCCTTGATGAAGAAGACGCCGACCAGGATCACGAAGAGGCACACCGTCACCTTGATGACCACCAGGGTGTTGGTGACGAGCTTGGACTCGCGGATGCCGACCGCGGCGACGATGCCGAGGACGAGGGTGATGAAGACGGCTCCGAGGTTCACCGTCGAGCCGGTCTCGCCGAAGTACTGCGACGGCAGGTCGAGCGCGCTGCCCAGGTAGCCCGACCACCCGCGCGCCACCACCGCGGCGCCGAGCGCGAACTCGAGGATCAGGTCCCACGCGATGATCCAGGCGAAGATCTCGCCGATCGTCGTGTAGGCGTAGGTGTACGACGACCCCGCGGTCGGCACCGCGGCCGCGAGCTCGGCGTAGCAGAGCGCGGCCAGCATGGCGACGACGCCGGCGATGAGGAACGAGATGACGATCGCGGGACCGGCGTGGTTCTTGGCCTCGACGCCGGTGAGCGTGAAGATCCCGGTGCCGATCACGATCCCGATGCCGAAGCCCATCAGGTCACGCGCCGACAGGCTGCGCTTCAGCCCGGACGACTCCTCGCCCTCGGGCGCCTCGTCGTTCTGGTGGATGACCGTGTCGACGTCCTTGGTGCGGACGATGCCCCCGAGAAAACTCACCAGCGGAACGTAGCCCCGCCCTCGCGATCTGACACTCACCCTTGCGGGGGGCGGGCCCCGGCGTCCCGGGCCGGGGCCGGCGCGGGGGCCGGTCGGCATACTCGGGTCATGAACCCGGAATCGGTCCCGCTCGACGCCTTCGAGGCGATGGTGGTCGAGGCGCTCGACTCCTTGCCGGACTGGGTGCTCCCGGTCGTGAGCGAGATCGCGGTCCTGGTGGAGGACGAGCAGGCCGAGTCCGAACGGCGGCCCGGGGTCCTGCTGCTGGGCCTCTACCGCGGCATACCGAGGACGTCGCACTACGGCCGCGCGCCGGGCACCCTGCCGGACACGATCACGCTCTACCGGGTGCCGATCGTGGAGGTCTGCGCGCGGGTCGAGGACGTGCCGGCCCGGGTGCGCACGGTGCTCGTGCACGAGGTCGGCCACGCCATGGGCATGGCCGAGGCCGAGCTCCGCGAGCTCGGCTGGGCCTGATCCGACCCGGTCCCTCACCGCCTCCTGGGAGGATGGCGCGGTGACGCTCACCGCCGACTCACCCCCGCAGGACGGGGTCCGGGACGGCGTACGACGACGCCTGCTCGAGGTGCGCGACCGGCTGTCGGCCTCCGACCCGGCCTTCGGTCGGCTGCGGGGCGCGACGGCGGTGGCGGTCGGGGTCGGCACGAGCCTGCTCGTGCAGCAGCTGGTGGCGCACCTGGTCGGCATCACCGGCGTGGCGGCGTTCTCGATGACGCTCTTCGGCGCGGTCGTGGCCATGCTCGGCTCCAACGCCCTGGCCGGCATGCTGCGGCGCGAGATGGTGCCCGCGGCGGCCGGGTTCCCCGTGGCCGTCGGCATCGGCCTGCTGCTGGCGGCGCTGACCGACCAGCAGCGTCCGCTGCAGGTGCCGGCCTTCGCGGCGGTGCTGTTCGCCGCGGTGTGGGTGCGGCGCTTCGGCGGCGCCTGGTTCTTCTACGGCTTCATGACCTGGATGGGCTTCTTCTTCGCCACGTTCCTGCAGGCCTCCTTCGACCTCGTTCCCGAGCTGCTGCTGGCCGCCGTCGTGTCGTCGGTCTGGGTCTGCCTGCTCAGCACCACCGTGCTCTACACCAATCCCCGCACCGTCCTGCGCGCGACGATCGCGGCGTTCTTCTCCCGGGGTCGGTCGGTCGCTCGTGAGGCGGCCGACCTGCTGGCCCTGGCGCCCCGGAGCGAACGCCGGCGCGAGCGGGTCGTACGCCGCCTCGGCGCCCGACGCGCCGGGATGGGTGAAGCCGCTCTCCTCGCCGACGCGTGGTCGGCCGAGCGGTCCGCCGTACCCGTCGGGTGGTCGGCGGCCGCGCTGCGTCGCCGCCTCATCGAGGCGCAGCAGGCCATGGAGCGGGTCGCACTTGCCGCGCTGCGGCTGCGGCACGCCGACCCGCTGCTGCGTGCCGAGGCGCAGACGGCGACCGAGCACCTGGCCGGACGCCGCGACGTGGCCGCCCTGATCGCCTGCGACCGGCTCGGCCGGCGTGCCGACGAGGTCGAACGGGCCGGGGGCGAGGGCTGGTGGGCGGCGCGGCACCTGGCCTACGGGATCGCGGAGTTCCTGCGCTTCGAGGCCGCCGTCGACGACCCGCCCGAGGTCGACCCGGGCGAGGACGAGTTCGAGGCGGCCTCGATGCTCGCCTTCGGCGGCCTCCCCGGCTCGCCCGCCGTGGCGAAGAACGTCGCCGCGACGGGTGGGTGGAACCCGGTGGCCCGGTTGTCGATGACCAGCCGCCAGGCGGTCCAGGTCGCGCTCGCCGGCGTGGTGGCGATCGGGCTGGGCACGCTGCTGTCGCCGACGCGCTACTACTGGGCCGTCATCACGGCGTTCGTGATGTTCACCGGCACCGGCACCCGTCACGAGACCTTCAACAAGGGCGTCGCCCGGATCGTCGGCACGCTGGTCGGGCTGGTGGCGGCGGTGCTGCTGGCCCACGCGACCGCCGGGCACGACGTGCTGGTGCTGACGATCATCCTGGTCTCGGTCTTCGGCGCCTTCTACTTCGCGAAGGCCTCGCAGGCGGCGATGACCTTCTTCATCACGGTGCTCCTCGGCGAGATGTACACGGTGCTCGGCACCTTCAGCGACGCCGTGCTCGTGCTGCGGCTCGGCGAGACGGCGGTCGGCGCCGCCGCCGGGATCGTGGTGGCGCTGCTCTTCGCGCCCCTCTCCACCCGCGACACGATGCGCAGCGCCCGCGACGAGATGCTCGCCTCGATGGCGTCGCTGCTCGAGGCGGTGGCGTCGTACGCCGAGGGCGAGCGGGCCGTCGACCTGGATGCGCGGGTCCGGCGCCTGGACGACGACGCGCGCCGGCTCGCGCTCGTCGCGCGGCCCCTGACCCGCCAGATCGGCTGGGGTGGGTCGAGCCCCCGCACCGCGCGCCGGCTGCGTCTCTACATCGCGGCCGTCTCCCAGTGCCGCTCCCTCGTGCTCGCGCTGCAGCGTCGCCCGCCGTCGGCGCCGGTCGCCTCGGCCGCCGCGGCCCGCGCGATCGCCGAGGCCGCGCACGCCCTGAGCGCGCTGCCGCCCGGATCGGTCGTCCCCGAGGCCGAGGAGCCGCTGGCCAGCGGTGACCACGCGCTCTTCGTCGACCCGGCAGCCGCCTCGCACGACGACCCCGTCGTACGCCACCTGCACCACCTGGCCGCGACGCTGACCCAGGTCGCGCAGACCCACCCCGCGGCGGAGCCGGGGAGGCACCGGGGCGACCGCTGAGGCGTCCGGACCTCCGCGGGTCAGGCCCGGTTCGGGGAGGCCTGTCCGCGGATGCCGGCCATCAAGGTCTCCATCCCGAAGCCCAGCCACTGCTCGGAGGCCGCACAGTCGGTGAGCGACGCCGCCGAGTCGACGACGTGGGGGAACCTCTTGGGTGGGAGCGCCTGGAGCGCCGCCCACTTGGTGCGGACCTCCTGCTCGCGCGTCTCCTCGCTGGTGCCGACGGCCAGGCCGGGCTCGCCGGTCACCAGGCTGGTCATGGTGAGCAGGGCATACATGCCGAGCTGCGAGGACTGCTCCGGGGAGAAGCCGCCTCGACGCAACAGCATCAGCACGCGCTCGGTGATCTCGCGACCGGGGTCGCTGAGCAGGATGCGCTTCTTGACGAGGTCGGCGACGGCGGGATGGGCCGCAAGGCCGGCGAGGAGCGACTCGAGGACCTCCCGCAGCTGCACGTCCCAGTCGTCGCCGCCCGCGTCCTCGAGCAGGTCCACCTCGGCCAGCAGCTGCTCGGCGACACCGTCGAGCAGGGCGTCCTTGTCCTTGAAGTGCCAGTAGAGCGCCATCGGGGTCACCCCGAGGCCGGTCGCGAGACGCCGGATCGTGAGGGCGTCGAGGCCCTCGGTGTCGGCCAGCTCGATGGCGGCTCGGGCCACGGCATCGCGGCTCAGACGCTGCTTCGCGGCTGCTGCGCGTCCCGTCGTGGTGGTCATGGTTGACAACTATACACCGTACATGGTTCCTTATCGGTGTAGATGTACGGCGTACAGGTACGTCGTCGATGCGCGGACTCGAAGGAGACGGACGATGAGGAAAAGCCCGTGGGCGACCCTGGTGGTGCTGGCACTCGCCCAATTCATGGTGGTGCTCGACGTGACGATCGTGAACGTCGCGCTACCCGACATGCAGGTCGAGCTGGGCTTCAGCCCGGACAACCTGCAGTGGGTGATCAGCGCGTACACACTGGCCTTCGGCGGCTTCCTGCTGCTCGGTGGGCGGCTCGGTGACCTGCTCGGGCGGCGCAGGATCTTCGGCGTCGGACTGGTGCTCTTCACCGTCGCGTCACTCGCCGGCGGGCTGGCGACCTCGCAGTGGTTCCTCATCGCCGCGCGCGGGGTCCAGGGCTTCGGGGGTGCGCTGATGTCGGCTGCGGCGCTGTCGATCCTCACGGTGACCTATGCCGCGGGCCGAGAGCGCAACATCGCGATGGGTCTCTGGGGCGGGCTGGCCGGGCTCGGTGGCACGCTCGGGGTGGTGGCCGGCGGGGTGCTGGTCGACGCCCTGGGCTGGGAGTGGGTGTTCTTCGTCAACGTGCCCATCGGCGCGGCCCTGCTCGCACTCACCCCGTCCACCGTCGCCGACAGCCGGGTCGTCAGTGACGGTCCCCGGTCCTTCGACCTGGCCGGCGCCACGCTCGGGACGGGCGCGGTGCTCGCGTTGATCTACGGCGTCATCCGGTCCGAGCACCTCGGCTGGGGTTCCGGCGAGGTCGTCGGCTCCCTGCTCGGTGGGACCGCGTTGCTGGCGCTCTTCTTCGTCGTCGAGGCCCGCTCGAGCGCTCCGCTGGTGCCGCTGCGGCTGTTCCGCTCACGCAGCCTGAGCCGGTCGACCCTGGTGCTGGCCCTCAACGGGGGCGCCTTCTTGGCGATGTTCTTCCTCACCGCGATCTTCCTGCAGCAGGTCAAGGGCCTCTCCGCGCTCGAGACCGGGCTCCAGTTCCTGCCCATGGGTGTCGCCGCCATCGGCGGCGCGATGCTGGCCGCCCAGCTGCTCCCGCGCATCGGCACCCGCCCCACGCAGGTGGCTTCGGCCGTGATCGGCGTCGCCGGGCTGCTCCTGCTCTCCCGGGCCTCGGCCGACGGCGCCTACCTCAGCGAGCTGCTTCCCGGGTTCGTGCTGTACGGCGTCGGGATCATGGGGGTCGGCGTGCCGGCGCAGATCAGCGCCCTCTCGGAGGTCGAGCACCATGACGCCGGCGCGGCGTCGGGCATCATCAACACCGGCTACCAGGTCGGCGGCGCGCTCGGGCTCGCCGTGATCTCGAGCCTGGCCACGTCGGCGGCCACCGCGTCGCTGACCGCGGGGGGCTCGCCGACCGCGGCGCTCGTGGACGGCTTCCAGCGCGGGCTCCTGCTGACCGCCGTGCTGGTCGCGGCGATCCTGGTGCTGGCCGCGGTGTCGCGCCAGCTGGTCCCCAGCGTGGAGGAGATGGCGGACCTGGCCGTCGCCTGACGTCAGGCGTGGCCGGCCTGCGGGCCGTCGACCTCGAAGGCGTTGTCGTCGGGCTCGACCGAGTCGTCGTGCTCCTCCTCGGACAGCTCGACCCCGGCGATGGGGGACCCGTCGGTGGTGCCGGAGACGCCGTCGGGGGCCTGGATGTCGTCGTCGATGCGGTCGGGGTTGATCTGCTCCTCGGTCATGGGACCGAATCTACGTCGCTCCGGCGACACGCGGTTCCCCCCTCGGGGTCAGGTCGGGAGAGGGCGTCAGCGCAGCTGCTTGCGCGACTCGATCAGGGCGTCGCGCACCTCCTTGTAGGCACTGGCCAGCCCGAGGCGCATCGTCTCGGTGACCTCGGAGGTGGTCGAGCCGGCGATCGACGCGTGCTGGCGGACCTTGCCCCATCGCTCGTCCAGCTCCGCGGTCAGCGCGGTGATCCGGTCGGTGGCGTCGGCCGCGCCGAGGTGCACCTGGAGCTCGAGGTCGTCGATGCGTCCCTGCCACTGGTCGAGGTGGGCCTGGGCCAGCTGCTCGCTGACGGTGCTGTGTGCCTCCTGGAGGGTGTCGAGACGGGCTTCGAGGGTCGCGATGCGCTCTTCTGTGGTCATGCCCCCAGCCTGGCCGCGCCGCCGCCCGGGCGGCAGAGCCAAAGGTCATCGCGGTCGTGGCCGGAGGCCACAGGTTCGTCGTACCGGGCCCGGAACGGCAGGACCTAGGGCCCTGTCCGCGCCCTCGGCCCGGATCGAGACTGGAAGGAGGCTCCCGGGCCCCGGGAGTCCCGACGAAGGGAAGTCCGATGCGAGCGCTCGTCTACCACGGACCCGGCCAGAAGGCCTGGGAAGAAGTCCCCGATCCCGTGATCGTGGACCCGACCGATGCCATCGTGCAGATCGACACCACCACGATCTGCGGCACCGACCTGCACATCCTCAAGGGCGACGTCGCCGCCGTCACCGACGGCCGGATCCTCGGGCACGAGGGCGTCGGCACGATCACCGAGGTCGGCTCGGCCGTCACGAGCGTCGCCGTCGGCGACCGGGTGATCATCTCCTGCATCAGCGCGTGCGGCTCCTGCTCCTACTGCCACCAGGGCCTCTACGCCCACTGCCTGGCCGAGGAGGGCGCCAGCGGCATCGGCTGGGTCCTCGGCCACCTCATCGACGGCACCCAGGCCGAGTACGTCCGCGTCCCGTTCGCGGACAACTCCGTCTACCGGCTGCCCGACGGGGTCACCGACGAGGCGGCGGTGATGCTCTCCGACATCCTGCCCACCGGCTTCGAGATCGGGGTCCGCTACGGCAAGGTCGAGCCCGGGGACGTCGTAGCCGTGGTCGGTGCCGGCCCGGTCGGCCTGGCCGCCATCATGACCGCCGGGCTGTACGGCGCAGCCCGGGTCATCGCCCTCGACCTCGACGCCAACCGGCTGGACCAGGCCGTGGCGTTCGGTGCCACCGACACCGTCAACAGCGGCGACGACGACTGGCTCGAGCAGGTGCGCGCGATGACCGACGGGCTCGGGGTCGACGTCGCCATCGAGGCCGTCGGCATCCCCGACACCTTCCAGGCGTGCCTGAAGATCGTGCGGCCCGGCGGCTCGGTCGCCAACGTGGGCGTGCACGGCACCTCGGTCGACCTGCCGCTGCAGGACCTGTGGATCACCGACATCGCGATCACCATGGGCCTGGTGAGCACCTCGACCACGCCGATGCTGCTCAAGCTGGTCGCCCAGCACAAGCTGGCGGCCGAGAAGTTCGCGACCCACCACTTCGGGCTCGAGCAGATGCTGGAGGCCTACGACACCTTCGGCAAGGCTGCCGAGACCAAGGCGCTGAAGGTGGTCATCCGGCGCTGACCGGCGCGGTGCGCCCTGAGGGGTCGTGACCTTCGCCCCTTCGCAGCCCCCGCGCCGCGCACGATGCTCGAGGCACGCGCCCGGCGACCGGCCGGGCCTGCCTGGAGGTCGAGATGACGGTTCGCGTAGGGATCAACGGCATGGGTCGGATCGGCCGTGCCTATCTGAGGTACGCCGAGCAGAGCGACGACCTCGAGGTCGTGGCTGTCAACGACCTGGCCTCCGCCCCCGAGCTGGCCAGGCTCGTGCGGCGCGACAGCACGCTGGGGGCGTTCCCCGGCGAGGTGGCCTCGGCGGACGGGATCCTCGTCGTCGACGGTCGCAAGATCGAGGTGACGGCCGAGTCCGACCCGGCCCGGCTGCCGTGGGCCGCCCACCGCGTGGACGTGGTGATCGAGGCGACCGGCCGGTTCCGCACCCGCGAGAGTGCGGCCGCCCACCTGAGCGCGGGCGCCGGACGGGTGCTCGTCTCTGCCCCCGGCAAGGACGTCGACGCGACCATCGTGATGGGCGTCAACGACGAGATCTACGACGCCGCCCGGCACCAGGTCATCTCCAACGCCTCGTGCACGACCAACTGCGTCGCGCCGATGGTCAAGGTGCTGCACGACGCCTTCGGCATCGAGCACGGGTTCATGACCACCGTCCACGCCTACACCGGGGACCAGAACCTGCTCGACGGGCTCCACAAGGACCCGCGTCGGGCCCGCTCGGCCGCGGTCAACATCATCCCGACCACCACCGGCGCCGCGCGTGCGGTCGGCGAGGTGATGCCGGAGCTGGCCGGGCGCCTGGACGGCGTCGCCCTCCGTGTCCCCGTCGTCGACGGCTCCCTCGTCGACCTGGCCGTGCTCCTCTCCGCGGAGGTCTCCGTGGAGCAGGTCAACGCCGCCTTCGAGACGGCCGCCACGACCGGGTCGCTCGCCGGTCGGCTGCGCTACGAGACGGAGCCGGTCGTCTCCTCCGACATCATCGGCGACCCGGCCTCGTGCGTGTTCGACGTCGCGCTGACCCAGGCGTCCGGTCGGTTCGTCAAGGTCTTCGGCTGGTACGACAACGAGTGGGGCTACACGAGCCGGCTCGCCGACCTGACCCGGCTGGTGGGCTGAGCCGGCAGCCTGTCGCTGACCTGACTGGCGGACGACGGCCGCTGCCCCTGCTCGCCCGACCCGGCTCGTCGGCTCTCCGCGGCCCGCAGTCACCAACCGGGCCGACCGCCCAGCGTGCCGTCGTCGTACGCCTGCGCTGCCACCTGCGAGAGTGAGACTGTTGTGCGCAGCCACCAGACCAACGACCCCGCGGGCCACCCAGGCCCGCACCGCGGGTCACCCGGGCGGGGACGCTCTCCACAGGAGCGGGCCCCGGCCCCCCGGGCCACCCGTACAGGAGACCTCTGATGCGAATCGGCATCCCCCGCGAGTCCAAGGCCCGCGAGACGCTCGTCGCCGCGACCGCCGCCACGGCCACCCAGCTGACCAAGCTCGGGTACGACGTGGTGGTGGAGGCCGGCGCGGGCGTGCTGGCCGACCAGCCGGACAGCATCTTCGCCGAGGCCGGGATCACCGTCGGCACGGCGCAGGACGTGTGGTCGAGCGACGTCGTCGTGAAGGTGAACGCACCCACCGCCGACGAGATCGCGCGGTTGCGGCGTGGGGCGACCGTGGTGTCGCTGATGGCGCCGGGCCGCAGCCCGGAGCTGGTCGAGTCGCTCGCCGCCGCCGGCGTCACGGCGCTGGCGATGGACGCGGTCCCGCGGATCTCGCGCGCGCAGTCGATGGACGTCCTCAGCTCGATGGCGAACGTCGCCGGCTACCGGGCGGTCGTCGAGGCGGCCCACGCGTTCGGACGCCAGTTCACCGGCCAGGTCACGGCCGCGGGGAAGGTGCCGCCCGCGCGGGTCTTCGTCGTCGGCGCCGGCGTGGCCGGGCTGGCCGCGATCGGCGCGGCCGGCTCGATGGGCGCGGTGGTCCGGGCGTTCGACGTACGACCCGAGGTCGCCGAGCAGGTCGAGTCGATGGGTGCGCAGTTCGTGACCGTCGACATGGACCAGGAGGTCTCGACGGACGGCTACGCCAAGGAGATGACGCGCCGAGCAGGTCGCCGCCACGGCGGCGATGTACGACGAGGAGGTGCGCGCCGCCGACATCGTCATCACCACGGCGCTGATCCCGGGCCGCCCGGCTCCCGTGCTCGTCACCGCCGAGACGGTCGCGGGGATGCGCAACGGCTCGGTCATCGTCGACATGGCCGCCGCCAACGGCGGGAACTGCGCGGTGACCGAGACCGACGAGGTCGTCGTGACCGACAACCAGGTCACGGTCATCGGCTACACCGACCTCGCCGGCAGGCTGGCGGCGCAGACCTCCCAGCTCTACGGCACGAACGTCGTCAACCTGCTCAAGCTGATGACGCCGGAGGGCAACGGCCGGCTCGTGCTGGACCTCGACGACGTGGTCGTCCGCGGCATCACGGTGACGCACGACGGCGCCTCGACGTGGCCACCGCCGCCGGTCCAGGTCTCCGCCGCACCGGCGGCGGCCAAGCCGGTCGCGGCGCCGAGACCGGATGCCGTGCCGGCGCCGCCCGCACGTCGGTGGACGGTCGTCGGGCTCGGCCTGCTGGCGTTCTTCCTGGTCAACGCCTACGCCCCCGACCCGCTGCCGGAGCACTTCACCGTGCTCATGCTGTCGGTCGTGATCGGCTACTACGTGATCGGCAAGGTCCACCACGCGCTGCACACCCCGCTGATGAGCGTCACCAACGCCATCTCCGGGATCATCGTGGTGGGAGCGATGCTCCAGATCGGGCTCGACGACCCGGTCATCGTGGTGCTGTCCTTCGTCGCGGTCCTGCTCGCCAGCATCAACGTGTTCGGCGGCTTCGCCGTGACGCGCCGGATGCTCTGCATGTTCTCGAAGGGCTGATCGACCATGGACGTCTCCTCCGTCGCCTTCGCGGCCTACCTCGTCGCGTCCCTGCTCTTCATCCTCAGCCTGGCCGGGCTGTCCCGGCACGAGACCGCCCGCAACGGCGTGACGTACGGCGTCGTCGGCATGGCCGTCGCCGTGGTCGCCACCGTCGCGCTGGTCGTCGACGTCAGCGACGCCGAGGACACCGGCCTCCTGCCGCTGGCGCTGCTCGTGGTCGCGGTGGTCATCGGGGCGAGCATCGGGCTGTGGCGCGCCCGCGTCGTGCAGATGACCGGGATGCCCGAGCTGATCGCACTGCTGCACTCCTTCGTCGGCCTCGCCGCGGTGCTGGTCGGGTGGAACGGGTACCTCGAGCACCCGGCGTTCGCGCTGGACTCGCTGGGCGACATCCACCATGCCGAGGTCTTCATCGGGGTCTTCATCGGGGCGGTCACCTTCACCGGCTCGATCGTGGCCAACCTCAAGCTCTCGGCCCGGATGAAGTCGGCCCCGCTGGTCCTGCCCGGGAAGAACGCGATCAACCTCGGCGCCCTCGGCCTCTTCGTGGTGCTGACCGTCTGGTTCGTCGCGACCCCCAACATCGGCCTGCTCGTGGCCGTCACGATCGTGGCCCTGGCGCTCGGCTGGCACCTGGTCGCCTCCATCGGCGGCGGCGACATGCCCGTCGTCGTCTCGATGCTCAACTCCTACTCCGGGTGGGCGGCCGCGGCCTCGGGCTTCCTGCTCGACAACAACCTGCTGATCGTCACCGGTGCCCTCGTGGGGTCCTCGGGTGCCTACCTGTCGTACATCATGTGCCAGGCGATGAACCGCTCGTTCATCTCGGTGATCGCCGGCGGCTTCGGCATCGAGGCGGCCTCGTCGGAGGGCGCCGACTACGGCGAGCACCGCGAGATCAACGCCGCCGACACCGCGGACCTGCTCGCCGACGCGTCCTCGGTCGTCATCACGCCCGGCTACGGCATGGCGGTGGCCCAGGCGCAGTACCCGGTCGCCGAGCTGACCGCGGCGCTGCGGGCCCGCGGGGTCGACGTACGGTTCGGCGATCCACCCGGTCGCCGGCCGGCTGCCCGGCCACATGAACGTGCTGCTCGCCGAGGCGAAGGTGCCCTACGACATCGTGCTCGAGATGGACGAGATCAACGACGACTTCGGCGACGTCGACGTCGTCCTGGTCATCGGCGCCAACGACACCGTCAACCCCGCCGCCCTCGACGAGCCCGGCCGCCCATCGCGGGCATGCCGGTGCTCGAGGTGTGGAAGGCCAAGGACGTCGTCGTCTTCAAGCGCTCGATGGCCGCCGGGCTACGCCGGCGTGCAGAACCCGCTGTTCTTCAAGGACAACACCCAGATGCTCTTCGGCGACGCCAAGGACCCGGGTCGAGGAGATCGTCCGCGCGCTCCCGGCCGGCGGCGCGAACGCGCCGGTCGGCCGGGGTCGCGGAGCCTCCGCCTGACCCCGGCCGACCGGACGCCGGAGCGCCCGGCGGTGTCGCTCAGGGGCGTGGGGTGCGCGTCCACTGCGCGATCTCGGGCAGGTCCTCGAGGTGCTCGCGGATGTAGGCGCTGTGCTCGGCGAGCCGGGCCTGGCACCAGTCGCCGAGCTCCTCGGCACCCGGCGGTGTGGTCCGCGGCGTTGTTGAGCGCGTCCATGACCAGGTGGAAGCGCGAGATCCGGTTGAGCACCGTCATGTCGAACGGCGTCGTGGTGGTGCCCTGCTCGATGAACCCGCGCACGTGGAACCGGTCGGTGTCGGGCCGGCCGTGCACCAGCTGGTGCACCGCCCCGGGGAAGCCGTGGAAGGCGAAGACCACGTCGACGTCGTCGGTGAACAGCTCGGTGAAGCGGTCGCGTGCCATGCCGTGCGGGTGGTCGCTGGGGCGCACCAGCCCCATCAGGTCGACGACGTTGACCACGCGGACCCGCAGCTGCGGGCAGCCGCTCGCGCAGGATCTGCGCGGCGGCCACCGTCTCCAGCGTCGGCGATGTCGCCGGCGCAGGCCAGCACGACGTCGGGCTCGCTCGCTGCCGTCGTCGTTGCCGGCCCACGTCCCAGATGCCGGCGCCGGCGGCGCAGTGCGCGATCGGCCTCGTCGATGTCGAGGTACTGCAGCTGCGGCTGCTTGTCGATGACGATCAGGTTGACGTAGGAGCGCGAGCGCAGGCAGTGGTCGGCCACCGACAGCAGGCAGTTGGCGTCCGGCGGGAGGTAGACCCGGGTGACCTCGCCGCGGTGGGTCAGCGCGACCTGGATCAGCCCGGGGCCCTGGTGGGAGAAGCCGTTGTGGTCGTTGCGCCACGCGGTCGAGGTCAGCAGCACGTTGAGGCTCGGCACCTTCGCGCGCCACGGCAGGTCGGCGGCCGCCTCGAGCCACTTGCTGTGCTGCACCGTCTGCGAGGCGCTGACCATCGCGAACGCCTCGTACGTCGCGAACAGCGCCGTGCCGGCCGGTGAGGGTGTAGCCCTCGAGCCAGCCGTGGCAGCTGTGCTCGGAGAGCACCTCCATCACGCGCCCGTCGTGGGAGAGCGCGACGTCGTCGGCGGTGACCCGCTCCATGAAGGCGCGGTCGGAGACGGTGAAGACGTCGCCGAGCCGGTTGCTGTTGGTCTCGTCGGGGCAGAACAGGCGGAAGGTGTCGGGGTTGGCGGCGTAGAGGTCGCGCAGCATCGCGCCCAGCCGGCGGGTGGACTCGGCCGGCGGCCCCGCCGTGCTCGGTCACCTCGACGGCGTAGTCGCGGAAGTCGGGCATCACCAGGTCGCGGGTCAGCCGGCCGCCGTTCGGCGTGCGGCGACGCGCTCATCCGCAGGTCGCCGGCGGGGCGACAGGGTCGTGGCCGGTCCGGTGAGCCGACCCGTCGGCGTCGAAGAGCTCCTCGGGCCGGTAGGACCGCATCCACGCCTCGAGCTGCGCGAGGTGGGCCGGGTTCTCCCGCACCCCGGCGAGCGGCACCTGGTGGGAGCGGAACGTGCCCTCGATCGAGGACGCCGTCGACCTCGTGCGGCCCGGTCCAGCCCTTGGGGCTGCGCAGCACGATCATCGGCCAGCGCGGTCGTACGCCGTCCCAGGACCCGTCGCGGGCGGCGTCCTGGATCGCCCGGATCCGCGACCAGCAGGTCGGCGAGCGCGGCGGCGAAGCGGTGGTGCATCCCGGGCAGGTCCGAGCCCCCGACCTCGAAGACGTCGTAGCCGTGGCCCTCGAACAGCGAGCGCACCTCGGCCGGGTCCTTGCGACCCAGCACCGTGGGGCCGCTGATCTTGGCGTCGTTGAGGTGCAGGATCGGCAGCACCGCGCCGTCGTGGACCGGGTTGAGGAAGGAGATGCCCTTCCACGAGCCCTCGAGCGGACCGGTCTCGGCCTCGCCGTCGCCGACCACCGCGACCGCGAGCAGGTCGGGGTTGTCCATGACGGCGCCGAAGGCGTGGACCAGCACGTAGCCGAGCTCGCCGCCCTCGTGGATCGAGCCGGGGGTGGTGACCGAGACGTGGCTGGGGATCCCGCCGGGGGTGGAGAACTGGCGGAAGAGGCGGCGCACGCCCTCCTCGTCGTCGCCGACGTGGGGGTAGGTCTCGCTGTAGGTGCCCTCGAGCCAGGAGGCAGCCACGAGGGCCGGCCCGCCGTGGCCGGGACCGGCGAGGTAGATCGTCTCCTGCCCGGTCTCGCGGATCAGCCGCGAGAGGTGGGCGTAGACGAAGGCGAGGCCGGGGCTGGTGCCCCAGTGGCCGAGCAGCCGCGGCTTGATGTGGGCGGGCGTCAGCGGCTCGCGCAGCAGCGGGTTGGCCTGGAGGTAGATCTGGCCGACGGTGAGGTACATGTTGGCCCGCCACCAGGCGTCCAGGGCGTCGAGGTCGTGGGGGCTCAGGACGGCCAGGTCGGGGACCAGGGTGGTGAGGCCGGGGAGCGGGTCGGTGCGGTCGGTGATGGTCATCGGTAGGTGGTCCTGTCCTGGCGGGTGGTGACGACGGTCCCGGCCGTGCCGGCCAGCAGGTCGTCGAGGTCGGTGAGGGACCCGATGACGGCGTCACGCCGGCCGCTCCGGGCGAAGAGGCAGGCGGCGTCGACCTTGGGGCCCATCGAGCCGTCGGGGAAGGTCATCGCCGCGAGGCGGTCGGGATGGATGGCGGCGATCGCACGGGACTCGGCGGTGCCCCAGCCCTCGTGGATCGCGTCGACGTCGGTGACGATCACCAGGTGCTCGGCGTCCAGGTCGATCGCGAGGACCGCGCTGGTGCGGTCCTTGTCGACCACGGCCTCGACGCCGACGAGCTGTCCGGACGCGGGGTCGACCGTCACGGGTACCCCGCCGCCGCCGGCGCAGATCACGACCGAGCCGGCCGAGAGGAGCCGGTCGACGGAGCCGAGCTCGACGATGCCGAGCGGCATCGGCGACGGTACGACGCGACGCCACGCCTCCCCGTCCTGGCGCACGGTCCAGCCGTGGGCCTCGGCGAGCTCCCGCGCCGCGTCCTCCTCGTAGACGGGGCCGACGAACTTCGTCGGGTCGTCGAAGGCGGGGTCGTCGGGGGCGACGCGCACCATCGTCACCAGCGTCGTGACGTCACGCTCGGCCGGCAGCCGGTTGCGCAGCTCGCGCTCGAGCAGGTAGCCGATCATGCCGACGGTCTGGGCATCGAGGATGTCGAACGGGTAGGCGCTCACCGCGTCGTACGCCGCGGCCTGGAGCGCGAGCAGCCCGACCTGCGGGCCGTTGCCGTGCGTGATCACCAGGTCGTGGCCCTCGGCGAGTGGCGCCAGGGCGGAGCAGGCGACCTCCACGGACGCCAGCTGGTGGGCCGAGGTCAGGGCCTCGCCGCGCCGGAGCAGCGCGTTGCCGCCGAGGGCGACCACCACCCGCATCTCAGCGGGTCCCGGTCGGCTCGGAGGAGCGCCGGGCGGACGCGCCCCGAGGGGCGGTCCGGGCGTCCTGGGCGAGTGGGCGGACGGGCATCGTGGCGGCCTCCGGTCGTCGGGGTCGTGGCGGTGGTCGCGGCCGTGGTGCCCCGACGTACCCACCATCCCCGCCGCAGGCCGATCGGATCAGGTACGACGGACCCCTCGCCCAGGGACCTTCGGCCCCCCGGAGCGGCTCGGACGACCGCCGGGAGAGCAGCCGGCGCCGCGGCGTGCTCGAGGACCGGGCGGGCGGGCCGCGGGTCGTTCGCCACCGGTCGGTGACCTTGGGCCCTGCCCCTGCGCTCCGGCCGCGGCGACAGTGGATGGACATCCCCGCACGACCTGACGGAAGGCACGCACTCATGGACCACGACGGCTACTACCACGACGGCACGTACGGGATGAACGGGATGGACGGCGGCGGGTGGATGATCGCGCTCGGTGTGATCAGCGTCGTGCTGCTGCTCGTCGCGGTGGTCGTCGTCGTGGTCAATCTGTACTTCCACCTGTCCCACCGCGCCTCGCTGCTGAAGCCCGACAAGCCGGCCTCCGAGGCCCGGCCGATCCTCGACCAGCGGCTCGCGCGAGGCGAGATCAGCGCGGAGGAGTACAGCTCCGTGCGGGCGATCCTCGACGGCCTCGAGGGCTGAGAGCGACCGGGGCGCCGTGGCCGGATGGATCACGCCGTGGCCGGGTCGATCACGCTGGGGCCGAGCAGGCCCCCGGTCGACCCGGGACCTAAGCCCCATCACGAACGCCCCTCCCGCGACCAGACTGACGGGGTGTCCCTTCCGATGAGCGACCATCCGATCCCCGACCACCACATGCCCGTCCCGGTGGGACGGGCGGCGCTTCCCGTCGTGGTCGCCGTCGCCGACGACGGCTCGGGGTCGGCGCTGCGGTTCGCCGCTGCCGAGGCCGTCGCCTCCGGCACCCGCCTGCACGTGCTGCACGTCGTGGGTCTCGCGACCTCGGACCGGCGCGGGGCGGCGGAGCGGCTCGAGCACGCCGTACGGCGGGCCCGCGCGGCCGTCGCCGGCGCCGTCGTGGTGTCCGACGAGCTGTTCCACGGCGAGGTCGTCGCGGGGCTGGTCGACGCCAGCACCGAGGCCGGGCTGCTGGTCCTCGAGCGGCACCACGCCGAGGAGCGTCGTACCGACGACGGCAACGTGTGCGCTCGGGTCGCCTCGGCGGCCAGGAGCAGCGTGGTGTGCGTGCCCGGCGACTGGGACGACGACGAGGCGGTTCGCCGCGCACGACCCGTCACCGTGGGGGTGCGGGACGCGTTGACCTGCGGTCCACTGCTTGCCGAGGCCGTGAGCATCGCCGCGAGCCGTCGTACCCGACTGCGGGTCGTGCACGTGCGCGACCCCGGGAGTGGGCACGACCCCGACGACGAGGCCGACCTGGACCGGGTCGTGGGGAGAGCGCTCGGCCGCTGCGAGGTGATGCCGCGACCCCAGGTGGTCGTCGAGACCGTCGTCGGTCGGCCGGTCGCGGCCCTGGTGGAGGCCTCCCGCACGTCGTGCCTGGTGGTCGTGGGACGACACCGTCCGCGCCGGCCGGGTGGCGGCTCGGCGCTCGGACCGGTGGCCCGCGCCGCCCTCCAGGCCGCCCGGTGCCCGGTCCTGGTGGCGACCCCGACCCATTCGGTCTCGTCGGTCGAGTGGTACTTCAGCGGCCGGCTGGAGTGACCGGCACGGCCTCGCGCCGACGCCAGGACGGCGCAGGTCACCCGGCGGAGGATCGCGGGGTCCGGCGCCCGCGTCAGGCGGTCGGGGTGGCCGTGCCGGCCGGTCGGCGGGTGAACGCCGTCGACGACATCGCGTTCCACCCCTCGCCGAGCTGGCGGCCGCTGAGCTCGGTGATGGCCATGCTCAGCAGGGTGCTGCGGGCGCCGACGGCCCACGGTCGCGGTGCCCAGGAGTTCTGGATGCGGCGCCGGGTGGCCGGGTCGGTCACGATGGCGGAGTGCCCGCGGGCCAGCACGCTCCAGCCGTGCTGCTGGTCGTAGTCGACGAGGTCGACCTCGAAGGCCAGCATGCAGTCGCGGCCGTGGGTGCCCAGCTGGGTGTACGGCGACGTCTTGATGATGACGTGGTCGTCGATCACGGCGTAGTTGACCGGCATGATCTGCGGGCCGCTCGGCGTGGTGAAGGCGACCCGCCCGACGAGACCGACGCGCAGCAGGTCCAGGCACTCGTCGTGGGTGAGATCGATGAGGTCCAGCATGGGTCTGCTCCACAGGTCGGGACGGTTGGGGCTTCTGTCGTTGCCATGCTGTCGCCGGTCGGGTGCCCGGTGCGAGGGTCCTAGGTCCCGATCTGCCGGGTCGTGCGGCGGTCGGCCTGACCGGCAGGTACGGCGCCGCCGACCGGCGCCCCGTACGGCGCCCCGTACGGCGCGTCGGGAGTAGAGTCTCCGGGTGAGCACCGACTGGCGCGCCGAGACCGTCGAACGCCTGCGCGAGCTGATCGTGGCGGCCGAGCCCGACGTCGTCGAGGAGGTCAAGTGGCGCAAGGCGTCCAACCCCGACGGCGTTCCGACCTTCTCCTGCGCGGGTCTCCTCTGCACCGTGGAGACCTACCAGGACAAGGTGAAGGTCACCTTCGCCAAGGGCGCCTCGCTCGCCGACCCGGCCGGGTTGTTCAACGCCAGCCTGGACGCCGGCACCCGACGGGCCATCGACATCCCCGAGGGCCCCGGACCCGACGAGGACGCCTTCGGTGCGCTGGTCCGCGAGGCGGTCGCGCACAACCGGTCCTGAGCCGGGCACCGACGGGGGCTACCTCCAGTCGAAGTACTCCCGGTGGATGTTGCGCGGGCGGACCCCGCGGGCGCGCATCCCTGCCTGGAGGTCGCGCAGCATCGCCTCGGGACCGCAGAGGAAGACGGCCAACCGGGCAGTCTCCACGGTGGCCTCGGCGACGATCCGGTCGGCGGTGAGGCGACCGTCGACGCGGGAGTCGACCAGGTGCACGCGCACGCTGTCGCTGCTTGCGCCGATGGCGGCGAGCTCGTCGGCGAACGGCGCCGGGCCGCCGGTGAAGGCGTAGTAGAGGTCGACCTGGCCCGGCGGCGGGTGGGCGGCGAGGGCGCGCATCCAGCTGAGGAACGGCGCGATGCCGACGCCGCCGGCGATCCAGACCTGGTCCGCGGTGCCCTTGGCATGGTCGAAGCGGCCGTGCGGGCCGCCGATGACCGCGGGCATGCCGGGCTCGAGGAGGTCACGCAGGGAGGAGGTGTAGTCGCCCAGGGCCTTCACCGTCACCCGTACGACGTCCACAGCGCGAGGCCGACCAGCCCGAAGGCGCCGACGGCGCCCAGCGGCCCGCCCCACTGCGAGTGGATGGGGCTCGACGACAGGGGGATGTGGGCAGCCAGCAGGACCAGGCCGGCGATCGCCATCCGCCGGTGCCAGATCGCCGCCCGGTCGATCCCGTCGAACCACTCCTCCACCCACGGCAGCGAGCTGACCAGGACCAGCGCCCCCGACAGCAGCAGCACCGAGACCGCGCCCACCAGCTGTCCGACGTAGGCGCCCGTCGGCTCGCCGGAGGGTCGGGCGATGACCCAGAGCGCCACGTAGGCGAGCACCAGGCCGACGATGGTGATCGGGCCGAGCCGGCGCGCGGAGATCACTTCTCGTAGGTCCATCCTCGGACGGTAGTGCCCCCGGGGCAGCGCGGTGCCCGAACGACGGCGGCAGCCCTACCGGGAGGAGTCCAACAGCTCCTCGATGGTCGTCCGGGCGGGGATGGCGGGTCGGCCCAGCAGGTCCTCCAGCGCCGGGTCCGTCACCGCGAACTCACCACCGCGGGCGGCGCGGAACATGCCGAGCGTGAAGTCGGCCGCCGGTGCAGGCAGGCCGCCGGCGACCGCCGAGGCCCTCCACTCGTCGTCGTCCACGACCACGCGCCTGATCGGGCGTCCGGTCAGGTCGCTCAGGATGCCGGCGACGTCGCCGAGGTCGAGAGCCTCGGGCGCGGTGAGCGGGGCAGAGGTGCCGTCGACGGCGCCGGGTCGGGTCAGGGCGATCGCGTCGACCGCGGCGAGGTCGGCGTGCGCGGTCCAGGAGAAGGGCCCGTCCTCGGGGAGGCGCAGCTCGCCGGTCTCGAGCGCGTTCGGGACGTAGAGCTCGAGGGTGCTGGCGTAGAACCCGTGCCGCAGCGCGGTCCAGGAGACACCCTGCTCGGCGAGGAACGCCTCGGTGGCGGCGTGCTGGGGCTGGGCGGGGAAGAGCGAGGTCGCGGACGCCGCCTGGTGGCTCGTGTAGAGCACGCGGGAGGCGCCGGCGCGCACCGCGGCCGCGATCGCCGCACGGTTGGCCTCCGCCGCGCCCGGCCCGCGGATCGCCGCGGACACGACGAGCACCTGGTCCGCGTCCTCGAAGGCGTGGTCGAGCCCGGCCGGGTCGGTGAAGTCCCCGGCGCGGACGCGCACCCCGAGCGCTGCCAGGGGAGCGGCCCGCTCGACGTCGCGGACGCTGACGCCGACGGTGTGCGCGGGCACCCGGGCGAGCAGCTGTCGGACGACCTGGGACCCGAGGCGGCCGGTGCCGCCGGTGACGATGATCATGCTGCTCCTTTGGATCGGCGATTCGATTTCAGCGTATCACTGATCCGAACCAGTGATCTCCACCTGTTGATATCGTTGGTCCATGACTTCGCCCGCCGCTGTCGACGCCACGACCGACGCGCGCTCCCGGATCACCGAGGCGGCGGCCCTCCTCCTGCGCGAGGACGGTGTGCGCGCCGTGACCACGCGGGCGGTCGCGCGGGCGGCGGGGGTGCCGGCACCGACGATCTTCCGGCTGTTCGGCGACAAGGACCGGCTGATGGACGCCGTGGCCGAGCACGTGATGTCGACGTACGTCGCCGCGAAGTCCGAGCTCGCCGCCCGCGAGGACGGTGACCCGGTCGACGACCTGCGCGCCGCCTGGCGCGCGCACATCGACTTCGGCCTGGCCAACCCGGACCTCTTCGTCCTCCTGAACGCTCCGGGGGGCGCCGAGCGCTCGCCGGTCCTCAGCGCCGGGGCCGGCGTGCTCGAGGCGAGGGTCCGGCGGGTCGCGGCGGCCGGGCTCCTCGGGGTCTCCGAGACCCGGGCGGTCGGCATGATCCACGCGGCCGGCACGGGCGCGGTCCTCGCGCTCCTCCACGAGCCGGCACAGAGTCGCGACACGGCCCTCTCCGAGGCCATGCTCGACGCCGTGCTCCGGGCGATCCTTACCGCCACCCCAGCCCCGCCGACCTCGGACCTGGCGCCCCTCGCGGTCGCCCTGCGCGCAGCGGTCCCGGCGCTGCCGGGGCTCAGCGCGGGGGAGGCGGGGCTGCTGGAGGAGTGGCTCACCCGCTCGATCGGGGCGCTGCAGGATTGACGTCGGCAGGGTGACCACGGGTGGCGCCATCGGTGGCGTTGCGCCGCGGACGCCTCCGCTCCCGGTGCGCCCGGGAGCGCCCGCCGTGACTCAGGAGTACCAGCCGTCGGGGCCGACCGCGGTGCCCATGCGAGGCGCGTACTGGTCGAAGTAGACGCGAGCGACCAGCTCGCGCCGGCTGCGGACAGACGCCTTGTCGAAGACCGCCTTCAGGTGGTCCTGGACCGTGTAGGAGGACAGGTGGAGCGCGGTCGCGATCTCCTTGGTGTCCAGCCCCTGGAGCACCTTCTCGGTGACGGCCCGTTCCCGCTGGGTGAGGTCGAAGGCGGCGACGATCAGAGGGACGATCTCGGGTGGGCGGGCCTCGTCGATGGTGATGACGACGTCACCGGCGTCCCGTCCGTCGCGAGGTGACATCGGGCTGGCGTGCAGCACCAGCCACATCCCGCTGCGAGAGCGGACCCGCGTACGCGGCGGTGTGCTGGTCTCCCCACGGGCGAAGCGGCGGGCGGACCCGACGAGTCCGGCGACGATGCCGGTCGCCTCGGTCTGGTGCTCGCTGATCTTCAGCTCCGAGAGGCGCACCTCGGCGCCGGCGCTCATCGAGCTGATCTGGTCGTCCGGGCCGACGATGACCACCGCCGGCCCGCTCGGGTCCGACACCGGGATGTCGCCGAGCCGGCTGAGCAGGCCAAGCCGCATCCCGATCGACATCGTCTCCGACAAGGAGGCGAGCAGGGTCACCTCGTCGTCGTCGAACCCGCGGGAGTCCGCGCCGCGGAACATCGCGATCGCGCCCCAGACCTGTCCGCGGTCGCGCATCACCACCCGCAGCTCGTCGTCGTAGCCGTAGCGCGGCACCATGAACTCGTTGAGCCGGACCGAGGACGCGTCGGCCGTGCCGACCGCGACGGCCGGGACGGCGCGGTGGGCCAGCTCGATGAACGACGTGTCCTCGTGCTGGCCGTACTCGAGCAGGCCCCACTCGTGGTCGTGCTGGTCCTTGCCGTGCAGGTCGCCGTACTTCAGCGTGCCGGTCAGCAGCAGGGTCGCGGGATCCACGGTGGCCACGCAGGCCGCGACGTGCGGCACGGCGCGGCTGATGGAGGTCAGTGCCTCCGACAGGAACGACTCCAGGTCCAGGCCCGCCCGAGACACGACGTCGACGTCGCGCAGCACCCGCTGAGCCGTGAGGGCGGGCTTCATGTCCACCAGTGTCACCCAGACCGAGCCGGATCGGCACCCCACTTTTCTGGGGACCTCGAGCACCCAGCGGTGCCTGGTCCCAGCTCCCCGGGGTTCGGGGATGGTGGCAGCGGCCCCGGGTCCACAGGCTTGTCGACACCTACCGATCTGCAAGGAGCAGCCATGACCGACCTCGCCCAGAGCCCACTCGACACCTTCACCGACACCGACACCGACACCGCCGCCGACACCGCCGCCGCACTGGCCGAGGCGTGTGTCGGCTTCGTCCACCTGCCGGGGACCCCCGGCTACGACCGGGGCCGGTTCGCCTGGAACGTCGCGGTGAGCCAGCGACCGGCCGCGGTGGCCGTCCCGGAGAGCGTCGAGGACGTGTGCCGCGTGGTGCGCGAGGCGTCCCGGCTCGGCCTGCGGGTCACCGCCCAGGCCACCGGCCACGCCGCCGCCACCCTGGCCCAGCACCGCCTCGACGACGTCGTCCTGGTGCGCACCGGCGCGCTGGACGGCGTGTACGTCGACCCGGTGCGCCGGGTCGCCCGCGTCGAGTCGGGTGCCTGCTGGCAGGACGTCGTCGACGCCGCGGCACCCCACGGGCTCACGGCCCTGCACGGGTCGGCCCCCGACGTCGGCGTGGTCGGTTACACCCTCGGCGGCGGGTTGAGCTGGTATGCCCGCAAGCACGGGCTGGCCGCCAACAGCGTCGTCGGGGTCGAGCTCGTCGACGCCACCGGCACCGTGGTCCGCGCCGACGCCGAGAGCAGGGCCGAGCTGTTCTGGGCGCTGCGCGGGGGCGGCGGGAACTTCGGTGTCGTCACCACGATCGAGATCCGGCTCCTCCCGATCCCGGACGTGTACGCCGGCATGATGCTGTGGGACCTCGAGAGCGCCCCGGAGGTGCTGCACTGCTTCGCGGACTGGTCCCCGGGTGCCTCCGCGGAGGTGACGGCGTCCTTCCGGGTGCTGCGCTTCCCGCCGATCCCCGAGCTGCCCGACTTCCTGTCCGGGCGCAGCGTGGTCATCCTCGACGGTGCCGTCCTGCTGGACGACGCCGAGGCCGAGGCCGTGCTCGCGCCGTTCCGTGCCCTGGCTCCGTTGATGGACACCTTCGCCCGGGTCCCCTCGGCCACGCTCACGGACCTGCACATGGACCCGCCGAACCCGACGCCCGGCGTCGGCGGCGGGATGGTCCTCGACCGGCTCGACCCGGACACGGTCGCGGCCTTCCTGGCCGAGGTCGGGCCCGGCGTCGCGACGGGAGTGTTCATGGCCGAGCTCCGCCTGCTCGGCGGTGCGCTGGCCGAGTCGGCGGCGGGTGCCGGCGCCCTGGACCGGGTCCAGGGGAGCCACCTCGCCTTCCTGATGTGTGTGGCGCCGACCCCGGCCGCCGCGGCGGCCGGTGAGGCAGCCGTCGAGCAGGTCCTGTCCGCGCTGACGCCGTGGCGGGCCGCACGGCACCTCCTCAACTTCGCCGAGCAGCCGGTCGACGCGGACGACGCGTTCGAGCCGGGCGCCTGGTCCCGGTTGTGCGAGGTCAAGGCGGCCGTCGACCCGGCGGGGCTCTTCCTGGCCAACCACGCGATCCGATCGCGCGGCTGAGGGAACGGCGGCACGTTCGCGCTCGTCCGGTGCGAGCGCGAACGTGTCCGTCCGACGCGAGCCGGACGGCGTCCCGACGCCGGAGGATCGAGTCGTGCCCGACACAGATCCATCCCGACCCACCCAGACCAACCCCGACCCACCCCGACCCACCCCGACCCACCCCGACCTCAGGAGACCCCGATGCTCATCGCCCTGCTCGACCTGCGCACCGCCCCCGCCGACCGGCCCGCCGCCCTCGCCCAGCTCGACGGCGAGCGCGACGAGATCCGGAGCATGCCCGGCAACCTCGACTTCCGTGTCCACGCCTCACGCGACGACGAGGAGGCCGTGCTGGTGATCCACGAGTGGGCCGACGAGGAGTCGTTCGCGGCGTACCTCGCCTCCGAGGCGTTCGCCCGGTCCGGGGCGGCCCTGCGCCCGATGGTCACCGCACCTCCGGTGAGCCGGCGCTTCCGGGCAGCCCTGCTCGAGACGGTCTGAACGGCCGTACGCCGACGCAGTACCGCGCCAGCTTCCGACCCTGACACGGCTCCGCCACCGGTGGCTCCTGCTAGCCGGGCGCCGCGGCCGTTCCCTCTGCCGGTGTCTCGGCCGCCGGCGTGTCGACCGGCTCGCCGGCCTCCTCCGACGGCGTGCCGCTCTCCGGCGCTGTCGGAGCAGGCGCGGTGGCCGTGGATTCCTTGGCGCTCTCGTCGGCAGCCTTCAGCGCCTCGCCGAGCTTGCCGAGAGCGGCGATGGCGGCAGTGAGGCTGGCGCCCAGCTCGCTCGCACCGGCGGCTGCTGCGTCGGGAGCAATGGGTGCCGCGCCGGCTGCGGCCGTCGTGGCCCGGGCCGGACGGTCGAGTGCCACGGCGTCCGGCCACGCGAACGTCGTCCCCGTCCCGAGCACCACCCTCGGCGGGTCCTGCTCACGGATGAAGTCGGTGCCCACGCTCACATGGCCCGGCACCGCGTCGAAGTAGGTGCCCGTCTCCGGGGTGGTCACCAGCTGCTGGATGTTCGGGGGGCGCTCTTCGGTGGATCCGTCTGCTCCGTTGAGGAACGCCAGATGGGTGCCGGCCACGCCGACTGGTCGGAGGTCCTGCGGGACCAACGGGTCCTCCTGCTGCCGGTCCGACTTGTCACCTGGGAGCCGCCCCAACCTGGCCGCCCTGGTGGCCGGATCCGTCACCAGGTCGATGGCCAGGCGGTACCCCGCCCTGTTGGCGTCCAGATGGCACTTGAGCCGCGCGAACCGGCGGCGGCGGTCGTCGGCGCTCAGCGGGTTGTCCACGCTCGGCAGGTCGAATCCCCTGCCCCGCACCACTTCGCGGTCGGGCCTCAGGTGGAGGTCGCCGACCGGCACCGCCATCTGCTCCACCTTGTCCCCGTCCTTCAGCGTGAAGACCAAGGTGACCTCGCTCAGGTGGACGTCCTTGTCGAACGACATGCGAGACTTCTTGTAGAGGAAGGACCAGGCTCGAAGGTCGACGAGCTTGTGGCCGACCAGGACCTCAGCCGACTCCATCGACCCGGTCTCCTTGGCGGCGAGCTCGACGCGCAGCTTCGCCTCCTGGAAGGTCAGCATGGCCGAGACCTTGCTCCCGGGACCGGCGGCACGGTCTTGCGTCCTTGCCATGACCCTGACGCTCTGCACGACCGTCTTCGGTCCCCAGGCAACGGGCGCGTCGTCCAGACGGTCCGGGTCGAAGTCATCGGCTTCCGCGTCCAGCGCGTCGACGAGCGTCTGATCTGACAAGACACTGCGCAGCACGTCGCGATGGAGGAAGACGTCCTCGCGGGAGAAGTCCTTGCCGAGGTCACGGATCGGGAGGAAGACCACGCCGCGGCGGCGTGCCAGCACGGTCGTCACACGCCATTGCCTGACGAGCGAGAACTCACCGACGTTGTGCGTTGCCCGCCACCACGGGTTGCGAAAGGCTCTTGCTCCCCGAGTGTCCTGGTAGGTGTCCGAAGCCTTGGTCGAGATCTGTGACTCGGCGATGCTGACGCGCTCGGCGAGCTCATCGACGGAGGTCCGCACGGCTTGTTCGAGCCCGGCGTTCGCCTCGATGTTGCCGGTGGCGCTCGACGCGGAGTACCCGATCTGGACGGCCCCGGTCACTGCGTTGGTCAGCGCAGCGATCGGGTCGAGTGTCAGGGTCGCTCCGGAGGATGTCTGGCGGCCCAGGCCGGCTCGGAATCCTTGAGAGGACGCGCGTTGCCGCGCTGTGCTGTGTGCGGCCTCCTGGGACTGGCGCGACGTGGCGGAGGAGCCACTGGTCCGGTCGCGAGCCTGTTGCGCGGCCCGGTCCTCGAGTGCTGCTCGGGACACCACCGTCGTGGTGGTCTCACGCGCGTCAGCCCCGGCGGGCACCGCCTCGGTGGACAACCACGTGTCGGTCGCCCAGCCCAGGGGCTCCCAGACGGACTCGAACTCCAGAAGCTCGCCGGCCACTGGTCCCGACATCGCGTCGAGGTAGGTGCCGGGGGACAGGTAGATGGACCGAACACGTTGAGCCACCGCGTTGACCGGAAGCGGCTCCGCGCCGGGCACGCCGCCCAGGCGAGGATCCGGAAGCTCGTCGACGAGCGAGAGGCGGACACGACCCTCGTAGGCATCACCCACCGGGCTGCGCGTGGCTGGATCCAGGAACTGGGAGCCCGCCGCGTTCCGGCTGAGGAGCGTGACGTCCTGGCTGGCCAGCAGCGTGAGCATCTGACCGGAGTTCACCGCAAGGGGCGAGCTGTCGACCATGATCTCGATGTCGCCCTGCAGGTCGGTGTCATCGATCTCGACCGCCCAGAGACCGGGCGATATCTGCAGGGCGGGATGCGCAAGACCTCCGACCATCACGGTAACGAAATGACCGTCCTGTCCCGTGGCGGGAGCATCGAGATCACTGAGCTCCAGCAAGAGTCTCGCCATGAGTTCCCTTTCGACTGGGGGCACAGTAGCGCCCTGATCGACGCGCTGCGCATCCCCGACAACGGGGTCGCCGCATCCGTCCAGGGGCCCTCTCTGGTTGCCCGTCGAGCACCGCGTGATCGGCACAGAGACGGCCACGCGGTAGCGCCCTCGGGCGGCGCGGGGCCATGATGAGACATGTTCATCGAGACCGTTCCCGAGGAGGGCGCCGAGGGCGCGCTCGGCGACTACTACGAGCAGCAGCGGGGCGCCTGGGGCTTCCTCCCCAACTACGCGGCGGCCTTCTCGACGCGACCGGACGTCGCGGCGGCCTGGAACCTGTTGAACAGGACGGTCCGCGACGCGATGGACCGCCGCCGCTTCGAGATTGCGACCATCGGCGCCGCCAGGGCCCTGGGCTCGACGTACTGCACGGCCGCCCACTCGAAGTTCCTGCGCGACGCCTGTGACGACGAGACTTCGATGATCGCGATCGCGGCGGACCCGAGCGGCGCAGCGCTCAGCGACCAGGACCGCGCGGTCTACGAGTTCGCGGCGAAGGTGGCCGTGGACGCTGCGTCGATCCAGCAGGACGACGTCGATGCCCTCCGCGCGCACGGGCTCACCGACCCCGAGGTCGCCGACGTCGTCTTCGCGGCCGCCGCCCGGTGCTTCTTCGCCCGGGTCCTGGACGGCCTCGGGGCCGAGCTCGACGTGCAGACTGCGCAGGCGTTCGCACCGGACGTCCTGGCGTCGATGATCGTCGGACGTCCCGTCGCCGGGGGCTGAGGTCCGGAGTGGGGCGACGCGCAGCCGCCCGCGCTCCCTAGTCGGGGACCAGGCGGGGGAGTCGCACCGTGAAGGTGGTCCCCTCGTGGTGGACGGACTGGACCGTGACGTCCCCGCCGTGGCGGGTCACGATGGAGGCGACGATGTGCAGTCCGAGCCCGGTGCCCTGGATGACTCGCTGGTGGGCCGACGACCCGCGGAAGAATCGCGTGAACAGCTCCTGGAGCTCGTTCTCGGGGATCCCGATGCCGGTGTCGATCACCTCGAGGAGGATCGCCGACCCGGTGTCCGAGACCCGGCAGGTGATCGTGCCGCCCTCCTCGCTGAACTTGATCGCGTTCCCCATCAGGTTCAGGACGACTCGCTCCAGGTGACCCTCGTCGCCGCAGACGAGGACGGGCTCGTCGGGGAGATCGAAGGAGATGTCGAGGTGCAGGCCGGCCGCCAGGCCGACGACGATCTCGCGCACCTGCCCGATGACGGTTCTGAGGTCGACCTCGCGGGTGTCCATCTCCACCTGACCTCCGCTGAACCCCGAGAGGAGCAGCAGGTCGTAGGTGAGGGACGTCAGTCGCGCGGCGTTGCGGGCGATGACATCGACGAAGCGGCTCTGGCGGGCATTGAGGTCGACCTCGTCCTGGAGCATCTCGGTGTAGCCGGTGATGCTGCTCAGCGGAGTGCGGAGCTCGTGGCTCACGGTGGCGACGAACTCGTCCTTGGCGCGGTTGAGCTCGCGGAGCTGGTCGGCGCACTTGCTCTCGTGCTCGAGAGCGGCGACGAGGAGCGCGTTGGTCAGCTTCTCCGCCCGGCTGCGCTGCAGACCACGCAGGAGCGCGTCTGCCAGGCGTGGCCCGTTGTGCTCACCCTTCACCAGGTAGTCCTGGGCGCCCTCGGCCAGCGCCCACAGTGCCAACGTGCCGTCGTTGCGGCCGGTCAGGACCATGAGCGCGGTCTGCGGGGCGGCGTCGCGCACAGCGCGCACGACCGTGCCTCCGTCGGCGTCCGGGAGGGTCAGGTCGGCGAGGATCAGGTCGTACTCAGCATCGGCGAGCATCGTGAGTGCCCCCGCGAGACTTGCCGACACGTCGATGTCACCGTTGGGGAACTCGTCCTCGAGCAGGGCCCGGACGAGCTCGCAGTCGCTCGCCGAGTCCTCGATGAGCAGGAGTCGCAGCGAGGTGTCCTGGTCCAGGGCCACGACGCCGGGGGAGCGGTGCGCGGCTGCCGAGGCCTCGGCAGCGGCACTCACTTGGGCAGCCGGACGAGTCCGAGCCAGAAGTCGTCGATCGACTGCACGACGTGGATGAACTGGCTGATGTCGACCGGTTTGGTCAAGAAGCAGTTGGCCCCCAGGTCGTAGGTCTTCATGACGTCGGACTCGGCTGCCGACGTGGTGAGCACGGCGACCGGGATGCGGGCCAGCACCTTGTCGGTCTGCATCGAGGCGAGCACCTCGTGTCCCGAGAGCCGGGGCAGGTTCAGGTCGAGGATCACCAGGTCCGGAGGCTGGTCCAGGTTGGCCCGGAGGTGGTCGAGAGCGGCGGAGCCGTCTCGGATGACCGTCACCTCGTTGGCGACCTTCGCGTCCTTGAGCGCATCCAGGGTCATCTCGACGTCGGCGAGGCTGTCCTCGACGAGGAGGATCTGCATGAGGTGCGCCTTGCCCGTCACGACGCGCCCTCCTCGGGAGCGGCTGGGAGGGTGATGCAGAACCGGCTGCCGCCGAGGTGGGACTCCTCGACCCACGCGGTTCCCTCGGAACGCTCGGCGACCTGCTGGACGATGGCCAGCCCGATCCCGGTCCCGGTATAGGCCTCGCGCACGTGCAGCCGAGCGAACATCCGGAAGACCCGTTCACGGAACTCCGGCTCGATCCCGATGCCGTCGTCGTCGACGCAGAGCAGGACCCGACCGTCCTGGAGACGTCCGGTGACCTGGATGACCGAAGCGAGGTCCGGGCGGTGGAACTTCGCCGCGTTGCTGATGAGGTTGCGGAGGACCGCCACCACGGACGTCTCGTCGTACCAGACGTCGGGCAGCTCGCCGACCTCGACACCGTCGACGTCCAGCTCGGTGACGACCTGTCGCGCCGCCCCGGTCGTGTCCACGCGTGCGCCCTGCGGATCGACGAGCAGGTAGCGGGAGTACTCGAGCAGGTCCTCGATGAGGGCCCGCATGCGCGCGGCGCCGTCGACGACGTGGCCGACGTAGCCCAGCCCGCGCTCGTCGAGCACGGGGGAGTAGCGCTTCTCGAGGAGCTGCACGAAGCCGGTCATCGCGCGCAGCGGCTCGGAGAGGTCGTGGGACGCGACGAAGGCGAACTGCTCGAGGTCGCGGTTGGACCGCGCCAGCGCCGTGTTCTGTCGCTGCTGGGTACGACGCAGGACCTCGAGCTCGGCGGTCAGCTGCACCCGGTCGTGACGTCCTGCACGCTGGTGGCGAGACCGGCGACCTCGCCGTCGCCGTCGCGCAGCGGTGACACGGTGAGCGAGACCGCGATGCGCCGGCCGTCGGGACGTAGGTGCCAGGTGTCGAAGCGGTCCACCTGCTCCCCGGACAGGGCGAGAGCGTGGACCGACCGCAGCTGCAGGGCGGTCTCCTCCGGCAGCAGGTCCACGGTGGACCGGCCCACCATGTCGACCGCGGTGCGCCCGTAGATGCGCCCGGCTGCCGCGTTCCAGCTCGTGATCGTGCCTGCCATGTCCTCGCTGAAGATGGCGTCTGCGGAGACCTCGACGATCTGGCTGAGCAGACCGGGATCTCGGTTGAGCGGGACACCGGAGGCGGCCCGCGATGCGGAGGGTACTGACGGAGCGCTCATGGCGGCTCGATCCGGGTTGTTCGACCCGGTGAGGGGACGACGGCAGTGCGGGAGATGACCGGTCACCGGCTTGGATCCCAGCTGGTCACATTGTTCCGCTGCGCCCCTACACGATAACCCCTGAGGCCCTCGTGCGGAGGCAGACGTCTGGGGAACCCCAGGCCGGGCCTTCTCGTCGTAGGTCGGGTGATGAGGGCGGCGCTCAGCGCGGCGCCATCGCGAAGACGGGCCACCCGATCTCGGTCCGCCACGTGGCGGGGTCGGCGGCGTCGCGCGGGCCGACCAGGTAGCGCTCTCGCACCGGACCAGCCACCGCCAGCTCGTTGGCGACCACCCAGGTGCCGAGCTCGCCGTAGGTGACGTCGATGTCGTCGTGCTCGCCGTGGTGGAGGGCGACCGCGAGCTCGACGGCCGGCAGGGTCACGGGTGGACCCGGCCGGTGCGCGGGGGACCGCGTGGCCAGGTAGACGAGCAGGTGTCCGCGGCCGGCCTCGAAGAGCGCGGTTGTCGTAGAGGCCGCCGGCGGCGCCGGTCGGATGGTCGACGGCGGCGTCCAGCTCGGCCATGGCGCCGGCGTACCAGGAGAGGACGTGGCGTGGTCCACGGGTCCTCGACGGCGGCCACCGTGGTCGCGGGCACCATGCGCAGCTCGACGTCGAGCGCGGGCCGGTTCCGGCTGCAGCAGTCGGCGCAGGGAGCCACCGCGCTCGGGTGCGGTCCAGCTGCGACTCGAGCCGCCGCAGGTGGTCGGCCACGAGCGCGGCGCGCATGCCCGGCTCCGGGGCGCGCAGGATGCGCTGGACGTCCGAGAGGGGGACGTCGAGCTCACGCAGCCGGTGGATGACCTGCGCGGTCGGGATCTGGTCCGTGCTGTAGTAGCGGTAGCCGCTGGCTCGGTCCACCGTCGCGGGTTCCAGCAGGCCGCTTCGTGGTAGCGGCGCAGGGTGCGCACGCTCAGGTGCGTCAGCCGCGAGAACTCGCCGATCGCCAGCATCCCTGCAGTGTGCACCCTCCCCCCGCGGGAGAGTCCAGTGCTTGACCGTGCCACGCGGCGAGGGGGCACCGTCGAGGCATGACGACGCCAACGACGATCGACCCGGCCCGACTCCCTCGCGCGATCCGCGCCTACTTCGCCGCACAGGCAGCCGACGATGCCGAGGCCGCCCTGCGCACCTTCACCGCCGACGCCGTGGTGGTCGACCAGGACGAGTCCTTTCGCGGGACCCCCGAGATCCTCCGCTTCCTGCGCGACGCCGGAGCCGACTTCAGCTACACCACCGAGCTCGTCGACGCCCGTCGTGTCGACGAGGCGCACTGGGTGGCCACCCACCGCCTGGAGGGCGACTTCCCGGGCGGCGTCGCGGTCCTGGACTACCGGTTCACGATGAGCGGCGACCTCGTCGCCGAGCTGGTCATCGCTCCTCGGTGACCGCGCCGCCGGGTGCAGGGACGTAGTGCCTCGACACGTCAGGGATGACAGCATCTCTCCAGGAGGAGGCACAGCACCGATGAGCAGCAACCAGGACTGGTCGGAGCGTCACCGTTGCGCGGGGCGCCAGGGCCCTCGGGCGTCGACCCCGGTCGGGTGCGAGCCGTCCGTGTCGCGCGCGCCTCGCTCGGAGAGGTCGGGCTCGTGGCTCCGGTTCCTGACCGCGCCCGGGTGACGACGTCGGCGCCTGGCGGCACACTTGATGCATGACGGGCGACCAGGCTGGGCGCGAGACTCCGGGTCGGATGGGAGGCTCGCCCGAGCGACCCGCGCGGTTCTTCGACGGCCCCGAGGAGTTCGGTGCCTGGCTGGCGCTGCACCACGACACCGAGACGGTGCTGTGGATGGGCCTCAAGAAGAAGGGCGCAGCCGATCGGGGCCTGACCTGGGAGCAGGCGGTCGTCGAGGCGCTGTGCTGGGGATGGATCGACTCGGTCGCGCAGCGCATCGACGACGAGTCCAGGCGGCAGCGCTGGACCCCTCGCAAGAAGACGTCCCACTGGAGCCGGGTCAATCTGCGTCTCGTCGAGGAGCTGCGCGCCGAGGGTCGGATGCAGCCCAGCGGGTTGGCGGTCTGGGAGCAGCGCACCCGCGAGGAGGCGCCGTACAGCCACGAGCGACCGTGGGCCGGACTGCCTGACTCGTACGCCGAGGCACTGGCTGCATCTCCGGCGGCCACCGCCTTCTGGGAGGCGTCGACCGCGAGCTACCGCAAGGTCTGCGCCGTCTGGGTGACCTCGGCCAAGCAGGAGACCACCCGCGCCCGCCGGATGACCCAGCTGATCGAGTGTTGCGCCCAGGGCGAGCTGGTGCCGAACCAGCGCTACGGAGACGTGCCGAGGTGGGTGGAGCGGGCCGCGGCCGCCGCGGCAGAGGCGCGGTGACGTCGCGCGCGGGGGGGTGACGTACCCGCGAGGGAGCCGTCTCCGGCCCGTCGCCGGCCTCAGGATCGTCGGGCGCGGGTCAGGTCTCGAGCTCGGACATGATGGCGTGCAGGTCGGCGTTGAGTCGGTCGTGCGCAGCCTTGTCGAGGCCGAGGGCCTCGGGAGCGAAGGCCGCGAGCACGCGCGGGAGTGACCTCGTCCAGGGCGTTCCGGCCGGCCTCGGACGCGTAGACGGCCGACGGCAGGCCCGCGACCTGCGGGTGGCGTGCGCTCGACCAGGCCCTTGTCCTCCATCACCCGGACCAGCTCGCCGACCGACTGCGGCGTCGCCAGCACGACGCGGGCCAGGTCGGCCTGGCTGATGCCGGGTTGCTCGACCAGGTGCAGCAGCACGCTGAAGTGATGGGGAGGCAGGCCGTAGGGAGCAAGCGTGGCGGTGAAGACCCGGGCCAGGACCTGCGAGGTCCGGACCATCGTCAGGGCCGTGAGGTCGTCGGGGTCGCCTCCGCTCCATCGGGGTGAAGGCGCAGTCATGAGGCAAGTGTAAGGTCCCTGATGGGCATCAGGCTCCTTATACCTTTCGACGGAAGACAGTGACATGATGCGGACTGACCGATCTGGTGCTGCGGCACCGCCTGATCGTGGCCCTGGCCTGGCTCGCCGTGGCCGTCGCCGGCGCGTCGACCGCCTCGACGACCGTGGACCGGCTCTCCTACGAGTTCGACCTTCCCGGCCAGGCGGCCTACGAGGCCAACCAGCAGATCATCGAGCAGTTCGGTGGCGGCGGCCTGACCGATCCGCTGCTGTTGGTCGTCGACGCGGACAGGACGCAGCCGAACGTGCCGACCGGGCGGCAGTCGCCGCGCGGGAGGCGGTGCCGGGCACCCGGACGGTCTCGCCGAGCGACCCCGGCGCCGACGTCCTCGCCGTCGGCGACGACGCTGCCGTGGTCGTGGTCTACCCGCCGACGGTCCCCGGCCCCGACCCCTACGTCGAGGCCGAGCCGCTCCTCGAGAAGGTCGCCGAGCGTGCGACCGCGGACGGCGGTGGCGAGGTCACCCTGAGCGGGTTCACGGTGCTGGAGGCAGGCGGCGGGAGCGATCGCGGTCTGATCGTCGAGGTGCTGATCGGCGGGATCGGTGCCCTGGTGGTGCTCGCGCTGGTGTTCGGCTCCCTCCTGGCCGGGCTGCCGCTGCTCGTGGCCGCTGTCTCCATCCTCGGCACGTTCCTCGCCCTGCTCGGCCTGACCTACGTGACCGACGTGTCCGCGGTGGTGGAGTACCTCGATCGCCCTGATCGGGCTCGGTGTGGCCATCGACTACTCCCTGCTGGTGGTCACCCGCTGGCGCGAGGAGACCGCCAAGGGCGCCGACAACGACGACGCCGTGCGCGCGGCGATGGCCACCGCCGGACGCTCGGTGCTCTTCAGCGGCGTGACCGTCGCGGTCTCCCTGGCGGCGCTGGCTCTCGTGCCGATCCCGTTCCTGCGCAGCATCGGCCTCGGCGGGCTGCTGATCCCGCTGTTCAGCGTCGCCATCTCCTTGACCCTGGTGCCGGCACTGCTGAGCGCGGTCGGGCCGAGGCTGAGCTGGCCGCGACGCAAGCCCGCCGTGACCCGCAGCCGCCTGTGGGCGGCGATCGCCACGGCGGTGCTGCGCCGCCGGTGGCTGGACCGTCGTCGGGTCGGTCGGGGTGCTGCTCGCGCTGGCCGCCCCGGTGCTGATGCTGACCCTGGGCACGGCCCAGCTCAGCGGTGTCTCCTCGACCTCTCCGGCCTCGACCGCGCTCACCGGCGTCGTGGCCGACGGCCTGCCGGTCGGGGTGGTGCGCCCCACCGAGGTCCTCGTCCCCGAGGCCGAGGTCGAGCCCGCTCTCGACCTGCTCGGCGGCGGTCGACGGCGTCGCCGCGGCCGTGGCACCCGACGGCGAGGGGTGGACCGTCGGCGGCCAGGCCCTCCTCCAGGTCTGGACCGACGCGGACCCGACCAGCGACGCCGGACGGGCCACCCTGGACCGCATTCGATCGGCTGCCGACAGTGTCGGCACCGACGTCGACCGTGGGCGGCACCCCGGCCGAGGACGCCGACTACATCTCCGCGGTCTACGGCAACGTGGTCTGGGTCGTGCTCGGCGTTGCCGTCGTCACCTTCCTGCTCCTCGCCCGCGCCCTGCGCTCACTCTGGCTGCCGATCAAGGCCCTGGCCCTCAACGCGCTGTCCCTCGGCGCGGCCTACGGCGTCACCGTCCTCATCTGGCAGGAGGGCTTCGGCACAGAGCTGCTCTTCAGCCAGTCCGCCACCGGGGCCGTCACGATCTGGGTGCCGATCGCGGCGTTCGCGTTCCTGTTCGGGCTCTCGATGGACTACGAGGTGTTCCTGCTCTCGCGGATGCGTGAGGAGTACGACGACCTCGTCCACCCGACGTCGGGCGAGGCGCTCGACGAACGCACCGCCACCGACCGTGCCGTCGTCGAAGGCATCGCCAACACCGGACGACTGGTCACCTCGGCCGCTCTCATCCTGTTCTTCGCCTTCATCGCGCTCTCCACCGTCCCGACCGTCGAGGTCAAGGTCCTCGCCACCGCGCTGGCTCTGGGCATCGCCATCGACGCGGTCATCGTCCGCGGCCTCCTCGCACCCGCACTCGTCGGCGTGCTCGGACGAGCCAACTGGACGATGCCCCCACGACTCGCGCGCGCCCTGCTCCTACCCGCAGAGGCTCCGCACCACGCGACCGCGGCGGTAAGGACCGGGGACCGGTCCGGGGCGGGTCGCCCCACGGAGCCGAACGTGACGCCGCCCGGGCCGTAGGCTGGCGCGCTCGTGGCGTCGCCGGTCGGACTCCTCACGATCACTCGGCCTCCTGGGCCAGAGCACGACCTCGCAACGATCGCCGTACATCGACTCATCAGTGAAGGAAGCGTATGTGCCGAGTGCTCGCCTACATCGGGCCGGAAACACCTCTGGAGAGCCTGCTGCTCACGCCGGAGAACAGTCTGATCAACCAGTCCCTCGACCCGGAGCGCCACCCGGAGCTCCAGCTGGCCGGATGGGGATTCGGGGCCTGGGGCGAGCACCTGCTCAAACCGGAGAAGCCCTTCATCTATCGCCGGCCCATGGCCGCCTTCTACGACGACAACGCCGAGCGCATCATCCCCAGCCTCCAGGCCAGCACGATGCTTGCTCACGTCCGAGCGGCCGCCTACAACGCGAAGACCGTCCTGGCCGACGAGAACTGCCACCCCTTCTCCGTCGAGGAGACCCCGTGGATCATCGCCCAGAACGGGAACCTGCCGAACTGGCTGCTCCTGCAGCGCGAGCTGCTGCAGCACTGCGAGGACAGGTACCTGACGCAGATGCGGGGCACGACGGACACGGAGTTCCTCTACGTGCTCCTGCTCTCCCTGATGGAGGGCGACAGCGACGAGGAGGTCCAGCGTGCGATCGAGGAGCTGGTCGCGCTCGTCGCCCAGGCGATGAAGGACCTCGACCTCGCAGGCCTGACCAAGCTGAAGATGGCCCTGGTGTCGCCGAACCGCATCATCGGGGTCAACGTCGGTCTCGGACACCAGGGCGAGACCGACCCGGCCGGGGACTGGAGAGAGCTGCGAAAGTCTGGCCCGGGCACGAGCGACTTCGCCCTCTCGATGCTCCTCGAGCCGATGTACCTGCAGATGGGCAGCAACTTCCAGCACGACGAGACGACCTATGACTTCGAGGTGCGCTCCGAGGAGGAGGCGACGGCCGCCATCTTCGCCTCCGAGCCCCTGACAGACAGCGACGAGGGCTGGTCGCACCTCGAGTTCGGCGAGATCGTCTTCCTCGAGAACCGGGGCAAGCACGTCACCAAGTCCGTGAAGAGGTTGAAGGTGTAGGCGCGCTGGACTGAGTGCTCGGTCCGGACGGCACCTCCTCCGGAGACCGGGCCGGGGACCAGTGCGAGGATGCGTGGATGAGCTGGGGAGATGTCTGGGTCAACGGGGACAAGGTCCGACCCGGGATCGACGCCACCGGCCCACGGGCGCCGTGGATCCCGGCCGGCGTCATCTCCTCGGAGGAGCGGGCGTTCGTCGAGGCGACGCAGCTGCTGCGGGGGACCCGCGGTGCGCATGCCCGAGCGGTCGAGTTCGACCTTCAGGTCACCTCGTCGGCCGTGGGTAGGGAGCGCTCCGGCACGGGGAAGGCCGTCGTCGGCTTCGAGCCGGACGGGTTGTGGCTCGCGGTGGACGTGACCCCGGCGGGAAGCCTCGTGGAGGAGGCTCGCTTCGTGGTGTTCACGCAGCGCGTGTACGTCGTCACCGGCGCGCGGCGGGCCGCCGGGCGCGGCGCGGCGGGCCGCTCGCGGGCAACCATCTCGCTTCGCGGTCGCGCGCGATCGCGTGAGAGCGCCCTCGAGTGGGGTCACCGGGCGGCTCGGGACTGACCGAGGGTGGCGCAGCCAGGTGGGCGACTGGATCCGACAGGCTCCCGATCTGCGCCAGGCCAGGGGGACCGGCCGGCAGCGACCCGCACCGACGTACGCGGCGAGATCGTTGACTGAGGCGTGGGCTTCCGGGCGCTGGGTGGCTCGGCTACGCAGCGGGCATTTCGTGTGGGAAGGACCTACCTTCAGCCGGGCTACGTCCTGATCGGATATTCGGTGCCGTGCGCGTGGGCGTGATGGTGGTGGAAGGGGCACAGCAGGACGGCGTCCCTGGTGTTCGTCTCGCCGCCTTCTGACCAGAGCGTGGTGTGGTGGACGTGGCAGAACGCACCCGAGACCTCGCAGGTCGGGTGCTGGCAGACCTTCTGCTCGATGATCAACGCGATCCGTTGGGCTTCGGTCTGGAACCGCTTCGAGCGACCCAGGTCCAGGACGTGGCCGTCGGTGTCGAGGACCGCGGGCATCACCTTCGCCATGCACGCCCAGCGCAGGAGCTGGCCGCGGGCGACCTTCACTCCCGTGTCGGTCGTGCCTACCTTGTGGGCACCCTTGGTGAAGATGTCGGCTTCGGCGGTCACGATGATCGTGGCCGCGATCCCACCCATCTTCGGGAGCCGGTCGATCGGGTAGCGCTCGATGTACTCCATGAACGCCCACCCCATCCGCTGCGGGGTCGGCTTCTCGTAGTCGTACGACCCGGCACCCTCGGTGGCGCGGACGTGCTTGGGCGCGGCGAGTGCTTTGAGTGCCTTCTCCAGCATCGCTGCCTGAGCCTCAGGCAGGATGAACGAGCCGTAGACCTTGCCCTCCCCGTCGCGACGCATCCGGAACGCGGCCTTCGTGCGTGCCTCAGCTTCCTGCTTGTCGAGGAGCTTCGCCTCGTGCTCGTCGGCACCCGCGGGGTCGATGATCTCGAACAGTCGCTGCCCCATGACGCGGAGCTGGTGGGCATCGACCAGCGCGGCTTGTCCGATGAGGAAGGTCTCCGCCTCGACAGCCTCGGCCCGGTACTCCTCATCGAGGTCGTCGACGGCAGCGGTGATCACGGCCGCCTGCTCGGGCAACACCGCACCGGCAGCGACCGCGGCACGGGTCTGCTCGTGAGCGTTCAGCGTCTCGGCGAGCCTGGTGCGACGGTTCGCCTCCCCTTGGGTCAGCCTCGTCTTCCGGGACAACCAGACGGCGACGGAGCGGGCACCCATCTGTCCGTGCACGTCCAGGGTCTTGGCCTGGGTCAACGCCCGCGCCTCGAGCTCCGCAAGCCGGGCGAGGTCGGCTTCGAGGCGGACGATGAACCGGGTGGTCTCCTCGGTGTTCATCGACCACAGCTGCCCCTCGGCCACCTCGTCCAACGCGCCTTCGAGCAGGTCGAGGAAGCCGGTGATCGGGTGACCCGATCCGGTGCCGTCGAGGTGTCTGCTCATGGGACTACTCAACCACCGACCACCGACAGTCCGGGCAGAGAATCCCGCTCAACCATGGGGGTTGTGGACAACTCTTCGCGCCGGCTTCCCGTGGATGATGCGCGTCAGTTGATGAACCGATCGACCGGCAGGACTCAGGGGTGCAGGTGAGCCCCCTTGACCGTCTTGTCCACGGCGTTCTTGGGGCCGAACACGGCGAGGCCGACCACGTCCAGGTCTGCTCCGGTCACCGCCCGGACCCCTTCGCGGTTGGCCTCGTCGTGGCCGGTGGCGAACATGCTGGAGGTGTAGACGGCCAGCGGCAAGGCACGTCGTACAGCGCGGTCGCGCACCGACCGGAGCAGCTCGCGATCGGCCTCGAAGACGAGCACCGGCATCCCGAGGAGGGGAAGGTAGGCGGTGTCGTCGGCGTCCAGGTAGGGCTCACCCACGAGCTGCGGGTGCGCAGCGGCGATGCCGCTCGACAAGAACGCCGTCACGTTGAGCCGTTGCCAGGTGGCCAGGTCGTCGCCGACGACGACCGCGATCTTGGTGTCGAACGGGGGGCTGAGGATGCTGTTCATCCGGTCATCGTCGACGCGGCTCCGCCATCTCGTCTTGTACGTTCTTGCCATGGTGGACCCGGCAGCTCGCGTTCGGGCGTGGCGTCCGGACGTGCCCGGCGTCACCGAGGTCCTGCACGCGGCCTTCGCGAGCCACGCCTACCCGAAACACACCCATGACGTGTGGACCGTGCTTCTGGTCGACGCCGGGAGAGTGCGCTACGACCTCGACCGTCGAGAGCACCAGACCGCGCCGTCCCGCGTCGTACTGCTTCCGCCGTACGTCGCGCACGACGGTCGCGCGGCCACCACCGAAGGTTTCCGGAAGCGAGTGCTCTACCTGGACGCTGCCCAGGTCGACGTAGGCCGCCTGGGTCGAGCGGTCGACCAACCGGACCACGGCGACCCGGCACTGCGCACCGCGGTCGACCGGGTGCATCGAGCGCTGGAGCAACCGGGAGACGAGCTCGAGGCCGAGAGCTGGCTCGCTCTTGCCACGGCGAGCCTCGGGCGTCACGTCAGCGGCGCCGACCCCGTGCCCCCGCGCCGTCATGCGCCCACGGTGGCACGACGGCTTCGAGAGCTGCTGGACGCCCACGTCGTTGACGGGATCAGCCTGGCGACCGCTTCTGCCGTCCTCGGCGCTCGCCCCTCCCACCTGGTGCGATCCTTCAGTCAGGAGATCGGCATCTCGCCGCATCGCTACCTCGTGGGACGGCGGCTCGAGCTCGCGCGGCGCCGTCTGCTGGCCGGTGAGAGCCCCAGCGCCGTCGCGGTCGACGTCGGCTTCTACGACCAAGCGCATCTGACCCGCCACTTCAAGCGGTTGCTCGGCGTGACGCCCGCTACCTATGCGCGCTCAGGCTGACGGGTTCGCACACTTTGTGTGGCAGAGGACGTGGTGAGAATCGGGCGCCTGCGTAGCGCAGTCGCGGGTGAATGACGCAGCTGGTCGGGGCGTCAGCGGCCGGAGCTTGCTCTTGCGCGTCGATCGGATCGGCTTCATGGAAGGTCGGGATCTGGGTGGTCGCTCGCGAACTGTTGCGCGGCGGTGTCGTGGATGAGTCCTTGGTCGAGCAGCCACTCGACGGCCCGGCGCTGGGCTCGAACATCACGTAGGGCATGCCAGTGCGAGATCAGTTCGGGGTGGTGTTCATAGACCTGGTTCTTGAATCGTCTGAAGGGTCCCCGCCCTTGCAGGGCCTGGTGCAGGCGTCGGCCGGCCGCGCGGTCGCTGATGCCGTCAGCGAAGTCGGCCATGTCCTGAAACCACACATGGGGCGGGAGGGGATCGATGGGGATGAGATCGAGCTCGTCGATCTCGACGGGGTTCTCCCCATCGATGCCCGTGTCGCTGGTCCAGAACGCCACCTCGCCCGTGCGTGGGTCGAGCAGCCATCGGTGCTCGTAGTCAGTCTGATCTGCGAGTGCGGTGGCGATCTCATCAACGTCGGTTCCGCCCAGGTCGAGCATCTGCTCAGGATAGAACCCGAGCCCGACCTCCACGAAGAGATGTGTGAGGCGTCGCGGCTGTCGGCCAGTTCGCGGCAGCAGGGCAAGCCGCACAGATCACGTGCATATCAAGCATGAGCGGAAGGTTCTACGCCCAATGGCGGGGGTAGGACGCAGGTCGCGCACCGGGGTCGAGGCGGAACCGCCATGATCGGTGGGTGACGATCGGGCCCCGCCAAGGACGTCTCAGCCCGCGGCCCGCTTGAGGATGTCGGGCGGGAATGCGCCGGCCTCGATGCAGCGGGTCGACCACTGCTCGAGCTGTGCGCACACCTCGTCGACCCTGTCGCCCAGTGCGTCGATGATCGACTGCTCCTGTGCGTCGGTGTCGGCCTCGATCGAGGCTCGCAGCGCGCGCCCGCTCTCCGTGAGCTGTTCCCCGCTGATGAGCCCGCGGGCCGTCAGCGCGTCGACGGCCTGCTGCATGGCCTCGGGGGACCAGCCGCGGGTGGCGGTGTAGGACAACAGCGGCATGCCGACCCACAGCTCGGTGAGGACGTTCATCTCGACCGGGCCGAGGCGGGCGCGGTTCGCGGCCGCCACGTGGCTGTCGCCCCGGTGCTCGCGCACCAGGTCGCAGGCCCACCACAACCGGTGGACCGGGTCGCTCGGTCGAGCGCGCTGCAGCAGGCCGCTGAACAACGGCCGGCCGGCGCCTTCGGCGCTCTCAACGGCCGCCGCCAGCAGGTCGGCTTCCTCGGAGGGGTCATCGCCACCCAGCACCGCGCTCAGGCTTGCGACGGTCGCCTCGTCGCGGACCGAGACCAGCTGGGCGTGGGGCAGGGCGGCGGCCGCTGCGTCATACAGCGTCGATACGAGGACCGGCTCGAACCACGCGAAGGCGCTGGCGACCACGGCGCCGTTCGGCCGGCCCAGGGCTGTTGCGCGTCCACCGACGTAGCTGCTCATGAAGTCGAGCCCGTGCGCGGCCAGCGCGGCATTGGTGCCGGCGCTCCACACGGCGTGCATGGCGACCGGCTCGCACGCGTCGCGCAACCTCCGGGCCGGGCCGCCCCCAGCGACGACGTCAGGTACGGGCGTGCCCGCCGGCCTCGGAAGGAAAGCCGTGGCGATGACGTCGCTGTAGTCCATGAAGCATGCTCCCAGAGCAGCATGGGCGATGCCACCACAGCGGACACGCCGCGGTGGTGGGGGCGGCGTGTCCGGTGGCCGAGGAGGCCCTGCGCGACAGCGCGACGAGCACGCCGACGGCGTCGCGGAGGATCCTCGCCCGGGATGACGCCAGGGGTCACCTGACCTTGGCGTTGAGGAACTCCACCGTGCGCGACCAGGCCTTGGCGGCGTCGTCGCGGGAGTAGGTGCCCATCTTGTCGGTGTCGTTGTTGAAGGCGTGACCGGCGTCGTAGTAGAAGAACTCGACCTCGGCGCCGGACTCCTCGCGGATCTGGGCCTCCTGCTTCTTGGCGTCCTCGACGGGGTAGAAGTCGTCCTTCTCGCCGTAGTGGCCCTGCACCGCGGCGGTCAGGCCGGTGTAGGTGTCGGGCACGGCCGGGCCGACGCCGTAGAACGGCGCAGCGGCGCTGACCTTGTCGCCCTGCTGTGCGGCGAGCATGAGCACGAAGCCGCCGCCCATGCAGAAGCCGACCGCACCGACGGTCTTGGACGTCACGGCATCGTGGTCCAGCAGGTAGTCGACGGCTCCGGCAAGGTCCCGGGCGGCGCCCTCGACGGGCAGGCTCGACATCATCTCGCCGGCGTCGTCGGTGCCGTGGGCGACCTTGCCGCCGTAGAGGTCGGGGGCCAGCGCCACGAAGCCCTCGGCTGCAAGACGGTCGCAGATGTCGACGATGTGGTCGTCGAGTCCCCACCACTCCTGGATGACGATGACGCCCGCGCCGGAGCCGGACTCCGGAGTTGCGAGGTAGCCGTGGGCGTGGTCACCGTTGCTGGCGAACGTGACGTTCTGGCGGGTGTTCTCTTCGTTCTCGTGGGTCATGCCACCGATCCTAGGACCCCCCTGGAGCGGTGACGTCCAGCGACGTTGGTGCGTGGCACGGCCCCGGACAGCTGGAGAGGGGAGGGCCTCCGGTGGTGACGTGGAGCTGTCCAGGAGCCGCTCCACCGACCAGGAGGCCTTGGTGCCGGCTGCGCCGCGTAGGCGGCCGCGGCCCATGGTCATGCGGCACCGTCCCCGGGCTATTCCGGGATCGGCGGACCGACGACCTCAAGTCCGTAACGGGGCCCGACCTCGACCCATCTCGGGATCTCCACGTCGGGGGCAAGGCCGTCCGGCCCAGGCAGTCGCATCTCGGTCGCGGGGATCCCCACCTCGTCGTACAGGTTGAGCAACCCCCCAGGAGCGGTGAGGGCGAGAATTCGAGCGGGCCTATCGCCTCGGATCCGGAAGGCGTGAGGCACGTTCTGCGGGAGGTAGATGAAGCAACCCTCGTACATCTCGAACTGCTCGTCGCCCGCGCGGTAGCTGAGCCGGCCATCCAGGACGAAGAAGGCCTCGGCTTCCTTGCTGTGCCGGTGCAGCGGTGTCGCTACTCCGGGCGGCTGGGTCACCACGGCGACGCCGAGCTTGCCTTCGGACTCCGAGGACTCGAGCACGTGCTCGAAGAGCGAGCCCATGGCCCATGTCCCTCGGCCCGTTCCCGGCTCCCGCATCACCACGCCCGCACCGTTCGCCTCGGTCGTCATCGGCCCTCCAAAGATTGATCCGAACAAGCATCGGACGAATATTGTTAAAGTAGCCATCGTGATGGATGACCGCAAGGGCCGTGCCTACGACTCTCCGACCAGGCGTGCCTCCGCCGAGCAGACCAGGCTCCGCGTCCTGGGCGAGGCGCATCGCCTCTTCACCACCCAGGGGTACGCCGGCACGTCGGTCGCCCAGATCGCCCAAGCCGCTCGGGTCTCGGTGGACACGGTGTACGCGACGGTCGGGCGCAAGCCGCAGCTGCTGCTCGCCGTTCACGACATGGCCCTGGCCTCGGGCCCGGAGCCTCTGAGCGCTGCAGAGCGTGACTACGTCCACGCGATCAGATCGGCCACCACCGCCACAGCAAAGATCGAGATCTACGCCGCCGCTCTCGGCGAAGTCCTTCCCACGACGGCACCGCTCATGATCGCGTTGCGAGAGGCGGGCTCCGCGGACCCGCAGTCACGCGCCATGTGGGAGTCGATCTCGGACCGGCGGGCGGCGAACATGCTGCTCTTCGCCGCCGACCTGCGAGGGACCGGAGAGGTGAGGAACGACCTGAGCGACCAACAGGTCGCGGAGCTCGTGTGGTCGATGAACAGCGCCGAGTACTACACACTGCTGGCCTCGCGAGGCGTCAGTCCACAAGACTTCGCGCGCCTCATCACCGATGTCTGGACGCGCACGCTCCTTCATCCCTGAGCTGGTCGAGGTCAGCTGAACGTCCCGCTGCTTCGCACCTGACCGGCTTCCTTGGCGCGAGCCGCACGCGGTGGTGTGACGCGATGCCGCGAGGCGCAGCGCGTTCAGGGCGGGCCGACCACCGGCGGCCTGAGCGTTGCGGAGTCGGGGGCCGTGCCTGCCGGGTGGATGCGGTGGGCGGCGCTGTCAGTCGCGGCGGAGTGCAGGCTCTCAGCCCCAGCGCTGGCCGAGGGTTGGCTCAGTCCAGTGGGGTGTCGACCCAGCCGACGAACCGGCTGCCAATACCCAGGATCTCCTCACGTCGCTCGCCGAGGAGCGGAGGCGGCAGATCGGAGGGCTGATGGTGGTCGCAACTGATGAAGGTGAACGTCGGCCACCATTTCTTCGGCCGCGCTCTCTCGGCAGACCCGCAGACACTGCAGACCAGATCGACCCACACCGGCTTCTTGCCGGTCCGATTGGCGCGGGACTGGACCAGCCACGGTGGCGGGCTGTCCTCGATCTCACGCAGCTGGGCTTCGGTGAGCGTCGTGGGCAGGCCGTGTCGAGTGGCCATCTCCAGGGGGATGTCCAGGCGTTGGGCGGCGTCGCGGCGGGTGATCATCGGCCCCAACGATAGTCAGTGCCTCACGGCGCGCGGGCCGAGCCGATCGCGGTGGAATGGGCAACCATCTCGAGCCGCCTCGGCGGCGGCTCCCCGACAGGCGTGGTGTGTCGTCGAGACGACCCGTGACGCGAGGCGCCCACCCCGCGATGACGGGGTGGGCGCCGCGGCTGTCCCGGAACGGGTGCGAGTCAGCCGACCACGATGACGGTCTTGCCGCGGAGCGTGCCGTTGCTCGAGTCCTGGTGGACGTCTCGCAGCTCCTGCAGCGGGCGGCGGTCGATCACGTGGAGCTGCAGACGACCTTCGTCGATGCGGGACACGAGGTCGGCCAGGTGCGAGCCGTCCGGCACCACCCACACGCCGGCGCTGCGCACCTCGCGCTGCTCGTCGGTCGGCACCGGTCCGGCGGAGCTGACCACGATGCCCCCATCGGCCACGTAGGAGGTGAGCTTGGCCAGGTCCTGGGGCGCGAGCCGGACGTGGTTCACGACCACGTCGAAGGGGCCACCGACCGCCGAGGGGCCGGCATCGAGATCCAGCGGAGCGACGACCTCCTTGGCACCGTAGGCGAACAGTCGGTCGGCGTGCTCGCGCTGGTCCACGGCAGTGACGATGGCGCCGGCATCAGTTGCGAGCTGGACCACGATGCTGCCCACGGCTCCGCCGGCTCCGTTGACCAGGACCGTCTGGCCCGACTGGATGCCGGCAAGCTCGACGGCGGCCTGGCGTGCGGCCAGTCCACTGAGCGGCAGTGCCGCGGCGTCGGCCAGCGAGATGCTGTGCGGGGCCGCAGCGACCAGGTCGGCCGCCACGACGGCGTACTCCGCAGCACCGCCGTGTGCGTCCAGCGGCAGCATGGCGACGACGGCGTCGCCGACCCTCAGCCCCGTCACGTCGGCACCCATCCCGGCAACGGTGCCGGCGACGTCGAGGCCAGGGGTGATCGGCAGTGCGGTGGGGATCGCCTCTGCGAGGACGCCCAGCCGGATGTGGTCGTCGACGGGGTTGAACGACGTGGCTGCTACCTGCACCAGCACCTCGCTCGGCCCCGGTACTGGGCGGTCGACCTCCTCGTACTGCAGGACCTCTACGCCGCCGAACTGGTGATAACGGATCGCCTTCATGTGTCTTCTCCTCGCTAGTGATGTGTGTCGGGCTGTGGCGGTCAGGGTTGATGGACCTGGGCCCGGTGGTTGCCATCCCCACCGCGTCGGCGCCCGGTGGGTGCTCGACGTGCTGCGCGGCTGTGGAGCCGCTCAGGTCAGTTGCACCGAGCGGATGGAGTTGCCCAGGACCATTCGGTGGATCGCGCTCGTGGCGCTTGCGGGGTCCGCGGCGGCGCCGACGGTGAGCAGGAGGGGGACGTAGTGCTCCGACGTCGGGTGTGCGACGCCGACACCGGGAGCCTTGGCGCGGAAGTCGGTCAGCTCGTCGACGTCCCCACGGGCAAGCGCATCGGTCGCCCAGGTGTCGAACGCCTCGGTGTGCGCCGCGAGGGAGGGGTCGCGGAAGACCGCGAAGCTGTGGGTCATGAACCCCGAACCGAGGACCAGGATGCCTTCGTCGCGGAGCTGTCGCAGGCGTGCGCCGAGCTGCAGCAGCGCGACGGGGGAGAGGCTCGGCATGGACAGCTGTACGACGGGGACGTCCGCCGCTGGATACATGGCCATCAGCGGGATGAACGCGCCGTGGTCCAGGCCGCGATCGGCGAAGTGGTGCACAGGTGTCGTCGCCGGGAACGCCCCGGCCAGGCGTCGGGCGAGCGCGGCTGCGTCCGGGGTGGCGTAAGGCAGGGTCTTGTATCGAGGATGGAAGCCGCTGAAGTCGTAGTACAGCGGCGCGGCCGCGGCGGTCGCAGAGATCGCCGCCGGCGCCTGCTCCCAGTGGGCGGACACGACCACGATGCCCAGGGGCTTGGGCATCGACCGCGCCCAGCGGAAGAGGTCGGCGATCCACTCAGGGTCATCGAGGGTGAACGGCGCTCCGTGACTGACGAAGAGGCTGGGAAGGGGGCCGTCGGCCGGAACCCACGACCGATGTTCCCGAGCGTGCGGCACGTGTTGCGCCAGGTGCCGGTCGTACGCCGCAGCCGGGTGAGTGGTGGGGCTGTCGAAACGTGTCACGGGTGTCCCCCCTGTCGAAGGGCGAGTGCCCTGACTTGCCTAGGCAAGTGACTTGAGTGTTGCTCACTTGCCTCGGCAAGTCAACCCAGGAGCCTGGAGTCGCTTGTCGAGCACGGGAAGGTGTGTGCCTGCGCTCCTCTACACTCCGGTCATGACCGCCTCGCCCCGTTGGCTCGACGAGGAGCAGCAGGTGCTCTGGCAGGACCTGCTCACCATGGTGATCGGACTCCCCGCGCTGCTCGATCGTCAGCTGGAGCGGGACGAGGGCATCTCGAACTTCGAGTACAGCGTCCTCGCCCGGCTGTCCCTGACCGAGGGTCTGACCATGCGCCTCAGCGACCTCGCCGCCCTGTGCAACAGCACCCTGCCGAGGCTGTCCAAGGTGATGGTGCGTTTCGAGCAGCGCAGCTGGATCACCCGGATACCGGACCCGGACAACGGCAGGTACACGCTGGCCCGGCTCACTGAGGCGGGACTGCAGAAGGTGACGGCCAGCGCTCCGGGCCACGTCGAGGAAGTGCGCCAGCTCGTCTTCGATCCGCTGACGCGCCACGCAGCAACGCAACCTGGCTGCCGCGCTCGCCCGCATCGCCTCGACGGTGCGCGAGCAGCTCGACCTCCGCTGATCTGGTCCCTGGACCTCTACGTCGCAACGTCGAGCACGAGGGACGGCGAGTCGGAGCCGCGGCCGGTGCCTGGTCCACCGAGGCGTGATGGTGCTTGTCGACACCTCGACCGAGGTCGCCCAGGGCGTGAGCTCTCCGCTACTACCGTTGACGTTGAGGCACAAGCGGGGGTGTGACGCACCTCCGGGGTTGTCTCGCAAGGCGATCCGCTTGCGGTGCACGAACCACCCAGAGAAGCCGACAGCGGCGGGGCGCCGTACGTCGCTCCGCATGCGGGACGACCGGATCTGGCTCGGATCCGTGCGAGCGTAGAGAACGGGGACGGCTCTACCTTGGTGTCCGGGCCGGGCGCATGAGGGCTCGGTACATCTGGCGGTGGGTGGGTGGGTCCGGCAGAGGCTGGGCGGACTGAGTGGCGAAGGACTGGGTGAGGTAGCCGACGAGGCGGCGCCAGGCGTCGGGGGCGGCGTCTCGGGTGGCTGTGACGACGCCGGCGTTGGCCATCAGGATGAGGGGCACGTCCTGGTGGGCGAAGTCGTTGCGGAGCCGTCCGGTGGCCTTCGCGCGGTTGAGCAGCTCGGTGAGCGCGTTAGCGGAGCGTTTGCGCTCTGCTTCGAAGGCCTTGGCGGTGGGGAACGTGAGGGTGAGGACGTCGGCGAAGCCGCGGTCGTCGGCCTGCATCTGGCAGACGCGTTCGATGTAGGCGCAGAAGCCGTGCCAGGGGTCGGGGTCGGCGAGCGCGTCGTCGATGGCTTCCGCGTAAGCGTTCATCTTCTCGGCGAAGGTCGCCGCGATCAGGTCCTCGCGGGTTGGGAAGCGACGGAACAGGGTGGCGACACCGACGCCGGCGCGCCGGGCGACCTCGTTGGTGGACGCGTCGAGCCCCTGCTCGGCGAACACCTCACGGGCGGCGTGGAGGACGCTCTCGCGGTTCCGTTCGGCGTCGGCCCGCAGACCTCGGCCGCTGTCGGCCGGCGCCTGCACTTGGTCCGGGTCGCCTGTCATGCCGGCATCGTACCCACCAATATGGAATAGGCACTCCACTTGTACTGTTGCCTGAGGACAGTAAGTGGAGCAGCCGTTCCACCTGTGAGCGAGAAACGAGAATCAACATGCGCATCACCGTGTTCGGGGCCACCGGACCCGCCGGGCGGCTCGTGGTCCGCCGTGGCCTCGACCAGGGGCACCAGGTCACCGCCTACGCCCGCAATCCAGCCAAGCTCGACGAGCGTCCCGGACTGAGGGTGGTCGTCGGCAAGCTCGACGACGCCGCCGCCATCCGGGCCGCGGTCACCGGCGCGGACGCCGTCATCAGCCTGCTCGGACCCGGACGAGACAAGACCAGCATCGCGCCCCTGGTGCCGGGCATGCAGACCATCGTCGACGCGATGACCCAGACGGGCGTCCGCCGGCTCGTCGCCACCTCCACCCCATCGGCGCCGGACCCGGCAGACCGCCGCGACCTGCGCATCCGCGCCATGGTGACCGGCATCCGCCTGGGCATGGCTCCGGCCTACCGCACCATCATCGCGATGGCCGAGATCGTCCGCGCCTCCGCCCTCGACTGGACCCTGGTCCGACTGCCTCTGCTCCACGACAACCCCACCGACACTCCCGCCCGCCCGCGACAGATCGGCGAACCAGGCGGGCTGCGGCTCTCCCGAGCAGCACTCGCAGACTTCCTCATCAACGAAGCAGCAGCCGGCACCTGGACCGGCCAGGCTCCCCTCCTCGCCGACCACTGAGGCCATCCAGCCCGCACGCGCTCGGGTTGGCTCCCAGTCGCGCCGAGACAGACTAGGCGAGTCAGCCAGATGTCCGGGATCAGCCGCAATCCGCCTGCCTCGAGACCCGCGTCCTTCCGGCTCCCCTCTGTTGTCAACCGGTGTACACAGGCGTGTGTCCGTCAAGCGCGAGAGCCACCGGGCACGGCAGTTCGGTCGGTGCGTCCCGCATGCGGAACTCTCCTCGGAACGCGTGCTCGTCAGGCTGCGTGTCGAAGGCAGCGGATCCCGCTAGACCTGCCTGGCGACTCACCCGGGACCGGGGCCCGATACGGGTGCGCGTCTATCTGGGCGGTATGCCATGGCCGTTTCGCGGTGGAAAGACGCACCTCTATCGCTCTGTCGGCGGCAAGATCCCGGGGGTCTGCAGCGCGATGAGTTCGCTTGTCGCAGCGCGTTGGGCACATGAAGCGGGAGCCATTTGCAAACCACCACTGTTCCGACCTGGCGGCCAGTTGCGCTGACGCCACCGTGGGTGACGGCGAACCTAGGGTCAGGCGAGTCCGCTGTGAGCCATTCAGCAGCAATCCCCTCTGGATTGGAGGAGGTGCCTCCGTGCTCGGTTCCCGGCTTCGCAACCGTTCGCGACCCATTTAACTTCGTTCGGGGACCGTTCGACCGCGAAGATTCCTTGCACTATTGCGCTGACCACGTCTTGACGGCTTTCCTCGGGAAGAAGCACTGCCAACCTTTCTGCTGCGAGCGCCCGCGAGAGTTGAAGCGGTTGCGAGAAGTATTCCCGCAACTGCTTCGTGGCAGCTTCCTGCGACTTCGCAAAGGTCGAGCCGATGAACGCAGCCAGAACTGCACCTGATCGCGCCTAACGTTCCCGCTACGAGCTGTGCCGTTTGATCGTCTGCGACCAGTGCGACCCCAGACCCAGCTAGAAGCAAGGTGAAGCCGAGAACGGCCGCGACCTGGCCGAGCAGGAAACTACGTCTCGACTGAGTCAGGGCAACTTGGTGATAGTAGTCCAGCCGCTTTTGTGTTGCTGTCCATACGCTCAAGAGGTCAAGCGACTCGCCGTCGGCAGCAATCGTCACCTGCTCCTCTGCGGCTGTTAGTTCTTGGGCCGCCTGTTTGAGAACAATCCGGTCAGTGACATCTCGGCGCAGGGCCCGTCCGTAGAATGAAAGGCTGAATGCCAGCACGTACAGCGTCAGGCCGCCTCCGAGGAGACCTCTGAGCGCTGGATCAGCATCACCCGCAAGCACTAGCCCGAGCCCGACGCCTGTGGGGAGCAGGATCAGCAGGGATGCCCAGGTAGTTCGCATCAGCCGCCTGCGCTCGGGCGAGCGGCGCCACACCTGACGTCTTTCTGCGAGAACCTCCTCCGGCAGGTCGGACTCGCTCTCATCGACCGTCATTCCCATCGAGGCGCCTAGAACGCCAATACTCAGTTCAGAAATCTGGGGCACAGGTCCATCTTGGCACTACGGCGCACCCATTCTTTAGTGCGATCGCGCGCACGAGCCAGTCGCCGCCGAGTATCGGGTGGCGGGTGCTCACAGCAGGGTGGCCTGTCCGGCGATGGGTGCCCCTGGGGTAGGACGGTACGCGGTGCTATGACGCGTGGTGAGTCGTAGGGTCTTGCCCGCTGGATTTCGCGACCTCTTTCGCTACTGCCGGCGGCAAGGGCGGTGCGGAAACGCGCCAAACATGGACGCGCCAGTTGGGCGGGAGATCGTGACTGGGCTTATACATGAAGGTTCGAATCTGAACCGGCACACGTCGGAACCTTTCTCCCAGCAGTTCCAGCCGCTTCATATCCAACGCGCCGTGACGACCCGGGGCGTTCTTTAGGTTGTATTTGTGCGGCCTGCCGTTGTAGCGGGGTTGCAAGGGTTGCGCGCCGCGAGTCTTTGAAATTTCGGCAGCCGCGTCTCAAGCAGGTTCGTCACGCTGTCCTTCCCGCCGGCCAGTACGAAGATGCAGGTTGCCTCGAGGCGTTCTTGGCTGATGAGGGCTAAGCGCGCGAGGTCTATAAGGACATTTTGGGAGCAGCGTGTCTCGAGCCAGCCCACTTTGCCTCGACGCAGAGGAGGAGTCGGGGTGCATGCGGTTGCTGAGCGCGAGCAAGCAGGGCGAAGTCGACTTCCCGCTTCCTCCCACTCTTCTTTGCGCCGTGCTCTTCTCCGTTGCGCGTAGTTCGCTGGATTGCATCGATCGCGTACGACGGCTCAACGCTCACCACGCCCGGGTCCACGTTAGACGCGAGAATTTCCATCATAACGCCGTGCAAATGCGCTTCACCAAAGCCATGCCCTCGGTTGCATGCGAAATCAAATTCCATTCGGCCGTACAAGCCGTCAGCGAGGCGTCTGGCGAGGCTCTGATCCTTTGACATGTCTGAAGTGAAGCAGAGCGGGCACCGCGGCGTGCACAATTCGCTGCGCGGTGGAGACGGCTCTGTTTGAGCCATTGTCGTTGTCGATCGCGCCGCGCCGCGATTGGGGAACTGAAAACAACACGTTAGCCCAGCGCACCTGGAGCGGCGAGATGGCGCATCTCGGCCGCCAGCCTTCCTCACGCCCGAACGGCCGGATACTCCTCGCCGCCTAGCGAATCGAGGCGAGATGCCAAAGCCATCGACTGTCAATCTTGCACTACTTCCAAGCACCGGTTGGGCCTGTGCAGGCGACGTCCGGGGACGACACCCTCGGCACCGGCATAGGTTCCAACGTTGTTAGCTGTAGGTTTCGCGTTGCGAGGGCTATTGCGTCACCGCGTCTCGCCCAATGGGCCAGTCAAGTCTTGAGGTTCCTGATAGTTCCGCAGGTGCCAAGACTGGATAACACACTGGGGAGACATGCACACACTGACGGGCAAGCGCGTAAGCAAGTTCGCACGAGATTTGGGTTTGAAGGAAGCGAAGCGGACCAATTCGAGCGGTACGTCGCAGCCAACTATCTCTTCTCGTACCTGCGGGACGACGTCGAGTTGATCGAGCGTTCGGTTCTCGGAGGGGGTAGCGATGAGGGCATCGATGTCGCCGCGGTGGTGGTGAACGACAGGGTTGTCTTCGAGCCAGAAGAAGATCCACGATCTAATTGCGGAACAGACGGCAAACAGTGCACGCGTCGTCTTCATTCAAGCCAAGACAAGCGAATCGTACGACTCCAAGCTGATCGCAAATTTCTTCACGGTGTCGAAGCTGTCACCAAACGCGATGAGGCCGGGGACCGTGGATCTGCCTCCCCGGCTTGTGGACGTCTCGATTCTGATAGACCGGATTGCGGAGAATGGTGACAAGTTCGCCGACCCACGGATCCCGTGCGACCTGTACTACGTGACGACGAGTTCGAACGACGGGAAAGATGCACGTGGAGAGTTGCAGGTGACGCAAGCGCTACAGCGAATCCGCGACTTTGCCGTCTACTCCGAAGATTTAAAGCTCAGAACCCACGGTCATGACAATTTGGCGGCCAAGCAAAAAGAGCGGTATGGCCCTCAGAACGTACAGTTCAACTTTGAGAAGCGTCAGACGATCCCGGCTACAGATCGAGTGACCGAAGCATATATCGGACTCGTCTCCGCGAGTGAACTAATGAAGTTGCTGACAGATGACTCCGGTGACATCCGGCCGGGGATTTTCGACGACTAGAATGTGCGTTTAGACCTAGGCGCTCAGAATCCGGTGAACGCTCGGATCATGGCGACCCTCCAGTCGGCGGAGAAGAGATCACTTTCCGTTCCTAAACAACGGACTTACGATCATCGCGACAGAGCTCAGAGGGCTCGGCGATAGGTTCTTCATCTCGGGCTATCAAATAGTGAACGGTGGGCAGACGAGCCACCAGTTGATCAGGTGGTCTAGGACCGACGGACCCGCGACCAGCCCTCGAGAGATGTCCGATCTGTGGGTCCCAGTTAAAATCGTGAGCTCGAAGGACCCCAGCGTCAGGACGAGCGTCGCGATCGCCACCAACTTGCAGACAGCTATCGGTTCGACCGATATTCCAGGCGAGCCTGCAGATCGCCAAGGACGTCGAAGAGTTCTTTGCTCAATCTGGCACCGATGGACTCCGCTACGAGCGGCAGAGCCGGGGGACAGCGCTCGAGTTTGCACGGACGCGCGTGGTCACCACCCCGGAGTTCAACCGCGCAGTAGCTGCCACGCTCTTTGGTGAATCGTCGCGCGCCATTGTCTCACCGAAAGACTTGGAGGCCGAAGGCTCATTCGTCTGGGGCGACTTCCCGGTGGAGATGTACTACTACGCTGCGTGGATCATCTACCGCATCGATAGATACTTTGCTCGGACGCCCGAATCCACCACTTTGAAGGCGGCGAAGTATTGCACATAGCAATGATGGTCTCAGCTATTATCAATCCGGAGCTGGCTTCAGTATTCGACCGCGGCGACCTGATCGCGATTGGCCAAAGACTTGAGAAACCAAAGAAACTGAACTTTCGCGTTTCCGATCGTGCGCTGTCGGAGAAAAGCTTGAAGCGGCAATCATCACCGCAAATCAACGCGCGTCCGAGGTCTTCGCCGCCGTCCTGGCCGAGGGTCGAAGTCTTCGCAAGGACGACGTCCGGAGCAGACGGAGTCAAGAGGCGCTACTTGAGAAGGTGACGACCGGCACGGAGGCAGGTGGTGGCGAGGGCCGGTCCTAAGTTCGCGTCATAGTGGGCGGAATGCAGCACCTCATCGAGCGCCAACGGACAAGTCACCGCTCCTGCGCGAGCGGGCGCCGGGCCGCGGCTGATCCGCAGCAGCCGACGGAGCGTCTGCTCCCGGTCCAGCGGCCAGCAGCTGAGCCGCACGCTCAGCGGAGGTGGTCGCGCAGGCCGGTGAGGGCCTCGTCGAGGAGGGCGGGCGAGGTGGGCGTCCTCGTCGTCGAGCCACGCCTCGTAGGCGGTCAGGGCGAGGGCGAGGGACACGTGGCCGACCGTGCGGGGCAGCACGTCGTCGGGGGCCAGGTCGAGGCGGAGGGCGACGTGCTCGGCGATCACGGCGCGCCACTGGGCGTAGCGCAGCACGGAGTGTGCCTGGAGGGTCGGGGTCGTCAGGATCAGCCGCATCCGGTCGCGGTGCGGGGGCTCGGCGTCGGTCCGGGAAGTCGTTGAACGCCAGGACGCCGCGGTGCACGGCCTCCCACAGCGGGAGGTCGGGCGGGGTGGCGGCGAGGATCTCGCGGAAGGCCTCGAGCGTGCGGTCGAACTGGCCCCACGGGATGTCGTTCTTGGACTCGAAGTAGCGGAAGAGCGTGCGCCGCCCCACGCCCACCTCGGCCGCGATGTCCTCGAGCGTCGTCCCGGTGAAGCCGCGCTCGGCGAACAGCCGGAAGGCGGCCTGCTCGATGGCCCCGTGCGACGTCACGACGGGGCGCCCGCGCGCCGAGGAGGGGCGGGGCTTGGTGGGGCTGCTCATGTCGGCACGCAATGTATCCCGTCCCGGCCCTTCCTTTGTGGCCACCAGTGCCATTAGTGTGACACGCACCACACTCACCCGACACCCCAGGAGCCGACCATGAACCAGGACCCGCAGCAGGCACCCGTCACCGACGACGCCGCCACGGACGCGCTCGTCGCCGAGGACCTGATCGAAGAGGTCTCGATCGACGGCATGTGCGGCGTCTACTGATGTCCGCCCCGGCCGGCGAGACCCTGCTCGACGAGGCCTGGGCGCTGTCGCCGTCCGTGGCGCTGCGGCCCGAGCCCTTCGGGGCGCTCGCCTACCACTTCGGCAACCGCAGGCTCACGTTCCTCAAGCGGCCCGAGCTGGTCGCCGTGGTCCGCGGGCTGGCCGAGCACCGCGACGTCCGCTCGGCGCTGGTCGCCGCCGGCGTCCCGGAGCAGCACCACGCGGCGTACGCCGCCGCCCTCCGGGGCCTGGCGGCCACCGACATGATCCGCCCCCGCGCCGCCCAGGAGGCGGTGGCATGAGCGCCGGCGTCGTCACCGAACGCCCCGTCGGAGGCAGCCTCGTCGACCAGTTCGAGCTCGGCCTCGACGCCCCGATCTGCCTGACGTGGGAGCTCACCTACGCCTGCAACCTCGAGTGCGCGCACTGCCTGTCCTCCTCGGGCCGGCGCGACCCCCGCGAGCTCAGCACCGAGCAGTGCGAGGCCGTCATCGACGAGCTCCAGCGGATGCAGGTCTTCTACGTCAACATCGGCGGCGGCGAGCCCACCATCCGCCCCGACTTCTGGCACCTGCTCGAGTACGCCGTCAACCACCAGGTCGGCGTCAAGTTCTCCACCAACGGGGTGCGGATCAGCCCCGAGCGCGCCGCCTTCCTCGCCGGCCCGGCCTGCGCCGGGTACGTCGACGTACAGATCTCGCTCGACGGCGCGACCCCCGAGGTCAACGACCACGTCCGCGGCCCGGGGTCCTACGACACCGCGATCACCGCGCTGCGCAACCTGAAGGACGCCGGCTTCTCCGACGCCAAGATCTCGGTGGTCTGCACTCGGGAGAACATCGGCCAGCTCGACGAGTTCAAGGCGCTCGCCGACTCCTACGGCGCCACGCTGCGCCTGACCCGGCTCCGCCCCTCCGGGCGCGGCGCCGACGTCTGGGACGAGCTGCACCCGCTGCCCGAGCAGCAGCGCGTGCTCTACGACTGGCTGATGGCCCACGGCGAGGACGTCCTGACCGGCGACTCGTTCTTCCACCTGGCGGCGTTCGGCGAGTCGCTGCCCGGGCTCAACCTGTGCGGCGCGGGACGGGTGGTGTGCCTCATCGACCCGGTCGGCGACGTCTACGCCTGCCCGTTCGCCATCCACGACAACTTCCTGGCCGGCAACCTGCTCGACCCCGGAGGCTTCCAGAAGGTGTGGCAGCACTCCGAGCTCTTCACCGAGCTCCGCTCGCCCCAGACCGGCGGCGCCTGCGCGAAGTGCTCGTTCTACGACACCTGCCGCGGCGGCTGCATGGCGGCCAAGTTCTTCACCGGGCTGCCGCTCGACGGGCCCGACCCCGAGTGCGTCCAGGGGTACGGCGAGACGGCCCTCGCCGGCGACCGGGTCGTCCCGGCGGCCAGCCAGGACCACTCCAAGGCCGCCCCGACCCGCAACCAGCCGGTGATGCTGACCCTGCTCACCCGACCCCCCGTCTCGGCCTGCGCCGAGAGCCCGCTCGCCGGCTTCGACCCGGCCGCACCGACCCACGCCGAAGGCGGCTGCTGCTCATGAAGCTCGAGAACCCGTGGCGGACCAACCCCTGGTTCGAGTCCGTGGCCGTCGCCCAGGGGCGGGCCAGGAAGCGCCTGCCGGCCCCCGTGTACGGCGCCCTCGTGGCCGGCTCCGAGCGCGGGCAGACCGTGAGCGACAACGAGGCGGCGTTCCGCGAGCTCGGGTTCGCCCCGCTCGTGGCCGGGCAGCGAGCCGAGCGCTCGACGGCGACCCGGGTCTTCGGTCAGGACGTGTCCCTGCCGGTGCTGATCAGCCCCACCGGCGTCCAGGCCGTGCACCCCGACGGCGAGGTCGCGGTGGCCCGCGCCGCGGCCGCCCGCGGCACGATCATGGGGCTGTCCAACTTCGCCTCCAAGTCCGTCGAGGACGTCACCGCCACCGGCGCGACGACGTTCTTCCAGATGTACTGGACCGGCGACCGCGACGTGGTCGTGCAGCGGATGCAGCGCGCCCACGCGGCCGGCGCCGTCGGGCTCATCGCCACCCTCGACTGGTCGTTCTCGATGGGGCGCGACTGGGGCAGCCCCGAGATCCCGGAGAAGGTCGACCTCAAGACCATGGTCCGGATGGCGCCGTCGGTGGTCACCAAGCCGCGCTGGCTCTACCAGTTCGGCCGGACCGGGCAGATCCCGGACCTCACCGCGCCCAACCTGGCCCCGCCGGGGGGTGCGGCCCCGACCTTCTTCGCGGCCTACTACGAGTGGATGACGACCCCGCCGCCCTCGTGGGAGGACGTCGCCTGGATGCGCGAGCAGTGGAGCCAGATCAGCGGGACGCCGTTCGTGCTCAAGGGCGTCTCCCGCGTCGACGACGCGCTCCGTGCGGTCGACGCCGGCGTGGCCGGGCTCTCGGTCTCCAACCACGGCGGCAACAACCTCGACGGCACCCCGGCCGCGATCCGGATGGTCAAGCCGATCGCCGACGCCGTCGGCAGCCAGGTCGACGTCGTGATGGACGGCGGCATCCGCCGCGGCTCCGACGTCGTCAAGGCCGTCGCCCTGGGCGCCCGGTCGGTCATGATCGGCCGCGCCTACCTGTGGGGCCTCGCCGCCAACGGCCAGGCCGGGGTCGAGAACGTCCTCGACGTCCTGCGCAGCGGCATCGACTCCGCCCTGATGGGACTCGGCGTCGCCTCGATCGACGAGCTCACCCCCGAGCACGTGCTCACCCCCGACGGCTTCCACCGCACGCTCGGGGTGGGCGCGGCGGCACGTGCGGCGGCACCTGCGGCGAATGCGGGACCGGGCAGGTCGCCGGCTGATGAAGCTGGCCGAGACGACGTCCCCCACGGTCGGCCGGGCCCCGCTGGTGCTGGTGCCCGTCGGCTCGCTGGAGCAGCACGGCCCGCACCTGCCGCTCGACACCGACACCGTCATCGCGACCGCGGTGGCCGACGCGGCCGCCGCCCGGCTGGGCGTGTGGGTCGCCCCCGCGCTGGCCTACGGCTCGAGCGGGGAGCACCAGTCGTTCGCCGGCACCACCTCGATCGGCACCGACGTCCTCGCCCGGCACCGTCGTCGAGCTCGTGCGGTCGATCCGGACCTGGACCGACCGGGTGCTGCTGGTGAACGGTCACGGCGGCAACGTCACGGCCCTCACCGCCGCCGTGGCCCAGCTCGAGCGCGAGGGCCACGACGTCGACTGGGTCGCCTGCGCGACCGAGTCGGTGGACCTCCACGCCGGACGCACCGAGACCTCCCTGATGCTGCACCTGGCCCCCTGGCTGGTGCGCCTGGACCGGGCGGAGGCCGGCGACACCCGGCCGCTGCGGGAGATCCTGCCCCTCATGCTCGCCGGAGGCGTGGCCGCCGTCTCGGCCAACGGCGTCCTCGGCGACCCCGCCGGCGCCAGCGCGGCGGAGGGCAAGCGGCTGCTCGTGGCGATGGCGGACGACGTCGTGGCGGCGTCGGGCCGCTCGGCCACGGTCGCCGCCCCATGATCCCCGTCGCCCTCGTCACCGGCGCGGCCCGCGGCATCGGGGCCGCGACCGTGTCCGCGCTGGTCGCCGACGGGTTCCACGTCGCCGCCCTCGACTCCTGCGAGGGCCCACCCCTCGCGACGCGGGCCGACCTCGCCGCCCTCGCGGACCGGTACGTCGAGCAGGTGCTGCCGCTCGTCGCCGACGTCCGCGACCGGGCGGCGCTCGACGCCGCCGTGGCGGCCGTGCTCGCCCGCTGGGGCCGGCTCGACGCGGTGGTCGCCGGTGCCGCGGTCGTCCGCGGCGGGCTCCCGCTGTGGGAGACGCCGGCCGACGACCTCGACACGCTCTGGGACGTCGACGTACGGGGGGTCTGGCACACCGCCGCCGCCACCATCCCGGCGATGCTGGCCGGGCCGGACCCGAGCGGCTGCCGCTTCGTCGCGGTCGCCTCCGCCGCCGGCCACACCGGCCTCTTCCACCTCGCGGCGTACTCCGCCGCCAAGCACGCCGTCGTCGGCCTGGTCCGCGGCCTGGCCGCCGACCTGCGCGGCACCGGCGTCACCGCCTGTGCCGTCTCGCCCGGCTCCACCGACACCGCGATGCTCGACGCCACCGCCGGGCTGTACGGCGTCGACCGGGCCGAGCTCGTCGGCCACCAGGACCTCCAGCGGGTGCTCGACCCGGCCGAGGTCGCCGCCACGATCGCGTTCGCGTGCTCCCCGGCCGGCGCCGTGCTCAACGGCTCCGACGTGCACGCCGACGGCGGGTTCGGGGGCTAGCCGTGCGCGTCCGGCTCGACCCGAGCACCACGGTCGCCCAGGGGGGTCGGCTGCTCGTGGGCGGGTCACCGCTGACCGTCATGCGGCTGAGGCGCCCGGTCATCGAGACCGACAGCGCGGGCACCCTCGGCCGGCGCTGGCTGGCCACCGGACTGGGCCTGCCGGTGCTCGACGACGTCGCGCCGGTGCGCACCGGCGGACCTGACCGTGGTCGTGCCCGTCCGCGGGCGGGCGGCCGAGCTGGCGCGCTGCCGGGCGTCGCTGGCACCGCTCCGGGTGGTCGTGGTCGACGACGCCTCCGACGTGCCGGTCGCGGGCGCGACGGTGCGGCTCCCCGTCCACTCCGGCCCGGCCGCCGCGCGCAACGCCGGCCTGCGCGAGGTCCGCACGCCCTACGTCGCCTTCGTCGACTCCGACGTCGAGGTCGCGGGCGCCGACCTCCTCCTCCTGGCCCGCCACCTCGCCGACCCGGCGGCGGTCCTCGTCGGACCCCGGGTCCAGGGCCGCGCCGCGGGCCGCCGCTGGTGGGAGCGGTACGACGCGGCGTTCTCCTCCCTCGACCTCGGGGCGAGCGCCGGCGTGGTCCGTCCGGGCGCGGCGGTCTCCTACCTCCCCAGTGCCTGCCTGGTCGCGCGCACCGACGCCCTCGGCAGCGGCTTCGACGCCGCGCTGCACGTCGGCGAGGACGTCGACCTCGTGTGGCGCCTGGCCGGCACCGCGACCGTGCGCTACGAGCCGGGCGTGGTCGCGCAGCACGACGTACGCAGCACCGCGCGGGGCTGGCTCGGTCGCAAGGTCGTCTACGGCACCAGCGCCGCGGTGCTGGCCGAGCGCCACGGCGAGGCGATGGCGCCCGCCGTGCTGGCGCCGACGTACGCCGTCGCGGCGGCGGCCCTGCTGCTCCGGCACCGGTGGTCCGGACCGCTGGCGGCGGCCGCGGTGGGGCACGCGGCGCTGGCGGCTGCGCTCGACGGTGCCGGCGCCGATCGCGGTCCGGCTCGGGGCCCTCGGCTTCGGGTGGGTGGTGCGCCAGGAGGCGACGCTGCTGCTGCGGCACTGGTGGCCGGCCACGCTCGTCGCGGCGACGGTGTCGCCGGCACTGCGTCGCGCCGTCGTGAGCGCGCTCGTGCTCGACACGGTCGTCGGCCTGCGCGACCGGCGGGGCCTACCGGTGCCCGCGCTGCTGGCCGGGCGTCGCCTCGACGACCTGGCCTACGGGGCCGGGGTCTGGGCCGGAGCGGTACGCCGCCGCTCCGTCCGCGCGCTCGTGCCGCGGATCGCTCGCCGGATGCCGGCTCGACACGACGGGTGACCAGGCGTTCGCGGGCCGGTCACGGGCGCGCCGGCAGCGCGCGTGCGCACCCGGCGCGCGGACCGGCCGACGCCCGGGCTCGCACGTCTGTGGCGCCGTCGGTCAGGTCGTCGCCTCGACGACCTCTCCGCCGAACATCGTGCGCCCCACCCCGATCTCGTCGGCGTCGGCACCGGCCGCGGCCATCTCCGGGGAGGCCATCGCGGCCTTCATCGCGTCGCGGTCGTCGAAGTCGAGCTGGGCGACCCAGTAGACGCCTTGCTCGCCGCCCATCGGCGTGACCTTGGAGTAGGTGAACGAGCGCAGGCCCGGCACCGGCAGCACGAGCGGCACGTGGCCCTCGACGTAGCGCGTGTCGAAGGCGTCGGGGTCGGCGGGGACGTCGTACTGGATGGTGACGCGATACATGCGGTGCTCCGTGGCTCGAGGTGGTCGGCGGGGTCGAGGAGGCTCGACGAGGTCGAGTCTGCCCCTTCGTGGCGAACGCGTGGGCGGCAGTGCGCCGACAGTGGGTCCGGCAGTAGGTCCGGGCACGGCGTTGCACGCCGGCGTGACTCGTGCCACAGTAGATACTGACCGAACGGTCTGTAAATGGCCCGCGGCATCCTCCGGAGGTAGGCATGACGGCTTCGCCCCAGACGGCACCCGACGGCACGACGTACGCCGAGGACGAGCTCCTCGCGGCGTTCGACCGGACGATCGAGCGGCACGACCGGATCGAGCCGCGCGACTGGATGCCGGAGAAGTACCGCTCGACGCTGGTGCGCCAGGTCGCCCAGCACGCGCACTCCGAGATCATCGGGATGCAGCCGGAGGGCAACTGGATCACCCGGGCGCCCGTCGCTGCGCCGCAAGGCGATCCTGCTGGCCAAGGTCCAGGACGAGGCCGGCCACGGGCTCTACCTCTACTCCGCGTGCGAGACGCTCGGCGTCTCGCGCGAGGAGCTGACCGAGAAGCTCATCGAGGGCAAGCAGAAGTACTCCTCGATCTTCAACTACCCGACGCTGTCGTACGCCGACGTCGGCACCATCGGCTGGCTCGTCGACGGCGCCGCGATCTGCAACCAGGTGCCGCTGTGCCGCACGTCGTACGGGCCCTACGGGCGCGCGATGATCCGGATCTGCAAGGAGGAGTCCTTCCACCAGCGCCAGGGCTTCGAGCTGCTGTCGACGATGATGCGCGGCACCGACGCGCAGCGGGCGATGGTGCAGGAGTCGGTCGACCGGTTCTGGTGGCCGGCGCTGATGATGTTCGGCCCGCCCGACGCCGACTCGCCCAACACCGAGCAGTCGATGGCCTGGGGCATCAAGCGCGACACCAACGACGAGCTGCGCCAGAAGTTCGTCGACATGTCGCGTGCCGCAGGCCGAGGCGCTCGGCGTCACCCTGCCCGACCCCGACCTGGTCTGGAACGCCGAGCGCGGCCACCACGACTTCGGCCAGCCCGACTGGGACGAGTTCATGACCGTGGTCAAGGGCGGCGGGCCGTGCAACGCCCAGCGCATCGCCCACCGCCGCCGCGCCCACGAGGACGGCGCGTGGGTCCGCGACGCGGCCACCGCGTTCGCCGCACGGCAGGCCGAGTCGGCGCGAGGTCGCGCCGACTCGACGGGGGCCGACTCGACCGCCGACGCGACGGGGGAGGACGCATGAGCGGGGTCCGGGCCGAGTGGCCGCTCTACGAGATCTTCGTGCGCGGCAAGCGCGGGCTCAACCACGTGCACGTCGGCTCGCTGCACGCCGCCGACGACGAGATGGCGCTGCGCCACGCGCGCGACGTCTACACCCGGCGCAACGAGGGCGTCAGCATCTGGGCGGTCCGCGCCGACGCGATCGCCGCCTCGAGCCCCGACGAGAAGGACCCGCTCTTCGCCCCGGCCGGCGACAAGGTCTACCGGCACCCGACGTTCTACGCCATCCCCGACGACGTCCCCCACATGTGTCGCGAGGGACCCCGGGTCCCTCGGGAAGGCGGGTGGCATGCCCCGCACGAGACCGACCACACGTCCGGCACCAGACCGATCACGAGACCGACCACGAGACCGTGTACGACGGGCTGCTGGGCTCCGACGACTCGCAGTGGGCCTTCGGCACCGACTTCGAGGACCCGCTGGCCGGGGTCGACACCACCCTCCCCGACGGGGTCGACGCGACCGCGCTGGCGACGTACTGCCTGATGCTCGGCGACGACGCCCTCGTCTACTCCCACCGGCTCTCGCAGTGGGCGAGCAACGCCCCCGACCTCGAGGACGACATCGCGCTGTCCAACATCGCGCTCGACCTGCTCGGCCAGGCGCGGCTGCTGCTGGCCCGGGCGGCCGCCGCCGACCCGGCCGTCGTGCCGACGCTGCCGGAGGGCTCGCCGGTCCCGCGTCGAGGACGCGCTCGCCTTCTTCCGCGACGAGGCGGCGTTCCGCAACGTGCGCCTGGTCGAGGCCGACAACGGCGACTTCGCGGTGACGATCGCCCGGCTCGCTCGTCTTCTCCACCTACCGGCTGGCCCTGCTCGAGCGGCTCGCGACCAGCCGGGACCCGGTGCTCGCCGCGATCGCGGCCAAGGGGGTCAAGGAGGTCGCCTACCACCGCGACTACGCCGGGCGCTGGTTCCTCACCCTGGCCCGCGGCACCGAGGAGTCCCGCCGCCGGCTGCTGGCCGGGCTGGCGCTGGTCTGGCCGCTGCACGACGAGCTCTTCCGCACCCACCCCATCGAGGCGACGGTGGCCGCGCAGGGCGTCGGGGTGGACCCCGCCGACGTCGCGGCCGAGGTCGACGTCGTGCTCGAGCAGGTCCTCTCCGTCAGCGGCGTCGAGCGGCCCGAGGTGCCCCAGACCGGGCCCGTCGCCGGCGGCATGGGCCGCGACGGGCGGCACTCCGAGGTGATGGGCCGTCTGCTCGCCGAGATGCAGGTCGTCGCGCGCGCCCACCCGATGGGGCGCTGGTGAGCGCCGTGCCTGCCCAGACGGCGACCGGGACGGCTGCCGAGACCGCGTACGACGTCGCCGCGACCGTGACCGACCCCGAGATGCCGATGCTGACCCTGGCGGACCTCGGCGTCCTGCGCAGCGTCGAGGAGCACGACGGCGTGGTCGACGTCGCGATCACCCCGACCTACTCCGGCTGCCCCGCGATGGCCTCGATGCGCGACGACCTCGTGCACCGCCTCCGCGACGCCGGGTACGACGACGTACGCATCCGGGTCGAGCTCACCCCGGCCTGGTCCAGCGACTGGATCACCGACCGCGGGCGCCGGGCCCTCGCCGAGGCCGGCATCTCCGCGCCCGGCCCGGCACCGCGCGGCCCGATCACCCTCGACCTGCTGCCGACCCGGCGCCCGCTCACCTGCCCGCGGTGCGGGTCGGCGGACGTGGAGCTCACCTCCGAGTTCGGCGCCACCGCCTGCAAGGCGCTCTACCGCTGCGGCTCCTGCGCCGAGCCCTTCGAGCACGTCAAGGAGATCTGATGACCACCACGCCGGTGCGCGCCGGGTTCCGACCGCTGGTCGTGGCCGCGGTCGAGCACCTCACCGACGACTCGGCCGCGATCACCTTCGACGTGCCCGACGACCTGCGCGACGAGTTCGCGTTCGCCCCCGGCCAGTCGCTCACGCTGCGGCGGATGATCGACGGGCAGGAGCACCGCCGCTCGTACTCGATCTGCGCCCCCACCGGCGCCCGCCCCCGGATCGGCGTACGCGAGATCCCGGACGGGATGTTCTCCTCCTGGCTGGCCCGCGAGGTCGGGGTCGGTGACGTGGTCGAGGTGCAGGCCCCGAGCGGCGGCTTCCGCGCCGACCCGGACGCCGGTGGTCGGCACCTGTGCATCGCCGCCGGGTCCGGCATCACGCCGATGCTGTCGGTCGCGGCCTCCGTGCTGACCCACCCCGACGCCGAGGTGACCCTGCTCTACGGCAACCGGACCAGCCGGTCGGTGATGTTCGCCGAGGAGCTCGCGGACCTGAAGAACCGCTACCCCGCACGCCTCGACCTGGTGCACGTGCTCTCCCGCGAGCCCCGCGACGTCGAGCTCTTCTCCGGTCGCCTGGACGCCGACCGGCTGCGCCGCCTGCTGTCGTTGCTCGTGCCGCTGGCCGACGTCGACCACGTGTGGCTCTGCGGTCCGTTCGGCCTGATCGCCGATGCGCGGGCGGTCCTCGACGAGCTCGGCGTCGCCGCCGACAAGGTGCACGCCGAGCTGTTCTACGTCGACGCGCCGCCGCCGGAGGTGGTGCGCGCGGACGCCGTCGTCGACGGCGAGACCAGCGAGGTCACCGTCGTCCTCGACGGCCGCACGACCACCTCTCCCATGGCGCGGTCGCAGAGCATCCTCGACGGGGCCGCGGCCACCCGCAACGACCTGCCCTTCGCGTGCAAGGGCGGCGTGTGCGGCACCTGCCGGGCCCTGGTCACCGACGGCGAGACCGACATGCGCCGCAACTACGCCCTCGGCGACGACGAGGTCGCGCGCGGCTTCGTCCTCACCTGCCAGACGCACCCGGTCGGTGACCGGGTCAGCGTCGACTTCGACGCATGACCCTCGACCCGGACGACGTCGCCCGGCTCGGCGCCGAGGAGATGTGGCGCCACGACGCCGCGAGCCGGATGCTGGGGATGAGCCTCGACGCCGTCGGACCGGGGACGGCCACCGTGTCGATGACCGTCCGCGACGACATGGTCAACGGGTGGGGCATGTGCCACGGCGGCCTCGTCGCGACCCTCGCCGACAGCGCCTTCGCCGTCGCCTGCAACTCCCGCGGCGAGGTCACGGTCGCCGCCGGCTTCGACGTCTCGCTGCTCGAGTCGGCGCTCCGGGGCGACCTGCTGGTCGCGGTCGCCGTCGAGCGCGCCCTGCGCGGGCGGTCGGGTCTGTACGACGTGACCGTGCGCCGCGCCGCGGACCAGGCCGTCATCGCCGAGCTGCGTGGTCGCAGCCGTGCGCTCGGGCGGCGCAACCCGGCGCTGCCGGGCTAGGCGGGCTGGGCGGGCTGGGCGGGCTGGGCGGGGGGTGGCCGCAGCCCGTCGAACGCGATCGTGGTGAGCGCGTCGGCGAGGGTGGCCGGGTCCACCGCACCGCCGGGGCGGTACCACTCGACCAGCGAGTTCACCATGCCGAAGAGCAGGCGGCTGACCAGCTCGGGGGCGATGTCGGAGCGCACGGCGCCCTCGGCGGCCGCGGCCCGCACCAGGTGGGCGAGCCGGTCGTCGAGCTCGCGTCGGCGCTTCAGTGCCGCGAGCTCGAGCTCGCTGTTGCCGTGCACCCGCAGCAGCAGCGTCACCGCCGGCAGGTGCTCGACCAGGACCTCGACCGACGCCCGCACCGCGGCCCGGAGCCGGGTCCGGGCGTCGACGCCGAGCAGCTCGCCGGCCGTCTCGATCGCCTCGGACAGGCTGTCGAGGGCCTCGTCGAGGGCGGCCGCGAGCAGGTGCTCCTTGCTCGGCACGTGGTGGTAGATCGCCGACTTCGTGAGGCCGAGGTGCTTGGCCAGGTCGCCCATGCTGGTGCCGTCGTACCCCTGCCGGTTGAAGAGGTCGATCGCCGCGCGCAGCACCGCCGCCTGGTCGTGGCCGGGCCGTCCGCGACGGGCCGGCTGCGGGTCGGTCGGGGTCGCGGACACCCGGGCATCGTCCCATGCGACCGGTCGGCCTATGGCGCTCCTGGTGGCCCGGCGAGCGGTAGTCCCTGACGTTTCTGCTGCGAAATCGCCCGATCAACAGCACAAACGTCAGGGACTACCGCAGCGAGCCGAGGGCCGACCCGTGGACGCGGACGCGAATCCCGTTGCCGGGTGGACCCGGCTACCGCCACGATTGCTCCATGTCGACACCCGGACACCTCGCCGCCTTCGTGGTCGCGTCGGTGCTCTTCATCCAGGTGCCGGGGCCGAGCCTGCTGTTCACGATCGGCCGCGCCCTGACCGTGGGGCGCCGCGACGCGCTGCTGAGCGTGGTCGGCAACGCCCTCGGCCTGACGGTGCAGATCGCCGCGGTCGCGGTCGGGCTCGGCCCGGTGATCGCCGCGTCGGCGGAGGCGTTCCTCGTGCTCAAGGTCGCCGGGGCGGCGTACGTCGTCTACCTCGGCATCCAGGCCGTCCGCCACCGCGCCGACGCGCGCCGGGCACTCGAGGAGGCCGTCGAGATCGCGCCCCAGACGCCGTGGACGTCGGTGCGCACCGGTGTCGTGGTCGGGCTGACCAACCCGAAGACGATCGTGTTCTTCGTGGCGTTCCTCCCGCAGTTCGTGGACGCCGGCTCGGCGGCCGGGCCCCAGATCCTGCTCCTGGGGCTCGTCTTCGCGGTGCTGGCCTGCCTGTCCGACTCGCTCTGGGCCCTGGCGGCCGGGCGCGCGCGGACGTGGTTCGCGCGCAAGCCGGCCCGCCTCGACGGGCTGGGGGTCGCGGGCGGCGTGATGATGGTGGGGCTCGGCGCTGCCCTCGTCACCACCAGCGGCTCGCACTAGGCGCCCTCACGCCAGCACCCGGTCGACGAACTGGTCCAGGTTGCGGCGCAGCCGCGCGACCGCGGACTCCTGCGAGAGCGTCTCGCGCAGGGTGGCCGCGCTCGGCACCCTCTTCCCGCGCACGTAGAGGGAGCAGGCGAGGTCGCGGCACAGGTAGAGGCCGGTCGAGTCGCCCTTCTTCCCGGCGGCGCCGGTCTTGCGGGCCACGCTGAGGGCGACGCCGCCGCCGGAGTGCGGGGTGATGCAGACCTGGCACATCGAGCTGCGCGCCGCGCCCGCCCCCGAGCTCTGCCGCAGGAGCAGTCCGACGGGGCCGTCCTCGCGCGCGAGCACGAGGTAGGCCCGCGGCGACCCGGACGGGTCGCGCCAGCCGAGGAAGTCGAGGTCGTCCCACGGGGTCGCGGTGAGGTCGGGCAGGTCGGCCCGCTTCGCCTCGCCGCGTGAGCAGTTCGCGAAGGACGAGCGGATCTCGTCGGCGGACAGTGGTGTCATGGCAGGTCCCAGTGGGTGAGGAGGGCGTGGAGCCGGTCGAGGGTGCGCTCCCACGACGTCTGGGCATCGGGGGCGCTGTGGCTGAAGGCTCCGCCGAGCTCGAGGTCGACGAACCCGCGGAACACCGCGCCGAGCAGCCGGACGGCGTGGACCTGGTCGGCCTCGGGCACGTCGTACCCGATGAGGATCGCGCGGGCCATCGCGGCGTGGCGCGGGCCGGCGCTCGACGCCGCGGTCTCCGGGTCGAGGCGCAGCTGCGCGGCCGCGTAGCGACCCGGGTGCTCGCGGGCGTAGTCGCGGTAGACGTTGGCGAGCGCCGCCAGCGCGCCGCGTCCGGACCGACCGGCCATCGCGGCGGCCGCCCGGTCGGCCATCTCCTCGAGGGCCAGCAGCGCGACGCGGGTGCGCAGGTCGTCGGAGCCGTCGAGGTGGGCGTAGATGCTCGCCGGCTTGACCCCCACGTGGCGGGCCAGCGCCGACACGGTCACCTGGTCGAAGCCGCGCTCGTCGACGAGCTCGGCCGCCGTCCGGGTCAGCCGCTCGGGGGAGAGTCCTGCGCGCATGGCGTACCTTCCTATGAGGAGAAGGTCACAGCCTACAGGGTGTAGGAAGCCGGGTCATCAGGGATACCGGTCGACCGGGTAAGTCCCGGCGTACCCCGCCCCACTCACACCACCGCCTTGACCACCTGCCCCGTCGCCACGACCTTGTCGCCGACCATCAGCTGCCCGGAGAGGAAGGCGTGGGTGCGGCCGAGCCGGTCGACGCGGGCGGTGGCGCGGACGACGTCGCCCTCCCGGGCCGCGGCGATGACCGAGGCGGTGGTGCTCACGGTGACGGCGTGCGTCTCGGGGGTCAGCCGGGGGAGCACCTGCAGGAAGCAGGCGACGTCGAGGATCAGCGGCACGAGCCCTCCGTGGAGGACGCCGGCGGGGTTCATGGTGTCCGGGCCGACCGTCATCTCGACGCCGGACGACGGGTCGCCCTCGATCGCGAGGCGAAGGCCGAGGGAGCGATGGAGGGGGAGGCCCAGGACGGTCCGGATCGCTGCGGCGACGTGCTGCTCGTCGTTCATGGGGCTCCTCGGGTGGATGGTGTGACGCGGTGTCGGTGTCGGTCGCGGTCGGGACGGGCGCGGTGCGGGTCCCGTCGCGGGGTCGGAAGGTGTGCCCCTCCGCGGACCCGGGCGAGGTGCACCGAGGAGCCCGCACGATCGCGGCCCGAGCCTACGGTCCTCGCCGCACCACCCCACACGGCCGGCCGCCCGCCGCCCCTCGGCCCGGTGTCGGCCCGGCGTGGGCCCGGTGTCGGCCCGGCGTCGGCGCCCAACCTCGCCAGAACCTGTCGGTCCCGGCCCGCGACCGGGCAGACTCCTCCTCGTGGACCGTCGCCTCGAGCAGCTCGCCGACCTCACCGCCTCGCTGGAGCCGCCGTTCGCGGTCGTCGACCTCGACGCGTTCGACGCCAACGCCGCCGACCTCACCCGCCGTACGACGCCCCGCGCGTCGGGCCGCGCCTCGATCCGGGTCGCCACGAAGTCGGTGCGGTCGCGGCCCCTGATCGAGCGCGCCGCCGCGCGCGAGGGGTACGCCGGCCTGCTCGCCTTCACGTTGCCCGAGGCGCTGTGGCTGGCCCGGGCCGGCACCGGATCCGACGGCGGTGACCAGACCGCGGCGCAGGACGTCGTCATCGGCTACCCGACGACCCACCGGGAAGGGCTGCGGCGACTCGCGGAGGACGACGAGGCGCGCAGCCGGATCACGCTGATGGTCGACTCGGTCGCCCACCTCGACCTCGTCGACGACGTGGTCGGGCGCGGTCACCCGACCATCAAGGTCTGCCTCGACCTCGACGCGAGCCTGGAGGTCGCCGGCGGCCGGGTCCACCTCGGGCCGTGGCGCTCACCCACCCGCACGCCGGACCAGGCGGCGGCGCTGGCGCGCGCGATCGTCGACCGTCCGGGCTTCGAGCTCGACGGACTGATGTCCTACGAGGGCCAGATCGCCGGGCTCGGCGACGACCAGGACGGCTCGCGGGTGAGGCGGGCCGCCGTCCGCGCGATGCAGCGCCGCTCGGGCGCCGAGCTCGCCGACCGCCGGGCGGAGGTGGTCGCGCGGTGCGCCAGGTCGCGCCGCTGCGGTTCGTCAACGGCGGCGGCACCGGCAGCATCGAGCAGACCTCGGCCGAGCCGGTCATCACCGAGATCGGCGCCGGGTCCGGCCTCTACGGACCCGGCCTCTTCGACCACTACCGCCACTTCCGGCCGCGGCCGGCCGCCTTCTTCGTCCTCCCGGTCGTACGTCGCCCCACGGCGCGCATCGCCACCGCCCTCGGCGGCGGGTGGATCGCGTCGGGACCGCCCGGGCACCGACCGGCTGCCCACGATCGCCCGCCCGGCCGGGCTGCGGTTCAACCCGCAGGAGGGGGCCGGCGAGGTGCAGACCCCGCTGCTGGGCGCGGCCGCCGCCGACCTGCGGCTCGGCGACCAGGTCTGGATGCGGCACAGCAAGGCCGGCGAGCTCTGCGAGCGCGTCAACGAGCTCACCTGGTCGCCGGCGACGCGGTCGTCGACGTCGTGCGCGACCTACCGCGGCGAGGGGCACGCGTTCCTGTGACCAGCCCCGTGCAGCCCGGCACCCCCGGCCGGCCCGGCACCCCCGGCGTCCGGGCCGAGCCCGGCACCCAGACCGACGTCTCCCGGCGGTGGGTCACCCTCTTCAGCCTCGCCTGGCTCGGCTTCTGGGCGGCCAACCTGGTGCCGCTCCAGCTGCTCCTGCCCGAGCAGCTCGCCGAGATCGACCCCGGCTCCAAGGTGCGCGACTTCGCGATCCTCAACCTGGCCTCGGCGGGGGTGGCGCTGGTCGCGCTGCCGGTCTTCGGGGCGCTCTCGGACCGCACCCGCAGCGCCTTCGGGCGGCGCCGCCTGGTCATCGTGGTGGGAGCGGTGCTGTTCGTCGTCGGGCTGCTCGGCACCGGCGCCCAGACCGACTGGGTCGCCCTGGCCGCCTGGTGGTCCTTCGCCCAGCTGGGGCTCTCGGCGATGACGGCCGGGCTGACCGCCGTCGTGGCCGACCGGGTGCCCGAGCACCAGCGCGGGATGGCGTCGAGCGCCATCTTCGGGCCCGCAGGCCCTCGGTGTGGTCCTCGGCATCGGCCTGGTGAGCGCGTTCGCCCTCAGCTCCGGGCAGGGCTACGTGCTGATCGCGGTGCTGCTGGTCGGGCTGACCGTGCCGTTCGTCCGCCACTACCGCGAGGTGCCGCCGGGCGACGCGCCGCCGCTCGGCCTGGCCGAGATCGTCGGCTCGCTGCGGGTCGACGTACGCGGCAACCCGGACTTCGCCTGGGCCTTCGCCGGCCGGCTGCTCGTCAACCTCGGCAACTCGCTCGGCACCTGCTACCTGCTGTACTTCCTCACCGACGAGCTGCGCCGCCCCGACCCGGACACCGCGCTGCTGGAGCTGACCGTGGTCTACCTCCTCTTCGGCGTCGCGCTCACGTACGCCGGCGGGCTGCTCTCGGACCGGCTCGACCGCCGGCGCGTGTTCGTGGCCGCGGCCGCGGCGATGCAGGCGGTGGCGGGGCTGCTGCTCGCGGCGTTCCCCTCGTTCGGGGTGGCCTTCGTGGCGGCCGCGCTGCTCGGCGGCGGGTTCGGCGCCTACATGGCCGTCGACCAGGCGCTGGTCACCCAGGTGCTGCCCGATGCGCAGACCCGGGCCACCGACCTCGGCATCATGAACATCGGCACGATCGTCCCGGTCGCCGTGGCACCGGCGGTGGCCGGGCTGTTGATCACCTACGGCGGCGGCTACTCGGCGCTGTTCGCGGCGGTCGGGGCGGCGACCGGCCTCGGCGCGCTCATGGTCTACCGGATCCGGTCGGTGCGCTGACCGGGCGCCCTCCAGGCGCTAGCGTTCGCTCGTGGAGCGCACCTGGAGCAACTGGTCGGGCAGTGTCACCGTCACCCCGACCGCGATCGTGTGGCCGACGTCGGTGGCCGAGGTCCAGCGCGACGTCGCGGAGGCGACCGGGCCCGTCAAGGCGGTCGGATCCGGGCACTCCTTCACCCCCATCGCGGCGGCCGAGGGCCTCCAGCTGCGCCTGGACCGGCTGAGCGGGCTCGTCGACGTCGACCACGAGCGGCATCGCGTGACCGTCCGCGCCGGTACGACGATCCGCGAGCTCAACCGGCTGCTCGACGCCGAGGGCCTGGCCCTGTCCAACCTCGGGGACATCGACGCCCAGACGATCTCGGGGGCCATCGGCACCGGCACCCACGGCACCGGCGCCGGCTTCACCGGGCTGGCCGCCATGGTCACCGCGCTCGACCTCGTCGGCGCCGACGGCAGCCTGCACCACCTCGACTCCGGCGACGAGCTCGCCGCGGCGCGGGTCGGGCTCGGCGCCCTCGGGGTGGTCGTGGCGGTCACGCTGCAGTGCGAGCCGGCGTACCTGCTGCGGGCGGTGGAGCGCCCGGCCGGCCTCGACGAGACCCTCGAGTCCTTCGACGAGTGGATCGCCGAGCACGACCACGCGGAGTTCTACTGGTTCCCGCACACCCGGCGGGTGCTGACCAAGGCCAACGACCGCGTCGAGGGGCCCGCTCGCCCGCCGAACCGGGTCCGCGCCTGGATCGACGACGAGCTGATGAGCAACACCGTCTTCGGCGGCCTCCAACGCGTCGTCACCCGCGTGCCCCGTACCGCGCCGTGGGTCAACCAGGTCGCCGCCCGCGCCCTCTCGGCGCGCGAGTACGTCGACACCTCGCACCGGGTCTTCTGCTCCTCGCGCACCGTCCGCTTCCACGAGATGGAGTACGCCGTCCCGCGCGACGCGCTGGCCCACGTGCTGCACGAGGCGCAGCGACGCATCGACGCGATCGGCGAGCACGTCGCGTTCCCCGTCGAGGTGCGCGCAGCCGCCGCCGACGACGTGTGGCTGTCGACCGGCTACGGCCGCGACAACGTCTACGTCGCCTTCCACCAGTACGTCCGGCGCGACCCCACGGCGTACTTCGCCGCGATCGAGGAGGTGCTGCGCGACGTCGACGGGCGCCCGCACTGGGGCAAGCTGCACTCGATGACCGCGACGGACCTCGAGCAGCGCTACCCGCGCTTCGCCGACTTCCTCGAGCTGCGCGACCGCCTGGACCCGGCCCACCGCTTCGGCAACGCCTACCTGGAGCGCGTGCTCGGGTCCTAGCCCTCCCCCTGTGCGAGTCCCGCCGGCGCGGTAGTCCCTGACGTTTGTGTCGTGAATCCGGCGAAATGACAGCACAAACGTCAGGGACTACCGCGAACCGGAGGGCGAACGGGACCGCTACCGCCGAACCGGTGGGCGGGTCAGCGCCAGCCGAGGGCCGGGGCCACGTCGTCCACGATCGTCTCCAGCACGTGGGCGCAGTAGTCGACGCCGAGCTGGTTGGGGATGGTCAGCAGCAGGGTGTCGGCGGCGGCGATCGCCTCGTCGCCGGCCAGCTCCTCGATCAGCCGGTCGGGCTCGCCGGCGTACGTCTTGCCGAAGCGGGCCTTGCCGCCGTCGAGGATCCCGACCTGGTCGCCGCCGCGGCCCTGGGTGCCGAAGTAGGCCTGGTCGAGGTCGTTGACGATCGGGAAGATGCTGCGGCTGACCGACGTCCGCGGCGCTCCGGGTGTGGCCGGCGTCGGCCCAGGCCTTGTGGAAGCGCTCGATCTGCTCGGCCTGGAGCTGGTGGAACGGCACGCCGGTGTCCTCGGACAGCAGCGTCGAGCTCATCAGGTTCATGCCCTGCTGGGCGGTCCACTCGGCGGTGGCACGGGTGCCGGCGCCCCACCAGATGCGGTCGCGCAGGCCGGGGGAGTGCGGCTCGATGCGGAGCAGGCCGGGCGGGTTGGGGAACATCGGGCGCGGGTTGGGCTCGGCGAAGCCCTAGCCCTCGAGCACCTGGAGGAACCTCGCGGTGTGCTCGCGCGCCAGGTCGGCGTGGTCCTGGCCCTCGCGCGGCTCGTAGCCGAAGTAGCGGTAGCCGTCGACGACCTGCTCCGGTGACCCCCGGCTGATGCCGAGCTGGAGCCGCTCGCCGGAGATGAGGTCGGCGGAGCCGGCGTCCTCGGCCATGTAGAGGGGGTTCTCGTAGCGCATGTCGATGACGCCGGTGCCGATCTCGATCCGGCTGGTGCGCGCGCCGACCGCTGCCAGCAGCGGGAACGGCGAGGCGAGCTGCTGGGCGAAGTGGTGCACGCGGAAGTAGGCGCCGTCCGCGCCGAGCTCCTCGGCCGCCACCGCGAGGTCGATGGACTGCAGCAGCACGTCGGAGGCCGAGCGCGTGCCCGACTGGGGGTGGGGGTTCCAGTGGCCGAAGGACAGGAAGCCGATCTTCTTCATGACACCCTCAACGCTGGTTGAAGGCTCAATCTTCCCCGGGCGGGCAGGATGGAGGGATGGAGGACCCGACGGCGCTGCTCGAGGCCGAACGCCGACGTACCGAACGCCGCCTGGCGGCGCTGACCGGTGACTACGACCAGTTCGTCGCGGCGTCGCGCGACACCAACGCCGACGACGAGCACGACCCGGAGGGCACCACGATCGCGTTCGAGCGCTCGCAGGTGGGGGCGTTGGTCGCGTCGGCCCGCGCCCACCTGGCCGAGCTCGACGCCGCCGAGGTGCGGGTGGCGGCCGGCACGTACGGCGTGTGCGAGCGCTGCGGCGAGCCGATCGGCGACGAGCGGCTGGAGGCCCGTCCGGCGGCGCCGCACTGCGTCCGGTGTGCGACGGCCGGCTGACACGCCGTCTGACACTCGGGCGCTCGCGCCGAGCCCGCCGGCGTCGGTCGCGCCCGCCACCCAGCCGGCCCCGAGGAGCACCTCACCCGTACGGGCGATGCCTGCGCGAATACTTTCCGTCCGGGGCTCCCGTGCTCGATACTCGACCGCGGCACCAACTCGAGGGCCACGTGGCGGAGAGGGGTGCGGTACATCGATGGCGCCGTACACCGACGTCCGCAACGACCAGCACTTCGACCACTACGCCCGGCTGGTGCGCCGACTGCTGGGGGTCCCTGTGGGACTGGTCTCGCTCGTGGAGGCCGACCGTCAGGTCTTCCCGGGAGCTTCCGGCCTCGGTGAGCCCTACGCCACCCTGCGCGAGACCCCGCTGTCGCACTCGTTCTGCCAGTACGTCGTGCGCGACGAGCAACCGCTCACCGTCACCGACGCCCGCGAGCACCCGGTCCACAAGGACAACCCGGCGATCCGGGACCTCGGCGCCGTCGCGTACGCCGGGTGGCCGCTGACCGACGAGACGGGCCGCACCGTCGGGTCGCTCTGTGCGATCGACCACGAGGCCCGGGTCTGGTCCACGGAGGACCTCGCGATCCTGGAGGACCTGGCCTCGGCGTGCTCGGTCGAGATCGCCGAGCGCGGGCGTCGTGACGAGTACGCACGCGCTCTCGTCGAGGCGCAGGGCCTGGCCGAGCGGAGCCGGGCGCTGCTCGCCCTCAGCACCGGGCTCGCCACCACCGAGACGCTCGCCGACGTGGCCGCTGCGGTGGCGGAGGTGAGCACCGAGCAGCTGGGATGCGAGCGCGCCGGGATGTGGCTACGGCCCGCCGACCACGTCATCGCCAGCCCGGGTGCGGGCGGGGTGGTCGCCGCGCCGGACTCCGCCGGTGCGATCGAGATGCTGTCCTTCGTCGAGGACTCGGCCCAGACGTGGCTCTCGGCGCGCACCTTCCCCGAGCTCGCCTACGACGCGAGCAACCCGCTCGGTGCCTGCCTGGTCGCCGGCGAGCTCCTCTTCTACGCCAGCCGCGCCGAGCAGAACGACCTCTTCCCCCACCTCGCCAACCCGCACCAGCTCGGCGACGCCCGCGCCTACGTGCCGCTGGTCACCGAAGGCCGGGTGTACGGCGCGCTCGCGCTGATGTGGCCGCGGGTGCGCAGCCTCAGCCACGACGACCGGGCCACGATCACCGCGCTGGCCTCCTACACCGCCCAGGCGCTGCACCGGGCGCTGCTCTTCCAGGAGCGGGTCGACGTGGCGCTGACCCTCCAGAACGCCCTGCTCACCCGCCTGCCGAAGCCCGCGGGCCTGGACCTGGCCGCGCGCTACCTGCCGGCCGGGGCGCGCGAGCAGGTCGGCGGTGACTGGTACGACGCCGTGGTGATGTCGGACGGTGCGACCTACGTGATGGTCGGGGACGCGATGGGCCACGACATCGAGGCCGCCGCCGTGATGGGCCAGCTGCGCAGCATGCTGCGGATGGCGGCGTGGATGTCACCGGGAGCGGTGAGCGGCCCCGCCGGCCGGGCACCCTCGCTCGCGCTGACCGGGCTCGACCGGGCGATGCGCGACCTGGACGTCGACACGTTCGCCACCGCCGTGATCGGTCGGATCGAGGCCGGTGCCGAGGACGGCGTGCGCTTCCAGTGGTCGAACGCGGGGCACCTGCCGCCCCTGGTCCTGGCCCCCGACGGCACCGCGACGTTCCTCGACGGCAGCAGGCCACCGACCCTGCTGCTCGGCGCGAACCCGGACACGGCCCGCCACGACGACGTCGCGGACCTGGTCCCGGGGTCCTTCCTCCTGCTCTACACCGACGGCCTCGTGGAGCGCCGGGCCGAGGCCCTCGAGGTCGGGCTCGAGCGGCTGCGTGCCGCGGCGACGCGGGCGTCGCGCCACAGCGCGGACGCCTTCGTCGACGACGTGCTCCGCGCTCTCGCCGACGGTTCGCCCGATGACGACGTCGCGCTGCTCGCCGCTCGGGTGCGGTAGCGGCGGCGGGGCACTAGCGTCGGTGCCTGCCCTGACCGGGGGTCGGATCCGCGTCGGGCCCGGACCCGGGCACCGGAGCGGCGTGCTGCCCGGTCGCGAGCTCGAGCTCGACGACCCGGCCTCCGGAGGCGACGCGGATCCGGGTGATGTCCGGCCGTGCGGCGAGCATCGCCTCGACGATCTCGACCAGGTCGGCGAGGTCGTCGAGCTCGTCGTCGGACTCGTGCGCTCGGTCGACCGCGACCTCCAGCATCAGCTTCCCCCTCACCCGTCGCGTCGAACCGACGGCCCCGCGCGACATCCTAGGCCCGAACCTGCTCCTGGTGGGTGAGGTCGCCGATCGTCGGTCCGCGGTCGTGCCCGAGCGCCGGACGGGCCCCGGACGATCGCCGGGCCGGCCCCCGGACCGCCCCGGCGTCACGTGGCCGCGTCCGGTGGCCGCGTCAGGTGGCCGGCGTCAGGCACCGTCGTCAGGGACCGGACCTGCGCAGGGCCGCCGCGGACCCCGGCGTCGGGAACCAGCGCCACACGACCGCCGACTGCCCGAGCGTCCAGGCGTTGTTGCAGACCCAGTAGACGAGCAGTGCCACGGGCACGAACCCGCCGGCGACGAGGAGCCCGCCCGCGGACAGGGCAGGCAGCAGCCGCTGCGCCGACCCGACCGCCTCCGGCAGGTCGGCGAGGACGGAGGTGGGCGCGACGAGGTAGCGCTGGGTGACGAACGACAGGGCCGCCGCCGTCACTGCGAGACCGGCGACGACACCCAGGTGGGCAGCGCCGGTCCCGAGGTAGCCGCGGCTGACGAGCGGGACGCCGAGCAGGCTCGCGGCTGCGAACGACGCCACCAGGTCCGCGCCGACCGCTCCGACAGCGGTGCCGGAGGCGACCACGGCGACCAGGTGGTAGAGCGCCCACCAGATCGGCAGCTGCGCCAGCAGCGGGAGGCAGCCGAGCCGGGAGACCCCGTGCTCTCCCGAGATGCGACGACGTTCCTCCAGGTGGGCCCGCGTGCTCGCCGGGTCGGTGCGGTTGCGGTAGCGGCGGGCGAGCTCCTGCAGGTGGGGGCGGGCCCGGGCCGCGGCATGGGCCTGGCGCACCGCATGGGCCGCGAACGGGATCATCAGCGCCCGCACGACCAGGACGATGCCGGCGAGGCAGAGCGACCAGGTGAGGCCGGAGTCGGGCGCGGCGCCGAGCCAGGACAGGGCCGTGTGGACGGCCGCGAGGACGAGGGCGAGGGCATGGGTCAGCGGATCGAGGATGGACATGGGTGTGCTCCTGGAGAGGAAGGGGTCGGTGGGCCGTGGCTCGCGCGGGGCGAGCGTCAGGCCGTACCAGGAGCGCGCGGACGACGCGGGTGGTGCGTGGGGTCGGTCAGGCGGGCCGGCAGCGCCGGCGTCGGCACCTCGCTCGTCGGGGGAGCGACGGCGAGCGGCTGCAGGACGAACCCGGCCCGACGTACGACGACGAAGGCCGCCAGGACCAGGGCCGCGACCGCGAGCGTGGTCGCGGTCGAGACGTCGATCGCGACGACGTTCGGCAGGACCAGGGCGATGACCGTGGCCGTCACCGCGACCAGCGCGGCGCGCAGCGGCGCCGTCCGGTCCTCGAGGGTCGCCTGCATGCCGGCATCGTACGCCGGTCCGATGAACACGCGGAGCACTGACGGCGGGCGATCTCGGCGGCACCCGCCTCTCGCAGACCTCCGCGCGCTCGGCGCCTTCGCTCTCGCATGGCAGGCCGCCCCGACGCACGCTCCGGCTTCCCGCCCGACGGTCGCGGATCTGTCGATTTGCCTGTGCTCAGCGCCACCATCACGCAGGATCTGCGGGTGCGCTCTCTCGTCCCGCTGGCCGTCCTGGCCCTCCTGCCCTTGTCCGCCGTCATCACCGCCCCGGCCGACGCCGTCTCGGCTGCCGGATCGATCACCTCCCCGAACATCGTTCTCTTCGATTCGTGCGACGACCACGACTTCCACTACGACCTGGCAGTGCCGAGCGACGCCGCCGGCTGGTCGGCTGACATCGACGCCATCGGCCCCGACGGAGCAGTCGCCGGCAGCGCGTTCGTCTACGGTGACGGATCCGACGACGACTCCGGCACCGACGAGCTCTTCCTGTGCGGGGACCTCCTCGCAGGCCGGTATCGCTTCCGCGCCGATGTCGAGTACTACGACGTCGACTACGACGACCAGAGCTACCGCGTGGACGGCGGCTCCTTCACGGTTCGCTACCCGCGCAGCAAGGTGATGCTGAAGGCGAAGCGCGGGTCGCGGCTGCGGTTCAACGCGTCCGTGAAGGACGAGCGGCCGCGTGGCTTCTACCCCAGTGCGGCCTACACGACGGTGCTGCTGCAGCAGAAGAAGGGCAAGCGCTGGGTGAGGGTCGCCAGCAGCGACACCGACTCGAAGGGCAGGGTCCACTTCACCCGGCCGAACGGCCGCGGGCGCGAGACCTTCCGTGCCAGGACTGCCTTCGCTAGCTACGACGACATCGCCGACTCGAGCTCGAGGAGCGTGACCCTCAACTGACCCCGGCCTCGCTCGGCCCCGCCCGGCGTGCCCGGGCTGGTGCCCGGATCGCGAGGCCAGGGCTCCGTCTCACTCGGTCGCACCGTGTCCATCCCGAGAGCTACGACGAGATCTCGAGCTCGTGGGCAAGGATGCCCATGATCACGTCGTCGTGCCAGGCGCCGTCGACGAAGGCCGACTCCCGTTCGCGGCCCTCCTCGGTGAAGCCACAGCTCCGGTAGCACCGGAGGGCCCGCTCGTTGAAGGCGAGCACCCGGAGGTCGATCCGGTGCAGGCCGAGCTGCTCGAAGCCGAAGTCCAGCACCATGCGGGTGACCTGACGGCCCACGCCCCGGCCCCAGACGCCGCGGTCCAGGATCCCGAGGGCGTAGCGAGCACGCCGGTCTGTCTCGTCCACGCTGTGCAGCCGAGCCGTTCCGACGAACCTGCCGTCGAGCTCGATCGCCCAGTGGTGCGGATCGGGGCCGTCCGTGACCTGGTCGTACCAGGCCACGGCCTCCTCCGTGGTCATCGGGACCGGTGCCGTGAAGGTCGGAGAGCCCCCGAACATCCGCATGATCTCGGGGTCCCTGCCGCACGCCCGCCTGCCCTGGACGTCCTCCGGCCCGAACCCGCGCAGCCGCAGACCACCCGAGCCGAGGATGCTGGTGACGTGCACGGGCCCATCCTGGCACCCCATGTCAGGTGGCGACGGTGGTCCGGTCGTGGGCAGGTCGCGGCGAGGGTGCGGGCCCGACTGGGGTCAGTCGGGCCGGTTCACCATCACCACCCGGCCCGTGGTGGACCCGTCGGCCAGCCGCTGCAGGCCGGCGGGCACCTCCTCGAGCAGGATCCGCTCGCTGACCTGGGGCACGGCGACCCCGGCCTCGATCATCCGGGTCAGCTCGGCGTGGCAGTGGCGCACCAGCTCGGGGTCGCGCTGACGGTAGAGGCCCCAGTGCAGCCCGACGACGGCGTAGTTCTTCACCAGGACGTGGCTGAGCGGCACGCTCTGGATCTCGCCGCCCGCGAAGCCGATGACGATGATCGAGCCCTCGAAGGCGATGCACTTGGTGGAGCGGCGGTAGGTGTCGCCACCCACGGGGTCGTAGACCAGGTCCGCACCGCGCCCGTTCGTCAGGTCCTTGACCACGGTGACGAAGTCCTCGGTGTGCCGGTCCACGACGACGTCGGCCCCCAGGTTGCGAGCCACCTCGGCCTTGGCGGCCCCGCCGACGACGCCGACGACGGTGGCGCCGGCCGCCTTCCCGAGCTGGACGGCCGAGCTGCCGACGCCGCCTGCGGCGGCATGGACGAGCAGCACGTCGCCGGCCTTGACGTGGGTGCGGTGGTGCAGCGCGAACCAGCTGGTCTGGTGGCCCACGAACAGCGACGCCGCCTGGGCGTCGTCGAGACCGGCCGGCACGGGGAACGCGTCGGCCGCCTCCATCAGCGCGATCTCGGCGAAGGCGCCCGCGGGGGCCAGTGGTGAGCCGAGGACCCGGTCGCCGACGGCGACGCCGGTGACGCCCGCGCCGAGCTCGAGCACCTCGCCGCACAGCTCCACCCCGGGCGTGAACGGCAGGGGCGGGCGCACCTGGTAGAGCCCGCGGCACATCAGCACGTCCGGGAAGTTGGCGGCCGCCGCCCGGACCCGGACCTTGAGCTGTCCCGGGCCGGGCTCGGGGTCGGGTACGTCGGCCAGCCGCAGCACGTCGCGGGGCTCACCGAGCTCGGTCACCTGCCAGGCGCGCATGTCGTCCCCCCGCTCAGAGTCGCTCGAGGATCGTGGCGTTGGCGGTGCCGCCGCCCTCGCACATCGACTGCAGGCCGTAGCGCGCGCCCGTGCGTCGCATGGCGTGGATCATCGTGGACATCAGCCGTCCGCCGGAGGCGCCGAGCGGGTGTCCCAGCGCGATCGCGCCACCGAGCGGGTTCATCCGGGCCGGGTCGGCGCCGGTGTCCTTGAGCCAGGCCAGCGGCACGGAGGCGAAGGCCTCGTTGATCTCGAAGTGGTCGATCTCGTCGATGGAGAGCCCGGCGCGCTTCAGTGCGGCCTGGGTGGCCGGGATCGGGGCGGAGAGCATCTCGACCGGGTCGTGGCCGACCACGGTGAGGGTGTGGACCCGGGCCAGGGGCTCCAGCCCGTGGGTGCGGACGGCGTCGGCCGAGGCGATGAGCAGCGCCGAGGCGCCGTCGGAGATCTGCGAGGCGACGCCGGCCGTGAGGCGTCCTCCCTCGCGCAGGAGCTTGAGGCCGGCGAGCTTCTCGGCCGAGGTGTCGCGACGGATGCCCTCGTCGGCGGTGAGGCCGTCGAAGGCCACGATCTCGTCGGCGAAGTAGCCGGCGTCGGTGGCGGCCGCGGCGCGCCGGTGGCTCTCCACCGCGAACTCCTCGAGCGCCTCGCGGCTCAGGCCCCAGCGCTCGGCGATCAGCTCGGCCCCGCGGAACTGCGAGATCTCCTGGTCGCCGTACCGCTTCTCCCAGCCGTCGCCGGCGAAGGGGCTGGGCATCCCGGCGGGCAGGGCGAGGCCGACGTTGGCGCCGATCGGCACCATGCTCATGTTCTCCACGCCGCCGGCGATCACCAGGTCCTGGGTGCCGGACATGACGGCCTGGGCCGCGAAGTGCACGGCCTGCTGCGACGAGCCGCACTGGCGGTCGACGGTCGTGCCCGGCACCGACTCCGGCAGGCCCGCGGCCAGCCAGGCGGTCCGCGCGATGTTGCCGGCCTGCGGACCGACCTGGTCGACGCAGCCGAGGATCACGTCGTCCACGGCCGCGGGGTCGACGCCGGTCCGCTCGAGCAGCGAGGTCAGCACGTGCGCCGCCAGGTCGTTGGGGTGGACCGCGCCGAGCGATCCGTTGCGCTTGCCGACAGGGGTGCGCAGCGCGTCGACGATGTAGGCCTCAGGCATGGGGTCTCCGATTCACAGGAATATTGATGCCTTTTCTACTTGAACATGAACCCAGATTCAAGTAACTTCACGGCACGTGAGCGGCGTCACACCCTCCAGGGTGTGGCCCGGTGCCCCCGACCTGAAAGCGGCAGCGCATGGTGAACGTGGCGTCAGAGATCTGGTCCCTCGCGGACCGCGACCCCGACCGGACGGCGGTGAGGTCCTCCGCGTGGGAGGTCACCTTCGCCGAGCTGCGGGACGCGAGCCGTCACGTCGCGGGAGCGCTGGTGGCCGCCGGGCTGCAACCGCTCGACCGGGTCGTCCTCATCGCGCCCAGCATCGTCGAGTTCCCGGTCGTCTACTACGGGATGCACACCGCCGGGGTCAGCGTGATCACGATGAACACGATGGCCACCGGCCCCGAGATCGGCTACGTCCTCGACGACTCCGAGGCGAGGCTCGTCATCGCCTGGCACGAGTGCGAGGGCCCCGCCCGGGCCGCGGCCCAGGAGCGCGGCCTGCCGTTCTGGAGCGTCGGCGAGCACGCGACCTTCGAGGCCCTCGAGGGCGCCGAGCCGCTCACCACGACCCACGAGCACGAGCCCGACGACACCGCGGTCATCCTCTACACCTCCGGCACCACCGGTCGCCCCAAGGGCGCCGAGCTCACCGCGGCCAACCTCGTCGACACGACCCGGTCGTTCGTCCCGGTCCTCAACCTGACCGGGGACGACCGCTTCGGCACCGGACTGCCGCTCTTCCACGTCTACGGCCAGGCCGTCGTCATGAACACCGCGCTCGTCACGGGTGCGACGCTGTCCCTGCTGACGCCGTTCGAGCCCCGCAAGATGCTGGAGATGCTGCGCAGCGACCGGCTGACCTCGATGGCCGGCGTGCCGACGATGTGGAACGCGATGCTGCACGCCTCGGAGGGCTACGGCCCCGAGGACTTCACCGAGCTGCGCCTGGCGACCTCCGGCGGCGCCTCGCTGCCGGTGGAGGTCATCCGGGCCTTCGCCGCGAAGTTCGACTGCGTGCTGCTCGAGGGCTACGGGCTCACCGAGTCCACCGGCGCCGCGACCTTCAACGACCTCAACCGCCCGCAGAAGGCGGGCACCGTCGGACCGGCGCTGCCCGGCACCTCGATCGAGGTCCGCGACAGCGAGGGAGTGCCGCTGGCGCCCGGCGAGGTGGGGGAGGTGTTCCTCAAGGGTCCGACGATCATGAAGGGCTACCGCAACCGCCCCGAGGCCACCGCCGCCGACCTCCAGGACGGCTGGCTCAAGACCGGCGACCTCGGCAACCTGGACGAGGACGGCTACCTGAGCATCGTCGACCGCGCCAAGGACCTGATCATCCGCGGCGGCTACAACGTCTACCCGCGCGAGGTCGAGGAGGTGCTCTACGAGCACCCCGACATCGTGGAGGTGGCCGTCGTGGGCGTCCCCGACGACCACTTCGGCGAGATCGTCGCGGCGGTCGTCACCCTGGCCGACGGCTCCGGGCTCGACGGGGACACGCTGCGGGCGTGGGCCAAGACCCAGCTGTCGGCGTACAAGGTGCCGACCGTCTACCGGTTCGTCGACAGCCTGCCCAAGGGTGCGACCGGCAAGATCCTCAAGCGCGCGATCGACCGCGACGAGCTGCGCCGTCCCGAGGCGGGGGTGGGCGCATGATCGTCGCGGAGAAGGTGGCCGTGGTCACCGGCGGTGCCGGCGGGATCGGGGCCGCACTGTCGCAGCGGCTGCTCGAGGCGGGCGCCTCGGTCGTGCTCACCGACCTCGACGCCGACCGGGTCGCCGACGTGGTCGCGCGGCTCGAGGCGATCGCGCCCGGCCGGGTCGCCGGCCTGGCCGGCGACTGCTCGCGCACCGACGACATCGTCAAGGTCCTCGGCCTGGCGACCGAGCGCTTCGGCGAGGTCGACCTGTACGCCGCCAACGCCGGCGTCGGGCTCGGCCAGGGGCTGGAGGCCAGCGACGAGGACTGGGCGACGTCGATCGACGTCAACCTGCTCGCCCACGTCCGCGCCGCCCGGCTGCTCGTGCCGGGGTGGCTCGAGCGCGGGCACGGCTACTTCCTCTCGACCGCCTCGGCGGCCGGCCTGGTCACCCAGATCGGCTCGGCGACGTACTCCGCGACCAAGCACGCCGCGGTCGCGTTCTCCGAGTGGCTGGCGGTGACGTACGGCGCTCGCGGCATCGCGGTGAGCTGCCTGTGCCCGATGGGCGTCAACACCGCCATGCTGACCGGCGGCGCCGACTCCGACAGCGAGGACGCGCGGCGTGGGAGCAAGGCGGTCATCGAGGCGGGCGGGGTGCTCGAGCCGCTCGACGTGGCCGACGTCGTCGTGGCCGCGCTGGCCGAGGAGCGGTTCCTGGTCCTGCCGCACCCCGAGGTGCTGGACTTCTTCCGCCGCAAGGGCTCGGACTACGACCGCTGGATCGGCGGCATGCAGCGCTACCAGGACTCGCTCGGATGACGGCCCCTACCGCGGTGCTCTTCGACTTCGGTGGCGTCCTGACCACCAGTGTCTTCGCCGCCTTCGCCGCCTTCGGGGAGCGTGAGTGCGGCGACGCGCGCCTGCCGCTGCGGCTCCTGGGCTCCGACCCGGAGGCCAAGCGCCTGCTCGTCGAGCACGAGGAGGGCCGGTTGGACCACGACGCGTTCGAGAGCGGCTTCGCCGACCGGCTGCGTGCGCACGGTGCGGACGTCGAGACCGACGGCCTGGTGGGTCGGCTGCAGGCCGACCTGCGCCCCGACCCGGAGATGGTCGCCCTCGTCGCCGAGCTGCGTGGCGACGGCGTGCCGGTGGGGCTGCTGTCCAACTCGCTGGGCCGCGACTGCTACGCCGGGTGGGACCTGCCCGCGATGTTCGACGCGGTCGCGATCTCCGGCCAGGAGGGCGTGCGCAAGCCGTCGCGCCGCTTCTACGAGATCGGCTGCGAACGCCTCGGCGTCGCACCCACCGAGGTCGTCATGGTCGACGACCTCGCCCAGAACATCGACGCTGCTGCCCGTCTCGGGATGGCCGGCGTCGTGCACCGCGAGGCGTCCGACACCCGTCACCGGCTCCAGGCGCTCCTGCGCGGGGAGCAGGAAGGTGTCGCCGCCGCGCAGTGAGCTCGCCCGGCTCCCGTACCTGCTCCGTCTACCTCCCTACCTGCCCGTGTACCTGCCCCGTCTACCTGCTCCGTGTACCTGCTCCCTCTACCTACCCGCCGCGAACGCGGCTCACATCTCGGTTGCTGTACGGCACCGCCCGCCTGGGCGAGGCCGCACCATCTCGTCCTGCCCGCATGGCAGGGCGTCATCAAGGAGGCTCCATGAAGTTTCGACGTCTGGGAATCGGCACCGTGGTCGCAGGAGTGCTGCTGGCAGCGGCAGCCTGTGGCGGATCCAGCGACTCCGGCAGCGGCGGGGACAGCGCGTACACGATCGGCATCGTCAAGTTCGCCTCGAGCGACCAGACGTCGGAGGAGGCCATCACCGGCTTCCGTGACTACGCCAAGACCCAGGGCTGGGACACCAGCGCCGTCGACCCCCAGGGTGCGGTCGACAAGGCCAACGGCGCGATGCAGGACTTCGTGCAGAAGAAGGTCGACCTGATCGTCACCGCCGTCTTCGACAGCAGCACGCTGACCGCCGGCGCCCAGGCGGCCAAGGCGGCCGGCATCCCGGTGGTCTCGATCTCCGGCGGCACCGCCGACGGCATCACCGCCAACCTCGACGCCGGCGTCTCCAACGGCGAGCCGATCGCCAAGCAGCTGGTCGAGGACATGGGTGGCACCGGCGAGGTGCTGGTGCTGGGCTACAAGAGCGGCCTGCCGTGCATCGGTCGTGAGCAGGCTCTCGACGACGCGCTCGCCGACACCTCCATCACCACGACGCGCAACGAGGTCCCGATCCCGGGACAGGTCGAGGCCAGCACGCAGTTCGCGCAGGCCTGGCTCGCCAAGCACCCCGAGGGCAGCGGGCCGCTGGCCGTGTGGGGCTGCTTCGACGACCCGGCGCTCGGCGCGATCTCCGCGATCAAGTCCGCCGGCCGCGACGACGTCCTGGTGTACGGCATCAACGGCCAGCCGGGAGCCATCAACGCGATCGAGGCCGGCGACATGCGCGCCACGGTCTACCTGCTCGCCACCGAGGCCGGCGAGAACTTCGCCAAGATGGTGCCCGAGTTCGTCGACGGCGGCGTCGACGCGGACCCGCAGGAGGTCGAGCTGACCAACGTCCTGGTCACCACCGACACCATCGACGAGTTCCTCGGCGACTACCCCGACGCCGGCAAGTAACCAGCCCGTACACGTCGTCCGGGGCCTGGGGCCCTGGACCACCGAGGAGGAACTCGTATGACCGAGACAACTGCCCTCGGCGGCCCCGGGGTCGCCTCCACGCCCCCGCCGGCCTGCCTGGAGATGACCGGCATCTCCAAGCACTTCGGCGGGGCCAAGGCCCTGGACGACGTGTCCATCACCGTGCATCCGGGCCGGGTGCTGGCCCTGTGCGGCGCCAACGGGGCCGGCAAGTCGACGCTGGTGCGCATCCTCGCCGGGGTCGAGAAGCCCGACACCGGTGAGATCACCGTGCTCGGCTCGCGGGCCAGCATCCACTCCCCGCAGGACGCCACCCGGCTGGGCCTCGGCTTCATCCACCAGGAGCTCAACCTGGTCCCGAAGTTCACCGCCCTGCAGAACATCGCGATGGGTGCCGACCACCGGCGTCGGAGCGGGGTGCTCGACCTGCGCGGGCTGCGCCGCAAGGCGCTGGAGGTGCAGGAGCGCATCGGCGCCCACGTGCCGCTCGACGCGAAGGTCGACGAGCTGTCGGTCTCCGACCGTTGGATGGTCTCGCTGGCGCGCTCCATGATGCGCGACGCGCGGATCGTGGCGATGGACGAGCCGACCGCGTCGTTCACCCAGGAGGAGGCCGAGCGGCTCTACGGGATCATCGACGAGCTCAAGGCCGACGGCGTGGGCGTCATCTACATCTCGCACCGGTTGGAGGAGGTGCTGCGCGTCGCCGACGACGTGACCGTGCTGCGCAACGGCCGGCTGGTCGGCAGCTTCGAGGCCGACGCGCTCGACCTGGCGACGCTGACCCACCACATCGTGGGTCGCGACGTGGAGCAGGTGGCGCACCGCGCGGGTGAGGCCGACCCGATCTCGGCCCCCGAGGTGCTGTCGGTCGCGGGCCTGACCCGCCGCCCGGTCGTCCGCGACGTCAGCTTCTCGGTGCACCGTGGCGAGATCCTCGGCATCGCGGGGCTCGTCGGCGCGGGGCGCACCGAGCTGGCCCGGCTGCTGATCGGAGCGGACCCCATCACGTCCGGCTCGCTGACCCTCGAGGGGAGGCCGTACCACCCGCGGTCGCCGTTCGACGCGATCAAGGCCGGCGTCGCCCTGGTCCCCGAGGAACGGCGCTCGCAGGGCCTCATCCTGCGCACGACCGTCAGCGCCAACCTCAACATGGCCTCGCTCAAGCACGACGCGACCCGGCTGGGGACCTTCAGCCCGCGTCGAGCGGCGCGGATCGCCCGGGAGGCCGTGGAGAGGTTCGGGATCAAGACCCCCACGGTCAAGCAGGTCGTCGGTGAGCTCAGCGGCGGCAACCAGCAGAAGATCGTGGTCAGCAAGTACGTGCTGGCCGGCCCCAAGGTGCTGATCCTCGACGAGCCGACCGTCGGGGTCGACGTCGGGGCCCGCGGCGAGATCTACGACATCATCCGCGACCTCGCCGCCTCCGGCACCGCGATCGTGATGATCTCCAGCGACTTCGAGGAGCTGGCGATCTGCGACCGCGTCCTGGTGATGCGCGAGGGCGCCGTCACGGCCGAGGTGCCCGCCGCGCTCGCCACCAAGGACCACCTCACCGCCCTGTGCTTCGGCACCACCCACTCCGCATCCTCAGAACAGGACCCGTCATGACCGCCGCCTTGATCGACCCGAATGTCGGACTCACGCCGCCGCCCACCAGTGCGCGGGTGTGGAAGTGGTTCGGGCGCTACGGCGCCCTGCTGGTGCTCGCGATCCTGGTGGTCGGGACCAGCATCTTGGAGCCGACGACCTTCGCCACCTACGACAACGCGATCAACGTCCTCAACCAGAGCGCGCTGTCGGCGATCATCGCGATGGGGCTGACCTTCGCGCTGGTGACCGGCGAGTTCGACCTCAGCATCGGCAACGTCGCGAGCCTCGCCGGCGTGGTGGGCCTCACCGTGATGGTCGACAAGGGCATCGGCATCGTGGCCGCGCTCGTGCTCGCGCTGGTCATCGGAGCGGTGGTGGGCCTGGTGAACGGCCTGGTGGTGACGTTGCTCAACGTCAACGCCCTGGTCGCGACCCTCGGCATCGGCACGGTCGCGGTCGGCATCAACTACGCGGTCGCCGGCGGCACCCCGGTCGGCCTCCCGGACCCGGCCGACTTCATCAACCTGACCCTGGGCCGGTTCCTCGGCATCCCCTACCCCGTCTTCATGATGCTGGGGCTCGCCGCCGTGCTGTGGTTCATCTTGAACCGCACGGTGATCGGACAGTCGATGCAGGCCGTCGGTGGCAACCCGGTGGCGGCGAAGCTGTCCGGCATCCGGGTCGACCGCGTGCGGGTCTTCGCCTTCGTCATCTGCGGCATGTGCGCCGGGCTGACCGGCATCCTGCTGGCCTCGCGCACCGGGAGCGCGGCCGTCTCCGGCGGCGACAGCTACCTCCTGGCGGCCTTCGCCGCGGCGTTCTTCGGCTCGGCGGTGCTGCGCGACGGGGAGTTCCACGTCGTCGGCACCCTGGTCGGGGTGATCACGGTCTCGGTGGGCTTCAACGCGATCGCGCTGGTCGGCCTCGAGACGTACTGGCAGTACCTGTTCCAGGGTCTGCTGCTCATCCTCGGTGTCGGCGTGGGCTCCCTCGCTCGCCGCCGCGCCGCTGCCAGCGGAGGCTGACGTGAAAGTGAACTCAGGTTCATGTACGGTGTCGTGGTCATGACGAATCCCACGAACGGCGCCACCACGAGCGCGCCGCTGGTGCTCAGCGAGCGCCACGACGGCGTCCTGCTGCTCACCTGGAACCGCCCGGACCGGCTCAACGCCTGGTGCAACGACGCTGGAGGAGGAGTACTTCGACCTCCTCGAGGCCGCCGACGCCGATCCCGACGTACGGGCCGTGGTCGTCACCGGGGCCGGCCGCGGCTTCTGCTCCGGCGCCGACATGGACGACCTGCAGGGGGCCTCCGGGGCCACCGCGGAGCAGGTCGCCCGTCCCCGCCCGCGCCACCTCCCGCTCCAGCTGCGCAAGCCGCTCGTGGCGGCGGTCAACGGCGCGGCCGCCGGTCTCGGCCTGGTCGAGGCGCTGTACGCCGACGTCCGCTTCGCCTCGCCGCAGGCACGCTTCCTGTCCAGCTTCGCGCGGCGCGGCCTGATCGCCGAGTACGGCGTGGCGTGGCTGCTGCCGCGCCTCGTCGGGCAGAGCCGGGCCCTCGACGTCCTGATGTCGGCCCGCGAGGTCGGCGGCGTCGAGGCCCACCGGATCGGTCTCGTCGACCACCTCAGCGAGCCCGCCGACCTCGTGGCGGACGCGATCGCCTACGCCCGCGACCTGAGCGAGCACTGCTCGCCGGCATCGATGGCCACCATCAAGCAGCAGGTGCTCGACGCTGCCGACCAGACCTTCCTCGAGTCCACGCGCCGTGCCGACGAGCTCATGCTCGCCTCGTTCAACGGCCCCGACCTCGACGAGGGCGTCCGGAGCTGGCGTGAACGTCGCTCCCCCCGATTTCCATCCCTATCCACGAGGAGTCCAGATGCAATTCGAACTGTCCGCTAGGGCGCAGGAGTACCAGGCCAAGCTGCTGGACTTCATGGACGAGCACGTCTACCCGGCCGAGTCCATCTACGAAGCCCAGATGACCGAGTCCGGCAACGCCAACTTCCACCCCCCGATCCTGGAGGAGCTGAAGACCGAGGCGAAGAAGCGCGGGCTGTGGAACCTCTTCCACCCGCACGAGAGCGAGGAGTGGGGCTCTCCCGGCCTGAGCAACTCCGACTACGCGCCCCTCGCCGAGATCATGGGCCGCAGCCCGCACCTGGCCCCGGAGGCGACGAACTGCAACGCCCCCGACACCGGCAACATGGAGGTGCTCCAGCTCTTCGGGACCGACGAGCACAAGGAGAAGTGGCTCAAGCCGCTGCTGGCCGGCGAGATCAACTCGGCCTTCTGCATGACCGAGCCCGAGGTCGCCAGCTCGGATGCCACCAACGTGCAGCTGAGCATGGACGCCGACGGCGACGAGTACGTGCTCAACGGGCGCAAGTGGTTCGCCTCCAACGCCCTGCACGCCAACTGCAAGGTGCTCATCGTCATGGGCAAGACCGACACGAGCGCGGCCAAGCACCGCCAGCAGTCGATGATGGTCGTCCCGCTCGACACCCCCGGCGTCACCGTCGTGCGCGGCCTGCCGGTCTTCGGCTACATGGACCGCGAGGGCCACGCCGAGATCCTCTTCGAGAACGTGCGGGTGCCCAAGTCGGCACTGCTCGCCGGCGAGGGCGACGGCTTCATGATCAGCCAGGCCCGCCTCGGGCCCGGCCGCATCCACCACTGCATGCGCTCCATCGGCATGGCCGAGCGCGCGCTCGACCTGATGATCGGCCGGGCCCAGAACCGGGTGACCTTCGGCGAGCCCGTCGCCAACCGCGCCAACATCCAGGACTGGATCGCCGAGGCCCGGATCGAGATCGAGATGATCCGGCTGCTCACCCTCAAGACCGCCTGGCTGATGGACACCGTCGGCAACCAGGCCGCGCGCATCGAGATCGCCGCGATCAAGGTCGCCGGCCCGCAGGTCGCCCTGAAGATCATCGACCGGGCCATCCAGGTCCACGGCGGCGGCGGCGTCACCGACGACTTCCCGCTGGCCAGCTTCTACGCCCACCAGCGCACGCTCCGGCTGGCCGACGGGCCCGACGAGGTCCACAAGCGCACCATCGCCCAGGTGGAGCTGCGCCGGATCGACCCGGGCTGGGGCAAGAAGTAGTGGGGTCCATCCCGGCCGCCGACCTCACCGGCCGCACCGCGATCGTCACCGGGGCCTCGCGTGGCATCGGCCTGGCGGCGGCGGTGGCCCTGCACGAGGCCGGGGCGAACGTCGTCCTGACCGCCCGTACCGAGGAGGCCGCCGTCGCCGCGGCCTCCTCGGTGGGGGAGCGGGCCCTCGGCGTCGGTGCGCACGCGACCGACGAGGTCGCGGCCGCGGCGTGCGTCGACCGCACGATGGAGCGCTTCGGGAGCATCGACGTGCTCGTCAACAACGCCGGCACCAACCCGGCGTACGGGCCGGTGCTGGCGCAGGACCACGGTCGCTTCGCCAAGACCATGGACGTCAACCTGTGGGCGCCGATCCTGTGGTCGCGCCTCGTGGTCGACGCGTGGATGGGCGAGCACGGCGGGTCGATCGTGAACACCGCGTCGATCGGTGGGCTCTCGGTCGGGCCGGACCTCGGGGTCTACCACATCTCGAAGGCCGCGATGATCCACCTGACCAAGCAGCTCGCCATCGAGCTGGGCCCCGACATCCGGGTCAACGCGGTCGCCCCCGGAGTCGTCCGGACCAGGCTCGCCGAGGCGCTCTGGAAGGAGCACGAGGCGGCGGTCGCCGCGCGCACCCCCCTCGGCCGGATCGGGGAGCCCGACGACGTCGGCGCCGCGATCGCCTTCCTGGCGGGACCGACCGCCTCCTGGATCACCGGGGAGACCCTGGTGATCGACGGCGGGCAGATGATCAACGCCGGAGCGGCTGCCGACGCGGCCGCCCTGGCCGGGGGGGCCTGAGCCGTGGGAGAGCCGCCCGACGTGGCCCTCGACCTCGGCGTGCTCGCCCGGCTCCTGGGCGCCCAGGGGGTCGCCGTCACCGGCGACCTCCGGGCCGCCCGGGTCGGTCGTGGCCAGTCCAACCTGACCTACCTGGTCTCCGACGAGGACGATCGTCGCTGGGTCGTCCGCCGCCCACCGCTCGGCGAGCTGCTCCAGTCGGCCCACGACGTACGCCGCGAGTACCGCATCCTCTCGGCGTTGCGCGGCACCACCGTCCCCGTGCCCGAGGTCCACGCGTGCTTCGAGGACCCCGACCTGGCCGATGCGCCGGTCGTGGTCATGGAGCACGTCGAGGGCCTGGTCGTCGACCGCGAGGAGGTGGCGACGGCGCTCGACCACGACGTCCGCGCGGCCATCGGCCCCGAGCTTGCCCGGACCCTGGCCACCGTGCACGAGGTGGACCTGGCCGAGGTCGGGCTGCTCGACCTGGCCAGCCACCGCTCCTACGCGGCGCGGCAGCTCAAGCGCTGGTCGGGCCAGTGGGAGGCCAGTCGGACCCGGGACCTGCCGGCCCTCGACGCGATGACCGACCTGCTGCGACGGGTGCTGCCCGAGCGCGAGGAGCTCCGTCTCGTGCACGGCGACTTCCACATCCGCAACGTCATCACCGACCCCGGCTCGGGTCGGATCCGGGGCGTCCTGGACTGGGAGCTGGCCACGCTGGGCGACCCGATGGCCGACATCGGCAGCCTGCTGGCCTACTGGCCCCAGGCCGAGGACCCCGGCCCCTTCTCGCCCTCGATGCTGCCGGGCTTCGCCGACCGGGCCACCCTGGCCGCGGCGTACCTCGAGGCGTCCGGCCGCGACCCGGCCACGCTCGACTTCTGGCACGCCCTGGGGCTCTGGAAGATCGCGGTGATCGCCGAGGGCGTGCTGCGTCGTACGACCGACGACCCGCGCAACACCGCCGAGGGCGGGGCGCCGCGACCCGAGTTCGTGGAGTTCCTGGTCGAGCGCGCCTGGAACGTCGCCTCGGCCGCCGGGCTCGACCGCCGGCAGTCCAGCACCACCTGAGCCTCCCGAACACCCGACCCGATCATCGACCACACACCGAGGAGACCGACATGAGCGACCAGACCCCCTACGTGGGAGACCTGCTGAAGGACTCGCCCCGCAACTGGGGCCGGTGGGGGCCCGACGACGAGGTCGGGTCGCTGAACTTCCTGACCGCCGCCGAGGTGCTGCGCGGGGTCGGCTCGGTCGTGAGCGGGGAGGTGTTCACGCTCCAGGTGCAGATGGGCCGGACCGAGGCTCCCGGCGACCCGATCTGGCCGGGACGCTCCAGCATCAAGCGCGAGAACGTGATGGACGAGGGCTACTTCCAGCGGGGCGAGGGCGACGAGACGCCCGGTGGGGCGCACTACTCCGACGACAAGGCCGAGCTGTTCCTCCAGGCCTCCACCCAGTACGACGCCCTCGGCCACGTCTGGTACGACGGCCAGGTCTGGAACGGCTTCGACGCCGAGCACACCGTCGGCGGGATGAAGAAGGCCTCGGTGCTGCCGATCGCCGAGCGCGGCGTGGTCGGGCGCGGCATCCTGCTCGACGTGGCTCGGCACCGGGGCAAGGCGCACCTGGCCAAGGGCGAGACCTTCACCCACGAGGACCTGCTCGAGGTGGCGGCCGCGCAGGGCGTCACGATCGAGAAGCACGACGTCCTGGTGATCCGCACCGGCTGGATCGGCCACTGGTACGAGACGACGCCGGAGGAGTTCTACGCCGACTTCAAGGAGCCCGGCCTGACCTACAGCCCCGAGCTGGTCTCGTGGTTCCACGAGATGGAGATCCCCAACCTGGTGACGGACACGATCGCCAACGAGGTCACCTTCGAGCCCGACACCGGGGTGACCCTGCCCCTGCACAGCGCGCTGATGCGCAACCTCGGGGTCACGTTCACCGAGATCGCCTGGCTGGAGGACCTCGCGTCCGCCTGTGCCGCCGACGGCCGCTGGACCTTCCTCTACACCGCGGGCCCGCTCAAGGTCGTCGAGGGAACCGGCGCGCCGGTCAACCCGGTGGTCGTGCGATGAGCGCCCCCATGAGTGCTCCCGACGCCACGCCCACGGCTCCGCTCCAGGTGGTCGCCACCATCGAGGCCAAGCCCGGTCACGGCGACGACGTCGCGGCGCTGCTCGCCGCCGCCCTGGCCGGCGTGCACGCCGAGGAGGGGTGCCTGCGCTACGACCTGTTCCGGGTACGTCGCGACCCCGACACACTGGTCATGATCGAGGAGTGGGAGAGCTCGGCTGCGCTGAAGGCGCACGGGTCCTCCCCCGAGTTCGCGGCGCTGGGTGCCCGGCTCGCCGATCACCTCGCCGGGCCGCCCGCGGTGCGCGTGCTCGACGCCGTCCAGCCTGCCTCGGACGAGTGACCTCGTGCTCTGCGACTCCTCGGGGTGTTTGCGGCTCGCACCTGCGTTGAGTACAACTAGGCCATGAGTCTCCCAGGCCAGGCGCGCGCCGACGACGTCCCCGCGCTCGCGGACACCAGCGGGATGAAGGATCGTCCGACGACCCCGCGGGGGGTGCGTACCCGTGCCGCGCTCGTCGCGGCGGCGCGGGTCGTCTTCGAGCGCGACGGCTTCGTGGGATCGCGGCTGACCGACATCACCAAGGAGGCCGGGCTGTCGACCGGCACGTTCTACACCTACTTCCAGAGCAAGGACGAGATCTTCACCGCCGTGCTCGAGGGGGTGCAGGACGACATGATGCACCCCGGCATGCCGCACGTCGCCGACGACGACGACCCGATCGCGGTGATCGAGGCGAGCAACCGGGCCTACCTGCTCGCCTACCAGCGCAACGGCCGGCTGATGGAGCTGATGCACCAGGTCGCGGCGATCGACCCGAAGTTCCTGGAGCTGCGGCTCCTGCGCGGGGTCCGGTTCGCCGAGCGCAACGCGCGTCGGATCCGCGAGCTCCAGGAACGAGGCCTGGCCGACCCGACCATGGACGCCCTGATGACCTCCAAGGCGCTCTCGGGGATGGTGAGCCGGGTCGCGCTCGACGTCCTGGTCCGGGCCGACGGCGACCTCGAGACGGTCCTGGAGACGGTGAACAAGCTCTGGGTCAACGGCCTGCGCCTCGAGCGCTCCTCCGGCTCCTAGGGGCGCGTGCTCACGAGGCAGGACCGGCCCCGGTCCGTGGCCGCGTCGGGCGCTGGCCAGGACCGGGACCGGGACCGGGGGGCTCAGACCTCGAGGACCAGCTTGCCGGTGTTGGCGCCCGAGAACAGCATGAGGAGGGTGTCGCCGAAGGCGTCGACCCCCCCGGTGACGACGTGCTCGCGAGCGATGAGCGACCCGTCCTGCAGGCGGGCGACGATGTCGGCGACGGCCTCGGGGAAGCGGTCCTCGTAGTCGAAGACCAGGAAGCCCTCCATCCGGGCCCGGTTGACCAGCAACGACATGTAGTGCGCCGGGCCGGGCGGCAGCTCGGTGGCGTTGTACGTCGAGATGGCACCGCAGATGGCGATCCTGGCCTTGCGCCGCAGCAGCCGCAGGGCCGAGTCGAGCAGCTCGCCCCCGACGTTGTCGAAGTAGACGTCGATCCCGTCGGGCGCAGCCGCGCGCAGCGCGCGGTGCACGCCGCCGGCCCGGTAGTCGACCGCGGCGTCGAAGCCGAGGTCCTCGGTCAGCCAGCGGACCTTCTCGGGGCCGCCCGCCACGCCGATCACCCGACATCCGTGGGCCTTGGCCAGCTGGCCGACGATGCTGCCGACGGCGCCGGCGGCACCCGAGACCAGGACCGTGTCCCCGGGCTGCGCGGCGCACACGTCGAACAGGCCGAACCAGGCCGTCATGCCCGGCATGCCGAGCGCGCCGAGCCAGGTGGCGGCCGGAGCCACGGACAGGTCGACCGGCTGGAGCGCCGTGCCCGGGAGCACGGCGTGGTCGGCGGCGCCGAGCGTCCCTGCGACGGTGTCGCCCACGGCGAGGTCGGGGTGGCGCGACTCCAGCACGGTGCCGATGCCGAAGGCCCGCATCACCTCGTGCAGCCCGACGGGCGGCACGTAGGACCGGACGTCGTTCAGCCACCCGCGCATGGCCGGGTCGAGGGAGAGGTGGCTCACCCGGACGAGCACCTCGCCGTCGGCCAGGGGGGCCAGCTCCTCCTCGTGGATCTCCCACGTGTCGGCGTCGGGCAGCCCCGTCGGACGGGCGGCGAGGCGCACCTGGCGTGCGGTGGCTCCCACGGCTCAGCTCTCGCTCGGGTACTCGGTGAAGCGCCCGACCGACCGGGCCACGCAGATCGGCTTCTCGGTGCCCTCGCGCTCGAAGGTCTGCACGGTGGTGATCTGGGCGGCGCCCTCGCCGACCGCGTCGACGGAGTCGATCGTGGCGGTCATCCGGATCCGGGAGCCCACGGGCAGGGGGGCGGGGAACCGCACCTTCTCGTAGCCGTAGTTGAGGCTGTGGGCGAAGCCGTCGAACGCCATCAGCTCCTCGGTGAAGCGCGGCCCCAGGGAGAGGCTGTAGAGCCCGTGGGCGATGGTCGAGCCGAAGGGGCTGGCGCCGGCACGCTCCGGGTCGACGTGGATCCACTGGTGGTCACCGGTGAGGTCGGCGAAGGCGTTGATCCGGTCCTGGGTGATCTCGTGCCACTCGGTGGGCCCGAGCGTCGTGCCGACGAGCTCCTGGAGCTCGGCCACGGAGGTGGGTCGGACGGGCGGCTGGTCGGTCATGGGGCTCCTCGACGTCGAAGTGGTGCGCCCGACCATAGTCGGACATGAATTCAGGTTCAATACTTCCTGAGAACCCGCGCGGAGGGCTTGACGCTCGGTGTGCGGCTCGTCACACTCGGCCTGAACTTGAAGCCGGATTCAGATCACCGACCTAGCAGGGAGACAGCAGTGTCCGAGATCCAGAGCGTGACCGGGACCATCGATTCGTCGGAGCTGGGGCGCACCCTCGTCCACGAGCACGTCTTCGTGCTCGGCGAGGAGCACCGGCTGAACTACGAGCCGGACTGGGACGAGGAGGCGATGGTCGCCAAGGCTGTCGCCGACCTCGCCGAGCTCAAGGGCCTGGGCATCGACACGATCATGGACCCGACCGTCCTCGGGCTGGGCCGCTACATCCCGCGCATCCAGCAGATCGCCTCCCAGGTCGACCTCACCATCCTGGTCGCGACCGGCGTCTACACCTACAACGAGATCCCGGTGCAGTTCCACTACACCGGCCCGGGCCTGCTCTTCGACGTGCCCGAGCCGCTCACCGAGATGTTCGTCAAGGACCTCACCGAGGGCATCGCCAACACCGGAGTCCGCGCCGCCTTCCTGAAGTGCGCCATCGAGGAGCAGGGACTCACCCCCGGCGTCGAGCGCGTCATGCGCGCGGTCGGCCAGGCCGCCGTCCAGACCGGGGCGCCGATCACCGTGCACACCAACCCGCACACCCAGTCCGGGCTGGTCGCCCAGCGGGTGCTCAAGGAGGAGGGCGTCGACCTGAGCAAGGTCGTCATCGGGCACTCGGGCGACAGCACCGACGTCGACTACCTCTCGCAGCTGGCCGAGGCCGGGTCGCTCCTCGGCATGGACCGCTTCGGGCTCGACGTGCTGCTGCCCTTCGAGGACCGGATCGCCACGATCGTCGAGCTGGTGCGCCGCGGGTACGTCGAGAACGTCGTGGTCGCCCACGACGCGGCCTGCTACATCGACTGGTTCGACCCCGAGCTCAAGCGGGAGACCGCGCCGCGCTGGCACTTCCGCCACATCAGCGAGGACGTGCTCCCGGCGCTGCTGGCCGCCGGCGTCAGCGAGGCCGACCTGGAGACGATCCTCGTCGCCAACCCCCGGCGCCACTTCGAGTGAGCCCGGACCCCCGAGCCGACCTGCAGGAGCGCGTCGCCGCGCTCCTGCGGGTCGTTCCACCTGCCACCACCGAGCCCCTGGACTTCCTGCGCGCGCGCTTCGACGCCGGCCTGGCCTGGGTGCACTTCCCCGAGGGTCTCGGCGGTCTCGGCCTGCCCCGCCACCTCCAGACACACGTCGACGACCTGCTCGTCGCGGCCGGGGCGCCCGGCAACGACCCGGGTCGGATCAGCATCGGTCTCGGCATGGCGGCGCCGACCCTGCTCGCCTTCGGCACCACCGACCAGCAGCACCGCTTCCTGCGCCCGCTGTGGTGCGGGGAGGAGGTCTGGTGCCAGCTCTTCAGCGAACCCGGCGCCGGCTCCGACCTGGCCGGCCTGGCGACCACGGCGGTCCGCGACGGCGACGGCTGGGTCGTCAACGGGCAGAAGGTGTGGACCTCCTCCGCCCACCTGGCCCGCTACGCCATCCTCGTCGCCCGCACCGACCCGACGGTGCCCAAGCACGCCGGCCTGACCTACTTCGTCTGCGACATGAGCGACCCCGGCGTCGAGGTGCGACCGCTGCGCCAGCTCACCGGTGAGGCGGAGTTCAACGAGGTGTTCCTCACCGACGTCCGCATCCCCGACTCCGACCGGGTCGGCGGTGTCGGCGAGGGCTGGAAGGTGGCCACGGCGACCCTGAGCAACGAGCGGGTCGCGATCGGCGGCACCGGGGTGCGCGAGAACGGGCTGCTCGGCATCGTGGCCGACCACTGGCGCCGCCACCCCGAACGACGCACCCCCGCCCTCCACACCCGCCTGGTGCAGGCCTGGGTCGACGCCGAGGCGTCGCGGATCACCGGCGAGCGGCTGCGCCAGCGACTCGCGGTCGGAGCACCGGGGCCCGAGGGTGCCGCGATGAAGGTGACGTTCGCCGACCTCAACCAGCGGCTCAGCGGGCTGGAGGTCGAGCTCAGCGGCGAGGACGGCCTGCGCTACGAGGACTGGACCATGGTGCGTCCCGAGCGCGTCTCCTTCGTCGGGCGCGACGCCGGCTACCGCTACCTGCGCGCCAAGGGGAACTCGATCGAGGGCGGCACCTCGGAGATCCTGCGCAACATCGTCGCCGAGCGGGTGCTCGGCCTGCCCGCGGAGCGTCGGGTCGACACCGACGTCGCCTGGAAGGACCTGCCCCGATGACGCCGGCCACCACCGTCCCGCAGCCCGCGGAGCTCGTCCTCCTCCCGACGCCGGACGAGGACGACCTGCGCGCCACCGTGCGCCGGCTCCTCGAGTCGCGCTGCCCTCCCGGGCAGGTGCTCGCGTCGTACGACGGCGACACGACCCTGCGCGACGCCCTCTGGTCGGCACTCCACGACGAGCTCGGCCTGACGTCGCTCCTGGTGCCCGAGGAGCTCGGTGGCGCCGGGGGCACCGCCCGGGACGCCGCGGTCGTGCTCGGCGAGCTCGGTCGGGCCGCCGCCCCGGTGCCGTTCCTGACCAGCGCGGTGGTCGCCACCACGGCCGCCGTGCGGACCGGCGACGCGGACCTGCTGGCGGAGCTGACCTCGGGCGCCGTCGCAGCGCTGCTGGTGCCGCAGACCGCGAGCGCGTCGTCGCTGCGACCCACCGTCGTCCGCCGCGAGGGTCGCCTGCACGGCTCGGTCCCGGTCGTCGCCGGTGTCATGGAGGCCGCGGTGCTGCTCGTGCCGGTCCTCGACGGGGACACCGTGGACCTCCACCTGGTCGTGGCCGACGCCGACGGCGTGGACCGTGCCCCGGTGGTCTCGCTCGACATGACCCGCCCGGTGGCCGACGTCACCCTCGACGGGGTCGCCTCGCGGCTCCTGCTCGCCGACGCCGGTGACGCCGTGCGCCACGCCCTGACCGTCGGGTCCGCACTGGTCGCCTCCGAGCAGGTGGGAGTGGCGCAGTGGTGCCTCGCGGACACCGTCGACTACCTGCGGGACCGGCGGCAGTTCGGGCGGGTGCTGGCCGGCTACCAGGCGCTCAAGCACCGCCTCGCCGACCTCTTCATCCAGGTCGACGCGGCGGACGCGGCCGCGCAGTACGCCGCAGCGGCGCTGGCCGCGGACGACGCCGACGTACCCGTCGCGACCGCCGTGGCGCGGGTCGTGTGCACGGCCGCCGCCGTCGACGCCGCCGAGGAGTGCGTGCAGCTCCACGGGGGCATCGGCATGACCTGGGAGCACCCTGCGCACCTCTACCTGAAGCGGGCCAAGGCGTCCCAGCTGACGCTCGGCCTGCCCGGCGACCACCTGGCCGACCTGGCGCGCCTCGTCGACCTGGCACCGGCCTGACGTCGCAGCGGAGTCGCTCCGGGTTGTGTGGGTCCGGTTCGCGTCTGGTTCGCGGCGCGGATCGCGGTCGGGTCGCGGGTCCGGGTCGCCGTCCGCCCACGTTCCGCGACCTCGCTCGCGGAGCCCGGTCGCCGTCCCGCCCACGGTCCGAGACCTCGCCCGCGGAGCCCGGTCGCGTCCGGCGTAGGCTCGCCCGGTTGCGCAAGCAGATCAACGGTGGGGGAGCACAGCATGGCTGAGTCGGTTTCGCGAGAGATGATCCTTCCGGCGCTGCGACTGGACGTGCCGCCGCGCCCCTCGGAGCGTCAGGTCGCGGCCTTCGCGGAGCGCACCGGCGACGAGTGGACGGCCAGCCCACGCACGTTCCTCACCCAGCAGGTCGTGCGGCTCGCCGTCGCCGAGATCCTCCGCTCGCGCCTCGAGCAGGCTGCGTCGACGCCGTACGAGCGGCACCCGCTGCCGGCCGATCCCGAGCAGGTGACCCTCGGCCAGCTGGTCGCGTGGTTCCGACCGCACGTCGGCCTGGCCGGCCAGGCGTTCCAGCTCGGCATCGTCGAGGCCGTCAACGCCGGCGTCCCGGCCGCGGTCGACCCGCTCCGCGAGGGGCTGCGCCGCATCGGCGTGACCGGTCGCGACCCGCTGAAGATGGTCGCGCTGGGGCTGGACAAGGTCCCCGACCGTGCCCGCTCCGACTTCTGGAACGGCGTCCGCAGCGCGCCGTCCCTGACCGCGATCGTCGACGCCCTGCTCGGCGACGGCCACGTCAGCGACGTCAGCGGCCTCGACCGCAGCCAGCTCGCCCGCGCCGACGCGGTCGTGCTCGGCGGTGGCCGTGCGACCGCGGTGTCCTTCGGGTCGCGGACCCGCGAGGCCGGCCAGGGCAAGCACTGGCTCCAGGTGCCGCTGCGCTTCGCCCCCGCCGGCCGGGGTCGTGGCGCGGAGCCCCAGCGCTCGGGCGGCAGCGGCCGCGGGGACGGTCGCGGGGACGGGGTCGTCGAGGTCAGCCTCCGCTCCGGCAGCTGGGTGGAGATCTTCGAGACCGCCCTGGACGCCGTCGGCCACGCCATGGCCCAGATCGACGCCGGTGGGCGGCCCAAGGGGCGCGGGCACTCCGCGGCGAACCCGCTCGCGGAGGCGCTCGTGCAGCGACTCGTCGCGGCCAAGGACCGCAGCGTCACCGAGGTCTGTGCGTCGCTGCGCGCGATCGACCCCCTCGGCCTGGAGATGTTCGACCACCAGGTCACGACCACCAGCGTGCGGGTCGCCGTACCGGTGGTGGAGGACGACGCCTTCATGCAGCTGTGGCTGCCGACCTCCGCCCTGGCCGGCCCGCTCTTCACCGGCACCGCCGACCTCTTCATGGGGGAGGGTTCCGAGGTGAAGATGCCCGGTGGTCGCCCGCCCGGCACCCAGCCCGGCAGCCCCTCCGGCAGGCAGTCGGCCAAGGGCGGCCAGGGCGGTCGTCAGGGCCGCCAGCCGGCCAAGCAGCAGCAGCCCGGCGCTCAGCAGGGTGGTCAGTCCGGTGGTCAGCCCGGAGGTCAGGCGGGCGGCCAGCAGAACAGGTCCGAGCCGCGTCCGCCGGGCGAGGGTCGCCGCAAGGGCCGCCGTGGCCGGGGCAAGCGGCCCGACGGTGCCGAGTCGGGGGCTCCCTCGACCGCCGCGCCGGCCCCCCAACCCGAGTCCCAGCCCGAGTCCCAGCCCGAGTCGCAGCCCGAGTCGCAGCCGGCCCGACAGCCCGACTCCCAGCCCGGCGGACAGCCCGACTCCCAGCCGCAGCCGCAGCCGGCCCGACAGCCCGAGGCTGCGCCCGCGCACCAGGACCCGACCCCGCCCGACGTCCGCGTCGCCGAGCCGGCTCCTTCTCCGGACGCCCCGACGTCGATGTAACACGCCGTCCACGGGTCTACTCACACGCTGCAACGGCGTGGAAGACCGGTGGACGGCGTGTTACATGGGGCCTGGACACCCGCCTGACCTCCACCCCGGCGCCTGCCCCGCGCGACCCCCGCACCGGCCCCGAGCCCAGCCCGCCGCCCGGATCCGCGGGGCGACCTGGCCGGATTCCTCTGGATCGATCCAAGAGGACCTGCCCTCGCGAGCGATGTGACCGGTGGGTAGCGTGCGGGCCAATCCGACCCGAAAGGCATCAACCGCATGCTCGATGTGGAAAAGGTTCTCGACGAAGCCGGTCTGAAGAACGCCAAGGTCCGTGAGTACGTCGCCTACTGGGCGGGGGTGACCGAGCCCGACGCGATCGAGGTGGTCAACACCTCCGACGACGCGCGTCTCGTCGCCGAGTCCCTCGAGGCGGGGGAGCTGTTCCCGGCCGGGGAGGGGCTCTACTACTCGCGCTCGTACTTCAAGGACACCGCGCGCTCCGAGGAGCGCACGATCGTGGCCACGCACAAGCCCGAGGACAAGGGCGTCTACAACAACTGGCGCGACGCCGAGGAGATGACGGCCGGCCAGCTCGAGCGGATGCGCGGGCAGTCGCGGGGCAAGACGATGTACGTCGTCCCCTACCTGATGGCGCCTCCCGGCTCGCCGCTCGAGGCGTACGCCGCGGGCGTCGAGCTCACCGACAACCGCCCGGTCGTGCTCCACATGATCCGGATGGCGCGTGTGGGCGTCGACCACGTCGACAACCTGGCCGACCCCAACTCGTTCGTCCGCGCGGTGCACGTCACCGGTGACCTGGCGAACCTCGGGCAGGGCACGCCGGAGGACCAGCGCTACTTCGTGACCGTGGCCGACGAGCGCACGATCCTGCACTTCGGGTCGTCGTACGGCGGCAACGCCCTGCTCGGCAAGATCGCCCACGGGCTGCGTCAGGCCTGCTACGACGGCAGGGCGTCCGGGCTCTTCCTGGCCGAGCAGTTCATGCTGCTCGGGATCACCGACAAGGAGACCGGGAAGAAGTACCACGTCTGCGGTGGCTTCCCGAGCGCCTCGGGCAAGACCAACCTCGCGATGACCCTGGCGCCCGACGCGATGGGCGACCGCTACCACGTCGACTTCTACGGCGACGACATCGCCTGGCTCTGGGTGGGCGAGGACGGCAAGGTCTACGGCGATGAACCCCGAGAACGGGGTCTTCGGCGTCGCCAAGGACACCAACGAGCTGACCAACCCGACCGCGCTCGACTCCATCAAGCCGGGCACCGGCGCGATCTTCACCAACGTCGCCTACAACCCCGACACCCAGGAGGTGTGGTGGGAGGGCAAGACGAAGAACCCGCCCGCCGACGTCACCGGCTGGGAGGACTGGAAGGGCGACCGGATCGCCGACCGCGAGCCGAGGGCGACGACGCGCCGTGGGCGCACCCCAACAGCCGGTTCACCACCACGCTGGCCAACGTGCCCAACGTGGCGAAGGACTTCGAGGACCCGGCCGGCGTACCGATCGACGCGATCATCTTCGGCGGCCGCACCCGCGACCGCGAGCCCCTGGTCCGCGCGATCACCGACCTCGCCGAGGGCGTGTACGACGGCCTGACGCTCGGCGCCGAGGCGACCTTCGCCGCGGACGGCCTCGACGGCCAGCTGCGCTACGACCCGATGTCGATGCGGCCCTTCATGGCCTACGGCGAGGCCGACTACGCCGCGCACTGGCTGAAGATCATCGGCGCGGCCACCGAGCAGCCGATCTTCGCCCACGTGAACTGGTTCCAGAAGGATGCCGAGCGACGGCCACTTCCTGTGGCCCGGCTACCGCGAGAACCTCCGCCCGCTGCTGTGGCTGGTCAAGTACAAGGCCGGCGAGGTCTCCGGTCGCCAGACGCCCGTCGGCGTGATCCCGACCGAGGAGGAGCTCGACCTCACCGGGCTCGACCTGCCGGCCGCCGACCTCGAGCGGATCCTGTCGATCGACGTCACCCGCTGGCGCGAGGAGATGGGCTTCCGCGAGGAGCACCTGCGCCAGTTCGAGGGGCTGCCCGAGGAGATCTGGGAGGCCCACCGCCGCGTGGCCGCCGCCCTCGAGGAGGCCTGACCGGCCGACCCGTCAGCTTTCCGCCGACCCGTCACTCCTAGACGTGACGGGTCGGCGGAGAAGTGACGGGTCAGGTGACGGCCAGCCGCTTGAGCTGGGGGTCCCACACGATCTCGGTGGCGCCGTGGGTCAGGGCCGACAGCAGGGCGTCGACCACGTCGGAGCCGGGGAGCGGCTCGGGCAGCCGGGGGGCCTGACCTGCCAGCGGGTGCTCGGAGAGGCCGGTGTCCAGGTGCGGCGGACGTACGTCGATGACGGCGAAGCGTCGCCGGTTCTCCCGCCGTACGACGCCCAGCCAGGCCGAGAGCGCCGCCTTGGAGGCCGAGTACTCCGCCATCTGGTTGGTCGGCAGGTCGGCCAGGATCGCCGAGAGGACCGCGACGGTGCCGCCCTCGGACAGGTGCGCAGCGGCCGCCCGTACGACGGCCATCGGGCCGAGGGTGTTGACGGCGAAGAGCTCCTCGGCGACGGCCGGGTCGGTCTCGGTCGCCGGCCCGAACGCGGGCACGCCGGTCGCGACCACGACCGCGTCGAGCCCGCCCAGCTGCTCGGCGGCGGAGGCCACCGCGGCGGCGCAGGCCTCGACGTCGACCACGTCCAGCGTGATCGGCTCGGTGCCGCAGACCTCGGCGACGGCGCCGAGACGCTCGGCGTCCCGCCCGGTGGCGACCACCCGGGCACCGTGCTCGACCAGGGCCCGGGCGGTCAGGCCGCCGAGCACTCCGGTGGCACCGACGACCAGGACGCGCGCACCCGACAGCTCCATGGGGCGGACGCTAGCGACCCGGCGGCCCGGGGCGGCCCACCCGGAGTGGGGTGAGATCGCCCGAGGCGGCCGAGCTCCTCCCCACCTTCACGGGACCGGCCACGGATCGGGTGTGCTCCGGCGCGCGTCGACCGGCATGCTGGACCCATGCGATTCACCGAGCACGAGCTGACCGCGGCCCTGCACGGGGCGGCGAAGTCCGTGCTCGCGACCCAGCGCAAGGTACGCCGCGGCGCGGACGTCGACGAGGTCTGGGACTCGATGACCCGCCTCGAGCGGTTCACCATCCTCGACGCGCTCGGCGGCCAGCTCCTGCCGGTCCTGGTCGCCCTGCCCGACGTCGAGGTCGCACCCGGCACCCGGCCGTCGTACGACGACGCGGTGGTCGCCGAGGTCGTGACCGCTCATCTCGAGGACGGCGTCGGCCGGTTGCGGCGCGCCGTGATCGTCAAGGGACGCACCGCCCTGGTCCAGGCGGCGCTGGCCCAGGTGCCGCCGCGGTTGGACCCGGACGCGCTGCTCCACGCGGACGAGTCGGGGGACTAGTGCGCGCCGTCCTGGTCCGTGAGCTCGCCCGGGCCCCCGAGGTCGTCGAGGTGCCCGACCCCACCTGCCCGGCCGACGGGGTGGTCGTGGCCGTCGAGGCGACCGGGCTGTGTCGCAGTGACTGGCACGGCTGGATGGGCCACGACGACGGCATCGTGCTGCCGCACGTGCCGGGCCACGAGCTGGCCGGCCGCATCGTCGCGGTCGGTCCCGACGTGCCCGGCTGGGCGGTCGGCGACCGGGTGACGACACCGTTCGTGCTGGCCTGCGGCACGTGCCGCTCGTGCGCCCGTGGTGACGGTCAGGTGTGTGAGCAGCAGCTCCAGCCCGGCTTCACGCAGTGGGGCTCCTTCGCCGACCTCGTCGCGCTGCCGCGCGCCGCGGTCAACCTGGTGCGGGTGCCCGACGCGGTCGAGGCCGACGTGGCCGCCGCGCTGGGGTGCCGGTTCGCGACGGCGTACCGGGCCGTGGCGCACGTCGCGCGGGTCCGCGCCGGGGAGACGATGGTCGTGCACGGCTGTGGCGGGGTCGGGCTCTCGGCCGTCCTGGTCGGCGTCTCGCTCGGTGCCCGGGTGCTGGCGCTCGACCCGGCGGTCGCGTCGCGCGCGCTGGCCGAGGAGCTCGGCGCGGTCGCCGTGGCGGACCCGGCCGCGCTGCCCGACCTGACCGACGGCGGCGCCGACGTGTCCCTCGACTGCTTCGGCAGCCGGGCGACCCTCGCCGCGTCGGTCGCGAGCCTGCGGCCACGCGGACGCCACGTGCAGGTCGGGCTCCTCGGGGGCGCCGACGCGCAGCCCGTGGTCGACATGGGGCGCGTGGTGGGCCAGGAGCTGCAGCTCCTGGGCAGCCACGGCATGGCCGCGCGGGACTACCCGGAGATGCTCGCCCGCGTCGCCGACGGCACGCTGGCTCCGCAGCGCCTGCTGCGCGACCGGATCGGTCTCGACCAGGCCGGCGTGCGGTTGGCGGCCCTCGGCGAGCCCGGTGCCGGGGTCGGCGGCGTCACCGTCATCCGTCCGGACCTCGACGCCGCAGGGCTGACCGGGTGCTGGGGACCGGCCTTCACCCCTCGGTGCGGAATCTCCGCTGCGCCCGGGAGGTTCTTCCCCTCATGCGATCAGTGACTGCCTACGCCACCCCGTCCGCCAAGGCCCCGTTCGAGAAGACCACGATCCAGCGCCGCGACCTCGGGCCGCGCGACGTCCTCATCAAGATCCACTTCGCCGGGATCTGCCACTCCGACATCCACACCGGCCGCAACGAGTGGGGCGAGGCGAACTTCCCCTTCGTGCCCGGCCACGAGATCGCCGGGACGGTCGAGGAGATCGGCTCCGAGGTCGACAAGTACGCCGTCGACGACCGCGTCGGCGTCGGCTGCATGGTCGACTCCTGCCGGGAGTGCGAGAACTGCAAGGCCGGCGAGGAGCAGTACTGCCTGAAGGGCAACACCGGCACCTACGGCTCCATCGGCAAGGACGGCCGACCCACCGACGGTGGCTACAGCACCCACATCGTCGTCGACCAGGACTTCGTGGTCGGCATCCCCGAGGGCATCGGCCTCGACGAGGCCGCTCCGCTGCTCTGCGCCGGGATCACGCTCTACTCGCCCCTCAAGCACTGGAACGCCGGGCCCGGCATGAAGGTCGCCATCGTCGGCATGGGCGGCCTGGGCCACATGGGCGTCAAGATCGCGCACGCGCTCGGCGCCGAGGTCACCGTGCTGTCGCAGACGCTGTCCAAGCAGGAGGACGGCAAGAAGTTCGGTGCCGACCACTACTACGCCACCAGCGAGAAGGACACCTTCTCCGAGCTGGCCGGCTCCTTCGACCTGATCATCAACACGGTGTCGGCCACCCTGCCGATGGGCCAGTACCTCTCGCTGCTGAAGCTCGACGGCACGCTGGTCAGCGTGGGCGCTCCCTCGGAGCCGCTCGAGGTCCCGGCGTTCGCCCTCATCGGCGCGCGCCGCAGCTGGGCCGGCTCGGCCATCGGCGGCATCGCGCAGACCCAGGAGATGCTGGACTTCTGCGCCGAGCACCACATCGGTGCCGAGATCGAGCTGATCTCCGGTGACGACCTGGGTGGCCAGATCGACGCCGCCTGGGACCGGGTCGTCGGCTCCGACGTCCGCTACCGGTTCGTGATCGACACCGCCGGCTTCTAGTGACGCACTGCCGAGCCGTCCGGGGCCGGCACGACCCGGACGGCTCAGCCTGCTGAGTTGACGACGGGGTCCACGAGCGGGTGGTGGGCCCCGTCGTCGACCGGCCCGGGGAAACCGACGTCGAGCTGAGGACGTGCCTGGTGGCGCGACCAGTCCTCCGCGACGTCTGCGGCCGCGCGCAGCAGCCGCGGAAGATGCTGCTCGCGCAGCACCTCTGCCGACGTCTCGGCGGCGTGCACCGTGACGTTCATGGCGGCCCGCACGGTCCCGGTGCCGTCACGTACCGGGACCGCCACCGACCGGATGCCCGGGGCCAGCTCCTCGTCGGCCATGGCCCACCCACGCGCCCGGACGGTGCGCAGCTCCTCGGCGACCAGCCCGGGATCGCGGGGACGCGGGACCGGGAGGCCCGAGCGGGAGGGCTGCCTCAGGACCTCGGCCAGCTCGACCTCGTCCAGCGCAGCCAGGAGGACCTTGCCCTGACTGGTCTGCAGCGCCGGGAAGCGGGTCCCGATCTCGACCCGCAGCGCGATGAGCTTGGGCACGGCGACACGTGCGACGTAGACGATGTCCGGCCCGTCCAGCTGTGCCATCGAGGACGACTCCCGGGTGGCGTCGACGAGGTCGCGCAGGTGCGGCCGGGCGATGTCCCACAGGCCTAGGGAACCGATGTAGGCCATCCCGAGACCGAGCACCCGAGGCGTGAGGGAGAAGACGCCGCTCTCGGAGCGGACCAGTCCCAGCTCCTCCAGCGTCAGCAGCAGTCGGCGCGCGGTCGGGCGGGCCAGGTCGGTGCGTGCGGCCACCTCGGCCAGGCTCAGCTCGGGTGCCTGCGGACCGAAGCACGAGATGACGTCGAGGCCGCGCGCCAACGCCTCCACGAACTCCGGACCCCGGCCCCGACCTGCCACCGTCTCCACCCTCTCGATCGACTCCGCCACGACGTGCCCAGCCTAGTGGTGCGCGCCGGTTGCTCCGGGGTGCGCGACGCCGACCGGGGCATCCGGCGCGGGGGCCGGGTCCGGCGGGCGCCCGGTCGCCGTCACGTCGACCTCAGGGGTGCGAGGGCGCGGTCGACCCGCTCCAGCTCGTCGAGCATGGCCGTCGCCCCGGCCTCCAGCTCGGCGTTCGCGGTGAACGTGCCGGACTCGTCGATGAACTGGGCGAAGAACGGGATCGTCGCCGCCTCGACCACGGGGGTCATCCGCAGCGCGCCGAGGACGGGCTTGAGGGCCGCCGCAGCGCGGGTGCCCGCGGACACGCCGCCGTACGACACGAGTCCGGCAGCCTTGTACGACCACTCGGCCGAGAGGCAGTCCAGGGCGTTCTTCAAGGTGGCCGGGAAGGAGTGGTTGTACTCGGGGAAGACCAGCACGAAGACGTCGCCTCGTCGCACGGTCTCCGACCAGCGGATCGTGTGGTCGTGGGTGTAGCGGCCCAGCCTCGGGTGGTGGGGCTCGTCCAGCAGGGGCAGGTCCACCTCGAGCAGGTCGACCAGCTCCACCGAGAACCGGCCGTGCGCGCGGGCGCGCTCCTCGATCCAGCGCGCCACCGAGATCCCCTGACGTGCGGGTCGGGTGCTGGCGGCGATCACCTGCAGGTGCGGCCGGCTCATCAGGTGGCGATGTCGGGGTAGGGCATCGTCACGTGGTCGAGGGCGCGCGCGTAGGCCAGCTGGTACTCCAGGGGGCCGTGGTCGTCCTCGAACAGGGCGATGAACAGGGTCAGGGTCAAGAACGGGTGCGCGCCCATGGCGAAGAGCGCGACATGGTCGTGCTCGACCAGTGCGCGTCGTTCGTCGTCCTCCAGACGCAGCCAGGTGGTCCGCTCGTCGGAGGTGCACGACAGGAGCGAGCCGGCCAGCTCGCCCTCCCACCACGCGACCGTGCCCGCCGGGTCCTCGCGGTAGCGCGCGGTCAGGGCGGGGTCGCGGTCGACGGTGAACAGGAACTTGTCGACGAGGTACTTGCTCATCGCGGGCCTCCGGTCGGGGTGAGGTCGTGGGTCCCGTTCCGTGCCGGTGGGTACCACGTGAAGTAGGCCTCCATCGTGTGGAACAGGTCGACGGTCTCGACGTAGTCGGCGGCCACTCCGTCGCCGGCGACGCCCATCATCAGCATGAAGTCCATGAAGCCGTGGGTCGCGTTGCCGGGCAGGTGCAGGCTGTCGAGGGTCACCTCGGCCAGGCACCCCTCGATGTCGCCACGCGCGATCCAGTCGACCGCGCGCCGGTCGAAGGCCGGGTCGGGACCGGTCGGCCCGAACTGGCGGGGACCGCCGAGCTCCAGCGACAGGTGCCCGGTGCCGATGACCGCGACCCGCTGGTCCGAGGGCCACGACTCGATCATGGCTCGGATCGCACGGCCGAGCTCGACGAAGCGGGCTGGGCGGGGGAGCGGCGGCGCGAAGATGTTCGTGTAGATCGGGACGATCGGGAGGTCGGCCTCGGGGCGCAGGGTGATGATCGGGCAGGTGATGCTGTGGTCGATGCGGAGCTCGTTGCTGAAGGCCAGGTCGAAGTTGCGGTCGAGCCCGTCGCGCAACAGGTGGGCGGCGAGGTCCTCCTGGCCGTGCAGGAGCATCTTCGGCAGCCCGAACTCCCGCTCCTCGTTGTGGAAGTTGGCGTCGAAGAAGGGCGCCTTGCCCACCAGGAACTGCGGCATGTTGTCGAGCCAGAGCTGGTGGAAGTGATCGCTGCCGACCATCACCAGGACGTCGGGGCGAGCCTTGGTCAGGGTCTCGCGGAAGGCCTCGATCTTGGTGATCCACTCGGCCGCGAACGGCGGTCGCTCGGCCGCCGACATCCGGCTGGTGCGGTAGTAGAAGGGGTGGTGGGTCGAGGCGACCACGGCGACGACCTCAGCCATGGGTTCCTCCCTTCGCGAGATGGTCGGGACGGTAGGGGTCGGGCGGGACCGACCTGTTGTTGAGGTCGACGGCGAGGAACATGTCGTTGGCGATCGGGTGGCGGAGCTCCTCCGCGAGCTGCCCGATCAGCCCGGCGGTGCGGGCCAGCAGCGCGAAGCCGCGCAGGAGCTCGAGCGGGAGGCCGAGATCGGCCAGGGCGGCGCCGCAGACACCGGCGCCGTTGAGGGGCAGCGTCTTGCCCAGCACCTGGGCGTGCACCCGCCCGATCGCCTCGAAGAGCGCGAGGTGCGGGCCGAGCACGCCCTCCTCCGCGGCGATCTGGAGCAGGCGCGGCGTGCGCGGGTCGCCGTCCTTGTGCACGTGGTGACCGAGCCCGGGCACGAACGCACCGCGGGCGCGCTGGTCGCGCACCGTCGTCAGGGCCAGGGCGTCCCATCCCTCGTCGTCGACCGGCAGGTCGCCCTCGACCGAGGTCAGCACGTCGTGCAGGAACCGGCCGCAGTCCTCGGTGACGCCGAGGAACCGCGAGCCGCCGCCGAGCAGGCCGGCCGCGAGGGCCCCTTGGATCGAGTCGGGCGCGGAGAGGAACGTCAGCCGGGTGACGATGGCGGTGGGGGTGAAGCCGTGGTCGGCGAGAGCGGCCAGGACGCTCTCGAAGACGCGGGTCTCGCCCGACGTGGGGCGGCGCTGGGTGGCCAGCCAGAAGGCGAGCTCGCCGAAGCCGACGTTGCCCATCACGTCGTCGGCGAGGTCGACCCCGAGCAGCGTGATGCGCTCCCTGCTCGAGGCCCCGAGGGCGGTCGGGTAGACGGGCGGCTCGGCGCTCATGGCGTGGCCTCCTCGGTCGGTGCGTCCAGGCCGAGCCAGGTGCGGACCCAGTCACGGTCGGCGTCGAGTGCGGGTGGGGCCAGGCGGTAGTCGGGCGGGGTGGCCGACATCCGGATCGGGTTCCGCACGGTCGGCACGGCGTCCTCGCCCTCGCCGGCGGCCACGACCGGCGCGAGCCCCAGGCTCTCGGCGAGCTCGATGCCGCCCTGGACGGTGTTGATCGGGACCGCACGGCAGGCCGGCCTCGCTGAGGAGGGCGAACCAGTCCTGTGCGGAGCGGTGCGAGAGGGCCTCGAGGAGCAGCGGGCGCAGCTCCTCGCGGTGGTCGTTGCGGCGGCCGACGCTGTCGAAGCGCTCGTCGTCGGCGAGCCCGGGTCGATCCAGTGCCTCGACCAGGCGCCGGAACTGCCCGTCGTTGCCGGCGACGACGATCAGCTCGCCGTCCCCGGTCTGGAGCGGCTCGTAGGGGAAGAGGCTGAGGTGGGCGTTGCCCATCCGGCCGGGCACCACGCCACCGGCCACGAACGCCGAGGTCTGGTTGACCAGCGTCGAGAGCGCGGTCGAGAGCAGGTTGGTCTCCACGTGCTGTCCCTCGCCGGTCGCCTCGCGATGGCGGAGCGCGGCCAGGATGCCGATGACCGAGTGCAGCCCGGTCATCACGTCGAACACCGAGATGCCGGCTCGCATGGGGCGTCCGTCCGGCTCGCCGGTCAGGCTCATCAGGCCGGACATGCCCTGGACCAGGAGGTCGTAGCCCGGCAGGCCGGCGCCGCCGTCGGTGCCGAACCCGCTGATCGAGCAGTAGACGATCTCGGGGTTGGCTGCGCTGACGGTGTCGTAGTCGAGACCGAAGCGCTCCAGCCCCCGGGCTTGAAGTTCTGGATCAGCACGTCTGCCCGACCCGCCAGCGCGTGCGCGATCTCGAGGTCGGCGGGGTCCTTGAGGTCGAGCGCGACCGAGCGCTTGTTGCGGTTGACCGAGAGGTAGTAGGTGCCCACGCCGTCCCGGGTCGGGGGGACCCAGCTCCGGGTGTCGTCACCAGCGGGTCCCTCGACCTTGACGACCTCGGCGCCGAGGTCGGCGAGGAGCATCGTGGCGTAGGGGCCGGCCAGGACGCGGGAGAAGTCGGCGACGACCAGACCGCTGAGCGGTCCGGACGGCGGTTGTTGGTCGGGTGGGGGCACGGCGTCAGTCTCCTCGGTCAAAACGGACAGGCGTCCGCACGAACGTGAGTGACATCAGACCGCGCTCACACCGAGGCTGTCAATGGCCGCGGAGGTCCGGCCGACCCTTGACAAGTGATGGGGCTCACTGTTCGATGAGGCGAGTCGGATCCAAAACGGACAGGTGTCCGCACGCCTGTCACCACCTCCAGGAGCAGTCATGGACACATCCGAGGCCGTCACTCGTCAGGGAGTCGCAGGATCTCCCGTCGTCCTGCGTCGCGGGACGGTCCTGACGATGGACGACACCCACACGGTCCTGCCGCGCGGCGACGTCCTCGTCGTCGACAGCGTGATCGCCGCGGTGGGCGTCGACCTCGACGTCCCCGAGGGCACCCTCGAGATCGACGCCGAGGGCGGGATCGTGATGCCGGGCATGATCGACACGCACCGTCATCTGTGGCAGACCGCGATGCGCGGCTACGGCGCCGACTGGACCCTGACGCAGTACTTCGTCTGGTACTACCTCGAGCACGGCAAGGCCTTCCGCCCCGAGGACGTCTACGCCGGCAACCTCCTCGGCGCGTGGGAGGCGCTGGAGTCCGGCGTCACCACCACCGTCGACTGGTCGCACGGACTGCAGAGCGTCGACCACGCCGAGGCCGCAGCCGACGCGCTGCTGTCGGTGCCCGGGCGCTTCGTGCTGGCCTACGGCAACATCCAGGCCGGACCGTGGGAGTGGGCCACCGACGCTTCGGTGCAGGCGTTCCTCGACCGGCGCCGCGACGAGGGCCGACTGGGCCTCCAGCTCGCCTTCGACGTGACCGGCGACCCGGAGTTCCCCGAGCGACCCGCCTTCGAGGCCGCGCGGGACCTGGGACTGGCGGTCACCACCCACGCGGGGGTCTGGGGAGCGACCAACGACGCCGGCATCAAGCTCATGCACGACCACGGATTCATGACCCCCGAGACGGTCTACGTGCACGCCGCGTCGCTCAGCACCGACAGCTACCACCGGATCGCCGCCACCGGCGGGTCGATCTCGGTGTCCACCGAGTCCGAGCAGAGTGCCGGCCAGGGCTATCCCCCCACCTGGCAGGTGCGCCGCCACGACATCCCGGTGTCGCTGTCGATGGACACCAGCGTCTGGTGGAGCGGCGACCTGTTCTCGGCGATGCGCTCGACCCTGGGAGCCGACCGTTCGCGGGAGCACCTGGAGGCTCACGTCGAGGGCGAGACCGTCACCCACGTGCACCTGCGCGCCGAGCAGGTCGTCGACTGGGCGACCCGAGGCGGGGCGCACGCGCTCGGTCGCGACGACCTGGGCAGTCTCGAGCCGGGCAAGCGGGCCGACGTCGTCCTGCTCAAGAACGACCACTCGACGGTGTCCTTCCCGATGCTCAACCCCTACGGCCACGTCGCGTTCCAGGCGCAGCGGGCCGACGTGCACACCGTGCTCGTCGAGGGCAGGATCGTGAAGCACGAGCACCGCCTCGTCGGCGCCGACCTGGGCGCCGTACGACGTACGGTCGACGCGACCGTCGAGCACCTCGTGGCGGAGATGGGTGCGGACACCTGGGCGGCGGGGATGAACCCCGACCTGCCCAGCGAGTCCGACGGTCCTCGACAACCCGTACACCTACACCGACTACAAGTCGAGTGCCACCCGCGACGCTCGGGGGAAGATGTTCGGCGACACCCAGCACTAGGGAGCGCGCCCCAGCTGGACCCCGGGGGAAGCCACAGCACCCTCACGCTGTTGGCCAGGAGTGAGGCTCTCCCTGATCGACCGATCGCGCACCCGGTCCGGCCGCCCGGACGCCGAGGCGCTGGTCGGCTCGATCGAGCGGGCGGTCCATGCCGAGCGGCTCGGCTACGAGCGGTTCTGGGTGGCCGAGCACCACGCCGTACCCGGCATCGCCTCGGGGTCACCGCCGGTGCTGCTCGCCGCGATCGGCGCCCACACGTCGACGATCCGGCTCGGCTCTGGCGGCGTGATGCTGCCGCACCACCAGCCGCTCGTGGTCGCCGAGCAGTTCCTGATGCTCGACGCGCTCTACCCCCGTCGGCTCGACCTCGGGATCGGCCGCTCGCTCGGCTTCACCGCGCCCGTGCGACGCGCCCTGCGCAACGAGCCCGCCGGACCGGACGGGCCCGACACCTTCGAGGACGACCTCGTCGAGCTGCGCGGCTACCTCGAGGGTGCCGGCCCGGTCGACCGCCCGTCCGGCGCTCGAACGCGTCGTACCGGTGCACCTGCTCGCCACCGGTCGGGGCCTCGCGGTCGCGGCCCGCCTCGGCCTGCCCGTCGTGGTCGGCGGGCCGATCCTCGACGGTGCCGAGATCGGCGACCGACTGGCCGGCTACCGGCGCGAGTTCCGCCCGCACCGCGGCAGCGTGCCCTCGGTGACGGTCTCGCTCGACGTCACGGTCGCCTCCGACGATGCGACGGCGCGCGAGCTGGCCCTGCCCGAGGCGTGGGCGATGGCGCGGTCGCGTCAGACCGGGGAGTTCCCACCCCTGGAGCTCGGCGACCGCCATCCGCGCCCGACCGTGGCCCGACCAGGTACGACGCCGCGTCGACGAGGCCCTGGACCGGGCGGTCGCTGGGCAGCCCCGCCACGGTGCGGCCGGGCGCTCGAGCGGCTGGCGGACCGGACCGGCGCCGACGAGCTGCTGGCGAGCACGTCGACGTACGACCGGGACGCGCTGCTCGCCTCGGACGCAGCACTGCACGACCTCGTCGCCTGAGGACCACCCCCGGGGTGACCCCGCGCCCGCGACGAAGGAGTAGACAACACCCATGAAGACACGCGAGATCGGCAACGACACCGTCGGACGCATCCAGCTCGGCGGCGATCGGCCTCGGCCTGATGACGTTCGACCAGAGCGGCACCCAGCCGCGGCAGCAGCTGCTCGACACCGTGCGGGCGGCCATCGACGCAGGGGTCACCCTGTTCGACACCGCCGACGCCTACGGTCCCGGTGACGAGCTGGGTGCGGACGCCCAGGGCGCCAACGAGGTCCTCGTCGCCGGACTCCTCGACGAGCTCGGCGTGCGCGACCAGGTGCTGCTCGCCACCAAGGGCGGCCACGTCCGCACCGAGGGCGGTGGCTGGGGCACCGACAGCTCGGCAGCCCACCTGCACGAGGCCGTCGACGCCAGCCTCGGCCGGCTCGGCGTCGAGCAGATCGCCCTGTGGCAGCACCACCGCCCGGACCCGGCGGTGCCCTACGACGACGTGATCGGCACGCTCAAGGAGATCGCCGACTCCGGCAAGGTCGCGCAGGATCGGCCTCTCCAACGCCGACCCGGCCCAGATCCGATGCCGCCCACGCCGTGCTCGGGCGACGCAGCTGGTCAGCGTGCAGAACCAGTTCTCGCCGGCCTTCCGCAGCAGCGCCCGCGAGATCGAGGTCTGCGAGGAGCTCGGCCTGGCCTTCCTGCCGTGGAGCCCGCTGGGCGGCCTGGGTGACGCCAAGGAGCTCGCCGCGAAGCACCCGGCCTTCGCCGAGGTCGCCGAGGCGCACGGCGTCAGCCCCCAGCAGGTCGCGCTGGCCTGGGAGCTGGCCCAGTCGCCGTACGTCATCCCGATCCCGGGCGCCAAGCGTCCGACGTCGATCCAGGACTCCGCGGCCGCAGCCGACCTGGAGCTGAGCCCGACGAGCTGGCCAGCCTCGACGCGAGCTGAGCCTCGGCCGCGGCACCCGCTCGCCGGGTCGGCGCGAGGTCGCGTCGACCCGGCAGACGGCGTCCGGCTCTGACCGTTGAGGCGCGTGGGCAGGACGGCGTACCCCCGCAGGATGCGGGTGCCGCGACGCTCGGCGCCGGGCAGCACGCGCAGGTCGGGGAAGCGGTCGAAGATCGCGCGCAGCCCGACCTCGCCCTCCATCCGGGCCAGGGCCGCGCCGAGGCAGTAGTGCCGCCCCGACGAGAACGACACGTGGTCGCCGGCGTTGGCTCGCGCCACGTCGAAGGTGTGCGGGTCGGCGAAGACCTCGGGGTCGCGGTTGGCGCCGGCGAGCAGGGTCGTCACGACCGAGCCGGCGCGGCACGTCGCACCCCGGCGAACGTCGTGTCGCGCACGACGCTCCGCCCGGTGAGCAGCACCGGCGGGTCGAAGCGCAGCACCTCGTCGACGGCGTTGGGCCACAGGCCCGGCTCGGCCTGGAGGCGGCGCAGCTGGGCCGGGTGCTCGTGCAGGAGCGCGATGCCGTTGCCGAGCAGGTTGACCGTGGTCTCGAAGCCGGCGGCCAGCACCAGCCCGGCGGTCGACTTCAGCTCGGTGTCGCTGAGCGCGGCGCCGTCGTCGTCGCGCGCCGCGACGAGCTGGCTGAGCAGGTCGTCGCCGGGGTGGCGGCGTACGGACTCGATGTGGTCCTCGAGCCAGTCGTCGAACTGCTCGAGCGCCGACTCGACCTCGCTGAACGTCGACCAGCCCAGCCCGAGGTCGAGGCTCGGCGCCGCGGCGCTGCCGAAGCGCAGCACCCGGTCCCGCTCGGAGGCCGGGACGCCGAGGATCTCGGCGATCACGGTCACCGGCAGCAGGGCGCAGTAGGACTCCGACGAGGTCGACCGGGTCGGCCGGGTCGAGTCCGGCGAGCAGCTCGGCGGCGATCTCCTCGGTGCGCACCGCGCAGCCGCTGCGACCGCCTTGACGCTGAAGACCCGCGTGACCAGCTTGCGGTAGCGGGTGTGGTCGGGAGGCTCGGTGACGAGCAGCGACGGCGGCGTCAGCGGGCCGAGCGGCGCCGATCGCGCCGCCCAGGTGCCGATGCGTCCCAGCGGACCGCCGTTGCCGACCTCGACGCCCCCTCGCACGTCGTTGCTGGTCAGGACCTCCTTGACCACCGGGTGGCGCGCGGTCACGTAGGCGAACTTCGCCCGGTGCAGCGGGCCGTCGGCGCGGATCTCGTCGAAGAGGTCGACGGGCACCTCGCCCGTGCTCGGTCGTGGCCTGGATCAGCCGGCCGTGCAGGTCGCCGCGTCGCGCGGCGCTCGCCGATCGCCACCTTCGGCAGGGCCTGGGCCAGTCCCCACCGCGCGACCCGGGCGGCGCGGTGCTCGATGTCGGTGCGGAGGGTCACGCAGGGCTCTAGGGCAGAGAGGGATGTCGCCCGGGTCGCGGGAGACCTCGCGGGCGGGTGGGACCGGACCAGTATCGCCGGGCCCCCAGCGGTGCGGGAGGTGTCTCCCGTTCCCGGGACGCCTCACGACCGCGGGACCTGTCCTGGACGTCCCGCGGCGGGACCGATCCGCGGGTCGTGGGTCCTGCTGAGCGTGCGTCGAGCGGCTCGGGCACTAGGTTCGAGGTCCGGACGTGGCGCACGCCACAGCGAGCAGCGGTGAGACCGTGCCGACGCGGGGCGCGCGGTGAGTAGCGTGCCGGCAACACCTCAGGAGAGGAAGGTCCGATGACGGCTCAGCTCGACGGCAGCAGGCACAGCAGCCGGTCGTGCCGGTCTTCTTCCTGTCCGACTCCACCGGCATCAGCGCCGAGACGATGGGCAACGCGCTGCTGATCCAGTTCCCCGACCAGGTCTTCGAGCGCACCGTCATCCCGTTCATCTCCACCGTCGAGGACGCCCAGCGGGTCGTCGAGATCCTCGACGAGGCGATGGACGGGCCGGTCACCCCGCTGGCCTTCACACCGCGGCCGAGGACGGCATCCGCGCCGAGCTCGGCAAGACCACGGGCGCCGCTGATCGACTTCTTCGACATGCACATGAGCCGGGTCGAGTCGATCCTCGGCCAGCGCGGGGTGCGCGAGGCCGCCCGGCTGCACGGCGTCGGCGACATCAAGCGCTACAACTCCCGGATGGCGGCGGTCGAGTTCACCATCGAGCACGACGACGGGCAGAGCCTGCGCGCGCTCGACAAGGCCGACGTGATCCTGCTGGCGCCGTCGCGGTGCGGCAAGACCCCGACCAGCATGTACCTCGCCCTCCAGCACGGGCTCTTCGTCGCCAACTACCCGCTCGTCGACGAGGACCTCGAGTCCTCCGAGCTGCCCCGGCCGGTGCGCGACCTGCAGGAGCGCTGCTTCGGGATCACCACCACCGTCGAGCGGCTCAGCCGGGTGCGCAACGAGCGCCGGCCCGGGTCGGCGTACGCCGAGGCCGACGCAGTGCCGCTGGGAGCTGCGCCGGGCCGCCGAGATCTTCGCCGCGCACCGGATCCCGGTCATCGACTCCTCGGCCAAGTCGGTCGAGGAGATCTCCACCCTGATCATGCAGACGCTGAAGAAGAACGGCGGCATCCTCAGCCGCCAGCGCAGCAAGGCCCGAGACCTTCCACCCCGGCACCGCAGCGACGACCAACATCGAATCCCGAGGCGATACATCATGAGTGAGCACACCAACGTCCGCTGGTTCTCCGAGCTCGGCCTGGCCGACCTCGAGGAGGTGGGCGGCAAGAACTCCTCGCTCGGCGAGATGGTCTCGCACCTGACCGACCTCGGCGTGCGGGTGCCCGACGGCTTCGCGACGACCGCCGGCGGCCTTCCACCGCTTCATCGGCGACACCGGCCTGGCCGAGCGGATCGCCGGGCCTGCTCGACGGCCTCGACACCGACGACGTACGCCGCCTGGCCGAGGTCGGTGACCGAGATCCGGCGCGAGGTCGTCGAGCAGCCGTTCCCCGAGGACCTCGAGGCCGACATCCGCAGCGCCTACGACCAGCTCGCCGGCGAGTCGGGCGACGAGGCGTCGTTCGCCGTGCGCTCCTCGGCCACCGCCGAGGACCTGCCCGACGCCTCCTTCGCCGGCCAGCAGGAGACCTTCCTCAACGTGCGCGGCATCGACGCGGTGCTGCTCGCCGTCCGCGAGGTCTTCGCCTCGCTCTACAACGACCGCGCCATCGCCTACCGCGTGCACCACGGGTTCGCGCACGCCGACGTCGGGCTGTCGGCCGGCGTGCAGAAGATGGTGCGCTCCGACATCGGCTCCTCGGGCGTGATGTTCACGATGGACACCGAGTCCGGCTTCGACCGACGCGGTCTTCATCACCTCGGCCTACGGCCTCGGCGAGGGCGTCGTGCAGGGCGCGGTCAACCCCGACGAGTTCTACGTCTACAAGCCGGCCCTGCGCGCAGAAGCGCCCCGCGATCCTCAAGCGCGGCGTCGGCGGCAAGGCCACCAAGATGGTCTACACCGACGACGCGCACGGTCGGGCGCACCACCGAGTTCGTGCCGCGTCGACGCCGGCCGAGGCGCGGCTGCTGAGCCTGACCGACGACGAGGTCGAGGAGCTGGCCCGCCACGCGCTGGTCATCGAGGAGCACTACGGCCGCCCGATGGACATCGAGTGGGGCAAGGACGGGGTCGACGGCCAGCTCTACGTGCTCCAGGCCCGCCCCGAGACCGTGCAGTCGCGCCGCGCCGGCGCGCAGGAGCGCTTCCGGATGCGAGGCCGCGACCACCAAGGGCGTCGACGTGCTCGTCGAGGGCCGCGCGATCGGGCAGAAGATCGGCGCCGGCGCCGGTGCGGGTGCTGACCTCGATCGACAGCATGCACGAGTTCGTCGAGGGCGAGGTGCTCGTCGCCGACATGACCGACCCCGACTGGGAGCCGATCATGAAGCGCGCCTCGGCCATCGTCACCAACCGCGGTGGCCGCACCTGCCACGCCGCGATCATCGCCCGCGAGCTCGGCATCCCCGCCGTCGTCGGCACCGGCTCCGGCACCAAGGACCTCGCCGACGGCCGCGAGGTCACCGTCTCCTGCGCCGAGGGCGACACCGGCCTGGTCTACGAGGGCCTGCTCGACTTCACCGTCGAGCGGACCGAGCTCGACTCGATGCCCGACGTGCCGGTCAAGATCATGATGAACGTCGGCACGCCCGAGCAGGCCTTCGCCTTCTCCCGGCTGCCGCACACGCGGCGTCGGGCTGGCCCGGCTGGAGTTCATCATCAACCGCCAGATCGGCATCCACCCCAAGGCGCTGCTCGACCTCGCCGAGGGCGGCGAGAAGGCGGCCGCGCTGCCCGGCCGACCTGCGCGCGCGAGATCGAGGAGATCACCGCGGCCTACGCCGGCCCGCGCGAGTTCTTCGTCAAGCGCGTCGCCGAGGGCATCGCGATGATCGCGGCGGCGTTCGCGCCCGGAGCCGGTGATCGTGCGGATGAGCGACTTCAAGTCCAACGAGTACGCCAACCTCGTCGGCGGCGAGCGCTACGAGCCCGACGAGGAGAACCCGATGATCGGCTACCGCGGCGCGTCGCGGTACCTCTCGCCGGACTTCGCCGAGTGCTTCGCGATGGAGTGCGAGGCGCTGCGCCACGTGCGCGACGAGATGGGCCTGACCAACGTCAAGGTGATGATCCCGTTCGTGCGCACGCTCAAGGAGGCCAGCGGCGTCATCGACCTGCTCGGCGCCCAACGGGCTCGATGCGCGGGGAGAACGACCTGCAGGTCGTGATGATGTGCGAGGTGCCGTCCAACGCGGTGATCGCCGATGCAGTTCCTCGAGCACTTCGACGGCTTCTCGATCGGCTCCAACGACATGACCCAGCTGACCCTCGGCCTCGACCGCGACTCGGCGCTGGTGGCCGACGGCTTCGACGAGCGCGACCCGGCCGTGCTGCACATGCTGAGCGCGGCGATCACAGGCCTGCAAGAAGGCCGGCAAGTACGTCGGCATCTGCGGCCAGGGTCCCTCCGACCACCCCGACCTCGCCGACTGGCTGCTCGAGCAGGGCATCGAGTCGATGTCGCTCAACCCCGACACCGTCGTCGACACCTGGCTGCGGCTCGCCAAGGCGGCTGCGGGACGCTAGCGCCGGTCTTGCCCCGGGCGGGCGGTCGTCGGCGGGGCTCGTGCGGCTCGCCGGCGGAGCACTGGTGAGCTCTGGCGCTCGTGGAGAGCGACGAGGGCGTCAGCCGAGGGCGGCGGCCTCGCGGGCGAGGGTCTCGATCCGCGCCCAGTCGCCGGCGGCGATCGCGTCCATCGGCGTGATCCAGGAGCCGCCGACGCAGCCGACGTTCGGGAGCGCCAGGTACGTCGGCGCGCTGGCCAGGGTGATCCCGCCGGTCGGGCAGAATCGTGCGGCCGGCACGGGCGAGGCGATCGACTTCAGGTACGCCGCCCCGCCGGCTGCCTCGGCCGGGAAGAACTTCATCTCGGTCACGCCGGTCTCGAGCACCGCGAGCACCTCGGAGACGCTGGCGGTGCCGGGCAGGAACGGCAGGCCGGTGTCGTGCATCGCGGCCAGCAGGCCCGGGGTGGCACCGGGCGAGACCAGGAAGCGCGACCCGGCGTCGGCGGCCTGCTTGGCCTGGTCGGGCGTGGTGATGGTGCCGGCGCCGACCAGGATCTCGGGCACCTCGTCGGCGATCGCCCGGATCGCCTCGAGCGCGATCGGGGTGCGCAGGGTCAGCTCGATGGCCGGCAGGCCGCCGGCGACGAGCGCGCGGGCGATCGGGACGGCGTCCTCGAGCCGCTCGACGATGACGACCGGCATGACCGGCACGACGTCGAGCACCGACGCGAGGGACGGACGGGCTGGTCTCAGGCGTGGACATTGGTCGCTCCCGTGGTGGTGATCGTGGTGTCGATGCCGTAGGCCGGGAAGACGCTCGCGCCCTCGTCGGCCGGGCCGACCGCGCCGCGGAAGGCGGCGAACAGCTCGCGCCCGGTGCCGGCCCACTCGTCACCGACGGCGGCGCGGCCGGTGGGCTCGCGCTGCATGAGGCCCTCGGCTCCGGAGTCCGGTGCGTCGGCCAGGGTGATGTCCAAGATGCCGTGCTCGGCGTCGATGGTGATCAGGTCGCCGTCGCGCACCCGCGAGAGCGGACCGCCGAGGGCGGCCTCCGGGGTGACGTGGATGGCGGCCGGGACCTTGCCCGAGGCCCCCGACATCCGGCCGTCGGTCACGATCGCGACGTGCTGGCCGCGGTCCTGCAGGACGCCGAGCGACGGCGTGAGCTTGTGCAGCTCCGGCATGCCGTTGGCGGCCGGGCCCTGGTAGCGGATGACGGCGACGAAGTCGATGCCGTCGAGGCGGCCCTCGCCGAAGGCGGTGAGGAAGTCGGCCTGGTCGTCGAAGACGATCGCCGCCGCGTGCACGGTGCGGTGCTCCACCGCGACGGCGGAGGTCTTGATGACCGCCGCACCCAGCGGCCCGTGCAGGACCTTCATCCCGCCGTCGGGGGCGAAGGGCTCGTCGACCGGGCGCAGCACGTCGAGGTCGAGGCTGTGGTCGGTGCCCTCGACCCAGGTGATCGCGCCGTCGCGCAGCGCCGGCTCCTGGGTGTAGTGCTCGCCCAGGCCGCGACCGGTGATCGTCAGCACGTCGTCGTGGAGCAGGCCGTGCTCGAGCAGCGTGCGCACGAGGTAGCCGATGCCGCCGGCGGCGTGGAAGTGGTTCACGTCGGCCGCGCCGTTCGGGTACATCCGCGACAGCAGCGGCACGACGGCCGACAGGTCGGACAGGTCGCTCCACGTGAGCGCGATGCCGGCCGCCCGGGCGATCGCGACGAGGTGCATCGTGTGGTTGGTCGAGCCGCCGCTGGCGAGGAGCGCGACGCAGGCGTTGACGATCGCCTTCTCGTCGACCAGCTCGCCGATGCCCAGGCCCTGGCCGGGGGCGGCGTGCGAGTTCTCCACCGCCAGCTCGACGGCACGCTGGGCGGCGGCCTTGGTCAGGGCCTCGCGCAGCTCGGTGCCCGGGTTGACGAACGACGAGCCGGGCAGGTGCAGGCCCAGCACCTCCATGAGGAGCTGGTTGGAGTTGGCCGTGCCGTAGAACGTGCACGTGCCGACCGAGTGGTACGACGCGGCCTCGGCGTCGAGCAGCTCCTCGCGGCCGACGAGCCCCTCGGCGTACTTCTGGCGGACCCGGGCCTTCTCCTTGTTCGGCAGCCCGGAGGCCATCGGCCCGGCCGGCACGAACACGGTCGGCAGGTGGCCGAACGACAGCGCGCCGATGAGGAGGCCGGGGGTGATCTTGTCGCAGACGCCGAGCATCAGGGTGGCGTCGAACATGTCGTGGCTGAGCGCGATCGCGGCCGACATGGCGATCACGTCGCGGCTGTAGAGCGAGAGCTGCATGCCGGCCCGGCCCTGGGTGACGCCGTCGCACATCGCGGGCACGCCGCCGGCGACCTGGGCGATGCCGCCGGCGCGGATCACGGCCTGCTTGAGGACCGGCGGGTAGGCGCCGTACGGCTGGTGGGCCGAGAGCATGTCGTTGTAGCTGGTGACGATCGCCAGGTTGGGCTTGGTGGCCTTGCGGAGGTCGACCTTCTCGGTGCCCTCGGCGGAGGCGAAGCCGTGCGCGAAGTTGGCGCAGGCGAGCTGGCCGCGAGCGGGTCCCTCGACGGCGGCGGCGCGGATCCGGGCCAGGTAGCCGGCGCGCGAGGTGGTGCTGCGCTCGACCAGGCGGTCGGTGACCGCGGCGACGACGGGGTGGACGGATGGTGTGGGTGAAGTGCTCACGAACGGTGCTCCTGCCGGGTACGGACGGTGGGCCGTGTGGGTGGAGGAAGGGATCGACCCGGTGGGGCCGCAGAGGGTGGGGCGTGGATCTCGGCGGGCTCCGGGCGTCGTCGACCGGCTCCGCTGGCGCGTCCCATCAGTCGTGGGACAGGGTCAACGGTAGGACCCAGCGAGGTGGGTCACAACATCACGGCCGCGCCTCGGGACGTCGTCGATCGCCTACTCGTCAGTAGCGCCGACGGCGGCGGGGGACCGGCGTCGAGCCCGCTGCTCGACCTGGCGCAGCAGGCGTCGTACGACGGGTGAGCCCGGTGCGATGCGCTTCGCGACAGTGAGATCGGCCCGGGCACCGTCGAGGTCGCCGAGGCCCACGCGGGCGATGCTCCGCTGGACGTAGCCGTCCGGGCGCCGCGGGGCGAGCGCGACGGCCCGGTCGAGGCTCGCCAGCGCTGCCTCGAGCTCGCCGCGGGCCAGGTGGGCGACGCCGAGGGCGACCAGGGCGTCGTGGCTGTCGGGCGTACGACGCAGGGCGGTGCGCGCGAGCGCCCTCGCGGCTGCGGCCGCCTCGGCCGCGCCGCCGGAGCCGGTGGTGGCCTCCTGCGCCAGCGCCTGGGTCCCGAGGAGGGCGGCGTCGGAGTCCCAGGGGCGAAGAGAGCGCGCGCTGTCGATCGCGGTCCGCGCCACCCGGGGCCGGTGGTCGTCGGCGGCGTCGATGCCCTGGCGCAGCCGCACGTCGCCGGCGACGGCTGCGAGCAGCACCACCACCGCCACGACCGAGGCCGCCCGGACCCGGAGCCCGGCCGGCCGCGCGCCGCCCCTCGCCGTGGGGGCCACGGCCACGACCGAGCCGAGGAGGAGCGCGGCCAGGCAGGTCGGCCCGGCCGAGGTGAAGTTGATCGACAGCAGGGCCAGGTAGGCGGCGACCGCGAGGACGGCCGGTGCGCTCCCGGGCCGTTCGCGGAGCGCGTCGCGGCACCGCAGCGCCACCAGGGCCAGCCCGACCAGCGACACGACGGCCAGCACCAGGCCGCCGGCGACCAGGACCTGCAGCGCGACCGAGTGCGGCGAGTCGGCGAGGCGGGAGGGCCCGGTGAAGCGCACGAACGACGCGCTCTCGTAGGCCGGGAACGCATCGACGTACCGGTTCGGCCCCAGGCCGAGCAGCAGGTGGTCGCGCACCAGGTCGAGGGTCAGGCCCCACTGCTCCAGACGCCCGCGCCCGGTCCCGAGGCCCAGCAGACGCTCGCGCGTCGTCGGCACGACGAGTGCGGCCACCACCAGGGCGGTCAGCCCGGCCGCGGCCCCCGCCCAGCGGCGCCGGTCGGGTCCTGGGTCGGGTCCTGGGTCGGGCCTGGGTCGGGTCCTGGGTCGGGTCCTGGGTCGGGTCCTGGGTCCGGGCGTGCGTCCAGGCATGCGTCCGGTCCTGTGCCCGGCGCCGAGAGCTGCCCGGGGCGCGAGCGGCGAGCCGGCCGCGACCCGACGCCGGTGACGAGCAGGCCGAGGGCGGTCAGCGCGAGCGCCGTACGCGACCCGGAGATCGCGACCGTCAGCAGCGCGGCCACCAGCGCGACCACGTCGGCCGGTCGGCGGCGGGCGAACGCCGGAGCGGCCACGACGAGCGCGGCCATCATCGCGACCGCGCCCTGGTCGGTGGCGTTGCCCAGCAAGGAGCCCGACCGGTCCAGGCCGCCCGCGCCGCCGGGGCTCGCCAGGTCGAGCCCGAGCAGGTCGAGCAGCGAGGCGACCGCCAGCACGACGGCCAGCGCCCCGACGGCGGACGCCAGGCGTCGCGTCCCGGCGGCGTCCCGGTCGAGCGTGCGGGCGCCGACCCAGGCGGCGGCGGCGTACAGGAGGAGGACGGGGAGCCCCTCGTAGCGCGGCCAGCGGCCGACGAGGGAGGCGACGGGGGTGTCGCCGAGCACCGCGGCGAGCGCCAGGACCGCGCACCAGGCGGCGCCGACGAGCACGAGCCTGCGGGGCAGGGCGCCGACGGCAGGCGCGCTCGCCGCCACCAGGGCGCCCGCCGCGACGAGGAGCAGGGTGGCCGGGCCGAACCGGGTGAACCCTCCCGGCACCCAGACCACCGGCGCCGCCACGACCAGGGAGAGGGCCAGCGCGCGCCGACGAGACGGGTCCGCCGTCCTCCCCTCCACCGGGCTCGCCACGTGTCTGCCCACCTGCCTGGGTCCTCCGCCGGGTGTCGCACCGACGATCGTCCGATCGGACAGATCTGCCCGCCGGTCGGGCCATTGTGGCCGTCGCGCTCCCACCCGGGGGCGAACCGCTCTATCGTCGGTACGTTCCCCCGCGTTCCCCCGTGCCCCGTGCCCCCGCACGACGACCCCCCTTGGAGATCCCCCATGAGCAGCACGCCCCCTCGGTCCGTCCTGCCGCCCTCGGCGCGTCGTCGACTGAGCGCCCCCGTGCTCGTCGCCACCCTGCTGGTCGGGGTGAGCGGGACGTCGTACGCCGTGACCTCGGCTCGCCAGGCCGAGGCCCCGTCACACGCCGCCACCGTCGCAGGCGTTGGTGGTGGCGGTGGCGCGGCCGACACCGACGTCGCCTCCCTGCTGCGCGGCAGCTACCGCGCGGACTTCCAGCGCCTGAGCGGCACCCAGAAGCCCGACGTCGAGTCGGTGCAGGCCCCCGCCCTCCCGCACCGACCGCGCGTGGGCCAGACCCTCGCCGCCACCCCGGGCACCTGGAGGCCGTCGGCGGTCCGCGTCAGCTACCAGTGGTACGTGCGCGGCTCCGCCGTGGCGGGAGCGACCGAGGCGACGTTCCGCGTGAAGCCGGGAGCGCTGGGCGATCGGATCGGTGTCGCCGTGACCGCGAAGAAGCGTGGCTACCGCACCGCGACCGCCTTCTCCCGCCCGACCGGCACGGTCCGGGTCGGCCGGCTGGTGGCGAAGCAGGCGCCGCGCATCGCCGGGCAGCCGCGGGTCGGCAAGCGGCTCATGGTCACCTCCGGTGTCATCAGGCCCGCGGGCCGGCTCCGCTACCAGTGGCGCGTCGGCGCCAAGGCGGTCGCCGGGGCCACCCGCGCGGCCTACCGCCCCACCCGTGCCGACCGCGGCAAGCGGGTGAAGGTCGTCGTGACCGCGACCAAGAACGGCTACGACCCGCTCCGGGTCGTGGCGGTGGCACGCGGACCGGTCAAGCGCTGAGACCCCGGCTCCTGCCAGATCGCTGACCGACGTCGGGCCGCGGGGCATCTCGCCCGCTGCGGGCGCCGCGTCGGCGGGCACTTCTGTCAGTGATCCGGCAGCCGGGAGCGGCCGACGACCGACGAGGACGACTCCGCGACGTCGGAGGAGGGCCGGCGTGCTCCCACCCGCAGCGGGTGGCGCACCGCGGTCACCCACGCGGGCGCGCATCACCGGGCGCGCATCACCGGGCGCGCATCACCGGGGCAGCCGGTCGGCGCGTTCCTCCACGAGCGCCACCGGCGCGGTGAGCCGCCACGCCTCGAAGACCAGCTCGGCGAGCTCGTCACGCTCGACGGCCTCGACCCGGACCACCACCCAGCCGAAGGCGCCCATGGTGAACTGCACCTCGAAGACCTCGGGTCGCTCGGCGACCAGGGCGAGCTGCTCGCTGAGGGTCTGCTTGAGCCCCACGGTGCGCGTCGGCTCCCAGACGTAGCCGAACGTGCGCCCCGCGACCTGGAGGCGCGTGTAGCGGTCGCCGGCGGGGCGGGTCGCCCCGGGGAGCTGGTCGACCAGCGCGAGGACGTCGGCGAGATGAGCCACACCGACATCATCGCCCGTGGCACCGACACCCGGCGGGCTCCATCGGCAAGACTGGGCCCATGACGTCCACCCGCCCCGTCGAGACCTGGCTGACCGACATGGACGGCGTCCTCGTGCACGAGGAGGTGCCGATCCCCGGCGCCACCGAGTTCATCGAGGCGCTCAAGGCGTCCGGGCGGCCCTTCCTGGTGCTGACCAACAACTCGATCTACACCCCGCGCGACCTGCGGGCGCGGCTGCTCGGCAGCGGGATCGACGTGCCCGAGAGTGCGATCTGGACCTCGGCGCTGGCGACCGCGCAGTTCCTCTCCGACCAGCGGCCGCACGGCACGGCGTACGTCGTCGGGGAGGCCGGGCTGACCAACGCCCTGCACGACATCGGCTACGTCATGACCGACCGCGACCCCGACTACGTCGTGCTCGGGGAGACCCGCACCTACTCGTTCGAGGCGATCACCCGGGCGATCCGGCTGATCGACGGCGGCGCACGCTTCATCGCCACCAACCCCGACCCGAGCGGCCCCAGCCACCAGGGGATGCTGCCGGCGACCGGGGCGGTCGCGGCGCTGATCAGCACCGCGACCGGCCGGAAGCCGTACTTCATCGGCAAGCCGAACCCGCTGATGATGCGCAGCGCGCTCAACCGTCTCGAGGCGCACTCCGAGACCACGGTGATGATCGGCGACCGGATGGACACCGACATCATCAGCGGCCTCGAGGCCGGGCTGCGCACGGTGCTCGTGCTCAGCGGCTCGACGCAGCCCCACGAGGTGGGCCGGTTCCCGTACGGCCCGACCGAGGTGGTCGACTCGATCGCCGACCTCGTGGGACGGGTCGCGGCCACGTCCTGACGCGACCTGCCCGGCCCCGGTGCCGCTCCGGTCGGGTCGGGGGGCGGCCCGCGAGCCCGAATGGCAGCATGGCGGCATGGACGTCGACCAGGTACGCCGAGCCTTTCCCGCCCTCGCCGACGGGCTCGCCCGCTTCGACGGACCCGGAGGCTCGCTGGTGCCCGCAGCCGTCGCGGACGCGACACGTGAGGCGATGGTGGCCGGGATGTGCCAGCGCGGCGACCTCACCGCCCCGGAGCGCCGTACCGAGGGCGTGACGGTGGCCGCACGCGCCGCCATGGGCGACCTGCTCGGCACCGACCCCCGCGGCATCGTGTTCGGCCGGTCGATGACCGCGCTGACCTTCGACCTCGCCCGGACCCTCGCCCAGGGCTGGGGGCCCGGCGACGAGGTGGTGGTGACGCGGCTCGACCACGACGCCAACATCCGCCCCTGGGTGATCGCGGCGGAGCGGGCCGGCGCCACCGTGCGCTGGCTGGGTTTCGACCCCGTCTCCGGTGAGCTGGACGACGTCGCGACCGTGCTGTCCGAGCGCACCCGGCTCGTCGCGGTCACCGCCGCGTCCAACCTGATCGGCACCCGGCCCGACGTGCGCTCGATCGCCGCGGCCGCGCACGCCGTCGGAGCCCTCGTGCACGTCGACGCCGTCCACCTCGCCGCCCACGCCCGCGTCGACCGGGTCGCCCTGGGCGCGGACCTCGTGGCGTGCTCGCCGTACAAGTTCTTCGGCCCGCACCTCGGCGTGCTCGCCGCGGACCCGGAGCTGCTCGAGATCCTCCACCCGGACAAGCTGCTGCCCTCGACCGACGCCGTGCCGGAGCGCTTCGAGCTCGGGACGCTGCCCTACGAGCAGCTCGTCGCGGTCGCCGCCGCGGTCGACTTCATCGCCGCCATCGGCGGGGGGAGCGGGGCCGGCAGCAAGAGCGGTCGCCGCGCCCTGCTCGCCTCGGCCTACGCCGAGATCGCGGCGCACGAGGACCTGCTGCTCGACCGGCTCCTGGTCGGTCTCGCCGCCCTGCCACACGTCACGGTCCACGGTGCGCCGGCCCGGCGGACCCCGACGGTCCTGCTCAACGTGACCGACCGGCCCGGGCGGGCGGTCTTCGAGCACCTCGCCACCCGCGACGTCATCGCCCCCGCCGGGAAGCTTCTACGCGCTCGAGGCGTCCCGGCACGCCGGGCTCGGCGACGCCGGCGGCGTGCGCGTCGGGCTCTCGCCGTACTCGACCGCAGGTGAGGTCGACCGGTTGTTGGCTGGGTTGGGGGAGCTGGGTTGAGGGGGTGGGAGTTTCACCGCTTCAGTGGTGAATCTCCCGCTTGTTGTATGAAGTTTCATGACAGAAGCGGGAGTTTTGTCGCGGGCGTTGTTCGAGCCTGGGTTGTGGGGGTGGGAGTTTCACCGCTTCAGTGGTGAATCTCTTGCTTGTTGTACGAAGTTTCATGACAGAAGCGGGAGTTTTGTCGTGGGAGCTCGTCCGAGGGTGGGTTGAGGGCAAGCACTGCACCAGGTGTCGGCCATCCACCCGGCGCCGGATCCCCGAGACCCCGGACCCCGGACCCCCGGGACCCCCGGGCCCGACGCGCCCGACGCACCCTGCGGGACGTGGGTGGGGCGAGGCGCCATGACGAGCGGGCGGACGCCGTCGGCCGCAGGGATGACCGGGCCACCGGGCCGCCCGTCACCGCAGCACTACCGTGGACGACATGAGCGCCGCGCCCACCCTCCCCGACCTGTCCGGCTCGACGTACGTCGTGACGGGCGCCAACTCCGGCATCGGGCTGGAGGCGGCCACGAAGCTCGCGGCCGCCGGCGGGCACGTGGTGCTCGCCGTTCGAGACATCACCCGAGGCGAGGCGGCCGCCCGCCAGATCGACGGGTCGACCGAGGTGCGCGAGCTGGACCTGGCCGACCTGGGCTCGGTCCGCGCGTTCGCGCAGGGGTGGGACGCCCCGATCCGCACCCTGGTCAACAACGCCGGGATCATGATGGTCGCCGAGGGGCGGACCGTCGACGGCTTCGAGCGCCAGATCGGCACCAACCACCTGGGTCACTTCGCCCTGACCAACCTGCTGCTGCCGCACGTCACCGACCGGGTCGTGACGGTCTCCTCCGGCCTGCACAAGGGTCCCCAGGTCGACCTCGACAACCTCGACCTCGAGGGCGCCTACAAGCCGAGCCGCGCCTACCAGCAGTCCAAGCTGGCCAACCTGCTCTTCACCGCCGAGCTCCAGCACCGCCTGACCGGGATCGGGTCCCAGGTGGTCGCGCACGCCGCGCACCCCGGCTACTCGGCCACCAACCTGCAGACCCACCACGCCAGCCCGCTGATGAACAAGCTGATGTGGCTCGGCAACAGGCTCATCGCCACCAGTGCCGAGTTCGGCTCCCGGCCGACGGTGCACGCCGTGGTCGCCGACCTCCCGCCCGACAGCTACGTCGGGCCGACCGGGTTCCAGGGCCTGCGCGGCGAGCCGGGCCCGAACCCCCGTTCGGAGCAGGCGCGCGACGCCGACGTGGCTCGGCGGCTCTGGGACCTCTCCGAGCAGCGCACCGGCGTCAGCTGGCCGTTCTGACGCTCTCGTGACGCCTTCCTGACGCCCTGCTGACGCCCCGGTGACCCGCGACTGACGGGATCCGGCGTGTCGCGGTCCTGCGCAGGCGAATACTTGGGGAGAGTTCGGTGACAGGGGTGTGCAGGTGGCCCAGCGGTGTTTAAATGGCGTGTGCGCCGCACGGCTCGAACCTCCTCAGACCCCGCACCGAAGCCTTCGCTCTCGGTCCCCGGGAGGTCCCGCTCCACCCGCGCACCCGCAGCGACGTACGGCGTCGCCCGCACTGTCTCGTCGCCGCGCCGGTTCGGACGTAGCGCCCAGGCCGCGGCCGTCGTGCCCATCGCGATGCTCTCGGCGGCGTGGACCATCCACCTGTCGGGTCCGCCGGTCGGCCTGCCCGGGCTGGCGGTCGCGGCGTCCGGTCCGCTCGCGGGCACCTACGTGCCCCAGGCGCAGCCGAGGTTCACCGTGCCCGAGTCCACGATCGAGGCGCCGGCGAGCCTGTCGCAGACCGACGAGGTGCAGACGGCCGGCGACGGCAGGTTCCGCCCGGTCTCCAGCGAGTCCTCGACGGGGGACATCCCCTCCTCGGCGCTGGTGGCCTACCAGCGCGCCGAGACGATCATCAACGCCGCCGACCCCGGCTGCCACCTGAGCTGGCAGCTGCTGGCCGCCGTGGGTCGGGTCGAGTCCGACCACGGACGCTTCGGCGGGTCGTCGATCGGCGCCGACGGTGTCGTCGTCCCGGGCATCCTCGGCCCGCCCCTCGACGGGCACAGCGGCACGGCGGCCATCGCCGACACCGACGCCGGGCAGTACGACGGCGACAGCCGCTACGACCGCGCCGTCGGCCCGATGCAGTTCATCCCGTCCACCTGGGCCGTCGTCGGCGTCGACGCCGACAACGACGGGGTCCGCAACCCGCAGGACATCGACGACGCCGCGCTGGCCGCGGCCGTCTACCTGTGCTCGGGCGACGAGGACCTGGGGTCGACGCCCGAGCAGTACGCCGCGGTCTACCGCTACAACCACAGCGACTCCTACGTGACGACCGTGCTCTCGATCATGGCGAGCTACGTGGCCGGCGACTACGACTCGACCCCCTCGGACGCCTCCACGGTCTCCGCGGGCTCGCTGGTCCCGGTCGGACCGCTGTACCCGGTCGGACCGTCCGAGCCGTTCGGCCCCTTCGCCTCCGACGGCCTCGGGCCCCGCGTCGACGCGGCGTCCCTCTTTGGCCTGCGGGAGGACCGTGCCGACGCCCTGTCGATGCCTCCCGTCCATGAGCCGCCGACGACACCCGACGCACCTGACACCACGGACCCGACCGCCCCGACGGTCCCGACCGACGGGCGGCGGCCCGACGGACGATCCCGACGGACGATCCCACGGGCGACCCGACCGACCCGCCGACCGACCCGCCGACCGACACCCCGACCGGTGACCCGACCGACCCGCCGTCGGTGGTCCGACCGGCTCCCCGACCGACTCTCCGACCGGTGACCCGACGACCGACCCGCCCGCCGAGGACCCGACGCCGACGGGTGCGCCCGACACCACGCCCGGCGTGCCGGCGACCCCGAGCGACGCGGCGGTCGAGGCGTGCACCGCCGAGGGGTTCGTCGACGACACGACGGTCGACGACGACGACTACGACCTGTGCGTGGCGGCCTACGACGACCCGGCCGCCGGCGCCGGCGCCACGCCAACCGCGTACGCCGGGCCCGGACGCCCCGCCTCGGTCGTCCTGGCCTGAGCCCGGTCCGGACGGGCCGCGACGGTCCCTGCCGGTCGCGTCCGTCGTGCCGCCGGTCCGGACCTGTGGACTCCCGGCGACACCCGTGGACGGTGCTGCTAGACATAGCGCATGGCCACTACTGCTCTCGGCGGCAACCCCGTCACCACTGTCGGCGACCTCCCCGAGGTCGGCTCGGCGGCTCCCGCGTTCACCCTGACCGGCTCGGACTTCAGCGAGGTGACCCTGACCCCGGGCATCCGCACCGTGCTCAACATCTTCCCGAGCGTCGACACCGGCGTGTGCGCGGAGAGCGTGCGGAAGTTCAACGAGCTGGCCGCCGGCCTCGACAACACCGCCGTGGTGTGCGTCTCGGCGGACCTGCCGTTCGCCCAGGCCCGCTTCTGCGGCTCCGAGGGCATCGACAAGGTCACCGCCGCCTCCGGCTTCAAGTCCGGCTTCGGTGTCGACTACGGCGTCACGATGGTCGACGGGAAGTTCGAGGGGCTGATGGCCCGCTCGGTCGTCGTCGTCGACACCGACGGCACCGTCCTCTACACCCAGCTGGTGCCGGAGATCGCGACCGAGCCCGACTACGACGCCGCGGTGGCCGCGCTCTCCTGAGCGACCGTCCGCCGAGCCGTCGGCCGGGCCGTCCGCGGGACTCGCTCGTCGCGACCCCGACCCGGGTGGTCATACCTCGAGGCGGGTCACAGCGGTGGTCGGCGACGCCGGCTCGCACGGGTCCATCGCGACGCCGGTTCACCCCGGTGGTCGGCGACGCCGGCTCACACCGGAGATCGGCGACGCCGCATAATGATGGCGCCCCTGGCCGGGCGATGACGACCGCGAGCTGCGAGCGAACGATGGGGAGGTGGTCGTGAGCACCTCCGCCCTGCCCACGACGCGCAGCTCGGGTGAAGCGGCCTCCTCCCGGTACCGGCCGGGGTCCGGCGAGCCGCTCGAGCGCGGGCGCGGGTGATGCGCCACTCGCTGCGGGCGGTGCTCGTCTTCGTGCTCGTCCTGGGGGCCCTCGGCGCCGGCGTCCTCGCCCTCCGGCAGACGCTCTACGCGCGGCCGCGGACGCTGGACCTGACGCCCGGGGCCGCCGCCGGGGTGCAGCCGCCCCCGGCGGTGGCCCCCGCCCCCGTCGTCCGGCGGGCGGCGACGACCGCGGCCGGTGGGCCGGTCATCGACCAGCGCTGGCTGGACCGCACGGCGGCCGCCGGTGGGGTGTCCCCGGTGGCGCTGCGTGCCTATGCCCGGGCCGAGCTGCTCGCGCCCCGCGGCTGCGGGCTCGGCTGGACCACCCTGGCCGGCATCGGGTGGGTGGAGTCCCAGCACGGCTCCCTCGGTGGCCGCACCCTCGGTGAGGACGGTCGTTCGTCGTCGCCCATCCTCGGCCCGGCCCTCGACGGCACGAACGGTTTCCGGGCCATCCGCGCGACCGCCCAGTCGAGCCGGTGGCACGGCGACCCCACGTGGGACCACGCGTTCGGCCCCATGCAGTTCATCCCGTCGACCTGGGCGACCTGGGCCGCCGACGGGGACGGCGACGGCACGGCGGACCCGCTCGACCTCGACGACGCGGCCCTCGCCGCGGCGCGCTACCTGTGCGCCGGCGACCGGGACCTGCGCACCGGGAGCGGGTGGAGCGCCGGCGTGCTCTCGTACAACAACTCCCGCGCCTACCTGGACGCGGTCCGCTCCGCCGCGACGTCGTACGCCGAGCGCACGGCCGGCTGAGTCCCACCAGACCCGTCCCCGCTCGGTCGCGACTTCTTGGTGCCTTCTGCGAGGCTGGAGCGCATGAAGGCGGTCAAGCGGGTCGGGCTCGAGGTCGTGGGATGGCTGCTGCTGGTCGCCGGCATCGCCGCGCTGGTGCTGCCCGGGCCGGGGCTGCTCATGATCTTCGCCTCGCTGGCGATCCTGTCCCAGCAGTACGAGTGGGCCGAGCGCCGCCTCGACCCGATCAAGTACCGCGCGCTCAAGGGCGCCGCGGAGAGCGTCGAGAACGTGCCGCGCATCATCGTCTCGGTCGCGGGGGTGCTGTTCCTGGTGGCGTCCAGCGTGCTGTGGTTCGCCAACCCGGCCGAGCCGGAGTGGTGGCCGTTGCCCGAGCTGTTCTGGCTGCCCGGTGGCGGCCCGGTGACCGGGGCGACACTGGCGGCCTCGGCGGTGATCGCCGCAGGCCTGATCGTGTACGCCTACCAGCGCTTCCACGGCAAGCCCCACGCGGTCGAGGCGTTGGAGGGCCGGATCGAGGAGGCCGATCGCGAGTACGACGAGATGCAGGCCGAGGACTGACGCTGTCGTGCTGCGGGGTGCTCGTGCACCCCGCCATGGGCGCCTCTCTCGTGGGGCGCCCTGCCGTACGTGGGGCTCAGGCGGCGCGGGTCATCCGCAGGCGCCGGGCCAGACGGTGCAGCGAGGTCTCGGGCGCGGTGCTGCGGCGCTGGAGGGGGAGCAGGTGGGTCTTGCCCTCGCGCTCGGCGATCAGCTGGATCGCCTCCTCGTCGTACCCCAGCGCGAGGCGCTCGGCGGCGTCGATGTCGTTGCTCTCGACGGCGAGGTTGATCGCTTCGACGTAGGAGGCGTGCAGGGCGTTGAGCTCGTCGATCAGACGCATGATGTGCCTTTCGTTGTCGTTGACTCCAGTGTCCTCCTCATTTGGATCGATCCAAAGCCCGCGGCCGTGTGATCTTCGACCACTCGGGCCGCGCCTGCGCGAGGGGTCCTCGTCGGCCACCCGACAGCCATCTGGCAGCCACCCGGCGGCCACCCGGCGGCCACCCGGCGGCCACCCGGCGGCAGGGTGGCGGATCCAGCGGGACCCGCGCTGCCCGCCGTGCCGGAGCGGCGGTCAGCCGAGCAGCAGGTACGTCGCCAGCCCGAGGCCGGCCAGCCCGATCACCCACCGCAGCGGCGTCTCGGGCAGGAACCGCACCACCGACGGCCCGATCCACGACCCGACGAGCACGCCGGCCCCGAGCGCGAGAGCGGCGCCCCAGTCGACCGGGGCGAACACCATGTAGGCGACGGCGGCGACGCCGTTGGCGGTGCTGGAGGCGACGTTCTTGATCGCGTTGGTGATCGGGAGCGGTTCGGGGGTGCGCACCGACAGCAGGGCGAGCAGCATGATGCCGGCACCGGCCCCGAAGTAGCCGCCGTAGATCCCGACGACCCCGATGGCGAGCGGCCAACGCCAGGACCGCACCGCCGCCGGGGCGCCCCGGGTCAGCCGGCGGCGCTCGGCGGCGTCCCGCAACCGGTTGCGAGCCAGCAGCAGGACCGCCCCGAGGGCCACCAGCCACGGTACGACGACCTCGAAGGCGTCCGGGTCGGAGAGGAGGAGCAGTGCGCCGCCGAGCGCGCCGCCCGACCGCCGACTGCAGGCTCAGGCGCCACAGGCGCGCTCCCTGTCCGCGCAGCTCTCGCCGGGAGCCGATGGCGGACCCGACGCCGTTGGCGAGCAGGGCCACCGAGTTGGTCACGTTCGCCGCGAAGGGTGGCAGCCCGACGGCGAGCAGCGCCGGGTAGCTCGCCAACGAGGCGAGCCCTGCGACGGATCCGGTCAGTCCCGCCCCGATGCCGGCGAGCAGCAGCAGCACCAGGTGGCTCTCGGACATGGACGCAGGCTAGACGGGGGCGCCCTCCCGACTGCCCGCCCGCCCCACCGCCGCACGACTGCGCGCACGACGGCCCGCCCCACTGCCCGGCCCACGGCTGCACCGGCCCGCACGACGGCCCGCCCCACGGCCGCACGACTGCCCGCAGACGGCCCGCCCCACTGCCCGCACGACTGCCCGTCCCATGGCCCGCGCACCCGCCCTGCGCTCCACGGCAGGAAGGGCCCGAGCGGTCGGGTCGCAGCCTCGTGAGCGCTCGGACGCGGGCCGATAGCCTGTCGGCGTGACAGAGCCCTGGCTGCTGGCAGCCCTCCTGGTCGGCGTGATCGTGCTGACCCCCCTCGCGGAGCTCGTCCGCGTGCCTCAGCCCGTGCTCGTGACGATCTTCGGGGCCGTGCTCGGGCTGCTGCCGTCGATGAAGCCGCTCGAGATCGAGCCCGAGCTGATCCTGCCGCTGGTCCTGCCGCCGCTCCTCTTCGCGGCGACCCAGAAGACGACGGCCAACGAGTTCCGCGAGCACGCCGGCTCGGTGCTGGCGCTGGCCGTGGGGCTGACCGTCTCCACGGCGGCGGTGGTCGCGGTCACGGCGCACGCCGCCGGCCTGTCCTGGGCGGGGGCGTGGGTGCTCGGAGCGATCGTCTCGCCGCCCGACCCGGTCGCCGCGACCGCCGTGGCCCGCCGGCTCAAGCTGCCGCACCGCCTCGTGACGATCCTCGAGGGCGAGGGCATGTTCAACGACGCCACCGCCCTGGTGCTCTACAAGGTCACCGTCGCCTCGCTCGTGACGGGCGCGTTCAGCTTCGCCGACACCGGGCTGGAGTTCGTGCTGACGGTGGTGCTCGGCGTCGGCGTCGGCTTCGTGGTCGGGTACGCCGCCAAGCTCGCGCTGGCCGCCCTGGACGAGGGGTACGCCGAGACGACGGTGACCGTGCTCGTCCCGTTCCTGGGCTACATCCTCGCCGAGGACATCGGCGGATCGGGCGTGCTGGCCGTGCTCGTGCTCGGCCTGCTGCTGCGCGACGTCGGCCACCAGGCGACCACCTCGCAGGGCTACCTGCTGGGGCGGTCGGTGTGGAACTACGCCGACTTCCTGATCACCAGCCTGGTCTTCGCCGTGCTCGGCTTCGAGCTGGTCACCGTGGTGCGGGACTCGTCCGCTCACCGCCGACGTCCTCGGGCTGGCGATCACCGTGACGGTGACCGTCGTGCTGTTCCGGATCGCGTGGATCTTCCCGGCGGCGCTGCTCGTCCGTGGCCGCGCCAAGCGGCGCGACGTGCCCATGCCCGTCGGGCCTGCGCGAGACCACGGTCGTCGCCTGGTCGGGCATGCGCGGTGTCGTCACGGTCGCGACCGCCCTGGCACTGCCGTACGCCCTGGACTCGGGCGACACCTTCGGCGACCGCGACGCCATCGTGGTCGCCGCGCTGGTGTGCGTGATGGTCACCCTGCTGGTGCAGGGCCTCACCCTCGGTCCGCTGACCAAGCGGCTCGGCGTGGCCAGCGAGGTCGACGAGCTCAAGGAGGTCTCCCGCCTGCGCGAGCGCACCGCGCAGGTCGCGCTCGACTTCCTCGACGGCGAGGAGTGCGCGCGAGCTCCCCGAGCGGGTGCGCGAGGCGGCGCGGGCTGCAGTACGAGGGCTACGTCGCCGCGCACGAGGCGATCCAGGAGGCCATCCAGGGGGAGCGCGTCGACGGCTCCGACCCGGCCGCCCAGCTCCGGTCCCTGCTCCAGCGGGCCACCGACGCGGAGCGCGAGCTGGTCCTCGACGCCCGCCGGGTCGGCGAGGTCTCCTCGGGCTCGGCCGACGAGATGCTGCGCGAGATCGAGAGCCGGGCGCTGCGCGACTTCGGCTGAGGGGCGGGTACGGCGACGGGAGGTGCTGCCTGTCGGCGCCCTCGCCTACTCTCGGACCTCGATGACCCTCCACCTCCACCGCGCTCCGCGCACCGACCAGCTCGCCGACGCCCTCGGCGACCTGTTGGCGACGCCGCTGCCGGACCCGTTCGCCGAGGAGGTCGTGGCGGTGCCCGCCAAGGGTGTCGAGCGGTGGCTCACCCAGCGGCTGTCGCACCGGCTCGGGGTCGGGCCGCGCGGCGGCGACGGGGTGTGTGCCGGGCGTCCGGTTCCTCAACCCGCGCTCGCTGGTCTCGCTGCTGCTCGACCGCGACCGCGACGACGTGTGGGACCCCGACCGGCTCGTCTGGCCGCTGCTCGCCACGATCGACGACTCGCTCGACGAGCCGTGGTGCGCCGACCTGGCCCGCCACCTCGGCCACACCGGCGACCTCGACGAGGAGACGGCCGGCCTGCGGCGCGACCGGCGCTACTCGGTCGCCCGCCGCATCGCCGGCCTGTACTCGTCGTACGCCGTGCAGCGCCCGCAGCTGGTCACCGACTGGCGCGAGGGACGGCTCACCGACGGTGCCGGCGGCCGGCTCGCCGAGCGACCTCGAGTGGCAGGCCCGGCTGTGGCAGCGGCTCCTCGACCGGGTGGACGCCGACGCCCCCGACGTGCGCTGGGCGCGCACGGTGGCCGCGCTGGAGGCCGGCGGTGCCGGGCTCGACCTGCCCGACCGGCTCTCGCTGTTCGGGCACACCCGACTGCCCGCCACCGAGGTCCGGCTGCTGCAGGCGCTGGCCACCTCGCGCGACGTGCACCTGTGGCTCCCGCAGCCCTCGCCGGCCCTGTGGGACGGCGCTGGCGGGGCTCGGCGGCGTGGTCGCCCGCGACGAGGACACCTCGGCGGCTGCCGTCGGTCACCCGCTGCTCGCCTCGCTCGGCCGCGACACCCGCGAGCTGCGCCGTACCCTCGCGGTGCCGGCCTCGGACGAGCCCGTGCCGGCCGGGCGACGACCGGCGGTGCTCCCACCACCCTGCTGGCGATGCTCCAGCACGACCTGCGGGCCAACCACGCCCCGGGCCCCAGGAGCGCGCCGCGCGCACCTACGACCCGGCCGACCGCAGCCTGCAGGTCCACGCCTGCCACGGTCCGGCCCGGCAGGTCGACGTCCTGCGCGAGGTGCTCGTGGGGCTGCTCGCCGACGACGAGACCCTCGCAGCCGCGCGACATCCTGGTGATGTGTCCCGACATCGAGACCTTCGCCCCGCTGGTCTCGGCCGGGTTCGGCCTCGCCGACGTCGTCGAGGACGCGGACGGCGGCGGGCACCCCGCCCACCGCCTGCGGGTCCGGATGGCCGACCGAGCGCTGACCAGCACCAACCCGCTGCTGGCGGTCGCAGCCTCGCTCGTCGAGCTGGCCGGCGGCCGGGTCGCGGCCTCCGACGTGCTCGACCTGGCCGCGCACCCGGCGTGCCGGCAGCGGTTCGGGTTCAGCGACGACGACCTGGACCGGATCACCCGCTGGGTCGGGCAGGCCGGCATCCGCTGGGGCATCGACGGCGACCAGCGCGCCCGCTTCCAGATGCACCGCTTCGAGCAGAACACCTGGCGGGCCGGCCTCGACCGGATCCTGCTCGGCGTCGCGCTCAGCGGCGACGACCACCGCCACCTCGGCCGCGGGCTGCCGGTCGACGACGTCGGGAGCAACGACATCGACCTGGCCGGGCGGCTCGCCGAGCTGGTCGACCGGCTCGCCACCTGCCTCGACCGACCTCGGCACCGCCCGCGACGTCGCCACCTGGATGCGGGTGCTCACCGCCGGCGTCCGCGGCCTCACCGACGTCGAGACCGACGCCGCCTGGCAGGTCGCGCAGCTGGAGCGCGAGCTGGCGCGGGCGGCGGACAGCTCGGTCGGGGCCACCGACGTACCGCTGCGCCTGGCCGACGTCCGGGCCCTGCTCGCCTCCCGCCTGGGAGGGCGGCCCACCCGGGCCAACTTCCGCACCGGCACCCTGACCGTCTGCACCATGGTCCCGATGCGCTCGGTGCCCCACCGGGTCGTGTGCCTGGTCGGCCTCGACGACGGCGCCTTCCCGCGCACCACGGTCGTCGACGGCGACGACGTGCTCGCCCGCCGTCCGCTCACCGGCGAGCGCGACGCCCGCAGCGAGGACCGGCAGCTGCTCCTCGACGCGCTGCTCGCCGCGACCGACAAGGTGGTCATCACCTACACCGGCGCCAACGAGCACTCCGGTGCCGCCCGCCCGCCGGCCGTGCCGCTCGGCGAGATCCTCGACGCCGCCGACCGCACGACGAGCACCGCCGGTGCGCGCCTCGATCCTGGTCGAGCACCCGCTCCAGCCCTACGACCCGCGCAACCTCACGGCCGGGGTCGCTGGTCCCCGGCGACCCGCGCCGGCCGTTCAGCTTCGACGCCGGGGCGCTGGCGGGCGCCCGGGCCAGCGTGCGGGAGCGGAGCACCCCGACCGCGGCTGCTCGCCGCGCCCCTCGCCCCGCGACCGACCGAGCGACGTCTCGCTCGCCGACCTCAAGGCGTTCTTCACCCACCCGGTGCGCTCGTTCCTGCGCCAGCGCCTCGACGTGTCGACGCCGCTGGCCCCCGACGAGCTCAGCGACGCCATCCCGATCACGCTGGACAACCTCGAGCAGTGGCAGGTCGGCGACCGGCTGCTGCGCGAGGTGCTGGCCGGCCAGGATCCCGGTGCCGTGATGCTCGCCGAGCAGCTGGCCGGGACCCTGCCGCCGTTCCAGCTCGGCGCGAAGGAGCTGACGAAGGTGGTCGAGGAGTCCCAGCGGCTCTTCGCCCGCACCGCCGAGCTCCGCGCCGGCGAGCCCCTCAGCGTCGACGTCGACGTCGACCTCGGTGGCGGACGCCGCCTGTCCGGCACCGTGTCCGGCCTCTACGGCAGCAAGCTGCTCACGCTCGGCTACTCGCGGCTCAAGCCCAAGCAGCGGCTGCTCGCCTGGATCGACCTGCTCGCGCTCAGTGCCGCCTTCCCCGACCAGAGCTTCACCTCCCATGCCGTCGGCCGCGAGCGGGCCGGCCCCCGGCGCGCCCTCGCCGGGCCGCTGGACCACCGGGCCGCCGGCTGGCTGCGGACCCTGGTCGAGCTGCGCGACCTCGGTCTGACCACCCCGCTGCCCGTCCCGGTCGCCACCGCGGCCGCCTGGGCCGAGGGTCACGCCCGCGAGCAGCTCGGTGACGACGTCTCGCCCGAGCACCTCGCTCGCCGCGCCTGGGAGACCGACCCGCACAACGCCTTCGGCATCGAGGGTGAGGACGCCGACGCCTACCACCAGCGCGCCTACGGCGACGCCGCCCCGCTCGAGCTGCTGCTCGAGGCCGGCCTGGCGTCGTACGCCTGGCAGGTCTGGGAGCCGCTGCTCACCGGCGCCGAGAGGGTGGCTCCGCTGTGAGTGCCACCCCCACCTCGACCTCCACCGGCGCGGGCACGCCGCGGGGCGGCACCGGACGCATCGGACGCATCGCGCGCGCCTTCGACATCCGCGAGCCGCTGCCGGCCCGCGGCCACGACCACGCTGCTGGAGGCCAGCGCCGGCACCGGCAAGACCTGGACCATCGGCGCGCTGGTGACCCGCTACGTCGCCGAGGGCGTGGCCGGCCTCGACGAGATGCTGGTGGTGACCTTCGGCCGGGCCGCGAGCCAGGAGCTGCGCGAGCGGGTGCGGGCCCAGCTCGTGGAGGCCGAGCGGGTGCTGGGCGGCGACCCCGGCGCCGATCACCGTCGGCTCCGACCTGCTGACCCTGCTGCTCGACTGCGGCGACGAGGAGCGGGCGCTGCGGCACCGGCGCGTCGTCGAGGCGCTGGCCGGCTTCGACGCCGCGACCATCGCCACGACCCACCAGTTCTGCTCGATGGTGCTCGGGTCGCTCGGCGTGGCCGGTGACACCGACGCCCGCGCCCGGCTCGTCGAGAACCTCGACGACCTGGTCGCCGAGGTCGTCGACGACCTCTACCTGCGCGCCTTCGCCTTCACCGACGCGGCGCCGACCTTCACCCACGAGGAGGCGCGCGCGATCGCGCGTGCCGTGGTCAACGACCCGCAGGCCCACCTCGAGCCGGCCGACGGAGGACCGGGCGACGCCGCCCGGGCGCCGGGTGGCCTTCGCCCATCGCGTGCGCGCCGAGCTCGAGCTGCGCAAGCGCCGGCTCGGGATCCTGTCCTACGACGACCTGCTGGAGCAGCTGGCCGAGCGCCCTCGAGCCCGAGCGACGCCCCGGCCCGCACCCGGATGCGCGACCGGTGGAGCATCGTGCTCGTCGACGAGTTCCAGGACACCGACCCGGTCCAGTGGCAGGTGCTCGACCGCGCCTTCAGCGGGGTCGCCACCATGGTCCTGATCGGCGACCCCAAGCAGGCGATCTACGCCTTCCGTGGCGGCGACGTCACCACCTACCTCGACGGCGGCAGCCACCGCCGACAACCAGCAGACCCTGGCCGTCAACTGGCGCAGCGACGAGGGCCTGCTCGCCGCGTTCCAGGAGCTGATGGTCGGCGCCGAGCTCGGCGACGACCGGATCGTCGTCCACGAGGTGACCGCCCACCACGGGGAGTCCCGCCTCGTCGGTGCCCCGTCCACGGTGCCGCTGCGGCTGCGCGTCGTGCGGCGCGAGACGTTCGGCAAGGGCAACGCCGCCTCGCTGACCGTCGGTGCGGTGCGTCCGCACGTCGCGCGCGACCTCGCCCTCGACGTACGCCGGCTGCTCGCCGCGGGTGCCACGTTCGAGGGCCGCGAGCTCGAGCCGCGCGACGTCGCCGTCATCTGCTACCGCCACGCCGACCTCCAGGCCGCGCAGCAGGCGCTGCTCGAGGTGGGGGTGCCCGCCGTGATCGCGGGCGGCGGCAGCGTCTTCGCCACCCCCGCCGCCGTCGAGTGGCTCACCCTGCTCGAGGGCCTCGAGCAGCCGCACCGCAGCGCCCGGGTGCGGGCGGCGGCGCTGACCTGCTTCCTGGGCCGCACGGCCGGCGAGATCGACGAGGGGGGTGACCGGCTGACCGACGAGGTGGCCGAGACCCTGCGGCACTGGGCCGAGCTCGTCGCCGCCCGCGGGATCGCCGCGGTCGTCGAGATCGCCTCCGCCGCCGGGCTGCCCGCGCGGGTGCTCGGCGAGGTCGGCGGCGAACGACGCCTCACCGACCTGCGCCACATCGGCGAGGCGCTGCACGAGGTCGCGCTCACCGAGCACCTCGGCCTGGTCTCCCTGCTCGCCTGGCTGCGCGACCCAGGTCCGCGAGGGTCGCGAGGGCCGCGGCACCGAGCGCACCCGCCGACTCGACTCCGACGCGGCCGCCGTGCAGCTGGTGACGATCCACGCGAGCAAGGGCCTGCAGTACCCCGTCGTCTACCTGCCGTCGCTGGCCGACCGGTTCGTGCCCAAGCCGACCCGACCGCTGTTCCACGACGCCGACGGGCGGCGCTGCCTCGACGTGGGCGCCGGTGGGGCCGACTGGTCCGACCACGTCCGGCGCTGGGCCGACGAGGAGGCGGGGGAGTGGCTGCGGCTGCTCTACGTCGCGATCACCCGCGCCCAGTCCCAGGTCGTGTGCTGGTGGGCCCCCACCAAGAACGCCGTCGCCTCGCCGCTGCACCGGCTGCTGATGCGCGACCCCGCCACCGGCGACGTGCCCGATGCGCCGCCGGTGCCGACCGACGACCGGGTCGTGCCGCTCTTCGGCGTCGTGGGCGAGCCGGGGCGGCCCGGCGCCCGAGGCCGCGCTGCACGCCGACCCGGGCCCGGACCCGGAGCTCGCCGGCCGTCGGGCCGCTCGACGTACGCCGCTTCGGGCGCAGCGTCGACACCGCATGGCGCCGCACGTCGTACTCCTCACTGACCAACCTCGAGGTCGCGACCACCGGCCCGGCGCCGACCAGCGAGCCGGAGGTCACCGCCAAGCAGGACGAGATCGACACCGACCTCGACCCGCTCGCCGTGCCCGACGCCACCGAACGGAGTGCCGGCCGAGCTGGCGCTGGCCTCCCCGATGGCCGACCTGCCGGTCGGGGCGACGTTCGGCTCCCTGGTCCACGCCGTCCTGGAGCACGCCGACCCGGACGCCGCCGACCTGCGCACCGAGCTGCTCTCGCACATCGACGAGCAGCTGGTCTGGTGGCCGGTCGAGCTCGACCGCGAGGCGCTCGCCGACGCGCTGGTGGCGGTCTGCGACTCCCCGCTGGGCAGTGTCACGGGCGGTGCGACCCTGCGACAGGTCGCCCTGCGCGACCGGCTGCGCGAGCTCGACTTCGAGCTGCCGCTCTCCGGCGGCGACCACGGCACCCGGGTCGGCGACGGCACCACGCTCGGCGACCTCGCCCCGCTGCTGCGCCGGCACCTGCCCGAGGACGACCCGGTGCGGGGCTACGCCGACGCGCTCGACCTGCCGGCCCTCGGCGGCCAGAGCCTGCGCGGCTACCTCACCGGCTCGGTCGACGTCGTGCTGCGCCTCGGCGAGCCGGTCCGACCCGCGCTACGTGATCGTCGACTACAAGACCAACTGGCTGGGCCCGCGCGACGAGCCGCTGACCGCGCACTCCTACCGACCGGCCGCGCTCGACGCCGCGATGGGCCACTCCGACTACCCGCTGCAGGCGCTGCTGTACGCCGCGGTGCTCCACCGGTTCCTGCGCTGGCGCCAGCCCGGCTACGACCCCGAGCGCCACCTCGGCGGCGTGCTCTACCTCTACCTGCGCGGCATGTGCGGCCCCGACACCCCGCGCGTCGACGGCGAGCCGTGCGGCATCTTCGCCTGGCGTCCGCCGGTCGCCCTGCTCGAGGAGCTCTCCGACCTCCTCGACGGGGTCCGTCCGGAAGGAGCGCGATGACCGAGATCTTCGAACCACTGGGCGACTTCGACCGCCGCCTGGCCCTCGGGGGCACCGGCCTGCTGGCGACGTTCAACGCGGCCGGGGTCCTGGAGGCCGGGGACGTCCACGTCGCGACCCGGCTGGGCGACCTCGCCCAGATGACCGGCGCCGACGGCGGTGGGAGCCCCGCGAGCCACGAGGTCGAGGCCGTGCTGCTGGCGGTCGCGCTCGCCGTACGCGCGGTGCGGTCCGGCTCGGTGTGCGTCGACCTCTCCACGGTCACGGCGATCGCCCCCGACCTGCCGTGGCCCGACGGCACGGGACCCGCCGGCTGGGTAGCCCTGGTGGCGGCCTCGCCCCTGGTGGCGGCCGGCGTCCTGCGGCTGGAGGGCGCTTTGGTCTACCTCGACCGGTACCACCGGCTCGAGCAGCAGGTGTGCGACGACCTCCTCGCCCGCACGTCCCTGGCGCCGCCGGTGGTCGACGAGGCAGCGCTGGGCGCGGCCCTGGACCGGATCCGCGACGAGCACCTGAGCCCGGAGCAGGAGGCTGCCGCCGTCCAGGCCGTCCGGCAGTCGACGACCGTCCTGACGGGCGGCCCGGGCACCGGCAAGACGACCACGGTGGCCCGGATGCTGGTGCTCCTCGCCGACCAGGCCCACGCCCGCGGGGAGCGGCTGTCGATCGCCCTGGCCGCACCGACCGGCAAGGCGGCGACCCGGCTCCAGGAGGCCGTGCTGGGCGAGCTGGCCGGCCTCGATCCGGCCGACCGCGACCGGGTCGGACGCCCCGAGGCGATGACCCTGCACCGGCTGCTGGGGTGGCGCTTCGACAACCGCACCCGCTTCCGGCACGACCGCGGCAACCGGCTCAAGTACGACCTGGTGGTCGTCGACGAGTCCTCGATGGTCGAGCTCACCATGATGGGTCGGCTGCTGGAGGCGGTGCGCCCGCAGGCGCGGCTGGTCCTCGTCGGCGACCCGCGCCAGCTCACCTCGGTCGGCGCCGGCGCGGTCCTGTCCGACGTGGTCGCCGGCTTCGAGGGCGACCCCGCCGGCCCGGTCGTCTCGCTGACCACCAACTTCCGGTCCACCCACGACATCCTCGAGCTGTCCGAGGCGCTGCGCCGGGGCGACGCCGACGCGGTCCTCGACCGGCTGCGCCGGCCCAGCGCCGAGGTCGAGTTCGTCGAGACCGACGACCCGGCGGCCGCCCTGCACGACGAGTCCCTCGCCGCTGCCCTCGCGGTCCGCACGGCCGCCGAGGCCGGCGACCCGGCCGCGGCGGTGGCGGCGCTCGACCGGCACCGGCTGCTCTGCGCCCACCGCGAGGGTCCCTTCGGCGTACGACACTGGAACCGGCAGGTGGAGCGCTGGGTCGCCGAGCACACGCAGGCGCCGGTCTACGGCGAGTGGTACGTCGGCCGTCCGCTGCTGGTGACCTCCAACGACTACACGCTGGAGGTCTACAACGGCGAGACCGGCGCCGCCGTCCTCCTCCCCGACGGGCGGCTGCGGGCGTGGATCTCCGGCTCGGAACGGCTGCGCGACTTCGCGCCCGGTCGCCTCGACGCGGTCGAGACGATGCACGCGATGACCATCCACAAGTCCCAGGGCAGCCAGGCCGAACGGATCACCGTGCTGCTGCCCGAGGCGGACTCGCGGCTGCTGACCCGCGAGCTGTTCTACACCGCCGTCACCCGCGCCCAGCGGCACGTGAAGGTCGTCGGGTCGGAGGCCGCCGTACGAGGGGCGGTCACGACGCCGGCCCAGCGGGCCACCGGCCTCGTGGAGCGCCTGCGCCGGGCCCGCTCGGGCACCTGAGCCCGTGAGCGGGTGTCGAGTCGGCGCGAGGTCGCGCCGACTCGACGGGTCCGGCGGCTCCGAGACATGCCGGGCGGGCGGAGCCGGCCGAAACCGGCTGGCAACGTCGCCGCGGTAGCCTCGGCAGGTGCCCTATCTCCTGCGTGTCGAGCTGCCCGACGTCCCGGGTTCGCTGGGTCGTCTCGCCTCAGCGATCGGCGCCGTCGGTGGGGACATCGAGGCGATCGAGATCGTCGAGAAGCGTCTCGACGGCACGGCTCTCGACGACGTGCTGCTCGACATCGAGCCGGGCATCATGCCCGACTCGATCGTGTCGGCGTGCAACCAGATCGATGGGGTGCAGGTGGTGTGGATCAGCCGCTACGCCTCGGGCGGGCTGGTGCTCGACCTCGAGGCCGTCGAGGAGCTGACCTCGTCGCCCGCCGAGGCGCTCGACCGGCTGGTGGACCTGCTGCCGGCGCTGTTCCGCGTCGACTGGGCGGCCCGGGTCCACCGCGCCAACGGTGTGCTCCACGCGACGGGTGCGGCACCGGCGGACCTGGCGTTCGTCGAGATGGAGCGCCCGGTGCGGCTCGACGCCCCCGACGCCGAGGACACCGACACGCTCTTCGCCGGCGCCCGCGTCGACGGCAACTCGGTCGTCATCGTCGCCCGTCGCGGTGGACCCGACTTCCTCGACTCCGAGATCGCCCGGCTGGGCCACCTCGCGGGGCTGGCCGCGTCGATCGCGCACAACTGACCCGTCCGCTCGCGCGGCACCGGTAGCGGACCGGCCGCGCCGCCGCGGACCGGCCTTGGGCGAGACGGCGTTCATCTGGGAGGCTCTGCGCCTGTGAGCACCTCAGCACCGGCCCGCACCGGTATCGACGGCTTCTTCCAGATCTCCGAGCGCGGCTCGACCCTCGGCCGCGAGGTGCGGGGCGGGATCGTGACGTTCCTGACGATGGCCTACATCGTCGTGCTCAACCCCCTCATCCTCGGCTACGTCACCGATTCCGAGGGCAACTACCTCGGCGGCGGCACCGAGCCCAACCTGCCGGCGATCGCGGCCGGCACGGCCCTGGTCGCCGGACTGCTGACCATCCTGATGGGCGCGGTGGCCAACTTCCCGCTGGCGCTCGCGACCGGCCTGGGCCTCAACGCCTTCGTGGCCGTCGCGATCGCGTCGCAGTCCACCTGGGACGACGCCATGGGGCTGGTCGTGCTCGAGGGCATCGCGATCCTGCTGCTCGTGCTGACCGGGTTCCGGACCGCCGTCTTCCACGCCGTCCCGACCCAGCTGAAGGTCGCGATCTCGGTGGGCATCGGCCTGTTCATCGCCCTGATCGGGTTCGTCGACGCCGGCTTCGTCAGCCGGATCCCCGATGCCGCCAACACGACCGTGCCGCTCCAGCTCGGCGCCACCGGCACCCTGTCGGGGTGGCCGGTGCTGGTCTTCGTCGGCGGGCTGCTGCTGCTCGTGGCGTTGTGGGTGCGCCGGGTGCGCGGAGCGATCCTGATCGCCATCGTCGCCGCGACCGTCGCTGCGCTCGTGCTCGAGGCGCTGCTCGACCTGGGCCCGCGCGCCGAGAACCCCGGCGGCTGGTCGCTGACCGTGCCCCGCTTCGACGGGGTCGTCGACCTGCCCGACCTCGGCACCCTGGGGCAGTTCTCGTTGTTCGGTGCCTTCGCCTCGATCGGCGTGGTCGCCGCCCTGCTGCTCGTCTTCTCGCTGATGCTGGCCGACTTCTTCGACACCATGGGCACGATGACCGCGATCGGCGCGGAGGCCGGGCTGAACGACGCCGAGGGCACGCCGCCGGGCATGCAGCGCATCCTGGTGGTCGACTCGGTCGCCGCGATCGCCGGTGGTGCCGGCGGAGTCTCGTCCAACACGTCGTACATCGAGTCCGCCGCCGGGGTGGGGGAGGGTGCGCGTACCGGCCTGGCCTCGCTGGTCACCGGGGCGCTGTTCCTGCTGGCGATGTTCTTCACGCCGGTCGTCGCGGCGATCCCGTCGGAGGCGGCAGTGCCCGCGCTGGTGCTGGTCGGCTTCCTGATGATGCAGCAGGTCACCGAGATCGACTGGACCGACATCGAGATCGCGCTCCCAGCGTTCCTGACGATCGTGCTGATGCCCTTCACCTACTCGATCTCGGTGGGCATCGGAGCCGGCTTCGTGGCGTTCGTGCTCATCAAGGTCGTCGTCGGCAAGGCTCGGGTCGTCCACCCGCTGCTGTGGGTCGTCTCGGCGCTGTTCGTCGTCTACTTCGCCATCGAGCCGATCACCGACCTGCTCACCTGAGCAGGTCGGGGTCGGGGCTCAGCCGTCGATGCGCTCGAGCAGGAAGACCGGGATCTCGCGGTCGGTCTTCTCCTGGTACTCGGCGTACGGCGCATACTGCGCGACGCAGCGCTCCCACCACTCGGCACGCTCGGCGCCCTCGGCGACGCGAGCGCGGTAGAGGTGCGGCTCGGGGCCGTCCTGGAGCTGGACCTCGGGGTGCGCCACGAAGTTGTGGTACCAGACGGGGTGCTCGGGGTCGCCGCCCTTGGAGGCCACGGCCGCGTAGACGCCGTCCTTCTCGACGCGCATGACGGGGTTCTTGCGCAGCTTCCCCGACTTCGCGCCCCTCGAGGTGATGACGACGATCGGCCACTCCGGGTGGTCCGTGAGGGTGTTGGCCTCGCGGCCACCGGTGGCCTCGTAGGTCTCGACCTGGTTGCGTACCCACTCGGCAGGACTGGGCTCGTACACGCCTGGGAGAGTCATGGCCCTAGAACACCACGTCGTCGATGCGGATTCCAGGGCCAGTAGCCTCCGACCATGAGCGCTATCGAGGGTGTTTCCCAGACGTTCGACCCGGACGCCTGGGACGTCGTGCCCGGCTTCGACGACCTGACCGACCTGACGTACCACCGCGCGAAGGCCCACGGGACCGTCCGGATCGCCTTCGACCGTCCCGACATCCTCAACGCCTTCCGCCCGCACACGGTCGACGAGCTGCTACGGGTGCTGGAGCATGCGCGGATCTCCTCCGACGTCGGCTGCGTGCTGCTCACCGGCAACGGACCGAGCGAGAAGAACGGCAAGTGGGCCTTCTGCACCGGGGGCGACCAGCGCATCCGTGGGCGCGCCGGCTACCAGTACGAGGAGTCGGGCCACGACGACGCCGGCGCGCCGCCGAACCCGATCGACGCCGCCAAGCTCGGCCGCCTGCACATCCTCGAGTGCCAGCGGATCATCCGGTTCATGCCCAAGATCGTCGTCTGCGTGGTGCCCGGGTGGGCCGCCGGTGGCGGGCACAGCCTGCACGTCGTCTGCGACCTCACCATCGCCAGTGCCGAGGAGGCCCGCTTCAAGCAGACCGACGCCGACGTCGGGTCGTTCGACGGTGGCTTCGGGTCGGCGTACCTCGCGCGCCAGGTGGGCCAGAAGTTCGCCCGCGAGATCTTCTTCCTCGGCCAGGAGTACTCCGCCGAGGACGGTGTCCGGATGGGTGCCGTCAACCGCGCCGTGCCGCACGCCGAGCTCGAGGCCACCGCGCTGGAGTGGGGCCGGCTCATCAACGGCAAGTCGCCGACCGCGCAGCGGATGCTGAAGTACTCCTTCAACCTCATCGACGACGGGCTCGTCGGCCAGCAGCTCTTCGCCGGCGAGACGACCCGCCTGGCCTACATGACCGACGAGGCCGCCGAGGGTCGCGACCAGTTCCTCGAGAAGCGCGACCCGGACTGGTCGTCGTACCCCTGGTACTACTGATCTGGCGCGTTTGCGCCAGAGGAAGAGGGCGACCAGCAACGCAGCCCCGGCGTGCAGGGACGGCATCGCTGCCACCGGGTTGCTTCCTTCCTGCCCGGCCTTGGTGAGGCTGCCGACCATCCGCTGTCGAGGTGATGCTGCAGCCACACGGAGGGCACCGTGCCAAGGAGGGCGCGGTCGACCTCGGCGGGTCCGGAGACGTGCAACCCGAACCCGAGGCGGTTCTGCTCTGCACTGCCGCCGGTGCCGAGAGGCGCGCTGATCCATCCGGCGAGGGCGTAGGCGAGCAGGATGAGACTGAGTGGCGCCCAAGCGATGAGCAGCTGAGCGACAGGACCATGGCGAGATGGTTCGGACCCTGCCCGTGGCGGCGTCAGTCAGGTCACCGCTCCGCGCGGAGGTCCGCGTCACACCGCCGGTAGTGAGCCGGGGACGTACCGTCGCCGTCCATCACCGGGCCACCGTCCGATCGAGACCTCGACGTGGCGGTCACGTGACGTCTCCGTCCCGGTCGTTGCTGTGCTCGGCGCGGATCCGCTCACCTTCGGCGAGTAGCGCGGCCTCCTTGGCCTCGTCCTTGGCGATCTTGGTGGTGTCGCGCAGCGGCAGCTGCAGCTGCTCAGCCGCAGCGATACCGGCTTGGAGCTGTCGGCCGCGCTCGAGCTCGGAGTCGAGCTCGGCACCGAAGAGGAGGGCGAGGTTGGTCAGCCAGAGCCACAGCAGAAACACGATCACTCCCGCGAGAGCGCCGTAGGTCTTGTTGTAGCTGCTGAAGTTGGCGACGTAGAACCCGAAGCCCAGCGATACCAGGACCCAGACCGTGATGGCGACGAGGGCACCGACGCTGATCCACCGGAACTTCGGTTGATCGACGTTCGGGGTGGCGTAGTAGAGCAGCGCGACAACCAGCACGACGACGGCCAGCATCACCGGCCACTTCGCGATTCCCCACACCGTGACCGCCGTGTCACCGATCCCGACCGCATCACCGACAGCCTGTGCCGCTGGACCGGTCACGACCAGCGCCGCCAGGACCACGGCGACCAGAAGCACGATGACGGCCGTGACCAGCAGGAGCACAGGACGCAGCTTCCACATCGGGCGGCCCTCGTCGACCTCGTACATCCGGTTCATCGCCCGACCGAACGCGCCGACGTAGCCTGACGCCGACCACAGGGCTGCCGCCAGCCCGACCACCAGCGCGACTCCCGCGCCCGGGCTGGTGCTGAGATCGTTCAAGGTGGGGGCGAGGGTGTCGGCGGCGCCATCCGCCCCCACGTCGCGCAGGATCTGCAGGACCGTCTCGGCCGACTGGCGTCGCTGCCCGACCAGGCCGACCAGGGACATCAGCGCGATCATGGCCGGGAAGAGCGCCAGGACACCGTAGTAGGTCAGGGCCGCAGCGATGTCGGTGCAGCCGTCTGCGCTGAACTCGCGCAGCGTCTTGCGCGCAACGTACTTCCACGACTGGGCGGTGATGTCGCCCGGATCGTCGGGCTTGGCGGGATCGTCGGGGTCGGGTGCGCTGAACCCGGACCTCAGGTGTTGTGCAGTCGTCATCGTCGGCGGCGTCTCCACACCACGATTGCGACGACCGAGAGCGCCACGACCACTCCCCCGACCGCGAGGTCGCGGCCGTGGTCGCGCTTGACCTGACGGACCTTCTCGCGCGAGCGCGACTTGACGTCGAGCTTGCGGCTCAGGGCATCCACCGTGCCTGCCAGGTGGTCGCGGGTGGCCTCGAGGTCGGCCTCGATCTCCTGCTTGGTGCGAGCGTCGTCATCGGGGCTCCCGGGCGTGGTGCTCACTGGGCGCCTCCCTTGGCGGTGGCGACGTCCTTGCGGACGCTCTCCTTCGTCGCTTCCAGCGGCGGGGTCACCTGGGCGACCTCTTTCTTCCCGACGATGGCCACGAGCGCGGCGATGGCGAAGAGGACGACGGTGGTAATCAGCGCGGCGAGCCAGGCATCGACGACGAGCGCTAGCGCCAGGATGACGGTGGCCACGAGCGCACCGAGTCCACAGAGCGCGATGACCCCGGCTGCACCGAAGAGACCGGCACCGAGACCGGCCTTCTTGACCGAGGCGCTGATCTCCACCTTGGCCAACGCCATCTCGTCACGAATCAGGCTGGACACGTCCTGGGTGAAGTCACCCACCAGGCCTCCGAGAGTCTCCTCGTCGGGTCGCTCCGGCGGGGTCCCCGAGCTCGGCACGCTCACGACGTCGCCGTCACAGGCCCGTTGGACCCACTGCCCAGGTCGTCAGCCTTGGCCTTCGCTGCCTGGACGGCATCGCCGGCCTTGTCGGCCACCACGTCCCTGGCGTCGGCAACCGACCGGCGCACCCGCGGGTCGTCACGCAGGGTCCTGGCCCGCGCGACTGCCCTCTCGTAGGGCCCACGACCCGCACGCGAACCGGCTAGGAAACCGATCCCGCCGGCAATGGCAAGGCTGAACTTCGACATCGTGGGCTCCTTGTGTCCAGGTCGCTCGCTCGGCGACCAATCTCGTGAGGTCGAGACTTTCAGGCAGGGACCTGGTACGCGCCACACCTGCGGGTGAGCAGCCGCGGACCCGAGCATGGCGCCCGAGGTCTTGTGAGCGCACCGCCGGCGTTCAGGTCCAGATTCAGGCAACGACGCAGCGCCGGCTTCCCGACCGAGGGGGCCGACGCAAGGTATCCGCCTCAACCGTCACTGGTGCACACCCGGCGATGATCGGACACGTCTGGGCTCGCAACCACGTGCGAGCGGGTCCTCATGTCGAAATCGTTCTGGGCGGTCCGTTCTACCGGTCACTCGTCAGAGTCCGATCCTCCGCCGTCGGCCACAGGTGGCTGTAGGTGTTCAGTGTCGTCGTCGCGGTCGCATGGCCGAGCGCCCGCGGGACTGTCACAACATCGCACCCAGCGGCGACAAGTCCGGAGGCGTGGAAGTGCCTCAGGTCGTGCGGCCATACGCGATCAAGGCCTGCTGACGCCCTGGTCGCACGCCAGCGCCAGGTGATGACATCGTCGTACATCGGGTCGTCGCCCCGGAGGCAACCGGAAAGCGCACCGCAGCAGGATTTGCTGGAGCGGCTTCGGGCTTGCGCTGTACGTTGCCGTGACCGGCAGCGGTGCCCGTCCCCACGATCCGTCGACGTCAGGAGCGCCTCAGTGTCCAAGACCTATATATCGATCCCCGAGGCTCCGGAACACGAACCGGGGTACAGCCAGGCCGTCAGGGCCGGGAACACGGTCTATGTTCACGGAACGACAGGGTTTGACGTGGCGGCCGGCACGTACGGACCGACGATCAGAGAACAGACGCGCCAGTCCCTGCTCAACTGTCAGGCGATCCTGCGTGCGGCCGGCGCCGAGCTGAGCGACGTCGTGATGGTCACCACCCTGCTCCAGCGGTCCGAGGATGCCGCCACCGTCAGCGAGGTGTTCACGCAGTTCTATCCCGACATGGAACCGCCGCGCTGTGTGGCCAGGATAGGCGTCGAGCGGGCGGGTCTGTTGATCTCGATCGCGATGATCGCCGTTGTCGACTGACCAACCACCGCGAGCGCGAGGAGGAGGCCCTCGTTGCGTCCGCAACGCGTCGCTGCCTTCAGCCGTGCGACGAAGCCGATGACCGGTCAGGCCGTCGGGGTACGCCGGCGGCCCTGAGGGCCAGCGGGCGGCGTAGACGACGGCGAGCCCCGCGGCGCCGAGGCGGAGCCGGCGCAGGCTCCGGTCGCGTCTGGTGCCGGTCAGCACGAGAGGCACGGGCACGATCGCCAGCATGGCGCACTGACCGACCAGCAGGACCGGGACGATGCGGCGCCAGGACCGGTCCCTCTGCGGGACCTGGGTGGGGTGGCGAGGTGGGTGGTCGACATGTCGGTCGTCACCGTGTCCTTCGCGTTGCGTGGTGTGCCCACCTGAGGTCGAGGAGCGGCTCGTGCGACGGCTGACCTACCTCGCCGACCCGGACGGTGCCTCGTGAGGTCCGCGGCCCGGGCCACGACGAACAGGCAGCCGCGAGCGCGGCCTCAGGACCTCGTCGCACGCTCGACGAGCGCCTCGAGCGCCGGGGTCACGTGCTCGACCCAGTCCATGCTGAGGTGGTCGGCGTTGGCGTGGATCATCCGGCCGCCCGCGAAGGCCGGGCAGCGTCCTCGGATGCAGGCCAGGTCGCTGACGTCGACGTACGGCGCATCGAGGGCCGCCGCGGTGTCGCGGGTGATGCGGTTGGCCGCGCGGATGCGCGCGTCCTCCTTGCTCGTGCAGGTGGCCATCGTCGACCTCGTGTCGGTCAGGCAGTCGACAGGGTCGAAGTGCAGCAGGCTGACGTCGGAGATGATGCGGACGTCGGGGGTCTCGGGGCGTACCCGTTCGACGAACGAGCGGATGCCCGCGGCCCAGGCGGCCGGCCGCTCGTCCACCGGCACGGTCATGTTGCGCGGCAGGCCACGCGACCCGACGTACACGACCTCGGGATCGAGCTCGGCGATCTGCCCGACCGCCCAGTCGCGGAAGTCGGCGCACTCGGTGTAGCTGCGGCTCAGGTCGTCGGTGAGCGTGTCGACGTCGTAGGGCACGCAGCCGTACTTGACGAGGGGGATCACCCGGTAGCGCTGGCTGCGGCCGAGGGCGTCGAGCGCGGGCAGCCACTGCCCGACGTGGGAGTCCCCGACGACGACGATCGACCGGCCGGCGCCGGGGTCGCCGACCGGACAGATCTTCGCCACGCTGTCGTCGTGGGCGACCCAGCATCGGTAGCGGTAGTTCCACAGGTCGTGCGCCAGGTCGTCGACGTCGGCGACGTCGTCGAGGGGGAAGGCGATCGGGGCTGCTTCGTCGGCCAGGTCGAGCGATGCCGCGAGCTCGTCGTGGACCGGTAGGTCGAGGTCCCGCAGCCCGGCGTACTGCTCGTTCTCGTCGAGGTGGCCCTGGATCCGGTGGCCGGCCTCGGCCCGGGCGCCGACGAACGCGCCCGCGACCAGGAGGAGGGCCAGCGGCCACAGCGCCAGTCCGCGTCGCTTCCGGCGGCCGAGCCACGGGTCGCGGCGGACGGGGTTCTCGACCAGGTAGTAGCTGGCGGCGGAGAGCAGCAGGATGAACAGCAGCAGCAGCACGGTCTCGGTGCGGCTCCGCCCCGGACCGGACGTCGCGGCCCACAGCACCAGCACCGGCCAGTGCCAGAGGTAGAGCGAGTAGGAGAGGTCGCCGAGCCAGGTCATCGGACGCAGCGTGAGCAGGCGGCCCACGCCGACCGCCTCGCTGCCGATGCCGGCGGCAAGGACCGCCACGGTCCCCAGCACCGGCACCAGGGCGTGGTAGCCGGGGAACGGCGTCGAGGCGTCGAAGGCGAGCACGGCGTAGGCGATCGCCGCCAGGCCGCCGAGGGTGAGGGCGTGGCGCAGCCAGACCGGGAGCGTGGCGAGACGGGTCGCGCAGAGGGCAAGGAGCATGCCGGCACCGAGCTCCCACGCCCGGGTGATCGAGGAGAAGTAGGCGTCGGTCGCGTCGGTCCGGGTGTGGACGACGCCCCAGACCAGGGACGCGACGCAGAGCGCCGCGGCGACGCCCACGACGGTCGGCCACGGGCTGCGGGCGCCCGGGTGCGTCGTACGGCGGCGGTGCACGAGCAGCAGCAGCGCGAGCAGCGACGGCCAGACCAGGTAGAACTGCTCCTCGACCGACAGCGACCAGTAGTGCTGGAGCGGGGACGGCGGCAGGCCCTGGGAGAAGTAGTCGGTGCCGATGGAGCCGAAGTGCACGTTGGCGAGGAACGTGGCCGCCCAGCCGGCGTCGGTGGTCACCCGCTCGACCGCGCTGTAGGACAGCTTCACGGCCGCGACCGCCATCACGACGACCAGCACCAGGGTCGCTGCCGGAAGGATCCGGCGAGCCCGACGCGCGTAGAAGCCCCCCAGGCTGACCCGGCCGGTGCGGTCGGCCTCACGCACCAGCAGGCCGGTGATGAGGAACCCGGAGAGCACGAAGAAGACGTCGACGCCGACGTAGCCGCCGCGGAGGAACGGCAGGCGAGCGTGGTCGCCGATGACCGCCAGCACCGCGACGGCGCGCAGGCCCTGGACGTCGAGTCGGAGCCGCCCCGATCGAGCGAGGGGAGCGGGCTCGACGGATCCGCCGGGCGGAGGGTTCTGGAGGGTGGTCATCGCTGCCGGCACGCTACTCGCCGAGGCGCGTCATTCACAGCAGACCCGTTTCCCGGGGATGTCGCCCGGGCGGCACCCGCCACGGCGACGCGACGGGGTCGCTCCGGGAGGCGGGGGCCCGTCCTAGTCACTGGCGATGCTGACGTAGGTGACCCGCCAGCCGTAGGTGTTCGACGCCGGCTCCAGGATCGCGTAGTAGACGGTGTCCGGGTGGGCGAGCAGGACGATCTCGCAGTCCCGCGTGCCGCCCCCGTTGTCGCGACAGGTGGATCCCGAGCCGCCTCCGCCCGCTGCCATGCCGACCAGCTGGTCCCACTCCCCGTCGGCGATGACGTCCTGGTCGACGAGGGCGGCCCGATCGTCGGTGACGACGGCCTCGATCACGTCGGCCAGCGCCGACTCGGCGTCGTACGACGTGGGGGGACCCGACCCGTCGGACGCGGGCTGCTCGGACCTGGGCTGCTCGGTGGTGGGCTGCTCCGGCGGCGCCGGGGCGTCGAAGGCGCGACACCGGACGACGGTGACCTCGCACCGGACCAGCCGGGCCGGATCCTCGCCCCCCTCGGGCAGCAGCACCGAGAGCACGGTCCGGTCGTCCTCCCACGTCCACGTGCCGGACGCGAAGCCCCAGCCGGCGGGTGCCTCCAGCGTGACCTCGTCGGACCCGCCGATCGCCTGTGCCCGCAACGTCGACGTGGAGGTCACCTCGCCGCCGAGAGTCCCGGCGGGCGAGCGGACCAGCCAGGTGCCGGCGGGGTCGATCTCGACGGCGTCGTACGTGGGCAGCGGGCCCGTCCGCGTGAGCCGGCCGTCGCCCGAGACCTCGGCGAGGTAGGGCTCGGAGCTCTGGGCGTCGGCGTCGGCCCCGTCGACGACGATGAGCCCGGCGCTCGTGGCGGCCAGCACCTGCTGTCCCGGCGCGGTCTCCGCCAGGTCCACCACGCTCTGCTGGTCCTGGTAGCCGGCGCGCCACATCAGGCTGGTGCGCCTGCCCTGCACGATCACGTCGCCGTCCGAGGTCACCGCACCGACCCGCAGTGCGACGCCGCCCTCGGTGCGGGGGAGGTCGATCGGCGCGGAGCCGAGGCCCTCGCCGGCCGGTCGGGTGTCGAAGCCGGTCAGGACGGCGCCTCCGCTGCTGGTGTCGATGAAGGCGACGAGGCCGCCGTCCGGCGAGATCACGGGCGGCTGGTCGAGCTCGGCGTAGATCGCCCCGGTGTCACGACCGGGGCCGCCCGACCACCACGAGCCATCGCCCTGCTGGCCCACCCAGGTCTCGCCCGCCCACTGCACCGACGACCAGGTGCCCGGCACCTGCTGCCCGTCGACGTAGAGCCGCTGGTCGACGACGTACGGGACCAGCGGTGCGGTGACCGGGATCGCCAGCCCGGGAGGCGCGCTCGGCGCCGGGGCCTCGTCCGGCCGGTCGAGCACCAGGGCGAGCGCCCCGACGAGCAGGACGACGGAGGCAGCCACTACGAGCGGCTGCCAGAGGCGGACCGGGAGCGAACGCCGGTCGGTGTCGGAAGGCAGCGCCGGCATCGGTGGCACCTCGGTGGTCTCGGCCACCTGGTGCAGCTCGCGGGTGAGCGTCGTCTCGAGTGCTGCACCCATCTCCGCACCTGTCTCTGGGCCCGTCTCGGGGCCGATCATCTCAGGGCTCATCTCAGTGCTCCCCTCCCTCGGGGTCCGTGCTGGTCTGGTGGTCCCCGAGCGCCTCGGGGTCGACCCGGCCCCGCAGCGCACGGAGCGCGCGGTGGGCGGTCGACTTGACGGTGCCGGTCGAGCACCCCAGGGCGTCGGCGATCTCCCGCTCGCTGAGCTGCTCGTAGTAGCGCAGCACGATCACCGCTCGTTGCCGCGGTGGCAGCGAGGCGATGTGGGGCCACAGCACCATCCGGTCCTCGGGGCCGGCGGCGCCCGCCGGTCGTGGCTCGGGGGGCACGTCGGTGAGCACTTCGAGCCGGCGCGACCGGGGCCGGCGCTGGGAGATGTAGATGTTGGTCATCGTCCGCCGCACGTAGGCCGCGGGCTGGTCGGCCCGGCTCACCTTCGCCCAGGAGCGGTAGGCGTGGAGCATCGTCTGCTGCGCGAGGTCCTCCGCGTCGTGGTGGCTGCCGGTGAGCAGGTAGGAGCAGCGGTAGAGCCACGGCCACGCGGCCGCGGCGTACTCGTCGAAGCTCGGCGCGTGCTGCGCCTGCCTGGTCGTGCTGATCGCCATCGGGTACCCCTCTCTACCCCCCAGTGACGACAGCAACGCGCCAAAGGTTGCCTCCGAGCCGGGATCGGTCGCCCGTGGAGGGGCCGCCCGCTCGATGCGGATGGCGGTGCTCACCCGAACGGCACGTCGAACGACAGAGCCAGGACGGGTGCGTCGTCCGCGGATCGGGTCAGGGCGCCTGGAGCAGCTTGCCGCTGCGCGACACCTCCGGGTCGGTGCAGGCGGCGAGGTCGAAGCAGCAGGGGCGGCGCTTGCCGGCGTCCAGCTTGGAGACGCTGACGTCCACCCGGCGCTGACGCGTGGCCGGGTTCCTCGTCGCACGGACCCAGCGGACCCACTCCCAGCGAGCCATCGGGGTGATGGCCTCCCAGAGCTCACGGACCGCGGCCGGTCCCCCGTCGAGGGCGTCGGCCAGGTCCCGCGGCACCTCGGGCTCGGGCCAGTCCTTGGTCACCTCGAGCGTGAGGTGCACGGTCTCGCCCGCGGCGAGGCCGCCGGCCTCCAGGAGGGCAGGGTCCACCCGCACCCAGTGGCCGCGGCGACCGTCGGGCTCGACCACTGTCGCGAAGTCGTGGCCGTTGATCGATGCGTGCGCCGCCACCTGACCGCGGGAGGGGAGACGCCGGCTCGTGTCGTCGGCCAGTCGGAGGAGCAGCGTGCCCTCGATGTGGAGCAGCTCGGCGTCGCAGCGGATCGGCGACGGGGGCTCGCGACGCTCGTCGGCCACTTCCGGGCACCACCTTCGTCGATCGGATCGAGCCCCGGTCGCCCGCGTCCACGCGGCGCCGTCCCGGCTCGTCAGCAGGCCACCACGCTAGCGCGTCCGACGAGCGGACACATGGACCCGTCGTCCCGGCCGGGTGGGCGCCGGCGTCCACCGTGCCGGCATCCCGAGGGGTCAGGGAGAGTCGGTGCCCACCCCACCGGAGCGCACGTGGTCCCCGAGACCGTTGTGCACGCCCCAGAGCACGGCCTGGGGGCGTCGGGTCACCCCGATCTTGCGATAGCCGGAGCGGACGTAGGTCTTCACCGAGTTGATGCTCAGGTAGAGCTTGGCGGCGATGTCCTCGTTGCTCATGCCCTCGGTGATCATGGCGAGGACCTCCAGCTCGCGCGTGGTGAGCCCGTCGGCGCGGCGGCTGCGCTGACCGAGGGCCTCGGTCTCGGCCACGACGACGAACTCGGTCCACCCGGCCGTGTGGACCGAGCGGATCGCGGTCGCCAGCCGGTCACCGGGCAGGTTCTTCGACACCAGCCCGCCCGCGCCCTGCGAGCGCGCGGTGGCCGCGATGTCGCTGCGCACCGACCAGGCGTAGGCGACCAGCTTCGGGCGGCGCAGGGAGCCTGCGGACCGCATCACGGGGGGAACGTCGTCGACCGGGTCGTAGAGGATGATGTCGACCGCGGCCAGCCCGCGCTGGGTGTCCGGGAGCCGCACCACCCGGATGTCGTCGTCGGCCGCGGTGAGCAGGCTCTCGGTGCCGGCCATGACCACGGGCGCCGTCGGCGCCAGGGCGACGCGCACGGGGGAGCGGTCGTCGGGTGCGTCAGGACTCATCGTGGGCGATCCCCGCACGGGCCAGCTCGGACTGAGCCGCGGTGCCGTGTCGCGCGTGCAGCACCGCGCCGATGCGAGCGTCGTCGGCATCGGTCCTGCGCGTCAGGTCGCGCAGCAGCCGCAGACCGCTGGCCGACAGGTAGGTGACCTCGGACAGCTCGACCTGGATCTGCTGGGTGCTGCCGCGGGACGCGACGTTGAGCTCGGCGGTGACCCGGTCCACGTCCTCGTGGCCGAGAGCTCCCGTGAGCCGCAGGACGCCCGGCCCGGTCCGGGCGGTGTCGATCGGAGCCTGCTCGGAAGGAGTCGACTCCGCGTCGCGCTCGATGAGCACGGCCCGCGTCAGGTGGTGTCGAAGCCGGACCCGGGTGCCCTCCTCGCCGTAGATCACGGAGAGCTCGTCGACCAGACCGGCAGCCATCGCGAGCCCGCGGCCTCGCGCGGGGTCGGACGGATCGGTCGAGGCGTCCTTCCAGCGGCCATGGTCGGCGACCTCGACGACGACGTCGCCTCCCGGGTCGTGGCTGGCTCGCAGGCTGACCGTCGGCGACGGGCCGTCGGAGGTCCCGGAGTGCTCGACCGCGTTGGTGACGAGCTCGAGCGCTGCGTGGACGATGGACAACGAGTCCATCGGGCTCGCGCAGGTGGCGTCGAGCCAGGCGCCGAGCTCGGCACGCGCCGTCGTCACCGTGGTGTCGTCGGCGAGGAGGTCCACGTCGAGCGGGTCCACCCGTCCGACGCGGAGCTCGGCGGCGATCACGGCGATCGCGTCCGGCGCGCCGTGAGGCGCGCCGATGCCCGACACGGCGGACGAGGTGGCCGCGGCGTCGCCGGGGACCACGGGGGACCGGAACGTCGCGAGGGCCGCCGCGTCGTCCAGCCTGCGGGTCGGGGCCGCCGAGCAGACCAGGATCACGTCGCCCTGACCCAGCTGCGCCGTACCGCTGCTGACCTCGTCGAGGTCGCCCAAGGGCTCGTCGGTGGTGCGGTCGAGGGTGTGCAGCGCCCCGTGGGCGTCGAGGATGCGGGGAGCCGCGTGGCCCGCGGTGGCGTACGACGTGTCACCCCCGTCGGGGTCGACGATTGCCACCGTGACCGACGTGCCCCGGGTGTCGTCGCTGGTCCGGGCGAAGAGGTCGGCCAGCTGGAGCGCCTGCGCCACGTCCTCGTCGCGGAGGAGGCCGACACGGAGCACGGCGTTGACCCTGGCCGCGGCGGATGCGGCCTCGAGGCCGCTCGCAGGAACCTGGCCGACCACCAGCGCGACGCGGCCCGAGGGGAGGGAGAGCACATCGAACCAGGCGCCGCTGGACTCGCCCGGGGTCGCCGGGACGGCGAAGTGCACGCCGACGTCCAGGCCCGGGAGGACCGGCACACCGGGTGGCAGCACGACGTCCTGCAGTACTGCGATGAACTCGTCCAGGTCGTCCACGGAGCTCCTTCTCGGCCGAGATGAGGAGAGTGTCGTCAGTGACATCTCGCACCGACACGATGGCAGAGGTGCGGGAGCGGGAGTTCACCCGTTCGGCCAGTCGCGCCGCCGGTGGCCCGCGGTCGGCCGCACGCTATGGTTCGACGGTGCACAACGATGCTTTCGCTATCACGTTCGACGAGGGCTCGCGCTCGCTGGTGGTCACCGGGGACATCGACGAGCCGGGCGCCGCTGCGCTTCGTGACGAGATCGAGGCGCGGTCCAGCTCCTACACCGGCCCGGTCGTCGTGAACCTGTCGGACGTCCGCTACCTCCCCAGCACGGCGATCGGGGTCCTGGCGTTGGCCCAGAAGAAGGCCGCCGAGCAGGGCGGGTCCGTCGAGCTGGTCGCCGTGTCCGGATCGATCGCCGAGCGCGTGCTGAAGGTCTGCGCACTTCCCCACCGCACGGCGTAGGACGGGCCTGGGGCCCGGGGCCTCGGTCCGGGTGCCTCGTGCGGGACGGGTCCCCCGGGGTGAGGACGTCGAGGCCCCGCGGTCACTACGATCCCCGTCCATGAGCAGTGGACGAGCCGACCGGTCCGACGGTGCCATCCAGCCGGGGTGGCTCGCCGACTCCGTGGTGGGTGCACGGGACCGAGGGCCGCTGGACCTGTCCGCGGTCATCGGCGACGGACCGGCCGCGGTGCTGGTCGTCGACCTGGTCACCCGAGCCATCGTGCACGCCAACCCGGTCGCCCAGCAGCTCGCCCCCGACATCGTGCTGCCGGTGCCGGTGGACCGGTGGTCCGACGCGGCGGAGCTGCGCGACCTGAGCGGGGCCGAGCTGTCGGAGACCGACCACCCCCTGTCGCGAGCGGCCCGAGCCGAGCAGGTGAGCGGTCAGGCCGTGTCGGCGGCGCGTCGTAGCGAGCTCGGATCGCGCCGCGAACCGCTGTGGGTGGTCGGCGTGCCTATGTCCGGAGCCCCCGTGCTGGAGCGCCATGCGTTGGTCGTGCTGCTCCCGTTGCGCAGCGCCAGCGCGAGAGGGCTGGTGTCGGAGGCGCACCCGGTACGCCGCGCTGGTGCGTCTGCGCCGGAAGGGGGCCTGAGCGATCGAGCGGTCCTTGCCACGGGACTCTCCTTCACCGTGGCGGACGCCCGGGCCGAGGACGAGCCCCTCGTGTGGGTCAACCCGGCGTTCACCACCACGACCGGGTACACCTTCGAGGAGGTGGTCGGCCGCAACTGCCGGTTCCTGCAGGGCCCGGACACGGATCGGGGCCAGGTCGCCGGCCTGCGCCGAGCCCTTGGGGACGGTGAGGCGATCACGACCACCCTGCTCAACTATCGGAAGGACGGGCGAGCCTTCTGGAACCAGGTGGACATCAGCCCGGTGCGCGACGCCGACGGCGAGCTCACCCACTTCGTCGGCATCCAGACCGATGTGACCAACCGGGTCGACGCGGATCGTGCCCGAGCCGACGCGCTGGAGGCCGAGCAGATCGCTCGGGGTGTCGCCGAGTCCGCTCAGGGGCGGCTCCGCTTCCTCATCGAGGCGCTGAACCGGTTGTCGGGCACCCTCGACGTGGACGAGGCTCATCGCCGGCTGCTCGACCTGGTGCTGCCCGACCTCGCCGACTGGGTGCTGGTGGTCCGACAGACCGAGAGCGGCGAGATGGAGGTCGCGGGTGCTGCGCACCGTGACCCGTCGGTGCGGCCTCTCCTCGACGAGCTGGTCGAGGAGCTGCCCGCCGCGCTGCAACCGGGATCCATCGAGGAGCTGTTCCTCCGCGGCGAGGCCGTGCGGCGGGTCTCGGACCTGGACCGGTCCGAGAGCCTGGACGAGCGCAGCGCCTACCTCGAGGACCTGCGACTCGCCGAGAGGGCCGCGGGGCTGGGGGCGCGCTCGTCGATGTTCGTCGCACTTCCCGGACGCGGTCTGCTCGACGAGGTGATGGTCCTCGTGCGAGGGCCCGAGCGCCCCCAGTTCACCGACGAGGACCTGGAGGTCGGCCTCGACCTCGGTCGACGGGTCGGGTTGATCCTGGACAACGCCCGGCTGTTCGGGGTGCAGGCGCGGATCGCCGAGACGCTCCAGCGGAGCCTGCTGACCGACGTCCCGACGGTGGAGGGCATCGCCGTCGCGGCGCGCTACCAGGCCAGCGCCGTCGGCGCCGAGGTCGGTGGCGACTTCTACGACGTCCTTGCCCTGCCCGATCATCACACCGGCTTCGTCGTCGGCGACGTCTCCGGGCACGACCTGTTCGCCGCCGCTGCGATGGGCCACCTCAAGGGGCTCCTCCGCGCGTGCGTCTTCGAGCACTCCGCCAGCCCGGCCGTGGTGCTGGAACGCGTCGACGACATGATCGTCGGGCTCGGCATGCCGACCATCGCGACGGCGCTCTACGCCCACCTCCGCCCGGTGGGCGACGCGTGGGAGCTCACGTGGGCCAATGCCGGACATCCCCCGCCGGTGGTGCGCCACCACGACGGCAGGCTGGACGTGCTGACCCCCGCCTCGGGCTCCGCCGAGATCCTGCTGGGCCTGGCCAGCGGGGCGCGCACGCACAACACCCGACGGCTGGCACCCGGCTCCACGGTCATCGCGTTCACCGACGGACTCGTCGAGCGTCGAGGTGAGGGCCTCGACGACGGCTACGACCGGCTGCTCCGGGAGCTGGCGGACGGGCCCGACGACGTCGAGGAGCTCTGCGACCACGTCCTCGAGAGACTCGCCAAGGGCCACGTCGACGACGACATCGCCCTGGTCGCGATCTGCCTGGGCGACCCGCCGGACCCGCAGGTCGACACGGCGCGGGCGGGGCAATGACCGCCAGGTGAGCCGCACCGGCCCACGCGGCCGGGGAGTGTTCCCGTCCGCAACCGGACGGCAGTGAGGACGGCTGGTCCGCTGATCAGCCCTCGCCGTACGCAGGACCTGGTCGTGGCAGGGTCTCGCGGCCGGCGAAGATCTCGGGATGGCGCCCGAGCTCCAGCCGGGTGCGTCGGATGTGGAGGGTCAGCACGCTCTCGGCGGACTCGGCGTCGCGGTTGCGCAGTGCCTCGATCAGGAGTCGGTGCTCGGAGTCGATGATCCAGGAGCGGTCGCGCCCGGCCAGCCGGGTGAACTCCCGGCGGTAGTGCTGGGTCACGTCCCACAGGCGGGCCACCATCGCCGCGAGCTGCGGTGCCCGGTGGGTGCGGTACGTCGACCAGTGGAGCTCGCGGTCGAGCACCAGGAACTCCTCCACGTCGTCGGTCGCCTCGATCCGCTCCTGGAGCGCGGTCATGGTGTCGAGATCGGCCTGCTCGAGCCGCGGCATGCTGTCGAGCAGCAGCAGCGGCTCGATCCGCTCGCGGATCTGGTAGCTCAGCTCGAGGTCGCGCAGGGTCATCTCCGTCACCCAGGCCCCGGAGTTCGCCCGGATGGTCACCAGGCCGCGGGACTCGAGCATGCGCAGGGCCTCGCGCACCGGGACCCGGCTCGCGTCGAGCTCGGCGGCCAGCTCCTCCTGCTTGATGCGGGCACCGGGTGCGAGGGTGCCGGAGAGGATCCGTCCGGCGATGGCGTCGGCGACGCGCTGGCTGGCGACCCTGCTCTCACCGGGAGTGCTGGTCATCGGTCGTCCTGTCCTGGGCGGAGCCGTCGGGGCGGCGGTCGGAGTCCGTCGTGCCGGGGTAGGAGAGTAGCCCGAACGGCGAGCCCGGCGAGACCGTGGGCCGGACCCGACGAGGCGCTTCTCCGACGGTGCGGCCGGCGGTGTCATTGCGCCGCGTGAGCCTCGGCGACCTGGGCGCGAGCGGCGCCGAGCGGGCGCCCGGCGCCCGCCACTGGTCGACCGTCGGCCCAGCAACTGGAGTGGCGGACATCTCACTCTCCTCTTGCAATGGATCCATTAGGGCTCTAGCGTAGATCGTGACAGGCGGAATTGCGTGCAATCGCTCCCGCCACCTGACAACCGATGGATACATCGGGGTTTTGCCCCTTGGAGGTCACACCGTGCCGTCGCATCTCGATCTACTCCCGTCGGCTCCCTGGGTGGAGCTGACGACCGACGCAGCGGACTGGGCCTCGGCGGATCCGGACCTGCTGCTCCAGCTCCTCGGGCGGATCCAGTGGATCCGCAGCTTCGAGGAGTACGTGCTGGAGCTCGCCGGTCAGTCGCTCGTCCACGGCCCCGCCCACTCGAGCGTCGGACAGGAGGGGGGTGCCATCGGCTCGGTGCTGCCGCTGCGCTCCGACGACTTCGTCAACGGCTCCCACCGCGGGCACCACCAGTTCCTCGCCAAGGCCTTCGGCCACGTCGTGGCGGCCACCCCCGGCAAGCTCCCCACGGTCACGCCCGAGGTGCACGAGGTGCTGCGCCGCACGCTGGCCGAGATCTGCGGGTTGGCCGACGGCTTCTGCCGCGGCCGCGGCGGCTCCATGCACCTGCAGTGGCGCGAGGCGGGTGCCATGGGCACCAACGCGATCGTCGGCGGGGGAGTGCCCCAGGCGGCGGGCTTCGCCTGGAACATGCGGCACGCCGGCAGCGATGCCGTGTCCGTGACCTACTTCGGCGACGGAGCGGTCAACATCGGCTCGGTGCTGGAGTCCTTCAACCTGGCCGCCGCATGGAAGCTGCCCATCTGCTTCTTCATCGAGAACAACCAGTACGCCGTCTCGACCCCGGTCTCGAAGTCGACCGCCGAGACCCGGCTGTCCGCCCGCGGGCTCGGGTTCGGCATCCCGAGCTGGCGCGTCGACGGCATGGACACGCTCGCCGTGCACACCGCGATGACCGAGGCCGTCGAGCACATGCGCTCCGGTCAGGGACCGACGATCGTCGAGGCCGACCTCTATCGCTTCTTCCACCAGAACGGCCCCTACCCGGGGTCGGCGTTCGGCTACCGCGAGAAGGAGGAGGAGGCGTCCTGGCGCGCCCGCGACCCGATCGCGCAGCTGCGCGAGCAGGTCATCTCGCGGGGTCTCCTCGGTGCCGACGAGATCGACGCCGCGAAGGACGACATCGACGCCGTCATGCAGGGCATCGGTGACCAGCTCCTCGAGCCGGAGCCCGACGGGCGTCCCGGCCAGCGCCGCATCATCGGGAGCCTGTGGCCCCAGCCCGACTTCGTCGACGTCGGGATCCGAGGCGACCTCTCCGAGCTGGAAGGGTGTCGCTTCGAGGACGAGGACACCTTCTCCGGCGAGCTCGGCGAACGCCGCTTCATCGACTGCGTCAGCGACGTCATGGGCCGCCGCATGGAGACCGACGAGCGGGTCGTGGTCATGGGTGAGGACGTCGACGGCCTCAAGGGCGGCACCAACGGCGCCACCCGGCGCGCCCTCGAGGTCGCCCCGGACCGGGTGCTGGGCACTCCGATCAGCGAGAACGCCTTCGCCGGCCTGGGCGGCGGCATGGCGCTCGACGGACGCTTCCGCCCGGTCGTGGAGTTCATGTACGCCGACTTCATGTGGGTCGCCGCCGACCAGCTGTTCAACCAGGTGGCCAAGGCGCGCCACATGTTCGGGGGCGAGAACGCCGTCCCGTTCGTGCTGCGCAGCAAGCTCGCGGCCGGCACCGGCTACGGCTCGCAGCACTCGATGGACCCCGCCGGGATCCTCACCACGGCGCCGGGCCTGCGCGTCGTGGCACCCTCGACGCCGTTCGACTACGTCGGCCTGATGAACACCGCCCTCGCGTGCGACGACCCGGTCGTGGTGCTCGAGCACGTCGACCTCTACACCTCCACCGGGATCGGTCCCGTCGACGACCTGGACTACTGCCTCCCCGTCGGTCAGGCCGCCGTCCGCAGCCACGGAGACGACCTGACGGTCATCACGTACCTGAGCATGGTGGGCCACACCCTCGAGGCGTTGGAGCAGGTGCCCGAGCTCGCCGCCGACGTCATCGACCTGCGCTGGCTCGACCGTGCGTCGCTGGACTGGGCGACGATCGAGGAGAGCGTGAAGCGCACCAACCGGGTGCTGATCGTCGAGCAGGGGGCTGTCGGCACGTCGTACGGCGGGTGGCTCGCCGACGAGATCCAGCGTCGACTCTTCGACTGGCTCGACGCCCCCGTCGAGCGGGTCACCGGGGCGGAGGCGTCCCCGAGCATCAGCAAGGTCCTCGAGCGCGCCGCCATCGCCAAGACCGACGAGGTGGTCGCCGCGCTCCGCGCGGTGGCCGCCGAGTGACGCAGACCCGAGCGAGAGGAACGACATGGCCGAGCTGCTTCCCGTGCCCGAAGTCGCCGCAGGATCCACCGAGGTGCTGCTGTCGGAGTGGACGATCGACGTCGGACAAGGTGTCACCCGTGGTGACGTGATCGCGGTCGTCGAGACCGACAAGGCGGTCGTGGAGGTCGAGGCCGACCGTGACGCCACCGTGCTGCGGCTCCTCGCCACGGCCGGGTCGTCGATCGCGGTCGGCGCGCCACTCGCACTCCTCGGGACCGAGGAGGAGATCGACGCCGACCTCGACGCGATCCTGGCCGAGCTGGGCGTCGGGGACGCGACGGCGACGCCCGCCCCGGACCGGCGCGACGTCCCCGAGGCGGCGGAGCCCGAGGCGGCTGAGCCCGAGCCGCCCGCACTCCAGGCAGACGAGCCCGAGGCGGCCGAGCCCGCCGCGGCGGAGTCCGGGACGGCCGAGCCGGAGCCGACCGCGCAACCGTCCGGCCCCGGCACGCGGCGCTTCGTCAGCCCCATCGCCCGCAAGCTCCTGGCGGACGCCGGGCTGTCGAGCGACTCGATCGAGGGCACGGGCCCGGGTGGACGGATCCGCCGGCGCGACGTCGAGCCGGTCATCCGCGCCGCCCGCGAGTCGGCGGAGAGCCGACCGCATCCCCGGCACCCGCGGCCCCGGCACCCGCGGCCCCTGCCGAACCGGCCGCTGCCGCTGCTGCGGGCGAGCCGGACCAGGGTCCCTGGACCGACGTACCGCACTCGCGCGTGCGGCGCGCCGTGGCGCGACGGCTCACCGAGAGCAAGCAGCTGGTGCCGCACTTCTACGTACGCCGGACGGTGCGTCTCGACGCGCTGCTCGCACTGCGAGCCGAGGTCAACGAGGCCTCACCGGTGAAGATCTCGGTCAACGACTTCCTGGTCCGCGCGATCGGCGTCGCCCACCAGGAGGTGCCGGACGCCAACGTGACCTGGACCGAGGACGCGATCCGGCGCTACGACTCCGTCGACGTGTCCGTCGCGATCGCCTCCGAGCGTGGGCTCGTGACGCCGGTGGTGCGGGGCGTCGAGCACCGCTCCCTGTCGGCCATCTCGGCGGAGGTGAAGCGGTACGTCGGGCTGGCCGGCGACGGTCGCCTCCAGCAGCGCGACCTCGAGGGCGGGTCGATCACGATCTCCAACCTCGGCATGTACGGGGTCGACGAGTTCTCGGCGATCATCAACCCACCCCAGGCCATGATCCTGGCCGTCGGTGCCGCCCGCAGCGAGCCCGCGGTGGTCGAGGGCGAGGTCGTGCCGGTGACCGCCATGAACCTGGTGGTGTCGGTCGACCACCGCGCCGTCGACGGCGCCCTCGCGGCGCAGTGGATGGCTGCGCTCGTCGCTGCGCTCGAGCGGCCGCTCCGCCTGCTCGTCTGATCCTCGAGACCCTGAGAGAGGTCCCTCATGACCGACACCTTCGACCTCGTCGTCCTGGGTGGCGGCAGTGGTGGCTACGCGGCCGCGCTGCGTGCGGCCCAGCTCGGCAGCTCGGTCGCGCTCGTCGAGCGCGACCGGCTGGGCGGCACCTGCCTGCACACCGGTTGCATCCCCACCAAGGCCCTCCTGCACGCGGCCGAGGTCGCCGACGCCAGCCGCGACGCAGCGACGTACGGCGTGCGCGCAAGCTTCGACGGCATCGACCTCCCCGCGGTCAACCGCTACCGCGACGGCGTGGTCAAGCGCCTGCACCAGGGCCTCAAGGGGCTGGTCAGGGGCGCGGGGATCACGGTGGTCGAAGGTTCCGGTCACCTGGTCGGCCCGACGACCGTCGAGGTCGGCGGACGCGGGGTCGTCGGCACCGACCTGGTCCTGGCCACCGGCTCCTACGCCCGGACCATCCCGGGGGTGGAGCTGGGACCGCGTGTGGTGACCAGCGAGGGCGCGCTGCGACTGGAGACGGTGCCGGACCGGGTCGTGATCGTCGGGGGCAGTGTCATCGGAGTCGAGTTCGCCTCGGTGTGGCGCTCCTTCGGTGCGGAGGTCACGATCGTCGAGGCACTGCCGTCCTTGGTGCCCCTGGAGGACCCGGCACTGTCCCGGCACCTCGAGCGCGCCTTCCGCGCCCGGGGAATCGAGCTCCGGACGAGCGCGAGGCTCGCTCGGATCAGCGAGGACGACGACCGGGCGCTGGTGCACCTGGAGTCGGGTGACGACCTCGAGGCGGACCTGGTCCTGATCGCGGTCGGCCGGGGACCGGCCTCGGCCGGGCACGGCTTCGAGGAGCAGGGCGTCGAGCTCGATCGCGGCTGGGTCGCGACCGACGAGCGGCTGCGCACCTCGGTCCCCCACGTGTACGCCGTGGGTGACCTCGTGCCCGGCCTGCAGCTGGCCCACCGCGGGTTCGCGCACGGCATCTTCGTGGCCGAGCAGATCCACGGGCTCGATCCCGACCCCGTGGTCGACAGCGAGATCCCTCGCGTCACCTACTGCGACCCCGAGCTGGCCTCGGTGGGGCTGACCGAGGCACAGGCTCGTGAGCAGCACGGCGAGGTCGACGTCGTCGAGTACGACCTCGCCGGCAACGGCAGGAGCCAGATCATCGGCACCAGCGGCGTCGTGAAGGTCGTGCGCGAGAAGGACGGTCCGATCGTGGGCGTCCACCTGGCGGGTTCCCGGATGGGCGAGCAGGTCGGCGAGGCCGCGCTCATGGTGGGGTGGGAGGCACACCCCGAGGACGTCGCCCGGTTCCTCCACGCCCACCCGACACAGAACGAGTCGCTCGGCGAGGCGGCGCTGGTGCTGGACGGCAGGCCTCTGCACGCCCACGGCTGAGTGTCCACCGCCACGTGCGCGAAGGTGGGGTGGCGACGTACGGTGTGCACGAGCATGCGCGCAGCGAGTGACCACTCCTGATGTGCCTCCTGATGTGCATGGTGAGCGAACAGGATGAAGGTGGACCCGTGACTGTCGACAACCCCTCCGAGACGGAGGGCACGGCGCTGGGTGTCCGCATCCGCTCCGCCCGGGAGGCCGCGCCGATGAGCGTGCGCGAGCTGGCACGCCGGATCGGCGTCTCACCCAGCCACGTGTCGCAGGTCGAGCGGGGGCTCGCGTCGTTCAGCGTGCGTGCGCTCTACAACGTCGCCAGCGAGCTCGGCCTGACCATGGACAGCCTCTTCGGCGAGGCCTCCGTCGAGGCCGCCGACTCGGCCGCCCCGGTGCCCGAGGCCGTGCTGGTGGAGGGTCCCGACCCGCTCTCGGACGACGGCATCGTCCTTCGCGCGCACGCCCGTCCCACCATCCCGCTCGCCGGGGGCACCCGGTGGGAGCGACTGACGCCCCACCAGGAGTCCGGGGCGGAGTTCATCGAGGTGGTCTACCCGCCGGCCCCCGAGGACGGCTCACGCGCCATCGACTTCATCCAGCACTCGAGTCGCGAGTACGGCATCGTCATCTCCGGAGCGCTGACGGTGCAGGTGGGATTCGAGACCGCGGTGCTGCACCCCGGCGACTCCCTCGCGTTCGACTCCGTCGTCCCGCACCGCTTCTGGAACGACACCCGCGAGGAGGTGCGCGCCGTGTGGTTCATCTGGGACTCCCCCCGGGAGGGCTCGCCCACCGACTCCCCGAGCGCCCATCTCCGCTCGACAGACGGCCGCCGCGGGGGCCACTGACCCCGTCGCGGGCCGGCCGCGTGTGCACACTGTTCTCTCACGGAGAACATTTTCCGGGAAATATCGACTCCAGGGGTTAACAGGTGTGCTCTGCTGCAGTACGTTCTCCATGTGACGCCAACCACATCACGGTGGCGCCAGGCGAACGGAGAGCCAGGCATGACCAACGACGGACTGTCGCCCAAGGGCGACGTGGTGATCGAGGCTGACTCGATCACCAAGCGGTTCGGAGGCGCAGTCGCCGTCGACGGCGTGAGCGTCGCCGTCCGGGCCGGTGAGGTCCACGCGATCGTCGGCGAGAACGGCGCCGGCAAGTCGACCCTGATGCGCATGCTGGCCGGGGTGCTCGTGCCCGACGAGGGCCGCGTCCTCGTCGACGGAGCCCCGATCGAGGCCGGCACGCGCGCAGCGCTCGACGCCGGGATCGCGCTGGTGCACCAGGAGCTCAGCCTGGTCCCGGAGATGACCGTCGCCGAGAACATCATGCTCGGCAGCTTCCCCTCCCGCTCGGGGATGATCAGCTCCAAGGAGATGCAGCGCTTCGCGGCCGAGGGGCTGCGCGAGATCGGCGTGGAGATCGACCTCAACGAGCCGGTCTCCCGCCTCTCGGTCTCGCTGCGCCAGTTCATCGAGATCGCCCGAGCCGTGGCCCGCAAGCCCCGGGTGCTCATCCTCGACGAGCCGACCGCCACGCTGACGCCGGCGGAGACCTCCTACCTGCTGGACATGCTGCGCCGCCTGGCCGGCAACGGCCTTGCCATCGTCTACATCTCCCACCGACTGCCCGAGATCTTCAGCACCTGTGACCGGGTCACCATCCTGCGCGACGGCCAGGTCGTCGATGCGATGCCGATCGCCGACATCACGCCCCAGGAGCTGGTCGACAAGATGGTCGGCCGCGAGCTCGAGCGTGACCTCGAGGTCACGCGGGTCAGCACTCCGGGCGACGTCGTGCTCTCGGCACGTGGCATCACCGCGGCCGGGGTCAACGGCATCGACCTCGACGTGCGGGCCGGCGAGATCGTCGGGCTGGGTGGTCTCGTGGGCGCAGGTCGCACCGAGCTGGTCCGCGCCATCCTCGGCGTCGACCCACGGACGGGCGGCGAGGTGACGGTGACCGAGGACGGGCGGGTACGCCGCATCGGCAGCTACCAGTCGGCGGTCCGCAACAAGGTCGCCTACGTCCCGGAGGAGCGTCGCACCGAGGGACTGGCGCTCTCCATGTCGGTCACCGACAACATCGTCCTGGCCAACCGTGGCGAGCTCTCCCGCGGCGGTGTGTTCACGGGCAAGCAGGCCGCGTTCGCCCAGAAGTTCGCCGAGATCGTCGGGCTGCGCCCTCTCGACGTCACGCGCAACGCCGGCGACTACAGCGGCGGCAACCAGCAGAAGGTCGTCATCGCCAAGTGGCTCGCACGCCGCCCCCGGATCATCGTGCTGGACGAGCCCACCCGCGGTGTCGACGTCGGGGCCAAGGCCGAGATCCACCGGCTCGTCCGCGAGCTGGCTGACGGCGGCACGGCGGTGCTGATGATCAGCTCCGACCTGCCCGAGCTCCTCGACCTGTCCGACGTCATCCACGTCATCCGCGACGGCCACATCGCCGGCACGCTCGACGCCGCCGATGCGGACGAACGCAGCGTCATGTCCCTCGCAGCAGGAGAAAGCATGGTGAGCAGCTCATGAGCAGCGTGGCCGAGAAAGCCGTCGCGGCGCCCCCGCCGGCACCCGCGAACACGCCCGAGCGCAACACGTCCGCCGCGGTGCTCACCTGGCTGGCCGAGCGCGGCATCGTCGTCTTCACGATCGCGCTCATCGTCGTCTCGGCGATCTTCGTCGACGGCTTCGCCTCGGGCACCAACATCGCCGACGTCTTCAACCGCGCCGCGCCGATCGGCATCGTGGCCGTCGGCATGACCTTCGTCGTCATCAGCGGCAACTACCTCGACCTGTCCGTGGTCGCCCAGGTGGCCACTGGTGCGGTGATCCTGATCGGGGTCAGCAACAACGCCAACCTGTTCCTGGCGATCCTGGCCGCCTTCGCGGTCGCCGGTGTCTACGGCCTGGTCAACGGCGTCGCCGTCGGCGTCTTCAAGGCCAACGCCGTCATCGTCACGCTCTCGACGACCTACATCGGCCTCGGCGTCCTGCGCTGGCTCTCCGGCGGCAGCATCTTCTTCGGTCCCAGGGGCGGGGTGATCTCGACCGTCGGCGACGTCAAGGTCGGTCCGGTGCCGATCGCCGCGATCGTGCTGGTCGTGATGGCCCTGATCCTGGGCTTCGTCCTGAGCCGCACGACGTTCGGCTTCGCGGTGCGGGCCTTCGGCGCCAACAACGAGACCACCCGCCTCAGCGGGGTCTCGACGCCGCGCGTCGTCATCGGGGCGTTCCTCATCACGGCCTTCTCGGCCACCATCGCCGGCTTCGTGCTCGCCGCCTTCTCCAACACCGCGGTCTCCTCGATGTCCGACGGCTACGACTTCCGGGCCCTCGCGGCCATCATCATCGGCGGCACCAGCGTCTTCGGTGGCAAGGGCAGCGTGCTCCGCACCGTGCTCGGCGTCATCTTCGTCAGCGTCCTGACGAACGTCCTGATCCTCTCCGGCGTCGGCTTCGGCTGGCAACAGGTCGCCATCGGCGGACTGATCGTGGTCGCCGTCTCGGTCGATGCCCTGGCCAGAAGGGTGGGCTCCAAGTGAGCAGCACACTGACCCTGGGCAACGCCCAGGCCTCCGGTCCTCTCGCCGTCGCTCGCACGGCCCTGCGCCGGCGTACCGAGGGCCGCGGCGTGGTGCTCCTCGCCGTGGTCGTCGTGGTGGCCCTCGTGCGTGAACCGCTGGTCTTCACGGCCTACTCGGTGACCCTCAGCAGGGTCGCCCTGATCGGTCTGGTGGCACTCGGGCTCACCGTGGTGATCCTGATGGGCGAGCTGGACCTCAGCATCGCCAGCACGGTCGTGCTGTCCGGGGTGGTGATGGCGCAGACCTCGAGCCTGCCCCTCGGCATCCTGATGGCCCTGGCCACCGGGGTGGTGGTCGGACTGGTGAACGCGTTCTTCGTGGTCAAGGTCGGCATCAACTCGTTCATCGCGACGCTGGGCATGCTGTTCGTCCTGCGCGGCCTGGCGATCGTGATCTCCGACGCCAAGCCCGTGCCGCTCGCCGACATCGGCACGGCCATCAAGTTCGGGCTGCCGATCGTCGGGCCCCTCACCCCCCGGATCCTCATCTTCGCCGCCCTGTTCGTGCTGCTCCAGGTCTTCTTGACCCGGGTCCGCGCCGGACGCGAGTTCTTCGCCGTCGGCGGCAACCGCCAGGCGGCCCGCGACGCCGGCATCCCTGTCAACCGCAGGATGTTCACCGGCTTCGTGCTGTGCAGCGTGATCGCCGCCCTCGCCGGTGTGATCGACACCCTGGAGCGGACGGCGGCCGACCCCACGTCGGGCTCGACGATCCTGCTGAGCTGCATCGCCGCGGCCATCGTCGGCGGGGTCGCCCTCACGGGCGGTCGCGGCTCGATCATCGGCACCCTCATCGGTGCCCTGTCCCTCGGGATCCTCGAGGTCGGGCTGACGCTCAGCGGCGTCCAGGTCGACATCCAGCAGATCTTCATCGGCGGCGTCCTGCTCCTCGCCGTCGTCACCGACCCCGCCAGCCTGCGCGCGGCGAGGTCGTCCCTCCGCACCCTGACCCACGGTCTCCGAGCTCGGTCGGCTCCCCGTGAAACCGACCCACCGAACCCGGTGGCGTCCTCGTGAAGCACGAAAGGAACACCATGTCCAGAATGCGCACTCCGCTCGCCGTGGTCGCCTCCCTCGCCGCCCTGGCGGCAACGATGACCGGCTGCGGGTCCGACTCCGGCAGCGGGTCCGACGGCGGCACGAAGGTCTACGCGCTCCTGCCTCAGGGGACCGACCAGCCCTACGGCACCGAGTACCTCAAGGCGATGAAGTCACAGGCGGACACCGCCGGGCTCGACCTGACGATCACCAACTCGCAGTACGACGCCGACAAGCAGGCCAGCGACTGCCAGGTCGCCGTGGCTGCCAAGCCGGCGCTGATCATCCTGTGGCCCGCCGTGGCCGACGCGGTGCGACCCTGCCTCGAGCGGGCGAAGGCCGCCGGCATCCCGGTGACGATCACCAACTCCGACGTCAAGGAGGAGGACAAGTCGCTGACGGCCGGCTACTCCGGGCCCGACACGTACGGCCAGGGGGTCTCCTCCGCGGAGATGATGTGCGAGCTGGCCGGCGACAAGCCGACCAACATCCTGGAGGTCGAGGGGCTGACCGGCAACACGACCGCGATCAACCGCAAGGCCGGGTTCGAGGACACCATCGCCGAGAACTGCCCCAACGTGACGGTGCTCGCCTCGCAGCCGGGCAACTGGAACAAGGACGAGTCGCAGACGGTCACCTCCGAGATGCTGACCTCGGTGGGCGCCGACAAGGTCCAGGGGATCTACGCGGCCGACGACACCATGATCGCCGGCGCGATCGACGCGCTGAAGGCCCAGGGCATCGACCCCAAGCCGTTGCTGATCACCTCGATCGGCAACACCAAGCTCGGCAACCCGCTGGTGGCCTCCGGTGAGCTCGACGGCACCGTGTTCCAGTCCTCCTCGTGGGACGGCGAGAACGCCGTCACCCTGGCCAGCCAGGTCCTCGACAGCGGCGCGGCCGACGAGGACCTCTTCATGCCGTCGGTGAAGGTCACCGAGGACAACGCCACCGACGCCGACGTCGCGCCGGAGTGGTGATCCACCCCTGAACAACCGTCCCCTCACCCGGGCCGCGTCGCGACCGCGCCGCCCGGGTGGGCGGGACCACCATCCGCACGGCCCGCGACGGACGTCCCGTCTCCCTCGGCCCGTGCCCCTTCCACCTCCTCGGAGAGTTCACGTGACCATCACCGGCTCACCCACCGACACCGCGTCCGACCTCGACTTCGGGCACGGAATGATCCCGGCCCCGGGCCACACGTCCGTCGACTACGAGGAGCGGGTCGACTTCGACCGGTTGCGGCGTTATCGGCTCGGAGCGGGCGCAGGCGGCGTTGGAGGGCAGTGAGTGTGGTGCGTTCTTGCTGTTCGACTTCTACAACATCCGTTACACCACGCAGACCTGGATCGGTGGTGCGTTGGGCGACAAGATGATCCGTTATGCGTTGCTGGTGCGGGGCAAGGAGCCGGTGTTGTGGGACTTCGGCTCGGCGGTCAAGCATCACAAGCTGCACTCGAGGTGGGTGCCGCAGGAGAACTACCGTGCGGGGTTCCTCGGCTTCCGTGGGGCGGTGGCGCCCTCGGTGGGGTCTGATGGAGAGCGCGGTGGCCGAGATCAGGTCGATGCTCGTCGAGGCCGGGGTCGCTGACCTGCCGGTGGGCCTGGACATCGTGGAGCCGCCGTTCCTGTTCGAGATGCAGCGTCAGGGGTTGAGTGTCGTCGATGCTCAGCAGCTCGATGCTGGACGCGCGGTGCATCAAGTCGCGCGATGAGATCATGCTTGTTGAACCAGGCTGCGGCGATGGTCGATGGGGTCTACCAGGACATCGTGGAGGCGTTGAAGCCCGGGGTGCGGGAGAACGAGATCGTCGCGTTGGCCAACAAGCGTCTCTACGAGATGGGTTCGGACCAGGTCGAGGCGGTGAACGCGATCTCGGGCGAGCGGTGCAACCCGCATCCGCACAACTTCACCGACCGGTTGATCCGTCCGGGTGATCAGGCGTTCTTCGACATCATCCATTCCTACAACGGGTATCGGACCTGTTACTACCGCACGTTCGCGGTGGGGAGCTCGACGCCTGCGCAGCGCGACGCGTACACGAAGGCGCGGGAGTGGATGGATCGCGGGATCGATGGGATCAAGGCTGGTGTGGGCACCGACGAGGTGGCTGCGTTGTTGCCGAAGGCGCAGGACTTCGGCTTCGACAGCGAGATGGAGGCCTTCGGTCTGCAGTTCGCTCACGGTCTGGGTCTGGGGCTGCACGAGCGCCCGATCATCTCGCGGTTGAACTCGATGAAGGAGCCCGTCGAGCTCGAGGTGGGCATGGTCTTCGCGTTGGAGACCTACTGCCCGGCCTCCGACGGGGTCTCGGCCGCGCGGATCGAGGAGGAGATCGTCATCACCGAGGACGGTCCACGCGTCCTGACGCTGTTCCCGGCCGACAAGCTCTTCGTCACCAACCCCTACTGAACGTACGTCAGACCAACCAAACCCGAGAGGCAATCATGGACACCACCCGACTGAGCGACAAGAACATCCTGATCACCGGCGCCGCCCAGGGCATGGGCGCTGCCGTCGCCCACGACTACGCCGCCCAAGGGGCCAAGGTCTGCCTCGGCGACGTCAACGTCGAGGGCATCGCCCAGGTGGCCGAGGAGATCACCAGCAAGGGTGGCACCGCGACGTACGTCAAGCTCGACGTCTCCAGCGAGGAGGACGCCGCGGCAGCGGTCGCCCACACGGTCGAGTCCTTCGGGAGCATCAACGTCCTGCTCAACAACGCCGGCATCAACAAGCCGCTGTTCTTCCTCGACATCACCCGGGAGAACTGGCAGAAGATCATGGACGTCAACGCCTGGGGCACCCTCAACTGCATGCAGGCGGCAGCCCGGCAGATGAAGGCCCAGGGCAAGCAGGACTACCCCTACAAGATCATCAACGTCGGCTCGATCCTCTCCCGCGAGGTCTTCGACGACGTGGTCGTCTACTCGGCGTCGAAGCACGCGGTGCTCGCGATGATCAAGGGCGGAGCCAAGTCGCTCATCGAGCACAACATCACCGTCAACGGCTACGGTCCGGGCGTCGTGCGCACCGAGCTGTGGGAGCAGCTGGACCGCGACCTGGTCGAGATCGGCAAGTTCGACAAGATCGGGGAGTCGATGGACTCCCTCGCCGAGAACATGATCCTGATGAAGCGCTACTCCTACCCGGAGGACGTCGTCGGGACCGCGTCGTTCCTGGCCAGCGCGGACAGCGACTACATGACCGGTCAGCTGCTGATGATCGACGGCGGCATGGTGATCCAGTGACGGTGGTCGCCACCGGTCGAGGTCCCGTCGCTCTCGGGTCTCCTGGTCGACGGCGAGTGGCTCACCTCGGACCGCACCGCTCGACGTGCTGGACCCCGCGAGCGGCGACCTGTTGGCGAGCGTCGTCGACGCGACGATCGAGAAGGCACGCGACGCGGTCGTCCGCGGCGCACGCGGCGGCCGGGCCGTGGGCGCGGCGGCGCCGCGGGTCCGGGCCGAGGTGCTCCGCCGCGCGTTCGAGATCATGTCCGCGGAGATCGAGGACTGCGCGCGGTTGATCGTCCTGGAGAACGGGAAGTCGTGGGGCGACGCGATGGGCGAGGCGGCGTACGCCGCCGAGTTCTTCCGCTGGTTCAGCGAGGAGGCCTGCCGGGTGCCGGGTGACTTCCGGATGTCACCCAGCGGCGACAAGACGATCGTCGTCGACCACCGCCCGCTGGGCGTGGCCTACATGATCACGCCCTGGAACTTCCCCGCGGCGATGGCGACGCGCAAGCTGGCCCCGGCCCTGGCCGCCGGCTGCACGGCGGTGCTGAAGCCCGCCGTCGAGACGCCGCTGACCGCGCTGTGGGTCGCGGAGGTGCTCGTGCGAGCGGGGCGCCGAAGGGTGTCGTCAACGTGATCACGACGTCGGAGCCGGGCCCGGTCTCGGAGGCGGTCCTGTCCGACACTCGCGTCGGCACGCTCTCGTTCACCGGCTCGACACCGGTCGGCAAGATGCTGCTCGAGCAGACGGCGCGGCGCGCACTGCCCGTCCTCGATGGAGCTGGGCGGCAACGCACCGCTGCTCGTCCTCGAGGGCGCCGACGTCGAGCGCAGCGTGTCGGCGCGATGGCCGCCAAGATGCGCAACGGCGGCTCCGCCTGCACCGCCGCGAACCGCTTCTACGTCCACGAGTCCCTCGTGCGAGGAGTTCTCCGCGGCCTTCGAGGCGGCGTTGGCAGCCATGACCATCGGATCGGGCCTGGACCCGACCAACGACCTCGGCGCCATGGTGAGCAGAAGGAGCGCGACAAGGTCCTGACGCTCCTCCAGCGCGCCGAGGACGAGGGCGGCCGGCTCTCGGCGGTGTCCGACGGCGCCCGAGCGGGGCGCCTTCCTCTCGCCGTACCTGGTGCGGGGGGTGGAGCACGGGCAGACACTGACCCGCGAGGAGGTCTTCGGTCCGGTGGCGCCGATCGTCACCGTCGAGAGCACCGACCAGGCGGTCGCGATGGCCAACGACACGGAGTTCGGGCTCATGTCCTACGTGTTCGCGCGCGACCAGGGCGAGGGCATCGCCGTCGCCCGACGGATGGAGAGCGGCATGGTCGCGGTCAACCGCGGCGTCGCCTCCGACCCGGCCGCGCCGTTCGGCGGCATGAAGGAATCGGGGCTGGGTCGCGAGGGCGGCTTCCACGGCATCCACGAGTTCCTGGAGACGCAGTACATCGCGGTGGACCTGTGACGTCGTCGCCCGACCCGGTGCGGTGAGCAGCAGGCAGGTCCTCGCCGACCCGGACGAGAGCTCGCTCGCGCCGTACCTGCGCGGGCGGGAGGGCAGCGGGGACAGCGTGAGCGCCGACCGGTTCGAGGGACAGGTGGCGCTGGTCACCGGAGCTGCCCAGGGCATCGGCCTGGCGACCGCGCGCCGGATCGCCGCCGAGGGCGGGACGGTCTTCGGGCTCGACCTCCAGGCCCCGACCGAGGAGGTCCACGACGTGGCCTTCGTCCAGGGGGACGTGACCGACCAGGAGACCTGGTCGCGGGTGGTCGAGCAGACGGGGCCGCTCGACGTGCTGGTCAACAACGCCGGCACCGTCGGGTCGTACGAGTCGATCACCGACATCGATCCCGCGGTGTGGGACCGGGTGGTCCGCATCAACCAGACGAGCGTCTTCCTCGGGATGCGGGCCGCCCTGCCGGGCATGGTCGAACGCCGGGGCGGCGCCATCGTCAACGTCTCGTCGATGTGGGGCATCGTCGGCGCCAGCGGGGTCGCCGCCTACCAGGCGTCGAAGGGTGCCGTCACGATGATGACGAAGAACGCGGCCGCCACCTACGCGCCGGACAACGTGCGGGTGAACTCGGTCCACCCGGGCTTCATCTGGACGCCGATGACCACCGCCCAGGACAGCGACATCTCCGACGAGCTGATCGACCGGACGCCCCTGGGCCGCGCCGGCCTCGCCTCCGAGGTCGCCTCCTCGATCGCGTTCCTGGCCTCGGACGACGCCTCGTTCGTGACGGGCGTCCAGCTGCTCGTCGACGGCGGCTACACCACCGTGTGACACCTGCGGCTCCCCGCCGCACCACCAGCGCACCACCGAAGGAGAACCAGGACATGACCGCAGAACTGCAGACCCTGCCGCTGCTCGAGGGCCAGATCGCGATCGTGACCGGGATCGGCCCAGGGCATCGGCGCCGGTATCGCCGCCACGCTGGGCCGGTTCGGTGCGAAGGTCGTCATCGCCGACCTGGACGCGGCGAAGGCCGCGTGCCCGGGCGGAGGCGCTCGTCGCCGACGGCATCCACGCGATCGGCGTCGCGCACGACGTCACCAGTGCCGAGTCCGGCGACGCGCTCGCCCAGCACGTCAGGTCCGAGCTCGGTCGCATCGACGTCCTGGTCAACAACGCCGGCCTCTCCGGTCGGACGCCTCTCGTCGAGATGAGCGACGGTGCGTGGGACTCGATGATCGCGGTCAACCTGACCGGCGTGCAGCGCACGTCGCGCGCGGTCGCGCGCGTCATGACGGAGCAGGGCAGCGGCAGCATCGTCAGCGTCTCCTCGGTCGCGGGTCGCCAGGGCAAGGCCAACATGACGCACTACTCCTCGAGCAAGTTCGGCGTCATCGGCTTCACCCAGGCGTTGGCCCTCGAGCTCGGCCGGACGGGCATCCGGGTGAACGCCGTGTGTCCCGGGATGGTGCGTACCGCGATGTGGGAGGTCGAGCTGGCCGAGATCTCCGAGGCGCGCGGCATCACCACGGAGGAGGCATGGCAGGGCGTCCTCGACGACATCCCGCTCGGACGCCCGCAGACCGCGGAGGACATCGGCACGGCCGCTGCGTTCCTCTCGTCCTCGCTGGCGCACAACATCACCGGCCAGGCGCTCAACGTCTGTGGCGGCTTCGCGCTCAACTGACCGGGCGGTGGCCGAGAGTCGAGGAGAGCTCACCCCGTGACAACCCCCGAGATCGTCGCAGCCTGCTGGACGACGGCAGGCGACGCGACGTCACTGCCCGGGCTCGAGGTGAGCCCGGAGTCGTTCGGCGACCGCATCGCCGCCGCGGCGGGGGCGGGCTTCGCGGGTCTGGGCTTCGTCCACCACGATCTCGCGGCCTATCTCGCAGGCGGCGGTGACTGGCGCACGCTGCGACAGCTCATAGACGACCACGGCATCCGTCTCGTCGAGCTCGAGTTCCTGTCCGACTGGTGGCTCCCGGCAGGGCAGCGGAGCAGGTCCGACGCCGATCTCCGGCTGCTGCTGGACGCGGCGGAGGCCCTGGGTGCCTACGACGTGAAGGTCGGCCCGGCCATCGACGGCTCGCTCCTGGAGCCGGACCGGTACGCGGAGAACCTGCACCGGGTCGCGGCGGCGTTCGCCGAGACGGGGACGATCGTGAGCATGGAGTTCATGCCCTTCTCCAACATCCCCACGCTCGCGGCGGGCCTCGACGTGGTGGAGCGCGCCGACCACCCGAACGCCGGCCTGATGGTCGACCTGTGGCACCTCCAGCGCAGCGGGGCAACGTACGACGAGCTGGCCGCCGTACCGCTGAGCCGGGTGAAGGGGGTCGAGCTCAGTGACGCCGCGGCCGAGCAGGTCGGCCCCGGGCTCGAGGACACCGTCCTGCGCCGCCGCCTGTGCGGGGAGGGCGACTTCGACGTCGCCGGCTTCGTCAGCACGCTGCGCGCGATGGGGTGGGACGGCCCGTGGGGGCTCGAGATCCTCAGCGAGACCTACCGCCGCCGTCCCATGGTCGAGGCCGTCCGCGACGCCTACGTGACGACCGCGGCGTACCTTGCCTGACCGACGGCTCCGCGGTGCGCGTCGAACCAGGTCCCGGACTCGGACCACGCGGTGGACCGTCGAACGGCGGCGGCGCCGGTCTCGCCGGGCACCGGCAGTGACCCACGTCTCGTCCACCCCTGGTAGGACTGTCGGGTGAGCACGTTGTGGCAGAGGGTGGCGCGAGCCGGCGCCGGTGACGACTACGCGAGCGTCTACGCCGCCCGCTTCCAGCGCCTGGCCGAGGAGGGGCAGGACGTCGACGGCGAGGCGCGCTTCGTCTTCTCCCTCGTCCCGCCCCCGGCTCGGGTCCTCGACGCCGGCTGCGGCACCGGCCGGATCGCGGCCCGCCTCACCGCCCTCGGCTACGACGGCGTGGTCGGCTGCGACGTCGACGCCGCCATGGTCGCCGTGGCGCGTCGTGACTTCCCCGACCTCGACTGGCACGTCGCGGACCTCGCCACCCTGGACCTCGGGACGACGTACGACCTGGTCCTGCTGGCGGGCAACGTGATCCCGCTGCTCGAGCCGGGCACGCTGGAGACGACCTGCGCCCGGCTGGCTGCGCACCTCGGCGCCGACGGGCTGCTCGTCGCCGGGTTCGGCCTGGACGCCGACCACCTGCCCGCGGGTGCGCCTCCGGTGCCGCTGGGCGACGTCGACGCCGCGATGGCCGCGGCCGGCCTCGAGGTGCGCGACCGGTGGTCCACCTGGGACGGCCGGCCGTACGACGACACGGGTGACAGCGGCGGGTACGTCGTGGCCGCGTGGGGGAGAGTGAGCGCATGAGGATCGTGGTGCTGACCGGGGCGGGGATCTCCGCGGAGAGCGGCGTGCCGACGTTCCGCGACGCCGACGGCCTGTGGGAGGGCCACCGCGTCGAGGACGTCGCGACCCCGGAGGGCTACGAGGCCGCGCCCATGGTCGTCCAGGGGTTCTACGACGCCCGGCGTGCGTCCCTTGCCTACGTGGAGCCGAACCCGGCCCACCTCGCCCTGGCCCGCCTCGAGGAGGTCCTCGGCGACGACCTCGTCCTGGTCACGCAGAACATCGACGACCTCCACGAGCGCGGCGGCTCCACCCGCGTGATCCACATGCACGGCGAGCTCCGCTCCGCCCTGTGCCGAGGCTGCCACTCCCGGGTCGCGTGGGACCAGGACCTCTCCGACTTCCCGCCCTGCCCGCGCTGCGGCGTACCCGAGCTGCGGCCCGACGTCGTCTGGTTCGGCGAGATCCCGTACCACATGGACGCCATCCAGGACGAGCTGCGCCAGGCCGACGTCTTCGTCTCGGTCGGCACCTCCGGCGCCGTCTACCCGGCTGCCGGGTTCGTGCAGTACGCCGCCGTGCACGGTGCCCGCACGCTCGAGCTCAACCTCCAGCCCAGCGAGGGCACGTCGTTCTTCCACGAGTCGCGCCAGGGTCCGGCCGGGGTGCTCGTGCCGGCCTGGGTCGACGAGGTCCTCGCCGCCCAGATGCTCTGACCCGCTGACCCGTCACGTTTCCGCTGACCCGTCACTTCTAGAAGTGACGGGTCAGCGGACAACTGACGGGTCGGCGGGAACACCGGCCGACGTGCGGCGGTTGGCACCTCGATGAGCGCTCCCGAGATCACCCGTGCCAGCGTCGGCCTGCGCAGCGAGCGCGGGCCGATCCTGCTCGCGGTGATGCTGAGCATCGGCCTGGTCGCGATCGACTCGACCATCCTGGCCACGGCCGTGCCCACGGTGGTCGAGGACCTCGGCGGCTTCACGTCGTTCCCGTGGCTGTTCTCGATCTACCTGCTGGCGCAGGCGGTCTCGGTGCCGATCTACGGCAAGGTGGCCGACCTGGTCGGACGCAAGCCGGTGATGCTGATCGGCATCGCGCTCTTCGTGCTCGGCTCGCTGCTGTGCGGCGTCGCGTGGAGCATGCCGGCGCTGATCGCCTTCCGGCTGCTCCAGGGCCTCGGCGCCGGAGCCGTCCAGCCGATCGGCATGACGATCGTCGGCGACATCTACTCGCTGGCCGAGCGGGCCAAGGTGCAGGGCTACATCGCGAGCGTGTGGGCGGTCTCGTCGCTGATCGGACCGACCCTGGGCGGGATCTTCTCCGACTACCTCTCCTGGCGCTGGATCTTCTTCGTCAACCTGCCGCTCGGGATGGCCGCCGCCTGGGTGCTGTGGCACCGCTTCGACGAGCGGATCGAGCGTCGGCGGCACTCCATCGACTACGCCGGCGCGGCGCTGATCGCCGGCGGCGGCAGCCTGCTGCTGCTCGGCCTCCTCGAGGGAGGCGTGCGCTGGGGGTGGGGCTCACCGGTCGGGATCGGGATCTTCGTCGCGGCCGCGGTGCTGCTCGCCGGCTTCGTGCTGGTGGAGTCGCGCGCCGCGGAGCCGGTGCTGCCGCTGTGGATCTTCCAGCGGCGGGTGCTCAACGCCGCCGCGTCCGGGTCGTTCCTCGTCGGCGTGCTGATGCTCGGTCTCTCGTCGTACGTCCCGCTCTACGCGCAGAGCGTGCTCGGCCACGGCGCCATCGTCGGCGGCCTGACGCTCGCCGCGATGACGATCGGGTGGCCGATCGCGGCCGCCACGGGTGGCCGGTTCTACCTGACGATCGGGTTCCGAGCGACCGTCTCGATGGGTGCCGCGATCACCATCGTCGGGGCCGGCCTGCTGTTGTTCGTCGATGCCGACAGCGCGCTGTGGCAGCTGGCGCTGCCGTGCTTCGTCATGGGCATCGGGTTCGGGTACGTCGCCAGCCCGTCGGTGATCGTGGCCCAGTCCTCGGTCGGGTGGCAGCACCGCGGGGTCGCGACCGGTGCGAACATGTTCGCCCGGTCGATGGGCAGCGCGGTCGGGCGTCGCCGTCTTCGGGGCGATCGTCAACAGCCGGGTCGCCTCGGCGGGCGGGCCGGCCGGCGACCTCGAGCGGCTCCCCTCAGGGGTCCTCGGGCCGGCCATCCACGCGGTCTTCGTCGGCTCCGCGGTGGTGGCGCTCGCCCTGGTCGCGACCGGGCTGCTGATGCCGCGCCGGGTCGTCGACGTCGATGCTCAGGCGGTCGGGGTCGAGGACTGACCCTCGGTCCGCGCCGCCGACTCGGCGTAGGCCGCCTGGGCCTGGCGGGTCCGGACGCTCTCCTCGGACGGCATCAGGATCCACAGGACCGGGTAGATCAGGATCTGGCTGCCGGGCACGACCATGAGCAGCAGCACGAAGAGCAGCCGCGAGGTCCAGGGACCCAGGCCGAACCGTCGGCCGATCCCCGAGCACACGCCACCCAGGACACGGCGGTCCTGCGAGCGGACCAGTCCGTTGCGGGCGAAGTAGTCGCGGATGTCGGTCATGGTGGGGCACGTCCTTCGGTGAGGTGGTGGGTGTCGGGGCTTCTCCCGATGGCTCCACCCTCCTCCTCTGTCGCTCCCCGCACCATCCGGTGAACCCCTGGTCCGACCCCGGCGGTCACCCCGAGGACGGGCCGGCCGGCGGTCTCAGGGTCTCTGCACGTCCTGGCGCGATGCCTCGCCCGAGCGCGTCAGGGGTCGCCGGGCAGCCGGGGACTCCGGCCGGCCCTCGCCCCGGTCAGGCCGGCGTGGAGCCTCCCGCGACCTCGTAGTTCCAGACCTCGCTGTGCGTGGAGACCGGCTGCTGGGGGGCCTCGCCACCCGCGCGCTCGGCGGCGGAGCGGTGACCCTCGGCGAACGACGGGGACGAGAGCCAGCCCTGGAAGGCCTCCTCGTCGCGCCACCGGGTGATGACCAGCCACTGGGTGCGCTCGTCGGTGGGCCGGAGCAGCTCGAACCCCTCGAACCCCTCCTCCCGTCGACGGCTCCGGCACGGGCTGCGAAGCGATGGGCGAGCTCGTCGCCGGAGCCGGCCGGCACGGTGATGGCGTTGATCTTGATGACGGTCATGGGTCCAGGGTGCCAGGCGGGCGTTGCGCGCTGCCGGGGGCGGTGCCCGGGGCACGCCCGCCCACCACCAGGTGGACGGCGCAGGGCACGCCGGCCCGGGTCAGGGGCCGAGCAGCGCGCCGGCGTGGGCGGGGAGCGCGAGACGGCCGGGGGTCAGGTCGACGCCGGCCTCGGTCTCGAAGAGCAGCGTGGCGTGGGTGACGTCGACGGTGGCCGGCTCGTCGCCGAAGTTCACGACCAGGAGCAGCTCGCCGCGGTGCATCGAGAAGAGCCGCGCGGTCCTCGTCGACCTCGCAGGTGGTCGCGGTGAACGACGGGTCGGTGAGGGCGGCGTGCTCGCGCCGCAGGGCGGCGAGCTGTCGGTAGAGCGCCAGGATCCGCGCGCCGCGGCCCGACTCGGGCTCCGACCAGTCGAGCTTCGAGCGCTCGAACGTCGCCGGGTCCTGGGGGTCGGGTACGACGGCGGGGTCCCAGCCCATCTTCGCGAACTCGCCGATCCGGCCCTCGGCGGTCGCCGTTGCCGAGCTCGGGCTCCTCGTGGGAGGTGAAGAACTGGAACGGCGTGGCCGCGGCCCACTCCTCGCCCTGGAAGAGCATCGGGGTGAACGGCCCGCACAGGGTGAGCAGGGCGGCGCAGGCGAGCTGGTCGTCGTCGAGCTTCTCGGTGATCCGGTCGCCGACGGCCCGGTTGCCGACCTGGTCGTGGTTCTGGCTGCAGACGACCAGGCGCCAGGTCGGCATCGCGGCGGTGTCGATCGCGACCCCGTGGTCGCTCTCGCGGAACGAGCTGAACGTGCCGTCGTGGAAGAAGCCCTTCTCGCACACCTTGGCCAGCGCCCCGAGCGGCTCGAAGTCGGCGTAGTAGCCGTCGGTCTCGCGGGTCAGGGCGACGTGCAGGGCGTGGTGGAAGTCGTCGCTCCACTGGGCGTCGAGGCCGTAACCCGCCGGCCTCGCGCGGCGTGACCAGGTGCGGGTCGTTGAGGTCGGACTCGGCGATCAGGGTCAGCGGCCGCCCGAGGTGGGCCGACAGTGCGGCGACCTCGATCGCCATCTCCTCCAGCAGGTGGGTCGGCGACTCGTCGTGCAGCGCGTGCACGGCGTCGAGCCGCAGCCCGTCGACGTGGTAGTCGCCGAGCCACATCAGGGCGTTGTCGAGGATGTAGCGGCGTACCTCGGCCGCGTCGTCACCGTCGAGGTTGACCAGGTCGCCCCAGGTGTTGCGCCCGGTCTTGAGGTAGGGCCCGAAGAGGGGGAGGTAGTTGCCCGAGGGGCCGAGGTGGTTGTAGACGACGTCCTGGATGACGCCGAGGCCGGCGGCGTGGCAGCCGTCGACGAAGCGCTGGTAGGCCTCCGGGCCGCCGTAGGTCTCGTCGACCGCGTACCAGTCGACGCCGTCGTAGCCCCAGTTGTGGGTGCCGCCGAAGGAGTTGACCGGCATCAGCTCGACGAGGTCGACGCCGATCGAGCGCAGGTGGTCGAGCCTGCCCAGGGCCGCGTCGAGGGTGCCCTCGGGCGTGAACGTGCCCAGGTGCAGCTCGTAGATCACCGATCCGGCCAGCACCCGCCCGGTCCACGCGTCGTCGGTCCACGCGAACGCCGGACGCGTCGTAGGTGCGCGAGAGCGCGTGGACGCCGTCCGGCTGGCGTCGCGACCGAGGGTCGGGTCGCACGTCGTCGGAGTCGTCGACCAGGTAGCCGTAGTCGACGTCGCCGCGGGCGGGGTCGGGGGTGGCCCCGTCGGGGGTCCACCACCCCGCGTCGGCGCGACGCATCTCGACGACCTCGTCGCGCGAGCGCCAGCCGCAGCCGACTCGCGTGCGGGGCCCACACGTCGAAGGGGTTCCGGGCGGTCCGGGCAGGGGTCACGATTCCTCCGCGATACGGGTCAGCAGGGCGACGGGGTGCACGTCGAACAGCTCCGCGACCAGCACGGTGCCGTCGGACTCGAGGTCGTGGCCGGCGACGTGGTCCCACCACCGTCCGGCCGGCAGGACCAGCTCGGTGTCGCCCCAGCCGCCGCGGGCGGCGAGGCCGACCGGCAGCCGGGTCGCGACGGTGACGGCACCGCCGCGGTCGAAGGCGAGGGCGTGCTCGGCGGCCTCGCCGCGCACCTCGACGGCGTCGTACGACGTGAACAGCCCGGGCTCGTCGCGGTGCAGCCGCAGCGCCCCGGCGACGACGGCGAGCTTGGCGGCCGCGGGGTGGTCTGGGTGCTGCTCGCCGAGGAGCCGCTGGCGCAGGTCGAAGTCGACCGCGCGCCGGTTGTCGGGGTCGACGAGCGACTGCTCCCAGAGCTCGGAGCCCTGGTAGACGTCGGGAACGCCGGGGATCGTCAGCGCGACCAGCTTGGCGGCCAGCGCGTTGGTCTCACCGGGTGCGGTGACCACGGCGAGCCACTCGGCGATGATCGCGGCGACGGCCGGGTCGTCGAAGGCGGCGTCGACGGCCGCATGGACGCCGGCCTCGTACTCGGCGTCCGGGGAGGTCCACTGCGTGCGGTCGCCGGCCTCGCGCATCGCCTTCTCGGCGTAGGCGTGCAGGCGCGGGCGCAGGTCGGCGTCGGCGTCGTCCCACGCGCCGAGGGCCGTCTGCCAGAGCAGGTCGGCGAACCGGTCGTCGCCGATCGGGGCGGCGGCGGTGAGGCGGGCCAGGGTCGAGGTCCACAGGTCCGGCAGCTCGGCGGTGACGGCGATCCGGGCGCGCACGTCCTCGCCGCGCTTGGTGTCGTGGGTCGAGGTGCACGTCATCGCGTGCGGCCAGTCGCGCTGGCGGGTGGCCATCGCCTCGTGGAAGCCCGCGACCGAGAGGTGGTGCTCGCTGGGGTCGCCACCCACCTCGGTGAGCGAGGTGAGCCGGGGGAAGCGGTAGAACGCGCAGTCCTCGACGCCCTTGGCCATGACCATCCCGCTGGTCTGCTGGAAGCGCAGCGCGGCCGGCTGGGCCGGGTCGCCGAGCACCGGGAGCAGCGCGTCGAACGTCGTCCCCAGGTCGGGGCGGTGGGTCCGGGCGAGCGCGAAGGCCTCGTCGAGGTGCTGGCGTCCGCCGGGAAGGTAGGAGCGGTAGACACCGAAGCAGGCGAGCAGCTCGGCGACGGCGTCCACGACCGCGTCGGTCTCCAGCCCCAGTGGCTGAGCGGCGGCGGCCGGACGGTCGCCGAGGAGGCGTGCGGCCAGGCGCCGCGACAGGCTCGGGGCCGCTGCGGTCGGGGCCGTGCCACCGGGCAGCTCACGCACGATCCTGCGGACCTCCGAGCCGAGGATGCCGTCGGCGACGGCGCGCTTGGTGTCGTGGATCATCGCGGCCCAGTCGAGGTCGTCGAAGGGCAGCCGGCCCGGCTCGACCGGCGCGGTGAGCACCCGGTCGACGAGCCCGAGGGCGTCGTACCCGGTGGTGCCGGCCGTCTGCCAGGACGTCGGCAGGAGCTCACCGGGCTCCAGGATCTTCTCGACGAGCACGTAGGCGCCACCGGTGATCCCGGCGAGGTCGGCGAGGTAGCCCTCGGGGTCGCGCAGGCCGTCCGGGTGGTCGACGCGCAGGCCGTCGACGAGCCCCTCGTCGAACCAGCGCTTGATCTCGGCGTGGGACTCGTCGAAGACCCACCGCTCCTCGACCCGGACCGCGGCGAGGGTGTTGACGGCGAAGAACCGGCGGTAGTTGAGCTGGTCGTCGGCGGCGCGCCACGAGACCAGGCGGTAGTGCTGCTGGTCCAGGCGGCTGGTGCCGGGCGCCAGCGGGAAGCGGTGGTCGTGGTAGCGCACCTCGTCGCCCTCGACCACGATGGAGCCCTCGTCGTCGTCACCGACGACCGGGATCAGGATCGTGCCGCCGCCGGCGTCCCAGTCGACGTCGAAGGCCTCGGCGTACCGCGAGTCGCGGCCGTCGCGGAGCAGCTCCCACCACCAGGCGTTCACGGCCGGGGTGGCCACGCCGACGTGGTTGGGCACGATGTCGACGAGCACGCCGAGCCCGAGGCGCCGGGCCTCGGCCGACAGGGCCGCCAGCCCGTCGGCCCCGCCCCGGGCCGGGTCGATCCGGTCGTGGGCGACGACGTCGTACCCGTGGTCGGAGCCGGGCTCGGCCTCCAGGATCGGGGAGAGGTAGACCCAGTCGACGCCGAGGTCGCGCAGGTACGGCAGCCGCCTGGCCGCCTCGTGCAGGTCGAACGACGAGCGGACCTGGAGCCGGTAGGTGCTGACGGGCGTGCGCCCGGTCGCGGACGCGGTGGTGTCCACCCGCTCAGGCCTTCCCGACCTGGGCAGCCACCGACGCGGCCGCAGACACGTCCGGCTCCGGCTCGGGCGTCCGGCCCTCGCGCAGCACCATCACCGAGCGACCGGAGAGGTGGAACGTCGAGCCGGCCTCGCGGGCGGCCTCGTGGCCGGCGGACCCGGCGGTGTTGATGACGACGTCCCAGGCCGCGGCGTACTCCAGCGGTGGGAGCGTCACCTCGGCCGGACCGTCGCCGTTGAAGTAGATGAGGAAGTGGTCGTCGGTGATCGGGTTGCCGCGCGGGTCCAGGCCCTGGATGCCCTGGCCGTTGAGGTACATCCCGATCGCCTGCCCGCTGCCGTGCCAGTCGTCGTCGTCCATCGGCTCGCCGTCGAGGTGCAGCCAGACGATGTCGTTGAGCCGGTCGCCCTCGCCCCCGCGCACCGGGCGTGCGCACGGTGGTGCCGGTGAAGAAGCGCTGGCGGTGGAACGTCGGGTGGTCGCGCCGCAGCTTGATCAGGGTGGCGGTGAAGTCCTGGAGCGGGCCGTCCGCGTCGTCCCAGTGCATCCAGCTGATCTCGGAGTCCTGGGCGTAGGTGTTGTTGTTGCCGTGCTGGGTGCGGCCCATCTCGTCGCCGTGCAGGATCATCGGCACGCCCTGGCTCAGCAGCAGGGTCGCCAGGAAGTTGCGCTGCGAGCGGGCCCGGGCGGCCAGGATCTCCGGGTCGTCGGTCTCGCCCTCCTCGCCGTGGTTCCACGAGCGGTTGTGGCTCTCGCCGTCGCGGCTGTCCTCGCCGTTGGCCTCGTTGTGCTTGTCGTTGTAGGACACGAGGTCGCGCAGCGTGAAGCCGTCGTGGGCGGTGATGAAGTTGATCGAGGCGAAGGGCCGACGGCCCGAGTGCTCGTAGAGGTCGGAGGAGCCCGACACCCGGGACGCGAAGTCGCCGAGCGACGGCTCGCCACGCCAGAAGTCGCGGGTCGTGTCGCGGTAGGCGCCGTTCCACTCGGTCCACTGGGGCGGGAACCCACCGACCTGGTAGCCGCCGGGGCCGACGTCCCACGGCTCGGCGATCAGCTTGACCTGGCTGACCACCGGGTCCTGCTGCACGAGCTCGAAGAACGTCGCGAGCCGGTCGACGTCGTAGAACTCGCGCGCCAGCGCGGAGGCGAGGTCGAAGCGGAAGCCGTCGACGTGCATCTCGGTGACCCAGTAGCGCAACGAGTCCATGATCAGCTGGAGCGAGTGCGGGTGCCGCACGTTGAGGGAGTTCCCGGTGCCGGTGTAGTCCATGTAGTACTTCTCGTCGTCCTCGACGAGGCGGTAGTACGCCGGGTTGTCGATGCCCTTGAAGCTCAGCGTCGGTCCCATGTGGTTGCCCTCGGCGGTGTGGTTGTAGACCACGTCGAGGATGACCTCGATGCCGGCGCGGTGCATCGCCTTGACCATCGACTTGAACTCCTGCACCTGCTGGCCCAGCTCGCTCACGGCGTAGTCGGCGTGCGGGGCCAGGAAGGCCAGCGTGTTGTAGCCCCAGTAGTTGCGCAGGCCCTGGTCGAGCAGCGTCGAGTCCTGGATGAACTGGTGCACCGGCATCAGCTCGATCGCGGTGACGCCGAGCTTGGTCAGGTGCCCGGTCACGGCCGGGTGCGCGAGGCCGGCGTACGTGCCCCGCTCCTCCTCCGGCACCTCCGGGTGGAGCTGGGTCATGCCCTTGACGTGGGCCTCGTAGATGACGCTCTCGTTGTAGGGGATCGACGGCGCACGATCGCCCTCCCAGTCGAAGAACGGGTTGATGACGACGCCCAGGGTCATGTGGGGCGCGGAGTCGTCGTCGTTGCGGGAGTCCTCGTCGCCGAAGGTGTAGCCGAAGAGGCTCTGGTCCCAGTCGATCTCCCCGGTCGTGGACTTCGCGTAGGGGTCGAGCAGCAGCTTGTTGGGGTTGCAGCGCAGGCCCTTGGCCGGGTCCCAGGGACCGTGCACGCGGTAGCCGTAGCGCTGGCCCGGCTGGACCGTGGGCAGGTACCCGTGCCAGACGAGGGCGTCGACCTCGGTCAGCTCGACCCTGGTCTCGGTGCCGTCGTCGTCGAAGAGGCAGAGCTCCACTTTCTCGGCCACCTCGCTGAAGAGCGCGAAGTTGGTGCCGCTGCCGTCGAAGGTGGCCCCGAGGGGGTAGGGGTTTCCTGGCCAGACCTGTGCGCTCACGCGATGCTCACCGTGCTTTCTGCTACCACTGCTGCGGTCGACCGACGGTCGACCGGTGTTCGTTGGAGGCGGTTGGATCGATCCAAGCACACACACCCGGACCGGGACTCACCCGTAGAGACCATCATCGCCGACCCGCTCGGCCGGGTGCTCCTTCCGCTCCCGAGCCCCCACCATGCCCTCTCGCGCCTCCCGGCCACCAGAGGATCACTGGGTGGGCAGCGCGGGGGCACGGGACGGAGCGGGTGGGCGTGAGGGTTACCGACGAGTAGGATCCGGGCCATGAAGCGCACGATCTATGACGACGACCACGAAGCCTTCCGCTCCTCCGTACGGGAGTTCCTGGAGCGGTCGGTCATCCCCGACGTCGAGCAGCACGCCGCCGACAAGGCCCTGCCCCGCGGGTTCTGGCTCGAGGCCGGCAAGCAGGGCTTCCTGGGCCTGGAGATCCCCGAGGCCTACGGCGGGGCCGAGGCCGGCGACTACCGCTTCAACGCCGTCATGGCCGAGGAGCTGTCCAAGGTCAACGCCGCCCTCGGCTCGTGCTGGGGCATCCACGCCGACATCACCGCGCCGTACCTCGTCGGGCTCTGCACCGACGAGCAGAAGCAGCGGTGGCTGCCCGGCGTCGCGGCCGGCGAGACCCTGCTCGCGATCGGGATGACCGAGCCCTCCGGCGGCTCCGACCTGGCCGCGCTCAGGTCGACCGCGGTCCGCGACGGCGACGGCTGGGTCGTCAACGGCTCCAAGACGTTCATCACCAACGGCTACTCCGCCGACCTCGTGGTCACCGCGGTGCGCACCTCGCCCGAGAAGAAGGCCAAGGGCATCACCCTCTTCGCCCTGGACACCTCGGCCCCGGGCTTCAGCCGCGGCCGCAAGCTCGACAAGGTCGGTCAGGACGAGTCCGACACCGCCGAGCTCAACTTCTCCGACGTCCGCGTCACCGACGACGACATCGTCGGCGAGCTCGACATGGGGTTCATCCACATGATGCAGAACCTGCCGCAGGAGCGGCTCGGCTGCGCGATCTCGAACCTCGCCCACGTCAAGCAGATCCTGGCCGAGACGATCACCTACACGATCGACCGCAAGGCGTTCGGCGCCAGCATCGGGTCCTTCCAGCACAACAAGTTCCTGCTCGCCGAGCTGGTGACCCAGATCGAGGTCACCCAGGCCTACGTCGACCAGTGCGTCATCGCGCACGCCGAGAAGGAGCTGACGCCCGTCGACGCGGCGAAGGCGAAGTGGTGGACCTCTCAGGTCCAGAACGACGTGCTCGACCACTGCGTCCAGCTCCACGGCGGGTACGGCTTCATGAACGAGTACCGCGTCGCCCGCGCCTGGCGCGACGCGCGGGTCTCGAAGATCTGGGCCGGGTCCAACGAGATCATGAAGGAGCTCATCGGCCGCGACCTCGGCCTGTAGCCCGGCGCGCGGACAGGCGTTGTGCCGCCGAGCCGGGGCTGAGACGGTGGAGCCATGGTCTCCAGGTCCTCGCGCTCGAGCATCGTCGTGGTGCTCGTGGCGGCGGTGGTCGGTCTCGGCATGATCGGCCTGGTGCGCTGGCTCTTCTTCGGCCTGGACGAGGCGGTGCCCTTCGACAAGCCGGCCGCGCTCGTCGGTGACGAGCTGCGGCTGACCTACACCGGCCAGGAGTGCCGCGACCGCGTGCAGGTCGAGGTGGACGAGCGACCCCGGACCGTCGTCGTCACGATCCGCGAGACCACCCGATCGGTGGTGTGCCGCGGCGAGATGGTGTCGTACGACGTCGTCGTCGACCTCGACGCCCCGCTCGGCGACCGGTCGCTGGTCGACGGCGCCTGCCGGCTGGGCGGGCAGGGCAGCAACGAGCTGTGCGCCGACGACCTCGCGACGGTCACCGAGGTCGAGCCGACGCCCGCCGAGCCCTGACGGTCGGCCCGGGCACCCAGGGCCGGGGTCGTCCCGGCGCGCACCCGGCGCGCACCCGGCGCGCTCCCGATCGCTGCCCGGGCGGTGCCCTCCCAGGACCCGGGACCCCGCCACGGGCCCGCGCAGGCCAGCCTCGCCTTGCTTGTCCTCGACGAGCGCGGCGCGCGACGATGGGGCCCATGAGCAGCAACACCGCCCCCGAGGGCACCGAGCTCGGCCCCCACGACGACGAGCCGCACGGCGCAGGACTGGGCAACCGGCTCAACTGGCTGCGTGCCGGGGTGCTGGGGGCCAACGACGGCATCGTCTCGACCGCCGGCATCGTGGTCGGTGTCGCGGGCGCCACGACCGACCGCACCGCCATCCTGGTCGCCGGCGTCGCCGGACTGGTGGCCGGTGCGATGAGCATGGCCGCGGGCGAGTACGTCTCGGTCTCCACCCAGCGCGACTCCGAGAAGGCGCTCCTGCGCAAGGAGGAGCGCGAGCTGCGGGAGACGCCCGACGAGGAGCTGCTGGAGCTGGCCGGCATCTACGCCGGCAAGGGGCTCGAGCAGGAGCTGGCGCTCGAGGTCGCCCGGCAGCTGACCGCCCACGACGCCCTCGGCGCCCATGCGGAGGCCGAGCTCGGCATCGACCCCGACGAGCTGACCAGCCCGTGGGCCGCGGCGTTCGCCTCGATGATCGCCTTCACCGTGGGGGCCGTGCTGCCGCTGCTGACCATCACGCTCGTGACCGCGAGCGCCCGGGTGTGGGTGACGTTCCTCGCGGTCGCGGCGGCGCTGGCGCTGACCGGGGACGTCAGCGCCCGGTTGGGCTACGCCCCCTCGCGGCCGGCGGTGCTGCGCAACGTCGCCGGCGGCATGTTCGCCATGCTGGTCACCTACCTCATCGGCTCGCTGCTCGGCACCCAGATCGGCTGACCCCGCCTCGCTCCCGTGGCCTGCCGGTGAGCGGCCGCCCGGCCCTGTCACGGGACCGTCGCCGAGGTCACCCCGGGACGACGTCGTGGGCGGTGCCCGCGGCCAGGGCGAGGGCCCGCTCGGCGGCGGGCACGGCGGCCGCGCGGTCGCTCGCGACCAGGCCGACGCGGGTGCGTCGGTCCAGCAGGTCGGCGACGTCGTGGGCTCCCTCGTGGGTGACGCCGAAGACCAGCTCGGCCAGGGTCGCCGGCACCCCGTCGGCGATCGGCGCGAGCAGGTCGCTCTCGGCCAGCCCGGTCACCCGGCGCGCGGTGTCGAGCACCAGGGCCGCGTCGGTGCCGTAGCGGCGTACCAGCCGGGCCGGCTGCTCGAGGGCCGCCAGCTCGGCGCGCGGTGCCGCGCCGAGGAGCGGGAGGGTGCGCGTCCGGCAGGGTCTCGCGGCCAGCCCGGCGCTCGCGACCGCGGTGTCGACGGCGTCCTCGGCCATCCGGCGGTACGTCGTCAGCTTGCCGCCCACGATCGTGACGACCCCGGTGCTGCTGGTCAGGACCGCGTGCCGTCGCGACAGGTCGGCCGTCGCGCCGGGGCTGTCGAGCAGCGGTCGCAGGCCGGCGTAGGCCCCGACGACGTCGCCACGGTGCAGCGGCCGGTCGAAGGCGGCGGCCACCACGTCGAGCAGGAACCCGACCTCCGCCGCGGACGGCTCCGGCACGTCGGGGATCGCGCCCTCCGCGGGCTCGTCGGTGAGCCCGACGTAGAGCGTGCCGTCGGGCTGGGGGAGCACCATGACGTAGCGGCTGGCCGAGCCCGGGACCGGCACGAAGACCGCGGCCGTGAGGCCGGGCAGCGTCGCGGCGCGCAGCACGAGGTGGGTGCCGCGGCTCGGGCGCAGCCGGACGTCGTCGACGAGCTCGCCGGCCCACACCCCGGTCGCGTTGAGCACCGCGCCGGCGGTCACCGTGCGGGTCCGGCCGGTGAGCTCGTCGCGGAGCTCGACGGCGGTGCCGGTCGCGGACAGGACCCGGGCGCGGGTGCGGATCGTCGCGCCGTGGGCCGCCGCGGTGCGGGCGATGGTGGTGACCAGCCGTGCGTCGTCCTCGAGCCGGCCGTCCCAGGCCAGGACGCCGCCGGTGAGCCCGGCGGCGCGCAGCGGCGGGGCCAGCTGAAGGATCTCGGGCGCCGACAGCGTGCGCGGGGGAGGCAGGGTCGCCGACGACGTCCGGGCACCGCGGCGCAGCAGGTCGCCGGCGCGCATCCCGGCCCGGGTGAGGCCGCGCCGGCCCCGGGTCGTGGCGGAGGTGAACGGGACGACGTAGGCCATGGGGTGGGTGAGGTGCGGCGCGGTGACCTCCATCAGGATGCCGCGCTCGACGGCGCTCTCGTGGGCCACCCCCACCTGGCCGTGGGCGAGGTAGCGCAGGCCGCCGTGCACGAGCTTGGACGACCAGCGGGAGGTGCCGAAGGCGAGGTCGTGGGCGTCGACGGCGAGCACCGTCAGCCCGCGGGTGGCGGCGTCGAGGGCGGCCCCGGCGCCGGTCACGCCGAGCCCGATCACGACCACGTCGACGTCGGCGGGCGCGTCGGAGAGTCCCGCCGCGATGCGGTTCCCGGGCGTCCCCCGGGGTTCCCGGGGTTCCCGGGGGTGGTCGGGCCGGTCACGGGAGGAGGCCCCGCGTGAGCAGCAGCGACAGCTCGGCGTCGATCTCGGCGGCGCTCGCGCCGTCGTCGACCATCGTGTGCGCCGAGAGCACGAACCCGTGCGCGGCCAGCAGCAGCCCGCGGGCGATCGCGGTCGGGTTGCCCGCCCGCACCTCGCCGGCGCGCTGTGCGTCGGTCAGGGCGTCGGTGGTGACCTGGAGGATCAGGTCCTGGGAGCGCCCGCGGCGCGAGAGCAGGTAGGGCAGGACCAGCTCGGGGTCGAGCTCGACGATGCGCACGAACAGCTCGTTGTCGCGCAGCACCCGGACCGTCGTCATCACCGTGGCCACGAGCCGTGCGACGCGCGGGAGCGCGGGGTCCTGGCCGGCCACGGCCGCGGTCACCACGCCGGTCCACTCCCGGGTCATCAGGTCGCTCAGCAGGGTCGGCATGTCGGACCAGGAGCGGTAGATGGTCATCCGGGAGACCCCCGCGCGGCGGGCCACCTCGGTCAGCGTCGTACGACGCCAGCCGACGTCGAGGAGGCATGCCCGGGCCGCGTCGAGGTAGGCGTCGCGCGGCTCGCGTTCGGCAGGGTCCTCCGGAGAGTCGTTGTGACGAAGTGACGTCATGTGTCACACTGTAACACGTGACGTCATCCCCGCTCCCGTTCCGGCAGACCGAGATGCACCCCTCGCGCTGGGGTGACCCGGCGCTGGCCGGACCGCTCCCGGAGCCGGCCCGCGGACTGGTCGAGCTGGCCTTCGGTCTCGAGGACCGGCCGGCCGTGCAGACGCCCGCCGTACCGAGGTGCGGGCTCGCCCCGGACCTCGTCGAGGCGCTGGCCGACCTCGTCGGCGCCGAGCACGTCCTCACCGACGACGACGTGCGCCGGCTGCGGACCCGCGGCAAGTCGACGCCCGACCTGCTCCGGATGCGGGCCGGCGACCTCAGCGACGCTCCCGACGTCGTGGTCCGACCCGGCGACCACGACGACGTCGCGGCGGTCCTCGCCCTCGCGGTCGAGCACCACCTGGCGGTCGTCCCCTTCGGAGGAGGTACGTCGGTCACCGGCGGGCTCGCCGCCCGCCGCGACGGCTACGCCGGAGTCGTCTCCCTCGACCTGGTCCGGCTCAAGCGGCTCCTCGCGGTCGACCACGTCTCGATGACCGCCGTCCTCGAGCCGGGTCTGCGCGGACCCGAGGCCGAGGCACTGCTGGCCCAGGAGGGGCTGACGCTGGGCCACTACCCGCAGTCGTTCGAGTACGCCACGATCGGTGGCTTCGCGGCCACCCGGTCCAGTGGACAGTCCAGTGCCGGCTACGGCCGCTTCGACGCGCTCGTGGTCGGGCTGCGGGTCGCGACCCCGCGCGGCGAGTGGGTCCTCGGCACGGCACCGGCCAGCGCCGCCGGACCCGACCTGCGCCAGCTCGTGCTCGGCTCCGAGGGCGCGTTCGGGGTGATCACCGCGGTGACCGTGCGGGTCCGCCCCGTGCCGGTCGCGACCCGCTACGAGGGGTGGCGGTGGCCGTCGTTCGGCGCCGGGGCCGACGCGATGCGCACGCTGGCCCAGGGCGGCCTGCTGCCCACGGTGCTGCGGCTCTCCGACGAGAACGAGACGGCGATCAACCTGGCCCGCCCCGACGCGATCGGCGGCGACGAGGAGCCGGGGTGCCTGATGATCACCGGCTACGAGGGAGAGCCCGCCGCGGTCGAGGCCAAGCGGCTCGCGGTCACCGCGGTGCTCGGCGGGCCTCGGCGGCACCGCGCTCGGCGAGGAGCCGGGGGTGGCGTGGGTGCACGGTCGCTTCGGGGCGCCGTACCTGCGCGACTCGATGCTCGACGTCGGCGTGCTCGTCGAGACCCTGGAGACGGCGACCTTCTGGTCCAACCGCGACCGGCTCCACGCCGCGGTCGGGCAGGCCCTGGCCGACACCCTGGGCGAGGGCGCGATCGTGCTGTGCCACGTCTCCCACGTCTACGAGACCGGGTGCTCGCTCTACTTCACGGTCGCGACCACGGCCGGCGACGACCCGGTGGCGCGGTGGCAGGCGGCCAAGGCGGCCGCGAGCGACGCGATCGTGGCGGCCGGGGCGACGATCACCCATCACCACGCCGTCGGGACCGACCACCGACCCTGGCTGACCCAGGAGATCGGGGAGCTCGGGGCGTCGGTGCTGCGGGCGGTCAAGGCCGACCTCGACCCGACCGGGATCCTCAACCCCGGCGTGCTGGTCCCGTGAGCCCGCGGTCCTTCACGTTCCTGGTCAACGCGGCCTCCGGTGGCGGTGCGGCCCCGGCCGCGGTCCTGCCGGTCTCCCGGCGGCTGCGCGACGCCGGCGCGACGGTCGACGTGACCTACTCGCCCGGCCCCCTCGCCATGGTCGGCCTCGTCGCCGACGCGGTCGCCCGCGGCGACGTCGTGGTCTCGGTCGGCGGCGACGGCATGCTCTCCTCCCTCGCCGGCCCCGTGTCGCTCGCCGGCGGCACCCTGGCCGTGCTGCCCGCCGGGCGTGGCAACGACTTCGCCCGGATGCTCGGGCTCCCGGCAGGACCGGAGGCCCTCGCGCGGCTCCTCCTCGAGGGTGCCGTGCGTCGGGTCGACCTGGTGTCGTGGTGTGCCCCCGGTGCCGAGCCGCGCCGGGTCGCCGGCTCGGTCTACTGCGGGGTCGACGCCCGCGCCGCCGAGCTCGTCGACCGGGCACAGCGGGTGCCCCCCGGCTGCAGTACCCCTACGCGGCGCTGCGCGCACTGGCCGGCTACCGGCCGGCGACGTACCGGGTCGTGGTCGACGGGGTCGCGCGCACCCACCGCGCGGCGACCGTCGTGGTGGCCAACTCCGGCTACTACGGCCAGGGCATGCACATCGCCCCCGACGCCCGCCTCGACGACGGGGTGCTCGACGTCGTGGTCATCGAGGCCGCCTCCCGGCTGGCCCTGATGCGCTCGCTCCCGAAGGTCTACGACGGCGCGCACGTCCGGCTGCCCCAGGTCAGCGTCCTCGGGGCCGCCGGGTCGAGATCTCCGCCGACCCGGGTGGCGCGAGCGTGGCGTCCGTGCCGGTCGGCGGCGACGGCGAGGCGCTCGGCGGCCTGCCGGGCCTCGCCGAGGCGCCTGCCGTGGTCGAGGTGCTGCCGGGGGCGCTCTCGGTCATCGGCTGAGCGTCCGGTCGCGCGGGCCCGGTGGTGAGCTCGGTGGCTGAGCTCGGTGGGTGAGCTCGGTGGGTGGGTCGGTCAGGCCCCGAAGGTCCAGACCAGCAGCTCGCTCGGGACCGTGGCGGTCACCGCGTGGGCCGGCTCGTCGGTGAAGCGGAAGGCGTCGCCCTCCTGCAGCGGCTCGGCCATCGACGAGCGCGCCAGGGCACCGCGGGCCAGGTGCACGTGCACCAGCGGCGCCTCCGGCAGCTCCAGGACGTCGCCCGCGCCCAGCCGGGCCACCGAGAAGCGCGCCCCGGGCAGCGGCTCGGCCACCTGCGTCAGCTCCCCGGTGACGAGCTCGACCGGCGAGACGTCGTACGACGAGACGGCGTCGGGCGCCTCCGGTGCCAGCCAGACCTGGATGAACCGGGTCTGCGGCGCCGACGCCAGCTCGCTGTGCTCGACGCCCGGGCCGGCGCGCAGGACCGCCACCTCGCCGGGGGCGACCCGGACCTCCGCACCCTCGCCGTCGGTGTGGGTCAGCTCCCCCGAGAGCACCCAGGACACGATCACCAGGTCGCTGTGGCGGTGCGCGGAGAACCCCTGGCCCGAGCCCAGGAGGTGGTCGTCGTGGCACACCATCGGCCCGAAGCGGAGGTTGCCGGCGTCGTAGGAGGCGCCGAAGGCGAGCGAGTGCTGGCTGAGTCGGCCGGCCTGTCGTTCGACGAAGCGTTCGGAACCGCGGCGGATCTCTGTGGTCACAGGCATGATTGTGCCGTGCCCCCCTCCCCCTCCCCGTATCCCCAGCTGCCCCCGGGGTTCGTGCTCGGGACCGGCACCGCCGCCTACCCGTCCGAGGGCGCGGTGGCCGAGGACGGTCGGGGTCCGAGCATCTGGGACACCTTCAGCCACCGCGCGGGCACGATCGCCGACGGCTCGACCGGCGACGTCGCCGCCGACCACTACCACCGCTCGAGGAGGACCTCGACCTCCTCGCCCGGCTCGGGGTGACGCGACTACCGGATGTCGGTGGCGTGGTCGCGCATCCAGCCGACCGGCAGCGGACCGGTCAACACGGCGGGTCTCGACCACTACGACCGCGTCGTCGACGGCCTGGTCGCGCGCGGCATCCGACCGATGGTCACGCTCTTCCACGGGGACCTGCCGCAGGCCCTCGAGGACGACGGGGGCTGGCTCAACCGGGCCACGACCGAGCGCTTCGCCGAGTACGCCGGCATCGTCGGCGAGCGGCTCGCCGACCGCGTCGAGCACTGGGTGCCGATCAACGAGCCCAACCTGGTCAGCCTGGTCGGCTACGGCATCGGCATGCAGGCGCCCGGTCGCGCGCTGTACTTCGACTCCCTGATCGCCGCGCACCACCTGCTGCTCGGGCACGGCCGGGCCGCCGTCGCGCTGCGCGCGGCCGGGCGCCGGGAGCGTCGGCTGCGCCAACAACCACGCCCCGATGTGGCCCGGCGAGCGAGGACCCGGCCGACGTCGGGGCGACCAAGCTCTTCGACGCCCTGTGGAACGGCTTCTACCTCGAGGCGATGCTGCTCGGCCGCTACCCGGTCGACCTCCAGCCGCTGCTCGAGGACGTCGTCCAGCCCGGTGACATGGCCACGATCCGCCAGCCCCTCGACTTCTACGGCGTCAACTACTACAGCCCGCTGCGGGTCGGCGCCGCCGACGAGGAGTCGGAGATGCCGTTCGAGTTCCTCGAGGTGGTCGGCTACCCGATCACCGACGCCGGCTGGGCCGGTCGTGCCCGACGCGCTGCGGGAGTGGCTCATCACCTTCGCGGGCCCGGTTCCGCGCGGCGCTGCCGCCGATCATCATCACCGAGTCGGGCTACGCCGACGCGATGGGCCCGGACGCGACGGGCCAGGTCGACGACCAGGCCCGCATCGACTACCTCGACGCCCACCTGCGTGCCGTCGAGGAGGCCACCCAGCGCGGCGTCGACGTGCGCGGCTACTACACGTGGTCGCTGCTCGACAGCTTCGAGTGGTCGCGCGGGCTGCGGCTGCGCTACGGGCTGGTCCACGTCGACCACGAGACGCAGGTGCGCACGCCCGAAGCGGTCGTTCGAGTGGTACGCCGGGCTGGTCGCGGCGCAGACCCGCTCGCTGGGGTGACCCGCGAACGGGCCGAGCGCACGGCGAGGCGCGACGTCCTCGGGGCCGGATCGGTCAGACGGAGTGCCGGACCGCCATCGTGGCGCGCACGGCGGCCTCGTCCCAGGGCTCGCCCAGCCACTCGTAGAGGCCGCGCAGCACGCGCCGGGTCGGCGACGTAGTCGTCGTAGTGCACGCGGTACGCCGCCTCGCCGAGGTCGGCGGCGAGGGCCAGGATCCGGCGCTCGGTCTCGGCGAGGAAGTCGGCGTTGTGCTCCGGGTCGCCCTTGGCCCACCACGCGCTCCTGAGGACGTCGGCGTGGGCGCGGGTGTTGACCAGGAACCGCGCGCCGGGGAAGACCTCGCGCAGCCACGCGACGTACTCCTCCAGGTCCTCGTGGTACCACCGGATCTCCTTGAAGCCGACGACCCGGGTGTCGTCGAGCGGGCCGCAGCAGGGTCTGCAGGACCAGGCGCCGGATGCCGGCCAGGGACCGGTCGAGCGGCACGTCGCCGATCCCGAACCACGGGTGCGTCGGGGTGCGGTACGCCGGTCGCCGGGCCCTTGGCCTTCTCGGTCGCCAGGCTCTGGTGGTAGCGGAAGAGGTGGAGCAGCGCGTTGCGGTTCTCGCCCCGGACGAGGTAGCCGGGCACCGCGTTGAGCAGGCCGCTGACCAGGGTCGAGCCCGACCGGCCGTAGGTCATCACGAACAGGTAGCCGAGCTCGCTGTCCTCGCCGCTCCGCTTGCGCAGCCGCTGCACCCGGGTCCGGAGGCGCGCGTTCTCGGCGCGCAGCTGCTCCAGCTCGCTCGCGGCGCCGTCGCCGCTGCCGCCCCGGGAGTCCGTCACGGGAGGTGAGTCTAGGGGCCCCGCCGCGAGGTCCGTCCGATGCGACGACGACCCTGTCGGGCACGGCGACCGGGTCGTGCGCGGTGCCGCCGGGACGGGCAGCACCGGGGCCTATCGTGGTGCGATGCGATGCGACGAGGCGAGGACGCGGTGACGGACACGGTGGTGGACGCCGTGCGGCAGGTGCTCGAGGGGACCAACCGGCCGGCGCTCGTGGTCGCCGACGACGCTCTCGTCCCGGCCGACCTCGGGGGGTCCGTGGGCGGCGAGGTCGTGGTGCTCCCGGTCGCCTCGGCGCCGATCGCTCCCGGGCCAGACGGGTCCGACCCGGCGGACCCGGACACGCGCCGCTTCGCCGCGGTGGTGCTGGTCGTCGCCGACGTCGCCGAGCTGCGGCGGACCGTCTCGGTGCTGGGCGGCCCGCGTGGCCTGGGTCGCGCGCGCACCGTGGCCGTCGTGGTGGCCGACGCCGACGCCCCCCTCCTGCTGCGACCGCACCCGTCGTGGCCGCGGGTCGTGGACCTCGAGGCGCGATCGGCCGGCGGGCCGGCCGTGACGGCGGTGACCTTCGGCGGTCGGCCCGACGTCGTGCCCGTGCTGGTGGCACTCGCCCGCGGTGCCGCGCTCCCGGTCACGAGCGGGCCCGGCGGGGTGTGGCTGGGTGGTGCCGTGGCGCCGCCGGTGGACCCGGTGTTCACGCTGCGCTACGACCCGGGGCTGGAGTGTCCACCGGACGTCATCACGGGTGGCGACGCCTCCTACGAGCCGTCACCCGTCACCGGCCGGGCCCCGGTCGGGGTCCCGCGGGGCGCCGCACCGCTCGACGAGGCCGTCTACAACCCGCACGGCTTTCGGCGCGAGTGGACGCGTGGCATGGTCGACCTCCCGCCCGGGACCCGCCTCTCCCCGGCACTGGTGGCCTCGCTGCGCGACGCCCAGGGTGCGCGGCCGGCTGCGGGGGCCGACCCGGCGGTGGCCGCCGAGCTCGCGGCCGGGCTGGCGATGTGCGGCATACCGATGGAGCGGATCGACGAGCCGGTCGAGCGGGAGCGGCACTCCGTGCGCACCCGCCGGGCTGCGCTGCTCGAGCACGCGACGTTCGCGTGGCGGTCCCGGCTGGGAGACCTGGCCGGGGTGCGGCACGACCTGCTTCCGGGCGAGCTCCGGGTCTCGCCCGAGGTGAGCGGCGACCCCGACGCCGTCACCGACCTGACCCTCGCGCGTCGCTACTCCGGCGCCGACCTCGTCGTGCTCCCGGACGACCCGACGGGGCTCACCGAGTGCTTCGTGACCGAGCCGCCGGCCGGTGCCGTGGCCCACCTGCGCGACCGCACGCCGGCCGACGTCCTGGCCGCCGGTGGACTCGTCTACGTCACCCGGCCCGCGTCGATCACCTGAGCCGGCAGGCCCACGTCGCCACGGGTGGCGCGGCCCGGAAGCTCGCCGCACCCGGGGCCCTGCACCCCTGCCGCACCACTGGACGGGCGTTGCGGCGCGGGCCCGGGGTGGATCCGGGCCGTCCGGTGCCGGAGCCCCCGGTGGACCGGGGATTCCGCGGCGCCCACCCCACGCCCCTTCGTCCCCCACTCCGCCAGCCACTAGCGTGGGACCCGTGGACGAGCTGCCGATCAAGCGACGGGTGGTGTTCGTCGTCGGCTCCGGGCGCAGCGGCACGAGCACGATGGCCGGCGCCCTGCGGGCGCTGGGGATGCACGTGCCCCAGCCGGAGGTGGTCGCCGACGAGAGCAACCCCAAGGGGTTCGGCGAGCCGCAGTGGGTCGTCGACCTGCACGACGAGCTGCTCCAGCGGTGCAACGTCCAGGTCTCCGACTCCCGTCCCGCAGCCTGGTACGACGCCGGCAAGCTCGCCAACATCGAGCCGCTGCGCGCCCGGCTGCACACCTGGCTGGAGTCGCAGTTCACCGGTGAGCCGGACCCGGACGGCCGAGCGCAGCCCCGCGCCGAGCTCGTCGTGAAGGACCCGCGCCTGGCCTGGTTCATCGGGCTGTGGCGGTCGGCCGCGCTGCGCTGCGACGCGTCGCCGGCGTACGTCACCATGCTCCGACCCGTCACCGAGGTCGTCGGCAGCAAGCAGCGCTACTACGCCGCGAAGTTCGGCGAGGTCCAACGCACCGCCGCCTGGGTCAACATGATGCTCCACACCGAGCGCGCGACCCGCGGCTCCGCGCGCGCCTTCGTCCGGTACGGCGACCTGCTCGAGGACTGGACGGTGCCGGTGTTCGGCATCGGGCAGCAGTTCGACCTCGCCGCCGTGCAGACCGCGCAGGCCAACGACATCCGCGCCGTGCACTCCTTCATCGACCCCGGGCTGCGGCGCGTACAGCTCACGTGGGACGACATCGAGGTGCCGCCGCGGCTGCGCGAGATCGCCGAGGAGAGCTGGCTGGCGCTCAACACCCTCGCCGACCCCGGCGGCGACGCACCGGCCGTCCACGACACCCTCGACGACCTGCGCACGGCCTACGCGACCCTGTACGCCGAGGCGGAGGCGATCTCGTCGTCCATCCGCCCTCGCGGCCCATCGCGACGGGCTGGCCAAGAACCCTCCGCCCACCACCGGCGGCCCCACGGGCCCGGGCCGGCGAGGCGCCGAGCGGCTCCCGCACGGCGTCCGCGCGATGGTGCCGGCGGGCGCCCGGCGTGGCCTGCGCAGGGCGCTGGGCCGCGAGCGGTCGGAGTAGCCGCGTGCCGACCCGCGGTGCCGACATCCCCTGTGTCGAGGGGGACCCGACCTACGACGTGCGCTGGCCCTGGAACGACGACGACCGGGAGGTGCGCACGGGCCTGACCTGCGTGTTCCGGGTCAAGAACGAGGCCCGCAACCTGCCCTGGGTGCTCCCGCCGATGCTCGAGGCGGTGCAGCACGTCGTCCTGGTCGACAACGGCTCCGACGACGGCACGCTCGAGGTCGCCACCGAGGTCGCGGCCAGGGTCGGCGCGAGCGACCGCTTCACCGCCACGACGTACCCCTTCCGGGTCAGCCGGGCCGGCACCGAGCACCTCGCCACCCGGCCGGACTCGGTGCACTCCCTGACGCACTTCTACAACTGGTCCTTCGCCCACGTCGCCACCGACTACTCGATGAAGTGGGACGGCGACATGGTGCTGACGCCCGAGGGCGTCGGGGTGCTGCGCGACCTCTCCTGGCAGCTCGAGGGCACCGGGTCGGTCGTCGCGATCCCGCGCCACCCGCTCTCGGTCGTCAGCGAGTCGGAGGCGTGGCTCGACCTGGGCTTCCGCTTCCTCGAGCCGTGGGTCTACCCCATGGGGCCCGACTTCACCTTCGTGAAGGCCTTCGAGTGGGAGGTGCGCGAGTTCCCCGCGACCTCGGAGCGGATCGTCGCGCCGGAGGGGCTGTGCGTGGAGCTGAAGTGGCTCGACGCCGACGAGTTCGCGCACTGGACCTCGGTCGACGACTTCGCCAGCTCCCGGGTGCCGCGCAAGCGCCGCGAGTGGGAGGTCTACCGCGCGCTCGCCGAGGGCCGCGGCGACGACGGTCGAGGGACTCGTGCGGATCGTGGCGCCGCCGGGCGTCCACGTGGTCGACCACGTCATCAACACCTGGCTGCCCCGGGCCGAGCGTCCACTGGTGCGTCGCGGAGGGCGCGTCGATGTCTGACCACGATGTGTGACCGCGATGTGTGACCGCGATGTCTGAGCGGCAGCCGGACGACCTGCCGAAGGCCCTCGCGACCTTCCTCGGCCAGGAGGCGGGATCGCGGCTCCTCGACGACCGCTCCACCCCCGGTCCGGCACCCCGCGCCGCGGTCCGCTTCCACGACCTCACCGACCTCCGCGCAGCCGGCCTGCCGACAGGGCTGACCGCGCCGGTCGTCGGCCTCTACCTCGACGAGGGCGCCGGCGCCGTCGCGCTGGTCCCGCGCCCGGAGTGGCCGGCGCTGACGTCGTACCGCTCCCGCAAGGCGCAGGGCGGCTGGTGGACGGTGCTCCGCTTCTCGGCCCCGGTCGACGTCGCCACCGTGGTCGCCGAGATCGGCCGGCAGTGCGTCTGGCAGGGCGGCTGGCGGGCCGGGTTGCCCGTCCTCCCGGCCGGCCCGCGCTCCGCGGCGTACGACGTCCGCCTGCTCAACCCGGCCGGCTTCCTGGCCGAGGCGGCCGATGCCGCCGTCGACCTGGCCTCGCTCGAGCTGGGGGAGGGGGTGACGCCGGCGCTCGTCGCCTCGCTGCGGTCCGTGCAGGCCGTGCGCGTGGACACCTGGGACGCGGGGGTGGCGCGCACGGTCGCGGGCCTCGCCCTGGCCGGGGTCCCGGTGGTCGCCACCGCGGCTGCGGGCCCGGACGGGCCGCTCGCGGCGGCACTGACAGCCCCCGTCGACCTCGCCCGGCCCCAGGCCCGCGAGGAGCACAGCGTCGTGCTGCGGCGCGCGGCGTTCGACGCCTTCTCCGGACTCGCCGACCGGCACCCGTCGGTGAGCGTGCTGCTGGCCACCAAGCGGGCCGACATGCTCGACTTCGCGCTCGCGCAGGTGGCCCGCCAGCGCGGCGTCGCGTCCCTCGAGCTCGTGCTCGCCCCGCACGGCTTCGACGTCGCCGAGTCCGACGTCCGGGCTGCGCTCGGGCCCGACATCGCGGTGCGGGTGCTGCCGCACGGCGACGACGCGCTCTTCGGCGACGTGCTCGACGACGCTGCGCGGGCCGCCACCGGCGAGGTCGTGCTGAAGATGGACGACGACGACTGGTACGGGCCCGACGTCGTCGCCGACCTCCTGCGCGCCCGCGCCTGCTCCGGCGCGGACCTGGTCGGGATGTCGGCCGAGCTCCACTACCTCTCCGGTCCCGACCTGACCGTCAAGCGCGGGCACCCCAGCGAGCGCTACGTGCGTTTCGTCGCCGGCGGCACGATGCTCCTGGCCCGGTCGCTGCTGCGCGAGGTCGGCGGCTTCCGGCCGGTGCGCAAGTTCGTCGACGCCCAGCTGATCGAGGCGGTCCTCGCCGCCGGGGGAGCCGTCTACCGCACCCACGGCCTCGGCTACGTCCTGCGTCGCAACCCCACCGGGCACACCTGGGAGGTCGACGAGGCCTACCTCCTCGACCCCGCCCGCGTCGCGGACACCGCCCCCGGCTTCCAGCCCTCCCGTCTCCTCGAGGCCGACCCGCGACACGTGCCGTAGCGCGACGTCCGTCGTTCGGTGCACGTGGTTCGGCGAGCGTGCCGCTCGCCCCCCGTGACGTCGGACGCCCGCGTCCTCGGCCGAAGAATCCGACGCGAGATCCTTTACTTTCGGCCGCGCCGCGGGGTAGTCCTAGAAGGGCGGTGGTGACCTCCACCGCGACATCTCTCGGGAAGGTCAAGACCTTGATGTTGCACGCCCGCACGCTGCTCGTCGCCCTGCTCGGCACCGCTCTCCTCCTGACGGTGCAAGCCCCCGGAGCGCGGGCGGCCGCGCCCACGGCGCTCGCTGCCCGCACCACCGGTCCCGGCATCGCCACGAACACCGGGATGCTCCCACCGCAGGAGTCGTGGCCGTCCACCTCCGAGGGCGCGAACGCCAAGCGTGGCTACGGCGGAGTGTCCGGCTCGATCCGCACGGAGAAGCCCAAGAAGACCTCGGCCTGGAAGCAGCGCGCTGCCAAGAAGCTGTCGGCGGCCCTGAAGTCCGCGGCCGGCGTGAGCGCCAAGGCGAGGTCCGGCCAGGGGATCGCGTCGACCCAGTCGTTCGGGTTCTGGGGCTGTGGGTTCGCTCTCGCGGTGTTCGTGGCTCAGTACGGGATCCCGATCTTCAAGGTCGCCAAGGTGCTCAAGCTCGCCTACCAGGAGTGGAAGACCATCGACCGCATCGTCGACGCGATCCGAGCCGGTGAGGCAGCCACGGTCCTGGGTCAGGACGGCCTCGACGTGTTCAAGGCGTTCCTCGGCGCAGGCGACCTGATGGAGAAGTGCGCCGGATCGCTCTGAGTGACGAGGGCTAGGGTGCAATCGGTGAGTCCCATCTCGGACCGGCTTGGAGGACGACCATGAGTGAGCGTCGCGACCGTGACTGGCAGGTGGCCAAGGCCGACTTCGCCTTCGTGCTGCTGGCGAACGGGCTCATGGCCCCGTTCTACGCGGTGGCCGTGGTGGTCGGCTGGCTGTGCGCACGCGGTGCCTGGGATCTCGGGGCCAGCATCATCATCTCCACCGTGGTGCTGTTCTGGATCTTCGAGTCGGTCCTGTTCTGGGGTGCGGTGTGGTCGTTCGGCGAACGGCAGAAGCCGCGGGCAGTGACCAGTCGCTACGCACTGGGTTCCCGACTCCTCGCCTCGCCGCTCGCCGCGTGGATGGCGGGTGGGTTCACCGGTCGAGCCGCGCTGTTCGGGCTGGTGGTGGGCGCCGCCTTCGCGGGTGTCGACTTCGTCCGCCCCAAGCGCGGGCTGCGGCGACGAGGAGTCCGACCGGGTCCAGGACCGCGAGGTGCTGCGCCGAGCCATCCGCGACGAGTCGTCGTAGTCGGACGTACGTCACGGCCGGGAACGCCCTCGATCGGGTGCCGCGCCAAGCGTGGCGCCTGCGGGCGGGACCAGACTACGTACGTCCGACTACGACGCGTGGACCCGCACGGCTCAGGAGTACCCGGTCGACCGGGTGTTCCTGAACCGGGGGGCCAGGAACCGCATCGTCCCAGGTCAGAGAGGCTCAGGTGAGCGCCGAGGCCAGGCGCCGCACGATCTCGGTGAGGCGGGCCGGGCTGGTGGCGATGTTGAGCCGCACGTGGCCGGGCAGGCCCGGGTGGTAGTCGTGCCCGGCCGCGACCTGGACCCGGGAGCGCTCGAGCGCGACGGCCGCCGGGTCGTCGTGGCCGTAGGCGCGCAGGTCGAGCCAGGCCAGGTAGGTCGCCTCGAGCGGCCGCATCCGCGCCGGCGGCAGGTGCTGGGCGAGCAGGTCGACCAGCAGGTCGCGCTGGGCGCTGAGCCGGGCGCGCAGGGCGTCGAGCCAGGCGTCGCCCTCGGCGTAGGCCGCGACCGAGGCCTCGACGCCGAGCACCGACCACGAGTCGTTGCGCGCCATCGGTGCCGCGGTGATCGCCGCGTGCAACCGCTCGGAGGCGGTGACGACCTGCGCGCACTTGAGGCCGGCGATGTTGAACGCCTTGGACGCCGCCACGACAGCGACGGTGTGGTCGGCGGTGCCCTCGATCGCCAGGTAGGGCACGTGCTCGGCACCCTCCAGCACCAGCGGGGCGTGGATCTCGTCGGAGACCACGTAGCCGCCGTGGCGCAGCACGACGTCGCGGACCCCCTCGAGCTCGGCGCGGGTGAACACGCGGCCCCACGGGTTGTGCGGCTGGGTGAGCAGCAGCGCGGCGGCGCCGTGGCGGAAGTGGTGCTCGAGCCGGTCCAGGTCGAGCTCGGCGCGCGGGGCGTCGGGGTCGACGACCAGGTCGAGGCGCTCGCGGCCGGTGATCGCGGCGATGTCGAGCTGCGGGGTGTAGCCGGGGACCGGCATCACCAGTCCGCCCGGCGGCACGACGGTGTCCAGCGCGAGCCGGACGCCGGCGGTCACGTCGACGGTCGGTACGACGCGCTCCGGGTCGACCTGGTGGGCGAACTGCCGCTCCGCGAACGCGGCGTACGCCTCGCCCAGCGGCCCACCGCCGCCCAGGCGCGGATAGCCGGTCAGGCCGCGCGTCACCGCCCGGTGCAGGGCGGCTGCGATCGGCTCGGCGATCGCGTAGTCCATCTCGGCCACCCACGCCGGCAGCACGTCGATCGCCGACCTCGCCCCACTTGCAGACCAGCGCGTCGCGGGCCTCGACGTCGGTCAGGTCCCGGATCTCGACGGCGCTCATGCGGCACCTGCGCCGAGGCGGGCCGCGATCGCCGCGAGGTCGGCGGGCTCCGCCGGGGCGGGGGTCCACGGTTGCGTGAGTGAGTCGTCGGCGAAGCGGGGGATCACGTGCAGGTGGAGGTGGAACACGGTCTGCCAGGCGGCGGCGCCACAGGCGTTGATGACGTTGACGCCGTCGGCGGCGAGGGTCTCCACCAGGCGCCGCGCGACGCGCTGGGCGGTGGTGGTGACCGCGGACAGCTCGCCCGGCTCGATGCTCAGCAGGTCCCGGGTGTGGCGCTTGGGGACCACCAGCGTGTGGCCCGGCGCGGCCGGGAAGATGTCCAGGAACGCGAGCGTGTGCTCGTCCTCCTCGATCATCGTCGCGGGGGACTCCCCGGCGACGATCTGGCAGAAGACGCAGGTCGGGTCGGGGCCGTCGTCGCTCATGCCGGTGAGGCTATCCGGGGGCCGCGCACCCGGTTGTCGCCGCCTGCACCCCGCCGCCCGGGTCCTGCTCACGGTGCGGCTCAGGGCGCCGCCCGGGTCCCGCTCACAGTCTCGCTCAGAGAGCCTCTCAGAGTGCCGCGACGACCTCCGTGCCCTGCTTGATGGCGCGCTTCGCGTCCAGCTCGGCGGCGACGTCGGCGCCGCCGATGATCCACCAGCCGGGGTTGTCCTCGCTGACCAGCTCGCGCACCGACTCCTGGCCGGCGCAGACGACCACGTGGTCGACCTCGAGCACCTGCGCTCGACCGTCGACGGTGACGTGCAGGCCGGCGTCGTCGATCAGGTCGTACGACGCCCCGCTGACCTGCACGACCCCCGACTGCTTCAGCACGGCGCGGTGCGCCCAGCCGGAGGTCTTGCCGAGCCCGATGCCGATCGGCGTGGTCTTGCGCTGCACGAGCGTGACCTCGCGCAGCGGCGAGCGCGGCTTGCGCTCGGTCAGGCCGCCCGGGTGCAGCGACGGGTCGCCGACGCCCCAGTGCGCCATCCAGTCCTCGACGGTGTCCTCGGGGTCGTGGGTCAGCCAGGCGCTGACGTCGACGCCGATGCCGCCCGCGCCGATCACGGCGACCCGCCGGCCCGGGCACGACCCGCCCGCTGAGCACGTCGGCGTACGACATGACCGAGGGGTGGTCGATGCCCGGGATCGCCGGCATCCGCGGCGAGACCCCGGTGGCGAGGACGACCTCGTCGTACGCCGCCAGGTCGGCCTCGGAGGCCCGGGTCGAGAGGCGTACGTCGACCCCGAGCACGTCGAGGCGACGAGCGTAGTAGCGCAGCGTGTCGGCGAAGTCCTCCTTGCCGGGCACGGCCATGGCGAGGCGGAACTGCCCGCCGAGCTCGGGTGCCTTCTCGAAGAGCGTGACCGCGAAGCCGCGCTCGGCGGCCGAGACCGCGGCCGCGAGCCCGGCCGGTCCGGCGCCGACGACGGCGACCCGCGCCGCGCGCTTGGTGGGACCCAGCACGAGCGTCGGTCTCGTGGCAGGCGCGCGGGTTGACCAGGCAGGAGGCGCGCTTGTTGGCGAAGCCGTGGTCGAGGCAGGCCTGGTTGCAGGCGATGCAGGTGTTGATCTCGTCGGCGCGCCCGGCGGCGGCCTTGGCCACGAACTCCGGGTCGGCGAGCAGGGGTCGCGCCATGGAGATCAGGTCGGCGCCACCGCTGGCCAGGATCTCCTCGCCGAGCTCGGGGGTGTTGATCCGGTTGGAGGCGCAGACCGGGACCGAGACCTCGGCCTTGAGCCGGGCCGTCGCGTCGCGCCAGGCGCCGCGCGGCACCTGGGTGATGATCGTGGGCACCCGGGCCTCGTGCCAGCCGATGCCGGTGTTGAAGACGGTGACGCCCTCGGCCTCGAGCGCGTGGGCGAGGTCGACGACGTCCTCCCACGGCTGCCCGCCCTCGACGAGGTCGAGCAGCGAGATCCGGTAGACGATCGGGAAGTCGGGGCCGACGACCTCCCGGGCCCGGCGCACGACCTCGAGCGGGAAGCGGCGGCGCTTCTCCGCCGTGCCGCCCCATGCGTCGGTGCGGTCGTTGGTGCGCTCGGCGAGGAACTGGTTGAGCAGGTAGCCCTCGGAGCCCATGATCTCGACCGCGTCGTAGCCGGCCTTGCGGGCCAGGCCGACGGCGCGGGCGAAGTCGGAGGCGGTCCGGTCGACGCCCTTGCTGGACAGCGCACGGGGGCGGAACGGCGTGATCGGGCTCTTGCCGGTTGCTCGCCGAGACCGAGAACGGGTGGTAGGCGTAGCGCCCGGCGTGCAGCACCTGCAGCGCGATCGCGCCGCCCTCGGCGTGCACGGCGTCGGTGACCGCCCGGTGTCGCATCGCCTGCAGACGCGTGGTCATCTCGGAGGCGAACGGCTTGAGCCAGCCACGCTTGTCGGGGGCGTAGCCGCCGGTGACGATGAGGCCGACGCCGCCCCGAGCCCGCTCGGCGAAGTACGCCGCCAGCTCGGGCAGGTGTCGGGCGCTGTCCTCGAGCCCGGTGTGCATCGAGCCCATCACGACGCGGTTGCGCAGGACCAGGGAGCCGAGCGTGATCGGGCTCAGCAGGTGCGGGTAGGCGTTCTGGTCGGTCACGGGCTCTCCTGGTGGGCGGTGAGGTACTCGGTCAGCCACTCGACCCAGAACTCCTCCAGGCGGACGCCGCCGCGCAGCACGAGGTACTGGTCGAGCTCGAGCCCGGTCAGGCGACCGGGCTCGGGGTAGTCGCGCTTCATCAGCTGGTGGTAGTGCTCCAGCCGCACGTGGTGGTCGACGAGGGTGGCGCGCACGACGTCCAGCACGGCCCCGCGGTCGCCGAACGACGCGCCGCGCATCTTCACCGCGAGCTCGTCGCGCATCGCGGTGGTGCCGGTGGGTCGGGCGAGCCAGGCCGCCAGCGCACCGGCGCCGGCCGGGGTGACGTCGTACCGCTTCTTGTCGGGCTTGCCGGTCTGGGCGACCGCGGTCACCGAGACCCAGCCCTCGGCCTCCATCCGGGCCAGCACCTTGTAGATCTGCTGGTGCGTCGCGGGCCAGAAGTAGCCGATCGAGCGGGAGAAGCGCTTGGCCAGCTCGAGCCCGGACGCCGGCTGCTCGCGCAGCGCGACGAGCAGGGCGTGGTCGAGGGCCATGGCGCCACCCTGCCACCCTATGCAACGAGTTGCAACAGGGGGTGGGCCGGCGGTCGCCGTTCTTGTAACACGCCGTCCACCGGTCTGCTCACACGCTGCAACGGCGTGGAAGACCGGTGGACGGCGTGTTACATGGTGCGGCGGGGACCCCTACGATTTGCCCATGCGCCTGCGCCGGACCCTCCTCGCCACCACCGTCCCTCTCCTCGTCGTGGCCGCCGCCGCGTGCGCTCCCGTCGACGACGAGCCCACGAGCGCGGCATCGGACCCGGCGACCGGCGCCTCCGGCGACAGCGACCCGTGCGCCACCGACGCCCTCGCGGTGCTGGACGCCCGGCACGCTCACCATCGGCACGGACTCGCCGGCCTACGACCCGTGGTTCTCCGACGACGACCCGACCAACGGCAAGGGCTACGAGTCCGCGGTGGCCTACGCGGTGGCCGAGGAGCTCGGCTTCGGCAAGGACCAGGTCACCTGGGTCACGGTGCCGTTCAACACCTCCTACAAGCCCGGCGCGAAGAGCTTCGACTTCGACATCAACCAGATCTCGATCACGCCCGCGCGGCAGAAGGTCGTCGACTTCTCCGACGGCTACTACTCCGCGGCCCAGGCCGTCGTCGCGCTCAAGGGCACCGCGGGCGCCGAGGCCACCAGCCTGGCCGACCTCAAGGGCCTGCGCCTGGGTGCCCAGACCGGCACCACCTCGCTGACCGCGATCCGCGACGTCATCGCGCCCGACGCCGACCCGCTGGTCTTCGAGGACACCAACATCGCCAAGCAGGCGCTGAAGAACGACCAGGTCGACGCGATCCTGGCCGACCTGCCGACGGCGTTCTACATCAGCGCCGTCGAGATCGGCGGCTCGACGATCGTCGGGCAGTTCCAGGTCGAGGGCGACGACGCGGAGCAGTTCGGGATGCTCTTCGAGAAGGGCTCGCCGCTCGTGCCGTGCGTCAATGAGGCGCTGGCGGCGCTCGAGGCCGACGGCACCATGGACGACCTGCGCCAGCAGTGGCTCTCCGACGTCGTCGACGTCCCCGTGCTCCAGTGACGTACCGGTGACGACCTGGGTGCCCAGCGCCCGGGAGCAGGAGCGCCAGGCGCTCCGACGGCGTCTGCGGCTGCGCTCCCTGACGGTCGCCGCGGCGGCCACGGTCGCCTTCCTCGGCCTGGTCGCGGCGGCCCTGGTCACCTCGCCCGGCTGGGCGACGGTGCAGGAGTCCTTCTTCAGCCCCGACTACGCGCGCGACTCGCTGCCGGCCATCGCCGACGGCTTCGTGCTCAACGTCAAGCTCTTCCTCCTCGGTGAGCCCCTGATCCTGGTCGTGGCGCTCGCGCTGGCGCTGGCCCGGCAGGCGCGCGCGCCGTGGCTGACGCCGCTGCGCCTGCTGGCGGTCGTCTACATCGACTTCTTCCGCGGCGTCCCCACGATCCTGCTGGTGCTGCTGCTGGCGTTCGGGATGCCCGCGCTCCAGCTCCAGGGGGTGCCGAACAGCCTGTTCTTCTGGGCGCTGATGGCCCTGGTCATCTCCTACAGTGCCTACGTCGCCGAGGTCTTCCGGGCCGGCATCGAGTCGATCCATCCCTCCCAGCTGGCCAGCGCCGACGCGCTCGGGCTGTCGCGGGCCCAGGCGATGCGGCACGTCGTGGTGCCCCAGGCCGTGCGCCGGGTCGTGCCGCCGCTCCTCAACGACTTCATCTCCCTGACCAAGGACACCGCCCTGGTCTCGAGCGTCGCGCTGTTCGACGCGCTCTTCACCGCACGTGACTACGTCAGCTACAACTTCAACTTCACGCCGTACGTCGTGGTGTCGCTGTTCTTCGTCGCGCTCACGGTGCCGCTCGCGCGCTTCACCGACGTGCTCCAACGCCGCGCGATGCGCCGCGAGCGGGCGGGGGCCCTCTGATGTATCCGAACCCGGGGCAGCCGCTCCTCGAGCTCACCGACGTGCGCAAGTCCTACGGCGACCGGCTGGTCCTCGACGACGTGTCCCTCACCGTCGCGCCGCACGACGTCATCTGCCTGATCGGCTCGTCGGGGTCGGGCAAGTCGACGCTGCTGCGGTGCATCGACCTCCTGGAGGACATCGACGACGGGGTGATCCGCCTCGACGGCCGCGAGATCTCCGACCCGCTCGTCGACCGGCGCGACGTACGCCGCCGCATCGGGATGGTCTTCCAGGCCTACAACCTCTTCCCGCACCTGAGCGTGCTCGACAACTGCACCCTGTCCCCGCGCCGGGTGCACGGTCTGTCGCGCGCCGAGGCCGACGAGCGGGCCCGCGACCTGCTGGGCACCTTCGGCCTGGCCGACCACGTCCACAAGCACCCCGACCGGCTCTCGGGCGGCCAGCAGCAGCGGGTGGCGCTCGTCCGTGCGCTCTGCACCCGCCCGGACCTGCTCCTGCTCGACGAGATCACCGCCGCCCTCGACCCCGAGCTGGTGGGGGAGGTGCTCACGATCGTGCGCGACCTCGCCGAGCGCGGGACCACGATGATCCTGGCCACCCACGAGATGGGCTTCGCGCGCGAGATCGCCACGTCGGTCTGCTTCCTCTCCGAGGGCCGGATCCTCGAGCAGGGTCCCCCGGCGGAGATCTTCAGCGAGCCGCGCGAGGAGCGCACCCGGCAGTTCCTGCGACGGGTGCTGCCGGGCGCCGGCTGATGCAACACGCCGTCCACGGGTCTGCTCACACGCTGCGACGGCGTGGAGGACCGGTGGACGGCGTGTTACATGCGGAACGCCGCGCAACCGTGACAGCAGGACTGGCAGGATCGCGGGCATGAGCACCGACACCATCGAGCTGGGGCAGGGCACCGGACCGCTGAAGGGCGTCAAGGTCGTCGAGATCGCGGGCATCGGACCGGGGCCGCACGCGTGCATGATCCTGGCCGACCTCGGCGCGGACGTGATCCGGGTCGAGCGGCCCGGCGGGCAGCCGCTGACCGGGGGTCCGGCCATGCTCCTGAACCGCGGCCGGCCCAGCGTCGCGCTCGACCTGAAGCACCCCGAGGCCCGCCAGGTCGTGCTCGACCTGGTGAAGGACGCCGACGTGGTGATCGAGGGGATGCGCCCCGGCGTGACCGAGCGGCTCGGGCTCGGCCCCGACGACTGCCTGGCCGTCAACGAGCGCGTCGTCTACGGCCGGATGACCGGGTGGGGCCAGGACGGTCCGCTGGCGCAGGCCGCCGGTCACGACATGAACTACATCGCCATCACCGGCGCCCTCTTCGGCCTCGGCCAGGACCCGGCGCGCCCGCACTTCCCGGCCAACCTGGTCGGCGACTTCGGCGGCGGGTCGACGTACCTGGTCATCGGGATCCTCGCGGCCCTGCTGGAGTCGAAGATCTCCGGCAGGGGCCAGGTCGTCGACGCCGCGATCGTCGACGGTACGGCGCACCTGAACGCGATGACGGCGGCGTTCCTGGCCGGCGGTGGCTACCAGGAGCAGCGGGCGGCGAACCTGCTCGACGGGGGAGTGCCCTACTACGACGTCTACGAGACCTCCGACGGCCTGCACATGTCGGTCGGCTCGCTCGAGCCGCAGTTCTTCGCCCAGCTGGTCCGGATCCTCGGCGTCGAGGACACCTGTCCCGGCCAGGCCGACCTCGACCGGTACGACGAGATGCGCGCGGTCTTCACCGACACCTTCGCGAGCCGCACCCAGGCCGAGTGGGTCGAGCTCTTCGAGGGCACCGACGCCTGTGTGGCCGGGATCGTCCCGATGAGCCAGGCCTTCGAGCACCCGCACCTGGCCGCCCGGGGCACCTTCGTCGAACGGCACGGGATGATGCAGCCCGCCCCCGCCCCGCGCTTCTCGCGCACCGAGGCGTCCCTCACCCTGCCGCCCCCGGCCCCCGGGGAGCACACGCGCGCTGCCCTGGCGGCCTGGGGCGTGGGTGATGTCGACGGCCTCGTCGAGCGGGGGGTCGCGCTCCAGGCCTGAGTCGCCGGCCGGGTCAGCTCCGGCTCGGGTAGATGCCCACGGTGCAGATCGTGTACGTCATCTTGTCCGGCGCCGCCGAACGCAGGTCGGGCAGGGCGAAGGTCGAGGAACCGTCGCCGCCGTACGTCGTCCCGAGGAGCGAGAAGAGTGCCTGGTTGTTCGCGATGGCGAGCACCTGGCCCCGGGCCGGGGTCCCCTCGCCTACCGCCCCGGCGGTCAGGATCACCTCGCCGAGGAAGCAGTCGCGCCCGCGGCCGGCGGCGGCGTCGCCGGTGTCGGTGCCGAACGCAGTCGTGCCGGCAGGTCCCTGAGGGCCGGCCGGACCGGCCGGGCCGTCGTCGCCCGCGGGACCGGCAGGACCGGCCGCGCCGGCAGGGCCGGCTGGACCGGCAGGACCGTCGTCGCCCGCGGGACCGGCAGGTCCGGCCGCGCCGGCAGGGCCCGCGTCGCCGGTCTCGCCGGCCGGGCCCGTGTCGCCGGCCGGGCCCACCCGTCCGGCGGGACCCTCGGGACCCTCGGGACCCTCGGGACCCTCGGGACCGATCTCACCGGCAGGTCCGACCGCTCCGCTCTCCCCGACGTCGCCCTGGGGTCCGACGGGGCCGACGGGGCCGACGGGGCCCATCTCGCCCATCTCACCGGTCGCTCCCTGCTCGCCCTGGGCGCCCGGTGCCCCGGTCTCGCCGACCTTGCCGCGGAGGTTCACGCGGATCCGCTCGAGGCCTCGTCCGCAGTACGACGGCGCCGGGGCGCTGACGACGAGGCCGTGCTGGTTGACGCACACCCGCACCTTGAGGTCTCCGTCGGCGTCGCGCGGACCGGCAGTGGCCGAGTCGGCTGCCAGGCCGCCTCCGACCAGGGTGGCCGCGGCCATCGCGGCAAGGACGGCCGTACGCCGGCGGTGGCGTGGGGCGGGGCCGGGGGTGGGGGTGGGGGTGGGAAGGGAATCGTGGGGGGAGGTGTGGGTCATGGCCCCACCATCGGTCAGTACCTTGTTGAATATCTGTCAACAAGGTAACTTCGTCTCATGACAGAGATCGAGCACGTCGACGTCCTCATCGTCGGGGCGGGCCTCAGCGGCATCGGTGCCGCGTGCCAGCTCGCGACCGGCCACCCGGACCGCACGGTCGCGATCCTGGAGAGCCGCGACGCCAGCGGTGGCACCTGGGACCTCTTCCGCTACCCCGGCATCCGCTCGGACTCCGACATGTTCACCTTCGGCTACCGCTGGCGCCCGTGGGCCAGCGACACGGCGCTCGCCGATGGCGGCCTGATCCTCGACTACCTGCGCACGGTCGCGGAGGAGTACGAGGTCGACAAGCTCATCCGCTACCGCTACCGGGTCACCGCGGCCGACTGGGACAGCGCCACGTCGCGCTGGACGGTCACCGCCGACCACGACGGAGCCGAGGTGACGATGACGTGCAGCTTCCTCTGGGGCTGTACCGGCTACTACGACTACGACGAGGGCCATGCGCCGGTCTTCCCCGGCGCGGACTCGTTCTCCGGCGAGCTCGTCCACCCGCAGTTCTGGCCTGAGGACCTCGACTACGCCGGCAAGAAGGTCGTCGTGATCGGCTCCGGTGCGACCGCGGTGACGCTGGTGCCCTCGATGGCCCCGACGGCCGGCCACGTCACGATGCTGCAGCGCACGCCGACGTACATCCTCCCGCAGCCCGGCACCGACTCGTGGGCCAAGCGGCTGGCCCCGCTCCCCGACGCGATCACCTACCCGATCGTGCGCTGGAAGAACGTCCTACGGCTGGTGGCCAGCTACCAGCTCGCGCGCCGGTTCCCGAAGCAGTCGAAGGCTGCGGTGCGCAAGCTCACCGAGGCCCAGCTGCCCGAGGGGACGTCGTACGACGAGCACTTCCAGCCGCCCTACAACCCCTGGGACCAGCGGCTGTGCGTCGTGCCCGAGGGCGACCTGTTCCGCGCCCTGCGCGGTGGCAACGCCTCGATCGTCACCGACACGATCGAGACCCTGACCCCGACCGGCATCACGCTCACCTCCGGCGAGGAGCTGGAGGCCGACGTCATCGTCAGTGCCACCGGCCTGAAGCTGAAGCTCTTCGGTGGGGTCTCGCTGACCGTGGACGGCGTCGAGCAGCAGCCCAGCGAACAGATGACCTACAAGGGCCTCATGGTCAGCGGCCTGCCGAACTTCGTCTTCACCATCGGCTACACCAACGCCTCGTGGACGCTCAAGGCCGACCTGGTGGGGGAGTACGTCGTCCGGCTGCTCACCCACATGGACCGGCACGGACTCGCCAGCGTGGTGCCGGTCCGCGACCCCTCGGTCGGGGAGCGGCCCTTCATGGACCTCGCCTCCGGCTACGTCCAGCGCGCCCTCGACCGACTGCCCCGCCAGGGCGACCGGGCCCCGTGGATGCTCAAGCAGAACTACCTGTCCGACCTGCGCACCATCCGGCGCGACAAGGTCGACGACGGTGTGCTCCAGTTCACCTGAGATCAGCCTTCACTCACCCCCACGTGGGGTGTGTGGCTCGCGCGCGAGTGGTTCATTGGGAGGTAAGAAGCAACGTGCTTCCGGCACATCTGTCGAACCTAGGAGGTCCTCATGGGACTCGGTGACAAGATCAGCAACAAGGCCGAAGACGGCAAGGGCAAGGCCAAGGAGACCGCCGGCTCGGCCACCGGCGACGAGAACCTCGAGGCCGAGGGCAAGGGCGACCAGGCCTCCGCCTCGATCAAGGACGGCGTCGAGAAGGTCAAGGACGCGGGCAAGGACCTCAAGGACGGTCTGACGAAGTAACGTCGATCTACACCCTTCCAGCCCCAGCACCCCTCCCCGGTAGCGTTTCCGGCGAGGGGTGATCTGGGTGATCAAGGACTGGCTCGAGCGGTCGCTGTGGGACGTCGTCCCGCGCGACCACCGGGAGAGCGCCGCTGCGCTGCGCCGACGCCAGCTGGTGACCTGCGGCTTCGTGGTCCTCGGCGCGCTCGTGCTCGGGGTGCTGCTGCGTCTCGACGAGGGCAGCACCCTCTTCGTGGTGATGTCGCTGGTGCTGGCCGGCATCTGGACCGTCGGGGCCTTCGCCTCCGGGCCGCTCCACCTGGGCCGGATCACCGTGCACGACATGCACGTGCGTCCGATCCTGCAGCCGATCCTCATCGGCGCGCTGCTGGCCGGGGTCTTCGTGGCCGGCGGGCTCGTCGTGCGCGAGATCGGGCCGCTCGCCGACCAGGTCCGCGGCGTGCTCGGCTTCGCCACCGAGGGGTCGCTGCCCGTGCTGGTGGTCGTCACCGCGATCAACGGCATCGCCGAGGAGCTGTTCTTCCGCGGGGCGGCGTACGCCGCGATCACCCGCCGCCCGGTCGTGTGGACCACCGTGGCCTACACGATCGCCACGGCCGCGACGGGCAACATCATGCTCAGCTTCGCCGCCATCCTCCTCGGCATCCTGGTCGGGCTCCAGCGCCGCGCCTCGGGCGGGATCCTGGCGCCGATCCTGACCCACTGCACCTGGTCGGTGGCGATGATCTTCGCCCTGCCGGCGATCTTCGGCGTCTGACCAGCGAGCCGCGCGTGGGGCGCCGCGCCCGCGGGCCGACGGCCGGTCGGGCAGCGGCCTCGAACCAGGCGCGACCCGCGACGCGGCGCGCCGAGACCCGGTGCGGGACGCGTCCCCGGGCGGTGGACTAGGCGGTGCTCTCCTCGAGCGCCTGGCGTACGGCGTCCATGTAGCGGATCGGCTCGCCCGGGACGAGGTCGAGGATGGAGCTGTCCTTGACGACCACCTCGGTCGACATCGAGTCGATGAGGTTCTTCGCCGTCGTGGTGTCGACGTTCGTCACGAACGCGATCCAGTGCGAGGAGAGCGACGGCGTCAGCAGCGGCACGGTGATGATCGGGACCTTGCGGCCGAGCATCACCTGCGCCGCCTGCTGCATCATCTCCAGGTAGGTGAGCTGCTCGGGGCCGCCGATGTCGAAGGTGCGGCCGAGTGCGGCGTCGTTGCCGGTCACGCCGTCGAGGTAGCGGACGACGTCGTCGATGGCGATCGGCTGGGTGAGGGTGTTGACCCACTTCGGGACCACCATCGCCGGGAGGTTCTTCACCAGCTGGCGGGTCATCTCCCACGAGATGCCGCCGGCACCTACCACGATCGCCGCGCGCAGCACGGTCACCGGCACCCCGCCCTCGGCGAGCTTGCCCTCGACCTCACGCCGCGAGCGCAGGTGGGGCGAGAGCTCGCCGTCCTCGTCGCCGAGGCCGCCGAGATAGACGATCTGCCGGACCCCGGCTGCTTCGGCCGCCCGGCCGAACGTGGCCGCGGCCTCCGCGTCCTTGCGCTCGAAGTCGTCGTCGTCGAGGGAGTGGACCAGGTAGACCGCGGCGTCGACACCGGCCAGGGCGTCGCCCAGGCTGTCGGGATCGGACACGTCGCCGTAGACCGCCTCACCGGGCCCGTCGTAGTCGTCGGGCTTGCGGGTCATGGCGCGGACCTGGAGGCCACGGGCGTCGAGCACGGGGACGAGCCGGCTACCGACGAACCCGGTGGCTCCGGTGACGAGGACGGTGGGCATCCTCACACCCTAGGGCGGCCTCGCAATGCGTGGCTTCACCCCCAATTGCAGTAACATCGAGCGCAGCAGCCCGGTCAGTCTTGCCGCGGGCTCCCGCGCAGGTCGCTCCCAGGTCCAGCTCCACCGGACCGGCGGATGTCCACCGGCGCCCCTCCCTTCGGAGGCACTTGCTTTCACGATCCCGCCGCCGGCGGGACAGCTTGGCGAGACACACAACGTTAGTGATGTCGCCGTGACTTCTGCTCCATCCTCCTTTGCTGACCTGCGCCTTCCGGCCGACCTCGTGTCGGTCCTGACCGCCCAGGGCATCACCACTCCTACCCCCATCCAGGCCGCGACCCTCCCGGACTCGCTCGCCGGACGCGACGTGCTCGGCCGCGGCCGCACCGGCTCCGGCAAGACCTACGCGTTCCTGCTGCCCGTCGTGGCCCGCCTCGTCGACTCGCGGATGCCGGCCATGCCGGGCAAGCCGCGGGCACTGATCCTGGCCCCGACCCGCGAGCTCGTCGGTCAGATCCACGAGGCGCTCAAGCCCCTCGCCAAGACCGCCGGCCTCTCGACCATGACCATCTTCGGCGGGGTCGGCCAGAACCCGCAGGTGCAGAACCTGCGCCGCGGCGCCGACATCGTGCTGGCCTGCCCCGGCCGGCTCGAGGACCTCATGGGTCAGGGCCACTGCAACCTCGGTGCCATCGAGGTGACGGTCCTCGACGAGGCCGACCACATGGCCGACCTGGGCTTCCTGCCCGCCGTGCGCCGCATCCTCTCCGCGACGCCGCCAACGGTCAGCGCCTGCTCTTCTCGGCCACGCTCGACAACGCGATCGACACCCTGGTCAAGAAGTTCCTCCACTCGCCGGTCGTCCACCAGGCCGACTCGGCGCAGTCGCCGATCTCGACCATGGACCACCACGTGCTCCACGTGGCCCGCGAGCACCGCATCCCGGTGCTCGTCGACCTCGCCTCGGCCCCCGGCCGCACGGTGATGTTCACCCGCACCAAGCACGGCGCCAAGGCGCTGGCGCGCCAGCTCAACAAGTCCGGCGTACCGGCCGTCGACCTGCACGGCAACCTCAGCCAGAACGCGCGCACCCGCAACATGGAGGCGTTCCACTCCGGCAAGGCCACCACGCTCGTCGCCACCGACATCGCCGCCCGCGGCATCCACGTCGACGACGTGGCGCTGGTCGTCCACGCCGACCCGCCCACCGAGCACAAGGCCTACCTGCACCGCTCGGGCCGTACGGCGCGCGCCGGCGCCTCGGGCACCGTCATCACGCTGATGACCGACGAGCAGGTCCGCGACGTCCGCGCCCTGACCCGGGCCGCCGGCATCAAGCCGACGACCACCCGCGTCGACGGCGCCCGCCACCCGATGCTCGCCCAGCTGGCCCCCGGTGACCGGGTCCTGGTCCCCGGTGGCCTCGAGGTCGAGATGCCCGAGCAGCAGCCGCAGCGTCAGCGCTCGTCCAAGCCGGCCGGGTCCGGCGGCGGCAACCGTCGTCGCGGCGGGTCCGGTGGCGCCGGGTCCGGTGGCTCCGGCCGCCAGGGTGGCCGCTCGCAGGGCTCCGCCTCGGGCGCGCCCAAGCAGGGCGGTGCCAAGTCCGGCGGTGCCAAGTCCGGTGGCCAGGGCGGCCGTCGCCGCCCCGCAGGGCCCTCCACGGGGGCGGCCGGCAGCCACAGCGCCGCGTCGTTCTCCTCGGGTCGCCGCTGACACCAGCGCCTCTCCACACGTACGGCCCGGCCCGGCCTCGGACACGCTCCGAGGTCGGGTCGGGCCGTTGTGGGTCCGGGGGTTCGTGGGCGTCGGGTCACGAGTGAGGCGTCGTGTCGCGCTGCGGGGTGAGGTTGCCTCGCTTGGACCGGGTTTCGTCGCGCCGGTTCCGGCTTCGTTCCTCAGCCGGACGGCTTGCTCAACCTTCGCTCGTCGACGCCTGGCGCTCGTCCCTCGCGCCCGGCTACTCGCTCGATGTTCTCGCGCTTGGTCTCGTCCATGCCCTGCTCGTAGGCCGCCACGACGCTGGCGATCGAGAGCGGCTTGAGGCGCTCCACGACGCCCTGGATCGACTCCGGCGTGGCGCCGGCCGACTTGTACGCCGGCCACGCGTGGGTGCGGAACACCTCGTAGATCTCGTGCGCGATCTGGCGCCCGTGGGCGGCGTAGACCGCGTGGGCGGCGCGGGCCGCCTCGAGCGGGAAGCCGAGCTCGATGATGCCGAAGCCGACCGACAGCTGGGCCAGGGCGACGTCGTAGTCGCCGTCCTCGCGCTCCCGCACGACGTTCAGCGCGACCAGCGTCTCGAGGTCGCCGTCGGTGAGCTCCTGGTCGGAGCGTGAGGCGAGCTCGGCTCGGGACATCCGCACCGGCCGGTCGGAGTGCCAGGGGGCGAGCATCGTGCGGCGCAGGGCGATGTCGGCCGGGGTGGCGTCGCCGGGGATGCCGGCGACGTACTGCTCGATCGCGGCGAGGGTGAAGCCGTGCGCCTGGAGCTCCTGGACGAGCTCGAGCCGGGCGACGTGGTCGGGGGAGTAGTAGCCGGAGCGGCCGCGCCGGATCGGCGGCGGCACCAGGCCGCGCGAGGTGTAGAAGCGCACGTTGCGCACGCTCATGCCGACCCGGCCGGTGAGCTCGTCGAGCGTCAGGAGGTCGCCGACGGGCGTGCCGTCGACGGACCGTGCCTCGCTCATGGTGACCTGCCTCACTGTGCGCTGTGCTCCTTGACGACAGTGACAGTATTGGTGTCACAATCAGGGGACGCAACTCACCGCCGGGTCACCCCCGACGACACCACGACGAGCTCGCACCATCAAGCTCACCATCAAGCTCAAGGACGAGGTCATGGCAGAAGCATTCGTGTACGACCACCTGCGCACCCCGCGCGGCAAGGGCAAGGCCGCCGGTTCGCTCCACGAGGTCAAGGCCGTCGACCTGGTCGTCGGGCTGCTCGACGAGGTCCGCAAGCGCAACCCCGACCTGGACCCGGGTCGCATCGACGACGTGGTGCTCGGCGTGGTCTCGCCGATCGGCGAGCAGGGTGGCGACATCGCCAAGACCGCCGCCCTCAAGGCCGGCCTGCCCGACACCGTCGCCGGCGTGCAGCTCAACCGCTTCTGCGCCTCGGGCCTCGAGGCCGTCAACCAGGCCGCCGCCCGCATCCGCGGCGGCATGGAGGACCTGATCCTCGCCGGTGGCGTCGAGTCGATGTCGAACGTCGCCATGGGCTCCGACGGCGGCGCCTGGGCGCAGGACCCGGCCACCGCGCTCGCGACCGGCTTCGTGCCGCAGGGCATCGGCGCCGACCTGATCGCGACCATCGAGGGCTGGAGCCGCGAGGACGTCGACGCCTACGCCGCCGAGTCGCACCACCGCGCCGCCAAGGCCTGGGCCAACGGCTACCACGCCGACTCGGTCATCCCGGTCACCGACCTCAACGGCCTGGTCGTGCTCGACACCGACGAGACGATCCGCCCCGACACCAGCGTCGAGGGCCTCGCCGGCCTGAAGCCGTCGTTCGCCCAGATCGGCAAGGACGCCGGCTTCGACGACGTCGCGCTGGAGAAGTACCACTGGATCGAGAAGATCGACCACGTCCACCACGCCGGCAACTCCTCCGGCATCGTCGACGGCGCCGCCCTGATGGCGATCGGCACCGAGGAGATCGGCGCCGAGCTCGGCCTGACCCCGCGGGCCCGCATCGTCTCGATGGCGGTCTCCGGTGCCGACCCGACGATCATGCTCACCGGTCCCGCCCCGGCCGCGCGCAAGGCGCTCGCCAAGGCCGGCCTGGAGGTCGAGGACATCGACCTGTTCGAGATCAACGAGGCGTTCGCCGCCGTGGCGATGCGGTTCATGCGCGACATGGGCATCTCCGACGAGATCACCAACGTCAACGGTGGCGCGATCGCGATGGGTCACCCGCTCGGTGCCACCGGCGCGATGATCCTCGGCACCCTGATCGACGAGCTCGCCCGCCGCGACCAGAAGCGCGGCCTCGCCACGCTCTGCGTCGGCGGCGGCATGGGGATCGCCACCATCGTCGAGCTCGTCTGATCGGGCGCGGCCGAGCTCGAACGAGTCGGCGCCGATCGATGGTGGTCGAGTAGCGCGGCACGAGCGAGGAACGAGCAGTGCCCGCGTCTCGAGACGCCGTAGGCCGAGCGCCGGCAGCGACCGAACCGCCGTACTCCCACACCGTTCAGACTTTCGAAGACAGGACCACATCACGCATGACCACCACCACTGAGAACCGCCGTCCGCTACGACAAGGACGCCGACGGCATCGTCACCCTGACCCTGGACGATCCCCACCAGTCGGCCAACACGATGAACGAGCTCTACCTCTCCTCGATGCGCGACGCCGTCGAGAAGCTGTACGACGAGATCGCCGCCGACCCCGACGCCGTGACCGGCGTGGTGGTCGCCAGCGCCAAGAAGACCTTCTTCGCCGGTGGCGACCTCAAGGGCATGGTCAAGACGGGCAAGGACGACGCCGCGGCCGTCTTCGCGATGTCGGAGACCATCAAGGCCTCCCTGCGTCGCCTCGAGCTCTTCCCGAAGCCGGTGGTCGCCGCGATCAACGGCGCGGCGCTCGGCGGCGGGTTCGAGATCTGCCTGGCCACCAACCACCGCATCGCCGTCGACGACCCCAAGGTCAGCATCGGGCTGCCCGAGGCGAGCCTGGGGCTGCTGCCCGGCGGTGGCGGTGTCACCCGGATCGTGCGCAAGTTCGGCCTGCAGGCCGGGCTCATGGAGTTCCTGCTCACCGGCGCCCAGTTCAAGGCGGCGGTGGCCAAGGAGAAGGGGCTGGTCGACGAGCTGGTCGCGACCCGGGAGGAGCTCGTGCCGGCCGCGAAGGCCTGGATCAAGGCCAACCCCGACGTGACGCAGAACCCGTGGGACGCTCCCGGCTACAAGATGCCCGGCGGCAACCCGAGGTCGCCGGCACTGGCGGCGTTCCTGCCGGCGTTCCCCGCCCTGCTGCGTCAGCAGACCAAGGGTGCGGTCTACCCGGCCGCCCGGGCGATCCTCAGCGCCGCGGTCGAGGGCGCCAGCCGTGACTTCGACACCGCCTCGCGCATCGAGTCGCGCTACCTGACCAACCTGGTCGTCAACCAGGGCTCGAAGAACATGATCCAGGCGTTCTTCTTCGACCTGCAGGCGATCAACGCCGGCTCCGAGCGCCCGGCCGGCATCGAGCCGTTCACGGGCCACCAAGGTCGGCGTCCTCGGCGCCGGGATGATGGGTGCGGGCATCGCCTACACCTGCGCCCGCGCCGGCATGCAGGTCGTGCTCAAGGACGTCGCCCAGGAGAACGCCGACAAGGGCAAGGCCTACTCGGAGAAGCTCAACGCCAAGGCGGTCAGCCGCGGCCGGCTGACCGAGGAGAAGTCGGCCGAGCTGCTCGACCGGATCACCGCGACCGCCGACCCGGCCGACCTGGCGGGCTGCGACCTGGTGATCGAGGCCGTCTTCGAGGACCCCTCGCTCAAGGCCAAGGTCTTCGCCGAGATCGCGCCGTACATCAACCCCGACGCGCTGCTGTGCTCCAACACCTCGACGCTGCCGATCACCGAGCTCGCCGAGGGCGTCGACCGCCCCGCCGACTTCATCGGCCTGCACTTCTTCTCCCCGGTGGACAAGATGCCGCTGGTCGAGATCATCCGCGGCAAGGAGACGACCGACGAGACGCTGGCCAAGGCCTACGACGTCGTGAAGCAGATCAAGAAGACGCCGATCGTCGTCAACGACAGCCGCGGCTTCTACACCTCGCGGGTCATCGGCACCCAGGTGATGGAGGGCCTGGCCATGCTGGCCGAGGGCTCCTACCCGATGTCGATCGAGCGGGCCACGACCCAGGCCGGCTACCCGGTCGGCGTGCTGCAGCTGACCGACGAGCTGAACATGGAGCTCATGGCCAAGATCGAGAAGGCCTCCAAGGAGGCCGCCGAGCGCGACGGCACGCCGTACGCGACGCACCCCGGCGTGCCCGTCGTCGAGAAGATGATCGGCCTGGGCCGGTCCTCGCGCCTCAAGGGCGCCGGCTTCTTCGACTACGAGGACGGCAAGCGCGGCTCGCTGTGGGCCGGGCTGAAGGACGAGTTCCCGATCGCCGAGCAGCAGATCCCGTTCGAGGACATGAAGGACCGGATGCTCTTCGCCGAGGCGCTCGAGACCGCCAAGTGCTTCGAGGAGGGTGTCATCACCTCCGCGGCGGCCGCCAACATCGGCTCGATCATGGGGATCGGCTTCCCGCCGATGACCGGTGGTGCCGCGCAGTTCATGACCGGGTACGAGGACGCCGCCGGCGAGATCGGCCTGACCGCGTTCGTGGCGCGAGCCGACGAGCTGGCCGCGGCGTACGGCGAGCGGTTCACCCCCACCCAGTGGCTGCGCGACCTCGCGGCCTCGGGCGGCTCCTTCCCGAGCTGACCTCGCACGTACGACGGGCGGCGTCCATCCTCAGCGGGTGGGCGCCGCCCTTCGTCGTCGTGCGCTGAGATGGCCTCGGACCTAGGACAGGACGTGAGCCTCTTGCCGCCGTAGCGACGGGGTAGCGGGGCTCGATGGCGGTCCCCCGGACACGGAGGTGTGGCATGGACGTCAGGATCGAGCTGATCCCGCTGGCGGTCGCGGACGTCGACCGGCGGTCGCGTTCTACGGCACGGCCCTGGGGTTGGAACGTCGACCACGACCCGGTCGTCTCGCCCGAGCCGCGCTTCGTGCAGGTGACCCCGCCGGGCTCGGCCTGCTCGATCTGCTTCGGCATCGGCCTCGACATGATGCCGCCGGGCTCGGCGGGGGTGACGGGGTGCAGGACTCCCCGGTTCACCGGGGATTCCTGACGTTCTCAGGTGATGCAACCCCTGAGAACGTCAGGAGATCCCTGAGAAGTCGCGACGCGGAGACCGGCCGAGGCGCGTCAGGCACGGTCAAGCCTTCGGGGTGGTATCGAGACGCCGCGCCAGGGGTCACCATCGGAGCATGATGCAGAGTCGGCGCCCCCTCCTCGCGGTGGTGGGCAGTGACGCCGCCGACCCGGCCGGCGCCGCTCTGCTCCGGCTGGCCCATCGGGACCACACGGCCCTGGCCGACGTCTACGACCTGACCATCGAGCCGGTCCACCGGCTCGCGATGCTCCTGACAGCCGGCGACCTCCCTGCCGCCGAGCACGTGGTCGCACGCACCTACCAGGCCGTGGCGCGTCAGGCCGGCGCCTTCCCCGAGTCGGCGATGAGCGGGGTCGCGTGGGTGGTCACCCACACGCACCGTCTGGCCCGGGAGGCCGGGGACCTCCGCTAGCTGCCCGCCCCCGCCGACCGGCCGGATCGGACCGGCGCGGCTGCGCGTCCGTGACAGGATGCGCCCGTGCAGGACTCCTCGGTGGCCCACCCGCCGGCGTCCCCGCCGACCTCGGAACGCCGCCCGAGCCGGTGGTCGTCGCGGGGCCTGCCCCGGCGGCTGGTGGTCGGGCTGCTGCTGGCCGCCCTCGCCCTGGGCGCCGCGGCCGGGCTCGCGATGCTGACCGCGCCGACCTCGACCATCACCGGGACGGTCGGTGGCTTCGGCTGGGGCGGCGGCGGGTGCTACCCGACGGTGTCGTACGTCGTCGACGGGCGGTCGTACACGATCACCGAGGATCAGGGCCAGGAATGGTGCACCCTGCAGAACGGCGGTCCGGCCGTCGTCCACTACGACCCCTCCGACCCGGGCGAGGGTCGGTTGGCGCGCTACGGCGACCTCCCCTGGCTGCTGGCCCGCCTCGCCCTCGGCGCCCTCGTCCTCGCCGGGCTCGCCGCCACTGCCGCGCCCGGCCGGGCCCGGGACCGCTCGACGCACGGGGCGGCGCCCGCCCCGGTGACGGCACCGGTGTCGGAGTCGGTGTCGGAGCCGGTGACGGCTCCCGTCCCCCCGACGACGGCGACCCCGGGCACGACCCGGTCGCGCGCCGCCCACCGGCTGGGCCGACGGTTGGCCGGCTGGGGGCGCGGCTGGGTGCATGGCTGGCGGCGTAGCTGGGGCCGGATCCCGCGCGTGTTCGCGGGGCTGCTCCTCCTCGGCTGGGTCCTCGCCTCCGTGGCCGTCGTACTGGTCGGCGAGCGGAGCTCGAGCCTCTCGGGCCTGGACAACGCCATCAGCCAGGGCGAGGTCGACGTGGTGCAGGCCGCCGGCGGGCTCGACGCGGGAAGCAAGGGCTCGGCCAGCGTCCAGCTGCACTGGTCGCACGGCGGCATCGGCTACCGCACCGAGGTCGTCCAGGTCCGGGGGCGTCCCGGAGGCTCGCTCACCGGCGACGACGAGGTCACCGGCCAGATCCGTGGCGACCTGGCCGCCCACTTCACGCGCGACGGGGCACCGGTACGCGTCGAGCGCGTCGGCGGCTACCGCACCAGTACCGAGGTCCACCTGGCCGGGTGGCGGGTCACCGGATGGTTCCTCTGGCCGTTTGCCGGGTTGCTCGTGCTGACCCTGAGGATGCTGGTCGTCTCCCCGGAGCCGTGGGGGTCGACCAGGTGGGCGTGGTTCTGGCTGATCGTGCTGCTGCCGCCGTTCGGTGCCCTGCTCTACCTGCTGTGGGGAGGCCCGGCGGTCATCCCGCGCCGGACGCCTCCTCCCGGGCGACGGTTCGGCGGCGGGTGGGCCCTCGTGCTCGGCTACCTGCTCAGCGGCATGTTCTGACGCGTCAGCGTCAGGCCAGCGCGTACGGCGGCTCCGAGTCCCGGCCCTGGAACGCCAGGATGTCGGGGTTGACCACCGCCCCGTCGCGGATCTCGATCGCGCGGCTCACCGTCTCGTCGCCGTCCCACGCCGACCCACCCTCCAGCACGGTGCGCACGAACGGGATCAGCGCGTTGCTGTTCTCCCACGTCGCCGAGTTCCAGAGGTACGACGGGCTGTGGTCCACCGCGTAGTAGAGGACGTTGTCGCCGACCACGAAGGTCGGGTCGTCGAACCCGGTGGGGCGGGCCCACTCGAAGCCCATCCCCTCGTCGCAGGACACGTCGACGATGACGCTGCCGGGCCGGAAGGCGGGCAGGTCGGCGGTCCGCAGGTACATCAGCGGAGCCGCGGTGTCCTGAAGCGTGCAGTTGACGACGATGTCGTTCTCGGCCAGGTAGGCCGCCAGCGGCTCCCGGCCGCGCTCGGTGATGACGTGGCTGAGGTGGGCGCCGTCCGGCTCGTGGTCGAACTGGCGGATCCGCACCGAGTGGATCGGCGACCCGACGGCGGCCACCCCCCGGTTGGTCAGGACGGCGACCTCATGGACGCCGTGCGCGTTGAGGGCGGTCACGGCCCCGCGGGCGGTCGCGCCGAAGCCGATCACCACGGCGCTCAGCCGGCGGCCGTAGTCCCCGGTCAGCCCGGCGAGCTCGAGCGCCTGGAGCACCGAGCAGTAGCCGGCCAGCTCGTTGTTCTTGTGGAAGACGTGCAGCCCGACCTGGCCGTCACGCGTCCAGTGGTTCATCGCCTCGAAGGCGATCAGGGTCAGCCGCCGGTCGATGGCCAGCTGGGTGAGCTCGGGGTCCTGCACACAGTGCGGCCAGCCCCACAGCACCTGCCCGGGGCTGAGCGCCGCGACGTCCTCGTGCTGCGGCTTGGGGAGCAGCACCACGTCGGAGGTGGCGAGGATGTCGGCGCGCGAGGCGAAGCCCGCGACGTGGGCGGCCAGGGTGGCGTCCGCGACGCCGAACCGGGCGCCGTACCCGTGCTCGAGGGTGATCCGGGCCCGCAGGTCGGCGTCGAGCAACGGGATGTGGTCCGGGTGCAACGGCAACCGGTGCTCGTTCTCCTTCGCCGACGTGCCGATGACGCCCAACCCCAGGAGCGTCACTTCTTCTTCGTCGGGTGGACGGTGTCGGACATCGTGCTCTCCGACCCCTTGGCGCGCTTGTCGGCGCGCTTCTCCTTGATGGACTTGCTCGACTTCAGGGACTTGCTCTGCCGCGGCGACTTGTCGCTCATGGGGAATCTCTCCGATTGGAAGCCTGAACGGCTCCGTCTTCCGACACTACGCCCACCCGCGGCACGGTGTCGGCGGTGCGGCCTAGGCTCGACACATGAGCGAGCAGACGATGGCAGGCCGCACGGTCCTGGTGACCGGGGCGAGCGACGGGATCGGGGCCGAGACCGCCCGGGTCCTGGCGGCCAGGGGTGCGACGGTCCACGTGACCGGACGCTCGGCCGACAAGCTGCGACCGATCGCCGAGGCGGTCGGCACCGAGCCGCTCGTCGCCGACTTCTCCCGGCTCGACGACGTACGTCGGCTCGCCGAGCAGGTCTCCGAGCGGGTCGGCTCGCTCGACCTGCTGATGAACAACGCCGGCGGCACCTTCGCCCCGTCGAAGCGGACCCACGACGGCCACGAGCCCAACTTCGGGATCAACCACCTGGCGCCGTTCCTGCTCACCAACCTGCTGCGGCCCCGGCTCGCCGCCGCCGGTGGGTCCCTGGTCGTCAACACCTCCAGCATCGGGAACCTGATCGGCAGGATCGTCCTCGACGACCTCGACCACGAGCGCCGGCGGGCGCTGGAGTTCCCGGCGTACGGCACCAGCAAGCTGATGAACATCGTCTTCACCCGGGGCATCGCCCAGCGCTGGTCCGCCGACGGCATCGTCTCGGTCGCGGTCCACCCCGGCCCGGTGGGCAGCTCGTTCGGTCGCGACTCGTGGTTCGTCGGGCTCCTGTACCGTTCGCCCCTCAAGCGCTTCGGCACGATCAGCGTCCCTGAGGGTGCGGCGCCGCTCATCACGCTGGCCGAGCGCGGGCCGGATCCCGACCTCGCCGGCCGCTACTTCAGCCGCTTCAAGGCCGACGGTCGCGAGAACAAGCAGGCCCACGACCAGGCCGTCATCGACGGCCTGTGGGAGCGCTCGGCGGGTCTGGTCGGCCTGGCCTGACGCGGGGTGGCCTGACTGGGGGTGGCCTGACTGGGGTTGGCCTGACAGGGGTGGCCCGGCGGGCCGGTGTGGTGGATCGTGGGTGTCGTGAGCAGCGACCCGAGCGAGGTCCTCGACCGGCTGGTCGATCCCGGCCAGGACGCCGGTGGCGCTGTCGCGGTCGTCCGCCACGGGGTCGTCGAGGTCGACCACACGGCGGGGACGCGCGACGGGTCGTCGCCGTGGACCTCGGACACGGTCGTGATGACCTTCTCGGTCGCCAAGCCGTTCGCTGCCCTTGCGTTCCTCGACGCGGTGCGGGCGGGGGCGGTCGGCCTGGACCAGCCGGTCACGTCCGTGTGGCCGGCGTTCGGGTGCGCCGGCAAGGACGCGACGACGATGCGGCACCTGCTCTGCCACCAGGCCGGCCTGCCGGTCTTCCCCCCGGCAGCGCTGACGGTCGCCTACGACGACCGGGAGACGCTCGTCGACCTGCTCGCGGAGGCCACCCCGATCCACCCACCGGGTGCCGGCGTCGCCGAGCACGCCCTGACCTACGGCCACCTGCTCGACGAGGTGCTGCGTCGCTCTACCGGCACGTCGCTGGTCGAGCGCTTCGCAGGACTGGTCGACGAGGCCGGCTGGGACCTCCACCTCACCGTCGGGGAGCCCGTCCTGCCGCGGGTCGCGACGCTCGTCGACCCGGAGGGTGCGTGGCGCGCGGGCTGTCGCGACGACCCGCGGTGGGGACCCGCCCTGACCAGGCCCGCCGGCCTGCTCGAGGCCGACGTGCTGAACTCCGAGCGGTTCCGGCGCACGCCGTTCCCCGCCGTCTCCCTGCATGCCGGTGCCCTGGCCCTGGCCAGGTTCTACGACGACGTCATCAGGCCCGACGGCTTCATCGCCGACCGCCTCGGTCGCGACCTGTGGCGGGCCTATCTCGCACCGGCCGCCACCGGCCACGACCTGGTGCTCGACCGACCGGTGACCTGGACCCTCGGCTTCCAGGTCGACGAGGAGCAGAGCCGGGTCGAGATCGGCATGGGAGGCGCCGGGGGCTGCTCGGCGTGGGCCGAGCCCGCCGCCGGCTACGGTGCGGCGTACGTGAGCCGACAGCTGGGCGGTCACGAGCGCAGCGAGGCGGTGTGGCGGGCCGTGGCCGGCCGGTTCCGACCGGGAGCGTGACGCCCGGGCGTCGACCGCGGTGTCAGTCCTCCGGCAGGTCGGCGAAGGCCTGCTTGGTGTCGCGGTACCACCCCATCGACTTCTTGGGGTGCCGCCAGCGACTCTTCATGGCGTCGCGGGCCTCCTGGTGGGTGGCGTCGCCGGCCTTCTCCGCCTCCTTGAGGTGACGGTCCTGGGCGTTGATGACGTCGTCGGCGCTCGCGCCGTGGTGCTCGAGGTCGCAGGGGCCGCCGAGGGCGCGGCAGGTCATGGTCTTCATGGTCGTCTCCTTCTGACGGTTCACGGTGCGGACGAGATGTCCTGCTGGGTCGACGATCGGGCCGGCCGCGATGTGACCGGGTCAGCCGCGCGGCCGGTCGCCGTCACGACGTACGACGCGCTCGAGCACCTCCGGCGCGGCACGGAAGGTGATCGACTGAACGAGGCCGTCGCCGACGATGAAGTCGAAGACGACCTTCGCCGCGCCGAGGTGGAACCAGGCCGTGCCGGGTCGCGCGTCGACGAAGACCGGGAGCGCGGACGCGGCGCTGCCGTTGAAGAACGCCGCCACGTCGTCACGGCCCTCGATCCGGCTCGGCGTGCCGACCAGGACGGCGGCCTCGTCGGCATCGACGGAGGCGTCGGGTGCGAGCAGCCGCAGCAGCCGGTCGAGGTCGCCGCCCCTGGCGGCCGCCATGAAGGCGTCGACCACCTCCCAGTCGGCCAGCCGGTCCTCCGCGGCGGGCTGCGACACCTTGGCCCGCGCCCGCGAGGCCAGCTTGCGGGCGGCCGCCGGGGTGGTGTCGAGGACCGCCGCGACCGTCGTGAACTCGAAGCCGAAGCTGTCGTGGAGCACGAAGGCGACCCGTTCGCGGGGGGAGAGCCGGTCGAGCACGACGTGCAGGGCGAGGCCGACGGTGTCGGCGAGCGCGACGTCGTCCGCAGGGTCGCCGGGGTCTGCCGGATCGTCGGTGGTCCCCTCGAGGCCGAGGTCCTCCGCGGGCACCGGCGTGCGCGAGCGCAGCCGGTCGAGGCACAGGCGGGTGGTCACGGTCGTCAGCCAGGCCGGCAGGTTCTCGATCGTGGTGGAGGGGTCGGACTCGGTGCGGTGCAGCCGCAGCCACGCCTGCTGCACGATGTCCTGCGCCTCGGCGTGGTCGCCGAGCACCCGGGTCGCGATCACCACCAGGCGCGGTCGCTCGGCCTCGAACAGGTCCGTCTGGTCCACGGTCTCCACCCTTCCATGTCTGCTCCGTCACCTCACCGACGCGCGGGCCGGCCCGGGTGTGACGGCCTCGCCCACCCGGCCGCGTGCAGCGCCCGATCACCGTCGCCTGCGAGAGGCTCCCGGCGCGCCACCTCGGCGTCGTCCGAGCAGCTCCTCCTACAGTGGACCGATGATCGAGATCGGCTCCCGGGCGAAGCTCCTGCCGGCCCCGCCGGCGGTCGTGTGGCGGTCCCTGGTCCGTCCCGACGAACCGGGGACGCGGCCGTGGCTGCGCCTGGACGACACCGAGGTCGCGCCCCGGGTGCTGGCCGCCGACGAACCCGCGCGCGTGGTCTGGTCGTCGCTGTGGCCGGCTCGACCCGACGACGAGATCCACCTCGACGTGACCGCCTCGGGCGCGGAGACACTGCTGTCCTTCACGCTCCTCACGCCCGGCGAGCTCCCGGGTGCCGACGAGACGGATCATCTCCGCCGGCGGGTCAGCGTGCTGCTGTTCGCGGACCTGCGCTACTCCTACGGGCAGTAACCGCGCCGGGGGCGCAGACTCGATCATGGGCGAGCTGAGTTCGAGAGGATCAAAGGACCGACGAGAGCGCGACCTGCGACGACGGGAGGCTGCGATGAAGGCGCGGGCCGAGGCAGCACAGGGAGTTCTTGACGAGGCCGACCAGCGCGATGAAGCGAGCGCGACGACGCGGCGGCCCAGCGCGACCGCGTCGATGACAGGAAGGCGTTCCTCGACCAGACGGTCGAGGACTACGGTGCCGGGGCACCGCAGCGGCGTCATGCGGCGATGGACAGGGGTCACGCGAGGCGGACCGGCACGACTCGGCGCATGACCGCGACAGGCTGACCGGCGACCTCGACGCCGTCGAAGCCGACGAAGCCGACGAAGGCCGACGCCGAGGGGTCGACGGGGGACTGAGGAGCGCCCTCACCAGCGGCGCCGGCCCACCGGTGGTTGAGGTGTGAGGAGCGCCAGCGACGAGCCTCGAAACCCCTGGTCCCGAGAGCGGTCCGGGGCCCTGGCGGCTGCTTCTCGGCTCACCAGGTTTCGAGGCTCGGGCCCGGGGGGCCCTCGCACCTCAACCAGCGGTGCCGGCCTCCGGTGGTTGAGGTGTGAGGAGCGCCAGCGACGAGCCTCGAAACCTCCGCACCCGAGGAGTCGGTCCGGGGCACCGGCGCTGCTTCTCGGCATGCGGCGTCTCGATAGCCGGGCCCTCGCTGCGGCTCGTGCCCGGCTACTCGACGAACGGGTGGCCATCAGCGCGAGGCCGTCACCACGGTCGTCCCAGGAGCATGTCGTTGATGGTTGTCCACAACCCCCGTGGTTGAGCGGGATTGATGGCCCTGGAATGTCGGTGGTCAGTGGTTGAGTGGACCCATGAGCAGGCACCTCGACGGCACCGGGAGCGGTCATCCGATCCTCGCGTTCCTCGACGTGCTCGAGGAACGACTCGATGACATCGCCGAGGCTGCGACGTGGTCGCTTAACGCAGCTGAGACCACCGAGGCGATCACCCGGCTGACCACCGACCTGGCTCGCGTCGCCGAGGTCGAAGCCCGCCTCCTGCTGCACGCCAAGAGCGTCGATGTGCACGGTGCGGCGGGGATGAACAGCCTCGCAGCCTGGCTGGCCCGTGCGACCCGGATGACCCGTGGGCAGGCGAACGCGAAGGTCCGCCTCGCCGGGGCCCTCGCCGCCCACGACCAGACCCGTGCAGCAGTCGCGGCCGGGGCGGTGCTGGTCGAGCAGGCCGAAGCGATCACCAAGGCCGTCGACGACCTGGGCGGTGACCACGCGGCCCTGCGCGACCAGGCCGAGGCGCACCTGATCGGGGCAGCCGACCGGTTCGACGCCCACCAGCTCACCACCTTGGGTCAACGGATCCTCGAGACCATCGACCCCGCCCACGCCGACGACCACGAAGCCACGCTCCTGGCTGATCAGGAGGCACGGGCACGGAAGAAGACGACGTTCCGGATGCGCACCGACGCCGACGGCCTCGCGCACGGGTCGTTCACGATCCCCGCACTCCAAGCCGAGATGCTCAAGAAGGCACTCCAGGGCCTGGCCTCACCCAAGCACGTCCGCGCCGTCGAGGGTGCCGGCGCCTATCACCACGAGAGGCCGACACCGCAGAGGCTCGGCCAGGCGTTCTGCGAGTACATCGAACGGTTCCCCACCGACCAGCTCCCCACCCACGGCGGACTCGCCGCCACCATCGTGATCACCGCCGACGCCGCAGCCTTCACCCAGGGTGCACCTAAGGCGGGTCGCACCGAGACCGGCCAGGGTGTCTCACCGGGCCAGGTGCTGCGCCTGGCCTGTGAGGCCAAGCTGTTGCCCGCGGTCCTGGGCACCGACGGGGTCGTGCTCGACCTCGGACGCGGACAACGGTTCCACACCAAGGCCCAACGGCTCGCGCTGATCATCGCCCAGCAGACCTGTCAGCACCCCACCTGCGACGTCCCGGGGTCGTTCTGCCACGTCCACCACACACGGGCCTGGGCCGACGGCGGCTCCACCGACACCCACCACGCCGTACTCCTCTGCCCCTTCCACCACCACCAGGCCCACACCACCGGCGCCACCTACCCGCTACGCACCTAGACCGACGCGGGATCGAGGGCGTCCTGCCGACCACCGGACGACAACCACCTCGGCCAGACTCGTCACCGCGATCTCGCGGCTCGGCCCCACGGGGCCCGTTCGACGGATGCACCCGATGAGTCGCAGGCGTCCTCTTGCCGCCTGGAGTCGTGGCGGGTACTACGGTCGAGTCGCGCGCACGACACGAAGGGGGAAGCATGGACGACAAGAAGCCCTCGCCCGGCTACCTGTGGCGACCGGGCTCGTCACCTCAGGACAATCCACTCCAGGTCGTCGTTGCGGTCGTCATCGGCCTCGTCCTCGTCGGCGTCGTCGTCCTCGCGCTCCTCACCTGAGGCACCTCCCCCGAGCAGCCGCGCCTGCCGCTGAGCGTGCGACGTAGGCGCCACCAGGACCTGAAGACCCGCGCGTCCGCGCGCCAACGCTCCCCGCTCCGCGACCACGGCGATCGCCCGCAGCCGCGGACCTCCCGCGGCGATCGCGTCGTGCCCGCCGGCGGCGTCGTGCCGAGGACCGGACCCGTCGGGGGCGGAGCCCGTCGGGGGCGGAGTTTGAGCTCCTAGACCCCGAACAGCGGACCGGTGATGGTCCACGGGACCGCGTCGTAGTGGAAGTAGACCCACAGCACCAGTGCGGCGCCGGCGAGGGCGATGTCCTTGTTGAAGGAGACCATCTCCATCTGCTTGGTCATGGGGTCGGTCTCCTTCCAGAACGCGTGCATCGCCACCGCCGTGATGATCATCAGCACGGCCAGGCCGAGCGAACCGATGTCGCCCCAGATGCCCAAGAGGATGGAGAGCCCGCCCGCCAGCAGCGCGACCCCGCTGACCTGGACCATCACCTTCGGCGACTGGAGTCCGCGCGACTCGGCGTACCCGGCCATCGCGGCGGTCTGCGTCAGGTGCCCGATGCCCGAGCCGATGAACAGGAAGACGAACAGCAGCCGGCCGACGAAGACGACGAGCTCGAAGAACGTGGAGTCCATGACTGCCACCCCGCTTTCAGTTGGTTTGATGTTCAACCACCACTGTGGTGGACGGCGGTCCTCCGAGTCAACGCGCCTGCCGCAGGTGTCGTCCGCGCCGAGGTGCTGCTCAGCGGCCCCGGTCGGGTGCTCGCGACGACGTGGCCGTCGCCGGCCGGTGCATCGGTGCTCATCCGCCGAGGACGGGTCCGGGCACCGAGGAGACCTGTCAGCGGGAGCCGCGTCGCCTGACCTGGACGCGTTCCGTCCGGGTTTCCGTCTAGCCTGCGAAGCGTGTCCATCACCTGGTCGCAGGCCCTGGCCTGGCGCTTGCAGCAGCACCTCCTCGAGCCCGTGGGCGGTGAGTCCGTCGCGGCCGTCGTCCGGCGCCTGGGAGCGGTGCCGGCGATGGACGAGGGCCTGGCCGAGCTGGCTGTCGCCGTACGACGCGCCGGCTCACGTGCCGGCGAGCTCGCGCAGGCCCTCGACGACGGACGCGTGGTCAAGGCCTTCGCCTTCCGGGGCGCGACGCACTACCTGTCGCCCGACGACGGGGGCGCCTACCTCGCGCTGCGGGCGGCCGGGCGGCAGTGGGAGCTGCCGAGCTGGCAGGAGTTCTACGAGCTCGCACCCACCGACTGGCCGGCCTTCCGCGCGACCGTGCGTGAGGCGCTCGAGGACGGTCCCCTGACCGTGGCGGAGCTCGGCGAGGCGGTGACGCGCACGGCGCGCTACCGACACCTGCGCGCGGCCTTCGACGACGGCGCCGGCACGTTGCTCAAGCCGCTCACCTGGCAGGGCGACATGAGCTTCGGCGCCCCGCGGGACGGGCGGCACACCTTCCAGCGACTCGACACCAACCCGCACTGGGCGGGGATCTGGGATCTCGAGGAGGCCGGGCCGCACGCGATCAGGTCGTTCTTCCACGGCTACGGTCCGGCGACCCACGACCACGTCCAGCACTGGCTCGGCAACGGGCTCAGCGCCGGCCGCAAGCGCCTGAAGGGATGGTTGGCGGCGCTGCAGCCGGACCTGGTCGCGGTCGACGTCGAGGGCGAGACGGCCCACGTCCTCGAGGAGGACCTCGACGACCTGATGGCAGCGCGGGCCACCGGGGCGGTGCGGCTGCTGCCGGGGCACGACCAGTGGGTCCTCGGGCCGGGCACCAAGGACGAGCACGTCGTGCCGGGTGCGCGTCGTACGCCGGTGACGCGCAAGGCCAACCTCGTGGTCGTCGGCGGGGTCGTCGGTGGGACGTGGCGCAGGAGGGGCGAGGAGGTGCAGGTCTCGTGGTTCGAGGAGAGCGGCCCGGTGCCGAGGGAGGCCGTCGCCGAGCAGGTCGCCCGGCTCGCGAGCATCCTCGCTCGACCGCTCGAGCCGGCCTTCGAGACCGAGCGCCCCTGAGTCGTCGCCGACGCGAGCCGGCGTGCTACCCGGCCTGCGCCGCCCCGGCCAGCGCCGCCGCGACCTCGTCGACGTCGCCCGCGGTGACGAGCCCGCCCGTCACCCGGACGTGCGTGGACGGCTCCGGTCCCGCGGCCAGGAACGGCGACCCGGACGCGACCCGGATGCCGAGCGCGGCCAGGTGCAGCAGGGCGGCCCGCTCGTCGTGCGACCGGCAGCCAGAGGTTGATGCCGTCGGGCTGCGCCACGTCGACGCCGTACGACGCGAGGCGGGTCGACCAGGTCGCGCTGACGCCCGAAGTACTGGCGCCGGGCCTCGGCGACCTCGTCCATGGACTGCGAGGTCGGTGAGCAGGTCGAGCAGGATCGACTGCAGCATCCGCGAGGTCCAGCCGGGGCCGAGCATCCGGCGGGCGACGAGCCGGTCGACGAGCGCGGTCGGGCCGCCGAGGGCGGCGATGCGCAGGTCGGGGCCGTGCGACTTGGAGAAGCTGCGCACGTGCACGACCCGGTCGGGCAGGTAGGCTGCCGAGCGAGACGTCGGGTGAGGCGCTGATGGCGCCGGAGTGGTCGTCCTCGATCACGACCGGCCCGTCGGCCGCGCGAGCCGGAGCGGGCCCGGCGCGAGCACGCCTGCCAGGGCGCGGCCCGGGCCGGCGTCATCGAGATGCCGGTCGGGTTGTGCGCCCGCGGCTGCAGCACCACCGCCACCGGCCGGGTCAGCAGCGCCGCACGCAGGGAGTCGGGACGCACGCCGTCCGCGGTCGAGCTCCACCGGCACGACCTCGGCGCCGAGCGCGTCGAGCGAGGTCGTAGGAACGGCGGGAAGCCGGGTGACTCGAGCACCACCCGGTCGCCGAAGGAGACCAGCTCCTCCAGCGTGCGGGTGACGCCGTCGGTGGCGCCGTCGACGACGGTGACCGTCTCGGGCGACGTAGGGCCAGGTGCGCCACGAGCGCCTCGCCGAGCGCCGGCAGCACCGGCACCTCCTGGTAGACCCAGGTGCCGGCCCGCGACGACACCCGGCCCAGCGCCGGCGCCGAGCGACGGCAGCAGCGCCGGGTCGGGCGTGCCGCGGGAGAGGTCGAAGCGCAGCACGTCGAGCCCTGGGCCGCCCGCGCCGACCAGGCCCCGCTGCGCGCGGGCTGAGCCACTCCTGGCGGCTCTCGCGCACGAAGGTGCCGGCGCGCCCGCGGGAGACCGACGAGGCCGGTGCGGCGCAGCGCCTGCCAGGCCGCGCTCACGGTGGCGGGGGAGACGCCCAGGTCGGCGGCGACGTCGCGGACCGTGGGCAGCCGGTCGCCCGGGGCCAGCTCGCCGGCGCGGATCGGCGCGGCTGAACGCGCCCGCGATGCCGCGCGGCGAGCGGTCCTCCAGACCGTCGAGCGTGACCGGTTGAGCCACCACCGCAGCCTCCCTGGCCGGAGCGGAACATGAGAAAGGATTGCGCCGAGACCTTGACAGGAGAGAAATCCGAGCGAAATGTTCAACTCCCACGATAACAGAAATCTCGGGCGCCATCGAGCCGAACGACCAGCTGTCGAGGCCGAACCCACTGGAGGATCCGTTGACCACCGTCCGAGCCGCCATCACCCAGACCACCTGGACCGGCGACAAGGAGTCGATGCTCGACAAGCACGAGCAGTTCGCGCGCGACGCCGCGGAGCAGGGCGCGCAGGTCATCTGCTTCCAGGAGCTCTTCTACGGCCCCTACTTCGGCATCACCCAGGACAAGAAGTACTACCGCTACGCCGAGCCGGCCGACGGCCCGATCGTGCAGCGCTTCGCGGCCCTGGCCAAGGAGCTCGGCGATGGTGATGATCCTCCCGATCTACGAGGAGGAGCAGACCGGCGTCTACTACAACACCGCGGTCGTGGTCGACGCCGACGGCACCGATCCTCGGCAAGTACCGCAAGCACCACATCCCGCACCTGGAGAAGTTCTGGGAGAAGTTCTACTTCCGCCCCGGCAACCTCGGCTACCCGGTCTTCGACACCGCGGTCGGCAAGATCGGCGTCTACATCTGCTACGACCGGCACTTCCCCGAGGGCTGGCGCGAGCTCGGCCTCAACGGCGCCCACATGGTGTTCAACCCCAACGCCACCAAGCCGGGCCTGTCCAACCGGCTCTGGGAGGTCGAGGGCCCGTGCGCGGCCGTCGCCAACGGCTACTTCGTGCTGCAGCCCAACCGGGTCGGCCTCGAGGACAACGAGTACGGCGACGAGGCGGTCGACTTCTACGGCACCAGCCAGGTCATCGACCCGCGCGGCAACTTCGTCGGCGAGCGCGGCAGCTCGGAGCACGAGGAGCTGCTGATCCGCGACCTCGACCTCGACATGGTCCGCGAGATGCGCGACGACTGGCAGTTCTACCGCGACCGCCGCCCCGACTCCTACACCCAGATCGCGCAGGCCTGAGGAGGGCGCGATGGCCACGATGCTGATCAAGGGCGGCACCGTGGTCAGCGCGACCGGTCGCAGCCGCGGCCGACGTGCTCGTCGACGGCGAGAAGATCGTCGCCGTCCTCGCGCCGGGCTCGACGCTGCTCGGCACCGACCTGAGCGCCGGCGTCGACCAGGTGATCGACGCGACCGGCAAGTACGTCATCCCCGGCGGCATCGACGCGCACACCCACATGGAGCTGCCCTTCGGCGGCACCAACGCCACCGACACCTTCGAGACCGGCACCCGCGCCGCGGCCTGGGGCGGCACCACCACGATCATCGACTTCGCCGTGCAGACGCACCGGCGAGCGGGTCGAGGACGGGCTCGCGGCCTGGCACGAGAAGGCGCGCCGGCAACTGCGCGATCGACTACGGCTTCCACCAGATCATCGGCGGCGTCGACGAGCAGTCGCTCAAGGCGATGGAGACCCTGGTCGACGAGGGCATCACCAGCTACAAGCTGTTCATGGCCTACCCGGGCGTCTTCTACTCCGACGACGCCCAGATCCTCCGGGCGATGCAGAAGGCCGCCGAGCTCGGGCCTGCTGACGATGATGCACGCCGAGAACGGCCCGGCCATCGACGTGCTCGCCGAGCAGCTCTACGACGCCGGGCAAGACCGACGCCGTACTTCCACGGCGTCGCCCGCGCCTGGCAGATGGAGGAGGAGGCCACGCACCGCGCGATCATGCTGGCCGACCTCACCGGTCGCCCGCTGTACGTCGTGCACGTCAGCGCCAAGCAGGCCGTCGCCCAGCTCGCCGCGGCCCGCGACCGCGGCAAGAACGTCTTCGGCGAGACCTGCCCGCAGTACCTCTACCTCTCCCTGGAGGAGCAGCTCGGCGCCACGCAGCGACCGACGTGGGGCGACTTCGAGGGCGCCAAGTGGGTCTGCTCGACCCCGCTGCGCTCGCGCGCGGAGGGCCACCAGGACGCGCATGTGGCAGGGCCTGCGCACCAACGACCTGCAGATGGTCTCCACCGACCACTGCCCGTTCTGCATGAAGGACCAGAAGGAGCTCGGCCGCGGCGACTTCCGGGCGATCCCCAACGGCATCGGCTCGATCGAGCACCGGATGGACCTGATGTACCAGGGCGTGGTCACCGGCGAGATCACCCTCGAGCGCTGGGTCGAGCTGACCTCGACCACGCCGGCGCGGATGTTCGGCCTCTACGGCACCAAGGGCGTCATCGCACCCGGGCGCCGACGCCGACATCGTCGTCTACGACCCGAACGGGCACACCTCGATCGGCGTCGGCGAGGGCAAGACGCACCACATGAACATGGACCACTCGGCGTGGGAGGGCTACGAGATCGACGGCCACGTCGACGTCGTGCTCTCGCGCGGCACGGTCCTCGTCGACGGACGGCGCGTACCACGGCGCGCACGGGCCACGGCCAGTACCTCAAGCGCGGCCTGTCGCAGTACCTCGTCTGATCACCCTCGAGCAAAGGAGCACCCATGGACTTCGGCGTCGTCCTGCAGACCAACCCGCCCGCCTGGCGCACGGTCGCGCCTGGCCAAGCAGCGCCGAGGAGCACGGGTTCGACTACGTGTGGACCTTCGACTCGCCACCTGCTGTGGCAGGAGCCGTACGTCATCTACCGCGCGATCCTGGCCGAGACCAACCGGATCATCGTCGGCCCGATGGTCACCAACCCGGCCACCCGCGACTGGACCGTGACGGCCTCGGTCTTCGCCACCCTCAACGAGATGTACGGCAACCGCACCGTCGTCGGCATCGGCCGCGGCGACTCCGCGGTGCGGGTGCTCAACGGCAAGCCGACCACGCTCAAGGACGTCCGCGAGGCGACCCACGTCATCCGCGAGCTGGCCAACTGCCGGCCGGTCGAGATACAACGGCACCACGCTGCAGTTCCCGTGGGCGCGGACCTCCGCGCTCGAGGTCTGGATCGCGGCGTACGGACCGCTGGCGCTGAAGACCGACCGGCGAGGTCGGCGACGGCTTCATCCTGCAGCTGGCCGACGTCGACATCGCGAAGTGGATGATCGGCGCGGTCCGCAAGGCCGCCGCCGAACGCCGGTCGCGACCCCGACGCGATCACGTTCTGCGTGGCCGCGCCGGCGTACGTCAGCGACGGCAGCGACGAGGCGCTGGCGCACATGCCGCGAGCAGTGCCGCTGGTTCGGCGGCATGGTCGGCAACCACGTCGCCGACATCGTCGCCAAGTACGGCAGCGACCCCGCGGTCGGGGTGCCGCAGGCGCTCACCGACTACATCAAGGGCCGCGAGGGCTACGACTACAACGAGCACGGCCGGGCGGGCAACACCCACGCCGACTTCGTGCCCGACGAGATCGTCGACCGCTTCTGCATGCTCGGCACCGCCGAGGAGCACATCGCCAAGCTCGAGGAGCTCAAGGCGATCGGCGTCGACCAGTTCGCGGTCTACCTCCAGCACGACAACAAGGAGGAGACGCTGCGCGTCTACGGCGAGTCGATCATCCCCGCGCTCCGCGACCACGTGACGGCGAAGGCCTGACCCTTGGTCACCTTCCTCGGTCTGCTCTCGCCGCCTGCGCGCCGTCGTCCTGCGGGGTCCTCGGCGTCGCCGCGGTCGCCGGTGCGTGGGAGCTCTACGACGCCTACGGCCCGGTCGACGGGGTCACGGTCGGTGAGCAGACCCTGCTCCTGCCGCGCTCCAGCGACCTGGCGATGCCGCACACCTGGGAGATGGTGCAGCGGCTCTTCGAGCCGGTCACCGGCCTCGTCGGTGCGCCGGACGCCTGGCGGGCGGTCTACGACGCCGTGCCTGTTCACCCTCGGCATCGCGGCGCCGCGGCTGGCTCATCGGCGTGGTCGTCGGCTGCGCGCTGGCGCTGCTGATGAGCGCTTCCGGCTCGCCGAGTCGGCGCTGCTGCCGTGGGTCGTGCTGAGCCAGACCGTGCCGCTGATCGCGATCGCGCCGCTGGTGCGCCGCTGGGGCCGCAGATCGAGATCGGCGGCTGGACGTGGACCAGCGAGTACTCCGTCGCCGTCATCGCCGGCGTACCTCGCGTTCTTCCCGGTCGCGGTCGGGGCGCTGCGCGGGCTGAAGTCGCCCGACGCGCACCCACCTCGACCTGATGCACGCCTACGGCGTGGGCTGGTGGCGCAGCCTGGTCACCCTGCGGCTGCCGTCGTCAGCGTGCCCTACCTGCTGCCGGCCCTGCGCCTGGCCGCGGCCAGCGCGGTGATCGGCACCGTCGTCGCCGAGGTCTCGATCGGCCTGCGCGGCGGCATCGGCCGGATGATCATCGAGTACGCGCAGACCGCCAGCGGCGACCCGGCGAAGCCTGGGCGCCGATCTTCGGTGCCGTCGCCGTCGGCCTCGTGGCCGCCGGCGCGGTCGGCCTGCTCGGGCCTGCTGCTGCGCCCGTTCCGACTCGAGGAGGTGGCCCGATGAGCGAGGACCGGACCGCACGAGCAGCCGGCCAGCGACGGCGAGCGCCGCGCGACGGCAGCGACCGGCGTACCCGACCCCGCCCGCGATCCGCGTCACCGGGGTCGACCGGGTCTTCGGCCGTCGCAAGCGCGCGGTCACCGCGCTCGCCGACATCGACCTCGACGGTCGCGCGCGGGCGAGTTCGTCTCGCTGATCGGCCCGAGCGGCTGCGGCAAGAGCACGCTGCTGCGGCTGGTCGCCGACCTCGACACGCCGACGCGCGGCACCGTCGAGGTCTTCGGCAAGACCGCCCGGCAGGCGCGGCTCGACCAGGACTACGGCATCGCCTTCCAGCAGGCCGGCCTGCTGCCGTGGCGCACGGTCGCCGGCCAACATCGAGCTGCCGCTCGAGCTGCACGGTGTCGGCTCGGCCGAGCGCACAGGCCCGCGTCCGCGGAGCTGCTCGAGCTCGTCGGGCTCACCGACTTCGCCGAGCAGCCTACCCCGACCAGCTCTCCGGCGGCATGCAGCAGCGCGTCGCGATCGCCCGGGCGCTGGCCGAGCGGCCCGCGGCTGCTGCTCATGGACGAGCCCTTCGGTGCGCTCGACGAGATGACCCGCGAGCGGATGCAGGACGAGCTGGTCCGGATCTGCGCCGAGACCGGCGCCGCGGTGCTCTTCGTGACCCACTCGATCCCCGAGGCGGTGTTCCTCTCCGACCGGGTCGTGGTGATGTCGCCGCGTCCGGGCCGCATCGTCGACGTCGTCGACGCCCGCCCGGCTCGGCGGCGGCGCTCGCGACGAGCGACTGCGCGCGACGCCGAGGCGTTCTTCGCCACCGTCGCCCAGGTGCGCGAGCCACCTGCACGGCGGGCCGGCCGGCGCACCGGCAGCCTCCGCAGCGCGGGGAGTCGACGAACCGATGACGCATCGGTACCGACGCAGCGCCGCGGCGCCACCGCCGACCGCTCACGGTGCCGCGCCGCGGCGCCGACGCCGGTCTCGGCACCGTGCTCGCGCCGCTCGTGCTTCGGCGTCGTCGCGCTCGGGCTCTGGCAGCTCGCTGGTCTGCGTCTTCGACATCGAGCCGTTCATCGTGCCCGCCCCGCAGCGCGATCTGGTCGGCAGGTCCGGTCGACAACCCGGCTCGATCTGGTCGGGCATGCTCGCTCACCGGCCGCAACGCCCTCTCGGCACTGGTCGTCGGCGCCGTCGTCGGCGATCGTCGGGGCGCGTCCTCGCGAGCGCCGTGCGGGTCGCTCGACCAGATGGCGGTGCCGCTGGTCGCCGCGCTGTCCGTCGTGCCGATCGTGGCGCTCGCCCCGGTGCTCTACACGATGTACGGCGCCGCGGTCGACACCGCCCGCGTCGTCGTCGCCGCGCATCGCGGTGGTCATCCCGGTCTACCTCAACACCCTGCGCGGGCTGCGCCAGGTCACGCCCGGTGCACCGCGACCTGATGCGCGCGTACGCCGCCGCGACCGGTGCAGCGTGGCCCGCGCGGTGACCCTGCCGACCGCGACGCCGTACGTCTTCACCGGGCTGCGGATCGCCTCGTCGCTCGCGGTGATCTCGGCGCTGATCGCGGAGTACTTCGGCGGCCCGATCGGCGGCCTCGGCAAGTCGATCACCTCGGCGGCGGCGAGCAGCAACTACCCGCTCGCCTGGGCCTACGTGCTCGGCGCCGATCGTGCTCGGCCTCGCGTTCTACGTCGTCACCCTCGTCGTCGAGCTCTGGTTCTCCCGGCACCGTGCCCGGCCCTGACCCAGCTCGTCCGCGCCGACCACAGCACCACCCACCGCGAGCACGCACGCAACCCGATGCGCACCGCATGATCCAACCCAGAAGCGAGCACCATGCTGAGGAGGCACGGCTCAAGCTGGCGCGCCGTCGCCGCTCGCCCTCGCCTGGCCGTGCTCGGCGCTGCTGCGGCAGCCGCAGACGACGGCACGCGGCGACGACTCGTCGTCGGCCGACGGCCTGACCCCGGTCAAGCTGCAGCTGCAGTGGGTCGCCCAGGCCCAGTTCGCCGGCTACTACGCCGCCCTCGACCAGGGCTACTACGAGGACGAGGGCCTCGACGTCACGATCGCCGAGGGCGGCGCCGACATCGTGCCGCAGGACGTCGCTGTCCGCCGGCGACGTCGACTACGCGATCTCCTGGGTGCCCAAGGTGCTCGGCTCGATCGAGCAGGGCGCCGAGCATCACCGACGTCGCGCAGATCTTCGAGCGCAGCGCCACCACGCAGGTCTCGTTCAAGGACAAGGGCATCACCTCGCCGGCGGACTTCGCGGGCAAGAACGATCGGCAGCTGGGGCTTCGGCAACGAGTGGGAGCTCTTCGCCGGCATGCAGAAGGACGGCGTCGGCGTCGAGCGACATCAACGCTGGTGCAGCAGGCGTTCGACATGAACGGCTTCCTCGCCGGCGACATCGACGCCGCCCAGGCGATGACCTACAACGAGTACGCCCAGGTGCTGGAGACGGAGAACCCCGACACCGGTGAGCTCTACCAGCCCGAGGACCTCAACGTCATCAACTGGAACGACGTCGGCACCGCCATGCTGCAGGACGCGATCTGGGCGCAGACCGACAAGCTCGGACGACCCGGCGTACGCCGACCAGACCGTCGAAGTTCATCAAGGCCTCGATCAAGGGCTGGGTCTACGCGCGCGACAACCCGCAGGAGGCCGCCGACATCGTCACCGCCGCCGGCTCGCAGCTCGGCACCAGCCACCAGCTCTGGATGACCAACGAGGTCAACAAGCTGATCTGGCCCTCGACCGACGGCATCGGGGTCATCGACGACGCGGCCTGGCAGCAGACCGTCGACATCGCCATGGGCACCAAGAACGAGACCGGCGCGACGATCATCACCAGGCCCGCCGCCGGACACGGCGTACAGCAACGAGTACGTCGAGAAGGCGCTCGACGAGCTGCAAGGACGAGGGCGTCGACGTCGACGGCGCCGACTTCACCCCGATCGACGGTCACCCTCAACGAGGGCGGCCAGTAGCACGCCGACCGGGTCGGGCGGACGCCGACCGCGGCGTCCGCCCACCCGACCGGATCCGCTCACGCCCCATGCGCAGCCACCCGACCCCACCCAGGAAGGAGACCGACGATGACGACGGTGACCGACCCGGTGACTCAGCAACCCGACCTCGACGCCGCACGCCTACGCGCTCGACCGCGCCCACGTCTTCCACTCCTGGTCGGCCCAGGCGCGCGCTCGACCCGATGGTCGTCGCCGGCGGTCTCGGCTGCCACGTGTGGGACCACGCGGGCAACCGCTACCTCGACTTCTCCAGCCAGCTGGTCAACGTCAACATCGGCCACCAGCACCCGGCCGTCGTCGCCGCGATCCAGGAGCAGGCGGCGCTGCTCGACCACGATCGCGCCCGCCGACCGCCAACCTGGCCCGCGGCGAGGCCGCGCAGCCGGATCACCGATCGGGCGCCCGACGGCATGAACAAGGTCTTCTTCACCAACGGCGGCGCCGACGCCATCGAGAACGCCATCCGGATGGCACGCCTGCACACCGGCCGCGACAAGGTGCATCTCGACGCTACCGCAGCTACCACGGCAACACCGGCGCCGCGGTCGTCGCGACCGGCGACTGGCGCCGGGTGCCCAACGAGTACGCCCGCGGCCACGTGCACTTCTTCGGGCCCTACCTCTACCGCTCGCGAGTTCTGGGCGACCACGCCCGAGCAGGAGGCCGAGCGCGCGCTGCACGCACCTGCGCCGCGTCGATCGAGTGCGAGGGGCCGTCCGGCATCGCCGCCGATCCTGCTCGAGACGATCCCGGGCACCGCCGGCGTCCTGATGCCGCCGCCGGGCTACCTCGCCGGCGTCCGCGAGCTGTGCGACAAGCACGGCATCGTGCTGATCCTCGACGAGGTGATGGCCGGCTTCGGCCGCACCGGCGAGTGGTTCGCCTTCGACGGGATCGACGGCGGCGGTCAAGCCCGACCTGATCACCTTCGCCAAGGGCGTCAACTCCGGCTACGTGCCGGTCGGCGGCGTCGTCATCTCCGACGAGATCGCCGCCGACTTCGACGAGACCGTCTTCCCCGGCGGCCTGACCTACTCCGGGCACCCGCTCGCGGTGGCCTCCATCGTCGCCGCGCTCGACGCGATGCAGGACGAGGGCATCGTCGACAACGCCAAGCGGATCGGCGCCGACGTGCTCGGCCCGGGCCTGCGCGAGCTCGCCGAGAAGCACCCGGTCGTCGGCGAGGTGCGCGGCACGGGCGTCTTCTGGGCGATCGAGCTGGTCGCCGACCGGGCCACCCGCGAGCCCGTCGCCGCGGCCGTCATCGGCCGCGCCAAGAAGGAGCTGCTCGCCCGCGGGCTGCTGCCCTTCGCCGCCGACAACCGGATCCACGCCGTGCCGCCCTGCGTCGTCACCGACGACGAGGTCGCCGAGGCCCTGTCCACCTACGACGCCGTACTCACCCTGCTCGACGAGGAGCTCTAAGCCATGACCACGATCATGCCGCCAGACCACCGAATCCACCGGAGCGGACCATGCCTGTGCTCGACCACTGGATCGGCGGCGCGCCCGCCGCCGGCGACCTCCACCCGCACCGGCCCGGTCTACGACCCGGCGCTGGGCGAGGTGAGCAAGCAGGTCCGCCTCGCCTCGACCGCCGACGTCGACACCGCGGTCGCCGCCGCCGCGAGCGGCGTTCGCCGAGTGGGGCCGACGCCTCGATCGCGCGCCGCCAGACGGTGATGTTCGCCTTCCGCGAGCTGCTCAACGCCCGCAAGGACGAGCTCGCCGCGATCCTCACCTCCGAGCACGGCAAGGTGCTCTCCGACGCCGCCGGCGAGATCGCCCGCGGCCTCGAGGTCGTCGAGTTCGCCTGCGGCATCCCGCACCTGGCCAAGGGCGCGTTCTCGCGAGCAACGTCTCGACCGGCGTCGACGTCTACTCGCTCAAGCAGCCGCTCGGGCGTCGTCGGCATCATCAGCCCGTTCAACTTCCCGGCGATGGTGCCGATGTGGTTCTTCCCGATCGCGATCGCCGCCGGCAACACCGTCGTGCTCAAGCCGAGCGAGAAGGACCCGAGCGCCGCGAACTGGATGGCCGACGCTGTGGACCGAGGCCGGCCTGCCCGACGGCGTCTTCAACGTCGTGCACGGCGACAAGGAGGCCGTCGACGCGCTGCTCGTGCACCCCGACGTCGCCTCGATCTCGTTCGTCGGCTCGACCCCGATCGCGCGGTACGTCTACGAGACCGGCACCGCCGCCGGCAAGCGGGTCCAGGCCCTCGGCGGCGCGAAGAACCACATGCTGGTGCTGCCCGACGCCGACCTCGACCTGGTCGCCGACTCCGCCGTCAACGCCGGCTTCGGCTCGGCCGGCGAGCGCTGCATGGCGATCTGCGTCGTCGTCGCCGTCGAGCCGATCGCCGACGAGCTGATCGAGCAAGATCAGCGACCGGATGGGCAAGCTGGTCACCGGCGACGGCCGCCGCGGCTGCGACATGGGTCCGCTGATCACCCGCGAGCACCGCGACAAGGTCGCGGGCTACCTCGACGTGGCCACCACCGACGGCGCCGACGGTCGTCGTCGACGGCCGCGGCATCGAGGTCGACGGCGAGGCCGACGGCTTCTGGCTCGGCCCCACGCTCATCGACAAGGTGCCGACCACCTCGACGGTCTACACCGACGAGATCTTCGGCCCGGTGCTGTCGGTCGTCCGGGTGGCGTCGCTACGACGAGGGCGTCGGCGCTCATCAACGCCAGCCCCTACGGCAACGGCACCGCGATCTTCACCAACGACGGCGGCGCCGCCCGGCGCTTCCAGCGCGAGGTCGAGGTCGGCATGGTCGGCATCAACGTGCCGATCCCGGTGCCGGTGGCCTACTACTCGTTCGGCGGCTGGAAGGACTCGCTCTTCGGCGACGCCAAGGCCTACGGCCCGCACGGCGTGGAGTTCTTCACCCGCGAGAAGGCGGTCACCTCGCGCTGGCTCGACCCGAGCCACGGCGGCCTCAACCTGGGCTTCCCGCAGAACACCTGAGCCCACGGCGGCACCCCTGGTGGCCTTCTCGCTGCTCGTCGCGGCCCGACGGTGGCCCGGTCGTCCCTGCGGTTCCTGCGCACGCGCGTCGCCTGGCAGGACCCGGCCGGGCGGGCCCGCGTGATCAGCGCCGTCGCGGTCGCGTGAACCCGACCCGGGTCGCCCGTCCGGCGCTGCCCTAGGGTGCGGTCGTGGACTCTGGACCGACCGACCGACCCGCAGGCAGCACCGACGGCAACCCGGCGCGACCGGTGCGCGACGAGGACGCCTTCGACGTCGCCGCGGCCGCCGCCTGGCTCGGTCGCGGCCCGATCGCCGAGGTCCGCCAGTTCTCCGGCGGCGCCTCCAACCTCACCTACCTGCTGACCTACGAAGACCCCGCGCTGCCGGACCTGGTCCTGCGTCGACCCCCGGCCGGGTCGAAGGCGAAGGGTGCCCACGACATGGGCCGCGAGCACGCCGTGCAGCGGGCGCTCGCGCCGGTCTTCCCGCTGGTCCCCACGATGGTCGGGCACTGTGCCGACGAGTCGGTGCTGGGCTCGGAGTTCTACGTGATGGAGAAGGTGGACGGGGTCGTCCCGCGCCGCGACCTCGGCTTCGAGATGGCGCCGGAGCAGGTGGCGACGCTGTGCGGCAGTGCCCTCGACGTGCTGGTCGCGCTGCACTCGGTCGACGTCGCCGCCGTACCGGAGCTGGCCGCGCTCGGCCGCGGGGACGGGTACGTCGCCCGCCAGGTCGGTGGGTGGACCAAGCGGTTCGCCGCCGCCCGGACCGACGACACGGGGGACTGGTCCGACATCGTGACCTGGCTCGACCAGGCGCAGCCCGCCGACGTCGGACAGTGCCTGATCCACAACGACTTCCGCTTCGACAACCTGGTCCTGGCCGCCGACGACCCGAGCCGGATCGTCGGGGTGCTCGACTGGGAGCTGGCCACGGTCGGCGACCCGCTGATGGACCTCGGTGGCGCGCTCGCCTACTGGGTCGAGGCCGCCGACGACGAGACGTTCCATGCGTTCCGGCGCCAGCCGACCAACGCCCCGGGCATGTGGACCCGCGCGCAGGTCGTGGACTACTACTGCGAGCGGGCCGGGTTGTCGGTGACTCCGGAGCAGTGGCGCTTCTACGAGGTGTTCGGCCTCTTCCGCCTGGCCGTCATCGCCCAGCAGATCTGGTACCGCTACGTCCACCGCCAGACGACCAACGAGTCCTTCGCCGTGCTCGGTGCGGCCGTCGCCTACCTCGAGACCCGCTGCCGCGGGCTGATCGGAGCCTGACCCCGTGGGCCAGCTGATCCTCGTCCGTCACGGCCAGGCGTCGTTCGGTGCCGACGACTACGACGTGCTCTCCGAGACCGGCTGGGAGCAGGGCCGGGCAGCCGGCGCCTGGCTGCGCGAGTCGGGGGTGCGCCCGACCGCCCTGGTCCGCGGCAGCCTCCGCCGGCACCGCGAGACGCTCGAGGCGCTCGGTGAGACCGCCGGGTGGGGTGACCTGGCTGTCGTCGAGGACGCCGGCTGGGACGAGTTCGACCACGTCGCACTCGTGGCCGCGGACGCTGAGGCTCCGACCCCCGACACCGACAGGCGGGCCTTCCAGAAGCTCTTCGAGGAGGTCACCGCCCGGTGGACCGCCGGCCTCGTGGGCGGCGGCGACGTCGAGACCTACGCCGCGTTCCTCGCCCGGGTGCGCACGTCGTTCGCGCGCGCCGTGCAGGAGGCCGGCTCGGGCCGGACGGTCGTGGTCGTCAGCTCGGGCGGGGTGATCGCGGCCGTGTGCGCGGCGCTTGTCGACCCGGTCGGGACGGGTGGCCCCGACGGCCCCGATGGTCTCGACGAGGCTGCTGCGGCCGCGGCGCAGGCCGCCACCGGACGGCTCTGGGAGCGCTTCAACACCGTGGCCGTCAACGCCGCCCTCACCCGCGTCGTCGTGGGGTCGACCGGCGCGCGCCTGCTGACCTTCAACGAGCACCCGCACCTGGCCGGGGACCTGCTGACCTACCGGTAGTGCCTCGCGCGGCGCGTGGCGCGGTCGGTGCGGACCGACCGGGTCGGGCACCGCCCGGCCTCCCCGGACGGTCGTCCGGGTCGACCTGGACGGCCGCCGTCGGCGGGCCCGGGACCCGGACCGGTAGGGTCACGGACCGTGAGAGCACCCCACCCCACGTACGAGCAGTTCGCAGAGCTGTCGGCGTACGCCGAGCAGCCCGTCCCGATCGCCTTCGAGGACGTCAACGGACACCTCAACGTCCGCCACTACACCGGCATCGCCAGCGAGGGGCTCGACGAGTCCCTGGTCGAGATCGGGATCCCCCAGAACTGGCCTGCCCACGGGCATGCCTGCTTCTCCGCAGAGCACCACCTCACCTACCTGTCCGAGCTCCGCACCGGGGACCGGATGTCGACACGGGTGCGGCTGCTGGGTCGGGCGGAGCGGGCCGGGCACGCCCTGGTCTACCTGCTCGACGAGTCGCGGCAGCGGGTGAGCTTCGTGATGGAGGAGATCTTCCTGCACATCGACATGGAGACCCGCCTCACCGCCCCCTGGCCCGAGGACGTCGCCGCCGCGCTCGACGAGCGCATCGCCGTGGACGCCAAGCTCCCGTGGGAGCCCGACGTGTCCGGCTGCCTCAGCCTGCGCTGACCCGGTCGGTCCCCATCGCTCTGGCAGGAGGCTCCACCCCATGACCGTTCTCGACATCTCGGCCGAGGTCGCCCGGACAGCCGTCACCGAGGGACGCCGATGCCTGCGCCAGGACCAGAGATGAGGCCCGACGCAGTGCTGCGCAGCGATGCCTGGGTGGCCGGAGGTGGCGTCCTCGCCGTCGTCGCGGCGCCGGTCACGCTCCTCGCGGGGGTCGAGGCGGGGCTGGTCGTGCTCGCCCTCGGCCTCGGCGTCGCGCTCGTGGGGTGCGCTCGGATGCTCCGCAGCCTCGGCGACCGGCTGGGGAGGGTCGGTGCGACGGCGCGCGACACGCGCCGGGCGGTCCGGCGAGCCGGCCGGAAGGCGGCTGCCACGGGTCGGCGGGCGCGCCGCGCCCAGTCGGCGCCTCGACCGGACCCGGCCCTGGTCGCGCGCATCGACGATCTCGGGCGCCGGCTCGTGGAGGCCGAGGCGCGCGCTCACGCCGACGGCATCCGCTTCCGCACCAGCCTCGACACCCTCCCCAGCGACCTGCTGCGCCTGCAGCGGTACGCCGACCTGCTGGCGCCGACCTCCCTCGGGCTGCCCGGCCTGGGCGAGTGGGCGGTCACTCCCGGCACCATCGTCACGCTGCTCGACGAGGTCTACGCGCGGCCGGCCGGCCTCACGGTGCTGGAGTGCGGCTCCGGCTCCTCCACCCTCTACGTCGCCCTCGCGCTGGCCCAGCGCGGCCTCGGCGGGCGGGTCGTGGCCCTGGAGAGCGACCCGGTCTTCGGTGAGGCGACCCGGGAGCTGCTGCGGCGCCACGGCGTCGACTCCTACGCCACGATCGTCGACGCACCGCTCGTCGAGCAGGACCTCGAGAGCGGCGAGCGGCGCCTCTGGTACGACCTCTCCGGCCTGCCCGAGCTGGGCGGCGTGGACCTGCTCTTCGTCGACGGGCCGATCGGGGGCACGTCGCGGCTGGCCCGCTTCCCGGCGTTGCCCGTCCTCGGGCACCGGCTCAACCCCGGTGCGCTGGTCGTGCTCGACGACACCGACCGGGCCGACGAGCAGGAGATCCTGAGCCGGTGGACCGACGAGACCGCCGGCTACCCGCCCCTCGTGGTGGAGCGGCGCAACGTGCGCACGACGTTCCTACGGCTGCTCGGGACTCCCTGACCCGCACCGCTCGGCGGTGAGGTTCTGGCTCGACCACTCGGTCAGCGCCCGGAGCGCCGGCAGGATCGCCTGGCCGCTGGGGGTCAGCGCGTAGGAGACCGCGACCGGTGGGCCGCTGTCCACGGTGCGCTCGACCAGGCCCGCGCGGCCGAGCTCGCCGAGGCGGTCGGAGAGCATCGAGTCGCTGATGCCGAGGCTCCGCCGGAGCTCGGCGAACCCGGCGGGCCCCTGGATCAGGGTGCCCAGCAGGACGCCGTTCCAACGCTTGCCGAGGAAGGCGAAGGCGCGCTCGAGCGCGGCGTCGCAGAGTGGCGGCTCGTGCCCCGGGGCCGGCAGCGCGGGCACGGCCGCGGACGAGACCGGGGGCTGGCGCGTGGACATGTGACCGATCGTACTCCACTTCGTTCTTGCCTGTTGCTTCTAAAATAGGAGTAGCATCGGAAGTGCAAGCAAGCCCACGACCGAAGGATCTCTCATGTCTCCGTCCGCCACGCTGCCGCTCGACCTGCTCACCGACGAGGGCCGTGCCCTGCTCTTCACCGAGGCCCGCACCGCCAACTCGTTCTCCGGGGAGCCGGTCACCGATGCCGAGCTCGCCGGCATCTGGGACCTCGCCCGCTGGTCGCCGTCGATGGCCAACAGTCAGCCGCTGCGCGCCCTGTTCGTCCGCACTCCTGAGGGCCGCGACCGGCTGGCCCCCCACCTGGCCGAGGGCAACCGCGCCAAGACGATGTCGGCTCCCGCGATCGCCGTGCTCGCCTACGACGCCGACTTCCACGAGCACTTCCCGACCACCTTCCCCGAGCGTGCCGAGATGTTCGTCAAGAACTTCTCCGGCATGCCCGTCGAGGCCCGCGAAGGAGTGGCGAGGTACAGCGCCGCCATCCAGACCGGCGTGTTCCTCCTCGCCATCCGAGCCCACGGCCTCGCCGCCGGCCCGATGGCCGGCTTCGACGCCGACGGCATCGACGCGGAGTTCTTCGCCGGCACGACCTGGCGGACCCACCTGGTCATGAACATCGGCCACCCGGGACAGAACCCCTGGTTCGACCGGCTGCCTCGCCTCGACCAGGACGTCGCCGTCGCCTGGGCGTGAGCTGACGCCGGTCCCGCGGTGGTCGCACCGGCGTCGTGGGGGAGGGCACGGGGAAGGAATGGGCGACCCCGGTGGTTGGCGGGGTCATGCGCATCTTCTTCACCGGAGGCAGTGGCAAGGCCGGCAAGCACGTGGCGGCCCACCTCGCCGACCAGGGCCACCAGGTCACCAACGCCGACCTCGTCCCGCTGGGCCACCCCGACGTCGCCGATCTCCTGGTGGACCTCACCGACGCGGGGGAGACCTACTCGGCGATGGCCGGGCTCGCCACGATGGACGAGCTGGAGCTGGCCGAGAAGCCGGCCTACGACGCCGTCGTGCACTACGCCGCCGTGCCGCGGATCCTGTTGACCTCCGACGCGAAGACCTACGCCACCAACGTGCTCAGCACCTACAACGTGCTCGAGGCGGCCACCCGGCTCGGCATCCGCAAGATCGTGTTCGCCTCCTCCGAGACGACGTACGGGATCTGCTTCGCCCAGGGCGAGCGGCGACCGCTCTACGTGCCGGTCGACGAGGACCACCCGACGGTCCCCGAGGACGCCTACGCCATGTCGAAGGTCGCCGGGGAGGCGACGGCGCGGTCCTTCCAGGCTCGCACCGGCGCCGACGTCTACGGCCTGCGGATCAACAACGTCATCGAGCCGCACGAGTACGCCGAGCTGTTCCCGGCCTTCCTCGACGACCCGGCGCTGCGCCGCCGCAACATCTTCGCCTACATCGACACCCGTGACCTGGGGCAGCTGACCCAGCGCTGCCTGGAGACCGACGGCCTGGGCTACGAGGTCTTCAACGTCGCCAACGCCGACCTGTCGGTCGCTGCCACGACCCAGGAGATCCGGGACCGCTTCTACGAGGGGGTGGAGGTACGCCGGGAGATGGGTCGCGACGAGACGTTCTACGCCATCGACAAGGCCCGCGACCTGCTCGGCTATGCGCCGCAGCACTCCTGGCGCGACGAGCTGCCGGACCCGGGTGCTGCGGGCTCCTGACGAGCTGAGGCGGATCCCCGGCGCCCGGGCGCTGGGGATCCAGCCACTCGCGGGCGCCGGACCTGACGCCGGACCTGACCTCGGGCGATCAGGGCTGGAGGTTCTCCAGGTCGGCGAGCAGCCTCGGGTGCGTCGGCGTCCACCCGAGCTCGGCCCGGGTGTAGGCGCTGGAGGAGGGCTGGTCGGTGGCGAAGAGCTGACCGAGCGTTCCGAAGGCCTCCGCGGGGACCGACTCCACCGGCAGGCCGAGCCTGCGCCCGATGACCGCGGCGATGTCACGGACGGCGTCGCCCTCGTCGTCGACCGCGTGCCACGAGCTGCCGGCCGGCGCCGCCTCCAGGGCCAGCCGGAACAGCACGGCTGCGTCGAGGGCGTGCACGGCCGGCCAGCGCTGGGCGCCGTCCCCGGGGTAGCCGGACACCCCGGACGCCCGGGCGATGTTCGTCAGCAGCCCGGCGAAGCCGCCCTCGCCGTCGACGTGCACCGTGCGCGGGAGCCGGACCGCGGACGCCCGGACGCCGCGCGAGGCCAGCTCCAGGATCGCGGTCACCGTACGACCACGACCGCCGACCGGACCGTCCATCGGCAAGGGGTCGGCCTCGGTGGACACGCGGCCGGGCACCCACGGCGTGCCGGACACCGCCACCAGCGGTCGATCGGTCCCGACGAGGGCCTCGCCCAGGGTCGTCAGCGCGGCGGTCTCCTCCGCGACCGCGTGCGCGAGCGCCTCGGGACTGCTGAAGTCGTTGGCGAAGGCCAGGTGGATGACGCCGTCGGCCTCCGCCGCCCCGCTGCGGATGACGTCCAGGTCGGCCAGGCTGCCGCGGACCGCCGTCCCCCCGGCCTCCTGGACCGCACGTGCGGAGGCGTCGGAGCGGGCGAGACCGTGGACGGTGTGGCCGTGGCCGAGGAGCTCGGTGACGACGGCGGTGCCGATCAGCCCGGTGCTGCCGGTGATGAAGACCTTCATGGGACTCTCCTGAAGTGATGGGATAACTGTCCCGTCACCGTAGCAGGTGATGGGACAAGTGTCCCATCGGGTAGGGTGGACGGCATGGCACGGTGGCAACCAGGAGCGCGCGAGCGGATCATCCTCGCTGCTGTCGACCTGTTCACCGAGCAGGGGTACGACGCCACGACGGTCGCCCAGATCGCCGAGCGCGCGGGCATCACCAAGAGCACCTTCTTCCGGCACTTCCCCGACAAGCGCGAGCTCCTCGCCGCGGGTCAGGAGACGCTCAGCGCCCTGCTCGCGCAGGGCATCGCCGAGTCCCCCGCGGACGCGAGCCCGCTCGAGGCGGTCGCGGCCGGACTCGCTCTCGCATCGAGCGAGATGGGCCCGATGAATCGCGAGCTCGGCCCCCGGATCAGCGCAGCCGTCGCTGCCAGCACCGAGCTGCAGGAGCGTGCCCTCCTCAAGAACGTCGGCCTCGCCGCGGCGATGACCGACGCGCTCCTGGCGCGCGGAGTGCCCGACCCGGTCGCCCACCTCGCCGCCGAGCTCGGCGTGCTCGCGTTCAAGCGCGGGTTCGCGGAGTGGTCCGAGGGCGAGCAGGATGCCAGCGACGACCTCGCGCCGTACACGATGGCGGCGCTGGACGACCTCAGGCTGGCGAGCGGGTCGCTCGGGTAGTCGGGGGAGCCGCCGGCGCCACGTCGCGACCCGCCGGTCGCTGACGAGGCCGAGCTGCTCCCGGTGCGTGGTCCGAGACCCGTGTGCGGGGGGTGATGACCTAGCGTTCTCCCGTGTCCGACCAGGCCCAGAACGCGCTGATCGCGCTGACGCTCGGGAGCGTGGTCGCGGTGGTCCTGCTGCTGCCCGTCGCGGCCGTCCAGTACCGGCGCCTCGGCCGGCTCGGACCGGTCGACCTCGCGGTGCTGCTCGCGGCAGCCGTCTACGGGCTGTCGCTGTGGACCTACACGCTGCTCCCGACCCCGGCGGCCGGCGACTACGTCTGCCAGGGCCGCCAGCTCGACCCGCTCGGCTCGTTCCGCGGCATCGGGGGCACCTCCGACGGCGTGCTGACGCTGCTCGGGGAGCCGGCGTTCCTCCAGATCGCGCTCAACGTGCTGCTGTTCGTCCCGCTCGGCTTCTTCGTGCGCCGCGTGCTGCGGCGCGGGTTCGTCGTGGCCGGCCTCCTCGGGCTCGCCACCTCGCTGCTCATCGAGCTCACCCAGACCACGGGGGTGTGGGGCATCTACGGCTGCGCCTACCGACTCTTCGACGTCGACGACCTGCTCGTCAACACCCTCGGCGCCGTCGTCGGGTCGGCGCTGTCGGCGATCGTCGTCGACCGGGAGGTGCGCCGTGCCCCGCGGCCCGACCACATCACCTACGGGCGTCGCGTGATGGGCATGCTGTGCGACGTGCTGTTCGTCGTGCTGGCCGGCGCGGTCGTCGCGCTGTTCTGGAGGGCCTACGAGCTCTGGGTGGCCGGCACCCTCGAACGGCGCCTCGACGCCGACGTCCAGGCGATGCTCCAGTGGGTCGTGCCGCTGGCGCTCGAGGCGGCCTCGGTGCTGCTCACCGGGCGCACCATGGGCGAGCGGATCGTGGCGGTCCGCGCCGTGGCGCGACGGCGGCTCCTGACGCCGCTGTCCCGCGCCGTCAAGCTCGTCACCGGCATCGGCGGGCTGTTCGGCCTGGTGCTGGTGCAGACCTGGTGGGGCCTGCTGGCCGTCGTGGTGTTCGCGGTGCTCAGCCTGCTCGTCGCGGCCCGCACGCGGGAGCACCGTGGTCTCAGCCACCTGCTGGCCGACATGGACCTGCGCATCGACGCCGGCCCGGTACCGTCGTCTGCACCGGACGCCGGGCCCGTCCCAGGCGCCGAGCCCGAGTCCGAGTCCGAGTCCGAGGAGTCACGCACATGAGGCTGGTTGCCCGGATTCTCCTCGCCGCCGTCCTGCTGGTCGCCGGGGTGGGCCACTTCGCGGCCGTCGACGCGTTCCTCGGCCAGGTGCCGACGTTCCTCCCGGCGCGCGAGGCGATCGTGATCGTCTCCGGTGTGGTCGAGCTGACGCTCGGGGTGTCGCTGCTGGTCCTGCGCGGCGATCGGCTCGCCCTCCTGGGCTGGGTGGTCGCGGCGTTCTTCGTCGCCGTCTTCCCGGGCAACCTCTGGCAGGCCTACCACGGCTCCGACTCCTTCGGCCTGGACACCGACGCGGCCAGGTTGTGGCGGCTGGCCTTCCAGCCGCTCCTCGTCGCGTGGGCGCTGTGGTGCACCGGCGCCTGGACGTGGGGTCGGCACCGCCTCGAGGCGCGGCGCCGTCGCGCAGCGCTCACGTGAGGAGCGGCTCGCGTCGTACGCCGGCACTGTCGACGCGACGTGGTGGAGTGCTGACAGCGGATCCACAGGTAGCGCACGGTGCGTCATCAGCGGGGTCACGCAGGATCGCACCATGAACGATGACGAGACCCGCCCGATCAACCACGTCGGCGACGACGCCGCTGACCAGCCCGACGCCGTCCGGGTGCCGGTCGACACCGGCGACGTCTCGTCGACCGACGGCGACCGGGGCGCCGAGTCCGCGCCCGCGGCACCCCCGCTGGCACCCCCGCTGGCGCCTCCGCCCGTCGGCCCGCCCGCGGGCTGGGCCGTCGCCGCCCGGCCGGCCGAGCCGACGCCCTCGCGGACCGCTGCCCGCGCTCGCGCCTGGGCCGCTCCGGTGGCTGCCATGATCGGCTTCGGCCTGGCCGGCGGCCTCGTCGGCTACGCCATCGGTCACGAGGGCACCTCCGAGCAGATCACCCCCGTCTCGGAGCAGGGCGGCCAGTTCGCCCCCGACGGTGGACTGGGCCCGACGGTGGGCCCGACGGTGGTCTGGGCGGTCACGGCCCCCACGGACCCCGCGGCGACGGGGACCACGAGCTGCGCGGCGAGGGTGGGTTCGGCGCCCCCGACGGCACCGGGCCCGACGACGGCACGGAGTCGGGCCCCGGTCTCTCCTCATGACCTCGACCCTGCCCGGGCCCCCGCTGGCGACGCCGACGCCGAGGCCGACGCTCACCCGCCCGGTGCCGCCGCGGCGGGCCGGCCGGGCTGCCCGCGCGGACGCCGTCGTGCGCTCCGGCAGCGTCGGCGTCCTCTGGCTCAGCCTGCTGTGGCTGGTGTTCCTGTGGGTGCGCGAGGGAGGGGTCCAGGACCTCGGCGGCTGGGAGTCGTCCCTGCTCTCGACCGGTCGGCTGACCGGCCTGGTCGCCTCCGACCTGCTGCTCCTGCAGGTGCTGATGATGGCCCGGGTCCCGCTGCTCGAGCGCGCCTGGGGCCAGGACCGGCTCGCGGTGCTGCACCGGCTGGTCGGCTTCACGTCGTTCAACCTGATGGTCGCCCACGTCGGCCTGATCACCTGGGGGTACGCCGCGGGGCGGGTCGCGGCGACGCCCGGCACACTCTGGGACCTGACCTGGGACTACCCCGGCATGCTCCTCGGCGTCGCCGGCTCGCTGTGCCTGGTCATGGTCGTGGTGACCAGCATCCGCGCCGCCCGCCGTCGGCTGCGCTACGAGTCCTGGCACCTGCTGCACCTCTACGCCTACCTCGGCGCCGGGCTCGCGCTGCCGCACCAGCTCTGGACCGGCCAGGAGTTCCTGCGCTCCACCGCCTCCACGATCTTCTGGTGGGGCCTGTGGATCGCGGCGGCGGGCTCCGTCCTGGTCTGGCGCGTCGGGGTCCCGGTCTGGCGCTCGCTGCGCCACGACCTCCGGGTGGACTCGGTCGTCCTGGAGAGCGAGGACGTGTTCTCGATCCACCTGCGCGGTCGCGCGCTGCACCGACTGCCCGTGCAGTCCGGCCAGTTCCTGACCTGGCGCTTCCTGGGTCGCCCGGGCTGGACCCGCGCGCACCCCTTCTCGCTCTCGGCCGCCCCCGACGGACAGCGGCTCCGGGTCACCGTCAAGGACCTCGGCGAGGGCAGCGGCTCGCTGCGCCACCTGGCGCCGGGCAGCCGGGTCCTGGTGGAAGGCCCGTTCGGACGGCTCACCGAGCGCGCCCGGACCCACCCCAAGCTGCTCTTCATCGGCTCGGGCGTCGGCATCACGCCGTTGCGCTCGCTGGCCGAGGGGCTGGCCTACGCCCCCGGTGAGGCCCTCGTCCTCTACCGCTACAGCGGCACGCCGCTCTTCATCGGCGAGTTCCAGGCGCTCATGGCCGAGCGTGGCCTGCAGGTCTACGCGCTGCCCGGACCCCGTCGCACGCCGGACTCCTGGCTCAGCGCCCACGCCGGCACCGCCACGGACGCGCAGGCGCTCCTGACATGGGTGCCCGACCTCGCCGAGCGCAACGTCTTCGTGTGCGGGCCCGAGGCGTGGACCGACGCCGTACGCCGCACGACCGCGCGGGCCGGACTGCCCGCCGACCAGTTCCACGTCGAGACCTTCAAGTGGTGATCCGCATGTCCCCCTTCAGCCGCATCCTCTTCGCCGGCCTCAGCACCCTCACCGTGCTGGTGCTGCTCCTCGGCTACCACACGTCGACCTCCGGGCCGTCCGGCGACCTCGCCGCCGGCTCGAACCTGCCGGCCATCAGCGGCAGCTCTGCCGGCTCGTCGTCCTCGGGGTCCTCCGGCTCGTCGTCCGGCTCGTCGTCGGGCAGCGCCAGCCCGCCCGAGGACGACACCCCGTCCCCGTCGACCACCCCGTCGACCACCCCGCAGACCACGCCGGAGACCACGCCGCCGAGCACCGCACCCGAGGCGGCGACCCCGAAGAGGACGACCGTCACCGGACCGTCGACCCCGACCCAGTGGGGGCCGGTCCAGGTCCAGGTGACCGTCGACGGGTCGACGATCACCGACGTGACGGTGGTGCAGTACCCGATGGGCAACGGCAGGGACCAGCAGATCAACGGCTACGCGCTGCCGATCCTGATCCAGGAGACCCTCGACGCGCAGAGCGCCCGGATCGACATGATCAGCGGGGCGACCGTCACCAGCCAGGGCTACCTCACGTCGCTGCAGGCGGCCCTCGACCAGGCGCTCGCGTGAGCGTCGACCTCGACCCGGCCGCCGTGACCGACCCGGTGGAGCCGGTCACGCGCCACGTCGAGCACGTCATGGGCATGCCGATCAGCCTCGCCCTGCGCGGCGCGCACGCCGGGACGCGCTCGTGGCCTGGCGGCGTGGGAGGCCGCGCTGGCCTCGCTGCGCTGGGCCGACGAGGTCTTCAGCACCTGGCGCGACGACTCGGTCGTCTCGCGGCTCGGCCGGGGCGAGCTCACCGTCGAGCAGTGCCCGCCCGAGGTCGCGCAGGTGCTGCTGCTGGGCGAGGCGGCCCGCCTGGCTTCGCACGGCGCCTTCGACGTACGGCGTCCGGAGCTCGACCCGTCGGGTGTCGTGAAGGGCTGGGCGGCGGAGCGTGCGGCAGCCGCCCTGCGCGACCTCCCGGACACCGACTTCTGCCTCTCCGCCGGCGGCGACCTCACCTGCGGCACCCGACCCGGGCACGAGCCCTGGAGGATCGGCGTCGAGGACCCGCGCGACCCCAGCCGCACGGTGGCGGTCATCCCGGTCCACCACGGTGCGGTCGCCACGAGCGGCACCGCCCACCGCGGCGACCACCTCCGCCACGCGGTCACCGGCCTCGCGCCGACCGGGGTCGCCTCGGTGACCGTCGTCCACGACTCGCTCACCACCGCCGACGTCGACGCGACGTCGGCCTACCTCCAGGGTCCGCAGGCGGCCGCGTGGCTGCGCCACCGCGGGCGGACCGGGGTCGTCGTACGACCCTGGGGCGAGGTCGAGGTCGTCGCCGGTCGCTGACGACGGCTGGGCGGCACGAGCCGCCGACCGATCAGCGCAGTGCGGAGTCGTAGAGGGTGCGCAGGGTGGCGAAGTGCCGCTCGGCGCCGGCTTCCTGGTAGGTCGACGTGTCGGCCATCGAGTAGCCGTGCGGGGCGTCCGGGTAGACCTCGTTGACGTGCTCCCGGCCGGTGGCGCGCAGGGTCGTGCCCAGCGTCGCGATCGCCTCGGGCGGCATCGAGCCGTCGTTGTCGGCGTGGCCGAAGGCGAACGACGCCGGCGCCGAGGCGATCGTCAGGTGGGGGGAGTCGTCGCCGTCGGTGACCAGGCGTCCGCCGTGGAACCCGCCGACCGCGCGCACCCGGTCGGGGCGTCGGGTGCGGCGCCCCACTCCGAGGCCGTGAGCTCGTAGATCACCTCGCCGAGATCGCTCCCGTGCAGAGGCTCGTCCCACTGGCGCACCTCCGTGCGGAGGTGTCGCATCCCCAGCTTCCGCATGACTGCGCGCGATGGAGTGTTGATGGCCATGGTCTCTGCCCACACCCGCTGCAGCCCGACGGTCTCGAACGCGTGGCGCAACAGGGCGTTCGCGCCCTCCGTCGCCAGACCGCGCCGCCAGCAACGCCTCGAGACGCGCCAACCGATCTCGGCCTCGTGCGGGCGGGGCAGGGACGAAGGTACGGAGTCGCTACGCCCGAGATCCCACCAACCGATGAACGCGCCATCCTGGAATCCGACCCACCAACCCAGGCCGAGGTCATCCGCGGCGCTATCGGCGCATCGGGGTGCCCAGAATGCGTCGATCTCCTCGGGAGTCCGCGCACGTCCGAGCAGGTACCGCATCACTTCCGGGTCCGAGTCGAGCTGGTGCAGCAACGGCAAGTGCTGAGTGGTCATCGGCCGGAGCTCGATCCGCTCTGTGCGCAGGACGGGACGCGGCATCCACCCAGTATGACGCGCCGCAACCTTACTAAGACTGTGGAAAGACGCACCGGCTGCCCCACCGGGTGAGCCCTCCACAGCCTTGATGAACGAGCGGCACGGGATCATCGCTTCCGCGGGCGAGACGAGGCCGACTGGGGTCGGCCGACGCTGAGTGTGGCTATGTCCTCATCGGCGGGTCGGGTGAGTTGCGGTGGATGAGCGCGTGGTGGCGTGGGCAGAGGAGCTGGGCGTCTTCGGTGGTGGTCGAGCCGCCGAGGCTCCACGGGGTGGTGTGGTGGACGTGGCAGAGCCAGGCCGGCACGTCGCAGAGCGGGTGCTGGCAGTGCCGCTGCTCGATCGCGATCGCGAGGCGCTGTGACTCGGTGTGGAAGCGGGTCTTGCGGCCGAGGTCGAGGACCTTGGCGCCGCCGCCGAGGACAGCCGGGATGATGCCGGCCTGGCAGGCGAGTCGCCGAGCGGTCGCAGCGGTGATCATGGTGCCGGTGTCGAGCGAGGCCGCCTTGAGGCCGCCGAGCAGGGTCTCGAGGTCCATGGTGACGACGACGGTGGCGCTCGTGCCGCCGGCGTGCGGGACTTGCTCGGCCGGGTAGCGCTCGATGAACTCGCAGAACGCCGCGCCCATGCGCTCGGGCGAGGGCCGCTCGACGTCGTAGGTCTCGCCCTGGGAGCGCACGTGCTTCGGAGCAGCCAGCGCGCTCAGCGCCTTGCGCAGCATGTCGGCGTAGAGGCTGGGGACGGTGAACCGTCCGGTCGAGGTGCCGTCACCGTTGTCGCCCATCGAGAGCCGGGTCTTCTTCTCGGCGGCTTTCTCCTCGTCTTCGAGGAGCTGGGCCTCGTGGGCCTCGGCTGCTTCGGGGTCGACCACGGCCAGCACGCGGCGCCCGAGGATCTTGAGCTCGACGGCGTCGTGGTGGGCGGCCTCGGCCAGCAGGTGCTTCTCGCACTGCTCCCGGATCGCCGGGTCGGTCGGCAGCGCCTCGACGGCGTCGATGACCACCGCTGCCTGGTCGGCCAGCACCTCACCCCGTCCGAGCGCCACTCGGGTGAGCTCGTGGGCAGCCAGCTCGCCGGCGAGCTTGACGGCGGCCCGGGCGGTGCGCCTCGTCGTGCGGGTCGAGGCGGACAACCACGCGGCGCTCGAGGCAGCCTGCGCCTGCGTCGTCGTGGCCTCGGTGGCCTCGCCGTGCACCAGCAAGCGCGCCTGGAGCTCCGAGACCTGCGCCGCCAGCGCGGTCACCTGGACCAGCAGGTCGCGGGTCTCCGCACCACCCAGCGACCACGTCGCCTGGTCGACGGCCTCCGCGAAACCATCTCGCGCAGCACACACCAGATCCGTGATCGGGTGTGCCGATCCGGGGGTGCCGATGTGGTCTGCCACAGGTCTACTCAAGCACTCGGCACCGACAGTTGGAGGTGGAGTTTCCCGCTCAACCACAGGGTTGTGGACAGCCTCGTGGGGACCGAGGCTGTGGACGACTCATGGCCGATACCGGCGACTGAGAGCGCCTTTAAAGACAGGCTTGACTGTTTGTTGGTCACGCGCCACAGTGGTGGTGTGACGACGACCACCACTCCCGCGGCTCGGGTGCCGCAAGAGGAGCGCACGCGCGTGATGCGGGCCCGCCTGATGGAGGCGACCGTCGAGCTGCTGGTCGAGCGCGGGTTCGGCGGCACGTCGACCACGCTCGTCTCCGAGCGCGCGGGGGTCAGCCGGGGCGCCCAGCTGCACCACTTCCCGACCAAGAACGACCTCGTGCTGGCCGCCGTCGAGCACCTCACGGTCGTGCGCGGCGCCGAGCTCGCGGCTGCCGCCGCCCGGCTGCCGACCGGTCCCCGCCGCACCCGGGCCGTGCTCGAGATGCTCGGCGACCACTTCACGTCGCCCGTCTTCAGTGCCGCTCTCGAGCTGTGGGTGGCCGCGCGCACCGATACGACGCTGCTCGCCGCCGTCGCGCCGCTCGAGCAGCGGGTCGGGCGCGACGCCCACCGGCTCACCGTCGAGCTGCTCGACGCCGACGAGACGCGACCCGGCGTGCGCGAGCTGATCCAGGCGACCCTGGACCTGGTGCGCGGGCTCGGCCTGGCCACCACGATCACCGACGACGCCCGGCGCCGTGCCCACATCCTCGACCAGTGGGCGCTGGTGCTCGACCGCGAGCTGACAGGACACCCCGCATGACCCTCCTCGACGACCTCCTGACCGACCTCACCGCCGAGGGCGACCGGCTGCGCGCCGTCGTCGCCGACCTCGACGCGACCGGGTGGGCCACCGACACCCCGGCCGCGGGCTGGACCGTCGCGGCCCAGGTCGCGCACCTGCTCTGGACCGACGAGGCCGCCACCCTGGCCGCACGGGCGCACGCCGACAAGGCCGGGTGGGACGCCCTCGTGCTCGCCGCCCTGGGCGACCCGGACGGCTTCGTCGACGCCGCGGCCCTGGAGATCGCCCGGCTCCCGGTGGCCGAGCTCCTCGACCGCTGGGACCGGGCCCGCACGACCCTGGCCGCGGCGCTGCGCGACGTGCCGGAGGGGGAGAAGATGCCCTGGTTCGGCCCGCCGATGGCGCCGCCGTCGATGGTGACGGCCCGCTTCATGGAGACCTGGGCCCACTCGCTCGACGTCTACGACGCCCTCGGCGTGGCCCCCGAGCGCACCGACCGGATCAAGCACGTGGCGCACCTCGCGGTGCGGACCCGCGGCTTCGCCTTCGCCACCAACGGGCTCGAGGTGCCGGCCGCCGACGTCCGGGTCGAGCTGGCCGCACCCAGCGGCGAGACCTGGACGTGGGGCCCGGACGACGCCCCCGAGCGCGTCACCGGGTCGGCGTACGACTTCTGCCTGCTGGCGACCCAGCGCGTCCACCGCGACGACACCGACCTGGTCGCCGAGGGCGCCGGCGCCGAGCAGTGGCTGCGGATCGCCCAGTGCTTCGCCGGCCCCGCCGGCGGCGGACGGGCGAAGACGATGAGCGACGTCCTGCGGATCGGCAACTGCTCCGGGTTCTACGGCGACCGCCTCGCCGCGATGCGCGAGATGGTCGACGGCACCGTCGGGGGCCGCCACCTCGACGTGCTCACCGGTGACTACCTGGCCGAGCTGACCATGCTCATCCTCGGCAAGGACACGATGAGGGACCCCGCCCTCGGCTACGCGCGGACCTTCGTGCGCCAGGTCGAGGAGTGTCTCGGCACGGCGCTCGAGCGCGGCATCCGGATCGTCGGCAACGCCGGCGGGCTCAACCCCGCCGGCCTCGCCGACCGGCTCCGCGAGGTCGCCCGCGGCCTGGGCCTCGACCCGGCCATCGCCCACGTCGAGGGTGACGACCTGCGTCCTCGCGCCGCCGAGCTCGGGCTCGAGGGTGCCCTGACCGCCAACGCCTACCTCGGCGGGTTCGGCATCGCCGCCGCGCTGGACCAGGGAGCCGACGTGGTCGTCACCGGCCGCGTCACCGATGCCTCGCTGGTGCTCGGCCCCGCGGTCGCGCGCTTCGGCTGGACGCCGGAGTCCCACCACGAGCTGGCCGGCGCCGTGGTCGCCGGGCACGTGCTGGAGTGCGGCACCCAGGCGACCGGAGGCAACTTCTCCGGCTTCAGGACCCTGCCGCTGGACGGCCGCCCGCTCGGCTTCCCGCTGGCCGAGATCTCCGCCGACGGTACGTCGGTCATCACCAAGCACGACGGCACCGGCGGCGCCGTCACGGTCGACACCGTCACCGCGCAGCTGGTCTACGAGATCCAGACCACCCGCTACCTCAACCCCGACGTGACCACGCACCTCGACACCGTCGGGCTCACCCAGCAGGGCACCGACCGGGTCGCGATCACCGGGGTGCGGGGCGAGGCTCCGCCCGAGCGGCTCAAGGTCTGCGTCAACACCCTCGGCGGCTTCCGCAACACCATGGAGCTGGTCCTCACCGGTCTCGACATCGACGCCAAGGCCGACTGGGTCCGCTCCCAGCTCGACGGCGCGTTCACCGCCGAGACCATCTCCTGGACCCGCACCGCCCTGCCGATGGCCGACTCCGACACCGAGGAGGGTGCCTCGGCGCTGCTCCGGGTGACGGTGACGGACCCCGAGACGGGTCCGGTCGGCAAGGCCTTCACCGGACCGCTGGTCGAGCTCGCGCTCGGCTCCTACCCGGGCTTCACGATGACCTCCCCGCCCGGCCCGCCCACGCCGTACGGCGTCTACCGGCCGGCCTACGTCGAGCGCACGGCCGTCACCCACACCGTCGTGCACGCCGACGGCACCCGCACCGTCGTCCCCGACCCGACGGTGCTCGGGGAGGTCGACGACCACGCCGGACGCCGGCCCTCGCCGTACCCGGCGCCGACGGACTCGCTCACCCGCCGTCTGCCGCTCGGCACCTTCGTCCACGCCCGCTCCGGCGACAAGGGGGGCGACGCCAACCTCGGGCTGTGGGTCGCCCACGACCCGGCGGTCGACGCGGCGACGTACACCGCCCGGGTGACCTGGCTGACCAAGCTGATCACGCCGCGCAAGGTCCGCGAGCTGGTGCCGGAGGCGGCCGACCTCGACGTCGAGGTCTACGTGCTGCCCAACCTCGGCGGGGTCAACGTGCTCGTCCGCGGGCTGCTCGGCGAGGGGGTGGCCGCCTCGACCAGGTTCGACCCGCAGGCCAAGGGCCTGGGCGAGTGGGTCCGCTCGCGCGCCGTGCAGATCCAGGAGGGACTCGTCTGATGTCCGACACCGCGACCCGCGACCTCGGCGCGGAGTTCACGCGCCGCGAGGTCATGCCCCACCTCCAGCAGTGGGAGGACGACGGCGTCCTGCCGCGCGCGCTGCACGCTGCCGCGGCCGAGCAGGGGCTGCTCGGCATCGGCTTCCCCGAGGAGGTCGGCGGCCAGGGCGGGGACCTGCTCGACACCACCGACCTGCAGGAGGGCATGTTCGCCGCCGGCGCGTCCTCCGGGCTGATGTCGGCGCTCTTCACCCACGGCATCGCCCTGCCGCACATCGTCGCCGCCGCCGGCAGGGGTCAGGGCGCCGACCTCGTCGACCGCTTCGTGCGCCCGACCCTGGGCGGCGAGCTGATCGGCTCGCTGGCCATCACCGAGCCCGGTGGCGGATCCGACGTCGCGGCCCTGCGCACCACCGCGGTCCGCGAGGGCGACGAGTACGTCGTCAACGGGTCCAAGACGTTCATCACCTCCGGCACCCGCGCCGACTTCGTCACCACCGCCGTGCGCACCGGGGGACCCGGTCACGCGGGCGTCTCGCTGCTCGTCGTGGAGAAGGGCACGCCCGGCTTCACCGTCGACCGGGCCCTGTCCAAGATGGGCTGGCACTGCTCCGACACCGCCGCGCTCTCGTACGTCGACGTCCGCGTCCCGGCGGCCAACCTGGTCGGCGAGGAGGGCGCGGGCTTCTACCAGATCGCCGAGCAGTTCGTGGTCGAGCGGATCGCCCTCGCCGTCCACGCCTACGGCATCGCCGGCCGCTCGCTCGAGCTGACCGTGCAGTACTGCCGCGACCGCGACACCTTCGGCACGCCGCTGATCGCCAACCAGGTCGTGCGGCACAAGCTCGTCGAGATGCGCCGCCAGGTCGAGGTCGCCCGCACCTACGCCCGCGAGGTGGCCCGCCGACACGTCGCCGGCGAGACCGTGATCGCCGAGGCGTGCCTGGCCAAGCAGACCGCGTGCGACGCGGCGACGTACGTCTGCGACCAGGCCGTGCAGCTGCACGGCGGCACCGGCTACCTGCACGGCACCGAGGTCGAGCGGCACTACCGCGACGCCCGGCTGCTGCCGATCGGTGGCGGTGCCACCGAGGTGCTGACCGACCTGGCCGCCAAGCTGATGGGGTACGCGTCATGACCGCTCCGACCACGTCCATGACCAACCGCGAGGCGATGCGGGCCAAGCTCGCCGACCTCGACACCGAGCTGGCCAAGGCGGTCGCCGGGGGAGGGGAGCGCAGCGTCACCCGGCACCACGAGCGGGGCAAGCTGATGCCGCGCGAGCGGATCGAGCTGCTCGTCGACGAGGGGTCGGCGTTCCTCGAGCTGAGCCCGCTGGCCGGCTGGGGCTCCGACTTCACCGTCGGCGCCTCGGTGGTCACCGGCATCGGCGTCATCGAGGGCGTCGAGTGCATGATCACCGCCAACGACCCGTCGGTGAAGGGCGGCGCGAGCAACCCGTGGACGGTCAAGAAGATCTTCCGGGCCTCCCAGGTCGCCGAGGAGAACGGGCTGCCCACGGTCTCGCTCGTCGAGTCCGGCGGCGCCGACCTGCCCACGCAGAAGGAGATCTTCATCCCGGGCGGCAAGCTCTTCCGCGACCTCACCCGGGCCAGCGCCCGCAAGCAGCCGACCGTCGCGCTGGTCTTCGGCAACTCGACCGCCGGCGGCGCCTACGTGCCCGGCATGAGCGACTACACGGTCATGGTCAAGGAGCGCGCCAAGGTCTTCCTCGGCGGCCCGCCGCTGGTGAAGATGGCCACCGGCGAGGAGTCCGACGACGAGTCGCTCGGCGGCGCCGAGATGCACGCGCGCACCTCCGGGCTGGCCGACTACCTCGCCGAGGACGAGCGCGACGCGATCCGCATCGGCCGCCGGATCATCGCGCGCCTCAACTGGCGCAAGGCGCGTCCCGACTCCGCCCTCACCGCGTACGCCGAGCCCGCCGGCGATCCCGACGACCTGCTCGACCTGATCCCGGCCGACCTCAAGGAGCCCTTCGACCCACGCGACGTCATCGCCCACCTCTGCGACGGCGTGAGCGCCGGCAACGCGGTGGTCTTCGACGAGTTCAAGCCCCTCTACGGACCCTCGCTGGTCACCGGCTGGGCCCGCATCCACGGTCGCCCGGTCGGCATCCTGGCCAACGCTCAGGGCGTGCTGTTCAGCGAGGAGGCGCAGAAGGCCACGCAGTTCGTCCAGCTCGCCAACCAGACCGACACGCCGCTGCTGTTCCTGCACAACACCACCGGCTACATGGTCGGCAAGGAGTACGAGCAGGGCGGCATCATCAAGCACGGCGCGATGATGATCAACGCGATCAGCAACTCCACCGTCCCGCACCTGACGGTCGTCCTCGGGGCGTCGTACGGCGCCGGCAACTACGGCATGAACGGACGTGCCTTCGACCCGCGCTTCCTCTTCACCTGGCCCAGCGCGAAGTCGGCCGTGATGGGTCCGGCCCAGCTCGCCGGGGTCCTCTCGATCGTCGCGCGCGCCGCCGCCGAGGGGAAGGGCCAGGCCTACGACGAGGAGGCCGACGCCGGCATGAAGGCCTTCATCGAGGCCTCGGTGGAGGAGCAGTCGCTGCCGTTCTTCCTCTCCGGGATGTTGTACGACGACGGCGTCATCGACCCGCGCGACACCCGCACCGTCCTGGGCATCTGCCTGTCCGTGATCGACAACGCGACGTTCAGCGGCACCGACCGCTTCGGCGTCTTCCGGATGTGATCGAGCGAGCGCGGACGCGAGGAGCGAGCGCGGACCGTCAGCGAGACGAGGTCGAGCAAGCCGCGACGGGTGCGTCGAGACCCAGTGAGCCGAAGGCCCCCCAGGACCACCGACCGACGACGAAGGACTGACCCGATGATCAGCAGACTGCTCGTGGCCAACCGGGCCGAGATCGCCGGGCGGGTCTTCGCGACGTGCCGCCGCCTCGGGATCGAGACGGTCGCCGTCCACTCCGACGCCGACGCCGGCCTGCCCTACGTGGGCGAGGCCGACCAGGCCGTCCGCCTCCCCGGCACGGCGCCCGCCGACACCTACCTGCGCGGCGACCTCGTCCTGGCGGCGGCGCTGGCGACCGGGGCCGACGCGATCCACCCCGGCTACGGGTTCCTCAGCGAGAACGCCGACTTCGCGCAGGCCGTGATCGATGCCGGCCTCACCTGGGTCGGACCGGCCCCGGCGTCGATCGTCTCGATGGGCTCCAAGATCGAGTCCAAGCGGCTGATGGAGGCCGCCGGCGTCCCGGTCCTCACCAACCACACCGCCGAGACCGCCACCGAGGCCGACCTGCCGCTGCTGGTCAAGGCCAGTGCCGGCGGCGGCGGTCGCGGCATGCGCATCGTGCGCTCGCTCGCGGCGCTGCCGGGGGAGATCGAGAAGGCCTCGGCCGAGGCGGTCTCGGCGTTCGGCGACGGCACCGTGTTCGTCGAGACGTACGTCGAGCAGGGCCGACACGTGGAGGTCCAGGTCCTCGGCCACCGCGACGGCGTGCTGGTGCTCGGCGAGCGCGACTGCTCGATCCAGCGGCGCCACCAGAAGGTCGTCGAGGAGGCGCCGGCCCCCCGGCTGCCGGCGACGACCCGCGCGGCCCTGCACGCGGCCGCCGCTGCCGCGGCCGCCGCGATCGACTACCGGGGCGCCGGCACCGTCGAGTTCCTCTACGACGTCGCCCAGGACTCCTTCTACTTCCTGGAGATGAACACCCGTCTCCAGGTCGAGCACCCCGTCACCGAGCTCGTCTTCGGCGCGGACCTCGTCGACCTCCAGCTCGCCGTCGCGGAGGACCGCCCGCTCGACCCGCACGCCGTGGGAGAGGTGTACGGCCACGCCATCGAGGTCCGTCTGTACGCCGAGGACCCGGCCGCCGACTGGCAGCCCCAGAGCGGGCTGCTGACCGCCTTCGACGTGCCGGGGGTCAGCGCCGAGTTCGACCTGCTCAACCGCCCGGGCATCAGGCTCGACGCCGGCTTCGCGTCCGGGAGCGAGGTCTCCACGCACTACGACGCGATGCTCGCCAAGGTGGTCGCCTGGGCGCCGACCCGTGAGCAGGCCGCGCGCCGCCTGGCCGACGCGCTCGCCAAGGCCCGCATCCACGGCCTGGTGACCAACCGCGACCTGCTCGTCGAGATCCTGCGCGACCCGGGCTTCCTCGACGGTGAGGTGAGCACCGCGTTCCTCGACGAGCTCGCCGAGCGCGGGCACCCAGGACGGGCGACCCCGGCCCATGCGGGCGCCCTGGCGCTCCTCGCGGTGGCGGTCGCGCGCACCGAGCAGCGGGCCCGGCGCCGCCGGGCACAGTCCCGGATCCCGGCGGGGTGGCGCAACGTGCTCGCCGAGCCGCAGCGGCTCTCGGTGCAGGGTCGCATCGGCGCGACCGACGTCGAGGGGGTCGTCGCCTGGCACGGTCCCGGCGGCGGCCGGCCGGCGTACACGTTCGTCGATCCCTACCCGGGCACCGACGAGAGCTACGGCCCGACGGTCGCCACCGAGGTCGTCGCGGCCGAGCTCGACGGGCCGGTCGCCGTCGTCATCTTGTCGTTCGAGGGAGTGGCGTCGCGCTTCACCGTCGTCGAGACCCTCGACGCCGCGGACGACGGCGGCCGCTACGACGTCGACGGACCCTGGGGCCACGTGGCGCTCACGGTGCCGGCCCGCTTCGTCGACCCCGCCGACGCGGTGGCCGGCGGCAGCCTGCTCGCGCCGATGCCGGGCACGGTCGTCCGGGTCGCCGTCGAGGCCGGGCAGCAGGTCGCCGCCGGCGACACCGTCCTGGTCCTGGAGGCCATGAAGATGCAGCACACCGTGGCCGCGCCCACCGCGGGCACGGTCACCGAGATCAACGTCCGGCCCGGGGCGCAGGTCGCCTCGGGTGAAGTTCTCGCCGTCGTCGAAGGAGAAGAGCAGTGACCACGAGCATGTTCACCGAGTCCGAGGAGCGCGCCGAGCTGCGCGCCCAGGTCGCCAAGCTGGCCTCGAAGTACGGCCGGGAGTACTTCACCGCCAAGGCCCGCGCCGGCGAGAAGACCACCGACCTGTGGCTGGAGATCGGCAAGAACGGCTACCTCGGCATCAACATCCCCGAGGAGTACGGCGGCGGGGGCGGCGGCATCGGCGACATCGCCGCCGTCTGCGAGGAGCTGGCCGCCCAGGGGTGCCCGCTGCTGCTGATGGTCGTCAGCCCGGCGATCTGCGGCACCATCATCACCCGCTACGGCACCGAGGCGCAGAAGCAGAGGTGGCTGCCCGGCCTGTGTGACGGCACCGGCACCATGGCGTTCGCGATCACCGAGCCCGACGCCGGCACCAACACCCACAACATCACCACCACCGCGCGCCGCGACGGCGACGGGTGGGTCCTCAACGGTCGCAAGATCTGGATCTCCGGCATCGACGAGGCCGACAACGTCCTGGTCGTGGCGCGCACCGAGGACTCGCGGACCGGCAAGCTCAAGCCGTGCCTCTTCGTCGTGCCGACCGACGCCGAGGGCTTCGAGGCCCACGCCATCCCGATGGAGATCGTCTCGCCGGAGAACCAGTTCCAGGTGTTCATCGACGACGTGCGGCTGCCGGCCGACGCGCTCGTCGGCGACGAGGACGGCGGGCTGGTGCAGCTGTTCGCGGGGCTCAACCCCGAGCGGATCATGGCGGCGGCGTTCTCCAACGGCCTGGCCCGCTTCGCGCTCGGCAAGGCCGCGGCCTACGCCAAGGAGCGGGTCGTCTTCAAGACCCCCATCGGCGCCCACCAGGCGATCGCCCACCCGCTGGCCCAGAGCCACATCGAGATCGAGCTCGCCCGGCTGATGACCCAGAAGGCCGCCGCCCTCTACGACGCCGGTGACGAGCTGGCCGCCGGTGAGGCCGCCAACATGGCCAAGTACGCCGCAGCGGAGGCGGCCTGCGACGTCGTCGACCGGGCCGTGCAGACCCACGGCGGCAACGGAGCCAGCCAGGAGTACGGCATGGCAGGGCTCCTCGTCGCCACCCGGGTGGGGCGCATCGCCCCGGTCAGCCGCGAGATGATCCTCAACTTCGTCTCGATGCACTCGCTGGGCCTGCCCAAGTCCTACTGATCCCCGGCCGCGCACTCCCCGGTGTCGCGCGAGCGGCACCGGGGGTCCCTCGCGTAGATTCGTGCCATGGGAGTGGTGAGCGGCGTCGACCGCACGCAGCGGCGCTTCACGCCGTTGAGCTTCCCGCTGGCGGTGATCTACAAGTTCTTCGACGACCAGGGCAACTACCTCGCCGCGGCGATGACCTACTACGCGTTCATCGCGATCTTCCCGCTGCTGCTCCTGGCCTCCTCCATCTTCGGCTTCATCCTCCAGGGCAACCCGGACCTGCAGGACCAGGTGCTGAACTCCGCCCTCGCGACGTTCCCGATCATCGGTGACCAGCTGGGCCGGCCCGAGGGCCTGACCGGCTCGACCGGGGCGGTCATCGTCGGGACCCTGGCCGCGATCTACGGTGCGCTCGGCCTGGGCCAGTCCATCCAGAACGTCATGGCGACCGCGTGGGCGATCCCGCGCAACAGTCGCCCGAACCCGCTCCTGCTCCGGCTCAAGAGCCTGCTGATCCTGGCCTTCTCCGGCCTCGCCGTGATCGGGCTGTCGGTCATGTCGGCGCTCGGCGCCAACACCGAGGTCTTCAGCGACCGCACCAACTCCACGATCCGGATGCTGATCCAGGTGGCGACCGTCCTGGTCGTGGGGCTGGTCCTGACCGGGCTCTTCCGCTTCGCCGCGGCGCGCAGCCACCGGGTGACGCTGGCGGTGCCGGGCGCGTTCACCGTGGCGATCCTCTGGCAGGCGCTGCAGTACGGCGGCACCGTGTACGCGACCCGGGTGCTCGGCGAGACCAGCGCCCTGAACAAGACCTTCGGCCTGGTCCTCGGGCTCATGGGGCTGATCTACATCGCCTCGGTGGTGGCGATGCTCGGGATCGAGGTCAACGTCGTGCTCGCCCGGCGCCTGTGGCCGCGCGCCCTCCTCACCCCGTTCACCGACGCGGTCGACCTCACCGAGGCCGATCGTCGCGCGTACGCGATGTACGCCCAGATGCAGCGGCACAAGGGGTTCGAGACGGTCGTGGTCCGCTTCGACGGCCGCGACGGCGACACCCACGAGATCGCGCTCGACACCGACGACCAGGTGCACAAGAGCCAGGAGCGCGCCCCGGAGCCGGAGCCGGAGCTCGAGGGGCTCCCGTTCCCCGAGCCCGAGGGGGCCGTCGACCCGACCCGCCCGGCGCTGCGCGCCGTCTCCGACGACGAGGCGGCCCCGCCCACGATCCCCCTTCGCCAGGCCCCGCCCGGCTGACGCGGCCCGGGCGACGCTGGCCCCCCGGGTGGTCACCCTCCGGTGGTCGAGCAGCCGGGACGAGCGCCGGTGTCACCCTCCGGTGGTCGAGCAGCCGGGAGGAGCGACGGGACCCCGGCTGCTCGAGACCCGGTGAGCCGAGGAACGGCGTCGTGCGAGCGGGCCGGCGCAGTGGTGCGGCTCGGCCGCCGACGAGGTCAGCGCGGGGGGCGGGGGAAGAACATCGGGACCCGGGACGCGTACTCGTCCCAGCCCTCGCGCTGGCTCATCTTCTTCTCGAGCAGCTTGGCGCCGGTGACGTTGCGCAGGAAGAGCGTCATCGCCAGAGGGCAGAGCACCGTCGCGAGTGCGGCGACCCAGCCGGTGGAGGCGGCCGCGGTCAGCCACAGGCCCCACCACACGCAGGCGTCGCCGAAGTAGTTGGGGTGCCGGGTCCAGCCCCACAGCCCCTCGTCCATCACCGAGGGGCGCTCGTCGCGCGGCCGGGACATGAAGGCGCTGAGCTGGCGGTCGCCGACGGCCTCGAAGAAGAGACCGAAGGCCCAGACCACGACGCCGAGCACCAGCACCCAGGTGTGCTCGAGCGCGAGCACGGCCCCGACGGCGACCGGCACCGACACGAACCACTGGGCCACGCCCTGCACGAGGAAGACCCGACGCACGGCGGTGGCCATGCCGACCTCCTGGAGCGATCCGCCGAGCATCTCGGCGTAGCGGGGGTCCTCCTTGCCGCCGTGCTCGCCGACCGCGCGCGAGCGCACGTGCCAGGCGAGCCGGCCGCCCCAGGCGGCGACCATCGCGAGCACCACCCAGCGGTGCCAGTCGGCCTCGTCGGCGGCGAAGCCGACCAGGGCGGACACCAGCGCGACGGCGACGAAGCCGAGGCCCCAGGCGACGTCGACGACGGCGACCTTGCCGAGCTGGTGGGCGCGGAGGGCCGCGGCCGCCATCGAGACGACGACGGTGGCCAAGGAGCAGAGCAGGACGAGGACGACGACGTTCATGGGGTCAGTCTGTCGGACCGGTCATGACCCAACAGGGGGAGGCGGAGGGCTCACCGGTGGCCGCCGACGACCTCGGGGGTGCGTGCGGGGTGCTGGACCGGTCCGGCGAGCCGGAGCGCGACCATCCCCAGGACCACGCCGATGGCGGCACCGATCGTGTTGGAGAGCCAGTCGTTCGTGGAGCAGGACCGCCCGATCGCCGGCAGCAGCGCCTGCCCGAGCTCGATCAGCGCGGTCAGCACGGTGGCGGCGACGAACGCTGCCGCGGGACGCCGGGTGGCCACCGCGGCGAAGAGGGCCGGTGCCACGAAGAGCACGACGTTGGCCGCCGGCTCGACGCGCGCCACGGTCGGCAGCGTCCACGCGACCTCGCACCACTCGTACGCCCGGCGCTCGGTCGGGAGCATCGTCAGCACGGCCACCGGCAGCGTCGCCAGACCGGTGAGCAGCCAGGCCGCTCTCCGCCGGTGGGCGACCAGCCGTCCCACCAGCGGACCCAGGACGACGAGCAGGGCCAGTGCCACCGGCGGTAGCCACCGGTGCTCGATGAGGAACGTGGTGATCACAGGCGACGGTACGAGACGGCGACGGGCCGCGCGTCGTCCTCAGGTGCCGACGACCTGTCCCTGGGTGCTGGCCGCCGTGACGGGCGAGCTAGAACGCGCGCACCAGCGGCAGCGTGTGCGGGCGACCGGGACGCACCATGAGGATCTGGTCGACGCCCATCCGGCCGTCGCGGAAGGCCATCGAGCCGCCGACGAGGTAGAGCTCCCAGACGCGGTAGACCTCTTCGCCCATCAGCTCGACCAGGCGGTCGCGGTTGGCGTGGAACCGCTCGAGCCAGCCGTCGACGGTCAGGACGTAGTGCTCGCGCAGGCCGTGGACGTCGCGGACCTCCAGGCCCGCCTTCTCCAGGAAGGCGACGGTCTCGCCGACCGGGCGCATGTACATGTCGGGGGCGATGAACGACTCGATGAAGGGCCCGCCGCCGGGCCACCGTCCGGCGCGTGACATCTGCTGGATCAGCACGCGCCCGCCGGGCTTGACCGAGCGGTGCAGGACCTCGGCGTACGTCGGGTAGTTCTTCTGGCCGACGTGCTCGCCCATCTCGATGGAGGACACGGCGTCGAAGGTGCCGCGCTCGGGCACCTCGCGGTAGTCCTGGAGCCGGATCTCGACCTGGCCCTGCAGACCGCGCTCCTCGATGCGGGCGTCGATGAACTTCTTCTGCTCCGCGGCGATCGTCACCCCGACCACCTTCGCGCCGAACTTCTCGGCCGCGCGCAGCGACATCGAGCCCCAGCCGCAGCCGACGTCGAGCAGGGTCATCCCCGGCTCGAGGCCGAGCTTGGTGCACACCAGGTCGAGCTTGGCCTCCTGCGCCTCCTGGAGCGGCTGCTCGGGGGAGGAGTGGTAGCCGCTCGAGTAGGCCATGGTGGGCTCGAGGATCAACGAGTAGAACTCGTTGGACAGGTCGTAGTGGTGGGCGATCGCGCGGCGGTCGCGCAGCGCACTGTGCAGCCGACCGCGGATCCGCGCCTGCGAGGCGGGGGCGGCCGGCGGGCGGCCGAGCGCGCCGAGGTCGAGCACGGTGCGGACGGCCTTGACCACCGCGGCGGGGGAGGGGCGGGTGCCGGTGAGGCCGCGCTCCTTGGCGATCGCGAAGGCGTAGGTGAGCGCCTTGTCGAGGTCCCACTCGTCCTGCTGCGGGACGTCGAGCTCGCCGGTGACGTAGGCCTGCGCGGCCCCGAGCTCGCCCGGGTGCCAGAGCAGGCGCCGTACGGCGTCCGCTGAGTGCAGCACGACGAGGGGGCCGTCGGTCGAGCCGGCCTCGGAGCCGTCCCAGGCACGCAGCCGCACCGGCAGCTCGCCGCCGATGAAGGGTGCCACCGCGGCCGCGAGCTGCTGCGCGACACCGACGGTCCGCGCCGTGGCCCCGCCGCCGGGTGAGGTGTCGACGTCGGACGTGGTCGTGTCGCTCATGCAGAGGCCTCCCGGGTGAACGTCAGCTGGTTGACGTCGATGTAGCCCGAGGCGAAGCCGGCCCGGGAGTACTCGAGGTAGAAGTGCCACATCCGCAGGAAGATCTCGTCGAAGCCGAGCGCGAGCACCTGCTCGGAGGAGGCCAGGAACGCCTCGTCCCACAGCGTCAGCGTCCGGGCGTAGTGGGCGCCCATCGAGAACGGCGCGTCCATCCGCAGCGTGGTGTGCTCGCGGGTGATCTCGTCGATCACCTGGACCGAGGGCAGGAAGCCGCCGGGGAAGATGTACTTGTTGATCCACGTGTAGGTGTTGCGGGTCGCGAGCATCCGGTCGTGCGGCATCGTGATCGCCTGGATGGCGACCTTGCCGCCCGGCGCGAGCACGCGGTCGATGGTCGCGAAGTACGTCTGCCAGTACTGCCAGCCGACGGCCTCGATCATCTCGACCGAGACGATGGCGTCGTACTCGCCCTGCACGTCGCGGTAGTCGCACAGCTCGATGGAGACCTGGTCGGCGCTGAACCCGGACTCGCGGGCGGCCGCGGCCACGCGCTGGTCGCCGAGGGCCTTCTGCTCGGTCGACAGGGTGACCGAGGTGACGGTCGCGCCACGCCGGGCGGCGCGGATGCACAGCTCGCCCCAGCCGGAGCCGATCTCGAGGACGCGGCTGCCCTGGCCGACGCCGGCCTGGTCGAGGAGCCGCTCGATCTTGCGGCCCTGCGCCTCCTCGAGGGAAGCGGCGTCGGCCTGCGCCGGGTCGCCCTCGAAGAGCGCGCTGGAGTAGGTCAGCGTCGGGTCGAGGAAGAGCTCGAAGAGGTCGTTGGACAGGTCGTAGTGGTGCGCGATGTTGTCCTGGGAGTACCGCTTCGAGCTCTTCTGCGTGCGCGGGGGCCGCTTGACGGCGAGGGCCCGCAGCTTCTGCAGGCTCTGCGGGACGAGGTCCTGGATCTCGGAGGCCAGCACCTCGAGGAAGTCGCCGAGGCCGGCCGGGTCCCGGGTGTCCCAGGCGCCGGTCTGGTAGGCCTCGCCGAAGCCGATCAGCGCGTGCCGCCCGACCCGGGCGAAGAGCTCCTCGGGGCGGTGCACGACGGCCGCGGGGCCGCCCTTGCCCCAGACCTCGGCGTCGGGACCCGTGCCGACGTGCAGCGTGACGTCGAGGCGGTTGACGGCAGCCTTGAGCAGCTGGCGTGCGATCACCGCGGAGACGCGGGTGCGCGGGCCGGACGGTACGACGTCCAGGTCGGGCCAGTGGTTGGCGGCGAGACGTTCGGGGGCGACGGTCATGGGTTCTGCACGCCTTCCTGGGTGTGCTGCGGGCGCTTGCGCACGGGCAGCCGGCGGAGCCACAGCCAGATGCCGTGGGCACGGATGAGGAGCGATCCCCGCAGGGCCGCAGGGGCGGCACGCAGGGCGGGGCTGCGGGCCGGGTCGGCCCGCTTGCCGACGAGGGAGGCGCTGAAGCGCGTCCGGTCGTCGGTGGTGAGCTCCACGACGATGTGGAGGGAGTCGTCGGGCACCGGCACCGTGAGGTCGTAGGTGCCGTCGGTGCCGTGGAACGGCGAGACGTACATCGCCTTCGGCGTGGCCGCCCGGCCGCGCTCGTCCGGGTGGACGAGGTAGGCGTGGCGGTCGCCGTAGGTGTTGTGCACCTCGACCAGGGTCGCGACCAGCGCGCCGGCCTCGTCCCAGCACCAGAACACGCTGATCGGGTTGAAGCAGTAGCCGAAGGCGCGGGCGTTGGCGGCCATCAGGATCCGGCCGGTGCCGATCTCGAGGCCCTCGGTGCTGCGCAGGAACGCGACGACGTTGGCGCGGATCGAGGAGTCGGGGTCACCGAGGTGGTCCCGGGCCTCGAACCGGCCGAGGAAGCCGTGGTCGGGCAGGTCGTCGAGGTCGACGAGCCAGGTGTGCGAGCGGTGGGTGAAGCGCCGCTTGAACGGCGCCCGCCGGGTGTGGCTGATCGTGGTCTCGAAGACGCCGGGCTCGATGGCCGGTGCGGCGTCGCGGCCGAGGGCGACGCTCTGCGGCCACTCGAGGCCGAGGCGGGTCACCGCGGCGAGGCCGGAGCGCGCGCCGTCCTCGTGGAATCCCCACCCGTGGTAGGCGCCGGCGAACACGATCCGCTCGGAGCTGATCTCGGGGAGGCGTCGCTGGGCGGCGACCGAGACCGGGTTGTAGAGCGGGTGCTCGTACTCCATCCGGTCGATCACGGTGGCCGGGTCGACGAGGTCGTCGCCGCCGAGGGTGACCAGGTAGTGGATGTCGGTGTCGAGACGCTGCAGCCGGGTGAGGTCGTAGGTCACGACCACACCATCGTCGGTCGGGCGCTCGATGTGCTCACCCGGACGGCGGAAGTTCCAGCTGGCCCACGCGTCACCCGCCTGCGGGAGCAGGGAGGTGTCGGTGTGCAGGAGCGCGGTGTTGGGGGAGTACGGCATCGCGGAGAGCAGCTCGCTCTGCAGCGGCGTCGGCTCGGCCAGCATCGACAGGGCCTGGCCGGGGTGGGCGGCGATGACCACGGCGTCGTACGTCGCGACCGTGCCGCTGCCGTCGGTGATCTCGACGCCCTGGCTCGTCTCGAGCACCGAGGTCACCTTGGAGCCGGTGCGGATGTCGGGCAGCAGCGCCGCGATCCGCGAGACGTAGGAGCGGGAGCCGCCGGTGACCGTGCGCCACTGCGGCGAGCCGAAGATGCCGAGCATCCCGTGGTGCTCCAGGAACGTGAAGAGGTAGCGCGCGGGGTAGTCGAGGGACACCTCGGGCTCGCACGACCAGACGCAGGCCACGACGGGCTCCATGAAGTGCCGGATGAAGTAGGCGCTGAAGTGGCCGTCGGTCAGGAACTCGCGCAGCGTGCGCTCGTCGGAATCGACGGCCAGGAGCGCCTTGGCCCGGCGGTGGAACAGCGGGATCTCGGCGAGCATCGCCAGGTAGCGCGGTTTGCGCAGGTTGGCCGAGGTCGGGAACAGCCCGGCCCGACCGAGCGCGCCGGCCCACTCGAGGTCGCTGTCGTCGTCGGTGATCGACATCGACATCTCCGAGGGCTGGGTGGCGACACCGAGCTCGGCGAACATCCGCAGCAGCACCGGGTAGGTGCGCGGGTTGTGCACGATGAAGCCGGTGTCGATCGCCAGCTCGCGCGTCGTGCCGTCGGGTGCGGTCTCGGGGACGAGGTGGGTGTCGGCGTGGCCGCCTAGCCGGTCGTCGGCCTCGTAGAGGGTGACGGCGGCGGTGCGGGAACCGATGTAGGCAGCCGTGAGTCCGGCCACGCCGGAACCCACGACGGCGATGCGTCGCTGGGACATGCCACTCATGCCCTCTTGAACTTGACGACGGTGACGACGTCGCTGCTGGGCTCGGTCGAGCCACCTGCCGGTTCGATCGTGATGCCGAAGCCGGTGGCGGTGGCCGGGTCGCCCTCGAGGAGGACCGACTGGGCGTCGGCATCCATCAGGCCGGCCTTGACCATCGTCTTGTCGTGGATCAGCCAGAGCTCGTAGGTCTGGTCGTCGGGCAGGGCGTGCAGCCCGTCGGTGCTGAGCAGCGCCTCGTTGCGCGCCTTGGAGCGCAGCACGGTGAGCTCACCGGACTGGCCGAAGCTGCTGGTGTACGACTCCACGTCCGGGGCATCGGTGAGGTGGGCGGCCGGGTCGGCGGAGACCACCGGGTCCTGGCCGGTCTCCCAGGGGTGCCACACCGTGGCACCGACGCCGCCGACGACGATCAGAGCCGCAGCTGCTGCCACCAGAGCCGGAAATCGGCGGCGGTTGGACCGGGCCCGCTCGGAGATCGAGTCGAGGACGGGCGGCAGCGGGCGAATGGCCTCGATGCCGGCCAGGACCCGACCGCGCAGCGCCTCGGGGGGAGTGACGGCCGAGGTCTCGGCGATCAGCGCACCCGCCTCGCGCAGCGAGTCGACCTCGGCGCGGCACGAGGCGCACTGGGCGAGGTGTCGTTCGAACATGGCGCGCTCGATATCGTCGACCGCGTCGACGGCATAGGCTCCCGAGAGAGCATGGATGTCATCGCTCACGAGCCCACTCCCATCTTGTCGCGCAGCCGGATGAGTCCATCTCGGATGCGGGTCTTCGCTGTTCCGACGGGGAGATCAAGGATCCCCGCCACCTCCGTGTGCGTGTAGCCCCCGAAGTAGGCGAGCTCGATGGCCTCCCGCTGCACAGGCGTGAGGCCCTCCAACGCACCGCGGACCCGCTTGGCCTCCATGGAGGCCTGGGCCGCGTCAGCGGTGGCGTCGTGGTCGATCGTCTGGTTCTGGTTCTGGTACGTCGTGTCGCGTCGCGTGGACGCCTCCGCAGACCGTACGCGGTCGACGGCCTTGCGGTGACAGATCGTCATCAGCCACGAGAGGGCGCTGCCCCGGTCCGAGTCGAACCTGCTGGCCGTGCGCCACACCTCGAGGAAGGCCTCCTGGGTGACCTCCTCGGCCTGGGCCGGGTCCCGCACCACCCGCACCGCGAGTCCGAAGACTCGCGAGGACGTGGCGTCGTACAGCTCGGCGAAGGCCTGCTGGTCGCCTCGTGCGGACAGCCGGAGCAGCTCGCTGAGGCGGTTGGCGGGGCTGTCCGACTGCCCGACGGGCACGGCGGGCCCCGCCGGCACCCCGCGAAGGGTGCCGGCGGGCTCGCGTTCGACCTGGTCCATGACCTGATCTTCTCGTGACTTGTCTCCGTCAGTCCAACGTCACTTGACGGTGGCGCCGGTGAGGACCTGGTCGATGACGTAGACCGTGGCGTTGGCGGTGGGGATGTTGCCGCACAGGACGTTGGCGGTCACGGTGCCGTCGGAGACGGTCATGCCGCTCTCGTCGCCCTCGATCGTCACGGTGTCACCGTTGACGGTGTCCTGCTCACCGACGACCGCGGCCGGGTCGAGGTTCTCGCCCAGCACGTGGTGGGTGAGGATCTGGGCCAGCGGCGACTCGAGGCCGTCGGTCCCGGCGCCGTCGAGCAGGCCCTGCAGGTCCTCGGCCGGGATGGCCTCGAAGGCCGGGTCGTACGGCGCGAAGACCGTGTAGGTGCCGGCCGGGTCGTTGAGCACGTCGACGAGACCGTCGACCGAGGTCACGGCGGTGACGAGGGTCTGCAGGATCGGGTTGTTGCTCGCGGCGGTGCCGACGGTGTCCTGGACCATGCCGTCGAAGGAGCCCGGGTCGGTCGGGTCGGTCGGGACCGCGGCGCAGCCCTCGCCGAACGTCTGGTCGGCAACGGTGCTGGCGGCCGGGGAGTCGGACTCGCTCGGCGCGGCGTCGCTGGACTCGCTCGTGGCGGCAGGGGCGTCGGACGCGGAGGAGTCGGTGTCGTCGCTGCCACACGCGGCGAGGCCGAAGGAGAGCGCGAGGACGGCAGCAGCAGCGGAGCCGCGGCGGAAAGTGTTGAGCTTCATCGGAGTGTTGCCTTCCAGTAGGGGAATTACGGGAGTGATTCGGTGCCCGTGGGCCGCCGGATTGGCGGATCGGCGGAAATTTCTGGATGTGGTGTAGATCACGTCGTCCGGTGGTTGAGGTGTGAAGGCGCCCTGGCGCCTGAGCCTCGTTCGGTGGGCCGAGAGGCGGCCGTAGCTCTGGGGGGTGGTTTCTCGGTGGCGGGGTTTCGAGGCTCGTCGCTGGCGCTCCTCGCACCTCAACCACCGGGGGGTTCCGGTGGTTGAGGTGTGAAGGCGCCCTGGCGCCTGAGCCTCGAGACCCGGTGGGCCGAGAGGCAGCCGTAGCTCCCGGGCCCTGGACGCCGCACATGCAGCACGACCCCCGGCCCCGGAGGGACGGAGGTCGTGCGTGCGGGGGGCGTCAGGTGGCGTGGGGGGTCGTCGACTCAGACGACGCTGAAGAGCAGCGTGTGGATCCCGCTGGCGCCGCCGGGGAACGGCTCGGCGCGGACGTCGGTCTGGGTGTCGCCGTTCCCGTCGATGACCCTCGCCTTCACGTTGTGCTGTCCCTTGCCGGCGTCGCTCCACTTGTAGAACCACTGCCGCCAGTAGACGTTGTTGACGTCGGGCCCCATCATCGCGTCCTGCCAGGGGCCGCCGTCGATCTGGACCTGCACGGTCTTCACGCCGCCGTCGTCCTGGGCCCAGGCGGTGCCGCCGACGATGATGTCCTCGCCGGCCTTGACCTGGGTGAGCGCCTTGGGGGTGTCGATCCGCGCCGAGGGCTTGATCGGGGCGCGGGTGTCCCACTTGCGCACGGTCCAGTAGGCCTCCTTCTCGGCGTAGGTCGTCAGGGTCAGCCGGGTCAGCCACTTCGTGGCGCTGATGAAGCCGTAGAGGCCGGGCACGACCGTGCGGACCGGGAACCCGTGCTCACGGGGGAGCGGCTCGCCGTTCATGCCGACCGCGAGGATCGCCTCGCGGCCGTCGGTGACGAGGTCGAGCGGGGTGCTGATCGTCATCCCGTCGAAGTCGGTCTGGAGCAGCTGGTCGGCCTTGGTCGTGTCGATCCCGGCCCGGTCGAGGATGTCCTTGAGCGGTACGCCGAGCCAGCGTGCGCCGCCGACGTACTTGCCTCCGACCGCGTTGGACACGCAGGTCAGGGTGATGTCGCGCTCGACCATCGGCATCGAGAGGAGCTCGTCGTAGGTGATCGTGAGCTCGTTGTCGACGTCGCCGTCGACGGTGAGCGTCCAGTCCGAGGACGACACGACGGGGGTGTCGAGGCGGGTGTCGACCCGGTAGAAGTCGGCGTTGCTGATGCGCAGCGGGGTGATGCCGGGCACCTGCTTGTCGAGACCGGCCGGGAACGCCGGGGCGGCCTCGCCCGCGGCGGGCGCGGGCAGGGCGACGTCCTCGGGACGGGAGCGGAGGTTGCCGATCCACTTGCCGGCCCCGCCGAGGACGACGGCTGCGCCGGCGAGAGCGCCCATCACGACGAGGACCGCGCGACGTGAGGGCCCCTGGTCCGCAGGCCCGGTTGCCGCGCGAGCAGCCGACCGCTTACCCCGCGGGCTGGACTCGGTGACGACGTCCGGTCCGTCGGACGAGCCGGTGGCGGGGCTCGGGCTCGCCCGGTGCTCGGCCATCCCGGCCGGGAGGTGCGAGGAGGAGGTGCGCGGGTCGAGCGGGAGCCCGGACGCGGTGCGGTGCAGCACCCAGAGAGCGGCGACGCCGGCGACCGCGGTCAGGACGCTGGGGACGAGGTCGAGGGCGTTGGCCCGCGGCCGGGTGATCGCCGCCAGCGCGGCGACGGCGACCAGCGCCACCAGCATGCCGCCGCCGATCGAGAAGCGACGCCGGGTCAGGACGCCCGCGACGGCAGCCAGGACCAGCACGCCGATCATCACCGAGCCGACCAGCACCACCTTGTCGTAGTTGCCGGCCGCGACGTCGATCGGACCGATGCTGAACCCGTCGGTGTCGAACGTCTTGATCGCCCACTCCTTGAGGCTCACCGGGGTGCGGTCGATGACCGCCGACCCGACGGCGAGGACGGGGGAGGAGTCCGGGTGGACCAGGGCGGCGGTGAGGTGGCCGACGGCCATGCCGAACAGGGTCGCCAGCAGTCCGAAGAGGGCGTAGGTGCGACGTGAGGTCATGGCAGGTGTTCGTCACCGGTGCGGTCCTGGATGGGTCGCGGGGTCGTCTGGTGCAGGATGAGTCGCATGTCGCACCAGCAGTCAGACCCGCCCGCCGAGCTCGTCCACCACGACGTCGACGGCGCGGTCGCCACGATCACCCTCGACTCGCCCCACAACCGCAACGCGCTCTCCCGGCAGCTCGTGACCGAGCTGGGCGACCGCCTCCGGCGAGCCGACGAGGACGACGCGGTGCGCGTGGTGGTGCTGCGCTCCTCCGGTCGCGTGTTCTGCTCGGGCGCCGACCTGTCCGAGGCGTCCTCCGGCGGCGTCCAGCAGGGTCCCGGCGCGATCGTGGACCTCCAGCGCGCCATCGTGGGCCTGTCGAAGCCGGTGGTGGCGGTGCTCGCCGGTCCGGTCCGCGCCGGCGGCATCGGCATCGTGGCCGCCTCCGACATCGCGCTGGCGGCCGAGGAGGCGACGTTCGCGCTCACCGAGGTCAAGCTCGGCCTCGCCCCCGCGGTGATCTCGCTGACGGTCCTGCCCCGACTGACCTCCCGCGCGGCGGCGTACGCCTGCCTGACCGGCGAGACGTTCGACGGCGTCGAGGCCGCCCGCATCGGGCTGGTGACCGAGGCGGTGCCGGGCTCCGACCTCGATGCCCGCGTGGAGGCGGTGTGCGCGGAGCTCGCCACCGGAGCGCCGCAGGGGCTGCGCGAGACCAAGGCGCTCCTCGCGCGCGACCTGCTGTCCCGCATCGATCGCGACGCCGACGACCTCGTCGAGCTCTCCGCCCGCCTCTTCGGCTCCGAGGCCGCCCACGAGGCCATGAGCGCGTTCCTCTCCCGCTCGAGGTAGTGCCGACTGGGCTGTGGGCGTCCGCGGTCGTGCGGTTGCGGTGGTGCGGTGAGTAGGCCCGAGCTCGCGCGGTGACGCGGCGGTCGTTCGGTGTGCGCGGTGGTTCGGGGTCGGTGGGGCGCCCGCGCGCGTAGTCGACCGGGTCTCGCCGTCAAGGACCTCGCTGCGCTCGGCCGCTGCGCGGCGCCTGCGGCGTCCTTGACCGCGAGCCTGTCCCGGTCGACTCTCGGCGCGCTGGCCGGCACGGGCTCCGCCCGCGCCGCCGCATGCGCGGGCGCCCGTTCTGCCACGCACCGTGGGTCACATCAGCCCCAGATCCGGTTAGTGCCGTACGCAGGTGTCACCGGTTGACACCTGGGTACGGCACTAGCTGCTGGTGCGCCTCACCAGTCACACGGGTCACTTGGGGACGGGGCCGCGCTTGCGCGGGCGGCGGTGGCGAGCGCCAGCGAGCCGGCGACCGTCCCGATCGGCTACGCGCGCTCGCCGTGCGGATGTCCCGGATGGCACGCGGGGTCACCACCGGCGGCGTCCCCCGAGGTCCGGAGCGCTCGACGAAGGCAGGATGTGCGACGTACGCCACGCGGAATCGGGGGTCCGGGGCCGCCGGGACTTTGTAGAGTGGAGAACTTGCGGTCCGATGGGCCCAGCACTAGGGGAGGGCACGCAGCGTGACGGACGAGCTGGTCGAGCGGGAGGTCGCTCACGAGCAGGCCTTTGTCGACCGTGTGCATCGGCGGCTGCTCGAGTCGGGCAAGGCGGCCCAGCAGCTGGCCCGTGAGGGTCACGACCGCGGCAAGCTCGGCCACGAGGGCGGTCTGGTCGAGCGCGACGCGATGGTCTTCCAGGCCGCGAAGCGGATCGCCCAGCTCGACGCCGCCCACGAGGGCCTGGTCTTCGGCCGCCTCGACCTGTTGCCCGACCTGGACCCGGAGCCGCGCTACATCGGCCGCATCGGCCTGCGCGACGAGCAGCGCGACTCGCTCCTCATCGACTGGCGCGCTCCCGCGGCCGCGGTCTTCTACCAGGCCACCGCGGCCACCCCTCAGGACGTCGTACGGCGCCGCGTGCTGCGCTCGCTCGGCACCCGGGTCCTCGGCGTCGAGGACGAGCTGCTCGACGCCGAGCACAACACCGAGGACCTGCCGATCATGGGCGAGGGTGCGCTGATGGCCCAGCTGTCGCGGGCTCGCGACCGGACGATGCACTCGATCGTGGCGACCATCCAGGCCGAGCAGGACCAGGCCATCCGCGCCCCCGGGAAGGGCGTCGTGAGCATCTCCGGCGGCCCCGGGGTGGGCAAGACGGTCGTCGCCCTGCACCGGGTGGCGTACCTGCTCTACACCGAGCGCCGCCGCTACGAGACCGGCGGCGTGCTCGTCGTCGGACCGAGCGGGGTGTTCATGCGCTACATCGAGCGGGTGCTGCCCAGCCTCGGTGAGACCGCGATGGCGCTCCGCTCGCTCGGCGAGGTCGTCGACGGACTGCGCGCGACCCGCCACGACGAGCCGGCGGTCGCCGACGTGAAGGGTTCGGCGCGGATGGCCGAGCTGATGCGTCGTACGGCGCGGGCCCAGGCACCCGGGAGCACCACCGACTTCTCGTTGTTCTGGTACGACAACCGGATCACCCTGGACCGCGGCGTGCTCGGCCGGGTCCGCCGGTCGCTGATGTCGCAAGGCCGGCGCAACCGCCAGCTGCCGCGGGTCACCCCGGCCCTGCTCGACGCGATGTGGCGCCAGGTGCGCAGCGAGCGCGGTCGTGACCGCGGCCGGGAGTTCTTCGACGACGACCTGCTGGGCAACGACGAGTTCCTCGACTTCGTCATCGGCTGGTGGCCGCCGCTGAGCGCGCGCGACGTGCTCGGCTGGCTCCGCGAGCCCGAGCTGCTGGGCCGGGTGGCCGACGGCCTGCTGACCGACGAGGAGCAGCTGCTGCTGCTCAAGTCGTGGGGTGACGGCACCACCCTCTCGATCGAGGACGTGCCGCTGATCGACGAGCTCCGCTACGCGCTGGGCGACGTGCCGACCCGCACCGAGGACGAGCGCGACGACACGATCTCGCTCGAGGGCGGGGTCGACATGCAGGAGCTGATGACGGCCGCCGACCGCGAGTACGCGCCGTCGGGCCGCGCCTGGACCGCGCCCACCCACAGCATCGAGGACGACCCCTTCGCCCACGTCCTCATCGACGAGGCCCAGGACCTGACGCCGATGCAGTGGCGGATGGTCGGTCGCCGCGGTCGGACGGCGTCCTGGACGATCGTCGGCGACCCGGCGCAGTCGTCCTGGCCGGTGCCCGAGGAGTCCGCCGCGGCGCGGGCCGAGGCGCTGACCGGCAAGGTCGCAGCACGAGTTCCACCTCTCGACCAACTACCGCAACTCCTCCGAGATCTACGCCTTCGCCGCCGCCTACGCCGAGCGGGTCGGCCTGGACGCCGACCTGCCGACCGCCGTGCGCTCCACCGGCGAGGAGCCGCAGGTCATCGGCCCGGTCACCGACCTCGAGGCGGCCACCCGGGCCGCGATCACCGAGACCGCCGGCCGGGTCGGCGGCACGGTCGGCGTCGTGGTGCCGGTCGCCCGTCGTTCCGAGGTCAATGCCTGGCTGGCGTCGTGGCCCGAGCACGCCGAGGACGCCGCCGGGGCCCGCGCCGCGGTCGACTCGTCGGTCGCGCCCTCGGGCGAGGACCGGATCGTGGTCCTGACCGGGCTCGACACCAAGGGCCTGGAGTTCGACGGCATCGTCGTGGTCCGCCCGCAGGAGATCGAGAACGAGTCGGTGACCGGTCGCTCGACGCTGTACGTCGTGCTCACCCGCGCCACGCAGCTCCTCACCACCGTCTCGTGAGGGCCGAGTAGGCGCGACGTCGCGCCGACTCGACGAGAGCTTCCACAGGCCAGCGACGGTTCTGCACAGGTCGAGGGGCAGTCCGGCGCCGGTCGGGCCCGAGCAGCAGCCCGGGACCCGTCCGACGTCAGGTCAGGCGTCGCTCTTCTCGTCGGCGCCGATGGCGGCCGTGGCGGAGCCGACCGACTTCTTGATCAGCGCGTCGAGGTCGAGACCGGTGGTGGTCTTGAGCATCGCCAGGGTCTGCACGACGTTGTCGGTGACCTGCTTGGGCAGGGCGCCGGCGCCGTCGGTGGAGATCACGGTGAGCTGGTCGATGGCGCCGATCGGGGCGGCCACCTCGCGGGCGATCTGCGGGAGCACCTCGATGAGCATCTGCAGCACCGCGGCGTCGTTGTAGTTCGCGAACGCCTCGGCGCGCTTGTCCATCGCCTCGGCCTCGGCCTGGCCGATGGCCGAGGATGGCGGCCGCCTGGGCCTCGCCCTCGGCGCGGGTCGCGTCGGCCTCGGCCGTACGACGAGCCTTCTCGGCCTCACCGCGCTTGGCACCCTCGATCGCCTCGGCCTCGGCCAGCGCGGAACGGCGCGCCTTCTCGGCCTCACCGGAGAGCCGGTCCTGCTGCGCCTTGGCCTCCGCGGCCGCGATGGTCGAGGCCTTGCGGGCGTCGGCGGCGGCGATCTCGGCGGAGCGCTTGGCCTCGGCGTCCTGCTCGACGCGGTAGCGCTCGGCGTCGGCCGGCTTGCGGACCTCGGTCTCGAGCTTGCGCTCGGTCAGCGCTGCCTGGCGTACGGCGACCTTCTCCTGCTCGGTCAGGATCGCCTGGTCGCGGTCGGCCTGCGCGAGCGGGCCGGCGGCGGCGGCCTGGGCGGCCGCGGCGTCGGTCTCGGACTTGATCTCGGCCTGCTTGAGCGCCAGCGTCCGCTGGGCGACCGCGATCTCCTGCTCGGCGGCGATCTGAGCCTGCTCGGCGGCCTGGCGGGCGTTGGCCTCGGCGATCTTGGCGGTCTGGCTGACCCGTGCCGCCTCCGGGCGACCGAGGTCGGCGAGGTAGGAGCCGTCGTCGGTGACGTCCTGGATCTGGAAGGTGTCGAGGATCAGGCCCTGACCGGTCAGCGAGTTCTCCGACTCGTCGGCCACCCGCTGGGCGAACGCCGCCCGGTCGCGGATGATCTGCTCGACGGTCAGGCCGCCGACGATCGAGCGCAGCGCGCCGGCGAGCACCTCCTGGGTGAAGGGCTCGACGTCCTGCTGCTGGGAGAGGAACCGCTGCGCGGCCAGGCGGATCTGGTCGGCGTTGCCGCCGACCTTGACGATCGCGACGCCCTCGACGTTGAGCTTGATGCCCTGCCCGGACACGGCGCCGCGGATCTGCACCGAGATCCGGCGCGAGGAGAGGTCGAGGTTGGAGAGCTTGCTGCACGAACGGGATGACGAAGACGCCGCCGCCGAGCACGACCTTCTGCCCGGACAGGTCGGTGCTCAGCTGCCCCGTCTCGGGGTTGAGCACCGCCTTGCCCTTGCGGCCGGTGACGATGAACGCCTGGTTGGGTCCGGCCACCTTGTAGCGGCTGGTGACCAGCAGCACGATGAGCAGGACCAGGACGATGAGCCCGAGGACCGGGCCGAGAGCTGAGTCGAACATAGGACTTCTTTCTCGAGGGAGCGGTCGCCGACGGCGAGCACGCGGTGGGTGGAGCAGGGGAGAGGTACGGCGGATCGTGGCCGGCCGCGCGGGTGCTGCGGGTGGGATCGCCGAGTCGGCGCGAGCTCGCGCCGACCCGACCGGTGGTCAGTCGTCCGTGGGAGGCAGCGCGCTCCACACCGGAGACACGGTGACCGCTGTCGGGGAGAGCACCTGGGTGACGTGGACGCGGGTGCCGGCCTCGAGGGCGAGCTCGGCGGCTGCGTTGAAGCGAAGGGTGTGGCCGCCGAGGCGCACCTCGACGGTGCCGAAGCCCGTCTGCGGGACGTCGCTGATGACGAGCCCCTCGTGACCGATGACGTCGGAGGTCTGCGGCGCGCCGTCGGTGGCTCCACCGCGGACGAGCCGGGTCAGCCACGCGGCGGCGGCGCCGAACGCCGTACCGACGACGAGACCGACCAGCAGCGCGAGCGGGCCGGGTGCGCCGGCCTGCACGGCGATGGCGCCGCCGAAGCCGAGGGCGGAGACGAAGCCGCCCACGACCTCGGTCGAGAACCAGTCCGCGCCGAGCCCGTCGAGGACCCCGTCGAGCAGGTCGCCGACGAGCAGCGACACCGTGACGACCAGGAGACCGACGACACCGAGGACGAGGTACGTGGTCACACCTGATGTCCTACCCTGCGGAGCCCGGACCAAACGATTCCGCGAGCAGGATCGGCACCGCTCAGGCGGCGAGCCCGACGCTGCCCGGGACCGGCGGCGGCACGCAGTCGCACGTGTCCGAGCAGGACAGGTAGCGGTGCTCGGGGTGCCCGCAGCCCGAGCACGGACGGTCGTGCGTCAGGTACGACGTCGCGCCCAGGCCGGCGCGGGTGTCGTGCAGGGTCTCGATGGCGGTGTCCCACATGGCTGTCCTCCGTGTCTCGCGAAGAGGAGGAGCCCGGACCGGCCCCGCTGATACCCGGACCGGGAGGTCCGGACGCACCTCTGTGGCGTCACCAGGTGTTCGTCGCGGCGCGTCGTCCGGACTGGACGGGGGCCGGACGAGGGCGGCGGTCGAGTGGCGGCGAGCGCTCGGCGGCCGGCGCTCGCCGGCTGGGCAGGGCGAGGGCGAGGCGCCGGCTCGTGGGGACGGCGTGGGTCTGCTGGGACGGCCCGCGCAGGCACACCGGGCACTCACTAGAGTTCGGCCATGCCTGCACCCACCTCCGCCCGGGACGCCATCGACGCGCTCACGGGGCACGAGGCCTGGGCGATCATCCGGCGCTCGACCCGCGCGGGCGACCGCGACACCGTCGGCCTGGTCGGTGGCCGGCGCAGCGTCGTCGAGTCGCTGCTCGACGTACCGCTGTCCGAGGGGGTGCCGCAGGACGGGCACGTCGCCGACCGGCTGCTGGCGATCCCGTTCCGCCAGGTCGCCGAGCGCGGCTTCGAGGCGCACGACGACGGGACGCCGCTCGTGGTGGTCGACATCGACACCGAGAGCGAGTTCTCGGTCGCCGAGGTCGTGGACGCGATCGACCCGGTGCCGGTCGAGTTCGCCGACCGCGGTGGCTTCGAGACCGACGACGAGGAGTACGGCACGCTCGTCGAGGCCATCATCCGCGACGAGATCGGCCAGGGCGAGGGCGCCAACCTGGTCATCGGGCGCCACTACCGCGCGCAGCTCGCGGAGTGGGACCACGCCACCGCGCTGACCGTCTTCCGCCGCCTGCTCGAGCGCGAGCGCGGCGCCTACTGGACCTACGTCTTCTTCACCGGTGACCGCTACCTGATCGGGGCCAGCCCGGAGCGGCACGTCACGGTCCACGGCGGCGACGTGCGGATGAACCCGATCAGCGGCACGTTCCGGATCCCGCGCGAGGGCGACGTCCGGCGGCCGCTGCTGGACTTCCTGCGCGACGAGAAGGAGATCTACGAGCTCTTCATGGTCGTCGACGAGGAGCTCAAGATGATGTGCGACCTGTGCTCGGAGGGCGGGCAGGTGCTGGGGCCGTTCCTCAAGCCGATGAGCCACCTGGTCCACACCGAGTACCTGCTCGCCGGGCGCACCGACCGCGACCCGCGCGAGGTCCTGCGCGACACCATGTACGCCGCCACGGTCACCGGCAGCCCGGTCGAGAACGCCTGCCGCCTGATCAAGCAGTACGAGACCGAGGGTCGCGGCTACTACGGCGCCGCGCTGGCGATCCTGGGTCGCGACGAGGTCGGCGGCCCGGTCGTGGACAGCCCGATCGTGATCCGCTCCGCCGACGTCGACCTGACCGGACGGCTCAAGGTGACCGCCGGCGCGACGCTGGTGCGCGACTCGGACGCGGCCTACGAGGTCGCCGAGACCCATGCCAAGGCCGGCGGCATCCTCAGCGCCTTCGGCCTGGTGCCGCAGGCGCCCACGCCCGACCTCGACCTGGCCGAGCTGGTCAACGACGAGGACGTGCTGCTGGCGCTCAACGCCCGCAACCGACGGCTCAGCTCGTTCTGGCTCACCGACCAGGCCGGCTCGCCGCCCGACCCGCGCCTGGCCGGCAAGCGGGTCGTCATCCTCGACGGCGAGGACGACTTCGTGAACATGCTGCGCCACGTGCTCGGCGTGCTCGGCCTGACCAGCGAGGTCGTCCGCCACGAGGACTACGAGCCCGGCAGCCTCGACGGCTTCGACCTGGTCATCGTCGGCCCCGGGCCGGGCGACCCCCGGGACGGGGAGGACCCCAAGATGGCCAAGCTGCGCCACGCGGTGTCGTCGCTGCTGGGCACCGAGCAGCCGTTCCTGGCGGTCTGCCTGGGCCACCAGGCGCTGTGCCACGAGCTCGGCGTCCCGCTGGCCTACAAGGACATCGTGTTCCAGGGCACCCAGTCGCCCGTGCCGTACGACGGCCGCATCGAGCGGGTCGGCTTCTACAACACGTTCGTCGGGCGGGTGGCCGACGGCGACCGGCTGCCCGACGGCGTGAGCGTGGACGTCGACGCGGCGAGTGGCGACGTGCACCACCTGCGCGGCCCGCACTACCGCGGCATCCAGTTCCACGCCGAGTCGATCCTGACCGAGCGCGGCTACGACCTGCTCCACGAGCTGGTCGTCGACCTGCTGCTGGACTGAGCCTCGCGGGTTTCTCGCGGGTCCTGGCGGGTTCTCGCGCAGGGGTGGCAGGCGGACGCCTGTCGGCCGGCCGGCGGGTCGGCCATGCTGGTCGGGTGACGCTCACGGTGGGGATCCTGGTGTTCGACGAGGTCGAGGTGCTCGACGCGTGCGGTCCGTTCGAGGTGTTCTCGGTCGCCAACCGGGTCCGCGAGCGGGCGGGGCGTGCGGCGCCGTTCGACGTGGTGCTGGTCGCGGCGGGTGCGGCGGGGCTCGTGCGGGCCCGCGGCGGGCTGCCGCTCCAGGTCGCGGCCGGCATCGCGGACGCGCCGGCGCTGGACCTGCTGCTCGTGCCCGGCGGGGTGACCGAGGCGGTCGAGCATGACCGCGAGGTGGTGGCCTGGCTCGCCGAGCGGGCTGCAGCGACGCCGTACGTCGCCTCGGTGTGCACGGGCGCCTTCCTGCTGGCCGAGGCGGGGATCATCACCGACCAGCGGGTCACGACCCACTGGGACGACGTCGCCGAGCTGCGCGAGCGGTGGCCCACCCTCGGCGTGGTGGAGGACGTGCGGTGGGTCCACGCGACGCGGCCGCAGGGTGAGCTGTGGACCTCGGCGGGCATCTCGGCCGGCCTCGACCTCGCGCTGCACCTGGTGGCGGTGCTGGCGGACCGGGACACGGCGGAGGCGACCGCACGGCTGATGGACTACCGCTGGGTGGAGGAGCCGGTCGGGTGAGCCGAGCCGCTACGGTGGCGCGGTGCCGGATGTCGTCGTGGTCGACCATCACGACTCCTACACGTGGAACCTCGTGCACCTGGTCGCCGCCGTCACCGGCGAGCTCCCGACCGTGGTGCAGCACGACGAGGTGAGCGCCGAGGCGGTGCTCGCGCACACCCACGTCGTGCTCTCCCCGGGTCCCGGCACCCCCGACGACGTCCACGACTTCGCGGTCGGCCGCGAGGTGCTGCGGGTCGCGTCGCGTCCCGTGCTGGGGGTCTGCCTGGGGATGCAGGGCCTGGTGGCGTCGTACGGCGGCCGCGTCGGGCGGGTGCGGCCCGCGCACGGCGAGGTCGCCCGGATCTCCCACGACGGACGCGGTGTCTTCACGGGGCTGCCGGCGACGTTCGCCGCGGTGCGCTACCACTCGCTGGCGGCGGTGGACCTGCCGCCGGCGCTGGAGGCGACCGCGTGGGCCGAGGACGGCACCGTGATGGGGGTGCGCCACCGCGAGCTGGCGCTGGAGGGCGTGCAGTTCCACCCCGAGTCGGTCCTGTCGGAGCACGGGGAAGCACTGGTCGCGAACTTCCTGGCCGGTGCGCGGTGACCGGCCCCGGCAGTGGTCCCGCCGACTACTTCGCCCGCGTGGCCGACTCCCACCCGCGCTGCTTCTGGCTCGACGGGGGCGGCGCCCGGGAGTGGTCGGGGCGGCGTTCGATCATCGGCTGGCTCGACGACGACGACGTGTCCCTGACCTACTCGGCGGCGCGACGCGAGGTCACCCGTCATGTCGGCGGCAGCGCCGAGGTCGTCGGCGACGACGTCTTCGCAGTCCTGGAGCGCGAGCTCGCGACCGGGGCCACCGACGACCAGTGGTTCGGCTACCTCGGCTACGCGAGCCGGCCCGACCTGCCGGCCCGCCCCGACCCGGACCTGCCCGACGCGGTGTGGATGCGGCCCGGTCGCGGCCGCGTCCGGCTGTTCGAGCACGAGGTCCCCAGGGAGCTCCTGACGTTCTCAGGGGATGCGTCGCCCGAGAACGTCAGGAATCCCCGGTTATCAGGGGATTCCTCCACCCCCGAGCCCGCACCCACCCCCACCTACACAGCGGCCTTCGCCCGCGTGCAGGACCACCTGCACGCCGGCAACTCCTACGAGGTCAACCTCACCCACCGCCTCGAGGCCGACGGCCCCGACCCGGTGGCGACGTACCTCCGGCTGCGGGCGATCAATCCCGCGCCGTACGCCGGCTTCCTCCAGCACGACGTGCCGGGGGCCCGGGCGTGGCTGCTCAGCAGCAGCCCCGAGCGCTACGCACTGGTGACGGCGGACCGGGTGCTCGAGACGAAGCCGATCAAGGGCACCGTGCCGCGGGGCACCTCGGTGGCGGAGGACGAGCGGCTGCGCGGCGAGCTGGCGAGCGACCCGAAGTACCGCGCCGAGAACCTGATGATCGTCGACCTGCTCCGCAACGACCTGGCGCAGGTGTGCGAGGTGGGCTCGGTGGAGGTGTCGACGCTGATGGCGGTGGAGTCCTACGCCACCGTCCACCAGCTGGTGTCGACGGTGCGCGGCCGGCTGCGCGAGGACGTGAGCACCGTGGCCGCGCTGCGGGCGCTCTTCCCGGCCGGCTCGATGACCGGTGCGCCCAAGCTGCGCACCATGCAGATCGTCGAGGAGGTCGAGGAGACGCCGCGCGGCGCCTATGCCGGCGCCTTCGGGTGGGTCTCCGGCGACGGACGGGCCGACCTCGGCGTCGTCATCCGCAGCCTGATGACGACCGGCGCGGGTCGCTACGTGCTCGGCACGGGCGGCGGCATCACGGTGCTCTCCGACGTCGAGGAGGAGTGGGCCGAGGCGCGGCTCAAGGCCGAGCGGCTGCTCGCGGCCCTGGGCCCGGTCACTCCCCGCTGAGGCCCGACCGGTCGGCTCGTGCGGCGAGGTCGGCGAGCATCGTCTCGACGCCGCTGGCGATCCTCGCGCGGTCGAACGGCGCGGGGTCGAGCACGTTGACGAGCTGGACGAGCTCGCCGTTCTGCACGAAGCCGGTCACCGCCAGGGTGTCGTCCTGGACGTCGAGCACGAGGCGGGCGTCGTCGGAGCCGGGCACCTTCGGGGTGGACAGGTCGGTGTCGGCGTCGGAGGCGAGGGTGCCGAAGGAGCTGAACAGCTCGTCGAGCGTGCCGCTGTAGAGCTGGTAGTTCACGTCGACCGCGGGCCCCCCGTCGGCCGTGGGCGTGAAGCGGCACGCCGGCTGCGTCGGGGTCCCGGCCTGCCGGCTGAAGGTCGTCCCCAGGGCCTTCTCGACCGGGGCCAGCTCGAGGGCCGAGCAGGGGTTCCACAGCGGCTCGGTGGCCTCGGTCGGCAGGTCCGGCTTGGGCCCGAGCTCCTCGTCGCCGGAGCCGTCGCCGGAGCAGCCGCCCAGCAGGAGGGCAGCGGTGAGCGTCGGCAGGGCCCACACCGCGACTCGGGTACGGCGCCCCGGGTGCCTAGAGCGCATCGATCCGAGCCCTCCCCGGGAGCTGCAGCACGAGCCGTGCGCCCCCACCGGGAGCCTCGGTGGCCCGGACCGTGCCGGAGTGTCGCTCCGCGACCTGGCGCACGATCGAGAGCCCCAGGCCCGAACCCGGCATGGTGCGGGACTCCTCGGCGCGCCAGAACCGGTCGAAGACCTTCTCGCGGGCGGCCTCGGGGATGCCGGGACCCTCGTCGTCCACGGTGAGCACGCCGTCGGCCAGCCGGACCGTGACGGTCCCACCCGGGGGGCTCCACTTGGCGGCGTTGTCGAGCATGTTGGTGACCGCGCGCTCCAGCGAACCGGCCTCGCCGACCACGGCCCAGCCGTTCAGGTCGACGTCGAACGTCGTCCCGACGGCGCGACGGCGGACCCGGGTGACCGAGAGGTCGACGACCTCGGCGAGGTCGAGCTCGCCGACGACCTTGGCGAGCGGCTCGTCACGGGCCAGCTCGGTCAGGTCGCCGATGAGGGTCGTCAGCTCGCCGATCTGGGCGCCGATGTCGGCGAGCAGCTCGTCGCGCGCCTGGGGGTCGAGGTTGCGGTCGTCCTTGGCGGACTGGGTGAGCAGGTCGACGTTGGTGCGCAGCGAGGTCAGCGGGGTGCGCAGCTCGTGGCCGGCGTCGGTGACGAGGCGGCGCTGGCGCTCGCGGGAGGCGTCGAGCGAGGTCAGCATCTGGTTGAACGCCGCCGCCAGGCGGGCGACCTCGTCGTCGCCCTCGATCGGCAACGGGGTCAGGTCCTCGGTCATCGCGATCTGCTCCACCGACGACGTCAGCCGGCGGACCGGGCGCAGGCCGTTGCGGGCGACGCCCCAGCCGGCGATGCCGGCACCGACGACGCCCAGGAGCCCGGAGATCAGGCTGACCGCGCCCAGCCGGTTCAGGACCTTCTCCTGCTGGGCCAGCGACTGGGCGATGATGACCGTCGGACCGTCCGAGGCGCCGGGGACCGCGACCATGCGGTACTCCTGGCCATCGATCAGCACGGTGCGCACGCTCGTGGACCTGACCCCGTTGGCCACGTCGATCTCCGGCTGACCGACGGGAAGCGCGGGGCCTCCCGGCATCGCCAGGAGCCGGTCGCCGTTGAGGAACGCGACACGGATGTCCGACGCGCCCACGAGGACTGTCTGACCGGGCCCGATCCGGCTGAAGACGTCAGCCTGGGCGGTGCCGCGGGCCCGGTCGACCAGGGACTCGTCGAGCTGCGACTGCAGCTGCATCCGAACGGTCACGTAGACGCCGACGGCCAGGAAGGCCACGGCCAGTCCGACCGCCATCGTTGTCAGCAGCGTGACCCGGCTGGCCAGTGAGCGACGGTAGTGCCAGCGGTGCTCGCCCGTCGGGTTCCCGTTCGGGGGGGCTCCCGGCGGGCCTCCGATCGGCGGGCCTCCGATCGGCGGTCCGGCCGGTGCGAAGCCCGACGGCGGGTACGGCGGGGGCGGCGGCAGGGCGTCGTACGACGGGCTCGTCGGCGGCGACGGGACCGACGAGGGCGCCGAGGCCCCGCGTCGGACGCCGCTCATGACTCCTTCAGCACGTAACCCACGCCGCGGACGGTGTGGATCAGGCGCGGTTCGTCCTCGGCCTCGGTCTTGCGGCGCAGGTAGCCCACGTAGACCTCGAGGGAGTTGGCCGTCGTCGGGAAGTCGTAGCCCCAGACCTCCTCCAGGATGAAGGAGCGGTCGAGCACCCGCCGCGGGCGGCGCAGGAACATCTCGAGGAGGGTGAACTCGGTGCGGGTCAGCTCCATCGCGCGCTCGCCGCGGGTGACCTCGCGGGTCGAGGTGTTCATCGACAGGTCCGAGAAGGTGAGGACCTCCTCGTCGACCTCGTCCCCGGGTACGACGCGGCGCAGCAGCGCCCGCAGGCGGGCGAGCAGCTCGGGCAGGGCGAAGGGCTTGGCCAGGTAGTCGTCGGCGCCGGCGTCCAGGCCCTCGACGCGGTCGCCGACCGCGTCGCGCGCGGTCAGCACGATGATCGGCACGTCGTTGCCGGCCGAGCGCAGCGCGCGGGTGGTGTCCAGGCCGTCGAGGCGCGGCATCATCACGTCCATCACGACCACGTCGGGCCCGACCCCCGCGATCCCGGCCAGCGCCTCGGCGCCGTCCGCGGCGAGGTGGACCTCGTAGCCGTTGAACTCCAGGGAGCGACGCAGGGACTCGCGAACGGCCTTGTCGTCGTCGACGACGAGGACGCGGGGCTTCGCTGCAGGGGTCACGGGCCCAACTCTGCCATCTCGCCCTGAGGTCGCGCTGAGAAGTGGGGGCGGCCGGCGGAATCCCGGGGTGGTTCAGCCGTAGCGGGCGGCGACCTCCGCCGCCCGGGCGCCGTACCCGCCACCGAAGAGGCAGGCATGGACCAGGAGCGGGAACAGCTGGTGCAGCCCCACCCGGTCCTCCCACCCGTCGGCCAGCGGGGTCGTCTCGTCGTAGGCGTCCAGGACCCGCTGCAGGTGAGGGAGCCCGAAGAGCGCCAGCATCGCCAGGTCCACCTCGCGGTGGCCGCCGTACGCAGCGGGGTCGATGACGGCGACCGCCGTCGTGGCCCCAGAGCACGTTGCCGTTCCAGAGGTCGCCGTGCAGCCGGGCCGGCGGTTCCTCGGGCAACAGCGCGGTGAGGCGTCCTACCACCGCGTCGACGCGGGCGGACTCGGCGTCGGTCAGGGCGCCACGGTCACGGGCCAGCTTGGCGTAGGGCAGCACCCGACGGGTCGCGTAGAACTCCGCCCACGTCGGGGCGCTGCGCTGGGGCAGCGGGAGGCGGGCGATGAAGCCGTCGGTCTCGGCGCCGTACGCCGGCGCACCCGCGGCGTGCGTGTGGGCCAGCCGGCGGCCGAGGTCGGCCGCGTCGTCGCCGTTCCCGCGCCCGGTCTCGACCCAGGCCAGGATCAGGCAGTCCGGAGCGACCGCGAGGACGTCGGGCACGGCCACGCCGCCCTCGACCTCGCCCAGCCACCGCAGCCCGGCGGCCTCCCGCTCGAAGAAGCCCTCCGGCGTGCCCGTCATCGTCTTCATCAGGGCCGTCGTGCCGTTGCTCAGCCGCAGCTTCGTCGCCGTCGCGACGTCGCCACCGGCGACCGGCGCGGTCGCGGCGACGGCCGTACCGAGCAACGACTCGGCACGACGGGCCAGGAAGGGTTGGCGGGTCACCCGGCGCTCACGACCGTCCGAGGACGTCGGGCAGGGCGGCGACGATCGCGTCGCTCGTGCGTTCGACCATCGCCAGCACCTCCTCGAACCCGGTAGTCCCCACCGTAGTACGGGTCGGGCACCTCCCCTCCCGGGGCGGCAGGGTCGTGGTCGCGGAAGAGCCCGACCCGGCCGGCCCCGTGACCGGCGCGCCCGCCGAGGTCGGCGAGGTTCTGCTCGTCCATCGCCAGGAGCACGTCGTACCGCTCGTGCCAGGCGTCGGTGATCTGTCGGGCGCGGTGGTGCCGGGCGTCGTACCCGGCCGCGGTGAGGGTGGCGGCCGCGCGCCGGTCCATCGGGTCGCCGACGTGCCAGCCGCCGGTGCCACAGCTGGCGACCTCCACGACGTCGGACAGTCCGGCCTCGGCGACCTTCGCGGTGAGCACCACGTCGGCCGTGGGCGAGCGGCAGATGTTGCCCAGGCAGACCAGGCCGATGGCGTAGCGCCCGGGGGTGCGGGGTGGCGGCAGGGTCACCGGGCCGTCACCTGTCGTCGCCGACGAACCCGTCGACGACCCAGGTGACGATGGTGATCACGATCGACCCGCCGACCGCCGTCCAGAAGCCGTCGACCCGGAACCCGATGTCGAGAGCATCGGCCAGCCAGCTGGTCAGCAGGAGCAGCAGGGCATTGATCACCAGCAGGAACAGCCCCAGCGTCAGGATGATCAGCGGGATCGAGAAGATCGTCAGCACCGGCTTCACGAACGACGTCACGATGCCGAGGATCGCCGAGACGATCAGGAGCGGCACCAGGTTGTGCTGGACCTCCGCCATGCCCTGGTTGGGGCCCTTGAAGGCGATGCCGTCGAACAACCAGGCGGCGGCGGCTACGCCGAGGGCGGTGGTGAGGAGTCGCAGGATGATGCGCATGCCTTCAGCATGCCAGGGGCGGAGCCGGGGCGGCGGTGGGCTCGGTGTGGGCCCGGTCGGGGGCCGGCTGCCGGGGCTCTGGACGGATGGTCTGTCCACAGGAGGTTGTCCACAGGGGGCGGGGTGGTGCACAGGTGGGCGAGGAGGTCAGGAGACCTGGAGAGCCTCGAGGATCGCGGTGGCCGCGTCGTCGAGGTGGATGCGGAGGAACTCGTGGGCGTCGGCGACGCGGCCGTCGTCGAGGAGCTGGAGCAGGGCGGCGTGGGAGTCGGCCTGGTCGTGGGCGTTGCGGCGCAGGCGGTCGACCTGGGCCAGGGCCAGCTTGAGCTCGACGACGAGGTTCTCGGCCATCGCGACCAGCCGCGGGCTGCCGCTGAGGGCGACCAGGGAGACGTGAAAGGCCAGGTGGCGCTCGTTGAGGTCCTGGTAGGTGCCGCCGTCGCGGACCGCGTCGGTGTAGGCCGTCAGCATCGCGCGCACGTGGTCGCGTTCCGGGTCGGTCGCCGAGGCCCAGCGCAGGACGCCGGCGCCCTCGAGCACGAAGCGGGCCAGGCAGACGTCGCGGACCGAGGCCGCCTCGGTGGTGGCCACGCTCACGCCCCGGTGCGGCTCGCGGGTGGCGAGCCCTTCGGCGACGAGCATCCCGAGCGCCTCGCGGACCGTCGGCCGGGAGACGCCCAGCGACTCGGCGAGGGCGACCTCGCGCAGCGGCGTACCGCTCTCGAGGTCGCCGTCGAAGACCGCGCGGCGCAGCTGCCTTCAGGATGTCGGTCTGGATGGTGCCGCCGAGCTGCGCGGCGGCAACTCCCTGGCGTTCGGCCGCGACCACGTAGAAGGCCAGGATGATGGCGGCCGGCGCGTTGATGGTCATCGAGACCGTGACCTCGTCCAGCGGGATGCCGGCGAAGAGCCGGGTCATGTCGGCGGCGGTGTCGACCGCCACTCCCTCACGGCCCACCTCGCCCAGGCTGCGCGCGTGATCCGAGTCGTAGCCCATCAGACTGGGCATGTCGAACGCCGTCGAGAGGCCCGTCTGGCCGTGCTCGAGCAGGTAGCGGAACCGCGCGTTGGTCTCGTGGGCCGTGCCGTACCCGGCAAACTGGCGCATGGTCCAGAGCTTGCGGCGATACATCTCGGGATGGACCCCCGCGTATACGGGTACTCGCCGGGCAGGCCGATGCTTTCGGCGGGTGGCAGATCCGCAGCGGTGTAGAGCGGCTTCACCGGCTCGCCGGAGAGGGTCGTGAACTCGTGCTGCGAACGTTCCACGAATGCGCAGCCTAGCTGTCGGGCCCTCGTCGCGCGGCTAGGGTATGCGGATGTCCTACACGCTGCTCCACGGCGACGATCCGTCGATCGAGAATCTCGGCGGGGTGTTCTTCAAGGTGCGCCGCGCGCTCGGCACCACCGCGTTTGGCGTGAACGAGGTGCGCGTGCCGGCGGGTGCGAGCGGGCAGCTGCACGACGAGGCCGATACCGGCCACGAAGAGGTGTACTGCTGCATCGCGGGCAGCGGCACGTTCGAGGTCGACGGTGAGTCGATCGAGGTCGCTCAGGGCGACTACCTGCTGGTGTCGCCCGAGTGCGTCCGGCAGGTCACGGGAGGCGCGAAGGGCATGACCTTCATCGCCATCGGCGCGAGGCCACAGCCCGTGTACGACGGCCGCTCCAGCCTCTAATCGTGCGCCGTCTGGTGCGGGCATTGGGACTGGTGCTCGTGGTCGTTTCGGGCACGTGGATTGCGCGGCTCACCCGCCGGTACCGCGAAACTGCGCCGCACGACCAGGCGACGGTGCCCGTGGTGCTGCCGCAGCAGCAGCCGACGCCGGAGCCAGAATCCGCACCACCTCCACCCGCCGCACCCGTGCCCGAACTCGAACCCCCGCCCGCAGCCGAACCGGAACCCGAACCAGCCGCCGGCACACTCGCGCCACCGCGTCCCCGGCGACCACCCGCGTCGCCGTGGATCGAACGGCCCGCCCCGGCTCACCCCTGGCGGATGCCGCTGATCGTCACCGGCGTTGTGCTCCTGGTGGCGCTGGCCCTCTGGTACGTCGAGCTGCGCCGCGGGCCTCGGCGATCGATGTCGAGCAGCACGTGGGACTCACGCATCCCGGATCCACCATCACCTGCCGGCCGCGGGGGCGCAACGCGGCGCGGTTCGACTGCGCGGTCATCTACGGCGCCGAATCGCAGTGTGTGACGGTGTCGGTGTCGCCACTCGGGAACGTCTCGGCCGGTCGGCTCATGCCCTCGCGGTGTACGGCTCCCGAGCTCAAAGCGCGCCTGCCCCGCCCCACGCCCCAACTGGTCAGCGCGGATGTGACCCGGATCGTGGGCGGCGCTCGTTTCCTCTGCGCCCGCGCCGGCGCCGGGAACGGGCGGTTTGCGTGCGCGCGGGTGACCGCTGCGGGGGTGGACTGCCGCATCGCGCGCGTGGTCGCGTGGTCGCCGCTGCATCCCCGGCCGGGCGGCGCCGAATGCCGTCAGGTGCGCACGCTGCGCCAGACGGTGCTCGGCTGACCGGCTACCCTGCGGCTATGCCATGGGTGGAACCTGAAGAGGAGATGGCGGCCATCAACGACTGGTTCGGCCGCCGCGGCAAGGAGCTCTGGATCAAGCCCCACGGACTGGGCTTTCACGCCGTCGTGATGGACGCCGGCAGCCAGAGCGGCCAGGCGCTGGTGTACTACGCCGACTCTGCGAGCTGGACGCCGCCCGCGCAGCCCGGCGGCAGTACGCGATGGGCCAGATGAAGGATGCGCTGCGGGCCGTGGGCAAGGTTGCGCAGACTCAGGCGGGTCAGGTGCTGATCGCCGAACTCGCGCTCTCGCGGATCAAGTTCATGCGCCGCCCCTACGTGCGCCAGGCCGCAGTGGGCGCGGCGATCTGGATGGTCGACGAGCGCAACCGCAAGGTACTCACGCGGATCGGGTCGGCCACCGCCGATCTCGCGGCGGTCTCCGCCCGCGAGCGGCGCGTGCAGGGGATCGCCGACTCGTCGCTGCGCGCAATCGAGCCCACCGTGCGCAAGCTGCTCAGCACCAGGAAGACCTGAGCCACACCGCACAAACGCAACAAACGTGCCAGGCGACTTTTGTTGCGTTGCTCCGGTTCCCGGTTGACTCGCACGCCCCCAACATGGCAGAGTAAGGGCGCCCTAAGTTAGGGCCACCTAAGCTTACTCTCTCACTCCGCTGGGGGACTGGAATCTTGCTGCCAACTTTCGTTATCGGATTGCGCGAAGGTGTTGAAGCCTCGCTCATTGTGGGGATCATCGCCGCCTTCCTCGCAAAGGGCGGCTACCGCCGCGAGCTGCGCTACATGTGGGCCGGCGTCGGCCTCGCGCTCGCGCTCTGCCTGGGCCTCGCAGTCGGCCTGCAGGTGCTCGACCAGGCGCTCCCCCAGCGCCAGCAGGAGATGCTGGAAACCGTCGTGGCGCTCGTCGCGGTGGTGATGGTCACGTTCATGATCGTCTGGATGCGCCGCAACGCCGCGACCATCTCGGGCCGGCTGCGGGCCGACACTGCGAGCGCCGTTGCCACCGGCTCGGTGTGGGCGCTCGTGGCGATGGCGTTCATCGCAGTCGTACGCGAGGGTGTCGAGACCGCCGTCTTCATGCTCGCCGCCTTCCAGGCGTCGGGTGACTCGACCGCCGCCGGGCTGGGCGCGCTTCTGGGAATCCTGATCGCCGCGGTGATCGGGTACGGCATCTATCGCGGCGGTGTGCGACTGAACCTCGACAGGTTCTTCCGGTTCACCGCTGCAATGCTCGTGCTGGTGGCCGCCGGCCTGGTTGCGAGCGCCATCCACACCGCGCACGAAGCCGCCTGGTTCAACAGCCTGCAGGCCCAGGCGCTCGATCTGAGCTGGCTGGTGCGGTCCCGGATCGGTTCGAGCTCGCTGATCACCGGGTGCTTCGGCATCCAGCCCCAGCCGACGGTCGGCGAGGTGGCGGGACTCCTGCTCTACGCGGTGCCGATGCTGGTCTACGTGCTTTGGCCGGCTCGGCGCCCCGCCGCTCGCGGGTGCTCAACACGGCCACCGGAGCAGTGGCCTGCGTTGCGGTGCTGGCCCTTGCGCTGGGCTGCATCGGGCTGCGGAGGCTCGAGCACGGCATCGGGCGATTCGACCGACAAGACCCAGCTCGATGTGACACTGACTGACGCGGGCTGCTCGCCCGACGATCTCAAGGCGACCGCGGGCCGCGGTGACGGTCAACGTCTCCAACGGCGGCACGGCAAGGTCTCCGAACTCGAGCTGAAGAACCGGGCGGCATCATCCTGGCGAGCGCGAGAACATCGTGTCGGGCATCTCGGGATCGTTCACGCTCAGCCTGCAGCCCGGCACCTACGTGCTCAACTGCCCCAACGGCGACAACGAAGACAACGGCAAACTGGTGGTCACCGGCAAGCCGATGCCGACCGCCGGCCCGTCCGCGGCCAAGCTGCCGCCGCCACCAAGGCGTACCAGCACTACGTGGTGTGCGAGAGCGACAAGCTGGTCTCCGACACGCGGAGTTCACCGCCGCGCTCGAGGCAGGCGACCTGCAGAAGGCCAGGGATCTGTACGGCCGCACCCGCCTGCACTACGAGTCGATCGAGCCGGTGGCCGAGAGCTTCGGCGATCTGGATCCCGAGATCGACGCGCGCAAGAACGACGTCCAGAACCCGGCCGACGTGGACCGGCTTCCACCGCATCGAGAAGATCCTCTGGACGCAGAACACGACCCAGGGCACCGAGGCTACGCCACCAAGCTGATGAACGACGTGAACACGCTCGACGCAAGGTCGCAGAACCTCACCACCAGCCCGCCCAGCTTGCCAACGGTGCGGTCGAGACTACTAAACGAGGTCGCAAACTCGAAGATCACCGGCGAGGAGGACCGCTATTCCCACACCGATCTCTCGGACTTCCAGGGCAACCTCAGGGTGCCAAGGTGGCGTTCACGCTGCTGGCTCCGGCGCTGGTCAGACCGGCAACGGCGCGCTCATGAAGACCATCGACCAGCGGTTCGCCGCCGTCGAGCAGACGCTCCACACGTACAAGCGGCCGACGCCGCTCGGCTACTCGCTCTACGGTGATCTGACCCAGGCCGACCGGCAAAAGCTCTCCACGGCGATCGACCGCTGGCCGAGCCGCTCTCGACGGTCGCCGCGAAGGTCAGCGGCTAAGCGTGCGAGTGCGGCGCTGATCGCGCTCCGCCGCGGGACTTGCGCTCGTCGGCGCGCGACGGCACGTCGGCGGCGGTGAACACCGCGCCGCAGGTGGCGCTGACGCTGCAGGCATCCCCCAGGCCTACGCCACGACGGTGCAGACGCACGACTCGGCCGCGGCCGCGCGGTTGCGCGCGCTCGACCGGATCGCGGCCGAGAATGCGCCGCCGGCCGCCGCCGCCCCGCTCAACCACCTCGTCCGCGCGCTCGATGCCACCAGGGTGCGGCTGCAGCCGTGGCCGCTCGATGTGACGGTCAACCGCGACGTGGCCGCCGCTAGCAACGCGCTTGGCGCCCGCCTACGGCGCTGCCCAGAGCAGCCGCGGATCAGTACTCGATGATCACCGCGCAGCTCGACCGCGCCGCGGCGCAGGCCCGATCTGGCAATACGCATGCGGCCGAACTCGCGCTGGCAACCGCCTACACGGCCTACGCCGCCGGGCCCGCACTGCGCCTGGCCTCGCGTGATCCCCAACTGGCCGCCACCGCGCGGGACGGATTTTTGGCCCGCACGGCGTGGACGCGCTGCTGCGCTCGGGTGCACCGGCCGACGAGGTGCGGGCCGCCACCGATCGCCTGGCCGGTCATGATCGACCTGACCGAGCAGACGCTGGGCGAGGTGCCGGTGAGCCACGGCACGATCGTCGCCGACGCCGCGGTGATCGTCTTTCGCGAGGGCCTCGAGGCAGTGCTGATCCTGGCCGCGATCACCGCGTCGCTGACCGGCGCCCGCGCGCGGCATCGGCGCGAGGTGCTGATCGGCGCCGGCGCCGGCTTTCTGGCGACCGCGCTGACGTGGCTCGCTGCCCAGGGCATCGTCAGCTCGCTTCCCATCGCGGGGATGAAGCTGCAGGCGCTGACGGGTGTGCTGGCGATCGGCGTGATGCTGGTGGTGACCAACTGGTTCTTCCACAAGATCTACTGGAGCGAATGGATCTCGCGGTTCAACCGCCGCCGCAAGCATCTGGAGCGCTTCGAACGCTCGGGATTCATCTCGGCCCAGGCGCTGGGGTTCGTGATCCTGGGCGTGACCAGCATCTACCGGGAGGGCTTCGAGACGGTGCTGTTCCTGCAGTCGCTCGAGGCCAGTGCCGGCACGACGACGACGATGATCGGCGTGGGCATCGGGCTTGCGCTGACGCTGCTGGTGGGGCTCGCGACGTTCCTGTTCCAGCGCAAGCTGCCGTACAAGCGCATGTCGATCCTGACGGGTTCATGATCGCTGCGGTGCTCGCGATCATGGTGGGTACCACCGCACACGCCGCGCAGGGACTCGGTTGGCTGCCGACGGCCGCCACGCCGTTCACGCCGCCGCTTTGGGCGAATACCTGGCTCGGCCTCTACCCCACGTGGCAGACGATCGGCCTGCAGGTCTGCTCGCTGGTATTCGTGCTGGGCTCCTACTTCGTGGCCCGCGAGCTACAGGTTGGTCGCCGCCGCCGGGCGCTCGACCGCGAGCCCGGACTCGAACTGGCCGGCTCCGAGCTGATCTAACAGCGGCACTGAATAAGCAGTGCCAGGCACTTCCTATTCAACTCGGCTCAGCGCGGCGGGCGGATCCAGAGGTCGGCGTGGGTTGGGTGCACGGTTTCTCCGACCACGCCCAGTACCTCACGGCGCAACGCGTCGACGTCGATCTGCGCGCGCAGCGTGCCCGAGAACGCCTCCAGCGTGCGGGTGGCGTCGTAGGCCTCCCGTGAGAATCGCCTATCGACGGTGCGAGCGCACGCGCCGCTGCAGCGGCCGGAATGCGAGCAGCACGAGAAGCGTCGAGACCGTCACCGCCAAGGCGCTCGACTGGCCGGTGACGCGGCGCAGCGCCTCGCCGAACACGGTCACGCTGGTCAGATAGATCACCGCCAGCACCGCCACCACGGCCGCGTAGATCAGCGTGCGGCGGATGATCACGTCAATGTCGTACAGGTGGTAGCGCAGCACGGCAAACCCAATCGAGATCGGGATCAGGCACAGGCTCATGACCGCGGCGTTCTGCAGAATCCAGATCCACTGGGGAACCTTCGTGCCGTGCTCCAACGTCACCGAGAGCGGCTCGATGATGGCATAGAAGAGGACGATCGCGGCCGCCGCCGCGACCAGCCACTTGATCTGCACTCGCTCAACTCCCGTCGACCGGCGATAGCGTCTCACCAGGCTGACCGCCGAGAGCACCATGCAGACCGGCACCAACAGGATGAGCAGGTGAGCGACATCGAGCAGGCCGCCGATCGGCTCGATACCGAACGGATTCTCGACGTTGCGACCCGGCGCGTCGGTCATCGGTCCGGGCATGAAGAAAATGATCGCCGAGCCGAGCGTAATCGCCGCGCCCGCGGTGCCGGCCACCCAGCGCCAACGGGGCCCCGCAAGATGCCCGTCGGGGAACAGCAATAGCAAGAACGTCCCGGTGAGACCGATCGCCACGAGCCACTGGAAGTTGGCCATCGCCCCGGCCACCCGTGCGGCCGCGCCCGCACTGTGACCGGGAAGAAGCCCGTAGACCTCGATTCTGCTGCCCATGTTCTCCAGCCCCCAGGCGACGCCAATTCCCAGGAGGATCCACGCGATCGCGTTACCCGGCCGGCGGACGGCGATCAGGAACCCAACGAGCGGGAACGAGAAGGTCATCGCCCAGGTGAGCGTGGTCGAGACGAACCCGCCGCTGCCCAGCTCTCGCTGTCGTGATACGACCGATCGATCCAGCCGTACCAGAGCGCAACGACATTCACGACGCAGATCGCGCCGAAGAGCAACCAGGCGAGACGTGTGCGGCGGTCGGCCACCCTGCAAGTGTCTCAGATGCGCGTTCCGGGTCCGTTACGAGGCCGGTACGGGGAAAACCGGCGGATGGCGGATACGCTGCGGGCGTGGAATTGGAGGTCGGCCGGCATCTGCACCGTCTCGAGTGGGCACCGCACCCCGAGCGGCCGCCCAATGTCGAGCAGTGGCCGTACACGATTCCGGTGGTGGCTCAACTGGTCGCCGACGGTTCGATCGAATCCCGGCAGGCGTCACGTTTATCGTCGGCGAGAACGGCAGCGGCAAGAGTACGCTGGTCGAGGCCATGGCGGCTGCCTATCCACGCCGCGGATACGGGACGGCGGGCGTAGGGGCAAGCCCCGAGGACTCGCCGCTGCGATGGCACATCCGGCTGCGTACCGACCCCCGCGCATCGCCGGGGGATTCTTCCTGCGCGCCGAGACGATGCATGACTATCTGGGGGCAGTCGATGGTTCCGCCGCCTCGAGACGTGCGTGGGACGGCGAGCAGATGCAGACGCGGTCGCACGGCGAGTCATTCCTGGCGGTGATGCGGCTGCGGTTCGGCGACATTGGCATGTACTTCATGGACGAGCCCGAGGCGGCGCTCTCGTCCAGTCCTGCCTGGGTGTGATCGCACTGCTCGCCGAGATGCGCGCCGAGGGAAGTCAGGTGGTGATCGCGACCCACTCTCCGCTCCTGATGTCGCTGCCGGGCGCCACGATCCTCGAGGTGGGCGACTGGGGAATTCGAGGCCGAGACCTACGGCGAAATCGAGTTGGTGCAGTCGTGGCGCACGTTTCTCGCCGCACCCGATCGCTACCTGCGGCACCTGACGGACTAGGCTGAGGTATGCGATCGGAAACGCTCAAGGGCCACCTGGACATGCTCGTCCTGTCGGTGCTTCACGACGAGCCCGCACACGGCTACGCCGTGATTCAACGGTTGGCGGCACGCAGCGACGGCGCGTTCGAACTGCCCGAAGGCACCGTCTACCCCGCGCTCTACCGACTCGAGCACGGCGGCCTTCTCGTCAGCACCGAAACGGTCGTTGACGGTCGCAGGCGCAGGGTCTACCAGCTGACCTCGGCCGGTGAAGAGGCACTCCAGCAGCGCATCGGCGAGTGGCAGAGCTTTGCCCAGAGCGTCGGCCGCACGCTGGCGGCCGAAGGGTGACCGACGATCCGATCGGCGACTATCTCGCGCGCCTGAGGCGCAGTCTGCGCGGCCGGCCGAACCGCGACCGCATGCTGGCCGAGACCGAGGATCACCTGCGCGAGTCGGCCGCACATCTGGAAGACCAGGGTCTGACGCCGGCGTCCGCCGCGCAAGAGGCGGGCGGCGGCCATCGTCGTGCTCGTGCTCGGCTGGGTCGGGGCGGTGGCGCTGCTGGTGGCCGCGGCAGCCGTGCAGGGCTCGGGGGGCGACGGACCCACCCCGGGAGCGCTGTACCTGCTCGCGTTCGGAGCACTGGCGGCGGCGGGGATCTCGACCCTGGCGGCGGTGGCGGTGTGGGCGTGGTCGAGCTCGACGGCGACCTCGGGCGCCGTATGGCGGAGGGTGACTGCGGCGGTGGCGGCGATCGCCGCGGCGGTGCTGGTCGAGCTCGCCGTGCACGTGGCCAAGCACCAGAGCGGCGGCACCCTCGAGACCGCGCGCTGCTCTGCCTGGGGCTGGCCGCAGCAGTGCTCTGCGCGACGGTGATCTATCTCGAGCTGCACGCCCGCGCCGAGCGCCGTGAATAAGAGGGGTCAGTCGCCAGTTATTCACAAGAACACTGTGGCTACGCCGGATGCAGGTTGGTGAATAACTGGCGACTGATCCCTCTTATTCATAAGTACGTCGGCAGGCAAAGGTAGTAGTCTGCCCGTGTCCTTCTCAGGAGGTAGACCATCATGCGCATGCCGTCGCCCAGAGCACTGCTTGCAGGCGCCACCCTGACCGCCGCCGTCGCGGCCGCCACAACGGCGTTTGCCGCGGTGACCAATCCCACACCGGTGCTGAACAATCCCGGCGACGAGTACGCCTACCGCATCTCGGGCACCACGTCGATCTGGTTCCAGAACACGCCCGCCACGCGCAACCACTACAACGCCTACATCCGCACCGCGGCGGGGCTGCGAAAGCTGAACGCGGCCGGCACGACCGGCTACGGCGGAGGCGTCGACGGCACCACCGTCATCTATCAGCAGGCCAGCAACGGCGTCTCGCATCTGTTCCGCTACAACGTGACGACGGGCACCCGCACCGCCCTGGCGGCGGGCTTCAACGTGCCCGGCATGGGAGTTCTCACCCACGGTATCGGGCAACTGGGTACTGTTCGGCCGCCAGTACAACACCGGGAATGAGGCGATTGTGCTTCGCAACCTGGGGAGCGGCCTGCAGTACGTCTCGCGCAGAACAATGCCCGCACCAACAGCGACAGCCCCGGCCAGGTAAACGGCGACTGGGCGGTGTGGAGCGTCTGCAACAAGAACGGCTGCAGCGTCTACCGCTTCCAGATCTCGACCCACACCACCACCAAGTTGATCAATACGCTGCCTCCGGCCCGGTTCGAGTACTCCCCGGGCGTCGCCGCCGACGGCACCGCGTACTACCTGCACGCCGGAGCGAAATGCGGTGACCACGTACGCCTCGTCATGCACGGTGTCGGCCAGCCCGAGACGGTGCTGCGCAGCTTCAGCCAGGGGATCGATGGGTTCGACTCGTTCGTCACCCCCAACCCCACCACGGGCACCGACTACTACTGGGCCCGGCAAGTGTGCAGTACCGGCCGCAGCGACATCTACAAGGTGACGAACAGCTGAACCGGCCCGGCTGAGATACTGCGCCCATGACTCCTGCTGGGCGCCGGCTGTTCGAGACCAAGTTCGGGGTCGCGCTCTGGCCGGTGCCCACCGCCCTCACGATCGCGGCGGTCGCACTGGTGTGGTTGGTGTCGCGGGTGCCGCCGTCGACAGCGTCGACGCTCACGCTGCTGCCCGAGTTCGGCTACGACACGGCGACCGCGATCCTGAGCGCGATCGCCACCGGCATGCTGGCGTTCACCGGCCTGGTGGCGGCGGTGATCCTGCTTGCGCTGCAGTTCAGCGCAGGCCAGCTCAGCCCCCGGCTGGTCGCCACGCTCGTCGGCCGCACCTCCGCCAAGTGGGCGCTCGGCATCTCGATCGCCGCGTTCGTCTACGCGCTGCTTGCGATCACCATCATCCCCGGCCACTCGGCGTCGAGCGACGTGCCGGAGCTGGTGGTCGAGGTGTCGATCGTGCTCGTGCTCGCAGCGATCGGCGCATCCATCTACCTGCTGCACGTCACCGGCAGGTCGCTGCGCGTGGCCGCCGTCGCCTCGAACGTCGCCCTCCGCGGCCTCCGCGAGATCGACCGGGTCTATCCCGACCCGTACACCCAGTCGAGTGAACGGCCCCCGCTACCCCCCGGCGAACCGCAGATCGCGCGCTGGTCGGGATCGTTCGGGGTCATCGCCGGCCTCGAAACGGCGTCGCTGGTGCGGGAGTGCGAGCGCGAGCAGATTGTCATCGAGATGCTGCGCGCGGTGGGTGACGGCGTCGAGTCGGGTACCCCCATCATGCGCGTCTGGGGCAACGGATCGACCGACGTGCTGTTCGGCATGGTGGTGGTCAGCGACGAGCGCACGTTCATGCAGGACCCCGCATTCGCGCTGCGCGTGCTGGTCGACATCGCCCTGCGCGCCCTCTCGCCCGCCGTCAACGACCCGACCACGGCGACGCAGGTTCTGCATCGCATCGAGGTGCTCCTCACCACGCTGGCCGGGCGCGACCTACGGGGCGGATCGATCACCGGGCCGGACGGCACATTGCGGGTGCGGCTGCGATCACCGAGCTGGGATTCGATGGTCGATCTGGGACTCAGCGAGATCCGCCTGGCCGGCGCCGGCCAGCTGCAGATCGCCCGGCGGCAGCGCGCACTGCTCGATCACCTGGCCGACGTGTGCCCGCCCGACCGGCAGGCAGCGGTGCAGCGCCACCGGCTGGCGCTCGACGAGTCGGTGTCGGCCGCCTTCGCGTCGGAGCCCGACCGGCTTCTGGCGCTCACGCCCGACGCCCACGGCATGGGCGGCACCTAACGCACATGTTTGCGCGGGATCGGCGCGGGGGTATCGATGGAGAGTCGTTCTCCTGGAAAGGTGCGCTCTTGATACCCCTTCTGATCATCATTGTGCTGATTCTGATCTTCGGCGTGATCGGCGCGATCAAGGTCGCGTTCTGGACGCTTCTGCTGGCCATCCTGGTATGCGCGATCATCGGGTTTCTGGGCCGGGCTGCGTTCAGTAGGTAGGTCGCGCGATGACCGCCGAACCCGACGAGCACGGGCCAGCCGAGGTCGAGCCGCGCGAGCCGGCGGCCCCGTTCATCGACCAGCGCACGCGCCCCCGGCCGCCCGTCGAATCGATGGTGGTGCGGCTGATCGCCACCGCCGGCATCATCGGCGTGGCCGTGGCGATCGCCGCAATCCTCGGCACTCAGTCGGTGTCAGCCTGGATCATCGGCCTGGTCGCATCGCTCCTCAGCGTGGTGCTGGCGGCGGTGCTGTGGTCGTCACGAACCCTGTGACTGCGCGGCCTGGCGAACGGCGCCGGCGAACGATTCCGGGGTAAACGCGAAGTCACACCCGGCCAGCGGCAGGCCGGTCATCGCGCTGGCCTCGACCGTCAGCGCCACCATGTCCTCGGGTTCGAGGTTATGGACGTGCGACTTGCCGCACGCGCGCGCCAGGGTCTGGGCCTCGAGCGTGAGCACCCGCAGATAGTTGGCCAGCCGCCGACCGCCGACCACCGGGTCAAACCGGGCCGCCAGGTCGGCGTCCTGGGTCGAGATGCCCGCCGGATCGAGCCCCGCCTGCCAGTCGTCGTAGAACCCGGCCGCCGAGCCCACCTTCTGGTACTCGGCATCCAGCGCGGGATCGTTGTCGCCGAGTGCGATCAGCCCGCCTTGCCGACCGACACCGCGTCGGCGCCCATCGCGAGTGCCTTGGCCACGTCGGCGCCGGTGCGAATGCCGCCGGACATGATCAGCTGCACTTCGCCGATGACGTTCATTTCTTCAGCGCCTCGACCGCCTGCGCACCGCGGCAGCGTGGGGATGCCGGCGTGTTCGATGAATACTTGTTGCGAGGCCGCGGTGCCGCCTTGCATGCCGTCGAGGACGATCACGTCGGCGCCTGACTTGACGGCCAGCTTCACGTCGTATTAGCATGCGGGAGGCGCCGATCTTCACGTAGATCGGCATTTGCCAGTCGGTGATCTCGCGCAGCTCGGTGATCTTGATCGCCAAGTCGTCGGGGCCGGTCCAGTCGGGATGCCGGCAGGCGCGAGCGTTGGTCGATGCCCGCGGGCAGCGTGCGCATCTCGGCCACGCGGTCGGCTGATTTTTTGGCCCAGCAACATGCCGCCGCCGCCGGGTTTGGCGCCCTGGCCGACGACGACCTCGATGGCGTCGGCCTTGCGCAGGTCGTCGGGATTGAAGCCGTAGCGCGAGGGCAGGCACTGGTAGACGAGCGTTTGGATGACGGCGTTCTTCGGGCGTCATGCCGCCGTCGCCGGTGGTGGTCGAGGTGCCCAGCGCGCTCGCCGCCGCGGCCGATGGCTTCTTTGGCGGTGGCCGACAGTGCGCCGAAGCTCATGCCGGCGACGGTAATCGGGATCTCCAGCTCGATCGGCTTGTTGGCGTAACGCGTGCCGAGCAGACGTCTTGGTGACGCACCTCTCGCGATAGCCTTCCAGCGGATAGCGCGACAGGACGCCGTGAGGAACACCAGATCGTCGAAGTGCGGCAGCTTGCGCTTCGCGCCGAGGCCGCGAATATCGTACAAGGCCCGTATCCGCCGCGCGCTGGATGTAGGCAAGGACGTGCGATCGAAGAGTGCGCTTTCTGCGGAGACCGTGGCTGCGGACTCAGGTCATGCGTCTCAGTAGACGCGCGTAATCGACATGCGAAGTTGTAGAGCTTGTCGCGCCGATCCTAGCGGTAGAAACTGCGCGCGGACACGTCGTTGAAGTCGGCCGCCTTGAGAAGCCGCCGGAGCTCGCTCGAGGTGGCTGCTCGGTCATGGTCTCCTTCGCGGGCAGTCGGCGCCCAGGCCGTCGATTTTGCCGCGGACGTAGATGACGGCTTCGTAGAGGGAATCGCCGAGGCCTTCGCCGGCATCGCCGCAGACGACCAAGCGGCCGGCTTGCGCCATGAAGGCGCGACACGTGGCCGACGCTGCCGCCGACGACGATATCGCAGCCCTTCATCGAAATGCCGCAGCGCGACGAGGCATCGCCTTCGATGACCACGAGGCCGCCGTGGCCCGAGGCGCCGGCCGCACTCCGAGGCGTTGCCTTTGACGCGGACCACGCCCGACATGATGTTTTCGGCGACGCCCAGCCGACGTTGCCATGCACGGTGACGCGGCGCTTGCTTGTTCATGCCGGCGATGAAGTAGCCGGCGTGGCCGTCGATATCGACTTCGAATCGGCGTCGAGGCCGACGGCGAGGTTGTGCGTGCCCGTCGGGGTTGATCACGCGCCAGCGGCGGGGCCCGGCTCGCGGGACAGGTCGTGCAGCCGCTGGTTCAGCTCGCGCAGCGGGGTCTGGGCGAGGTCGACGACCTCGACGGTCTCGTGGCGCTCATCCCGCTCCCGTTCCCAGCTGTAGACGGTGGCCGGCTCGGGCTCCCAGATGACCGCATCCTCGGCGCCCGGAAGCGTCGCGATCGCGCGGTACTCCGACGCCATCGCCACCCAGTCGTCGGTCTCTGCCAGCACCGCAGGCTTGCAGGCGATGGGGTCGCGCAGCACCGCGAAGCCCTCGGCAGTGCCGACGGCAAACGTGTAGAAGCCGTCCAGATCGTCGAGGCAGCCCTCGAGCGCCTGGTCGAGCGTCGCCCTCGCGCAGCCGCCAGGTGAGGTAGCCCGCAGCCACCTCGCTGTCGTTCTCGGTGCGGATCACGATGCCCTCGCGGCGCAGGTTCTCACGCACCCGGTTGTGATTGGAGAGCGAGCCGTTGTGCACCAGGCACAGGTCAAGCCCGGTCGAGAACGGGTGCGATCCTCGGTGGTCACCCGGCTCTCCGTGGCCATCCGGGTGTGACCGAGCGCGTGGGTGCCGTCCAGGTCGGAGAGCCGAAGCGCTCGACAAACGTCGCGCGGCAGCCCGACTTCCTTGTAGATCTCGATGATCTCGCCCGAACTCATGATCCGCACCTCGGGGTGGGTCGCCTCCACCCACTGCTCGGCATCGGCGGCCGGGGCGTCCAGATGGATCACGGCGTGGTTGTCACGCTGGTCGACGCGGGCATTGCCGCCGAAGGCCTCGGCCGCCGCGGCGGTCAGTTCGGCCCACGGATAGTCGACGTCAGGGTGCTGCAGCGTCAGCTTGCAGCCCCCCGGATCGGCCGGGTCGCGATAGAACGCGACACCCGCACTATCGGGGCCGCGATCGTTCAGCTGGATCAGCATGCCCTGCAGATGCGCGCCCAGATGAGCGGCAACCTGATCGGATTTTGCATACAGCCCGGCGATGCCACACATGGCCGTCCCCCTTCTCAAACTCGGTTCGCCGATTGTATACGATCGATTTGCGACTGTCCACGAAGGTCGATACCCTTGGGGAATGCAGCCCCTGGGCAGCCATTCCATCGTGGATTCGGTGTACCAGACGCTGCGCCAGGAGATCGCGACCGGCGCGCTGCCACCCGGCGCGCGGCTGCATCAGGCCGAGATCGCCGAGCAGCTGGGAACCTCGCGGACACCGGTGCGCGAGGCGCTGGCCCACCTCGCTTCCGACCGGCTGGTGGAGTTTCACCCCAACCGCGGCTACTTCGTGGCGACCATGAGCGAGTCGCGCACCCGCGCAGCGGTCGAGGCACGACAGCTGACCGAGCCGTTGATGGCCCGGCTGGCCGCCGCGCGGCGCCCGCCCGGGCCGCTCGCTCAGATGGCCCAGGCGATCGTGGACGAGCGCAATGCGGCCGACTCGTGGAGCGCGTATGAGGCCAGCCGCGACTTCCACCTGGCGCTGGCCGACGCGTGCGAGAACGAGTTCCTGCAACGGCTCGCCGAACAGCTGTGGGTGGCCGATCTTGGGCGGCCGCTGTACCAGGCCTACGTGAACGTGGCCGGCGCCGACTGGATCCCCGGCGACGCCACCGAGCACGAGCACATCCACCGCGCGATCGTCGACGGCGACCCCGTGCGCGCCGAACAGGCCGCGCTCACGCACCTGGCGACTGCCGGCAGCTACGTGGTCGAACTCGTCCGCGGTGCATAAGAGGGGTCAGTCGCCATTTCTTCCACGTTGTGGCCGCTGATTGCCCGTGACCGGTGTCGTGAATAGATGGCGACTGACCCCTCTTATTCACGCTAGAACAGCGTCAGGTACTGCTTGACCTCCCAGGGGGTCACCTGCTCGTGGTAGGCGGCCCACTCGTCCTGCTTGGTCTTGACGTAGTAGTCGATGTAATCCTCGGTGCCGGTGTGGCCAAACGCCTTGCGAAGCACATCGTCCTTGGCGAGGTTGCGGGTCGCATCAAGCAGGTTCGCGGGCAGCAGCTCGATACCGCGTGACGCGAGTTCTGCGGCCGAGAGCTCGTACAGGTTCTCGTCATTGTGCGGGCCCGGATCGAGCTTTCGTTCGATCCCGTCAAGCCCTGCGGCCAGGATCGCGGCCATCGACAGGTACGGGTTGCAGGCCCCGTCCACGGTGCGGTCCTCCACATGCCCACCGGGCAGCCGCAGCATCTGGGTGCGGTTATTCGCGCCGTGAGTGATGAAGATCGGCGACCACGTCGCACCCGACGTCGGCGTCCCCGCCGTGGTCGTCAACCGCTTATACGAGTTGACCGTGGGCGCGGTGATCGCGATGTACGCCGCGGCGTGCTCCTTCAACCCACCCGTGAACTGGTAGCCCAGCTCCGACAACCCAAGCCCGTTGGGATCGTTGTTGTCCTTGAACAGATCCTTCTCACCCGACTCGTCCCACAAGCTCATGTGGAAATGCCCACCGTTACCCGTCAAATGCGAGAACGGCTTGGGCATGAACGTCGCCAGCATCCCCCGCTCCTGCGCCATCGCATGCACCATGTAGCGGAAGAAGATCGCCCGATCAGCCGTGATCAGCGCATCGGCAAACTCGAAGTTCGACTCGAACTGGCCGTTGGCATCCTCATGATCGTTCGCGTAGGAACCCCACCCCAGCTGGTTGACATACGTCGAGAGCGTCGAGAGGAAGTCGTACTGCCGCGTCAACCCCTTCATGTCGTAACACGGCTGCGCCAGGTTATCCAGCGGATCAGCCAGCTCGATGCCACCATCCGCCGACTCGCGCAGCAGGAAGAACTCCAGCTCCATCCCCACCTTGAACGTATAGCCAAGCTTCTTGGCCCGCTCCAACTGGTGGCGCAAGATCGTACGCGGGCAGTACGGCCACTCCTTGCCCTCGACCACGATGTCACACGCAAACCGCGCCAAACCCGGCTTGAACGGCACCGCCGTATACGAATCCAGATCCGGCACCGCCAACATGTCCGGCGAGGCAGGCGTCTGCCCAATCGGCCCCGCCGCAAACCCCGCAAACCCCGCACCTTCCGAAACCAACCCATCCCAGTTCTCGATCGGCACCAACTTCGCCGACGGCTTGCCGTTCATATCGACAAACTGGGCAAACACAAACTTGATGTTGTCGGCATCGGCCCGCTTCCGAGCAGCCGCGGCGTCTGTTGCCATTTCACCCTCCGATGTCATTCGCGCGGGCCTTGCCCGCTGGGGAAAAAGAACCTCCCAGAGCCCTACGGACGCCTCACCGCTTGCGCCTGCGCCCCTGTTTGGACTCGGGAACGGGTACGAGATATACCGGTATTCGCGCCCTGCGTGCCACTCGATGCGGCTCCTGCGACCACATGAAATCGCCCACATAGCGGCGGTGGACGTCGGCCCCCATCACGATCGCGTCGGCGTCAAACGCCCTCGCAACCTTGAGGATCCGGCGCGCTGCGCGGCGCGTCGAGTAGACCGCACCGGACGCCTCAAACCCTGCTTTCTCCAGCTTTGCGATGGCCTCGCGCACGATCAGCCGCTGCTCGTCCCACTCCTGTTTCGTCGGCTGCAGTCCGGGGTTGGGAAACCCCAGAGACGTGCCCCAGATTCGGGCGATCGCGAGCACCATCACCTCGGCCTTGGCCGGCCGGGCAAGATCGAACACCTGCTGCATCACCGCGTAGGGGATCTGCCGGCCCTCGGTCGCCAGCACTACCCGATGCACCTCCAGCTGGGAGGGATCGGGCGGGGGTTGCCGCCGGTGGAGCAACGTCCCCGCCCTGGTCGCCACGTCAGTCGCCCGCCGTTCCCAGTGGGGGAGCGTCGGGATTGCCGCTCGGGCGTGTTTGGGATCTTCCACCTTCTTGCGATACCAGTACAGCGGTAGATAGCTGAGGAGGATGATCCACCCGATGATGAAGTAGATCTTGGTGTCGTTGTTGTTCAGGAATGCGTTGGGTAGCGACGCCTCGACGATCCCGCCGTAGAGCCAGATCACGAAGTACACCACCGCCAACGCGAGTGCCAGGTATTCGAAGAACTCCGGCAGCCTGAACGGGCGTCTCATCTCGGGCCGATACTTGCGCAACAGGAAGTAGGCGACCAGCACCGGGATGAATGACACCGTATAGCCCACGTTCGAGAGCGTGTAGATCTCGACCGCACCGCCGGTGAACACCAGCGCGATCATGCACACCACGTTGAAGCCCATTGCAAACCCGGGCACGTTGTGGCGGTTGACCTTCGAGAAGACGCGCGGGAAGTCGCCGTCGACCGTCATCTGATGCAGCCCGCGGGCACTGCCCATGATGGCGTTCAAACACCGACAGGCTGAGCGCCGTGATCAGCATGATCGCGATCAGGTCATCCAGCCAGTTGGCACTCGATCCGAACAGTGTGTTACAGAACGTCACGAACACCTGGTTGGCATCCACCAATCCACCCACGCTGCTCACGTAGCTGTTGATGGTGCTGGCGCCCAGCACGACGATGAAGCTGATCGGGATCATCGTGTAGATGAAGAGGCCGTAGAGACCCTCGGCGTTCATCGCGATCTTGGCGTCGCGCTCAGGATCGCGGCATTCGCCGATGTAGCAGGCGGCCGCCTCCATCGCGATCACGTTCCAGGTGAGCAGGAACGCGAAGGCGAGGTTGATCGTCACCCAGTTGTGACCCAGCATGGGCGAGAAGAACGAGCTGCCGTCCAGATGCGGGAACCCTGAGAGTTGCCCCCAGTCGGCCTTGCTGGGCACGAAGATCGGCGCGATCGCCAGGAACGTCAACGGGACCATCGAGATCAACCCGAGGACGGTCGCAAACATCGCACCGAGCCGGATACCCAGCCATGCAGGTATGAACACGATCAGGATGCCCGCGATGGCGATCCCCAGCGTCCACCACGCGATGAACGTATGTATGGGTGTAAATCCCGCCGAGAGATCGAGCCCGAACAGCGACGCGATGTAGTACGAGGCCAGGATCATGTTGAGCGGCCCGACCGGGAACCACCCCAGCCAGTACGCCCAGCAGGTGAATCCGTTGACGTGCTGGGCGAAGTGCGGCCACTTGTCCTTGAAGCCCACCATTGCATAGGTCGGTGAGCCTCCAGTGCGCTCCGGCATCATCGCCGAGAGCTCGGCCAGGAAGAGGCACAGAAGGTAGCCGGTCAGCGCGATGATGATGATCAGCGGGATTGCCGCCGCGCCGAGTGAGGTGATCATCACCGGCGCGATGCCGGTCACCAGGATCGTTCCGGCGAGGCCGATCACAAACGCGCCCCACCAGTTGGTCTCGCGGCTGAGACCACCCCCTTCGTAATCCGGAGCGCCAGTCTGCGATTCCGGTTCCGTACTCATCTACACCCCTTTCTCTTACGATGTTTAGGGATGCCGTCGCAATAGTTGCGAACAAATTCGCAACCATGCGCCGAGCGGGATGCTGCCTACTTTAACCGGATGAGGCGGGCGCTGTAAAGGGGGCAGTTTATATTCCCAAAGGAACAAAACGTGCAAGCGCACTCTGTGCTTCGTGAATGGCCCGCAGTACCGTCTTCAGCTGTGCAGCAGCAAGCGGCGCGAGTTCGTCCGGCACGACGGTGTTGTCCGGCGCGGCGCCCGCGCCAACCTGATGCACCTGATGCTCGAGCCGCAACCGGGTGCAGAACTCGAAGGCCTCACGCAGCGTCGCCGCCTGATCGGGGGGCAACTGCCCCTCGGCCTCGGCGGCGTCGAGCCGCGCGAGCGTGCTCGAAATGGTCACCCCGGCAGAGATCGCATGGAACCGGGCGATGTTGCAGATGGGAATGATGGCGCCGTGCTTGATGTCGAGGTGCCCTCTGTCGTCGGTCGAGATGCGGCCGCGGAAGCCCACCGCGACCTTGGCATCGGTGGCGGTGCGCGCCAGACGGCGGATGAAGTAGGGGTGGGCGTTCGCGCGCCGCTCGATCTGCACCAGCGGCTTGACAATCTCGAGGCCGCCCCACACGTGCCGGAAGTCGAAGGCCACCGCCGCGCGCACCAGGTGAGAGCGGTCGGGATTCTCGAGGCACGCCTCGAACACCTGCTGCCAGCGCGCGGCCGACATGCGCCAGATCGGGTTGCGGGCCAGCACCTCGGCGTTGTCCTCGCCAAATCCACAGCGCGCCAGTCCGGCATTGACGTAGGCGGCGACCTGACCGAAGTACGCGTCGTCGGCGCCGTCGGCGTACGCCATCGCGTTGTCCTGGTCGGACGCCAGCGAGGCCTCGCGGCGGGCGGTCGATCCCAACGCGAGCCAGGCCCACTCCGCTCCGGGCTGCCCGTATTCGTCGAAGGCCAGCGCGATTAGACGGTTGGTGGCGGTATCGCCCGCCAGCGCCACCACCCTGCCGATGTCGGTCGCGGGCACTCCCGCCCGGATCAGCGCGACGATGGTCGATGGCAGGTGGCTGGAAGTCTCGACGACCTCGTCGAGCGTGTGGCGTGGGCAATCGAACGGCGCAGCGCAAACGGCGTGCGGCTCTCCAGGTAGAGCAGGTCGGTCGCGGTGACCACGCCCACCGGCGCGCCGCCCGGGTCGATCACCGGCAGATGATGGATGCCCAGATCGAGCATGTCGATCATCGCGTCGATGGCGAGCCGCTCGGGCGAGAACGTCAGCGCCGGGGCGGTCATGATCAGCGCCACGGGTGTCTCGAGCCCGAGCCCGGCGGCCACCAGCCGCGCCCGCACGTCGGAGTCAGTCACCAGGCCGTAGCGGCCGTCGCCGAGCTTGACCAGTACGCACGAGACATCCGCCCCGGCCATCAGCCGAGCGGCCTCGGCGGCCGTCGTGTGGGGCTCGCACACCACCGCCGGCCGGTGCACCAGCGAGCCCAGCCGGGCGGTGCGCACGTCGCCGCCCGCCTCGGTCACATATCCCGTGCGCACCATGCGGTCGCGCAGCGACCGGGCCACGAACCGCACACCCTCGATTCGTGTGAGCAGCAACTCGGCCGTGTCGGCATCCAGCACCAGGCACGAGCACTCCTCGCCGGCGCGCACGCTGAACGTGGGGGCAAGGCCGGTCAAGAGCGACGGATGGCCGAACGCCTCGCCCGGCTCCAGCACGTCGACGATTTCGTCGTCGTGGGTCAGTTCGACGCTGCCGCTACGCACGATGTAGAGATGCGCCGACGGCGGACCGTCCTCGCGCAGAATCACCCCTCCGGCCGGGTACGGGCGGATCTCGCCGGCCCGCTCGGTCTGTTCCAACTCGGCGTCGGAGACCTCTGCGAGCGGAGGGAACCGCTTCAGGTACCCCAGGGAACCCGCCACGCCAGGAGCCTACACCTCCACACACACTAGGATGGGCCGATGTCCAAGCACAAGCACGCCAAGATGCCCCGCCATCTCTACGAGGCCGAACTCGACCGGCTGCACATCGAACTGGCCCGCATGCAGACGTGGGTGAAGGAGGAAGGCAAGCGGGTGCTCGTGCTGTTCGAGGGCCGCGACGCCGCGGGCAAGGGTGGATCGATCAAGCGGATCCTGGAGCCTCTCAACACCCGCTTCGCGCGCGTTGCGGCGCTGCCCGCTCCTACCGAGCGCGAGGCGACGCAGTGGTACTTCCAGCGCTACGTGGCCCACCTGCCGGCAGCCGGCGAGATCGTGCTGTTTGACCGCAGCTGGTACAACCGGGCCGGCGTCGAGCGCGTGCTGGGGTTCTGCACCAATGAGCAGTACCGGCTCTTCATGCGGCAGGTGCCGCAGTTCGAGCGGATGCTGATCGACGACGGGATCATGTTCACCAAGTACTGGTTCTCGGTGTCTGATGAGGAGCAGGCGCGGCGGTTCCAGGATCGGATGGACGATCCCACCAAGCACTGGAAGCTCTCGCCGATGGATCTCAGGTCTCGCGAGCATTACGTCGACTACTCGCGGGCCAAGGACGAGATGTTCGAGCAGACCGACCTGCCGGGCACCGAATGGTTCGTGGTCGAAGCCGACGACAAGCGCCGCGCGCGGCTGAACTGCATCTCCCACCTGCTGTCGCGCATCCCCTACGAGGATCGCACGATGTCGATGCCGACCAAGCTTCCAAAGCGCCAACCCGACGGCGACTACAAGCGCCCGCCGATGGACACGCAGCACTTCGTGCCCGACCACGCCGCCGAGCTGCTCGAGCACGATAAGAACGACTGACGCACCGTCGGATGCAACAAACGTGCTGTGTAGCGTGGTTGGTGTGTGAGAGTGGACGCGACGGCGGGATGACCCGTAAACGTGCTGGTGGCCCGTGTGGCTTGTCTTTGCCTGGACCTGTCTCTCGCCGTCGCGTCCGTGTGACTGGCTGGTGACCTGATAGAAGCTTGCGTTCGTTTGCCCGACACAGCCCTGTCCAGGCCGGTCGCCAATCTGAAGGGGAGGCTACGTGAATCAGCAGATGGTGGCAATCGGGGTGGATACGCATAAGCAGTGGCATGTGGCGGTCGTGTTGAGTTGGATTGGTGGGTTGATCGATTCGATCGTGGTGGCGGCGACTCCGGCGGGGTATGAGCAGCTGTTGGTGTGGGCCGAAGGTCATGGCCGGCCGGTGTTTGGGATTGAGGGGTGCGGCAGTTACGGCGCGGGTCTGGCCCGGTTTTTGGCTTGCCACGGGAGCGTCGTTTATGAGAGTGAACGGCCGCGGCGGGGTGAGCGGCGTGGCGGTAAGACCGACCGTATCGACGCGATGTTGGCCGCGCGGCGGGTGCTCAGCGGTGAGGGGCTCAGCGCGCCGCGTGGGAGTGATCCGGCGCGCGAGCAGCTGCGCGTGTTGCTGGTCGAGCGGCGTGGCGCGGTGCAGGCCCGCACGGCCGCGCATAACCAGCTTGACGCGGTCATCCTGACAGCGCCCGATGATCTTCGCCAACGTCTCGCAGCAGTGCCCAAACGACGGCTCATCAATACTGTTTTGCGACTCCGAGGCCGAGATGACGTGCAGATCGGTGTGCTGCGCCGGCTAGCCGTTCGCGTCCAGCAGCTAACCGTCGAGATCACCACGGTCGACAAGGAGATCCACCGGCTGGTCACCCATCGTGCGCCTACTCTTTTGGCCGAGTCCGGCGTCGGACCGATCTGCGCTGCACAACTGCTGGTGTCAAGCGGCGACCCACACCGGATGCGAAACGAAGCGTCCTTCGCCGCCCTGGCCGGCACCAACCCGGTGGACGCGTCAAGCGGCAAAATCACACGCCACCGCCTCAACCGCGGCGGCGACCGACAGCTCAACTGGGCGCTGCACGTGATCGCCCTCCAACGCGTCCAACACGACGCCCAAACCGCCGTCTACTACCAAAAACTCCTGGCCAGCGGCAAAACCAGCAGAGAAGCCCGCCGCTGCATCAAACGCGCCCTCGCCCGCCACTTCTACCACCACCTCAAACAGCTCCCACAACCCACCTTGACAACATAGAAGCGTCCAGGCACGTTTGTTGCGTTTGTGCGATCGGGAACCAACGGCCGCCGCGGCGCGTCAGATACCCCGATGGCCGTCTCTCGCATGATCGCGCTCGCCGTGCTCACCCTCGCGGCATCGGGCTGTTCGCTGAGCAATGGCTCGGCAGGCTCGACGCCGCAGCCGGCCTCCCCGGCGGCGCGCATCTCGGCCGACTACCGGCCATTCATCTCGTTCGGCCTGAAGCAGCCGGGCCACCACTTCACGCTGCGCTGCGGCACAGCCCCGGCGGGCTCCTATCCACGGCCGGCGCGGGCCTGCCGGGCGCTCTTCGCCTACCTGCAAGCCTCCCCCGGCGAGTGTGGCGGTTCGGGGTACGACGGCGGGCCGACCACCAACATTCGTGGCACGGCCGACGGCCACCCGGTGAGCATCAGGATCGACGCGAGCCGCTCGTGGTGCGACCAGCCGCTCTCCGTCCAGCGCATGCTTTGGGAGCTGTCGGCCTTTCCGTGTTCGGTCTATGTGCGCACGTGGCCGGTGAATGCCAAGGGGCCGGTGCCTTCGCGCACCGTGATCCGCGACCGCTGCGAGCGCGCCGACGGCATCCCTACAGCCCACGGCTGACCACTGCAACAGAAGTGCCTGGCACTTCTGTTGCGCATGTGCGATCCGGAGCAAATGCAACAAACGTGCCTGGCACGTTTGTTGCGCTCGGTGATCCGCGATCCCTGCCGATAACGTACCCACGATGTCGACCCCCGGCCGCGTCGCCCGGCTCGAAAACGGCGAACACCCCGAACGCGGCCGGGCCGCGCGCAGCGTCACCCCGCGTTCGAGTCACGCCGAGTGGGTCGATGCGCCGGGCCGCCGCGATCCCGTCGAGATCCTGCACGCGCAGACCGAGGAGCGGCTCGCCGAGCTGGTACCGATCCGCTACGGGCGCATGCTGGTGTCGCCGTTCACCTTCTTCCGCGGCTCTGCGGCGGTGATGGCGGCCGATCTGGCCACGACCCCCAACACGGGGCTCGTCGTGCAGCTCTGCGGCGACGCACACATCTCGAACTTCGGCGGGTTTGCCGCGCCTGACCGGCGGCTGGTGTTCGGCCCCAACGACTTCGACGAGACGCTGCCCGGCCCCTGGGAATGGGACATCAAGCGCATGGCCGCGAGCATCGAGATCGCGGGCGCGACATCGATCTGCCGGCGCGGCGGCGGCGCCGCATCGTCACCCGCGCGATCCGCGAGTACCGCCAGGCGATGGCCGACTTCTCGGCCGAGAGCATGCTCGAAGCGTGGTATGAGCGGCTGGATGCCGACGAGCTGACCGCGCGGTTCGGCACGCGCTGGACGCCGACGCGCGCGAGCTCTTCACCCGCACATTCGAGCGGGGCCGGCGCAAGACCCACGCCCGGGCGGCGCGCAAGCTGACCGAGACGGTCGACGGGAAGCCGCGGTTACCAGCGCGCCTCCGCTGCTGACGCCGATGCGACGAGCTGCTGCGACGGGGAGCCGGAGTGCGCGAGGCGTTCGTCGGCCGGCTGCTCGAGCAGTACATCGGCCAGCCTCCACGCCGACCGCCAGCACTGGTGCGCTCCTACAGGTGGTCGACATGGCCCGCAAGGTGGTGGGCGTCGGCAGCGTCGGCACCCGCGCCTGGGTGATCCTGCTGGTCGGCCGCGACGGCAGCGACGTGCTGGTACTCCAGGCCAAGCAGGCCCAGGCATCGGTGCTCGAGCCGTATCTGGGCTCGAGCGAGTACGCTCGCACGGCGAGCGGGTGGTGCGCGGCCAGCGCATGATGCAGGCGGCCACCGACATCTTCCTGAGCTGGCAGCGCAGCGTAAGCCTGGACGGCGTGGAGCGCGACTACTACGTCCGCCAGCTGTGGGACTGGAAGGCGTCGGCCGACCTGTCGCGATGACCGAACGCGGCCTTCTCACCTACACGCGGGCGTGCGCGTGGTCGCTGGCCCGGTCGCACGCCCGATCGGGCGATCGGCTGGCGATCGCCGCCTACCTCGGCAAGGGCGACCGGTTCGAGCGCGCATCGCCGGTTCGCCGACCGGTACGCCGACCAGAACGAGCTCGACTACGCGCGGCTCCAGGAGGCGGCGGCGGCCGGCGAAGTGCCGGTGCTGAGCGGCCACTGACCCGGATGCTCAGATCGGGTAGCGCAGAATCGCGGCGACCCCGGTGTCGCCGGGGATGTCTTCGCGGCGCACCGCCAGTACCCGGCCGTCGCTCAGCCACACGCGCCGGGCCACCTCGTCGGTGACGCCGTAGTTGACCGCATCGGCACCGCCGAACGTGATCTCGCCGCTGGCCTCGTCGATGGTGCCGGGCACGACATCGTCGATGTCGACCAGAAGGGTGTCCACCAGGCCGTAGGTGGCGGCCCGGGCGACGTCGCTCAGGTCGGTGGACGCACGGCTCTGCGACGCGCGGTGGGCAAAGGTGTCGCGCACCTGGGCGAGATCGGCCGCGTGCAGCCGGTCGAGCACTTCGCGGGCCCGTGCCACAAGGTCGGCATCCGACGTGGTGTCGGGGTGCCGTTGATCGACTCGGCGGCCAGGTGCGGATAGCTCGACACCGACCGGTAGATGGCATCGAGTGGCTCGGTGGCGGCGAGAATCAGCGGCGTCGTGTGTCCGGTGACCAGCGGTCGCAGGGCGTGATCCACCTGCCGCGAGTACTGCACCATGCGCACCTTCTGCCCCTCGGAGCCCTGCAGCCGGCGAATGGGCGAACGGTCGGTGATCGACGCCTTGCCGCTGGCGTTTGCGATGTCGGTGGGCATGTCGGCCACCCGCACCTCGGCGGCGTCGCCGTCCTCGCTGATCTCGATCACGCGCACCCCGTTTTGCGAGAGCGCCATCACCAGGGCGTGGTTTGGGAAGGTGATCGAGCGCAGCAGCGGCTTCAGGTGCAGGCGGTCGGAGACCTCGACGATGGCCACCAGGCGGTTGGGCAGCCGAAACGAGTTGACGCTTTGAGGCGTCGCGAACACCGCGAGGCTGCGCGCCTGATGACTCCAGAAGTCGGCGTCGTGGGCCAGGTCGGCGAGTTCTTCGCGGATCGCCGCGACCTGATGCTTGTCGACGTCGCCGCCCTCGAGCTGGGAGATCGCCTCGGCCGCGAGGTTCTCGAACTCGATGCGCTCGGCGTCACCGCGCGAGGTGCGGCTCGTCGCAGGTAGATCGAGACGCTCGGGAGGCCGTTCTGCTCAAACAGGCGGCCGATCTCCGGTCGCGACGGGATATCGGTATGAAGACGCATCGCCGCACCCTACCGCAGAGATAGTGCCTGGCACTTCTTATGCGTTGTAGCTCCTACGCGTTGGGCCAGAAGTCCTGGCCCATCTCCACCTCGGAGGCGTCGGTGCCCGCGCCGAACGCCACGTACTCGATGCCGTCCGGGCCCGCCTCGACCGCGCGCATGGTGTCCCTGTCCATCCGCACGGCGTCCCACTGCGCCAGTTCGACGATCTCGTCGTCGACCTTGATCCGCCCGGATCCGGCGACGACCACGTAGACCTCTTCCTGGCTTTCGTGCTTGTGGCCAAACGGGATACGGAAGTTCGGCCCGAGCGTGAACAGGCTCAGCCCCAGCGTCTCGCCCTCGATCGGTGTGCGCGCAAAGCGTGCCTGCATCTCGGCGGGCATCTGGAACTTCGGCGCCATGTTCTCGACCGACCGCAGATTTGTCTTCGGTGTAGCCCATGCGTCCTCCTGATGGTTGTCCAGCCTCGTACCCATCCGGCCGCCGAGGCTACCAACGCAACAAACGTGCCTGGCACGTTTGTTGCGTTTGTGCGGTTGGCTGCGTGCGGATTCTTGGGCAGTGGCGCGCGCGGCTGCTGGCCGGCCGGGTCGGCCGGCTCGGCGGACTCGGCGCCGGGTGGATCGGGACGGGGAAGATTCTCGGAGCGCAGCTCGGGCGGCAACGAGCCCTCCAGCGCCTCGGCCTCGCGCAGCAGTTCACGCACGCGCTCCCGGCGAGCCGCTCCCGCACTGGTGAGCCCACCCGGGCCGGCCGCGATGCTGTCGAGCTCCGCGAGTTCGGTGCGAAGGTCGTCGATGCGGTCCACGCTACACATCCTCCCACGGAAACGAATCGAGCCGCTCGGTGCCCTGCTCGGTAACCACCACCTGGGTCTCGAGCTTGACCGCCTCGCGGCCACCCTCCTCCCCGATGCTCAGGCTCTCGACCGCCAGCACCATACCCGGCTCGAACCGGCCCGCCTGAAAGTCGGCTGCATCCTGGGGCGCATAGACGCCGGGGTACTCGTCACAGAGACCCACGCCGTGCAGCGACGCGGTACCGATTGGCCAGGTAGCGGTCGGGAATCGGCCAGCTGCGCTGCATGTACTCGCGGTAGTCCATGCCCGGCTGGATCAGGTCGAGATTGTGCTGGATCTGCTCGCGGGCGTGCAGGTACAGGTCGCGCTGGGCGGCGTCGGCGGCACGTGGCCGACCGTCCACGAGCGCGACAGGTCGGCGCAGTAGCCGTACGGGCCGATCATGTCGGTGTCGAAGGCCAGCAGGTCGCCCGCCTCGGTGACACGGTGCGACGCCTCCTGGAACCACGGGTTGGTGCGGGGCCCGGAGGTCAGCAGGCGCGTCTCGATCCACTCGCCGCCGTGCGGATGTTCTCGTGGTGCAGCTCGGCCCAGATCTCGTGCTCGGTGCGTGCCGGGCTCCGCGGAGCGTCGTACATCCGCTGCGATGCCGCGCCTCGCAGACCGGACGGTCCAGCGCATCAGCTCGAGCTCGTCCCCGGACTTGAGCATCCGCGCCTTTTCGGTCAGCTCGCGGCCCTCGAGCAATGTGCACGTCCAGCGCCTGCAGCGCCTGCGGCCCCGGCCGGGTCGCAGTTGTCCACCGCGAGCCGCGCGCCCGCACCGCCCGCGCGCGCAGAGCGCGGCGATCTCGGCGGCCCAGGCCCGGCGCCGTCTCGCTGCCACGCGCCCCGGCACGTCCATGTAGAACAGGTGTACGCCGTCGCGCCGCACCTCGTCGATCTCTCCAGACCCGCACGAGATGCTCGGAGCCGCGTACCGAAGTCGATGGCCGGGCCGTCGGCGAACGATCAGCGCGTAGTTCGTACGGGTTGTGCGCCATCCATAGCGCCATGTTCGGACGTCCAGGGCGTAGCGGATGTTGACGGGTCGTAGAGCAGGATCGCCGCGCAGTCGTGCGCCACCAGCTGCTGCACCATGCGGCGCTTGCGATGGTGCGGGCCGCGACCAGCGTCGAGTGCGGGATCGGGCTGCGCAGCGGCCAGTAGGCACCCTCGGAGTTCAGGTATTCGAGCTTGCGGGGATCCTTGAAGACGTCGGCCACGAAGCCCAGATCATGGCACGGCGGGAACTGGTCCACACCGGCAACGGTGGGGTATAACAGCACTCCGTGTCCAACCCCCGTTCAACCAACCAGTCTCTCGGCGAGCTGTTCAAGCAGCTCATCAACGATGTCTCGGGCCTTGCTCGGGCCGAACTCGCAGTCGCCAAGGCCGAAATGTCGCAGCGCGCCGGAGGGCTTGCGGCAGGCGTCGGCATGTTCGCGGGCGCGGCGCTGTTCGTGGTCATCGCCATCGCCTGCCTGGTGGCTGCATGTATCGCCGCGCTCTCTCTGGTGATGCCCACGTGGTTGGCGGCGCTGATCGTCGCGGCGATCTGCTGCGTGATCGCTGCGATTCTGGTGCTGATCGGACGCAGCGTGCTGCGCACGACCGGCCACCCGTTCCGGTAGACGCGATCGCCTCGGCCAAGAAGGAGACATGGCATGGGTCAAGACCCACGCGAAACCCGCAGCGAAGTAGAGATCGCCCGCGAACAGCTGGCGGCCACCCTCGCTGCGATCACGTACAAGCTCAACGCGCCGCAGCGGGCCAGGGACAACGTGACCGCACGTGTCGACGAGGTTTCCGCTCGCATCAAGCGGCTGATGGGGAGGTAACGATGGGTGTTGGAGACGTCACCGGCATCGTGGTGCGGCCCGCAATCACGGGCGGCATGCGAGCCCGCAAGGCCAGGTCGCACCAGGATCGCGTGAGACCAAGAAACAGATCGCCGCATTCATCCTGGTCTCGATCGGCACCACGATTCTCGCGCGCACGCTCAACGATCTGATCGAGCGCCACCTGGGCGAGTGACGGTGGGTGCCGGCCGGCCGCCGCTGCGGCGGGTCTACGTCAGCGCGGCCAGGCGGTTCCAGGCCGACAACATGTCGAGCGTCGGCAAGGGCGTGGCCTACGGCGCGTTCTTTGCGATCCCCTCGGCGATGATCGTCGCGCTGGGTGTGCTGAATCTGACCGCCGGCCCCGAGGAGATCGACCGGTTGGTCAACCACCTCGACGGGGTGGTGCCGCAGAGCGCCCTCGAGCTGATCCGCCAGAACCTGCACCAGGTGTCGAATGCGCAGGGCGGCGGCCTGCTGGTGGTCGTCGGGTTCCTGTTGGCGCTGTTCTCGCTGACCGGCGCCGTGCAGACGGCGATCTGGGGCATGAACGTGGCCTACGAGCGGCGCGAGCACCACAACTTCGTGAGGCAGCGATTGATCGCGCTCGTGGTGATGCTGATCCTGGTGGCAGCGCTCGTGGCGGTGTTCGCCGTACTCGTGCTGGCGCCTTACATGACCGGCTGGATCGGCTCGGCCACCGGCCAGCAGCAGACGGTGTCGTGGGTGTGGTGGACGCTGCAGTGGCCGGCGCTCTTCGCAGTGCTGCTGGTGGCATTCGCGGCGATCCTCTTTCGGCCCCGACGTGGAACAGCCGCGCTTCCGGCTGTTCACCCTGGCGCGATCGCCGCGGCGGTGCTGTGGCTGGTGGGCTCGGCGCTCTTCGGGCTCTACGCGGCGGGGTTCTCGTCCTACAACAAGAGCTGGGGCTCGCTGGCGGGGGTGATCATCACGCTGACGTGGCTGTGGCTGTGCGGCGTTTCTCGATCCTGTACGCGGCCGAGGTCGACGCCGAGATCGAACGGTGCGGCGCTACTGCTCCCGCCGCCGGCGGGTGAGATCGGGCTTTTCGACCACCAGGTAGCTCGGAAACGACTCGACCACTGCCTCGACTTCGAGATTCTCATGTCCGGGCACGACGACAAAGTGGTTGTGGGGCTCGACCGCCGCGGCGTACTCATCCAGGGCGATCAGCAGCGGCCGGAAACAGCCCGGGTCGTCGCACTCGCAGATCAGCGGGATCAGCCCCGCGGCTGAGCCGCCGGCCTCGATCAGGGCACGCCGCTCGTTGTGCTCCTGAAACACCTGCTCGTTCTGCTCTGCGCGGCGCAGCCGGTCGTCATCCATACCTGGATTGTTACCGCCGCGGGGCACTGCAACAAACGTGCCTGGCACGTTTGTTGCCGTGGCGGTTCCACCAGGAGCGCCACGTGACGGCGAGTCCGAGCAGTACCGGAACGGTCGCGGCAGCTCGTCGGTCACGTTCAGCAGCAGCCCCCACCCCACCGCAGCGACGGCCACGACCACGCCGGCCAGCAGCCGCGGGCGCAGCTGCCGGCCCACCACGGCGCCCAGAAGCGCCGGCGCGAGGAAGTCCAGCCACCCCATGGACGAGTTGCCCAGATCGACCTGCTGGAGTCCGGGCAGCGGATGCCCTGGACCGCTTGCCACCGACACGCTCGGCAGCACCGTCTGCTGCAGCGAGAGCGACGTGTTGGCCACCTGGCTCGTGCCGAACACGAGGTAGGTGTCGAGGATGACGAGCCCGACCAGCCCCAGCGCCAGGTATCTCGGCGGCGTCAGCGGCCCAACGAATCCGGCGATCGTCAGGCACGCGCCGCCGATCAGGAGGAGCGCGGCTGTCTGGCCCAGATGCCCGTCCCCCTGCCACGCGATCACGTACAGGCACACCGCCGCCGCCGCTGTCCACAGCGGCCACCGCCACCGAGCGATGTATCCGAGTGACCCTGCGAGCACCGGCGTCGCCACGGTGCCGAGCCACGTCAAGAAGCTCGCGCCGGCGCCGCCCAGGAGCGTCACGATCCCGACGCCGACCACCATCGCCGCTGCGGGCCCGATCAGGCCCAGCAGCGCGTGGCGGCGGTCGGTCGACTCGCGACCGACGGCGGGAATCACCACCAGCGCACCCTGGGCCAGGCAGAGCGAGATGTACCAGGGGATCAGAAACACGCGCGGAGCGTATCCAGCAACGCTCGGAAACTGGTTTGACGGCAGTGCATTCGGGGGAACAAAATGCAGAAGCGATGAGCGGCTATCAGATCATTCAACCCGACGAGGCCAGGGACAGCTACGCGGGCACCGACGTGCCCGGCGAGTTCCGGCGGCTGACCGGCGCTCTGGGCTGCGAGCAGCTGGCGGCCACCTTCATCCGGGTTCCGCCCCACTCCGACTTCGAGCAGGGCACCGGCCACTTTCACGAGCACATCGAGGAGCTCTATCTGGTCACCGCCGGTGCGCTGACGATGCGCTTCGGCGACGACGTGCAGCGCGTCACCGCTCCGAGCGCCGTGCGTGTCTCGGCCGGCACCCCGCGGTCGCACCGCAACGAGGGCGACGAGCCTGTCGGAGATGTGGGCCGTCTCGGTGCAGCGCAGCGACGGCGACGCCACCAAGATCGACGATTTCTGGGAACCCAGCCCAGACGCCGCGCAGACGCGGTAGGCGCGACCGGCTCTTCGACGTCCCCACCGAGGTGGTGCCGCCAGAGTGGCAGCACCGCCCGGTGCAGAACGGCCCGGTCAGGCGGCGCTGACGTTGACCGAGCTGGTCGCGATCTCGGTCAGCTTGCGATCGGCCTCGTTCTCCTCATCGAGCGTCTGCTCGAGAAGGCCGACCGCCTCGGTGTGGCCGAGCTGCTGGGCCAGCGAGCGGGCAGTTCCGTATGCCGCGATCTCGTAGTGCTCGACCCGCTGAGCCGCCCCGATGATCGCCGCGTCGCGGGCCGCCCCGTCGCCGTCGGCCTCGGCCACCTCGCTGCCCTCCTTGATCAGACCCTCCATGCCGTCGCAGTGCTCGCTCTTGGCGCCCTTGTCGATCGACGCGAACACCTGCTCGAGGCGGGTGACGTGCCCCTTGGTCTCCTCGAGGTGCGATTCCACTGCCTGCTTCAGGTCGGTGGACGTCGCCGCCTTGCTGATGGACGGCAGCGCCTTGACGAGTTGGCGTTCCGCGCTGAGCAGATCGCTGAGTTCGGCTTCGAAGACGTCTTCGAGTGTGTTCAGTTCCATGTCGCTTCCCCCGTGGTCGTGTGTATCTGGCCGATACCTCTCGACGCACTGGGTGTAACGCGCAAGAACTCGCGGTTTGCGGCGCCTCGCGGTGCTGCAGCGATCAGGCCAGCACGTCGACGACCCGCTCGGGCTGACCGAACGGCGCCACCAGGTAGGCACCGGCGGCCAGCTCGCGCGCCTGTGCAAGCAGATCGCGGGCGATGGCGACACCCTCCCGCGCCGCGGCCGATTCGGCCCGGGCGAGCCGGTCGAGCACAGGTTCGGGAACGCTGATGCCGGGCACCTCGTTGTGCAGCCGCAGCGCCAGGGCGTGGCTCGTCACCGGCCAGAGACCCACCAGCACGGGCAACTCCAGCGGCCGGCCCAGCCGCGCCTGCAGCTGCTCGAGCGGGGCCAGGTCAAACAGCACCTGCGTCATCACAAACCGGGCGCCGGCGGCCACCTTGCGCTGGTAACGCTCCAGCTCCAGATCGAGGTCGTCGGCCGTGGGGTTGAGCGCGGCGCCGGCCAGAAATGACGTCTGCACGTCCAGGTGCTTCCCGGCGCGGTCGGTACCGTCGTTGAGAGCGCCGATCAGCTCGAGCAGGCCGATCGAGTCGAGTTCCGGCAGGGCGCGCCCGGCGGCCTGGCCGTCGGGCGGCGGCTGGTCGCCGGTGACCGCGAGCACGTTGCGGATGCCCGCCGCAGAAGCGCCCAGAAGCAGCGACTCGAGGCCCCGCCCGGTCATGTCGCGTGGCGTCAGATGGGGAATCGTCTCGACCCCCAGGCGAGCCTCGAGCATGCCGGCCGCGATCAGCGAACTCATGCGCGCCCGCGCCATCGGGTTGTCGTTTACGTCGAAGAACTCGACCCCCGTGGCCGCGGCGATGTCGGACACCACCGAGACAAGCCGATCCAGGCTCGCGCCCTTGGGCGGATCGACCTCGACCGATGTCACCCACTCCCCCACTGCGAGCCGCTCGGCCAGGCGGCTCTGATGGCCCTCCGCCGGCGCCACCACGGCCTCGGCCGGCAGGCGCGGCGCAAACCGGTACTGCGCCGGTCGATGCTCATCAACAGCGCGGCGGATGGCCGCAATGTGGTGGGGCTGGGTGCCGCAGCAACCGCCGATCAAGCGCGCCCCGATACCCATCGCCTGGGCGGCGAACTCGGCGGTATAGCTCTCGGTAGCGTCGGGGTAGAGCACGCGGCCGTCGCGGTACTGGGGCATCCCGATGTTGGGCTGGATCGTCAGCACGGAGGCTGCACCCGAGAGCCGCATGCGGGCCAGGCCGGCAAGCGCCGACTGCGGGCCCAGACTGCAGTTGATGCCGACCGCTGTCAGCCCCTTGGCGGCAAGGATGATCGCGACATCCTCGCTGCCGGTGCCCGTGATCATCTCGCCCTCGTCGTCCACACTGATCTGCGCGACCACCGGAAGGCCACTCTGCGCCATCACCGCATCGACGGCCGCGTGGAGTTCTTCCAGCGAGGTGAATGTCTCGAGCAGCAGCAGGTCGACTCCGCGGCCCTCCAGCACCGCTGCCTGGTGCGCGTCGTGCGCGGCACCGTTCGCGGTGGCCGCACCGATGTGCTCGACCGACGTGCCGAGCGGCCCGATCGAGCCCGCGATCAGCACGTCACGGCCGGCCACCTCGCGCGCCTCGCGGGCGATCTTGGCACCAGCCTCGTTGATGCGGTCGACCTCGTCCTCGTAGCGGTGAGCACCCAGCTTGACCGCATTGGCCCCGTACGTGTTGGTCTGGATCACGTCTGCGCCCGCGCGGATGAACTCGAGGTGCGCGGCCAGCACGTCCTCGGCCGCGACCAGGTTTGCCTCCTCGGCGAAGCGCAGCAGGGGTTTGCGGGCTGCGAGCAGCGATCCCATGCCCCCGTCGCCCACCAGGACCGCGCCGTTCAGCCAGTCATCGAGCTTCGCCATCGTGCGGCACATGCTAGGCCGCAAGCGTGGGTCGACCGCGCCAGCGGAGGGGCACCGGTAACGGAAGTGTTACGAAAGCCAAGTGGCAATCACTCGCACTGCCAAGTGGCACTCCCCCACCGCGGCCCTACTTCTTGGCGTCCACGGCCCTGCGCAGCTGCTCCTTGTTCATCTTGGAGCGGCCTTCCACCCCACGCTGCTTGGCCTCGTTGTAGAGCTGCTCCTTCGTGCGCCCGCGCGGCCCCGGGCGGCCGGAGCGAAGCCCGCCGCGGCGCGAGGACGAGATGTCCTCGACCGAGCTGCGCGAGGCCGTCCTGGTCTGGCCCTTCTGCGCGCGCTCCTTGTTGACCGTCCGCGCGGCGATCTCTTTCGACCGCTTCTCGGAGCGGCCCTGGTCGCGCTCGCTCTCGACGATGTGCTGGTACTCGCGATCCTGCTTGTCCGTCCACTCGGGCCTGGGCACGACGCCTCCTCGGTCGTAGGTGCTTCCCTCACCGATGCCCTGTACCCAGCCGCGCAAAACCCCCGCCGGCGCGCACTACGATGAACGGTGCATGGCGTCCGCGCCCGACACTCCTTCCGCCGTCGCCGCTCTGCGGTTCGAGCACTATCTCGCCACCCACGGCGAGAGCGTGTGCCTGGCGTCGCTCCCGTTCACGATCGACGAGATCGCGACCGAGGTCGCGGCGGGCGACCCCGAGCTGTATGAGCGCGTGGTCGCCCAGCTCCGGCAACGCGCCGGCCTGCACGTGTAATGCATAAAAGGGGACTGTCCCCTTTTTTTATCCGCTAAACCGCCGTTCGACCACGTTTTTCGCAACTTGACAAGAGACCAGGCAAGTGGTTGAGTTTCAGCCGTCTGCCCGAAACGGCTCTTGGAGGAACTCACATGCGGGATCTGAAGGCGATCGTCGTCGGCGCCGGAGTCGGAGGTCTGTGCACGGCAATCGCGCTTCGCACCGCTGGGTACAAGGTCAAGGTCTACGAGCGCGCTCCTGCGATCGAGGCGGTGGGCGCCGGCCTCTGCATCTACTCGAACGGCGCGCGCGTGTTGAACCTCCTGGGACTCGAGGAGCGCATGGCCGAACTGAGCCCGCAGATGACGGCGGTCACGTTCCTCAAGCACGACGGCGAGCTGCTGTCGCGCATCCCGATGGAACCGCTGATCGACGCCACCGGACAGCGTCCCTACCCCATCCTGCGCTCGGCACTGCAGATGGCCCTGCTGGACGAACTCGGAGCGGACATGGTCACACTTGGCGCGGAGTTCGAATCGCTCGAACAGACCGAGGGAGCAGTCACCGCGCGGTTTACTGATGGCACGACGGCAAGCGGCGACCTGCTGGTGGGCGCAGACGGCATCCGCTCGGCCGTGCGCGGGTTCGTGATCGACACCGGAGGTCCCGATCCGGTACGTCTCGACCGATTCGGAAGGGTGTTCCCCAGGGAGATGGCGCTCGACCCCGACGATGAGTTCGTGTTCTATGTGGGCGAGGGCAAGCGGGCCGCGTCGATCCCCGTGTCGCAGGACTACACCTACTGGTTCTTCGACTTCCAGCCCACGCCCGAGATGGAGGGTCGCTCCATGCGGGAGCAGCTCGACATGCTGTTCGACGACGGCTGGGCGGCCCCGGTGCGGCGGCTGATCGAGTCGGTGGACTCGGACGCCAGCTCGAGCGTGCGCAGCTTGCCGCTGTCTGACCTCACCCCACTCGACCGGCTGGTGCGGGGACGAGTCGCGCTGATTGGAGACGCCGGCCATGCGACGTCGCCGTTCCTCGGCCAGGGCGCCTCGCAGGCGGCCGAGAGCGGCCTGGTGCTGAGCCGCTACCTGCAGACGACCACGATCGGCGTCGAGGATGCCCTCCAGCGCTACGAGCGCGAGCGCATCGCGCGCGTGCACGCCGTTATCGCCGGCTCCCGTGAGATGGCCGAGGCCGCCGTGACCACCGACCCCGCGAAAGCCGTGCACTACTACGAGGGCATCAGAACCGGTGGGCGGCAGTTCGTCGAGGTTGCCGAGATGCTCGCCGCCACCGGGCCGCTCGGGTATCCCCTCACCGCCTGATCCGCTCCACCGTCAACCGGCGGGCAGGGCCACCTCGACACCCAGACCTCGCTCCTTCGCCTTCGTGTAGACCAGATGCGCGGTCGCGATGTCCTGGATCGGCGACCCCAACCGACTTGAAAAGCGTGATCTCGGATCGGCCTCCTCGCGGCGGGCCGCGCCGATGACGAGGTCCCCCAGGGCCGGTGCGCGAAGTGATCCGTGCGTGATGGCTCCCTCGCCCAGGGGGATATTCAGATCACCACACGCGCCGAGCACCGAGGCCAGGATGTCGACGACCACGCGGAGCGCACCACCGTCGGTATCGATCTCGCGCGCGTCGTTCTCGTGGGCACCCACCGCGTTCACGTGCATGCCTGGACCAGCCACTCCCCATGCACGATCGGTGTCGCGGACGGCGGTCAGCGTGCAGAGGATGTCGCACGCTCGGCCACTGCGCTCGGGGCTCTCGGAACAACTCGAAGTCGAACGGCTGCGGGGACATGCTGCAGAACCGGGTCGGCGGTTCGGCGCTGCGAGTCCAGCCCAACCACCGCGTCGATGTCGCGGACGAGCCTGATCGCATCCAAATGCGAGCGGCCTTCGACGCCGAGCCCGACCAGGCCCAGCACGTGTGAGTCCTTGCGGGCCAGATACCGGGTCGCGATCGCCGACGCCGAGGCGGTGCGATAGGCGGTCAAGAGGCCGCCGTCGACCACCGCTACGCAAAAGCCGGTCTCGGGATCCACCAGGAGCACGGTGGCATCCAGCACCGGTTGTCCGGCCGGCGGTTGTCCGGGAAGATCGAAAGCAGCTTCATCCCACCGCACCGAGCTCGGCATGGCAGCGGCCATCGGCAAGATCGTCGCCGTCGCCCCCGGAAGATGCACGGCGAACCGGTTGGGCATCTCGACGTCGCCGAGCGTGCTCGCCGTGCGCGTGTGCGACCGCCTCGATCACATCGCTGCATCTCGATGACTGGGCGGCGTCGCTTCGCGAGATCACCAGTGCCATTGAGAGTCTCCCGGAAGTTGCATTTGTTGTTGCCGCATCGGCAACCAGTCGAGCACCGACCTGCATCGCCGCCTCGATATCGGCTTCGGCCGCACGCTCTCGTCGGCACCGTTGATCCGCCCGGACACGAGATCGGTCTGCCCGGCCCCGAACAGCGCCGTGGGACCCGTAGGTACCGAACCAGCGGGCGTCGGTATAGAGCGGAGATCCACCACGGCGGTCGCCGACCGGTCACCGAATACCACCGCGGCGATGGCAACGATCGTGCTCGGCCCAGGCATGCCCGCCACGGTCGGCGCCAACGGATCGGGTGCGGCTCACCACTCGGTAGGAGAACGTACACCGTCAGACGAGTCCTGCGCGCCCAGCAAGGCATCTAGGCCGGCCCGCACCTGATCGATATCCTCATCCGGCGCACCCGGCGATCGATGTCGAGCTCGACCGTGCCCGGCGCCATCCCGAACCCGACGCCGGCGGCAAGCCTCGGACACGTTGATGGTGGGGTGCTCGATGCCCGGGACCTGCAACCCAGCCCGAAAGCCGGCTCGTACGCGAGTCGGAAATCCCTGCGGCGAGCGCCACCGCGAGCCACATGGCGTCCTCGGCGGGCGTAATCAGCGACTGGTGGGTCGCGCCTCCCGGATGACGGAGACGCGCATCTGCACGGCGCCGTTGGTGGCATACCCCACCGCCGGGAGATCCCCGGCAGTGACCGCCCGCGCCGGGCGAATGCCGATCTGCCCGAGCAGGGGCGCGGCCCGGCGACGCCACCGAAACCCTCGTCCGAGGTGATCGCAACGACCGCTGTGCCCTCCGGCCGGCGGCATCTCGCGCCGCGGCGAGCCCATGGATGTAGGCCGCGACGTCCGACTTGGCGACGGTTGCCCCACGCCCCCACAGCCTTCCCTCATCGATCGTTCCGGCGTAGGCATCGCGCGTCCATTCGACGGTGGGTGGCGAGGTGTCTAGATGAGCGTTGAAGAGCACCGCCGGAGAACTGCTCTGCGGCCCGATCCAGGTAAGGACCGTGGGAAACCGCTCGCCGTCGGCTCCCTGCACGTCGATGCGCTCATGCGGCAGCGACAGCCCATCGAGTTCGGCCTGCACGACCCGCGCAGCCCGCCGTGTGCCCTCCGCATCGAGCGTGGGAACCTGGATCAACCGCTGAGCGAACTCGATCGCGCTCGCCAGCCGGGTCTGAAACGCTGCTTCCATCCGTTCAGACGCCGGATGACGAGACCGGCGCACCGGCCACCGCCGCAGCCACCTCTGACGCGGTCTGGACCTCGGCGAAGTTGTTGCCCAGGTAGAGCAGCGCCCACTCGTGGTTTTGCGGAGTCATGGCCACGCAGGCGTCCTCGACGATCACCACCTGATAGTCCAGGTCGCCGGCATCGCGGGCGGTGGTCTCGACGCACGAGTTGGTCCACATGCCCGTCAGCACCACCGTGCGCACCCCCATGTTGCGCAGCAGATGGTCGAGGTTCGTCGACGTGAAGCATCCCGAACCGGTCTTGGTCAGCACGATGTCGCCCTGCTGAGGCTCGAGCTCGGCGATGATCTGTGCGTGATCCGACCACACGGGGAACGCGAGACCCTGCGCGCGATGCCGCGCTGTCTGGTCTGACCCGTCGCCGCGCAGCGTCGCGCAGCGGGCATAGATGATCGGGCGTCCTGCCGTCCGGAAGGCCTCGGAAAGCCGCTGCACCGACGGCACCACGAGTCCTCGATGCGCGAAATGGCGTACTCGCCCTGCGACTCGAGTCCGCGCTCTCGCAGGCGCTTCCACACGCCCGTCGCGCGGTTTGCGAACCCGTTCTGCAGATCGATGATGACCAACGCAGAGTTGGCGTAGTCCATTTCGACCGGTGGAACACGGATCACGTGTCCCCAGGCCAGCTCTTCTCCACTCACTTCACACCCCATTCTGTCGTTCGTCATCCAAAAGGTCCTGTACACGGCGATCGTCTCGAGCAGCTCATAAACGCTTCCGGCGCCGCTGCGGCTCTGACCAGCTCGTGCTGCTCGTCCACCTCGGGCGGTGCGCCGTGCACCATCGAACGCGCCCGCGCGCGGGCCGCCATCACGATCGGCTGCGCGCGGGCGCGCCGGGCCGAGTCGTAGCGCGCCAGCGCAGCGTCGATCGAGACGGTGATCGTGTTCAGGTAGCGCGCCAGCACGACGGCGTCCTCCATCGCCAGCGCTCCGCCCTGTCCGAGCGTCGGTGCGGTCGCGTGGGCGGCGTCGCCGATCAGTACCACCCGCCCCGCGACGAAGCTCTCGAGCGGGTCGAGATCGCATACTGCAAGCCGCGTCACCCCTGCATCGTCCAGGCGGCCGAGGGTGTCGCCCACCGGGCCGCCCCAGCCGCCGAAGAGCTCCTCCAGCTGCCGACCCGCGCCCGCATCCGTCGACCAGTCTTCGGCCACCGGAGCGTCGAGAAACACGTACACCCGCTCGTCGCTCACCGGGAGCGCTCCCACCCTCTGCGTCGGCCCGCTGTAGAACGAGAACACGTGCGGGTCGGTCAGTCCCTGGCTCGAGTCGAGTAGCGCCAGCCAGGTGCTGTAGAGGTAACGCAGGCGCGCTGCGGGCGCGACCTTGCTGCGGATCAGCGACCACACCCCGTCTGCGGCAACCACCACGTCGGCGGTGGCGGCCACCCATCGGCAAACTCAACGGTGGCCGAGCTCGCATCCTGGTGCACGTCCACGCACTCCTTGCCCAGATGCAGCGGCACGTCGCGGCCGAGGGCGTTCAGGAGCGCATCGTGCAGATCACTACGGGCCAGAGGGTAGGGCCGCGTGCCGGACGTTTCGACCAGTCGCTCGCACCCCACCTCGCCGGTCTGCGAGCCGTCGTGGCGGTGATACCGCACTGCGCCGAGCTCGGGGCTGCGGCGGTCGAGATCCGCCTCTAGACCGAGCGCATTCGCGGCCTTGGCACCGTTGGGCCACATGCAGATCCCCGCGCCGATCGGGCGCAGCTCGTCGGCCCGCTCGTACACCTCCACGTCGAATCCGCAGGCGCGCAGCGCGATGGCCGCCGAGAGGCCGCCGATGCCCCCACCCACGACGACCACCCGCAGATCGTTCACGAGATCCGCTCCTCGATATAGACAGCGCGCAGCTCACCCGCACGCGCGGCGGCGGCAGCCGACGTGTGGATCTCGGCCGCCGACCACTCCCGCGGCGCGCCCAGGTGGTGCAGCGACACGATGCCCACCAGGCGGTCGTCCTCAAATACCGGCGCGGCGATGTAGGAGGCAAGGCCGCCGTAGTCGCGCACCATCGCCCGGAATCGGTCATCGTCGAACACGGGATCGATCTCGATGGCCCGGCTCGTGTCGTCGACCGCGAGTACCTCGTGCGTGCGCATCACCATCTCGACCGTGGGCGAACCCGTGGCCGTCACCACTCGGCCGCCCACGCTGGGAACGCCCGGCGCCAGCACCTCGTGCGTCATCGGCATCGACGGGTCGTCGGGAACGTCCAGCCGCAGGGTCGCGCGCGACAGGCTGAGCGAGTCGAGCAGCCCCGTCATCAGCTGATCCAGCTCGCGGTCGGCGGGCCCATCGACGCTCCACCCCGACCGGCCGCGCGGCATCAACCACGCCGAATTCCTGCTCGTGGTCAATCCACCAGCGCGCGATCTCGTCACGACGCGCGATCCACACATCGCCGGCGTCTACCGCGTGCTCCAGGAAGGTACGGATCGCCGCTGCCCGGGCCGGCCTGGCCGCTCCAGCGCGGATGCAGACTCACGGTCATCAGCTTCGGTGCCACCGCACCCTCGCGGCGCAGTTCGTCGAGCCCCAGCCGCAGGTAGTTGCCGAACGCCACGGGGTCGTCGGCGGCCCCCAGCACGTAGCGCCCGTCGTTGTAGGTGAATGACAGGGGGATGATCAGGTGCGACGCATCTCCCACGGGCACGTGATGCGGAAAGTCATCGTCGAACGCGTCCGAGTCGTACAGGAACCCGCCCTCCTCGACCAGCAGCTCGCGCGTGTGGGCCGACTGCATCAGCCGGGAGCACCAACCCACCGGGCGGCGGCCGCAGGTGCGCTCGATCGACTCGACCGCCCGCCTCAGGTGCTCGCGTTCCACGTCGCGGTCGAGCGTCCACAGCTCCTCCCAGCGCAGTCCGTGGCAGCACACCTCGTGCCCGCTCTCGGCCAGATAGCCGGCGGCATCCGGGTTTCGCTCGAGGGCCTCGGCGCACGCGTTCACGGTGATCGGCACCTGGTGCTCATCGACCACCCGCATCAACCACCAGAATCCCGCCCGCGACTCGTACTCAAAGGTCGACTGGGTGGCGCGGTCGGCGATCTCACCCGGCAGGTTCAGCGCAAATTCGCCGACCGGCTCATTGCGGCCGTCGCGCTCGCTGGTGTACTCGGCGCCCGCCTCGTAGTTGACGTGCAGGTTGAGCGCCAAGCGCGCCTCACCCGGCCAGCGCACCAGGGGCTGGCGACGACCGTAGCCGACGAAATCCCGCTCAGTGTCCATCTTGCTCCAGCGGCCGTCCCCACGCCTGCTTCACCGCTCGCACGATGTTCTCGTAGCCGGTGCAGCGGCAGACGTTGCCCGAGAGGTGCTCACGGATCTCGCGTCGTCGGATCCGGCCGGGCTTCGAGGAGCGCCTGCGTCGCCATCAGCAATCCCGGGGTGCAGTAGCCGCACTGGAGTCCGTGCTTCGCCCGGAACGCCTCCTGGATCGGGTGAGCTCCCCGTCCCGGGTGAGCCCTTCGGCAGTCTCGATCTCGGCGCCGTCGGCCTGGACGGCGAGCACGAGGCAGGACAGGGCAGCCGCACCGTCGAGCCGCACCGTGCAGGCGCCGCAAATGCCGTGTTCGCAGGCCGACGTGGATGCCGGTCAGGCCGAGATCGTCGCGCAGCATGTCGACCAGCAGCCGCCGGGCGGGCACCTCCAGCTCGACCGGCTTGCCGTTGACGTTGACGGCCACCTGCACGACGTCCTGCACCCGTGGCTTGCTCACCGCGTCACCTCGGTGAGCGCGCGCACGCACAGCGTCGAGAGCACCTGGCGGCGGTACTCCGCGTCGCCCTTGACCCGGTCGGCCAGAGGAGTCACCTCCGCCGCTGCCGCGGCGGCCGCCGCGGCGAACACGGCATCCGAGGGAGCCGCACCGACCAGCTGCTGCTCGGCGTTGGGCAGACGCACCGCGCGCATGCCCACCCCGATGGCTCCCAGCCTGGCGGCGGCGATGGTGCCGGTGGCCGGATCGAGCGTGACCGCGACAGCGAGCCCCGCAACGGCAAAGTCGCCGCCCCGCCGGGCCAGTTCGACAAATGTGGTGCGGGCGCCCCCGAGCACCGGCATGTGCACCTCGACCAGCAGCTCGGTCGGGGCGGCCGTTGTCATCCACGGACCCAGGAAGAACTCGGCCGCCGCCACGTTGCGCTCGCCGTCGGGCCCGCGCAGCACAAAGGCGGCACCGGTTGCCAGCGCCACCGCGGCGAGCTCGGCGGCCGGGTCGGCGTGGGCGAGGCTTCCGCACACGGTCCCGCGGGCACGGATCTGCGGATGGCCGACGTACTTGAGAGCCTGTCCGATCAGCGGGCAAGCCGCGGCGACGCTCGAGCGCTCCGCCTCGGCCTGCGTGACCGCCGCGCCGATCGCCACGTGGCCGTTGCGCCGCTCGATGCCGCCCAGCCCGGCGATACGGCCGATGTCCACGAGCACCGCAGGGCGGGCCAGCCGGAAGTTGAGCATCGGCACCAGGCTCTGCCCACCGGCCAGCAGCTTGGCATCGCCGCCGTACTCGGCCAGCAGCGAGATCGCCTCGTCGACGGTATCGGGCCGGGCGTAGTTGAACCGGGCCGGCTTCACGCGCCCACCCCTCCCCCGGCCGCGACGATCGCCGATCGCAGCATGCTGGGGGTGATCGGGGTCGAGCACAGCCGCCCGATCCCGTACTCGGCCAGGGCGTCCTCGATCGCCGTCGCGATCGCCGCCGACGGGCCGACAATGCCCGCCTCACCGGCGCCCTTGGCGCCCCAGGCGAGATGTGGCGCCGGACTCTCGAAGTGGCCGCTCGCGATGGGCGGAATGTCGGTCGCGGTGGGCACCATGTAGGCCATGAAGGTGGTCGACTGCGGAAACGCGTCCTCGTCGTAGACGAACTCCTCCAGCAGCACTCCTCCCACGCCTTGCGCGACGCCGCCGCGGATCTGGCCGTCCACGATCAGCGGATTGATGACCACCCCGCAGTCGTGTGCGACGTAGTACTCGAGCACCGATGCGGCGCCGGTGGCGTCGTCCACCGCCACCACCGCCGCGTGCGTGGCGTTGGTGTAGGTGGGACAGGCGTTCATGCGGCCCCGTTCATCGGGTACGTGATCCAGCCGCCGCCCGTCGACCCCGCGCGGGTCGTAGGTGATCCGTGCGTCGAGACCCGGCTCGATGTCCTCGGGCAGGTCGAGGGTGCGCACGAGCGCCGCCGTTGCGACCTGCTCCCATGTCACCGAGTGCCCAGGGCTGCCCCGCACCGAGAACGCTCCGTCGGCCAGCTCGATGTCGTCCGGCGAGGCCTCGAGCAGATGCGCGGCGATCTTCGTGCCCTTTTCGCGCAGCCCGATCGCGGCCTCCTGAATCGCGCCGCCGGCGACGGTCACCGACCGGCTGGCCCAGCTCCCCAGGCCGTGCGGCGCGGTGTCGGTGTCTCCCATGACGACGCGCACCCGCTCGATCGGCAGCGCGAGCGCGTCGGCGGTCAGCGTTGCGACCATCGTCCAGAGCCCCTGGCCCATGGCTCCCAGACCGACGCCCACCGTTACGCCGCCGTCGCGCTCGAAGCGGATGTCGGCCGAGTCCTGTGACGTCCAGTTGCCATTCGTGCCGAAGTAGGTGGCCGCGACGCCTTCGACGTACGTGGCATACCCAACGCCCACTCGGCGCGGGTCGTCGGCGAGATCGGCCGTCCACCGCTCGCGGGCCGCCTCGCCCCACGCCACCGCGTCGTCGTATGCCTCCAGATGACTGCCCGAGTCGATCAGCGCGCCCGCGGCGGTCGTGTACGGCAGATCCTCCGGCCGGATCATGTTGCGGCGGCGCACCTCGTGCACGTCGATCTCGAGCTCGAGCGCGATCTTCTCGACCAGCCGCTCCATGGCGAACACCGCCTCGGGGATCCCGAAACCGCGGTACGCGCCGCAGGGAGTCTTGTTGGTGGCGACGGCCACCACCGAGATCTTCTGCTCGTTCACCTTGTAGGGGCCGACCAGCGACCCGGCGGCCACGAACGCCGGGTTGTAGCCGTTGGGGAAGATCTCGCCCGACCCCAGATCCTGCCAGATGGTGCCGCGCAGCGACTCGATCCGGCCGTCGTCATGCACCGCCGCCTCCAGTTCGATGCGCGTATCGCGGGCGTGGCAGGCCGAAACCAGATGCTCCTGACGGTCCTCGATCCAGCGCACCGGCCGGCCGAGCTTGATCGCGAGCCAGGCCACCACGTACTCCTCGGGATAGACCTCGGCCTTCTGACCGAACCCGCCGCCGACGTCGGGGGCGATCACCCTGATCTCGCGCTCGGGCAGCCCGAGCACGTAGGAGTACATCGAGCGTGCGATGTGCGCGAACTGGGTCGACGTCCACACGGTCAGCCGCCCGTGGCGGTACTCGGCGGCGACACCGCGGCACTCCATCGGCGACGCGCCGTGACGGCCGATGAAGACCGAATCGCTGACGCTGCGCAGCCGGTCGAACGGCTCGTCGGCGGCCGGGTTCTGGGCCTGATAGTCGACGATGATGTTGTCGTCCCAGCCGTCGTAGAGACGCGGCGCGTCGGCTGTCATCGCGGCCTCGACCGTCGCCACCGCAGGCAGCTGGTGCAGATCGGGCACGATCAGTTCGGCGGCGTCCTCGGCCAGGTAGCGGTCGTCGGCCACCACGGCGGCGATCGGCGATCCCACGTAGCGCACCCGACCCTTCGCCAGCGGGAACGTCGCCACCGGCCGCGCCCAGTCGGGGAAATCCGGCACCGGCGAGACGTCGGTCATGTCGTCGCTCGTTGCCACCATCACCACACCGGGTGCGGCTGCCGCAGCGGAGGTGTCGACCGCCGAGATCAGTGCGTGCGGCAGTTCGCTGCGCACGAACGTCACCTCGAGCATGCCGGGAATCCGCACATCGGCCACGTACATGCCGGATCCGCGCAACAGCCGGGCGTCCTCGACGCGAGGGATCGACTTGCCGATCAGGCCGGGACGGGTGCTCGTGCCGTCGGTCACGGGCGCGCCTTTCGGGTGGCGTCCTCGTCGACCGCGAACGTCTGGGCATCGACCACGACGCCGTACTGCTCGGCCGCCTGGGCGGGAGTCAACAGGCCGTTGGCCACATCGGTCGCCACCGCCGCAGCGTCGCGGGTGAACGGGTCGCCGTATCCGCCGCCGCCGGCGGTGCGGTGACTGATCACGGTACCTGCAGGTACGTGCACGCCCGAGGTCTGGTGGTACACCGCGCGGTTCTCGTCGGGCAGCTCGACCACCAACTCGCTACCGGTGCCCTCGCCGCCGCCGAAGAATCCCTTGGGCGGAAACGCGTAGTGGTCGAGGCACACGCTCATCTCCACCGGCACCAGGGCGCGGTAGTCGTAGCGCACCCCCCAGCCGCCCCGCTGGGCGCCCGGCCCGGCCGACCCCTCGCGCAGCTCGTAGCGCTCGGCCAGCAGGTCGGGAAACCGGGTCTCCATCACCTCGCAGGGCACATTGAAGTTGTCGCCCGAAAGCAGCGAGACCATCGCGCTATTGCCGTCGTTTGCCGCCCGTCCGCCCCAGCCCCCGGCGTACGGCGAGAAGTGCACGAACTCCTGGCCGTCGGAGCCGGTGCCGGCCAGCGTCAGTGCGCTGACGGTACCGAATGTGTGCGCGATCACCTCGTCGGGTAGCACCGGCGCGAGGGCCTCCAGAATCAGCTCGATCAGCCGCACGCCCAGGTCGGCCGTCCCCGTTGTGGTCGGGGCGGGCGCAACCGGGTGGTACACACAGCCGTGCGGTGCGGTGACCGTGATGGGCCGGTACGACCCCTCGTTGGTGCCGAGCGACGTGTCGGCCAGGAACATCATCGCCTCGCGGGCGGCGGCGACCGTGGTCAGCCAGTGGCAGTTGCCCGACGACGACGCCCGCTGCGGCGCGCAACCCTCCAGGTCGATCGTCACCGCACTCCCGTCCACCACCACCTTCACCTGGATGGGGATCGGCTCGTCGCTGCGGCCGTCCGCATCGTGGAATCCCGCCGCGGCATGCACCCCGTCGGGAATCCGCTCGATGGCGGCCCGCACCATCCGCTCGCCGTGGTCGAGCAGATCATCCACCGCGGCCTCGAGCGTCGCGCGGCCATAGCGGGCGATCAGCTCGACCGAGCGATTCTCGGCGGTCTTCCCGGCCGCCAGCTGGGCGGCGAGATCACCCTCCTCGAGGTGCGGCACGCGCACGTTGGCAAACAGGATATCGAGCACCGCCTGGTTGACGACTCCCTGGTCGTGCAGCTTGACCGGGGGGATCGTGAGCCCCTCCTGGTAGGAGTTCTCGGCGTCAGGCGAATAGCTACCCGGATCCTTGCCGCCGATGTCCAGGTAGTGCGCCTTGCTCGCGCTCAGCATCGCGAGCTTGCCGTCCACGAAGATCGGCATGATCACGTTGATGTCGTTCTTGTGGAACGCGCCCCCGCCAAAGTACGGATCGTTGGACAGGTACACGTCGCCCGGCCGCATCGAGTCGAGCGGGAACTTGGCGGTGGTCGCATCGAGGGCGAAGCGCATGCCGCCGTTGAACGAGGGAATGCCCTCGGCCTGCGCGATCAGCCGGCCGGAGGAGTCGAACACAACGCAGCTGAAATCGTGGACGTCGCGGATGATGGTGGAGTACGCGGTGCGGGTCAGCGTGACGCTCATCTCGCGCACGATCGAGATCAGGCCGGCGCGAATCACCTCGAGGGTGACCGGGTCGGTGGACGTGCGGTTGCCGGGCTCAGTGGCGCTCATTGCTCACCCTCCCGGATGTGCAGGTTTCCGAACTGGTCGATCTCGCCGGACTGGCCGGGAAGGATCAGCATCGTCGACCGCGGATCCTCGACCACCGCCGGACCGGCGAGCACATCGCCCGCACCCAGTTCGGTGACCAGATAGATGGCGGTATCCACCCAGCCGTAGACGCCGAAGTACACCTGCCGCTCGGCATGCCGCGGCGCCGGCCCGCCCTCGGGCCGAGGATCGACTCTGGGGTCGGCGGCCGTTCGGTGCGTTCGATAGCCGTCACCCGCAGCCCGACCAGCTGCACGCCGAAGTCCGGGGTGCTGTAGCCGTACACCCGCGCGTGCTCGGCGTTGAACGCGGCGGTCAGCATCTCCACCGCGGAGTCCGATTCGCCCGCGAACGGGATATTGAGGTGGTATTCCTGACCCTCGTAGCGCATGTCCACCGACTGGTGCAGCGAGATGGTGTCGGCCGGCACACCCTCACCCGTGAGGGCTCCCGCCGCGTCCCGGCCCAGTTCGGAACACACCCGCTCCACATCGCCCATGTCGAGCGAGTCGTCCATCGCCCGCACCATGGTGCGGGAGCGGTCGTTGCGGTAGTCGGTGCCCAGCATGCCCGTTGCCGAGAGCGCGCCCGGGTTGGCCGGTACCACGGCGCGGGGAATGTTCAGCTCGCGCATCACCGGCGCGGCGTGCAAGCCGCCTCCGCCGCCGAAGGCCATCAGCACGAAGTCGCGTGGATCGTGGCCGCGCTCGATCAGGATCGAGCGCATCGCCTTGGCCATGTTGGTGTTGACGATCTGCAGCACCCCATCGGCGGCCGACTCCAGCTCGAGTCCCAGCGGTTCGGCCACGCGGTCGCGGATCGCCCCCCGCGCACCGTCGACGTCCAGCTCCATCTCGCCGCCCAGGAAGTATTCGGGATCGATCCGGCCCAGCACCACGTTGGCGTCGGTCACCGTCGGCTCGACCCCACCGCGGCGATAGCACACCGGTGCGGGATCGGCACCCGCGCTCTGCGGGCCCACCCTCAGCGCTCCGCCCTCGTCGCGCCAGGCGATCGACCCGCCGCCGGCCCCGATCGAGAGGATCTCGATCATCGGAGCGAGGATCGGACATCCGTCGGCGACGGTGCTTTCGACCACCGTGACCGCCCGACCCGCGTGGATCACTCCCATGTCGCTGGACGTGCCGCCGATGTCGATCGTGACCACGTTGGGTGTGTCGATCGCGTCGGCGAGGGCCATCGCGCCCACCACGCCGCCGCTCGGTCCCGACATCACCGTGCGCACCGGCCAGCGGCAGGCGGCGCCGGCTGTCATCACGCCGCCGTTTGACTGCATCACTAACAGCTCGCTGGAAAGGCCGCGCGACGCCAGCAGCTCGGTCAGGCGATCGAGATAGGACGAGATGATCGGCACCGTGGCGGCGTTCACGCAGGTGGTCGACGTGCGCTCGAACTCGCGCCACTCCGGAGCCACCTCCGACGAGCAGCACACCGTCAACCCGGGCGCCTCTTCGCGCACGATCTCGGCCACCCGGAGCTCGTGCTCGGGATTCGCGTAGGCGTGCAGCAGGCAGACTGCGATCGCCTCGACCTCCAGCTCGACCAGCGCCCGGGCGGCGCGGCGCACGTCCTCCTCGTCCAGCGGCACCAGCACCTCGCCCGTGTGGCGGATGCGCTCGCGCACCTCGTGGCGCAGCGCCCGAGGGATCACCGGAGCCGGCTTGACGTAGCTCAGGTCGTACATCTCGGGGTTGTTGGTGCGCATGATCTCGAGTACGTCCCGAAAGCCCTGCGTGGTGATCAGCCCCGTGCGCGGCAAGCGCATCTGCAGGAGCGCGTTCAGGACGACCGTGGCGCCGTGCACGAAGTCTCGATATCGCCGAGTGTCATTTCGCGCTCGCGCAGGATGCGCTCCACCCCGTTCAGCACTCCCGCCGTGAAGTCGCGCGGTGTCGACGGGGTCTTGTGGACGTGCAGGTTCCCGTCCCCGTCGAGCAGCACGAGATCGGTGAATGTGCCGCCGATATCAGCTGAGAGGCGGTAGATCAGGCACCACCGATCTGCGCGGCGCGGCGCTGGCGCACGAACGGCATGGGCACCACCGTCGCGGTCACCGGCACCTCTCCGAGCGTGGGATCGTTCCAGATCGCGGTGACCTGGGCGCCTGCTGCGGCCGTCTCGGGAGGCAGGTGCCCGAACCCGATCATCGTCTGCAGCGTCGGGCTCCACGTGACGCTCGAAGCTCGACCGCCGCCCTCCACCCGCAGCGGATACCACGACACGCGACGCAGCTCGGCGGGCGGCATCATGCCCTGCTCGGCGTAGCGGGCGAGCACGCTCTGCCAGTCGAGCTCGAGCCCGACCAGCGCGGTCCGCGGCCGATCGGCGAGTTGCCTCAGCGCATCGCGGCCGATGAAGTCGCCGGCGCCCAGGTTGACGAGCCGGCCCATGCCCAACTCGTACGGCGTCGCCTGATGCTCGGGCGAGGTCTGCAGCCCGTCCTGGCCCGGGTCGGGCCCCGACATGTCGTAGTCGTAGCCTGCAATCAACAGCCCCGCCTCGATCCGGGCGATGTCGATCGCCCACTCGCCGGCCGGCTGGATGCCGTGAGGTTCGCCGGCTTCGCGTACGGCGTCCCACAGGGCGACCGCATCCTCCGCAGCCACCCATAGCTCGTAGCCCAGCTCGCCGGTGAATCCCTGCCGGGCCACATCCACGTGCACGCCGCCGATCGTGGCCGAGCGACGCCGTGAAAACCCGAAGTCCTCCCAATCCTCACCCGTTGCGGCCTCCATGACAGCAGGCGCTTTGGGCCCCTGCAGGGCAAGGATCGCAAGTCAGCCGTCTCGTCATGCACCTGGACGTCGAAGTCTGCAGAGACCTGCTCGAGCCACAGCGCCAGCCGTCCGCCAGAGATGCGGAAGTCGTTCTCGCCGAGTCTGAACACCAACCCGTCGCAGACGGTGTTTCCCGCGTCGTCGCACCACGGTGTGTACATGACCTGGCCGACCTCCATCGAGCTCAGGTCGCGGGTGACCAGGTAGTCGGTGAAACGGTGAGCGTCCGGCCCGGTGAACCGGTACTTCTGCAGCGGCGACATCTCGTTCATGGCCACCCGCGTCCGGATTGCCTCGAGTTCCTCCTCGTAGGACGTGTACACGTCGGCGACCAGATAGCCGAACCACTGCAGCCACATGGCGTAGCGGTTGGCACTCTCGGTGCGCGGGGCAAACGGTGTGCCCACCGCGAAGGCGGTACCGGTCACATCTACACTTCCCGACCCGGGCGCGGGTCGATGTTGTGATTGGTGTTCAGAGAGGTGCTCGCCATGGCTAGCTCTCCTCCCGTGCGACGGCACCCCGAGAGCCCGTGGCGCAGTCGCGTTGCGGCCCAGCGCGGTGTTGGAGATCAGCACCAGGCCAACCAGCGTGAGGACGTAGGGCAGCGCAGAGAGCACGGCCAGCGGCAGCGGAATATGCAGCAGCTGCAGGTTGAATCCGATGCTGGTCAGCGCCCCGAAGGCGTAGGCGCCGAACAGTGCGCGAAACGGCCGCCACCCGGCGAAGATCACCAGGGCAAACGCGATCCAACCGCTGCCGGCCGAGATGCCCGGCTGCCAGGCGGCGAACAGCGCAAGGGTCAGATAGGCCCCGCCGACACCGGCCAGCGCTCCTCCCAGCAGTACGTGGATGTAGCGCACCGCGGTCACCGAGATGCCGGTGGAGTCGGCGGTCGCAGGATCCTCGCCCACCGCCCGCAGCGAGAGTCCCGAACGGGTGCGCTTGAGGTAGTACGCGGCGCCGATCACCAGGGCCCAGCTGGCGTAGACCAGCACGTCCTGGCCCAGCAGGATCGGGCCGATGATGGGCAGATCGGCAGGCCCCGACTTGAAGATGGGCGAGATCGACGAGGTCAGTGGGCGCGAGGTCAGCGGCACCGACCCGATGTCGCCCAGGTATGCGGCGAGCCCCGTGCCCAGAAGCACGATGCCGATGCCCGACACCACCTGGTTTCCCCGCAGCGTGATGGTCAGCACCGCATGCACCAGGCTGAGAGCTGCTCCGGCGGCCGCGCCGGCGATCACGCCCAGCAGCAGCAGGCTGCCAGTTGCTCACCGAACGCGCGCAGGCCGATCACCGCCCAGCAGCATCATCCCCTCGATGCCGAGATTCATCACACCCGACTTCTCAGCCAGGATCTCGCCGACGGCACCGAACACGAGCGGCGTGCCGGCGGTGATCGCGATCACGATGAACTGCACGACTGTCCAGTTGTTCATGCGGCGCTCCGCGACGGCCGGGCGATCCTGTAGCTCGCAAAGAACTGGCCGGCGACGACCAGAAGGAGCAGCGCCCCCTGTAGCACGATGATCACATCGGGGGTTATGCCGGCCAGTTCCAGCGCGCGGGGCCGGCGTTCATCAGCGCGGCCATGAGGATGGCAGTGGGGATGCACCAGATGGGCTGCAACCGCACCAGCATCGCCACCACGATGCCGGTGTATCCGAGCCCCAACCCGGGGGTCAGCCCCGCCTTGTCGAGCGACGTTGGTGACCATGATGGCGCCGGCCAGGCCGCAGAGAGCCCCCGAGACGGCAAACGCCGTGACGATGATGCGGCGGGCGACGCCTGCGTAGCGCGCCGCTCCTTCGGAGTCGCCCGGAATGCTCGAGCGGTACGCCGAGACGCTGACCTTGAGCCCCAGCCACACCACCACGGCGGCCACGACGGCGACCAGCACGCCGATGTCGGCCTGGTCGAACATCAGCGGCAGCAGTACCGAGTCCGGCAGCGGCGCGCCCTGCGGGTGGCCCGCGCTGAGCGGATCGCGCCAGATGCTGGCCGTATCGACCACCAGGTAGTCGATCAGGTTGAGCGCGATGAAGTTCAGCATCAGCGTCGAGATGACCTCGTTGGTGCGGAAGTACGCCCGCAGGACTCCCGCGATCAACGCCCAGGCCATGCCACCCAGGATCCCGGCGGCGAACGAGGCCAGGATGGCGACGGACGACGGCGCGGCCGAGCCAGACTTGTAGCGCCACGCCCGACGCGCAGACCGCGCCCAGGATCAGCTGCCCGTCCTGCCCGATCGACCACAGCCGCAGCCGGTAGACGACGATGGTTGCCAGGGCGGTCAGGATCAATGGGGTCGACTGCTCGAGCGTCTGTGAGAGCGCCAGCGGCGAGCCGAAGCTCGAGTCGTAGATGGTGCGATAGGTCGTCCACGGATTGATGCCACTGAGGAGCATGAGGAATGCCGAGACGATCACGGCGCCCAGGAGCGCCCCCGCCGCCACGCCAATCCGCACGCCGGCGCTGGGAAACGCGCGGGGCTCGATGGCGAACGGCCTGGCGAGACAACGGCTTGGTGGGCGGCGGCGAGTCGACCAGCGTCATGCGGCCGCTCCCGACATCAGCAGGCCCAACTCTTCGCGGGTGGCCTCGGCCGGGTCGAGCTCACGCACGATCCGCCCCTCGAAGATCACCGCAAGCCGGTCGGAGATCGCAAACAACTCGTCCAGGTCTTCCGAGATCAGGAGCACAGCCGACCCGCTGTTGCGCTGGCCCACAAGCACCTGGCGCACCACTCCGGCCGCGTGTACGTCCAGCCCGCGGCACGGCGACGCGGCCACCACCACCGCCGGTTCGCCGGCCAGCTCACGGGCGAGGATGACTCGCTGGATGTTGCCGCCCGAGAGGATCCGCACCGGGAAACCCCGGCCGCACGCCGCGCACGTCGTAGCGTGAGACGAGCTGCTCGGCAACCGGCCGCATCTTGCCCCGGCGCAGCACGCCGAACCGGGCCGCCTGGCTGCCGCCAGTAGGCGCGCAGCAGCAGGTTGTCCTCCACCGTCAGGCCCGCCGCCACGCCGGTGCTGAGGCGGTCTTCCGGGACGAACGCCAGACCGCTCTCGACACGCTTGTGCACACTCGACGACGTGATGTCGGTGCCGTCCAGAACGACGCGCGCGGCGTTGCCCGCCGCATCCCGGCGATCGCCTCGGCAAGCTCGCGCTGCCCGTTGCCGGCCATGCCGTCACCCCCAGGATCTCGCCGCGGCCCACGTTCAGCGTGAGCCCCCTGACCGTCGGCTGGCCCCGGTCGCCGGTCACCTGCAGGTCTGTCACCTCGAGCCGCGGCGGGCGCTGCTCCGCGACCTCCCGCGCCGCGCCGGGTGCACGCTCGTACTCGATCTGCAGCTCAGCCTCGGCATCGTCGGCGCGCTCCACCATCAGCCGGGCGAGGGTGCGCTCGTCGGCGTCGGCGGTCGGCACCGAGCACACCCAGCAGCCGTCGCGCATCACCGACACCCGGTCCGTCACCTCCAGCACCTCGGCCAGGTGATGCGAGATGAAAATGATCGTGCGGCCGCCGCGCGCCAGCCGATCAGGTCGCCGAGCAGCGTGCGGATCTCGCGCGGCGACAGCACGGCGGTGGGCTCGTCCAGGATCAGGAGCCGCGCATCGCGATAGAGGAGCTTGAGGATCTCCACGCGCTGCTGCTCGCCGACGGTCAGGTTTTCCACGCGGCGTTTCAGGTCGAGCCCGTTCGCCGCATCCCCGGCGCGCTCGAGCAGCCGGGCGCGCGCGGCGCCGCGGTCGAGGAGGCCGCCCGCGCCCGGCTCGCTCCCCAGGATGATGTTGTCGAGCACGGAGAGCGTGGGGATGAGCATGAAGTGCTGGTGCACCATGCCGATGCCGAGCGCCATCGCGTCGCGCGGGCCGCGGAACTGGACCGGCTGGCCGTCCACCAGGAGGATGCCTGAGCTGGGGCGGTCGAGCCCGTAGAGGATCTTCATGAGGGTCGACTTGCCCGCGCCGTTCTCGCCGATCAGCCCGTGGATCGTGCCGGGCCAGATGTCGAGCATCACCCGGTCGTTTGCGGCCGATCCGTAAAACGACTTGGAGATCTCCTCCAGCCGTACCAGCTGATCGCCATCCGAGGTCAATTCGACGAGGAGTTACCCTCGATGTTCTGGTTGTACCAGGTGCAACAGGCAGCCAGCGCCTCGGGCGTGTCGATCGACTGCCCGGCGGGCACCACGACCTTGCCCGTGTTGCTCGTGATCGGCCCCGTGAAGACGACCAGGTCGCCATTCTTGATCTTCGACAGCGTGTCGTTGATCTTGGAGATGTCCTCCTGTGACACCGACTCGCCGTACTCGGTGCGGCCCACGACGCCGTGCGGCAGGCCCCAGTAGAACAGACCAGGCTTGAACGTGCCGTTGGCAATCCCGTTCGTCCAGTCCACCAGATACGGCGCCCAGTTGAACGAGAAGCTGCCCAGCCACTGCTGCGGCGCGTCGGCCTTGCGCGAGATGCCGTAGCCGATGAACTTCACGTCGCGGGCCTTGGCCACCGAGGCCACGGCGGGCGTGTTGGAATCCATCACCAACACGTCGGCGCCCGAATCGACGAGCGCCTGCGCGGCCTGCCGCTCCTTGGCCGGGTCGTAGAACGAGTTGACCCAGAGGATCTTGATCTTGGCCTTGGGGTTGATGCTCTGCGCACCCAGCGCGAGTGCGTCGAGGGTGCGGATCTCACGGGATCGGATAGCCGCCGACCTCGCCGATCACGCCGCTCTTGGAGTTCATCGCGGCGAGCATGCCGTCCAGGTACCGGCTGTCCTCGAGACCGATATCGAACCGTGACAGGTTGGTGCCGACATCAGTACCGAACAGGTTCACGAACTGCGTGTTCGGATACTTGGCCGTGGCCTGCTTGAAATCTGCGGTGGTGTAGCCGCCGGTGACGACGACCAACCCGAGCCCTGCTGGCCGAGGGCCGCGAGCGTCTTCTGGGCCTGCGCACCGGGGTTCACGTTGGGAACCACCGTCACCTCGACTCCGGGAACCTCCGCCTTGAGCTTGTCCACGGCGGCCGTCCAGGTGGTGTTCCAGCCACCGTCGTTCGCCGGGCCGTAGAGCACGACGGCCACCTTGGGCGGCTTACCGCCCGTCGTTGCCGAGCTGCCGCTCGAGCTGTCTCCCCCGCTTGAGCGGCTCGAGCCGCATGCGCTGGCGATGACCACCAGCAGGATGCCCACCGAGACCAGTACCGCCAATCGCCGTCGCAGCATCGATTCCTCCGAGTTGGAGTGGAATTGTGTCCCCACCGACCAGGGCGCCATTGAAGCACTTGCCTGGTCACTTGTCAAGCAGTGGACAAGAGGCCAGGCAAGTGGCAGAATGCTGGATCACATTGGCGCGAAATACACCGATAGGAACAGCTCAATCGCTGCGTCGCCATCGACCCGCACTCGCCGAACAGCTGTGTGACGCGATCGCCCGGGATCTGGTGTTCTCGAACGCTGTCCCGCCAGGCGATGTTCTTCCCAGCGAGAAGGAGCTGAGCGCCACCTACGGCGTATCTCGGCCGACGGTGCGCGAGGCCCTGTTGATGCTGCAGAACGAGGGGTTGGTGGGGATCCGCCACGGTGTCGGCACCTACGTGCTGCCACGCTCGCACACGCTCACCAACGGCCTCGACCGGCTGTGCTCCATCGAGACGTTCGCGTTGGAGGCGGGACAGACGGTGCACACCGAGGAACTCGAGTGGGAAGAGGTCGAGGCCGACGAGCAGACCGCCGCAAAGCTGTCGGTTGATGCTTGGCCACCGGGGTGCTATTCGTGCGCCGCATCAAGTCGCTCGGCGGGGTTCGGGTGGGGCTGATTCACGACCACATCCCGGAGGGCGTGCTGCCGTTCGAGGGCTTCCGGTCAGAGTTCCACGGCTCGACGCTGGACGTGATCCTGGATCATCCCGAGGTGGGCACCGAGTACGCCGACTCCGACATCGAGCCGTGCAACCTCGACCGCGAGACCGCCAAGCGGCTGGGAGTCAAGGCCGGCACCGCGGTACTGCTGCTGGATACGGTGGTGTGGACGATCGACGGCCGCGCGGTCGACTGGGGCCGCTGCTGGTACCTGCCCGAGTACTTCCGCTTCTCGGTGCGCCGGCGACGGCAGATGGGCCAGCGGTTCAGCAGTCCGGCCAACGGCCTGGGCGCCCAGCCGTTTCCGCCGCGGTAGTCATCCGCCCGCGCCGGCGGCGGCGTACCGCAAACCGAAAGCACGAAGGCCGCATCCAGGCGGTCGAGATCGCGACTGCGTCGCCCTCCAGGCCGAAGAGCGTCACCTCAACCCGCATGATCGGCGAGCGCGACGCCACGCCCAGCCGCCGCACCAGATTGCGATCGGCCGCCACCGGCGTGAGCTCGGCGTCGCCGTAGGCGATCGCCGCGGCGCGATCGTGCAGCAGCAGGTCGACCATCGACCCCGTGGCCGACGCCCGCACGGCGTCGGCCAGCGGATGGCGTGCAGGCATGACGTCCTCAACCCAGGCGGCCCGCAGCCCGCCCAGAAGCTTCACCCGGCGCACG
>CAVWTJ010000015.1:0-103316 GCA_963757695.1 uncultured Actinomycetota bacterium
TCGAACCCACGACCCAAGGATTATGAGTCCTCTGCTCTAACCGACTGAGCTACCGCCCCGTGATGCGTAGCAGACTCTAAGGGGTGGCGCCGTCGATCTGGGTGGTCGGGTTTCCGGGCTCGGGAGTCACCCGGGCGCTGACGCCGGGTGACGAGCCCCGCGACGAGGCTCAGGATCGCCTCCCCACGATGGTCCAGGCCGTATCCGGTGCAGCAGGGTCCACGACCGTGAGGTCGGCTACTGCGACGCGGAGACCGGGTCGGTGCTGTCGGTGGTGGTGTCGGTGACCCCGTCGACCGGGTGGTAGGCGCAGACGTCGATCGGGTTCTCGGCGGCGGCGATCTTCTCGCGCTTGCCGTTCTTCTTCTTCGGCGGGTCGATCGCCTTCGCGACGATCTCGCGCATGTAGTCGAAGTCGGGGTTGGCCGAGGTGAAGCTGTCGGAGGCGCGGAAGACCACCGAGCGGACCTTGGCGTCCTTGACCCGAGCAGCAGCTGCACGAAGGCCGACCCGAGGCGGCGCGGGATGTCGGTGGACGACGACGTCCTGACCGGCCTTGACGATCGATACGTAGCGCTTCAGCAGGGTCAGCGGGTCGGCCGCCTCGATGAGCGCGTCGACCGCGCACCGCTGGCGGTCCATCCGCTGGTAGTCGTCCGAGCCGTAGCGGCCGCGGGCGAACCAGAGGGCGTGGAAGCCGTCGAGGTGCTGGTCGGGGCCCGGCTCGAGGTAGCCGGTCGGCGGGATGCCAGCGTCGGTGTTGCCGTTGATGGCGACCCGGGTGTTGATGTTGACGGTGATGCCGCCCATCGCGTCCACGACGGTCTTGAAGCCCTCGAGGTTGACGAGCAGGTAGTAGTCGACGGGGATGCCCGAGGCTCCCCGAGACGGCGAGCTTCACCGCGTCGGCGCCCTCGTTGTCGCTGTCGCCGAGGGCGCCGGGGTGCAGCAGCGGGACCTGGCCGTAGATGGCGTTGAGCATGTCGAAGCCGGGGTCGCCCTGGTAGGTCTGGTAGCCGTCGGGATAGAGGTCGTGGAGCGGGCTGTCCTCGGGGAACTGGGCGTACATCATGTTGCGCGGCAGGCTGAACATGATGGTCTTGCCGGTCCGGGTGTCCATGCTGACCAGGATCACGGTGTCGGTGCGCACTCCGGTGCGCCCGACGCCACCGTCTCCACCGAGCAGCAGCACGTTGACCCGGTCCTGGCCGGCCCAGGGTCGTCCTCGGTCGCGCCTGCTCGGGGATCGTCGGGCTGACCACCTCCTCCTTGAACACGCTGTCGACGGCGTCGGCGGTCACCAGGGCGTACTGCGCGGCGACCGCGATCGGGGCGGCGCCCAGCACGAGCATCAGCGCGACGGTCGGCGTAGCCGAGGACCGTGTGGGACCGCGGGCCGGACCCGCGGGCGCACCAGGCGGTACGACGTGAGCACGACGCCCGCCCAGACCAGCAGGGCGACGCCGAGCCCCACCGCGAGCCACTTCAGCGCCGTCGGGTGGAAGGCGAAGTCGATGCCGGTCTCGAGGTCGCGACCGAAGTACCAGACCACGCCCCCGACCACGGCGAGCCACCGAGCCAGGACGACGGCGCCGAGGGCTCGGCGCCCGGCGTACAGGTAGCCGGAGCCGGGGACCATCGCACCGAGGAACGTCCACCCGACCGTGCCCGGCAGCCCCTTGGCGCGGCGACGCGGACGTCCTGTGCGCGCGGCCCGCGCTCCCCCGCGCGCGCCCGCCTGCGAGCGGCGGCTACGCCGAACCGCGTCGACCGTGACGCCCGACGCGCTCCCGGCGCCGTCGGCTCCGAGATCCGGTCGGGGGCACACGCGGCGGCTGTGGCCTCGGGGACCTCGTCGGACATGCGCATCCTCGTGCTGCTCGGGCCGTGCGTGCGGGTGGCGTGGGGACCCGGGGGCGGGCAGTGCTCAAAATAACACCGTGACCCACATCGCTCTCACCTCCCCGGGCGACGACCCTGCCCCTCGTCGTCCTGGTGGTCGTCGAGGGCGCCGATGTTGCCGATGATCACGGCCGCGGGCGGCAGCACGGCGGCGACGACGCTCATCGCCACGGCCAGCGTGGTCGACCACAGCCGTACGACGTTCCAGGCCAGCAGGATCAGGACCAGGCAGGTCCCCATCAAGATGAAGTAGATCCGCTTGCGCCGGGCCTGTTGCACGCCCCCACCGTACGTCGCGGTGCGCCCCGGGCTCACCAGGATCCTCCCGCTGACCCGGGGCTGCAGGGTCGACACCCGCGACTCGACGTATCTGGCGCCGCAGGCGTTGCTCTGACAGGGGTGACCGTCGTCCCCGCCCGTGCCCCGAGAGCGCGGGTGCTCGCCAGCGTCCTGCGCGGCCCGGGCCGATCGCCGAGCCGGATGCGATCGCGGTGAGCGCGGCGGACCTGGGCGCCTTCCTCGTCGTCACGCTCGCGATCATGGCTGTCCCCGGGCCGTCCGTGGGTTCGTCGTCACCAGGACGCTCGAGGGCGGCCGGACGGCGGGCCTGGTCTCGATGCTCGGGCTCGAGTCCGGACTGACCCTTCACGTCGTGATCGCGACCACCGGTCTCTCGGCGGCGCTGGGCTCCTCGGACACCCTCCTGACCGGGGTGAAGTACGTCGGCGCGGCCTACCTGCTCTACCTGGGAGTGCGTCAGCTGCGCTCGCCCCGGCCCGGCGGATCCTCCGCCGAGGGCTGGATCGAGCCGGCACCACGCGGCCGGTGGCGCCTCTTCGGCGAGGCCTTCGTCGTCGACGCGCTGAACCCCAAGACCGTGCTGTTCTTCGTGGCGTTCCTGCCGCAGTTCGTGGACCCGGACGCCGGATCGCCCGCCGCCCGGCTGCTTCTCCTCGGGGTCGGCGTCGTCCTGGTCGCCGTTGCCTGTGACGGCTCGTGGGTGCTCGTGTCGTCCCTGCTGGACCGTCGAGGCGACGTCGCGAACCGCTCCGCCTCGCTGTGGCGGGTCACCGGCGTCGTCTACCTCGCGCTGGCCGCCCTCGTCGTCGGCAGGTGACGGCGGTCACCGAGAAGTCGCCGGGAAAACACAAGAGCCCCTGACCTGTTGGTACAGGTCAGGGGCTCTGTCCGCTCCCCCGGTTGGACTCGAACCAACAACCCTCCGGTTAACAGCCGAATGCTCTGCCAGTTGAGCTACAGGGGATCGTGCGGGGATACGTTAGCAAGGGGGGTGCCGGGCGAGAAATCGAGATCCCTCAGCCGAGCCCGACCTCGTCGCGGGCGGCGGCCAGGGCCTCGGCCGCGGCCAGCCGCACCAGCGGGTCCTCGGGGTCGATCGCCCTCGTCGTACTCGTAGATCCAGCTGATCTCCGACGGGACGCCGGGCGCCCGCCGCGCGATCACCCGGACGCCGCGGCGGCCGTTGATCGGCACGTGCCGCTGGAGCAGCACGCTGGCGGTGACCCGCTCGCGGACCAGCTCGAGGAGCCGGCCCGGCTCCTCGATCGCGAACCGGTGCTCGGGCCGTACGGCGCCCCACGACCCGACCTCGCTGACGCGCAGCTCGGAGGTCTCGCTGTCCCAGTCGGCGGCCTCGAGCTGCTCCCACGGGAGCCGCTGGGGCACGTAGAGCGCGTCGCGGGTGCCGCCGACGACCTGGCCGTCCCGGTGGTGGCCCAGGCGAGCAGCCGCTCCCCCGCGGCGACGGGCGAGGTCGGGGCGGGCGTCACGGCGAAGGCCCTTCACAGGTCGTTCCTCACAGGTGGTTCCTCACGTCGGTCACAGGTCGTCGGTAGAGGGGGCCCGCGATCCGGTCGCGCAGCGTGCGGCGGTGCTGCTCGAGGGCGGCGAGCTCGCCGAACATCCGGTTGTAGTCGGCCGGGTGGTCGACGGGGTTGGTGCGCTGGAGGCGGGACTTCAGGTCGGCGATGCGGCGCTGCGTGGTCAGCTCGAGGAGCTTGAAGACGTAGCTGGAGACGTAGGCGCGTCCGGCTCCTTCATCAGCGGCTCGACGGCCAGCGCGCTGATGGCCGAGGAGATCGCGGCGTCGTCGGTGGCCGCCCGCAGCTTGCCTGCCCAGCCGTCGTCGTCGACGCCGGCCAGCACGCCACCGGCCGCCGCGACCAGCTCCCACACGCCGCGGAAGGTCGGGTGGGTGAAGTCGTTGCGGCCGATGTCGGCGGTGGTGCGTCCGATCGCCATCGGGGCCTGGATCACGAGCTTGAGCGTCTCGCGCTCGATGGAGAAGCGGGGGTCGCGCAGGTCGGGCAGCTGGCGCGGCCGGGCTCCCCGGGTGCGGCGGTCCGCTGGTCGGCGGCCCCCGCCCGCCGGCGCCGTGACCTCCGGCGCCCTGGGGCCGCGAGGCGGCTCGTCGTACCTCGGACTGGACGTCGACCGGGTCCATGCCGGTGAGGGCGGCGATGTCGCGGGCGTAGGAGGAGTTGACCACCGAGGCGTCGCGGCTGCTCGTGACCAGCTTGGCGGCCTCGCGCACCGCGGCGACCCGCCCGTCGGCCCGGTCGAGGTCGAACTGGCTGACGACGTTGCCGAGCACGAAGCGGTAGAGCGGCACCCGCCGCGCGACGAGGTCGCGCACCGCCGCATCGCCCTTCTGGATGCGCACGTCGCAGGGGTCGAGTCCGTCGGGCTCGATCGCGACGTAGGTCTGGGCGACGAAGCTCTGGTCGCCCTGGAAGGTCTTGAGCGCGGCGTTCTGGCCGGCGGCGTCGCCGTCGAAGGTGAAGATCACCTCGCCGCGGAACTCCTCGTGGTCGTTGAGGAAGCGGCGCAGCACCCGGGTGTGGTCCTCGCCGAACGCCGTGCCGCAGGACGCGACCGCCGTGGTCACGCCGGCGAGGTGGCAGGCCATCACGTCGGTGTAGCCCTCGACGACGACGGCCTGCGACGACTTCGCGATGTCCTTGCGGGCCAGGTCGATGCCGTAGAGCACCTGGCTCTTCTTGTAGAGCGTGGTCTCGGGGGTGTTGAGGTACTTCGCCTCGATCCGGTCGTCGTCGAAGATGCGCCGCGCGCCGAAGCCGATCGTGGCGCCGCTGGGGTCGCGGATCGGCCACAGGAGCCGCCCGCGGAAGCCGGTCGTAGGCCGACCGGCCGACCTTGACCAGACCGGCGGCGACCGCCTCGTCCTGGCTGTAGCCGCGCCCGCGCAGGTGGCGCAGCAGCGCCTCGCCGTCGCGCGGCGCGAACCCCATGCCGAAGTGGTCGGCGGAGGCCTGGTCGAAGCCCCGCTCGCTCGAGGAACTGCCGGCCGGCCACGCGCGTCGGGGCCGGCGAGCTGCTCGGCGTAGAACTCCTGGGCCGCCCGGTTGGCCTCGACGAGCCGCTGGCGCGGCGGGCCCTTGGGCCGGTCGTCGCGGTCGTCGCCCTCCTCGCGGCGCAGCTGGATGCCGACCTTGTCGGCCAGCCGCTCGATCGCCTCGGTGAAGGTGAGGCCGTCGATCTTCATCAGGAAGGTGATGACGTCGCCGCCTTCCTGGCAGCCGAAGCAGTGGAAGAACCCGCGGCTCGGGTTGACGTTGAAGCGACGGCGACTTCTCGTCGTGGAAGGGGCACAGGCCCTTCTGCGAGCCGCCGCCGGCGTTGCGCAGCGTCACGTAGTCGCCGACGACCTCGTCGATCCGGGACTTCTCGCGGACTTCTGCGATGTCCTCCTCACGGATCCGGCCTGCCACGTGGCGATCCTACGGGCGGGAACCGACCAGGGCACGTCGGGTTTGCCCAGGCACCCCCACGGTGGTGGGTGGGCTCACGGCTCGACGACGTTGGCGAGCGGCTCCCCCGCCGCGAAGCGGTGGAGCTGGTCGCGCACCAGCCGGTGGGCGCGGGGCCACATCGCGCTGCTCGCGCCGCCGACGTGCGGCGAGACCAGCAGCCCCGGGGCGTCCCACAGCGGGCTGTCGGGCGGGCAGCGGCTCGGGGTCGACGACGTCGACAGCCGCGGTGATCCGCCCGGTGGCCAGCTCGGCGACGAGGGCGTCGGTGTCGACGACCGGGCCGCGGGCGACGTTGACCAGCAGCGCGCCGTCCTTGAGCCGCGCCAGGAACGCCGCGTCGACCAGGCCGCGGCTCTCGTCGGTCAGCGGCAGGATCAGGACGACGACGTCGGCGCCCGGGAGCAGGTCGGGCAGCTCGGTCGATCGCGTGGACCGCCGGCGGTCCCGGGCGCGCGGTGCGGGCGACGCGGGTCGACGCTCACCTCGAACGGCGTCAGCCGGGCCTCGATGGCCTGCCCGATGGCGCCGTACCCGACGACCAGGACGTGCTTGTCGGCCAGCGCCGGGCGCCACTGCGGCGTCCAGGCGCGACGGTCGTGGTCGCGCACGAAGTCGGGGATGCCGCGCAGCGAGGCCAGGATCAGGGTCAGGGCCAGCTCGGCGGTCGAGGCGTCGTGGATGCCGCGGCCGCTGCAGAGCGTGACCCCGTCCGGCACGGCGGGCCGGATCGCGTCGACGCCGGCGGTGAGGGTCTGCACGACCTCGAGCCGCGGCATGCTCGGCCAGCACGTCGCCGACGGCGGACCCGAGCTGGTAGGGCGTGACGTAGAACGCGACGTCGCCGACGGAGTCGGGCACGTGCCGGGTCGGGTCGACGACCTCGTAGCGCAGCGACTCCGGCGGGTCGCCGAGCAGGCGGGGTCGAAGGGCAGCCAGACCAGCGGCCGGTCGTCGGGTCCGGTAGGTCAGCGGGTCCAGCGGGTCAGCCATGCGAGAGCCTCCGTGTCGGTCGACGGCGCTCGCGTCGGTCAGCGAGGCCACCTGGTCGATGACGACGCGCAGCCGTGCGGCGTCGTCGGTCGCGTCGTGCCAGTCGTCGGCGAAGGGGCGGTCGAGGGCGTCGGGGCCCCGCTCGCTCCAGCAGCCCGACGAGCTCGACGAGGAGCGCGCGCTGGCGCTCCATGATCGCCATCCGGTCGGGGGTCTGCATGACGTAGTGAGCGGCGACCGCCTTGAGCACCGTGATCTCCAGCCAGGTCGGCGCGGGGCACCACGAGGTCGGCGCGGTAGCGGCCGAGCGGCCCCCCGCCGGCCTCCTCGGCGCGGCGAAGGTCGCGGCCTGCACCGATCCGCAGAAGCGGCCGATGAGGTCGCTGGTGAGGTTCTTCAGGGCGGCGAGGCTGCGCCTGCTCCCGTCGTACGGCGTGCTCGGCCAGCTGCCGACGGTGCGCAGCACCGGCGAGCGCCTCGTCGAGCTCGGCGTCGTCGGCGTCGGGGAGGTACCAGCCGCGCAGGGTCTCCCAGACCGCCGCCGTGTCGAGGCGGGTCAGGTCGACCCGGTCGGCGACGGTGCCGTCCTCGACGTCGTGCACCGAGTAGGCGACGTCGTCGGCGAGGTCCATCACCTGGGCCTCGAGGCAGCGGCGCCGACCCGTGCCCGGCTCGCGCATCCAGTCGAAGACGGGCCGGTCGTCGGCGTAGACCCCGAACTTGCGGGCGGCAGGGCCCCTCGCCCCGGGGCCAGGGGTACTTCGTGCACGCGTCGAGCGTGGCCCGGGTGAGGTTGAGCCCGGCGGAGCGGCCGGCCTCGTCGAACGTCTTGGCCTCGAGCCGGGTGAGCACCCGCAGCGTCTGGGCGTTGCCCTCGAAGCCGCCGCAGGACGCGGCCAGCTCGTCGAGGGCGCGACTCGCCGTTGTGCCCGAACGGCGGGTGGCCGAGGTCGTGGGCCAGGGCGGCGGTCTCGGCGATGTCGGGCTGGCTCCCCAGGGCGCGCGACAGGTCGCGCGCCACCTGCGCCACCTCGAGGCTGTGGGTGAGCCGGTTGCGCACGAAGTCGTCGGACTGCGGCCCGACCACCTGCGTCTTCGCCGCGAGGCGGCGCGACGACGCGGCGTGCACGACACGGGCCCGGTCGCGCTCGAACGCCGTGCGCACCGGCGCCTCGACCCGCTTCGGGGGCTCGGGGACGATCCGCTCGCGGGCGGCGTCGTCGTAGGTGTCGGCACTCATCGCTGGGATGCTATGCCCCGGCGACGACGGCGGACCTGCCACGGGATCAGTAGGTGGTGACGTGCACGTGGTCGTAGTGGTTGGCCGTGACCGACCCGCGGTTGGACATGCCGCGCCAGCCCTCGCCGCCGCGCTGGACCGACCAGATGCGCTGGGAGTAGATCACGTAGCTGACACCGAGCGCGGCGTAGTTGGCGCGCACGAACTCGGCGACCCGGTAGCCCTCGGCCCCGGAGACCATGATGTCGACCGCGATGCCCTGGGCGTGCTCGCCGTCGCCGCGGAACGTGCCGTAGGTGGTGATGTCGGGGAACGCCGCGCACACGGCGTCGTGCACCTTCGCGATGTTGGGGCTGACGCCGGCCGGGACCGTGGTGCCGTTGGTGCAGGAGCCGCCGAGGGCGGGCTCCTCGTCCGGCTTCTCCTGCGCGGTGTAGCCGGAGGTGACCCAGCGGGTCTCCTTCTTGCCCCAGACGATCTCGTCGCGGCCGTACAGGCTGCGTCCCGGTGAGGACGACCTTCTTGCCGGCCTCGACCTCGCCGGTCTGGCGCGCCTTGTCACCGGGCGCGGTCCACAGGTTGAGCGGCTCGGTCGTCCACAGCGTGGTGTCGGCCTTGGCGATCGCGGCGCGGGTCGCGGCCGGCAGCAGCAGCTTCTCGACCTTGCTCAGCGCCGGCTCGGCCTTCTCGGTGGCTCCGGGACGCCGGAGCCGCGGGAGAGCCGCGCGCGGCTGCCGGCGAGACTCGCCGGCGGCGTCGAGGGCGCCGTCCTGGCCGGCGGCGGGACCGGTGACGGCCGGCGACGGGGCGTCCGCAGCGGCGGAGACGGAGGCCGTCGCGGGGTGCGGAGGTCGGCCCCGGCCACACCGAGGCCGACCGCGGCTGCGGTCGCCAGGAAGGCGAGCGGGCCGGCGACGACGGCTGCTCGGGGCGTACGGCGGGCATTGGTGTCCCGCTTGTGGCTATGGTTCGCCACAGCGCTGATCCTTTGCTGTTGCTGACAGGTGGAAGTGCCGAGCCCCGTGGAGGCGCCCCGGCACGAAGCCCCGAGTCAAGCACATCGCCGCTGGGGCCGGGCAATCTCGACACCGTTCGCACAGGGTGCGATGGCTCACGGTGAGGTCCCTCCCGAGCGCGCGACGGGTCGCCGGGGCTCAGCCCCCGGTGGTCTCGCGCGGCGTCCTCGCGCACGACGGACCCGGCGCCGTCGGTGTCGTCCAGCCAGCCCTCGGGCAGCGCCACCTTGCTCCGTGGCGAGCCCTGGCGGCCCCGCGGCGTGCCGAGCTCGGCGGCCGGGAACGGCTCGGTGGGGTCGAGGTCGGCGAGCAGCGCGTCGAGGTCGGCCAGGGTGTCGACGAGACCGAGCGAGCGGCGCATCGGGCCACCGGCGGCGAAGCCCTTGAGGTACCACGAGACGTGCTTGCGGAACTCCTTGCAGCCTCGCTCCTCGCCCATGTGCTGGCACAGCAGCTCGGCGTGACGCCGCATCATCGCGGCCACCTCCCCGAGCGTCGGCAGGGTCGCCACCTGCTCGCCGGCGAACGCCGCGGCCAGGTCGCGGAAGAGCCACGGGCGCCCCAGGCAGCCACGGCCGACGACCACGCCGGCCGCGCCGGTCTGCTCGACCATGCGCAGCGCGTCGGCGGCCTCCCAGATGTCGCCGTTGCCGAGCACCGGCAGGTCGACGTGGTCGACCAGGGCGGCGATCGCGTCCCAGTCGGCCTCGCCGGAGTAGGCCTGCGCCACCGTGCGCCCGTGCAGCGCGATCGCCGCGCAGCCGGTCTCCTGCGCGATCCGCCCGGCGTCGAGGTAGGTCAGGTGCTCGTCGTCGAGGCCCTTGCGGGTCTTCATCGTCACCGGCACGTCGTACGGCGTCGCCGCGGCCACGGCGTGCTCGAGGATCTGGCCGAGCAGGTTGCGCTTCCACGGCAGCGCACCGCCGCCGCCCTTGCGGGTCACCTTGGGGACCGGGCAGCCGAAGTTGAGGTCGATGTGGGCGACGCCGTACTCGCCGCAGAGGATCTCGGCGGCCTTGCCGACGTAGACCGGGTCGGTGCCGTAGAGCTGCACCGAGCGGACCGTCTCGAGCTCGTCGAAGACGAGCATGTCCTTGGTGTGCTGGTCGCCCTCGACGAGCCCGCGCGAGGTGATCATCTCGCACACGTAGAGGCCCGGCGCCCTGCTCGGCGCACAGGCGCCGGTAGGCGGCGTTGGTGATGCCGGCCATCGGCGCGAGCACCACGGGGGTGTCGACGCGCGAGGGACCCGAGCGTCAGCGAGGAGGGCACGGCCATGGCTCCATTGTCGGGCCGCGCCCGCACCTCGCCAAAACTCCCGGGGTCAGGAGGTCGGTGACTGCGTGGGCGCCGACGTACCGGTCCCGGCCTGCTTGCCGGTCTTCTTGCCGGACTTCTTGCCGGACTTCTTGCGGTGCCCTCCGGTGGTTCGGTGCCGCCCCCGCCTTCGTCGGCTCGCCGGTCCACAGCAGCGGCGCCACGCCCTCGGGCGGACGGAACATGACGCTCTGGAGCTCCTGTCCCTCGGGCACCAGGAAGATGAGGCAGCTCGTCGTCCGGTCGCCCGGGGCGAAGATCGCCGGCAGCGTCGAGCCGGCGCAGGGCTCGAAGTCGGGGGCGACCCCGGTCGGGGCGACCAGCAGGCCGCGGCCGTCGACGACGTAGAACGGCAGCTGACGCGCACCCAGGTCGGTCTCGCCGACGTTGGTCACCTCGGTCTGCACGAAGTACGGCGTCGGCGCTTCCGCGCCTCCTTGCTCAGCCGAAGCCGGACAGCGACTTCTTGACCGTGCTGACCACGACCCGGTCGACGGTCGACGTCCACCACGCCGACGAGGTCCTGGCGCGGCATCCACGCCGCCACCGCCGCGTCGCGGAAGGGCAGCTCGGTGCCGGGCTCGGTGAGCGTGACGGCGTCGGGCACCGGCAGGTAGTCGCCGCTGCCGCGCCGTCGCGGACGCACCCTCGGTCGCCGAGGTCGTGGCGTCCGACGGAGCGGTCCGACGGGCTCCTCGTCGGAACCTCCGCACGCGCCGAGGGAGGCGGTCGCCAGCAGCGCGGCGGCCGCCAGCGACCACCGCCCGGGTGCGCATCAGCAGCCCAGGAGCCGCTCGGCGAAGTACGCCGAGATCCGGTCCAGGCCGACCCGCTCCTGCTGCATCGTGTCGCGCTCGCGCACGGTGACGGCGTGGTCGTCGAGGGTGTCGAAGTCGACGGTGACGCAGTACGGCGTACCGATCTCGTCCTGGCGGCGGTAGCGCTTGCCGATCGCGCCGGCGTCGTCGAAGTCGATGTTCCAGCTGGCGCGCAGCTCGGTGGCCAGGTCGCGCGCCTTCGGCGACAGGTCGGCGTTGCGGCTCAGCGGCAGCACCGCGACCTTGGTCGGCGCGAGACGGTGGTCGAGACGCAGCACCGTGCGCTTGTCGACGCCGCCCTTGGTGTTGGGCGCCTCGTCCTCGGAGTAGGCGTCGACGAGGAACGTCATCAGGCTGCGCGACAGCCCGGCCGCCGGCTCGATGACGTAGGGCATGTAGCGCTCGTTGTTGGCCTGGTCGAAGTAGCTCAGGTCCTTGCCGGAGTGCTTCGGAGTGCGTCGAGAGGTCGAAGTCGGTGCGGTTGGCGATGCCCTCGAGCTCGCCCCACTCCGAGCCCGCGAACTTGAAGCGGTACTCGATGTCGACGGTGCGCTTGGAGTAGTGGCTGAGCTTCTCCTGGGCGTGCTCGTAGTGGCGCAGGTTGTCGGGGTCGATCCCCAGGTCGACGTACCACTGGGTGCGCTCGTCGATCCAGTACTGGTGCCACTCCTCGTCCTCGCCGGGCTTGACGAAGAACTCCATCTCCATCTGCTCGAACTCGCGGGTGCGGAAGATGAAGTTGCCGGGCGTGATCTCGTTGCGGAAGCTCTTGCCGATCTGGGCGATGCCGAACGGCGGCTTCATCCGCTGGGAGGTCACGACGTTGGCGAAGTTGAGGAAGATGCCCTGCGCGGTCTCGGGGCGCAGGTAGTGCAGGCCCGGACTCGTCCTCGATGACGCCGAGGTAGGTCTTCAGCAGGCCGGAGAACTGGCGCGGCTCGGTCCACGCGCCGCGGGTGCCGCAGTTGGGGCAGGCCAGCGTGGCGAGGTCGACGTCGTCGGGATCGACGTCCTCGCCCTTTGCCTCTTCTCGGCGGCCGCCTCCTGGAGGTGGTCGGCGCGGAAGCGCTTGTGGCACGACTGGCACTCGGTCAGCGGGTCGCTGAACGTGTCGACGTGGCCGCTGGCCTCCCACGTCTGGCGCGGCAGGATCACGCTGGAGTCGAGGCCGACCATGTCGTCGCGCATCTGCACCATGGACTTCCACCACTGGCGCTTGATGTTGTCCTTGAGCTCGACGCCGAGCGGGCCGTAGTCCCAGGCGGAGCGGGTGCCGCCGTAGATCTCGCCGCAGGGGTAGACGAACCCCCGGCGCTTGGCGAGGGAGACGACGTTGTCGACGGTGGACGGCGGCGGCTTGGCCACGGGGCTGCTCCTGGGATCGCTGCGCGTCCGGCTGGCTGCTGGACGCGGAACGCTCAGCCTAACGAGCGCGTCTCGCGGATATTCAGGTCGGTGCCGGGCTCGACGCACCTCGTAGGCGCTCGGCTCGTCGAGGGCGCGGCTGAGCGTCGGCACGGCGTAGAGCTTGACGTCGTAGGCCGACAGCGCGCGGCGGTAGGCGCCGACGTGCTCCCAGGTCGTCGAGAGCACCCACAGGGTCGGGTCGTCGACGTTGCGTCCGATCGTGCCGGTCAGGTAGCCGGGGCGCTCGGCGAGGGCCTCGTGCGCCCGCTGGACGTCGGCGCGGAACTGCGCACCCTCGGGCTCGGGCACGCGGAAGCGGTTCACGACGATCACGCCGGTCACTCTAGGCGTGCGCGACCGGCCCTACGATGCGGGCATGACTCCTCCCGAGGACCGGGCCGCACTCCCCTACGAGACGGTCGCCTATCCCCCGGCGCCGTGGCAGATGGTGGGGTCGCTGTGGCTGAGCGTCTTCCGGCTCCGCGACGACGTCGACGCCCTGCACCCGGCGGGTGTCTACGGCGCGGCGTTCGTCAGCTACACCGAGGGCAGCCCGCTCACCTACTCCGAGCTGCTGGTGGCGCGGGCCCTGCGCAAGGACGAGGGGAAGGGCCGCAGGGTGAGCATCACCGACATCTGGGTCGACTCCCCCGCCTCGGTGGCGGGCGGTCGCGAGCTGTGGGCGATCCCGAAGGGGCTCTGCGACTTCGAGCTCGACAGCGCCCACCGGGGTCCGCTGACCACGACCGACTGGAGCGCGTCGTTCGGGCGGAACCCGATCGCGAGCGCGACCTTCGCCGACGTCTCCCGCGCGGCGCCTCGCCTGCCCTTCAGGAGCCGCACGTGGCAGCCGGAGCTGCCCGAGGGCGGCGGCGAGAAGGGTGCGGTCCTCCAGGGAACCTCCCGGGCCTTCGCGGCCCGTGCCCGCTGGGACTTCGCCCCCGACGGACCGCTCGCGTTCCTGCGCGACGCACGCCGGCTGGCGTCGTTCCGCCAGGCCGACTTCCGGATGTCCTTCGGCTGACGCTCAGTCCTCGGGGTCGTGCTCCGCGGACGCCTTCTTGGCCGACTCGCGGATCTCGAACAGCTCCGTCGCGAAGCCACCGAGCGCGGTGGCGACGTCCTTGACCGCGGCGGTGACGATCGTGGCGACCTCACCGACGACGACGGCGGCGGCCTCGGCCGTCGACTGGACGGCGTCCTTGCCGATCTCGGCCTTCGTCAGGTGGTCCTCGGGCTCGCTCATGAGACCAGTGTGCGCGGTAGGTGGGCGACAGGCGAGGCCGGGCGCGCTTCTTCCGATCGAGTTTCGGTGTACATCTGTTTACTGAAATAGGCTCGCCCGGGCCTACCGCGGTCAAGGCCGGGGCGAGTGAGCCCGCCCACCTCGCAGCTGAGGGTGCACACCTGTCCACGCACTACGCTGGTCACGTGACCGAGACCCGAGGCGAGCGCAAGCAGCGCACCCGCCGCGCGATCCTCGACGCCGCGCTGGTGCTCTGCGAGGACAGCAGCCTGGTGGCCCTCTCGCTGCGCCAGGTGGCCAAGGAGGTCGGGATCGTGCCCACGGCCTTCTACCGGCACTTCGACTCCCTGGAGTCCCTCGGGCTGGCGCTCGTCGACGAGTCCTTCGTGTCCCTGCGCGCCATGCTCCGCGACATCCGGCGCAGCGACCCGGCCTATCGCGACATCGTCGACCAGTCGGTCTCCACCCTGGTCGGGCACGTGCAGCGGAAGAGCGATCACTTCGAGTTCATCGTGCGCGAGCGCGCCGCCGGGCCGCTCTCGGTCCGCGAGGCGATCCGGCACCAGATCCAGCTCTGCGAGCACGAGCTCGCCACCGACCTCGCCCGGCTGCCCGGCACCGAGGAGTGGACGGCGGAGGACCTGCGGGTGCTGTCCAACCTGATCGTCACCGCGATGGTGGCCACGGCCGAGGCCCTGCTCACCGCCGCCGGGCACGTCGATGCCGAGGAGCGGATCTCCGAGACCGCCCGCACCCAGCTGCGGATGGTGCTGATCGGCGCCACGAACTGGAAGTCACTGCCCCAGACGGGCGGTTCGCCGGGACACTAGGCTCCCGCCATGAGCACCCCCATCGACGACTACCGGACCTACGACGCGGTCGGGCTGGCCGAGCTGGTCCGCACCAAGCAGGTCAGCGCGGCCGAGCTGCTCACCGCCGCGCGCGCCCGCGCGGCCGAGGTGAACCCGCGCATCAACGCGATCGTGAGCGACGTCGACCCGGCGGCGACCAGCCGCTCCGACGGGGCCGCGGACGACGGCCCGTTCGCCGGGGTGCCGTTCCTGGTCAAGGACCTCCACCAGGACCTCGCCGGCTACCCGACCGCCGCCGGCTCGCGGTCGCTGACCGACGTACGCGCCCCGGAGACCGCGGCGGTGGTCCAGCGCTGGCTCGACGCGGGGCTGGTCGTCTTCGGCAAGACCAACACCCCGGAGTTCGGCGCGAAGGGCATCACCGAGCCCGAGCTGTACGGCGCCACCCGGAACCCCTGGGACACCGACCACAGCCCGGGCGGGTCCTCGGGCGGCTCGGCCGCAGCGGTGGCCGCCGGGATCGTGCCCTGCGCCGGGGCCAGCGACGGCGGCGGCTCCATCCGGATCCCGGCGTCGGCCTGTGGCCTCTTCGGGCTCAAGACCACCCGGGGGCTGCTCCCCTACGGACCGCGCCGCGGCGAGCCGCTCGGCGGCACGTCCACCGACGGCGTGATCTCGCGCAGCGTGCGCGACACCGCCGCGATGCTCGACCAGCTCGTCGGCACGACGGACGTCTCGCCGTACCTGCCCGCGCGTACCCGGGAGCCTCGCCGACGAGGTGGGTCGCGACCCGGGGAGGCTGCGCATCGGCTTCTGCGCGACCAGCCACATCAACCCCACGCCCGACGCCGAGGCCGTGACCGCCGTGACCGAGGCGGCCGCCCTGCTGGCCGAGCTGGGCCACGAGGTCGTGGAGCTCCCCGAGCAGCCCGTCGACGACGCCGCGCTGGCGAAGGACTTCCTCACCAGCTGGTTCGTCTACTGCGCCTACTCGGTCGAGGAGGCCAAGCGCGCCTCGGGCCGCGGCGACGCCGCCTTCGAGGCCGACACCCTCATGATGGCCGCCCTCGGTCGGGCCACCAGCCCGGTCGACCTGGTCCGGGCCATCGAGAACCGACACCTCCACGTACGCCGGCTCGCGGAGTTCCACCGCACCCACGACCTGCTGCTCACCCCGACGACCGCGACTCCCCCGCCGCGGATCGGCGCCTTCGACCCTCCCGCCGCGCTGCGGATGGCGCAGGCCGGACTGCTCAGGGTCCGGGCCGCCGGGCTGCTGCGGCTCACCCCGATCGTCGACCAGATCATCAACGACAACCTCGGGTGGGTGCCCTACACCCAGCTCGCCAACCTGACCGGCCGTCCGGCGATGAGCGTGCCGCTGCACTGGACCGCGGACGGGCTGCCGCTCGGCGTCCAGCTCGTCGGCCGGCTCGGCGACGACGGCCGGCTCCTGCGCCTCGCCGCCCAGCTCGAGCAGGCGCGGCCGTGGGCCGACCGGCGCCCGCCGATCTGAGCTTCCGTCGTCTCGCCGGGGCAGGTCCGAGCAGCGTCAGGTCGTCCGCGGCCCCGGTCGCAGCGTCAGGTCGGAGATCGTCGCGTCGCGGGGCAGGTCGAGGACGTGCCGGATCGCGTCGGCGACCGTCTCGGGCTGGATCCAGTCGGCGGCGTCGTAGTCCTTGCCCTCCTGGCGGTGCACCTTCTCCTGCATCGCGGTCGCGGTGCGCCCCGGGTAGACCGAGCTGACCCGCACGCCGTGGGCGACCTCCTCGGCGCGGAGCGAGTCGGCGAGCGCCTTGAGCCCGTGCTTCGAGGCGGCGTACGCCGACCACTCGGGGTTGGCGATCAGCCCGGCGCCGGAGTTGACGAAGACGACCGTGCCGCGGGCCGCGCGCAGCGCCGGCAGCGCCAGCCCGGGTCAGGACCGCCGGCGCCACCAGGTTGACCGTCAGCTGCTCGGTCCACGAGGAGGCGCTCATCGCGTCGACCGCGGCCGAGGTCGACGACGCCGGCCGCGTGGACGACCGAGTCCAGCGAGGGCGGCAGCTCGAGCGCCTCGATCGCCGGCCGGGTCGGCGAGGTCGGCAGACGACGACCGCCGCCCCGCCGTACGTCGCCGCGAGGTCGGCGGCGCGCGCCTCGGAGCGCGCGAGCAGCACCAGCTCGTCGCCGCGGGCGCAGGAGCCGCGCGGCGAGCACGGCGCCGATGCCCGACCCCGCGCCCGTGAGCAGGTGGGTGGCCATCAGGCGAGGGGTCATCGGGTGAAGACGATCTTGCCGAACACGTCTCCGCCGGCCATCGCCGCGAAGCCGTCGCGGGCCTCGGTCATCGGGATCGCGCGGTCGATGAGCGGGCGGGCGCCGGTCGCGTCGAGCATCGTCACCAGCGCGGCGAGCTCGTCGCGGGTGCCCATGGTCGAGCCGATGACGCTCAGCTGCAGGAAGAAGATGCGCGTCAGCTCGGCGTCGTCGAGCTTCGGCCCGGACGTCGTGCCGGACGATGACGATCCGGCCGCCCGGACGCAGGGCCCGGATCGAGTGCGACCAGGTCGCCTTGCCGACCGTCTCCATCACCGCGTCGACCTTGACCGGGCAGCCGGGCACCGGACTCGAAGACCTCGTGCGCGCCGATCTCGAGGGCCCGGGCCCGCTTGGCCTCGTCACGGCTCGTGGCCAGCACGCGGAGGCCGGCGGCGCGGGCCAGGATGATCAGCGCGGTCGCGACACCGCCGCCGGCGCCCTGCACCAGCACGGTGTCACCGGCCTTCAGCTCGCCGCGGGTGAAGAGCATCCGGTAGGCCGTCAGCCAGGCGGTCGGCAGGCAGGCGGCCTCCTCGAAGGACAGCGAGGCCGGCTTGGCGACGACGTTGCGCCTGCGGGACGACCACCTGCTCGGCGATCGTGCCCTGGTGCCGCTCGGAGAGCAGCGAGCGCTTCGGGTCGAACGTCTCGTCGCCGGTCCACGACGGGTCGCTGATGACGGCGTGCACGACGACCTCGTTGCCGTCCTCGTCGAGGCCGGCCGCGTCGCAGCCGAGGATCATCGGGAGCTGCTCCTGCTTGAGCCCCACACCGCGCAGCGACCACACGTCGTGGTGGTTGAGCGAGGCGGCCTTGACGGTCACCGTCGTCCAGCCGTCGGGAGCGACCGGATCGGGGCGCTCACCGAGGACCAGGCCCTCGAGCGGGTTGTCGGGATCGAAGGACTCGGCGTAGACGGCGAACATGGATTCGACCCTAGGGCATGTCCCCCCGGCCCGGGCGGCGCCGGCCGGACACGGCGACACGCCTCGGGCATCTCCCCGGCCGTCATTCGTCCGTTACCTGACAGGTCTACCGTCTCCGTCATGGACCAGCCCTACGTCGTCGTGCTCTTCGGCGCCACCGGCGACCTCGCCCGCCGCAAGTTGCTGCCGGGACTCCTGCGGCTCTTCGAGGCCCGGCTGCTCCCCGACTGCCGCGTCATCGGCACGTCGCTGGAGGAGATCACCACCGAGGAGTTCGACGCGCTCGCGCGCACGGCGTGCGAGCAGTTCGGCAAGGGGGTGATCACCGACGAGCGCTGGCGGCACTTCTCCAAGCGGCTGCGCTACGTCCCGACGACCCAGGGCCCGCAGCGCGCTCGCCACGATCGTCAAGGAGTGCGAGGCCGAGCTCGGCGGCGGCGACGTGGGTCGTCTGCACTACCTCAGCGTGCCGCCCCGGGCGGCGCTCGACGTGATCCAGGAGCTCGGCGAGGCCGACCTCGTCGACCGCGCGCAAGATCATCATGGAGAAGCCCTTCGGCACCGACCTGGAGTCGGCCAAGAAGCTCAACCACGAGGTGCACCAGGTCTTCACCGAGGACCAGGTCTTCCGGATCGACCACTTCCTCGGCAAGGAGGCCGCCCAGAACATCCTGGCGTTCCGCTTCGCCAACGGGCTCTTCGAGCCGATCTGGAACCGCAACTTCATCGACCACGTGCAGATCGACGTCCCCGAGACGCTGGGCCTCGAGGGCCGTACGGCGTTCTACGAGAGCACCGGCGCCTACCGCGACATGGTGGTCACCCACCTGATGCAGGTGCTGGCGTTCATGGCCATGGAGCCGCCGACGTCCCTGGCCCCCGGTCCGATCGGCGAGGAGAAGCTCAAGGTCTTCCGCTCGATGCGCCCGATCGAGCCACACAACGTCGTGCGCGGCCAGTACAGCGGCTACCGCGGCAAGGAGAGCGTGGCCGACGACTCCGACACCGAGACCTTCATCGCCCTCAAGGTCGAGATCGACAACTGGCGCTGGGCCGGCGTGCCGTTCTTCCTGCGCACCGGCAAGAAGCTGGCCGAGGGTGCGCGGATCATCTCGATCGCGTTCAAGGAGCCACCGCTGACGATGTTCCCGGCCGGCTCGAACGCCGGCACCCAGGGCCCGGACCACCTGACCTTCGACCTGGCCGACCAGTCGAAGATGTCGCTGTCGTTCTACGGCAAGCGTCCCGGGCCGGGGATGAAGCTGGAGAAGCTCTCGATGCAGTTCGCCACCGTCGACACCCACGGCTCCAGCTCGGTGCTCGAGGCCTACGAGCGGCTCATCCACGACGCCATGCGCGGCGACCACACGCTCTTCACCTCGGCGGCGGGCATCGAGGCGCTCTGGGAGAAGTCCGAGGGGCTGCTCGCCAGACCCGCCGCCCGTGCGCGGCTACGCGCCCGGCTCGTGGGGGCCCAACGCCATCCACCAGCTCATCGCGCCGCACGCCTGGCGGCTGCCGTTCGAGCGGATGTGGCGCGACCCCAACGGCGAGGGGCAGTAGGGGCCGGCCCTCGGCGCCGGGGTCGCGGCGACGGTCAGAGCCGCGGCGACTCCGTCGGCCCGCGCCGCGGCGGAGACGGCCGCGGCCACGGCCGGAGCCGACGCGCGGGTCGAACGGCGAGGGGATGATGTAGTCCTCGGCCAGGTCGTCGCCGACGAGGTCGGCGATCGCGTTGGCTGCGGCGAGCTTCATGCCCTCGGTGATCGCCCGGGCGTGCACGTCGAAGGCACCCCGGAAGATGCCGGGGAACGCCAGCACGTTGTTGATCTGGTTGGGGAAGTCCGAGCGACCGGTCGCCACGACGCGGGCGTACTTGCACGGCGACGTCGGGGTGCACCTCCGGCGTCGGGTTGGCCATCCCGAAGATGATCGCCTCGGGCGCCATCCGGGCGATGTCCTCCTCGGGGATGGTGCCGCCGGAGACGCCGAGGTAGGCGTCGGCGCCGTCGAGGACGTCGGCCAGCGAGCCGGTGCGGCCGGTGACGTCGGCGGTCATCTCGGCCAGGGCCCGCTTGACCGGCGTCAGGTCGCCGCGGCCGGAGTGGATGACGCCCTTGCGGTCGGTGACGGCGAGGTCGGTGATGCCGGCCTCGAGCAGGATCTTGGCCACCGCGACGCCGGCGGCGCCGGCACCCGAGATGACCACGCGGGTGGTCGCGGGGGTGCGGCCGGTGAGCTTGAGCGCGTTCATCAGGGCGGCGAGCGCGACGACCGCCGTACCGTGCTGGTCGTCGTGGAAGACCGGGATGTCGAGGAGCTCCTTGAGCCGGTCCTCGATCTCGAAGCAGCGCGGCGCCGAGATGTCCTCGAGGTTGATCCCGCCGAAGCTCGGCGCCAGCCGCACGACCGTCTCGATGATCTCCTCGGTGTCGGTGGTGGCCAGGCAGATCGGGACGCCGTCGACGCCGCCGAACTGCTTGAACAGCACGGCCTTGCCCTCCATCACCGGCATCGCGGCGGCGGGCCCGATGTCGCCCAGCCCGAGCACCGCGGTGCCGTCGGTGACGACGGCGACGGTGTTGGGGACCCACGTGTAGTGCTGGGTCATCGACGGGGTCGGCGGCGATCGCCTCGCACACCAGGGCGACGCCGGGGGTGTAGGCGAGCGACAGGTCGTCCTTGCCGTTGAGCGCGACCGTGGAGACGACCTCCATCTTCCCTCCGACGATGGAGGTCGAAGACGGGGTCACCCGCGTGCGGGTGGGTCGGAGTCTGGGGACGGTCATCTGCGGCAGCCACGGTTCGGCGATACTTCCACAACGGCTGCCCCCCGCGGCGGCGTCTCAGCGGCGCTCGACGAGACCCCGGTCACATCGGACGACACGACGACCACCCGGGCCTCAGATCCGGCGCGGCCTCGGCCAGGCCCGCAGGACCGCCACGCCGAGGACCCGGTCGTCGGGTACGGCGCCCCGGGCACGCGAGTCGGCCAGGCCCTCGTCGGCGTTGTCGCTCAGCAGCCACCAGCCCGCCGTACGGCGCTCGGCGACGCGCTTGACCACGACCGTCCCGTCGACGAACCGGGCCAGCACGACGTCGCCGACCCGGGGCGCCGCCGGTAGCGCACGAGCAGCCGGTCGCCGTCGCGCAGCGTCGGCAGCATCGACCGCCCACGCACGACAGCCCACCCCAGGGGTGGGTTCGACGCTCGGTCCATGCGGAGTAGTGTCGCAATCACTGTTGCCCGTCCCGACGAGAGGACCCACATGTTTGCGCGTCTGTTCGCCCCCACTGTCGAGGCCCAGGCCCACTGCGACCTGCCCTGCGGCGTCTACGACCCCGCCCAGGCCCGCATCGAGGCCGAGTCGATCAAGGGCATCATCGCCAAGGTCGCCGACAACGACGACCCCGACTTCCGCACCCGCGCGATCCTGATCAAGGAGCAGCGCGCCGAGCTGGTCAAGCACCACCTGTGGGTGCTGTGGACCGACTACTTCAAGCCGCCGCACTTCGAGAAGTACCCGCAGCTGCACGTGCTGGTCAACGAGGCGACCAAGCTCGCCGGCGCCTCCGGCGCCAAGGGTGCGCTCGACGCCGACGTCGCCGACCAGCTGCTGGCGAAGATCGACGAGATCGCCGAGATCTTCTGGGAGACCAAGAAGGCCTGATGCGGCGAGCAGGCCCCGGCCTGCGCCTCCGCACTCCGACGCCGCGTCCGACCGCAGGGTGACCTGTGGACCGGAGGCGGCGTCGCTCATCTCCCGCCGTGCGCCGAGGGTGCTCAGTCGATACGACGCCGTCCGGGCGGCGCCTGGGCCCACAGCCAGGTCCGGAACTGGGGGTCCGCGGCCTCCAGCGCGTCCAGCAGCACGCTGCGCAGCAGGACCAGGTTCGCCTCCGCGCGCGGCGAGGACGTCTCGCCCAGGGCGATGCCGGTGAGCTCCCACACCTCGCGCAGGTCGGTCGTGGCCCGCCCTGCGACCAGGGTCCGCGCGGACGCCTCGGTGAACGACGGGTGACCGGCTCGATGGACCAGCCGGGCCGCGGAGAGGGCGTGGGGCACGTCGAGCCTCCTGACCGGTACGTGGGTGGCTTCCATGGTCCTCGCCCGACCGCGCGACGTGCAGGGCCGAACGTCCCGACGTCGGGGGCCGGCGGCGGGACCGGCGCCCTGGCGTGGGAGGGCCTTGCGCACTACCGGGGCGGGCGGTCGCGCACGATGCTGGAGGGACACCCGTCGTCCGCACCACCTGGAGGCCCGCCATGAGCACGCCCACTCTCCCGTCCGGAACGATCGTCGTGGGGGTCGACGGGTCGGAGCACAGCGACCTCGCCGTCACCTGGGCCGCCGAGCAGGCGTCCCTCGAGGGTCGCCGACTGACCCTCTTCCACGGCACCGGGTCCCAGGAGGCCTGGTGGGCCGGGACGGCCGGCGTCGACGTGGCCGCCCTCCAGGTCGACGCCGCGAGGACCGGGGGCCACCAGGTGCTCGAGCAGGCGCGGGCGAAGGTGGAGCAGGACTTCCCGCACCTGGAGGTCCACACGCTCCTGCAGGTCCGCGACGCCCGCCAGGGCCTCCTCGAGCTCTCCGAGCAGGCCGCCATGATGGTCCTCGGCTCCCGCGGCCGCGGCCCGGTGGCCAGCCTGGTGCTGGGCTCGGTCAGCGCCGCCGTGACCCGGCACGCCGAGTGCCCGGTGGTGGTCATGCGGCCACGCGACCCGTCGTTCACGCCCCTGGGGATCCTGGTCGGCGTCGACCGCAGCGGGCACTCGCGCGCCGCGATCGAGTTCGCCTACCGCCAGGCGTCGCTCCGGTCCCTGCCGCTGCGGGTGACCCACTGCTCCTTCGACGTCATGGTCGGTCCCGACGACGTGCCGGAGATCCCGTACGACACCCCCGGCTACGAGGACGAGCGGCTGCTCCTGGACGCCTCGGTCAACGGCATGGCGGAGGAGTTCCCCGACGTACGGGTGTCGCTGACCCTGGGCCGCGGCCTCGTGGACACGTATCTCTCCTCGGCCGCGCGGTCCAGCGCCATGGTGGTGGTCGGCTCCCACCACGACCGGTTCCTCTGGAACCAGCTCTTCAACCGCAACGTCGACCGCTCGGTCGTGCTGCACGCCCCGTCGGTGATCGCGATCGTGCCCGAGCCGGCCGAGTCGGGCCCGACCCCCGTGGGGTCCCGAGCCGCGAACGCCGCCCAGTAGGGTCACCTCGTCGAGTCAGCTGAGAGAAGGACCACCCATGTCTGTGACGCCACGCCCAGCGGACGCGCCGACGTCGAGCTGCGACTGCCCGCCGACAGCGCCTACGCCTCGGTGCTGCGCACGACGACCGCCGGCCTCGCCGCCCGTCTCGACTTCACCATCGACGACATCGAGGACCTGCGGATCGCCGTCGGCGAGGCCAACGCCATGGTGCTCGAGCACGCCGCCCCGGGCAGCGACATGGTGTGCTCCTTCGTCCTGGCCAGCGGCCAGATGACGGTGACCGTGACGGTCGACGAGCCGCGGCAGGTCCGTGCCCGACCTGGACAGCTTCGCCTGGCAGGTCCTCTCCACCCTGGCCACCTCGGCCGACTTCACCGCCGAGGAGCGGCACTTCTCCGTCTCGATCACGATGGAGTCCTCCGCCACGGAGGCCGGCCTCTGACATGGATTCCCACGCCACTCGGGACGGCACGGCTTCCAGCGACGCCGAGACGGTCACGCCACACCAGAGCAGCTCGCTCGCTCCAAGCGAATCGACGAGACCCGCCGACGCAGCGCCGAGCTCTTCGTCGAGCTCCGCGCCGACGACTCCTCCGAGGCGGTCCGCAGCCACGCGCGCGACTCCCTGGTCCACCTCCACCTGCCCCTGGTCGAGCACTGCGCCCGCCGGTTCCGCAACCGCGGCGAGCCCTTCGAGGACCTCGTCCAGGTCGGCACGATCGGCCTGATCAAGTCGGTCGACCGCTTCGACACCGACCGCGGCGTGGAGTTCTCGACCTACGCGACGCCGACGATCATCGGCGAGATCAAGCGCTACTTCCGCGACAAGGGCTGGGCGATCCGGGTGCCCCGGCGGCTGCAGGAGCTGCGCATGCAGATCGGTTCCGCGACCGCCGAGCTCACCCAGAGCCTGGGTCGCTCCCCCACGCCGCGCGAGCTCGAGCGAGAAGATCGGCTGCACGGTCGAGGAGATCGTCGAGGGGATCGAGTCCAGCAACGCCTACTCGACGCTGTCCCTCGACGCCACCGACGACTCCGACGACTGCACGTCGAGCATGCTCGAGGTGATCGGCGTCGACGACGCGGGCCTCGAGCACGTCGAGATCCGCGAGTCGATCAAGCCCCTGCTGGAGAACCTGGAGCCGCGGGAGAAGAAGATCCTGCTGCTGCGCTTCTTCAAGAACATGACGCAGTCGCAGATCGCCGAGGAGATCGGCGTCTCGCAGATGCACGTCTCCCGGCTGCTGAGCCGCACGCTCGACGAGCTGCGCGTCTCCCTGGAGCAGGCCGACTGAGCGTCCCGCGGCCCGACCCTGGTCAGTCGTCGTCCGGGTCGCTCGTCGCGGGCTCGCCCATCAGGACCGTCAGGCTGGCGGGGTGCAGCGTCCCCGCCAGCGCGACGACGGCCGAGATCGCCAGCGCGATGGCCACCAGCGACGCGTCGCGGACGTTCCAGGCGAGCCCGAGGGCGATCAGCTGGGTGATCAGCACGGGCCCCCGCGCCCAGCCACGGGCGCGGCTCAGGGCGAGCGCGCAGCCGACCAGGCCGGCGCCGTAGACCAGGAAGAACACCGCGGTCGCGGCACCGACCTCGACCCGGTCACCGACGATGTTGAAGCCTCGGCGGCGCCCAGGCACACCAGCACCAGCCCCTGGACGGCGACCAGGCCGGCCGCCACGCGCAGCAGGGGCGGGATCGTGGGGGCTGCCGCAGCGGGCCCACAGGTGTACGGTCGATCATCCGGGCAGCCTAACGGCGGCCGTTCCCCCCGGCACCTCCTGGCGTTTGTGACCCACAAGACCTCGTAAACCCTTGATCCGGCGCCGGATTGTTGCAACAGTGATCAGGCGCTAGTGAAATCCTTCACACACGGGCCTACACGCGCGCCCGCAGGCCTGAGCATCCCTGCCTGCACGTACGAGAGACAAGGATCCACCAGCCATGGATTGGCGCCACCGTTCCGCCTGCCTCGACGAGGACCCGGAACTGTTCTTCCCGATCGGTAACACCGGCCCGGCCATCCTCCAGATCGAGGAGGCCAAGCAGGTGTGCCGTCGTTGTGACGTGCGCGAGCAGTGCCTCGCGTGGGCGCTGGAGGCTGGTCAGGACCACGGCGTGTGGGGCGGTCTCGGCGAGGACGAGCGCCGCGCCCTCAAGCGTCGCAACTCCCGCTCCCGCGTGCGCAGCGCCTGATCGAGCGTCCCGTGCTCGTCGTCACAGCGACAGGCTCGAAGCCGACCCGCGTCCCTCCGTCGCGGCGCCGGGTCACCTCGAGCCGACCGCCGAGCTCGGACTCGACGAGCGTGCGCACGATCGAGAGCCCGAGGTTGGTCGACCCGTCGAGGGAGAACCCGCGGGCAGGCCGTGCCCGTCGTCGTCGACGGTGACGTGCAGGCGACCGTCGCGGCGCTCGACGGTGAGCAGCACCTCGCCGACCGCATCCGGGTCGGCATCGACGTACCCGTGCTCGACGGCGTTCTGGAGCAGCTCGGTGAGGACCATCGCCAGCGCGTTGGCCGACTCCGACGGCAGGATCCCGAACGCTCCGACGCGACGGGTCCGCACCCGTCCGGTGATGGCGCTGACCTCGATCACCATCCGCCCGAGCCGGTCGGCGATCTCGTCGAAGTCGACGGTCTCCTCGACGGCCTGACTGAGCGTCTCGTGGACGATCGCGATCGACCCGACCCGCCGCACGGCCTCCTCGAGCGCCGACTTGGCCTGCTCGTTGTCGACGCGTCGCGCCTGGAGCCGCAGCAGCGCGGCCACGGTCTGGAGGTTGTTCTTCACCCGGTGGTGGATCTCGCGGATCGTGGCGTCCTTGGTCACCAGCTCGCGGTCACGACGGCGCAGGTCGGTCACGTCGCGCACCAGGATCAGCCCGCCGATGTGGCTGCCCTCGGTGCGCAGCGGGATCGAGCGCACGATCAACGAGACCTCCTCGGTGCCGATCTCGACGTCACGGTGCGCCCGACCGCCCAGGACGGCGCTCAGGGTCTCCTCGTCGGGCCGGCGCCGGGTGGAGACGAGGTCGCGGACCAGGTCGGGGAGCAGGAGCCCGGCCAGGTCGCCGGAGAGCCCCAGTCGGCGGAAGACCGACTGGGCGTTGGGGCTGGCGTAGACGACCCGTCCGCCCACGTCGACCCGGAGGAACCCGTCACCCACCCGGGGCGAGTCGGCGTGGTCGCTGCGCTGGCCCGCCGCCGGGAAGTCGCCGGTCGCGATCATCTGGGTCAGGTCGGCGGCGGTCTGCAGGTACGACAGCTCGAGCCGGCTGGGGGTGCGTACGCCGAGCAGGTTCGTGTGCCGCCCGATCACGCCGATCACCCGGCCCGCCCGGACGACCGGGATCGCCTCGATCCGCACCGGCACCTCGTCGCGCCACTCCGGATCACCGTCGCGGGCGACCCGACCGTCGGTGTGGGCCGCGTCCAGGAGCGGCCGGCGGCCCTTCTCGACGTAGGAGCCGATCACGTCGTCGACGTAGGCCGTGGGTCCCGTCGTGGGGCGCATCTGCCCCACGGCCCAGTAGCCGGCGCCGTCGCGGTCGGGCAGCCAGAGCACCAGGTCGGCGAAGGACAGGTCGGCGATGATCTGCCAGTCGGCCTGCAGCAGCTGGAGCCAGGCGACGTCGGCCGCGTCGAGATCCGTGTAGGTACGGACCAGCTCGGAGAAGGACGCCACACCGGAAGCGTAGGGGTGAGCCACCGCACACCGCCGCGCGCCACCCGACGCACCCGACGTCGGTCGGGTTTGGCAGGATGTGCCGGCGTGACTCGGGTGAACTGGCAGGCCGTCCTCGCGGACGACTTCCGAGTCCCCACGGGGGCCTCCCTGCCCGAGCTCACCGAGGAGCTCACCACGATGCTCGGATCGACCGATCCCGAGGTGCGCGACGGTCTCGCCTACCCGACGCTGGCCACCTGGGTCAGCCGAGGCGTCTACGACGACCTGCTGCCGGGGCTCGGTGACGGCATGGCGGCCGGCCTCACGGTCGGTCTGGGCGAGGTCGAGGGCGACCACGTCTTCCGGCGCTGCTTCTCGGCACTGATCCTGGCCGAGTGCATCGCCCGCGACAACGGTCGCCCCCTGGTCCTCGGCGGCAAGGTGCTCCAGTGGGGCGACGCGATCGCCACCTGGCTGCTGCGCGAGAAGGACACCCGCGGCTACGTGCCCGGCAAGGGCTGGGCGCACGCCGTCGCGCACGGCGCCGACGGCCTGGCCGTGCTCGCGAGCTCCCCGCACCTGAGCACCGCCGAGCAGACCGTGATCCTCGACGTGATCGCCGACCGGCTGCTCGCCCCGACCGACCGCGTCCTCACCAACGGCGAACCGGACCGGCTGGCCGGCGCCACCCTCGCGGTGCTGCGTCGCAACTCGGTGCCGATGACCGTGATCGAGCCCTGGATCAACCGCCTCGCTGCCGGAGCGACGCCCGTTGTCGTCGACGACGGCACCGACCCGCACCTGCTCACCGGCAACACGCAGGCCTTCCTGCGCTCGCTCTACCTGCAGCTCGCGCTCGGAGGCAAGCCACCCGCCGTCCGCGCCGACCTGATGCTCGAGCTCGTCGGAGCACTGCGCCAGACCAACGGCTCGCTGTTCAGCCACCAGGTGCGCTGAGGGCCACCCTCGCGGTGGGCGAGGGGTCACTAGGGTGGTGGGCATGACTGAGACCTCGGCCACATCATCCCCGGACACACCCGCCAACGAGGTCGACGGCCACGCCGGCACCGTCGCGGTCGCCGTGGCGCGCGCCCACGGCGTGGAGACGCTCTTCACGCTCTCCGGCGCCCACGTCTTCCCCATGTACGACGGCGCGGTCAAGGCCGATCCCCCGCTGCGGCTGCTCGACGTGCGGCACGAGCAGACCGCGGCGTTCGCCGCCGAGGCCACCGGCAAGCTGACCCGGGTGCCCGGACTGGCCGTCCTGACGGCCGGTCCCGGGGTGACCAACGGAGTGAGCGCCATCGCGCAGGCCCAGTTCGCCGGGTCGCCGATGGTGGTGGTCGGCGGACGCGCCCCGCAGAACCGATGGGGCACCGGCAGCCTCCAGGAGCTCGACCAGCCCCCGATCGTGGCGTCGGTCTCCAAGCTGGCGCGCACGATCCCCACCGCCGGTGACGTGCTCGGTGGGATGGACGAGGCATTCACCGCGGCCCGCTCCTCGCACCGCGGCCCGGTCTTCGTCGACGTCCCGATGGACGAGTTCTTCAACCCGGCCTCGGGGGTGGTCCCGGAGGGCGCTCCGGCGCGCGGGGCGGAGCCGGACCCGGAGGCCCTCGCTCGCATCGCGGGGCTGCTGGCGGCCGCCGCGCGTCCGGTGCTGATCCTGGGCACCGACGTGTGGGCCGACGGAGCCGAGGAGGCGGCCCTGCGCTTCGTGGAGCAGGTCGGCGTACCGGCGATCACCAACGGCATGGGCCGCGGCGTCGTGCCCGGCGGCCACCCGCTGCTGGTCACGAAGGCGCGCAGCAAGGCGCTCAAGGAGCCCGACCTGGTCATCGTGGTCGGCACCCCGCTGGACTTCCGCCTGGGCTACGGGATCTTCGGCGACGCCCAGGTCGTGCACGTCGCCGACTCCCCCGCACAGGTCTCGAGCCACGCCACCCTGGCCGCCAGCGCGTCCGGCGACCTGACCGCGGCCATCGACGGCATCCAGGCCGCGCTCGAGCGCGGCGCCAAGCCGGACTGGTCGCACTGGGTCTCCGACCTGCAGGACACCGTCGCGGCGGCCGTCGAGCGCGACCGCGCCCTGCTGGGCGCCGAGGCCGACCCGATCCACCCCGCGCGGATCTACGGCGAGCTCGTGCCCCGGCTCGCCGAGGACGCCGTGGTGATCGGCGACGGCGGCGACTTCGTCAGCTTCGCCGGCAAGTTCGTCGAGCCGAAGCGGCCGGGCGGCTGGCTGGACCCGGGACCGTACGGCTGCCTCGGCGCCGGCCTGGGGGCAGCGATCGCGGCGCGCCTGGCACGCCCCTCGGCCCAGGTGGTGCTCCTGCTCGGCGACGGCGCCGCCGGTTTCTCGCTGATGGACGTCGACACGCTCGTCCGCCACGACCTGCCGGTGGTGATGGTGATGGGCAACAACTCCGCGTGGGGCCTGGAGAAGGGCCCGATGCAGATGCTCTACGGCTACGACGTCGTCGCCGACCTCGCCCCGCAGACCCGCTACGACGACGTCGTGAAGGCTCTCGGCGGTGGCGGTGAGACCGTGACCGACCCGCGCCAGATCGGGGCCGCGCTCGATCGCGCCTTCGCCGCGAACGTGCCGTACCTGGTCAACATCATCACCGACGTCGACGCCGCCTACCCGCGCTCCACCTTCGGGATCTGATGGTCACCGGACCGGGCCTGCACCTGCGCCGCTGCCGCACCGAGGAGTACGACGCCGTGGGCGCCGTCACGGTCGCGGCGTACGCCGACTTCCTCCTCGGCCCCGACGACCCCTACCGCGAGCGGCTGCTCGGCGTCGCCCGGCGCGACAGCGAGGCCGAGGTGTGGGTCGCGGTCGATCCGGACGGGACCGTGCTCGGCAACGTGACCGTCTGCCCGCCCGGCTCCCCCTGGTGCGAGCTGGCCGTCGCCGGCGAGGGCGAGTTCCGGATGCTCGCCGTCTCCCCCGACGCCCAGGGCCGCGGGGTCGGACGGGCCCTCGCCGAGCTCGTCGTCGAGCGGTTCCGCGTCGACGGCGCTCGGGCCGTGGTGCTCTCCAGCCTGACGCAGATGGGCGGCGCGCATCGCCTTTACGAGCGGCTCGGGTTCGTCCGCAGCCCCTCGCGTGACTGGTCGCCGTACCCCGGGGTCCAGCTGATCGCCTACGTCCTGGAGCTCACGTGACCGACCCCGACACCCCGTCCTCGGTGCTCACCGCCACGCTCACCTTCACGGTGGGCGACGCTGACACCGCGATCGCGGTCGGCTCGGGCACGCTGCCCGTGCTGGGCACGCCGCGCGTGCTGGCCTGGGCCGAGGCCGCCACGTGTGCGGCCCTGGAACCGACGCTGGCCGAGGGGACGACGAGCGTCGGCACCCGGGTCGCGCTCGAGCACACCGGCGCGAGCGCGGTCGGCCAGGAGGTCGCCGTCACCGCGTCCGCGACGTACGTCGACGGCCGACTGCACCGCTTCACCGTCGCCGCGCGCCACGTGGGCGGCAACCAGCGGGTGGTGGCCACCGGCGAGATCACCCGGGTGGTCGTCGACGTCGATCGGTTCCTCGGCCGCCTCTGAGGGCCGTCCGTGCCGGGCACGATTTCCCACGGCGATGCGGACCTGAGAGACTGTCGTGTTCCTCGATCTCGAACCAGGGAGTCACCATGGGCAAGACCGGTCGTAAGCGCCGCGCTCGTCGCAAGAAGGCAGCGAACCACGGCAAGCGTCCCAACAGCTGACCAACGTGTCGGCTGACACACAGAGAACCCCCGGCCATCGGCCGGGGGTTCTCTGCGTGCGGGGGGCTTGCGGCGTCGGCGGCCGCAGACCTGATCAGCCCTCGGTGATCCGGACCTGGACCTCGCGGATCTGGATGCGCACCCGCTCGCGCAGGTCCGAGGGCGCCTTCTCCGCGCAGGAACGGGCCACCACGGACTTCACGGTGCGCTGGAGGTCGTAGCGCACCAGGCAGGGGTTGCACGAGTCCAGGTGGATCCGGACGGCGTCGCAGTCGGCGTCGTCCAGCTCGTTGTCGAGGAAGTAGACGATGCGCTCGAGGTACTCGGCGCAGTCCTGGGCGGACGGGTCGGCAGCGAACTCGTCGTGGGAGTCGCCGTGGGAGTGGTCGAGGGAATTCACTTCTTGGCCTCCTTCGCATCGACGGTGCCGGCCGGGAGCAGGTCGTAGGTACGGACGTAGTCCGAGAGCATGTCGCGCAGCTGACGGCGACCGCGGTGCAGGCGCGACATCACGGTGCCGATCGGCGTCTCCATGATCTCGGCGATCTCCTTGTAGGCGAACCCCTCGACGTCGGCCAGGTAGACCGCCAGCCGGAACTCCTCGGGGAGCCGCTGCAGGGCGTCCTTGACCTGCGAGTCGGGCAGGTGCTCGAGGGCCTCCATCTCCGCCGACTTCAGCCCGCTCGAGCTGTGCGACTCCGCGCGGGCCAGCTGCCAGTCCTCGACGTCCTCGGACATCGACTGCTGCGGCTGGCGCTGCTTCTTGCGGTAGGTGTTGATGAAGGTGTTGGTCAGGATCCGGTACAGCCACGCCTTGAGGTTGGTCCCCGGGCGGAACTGGTGGAAGGCCGAGTACGCCTTGGCGAACGTCTCCTGGACCAGGTCCTCGGCATCGGCCGGGTTGCGGGTCATCCGCATGGCAGCCGAGTAGAGCTGGTCGAGGAAGGGGAGCGCGTCGCGCTCGAAGCGCAACGAACGCTCGGCCTCGGTCTCGGTCGCGACGTCGACCGCCTCGTCCAAGGAGGAGGCGTCGTTCGGGGTCTCGATCATGGGTTCGGTCATCGCGCCCAAGCCTACGGGGGTCTCCTCACCCACGGCGGGTCGCTCCAGGAGTTCCATCACATGGATGAGAACAGATCAGCGCCGGGAGGCATTCCCGACCACCTCCCGAACGATCCACTCCAGGGTGGACTCGACCAGGATCTCCATCGCCATCTCCTGGCTCACCGGGCCTCGGGCGGCCACCTTGAACCCGTGGTCGGCACCCGGGACGACCACCAGCTCCAGCCCCTCGGGGAACTCCTCGGGGCGCCCCATCGTGTCCCGCTCCCCCTGCACCACCAGCGTCGCCACGCGGGCCCCGCGCAGCTCGTCGAGGCGCGACTTCTCGGGCTTGCCGGGCGGGTGCAGCGGGAAGGCCAGGGCGAGACAGCCGACGGCACCCAGGCTCTTCGCGGTGCGTGCGGCCGAGCGGGCGCCGGCCGAGCGGCCACCGACGATCATCGGGGTCCGCACCCGCAGCTTGTCCGCGCCCGCGACCAGCGCGGCGTCAAGCGTCGGCGGCGCGGTGGCCACCTTGCGACCGGCCACCCGCCACGGCTGCTCGAAGCGCACCACCGACACGTCGTTGCGCGGGAGGTGCTCGGCCAGCGCCTCGAGGTCGCGGGCCTCGATGCCGTTGCCGGCGCCATGGCTCAGGAGCACGGTGGCGATCGGACGGCGGGCCCGGTGGCTGACCAGCCGCCCCTCGCCGTAGGGCGTGTCGACGCGCAGCTCGGTCTTCACAGGTGGCCTCTCGGGTGGGGTCTCATCGGTCAGGTCACGACGTCGTCGAGCGGCAGGGGCTCGACGAGCTGGGGTCCGTTGTTGCGGACGTTGCCGACCATGGTGGAGACCGGGTAGGCCTCCAGCCGGCCCGGTGCGGCGGGCACGAGCAGGTCGAGCAGCTCGTCCTGCCCGGTCCCCGGGTCCAGCCAGGAACCCCAGCGGTCGGGCTCGACCATCAGCGGCATCCGGTCGTGGATCCTGCCGAGGTCGTCCTCGGCGTCGGTCGTGATCACCGTGCACGTCCAGCGGAACCGGGACGGGTCGTCGTCGGCGCGCGTCGGGTCGCGCCAGATCTCGTAGAGCCCCGCCATCGCCAGCACACCGTGGTCGGTGGGGCGGATGAAGAAGGGCTGCTTGCGGGGCTTGCCGCTCGCGGTCGTCTGCTCGGTGGCGTACCACTCGAAGTAGCCGTCGGCCGGCAACAGGCAGCGTCGCTTCGCGAACGCCCGCTTGTACGCCGGCTTCTCGGCCACCGTCTCCATGCGGGCGTTGATCATCCGGCTCCCGATCGCGGGGTCCTTCGCCCACGACGGCACCAGGCCCCAGGTGAGCACGCGGAGCTGTCGCTGCGGGGGCTCCGGTGAGTCCGCGGACGGCGGCCGCTCCACCACGGCGTACACCTCCTTGGTGGGGGCGACGTTGTAGTCGGGCTCGAGCGGCTCCTCGACCCGGGACTCGGCGACCTCGAACTCCTCGACGAGGTCCTCCGGACGCCTGCTCGACGCATACCTCCCGCACATGGCCCTCAGCGTAGTTGCTGAGCGCATCGTGCTCACGGGTGAAGCCGCCCGCGCCCGCATCGTGTAGGAAAGGACCATGTCCTTGAGTCGTCTGATCGCCCGTCCCCTGCTCGCCGCCGGTTTCGTCTACGGAGCCCAGGTCGCCCTGCGCAACAGCTCCGCCCTGGCCCCGAAGGCCGCGAAGGTGACCGACCGGATCGTGCCTGCCGCCCAGAAGGCCGGCATCCCGCTGCCGAGCGACACCACCACCCTGATCCGCATCAACGCCGGCGCCCAGGTCGTCGGCGCCCTCGCGTTGGGCACCGGCAAGGCGCCACGCCTCGGTGCGGCGTTCCTCGCCGTGTCGCTGGTGCCCACCACCATCGCGGGCCACGCGTTCTGGCAGGAGAGCGACCCGGAGGCGAAGAAGGCCCAGCAGATGCTGTTCTTCAAGAACCTCTCGATGCTCGGCGGCGCGATCATCGCCGCGGGCGACACCGACGGCAAGCCGGGCGTCGCCTGGCGGGCCAAGCGGGCATCGAAGGACGTCCGCCGCGAGGCCAAGCGGGCCGCCGGCAATGCCAAGCACAAGATCACCTGAGCCATCGCCCGGGCCACCACCCGGGTCACCGCCTGGGACCGGGCACCTCGTGAGGTCGGCGCGCGCCGATAGGGTGCGCCCGTGACCGATCCTGCCCTGGTGCGACCGCCGGAGGACCCGTGGCCCGCTCCGCGGGTCCACGACCCCGTCGAGCTCGAGGTCACCCTGCCGGGCAGCAAGTCGCTGGCCAACCGCGCGCTGATCCTGGCCGCCGTCGCCGAGGGACCCTCCGTCGTCCGTCGTGCCCTGCGCTCACGCGACACGCTGCTGATGGCCCAGGGCCTCACCGCGCTCGGCTCGACCGTCGACACCTCGGCCACCGACTGGGCCGTGACTCCCGGCGGGTTCACGGCCGACGCCGACATCGACTGCGGGCTGGCGGGGACCGTCATGCGGTTCGTGCCGCCGATCGCGGGGCTGTCCTCCGGGGTCGTCTCCTTCGACGGCGACCCGCACATGCGACAGCGGCCCATCGGTGAGGTGCTCACCGCCCTGCACGGGCTCGGGGTCCAGGTGGACGACGGTGGCCGCGGCTCCCTGCCCTTCGCCATCCGTGGCACCGGTTCGGTGCCGGGCGGCACGGTCGTGATCGACGCCTCGGCGTCCTCGCAGTTCATCTCGGCGCTGCTCCTCGCCGGACCGCGGTTCGAGCGGGGCGTCGACGTGCGCCACGACGGCAAGCCCGTGCCCTCGCTCCCCCACATCGACATGACCGTCGCGATGCTGCGGGCCCACGGGGTCGAGGTCGACGACTCCGAGGCCAACCGCTGGTCGGTCGCGCCCGGGCCGGTCCGGGCGGTGGACCACGTCATCGAGCCGGACCTGTCCAACGCGGCACCCTTCCTGGCCCTGGCCGCGGTCACCGGCGGCTCCGTGACCGTGCGTGACTGGCCGGCCGACACGACCCAGCCCGGTGACTCGCTGCGCGAGATCCTGACCCTGATGGGCTGCACCGTCACCCGCGACGAGGCCGGTCTGCGCGTCGTCGGGCCCGAGCGGCTCGGTGGCGTGGACCTCGACCTGCACGACGTCGGCGAGCTCACCCCCGCGATCGCAGCCCTGTGCGCGCTCGCCGACTCCCCCTCGCACCTGCGCGGCGTCGCGCACATCCGCGGCCACGAGACCGACCGGCTGGCGGCCCTCGCCACCGAGCTCGGCGCCCTCGGAGCCGACGTGGTCGAGCGCCCGGACGGACTGTCGATCACCCCGGCCCCGCTCCACGGCGGCGTCTTCCGCACCTACGCCGACCACCGGATGGCGCACGCCGGCGTCATCATCGGCGCCGCGGTCGACGGGGTGCTGGTCGAGGACATCACGACCACCAGCAAGACCTTCCCGGACTTCGCCGGCTTCTGGAGCTCGCTGCTGTGAGGCCGATCCGGTGAGCGGGCGCTACTCCGAGCACGACCAGGAGCACTACGAGCGACCACGTCGTCGTACCCGCCCGCGCACCAAGGAGCGTCCCACCTACGACGACGCCGTCGAGGGGGTCGTGGTCACCGTCGACCGGGGCCGCTACACGCTGCTGATCGACGGCGTCACCGTCACCGCCATGAAGGCCCGGCCCCTCGGTCGCAAGGGCGTCGTGGTCGGCGACCGGGTGCGCGTGGTCGGCGACACGTCCGGCGCCGACGGGAGCCTCGCCCGCGTGGTCGAGGTGGTCCCGCGGACGACGACCCTGCGCCGCACCGCCGACGACGACGACCCGGTCGAGCGGGTGATCGTCTCCAACGCCGAGCAGCTCGTCGTGGTCACCGCACTCGCCGACCCCGACCCGCAGCCACGCCTGATCGACCGGGCTCTCGTCGCGGCGTACGACGCCGGGATGGCGCCGCTGCTCGTGCTGACCAAGGCCGACCTACGCGACCCCGACGAGCTCCTCTCGACGTACCGCTCCCTGGGGGTGCCGTGGGTGGTGACGCGGCGCGGCGGCGACCTCACCGAGGTCCGCGCGGCCCTGACCGGTCGGGTGTCGGTGCTGGTGGGCTCGAGCGGGGTCGGCAAGTCGACGCTGGTCAACGCCCTCGTGCCCGACGCGTTCCGCGAGGTCGGCGTCGTCAACTCCGTCACCGGGCGCGGGCGCCACACCTCGACCTCGGCCTACATGCTCGCGCTGCCGGGTGGTGCCGGCGAGTCCGGCTGGATCATCGACACCCCCGGCATCCGGTCGTTCGGCCTGGCGCACGTGCGCCCCGAGGACCTGATCGGGGCCTTCCCCGACCTCGACGAGATGACCGAGGACTGCCCGCGGGGGTGCACCCACGGCGACGACGAGCCCGAGTGCGGCCTCGACGTCGCCCTGGCCGCGGGGACCGCGGACCCCGACCGGGTCTCGTCGTTCCGACGGCTGCTGGCCGCGCGCAGCGTCAGCGACTACTGACGCTCCTCGCTCCACGTTCCCCGGCCGACCGGATCCCGCAGGTGGACGGGACACTAGGGTGAGCGTCGTGGCGCCCTCTCCTGACTACACCGACGACCTGCGGCTGGCCCATGTGCTCGCCGACGACGCCGACTCACTGACGACGGCGCGCTTCAAGGCGCTCGACCTGCACGTGATGAGCAAGCCCGACCTCACGCCCGTCACCGACGCCGACCAGACCGTCGAGGAAGGCATCCGCCGGACCCTCGGCCGGGTGCGCTCGCGCGACGCCATCACGGGCGAGGAGCAGGGAACGTCCGGCAACTCCCAGCGCCGCTGGATCGTGGACCCGATCGACGGCACCAAGAACTTCGTGCGGGGCGTCCCGGTGTGGGCGACGCTCATCTCCCTCGCCGTCGACGACGAGGTCGTGCTCGGGGTCGTCTCGGCGCCGATGCTCCAGCGGCGCTGGTGGGCCTCGAAGGGCAACGGTGCCTGGACCGGGCGCTCGCTGCTCAAGGCGACCCAGATGCAGGTCTCCGACGTACGGCGCCTCGAGGACGCCTCGCTGTCGTACTCCTCCCTCGACGGCTGGGACGAGCGTGGCCGGCTCGACGAGTTCCTGTCGCTCCTGCGACGGTGCTGGCGCAACCGGGCCTACGGGGACTTCTGGTCCTACATGCTCCTCGCCGAGGGTGCGGTCGACATCGCCGCCGAGCCCGAGCTCGAGGTCTACGACATGGCCGCCCTCGACGTCATCGTGCGCGAGGCCGGCGGCAGCTTCACCTCCCTCGCCGGCAACGACGGCCCGTGGGGAGGCAACGCCCTGGCCACCAACGGCCACCTGCACGAGGCCGCCCTGTCGTTCCTGGGTGCCCTGCCCGACGGCGAGGACCCCGACTGGCCCCGCAACCGCCCCGGCACCGTCAGCGACCTCCGCTCGCGGCGGCGTACCGAGGACTGAGTCGCCGCCCGGCCGCTCGGCGCGGTGGCCGGCCAGGCTCCTGTCCAGACAGGACGTGAGACCCTGGTCACACGAGCCCCGCGCGAGTAGCGTCGCAGCATGCGCATCGGTGAGGTCCTCGAGGCCAAGAGCAACCGCGACATCTTCACGATCTCGCCCGACGCGGGCGTGCGCGAGCTGCTCGCCGCGCTGGCCGAGCACAACATCGGCGCCGTGATCGTCTCCGGCGACGGCCGCTCCCTCGACGGGATCGTGAGCGAGCGCGACGTCGTACGTCACCTCCACAACGACGGCACCGTCGTCAACCAGACCGTCGGCGCGATCATGACCACCGACGTCGAGACCTGCGCACCCGAGGACGACCTCGACGAGGTGATGACCACGATGACCGAGCTCCGGTTCCGCCACATCCCGGTGGTCACGGGCGGTGGGGTCGTCGGCATCGTCTCGATCGGCGACGTCGTCAAGCACAAGATCGGTCAGCTCACCTTCGAGCGCGACCAGCTCGACTCGTACGTCGCCCGGGGCTGAACTACTGCCCAGTAGCCGCGTCCGGCGCGATTTTGCGCCCCGGTTTACGGCTGTCGCACTAGCGGCAACGCCCTGCGTCCGTCACGCTCGTGACTGTGAGCTGGAGTCGGCCCTACCCGACCCGACCACACCGGTGACCCATCGGGGGGCGCTCGGCTCCCCGGCACCGACCATTTCGAGGGAGCACACCATCGCCATGAAGCACTTCCTGAGCAAGGCCGCCGTCGTCACCGCCATCACCGTCGCAACCCTGACGACCACCGTCGCGCTGCCCGCCGCCGGCACCGGCTTCGTCACCGCCGGCGACCGCAACTGGTGCTGCTGAGCACCAACCTGCACTACCCCCCCAGCCCCACCGGCACCACCGGCGGGCCACACCGGCCCCCCGACACCACCACATGAGGAGCACCCACCATGAAGCACTTCCTGAGCAAGGCCGCCGTCGTCACCGCCATCACCGTCGCAACCCTGACGACCACCGTCGCGCTGCCCGCCGCCGGCACCGGCTTCGTCACCGCCGGCGACCGCAACTGGTGCTGCTGAGCACCAACCTGCACCACCCCCCAGCCCCACCGGCGGGCCACACCGGCCCCCCGACACCACCACATGAGGAGCACCCACCATGAAGCACTTCCTGAGCAAGGCCGCCGTCGTCACCGCCATCACCGTCGCAACCCTGACGACCACCGTCGCGCTGCCCGCCGCCGGCACCGGCTTCGTCACCGCCGGCGACCGCAACTGGTGCTGCTGAGCGGCAGCCGACGTGCCGCGCCCCGCTGCTGCCCCCTCCCAGGTCGGGCAGCAGCGGGCGCTGATCTCACCCGGGGTGCCTCGTCAGGGAGCCGACCCGGTGTCGCGCGTCAGCTCCGGAGGACCCGGGGCCGCGCGATCATCGGGCGCTGGGCCAGTCCCAGGCACGCTGCGGCGCGCTTGTAGGCGTCTCGCGCCTCGGCCGTGAGCCCGGCGTCGTCGAGCAGCGCCCCGAGGTCGAACCAGAGCTGTCCGGCCTCACGGTCGGAGCCGATCCCGGTGAGCAGCGCGATGGCTCGCCGGTAGTACGTCTCCGCGCCGACCAGGTCGTCGTCGGCCCATTCCATCTGACCCAGCAGGGTCAGCGCGGACACCGCGATCAACGGGTGCTCACCGGCGCCGGACACCGCCAGCTCGGCACGCGTCCGAGCCCGGGCGCCGTCGCCGGCCAGGAACCAGGCGCGGGCTGCGACGAGCTCGCGCCGTACCGACTGCGCGACCGTGGCGCCGCTCCAGGCCAGCTCCTTCTCGGCGTGGTCGAGCTGGCTGAGGGCCTCCTCGACCCGCGGAGGGCTCTCCTGCAGCAGCAGGGTGCTGAACTGGATGCGCAGGTTGCCCAGGTGGCGGACGTCGTCGCCACCCTCGAACAGGTCCAGGGCGCGGCGGGCCAGGTCGAGCGCCCGGTCGATCCGCCCGGCCTCGGCCTCGATGATGCTCGCGTTCCAGTACGCCGCGCCCCGCGCAGCAGGGGACTTCAGCCGGTCGGCCTCGCAGATCGCGCTGCGGCACAGCTCGGTGGCGCGTTCGACGTCGCCTGCTTCGTAGACGGCGGCAGCCAGGGTGACGGTGAGGCGCACCGCCTCCTCCGCACCCTCGAGCCGGTCGGGACCGAGCGTGTCGAGCGCGGTGGCCGCGACGGAGATGGCGTCGGTGAGCTCCCCGCGCTCGCGCAGGATCCGGCTCAGCGACGTCGCCGCGCGCAACCGCAGCGTGACGTCGAGCAGCGCGGGCTGCCCGGGCCCGGACGGCGACAGGAGCGAGCGGTAGCCGCCCACCGCCCGCGGGTCACCCAGGGCGTCGAGCGCCGAGGCCTGCAGGAAGCGCGCCCGCTCCAGCAGCCGGGCACCGGTCGGAGCGGCCGCCAGGACGTCGTCGGCGCCGCGCAGCGCCTGCTCGGCGTCGCCTCCCACGAGCTGGAGCTCGGCGTAGTCGAGAGCCAGCTCGTGGCGTCGCGGGTCCTCGCCGGTCGCGTAGCCGAGCACGATCTCCTCGGGAGTCACCCCCAGCCGCGCGCACAGGGCCTCGACCAGCGCCGGGCCGGGGCGCCGGGCCCCGCTCTCGATGCGCGAGATGTACGCGATCGACGCGTCGTCGGCGCCGAGGGCGACCTGCGTGAGACCCGCCGCGAGCCGCGCTGCCTTGATGCGGGAACCCAGGGTCGGCAGGTCCAGCGAGGTCAGCTTTTCGACGAGTCCCGGAGTCACGTGCCCAGTGTGCCCGACGGGGCCGTCCTGATGAAGAGGCTTGCCGCCCAAACTTCGCGACCGTCGACGCCGGCTGGTGCCTCGCGCGCGGCGTACCAGAGCCGGCCACTAGGCTGAGCGGCATGGACAAGCCTGAGATCGACTTCCCCGACTTCGAGCCGCCCGCCGACCTGGTCATCACCGACCTGACCGAGGGTGACGGCGCCGAGGCGGCCGCCGGACAGACCGTGAGCGTGCACTACGTGGGCGTGGCCCACTCCACCGGTGAGGAGTTCGACGCCTCCTACAACCGCGGGACCCCGCTTCAGTTCCGCCTCGGCATCGGCCAGGTCATCTCCGGGTGGGACACCGGCGTGCAGGGCATGAAGGTCGGCGGCCGACGCCAGCTGGTCATCCCGCCGCACCTCGGGTACGGCGACCGCGGCGCGGGCGGCGTGATCAAGCCCGGCGAGACGCTGATCTTCGTGGTGGACCTGCTCGAGGTCCGCTGAGGCGCCGACACCGGCGCAGGAAAGCCGTCCGAGCGGAGGTGGCGGCGAGCATGCTCGCCGCCACCTCGGTCGTCGTATCGGCTCGCCGGTCAGCCCTTGGTGCTGATGCCGCGGGTGATCGAGCCCTCCCGGTTGCGGCACTCCTTGTACTGCTGGCTCCCACTCGCCGTGCCGACGGTCTGGGTGTGGCAGTAGTCGGTAGGCCAGGAGACGCTGTAACCGAACTTCGGCTTGGTGCCGGCCGGGACCACCACGAAGCGCTGGAACGTCACGTTCTTGACCGCGTTCAAGTTGGTCACGTGGTACGACTGACCGCTGCTCACCGCCGCACGCGTGACGTAGGTCCGGTGGCAGTTGACGGTGAACGACCCCACCGTCGTGCCGGCGCTCACCGGGCCCCATCCGGCGGCGATGTCGATCGGGTATTTCTTGCACTTGTCCACCTCGCTCACCCCGCGTGAGTAGGTGGCCGAGGTGACCGGGCTGGTGCTGGTGAGGGTCGCGTCGAGGTAGGCGTAGTCCTTGTTGCCGAAGATCTTGGAGGTCGAGACCGTGAGGTCGAGCAAGTAGTAGTCGTGCTTCTTCATGCCTTCCTTGAGCTTGAAGGTCTGGGGCAGGATGTTGATCTTCCCGCCACCGATCGAGCGGCTGCAGCTGCTGTCGCCACCGCTGCCGCTTCCGCCGCCCTGCCACGAGCAGTCCTTGCTGCCGTCGGTGAACGAGGTGTACTTGCGGTTGATGCCCTTGGCCAGCGTGGGATCGCCCTTGAGGATCACGGTCTGGCTGAAGCCGACGGTGGCCTGCGCGGAGGGCGTGGCCGCGACCAACGTGCTGCCGAGGAGGCACAAAGCCGCGGTGGCGGCGAGGAGGGAGCGTCGCATGGGGTCACACTTTCGGTTGCCGGTCGCGGCGGGTCGCCGCGCGACGTTCCCCCTGCCCGGCCGGGCGGCACGCCAAACACGTGGTCGGCGACGCGTGGTCGACGTGCTGGGGGTTCGGTGGGGCCGGCGACCGAGCGGGAGTTTCACCACTGAAGCGGTGAATCTCCCGCTTCTGGTGCAAAGCTTCATACAAGAAGCAAGAGTTTCACCACTGAGGCGGTGAAACTCCCACGGCCATCACCACGGAAAGTCGTCCGGCGTCGAACCGTCCGACACCCGCGCGGCCTGGGCCGCGACCGAGACGACCTCGCCGTTGACGAGCTGGCGGCCGCGTCGGGTCTCGGGTTGACCGTTGACCCGCACCATCCCCGCGGCGAGGAGCGCCTTGGCGTCGGAGCCCGACTCCACGAGGTTTGCGAGCTTGAGGAACTGCCCGAGCTTGATCGAGGAGTCCTCGATCGCGACGTTCACCGGATCTGCTGCCATGGGGGAAGTCAATCATCTCAAGCGACGAGGACCGACATCGTGTGGATCGCCACCCCCACCAGGCCGCCGACGATCGTGCCGTTGATCCGGATGAACTGCAGGTCGCGGCCGACGTGCAGCTCGATCCGGTCGGCCGCCTCGCGGCCGTCCCATCGCTCGATCGTGTGGGTGATGACTGCGGTCACCTCCGTGCCGTAGCGCGAGACGGCGAACACGGCGGCGTCGGCCGCACGACGGTCCAGCCGCGAGCGCAGTCCCTCGTCGCTCTCCAGCCGGGCTGCGAACGCCAGCACCTCGTCCAGCAGCCGGCGGCGTACGGCGCCGTCCGGGTCGTCGAGGGACGACCGGAGCGCCCGCTGCAGCGAGTTCCACAGCGAGATGACCGACGAGATGACCGCGGGGTGGTCCAGGAGCCGGTCCTTGAGCCCTTCGGCGCGGTCCTGGGTAGCCGGGTTGGTCATCAGGTCGTCGGCGAGCTGGGCGAGCATCGAGTCGAGTGCCAGCCGGGCGCGGTGGCGGGGATCGCGGCGGATGTCGCCGACCCACCGCACGATCTCGAGGTGCACGCGGGCGGTGACCCGGTCGTTGAGGCGGTCGGGCGTCCACCACGGCGCCCGCTCACCGATCACGTCCTGGACGATCCCCGGGTTGTCGCGCAGCCAGTCCTCGAGCTCCGCCAGGGCCAGGTCCACCAGCCCCTGGTGCAGGTCGTCGCGCAGCGCCTCGCCGAGGAGCCCACCGAGCAGCGGCGAGATGGGTTCCTCCCGGAACCGCGGGACGAGCGCCTCGTGCACGAGGGCCTCGATGTGCTCGTCGCGCACCCTGCCGAGCGCGATGGTGGCCAGCTCGGCGACCTCGTCGACGACCCGGCGGGCGTTGGTGTCGTCGGCGAGCCAGGCTCCGACCCGGGCGGAGACCCCGGCGGAGTCGATCCGCTCGCGGATGATCTCCTCGGACAGGAAGTTCTCCCCCACGAAGTCCTCCAGCCCCTTGCCGAGCTCGTCCTTGCGGCGCGGGATCAGCGCGGTGTGCGGGATCGGCAGGCCGAGCGGACGGCGGAACAGGGCCGTCACCGCGAACCAGTCCGCGATCGCGCCGACCATCGAGGCCTCGGCCCCCGCGTTGACGAACCCGAGCGCGCCCTCCCGGTCGAGGGTCGCGACGTAGACCACGGCCGCGAGGAGCAGCAGGCTCAGGGCGACCAGCCGCATCCTGCGCAGTGCCGTACGACGGGCGCCGTCGGCCGGTGAGTCGCGGGCTGGCTCCGGGGCCGCGGGTGGTGCCGACACGGGGACGCTCATGGCCCCATCCTTGCCTGCGCGGGCGCGATCACGTGAAAGGCTGCCCCCCATGTCTGCGAGTCGCACCGTCGTCACGTTCGGGACCTTCGACGTCTTCCACGTCGGCCATCTGCGCGTCATCGAGCGCGCGGCTGCGCTCGGCGACCGGCTCGTCGTGGGCGTCTCCGCCGACGCGCTGAACCTGCGCAAGAAGGGCCGGCAGCCGGTGTTCGCCGAGGACGAGCGGCTGGCGATCATCGCCGCCCTGCGCTACGTCGACGGGGTCTTCCTCGAGGAGAGCCTGGAGCTCAAGCGGCACTACCTCCTCGAGCACGGGGCCGACGTCCTGGTGATGGGCGACGACTGGTCCGGGAAGTTCGACGAGTTCGAGGACATCTGCGAGGTCGTCTACCTCCGCCGCACACCCGCCATCTCCACCACGGCGCTGATCGAGAAGATCTCGGGCGGCTCGTGACACCATGGCGCGGAAGTCCCCTGCGCCACACCAGTCACACGAGTCACACCGGTCGTGCCAGTCACACCGGCCCCACCGGTCAACCACCTGCCGTGTCCCCCACCAACCCCGACCGGGCACTTCCCCACCGATCCGGAGCTGATCCCATGCGTCGCCCGCACCTGCCCGTCCGTCACCCGCGCCTGGTGGGTGTGGGCGCGCTCCTGGCAGCACTGCTCGCGCCGGTGCCCGCCGCCGTCGCGACTCCCGGCTCGGACCCGGGTGCGGCAGCCGACGTACGACGGACCGCGACGGCCACCCGCCTCGACCCGGCCGACCGGCTGGCCCTGGCCCGAGCCACCGCCGCGCTCTCCGATACCCCCGCGGACGTGTCCAGCGCCGCTCCGGGCGGCAGGCGGATCGATGCGACCCTCGCCCTGCGCGACCTCTTCCTGGCCCGCCCGGCGCTGGACTCCGACAGCGACGCCGCAGCCGGCCGGCTGCTCGCCCGGCCCACCGACGGCGCGGGCGACCCCTACGGCGACGGCTACCAGGTGGCCTCGACGCAGAAGTGCGCGGCTCACGTGTGCGTGCACTGGGTGCGCTCGACCCAGGACGCCCCTCCCGACGACGACTGGGCCGCGAAGACCTTGTCGGTGATGGAGCAGGTCTGGCGCCACCACGTCGGCTCCCTCCACTACCGACCGCCGGCCGGCGACGGCGGCGCGGGCGGGAGCGAGAAGTTCGACGTCTACCTCAAGGAGCTCGGCGACCAGGGCCTCTACGGCTACTGCGCCCCCGAGCTGCGGGTGCCGCAGCACCCCAAGCAGGCCTCGGGCTTCTGCGTGCTCGACAACGACTTCGCCCGCTCCCAGTTCAAGCGGCCCCCGATCCAGACGCTGCGCGTGACCGCCGCGCACGAGTTCTTCCACGCGATCCAGTTCGCCTACGACTTCCGCGAGGACCCGTGGCTCCTGGAGTCGACCGCGACCTGGATGGAGGAGCGGTTCGCCGACAGCATCAACGACAACCGCACCTACCTGCGCTACGGCCAGGTGGCCAAGCCCCAGACGTCGCTCGACCTCTTCGAGTCCAGCGGCTACGCGCACTACGGCAACTGGGCCTTCTGGGAGTACCTCAGCTCGCGGTTCGGCAACGGCGTCGTGCGCCAGGTCATCCAGCGCACGGGCACCGGTGACGGGCTGCCCGACGACTACTCCGTCGAGGCGCTGAGCCACGTGCTGCGCGGGAAGGGCGGGCTGAGCGCGGTGTTCGCGGCGTACGCCGCCGGCAACACCGACCCCCGCACGACCTACGAGGAGGGGGCGGCGTTCCCCGCGGCCGACCCGGTGGCCAAGGCGATGCTGCGCGCGGCCGACCGGCGCTTCGGCTTCAGCACCAGGATCAACCACCTCGCCTCGAAGACGGTGAAGCTCAAGCCCGACGCCACGGTGGCCGGGCGGAGGTGGCGGCTGAGGTTGACGGTCAACGCACCCGACTCGGTGACCTCCCCCGCGGCGTACCTGATCGTCAAGCGGCGCAACGGCACGCGTCTGCGGCGGGCGATCGGCCTCAATGACAAGGGGTACGGCGCCATCGACGTCGGCTTCGGCTCCCGGACGATCTCGGCCGTGACGCTGACCCTCGCCAACGTCTCGACGCGCTACCGGTGCCGTCGGGGCACGTCGTACGCGTGCGCCGGCGCTCCGCGCGACCAGCGGCAGCCCTTCGCCGTCGGTGCGCACGCCTTCCGCGACTGACGGCGAGCCCGGGGAGGCCCCCGCCCGGAGCGGCCGGGGCGTCGACGACCACGACGATTCCCCTCCGCGGCACTACTGTCGAAGGATGCCTGCCGACGACACCGTGACCCACGACCACCTCGAGACCCAAGACGACGTCCAGCAGGCGGCCGACCTCGGGCCCGAGGCCGCGCGCGAGGGCTGGGCCGAGGCGGCGCGAGCCGTCCTCGAGGAGACCGCCACCGTCTACCAGGCGGTGCTCCTGCACAAGGAGCTCGCCGCGCTGGTCCAGGAGCGATCGGGCATCCAGACGCGGCAGCAGCCGCACTACTGGATCGAGGACGTCCTCAGCCTGGTCACCGCGGAGTGCGCGCGCCGTGACGAGCCCCTCGTCTCCGCCCTGGCCGTGAACTCCGAGGGCAGCGTCGGCGAGCGCTACGGCGTCGCCGTCGGCCTCGCCACCGGCACCACCCCGGACGACGCCGACGAGCACGCCTCCCACCAGCGGCTCGCCTGCTACCGGCGCTTCGAGGCGGCCGGCCTCCCGACGGACGGCGGCTTCGCCGAGCTCACCCCGCGCCAGGCCGGCATCCGCGACCGGGCCCGCAAGCTGCGGCTCCAGGAGCGGGTCCAGCCGCAGTGCCCGACGTGCCACACCGAGCTGCCCGCCACGATGGAGTGCGACTACTGCGCCTGAGCGCGGGCAGCCCGGTTCTTCGGGCCGGTTTCTGGGACCGGTTCCTAGGTCCGGCTCCTCGGCCGGGCTCGCAGGTGGGCCCGCTCCCCCTGGGTGCCGAAGAGGCTGAGCAGCTCCACGGCCTCGCCGTCGGCCGGGCCGAACCAGTGCGGGGTGCGGGTGTCGAACTCGGCTGCCTCGCCGGCGGTGAGGACGAAGTCGTGCTCCCCCAGCAGGATCCGGAGCCGGCCGTCGAGCACGTAGAGCCACTCGTAGCCCTCGTGGCTCTGCTGCTCCGGCTCGCCGCGGCGCGCGGTGACGATGAGCTTGTAGGCCTGGATCCCGCCGGCCCGACGGGTCAGCGGGATCAGCGTGAGGCCGTGCGCATGCACCGGTTTCAGGTGCACGCGAGGGTCGCCGGTCGTCGGTGCGTCGACCAGCTCGTCGAGGCTCACCCCGTGCGCCTTGGCGAGCGGCAGGAGCAGCTCGAGGGTCGGTCGGCGGTCGCCGGACTCGAGCCGGGACAGGGTGCTGACCGAGATGCCGGTGGCCGAGGAGAGGTCGGCGAGCGTGGTGCGTCGGGTCTTGCGCAGCGCTCGGAGGTGCGGTCCCACCATCGCCAGCGCGGTGTCCAGGTCGTCGTCCATGTCCCCAGCCTGCACGATCTTTGCCGATCCGGCAAAGACATTTGCTGAAATGGTGTCGGCTGCCGCAGGCTCGGGAGCATGGATGACGCGACGAACCAGACCGAAGCACTCAGGCCCGGCTACGACGTGGTGGTGGTCGGCGGCGGAGCCGCCGGACTGAACGGTGCGCTGATGCTGGCCCGATCGCGACGCTCGGTCCTGGTGGTCGACGCCGGCGCCCCGCGCAACTCCCCCGCCGACGGCGTCCACGGGCTGCTCGGCCTCGACGGGATCTCGCCGCGCGACCTGCTCGCCCGGGGTCGTCACGAGGTCCGGGGGTACGGCGGCCAGGTGGTCACCGGCGAGGTGCTCGGAGCGACCCCGGGCGAGGGTGGCTTCACGGTCTCGCTCGAGTCCGGGGAACAGCTGTGGGCCCGACGTCTGCTGGTCACCACCGGCACCGTCGACGAGCTGCCCGACCTGCCCGGGCTCTCCGAGCGCTGGGGGCACGACGTGCTGCACTGCCCCTACTGCCACGGCTGGGAGGTCCGGGACCGGGCGATCAGCGTCCTGGCGACGACCGCGCCTCAGGCGCTGCACCAGGCCCTGCTGTTCCGGCAGCTGAGCGAGGACGTCACGGTGCTCTCCCACACCGCTGAGGCTCTCGGGGACGACGACCTCGAGAGGCTGGCCGCGCGGGGCATCCGGGTGGTCGCGGGCGAGGTGGTCGGCCTGGAGATCGACGACGACCGGCTCGACGGAGTGCTCCTCGCCGACGGCACCACGGTCGCCGCGGAGGCCCTGGTCGTGGGCACCCGGACCGTCCCCCGCTCCGGGCTCCTCGCCGCCCTGGGCCTGGAGGTCCAGGAGCTCGCCGGCTGGTCGAGCGCCCTCGTGCCCAGCGACGCCGCAGGCCGCAGCACGGTGCCCGGGATCTGGGTCGCCGGCAACGTGACCGAGCCCTTCGCCCAGGTGGGAGCGGCCGCGGCCGGGGGCGCCTTCGCGGGTGCCCAGATCAACGCCGACCTGGCGCAGGAGGACACCACGGTCGCGGTCGAGACGTACCGGGCATTCCGGCCCGACCCGGTCGGGACGCCACCCGGCCCCGCGTAGCCTGGAGTCGTGACCCTGAGCCCCGCCCCGTCCGTGACCCTCGGCAACCGGTTCGCCCGTGAGCTGAGCGAGCTCGCGGTGCCGTGGGAGGCTGCCGAGGCGCCCGAGCCGCGGCTGCTGGCGCTCGACGAGGACCTGGCCGCCGAGCTCGGCCTGGACCCGGTCGGGCTGCGCACGGAGGAGGGTCTCGCGTTCCTGGTCGGCGCACGGGTGCCCGAGGGGTCGACCCCCGTCGCCCAGGCCTACGCCGGCCACCAGTTCGGCGGCTTCAACCCGCGCCTGGGTGACGGGCGAGCCCTGTTGCTGGGCGAGCTCGCCGACAGCTCGGGGCACCTCCACGACCTGGCACTCAAGGGCTCCGGTCGTACGCCGTTCGCCCGCGGAGGTGACGGCCTGGCCGCGGTCGGTCCGATGCTGCGCGAGCACGTGATGAGCGGCGCCCTGGGCTCCCTCGGCATCCCCACCACCCGTTCGCTGGCGGTGGTCGCGACCGGTCGCCCGGTCCGCCGCGAGACGGTCCTGCCCGGCGCGCTCCTGGTCCGGGTGGCCGCCAGCCACCTGCGCGTGGGGAGCTTCCAGCTCGCCCGCGCCACCGGCGACCACGAGCTGCTGGCCCGGCTCGCCGACCATGCGATCGCGCGCCACTACCCCGAGGCGGCGGCGGCCCGGTCGCCGTACCTGGCGCTGCTGGAGGGCGTCGTGGCCGCCCAGGCCTCGCTCGTCGCGCGGTGGATGCTGGTCGGCTTCGTCCACGGTGTGCTCAACACCGACAACGTCACCATCTCCGGCGAGACCATCGACTACGGTCCGTGCGCGTTCATGGAGGCCTACGACCCGGCGACCGTGTTCAGCTCGATCGACGAGACCGGCCGCTACGCGTTCGGCAACCAGCCGCTCATCACCGAGTGGAACCTCGCCCGGCTCGCCGAAGCACTGCTCCCCCTCCTGCACGAGGAGGAGGACCAGGCGGTCGCGGTCGCGGTCGAGGCGCTCGGCGGGTTCCGGCGTGAGTACCACGCGGCCTGGGCCTCCGGGATGCGCGCGAAGCTGGGGCTCCCCGAAGGGCTCGCGCCCGCAGTTGTCCGACGCCCTGGTCGAGGACCTGTTGACCCTGCTGCACGACAACCACGTCGACCACACGTCGTTCTTCCGGCGGCTCGGTGCTGCCGCGCGCGGTGACGTCGAGCCGGCGCGGAGCCTGGTGCTCGACCTGGCCGGCTTCGACGCCTGGGCCGAGCGCTGGCAGGCCCTCGACCCCGACGGCACGGCGATGGACCGGGTCAACCCGGCCTACATCGCGCGCAACCACCTCGTCGAGGAGGCGCTGGACGCGGCCACCGCGGGCGACCTGGCGCCGCTCGAGATGCTCGTGGAGGTCCTGCGCACGCCGTACGACGAGCGGGCCGGCCTCGAGCGCTACGCCGAGCCCGCCCCCGAGAGCTTCGGTCGCTACCGCACGTTCTGCGGCACCTGACCGGCTCGCGGGGCGGCCCGCGGTCGTCCGGTGGGTGACCTGGTGACCCTCACCCCGCTCAGCCGCCGGCCATCGCGCCCAGGACGATGAACGGCTCGCTGCCCTCGCGGACCACCCGGGGCAGCACGGCGTCCGGGTCGTCGTGCGAGAGGTCCTGCTCGCAGGCGAAGAACCGGATGAACGCACGGCGCTCACCACCGCGATGCCCACGGATCGTGCCGCACAGCACCGGGTACGCCGCCTCCAGCGCGTCGAGGACCGTGCGCTGGGTGACCGGGCCGACGACCTCGACCCGGACCTCCTTCTCGAGGCCGACCATCGCCCGCAGCGGCGCCGGGAGGACGACCCTGACCACCCCGGCGTCGTCGCCGCTCGCTGCGTCGTTCACGGGAGCGTCTGGACCTCGACCGACAGGACGGCCGGGAGGTCGCGCACGATCGGGGCGCCAGGAGTCGCCGGAGTCGTTGGAGGCGTAGACCTGTCCCCCGGTCGTGCCGACGTAGACCCCGCAGGAGGGGTGCTGGTCGACGGCCATCGCGTCGCGCAGCACGTTGACGTAGCAGTCCTCCTGCGGAAGGCCCTCGGTCAGCGGCTCCCACTCGTCGCCGCCGGTGCGGCTGCGGTAGACGCGCAGCCTGCCCGTCGGGCGGGAAGTGGTGGGAGTCGCTGGTGATCGGGACGACGTAGACGGTCTCGCGGCTCGTGGGCGTGCACGGCGATCGGGAAGCCGAAGTCCGAGGGCAGGTTGCCGCTGACCTCGTGCCAGTGGTCGCCGCCGTCGTCGCTGCGCATGACGTCCCAGTGCTTCTGCATGTAGAGCACGTCCGGGTCGCTCGGGTGCAGGTCGATGCGGTGCACGCAGTGGCCGACCTCGGAGTCCTCGTCGGGGATCTCCCCGGACCGCAGCCCCTTGTTGATCGGCATCCACGTGCGTGCCGCCGTCGTCGCTGCGGAACGCGCCGGCCGCCGAGATGGCGACGTAGAGCCGGTCCGGGTCGCTCGGGTGCTCGAGGATCGTGTGCAGGCACATGCCGCCGGCGCCGGGCTGCCACTGCGGACCGGTGTCGTGGCGACGCAGGCCGGAGAGCTCGCTCCACGAGGCGCCGCCGTCGGTCGACTTGAAGAGCGCCGCGTCCTCGACGCCGGCGTAGACGGTCTCGGCGTCGTGCCGGCTCGGCTCGAGGTGCCAGACCCGGGTGAACGCCCACGGACGCAGGCTGCCGTCGTACCACTGGTGCTCGCCGGGGACGCCGTCGTAGGTGAAGTCGTTGCCGACGGTGTCCCAGGTCGTCCCGCCGTCGTCGGAGCGGTGGATGACCTGCCCGAACCACCCGCTGCTCTGCGCGGCGTAGATCCGCTGGGGGTCCAGCGGCGAGCCCTTGACGTGGTAGATCTCCCAGCCCGGGAAGTGCGGGCCGTCGACGGTCCACTCCTCCCGCGCCTCGTCCGAGGTCGAGGATGAAGGCGCCCTTGCGGGTGCCGACCAGTACGCGTGTGCCGCCCATCGTCCTGCTCCTGTCCGTCGTACGCCGACCCGGCGCTGCTGGCGCCGCTCCCCGTGTGGACCTCTCGACGGACCCGAACTCATCGGTGCCGGCCGCGGCCGTCCGGGTCAGCGCGGGGTCAGCGCGGGGTCAGCGCCGGGTCAGCGCGGGTCAGCGCGGGGTCAGCGCGGGGTCAGCGCGGGGGCGGCGGCAGGGCGTCGGTCGCCTCGAGCTGCTGCATGCCCGTGAGCATCAGCAGGTCGACCACGACCGAGCGCAGCTGGGCCAGGACGACCTCGGCGGTCATGTGCTCCGAGCGCTCGACGACCCCGGTGCCGGCGCCCACGGCCAGCAGCGCCGGGCGGGCCGCGTCCGCCTGCCGGTCGGCCCGCAGCTCACCCACGGCGATGTCGACCGCCGCGGCGAGCTCGGCCGCCAGCAGCGCGTAGGACGACGGGATCTCGCGTCGGTGGTAGGCCGCGACCGCCACGTGCCGCACCAGCACCCGCGTGCTGCGCAGGGCCCGGTCGAGCGGGTCGACCAGCTCGACCATCATCCGGATCCCCGGCCGGTGACGCACCCGGAACGGCGACGAGGCGACCACCGCCATCCCCTCGTCGGAGGCGGCCTGGAGCCGTCGGATCAGGTGGTCGGTGTCGCGGGCGTCGGCCAGCAGGTCGAGCCCGTGGTCGGCCTCGCCGTCGACCATCACCTCGCCGGCCCCCCGCAGCAGCGCTGCCACCTTGTCGAGCACCGTCGCGGCCTGCTCACGAGGACGCCGCAACGCCGCGGCCGGCACCACCGTCGCCGCGACCAGGGCGACGCCGCCGCCGACCAGCGCGTCGATGCACCGGGTCCAGGACTCGCCGGTGCCCGGGAGCAGGGCGACCACGAAGATCGACTGGATCGCCGCCTGGTTGACGAAGAGCGTGCCCGCGTCCAGCATCAGCGCGGACGTCATCGCCAGCCCCACGATCAGGGTGATCTGCCACGCCCCGGACCCGACCTGGGCCACCAGCAGGTCCCCGAGGAGGACCCCGATCGAGACCCCCGCCGTGACCTCGGCGACCCGCCGCAGGCGCTGGGCGTACGACGTCCCGAGGCTGACCATCGCGGCGATCGGGGCGAAGACGGGGACCTGGTGCCCGAGCAGGTCCTTGGCCAGGAACCACGCGACACCGGCCGCCACCGCGCACTGCACGATCTGCCAGCGCTTGCTGCGCCAGCGCTCGACCCGACTCGTCAGCGAGGCCCGGCCTCGGCTGCGGCTGAGGTCCAGCGTCGTCAGCTCGCCCAGCACCCGGGGTCGGCGACGGCCAGGAGGGGTCGGGGTCATCGGGTACCAGGTCCTCGCGCGGGGCCGTCGGTGGGACGGGGAAGGTCGGGGCCGATGCTACCCACTCGCGTCCCCGCGCGGCGCCGACCGCTGCAGCGCGAGCGGTCCGTCAGAGGTCCGCCAGGAACGACCGGTAGTCGGCCGCGCTGCGCCGCGGGACCTCCAACATCGGCAGGTGACCGATGCCGTCGTAGACCTGCACGCGGGCACCGGGGATCGTGGCCCAGACGTCGACGGCGCTCGGGTGCACCAGCTGGTCCTCAGAACCGTGCACCACCAGCGTCGGCGCGGTGATCTCGTGGAGGTGGTCGTCGAGGAGGTCGCGCTCGTACCAGTCCTCGAACACCTCGGCGAGCAGGTCGCGACGCGCGACGTAGTCGGCTGCCATCGCGGCGCGCACGAAGCCGGGCACGTACGGCGGGCGGGCCATCGTCAGGGCGTAGAACGCCGCGAACTGATCGGGGTGATCCATCAGGAACGGACTGGGCAGGCCCCGGAGCATGATCGCCTGGGCGGTGCTCGGCTCCGCCGACGTGACCCCGGCAGCGTCCAGCAGCGCCAGCGAGCGGGTGCGCGACGCGAAGGTGCGGGCGAAGGTCGCCGCGACGAAACCGCCCATCGAGCTGCCCACCAGGTGGGCCCGTTCGACGCCGAGGCCGTCGAGCAGGCCGGCCACCCGGGCGGCCTGGGCCGGGATCGAGAACCCCGCGCCCGCGACGTACGGCGTGGTGCCGTGTCCGGCGAGGTCGGGGACGACGACGTGGAAGTCGCGGGTCAGGTGCCGGGCGAAGCGCACCCACGTCCCGCGGTCGGCGCTGTAGCCGTGCAGCAGCACCACGGTCGGCGCCTCCGACGGCCCACCCTCGTAGAACGCGATCGTCTCACCGGCGACGTCCGCCGTGCGCCCCGTCAGGCCGGCCAGGCGGGCCTCCAGCGCGACGTTGGCCCCGTAGACCACCGCGCCGATGCGGGGGTACGTCGCTCGGACGGCGAGCGCGACGGCAGCGAACGGCAGGGCGACCAGGGCCGCCGCACGCGCCCTCATCGGGCGACCTCCCGCACCCCGGCACCAGCACCGGGGACCTGGACGGGGGACGAGGTGAGACACGGCGTCGCAGACATGTCCGAAGCCTACGGCCGGTCAGCGGGCCGGCGACGACCCGGTGCACACCGACCCGGCAGGATCAGTCGGCGACCCCGTGCGCCTCGATGGCGGCGATGATCTGCGGGCCGCAGGCTCGCGGCCGAGATGACCGCGTCGACGGACCCGACCTCGACGGCGCGGTGGATGTCGTGGATCCCGTCGAACTCCGCCGCGACCTCGCTGATCTTCTCCGCGCGGGTCACCGCCCGCAGCTCGGACTGCTCGACCAGCAGGCCGATCCGCTCGGCGCCGGTGGCCTCGGCGATCCGCTCGTCCAGGGCGCCGCATGGCCGGGCTGGCGGCCGCGCGCTTGTCGACCTCGCCGGTGAAGACCACCGCCGCGGCGGGCGCGCCGCCGATCACCGAGGCGAAGGAGCCCTCGAGCGCCAGCACCGTCATGCTCGGGTTGAGCGCCTTGGAGAACACCACGAACGCGCCGCCGTGGTAGCGCGAGATGACGCAGAAGACGATCGGCCCGTCGAAGTTGACGATCGCCCGGCCGATCTCGGCGCCGTACTCGAGCTGGAGGTTGCGCATCGAGTCCGGCGAGCCGTCGAAGCCGGACAGGTTCGCCAGCACCACCAGCGGCCGGTTGCCGCTGGCCGCGTTGATCGCCCGTGCCGCCTTCTTCGACGAGCGCGGGAACAGCGTGCCGGCGGTGTAGGTGTCCGGGCCGTCGGTGGGCGGGAAGCCGCGCCGCGGCACCGAGCGGGACTCGATGCCGAGCAGGCAGACCGGGTAGCCGCCGAGGTGGGCGTCCTGGACCACCGCGGTGTCGGCGTCGGCCATCCCGGCCCAGCGCTCGAGCGTCGGGTGGTCCTGGTCGGCGACCGCGGCCATCACGGTGCGGATGTCGAAGGCCTTCTTGCGGTCCGGGTTGGTCGTCGCGGAGAAGATCTCGCCGACCGTGCGTGAAGTCGCTGCCCTCGACGTCGTGCGGGTACGACGAGATGTCGCGGTCGACCGGGTCGTCGGTGGCTCGACCCGGCCGGGGACCGCTCTCCCCCGGTACGACGTAGGTGTGCTCGTAGTGCGCGAGCAGGATGTCGAAGGCGCCCGGCCAGGTTGCGGCGCCCAGTACTGCGCCTGGCCGTTGGGGCCCATCACCCGGTCGTAGCCGCCGATCCCGAAGTTGTCCTCGGCCGAGACCCCACCGGAGAAGTCCAGCGACTGCTTGCCGGTCAGCACCATCGCGCTGTCGGGGGTCATGACCAGGATCCCCTTGGTGTGCATCAGCATCGTGGCCTCGGCGTTCCAGTACGGCTGGGCACCGACGTTGATGCCGGCGACGACGACGTTGATCTCGCCGCCGTCCTGGGTGAACTCGACGATCCGGCGCAGTGCCTTGGCGACCCAGTCCATGTTCTCGGTGCCGGACTCCATCGAGATCCGGGCCCCGGCGGAGAGGGCGAACCACTCCACGGGCACCTGGAGCTCCTCGGCCAGGTCGAGCGCCGCGATCACGCGCAGGCACTCCTGCTCGGAGACCGAGCCGAGCGACTTGGTCGGGTCACCGCACAGCACCACGCGGGTGACGCCCTCGGGGTGCAGCGGGGTCGGCGTCGTGACGACGGCGGCGAGGATGCCGGCGGTGTTCAGGCCGGGGGCCCGGTCGACGGGCACCAGGTGACCCGACTCGTCGAGGTCGTGCTCGACCAGGGAGCCGCCGGGGCCGGCGAGCAGGCCGGTCAGCTCGTAGGGGTAGACGAGACCGCGGCGGCGCGAGCGCACCACCTTCGCGGAGTAGTCGTCCAGGGGTGCCAGCAGCTCGGTGGTCGGCGCCTCGACGCTCGACACGACCCCGGCCCCGGGCGAGGCGCCGAACCGTACGACGGCCGCGAACGGCTCGCCACCGGGGATCGCGACCCGGCCCTCGGCGAGGACCTCCTCGATGCCGGCGCCGTCGGTGAGCGGACGGATCTTGGTGCCGAGCATGGTCAGGCCGCTGACGTCGACGTCGACGACCGGCCACACGTGGACCCAGACGTGGTTCATGTCGAGCTTGGCGCCGGCGGCTCCGCGGGCGACCCGGGCCCGGCGGATCGCCTCCAGGCAGTGCTCGACCGCACGCTCGGCGTGCGGCAGCGCGATGACGGCCGGCCGGTCTCGTCGTGGACGACGGACATCTGGCGCACCTGCGCCAGCGCCACCAGTCGGCGATCGGTGGGGTTCTCCCGGGCCACACACTCGTAGAGCAGCACGTCCTCGGGGGCCTCGACGCGGGTGACGTGGAAGTTCCGGAGCCGCCACAGGTTGAGCCGGCGGCCCACCATCGGGTGGATCCCGCGCGTCAGCTCGTCCTCGACCACGTCTCCCTCGCTGGTGGGCCGGAACGCGAAGTAGCCGACGTCGCGTCCCCCGCCGGGACAGACCGCGACCGAGAACCGGCGTACGTCGTGGGCGGCCGGGACCGCCGCGACGAGGGTGTGCAGCCGCTCGCTCATCTCCTCGGTCGACTCCGGCGACGTCGGGCCAGGACAGGTAGAGGTCGACGACGCACCCGTCGTCACCGCGCCCGGCGACGTGCTCGGTGATCGACGCGACCAGGTCGCCGGTCGGCATCGTCGAGCTCGGCGAGGGTGCCCAGCGTCGACACCAGGCGGGTCGGCCGGTCGTCGAGGGTGTACGACGCGACCACGAACGGTCGCGACCCCGTGGCCGGCACGGTGAGGTCGTGCAGGTCGAACTCGCGGTAGTGACGACGCGCCAGCACCTCGAGCATCGGCTCGCGCGCCGGTACGCCGCGCTCGAGCCGCTCGGCCAGGAAGCGCACGATCTGCTCGGGGATCGCGGCGAGCGCCTCGATCCGCGCATCCCGGCCGGCAGCCTCCTCGTCGTCCAGCGCGGCCAGCTCGTCGCGCACGCCGGCCAGCACGTCGGCGCGCTCCGCGTCGACCGCCGGCTGGTCGAACCAGCGGAACCGCACGCTGCGGGCCAGGTCGCCGACGACGGGGTAGCGCAGCTGGGTGGCGCGGCCGAGACGCTCCAGCATCTCGCGGGACCGACCGGCCAGCTCACCGGTCGGCGGCTGGCTCCTCGATCCAGGCGCCGAGGACGGCCGAGACCAGGGCGACCTCCGGCATCGAGCGCTGCTGGGCGAAGAAGATGCGGAAGACCGCCTCCTCCATGGCCGGGGTGCGCTCGAGGTCGGCGATGCCGTAGTGCCCGAGCACCCGCAGCAGCCGGTCGTGGAACTGCGGGGGCAGCCCGCCCCGCTCCACGTCGAGGCTCTGGAGGAAGGTGTGGAAGTGCTCGCGCGAGCTGTGCACGCGCAGCTCGGTCTGGCGCTCCTCGTCGGCGGGGCGGTTGCGGCTCAGCTCGGCCAGGTCGGCGAACGTCGCGAGCAGGCTGAGCTCGTCGGCGATCAGGGAGCCCTCCCCGCGCTGGAGCTCGCCGCGGACCGAGAGGTACTCCGACAGGGCGGCGTCCTGGTCCTCGGGCGGGACGTCGTACCCGAGGACGACGGCCCGGAGCGCCGCGAGCGCGCGGGCGCCGCGCACCTGCGGGTCCTGCTCGTCGTCGGGACCGGGCAGGTCCAGGTCGGGGCCGGCCACGGCCGCAGCCTCCTCCGCGCCGTCGCCCAGGGGCTCGAGCCGGACCAGTGCGGCGCCGGTCTCGACCTGGCTGCCGGTGATGACCATCAGCTCCTTGACCCGCGCCGCGAACGGCGCGTAGATCACGGTCTCCATCTTCATCGACTCCAGCACCAGCACCGCGCCGCCGGCCTCGACCTCGGTGCCGACGGCCGCGGGGGTGGCGACCACGAGCGCGGGAGCCGGCGAGCGCAGCACGCCGCCCTCGTCGCGGCTGACCCGGTGGGCCACCCCGTCGACCTCGACGAGCGTGGTCGGGCCGTGGGTCGCGGTGACCAGGTGGTAGCGGCGGGTGCCGATCACCAGGCGCCGGTGGAAGTCGTCGAGCCGCTCGACGCGTACCTCGACGGTCTGCTCGTCGCCGCCGGTCGCCACGGTGACCCGGTAGCGACCGGGCCCGGTGTTGACCGTCGAGACCTGGTACGTCGTGCCGCGCAGCTTGAGCTCGACGGGGCGGCCCGCCTCGTGCGAGGCCATCGGACGGCCGCCGTGGGCGGTCTCGAGCAGCCGCGCGGTCTCCAGGCGCAGGCCGTCGACGTAGGCCTCGATGCCGGCCGCGACGACCGCGACCCCGGCGTGCGCCTGGGCCACGAGGCGGCCTTCGGCCCGGACCCGGTCGATCCAGCTGGTGTCGGCCCAGCCGCCGGTGCCGTCGATGACCTCGGGCTGGGCGAGCAGGTCGAGGACGAAGCTCTTGTTGCAGGCACCGCCCTCGATGACGACGGTCGTGGAGGACATCGCCCGGCGCAACCGGGCCAGGGCCTCCTCGCGGGTGCGGCCGTAGGCGATGACCTTGGCGATCATCGAGTCGAAGTCCGGCGGGATCAGGTCGCCCTCGGCGACGCCGGTGTCGACCCGGATGCCGGGGCCCGAGGGGAGGTCGAGGCGGACGATCCGGCCCGGCGACGGGGAGAAGTCGCGGTCCGGGTCCTCGGCGTTCAGGCGCGCCTCGACGGCGTGACCGACCTCGGCCGGCTTCTCCCCCTCGAGACGGCCGCCCTGCGCGACGTGGAGCTGGGCCTTGACCAGGTCCACGTCGGTCGTGATCTCGGTGATGGAGTGCTCCACCTGGAGCCGGGTGTTGACCTCGAGGAAGGCGAACGTCTTCTCGCCCGGGTGGTAGAGGAACTCGACGGTGCCCGCGCCGACGTACCCGACCGCGAGGGCGAGGCGCTCGGCGGCGGTCTTGAGCTCCTGGGCCTGCTCGGGGCTCAGCAGCGGCGAGGAGGACTCCTCGATGACCTTCTGGTTGCGTCGCTGGATCGAGCAGTCGCGCACGCCGAGGGCCCAGGCGGTGCCGTGGGAGTCGGCGATGAGCTGCACCTCGACGTGGCGGGCCCCGGTGACCAGCCGCTCGAGGAAGACGGTGCCGTTGCCGAAGGCGCGCAGGGCCTCGTCGCTGGTGCGCTGGTAGGCGTCCTCGAGGTCGGCGGCCGAGGCCACCATCCGGATGCCACGACCGCCGCCGCCGGCGGTCGCCTTGAGCATGAGGGGGTAGCCGATGTCCTCGGCGGCGCTGAGGGCGCCGGCGAGGGTGTCCACCGCGCCGCGGCTCCACGGGGCCACGGGTACGCCGACCTCCTCGGCGATCAGCTTGGAGCCGATCTTGTCGCCGAGCTGACGCATCGCTGCCGCGCTCGGCCCGATGAAGGTGACGCCGAGCCGGTCGCAGAGGTCGACGAACCTCGGGTCCTCCGCGACGAAGCCCCAGCCGGGCCACACCGGCGTCCGCGCCGGTCTCCACCAGGGCGCGCTCGAGGACCGCGAGGTCGAGGTAGGGGCGCGCCGACGCCGGTCCGAGGTCGTAGGACAGGTCTGCCTCGCGCACGAACATCGCCGTGGACTCGCCCTCGGTGTGCAGGGCGACGGTCTCGATGGGCGGCTCGTCCGCGCGTGTTCTCGGCGTTGATCTCGTGCACGGCGTGGATCAGCCGCATGGCGGCCTCGCCCCGGTTGACGATGGCCACTCGCTTGAACGACATCCAGCTCCCCCTCGACAGGTTCGGCCGGGACTCCCGGCCTTCCTAGGGCAACTTGCCACGAGTCGGTGGCTACGGGCGAGTACACGTCGCGCTCCGCGTGCCACGGGCCCCGGTCGGACGCGCCTGGAAGGCGCGCTGGAGGATGCCTGGGGCGGGCCCGGAAGGAGGCCCGGAGACCGCTCCGAGAACCCACCGGAACGTACCGACAGGCATCCGGACGGATCGGACGGCTGCCTCCGGGCACTACCGGTAGTCCTGCAGCCAGCGCCGGTCGATCACCCGTTTGAGGCGCACCGCGCTCGCGCCGTACCACCACCAGCGGCCGCGCACGGCGAGGCCGACGCCGCCGCCGAGGTCGAGGATCGACAGGGCGCGACGCTGCGGCTCGTACTCGGGCAGCCGGCCCCCGTTGCGGCGCGCGAGCAGGCTCTCGACGAGCACCGGCCCCTGCCGCACGCCGTGCACGCCGATGCGGGGCAGCGGACGCGGCAGGAAGCGGGCGCAGTCCCCCACCGCGTAGACCTCGGCGCGCTCGACGTGCTGCAGCGTCGCCCGGACCGGTACGCCGCGCTCGTCGCCCAGGCCGAGCTGGGCGAGCAGCGGGGGCGCGGCGAGTCCCGTGGCGAGCAGGGCGACGTCGTGGGAGACCTCGCTGCCGTCGGCGCACCGCGTCCGGTGCTCGCCCACGTCCGCCACCGCGCAGCCGGTGCGGACGTCGACCCGACGCCGGTCGAGGAGGCGACCGATCCGACGCCGCGCCCCGACCGGCAGGTCCCTGCCGACGTGCGGTCCGGACTCCAGGACGCGGACGCCGGCGACGTCGTCGCGGACCGCCAGGTGCGCGGCGAGCTCCAGGCCGGTGGCCCCGCCACCGATCACCGTGACCATCGATCCTCCGCGCGGGGCGGAGACCGAGCGCAGCCGCGCGTCGAGGTCCTCCAGACCGCTCAGCGGCTTGACGCGCAGCACCGCCGGGTGGACCTCCAGCCCGGCCGGGGCCACGACGCTGCCGACGTTGAGGGACAGCACGTCGTAGGAGGTCTCGCCGCCGGCGGAGTCGGTGGCCACCCGACGGTCCGGGTCGAGCGACACCAGCTCACCCTCGACGAGCTCGACGCCGCAGCGCTCGGCCAAGGCGCCGACGTCGATCCGTCCCGCACCGGCCGACAGCGAGCCGGCGGCCGTAGCGGCCGCCACGCCGCTGTAGTGGAACCAGCGTGGGGCGAGCAGCCGCACCCGGTAGCCGGCCGCAGCGAGGTCGCCGGCCCGCGTGAGGACGTGCAGGTGCGTGTGACCGGCTCCCACCAGCAGCAGCTCCGGCACCCGCCCAACCTACGCGACGCAGCGCAGCGGGCCCGTCAGCGTCGGACGATCGCAATCTGCCCGTCGGGCTTGCCCGAGGGAGACGGCAGGACGTTGATCGCCGCGAGCAGACCCTGCGGCGTGAGGTCGATGTCGGCAGGGAGCGGCACCGAGGCGTAGGGCACGGCCCGGTGCGTGCCGGGGGCGATCCTCGAGATGGTGCCGGCGAAGAGCTGCGAGACGAAGACCGTGCCACGGGGACCGACGGCGACACCGGTCGCGCTGACCAGACCGCGTGCGACCGTGACGATGCGCCCGGTGCGCGGGTTGATCTTCACGACGCTGCCGTTGGCGCCGGCACTGCCGTCCTCCGGTCCCCCGGGCAGGCTCGTGACGTAGAGCCAGCCGCCGGGGCCGACGTCGATGTCGGTGGGCACGGCCTCGAAGCCGTAGCGTCGGCCGACCGTGCAGCCGGGGAGCCCCAGTCCGGCGGCCACCTTCTTGGTGATCCTCACCTTCACCGGCGGCAGCGCGGCCACCAGGCTCACCTTGCCCCCGGGGCCGACGCGGAGCACGTCGTTCGCCCCGGCGTCCGCGACGTACGTCGTCCGCCCGCGCACCGCCAGTCCGTAGGCGTGCGACTCCTTCGTGCCCCGGTAGGACGCTGGCCCCACCTCCGGAGGCAGCTGCCGGGCGCACGCGTCACCGATCCCGGCGAAGCCGTAGGTGAAGCGGTGGTCGGGGTTGCGCTTCTTCTCGAACCGGAAGACGTCGGCGAGCGTGTACGGGTTGCCGCGGCGTCCGAAGGCCTTGACGAGCCCGAGGTGGTTGCCCCGACCCGTGACGGTGAAGCGGACGTGGCCGCGGTCCACAGCCACGGACTCGACGGTGCCGCCCTTGAGCGTCGAGCGGAAGATCACGTGCGGACTCCCACCCTGCCGAACCCGGTACAGCCGGTTGGCGAAGTTGTCGGTGTAGTACACGGTGCCGTCCCGGTTGCGGGCGACGTTCAACGGCCCGGCCAGGTGTCGGGCGATGACGGTGACGGAGCGGGACGGGGTCGCCTGGTCGGCTGATGCGTCGGGAGTGCCGGACGGCAGGGCACCGGCGAGCACGGCCGCCGTCGCGGCGGCAAGAAGGGATCGAGCGCGCATGAGGAAGCCTCTCTGAGGAGAGAGACGGCCACGTCTGCCGGGCCCCGAGCGTCGTGCCTACCTGCCCGTCCCTGAGATTTCCGCCATCGTGTTCCCAGGCCCCCGAGGCTGTCAACGCCAATTCTGGGGACCGCTGCCGCCGGTGCCCGCCGGGCGTCGGCGTACGTTGGCCCCATGACTCGCGCCGTCGTCGTGGGCAGCGGCCCCAACGGCCTCGCCGCGGCGCTCACCCTGGCGGCGGCGGGGGTCGAGGTGACCGTCCTGGAGGCGGCCGAGACCCCCGGCGGCGGGACCAGGTCGGTCGAGGCGACCGTGCCCGGGGTCCTGCACGACGAGTGCTCGGGCTTCCACCCCCTCGCCCTGGACACCGCCTTCTCGCGCAGCGTCGACCTCGCCTCCGCAGGGCTGCGCTTCGCCTGGTCGGACGTCGAGTACGCACACCCGCTCGACGCGGGTCGCGGTGGCGCCGTCGTCCGGTCGGTCGACCAGACCGCGGCGACGCTCGGGTCCGACGCGCGCCGCTACCGGCGGATGTTCGGGACCCTCGACCGACGCTTCGACGCGATCACGAGCGAGTTCCTCCAGCCGATGCTGCACGTGCCGCGCCACCCGCTGGCCCTCGCCGGTTTCGGGTCGCAGGCGGTCCTGCCTGCCTCGCTGCTCGCCCGGCGCTTCGACACCGACGAGGCGCAGGGCCTCTGGGCCGGGCTGGCGGCCCACGCCTTCCGGCCGCTCGACTCGCCGTTCAGCTCGGCGATCGGGGTCGCGCTGGGCGCCGCGGCCCACCACTACGGGTGGCCCGTCGCGGTCGGGGGTTCCCGCTCGATCAGCGACGCCATGATCACCCTGCTCACCCGGCACGGCGGCCGGGTGCTCACCGGCGAGCGCGTGACCTCCCTGGACACCGCACGCCGCGAGCACGGCGCCGACCTGGTCCTCCTCGACACCTCGCCGCGGGCCGCGGTCGGGATCATCGGCGACCAGCTGCCGGCCCGGGTACGACGCGCCTATCAGCGCTACCGCCACGGCACCGGCGCCTTCCAGGTCGCCTTCGCGGTCCACGAGGGCGTGCCGTGGGGCTTCGAGCCGGCCCGGCGGGCCGGCACCGTCCACGTCGGCGGGACGCTCGCCGAGATCGCCGCCGCCGAGAAGGCCACGTGGGAGGGCCGGATGCCCGAGCGACCGTTCGTGCTCGTCGGCCAGCAGTCGCTGGCCGACCCGGGCCGCGCCGTCGGCGACGTCCACCCGGTCGACGCCTACGCGCACGTCCCGGCCGGTTTCCGGGGCGATGCGACCCAGGCCATCATCGACCAGGTCGAGCGCTATGCGCCCGGCTTCCGGGAGCGGGTCGTGGCGATGTCGGTGCGCTCCTCCACCCGGATCTCCGAGATGAACGCCAACTACGTCGGTGCCGACATCTGCACGGGTGCGAACACCCCTCGACAGCTCGTGTTCCGCCCGCGACCGGCGCTCGACCCGTACGCCACCGGGGTGCGCGGCGTCTACCTGTGCTCGGCGGCCACGCCCCCGGGCGCCGGGGCCCACGGCATGTGCTGGCTACCTCGCGGCGCGCGCGGCGCTGGCGAGCCTGTGAGGACAGGGCGGTGACGGTCGCTTCGCCGGCGGCCGCCCACGTCGTACCGACCAGGGCCAGCAGCGCAGCGGCTCGAGCACCCCGCCGACACCGTCGCGCGGCGCGCGGACCAGCGCCTCTCGGCGAGGTCAGCCGGGACTTTCGGCACTGTGGTCGCCGTGTCCTGGGGCGTCGAATGGAGGGACCGAGACGAGGAGCCCACCATGACGTCGACCCACCAGCTGCCCGGCCACACGATCCTCAGTGAGCCGGACCCGCCGTCGGGGTCATGGGTGTTCGCCTTCTCCTCCGGCGGGATGGACCAGAAGGACCTGCTCGGGGGTAAGGGCGCCAACCTGGCCGAGATGGCGAGCCTCGGCCTGCCAGTGCCGCCCGGCTTCATCGTCTCGACAGAGGCCTGTCGCTCCTACCTCGCGCTCGGCCACGAGCCGAGCCTGCTCGGGGTCGAGATCGGTCAGCACCTCGACCGTCTCGAGGGCGAGTCCGGCCGACGGCTGGGGGACGACCGCGACCCGCTCCTCGTGTCGGTGCGCTCGGGAGCGAAGTTCTCGATGCCGGGGATGATGGAGACGGTCCTCAACATCGGTCTCAACGACGCCGCCGTCGAGGGCCTGGCGCGGCAGAGCGGCGATGCGCGCTTCGCCTGGGACTCCTACCGACGCTTCGTGCAGATGTACGGCGCCACGGTGATGGGAGTCGACGCCGCCGTCTTCGCCGACGACCTCGCCCGGCTCAAGGAGCACCGCGAGGTCAGCGACGACCTCGGCCTCGACGCCGAGGACCTGGAGCTCCTGGTCGCGACGTACCGCGCCTCGATCCGCGCGCACACCGGGTCGGACGTCCCCCAGGACCCCCGCGAGCAGCTGCAGTGCGCCGTGCTGGCCGTCTTCGACTCCTGGAACACCGACCGGGCAGTGCTCTACCGCCGCCGCGAGCACATCCCCCACGACCTCGGGACCGCGGTCACGGTCCAGACCATGGTGTTCGGCAACCGTGGGGCCGCCTCGGGCTCCGGCGTCTGCTTCACCAGGGACCCGGCTACCGGGCGGGTCGGCGTGTACGGCGACTACCTGAGCAACGCCCAGGGCGAGGATGTCGTCGCCGGGATCCGCAACACCGTGCCGCTCGCCGACCTCGCCCAGCTCGACAGACCCTCCTACGAGCAGCTCCTCGAGGTCATGCGGACCCTCGAGGGCCACTTCCGCGACCTGTGCGACATCGAGTTCACCATCGAGGAGGGCCGGCTGTGGATCCTCCAGACGCGGGTCGGCAAGCGGACCCCCGAGGCGGCGTTCCGGACCGCCGTCGCGATGGTCGACGAAGGACTCATCGACCTCGACGAGGCCCTGGGCCGTGTCACGGGCACTCAGCTGGCGAACCTGATGTTCCCGAGGTTCGACCCGACGCAGAGCACCGAGCTGCTCGCGACCGGCACCGGCGCCTCTCCCGGCGCCGCCGTGGGCCGGATCGCACTCGACTCAGCCACCGCCGAGGCATGGGCGCAGGCCGGCGACGCGGTGGTGCTCGTCCGCCACGAGACGACGCCCGACGACCTGCGGGGCATGGTCGCGGCCAACGGGATCCTGACGGCCCGCGGCGGCAAGACGTCGCACGCGGCCGTCGTCGCGCGCGGGATGGGACGCACCTGCGTCTGCGGGGCGGAGACCCTGCACATCGACACCGCGGCCCGCGAGGTCACGTTCACCGACGGACCGACCCTCCAGGAAGGCGAGACGGTGTCGGTGGACGGGGCGACCGGCGAGGTGTTCCGCGGGTCGGTGCCGGTCGTGGCCTCGCCGGTCGTCGAGTACTTCGAGGGCACCGCGGGCGAGACCGGTAATGACACCGGTCATGACACCGGTAATGACCTGGTGACCGCGGTCGCGACGATCCTGACCCGCGCCGACCGGGTCCGCCGGCTACGCGTGCACGCCAACGCGGACACGGGCGTGGACGCCGCCCGCGCGCGCCGCTTCGGCGCCGAGGGGATCGGCCTGTGCCGCACCGAGCACATGTTCCTCGGCGAGCGTCGCCAGCTCGTGGAGGACCTGATCCTGGCCGAGGGCCCGGACGCGCAGGACGTCGTGCTGGCCCGTCTCCAGGTCCTTCAGCGCGCGGACTTCGTCGAGATCCTCGAGGCGATGGACGGGCTGCCGGTCACGGTCCGACTGATCGATCCTCCCCTGCACGAGTTCCTGCCCGACCTCACCGAGCTGTCGGTGCGGATCGCGCTCGCCGAGCGAGACGGCGCTCCGGTCGAGCGCGATCACCGTCTGCTGGACTCGGTACGCCGCCTGCACGAGCAGAACCCGATGCTCGGGCTCCGCGGGGTCCGCCTCGGGATCGTCATCCCCGGGTTGTTCCGCATGCAGGCCCGCGCACTTCTCGAGGCCGCGGCCGACCGGTGCGACGCCGGCGGCGACCCGCGCCCCGAGATCATGGTCCCGCTGGTCGCGAGCAGCCGGGAGCTGGCCCTCGTGCGCCAGCAGCTGCTCGAGGTCGTCGCCGGGGTCACGAGCGCGCGCGGCGTGGACATCCCCTGCCCGATCGGCACGATGATCGAGGTGCCGCGAGCGGCGCTGACGGCGGACCGGATCGCGGAGTCGGCCGAGTTCTTCTCCTTCGGCACCAACGACCTCACCCAGATGACCTGGGGATTCTCGCGCGACGACGTCGAGGCGGCCTTCTTCGCCACCTACCTCGAGCAGGGCATCCTCGACGACTCGCCGTTCGAGACCATCGACGTCGAGGGAGTCGGGTCACTGCTCGCCACCGCGATCCGCCTCGGCCGCGAGGCCAGGCCCGGTATCCACGTGGGCGTGTGCGGCGAGCACGGCGGTGACCCTGCCTCGATCCACTTCTTCGACGCTGCGGGCGTCGACCACGTCTCCTGCTCCCCCTTCCGGCTCCCGGTGGCCCGCCTGGAGGGCGCCCGCGCGGTGCTGGCCCGCCCTCGACCGTCGCCGGGACCCACCCCCACCGCCGCGCCGACCGTCGCCGACGTCGTCGCGCTGTCCTGCCGGGCGCCCAGCGTGCACAACACCCAGCCGTGGTCCTGGCGGGTCTCGGGCTCGAGCGTCGAGCTGTCGGCCGATCCCACGCGACGGCTCCTGGCCAGCGACCCCCGCGGTCGCCATGTGATCGTCAGCTGTGGCGCTGCCCTGCACCACGCACAGGTTGCCGCGCTCGGGCTCGGCTGGCAGCCCGTGGTCGCGCGGTTCCCGGCCGGACGGGCCTCGGCCGTGCTCGCCCGCATCGAGCTGACCGCCGCACCCCTGGTGCCGGAGCACACCGCCCGCCTCCAGGCGCTGCGCGAGCGACGCACGGACCGACGGCGCTCCACCTCGTGGCCGGTCCCGGACGGGCGCCTGGCGAAGCTCGCCGCCACTGCCGAGCAGTGGGGTGCGATCGCGACCACCGTCACGCACGGTCCCCAGCGCTCGCAGGTCGAGGCGCTGCTCGACCGGGCCTTCTCCATCCAGGCCGAGCACCCCGAGTACGCCCGCGAGCAGGCCTCGTGGGTCGACCACGGGACCTACGACGGCGTCCCGTCGGCCGTCGTACCCGACCGTGCCCAGACCCGGGCCGGACACAGCCACCGCTTCGGCACCGGGTTGCTGGAGGACGCGACCCTCGACGTCGACGCCAACGAGGGGCTGATCGTGCTCGGCACCCTCGACGACGACCCGGCTGCGTGGCTACGGGTGGGTGAGGCCATGAGCGCACTGTGGCTCGACGCGACCGCGGCCGGACTGAGCGTCGTACCGCTCAGCCAGCCCATCGAGGTGCCGGAGACGCGGCGCGCCCTCCAGCGTGTGCTGCTGAGCCTGGCGGTGCCGCAGGTCCTGCTGCGCATCGGCTGGCCCTCGACCACCCGGACGCCGCTCCCACCGGTCCCCCGCCGTCCGCTGGACGACGTGCTCACCGACTCGTCCACCGCAGAGCCGGGGAGGGCCGCCGGCCGCCTGGGTGGCTGAGCCTCGTGCAGTTCCTGGTTGTCCTGCCGCAGGAGCGGCAGGTGGTAGGTCGGCACATGGTGGAGCTCCCGTTCAGCAAGGCAGTGGTCGGACTCACGCCTCGATGGGCCGGCCGGCGCGGATCCACGCGCCGGTGCCGCCGATGACGTTGACAGCGTCGAACCCGGCTGCGACCAGGAGGTCCGTCATGACGCTGCTGCGGTTGCCCGAGGCGCACACCACGCAGACCGGGCGTTCCCGATCGATCTCCCCGAGCCGGCTGGAGAGCCGACCCATCGGGAAGCTGACCGCGCCGGGGATGTGCCCGGCGGAGTACTCAACCGGCTCTCGGACGTCGATCACGGTCGCACCGTCTCGGGCCGCCGCGGCGGCTTCGTCAATGCTGATCCCACGCATGTCGTCACTCCTCGTAGGGCGGTCCATGGCCTCCCGATGCATCCCCCATAGGGGTTCGAGGGAGAGACTAGCATAACCCCCCGGGGGGTTACACTTCCCCGCGGCGGGCCGCTACCGACGCCGGTCCGGCTGTCGCCGGGACCACGCGACGAGCGAGACACCACCGACCACCAGCGCGCCGGCCAGGAGCAGCAGGTACGCCGCCGGGCCGCCCGTGTCGGGGAGCTCGCCACCCGGGCCGGTCCCAGTGGGTGCCGGGGTCGGGCTCGAGCCAGGGACCTCGGTCGGGCTCGGGACCGGGGTCGACGGGTCGGTCGGGCCGGTCGTCGGGGACGGCGTGGCCGTACCGGTCGGCTCGACGGCCGTTGCCAGCACGAAGTCGAGCCCTCCTCGGATCTCGCCGCTCGCGCTGATCGTGAACGGCAGCGTCTCCTTACCCGCCACGTCGTACCCCTCCGGCGCGAGGACCGTGGCGGTGTAGTCGCCGGGAAGGAGCCCGTCGAGGAAGTAGACGCCTGCCTCGTCGGTGACGAGGGTCGTCGTCCCGCCCGGCCCCTCGATCTCGACCGTGACGCCGCCGACGCCCCCGTCCGGGTCGGTGACCTCGCCGGACACCGAGCCCGGCCGGGTCAGGGCGAAGTCCTGACCGGTCAGGTCGTCGTCGCCCACGACGACGTCGAGGCTGGTGCTCCCGGCGTACCCCTCGGGCGGCTCGACCGTGATCGTGTAGTCGCCGGCCTCGACGTGCGGGAAGACGTAGCCACCGCTCCCGCCCGTCACGGTGGTCTGGGAGGGACCACCACCGACAGGGGTGAGGGTGACCGGCACCCCACCGAGGCCGCTGCCGCCACCGGTGACCTGTCCCGAGAGCGCGGGCAGCGGAGTCACGACGAAGTCCTGGGCGGTGATCGGGGCGTCGCTGACGTCGATGCCCGTGATCTCGGTGCCGTCCGGGCCGGGCGCGTAGCCGTCCGGGACGACCACCGAGAGCCGGTAGCCGTCGCTGATCGCGTTGTCGTCGAACAGGTAGGTGCCGTCCGGCCCCGTCGTCCGGGCGACCGTCGAGGAGTCGGGGCGGGTGAGCGTGACCGTCACGCCGGCGACCGGACTGCCGCCGGTGTCGGTCACGGTCCCGCTGATCGGCTGCGGAATGATCTGGCGGACCTCGACGTCGGCGCGTGCGGCCGGGTCGCCGTCGTTGCCCCGGTTGTCCACGGCCACCTCGGCCGGGCCCACGATCGCACAGCCGTCGGGAGCCGTGAGTCGCACGGTGTAGCCGGACTGGGTCGCCAGCTCGCCGAGGTCGTAGGCACCGCTCGCGTCGGGGCTGGTGGTGGCGAGCTCCTCCCCGTAGGGCGACACCAGGGTGAGCACGGCGTCCTGGACCGCGCAGGAGCCCGACGCGGAGACATCGCCGACCGTGCCGCCGAGCGGGCGGGCACGGCTGACGAACCAGGTCTGGTAGACGGGGAACCCGGCGCGGCGCGTGAAGACGAACGTGAGGCTGCTCAGCCGGACGTCCGGCTCGAACCAGCCCGCGGCTCCGGTGGTGTCGGTCGCGGCCGGGTTCCCGACCAGCGTCGATGAGGCCGCTTCCCACGTGGGCAGGTCGGCGCCGCCGTCGTAGTTGAAGACCCCGCGGAACCAGCCGTCGATCCGCGCGGCACCCACCGGGGAACCGCCGCCGTCGAGGGCGCGGACCTGCACCTGGTCGGCGTCGATGTCGCCGAGCACGAACGCCCAGCCGGTGTCGGGCGTCGGCCGGTCGAACGTGTACGTCGTCGTCGAGGGCGCGGTCGCGTTGTCGGCCTTGGGCCGCAGCGAGAGGTACGGCGAGCCCTGGCTGGTGCCGTACTTGGCGCCCGGCGGGGTCCCCGCGCCCAGGAACGAGCTGGCCCCCGAGGGCAGCTGGACGTTCGACCGGGAGTCGCTCGCGACCGCGGCCTCCGGGAAGCCGGGTGCGCGCTGCTGCATCCGCAGCGCGTAGCTGTTCGACGAGCCGGTGATCGGCGTCCAGGCCGCCCACCGGTCCGTCACCGCCGCGGCCGGCCCGGAGGCGAGCAGCGGCACGGTCGCCAGCAGCACCCCTGTAGTCACCACCAGCGCGGCACTTCTCCTGAGCAGGTGCATCGTCGCTCCATCCCACCCGGCCCGAACCGGGACGAGGTGACGATACCCCCGGCGCCGCCGTAGCGGGTGGGTGCGACGCCGCTCCTCCCTTGTCACACAGCGCCGTCCCGGGGTACCTTGTCACGCATGGAACCCGGCGACGACACCATGCCGGCGATGCTGACCCACCTCCGCCGGGGTGCGCTCGAGTACTGCGTCCTGTCCCTGCTCGAGGGACCCGAGCGCTACGGGCTCGACATCGCCCGGGAGCTGAGCCTGGGCGGGGTGCTCCTCTCCAGCGAGGGCACGCTCTACCCCCTGCTCGCGAGGCTGCGCAAGGCCGGTCAGGTCGACACCAGCTGGCAGGAGTCCACGGAGGGCCCGCCGCGTCGCTACTACTCACTCACGTCCGGGGGCGCCGAGTCCCTCCGGGACTTCCGCTCCGCCTGGACGTTGTTCCGCGACGCGGTGGACACCGCGCTCGCCACCTCAGGGAGAGACTCATGAATCAACCCACCGGCCGCCCCGTCGGACACCCCCTCGTGGCGCGGTACCTCGCCGAGCTCGATCGCCTGCTCGTCGGTGTGGACCCCGCCGTACGCGCCGACACCCTGGCCGGCGTCCACGAGCATCTCGACGCGGCCACCGGCGGCTCGCAGGACGACGGCCGCGTCCGCGAGGCCCTCGAGCAGCTGGGCTCCCCCTACGACGTCGCAGCGGAGGCGCACGGCGACCAGGTCGCCCGCCCTGCCCCGGCCCCCCTGTCGTCGCGGGGCTGGCTACCGGTGGTCGCGGGCCTGCTCCTCGGACTGGCTCTCCTGTTCGTCGTCGCGGGCGTCGGGTCAGCCTCCGCGGTCGTCTCGAGCAGCTCCGTCTCGTCCTCGGCCGAACCCGATCAGGTCGAGACCACCGTCGAGTTCGCCGGGTCCGTCGGCGGGGTCCTCCTCGGCCTCTTCGCCGGCCTGCCGTTCTGGGTGGCCGCCGTCGTCCTGATCGGCGTGTCCCGGCTGTGGCAGCACCGCGAGAAGGTCGCCCTGGTCGCGGCGGCGCCCGCGGTCGCCCTGGTCCTCGGCGTCCTGCCCGCGCTCGGCTGGGCCCTGATCGGTGAGCAGGGTGTCTACGCCGGCGCCTGGATCGGCATCGCCCTGGCGATACTCGCCCTGTTCGTGGTCGTCCGGCTCAGCCGTCGCGCCCTGCACCGCTCACGAGCCCTGCCGGCCTGAGCGGCCGGACCCGACGCGTCAGCTCGAGGCCGGAGATGCCCGGCAGCCCGACGTCGAGGATGACGCAGTCGGCGCCGTGGTTGACCATGCTGGCCATCGCCTGCTCCCCGCTGTCGACGAGCTCGACGGAGTAGCCGTCGAAACGCAGCGATCGACTCAAGCTGGCGCCCAGCGCAGGGTCGTCCTCGACCACCAGCAGCTTCATGCTCGACATGCTTGCACGTGGGAGCCGCCGCCACCCGCCCTAGCGGCGTCGTACGCCAAGTCCTCACCGATCTCTCACAATCCTGCGACCGAGATCCCCAGCCACCTGCGAGCCGGGGAAGTGCGACCGACCAGGAGACCGGGGCACCACGGGGGGCCACCCGATGGTCCCGTGTGTCGACGAGCTGCTCCGGAGCACTGACGAGTCGTCGTCGAGGCCCGGGTGAAGAGCGGGTGAACTCATCGAGGGCACGGTGGACGGTGTCCAACCGGGCGTGTGACCGTGATGTGACGCTCAGACGCTCAAGAGAGGACGACGATGACGAACGAGTCGTACAAGGAGTCGGTGGTCGACGAAGTCACCGACAAGGTCACGAGCCGCGAGGGGACCCAGGCGCCGGAGTCAGAGGTCCGACCCATGGCCGAGGAGGCGGTCGACGAGCTCGTCGACCAGCCGGTGCAGACGTTCACCCCTCTGCTGGCGGAGAACACCGTCCTCACCGAGCTCCATGCGAACGGCACCGAGGGTGCCGACGACACCTGAACGATCTCGGTCCGTGACCGCGGAACCGCGGTAGCAGATCTACACCAACGCGTAGACGTACGAGATCAGAACGACTCCGCAGGTCGGACAGCTCGAGCATCGCGACGTCGGCCACCTCGGAACTGCTCCGTCGCAGGAGGGCCCGGACCCGGGCGAGCAGCTCCTCGAGCTCGAAGGGCTTGAGGAGGTAGTCGTCGGCCCCGGCGTCCAGGCCGGCGACGCGGTCACCGGTCATCTGGCGCGCGGTCAGCATCGGGATCGGCGTCGGGTCGTGTGCGGGCCTCGAGCCAGGGACCGGGTAGCGATAGAACGCGCGGCACGACCCTCAGCCCGCCGGCATGGGTCGAGGCTCGCCCGAGATCTGCCTGAATCGGTGCTGGCGCCGGAGGTCTGGGCTTAGCCTCCACAGATGACGTCATCCCTGCAGCGTGGCCGGGCCGTGCCGAGCTCGTTCGCCGGGGTGATCCATGCCGGTTCTTGAGATGAACACGTCGCGAAGCGGCCGCTACCGGATCTTCCTGCGCGCCCAGTTCCCCCTGCTGCTAGGCACGGCCTTCGTGACGGCCGAGGGCATCTGGGCCTTGCCGGCGGTCGTCATGTCCTCGTACGCACTCGTCGGCCTCGCCGTGATCCTCCTTGCAAGTGGACTCTTCCTGGCACTCCCGTGGGAGCGCTGGCCGAATTCGCGGCTGATCATCCTGGCCGGCCTCGACGTCATCGGTGTCGCGTTCCTGCGGCTCGGCTACTACGACGACCTGAGGTCCGTCGGGATCCTGTCCGTCTTTCCCGTCGTCTGGCTGGCCTACGGCTTCCGTCGCAGGGTGATCGTGCTCGCGGTCGCGGGCGCATTCTTCATCACGCTCCTCCCACTGGCGGTCGAGGGGCTGCTTCCACGCACTCGCCTCGAGATCGCCTCCGTGGTCACGCTGCCGGTGCTCATCACGGGGCTTGCGATCGCTGTCGGGGAGGCTGCCCGGCAGCTGTCCGCCAGCCAACGCCGAACGCAGAAGGCGCTCCACGAGCTTCAGGAATCGCTGAGCCAGGCCGAGGACAGCGACCGTCTGACCCGGACGCTGTTCGGCGCCGTCGATGTCGCGATGGTCTTCTACGACACCGAGGAGCAGGTGGTGCTCTCCAACAGCCTTGCCGAGCGGGCCGTCGCCGCGGCCGGCTTCCGGCTGGACCAGCCGCCGTACGCCGGTGCGGATGTCAGGAGTGCCGACAACAAGACGCCCGTCCCCTTCGAGCAACAGATCATTCCGCGCGCCCTGCGCGGCGATCTCGACAACCACGAGATGGAATGGATCGGCCCGATCGGACAGCAGATCGCGGTCACCGCGACCTGGCAGCGGGTCCAGCGCTCGGACGGCTCACCCTGGGGCACGCTCGTCGCCGCGCACGACGTCACCGCGCTCGCCCGCTCGATCCAGGTCAAGGATGACTTCGTCGCGACCGTCTCCCACGAGCTGCGGACCCCGCTGACCTCCATCCTCGGCTACCTGGAGGTGCTCACCGACGAGATCGCCCCTCCGGAGGGATTCGTCGCCGACACGCTCGAGACGATCAGACGCAGCGCGCTCAAGCTGCAGGACCGCATCGGCGACCTGCTCGACACAGCAGACCGGCACCGAACCCTCGACCTCGAGCCGACCGACCTCGCGCGCCTGCTCGAGGGCACCCTCGAGCAGTTCCGGAAGGCAGCCCGCGCTGCCGACGTCGTGCTCGGCGTCGAAGCAACACCACCGGCATGGGCCACCGTCGATCGAGCCCTGATCGAGCAAGCCTTCGAGAACGTGGTGTCCAACGCGATCAAGTACACCGACTCCGGCGGCCACGTGACGATCTCCCTGACGCGCACCGAGTCCCAGGTGCTCGTCACCGTGGTCGACGACGGCATCGGGATGACACCGGACGAAGTGAGCCGCGCGTTCGACACCTTCTGGCGATCCGACACCGCGCGTCACCGGGCCATCCAGGGCATCGGCATAGGCCTCGGCCTGGTCCGCAACATCATCACCGCTCACCGCGGCACTATCGAGATCATCAGCACCCCCGGACGCGGCACCACCGTCCACGTGGCCATCCCCCTGCATCCCTGACCCGGCGGGGCCTCGACCCGCTCGCCTAGGTGGACCGACCCTCCAGCCGCACGATCTCCGCCTCCAGGGCCAGGACGTGCTCGATGCCCACCAGGTTCAAGCCGGCACCGAGCAGCTCACGGATCCGCACGAGTCGATCCACGTCAGCAGGGCTGTAGCGCCGTGACCCACCCTGGGTGCGCTCGGGCTCCAGGAGACCGTTGCGCTCGTAGGCGCGGAGGTTCTGCGCCGTCGTGCCAGACAGCTCCGCTGCGACTGAGATGGCGAAGACGCCACGGTCCCGATCGATCACTGCCTCACCTCTTGCATCTGACATCCACGTTGTGCTACATAAAACCTACAACAGCCAGTACAGATCTGGCTACCCGTCAGAAGGAGGATTTGTCATGTTGCTGCGCACCGCCGACCCGTTCCGTGAGTTCGACCGCCTCACCCAGCAGCTCGCCGGGACGACCAATCGTCCTGCGGTCATGCCGATGGACGCCTGGCGTGAGGGCGACGCGTTCGTCCTCGAGTTCGACCTGCCCGGGATCACCAGGGAGAGCATCGACCTCGACGTCGAACGCAACGTCCTGACCGTCCGGGCAGAGCGCACCGCTCGCAACGGCGACTGGGAGATGCTGGCCACCGAGCGTCCGCGCGGCTTGTTCAGCCGGCAGCTGGTCCTGGGCGACAACCTCGACCTGGAGCGCATCGACGCCGCGTACGCCGACGGCGTCCTGCGCCTGACGATCCCGGTCGCCGAGAAGGCGAAGCCGCGCAAGATCGAAGTCCGCACCACCCACACCGAGAACGCCGCGATCGCGTCCTGACACCACCAACGAGAGGAGCACCAGCCTGGTCTGCCCGGAGCCACCGGCTCCGGGCAGGCCAGCCTCCGGAGACGAGGGACCCATGTATCCGTCGAAGACCGCGCGCGAGCTCGCCATCCTGCTGCGCATCAGCCGAGAGCTCGACATCGTCGGCGACATCAGCGCCACCGTGGACAACCCCTCCGAGCTGCTCGCCTGGGCCAACATCCTCCAGGACTGCGAGATCGTGGCCTGGCGCGCGAAGGACTCGGACCACCGCTACCTCCACGTCACCGCCCCACACACCCGGGCTCCCGTCCGAGGCCGGGTGACCGCAGTGCTACCGGCCGAGCAGCACCGCGACTTCTGGGACGAGCTCGGCCTCCACGAGCTCGCCCGCGGCGAGCACGAACGTCTCAGCGTCCACGACCTGACCACTGCGTGGTCGAAGATGCCGATCACTCCCCCGGACGTCGAGGAGCGCGCGGGGCGGACCGCGACCGGGTAGGACCGGTACCGGCTCGTGCCGGAGCCGATCCTTCCGCGGAGCTCAGGACCACCACGGTCGACGGCTGCGGCGAGCGCCTCCCTGCCGGCCGGCCCCCGGGAGTGCTCCGCCGAGACTCTCGACGAGTGCGACCATCGCCAGCACGCCGATGCGGCGAGGTGCCGCACCGAAATGCGAACAGGCTCTGACGTGCGGATCCGCACGTCAGAGCCTGTTCTCCTTGTAGCGGGGGGACCGCGCAGATCTGCGCTCCTCCCGTTGACCGTGGCCGCTCCCCCACGGCGCAGGCGTCTGCCAGGGCAGCTGCGACCCGTTCGTCATGACCGGAGCGAAGCAGACGGCCGGGACATTCGATCGTGGCTCCTGCCTCTGTCGATGTCTGTGCCTCTGTGCTCGGGCTCAGATCAAAGGCCGACCTCGTTCGCGAGCCGGGCGGTGGCCCACTCCCAGTCGACGCGCTCCTGTTCGAGTCGCACGCGCTCGCCGAGGACGTCGCCCACCAGGTCGGAGTACAGGTCATGCTCAGCCACGCCGAGACGGCGCAGCGAGGACTTCGCAGGACGGTCCTCCGACACCCAACGGTCCCGATGAGCGAGCAACGTCCCGCGATCCATCAGGATCGACTCCGTCTGGGGAAGCCACGCGAGAAGGCGGTCGAGGATGGCGAAGCCGTGTGTGTCGATGTCGCCCCAGTACAGGACCCTCACGCCAACCAGCCAGGGGATCCGTCCGACCTGGTCGACATCGAAGCCCCTCCCCCACAGGACGACTCCGTCGCGGGGCACGTCGACACTGAGATAGGTGATCTCGTTCTCCACGATGATCGCGATGCGAGGCACGAGGTTGAGTCCATCCAGCTCGGTGGACCGCACGGCCAGCTCGGTGATGGGTACAGCGAGCCCGATCGAGTCGGACGGGCGCATGCGCACGAGGTCAGGTTTGGTGCTGAGCCCGAGCCCTGCGAGGAACCCTGAGGGTGTCCTGGACACCCCGAGCATGGCCGCCAGGACGCCCCGGTGTCGCTCTGCGAACTTCGTGTCGATGCCCGGTGCACTGATCTCGCGCAGGTAGCGGGCGCTGTGGCGGTGGTCGTCCAACCAGAGGTATGCCGCTACCAGGCCCGCCATGTCTTGGCTGAGCTCGAGCCCGCGATGGGGGTTGGCAAGGACCCACGAATGCACCGATGGGTACGGGCGCGTCATGGCAAGGATGGCGTCGAACCGGCGTACTGATGCCGTCACTCCGAGGAGCGCCCAAGCCTGGTCGAAGGAGGTGACGATGGCGCGGTCGGGCAGCCGGTTGCGCCCGACGTGTCGCCCACCGATCTCCTTCCACGTCAGCGCGTACCGGCGGTCGTCTCGGCGACCGGCATCCAGGTGCGCGATCCAGTCGCGGACCGCGCCGATGTCATCGCCGATCTGACTCACCCTCGGGGCCCGGACCCGCAGCTCGACAGGCTCGAAGTCACCGTTGGTGGCGTAGGCCCGGAGGAGTGTCCCGTCGTCCCACCTCCGTCGGACCTTGGCCGCGATGTCCTCCGGAGTGGTCCACGGGTCGTTCACGACCGCTCTCCGCCTCGTCTCTCGCGGTACTCCTCGATGGTCATCGTCTGGAGTCGGGAGAAGGTGCCGCTGGGGTTGTCCACGAAGCCGATCGCCTTCACGTAGGGGTCGATGACGCGCACCTTTTGCAGCGGGGTGACGATCAGGAGCTGGAGCCCGAGCTTGGCGAAGAGCTCCAGTGCGTAACGCGTGGACACGTCGGACCCCCTCCCGAAGGCCTCGTCGATGACAGCGAACCTGAAGTCCTTGGACTTCACCGCACCCCATTCGAGTCCGAACTGGTACGCCAGTGACGCGGCGAGGATGGTGTAGGCGAGCTTCTCCTTCTGGCCACCGGACTTGCCGTCGGAGTCGCTGTAGTGCTCCCACTCCTCGTGCGTTTCCCGGTCGCGCTCGGAAGCGGAGAAGACGAACCAGTTGCGCACGTCGGTCACGCGACGAGTCCAGGCCTTGTCGGACTCGGAGTAACCCTCACGGCCTCGCAACCGCTCGATGATTCGCTTGACGTCGAGAAATCGCTGCTCGGAGTACTGCTCCCCGTCTGCGACGAGGCTGTCGTTGGTCAGGTTCCGCAAGTCGGATCGGAACAGCGCGACCTCTTGGTTGGGTGTGGGTTCCTTCTCCAACCGGATGTACCGACCCGGGTTGTACGGCACCGCTCCGAGAGCCTCGTTGATCCGCTGGACCCGTTCGTCGATGACCGAGGCTTGACGATTGAGCCAGTTGTTGAACCCGGCGAGCTCCTGGATCGCGTTCTTGTTCAACTGATTCTTGAACTCGATCTCGAATCGCGGCAGGTCGTCGTTGGCGACCCGGTCACGCAGCGCAACGAAGTCGGCGCGCGACTCGACACTCGCGTCGAGGTCTGCACGCAGCTCAGGCCAGCGGCGCAGGACGTCGCCCATGTACTGCGCCAGGCTTTGTCCATAGCCGCCCAGCTCGCGGTTGAGACGCTCGGCGCGCTTGGACAGCTCGTCCGTGAGTGCGGACTCGGCCGGCGCACAGGCTTCGGCATTCGTGGGCCGTCCTGCCGCCAGACGCCGGTCGAGCAGGGGGTACGACGCCCGCGCACGCGCAAGCTCCTCGGGCGCACGCGCCGCCACGAGATCGTCGTCCTGCTTCTTGCTCCTCGCGGCCTGCTCCGTCATCCTCGCCGTCGTTGCCAACTCACCCACGAGTGCCTCGATCCGCCCCGAGACCGCAGCAGCGCTCGTGGCGTTGAGATCCAACGACCTGGTGATCTCCGCGAGTCGGGACGACCCCGCTTGCAGCCTCTTTCGCTCCTGGTCACAGGACTCGGCCCGCGCCGCCGCTTCGTCGACATCGAGCTGCTGCCAGTTCCGATACGAGTCCAGACCCGCTATCGCCTCGAGCCTGGACTGGACCTCGTCTCGTCGTCGCAGGAGCTCGGCAACCTCGCGTGCAGCGGCGGACCGTGCGACCTCATGTTCATCGGCCTCACTCTGGAGGGCGGCGATCTTGCGCTCGTTCGCCCAACCGAGCACCCAGCGCCGCGGATCGTCGACCCGGTGCCGGTCGTCCTTGTCATGACGTTCCCCCGACCGCACCTGGCCTTCGCGCGTCACGGCCCGGCGGTCGGCGCGGAACGCGTCCAGGGTCGGGGCACATCGGTGGTCCGCCCGCTTCGCGATCTCCTGAGCGAGATAACCGCTGAAGTGTCCGTCCTTGATGTCGATGCAGACAGCGAGGACGAGGACGCCGTCGTCGACCTGCTGGAGTGGGAGCCGACGGTCGGGAACGCGTTCGTAGGTCAGGCGGGCCCCGACGGAGCGTCCGTCGCGACCTCGCACGGTCAACCTGTTGGCGTTGACCCACGCGGCGACAGCGTCGTAGTGCTGTTGGGGGACCAGGAGCGAGAGGGCGAACCCGCGTAGCACTCGTTCGGCGGCGCCCCGCCATTGACTGTGCTCCTCGTGAACATCGAGGAGCTCGCCCGCGTACGGAAGGTCCTCCGGACCCAGACCCAGGTCGCGGCAGATCTGCTCGCGGACGTCGACCTGCTCGCCGGGCAGGTTGCTGGTGCGCTGACGCAAGCTCTCGAGCTCTGTGGTGACCCGATCGCGGTGGCGTTCGTGCTCCTTCTCGCGAGCGATCACGTCCGCGCTGGCCGTGTCGAGGTCCCGCTTGGCCTGGGCCAGCCGCGGTCGTTCCTCGGCGATGATCGTGCCCAGCGTGGCGAACCCGTCGGCGTCGTTGATCGCATCGAGGCCCGCGGCCCCCAGTGCGGCGTCGAACAGCGTGCGCGCCCCGTTGCGTTCGGCAACCTGTCGACGTGCCTCGTTGGCAAGGCGTTCGAGGTCGCCGATACGGTCCCCGCCCGCCCTCGCACGCTCCTCGATGAGTGCCTCGCGCTGCTCCGAGAGGATCCGCTGCTGCTCCTTGACCTCGTCCTGCTCGGCCCAGATCCTCTTGCCCTCGGTGCGCAGCTGCTCGATCTCCGCGGCGAGCAGGGAGGAACGCAGCTCTGCGATGAAAAGTCGCACCGCCGCGCGTTCCCTCTCGGTGGAGTCCCGCTCGCGGAGGGCCGCGTCGTACTTGCCTGTCGTCGTGGCGACGGGCTCGAGCGCCTCGAGCTGTTCACGGGCTCGCTTGACCGCGTCGTGTGCCTTGGTCAGGTCGTCGAAGTGGCTGACGATCTCTCGGACCCGGTCGGTCGAGTCGCTGGGTTCGAGCATGTGGTCGCGGACAAAGTCGTTGAGATTGCCGACCGACTTCATCGACACCGTCTGGTGGAACAGCTCCAGCGCCTGTGCAGACCGGATGCCGAGGAGCCGCCGCATCGAGGTGGAGTACTTGGGAAACTCGTCGAAGACTTCCGCGCCGGCGGCCCGCAGCCGCTTGCGCAGGTCGCGCAGGTCCGAGCCGAAGTCGGCGAAGTCGGTGGCTATCGAGAGCGCCTTGGGCGCCGTCAGGAAGAACCGGTAGGGCTGCCCGGTGTTCTCGCGCTGCTGGAACACCTGGGCGAGCGTGACCGTCTCGTCGTAGCCGTCATTGGCGAAGACGCCGACGATGACCGAGTAGGTGCGGCTGCCGGTGCGGAGCCCGATGGCGCGGGATCGACCGGTCGACTCGACGCGTTCGGACTTGTAGTGCCCTTCCACGTAGGACCTCAGCGTGCGTTCCTTGGCGTCAGCACCGGCTGCCTTGTTGTAGGCGATCCGGTTCGCTGGCATCAGGAGAGTGGTGAGGGCGTCGACCAGCGTGGACTTGCCGGAGCCGATGTCACCTGTCAGGAGAGCGGTCTCGGATCCGGGGGTGAGCCCCCACACCTGCGAGTCGAACGTCCCCCAGTTGAAGACCTCGAGGTGTCGGAGCCGGTATCCCGCCCGGCCGGCCGGTGGCAGATCGACAGCCGGGAAGAGGCCCTCACTCATCGCCCGCCGCCTTGCCGGCGTACTCCCGCAGCTTTCCGGAGAAGTCCGCCAACGTCTCGGCGTCGACGTAGGCCTTCAGGATCCGACGCACCTCCCAGTGATCGCCCTGCCCGCGAAGGGGTCGCAAGAAGCCGAGATCGGCGGCCTTCTTGATGGTCGACTCGACGCTGTCGACGACCCGGGCATCGTTGTGGGACTCGGCCTCGAACAGGCGCAGCATCTCCACGAGCTGATCCGTGCTGAGGACGAGTCGTCCTTCACTCCCCGCGGTCTCGAACTCCACGAGTCGCTTCCGCAACAGGACCAGGAGAAGGCTGACCGAGTAGGTCAACGTACGACGCCGCACGAGACGCGGCAGTGCCTCCTCCCCCTCGACGGGTGGCCGGGAGCGGAGGAAACGCGTAGCCCTCGTCGGTCGTCGATGACGACGTCGACCCCGATGGTGGCGAAGTGGTCCCGCACGCCGGCCCCGACGCGGTCCAACGCGAGCCAGGTGTCCTCGTCGGACTCGCGATAGACGACTCCCTGCATCAGTCGGATGATGGCGCTGGCCGCTGCGTGTTGGTCGCTCATCGGCGCCTCACCGTCACCTTCGGAAGTCGGGCGCGCCGCATGCGGGTCTGATCGTCCGGGTCCGCGTACTCCAGCATCGTCTCGTCGCTCTCGTCCATCTCGACCGTGATCTGACCATCATCGAGGGCGAGGTAGCCGACGATCTCTGCCGCCCCTTGTTCGAGGGGATACAGGGCGACGATGTCGGACAGCAGCGCGGCGGAGCGCTCAGGGAGCACAGCACGGATGTTGTCGCCCAGTCGGTCCTGGTCGACGAAGGTCTGGCTGAAGAGAAGGTCCGGGTCCACCTCCTCGGTCGTGGGCGGGATCAGGCTCTCCACCTCGACCATCGCGGGGCGCTGGTACAGCGGCCGCTCGAAAGGTAGCTGGATCGCGATCCCGGGTTCGTCCACCTCCAGTCCGACATCGGGCCCTGACCCTCGGAGCCCGAGAGCGGCCACCTCGACCTCGCGCACCAGGTCAAGGACCCGGCGGTTCTCCACCCAGACCTGATCGTCGAGGAAGCGACGGAGCTGCTCAGAGATCTGTCGTACGGTGCGCTGCGCCCGCTCAGCAGCCTCGGACCAGTCGTGGTGGATCCCGCGGGTGCGCAGATCCTGCTCGATGTCGTCCAGCGCTGCGACACGGGTCAGCAGACCCGGTGAGCTCGGCCTGACGCGCGTCCGAGAGCAGGAAGTCGTAGAAGGCCTGGAAGCTGTGGCCCTGGTCGGACTGCGTGATCTCGGACCTGCTCCCGACCAGCTCGGCCAGCAGCCCGCCCTTGGATCCGTCCCAGGTCGCGATCTTCTCCCGCGCAGCACGATCGAGTCGCCGGAAGTTCTCCTCGACCTCCCGGAAGTCCGACAGGAGCTCCCGCGCGGTGGACGTGAACTGCTGGTAGCGGTCGCGCACGCCGGCAGGTTCGAGCACCGGCAGGCGACCCGCCTCGACGGCTGCGATTTCGGCGTCGATCTCGGCGCGACGCCGCCGGAGGTCCGTCAGCCGACTCTCGGGGTCTGTGTCAGTGCCGTGGACGATCTGCCGCAGGAGCTCGACGGCGGTGTGCAGCCTGGACTCGGTGGCAACGAACGGACGGGTCTTGAGCGACTCGAGCCCATCCGTAGGCCTTCTCGAACGCCGGCGTGACCTCGTAGTGCACTTCATCGTCGCCGGACGGGTAGAACCGGCGGAGGTAGCCGGTTTCCGAGGCTGCCCAGTCCTCGAGATAGGCACGAGGCACCTTGGGATAGCGAACCTGCCGGGCGCCCTCCGCGGCCTCGGCATTGAGGACATAGAGGGCGTCGTCCAGCTCTGCCGCGAGCTCGCTGGCCGAACAGGATCCGCGGTTGCGTCTCGACGAAGAACCCGCCCAGGAAGGAGAGGATCAGACTGGCGTTGCCGGCGCGCAGGAGCCGCCATGCTGCGTGCCTCTCCCGCAGCGTCTCGATCGCCTCGAAGTCCACGCCGTCACCCTACGGAAAGGATCCGGCACATCGGCTGCCTTCCTGACATGCCGAGAGGAACCCCTCGTGAGGCGCATGTCGAAAGCCGCCCCCGGCTTGGGCTAGCACCATGACTGCATCGGAGCGGATGACACCGACATTGATCACGGTCTGCGCCTTGCGGGTGGCGAGGCTCGGGTCGTCGACGCCATCTGCGAACGCCGGCGGGCTCTGGTGTCGCGCCATCCGAGTGTGACTTGGAGAGGCGACTCTTGGTGTAGTTCGCATCTCACGTCGTCCGCCGCGGGATCAGTCGCCAGCGTCGAGCGCGGCATCAGCGTCGTCGAACGGCGCTCGGAGGGAGCCCTTCCACGCGGGCAGGTCGATCGAAAGCGTCAGCCAAGTGAGCTGGCGGTTGATCTCGTCGTACTGATGAACGATGAAGTTGCGATTCGCGACGGCAAGCGCCCACTCGACACCGTCCGGCGCCAAGATACCGAGTCGGGACAACGGTTGGCTGCCTCGCCGAGCTTCATCATGAGCGAGTCCCCTGCCTCCTGAAGCAGCACGTCGGCGAGGTACGCGCCCTGTCCGCGGCTGACGATCTCGTCGACCCGGCCGAGCCAGGACCGGATGTGAGCCAGCTCCTTTGCCGCCTTGAGCTCCATCAGAGCAACACCGCTTCGCGCCGAATGTCGTCATCCAGCTTCGGTTTCAGGCCGCCGTAGTCGACCAAGTCAATCTCACGGCCGAGCACGCGCTCGATCAGCTGCTTGAACTCAACGAACCCGAATGACGACGTCCCCTCCGGCGCCTGGACCAACAGGTCGATATCGGAGCCCGGACGCGCTTCACCGCGAGCCACCGAACCGAAGACAGCAAGTCTCCTGTACCCCGACGCCTCGGCAAGTCGCCTCAGGACGGGGCCTGCAGCCTCGACAAGTGTCTCGACATCAGCGTGTGCCAGATCGCGAGCCGTCTTCAACTGCTGGCTGACCGCCGATTGACTGATACCCAGAGCGACCGCGATCTCCCGCTGGCTCATCCCCGTCTCGGCCATCGCGCGAAGCGCGAGCCCCCGCCGAAGGCGCGCGACACCTTCGTCATGCCGCGCTGCTTGGTACTCGGTCAGCATCGTCATAAGGTAACCTTATCACGCCTCGGGCCGCACTCGGGATGAACTCGTCCCGGCTCGATCGAGTGTCCGCTGGCAAAATTCCCGCGTGCGCGAAAGCCCCGCCAGACTCGACAGAGCGTGGGCGTGCCCAACGTCAACAACGTAGGCGCGATGACGGGCTTACGAATCGAGTTCCATCACCACGACTCACCGCTGCTGCAGCTCGTGCCTGTGGATCATGCGTGCGGCGCCACCGCGACCGTGGCTACTGTGCCGAGACCTCGTCGCCCGAGGACCAGCAATTCCGACCGGGAGGCCGCCATGGGTCACTATCACCGGATCATCAACCTGACACAGCACCTGGCCCTCGAACCGATGGACGCCGGAGCGTTGGACAAGATCTTGGAGTTCGGCCAGCAGCCCGCCTCGGCAATGGCCGCACTGTGGCTGTTGCTCGGCCGCGAAGCCTGGTGCGGTGACCGGATCGCGATCTTGGGCTATGAGGGCAGGCGAGACGACCTGGCCGCCGAGGTCATCGCAGAGACGGGACTCGATGGCACCGCCTACTACGACGGCTCGCTGGGGAGCTCGGCGCAGCTGGCCCGAGATGTGTTGATCGAGCGAGGCATCTGCACGTTCGACACGAAGACCAGCAGAGGCATGCGGCTCTGGTATGCCCAACCATGCGCCGAAGTCGCGCCGGCCGGAGTAGACGCCGTGGCCGCCAACCTGGACCGTGGCGAGGTGCTTGACCCGGCTCAATTCGGCGACAGTCGCGACCTCCACGTGGCCGCCGCGCACGGCGGCTACGGCGGCGTCGCCACCGCATTGGCAGTCGCGCTGGCCGCGTCGAACCAAGGCGGATCACGAGGCGGGGGCGACCTACGCAGCAGTCACCCGTTTGTCGGGTCATGGGCCGGCGATCGGGTGGGCGTCGTGCCCGTCGCCACGGCGGGCGGCTTCGTCGACGTGTCAGAACGCGTTCGCGAGCTGCTCGTCGAAGCCGGAGCAGCCAACTACGAGGTCTCAGGTGGCGCGGTGACGCGGATGGGACCCTTGTAGCTGCGCCAGGGCAACTAAGCCCATCCGCTTGGGCTCCAGCCACAGGAGACGGCGAGATGGTTGCGCAAACAGAAGTGGCCCTCCCAGTCACTGTGAGGGCCACTCCATCGTGTAGTCCTTGCTCAAGCTAAATCCAACCCCCTTGCCCAAGGGTCAGGGCCTTCCGCTCGCTTTGACAGCTTCGACGACATCGACACCGAATCGTGCTCGTTTGAACCAGCGTCAGCTCATTGAGATCGAAGACCTGTACAAGCGGGGCCGCAGCACGCGAGTCATCGCGAGTCAATTCGGCATCGGCAAGACGACCGTCCTGAACGTGTTGAAGCGCCGCGGTGTGGAGCTTCACCACCGCACAGTCGCTGCTCGCAGTTCAGTCGGGACGCGGGTCTTGGCATCAGCCTTGCCGCGGTCAGGGTCGCTACCGTCGGGATCATGAGAGGCCTACATGACCTACTGACGTCGTCAGTCTCGCGATACGCGGCGGAGTTAGCGACGCTTACTAATACGGAACACGTTCTTCTTCTCGTCTAGCTCGAACTTGCTGACAATGTTTTCCGACCTCATGCGTGTGAGGACAGCCTGCATACCGTCAACGTCCGGCACTTTCGGACGATCCAGCCGCGATCGGCTAGTTGCCGAAGATAGGGACTGCCGAGATTCCGCAAGATGCTCCGAAGAAGCGATATCCATCCCACCCGCATGTGCGCCGAGGAGCTTGATCGTCTCCGCTGGAGCACCATCTTTTCCAGTGGAAGCGAGCTGAGCGATCGTGTCCGGCGCTGCGTTGTATTGGTTCGACGCAGCCCATTGGGTGAGAGCAGTCGCGCCTTTTTTGCCTAGCGTAGAACCATAAACGTCCATATTGTCTAGAAGCTCAATTTTGATATTTCCAGGAGTAGTGGCCCATGAAGCAACGTATAGATCATTCGTTGAGAGACTGAGGGTGGACATGTACGAAGAGAACTCGGTCGATGCCCGCATCAGATCGCTCTTGGTCCGGAGACTCTCTTCGCCAAGCACGTTGAAGGCGTCAGCGGTGTCGGCGACCATGCTCTGACGAACCAGCTCGGGGACAAGCGCCTCGGCATCAGAAGTCAACTCATCGACGTCGACCGATTCACTCGCTAGGCGAAGACCGGCAACTAATCTCAATCTGGCGTCCGCAGATAGTGCCGGGCAGTTCAGAATTAACACTGCTAGCTTGAGGTGACTGCCCTCGTCATCATCCGGTTCAATTTCCGCGGCCTTCTCCGAAATGAGCGCTCAGTACATCATCGATCCCATATTCGGCTACGTAAGCGGCTACGTTGGTAGCGTCATCGCGAAACGATCTGCCTTGACGACACTCGGCCACAGTTCTGACTCCACATCACTGCAATCAGAAAGAACGCAACTCGGGTCAGCCAGGCGCGCAGTCTTCCATCAATTCTGGCTTTTCACGGTGAACGTCAGTGAGAATCTCAGCGAAACGGTCGACGCGACGAATAGACAAAGAAAATCGACGGTGACTCATCTACAAGCTGAAGGTATCGCTCAAGTTCTTAACGACATAGTCAAATACTGCGTCGGGGCCATCAAGCTTCAACGCGTCGAGCGAGATCCCGCCGTCGTTCATGATCACTTCGAGATTCTCTAGCGTCATATCGTAGGCAGATCGTGACACCAGTTGATCAGGGCAAAATTGTTAGCCACCTCTGCAAGTGATGACGCGGAGATTCCCATCCAAGTCAAAACTGTGGCGATGGCTTGTGCGCGCTTAGTTGTCTGAGCGGTTGTCACACTCGGTAAAACTGCCAGAGCGGAGGATATCGTCTGTCGTTGCTTTTCGCTAACTCGGTAGTTGATTGCAGTCTCGACTCCCCCCACGGCCGCATCGAGGAGCTCCAGATCAGCACTATCGGGCTCCTCCCAGCGCATCTTCAAATACTCCGAACCATCGTCCGCTGAGCAGTTGAACGAACTTAGCCACGTGAGCTCCCCGAGCCGATGTATGCGTCGATGAAGTCCACATCACTGTCCGCGCCCGCGGCGAGCCTCGTTATCTGCCGTAGAGTTGAGCGGTAGATTTTTCAGCAGGTAGTCGAAAATTTCTTTGTTGCTCGACGCTCTTGCCGTTCAGGATGCGAGTGCTCTCCGCAGCAAGTGCTGCTTTAATATCTTCCTCTTCGACCTTTTCTCCAGCGCCGAAGTGATAATTGACATCCGAGACGTTGGGCTGGACGGACTTGATGAAGTTCATTGCGGCACTGCTCTCGCCGGGGAATTGAGTCACGTATAAGGTAAAGTTCTCGTCGATGTAGCCGGCCTTAATCAGATCTACAACGACTGGCGCACCGTCAAAAAGTTGGACTCCAACTGCCTCGAGCGACAACTCGTCGCTCTCATAGTTGAAAGTGTCCTCAGTAGCGCCTATCCCGTCCGAAAGAGAAGCGTGAGCGAAACGCAACTGCTCCGCGGATGCTTCAGCGATCTCGGCTAACCATGCTTTTCGATCTGCCTCAGCCCAATCTTCAGAGCTCAAGCGCTCGCCCAGCAAGGTCTGCACTTTTTCAAACGGGATGTCGTCCCTTCTGTCGTAGGGAGTATTCCGATCAAGAACGTTGATCGACGATCTCTCTTCAACAAACTTGGTCCAGAACGAGGATGTGGTCAGGGCATGACTGCGTAGATTTCGCCAGCGAGAGTGACCTGAATAGTCGCGTACTCTTGCGCAACCCTCGCACGAAGAACGTTCTGCAGACGCGTGCCTAGGCGGCTACTCCGCGTTGTTAGGTAGTCGCGGCGCCTCATCAAGGCTCCGCACTCTCCGCTCCACACCTCTGGCCGCTGCCGTCCGTTGCGCTACCCAGTCGCGGTACGCCTTATACATTTCGTCGAGCAGACTGGTCCCGTTGCGAATGTTCTCATAGTCGACTAGAAATAGGTTCTTGTACACGATCGAGGCAAAGAGCTTGTCCGGGGTCAGCTCTTTCAGGCCATCCTCCCTGAGGATTCTGGATCGGAAGACATCGAACTCATTGCAAATATTCTTGATCAGGCGCATGTCAGTGATATGCGCACTTACGACGTCGACCACTTCCCTACTCGGTCGCTGCGCCTCAGGAACCGAGCGCAGTTCCGAGTTCATAAGATCACGCGAAGTTCGATGCGAGATGAATGGAACGACTGGAACGACCAGGTCAAAAACTTGGTGCGGTTCGTCGTAACCAATCGCCGATTCTCGGCCTTAGATGCCGCGTCGGTTTTCAGCGGGCCTTCTGTCGCTTCTTCCTCACCCTCATCCTCATCCTCATCCTCTGCCTCACCCGACGCCGACTTGCGGTCGAGCTGTTCGAAGATGCTGTCGCGAATCGCGTACACGAAACGGATGGGCTCCATCCGGTTTGCTCTCGTCATTTAGAAGTAGGTTGAGTTCGCGAAGGGTCTCAAATATGTGTGGGTCCTTGAAGCGGTCAAGGTCTTCAAAGATCACTATTGTCGTGCCCGACGTCTGGAAGTAGTAGACGATCTCGTCGAGATACTCGTCGAAGTAGGACGCCGTTGGCTCTGAAAGCTTAACCGTGGCGGGACCGGCACCGGCACCAAGCTCAGTAATCTTAAGTCTCTGTTGCAGAAGCCGTTGAAGCCAAACACTCAGCATATCCCTACACCAAAAGCGAGGAGTAGGCTTAACCACTGAAGGATCGTCGAGGTGTGGTCAACCGTGTGTTTATCGAGCGAGTCCCAGGCCCGATTCGGTATCGCGCCTCCTATTTTTTCGGGGAGCCGCAACAGGAGGGCGATAACGAGGAAGGTTAGGCCGATCAGCGCGCCTCTGTTTCTTGCTTTTTAGCGTCAGATGTGTCAAGCCGGTTGTAGCGAGAAGCAGGCGTAGCGGAAGGCTTCCGCCGATACAGTAGCTGTTTGACGATTTCCTTCTGGATAAGATTGGTCCGACCAATGTCAGGGTCACCATCTTGCGGAATCCGCCCGTCACCGACTCCCAAGCTCGGCAGCGAGAGATTGATGACTTTGCGTCCATCTGTGGCCAATCGTCGCTGAGCCTCAACCAAGATGCTGCTTTTCCCGCTGCCGTAGTGACCAGTGAGCGCGATATTCAACGGCGCGTGTCGGCCGATTTTTTCAAGCTCTGCGCATAAGACATCGGCTATCCACCGTGCTCTTGCTCGTTGAATACAGGGCTAAGGCTACGGAGCTCTGCCGGACGCTGTTCACGGCCGGATACCGCTTCGGGAGATTCCGAAACAGGGAAATCCACTCAGCAACGCCGAGGCGAGCGGTCTTACGACTCTATTGATTCGCGTGCGAGTGTTCTCCATATTTCCTCTACTATATACCATCTTTTCGACATTAGGGCAGGCATATTGCAAAAGCGCTTCGTCATTTAACAGATGATGATTCCGCGATCCGAGCCATTAGGCAAGCACATGCGTCGCAAAGTCAAACCCCAGGTGACCGCCCATTGGTCCTAGTACATCGAACGATACTACTAGGTCTAGGCCTGACTCGTGCCACCGGGGTGTGTCACTGAGGGCTGATCGAGCGCGTCGAGGATCGCCTGCGGCGGCTGGGGTGAGGGGGTCCTCGGCGGTGTGTTCGTGGCCGGCGATGCGGACGGTGATCTGCTGGAGGGGCCGCAGGGTCTGGACGATCTTCTTGATGCTCAGCCCGGTGGCGTCCTGTAGGTGGCGGGCGATCGCGAGGGCGGCGAACACGATGGTCAGGTGGGCCTCGATCGCGTCGCGGGTGTGGTGGAACATCGGCCGGGCGCGTAGGTCGGTCTTGGACATCCGGAACGACTGCTCGACGTGCCACAGGTCGTGGTAGCTGCCGATCACCTCGCCGGCGGGCATGACGGTCGGCTGTCGATGTTGGTGACGTAGCCCTTCAGCCCGACCAGCCGCCGTGCCCGTGCCAGCGAGGTCTCGTCGAGGCTCGCGTGCGCCGTTGCGGGTCTTGACGAACCGTGGCGTGCGTGGCGGTCTTCTCCCCGGCGACGACGGCGCGGGCCTTGTTCTCCTGCAGCGTCAGGGTCTTGTTGTCGCGCACCGCCCGCTTGGTGGAGTAGGCCCACACCGCGCGCCACGACTTCGGTGTGCACGGCCGGGTCCCAGACCGGTTCGGCCTTCATCTTCGGGTCGCTGGTCTTGACCGCGGTGCCGCGCTGGTCGCGCGGGGTGATGGTGTCGATGACCTGCCCGTCGGTGAAGGCGTCGCCGTGCCAGCGGAAGTGGGACTCCAGATCGATCGGTGCCTTGGTGACCCGGGAGCCGACGATGAACCGCAGCCCGGCCTCGTCCAGGTCGCTCAGGTTCGCCGGCGGACAGCATCCCGGCGTCGGCGACCACGACCATGTCGGCGATGCCGTGGCGGGCCTGGAACGGCCTTGACGATCGGGACGATCGTCAGCGTCTCGGCCTTGTTGCCCTCGAAGCAGCCGATCTCGAGCGGGAAGCCGCGGCGGTCGACCAGCAGCCCGACGACGACCTGCGGGTCGACGCGGCGTTCCTTGGAGTAGCCGACCTTGCGCAGGTCGTCTTCCTTCTCGGCCTCGAAGTACAGCGTGGTCACGTCGTAGAGCACCAGGCTGACGTCGCCGCTGGTCGGCGGCATGGCTGAAGCAGGCGGTGGCGATCTGGTCGCGGTAGTCGCGCTTCCTGCGGCCCGGCGCAGCGACCGGAACATCGTGCGCAGCGACGCCGGCGCCACGCCGAACTCGCTCAGCACCCGCACCGAGTCGGCCTTCGAGGTCGGCTCGATGATCCGGGCCAGCACGAGCTGGGCGAACGCCTCGTCCCCGATGGCGTCGAACCCGAGCCGGGCGTAGGCGCTCGGTCAGGACCTGCCACAGCAGCGCCGAGCGCTTGCTCGTGATCAGTCCAGGGCGCTGCGGCACGCCCGCATCCTCGAGCTCCGACGACCTCGAGGTCGAGCGCCTCCTGCCCCTCGTGAAGCCGCCGACGCGCCTGGGCCATCAGCACCGCCAGCTCGGCGTCGGTGCGCGCCGTGCCGACGTGCTCGAGGACCACATCGCGCCCGTCACGGCGCTCAGCGATCTGGACCTTCGTGCTGCCCGAGCGACCCGGAGACTTCCGCACGAACACCACCAGCCCGACCCTACCGAGCCCCGGGGTGTGTCAATCAGCGACGACCGCAACGCGCTGACCTGCGAAGACGCCGACGAAGCTCACCGATCCGCGGTCAAGTGGCACGAGTCAGGTGTACTAGGTCTAGGCGGTACTGACCTCGCCGTGGGCCGCACTCCCAGCGCCTAGGGCCTTGTCGTTTAACTCGTCAGGATCCGGCCACCCGTCACGAACACCTTTCAGGACTATCGCGCGAGCCAGCTCGCGCACTTCCTTGTCAGCAAGCTGCCTCTTCTCCGCGCTCACTTTCGTACCACCATGGACGATCCTGGACCGGACGTCATAGATGTTCCTAAGGCTCTGGTACGTCTGCTTAGGATCACGTTCCTCGTGAAGGAAAAGTGCTCCCCGAAGAGCAAACTGATAGGCCAGCTCGCTTCGCGTACCTCTAAGGAGTGCGCCCTCCAGCGCGATCACGAAGTCCAAGAAGCCACTCTGCTGCCAGTGAGCGCCTAGCCCAGCCATTGTCCTCGAGAGGATGACTTCGTCTCCCCCGTTGTCAGAGCGACCAAATGCGGGCATCAGCGTTGCAAGTGCCATGACTTCAGCCAGATCCGCGCTGGTCATCGGCTTCTGCGCGACCACGGTGCGCTGATTCAGGTAGGACGGCATGTGCCTGCCCGTGCCCACCTGCGCCCAACCTGGCAAAGAATACGTGGCGTAGTGCCCATCACCTGCCAGGTCCCAACCGAGGGCATCATCGAGAGAACGACCTGATTCATGAACGGCGTCTGCGAGGTTGGATTTGTGCGGATCCGCAAGCTCCTCGACCTCGATGAACACACAGGGTCGAACAGGTCAGCGGGTGTGGGCTCTGGAATAATTGCAGTGCTTGGGCATTCCGGGCTGGGAAGACCACATACGCTGCTGCCACTGGAGTCCTCGTTCCTCGGGAGTCAGCGGCCGCACTTCGCAGATACCAACCTTCAAGGGCCGCGCGACCTGCACACCCGACACAGCAACCTCTGGTAAACGTCCGCTGCTTGTCAGTTGGAAGAGCACAGAGCTGGGCGAGTCCCTGAGCAAGCTCACTAGCGAGTGCAACATCTTTCTGCGCCACGTCCGCAAGCTGCGTTAAGTACGTCGCCGTCATAGGACACAGGAACCGGACCAAGACAGCCTCCACACCCTTCGAGCTCGGAAAAAGAAGAAGGTGTTTCGTTGATCAAGCGCCGTTTTCGCAGCCAGAAGCTCAGCCAATGGTGTCAACTGCTCACGAAATCCCAAGGCCGAATATTCAACTGAATCGTCGCCGACCTGGCTCTGCACATCGTGATTGACCAAGCTACTTACAACGATGGTCTCGTAGGTTCCCTCCGTAGCACCGTCGTCCCGCTGCTGCACAACCATTCGTTGATGGGCGAAGGCGGGTCGGTACCTTTCGCGGCCAGACGGGAGACGAGTTCGAGTCGCGCCGCTTCCAGTGCATCCGTGGCAGCCGATTCGATCGGGGTTGCGAGCTCTGAAGTAATCAGGACAGTGGTTGACGCTGACATCTAGAGCCGCTCCGCTTCTGCGATCGCGTCGCCTACGCCGTAGACCCCAAGTTCGAGCAGCGAATCCAACACATCGAGCAGGGCCGCACGGTGGGCTCGGTCTCGCGACTGTGCGAGTCCCCGAACGACTAGCTCACTGATGTAGTGAGCGTCGCCTGCGGCACCCGTCCGAATATCCGCAGCGTCAGACCCGAATACGGCGATGAAGCGCTGTGCTGCCTTCAGCACCAAGTCGTCGACCTTGTCAGGAGCGTGCTGCAGAGTCAGCAAGAGTTGAGGCGTGGCGTGGTCGTACGCCGGCGAGTCGATCAACTGAGTGAGCAGATCGACAAACGGTCGGAGCTTGTGATTGCGGAGATGAGGAGCAACCTTGGCGACCGCCTTGAGCACACCGTCATCGTCGTCGGTCATCAGCGCTGCCAGTGTGGTCGTTGCCAGTGCCGCGTTCGACGTGCGGTCGACGCGGTTCGCGCATACCTCCGCCACCCCCTTGCGCGTCATGGCATCACCTTCGAGTGCTCGCGTGAGCAGGTCAGAATGGCCCCACTCCAGCCCTGCGAATGCAGCCAGTACTCCACCAGCCTCCCTAGCTTCACTGTCCGGCGACTCCAACATCCGTTGGATTACCGGCGTGACTATCTCTGGGTCAACGTTGCCGATATAGAGCATCAGACGTTGCACCATCCCGGCGGCCAAGATCCGATCGTCGGTGTTGATCAGGGTCTCGAAGGCCGAAACTACATCGGGTCGGGCATGGCGGAGGGCTGCCGCGAGCGTGTGGGCGGCGCTCGAACGAACGAACAGTACGGGGTCACTCGCGAGGGTGTTGAGGTGAGGCCGAACTAGCTGAGTTCGCTCGCCGTCGGCGTCGTAAATCAGCAAGTCACCGAGGACTTCAGCAAGACTGCCTCTGCCTGTGTTCATGGCGTTGCTGTGCATATCGGCGGCGCTCCGACCGTCATCGCCATCACGAGTAAAGATCGGTGAATCATCCTCAGGGTCTGGGGAATGGAGGGCACGCTGAGCAGCAGCTCGACAAGATCAATTGGAACGCCCCGGTAGTAGCGTCGAAGAGCGTGGCCGAGCCACCTATCGACGTCGTCATGTCCGAGGGATGCCAAGTGGCGAACAGCGTCGTATATAAGCGGGGCGGCGTCATCTGACCGTTCAGCGTCGGCGAAGCCCATCAAGAGGCCGTCGGCGAACGCCGCGTTGAACTCAGGCGTTAATTTCAGGGCTAAAAGCGCGAATCGCTGCGGATTGACTTTCGCCTGCTCGTGCAAGACGTGTGATAGTTCCCGAGCACCACCCTTGAAGTTGCTCCAGTTCGTTCGGTCTTCGTTGTGCTTGGCCATTGCCTTCAGCCATTGGCCATCGGACATCTTGGCTCGCTGCATCGATCCCGATCGGCGATCCGATCGCTCCACCCGTGATGCCGCGGGGCTGTGCAGGCGCATCCTCTTCAAACTTGCGCCGGTACTCGTTTAGCCTGCGGGTACCGGCTGGCGCCAACCTGTCCTCCTGAAGGGCTGACAAGAAGGTGAAGGCTGAGCGTCCGAAGCTGTATCGGTCCTCGTAGGAGTTTCGTAGGTCTCGGAACAGGTCTTCCAGCTGTTGATGGACGTCATCACTGAGGTGTGGCGCGATCGCTTCTACTAGTTGACGTGCCGCCCAATCAGAGTCCGCCATATACCCGCAGTCGAGTCTCCGTCACCTTCAAGAATCAGCGTCGCTGCCCAATCGGCAAAGTTAGCGGCGCCGGCCGGACATCGCACGGTAGAGCAAAAATTGTGCTGCATCGTGAGGATCCTCGGATAGCTCCTCTAGTAGAGAGAGCGGAGCTGACATCTGGTGCCGTCTCAGCAAGCGCTTCGAGGGCATGAACCGCACCGGCGAAGAGGGCGTCATCCAGGTCGCGGTCGTCCAGCTCGTCCACCTCGAACCGCGCGCAGAAGTGCCGATCACGGATCGGGTCGTCTGGGAGCGGTTCATAGGCCGTCGCCGCCATGACTCGACGCAGGTAAGGAACAACTGTCTGCACGAACGCAAACGGTTCAGCAGCGGCGGCATCGCGGACCAGTTCCGACGCGCCATACTCGCGCAGTCCGAGCAGAACCACCTTCCCGCTTTCGTCATCGACTACTAGGGCCTCAGCATGCTCGATGAACCGAGCCCTTATCAGCTCGATGGCCCACAGAGGCTGTCGCTTTGCCAGGTCGTGAACTGCCAACCAGAGCTCTTGCTCGGCTGCGTCGAAACCGCCCTCACGGACTGCAGCGAGGATGAGATCAAAGAGGTTGCGGCTCAGGAACGGATCGGAGAACCGGGCGATCCAACGGAGCCAGTTGAGATACTCCGGCGCAGTTTGACGAGCGGCCAGCAACTCAGCCACCTCATCAGGTGATTCCTTGACGGCGCTCATCATCGAGTTTGACTGCGCGCTGCTGCAGCAATGGAGTCGTTGCTGTCGAGCCAGGAAGCGATGGTCCCGTCTTCGTAGAACCGTCTTGAACCACGGGACGCGTTGAGTGCGCAACCAGAGCTGCTCCTCGAACTCTTGGCCGCGTGGCTGCCACCTCGAAAATAACCTCGGCGTCCTCACTGCTGGGCGCGCCAAGGTTAGAGAGCACGGCGAGTACCGTCTCCTTGATGTGAAAACGCACCCGCTCGCTCGTGAGGACTGACACCGCCTCAATCCCGGAAGCGCTCAGGCTCCCTCTCGTAGAGGTTGAAGCGCCCCAGGTTTGATGCCGCTCCTGTTTGAGTCCAGGAGGATGAGCACCATGCCGAAGAAGATCGATGAAGAGTTGAAGGCCAGGGCTGTGCGTCTGGTCAATGACCACCGCGGGGAGTACTCCTCGCTCACGGCTGCTGCAGCGGTCGTGGCCAAGCAGCTCGGTGTCGGCAAGGAGTCCGTGCGTCGCTGGGTGATCCAGGCCGACGTCGACGGCGGCACCCGCCAGGGCGTCACGAGCGAAGAGCTGGCTGAGATCAAGGCGCTGAAGGCCGAGAACCGTCGCCTGCGCGAGGACGTCGACATCCTGCGTCGGGCCACAACTTTCTTCGCCGGGGAACTCGACCCCCGCAACCGCTGATCATGGGCTTCATCGACACCATGAGAGCCGAGGACCACGCGGTCGAGTCGATCTGCCGGGTCCTGCGCGAGCAGGGCTGCCAGATCGCCGCGCGGACCTACCGCAGCTGGAAGACAACAGGGCCGAGTCGTCGCGGCCAGGACCGATGTCGGATGCCCAGGTCGTCGACGCGGTGCGCGACATCGCCTGGACCACCACAACCAACACCGAGGGCGTCGTGGTGCGCAAGCTGGCCCCCGAAGGGCTCTACGGGCGCCGCAAGATGACCGCCTACCTGCGCCGCACCGCCATGCCCGAAGCATCGGCCGGGTCGGTGGACCGGGCGATGCGCACCCTCGGCCTGTCGGGTGTGCGGCGCGACAAGGGCATCCGGACCACGATCCCGGCCAAGGACGGAACCCGGGCCGGCGACCTGCTCGACCGCGACTTCACCGCCGCCGGCCCCGGACCGGACCTGGGTCACCGACTTCACCTACGTCCGAACCTGGGCCGGGTTCACCTACGTCGCGTTCATCGTCGACGTCTACGCCCAACGGATCGTGGCCTGGCACGCTGCGACGAACAAGCAGACCGACCTGGTGATGATCCCGCTGCGGATGGCGCTGTGGCAACGCGGCCGCGAGGGCCACCCGACCGAGCCGGGCGAGCTGATTCACCACTCGGATGCCGGGTCTCAAGGCGGATTCAACCGGTCGTCGCAACACCTCGATCACGGAGGTGTGCGATGGCGACTGCAGATGGAGCAAGAAGACCAGCGAGGTGCCCGAGCGGTGCGCGTCGGCAGTGGGCGGCTGATCGGGCGTTGCGGCCGGCGATGCGTTCGCCGGGGCGGCCTGAGCCGTCGCGGGCGGTGCAGCGGCAGTTCTGGCGGCTGATCGCCACGGGCATCACGACGCGAGGAGGCGGCGCTGGCGGTTGGCGTGTCGACGCCGGTCGGGGCCCGCTGGTTTCGTCACGCTGGCGGCATGCCGCCGATCAGCCTGGCCGAGCCCACCGGCCGCTATCTGTCCTTCGCCGAGCGCGAGGAGATCGCGCTGCTGCGCGCCCAGGGCCATGGGCGTGCGTGAGATCGCCCGCGCAGATCGGGCGTGACCCGGCGACGATCTCGCGCGAGCTGCGCCGCAACGCCGCCACCCGTGGCGGCAAGCAGGAGTACCGGGCCACGGTCGCGCAGTGGAAGGCGCAGCAGGCCGCCAAGCGACCCGAAGACCGCGAAGCTGGCGGCCAACCCGCGGCTGCGCGAGTACGTGCAGGAGCGGCTCGCCGGCGAGCGTCCGCCGACCCGACGGCACGGTCGTCGCCGGGCCCGACGACGCCGCCGTGGAAGGGGCTGAACAAGCCGCATCGCGCAGGACCGGCGCTGGGCGACGGCGTGGAGCCCGGAGCAGATCGCGCACCGGCTGCAGGTCGACTTCCCCGATGATGAGTCCATGCGCATCAGCCACGAGGCGATCTACCAGTCGCTGTTCATCGAGGGCCGCGGCGCGCTCAAGCGCGAGCTGGTCGCGTGCCTGCGCACCGGCCGGGCGCTGCGCGAGCCCCGGGCGCGGTCCCGGAACAAGCCGCAGGGCCACGTCACCGCCGACGTCGTGATCAGCGAGCGGCCCGCCGAGGCCGAGGACCGCGCCGTGCCCGGGCACTGGGAAGGCGACCTGATCATCGGGACCGGCCGCTCCGCGATCGGCACGCTCGTCGAGCGCACCAGCCGCTCCACGCTGCTGGTGCACCTTCCCCGCTGGAGGGCTGCGGGCGAGACGCCGCCCGTCAAGAACGGGCCCGCGCTGGGCGGCTACGGCGCCGATCGCGATGAACGCCGCGCTGACCGCCTCGATGACCGACAGCTGCCCGAGCAGCTGCGCAAGATCGCTGACCTGGGACCGCGGCAAGGAGCTCGTCCGGGCACGCCCAGTTCACGATCGAGACCGGGACGCAGGTGTTCTTCGCCGACCCGCACTCACCCTGGCAGCGGCCGCACGAACGAGAACACCAACGGCCTGCTGCGCCAGTACTTCCCCAAGGGCACCGACCTGTCCCGCTGGTCCGCCGAGGACCTCGAGGCCGTCGCTCACGCGCTCAACAACAGACCCCGCAAGATCCTCGGCTGGAAGACACCCGCCGAGGTCTTCGACGAGCAACTACGCTCGCTCCAACAGCCCGGTGTTGCATACGACCGGTTGAACCTGCCCAATACACGTCGCATGCAGGCTCACCGAGCACCTCGCCTCGAGGAGCATCCGGCCCTCGATCGGCTCGGTCGGCGACGCCTACGACAACGCCCTGATGGAGTCCATCAACGGCCTCTACAAGACCGAGTGCATCCGCACCACGGTCTTCCACGACGGGCCCTACAAGACCATCGCCGACGTCGAGTTCGCCACCGCCGGCTGGGTCGACTGGTACAACAACCGCCGGCTCCACCGAGCCTAGGAAACATCCCACCCGTCGAGTACGAGCAAGCCCACTACGCTGCCCTCAACCGAGAGCCGCACCCCGTATAGGAACGGCCAAGAACCTGGGGCGCTTCAGTACACGCGCAGCTCGCTACGGAAGAAGGCGGAGGGAACAGAGACCGACGGCACTCACGGCACCTCTCATCAAGGGCAGCCCCGAACGCGGGACGCCCGCCACGGGTGGACGTCCGCCACGGTGCGCCCCACCCACCCAGCGCCAGTGCCCCCCGAACGCCCCAGGACCCACCCCGGTGCTGCCCACGGTGCTGCCCTGGTGCTGGGTGGGTGCTGGGTGGGTGCTGCTCGACGGCGGTCCCCGCCGACCAACCACTGACCCCCACCAGCCCTGCAGCACCGTGGGTAGCACCAGCTCGAACGCCACTGTGAACACCCGAAGGACCCCTCGCATGCACGCCCCGCCCCGCACCTTCGGTGACCCCACCAACTGGGAACGGTTGCGTGCCCCGCACACGCTGCCCGGCGCTGCGGCGAACACGACCGCGACGATCGAGACCGGCAGCAACCTCGTCGCGGTCGCCGGTGACTGGCACGGGTCCCGCTTCTGGGCCGCCGACCGGATCGCGGACGCGGCAACGGCGGGCGCCCGGGTGCTGTTGCACGCCGGCGACTTCGGGATCCGCTCCGACAAGCTCGGCAAACGCTACGTACGTCACCTCGAGAAGGCCTGCACCGCGGCTGGCATCACCCTCTACGTCACCCCCGGCAACCACGAGGACTGGGGCCGGCTGACGATAAGAACCTCCGCGCCCGCACCGACGCCGGCCACCTGTGGTGGCTCAGCAGGGGCCGGCTCATCGCCGTCATGCCACGCGGACACCTCGTGAATCTCCTCACACCCGCCGGCACCCAGCGGAGCCTGTTCAGCGTGGGCGGCCGCCACCCTCGATCAACTTTGAGGACCTCACCCCCGGCGGCGACTGGTGGCCCGAGGAGCTCCTGAGCAGCACCGACACCCGAGAGCTCGCCGCCTACGCCCATCAGGTGCGCGCCCAGGGCCCGCCATCGACGTGATGGTGACCCACGACGCCCCCGGTCCCCCCTACCAGAGCCCCCGCGTCGCACACGTGTGCGCAACTAACCCTCAGGGGTGGTCCCGCATCGCACGCAGCTACGCGGCTGTGGGTCGCAACCGAATCACGACTATCGTCGAGGCGGCCGCGCCCGCACTGCTGTTCCACGGGCACTACCACGTCCATGACACCGCCGAGGTAGTGCTGGGCTCCGGGACCCCCTGCACGATCCACTCCCTGGGAGCCGACCAGCAGGCAGGGAACCTCACGATCCTCAACCTCGACACCCTCACCGCACACCCCCCATCTCGGAGGAACATTACATGAACAGCGCCCGCGCGGGCATCGACACGGTCTGGATGCCTCTGGCCTCCCCCGGTGCCCCCACCGACACCGAGCTCCGTGCCCGCGTCTGGTCGGCGCTGCGGTGCGCCGGGGAGAGCTACGAACCCGCACGCCTGAGCGGCGACAGCAAGGAGATCGACGCCCCGGTGCGGTCAGACCTCCTCGCGATGGTCTCCGAGGCGGCGCACGTGGCAGCCGAGGTGGAGAGCAGCGCCGTGTGGTGCGAGGTGTGCGAACAGTGGGAGAACCCGTTCTCGTGCCCCGCCTGCTCCCCGGGCGAGGAGACCGCAACGGACACCGACTGCGAGGCCTGCGCCGGAACCGGTCTCAACCACCAGCCCGCCACACCTCCACCCACCCCTGACAGCGGCCCGGGTGACCACGCAGGTGACCCGTTGAGTGCCCAGGGCGAAGCGCACGGCAGGGAGGCGGGCCACGACGACGAGGACGGCAAGCAGCCATACCGGGCAACAGGCTGAGCGTCACCGGTCCCCCTCCACCAGCCGGTGTCGCGCCGGCGCCGGCGCACAGCGGCCCCACGCCCGGTGCGCGCAGGGGGCCGCTGTGGGTACCGCAGGGCCGCGGCCTCAGCAGGCCTCCGCGACCGCGTCGTTGGACCCGGTCTCGACGTAGACATCGCTGACCCACACCACTGAGCCGTCCGCGAGCTCGACCTGGTCCCACAGGTCCGAGGAGATCCAGCCGTCGATCATCTCCGAGCGCACCTGACACCGCAGCCTCATCTCGGTCCCCTCGGGCAGCACGGTGAGGAGCTCGGCGCCGTACCCGGGACCGGTGCGCGCCCACAGCCCGACCCCGCCGGTGAACGCGACCCGCACCGTCACCAGACCAGGCTCGGTGACAGCGGCCGGTTCCTGTTCCGGCGAGGGAGCGTTGTCGAGCGCGCCCTGGTCCGGGTCGGGGTGTGGCCCGTAGTAGACCTCCCAGGAACCCGCGTCGTGCTCGGCGCCATAGCCGGCCGAGTCGCTCGAGCACAGCGTCACGGTCGAGTAGATCTCGTTGTCGGGGGCCTTCCACGACTCCAGGTCGAAGGTCGCCCCGGTCTGGAACCCCGACGGGTCGGTGGGGCTCGGGACCAACGACAAGTCGGCGTGGCACGCCAGCTGGGCATAGATCCGGTCAGCGGTGTTGCCCACCAGGCCCGGCACGCACGCCTGCACCATGTGCCACAGGTGGTACAGCTTCCACGTCGCCACACTGCGACCGGCCGCGGTCGGGGTGAGGGAGACCTTGAAGTCGCCGTTGTCGTACCAGCGCACCGCCAGGCCCTCGACGAAGCCGTCGGGTGAGCACGCCGGAAGCGAGTCCTCGGCGGCGGCGGTACCGGTGTTCCACGGTGCCAAGGACATGGCGATGCCCACCAGCACAGGTGCGCACCCTCGTCGGATTGTTGTCAGTTTCACAGTGCCTCCTGAACTCAGGAGGAAAGCGCGAAGGGCACATCAGCGCCCCCTATCACCTTCCACGGGATGCGGGCGCCCGTAGCGTCTCAGCGGGGCAGCAACCCCTCGACCGAACAACACGCCTGCGATTCGCACGCTACGACGACCGACGCGCGACACGCCAGAGGGTGCCCGCTTCGTGGGACGGCAACTGAGCCGCATCGCTTGCGCGTCTGCGGCTCAGTGCGGACCGGCGCTCAGGTTGCTGTCTGGGTGCCGGTGGTGATGTCCCGTGGAAAGGACCCAGGCATCGACGCTACCCGACCGTGGCCCCGCACCACAACGGAACCCCCACGCACAGCAACGCACGCCCGGCCTCCGCGACCGGCCCATCAGGTCTCGCCACCGGTCCGAGAGCGCGCGAGGTGCGCGAACACCTCCGAGGCCTGCTCGCGCGCACCCGCGGCCCTCTGCGCTGCAGCCCGGTACGCCGCAGCGACCCGGGCGGGCGGACGCTCACCGCCGTTGGTGTCGAGTCGTACTGCTGGAGGTAGGTGTCCAGCGTGGCCTCGACTTCGCAGATGTCAGGAGCGACAGCGCGGGTTTCCTCTCCGTACGTGTAGCCGTAGGAACCGTTGCACTTCCCGTTGTGGAGTTCGAGGACGACAGATGGCGGCCCATCCTGCGGTGCGGTCTTCCTCATCAAGGTTGTCGATCAGTGCCCTGATGAGTTGGGAGGCGGGGTCATTGGCGGTACTCACTTGCTGCTCCTGTCGGCGACGGTCTGACAGTTGACGCGCGCTGGTACCCAGCGGAAACCTCATGCACGGTCATCGTGGCCTTCTCGATCACGAAGGCCGGGCTGCCGACCACCGGGTCTATCCCGTCGTAGACGGCGGCATAGCAGTAGTCCGGGAACCCCTCAGGCTCGGAGTCAACCCACAGGTAGTTCGGCTTGTTGACTGTGTGAATCTTCGTCACCGCGGCCTCGGCCGCAGCCTCCCAACGCCGCTTGCGCCGGAAGTTGATGTCTCCCCGGATGACATCCCACCGGTGCCGGAGCCAGTTCTTGGACCGGTAGTAGAGCGAATCCCAGCTACTTTCTTCGGTTGCCAGGATGACGCCCGGATAGGCGAGGAACAGCGCGAACCAGAGCCCACCCAGTGCCACCCAGTCCCAGGGCGTCTCAGGTCGTCGAAACCGCCACAGCGCAGTGAGCGTCATCAGCCAGCGGATCGACAACCAAGAACCAGCGCCGCACCATCTTCCAGCACCAGAGTGCCCGCCGCGTGCTCTTCTCGGTACTCATGCGAACTTCTTCCACATGCAGGACGGGGGTGTGGTCCTCCCGCAGTGGCGCGGAACCGTCGCCCTGTTCTCCGTACTTGTCATGGCGTCATGCGGAACGCGAAAGTGGTCATGGCTGCGACCGTGAGTGCCGCTACCTCGGAGTCAACGATTATCGCACCGCTACGCGAAGGGGGCGCGACGCTGGCCCACACCCTGCACGCCGACCAGCTCGACAAGCAGCACCGCAGCTACCTCACCCACCACGTCGCCGTCGTAGCCCACACCACTCCCACCGCCCTGTCCGCAGCCCGCTCCAGCGTTACCCCCGGAACCGGCATCCTGCTCACCGAGCACGAGCTGGGCGCCGACGGCGTCACCATCCTCGACGCGCTCCTGACCGCCTCCTGGCTCCACGACAGCGTCGAGGACACCACCATGACCCTCCAGGGCCTGCGTCGCGAGGGCGTCCACCCCATCGCGGTCCGCGCGATCGGCTCGGTGACCCGTGACACCTACGGACCGAGACCTACCGGGACCTGATCGTCCGCGCCACCCGCGACGCCCTGGGCAACCTGACCAAGCTCAGCGACAACGCCACCAACCTCGCCGCAGGCCAACTGTGGGGCTCCGCGACCGCACGGCGCTACGCACGCCAGCGCTACCTGCCGGCGCGCACGAACCTCGGTGCCGCAGCGCACCTCGACGACGCCACCCTCCAGGACCAGGTGCAGGTGCAGGTGGCACGCACCTACTTCGAGACCCTCGACGGACTCCGCCGCACCACCACATCCGCACCACCCCGGCGCGAGCAGAGGACGCCGGCCGCCCTCATCATCGCCACCTCTGTGCCACCTCTGTGCCAGGTCTTCGCCAGCGCATCGCAATGGTTAGGGTCCTGCCATGAAGTCGACGATTCTCGCCACCTCCGCGACCCTGGCGAGCGTTCGGGTCCTCGCCGGTCGCCCACGGGACCGTTGGCGGGTCGTGGGTTGGCCGGTGGTCTGTCGCGCGGACGATCACCGTGTGAGCGCACGTCGCAACCGAACCCCGTAGGAGTCCTGCATGACCAACCTCACCCCCCACGCGCCCGTGAACGAGGCGGACACCGACGACGGTGAGCACAAGAGCACGCTGAAGGTCACCCGGTTCGCGCCGCCGCTGGGCAGACGGATCCGCAACGGTGCCCCGTTCGCGGCCTCCTCGCGCTACGACCTGCCCCGCACGCTGGCCGACAACGTGCGCGCCGTGTGCGTCCCGCTCGGCCTGGACGTCGAGGTCCTCACCGACCAGCCCCGCCTGTTCATCGCCACCGTGCAGGGACCGGCGCCGGCTCGGTGCCGGGCAACGGCGGCGTTCATCGACCTCGTCGAGGTGCAGTAGCGCACCCCGTTCACCCGTTCGACCAGACGCCGCCACCGATCCTCGGTGGCGGCGTCTCCTACGCTCGGCACCGGTTCGCGCACGTCGACCCCGGCAGGTCGTGGCCCTCCCGGCGCGCCCCGGGGAGGGTGAGGTGGTGGTGCGCATGCTCGCGCACCGTGTAGCGGCCTGCCCGGCGTGTCGGTCGTGGCGGCGTCTACCCGGCGCTCTGGGCACGGCACCGGCCGCCCCGTGTTGTCACGGGGCGGCCGGTGGGTGGTTCGTAGCTCAGGCGGTGCAGGTCATCGACGTCGCCGGGGCGTCGTAGTGCGGGTGGTAGTTGGCGGACTCGTCGAGGGCGAGAGCGCCGCGGTAGGACTCCATCAAGGGGAAGATGTTCGGCGAGACGTTGAGCACCGGGGTGGGTCGTCGTCATCGACTGCGAGCGCCAGGTCCGCACCTTCGCGGTCGAGGTGACCGGCACCCAGGTGATCAGGCCGGACTGGGTGCCCGGGACGGTGTTGGCGGCGACGTCGACGTAGATGCCGCCGGTGGCCTTCCACCGGCTCACCCAGCGCCACTGACCGTCCTTGCCCTTGACGCAGCTGGTGCCGGCGTAGGTCACGGTGGGCCACACGGGCTTGCGGGGCACGACCGAGACGCGCATGGTCCGCGAGACCGCGCCGGGTGTGATGACCCGGAGCTTCACGGTGCCGGCCTTGGCGGTTGGGACCCGCAACGCGTACGTGGTGCGGGTCGTGGAGGACCCGATCGTCTTCCACGTGCTGCCGTGGCGTTCCTGGAGCTTGACCTTGACCGGGTGGGAGTAGCCGCGCACGTTGCCGCGGATGAACGAGTCCTTCGTCTTGGTCTCCGTGATTCCGGGGAACCCGCCGTGGGCCGCCCGTTCGGGTGGGGCAGGTGGACGTAGACGTCGACGTTGGTTGTGATGCTGGGCCGGGCGGCGGCGGTGGCAGCACCGGGGGCGAGGCCGGCCGTGGTGAGGGAGGCGAACAGCAGGAGGGTAGCCAGCAGGCTTCGAGAGCGCATGGGCCAGACCGTAGCGGCGCGATCCGACACCAGTAGGCGAACCGGGAGAACTAGGCGCGTGTCGCCCCAGGTTCTCCCACCAACAGGGCGCCCACCGGGCGACCGGGTGCTCCGGGCCCGCCTTCTAGGGCAGCTGGTTGGGGAGCTGGTCGGCCCAGGTGAGGAACCCGTCCCCGTCGCCGATGTAGACGTAGGGGTCGGTGTTCTGGGCGGCCAGCGCGGTGCGGGCTTGGTCGAAGTAGGCGCCGT
>CAVWTJ010000016.1:0-9591 GCA_963757695.1 uncultured Actinomycetota bacterium
GTCGGCAAGCAGCTGTCGCTGGGCCAGGCCTGGGCGGCCACGGCCGGCAAGCGGTGGCGGCTGGTCGGTCTCGCCGTGGTCCTCGGGCTCGCGGTCGTCGCCGCCATCGGTGGCTACGTGCTGGCGTGGGTGCTGGTCGTCGCGCTCCACGACACCGTCGGCACCGTCGGCGTCGTGGTCTGGGGAGTGCTGAGCGTGCCCGCGTTCCTCGCAGCCCTGTGGTTCTTGTGGATCCGGCTCTACTACCTCCCGGTGCCGGCGCTCATGCTGGAGGACGTCGGCGTCCTCGGGGCCGTCCGCCGCGGCTACGGCTTGAGCCGCGGACGCTTCTGGCCGCTCTTCGGAGTCGCCCTGCTGACCGTGGTCGTCGTCCAGGTGGCCGGCAACATCCTCGCGCTGCCGTTCACGATCGGCGGCCAGGTGGCGGTGCTCACGATCGACCCGGCCTACACGCTGTTCGTGCTCATCGTGTGCCAGGCCCTCGGGTCGGTCGTCTCGACCGCCTTCACCGCGCCGTTCACCTCCGCCGTGACGTCGTTGCAGTACCTCGACCAGCGGATGCGCAAGGAGGCCTACGACGTCGACCTCCTCCGCCAGGCCGGGGTCCTGCGGTAGTGGGTCTCCTCCGCCTCGCCGATCCTCCGCTCCAGCCCGGCGCCGACGACGCCCGCAGCGCGCTGCGCCGCGAGCTGCTCAAGCCCGAGTACAACGAGCAGGACCTGCTCCAGCGGGTCCTCGACTGGATCGGGCGCCGGATCACCGGCACCGTCGACGCCGCGTCGAGCACGCCCCCGCTCACCTGGTTCGCGATCACCGCGATCGGGCTCGCCCTCGTCGTCGGCCTCGTGCTGCTGCTGCGCGGCGTCCGAGGCTCGGGCCACGAGCGCTCCTCGTCCGCCGCCGTCCTGACCTCGGAGGTGGTCTCGGCCGCCGAGCTCCGCGCCCGGGCCGAGCGGGCCCTGGCCGAGCACCGCTACGCCGACGCGGTCGTCGACGGGTTCCGAGCGCTGGCGCTCGGGCAGGTCGAGCGGGGCCGGCTCGACGACACCCCGGGCGCGACGGCGCACGAGGTGGCCGCCTCGCTCGGCACCACCTACCCGGAGCACCGGACCACGCTGGCGGACGGCGCCGACCTCTTCGACGCCGTCCGGTACGGCGAGCGACCGGCCACCCACGACCAGGCGGTCGCCGTGCTCGCGATCGACGGCGACCTGCGGGTGCCGCGATGAGCACGCTCACGCCCGACCGCGCGCCGGGCCGCGCGCCGGGCCCGTCCGGGCCGTCGGGTCCGCCCGGCGGCGGAGCGAGGACGCCGTGGCACCGGCACCGGGCGAGCGTGCTGATCGGTGCGATGCTGGTCGTCGCGGTGGCGGCCGTGGCGCTCACGAGCGGTGGGCCGGTGCGCTCGGCGACGTACGACCCCGACAACCCCGGTCCCGACGGGGCCCAGGCCGTGGCTCGCGTGCTGGACGACGAGGGAGTCGCGGTCGACGTGGTGCGATCTGCGGACGCCCTCGCCGACGCCGCCGTCGCGAGCGGCGACACGGTCGTCGTGACCTCGTCGAGCAACCTCGGCCCCAGCACGGTCGAGCGGCTCCTCGCCGACTCCGTCGCAGCGCGCATCGTGGTCGTCGACCCCTCCTCCGCCCTGCTGGGGCTGCTGGGGATCGACGGCTTCACGTCCGCGCTCGACACCGGCGGCGGCGCCCCGGTGCCGGCCGGCTGTGCCGATCCGACGTACGACGGGCTCGAGGTCGCCGTCGACGGCGGCTCGGCCCTACCCACCGAGGACGCCACCGACGACGCCGGCGCCGCGTGCTTCGGCGGCGCCCTCGTGCGCCGGGACCGGATCGAGCTCCTCGGCGCCGGTCAGCTGCTCACCAACGACCAGGTCCTGCGCGCCGACAACGCGGCGGTGGCGCTTCGGCTGCTCGGGTCGGGCGACCGTCTCGTCTGGTACGTCGCCGACGCCCAGGACCTCGTCGCCGACGACAGCGTCAGCATCTCCTCGCTGCTGCCCGACTGGATCGGCCCGGGCCTCTTCGCGCTGTGCCTGGCCGCGATCGCGCTCGTGCTCTGGCGGGGCCGGCGGCTCGGCCCGCTGGCCGTCGAGCCGCTCCCGGTCGTGGTGAAGGCGATCGAGACGACGGTGAGCCGGGGCCGCCTCTACCGCCGGTCGGGCGACCGCGCACACACCGCCCAGGCCCTTCGTCGCGCCGCGCGGGACCGGGCGCGTGCGCGGCTGCGCCTCGGCACTGCCACCGACGAGCGCACGCTGGTCACCGACGTCGCGCGCCTGCTCGACCGCCCCGTCGACGAGGTCGCCGCCCTGCTGGCCTCCACCGCACCACCACCAGGCTCCGACCGGGAGCTGATCCGACTGGCCGGCTCGCTGGCCGCACTCGACAGAGAGGTACGCCGCACATGACCGACTCCCCCTTCGGTACCCCCGGGGCCGGCCCGACCGACGAGCCCCCGCACGACCACGGGGCGGCGCGGGATCGTCTCGTCGCCGTCCGCCACGAGGTCGCCAAGGCCGTCGTCGGCCAGGACGCCGCCGTCTCGGGGCTGCTGGTCGCCCTGCTGTGCGGCGGCCACGTGCTGATGGAGGGCGTGCCGGGCACCGCCAAGACCCTGCTCGTGCGGACCCTCGCCGCGTCGCTGTCGGTGGACACCAGGCGGGTGCAGTTCACCCCCGACCTGATGCCGGGCGACATCACCGGCTCGATGGTCATCGACTCCTCCCAGGGCGAGCTGAGCTTCCGCGAGGGACCGGTCTTCACCAACCTCCTGCTCGCCGACGAGATCAACCGCACCCCGCCCAAGACGCAGTCGGCGCTGCTCGAGGCGATGGAGGAGGGCCAGGTGTCCGTCGACGGCGTCACGCACCTGCTGCCCGCGCCGTTCCTGGTGGCGGCCACCCAGAACCCGGTGGAGTACGAAGGCACCTACCCGCTCCCCGAGGCCCAGCTCGACCGGTTCCTGCTCAAGGTCGTGCTCCCGATCCCCGAGCGCCACCAGGAGCTGGAGATCCTCGCGCGCCACGCCGCCGGGTTCGACCCGCGCGACGTCGCCGGTGCCGGGGTGAGCGCCGTGGCCGGCGCCGCCGACATCGCGGCCGGGCGGCGGGCCGTGCAGACCGTGCAGGTCTCGCCCGAGGTCGCGGCGTACATCGTCGACATCGCCCGCGCCACCCGGGTCTCGCCGTCGCTGTCGCTGGGGGTCAGCCCGCGCGGCGCGACGGCGCTGCTCCGGGCGGCGCGCGCCTGGGCCTGGTTGGCGGGCCGCGACTTCGTGACGCCCGACGACGTGAAGGCGCTGGCACACGCCACGCTCGCGCACCGGCTGGGGCTGCGCACCGAGGCCGAGATGGAGGGCGCGGACGTCGGCCAGGTGCTGGCCTCCGCCCTGGGCTCGGTGCCGGTGCCGCGATGAGCCTCGACACGGGCTCGGGCCAGGGGCGCTGATGGCGATCAGCGGGCGGGTGCCGCTGCTGCTCCTGCTGGGCCTCGTCCCGGTGGTGCTACGACCCAGCACGGGCACCGTGTGGCTGTGGCTGCTGCTCGTGCTGCTGCTCGTCGGCCTCGACCTGCTCCTCGCGCCACGGCCGGGCACCCTCACCCTCGAGCGCCGACCCACGCCGTCGACGCGGACCGGCAACCCGGCCGAGACCGTGCTGCTCGTCGGCAACGCGGGGAGTCGGGTCGCCCGGGGCGTCGTACGCGACGCCTGGCAGCCCAGCGCCGGCGCCTCCGCCAACCGGCACCGGCTACGCCTCGCTCCCGGCGACCGGGCGCTGCTCGTCACCCCGCTCCTCCCCCGCCGCCGCGGCGACCTGCGCGCCCTCGGGGTCACCGCCCGGCTGCGCGGGCCGCTCGGGCTCGCGGCGCGCCAGCGGACGGTCGAGGTGCCCGGCGTCGTGCGGTCCCTGCCGCCGTTCGACTCACGCAAGCACCTGCCGTCCCGGCTGGCCCGGCTGCGCGACCTCGACGGCCGCTCCGCCGTGCGTGTCCGTGGGCAGGGCACCGAGTTCGACTCGCTGCGCGAGTACGTGCGCGGCGACGACGTCCGCTCGATCGACTGGCGCGCGTCGGCCCGGACGTCCAACGTCGTGGTCCGCACCTGGCAGCCCGAGCGCGACCGCCGGGTGGTGCTGGTGCTCGACACCTCGCGCACGTCGGCGGGCCGGGTGGACGACGTGCCGCGGCTGGACTCGGCGATGGACGCCGCGCTCCTGCTCGCCGCCCTCGCCGCCCGGGCCGGCGACCGCGTCGACGTCGTCGCAGGCGACCGCCGGGTCCGGGCCCGGCTCCGCTCGGGCGGCAAGGGCGACATCACCGCCCGTCTCTCCGACGCGATGGCCGACCTCCAGCCGGTGATCGCCGAGGCCGACTGGGACGTGCTGGCCGGCGCGGTCCAGGACCTCGGGCGGCAGCGGGCGCTCGTCGTGCTGCTCACACCACTGGAGCCGTCGGCCGTCGAGCAGGGCCTGCTCCCGGTCCTGCCGGCCCTCACCCGGCACCACCGGGTCGTCCTGGCCTCGGTCCGGGACCCCGAGCTCGAGCGGCTCACCACGGCGCGCGCCGACCTGGACCAGGTGTACGGGGCCGCTGCCGCCGAGCAGTCGCTGAGCCGTCGCACCCGCACGGCGGCCTTGCTCGAGCGTCTCGGGGTCGAGGTCGTCGATGCCGACGCCGAGAGCCTCCCCCCGGCACTCGCCGACCACTACCTCTCGCTCAAGGCCCGCGGCCTCCTCTGACCACCCCGGTCGTCGAGGAGCGACGAGCGCCAGCGCGGCCTCCCCGGTGGTTGAGGTGCGAGCGAAGCGAGCCTCGAAACCACCGGTAGCCAGCGCGACCCCCACGGTGGTTGAGGTGCGAGGAGCGCCAGCGACGAGCCTCGAAACCTCCGCACCCGACAGGCGGTCCGCGCCACCGACGCCGACTCCCGGCTCACCGGGTTTCGAGGCTCGGGCCCGGGGGCCCTCACACCTCAACCACCGGTAGCCAGCGCGACCTCCCCGGTGGTTGAGGTGCGAGGAGCGCCAGCGACGAGCCTCGAAACCTCCGCACCCGACAGGCGGTCCGCGCCACCGACGCCGACTCCCGTCTCGCCGGGTTTCGAGGCTCGGGCCCGGGGGGCCCTCACACCTCAAACCACCCGGGCCGGCCGCGACCCGGGGCCCGGCTGCTCACACCTCAACCACCGGGGCCGGCCGGGCCCGGGGGGCCCTCACACCTCAACCACCGGGGCCGGCCGGGCCCGGGGGGCCCTCACACCTCGACCACCGGTAGCGCCGTCGCTGGGCTCAGCGGGTCCGGTAGCGGGCGTAGACCAGGCCGCTGGCGAAGGAGCGCTCCTCGACCAGGTCCAGGTCGAGGCGGACACCGTCGGGGAAGAAGCGGGTGCCGCCGCCGACCACGCTGGTCGTCAGGAAGAGGTGGTACTCGTCGACCAGGCCGGCCGCGATCGCCTGCGCCGCCAGGTGCGGGCCGTTGACGGTGAGGTCGTGCTCGGCCTCGGCCTTGAGGCGGCGGACCTCGTCCGGGTCGAAGGTCCGCTCGATCCTGGTCCGCGCGCTCGCCACCGTCTCCAGCGTCGTGGAGTAGACGACCTTCTCGGCGGCCTGCCAGTCACGCGCGTACTGCACGACGTGCGGCGGATGGGCGGGCTCGGTGTCCGCGGTCTCCCAGAACACCATCGTCTCGTACATCCGCCGCCCGTACAGGTACGTGCCGACGGAGCGGAAGACGTCGTTGATGAACGTGTGCACCTCCTCGTCCTCCGCGCCACCGAGACCGAGGTCGCCCTCGGCCGCCTTGGCGTAGCCGTCCAGCGAGGTGATCATCGAGTAGATGAGCGCGGCCATGTGTCTCCTCCGGGTGCGACCACCGTCGACCAGCGGTTCTGGATGCTTCGACCGTCCGAGGCCAGCGGAGTCATCGATCGCCACCGATGCTGCCCACCGCGCCGCTCCGGAGTGCCGCTCGTCAGGCCTGGGTGGCGACGGTGTCCTCGAGCAGGTCGGCAGAGAGGTCCCCGGTGTGCCCGGCACGGACGGCCCGGCGACCGAGGACGAAGACGTAGGCGAAGAAGACCGCCTCGGCGAGCACGCCGATGGCGATGCGGGCCCAGGTGGGCAGCGGCGACGGAGTCACGAACGCCTCGATGAGCCCGCTGACGAAGAGGACCACGACCAGCCCGAGCGAGACCGTGACGGCGGTGCGACCCTCCCGCGCCATGGACGCGGTCCGGGTCAGCGGACCCGGCTCGATCCACGACCAGAACAGCCGCAGCCCCACCCCGCCCGCCACGAAGACAGCGGTCAGCTCGAGCAGCCCGTGGGGCAGGATCAGGCCGAAGAACAGGTTGCCGCGGTCGTGACGGATCATCACCGACCCGACGATCGCCACGTTCAGCACGTTGGTGAACAGCAGCAGGACCACCGGTACGCCGAGCACCCCGAGCGCGATCACGCGGGCCGCCACCCAGGCGTTGTTGAGCCACACCTGGGCGGCGAAGTGGGTGGCGGCGTACTCGCTGTAGTAGCCCTCGAAGTCGTTGTCGACCAGCTGGTCGACCTCGTCGGGCGAGAGCAGGTTCTGCTCGACAGCGGGGTGACCGAGCAGCCAGAGCATGATGACCGCGGCCACGACGACGTTGGCGCCGAGCGTGGCCAGCCACCACCACCGCAGGCGGTAGAGCGCCGCGGGGAACCGCTCGGTGAAGAACGCCCCGACGCTGCGCCACGTGCTGGTGCGGGCACCGACGAGCCGGATCCGCGCGCGGGCCAGCACCGAGGACAGGTGGGCGATCAGGGCGCCGTCGGGCGAGGAGGTCCGGATGACCGACAGGTGGGTCGCGACCTGCTGGTAGCGCTCCACCAGCTCGTCGCTCTCGGGACCCGACAGCCTGCGCCGTGCGGCGAGCTGGTCGAGCCGCGCCCACTCGTCGGCGTGCGCGAGCACGAAGGCGTCGAGGTCCACGGCACCAGGGTAGGTGGCCGCGCTCCGACGGCGGCCGGACACACCCGGGAACGACGTCCGGCTCACCGCTGCCGGACCCCCGGCCGGCCTCCCCGGTCCGGCCGCAGTCGGCGTGGTCCGGGCACGGGGGCGCACGCGGAGGCGTCGGAGCCGCCCCCGGCGCGGGAGGCCTGCCCTAGGCTCTCGGTGATGTCGACGCCCGAGTTCGCCCTGATCACCAGTGACGACCTCGTCACCGGCGAGGCCGTCGCGCTCGACCTGCCGGCCGCCGGTCTCGGGGTGCGGATGCTGTCGGGCCTCGTCGACCTGGTGGTGACGTTCCTGCTGCTCGTGGCCCTGGCCGTCGTGTTCAGCGTCGCAGTCCTACGATCCGACGAGGCCCTGGCCGCGGTGGCGGTCATCGGCGTCTCGGTGGTGGTGTTCGTGGTGTTCCCGACGACGCTCGAGACGCTCACGCGTGGCAGGTCGGTCGGCAAGCTGGCACTGGGGCTGCGCACCGTCCGGGAGGACGCCGGCCCGATCTCCTTCCAGCACGCCCTGATCCGAGCGCTGATCGGCTTCGTCGAGATCTACCTGCTCCTCGGCGTCCCGGCGTTCTTCTCGATGCTGCTGAGCCGCCGCGGCAAACGGCTCGCCGACTTCGCCGCCGGGACGTACGTCGTCCGCTCCCGCGTGCCGCTCCGGCTTCCCCGCCCCACGCCGATGCCGCCGCACCTGGCCTGGTGGGCGGCCACGGCCGACATGACGTCGCTGCCGCCCGGCCTCGCGCTCGGCGTCCGTCAGTACCTCGGCCGGCTCCCCGCCCTCGACCCCGGCTCCCGGGCCACCGTGGGTGCGCGCCTGGCCGACCAGGTCAGCGCGCACGTGGCGCCGATGCCGCCGTACGGCACCGCGCCGGAGGACTTCCTGGCCGCCGTGCTGGCCGCTCGCCGCGAGCGCGACCTCACCCGGCTGCGGCGCCAGGCCGCCTTCCGCGACCGGCTCACCGACCGCTCCTGACCTCCGGTCCTCGCCGGGAGCCGGGGTCAGCGCGCCAGCAGTGCCGCCAGGGCGCGGCTGGTCTGCCGGACCACGGCGTCGGCGTCGATCCGGGTGAGTCGACCGTCGCGCTTGACGATCTCACCGTCCACCACCACGGTGTCCACGTTCTCCGCCCCGGCGGCCAGGGCGAGCATGTTCGTGGGGTCGGTGAAGGGAGCCGTCGCGATGTCGTCGGTGCGGACCATGATCAGGTCCGCCCGCTTGCCAGGCGTGAGCGACCCGGTGACGTCGGCCAGCCCGAGCCCTCGGGCGGCGTCGATCGTGGCCATCTCCAGGATCCGGCGGGTCCCCACGGCCAGCTCGGCCTCGGCCTGCCCGCGCAGCAGCGACGTGGTCAGTCGCACCACCGACCAGAGGTCCGCGGTGCCGGTCAGCGGCAGCGTGTCGACCGAGAGGTTCAGCAGGAGACCGCTGTCCTCCATCTGCTTGACCGGCGTCACGCCGTACCCGATGAGCAGCTCCGACCACGGGCTGATGCTGACCGACGTGCCACTGGCCCGCAGCGCCTCCCGCTCCTCGGCGTCGGTGTACAACGCGTGGATCACCTGCGTGTGGGGACCGAGCATGTCCTCGTCGGCGAGCTGCGCGATCATCCGCAGGGCACCCTGCGGCCGAGTCGAGTTGGCGTGGTAGCTCACCGGCAGGCCGAGGTCCCGGACGAAGTCGTACTCGGGGCGGTAGACCGACTCGGCCACCAGGCCCGGCGGGCGTCCGGCAAGACCGAGGTGCATCAGCGGCAGTCGGCCGGAGTCGAACCACTCACGCTCCACCCGGGCGATGTCGTCGAGGTCGATGATCTCGGTGCCGGGATAGCCCTGCGGCGTGCCGTAGGAGAAACGGCCGCGGAGTCCGATCTCGGCGTGCGCCCGGAGGTTGGCGTCGGCGTGCGCGGGCGAGCGCAGGTTGTGGGACCAGTCGTGGATCGTGGTGATACCGGTGTTGACCGCGTCCACGAGGCCGAGACGCGCGCCGTGGTACAGGTCGCTGGGCAGACAGCGCACGCCGTTCTTGACGTTGAGGGCGAAGTAGGCCGTCGCGGCGTCCGAGCTGGACATCGAGCGGTAGAGCGAGGTCCACATGTGCCAGTGGGTGTCGATGAGGCCCGGCATCACCACCATCCCGGAGCCGTCGATGCGAGGGCAACCGGCCCTGAGGTTGTTCCCGACGGCGACGATCTTGCCGTGACGGACGTGGACCTCCCCCTCGGGCAGGTCGCCGATGGCGGGATCCATCGACAGCACGTAGGCGCCACGGACCACGAACTCCCTCGGCCCGCGGCGTGGGTGGTGACGATCCGGGCGTCCGTGGGCGTCGGCGGGGGCCCCGGCCACGCCCGTCCCGAGGCCGGCGGCGCCGGCCGCCCCTGCGGCAAGGACCTTGCGCCTGCTGAGCTCCATGACGGCCTTCTCTCCCTGACGTCGCACGATGGTCAGGAGCAAACGTAGAGAGACTGCAATCGTTTGTCGAGACGTACGTCACACCCAGTGCGGGGCGGCCGGTGACCGTCGAGGACGCAGTGAGCCGTGGCCCCACGACCGACGAGCGGTGCGAGACTGGACGGATG
>CAVWTJ010000017.1:0-26965 GCA_963757695.1 uncultured Actinomycetota bacterium
GCCCGGCCTGGGTGGAGCGCCGAGCCGGTGGAGGGACGTACACGGATGGTTCCCATGGAACGGCAGGCCACGCCCGGCCGTCTGGGCACCATGAACCGAGCCAAACTAGGGGTTCTTGGGGTCGCGATGCTGAGCGCCGCGGGGTGTGGGAGCCCCGGCACAGTTGACCCCGGCGGGGGTGGGCCCACGCACTCGGTCGGTTCGAGCCCCGCTCCGGCGCCAGGGTCAGCGTGTCGACACGCCCACGACGGGCGACTCCACGGTGATGGTGCAGTGGTGGGTGGACTTCATTCAGCTCGAGGGGTCCCAGTACGTCGCTGGCGCTGATACAGGGACACCTGCCCCGACATCGAGCGACTGGCTGGGCGCGTTGAGTGCCGGCTCAGCGCCCTGAAGTTCCAGGTGCAGCCCGGCCCCGCAGTGGATGGTGACGCGGCGTTCGTCGATGTCGGCACAGACGTACATTCCGTCCGGGGCTACGGGACGGAGTGCCGGGTCGCCGTCGAGGTCGATGGCGTGAACCGCGTGTACCTGGCTCACACCGAGGTCGGTGGAGTCTCACGACCGGTGCCCTGCGCCACTGCGTCGTAGCGCACCACCGAGTCGGGTCTGACGAGCCACCGATCTGGTAGAGACGGGCTGAACGGTCACCACCTTCGCCGACTGTCAACGAGGTCACGGGGCGAACGTCGCAATGGCCCAGACCTCGATCCGCTGCATACCGCCGCTTCACGGGCGCCGCTGGGTCGCTGCCCACTGCTCGTGGACATAGATCAGGTCCTCTGATCGCGTCAGATCACAGCCAAGAGCGCGCCTTGCCGAGCTGCAGCGCAAGCTCGGCCAGGCGGTGGACGGCGGGATCGCGGGTGGCCGCCAGTAGAGGTGTGCGCCGATCAGCGGACCTGGATGGGCAGGGCACCACACCATGTCCTCGGGCATGGAGTCGTGCCGCGCTCGCAGGAAGCGGAGTAGGCGGGCCTGGCTAGGGCCGGCCCCGGGACTGGATCTGGATCTGACTATGTGGGAGCGCGCCGCCCGGCCCGGGGAGTGGCATCCACCCGATTCCCGCGTCGAGAAGTTCGACCTTAGGGGTAGCGTGCGGGCCATGAGGCCATTTTCACGCTCGAAATCGCCGCAGCTGCCAATCGAGCCCCGTGAAGACTCTCATGGAGTCCCGAAGAAGCGGAGCGCCGCGCACTTTTCACCTATACAGAAGAGAGACGGTCCAGTGAGGGGATAGCGCCGGTTGACACCCCGTCGTTCCTCGAGTCAGGTTGGGCTCATGAATTCGGGTTACCTGAGGGGGCACCCCGGATAGCTTCGGGGGAAGCGCTCGTCGGATGGCCACTAGGGCCTGTTACGAAAGTCGTCGGAGCCAGTGGTTGATGCTGGCGATGTGGACTGTTGCGGCGTAGCGGACGGCGAGTTTGTCGTAGCGGGTGGCGAACCCGCGGTGGTGTTTGAGGTGGTTGATCGCGCACTCGACGGCGTGTCGGTCGCGGTAGGTGACGGGGTCGAACGCTGGCGGTCGTCCCCCGCGCGAGCCTCTGGCTCGTCGGTGGTCGGCTTGGTCGGCCTTGACCGGGATCGTCGCCCGGATGCCGTGCGCGCGCAGCCAGGCCCGGTTGGCCCGCGAGGAGTAGGCCTTGTCGGCCAGGACCCGCACCGGTCGACGACGGGGCCGCCCGGGGCCGGGTCCGGTGACGGCGATGTCGTCCAGGACGGGGATCATCTGGGGGCAGTCGCCGTCCTGGCCGGGGGTGAGGCGGAACGCCAGGACCCCGCGCCGTTGGTCGACCGCGACGTGGGTCTTGGTGCCCCAGCCTCCTCGGGAGCGACCCAGCGCGTGGTGTTCGGGTTCTCCTGCAACGCGTTCCGCGCTGTCGCGTCGTGCCCCGGCGGCGTGCAGGTGAGCGCGGGCGGTGGTGGAGTCCACCGACACCTGCCAGGACAACACGCCTTGGGCGTCGGCGGCGGACCGCAGCTCGGCCTCGATCAGCTGCCAGGTCCCGCGCAGCTGCCAGCCAGCGAACAGCGCGTAGACCCGCCACCAAGGGCCGTACCGGTCCGGGACGTCGCGCCACGGGCAGCCCGTGCGCACCCGGTGACGCACCCCGTCGACCAAGGCCCGCACCGGCCACTGACGGGGCCGGCCGAGTCTGCTCGCGGGGGGCACCAAAGGTTCGAGCAACGCCCACTGGGCGTCGGTCAGGTCGTGACGGACGGCGGCATCTATCGTGGACACGAGGCCTCCCGGGGCGCAGATGACTTCGACACCACCTGCGATACCGAGGAGGCCTCACCTCATGCCAGCGACACGCTCAAACCCCATCTGTCACTTTCGTAACACGCCCTAGGGGGGGACCGGGTTGTTCAGGCACAAGGAGTTGTCTCGACGGAGTGGGCCGTGTTCTGGTGGCAGGCCACTCGGCGGCGGATCGACGGGCTTGTCATGAATCTGCAACTCGTTACCGCTGTCAACCAGCGTACGGGCCCTATATTTGATATCGGCGTGGGGGACGCGATGGCCTTAGACACTGCGGGGCGGCGAATGACAGGTCCCTTCACGCTGGCCGTCTGCGCGGCGCCGTCACGGGACGGCCAAGAGGTGCGCCGCTCAATGGAGGTCGTCTATACGCTCGTTGGTCAGGCAGCGCTGGCCGCTGGCTTAGTGCCGCAGGATGACCACGGGCCCGATACAAGTGGGCCTCAAACGCTGGACGATGTGGTCGCATATGGGCTCGAGATTTTTGACAGGAACTGGCTGGCGGCTAGGGCCTCCTGCCCGAAGCTCTACGGTGATGGGCGCCCGTTCGCGCCTGACGGAGTCGGGAGTGATCTCCGCAATGCGTTTAGGGAAGTCACCCGCAACACCATGATAGATACCGATATAGACGGCCCCGGGATCTTCTGGCCGGTTTCCTCATGGGTGGCCTGGAGTCCGCGCAGCCATCGCTGGAGAAGCTAGCGATGGTAGTCCGTTTGCGCGAGGCGATGCTGGCCAGAGGAGCCGTGGGCAGTGAGAGGGCCGTCTCGGCGTTTGCCCTCTATTTAACGGAATACTGGCAGTCGACCGGCGTCCTGAGCGCGTTTCTTTCATCTCTGGATGGCTTGTCCGCTGACGAGATGGCGGGATCTTTATCCCCCCCCCCCCCCCCCCTTATTCCTCCTCTTCTCCCTCCTTCTCCTAGGGTATTAGAGCATTGCACGAAAGGCGGCGAGAGGCGCGACGTCTGGCGAGGAGACGGAGAATTAGCGCCACGAATCCACTCCGCCCGAAGAGCTCGTCGCACTCAAGACGGGCCCGCGCTCACGAGTGACTCGAAAATGTCCGAGGCACCAGCGTCTCTTCGTCGCCTGTTCGTCCGGAATGCAGCCATCTCGTTCTCGTCGAATCGTGTGGCGGCTGATGTCACCCCAGACCTCGTGGCCCCAACGATGACGGTCGTGAGATCGTCGAGGGGAGGCAAGAAAGAGCGCCCTACGCTGCGCCCATCCGCACCGCGCCGTCGGTGGCGTCCACTGCAGCCGCCGCGGTCGGGCTGACCGTACCGCTGGCCACTCCGGGTGCCAGCGTGGCCTGGAGTGCGATCGGCCGGCCGAGGTCGGCCCGCTTGTGGATCCAGGAGTACAGGTTCGGGCCGGTTGTCAGACTGGTCGCAGCGGCGGTGTAGTCGCCGGCGCCCCAGCCGTAGTCGGTGAAGACCACGTGGTTGCCGTACAGCTGGTCCCAGGAGTTCGCCAGGCCGATGCCGTCGGACCATTTGCCGGCCTGTCGGCCAGAGACCGGGTAGGTGAACTGACCGTGCAGCGGCATCTCCACGGCCGTGTGCGGGAACGCGGCGACGGTCGCGGTCAGGCCGGCGTTCTGCGCGGCGATCACCTTTCCCTCGGTGAGCCCGGCGCTGTAGAGCGTGGCTCCGGAACGGCGCCACCGGTGATCCACGGCTCGTCGTAGATCAGTGAGGTTCCGGCCATGTTGATGGAGTCTACCCGGGCGTTGGTGTCGAACTTGGTGCCCATCGCGGTGATGAACTGCTTGTAGGCCGTCATGTACGCAGGGGTCCAGTACTCGCCCACGGTGGTGGTCACCAGGTCCTTGGCGTTGCCCCGTCGGCTACTTACGCGACGGTCGAGTGCGGGTGGAGCGTCAAAGGACCGCACACCCTCCAGCGGTACGAGGTGAAGCTCGAGACGATCAAGGCCATCGAAACCGACGAGATCTGGGACGGCTGGCACTGCATTACGGCGGCTACGGCTCGTGTGCCTGGTGGTGGACCGACGACTTCATCGACGAGGGCCACACCTACACCCGCAACGTCGCCTTCACCGTGTGAACCGTCGACGACCTGCCGATCGTCCTGCGCGACTGCGGGGTGGAGTGGGACGGCACCGACCCGGCCAACGAGCGGCTCGACCAGGTGGCGCTCATCGTGACGCCGTCGCCGCCCACGTACAACCACCTGCTGCGACTCGGCCAAATCGCCGCGTCGAGCGGTGAGGTCGACCTCGCCTCCCCGTTCACGGGCGTCGCCGCCGCCGCCACCTCGGTTCGTGTCACGGTCCGCGAAACCGGCGGCGGCACCCGGCACGAGTGGACGATCCGCGTGCGGAGGACCGGCAGTGCGCGCGCGACCCGGACACGAGGACCGGATCGTCGCCACCCAGCTCGACGAGCCGGGTGCCTTGCCCAGGCCGCCAGGGCTGCCCGCTTTGGCGATGCCGACCCCCTTGCCTTCGCGGTGCCGGCCATCCTCCTGGTCACCGGCGAGGCCAGCGAGCCCGCGACCTACGCCCACGCCGCGGGGGCGGAGCGGCGTGCCGCGGCGGCCGCGCTGTCGACGACGCGCAACCTCGTCGCGGGCGCGCTCGTCCGGCATGGGCCCCGGGTTGGAGAAACTGGTCCTCGGGCATCCCGCGTTCGTCAAGAAGGTCGGCCACGGCCCACTCGCGCGGATGCCTCCCGAGGCCCGTGCCGTACGCCTGACGAGCAAGCCCTCCTCGACGCGGTCGAGTCCGAGCGGCTGCACCGCCGGGGCTACTTCGGGTGGGACGACGGCACGGCCCAGCTGGCGCTGTCGATCGGCTACGCGTGGCGTCACGCCGCCGACCCTCGAGCGTGGATGACCCAGAAGCCGAAGAGGCTCCGGCTCGAGGCGCAAGGGACCATCCGCCGGATCTTCCGTGAGCATCGCTCCGAGCCGCTCGCCCGGGTCCTGGAGCTGCGGTATTTCCAGACCTTCTACAGCCTGACCGACCTGGGGCCGCCACCCACGAGAGGGACCTCCGTGGCCTCGTCGCCAACCCGGCCGTCGGCGGGGGGACGGCGCTGCTCACCGGCTACACCCTGCTCGACCTCGGCCGGCGGACCCAACAGCCGGCGCTCGTCCGGGAGGCGATCGCCGACGTCATGACCCGGCGCACCGAGCTGGACGGCCACCGCTCGCTGCTTCCCCCGACGGCATGGGCCGCCCTTTCGACGGGGAGCCGGACGTGGCCCGGGACATCACCGCCTTGGTGATCCGGTCCCGCTCGCCGCGTATCAAGGCCCAGGTGATCCCCCTCCTCCACCGACTCGGCGAGGTCACGAAGTCCGCCGACCTGCGTGAGCGCATGGCCACCCTCGATTTGGAACGGAGCACCGCGTGAGCACAGACATACGACTGGACGCGAACACCGTGACGAGCTCATCGGCAACCGGGTGCGCCTGCGGCGCAGCGGAAGCAGCCGCACAGTCGAGTTCGACGTCGTCAACGGCAACCTCACCCTCGGGGGCAACGGGCACGACGGCGACCTCATGGTCACGGCGGCCAACGGCTCGAACACCGTGGTCGTCAACGGGGACGACGCGGCGGTCACGCTCGGCGGTGGCGGCAAGGACGGCGACCTCCTCCTCCGGGCCGCGAACGGCAGTACGTCAAGATCGACGGCCAGCAGGCCAACGTCACCCTCGGGGGCACCGGCGCCGACGGTGACATCGCGATCGGCGACCGCCGCGATCGTCACACGATCCACCTCAACGGGGAGAACGCCTCCGTCCGGCTCGGTGGTGAGTCCCAGGACGGCGACCTCCACCTGCACAGCAGCCAGAACGAGGAGACCATCCACCTGAACGGCTCGAACGCGACCGTGCGGCTCGGCGCCAACGGCCAGGACGGGGAGATCCGTCTGCGTCAGGCCGACGGGACCCAGACGATCGCATCCTCGTCGGCCAGCAGCGGGTCTCCGTCGGCACGACCGCCGCACCGGGACAGATCGACGTCCGCGGGGACGGCCACTCCGTCGTCCTGAAGGGGGTCGACGGATCGGTGACGTGCTCGGCCCTGCTCCTCGTGACTGACGACGGGACGGTCGACGTGCTGCAGAGGATCAGCGACCTCGACACCGCCGCCGCCACCCTGCAGGCCACGGTCGCGGCGCTGCGGTCGGCGGTCTCCGACCTCCAGAGCGATCTGTCGGGCCACGTGTCGACCGTTGCCGCACATCAGCCCTGAGCCCCGGCACCCCGGGTCAGAACTCACCCTTGATGTCGGGCGACTTCACATCCTGCTCGCGCAACCACTGGACGAGGTCGTCGATGACGTCGAGGGAGAACAGCGACGTCCCGCCCATGATGAGCAGGTTCTGGGCCACCGGGTTGAAGACGAGCACCTCGAGGACCGGGATCCCGCTCGTGCCTCCGAAGGTGAAGAAGTTGCTCGCGAAGGAGCCGCCACCCTTGGCGGCCGCCGTCGCGATCTCGGCGCCGCCGACGCTGCCGGCGTTCCCCGCCCCGCCGAGGCTCTTGGCCGCCTCGGCCGCGGCCGCTGGGCCGCGCGGTCGAGGGGTTCCTTCGACCCGTGGACGGCGAGCTTGCCCGTGCCGAACCAGCCCTGCTGGAACTAGCTCGCGATCCCGGAGACCACGCCGATTGCCATGCCGATCAGCGCGGACTGCCACGTCTTCTCCCAGATGTCGCCGGCTGAGCCCGCGCCGCCGGCGAAGCCGGAGGCGAACCCCGTCGCCGCACCGAGCAGGAGGCCGGACGCGGCCCCGCCGAGCACGTGGGCGAGGAACGAGGAGGAGCCGAAGGCCGCCCCGAGGCCGACCCCGATGAGCGCACCCCCGAGCGCGGCCGCCCCGGCCATCGCGGCCCCGACGAAGATGCCTAGCAGGATGCTCTCGGCGTCCCCCCCAGCCTGGGCCGCGGCGATGCCACCCACGGCCGCGCCGGCAGCCATCGCGGCGAACACCCCGATCATCGCCCCAAGCCCGATGAGCCCAACCCCGAACGTGACGATGGTCAGCGCGATGACCGCCACGACCGCGACCGCCGCGAGGACGACATGCCACCAGGCCCGCCCGGTGGGGTCGTCGTGCGTCACGGGGTTGTTCCCGCAGTAGGCGTAGCGGTTGAGTGCGATCGGGTGCCACAGATCGAGACGGCCGGGTCGACGGTGGTGAAGCGCCCGAGACCGGGCTGGTAGAGCCGTCCGTTCGCGAACTGCAGCGAGACCCCGGATAGGGCGCGGTACCCGTCGGCGCGCCGCCCGGAGTCGACGTGCCCGGCGGCGGTCTGCTCGAGGAGCACGGCACCGAAGGGGTCGTACGCGAGCCGCTGGCGTATCCGTCCGTCCTTTCCGGTGACGAGGGTCGTCGAGCCGCGATGGTCGGCGTGCAGGTGCTCGACCGGCTGGCCGGGGGTGAACCGGGCGATCGTGCGGGTGCCGTCGCCGACGTAGAGGAACATCCGCCCGCCACGGATCTCCACCGTGTCGTCGAGGCGGATCGTCGACAGGGTCCCGGCGGCGGCGGTGGTCTCGGTCCGGATCGTCGGCAGCCCGAAGGCCCCGTACCGCTGGCTGACCGTCACGGCGCCGTCGGAGAGCGAGGTCATCCGGTTCATCGCGTCGTAGCCGATGGTCGCCTCCGGACCGTCGGTCTGGCGCCCGATGGCGTCGTATCCGAGCACGTCCGCACCCACTGTCGTCGGGCAGCCGGCAGGGTGCCCGTTCTCGCCGTACACGACCGCGCCGACGTCGGAGCGGAACACGACGTTTCCACCGTCGTCGTACTGGTACGTGAGGTCGGTGCCGTCGCCGCGGTGAGCGCCGGTGAGCTGGTACAGGTGGTCGAATGTGTACGTCCAGCTGCGGGTGGGGTCCACCAGGTCCGCGACGCCGAGGACGTTGCCGACCCGGTCGAGGTCGACGGTCCAGGCGTCGAGGAGCGTGCCCTGCCCGTCGGTCACCGAGGAGCCCACCGTCCGGCCGTCGGGGTCGTGGTCGACACGTGTCGTGACCCCGTTGGCGTGCACGACCTCCGTCGCGACGCCCGCGGCGTCGTAGACGACCGCGTCGATGACGCCACCGATCGTCGCGATCCGGCCGAGTCGTCGTAGCCGTAGTCGACGTCCCGTCCGGGGACCGCTCCGAGGCCAGGGTAGCTGACCCGGGCGAGCCGCCCGAGCCGGTCCACGACCCGGTTGACGTCGAATTCACGCCCGTCGTCGAGGGCGATGTTTTTGCTCGTCACCTCGCCGAGGGCGTCGTACCCGAGGCTGGTCACCCCCAGGCTGTCGTGGACCTCGACGAGCCGGCCCGCCCGTCCGGTGACGTCGACCCCGGCGGCGGTGTCGGCCTGGTCGACGTACTCGTAGCGCACCTCCGCGTCCCCGGTGTCCGGCGCGGTGACGCGCCGCAGCCGGTTCAGCTCGTCGTGGGTATGGAGGACCCGCTGACCGAGTCCGTTGCGCCGCTCGACGAGGTTGCCGCTCGCGTCGTGGAGGAATGTCGTCGTCCCCGCGTCTGGATCGGCGACCGAGAGCTGCCGGCCCTCGAGGTCGTAGACGATCGTCGTCGCGCGGCCGTTCGGGTCGACGATCGAGACGGGCTTGTTGCGGATGCTGTACCGATACGACGTCGCGATGGCACCCCCGGTCGTGCGGACCGAGAGAACGCGCCGCACGCGCCCGGCACAGTCGAGCTCGAAGACCGACGGGGTCCCCTCGTGGTCTCCCCCGACGACGAGGTCCTCCTCGTCGTGGAGCACCGAACGACCCGGCTCGTGGACGGCGGCCCGCGCCGCGCCCCCGGGTTGGACCTGCCGGACGACACGGCCGAGGGCGTCGTACTCGAAGGACTCCCCCGCCTGTCCCGCCCCGACCGGGTCGAGCTCGACGCCGACGGTTCGGTACGGCGTGGCCCGGCCGGCCGCGAGACCGCGCCAGTTGTAGCGCGTCGCCTCCCCGACCACCCAGGTGCCGTCCTCGGCGCGGGTCCCTCGGACGAGGAGGTGGCCGTCGGCGCCGAACAGGTCGCGCTGGACCACGTCCCCGCCGCCACCGACGGCGTGGGCCGAGACCCGCTCGCTGAACGGGACCGCGCCCTCCGGGTGCGGAGAGTGACGGACTGAGGGATCACCGACCGGATCCCCGGCCGCAGCTCGGCGACGATCCGCCCCAGGGCATCGTACTCGTTGCGCCAGGTGTTCCCCGTCACGTCGGTGACCGACCCCCACTTTGCACGCCCGGGCGTCCCGCTCGCCGGACGTCATACTGCCTCGGGCATCGGTCACCCGGACCGGGCCGAGGCGCTCGGGGTCGAACTGGACGTCGAGGGTGGCGCCGCGCGGGTCCGTGGAGCGCAGCGTCGGCGGACCGCCACCGGTCATCCCGGACCGCTCGTACCGTGCCGACGAGATGAACCATCCCGGGACATCCGGCCGCCGGTGGTACCCGAGGGCGGCGACGTCCGGGGTCGGCGCGCCGTAGACCGTGGCGACGACGGCGTCGGTGAGGACCAGCCGCTCCTCCGAGGTCAGATGGCCCGGGTCACCTCGGCCTCGGGCAGGCCGTGCCCGGCCCCGTCGTAGCGCAGGATGCGGACGGCGAGCAGCTCGCCGTCGGCGTCGGTCTGGACCACGCGTGACGGGCGGTCGCGGACGCCCGAGCCGTCCGGCGTCGCGAAGACCGTCGTCGAGTGCACCTCCTGTGCGTCGGTCGGGTCCGCGGCGCGCACGTCGCGCTGGGACGACTCTGTGACGTTCTCCACGCGTCCCAGGCGAGGTTGGTCGTCGTCGTCGTCCGCCACGGGACCACGCCGCCGTCGTGATGCAGCTCGCGCCGGCGCCGCTGGCGTGGCCGGGGCGCTGCGTCGCCCCGCGACGTCGAACAGGTGCGCCTCCCAGTCCTGCTCGACGACGAGGAGCGGGTCGCCGATGACCGGGACGGGCCGCACCGGCGAGGTCGATGGCCGCGCCCTCCCACGCGGACACCGTCGAGCGGGTCAGCCGGCCCCGGAGCACCTGAGCGGCGAGCCTCTCGTCGGGGGCCGGGGCTCGCCGACCCGCTCCGGGGTCCGGCCCGACGTGGAACTCGCTGACCGTGCACGTCCCCACGGCGCTGTCGTCCCCGTCTCGAAGGCCTCGACCCGGCCGAACCCGAGGAAGCGCCGCAGCGCCGGGTCCCAGGCTCCGTCGTGGTAGCGCACACGCGTCTGCGTGGAACGACTCCCCCGCGAACCGGCGGCGCCGGATCACGGCCACGACCGGAACCGCGAGCGGCAGGAAGGTCGTCCACGGCGATCCGGCCCGTCGGTCGCGCACCGCCTCGTCGACGGAGGACCGGTAGCCGATCTCGAGGCGGTCCCCGACCCCGCCCTCGACCGCCGACAGCAGGGGGCCCCCGCCTCGCTGGAAGGACGAGGTACCACCCGACCGCCCGGGCCCCGTCGCCGGCCGACCAGGACCAGGCCGGAGCAGCCCTCCCCGTCGAGGGCGACCACCTCGACGCGGGTCGCCATCAGCCCCGGGCACGTCTGGCGATGACCCGTTCCTCGCTAAAGCCGTTCCCACCGCAGTTGTACCAGACCCGGACGACCTCCTCGTCGACGTAGACGAGGTCGGCGCAGCCGTCCCCGTCGACGTCGACGAGGAAGAGCCGGTCCGGCGGCACCCCACGGGCAGGACAGGGCTGTCGGCGATGTCACGGGGTTCGTCCCACCTCGCGTCCCCGAGCCCCGGCCACCAGCGGACCCGGCCGGAGCGCACCGAGACCAGGTCGAGCCGGCCCGGCACCGGTCATCGAGGCGAAAGACAGGTGGTCCCCGAGGGCGTCGGTGCCGGCAAGCGGATCGGCACCACCGACGAGCCGCCGCCGTCGTCTCCCAGTGGCCGGCGGAGCGCCGGTCGACGGTGAGCACCCCGCCGCGCAGCGAGACGAGGTCGATGGCACCGTCGCCGTCGACGTCCCCCACCTCGACGCCGGGGGTACCCGGCACCAGCCCCGGGCGGCCACGGTCGACGAGGGGCCGCCCGACCTCGGCGTCGCCTTCGATCGGGTAGCGGTACGCGAGCCCCGCGGCCGTTGAGAGCAGGTCGACCCGGCCTCGACCGGTGACGTCCGCGGCGAACGTCTCGCCGACCCAGACCCGGCACGCCTCGCCCGTCGACCGCGCTCGGCCGGTCGAACACCGAGCCCACCCCGGTTGCGGCAGAGGGTGATGCGGTGACCGGCAAACTGGACAACGTCGGGGAGCCCGTCGCCGGAGAGGTCGGCGAGCACGGCCCCGGCGGCGAGCTCACGCGCGACGTGGTCGGGAAGCGCGACGAGGTCGGCCACCGGCCCGGCGTCGTTCGTGTACTCGACGTGGACGGTCGGCAGCGCCACCTCGCCGCCGGCGGCGTCGATGCCGCTCGTCGTCACCGAGGAGAGCAGCGCCCGGCCCGACGTCGGGGTCTCGGCGTAGGCGAACCGCCACCGGCGAACCACAGGCTGCGGCTCGGTGGTTACCTCGAGGTCGATCTGCACACAACGCTTCGTCGTGGTGAGGAGGAAGCCGGGGGAGCCGTCGTGGGAGGGCTCTGCCTCCTCATGGTGGAACACGAGGCGGTACACCGCCCAGCGCACCTCTGCGAGGACTTTGCCGGACCCGTCGGCCGCGTAGGAGTACTCGATCGTCTCGCCGTCCGCGCTCGTCGACCGCTCGACGAGCCAAGCCGCGACCCGTGCCGGGTCCGCCGGGTCGCTGACCCGCGACGCGGCGGTCGTCCCGAGCAAGTGCTGCACGCCGTCGCGCTGCAGGATCGCGAACCCGTCGCCCGAGCGACGGACCTCCCAGACCAGGCCGTCGGTCTCGGGGACGAGGCGGTCGACGTCGGCGACGCCCGGTCGCAAGGGCCCGACCCCGGGGGAGACGAAAACGTCGTCAGGGCCGTACGCCGGTGCGCCGCCGCCGGTGTCGCGGTCGAGGCGTAGCAGCGGGACGCCCCAACCGAGGCCGAATGGACCGCTCGGGTTGCCGGTCGCGTAGCTGAGCGACACGGTCGGGGTGTGGCCGTTGCGACCCTCCGGCAGGTCGATCGGGATCTCGTAGCCGCCACCGCCGGTGTTCAGGTCGGGGCTGAAGCTGCCTCCCAGCCCCCCGACGGCCCCCCCGCCGTGGGGCAGCGAGACGAGCTGGTCGGACATCAGGCGCCCCTCGGGGTGTAGTCGTACTCAATGAAGAGCAGGACGTCGTGGACGTCGGCGCGCTCGTCGGGGTCGGCGGAGAGCGAGATCGCCCAGCTGCCGTCGGAGACCGGGTGCCCGGTGAGGGCGGCCAGGGCCGGGTCCGCTGACGGAACCCGGCCCCCGGCATCGGTCTGGACGGCTACCGCCGCCGCTCCGGGGGCGCCGATGCCGACGTCGTGCCCGGCCCCGAGCGGGCCGTCGACCCCGAGGAGCTGGATGCTCACGGAGCGCACGACCGGGTCGAGGTGGTGGCGCGGCAGGTACTCCCGGCCGATCTCCAGCTCCGCGGAGGCGGTGCTCTGGAGCACGAAGAAGCGGTCGGGTAGGTCCCAGCGCAGGGAGAAGGACGTCGTCGCCCGGGTCGCCTCGGGGGCCACCGGGGCCGAGCGCAGGCTCGACTCGAGCTGTCGGTCGAAGCCGGCCTCGTAGTGGAAGGTCAGCTCGACGTCGACGACGAACTCGAAGTCGATGTCGTTGGCGGACGGCGGGATCTCCAGGGTCCATGTCGACGCCAGCCCGGCACCCTCGAAGACGGCGAGCATCTCCGGACGGGGCGGAACATCGCGACGTCCCCCCGGTCCAGCGCCGACAGCACGAGCGTCTCGACGTCCTGGACCCGGAACTTGGTCTGTCCGTCGCGCCGACGGAACTCTGAGAAGCCGCTGTTCCGCAGGGTTCCATGGAGACCCTCGACGGGGACCGGCCCGACGACCCGCGCCTCCACCGCCTGGAGTCGCTGGTTGAACGCTCCCGGGTGCGCCCGCTCGATGTCGGGAAGAGCGACGTCGAAGGTCATCTTCCCGGTGCTGCGGAACTCGGTCTGGAAGGCAAAGGGGAAGCGCTCGGCGAGCGAGAGCCGGGTCGTGATCCGCTGCATGCGGTAGTCGGTCTCGGTGAGGCGAAGGTAGGTGAAGTAGTCGATGTCGCTCGTCAGCTTGTCCGCTCCGAGGAGCCCGGCGACCTCTCCCGCGCCGTAGTCGGCGCGGATCCTGTCGACGGCGACGTCGTACTCGAACTCGTAGACCCGCTCCATGAGCCGGGCGACCTTCGTCGCCCACCCCAGGTAGCGGGCGGCGTTCTGCCGCATGAAGTGGGCGAGCTGCCACCACACCTCCGGCGTGAACGTCTGGGCGTCGAACTGCGCGGCGAGCTGGGCCGCCTGGGTGGCCCGCAGCGCCGATGCCTGGACGGCGAGGTCGGCCGCGGCGGCGCGCGCCTGCGCGACCTGGACCTGGGCGGCAGCCTGTTGGGCCGCGATCGCCAGCTGGCCGGTGTTCTGATCCATCCGCAGCAGCTCGTAGTCGCGGCTGATCTCACCGAGCCGGTGCCGCTTCTCGGAGACGACCTCGTGGATGTGACGGCCGTCGTCCGGGCCGCCCTTGATCGCATTGTCGAGCTCCCACGTGTTCTGGCTGGAGTACCAGGCGATCGTCGTCTCGAGGACGATCTGCTCGTTCGACATCGCTGCGTAGGCGTTCCGGGCGGTGTGGGCGTCGGTGCCCCGCTGGTCAGCCGCCTGCTTGGCCCGGTTGGCGACGGTGACCTCGAGGTGGGCGGCGTTGCGCTGCGTCGCGACCACGTCGAGTTCGGCCTGGGCCGAGGCGGCGGTTTGGTCCAGCTGCATCTTCGTCAGCGTCGACTGCGCGTATCGCTCGGTGAACTGGATGTAGTCCCGTTCCGCGAACTTCGCCTGCTGCGCGAGGTAGCGGGCCGCATTCTGCAGGTGCTCGAAGGTGAAGGGCGGCACGAACTCGGACGGGACGCCGAACCAGTCGAGCCCGGCGGCGATCTGGCTGAGCCGCTGCGCGACGTCGAGAACCAGCGCAGCGGTACCCGCCCCGAGGTCGGCGGGCGGCGTGTCCGGGTCCGCGAGGAGCGCGGGGACCAGGCCACCGGTCGGGGACAGCGCCGGGTGCCGGTAGAGCGGCGAGGCGACCGGGGCGGTGAGCTGGACCGGCGCGAGCACGTTGGTGTAGGCGTCCGTGGCCTTCTGGAGCTCGTCTTCCTGGTACCAGCCGTCGCCCTCCCCGAGGTACGTCCCCGCGATGCGGTGCCAGAGGACCGGTGCCTCGATCGTGACGTTGAGGTACTCGTAGTCTGCGGCGTGGAGGTACCAGGTGCGGGCCGACTCCCAGTCGCCCATCCCGGCGTACGCGTCCCCGAGCCCCAACGCGGTCTCGAAGTAGTAGATGTGGGCCAGGCGCGCGGCCGTGTCGGCGCTCGAGGCCGGCGCCCAGATGAGGTCGAGCAGTGTCGTCGCCACCTTGCGCGGCTCGTAGAGGGTGGCGACGAGGTCGGCGACCGCGGGCCCCGCGCTTCCTGACCAGCTGAGTGCCCGCACGTCGCCCGCCGTCGAGAACCCGGCGGTGACCTCGATCGCCTCCTGCCTGGCGAAGTCGGCGACGAGGGGGGTCGTGTGGAAGGCCGAGGCGTCGGCCGGGTCCCGGAGGACCAGCATGAGGCCGGCTCCGAGGTCGTCGATCGGCGCACGGCCCGTCGCCGCGCCACTGGCGCTCAGCGCGCCGAGGGCGAGAGCAGTCGCGGGGGCGCTCCTCGCGCGCGTCGCGAGCCCGGCGCTCAGGACGGGCGCTGGCTGCCCGAGGACGACGTTTGCCGCCGGGGCGGCGTGCGCAGGGCCCGTGACGAGGTCGTCGAGCACCCGGTCGCGCCGGTCGATGTCGGCGAGGACCCCAGTCGCGCGGGCGAGGTCCCCGGCGGCGGACCTGGCCCCGGTCTCGGCCGCGGTGAAGGACTGCCTGGCCTCGTCGGCCCTGCCCTGCGATGCCTGCAGGACGGCGAGGTTCTGTTGTGCCTGAGCACCGCCGAGGGCGTCCCCGGCCCGGGAGAAGCCGCGGATCGCGAGCTTGAGGGTCCGCTCCGCCTCGTCGAACTCACCGCTCTGGAGGAGGGCCACCCCGAGGTTCAGCTGGAGCGACGGACGCTCCGGAGGGCTCGCCGCCTCGAGCGCCGACCCGAACTCCTCGGCCGCGTCGGCGTAGCGACCCTCGGCCGCGGCCGCCAGGCCGGCGTGGGTGCGGCTCGAGGCCTTTGTCAGTCCCAGGGCCGGGTGGAGTCCGAGGGAGCCGCTGCGGGCGACGGGACCGTCGTCGATCCGCACGTCGACGGCCGACCCGGAGCGCAGGGAAGGGCTCATCCGCGCCAGGAGGGTCGAGGACGCCGTGACGAAGGACGACAGCTGCGCCGGCTGGTGCGGCGTCAACAGCCCGGGCGTGACGACTCCGCCGTGCCGGCCGTTGATGAGGGAGAACACCCGGGTCCGGACCTCGTGGTACGCGGTGGCGGCGGGCTGCCACTGTCCGGAGCCCAGCAGGTCGTCGGCAGCGTCGAGGTCGGCCTCGATCGCCGCGAGCTCCGCGGCATCGGAGTGTGGCGGGTGGGCCTCCGGGACCCGGGTGACCCGGATTCGCCTCGTGTAGAGCAACTCCCGAACATCGGCGAACGACATCCTGCTACCTCCCTGCCCGGCGACCGGGTGTGGACGGTCGCGGCTCTCCGACGACAGCGGTCCGGGTGGACCGCGTCGGTTGACGTGCGGGGCCGGGGGTGCGAAGGGACGCGCCCCGGACTCGGATGGTGGTGACGGCGCCGGTCATGACCCTGCGCCTCCGGCATGTCCCGAACGGGTCCAGAGGGCGCACGTCAACCGACCACCGTGAGCGCGTAGCCACCGACCTCGTCGCGTTCGTTGTCGGTGTGGACCAGCTCGAGGAGGTGGGCGTACGGGCCGCCCGCGGTGAGCCCCGCCGCGAGACCTGCCGCGGTCAGGTCCTCGAGGCCCCACAGCCGGGCCAGCCCCTCGAGGAGGGCGACCTCCGGAGGGGCGTCGACGAGGATGCCGAAGGCCTCGACCCGTTCGACCCCGATCGTCTCGATGAGCCGTCTCGCTCCGAGCGGCTCCGCGAACGGGTTTCCGCCCCTGCGTCCGTCAGCGTCCTTCTCGTCAGGCCCACCCTTCTCCTCGCGCCCGCTCCTTCGCTGGACCGGGCGCCCCTGCTCGACCTCGGTCGTCTGGTCGGCTCGACCCTGCTGCGCGAGCTCACGCTCCCGGAGGGAGCCCTCCTCGTCGACGAGGCCGAGTTGCGCCGCGACCGCCCGCACGCGCGCACTGTCCGCGACGAGCCAACCACCATCGGTCGCGAACATCGTCATCAGATGCTGGGTGGTCCCGGCCGGCACACCGTGGCGGAGCCGGTCTGCGGAAGGTCCCCTGAGCCGCTCCACGGGCCCGAACTCGCTCGTGGCCTCGCCGAGCACCGCACGCAGCAGCGGCGCGACGGCCAGGCCCCCGTGACGTATCTCGAGGGTCCCGGCACGCGTGACCTTGGCTCCGAGCAGGGCGATCAACGGTTTCGCGCTCTGGGCACCCGCGAGGATCGTGAGGTTGCGCTGGCCCACGTGCCGGTCGTTGTTGCCGTCGAGCGCGCCGCTCCACTGGTCGAGCGGGCAGCTGGCCGAGGCGAGGAGGCACTCGTGCCCGGTGAGCGTCGCGGGGATGTCCCACGTGGTGTCGAGCTCCACGACCTGCACGGCCCCAGGCCTGGTCCGGTCCTCGAGGTCGACCATGGCGCCCCCGATGAGCCTCGGCTGGTAGGCCGGGTTGGTCGGGTCGCCACCGAAGAAGCCCGGGTCGACGTACCACGCCCGCACGTGCACCCCGATCGCCGGCAGCAGCCCGAGGTTCCACACCCGGACGAAGACCCGGTACCGGCGCCCCGCGGTGGGGGTCCCGACAAGGAACGCCGGATCGAACGCCCCGGTGTGGGCGGCGTCGACGAGGAGGAGGTCGGGCGAGTGGCAGAAGGCCGTGGGGGGCCACACCGGCCGCGCGCCGCGGTCGCCGGAGCTGTGGGCGCGGATCAGCAGATAGGGGTAGACGTCCTCGCGGCGGGGGCGGTGGTCGCCCCCGATCTCCTTGATCAGCCCTTCAGCCGCCCTGCGGAGGCCGTCGCCCGGGGTCCAGCCCGGCTCGAGGTCCCCGGCAGGGGTCTCGGTGTGCCCGATCGAACCGGGCGGGGCCTCGCCCCGCTGACGGCGGTCCTCCTCCTCGGGCAGGACCGGGTGCTGCGGCTCGTCGATGTCCCGGGGCATGATCATTTCTCCTCGTCGAGGCGGCGACGCCACTGCAGGTCCGTCACGGGGTCGTGGTGCTCCGGGCTGCCCGAACACGGTGGCGCGTCCCCCGGCAGGTAGTGGACGGCGAGGTCGAGGCTCTCGTCGTAGCGCGGGGCCGAGTCGCAGTCGAGGAACTGCGGCGACGTGCATGGCACGGGGAAGCCGTAGTCCTCGGCGCCGACCGGGCTGATGTCGGGGACACAGTGGACGTCGCTACGGTCCCAGTCCCAGCACCGCCAGGCGTAGCCACGGTCGGAGTCCAGGTTGAAGTCGGCGACGGAGAGCTCCGGCTCACCGTTCTCCGCGGCCATCCGCCCGACGAGGTAGAGCCCGTAGTCGACCGGCCCGCCGAGGTGTTCGTCGAGGGGCAGCCGCGCTTGGAGGATCTTCTCGGTCTCAGCCGGTGACTGGGCGGACTCGAGGTCGGCTCGGGCGCCGTCGTGACCACCGAGCCCGGACAGCAAGACGGTCGAGTCGGACCCGACGAGGTAGGGCCCAACGTGGGTACCGCCGCCCTCCTGCGCCACTGCGATCCGGGCCTGGTTGGTAAGCGGGTACCGCCACGGCGCCACCCACTCCGAAGGCTTGAAGTCGTCGCCCGGGGCGTCTGCGAGATAGCGCAAGGAAGACGTGAGGCCCAGGGCGCCGACGAGGTCGGGTCGACTGATTGCCGACGGCAGGTCGCGAACGATCCCGCGCGGGTAGGCGTGGTCGAGGCCAAGGGCATCCGAGGGGTGGAGCCGCCCGGACGGCTCGGTGACCGGCGGTGGGGCACCCGGCACGCCGAGCGGGTCGTCCAGGGCGGCGGCGATGTCGTAGGTCCCTGCACGGCCGAGAGTCGTTAGCCCGGTACTGATCTCCGCGGGCTTCGGCATCGCGAACCCGGACATGACGAGCGCTCGGCGGGCGAGGAGGTAGAGGTTCCAGGCGGGGACAATCACGGTCCAGTAGATGACCTCTCGGGCGGGGAAGGTCGTGATGTCGGTGATGAGGCCCGGCAGGATCGTCGCGAGCCACACGATCACCTGGGCGAGGTAGACCGCCCAGGCGAACAGGGCGAGGAGCAGGTCGAGCAGGGTGAAGGAGTCGTCGTCGTCGACGTCCGCACCGCGGGTCGGGTCGTCGTCGACGCCGCCACCGCCCCCGGGGGGCGTGGGGAACGAGTGGTCCGTGAAGACCGAGGGCGGGGGCGGCAGGCGGAGGCTGATCGCGTCGCTGCCCGTCATCTTCAGGTAGCGGTAGACCAGCTCCCACATCTGGCCGAGCGCCGCCCCGTTGGGCCGCCCGTCCGGCTGGCCGGTGACCGGGTCGTTCGCCGAGAACGGCGGGTCCTGGAGCAGGATGTGCGGGCCGTGGTCGCCGTAGACGTCGTGCATCGCCTCGAGCAGGCCGTCGACGAGGTGATCCGGCAGTGGCCCGGTGTCGAGGTCGAAGAAGTCGTGCCGGTGGGCGGTGGCGGTGGGTCCGTCGCCGTTGTCGTAGGCGGGTAAGCCTGTCCAGTAGTCGTATGCGGGGGCATCGTCGCGCCCGTTGTAGGGGGCGTCGTCCCGGTGCACGAACGCCAGCCGGAAGTGCAGGGCCGAGGTCCCGTACTCGCCGTAGAGGGGGCCGGGGTGGCGGGCGCCGTAGTTCTCGCAGTCCATGTGGTTCTCGACGAGGTGGTGGCGCTGCCAGTGGTCCCGGTAGGGGCCGCCGGACTTGGCGTTGGTGAAGGGGTGGCCGGTGACGTCGGTGGCGCAGTGCGTCATCCACCCGACGGCGAACGCGATCCGGGCCTCGGCGTCCTGGCGGGTCTCGTCGGTTGTCGCCGCGGCGAGTGCCTCCTGGGCCTGGCTGAAGAGTACGAACGGGAACTGGTACGTGCGGCGGTAGTGGAAGATGTCGGACCAGTAGAACGCGTCGTCCCCGTACCCCTGCGGGACGCCGGAGGTAAGGACGCCGAACCAGTCGCCCATCTGCGCCAGCAGGCCTTTGAAGGCCGAGAGGATCGACTGGGTGAGTTCGTCGAGCACCTGGGCGAGCTGGGTGGACAGTCCCCCGGTCAGCTGCGACGCGAGTTGGGCGTTGTTCGTCGAGATCGGGTCGATCCACTTCTCCCATTTCGCGACGAACTCGGCGTCGATGACCTCCCAGACGTCGAGGGCCCACATGACGACCTGCCGGATGACCTGTCCGGCCGTGTCCTTGAAGTCCGGGAGGAGGTAGAACAGATCAGGGCCGAGGGAGCCGAGGGCGAGGTAGTTCCGCCACGTGTGGCAGTGCTCCCCAATGATCTGGGCCTCTGCGGGGCTGACGGCGAAGCCCGGAGGAACGTTCCCGTCGCGCAAGGCCCGCGCCGTGTCGTGTGCGGCCTCAAGGTGCACGTACCAACCGGGCATGTCGGACTCCTTCTCTGGAAGGCTGTGAATATCAGCTGGGCCGGTCGGCGATTGAGTAGTGCAAGTTGTAGCTCAGGACGTCGTCTCCCCCATCCGTGCGTCGGTTCGACCGGGACACGAACGGGCCACGATCGGTGGCCGCGTGGGCGACCTCGATGCGGCCGATGGGGTCGTTCTCGTCGCCCACTGTGGGGAGCAACTGGCTGAAGATGCGGTCCTCCAGGTCCATCTGCCGGATTAGGCTCATCGCCGGGTCCGCAATGTCGGCCCAGGTCAGACCCGAGGCCTTACCCATCGCGTCGTGGATGAGGTCCGCTTCGAACCCGCATGCACTGACATGGACCTTGTCCTCACGGTCGAGGTCGAGGTCGACGTGGGTCGACAGGCTCGCCGAGGTACCCGAAAGGTCGGTCCACACGGTCCATTGGCCGTTGACGCACACATAGACGTGCCAGTCGTCGCCGAACGTGTCACCGTCGCCCACCATGTCGATCCGCTCGATCGTCACCCGGAGGTGCTCGATCTCGTCGGAGGCCCGGACGCTGGACATCATGCGCGGGTGGGCACGCCAGCCGCACTCCAAGATGAAGCCGTACTCGGCGAGGTCGTCCACCGCGTCGGTGAGCGGCACCCGCACCCGCAGTTGGGTGGGGCGATCCGGCGGGAACGGTACGACCACCGGGGCGACTGGGAGGGACCCCGTCATGTCGGTGCGCATCCATGACGGCTCGGCTCCCCACTTGGGCCGCGGCGGTAGCGGTACGTCGAACTCGTAGTCCTCGTCCCCGATGTCCTGGTCCCAGTACCCGCCCTGTCTTCCGAGGTAGACCCTGGCCTGCGTGGTCCTCTGGGGGCTCTTGGCGCCCGGCACCCTGGCGGCCCCCGCGCGTATTGACACAATCGCCTTCGGTGGGTGGATCTCGGTCTTGTGGGCGCTGTTGCGGTCGGGGTGGCCGCAGTCATAGATCCACCGGCCGCGTAGCCAGACCCGATCGCCGGCTTGCGGCCACGCCCAAGGCGGAAAGCCTCCGGTGTCCCACTCGCATTCGATCGCCTCTGCGAGTTCACCGGAATCCTCGATGAAGCGACTGCGCAGGTAGGCGTACTGGGGGTCGGGCAGGACGTGCATGCACCAGTCGTAGTACACGTGCCAGGGCCGCAGCGGAAAGTCGGTATGGGTGATCTTGCTGCGCTTGAGAACTCCCTCGAGGGTGCGTGTCTCGGAGTCGTCGACCGCCACCCAGGAGGGAAGGGTGAGAGCCAGCATTTTGATCCCTGGCCGTTCGATGAATCTGGTGCGGCAGCCACGGGCGAAGCCGTCCGAGCTGGCCGGGGTGCTGAAGAGTTCGCAGACCGCTCGCAGCGTCAGTCTGCTCGCGTCGTGATGTTGTGCGAGTGACTGGGCAAGCGAGATGGATGCGAGGGTGGGTTGGGCGATGACCGCACCCGGGAGCTGGCGATCTCGGCGCAAGAGGTCTCGCAGTGAGTGGTCCATGCGTCCTCCTTCAGGTCACGGCTCCAGCGCCGCGACCCGCCTCTGCAAGTCCGTGATCACCTGGGTCAGGGATGCCGGCAACCGGAGTTCGTCGACGGCGGACCCGATTGCCGGGTTCCGCACAATCCTGCCGAGATTGTTCACGAGAAGGTCGGGCACCTGCGGGGTCTCCGCGAAGCTCCCCCTGCCGGTCACGTGCAGCGACCCGAGCCCCGCGTGGCCCGCGACATAGAGGCCTGTCTGCAACTCGGCGGCACCGCGTACGACGAGCTCGCTAGCGATCACGCGCTGCTCACAGCGCAGCTCACCGGCGCACGCCAGATAGTCGCCGACCACGTCGACGCCAGTGTCGCGAAGAGTGATGTCTCCTTGCATGGTTGCTCCTTGAGGACGTGACCGCCGTGGCTACATCGAGATGCCCAGGCGGTCGGTGAATTCATTGTTGAAAACTCCGGTGCGGTTGAACCGCTCATAGGTCCGCAGCCACGCAGACCAACGCGGGTAGAGAGCCCCGATGTCGTCCGTGGCCAACAGGTCGTTGAACTCCAGCCCCCAATGCGGGCGGCCGCCGAGGAGGCTCAGAGCATCGAAGAACCGGTGCATCAACGCGTAGTCGGTCGGCCAGCCCGGGGTTCCGTAGAGGTTCAGGAGCTCGATCATGCAGCTGTCCCGCCCGAACTGCGGCGACAGATAGGCACGTGACTGCTTAACGAAGCGCAACGAGATCGGGGCCGTCTGCACTTGTTCGCCGTCGGCGGCGGCACGGTTGACGGTGTCGAGGATGACCGCCACGGCTTTGAGGTAGCGATCCAGGGAGAACGACCACTCGCATGCATAGCCGCCGATCTCCTTACCCGGGGCGATGAACGTCTTATAGCTGCGGCTCTCGAACGAGGGAGCCGCTGCCGCGAGGTCGAAGCCGACATTGTAGGCATCGGCGACGGCATCGGGCTTCTGAAAACGGAGCGTGCGTACGCCGCGCACGATCCAGTGGTTGTCGTTGCGACGAGGCTCCCCCTCGATGAGAACGTGGGGGACCCGATCCGTCGTGGTCACCATGCACCGGAGACGACCGCGGAGAGGACCGCGAGCGACGCTGGCGTAGGGGTTGATGACCACGTTGAGGTGGCGGTGGTCAGTTAGCAGGGGAGGCCGGAAGTCGTGAGACTCCAGATCGCGGCGCACGACGTTCCAGCCGTCGGCGTGGACGGTCTCGCGCAGGAAGTAGCGGCTGCGCACCTGGATGATCGCGGAGTGCACGACTCCCATGCACCCCATCGACACGATCACCGAGTTGAAGATGTCGTCGTCTTGGACCAGCTCCGGCTCCGTGGCCGGGTATCGAGCAGGATCGGTGATTCCCTCATCCGGCTCGATGCGATAGGTACGACCACCCTCGCTCACCAGGACCAACGACAGGATCATGTCGCAGAAGGGCGGTAGGCCGATGCCGGTGCCGTGCGTGGAGGTCGAGGCGGCGCCGATCAAGGTCTGCCCGTCGTACCCGCCGGCGTTCAACAGGGCCTGGCCGCGCCGGTCCAAGAGATCGTTGAGCGCTCGGATGGTGGTCCCTGCCAGCACCTCAGCGAGCTGCCGACCGGGGTCCACCGCCTGCCCATCGATGCCCACCGGGGTCGCCTTGAGCCACTCTCGGTGCAGCGGGAGCGAACCGTGCAGGCCGTGGGTGTCGATGAGCCAGCCGTCGGTCCGGTAGATGTCGGAGAAGGAGTGGCCTGACCCGACGGCTTTCACCCGCACCCGGGCCGAGCCGGCCTCCCGCAGAATTCGCTGCAGGTCACTCAGCGAGGTGGGGCCTGCGATGCGCATAGGAATCACATTGCGGTGCAGGTAACTATGCCACTGTCCGCCGTCGATCTTGGTGTACTCGTCCAGCACTTCGCGGGTCCGTCGCTGAACGGCGCGCCGAGTCGGCCTGTCGTACTCGAAATACGGGGGCGTAGGTCGGGTGTCCTCCAACCCGGCCAGCCCCGCCCGCAGGCCCGCGCCGAGATCGAACCCGCAGCGGGTCACCATGCGGCGCACTTCGACGTCTGGGTGCAGGCGCCGCAGTGGCTCCAGTATCTGGCGCACGCTTCTCATCACGCGCTTCCCAATCTCTCTGGGTGAATTCGGGGAGATGAATCAGGAGAGGCCGAATTAGAAGCGGACCTCGCGCGCGGAGGGTCGGTGTGTGGAGGCCTCGTGCATGGCGCGCCGGTTGATCATGAGATGTGGTCGTTGAGCGAACCACTTTCGGGCCAAGTGTTTAGTCAGGGCCCAGCCCTCGACGACCAGGATGATGAGTGGAACCAGTAACCAGGGCTGTTCTTCGAAATACATGGAAATACCTCCAGTAAGCCGCCCAATAGGCGCCTACGCCCGAGCGGGGATGTGTCAAGGTTGATTGAAAGGCCGCATATCGGGCCCCTACTCCCTCGATTGGGAAGGGCCCTTGAGGCCGATTCTGGGCATGCCGGGTGACCACCACCTCATCCCAAGCAGGTCTGCTCGTCGCGGGGCGGAGGCTTCACGCGGATCAACTCGCCGGTGACGTCGCAGCCCTGGACCAGACCCTCTCTCGCGTAGCTCATCGTCAGCTCCCGATCGGGGGCGCCGGTGCAGGGATGCGGCGTCGGTGTCGGCGTCGGCGGTCTCGGGGGTGCCCTCATGAACTCCGTGAAGGGAGCCCCGGGGGCGAGCCCGGCCTCGAGGAACCAGCCGTACTGGTAGCAGTGGGTGAGCTCGTGGACGAGGTTCCCTTGCCTGATGTCGCTGCCAGGGCCCAGCGAGATCAGGCGGGGACCGAGCAGGACCGCGCAGCGCAGCCGGGGTTCGCCGGCGCCGCAGGCCGACACCAGTCGGCTCTCAGTCGTGATGAGAGGCACCCACCGGTAGGAGGGGATGTTCACTGAACCACACCGCTCGACGAGGACCGCCATGGCCGACGTGTCCTCGCCGCCTGGGAGCACCTCACCCTGCGAGAGAGTTCTCCACCCTGCGATATCGTCTGCCAGCACGACGTCGGGCGCAACAGCTGGGGCTGCGGGCGCCGGACCCCATGGAGACGGAGGCGTGCTTCATCCCGCCCTACCTGTTGCCCGAACTGAACATCCATCATGTCCTCCAGCTCCCGGGACCGGCAGATGATGACCACCGTGGCGATCGACGTGGCGTAGGCGGGGTAAAGGGAGGAGATCCAAATCGCACGTGGCGACACCTTGTCATTGCTCTCCCCGCTCCGTGCCGGAGAAACCGACCTGCTCTCACACAGATGATGCTCGTGTTGCTCTGACGACATGTCCATGAGACGTTTGTAGACACCGTTCAACTGGAGGTTGACGTGGAGCTCTACCAGTTGCGCTACCTGTGTGCCGTCGCTCGCCGAGGCAGCTTTACTGCAGCCGCGCGAGACGAATGCGTCTCCGTGCAAGCGGTAAGCGCTGGAATCCGCAAGCTGGAGGCACAACTCGGCACGGCGGTGTTCGAACGAGGCGGGTTGAGGGTCATCCTGACCACGGATGGAGAGCGCTTGCTGCGCTCGGCCACTCGCTTGGTCGACGACATGGCCGAGATGGAGCGGCAATTCGGTGAGAAGCGCGGACCCGAGCTCACGATTGGGACCCTGTGGGGGCTGGGCGCGCAGCGGGTCCATCAGCTGGTCGGCACGCTCACCGATGCGGTCCAAACGAGAATCGACATACGGGTATACGGGTGGGACGACCCAACAGGGGGGCTGCGAACCGGCGACGTAGACCTGTCGATCATCCCCGGCCCCACCGAGATCGATGGCGTGCTAGAGCGGGTGCCGCTCTGGTCCGAACCTCGGGTGGCCATCCTGCCGACCGAGGTGGCAACCGAGGTCGGGCGCGAGGTGACTCTGGCGGAACTCGACGCAATTGGCTGGGTCAGGTTCCCTCGCCCCGATCCAGTCGGCCACCGCTACTGGAGACTAGACGACATCCGTGGAGGCGCGCCGCGAGAACGGGGTCCCGTGTGGCGCTCACCCCAAGAGATCATCCTGGCGGTGGCACAGGGGCGAGGGACCTGCACGACCCTCGCGTCGTTCCGCGAACAGTTCAGCTTCTACAACGTTGAGCTAGTCAGGATCGCTGACGTCCCGTGGGTCTCGGTGGATCTTGCCCGACCCAGGGACCACCCCAACCGCGTGGCGGCCGAGTTCTTCGATTCACTGGCCAAGATCGCATGACAGCGGACACGGGAAACTTGCTCGGAAGCGGCCACGTAGCTGCCCGGTAGCGGTCACGGTAGTTGCCCGCTGGCGGTCATGGGATCTGCCCGACACGAGTTCGTCTGCCTCCCGGCGGCGTGGGCGATCAACTTCAGGGTCACCGATCTGGACGCCATGGTCGAACACCTCCGCAGCGCCGCTATCGGCGTGGACATCGACCCTGAGACGTATCCGAATGGGAGGTTCGCGAACCTGTCCGACCCGGAGGGAAACCCGGTACAGCTCTGGCAACCGGCAGGGGCCGACGACGACACGACGGCGTGAGCGCGGAGCGCAGTCGCCCGCTACTGGAGCAGCCGGTTGTCCAGCGCGCCGCCCGAACGCATCGTGGGATTCGGAGCGCCCCGGCGCACCCCCGGGGCGGCACCGTCGTGAAGGTCCACGACGACGAGCCCGACCACCACGCCAGAGCAGGGCAGTTGCCCCTGCTTCTGTACACGCTGGGACAGGCAGGTCAACGTGAGCGAGGGAACCTCATCGCTGATGTCAGTGTGCATGGCCTACATCGAGCGCGTCGGGGCCGAGGCTCCACCGCCATCACGTCTCGAGGACGACAAGGCTGCCTTCGCGGTTCTTGAAGAAGAACACCACGCCAGTCCACTGGAGGCCCTCGACGTCGCCACTGCACACCACGACGGTCGAGGCCGTCACGGATGCCGTGGTTGGCCACGACACGGCGATGTCCCGCAGGGAGACCCGGGGCCCTCGATGTACAGCTTCTGAAGCATCGACCGGCCGGCCAGCGCCTGGGGAAGCTGGCGTTGCCCGCCCAGTGCCAGGTCGGTGAGCTTCAGGCAGCGCGCGAGGAGTCGTTCGCCGTGCTCCGCGGATTTCAGGACCAGACTCAGGGCTTCCAGGTCATCGGACAGGTGCCGCAGACCCGCTAGGTCTGGCACGTTGCCGCGCAGCGTGTCGACGTCGAAACGGCGCAGATGCGGATAGAACCGCAGCCACTCCAGGTCGGTCACCGAGCGGTCGAAGTTGCCGTAGAAGCGAAGCGCCTCATCGGGGTGCTGCCGTAGCCACGTTGCGGCTCTGCGGTGCTCCGCGTCCGAGGGTGCGGAGCTGAACCGCAGCCGCCGACCTTGGAACTGCATCACGCCGTCATCGGGCCGCCGTGCGCGCTTTCGCCACCCCAGCGGGCCGCGCACGCCACCGTCATTCGACACGAAGGCATCCTCGCGCACACGACCGAACCGGTGATGACATCCGCACTCATT